>CBDHGK010000041.1:0-4800000 GCA_965263045.1 Terriglobia bacterium
TCAGTTCCGAACACAACATGCTCGTGGTGACGGACGAAAATCTGTTCCAGATCCTGGAGTACGACAGCCGCGACAATACCCCGCCGCAAGCCCGATTCACGGAACCGAAACGTGTCATTTCCGGACTCAGTACCCGGGCCGAGATGATGTGCGGAGTCTATATCGACCCGGTCACCCGGGACATCTATGTCCTCAACAACGACACGCAGCGTTATCTGCCCATGTTTTCGACCGACCAGAGCGGAAACGCCACGCCCAATCGCTACCTGGCGAACATTCGAGGATTCTCGCTGGCCGCGGACGAAGGACGGCAGGAATTGTTCGTCACGAATCAGAACGGCCAGGTCTTTGTCTACCGAAAGCAGGCGGAGGGTGAAGAACAGCCCCTGCGGGTGCTCGAGGGATATGACACGCAACTGGAAGATCCGCACGGGATTGCTCTCGACACGACAAACAACCGTATGTATATCAGCAATTTCGGCAATGCCCACAACCAGGATCCGGAAACCGGCGCAGTCTACGGCAGCTTTGAACCCCCGTCGATCACCGTCTATCCCCTGAACGCGGCAGGAAATACCCCACCGCTTCGGACCATCGAAGGACCGGATACCTTGCTGAACTGGCCTTCGCATATGGCACTCCACGTGGAACGGCAGGAACTCTTTGTGGCCAATGACGGCGACAGCTCCATACTCGTGTTCGGCGCGTCCGCCGAAGGCAATGCTGCTCCGCTCCGCGTCATCTCCGGGCCCAATACCGGAATCATCCATCCGCCCGGAATCGCGCTGGATGAACGACTCGACGAGTTGTTTGTGGCGAGCATGGGAACGCCATCGGTGACGGTTTTCCCGGTGACGGCCAATGGAGATGTCGAACCCTTGCGAACCATTCGGGGGGCGCCTGTGGGGACGGAGAGCCTCATGATCGGCAATCCGGGAGCCGTTGGCTACGACACCCGCAGGGGAGAGATCCTGGTGCCCAACTGAGTGGCTCATCCGCAGATTGCGATATTCGCCAGGTTGGCGGACGGAGGAGAAGCCCCACTTCGAGCCATGTATGGTCAGAACAGCAGATTGTCCCGAACGATGCACGACGTACGCTACGACGCGGTGAACGATGAAATCGTCGTACCGGTCCCCTATTCGGAAGCCATCCTGACGTTTGCCGCCGGTGGGGACGAACAGGGCGCGCCGATCCGAACCATCCAGGGCCCCAACACCGGGACGATCGGCAGTCGCCTGGATGTGGACCCGATCCACGATGAGATCTTCACCTACACGGCCGAGGCCGACCGTATTACGGTCTATCCGCGCGGCGCCGACGGCGACGTGGGGCCTATTCGGACGATCGAGGGTCCGGACACCCACTTGAAGAGCGCTTACGGAATTGCCGTGGACCCGATTAACGATATCCTCGTCGTCGGGCTCAACAGCCATTTCGGGACCGAGCGCGTCGACATCGGGAACTACAACGACCCGGAGAGAGGCGGTATCCTGGTGTTTAACCGGACCGACAGCGGCAACGTCGCGCCCCGGGCCATTATCCGTGGCCCCAATTCCGGAATTGTTCGGATCAACCAGATGCAGACCTATCCCGACCGGCGGTTGATCGTTGCCGCTATGCCGGGCATTCGGGATCAGATGGAGCCGGAGGGCGCTTTCCTCGGCGTCTGGAGCTACGACGACAACGGCGATGTTCCTCCGATGTATAAGATCCCTGTGGGTCCGACGACCCTGATGAAGAAGCCGTTCGGGGTGGTCCTGAACCCGGCCGAACAGGAAGTGATCGTCTCGGATATGCGCAACCAGGGAGTCCTGGTGTATTCCGTACCGGAAATCTTCTGAGAACCGATTCTCGCCTTCGGCCGGCGCGCACGATCGACTCGTTTCCGCCGGCCGAATCGATGCCCGTCGCCGGGTCTGATCGCCAGTTGTTCTTGCTGGTGTGAACGCGTGCCATGGCTCAAATGAACAGCGTTTAGAAAGACTGTGGTTCTTCGACCATGGTCTGCGCCCTCCAGGTCTGAAAGGATTCTGCATCAACGATCAGTGATGCAGCTAGTCGTCGTCCCCGAAAATCCCGGGTGAGAACCGGTGTGGGTTGCCGAGGGTTTCGATGTTCCCGAGCCCCGTCGGATGTCCGTTGACATCAGACCTGTTTGAAGGGATCATTTCCGAACGGTAGGCGAAAATATAGGTGCAAATCACCCTGCACGAGAGGAGAAAGATCCTATGCATAGCCGCGTGAATACGCTTCATGTAAGCACCCTGATGGTGGCCATGTTGTGCGTTGCGACAGGGTTCGGGTTGTTGCCGGCCACGGCCACCGGGCAGGACGCCTATCAGGCGCCGCGACTGGCAGACGGCCGACCGGATCTGAACGGAATCTGGCAGAGCCTGAACACGGCCAACTGGAACCTCGAGGCCCATGCAGCGTCCCATGCCGTCCTTCCCGAGTTCGGTGCACAGTTCGCAGTGCCGCCTGGGATGGGCGTCGTCGACGACGGGTTGATCCCGTACCTGCCGGCCGCGTTGGAACAGAGGAACCGGAACTTCGAAGATCGCCTGATGCTCGACCCCGAAGTGAAATGTTTTATGCCGGGTGTGCCACGGGCCACCTACATGCCGTATCCGTTTCAGATCGTCCAGAGCCAGGACACGATCCTCATCAGTTACGAGTTCGCCGGCGCGGTTCGGGTCGTGAATATGGGGGAGCCGACCGAGGCGCCCGCAGACAGTTGGATGGGATGGTCAAACGGTCGATGGGAGGGCGATACGCTCGTTATCGATGTGACCGCTCAGAACGGCGAGACCTGGTTCGACCGGGCCGGGAACTTCCATACCAACGCCCTGCACGTGGTGGAGCGGTATACGCCCCGCAGTCCGGACACGTTGATGTATGAAGCAACGATCGAAGACCCCAATACGTTTTCCGATCCCTGGACGATCCGCATGCCGCTTTATCGTCGGGTGGAAGAAAATGCTCGGATAATGGAGTTCAAGTGTCCGGAGTTCGCCGAGGAGCTAATGTACGGTCATCTCCGCAAGCAGCCGGAAGACTGATGTTGCTCGCGCCTTGTCCCACGGGATATGTCCCAGACCGGTGAAGCCCGGTCCGAGACTCCGGTCACACCGGAACAGCCAATCAATGGGAAATGAATGGCAATGAAAGGGTCTGATATGCGAAATCGAATGTGGGGCGTGTTGATCGTGATGGTTGTGTGGCCGCTGGCCGGTTTCGGGGGGCAGGACACTCCCTGGGGTGATCCCGATCTCCAGGGAATCTGGTCAAACACAACGATCACCCCACTGGAAAGGCCTCGAGAGCTTGCCGGGAAAGAGTTTTTTACGGAAGAGGAAGCCGTCGAGTACGCCAGGAATGTGCTGGCGGTCACCAACCGGGACCGGCGAGACGGGACGAACGAAACGGATCTGGATCGCGCGTATAACGACTTCTGGTGGGAGAGCGGGACCTCGGTGGTCAAAACGCTCCGCACTTCGATTATTATCGATCCGCCAGACGGCCGGATTCCGCCGCTGACCAAAGAGGCCGCGAAGCTCGCTGCGGAACGGTCCGAGTTCCGCAGACTCCACGCTACCGATGCCGCCGAGAATATGGAATTGACCGACCGCTGCATCTGGCGGTCCAGTACCGGGCCCCCCATATTGCCCACCGTTTACAACAACAACTATCAGATCGTCCAGAGTCCCGGCACCGTCGCCATTTACGCAGAGAATATGCATGCCGTGCGGATCATACCCCTGGATCCCCGTCCGCACCTTCCCGAGACCACGCGTCAGTGGTTGGGCGATTCTCGCGGCCACTGGGAGGGAGATACCCTGGTCGTTGAGACCACCAACTTCACCGACCGGACCAACTTCGCCGACTCAGGTGAACAGTTGCGGGTGGTGGAGCGCCTCCGACGAGAAGACCCTGATACGCTTATGTACGAATTCACGATTGAAGATCCGGCGACGTTTACCGGGCCGTGGACCGGACAGACGCCGATGGTGAAAAGTGACGGACTCATCTACGAATATGCCTGCCACGAGGGGAATTATGCGATGACCAATGTTCTCACTGGTGCGCGTCGGGAAGAGGCCGCGGCGGCAGGCGAACAATAAGGAGAGTCAAGATGCGAACAAGTGCAGTCACCCTGTGTGCCATTCTGTTGCTCGGCGTCGCCCCTCCGTCGTGGGCCCATCACGCCTTCAGCGCTGAATTTGATGCCAATCAGCCGGTCCAACTGCGCGGAACCCTGGTGAGGGCGGAACTCATCAATCCTCATTCGTGGTTCCACATCGACGTCGAAGAGGCAGACGGCAGCACTACGCGCTGGATGATCGAAGGGGGTACGCCCAATACACTGTTCCGCAACGGCATCACCGGGAATTCACTGCCGATTGGAATCGAAATTCTGGTTGAAGGTTTTCGTTCGCGAGACGGTTCGAATCGGGCAAACGGTCGGGATATGACGTTTCCCGACGGGCGCAAGATCTTCCTCGGTGGGGTGCCTGTGACCGGCCGCTAGTGAAATCCGTCATCGCCAGGACATGGGCCCTCGGGCCACGCGACGACGGGGTCCGAACCTGACCATCGCGACAGCTAGCAGCCCGTGGCAGAAGTCTCGCGGGCCGCGCGCAGGGGTCTTCGGGTTGCAGGCGCGAAGTGAGGAGCGGAACGATGTCTTTTCATCGTGACCCGCCTTACTTAATACCGGACAAAGCCTGTGGGGCGCCTGCGGCCTCCGTTTGAAACGTCGGTGGCCCCCCTGCGCCCAAAGGGTTACGGCGAAACGGGGCCGTCTTCGTTGTCGTCGCCTCCTCGCAATGAATGAGCATTGCAACGTCGCCGTCTCCTAGAATCCGGCCCCGTTTGGCCGTAACGCGGCCCGCGAGACTTCTGCCACGGGCTGCTAGGTGTGAATTCTGTGAAGGGTGTTCACGAATCGTTGACGTCCATTTTTTGGTGAATCGGACGCCACGGGTTTGCTAGACTTTTGACTATCGGCGCTCGGACAATCGTACCAATTGTTCAGGTATATATGGGTTCACGTACTGCACGTACTGGAGGTTCAGCAATGACCAAGACTTCGCGCGACAGGAATCGCCGGCGACTTCAGCTCGTTTTAGCGGGCCTCATCGTCTGGCTGGCGCAGGGGATACTGATCGATACGGGCGACACGGGGGAGGTTGCCCTTGCAGCCGGTCTGGCCATGCAGGACCCGGAGGACCGCACGCCGGTCGTGATCGAGCGGGCACCGCTGCGATTCATCCGGGATCCCAATCCTGCATTCAGCGCTGTGGCCGTCAATTCCGAACACAACATGCTCGTCGTCACGGACGAAAACCTGTTTCAGATCCTCGAGTATGACAGTCGCGAAAATACCCCACCGCAAGCCCGTTTCTCCGAACCCCGGCGCGTTATTTCCGGAACCACCACGAAAGCCGAGATGATGTGCGGCGTCTACATTGACCCGGTGACCCGGGAGATCTATATCCTCAACAATGACACGCAACCCTACCTGCCGGTATTTTCCCTCGACGCCCGGGGCGACGCTACTCCGGATCGGTTCCTGGGGAGTATCCGGGGATTCTCGCTGACGGCGGACGAGGAACGGCAGGAGTTGTTCGTCGTGAATCAGGAGGGCGGGCGGTTCAGTTCCTCTGGCGGTCAGGGGGGTGCGGTCTATGTTTTCCGCAAGCAGGCCGAGGGTACAGAGGAACCGCTTCGGTTCCTCGAGGGCTATGATACCCAACTGGAAGATCCTCACGGGATCGCCCTGGACACGGTAAACAATCTGATGTACGTGAGCAATTTCGGCAATGTGCACAAGCTGAATGCGGAGACCGGTGAAGTCTATGGCAGCTATGAGCCCCCGTCGATCACCGTTTATCCCCTGGACGCCTCAGGAAATACGCCGCCTCTGAGGATCATCGAAGGACCGAATACCTTGATGAACTGGCCGGCCCACATGGCACTGCACAACGAAAGGCAGGAATTGTTTGTGGCCAATGATGGCGACAGTTCGATTCTGGTGTTCGACGCTGCGGCCGAAGGCGATGTCGCTCCGCTCCGCGTCATCTCCGGGCCCAATACCGGAATCCTGCATCCTCCCGGAATCGCCCTGGATGAACGACTCGACGAGTTGTTTGTGGCGAGCATGGGAACCCCATCGGTAACGGTGTTTCCAGTGACGGCCGACGGGGATGTGGAGCCCTTGAGAATTGTTCGAGGGGCACCTGTAGGGACGAAGAGCCTCATGATCGGCAATCCGGGAGCCGTCGGCTACGACACACGACGGGGAGAGATCCTGGTTCCCAACTGAGTGGCTCATCCGCAGATTGCGATGTTCGCCAGGTTGGCGGACGGAGGCTCACCCCCATCACGCACACTCTACGGACAGGCCAGCAGGCTGTCTCGAACGATGCACGACATCCGCTACGACGCGGTGAACGATGAAATCGTGGTTCCTGTCCCTTACTCGGAAGCGATCGTTACGTTTGCCGGAGGAGCCGATGGACAGGAGGCGCCTATTCGAACCATCCAGGGCCCCATGACCGGGGAAATCGGCAGCCGCTTGGATGTGGACGAGATTCACGATGAGATTTTCACTTATACCAGCGACAGCATAAAAGTCTACCCGCGCACTGCCAACGGTGACGTCGCGCCCATTCGGATCATCGAGGGTCCCGACACCCAGTTGGAAGCCGTTTACGGGATTGCCGTGGACCCGGTCAATGACATCCTCGTCATCGGACTGAACAGCGGCTTTGGCACTTACGGCGCGAGTGTCGGGAGATCCCGAGACCCGGAGAAGGGCGCTATCCTGATGTTTAACCGGACCGACAGCGGCAATGCCGCGCCATTTGCCGTCATCCGCGGTGAGAAATCGGAGATCATCCGGATCAACCAGATGCAGGTCTATCCCGACCGGCGGCTCATTGTTGCGGCGATGCCGGGTATTCGGGACGTCATGGAACCGGAGGGTGCCTTCGTCGGGGTCTGGAGCTATGACGACAACGGAGACGTCCCTCCCATGATCAAGATCCCGGCCAATCCGGCCACCCAGATCAAAAAACCTTTCGGCGTGGTCCTGAACCCGAATGAACAGGAAGTCATCGTTTCGGACATGCGCAATCAGGGTGTTCTGGTGTTTTCAGTGCCGGAGATTTTCTGAGCACAGCACTCCTGGTGCCGGCGGGCGGTTCCGGATAAGTCTGGGTAGAGGACGTACAGCACCGCCATTCCCAGATCGCCCGCTGGCGAGCCCAGCGCCACCACCAATGGCGTTGATTATCTCGAGTTGGATGTCGTCACGGGTTGGATACCCGTCTTCCACTTCTAACCCGAACTTCTCACCAGTTCGGGAGCCCGGGTTTCTCACAGCAAACAAGCCTTACCGGGCGGGAGATGTGGGACGGACACCTAATTCGGTCCGTCAACACACTGTGATGACTGCCGAGCTCGAGAATTAGGTGTCCGTCCCATATCTAAGCTACGTTGCCGCTCAACCGGTGAGAAACCCGGACTAATCACTCTGGGCCACCTGTGGTGGCCCGCTCCACCGCTTACTCCGTGACGCGACGGACGGGTCGGAAACTGCTCCGAATTCCGGAAGCCCCGTTTTTAGAAATCAGTTTACGGTTTCGTTTCAGGTCAGAGGGCTGGGAAACCGGCCCTTTCCCCGACGGATTAAGGACCGGTTTCGTTTTGAAGGATTCCAAACCCAAGGGGTCGGAAATCTACTGAAATGCTTCCGGGACGTAGAACGTAAATATCGCATTGTGGGTCTTGTCGGACACGATCACGCTCTGATTCCTGACATCGAGGGTAATACCACGTACATCCTTCAACAGGAAGTTCGGCCCGCCGATCGTCAACCGGGGCGGAGCGGGACCCTCATCAAAGACGCTCCACACCCCAACGTAGTCGTCGAGCCCGAATCGCCCGCCGCCTCCGACATTGCCGAAAATCATTCCGCTCTCCGGATTGTTGGTCATCCTCGAAGCCCCGGTACCGGTGATGACCCGGAGCGGGGGAGTATTGCCCGAAGCCCTGCGATCGAAGATTCGGAGGTCGCCGCCGCCCGAGACGATCACGAGATCATGCACAGGGTCGACCGTTACCCGGCCCTCCCCAACTAACCCCGTATCGGGTCCTTCCAGGATCCGGATCGGTGCCACATCGCCGTCCGCGTCCCGGTCGAAGACGAGCACACGGCGGACTTGAGGAACGAAAATCTCTCCGTTTACGGGGTCTATGGCCACTCGCTGACTGTTCACCAGTTGCGTGCGGGGTCCCATAATCCGGCGGACAGGCGCTGCGTCGCCATCCGCGTCTGCTCTGAACGTAAGAATAGAAAAGTTATACCAGCCGGGTACGAGGATTTCGTCGCGCACCGGGTCGTAGGCCATGTCGTGAATCGTGCGCGTGAAATTAGTATTCTGTCCGGCAATGGACCGCGTCGCCTGTGTGCCACCATCCGCCAGCCTGGCGAATGCCGCAATCTGCGGGTGGCCCACTCAGTTGGAGCCCAGGATTTCCTCGCGCCGGGTGTCGTACGCGATCGTATGCACATTGGCCAGCATGGGCCCGGCGGAATCGGCGGGGCCGCTGCGAATCACCCGTTTCGGGGTGGCATCCCCGTCCGCCGTAATGTCATACACCGTTGCGGAGTGACTGCCCAGGTTGGCGATCCACAGCTCGTCGTTCGTGAGGTCCACCTTCACCCCGACTGGGAATTTAATCAACGAGTTGGGACCGGCGAGGACTCGAATCGGTTCGGCGTTGCCGTCCGCATCGGCCCGGTATACCGTCACCGAGTGGCCGGTGTCATTCGCGACGAAAATCTCGCCCCGCTCCGGATGCACCGCAATGTCGGTCGGCCAGTTCAGCCCGGTGTCGGGACCCTGGATCACCTGCAATGGTGCGACGTTTCCCCGGGCGTCCTTGCGGTACACGGTAATGGAGGGCAGTTCCGTCCGTCCCGATCCCGGAATATTGGCTAGGCGGCTGACGGGCCAGTTCGGTTTTCCAGTGCCACGATTGAAGACGGCCGGCGTGTCTTCGTCATAATAGCGATCCGCCGCCGTGCCCCAATTGGTGACATAAATCAGCCCCGTGTTCGAGTCCAGGGCGATCCCATGGGGATCGGCCATTCGAGTGGCCGGCCCCTGAATGAGCCGCACCGGCGGTTCTTGGTCCTGTGCCGATTTCCGAAAGACCGAGACCGCATGATCATCCTGGACGGTCATGAAGATTTCCTGGGTGGCTTCATCGGTGGTCATCCGGACGGTCGTGTGAGGCGTGGCGAGTTTCCGCTTCGGCGCCACGTTACCCTGGGCGTCGCGGCCCCACACCGTCATCCAGTTCAAGGTGTCATTGTTGATGGCATAGATATCGCCGTTCTCCGGGTCGATATATATGCCGCAAACGTACTCCAGAAACGTGTCCTCGCCCTGAATAACCCGTCTGGGTTCACTGAACGCTGCGGTGGGAGGTGTATTCGTCATCCGGTCGTAGACGACGATGCTGAAATTATTCTCGTCGCCCGCGACAAGTTCATTCCGGATGGGGTCGACGTCTATGGCGGCAAACACATGACGGCTGTCATGGATCGTACGGATTGGTGCTCGTGTCGCCACCTCGGCCCGTACCGCCTCTGTCGGCCGGGGAGGAGCCCCCGATCCCACCCCGGCTTGTCCAGCGCCTTGGACGGGAACCATCAGATGCTCTGGAGCGATTTCGCCCGCGGTAGCGGGCGCTGTGGCCGCAGCCATCAGCGTTTCCGGGTCGCCTTCCCGCGTGGGTGACATCTGCCCCACCAGTGCGGGTAGCGGCTTAAGAGAAACGAGCCGGTCGTTCCCGATCATGTTTGTCTGCCCGTTTCCGTCCGGCTGCAGCTGCTCGTGTTGCGGCAGCGCGCCGACGGCCACCGACAGACATAATATGAGAGTGATCACTGGAACCCACTGCCGTGGTTTCATCTCAGTCCTCCTCGATTCCCGGGGGTTCAATTTGTCGACAATTCGTGTTGCTCACCCTATGGTCTTGCAATCTGTCCTGTCAAGAACTATGGCGTGAGGTACATATCTCGTTTGTTCAGGGTGGCAACGCGTTCAGCGATGTGCTCAGTGACTGCGACAACCTCCGCATCCTCGGGCGGAACGG
Organism: Terriglobia bacterium; assembly: GCA_965263045.1. Taxonomy (GTDB): domain Bacteria; phylum Acidobacteriota; class Terriglobia; order 20CM-2-55-15; family 20CM-2-55-15. The sequence continues at coordinate 10,174 of CBDHGK010000041.1, forward strand.
GCAGCGGCACGCGGACGAATGAAATCACATACGTGTTCTTTTCCTACGCCTTTTCGGGAAGGAAGCGCCATGCGTCATCGGAAGGAAGACCGCCCTTCCTCGGGAAGGGAAGTCGGCCCAGCCTCCGATTGGAGGCGGGCCGGTTTCGTTTTAAACGACGACAAACCGAAGGCGTACGGAAGCTACTGGAAAGCCTCCGGAACGTTGAACGTAAATATCGCGTTGAGTGTCTTGTCGGAGACGATCACGTTCTGATTCCTGACATCGACGGCAATGCCACGGACGTCCTTCAGGAGGACGTTCGGTCCGCCAATCGTAAACCGGGGCGGAACGGGACCGTCATCGAAGACGCTCCACACACCCACGTAGTCTGACAGGCTGTATCGCCCCTGGAGGGATCGGACTTCGGGAGGCAGTTCAGGATCCGGCTCGATATCGACAGATCCGGTTGCGAAAATCATCCCGTTCTCCGGATTGATAGCCCGGACCCCACCGCCACCGGTGATGACCCGGAGCGGCGGCGTGTTGCCCGAAGCGGTGCGATCGAAGATTCGGATGCCGCCGCCAATTGAGACGACCAGGACATCGTGCACGGGGTCGACCGCTACCCGGCCCTCCCCAAGCAAGCCCGTGTCGGGACCCTCCAGGATCCGGATGGGCGCCACATCGCCGTCCGCGTCCCGGTCGAAGACCAGTACCCGGCGAGGTTGAGGAACGAAGATCTCTCCGTTTACGGGATCGACGGCCACGCGCTGAGAATTCACCAGTTGCGTGCGGGGTCCCATAATCTGGCGGACGGGCGCCGCATCGCCATCCGCGTCCGCACTGAAAGTGAGAATGGAAAAGTTATACCAACCCGGCACGACGATTTCATCCCTCACCGGGTCGTAGTCCATGCCGTGAATCGTGCGGCTGAAGAGCGTGTTTTGTCCGGCAATGGACCGCGTCGCCTGTGTGCCACCATCCGCCAGCCTGGCGAATGCCGCAATCTGCGGGTGGCCCACTCAGTTGGAGCCCAGTATCTCCCCGCGTCGGGAGTCGAACGTGATCGTATGGACATTGGCCAACATGGGCCCGGCGGAATCGGCAGGACCGCTGCGAATCACGCGCTTCGGGGTGGCGTCTCCGTCGGCTGTGATGTCATACACGGTCGCGGAGTGACTGCCCAGATTGGCGACCCACAGCTCGTTGTTCGCGAGGTCCACCTTCACTCCGACAGGATGTTCGATCAACGTGTTCGGTCCCTGGAGGACTCGAATCGGAGCGGCGTTGCCGTCCGCATCCGCCCGGTAAACCGTTATGGTGTGGCCGGTGTCATTCGCGACGAAAATCTCGCCCCGTCCCGGATGCACCGCGATATCGGTCGGCCAGTTCAGCAGAGTGTTGGGACCCCGGATCACTTGCAATGGGGCGACGTTACCTGTGGCGTCCTTGCGGTACACGGTAACGGAGGGCGGCTCGTTCCTTCCCGACCCCGGAATGTTGGCTTCGCGCCCGGCCGGCCAATTGGCTTTTCCGTCTCCCTGACCTCTCGTTGTCACCCCGAGGTCATAGTAGCGGTCCGCCACCGTACCCCAGTTGGTGACGTAAACCAGGCCCGCGTTCGAGTCCAGGGCTATCCCATGGGGGTCGGCCAGTTGGGTGGCCGGCCCCTGAATCAGCCGCACCGGCGGCTCTTCGTCCTGTGCCATTTTCCGAAAGACCGAGACTGCATGATCATCCTGGACCGTCATGAAGATTTCCTGGGCGTCTTCATCGATGGCCATCCGGACCGTCGTGTGGGGTGTGGCCAGTTTCCTCTTCGGCTCCGCATTACCTTGAGCGTCACGGCCCCATACCGTCATCCAGTTCAAGGTGTCATTGTTGATGGCATAGATGTCGCCGCTCTCCGGGTCGACATAGATGCCGCAAACGTACTCCAGGAAGGTGTTCTCTCCCTGAATGACCCGTCGGGGTTCGCTGAACGCCGCGGCGGGAGGCGTATTCGTCATCCGGTCGTAGACGACGATGCTGAAATTATTCTCGTCGCCCGCGATCAGTTCATTCCGGATGGGGTCGACGTCTATGGCGGCAAACACATGACGGGCGTCATGGATCGTACGGATCGGCGGTCTTGTCGCCACGGCCGCCCTAACCGCATCACTCGGTCGGGGGGGTGGGGCCGTCCCCGCTCCCGCTTGCGCGGCGCCTTGAGCGAGCGCGATCAGATTCGCTGGAGCGATTTCGCCCGCCACCGCGGGCGCGCTGGCCGCAGCCATCAGAGTTTCCGGTCCGCCTGCGGGCGATGGGGGCAGCTGCCCCACCATTGCGGGTAACGGCTCCGGGGAAACGATCCGGTCCTTCCGGATCATTTCTGCCTGCCCGTTTCCGCCCGACTGCTCTTGTTGAGGCAGCGCACCGACGGCCACCGACAGACATAAAATCAGAGTGATCATTAGAATCCACTGCCGTGGTTTCATCTCAATCCTCCTCCATTCCCGAGGGTTCAATTTGTGGACAATTCGTGTTGCTCACCCTATGGTTTTTCAATCTTTGCTGTCAAGAACTATGGCGTGCGGCGCGAAGGCTGCAGGGCCAGCCCCTCTGAGGACAATCTGCGCCCACCCATACTATGAAACGGCATCCGGACAATATGGCTGGCCGAAGGGCATCGTCTCGGTGGCTGAACCCTCGGTTTGAGCTGGGGCCACGGGATTTCCAGGATCTGCAACATAAGAATTATGGCCGCTAGTTCCTTTCGAATCTGAGAGTTGGGGGTGGCGACTCTGAATTCTTCTGTTTGAATCCTGACTATGATAGGGTACCTGGATAGTGAACCATCAACACCGTTTGGCCGCGCGGCGCCAGCACGTTCCGGCGCGATTCTGCGGTTGTTGGCCTACCATAACCGTCGTCCCGAATGTGGGGCACAGGTTGGAGGAGCTTGAGTATCTGAGTCCTTAGGGATACAAGGAGGAATGAAAATGCAACCGATCCGATGGATTTTCGGCATAGTCGCCGTTCTTGCGCTGAGTTCGACTGCGTTTGGACAGGCAACAGCCCAAATCAGCGGCACCGTCCAAGACCCCACTGGAGCATTAATCCCGGGGGTGGAAGTGACAGTGACACAAACTGAAACCGGTGCGAGTCGCCTGGCGGTGACCAACGAAACCGGAACCTACGTTCTAACCAGTCTGCCACTGGGCCCCTATCAGCTTGAAGCAGTCTTGCCGGGGTTCCAGACCTTCGTCCAGACGGGAATCGTCCTGCAGGTCAATGGCGCACCTACCGTCAATGTCACCCTCAACGTGGGTCAGGTTACGCAAACCATCGAGGTGCAGGCGAACGCGGCCATGGTCGAGACCCGCACCGTCGGGATCGGCCAGATGATGGAAGGCGCGCAGTTGCTGGAACTGCCCCTCAACGGCCGGGACGCCACCGAGCTGATTCTGCTCTCAGGCGGCGCCGTTGACATGGGAGAGACTTCCAACACGTCTTTCGCCGGCAGGCTGCGAGTCTCGGTCGGGGGTAGCCAGGGTTATGGAACGATGTACACTCTCGACGGAATCCAGCATTATTCTCCCTACGATGGGGTGGGCCTGCCCCTTCCGTTTCCCGATGCGCTGGAGGAGTTCCGGGTTGAAACCAGCGGGCTCACCGCACGAAACGGGCGGTCCGCTTCGGTGGGCGCGGTGACGAAGTCTGGAACGAACGAATATCACGGCGACCTGTTCTGGTTTGTCCGCAACGACCTGTTCAATGCCCGAGAGTATTTTGCGGACACGGGCAGCACGCTCAAGCGCAACCAGTTCGGCGGCACGATCGGGGGACCCGTTCTTGAGAACAAGCTCTTTTTCTTTGGCGGCTACCAGAGCACTATCACAGTGCAAGACCCGGCGGACACGCGGTCTTTCGTTCCTAATGCGGCGATGTTGGCCGGCGATTTCACCGAGTATGCCGAGGCCGGATGTAACCCGGAGAAAGTGGACTTGAGTACGGTAGATTATGCTCCGAATGGTGTCGAGCTTTTCAACAACAATATAATAGACCCCGCCAATTTCAGCCCCGCTGCGTTGAACCTTACCGGGCGTCTTCCGCTGTCAACCGACCCCTGCGGTGAAGTTACCTACGGGCAACGGGAAGACATTGACCTGGCGCAGGCCATTGTGCGGGTGGACTATGAAGTGAACGACGCGCATTCCATGTTCGGGCGGTTTATATATGACTACGATGACCGACCCAGCGCCTTATCGCACACCCCGGACTTCGCCTTGAACTCGAACACGCGGAGCTTCAACAACCACGCCACGGCGTTCACGTTTGGCGTCACCTCTCTGTTCGGTGGGACTACAGTGAACTCGTTCCGTATAGCGGCCAGCAAGACGAACGTCCAGCGCGGCGGGGAGGAGTTTTTCAGCGCCACCGATCTTGGGGTTATGAATCACTTCACCTATGTACCGAATTTCATGACCATAGTTATGGGTGGCGACGGGTTTGACATCGGCGGCAGGAGCATCGCGAGGGCCCGTTTCCGGACCACCTTCCTCCAGATAGCTGACGATATACAAATGGTCAAGGGAAACCATCAGATTTCGTTCGGCGCAAGCCTGGGGCATGCGCATCTGGTCTATCGACCCACGCCGAATGCCCCGGGCATTTTCGAGTTCGACGGTGGGGTGACCGGCTTGGTCCTGTCGGATTTCCTCCTCGGGCGCTTGTCCGAATACAGGCAGGGCGCCCCCACCAACAATGTTCTCAGGCAGACCCAGACTAACCTGTATGTGCAGGACGTCTGGCAATTGACACCCCGGTTGACGGCCAATTATGGCATCCGCTGGGCGCCCAACATACCGATGCGGGATCAGACCAATCCGGTGGCGGCCGTGATGCAGTTCGATATCGACCGATACCGGGCGGGGATCGTGAGCACCACCTACCCGAATGCTCCGGCGGGTCTGCTCTACGCTGGCGACGACGGTTATGAGCTTTCGAATAGGGAGGTCATGCTGCCGAATTGGACAAATTTTGGACCGCGTCTGGGCCTGGCCTGGGACGTGACCGGAGACGGCCGCACATCGCTCAGGGCATCGTACGGGATCACTACAGACGAATTCCCTCTGCGGTTGCGGGGCGGGAACTCGACCGGGCAAGCGCCGTTCGGCAATGACATCAGAGTCGATACACCGCCGGGGGGCTTCGACAATCCATGGCTGGACTATGAGGGCGGGAATCCATTCCCGACATCACTGGGCCCCGATGCGCTATTTCCGTTCAGGGACGCGGACTATGAATCGCAGCCCGGTCGTGTTCCGCCGACCACCGTGGGTTCGTGGAATGTCAGTCTCCAGAGGGAGCTTGCGACAGACTGGATGCTGTCGGCGAGCTATACGGGAAGCCAGATTTACCATCTCTGGGGCATGAATGCTCTCAATGACGGAATCTTCGTCCCGGGCGAAACCGATGCGAGCGGAAACTGTACTTTTGAAGGATATACGTTCAAGGCGGATTCCCGAGGCCGGGCAGGGCGGGATTGCTCCACCCGGAGTGGGAGCAATGTTGATCTACGGCGGCGCTTGCGCATGATAGATCCGGTGGAGGGATTTCAAATTGGACAATTGGGTGAATATGACTATGGCAACACCCAGAGCTACAACGCCATGATCCTCTCCCTCGAGCGTCGCGCCGCGGACGGCGTGACCATAACCGGGAACTATACCTGGTCTCACTGCATCGGTTACTTCGGGGGCCGGGCCGCCACCGGGACCAGTTTAAGAGTCCGAGACACCTTCCGGATCAACAACGACCGCAGTTTCGATCGCGGCAATTGCGTTCAGGACATTCGACACACTATGAACCTCAGAGGCGTGGCCGAAACTCCCGAATTCGCCAATCGCACGCTGGGATTGCTGGCCTCGGGTTGGCGGACGGCGCTGATCTACCGGGTGAGATCAGGCTCCACACTTGCCACAAACACGGGTACTGACCGCGCCTTGACCGGCCAGCACCGAACAATCCAACGGCCCGACGTGGTCTCCGGTGGGTCACCGTACACCGGCGATACCGGGCCCGGCGCTCGATACCTGGACACGAATGTGATCGTGCAGCCGGCCATTAGCACGCATGGCAATTTGGGCTGGAACGCCCTCAATGGCCCCAAGCAATGGCAATTCGACGTGGCCTTGTCCCGCATGTTCCAGGTCACCGAGGCACAGCGGGTGGAGGTCCGGGTCGAAGCGTTCAACCTGACCAATAGCTTCCGGCCCATGGATCCGGCCGTTCGCCTCAATCAAAGCACTTTCGGAGTACTCCGAGAGTCTGAGGATCCGAGGATCTTGCAGTTCGCACTTAAGTACGTCTTCTAAGAACTGGAAGAGATCCATAGCCGGTAATCCGGGGCTGGCGAGAATATGAAAATTTCTGTTCTCGCTGGAGCCGGATAACCGGCTTTTTTAGTTCAACCGTACAAACGCGGACAGCAGTCATCGATCCGCGGCCCTGGGCCGATTTCGTTATCCCGCCCGCCGGCGATCCTGTCCGCACTCCGGGCTAGTTTCGCTCCCGCGCCGCAGAGGAGCGGTTCATTCAGGGTGAAACTTGTTGCGGGCCAATCCGGTTGATTCTCTGAACTGACGCCTCGGCTTCGCCTCGTTGTCCACCCGCACCGGAAGACCGGTGCGGGTCCCATTTTCGAGAATCCACGGTTCGCGGTAGCCCTGTGGTCATGTACTCAGGAGCAGTGCATGGGCCGCCAATGGATTGGACAGGCTGTCCGGTTGAACGATCGAGCCGATTTCGGCCCTGACTGGGAATCAACGACTTGCAGTTAAATTTCAGGTTAGCCAGGGGATTGTGCCCCACCTCCAATCAACACTTGGGGAGGCAAATACGAAGACGGACTCGCGACGCGTGACGCCATCGGGAAAGTCCTCCAGACACGGCTACAACAGCCCTATGCCTTCTTTCCGTCCCGCAAGACCGGATAATTCTGTCCCATGGCGCCGCGGATCGTATCAATCCACTTTAGATCGTTCCCCGTAGCTCGGGTTGCTAAGGCCTTGTCATAGTAGGCATTGCTGTCGAGGACAAACCCCGGCGAAGTTCGATATTTTTCCCAATCCTTAATTGTCGGGAAGCGCCGAGTATCGCACCGGAAAACAATGGCACGAAGCGTCATCGGTGAGTCAAGCCCATTCTTAGTTGAAACTCTCCACGGCTCACGATGGGTCATGCAACCTTCTTCTTCGATCTCGTCGACGTCTTCGCCTCAATTTTCAGCTCTCGCTGGAGGGCTTCGCGGAGCTTTGGAAGATGACGGTAGCCGATCACCTTCCTCAGGCGCGGTTCGATGTCGATGAGCGCCGTCGCCAACCAGCGTTGCCGCTGACTCGAGTTCTTCCAATGATCGACCTTCGCACACCTTTCCTCGACAAGGGCATTGACCGATTCCAGGCAATTCGTCGTCTTGAACGAACGGCCCAAGACCCCGTACACGCCGAGCCGATGCAACGTGAGGGTCTCTTCCAGGCCTTCCTCAAGGCTCGCAGCCCCCGATTGGTTTCGCTCCTCGAGCTCTCCATGGAGCTCTCCGAGCGCCGCCCGAGCTTCGTCGTACTCCGGGCGCTCGTAGGCCCGCTGCAGCCGGCGTCGCCACACGGCTTGCTCGGTCTTCGATAGGTATCTCACGACGTTCTCGCGTTTGTGCCATTGGCAGCGTTGGACCAGGGCTCGATTCCTGAATGCCTTCTTGACCGCCGCCCGCAGACCTTTGCCGCCGTCGACAATCACCAGCACGCCTTCAGAGATGTCCAGGCCCCGCTCCATCAACGAACGGAGAAACGGAGTCAGCACTTGCTCGTTCTCCGTGTCGGTCTCCACGAAGCCCAAGAAGCGTTTGTCGCCCGAAAGCGTGACGCCCAGGGCCACTACCATCAGGGCGTCGGCAAACGCCTTCCCGTCCAGGAAGATCGCCACGACGTCCTCGCCACTCAGATCCCGCTCCTGCATCTCCCGAAGTTTCGCGGCACTCGCCTGGACGAATCCTCGAGACACCGTCGAACTCGACAGTCCGATCGCTCCCGGAATCGCTTCAGCGGCCGATTCATAGTTCCGGCAGGAGATCCCATACAGCACACGTCTGAGCAGTAGCTCGTTCACCGCGCCACCCGGACTGAGTTCCTCGTAGGTCCGAAGCGGAATCTCCCCGCCCGCCACGCTGCGCACTCGAGGCACCCGAACCGGCACCCGCTGGCCACCCAGCCCCACGGTCCCCGGATTGCTCCCGTGTCGCCGGCCCCGCAACGCCGCCTCCTTTCGTGCGTATCGCTCACCCGCCAACGACTTCACTTCCTCGTCGAGCAACTCCTCCACGTGCATCAACCCCAGTGGGATCAACGCCCGAATCATCTCCACCTTCGAGTCCAATTCCAGTCCCGAGTATTCCTCCCGGCTCAGGACCTCGACCTCACCCAGCACACGCGACTTCTTGCGTTTCTTTACCGAACGTAACAGACTCCTCATCTCGGCTCCTTTCTCTTACAGGCTTGATGTTGTTTCTTCCAATACCATCAAACCATGGGGTTTGGAGCCGTTTCAATTTCCAACTAAGATTGGCACACATTCTCATCGGTCACTGGAAGGATTAGGAGACCGGCCCCTGCTCCGATCGGAGAAGGGCCGGTTTCGTCTGAGAGGACGGCAAATCAAATCCGTCCGGAACCTATTCGAAGGCCTCCGGGACGTTGAACGTGAATATCGCGTTGTGGGTCTTGTCGGAAACCATCACGTTCTGGTTCGGGATATCGAGGGTAACTCCACGCGCGTCCTTCAAGAGGACGTCCGGGCCGCCGATCGTCCACCGAGGCTCAGTGGGACCGTCATCGAAGACGCTCCACACACCGACGTAGTCTTCCTCCAGGAATCGCCCTCCGGGACGGACGACTCCGAAAATCATCCCGCTCTCCGGATTGTTGGTCATCAACGATACGGCTGCCGCCGCCTCGCCTGTGATGACCCGGAGCGGCGGCGTGTTGCCCGAAGCCGTGCGATCGAAGATCTGGAGCTTGTCGCCGCCCGAGACGATCAGGAGATCGTGCACGGGGTCGATCGTCAGCCGGCCCGCAGTTAAATCCGTATCGGGTCCCTCCAGGATCCGGAGGGGTGCCACATCGCCGTCCGCGTCCCGGTCGAAGACCAGCACCCGGCGGCCTTGAGGCACGAAAATCTCCCCATGGACTGCATCGATGGCAAGAGCCTGAGGATTATGTATTTGCGTGCGGGGTCCCATGATCTGGCGAACCGGTGCGGCGTCGCCATCCGCGTCCCCACTGAAAGTAAGAATGGAAAGGTTATACCAACCGGGCACGAGGATTTCATCCCGCACTGGGTCGTAGGCCATGTCGTGAATCGTGCGTGTGAAATTAGTATTCTGTCCGGCAATGGACCGCGTCGCCTGTATGCTCCCATCCGCCAGCCTGGCGAATGCCGCAATCTGCGGGTGGCCCACTCAGTTGCCGCCCAGGATTTCCTCGCGCCGGGTGTCGAACGCGATCGTATGGACATTGGCGAGCATGGGCCCGCGGGAGTCGGCGGGACCGCTGCGAATCACGCGGGTCGGGGTGGGATCCCCGTCCGCGGTAATGTCATACACGGTCGCGGAGTGGCTGCCCAGATTGGCGACCCACAGCTCGTCGTTCACCAGGTCCACCTTCACTCCGACCGGGTGGTTGATCAACGAGTTGGGACCGGCGAGGACTCGAATGGGTGTGGCGTTGCCGTCCGCATCGGCGCTGTAAACCGTTACCGTATGCCCGGTGTCGTTCGCGACGAAAATCTCGCCCCGTTCCGGATGCACCGCGATATCGGTCGGCCAGTTCAGCCCGGTGTTGGGACCCTGGATTACTTGCAAGGGCGCGACATTACCCTGGGCATCCTTGCGGTACACCGTAATGGAGGGCGGCTCGTTCCTTCCAGATCCCGGAATGTTGGCTTCGCGCCCGACGGGCCAGTTGGCTTTTCCCTCTCCACGATTCAGGGTGGTCGGCGCGTCTGTGTCATAGTGGCGATCCGCCACCGTGCCCCAATTGGTGACATAAATCATTCCCGCGTTCGAGTCCACGGCGATCCCATGGGGATCGGCCAATCGGGTGGCTGAGCCCTGGATCAGCCGCAACGGCTCCTCTTCATCCTGTGCCAGTTTCCGAAAGACCGAAACTGCATGATCATCCTGGACGGTCATGAAGATTTCCTGGGTGGCTTCATCGGTGGACATCCGGACGGTGGTGTGGGGCGTGGCGAGTTTCCTCTTCGGCTCCACGTTACCCTCGGCGTCACGGCCCCACACCGTCATCCAATTCAAGGTGTCATTGTTGATGGCATAGATGTCGCCGCTCTCCGGGTCGATATAGATGCCGCAAACGTACTCCAGGAAGGTATTCTCTCCCTGAATAACCCGTCTGGGTTCGCTGAAGGCCGCAGTGGGAGGTGTATTCGTCATCCGGTCGTAGACGACGATGCTGAAGTTATTCTCGTCCCCAGCGACCAGTTCGTTCCGGATGGGGTCGACGTCAATGGCGGCAAACACATGACGGGCGTCATGGATCGTACGGATCGGTGGTCTTCTCCTCACCGCCTCCCTTGCCGCCTCACTCGGTCGGGGGGGAGGGGCCGTCCCCGCTCCCGCTTGCCCGGCGCCTTCAGGTCGCGCCATCATAATTTCTAGAGCGATTTCGCCCGCCACCGCGGGCGCGATTTCGCCCGCCACCGCGGGCGCGCTGGCGCTAGCCAGCAGAGTTTCCGATGGGCCTTCCCGCGTGGGGGACGTCTGCCCGATTCCGTCCGGCTGCAGTGGCTCGTGTTGAGGCAGCGCTCCGACGGCCGCCGACAGACCTAAAACCAGTGTGATCATTAAAACCCACTGCCTTGGTTTCATCTCAGACCTCCTCAATTCCCCAGGGTTAACTTTGTGGACACTTCGTGTTGCTAACCCTATGGTCTTTCAATCTTTCCTGTCAAGCAGCATGACACGGGGCGCGACGACCCTGAAGTCGGCCCGTCGGATTACTTGTGAATTCCGTGAAGGTTTTTCAAAATCTTGCTGGAATTCACAGCTAAAGAACCGTTTGAACATTGTGGATGGGACAACATGCGGTCCGTGCGGCAATTAACCTGAGAGGATTGCAGGAGCGTCGATGATCGCCTCAAGTCGCAACGGTTTCAGTTTGACATTCCTGGCGTCGCTCTCTAGGCTGAGCTTCATCCGGATATCAATCTGAACGAGGAGATATTTGCCGTGTTTCGACGACGTTTTTCGAGCTCCATTGTCCCGACCTCGTTGCTGCTGATCGTATTCCTTCCAGCAAGCCTGTCCGCACAGTTGCTGTCGGCAGTGGCACCCGAAGAAGTTGGGATGTCGTCCGACCGGCTCGGCCGTCTGAGCGAAACACTCCAGGGATACGTCGACCGGAACGAACTGGCCGGCAGCGTGGCCATCGTCGTCCGCCGCGGGAAGCTTGCCTACCTCGAAGCATTCGGCCGGCAGGATATTGAAGCGGAACTCGAAATGCGGACCGACAGTATCTTTCGGATCGCTTCCCAGACCAAAGCCATCGTCAGCACGGCAATCATGATGCTCCAGGAAGAAGGCAAGCTCCTGATCGGAGACCCTGTCAGCGACTACATTCCAGAGTTTGCCGAAACCCGGGTGGCTCTCGCACGTGAAGACCGAGGCTACGATCTCGAAACCGGCCGCCCGATCACGCTGCGGCACCTGCTTACCCATACGTCCGGCATCAGCTACGGGACAGGACCCGGACGCGAGGCGTGGGACAGGGCCGGTTTCCAGCAGTGGTACTTCGCAGACAAGGACGAACCGATCGGGGAAACTGTCGCCCGGATGGCCAGCCTGCCGTTCGACGCCCAGCCCGGAGAGCGGTGGATCTACGGCTACAGCATCGACATCCTCGGTGTGGTCGTCGAAAAGGCATCGGGCATGTCGCTCGACGCGTATCTTCGAACACACATCTTTGAACCATTGTCGATGAACGACACGCACTTCTATCTGCCGAACAACTGGGAGGATCGATTGGCCGCCGTGTACGGTCGGACCGAGGGTGGGGGATTGACGCGCGCCACCGATTCGGGCGCATGGGCCGGACAGGGTGCGTACGTCACTGGTCCACGGAAGAGCTTTTCCGGCGGGGCCGGACTGCTCTCAACCGCACCCGACTACGCGCGCTTTCTGCAGATGCTGCTGAACGGCGGTGCGCTCGAAGGCCAACGACTGCTGAGCCCGACAACAGTCAATCTGATGACGGAGAACCACATCGGGAGCATGCCGTTTCGCCCCGGTCAGGGTTTCGGCCTCGGCTTCTCGATCGTGACCGATCTAGGAAACCGCGGACTGCCGGGATCGGTGGGTGAGTTCGGATGGCGCGGGGCCTACCACTCGACCTACTGGGTGGATCCGGAGAACGATCTGGTTGTGGTGTATCTGACGCAACTCCGGCCGACCGGCGGCATCGACGACCAGGCAAAGCTGCGGACGCTGATCTATCAGTCCATCATCGACTAGACCGACGATCGGTACGGCGCCAACTGCGACAATTCCGCGGACTGGCGACGTGAGGGACTGCGATCGATCGTGTCCGTGTCCAAGCCCCGGGTGAACCGCGGTGCACAAGAATTCCGCTGCTCACATCAGCACACCCGATTCCCGCATGGGCACGGGGGTTTCCAGGCTACTAGCGCTGTTCGGCCGCCGACCTGCCTGAGAGGAAGATCTTCTGTCCATCTGGAAACGTCATGTCCCGCCCGTTGGCTCTATTCGATCCGTCCTTCGATCGAAAGCCGTCGACCAGGATCTCAGTGCCAACCGGCAGGGAGTTCCGTGTCACCCCGCGCCGGAAGAGCGCATTGGGTGTGCCGGCTTCGATCATCCAACGGGTAACGCTGCCGTTTTCCTCAGCCACATCGATGTGGAACCATGAATGCGGATTGATAAATTCCACTCGGACGATGGTCCCTCGCAAATGCACCGGCTGGTTCGCATCAAACTCTGATGAAAAGGCGTGATGCGCCCACGTGGGAACCGCTAGGGCCAACAACAGGGCGACACCGGCGACCGCTACTTTGGCATTCATGTTGAGTTCTCCTTGTACGTTGCCCGACAGTTCGTGTTGGATCTGTTCAGTCTGTCTGGGAATACGTGAATAATCCCTTCGATCGGGTTCGATGTCAAGCAACCGCCACGCTCTCCCGAAGCTCGCCGAGGAGGAAAACCCGAGGCCGCACTCCACCTCTGGCGCACGATCGGTGTTGTCGTCAATGAGACCACGCCGCGCTGGGACCACGGCCACGATGGATGTCTTGATCACAGTAACGAGTCCAACCGGGGCAATTAATGCCCGCGGCTGGAATGGATTGCCGGGGAAGACCGAGGAGCGCGCAAAGTAGTTGACACCGGGCCACGATACAACCGCGGACGCGACAACGCCCGTGTCCCGCAAATCGTCCACACACTTCTCCAGCAAAAGAGTCGTTGCCAGGACAGCGATGTTGGGGGTACCCTCAGCCACGTGTAGTCAAACAGGCGTAATCAAAGCCCCAACTGCCCCGCCAGATGGGTGCACTAAAGGAGGTTACCGATGAGACGTCGCCCTCGTGTTTTTCTGGGTGTTCTGAGCATCGTAGCGGCCGTGTCCTTGTGTCTCGTTCCCTCTGTAATCGCACAGTCGGTCGCGACGCCCGGGGCTCAGGAGCAATCCTGGAACTCGCTAACGCCCTGGGGTGATCCGGACTTGCAGGGAGTCTGGGCGAGCGACTCGGCCACACCGTTCGAGAGACCCAGCGCGCTCGCCGGCAGGGAGTTTCTGTCGGATGCGGAAGTGAATTTGCTGCAGCAGAGGGCCGCGGAGCTCTTCGATGGTGAGACCGACGCTGCGTTCGGGGATAGTGTGTATGAAGCCGTTCTCAACGAAGCAGACACCTTCGTCTCGACGGATACGACCGGCAACTACAATCAGTTCTGGCTGATCGATCGCTGGTTCGACAACCGAACGTCACTGGTCGTCGATCCGCCGGACGGGCAAATCCCTCCCTTGACGCCTGAGGCGCAGGCGAGGCAGGCGGCCCTTCGAGCCCAGCAGGATGGTGACAGCAGTGAATCGGAGCTGCCCGGCGGGCCGGAGGATTTCGCTGCGGGCTTACGCTGCACCGGCAGCCGTGTGCCCATGACGGGCAGGGGTTACAACAGCAACCATCAAATCGTGCAGGCTCCGGGATACGTCGTCATCAACATGGAGATGATGCACGATGCGCGCATCGTCCCTCTCGATGGGCGTCCACATGTTGCGCCCAATATCCGCTCGGAAGTGGGAGACTCGCGCGGTCGCTGGGAGGGGAATACCCTCGTCGTCGAGACCACGAACTTCAAATCACCGGGTCGAGAAATTAGAGCGTCCACGGGTGAGCACCTGCGTCTGATCGAACGATATTCAAGGGTGGATGCGGAGACACTCCGGTACGAGTTCACGGTTGACGATCCAACGACATGGACCGAGTCCTGGACGGCGGTGGTGTTCATGAGGCCCGCGCCGGGCACAGGGCTGATGTATGAGTTCGCCTGTCACGAGGGCAATTACGCTATCGGGAACGCCCTCCGGGGAGCGCGCGCGGCGGAGGCGGCGATCATTTCGAACTAGAACTGCTGGCACCAGGTCGATCGCGCTCAGTTGAGATCGACCGAACCAGCCGGGGACAGCTGTGTCTGTTCTGTTTTCTTGCCTGTGCGTGTTCCACGCCACCCCGAGGAGGGCACCATGCGAAATCCCGTGAGAGACGTGCTGGTTTTGACAGCGACAGCGGCCCTGATTGCGGGATTCGTGTATGCGGTGCCGAGTCAGGCTCCGGCCTTCCGTGCAGCCCGGTTGGAAGGCATGCCCAACCCCGACTTGAATGGCATTTGGCAAGCAATGAACACCGCGCATTGGGACCTTGAAGGTCATATCGCGCGTCCGGGATTGGCGACCGTCCCTGGCCCGGCAGGCAATGTCCCCGCAGCAGCGATCCTCGCTCTTGGCGCCATCGGCGGTGTGCCGGGCGGGCTGGGCGTCGTCGAGGGCGGCTCAATCCCCTACCAGGTATCGGCCGCAGCCGAAAAGCAGGACAACTTCGAAAACGCGCTGGCGCGGGACCCCGAGGTCAAGTGTTTCCTGCCCGGTATTCCGCGCGCCACGTATATGCCATATCCCATGCAGATTGTTCAAAGCACGGACAGAATTCTGATGATCTACGAATATGCGGCCGCTAATCGGACGATCTATATGGAAGACGTCGGACCGGCCCCGGCCTCCTCCTGGATGGGACACTCGGTGGGTCGCTGGGAGGGGGATACGCTGGTTGTCGATGTGACCGACCAGGTTGCTGAGACGTGGTTCGACCGGGCCGGTAACTTCCACAGCGAAGCGCTGCAGGTGACCGAACGCTACACTCCGATCAGCCCTGATCATCTCCAATACGAAGCGACCATCGACGACCCGGAGGTCTTTACGCGCCCCTGGACAATCAGCATGCCCCTTTACCGTCGCAAGGAGCCCGGCGCCCAACTCTCGGAGTACAAGTGTGTGCCCTTTGTCGAGGAACTCCTGTACGGACACCTGCGCCGGGAACAGTTGATCCAGCGCTGGGAAGGGGATTTGGGTACTCTGGGAGGGAGAGTCATCATCGACGTGACGCGCACCCCAGACGAATGAATTCGATTTCCGTTCTAAGCCCGGGCCGCGTGCGGGTCCCCGCGACAGTGGCCCGGCAACAAGAAGGCCCACCCACTGCCTTGCGAACCCCGCTTGTTCACTTGTCGGCACACGAATCTTCTTCATGGCCCGGGATGCAGCCGACTCGGTCAACCGAGTGCTAACTTGCATTTCTCACGAGTTGTCTGCTCCAGCGCCGGAACCATCCGCCAGTGCCGCGTTGCGCCTGGTCGGGCTCCTCAACGTACTGTAAAGTACGCTTCCGTCGCCCTCCCCGCGCGCGCCTTGCCCTGACGGCGCCTCCGACCCTTCGCGACGAAAACCCGTGAAAAATTCAGGCTGACGCTGCGATAGTGGCGATCTGGTAGAAACGGAAATCAACCTCTGCTACCTGACGTGCGCGGTCGTTGAAGGCGTGCATGCAGGGGTCCTCGCCGATTGCCATTCGCTGCGAATCGGCCGCCCTCTTGAGCTTTGGCGAGTCCGCCGGCTCGGACCGGTGACAGACCCACATTCCTCACACATTGATTCGGATTCTCGAATCCGGACGACGGGCATTCCTCGTCGAATGGGACGAATTTCGATTGACTCGCGCAAGCGACCAGAACATCGAGTTGTCTCTCGAATTCATACGAATCAGGAACCGGCGCAGCCGCTCGGATTGTTCGATGCCGCCCCGGTATGCGATCAATCGCGTGGATTTCCGGGCGCGAGGAGGTATTCCGGATCGATGCAGCAATCCTCAAAGGTGAACCAGTTTGGGGCGATTACTGAGTATCCGTCGATCGTGCCCTGCCCGTCGGTCGATTCGAGCCTATAGTCAACCGGTGTTTGGACGATATACAGCCCATCGGATCGAAGTTCGCCCCTAGCGAGGTCCTGCAGTATGGCTTCGTTAGATGTCCGTACACTGTCCGCCGATACCCGAGCAAAATAGCCTGCGTTTATTCTCATACCGTAGTTTGCTGCGTATAGTGCGAAGGCGTCAAAATCGTCGGGTATATGGACAATCGGGGCAAACAAAAGGTATCGATAGTGATTCGCAGCCCTCTGCCAGAACGGTGACTTCAGTTGCGGGGTTCGGGAAGCCGCTTCGACTACGAACAGCCTGTGAAAATCGGCCCTGAGGTCTATGTATCTCGGGGCAAAGTCCGCCAACTGTAAGAGGAGTCCTACGCCGAGAATTGTTCCCGCAAGTGCGGGTCGCAGACAACGGATCAGGATTGCGGGCACTGCCAATAGAATACCGTAATAGGCGACCCAGAGCAGACGGCCGGATGCTCGCAACGTTCCCATCAAGTTCAGCGTCGCTTCCGAAAGGGGAATCGTGAACAAGATTTGGTCTCCGAACGCAATCTGGTTTGACAGCGCAATGATCCAAAGTAGAACGGCGACCGCCCCAAGCGGGACGTATACCCGGATGACTGTACGCGCCTCGTCCCACCGCCACCCGATCACCAGCACGCTGATCGGGAGCATCAACAGCATGCCAAAACCCAAGTAGCTCGCCGATTCCACTGCATTGTCCGATCGTACCGGGAGGGGGGACGCGAATAGCGTCGAAAACCAGACCGGATTCCAGAAGGAGTTGAGATTGGCCGCGTACCGACCGAAATTTTCGGCGCCGCCCGATAAATCCCGTGTGGGTAGCGTAAAGTAACCGGCCAACCACATCGAAATGCCCAATGCTCCAACTGTCGCCAGGGCGCTCCGAAACCAATGCCAGAGCGAGATGGCACGATCCACGAAAAGGCGGCGCGCCATATCGGCACACCATATCGCGCACACGACATAGAGCAGATACCCGTGAACTAGCGCGCTGGCACAGACGAGCAGTCCCCAGTAGATCTGGACACGTGCGCGGAGTTCCACCGTGTATAAATATATTGCCGCAAGGATCAACCAGTGACCCATCAGTGCGTAGTGAGAGACGGCTCGATTCAGCAGAATCGGGCTGACGACAAAAAATGCTACGATTATTGAACGAATCGGAATACTTCTGGTGATCCTGCCTGCCACGAGCCAACCGATCCCGCCCTGGCAAACGTAACAGGTAAGCAACCACAATCCCATGTACTGAAAACTGTCGGGTAGTAGAGCCCTGAACGGTTTGAACAGGAGTGCGAACAACGGAATGGAATCGGTGAAGACTATCGAACTCCCCATGTCCATGCCGTAGTCGGTGGCGGCACCTGGAGGAAAGCGCCATGCTTCGTGCTGAAAGAAACGCCATCCGATAAATGAGTTCGCCAAGTCGTCATTGCCCAGCAACCATTGAAAATTTGAAGGATCCAGGATACGGGCGTCGAACATAAGGAAGAAGAACAGCCCGCCCAGAACCGGGCCGATGAGATTCTTGAGGGATTGGAATTTCATTTGGTCAACAGGTATAGACCGTCGTTACGGACTGCCATTCACCCAAGCAACATCTTTCGCAACGATCTGGGCTGTAATTTCCCGGAGGAATAGAAGTCAACCGGTAGCAACAGACAACCGATTCCGTTGCACTCGAGACGAAGCCTCGGGAATCATACAAAAGGCCGTAAAAGAGGGCAAACGATAAGCTCCGCCAGGACTCCAGACAGCAAAAGCTTCACACTTGCACTACGCCATGTGCGTACTTCACCGGGGCGGTTCAAGTCGGTGTCTTCCAGCACCCGTCCATTTCGCCCGTACGTCGAGCCACGCAATGCAGCTGGAGGGCAATCCGCTGACTGCTTAATGTGATGTCTTTGACCCTGCACTGGTTTCACGTACATCGAAATGCTGATAACTTTGTGATGAACGGAGGGCAAAATGGGCAAGAAACATGGGATTCCATGCGATTTTTCGTGTCGAGCTCGATTCTCCGGCCTTCTGCCTTTCTGGATCTTGCCCTTCCGTCTTCTGCAACTCACCATAGGACTCCAACTACGATATTCCCTCGGTGCGTCTTGCCACCCGCCGCACTGCGAACCCCGCTTGTTTAACTTATCGGCGCACTCGGATCGCCATTCTCCGGAGTATCTTTAACGTACAGGGTGAAGCAATATTCGGAGATGAATGCGACGCTGTCTCGCTCGGACGAGGCCGGAATGAGTGATGAACAATTCGACAACGCTCGACATTGCTTCAATTTCTGTCTACTGACACCGGCTACAAGCATTCGCAATCGAGGAACTGCCGAACGGCCAGAGATTCCGAGGGGGGGAGAAAGAGCGCGACGCCTTTGACCCGTCCAACTCATGAGGTAAGATACAAGGGCACTGACACCCATTAAACCGATTACTGTGAGGCTCGCATGACGTCGAGGAAACAACTTGTATTTCTACTCTGCCTTGTTCTGCTGCTGCCTGCGTCACTGATTGCCCAGTTTGAGCCGGATGCTCCCCGAGATCCGGGCAGTGACGAAGATGAATCGCCGATCCGGGATTCCACACCAAGCGGGATTCGAGGCCAGATCATTTCCGACAGCCCGGGTCAACTCGTTCACCCCATTCCGGTTCGCCTGGAAAGCTATGGGGCGATCCTGGAAACAGTGTTCACCGACGGAGCTGGGAACTTCAATTTCGACAACGTCCAAGGTGGGAATGTTTTCTATGTTCTGATTGACGAACCTGGATTCAAGCCAGTGCGGGAGCGGGCAGACTTTGGGGGGTTCGCAGCGATCTCAGCTGGCTTGCCCATCGTAATCTTGATGGAAAGTGAAGCCCCGGAAGACGATCCCATCGGCGATCCCGACGCAGTCGACTTGAACCAGCTGACCGCCGACGTTCCCGAAGAGGCGGTCGAGGCATTTCAGAAGGCAGCGGAAGAATCCGCCGATGGCGATTATGAAAGATCGGCCGAGTACCTGGAAGAGGCCATCGAAATCGCGCCCGATTTCTATGCAGCGCAAAACGCCTTGGGAGTCGAATACGAGAGATTGGGACGCCTGGATGAGGCGATCGACCATTTTGAAATCGCGATGGGACTCAACACGAATGCTGCCGAGCCGGTCGTCAGTCTGGGCATTCTGTACCTTCAGGACACCGATCTCCAGCTCGCTGAAAGCAAACAGGAAGAGGCCGAGGCAAGTTTTCAACAGGCCATCGGGTACCTGGAAGAAGGCGTAGAACGGGACGCCACGTCGGCAACAGGGCAGTATTACTTCGGTGTCGCACTCTTCAAGGCAGGAAGGAACGCGCAGGCCCTGGACCGGCTGAATCGCGCGCTTGCGCTCAACGAACAGTTGTATTCTGTACGGCTGATGTTGGCCAATGTATATATAGCTGAAAACGATAGTGTGGCGGCGCTGGAACAGCTCGAGTCATACAATTCGGAGTACCCGGACAGCCCGCAACGCGAAGCCGTCGAGCGCATGGTGGTCCAGCTTGAACAGCAGTTGTCCCAGCCCTGACTGTTTGCGGTGACGACGTTCGGGACCACCTCAGACCTCCACCGTATTTTCAGGTCCCGAGACAGCACTTCTTGTACTTCAGTCCGCTCCCACACGGACATGGCGAGTTCCGTCCGAACTTTGGATGACCCCGCGTCAGTTCGCGCCGCAAAGCGACTGCCCGCGTGCCGAGGTCCTGGTTGAACACCCGCTCCAGAGCCTTGTATAGCATCGGGTGTTTTCGCTCGAGGACTCCGGGCCTCTCGAAGAAGTACTCTGACATCACGGCGAAGAATTCTGCCTCGTTAGTCAGCGCGTATCGGTTGATGTCGGACGCTCCCGTCTCGAATTCCGCCATCTTGCGTCGCACCAGTTCGATCCATGGTCCAATCGCCTGCCGGTCGAGTCCCACACCGGGAACACCGTCGATCACGCCATCGGTCTTGTCGACCAGATGCGCGAATTCATGGACGCCCACGTTCCGCTTGTCGGTCGGGTTCCTGAAGCCGTTGATCAGATCCGGCTTGGAGAGAATCATCAGCCGGTTCATGCTACCGGTTCCGACCATGCCGAGGATGTTGTGACCCTTCTTATCGCCAAACTGGAACTCACCGTCGAACCGAGTCGGGTAGACGAGAACCTCACTGATCTGGTCCCACTCCCAGTCGGGGAATCCGAAGATAGGGATGACGGCGCTGACGCCGACCAGGACCCGTGTTGTCGTGTCGACTTCCACCTTGATGCCGGTAACGGGCTTCTCTCCCAGAAACACCTGGAGCTGACGGCGGAAGCGCTGTTGGGCCTCTGTATCGAGTGCCCGAAAGAAGACCACGTCCCGCTGCAGCACCGCTTCCCACTGAGGTGGAAATGGTTCGGCAAGGATCGCGCTCCGCCGGCGGATCTTTCTCGTCCCCCAGCGGTACATTCCGAATGCCGCCGCCAGTGCGAGTGCACCCCCGAGCGACAAACTGACGCCCATCACGACCACTGCGACAGGGGCTGAGACGATCAGGGTCACGGTTGCCCAGACGAGGGCCGATAAGCGGGTACGCCGTTCCCAGGCAGTGAACAATACGTTCGCGCGGGCCTGTCCCATATTTTCGGGAGATGTTGCCGTCTTCGGGTTGCCTGTGCCAGTCATCGATACAGTGTCTCGCAGTTCTCCCGGGATTTTTTGTGCTAAATGCTTTGACGGGCTACAATCAGCCCATCAATCGGATACACGATATGTCTCCGGGCGGGTGGCTGTCAGTCGACGGTATCCAACGGTATCCATGGATAAGAGTTCTTCTCAAAACCTGGACCAGATTAATACCCTGGTTGAGTTGCTCCAGAAGCGAGCGGCGAACGGCCACGACGGCGACGGTTATACGTTCCTGGGGGATGGGGAATCGGTCACGGCGCGAATGTCCTACGCTGCCCTCCAGACCCATGCTCAGGCGATCGCTGTGCTGCTCGGTAGTTGGCGGTGTCAGGGCAAACCGGTGTTGCTGCTCTACCCTCCAGGTCTGGATTACATCGCCGCTTTTTTTGGCTGTTTGTATGCTGGAGCCATCGCGGTACCCGCCTACCCGCCGCGCCTGAATCGTTCCCTCGAGCGGTTGCAAAGCATGATCCAGGACGCGCAGGCGGAGGCGGCGTTGACCCACAGCACCGTCTTGAAGGGTCTGGAGAAACGATTCGCCGAGCACGTTGACCTGAAACGATTGCACTGGTTGGCGACCGACGGTATCGATCTGGCTTTGGCGAACCGCTGGCAGCCACCGGTATCGGGCCCGGAGCATCTGGCCCTGCTACAGTACACCTCGGGGTCGACGGGCACTCCCAAAGGGGTGATGATCAGCCATGGCAATCTCATCCACAACTCGGCCCGCATCGGTACTTTCTTTGGCGATACTGCCCGCAGCAGTGGAGTGTCCTGGTTGCCCCCGTACCATGACATGGGTTTGGTGGGCGGCATCCTGCAACCCTTATATGTGGGGGCACCGATGGCTTTGATGCCGCCCGCGTCGTTTTTGCAGAAGCCCGTCCGTTGGCTCCAGGCTATTTCCCGTTTTGGCGTGACCACCAGCGGGGGCCCTAATTTTGCCTACGATCTCTGTGTCCAGAAAATCACCCCGGAGCAACGTCAGGCCCTGGATCTGAGCCGGTGGACCCTGGCCTTCAGTGGAGCGGAGCCGGTGCGGGCAGAAACTCTGGATCGGTTTACAACCAGCTTTGCCCCACATGGATTCCGCCGTGAAGCGTTTTACCCTTGTTACGGTATGGCGGAGACCACATTGATGGTGACCGGTGGTCAGCGGAGGGCTTTGCCCGTGGAGCAGACCCTCAGCGATCGGGCCCTCCAGGAAAACCAGGTGACCGCGGCAACAGCGCCCGGGGACCGACGCACTCTGGTGGGCTGCGGTCAATCTCCGGAGGATGAAACTCTGGAGATTGTAGACCCCCAATCATTGCAGCCCTGTCCGTCAGCCGTCATTGGCGAAATCTGGGTCTCAGCCTCAGCGAGCGTGGCCCAGGGCTATTGGAAACAGCCCCAATCGACGGTTGAAACCTTTGGGGCGAGGTTGGCACAGACCGGCGAAGGGCCCTTTTTGCGAACCGGGGACCTGGGTTTCTTGAATCGAGGGGAATTGTTTGTGACGGGCCGCCTTAAGGAACTGATGATCATCCGGGGAAATAATTACTATCCCAAGGATCTGGAAGACACCGTTGAGCAGGCCCATGCCGCGCTCCGCCCCGGGGCGGGGGCCGCCTTCACCATTTCCGTGCGGGAGCAGGAGCGCCTGGTCTTGGTCTTCGAGGTGGAGCGCCGCCATTTGCGTGGCCTTGACGGGGATGAAGTCGTGGCGGCAGTGCGCGGGGCGATCGCCAGCCACCATGACCTGCAACTCTATGGTTTACAGTTGCTGAAAACGGGGAGTCTCCCGAAAACCTCCAGCGGCAAGATCCAACGCTTTCGGTGTCGGGCTGGGTATTTAGATCACCAGCTGGAGGCCGTGTATACCTGGCAATTATCCCGTCATGAGGGGGCAGACCCTGGCGATACCGCAACCGGGCCATCGACCTCCACCGAGGTTGCCCCGGCCTTTTCGCCTCCACCCTTACCGGGGGGAGCGTCTCCCGAGATACTGAGAAGGTGGTTAATTGACTGGTTGGCCGAAACCCTTAAATTACCCGCCACAGAAGTGGACAGCACCCGTCCCTTTGCTGACTATGGGTTTGACTCGCTGGCTGCGGTGGAATTTACAGAAGCGCTGCAAACGACCCTGAACCAGCCCCTCTCATCAACCCTGGCGTACGAATATCCCACGGTTGATGCCGTGGCCCAATACCTCGCCGAGCTACTCGGGGATCCGGATGAACCGGTGGAATCCTCGCCTGAGGCCACCGAGGACGCTGATCTGGTGGACCTGGTGAACGAACTACAGGACCTGTCGGACGCGGAACTGCAGGAGTTGTTGGGACAGAAAGTAGGCCGTAAAGGTTGACCTATGGATGGCCTCTCACGGCGGATTGCGGAGTTGTCGCCCCAACAACGGGCACGACTGGAAATACAACTACTCAAGAAGAAAGGACTGCCAGAACCGATTGCCATTGTGGGGATGGGGTGTCGGTTCCCCGGGGCAAGGAACTGCGCCCAATTCTGGCAACTGCTCGAGCAGGGGCGGGATGCGATCGCCCCGATTCCCGCCAGCCGCTGGCCGGTCGAGGCACTCTATGACCCAGACCCCGCCATGCCTGGTAAGACCTATTGCCGGGAGGGGGGCTTCTTAGAGCACATTGACCAGTTTGACGCGGAGTTTTTCGGCATTGCCCCCAGGGAAGCTCAGTTTATTGATCCTCAGCAGCGGGTGTTCCTGGAAGTGGTGTGGGCTGCGTTGGATGATGGTGGCCTTCCCCCCAGGTCCCTGGGTGACTCCAAGGTCGGTGTCTTTGCAGGCATTTCCACCAATGACTACGCGCAGTGGTTGCTGGCTGGACCCGAAACGGTAGGCACCTACACCACCACGGGCCTGGCCACCACCATGGCTGCGAATAGGCTGTCATATCTGCTGAATCTGAGGGGACCGAGTCTGGCGATTGATACCGCCTGCTCGTCCTCGCTGGTGGCTGTGCATCTGGCCTGTCAGAGTCTGCGCAGTGGTGAGTCCGAAATAGCGATCGCGGGCGGAGTCAATCTGATCTTGCGGCCTGAACTGACCATTGGTTTCAGCAAGCTCAATGCCCTTTCCCCCGATAGTCGCTGTAAACCTTTTGATGCTACTGCAAATGGGTTTGTCCGTTCCGAAGGGGCCGGGGCCGTCGTCCTCAAGCCTCTTTCTCGAGCAATCGCCGACGGAGACGCGGTCTATGCGGCGATCCGGGGCAGTGCCGTCAACCAGGATGGCCGCACCAATGGTCTGACCGCTCCCAACCGGGAGGCGCAGGAACAGGTGATTCAGACGGCCTTCAGCCAGGCCGGTCTCTCGCCAATCCAGGTGGACTATATCGAAGCCCATGGCACCGGAACGTTGCTGGGGGACCCCATCGAGGCGATGGCGTTGGGGAATGCTTTGAAATCTCGCAAGGGCCAGGGCCCTCCTGTACGGATGGGGTCGGTGAAAAGCAACATCGGCCACACGGAAGCGGCGGCGGGCATTGCCAGCCTGATTAAGACCGCACTGTGCCTGAAACACCGCACGCTGGTGCCCAGCATCCATTTCCAGACGCCCAATCCCCACATTCCCTTCGAAACGCTACCGTTACAGGTACAACAGAGCTGTGAACCCTGGCCCAGCGATGCGGAGCGGCCCCTGGCCGGGGTGAGTGCCTTTGCCTTTGGAGGCACCAACGCCCATGTGGTCCTGCAGGGAAGCCCGTTATCTCCGGCTTCGGGGCCAGACCCGGAACGTCCCCGGCATCTATTCACCCTGAGTGCCAGAACGCCTGCCGCTCTGGCCGCGCAGAGCCAGCAGATGGCAACATGGCTCGGCCAGGGAACTGAAGCCGATCTCGCAGACCTCTGCTATTCCTTTAACAGCCGCCGCACCCACTTTTCCCATCGGCGGGCGATCGCCGCGATCACGATGGCAGAGTTGAGGGCGGGCCTGGAAACCCAGTCGCCATCCCCTGCCTCTCCGCTGGCGGACGAGCCCCGCGTAGTGTTCCTCTTCACAGGTCAGGGTTCGCAATATGGCGGCATGGGGCAAGCTATTTATGACAGCCACCCGGCATTTCGAACCTCGTTAGACCAGTGCGCCGATCTGGCGGCGCCCTACCTGGATGCGCCCCTGTTGGAGGTCATGTTTGCGGCGCCCGACGACGGACGCCTGCAGCAAACGCGCTATACCCAACCGGCCTTGTTTGCCCTGGAATATGCTCTTGCCAGCCTGTGGCAAGACTGGGGGATTCAGCCTGCAGCCGTCTTCGGTCACAGCGTTGGCGAGTATGTGGCCGCTTGTGTCGCCGGGATCCTGAGCCTCGAAGAGGGGCTGCGGCTGATCGCCCAGCGGGGCCAGTTAATGCAATCGTTGCCCCCAGATGGGGCCATGGTCGCGGTATGGGCAGATGAGGGGACCGTGGCACAGGTGCTGGCCAAGGTTGGCGATGCGGGGGTTGTGATCGCCACCGTGAACGGGCCCAACAATACTGTCATTGCCGGATATGAAGCCGCCATGATTCCGGTAAGGGATCAATTGGATTCCCTCGGCATTCGCATCCAGCCCCTGGACGTCTCCCATGCCTTTCATTCCCCACAGATGGAGCCGATCCTGCCCCTGTTTGAGCATATGGCCCGGCAGGTGACCTACCATCCTGCCAGGATTCCAATGGGGCTGAATGTGACCGGACAAATCTTATCGGTTGGTGACACCCTGGATGCGGACTATTTTTGCCGCCATGTGCGTGAGGCGGTGCGTTTCGCGGATGGTCTCGAGGCACTCCACCAGGCCGGGTGGACCCGTTTTTTAGAGTTGGGCCCCCACCCCGTTCTGTGTGCCCTGGGCCGGCGGGTTTTAACGGCGGCTCCGTTGACCTGGCTACCCACTCTGCGCCGGGGCCAACCGGATTGGACCGGATTGCTCAACAGCCTCGGCAATCTGTACGAGAACGGCTTTGACGTGGACTGGCCCGCCTTTGATCAGCCCTATGGCCGGACCCCTGTGCACGGCTTACCCCCTTACCCTTTCGAACGCCAGCGGTATTGGTTTGCGCCCACTGCCCAACCGCAGGCAGTCCCTGCCGGTAATGAAACAGCAGCGATTCCTTCCCTGACCCAGGATTTCTATCAGCTGATCTGGGAGCAGTTGCCCCCACCGGCTTCGCTGCCGGCGGATTTGACCGGGCGATGGCTGATCTTTATGGATGACGCGGGACTGGGAGAGACATTAGCCACCGTTTTGCAGACCCATCGAGCGGAGGTGGTGACGGTCCGTCAGGCCGAAGCTTTTGGGCTGGACGATAGCGGAGGATTCCGTCTCAATCCCCTGGCGGCTGCTGAGAGCCTGGCCATGTTGACTCAACTCAAGGCAATCGCGGGAGAGCCCTTGCATGGGGTAATTTATCTGTGGGGCCTCAACAATTCCCCTGGCGATTCCCCTGGCATTGATGCAGTTGAGGTCCCCACGGCAGGGTTGCTCCATTGCGTGCAAGGGCTGGTCGCCGATTCTCCATCATCAGGTCAGGATCCGAGGCCACAGCTGTGGGTCGTCACCCGGGAGGGGCAGGCGGTAGAGGGCAGTGCGGGGTGTGGTTCCCTTGCTGCGGGTAGCCTTTGGGGATTGGGAGCAACGGTCGCCCTGGAGCATCCCGAGCTGTGGGGCGGCCTCGTGGATCTGGCCACTGAGGCTGCCCCGACCCCCGCCCTGGCCGGCCACCTGTTGGCCCATATGTTGACCCCGGATCGGGAAGACCGCGTCATCCTCGGGACCCAGGAGCGCTGGGGGGCGCGGCTTACGCCGTGGACACCAGCGATCCCGGCAACAGGCCAGGCCACTACCATTCGTCCGGATAAGACCTACTTGATCACGGGTGGACTGGGGGCCCTGGGATGGACCACGGCCCAGTGGTTGGTGGAAGCAGGGGCCCGGCACCTGGTCCTCGTCACCCGCCGGGGAGCGACACCGGACCGTCAGGCACAACTGGCGGCTCTCGGCGAGCGGGGGGTCCAGGTCCGGGTGGACGCCGTGGACGTGGCTGATGCAAAGGCCGTACGGCAGCTGATCCGGAACATTCAAGCCGATTGCGCACCATTGGCCGGAGTGATCCACGCAGCGGGCGCCATAGCCGATGGCCTCCTGGTAGGCCAGTCATGGCCGCAATTCCAGACCGTGATGGCTCCGAAGGTGCATGGGGCCTGGAATCTACATTCCGCGACGTCCGATCTGCCCCTGGATTTTTTTGTACTGTTTTCTTCGGTAGCTTCCCTGTTGGGATCGCCGGGCCAGGGCAACTACGGAGCGGCCAACGGCTTTCTGGATGGCTTGGCACAATACCGGCGTCAGCTCGGGTTACCGTCTCAGTCCATTAACTGGGGACCGTGGCAGGACGAGGGGTTGGCCACGCAGAATGAGGCCACGCTTCAACGGCTTCAAAAGCAGGGCATCGCGAGTCTTACCCCGACCCGGGGGCTTCAACATCTGAGCATCGTGCTCAGCCAGGGTCCGGACTGCCCCCCACGGGTCGCCGCTGTCCCGGTGCAGTGGCCGCTGCTGCTCCAGAGGTTGGCCCATAACGAGCCGCCTCCCTGGTTGGGGCGCCTCGCACCGACCACGCTCGGGGAGTCGTTCCCCGACTGCGACTGGCGCGCCCTCGCCCCATTAAGCAGGGCCGCGCGGGAAGCACGTTTGCAGTCCTACCTGCAGCAGGCCATTGCCGAAGTCCTGGGGCGTCCCGGGGTTATTCCGCCCGACAGTAATTTGCTGGAGGTGGGGCTGGATTCGCTGATGGTCATGGACCTGATCCTGGGTTGCAAACGGGATCTGGGTATCACCCTGTATCCCCGCGAAGTGTTTGAGCATCCAAACCTGGATTCGCTCGGGCGCTATCTGATGCAGGAGTTGGTACGGACCCATGAGGGAACCGTCCCGGCCACGGTTCTGGCTGAAGGGGAGACAGAATCCTCCTGGCACATCCCGGTCTGGGGGCAGGAACGGACCTGGACGACTCGCGACCGGAAACTGCCGGGACCTGTGTTTCTGCTCAGTAGCCCCCGTTCGGGTTCGACCCTGCTGCGGGTGATGCTGGCGGGCCATCCCGATTTGTTTTGCCCACCGGAACTGCATCTGCTGCCCTTTCAAACCTTGACCGAACGCCAGGAAGCCCTGGCTGAGAACTACCTTGGTGAAGGACTCCAACGGGCGATAATGGAATTGATGGAACTGGACGCCGACACCAGCGATCAGGTCTTCACCCGATGGATGGCCGAGGGGCTAGGGGTCCCGGACGTATACGAGAACTTACAACAGCTCAGCGGAAATCGCCGGCTCGTCGATAAGTCCCCCACATACAGCCTCAGTCTTTCCACCTTGAATCGAGCCGAACTCCTGTTTGATCAGGCCCACTACATTCATCTGGTGCGCCATCCATATGGGGTGATCGACTCCTTTGTCAGCAACCGCATGGACAAGTTATTTCAGATACCGGATCAGGACCCCTACCTGTTGGCCGAACGGGTCTGGCA
Source organism: Terriglobia bacterium (assembly GCA_965263045.1). Taxonomy (GTDB): domain Bacteria; phylum Acidobacteriota; class Terriglobia; order 20CM-2-55-15; family 20CM-2-55-15. The sequence goes on from CBDHGK010000041.1 coordinate 38,918, forward strand.
CAGAAGTAACCGAAATATCCTTCGATTTCTGGACACTATAGAAGGCCATCGTCACCACACCCTGTGCTACGAAGATCTGGTTCAGGATCCCAGGACATCACTGATAGCCCTGTGTGATTTCCTGAGTATTCCTTTCAATGTCGCCCTGATGAATCCATACAGCCGTGCGGAACACCGCATGACCGATGGCGTCACCGCCCAATCCTTACCCATCGACGATCCCAATTTCCATCGCCGTCAGAGCATAGACCCCAGCCTGGCCGATGTCTGGAAGACGGTGCGCTTGCCCCGGCCTCTCAGCCCTGAGAGTCAGGCGACGGCAGCAATCTGGAATTATCCCCTCCCCCAAGAAGAGGAAGGCCCCAGCCCGCAAGCCCCTCTGGCCCCGGATTCATCCTGGGTCCAGACTGCCCCTCTGGCCACCCTGTCAGAGCAAAAAATAAGGGTGCGGGGCTTGGACCTGTGCCTCTGTACCTGGGGAGAACCCGATTGCCCGGCGGTGCTTTGTCTCCATGGCGTCCTCGACCAGGGGGCAATCTGGGATGGAGTGGCCCCCAGCCTGGCCCGCCACGGTTATCGCGTCATTGCTCCGGATCTGCGGGGCCATGGCCGGTCGGGTCATTTAGGACCTGAAGGCAACTACCAGTTGCTGGATCACGTGGCCGACATGGATGCCTTAACCGAATGCCTGGGGCTGGGGACCATGGCGGTGGTGGGCCATTCGATGGGAGCCATGGTGGCGGCCGCCCTGACCAGCGCCCGCCCCCAGAAAGTGAGTACCCTGGTTTTGGCTGAGCCTGTCGTGCCCGGAGAGGACAATGGCACGCGGGCCAGTGATCAACTGACGGCACACCTGGATTACCTGGCGAACGCTCCTGTCCATTCGGTGTATCCTGAGCGCGGGGCAGCCCTGGAGCGGTTTCGGCAATCGTTGCCCGCCTCAGGCGCCGATCGGGCCGAGGCCCTGGTCACCCGTATCCTCAAGCCAGTACCGGGGGGGGTGCAATGGACCTGGGATCCGCGCCTGCAGGTGCGGACCCGGTTTGGCCTGAGCGGCGGCACCTTTACCCGCGATCGCTACGGCCAGATTCTGCAGGGCATCGCGGTGCCCACCTCCCTGGTGTTCGGGCAAACCAGCGACTTTGTTCGCCCGGAGGATCAGGCTTTCCAGAGCCAGCGTTTGCCCCGCTGCCAGGTGCATCAGATTGCAGGCGGCCACCAGCTGCCCCTGGAGTCTCCCCAGGCCCTGGTCGACATCATTCTGGCGGCATTGGGCGGATCAGAATAGCGCTGCCGCCACCGGTGGGTGGCGTCGATTTCGAATCCGCCAGGGCTGAGCCCGGCTCTAGAAAACCCGTTCGACACCTGAAGAACAGACCCGCGTTGCACCGACAGGGGATGAGGGTTGAAGCAGATAGAAGCAGTGTGGGAAGTTCCCCTGGGGCTGGCGTCGTTTGCCTTCGCGCGGAGCCTGCGGTGGGTCTTGACTCACCTGGGGCGTTATTACAACCCCATGAATACCCAGGAGATTCCCCAGTGGCAGGTGGTCTCTGCCGACTTTCTGGCGGGCCCGCTGAAATTGCTCTGGGCCATGAGTCGAGCCCGTTGGAATCTCCACGCCCTCATCGCCATCGCCGGTCCGTTCCGTGTGGAACACACAATCAGCGTTCGGGTGGCCACCATTTCCCAGGCCACAGCCACCTGGACGGCCGTGTTCTATACCCTCGGGAACTTCAAGACCCTGGCCAGCATCAGCTCCCTCAGCATCTCGGGGGAAAATGAATGGGAGAGCGTCACCCTGCCGCCGGGGCGCTACCTGGTTGGGCTGCGCCACTATCACTGGAGGGACCCTGTCACGCTGCCCGAGATTCAGGTGGACGGCGGTCCCGCCCTGGCCGCCCGATCAATCGTCGCGCCCCCCGATGCCAACCGTTTCTACCGTGACCTGATCCACCGGCAGGGATGGATCCACAGGGCTCTGAATGGCTATGTGTACCCGCTGTTGCGTTTCGGCCAGGTCTTGCCCGAATCATTCGTCCGGAATGTGTTCCTGCCGGTGCCCAACCCCGAAACCCAGTTTCACTACGGCGCCCTGCGAGGGGGTGAAGCCCTGCAATTTCAACTGCCACCCGGATTGCTCGATACCCATGAGTTGTTTTTCAGCCTGTACAACCGGTTTTGCTTTCCCCTGGACTGGTATCCCCTCACCGTCGAGGCAGGGGTGACCCGACCCTGCGATCGGCGTGGGGTTTATATCATTCGGATCCATCCGAAATCACGGCAAGCCCATCCTCCCGATCCAGCGACCATCAGCCTCAAGACCATTGCGGACAGTGCCGCCTGAGAGAGCGATGGCGCAAGGTTGATGTTCCGTCAGGCCGATATGTCGATCAGGCCTCGCAATCATGATGATCTCGATCTGCACATGCAGAGGCTGGCTCCGGGAAACCCGAGGCGGTTCAAGCAGCAAGGCACAACTCGGTTCTCCGGACAGCGCAATCGGTCAAAACCACCTGCGCTCTTTGCGTTGGGGATCGCAGTCCCGGTAGAGTATAAGGGAACAAAAAATTCGGGTTTCCCTCGTCAGCGTTGAATCAACGGCTGGATGTCAACCAGGAATCCGGAAGACGAATCGGTCCCAATTGCCAACTCCCTAACGTCATATCAGGATAGTTGCAGTGTCTGCAACCTCGTTCGTGGTCATAGTCTATGCGGTGTGGTTTGTCCTGTCGCTGGCAACACAGCGCTATGCCCCCCTGCTCAGGAGGCAAGCATACCGCTTCGACCTTTTCAGGATCCTTCCTGTCTGGCAATTGTTCAGGTCTCCTCCTCTGGATACGGGATTGGAATGGCGCGACCAGTTCAACGATCAGAAGTTGAGCAGATGGAAACCGGTTTCGATGGCGGCGCGATCGAAGTGGTTTACGCCACTGTGGAACCCCAACCTGACCCTGGCTGTTCACCTGTATACCTTTGCAGTTCAAGTGGCGGGAGACGTCCGATTCGGCTCAGGTCCGAGTGCGCAGGCGATCGAAGATCACTTCGCGTGGCGGGCTCTGTGGCACTATTTTGCACACTTGCCGCAACATCCAGGAACCGTTGGGCGTCAATTCAGGGTGATGGTGTCCCACAACGCCGGCGGAGGTTCACCAGAGGTCGTTTATACGTCTGACATCCAACCTTTGCCCTGTGGAAATCCCGGTGAGCGGGCACAACAACCATCGTAGTACCTGTTTCGCATGTTGTACGTATTACAGTTTTTTGCCGATCCGAACCGTAGCCTTCTGGCGGTAACGGCCATCGCCTCATTGGGATTGCTCATCAGCCTATCTCAAACCTTGTGGAATTGGCGTCTTTTCCGCCCTGATGGCCTGTTGAGCTGGGAACTGTTCGGGACTCAACCCCGGTTCAGGAGATACGGCTCATCTTCGTTCCTCGATTGGGTCTACACCTTTCCGAACTTTCTCTACATTCTGGCACTTCAGGTGCTGGCTACCCTGTTGCTGCTGGGATTTTTTTGGCACCCATTCATTCGTGGTACGGCCCTCACCGCGATCTTGATTGTTTTTTTCGTGGACCGCCTGCACAACCAGCCCGGTAATGTACCAGCGTCGGACAACATGTTCTTCCTGGTATTCGGGGCCTTGTATCTGCGTGAAATAGCCCCGGACAGCGAGTTGGTTACAGAGGTTTGCCTGTGGTTTATCGCCCTTCAGTCGTGCCTGTCCTATCTCACGAACGGCATCCTCAAGTTGCACTCACCTCTCTGGCGTCAGGGCAATGTGATGTCGCGAATTTTCCGTCATCCGCTGTTCGGCAACGCAAGGCTGGCTCGCGTCCTGAATGCGCACCCGCCGCTTGGGAAAGCGCTCGACTGGAGTATCATCGGCTGCGAATTGCTCTTCCCTTTGACATTGGTCGTCGGCTTTCCGGTTGGCTGGGTATTGTTGGTCTGGGGTCTGCTATTCCATGTGCTGGTCGCTGCGTTAATGGGATTGAATACCTTTTTCTTCGCCTGGGTTGCCACCTATCCAGCCATCGTGTTCGTCAGCGCACAGATCGGTCCCTATGGATAAGTCGTGTTACAAACCTCTCTGATCCAACCCTGCGATCGGCTTGGGGTTTATATCATTCGGATCCATCCGAAATCGCGTTAAGCCCATCCTCCGGATCCAGCGACCATCAGGTTCAAGACCATTGTGGACAGTGCCGCCTGAGGGAGCGATGGCGCAAGGTTGAAGTTATGCCAGGCCGGTATGTCGAACAGGCATCGCGATCATGATGATCTTCGATCTGCGCTTCGCTTTTGTATGTTCGTAAGGACTGTCTTGCAATGCCGACAATACAGTCATCAGGAGTCTGTACGGAAAGGTCTGCTGGCTTCTTCGCGAACTCAATCCTGGCGGGATAGAAATCGTCGGGAGAGCCGGGGTACGCCTGCGCCCAAGCTTTGCGATCGACAGAAACCGGTGCGTGATTGCTCCTCCTAAGCTCCTCGACTGATTTGCGTCTGAAGAGCTAAGCTATCCCGGATGCTTCCCCTCGTCCGTTCACGTCTCGTGTGGGCCCTGTGTGGGCTGATCGTTGGGGTGAGCGGGCATGCCTATGGGGTGCAAAGCCCGGGTACGGAGTTGTTGAGCATGTCCACTGCGACATTTATCGACGACGGTCGATCGCTAGGAGCCTGCGCCGTAGGATGATTTTCGACTCGGCGAATTACGCGAGATGGCGATCAATCGGTATCGGTGACCGGGGAATGGGCGTTTTGGACGACGAGGCGCCGATGGGTGCGCCACGGGTGCTTGAATCGAGCCTCGTTCGGCCTGATTTGCGGGCGGTATCCCTGTCATCAGGCTGCCTGAAGCCCCTGCATCCGCTTGACGTTCAACGCCAGACACACCAAGTTCCACTCGCCCTGGACCTTGTTCAGGCCGCGCAGGCTGAATCGGCGGAAACCGAGCACCTCCTTGATCCACCCGTTGGGCGCCTCCGACAGCCATTTGCGTTGGGCGTACTGCACCCGTCCCGCCGAGGTCGCCAGCTTCTCGGCCATGCGGGCCTTCGCCGGATGCCTGGCCGCGTCCACCGCGACCGCGCGCCGGCCCTCCCGGCCCAAGGCCACATAGCCGTCCACGCCGCGCGCCTCCAGCGCCTCAAGGTCGTCCTCGTTGCAGTAGCCCGCATCCGCCAGCACCGTCTCCGGCCGTTCCCCATGGGTGGCCTCCACCTCGTCCACCAGCGGGACCAGTCGACCCTGGTCGCTGGCGTTCGACGACACCTCGGTGGCGACGATCAACTGCTTCTCTCCCTCCACCGCCACCTGCGCGTTGTAGCACTGCTGAAAACCCTCCGATGAGGTCTTCATGATCCTGCTTTCGGGATCCGTGAAGTTGTCCTGCGCCTTCTCGGCCGGCTCGCCGTATTCCCGCTTGTATGGCCGCCCGCCCTTCCGGTTGCGCTTCGAACCGGGCTCGCGTCCCTGCGCTTCGTCGGCCTCCCGTTGCCTGGCCTCCAATCGCGCCCTGGCCGCCCGAATCGCCGCCAGCCGATCCTCCCGGCGGCGTAACTCCTCGGGTAACTCATCGCCGCGATACGCCTCCCCGAAACGCGCGTCCTCCGCCGCGTCGGTCTCCCGCGCGCGCGACAGCAACGCTTCGATCTCGCCCTCCAGACGCCGCTCCTCCTCCAGCATCCGACCGTAACTCATCGCCTTGCGCTTGCTGGCGTTGGCTCGAACCTTCGTCCCGTCGATCGACAACTTGCCGAAGTTCGCAACGCCGGTCTCGCGCGCCAGACGCACCACCTCCACAAACAGCGTCTTGAAATCCGCTAAATGACGGCGGCGAAACTCGCAAATCGTCCGATGGCTCGGGAAATTCCCCGCCGCCAACACCCGAAATGCTACGTCCTCCTCCAGCTTCCGCGCCAGCCCTCGGGAGGAAAACACCCCCGTCGCGTACCCGTAGATCATCACCTTCACCATCATCCGCGGCTCATACGGCGACTTGCGACGACCGTCCCCCTCGTAAGGCGCGTAAAACGCCGTCAAGTCCAATCCGTCCACCAGATCGCTCACATGGTGCGCCAAGTGCCCCTCCGGCAACCAATCCCGCATATCCGGCGGCAGCAGCAACCCCTGATCCGGCTGGTACGGGCGAAACGTCGTCGGCATCGCAATCTCCTCCTAACTGCGACACAATTATCTCATTCACTTCCTACGGCGCAGGCTCCTAGGTCAGGTAAACCTGGAGTGGGAGCAGAATCAGCTCCTTCAGGGAACAATGCGTGGCTCACTCTACCTGAACAAGGGGACAGAGTCGCTCGGGAGTGGTCGCAGTGCCGTCAAATGGAAGGGGCCTGTGTCCGAAGGCAATCTCTCTATTGATGCGGGTACTTTTGATATGAATCCCCTACGTCTGGAGAAACGTCCCGGAACTCTTCTCATGCGTTCGATCTTGAGCCGTGGAATCCACGCAAAATTATCGTTCGGGAAGACCACGGTGGGCGTGTTCAGGGGAACTGCCCTCGGCGAAACACGGGCTCGGCTGAGGAGTACTCGATCGACTTCAGACCGAATCGCGGCCGTGTACGTGTCTCGACAACTCAGGTCCAACGTTATGTTCCTCGTCGAGGCTGATCAGATCCAGTCAGCCCGTGCCGCTCGGTCAGGGAAGGGTTCAGTCAGACAGCTGCGGCCCGCCATGCACTGGACCCTGGCCGGAGATGCCAGTTTGAGCGGAGAGTTCAGCTTGACGAATGTCGGTCCAGCGTCGTATCACGTGGCATTCGAGAGGGGAGGCCGTTTCAGTGTGCAGGCTGCTTACATCAGGCGAGGTGCCAACTACCTGCCATATGGTCAGTTAATTTCCGCGGCGGATCGGCAAGGACCTGTCGCTCAAGCTAGGGTCCAAGCCACCAGCTGGCTCGGATTTGGGGCTGGCGTCACGCATTATCGAACGAATCTTGCTCAACGGGAGGACCGGGTTACCCTTCATGACAGCCGATACAGCGTGAGTGCGTCGCTTCAGCTGCCAGCGGCTTTCCGTGTGGTGTTTGCCCGTGAGATTCTGGACAAAACCCGCTTGAAGGCAGATGTAAGGCGTCAGGAATCGGCAATCGAGGACTCGGTAACAGTCTCCCACTCGTATCAGATATGGGTGACCCATCTCCGTATAGAGCAACAGCGGAGCGATCTGGACTCCTCGCAGCGCACACTTACAGTCGAGTTGGATGAAACCGTCCGCTTTCGGAATGGCCTTTCAGTTTCGGGAAAAATGCGGTGGCGGGAAACGTCTGTAGCGGCCCGAAGGAGCAATCATATGTCCAATGTGGTCACGGGTTCTTACTCAATTGGACTCCTTTCCCTGGACTTGCAGGCCGACTCCACACGCGAGTCCAATGGGGGATTGCTGGTAAGGTCGAATTTCAGGTTCAGTAAAGTCGGGCTTGGAATTGAGGCTTCACCCTCTTCGATTGTGCGATTGGAATTCCTGCAGGCCCGTCCGGGCCACAGCACGTATTACCTTGAATATCGAAAAACGTTTCAGTAACAGGCGGTCCGTGGTGTCCCAGCGGTCCGTGGCTCAAGCGAGACCATCTGCGAATCCGCCCATTTAAAATCAATAGCTTAAAAGCCTGCCGTCGGACATAGGCGCCATTTTCAGATCTTATGCCAGCCTAACGCAATCCTCCCGAGGATCTGTCTTGACAGTGGATCGTTCTGCCGCTTAAATGGTGGCTGGATTCGGAGGGAACTGCATGTTGCACATTGCGCTGTTGTGGGCCGGGGTTGCACTGGCGTGGGCACCTTTCCTTGCGTCAGCTACGACTGAGTCCCCTCGCGTGGTTCCACAGGCAGTCTCAGCCCATCAGGCTGTCCTCGACCAGTATTGCCTCACTTGCCACAACGCAACGCTGAATACGGCCGGTCTGGCGCTGGATCAGATTGCACTTGATGCGGCGGGCGAGAATGCTCCGGTGTGGGAGAGCGTGGTTCGGAAGCTTCGAACCGGAGCGATGCCGCCCCCGGGCGCCCCGCGGCCAGATCGGGCGACCTATGCATCGCTGGCGACCTACCTCGAGTCGGCGCTTGACCGGGCGGCGGCGGACAGGCCCAATCCCGGTACTGCCACCATACACCGCATGAACCGGGCGGAATACTCCAACGCCATTCGCGATCTGCTTGCCATAGAGCCTGAAGCGGTCGACATCGATTCGATGCTGGCTCCCGACGATTCCGGATATGGTTTCGACAACATCAGTGAGGTCCTTTCGGTATCTCCGGTGTTGCTGGAAAGGTACATGTCCGTGGCGCGGAGGGTGGCTCGTCTGGCCGTTGGAGATCCGACAATCCTTCCGGAGTTTGCCACCTACGATGTACCCCGGTTTCTTCTGCAGAACGCTCGTATCAGCGAAGACCTGCCCTTTGGCTCGCGTGGTGGTATCGCCATCCGCCACCACTTTCCGCTCGACGGCGAATACGTGATCAGAATTCACCTCAAGACCAACTATAGCGGTCAGAATATCCTCGGCCTCAGCGAAGAGAACGTGGTCGATCTGCGTCTGGATGGCGCCCGAATCACCCAGTTCACCATTGGCGGGAACGGGGAGCAACCTGAGCGCCCACCCGGACCCGACGGAGGTTTCAGCCCGGCCCAGCAGCGGGGCGATTCGCCGGTGGGCCTGGAATTCCGTGTCGCCGTCAAGGCGGGTGCGCGACGGGTGGGTGTCCATTTCCTGAAGAGAAACCGTGCCACTGAAGACGTTCTTGCGCCGCGGTTCGCAAGTCAGGAAGTGGAATCCGATGAAGAGCCCGGTATCGGGAGGGTGACGATTGATGGCCCGTACAACGTCACCGGGTCCGGGGAAACCCCAAGCCGCGAAAAGATCTTCGTTTGCCTTCCAGCCAGCGACAGCGCCCCCGACCTCGAAAATGAAACCTGTGCCGCAGAAATTCTGGCGGCGCTGGCCCGACGTGCACATCGCCGGCCGATCACTGAAGAAGACTTGCCGCGTCTATTAGGGCCCTACAGGCTGGGCCGGAACGAGGGCGGTTTCGAAGCCGGAATCCAGATGGCGATTCAGAGGATCCTCGTTTCTCCGGAGTTTCTCTTCCGGATCGAACGCGATCCGCCCGAACTGGCTCCAGATACGGCCTATCGCATCAGTGACCTCGAACTGGCCTCGCGCCTGTCATTCTTTCTGTGGAGCAGCATTCCCGATGACGAACTTCTGGACCTGGCCGAGGGGCGTCGTCTACGCGATGCCGGGGTGCTCGAACAGCAGGTGCGGCGCATGCTCGCCGATCCGCGCTCCAGGGCCCTGGTCGACAATTTCGCCGGACAGTGGCTCTACCTTCGTAACGTGCAATCGGCGTTGCCGGATCTGGCGCAGTATCCCTACTTCGATGAGAACCTGCGCGATGCGCTTGGAATAGAGACCGGGCTGTTCCTTGGCAGTATGCTGAGGGAAGATCGCCCGGTCCTGGATCTGTTGAACGCAGACTACACGTTCCTCAACGAACGCCTGGCCAGGCACTACGGGATCCCGAACGTATACGGGAGCCACTTTCGACGGGTCACGTTGAACGACCCAAACCGGCACGGTCTGCTCGGTCAGGGTAGCATCCAGATGGTGACGTCATATGGCAACCGAACCTCCCCCACGCTACGGGGCAAATGGATGCTGGATAACCTTCTGGGTGCGCCGCCGCCGCCGCCGCCGGCGGACGTCCCTTCCTTGTTGGATCGTGACGCAAGCGGCCAGATCCTGTCGATGCGTGAGCAGTTGGAGCAGCACCGATCAGACGCCGCCTGCGCCGCGTGCCACAGGCTAATGGACCCACTGGGCTTCGCTCTCGAAAACTTTGACGCGATCGGCCAGTGGCGAGACGTGAGCGGTCCCGAGAGCACCCCGATCGATTCGTCTGGAGTGCTCCCTGACGGGACGATGATTGACGGCCCGGCGCAACTGAGGCAGGTCCTGGCGGGCCGGCCCGAACAATTTGTAAATACGGTCACCGAAAAGCTTCTGACCTACGCTCTCGGCCGGGGCCTGGACTATAATGATACTCCGACAGTTCGCAAGATTGTTCGGGAGGCGGCAGCGGGCAGCTATCCGTGGTCGGCCATCATCCTTGGCATTGTTAGAAGCGATCCGTTTCAAATGAGGAGGTCACAGGGACCATGATGATTTTCAAAAAGGCGATTCCGCGCCGCAAATTCCTGCAAGGCGTCGGAGCGAGCCTGGCGTTGCCGCTGTTGGACAGCATGGTCCCGGCCTCGGCTGCCCCCGGCCAAACCGCAGCCACCCCGGTACTCCGGGCGGGGGTCGTCTATGTTCCCAACGGCATGATCATGGCCCGGTGGACGCCCCCGACGTTGGGTCCTCAATTCGAAATAACTCCGATTCTGGAGCCGCTTGCACCCTTCCGCGATCGGATGCTCGTTCTGAGTGGACTTGCCGCAAACAGTGGCCGCGCACTCGATGGCGAAGGTTCCGGAGACCATGCACGAGCCAGCGTTGCATTCATGTCCGGAGTTCACCCCAAAAAAACTGAAGGTGCCGATCTGCGTGCCGGAATTTCGTTTGATCAGGTCGCTGCGAAGGAGCTTGGCAAGTACACACAACTCGCCTCGCTGGAAGTCGCTCTGGACGCCAACGAGGTTGTGGGTACATGTGACGTGGGCTACAGCTGTGCCTATAGCAATACGCTGAGCTGGCGGAGTGCAACCACTCCGGTCCCGATGGTGAACCAGCCACGCGCAGTCTTCGAACGACTCTTCGGCGATCGTGACAGCACGGATCCGGGGGAGCGCCGTGCCCGCAACCGGGAGGACCTCAGTATTCTGGACTTCGTCCTCGACGATGTAGCGCGGCTGACGACGGAACTTGGCGCCAGGGACCGCGCCAAGCTCGGCGAATATCTCGACGCGGTTCGTGATGTCGAGCGCCGGATCGAGATTGCCGAGAATCAGTCTTCGCGTGAACTGCCCCGGCTGGATCGGCCCGGCGGCATCCCTGCCGCCTTCACCGCACATTGCAAGCTGATGATCGATCTGCAGGTGCTGGCCTTTCAATCGGACATGACCCGGGTGATCGCGTTCATGATGGGTCGGGAACAGAACACGAGGGTCTACGACGAACTCGGCTTTACCGATGCATACCATCCACTGTCCCACCACCAGAACGATCCTGCGAAGGTCACGAAGATCACCCAGATCGACATTCTGCACACGCAGATGCTCGCGTACTACCTGGAAAGACTCCGGTCTACGGCAGACGGTGAGGGTTCGCTGCTGGATCATTCGATGATCGTGTACGGCAGTGCCCTCAGTGACGGCAACCTCCACATGCACGACAATCTGCCGGTGTTGTTGCTCGGTGGTGGCGCGGGCAGCATCGGGGCCGGAAGGCACATTCGATATCCCGAGGGCACGCCTCTGACGAATCTCTTCCTGACGTTGCTCGACAGGCTGGAAGTTCCGGCCGAAACCCTGGGGGACAGCAACGGTAGGCTGGATCTCGCCGCCGGATAGGGGCGCGTGTCGGCCGACCCCCGGCGCGCTGTGCACACAGGAACGGGACACGCACAACAGACAGAGCACGATCAAGAACGAAATTACCGCGGATGCTTATCCGATGATGAAGATGATGAAGATGATGAAAACGATATGCCGACAACGGGGGGCCGTGCGCGGGGTGGGGATCCTGCTGTTGCTCCCGGTTCTGGGGTTCGCAGCCGCCGGGGCCGACCTCCGACTGGTGAACGCACTGGAACTGGGCGACAGCGAAACCGCGCGTTCCCTGTTGAGTGAATCGGTCGATGTGAACGAGGCCCAGGCGGATGGCGCGACCCCATTGCACTGGGCTGTCCACTGGAACGATCCCGACATGGCTGCGCTCCTGATCGAAGCGGGCGCGGACACGAATGCCGTCAACGACTATAACGTGACTCCCCTGTCTCTGGCCTGCACCAACGGAAGCGCCGCAATGGTGGAACAGTTGTTGAACGTCGGGGCCGATCCTAACCTCGCACTCCCGACCGGAGAAACCCCGCTTATGACATGCGCGTGGACCGGTAACGCGGACGCTGTGCGGCACCTGCTGGGAAGTGGAGCGGATGTCGCCGCCGAGGAAACCCGAAGCGGTCAAACGGCACTGATGTGGGCGCTGGAGCAGAGGCATCCCGCGGCCGCACGGGTACTGATCGAGGGCGGAGCGGACGTCCATGCACGTTCGGGCAGCGGCTTCACGCCGTTGCTGTTTGCTGCCAAGCAGGGCGATCTGGAATCTGTTCGGATCCTGCTTGCAGCCGGCGCGAACATCGATGAGGGCACGCCGATTCGGGCCGAAACGCCGGGGCGAAGAGGGGTCGGGCCGGTACCCGACGGCATGAACCCATTGTTAATGGCGACTGCCAGTGGGCACGAGGATCTCGCGTTGTTTCTGTTGGAGCGCGACGCTGACCCCAACGCGGCTGATGGCACCGGAGCGACCGCATTGCACCACGCGCTTCTAAAAGGAATGGGCCTCCTCGGTGCTGTGTCGACCAGTCTGTCCGTGAATACCTATGTGTTCCGACCCAACATGGTGCGCCTGGTTCATGCGGTGCTTGCCCGCGGTGGCGATCCAAATGCGCGCATGCTTCGGGACCCGCGGTTGCCGGGCAATACACCCCGGTTCAGCCTGGTCGGGGCGACGCCCTTCTTCTTTGCCACCTCGACGGGCGACATCGACCTGATGCGATTCCTGATCGAATCGGGAGCCGATCCGATGCTGGCGACGGAGCGGAACATTACGTCACTGATGGTGGCCGCGGGGCTGGGTAACAAAGAGGATCCGACCGAGGAGCGGAAAAAATTGGCGCTGGAAGCGGCCGCTATGCTGGTCGAACTGGGCGCCGACGTCAACGCGGTTGGCGAGAACAACTGGACAGCGCTCCATGGTGCGGCCTACACGGGTGCCGACCGGATGACTCAGTTCCTCGTCGATAGAGGCGCGAAGCTAGACGTCGAGGACGCGTTCGGACAGACGCCTTACAGTATCGCGGCGGGCCAGATCGGGGCGTTCGTCGTGGAATTTCAGAAAAAGCCTTTTGGTCCTCATCCGAGCACGGCCAATCTGCTGCGTGATCTGGGCGCGGACCCCTACGCCGCCCGGGTGCTGGAATACTCCGAGGGCGGGGTCGAACCCAACCTGTTAACGCAGTGACACCAGCGGGTCCCTCTTGCCATAAGGGCTCTATTCATCTGCTAGGGCTCAACGCTTCTGCTAGGGCTCAACCATGATCGTTGCCATCATTCCATAAGGGCCGTGCGTCTGGCAGAAGTACTGGTACATTCCGGGCACTGTGAACGTATGCGTCGCCGACTCATTTTCCCGGAGAAACGGCGTCTGCCATGTCTCGGCACCTGGAGGTAAGATTACCGGGGCCTGGGGTACTTCCCACTCGGGATCGGCCGTTGAGGTGTGCCGGGGCTCTGAACGGTTGATCCACCGGACCGTTGTCCCGACCTTGATCGTAAGCTCCGCAGGATCGAACCGGAACGTCGTTCCTGCCGTTTCGACAAGCATTTCCACGATGACTTCATTGGCGTCTGCCCCGTTCTCAATGTCGGGGTTCGCGGTGATGGGCGCCGGGAGCAGGTGTGCGAGATCCATGTCCAAGGCCGTCTCAGTGCCGCTGGTGACGGTTATCTCGTTGATTTCTTCTCCCAGATATTTGTGCCAGATCTTGACCTGGTAGGTGCCCGCCGGCAAGTCCGGAATCGAGAACTGGCCGTTCTCATTCGTGACGGCGTAATAGGGATTGTCGACTACGAGGACGCTGGCCTGCATCCAGCCATGGACGGCACACTCGATATCGATCACACCCACATCTTCGATCAGCCGTTCGTTTACCTGACCTTGAACGGGTTGCGCGATGTTGAACAGCGTATCGTTTCCTAGAAAGAACTGGACGTTGTGCAACAGTGGATCGCTGTTCTGGACCGAAATTTCGGTGTTCGCCGCCATGACGCTCAGGTTCGGTGTGTACTCGCAGTTGCTCTGATCCAACTCGGCGTTCATGGCCGCCGCCGGCATTGCCTTGCCGCGGGTCACGCCTTCAACGGTCACGACGGCATTCGCCAGACCGCCAGCTCCGTTTACGGTGTACCTTTCCGATCCTCGGTCGTTGGTGCCGCACTCTGGGGGATCTTCCGGGGAAGCGGCCCGGACCGTCGATTCTGGAATCGGACCCGAAAGAGTGATCGTTCCCGCGATCGTTCCGCCATCAATGACCGCAGTGACCTGATAACCACCCGGTCCCGTCTGGTCCGCGGTCACCTCAGGCACTTCGGCCACAGGTGGAAGTACCGTTGTTCCCTCGTCTGCCGGTCCCCCGCAACCGACGGCCATCGCCAATGCAGCGCCCGACGCACACAATCCAAACTTGATCTTCATGGTCAACCTCTTGGTCTTACATAGTTCATCAAAAAAACAATCACGGAGTATATAACGGCTTCGTTTTTCCGGCAATAGGCAGCCTGAACGGGTAATGGTCTAAAGGGTGTTGATTGGAGGTTCAGCTTCGGACACTCTTAGCTGTTTCTGAAAAGCTCAATTTAATCGGTTCCAGAGCCGAGGACTTCGCAGCGAGAATAAGCGCGTGTCCCAGCTCCTCTGCGACAGAATCCGGCAGAGTAATCCTGGCCGTCTTACCGTAACGTTTCTTGAACTTGATATTCACATGCACTAGACGTTTCCGTTCCGTTCTGCTTCCCTCGCTGTCGAGGACCAGGATGGATGAGGTGTCGGCGCTCACCGCAACACGATAATCGGAACCGTCTCCGGTATACGTGTTCCGTGGGTAAACTAGTTCGAGGCTGGCCATTGATCCTCCTATGCGATCAGCTCAGAAATTGTCCACACATGGTTGCTGATTCCGGCCTCCATCGCCGGAGTTACTTTCAGGAGTCAAGCCCATTCTTAGTTGAAACTCTCCACGGCTCACGATGGGTCATGCAACCTTCTTCTTCGATCTCGTCGACGTCTTCGCCTCAATTTTCAGCTCTCGCTGGAGGGCTTCGCGGAGCTTTGGAAGATGACGGTAGCCGATCACCTTCCTCAGGCGCGGTTCGATGTCGATGAGCGCCGTCGCCAACCAGCGTTGCCGCTGACTCGAGTTCTTCCAATGATCGACCTTCGCACACCTTTCCTCGACAAGGGCATTGACCGATTCCAGGCAATTCGTCGTCTTGAACGAACGGCCCAAGACCCCGTACACGCCGAGCCGATGCAACGTGAGGGTCTCTTCCAGGCCTTCCTCAAGGCTCGCAGCCCCCGATTGGTTTCGCTCCTCGAGCTCTCCATGGAGCTCTCCGAGCGCCGCCCGAGCTTCGTCGTACTCCGGGCGCTCGTAGGCCCGCTGCAGCCGGCGTCGCCACACGGCTTGCTCGGTCTTCGATAGGTATCTCACGACGTTCTCGCGTTTGTGCCATTGGCAGCGTTGGACCAGGGCTCGATTCCTGAATGCCTTCTTGACCGCCGCCCGCAGACCTTTGCCGCCGTCGACAATCACCAGCACGCCTTCAGAGATGTCCAGGCCCCGCTCCATCAACGAACGGAGAAACGGAGTCAGCACTTGCTCGTTCTCCGTGTCGGTCTCCACGAAGCCCAAGAAGCGTTTGTCGCCCGAAAGCGTGACGCCCAGGGCCACTACCATCAGGGCGTCGGCAAACGCCTTCCCGTCCAGGAAGATCGCCACGACGTCCTCGCCACTCAGATCCCGCTCCTGCATCTCCCGAAGTTTCGCGGCACTCGCCTGGACGAATCCTCGAGACACCGTCGAACTCGACAGTCCGATCGCTCCCGGAATCGCTTCAGCGGCCGATTCATAGTTCCGGCAGGAGATCCCATACAGCACACGTCTGAGCAGTAGCTCGTTCACCGCGCCACCCGGACTGAGTTCCTCGTAGGTCCGAAGCGGAATCTCCCCGCCCGCCACGCTGCGCACTCGAGGCACCCGAACCGGCACCCGCTGGCCACCCAGCCCCACGGTCCCCGGATTGCTCCCGTGTCGCCGGCCCCGCAACGCCGCCTCCTTTCGTGCGTATCGCTCACCCGCCAACGACTTCACTTCCTCGTCGAGCAACTCCTCCACGTGCATCAACCCCAGTGGGATCAACGCCCGAATCATCTCCACCTTCGAGTCCAATTCCAGTCCCGAGTATTCCTCCCGGCTCAGGACCTCGACCTCACCCAGCACACGCGACTTCTTGCGTTTCTTTACCGAACGTAACAGACTCCTCATCTCGGCTCCTTTCTCTTACAGGCTTGATGTTGTTTCTTCCAATACCATCAAACCATGGGGTTTGGAGCCGTTTCAATTTCCAACTAAGATTGGCACACATTCACTTTCAGGCTACCGTGAATGCGACAAAAGTTGTAGTGCGCGAAGTGCAACGCCACCGCGTACTTCAGATTTTCGAGCTTCTTGCTGAATCCTAAGCACAGGCGGGTCATTCGTCGGATGAAGGTCCGCATGGTCAAGTTCTGACGTTCGATGTGCAACGTGCAGATCAAGCGCGGCATCGGATTTCCGATGACAGGTTTTGGGACCGCACCGATGCACTCGGAAGGGGAATATCGATGCTCACGGTCGCCGCCCGCGTAGATTTTGATGAGCTGGGCGAAGTCTACGTCCATACCGAAGGCGGTCTCGACTGCCTCCAGGTACGGAGCAAAGCCATCTGTCGTGATCTGCGGACGGCCATGAAGTCTTGATTCCAGATCGACCATCAGGCTCATTGCGTTCTCCGCGTTGCGCTTTCCTACGACGTAGGACAGTACCAGCTTGGATGCCCGGTCCATCGCAACGTAGGTATATTGGTCACCAATCTGGCGGTCGTCTTCGTGCTCACGGATACGCTTCTGCTTCTTCTGAACGAACGTCCAAAGTTCGTCGGCTTCGATCCGCCAGACTTGAACGTCTCGGATCTCTTCGTCCATGACTCGCTGTGCCCGCTTACCGGCAATCTCAAGGACGTTCAGGACGGTTTTCTTGTGAACGCCAACCAGACGGGCAATCGAGTTGATTCCCACACCCTCTACGAGCATGTGAGCGATCCTTAACGCCGTCTCTTGCGGTACGAGCATTCCATCCAGTTTCACCGGGTCGTCAGAGAAGGTCTTTCCGCAGTCGGCGCAGCGGTAACGCTGAACGCGCTTCTTCCCGTACTTTCCGAACTTTCGCGCTGTCTGTTGGTTGCAGAAGTGGCAGGTCATTGTGGTTGCCTTTCGGTAGGCGACTGCTCCACAATGAGAAGTGGAAGCTGGCTCTTGCGGGCAATCGCTGAGAGTCGGTTAGGCCCCGTCAGGTGTTTGCCGCACCGAGCGGGGCCGCTTCAATTACACGGGCTATCATACGTAACCGGGCTACGATAAATCAATTGAATAATGGGGTTATCTCGTATAAAGTTACCTCATGCCTAAACCAAAAATCCCCAAAGAACTAAGCCTCTATTTCTCTCGGATCGGTACTGCTGGTGGTAAGAAAGGCGGGAAGGTCCGAGCCTCTAGAATGACGCCCGAGGAGCGCTCAGAAGCTGCGAGAAAGGCAGTTCAGGTCAGATGGTCAAAGCCACGGGAAGGTCTAACTGAAAAACATCGCGCAAAATAACTATGCGGGCGTTAGAATGGATGGGTCTTGAGAGTTTCTAGCCCGTGATGCCCACTGGGCTGACCGGTTTCGCGGGCCTTAACACAAAGGCCCCGTTCCGCGAGTACATTGCAAGGTGCCAGCGGAGCAGGGCCGTGGTGAGCCGAGAATGTCAATCAGCGCCCCAGTCGGATTCGTTCTGGCTGGGGCTTTCTTTGCACCCTGTACGTACAAGGTACATGTGTATGTGTAGCATGAATCTACTATGTTTTATAGCTAATTGTTGACTCAAAGTGTTATTTAGCCACTTCCAGCTTAAACCGTAAAATCACCATTCCAACGGCCCTTCTTATTATCAACACGAATTAGACCATTGTCCCTGAACGCCTGTCGATAGAGCCCACTGCCTGTACGATCGCTTGATCGGGATACAGAGCTGGAAAGCCAGGAAGACGACGGCATGCTGGCCCCGGGCGCGATGGCAGGGCCACCTCTTCCGCGCGTCTCCGTTCAGGCCAGTCCTGGCATCCGACGACCCAGAACTGGAATGGGCATGAACGGCTGAAACCGAGGTGGAAGGGTTCCGCCAGCAGTGGAGTTGGACCGAGAATCATCTCGGCGTGTCTGGTGTGTCTGTATCGGCGATAGCGCTCTCCACGAGGCCATTCCCAGCACCGGGAAGAGTGCCATCGGGCGTCAGTTGGCTCTCCCAGCTGTCTTCCGGCCCATCGGTTCACTGTGCCCCGACATCGGGTTCGCTCAGTCAGCACGGATCTATCGATGCGGTGGCCGATGTTTTTCCTATGCTCGGGCGACCGGCGGTGGCATGATCGGGCGGAAACCATCCCTTCATGGAGACCGTAATGTGGGGGCGTCGCAGACGAAACGCGAGGAGGTTGAGATGAAAACGATTTCCATTGTTTTAGCAGTAACCTTGGGCCTTTTGCTGACGTCGGGTCTGCTGATCGCCCATCATTCGAATGCCGTGGTCGATAAGGAGAATTCGACCACCGTTACCGGCACGGTGACGAGATGGCAGTTCTCGAATCCCCATCCTGCGGTTCATTTTGAAGCGGATGTCAGGGATAGCGAGGGCGACACAGTCAACTGGTTGGCTGCGGGCGGGGGCGGAGTATTGTCCATGCACAACCTTGGCTGGACCAACAAGACACTCCAGCCAGGAGACAGGATCCTCATTCAGGGGCACCATATTAAAGACGGCCGGCCGTTTATGGCGATGCGAAGATTGTATCGCTGCAGTGGTGAGCCTGTTGCGCTCGGCTACGATCCTGCGAGTCCGGGTGAGTACTCGACCCGCATCGTATGGGAGGAAATCAGCGGCGCGCGCATCCGGGAGATGTGCGAGATGGGGACGCTGTTGGGCGCGCTCCCCCGCAGGTAACCCGCCACAGCGATAGTCGAAGAAGGAGGACTCGAACGATGAGAAAGCACCTGGTTAGTTTTGCAATTGCGGCGACTGTCACGGCATTGTTCGCTGGGGCTGCAGCGACCCGGGCTCAGGCCCCGGTGGACGTAACGCGGACACCCGAGGGCAATCCCGACTTTTCAGGGTTATGGGTTGACCCTGGCATTTACGATCCCATCGGTGCGGATGGGACGACCCCTGTGTCGACTGTTAACCCATCCTCGGGGGCGGGTGAGGGGACCGAAATCTCCAGGCGGCCCACACGATTGGAACTTGCCGGGGAATTGCCGCTCACCGACTGGGCGCGCGAGCAAGTCGCCTACTGGACCAGCGGAGACGGACTCTATGGAGGCGAAACGGGGCATCCGGAGGATCCGAGATTTCACGACCTCTGTGGCGGTCCGTCCAGTCCGGCTGATCTCGGCGGACCGATAGAGATATCGCAGAACGAGCACCGGGTTTCGCCGGTGTATATCGACAATACAAGGATGTGGACACGTCAGTTCTGGATCGGTCGCGAACATCCCCAGGATCTCACCGACTATGAGCCGACCTGGATGGGTCATTCGGTGGCCCGCTGGGACGGGGACACGCTGGTTGTGGACACGGTCGGCATGAAGCACGAGGGTGTACTCATGCTACGGAGATCGGCCGCTCCGCAAAGCGAGGAGTTCCATCTGGTCGAACGCTACCAGTTGATTGACGCTCAGACCATGCGCGTGGACCGCACATTCAACGATCCGAAGGCCTATAACCGCTCATGGGGCAACAGCGGTACTTTCGTACGGGTGACCGACTGGGACACATACGCCGACGTCTGGGAACTCGGTGACCAGCACACCGTCTGCGTCGGCGGGATGTATAATGGCCGACCCGTTACAACGTACCCGGATCAATTCTGGTTCGAGAACTATGATGAGATCAAAGTTCTTCCGAACTCTCTGGAGCCTTAGCGGCCCTTGAGACTTCTGCCACGGGCTGCTAGTTCGTTGCTGCCATCGGTTTGTCGTTCCTGAAGCGTCGGAGACACGCCGCCTGAGCAGTCTGCCCGCCGGGAGTATTACAGAGGCGTCCTTGACAGCAGGTTGAGGGGCTAACAACCCGGCCCGGGCGGATGTATCCTGCGCCGGAGCAGACCTCCGGTGATCCGTGCGATCTATTTGTGCAACCCGCGGGTGCGGCGATGGCCCGCCCACTGCCATCCGGCCCTCCTGCACCCATTCGCTTGGGCCGCCGACTCCGGCTCAATACGATGAGATGTCGTGACTGAGTACGGAAAGAAAAGGTGTGTATGGAGTTGTTGATGTGGCTGGAAGGCACCCGGATCGCGACATTTATTCGGGAGTCCCCTTCGTTTTACGGCTATGCGACGCTTCTCTTCTTCCACGCCCTGGGATTGTCGATCGTTGTGGGGATGAGTTCAGCCGTAGCCGTCCGTGTGCTGGGCCTGGCGTCAACCATTCCTCTTGCACCCCTGCAGAAGCTCTATCCGTGGATGTGGTTCGGTTTTGCGATCAATCTAGTTTCAGGTTCGGGTCTCATGATAGCGGATGCGTCAGGCAAGATGGTGAATCCCGTCTTTCTGACAAAGATGGCATTTGCCGGACTCGCCATTGCAACGATGTGGTTGCTGCGGAAGAGAATCTTTGTTGATCTGGATGCCTCAGGAACCGTGCCCCGACACGGTAAGATTCTTGCTGGAATGCTGATTGTCTTCTGGCTCGGATCAATCATCGCAGGCCGTTTGACCGCATACATCATTATCCTTTGAATCCTTTGATCGCATTCATGTGTTGAACACGGTTTTGCGGTTCAGCAATAGGCGAGTCGATTCGTTTTACCGGAAGTCGCCGGGGTGGCCATGAACTTACCGCACGTGCATATAGTGCTGGTTTACTTTCCGATCGTTGGGACTGTTGTTGGCATTGCCCTGCTCCTGGCAGCGATCCGTGCAAAGAGCAACCACCTGCAGCGCGACGGCCTTGTACTTTTTCTCGTCGTGGCGGTCCTGGCTTTACCGGCGTTTGTAACCGGTGGCGCCGCTGAAGTGGCAACTGCTGAGGATCCGGATGTCTCATTGTCCTCGGTTGAGGCGCACAAGGACGCAGCGTTGCTGTCGGCTATCTTCCTCGCCCTTACCGGCCTGCTGGCATGGCTTGGACTGTGGCAGATTCGACGATTCTCCCTTGGTGCGAACTGGAACGTGAGCGTCGTCCTGTTTCTTGCGATTGTGACGATAGGCTTGCTGTTCAGAGCAGGAAATTTGGGCGAGCAGATCAGCCATCCTGAGATTCGATCCGTCCAGACATCAGCCGTGAGCGGGGACACAGGAAGCTGGAGCCAGACCATCGATGCGTACATGTCCGACGGCGTGTGGACATGGGCGGCCAGCGAAACGCTGCATTTTGTCGGGATGGCGATATTGTTCGGTGTCGTGTTGCTGGTCAATCTGAGAATACTGGGAGTGATGACGGAGGTTCCCTATCCCACCCTCCACCGGTTACTACCGTTTGGGGTCCTGGGATTCGTGATTTGCCTCGTTACGGGCGCGCTGTTCTTTGTGACGGATGCGCCGCGGTACGTCGGAATGCCTGGGTTTTTCCCAAAGATCGGATTGCTCGTGATTGCCGGGGTCAGCGTCGTCTATTTCACGGCACTTGACGGTGTGTGGACTCTGGGGCGGGGCGATGATGCTCCTGTGACGGCGAAAGTGGTTTCGGCGTTGACGATAGGCGTCTGGCTTGGGATCCTGTTCTTCGGCCGCACGCTCCCATACTTTGCAGGAGGTGGTTAATGACCACTATCCTTCAGGGTCAGCAATGACTTTGGCTTTGACTGTCAGTCTAATAGTGCTCGGCACCCTCGGAATCGTTGGGGGGGCCGTCTACCTCATCGACCGGAACGCGCAAAACCGCGAGCATGAAGATTCGTCCGGATCTTCCTGATCCGGGTCGCAAATCACCGCAGCGCTTCGTTCCACGACGGAGACCCGCGCCTGATCGACAAATTTCACGAAGGCCGGGCACGTCGGTCAGCAGGGCATTATCAATTGACGCATTCACGTTCCCTGATTAGAGTACTTGGAGCACCGTATCCGCAAATTGATGGGTTAATCACGGAAAGTCGGGCCATGGTCAGCCGTATGTGTATTCGCAGTTTTTTTGCCGCCAGTTTGATCGCGATGTTGTTGGCGGGAGTCGGAAGCGTTGTGCCTGCGCCGGTGAGTGCGCAGGGGCCGCCGAATTCCGCCGTGGCAGCGACTTCGCCCCAACGTGCGCTCATTGATACCTATTGCGTCGGTTGCCACAATGCAACATCGCCAACGGCGGGCCTGGCACTGGACACGATCCCCGTCGAGCGCGTCCGCGAAGACCCTCACATATGGGAAAACGTCGCCCGGAAACTACGGACCGGCGCCATGCCGCCTGCCGGGATGCTGCGCCCCACCGAATCCGACTACGACTCATTATCCACATACCTTGAAACCGAGCTGGACCGTACTGCCGTAGCCGAACCCAATCCCGGCAGACCGGTACTCCATCGCCTCAACCGTGTGGAATACAGCAACGCCGTGCGTGACCTCCTGGGGATCGATACCGAAGCGGTGGACGTCAAATCGATGCTTCCGCCCGACGAGACGGCTCAGGGTTTTGACAATATCGGTGCCGCACTCTCGGTGTCACCGCTGCTGATGGAAAGGTATCTACTGGCGGCTGGTAAGATCGCGCGCATTGCCGTAGGCGATGCCTCCATCCGTCCGGTGTTCGAGACCTACGGCATGCCTAAGTTTCTCATGCAGGATGATGATCGCATGAGCGAGGACTTGCCGTTCGGGTCGCGCGGCGGAACCGCCATTCGCCACTACTTTCCAGTCGAAGGGGACTACGTCATCCAGGTCCGCCTGCAGAGAATGGCGCGTGAGAGTATTCGGGGGCTTCTCGACGGGCCGCACGACATGGAAGTCCGCCTGGACGGTGAGCGAATCCAAACCTTTACCGTTGGTGGTGAAAACCCGGGCGCCTTCGTATATTTCGGCGCCGGTCGTGCGATGGAGCCCGCTCAGGAAGAATACGAACGGACGGCCGATCAAGGCCTCTCGGTGCGTGTTCATGTGAGGGCGGGGACGCACGTCGTCGGCGTCACGTTTCCAAAGAAAGCGGCATTGCCTGAAGGCGCGCTTTCGGTTCCCCTGACGATCATTGAATTTTCACAGTTCAAAGGAGGCCCGCCCGCTGTCGGTGAAGTCATCGTTGGTGGGCCGTATAATGCGGAGGGTGCCGGGGACACTCCCAGCCGCAGCAAAATATTTGTCTGCCGTCCCACCGTCAGTCGAGATGAAGACGCCTGCGCGGAGGAGATCGTGGCCACGCTCGCCCGACGCGCCTATCGGCGCCCGGTCACCGAAGAAGATATCTCGATCCTCCTCGGCTTCTATGAGGCAAACCGAAGCGAGGGCGACTTCGACTACGGAATTCGTGGAGCGCTTGAACGAATCCTGCTCGATCCCGAGTTCCTATTCCGTTTTGAAGCCGATCCTGCAGGCCTAACGGCAGATACCGCCTACCGGATCAGCGATACGGAGCTCGCTTCCCGATTGTCCTTCTTCTTGTGGAGCAGCATCCCCGACGACGAGCTGCTGGACCTGGCCGAGCGTGGCCGTCTCGGCGAGCCGGTCGTACTCCGGCAACAGGTGCAGCGTATGCTGGCCGACTCCCGATCCGGGGCTTTCGTGACGAACTTCCCGGGACAGTGGCTGTTGCTGCGGAATCTACCCTCGTACAATCCGGATCCGGAGGTGTTCCCCTATTTCGACGACAACCTCCGTACGGCATTGCAGCGGGAGACAGAGCTCTTCTTCGAGAGTTTAGTTCGCGAAGATCGCCCCATTGCCGACCTTCTCGGTGCCGATTACACCTTCGTGAACGAGCGTCTGGCCGTCCACTACGGCATTCCAGATGTGTACGGCAGCCGGTTTCGGCGGGTGCACTTGACAGACGAAAATCGGAGAGGCTTACTGGGGCACGCGAGTGTTTTGACCGCGACGTCATATGCCAATCGAACGGCTCCGACGCTGCGCGGTAAATGGATCCTGGACAACATCCTTGGTGCGCCGCCGCCCGCAGCGCCACCGGACATTCCTGAGCTCGAGGACAACGCTTCAGGGGATAAGGTTCTCTCGATGCGCGAGCGGATGGAGGAGCATCGTGCGAATCCGGCGTGTGCGAGTTGCCACAACCAGATGGATCCGCTGGGATTCGCATTAGAAAATTTTGATGGAATCGGCGGGTGGCGCACCAGCGATGGCGGATCCACGATCGATCCCTCCGGTGTCCTACCCGATGGTTCAGAATTCGAGAACCCGGCCGAGCTGCGGCAGGTATTGCTGGCCAAGAGCGACCAATTCGTCGCGACCGTTACCGAAAGACTCCTGACATACGCGCTGGGCCGGGAACTGGAGTATTACGATGCCCCTGCGGTCCGAACTATCATGCGCGAAGGAGCCCCCGACGATTACCGGTGGTCGTCGATCATTTTGAGCATCGTCCGAAGTGTTCCGTTTCAGATGAGGAGGTCCGAGCCCTGATGATGGTATTCAAGAAATCGATTCCACGCCGCACATTTCTGCGGGGAATCGGCGCAACGTTAGCATTGCCGCTGCTGGACTCGATGGTGCCTGCCTTCGCAGCCCAAGCGGCACCGGTGTTGCGACTGGGATTCGTTTACTGTCCCAACGGGATGGTGATGCAGAAATGGAGGCCCGCCACCGAGGGCCGTGACTTCGAGGTGACGCCCATACTGGCACCCCTCGCGCCATTTCGAGAGGACCTCCTGGTCCTTGGAGGCCTGGACCAGACAATCGCCTATCCGCTGCCGGGCGAGGTCGGTGGCGTGGCGCCCCATGAAAGGGCCGGCGGTGCGTTTCTCACTTCAAGGCACCCGACGCGGCAGGGTGAGTTAGGGATCTCCGTAGACCAGATTGCTGCGAGAGTACTGGCCCGAGAAACGCAGCTAGCTTCGCTCGAACTGGCGCTGCACGACACGGACCTGGTCGGTCAATGCGAAAAAGGCTGGAACTGTGCCTACATGCGCACCCTCTCATGGCGGGGGCCGTCTACACCGCTACCGAACGAAAACAGTCCACGTGGCGTATTCGAACGCCTGTTCGGCGACAACGATTCCACCGATCCCGCCCAGCGGCTTGCCCGGCACCGGAAGGACCACAGCCTCCTGGACTCGGTAACCGAGGCCACGCACCGCCTCTTAAGCATTGTTGGGGCGACGGACCGGGCCAAGCTGTCCGAATATCTTGACTCTGTTCGCGACGTGGAGCGACGTATTCAAACGGCCGAAGATCAGTCCGATCGGGACATTCCGACACTCGAACGACCGGGTGCCATTCCCGCTGCTTTCGATGAGCATGCCAAGTTAATGTTTGACTTGCTGCTGCTGGCGTTTCAGACCGACCTGACACGCGTCTTTACGTTGATGATGGGGCGCGAACAGAGTGATCGGTCGTTCCGTGAAATCGGCATTCCCGACGCCCACCACATGCTGAGTCACCACTCCAATGACCCTGCGAAGATTGTGAAAATAGAGCAGATCAATATTTTCCATACCGAGATGCTGGCTTACTTTCTGGACAAACTGAGATCGACTCCAAATGCCGACGGCTCATTGCTCGACCAGTCGATGATCCTCTTCGGCTCTGGAATCAGCGAGGGGAACGTCCACTCGTTCGTAGACCTGCCCATCCTGCTGGCGGGCGGAAAGGCCGCCGGGATCCGGGGTGGAGCCCACATTCGATATCCACAAGGCACTCCGCTGAGCAACCTGCATATGACATTGCTGGACAGACTGGGCACCCCAGTTGAAAAGATGGGAGACAGCACCGGAAAGCTCGATATTGCGTCAACGGTGTAGGCGGGATCGGGGGAACAATCATGGGCGCGAGAACTAGAGATTTGTTGGGTTGTTTGATGGTCTGTCTTCTGGCGGCCGGCCTCGCCGTTCCGACGGCCGGCTTCACCGCACAGGGCGACCTCCGCCTGACAGATGCGGCCAGGGTCGGGGATCGGGCAGCGGCCCGCGCGCTGGTCATTGAGGGTGTCGATGCCAACACGCCCCAGGGGGATGGCGCCACAGCGCTGTCCTGGGCGGCCTACTGGGATGATATAGAGATGGCGGAGCTTTTGATTCAGGCAGGTGCGAGTGCAGACGTTGCGAATGAACTTGGCGTCACGCCTCTCGCCCTGGCGTGCGAAAACCGGAGCGCTCCCATGGTTCGGGCTTTGTTGAAGGCGGGGGCCGATCCCGATCTCGCCCAGTTGAACGGCCAGACGCCGCTCATGGTCTGTGCCCGTACCGGCAATGTGACAGCGGTGAACTTGCTCCTGGACCAGAATGCGAACGTCTATGCCCGGGAGGCGGAACGGAGTCAGACAGCATTGATGGCTGCTGCTGCTGGAAAGCACCTGGATGTAGTGGAGGCTCTGGTTGCCCATGGAGCCGACGTCAACGCGCGAACCCAGAGCGGGTTCACCGCGCTGATGTTCGCCGGTCAACAGGGTGACGTCGAGTCTGCGCGCACGCTGGTCGCCAACGGAGCCGACGTGAACGTGGTTGCGGAAAAATATGGCAATGCACTGACTGTGGCGACGGCCAGCGGTCACGAACCCGTGGCTCTCTTTCTGTTGAACGAGGATTCGGACCCGAATGTCGCCGACGCCAGCGGAATTACGCCCCTGCACTACGCATTGGCGCGGGGCATGGCGGAGATCATCAGCGCCGCGCCCACATCCGCATACGATGATGCCTACAAGGTGAGGCCGTCCAACATGCGGGAACTGGCCAGGGGTCTCCTGGACCATGGGGCGAATCCAAACGTGCGCATCAAGAAAGTCCTGATCACTTTCGGAACCACTGTGGGATTGCATGGGCCGGGTGTGCCGAGCATGGTGGATGCGACGCCATTCCTGCTAGCCGCCACGTCAGCCGATGTCGATCTCATGCGGGCGCTTCTGGGTGCAGGCGCCGATCCGCAACTTCGGGGCGAGGGCAACACGACGTCCCTGATGTCGGCGGCAGGAGGGGCCTGGAACGGATACCGGAGGGAAGACGAGAAACAGCAGGCTCTGGAAGCTGTCCGGCTGCTGGTGGAGCTGGGTGCGGACGTCAACGAAGCCAATGCCGGGGGAGAAACCCCGTTGCACGCGGCTGCCTACACGGGCGCCGACGCGATCGTCCAGTTCTTAGTGAACGAAGGCGCCAGCGTCGATCCGAAAAACCTGCTCGGAGAAACGCCCTGGAGTATGGCCCAGGGCATCAGCGCGGATCCAAATCGTGCCGATCTGTACGGGGGCCACACCGACACCGCGAATCTGCTTCTGACCTTGGGCGCCGAGGCATGGACGCCCGAGGACATCGCAGAAATGAGACGCGTTCGTTTTTACGGAACGCAGCCTGCCGAAACTGAGACGAACTGACCCCATTCTGGAGGACCCGTATCCGCACGGTTCCTTGGGCCAACCGGCCCGGCCCCTACGCGATTACCTGCCGATAGGCATCTACGATTTCACTCCCCGTGGGAAACCAGACCCGATCGTGCTGCTGAAAATGTTCAATGGCTCTTTTCAGATAAGGCGTTCGCCGGGGCTGTCCCATCAGGAACGGATGGAGCGGAATCCCCATGACGCGGGCTGTTGTCTCGCTATCGGCGTAGAGACTGTCAAACTGGTCGATCAGGGCCTGCAGATATTGGTCGCCAGTATAGTTGTGCCGGTTGAGGAGTGACATATCGTTGATCTCCATGCCGTAGGGGACAGCGAACAGCTCGCCGGTCTTCACCTTCATCGGAATTGGTTGATCGTCGCTGTTCCAGTCACCGACGTAATCAACGCCCTCCTCGGCAAGAAGATCGGGGGTATTGAACGTTTCCACCAGCCCGGGCCCGAGCCACCCGCGTGGCCGCTTCCCGGTCGCCTCTTCTATGGTCCCGAGCGTGGTCCGGATCACCTCCCGTTCCTGCTCGATGGGCAGGTTTCGCCAGGTTCGAGCTATTGGTGATTCCGTGGCCCATGAGTTCCCAGCCACGGTTCGTCATTTCTTCGACCGCTTTGGGATATACCTCGCAGACCATCGAGTTCAGGGCCACTGTCGCCCGGATGCCCGCCGCATCGAGCACATCCGCGATTCTCCACAGCCCCACCCGAATTCCATAGTCGCGCCACGCATAGTTGATGATGTCGGGTACCCGGTTGCTGGTATTGGGCGATATCGCCGCGCCGGCCGGAGAGTCGAACTGCCAGACTTCAACGTTCGGAATGATCCAAACGGCGAGCGTCTTCCCTCCGGGCCAGGTAAAGGGTTGCCTCTCAAAGATGAAGGAGTCCTCGTAGCGGTCTGCCCTCCGCATGGTGGCGCCGGCTTGTTGCGCACCGGCGCTCGGTGGCCCTGCGAATCGAGAAGCAGCCAGCACCCCTGCGGCACCGGCCATCGTCGAATGGAAAAAGCGACGACGGTTCACACCCTTTGACTTCATTCTTCGTCCCTCCATACTCTCGCCTTCGTTGTTGGTGTTCTGTTCCTTGCGTCGTCGGAGAACTTGCGCCGCTGGGTTGATGAGATGCGCTGCCTTCCCGACGCCGACCCCCGCCCTACGCGACCTGTGTCCCAGCAGCTTGATCGAGGATCTCCGTCACCGATACTGTCAATTCACGGTACAAAGGTCAACATGTGCCGGATCGACGCGGCCCGGACGATGTCGACTGAACCCGAGACCCGCCCGACGCAGGCGGGTAACCGGTACCTGGCCCCGCATGGTGGGACCGTTGGGCAGCACGGCGGCGCCGGGGCTCGGGTTCCGCCGACTTCGGGGACTCCATAGATCTGCCAGTGGGCGATTCGCCAGGTTCGATGCTTTCAAACAGGATGTTTCTGGAATTTACCGGTAGCGTGGAGGGACGGTCAATCACCGAATGCTCGGCGCAACACGTTCGAGCCCGTATCCTGCCCGCGCCGGCGGATACGGGCGGATACGGGCGGATACGGATTCGTGTTTCACATTCGATCCGGGATTATTCTTCGTTGCTCGACGGGGACAGCGCTGGCGCATCACCGTACAAGCCTTTCCCATACAGTATTTCGTTGATCTCGGGATTCATGCCGACGGCGAACCAGGCCTTCAACAGCTCGACCTTGTCCGGTGTGAGCGTTGCTTCGGCGTCCCGGAATAACTGCTCTGTCGCCGCGTCCACTTTCCTGTTGTAGGCCCGCGCAATCGCCTGCCATTCCTGCATTTTCTCGCCCGTCATGCCCAGGTTAGCGGCCGTTCCGTGCGTGCAGATTTGCCCGGTCTTCATCGTCGGACAAAAGATGTGCTCGGGTTCGGTCGTCAGTTCCAATGCGGCCTCCTGATGTTGGGCATGGTCCTGGGCAAGGGTGAAAGTTGCTCCTGCGAACATGGCCATGACGGCCCACACGACGTGTAGTTTCATTTGAAGATCTCCTTACGCTTACGAAAATGTGTGGCGCCGCATGATAGGCGCAAACCTCGCTAAAATATACTGGACGAGGCGGTTAGACACAAGCAATCTCTACCTGCGGTCGCAGGTTCTGACACTTCGGGTTGTCAATTACACGACAGTGTCAATCACCGGGCCACCGACATCGGGCCACCGAGCTCATCCGAGCGGTGAAATGTGCAGGTGCACGATCTTCCAATCCCCGCCGTCTTTCGCCCAGATCATCGGAGCCCTGAAGCTACCTCCTTCGATACTTCCGCCGGCGGGGTTTCTGACAATTCCACCGGTGTAGTAGGTGGCTATGGCCGAATCGCCGTTAAAGATCGTTGCTTCCAGATTTCGAACGGTGACGTTGTACTCCAGTCCGGCATCAAACGAGGCCTGAACCGCATTCTGGGTTCGCAGCCCGACGTCGGACCCCAGCAGGCCACCGTCTCTCGCGTATGCCGTTGGGTCGGGGTGCCAGAAAGAAACCTAGGTCGGATCTGAAAGGTTGAGCCGCGTGTAAAACTCCAGCACCCCTGCCTTCACATCCTCCTCGTCATTCTGGGCCAGGGCTGGAGTCGTCAGGAAAAGGCCGACCAGGATCAAAATTGTCAACGTTTTCATTTCATATCTCCTTTGCTGGGCTGATTGGAATGGTCTTCCTCATCTCGAAGCGGTCTTCGAAGTCAGAGCCATATGTTCGGAGGAGGAGGGTTCGAGTCATGCGGTCTACACAATACCTGTGGTGCGATGCGCGGCCGATACGACGCACCCCTCGTGGGCGTTCACATACGGGCCGGGCGTGTTCAGGTTTGAGCACCATCAACTCCGTAGCTGGCTACGGCATGATCGAGCTGAAGAAGGCTCCGTAGAGCATATGAAAGGAGTGGAAGACTGGGCAAACAAATTCTCAAGGACCGTATCTGGACCTAAGCGGGATACTGTCAACTATTAGAATCCATTGAGTTTTCGACGGGTGACGCAAGAAATAGATACGGGGAATGGATCTGTCATGAACCACAGGATTGTCGAAACGGACGCAAGCCATTCTGCGGCCCTCCGGAGCTGGCTGACATCTGCCAATGATCCCGAGTCCGGCTTTCCGGTCCAAAACCTTCCGTTCTGCATATTCAAGCGACGTGGCTGCACTGAGACACCGCATGTGGGTGTCGCGATAGGGGACCGCATTCTGGATCTGGCAGCGTGCCACAGGGCTGGCCTGTTCACCGACAAAGTAGCAATCGCCGCGGAGGTATGTACGGACAACTCGCTGAACCGGTTGATGGCGTTCGGGGGTGAAACCTGGTCGGTGCTCCGACGCCAGCTCTCGGAATTGCTGCGAGACGGCGACACCCGGATCCAGGAGCAGACCGGGTGGGAAACGCAGTTGCTTCCGTCGATCGCCGATGCAGAGCTGTTGGTGCCCGCAAACGTGGGAGACTATACGGATTTTTTCTCTTCCATTTATCACGCGACCAACGTGGGCCGGTTGTTCCAGCCCGACCAACCCCTGTTGCCAAACTACAAGTATGTCCCCGTCGGATATCACGGTCGCGCCTCCTCCGTCGTCGTCAGCCCGGCGCCGATCCGGCGTCCGTGGGGCCAGATCAAGACCGATGACGCACCCGCACCCGAGTACGGTCCGAGTCGAATGCTGGACTACGAAGCGGAGATGGGTTTTTTCGTGGGCCCGGGCAACCCGGGGGGTGAGCCCCTGGACATTCTGGATGCGGAGAATTACCTCTTCGGGATTTGTCTGCTCAACGACTGGTCTTCACGCGACGTACAGAAATGGGAATATCAACCCTTAGGCCCGTTTCTCGCCAAGAGTTTTGCCACTTCCCTGTCCCCATGGGTCGTGACCTTCGAGGCATTGAAACCTTATCGCCGACCTGCTTTTCTAAGGCCCGAGGGCGACCCGCAACCTTTGCCCTATCTGGATCATGGTTCGCAGTCCGAAACAGCCGGTCTGGATGTCAAGGTCGAGGTGTTTCTCCGGACGTCGCGCATGCGCGAAGCTGGCATTGCACCGGTTCGTCTGAGTCAGGGCAATGTCAGCGACCTTTATTGGACTCCCGGTCAGATGGTGGTCCATCACACCAGCAACGGATGCACGCTCCTCCCGGGCGATCTGCTCGGTTCAGGCACCATTTCAGGTTCGGCTGAGGAGAATGCGGGCTGTCTGCTGGAGCGGACACGCGGCGGTTCTGAGCCCATTGCGCTCCCCGGAGGTGAAACACGTCGCTTTCTGGCCGACGGCGACGAGGTCATACTCAAAGGCTACTGCGAAGCGGACGGCTTCGTCCGCATTGGACTGGGAGAATGCCGGGGAAGAGTCGTGGCCGCCGCCCAAAAGCACGGCAGGGCTTGAGCAACCTGCAAACGTCGGCGTCGACAGAATCGTCGGCTGGATATCCGGCCCGATTCAGCAACCATTCGCTCGATTCATCGAGTACGGGGGGTTACTGGATCGGTGACTATTCGAACTCGCGGTTCATTGCGGCCAGGCACTGATCCCGGTGCTGCTCCTACAGCTGTTCCATCTGGCTTATTTTGATTGTCCGTTGTCGCTTACGGGAGGTAGACTGGCGACGCAATCCACCTTTTACTGCTGGGAGGCCACATGGAAACGATCATATCCAATCTGCTGAAACGCTTTGAAACAGGCGCGCTCACGCGCCGCGAATTAATCGGGGGACTGGCGATGCTGACCGCAGCCGGAGGTACGGCATCAGCCGCCAAACCTCAACAGGCGGGGCTTCAAGCTGAGACCATCAACCACATCAGCATTCAGGTGAGCGATCTGCCGCGTTCAGTTGCTTTCTATCAGGACTTGTTCGGTCTGTCTGTGGTGAGCGAGGATGAGGCCAACGAAATTGTGAGGCTCGGGGTGACGGGGAATCTCGTCTCCCTCCACCACAAGGACCCCACGGGTCTGGTGGATCATTTCGCGATCGGTGTCCGTTCATTCGACAGGGATTCCGCCACGCGGATTCTGGAGGACCGCGGTTTAACTCCGCAACAGAACATTGACGCCGGGTTCCATGTCAAAGATCCCGAAGGAATCAGCGTTCAAATCGTTCAAAGCTGAGCGATTCTGGAGTTGAGTTATCCGAGTAGGTAAGATAGGGGTTCAGGCAGACGCGGGTCGAAACTGAAGGAGGTTCCGTAATGAGTCAAGGACGCAATAGCTGGAGGTTCGGCCTGCTATCGGCGGTTTCAGTGGGCGTGCTGGCCGTGCTGGCTGCTGGAATCATGGGCGGCGGTTGGCCGATTTCAGAGGTCGTATTCGCGCAGAGCGGCACGGACAGGGAGTCCGTGGTGATCGAACGGGCCCCGATCCGGTTTATCAAGGATCCCTATCCTTCATTGAGTGCGGTGGCCGTGAATCCGGACAACAACATGCTCGTCGTCACCGACGAAAATCTGTTTCAGATTCTGGAATACGACATACGCGACAACACCCCGGATTCGGCCCGTTTTACGGAACCGCGACGGATCATTTCCGGGCCCGACACCTATGCGGAGATGATGTGTGGCGTGTATATCGATCCCGTCACCAGCGAGATTTACGTGGTCAACAACGACACGCAGAACTGGCTGCCCGTTTTCTCTCCCGATGCCCGCGGAAACGCCACACCGACGCGTGTGCTGGCGGCGCCACACGGGGCCTACGGGATCGCGATGCACGAAGGGCGGCAGGAGATGTTTCTCACCGTGCAGCACCAGAATGCCGTCTATGTCTATCGGAAGGGAGCTGCCGGCGAAGAGCAGCCGCTGCGGGTTCTGCGTGGAAACGACACCCAGTTGGAAGATCCCCACGGGATCGCCCTCGATACGCAGAACAACCTGTTGTTCGTGAGCAATTTTGGGAACGGCCAGGAGTCGGAGCCGCCACCGCCGGGATCTCCGCCCGGAACGCGACCACGGGTCTGGGGAAAGTTTGAACAGCCTTCAATCACCGTGTACTCGCTGGAGGCGTCGGGAAACGCGGAACCGCTGAGGACGATCGAAGGGCCCAGCACGTTGATGAACTGGCCGTCGCATCTGAGTGTGCACGAGGAACGGGGGGAATTGTTTCTGGCCAACGACGCCGATGACTCGGTGCTGGTTTTTGATATAACAGCCGGAGGCGACGTGGCCCCGATTCGCATGATCAAGGGGCCGAACACCGGAATCAAACACCCGCCCGGCATCACTGTGGATGCTACAACCAACGAGCTCTATGTGGCGAACATGGGCAATGCCTCCGTGACGGTGTTCCCGGTAACGGCCAATGGGAATGTCGAGCCCATACGCACGATTCGATCCGGGCCGGCGAACCGGCTGTCGCTCAACATCGGAAACCCGGGGGCGGTTGGATACGACACCCTGCGGAAGCAAATCCTCGTGCCCAACTGAGTGGCCCATCCGCAGATTGCGGCGTTCGCCAGGCTGGCGGACGGAGCACAGCTACCCGAGAGGACCGTTTTCGGGCAGGCGAGCAAGCTGTCACGGACCATGCACGACATCCGGTACGACGAAATCAACGATGAATTTCTTGTGATCAATCCGTTTGCAGAGGCCATCCTGACGTTCCGTGGAGGAGCGGATGGCCAGGAAGGCCCCATCCGAATCATACAGGGGCCCAAGACCGGATCGCTCGGCAGCCGCTTGGATGTGGACCCGATTCACGATGAGATATTTGTGCCGGGTCCCGACCGCATCCTGGTATATCCGCGCGAAGGCAACGGTGATGTCGCCCCTATTCGCGTGATCCAGGGCCCCGACACCCAGCTGAGAAGAGCCCAGTCGCTGGCTGTGGATCCGATCAACGACGTCATTGTAGTCGGGTTGAATCGCGGGTCGGACGAGCCGGATAACCGTGATCTCGACGGTTCGCTGCTGATCTTCAACCGAACCGATAACGGCAACGTGAGACCGCGGGTGATTCGGGGTCCAAATTCCGGAATCATCCGAATCAATCAGATTCGGGTCTATCCCGAGCGCAGGCTCATCGTCGCCGCCATGCCGGGGCTCATCGATCACATGGAACCGGAGGATGCATACCTCGGCGTCTGGAGCTACGACGATGAGGGGGACATTCCCCCGATGTGGAAGCTGCCAGTCGGTCCCACGACGACGCTGAAGAAACCTTTCGGCGTCGTGTTGAACCCGGCGGATGAGGAAGTGATTATTTCCGACATGCGCTTGAACGGTGTGCTGGTGTTTTCGGTGCCGGAAATTTTCTAAACTGGGTCCACCACGGGAGCGGGCGGTCGGGAAACCGATTGGCCCGCTCTTCTGGTTGTACGAAAAAGACAGGGGACCCGGCCCGTTCGAGCTCGCATTGCAGTGTTGTACGCGTAACAGAATCTTGTTGAAATCTCGAATCGAAAGCCATCTCGATTGGCGAAGGGCAGCCGGATGACACGATCATTCGACAGAGCAGGCGTAGCTATCGTGATTGCGGCCACTCTTGCAGTGGCGGCAGTTATTCCAGCCCGTGCAGCGCAGGAAAACGATTCTACTGCGGAGGTGGAAGCCCGGAGGGTGTTGATCCGGGGCGGCACCTTGATTGATGGGACCGGCAGTGCGGGGGCGCAAAACGCGAACATCCTCATTGAAGGCAATCGAATCCGCAGAATCTGGACCGGGGATCTTGCGGCTGGGGACATGCCGGCGGGAACGGTCGTCATTGATGCGGGTGGGAAGTTCGTCATTCCCGGCTTGATTGATTCCCATGTCCACTACCGGGGATACATGGGCGAGCTGTTTCTGGCCCACGGTGTGACGGCAGTCTACGACCTGGGAGATCCGCTTGCCTGGTTGACGGCCGTCAAGAAAGGGTTGAACGAAGGGATGATTCGCGGTCCGCGGTTCTACTTCTGTGGATCTGCAAATTTTGTGGAGGACGGCACAGGCGAAACCGGACCGGCGATTCGAAAGCGACAGGTGAGCATCCTGCGGAGACCGGAGGATGCCCCTCAGGCGGTGGCTTTGCTGAAGGAAAAATCGGACTGCATAAAATTGAGCGAGTTCATCCCCGGCGAAGTTTTCACGTCGCTCGCTCGTGAAGCCCGCACCGTGGGAATCTCTGTCATTTCTCATTCTCTGGACGCGTTCGAATCGGCCAACCTGGGAATCAACGGTATGGAGCATATGACGGGCGTCGCGCTGGCCACCATTCGCAGTCCGGAGGGTCTCGCGGCCGTCGAGGGCATGAACATCGAGGCGGGCCACAAGAACAGTCTCCTTTACCGGTGGATGGAACCGGCAGTCTTCGATGAGTTGATTACGCACCTGGTCCAACGGAACGTTTTCATCAACCCCACCCTCCATTTCGAGTGGAAAGCCCTCACAGAGCACGCGGGCGCGCACGAGCTCGAAGACGCGCGCCTCCTCAATCGACCCGACCTCCAGTACGTGCCCCTCAGCGAGCGGCTGGTTTTTCTGGGGCAGTACCATTGGGCGGACTCGGAGACCCCGGCGGACCGGGGAGAGTTTTTGAACGGCTATCGCAAAGTGCAGGACTTCCTGGGGCGCTTTGTCGCCGCGGGCGGCAAAATCTATTCGGGCACCGACACCGCGGCCGCGCTTACCCCTGGGCTGAGTCTGCACCACGAGATGGAACTCTTGGTGGATGCGGGCCTCACTCCGATGCAGGCCATCCAGAGCTCGACGCTCTGGGCAGCGGAAATCCTTGGGCTCGAGGACAGCCTGGGGACCTTAGAGCCAGAGAAGTTCGCGGATCTGGTCATTCTCGGCGGCGATCCGCTCCAGAATATCCAGAATACCAAGATGGTCGAAACCGTCATCCGCGGTGGTGAAATCATGGATACCGCTTTCCACAGCGACTACCGGTTCCCCTTCCTGCGTTATGGGCCCGAGACGAAGCACCTGTACAACCCTGTACCGGCGCTCTCCGATATCCAGCCCCCTGTGACCTCTGCGGGAGGCGCAGTCACGCTCCGGATTCTCGGCCAGCGTTTTGTTCCGAGTTCCGTCGTCCGCATCGGTGAACTGAGGGTACCGACCGAGTGGATCAGTCCCACCGAGCTTCGGGCGACGGTGGGATCCGATCTCACTTCCGCGGTTGGGACATTTCTGATTTCGGTGGAGACGCCCCTGCCGGGTGGAGGGCAGACCGAAGCCCTGGAGTTCTATGTCACGTACCCGTAGTCGTCGTTGTGGCTATTCGGACTCGCTGCGGTGGTGGTTTCTGAATGGCCTGTGGCTTATCGGCCTGTCTGGGGTGACGACATCAGTGGTTCTCGCGGCCACCTTTACAACGATAGAAGTTCCGGGTGCGGGATTGACCCAGGCCCGCGGGATCAATAACCGTGGCCAGATTGTTGGCTCGGGCGGGGACCACGGATTTCTCTTAGACGCCGGTCGGTTCACGACGATCGATTTCCCGGGGGCCACGTTTACCGACGCCCGCGCGATCAATGATCGCGGCCAGATTGTCGGCTACTACGAAACGGGCGGGGTTTTCCACGGATTTCTCCTCGACCGCGGCACCTTCACGACGATTGATTTTCCGGGCGCATCGTTGACCTATGCCCGTGGAATTAATAATCGTGGCCAGATCGTCGGCCGCTATGAGGCCGACGGCTTCATCCACGCTTTTGTCTTCGACGGCGACACCTTCACAACAATTGATGTTCCCGCCGCCACGATAACCCAGGCCCGCGGCATCAATAACCTTGGGCAGGTCGTTGGGTTCTACGAGGCCGACGGCATCCGCCACGGGTTTCTCCTTGCCGATGGTCGGTTTACGACGATTGATGTTCCCGGCGCCACGCTGACCCAGGCCCGCGGGATCAATGATGCGGGCCAGATCGTCGGTCGCACCGACATGGGCGATACCCGTCACGGATTTCTGCTCGACGACGGCACCTTCACGACGATCAATGTTCCCGACGCCACACTCACCCAGACCAGCTCGATCAATAACCCGGGTCAGATAGTCGGCAACTATCAAGCCGGCGGTGTCTTCTACGGTTACCTCTGGCATTAGCCGACGGCGGGCGCACAGTGCCTCCGATTCTTGTCTTCCAGGAAGCCAATCGGGCCTATAATTCGGTAACTGGCAATCCCCAATCGCATGCGAGGTTGATCGAGTGAAACGCGTTGTCATGAGCTGGATAGCAATACTGCTGCTGGGCGTGGGACTCGGGCCGATGGCTCGATCCCAGGAGTCCAGCGGGACTCAAGCGTCGGCTGTGGTCTATCGTGAGGTCCTCGACAGCTACTGTGTAACCTGCCACAACCCGGCACAAGCGACGGCAGAACTCGATCTGAGCGGAGGTCGGGCCGGTCTCGAAAATCTCGGTGACCGCGCCGACGTGTGGGAACAGGTGGTCGGGAAGCTGCGTTCGGGGGCGATGCCTCCACCCGGGATGCCGCGTCCGGACCCGGCTACTACCGACAGCCTCAGCACCTACCTGGAGATGGCGCTGGATCGTGCGGCCAGTGCAAGACCGGATCCCGGCCGGCCCGTGCTGCACCGCCTCAATCGTGCGGAATACAACAATGCCGTGCGCGATCTGTTGGCTCTGGAGATCGACTCCGGGTCGTTTCTTCCGCCCGACGCCGCTTCCAGACATGGCTTCGACAACATGGGCGAAACGCTCACCTTGTCTCCGTTGTTGATGGACCGCTACCTGTCGGCGGCAAAAAGAGTCAGCCGTCTGGCGATCGGAGACATGGGCGCTCCTGCAGTCGCGGCGAACTATGTGGTTTCGCGGAACCTGGAACAAAACGGCCGTGTAAGCGAAGCGCTTCCGTTCGGGTCACGTGGCGGCACAGCCATTCGGCACTACTTTCCGCTCGATGCCGACTACGTTGTCCGGATCCGCCTGCCCGGCGACGGAGCCGTAGCGAATGCCGGTGGAGACGGGGATCGCGAGCCTCAGAACGAACTCGAGTTGCGTCTGGACGGGACCCGGATCAGGCGCTTCACCGTGGGTGACGGACGCGGACCGGACGAGGACCTGGAAGCGCGCTTCCAGGCGCGGGCGGGAATGCGTTCGGTCGGTGTCTCTTTTCTCAAAGACACCACAAAACTTGAAGGTCCCCGACCGGTCTCTCCAGAAGGCCGCGTAGACTGGGTTTCCATCGAGGGTCCCTATGATGCATCGGGTCCCGGAGACACCCCAAGCCGGAACAGGATTTTCGTGTGCGGTCCGTCCGGGGATGAGGACGGGGGGATATGCGCCAGAGAGATTTTATCGAAGCTCGCGCGGCGAGCCTATCGACGCCCCGTCGCTGAAGATGATATCCAGCGTTTGCTGGCCCTGTATGATCTTGGCCGGAACGAAGACGGATTTGACGGCGGCATCGCTCTGGCGCTCCAGGGAATCCTGATCAGCCCGGAGTTCCTGTTTCGTTTCGAGCGCGATCCCGGGGGCGCCCTGCCCGATACCGCCTATCCCGTCAGCGACCTCGAACTGGCCTCGCGCCTTTCATTTTTCCTCTGGAGCAGCCTGCCCGACGAAGAACTGCTGGAACTGGCCGAGGCGGGCAGTCTGGGAGATCCTGAGCTTCTGGAGCAACAGGTGCGGCGGATGCTCGATGATCCCCGCTCCGAAGCCCTGGTGAACAATTTTGCCCTGCAGTGGCTGCACGTGCGCAACCTGGAGTCCATGTCACCGCCGGATCCGTCCGTGTTCCCCGAATTCACCCAGAACCTGAGGGATGCCTTCAAGACAGAGGTGGATCTCATCTTTCAGGACATCATGCGCAATGATCGCAGTATCCTGGATCTGTTGGATGCGGACGATACCTTTCTCAACGAACTGCTGGCCCGACACTACGGGGTTGCTGGTATTCACGGCAATCATTTCCGGCGCGTGAGGCTCGCTGACGAGAACCGATGGGGGTTGCTGGGTAAGGGCGCGATCCTGACTGTGACCTCGTATTCCACGCGGACGTCGCCGACGCTACGTGGTAAATGGGTGATGGAAAACCTGCTGGGTTCGCCCACACCGCCCCCGCCGCCAGAGATTCCGCCCCTCGAAGAGAGCACCCGGGCCGGGCAGTTGTCGATGCGGGCCCGGATGGACTTGCATCGGACAAATCCCGCTTGCGCCAGTTGCCACAATCTGATGGACCCGCCAGGCTTTGCCCTGGAGAACTTTGACGGCATCGGCCGGTGGCGCGCGACGAGCGGGGATCAGGCCCCTCTGGACACATCCGGAGAGTTGCCCGATGGTGTCCGGTTCGAAGGTCCTGCCGGGCTCAGCCGGGTACTGCTCGACCGTCGCGAACAAATTGCCCGTACCTTTAGCGAAAAGCTGCTCACCTACGCGCTGGGCCGGGGGATCGAGTACTACGACAGGCCCGCGCTTCGGCTGATCACGCGTCAGGTCGGGGCCAACGATTACCGGTGGTCATCGGTCGTCCTGGCCGTGGTCAAGAGTGTTCCGTTTCAGATGAGGAGATCACAAGCACCATGATGATTTTCAAAAAGTCCATACCACGCCGCGCGTTCCTGCGGGGAGCGGGAGCCGCGGTTGCATTGCCACTGCTCGACGCTATGGTCCCCGCGCTCGCGGCCCGGAGCCAGGACCCTGCTCGAAAATCCAGATTGCGGGTGGGCGTCGTCTATTTCCCGAACGGAGCGATCCCGGACCGATGGACAGCGACAGGCGAAGGCGCTTCGATGCAGCTTGGTCCAACATTGGAACCGCTGGCTTCGTTTCGGGATTCGATGCTCGTGCTCGGTGGACTCGACAACAACGAGGCTCTGGGAATACCGGGCGAATCGGGCGGAGAGCATCCGCGGGCTGCCGCTTCGTTCCTCACCTGCGTCCATCCAATCGTGCGTTCCGTGGAAGGGAGCGTCAGACCACGGGCCGGAATTTCGGTGGACCAGATCATTGCCAATCAGTTCGGCAAAGAGACCCAACTGGCATCGCTCGAACTGGGAATTGAGTCCGGAGCGATCGTCGGTGCGTGCGACGGCGACAGCTGCGTCTTCAACAGCACGATCAGCTGGAGGGATGAAACCACTCCGTTTCCGATCGAAAATAATCCGCGCGCGTTATTTGAACGGCTGTTCGGCGACAGTGACAGTACCGGGCCGGTGGCTCGAACCGCCCGCATCCGTGAGAAGCAGAGCCTCCTGGACTTCGCCGCCCGGGACGTCGAGCGCTTGCGCGCCGGCCTCGGCCCGGAGGACCGCAACAAGCTCGGCCAGTATTTTGACGCACTGCGCGATGTCGAGCGGCGCATCGAACGCGCAGAAGAGCAGTCCGCCCCGGACCTGCCGGAGTTGGATCGGCCAGCCGGAATTCCGGCCACCTTCGATGAGCATATCGAATTGATGTTTGATCTGCTGGCACTCGCCTTCCAGACCGATCTGACTCGCGTGAGCACCTTCATGATGGGTCGCGAGCAAAGCACGATGACATTCCCTCAGATCGGCGTGCCGGATTCCTACCATCCACTGACCCACCACCAGGGC
This sequence comes from Terriglobia bacterium, assembly GCA_965263045.1. Taxonomy (GTDB): domain Bacteria; phylum Acidobacteriota; class Terriglobia; order 20CM-2-55-15; family 20CM-2-55-15. Next base: position 79,942 of record CBDHGK010000041.1, read on the forward strand.
GATCGGGCAAAGATCGACCGGGTGGCGAAGATTAATGCCTATCATTCCCGGCTGTTTGCTCATTTCCTCGAGACGCTGCGTTCCACACCGGATGGTGATGGCTCCCTGCTGGATCATTCCATCATTCTCTACGGCGGCGGGTTCGGCGACGGCAACCTGCATATTCCTCGGGACCTGCCCATCGTTCTGGCCGGCGGCGGTGGCGGTGCGCTCAAGGGCGGGCGTCACCTCCGCTATCCGTCGGGTACGCCTCTCGCCAACCTTTATCTACGCCTGCTGGAAATCGCTGGAGCGCCGGTGGAAGAGTTTGGCGACAGCACGGGGGAACCCCGACTGCTCGCGATGTAAGGGCGCGGTGGAGGAGCGATCGATATGGGTATGAGGAGAATGCGCTACGCTTGGATATCGGGCGGGTTTAAACAACTGGCTGCCGATCGGCGCTCCCGCGGTCAGCAGCCGGGTTGTCCTGTGTTTCCCCACACCCGGTCAGCGATCGCGATCTGCACAGTGGCACTGCTCGGTTCTGTGTTGAGCCTTGGAGCGGTCGTCACCGATGGTCCCTTGTGGAAGGCGGCCAGCGAGCAGAACCTGGAGGCCGTTCGCACATTGTTGTCAGAAGACGCCGATGTCAACCAGGCGCAGCCGGATGGTGCAACGGCGCTGCATTGGGCGGCCCATTGGGGCGACAAGGAAATGGCGGAGCTGTTGATTCAGGCTGGAGCCGACCTGAACGCGTCGAACGAGAATGGGGCGACACCCCTCTGGATGGCCAGTGCTACCGGTGATGCCGCCATGGTCCGGACGCTGTTGGCGGCGGGGGCGTTGGCGAATCCGGCGTTGCGCTTCGGAGAGACGCCACTCATGGCGGCGGCGGGCATCGGAAGCCTGGACATCGTCAGTCAGCTGATAGAGGCGGGGGCGGAAGTGGGTGTAGGCGAAACCCGCCGCGCACAGACCGCCCTGATGTGGGCGGTGGCCGAAGGGCATTCCGAGGTTGTGCGGGCACTCATCGACGCCGGAGCATTGATCGACGCGGCTTCGAATGGCGGCTATACACCCCTGATGTTTGCCGCCCAGGAGGGCCGGGCGGAAGCAATACGGATCCTGCTGGCCTCCGGAGCCAATATCAACCACGCGTCGATGGAGGGCATGAGCCCGTTATTGGTGGCTCTTGCCGGCGGCCACGGGGACCTCAGCGAACTGTTGCTCGAAGCGGGTGCCGATCCCAACGCTGTGGACCACCGGGGATTCACACCGCTCCATTACGCGGCCATGCGTTCGAACATGGTGGGGTCCCTGCAGCCTCTGTTGAATTATGGCGCGAACCCGAATGCCCGAACCGCTAAACTAGACGCCGACAATGAATTGATCCCGGTTCCCGATCTGCCATTCTTACAAGCCCCGACTCGAATTATTGTCGCGGGCACGCCGGGAGGCACCTTCCCCATCGGTGCGACACCGTTCTATCTTGCGGCACAGCAGCGCAACGCGGAGACTATGCGTGTCCTTGCAGACGGGGGCGCCGATCTGAACCTGGCGACCACCGAGACGGTGTATCTGCTGGGCGGCAGCGGCCGACGCGTCAACTACGTGGCCGGGAACACCCCGCTCATGGCCGCGGCCGGTGCCGACACGGTACGGACGAACTGGAATGACTACAGCCAGGAACAGGAACAGCGGGCTCTCGAAGCCGTGCAGGTTGCGATCGAACTGGGCGCGGATCTCGACGCAGTCAACGATTATGGGATGACGGCGCTGCATACGGCGGCATTCATAGGATCCGAACCCATCCTCGAATTCCTGGCCAACAACGGCGCTCCGCTCGACCTGCTGGACCACCATGGGCAAACGCCCCTGAGTATCGCAAGTCATGTCATCACGGTGGACCTCGGAGACAACTTCGACGTGCGCCCACGTCGCTATCGTCCGGAAATGGCCGGTCTTCTTGTCAGTCTCGGGGCGGTACCACTGGAGGAGTCCGGCGTGCGGATCCGGCGACAGCTGCAGTAAGAGTGCCGACAGCTGAAGTAAGCAATACCGCATCGTCGGTGCCCTCGACACTGCTGCCACGGACTGCCAGGATTCCATAGCTGCACCTAAACTGACGATGCGGATGCGCATCCACCCGCCACTACTTGTCGTAGAGTGACGTTGTAGGCGTAGGTTTAGAAGCTCGCTAAGCCATGAGTCGAATTTATCTTGACTACAATGCCAGCACGCCGATAGCCCCCGAGGTGGCGGCCCTCATGCGCGAGTTGCTCGAGGATGCTTTCGGCAACCCATCGAGCCCCCACTGGGCTGGCATGCCTGCGCGCGAGATTGTCAACACAGCGCGGAGCCAGGTGGCCCGATTGCTGGGCTGCGACGGTTCGGAGGTCGTTTTCACCAGCGGCGGGAGCGAATCCAACAACCTCGCGATCAAGGGAGCGTATTTCGCCAGTTCCCGCTTCCGCAAACACATCATCACCACACGGATCGAACACCCCGCGGTGACTGAGCCGTGCCGCTTTCTGGAGCGCCTGGGGGCCCGGATCACTTGGCTGGAGGTCGATGGTTCAGGCCGGATCGACCCGGACGATGTACGCCGGGCGATCAGCGCCGACACGATTCTCATCAGCATCATGCACGCCAACAATGAAGTCGGTACGATCGAGCCGATCGAGGCCTGCAGTGCGATCGCACGCGAACATGGCATTCCACTGCACACCGATGCCGCCCAGTCGGTCGGCAAGATCCGGACCGAAGTGGACGCCCTCGGCGTGGACCTCCTGACGATCGCCGGTCACAAACTCTATGCGCCCAAGGGGATCGGAGCGCTCTATATACGGCACGGGAGTTCCGTGGCCCGTTTGGCCCCTTTGGCCCCTTTGGTTCCGCTGATTCATGGCGCCGGTCACGAAGGAGGGCGGCGGGCGGGAACCGAGAGTGCCCTGCTTACGGCTGCGCTCGGGCAGGCCGCGGTTCTTGCCGCCGACCTCTCGGATCAGGAACGGGTGCGGTCGCTGCGTGACCGATTGTGGAACGGCCTCAGTGGGGAACTTGGGAATCGGGTTGTCCTCAATGGTCATCCCGAGCTCCGGCTACCGAATACGCTCAACGTGTGCTTCGTCGGGCGAGTCGGTGCCGAGGTGCTCGCAGAACTCGATGGTGTTGCTGCGTCCACGGGTTCCGCATGTCACGCCGGCCGGGTCGAGCTCTCGCCGGTGCTAGCGGCAATGCAGGTTTCAACCGACGCCGGCATGGGTGCAGTGCGCTTCAGTCTCGGCCGGTGGACGAGGGCGGACGAAGTCGCCAGCGTCGTAGATGCCGTGGTGGGCGTCCTGATGGCCCGAGGTCGGGGACGGAGCGATTGAGGGGCTGTGTCCGCGCACGGACTGAGGAAAACGAAGTTGATCGATGAAGACGCAGTGAAGGCAGGGGAACCCGATGCGAAACCGCACGAGACCCATCTCGCCACCTGGGACCTTCCGGCCCCCGTCGTCGTAAATTCGCAGTGGAAGGCCAAGGTCGGTGCGAAATGCATGGCAGGATGTCCCCTCGCCGGCCAGGAAATCGACGTTCACAATGAGGCGGGGCATTGCGTCGCCACAGCAAAGCTGGGCCAAACGCCCTGGCCTCAGACGACGGGTCTCTATTGGGCGGAACTCGACCTCGTTGCGCCTGAACAAGCGGGAACACACTTATGGACCATCCGGCTTGAAGCGAATCTGGATGTCCCTCACGCTCAGACGACGCCCGACCTTGGTTTCGTTACTGTGGGATCTCCAGATGTCAGCGTAGCTGTCGAGCTCTTCGAAGAGGACACGCGGGTCCCCATTGTTGGCGCCGAGGTTCGCCTCGGTGTTTACAGGGCTTGCACCAATGATCACGGCATGGCGACTGTGGACGTGACAAAAGGAACATACGATCTCAAGGCCTGGAAGTCCGGCTATGAGCTTCAGTCCCGCTCCCTGGAAGTAGATCGGGACCTGGCGGTCGCCCTCGGAATGTCAGTGGCGATAGAACCCGAGGAGTCATATTGGATGTGAGATGCCGGTCGGTCGATCGGATGCAAATCCGGCTCGGATATAATGTCAAGGTTTCCTGCAATCTCAAGGCCCTGGATGCCCCTTCTTATGTGTTTGACATCAATCGCCAAGCAGCGTAGGCTGTTGTTAAATAAGGGTTTGAGCATATTTGATCGGTGTCGGGTGGTCTGTCATTCAGCCGCTGCCACGGAGAATCTGAGAATGTTGATGACCAGGTTTCGTCGGGTGGGAGCCGGGCTGGTCGCCCTGGTCTGCCTCCTGCCCGCAGCCAGCCCGGCCCCCGGGCAGGACACGTCGGGCGCAACGGGTCCGGGTATCGCACCGCATCGTGAATTTGTGGATACCTATTGTGTCACCTGCCACAACGTCACCCAGCAGTCGGGGGGACTCACCCTCGACACGATGGACGTCGGCAATGTGGGTCCAGGAGCGGCGGTCTGGGAAAAAATCGTCGAGAAATTGCGAACCAATGCCATGCCTCCGGCCGGCATGGCGCGACCCGACGCCCTCACCAGGGACGATTTCCTGACGTATCTGGAGACCGCACTGGACCGCGCCGCAGAGGCGCGGCCCAACCCTGGCCGGCCCGCCCTGCAGCGTCTCAACCGTACGGAATACACCAACGCCGTCCGCGATCTGCTTGCGATCGATATCGACGCGATCGATGTTGACTCATTCCTTCCTGCCGACGATGCAAGTTATGGCTTCGACAATATCGGGGACGCATTGACCGTATCGCCCACCTTGATGGAGGCCTACATGTCGGCTGCGAGAAAGATCAGCCGCCTTGCGATCGGAGATGCCGCCATCCGGCCCGTGGTCGAGATATACGAGGTTCCCAGGTACACCATGCAGGATCGCCGCATGAGTGAGGATCTTCCCTTCGGCTCCCGGGGCGGAACCGCGATTCGCCACCACTTCCCCGTCGACGGTGATTACGACTTCGAGATCCGCCTTCAGAGAAACAGAGCTCGTGCAGGAGGGATTACCATTGCTGTGGGTCTGGAGGAACCTCACCAGCTGGAGATTCGCCTGGATGGCGAAAGGATCAGAACGTATACGGTCGGCGGCCGCCGGTCCGGAACACGGACTCAGACCGAGGAGAATGAAGTGGACGCCGGCCTCGATGTGCGCATTCCGATCCCGGCGGGCACCCACGTTGTGGGGGTCACTCTGGTGGACCAGACCGTGGAACCTGAAGGCGTGTTTCAGCCGGACTTCACCGACTATTCCAACGTGGAGAGCTACAGCTTTGATGCGGATGGCCCGGCTGTCGGATCCGTTACGATTTCCGGTCCTTACGATACAACGGGTGTCGGGGATACGCCGAGCCGGCGCCGTGTGTTCGTGTGCCAGCCCGACGGTATCGATGAGGAAGCGGCCTGTGCCAGCCGGATTCTCTCCCGGTTAGCGCGTCGGGCCTACCGGCGTCCCCTCGAGGATCGTGACCTCGCGACGTTGATGGACCTCTACAGCGCCGGGCGGGGCCAGGTGCAGGCCAGCTTTGAGAAGGGAGTCGAAACGGCCCTGCAGAGGATTCTGGTGGATCCGGAGTTCCTTTTCCGTTTTGAAAGGGATCCGGTGGCTGCCGTACCCTCGACCCCCTACCGCATCAGCGACATCGAACTGGCGTCCCGTCTGTCGTTTTTTCTCTGGAGCAGCATCCCAGACGACGAACTGCTGGAAGTCGCCGAACGTGGGGCGCTGGGGGATCCTGCGATCCTGGAAGCACAGGTCGGGCGGATGCTGGCCGATGTCCGGTCAAAGGCTCTGGTGGACAACTTTGCGGGGCAGTGGCTGTACCTGCGCAATGTGGCTGCGGTGTGGCCAAACCCGGAGACGTTTCCCGACTTCGTTGCCAATCTGCGGGACGACTTCAGGCGGGAAACGGAACTCTTCTTCGAAAGCTTGCTCCGCGAAGACCGCCCCGTGGTGGATTTGATCGGGGCGGATTACACCTTCCTCAATGAACGTCTAGCACGCCACTATGGCGTTGCCGGCGTTGTGGGGAACAACTTCCGGCGTGTGACGGTGAGCGACGAGAATCGTAAAGGACTGTTGGGACATGGAAGCGTCCTTGCGGTCACTTCCTACGCCACACGGACCGCGCCCACGATTCGGGGGAAGTGGCTCCTGGAAAATATCCTGGGCGCGCCGCCTCCGCCCGCGCCCCCGAACGTACCCTCCCTGGATGAAACACCCAGCCGGGACGGCAAGCTGTTGACCGTACGCGAACAGCTGGAGGCCCACCGTGCGAATCCGGCCTGCGCCGGTTGTCACAGCGTCATGGATCCTCTGGGATTCGCTCTCGAAAATTTCGACGCCACCGGCAGATGGCGCACGACGGATGCGGGCAACCCGGTGGACGCATCCGCTCTGTTGCCTGACGGTACGGCGTTCGAAGGTCCGGCCCAGCTCCGCGAATTGTTACTCAGCCGTCCCGAACGACTGGTCCATACTGTCACGGAAAAGCTTCTGACCTATGCCCTGGGCCGGGGGGTGGAATATTACGACGCCCCGGTGATTCGGAAGATCGTAGGTGAGGCCGCAACGGACGAATATCGCTGGTCGTCGGTGATACTGGGTATTGTGAACAGCATGCCCTTCCAGATGAGGAGTGCATCATGATGATCTTCAAGAAGGCCATTCCACGGCGCATGTTCCTCCGTGGACTCGGATCGACACTGGCGCTCCCTCTGTTGGACGGAATGTTTCCGGCCCTGGCCGCAATGCCCCAGGTGATCGCCGGAGGGGGGAAGCGCCTGTCGATCGTTTACGCGGCCAACGGAATGATCATGGACAAATGGACTCCGGCGGCAACGGGTTCCGGGTACGGGCCGACTCCGATCCTGGAACCGCTCACGCCGTTTCGGGATCAGATGCTCGTATTGACAGGTTTGACCCACAACGAAGGGCGTGCGCTGCCGGATGAAAGTACGGGTGACCATGCGCGCGCCGGAGCGACGTATCTGACAGGAGTCCACCCGAACAAAACCGAAGGCGCGGATGTGCGGGCGGGCCTTTCGGCAGACCAGATCGTTGCGAAATCGTTTGCCAGATACACACAACTGGCGTCGCTCGAGCTCTGCGTGGACAGCCCTGTGCTGTTGGGTCAGTGCGAGGCCGGTTACACCTGTGCATACATGAACACCCTCTGCTGGAGTACGGCGACGACACCGATTCCGATGGAGAACCGCCCCCGCGTGATCTTCGAACGGCTCTTCGGAGACCACGACACGACGGATCCGGCCGTGCGACTGCGTCAGATACAGACGGACCGCAGCATTCTCGATTCGGTGACCGAGAAGGTCACGCGCCTGCTGGGCGACCTGGGTCCGACCGACCGGGCCAAGCTCACCGAGTATCTGGACGCCGTTCGCGACGTCGAGCGGCGTATCCAGCGGGCCGAAGAGCAGGCCGGGATGGAGCTACCGACGCTTGAGCGGCCGCCGGATGTCCCGAAGCGATTCGACGAACATGCCCGATTAATGTATGACCTGCAGGTCCTGGCCTTCCAGACCGATATGACGCGGGTCTGCACGTTCATGACCGGCCGCGAATTCGGTCAGCGCACTTACGACGAGATCGGTATTCCGGATGGTCATCACACGTTGACGCATCACCAGTACAAACAGGACAAGATCGACAAGGTCATACAGATCAACATCTATCAGGCCAGGCAGTTCGCATATTTCCTGGAAAGGCTCCGGACGACCCCGGACGGCGACGGTTCGCTCCTGGACCATACCCTCATTCTTTACGGCGGCAGCCTGAGCGACGGCAACCTGCACTGGCACTCCAATCTGCCCCTGCTCCTGCTGGGCGGCGGTGTGACGGGCGGGCGGCATCTGCGCTACCCGGAAACAACACCCATGACGAATTTGATCCTGACCATGCTGGACATGCTGGGTGTGGGCGTGGATCGCCTGGGTGACAGCACAGGCAGACTGGATATCGCGTAACACAACAATCGCTGGAAAGACCGAGCGGAGGCGGCATGGCCAGGCAATCAAGAGCATTTCATCTCACAATCGCAATTATGCTGTCTGTCCTGCTTTTTACCGGTGCCGCGGAGCTTACCCTGGGTGCTGCCGAAGGCGCAAGGGGTGCTGAAGAAGGCGCACAGAGCGCTCGGGAACCTGAGCTGATCGCCGCGGTCCGGAACCGGGACATCGAGACCGTGCGCACGATGCTGAGCACGCCGGTCGATGTGAATGCGCCCCAGCCCGACGGCGCAACCGGCCTGCACTGGGCCGCCTACGGGGGTGATCTGGATATAGCCGCGTTGCTGGTCGGCGCTGGTGCGGCAGTGAACCGGGCAAACGAATACGGAATCACTCCGTTGATGGTGGCGTGTGACAACGGCAACGGCTCTATCGTCGCGATGCTGCTCGAAGCAGGAGCCGGTGCGAACACGATGCTTCCCACGGGGCAGACCGCGTTGATGGCCTGCACGCGGGCCGGCAGTCTGGAAGGAGTCCGGGCACTGTTGGCGAGTGGGGCGGATCCCAACGTTTCCGAACCCCGGCGGGGACAGACTGCGCTGATGTGGGCGGTGTCCCGCACGCATGTCGCGGTTGCCCGGACGCTGATTGAAAGCGGTGCCGATATTCACGCCCGATCGGACGGAGGTTTCACGCCGATGCTGTTTGCCGCTCGCGTGGGCGATGTCGAATCCGTTCGGCTCCTGATGTCGGCGGGGATCGACCAGACCCAGAGTCGAGCGTCGGATGGTATGACGCCATTGTCGATGGCGGCGGCCAGCGGCCATGAGGCCCTTTCGATATTCCTCGTGGAGAATGGCGCAGATCCAGACGCGTCCGAGGGGGGAGCGGCTCCCCTCCACTATGCGGTGATGGAAGGAATATCGTACATGCGCTTCCGGCCTGCCATGCCGGAGCTGGTGAAGACGCTTCTGGAGCACGGTGCGGATCCGAATGCTCAACTGGTTCGGAGCGTGGTGGATGGCTTCCGTGGCAACCTGGCCGGCGCGACACCGCTGGTGATCGCGGCGACCGCGGCCAACGTCGAAATGATGCGGACCCTGTTGGCGGCGGGTGCGAACCCACAGCTGCCCACACGGGCGAATGTCACACCGCTGATGGCGGCGGCCGGAATGCTGCGGCGTGAAGGGTTTTCCGAAGATAAGGAAGCCAATGCCCTGGAAGCTCTGGACCTCATGGTGGAACTCGGTGGCGAGGTGACTACGGTCGATGTTGACGGCCGGACCGCGCTCCACATGGCGACCCACCTGGCGGCCGACAGGATCGTCCGCTTCCTGGGAGATCACGGCGCCGTCGTCGACGCACGGGACAAGTACCAGCAGACGCCCCTGAGCGCCGCGATGGGAATCCGCCTCCCATGGGTCCCGAAGAACGAAGAGCTCGGAGAAGAGGGTTTCGTGAAGACGACGACGGTCCAGTTGCTCCTCGGGCAGGGCGCCACTCCGGTCGACACTCCGGGCTATTTTACCCCGGTGGACCCGGACACCGACGTGACCCGTTTCAACCCGAATCAGGCCATCGTACCCGGACTGGATCCGTCCAGGTAGCGCGTCCCGGGGGAGAGGCACAGAACAGAACATGGCCAGTGACATCAAGGATCGCAATCTGAGCCGGCGCCGGTTCATCAGGGCCGGCGCGACGGTGGGCGTGGGTGCCACGGCTCTGGCTGGCCTGGGACTCGGGGAAGCGGGGGCAAGGCCTCAAACTCCAGATGAATGGGACCGGGTTGCCGATGTCGTCGTCGGGGCTGGAGCGTCCGGTCTGCCGGCCGCCATTACGGCGCGTGACCTCGGTGCATCGGTGATTGTGATCGATGCGAATCACGACATCGGTGGGCATGCGATGTTGAGCGGAGGCCGGATTCCACTCGGTGGTGGAACCAGCATGCAGAAGCGCCACGGAATCGAAGATACCCCCGATCAGGTCTATCTGGATCACACCGACCACAGGAATACGGAGTTCCGGTTCGGCGACCGGGATCTGGTGCGTGTGTGGGCGGATGAAAATGTCGCGAGCTTCGAGTTCCTGGTCGAAAACGGTGTCCGGTTCGAGGACGCACCACCCGGCGTCGTATACAACGGCGCCGCTCCAAGGCTTGCTGTTGCTCAGGTATATTCGTCCGATCTGAACGAAACGATCAACGGGCGTCCCGGATCCGGCGTCGTGCGTCCACTGGAACAGAGCGCCCGGTCTAAGGGCGTGGATATTCTGCTCAGACATAGGATGACGCGCATCATCCGGGAAGGCCCGTCGTCGGGCAGAGTGTTGGGAATCGCTGCAAGCTTCGAAGACAACGAAGTGAATGTTCAGGCAAGACGAGGCGTCATCCTATGCACGGGAGGGCACACGAGCAATGTCGATTTCCGCAGAATCTTCGATCCCAGGCTGACCGAAGAGTATCAGGTCGCGGGTGAACCTTATAGTACGCAGACCGGGGACGGCGAAACGATGGCCATCGCGGTCGGTGCAGCCCTGTGGGGGACAGCGATTCAGAACAACGAGGAAGGTAGCGCGATTACAAAGACGCGGCACATTGGGTGCCAGTGGGGCTACCCCAATCTCAAGTGGGGTCCCGGCAGTCCCATGTTTGCCGCAGCCCGTGCTTCGGGCCTCACCGTGGGCGACTACCAGGATCTGATCCTCGTGAACCAGGTGGGACGCCGATTCTGGAACGAGATCGACAATTCTTACGCTTTCCTGAGTGCATGTCTGGGGACGAACGGAAATCTGGGTAATGACGGCAAGGCGAACGGAGGGGGCCCGATATGGGCCGTCTTCGATGCGGACGCTGTGATACGCGAGGGGTGGGATCTGGCCCCCCCGAATGTGGATCCCAACGGCTGGTTCTTCAGCGCCGACACCGTAGGAGAACTGGCCACCCGGATCCGGAATCCCTATCAGCGCGGGCCGATCGACCCGCGCACGCTCGACGCCACAGTGGCCCGGTATAATTCGTTTGTGGATTCGGGGAGAGACGAAGATTTCGCCAAGCCGATACCGATGCACAAGATCCAGACTCCCCCATTTTATGCTGCGTGGTCGACGCCGATCCTGCATGATTCCCTTACGGGTTTGAGAATCGATACACGGTGTCAGGTCATCGACGTCGATGAACGCGTCATACCCGGCCTCTATGCCGCCGGCGAATCGGCGGGAGGTTTCGGCTTGCATGGACTGCCCAGGGTCATCGTCTTTGGCCGGATCGCCGGCCGCGAAGCGGCCACCGCCTAGTCGCAACCCGAAGTCTGTGTCCCGCGGTGCGGGTTCGACGTTCGATGGGTACGCGGCCCGCCGCAGGTGCATCGTTCAAGTTGCGATTCTGAAGCTCACGACCATCCGGGCGCGAGACAAAACGCGGAAGGAGTAAACCGATGAAGAAATCCAGCAAGAGCCCCGTCAATCGCCGTGGATTCCTGAAAGGCGCCGCCCTCGGCGCGGCGGCTGCGGCAACGACAGTGCCTTCAGTCGGCGCGCAGCCCGCGCTACCTCCACGGGGAGGAGCCGTCGGGCCGTCCGCCAGCCAGGTGGCGGCCGAGACGGGGCCGATTTCTGTTTCGGCCGATGTGCTCACTTCCGGGCGTCCCGGAGCCGACCACATGGTGGACGTGCTCAACAGCCTCGAGTTTGAATTCGTTCTGTCGAATCCGGGGTCGAGTTTCCGCGGCCTGCACGAATCGATTGTGAACTATGGGGGTAACCGGAATCCGGAATGGATCACCTGTCTTCACGAAGAAATATCGGTAGCCATGGCGGACGGCTATGCCCAGATCGAGGGACGACCACCGTTGGTCATGGCGCATGGGACCGTGGGCATCCAGCATGCGTCGATGGCAATCTACAATGCGTTCTGTTCCCGGATTCCTGTGTACATTGTTGCCGGTAACTCTCTGGATGCGACGCATCGGCGACCGGGAGCGGAGTGGGTCCACAGCGTCCAGGATGCATCGGCGATGGTCCGGGATTACGTCAAGTGGGACGATACGCCGGTTTCGCTGCCGCACTTTTCGGAATCGGCGGTCCGTGCCTACAAGATCGCCATGACGCCGCCGATGGCTCCCGTCGTCATCGTGGCGGACAGCGAACTCCAGGAAACGCCGTTTCCCGATGATTACAATCTACACATTCCGAGACTCACGATTCCCAGCCCGCCCCAGGGGGATTCGGGCGCTGTGGCCGAGGTGGCCCGGATGTTGGTTGCGGCCGAAAATCCCGTCGTGATTGTTGGAAACAAGATGGCGCGTACCCAGGAAGGCATGGACCTGTTGGTCGAGCTGGCTGAGACCTTGCAGGCTCGTGTCAATGGCGGACGGAACATGCCGTCGCGTCATCCACTGAACCAGAGGGGCGGTATCGGAAACGCGGACGTGGTTCTCGGTCTGGAGGAATCGGATCTGTTTGGACGGCTCAATTCGAACCGCGACCAGCTGGAACGTACGTTCCGGTCAAACCTGATGGAAGGCGCGCGCGTCGCGAGTATTTCAGCAAGCGACCTCTATACGAAGAGCAACTATCAGGACTTCGATCGGTACCAGGAAGTGGATCTCGCACTTGCGGCCGACGCGGAGGCCACGCTGCCGGCGTTGATCGAAGAGTGCCGGCGCCTGGTCACCGGCGATCGGACCCGGGTTTTTGATGAACGGGGACAGACGTTGGCGGCATCCAAGGCCCGGGCCGTCGACCAGGCGCGCCAGCAGGCTGCGCTGGGCTGGAATTCGAGTCCGATTAACGCCAATCGCCTCTCGGCTGAACTGTGGGACCTGGTCAAGGACAAGGATTGGGCTGCCGGACCCCGAAACGTTCCCGGTCCGCTCTGGGACGTGACGCGGCTGTATCAAACCATGGTCGTCGCCGGCGGAGTCGGACTCGGACACAATATGCCGGCGTCGGTCGGCGCTGCGCTTGCTCACAGGAAGCATGGCCGGTTGATGGTCAACGTGCAGAACGACGGGTGTCTGATGTATACGTCCGGCGTTTTGTGGACGGCGGCCCACCACGGTATTCCGCTCCTGACGGTGGTGAACAACAACCGTGCGTATCACACCGAGGTTATGCACCTACAACGCATGGCGAACCGGTATCAGCGGGGAATCACATCTGACAGTACCTGGGTCGGTAGCAAGATCGAAGATCCTGACATCGATTTTGGCGCGCTGGCCAAAGCCATGGGTGTATACGGCGAGGGACCGATCAGCAATCCCAACGATCTGCGGCCGGCGCTCGAGCGTGCGATCCAGGTTGTCGAAGGTGGCGAACCCGCCCTGGTCGACGTCGTGATACAGCCCTGACCCAGGCTTGTTCGGAGCCACGGACTATCGAGGAGAATCTCCAATATGCGCTTTCTTGTGCTTGCAGCGATCGTTTCGGCCTTGAGCTTCAGCCCACAGGGACCGGACGGGAACGATCAGCCTCCTTCGGGAAACGGGGTCCGTGGCATCGAAGAATATGAGAATGTCGGATGCTACCAGTGCCACGGCTATGATGCGCTGGGACCGCCGCGGCTTGCGCCGGGCCCGCTGCCATACCTGGTGTTTTCCGACTATGTGCGCGCGCCGTCGGGCGCGATGCCGCCCTATACAACGAACGTATTGTCCGATCAGCAGCTGGCGGATATCTACGCTTTCCTCGAAACGATACCGCCGCCTCCGGATGTGGACAGCATACCGATCCTTTCAAGCGAGGATTAGAGGTTACAATCGCTAGTAACGATCGAAGCAGATGTGAGCAACACGAACCAGATGATGTAACCAGGAGACCGATGAAGATGAATAGCAATCACCATTTTTTGGCTCAAGTATCCGCTGTGGCCGTGGCGTTTCTGATGCTCGGTGCGGTCGTCTCAGCCCACCACAGCGCGGCCCAGTACTCGAAAGACGCCACGATGACACGGGGAACAGTTGTGCAGTATCAATGGAGAAATCCCCACGTGTACGTGGTCTGGGCGGTGGAGGATCCGACTGCAGGAACCCAGCAATGGGTCGGCGAGTTGTCGTCGGTAACATCGATGATTGCCAACGGCATGACGCGGGAATCCCTGAAGGTCGGCGAAGAAATTGAAGTTGTGGCCTGCCATTCGATGCTGCCGGGATCGACCGAAGCCTGGGTGCGGTCGATCACCAAGGCGGATGGAACCGTCGTCGTCGACACCATCCGGGGGGCATGCACACTGCAACCTTCGACTGAGAGCGGCGACTGAACGCGAAGGGGAGTCATCCTAACGGTCATGGGCCTCGATCGTAGGGTCTATCGACAATCGTATATGGGAACCGGTGATGCGTACAGTTGTCACGAGCATCATCGGGCCAGCGAAATGTGACCTGCCCGTCGTCGAACGACAGCAATCGATAGTTGGAGATGGCGAGACGGTGGGTCTAACGTCGAAGATCGCGCGGTAGTCGATAAAAAGGCGTCAATCCGACAATGCCGCTGTGTCTGAGGCCACGCGCCCTCTCACCCCCTTATTCTCATTGAGCAACTGCTGTCAATAAGGCAGGGCGAAGCCGCCAATAGAGGCTCTCGTGCGCCGGGAGTGGGAGCGCTTCGTGGCATCGGAACGTAGGCGCGCGCCTCTAACTTTCCCATGCGCAACAAACCGGCAATAACCCTAGAATTGGAATTCCATGCCAACTTCGATTGTGCGCGGTGAGGTCGCGTTAAAGGACCGCATGAAGAATGGAGAAGTCACGACCCCGCTGGGTAGTCCCGGATGAGGAATGTTGAACGCGTTGTTTAAGTTCGCGAAGACGTTCATTTGAGGCCCGGTGGGCCCGGCGGCACGGTTAAACTCGACCGCCTTTGAGAAGTTGAAGCCGACGTCGAAATAGTTCGGTCCAACCTCGCTGTTTTTGACCACGCCCGGGGGCCGGTCGTTGCTGACTCCATCCCCGTTGTCGTCCTTCCCCGTCCTGATGGTGTAAAAACTACCGCTCCGTCCTTCGATGACGGTTGTCAAGTAGACATCCAGTGGCAACCTGGCATTGACGCTTGCACTGAAGATGTGGCGCGGGTTTGGTGTATTACCCCAATCCTTATTGAGGTCATAGCTGTCGACAGGTGCGTACACGCTGAAGCCCCTCCGATCTGTCTGATCACCCGCCCCGTGCACGTAATTGTAGTCTGCATTGACTATGAAGATGCCGAGCCGCTGCCTCAGTGAGGCCCTCAAACGATGATACTTTGACCGGCCGCTGCTCTGGAATTGAAGAACCTGGCCTTCATTGGGAGTCGGCCGGATGCCCGTTTCTGGTAACGGTGCATTGATGTCCCGTGGTCGGATTGGCTTGAAAGATCGAAGGTACTCGTAAGACAGGTTCACAAAGAGATTGTTGGAAAAACTACGTTCCACGCCTATTTGCCCTGTAGGGAAATACGCCATTTCCAGGTCAGGGGCAGTCTGACGACGGGATCGAGGCCGGATACTCCCCGATGCGAACGGGTCCGGCCACCCTGGATTGTCAATCCGGATTTCGTATACCCTCTGCCCATCGATACGGTTATTCGCGAGTGTATTAAAATTGACCCACTGGGAAAACACACCGAAGCCTCCCCGGATGACGGTCTCGTTTCCGAGCGCGTATGCAAAGCCGATCCGTGGATCCACATTACCCCGATCGTTAATGTTGGTCTGAACCTGGTAGCGTACGCCCAGCATCAGCGTGAACGTGTTTGACAACCTGAAATCGTTCTGAGAAAAGAAGCTGGCCTGTGTTCGACTCAATTCGAACGAAGGATCACAGCACGTAAGTCTGTAGTGAAGCGGTGTTCGGGCGCGATAACTGGCAAGATCGGAAAACGTGAATTCGCCGTAGAAGTTCTCTTCCGAGATCAGGCGTTCGCGCCGGTGCAACATCTGAAATCCGCTCCGCATGGTCAGCTTTTCGCCGGCAAAGTAAATCAGATTCGACAATTCGTACTCGTTCCCGTTGACCCGGCGCTCGTTCTGGGCCCCGCCGCCTGTGAATGCGTCCTTGACAACGATCCCCGTCGCAATACTGAAGGGATTGGTCTCGCTATGATCCCGTCGCCATTTAAAGCGGATGTCATGGGCGGTGCGCTCTGAAAGGAACCAGATTTCGCGCAGGTCGACCATGTAGTCCTGGGTCTGCGTTCGCGAGGCGCGTTCGGGCAAGGCGAAATCGCCGACGTTTTCGTTCTCGCTGTCCCTGGTGGCGTATTGAAAAGCGATGTTCATCGAATGGGCATTGGCTAGCTGCAGCACGCCCTTGAGGTCATACAAACGATTTAAAGTGGGCCGGGTAATGCCCAGGGAAAACGGTCCGGTCGGTGTTTCCGCTTTAACAGTACCGACGTTCTCCTGTTTATTGTCGCTGAACGTGAAGTTCATGGAGAGGCGCTCGCCAATGATGGGACCGCTGATATTTCCGTCGATCGTCCGTTCATAGTAGGGCGGCTTATTACTGGCGAACGGGTTTCGAGCGTTAAATTGTTCGTCTTGAAACGTCGATGCAAGACTGCCATGGAAGGCTCCGGCGCCGCCTCGCTCGATCACCTCTGTTCGTGTGCCCATTTCCCGCAATCCCGCTCCACTCGCCTGGCCGGTTTCGACATTGAAGGGGTTGTTTGTCACGCGAATCTGTTGAATTCTTCCGCTCTGGGTACCGTCGTCCGCAGAACCGTCCTCGATATAAAATTCCACGTCTTGATCGTTCTGGTACCTCTCCCATGCGACTCTCTGCACATCGGTCAGGTAAACGGGAAGTCCGTTCTTCAGCTCGTCATACATCCAGCGGATGCCGGCCAGGGCCTGGTCCCTTTGCTCACCCTGGGGCGGCCCCTGACTGAAATCCCACGTCACGCCGAACAGGTTTTCCGCAGCCTGACGTTGCTCTTCAATGACTAGTGCCAACTGCCGCTCCTGATCGGATGTGAGAGGGATCTGCGCATCCTCCAGGGCCCGTCCCAGATGGTCCTTCAGCTCGTCGACCGGATTTCGGGCGGTCAACTGGCCGAAGATTGACGGTGTCAGGAAGATACAGATCAATACAAGTCCAAGTGATTTCATTACACCCTTCAGATGCTGTGCCTTTTATCGTTAATTCAGAGACTGGAATCCTGAGTATACATCGCGCGTTGGAGCCGCTTGCGTGGCGTTTGGCGAAATAGGAGTCCCTGGCGTGATGATGCGGGGGAGAGCGAGCGTCAAATCCGGGGCACCGGGATCGGGACTCACCGTCAGAAGCCGGCTGGACAGGCTTGATGTTCCGATCTTATGTTGCCAGTTCCCTCCGTCCGACGCTTATACTCCGTCTATCTTCTTTTCTGGAGGTACACCGATGAAGCGCATCTGTATTTCCCGTCTTTGCCAACCACGCGCCGTGCTGATCGCGATCGCCAGTTGTCTTGTTTTCATGGTCGGAATCGCTCACGCCCAGGACGTCAAAGCGACTGTCCAGATTGCAGCCGCCGGCCAGTCTCCGATGTCGATGGCCTACTGGGCGACCGGCGACGGCATTCGGATTGATATCGCGCAACCGCAGGAGGTTTCGATAGTCTGGACCTCCGGCGCTTCGCCGACAATGCTGATGATCCAGCATGCTGAACGGCGCTACATGGAGGTGGGCGCCGAGCAGCTCCAGTTGATGCAACAGATGATGCAGCGGATGCCCAATGCGGGAGGTGGGAGCGACGATTCGAAGATCAATGTCGACGACCTCATATTTGAGCCGACGCTCGAGCGAGAGACGATCGGTGACTGGACCGCAATGGGCGTGCGTGTCAGCGGCCCCGAAGGCGAGGACAGCAAGGTCTGGATCGCCGCGGACCTCGACATCGGTCTGTTCGAGCTGTTCGCGCGGATGGGCGACGTGCTGGAGGCGATGCAGATGCCGATGATGGGCGGTGCCGGTCCCCAGGACCAGTTGACGCGATATCTCGAGATGCGAAACGCGACCGGCCTGCCCGACGGCGGAGTCGTGCGGATGGACATGAACGACGAGAACGGTGCGACAAACATCACGCTACAAGCTCTCGATCAGGGTTCGTTCCCGGATGCGCTCGCCCCAGAGCCCGGGTATCAAAAGATGCAAATGCCGAACTTTCCGGGATCCTCCCCCGGTGCCGGAACGCGACTCAACCCCTGATCTCGACAGCGGCCGGTTCATGGCGTCCGGACCCCGGCTGGCTATATGGATTGCGTCGAAAGCTGCGGAAAAATCCGCTCGATGTTGCCCCGGTAGAGCTGTTCGAGTTCCCCCGCATCGAACACACCGGACTCGGCTAGTCCGTGAATGTCAGCGCTCATGTTGCTGTATGGAAAATCGGTTCCGAATACCATCTGGTTGATTCCCACCACTTTCTTGAGCGCACCCATCGCCACCGAATTCCCGGTCCCCGCGCTGTCGTAGTAAAAGCTCCGGAGCTGGGCGAGCCTCGACCCGGCTTCCGGCGGCTGGCGCAGATATTCGTCGAGTTCGCCGCGGTGCCCTACAATGCGCTGAATAAGGAACGGCATCGTGCCGCCGGCATGCGAAAAGATCCACCGGATGTTGGGGAACCGGATAGGCGCTTCGTTGATGATGAGGCTCATGATCATACGGGTCGTGTCGGTCCCGTACTCAATCGTGTTCGGGTTGAGGTTCGGGACAACGTCGATACAACAGGTCGCATCCGTCGGGTGTGTGTAGACCGTCAGGTTACGGCGATTGAATTCCTCGAGGAGTGGGGTGAAACTCGGATCGCCGATGTATTTCTCTCCATAGCTCGTCGGCAGGGACGCGGCGCCCGCATTCAAGGTATCCATTGCGTACTCCAGCTCTCGGAGGCTGTTGTCGACGTCGGGCATCGTCAGCGACGCCATCAGGATGAAACGGCCGGGGTAATCCGAGACCATCTTCGTGCCGTACTCGTTCGATTCGCGAGCCAGACGACGGATGGTCTGAGCAGCCCGAGCTTCGGAGACGCCCCGCTGTCTGAGACGGTCTGGGGTAAAAGCCCCACCGGCTTGTCCCGCGTTAAGGAGGCCCGTCGCCGTTCCCGTGGTGTCCATGGCCTCGATCGATCTGTCAGGCGTCCATCCAATCCGGGCGTTTGGAACCAGATCGGCCGCCTCGAGCTCCTCGAACCAGCCGGGCGACGTGAAGTGGTGATGGACGTCAACCCGGCGGCCCGCGGCGACCTCCATTGGTGCCGTCGACGTCGTTGCGTCCCCGGTTGGCGCCTCTGTAAGCTGCTCGCCACAGCTCGAAAGCAACACGCCCGCTCCTGCGGCCGCGAGCCCGGTCAGAAACTGCCGTCGCGGGTGCATCGTGCACCGGCCGTCGTGTCCGTTCACATCGTCATACTTCATGCTCTACCTCCGAAGGCATACAATGGGCGCGGTCAGACCATTCCATCGGTGCATCCAGCCGCGGACCTGTTCGGGTTTACATCGCCGGATGCGGAAAACGGGCACGGCCTCACCACGGGCAAATACCGACGCTGTCGACCTCATTCCGGGCATGCTGTCGCCTGAGCGTAGTCAAAGTAAGACCATGGGTGCAATGAAAATAGGATCATCCGTGGCGATATCGTGATTCGATATTCGATCGGAGGGAAGACGACCGACGAGACTACGTTACGAGGAATCCTCGTCGACCGGGTCGGGTGTGAAGAACTGAAGGAATGGGTTCTCATGCTCGAGCCCGCTGGAACGAACGGGTGTGTGGTCGCGAATTTCGGGTAAGCGGATCTCTGGAAGGGATTGTCGAGAGAAACACCTCTCTGCCGATTCGGAAAGTACGGAACTGATTCAAGAGCTTTGTGCCGGCGGCAAAGCCCGCGAAGCAATCGCTCCGTGCTTTCAATCGCGATTGTTGCTACCCTTCCCGGCGGGAGGGCAATATGAAGCTTTTTTGTTTAATTGGAGTCATCGCTGTTGTGTTCAGTACCTCGTTGACTGGACACAGCCAGGGCGGTCTTGTGCAACCACAACCACCCGATATTCAGGTCGAGATGCCCTGGAGGGCGTGGGAATTCGGCTTCCGAGCCGGTTGGGCCGGTGTGCCCCGGGCGCAAATGGTCGCCGAGCCTTTCAAGATGTTCGACAACCTGTACTACGTCGGGCTTCAGAACAACTCTGTACTTCTGATCACGACGTCGGACGGTCTGATGCTCATCGACAGCGCGTTTCCTGATACCGCCGAGATGGTGCTCGACAATGTCCGCAAGCTCGGCTTCGATCCCGCGAATATCAAATACATTCTGATCAGCCACGGGCACGCCGATCATTTTTCCGGCGCGGGTCGGATCAAGCAGTTGGTACCGGATGCCCGCATTGGTGTGTCGGGGCCGGACTGGGATTACATCGAGGCCGGGGAAGGCCTCGCCGTGTGCGAGCTCCCCTGTGTGAAGCTGACCCGGGATCTCGTGCTCAGCGACAACGATCTGATCACGCTGGGCGACACCTCGGTGAAGGTCCACACCACGCCGGGGCACAGCTACGGGGCGGTGGCATATGAGATCCCCGCGCGCTTGGACGGTGAGACCTACAGGCTGGTCAACATGCGGCTGACGATCCGGGCGGCCAATACCCTTGAACTGAGTGAGCTGTATGCCGAGAGCCTCGCCAAGCTGAAACAGCGGGGCCCGTGGGATGGGATTCTCCCGGAGCATACGTACACTCCCATCCGGAGCGGTCCGATTACGGCCAGGGATGTCTTCCTCGGTTACCAGGAGCCGGCCAATGGCCCGAACGCATCGGTTCAAGGACCGGCGTTCATAGATCAGTTTCTGGACGATATGATATTGGTCGCCAGGGAGAAGGCCGAATTCTACCGGGCCAACCCGCCGGTGGCGGGCGGCGGACAATAAGGGGCGTCCCTGTTGGCCCATGGTTATGGGCCAATCGAAAAGGTGCGCGAGGAGCGCGAAATGTCCCGGCCCGGGTGCGCGTGCGTCTATCCCAAGTCGTGGTCCGCTGGCCAATACCTCGCCCACTGCATTTGAGCTAACCGGCCGAAGCAGGCGCGACCGGAGATCTGTGCCTTGAGGGTTCCGCGGGTTCCGATGACGCAGTGCGGCCCGGGGGGAAACGGGCTCCGATGGGATTGAGCCGGGACGATGTGTGCCCGACTCGATCCCATCCGGCATGCAGACACGCCGAATTATCCGGCATGAGTCCCGACCGCACTGGAGGTCGGGGAGCCTTCAGCTAGGCCGGAGGCACAAACGAGAACGCGTAGCCGCGTTCCTGCGCACGATTAACCGCGACGATTCCCGCCGGAACAAGGTGACAGTTGTCGATGAGGTTGTGGGTGAATTCTTCGAAAATGCTGTCGGCATCTCCTCCCACCGCCCGGGCCACCCTCCGGGCAGCACCCTGCGTAGCGACCCGGCACACGGCCAGCTGCAGACCTTTTTCAAAGAGCTCCGTCAGCGTTAATCCGTTGGTGGGCAACTCGTTCCCGTAACCGGGGGTGTTGAACAGGTTAATCTTTGGCGGCGCGTCCGTTTTCGGATCGATGAGGTTTTCACGAGCCGACAGAGCCTCGCCGTACTTGGCCCACATGGCGTCGTTGAAAGACATCGGCGTCGAATTTGAGCGCGCAACGATGACGACGGCGAGATCGCTGTTGTCCAGGCCGTAGTCGTCGACGTTCACCCTCATGTAATTGTTCGCGAAGCGCATTGACCCTGCGAAGCCCGATGCCGTGGTGTTGTCGAAGAGGAAGCGATGAACTCCCGGTACTTCGTCCATCCAGTCATCCACGGCATGGCGCGCAGGTGTCCAGCTCTCACCAGTGCCGGATTGCGCCTCCGCCGGGCGGGTTCCCAGGGCCACGGCCCCCCCAAGGACGGCTGCTACCCCACTGATACGTTTCAGAAAGAAGCGCCGCTCGCGCAGCGATTTGAAATATTTTTCTGTCATGGTCCCTCGCTGATTATCGAGTTGGTATTCGGGAAAGTTTATGACACAAACTGTTCTGAATCCAGCCTGTCGTGGTTCTGATGCAAGAAAGTTGATGAGCGAAACAGAGGCTCAACGGGATGACAGTGACCAGAACACGGGCCAATACCGAGACGACGGCGGGGGAACTAACCTGAGCGTGGTGAGCGAAGGTCGTGATCCACTTGTATTCGGCGCATTCATACGGCAGCGCCGCCTGAGCGAGTTACAACCTCTTACACGGGACGGAAAGAGTTCACAACGACCGACTGGACCGATATACTTGCACGGATCAGCCTGATTTCCGCTCGTGGATCGCTCAATTGGTGTTCGCGAGCCCAGGCAGTTCCTGGCAAACGAACTGGAGGTACAGAATGAGACACATCGCACTCGTCGTTCTAAGCGTGCTGGCCGTTTCGACCAGCGCTTTCGCGCAAAGCGCAGCGGAAATCGAGAAGGCTCTGGCCGCGGCCCCGCGCCAACTGAGAGAAGAGGCCACCGTCGTCCATTGGAACGACGACTTCACCTACGAAACGCTGAAGAACGGCACCAACCGTCTGGTTTGCTACGACCGATCCGGAAAGTATGGTCAGCGGCCGTTTTCGGTGGAATGCACCAGCATGGCCAACCTGGATCGGGTGGCCCAGAACCTGAAGGTCGACTCGGAGAACTCCGAACGGGCCGCCCGCCGGGCCGCATACGAAGCACTTGAAAGGGCCGGAAACTGGGTCGAGCCGGAATTCGGCTCGGTGTTTATCAACATGTCTGGCGACAATCAGGCTGTGGCCCGTATCCATACGACAGTTTCGGTGCCGGGCGCTACCGCCGAGTCACTCGGGCTCCCCGACAATGGAGAGCAGGGCGGCGCGTGGATTATGAATGCGGGCTCCTCGGCCGCCCACATCATGGTACCGGGGAGCTAACAACGCCTGAGCGGGCACTCGGTTCCGAGCCAGAAACGAAAAAACGAGCAGGGCGGCCCCATATCCGTCCTGCTCCGGAGTCCGTCTCATCCTCGGGCCAAGTCCACAAGTGCGACCGCACAGAGACCCGCGGGTCGATGGTTGAAAACAGCTACAGGAGCAAGCGGTGATAAAGCCTTTGATGCTTGGTTTTCTAATAATTGCAGCGCTGTCCGTCCCACAGGGTGGGCAGACCTTCACCGGCACGATCACCGATAGCGAGTGCGCCGCAGCCGATCATTCCCAGATGCGTATGGGCTCGACCGATGCCGAGTGCACCATTGCCTGCGTCATCGCCCACGGTTCCCTGTATGTTCTCTACGACGGCAACGAGACATATACGTTGAGTGATCAGGAGACGCC
Organism: Terriglobia bacterium; assembly: GCA_965263045.1. Classification (GTDB taxonomy): domain Bacteria; phylum Acidobacteriota; class Terriglobia; order 20CM-2-55-15; family 20CM-2-55-15. The sequence goes on from CBDHGK010000041.1 coordinate 103,178, forward strand.
GGAAAGGTTCGCGGGAAAGAAAGTGACGGTTACAGGCACGCTGGACGCCACGACCCGGACCATTCGGATGGACTCGATCACAGCGGCAGAATGAGCCGCGTCATTGGCGGCGCATTGTCAATGTAACCCCGTAGGGGTCACAATTTCCCGATCTATACAAGCCATTCCGTCTACCTGAGGCAACGATTTCTGTCGGAGGTCGTTGCTCGCACTACCTGACCGCGCTACTTGACCAAATGATGTCGGTGACCCTGGCAGAAGGATCGATTGGCTTTCATTCCGTGACTCTGGCGGATAGACGGCCAGGTTGATCGAAGCTCGACAGGAGCAATACTCCGCCTATTCCTGCAGCGGGGAGTCGAGCAGCAGGGAGTCGAGGTAGCGTTGCATGCCAGCGTAGGTCAGCGCAGCCTCGACCTTCTCGGTTTTTCCATTCGCTGTTATGAAAAACGTGGGCGTGGAATTCACTCCCAGCCCCAGGCCCAATATGGCGTCATCGTCGACGAGGCGATCGAGGAAAGGATCGGTCAAATGCTCTTGTACCGCGGCCATATCCCCTGCGCCGAGCGCCGAAGTCACGACCGACTCCAAGTCCCCGCTTTGAGACCACTCGGGTTGCAACTGAAACAGGGCGTCAGTGACTAATGTCCATTGTTGAAGGCCCAACCGCAATGCCGCGCGTGCATATCGGGCTGCTTCCCGTGAGTGCGCGAAGCCGGGAAATTCCCGGTAAACGACGCACACCTTGCCCTCGTCGGCATACGTCTCAAACACCAGCTTCATCGTTTGAACGAAGCCGCTGGCGCGGCGGACGCTGCGCGTGGGCTGACCGAGGGGTGATCGTCAGACTGTAGAGTGTGGGCCTCAAAGGAGGCCCACATGACTGATTTGCGGAAACGGATGCTGGAAGAACTCCAGCGCCGCAATTTCTCTCCAACAACAATCCGAACCTATCTGCGAGTCGTTGAAGACTTCGCTCGCTATTTTGGCACGCGCCCCGATCGTCTCAGCCAGCAACACCTGCGGCAGTATCAGTTGCATTTGATCCAGGAGCGAAAGCTCGCGATCAAGACTGTAGGTCTGCACATTGCCGCGCTGCGATTCTTCTTTGTGAAGACGCTACGGCGTCCATACCTGAAGCTGGATCTCCCGTATCCCAAGATGCCGAAGCGACTGCCGACTGTTCTGAGCAAAGAGGAGGTCACCCAACTGATCGGCTCCGCAAACAACCTGCTCGATTACACGATGCTGATGACCTTGTATGCCACTGGAATGCGTCGGGCCGAGTTGATCGGGTTGAAGGTCCAGGACATCGATAGCCAGCGCATGATCATCCACATCCGTCAGGGCAAGCGCAACCGGGATCGCGATGTGCCATTGCCGCCAAAGCTGCTGAATACACTACGGGAGTACTGGCTCTGGATGAAGCCTGGGACCTATTTGTTTCCCGGCATGGTCGACAACTGGCGTGCCGACAAACCCCTCACGTCCAAGTGCGTGTGGTTGGCGGTACAAAATGCGGCGAAACGTGCCGGAATCAAGAAGCGTGTATCGCCGCACACGCTGCGTCACAGCTGGGCCACCCACCTACTGGAGAATGGCACCGATCTGCGCACCATTCAGATGTTGATGGGTCACTCGGACCTGCGAGCCACCAGCGTCTATCTGCACTTGTCTCGCCGTCATTTGCAGACGGTCGCCAATCCCGTAGAGACCCTGCCGGTTTCCAGGCTCGATACGGTGAAGCGCTCCAGAAAAAGGAAGCAGAAACAATGACGCGGTCCGCCGTGGAGGTGGCCGACATCCTGCGCGCGCGGGGCAACGACTTCATCGACCGTCATCGAAACAGAATCGATTTCCAGCAGCTGAAGGTGATGCATGCCATCGTGCGTTGCCGAACAGCCGCTCTTGGCGGTCATATCGATGCCTGCCCGCGATGTGGGGGCGAGGGGACCATCTCCTACAACTCATGCCGTAATCGCCATTGTCCGAAATGCCAGACTCAGGCGCGTCAGCGCTGGATCGCAGCCAGAGAACGTGAACTTCTCGCGACACGATACTTCCATGTCGTGTTCACGCTGCCAAAGGAACTACATGCGCTTGTCCTGCAGAATCCGGTTGAACTCTATAACCTGCTGTTCCGCACCGTGGCCGAGACGCTGCGGGAGGTCGCGAGAAATCCCAAACACCTTGGCGCCGAGATCGGCTTCTTCCTCATCCTGCACACATGGGGACAAAACGTGCTGTTTCATCCTCACCTCCACTGCGTCGTTCCCGCCGGTGGAATCGCACCGGACCGTTCGCGATGGATTCGGCCGCGCTACCCTTTCTTCCTGCCTGTAAAGGTTCTGGGGAAAATATTCCGGGGAAAGTTCGTTGACGGATTGCGGAAGGCGTTTCGCAGAGAGTGCCTGACCTTCGCGGGACAGATCCAGCAGTTATCCGAACCGAAGAGCTTCGCGGCTTTCCTGCGACCGTTATTTCGCCAACCTTGGGTCGTCTATGCGAAGCCGGCATTCGGTGGGCCCGAACAGGTATTACGCTATCTCGGACGCTATACCCACCGTGTTGCCATCTCCAATCATCGATTGTTGTCCTTCGACGGCGGCCAGGTCACGTTCCGTTGGCGGGATTACGCGCGTGGCAACAAATCAAGAACGATGACGGTTTCCGCCGCCGAGTTCATCCGCCGCTTCCTCCTCCACGTGCTGCCGAAAGGTTTTGTCCGCATCCGACATTTCGGTTTCATGGCGAACGCACAACGTTCCGCATCCATGGAACTTTGTCATCGTTTGTTAGGAATGGCGTCGACCGATCCTCACGAGGAAGCCCCTGCGAGCGACTCGGCCGGGTTATGTCCCGTCTGTCAGACCCCGATGAAGGTCATCGAGAGGCTGACCGCTGCGCAGATCGCATGGAGCTTCACTTCCATATGCTTTGCAGATACGTCGTAGCAGAGATTCCAGTTACACACTTTCCAGACGTGCTCGCGCACGCCGCCGCCCACGTGTGTCTTGATCTCAAAAATGCTTCCAAATCGAGCCTCGACCCGCACCGCAGACTCTCTAAAACTGCTGCTCCGGAACCCACACTCCTCGTCGCCACCCCGCCACTCGCCCTTGTCGAGTCCCGTCCCGTGACAATTTCAACCCGCATTCCCGTACTTTCTCCATAGCCCACCGCGTCCGCCGCAAACGCCACCGGCTTCCTTCAAACGTCGTTATCGAAAGTGCCCGAAAATCTCGTCCCCACGACGCTTTCTCGCTCGGCACTTCCGATGAACGCTAAATGTTACTCGGGACCTAAAGTCTTTTCTTGCTTCAAAGTCCCATCCGTAGTTAACCTTTCCCAGATCTAAGGATAGGCGGTATAAGCAGGGTCTGATGATTATGGCAGCACAGACATTGTCGTCGTATGGGCGCTATGTCAACGTTCGCGCGGCCGCAGGCCGTCGCGCGGAACTCGGTAAGGCTGCGCCCGGTATCGAACGGCGGGGCTTTCATCGGGGACGGCCTGCCAAGGTGCAGAATAGGCGATTTCTCCCCGACGGAATCCATCGTTACGAGTCCCGAGCTCGGGACGATTCTGGCGGATACGATCGGGAGCCAGTCTGCTGCTCTGCTGACGGGCAACGGGATCGCGCTTGCCGATTCTTCAATATGTGGTTTGGTGAAGAAAACCTATGACCTGCGCATGAACGCCTGGATCCAGCAACGAGCAATTTTCCTGGGTGGGCAGATTACTTGTCTTGACCGGGAAGCGGACACGCTGCTGCCAGCCCTCGTGCCGAACGGATCTGGCGGCGCCGGCGCCGCGCGCTTCTGGGAGTACTTGAAGCGAATGGTGCCCATCGACTTTTAGAATGTAAACCGAGAGTTGGAGTGGTGGCAATGCTGAAAAGAACGTTGCTGATAAGTGTGGCGTGGGCGGTTTCGGCCGGTTTGGCCTCGGGCGAGATAGGAGGCCAGGGGCCCCAGCAGCCTGGCGGACGAGGAGGGGCACCGTCGACTTCGGCGCCGCCTTCCCTAAGAGGGCGGGTGGTTACGACTGCACCTCAGTTGGAGGTCCATCCCATTGAAGTCCGCCTCGAAGATGTGACAGCCCGTGTGTTTGAAAGGGCCTATACGGACGGCGTGGGAAATTTTAGCTTCTTGTCACCTCTCAATTCCGGTTCCTCTCTCTTCTTCGTGATTGAAGTGGACGGGTTCAAGCCGATCCGGCAGCGCGTGGAAATAGAGGTAACTCGGATGCAAGGCCAGGAAGCCTTCCCCACGACGGTTTTCCTGGAGCGATCGGATGTTGTCGCCGTTCGGCGCGACGGGGTTGAACCGAGCGCGGTGGACTTGCGCCAGTTGCTCGCCGACATTCCTGAAGAAGCGATCGAAGAATTCATGGAGGCGGCAGACGAGTCTGAAAAAGGAAATTACGTGAACGCAGCCGAACACCTCGAAAAAGCGGTAGAGCTCGCCCCAGACTATTACGACGCTCAGAACGCCCTGGGCGTCGAATACACGCGACTCGGTCGCTACCGAGAAGCAGAGAGGGCCCTGGTGCTCGCGACAGAGCTGAACCCAAACGTGGCATTGCCGCTCATCAACCTCGGTTTACTGTACCTCCAGGTGAACGATCTGCAGGGTGATGCGGGACAGACCGAAGTGGCGGCCTCGACGCTCGAGAGAGCGGTGGAGTTGCTGGAGCGCGCAGCCGAACTGGAGGCGTTGTCTACCTCCGCGCGATATTACCTTGGAGCTGCACTGTACAGGTCGGGCTCGTTTGAACGCGCCGCGTTGATGCTAGACCGCGCGCTTGAGCTGGATGTAGAGATGGATGTGGCCAGACTCATCTTGGTCGACGTCCAGGTAGCCCAGAAGGATTACCGGGGTGCACTGGCACAACTGACAGCGTACCTGGAAAGGAATCCGGAAGACCCACGACGTGAGGCATTCGAAACATTGAAGGCGGAACTCGAAGGGCTGTTGGAACCCTAGCACTGTGTGCGGATAAGCGGAATAAGAAGGGTCTGAAGACGATCGGAGCGCGGACAGTGTCGCCGTATCGATGTTTTGTCGAGGGGCACGCAGCAGAACACCCGATTACTCCTCCCTAGTTGTGAATTCCAGCAAGGTTGTGCACACCAGGCAACCGAGTAATGGGTGGTTCGTTTTGTAAGCTGCCGTGCCTTCGATGGTGATTGTAATGGATTCGGGAGCCGTCGGAATTCTCAAGACTTGGACCTCCCAAGGCCGTCCTTTCGGGCCATCTTCACAGTTGTCAAGACGAGGTCTGCTGGACCTACCTGTCCGACTTGTGAACCAACTGGGACGATTCGGTTCTCGAACCGTCCTTTAATTGTTGACAGTATCCAGAAGTTCGCGTTCCAATGGAGGGTGTTGCTTCGGGAAAGTTCTTGAACCGAAGAGGATCTTGCTGATGAAGGCACATCGTAAAGACGAAACGGTAGGCGTCGGCCGATTGTTCGGGCCAAGGTTTACTGCCACGCGTGCTGTGGAAACGATGTGCGTATCCCTACCTGGTCAGCAGGGAATTCCAAAGTATCCCATTACGCAGGCGTGGGCGGGTAATTACCCGTTCGGCTTCGCCGTACAGGGTACCTAGGATCAGCGGGAGCGGCTTCCCGCTCCCGAATCTCGATTCCAAAGCTTCCATAATCTCGATTCTCTAGCCAGCCGCTCCCAAGACGAAATGTGTCGTTGCTCTGGCGCATCCGTGCGTCAAAGCAGCGACGGAACGAACAGGAGGCACAGTCGTGAAGGAGTCGGACAAACCGGAGGAACTCCGGGGCGCCGGGCCCGTGTCTTTCGGCGTTTGAGCGGCGGCATGGTGGATGCCGGGAATTTCATGCGGAACACAATCCGCGGCAGACCTGTTGGAGATACGCACGATCAGGTTTCAACAGTGACAAGACGAGGACAACATGAGTGACGTGGATTTAGATCGCACCGTGGCGACGACGTGGGAGGAATACAATGGAGAGGCCCACATGATGTGGGGGATGATCGTCTGGGTGTGGCAAGAGCTCGTGAGCCGGGACGGCAAGATGCTGATGCGTAAGCTGATGGGTTGGATGTCGGTTTCGTGTCTGCTCACGGTCGCCTTGCCATGGACCCTGGGCCAGGTCATCGATGCCCTGGTGTCAGGCACCGCTTCGCCAGCGCCGCTCATCTGGCTCCTGAGCTTCTACGCTGTGATGCTGCTTGTGCGCCAGACCCTGCGCTACCACCAGAGCATCGCCCGGGAATACCTACTGGGCTCGAACATGCGTCAGCTGGACCTGAGAACGACGGCACTCTTCATGGAGAAGTCGCTGGGTACGCATGTGAGTGAGAACAATCACCTGAACGAGGCCAACGTCAAGAAGGGCTACGAGCGTGTTCTGGCATTGCAGGGGATGGTGCTCTTCGAGGGCCTTGAAGCTGTGCTGAACATCATTCTGCCGTTCCTCGCTCTCTGGACCTTCACAATATGGACCGGCACCTGGGTCGTGGGGTCGATCATCGTACTGATTCTGGCGAGCCATTTGGGATGGACTCTTGTCCTGAACCAGCAGGTGCTTCGAGTCTGCCTGCCGATCGATCGGATGTGGCGATTCTTGAACCGCTATCGGGTCGAGCGGTGGCAACGGGTCGAGCGGGTCAAGACGAACGCCAAGGAAGAAGCCGAGGAGAAAGAAATCGAACGGCTATTCGATCAGGCCATAGAACCGGACCGCAGGTTCTGGTTCATCAAGCAGGCGACCTACCGGAACATGCTGGCCGACACGTTGCTTTTCGTTCTGGTCGTGTATTGCGTGTACCAGGTGTGGACCGGACAAATGGCGGCAGGATCGTTGTGGTTTCTTGTGGCATGGGGCAGTCAGTTCTCGACAACTCTGTGGCACATCGGCCATATCGAACATCAATTCAATTTCTTCACGCCGTCGATCATATCGATGAAGGAGGCCCTGACGATGCCGGTGGGGTTCGAGGCTGTCGTCCAACCGAAAGAACTTGATCACACTCGGCCATTTCGCATTGAGTTCCGGGATGTCAGCTACCACTATGATCATCAGATCTCGGACGACGCGCCTATTCCCACGCTCCACGGCATTTCCTTCGCGATTGCCCCGGGCGAAAAGGTCGCGCTCATCGGTCCGAGCGGAGCTGGTAAGAGCACGATCATGAAGCTACTGCTCCGTTATATGGATCCGAGTCAAGCCCATTCTTAGTTGAAACTCTCCACGGCTCACGATGGGTCATGCAACCTTCTTCTTCGATCTCGTCGACGTCTTCGCCTCAATTTTCAGCTCTCGCTGGAGGGCTTCGCGGAGCTTTGGAAGATGACGGTAGCCGATCACCTTCCTCAGGCGCGGTTCGATGTCGATGAGCGCCGTCGCCAACCAGCGTTGCCGCTGACTCGAGTTCTTCCAATGATCGACCTTCGCACACCTTTCCTCGACAAGGGCATTGACCGATTCCAGGCAATTCGTCGTCTTGAACGAACGGCCCAAGACCCCGTACACGCCGAGCCGATGCAACGTGAGGGTCTCTTCCAGGCCTTCCTCAAGGCTCGCAGCCCCCGATTGGTTTCGCTCCTCGAGCTCTCCATGGAGCTCTCCGAGCGCCGCCCGAGCTTCGTCGTACTCCGGGCGCTCGTAGGCCCGCTGCAGCCGGCGTCGCCACACGGCTTGCTCGGTCTTCGATAGGTATCTCACGACGTTCTCGCGTTTGTGCCATTGGCAGCGTTGGACCAGGGCTCGATTCCTGAATGCCTTCTTGACCGCCGCCCGCAGACCTTTGCCGCCGTCGACAATCACCAGCACGCCTTCAGAGATGTCCAGGCCCCGCTCCATCAACGAACGGAGAAACGGAGTCAGCACTTGCTCGTTCTCCGTGTCGGTCTCCACGAAGCCCAAGAAGCGTTTGTCGCCCGAAAGCGTGACGCCCAGGGCCACTACCATCAGGGCGTCGGCAAACGCCTTCCCGTCCAGGAAGATCGCCACGACGTCCTCGCCACTCAGATCCCGCTCCTGCATCTCCCGAAGTTTCGCGGCACTCGCCTGGACGAATCCTCGAGACACCGTCGAACTCGACAGTCCGATCGCTCCCGGAATCGCTTCAGCGGCCGATTCATAGTTCCGGCAGGAGATCCCATACAGCACACGTCTGAGCAGTAGCTCGTTCACCGCGCCACCCGGACTGAGTTCCTCGTAGGTCCGAAGCGGAATCTCCCCGCCCGCCACGCTGCGCACTCGAGGCACCCGAACCGGCACCCGCTGGCCACCCAGCCCCACGGTCCCCGGATTGCTCCCGTGTCGCCGGCCCCGCAACGCCGCCTCCTTTCGTGCGTATCGCTCACCCGCCAACGACTTCACTTCCTCGTCGAGCAACTCCTCCACGTGCATCAACCCCAGTGGGATCAACGCCCGAATCATCTCCACCTTCGAGTCCAATTCCAGTCCCGAGTATTCCTCCCGGCTCAGGACCTCGACCTCACCCAGCACACGCGACTTCTTGCGTTTCTTTACCGAACGTAACAGACTCCTCATCTCGGCTCCTTTCTCTTACAGGCTTGATGTTGTTTCTTCCAATACCATCAAACCATGGGGTTTGGAGCCGTTTCAATTTCCAACTAAGATTGGCACACATTCTATGGATCCGACAGAGGGTAGCATTGCGATTGATGGCATTGATCTGAGGGAACTCGATCTCGATTCGTGGCTGTCGAACATCGGGTACGTCCCCCAGCAGCTCGAAGTGTTTGACGGAACGATTCGCTACAACCTGACCTACGGTCTTTCGGATGAGCGACGCAAGAGAGTCAACGATGAGGCCATCTGGGCCATGATGCGGACCCTGCACATCGACTTCGGCGACCGGCTGAGGGAAGGGCTCGACACGCGGATTGGTTTCAACGGCATAAAACTGTCTGGAGGACAGAATCAGCGACTGATGGTGGGCGCGGCCGCACTTAAGGAGCCGAAATTCATGATTATCGACGAAGCGACCAGCTCGCTGGATGCGACGACCGAGCGCCTTGTCCAGGGTGGACTGGAAACTGTGCTCCACAACTGTGGCGCGTTGATTGTCACCCATCGACTGAATACTGTCCGGCGCATCTGCGATCGGTTCATTCTCATCGACAGAGCCGACGGGCAGGGCGGCCGGATTCAGGCTGAGGCGGATAGTTTCGAGGAACTTTACGCGGTGTCTCCGGCGTTTAGGGGGTTGGCCAGAGATCAAGGAATCGAATTCTCCCAGCGTACTTAGATCGAAGGTCGACCGGATATCTATGCCGAACGCATCGTGGGCTGCATTCGGCGGGTGACGTCGGAATATCTCAAGACGCTCAGTGAACGGCTGACGGGCGAGACCTACCCAACGAAAGTTTGCTGCTGCCCACGAGAACGTGTCCGACTCGGCGCCTATCTCAGAAGGAGGTCCCATCTTATTGTCGGACGAGAAACAGGAAGCAGTCGAATCAACTGCCCCATCTGACTGGCCGTTCCAGACCTTCCAACCCATCGGAGAAATCTAGTTGGGAATATGACCGTGTCGGCTCAACGAAACGACGGATAGCCGGTCCGCACGCAAGTTGGAATGCACGGTGCACGCCATCTTACGGTCCGCCGGCTTCATCCCCAGGGTGAGGCGCATCTTGAAACCGCCTCTTACGATTGGTCCAGCGTCAACGGTGTCGGTTGCTTTCCGTCGATATCCTTGAACCCATAACTGGCAGCGCAGGCGGCTGCGATGACTACAGAACCCGATTGGTCCAACACGTTCGGGTCAGCTGCGAGAGCCTCGACTGCGCGTCCGATAAACCTGGGTGACTCGGAATTGCCGAGATCAAGGTAGTCAGCCGATTCCATGACCTTTTCCGTTCGCACTAAACCTGGATAAAGCGACACTACGGCAACGCCATGCTCCTCCAATTCGTGTGCCATGTCTGCAGTCATCTTATCGGTTGCGGCTTTCGACACCCCATACGGCACGTTGGCGATATGTTTACGGGCAGCCCAGTAGGAAATGTTGACGATCAAACCGCGTCCCTGTTCAACCATCTGCCGTGCGGCAAAACAACTTGCAACGTAATGCGCGCGGACTCCTGAAGAGAACATGGAATCCCAGCGGGAAAATTGCTGCTGCCAGAAAGGTCGAGTCCAGGTGAACTCGCCGTCCTCGAACATTTCCTCGTAACCGCCCCAGACATTGTTCACCAGGATATCCAGACGATGCTGCTCATGAGCGACACGATCAAAGACAGCCTCGACCTGGGCGTCCCTGGTGTGGTCACATCGTATTGCAACGATCCTACCGTCGGAGGGAAAGGACTGCGACTCAACACTCCGACCGGTGGCGTACACCGTGGCTCCAGCGTCGGCCAATTCGAGAGCTACTCCCTTTCCAACGCCTCGGCTCGCGCCAGTTACGATTGCAACACTTTCACTCATATTCGAACTCACACGATGCCTTCACCAATGCCTGCCCTGACGACAGTATTGGAAGGTCGGTCCGCTGTCACGGTCCGAGGATCGACCAGTCAATCGGTGCTTCCAAGGATCTGGCGGATCGCACCCAGGTGATATGCAGTGTGTGCGATGCTGGAAAGCGCACCCGCCGCGCTGATGTCGTCCCATTCCTTTTTAACTACGACCGCCTCCCGCCATATATCGGCTTCCTTGCGAAGATTGTCGCGGAGGAGACGCCACTGCTCGTCTGTTACGCTTGCGCGTTGCCAGCTTCCGTTCCAGTCTGCATCAGCCATGGGTTCTCTTCCCCGGACAACCACCGGGTTAAGAGAGACAAGCCAAAATGAAGATGATCGACATGTGCTGCAATCGAGGGTTTTCCGGGAATCGCCAGCTGTGAGGCCGTGGCAGCGGAAATGCTTTCCAGCTGTTTATGAAGACCGGCATCACCGGGGTTCAGAATGTAGGCCTCCTCGGTCGGCGGGCCACTGAAAATCTCGGTCAACAGTTTGGATACGGCGCGTTGAAAGACACTATCAGTTTGTTCCATGGGAATCCTTATGAACTTCGTTTCGATCGCCGCAAGAGCTGGCTCTGCAGACGGCGCTCCACATTTGATCAGTTGCCCTCCACTGTCGCCCCCGCCCGATGCGCACAGCCCATCTGGACTCTCCGGGGTTTTCTAGACACACCCGATAGCCCCATGAAATAGTCAGCTTCAACGACTGGGGAGTTCCGCGCCCTACGACTTACGGTCGGTCCCACTCGGGGGTTGGCCTGCCCTGCCCGACCCAGACAACGTAGTCCACCAGCGGCGGCTCTCCGTTGAGTTCACGGAGTCGCGTATTTAGCTGTCCCCGGTGATGGGCGGTATGGATCACCAGGTCCAACACGGTATCCCCGATCGTAACGCTGGCGCATGCGCGACCTAGATGTCCCTCCATTCGTTGGCGAAACGGCTCGGGCACGGGTGCGTCGAGCGATGACGAATCAGCGGCATCCAGGAATCCTCGTACTTCCCCGTAGTAGGGCCGTGCCCACTGGCGCAGGGCGACGAAGTCATCGATGTCCTTCGGTGCAGTGGTCTCCTGAGGCCGGCCGGCCCACATGTTCAGGTACGCTCGCTGCGTCCTGTGTACGTGGTAGAACTTGTCGCCCAGCAACACGTCGTTGGTGGCCTCATCGGTCCTCAGGGCCGCCGACCATACCTCGGCATCGGCCCACTCCATGTGGGCATAGAGCTCGCGTAGCGCTTCAGGAGAGAACATAACGAACTCCGCGGTCCGTGGTATCGACTAAGTCAAACGCGTCGGCGGTGCCGCGAATCCGTCAGGGCGCTCGCCGAAACTCCGCGACTCGACAGATAGCCGACGGCGGATCCGCCCGACCAGCGCATACGGCAACGAGCGCACCAGGTGTGCACCGTCAAGTCCTGGCTTCGAGTGGGTCGCGCTCCTCGGGCGTCAAAATGGTGATCCCCGACTATCAGCGCTCGCGCCATCGCAGTGTAAAACAAATTGCCGGTGGGTCGCAGGTTCCAGAGCTCAGGTCGCGACCAGTCGCCAAGTGGCGGCCTATCGAAAGTACTGTCGCCAAACCGACAATGTGACTGTTTCCAAAATCCTGAAAGAGGGACAGATTCACTGAACACTTCTCCGGTGAGACAATCACCGAACCATTACATCATCTGACCTTCTGATTGATCTCAACTCTTTCCTGTATTCTAATCTACGGGTGAATCCGTCCGGAACCCGACTTGAACTGAGCCACATTCCCTCTGCGATCGAGTCTGGGCATGCCTCGGCTTTGCCGTTCTGCGGTGCCCGGAGACCGTGGTGGCGACGACGTCCGAACCTAACAACGATAAGGAGCTGCAGTAATGGCTGACAGAAGCGACCTGACACAACTCATCAAGATACCGATTCTGATCGCACTTGCCGTGACCGTCGTCCGTGTAGTCGTGGAAGTGATGGGCGCACCCACCGCCGTCACTATGATTTTCGGAGTGGCCTAGCTGCACATACTGATCCCGGTCTACTTCGCCATCAAGATTCTCGAACTGGGATTCGACAAGCCCTTCGTTACGCTGATCAAGACCACCGTGATGTGGGCCGTACCCGTTCGCGTGGCAGTGGCCATCACCTACGTGCTGGGTTACATCTTTCAGATCGACAGCCTGCGTTTTCAAACCGGGAGCCTGGGGCCGGTCGGTGAAGGTGTGACTCCCCTGGACGGATACCTGCTGCTGCCCCTGTTGAATTTCGGATCGTGGATGTTTGCTGCGGTGATTTTCGCGGCGATCACGGGCGGCATTACTTTGAAAGTGAAGCAGCGGTCGGTTGCCAAAAGTATGGCGTGAGGATTCGACCCGCGCAGAGGAATTGAGCCTGGCCATGCCTCTCAGCGGCGCGAATCACAGTTGTTGCTGATGTAGAATTTGTGCGTTGAGCCGGTTTGAGGAACTCATGCAACTCGATCCGATTTCGTGGCCCCCGTCTCCTCCTCGAATACGCACCACGCCTTATCCGTTCAGTCTGATATTCAGCCGCGTCCGCTCTTCGTCAGCAATGCTGTCATCCAGTTTCCTGAACAACGCGCTCGGCTCTTTCAGCTTTCGACCCGTTGGAAGCCAGCTCGGTATCCAGCGTTCGCCGGTCGCAAACTGACCCGCAATCACATCCCGTTTCCCGAACGCGTCATCGACGGGCCGGACTGTAACGCTTCCGGCAAGCATCTCTGAATGGCCCAGCAACTGCCGCAAATAGTCGCTGCTTTCCGGCAGGAACGGAGACAGGAGCGTGCCGAGGTTGTGAACGACCTGCAAGGCGGTGTGAATTACGGTTGAAGCCCGGCGAGGATCGGATTCAAGAAGTTTCCAGGGCTCTTCGTGAGCCAGGTAAGCATTCGCCTTGTGGGCCAGCGCAAACGCTTCCTGCAATGCTGTTCTGATTTTCTTCGCGTCGATCAACAATCCAACCTGTGGAAAAGCGTCCTCCACCGCATGGAGAAGCTCGCGGTCCGCGGGATAGAGGTCGGCAGGTTCGGGAACTTCGCCATATCTTCGCCACGCAATGCCTAAGGTCCGATTGGCGAGGTTGCCCCACACACCGACCAGTTCATTGTTGTTGCGTCGGATGAAATCGTCCCAGGACCAGTTTGCGTCTCGTGTCTCAGGAGAATTGGCGAGAAGGTAATAGCGCAGCTGATCCGGTTGGTATCGGCTCTCAACATCAGGTAGTGTCAGCGCCCACCCCTGGCTGGTGCTCATTTTTCTTCCTTCGAGGTTGAGGAACTCGTTAGCCGGGACCCCATCCGGTAGTCGAAGATCTCCATGACCGATCAGCAGAGCAGGCCAGATGATCGTGTGGAATGGAATGTTGTCCTTGCCGATGAAGTAGGACGAACAAACTCCGGGGTCATCCCGATCCCACCAGTCACGCCACTGGTCCGGCGCTGCTGTGCTCCCGGCCCACTCGATCGAGGCAGACAAATACCCGATAACCGTCTCAAACCACACGTACAGACGCTTCTGTTCGAACTCGGCGCCGGAAACAGGGATCGGGACGCCCCATTCAATGTCACGGGTGATTGCCCGGTCGGCCAGCCCCTGATCTAACCAGTTGTCGGTAAAGTTTAGAGTGTTGGGTCTCCAGGCCGCACGGTCGAGGTGGATCAACCACTCACGGAGCGCAGCTTCAAGTCTGCTGAGAGTGAACACGTAGTGCTCGGTCTCGCGGAAGTCTATCGGCTCACCATCTAACTTCGATGTTGGGTTGAGCAACTCCTGCGGATCGTGAATGTGCCCGCATTGGTCACACTGGTCCCCTCGAGCGGAATCAAATCCACAGTTCGGGCATGTTCCCTGGATATAGCGGTCGGGCAGGAATCGATTGAGCGATTCCGAGAAGGGGGCCCGCAGGACTTGTCGTGAAAGATGGCCTCTTTCGAGGAGCCGGACAAAGAAACGCCGCACGACTTCGTAGTGATTGGCAGCGTATGTCTGCGTAAACCAGTCAAACGAGATTTGCAATTTCGAAAACGTGTTCAGGAACGACTGGTGATACCGGCGAATCAGGTGCTCGGGGGCCAATCCTTCACTTTCCGCGTGCAGCGTGATGGGTGTCCCGTGACAGTCCGAACCTGACACCATCAAGACGCGATTTCCCTTCAGGCGGTGAAACCGGGCAACAACGTCAGCCGGCAGATACGCTCCGGCGAGATGTCCGACATGCAACGGACCATTCGCATAGGGCCATGCGACGCCAATGAAAATTGACCTGGCCATAGGGGACCTCCTTCGAGGCGGTTAGTTCTGTAAAGATGAATTCGGGCGGAAAGATGCTAGTTGACGGGGGGACCCGCCATATGGAGGAGCAATCCGGTAACGGAAAGTACGTGTCGCATCTATTCAGATTCTAGCAGAAAACACAGACCTCGATCGCACGCTGCTCAGGCGAATCGATGCACATCAAATATTTCTATGATTCCCGGGTGCCTTTCTCGAAGCGTCGCAGTCGCAGTGTTCCGATGGGTTCCGGATAGGTCGCGTCGACCGCACCCCGATCCTCAAATCCTGCGTCGCTATAGTAGCGACAGAGAAAGCCATTATCGGCCAGGCAGTCGAGTCGGAGGTGGTTTCTGCCGAGCGACGCTGCCTGGCGGCCTGCCCAGTCCAGCATTTGACGACCGATGCGATGGCCCGCCCACTTGCGGCCCACGGCGATGTTGTAAACGTAGATGCTGTCGTTCTCCGTGGCCTCGGGCCACACATCGGTGTCGCTGGGCAGGAGCCGAATCGTTCCAACGAGATCGTCGCCGTGGTATGCGAAGTGGGCTTCGCCCTTGCGGATCGAATCCGCAAAGTATGATTCGAATTGTTGAAACATCCCCGACTGCCACTGACGGATCTGCCTCGATTCAAGCCAGACAGCGATTTCTTCAAGCATTTCGATGTAGCGGCCCAGGTCTTGCGGGCGTGCCTGGACCATGCGAATGTCGATCACAGGTCCAACGCTAGCACGAAGATTGTGGGCGTCATGGCATGATTCCTAGAATACGTGGAACTTCACCACAGTGCCGGTGTCTATGTTGGAAACGGTTCTTGTGAGCCGGGAGCAAAGCCATGCGAGCGCAATCCGTAGCGGCGCATCTCATCGTAACGGCGTATATAGTCGTAGCTGCGGGCGCTAATTTCGGAGCTGCAGCGCAGCTCAGGGTCAGTCCTGAAGAGATGGCCCAAAGGCTGATCTTTGACGTGACGCCCAGGTATCCCGCAGAGGCCAGAGATGCCGGAATACAGGGGACAGTCCAGCTGGACATCGTCATCGACGATGAAGGCGGCGTGTCCCAACTGAAGGTCGTCGCAGGTCATCCTTTGTTGGCCATGGCCGCCGTCCGAACTGTCGAACAGTGGCTGTATCTCCCTTACACCGTCGATGGAGAGGCCGTGGCGGTCGCCACTACGGTCATCGTGACATTCACCATGGTTTAGAACACACCCCGCCGACGGCTTACGGGGTTCCATGTCACTGGCAACAGTTTCCCGTCGGAACACCCGTGGCCATGCACAGACTGAACGCGGTTCACCACCGGATGCTGTGGGCAAGATCCTTAGCGCCTTTGGAAGCGATCACTACGACCTGACCGCACTGCGCCCGTGGGGTTGAAATTCTACCGTCGCGTCGTCAGTCGCCGACGCCTGCTTCATGTAGAACAACTCCAGGCCAGGACTCTTTGCTCCTTCTGCACGGACGTGTTGTAATTCCAATCGCGTAAAATAGCGATCCGATTCAGTGATTTGATGATCCATAGGCTGCCTCAACACGTCACGATACCGCTCGAGCGATCGGGCAGATCCGATAAACGTCGCGCGTTGTGAAACCAGACCCGACCAGGGAGAAGCTCAAGACACTCGGCCAACTTCGAGGCTCGTCTCCCGACGCTGCCGGGCTTTCGCTTCTGCGGACTTCGCTGGCCGATCGGTCGGGCCTCGTGGTGGCCGAAGCGGCGCGGATCGCTCGGGAGCTGGACCAACAGATTCTTGTTCCCGATCTGCTCACGGCCTTCGATCGGCTCTTTAACAACGCTGTCAAACGCGATCCCAAGTGCCAGGGTAAGACGGGAATCCTGAAAGCTCTGACTGGACTCGACCACACCGAGTCCCCACCCTACGTCCGTGGATCCCGACATGTCCAGATGGAGCCGGTCTGGGGCGGCGCAGACGACACGGCAGCCCTGTTGCGCGGCACTTCGATCCTCGGTCTCGTGACCTGCACAGATCTGGGGCGGGGGCAGATCCTCAAACATCTTGTCGATGCGCTTGCCGACGTTGCCCACACCGTCCGTACCGACGCCGTCCGGGGACTCGAACAAATGAACGGCGATGACGTGATTCTACTGTTGCGTCTGAAAGCACGCCTCGGTGACGACCACGCTCCCGTCGTCGGCCAGGCGTTCGATGCGATTCTGCGGCTGGAACCCGATGAAGGCGTCTCATTCGTCAGCGACTACCTGAACAGCGACGAACCCGGCATTCGCGACGAAGGTGTGTTGGCTCTCGGAGGCGCGCCAAACCCTGCAGCTGTTGCAAAGCTCATCGAGGCGTGGAACGCACGGACCGACCGCGATTTCAGAGGCGTGATCCTGCGGGCTCTCAGTGCTTCCCGGGAAGAGTCGGCCGTCGAATTCCTGCTCGATATTGTCCGCGTCGGCCTCACCCGTGACGCGGATCTCGCCCTCGAAGCCCTGGCAATTCACAGCACTTCACCCGAAATGGCAGTACGTGTGGAGGATGCGCGACGCACCCGGGCGGAAGAGGATTGACCGGACCGTGGACGCGGCAGTCGCCCGCAGATGTTTGACAAGACTTCGGATCGGCACCCTGAACCCACAGACCGTTCCAATTTCCCGGCGCCGCTGAATAAGGTGGTGTCCGGCACCTTGAATTCGCTTGCAGCGTCGCCTCCGGAATCAATAGACTGAACTTCCAAACACTGCAGGACATACGGACCTGCGTACACTCCCCACCCTGTCGGACACATGGGCCGACGTCAGACGGTTAAAACCTGGAGGTATTCCATGCCCGAATCCCGTATCGAAACTTCTCTACTGATTGTTTTTATTGACCTGACGCGATTCTCAGCCGAGAGTCAGCGAGTCACGGATGTCGAACTGGCTGATGTGATTGACGACTACTATCAACTCGTGGGTCGAGCCGTTCGGGCCTCTGGTGGGAGGGTCGTCAAGTTCATCGGAGATGCCACGCTGGCGGTGTTTCCTGAAGACGGGGTCGACACCGCCGTGAACATGCTTCTGGAATTGAAAGAGGCCGTCGATCGCCTCATGACCGATCACGGATGGCAATGTCGTTTCACTGCGAAGGCCCATTTCGGAAACGCAGTCGCCGGTCCATTCGGAGAGGGAGACGAGGGGCGATTCGACGTGATCGGGCGGGCGGTAAATATGGCGGCGGTTCTGCGATCGACGGGTGTTGCGCTATCCGTACCCGCCTTTCGGAAGCTGAGCCCTCAACTCCGGCAACACTTCAAACGGCACACACCGCCCGTTACTTATCTGAGATCCGGGGACCCGCGCCCCTTCAGGTAACCGGTCGCGTTGTCGGCCTCGTAAATCCGAACCTCGCCCCGACCGATAGTCGTCGCAGGTAAACTGCCACCATAACTTGATTTGTGAGGAGACCGTGCGTGGGACTCGGAACGCGAACGGTCGGGGGCCACCAGTTCACACCGTAACAACGCGGTCGGATCGCGACAAGGTGGCGATCAGTCTAAAATAAACTCAGGACGAGCCAGGCACCGATCCCGGCAGCAGCAAACACAGCGACAATAATCAGAACCGTTCTCGGATCGTGGCTCGGCCCGTCTCCGAGCACGCCGTCTTGTTCCCACTGAGACCGCACCCCGGACTGCACCGGTCGATAGTCTTCAAACGGAACCTTCGTTTTCCGGTGTGGCGACGCGTTGAGAGGCGACGGATCCATCCGGAAATTATGACGGCTTCAACTTCGGAATGCGAACCCAAACCGGGGCAATCGGCGCTTGCTCGCAGTCGACTCACCCGCTGATTTTTCGGAGTCGACTTCTGGGTCACGAACACCGCTTCCCTGAACTGCACTCTGGGCAACCCACTCACAGGCCAGCTGGACACGATATGCTGATTCGGACCTTGAGTTGCGACGTGTCAAGACCAACGAGTTTTTCCGAGAGCTCCCACAGAGCCCTCCTGAGTGTAAGCAGAGATGAGCGCCCACCACTGCTGTCTTAACACCCTTACCGATAAGGAATTCCGCAATGGTCCTTGCCCGCTGATGAATAGTTTCCGCAACGTGGTTCCCGCAGTGTGCGTAACGTGAGTCAGCTACATACAGCAGATTATCATTGGGCAACGCTTAACGAATCGCATGAAGCACTGACACCCCCAACGCCAGAGTCGGCCGCTCCGATTGGGGCCTCATTGATCGTTATCTTGTTCAGCGACTGGGCAGCCTGGCCGCTTCTCATGACCGTCCTTCAAATCCTCGTAGCGCCTTTTGGCGAAAGCTCTCCATGGGAAAGGCCGGGCCTGGATCCCATTTCCTATTCGGCGATATTTCATCGTGACCCAGCACATCCAGAAGCCTGAACCGCTGAACGAGAAGGCGCACAACCTGGAGCGCAGTTTCGACCTGAACTTCCGGATAAACATGCCAACCCGCGAGAACGGTTGAATTTTTGTGGACGGCCTCTATCACTTCGGCGTCTGGGTATTCGATGCCAGACCACGACTGCCACCTGCCATCGACCATTTCCAACCGTCCCGCGTTGTCGAGTTCAATGCCTATCGCACACCGGTTTAGACCGCTTTGGCCCATCCATGAGCTTTCGCCAGCATGCCACGCCACCTCATTGAAAGGTACAAGCTGAGTAATCTTCCCTTTCCGACCGATAACAAGGTGGGACGAAACGCCGGCTTCCGGATCCGACAATCTCTCAATCGCCAAGTCGGCGTCCGGAAGGGCTGTATAGTGAATAACGACGTACTTGTGCTCAAGTGTGTCACCCTTATTCGGGCTGTTCACGAACGGATATGGAGTGCCTCCGTCATCACAGAGTCGAACGTCACTAATCAGCATGACATCCTTGCGATTATCTGAAGAAAACCGTGCAAAAGAACAGCGCGGCAAGAAATCCGCTAAGGTCGGCGGCTAGACAGGCGATCACAGTGTGGCGGGTCACGCGCACGGCTATGCTTCCGAAGTAGAGCGCCAGAACGTAAAACGTCGTGTCACTGCTCCCGCTCATCACAGAGACCAGATAACCCGTGAACGAGTCCGGCCCGTTAGCCGTCATCGCCTCTGTCATGACTCCGAACGCTCCCGTCCCTGACAGCGGTCGGACCAATGCCATCACAAAACCCTCTGCTGGCACGGATGTCAGCGCTGCAAGTCCCCCAGCGATCAATTCTAGGGCTCCCGAGGCCCTGAACATGCCGACTGCAACCAGGATCGCGACCAGGTAGGGAATGATGAGGACCATGATTTTGAATCCATCCCGCGCGCCTGCAATCACGGACTGGTAGACATCCACCCGTCTGCTGAAGCCAGTCAGAACGATGACGCCCATCAAGACCGGCAGGAGCCAAGAGGCCAGAGTCCCCCTCATAAAATCCCAGACCTGGAAATCCGGACCTCCTGATCGCACTTCCAACATAATCCCAGCAGTGATGAGGATGGCAAACAGAGCCATAGCCCACTTTCCTGTCCGCGAAGTCTTTCTTTCGATGCGAGCCACTTCCTGGGCCTCGTCTATTCCCTCTACAGACCCACCAGTTTGGGACTCTTCTTCATCCTCGACGCTATAGCGCTCGGGTGCGAATCTCGCGCGCCGCTGGAGCAGCAAAGCCACCGTGACCCCAGCTACAGTTGAGCAGGCTGTAGCTAGGACAGTAGGGACGAGGATACCGGCAGGATCCATCGAGCCCATGCTGGCCCGTACAGCGATTGCTCCCAAGGGTAAGACCGCGACCCCCGACGTATTGATCGCTAAGAATAGAGCCATCGAATTGCTTGCTATGCCGGGCTTCTCGTTCAAGGAATTCAGTTCCTGCATCGCCTTCAGGCCAAAGGGCGTTGCGGCGTTCGTGATGCCCATCATATTCGCGGCAATATTCATCATCATTGCCGCCATCGCAGGATGCTCGGTGGGTACGTCCGGGAAAAGGCGCCTCATGACCGGGGCGACGGCGCGGGCAAAAACGGTCAACATACCAGCGTCTCTCAGGACCCGCATCAGCCCCAGCCAGAGCGCCATCATTCCCAGAAGCCCTATGGCGATCTGGACGGCGTTGTTGGCTGCTGCGATACTGGCATCCATCACCTCCGGCATGGTGCCGTTCAAGGCCGCGAAGACAACCGATACGGAGATCAGGCCAATGAAGATTGCGTTCAGCAAAGTTTCGAACTCCGATCGATCAAACCTGCTTGGCCGCTCACCTTATACGGCCTGTCGATAGTGTCTTTACGACGGTGTTCCCGAATGCAGGATTTCGTTTGCGGCACAGTCATCGGGCAATTCTCTCCTGAGATCATCTGTCTTCCAAACTATATAGGACGCCAGACGGCAAGCTTTCCTTTTCCTTGAATGCCGTGCGACAGAGCTTAGCGCTTGCAACGAATTCCCTCCAGTCGGGAGCACGTTAGCAGGCGTTCGTTAACGACCGAGAAGATCGGCTTCTGGGAGACGAACCATAACTTTTCATCGTCGCGTCGGTAGGTTAACGATAGGATCACAGAACCACCGAAAATAGCCTTATCGACGATGGGAACTTCAAAGTAGGCATATGACAAGATTGGCGTTGATTACGCTGCTCGCCGACGAGCGGATCCGCGAATCGCAGCGGCGCTCTGGAGGAAGCTCGAAGAATGTAAGAGCGTTTTGAACGTGGGTGCGGGAACGGGCTCGTACGAGCCCACAGACCGTTTTGTCATTGCAGTCGAGCCCTCCATCAGGATGATCCAGCAGCGTCCAGCGGACGCCGCGCCTGCCTTGCGGGCAATAGCTGAGGATCTCCCTTTTCAGAATGGGTCGTTCGACGCGACGCTCGGGGTACTGACTATCCATCACTGGACGGATTGGCGGGAAGGAGTCAAGCCCATTCTTAGTTGAAACTCTCCACGGCTCACGATGGGTCATGCAACCTTCTTCTTCGATCTCGTCGACGTCTTCGCCTCAATTTTCAGCTCTCGCTGGAGGGCTTCGCGGAGCTTTGGAAGATGACGGTAGCCGATCACCTTCCTCAGGCGCGGTTCGATGTCGATGAGCGCCGTCGCCAACCAGCGTTGCCGCTGACTCGAGTTCTTCCAATGATCGACCTTCGCACACCTTTCCTCGACAAGGGCATTGACCGATTCCAGGCAATTCGTCGTCTTGAACGAACGGCCCAAGACCCCGTACACGCCGAGCCGATGCAACGTGAGGGTCTCTTCCAGGCCTTCCTCAAGGCTCGCAGCCCCCGATTGGTTTCGCTCCTCGAGCTCTCCATGGAGCTCTCCGAGCGCCGCCCGAGCTTCGTCGTACTCCGGGCGCTCGTAGGCCCGCTGCAGCCGGCGTCGCCACACGGCTTGCTCGGTCTTCGATAGGTATCTCACGACGTTCTCGCGTTTGTGCCATTGGCAGCGTTGGACCAGGGCTCGATTCCTGAATGCCTTCTTGACCGCCGCCCGCAGACCTTTGCCGCCGTCGACAATCACCAGCACGCCTTCAGAGATGTCCAGGCCCCGCTCCATCAACGAACGGAGAAACGGAGTCAGCACTTGCTCGTTCTCCGTGTCGGTCTCCACGAAGCCCAAGAAGCGTTTGTCGCCCGAAAGCGTGACGCCCAGGGCCACTACCATCAGGGCGTCGGCAAACGCCTTCCCGTCCAGGAAGATCGCCACGACGTCCTCGCCACTCAGATCCCGCTGCATCTCCCGAAGTTTCGCGGCACTCGCCTGGACGAATCCTCGAGACACCGTCGAACTCGACAGTCCGATCGCTCCCGGAATCGCTTCAGCGGCCGATTCATAGTTCCGGCAGGAGATCCCATACAGCACACGTCTGAGCAGTAGCTCGTTCACCGCGCCACCCGGACTGAGTTCCTCGTAGGTCCGAAGCGGAATCTCCCCGCCCGCCACGCTGCGCACTCGAGGCACCCGAACCGGCACCCGCTGGCCACCCAGCCCCACGGTCCCCGGATTGCTCCCGTGTCGCCGGCCCCGCAACGCCGCCTCCTTTCGTGCGTATCGCTCACCCGCCAACGACTTCACTTCCTCGTCGAGCAACTCCTCCACGTGCATCAACCCCAGTGGGATCAACGCCCGAATCATCTCCACCTTCGAGTCCAATTCCAGTCCCGAGTATTCCTCCCGGCTCAGGACCTCGACCTCACCCAGCACACGCGACTTCTTGCGTTTCTTTACCGAACGTAACAGACTCCTCATCTCGGCTCCTTTCTCTTACAGGCTTGATGTTGTTTCTTCCAATACCATCAAACCATAGGGTTTGGAGCCGTTTCAATTTCCAACTAAGATTGGCACACATTCGCGGGAAGGACTGTGGGAACTGAAAAGAGTTACTGGCCGCCGCCTAGTCCTCTTAACCTGGGATCCTGATTTCGCTGATTTCTGGCTCGTTCAACGTTATCTCCCCCAGCTGCTTTCGCTTGATCGCGACAGGCTTCCGACAATCCGTGCCTTGCTGTCGTTTCTCCCCAGAGCTAGTGTCAGCGCCTTGCCCATTCCTAATGATTGTACCGATGGCTTCATGGGTGCCTACTGGGCACGACCCGAAGCGTACCTAGACCCTGAACAAGCGTGATTGATGAGGAATTGAAAGTGGAATAACCGCCGAAGTACCCGAAATGCCCCCTCTCCGTGCGAAAAAAACCTTGGACAGATTCTTTGGAGAAGGAGGCATTTCAGATGAACGATTATACGCGCAAGAACATGAGGAACCGCAAGCGGCGAATTGAGCGTCGGCTTGGGGATCGGAATTGGAAAGATCAGGCGAAGCCGATGCTGTCGGCGCGCAACATCCGGTACGAGATGGGAGACCGGATGAGGGGTCTGTCGGTGGGCGGCATCGGAATGATGCATCAGGTGGCGCGGCGGACCGGACTGATCGAAGCCATCGACAAGGACGTGCATGTGCTGAAGCGGCATCTGCCCTACCAGGAATCGGATCACGTGTTGAACATCGCCTACAACGCGTTGAGTGGGGGCACGTGTATGGAAGATATCGAACTGCGGCGCAATGACGAAGTGTATCTGGACGCGTTGGGAGCACAGCGGATTCCGGATCCGACCACGGCGGGAGACTTCTGCCGGCGATTTGAGGAAGACGACGTGGAGTCGCTGATGGACACGTTCAATAAAGTGCGGCTGAAAGTCTGGCGCCAGCAGCCCGATGCGTTTTTCGAGGAAGCGGTTCTGGAGGCGGACGGGACATTGGCCCCAACCACCGGAGAATGCAAAGACGGGATGGACGTGGCCTACGACGGGACATGGGGTTATCACCCACTGTTGATTTCGCTGGCGAACACGGCCGAACCGTTATACCTGGTGAACCGGAGCGGCAACCGGCCCTCGCATGAGGGAGCGGCCAAACGGTTCGATCAGGCAATCGCGTTGTGCCAGCGTGCGGGGTTCGATCAGATCCTGCTGCGCGGGGACACCGACTTCAGCCAGACCCGGTATTTGGATGGATGGGACGACCAGGGCGTGGGCTTCATCTTCGGCATCGACGCGATGAAAAACCTGGTGGCCCGGGCCGACCAATTGGAGCCGGACTGCTGGGCGCGCCTGGAACGTCCCGCCAAGTACGAGGTAGCCAGCCAACCCCGCCAGCGTCCCGACAAGGTCAAGGAACGGATCGTTCGGGAGCGTGACTTTGAGAATATCCGCTTGCGGGGCGAGGATGTGGCCGAGTTTGCGTATCGGCCCGGAGCCTGCGATCGGGACTACCGCGTCGTTGTGGTGCGAAAGAATCTGTCGGTGGCCAAAGGGGAGCAGGTGTTGTTCGACGACATCCGGTACTTCTTCTACATTACCAACCGTGCGGATCCTGCGGACCAGATCGTGATGCGTGCGAATCAACGGTGCAATCAAGAGAATCTTATTGAGCAGCTCAAGAACGGCGTACACGCCTTGGGGATGCCGGTCGGGGATCAGACCAGCAACTGGGCCTACATGGTGATGGCCTCACTGGCCTGGACACTGAAGGCGTGGTTTGCGTTATTGCTGCCCGAAACCGGACGTTGGGGCCAGAAGTATCAGGCCGAGAAGCAGACCGTGCTACGCATGGAGTTCAAAACGTTCCTGAACGCCTTCATGCTCGTGCCTTGCCAGCTCGTGCGTACTGGTCGGCGCATCGTCTTCCGGCTGATGGCCTGGAACCCGTGGTTGCCAGTCTTGTTTCGTGCCGTGGATGTGTTGCGTCAACCTCTGCGATGCTGACCCGATCATGGATCTGAGCCCGGGCGGTCGAGGTCCCGGTTTCTTTCAACCCTTCAAACAGACACGGCGAGGCGGCAACTGAAACAGATACAACACGAACCGCATACCTGGAAAAAGCGATCTGGGAACGGGAGCTTATGCCTCCAATTTTACGGCCGTGAACCGGCCGTTTGTCCACTGGTTATGCGCTTGTTTTGGGCCTAGAGCAAGAAGTCAAGGATGGAATCTCGAGTTTTAGGTTGAATCCCGATCTTGATCGCTCTCTCAACCAACTGCGAGAAGACCTCGAGAGCGGTTCTTGGGATCGGAGCTATGGAGATCTGAGGAAACAATCCGAATCGGATGTAGGTTACCGGATCGTGGTTTGGGAACGGTGACTGTTGGGCCAATCCAGCGACCAGCGGAGTCGTTCCCCAGAAGTCGGCTTCGGGGAAGCAACGAAGTGGGTTTTAGAAGCCGACTTAAGAAAATCGACTGTTGCCTTGAACACCCTTCCGCAGAGCTCACAGAGTTAGCGTTCAAGACCAGTCAGTGCCCCTGGGCCGCCATCCGGCGCTGCATCTCCTCTTCGCCAACATCTTCCACGTGTGTCGCAAGCGTCCACTGGTGGCCAAACGGGTCCGTCAACGTGCCGGATCGGTCTCCGTAAAACTGGTTCTGAAGCGGACGGACTTCCGTCGCCCCTGCATTCAGGGCCCGCGCGAATACCTCGTCGACGTCGTCGACGTAGATCATCAATGACGTCGGGGAACCGCCGTATGCTTTCGGTCCTTTCGCACCCATGTCCGGATTTTCATCGGCCATCATCACCGGAGAATCGCCAATCTTAATTTCCGCGTGCATGACCTTTCCTTCCTCGCCCGGCATCCGCAACAGTTCTGTCGCGCCAAAGGCGGTCTTGTAGAACTCGATCGCGTCCCCAGCGCCATCGACAATCATATACGGCGTCACGCTGTGGTAACCGGGGGGAACGGGCTGAACGGCCATAGGAACCTCCTGTCGGATTTGAATCGAAGCCCAGAATGTATCAGGAAGTCACCGACATCGGCCAATGATATCGGAGGAAAACACGCCGAAGCGTTTATCGGTTCTGGGATAAAGCATGGCACGTCCCTTTGGGGACTACGGAACCGTAAACTGATACTGACCATCGACTGCGATCGGTTCTATATGCGGCAGGTATGAGAGCGGCCCGCGTGATCGTGCTCATAATCTACCGCACGCGGGTTTCAGGAGAGGGAACGGTGACACCCTCAGAGAATCCCTCTCTTGACACGTCTCAAACCCGGCCACGCAGAATCATCTCGACGGTTGTCCCGTATCCGGATCCGCAGGCCTCATTTCGCCGGTCTCCTGGCGAAGACGCAGACCGCGTTGACGGGCTTCATTCGAAGTACCTTCGTCCGGATGTCCACAAAACCGGCGCTGCCCAGCTCAGCCTCCAGTTTTCGCCCTTCATCGGCTGCATCCTGATTGGTTGCCCTGGCATTTCTGGGTTGAAACGTCAGCGCGAAAGTGCCTCCGGGCTTGAGCGCAAACTTTACGTTGGCCAGGGCGCTCATCCGATCCGCCCAGAACATGTGGACGTTGACTGCGAACGCCTTGTCGAACGGGAAGGAAAAGCACATCATCTCGGCTACCGATCCGGCATGAAGTTCCACCCGACCTTGATCGATTGAGACGGCGTTTCTGCCCGAAGCCCGCGTTACCATTAATGGGGAGTGATCGATGCCGACGACCTTCCCGTTCACGGCAAGACGGGCGGCTTGTGCAATACCCAACCCGGGACCGAAACCGATCTCAAGCACCCGATCTCCGGACTGGATGTCGAGCAGGTCGATTGTCCGGAATGTGCGTTCCCGATTGGAGGGACGGTTGGCTATGATCAACCCGACGATCCGTCCGCCAACACCCGACGGTTTTCCGAACTGGCTCTTCAGTGTCTGAGCGATCTTCCCAGGCGTCATAGGTGCCTTCCCAACGCCTGGCGAACCTCTTTGAGGACGCGGGCTGCCTGAGCGAGTTGTGATTTGTGCTTACGAAGATCGATGTCTCTGTAGAGCCTCTCTTCCCGCCTCCGCATGCTCCGGATCAGGCGCGTACCTTTACCCGTCAAGCTGACCAGGAAGGATCGCTTGTGAGACGGATTGTTTTTGAACGTTATGAAATCGCCCGCCTGAAGGGCATTGACGAGGGTCTGAATGTGCTGACGTGTCACGAATCGACGGCGGGCGATGTCGGGTACCGTCGTGGGGCCATTCTTGAGCAGGAACTCCATGACGGCGCGCATTCCGAGAGTGACCGGTTCATCGCGATGAATTTCATCGGCAACCTGAACCATTCGGTGGTAAAGCAGTCGGACTTCGTCCAGCAGCGTTTCAATCTCATTGGCCATTTCTACGACCTCCGATAGTGTTTCTTAACCAAAGAAAGGGGGCTCAACCTCTGGGTTCCCAGTGTCGCAGTACTTCCGCGCGTTGTTGGGGAGTGAGCACTTCCCAGGAATCGACCATCAGCTGAAACGCACTTGCAATAGCGGTTTCGCTCAGACCGGCGGCAGCTGACTGGAGGCGCGAGATGTCCTCGGTTCGAAGTGTGCCCGACTCGAGCGCGTCCGAGAAGTCGATCCGCAGTGCCACTTCTTCTGCCCGGATCTGGGCAAGCTCGGACTGGAAGCGGCGCAAGATGGGCAGCAGAATGCCACGCTGTTGGGTGTCGACGTCCAGCGCGTCCAGGACACGATCCAGTCTCCTGTCGCTGGGCGTAGAATCCGAGAACAGACGACCTGGTTCTCGCCGTGGACCGTCGATAGCCCAGAAAAGGCTCACGAGGAACACGATACCCAGCACCATCCAGAAAGCTTTCCGACCGCGGCCCTTCCGACGATGTTCTACCTTATCGATCCTGTTTTCGTTGGTCATTTCTCATTCTCCTTAGATTGTGCAGGTGCCTGGATTCCGATTACCGGCCCCCGCTGTTATGACAAGTTACTTGTCAAGTATAGACATGACAACATACTTGTCAATAAAAATCTTGAGGTCTGAATTCGACTCTTGGAAATCAGGGGACAGGCTTCGCATTGAAACGTGCGTTTGCCTGGAAAGAACGGCTCTGATGCAACGCGTTTACATCGGTCGTGAACGCACGTCGATGATGTGAGTCGACCGCGCCGGAAGGCAGGCGGTGGCTTTGATCAAACCTTCAGATGGCCGTATGACCGGCTATATACCCGGTCGGGTGCCTGACCACCGCGTGGTGTTCCCGAATTCCATGCAAAACTTTGATCGCATTCCACCTCGCACTCAGAACGCTTCATCAGCCTCAAACAGGAGGACGGCCTCCGACTCCCTGTAGGGATGATTCATCTGACGCGTCTCCATGTAGGTCATGAAGATGCGCTCCAGAGGGATCTCCTGCGACATTAGGACGCCAACCCTGTACCCGGGTTTGTTCTTGTTGGAGGGTGCCTCCAGACACGCCAGGGACTCAGCGATCGCTCGATTCGTCGTCGCCGAGACGAAGGTGCGATTGGGGGGCCGGGTGGGCAGTCCGGCGCTATGGACACCGCGGTAGAGCACGATTGAAGAAATTCCCAACTCTCGATACAGGGCCCTCACGACAGCCAGTCGTCGAACAACGTAGTTGCGCCGTCGCTCCCTGCTGAACTTGCCCTGAGTCTCCCGCTGTTCCCGAAGAATCTTTCCCTCGTACGGGACGAGTCCCATTTCAGCGATGACCATCCGTTGAGCCTTGACGCACTCGCTGTAGTGGAACTTGCAGACATAGTGCGCAGCGAATGCCGACTCGTTGGCTCCGAGGTCATGGTGCTTCATGTAGGATTCGATGTCCTCGAAAAGATTATTGAGGCCTTCTTTGCGCGAGAAGTCGGGCTGAATGCCTGCCCGAAGCGCCTTCGAGGAACGACAAAGCCACTTGCGTGCATCCAACTCCGCTTCCCCGAGCTCCAGCAGGGTAGTCTGTCGCGCATCTTCGTCGCATGGGATCTCGATCTGTCTGTCGAGGCGCTCTGCAATGGCTGCGTATCGCGCAACAGATCTCTGATCGGGGCATTCCGAGTCCAATGCAAACTGAAAGGATCCGATCTCCTCGAAGGGAATCTCCCAGGTGTTCCCCTTGTCCTCGAAATCCAGGATCTCGAAGATGACCAGACCTGAAGATTCCCGCAGCTCTTGAATGCCAACCGGCGTCCGTCTGTAGTCAAGCGCCCGACCCTGGTTCCCGACCACAAGATGTTTCAGTGATCCCGGCTCAAAATGCGAGTCTGAGAGTTTGTCGGCGTTGTATTGGTAGGGCGATGCCATGGCGAGCACTCATACTCGGGTGAGCGACAAGAAGTGAAACCGACGTCGCACGTCGACGATCAGCCGGACTTCGATACCACCGGTTCGCCATCAGCGAGGTCCGGGTGAAAAACAGTGCCTGATCGGGCCGGACTTCTGGATTCATAGCTTTACGATTGAAGATGCTACAGATATCGTGCACCACCGTGCAGGCTCTGACCAGTGGAAAGAGCCGGGATCGCTCCCGGGTTGGGGTAGAATACGCGTCTCGGAAGATACGCAAACAGAGTAGGAGGCAATGGGATGCGCAGCAAGATTCTAGTGATATCGCTGGCCGCCATAACGGGCGTTGCTCTCGCCGCTGTCACAGCAGCGACGCAGCAGCCGGAGCAACCGCCGGTCGAAATCAGCGAAGTGACCGACGGCCTGTACATCGTCACGGGGCCGGGAGGCAATGTCGGGGTACGCGTGACATCGGAAGGCGTCATCGTCATCGATGACAAGTTCGAGGACAACTACAACGACATCATTGCCAGCATCGAGAGCGTCACGGACCAGCCCATCCGGTACGTCGTCAACACCCATCATCATGGGGATCACACCGGCAGCAACGTTCAATTTGCGGCGCTCGCTCCGATCCTCGCTCACGAGAATGTCCGCGCGAACATTCTCAGGAACGAGCAAGCCGGGCCGCCGTCCATTGTCTATACAGATCGAACGGCCCTCTACCTCGGCGGTGCGACAGTGGAGGCCCGTTACATGGGCCGCGGGCACACCGATGGGGACTCCGTCGTATATTTTCCGGACCTCGGGGTCGTCCACATGGGCGACCTGTCTTTCGGAGGGGCAGCGCCCTACATCGACTTCGGCAACGGAGGAAGCGCCATCGAATTGATGAATACCTACGACAGCATTCTGGAACTGGACTTCGATACGGCTATTCCAGGTCACGGCAACGTGATGACGAAGGCCGATGTCGCGGCGTTCCGGGAGGCATTCCAGGGACTGCTCGACACGGGTCGGCAACTGATATCGGAGGGTGTTTCCGAGGACGACCTGGCCGCCCGCCTGGCTCAGGAAATCCCGGAATTGAGTTACGAAACCGGGTTCCCGGCGCGGAGCATACCGGGTATTTACCGGGAACTCTCAGAGTAGCCTCTGCCCTCTTTATCAATCGAATACGGTGCCCTGGGGGCTCCCCGGGAGTTCGCCCGGGGCACCAAACGGGCGCCGCAACCATCCCCTTCCCGTCCTGCCCGTCTTGATGCAACCCATGCGTTTTTCCGAACTGACCGATCGGTTTCCGGATTCAACCAATCGTCTCTACCAACGGCTTGGCGAGTTGAAATCCGCCGGTGTCGCAATCGTTGACCTCATCGGGGGCAGTCCGAACAACATCGGGATCACTTTTCCTCAGGCAGTACTCGATGGCATTCTGACCCGGGCTTCCGCCCGGGCCCGGACCTATCGCCCCGAATCTCTTGGCCAGCGGGTCGCGCGTGATGCGATCGCGGCGCATTATGGCAACCCGTCTGTCTCGGCCGAACACATCCTGCTCACACCCGGAACCAGCACCGCCTACTGGTACCTGTTCAAACTCCTGTGCGAACCGGGCGACCATGTGCTTTGCCCGGTGCCCACGTATCCCCTATTCGACTACATTGCGCGTCTCGCCGGGGTGGAAGTTTCACACTACCGCCTTGACGAGGACCGGGGGTGGGCCATCGACCTCCGGGACCTGGAAGATCAGATTACGGGACAGACCCGCGCGGTTGTTCTGATCTCACCGCATAACCCCACGGCTATGGTGGCCAGCCGGGATCAGCTCAGAAGCGTTGCGGCAATTTCGCGTCGTCACCAACTCCCAATTATCTCGGATGAGGTTTTCTGGAATTTCGGCGTCGAGAACCATCCTGTTCCCAGACCCCTGGAAACCGACGCACCGCTGGTCTTCACCCTGAACGGCTTTTCAAAGATGTACGCCCTTCCCGGACTCAAGCTGGGGTGGACTGCGATCTCCGGTGAAGACGCGCTGGTGGAGAAGTCGATCACGACACTGGAACTCATTGCGGACACGTTTCTCCCCGTCAACGAAATTGTCCAGTTTGCGGTGCCGGACATATTCGATCAGGGGGCGGCATTTCTGAAAGACTACACGCGGCGGGTGCGGATGTGCCGAGACACCCTGCTTGAGATACTGGGGCCGGTCGTTCGGATTCCACCTTCCGGCGGATTCTACGTGGTGATTCCCTTCAACGCCAAAAAATGTTACGCCGAAGAGGAAGAGCTCGCGATCATGCTACTGGAGGAAGACCATATCCTCGTCCATCCCGGATACTTCTATGACATCGGGGGAATCACCTCGTGTTTTCGTTTCTCCACGATAAAGACGTTTGAACGAAGCCGCTGGCGCGGCGGACGCTGCGCGTGGGCTGACCGAGGGGTGATCGTCAGACTGTAGAGTGTGGGCCTCAAAGGAGGCCCACATGACTGATTTGCGGAAACGGATGCTGGAAGAACTCCAGCGCCGCAATTTCTCTCCAACAACAATCCGAACCTATCTGCGAGTCGTTGAAGACTTCGCTCGCTATTTTGGCACGCGCCCCGATCGTCTCAGCCAGCAACACCTGCGGCAGTATCAGTTGCATTTGATCCAGGAGCGAAAGCTCGCGATCAAGACTGTAGGTCTGCACATTGCCGCGCTGCGATTCTTCTTTGTGAAGACGCTACGGCGTCCATACCTGAAGCTGGATCTCCCGTATCCCAAGATGCCGAAGCGACTGCCGACTGTTCTGAGCAAAGAGGAGGTCACCCAACTGATCGGCTCCGCAAACAACCTGCTCGATTACACGATGCTGATGACCTTGTATGCCACTGGAATGCGTCGGGCCGAGTTGATCGGGTTGAAGGTCCAGGACATCGATAGCCAGCGCATGATCATCCACATCCGTCAGGGCAAGCGCAACCGGGATCGCGATGTGCCATTGCCGCCAAAGCTGCTGAATACACTACGGGAGTACTGGCTCTGGATGAAGCCTGGGACCTATTTGTTTCCCGGCATGGTCGACAACTGGCGTGCCGACAAACCCCTCACGTCCAAGTGCGTGTGGTTGGCGGTACAAAATGCGGCGAAACGTGCCGGAATCAAGAAGCGTGTATCGCCGCACACGCTGCGTCACAGCTGGGCCACCCACCTACTGGAGAATGGCACCGATCTGCGCACCATTCAGATGTTGATGGGTCACTCGGACCTGCGAGCCACCAGCGTCTATCTGCACTTGTCTCGCCGTCATTTGCAGACGGTCGCCAATCCCGTAGAGACCCTGCCGGTTTCCAGGCTCGATACGGTGAAGCGCTCCAGAAAAAGGAAGCAGAAACAATGACGCGGTCCGCCGTGGAGGTGGCCGACATCCTGCGCGCGCGGGGCAACGACTTCATCGACCGTCATCGAAACAGAATCGATTTCCAGCAGCTGAAGGTGATGCATGCCATCGTGCGTTGCCGAACAGCCGCTCTTGGCGGTCATATCGATGCCTGCCCGCGATGTGGGGGCGAGGGGACCATCTCCTACAACTCATGCCGTAATCGCCATTGTCCGAAATGCCAGACTCAGGCGCGTCAGCGCTGGATCGCAGCCAGAGAACGTGAACTTCTCGCGACACGATACTTCCATGTCGTGTTCACGCTGCCAAAGGAACTACATGCGCTTGTCCTGCAGAATCCGGTTGAACTCTATAACCTGCTGTTCCGCACCGTGGCCGAGACGCTGCGGGAGGTCGCGAGAAATCCCAAACACCTTGGCGCCGAGATCGGCTTCTTCCTCATCCTGCACACATGGGGACAAAACGTGCTGTTTCATCCTCACCTCCACTGCGTCGTTCCCGCCGGTGGAATCGCACCGGACCGTTCGCGATGGATTCGGCCGCGCTACCCTTTCTTCCTGCCTGTAAAGGTTCTGGGGAAAATATTCCGGGGAAAGTTCGTTGACGGATTGCGGAAGGCGTTTCGCAGAGAGTGCCTGACCTTCGCGGGACAGATCCAGCAGTTATCCGAACCGAAGAGCTTCGCGGCTTTCCTGCGACCGTTATTTCGCCAACCTTGGGTCGTCTATGCGAAGCCGGCATTCGGTGGGCCCGAACAGGTATTACGCTATCTCGGACGCTATACCCACCGTGTTGCCATCTCCAATCATCGATTGTTGTCCTTCGACGGCGGCCAGGTCACGTTCCGTTGGCGGGATTACGCGCGTGGCAACAAATCAAGAACGATGACGGTTTCCGCCGCCGAGTTCATCCGCCGCTTCCTCCTCCACGTGCTGCCGAAAGGTTTTGTCCGCATCCGACATTTCGGTTTCATGGCGAACGCACAACGTTCCGCATCCATGGAACTTTGTCATCGTTTGTTAGGAATGGCGTCGACCGATCCTCACGAGGAAGCCCCTGCGAGCGACTCGGCCGGGTTATGTCCCGTCTGTCAGACCCCGATGAAGGTCATCGAGAGGCTGACCGCTGCGCAGATCGCATGGAGCTTCACTTCCATATGCTTTGCAGATACGTCGTAGCAGAGATTCCAGTTACACACTTTCCAGACGTGCTCGCGCACGCCGCCGCCCACGTGTGTCTTGATCTCAAAAATGCTTCCAAATCGAGCCTCGACCCGCACCGCAGACTCTCTAAAACTGCTGCTCCGGAACCCACACTCCTCGTCGCCACCCCGCCACTCGCCCTTGTCGAGTCCCGTCCCGTGACAATTTCAACCCGCATTCCCGTACTTTCTCCATAGCCCACCGCGTCCGCCGCAAACGCCACCGGCTTCCTTCAAACGTCGTTATCGAAAGTGCCCGAAAATCTCGTCCCCACGACGCTTTCTCGCTCGGCACTTCCGATGAACGCTAAATGTTTTAAGAGAGGTTCTTCCTCGGATTCGGAAGCGCGTTCAGTAACAGAGTCAAGCGTCCGCTTTTCGGAGCACTTCAAGCGGCTTCTGATTCAGGACCCGAAAGCTGGCCGCCCACCCGGTAATCACGGCAAGCAACGCCGTCAGGCCGGTCGCGATTACGAGAGGCACCCCGTTAAACGCATAGGTTCCGTCCATCAACTGGTGAACCACTAATGCCGTAAACGCGGCCGCCAGCAGGCTGCCAATTAAACCGGCCGCCAGTCCCAGGACGAGGAACTCGACTGAAAACACCCCAATAATTCTGCGGCGGGTGGCCCCGACTGTCTTCAGGATCGCAACTTCGCGAATACGTCGATAGCGGGTTCCGGCAATACTGGAAGCAAGGATAACGAGTCCGCCCAGAATGGCGAAACCTGCGACAAACCGAACCGTCAAGCTGATCCGTCCGACCATTTGCTGAACGATCTGCAGAATATCGGCGGCGTTGACGACAGTGACGGATGGATAACTTGCGAAAACGGCACGTTGCAAAGCTCCGACCTTTTCGGCTTCAACCCGCAGGGCCCCGTAGTAGATGCCGGGAAATGCGTCCAGGGTGCCGGGCGTCAGAATGAACTGGTTGTTCGCTCCGGCCCGGGTACCATCGGTCCGGCGGACATTTGCGACGCGGGCGGACTGTACCCTTCCGTCGATACTCCATTCGACAGTATCGCCGGGCGAGAGGCGCAGGATGCCGGCCGCGTTCTCTTCCACCGAGACCAATCCCGGTTCGCTCCCCCCGTCCCACCAATCCCCTTCGAGAATCTCCGTGGCCTCGGGCTGCTCCTCGGACCACGTCAGGGAAAACTGGACCCGGAGGTAGCGCCGTTCACCGTCGACGAGGTTCATTTCTTCGATTGGAACTCTGTTGACCGCGTGAAGCATACCCCGCACTGCCGGGGCGGCCGGCGGCGCTTCGATCACCCCGTCCTGCGTCTCGAGAAGGGCCCACAATCCGTCCTTTTCCCGATCGGTGATGTTGATCATATATACGTTGGGCATATCGGGCGGGGCGCTGGTGAGGAGCTGGTCGACCAGCGACAGCTGCAAGAGGTGGATCGAAAGCGTGAACATCACTCCGATACCGAGGGCGACCAGGATGGCGACCATGTGTGTGCCGGGTCTGTACAAGTTGGCGACGCCGTGCCTGAGTCCGGGATGCCAATGCATGGAATAGCGGAGCAGCACACGCCGGACCACGACCATCAGACCTTTTCCGACCGCAGCCAGCAGGAGGACGCTGACGACGAGGCCGCCGGCAAAAATTGAACCCGCCTCAAAAGACGAACCAATCCATATCGCCATGGCCCACGATCCAAGCGCGATCGCGCCAAAGGCGCCATAGGGGCGCCAGTCGCGGCGAGGAGCGATGGCTTCGACCATGTCCCTCCTGAAGATCTGGGCGGGTCGTATGTCTGCGATTGACAGCAGTGGTGGAAGCGTAAACAGCAGTGCGGTCAGGAGTCCGGCGGCCAGTCCCTGTACGATCGGTGCAGCCGACAGCACCATCTGGACATCCACATCGAAATAGTCCCCCAGAAACTGAGGAAAAACCCACTGAGCTGCGAATCCTGCAACGACGCCAAGAATACTCCCGGTCAATCCCAACAAACCCGCCTGAACCAGATAAATCCGCATGACCTGGCGCGATTTCCCGCCGAGACATTTCATCATCGCGATCGAATCCATCTTCTGGCGCAAGTGGCCCGCAATGGAGGTGGCCACACCGATGCCACCCACAATCAACGCGATCAGGCTGACAAGGCTCAAGAATGTGGTCGCGCGCCTCAATCCGCGCGATAACGACCGATTTTCCTCGGTGAAATCAGAGATACGGGCGCGCCGCCCGAATACGGCCTCGATTTCAGCTCGCGTGGCATCCAGGTCCGTCCCCTCCGGCAGGCGAAGCAGCAAACGCCGGGTCGCCCGACTGCCACGGACGTTGAGTCCGGCATCGTCAAATCCCGCCGGAGTCATCAGGACACGGGGACCCAGCGTGAACCCGGTGGTCATCCGGTCGGGTTCTGAAAGGGAAACTGCGGCAATCCGAAATTCGGCGGCACTCACCTGGACGGTATCACCCACTTCGACACCCAGTCGCAGCAACAGATCGGCGGAAACGATCACGGCGTCGTCACCCATCCGGGCGTCCGGGGGATCGACCACAATCGCCCCGTAGTAGGGGTAGACCGACAGGTCGGCCGCTTTGATGGAACTAAGCAGGGGTTGGGGTTGGGCCTGGGAGGAGGACATCGAAACGGTCTCCGTCACCGGCGTGTATTCGATTCCCCGCTCTCGAAGTCCCTCTAGGAAAGCCAGTTCCGCTTCGGTCGGATCGACAGAAAGTCGAATCACCAGGTCGGCGCCCATGAGTGTCCGCGCCTCAGCGAGCAAGGTGTAGCGGACCGACTCGTTGAAGCCCTTGACGCCGCTCAACGCAGCAACCCCGGCCGCAATTGAGAGTACGACAAATACGAAGCGGCCCTTTGAAGCACGCGCCTCGCGCCAGGCCATTCTTAA
The DNA here is from genome assembly GCA_965263045.1 of Terriglobia bacterium. Taxonomy (GTDB): domain Bacteria; phylum Acidobacteriota; class Terriglobia; order 20CM-2-55-15; family 20CM-2-55-15. The sequence goes on from CBDHGK010000041.1 coordinate 139,893, forward strand.
TGCAAACCGCATCTTACTTAGCGTCGGGCCCACCGGCCCACTCCGTTTCCCACGTCCAGAGTGCTCATACTCCTAATGCTTTGTACAAATTCCGGGAACTCGATCGCCGGCCGGTCCCCCCACGCCCTTCAGCTTCTTTTTAGCGTCGGGCCGACCGGCCTTCTCCGTTTCCCACGTCCAGAGTGCTCATACTCCTAATGCTTTGTACAAATTCCGGGAACTCGATCGCCGGCCGGTCCCCCCACGCCCGTTGCGTTCAGAGAATGCTTCGGCTCACGGATGGCTTTTCACGGCTTCGTCCTGGACGATCCGGCCGTCGAGCATCATGATCCGGCGGTCCGCATGGGAAGCCAGTTGCTGATCGTGCGTCACGAGAACGAGGGTCGTACCCCGCTCCTGGTTCAGTTTGAGAAGCAGTTCCAGAACATGGTTTCCATTGGTGCTGTCCAGATTGCCGGTCGGTTCATCAGCCAGGAGAACGGCGGGCTCCATCATGAACGCCCGGGCTATGGCCACCCGCTGTTGTTCGCCTCCCGACAGCTGTGCCGGATAGTGGTCCTCGCGGTCGAGGAGTCCCACGCTCTCAAGCAGTTCCTGCGCGCGGCCCCGCGCACCGTTGGCACCATCGCCGGCCATCTCAGAGGGCAGGAGAATGTTCTCCATAGCTGTCAGGGTGGGCATCAGCTGATACGCCTGGAACACGAATCCTATATTGCGCCCGCGGATCGTTGCCAGTTCGTCCTCTCCAAGTTCGGTGATTTCGACCCCGTCGACTGACACGGAGCCCGACGTCGGCCAGTCCAGACCCGCTAACATCCCCAGTAGCGTGCTCTTGCCACTGCCTGAAGGCCCCATAAACGCGACGACCTCGGCCGCGGGCACCTCGAAGCTGATGTCCCGGAGAATCTCAACGCGGTGCGTCGGCGTTTCGATGGTCTTGACGAGATTTCTGACAACGATCATTTCTGGGCGGACAACTCCGTAATCCGTTCACTTATCGTACACTATCCATTCGGAGCGGAAGCGTGTCGAACCGAAGTTGAAAATTGATCGTGATGAGCCCCGGAGCTTGTCACCCGTCACTGTTGACTCCTGGCGATGCGCCAGTCATACCCTTATGAGGCCACTTCCAGAACACCTGGTGATCCTGATCATGACCCTGGGCCTGTCGGCGGCGGCAGGAGGCTGCAGTGCCCAACCGGAAAACCGTCCGTCGCCGGGCCGGGAAGCTGCAGACCTATTCAATGAGGCGAACGACGCGGATCTGCCGATCATTCTCGCTTTTGGCGACAGCCTGACCTTTGGAACCGGCGTGGATCGCGAGTTGTCCTACCCTTCCCAGCTGCAGGACGAACTCGACCGGCGCGGATACAACTATCGGGTGATCAACAGCGGCGTCAGCGGGGAAACCACCAGCGGTGGCATCGCCCGTCTTGAAACGGCCCTGGCGCTCGAACCCGAAATCGTCATCCTCGAACTTGGAGGTAACGATGGCCTGAGAGGAGTTCCTGTAGAGGTGGCGAGAGAAAACCTCCGGACGATGATCGCCGCATTCAACGAGATTGGATCACGAGTGATTCTTGCCGGGATGACGCTCCCGCTGAACTATGGGCCCGACTATATCCGGTCGTTTGAATCGATATACACCGATCTTGCAGAAGAACTCGATGTCGTACGCATCCCGTTCTTTCTCGAAGGCCTGATCGAAGAATACGAACGATACATGCAGCGTGACGGCATACACCCGACGGGCGAAGGTTACACAATTGTTGTCGCGACGGTCATCGATACGATCGAACCCTACCTCATACACTAGCAGTCCGTGGCAGGAGTCTCGCGGGCCGCGCGCAGGGGTCTTCGGGTTGCAGACGCGAAGTGAGGAGCGGAACGATGGTTTTTCATCGTGACCCGTCTTACTGAATGCCGGACAAAGCCTGTGGGGCGCCTGCGGCCTCCGTTTGAAACGTCGGTGGCCCCCCTGCGCCCATAGGGTTACGGCGAAACGGGGCCGTCTTCGTTGTCACCGACTCCTCGCAATGAATGAGCATTGCAACGTCGTCACCTCCTAGAAATCGGCCCCGTTTGGCCGTAACGCGGCCCGCGAGACTTCTGCCACGGGCTGCTAGCGGCGGACCCTTGCAGTCCGTGATAAATGCCGCTGCAATCTTTCGGGCCGGTCGCTGGCCGATCAGAATATGCGCACACAGAGCGCAGTTACGTTGTGGATACCCCTTCAGCAACCGCTTCCCGGCCTCGGTGGCGGACTCTCGGCTCTTTCCTGTTTTTCGGTGTAATATGCGAAGCCGGAGGTGGTGATTCTGGACGGCGATCAACGAAACAACCGGGCGATTCATGACCTGGAAGGTGCCTCCGAGCAACATTTTGTCTCTTCCGAAGGATCTCCCGTCATCGTGATGATTGATATCAAACCACCGTTGGAAATGACGGAATCAGGTACGGAACTCGTGGGCCTATGAAAGACGAAGGCCAGCTGACATCGTGGCGATTTGATCCGGTGAAGGGCCAGTATGTCCCGGCAGACACACGCCGTTCGACAGGTACGGGAGAAATCTCGGCCATCGATCAGTTCCGAAGTAAGACAATTCTGCTTCTGGGTGGGACAGGATTCGTCGGGAAAGTGCTCCTGGCCATGGTCCTGGACCGGTTTCCGGAACTGAGACACCTCATCATTCAGGTGCGTCCCCGGAAAAACGCCTCGGGTGAAGAACGTTTCCTGAACGAAATACTGAAATCGCCTCCGTTGCGATCGATCGTGGAGCGCATCGGCATCGATTCCATTCGGGAACGGACGTCCATCGTGGAGGGCGATCTGAGCGCTCCCTTGTGCGGAATGTCCACCGAGGGGCTGGCTGACTTCGCCCCGACCGTAGACCTAGTCATCAATTCAGCCGGCCTGGTGGAATTCGATCCACCGTTGAATGAGTCCCTGATTACGAACGTTTACGGCATTCGCAATTTGATCGAACTGGTGCAGGCGCTCGATGCCAGGCTCGTCCATATATCCACCTGCTACGTCGGAGGCAAGAAGAGCGGGATCATTCCCGAAGATACGCCGATCGTCGGCTACTATCCCGGACGCGAAGAAGCTGAGGACGATCGATTCGACGTCGAGCGTGAAATCGAATGGTGCGAGCAATTTATCCAGGGGACCGAAGATAAGGTCAGGCTTCGGGATGGAGGAATGGACCGTGCTGAGCACTGGGGATGGATCAATACCTACACCTACACCAAGAGCATGGGCGAACAACTGATTGCGCGCACCCCGGGCCTCTGCTACTGCATCGTCCGACCCGCCATCGTTGAATCTGCCCTCAGCTTCCCGTTTCCGGGTTGGAATGAAGGTATGACAACATCGGCGCCCCTGGTCCTGATGGGGGGTGAAGGCGTTAAAGCGTGGCCGGTCCGGAAAGACGGATCGTTGGAGATCATTCCGGTCGACCTGATCGCGACCGGCATCCTCATTGCGACGGCGGCGGTCCTGGCGGACCGGGGACAGCCCGTGTATCACCTGGCGACGGCGGCCGACAATCCGGTCATGCTTCCGCGTCTGGTCGCGTTTCTGGGAATGAATTCGCGTTACAAGCACAAACACAAAACGAGCGGCAACAAACTCGCCAATCTCTGGAAAACGTACGTCGAAACGGAAGTCGTCAGCGTGTCCCAGCTCGCCGCAAGCCGCAAACGCGTCCGCTGGGGCCTGGACATGATTCAGGCGACTTTCAATTTCTTAAAGAAGGTCCTTGGATCGCGCATCATGAACCCCTATATACGCAACCTCAGAATTACCCGTCGGCAACTGAGACTGCAGGAAGAGACCCTGGACAAATTCCTTCCCTTCATGGTCTATAACAGCTTTGTTTTTGAGACCGGAAACATCCGGCGCGCCAGCAATATGCTGACGCCTGGGGATCAGGACCGGCTTCAGTGGTCTCCGGAAGACATTGATTGGGCGGACTACTGGGTCAATATCCACACGAAAGGTATCGAACAGTGGATTCGTCCCATGTTCGCCACGCAGATGAAGGCCCTGGAGCAGTCTGCCAATCCTCCTGCTTCATGAGACTGGCGTGCCTCTATTCCGGGCACCGCTTCGCCCGCTCTGCGAATCGTGGGCCGTCGATCGGGATGGCCAGATCGGACGACGGGGGTTTCCGCGCGACGCTGCCAATATTATGATGGCCTGCTTGCGAAGCGATTGCGACGGCACACTGGCAGAGAACGCACGGTGCCTGCCCCCAGATTGGCCGAATAAACGATCCGTGCCACTGTGCGGTTCCTTCGAACGAACACTTGATAGCATCTGACGGACAACCCGCAGCCGCGATCGTCAATCCGCGATCCGCATCCGGAAGGACGGGCCGCAACTGGAATCGAATCCGCTCCCGGCTCAAACAGGTTTGTCCTCAGATAGAGGTCATGGAAACCGAAGCTCCGGGACATGCAATCCAGTTGTCCGGGGAGGCCGTTCGATCCGGCTGCGGCACCATCATCGCCGTCGGCGGCGATGGCACATTGAACGAAGTCGCCAACGGAATCCTGTCGGTGGCTCCACCAGGCTCGATGGTGACCCTGGGATTGATTCCCCAGGGAACGGGCTCGGATTTCCGTCGCACCGCAATGCTCCCGCTCAACATAGACGACGCGATCACGATTATCGCTCGCGGTCAGACAGCGGTTCTGGATGCGATGCGCGTTGATTTTCACGACCCAGAGGGCGTCCAGCGCATCCGCTATGCCCTCAACGTGACGAGCTTCGGCATGGGCGGAGTCGTTGCCGAGCGAGTCCAACGCTCATCGAATCGACTGGGAGGCAAGGCGGCCTTCCTGACAGCAACCGCCGTTACTGGCTTCAGCTTCAGGGGCAATGACGTATCGATTCAAGCTGACGGCGGGGATTGGAGCGAATATCGAATCACCAACGTTGCGGTTGGAAACGGCCAGTACCATGGCGGGGGAATGCACATCTGTCCCCGTGCCCTGATGAACGATGGCTTACTCGACGTCACGATCATCGAAAGGCTTTCGCTTCCCGAAATCGCCCGTCACATCCGCATCCTGTTCAATGGACAGATCTACGGCCACCCGAAGATCCAGCACCGCCGTGTGAGGGTGCTTGCGGCGAAGTCCCGGGAACCAACGCGGGTCGAAGTCGACGGCGAACCCGTGGGAGTCCTCCCACTGAAAATGACAGTTATTCCCGAAGCGATTCGAATGTTCGTTCGGTAAGAAGACGTGGCGCGTGTCGAACAGAGCGCAGCCAACGCGTCACGGTTCACGGCGCCCCCAACCCACAAGCTGGCGGATGTTGGAACCATGACGAATGATGACAATCGCCAGGGCGACCACGGCAAAGGCGCCCGCTTCGATTCCACGGACCCCCAGAATTGTTCCCGCGATTACAGTCATCGTCGTCATCGACGAGATCGCGCCCTCCTGGGCCCAGCCCATTCTTCGACCAAACAGTCGGAGCGTCGGATAGAGGAAGAGGCAAACACCGGTGATCTGAAAATCCAGATACAGTAAGGCGCCGGCCATCGTGGCAACACCCTTCCCCCCTTTAAACCTCAAAAAGGGTGTCCAACAGTGTCCGGCCACCGCGGCCAATCCAAGACTCCATCGAAACCAGACAGGGTCCGCTGCCCCCGACAGGATCGCGACAGCGGCGGCGCCCTTGCACAGGTCGCCGATCAGGGCGAAGACGGCCCTCGAGCGCGAAGACACTCGAAGAACATTATTGAAACCGGGATTTCCAGAACCCGCGCGCGTCACATCGATGCCGGTCCCCCAGACTGCAATCACGGCAAAGGGAATGGCCCCGATAAGGAAACTGGCAGAAATCTTAAGAACGATCAGCCAAGGAAGCATCACTCAAGTTCCAGAACGGCAATCTTTCAGACTTAACAGCAGTGGGATATTCTCAACTGCAGGTGTGATCTATGACCGCATGCCAGAGGAAAACGATTGTGGGCTCCGCCATGGCATGGATTGTCCGTCCAGGGGCGGGCCCCATGCTGAAAACATCCCACCGACGCGGTCTCATGACGGCGACCGAGGGCGCACCGGCAGAAGCAGTCCGTGGCCTATTCGCAAGAGACCCCGCTACCGCCTTTACCTGCGTGTTGTTACAATCGGAATCTCACGCGTTGCCGCGAAGCAGGAGACCGTTCCGACAGAACCGCGGGACGCCGTTTCGAGAGTGCCGCCCGACGCCGTTTCGAGATTGCAATGATACGCTATTACGCATCAACGGGTCTTCAATTAGTCGGGCTAATTGTCACGATGGAAGCACTCCTCGTATATTTTGGAGATATGGGACCAATGATGCAGACGGCGGCGATCGGCGCCGGCCTGTTCTATGCGGGCCGCTTTCTCCGGCCGAAGGACGATTAGCTTGTCCCGCTATTACCGCGGCAACTACGGCGGACGCTCCACCTACATGTCCATCGGCGGTGGCGGCCTGACGAAAGCGATCAAGATCATCCTCGTCATCTGCGCCGCCGTCTACGTGCTTCAGACGCTGGGTGGACGCGCCTTCCAGGTTTCGCTGATCACCAGCTTCGGCTTGACGCCCGCCGCTGTCACAGGCGGCCTCAGGGTATGGCAACTCGTTACCTATATCTTTCTTCATGGCGGCTTCTTTCACATCCTGTTCAACATGTTCGCGTTGTGGATGTTCGGCAGAGAACTGGAGAGCATTTGGGGAACCCGCGAGTTCGTGAAATTCTTCTTCGTCTGTGGCATCGGGGCGGGCCTTTCGAGTGTGATCGTAAACCCGGGGTCGGTGATACCCACGATCGGCGCCTCGGGGTCGATTTATGGCATTCTGCTCGCCTACGGCCTGCGGTTTCCCGACCGACAGATGATTCTCATTCCGTTCATGATCCCGGTGAAAGTGAAGTACTACATCATGTTCATCGGAGGAATGGCCTTCATGGCTTCATTTTCCGGTGGAAGCGGTGGCGGCGTGGCGCACATCGCCCATCTCGGAGGCATGGTATTCGGCTACCTGTACCTCAGAGGGGGGCCCTATTCACGCAATTTCCGCGAATTCTACGATCAATGGAAACGGGCCAGACTGCGCCGCAAATTCGAGGTCTATTACAACCGCCGGCAGCAACAGAGAGAACGTGACAATGACGACCCCGGGAGTCGCTGGAAGAACTGACCGCTACCGGACGTATAACCGCTGGCTGCGGGAACGCTTTGGCGAACGGGTCCACAAGGTCGTCGTCGATGCGGGATTCACCTGCCCCAACCGCGACGGCACCGTCGCGACGGGCGGATGCACCTATTGCAACAACAGTTCTTTCCGCCCGCCGCTCGCCATTAAGACCTCACCGATCCGCGAACAGGTGGCCAACGGAATCGCCTACCTCCGCAAAAGGGTCGAAGCCCATAAATTCATCGTCTATTTCCAACCGTTTTCGAACACCTACGCGGACACGGAATACCTTCGAGCTCTCTACACGGATGCACTGGATCATCCCAACGTGGTGGGCCTGGCCATCGGCACGCGGCCGGACTGCGTCGATCAGGAAAAAATCGAGATGATTGACACAATCGCGCAGACGACGTGCGTCTCACTCGAATTCGGAGTGGAATCCATCTACGACGACACCCTCGAGCGTATCAATCGAGGGTGCAACTATGATGCGTTCCTCCGTGCGATGGAGCTCACACACGGCCGGGCCTTTCATAAAGGAGCGCATTTGATCCTGGGATTTCCCTGGGAAACACGGGATCAATGGCTCTGCATGGCGGATGAAATGTCCCGGGTCGGCATCGATTCCCTCAAGATCCATCACTTGCATCTGGTTCGTGGAACGGCAATGGCGCGGGAATACACTCAGCAACCGTTCCCCATGTTGCGCTTCGAGGAGTACGTCGACCTGGTGTGCGAGTTCGTCGAACGCCTCAAACCCTCCATCGTCATCGAACGCCTCTTCGGAGAAGCGCCCCTGGGACTGCTGGTCGCGCCAGACTGGGGCAAAACCCGCAACGAGGTCATGCAGGGCATACGAAGACGAATGGACGAATTGAACGTCATTCAGGGTGCCCGGTACGAGCCTGCTATCCGCTTGTCTGGCGGTTCAAACGGCCTTCGACCTTCCCGACCACTCGAATCATTCTAAAGCGGCTGAAGCTAATCCTAAAGCCGCTGAAGCGATTTGATAAGCTGACGGCTCTCGTCTCGCCTTCCCTGTATCATTGAGTCGCTTATCAATTCCACAGAGACGCCTCCCCAGGGGCCCGCAGTTGCCCCGGGGAGACTCGTTTCCCATTCCTTGTGCGTCATTATTGATTCTCACAACACCTCGCCCGTGGTATTCCCCCGGATCGATCGATGAAATGCCACACGATGACGCGATCTTCATTGAGACCGGCCTCTTGTTCTGACCATTCGCGCGGACTGCGTGTGCGCAGTCCTTTCGACATTGTCAGAACCCGGTCGCAGAATCAGTCAGCAAAGTATGCCGGGGATCCAGCGGCATAATTACCTGGTCCCAGCTCGCTCGCTGGAGGTGTAGGATGGGCCCAGCAACTGATTTACATCACTGGCCGACTGAATCTCCTCGAACGTAAATCTCGCTGTTAGACGCATGTTCGGGCTTGGGGCCGTGCAGTCGACTTCGATGTTGGACCGACAACGCGAACGCATAAATGACGCTAAGCCTTTGCTCGACGGCGTTGGCGCAAGCGGCTAGAATCGACGCATGAGGATTACAACCGGAAAGGTTGTTGGTGGCAGGGTTGTTGTAGAAGGGGACACCCTGAGCGAGGGTGTTTCCGTCACGATTTTGGTGCCGGACAACGCAACCTTCGATTTGAGCGAAGAAGACGAGGCGGTACTCCTGGACGCGATATCGCAAGCTGATCGAGGTGAATTGGTCGAAGCAGAAGATGTCCTGAAGGACCTTTCGTAAGCGGCTGAATGCTGCCGATCAAAATCACCCGTCGTGCCGCCGCAGAGATACGAGAAGGAGCGAGTTGGTGGTCGGCAAACGACCTAAGTCTCCTGTAGCGTTTGCCGAGGAACTACGTCGCGCATTCGAGCTGGTTTCACATCAGCCGACGATCGGGACGCGTGCCGCGAGTACCCGTTTGAAAGACGTTCGCAGGGTGCATCTCAGCCGCATTCGCTACTACATCTATTATCGCGTTCGGCCGACGCAAGTTGAGGTTCTGGCCCTCTGGCACGGCAGTCGCGGAGAAGAGCCGGCCCTGTAAGGCCGTCCAACAACAGATTGGAGCGGACAGCGGCCCCAATTATCGATTGAATGAGTTGTTGAGCGACCGCTGCGGCTCAATCTTAACCCGTTGGCTGTACGAATAGCTGATCCTGACGAGGGGAGCAAGCACATGCTGCGCGTGAGCTTTCAACGAGTGAAGCCCGGTAAAGAGCCCCGATTGCGAGAATGGTTGGCAGAGCTCTCGGCTCGGGATGACGAAGTGCGGGCAACGTTCGTCGATGAGACGGTTCGCCACGAGCAGGCCTTCGTGCTCGAGATGAACGACGGTCCGGTCCTCGTGTACTTGATTGAGGCCGCCGACGCTGACCTCGGAAGGGAGGCATTCGCTCGATCGAACCACTCGATCGATAAGGAGCACAAGCAGGTCATGCGCGAGTGCCTCGCTGAACGACTGGAGATCCAGCCGCTATACGACGTCGCGCTGGACGATCGCACAGGGGGACGACAGCTAACAGACGGCTGAACCCTGCAGTACTTCGTCTCACCCGTCCTGCATGCGCAAGCCCCGTGCCACTCTGGCCTGCAGGTTAGCCGCGATCCGTTATACGGCTGAGACCGACGACAAGCGATTCGACCTTTCATATCATGGGATCCGTGCTACCGTGATAACGTGGTTCACTCGTTCCGTGACACTGGTACTGAAGATGTATTCAACGGTATGAAGACGAAGCGGGCTCGGCGATTCTGTCCCGAATCGGTCTCGAAGGTCGCACGCCGGTAGCTGGAGCTTCTGGACTCAGCGAGTCAAGCCCATTCTTAGTTGAAACTCTCCACGGCTCACGATGGGTCATGCAACCTTCTTCTTCGATCTCGTCGACGTCTTCGCCTCAATTTTCAGCTCTCGCTGGAGGGCTTCGCGGAGCTTTGGAAGATGACGGTAGCCGATCACCTTCCTCAGGCGCGGTTCGATGTCGATGAGCGCCGTCGCCAACCAGCGTTGCCGCTGACTCGAGTTCTTCCAATGATCGACCTTCGCACACCTTTCCTCGACAAGGGCATTGACCGATTCCAGGCAATTCGTCGTCTTGAACGAACGGCCCAAGACCCCGTACACGCCGAGCCGATGCAACGTGAGGGTCTCTTCCAGGCCTTCCTCAAGGCTCGCAGCCCCCGATTGGTTTCGCTCCTCGAGCTCTCCATGGAGCTCTCCGAGCGCCGCCCGAGCTTCGTCGTACTCCGGGCGCTCGTAGGCCCGCTGCAGCCGGCGTCGCCACACGGCTTGCTCGGTCTTCGATAGGTATCTCACGACGTTCTCGCGTTTGTGCCATTGGCAGCGTTGGACCAGGGCTCGATTCCTGAATGCCTTCTTGACCGCCGCCCGCAGACCTTTGCCGCCGTCGACAATCACCAGCACGCCTTCAGAGATGTCCAGGCCCCGCTCCATCAACGAACGGAGAAACGGAGTCAGCACTTGCTCGTTCTCCGTGTCGGTCTCCACGAAGCCCAAGAAGCGTTTGTCGCCCGAAAGCGTGACGCCCAGGGCCACTACCATCAGGGCGTCGGCAAACGCCTTCCCGTCCAGGAAGATCGCCACGACGTCCTCGCCACTCAGATCCCGCTCCTGCATCTCCCGAAGTTTCGCGGCACTCGCCTGGACGAATCCTCGAGACACCGTCGAACTCGACAGTCCGATCGCTCCCGGAATCGCTTCAGCGGCCGATTCATAGTTCCGGCAGGAGATCCCATACAGCACACGTCTGAGCAGTAGCTCGTTCACCGCGCCACCCGGACTGAGTTCCTCGTAGGTCCGAAGCGGAATCTCCCCGCCCGCCACGCTGCGCACTCGAGGCACCCGAACCGGCACCCGCTGGCCACCCAGCCCCACGGTCCCCGGATTGCTCCCGTGTCGCCGGCCCCGCAACGCCGCCTCCTTTCGTGCGTATCGCTCACCCGCCAACGACTTCACTTCCTCGTCGAGCAACTCCTCCACGTGCATCAACCCCAGTGGGATCAACGCCCGAATCATCTCCACCTTCGAGTCCAATTCCAGTCCCGAGTATTCCTCCCGGCTCAGGACCTCGACCTCACCCAGCACACGCGACTTCTTGCGTTTCTTTACCGAACGTAACAGACTCCTCATCTCGGCTCCTTTCTCTTACAGGCTTGATGTTGTTTCTTCCAATACCATCAAACCATGGGGTTTGGAGCCGTTTCAATTTCCAACTAAGATTGGCACACATTCGACTCAGCTGAGACACTTAGTGATCTCCGGGTGCCACCCGGGAACCAACTGGAAGCCTTGAATGCCGATCGGTCCGGACAACTTAGCATTCGCGTGAACGATCAGTATCGCGTTTCCTTCGTCTGGACGGAATCAGGGCCAGCGGAAGTGGAGATCGTTAATTATCATTGAATTCCTAACGCAGAGGACGGAGGTCTGAATGGTTCGGATTCCTACACATCGTACGCCAACACATCCGGGCGAGATGCTCTTGGCAGAGTTTCTGACTCCCATGGGCCTGAGCCAACGCGACCTTGCCGATGGCATCCGAGTGCCCTATCAGCGGGTGAATGAGTTGGTGAATGGTCGTCGTGGGATCTCGCCCAGTACTGCCCTTCGCCTCGCGAAGTTCTTTGGGACGACCCCCGATCTGTGGATGAACCTCCAGCTCCGCTGGGATCTGTATCATGCCCAGACCGCCGAATCGTCAGAACTGAACCGCATCAAACAGGTAAGGCAGGCCAGGTAGCCAAAGGGCGGTATTAATACGCAATGAAGCTGCCGGTCCCTGTTATACCGTCTTGGTCGTGACTCATGAAAGATATCGCCTTCAACGTCAACGATGCTGAGATCCGAATGGCGTTCTTGAGCCACTTACTGCCCGATGCAATTGACTGTCTTGAAGCGGACACCGTTCCAAGCTGGGGGAAGATGACGGCGTACCATATGGTAGAGCACCTTGTCTGGGCCTTACAGTTATCCACTGGCAGAGACACAGTCACATGTGAAATTCCAGCGACCCGCCGAGAGGAAATGATAGTTTGGCTTTATGACGACAGACCCAGCCCCAGAGATTTCAAGAATCCCACACTCCCTGACAACCCGCTGCCCCTGAGATATTCGAGTGTGGCAGACGCGAAGGCGGCGTTTCACAAAGAACTCGATCATTTCATCAAGTTCAGGGAAACGCAGCCAGATGAAATGAATACGCACCCCCTATTCGGAACGATAGCAACCGACGGATGGGAACGCGTCCACTTCAAACACAGCTATCATCACCTGCTACAGTTTGGCCTGATTCGTAAGGTATGAGGCCGTATAACTCAACGACGGAACTTGTTGTCTGTCAATACGATGGACGCTGTCATCTGTAAACAACTGCTGTCGGTCGGCGACAACCATCGCACAACCGGCAGCTCATCGCCTATCCGTTAGACGGACACAGTGGGAACAATCCGGCGGCTTGGGTGTCCATATCTATAGACGCGGCGGTCATAGGGCGTCGCCCGAAAGAAGTGGGAGTCGAACGTGAACAGAATCAACGGCATTAGATCCATTACTATCGCTATCTCATGCCTGATTGTCGCGCTCGGGGTTTGCGCTTCGGGACTCCGCGGGCAGCAACGCGATGGCGATCTGCCGGAAGAGCTGCCGGTCCCGATAAGGGACCCTGAGGCGATTCAATTCAAGACGTCAGACTTTACGTTCGTGCGGATCTCGTACTCTGAACCCCCCGGTAGTTGGGATACCGATTGGCCGGCTGCGGACAGGAGATTCTCAGCTCACGTTGGGAATCTTACTGGTCTCTCCACGAATGGCGACGGCCTCGTTTGGGAGCTGACCGATCCGAACCTGAGTCAGTATCCATTCATCTACATCGTCGAAGGTGGCAGAATGAGATTGAGCGACGCAGAAGTCGCGGGCCTTCGCGACTATCTCTTAGGTGGTGGCTTTCTGATGGTTGACGACTTCTGGGGAGAACAAGAATGGGAATCGCTCGCCGGTGAACTTCGGCGCGTATTTCCCGATCGAGAACCGATCGAGCTCCAGATCGATCACGAGATCTTCAGGAATCCATATGAGTTTAGTGAGATACCGCAGGTTCCGGACTTCCCGACCGTATTGCGAGGGAACATCCCCCCGGCGCCTGATGCGTCCTACCGCGGACTGGTGGATGATAGAGGCAGGTTAATGGCCATCCTCAGCCACAATTCGGATTTTGGAGACGCCTGGGAACACGAGGAATCGACCGTTTATCCACGGGAAATCTCGCTTGGGCGTGCCGTCCCGATGGGCATTAACATAGTCGCGTACGCGCTCACGCACTGAGGCAAACTGTTCGGACCGGGCACCGGATTTGCTTCAAACATCTGGTGCATGATCGAAATCTCGAGCTGTTCTGCCAGGATCGTCGAATATGCCGCACTGTTCGCAGCCGAGCGGCAATCCGTTACACGGACTGAATCGACGGAGAAGACACATTGGGAAAGGTTGCCATTATCGGTAATGCGGGCGGTGGAAAGTCTGTCCTGGCGAGGGCGCTTGGTACGGCCCTGAACCTGCCGGTTCATGTCATCGACGACGCACAGTTTGAACCGGGCTGGCGCTCGGCCCCGCTGGAAGAGGTTGCCCATTTCCACGACCAATGGCTTGCCGGCTCGCGTTGGGTCATCGACGGTTGGGGAAGTTGGGAACTGATCGAGCCGCGTTTCCAGGAGGCGGACACAATCGTTCTGGTCGATTTCCCTCTCCGCATTCACTATCGGTGGGCGCTCGAACGTCAGCTGTTGGCATTATTGGGCTTGAGTCGAGGCTGGCCACCGAAGGGGTGTTCAGCCTGGGGTGTCACCCGTCGCCTGCTCGGAGTCATACGGCGTGTTGATTGTGAGTTGAGGCCTCGGCTCCTCGCACTCGTTCAGGAACACGAGGATTCAACTCGTGTCGTCCGCCTGCGGTCGCCCCGGGAATTACGCGCGTTTCGAAAACACGCCATCGAGCTCTACGGCGTTTGACACGTGGCTGCACCAGCCGGCGGCCGCAGAAACCAAGTGAGAGGAATGGATGTTGCCGTCGCTGGTGAACGACAATCCCTTGGACTAATAGATGAATCGCCTGACTCATGAGAGAAAAACCGGTCACAGTTCGGGAATTTGAAGAACGCCTGGCCGCGCTGTGTGGCGGCACGGGTCGGAGCATGCCCCGGAAACAGCGAGACCGTCACATTATTTTCAGAAGCATTGTGCAGGCGCTGGCGGAGACGGGAATCTATTCGGAGCAATCCCTTAACGCGGCTCTGAAGCAATGGATTCTGACGGTCGGCTCAGGCATCGCGATCGATCACGTGACGCTCCGACGCTACCTCGTGGAGAGTTATAACCGAATCTGGTGTTTGAGGGATTGAAGAAAAGCGGCGTATCTGGTTGATTTGTTGTTTACGAGACTTCAAAGCAACCAAAGGAGATACGCCACTATGAGTAAGAGTATCGTTATTGAACGGGAAGATCGAGAAGCGATCGCAGACGCGGTGACCGATTTGCTACGAGCCGGAGCTCAAGAGCTGATCCAACGCGCAGTCGAAGCCGAATTGTCAGAACTGCTATCCCAGCACAACGATCGGCGCACCGAGAAGGGGAACGCCGGGGTGGTGCGCAATGGCTATCTGCCTGAACGCGAACTGCAGACCGGTTTGGGACCGGTAACGGTGCAAATCCCGAAGGTCCGTGCCAAGACCGGCGAAGCGGTGACGTTCCGATCGGCGCTGGTACCTCCGTACATTCGAAAGACGAAGTCGCTGGAAGCCGCGGTGCCGTGGTTGTATTTGAAAGGCGTCTCGAGCGGCGAAATGGGTGAAGCCCTAAAAGTTCTTGTCGGTCCCCAGGCGCAAGGTCTGTCGGCGAGCACGGTATCGCGCCTGAAGCAGGTCTGGGGCGAGGAGTACCGCCAAAGCTGCGAGGAGCGGCTGGATGCAAACCGCTGGGTGTATGTCTGGGCCGACGGCATTTACAGCGGACTTCGTGCGGAACAAACCAAGTTGTGTGCATTGGTCGTGATCGGCGTGAATGAACGCGGAGAGAAGCGTTTTCTGGCGATCGAAGACGGTGTCCGGGAATCGACACAGAGTTGGCGCGAGGTCTTGTTGAAGCTGAAGTCCCGTGGGATGAATATCCCGGAGTTGGCCATCGGTGACGGTGCGATGGGGTTCTGGGCCGCACTGGAGGAAATCTATCCCGGGACACGCCAACAACGCTGCTGGATGCACAAGACCATGAACGTGTTGAACTGCCTACCCAAGTCGGCTCAGGCGAAAGCGAAAGAGGCCTTGCACGCGATCTGGAAGGCCGAGACAAAGGCAGACGCCGAGAAGGCATTCGACCTGTTCATTGAAACCTATGAACCGAAATATCCGAAAGCCACTCTCTGCCTCCAGAAAGACAGCGAAGCACTGCTGGCCTTTTACGACTTCCCGGCCAAGCACTGGCAGAGCCTCAGAACGACCAATCCCATTGAGTCGACCTTCGCGACCATCCGCCACCGGACCAAGCGATCCAGGGGGTGCCTGACGCGCGACGGCATGCTGCACATGATGTTCAAACTGGGACAGTGCGCTCAGAAGAACTGGCGACGATTACGAGGATTCGATGATCTGGCCAAGGTGATTACTGGAGTGAAATTCAACGATGGTATCGAGGTGACAAACGTCGATCAGGCCGCCGCTTGATTCAGTCGCCTAAACACCACTTTTGACAATAACTCCCTCGTGGATGAGGGTTACCTTAGTCGTGATGCTCCGGGTACGCAGTATCAGGTTCATCCTGATGGTAGAGAAATGGAATTCGAGCCTGGCGTGAGCCGGGTAAACTCGGTGACAGTGGTTCAGGCCGCCCGGGAGCAAGCCGCCGTTCGGAAGCGGGAACGGTTGGAGCAAAACCTGTAGAGGCTGGCCAAACAACCGATTCCAGCCGACGGCGAGAGGCGACGCGATCGTTGGGTCAGATATCAATTTCCTGAAGACGTCTCACCCGAGCCCGGACTTGCCCATGGACGACGCGTTTCCCAATCTCTTACAGCCTCGGAGATTTTCACTTCCCTCCGTCGGTCGTATGCCCCCGGTTCCAGGAATAATTGTCACACGATGCCTCGATCTCCATTGAGAAAGAGCCCATGTATTGACTATCCTCCTTGGGCGGCTTACTCAGGATCGGCGTGTTCGCCACGATCCTCGATGTGATCGCAGTCACGGGTGTCGGCATAGGTCGGGTTCGGGTGCCGGGCGCCTCCACGGTTACCTCAAGAAAGGACTCACTGGATGAGCTCAACCCAAAATCTGAGACTGACGCTGGCATGCTGGGATTACGACCGGACGCGCCCGATTATGGAAAACCGGGTGAGGTTCGACGGCATCGATCTGACCTACCTGAACCTCGTGGTCGAGGAAATCTTCTTCCGCCAGATGCGACACCATGAATTCGACGTCTCGGAAATGTCGTTTTCCTCATACCTGGTGTCCCGCTTTGAAGCCAATCCGCCATTCATCGCGATTCCCGTCTTCCCGTCGCGGTCGTTCCGTCACTCCGGTATCTATATCCACACCCATGCCGGGATCGGGCAACCGCCCGACCTCATCGGTAAACGCATCGGCTGCGCCGAATACCAATTGACGGCCAACGTCTGGATTCGCGGAATACTGAATGACGACTATGGAGTCGCGCCGTCGAGCTTCCTGACGCTCACTGGCGGTCTGGAAGATCCCGGCCGCATTGAAAAGGCCGGCCTCTCACTGCCTCCGGGTATTCAGACCGAACGTATCGCGCCCAACCAGACGTTGTCGGAGATGCTCGAGACCGGTGAGATCGATGCACTGTTCAGCCCACGGGCGCCTTCGAGCTTTAGCCGGGGAAGCGCGAACGTCGGCCGGCTCTTCGGCGACACCTATGCGGCCGAACGCGAATACTATGAGAAGACCCGGATCTTCCCCATCATGCACCTGGTGGCCATCCGGCGCGAAGTGTACGAAGAAAATCCCTGGGTGGCCCAGTCGCTGCTCAAAGGCTTCGTTGAGGCGCGGCGCATGGCGTATCGGGATCTGCATGAAACGGCAGCTCTCAAGGTCATGCTTCCATGGTTGATCCGGCATGTCGCCGAGACGGAAGAGATTATGGGCACGGATTTCTGGGAGTACGGCTTTGAAGCCAACGCTGAGTCCATCAATCGATTGCTCCGCTATCACCATGAGCAGGGGCTGTCCCCGCGCCAGTTGACCCCCGAGGAGATCTTCGCTCCGGAAACACTCGAGACGTTCAAGATATAGCCACTCAGTGCGAGAGATGAGGTCAAATTCCGGCCGCCGTGCCGGGTCCCCGCGCCCCGGAAGAAAATGTCCAGTCACCGTCTTCGCCGGGGCCCTGCCGTCGCTTCGCTTATCCGCCACTGGTGGGGACCTCGCGTGTTAACATCGCTCACGTCCACTCCCGGACGATCAACAGCGGATTACGGAGTGATTTTCATGGGCAAATTAATTCTTCGACTATCGTTTGCGGGCGTACTGCTGCTCGCAGCATGTGCGCCGGCGACCGAGCCCGCAGAACCCGCCCCCGAACCCGAGGCGACGGTCCCATCCGACCCGATACCGGCAAGAATAGTTGCCGAGCGTGGCGGGTTTATTCCCGAAGGTGTCGAATACGACCAAACGAACGGTCGCTTCCTGACCGGCTCGCTGTCGGAGGGATCGGTATTCGAGATCGACAACGATGGCACCTTGACGGCCGTTGTTGTTGATCCGGAACTGGTCTCATCGGTCGGCATCGAAGTGGATGAGCCCCGCGACCGCTTGCTGGTTGCGAATTCCGACAGGGCAGTATTTGACGGCAGCAGCCAGGGCCAGGCGAAACTCGGCGTGTTCAACCTGACTACGGGTGAGCGCATCGCGATGGTCGACCTGGTGCCTACTCTTGGGGATCTGCCCGATGACGCGGCATTCTTCGCCAACGATTTGACTGTGTCCGATGACGGCACAATCTATGTGACCGATACCCGGATGAACGTCGTTTACCAGGTCGACGGAGCCTACGAGGCTTCTCTACTGCACCGGTTCGAGCCGACGGAAGGCCTCGCCCTGAACGGCATCGTCCACCATCGGGACGGCTATCTGCTGGTGATCGGCAGCGGAAATATCTACAGAATGCCCGTGGACGATCCAGCGGCCACCAAACAAGTGGCCATGGCCGCACCAGTGGAAGGCGCCGACGGACTGGTCTGGGCGTCGGATGGACGCCTAGCCGTCGTATCCAACAGCGGTGCCGGTGTCGTGGCCCTGACCAGTAGTGACGGATGGGTGTCGGCGGAAGTGGACGGCGTCGCAAGCTACGAAGGGCAGTCGACGACGGGAGCAGCCGTCGGCGATGATATCTACGTTGTGCATCCGCATTTCGGGGATGCAGATCCCCCGATGATCGACCGCGTCACGTTTGACTAGGCCGAACTTCACCCCAGTTCGGGGCCCGGGTTTCTCACAGCAGATAGGCCTTACTGGGCCCGAGATCTGGGACGGAGACCTGGTTCGGTCCGTCAACGAAC
The DNA here is from genome assembly GCA_965263045.1 of Terriglobia bacterium. Lineage (GTDB taxonomy): Bacteria > Acidobacteriota > Terriglobia > 20CM-2-55-15 > 20CM-2-55-15. The sequence goes on from CBDHGK010000041.1 coordinate 158,679, forward strand.
TGTGATGTGTGCTGAACTCGAGAATCAGATCTCCGTCCCAGATCTCGGGCTCCGATCAACGTTGCCGCTCAACTGGTGAGAAACCCGGACTGGGAACATCCTGCGGGAGTGGCAATCGGAGGGCGATATGCCCTCCATTTCTGATTAACTGCCGCGCACCCGCGTCTTGTATTAGAATTGCCCCCTTGAGTCAGAACAACACACCGCCTCGCCCCGCAGCTGCCGGGACTGGTGACGACGACGGCTCCAGGATATTTCCCGAAACGCCACCGACAGACGACGCGAGCGAGGCTGAAAGCCCTGATGTCTGGGGCTTCCGCGATACCCATTTTGATTTCAATGAAAACGGAAACGTCGTTGTCAGGGGAAATCGGTATGAGCTCAGCGGGCAGGAGTTGCCTCGGTTTCTGCCATGGGTGAGGGAAGTCCTCGATATCGAAGTCGACCCCAAAGAATTCAATGCCCCAAACTACCCGACCACGATTCCACCGCCGCTCGGCGCTCCAGGATTTCTGGCGGAGGTCGGCGAATTCCTGAGAGCGGATCAAATCGATTCCAACGGTGAGGTGCGGCTGCGGCACGGCCATGGGCACACCCAGGAAGAAATGTATGCCATCAAGTATGCCGATCTGGGTCGGATCCCGGATCTCGTGGTGTACCCGCAAGACGAGGATCAGGTCGCCCGCCTCGTCGACGCCGGTAAGAGACACGATGTTTCGCTGATTCCCTATGGCGGCGGCACCAACGTGACCGACGCCCTTCGCTGCCGTTCGGACGAGTCCCGCCCTATAGTCTCCGTCGACATGAGCCTGTTGAACCGGATCGTGTGGGTCGATCGCAAAAACATGATGGCCTCGATCGAGGCGGGCGCCCAGGGCCGCCGGATAATGTCGGAACTGGAAAAGCATGGTGTCACCATGGGCCACGAGCCCGACAGCGTTGAGTTCTCCACGCTTGGCGGTTGGATTGCCACCAATGCGAGCGGCATGAAGAAGAATCGGTACGGCAATATCGAAGACATCGTACTGGACGTGAACGTGGCGACGGCTTCCGGCGCGCTCGAGCGGACGGGAGTTTCTCCCCGTGAGTCTGTCGGTACCGATCTGAGACGCCTGATGTTTGGTTCCGAAGGCACGCTCGGGATCATTACATCGGCAATCGTGAAGATATTTTCCCTGCCCGAAAAGCAGGAGTATGGATCGGTTCTGTTCCCAACCTTCGAGGACGGATTCCACTTCATGTACGACCTGGCGCGCGAAGCCACCCCTCCGGCCAGTGTGCGTCTGGTGGACAACCTTCAGTTCCAGTTCGGGCTTGCACTGAAGCCGGCTTCCGGTGCAGTCGGTATCGCGGCATTGAAGAGCAAGGCACAACGATTCTTCGTGACACGTGTCAAAGGGTTCGATCCAGAAACGATGGTGGCATGTACGGTCGTTTTTGAAGGTACCCGATCGGAAGTGACCCGGCAGCAGCGCGATCTTTATCGAATCGCGGGGCGTCACGGGGGCATGGCGGCCGGTAGCGAAAACGGCAGGCGGGGGTATCAGCTGACATTCAGCATTGCCTACATCCGTGACTTTCTCATGAGCTACTACATTATCGCCGAATCTTTCGAGACGTCAGTGTCCTGGAGTGCGGCGCTCGGCCTGATCGAGAAGGTCAAACGGCGCCTCATCGATGAGTACGCGAGTCGTGGACTGCCCGGAAACCCGTATGTCACAGCTCGCGTAACGCAGGTCTACCGCACCGGGGTCTGCATATATTTCTACTTCGGCTTCTACTACAAAGGCCTGCCCAATCCGCAGAAAGTCTATCTCGAACTGGAGGATGCCGCCCGTGATGAAATTCTGAAAGCGGGCGGGTCCCTGTCGCACCATCACGGGGTGGGCAAACTCCGGCGGACCTACCTGCCGCGCATCATGTCTGAGACGGCGCTTCAATGGAAACGCGAGCTGAAGAAAACCCTGGACCCTTCAAATCTTTTCGGCGCAGGTAATCAAGACCCGGAGATTCGATGAGTGCGGACTCGAAGTGGGCCGTCATTACGGGCGCTTCGTCCGGGATCGGGAAAGCACTGGCGTTCGAATTCGCAGCCGGGGGGTTCAACGTGTTTCTCACTGGCCGAAACCCGGTGGCTCTGGCCGATGTTGCCGCCGAGTGCGCCAGCAGACAGGGTGTTGGAACCGAAGTCGTTCCCGCAGACTTATCCACTGAGGAGGGTGTCGTGAGCCTGATCTCTGTGCTCCAGTCCAAGCCCTACGCCTACGAGGTCCTCGTCAACAACGCAGGCTTTGGCGTCCAGGGTTCTTTCGCCTCGACCTCGATCGCAGAGAATACCCGCCTCATCAATGTACAACTCACGGCCGCGCTGACGCTCACCCATGCCCTCCTGCCGGCGATGCTCTCACGGGGCAATGGACGGCTTCTGTATGTGGCTTCCGTATATTCGTTTTCTCCGGTTCCACTCCAGTCCGTATATGCCGCATCGAAAGCCTTCCTGTTCTCGTTCTCTTCTTCTTTGGCGAACGAGTTGCGGGGGACAGGCGTGACCGTCACCCTGTTCTGCCCCGGTGTCACGCAGACCGAGTTTCGCTCCCGCGCCGGAATCACCGAAAAGAGCAGCCGGTCTGGAATGACGGCTGAGGCTGCGGCCCGCGTCGCCTACGTCGAAACCCTGCGCGGAACGCAAGTCGTCGTTCCCGGGCTCGTCAACCGTATCTTCGTGTTCATAGTCCGACTGCTGCCCACGCCCTGGGTCCCGGCTCTCGTCCGCTTCGTTAATCAGCGGCGGGGTCAGGGTCTGGTGTAACATTCGCTGTTGAGGTAGCCCCAGGTTGGACCCCGAAAATCATAAAAAAGCGGCGTTTTTCGATCTCGACGGCACTCTGCTCTCGTGCAATCTCGTCATGACGTACGCCTACTACGCCCGAAACGACCGGTCGATCGTGAAATCAATCTTCAAGTTTCTGAAGGTGCTGGTACAGGTTCCGGTTTTTTTCATTCTGGACCTCTATTCGCGAGAGTCTTTCAACGTGTACTTGTTCAAGGCCTACCATGGTATGCACCGGGATCGCCTCATCGGCCTGGCCGACGACCTGTTCGAAGTCACGCTGAAACCTTCCATCTATGCGGGATCGGAAGCCTTAGTCCGCCGGACCCGCGAGCTGGGTTACCGCAATGTCCTGGTTACCGGTGATCTGGATTTCACGGTGCGCCCGATTGCCCTGCAGTTCGGATTCGACGAAATCATCTGCAACCGCCTTGAATTCCGAAATCACGTGGCCACGGGCACGGTCCTAGCGCCTCTCGTCGTGGGGGACGAAAAGGCCGCCTACATCAAGGCGTATGCCAAGGCCGAAGGCCTGGACCTCGAGGCCTCGTGCGCATTCTCCGACAGTTCGGCGGACATTCCGATGCTGTCGGAAACCGGCCATCCGGTGGCCACGAATCCGACGAACCGCCTCCGCCGGGTGGCCAAGGCTCGCGGCTGGCCGATCATCACTCTGAACGCCGCAGGCGCGAACGGCACTTCCAAGAATCTTCCCGCATTCCTTCGGTGAGGACCGACCCACGCTGGCCGGGGGCGAACGCAGCTTCCCGAGGGCGACTGGGCGGCGGATCACGCTTCCCTGCCAGTAGGCCAACGCACCTGGATTTGCTCAGGTTCGACTGAGCTGAATCGGGCCGCCTGAGTTCGACAAGAAGGTCCGGGTCCCTGGCAGCTTCAATCGTAGCCGAACAGGGAAGGAGTGAGGACGGGCTACTTCATCTGGACGACAATGGCGTCGACATCGTCTTCGCGCTTGAGCATGTCCTGGATGAAACGGGCTTCTCGGAGCAGGGAACGTCCAATTCGGACTTTGTATAGGGGGCTGTCGCCAGTCGGGCGATCCACGTATATCCCGGTGTACTTGGACTCGAATCGACGCCTCAAATCCTGGGCGGCCGGTTCGCTCCCGAAAGCGCCGAGTTGGATCACGTAGAAGACATCCTCGGTGATGGAGCGCCCGCCGCTGGAAGCAGGGGCCTCCTTGATGATCGCTAATCGCACCGGAACGACGCCCGACCGAATCATGTCGATCTGACGGGCAGCGCCTTCGGAGAGGTCTATGATGCGTCCACCCACGAAGGGCCCACGATCATTGATCCGAACGTCGACGTCCTTTCCATTCAACTGATTCTCGACTCGCACCCAGGTATGGAAAGGCAAGGTCCTGTGGGCCGCCGTCATTTTGTTCTTGTCGAAGGTCTCGCCGTTCGCCGTGGCCCGGCCATGATAGGGATCTCCGTAGTAGCTTGCACGTCCATCGACCGCGGCCCCCTCCGTGGACGCCATCGCCACACCCGGGTTGGCGATCGGATCGGGTAGCTGGACGCGTGCACGCTTGGCACATGCCGAGGTCGTCGCGACCAGGACAAGTATCATCAGGAGTTTCCGCATCGTGTCCTACATACCATGAGTGAACAGACATACACAATAGCTACGGTAGGAACAGCCAACTAACACCTACAAATTGTGCTTTACGTCAGATTGACACTGGTATTGCGAGACTGTCTCCCTGAAGCTTTCCGAGTGTTCGGACATGGTAGAATCTCCGGGCACATACTCGAATCAATCATGGTCATTGCGCTTCTAACCAGCTCACTGATGGGCATCGTCGCCCTGGCAACGACGCTCTACCTGGGCTTCGCCATCGACGGCCGGGTCGGACTGCAGCAACACTTTCTGTTCGCCCTCTTTGCAACCTTCGTTGCGATCCTCGCGCAGTGCATGTCGATGTTTTACTTTATCGGGACAGCCAAGCAGGCCAAGGACCTCCTCGGTTCGCATCCTCAGGCTCCGGACATCATCCGTCGAACCCGGGAATTCAAATCCCGGGTCTTTCCCCCGGCGACGGTCGCAATCCTTTTGACAATGGCCGCATGGATCATCGGCGGTGGCGTCGATACTCGAGTGATACCGGTCTGGATACACACGGTCCTCGCGGTCGGGGCGTTGTCGGGCAACGCGTACGCCTTCGTTCGTGAACTGCAGTGCATGATCAAGAACAACATTCTGCTGGACGAAGTCGCTGTGCTGATCGGGGACCTTCCCCAGACCGAGTAAAGCATTCCCTATGGGCATCGGGAGCAACCTGCGGCGCCTCATCTACCCGGCACGTGTGCCCGTACCCGCTGGCGATCTGACCGACGAGGAACTCGCAGCCTGGATCGAAGCCACCGATGACGCCTACTTCAAAACACAGGACCACGCGTTCGTGGAGCGCGCCCGGAGTCTTGGAGTGGATGGCGGGATGGTGCTCGACGTCGGCAGCCGCCTTGGACTGGTCGCGATGAAGATTCTCTGGGACGAAGCGGACTTTCTCTGTATGGGTGTTTACCCGAGTCTTCAAATGGCGGAAGGCGCGCGGGAAATCGCTGAAGACTGGAAGCTGGGTGAGCGGATGTTCTTTCAGGTCGGAGAGCCTACTCATATGAAGTTTAAAACGGGTTACTTCGATATGGTTGTTTCCGACGGCGCCCTCCATAGTTTTCTGAATCCTATGGTTACGCTGCGGGAAATACATCGCGTGACCAAGGCGACAGGGGCCATCCTGGTCCGCGAATTGCGGAGGCCAAACCGCTTTCGCCTCTCGAGCCACGTCAACAGGCACAGCTCGAACTACCGCGACCGGTTGCGGAACGGTTTCCGAGCCCAGGTCCGTGCTGGATTCACACCGATGGAGTTCCATGGGTTCGCCCAGGCTCTGGGAATGGCGCGCGCTCGCGTCGTAGCCGAGGAGTCACACGTCATTCTGGAGCGTCCGGGAATGAACGATCCAGCCTCCTGGGTTCGAGAGAGGGAAAAGTATCTGTAGCCGGAATTGCGGCGTGAGACGTCGCGCGTTGGAACGATTGACCACCTAAACCTGGCACACATCAATTCTCACCATGCGTATCGTCATCATCGGGGGCAATGCAGCAGGAATGACCGCTGCCTCGCGCGCCAAGCGCCTGGATCCCCGTCTGGACGTCACGATACTGGAGAAAGGCCCCCTCATCTCCTACAGCACCTGTGGAATCCCTTACTTCATGGCCGACGAAGTGAGGTCCGACGACCTCGTCACGTTCACTCCGGCAAGACTCAGACAGCAACGGGGTATTGAAGCCCATGTCCATGCGCATGTCGATGCGGTCCATCCCTCCAGGAGGCGGGTCGAGGTACGTCGGGAAGACACAGGACAAACACTGACCTTTGCATTTGATCGCCTCGTGCTGGCGACGGGTGTTCGGCCTAGGGACTCCGTCATAGCGGGAGCTTCACTGGGAAACGTCTTTTCCATCACATCACTCGACGACGCCATTCGAATCCGACCGTCAATCGAGAGCGCCAGCCGGGTTGCCATCGTCGGCGGAGGATATGTAGGGCTCGAGATGGCCGAGGCGCTTCGGAAGAAGAAAAAGGCTGTGACGCTCTTCGAGCAACGCGATCATGTGATGGGGGGCGTCGATGCTGACATGGCCCGAATCATCGAATACGAGTTGCGGCGGCATGAGGTAAAAGTTCGCACTGGCGTTCCAGTCGACGCCCTCGTGGGCGCAGGGGACACGGTTGCGGGCGTGAAGACCCGGGGGGCCTCGGGCGTATCTCCGGCCGATGCCGTCATGCTGGACACCGGCGTGGTTCCCAACGTGGACCTGTCCGGCGCAGCCGGTGTCGCTCTGGGGGCCACCGGGGGATTCGCCGTCAACGAATACATGGAGACCAACGTCCCAGGCATCTTCGCAGCCGGAAACTGTGCAGAAGCCTATTGCATCCTTAGACGCCGTCCGGTCCTCCATCACATCGGTACCGTCGCTGCCAAGCAGGGACGTGTGGTGGGCGACAACCTCAGCGGCAAGCGGACCAAGTTCTCCGGCACCGTCGGTACGACGATACTCAAAGTCTTCGATCTCGGGGTCGGACGCGTGGGACTGACGTCTAAGGAAGCTGCAGCCGAACGGATGCGACCGGTCTCTGCGCGGATCGAGGCTCTGGACCGGGCTCCATATGCGAGGGGGGCGGGTAAGATATGGATCAAACTGATCGCAGACCAGGACAGCCGAAAGTTGATCGGGGCTCAATCCATCGGTTACGGAGACGTGTCCAAACGAATCGACGTCGCGACGACGACGATCATGGCGTCAATGACGGTCGAGGAACTATCCCAACTGGATCTCTCCTATACACCGCCGTACGGAAGTCTGTGGGATCCGCTGCTGGTTGCAGCGCAGGTTCTCATGAAGAAAATGTGATGCTATTTGAACTACGGACCGACACCGTCATCGTGATAATATTTCGCGATAGCGAGCGAGCTACAGTGAAAACGATAATCTTCCCCGGAGATGGTGGCGCATGATGCCAAGATTGCGTGGACTGGTCCTTTTCCTGTTCGTTTCATCAACCCTCAGCTTTTTATCTCTCGCACAAATACCTGGATTCCCCGAAAACGGTCTCGGCGATCGTATTGAGTTCTGGGAAAAGGTATTCACGATTTACGGCGAAGACGATCTGATAATCCACGATGCGCAGCGGGTGGACCTGATCTATGCCGTCGTCAACGAACAGTCGCGGCGTTCGGGAGTGCAATCGGTCCGAAACCTTTTGAGCGAGGTACGCAGCAAGATCTCGACGCCGGATCAGCTCAGCCCGGAGGCGCGACGACTCTACGACATGATCGAGGCCGATGGGGTGCGCATGGCCGCTGGGGACATTGCGGTCCTCCAGGGACGCATTCATGTCCAGCGCGGCATCAAGGAACGCTTTCGCGACGGGATAGTCCGTTCGGGCAGATACCTCCCCTATTTCGAGGAAGTGTTCGAAAGCGAGAACGTACCACGGGTGATAACACTGCTGCCGCTGGTTGAATCGTCGTTCGAAAACCAGGCGCGCTCTTACGCGGGAGCGGCGGGAATCTGGCAGTTTATGCCGGCAACGGGCCGGCAGTTCATGCGCGTCACACGCGGACGGGATGACCGATTGAACCCCGCTATTGCGACACGTTCCGCGGCCCGATTGCTCCGCGGGAACTATGATGCGCTCAAGTCCTGGCCACTCGCGATCAGCGCATACAACCATGGACGGGGGGGTATTGCCCGGGCGCAGCGGGCCCACGGTTCGGACTTGGCCAACATCATCGGCAACTACCGCGGCCGAACCTTTGGTTACGCTTCAAAGAACTTCTACGCCGAATTTATCGCGGCCGTAAACGTTTACAACAGCTACGAGGTCCATTTCGGACCCATCGCCCTCGACAGCCCCATCGATTTCACAGCCCCGGCGGCGCGCATCGCGAGAGCACCGCTCAACGCCTCCGGAGGGGAAACCCATCGCGTCCGCTCCGGAGAAACCCTGGGTACGATCGCGTATCGCTACGGCACCACGATCGATCAGCTGATGAATCTCAATGCCCTGCCCTCTGACATGATCTTTGCCGGAGAAAACCTCGTGGTGGCGTCCCCGGATGCAACGGCAGCGGCGGCTCAGGGTCGGTACCGGGTTCGCCTGGGCGACACGCTCTCTGAAATAGCCGACGTGTTCGGTATGCGGCTCCAGGAGTTGATGAACTTGAATGGCCTCCGCGGCAGTACGATCTATGCCGGCCAATTACTGGTCGTGCGGTGAAGCCCGGACGTGTCGGCTGATGGGTCACAACGAATCCCACAGATCCTGCGATCGCTCACTGTCCAACGCAGTTTTCCACGCCCCACGTTTCACCGACTCAATCGATAATCATCGGTCGCAATACGGTCGTTGGGGGTTTCTATCGGGATTGATGAAGGCGAGCGCCGGGCGGGCACTCCATCTGCGGGTCAGTTCACGAACCGGTTGACGAGGGCGGGGCTCAGAGTCGCGGCCACCACCTGGTTGCGTCCTCTGGATTTTGCGTTGTACAACGCGTGGTCCGCCTGATCTGTTAAATCCTCTGGACTGTCCTCGGTCGAAAACGCCGCAATCCCACAGCTGAATGACAGCTGGATGTCGTCGCGTCCGTCGAGCGACAAGTCGATCCGGTCCAGTTTGGCTTTGACACGATCGAAGAATATTTCGGCTCTCTGCGAATCGGTATCGGGCAAAATCACGGAAAACTCGTCCCCTCCGATCCGGCACAGCACGTCTTCCTGGCGTAGATTCACTCTGAGAAACTGCGAGAAGAACTTCAGAACCTGGTCGCCGGCCCGGTGTCCGATTTGATCGTTGATCTCTTTGAAGTAATCCAGATCGACAAGCGACAGGGCGAGGGGATGGTGGCCACGGCGCGCACGCGCAATCTCCTGAATGAGACGCTCATGATAGAAGCGACGGTTGGGGACCTCGGTGAGCACATCGGTATAGGCGTAGTCCTTGTATACGCGAAGCTGCTCAACCTCAGCCTCCAGGAGCTGGTTTCTTCGTTCCAGTTCGGCGAGTCTGACCTGCTCTCCCGAATCCCTGTTTGTGCCCGCTAAATTCATTCGAACCCAGCCTCCGTAATCTGGTGACTTTTAGAAGGCACATTCTGGGCCAAATCGGAACAAATTTAGAATCAATGACTTAAGGCTGCGGTGGGGTGGGTAATTGCTGCCGGGCGGCAAAATTCGGCCGGGATTTTCCCCCGGCAGGGGACAATCGGGATCATCCTGATGGCAGGTCCGATGCCTCACCCGACTCGATGTGAACGACGCGCTGCGGGAACGGAATCTGGATCCCGTTGTTGCGGAACTCGGCGTCTATCGCATAGTTGAGACGACTTCGAAGTTGCAGGTGTCCCGGAGGGTCGTCACTCCATACCAGCAGTTCGAAGTTTAACGAGGAGTCGCCGAACTCGTTGAACCGGACTTCCGGAACCGGATAATTCAGGACATGGGCGGCATTGGCGGCCACCTCTTCAAGGATCCGGGTCACCCGTGCCACGTCGGAACCGTAGGCCACGCCCACGGGCACATGCACCCGGATGTTCGGGTCGCCGTGCGACCAGTTGGTGACGGTCTGATTGATGAACTGGGAATTGGGAACGATGATCGCAATATTGTCGTTTGTAATGATGGTCGTGGATCGGAAGTGGATGTCGGCAACGTTGCCCTCGACGTTTTCCACCGTGACACGGTCATGGATCCGGATCGGTTGTTCCAGCAGGAGCACCAGCCCGGAGACAAAATTGGAAACAACATTCTGAAGACCGAAGCCGATGCCGATGCCGAGTCCGCCGGCAACAACGGCAAGCGCCGTCAGATCGATGTTGAGCAGATCCAGCGCGATGATGATTCCAATCACCCACACTGCGTAACCGGTGATTCGGAGAATGACGTATCGCGGAGCGGGTTCGACCGTCTTTAGAATGTGATCGCTGAGAATGCGGCGGGAACTCCGGGAGGCGTAGCGGGTGATCAGCAGAGCGGCCACAAAAAGGAGCATATGCTTCGCGGTAATGCCGCTACCCCCAATCACAACGACGGGGATATCCAGGATCCGATTCAAGCCCTCTATCCATTCCATACACGCTCTCCTGTTTTCGCGACGACCGGCTCTGCACCGAGACCAAGCATCAATCCGTCACATGACGTGGGTATTCTAAACCTCTTCGGACGAGCATCCATCATGACTGTCTGTGCAGCCGTGGAAAATTCCGGGAAACACGATCAGGCCCCTCGGCAATTCACAGGCACCGTAGGCCTCCGAGCGGGATCATTTTCCGTCCCGGATCTCTCGCTCTATGCCAGAAAACCCGGCAAACCGAAGGACCTCAAGTGCCGATGGCAGGTCAACGCGAGTAGCCTGGTCGACCCGACTTAGAAACCGGCATCCAGGGCCGTAGGTCCGTGTGTTTCGCTCATCGCACCCGCCCGACAACGCAATAAGCAGCTGTAAATTGTAAAGAAAACCGACACATTCGAAATTGCCCCCGAAATGACTGCAAAGTCATTTTAAATCTGTAGGATCGTATTTCCAACGCGTCGGGGTGCTATCGGAATTCCTTACGATTTCTCAGTTCGAGGGAAGGATGAAGTTTGCGTGGCCGAGCCTGTCGCAACACCCCGGAGATTTGTAAGTTACTGATACTATGAACCAAAGGGACATAGTTACATCGAGGCCGATCTCTGTCAAAGGTTTGACAACTGGCGTGCTTCAAATTGGGCGGTGTCCGTGTGCGGTGGAGAGCCGCGGACACTCGGAATCCTGTGTGCGGACAGGTGTTCGGTGGAAACGCGCGGTTTCAGGCAGGGTTCACGCAGGCAAGAGTAAGAACGCGACCGAGCCGATAGGGATGAGACTATTAATTCCGGCCTCCCGGTCGCAACTACAAAAGAGGAATTGCCAATTGACACATTCAGACAGAAGAATTCCCGAATCCGGGCGGCAGGCGTGTGCACGGCACTCGTCGCCGCTATTGTGTTTGCGAGCGCGCCGGCACAGGCCAACATTATTGGCGTTTCCGGCCCGCTGAGCTCCGCAGGCGGAGCTGCGGCCATAATCGCCGCCCCGGGCGCGGTGTTAAACTCTTCCATCTTTGCTCCCGCCCAGCGCGGATTCGACGAACAACAGAATGTCCTTCTGACTGCGGCCATTCAGATGGACGGCGGCGTCATTGCTGCGGGCACGAGAGTTCGCAGTCATATGATCATGCTCAACAAAGACCCCCAGAACCCTACCCCTATTGACCATCCGGGCGTCACCTGGACATTTTCGACCATGATTCTGGGCGTCATGTCGGATCTGTCCGGTAACCTTGAGGCGGCGAGCACCGGCCAGCTCGGCTCATTAACAACCCTGTATCCGACAATTGGCGGACCCGATGTCGGTGCGCTGGGCGGTAATCCTGGCGCGCCCTACGCAGGCTTTCAGGCGCGCGGTTTGGAGACCATAAACACCTACAACGTTTCAGGCAGCAACCTCACGGTCAACTTGAGGGTCAACGAACCTGGAGATCGGATGCGTGTGATCACGAAAGCTCCGGAACCCTCGAGCTTCCTGCTCCTCGGCGCGGGCCTGCTGGGACTGCTCGGCATCAGCCGACGCATGTCGGCGTAAATCGCGCGGACATAGTAAACAGGAAAATCCCGCTGGCGCGTGGCCGGCGGGATTTTCTTTTGGAGATCCGGGACGGACACCTATCTCTGGAGATAGGTGTCCGTCCCGGATCTGCTACCGCAGACCACTCTCGATCGAATGCCTCATGTTGGTGCGGTCCCGGCGGGCCTGGGTCAGCCAGTCCAGTTCCGCGGCCGTACATTCACTGATGACGGTGAGGTGGCGCCGGACGGCATCCGCGCTGACGAATGGGTGGGGGTCGCCGGGATTGCGAAACCGCAGTGCCTTAAACTTTTCCAGGGTCCGATCATGGGGGGTATGACTCGACAGGTATACATCGGCGCGGGCCCGCGCCGTAATGTCCATCAACCGGCGCGCTGAGGCGACGTGGGTCCTCAGGGCGTCGAGTGGCTCTTCGAAATGCCGGATGCCGAAAGAGTTTCCGCCCCAGATGCTGCCGAGATGCCAGCGGTCTCCATCCCTGAGCGGGATCAGTGTCGAAATCGTTCCCGGCGTGTGGCCCGGCGTGAGATAAAGCGTCAGCGTCGTATCGCCCAGCGTCAGTTCCATGCCGTCGGTGGCCACCATGTCTTTCCTGGGTTTGAGTTCGGCCGGATTGTTGTCGTTCACCACCAGATCCCAGTCGGCCTCGGACATGATGATGCGCGCTCCGTAGGTGTCCTGCAGTCGTTTGGCTCCGAAGTAATGGTCGGAGTGACCCTGGGCGATGATGACGTATTTGATCTGGGCCGGATCGAGACCCAACTCCTCGAGCCCGTCGACAATTTGTGCATCCACCATGTAATCGTAGGCCGTGTCATGCAGGATAATGCCGTCGGAGGTCGTCACGACCCACAGCGACTCGTTCCTGCTTCCAACGGAATACAGGTTGTCGAACACCTTCACCGGGGCCTGGTACCATTCCGAACGCGGAGGGATCGTCCGGCCGGTGGGTGCAGCGGGGGTTCGCGTCTCCGGAATCAGGACGCCGTCTGCAAGCTGCATGCGGCGGGGCAGGCGTTCGCCGCAGATCTGGGTGAATGGTCCCGTAAAATCGTGCCCCGGCCGGTATGCCGCCGCCATGGCTGCCGCCACATGGGGGTCGGTTGTGTCTACCGTCGCCTGGGCATTGGCGTACACCGCCATCCAACCGGCGAAAACCAGTACGGCGCATAAAACGGATACCGGATAGCGCGTCATAGCCATCGGAATTTCTCCTCGAAAAATGTTGACCACTGTCACTTTGTTAACGACGGCCCGATTATAACAAACGCGGTCTGGGTCACTCTTCGGCCCGGCGGCGGTGTCGAAATTTCCCCGGATGCTTCAACTCTCTCATGGAAGTGTTATCGTATTCCAAGAAACAGTTGGAACTGAGGAGGTCGACGTCAGATGCCGGATACAAACCCAGAACCCGCTTCACTCAGGCGCATCGCGCAAGGGACTATTGTTGCCGCGATTGTTGCGATCGTAGTCCTGGTCACTGCAGTATTGCCAGCCGAATATGGCATCGATCCGACGGGGATCGGGGACGCGTTTGGACTGACGGTACTGAGCCAGCCGCTCCGGACCCTGGAAGTCACCGATGTTCTTGGGGGTAACGAAGGGATCAAGGAAGTCGAGATACCCGATTTCGGAGACCCGGTCCCTCTGCCGAACCCCGAGATTCATCAGGACGAAGAACAGCCTTCACACACCGACACGCTGACGGTCGTAGTCCCGGCGGAAGGCGAAACCGAAATCAAGACAGTCTTGCGCGCAGGAAAGGTCATCACTTACTCCTGGCAGGTCGATCAGGGCCTGGTCTATTCAGATTTTCATGGCCACGACCCGGCCGTCGGCAACGACTTCTGGGTGCGCTACAGAGAGCATCAGGAAGGAACCGAACACAACGGTTCACTGACCGCACCTTTCGACGGTGAACACGGCTGGTACTGGGTCAACCTCACGGCAGCACCCCTTACGATCACGCTCACGGTTTCCGGTTTTTACGACGACATTATCGATTACGGAATATTCTGAGCATCATCGAGGATTTGCACCGTAGCCTTATTGGTATCCGGCTGAGGGAAATTCAGTTCTGAATCCAGGCCTATACCCGGGCAATGCTCCGGGAGGCAGGGCTGCACCGTTCGATCCCGCAGCGCCCCCACTCGCCGGCACCTATTCATGAAGGTATCCCCCCCCTGGACCAGGGCCTCGAGGATTCGATCGGAGGCGTCTTCCGGACGCTGGTCGCTGCCATCGACCGTGACATCCGCATGGATTGGCGGCTCGTACGCGGCGCCGAGCCCGGGAACCGAATTCGTCTCGCCGGCCATGCCACGCTGATATATCCCTTTGGGATCCCGATCGATGCAAACCGACTGCGGAGGGTCCACACCGACCTCGAGACAGCAGGAGATTTCCCTCCGTGCCCGTTCCCGGTACCGCCACCGATTCGCGGTGGCATCGAAAACGACGGAGACACCGTGTTCGATCAGCAAGCTGGCGATCGACACCAGGTAGAACGTGTCGCGATCGGATTCGTCGTGATGGTAGGATAGTAGTGCCGGGCGAAATGCGCGGAACCCAATATGAAGCAGCCGCCCGGACAATCCAAACCGTATCCTCGCCTCGCCATATCAACGCTCGCTGTACTGCTGATCAGTTCGAGCCCACAGGCCCTCGGTGCCCAGGATAACTCCGGGCGGAACGAGGATTACCGTTACCCGATGACGTTCGTCGAAACGCCACCGACCGTCGATGGTGACCTGTCGGATCCCGCATGGGAGCAGGCAGAAATCATGGGAGATTTCACCCAGGTGGAACCCGATTCCGGCGCTCCTTCCACGGAGAGAACCGAGGTGCGACTCGTCTACGACTCGGAGTCTCTGTATATCAGCGCCTATTGCTACGATTCCGATCCCGACGGTATCGTCAAAAACACGCTGCGCTATCGGGATGACAGCGTATGGTCGAAAGACGATGTCGTGCGTATTGCGCTGGATACGTTTCACGATCATCGGCGCAGCTATATCTATTCGATCAACCCTCTGGGAACCAAGCAGGACACGCAGGTCGACAACAACGTGTGGAATCCGAGCTGGAACGATGTGTCCGACGTTCGGACCCAACTCCATGCGGACGGATGGAGCATGGAACTCCGCATCCCGCTGCGCATTCTCCGGTTTCCTGCCGACGGCGGCGGCGTCTGGGGTTTCAATGTGCAGCGGGTGATCAAACGCAAGAACGAAACTTCGAGCTGGGCGCCGATGCCCACTGGGTTTTCTCTGACCCGCGCCGAAACCTACGGCCATCTGGATGGAATCTCCGGGATTGCAGCCGCTCGCAATATACAGATCATCCCATACGGACTGCTTGGAGGCACACGATCGAGAGGAATCAGCGGTACCGAGTCCGAGCTCGAGGGTGGTGCGGATGTGAAAATATCGGTCGCTTCTTCTCTCTCGCTCGATCTGACCTACAACACCAATTTTGCTCAGGTAGAAGCCGACGACCAGCAAGTCAACCTCACCCGTTTCTCCCTTTTCCTTCCGGAAAAGCGCGAGTTCTTCCTCGAGAACGCTCAACTGTTCAACTTCGGTATCAACGGGGACACACAGATGTTCTTCAGCCGCCGCATCGGACTGGTCAACGGAGAGGCCATACCGATTCTGGGCGGGGCCCGTCTCAGCGGGAAAATTGGTGCTTTCGACGTTGGGGTACTCACGACGCAGACGGAGAGCCATCCTGCGTCGCCCAGTGCGAATCTGAGCACGGGCCGCGTCCGATGGAACATTGGAGAACAGTCCTACATCGGAGGCATGTTCACCTCGGCTTCTTCCGACACCCTCTCCAACCGGGTATTCGGCCAGGACGCGCTGATATGGCTGGGAAGAAATCTATGGGCTGAAGGGTTTGTCGCCGTCATTGACGATCAGACCCAGGACCAGCGTCCGGTCTCCTACTCCGGCGCGTTGACCTACAATCAGGACCTCTGGGAGGCCAGCTTTCGTACGCTTTCGGTGGAAGAAAATTTCAATCCCGCGATCGGATTCGTCCGCCGGGACAACATCCGCCGGCAAACAGGGCGGTTGCGCCGCAGTTGGCGCCTGAACCGCAGTTGGGCCCGGAGAGTCAGTTTCTCGACGGACTTGACCTATCTCACGGATCAGGAAAACTTATTGGATACACGCCAATGGCTGTTTGAAACGTCCAATGAGCTGGAATCCGGTGGCGTGCTTCGCTTTCGAGTGTCCCGCGACTTCGAGCGCATCCTCGCCACAGACAATCCGTTCGTGATCAATGCCCGGGAAAACGTGGTGGTTCCTCCAGGCGACTACAACTTCAACCGATGGCTCATTGGATACCAGGGTTTTAATGGCCGCGCGCTTGTCCCCGGTATTGAATTCGAACGTGGTGAGTTTTACGGGGGCGATCGGACGGCACTCGGCCTCTCTGGCATCTGGCGCGCCTCGCCTCACCTGGAATTGTTGGGAGATTACGAATTCAACGACATATCACTGCCCGAAGGTGCGTTCGCCGCCCACCTGTGGCGGGCGCGCGTGAAGGTGCCAATCACCGCCCGCGCCATTGCCGAAGCGTTCTTCCAGTGGAACGACCTGACTCAACGGGGCGACAAGGAACTCAGCACCCAGCTCCGCTTCCATTTGATCTACGGGACCGACAGCAATCTCTTCGTGGTCTTTTCCGATCAACACCGAAATCGCGGGTTGGGCGTCATCGAAAGAGATCAAGCCATCCAGATCAAATCGACTTATCGGTTCTACTGGTAAGTGTCCGAGCGACGCGTAGGCTTTCGGTTCTGACCGGCAAATCACCCTTCATCGATCCCGTACTTGAGGACCTTGTAGTTGAGGATTCTGGCCCTTGTCCGGAGAATTCGGGCTGCCTGCGCGTGGTTTCCCTATTGGGATTCAGAGGGGCGGGGTGGACTACTTGCGAACGGAACCGGCGAAAATGCCCGAAGTGCTCTCAGAAAGTTGCGGAGAAGACGGCGGTTGGGTTCCCTCAATTGTTCAACAGCGGAATACTCTCCGCTGGAACCGGCTCCGGTATCGTCTCCAGAAATGCGAAGATGTCTGCCAGTTCCTGATCCGTCAGGACCCGGCTGGTGTAAAGCGGCATTATGCCGGCGGGCTGGCGGACATACGCAGCGAATGCGCGGAACGAACCTGAAGGCGGACCGATGCTCCCGCCCGGGCCGCCGTGAGCGGCATAGCCGTGGCATGAATAGCATCCATAGGTTGAGAAAATCTCCTTGCCGTTTTCTGCGTCTCCGCGGGGTGTGGCGTCGGGAGCTTGCGCCGCACTCACTCCACCCAACATGAAAATCATCACGGTCGCCAGTATCGGAAAGATCGTGAAGCGCATAGCAGCGAATTCTCCTTTCTTCATTTTCTACCGGGGTTGAGACACCACGTCCACCAGTGCGGTCTCACCGGCTTCGACGCGTTCCGTTGCACGCTGTAAGGCCGGTCCAAGTTCGCCCGGGTCGCTGATCGGGCCCTCCGCATAGAGGCCCATGCCGCGCGCCACCATCGCGTAGTCGATGTCCGGATCGGTAATGACGTTACCGATACCGGCCGTGTCAATGTCGCGCTGGCGCCAGTTGGCCATTCGCTGCAGATGCATGACTTCCTGATGATAGGACCGGTTGTTGTGCATGACGAACAGCATGGGAATACGGTGATGCACGGCGGTCCAGAGGGCCCCGGGCGCACACATCAGGTCGCCGTCGGTCTGATAGGCGACGCAAAAACGCCCGTGTTTCCGGTGAGCGAGAGCGGCCCCAACGGCAATCGGCAACCGGGCGCCTACGGCTGCAGCTCCGTTCGATCCGACATTTTCTATGTTCTGGTGGTATTTCTCGAGCTTCCACAAGGGCGGAATTCCGCCATTGACTAAAGCCCAATCCTTATCGCGGACCACATCCCATATTTCAGCCCATATCCGCGCGGTGCTGAGTGGGCTGGCATTCCAACCGCTGGCAGCCTGGGTTCGCGCCCCGGCCAATGCCCGGTCCTTGGCCCGAGCGAGTGCAGTTCCCCTCTCGTCGATCACCCGCTTCCGGTCACCGGTAATCAACCGTTTGCAGGCTTCGATCAAAGACGGCAGTGTCGCCTCGGCGTCAGCGGCGATGGCCATATCCACTTCCTGGTAGCGCTGGAAGTCCTGGTAGTTACTCTTCATGTACAGGTCATTTGAATCGATGCTGATCAGCTTGGCCCCAGCCTGGGTCCTGGAAGTGTAAGTGCGCTCCGGAAGATCACGCGCATTGTGAACAGTGCCCCATAAATCTTCCACCTGCATGCCCAGGATCACGTCTGCCTGTCCAATTGCACCACCACCGCTGAGGGGATGGCGGCTGGGCATATTGCGACTGTATCCCCGCACCGGCACCTGGAGCGTCTCTGCGAGTTCGACCATCAACTCCATTCCCTGCTGCGAGCGGACTACATTTCCGCCGACAATCACGGGGTCTTCTGCCTCCACCAGCAACTGGGCTACCTCGGCCACTGCCCCAGGTTCCCCTGCAGGCGGACTTGTCTGTGTCAGCTTCGGAATACTCAAGCGGGACCGGTCTCCGATTGGAGCCTCCTGCAGGTGGCCATCCGCGACCAGGACCGTTGGCGCCGTGGGGATCGTCATCCCGATCTTGTATGCCCGCACCGCCGACTCGGCAAAATGTTGAAGCGAATGCGGCGTGTCATCCCACTTGATATAGTCGCGAACCATCGCGGTCGCATCCTGGACGCTGTGATTCCACTCCACGCCAGGCCGTCGGCCACTGGCATCGAGGTGGTTTCCAAGAATAATGTACACAGGACTGTGAGCGCAGTAGGCATGGTAGACCGTCATCGCCGCGTGCTGCAGACCTACGGTTCCGTGGGCTATGGCCAACATGGGCTTGCCTTCGACTCTGAAATACCCGTCGGCCATGGCAACCGACGATTCCTCGTGGAGGCATGTCAACCATTCGGGAGCCTGGTTTCCCCCATAGTTGATGAATGACTCCTGCAGTCCACGGAAACTCGAGCCCGGCATCGAAGCGACATACTCAAAACCCAGAGATTTGATGACATCCACCATGAAATCCGACCCGGGATCGTCGATCGTACGCAGAATATCGACTTGTTGAGAGACCGGTTCCGATTCAGCCGCCAACTGTGCAGGCGATGGTGGCCCCGCCGTACCCCGCGCCGGCTCGCCGATCGGTTGAGCTTTTGCGTTCGGAGTCTGTACAACCATGCCTGCTGCCCCGGCAGCAGCCCCGACAGCCGCACCTTTCAGGAAGCCACGGCGATTAACGGAGCCATTCTTGGATTTGTCCATCGATCTTCTCCTTCCGAGTTTTTTCTCGCGCCTTGTATGTCTTTAGCGCCAGAACCGCAAGCTTGGTCAGAATCGCATCTTCATAATGGTGCGAAATTGCCCCAAGCGAGATACATCCTACCCTTTACCGTCCCCCTGAAGCTGCTTCACAGTCGCCAATTCGGTCATAGGGCAATCATTGTAGGCAGCCGTGAGCCCTTCGAAGTTTCGCCCTGCCGCGCCGAGAAGCAGTCTCAGTTGAAGGCATCGAAGAAGCGCTGCAGACTCCGCTAGTGTGGATTAGTCTAACAGCGCAGTCCCGCTTGTCAATTTGCTTTCGGGGTTCGGTGTAACGCGACATGCAGTAGTGGCCTGTAACAGAGACATCGGCGGTGGCGTTCGGAGCGCAACGGGGCCGGATTCTAGGAGTCGACGACGAGGGAATGCTTCTACATTCCGAGGAGGAGCGACAACGAAGACGGCCCCGTTCCGCCCGAACCCTTCGGGCCGATGGGGGTTGCCGTCGATATCTTTGTCGCTCGTCGGTCATGATGAAACAGCATCATTCTCTCCTCGCTTCGTGATCTCGCCCGGCAAGACCCATCGGCGCCACTGCCGATGTCTCTGTTACAGGCCACTAGTAATGTCAGGACCCTGGTTCACCGGCTCCTGCTAATTGTCGTCGGCATCCTGTTTGGAGCCTGCGGGCGGGGGGGGGCAGAACTATGGGAGTGAGGAGCCCGAAGGGTCCACACTCACAGGCCAGACAGCCAAAGACACTTCCCTCAGGTTCTTACACTTCCAGAATTGCTCGAATGAAGCGAAGTCCGGTTGCCGGTAGCGGGTCGGAATGGGAATGGGAATGGGAGGGATCTGCGCAGCACCGTGGGCGCCGCGCAGAAGTTCAGGAAACCAATCGGCTCATTCCAGAGCCTTCGAGCGGGAGCCTTCGGGCAAAACCGTTCGAGTGCGGCTGAGCGCATCTCGATTCGGTCTCGAATCGCCCAATGGATCATCGAGCGCCCGACATGCCGGAAGTGTTGCCGCTACCGGGTCTGGGCGGAGTCCCGCGATGACTCGGTGAACAACTCCGGCACATAATAGGTCAGCACCGCGTTCAGCGTTTTGTCGGAGACGATCACGGTCTGATTTTTCTCGTCCACCTCGACGCCGCGGGGCTTGTGCAGCATCCGATCGGGTCCGCCGATAGTCCAGCGGGGCGCCACGTTGCCCTCGTCCCAGACGCTCCAGATTCCGACAAACGACTGGTGCGTCGGATTCCTGATCTGAACCCCGTCGTGTGAGAGCAGGATCCAGCCATTGTGGACTCGAACCCTGTTTTGATTGGCGTTGGCCAGCATCGTATCGGGCCCAGTGATGACGCGGAGCGGCTCTGGACTGTCCGACAGGCGGTCATGAACCGTCAGCTCAACTTCTCCGGCTTCGTTGTTGTTAATGCTGATGTAATAGTCATTCTCCGTGTCCACCGCAACGACTTCATATCCCACCTTGCGGATCGGCGGGACATTGCCATTCGCATCGATCGCGAAAACAAGGCCCTCAGTGATGAGTTCGTCGTTGACCGAGTCGATGACGACGCCTGAAGAGCCTCTCATCTGGGTGCGGCTGCCCTGGATTACGCGAAGCGGCGGTTCCTCGCCGCGGGCTGAACCGCTGAACGTCAGGATGGCCTGGGCAAACTGGTTGGGTACGACGATTTCGTCGCGATCCGCATTGTAGTGGATGGCATGCATGGTCCGTCCCAGCAGCGTCGTCTGTCCTTCGATCCTCCGAACGGGCTCATCGGCCCCCTCCGCCAGCCTGGCGAAGACCGCAACTTGCGGATGGGCCACTCAGTTGGGTACCAGCAGTTCCTCGCGCCGGGTATCGTATGCAACAAATCCGGGGTTTCCGATCATCAGACCCTTGGTGCCGGCCGGCCCGCTGCGAATGGTCCGCAGTGGCCGTACGTTGCCCTCCGATTCGGGAGGATAGACAGTCAGCGAGTGGTTGCCATAGTTGGAGACCCACAGCTCGTCATTCGTCGTGTCCAGAAAAATCCCGCCAGGGCTCTCCAGGGCTGTGTCCGGTCCCGAAATCACGCGGATCGGCGCCACGTCACCGGAGGCGTCCGCTGAAAAAACAAGAACCGCGTTGCCCGTGTCGTTGGCGATAAACAGTTCCCCGCGGTTCGGGTCCACAGCGATTCCCGCCGGCCAGTTCAGCCCGGTCCGCGGCCCTTCGATTTTCCGCAGAGGCGGCGTGTCGCCGCTTGCCGTGCGGTCATAGACCGTGATCGACGGAGCGAAAAATCGGCCGGTTCCGGGTACAGCCACGCGTCTACCCAGAGGCATGTTGGGTCGCGGCCGCGTGGCCGGGTCGTTTCCTTCGATCGGTCGGCTGGCGGCCTGCCCGTGGTTGGTGACGTAGATCAGGTCGTTGACGGTGTCGACGGCGATACCATGCGGGTTGCCCAACTCCGTTTTGTCGCCCTGAATCAGGCGGAGTGGCGGTTCCTCGCCTTCGGCATATTTGCGAAACACAACTACGGCCGCGTTGTGCTGGCTGGTGACGAAGAGCTCGTTGTTGACCGAATCGACGGCGAGGCCGCGCCCCCGCACCTCGCTCCCGGTGTGGAGCTGCCGCGCCGGCGGCACGTTGCCTTCCTGGTCCCGGGTAAACACCTGCAGCGTGGCGGCCGTATCGGCGTCGATGGCGTAAATGTCTCCTGTTTCCGGATCGACATGCAGTCCGCAGACAAACTCGATCGCCGTCTGGTCTCCGGCGATCACTCGACGGGGTTCGGTAAAGGCCGCCGTCGGCGGTGTATCCGACAGGCGGTCGTATACCAGGATCTGGAAGAGGTTCTCGTCGCCCGCGATAACTTCGCCGCGCTCCATATCCACGCCCACCGCGCTGAAACTGGGATACGGGTCCCGGATGACGCGGATCGGATCCCGGTCGAGCTGCTCTCCCCTGGAGGGTTCGCCCTGGGGTGCGCTCGGCGCTCCCACGCCGATGGGTGACGGTCGCAAAGCCGCCAGACTCGGCATCTCTTCGCCAGCGGCGGAGGCACTTTCCCCGATCCCCACCGGCAGTGGTTGCCGTGAAACGAGCCGCTCCTCACCGAAGGTTTGTGTTTCGACCGGTCCCTGCCCGCTTCCACCGGAAGAGGCGGATCCCGCGGTCAGAGCCAGGAAAGCAACTGTAAGTCCAAATAACCTTGCACTACGAAGTGGCTTCGATAATCGAGCCATACGGGGAGCCATTCCAACCTCCTTGGTCACCAGAAAAATTCGATATCGGTTTCCGTTGTGTCCGTCTTGCCGCTCTGTCCAGCTCGTTTACTGATTTGTGTCGCCATACACGCCCGGATCCCGGAATGCTTCGTTGAAACCCTGCACCTCGTTGACCGGTGCGCAAGTGGCCTCGGTGATACCGCCGAACAACCCCCCCCACCCGAAATAGTTGTGCCGCTCCGGCGCCATCCGCTCAAACCGCTTGGTGTTTCCCACCCAAGGAGCCGTATACATCTCCGGATCGGTGACCGTCATCTGAATCTCGATCACATCGGCCTCAACCCGCCGGTAACGTTCTTCGATTCGCGCCTCGAAACTCTTGGGACGACCGTCCCGTTCTGTCAGCCAGGCGCGGTCCTCAAGGCCGACGGTTGTCACAACCAGGGTATCTCCTTCCCACACGCCGACCGAATGTCCGAACCAGGCAGGCCCGAGGTTGTCCAGGTTTTCACCCGACGGCACCTCCCGCCCGTCCAGCCATATCTCACGCAAGACACGTGTCCACTGGAACAATTGCAGGATCCGGCCTTCAGTATTCGTAAATTCCACCGGTTCGGCATCGAAGATTATCCTGGGAAATCCCACCGGGTTGCACTCGAAGGCCGGATCGTTGGAGGCTGTCGGATTATCGGTTTCGTTGGCGGACACGTTTGCCGCCTCTGCCGCTTCGCCCGCAGGCGTCATCGGGGGCACATCGGGACCGATCTCGCCCCCATTGCCCCCTGCGAGATGCCAGAATCCGGAGAGATCACGGGGGTCGAATCCACCGGCCCCGCTTCCGTCCGCCGACTGTGCCTCCTCCGGAGAGAGGACGGATTCGGCGCAACCTGCCGCAGAGGCAACGAAGATGGACACTATGACAGCAGTCCAGAAAGTCAAACGGTTGTGCATCGGATACTCCTTACACTTGTATCTCATCTGCCGGCTTCGGCATCACCCATCGGGCGTTAGTCGATGGGATTCTCCCCACGACGCCGCGACATAATTTCTGTGCCGTCCTCGAGGATGACGGCCACAACAATGCCCGTCGGTGCACCGGCCCTGGATGGATTCACGATAGCGGTGATATCCTGGCCCGCCTTCAGCGTATTGCGGTGATAGCCCTGTTCGGCCAGGGTGTTGACGCTGCTATTTTCAAACGCCCACTGGACGACGTCGCCATCGTCGCCCTCGACATCCATGTACACCAATACATGCGGATTTCGCCAGGCAACCTGTGTGACTTTACCGATCAAGGTGATCGGTTCTTCCATGTTGTAAACGTTCCCCCGACCGTGATGTGCCGACAGGGGTTCGGTGACAACCGCCAGTCCCGCAATCAGCAATACAACTACGAATAGCCTCTTCATGGAATCCTCCAGATCCTCGGATTTCGTTGATGCCTAAGTCTACTATATTGCACGGAAACCGATTTCCGATTGTGCGGCTGATATTCAGTGTTGGCTACGCGCCTTTTCTGTGATTAGAATCGTTTCTGTAAAGTGCACAAACACACGGCGCATGCTGGGCATGAACTCGGACGACGCAGCTGCTGCATCGAACCCACGTCTGATTCGAGCCCGGTGGCCACAGGAGTATTTATGCGTATCGGGATATTGCTCGTCATTCCAGTCGTTGTCATCTCACTCGCAGTCGGGACCAGTAATGCGATGCCTCCCCAGATTGGGAACCCGCTTCCGGATCGGATCGAGAAACGTGACCTGATGGTCGAGATCGCCGAAGTCGTGCGTCTGCCGGAGTCCCGCGGCATGCGTCCTCCCGACCAGGACGTGAATCCCGCCGGATGGGCGCGCGTCAGCTTCGTCCGCGAGCTTCCCGACGGCCGTCGCTTCGTCAACGATTCCCGCGGGTTCTTATACCTGCTCGACGGTAACAACCAGCCCGCGATCTACGCGAACTTCGGCGAGATTTTTCCGTTTGCGGTCTACAACAGGCTGGAGAGCGGTTTCATCGGCTTCGGCTTCCACCCCGAATTCGCGCGGAACGGGCTGTTCTACACCGTGCACGGCGAGAGCGCGGTGGGCAACCCGGCCACGCCGGATTTCATTCCACCCGGCTTCACTCGAGCCGACGTGACCCACCACAACGTCATCACGGAGTGGCGCGCGACGAACCCGGCGGCGAACTCCTTCGAGGGAACCCGGCGTGAACTGCTCCGCGTGGCCCATGTGGTCGACAGCCTCACTCACCCGTTCGGCTACGTCGGATTCAACCCTTCTTCGATGCCCGGAGATGCGGACTACGGACTGCTCTACACCAGCGGCAGCGACCTCGGATTCAGCAATGGCGCGGGATCGAACTCGCGCGATCCCAGCCAGGTGCAGCGTCTGGACACCGTCGTCGGGGCCATTCTGAGGATCGATCCGCGCAGTCCGGCAGAATCGGGAGGAACAAAAGGGCTCGGAGATTACACGCTTCCCGCGGACAACACATTCGCTGCCGACGGCGATCCGAATACCCTGGGCGAGATATATGCCTATGGATTCCGGAACGCACACAGGCTTGCGTGGGATCTCACCGACGGAACGATGTTCGCGACGGACATCGGGATGAATCACATCGAGGAAGTCAACATCATCCACAACGGCGGCAACTATGGCTGGATGCAGCGGGAGGGGTACTGGGAGAACGGCATCACCCGACCCGGCGGGGCCCTCAACGAGTTGTTCCCGCTGCCTGCGGAAGTTTTAAACGGACAGAGAGATGACGGATTCACCTATCCGGTGGCGATCTACGATCACGACGACGGCCAGGCCGTCTCGGGCGGATTCCCCTACTACGGCCGCATCGAGGCACTCCGCGGCAAGTTCGTGTTCGGCGACCTCGCCCGGGGCCGACTCTTCGCGTCCGACCTTGCCGCGATGAAAGCGGCGGATGACGGTAATCCACAGACCGTGGCACCCGTCGAGGAAATCCAGCTCTACATCCGTAACGCGAGCGGCGACCGCACCTACGTCACATTCCGGGAGCTCGTTGAGACGGCGAATGGCGCCAACTCCACACGGGCCGACATGCACATCAGCCGCAGTCTCGACGGCGAGCTCTATGTCACATCAAGGCAGGACGGGGTGGTCCGCATGCTCGTGCCCGATTCCGGCGCCTCGCCAGGTCCGTCGCAGTGACAATTCTGTCAGTGCTTCATTCATAGACGGCCGGGCCAATGGGATGGGGAGCCTGGTGGCGAGTGGGCATTCGGCATCCGCGCCCCCAGGTTCCCCGATTCCCAGAATCAGGCGGACTGAGCGTTGCTGAGAAAGTCCGGCAATTCATCGGCGCTGGGGCCGTAGCTTGACGGAACCTTCTGTCCGAGAAGACGGAGGTACACGCTGAACTGGCCCCGATGCTGGATCCAGTGACTCAGCATGATCATGCGGATCGCCGCGACCCGTGGCATCGCCATGATTTCCTTTCCGTCGGCCGCGATGCTCCAGCTCTGTTGCATTCGCGCGTCATCGAAGCCCGGCAATATATCGCGCACCGCGGAGATGCTTTGATCCAGGGCATCCAGAACTTCCTGAACCGATTGCGGTTGCGGGATTTCAGCACTGAAATCGGGCGGTGGCACGCTGTCGGCGGCCACCATCCCGACAACCTGACCCGGAGTCCCGGCCACGTGGAGCGCGAGTTGTCCGGCCGTCATCGAGCGCTCGTGAGGTTTCCAGGTGAGCTTGTCTTGAGGTAAGCGCTCCAGAAACTTCCGCGTGATGGATGCCTCCTGTTCGAACTCGGCCAGAAACGATTGTGCTATTGACATGTCACTCCTCCTGAATGGGTTGTGTTTTGTGTAGGTTTGATCGTCACATCGCCGATCTGAAGCTGTGATCCACCCGGTCGAATGCAGGAAATCCTCCACGACATCCGTAAGAAATCAACGGACCGCACCGGAAAGGCGTTCCAGCGATCCGGTCCACCCTTGCTCGTGCTGAGCGCGTACATCGTCCGCTGGGAAGCCTTCATGGGTGAGCGTCAGGGCTGTCTGACCTCCTTCCGGTCGGATCGTGAACGTCACCAGCGTATCCATCGGCGGTTGTCCTTCCCAGTTCCAGGTGTAAGCCACCTTCTCGTTGGGCACAAGTTCCCTGAACTCTCCGATGACGATATGGGTCTCGCCGGCCGGTGTCTTCAATGCGACCCGGTAGTCTCCCCCGACACGGGCCTCCCACGTGTGCACCGTCACATCGAACTCGTCGCTGGGGCCGTACCATTTCGAAATGTGGGTGGCCTCGGTCAGCACCTTATACACATGCTCCACAGGCGCGTTGAGGGACCTTTCGAACCTGATGTGAATACCGGTTGGCGTTGTCATGAGGACTCTCCATTTCCTGAGGTTATCTCAACATAGTCAGCCAGCGCGTCCAGAGAGCCTTTCCAGAACCGCTGGTGATGCTCGATCCAGTCACGGGCTTGCTTCATCGGCTTAGGCTGCAGGGTGCAGCGGTGTATTCGACCGCTGCGCTGACGCTGGATCAGGCCGGCACGTTCGAGAATCTTGACGTGCTTCGTCACGGCGGGCTTCGTGATGTTGTAGGGGCGGCCGAGTTCGCCGATCGTGGCCGGGCCGATGCTCAGACGGGAGATCATCCCGCGGCGCGTCGTGTCCGCAAGTGCCGCGAATACCGCATCCATGTGCTCACCTTTATTGTTAACCATTCGGTGTACTATATGAGTCTGCGGGCTGTGTGTCAATGATTGTGATGGGAGCGACCGAGACAGATAGACAGGATCGTTCCTGGACCGTTGCATTCCACGTCGTCCGGCGCCGCCCGGCCCGATCAACTTGATTTTGATTGATCGAATCTGAACCATTCCGGGCAATCTGGACTGGCTCAGGCGCTGGGAGACGTGATCATCAAAAAAGGGAATATAGGGCTCTGACCCCTTTTTTATAGCGAGCGGCCGATAGCTGCAATTGTTTCGTCGATGTCGGCCTCGCTATGCGCGGTCGAGATGAAGGCCGATTCAAACTGGGAGGGAGGCCAGTAGATGCCGTTGTTCAGCATTTTGCCAAAGAATTTCTCGAAGCGGCCGGTATCGGAGGTCTTGGCCGAGGGGAAATCGCTGACGGTCCCCTCTGTGAAGAAGAGCGTCAGCATCGAACCCACGCGATTCACCTGGAAGGGGGCACCCCGTTTGGCCGCCTGATTCTTGATGCCAGTCTCAAGGCGCGACCCCAGAGCCTCCAGTTTCTCGTAAGAGTTCCCGGACTGAAGACCACGCAAGGTTTCCAGTCCCGCGGCAACGGCCAGAGGGTTACCCGAAAGCGTCCCCGCCTGGTAGATCGGTCCCGAGGGCGCCACCCGGCCCATAATGTCGGCACGCCCACCGTAGGCGCCCACCGGTAGTCCGCCGCCGATGATCTTGCCAAGCGCCGTGAGATCGGGCCGTATACCGTAAAGATCCTGCGCGCCCCCCGGCGACAGGCGAAAACCCGTCATGACCTCGTCGAAAATCAGGATCGTGCCCGAGGCCGTGGTCAGTTCACGGAGCAACTCAAGAAAGCCAGACGCCGGTGCGACACAGCCCATATTGCCCGCAACCGGTTCTACGATCACGCAGGCGATCTCGTCGCCCATGCGCCCAAACACGTCCTTGAGACCACCGAGATCGTTGAATCCCGCCACCTGGGTCAGTTCAGCCAGGACGTGGGGAACACCTGGACTGTCGGGCAACCCCAGAGTCAGGACACCGGAACCGGCCTTCACCAAGAGGCTGTCGCCGTGTCCGTGATAACACCCTTCAAACTTTAGAATCCTGTCCCGCCCGGTGAATCCCCGCGCGAGCCGGATCGCACTCATCGTAGCTTCGGTTCCCGAATTGACGAGCCGCACCGTGTCAATCGACGGATACATGCCGCAGATCTCTTCGGCCAGCTCCACCTCCATCTCCGTGGGCGCGCCAAACGACGTCCCCATCTCGTCGACCACGGTGTGGAGACGCTCGGTCACCGGGCGGGAGCGGTGCCCGTTGATCAGCGGACCCCAGGACCCGATGTAGTCGATATAAGACTGGCCGTCGACATCCCAGATCCGGGAGCCTTCCCCCTTCTGAATGAACACGGGATTGCCACCGACGGCTTTGAACGCGCGTACCGGAGAATTGACGCCCCCGGGCATGACGCGCACGGCCCGGTCGAACAGTGTTTCGGATGTGCTCATGTCATTGGCAGGGTTTGAAACTTCGGGAACTTCGAGTAGTGCCTCAGCTTGAATTTCTAATGCCTATCGTCGTCGTTGAACACCCCCCCGATTTGTAGAGCGATGAGAACAACGACGAAGATCACACAGAGTTCGGTTACGGATAACATTCAAGACTCCCCTGCGTCCCCGTCGGCCCTCGTGCCTCATCGTCCATCACCGGTCGCTTCCCATCGGGCACTACAGCAGATCGACAAGTTCCGGAGCGTAGTACGTCATGATGACGTCCGCCCCGGCACGTTTGATTGCAATTATGGATTCCAGGATGATCTTTTCGCGATCGATCCAGCCGTGCGCCCCAGCCGCTTCGATCATCGAATACTCACCACTCACCTGATAGGCGGCGATCGGCGCATCGAATGAATTCCGCGCACGGTGAATGACATCGAGGTACGCCAATGCCGGTTTGACCATCACGATATCGGCACCTTCTTCTAGATCTAAAGCTATTTCCCGAAGGGCCTCTCGGACATTCGGCGGGTCCATCTGGTAACCGCGCCGGTCACCGAACTGCGGCGCTGAACCCGCAGCTTCCCGGAAAGGGCCATAGAACGCCGATGAGTACTTGGCGGCGTAGGACATGATCGGTATGTGGTCGAACCCCGACTCATCCAACCGGGATCGAATCGCCCCCACGCGACCGTCCATCATATCGGACGGCGCCACCATGTCGGCCCCGGCACGGGCATGGCTCAGTGCCGTTTGAGCCAGCAGTTCGACCGAGGCATCGTTAGCGACAAGGCCGTCGTCAATAACGCCGCAATGGCCGTGGTCGGTGTACTCACACAGGCAGACATCTCCGACAAGAACGAGTTCTGTGACGCATTCCCGGATCGCTCGAAGAGCCTGCTGGACGATCCCGTTCTCATCGTATGCCCCGCCGCCAACGGCGTCTTTGGACTCGGGAATGCCGAAGAGCATCAGGCCGCCAATGCCTGCCTCCTCCACCTGGCGTGCAATTTTCACGGCTTCGTCGACCGAGAAATTGTACTGTCCGGGCATTGACGGAATCTCGTTCCGCACACCGGTACCTGGACAAACAAAAATGGGATAGATGAGCGCCTCCGGGCTCAGGCGGGTTTCCTGGACCAGCGCCCGGAGCCGGTTCGTGCGCCTCAGCCGGCGCATGCGATGAAGGGGAAACGGCATGCTCTACTGTTGCTCTCAGAGAAGGCTATCCTGTCCGAGATTGCCAATTGCTCCAAGATCTTTCAGGGAAAAAGAAAATCGAATACGACTTTCCCGGCGGGGACCCAGATCAAACTGCATAAACGCGAGATGCAGTCCGTAACAGTCGGTGTTATAGCTAAGCTGCGCTGTGGAAGCCTGCAAAATAGATTGATCGACATTGTAAGCGAAGCTGACGGCGCCGTTTAAGCCCGGACGGTCCGAATTGCCATATCCCAGGGTCGCTCGGACCTGGTTGTTCGGTAACTGAATCAGGCTCCTTCGGGTAAAGAAGTATGCGACATTGTTGAACAGGGGGCCCACCTGGTAACGCCCGATGATGCCCGCGCTTCGAAACTGTCGGCGCACCGTGTCGTAGTCGATCTGAAGATCAGTGCTGGTGCCGGCCAGGGGCGAAAACCGAAGCATTGACACCAGTGGGGAAAAGCGCCGCGCCTCGTCGGCGAAACCGAACCCGGTCAAGTCCAGCAGCGGTTCCAGGGCGGAGTCACGGCCCGGCGCCAGCGCACCGCCAAAGGTCGGGTTGGCATAATACTTCTGCGTCAGAGTCCAGCTGAGGATCTCACGGTCCGTGAAAAAACGATTGGCAATGCCGTAACGCACCTCGTTGGTATCGACGAACAAATCGGCGTCATCGATCAACAACGTGTTGCCAAATTCGTCGACACCGCTAACGTACCGATACTCGACCTGCGGCTCGATTATGTGCGTCCAGTTGCTGTAGGGCTTCTCCAGCTTGGGCCCACTGAAAACGAATCCGTAGTCAAAGGCCAGGCGATTCAGAGAATCCCGCTGATCCCCAACATTCTGCCGGTCTGAATAAAACGTTTCTCGAACGCCCAGCTGGTGGCTCCAACTGAATGCCGATCCGCGCAGTATCGGTATTTCCAGCCTCGGATGAATGTCCACTCGACCGACGAGGGCGGAGCTTCGGATCGCCGCATCGCGTCGATGCAAGCCCGCCACACTGCCATCAAAGCTGAAGTACAACGGCAACTGTCCGACCGGACGGGAGTGCACGGCCATTTCCATTGAGGGAAGCTTCCGAATAATTGCCGTTGGCTGATCCACGAAGAAGGTTCCCTGACGCGTGTAAAGGAAGTTGTAGCTGACGCCGGGGGCGTTATAGGTCGCGAAAGCGCGTGAGCGCTCCGTCGGCGAGGAGATCACGTCGAATCCTTCCTCGAATACCTGGCGGAACACAAACGAGCTGACGAGGTTCATGTCAGCGACAGCCCGCAGGTTGCCGCGTTCGGTATAGGCTAGAATCCTCGCGCTCTTCCCACCCTGACCCTTGCGGTCGTCTGCAAAAAAACTGTCGATTTCGAGCCGGGAGCGCTCGTTGGGAACCGCACGAAACCGCGCCGCGCCCGCCAACCCACGCAGGGTAAAATACTCGCCTGTAACGGTGAGGTCCGCACTCCGGTTGACGACGTAGTAGAACGACTGGCTGACGCTCCGTCCCTTTGTTGTCGACGTGGAAGTCTGCGGAGTAAGCAGGCCCGTGGAACGCGGCCGGCTGGCCACGGGTGCACTGAGATAAGGCATGTAGAAGACGGGAACACCCTGAATTCTCACCACCGAATTGACGGCCCGCACGTTGGCATCTGGATCGATCGTCGTCCGGGCAGTGTGGAACTCCCACCCTGGATTCCCTTCGTCGTCGCATGTCGTGACCGTCGCATCGAACAACTCGTACCGGCCGTCTTCCAAGCGGTGAACCTCAGCCGCCTGGATGAGATAGCTCGGACCGAGTGCACCGGTCGCATCTCTCAAAGAACCCGCAGTCGTGTCCAGATTGATTTCGAGAAGTCGACCGGTCAGTCTTTCCGCGCCGCGTTCGAATGTAACGGCGTCGGCGGCTTTGAGAATCTGGGTGGTTTCCTCGTAAACGATCGTATCCGCTTCAACGCGCATATCCCGAAACGTGACGACAACATCACCGGCATAGGTCACCACGCTGCCGGTGCGTTCGAGCCGGTCTGCACTGACCACAAGGTCGTCCTGGGGAGGCACGATCAGCAGAAGAGCTAGTATCCATGCATGCATAGCTTATTTGGAACGGAAACTTCGACTGAAGTGGGCCTGCGACTTACCGTCGCCTGACGATCGTAAAGTGTACGTCCCTTCAACAGTCCGTACCCACTTAAATCACATTAGCCTATCTGCCGCAAGAACCGTGATAAGATTCGATCGAATGCAACGGAAAGGTGGCAGGACGGTCATCGACCTATCTAAAATCCAGCCTGGACTGGACTTCGATGACGAAAGCTACGCTGCCGAATTCACTCTCCCGGACTACCAGCGCAGTCTTCTCCTCGCCCGCACCTACGCGATGCTGACCGACCTCGTTATTGTTTTCGGTCTCTACATGGTCTTCCTGATCTCGACTGTCTCTGAAATGCCGGTCCCGATTCCCGTGAACCGGCGGATCATGGGAATCTACTGTGCCGCATACCTGCTCTTTCTTGTCGTCTACTTCTTCCTGTTCATGCTGAGTATGAGCCAGACAACGGGTATGCGGATCCATGGACTGGTTGCAGTCAACCGCAACGGGGAACGACTGGGTCCCACTGAAGCATTGCTCAGAAGCTTCGGTTATCTGATTTCCGTCGTTCCGCTCCTTTTCGGATTTCTCTGGGCGTATATCGACCCGGAACACCTGACCTGGGCCGATAAGGTCTCATCCACCTTCGTCAAACGCATCTGATCACCAGCCGCCCGTGATGAACGCCTTTCAGTGCAAAGACGCCTCGACCGCAACGGTCGGTCAGACCCACAGAACGATTTGATGAAACAGGAAAGATTGCTGCCCGAACGCATGTCGCTGTCGACACAGTCCAACATATACAGTTAACAAGAGATCCCGTCCATTACCCTGTGTCTCTCACTAATTGTCTGCTCCAGCGCCGCATCCATCCGCCAACGCCCGGTTGCGCGGAGTTGGACGCCTCCGCATACCGTCGACTACGCCTGCGGCGTCGTGGGGGTGCGCGCCGTGTCCTGGCGGTGTCTCCGACCCTACGGGACGAAAACTCATCAGAAATGCGGGTTCGATTTACCGCTAAAATAGGGACATGGAAAACTTCGCCCTCACTGCGGTGGTCGAAGAGCTGAAAACGGTCACCGGCGGCATGGTCGTGCGGCGTATCGTCCAACACCACCGAAACGTCTTCCTGCTGCAGACTCGATCCGTCCGGATACCGGCTTTGAAGTTATCAATCGATGCGCGAAATCCCATAGTCTACGTGTCCGGAGAACGCCCACCCGTCGAAACAGTCACGACTGACTTCCTGATGATTCTTCGGAAACACCTGGTTTCCGCCCACCTTCTTGAAATCGACAAGGCGTTGTCGGAGCGCATCGTGGAGTTGAAGTTCAAGACTGCTCTCCCGGCCCAGGAACTCGAAACGGTCTTTCTCATCGCGGAACTGCTGCCGAATGCTCCCAATCTCTTTCTTCTGGACCGGGACCGCAACATTTTGGGATCGGCCGTGGCACCAGGCACCCATCGCGGAATGAGTCTATATGAGCCGTACGCCTACCCGAACACCAACAAGACCGATCTTGCACTGATGCGAGAAGACGACCGTTCATGGTTCAGCGCATCGGAATTTACGAAGGATCCAAAGAACTGGCTTATTCGCAATATCGCAGGCATTGGCCCGTTATTCGCGGCCGAGATCGTCTATCGCCTGGCTGCTGCCAAAGGGAATCCGCCCGACACACAGGCCGCCTCGCCCGATGTGATCGACGAAATCAAGGACATGATCGATCGACTCTTCGAACCATCATCGACAGCATGGGCATACTCTCAGAAGCCCTTCAGCGTAATCCTGGAACGCAACGACATCGAAGAGTTGCGCAAGGTAATCCTCACTCCGATCGAACTGGAATCGCTGGTACGAAAAACCCACGGTGTGCAATCGTTTCCCGGCATGCTGGAAGCGACACGGATCGTCTCGGATGAACTGGAATCCCGGATCCTACTGGAACAGGCCAAGTCACCTCGGATCAGACGAGTTCGAGATCGACTGCGGCGTCTCGGACACCAGCACAAACGCCTGCTGGATCGACAACGGCGATATAGCGAGGCCAATGGACTTCAGAACCGTGGGCAGATGCTGGTGGCCAGCGGCATCGACATGGATCGTCATCACCAGAAAATCGAGGTCACCGACTACTTTGGCGATGACCCCGTAGCCCGGACCATCGATCTGGACCCCACAAAAACGGTGCGCGAAAACGTCAACAAGATGTTCAAGCAATACAAAAAAGCCGGGCGCGGCATGGAGATGGTCCGAACGCAGCTGTCGAAACTGGAGTCCACTAGAGCCGGACTCGAAGCCGAAGCCGACCGCATCCGATCCATCTGTTCCTGGGACGAATGGACGGCTCTGCCCGGCGCTACCGTTGCACGTCGTTCGAACCTCGAGTCCAGGAAGGCCCCACGTCCGAATGCACGCCGGCGACGCTCCATTCAGTTGGATGGCCACGAAGTTCTTGTCGGGCGAAACAGCCGTGAAAACGACGAACTCACATTCAAAGTTGCGACAGGGGAGGACTTCTGGTTTCACGTCGCCGGCTACACCGGCTCCCATGTCATCGTCAGGAACCCAGCCAAAGAGACCGAGCCGGAAGCGTCACTGCTGGTCCGCGCCGCCCAGTTGGCGGCCTATTACTCCCAGGCACGCAACTCGAACAGGGTGGAGGTGCACTACACCCGGCGCAAGTTCGTGTCTAAACCCAGGAAGGCGAAACCGGGACTGGTTCGATTGCGGGAATTCAAGACGGTTACGGTTGAACCCCGGGACTGGACTCGCCTGGGCCCCGATCCGGGTACGGTTCGGGCTCGGGCCGCAGAGGTTGACGATTAACGGGCTAGCAGCTCGTGGCAGGAGCGGCATTGATCTCAAAGGCCGCGTTACGGCCAAACGGGGCTGGATTCCAGGAGGCAACAACGTGACGACACGACGTCGCGACGACGCTGCAATGCTCATTCATTGCGAGGAATCGGCGACAACGAAGACGGCCCCGTTTGGCCGTAACCCTTGGGACGCAGGGGGGCCACCGACGTTTCAAACGGAGGCCGCAGGCGCCCCGCAGGCTTTGTCATTCGTCGTTCACGACGAAAAGACGTCGTTTCGCTCCTCACTTCGCGCCTGCAACCCGAAGACCCCTGCGCGCGGCCCTCGAGACTTCTGCCGCGGGCTGCTAAGGTGAGCATCAGATCATGGATACAGAGCTACCCTCGGTGAACCCCGAAGAATCAGCGGTTCGTACCATGAAGCCGCCGGTTCGCCTGTCGGTGCTGTGTTTCGTAGGAATCCTGGTCGCTGGGTCAACCGCGCTGGGCTTCTATTATCACTACGTGTACAGCCCGCCCCTGATCGCCGCCGATATATTTATGGGCGCGATGGAAAACAAGAGCCGCGACGTACTGCGGGAAAATGTCCTCATCCGTGTCGGCGACGACTCGACTGCTCTGCGAAGACCCACAGACATCGAGATCGAGTTCCTGCTGTCGGAACCCTTCGAACGGGGCCGGATACTGGACCAGAGGCGCAGGGATGGTGGTGACCGGAGCTACCACTCCCTCGTTTATCGCGAACCGGACGGTCAGGTCTACGCACTTCTCGTCAGCGAGCTCGATGGTCGGTACCATGTGGTCGTACCCGACTCCCCCAGGAGCGATCGGAAACTCTATCTATGGGATTACGTTTGGACGAACTGAGAGCTTTCCGATATACTTTTTAGTGAGCTAATTTGTCCATTCACGCTGCCCCATGGTCTGTGGAGCCTGAAGGATAGAACCGGAGGAACTCCATGTTTAGATTGGGCTTACCGGAGTTGGTGGTCCTCTTGATCATCATCTTCTTCTTGTTCGGCGCCAAACGCCTACCGGAAATGGGCAAGGGTATCGGCGAAGGCATCAAGAATTTTAAGAGATCTATAAAGGGAGACGACGCCGAAGACCCTCCGGCATAGACTGAAGGGCTGATCAAATTCCACATGCAACTTGCCACTGGTGTTTAAGCAGCACTGAAGCGACGGTTGCCGTCACAAGTGTCGCTGTCGCAGTTGCGGCCTCCTCCCTTATCTGAAACGGTGACTTGCCGGGAAAAACCCGCATGTCACCTCCCGACGGCCACTACAATATCTTCCGGCTCTCTCCAACCCGTCGCGTAATGCGCTCCTTGTCCAGGTATTCCAACAGCGGAATCGCGTATTTGCGTGAAACGCCGACCAGGTCTTTGAACTCTCCGACCCCGAGGCTGGGGTTGGATGCCTTGCGGGCGCGCAGTTTTGCGACGACCTCATCGATTACGCTGCGATGGACAACCATGTCGTCGCTGACCTTCGCCAACGTTCCATCCTGGATCATCATCCGCATGATCGTTTGGGCCTTGTGGCGATTCAGGCCGAGTTTGCCGATGACATCCTCGGCCGAAGCCAGATGGAAGCCCTTTCGCTGGAATTCTCTGGCCAGACGTGCCCGAATCTGCTCTTCTTCGGCTTCGAGAGTCACCACACGCCCGAAGGTGCAGACAAGCTCCTGTACGAGTGAAATCTTCTCGCGGCCTTCGAGGTCCTCCAGGACGGCCTGAAAAACAAGGTTGGAACTGCGCCGGAAGAGGCTGGTCCTCAGTTTTTCGCGGGATACCCCCCGGGCCAGAGGTTCTGCCTTGTGAAATTCGCCCAGATAGTTCAGAACCTGGGATGCGGCGTCCTGGAATGCGGATTCCGACACGACCGTGGGCGGTGAATCGGACAGGTAACGGAGCGCACGGGATACCTCAAGGCGATCCAGGTTTTGCCGGACGGTCGCTCCGGCGATCCCCAGCTTCCCAACAAGATCCTGGAGGGTACAGGCTCCCAGGCCGGCCGCGTTGATGAGAACCATGAGGCGATCTTCCGGCGATCCATCCTTGAAAACCCCCAGGCGGGCATTGACCTCACTGTCCCGCAGCCGGTGCTTCTTCGGATCCGCTTCCAGAATGACGCCGCCTCCGATCGTGATCATGGGCGAATATTGTCGAACAATGAAGCGATCTCCGGGAAAGGCCGCAACCGGCTCTTCCAGTCGTATCTGGACCATGCAGCTGCCACCCGGCTCCAGCCGATCGACTTCCAGGAGCGAGACATAGCCCATGATTTCGGCCGTACCGACATGAAATCTAATCCTTCTCCTTCGCGTAATGGGTCCCGCAGCCGATGGCAGTAAATCCAGATGGCAGTCGAACATCGATGCGGCCCGAAGCATGCCCGGTTGTGTCAGAATCATGCCCCGATTCACATCCCGAACGTCGACCCCCTGAAGATTGATTGCCGTTCTCTGACCGGCCTCGGCCGCATCCACAGCATGGCCATGGACCTGCACGCCTCGAATGCGCGCCATGCTGCCGGAGGGCAACAACTGAACTTCATCTTCCTTCCGGATGGTTCCCGAAATCAGCGTTCCAGTGACGACGGTTCCGAATCCTTTCATAGTGAAACAACGGTCAACGGGAAGGCGGAAAATCTGTGATGTGTCTTTCGGCACCACTTGGGCCGCCACTTGCCGCAGAGACTGAATGAGTTCGCTCTTCCCTTCCCCCGTCAGCGCACTCACTCGAATGACCGGAGCGCCATCGAGAAACGTCGGCTCGAGATAGTCCCGAATCTCAAGTTCCACCAGATCGGCGATGTCCTTATCAACCGCATCGATTTTTGTAATAACCGTCAGTCCGCGGGGCACGTGGAGCAACGCGCAGATGTCCAGATGCTCGCGGGTCTGGGGCATGATCGATTCGTCCGCGGCCACCACAAGCATCACGATATCGATGCCCCCAATACCGGCGAGCATGTTCTTGATGAACTTTTCATGACCCGGCACATCGACGAAACCCACGCGCGTGGACTCATCGAGGTCGAGATTGGCAAACCCGATATCAATGGTGATGCCGCGCTCCTTCTCCTCCTTGAGCCGGTCCGCATCGACACCCGTGAGCAGTTCGACCAGCGCCGTCTTGCCGTGGTCGATATGCCCGGCCGTACCTACGATGATGTGTGGCATGTGAATCCGTGGCGTTTCAGCAAATCGTAGGTCAGGGGCAGGGGGAGTCCCATGACGTTCGCGTAGTTGCCTTCGATTCTCGGAATAAATATGGAAGCGAAACCCTGGATGCCATAGCCTCCCGCTTTGTCGAGCACCGCTTCATGGCGCACATAATCATCGATCATTTCCGAATCGATCCGGCTGAACCAGACCCGCGTCTGTTCCAGCCCTTCATGTCGCCTGTCAGCGGCATCATGGATTGTGGAAACCGCCGTGTATACGTTGTGCTGACGACCGGATAGCTGACGAAGCATCCGCCGCGCGTCATCGGTGTCGATGGGTTTGCCGAGGATCTCACCATCGACAGAGACGATGGTATCCGCCGAGAGGACCACAGTGTCTGGAATCTGTCCTGCAACCGCCTGGCCTTTCTCTCGAGCTGCTCGCATGACGAAATCCATATCGGACTCGCCCGACCGCGGCGTTTCATCTACCTCGGACGCAATAATGTCGAAAGACAGGCCCAGCAAACCCAACAGCTCCCGGCGCCGCGGGGATTCCGACGCCAGGACCAGGCGCAGCTTCGACATGGACGGATTCTAACACGCAGCCCGCATGCCTGCAGTCCGTCCATGGAGCGGACGAACCAGCAGAGACAGACCTGATCTGACCCCCCGGGGGCCACCCGATTCCATATCGCGTACAATCAGCGCAGGCCGCTCGGCAAACCGACGGCCCGAGAGCCGGGCCCGGCCCCCGGGGCACCGGATACGACAACGATTCCCCAGTCGGCGCAACTGCTATCGGACGGCAATATCCAGCCACGCCGACCCGCGGATCGGCGTGGTAACTATCACAGAGATGGCTTTTCCCCGAGGATCCTCATGGGCGAAAGTGGGCGTTTGAGAACGAACCTGCCCAGAGCGTGCTCTTGAATGTGTGCCATCGCATCGTCCACGGAGTCGGTAAAACACAATAAATCCAGATCAGCCTCACCGATGGTACCCGCCTCGACCATAGAATCGAGCATGTCCCGCAGCCGGCTCCAGTAGGACACTCCCATGACGATCACGGGGAAATTCAGAATCTTTCCGGTCTGGATCAGGGTGAGGGTTTCGAAGCATTCGTCCATCGTGCCGAACCCGCCCGGCAGGATCACGAACGCATAGGAATATTTCAGCATTAATACTTTCCGAACAAAGAAATATTTGAAGGTCACCGATCGGTTCATATAGGGATTGGGAGTCTGTTCCATCGGTAGCTGAATTTCACAACCCACCGACCGCCCTCCCGCTTCCGCCGCGCCCCGATTGGCCGCCTCCATGATTCCGGGTCCGCCACCCGTCATGACCGTCAGACCCAATCCGACTACGCCGGATCCCACCTGCCGCCCCATCTCGTAGTACTTGTCGCCCGGCTTGAATCGGGCACTGCCGAATACCGTCACACACGGGCCCACGAAGTGCAGTGTTCGGAATCCCCGGATGAACTCCCAGAGAACACGCAAAGCAAACAGCAGTTCTCCGGTCCGGGTATGCGGACCCTCCAGAAAAACGCGGTCGTCCAAAGCGAACTGCCCTTCTGCGGGTATCGCAGTCACAGGTTCTTTCATCTTTTCCTCTGTATCAGACCGATTGCTGCCATTCCCGGAGAGCGAAATAGA
The DNA here is from genome assembly GCA_965263045.1 of Terriglobia bacterium. Lineage (GTDB taxonomy): Bacteria > Acidobacteriota > Terriglobia > 20CM-2-55-15 > 20CM-2-55-15. The sequence goes on from CBDHGK010000041.1 coordinate 198,406, forward strand.
CTGCAAACAACCCGATGATCGGGCGACTCATCTGCCACGCAGCCACCGCAACAATCCCGGCTGTGACGAGTGAAAGACCCGACGCCAGGGAATACCCCAGACCACTGCCGACATGGCTGAGTAGAGACCGCGCCACCTGCCCACCATCGAGCGGCCAAATCGGTAGCAGGTTTGCGAGACTCCATACGACGTTGATCTGGACCAGGTGGAAATACAACGCTCCAACGAGCCCGGTCGAAGTCGAGCCCATCAGTGGTACCGTCAGGTAGGCCAGCAGAGCCAGTAGAAAACCGGCCGTGGGTCCGCTGAAAGCGACAATGGCGTGGCGCCATCCTTTCAGCGGTGAACTGTGGGCATCCGGGATCGTAAGTCCTCCCATGCTGTAGAGAATGACGCGTGAGCGCCGCCCGAAATACAGCGCACTGGAAACATGCCCCAATTCATGGGCGAGGATAGAGACAAACACGACACCGACCCATAACAATTGTTCCACCAATGGCAAGTTCCATCCCAGCGCAAAAACGATAATCCAGAACATGGGATGGACACGAACGCGAATCGCCAGGAAACCAAAGCTCAGGTCAAGGCGAGTCGTTGGAGGTTCGGTGAACATACCCATAGGTTAACCTGCCCGCAGATCGGCAGACGCGAATCAATATTCGGATTGGACTAATTCGGAGAGCGGGTTTCGCGATCGGGGGCCTGGGACATTGCGCCGGATCACGCGCTTATTCGTAACGCAGAGCGTCGATCGGATCCAGTCCGGCAGCCTTATGTGCCGGATAGTAGCCGAAAAATACGCCGACGGCCGCAGCAAAGCCGAACGAGATCGATACCGAAGCCACAGATACGAGCGTCGACCATCCAAGGAACTCGCCGACGACGTAAGACAATCCGCTTCCCAGCAGGACGCCAATCAGCCCGCCCGCCATGCTGAGAATGATGGACTCGGCCAGAAACTGAAGTCGGATGTAGCTGGGGCGCGATCCAACGGCCATGCGGATACCAATCTCACGGGTTCTCTCGGTGACCGACACCAGCATAATGTTCATAATCCCGATTCCCCCAACCAGGAGGGAAATCGCGGCAATGCTACCCAACAACAACGTCATTATCAGAGTGGTCTGTTCGGCGGCGTCAGCGATTTCAGTCAGGTTGCCGATTCTGAAATCGTCTTCCTGACCCGGGCCAATGTTGTGGCGCTGCTGGAGCAGTTCGGTAATCAGGGTCTCGGCAACGGGGGTGGCGCTCTGGCTGACGGTCCTGAGCATAACCTGATTGATCCGAGGGATCGATTGACCCAGCAGCTTCTTCTGGGTTGCCGTGTACGGCATCAACACCGTATCGTCCTGATCCTGCCCCATCCCGGTCTGGCCCCGCTCTTCAAGCACCCCGATCACGCGGAACGGGAGATTCCGCAGTCGTACGGTTTGCCCGATCGGGCTCACTCCCTCGAAAAGGGCGTCGGCGACGGACTTTCCGATGACAATGACACGGGAGGCAGCAACGATTTCCCCTTCACCGAAGAATTCCCCGTCGGCGACGGCCCAATCGCGGATCGCGGGGTATTGCTCGTTTGTACCCCTCACATGTGCATACCAGTTCTGGTTTCCGAAAACCAGCTGACCGTTTGCGTTGACGATCGGAGTTGCCGCCTGGATAATCGGGATCTCCGCCAGAATCGCATTGACGTCCCCAGCCGTCAGCCCGCCACCCTGGCTGGTACTCAGCCGGGCGCCTCCGGCCCCACGATTTCCACTTGGAAAAACGTACATGACGTTGGTTCCCATACTCTGCATCTGGTCCTGAACCATGGCTTGCGCACCCTGACCAATGGAGACCATTGCGATGACGGCCCCGACGCCGATAATAATTCCGAGCATCGTCAGGGCCGACCGCATCTTGTTTCGCCCGAGTGCCCAGAAAGCGATTCGAAGTATCGCGATCGATCTCATTCGTCGTCCTCCGCGTCTTCCGGAAGCTGGAGCAGCACCTCTCCCGCATTGCGGCGACTCTCTACCGGATAATCCTTTCGTATCCGGCCATCCTGGAACAAAACCACGCGCTTCGCATAATCGGCGATGTCTGTCTCATGGGTCACGACAATGACCGTCATGGCCCGTTCCTCGTTCAGTTTCTGAAACACGGCCATCAGCTCTATCGAAGTCCGCGAGTCCAGCGCACCGGTCGGCTCATCCGCAAGGATGATGGCAGGATTGTTGACCAGGGCACGTGCGATCGCGACTCGTTGCTGCTGACCGCCCGAGAGCTGATTCGGAAGGTTCCTTTCTTTGTCTGACAGACCCACGATGGCCAGGGCCTCCCGGGCGCGCTCAGCCCGCTCGCGGGCGCTCACTCCGGCATAAATCAGCGGCAGTTCGACATTTTCAATCGCGGAGGTCCGCGAAACCAGATTGAAGCTCTGGAAAACAAAGCCGACTTTCTGGTTCCGGATGTCGGCCAGATTGGCTCGGGAAATTTCGGCCACGTCGAGGCCGTCGATCATGTAGGATCCACGCGTGGCGTGATCGAGACACCCGATGATGTTCATCATCGTCGACTTGCCCGAACCCGATGGTCCCATGATCGCAACGAACTCTCCACGCCCGACCGTCAGGGATACGCCGCGAAGCGCATGGACCCCGATGTCGCCCATTGTATAGATCTTGTGGACGCGTTCGAGGCAGATTACGGCGTCGCCCCCGGGCCGGGTTCTGAGGAGTTCTCCGCCACTGTTGGTTCGGATACCGACGCCACTTAACGGAAACCCCTCCGGCCGCCGAACCCCCCACCGAAACCACCGAACACCGACCCCCGGCGCGCATCAGCCGGGTCTGCCCCCTGGGACGAGTCACCGACAATCAGGGCGTCGCCCGCTTCGAGGTCACCGGCAATGACTTCCGTCCGGGACCCATCAGTGATCCCCAACATGACGTTCCGCATTTCCGGTACGCTTTGAGCACTCAATACCCACACACGACCCGGGCGCGGGGGCGGCGGCGCAACATCCTGGAAACGAATTTTCTCGCCGGCATCCCAGAGCTGACCCGGCGCCGCCCCCGGTACAGGGTCCACAGCCTGGGCCCGGACACCTCCTCCGGAAAAGCCCTCGGGTCGCCCGCGTTCACCGTCGGGAACGCCGCGGCCTGCGCGATCCCCACGCCCTCCACCGCGGCCTTCACCAAGACCGGGACCATCGGCCGGGCCACGTTGAGGGCGATCGGGGCCGACGCCACCGGCAACACCGCCTGCGGGGTTGTCCCGCGATACCTGGCGTCGAACGGCTGCGGCTTCGTCGGCGCCTGGAGCCGTTTTCGGGCGAACAATCTCGGTCTCCGAACCCCGATCGGCTGAAGCGTCAAGGTCACGGCCCGGCCCACCTCCTCCGCCTCGACCGCCTCGGCGCATCTGTGGCAGTTGGGCGGGATCGACGTCGGGCGGGTTGTAACGCAAGGCCGCATTGGGAATACCCAGGGCGTCGTCCCGGCGGTCGACGGTCACGCTGATGTTGGCCGTCATGCCCGGCTTCAACTTCAAATCTTGATTGGAAACGCCCACGATGACGTTGTAGGTCACGACGTTTTGAACGGTCTGGGGATTGAGACGAATCTCTTCGATTTGACCCCGAAATCGCTCATTCGGAAACGCATCGACGGTGAATTCGACTCTGTTCGTCTGTGCCAGTTTCCCAATATCGGCTTCGTCGATGCTGGCGTTCACCCGCATTCGGCCCAGGTCGTTGGCAATCATGAAAAGCGTCGGCGCCGACATGCTGGCGGCCACGGTCTGGCCGACGTCGACTTCTCGGGAAATCACAACACCGTCGACCGGTGACTTGATGTCGGTATATTCCAGATTGATCTCGGCACGATTCACGTCGGCCTCAGACTGGAACACCTGTGCGATAGCCTGCTCCAGGCCGGCCTGACGCGAAATTATCTGAGCTTCGGCCTGCTCGATGGCAGCCCCGGCCTGGGCCAGGCGCGCGGCCCCAGCCTGGGCCGTCGCCCGGGAGTTTTCCAGGTCGGTCTGCGAAAGCAAGTCGGTTCTGGCCAGTTCCTCCGAACGTTCGTAGAGAATACCCGCTCTTTCGGATTCAACGCGTGCGGCTTCCAGGCTGGCCAAGGCACTCTCAAGGCTGGCCCGCGCGTTGGTCAGATCGGCTTCGGCGGTGCGTACACGGGCCTCGGCCGAAACCAGACTGGCCCGGGAGTTCTCCAGCTGGGCTTCGAAGTTTCTGGGGTCAAGCTTGGCCAACAACTGATCTGCGCTGACGACCGAATTGAAGTCGGCGTACAAGGTCTGTATTTGGCCCGATACCTGCGAGCCCACCTGCACGGTGAGAACGGCTTCGACTGTGCCCGTCGCACTGACGGTGTTCTGGATGGTTCCACGCGCAACGTCGGCGGTGAAGAACTCGTATTCTTCTTCGGCTTCGCCGAGCAGGGTGATCCCGGCGACACCGGCCACGGTGAGGGCAATGACAACGCCGAGTGTGACTTTCAGGCTTCTTTTCATCGTATGGGGAATCCTCTTTAGAGATCGAGACTGGCAGAGCTTTTGACGATTACCTGGACCTCCGGTTGTTAAGAGAAGGTAAAAGGATTGCTGTCCGGCCGCCTTTTCCAAACCAATACGAATAAAGGATACGGAAAGTTACCATAACAGATTGAATGATCGCCTCAAAAGTGTTCCTCTAAGGGGTTGGCCATTCCGGGAAAGGAAGCGCTATGGAGCCCATCTGATCGCTGATCCCGGGCTTTTATCTTAGGTCTAAGAACCCGTCTCAATCGTTGAGGAGATCGCCTCTATGTTTATCGCAATGAACCGTTTCCGGATCGCACCCGGTCACGAGCAAGACTTCGAAAACCTCTGGAAAAACCGCCAGTCGTATCTCGACGAGGTCTCCGGCTTTCGCAATTTCAGCCTCCTGAAAGGACCGGCGGACGAACAGTCGACGCTCTATGCGTCACACTCCACGTGGGACTCCCACAAGGCGTTCGAGGACTGGACCAATTCCGAAGCTTTTAAGAAAGCGCATGGACAGGCGCGGGCCCCGGAAGGCACCTACCTCGGACACCCGGAGTTCGAAGGATTCGAGGTCATCCTTCAATAGTCAGCCGATTTGATGACGCGTCCCAATATTAGAGTCGATGTCGAAGAATTGGTCGATCGACGCCAATGGAGTGAGCTCAAGGCCGCTGTCGCCGATTGGCCCGCCCCCGAGCTTGCAGAACTGGTGCTCGAACGCGACAGCCCCGACCGCCTGCTGCTCTTCCGTCTGCTCACACGAAATCTTTCGGGCGAGGTTTTTTCACACCTCGACGGCGAAGCCCAGCACGCCCTGCTGGCAGAACTCGATACCGATGAAATCCGGCGTCTGATCACCAACCTGGAACCGGACGATCGGACACGCCTGTTCGAGGAATTGCCCGACCGCGTCGTTCAGCGATTGCTCAACCTGTTGAGTCCCGCCGACCTGGCAGCCGCGCGCTTGCTCCTGAGCTATCCGGATGAAAGCGTCGGCCGATTGATGACGCCCGAATACGTCGCGATTCGGCCCGATTGGACCATCGAACAGGCCCTGCGGCACATACGGGTGCGAGGCCGCGATCGCGAGGTGGTCACAACGATCTACGTCACCGACGCGCACTGGAAGTTTCTCGACAGCGTGGAGCTGCCCCGATTGATCCTCGCCGAATTGAATGAAACAGTGGAAACACTGCTCGAACACGAAGCCGTCACCTTATCCCCTTACGACGACCGCGAGGAAGCCGTGCGAAAGATGGGTAAGTATGACTTGTTCGTGCTGCCGGTGGTGGGTGCCGACGATGTTCTGATCGGCATCGTGACCGCAGACGATGTCCTCGATGTCGCCGAAGAGGAAGCGACCGAGGACTTCCAGTTGTCCGCCGCGGTCGAACCCCTGAAGATCAGCTACTCCGAGGCCGGTGTCCTTTCGCTTTTCAGGAAGCGGATTCCATGGCTGCTGGCGCTCGTCGTCGTCAACCTGGGAGCGGCCGGAGTGATCGCTGCGTACGAAGAAACGCTTGCGGCGCTGATTTCACTGGCCTTTTTCATACCCTTGCTGATGGGCAGCGGAGGAAATGCAGGGGCGCAATCGGCCACTCTGGTGGTGAGAGCGTTGGCAACCGGAGATGTGGACCGCTCCCGGTGGTTGCCCATTCTGCTGAAGGAAGTCGCCGTCGGCGCTATCCTGGGTGCGACCATGGGACTGTCGGCATGGCTCCTCGGTCTGTTTCAGGGCGATGCCGAAGTCGCCGTCGTCGTTGCCCTGGCGATGTTTCTCGTCGTTCTTGTGTCCAACCTGATCGGAGTCATCGTCCCGTTCCTGCTGACCAAATTCGGTATCGACCCCGCCGTGGCCAGCAGTCCGCTGATCACGTCGGTGGCCGATATTGCAGGACTGGCCATCTATTTTGCGATCGCAACCCGGGTCCTGGCGGCGGTTGTTCCCGTAGCATAATTGCAACAAGTCAGTCACCTCGCAGCGTGCAACAGGTTCACGATGAAAACATCGAAAAATCTGGGCTCGTGTGCGGGAATACTGGCCCACGGTCGGGGCATGGGATATCGTGGTTGAAGCAGTAACCCCTAGGCGAAGACTCGACCAAAGGTAGGAGCGTCCGATTTCATGAAACGAATCGCGTACGGAGCAGTCTTACTCTCGTTTTGTATGGCTGCCATTGTAAGTTGTGCGGAGCCGGTCCCGACAGAACCGGTTTCGATACCCGACCTGGGTGAAGTGGACCTGCCTCAGCTCACAGCGACGCCGGATGGCGAACTGCTGATGGCATGGACCGTGAGAAGGGAGGGGGGCTTTTTCGAAGGCTTCGACCTCTTCCTTAGAACAACCGAGGACAACATGTTCTCCGACCCCGTCCGGGTGAACGCCGACCTACCGCTGCATTCGATTCCGATTGACGAAATGCGGCCCGCCATTGCGCTTGGACCCGACGGAGCCGTCGCTCTGGCCTGGACCGACGAGTTCTTCGACATCCGGGTGGCGACATCTACCGACGGAGGCGCGAGCTTTTCCCAGCCGGTGCGACTGAATCAGGATGATGGGGACGCGCTGCAGGAGTTTCCGGATATTGCCTTCAGTCCCGATGGTGTCCTGCATGCCGTCTGGCTCGATCCGCGGATCGCGGAAGAGGGCCTCGAGGAACCGGCGGACCTCTACTACGCCCGCATCGAAAACGGCGTCGTCACTGAGCAGAATCTGACCGGATCGCAGGAGAGTTCCGTATGCGGTTGCTGTCTTCCCGATATTAATGTCGAAGCCGATGGCGGTCTCGTGGTCGACTTCAGGAATACAACGGCGGCCGGCTACCGGGATCCATTCAGGGTCGTGGGCACTGGCGACGGTCAGTTTGGAGAGCCGACGCCCGTCAGCCCGCCGATCTGGCAGATCGACGCGTGCCCGGTGGCCGGACCCATCGGCGTAGACGACATGACCCTCTGGTTCGACGGATCCACCGGGCGGAAACGGCTCCTGTCGGCCTGGGACCCGGAGCAGTCCCCCGATGTCATTCTCGAAGATTCCGGCGAATGGCTTCTGGACTCTCCGCCCCGGCGTGTCACCGGAACGCCCGATCAATCAACGCTGCTGTTGGTGCCCGCTCGGCCCGCAGGCTACCTCCTGAATCGCGAAGGACACGCCTGGACTGTCATTGCGGACGATCTGCCCGGATGGGCCACCAGCGCGGTTTATCACGAGGGACGCCTCTATCTCGTCGGGACCGATCTCGGCGCCTTCCAAACAGAAACGCGGGACTTTGACATCCCCGGCTAGCAGCCCGTGGCGATTGATGGACATGCACGGCGTGAACCGGGAGTTTTCAGACTTCACAGTTTCTGACCTGCGCGAAATCATTCGAATCCTGCCATCGTCCATCAGGCATAAGTGACGGCGAACCCTGCAGTAAGTCCGCAAGAAGTCCTGTCGCAGGCACGGACTTGCTTCGGATCCAGATGTGAAGTCGACAGGCTCGACAGATTCGTCCGAGGCGCCCACAAGCAAACGTTCGACGTTCACATTCGACGGCCCGTGATCCGGTGCCTCCTCATCGTCTGGGCTCGCGAAGTCAGCTATTTTTCAGAACGAGAAACAGCCAAATTCGAAGAGGCCCACTCCGACACCGTTGCGCCACACGCCTTCCGTGCGCACACAGATTACCTCTTAGGCCTGGACATCAACGTCCCCCGAATTCACCACTTCGGTCAACTCGATTCCGGTCATCATTTCGCATTCATCGAGTACGTCGAGGGACGCGACTACAACCGGTTTCGTGTGGGGAAATCAGCCGGGGCGAGAGCCGGTGTGCTCCGCGAATTCGCGCGACAGGTCCTTGTATTACATGAAGTCGAGCGTGGCTTCCCGGGCGGCGTGCAGATATCGGGGCCACCCCGCTGCACGCCGCTGGATGAATCGTTCGATGCATCCCTGGTCGAACTGAGAGCGGCCGCTCTGACGGAAACCTTCATCACCGAAAACCATGACCGCATTCGAGATGCTCTCGGGGCACTTCGGGCAACTGTCAAGCCCCGCGAGACGTACCGACTCCTTCACGGTGAACTCGATCCGAGCCACGTACTCGTTCGAGAATCAGACCGCGCGGTCTACCTTGTCGACATCGAAGGTCTCGGGTTCGGGGACCTTGAATGCGAGCACACGTTTCTGAAATGGCGGTTCCCGGCGGAGGACTACGACTGCCTCGCTCGCAAGGATCTGGACGAAAGGCGACTGGCCTACTACAAGCTTCAAATGCACATTTCCCTGGTCTACGCAGGATCCCGGTTGCTGATGCGCCACTATCCGGATCGGGAACTGGCCCGCAAGATCCTGACCGGCAACACGTCCGAACTGCGCCGCATGCTTCACTCGATGCGGATTACATGACTTCTGCGATGGTCCAATCGACGGCGTAGGCCAGATACGCCCCGAACAGAGCGCCGAAAACGAGCCAGGATCGAAGGACATAGGAGGGCCAAATTTCCAGCCACTGGACCAGTCTGGACACATTCTCTCGTCCGATGAACGGGAGCACGACCGCCGCGGTTATGCTGAACCCGCCGACAATAACGAATATCCTCGGTGTCAATGACCCGGGTGCGGCCGCGATCAACGCCGCACCCAGAATGAGTCGTACGCCGACGGCGAACGGCATTCCAATACCCGAAGCCATCATCCCCTCGACGGTGCGAAGGAGACGCCGAGGAGCGGCTACTCCCCAGCAAGAGGCCGCGAAAATCAATATCCCGAAAACGGCAACGATTACGCCTGAAGTACTCAACATGTGCCTGCCTCAACTGATAGATTCGCTCTCTCTAAGGATAATCGGGCTGATCGCGATTCTGTTGAAATCTTTCGGAATTGATCCCGGCACGAGTGAATCCACCTGGAATCCCGATCGTGCATGAGTCCAGAACTACCTTATATTTCGAATTGACTAGACTGCACCTGGAATTCCGATGAGAATGTTTCCCATGCGATCGGCCTACCAGAGTCTTGTCATTCTCTGCCTCGTCCTCACTGCGGGGGTTGCCCTCGGCCAGTTCGGCGGGCGATTCGGCGGATTCGGGGGTTTCGGCATCTACCAGAACGATCCCTCCGACACCGAGTTCATCTTCGCCCGGTGGCAGCCCAGAGATGGAAACGGCGGCTGGGCGCACGACTATCCCGCTGCTGAAGAACACATCAATCAGGTCATGAGCGAAGCCACCGGTGTGAACGTGGATGCGATGTCCTACCGGATCGTCGACATTTCCAGCGACGAAATATTCGATTACCCTTTCGGCTACATTTCAGAACCCGGAATGATGTGGCTGACAGACCTGGAAGTGAAGAATTTCCGTGAATACGTCGATCGGGGCGGCATCGTCATGCTCGACGACTTCGACGGCCAGCGCCACTTCCAGATCATGTACGAACAGATGAAGCGTGTCTTCCCCGAAAAGGAAATGCAGGTGGTGAACGACTCCCATCCCCTGCTCAACACCTATTACGAAATCAACAGTCTCTACGTTCAATCACCCTACAACTACGGTGCGCCTCCGGTGTTTTACGGTTTCGAAGACGAGCGGGGAAACCTGCAGGTCATCATCTGCTACAACAACGATCTGGGGGATTTCTGGGAACACATCGACGAAGGGAGATTCCCTCTGGCTCCCACGACGGAAGCCCTGCGCCTGGGAATTAATATCGTGGTCTACGCGATGACCCACTGAAGCCCCGAGTCCAATGAAGTCTTTCAGAACTGTTCTACTCCTGTCTTTTACTCGTCACGTTGATTCCGCTCCTGAAGGCATTTCCAGCCCGGACAACGGCCCAGACCAACCGGCAGGTGGTCGAACCGTTCAAGATATTCGACAACCTCTACTACATCGGGATGGACTGGGTGAGCGCCTATCTGGTGACCACCAGCGATGGCCTGATCATGCTGGATTCTCTGTACGGCACATTCGCCGATGGCGCCCTCGAGAACGTCCGCAAGCTTGGCTTCGACCCGGGCAACATCGAGTACGTCATCGCCACCCACGGCCACCAGGATCACGCCGGAGGTTTGGGCACCATCCAACGGACGTCGGAAGCCCGAATCGGAATGGCGGCCGGGGACTGGGCAATGGTGGGGGACGCGCCCGAGGACCTCGTCATTGATGACGGTGACGCGATCACGCTCGGAGACACGACGCTGCAGTTCTACGTTACGCCCGGACACACACCCGGCGTCGTATCGATCGCATTCGACGTGCGGGACGGAGAGCAAACCCACAAGGCTTTTATGTTCGGCGGTATGGGACTGAATTTCAGCGGCCTGGAACGGACCGAAATGTATCTGGAAAGCGTCGAAAGGATTCGTGAGATGGAGGGTATCGAAGTCAATATTACGAACCATCCTGGACCGGCGAGAATCTTTGAACGTCAGGCTCTATTGACAGCACGGGAACCGGGCACTCCTCATCCCTTCGTGGCGCCCGACGATTTCGCAGAATGGATGCGTGGACTCCAGGAAAACGCCGAGGAAAAACTAGCGGAAGAACGGCGCGGCCGTCGCCGATAACAACCTCAGTCGGAACTGCATTGCCCCAGCCCCGGTCATCGTCGGAACGACCCGCCCGTTTCAACCTGGCCGCGACGCTCTCGAACGCGCCATCAGGGTAACAAAAACACCTCCGACCGTTCAGACTTCGTGTCTGAACGACCGGAGGCATTCTTCAATCGTCAGCTCCAACCTGGAATAGCGGACGCGCCTTAGACCCCCGCAGCCCGCAGCGCTTCACGCACCCGGGCATCTCTGAAGGGAACTCGACGGAGCCGGACGCCGGTGGCGTCGTATACGGCGTTGGCGACCGCCGCAATCACCGGTTTGTGTGATGCCTCGCCCGCACCATAGTGCGGCAAGTCTGCCCGATCCGGGTTGGGGTCCCCATTCACGAGCACGATGTCGATCTGCTCGGGAGCGTCGGAGTGCCTGAGCGTGGGATGCGTGTTCCAATCCACGCTGGTCACCTTTTCCGTATCGAATTGCAATTCCTCGCAGAGAGCGCGGCTCAAGGCGTGAAGCAGGTTGCCCTCGATCGTGTTCCGCATACCGTCGGGATTGATCACCAGGCCACAGTCCTGGGCACACACCATCCGTTTCACCCAGATATGGCCGGTTTCGCGATCGACTTCGACCTCGGCAATGGTTGCGATGATCGTTGAACTGCGGTAACAGTACGCAATTCCGCGGCCCGTCAGTATTCTGTCGGTACCTACTGGATTGGGCGAAACACGCGTGTCCCAACCGTAGGCCTGGGCGGCCTCCTGGACTACGGCAATTGACCGCGCCCGTCGGTAAATCGCATCATCGGAGTCGTCGGCGAGGAGCTTCAACCGGAAATCGACCGGGTCGGCTCCGGCGGCCATTGCCAGTTCATCGATGAAGGACTCGCCGGCAAAAGTCGTCTGTGGGCCATTGGGATCCCGGAGGTTGCCGGTACGCAGCGGCGTCTCAAACGACACCGGCATCGGTACCACGTGGGTCTCCCGTCGCCGGTTTGGAATGATATACATTTCTTGGGGTGTATTCGCGCCGCCGGGGGCGATCCGTTGGGGCCGGCGTCCCATGAGCTGCGCGATCAGGACCGTGTCGGGCTCGTTGTAACCGACGTGAGCGTAGTCGGCGACACGGGCCCGGTATTCCAGGGCGGTCACGTTGCCATTTGCGTCCAGTCCTCCGCGCAAATCAAATGTAAACGCCGGACCCTTGGTATCCCAGGCCGTTTCCTCGTGCCGCGACCACTGGACTCGAACGGGCCGGCCGAGCTCCTTGGCCAGAAAAGCGGCCTCAAATCCCGCGTCGTCGGCGGCCGTGCGGCCGTACAACTGGGGCCCATCCATCCAGACGACACGGACCTGGTCCCGCGGCATATCGAGAAATTCAGCCACACCGTTGCGCAAGCCGTAGGCCTTCATATCATTGGAGTAGATCGTCATCTGGCCGTTGGACGGGTCGGCCAGCGCATGGGCCGGACCGATGGACGTGTGCCCCTGGTAAGGCACTTCAAAACCCGCCTCGACGACCTGAGCTGCGCCGGCCAAGGCGCCGTCCGGGTCGCCCTCCACATGCGGCACTGAGGTCTGGGTGAGCGATGAGGGCTCGGTATTGCGCATGTAGTTGAACAGGTTTTCCGAGCCCGGAAGCGGTGGGCTCTCCGGATTCCGCCAGTTGACCTCGAGCCGCCCGGCCGCCAGGATCGCCTCTTGTTCCCCTTCACAGATAACGGCCACGTAGTTTCCCCGGCTCACGACCTGAACGAATCCCGGGATGTCGCGAACCGAAGACTCGTCGATACTGACCAGCGTGGCGCCCACCACCGGCGGTCGGACGTTCCGCGCATGGACCATGTCGGGGAGGCTCACGCCCACCGCCCATTTAAGGGTTCCGTCCACCTTGGGGGGAATGTCGTAGCGTTTGAGCGACTGGCCGACGATCTTGAGGTCCTGCACCGGCTTCACCTGGGCCACACCGGTGGTGTCATTGATTCTATCCCCGGTGAGAGTCACGTTGAACCGGCCTCCGCCCACCAGTTCTCCATAGGTCACGCGCCGGGAAGAATCTGCGTTGACGCTGATGACGGCTTCGTTGACGGCGAGCCCGTCCACAGGCACGCCGAGGCGCTCAGAGGCCAGTTCGAGCAACACGCGCCGGGCCTCGGCAGAAACCCGCCGAATCGGCCAGCCATCGGTCTGGATCGCATCGGAACCGCCCGAGCCGCCCTGATCGACGGTCGAATCGGTTTGGCCCATGATGAGGCTGGTCTGGTTAAATGCCATGTCGAGCTCATCGCACATCATCTGCCTTAAGGCAGTTCCTGTGCCTTGACCTCCATCCGTTTTTCCAACGTAAAAAGTCGCGGTGTTGTCTTCATGGATGACGATCCACGAATCAAGCTGGTGGAAATCGGGGTCGGGATAAAGACCTCCGCCCTGCGGCACGCCGGTCTCTCCCCGAACGGCTGCGAGCCCGCCGGCACCCGTTACTGCCCCCGTGCCAATGCTGACGACAAACAAACCCGAAGTCTTCAGGAAGCTCCGCCGGGACGTCGTCGGGTTTGCCCTCTCCAGGACTTCTTCGACTTCTTTCGGAACGTTCGTGAACGACGTCATGCGACCACCTCCTTGCTCGAATCCGGCCCAATGGCGGCCGTTGATCCGGCGGCGCGCTTGATCGCAGCCTGAATGCGGTAGTACGTCATGCAGCGACAGAGCGTGTCGTTCATCCCCTCTCGGATCTCCGAGTCGGTCGGATTCGGATTCTTGTCGAGCAGCGCCTTGGCGGTCATGATCTGACCGTTCTGGCAGAATCCGCACTGCGGCACCTGCACCTCGATCCAGGCCTCCTGCAGGGGGTGCAGTTCGCCATTTTCGGCAATTCCCTCAAGGGTCGTGATCTCTCTGTCCCCACCCATGACGGAGGTCGGTGTGATGCAGGAGCGAACCGCCTCTCCATCTACAATGACAGTACATGCTCCGCACTGGCCCAGTCCGCAACCAAAGCGCGGGCCCTCAAAACCGAGCGAATTGCGCAGGATATAGAGCAGGGGAGTCGAAGTGTCGATATCCAGCGTGTGTGGCTCGCCGTTCACGTTCAACGATATGATGCTCATCTTCTCTCCTTGGAAAGGTGGGATAGCCGCCTGTGGTTAAAGTGGCGTTCAGCTGCAGAGCCGGTTACAGACGGTACATTATTGTGTGCTCCGAGAGCGCACCTGCAGTCTGTGTCGGACTTAAACCACGGGCCGGTCGGCCGCAAAGCGGTCCGAACCCCGGACCAGCGACCGCCGCAAGTAGTCGATCATATCGAGAAAAGTTTCCCGACGCACGCAATACGACACGCTCGACCCAAAAAAGATGTGCCGTCCTGGCTGCCCGTTAGTTCCGAGGGTTGACCGAATTCTCACATTTTACGATTCCGACAGCGCGCTTTCCGTCGATGCAGGTCACCGTCCCGAAGCCCGGATCTTCACCAGTCCGCCCGTGAAAGCTACTGAAATGGCGCCAAAGGAAGGTCCACACCCGTCGGTAGCGGTGTGCGGGCCGTATTCATGACCATCGCGAGCAGTGAGTAATAGCCGATGATTCCGACGGCGTCGATGACGCCGGATTCGCCGAACGCCTGAACGGCCCCGCGGTAGGTGGCATCGCTGACACCTTGCGTTTCGTTCAGTTCGGTGAACAACGCATACAGGACTGCCTCATCATCCGCCATGTCCGGTGGGCGGCGGCCTTCGGCAATGGCCCCAATTGTGGCGGGGCTCAATCCGGCGTCGATGGCGAAGGGACGATGCACATACCATTCGTACTGTTGCGTCCACCGCCGTGCCGTCAAGAGGATTACGAGCTCGCTGAGCCGGGGTGGCAGGTCGGTTCTGTACCGAAGGTACTCACCAGCGTTGTTGCATGGATCGGGGCGGAGATGGAATTCGCCCTTTCCCAAGCGGTAGCGTCAGGCGATACGTTCGAACACAGGCCGTCCGAGTGCGGTCATTGTGTTCAGGACTTTCTGGCCGACCTGGATCTCCGTGATCTGCCTGGAGAAGCTGCGGGATCTGAGTCTGGGGCCGATGACGCTCTTCCACCGGCCGATCTGCGTTTCTATCCGGCTGCGCTGGTTGTACCCTGTGGCCACTTGCCAGGCCATGCGGCCGTTGCTGCGGATCTGGGCAATATGGCGATCCCGAACGGTTGGATCCCGCGCCGATTGCGGGCGGATCACTGCGTTCTTTGGCGGCGGTATAACCACATCCAGGGTCTCCCCATACCGTTCCCTCAGCAGATCCCGTGTGGACGCTCCATCATAGGCGCCGTCCGCCAGAAAGCCCGTGACAGGGGCATCGAGTTGATCCAGGAGCCCGGGCAAGGCGGTGCTGTCTCCAACGTCATCGTGAGTCAGATTGGCGCAAACAATCGCACCGCTATGGAGGTCCAGTCCGAGGTGGAGTTTGCGCCAGCGGCGGCGTATTCCCTTGATCTTATGCTTCTGCGCGAGCCATTCCCCTTCGCCGAAGATCTTGAGGCCGGTACTGTCCACCACCAGATGGACAGGCACAGATCCGGCTTGCCTCATCACCTGAGCGATGCTCAAGCCATTTGCGCGACGCGACAGTGTGGAGTAATCCGGCACCCGTATGTCCAGCCCCATGAGCGTGCCGATGGATCCCATAAGTCCCTGCGTTTGTCGCAACCCAAGCCGATACGCCGTGCGCAGCGTCAGGCATGTCTCGATCGCCAGATCCGAGTATCTCCGCTGGCCACCCCGTGACGTGCGGCGCGGCGCGCGCCACACACTTTGAGCCTCATCACTGACCCAAATCGTCAGATCACCCCGCTGGCGCAGGCTCTCGTTATATTCTGCCCAGTTGATCACCCGGTACTGCGCCTTATCAAACTTGTGCCGTCGGGCTGCGTTGAACTTATGTGGCATCTAAGTTATCCCCGGTGTTGAAAAACACAATGATAAGACATCCTTCGGGATGATCCATGCAACAAGGTCTCTTGAATGAGGGTGCATGGCTAGCAGCCCGTGGCATAAGTCTTAAGGGTCGCGCGGAGGGGTCTTCGGGTCGCAGGCGCGAAGCGAGGAGCGGAACGATGGTTTTTCATCGTGATCGACGAGGGACAAAGCCTGCGGCCCGAACCCCCCGCGCCCAGAGGGTTACGGCGAAACGGGGCCGTCTTCGTTGTCGCCAACTCCTCGCAATGAAGGAGCATTGCAGTGTCGTCGCCTCCTAGAATCCGGCCCCGTTTGGCCGTAACGCGGCCCTTAAGACTTATGCCACGGGCTGCTAGTGTAGTCCGTCACAGTTAATGTAACTTATTCAGCTTTCCTACGTCTGAGTATATATGAGGAGAGCACCGACGATTAAATTGGACATTCCTGTGCGGAAGGAACTGGAGCGACTGAGCCGAAGCCGCAGTGTGGCGGTCCGGTTGGCGGAACGATCTCGAATTGTCTTGCTGGCCGCCGGGGGTCTGGACAATCAGGAGATCGCTGCCAAGTTGGACATCACTCGTCAAAAGGCCGGACGTTGGCGCGATCGTTTCGTTGAAGATGGCCTCGGGGGAATCGAAAAGGACGCTTCCCGCAGTGGACGGATTCCCTCGATCGGCCGCCGGAAGCGGGCCCGGATCGTGAAGAAGACGGTCGAAGGGAAGCCTCCGAACGCCACGCACTGGAGCCGGTCCTTGATGGCCAGGGCAACCGGCGTCAGCGAGTCCACGGTAGGGAGAATCTGGCGGGCTCATGGCTTGAAGCCTCATCTGGCACGCACCTTCAAACTTTCCAACGACAAACAATTTGTCGAGAAGTTGGAGGATGTGGTCGGTTTGTATCTGAACCCTCCGGAAAACGCCATTGTTTTGTCCTGCGATGAGAAGAGCCAGATGCAGGCCCTGGACCGCACGCAACCCGGGTTACCTCTGAAGAAGGGGCGGTGCGGCACCCTCACCCACGACTACAAACGCAACGGGACGACCACGATGTTCGCCGCGCTCAATACGCTGGACGGCTCGATTATCGGGACCTGTATGCCGAAGCATCGTCATCAGGAATGGATCCGGTTTCTCAATCAGATCAAACGTTCCGTGCCGAAAGACAAACAGATCCATATCATTTGCGACAACTACGCCACGCACAAACATCAGAAAGTCGTCAACTGGTTGAAGCGCAACACGCGCTTTCATGTGCACTTCACACCGACCAGTGCATCCTGGCTGAACATGGTCGAACGCTTCTTCCGGGATCTTTCCGAACAACGGCTTCGGCGCGGGGTTTTCCATTCGGTTCCTGAGCTAATCCAGGCCGTGGAGGAATATGTCGGGGGTCACAATCAGAACCCGAAGCCCTTCATTTGGACCGCAACGGCTTCCGATATTCTTGAAAAAGTTCAACGTGCCCGAAAGAAGCTCGATAAGTTACAGTCTGTTTGACGGGGACCACTAGGGTATTACACAGCAGTTGAGAATCTGATAGAGCCTAACTGCCTGCCTATGTATTCTTTATCGAGATTTTCACGGTTCTTTCGGCGACACACATTAAACATGACATCCGGCACCACACTCGGCCTACAACCTTGGCAGCCCGGCCAGTCGGTTGAACCGCAATGGCGACACCACCGACATTGAAGGACTCTGCTACAGCAACCACCTGGAACTTATGTCTGGCAAGGCGGTTCGGATTGGCGACTACGTCTACGGCACCGACGGAGCCTTCGGCCCTTCGTTTCTGATTGGAGTACAGGTCGAGGCCGGCGAGATCGCGCGGCAACAACGGGGCTTCGGGCGATCGAGCCTGGTTTATGCAGCCGACAAAGCCGTCATCGTCGATGAAAACGGGCGCCTGATACTGGCAACGCTATCATCGACCGGCGCCGAAGTTCTGGCCGAAGCCGAGATCTTTGACACCGTCGCATGGACAGCTCCAACGCTGGCGGGGACTACGCCCTACGCCAGGGACCGGGCCCGGATCGTCGCCTGCGACCAGGGAGAGTGAGCATCTACCTACACCCGGACCGTCTCAGATCGTCGTTTTCGACCCGCGAATCACCCGTTCGTTCACTACAATTCTTCCTGCGACCCGGGTCCCTGTCACTTTTCCGCGGGCGACGGAGTCTTGGCTCATGTGAACGTGTTGACTGAGCGAATAACCACAACCGATGGCGCGACAGACAGGCTAATCCTGGACGCAGTGCGCCGGGCAGCCCCCGCGCGCGGATTGACACAGGATCCATACGACGACACTGTCAGTGCTGCCATAGTCGTTGGTATCTGCTTAAAACGCCCATCCGTCATCCTGCTAAAGGCCTTACTCCCAAATCTCACGTAACCACGGGACCGCCTGCTGCAATGCATCTTGGAAGCGGTGGGTTTCGTAGTGCGTGATGCCGGAAAGCGCGATCAGCGTCGCGTCCGCACCGGCGTTCTGAAGTTCCGCGATTCTTGCTTCAGTTGGCTCAAAAGGTGCAACTTGGTCGTCGTGGGAATGAATTGCCAATACCGGAAGCTGCCAACCGGTGGCGGATGCAGGCGGTCTGCCGGCGATAGGAATGGCCGCGCTGAAGCGTTCCGGAAAACTCTGCGCAAAATGCCAGGAGCCTGCGCCTCCCATGCTGAAGCCGGTAACCGCAGTCTTTTCCTCGTCGATTGCATAGTGGTCCACGACCGTGTCGAGCAACGCGTTCACAGCGAGCTCGTTTTCGGGGGTGGTCCAATTTCCTCCCACCGAATCCGGCGCGACGATAATGGCGCCGAGTTCGCTAAGCGCCGGACCAATCAGAATTTGGAGTACGCTCGCACCCGCGCCGGTCGGGTTTCCTCCGAAGTGCAATGCAAGAATGAGAGGGACGGGCGTCGAGGGAGAATAGCCATCCGGAACGAGGATCGAGTAGTTGACTACGGGTCCATCCGCACGCGGCAAGGTCAGACGATGAAATCCCGGAGAAACAGTCGAGGGATCGCCAGCATCCTGCGCCGCTGCGGCGACCGGCAACAACCATAGGATCGAATACGCCATGAGCGTTCTAAGACTGCAGAATCGCCGAAGTCTTTCAATCGACATTATCGTTATTCCTCAATTCGAGAAGGGCTGACACCGAATGTACCATGAGGCCGGCGAGCGTTTGAGCGTATCTCATCCTTAATGGCAACTTTCCGGCTGGGCTTGAGGTCCGCGCACAGTGTGTATCAACGGTGTGCATCGGAGGAGGGCGAATAATACACGGAGCCGGCCCGGATCGGCTGACTTCCGCACTGGCGTACGGCCAGCGATTCCGACACCATTCACAGGGCACAGAGACGGTTTACTCGACGTCTTCGAAAAAACCGCTCGCAGTGAGCTTCACCACGACGTCCCTGTCACTGCGGTTGTTGAGGTACCAGCCATGTATTCCGTCAAACGGCGCCTTCAGCGTGCCGCTTTCGCGGCCTTCGTTGTGCACTTTGTAGAACATCAGGTCGCCCTGGTCGTCAACGGGTTCGGTATGACCGTGGAATTCCACGTCCAGCAGAGCCGGGTCCGTCACGTCGGACGTCCAGGAATACACCATGAAATCGCCGTCCTTCATGCTCAGTTTGAACTCCAGGCCTACGCCCGCCGGGACCAGGACTTCATAATCGCTCTGCTGGTAGGGAGTGGTGGCATCAGAAAAGGTGCCGGGGCTTAGAGGCATGTCATTCCATTGGACCTGGGCCACGCCTGTAACTGAAATTATGCAAAGTACGAGGGGAACAATCAGTTTTCTCATACCGGACTCCTTACATGTTGCCTGTTAACGAGTGCGCCATATTACCAACGATGCGTCGTAGCCGGGAAGGAATTTCGTCACGGCACGGTGCCGCTGCCCTAATTTTTCGAAGTCAAGTCCTCAGAAATCCGGTTCGCGGACGTTGACCTCCTGAACGCGTTTTGTCCGCCCCTGCTACCTCTAAGTCATTGATACCTGGTCTCGACTCCAGCAGATTCAGTCCCCAAAACGGCCGGATTCGCTTTAACTTGACCGTACCCCGCGGGCCGCTCATTACCACCTCCGAACGCCAGTGTTTGCCGATTTGGATGCGTTGACGTGTGGTTGTTGAGCGATCGCGGGCGTCGGCGCCCTCTGGGAAGAAGCTTGCTGCGTTCGTTAATTTGACAACGCTGCCCGGGTCAACCGGGCAGCGTGTCTGTCCGCACTTGGAGGTCTCTACGGTCGGCTGGGGGTCGATCGCCCTGTCAGCGGTCCCGCCCGCGATACGACTCGACCGGCGGAAGCTGCGCGCCGGACAGGTCGGTCGGAACGCTCTCCTCGGCGACGACCCTGTGGGTCAGCGTGCCGATTCCTTCGATGCTGGCACTGATCGTCTCGCCCGCCTGCAGGAACCCCGAGCCTGTCGCGCGCTCGACGCGACCGGCGCCGGTTCCGCCCGACGTTCCGCTTTGCAGAACGTCGCCAGGGAATACAGTAATGAGCGACGACGCGTACTCGATCAGCTCGGGGATGTTGTGGATCATGTCTCCTGCCCTGGCATCCTGGACGGTCACGCCATCGATGACCAGGCTCTGATGCAGGCGCTGCATTGGATCGCCGTAGAACTCCTTGGGAACGATCCACGGCCCGTGGGGCGCGAACGTGTCATGGCCCTTACCGACGAACCAGTCCGAGCCGCTGCCATAGCCACCAGGAGGACGCCCGCCACGATCGGATATATCCATGGCGACCATGTAGCCGAACACGTGGTCGTATGCACGGCTCGCGGAGATGTACTTGCCCGTGCGTCCGAATACGATCGCCATTTCGACTTCCCATTCGATCTCGTCACGGCCGTAGGGCATCACGATGTCATCGCCGCTGCCGATGACCGTGCCACGCGTGGGCTTGAGGAACAGATAGGGTACGCCCCGGTTCTCCTGCCGCTCCAGAGTCTGCGCCTGCAGTTCATCCTCGCTGCAGCCCTCACACGCGTGCGTGTAAAAGTTGACTGCCGCATTCATGACCTTGCTGGGATACATGACCGGCGGAAGGATCCTGACGTCTTCGACGGCGTGGACGTAATCCGCCCGCGCGCCTGCCGAGAGCCGGTTCCCGGCGACGAGGTCGTTGACGATCTCGTAGAGCCGGTACTTGAGGCCGTACTCGTACTGGCCGATTAGAGCGAGCATGTCGGCCGGCATGGCGAGGCGGGTGTAGGTGGAATCCGACTCCAGTTCGGCGTTCGCCGCGCCGATGTCGACGATCAGGGCATCCCGCAGCACGAGGGCTACGGTTGTCGCTCCGTCGATCTGGAACGTTCCGACCTTGAAAGGCTCGGCGGATTCCAGGGCCTGGGCACCGAGCCCGGCCGGACCCGCGAGCACGACGAGCAGTACAGCGAGAATAGTTGTTCGCATTGAGTCCTCTTTGGTGAATGGTTTTCTAAGCCCTGAGAATGACGGCACGGATGGCTGTCGTCAAGAATATTTGTCCGTGTGCCGATAGATATTTGTGAGCCGAGTATCCCTATGACCGGCGATACGCCCAGGTCCGTGTCGGACGATTTAGGTTTCGCACCGATCTGGTCCCTTGAACAGGACGAAATATACTTCTTGTATGTTCAGGGTTTCTTCAGTGACGCGGTTTCACTCCAGACGAGTTCCGGGTTTAGCGGCGGAGAGCAGGCCCGACTGTTTCCGTGGCGGGATTCGGAGTCGGCATCGAACCCGCGATATTCCTGCCCGTCGACTTGACTCGGACGCCCGACGGAGAGCGATTCTTGTTTGTCGACCCGACTGGAAGGAGCAAGTTTGGATGGTGATACTCCAAGGATCAACGTCGTCTTCAACAGGTTTGAGGAACTGAAGGCACGGGTCCCGGTTCCGTAGCGGTCGCTAAAGACAGGCTCTTCAACCCCAGAAATCCCACACGATGATTCCTGGAATAGGTCCGCATTGCTTCCAAGTCCTGTATTGTCCCCTATGCTCCAAAGTGGATTTGCACGAAGATTCCAATACGGGTCCATTTAGGGCACTACCACAAATGAGTCTGAAACCGTCTGGGCCCGAAATCGTATTTTTCCTGCCCGACGTTGCGAGTTCGATCCCCGTGTCCCGCTCTCTGGGTCAGTTGATTTCCCGTCGATATCCACCCCGGAATCATCGGCATCGCGAGTGAGACGTTCAATTCCGCGGCCTTGCGGTTCGGCCGGTCGAAGTCCGAGACGTAGAACTCCCGCCTGATGAGGAATCTCCCACGGTCGAGGAACTCACAGATGAGGAACCCCCGCCCGAGGACGACGAGGACGAACCACCGTCGACGGACCCTGCAGATCGAGACGAGGGATTGCGGCTGTAACCCTGGCCGTTGACCATTCTGCCCTGCGAGGAAGGAGCGCGCGGTTCGACGACAATGGGGGCCGAAACGTAACCGGAATAGGTGTAGAACCCGCCCGAGCCAAAGTGGTACCTGGAGTCCCGATACCCGAATGGACCGTAAGCGTAGAATCGGGGTATCAAGAATGGATCGAACGAGTAGCTCCGAAACCCGCCGCGATACAGGCCGGCAAACGGCACACCGGCTGGGTCGGGTTCCGCCTCGGCTACCGTGGTGGTACCGTCGAGAGACAGCACGAAGCGATCCGGGTAAGACCTGGCAACCATCACGTCGATCACAGACTCCGGAACACCTCCCTCGACCAGGCGCACCAATTCATCAGCACCAAGATCGAACTCGCCCGGCTGGACCGCAACCCACATTTGCAAGGCACCCGCCCCAACCCGCAACGCTGCTTCTTCGACGTCGCCGGTCCCGATCGGTTGAGCGGCCAGCGCGCGCCTCACCCGCGCAGTGAGGAGGTCCGACGAGGACGGATCCTCGATGGCGTGCTCGACGAACCACTCCCCTTCGACCGGGTGGTACTCCTGCAACCAGGAGAGGTGTTCTCCGCCGATTTCGATCGAGCGCACATCAGCCCACCGGTTTGGCGCGACGAACGTCATCACGCCCGAACTCGAGCGGGTGTCGTCCGCACACGCAACACCCGAACTGGTAAAGGCGCGACGGCCATCCGATGAGAACTCGACCGTCTTGGAGCCGGTACAGCCGTCCGTCAGAACGGTCCTGGGCTGGCCATCTGCCACGAGGAGTTCGGTGGAGGTCACCTGACCGGCAACGACGCTGCTCACTGCGACGGCGTCGCCGGCCGCCCGGAAACACAGGACTCCGTCCCCGGTTCCTTGGTCGGCGGACATCCAGCAACCGAGGAACGCCTGCCACGGGTGGACCTGCTGGGCGTCGACCGGCAGTGCGAGAGCAACTACCAACAGCACGCCGATTCCGATGATTCCGACGCTGCGTCCAAGTCTCTTCATCATTACTGGTCCTGTTCTTTCTTCGACTATAAGCGGAACGAGACGCCCAATACTAGCTTGAAACCCGACAGGTCGGTATCGGCGAAACTGACATAGTCGCCCCCGGTCGAACCGCTTCCAAAATTATACAGCGCCTCGCCCACGAGGACCACGCGGCGGCTGATCGAAAAGTCGGCTCCCAGACGCGCGTCCACGATCGGCGACACGCCCGACGTCAGGAGGCGGTCGGCGAAGACATCGAGGGTGTCGAAGTCGATGAACTCACCGAGCTGTGCGAACTCATGCCACATCACGCCGGCACCCACACCGACGAACGGCGTAATCCGACTTGGAATCCACGCAAACTGCCCGACAGCCCGGCCGCGGGACGTGAGGTAGTACTTCGCACCAAAGACCATCGATATCCGTTCGAATGTCGTTTCCTGCTCGATCGGCAGGTCGTCCAGATCCTCGAAATCACGGTATTCGGAGGAACGCTTACTGCGGGCCCAGCCGAAGTCGAAGACGACGTCCACGCGTTCAGCCACGCGTACCGCGACTTCGCCTCCAATGTAGGGACTTCGGAAGTCGCTGTCGTCGAGGGTGAACTGTTGACGGGTGAAGTCAAATAGGTCACTACCCACAGCGGGGAAGCTGTAGCCAAATTTCGCGCCAACCGAAGCGCGAGGCTGAGCGAAAAGAAATCCAGGTCCACCCTGTGCGTGCGTCGGTTTGGGTAAGAAGAGGGCCGCAGCCAACACCAATAAGAGTGCAATCCCGCTCGCGCCAGGTCTGAATTTTCTGAACATCGCTTGTCGCCCGAAACCATCGATAATCAGAGCTTTCACTGCCGATCGAGCCTCCGTATCTTCATCTACGGGTACGCAAATTGACGCCAGAAATCGACGTTTTCTCTCTCCTGTGATGAATGCGCCGCTTCCTGACAGGAACCTGCATCCGGGCTAGGAGTCTTCCTTGAACTGCTTCACGTCCAACTTCGCGTAGGCTGGGAGGCGTTTTTCCACAGCGTTCATACAGGGCAACCCGGTCCGTTGTGATAACGCGCGGTTCAATTGCTTTTCTACTTTCCGAGGTGCAGTTTACCAGGCATGTGACGTTGTAATCGCCGTTAAGCCCCTACTGTAGTTTCATATACAGGTGATTCAACCCGGTTCGAAACTTGGGCACTGTGAAGTGGTTTCTGCGATCGGCAAGGGCGGCATGGGTGAGGTGTGACGTGCGACAGTAGCGCTACGCCAGCCAATACCAGGGCGTTTGAATCGCCTACACTGCCCCTGGTGTGAGTCACAAACACACGGTGGGCGTTAGTCTGTTTGGCCACGCTCAGCCCGCAATTTCTCATACCCCTCATCGTCGAGGTGAGTGACTGCGATCCAGGCATGGGACATTTCGTCGCCCGTGCGGCTACCATCAAAAACCCACTGATCCGGGTCAGGATTGTTCGGGTTCTTGGCGGTGTTGTCATACCACTGCTTGATCACCAGTACTGCACCAGCGGGCAACAATGGAGACACATCAGGATCGAAGATGTGGCTGTGGTGCCAAACGGCGCTCCAGTTGGAGATCTGGCTGATCTGCTCAGTAAGGCCGGTCGACGGATAGAACACTTCCAGAGACGCCGCGTTCATACGCAGGTGACCGTGAGGCTGAAAGCTATCGATACGAACTGGATGGTCGAAAGAGTGGAGTCCTTGGGTCATGACATGGCCATGGGGAGGGATGACCAACTCACCATTTTGATAGCCGTCGCGCATCCGATAGTTTTTCAGGTCCTGCTCGTAAGGATTCCGCTCGGTGAGATAGTCTGTGTCGTGGAGCCACACACCGAGTTCAACCACGTTGTCCTTGATCACTGTGTGTGAAGCTGTTACGCCCAGGCCACCCGGGAACATGTGAATGTCCCAGGCGATGCGTGCTTCAACGGGAAGCAGGCGGCACACGCCTTCCGGCATTAATTCGCCCCATTTGCCCATGGCATACTCCGTAAGCTGAGCAGACCGCTCGAATTCACCATCTTCATCTGGCGTTTCGAGATAGGTGTTGGCATGGTGGACAACGACCTTGGCATCGTGACGTGGCTTCACCTGTACAGCCTTGATGCAGCGATCTTCAGTCAGGCCACTGCTCACATAGTGGTTGTGCCACAGGTCGTTACCGCCGACGGGGATGTCAATCGGCTCAGAACGAATAACCAGGTCAGGCTCTCCAAACCGGCTAACATAATTCCACGCATCCGGATCGGGCAGGTCGATTGCGGGAGGCAAGATGTCAGGGTCGCCCTGTGGGGCACCCTGCTCCGCCCAGGCCACGATCGTGTCGATGTCTTCCTGAGCCAGACGCCAGTCGCCTAGCAGATCCTGAATTCCGACACCATGGTCGTAGGAGTAAGGAGGCATTTCACGGTTCGCAACTCTAAGTTGAATCAAGGGAGCCCATGGGCGGATCTCTTCGTAATTTTCGAACTGCATTGGGCCGATGCCGTCCGCACGATGGCAAACCACGCAATTTTCGTTCATGATCTTGGCCACGTGGCTATTGTAGGTAATCTGCTCATCCTGCGCCGGGCCGCCGAAAGCAGCCACGGAACCTAGCAGAAGGGTTAATGCGATTATCGTCCTGCTTGTGGCTCGCGCTAGTTTCATGCTCTTCTCCTCAGCCCGTGAGTCGCGGGCAACCAGACTTAGAATGCTAAATATCTCTTTCATGGATGTCTATTCAATTCGCCGATTCCACGCTAGTTTGTAAGGTGCTTCAGGGGCTCATCGTACTGTGATTCCCTGAAAAATGTTGGTCCAGCAGCACTGATCTTTATCGGTGCTGTCAGGAGCGCTGAAGTTGTCCACTTTCACGGAAATGATGTAATCGCCCAGTTCCGAGAACGTGACGACCACGCGTGCAACGCTTGAAGGTCCCGCAACTTCCAGTTTATTGGGATCGGGCGCTTCCCAAGAGCTGGACCGATCATCATCCTCATCGTAGGGATTTTCGGGGACCTCCATGGATTCGTGGCGGTTAAACGACACGTCACCAGGACCCTGCCACTTGTTAAAACTGACACCGATCGGCAATGGCTCGCCAAACCGGGGATCCGATGGGTCACGGACAGACAAGTCCGTGACATTCACGGTCAGTGTAACCGGCTCGCCAGCTCGCACAGCTCC
The DNA here is from genome assembly GCA_965263045.1 of Terriglobia bacterium. Classification (GTDB taxonomy): domain Bacteria; phylum Acidobacteriota; class Terriglobia; order 20CM-2-55-15; family 20CM-2-55-15. The sequence continues at coordinate 224,954 of CBDHGK010000041.1, forward strand.
GTCATAGTCTTCCAGCCCAGCGAACAAGCCGGCTGAGGGCGGACCATTCTCACCGAAACCGGCCAAAGGCTGGAGGGACCCTTGAGGGCGGGGCAGGATGAAATCCAGTTCGTAAGCTGGCGCGCCTGAGCGGCCAGGCACCTTCAGTAATTCGCCATCGCCGGTCCTGAGATACCACCAGACATCCTCTGTAATGCGATCAGCCGGAACTACTACGGGGAAAACTCCCGTGCCACGACCCGCATGGAAATGGGTCGGTTGGTTGCCATCGAATTCCGCAGGCTCGATGTAGTTATTCGGCCCGAGAGGAATATCAACGGCATCGGTGTTGCGGTTGATGAAGCCGAAGGAAATCATACGGGTTCCGTCTACATTGGCTACCCACCCCTCCATGACCGGAATGATCGGCAAACCGGTAGCGGGAGCCAATGTGAGGAAACGGGCGTTATTGCTTAGCTGTGCCTGCAGAAACTGTGTGGCTACAACCAGCAGAACGGATGCTGTGGCGAGGGTTACTTTTTGATGCTGTCGCATTGACCTACGCTCCGATACTGAAGCTATTATTACTTATGAGCCACTGAACTAGTCCCTGAACAAGCGTGATTGATGAGGAATTGAAAGTGGAATAACCGCCGAAGTACCCGAAATGCCCCCTCTCCGTGCGAAAAAAACCTTGGACAGATTCTTTGGAGAAGGAGGCATTTCAGATGAACGATTATACGCGCAAGAACATGAGGAACCGCAAGCGGCGAATTGAGCGTCGGCTTGGGGATCGGAATTGGAAAGATCAGGCGAAGCCGATGCTGTCGGCGCGCAACATCCGGTACGAGATGGGAGACCGGATGAGGGGTCTGTCGGTGGGCGGCATCGGAATGATGCATCAGGTGGCGCGGCGGACCGGACTGATCGAAGCCATCGACAAGGACGTGCATGTGCTGAAGCGGCATCTGCCCTACCAGGAATCGGATCACGTGTTGAACATCGCCTACAACGCGTTGAGTGGGGGCACGTGTATGGAAGATATCGAACTGCGGCGCAATGACGAAGTGTATCTGGACGCGTTGGGAGCACAGCGGATTCCGGATCCGACCACGGCGGGAGACTTCTGCCGGCGATTTGAGGAAGACGACGTGGAGTCGCTGATGGACACGTTCAATAAAGTGCGGCTGAAAGTCTGGCGCCAGCAGCCCGATGCGTTTTTCGAGGAAGCGGTTCTGGAGGCGGACGGGACATTGGCCCCAACCACCGGAGAATGCAAAGACGGGATGGACGTGGCCTACGACGGGACATGGGGTTATCACCCACTGTTGATTTCGCTGGCGAACACGGCCGAACCGTTATACCTGGTGAACCGGAGCGGCAACCGGCCCTCGCATGAGGGAGCGGCCAAACGGTTCGATCAGGCAATCGCGTTGTGCCAGCGTGCGGGGTTCGATCAGATCCTGCTGCGCGGGGACACCGACTTCAGCCAGACCCGGTATTTGGATGGATGGGACGACCAGGGCGTGGGCTTCATCTTCGGCATCGACGCGATGAAAAACCTGGTGGCCCGGGCCGACCAATTGGAGCCGGACTGCTGGGCGCGCCTGGAACGTCCCGCCAAGTACGAGGTAGCCAGCCAACCCCGCCAGCGTCCCGACAAGGTCAAGGAACGGATCGTTCGGGAGCGTGACTTTGAGAATATCCGCTTGCGGGGCGAGGATGTGGCCGAGTTTGCGTATCGGCCCGGAGCCTGCGATCGGGACTACCGCGTCGTTGTGGTGCGAAAGAATCTGTCGGTGGCCAAAGGGGAGCAGGTGTTGTTCGACGACATCCGGTACTTCTTCTACATTACCAACCGTGCGGATCCTGCGGACCAGATCGTGATGCGTGCGAATCAACGGTGCAATCAAGAGAATCTTATTGAGCAGCTCAAGAACGGCGTACACGCCTTGGGGATGCCGGTCGGGGATCAGACCAGCAACTGGGCCTACATGGTGATGGCCTCACTGGCCTGGACACTGAAGGCGTGGTTTGCGTTATTGCTGCCCGAAACCGGACGTTGGGGCCAGAAGTATCAGGCCGAGAAGCAGACCGTGCTACGCATGGAGTTCAAAACGTTCCTGAACGCCTTCATGCTCGTGCCTTGCCAGCTCGTGCGTACTGGTCGGCGCATCGTCTTCCGGCTGATGGCCTGGAACCCGTGGTTGCCAGTCTTGTTTCGTGCCGTGGATGTGTTGCGTCAACCTCTGCGATGCTGACCCGATCATGGATCTGAGCCCGGGCGGTCGAGGTCCCGGTTTCTTTCAACCCTTCAAACAGACACGGCGAGGCGGCAACTGAAACAGATACAACACGAACCGCATACCTGGAAAAAGCGATCTGGGAACGGGAGCTTATGCCTCCAATTTTACGGCCGTGAACCGGCCGTTTGTCCACTGGTTATGCGCTTGTTTTGGGACTAGTTCATCCCTGGAAGTACGATGTGTCCCCCCATCTCCATCTCCATCCGGGATCGGTTCCGTTCCGACCCAGCCAGCTCTCCCAGCGCTGGTCCGCCCTGGTTGTAGATTCCCGTCCGGAGCGCCGAAAGCAGGTAGTCGCGATAGCCCGGCCCGGTCATGGTGTTAGACTCCGGATCTGTGAACACCTCCACAACCGCGTCGATGGAGCCGTCTCGATCTGTCACGTCAGGATGGACAAGGAGATCCGCGATCACGACCTCCAACACGTTCAGATTGTCAATGATCCACGCCGCCTCAGGGTGAAGGTGCAGGAGCAGTGGGGCGATGCCCGGTACCATCGGGATCTCGGAAGGCGCTGTGGTCAGTCCACCCGTGGCTCCGAGCTTGCCCTCAAATCGATCGATCGTAGTGCTCACGCCACTCGCCACCTGAGTCAAGCCCATTCTTAGTTGAAACTCTCCACGGCTCACGATGGGTCATGCAACCTTCTTCTTCGATCTCGTCGACGTCTTCGCCTCAATTTTCAGCTCTCGCTGGAGGGCTTCGCGGAGCTTTGGAAGATGACGGTAGCCGATCACCTTCCTCAGGCGCGGTTCGATGTCGATGAGCGCCGTCGCCAACCAGCGTTGCCGCTGACTCGAGTTCTTCCAATGATCGACCTTCGCACACCTTTCCTCGACAAGGGCATTGACCGATTCCAGGCAATTCGTCGTCTTGAACGAACGGCCCAAGACCCCGTACACGCCGAGCCGATGCAACGTGAGGGTCTCTTCCAGGCCTTCCTCAAGGCTCGCAGCCCCCGATTGGTTTCGCTCCTCGAGCTCTCCATGGAGCTCTCCGAGCGCCGCCCGAGCTTCGTCGTACTCCGGGCGCTCGTAGGCCCGCTGCAGCCGGCGTCGCCACACGGCTTGCTCGGTCTTCGATAGGTATCTCACGACGTTCTCGCGTTTGTGCCATTGGCAGCGTTGGACCAGGGCTCGATTCCTGAATGCCTTCTTGACCGCCGCCCGCAGACCTTTGCCGCCGTCGACAATCACCAGCACGCCTTCAGAGATGTCCAGGCCCCGCTCCATCAACGAACGGAGAAACGGAGTCAGCACTTGCTCGTTCTCCGTGTCGGTCTCCACGAAGCCCAAGAAGCGTTTGTCGCCCGAAAGCGTGACGCCCAGGGCCACTACCATCAGGGCGTCGGCAAACGCCTTCCCGTCCAGGAAGATCGCCACGACGTCCTCGCCACTCAGATCCCGCTCCTGCATCTCCCGAAGTTTCGCGGCACTCGCCTGGACGAATCCTCGAGACACCGTCGAACTCGACAGTCCGATCGCTCCCGGAATCGCTTCAGCGGCCGATTCATAGTTCCGGCAGGAGATCCCATACAGCACACGTCTGAGCAGTAGCTCGTTCACCGCGCCACCCGGACTGAGTTCCTCGTAGGTCCGAAGCGGAATCTCCCCGCCCGCCACGCTGCGCACTCGAGGCACCCGAACCGGCACCCGCTGGCCACCCAGCCCCACGGTCCCCGGATTGCTCCCGTGTCGCCGGCCCCGCAACGCCGCCTCCTTTCGTGCGTATCGCTCACCCGCCAACGACTTCACTTCCTCGTCGAGCAACTCCTCCACGTGCATCAACCCCAGTGGGATCAACGCCCGAATCATCTCCACCTTCGAGTCCAATTCCAGTCCCGAGTATTCCTCCCGGCTCAGGACCTCGACCTCACCCAGCACACGCGACTTCTTGCGTTTCTTTACCGAACGTAACAGACTCCTCATCTCGGCTCCTTTCTCTTACAGGCTTGATGTTGTTTCTTCCAATACCATCAAACCATGGGGTTTGGAGCCGTTTCAATTTCCAACTAAGATTGGCACACATTCCGCCACCTCGCTGCCGATCATCAGCGGCTCGAGTGAGGCCAGTTTGAGCCACTGTGAAGCCCAATAAAGCCCGCTGACCCTCGGATAGCCCGCCTTGAACGCACCGGCAAAAGGATGACCGTACATCAACCTGGGATCCTTCGGGAGGGCGGCGACAGAGGCCTGCGGATCGCTCACGTAGTTTTCGATAGCCTCATTCACTGTAACGAACTTGTCGGAAATTCCATCGTCGACGTAGATGTCGAAAATCCTAGCCTCGAACTCCCGGCCGCGCTGAAGGACTCTCGCCGCCCTCTCGGTTAGGGCGCCACTCGTCGAGAACGCGGCACGGATCTCGCGGAGCGAGTGCCGGCCTTGGATCATTCCGGACAGTTCCGCCATAGCTTCCGTCTCCAGCGGGCCGAAGGGACCCATGCGCCGGTCCGTATCCGTCACGTCACCATCCGTCACGTTACCCGGGCCCAACTGCATCATTGCGCTCATTGACATGCTTGCGCGCATCGTGAGCGTCTCGCGAAGCTCATTCTGCGCGTCTGCCGACTCGCCCGATTCCGTGATCTGGAGAAGTCGATCGTACATGGCCCCCTGGGTGACATCGAAGGCGTCGAATAGGGCTAAGAGCTCTGGAAACTCGGCTCTCAGTTGGTTTCCAGAGGATTGGGCCCGCAAAGTGGGCAACCGCATGAAGCCCAGGCACGCTAATGTGCATAGCGCAATGCGGAGTGAAGTCCGAAGCATAGTCGGTTTCCTAAGCTATTTCGGTTCAGTTGCGTCGGTCAATAGGGCTCTGACTTCGAATTTGTCGAATGGCGGCTCACTGCGGCTACCGTTCCGGCGCAAACGTATTCAAGTACTCTATCGCTTGCGAGGGGATGCACAACTGCTCTTCGAAATCCTGATCCGGATCCCAGGTCACGGTCTCCGTCATCGCAACGAAGGGGCTCTGGGTATATAGCTCAGGATCATCGACCGTCACGGTGATTTCCAATGTATCGTGGTCGATTCGCCGATAGCGCTCCTCTATCTGCGCACTGGTGCTGATCGGGTAACCGGTCTCGTCGGCCCAGATGTCTTCGTGGAAACCCGTGGAGTTGACGACGAAGGTGTAGTCGTCCTCCCACCGGCCCACCGAGTACCCGAAGTAGCGCGGATCGGGAGCGCCCGGTTCGAAGCTCCCCACACCGGTCGGGAGCTCTCGCCCGTCCGTCCAGATCTCGCGCCATATACGCATGTACTGCATCAGCATCAACATCCTGTCCGGCATTTCGGCAAACGCGACTCCACGGAGTTCATAAAAGACGCTACGGGGAAATCCCAAGGGATCGCAAAAGCGGAAACCATCGTTCGATTCAGCCACCGCGACGGCTCTCGACCCGGAAAAGGGCCTCCTTTCCCCATACAGTCTTTGTCCCAAAGCTGTCATTTCGGGAAACGGATCAAGGTCAAAATTCGCGCTGCCGCTCTCCCAGACTCCGGTCAGGTCGCGGACCGGCGCAGGCTCCTGGGCCCGTCCATAGGACGACACGCCGAGAAACATAACCACGAAGAAACACACACTCGTCGAACGCTTGATCATGTCGGATTCTCCCCCTTAGTTCCCGATGCCAGTGTAATCAAACACCGTCTGGTCGGCTAGAGTCACTTTGGCCGGATGACCGCGCGGCGTTCCGTCCAGCGCCGGTTTCACATCGACGTTGATGACATCGCCGATGTTCACGGGGTTTCTCGACCAGCGCATACGCGACAGAGCCGACGGGCTCCCCGTTTCCGTGTTTCAGCCCGTCACCCCGCCGTTCCCGCTGCGGACGTCGACCGCAATTCGGGTGTGCGGATTCGTCCAGGCGTTCCTGACGATGGTTACATCTTCGAACGCAACTGCTCTTGAAGTCTCGTATATTGCGCCGAACGCGTGGTGCCCGTAGGTCCACATCACGCCGATCGACAGGCTGAGCACCAGGGCAGGCACTGTTCGCTTCGTTGCCCTCTTGATCTCTCCCCGTCACCTTTTCCGGGTTTACGAAAAATGATCACGGCGTAGGTATCACCATACTATTATTCGTTTGTCCTGAGCCTGCGATTCTATCAACAGTTGGCCGGAAATTTGGATGGGGAATTGGGGTCAGAGCGAAATTTCCGCGCATCCTGTCACTCCACCCGATTGCCATCGATGGGATCATGGTCAACGCGCTGTGAAATGACCGAGTATTCCACGCAGCCCAATAGCCCACTAACTCGAAAATTCGGGCCCTGGCCACCGAAAAGTACTGTCAAGTTGGAATGATGTCCAATCCCGATCTGGGGGTGCTGTTGACGCCGGGAGCGCGCGCCGACGTCGTGTCCACGCCGCGCGTGACCGACCGGAGGACGGCCGCATTAAAGCTCTTTCAGATCTCAGAAGGTGAGTTCTCTGGACGACGGGCGGGCACTCCATGAAACATGCCTTCAACGCTCAGGTCTTCATCAACATCAGGCCAATGTACTCCGTGGCCATCGCCGACAACTTCGTAGTTGGCGCGTTGGTCCCGAGTGGCGTCGCTGAGTCTCCACGACCACGCCAATAGAACACTGACGACTCGTCCGTCGACGAGATGGAACGTGATCAACTCGTCTGTTACGGCCACCTCTTTGACTCGAGCGTCAACGCTCGCCGCAGTGCTCACGCCATGCCTCCTCAATATTGGACAGTTCTTTCCGAATGATCGCACGGATCTGGTTCAGTTCACGAGCAGAGAATCCATGGTTTTGCGCCAATGCCACCGGGTGGAGCCAGAATTTGCAGACCTTCCGTTCCCGCCGAACGTGAACATGCGGTGGCTCACTACAATCAAGATGCGTTGACAGATACTCTAATTCGTTCTATTTTCTTGGCAATCCGCTGGATCCCAATGACTGATAGGGCACCCTTTGTGACGATCTACGTCGGCGTGTCTTCGTTAACATGGAACGGTGGGTTGGCAGTATGACTACGGGTTCTAAGGCCAATCTCACAATTGGAGCTTTTTTCAAACCCAGGGGGCTATGATGAAGAACTTGGTCGCATTTTTCGCCTTCGTTGCGGGTCTGGCGATCATCGCGGGACCGCTCTTCGCGCATCACGGTACGGGGATATCATATGATTTGGATGCGCCCTTCCTCACGTTGGAGGGCACGGTAACGGAATTCGCGTTTCGCAATCCCCATGTGTCCATTTTTATCGATGTGATGGACGAGAACGGCATCGTTGTAAATTGGGCGCTCGAGCACAGCAGCGTGGCCAGTTTAGCCCGCGAAGGCTATAACAGAAATTCGCTGCGCCCCGGCGAAGAAGTGACTGCCATCGCTTATCCCTCCAGAGGAGGTGCCCACGTGGGGCTCACCTTTAAAATCATTCGGGCCGACGGCACGGAACTGCTCCACAGGGATCAGGCGGGAGCACCGCAGCCGGCGCAGCTTCCGGAACGGGAGGGTCCGGCACGGTAATGAGGTTAAACGCGCGAAGCCTGTCAGGAAGTTCAGGAATCCGAAGTCGTTTTGACACCGTAATCCCTGTCTTGGTGTCGGTGCTTGTTTTTTCGTCGGCAGCAATAGCCGAAACCGGTCCGCCATTGCGGCAGCAACAGGGGAGTCCGGTAACGGCGGGCCAATTTGATCCACGTGATTTTTCCGGAATCTGGGAACGGCAAGAAGGAGATCGGGGCCTCAGCCGAGATGTGCCTCCCATGACGCCTGAAGGCCAGGCTCGGCTCGACGCCAATATTCCGGCCCGCGGCACAAGATTGGGCGAGGAGCCGAGGGAAGGGGACCCCCCTGGCCGAGCGAGAGCGGTTGTGCCCGCGCTTTCAAACGATCCCATGATGAAGTGTAATCCTCAGGGTTTTCCACGACTCTTTCTCCAGCCGTCCCCTGTTGAATTTGTCCATCTCGACAACAGATTGATGCATTTCTACCAGCGCGAACGACAACTGCGCGAAATCTGGCTCGACGGGCGAGAAGTGCCTTCTGGGGAGAACCTCAATAACCTCGGACCGGCGTGGTATGGACACTCGGTTGGCGAGTGGCAAGGAGACGCGCTTGTTGTCCAGACGGTCGGTCTTGATGACAGAGCGTGGGTCGACTACTGGGGTTACCCGAAAAGTTCCGAAGCGAGGATCGAAGAGCGCTACAGGCGAGTCGATACCGACACTATAGAGGTTCACCTGACGCTCTATGACACCACTTACTATACGGCCCCTTGGGTATCGGACACGAAAGTGTTTAAGCGAGGGCCTCCCAGCAACCACACTTTTTATGGATGGTACGGGCTATTCTCAGGGATCACCGAAGAAATCTGTGCACCGTTGAACGAAGTGGACGACTTCAACCGCCGGGTCCGTGACCCCGCAGGCTTAGGGATCGTTGACTAGAAAAATGGGTCGCAGATTAAGGAGCCTTCCGGTCGATCCGTGGCTGAAGCTTCATCCGAACGGGTGCCGGTTCCCTGAGGAGTGTTTACGGCTCCTCTTCTTGAAAACGAAATCGACTGTCACTAGTCCCAAAACAAGCGCATAACCAGTGGACAAACGGCCGGTTCACGGCCGTAAAATTGGAGGCATAAGCTCCCGTTCCCAGATCGCTTTTTCCAGGTATGCGGTTCGTGTTGTATCTGTTTCAGTTGCCGCCTCGCCGTGTCTGTTTGAAGGGTTGAAAGAAACCGGGACCTCGACCGCCCGGGCTCAGATCCATGATCGGGTCAGCATCGCAGAGGTTGACGCAACACATCCACGGCACGAAACAAGACTGGCAACCACGGGTTCCAGGCCATCAGCCGGAAGACGATGCGCCGACCAGTACGCACGAGCTGGCAAGGCACGAGCATGAAGGCGTTCAGGAACGTTTTGAACTCCATGCGTAGCACGGTCTGCTTCTCGGCCTGATACTTCTGGCCCCAACGTCCGGTTTCGGGCAGCAATAACGCAAACCACGCCTTCAGTGTCCAGGCCAGTGAGGCCATCACCATGTAGGCCCAGTTGCTGGTCTGATCCCCGACCGGCATCCCCAAGGCGTGTACGCCGTTCTTGAGCTGCTCAATAAGATTCTCTTGATTGCACCGTTGATTCGCACGCATCACGATCTGGTCCGCAGGATCCGCACGGTTGGTAATGTAGAAGAAGTACCGGATGTCGTCGAACAACACCTGCTCCCCTTTGGCCACCGACAGATTCTTTCGCACCACAACGACGCGGTAGTCCCGATCGCAGGCTCCGGGCCGATACGCAAACTCGGCCACATCCTCGCCCCGCAAGCGGATATTCTCAAAGTCACGCTCCCGAACGATCCGTTCCTTGACCTTGTCGGGACGCTGGCGGGGTTGGCTGGCTACCTCGTACTTGGCGGGACGTTCCAGGCGCGCCCAGCAGTCCGGCTCCAATTGGTCGGCCCGGGCCACCAGGTTTTTCATCGCGTCGATGCCGAAGATGAAGCCCACGCCCTGGTCGTCCCATCCATCCAAATACCGGGTCTGGCTGAAGTCGGTGTCCCCGCGCAGCAGGATCTGATCGAACCCCGCACGCTGGCACAACGCGATTGCCTGATCGAACCGTTTGGCCGCTCCCTCATGCGAGGGCCGGTTGCCGCTCCGGTTCACCAGGTATAACGGTTCGGCCGTGTTCGCCAGCGAAATCAACAGTGGGTGATAACCCCATGTCCCGTCGTAGGCCACGTCCATCCCGTCTTTGCATTCTCCGGTGGTTGGGGCCAATGTCCCGTCCGCCTCCAGAACCGCTTCCTCGAAAAACGCATCGGGCTGCTGGCGCCAGACTTTCAGCCGCACTTTATTGAACGTGTCCATCAGCGACTCCACGTCGTCTTCCTCAAATCGCCGGCAGAAGTCTCCCGCCGTGGTCGGATCCGGAATCCGCTGTGCTCCCAACGCGTCCAGATACACTTCGTCATTGCGCCGCAGTTCGATATCTTCCATACACGTGCCCCCACTCAACGCGTTGTAGGCGATGTTCAACACGTGATCCGATTCCTGGTAGGGCAGATGCCGCTTCAGCACATGCACGTCCTTGTCGATGGCTTCGATCAGTCCGGTCCGCCGCGCCACCTGATGCATCATTCCGATGCCGCCCACCGACAGACCCCTCATCCGGTCTCCCATCTCGTACCGGATGTTGCGCGCCGACAGCATCGGCTTCGCCTGATCTTTCCAATTCCGATCCCCAAGCCGACGCTCAATTCGCCGCTTGCGGTTCCTCATGTTCTTGCGCGTATAATCGTTCATCTGAAATGCCTCCTTCTCCAAAGAATCTGTCCAAGGTTTTTTTCGCACGGAGAGGGGGCATTTCGGGTACTTCGGCGGTTATTCCACTTTCAATTCCTCATCAATCACGCTTGTTCAGGGACTAGTGACCTGTACCACCCCAATCGGGACCAGCGCCGATGGGTCTTGCCGGGGAGATTGAGGCGCGAGACGGAAGTCGATGTCTTCACATCGACGACGGCTCGCAACGAAGATATCGCCGGCAACCCCCATCGGCCCAAAGGGTTGCGGCGAAACGGCATTGTCTTCGTCGTCGTCAACTCCTCGCAATGTAGGAGCATTGGCTCGTCGCCGACTCCTAAAATACATCGCCGTTTGGCCCGAACGCTGGTCCCGATTCGGGTGGTACAGGCCACTACTTATTAAGCTGGTCATGGCGTTGATCGCCGCGCTGCCGCCCCCGAATGAAAGAACTGCTCGCCGTTGATGTTGCTCTGCTGCTACCAGAGGAAACAAACGAACTCTGCAAACGAATCAACACGGCTCTGGTGCAGGATGACGCCACAGGTTTTGCTTTCGACTCAACTCACTTTCCTCACGTTACGTTGGTGCAGCAGTTCGTCTTGAAATCGAACCTAGCCGCGCTATGCAGTGAAGTAGGGAGAGTCTTGAAGGGCCGATCCCCGTTGCGCCTACGGGCATTAGAAACAGCTTTCGTCGGGACTCCAACGCTGCTCCGCATTGCGAAATCAGACGCGTTGAGGGAGATTCACGACGATCTGGTGAACGCCCTGGCGGGGCTGTCCGAGTCGTGGGGTGACGGCAGTGCCTTCTTTTCACAAGGACACAGCGTTCAGGGCTGGGAAATCGCGTACGTAAACGAATATCGGGAAACCGCGAGCTTTGACAGGTATGACCCTCATGTCACCCTCGGCGTCGGTCGGAGCGAGATCCCAGTGCAGCCGTTCTCCTTTACAGCTGATCTCGTCGGTTTGTACCATCTGGGAAAATTCTGCACCTGTCGCCGACGGTTGCAGGAGTGGAGACTGAACTCTGCGACTCTGAACCCGGAATCGTCCTGAACTGTTCCGAGAATATAGCGTAAGTCCCTTAGAATCAGTCCAGACACTTCGGGCCTTCTTCCATGGTATCGAGAGCACGAAAGTGTCGTTTTTTCGCTGTTTGGGGTGAGCGCACACTCATGGACGTCTGGTTTTAAGAACTGAAGGAACGGGTGCCGGTTCCTTAGTTCATCGTACTGTGTTTCGCTCAAAGCACGTGTCGAATCCCTGAAAAGTTCTCCTGATAGCTCCAAGAATTTACATCCCCAAGATGCATTCACAGGGATCTTGACCTGTGAGCCCGGTGTCGCAACTGCCGCGGTCATTCTTGGAACCTGATCGCTGCTACGGACCCGTCGCGGGGGCACCCGCGTGCAGGTAATAGCGAATCCTCTCGAAAACCTCGTCCTCCAGCTCCAGGATTTCGCGAACCTGTTGGTGTGAGGCCAACAGGCCGTTAGATTCGCGGTACGCGCGCAGCCGGGTGGCATGTTCAAGGGTAATTCCGGGGATCTGGACGAGTTCGACCTCTGATGCCGCATTCACATTGACGAGCGGAGGCGCCTCCGGACCGAAGACGTCAGTCAGGTAATCGATAATCTCTTCGGATTCGTCAAGGAAGATCGGAGCGCCTCGCCCGATCATGTCGTAGACTGTCGCCTCCCATTCCTCTCGCGGTTTTCGCTCCCGAACCGTGCGCTCGAGATTGTGGCAGCTGTTACCGCAATACTGGAGGGTGAGTTCCTTGGCCTGTCCCGGGGGTAGGTTTTCTGTCCACTCTTCCGGGCGTTCTTGGCCGAACACTAAAGTTACCCAGATGCACCCGGCCAACCCCGCCGCTAGCCACTGATACACGTCCCCGCCTCCTTTAAATTCTCCCTCGGCTACTGCGACTGCTCAGTTTCTATCCCGGATGGCGCAAGGCGGATCATTCCGAGTTACACCGATCTGGTGCGGGCTGCGGCAACTGAGTACGCTGGGTAGGAGCCGGCCTGTTCTGCGCCGGAACCCGAGTTCTCCACGCGGGCATCAATCAAGTACGGCCGCCCCTCGCGCGTTGTTCGGATGGCCCGTGACATTGCTTCTCGAACTTGCTCGCGACTTTGCACCTGTTCGCCGCGGATGCCGAAGGCCTCGGCGATGCGAACGAAATCGACGTTCGGATCACCCAGGTAGGACAGCATGTCTTTTCCTACCTCCGCCTGACGTCCGCCTCGCGAGAACATCCGGGACCGCGTCTCGTTGTAGGAGCGGTTGTTGAAAATGACGACGATGACGGGAACGTCGTAACGCGACATGCTCCAGAGCGCCTCGATCTGGCCGAACAGAAAACCCCCGTCCCCTTGCAAACAAACGACCTGATTGTCGGGCCGTGCGAGCTTGACCCCGACGGAGGCCGCGACACCCCATCCCAGCGCATATCCGATGGTCCGGCCGATCTTCTTCTTCTCGTCCTTGGCAAAATTAATCCATCGGAGCGCCTTCGGACCTTGCGTTCCAAACTCTTCCACGATGTAAGCATCGCGGTCTAGGGCGGCGTTGACTTCAAACCCCACGCACTCGAACGTCAGGGGCACCTGATCAAATCGGCGCTGGGCGACGAATTCGAAAGACTCACGCATCCTTTGCGTAAATTGTGCTGTTGCGTCCTGGCGGGGCTGCCGGATCCGCTCCAGACGTTCGTTAGTCGCCAGGCTCCTGATACTTTCCACAAGGGCCGTGGCCGTCTCGTTGACGCTTCCGGTCAAGGGGCGGTGAACCGGATAAGCCGTTCCGATATGATCCGTTTCGACACGGCCGTGTATGATCTTTGCGTTCCGGAGCCGATCGTTCTCGAGCGACGCCGCGCCCGACATATGCGCGCCGAGATTCAAGTACACGTCGATGCTTTCGGGATAGCGGCCGCCGGGGGATTCAAGAAACAGCGGATGTTTGGTTGGGAAGTCGGCAGCCCAACTCCGCGCCTGGGTTACTGGAATTGCCAACAGTTCCGCAAGCTCGATAACGGATGCCCCAGCGCCAGATGCGGTAACCTCCGGGCCCACGTAGAGAAGAGGGCTTTTGGCCTCGAGCAGCATCCGGGCCGCCTCTTCCACGTCTTGCGGGTGGGGTTGCAGAGTCGTGGGAACGCTAAACGTACCGGAAGGATAGATGCCCGCCCGCATATTACTTGTGTAGAGCACATCGCGGGGAAAACGCAGATACGCCGGGCCGCCCGGCATAGTCGTAGCCAGCTTCAAGGCTTTCGTGGTCCACTCGGGAATTCGATCGGGCTCAGACACGAGCCAGCGGAACTTTGTGAACTGCTCGACGGTTTCCAGCCAGTCCTCGACGTCTTCATGTCCGTCCCGTCCAGCGCGATCGGTCTCGGAGTGATCTGAAGTCACGATGATCGGGCTACGATCTTTCATCGCGTTGTACATATTTGACGTCGCGTTGGGCGATCCCACACGACTGATCATCACGAAGCCGGGGTTTCCCGATGCTTTCGCGTAGCCGTCCGCCATTGCGACACAGTGGCCTTCATGGGTAGCGAGAATTGGTTGCATGTCGGGGCGATCGACGAGCGCATCACACAGCGGGCCGAGCCCCGAGCCATTTCCGAGGAACAGAAACTTGATGCCAGCGGCCCGCAATTGTTCCGCCAAGACCTCTCCGGCATTCCCTTCGAACGGAGTCAGCAACTCGGCTCGAGTGTCCGCCACCTGAGCGCTCTGAGCCTGGACCAACGGTTCCAGCGATTTCAAGACGGATGCGACCGCGGTCACACCGAACCCAGCCTGCGACATCCGTTTCACGAAAGACCGGCGTGGAATCGTCTGTTCGATGTAGTCTCTAACGATATCTCTCATGATTTCGCCTCCTGGCGTGCTACGGATTCCTCTCCTCGAAGAACTCGGAGAGGAGAGAACCTCCATTGCCGTTCGTCGGTTTTAGCGGGCCGCTCTACGGAACTGATTTCTTCGATAGGCCTCTTCAGATGTGACCCCAACCGAACTATATATGATATCCGTCCGGATGGCGGCCGTTTCGTCACGATGAATCCCAGGGGCGGCCTGCAAGCGGCTTCGGAGCCCCAACAGCTAGTCGTGGTCCAAAATCGTTTTGCAGCACTGAAGGAACGGGTGCCGGTGGCTTAGTGAATCGTCCCGTCTCGCTCAAATCACCTGTCCAACTCTGGAAAGACTCCTCCGAATTGCCCAATCGGGAGTGTATTTATTCCAGATCCCTGTATCGTCGCCTATGCTTCCACGTGGCTGTTTCATTGACGTGAAACCCTACCTGTAGGCTCATGCATCCAGTGGAATCCGGCACCAAACTCGCAGACTACGAGATCATCATCCGCCTTGGCAAAGGCGGCATGGGCGAGGTGGTTCAAGCCAAGGACGAGAAGCTCGGACGAGACGAAGGCGAGAGTGCGGAAGCGGAATTCAGCGGCGGATCATCCAGTAGTAGCGCCGAACCTCTTGTAATGAGAGGGGAGCGAAGGGGATGAGCCAGCTCGCTCGGTAGAACTGGCCAACCGCGCTAGCGGGAGGAGCCGGTTTCATCGGGCGTCGGCCTGGTCCGTGTCGCCGGGCGGCCAACGATCTCTAATGATCAAGGAAGGCGGCGACACAGGCCAGGCCGACGCTCGGGCGAACCTCATCGTCCTACAGAACTGGCTGGACGAGACGAAGCGGTTCGTGCCCTGAGGCTATAGAGGTTCGTCAAGGTACAGAGATTTTTAAGATTGCGTTGACGGGCTTGTTCTGAGTCTTACGCCTACTTTCCCCGCACTCCGTCGCCACCAGCGCCATGGCAGTTGACTGCTGCAACAGGGAGGTCAGGCAGGGCCCGTAGCAGGCTCCGAGCCCTGTCGAAACGAAGGATCGTCTTACCTGGCGAATTTCTGTGGCTAGGAATCTGCGCGGCAGAAGGACCAGAAATGGGCAGAAAAGGATCGAAGATAGGACATGCCACGAACTTACCGAACGTATATTCCAGAACAGAGCCTGCTGATGCCTCCATCATTGAGAGATTGGCTGGCTGAAGATCACCTGTCGTACTTCATATCGGACGCCGTGGATGCGATGGATTTGAGCGCGTTCGAACAGAGGTATGGAACGGACGGGCCGGGCAATCAGGCCTTCGATCCGCGGATGATGGTGAAGGTGATGATCTACGGGTACGCGACGGGAGTGTTTTCGTCACGGAAGATTGCAGCGAAGATGACCGAAGATGTGGCGTTCCGGATGTTGGGAGCGGAGAACTTTCCCGCGCACCGAACGATCTCGGATTTTCGAAAACTGCATCTTGAAGAGTTCGGGAACTTATTTGTGCAAGTGGTGAGGATGGGGCGGGAAGCCGGGCTGGTGAAGATGGGAACGGTGGCGGTGGACGGGACGAAGATGCGAGCCAATGCGAGCAAACGCAAAGCGATGAGCTATGAACGCATGAGAAAGCAGGAGACCGAATTGGGCGAACAGATTCGGGATCTGTTGAACCGGGCCACGGCGACCGATGAGGAAGAAGACCAACGTTACGGCAAGGACCGGCGCGGTGACGAACTGCCCGACGGGTTGGCGACCCGCACGAAGCGGCTGGCCACAATCCAGACGGCGATGAAGCGACTCGAAGAACGTCAGATGGCGGCAGACCAGGAAGCGGAAAGGAAGCCTGGAGACGACAAACCGGGAAGCGGAAAGAAGGGCAAACCATTCAAACGCCCGAGGGGTGAACCCAAGGGGAAGGCCCAAGACAATTTCACCGACCCGGAAAGCCGGATCATGAAGACCTCGGCCGACGGGTTCCAACAATGCTACAACGCGCAGGCGGTCGTGGACGCGGAGGCCCGAATCATCGTCGCCACAACGGTGAGCAACAATGCTTCAGATACCGGGCAGTTGGGACCGACTCTGGATGAGTTGAACACGAATCTGTCGGAGCGTCCAGACCGGGTGCTCGCGGATGCTGGATACCGATCCGAGTCGAATCTGCGAATGCTGGAACAACGTCAAATAGATGGGTACGTTCCGATGGGTCGTGAGAAAGATCTCGCCACGGCCCCACTCCAACCCGAAAGCACGGCCCTGGGCCGCATGGTCCGAAAGATGAAAAGCCAGACGGGGCGTGATCGCTACCGGGCCAGAAAGCACATCGGTGAGCCGCCGTTCGGGTGGATCAAGTCGGTGCTGGGATTCCGACAGTTCAGTTTGCGAGGCTTGGACAACGTCACCTGTGAATGGAGCCTGGTGGCTCTGGCAGTGAACTTACGACGGATGAACGGGAAGATCGAATGGGCTTAATCCGCATCACCGGGACCCATAACGCTCTCCACAGGACCAACGGATCGAGTCCCCACAGCTCGGAGCTGCCCATGTTGGGAAAATCGGGCGGCTCTCCTACAAAGACGCTCTCGAATCGTCACAAATCCGAGTTATTCAGCCTCTGCCGCGCAGACTCCTAGCCGACGGCCATCCGCTGTCAGTGTGGGTAAAACGCCCTGCTTCCCCACGGACCGCTATACTCCTGCTGCATGGCCGGACCTGGAGCGCGCTGCCAAATTTCGATTTGAAAGTCGATGGCCAACAGCGGTCTGTCATGGACGTATTCCTTAAGCGTGGGTACGCAGTCTACGCACTTGATCAGCGTGGATACGGTGCGACGCCACGCGATTCCAGCGGATGGCTCACGCCAACCCGAGCAGCCCAAGACGCGGCGATTGTGCTGGACTGGATCAGTATGCGAGAGGAGGGGCTGGGTGAACGCCCCGTACTGCTGGGTTACTCACGCGGCTCTCGAACCGCATTACATACAGCGCAGCTCTATCCCGACAATTTGTCGAAGCTGGTCTTCTACGCGTTTACCTTCGACCTTGAGGAGGAGCAACCGACGTTTACGACGCCTTCTGACCCACCACGTGAGCGCAATACTCCAGAAGCTGTGGCAGCGGACTTTATTACGGAGGGCGCAGCGCAACAGGCCGTCATCGATGCTTACGTCCATCAGGCTCTCGCTTCAGATCCCGTCCGCGTTGACTAGAGGAACGAACATGAGTACAACGACCTCGACCCCTCCCGGGTTCGTGCGCCGACGCTGATTATTCATGGCGTCGCAGATCCGGGGACGACGGCAGAGAAAGACATGAACACCTTGTCGCGGTTGGGCACATCGGATCGGTCGCTCGTGATTCTTCCATTCTCCGATCACGCCGCCCATGTGGAAGATGTCCAAGCCGCATGGGTGGACACGATTGTGAGTTTCATCGAACGGCCGCGGTGAATGCGGTCAAGTCCCGAGAGATCCGGTTCGCGGAAAGTGACCGACAACTGCCGTTTTGATTGACGTTGAATCCCGCCTGTAGTTTCATTCATTTAGTGCAGCCCGGCACAAGGCTCGGCCACTACGAAATCCTCTCCCCGCTTGGCAAAGGCGGTATGGGGGAAGTGTGGAGAGCCAAGGACAGCATACTGAAAATTCCGGTTTTCGCGAATCAACGCCGACCAGCGGTCGAATGCCGGCGCACTAGCCCGCATGTTTCACCAACTTGGGAATCGAGTTGATTTGGGCCACAAGAATTGATTTTCTGGGCACCTCGGTTGCGATCAGGCATCAGGGTAGTGATTCGCGGGTGTTGATATCGGCAGATGATGTGTTAGTCGGGTTCGGCAGGACGTGGAGGCCGGCAGTGAGGCACACCTCGGCCTGTGCAAAGAAAACGATTTCATTTTGGGTCCGTGGATCGGGTCGGTGCTCAGCAGCGTAGAGGAATTGCCTGGAGATTTCGAACAACGGTGGCAAAGATTTCGCTGTAGGGATAGGCCTCCGACATCGAGATCCATACGTTGCGAACTGTCAGGCGAATCTGGGCACCAATCTTAAGAAGCTTCAGTCGGATCGTCTGGCACTGAGCGCGGGCCAGATAGGTATCCTTAAGTCCCAGACGGCGCAGCGCGTGCATGAGCATGTATGCAGCCGAGGACAGGTACAGTCGAAGTTGATTGGCGCGCATCGTGGCCGCGCTGGTGCGGTCGGCGAACAGATCCAACTGCTGTTCCTTGATCCGATTCTCCATGTCACCCCGTGCACAGTAAAAGTCTTCATAGAGTGCGCGTGCATCGAGGCGTTCCGGCGACAGTGACGTGACAAGGAATCGGGGATTGCTGCCTTTCTCCAGGAACTCGGCCTTGCCGATCACGCGTCGCTGGCAGCTCCAGCTCTCTCGAGTGCGATACCGGAAATCCTTAAACACCCGGGCCGGTGTCCCAGTCTTCTTAAACTCGACTTTGGCCTGACTCATCTCTTCGGCGATCTCTCCCTTGAGCCGGTCGTTCTTAGCCAATCCGATCACGTAGTCGACATTATTCTCCTCACACCAGAGGAGTAAGTCATCCCGACAGAAGCCCGAGTCGGCCCGGATGATGATCGACACTTCTGGCCAGCTCTGTCGGATTTGGCCGATCATCCGGCTCAATTCCTCGACCGATCCGTCCGCCCCATCGATATTGGAGCGTCGCAACCGGGCACAGAGGAGATGCTCTCCTGAGAAGATGTAGAGCGGTAGGTAACAGTAGTTGCCGTAGTAGCCGTGGAAGAACCGGCCTTCCTGATGCCCATGGATTGGATCGTCGGTCGCATCCAGATCCAACACAATCTCCTTGGGCGGGGATTCGTGCGCCGCCACAAAGGCATCGACCATCCAGCGGTCGATCTTGTCCGCGTCCATGGCGATCTTCTTGTATCGCTCCTGGCTATCGACCTGGGCTCCGGTCAGTTCCAAACGGTTCAACGTGCACTTACACGCCAGAGCTTTGCCCCGGTCTGGAGCCTGTCGCCGGTTCTTCCCCAACGGATCGGCCTTATCCACAGCCACCGCCAGCATGGGATCGGTCCGCAGTTGGTCATGATCGTTCAGGTCCTCATACCCCAGACACAGTCCGTAGATGCGCTGACCCAACAACTCTCTCACCGTGTGTTCGATCAACCGCGGATCCCGGTGATCACTGAAACAGCTGGTCAGTCCGGCGACCAGACCCGTCCGCTTCTCGACCTCACGCAGGAGCAGAACCCCCGCATCGGAGGTGATCTTCCCCCCGTCGAACCGTGCCTTCACTTTACGTTGGAAAAGTCCGTGAAATTCGAACGTAGCTTGGTTACACTCTGTCGTCATAAGGGCCGCCTTTGTTTGGTTTGTGAAACGTTCTCGTCAAACGCTTTATGCCAAACAGGGCGGCCTTTTGTGGTCCTTATTGGTGATCTATGCGGGCTAGGAGTCTGCGCGGCAGAGGCTGAATAACTCGGATTTGTGACGATTCGAGAGCGTCTTTGTAGGAGAGCCGCCCGATTTTCCCAACATGGGCAGCTCCGAGCTGTGGGGACTCGATCCGTTGGTCCTGTGGAGAGCGTTATGGGTCCCGGTGATGCGGATTAAGCCCATTCGATCTTCCCGTTCATCCGTCGTAAGTTCACTGCCAGAGCCACCAGGCTCCATTCACAGGTGACGTTGTCCAAGCCTCGCAAACTGAACTGTCGGAATCCCAGCACCGACTTGATCCACCCGAACGGCGGCTCACCGATGTGCTTTCTGGCCCGGTAGCGATCACGCCCCGTCTGGCTTTTCATCTTTCGGACCATGCGGCCCAGGGCCGTGCTTTCGGGTTGGAGTGGGGCCGTGGCGAGATCTTTCTCACGACCCATCGGAACGTACCCATCTATTTGACGTTGTTCCAGCATTCGCAGATTCGACTCGGATCGGTATCCAGCATCCGCGAGCACCCGGTCTGGACGCTCCGACAGATTCGTGTTCAACTCATCCAGAGTCGGTCCCAACTGCCCGGTATCTGAAGCATTGTTGCTCACCGTTGTGGCGACGATGATTCGGGCCTCCGCGTCCACGACCGCCTGCGCGTTGTAGCATTGTTGGAACCCGTCGGCCGAGGTCTTCATGATCCGGCTTTCCGGGTCGGTGAAATTGTCTTGGGCCTTCCCCTTGGGTTCACCCCTCGGGCGTTTGAATGGTTTGCCCTTCTTTCCGCTTCCCGGTTTGTCGTCTCCAGGCTTCCTTTCCGCTTCCTGGTCTGCCGCCATCTGACGTTCTTCGAGTCGCTTCATCGCCGTCTGGATTGTGGCCAGCCGCTTCGTGCGGGTCGCCAACCCGTCGGGCAGTTCGTCACCGCGCCGGTCCTTGCCGTAACGTTGGTCTTCTTCCTCATCGGTCGCCGTGGCCCGGTTCAACAGATCCCGAATCTGTTCGCCCAATTCGGTCTCCTGCTTTCTCATGCGTTCATAGCTCATCGCTTTGCGTTTGCTCGCATTGGCTCGCATCTTCGTCCCGTCCACCGCCACCGTTCCCATCTTCACCAGCCCGGCTTCCCGCCCCATCCTCACCACTTGCACAAATAAGTTCCCGAACTCTTCAAGATGCAGTTTTCGAAAATCCGAGATCGTTCGGTGCGCGGGAAAGTTCTCCGCTCCCAACATCCGGAACGCCACATCTTCGGTCATCTTCGCTGCAATCTTCCGTGACGAAAACACTCCCGTCGCGTACCCGTAGATCATCACCTTCACCATCATCCGCGGATCGAAGGCCTGATTGCCCGGCCCGTCCGTTCCATACCTCTGTTCGAACGCGCTCAAATCCATCGCATCCACGGCGTCCGATATGAAGTACGACAGGTGATCTTCAGCCAGCCAATCTCTCAATGATGGAGGCATCAGCAGGCTCTGTTCTGGAATATACGTTCGGTAAGTTCGTGGCATGTCCTATCTTCGATCCTTTTCTGCCCATTTCTGGTCCTTCTGCCGCGCAGACTCCTAGGAGGCTTCTATGAGAGCGTTGATCGCTGGTTTGTGGACTGTTGCGTCGGTGCTGGTCACTGGGACAGCTGTCGCGCAATAGGCGCCGTTCAACGAAGTGGGCGTGACCATGGGTCACTGGCACATCGCTTCCGGCGAAGTTGAGGCCAACAAGAATCTTTTCGTCGCTATGGGCGGCACGCCGAACACGACGGGTAACCCGTCCGTCCAGTTCCCCGGCCATCGTGTCAACTTGCGCCTGGGGAACGGGCCAGGATCGGGCGGCACGGTAGGATCGGTGGTGAACCATGTCGGTTTCATCGTGAATAACGTTCAGGAGCAGGTGGCTCAGTGGCAGGCTGCTGGCGTTCCCGTGCTGCCCGGGAACAACAACCGGCTGGATCAGGCATTCGTGGTGACGCCGGACGGCGTGCGCATTGAAATCCTGGAAGACACGACCCAAACAATGGCGATCCGCCATGAGCACGTACACTTTTTCCTTACTGAGTCGGAGATCCCGAAGGCTCAGGCCTGGTACGCGAAGACCTTCGGCGGTCGGCCAGGCACGCGTAACAACGCGCCTATTGTGGATCTTCCGGGCGGCCAGCTCCGATTTGGCCGGGCCGACACTCCGCAGGCTCCCACCCGAGGGCGAGCGCTCGACCACATCGGCTTCGACGTGAGGGACCTCCAGGCCTTCGTCAGGAAGATCGAAGCGGAGGGTATCCAGCTCGACGAACCGATTCGGACGGGCACGCAGTCTGCTGTCTTGCTGACCTATATCACCGATCCGTGGGGCACCCGCATCGAGTTGGTCCAACGGCCGCCCTCCCGATAGAGAACGGGTTCGCCAGACAACCTGCCCGGTGTGGCGCCTGCCGGACCGGGCAACATCTATCCCGTAGACTCCGTCCAGTGAACTGATCCGCCGCCAACCCTGGATTCAGTCTGCCTGGCGCTTGCTTTGCCATGCCGTTGTTTCAGCGTCGCGTATTCAAGTCGCCTTATGTTTAGGAATCCTCGTTTTGACTTGTTTCGTTAGTGCGGATGGCCAGCAGTTCATCACGACTTCGCAGGTGGCCGCCAGCACCGGCGACGCTCAGGCATCTTTCCAAATCAACATCGTTACAAATTGGTTTGAAGAACTGAAGGAACGGGTTCCGATTCCTTGACCAGGTCCTTGCCCGATTCAAGAACTCCAAGGTTATGGTGTTTGTAGTCACCCTGACATGTGCTGCATTCGATGCGACCTGTAGCGCCACAATCCTCACAGTCCTCACTTTCCTGTTCTTCTCGCCACCACAGTGTGTACTTTCCGGTCATTGGCTGTGCTCCTTTCGTGCTCCATTCCCACGAGTACAAAAGAGGCATTCTTGATAATCAGTGACATACGATGTACAGAACAGCACGCCATACACGCTATGTTATTGATACGCAAATGAAGGCCAGATTCCCAAGCTGGACGTCGCGGGTTCGATCCCGTCTCCCGCTTTTAGAATCAATGACTTGCGGGTCGTCTCAAGTGGCCCGCTTTTCCGTTTACTCCGTTAAGCGACGGGATACGCGGAAAATGCCTCCCATTCTAGAAACGCGTTTCCTCAAAATGAACGACTTACCGGCGCGCCGAAGTCCGTTTCTGTGCGACGTCCAGCTTGGACTACGCTGGACGTCGTTCGTTCATGGCGTTCATATGGGTACGTAGAGTTTCTTGTGAACACCGGATCTGCCTGGAGGATCAATCGCTTTTCACCTTACCGGTTAGGGGGTGATACAGGTGGGTGACTCTCAAGTAATGGAGTCTCCGGAAAAACCGGGGCGGTTCACCACCACCGGATGCTCCGAGCGCGGTCGTTTGGACCTTGGGAGGCAGTTACAGCCGCTTGATAAGCGAGTCCAAGAGCTACCGCTTGGGCTCTCGAGGTTAACTTGACAGTGCCATGCGCGGACAGTTGCTCGGTTGCGCTATACTCCGGGTACAACCAGCGGCGAAAGGGCGCCGTCTCCGAAAACGAGCGCTCTGTGCGCCATCGAGGTAACGCGGCCGAGAGGAGAAGGTATGGTGGATTTGATCAGACGTAAGCTTCTGAAGACTGGCGCCGCGGCAGCGGCAATGGCGGCCACGCCGTCAGTACTCGCGCGACAGGGTGGGAATGAGGATGGTGGACGCTTCTACCAGAGAGGGAATGTTCGCATCCGCTACGAGGAGAGCGGCTCTGGCTTCCCGTTGTTGCTCATTTCGGGCGGGGGGTTGAACCGCTCGACGATCGCGGGCATCCGTGGCGGGAACCCCTTCAACACACTCGAGGCGTTCAGCGGAGAGTTCCGCTGTATCTATGCTGATCTACGCAACTCGGTCGGTCAGTCTACCGGCCCTCTCGAGATCGACCGGCCGTGGGATTCCCACACCGACGATCATATCGGTCTGATGGACCACCTGGGGATCGACAGGTTCATGGTGCTCGGCTTCTGCATTGCGGGTCCCTTCATCTGGAACCTCATCAAACGGGTGCCAAATCGCGTGGTCGCAGCGGTGCCTGCGCAGCCGGTCGGCTTCCGGCCGGAGCTGCCGAACGCCATGTATGAGAGTCAGACACCTGGGTGGGCTGCACCACTGGTCGAACGGCGCCCAGAGATCACGACTGAAATGACCGACCAGTTCCTGAACAGAATGTTCCGCAACAACCCTGACTTCGTGTTTACGGTGACGCGCGACTTCGTAAGAGCCTGCCAGACGCCGGTACTGGTCCTTCCGGATGACACCCCGGGACATGGATTGGATGCCGCGATCGAAAGTGCGATGCTCGCGCCAAACGGCCAGCTGAGCATGTATCCCTGGAAGGACACGCCTGAGAAGATTCCGCTGGCGGTGCGTCACGTTCGGAGCTTCCTGCGGTCGCATCGGCCGGCCTAGGGGCCGACGCAGCGGAAGAGGACGCGGCGTTTTCGCTGAGACGTTGAACGGGCGGCGCCGATCGCTCTGGTCGGCATTACGAAGACACCCGTGGCGGACGAAAGCGGCATGGTCAGAAATCGGTTTCGATCGGGGTTAGGACCTTGATAGGGTGGGGCATGTCTAGTCTCAGGTCACTGATCGTCCTGATAGTGCTCACCGGTACGATGCATGCAGCAGACTGGCCGCATTGGCGTGGGCCGTCTGCCAGTGGCGTGTCACCGGAAACGGGACTGCCGGTCGAATGGAACGACACGAGTGGCGTCGCGTGGAGAGTTCCGATCCAGGGCACAGGCGTGTCCTCGCCGATCGTATTGGGCGACCAGGTGTTCGTGACGTCGCAGCTCGGACGCGGGGTGGCTCGCAGTGGACCGCGGTTGTTTCAAAGCGGTGACGCGCAGGCGGCTGGGGAGGTCGCGCTCGCGCAAGACGAGGCTGCGGACGATCGCGAAGGCGCGGTTTTTCTCGTGTCCGCCTTCGACCGCGTGACGGGCCGGCAGATCTGGGAACACGCGCTGCCCTCGGAAGGCACTCTCCCCGCAGTACATGAGAAGCACAACCTTGCGACGCCCAGCCCTGTCACAGATGGTTCGCGCGTCTACGCCTGGTTCGGCACGGGGCAAATCGGTGCGCTCGACCTCAGCGGGCAACGCGCGTGGACGAGGAATTTGGCCGAGGAGTACGGTCCGTTTCAAATCAACTGGGGGCACGCCGGTTCTCCAACGGTTTACCGGGACGTGGTGTACCTGATTTGCTACCACGAACAAACCTCCTATCTGCTGGCCCTTGATGCACGCACCGGCGCCACTCGCTGGAAGGTAGATCGTCCTGCGGGAACCCTTTCCTACAGCACACCGCTCGTCGTTGAAACGGCAACCAGCGCAGAACTGATCGTGAATTCCAGCGCGGGCGTGACTGCCCATGATCCCGCGACTGGTCGAGAGTTGTGGCACTTCTCGGAGAGCAACCGGTTTCCGATTCCTATGCCTCTGCAGTCCGACGGCGTCATCTACACGAGCCGCGGGTACCGCAGTAGTCCCTTCATGGCGATTCGGCCGGGTGGCACCGGGAACATCGCCGACAGCCACGTCGTATGGAGGGTGCCGACGGGTGGCCCGTACGTGTCGTCACTCGTCCATTACGACGGTCTGATCTACATGATGGGCGATGTGGGCGTATTGACCGTCACGGATGCCAGGACAGGCAGCCGTGTGTTTCAGGAACGCCTGGGCGGGGTATATAGTGCGTCGCCCGTGGCGGCCGACGGCAAGATCTACCTACTCAGCGAGGGTGGCGAAACCATTGTTCTCGCCGCCGGACGGACTCCTCGCGTGCTCGCGCGAAACCAGCTCAGCGCTCGTCAGCTCGCATCACCGGCCATTGCCGATGGCCGCTTGTTCATCCGCTCTGACGACGCCCTTTACGCAATCGGACAGTAGCGGGGCGTGCCCTTGACCGCGTCGGGACCGGAACTGCCGACTCGGTCCATCGTGGTCCGGCAACTGACCGTGCTCGGGGATGCGTGGCCTGTTGTAGTCCGTCAGAGTATTTCGCCCAGAATCCCTTGAATAACTAAGAAACACTTTTCTGAACCGAACGATCTTAAGGAGGATCGAATGAAGGAGAAAGTGGCGACAGTAGATCGAGCGCGGGAATACCGCGTGTCGAAGTTCGGGAAAAATACTCCGTTTACTCCGTTAAGCCCCGGATTCGGCCAAATCAGCGAAACTCAACGGTTTTCAGTGAACGCATTTGACGCAATAGACGTATAAGTCCTTTATTAACAATCGAAGTCCAATTTCCCAAGCTGGACGTCGCGGGTTCGATCCCCGTCTCCCGCTCTTAGAATCAATGATTTACGGGCCATCCCAAGTGGCCCGCTTTTCCGTTTACTCCGTTAAGCGATGGGATGTTCGGAAAATGCCCTCCATTCCAGAAACGCGTTTCTTTATAATGAACGACTTACTCACTCGCCGAGGTTCCACTCTGTCTGACGTCCAGCTTGGACTAGGCTGGACGTCGTTCGTTCATGGCGTTCATATGGGTGCGTAGAGTTTATTGTGAACACGGGATCTGTGTGGCGGATCAATCTCTTTTCACCTTACCGGTTTGAGGGTCATACAGGGATGTGACCTTCTGATTGACCTCAAGTCCCTTCCCTCGTAGTATTTAGCCAGATTCTCTCAGCCCCTTGGCGGCACGCGAAAAAGACGGATTCTGGCACCAAAGTCGGCCGCTACCAATTCTCGATGCTCCTTGTCACGGACGGAACGCCTCTTCGGTTCATGTCGTCGATCCCATGCTCCTGGCGCGATACGCCGGAATCATCACATATCCACACTTTCTTCCCTGCCAAGAGGCTTCGTCTTTCGCCTATGCGCTTGACTTCGATTGTCGGCCCTCTGATAATCGCGCCAACACTCAAGTACATAATGGTTCTCCCATTGGAGGTTGAGCAATGGCCAAAATTTTTCGCGACCCGAAAGGCTGGGGACTTCAGTTCGTCTTAGCGGGATTGGTCGTCTGCGTGGCTCAAGTCGTTCTAATCGATAGCGGCTACATTTCCGGGGTTGCTAATGCGGCCGTGCCGGCGGTGCAGGGCCAGGAGGACAGAACGCCGGTGGTGATAGAGCGACCTCCGCTGCGTTTCATCCGAGATCCGAATCCTGCGTTTAGCGCCGTGGCCGTCAATTCCGAAAGCAACATGCTGGTGGTCACGGACGAGAATTTGTTTCAGATCCTGGAGTATGACAGTCGCGAAAATACGCCGCCTCAAGCCCGATTCACAGAACCCCGACGCGTCATTTCGGGAACCAACACGAAAGCCGAAATGATGTGTGCGGTCTACATTGACCCGGTGACGCTGGACATCTATGTCCTCAATAATGATACCCAGGACTGGCTGCCGGTTTTTTCGACAGACGCCCGGGGCAACGTCGCGCCGGATCGGTTCCTGGCAAGCATTCGTGGATTCTCCGTTGCCGCGGACGAAGAACGGCAGGAGTTGTTCGTCGTGAATCAGAGCGGTTACGTGCATGTATTCCGCAAGCGGGCCGAAGGTGAAGAACAACCACTTCGGACTCTCGAAGGGCCGGATACGCAACTGGAAGATCCGCACGGGATTGCCCTGGACACGACAAACAATGTCATGTACGTGAGCAATTTCGGCAATGCTCAAAACCTGAATCCGGAGACCGGTGAAACCTATGGCAGCTTTGAGCTGCCATCAATCAACGTGTATCCCCTGAATGCTTCAGGAAATATTGCACCTCTTCGGACTATCGAAGGACCTCGAACGTTAATGAATTGGCCTTCACACATGGCACTGCACGTGGAAAGGCAGGAACTGTTTGTGGCCAATGATGCCGACAGCTCCATACTGATATTCAACGCCTCGGCCGAAGGCGATGTGGCTCCGATCCGCGTTATCGCTGGACCCAATACCGGAATCCAACATCCTCCCGGTATTGCGCTGGATGAACGACTGGACGAATTGTTTGTGGCGAGCATGGGCACCCCCTCGGTGACGGTTTTCCCGGTGACGGCCAACGGGGATGTCGAACCCATTAGAACGATTCGAGGAGCGCCAGTAGGGACGGAGAGCCTCATGATCGGCAATCCCGGAGCCGTTGGCTACGACAGCAGACGGGGACAGATCCTGGTGCCCAACTGAGTGGCGCATCCGCAGATTGCGGCGTTCGCCAGGTTGGCGGACGGAGGAGAAACACCGGTCCGAACACTCTATGGACAGGCTAGCAGGCTGTCCCGCACCATGCATGACGTACGCTACGACGCGGTCAACGATGAAATCGTTGTACCGGTCCCCTATGCAGAGGCCATACTGACGTTCGCCGGAGGAGCCGATGGACAGGAGTCGCCCATTCGGACTATCCAGGGCCCCAATACCGGTGGGATCGGCAGCCGGATAGACGTGGACAACATTCACGATGAGATTTTCACCTACACCAACGACAGTATTAAGGTCTATCCGCGCGAAGCCAACGGTGACGTTGCACCGATTCGAGTGCTCACGGGTCCGGACACCAGGTTGGCGAGACTCCATGGGCTTGCCGTGGATCCGATCAACGATATTCTGGTCGTCGGAACACAGAGCAGCTTCGGAACCTATGAGGCCAGCATAGGGCGACGTGACTCGGAGACAGGCGCAATCCTGGTGTTTAACCGGACGGACGAAGGAAATACAGAGCCACGGGCTGTCATCCGCGGTCCGAAGTCGGAAATTATCCGGATCAACCAGATGCAGACCTATCCCCAGCGGAGGCTGATCATTGCCGCGATGCCAGGGGTTCAAGATGCAATGGAACCGGAGGAAGCGTTTATAGGCGTCTGGAGTTACGACGATAACGGGGATGTTCCTCCGATGTGGAAAATCCCTGTGGGCCCGACAACCCAGCTCAAGAAGCCTTTCGGAGTGGTTTTGAACCCGGACGATCAGGAAGTGATCGTCTCCGACATGCGCAATCAGGGTGTTCTGGTGTTTTCAGTACCTGAGATCTTCTGAGAACCGATACTCCTTAAGCCGGTGGGCGGATCCCGATACTGGAGGAACAGCAGTCATTCCAGAGGACGCCCACCGGCAGGTGTGGAGGATAGCGAAGCAGCCGATCTGGGTGCCGGGCCTTTTCGGATGGACCGCGACCTCGATCAGAGCGTCGGGGACGGAACGAATCAGCAGGTTGTAGAGTGGGGCCGGCTTGGCCCGGATCAAGGAATTGAGTTTAAGCGGGAGCGTGAACACCAGATGGAAGTACGGCGCGGGGAGCAGTTCCGCCTCGCGTGCCGCAAGCCAGCGTTGACGGGCTTGCGCCTGGCACTCTGGACAATGGCGGTCCCGGCAGGAATTGTAGGATTGGCCCCAGACTTTGCCGCATCCGGTACAGGTACCGATGTGGCCGCCCAGGGCAGTGGATGATCGCCCGGATGACCCTGTGTAGTTGGAAGCTGACCCGATGCCATCGGAGAAACCCGGCAGCGGCGTTAACGTTACAAAACCATTCATAGGCGTCATCCATAAAAAGGGCGGCCGTATAGGCCGCCCTTATTGATTCCCAGTTGATTGTTCCGTTATCTACTGCATGCGGGCCCGCGCCGGGGCAAGGAATTCTTCCTCCAACCCTTCCAGAGTTTCATCGGCGCTATTGAGCGCGTATATTTCCTCGACCATACTCAGTGCCGGGTCGGAATACGTGGGGTCGTCCAGGACGGCGGTATCGGCAAAGCGGGCCAGTGCCAGGTTCACCTGGTCCGGTCCGCCGATTTCGAGGTGGCTCCGTGCCATGAAGAAATTGGCAATGGCACGTTGCTCGCGGCCCATACCCTGGAGGGTTTGGTATTCGCGGATGGCGTTCTCCCACCGCCCGCCCTCGAATTCGGCCCGGGCGATCGTCCACTGGAACTCGATCCCGATATTTCTCCATTCGGCGACGGACACTCCGCCAGGCGCGGCAGTCAGGGCCTTCAGTCGGTTTGCCCATCCGGCTGCGGTGTCCCAGTTCTCACCGGCGACTTCCTGCTGGAAGATGGGGTAGGCAAGACCGAAGCTTTCGGCGACGCCCTTTTCCTCGATGACGAGGTTGGCATACTCCAGGTACTTGTCGTTGTCACCGAGCGCGCTGTGGCTAACAGCCAGAATATCGGCGATGTCGACGATAGGATTGGCCGCGTAAATGATCTCCCCATATTTGACAATCATCGGATGGCTTCCGGCGGCAGCGGCGTTCTGCAGCGATAACACTGCGCCGTCCATCCCACCGGTCTGCGCGTCCCAGCGGTCGGCCAGCGGATACATCGTCTCGAGCTCTCCGGCCGCAGCCAGCGCCCCGACCGAATCACGGATTCCGGCCAAAACGTTCGCCAGCAGTCGGTCATCGAAACCCTGCTCCACGAAGTCCATGAACTTCGTCGCTCGCTCGGCTGGGTCTTCAAGGATCCGGATAACCTCAAACTCCTCGTAGTCCTGCCGATACTGGGCATCCGGGTCGGGCTCCTGCACCCCGAAGGGCAGCAGCAAAACCATCAGTAAAATCTGGTACATGTCAACCTCCGGAACAAATGGGAATCTCGAATCTAATCAGATCACAGCCCATTAAGCAATGCCAAGGTTTAGCTGGCCCACTCCGGCCCGCAGTCAGGACTTCCTGCCCCGCTCCGGGCCCGTGTCAAAACTTCGCGTTTATTTCACGGCACGCCGCCTGACGGCCTGCCCCCGCGCGCGGGTTGACATAACACTTATAGGACGACACTGTCAGCCTTGTCATAGCTGTCATACCCTGCTTGTATCGCTAATCCGTCTTCCTTTAACGATCGCAGAAAGGATTTCGTGATGGCCGAGATTTGTGCCGCGTTCCATGGTCAAAAGTCTGTCAGATCAGAATTTGGATAGCTTGCGGGCAGTCTACAAGACGGAGGGGTGGGGTGTATATGAGATCTCGATTTCCGCTAACCGGATGGAGCAGGACTTGACGTGTCCATCAAGGCACCGGCAACCGTTCCTTCAGTTCTTCAAATTAGTTGACCACGACGTTGATCTGACGCCGGGCTGCCGCCGCGTCGTCCCCCGGGGGCTCTGAGCGAAATGCTTTGACTCTGTTATTTGTCACCCCTAGACTAATCTGATCTCGAGCAGTTTTTCCGCAGGACTGGGCAATATTCGGGGAGGTTAATATGGCGCAAAAAAAAATGACAAGCCGTAGGCGATTTCTCAAGAGCAGTGCAGTGCTGGGATTGACCGCAGGTGTGGCACCTGCATTTGGCCAGACACTTCATCCCAATGTCATCGCCGTGACCGAGACCCGTGCCCGTGGACTGTTGTCAAAGTACGAAGATTCGGAGCGCATCAGGTTCCGGCGGAACAGGAATCCCAATGCCACGGCCCTGACACCCTTACAGGACCTGAACGGCATCATCACACCCTCTGAACTGCATTTCGTGGTGGATCATGAAAACGGTGTATTGCTGGATATCAATCCCGCGGAATACCGCCTGCGGGTCACCGGTATGGTGGACCGTCCACTGGAATTTACCCTGGATGAATTGAAGCGCATGCCATCGGTATCATCCACCAATGTCCTCACCTGTGGTGCCAACGGTGGGGATGCATTCAGCGAAGGGGCATTGACGGTCCAACAGACCCACGGCAGGACCAGTACCAGTGAATGGAGCGGCGTGTCATTTAAAACCCTGCTCGAGGAAGCAGGGGTGCAAGCAAATGCCAAGTGGGTGATCGCCATGGCCGCTGATCCCAGCGACCATGTGGCCAGTTTCCCAATGGAGAAGGCGATGGACGGGGTGACCATGGCCGCTTATGGCCAGAACGGCGAATCCATCCGCATCGATCAGGGTTACCCGGTCCGTATTGTCGCGCCCGGCTACACTGGCCGCTGGCTGGTCAAGTGGCTGACCCAACTGTATGTCACCGATGACACCCATGTGACCCGTCAGGACGGGATGAACATGGAGGACCGCATGCCGGACGGTAATGGATTCCTGTTGGCAACGGACCTGACCCGTTATTACCGGCTTGAGACTACGCCAAGATCGGTCATTACTTTTCCTTCTGGTGGGCAGAGATTACCGGATCCCGGTTTCTATGAGATACGGGGCCTGGCCTGGACTGCTGGGACAGTCAGGCGGGTGGAAATCTCTACCGATGGCGGCGAGAACTGGAAGGATGCCACGCTGCAGGAACCGGTGTTGCCCTATTGTCATACCCGCTTTCGTATGGACTGGGAATGGGACGGTCGGGAACGTATCATCCAGTCCCGCTGCACCGATGAGAAGGGTTACGTCCAGCCTGCACCAAATGAAGTCCCCTCGACCTGGGGCGTGGATTCCAGCCAGGAATGTTTTGATGTGATGGGTGAGCTCTGCAACGAGGTACCCAGGGACACCCATAACTCTTTTATCATGAGCTGGAAAATCGCCGCGAACGGGGAAATCACGAACCCGATGCGGGAACTGTATCCCGAGGGACGGCCGGAAAGCCTTGGCCATTATTATTCCGGTGGACATGCCTTCTTCGAGGATTGACCATTAGATCTTTTTTCATCAGTCAATACGAATTGATCAGCGAGAATAGGAAAAGCGTGTGAGCACATCACCGGGACATTGGTTGGGCTTGGTAATACTCGTGTTCTGTCATTCGGCCCTGTCACAGACCCCCGGCCAGGGGTTGGGGCGGACCATGAGTGAAAGGGATGTGTCGGAGGTGATGTACACGGTGGGGCCTAAGGGCAAAGAGCTACCGCCGGGGCAGGGTAGCGCCAGGGAAGGCGTCTTGATCTACGAGGCCAGTTGCGTTTTCTGTCATGGCATAGAAGGCCTGAACGGAGGACAAAATACCCTCCAAGGAAGTCCGCTTTTACCTTTCCCCACCACCTTATGGGACTATATTCACCGGGCGATGCCAAGGAGTCAGGCCAATGTCGGGGTACAGGACAGACAGCTGAGTAATGATGAAACCTACGCCCTCACTGCGTATATCCTCTACATCAACGGAATAATCGGACTGGATGAAGTGATGGACCCCGAAAGTTTAGTCACGGTGGAAATTCCCATCGAAAAGAAAGCGCAAGAATAGATCCTTCCCGCCTTGGGCAGTGATTCGCAAACGCCGCCCAGCAGGCTGACCGGAATCAGGGCACACATAGTCTAGTCGTTGTAACTTAAAATTAACCTCTCTGGCGGCACTGTCGCAGTATGAAAGGACGCCCCTTGTCTGGCGGTTGTTGAGAGAAGACTCTTAACAACCTGATCAACGTTCGAGCGTTGATCCCAGAAAAGGAGCGTGTGTAATGAAACGAGACAAGTATATGGGGATGGATGTCCATCAGGCAATGACTGTAGTGGCGGTGATGAACGTGGAAGGCAAGGTCGTGTTGGAAACGATGGTGCCGACGAAAACCGGCCCGATCCGTGATTTGATGGAGAGTCTGAGCGGGCCGTTGCATGTGACGCTGGAGGAGGGGACGCAGGCCCAGTGGCTACACGAAGTGATTCGAGACCTGGTCAAGGAAATCGTGGTGTGTGATCCGAAGCGGAACAAACTGCTGACGGAAGGCTCGAAGGGAGACAAGCCCGATGCCCGGAAACTGGCGGAGCTGTTACGGGTCGGAATTCTGCGATCGGTCTGGCATGGGCACGAGCAGACTCGTGGTTTGAAACAGATGGTTCGGGCCTATGAGACCTTCACCGTCGACACGAAGCGGACGATGCTTCGGATTAAGGCCATCTACCGGGGACGTGGCATTGCGACCGGGGGATCGGGAGTCTACCACGCGACACAGCGAGAGCAGTGGCTGGGACAGATTCCTGAAGCCGGAATGAGGCAACGGGCGGCCTGGTTGTATGAGCAGTTGGATCAGGTGCGGAAACTGCGGAAGCAGGCCAAGGCCGGCATGCTGGCAGAGAGCCGCCATCACAAAGCCGTCGCTCTGTTGCGAAGCATTCCCCAATTGGGTCCGATACGAGCCGCTCAGATTGTCTCTACGGCCGACACGCCGCACCGATTCCGAACCAAGCGGCAGTTTTGGAGCTATAGCGGTTTGGCCGTGGTGACTCACAGCAGTGCGGAGTACGAGTTTCAGGATGGTCGTATCCGGAGGCGATCCAAACCGGTGGCCACACGGGGTTTGAACCGGAACTGCAATCGGCGACTCAAGACGGTCTTCGTGTCTGCAGCCGCGGCGGGTGCTCAGAGCGATCCCTGGCGGGACTATCTGGAGAGTCTCAAAGGGAAAGGGATGCGGCCGGAGATGGCTCGGCTCAATCTGGCGCGGAAGATTGCGACCGTTGCTCTGACAATCTGGAAGACAGGAGAAACGTTTGATCCCAAGAAACTGAGTTCGAGACTATAGCCGTTTTCGAGTTGACCGCCGGCGGAACAGGCACGGCCGACAGAGCAGGAAACGGCGCGGATCGAGGGTGAGGATCTGCCCAAGTTGTCGTCCACGGACTCCGTCCAAAGGACACGTACTGTCTCTATCCCCCCTCGCAGGACCCGAAACAGCGATAGCCTTCGAGGCTCAGATAGATCTATGGTCGGTACTAGCCGTCCCAAACCTGCTGTTCAGTTTCCGAACTCCGTCACGGTGTTGCACTGCCCGTTCTTGAATTGCCGAAACGTTCTCCCGTAACGGAAAATGGGGCTGACTGCCTCGACAACGATCCGGTGTGGGGGCCGCAACCCGTCGGGGAGTTGTTTCTCTTGACATCCCCTTTCATAGATCAACTTAAGGCCCGAAGGTCGAAGTTGTGCCGGTTCGCTGCTGGGAATCAACCCATGGTGATCGCTTCCCAAGTCGCAAAGGATCGCGTCCGCAGGAGGCGGTGATGAACCGCTTTCAGTCGATGTCTGGCCAAGCGGAAGAGATTCAGAACGACGCCATGTACCGAGAGGAAGAGTTGAGCCTGCCGTGGCGACTTGAACCGTCGCATCTGTCGTTCTCTCTGCCGGGTCGGTTGGTGTGAAACTTCGGCTCGATTGTTCGCGTAGCGTTCGGTGTCGTGATTCACTGAAGGTATCACCGTCCGCAGCGCAGCGCCGTAACTCTTCAACTTGTCGGTGACCAGGCGGAAGGGAATCTCTCCTTGACCCTTCAGGAGCTTGCGAAAGAAGCGCTTCGCCGCACGACGGTTGCGTCGGGACTGAACGAGGATATCGATCACGTCGCCATCCTCATCGACGGCGCGCCACAGATATCGCCGCCCGCCGTTGATCGTGACGAACACTTCGTCGAGAAACCACGTATCGCCGAGTCGGCCGTGTTTCCGTTTCAGTCTTCGGGCGTACTCAGGACCGAACTTCATGCACCACCGACGGATCGTTTCGTAGGACACGACGACGCCTCGCTTCGCCAGCAGATCCTCAACATCTCGGAAACTGAGGCCAAATCTGTAATAGAGCCAGACTGCGTGGCTTATGACTTCAGGAGGGAATCGGTGTCCGTGATAACGGGATCGGCGGGATTTCATGCCCAAGTCTGGCAGATACCGGGCCAAGTTGACAGTGCCCCCCACGTTATAGCAAAGCAGAGCCTCCGCTCCGCCAGCGATGACCATCTGGCCTGGCGGCCCTGGAATACGGCGCACGGGCCTCCTCGGAGTCGCAAAGCCCCATCGACTGTTCTCCCGTGGCCCATTCGCCTGCCGTCGTGTACGACGTCCGGGACCTGTGATAGATTCACGCGACGGGAGGCAACGCAGTAACTGCACGATCAGGAAGGAGGGATGTGCGCATGAACGTACGATGGCTCGTCTTAATTCTCGCGTTTGGCGGCATCGTTGCCGCTGCCCCAGCGCAGTTGCAGGCCCAGGGCAGGGTTCAGAGTCCGCGGCTCCGATTGACTATCCCCAGCTTCAGTGACGCCGGCACAATTCCCTCACAGTTCACCTGCTACGCCGAAGGGGGCATAGACATGGCGGTGTCGCCGCCACTGCAATGGACATACGCGCCCGAGGACACCGGAAGTTTCGTGCTCATGCTCACCGGACCTGAGAACCACCGCCGCGGGAGTCACACTGTCGCGTTTTTCTGGGGCCGCTGGAACATCCCGGCCAGTGCCACGCAACTCGCGGAAGGGCAGCCGCGCGGCGTGGAACAAGCGGACGGCAGTCGCCAAATTGAAAGCGACGACGGGATCCTTGGGTATGACCCGCCGTGCGCACCGCCGGGCGCTGGACCGATTCATTACCAGTACAAGCTCTACGCGCTCGACGAGATGTTGGACCTTCCTGCGGATGCCACTCGCGAAGCTGTCTTGCAAGCGATGGATGGCCACATCCTTCGCGCCAGCGTGTACTACGGAAAGCTGGAGCGCTTGCCGCCGCAGTGACGGAGGCTCCGTCTCGTGCTGCCCTCGGGAAAAAGGGCACTGTCAAGTTAACGATTACGAGTCGGAATGAGCCGGTGTCGGTCAGGAATCAGGTCGCTGTCACCGCCGTCCACACGGTGAAAGAGCGGGCTCGTAGCATCCGATGATGAGCCGATTTCAGTCGGTGCCGACCCACTCGAAAGAGATTCTGAATGACCCCGTGAACATGAAGGAATCGCTGAGCCTGGTCGGGCGATTTAAAGCCTCGCATTTGCCGCTCCTGTTGTCGCGTTGGTTGATGAGATACCTCGGCTCGATTGTTCGCGTATCGGTTCGTGTCATGAGTGACCCAGGGCATGACTTCTCGATGTGCCACACGGTAGCTTCCCAGCTTGTCGGTCACGAGACGAAACGGTTCGTGTCGTTGACTCTTTAAGAGCTTTCGAAAGAACCTTCGTGCTGCACGCCCGTCCCGACGGGGTTGGACGAGGATATCAATCACGTCGCCGTCCTGATCCACGGCGCGCCAAAGATATTGTCGTTTACTGTTGATCGTGATGAAGATTTCGTCCAGGAATCAGGTATCGCCGAGGCGACCTTGCCGTCGTCTCAGATGCCGCGCATAGTCTGAACCGAATTTCCGGCACCACTGCCGCACCGTTTCGTACGACACGAATATTCCTCGTTCGGCAAGCAGATCCTCGACCTGCCGCAAGCTCAGACTGAATTGATATTAGGGCCACACGGCGTGGCTGATGAGTTCAGGTGGAAAACGGTGCCTGAGATAGCAAAAGCGGCGGCTTTTCATTCTGCCATTGTGCCGCGCGGTGCGTTAAAGTGACAATGCCTTCTTATTAAATGACTTTGCCATGGCCACGGGGCGATGCTCATTGCCCCTGTGGCCATGGCCAAGGTTGCGGCCGTCTGCCAATCTACGCGTTGCGCTCGCGCGTGTCAGCGAGAGAGAATTCGGGATACCAGGAGACTTCAGCGCCCACGCCAACGCGCTTGGTGCGAACGTCCAGCATGAAGGGGCGACCGTCGCGCAATGTGCGAATGCCCCGCTCGATGGCAGTGCGCAACTCGTCGGTGTTATGAACCACCGCACCGGGAATGTCGTAGGCTGCGGCCAGCTTTGTGAAGTCTACGTCCGGATTGCCGAGATAGTTGATGTAATCACGACCGGCTTGGCCGGCACGGCGTCCGCCGCCCATCATGCCCCAGCGAGGTTCCTCGTAGGAGTGGTTATTCAGAACGACCGTCATCACCGGGATATCGTAACGGGACATGGTCCATAGGGAATCGGTCTGCCCGAAGAGAAACCCTCCATCACCATGAATAGCCACGACTTGCCTGTTTGGCAGGGCGAGCTTGACTCCCGCCGAAGCTCCCGCGCCCCAGCCCAGCGAGCGCCCTTCGGTGCGTCCGATCTTCATCTTCTTATCATCATCGAAGGGGAAGAAATTCAATATCTTAGCCTCCGTACCTACTTCCTCAACAATGACGGCATCCTCGTCCAGCATGTCGTTCAATTCGAACATCAAACGCTGCCATGGAACGGGATCCCCCGTGCTCCGCTGCCCTGCCGCAAGGACGGCTTTATGCAGGCGGGCAGTGTAGGCAGTGGTCTCTTGCCTGCGAGTCTCCGTAAGCCTGGTGAGTCGCTCCGGAGTCGCCATGCTCTTGATGGCCTCGATCAGTTCCAGTGCCACATGGTTCAGGTCCCCCAACAAAGCCACTGAGAGCGCTGTATTCTGGCCAATGGCGACGGGATCCACGTTGGCGTGAATGACCTTCGTGCCCCGGTCGCCGCCACCATACGTTCGCGCGCCGAAGTTGACGAGCAGATCGACCTGCTCGGGATAGAGCGCACTACGGCCGTAATTCTGAATGTAAAGCGGGTGGAAATTCGGGAAATCAGCGTAGAAGCTGCGGAACTGCGCCACCGGGATCGCCAGGAGTTCCGCCAGTTCCACCAACGCCTTCCGCGCTTTCGTCTGAGTAACCTGCGGGCCTACCTGCAATACGGGCGAGGAAGCCTCCAGCAGCATGCGCGCCGCCCTCTCGATTTCCCCGGTGTTCGGGCGCAACTCCATGGGAATCTCGAAAGCCTTCCCGGAAAAGACGGTGCCGCGTACGTTTTCCTGGTACATGAGGTTGCGTGGAATCCGAACGTGGGTGGGGCCGCAGGGCAGTACGCTTGCCACCTTGCATGCCTGCCGAATCCACTCGGGGATCCGGCCGGGTTCGTGAACTATCCAACCCCATTTCGTGTACTGCCTGACCGCGGAGAGCCAGTCCTCCAAGTCTTCATGGCTGTCCCGCCCTTCGCTAGTGGAATTCTGATGATCACTCAACAACACCAGCGGGGTCCGGTCCTTCATGGCATTGTACATATTCGCCGAAGAGTGCGGCAATCCCACGCGGCTGTACATTCCGAACCCGATCTTGCCGGAGGCCTTGGCATAACCGTCGGCAATCGCCACGACCTGCCCTTCGTGCGTGGCCTGGATGAGCTGGATTTCAGGACGGGAAACCAATGCATCGCACAGCGGGCCGAGGCCGGAGCCATTGGAGACGAACATGAAACGGGCGCCGGCTTCGATCAGCTGCTCTGCGAGCAGATCCCCGCCCGTACCGGTCACGGTGCGGGTCAGCTCCGTTGGCACTTCGGAATCGTCAGCAAACGGCGCCACAGACTGCAGAGCGGATTCGGCCGTCGTCACGCTGTAGCCGGCAGCGACCATGCTGGTCAAGAACCCACGGCGCGACAAGTTCGAAGTCAACAATTCCTTTACTAGGAGCCTGCGCCGTAGGATGATTTTCGACTCGGCGAATTACGCGAGATGGCGATCAATCGGTATCGGTGACCGGGGAATGGGCGTTTTGGACGACGAGGCGCCGATGGGTGCGCCACGGGTGCTTGAATCGAGCCTCGTTCGGCCTGATTTGCGGGCGGTATCCCTGTCATCAGGCTGCCTGAAGCCCCTGCATCCGCTTGACGTTCAACGCCAGACACACCAAGTTCCACTCGCCCTGGACCTTGTTCAGGCCGCGCAGGCTGAATCGGCGGAAACCGAGCACCTCCTTGATCCACCCGTTGGGCGCCTCCGACAGCCATTTGCGTTGGGCGTACTGCACCCGTCCCGCCGAGGTCGCCAGCTTCTCGGCCATGCGGGCCTTCGCCGGATGCCTGGCCGCGTCCACCGCGACCGCGCGCCGGCCCTCCCGGCCCAAGGCCACATAGCCGTCCACGCCGCGCGCCTCCAGCGCCTCAAGGTCGTCCTCGTTGCAGTAGCCCGCATCCGCCAGCACCGTCTCCGGCCGTTCCCCATGGGTGGCCTCCACCTCGTCCACCAGCGGGACCAGTCGACCCTGGTCGCTGGCGTTCGACGACACCTCGGTGGCGACGATCAACTGCTTCTCTCCCTCCACCGCCACCTGCGCGTTGTAGCACTGCTGAAAACCCTCCGATGAGGTCTTCATGATCCTGCTTTCGGGATCCGTGAAGTTGTCCTGCGCCTTCTCGGCCGGCTCGCCGTATTCCCGCTTGTATGGCCGCCCGCCCTTCCGGTTGCGCTTCGAACCGGGCTCGCGTCCCTGCGCTTCGTCGGCCTCCCGTTGCCTGGCCTCCAATCGCGCCCTGGCCGCCCGAATCGCCGCCAGCCGATCCTCCCGGCGGCGTAACTCCTCGGGTAACTCATCGCCGCGATACGCCTCCCCGAAACGCGCGTCCTCCGCCGCGTCGGTCTCCCGCGCGCGCGACAGCAACGCTTCGATCTCGCCCTCCAGACGCCGCTCCTCCTCCAGCATCCGACCGTAACTCATCGCCTTGCGCTTGCTGGCGTTGGCTCGAACCTTCGTCCCGTCGATCGACAACTTGCCGAAGTTCGCAACGCCGGTCTCGCGCGCCAGACGCACCACCTCCACAAACAGCGTCTTGAAATCCGCTAAATGACGGCGGCGAAACTCGCAAATCGTCCGATGGCTCGGGAAATTCCCCGCCGCCAACACCCGAAATGCTACGTCCTCCTCCAGCTTCCGCGCCAGCCCTCGGGAGGAAAACACCCCCGTCGCGTACCCGTAGATCATCACCTTCACCATCATCCGCGGCTCATACGGCGACTTGCGACGACCGTCCCCCTCGTAAGGCGCGTAAAACGCCGTCAAGTCCAATCCGTCCACCAGATCGCTCACATGGTGCGCCAAGTGCCCCTCCGGCAACCAATCCCGCATATCCGGCGGCAGCAGCAACCCCTGATCCGGCTGGTACGGGCGAAACGTCGTCGGCATCGCAATCTCCTCCTAACTGCGACACAATTATCTCATTCACTTCCTACGGCGCAGGCTCCTAGCTGGCGCATTTCCTTTCCTCCTTACGAAGTGGAAGTTCCCCGTCCACCCATTCCGGTGAATCTGAGTTCTTCCCGGCGGCCCTAATTTCCCCTCCCAAAATTCCTGCTCAGATATTGCGAAATGAACATGTACTGGTCATCGAAAGCGGGCGCCCCGCGCGCGATCATATCGTTCACCAAGGCTTCCCACTCTTCGGCGGTAAGTCTCAACGTGACGACGTTGTTCAACCCGTGACATTGCGTGCACACTGTGGCCACCAGTTCCCTTCCCGGTCCCTCAGGCAATCCCGTAGATCCGACTGCATCGCCGTCCTCGGAGTCCTGCTGGTTTCGGGAGCCTGCCGTGCCCGCCACCATCGTATTCCCACCGTCCGGCCCGTAAACGTCGGCAAGGTACTGAACAATTACATCAACATCGTCGTCGAACAGCACCGCCCCCCGGTCAATCATATCGACCACGATATCTTGCCACTCTTCCCGGGTGTGCGGCGTGCTGGTAACGAAGCTCAGCGCATGACATCCAGCGCAGTTGGAATCCACCAGTTCCTTCCCAGGGCCTTCCGCGACGCCTTGCTGCGCTGCAGTCTGGGTTTGCGCCCCTGCCAAGCTCGTGATTGCCGGAATCCTGGAGTCTACTCCGAAGCTCGTAGCCAAATAGTTCGCGATGACTTCGTAATCATTGTCGAAGGCAGGAGCGCCCCGAGCGATCATGTCATTCACAAGACCTTCCCACTCAATCCGACTGAGGCGCAACGTGATGATGCCGTTCATTCCGTGGCATTGCGTACAAACGGTGGCGAACACATCTTTTCCCGGTCCGTCAGGAAGACTCGCTTGACTCTGCCCTAAGAGGGGAAAGGCCAGAACCAGCGCCAACGCGACAATACCACTCCATAGCCTGCAGGGTTCTGTTCCTTCGGAGCCAATCATTCGTTGCATTCTAAAGTTTCCTCCTTAGAAACCCCAGGCATGAACTGATCTGGAATTTGGCGTCAACACCTCCGTGGGCGATCAGCAGAAGATTGCCGCTGATCGTCTATAGAGGAACACTGAATTAGGACAGATCGTCCATCTCCGTGTAGGCGAGACGCCAGTACCCGCATGAAGAATGTCCGATGATTATGCTGCTGTCAAGTCGCAACCTTCAGCTCCTGGGAAATGACCCGTGGCGGTCTTTCGGGAATGAATACCGCACCTTCATTGCGACCAGCGCAATGGCAAGTGAATTAGTTGCACTCCCTTCGTTTGAAGCACAGGTACTCCCGCCTGGCAGTTGAACTTAGCTCTAATGCCGCGCCTGAGTTCTTGCGGTTGTCCGGAAGCGAACACTTCCGGCAATAAGCGGGTTTGCTGACTGCTGCGAAGAGACTACAAAAGCCTTTGCGTATAAGCGATATAAGCAGGGTCTGAAGACTATCGGAGCGCGGACAGTGTCGCCGTATGGGTGTTATGTCAATCTGCGCGCGGGGGCAGGCCGTCGCGCAACCATCGCTCGACTGGAAAAACTCCGTTCACTCCGTTAAGCGCCGGATTCGGGCAAAATTGCGAAACTCAGCGACTTTCAGTGAACGCATTTGACGCCATAGACGTATAAGTCTCTATTATCAATCGAAATCCAGTTTCCCAAGCTGGACGTCGCAGGTTCGATCCCCGTCTCCCGCTCTTAGAGTCACTAGCTCACGAGGATTAAAGATTTCGCAAATGCTCCGTTAACCCCGCTAAGGAACGGGGTGGTCGGAAACCTCCGCTCATTCCGAATGCCCGGGTTTCCAAGAAGTACGAAATCACGAGGCGCCCAACTGCGCTCCAAGCCGCTGCGCTCCAAGCCGCTCAAGTATTTAGCTGGGTCAGCCGAGCAACGAAAGGACGGCCATGACCGGCTGCGCTTCCAGAGCCCGATAGGCGTCGGTCACGCGGGTCGGGTCGGGATGGGCGCCTTTGGGAATTGCCGGGAGGGCAGAGTCATTGTCGGCTCCCTGGGCTTGACGAGGTGCGTCGACATCTGCACGCTGACGGTTGATCTCCGCCCTGGCCTTTTGCGCCATCGCTGCGGCCCGGGAGGCCACCGCCCGATCTTGCGCGGAAGGCTCTTTCGGCGCCGATGCCGCCCGCTGTCCGGCCTCGGCGTTGCGCAAAGTTTCCTCGGGGGTTTGGCCCTCGGGAATAGAGACCTGCACCTCGCCTGCGACCGCGTATCTTTGGCCATCGGGGCCTGTCTCGTATTCAAAGGTTGGCCCGGACGTCGGAAGATGTCCTGCTGCAGATAGATGGGCCTGCTCGTGCGCCCGCACCTCGCGATCCCGGGCTTTGAGCTCCTGAACCTGAAATTCCTCCTGCTCAGAAAGCTTGGGGACTGCCCCGGCCGTAGTCCGTCCGTCCCGGGAAAGCTTGACGGTGTCGCCATTAAGACTTCTCGTACCCAGGGGTTTTGCAACACCTGCACCGGGTATCCGCTCGGACGACAACGGGGTAGTCGGAGGCAGAGGCGAAGGACCAGTTGGGGCTGAGACGAGCACGTGAATCCCTCCTTGCACTCCTATATCGGCATCGGAACGCCCGATCTTCACAGTGCATTCGCCTCACGCTGCGCGTGGGTAGCAGCCCCCCCTAAAGCGTCCGAAGTAACACTCTGAACAGCCCCGGGAATCTCGGAGGCAGTATTAGTTGAGACGGACCTATCGACAGCCAGAGGCGATACGGTATACGCAGCGCGTATTGGATGCTAGATTGAGTGCCGATTGTTCGGAGTTCCAAGGGCCGAAAAATTGAGAGATTCTTCGAAGGTCGACCGGTTCGGGGCCTCGAGGCCTTAGCCGATCAGGCTGCGCGTCGACTCGAAATCTGGGACACAGCGAAAACCTTGAATGATCTGTCGTCACTCCGAAGCAATCGCCTGGATTTACTAGGCGGTGATCGAAAGGGATAGCATAGTATTCGCATAAAGCAGCAGTGGCGCATCCGTTATTGCTGCGAGGACGATGGTCCCTATGTCGTGGAGATCGTCGACTATCATTCCTAGGAGCCTGTCGGGAATAAGAAGTCTGCAACGAAGAATCAAGACCTTACAGACCAGGGATGGCTCGTAAGTTGTTGATTCTTGGTTCGAGGGAGCCAATTCCCGACAGGCTCCTAGAAGGATAGAACTATGGCCAGCAACGGCATGCGGCCGGTTCACCCCGGCAATCTTTTAGGCGAAGAAATCGAGGCCTTGGAAGTTTCGGCGAACGCGTTTGCCGCGGCTCTGGACGTCCCAGGTAACCGCATTACGGCCATATTGAATGGTCGGTGCGGTATCACTGCAGACACGGCGCTGCGGCTGGCCCGCTATCTGGGGACCACGCCGGAGTTCTGGCTGAATCTGCAGAAGACGTTCGAGTTACAAATTGCAGAACTCGAAGCCGGCAAAGAGATCGCGAGACGCGTGAAGCCGAGAACCGGCGCGGCATAAGTGCCGCTCGAACTCCGAAGCACCAGATAAGAGAGTGCCATGAGCGCTCGCGCGACCTTCGACATGGTGAATTAATTCTCCGCCCCTTAGCGAGGGCCAAATCGATTGACCAAGAACAGTCATCTCGTCTACTCCTCAGAGTTCGGCCCCATCCGCACC
Organism: Terriglobia bacterium; assembly: GCA_965263045.1. GTDB lineage: Bacteria > Acidobacteriota > Terriglobia > 20CM-2-55-15 > 20CM-2-55-15. The sequence continues at coordinate 269,070 of CBDHGK010000041.1, forward strand.
GAGTCGAAGAAGCAAATCACTCACGCGGTCGATGGAGATGTCCGGGTCCGCCGCGAGAAAAAAGGCCGACGCGGCAAGACCGTCACAACAGTTTCCGGCCTGGGCCTGGGCCGTGTCGAACTCAAGGCGCTGGCATCAGAGCTCAAGCGTAAATCCGGGAGTGGAGGCGCGGTCGTCGACGGGGTCATAGAAATCCAAGGGGATCATGTTGACCGGATCGTGAACGAACTGGCCGCGAAAGACTACCGGGTCAAGCGAGCCGGGGGTTAAGCGTGGCTGACTGGCCCGGCGGCCTGTCGAAATCGCAGCGTCGTGCGTCCCTTGCCGTCTAAGCGCCGGGAAACCCTAACTTCGGTTGATGATCGAAGTGGACTTCCCGTCGAAGATGTAGATCTTCCGTACGATGTTCAACTCCACGCACACCCTGGTCGGAATCGCGCTGTCCCGCGCCGGTCTGAACCGGTGGAGTCCCCACGCCACAGCCACCGCCGTGGTCGCGACCAATTTCCCCGACTTGGACTCATTCACGCTGTTCGCGGATTCGGCTGTATATCTGGAACACCACCGGGGGATCACTCACTCGGTTCTGGCCATCCCCTTCCTCGCTGCATTTGTAGCTGCCGTGGTCTGGGCGGTCACGTCGAGAGGCCCTACACCTCCGACCGGTTTTCGGGCGTTGTTCGGGATCGCACTGGTCGTCATGATGACCCACCCGCTGCTGGACTATCTGAATCCCTATGGTCTGCGTCCGTTTCTGCCATTCGAAACCACCTGGCTTTACGGCGACACAGTTTTCATCATCGATCCATGGATCGACTTCCTGTTGCTCGCAGGCATCCTCGCACCGCGGTGGGTACCGAGACGCCCCGCTGTGATGGCCGGACTCTCGATCGCAATCGTCACCGGCTACCTTGGATTGCGCATGGGTACACGGGTTCAGGCCGTTGACCGGCTCGATGCCTACGTGGAAACCACGGCGGGTGCCACCTCATCCGCCGTACTGCCCCGGATGCTGAACCCATTCGTGTGGACCGGAATCGTGGAGTCGGAGGCCAATCTGTGGCGCGTTGAGATCGCCGGTGGGCAGGTCCGTCCGGATTTCGAAATAGACAAAATGCCGGACTCGTTGGTGACAGAGCGCGCAGCGCAGTCGGCGACCGCGGCAACGCTGCTCGGATTCGCCCGCTTCCCCTTCTATGTGGAACAACAACTCGACGACGGGTATCGCGTCTATTTCGCCGATTTTCGCTTCTTCAACCAGCTGACGGCTTTGGCGTCGGCCGTCACGCTGGACGCGGACCTGAACATCGTCGGCGAGGAGTGGGGATTCAATACCGCATTGGAACTGGAGTGACGCTCTCGATTGTGGCTTGCGCCACGAAAGGTGACCGCCGATTGCGACAACGGTTCAATCGACCTATGGCCCGTCAGATTGAACCCGCTGGAAGATAGGCCGCAACACTCTGTCGGATTTCTACCGCGTCAAGCCGACAAGCCGATTCAAGCTGCGCTGAAGGCCGGTTCGCATTAGTCTTCTTCGATAAGGTCTGGCCGCCGGTCCAGGTGATCGGTAACCCCTTCGTGGGCCATGGCGAATTCCAGAACCCGCTGGTCCTCCCCGAACCGTCCCATGATCTGCATCCCCATGGGTCGGCCCCCCAGATCAAAGCCCACCGGGACGTTGACCACCGGGAGTCCAGCCAGAGTCCCCCCAATGACGACCTCCATCCATCGGTGATAGCTGTCCATTCGAACGCCGTTGATGGATTCGGGCCAGTGCGTCTCCTTTGAGAAGGGAAATACCTGAGCCGTTGGCAAGACGAGGAATGCGTACGCTTCAAACAGGGAATCCAGCGCACGGAACCAGGCCGCACGGGCAATACCGGCCTGGTAGATGTCCGCCCCCGAAGCGCCGAGTGAGCCTTCGATCTCCCAGATGGCTTCGGGTTTGAGTTGCCTTCGAGTGTCGGGGTCGTCGTAGAGGTCGCGTGTCCCGTGGCGGGTCCAGTGGCGTAGGGTCAGCCACGTCTGCCAAAGCTGGTCCATGTCGAACTGGGGCGCGCATGACTCGACGATGGCGCCCTCTCTCGTGAGAATGCCGAGGCTGGCTTCGCAAAGCTCGAGAATACCCGGTTCGATATTGAGATAACCTTCATAGTTGCCCATCCACCCGATCTTGAGGTCCGTTAACTCGAGCGCCCGGAACTCCTCAAAGGGCGGTATTTCGTCCCTTAGCGTCAGCGGTTGGCCCGAATCATAGCCCGCAATGCTGTGCAGCAGGCGGATCGTATCTTCAGTGTTGCGCCCCATCGGTCCGCCTGTCGACATCTGCTGGTAAAACAGGTCGTCAGCGCCATCGCCGGGCACCCGCCCCTGGCTGGGTCTGAAGCCGATCACGTTGTTGAAGGCGCCGGGATTGCGAAGTGAGCCCATCAGGTCACTGCCGTCCGCTACGGCAAGCATATGGGTCGCTAGACCACATGCGGCACCGCCGCTGCTCCCACCTGAGGTCAGTGCCGGATCGAACGCGCTGCCTGTGGCACCGAATACGGGGTTGTATGATTGGGAGCCCATCCCGAATTCAGGCACATTCGTTTTACCGATGAAGATCGCTCCCTGGCTTCGGATCCTGCCGATCATGAGACTGTCCTGTTCGGCCACGATGCCGGCGTAGATGGGAGAGCCGTGGCTCGTCGGAAAGCCTGCCACGTCGGCCAGGTCTTTGACGGCATGCGGCATCCCGTGCATCCAACCCCGATATTCGCCCCGGGCCAGTGCTTCGTCGGCGAGGGCCGCCTGGCGGATGAGCACATCGTCGTCGGCCATGCTGACGATGGCATTGTAGACCGGGTTGTACCGGTGAATCTGTCGCAGATAGGCCTGCATGACCTCGACGCAACTGACCTGTCTTTGCTGGATTGCCGCCGACAGTTGCGACGCGGTGAACCCAACGATTTCCGCTGGCAGTTGATTTGCCATGAGGCTAGTGGAACGGCCGGCGGGAAATGCCAACGCCGCACTCAGGACCCCCGTAGTGCCAATGAACGTCCGTCGATTCATACCATCTCCCGTCGTGTGAGCGGCGAACGGCAGCTGCCGTCCGGGAGCGATCGACAATGGGCCTGTTCATGCCGGTATATCTGTCTTCCGTTACTTCACTTCGATGCACATCAGGTCTTCGCCCAGAGTCAGTGGCCCACTGTAGTTGTCACGCAGGATCTCCATGCTCGTGTTCAGCACCTGCCTCGAAGAGGGGTCATTCGCGGCCAATGCGTTGGAGATATGGCTGACCACGACTTGACCGACATTGGCTGCCGTAGCCATCTGGCCCCACACGCTGGGTTTGGCGTGTAATTCAGCGATGATCCCGGTGGACTCTTCAGTGCCCGCCATATGGATGACCAGCACATCCACATCGCTGATGAAATCTGCAAATGTGGGATCGGATCCGTTTTGATCGCTGGCAAACGCAATGCTGCGATCACCCAGATCGACCCGATAGCCGATAGTGGGGACATCGCCGTGGGGCACGCCCCGACCTCGAATGACGGCATCTTCGTCGCGCCAGACCTCGATCGGATCCGTGCTCGTCACATCCACGGTGACTGCATCGAGCTCGATCCGATCTTCCAACACATAGAATGCACCTTGCGGTCCGAACAATCGATCAAGAAACTCTTCAATAGACGGGAACACCCCGGCCGCCGACGGCCCGGAAACGCGAAAGGCACCACCGGCGGGCCATAAAAGTGCAGGCAGTTCGGCCGAGTGGTCCGGGTGGAGATGACTGAGAGCCAGTATGTCAATGTCGTTGAGACTGGCGCCGGACTGATAAAACTGATCCTTGGTACCGCTGCCGGCATCCACCATGATACGGCCCACCCCGTCGATCCACAGGAGGTATGCTGCCGATGCGCGGCCACCCGCAGCGCCGGGTCCACCCGAACCCAGAATCTGTAGTTGCACATTCGATTCAGGGGACTGTGGGCAGGCGGACCAAAGCGAAGTCGAAAACATCAGGCTCAGGATTACTGTGGAGCAGCTGATTTTGCGTTTCATTGAATCTATGTCTCTCCGCTCAGAGAAAAGGAGAATGAAAGATCAGGCGTAACGAATCTGCCGATGCGAACTTTCCAGACCGCGCCGCCGCGGCGTTTACCGTTACCAAACGAAGCGCGTCGTGGCGGCCGGATTGACTGTGGTGTTGCATTGGATAGATCAGACTACAGAGGGAGTGTCAGGTCAATGAAACAGTCAGATGGATCGAGGCATCGGAACATACGGGTTCAATACCTGTTCGTTGTCGGACGCCAGACTTCGGACTCTTTTCTGAGCGGACGGATTCCTGGAAACTATAGACTCTACCCGTGAGTACTGGCATATTCTCATTCTGCCAGAAGTGCCAGTGTCACTGAGATCCGTACTTCCGTTACAGAGATGAATTTACCGCTGAAACATGTGTGGCAACCTGGGCGCCGGTCCACGAAACAACTCGTCATCGTGTTGCATGGTCGAGGTGATCTGGCTGAAGGTTTTCTGTGGTTGCAGGCGACACTCGCCATCGACTCGCTCAATTTTCTCCTGCTCAGCGCACCGACTCCCTACGGTATCGGCTACAGCTGGTACGGTTTGCCGCCGGACGAGGAACCTGGGATTATCGAGTCCCAGGGACTCCTTGGCGAGGTGCTTCGAGAGACCGAAGACAACGGGTATTTACCTGAACAGACGTTTCTGCTGGGGTTTTCCCAGGGCTGTCTCATGACTCTCGAATTTGGAGCACGACACGCACGTCGGCTGGGGGGCTATATCGGAATCAGTGGCTATGCCTACGATCCTGAAGCACTGCTACGAGAACTCAACCCGGAAGTCAATCGGGGAGACTGGCTCGTTACGCATGGCACCGAAGATGAGGTGCTGCCGGTTTCGAGAACGCGCGAACAAGTGCAGCAACTTAATGACGCCGGCTTTCGCGTGGACTATCGAGAGTTCACGAAGACACATACGATTGACACCGAGCGAGAAATACCTGCAATCCGTGAATGGATGCGATCCCGGTGTCAGGCATAGCGACGCAGGGCGAAATTTCGCCGATCAACTCCAGTAGTTCCATGCGTCCGTGCTACGGTAATTCGATCATTCGACGTGTCCAGGTCTGATGTTACTCAACCGGTCATGGACTCCCGGGCTTGAAAGCTCCCGGCGTGGACGTCGATGGCCAGGGCAATCGGGTTGATTCTACGATTAGTCGGGAAGACCGCCCGTGGCGAATTCCTGGGTGCGGCGCACCCTGGCAGTGCAGAAGGCCATCAGGGTTTCTGACATTGTGAATCCCGTTACAGAATGGTCGATGTTGGAACGTTGAACAATCTAAGGAGATCTGAATGACGAAACTATCTTCGATACGATATGGAAATGCGATTCTGACCATGGTGGTGGTGATCGGCGTTTCCCCCCTCATGTACGCACAGGGCGGCGGCCCGAACTTCGACGATGTTCAAATCACGACCACACAACTGGGCGAAAACCTCCACTACCTCCAGGGCCAGGGAGGCCAGATCGGAGTCCTGGCCGGGCCGGACGGAATTCTGATGGTCGACACTCAGTTTGCGCCGCTGACCGAGCGGATCGTCACTGCCATCGGGCAGATCTCGTCGGAGCCAATCAAGTTTGTTCTGAACACGCACGTTCACGGGGACCATTCCGGCGGGAATTCCAATCTGGCCGCGCTGGGAGCGACGGTTATGACACGGGACGAACTGCGGGCCGCTCTGGCCGGGTCGGCGAATCAGCCGGCAGCATTGCCGATGGTCACCTACGACGGTCCGGTAACGTTTCATATGAATGGTGAGATTGCCCGGGCGATCCCGGTCCCGCTCGCACATACGAATGGCGACACGATGGTGTATTTCGAGAACGCCGACGTCCTGATGAGTGGGGACTTCTATCGGTCGGAAGGGTATCCGAACATCGCTATCGGCAACGGTGGAACTCTGGAAGGCATGCTGGCCGGCCTGGCCGAGGTGATCGGCAGGTCTGGGCCAAACACCCGGATCCTTCCCGGGCACGGTCCTATTGTCGACCGCGACGGCGTTCGCGCGCATCGAGATATGATGCTGGTCCTGACGGATCGGGTTCAGGCGCTCCTCGACCAGGGCATGACCGAGGACCAGATCGTCGCCGCGGGTTTGACCGACGGGTTCGATTCTCAGGTTCGCAATCCCGGCACGACCAACGAACGCTTCATCCGCCAGCTGGTCCAGCAGTTGCAATAATTGCACCTGGTGTACACGCCTTATGTCGCACCTTGGGGGTGCTCATTGAGCGCCCGATGTATGCGGGCCGAGATCATTCTGCAGAGATCTTATTGCCGGGGCGGAACGGGGGAGCGGTCTTCATAGTCCCGCGAGATATCCTGTGCCGCCCAGACTCCTGACGGCCTGTTCGATCTCCCCAATTCGACGGTTGACGTAGTCTGATGGCCGGACCGCAGACATCCTCCTGGGACTCGGCAGAACGGCGACAAGCGTTGCCGCCTCATGAATCGTCAAGGCGCTGGCAGGCTTCCCGAAGATCTGTTGTGCAGCGGCGCCCGCGCCAAAAATTTCCGGCCCGAATTCAGCAACGTTCAGGTACACCTCCAGAATCCGCCGCTTGGGCCACAGCAGTTCGATCCACAGCGTCAGGTACGCTTCGATTCCCTTGCGGACGAGGTTTTGTTCCGGCCACAGGAACAGGTTCTTGGCGACCTGCTGAGAGATCGTGCTGGCGCCGCGGACGCGCTCTTCATTCCGAATCGACTCCAGAGCATCGGCGATCGATTCGAGGTCGAAGCCGTTGTGAAAAGGAAACTTCTGGTCCTCCGCCGCCACGGCCGCGATTGCCAGCTGTGGTGAAATCTCTGACCAGGAAATCCACTGATAGTGGATGGGGTCTTCCCGAACGACCTGCTCACGGAGGATGAAAGCGGTCGTGGGGGGAGCGATCCAGCGCCACGGAAGAATGGCGGCAATGCTGCCGAGGATGATCAGCAAGAGGGTCGCCGCCCCCCCGCGGAGCACTCGCCGCACACGGCTGCGGGGCTCTGGAGCCGCGTTGGAGGTGTCTCGAAGCAGTCGTCCGTCTTTCATTGGAGGAGCTTGCGGTCGGGGTTACCGACCTCCGAGGATCTATTGTAGTAGAAGTTCACGAAGAAGCTCCTTAGAGTGTCGGGCATGTGTTGATCTGCGGGCCCTGAAATAACGCTTGACCGTACGTTCTGACGGGCTTGAATGGGGCATTCATGATCATCTGGCCGGGAGAAATTGCCGAAGGCCACGGCAAATAGCAAATTATCATCCAGGACGGCCTGGTCAAAGACACACAAAGAACTGCCACTCGATCCTGCACTGGCGGCGGAATCGGCTGCTGAATGGATTGTCGGGTACGGGGTTTGGTCTCGGCTCCGCCATTGGGCCGCCTTCATATCAACCGAACACCTCAACGGTGACAGGCGGCGATCGTTCAGTCACGATGTCTGAACCGACGATCGAAATCCCCTGTCGTGCACCGCCGGCTCAGGCCACTAGTGCCGCTTGTCCCAGCGGTGTACGTTCACCTGCTTGAACACGCCGCCGTTGCTGAAGGGTTCATCCGCGAGAAATGCGTCAATCTGTTCGCGCGAATCACACTCGAAGATCAGCATGCTCCCGATCATTTCTTCACCGCCATCATCCATCAGTGGGCCGGCCGTAAATATCTTCAGAGGCTGCGATTCCAGATATGCGCGGTGCTGTTTGTGGAGTTCGGCGCGCGAACTGTTCGGTTTGTCGATGCAGTGGACTATGTAGTACATGATTCGCTCCCGCGTTTCTGCCGGATCAGAATGACAATGCGTTTTTAGTCGTACCTCAAAACCTGTTAGCGTGCGACAGGAATTTCGGATAGCACGCAGATTCACTGGAGGGTCAAGCCCATCGTACCAAGGTTGCAGGGTGCCCGAATTCCAAGGCAGTCTAACACCTCGCTGTACGTTTCGGAGGTCACGGCATTCTCTGGAGTAAGGGATTGTGCGGCCGCTGCCGGTGAGCAACAGGCCGTTTGCACGACAGGCATTCCCGTTGACGCTGTATGCATAATAGATGCATCATGATGCATATGAGAACCACACTCAATATCGATGATGCCTTGCTGGATAGGGCAGCGAAATTAACTGGCACAAATGAAAAGACGGCATTGGTCCGGCGAGGTCTGGAGGCACTGATCGCACTGGAAAGTGGGCGTCGCTTGTCTGCTCTCGGGGGCACTGAGAAGAAGCTCCGGCCGATTCCCCGTCGACGGCCGCCCGCAACATGATTACATTGGTCGATACATCCGTCTGGATCGACCACCTGCGAAACGGAAACAGACCCCTGGCCGCGCTACTCGACGAAGGCGGCGTTTGTTGCCATCCATTTGTGATCGGAGAGCTGGCCTGTGGGACTCTTCAGAATCGCGATGAGCTGTTGAGTTTGTTGAACGCTTTGCCTGAAGTACCGCTTGCCGAACATGGAGAAGTGTTGCAGTTCGTTTCCGATCGACAGCTGGCCAGTCGGGGTATCGGATGGATCGACATGCATCTACTGGCCTCCGCCCTGATCGGCAAGTGCAAGCTCTGGACCTTCGACAAAGCATTGGGAGCGACAGCTAGGGAACTGGAGCTCATCTCGAACTGAAGGCGGGCAATCAAGTGGCTGCACCGGACGGCGGCCACAGGACGCTCAGCGTCGACGGGATGGAGGCGTCTGGACGATGGCCCGATTCAGCCCACGCGCCTGATGTCGATTGCCGCGGGCGCCGGACTCAAACGACTCGTCGGCGACACCCGTGCCCGAACTGAGGCGGCCAGGTGTTGTACAATCGGAACTCCTGATCAAAAGAGAGCGAGGCATATGACATGATCGAAGTTATCGATGTTGAGAGCAAATCTACGGCCCCGATAGAGGAAGGAGAGGTGAGGAACATTCTCGGCCCGTCCGCCGGCGGAACCCGGGTTGGAGTCGCCATCAAGAGCGTGGAGTCCGGTAAGACATCTCTGCTGACTCGCAGCGAAAGGACGCAGGTCGTTTACATACTGGAGGGGAGCGACGCCAGGGTCACCCACACTGCGGCTGGCAATACGACCGAGCACACGGCCCAGCGGCGTGCCGGTGTTTATCTGGAACCCGGCGAGGAAGCGACCGTCACTGCGTCGGGATCCCCGCTGACGATTCTGCTGGTCACCGTTCCGAAGTACACGGGCAAGCCCGCGGACAACGACGCGCCGGCGGGTTACTTCTTCGAAGAGGCGCAGCTCAGGTCACTGATCGACGAAAAACGTATCCGCGAGCGGACTTTCTGGGTCAACAAGGAAACGGGCCTGTCCGGCTCCTGGGACCTGCAGCTTGGCCGCATGGTTTACGCGCCGAATGCCGCTTCTCCCCGGCACGTCCATAACCCCCCCGGCCCGGCCTCCATCCGGCCGGAGCATTTCTACTTCATCGAAGAGGGCACCGGCGAAGTGAAGCACGACACCGGCAGTCTTCCTGTGGGTCCCGGAAGCCTGGTGTTGATTCCCTCCGGTGAATGGCATCAGCTGGTGGCTTCGGAGACCGGATTCGATTACATCGAATTCCAGGCGCCCTTCGATTTTGTCAGCACAATGGACGCCGATCCGCTGGGCAAGAATTGGTATATCAAGGGGACCGACGACGGCACGGGCAAGCCCGAACTGTGGGTCCAGAGCTGAGCGTAGAACCCGCCGACGGAATCGACCTCGGACGGCAAGAGCTGCTTGAGGTCGGAAGCGTTTGCGGGAGCGTTCCCCTGTTACCTGTAACAGCTCATCTGGGCTGTTTCCACCCGTGGACGGGACTACGGCATATCCGCGTCTCAACTGCAGCGGCTGTGATTCGAACCACCTTCACAGAATTCACAGCTAGTCCCTGAACAAGCGTGATTGATGAGGAATTGAAAGTGGAATAACCGCCGAAGTACCCGAAATGCCCCCTCTCCGTGCGAAAAAAACCTTGGACAGATTCTTTGGAGAAGGAGGCATTTCAGATGAACGATTATACGCGCAAGAACATGAGGAACCGCAAGCGGCGAATTGAGCGTCGGCTTGGGGATCGGAATTGGAAAGATCAGGCGAAGCCGATGCTGTCGGCGCGCAACATCCGGTACGAGATGGGAGACCGGATGAGGGGTCTGTCGGTGGGCGGCATCGGAATGATGCATCAGGTGGCGCGGCGGACCGGACTGATCGAAGCCATCGACAAGGACGTGCATGTGCTGAAGCGGCATCTGCCCTACCAGGAATCGGATCACGTGTTGAACATCGCCTACAACGCGTTGAGTGGGGGCACGTGTATGGAAGATATCGAACTGCGGCGCAATGACGAAGTGTATCTGGACGCGTTGGGAGCACAGCGGATTCCGGATCCGACCACGGCGGGAGACTTCTGCCGGCGATTTGAGGAAGACGACGTGGAGTCGCTGATGGACACGTTCAATAAAGTGCGGCTGAAAGTCTGGCGCCAGCAGCCCGATGCGTTTTTCGAGGAAGCGGTTCTGGAGGCGGACGGGACATTGGCCCCAACCACCGGAGAATGCAAAGACGGGATGGACGTGGCCTACGACGGGACATGGGGTTATCACCCACTGTTGATTTCGCTGGCGAACACGGCCGAACCGTTATACCTGGTGAACCGGAGCGGCAACCGGCCCTCGCATGAGGGAGCGGCCAAACGGTTCGATCAGGCAATCGCGTTGTGCCAGCGTGCGGGGTTCGATCAGATCCTGCTGCGCGGGGACACCGACTTCAGCCAGACCCGGTATTTGGATGGATGGGACGACCAGGGCGTGGGCTTCATCTTCGGCATCGACGCGATGAAAAACCTGGTGGCCCGGGCCGACCAATTGGAGCCGGACTGCTGGGCGCGCCTGGAACGTCCCGCCAAGTACGAGGTAGCCAGCCAACCCCGCCAGCGTCCCGACAAGGTCAAGGAACGGATCGTTCGGGAGCGTGACTTTGAGAATATCCGCTTGCGGGGCGAGGATGTGGCCGAGTTTGCGTATCGGCCCGGAGCCTGCGATCGGGACTACCGCGTCGTTGTGGTGCGAAAGAATCTGTCGGTGGCCAAAGGGGAGCAGGTGTTGTTCGACGACATCCGGTACTTCTTCTACATTACCAACCGTGCGGATCCTGCGGACCAGATCGTGATGCGTGCGAATCAACGGTGCAATCAAGAGAATCTTATTGAGCAGCTCAAGAACGGCGTACACGCCTTGGGGATGCCGGTCGGGGATCAGACCAGCAACTGGGCCTACATGGTGATGGCCTCACTGGCCTGGACACTGAAGGCGTGGTTTGCGTTATTGCTGCCCGAAACCGGACGTTGGGGCCAGAAGTATCAGGCCGAGAAGCAGACCGTGCTACGCATGGAGTTCAAAACGTTCCTGAACGCCTTCATGCTCGTGCCTTGCCAGCTCGTGCGTACTGGTCGGCGCATCGTCTTCCGGCTGATGGCCTGGAACCCGTGGTTGCCAGTCTTGTTTCGTGCCGTGGATGTGTTGCGTCAACCTCTGCGATGCTGACCCGATCATGGATCTGAGCCCGGGCGGTCGAGGTCCCGGTTTCTTTCAACCCTTCAAACAGACACGGCGAGGCGGCAACTGAAACAGATACAACACGAACCGCATACCTGGAAAAAGCGATCTGGGAACGGGAGCTTATGCCTCCAATTTTACGGCCGTGAACCGGCCGTTTGTCCACTGGTTATGCGCTTGTTTTGGGGCTAGTTCTCCAACCTCAGACCCTCCCGGCCCGCAATCTCCCGGATTCGCGTGGCCTGCTCCGGGTTGGCGCCGGTGATCTCGCGCAGTCGCCGTCTGACCCGCTGCTGCACGTCCGCCGACATCCCGCTGGCTTCGCGGGCCGCGCTCTCGACCGCTGCGTAGCAGTCGTCCTCGTAGGTGATCGAACCGCACTCGGCGGTCAGGTTGGCCAGGAGCGCGGACGCGCCCGCCCCGCCCCCTGTGCTACCGAAGCGCTCTACGGCCTGTTGGATCTCGGCCTGGGCTCCGCGGCGAATATTCGCTTCTTCGGTGCCCGCCTGGAAGCAGGTGAAGCCGGGGCGGTTGGCCCAGCGCAGCGGCGCGCAGGCGTGGATGCCGGCTTCCTCGGCAGCCGTTACGACTTCCGTGACGAGGCGCTCGTACTCGGCGTCGCCTTCACCGAAGCCGGAGAAATTACCGAGGTCGCCGCTGGCGGCGAACAATCCGTCGACACCCCGTATCCTGGCGATTTCGGGCGCGTTTTCGACGCCTTCCAGTGTTTCGATCATCAGAATCAGGACGACATTGTCGTTCCACGTCTGCCGGTATCCGCCGGGGACCTGGTTCCACATCGCGCTGGGACCCTGACCGCCGCCGGCGCTGCGCCGCCCGAGGGGCGGGAAATACGTCCAGTTGACGGCGGCCTGCGCCTCCTCTACGCTGTCGACGGTCGGCACCACGATCACTGTGGCGCCCGAATCGGTGGCATGCTGGATCTCGCGTTCATTGGCGTACGCCACGCGAACCCCGGGTGCCGCCGGTCCGGGACACGTGCGCCACATCCGGGCCACCTGCTCCCACGAGATGGCCTCGTGTTGCATCTCTACCCAGATGAAGTCGTAGCCGGCCCCCGCCATCGCGCAGTAGGTGCGCGGGTCGACGGCCCGGACGGTGCCTCCGATCATGGGACCGCCCGCGATAAGCTTTTGCATGGCCGGGTTCCAGATTTCGGCTTGCTCCCCGTCGGGAAGCGCAAAACGAGAACCGTATTCAAAATCGTCGGCGCTGAACCCCGGGCGCTGCCCGGCCTGGGTCGTTGTGCTCAGCATGCCAAGCCACAGGCAAAGCCCGAAAGTGACGAAGTTGCCCTTGTGCCGCGTCCGCATGGTGTTGTCCTCCCGCTGCGACCATTGTGGTCGGCTGTTCCGGGGGAGTGTAGTATGTGACGCTCGCCGGTGGAAGCAAAAGTGCCGGCCTGACCCGCTCGCCGAAGGCAGCCACAAACGGAGCCGCAGGGTGCGGGCGAGGGAAAGGCAATTCTACAATCGGCTCTACCCACGCTAGGGGGACCTTCTTGACGGCGTGTGCCTTTCATAGTCTTATTGACCCGTGATGCACCCGGCCAGTAGTCGCTCACGTCATGGGTCGCCGGATCCAGGTCGACCGACTGAACCGGGGGTTATCTCCCTTGGCACGGCGGAGGATTCCGAACGATGAGCAACGAACCGACGTCATGGGATCGCGCACAACCCCATCACCGGTATTTCGTGGTGACCTCCGGCGTCTTTCTGGCGATCGTCCTGGTCGGATTCGCGCCAAGTTTTTTTCTCTCCTCCTTTTTCCAGGCACCCGGCGCGGTCAGCGGGGCGGCAGAGCTGCTCCGCGGTAGCGGAGGCGGAAGTCTCCCGGCCGGAGCCCCCGGGTTGCCGTTATTGGTAGTCGCTCACGGCGCGCTGCTCAGCGCCTGGTTTGCCGTGTTGTTCGTGCAGACATTGTTGGTCGCTTCCAATCGACGGGATTTACACCGAAAACTCGGCGTCGCGGGCATGCTCCTGGCCGTCGCTGTTGTCATAGCCAGCACAGCTGCCAACGTCGGGGCGATCCCGCGTGTCGTTGCCCTGGCGGGCCTGCCAGACGCATCCGCTGCCCTTGCCGACAACCTGCCACTCATTTGTGGGAATTTCGGCACGCTCTTCGTGTTTACGCTCGCTGTCGGTGGAGCCGCATACTTCCGGCACAAACCTGAGATCCATAAACACTGCATACTCCTCGCGTCGATCATCGTCGTTACACCGGCCATCGATCGCTTCTGGCTGTGGACTGGCGTCGAGTACGCAATGGAGATCTGGTTGCCGCTGACGGGCACGGTCTTCCTCGTGACGGTCGTAGGTGGCCTCTGGCTGACACGGAGGCGACCTCCACGATTACTGATCGCGGGTCTGGTTGCCTGGTTTGTCCTGCAGGGTGTCCTGTCCGGAATCGGCACGACGGAAACGGCACGGTCCTGGGCGCTTGCACTCATGAGCCCCTGACCGGTCCGAGGGCCATCGGCAGCGAAGTCGGAAGCGCAACGGGCCGGACCTGGATCGTACCGGTCACCAGGAATCGGCGACGGGGTCATAGGCCTGCATTGACCTCGACGCGGGTGTGGCCCGTCGTTCGTCTTTCGTCGGAGGCGAGGGGGAACAAGCGTGCCCGGTACGCTGGATTACTCCGGACGGGCGAGACTCGCCGTGTCGCCGAAGACGCGCTCGACGGCCGCGACGGCGCATTCATCGTCGACACTGCCGATACCGCCACCGGCGCCGACAGCACCGACGATCTGGCCTTCGATATAGATGGGAAAGCCGCCCGGTTGCGGGAAATCCCCGATCCACTCCGGCGCCCGATTGACGTGGTTGTTGACACGGTCGAACAGATCCTCCGTATTCCGTCGCCAGCGCGCCGCTGTCCGGGCTTTCAGCTGCGCGGTCAGGCTACCGGTTTCGGTAGTGTCTTCGGCCGCCTGAAAGGCAAGCAGGTTGCCGTACGGATCCACGACCGCTATGGCGATGTTTGCACTATCGCGCGCCGCGATCGTCATGCAGGCGGCCACGATCTGGCTTGCCGCATAGCTGGTCAGGAATCTACGTTCGATCGTCAGCGCCTGCGAAGCCGCCGCCGTCGTGGCAAATATGGCAACGGCCGCCGTAGCGGCGATAAGCCAAGAATGTTTTAACATCGCAAATCCTCCTGGATGCAGTTGCTCGATCAGACTCTTCATCGGCTGTGGGGGCTGTTGGCCGGATCGACCAGGCCACCACCGGTTCGATTTCATGCTATGCGTCATTATGGCTCCGGATAGCTTCCCACGGCCGACGATTCGTCAATTCGTAGCCTCGCATCAAGCCAACCGTGGGGGAGCATCAGCAACCGGTTGCTCTGTCCACCGATGAAAATCCGATAGACGTATCCGATCAATCCGGACCCGTGCGCTCGACTGTTTCGTTGACGTGCATTCCAACCTGTAGTCTCATGCACTCATTGCAGCCCGGCCGGGACGGTTTGAGCGCTCACGGATTGGATTGCTGACTGGGAGGGACGCATGAAGTCGAAGCTGAATCTTGTGGCAGGCCTGGTGGCGTCGCTTGTGGGGTTCTCGACGGTCGAGGCGCAGTGGCTCAACTATCCAACCGAGGGAATCCCGCGCCTTTCCGACGGCACACCCGATATGACGGCGCCCGCGCCGCGGAGAGCCGACGGGAGACCGGACTTGTCCGGAATCTGGGTCACGCCCACGGGGAGGTATCTGAACAACCTCGCCGCGGACACCGAAGTCCATATGGAACCGTGGGCTGAGGAACTCTACCGGGAGCGTCAGGCGAACGACGGCCTGGACCGTCCCAGTGCGGGGTGCCTCCCGCACAGCGTGACCGATTTCGATGCCCACCGCACCCCGCGGAAAATCATCCAGACGCCCGGCCAGATCGTGATGTTGTTTGAGGCGTACCACTCCTATCGGGAGATCTTTACCGACGGCCGTCCTCTGCCCGAGGTGAGCGAGCCGGCCTGGTTCGGCTATTCCGTCGGGCGTTGGGAGGGCGACACGCTGGTGGTGGAGTCGATCGGTCACCACGAGGACACATGGCTCGACGATTCCGGTCATCCACACAGCGACGCCCTGCGCCTGATCGAGCGGTTCCGCCGGGTCGATTTCGGTCACATGGATGTCCAGATCACAGTCGACGACCCCAAAACTTATACCGAGCAGTGGACGGTATCGTTCGGATGGGACCTGCTGACTGACACGGAGCTGCTGGACTGGGTCTGCGTGAACAACAGGTATTTCGAATTCACCGGGAACTAGCACCGCGGCCGAAAACCTGGGTCTGTCAGCGGTTCAATCCGCATCCCTCTCGTTTTCACAGATATTTTCGATCAACTCGGTATCGGGCCAGAGGTCAAACGTGAAATTGACCGACCACGGCCGTGTGTACATCCCGGGATCGTCAAACCTGACTTCGAGATCCATGTGACCGAAGTCCTGACGCGTGAAGCGCTCGACCGTCATCAAGCGTTCGCTGTGAGGCAAACCGCTGTCGTCCATCCACGTCTTGTCGTTGAAGCCCGAAGTTTCGACCACGAAGGTGTCGCCGTCCCAGGATCCGATGGAATAGCCGAACCATGTGGGCTGCGGATCGTTTTCGGGGAAAGATCGACCGTCGGTATGAATCTGTCGGTAGTTAGTAAACGCCTCGAAGAGAATGACCGAGAGGTTCTCGGTTTGCACGATCTTCATGGGTCCACCGTATATCATCGCATCCGGGATCCCATGGGGCAGACACCGTTCGGATGGTCTCCCTCTTCCCAGGTTATCTGAACGTTCCTGATAGAGGGCCCGACCTTCGGGCCGGAACGGGATCTCCGTACCCAGCGGCAGGAAATAATCGATTCGTCCGGGCAGGCGTCCCGGGTTTTCAGCCGGCCTGTTGATTCCCCGGGTAATTCTCCAGATACCGGTCAGATCGGGTTGGCCGTCGTCGGTGACGGGCACCGGGGCGCTCAGGTCCGGTGACCCGTCAGAGGTCCGAGGGATGTCGGGCAGTGTAATGCTGACCCACTGTGCAAAAAGGTCGGGCGGCGATGCCACGACCAGGATCACGGCTACGATCCCGCCCCTCAGGCGACGTCGGCGAGCACTGGCAGGCAGTTGCATCATCGTCACTCCTTCACCGCCGATAGCGGATCGTCAACATGCTGGATCATGAATCGACCCGGGCCGTGAAGATCCCCGACAGGCGTTCGCCGCCTCTCCCCAGGCATCATTGTTTCTGGTGAGGCGCGTCTTGTGGCGTGCGTTCTTCGATAACGGCGGCTATCAGACCGCTAGTTATTTGGGTTTTGACCGGCAAACAGGCTTTGACCCGTTGAAAGGGTGACGGTCTCGCCGGCCCCGTTGAAGCTGCCATTCCTGGCCCGGGAGCCGACGACGGTGACCACATCCCCCACCTGCAGGGAGTTGCGGGTCCAACCGCGACGCATCAGACCGTTGGGACCACCCATTTCGATACCCCAGTTGTCTACCGTGCCACGCGCGTTCGTCACGTCGATGTAGAACCACGTATGGGGGTTCATCCACTCGACCCGCGTTACAGTTCCAGTTAGTGTGATCGGGTCATTGGCATCAAATACGGCGGCAAAGGAGTGATGTCCGCTGGCGGGGACACTGAAGGCCAGAATCCCAACCATGATGAATCCCGTCAGATTCAGTTTCATCAGCCATTCCTCCGAATTCTGGAAATTGTATTGGCCCTCGTCGTCGCTCCTGGTCCACCGGTTCCGCCCGGGTGCCGGGAAAAGCCTCCATGTATGGACCGCTAAATTTCAGAACTTTTCAGGCAGGATACCCGTACCCGGCGTGGTTGACCAAGCAAAATGCCCTGTGCGACTCCAGTGATCCGAATCGTCGAGCGCAGCGTGAAGTTCGTCGGTCTGGATGAAAATTCCCGGATGTTCCCCGTTAAAACGAAGGGTGTTGCATTGGGGCTGCCCGAAGCGATTCCCGCACTCGCTGGCAAGCAAGTGTCGTTTTACGGTGCACTTACCGTTTGATAGAGTTTGACGGTGCCGAACCTGGGGGTGGTCGAGAGGGGCCTGATACGGATTGTCAAAGGGAGCGGTGGTTCCTGAATCAGAGGACCGCTAAACGATAGTGGCTCCAATTCATTGGAGGAGAAAGAATTATGATGGGTGACCCCGTTGAACTGGCTCCCGATAGGATCATGCAGTTGATCAACGGTGGCTCGGCGGCTGCGATCGTCGGATCGGCCGCAACGCACGGCATCTTTAACGCGTTGGAGGAAGGCGACGATGCCGCGGGCGTCGCTGCCCGCGCGGGCATTTCCCCACGCGGCGCACAGGCCTTGCTCGACGGCCTGACCGGTCTTGGACTGCTGACGCTTTCGGAAGGACGTTACCGGAACACGCCCGAGGCTTCGACATTCCTGGTGAAGGGCAACCCGGCGTACCTCGGGGCCATGGCGGAGGTCATGACCCACAGCCTCGGCGAATGGGCGACGTTACCGGAAGCAGTCCGGACGGGCGCCCCGACCGCGACCGACATGGCCGAAACGCCGGACAATGATTTCTGGTCCCAGCTCGTACCGGCGATTGCGGCCCTTTCGGCCCCTGTCGCACAGATGGCGGCCGAACGCCTCGATATCGCGAATGCCGGTCCCATCCGCTGGCTCGACGTCGGTGGCGGCTCGGGAGTCTGGTCGGCGGTGTGGCTGAGGGCGAACATACAGGCAACGGGGGTCCAGCTCGACTGGCCGTCGGTCAACAAAGTCGCACAGGAGTTTGTCGGTAACCACGGCGTGGCCGACCGTTTCGAAACGATCGACGGCGATTTCCACACGGTCGAATTCGGCTCCCGACAGTACGACTTCGCGATCTTTGGCCATATCGCCCACCAGGAAACACCTGCGGACAATACTGCGATCTTCCGCAAGTTTCGTGAAGCTCTCAAGCCGGGGGGCACGCTGCTCGTCAATGATTTCGTTCTCACCGATGACCGCCGGGGCCATCCCTTTGCGATGATGTTTCCTTCCCAAATGCTGCTCGTGACGAAGGGGGGCAACGCGTGGCGGGAGTCGGACTATAGAACGTGGCTCGCCGAGGCCGGTTTTACCACCGTCGACATTGTTCCAACCGCGTCGCCAGCGACCGTCGTTTTCGCGCGTTGAACAGTGCATCCTGAGATAGAACCCGAATCTGACTGAAGTTGGATTCTGCCGACCCGTAAGACGACAACGCCAATGCATTTCTTTTCCACGTTAGACTCCATGTCACCCATTGTTCCGATTCGATTCCATTCGCGTCCTTTAACCCGCTGTTTCCCATTCGCTTCGGGCGGCTGGAGCCAGTCCACGCGTGGCCTGATCGGTGGGAGTCTGCCTCTCGGGGAAGCTCTGGTTTTCCCCTGTACTCTCTTCCCATAATCCCAGCGACGCATCAATTTACCAGTGCACCATTACTACCTTGATCGCCATGACATACAATCAGGAGTGTGGACTATTCCCTCAGAGCCTCGTCTTCGGGAGCTCTGCGTTCGAAGGCCCAGGATGACACTGGAAGAAGTCACATCCATACTTGCTGCATTGGCCCGGGAGGGTGTCGACTTTGTCGTCGTTGGTTCTATGGCGATGGCAGCGCAAGGTCTCCCTAGAGCGACCCAGGATCTGGGTCTGTTCGTTTCGCCGGAGATCAGGAACCTCGAAGCGCTGAAGCGGGCGCTCACTTCGCTCTTCGATGACCCCGACGTTGACCAGATCAACACCGAAGAGCTGGCTGGTGACTATCCGGCGCTCCAGTACGTACCACCTCACGGTCGATACTCGTTGGATTTATTGACGCGACTCGGCGAGGCATTTATATGGAGCGACCTGGACGCCGGGAGTGAAGAGATCCGCCTCGGGGATGTGTCCTTCCGGGTGGCAACCCCAGAGATGTTGTACCGCATGAAGAAGGATACGGTGCGGCCTCAAGATCGGGCGGATGCTGCGAGAATTCGTGACGCGTTCGGTATCGAGGACTCCTGATGTCAGTTCGTAAGTTTAGATCGGTGACCGAAATGTCTGGAGTTGAGCCCTCCCGACCGCTCGACCCGGAAAACTTTCGAACGGTCTGTGACCTGACGGAACTGGCCTTCGGCCTGCGCCCCTGGCGACTTAAACCGGGCGTTCATAAATTCCGGTCATTCGAAGAAGCATCCTTTTATCGGGAGCAATGTGAAAAACAACAAGCACGCGAGGTTGGGCCGGGTCCATTCGCAACTGATCGGCCGGATTGATTCGACTCCGCCCATCCTCCAGGCAGTATAGATTCATGAATCCGAGCGAGCCCGAGGCACCCGCCAATGCGCGGGGCATGGGCAGAGCCTCCGCTACCGCCCCCGTCACCCATGACAGAGCCTGCTCTATACTGTGATCGCTGACTATCTGGAGACGTTAGCTGTGATTCTAATGGCTATACAGGAACAGTCGGTCCCCTGTTGCCCCAAAAGTTGCCCCTAGTTCTTTCCGAGCACGTACAGATGACTCTCGGCGCAATCGTGGCGCTTCTTTCTTACAAGCTCTGAAGAGTCTGGGGCATTTCCCGTTGCGCCTTCTGGTCACGGACGAGTTGAGCCGCTACGTCGCGACGCTCCGTCATTCGGTGACTCATGACACCGAGCGGGAGTCAAGCCCATTCTTAGTTGAAACTCTCCACGGCTCACGATGGGTCATGCAACCTTCTTCTTCGATCTCGTCGACGTCTTCGCCTCAATTTTCAGCTCTCGCTGGAGGGCTTCGCGGAGCTTTGGAAGATGACGGTAGCCGATCACCTTCCTCAGGCGCGGTTCGATGTCGATGAGCGCCGTCGCCAACCAGCGTTGCCGCTGACTCGAGTTCTTCCAATGATCGACCTTCGCACACCTTTCCTCGACAAGGGCATTGACCGATTCCAGGCAATTCGTCGTCTTGAACGAACGGCCCAAGACCCCGTACACGCCGAGCCGATGCAACGTGAGGGTCTCTTCCAGGCCTTCCTCAAGGCTCGCAGCCCCCGATTGGTTTCGCTCCTCGAGCTCTCCATGGAGCTCTCCGAGCGCCGCCCGAGCTTCGTCGTACTCCGGGCGCTCGTAGGCCCGCTGCAGCCGGCGTCGCCACACGGCTTGCTCGGTCTTCGATAGGTATCTCACGACGTTCTCGCGTTTGTGCCATTGGCAGCGTTGGACCAGGGCTCGATTCCTGAATGCCTTCTTGACCGCCGCCCGCAGACCTTTGCCGCCGTCGACAATCACCAGCACGCCTTCAGAGATGTCCAGGCCCCGCTCCATCAACGAACGGAGAAACGGAGTCAGCACTTGCTCGTTCTCCGTGTCGGTCTCCACGAAGCCCAAGAAGCGTTTGTCGCCCGAAAGCGTGACGCCCAGGGCCACTACCATCAGGGCGTCGGCAAACGCCTTCCCGTCCAGGAAGATCGCCACGACGTCCTCGCCACTCAGATCCCGCTCCTGCATCTCCCGAAGTTTCGCGGCACTCGCCTGGACGAATCCTCGAGACACCGTCGAACTCGACAGTCCGATCGCTCCCGGAATCGCTTCAGCGGCCGATTCATAGTTCCGGCAGGAGATCCCATACAGCACACGTCTGAGCAGTAGCTCGTTCACCGCGCCACCCGGACTGAGTTCCTCGTAGGTCCGAAGCGGAATCTCCCCGCCCGCCACGCTGCGCACTCGAGGCACCCGAACCGGCACCCGCTGGCCACCCAGCCCCACGGTCCCCGGATTGCTCCCGTGTCGCCGGCCCCGCAACGCCGCCTCCTTTCGTGCGTATCGCTCACCCGCCAACGACTTCACTTCCTCGTCGAGCAACTCCTCCACGTGCATCAACCCCAGTGGGATCAACGCCCGAATCATCTCCACCTTCGAGTCCAATTCCAGTCCCGAGTATTCCTCCCGGCTCAGGACCTCGACCTCACCCAGCACACGCGACTTCTTGCGTTTCTTTACCGAACGTAACAGACTCCTCATCTCGGCTCCTTTCTCTTACAGGCTTGATGTTGTTTCTTCCAATACCATCAAACCATGGGGTTTGGAGCCGTTTCAATTTCCAACTAAGATTGGCACACATTCCCGAGCGGTACGCGAACTATCGAGAGGGAATCTCC
Organism: Terriglobia bacterium; assembly: GCA_965263045.1. Taxonomy (GTDB): domain Bacteria; phylum Acidobacteriota; class Terriglobia; order 20CM-2-55-15; family 20CM-2-55-15. The sequence continues at coordinate 290,811 of CBDHGK010000041.1, forward strand.
CACCAGCCGACCCGACAACGTGAGTGGCAGATGGGACGGTTCAAGTCGCCAGCCCAGACCCAACGATTCTTTTCTGTACACGGTCTCGATCTGAATCTCATCCCAATCGCTCGGCAGCGGATGAACACTGGCCATCACCGGCTGCTCCGGGCACGTTCTCTCGAAACCTGGAATGCTGTTGCCGCAGCGTAAAACGACCGGCCACAATCCGGGATTCCCAGTTGGCCGCCGGCGCCAGTATGACGGTGTAGCGCACGGGGCGAAATCGGGGAGACGGCATCAAAGCACCGAGCTTTTCGAATCGCCTTCACGAATCGCGCAGCACCAGACGGGGGCCTGAACCCACACCGGACAAAAGGCGGCAAACACGAGACAAATGCGACAAGGGATCGTTCTAAAGCCGGACTCGTCTATGGCGGCCGGGACCTAAGTTGCTGAGACGGCTATGGTCGGGTTGCCTGTCCAGTTGCATTCGCCGATACCTTCGTGGCGATCGACACCTACCGGCCCCGAAATCCAGAGGAAAGTACTCTATATGGTGTTGTCGCCGAACATCTGGAAACCTTCCTCGATCGACAACGGGAACGCGATCGCAACGTGCCCGGCTTTGTGGAGCGCGAGTTCCGCGAGTTCTTAAACTGTGGCATTCTGGCTGAGGGCTTCATTCGCGTGCATTGCGATGCCTGTGGGCTGGATCGTGTGGTTCCGTTTTCGTGTAAGAAACGGGGGTTCTGCAATTCCTGTGGCGGACGTCGGATGTCCAATACCGCAGCCCACCTGGTCGAGGGGTGTATTTTCCCGGGTCCCGGTCCGCCAGTGGGTGTTGTCGTTCCCCTATGCGTTACGCTACCGCCTGGCCTACGATGCCGATATGGTCCGCGGTGTTCTCGGCATCTTCACCCGGACTGTTTTTGGCTCCCTGATTCGCCGGGCCATCCCATTGGGCGCCAAACCGAATGCGCAGTGCGGAGCCGTGACCTTCATACAGCGTTTCGGTTCGGTTCTGAATCTGAACTTACACCTGCACATGCTGGCCATCGATGGCGTGTACGCGGCCGATGACGACGGCAATCCTCGGTTTCATGCGGTGCCGGCCCCGGGGGACCACGAAATCGCCCGACTGGCCGCGTCGCTGGTCGAACGTATCCCAAAATGGCTCATTGGTCGTGGCCTGGGACCCGACACCGATCCTGAAGAGGCCGATCCGCTCTTGCGCGATCAACCGTGGTTGGCCGGCCTCTATGCCGCCTCCATATCGGGCCGGACGGCATTCGGTCGCAACCCCCGTCGACGCGTGACCCGCGTGGGGGATCAGGTCGATCCGGAGAGCATGACGGCCTTGGCCAGTCCGCGATGTGCCAGCGTCAAGGGCTTCAGCCTGCATGCGAATGTCGCAATTGCCGCCCGAGACCGCCAGCGCTTGGAACGTCTGGCGCGATACTGCGCCCGGCCACCAATCGCGATGGAACGCCTCGAACTGCTGCCCGACGGACGCCTGCTCTATCGTTTCAAACGCCCTTGGCGCGACGGAACCACGCACGTGGTCTTTGAAGGGTTGGAGTTGCTGGAAAAACTCTCGGCGCTGGTGCCCGCTCCACGCACTCACCTGGTTCGATACAGCGGCATCCTCGCTCCCGCGGCCAAATGGAGAGCTCTCATCGTCCCCACCGAAGCGGACGCACAGTCTGCGCCGATGCCCGACGCTGCAGGTACTCCGAAAACACCCATCATCACTGCATCGCCCACCCCCGGGGAAGCCGTCGCGGCGGTCCGGTCCGTGGCGGCGGAGCCGGGCACTGTTCCACATCCGCGGAACTATACCTGGGCAGAATTGATGAAACGTGTCTGGGCTCTAGATGTGCTGGAATGCCTGCGGTGCCAGGGTCACATGCGAGTCCTTGCAGCCAATCATCCTCCGGACGCTACCCAGAAAATCCTGGACTGCCTCGGCCTGCCTTCGCGTGCACCACCCGTTAACCCGGCTGTGCAACCCACTGAAACGGACTGATTCTGAAAACGGCAAAAGGCCGAAGCCGGATTCGTGTGCCTGGGTCTCGTGAATCTTGCGTATCCGGAACGATCTTTTGTCCTGATTCTGCCGTCCTGGCTCCCTCCGGCTCAACATTACACCCCAACGGCGACAATCCTACCGTGCGTGTTGCCTCCCGCCGTCGTTCGAACCCCGCTTATTTTACTTATCCGTGAAAGTGTAAGGGGTCCGGTCTGACTATAATCGACCGTGGCCGTCAGTTTCGCAGCCTCGATTCGATCGCTGGGTTGCTCTGACTGTTATGCTGACCGCATGCGTTTCGACAGGAATTGAATGTCGGCGCTCGCCGGGCGCACATACAGAAGAAGAGGCTTGTCGGATAGATGTGATGATGGGCCCACGGCAGACAAAGCTCTAAAATACGAATGGCCGGTCGAAATGTTCTGCCTCGGGACCCCAAGTCGCCAACCTAAGGTCGTCCTCCTGAAATCGCTGGAATGATCGAGACTTCCGCGCCGTCGGGGACCTTTGTCTGTAAGTCATCCAAAAAGCGCACGTCCTCCTCATCGACATAAATATTGAAGAAGCGACGCAACTCTCCGCTTTCTTCGCACAGCCTGGATTTCAGTCCCGGATATTTCTGATCGAGTTCATCCAGGATCTCTGAAATCGTGTCGGCCTGAACATCAATTTCGGCGTCCTCTCCAGTGAATCGCCGAAGAGGTGCAGGAATAGTGACTCGAGTCGTCATCGAATGCCTCCGATATGGGTGATACAGACCACTACGCAGTCAGGCTGAGTTCGTTCACTGCCGCGTCGAATGCTCCGAGCTTGGCTTCTATCGTTTTGGGGGACTGAAGATTCAGCGCATCCTGTGTCTTTAGGCCGTTTCCGGTGTTCGCGATCACTGTGACGTCCTGCCTCTTGATCCTGCCCTGCGCCACGAGCTTTCGTGTGACCCCTAAAGCGACGCCCCCGGCAGTTTCGGTGTAGATGCCTTCGGTCTCGGCCATCAACTGAATGTTTTCGACAATTTCTTCATCGGTGACATCCTCGCCCCATCCGCCGGATTCGGAGATCACTTCCGCCGCGTAATAGCCGTCGGCGGGCGAACCGATCGCCAGTGACTTGGCGATGGTCGATGGTTTGACGGGTTTTATCTTGCGGGTTCCACTCTTGATCGCCGCCGTGATGGGATTACAGCCCGTCGCCTGGGCGCCGAAAATCCTGGTTCGAACCGGATCATCGAGCAACCCGAGCATCTCGAGCTCTTTCATTCCAAGGTGAGTTTTCGTGATCAGGGAACCACCGGCCATAGGCACAACAATCGCATCGGGTGAACGCCACCCGAGCTGCTCGGCAATTTCGTATCCGAAAGATTTTGAGCCATCGCCATAGTAAGGGCGCAGGTTGACGTTAACGAAGCCCCAGCCGTACCGATCCGCGATCTGGCTGCACAGGCGGTTGACGTCGTCATAGTTACCGCGGGAGTCAAGCCCATTCTTAGTTGAAACTCTCCACGGCTCACGATGGGTCATGCAACCTTCTTCTTCGATCTCGTCGACGTCTTCGCCTCAATTTTCAGCTCTCGCTGGAGGGCTTCGCGGAGCTTTGGAAGATGACGGTAGCCGATCACCTTCCTCAGGCGCGGTTCGATGTCGATGAGCGCCGTCGCCAACCAGCGTTGCCGCTGACTCGAGTTCTTCCAATGATCGACCTTCGCACACCTTTCCTCGACAAGGGCATTGACCGATTCCAGGCAATTCGTCGTCTTGAACGAACGGCCCAAGACCCCGTACACGCCGAGCCGATGCAACGTGAGGGTCTCTTCCAGGCCTTCCTCAAGGCTCGCAGCCCCCGATTGGTTTCGCTCCTCGAGCTCTCCATGGAGCTCTCCGAGCGCCGCCCGAGCTTCGTCGTACTCCGGGCGCTCGTAGGCCCGCTGCAGCCGGCGTCGCCACACGGCTTGCTCGGTCTTCGATAGGTATCTCACGACGTTCTCGCGTTTGTGCCATTGGCAGCGTTGGACCAGGGCTCGATTCCTGAATGCCTTCTTGACCGCCGCCCGCAGACCTTTGCCGCCGTCGACAATCACCAGCACGCCTTCAGAGATGTCCAGGCCCCGCTCCATCAACGAACGGAGAAACGGAGTCAGCACTTGCTCGTTCTCCGTGTCGGTCTCCACGAAGCCCAAGAAGCGTTTGTCGCCCGAAAGCGTGACGCCCAGGGCCACTACCATCAGGGCGTCGGCAAACGCCTTCCCGTCCAGGAAGATCGCCACGACGTCCTCGCCACTCAGATCCCGCTCCTGCATCTCCCGAAGTTTCGCGGCACTCGCCTGGACGAATCCTCGAGACACCGTCGAACTCGACAGTCCGATCGCTCCCGGAATCGCTTCAGCGGCCGATTCATAGTTCCGGCAGGAGATCCCATACAGCACACGTCTGAGCAGTAGCTCGTTCACCGCGCCACCCGGACTGAGTTCCTCGTAGGTCCGAAGCGGAATCTCCCCGCCCGCCACGCTGCGCACTCGAGGCACCCGAACCGGCACCCGCTGGCCACCCAGCCCCACGGTCCCCGGATTGCTCCCGTGTCGCCGGCCCCGCAACGCCGCCTCCTTTCGTGCGTATCGCTCACCCGCCAACGACTTCACTTCCTCGTCGAGCAACTCCTCCACGTGCATCAACCCCAGTGGGATCAACGCCCGAATCATCTCCACCTTCGAGTCCAATTCCAGTCCCGAGTATTCCTCCCGGCTCAGGACCTCGACCTCACCCAGCACACGCGACTTCTTGCGTTTCTTTACCGAACGTAACAGACTCCTCATCTCGGCTCCTTTCTCTTACAGGCTTGATGTTGTTTCTTCCAATACCATCAAACCATGGGGTTTGGAGCCGTTTCAATTTCCAACTAAGATTGGCACACATTCTTACCGCGGACCGCAATAACGTGAGCTCCGTATACCGAAGTGGCGTTGACTTTGGCCACTTCCAGATTGTCAGGAATCAAAATCCATGCAGGCAATCGAGCTGCAGCCGCGTTCGCCGCAACAGAATTCGCCAGATTTCCAGTCGAAGCGCATCCAACCGCCTGGAGACCAAACTCAAGAGCCTTATTGATTGCGACGGCAGTCACACGGTCCTTAAACGAAAGTGTCGGATAGTTAACACTGTCATTCTTTATATAAAGCTCCGTAATCAATAACTTAGGAGCCAGCCTTGGCTTGTAAGTTGTTGATCCTTGGTTGCAGACTTCTTATTCCCGACAGGCTCCTAGTACGTCAATTGTCGAATTCCCCGCCCCCCTTTTTTCTTCTATGATTAAATTAAGAAAAAATCTTTTGAAAGGGAAATACGTCATGCTCAAACAACCTTGGATTCAAACCCTGTTGACCCTCACTATTTTCGTGACGACAGGGGTCTCCGCATCCGCCACTCCCCTCGTTCCCGAATTTGGTCCACCGGTGAGCGCCGAGGCGGATACCGGCCCGTTTTCCTCAGTGACCCCAAATGCGGTCTGGAACGAACAGGTCAGCGCGACTGGCCACCGGGTGATCTCCCATGTTCCGTCGAATCCGAAAGCGATGACCTTTTTCCTGCATGGCGGTGGTGGCGGGGCAATCATTGTGCAGCGGACTGATATCACACGGACCATCAATAACCTCGTCGACAGGGGCTATGGATTCGCGTCGTTGGACAGCCTGGATCGTGTCAACAAACGATGGGACGTCGAGCCGGTGGCGGGCAACCCGGATTTCGCACGTCTGACGGCTTTTCGCAACGAGCTGATCACACAGGGTGAAATCACCAGCTCGACGCCCATTTACTTCTGGGCGTACAGCAACGGTGGCCAGGCGTCTTATTCGTTTAGCAAACTTGCGGTTGAAAGCGGCATCCCGCTGAGAGCTATCGCGACGCATGCGTCGTCGCCTGCCATCGTCCTGCCGGATCCGGTGCCGTTAATCAGCGTCCCGACGTTTTTCTCGGTACTCGAAAATGACATCGATGTCAATGGCATGACGATTTTTCACAAGCCTGACAAGATTAAGGGCATTTTCGACGGTGTCACGGCCAACGGCATTGATGCGGAGTACCGCCTTGGCCTAGAAAAAGCCTTGAACCCGCTGCGCTTCACCCAGATTCCCGGTGTGACACTGGACCTTGCCCAGGAGGTCTTTGATATCCTCGTCAGCGAGGGTGTGATTGATACAAATGGCCTGCGGTTGCTGAATCTGTCCCTCCTCAACGGATACGCGCCGGACCTGAGTGGGTTAATCAGTCCGCCTGGACCTGGTTTCGGGTTCAACTTTTTCAAAGACGAAGTCGAGCGGCAGTTAGACGTTGTTTGGGCCCGCCACGTGTTCAGCAGTGAGTTTGTGGATGAGCAGATTGCCTTCTTTGATTCTCACTACGCCGTGCCCGAACCTTCAACGCTCGTAACCATGCTCACCGGGGGAGTGATTCTTTTAGGGTGGCGACGGGTGAAAAAGAAACAGGAGTGATGAAATTATAGGGGATCGTCCCTGACGGCTCCCCACAATTTTATCCCTCGCTTGCATTGCCTACTTGATCCTGGAGATGAGCGAAGGCACTGATTGCATGACGGATCGTGATCGCGTCCACGGCTCGACGTAAGACGCATCGCCCCACCGTGACCATAGAGAGCACTGGTTGTTTCCTTCATCGTGGGCGCCCGTGCACCACCCGTTAACCCGGCTGTGCAACCCACTGAAACGGACTGATTCTGAAAACAGCAAAAGGCCGAAGCCGGATTCGTGTGCCTGGGTCTCGTGAATCTTGCGTATCCGGAACGATCTTTTGTCCTGATTCTGCCGTCCTGGCTCCCTCCGGCTCAACATTACACCCCAACGGCGACAATCCTACCGTGCGTGTTGCCTCCCGCCGTCGTTCGAACCCCGCTTATTTTACTTATCCGTAAGCACTCATTCGACGGTCCGGGTTCTTGTTCCCGAGTTTTTGCAGGTTCCCACGCGGATTCCGAGGCACGGGAACCCGTATCGGCTCCGGCGGAAATGGAGATCTTTGACGTATGACCGCTGACGAGATCCTAGACCAGATCCAGCGGATTGGTGCTCTGATGGAAATTCGAGGTGATCGACTGCACGTAGAGGCCCCGAAGGGCCGTCTGACGCCGGATCTGGTTGAAGACCTAAAACGGCACAAGCCCGAAGTGATCGACTACCTCCTGTCCAAGTCCTGTAACCGAATCGAATCCTTGAATGTGGCTATCAAGATTGAGTCTGCGTTTGGCGACTTGTGGCTGGTCAGTAGCGAGGCAGAGAGGGGGCTGGCCGACGACGGCAATCCGATTTATACCGCAGTCGAGGCGCGGCGAATTGTAGGTATGCCCGAGCAGATCGTCCGACAGGTTCATGAACTGAAGAGGGTTTTCGGTGGACGACTGGATTGGGTGGAGGATACAGCCGAATGAGCAGGGCGGCCACAATTGCGACACGTCCACAAAGCCGGAAACGCCGGATTGACTGGTCATTGATACTGCCGAAAGCAGCGGGCATCGTTTCGAGTTACGACACCGGCGTAACACTTCGGCAATTATTCTATCGACTCGTGGCTGCCGAACTATTGCCGAATACCACCGCTGCATATAAGACGCTTAGCCGCCAAACGGCTGAAGCCCGTCGTGAAGGTGACTTTCCGGCCTTGATCGACAGGACACGAACAATTCACCGTTACCGAATGTTCCCCGGCCCCGACGAGGCCCGCTCCTGGCTGCTGGGAATCTACCGCCGGGACCGGACTGAGGGTCAGGACGTATCCCTCTACCTCGGGGTGGGAAAAAACGGGATCGTCGAACAGCTCGAAGCGTGGTTTGGTGACATGGGTATACCGATATTGGCGCTCGGAGGGTACTCGTCACAATCCTATGTCGATGAGGTTGTACGGAGCGTCAAAGAGCAGAACCGGCCTGCGGTGATGATCTATGCTGGAGACTTCGACGCATCCGGTGAGGACATCGACCGGGACTTTAGGTGCCGGACCGACTGCTTCGCCGAAACGGTACGCATCGCACTGACCACGGAACAGGTCGAAGCCTACAACTTGCCGCCACAGCCTGGAAAGGAGTCCGACCCTCGGGCCGCCGCATTCGTCCAGCGGCATGGGTGTCTCGTTCAGGTTGAGTTGGATGCGCTGCCCCCAGAAACATTGTGCGGACTGTACCAGGAAGCCATCAGCCGCTATTGGAACGGAGGTGCTTTCAAGGAGGTCATTGAGCGCGAGCAGGCCGAACGGGATGAACTCGTCGGGGATCAGATTCATCGAACGGATGAGCGCGAATGAGGGTCGTTACGGGTTCTCGATCCTCGATTCGAGTTCGACGCAAATCATCGCCAATCAAAGTCGGGAGCAAGCCGACCAGCAAGCCTTTCTGCTATGGCGACTGTTTCGGCTCGATGGGAACACCTGATCAACGCTGCAATGGGGAGTCCCTTCATCCATTCACGTTTGCGGACTCGGCAACTTGTTGATTTCCGAAGCGAGGTTGAAAAGAAATCAAAATGAACAGTCACGGAGGCAAGAGAACAGGATCAGGCCGTCCCCGAGGAGGAATCACTGGAAAGCAACTCAAAGCGATTGACCTGGCCTCGCAGATTCTTGAGGAGATCGATCAACTCAAGTTGTGGAAGAGGTTGCTGGCCGATAATGACCCGCGCATTGTCAAAGACTGCCTAGTTTATTTAATCGACAGAGTGCATGGCCGACCTCGCCAACGGCTCGATCACGACGTATCAGAAAGAACTCTAGAACAAATTTTAGAAGCCTCCTGGGGCAGGCGTGGATGAGTTACTGCCCGGTGCCGAGGACACAATCGCTCGATGGCGTGCTAACCCTGTTGCGATGGTCCGTGAGGAGTCGATGCATCGGAGACTACGTGCGACGGTGGTTGATCTGGGTCGTTAGCGGATTGAAGACTGGGTTAACTTCCGTCGGCGTCTCAATGCTGCAAGGCCCATCATTAATCCGCTCGCACCCAACAGAGTGACCGTCGCCGGTTCGGGGGTTGCGACGGGGGTGAACGTCACACCAGCCAGACCCTGTTCATTCCAAACGTGAAGTGAGTTCGCGCCATTCACACTCAGGAAATTTACGTTAGGCGACGCGTTTATCAAAAATCGGCTTCCAAACACCAGTGGGGTATGCTGGTGGTCCATCCAAAATGAACCGCCTGTTATCAACCCGCCGCTAACGTCCCAGGTGTTTACCCGTGGGGTGTTCTGAACCGCCCCGGGTTTTCCGGAGACGGTTTTAGTTGAGTCCGGCCCTAACGAGGTCGGACTGCTTCTGATAATACATCTGCTCATACTCCACTGGAGGGATGTCCCCGATCGGTTCCAGCAATCGTCGCTCGTTGTACCAGGACACCCAGTCCAGAGTCGCAAACTCCACATCGTCCAGGCCCTTCCAGGGGCCCTTTTGTCGTATGACTTCCGTCTTGTATAAGCCGATCACGGATTCGGCGAGCGCGTTGTCGTAGGAGTCGCCAACGCTACCAACTGAGGGTTCGATTCCAGCCGTTGCCAATCGCTCCGTGTATCGAATCGACAGATATTGGACACCGCGGTCGCTATGATGAACGAGTCCTCCGGTGTCGGATCGCGACCAGAGCGCCTGCTCGAGGGCATCCAGGGCGATGTCGGTCTTCAGCGAGTTCATCGTCCGCCAGCCGACAATCTTCCGGGAAAAGACATCGATCACGAATGCCACATAGACAAATCCACACCACGTCGGCACGTAAGTGAGATCGGAGACCCACAGCTGGTTCGGACGGATCGCTGTGAAGTTCCGATCAACCAGATCGGGGGGTCGCAGAGCCGCTTCATCCGGTATCGTCGTCTTGAACTTCCGTCCCCGCACGACTCCCTGAAGGCTCATATCTCGCATCAATCGTGCCACCGTACAGCGAGCCACCAGAATTCCTTCCCGATTCAACTGCTTCCAGACTTTACGGGCGCCGTAGACTTGACGATTCTCACGCCAGACCCGATCCACCTCGACCCCCAGCTCCGCGTCCCGCTTCAATCGGGCCGGCATTCGTTCCGGGTCCCTTCGCCGTGCCTCGTACTCGTAATACGTTGACGGGGCAATCGGCAGCATCCTGCAGATCGACTCGACCCCATACTGGCTCCGATTCCGGTCAATAAACTCGGTCACCATTTGCCTCGGCGGTCGAGTTCCGCCTGCGCGAAAAATGCGGATGCCTTCTTCAGGATCTCGTTCGCTCGCTTCAGCTCACGATTCTCCCGTTCCAGTTCCTTAAGTCGCCGCTTCTCGTCTGTGGTCACTCCAGACCGTTGACCGGCGTCCCTTTCGGCCTGACGGACCCATTTCCGCAATGTCTCCGGCGTGCAGCCGATCTTCGATGCGATCGACGCCATTGCGGCCCATTGCGAGCCGTACTCCCCCTGGTGCTCCAACACCATCCGCACGGCACGTTCACGAACTTCTGGTGAGTATCTGTTTGGTCTTCCCATAGCCCCATCCTCTCAAGTAATGGAGTCTCCGGGAAACCCGGGGCGGTTCAGGTGTCAGCAGGAGGAGAAATTAAGGGCGGACAACAGGTGCGATACGCTACGCTCAGCCATCGTGTTCCATCTCCCGCTGGAGCTCATTGATCCCCTGCCAAGTCAACTGATCGATATCCAGGAGCTCCAGCACTTGGAATGTCTTCAGCGCATACCCGCCGACGTTGATGTTGGAATCATCGACGACCCGGCAGACGAGCCCTTCCGCTTCGAGCTTGGTGATGGCTCGTTTGAGTCGTTCGATCATGTTTCAACTGTATAGGACGAAAAGCGAAGGGGAATCCGTTCAGAGGGCATGGAAATAGGATGACGGGAAGTAACTGCGGACACAGCATTGACGAATTCGACCACCTGCTGTCAGAGCCGGTGAAGTGCCCGAGGTGTTTTAGAGAGGTTACCGAGAAGGCGTTGGTCGAATGGTGGGGTCTCCCGAGAACGACAAAGGGCCGCCATCGCCAAAGACGGAAGCCCTTCTAGTCACTAGAGCGATTCGATGTTACGAAGTACGCTTTCGCGCAGCCACCAATCCGGCAAGGCCCATGCTGAGGAGCAGGAGCGTGGAAGGTTCGGGCACGTTAGCTGTGAGCGAAACGTTGTCGAACTTCGCACCGATATTAGACGCAGTGCGGAAGTCTTGATAAACCTCCACCCCAGCGAGTTTTGCGAAAAGGGTTAGGTCCAGCGCAAAGTGAGGCGTTTCGATCTCGAATAGACCATCAGAATCGAAGTCGGCGCGTCCGTAACTTTCCAAAGCGATAGGGTCGAGGACGATCTGTACGGAGATCGGGGTGTCATAGTGACCACTATATGAGATATTGCTTCCGCCGATCGCTGAGAAGGTCCAGCGGGGATTTTCAGTCGCGGTGGTAGGTCCAAAAAAGGAGGGCGACCATCCAGTTGATACTTGCTGCGCACCAGGAGGGTTGTCAACGAGCCCAACGAAAGCATTTTGACTCGGGATTCGAAGGGGAAACGGTCCACCCAGAGCGAAGGCGTCGAAGGATAGCGTATAAGTGGTATTCGTCAGGAACCCGCCGGCGATGGTGTTAATGGCTGCGTATTGTCCGGCGACGCTTGGAACCTGAGAGCCATCGGCATAGTTTCCCGGCAGGTCACTTCCAGTACCGACTACTGGGCTGCCAATAATCTGTGGGCTTAAGGTTTGTGTCCAGCCTCTGCGGCCCGCAATGGGATCTCCCGGCGCATAGCTCTCAAAGTCCTCGAACAAAAGGACCGTATCAGCGCTCGCAGCGGGTGAGAGCCAGAAGAGAAAGAGTCCCGAAAAGGCAATTCGAAAGATTGATGTGCGGATGCTCATGTTCAATTCTCCTATTTGAAGCGACGTTATAACGGGTCCTCTCGCCTCGCAGCGGTGTTATATTCGATATCGCGCAGTCGTTTATCTGAAAACCGAATTACATCCAGAGCGGGTAGTTCCTCACCGTCAACCTCAACGTACAGTATCCCCTCATCGTCAAAGAACGACCGACCGATCGCATGACCCCGCTCCATTACCAGATCCACAGCGAATTGGATTTCCGCCAACCCTTCCTCCATCCGGCCCCTCTGAAGTTCCTTGATCCCCTGCCAGGTCAACTGATCGCTATCCAGGAGCTCCAGCACTTGGAATGTCTTCAGTGCATACCCACCGACGTCGATGTTGGCCTCGTCTACGACTCGACAGACGAGACCTTCCGCTTCGAGCTTGGTGACGGCTCTCTTGAGTCTTTCGATCATGCTCAAAGTATAGAAGACGTAAAGCGCCGGGGATTCCGTTCGGAGGGCGTGGAAATAGGATAACGGGGAGTAACTGCGGACACAGCATTGACGCATTCGACTACCTGCTGTCAGAGCCGGTGAAGTGCCCGAAGTGCTTCAGGGAGGTTACGGAGAAGACGTTGGTGGAGCCTACCTAGGAGTCTGCGCGGCAGAGGCTGAATAACTCGGATTTGTGACGATTCGAGAGCGTCTTTGTAGGAGAGCCGCCCGATTTTCCCAACATGGGCAGCTCCGAGCTGTGGGGACTCGATCCGTTGGTCCTGTGGAGAGCGTTATGGGTCCCGGTGATGCGGATTAAGCCCATTCGATCTTCCCGTTCATCCGTCGTAAGTTCACTGCCAGAGCCACCAGGCTCCATTCACAGGTGACGTTGTCCAAGCCTCGCAAACTGAACTGTCGGAATCCCAGCACCGACTTGATCCACCCGAACGGCGGCTCACCGATGTGCTTTCTGGCCCGGTAGCGATCACGCCCCGTCTGGCTTTTCATCTTTCGGACCATGCGGCCCAGGGCCGTGCTTTCGGGTTGGAGTGGGGCCGTGGCGAGATCTTTCTCACGACCCATCGGAACGTACCCATCTATTTGACGTTGTTCCAGCATTCGCAGATTCGACTCGGATCGGTATCCAGCATCCGCGAGCACCCGGTCTGGACGCTCCGACAGATTCGTGTTCAACTCATCCAGAGTCGGTCCCAACTGCCCGGTATCTGAAGCATTGTTGCTCACCGTTGTGGCGACGATGATTCGGGCCTCCGCGTCCACGACCGCCTGCGCGTTGTAGCATTGTTGGAACCCGTCGGCCGAGGTCTTCATGATCCGGCTTTCCGGGTCGGTGAAATTGTCTTGGGCCTTCCCCTTGGGTTCACCCCTCGGGCGTTTGAATGGTTTGCCCTTCTTTCCGCTTCCCGGTTTGTCGTCTCCAGGCTTCCTTTCCGCTTCCTGGTCTGCCGCCATCTGACGTTCTTCGAGTCGCTTCATCGCCGTCTGGATTGTGGCCAGCCGCTTCGTGCGGGTCGCCAACCCGTCGGGCAGTTCGTCACCGCGCCGGTCCTTGCCGTAACGTTGGTCTTCTTCCTCATCGGTCGCCGTGGCCCGGTTCAACAGATCCCGAATCTGTTCGCCCAATTCGGTCTCCTGCTTTCTCATGCGTTCATAGCTCATCGCTTTGCGTTTGCTCGCATTGGCTCGCATCTTCGTCCCGTCCACCGCCACCGTTCCCATCTTCACCAGCCCGGCTTCCCGCCCCATCCTCACCACTTGCACAAATAAGTTCCCGAACTCTTCAAGATGCAGTTTTCGAAAATCCGAGATCGTTCGGTGCGCGGGAAAGTTCTCCGCTCCCAACATCCGGAACGCCACATCTTCGGTCATCTTCGCTGCAATCTTCCGTGACGAAAACACTCCCGTCGCGTACCCGTAGATCATCACCTTCACCATCATCCGCGGATCGAAGGCCTGATTGCCCGGCCCGTCCGTTCCATACCTCTGTTCGAACGCGCTCAAATCCATCGCATCCACGGCGTCCGATATGAAGTACGACAGGTGATCTTCAGCCAGCCAATCTCTCAATGATGGAGGCATCAGCAGGCTCTGTTCTGGAATATACGTTCGGTAAGTTCGTGGCATGTCCTATCTTCGATCCTTTTCTGCCCATTTCTGGTCCTTCTGCCGCGCAGACTCCTAGCCCGCATAGATCACCAATCGACGCGTGATTGCGATTTTGCGTAAAAGAACCCTGGGTGGGCGCGAGATGGTGTGGGGGGAGCGTCTCAGGGTGAATTGACGAGTTTTTGGCGATGTGAGAAGCGGATTTTCGTGCTCAATAGAGCGTTGACGATCGCGATCAGACACACCTCGGCTCGGACTGGGTAAGCGAATCGATTTCAGGGACGAAGCCGCAGCGTCGGTGTCAGCATCGCAGTGGCATTGTTTGTAGGTTGCGGACAACGGCGGCATAGACCTCGGCGTAAGGACAGGCTTCAGCCATCGACACCCAGACGTTTCGGACCGTGAACCGGATGCGGGCACCGATCTTGAGCAGCTTCAGCCGGATCGTGCCGCATTGAGCGCGCGCCAGTTCGGTGCCCTGGAGCCCGAGTCGACGCAGGGCCTGCATGATCATGTAGGCGGCCGAAGACAGATACAGTCGGAGTTGATTGGCGCGCATGGTGGCCGCGCTGGTGCGGTCGGCAAACAGATCCAGTTGTTGCTCTTTGATCCGGTTCTCCATGTCGCCGCGCGCACAGTAGAGATCTTCATATAGCGCACGGGCCTCCCAACGTTGCGGTGTGAGGGAGGTGACGATGAATCGGGGATTGGCGCCCTTGGCCAGAACCTCGGCCTTGCCCACGACGCGCCGTTGCTGGCTCCAACTGTCTCGTGTGCGATAGCGGAAGTCCTTAAATATCCGTGCCGATTTACCGGTGGATTCAAACTCCGATTTCGCCTGAGCCATGGATTCAGCGATGACCTCCTGGAGTCGCTCGTTCTTGGCCAATCCCACCACGTAATCCACCTGATGGGATTCACACCAGGTCAATAAATCATCTCTGCAAAAACCCGAGTCGCCACGGACGATGATCGACACATCCGGCCAGCTCTTCCGGATCTGTCCGATGATGCGGGTCAGCTCCTCAACCGATCCGGCCGCGCCATCGATGTTGGAGCGTCGCAATCGGGCGCACAGCAGATGCTCACCCGAGAAGATATACAACGGCAAATAACAGTAGTTGCCGTAATAGCCATGAAAGAATCGTCCCTCCTGTTGCCCGTGGATCGGATCGTCGGTGGCATCGAGGTCCAGAATGATTTCTTCAGGCGCCGATTCATAGGCTGCGATGAATGCATCGACCATCCAGCGGTCAATCTGGTCGGCATCCATCGCAATTTTCTTGTATCGTTCCTCCGCCCCCACTTCGGCACCGGTCAACTCCAGCCGATTCAGCGTGCACTTGCCCGCCAGCGCCTTTCCCCGGTCGCTGGCTTGCCGCCGGTTGCCTCCCAGCGGATCGGCCTTATCGATGGCCACGGCGAGCATCGGATCGGTGCGTAGTTGGTCGTGATCGTTCAGGTCTTCATATCCCAGACACAGGCCATACACCCGTTGCCCAATCAATTCCTTCACCGTGTGCTCGATCAATCGCGGGTCCCGATGATCGGCGAAACATTCGGCAAGTCCCCCGACCAGTCCGGTTCGTTTTTCGACTTCCCTCAACAGCAGGACACCCGCGTCGGATGTGATCTTCCCTCCGTCGAATCGAGCCTTCACTTTTCGTTGATTAAGTCCGTGAAATTCGAACGTCGTTTGGTTACACTCTGTCGTCATAAGGGCCGCCTTTGTTTGGTTGCTAAAACGTCTTCGACAAACGCTTTATGCCAAACAGGGCGGCCTTTTCTGGTCCATCTGGTGATTTATGCGGGCTAGCCAGCGTCGGGAAACTCGTCAAGTGCCCCGATCGAGATCCGGCGCGGCTTCGCTGCAAAGATGTTTCTTTGTCAACCGTAAAACCGTAAAGAATCAAGACAGTTTCCAAAACCCCCAAATTGTACCCCTTAGAGGTATGGTATCAATCACATAGACATTACGGGCACTTTACCTACCGTCGGGTTTCTTTACCATTTCAAGCTGGAGGTGGCAATGCATAATTTGAGCTACTCACACTTTTGTAGTTTTGTGAATTCGTAACTTATTGACACCACGCCATTGGGGCACCGAAGAGTCAATACCAATCGTTCTGCACGGAATGGCACCCTGCGTGCACAGATTATTCAGGATATGCGTCATTCAACTCGGGACGTCGGACTGGTGGTCCGACAGCGGTTCAAAGATAAATAAGGTTTTGACGCGCCTTCAGCTAGCTAGGCGGTTGTCGCGGATGCGAAAGAGGTTGCAGCACCAGAGAGTGCGGGCACATTAAAGAAGGTGGAAATATGAAAAGAATTACTAAACCTCTGGCGGCGTTGGTTTTCGCTGTTGGCTTTTTGAGTCAATGCCCAACGCTTGCATTAGCAAACTCGATTCCAGCCCTGACTGTCTCTGGTGGCTCGACGTTTATCTGGTCGCGCACGCTCGGATGGGCCTTTAGCACAAGCTCTCAACTTTCCGTCACCTCGTTGGGTGTATACGACAGTGGCCTCAATGGCTTGGAAAGTGCTGTTGATGTAGGGATATGGCGGACTTCGGACCAGGCGTTGCTCGGCTCAACAACCATTTTGGCAGGTACAGGATCGGGGCTGGTGGGGAATTTTCGTTATGAATCAACGCCATCCTTCGTTCTAGACGCGGGAACGGAATACCGAATCGGAGCGGTAGCGTTGACTGGCGCGATCCCATTCTTGCACGAGGGGAATGCAATCCTGGCCCCGGAATTAACCTTGATTGGCAACGGGGTCGAAGAATCCGCTAGTAACAACGTATTAACTTTCCCCAACCAAATCTACACCCCTAACCCAGCAGCGGATCGATACTTCGGCCCCAATTTTCAGTTCGCATCGGCAGTCCCTGAACCCGGATCGTTTACGTTGTTAGCCGCGGGTCTTGGGATGACAGGCCTTGCAGGCTGGAGACGCCGGAGAAAGCAAAGTCAATCTTCAGACCACTGAAAATGACCGGCCGCTCCTTCATGCGACCTCCGGAAATTGGCGAATCCGGAGATCCCCGGGCCATGATTCGAACGGTATTTTCTGACCTCGCTGATCGGTGATCTGTTTCATGTAGAATGAGACACCAGCATCGCGGACCTGGTCCCGTGTAGACCGAAACCAATCCAGTTCCTCAACATGGCGCGGATTGCTTCCCGATTCCGTGCCGCCGATTACCCAATCCAAAGCATTCAGGTGCGGCGTCCAGTCCATGTTTTCGAATGATGGTTCCGCACTGATCCCGTGGACGGTTGATTCGAACTGACGGTGGGCAGCAGTCGCTTCTTCGAGGTTCTGCTGCGTCCCGGCCGAGAAGATGGTCCAGACGTTTGGCCACGGGTCGTCGCTCCAAAGCTGACGGTAGTAGGCGGCAGCATCGTCGTAGCGCTTCGAGAAGATCATCCAGGTGAGGCCAGGAGTTTCCTTGACGATGCTGTGAAAGAAGACGGTCCGGGCTGATGTGGGCATATACGATGGGCGCCGATCCCTCTTCCTATTGCGTGAAGGTATAACGCGATCCCGAGGCCAGTTGGGCAATTGTCTGTCGAACACGTCGCCGAGGCTATACGCGAAGACTCGACGTTGTTCGCCAGATTCACATGCCTCGTCGTCCCACTTGAAGGGTTGCTGCCAGTACTCCTCGCGGGTGAGCATCCTTGGATGTTCGTCTCCCCACTGGGCCCATCCCCGCATCTTGGCCATCGTTTCGGCGTAGCACTTCGCGCATTGTGGGTTGCCTTCAACCTTTGAGCACCCAATCCAGCCGTTGAACGTGTCGTGCGTGTACTCTATTCCGCTGTTCTTACCCACCTATTCCTCCTTCAGCATTCCTATCGCTTTGTCGATCGTTTTTGCGTGACAGACGATGACCAGCCCCCCCTTCGTTTCGGCCGTTCTCCGGAGCTTGCCACGGACGTACCTATAGAGCTTCCGACGACTCCAGGACTCCATCCATCCGCCCTCAGCCAGGAATGGCCAGAAGGCATCGTGCAGCGATCGCATTTCCGGGTCTATTTCTTAATTGAAAGGTTTGTATGCTGAATTACGTCTTTGTAGGTGTGTCCGATCGAACAGCCATACTTTCGGTTCGGAGGCATCAGGCCTCTTAACTCTAGTTGAGAGTTTGGTCGGCTCAAGGAACTTCGGCCGGAATTCTTCCCGCCGTCAGTCCACGTTTCACACGGAAGCGTTTCGACAGGATTCGTGTATCCACATCCCAGACGGAGGTCTCTCCGGCCCTCGGGACCGCCCCGAATTAGCCCCCTTCGCAGCTCATTTTGCGGGGCCCTCACCTCTTCCTTGGCGCTTCAGGTTGCACTACTGACCGAATTCGCGTGGGCCGGGCCTCGGAGTCGGCGTTGTTTCCCCGATCACTATCGGGCCGCGGGCTCTTATTGGTCCTATACTCCTGATCCCGACCTACAGGGGCACTCTATGAGCGCCCCTACAACTGGATCTTCATTCAATCAGTAAGGCCGCAGATTTCGCCGTATAATTGTTGCTGTTTGCTTGTGGAGGCTCTTCCTTGAAAGTCCTGTCCGCTCTGATGATCCTGATTTTAGTCGCGCCCGGCCTCGTTTTTGCACAGGACGGTACCCTGGCACCGGAAAACCCCCTTGCGGTATTGAAACTGGAAGTCGAGCGCGTCCTCGATGCGGCCGAACTGCCGTTCACCGACGCACAGGATGACGCCGTCGTCCTGATGATGGAAGACCGGCGCCAGGCTTCAGAAGAGCTGTTTGGCGACCTGATGGACTTCAGCGAGGGCCCGACCCAGGGGCAGGACTCGGACCGGCTGCGCTCGGCTATCGAGTATATGGAAAACGAGTTCCTCACCCGCCTGGAGGACTACCTGACCGTTGGGCAGTTCGCAGCATGGAGCCGGTATCGGGAAGCCAGTGAGTCACCGGCCCCAGGCGCACCGGAACCGGACAGCCCTCTTCAGCAGACGCAATACGTGCGTCTCAACCCGAATGTATTTACCGCCGAGGAACGGTCCTACCGGATCGGCGGCGGGCCGCGCCGTGCGGAAGTCATCGAGCGGGGCGGGGCCGGCGCGTTTCACGGCAACGTGCAGTTCCTCATCATCGACGAATCGCTGAACGCGGGCCGGCGCTCATATAACCGGGGTCACAGGGTGCCGACCGTCAAGCCCCCGTATCAGGAGCGCGACACGAGTTTCGATGTCAGTGGGCCCGTGCTTCCCGGCCGGTTGACTATGAGTTTTGCGGGTCAACAGGTGGAGGCGGAGAACGTCGACACCATCAACGCCACGCTAGCCGATGGATCTCCTTTCTCCAGCGAAATTGTCCGGCCGACAACGCACCAGGCGATCGGCACCGGCGGGACTTACCAGTTCGCCGACGCCCATTCGCTGACATTCAACCTGGATTACGCTCCATTCTCCTCAAAGAATCAAGGCATCGGAGGGTTCGTATTGCCCGAACGCGCCTGGGCGACCGAGGGCAACAGCTGGATTGTAGACCTGAAACAGTTCTTGTCACTGTCGGCCCGAAGCATCTTTGAAACGCGGTTTCAGGTCAACACCAGCCACTCCGAGACGATCCCGGTAACCACCGGGGTGCGGACCGACGTCATCGATACGTTCAGCAGCGGTGGCTCCGGGAACCGGACCGAAAGCGACAACCGCAACTACGAGTTCGGCAGCCTGTACACGCGGATCGGGGAAGGCACGACCTTCCGCTTCGGCGTCGATGGCGCCTATCGTAAGAATCGAGCCCTTTCCACCGCCAACTTCGACGGAACCTTTACGTTTTCCAGCCTGGACGATTTCAACCAGGGACGGCCGTTCCAGTACCGGGTGGCGCGGGGCGAGCCCCTGCTCGAAACCACTCAAACGGAGCTGTCGTTCTTCATGCAGAACGACTGGCGGCTCACACCGGAACTGACGTTCTATTACGGGTTTCGATATGACTGGCAGACGAATCTGGACGACGCGGACAACTTTGGCCCCCGCTTGGGCTTAGCGTATGCCCTGGGTCCGGCCACGGTCATACGGAGCGGTGTCGGCGTTTTCTACAACAGCCTGCCGATCAACATGGTGGAAGACCAGCGGCGGCTGGACGGAACGCGGCAGTTCCAAACCGTCATCGCCCGACCCTCCTATCCCGATCCTTTTGAGTCCGGAACCGTCCAGAACCTGTTGCCCTCGGTCCGTGTGTTGGACCCGACGCTGTCGGCACCCTATTTCAGCGCCGGCTTGATTTCAATCGAACGGACGTTCCTGACCAACCTGTTCGTGAGCGCCGCATACGAGCACAAGCACGACGTCCATCGCCTGCGCTTCAGGGACGTGAATGCTCCACGCGACACAACGGCACCCGTGCTGAGCTCTTGCACGAAGGATCAGAGCCCGGAGACCTGTGTTCGCCCCGATCCTACGAAGGACGAAATCCTCAATCTCGAGGGAACGCGGGCCTCGATTCACCACTCGCTTCGATTGACCTATCGGCAGAGGTTCAGCATCTTCAACGTATCGGGAAACTACCAATATCAAAGAGTCCACTCTGACGGCGGGCCAAGGGCGAATCGCGGCACTCCCGCAGATAACTACGATCTCCGGGCGGAGTGGAGCTTCGATCGATTCTTTCCGACGCACACGCTGAGCAGCACCCTGAACGCGCAGCTCCCGCTGGGTATCTTCCTGACAGGAACGATGTCCACCAACAGCGGTCCACGTTACACCATCACGACGGGAACCGACGACAACCAGGACGGCTATCTGACCGACCGCCCTCCGGGAATCACGCGGAATACGGGCGACGCTCCGAAGTTCCTCAGCTTCGGATTCAATATTTCGAAGGCATTTTTCTTTGAGGGAGCCGGCGTCGCGGGAGGCACGCGGACCAATCTCAATGTGTTTGCGAACATGACAAACGCGTTCAACAACGTCAACTTCAACGCGCCTTCGGGCGTGCTGACCTCACCCAACTTCGGCCTGTCGACCAGCGCTCAGGATCCCCGGCTGGTCGAGATCGGCCTCCGCTTTCAGTTTTGAAGGCGATCGGCGACCGGTCGCGCTGCATCGGCTGCCCGGGATCTGGACAAAGCCCCCGACCTGAAGCGCAATGGCCCGGGCGGGTCGATTCTGGTTTTGACAGAGCCACGAGCATGGATTAACGTGTATATATAACTTCATTGATGCGGGTCGGGCCCTGTCCATTCGATGTTCACGACGTCCACAGTGAAGCGTGACAAACTAGCGCGGAGTTAACGAGGAGATACACATGCGATTATTCCTTTCATTGGCGTTGTCCGGCGCACTTCTGATGCTGGCGGCACCGTCTGAGGCGCACCATTCCGCTTCATCGTTCTGGCACACCGATCAGATCAGGGAGATCGAGGGCGTGGTGAAGTCCATCCACATTGTCAATCCACATCCTGAAATGGTGATCGAAGTAACCGACGAGAACGGTGAAAAATCCGACTGGTATATCAGTGGCGGGGGCAATGCCAGTGCCATGATTCGGGCCGGCTGGACCGACGATACGATCCCGGTTGGCGAGAAAGTTAAAGTCCAGGGACAACCTTCGCGTCGCGAAGGCGCGAGAGCCCTGCTCTCCGGGGACGTCACGACCGAAGACGGCGTGGTGGTTTCGTTCGGCTTTATCCAGATCGAAGGTGGGGAGGGACGGCCCGCTGAACCGCGGTAATTTCGCTCGTTATCGGTGAATAGTCATGATCGGGCGCGGACCATCGCTGAACACACAGCGCTTGCACGTCCGATTGCAATACAGGCTTCAGGGGACGCAGGTCGGTGCTATTGGCTCGATCGATAGGAGATCGATGCGCTGAATCTGCGGTAACCGGATGGCATAGCCTTTGACCTGCAAGCGCTCGCCCCGGTGCTCGTCGGGTGTGAAGCCGCCACGGATAGATGTGAAGCCCTGCAACCGGAAGGTGAGACTTCCGAGGGCTTTGGCCTGGGCCAGTTCCAGTTCCTCGTCCGTCGATCCTCGAGCCCGGTCGGTTCTCGCCGGCTCAGTGGAGTTGGTCAGGACCCAGTTGCCTCCTCCATCCTCCACCATGCATCCGACCAATTGTGCCAGAGAACCACTCGGGATGGGCCCGGGCCCGTCTTCTCCCTCGATCTGAATTCCCCTGAGATCTTCGACCTCCAGCTCCCGGTCACCAGCCGGAAAAGAATTAGCCGCCAATATCCGCGCCACGATGTCGAGGTAGGTACGGTCGGGGAGCTGAGCCGGTGTATCCCGTGGCATCGTGTCCCGGATCAGGCCGAAGAGGCTTCCCAGATTGTACTCACGCCAGCGTTCCATGAAAGCGGTGCCCGTAAATTCCGGACCCGGCTCGCTGCCATCCTCCCCCGAATGACATGAAGCGCAACTCAGTTCAAACGCCGCCTGGCCCCGTTCTGATTCCTCGACAGTATAGACGCCATCCCAGACCGTGCGGGGATCTTCGATCTGGACTTCGGCGAGACGCCCTCGCCCCGATGCTTCGAGTCCGGCGGACGCCATCCACCCGATGGCCGCCACCAGGGTGATCAACAACGCCAGACGTCGCGTATTCAATTAAGTACCTCCTGAAGTACGCAGTCAACAATTCCTGTAGTTAATTTCCGGTCACTCCGCCCGCGGGATCGCGGATGGTGCGATTGAAATCCTCCTCGTCCATCGGTGCGAAAATAACTTCCATGATTTCCGCGTCCGGAGAGCCCTCCGGTTGAAGATAGAACATCCTCGCATCGCTCACCCAGGGTCTCGTAAACGTCTGCGGATCGTCGAAGGTCAGAGTGAACTCCAGAGTCTCACGGTCCACTCTCCGCCAGCGTTCCTCGACCCTCAATTGCTCACTGAATGGAGTGCCCCACTCATCGAGCCACGCCCTGGGATCGAACCCCGCCGTCTCGACCACGAACGTGTCCCCTTCCCAGTGCCCGACGGAGTATCCATACCACCACGGGTCCAGATCTTCAGGAAGTTCCCGACCGTCCGTCCAGATGATGCGAAATGTGTGATGCCATTCGAACAGTTGCACAACCTTGCCGGGCGCTTTGAACATTTCTATGGGTCGGGCATATTCCAGCAGCCGTACCAGGCCGGGCGGATTCGCACCTCCCAGTGGATCGTTTCCCAATGCTGGTGGAATGCGTCGGGGTCCTTTGCTCGGCTTGTTCGCGTTGTACCGAGCCAGCCCATCAGGCGTCCACGGAGGATTCTGACTACTCCATTCAGTCATGGGCCCCTCATCCGCCACCGGCGAAGGTCCGGGTCCCCGTTGCCTCCATACGCCGGCCAGATCCTGTGGGTCGAGTTCGGCATTCGCGGCAGCAGGGTTTTCACCCCTTTGCTCTGCCAACCCGGCCAGCGTGACGGACGATAATGTCGTCATCAGGAATGCAGACATGGCGATTCGACCGATCCTGCGATTCATCATTTTGAAACTTCGTTCCGCACTGCATGTGCGGCCTTTGACCGCACGCATCGGATTGATTGTGCGTCAAGCCGACCGCAGGACGGTGGGTCCCCTTCTAAGGAATGCCCGCCGCTAAATGTTCGAGCTCATGGCACCCGACGCCGGGAATCATCGGGCTAGCTTAGTTCCGTCCGGTGGGTACGAGTTCCTCGCCGTTGACCCACACCGGTTTCGACAAGTCCAGTTCACCCACAGACGTGCCGGCTCTGGAAGGAAAGATGCTGAGCGTGACCTCGTCCCCTGGTGCGAAAATCCTCCGGCTGTACCCCCGCCTTCTGAAAACCCCGGGGCTGAGGGTCTCCCCGCCCCAATTGACGGCGATACCGTCTTCTCCGGTCACATCGAAAAAGAGCCGCGAATGAGGATTGGCCCACACCCATTCGGTCACCGTTCCCTTCAACATAATAGGATTCTCATGGTCGTAGGACACAGACGTTCCGTGGTGTCCGAACACTGGACTCGCAACCATCAGCAAGCCCGTCACCAAGGCAAGAACACTGCGGTGAGTACGCTTCAATTGAACATCTCCTGCGAACATCGCCCGTTTCATCGACGCTCTGCGCTCCACGGTTTCATTGTTAGGGTTCAAGCGTTTGCCTTCAGGCCCGCCATGATCTTATCCCGGGTGATCGGATGCTCCCGGATGCGAACGCCACAGGCATTGTAGATCGCATTGGCGATCGCGCCCGGGACCGCGCCGATGGCTGTCTCGCTGAAGCTCTTGACGCCAAAGAACCAGCGGGGTTCCAGGCTGTCCACGAATACCTGGGTCTGTTCCGGGACATCCATAATCGTCGGAAGTCGATAGGACAGGTAGCCAACGCTGTAGTGACGGGTTCCGGGAAACTCCCGGTCCCACGGAATGGAATCGGTCGCGATTTGTGCACTCTCGACGAGGGACCCCTCCATATCGGCTTCAGCCGCGAGGGGGTTGATCACCAGACCCGAGTCGTGGGAATACGCCGCCCGGATGAAACGCCAGTCGCCCGTCCAGGTATCCACCTCGACCTCGGCAAAGCAGGCGCCGACACCCTTGCTCATGGCTCTCCCCTGCCCCATGCTGATGCCGCGACCCGATTGTCGAATCAAGCCTCCGGCAGCGGCAGCCAATTCCGCAAAAGTGGTCCGAACGTCCGGGTCCTCAGACGATGAGATCACGCCGTCGCGAATCTCCAGGTCCGCCGCTTCCACCTGCAATGCGACGGCGGCGCGTGCGAGGAGATCCCGCCTGAGTTTATCCGCCGCGCTGAATGTTGCCGCTCCCTGCAGGGTGATGGTCCGCCCACCCCACCATTCCTGGCTCGGCGGTGTGACGGCGGTATCGCCCCAGACCACCCGGATCCGATCCCGACTGGTGAATCCAAGTATTTCCGCCACGACGGCGGCCAGCGCGGTGTCGTGGTTGGATCCGCTGTCGGGCAGAGCGTCCTTCATGATGACATCGCCGTCGGCTCGGAGTTCGATCTCCGCGCCATAGATCTGACGATTCCCCGCCTCGATCTGCTTCTGGAAACCTTCCTCACCTTCGTGGTAACCCATCTGTCCGGAATGGTGTTGGGAGGCGGCCACACCGATCCCCTGCTTGAACCTCCCGGGATTGCCGCCCGGAACCGGGTTTCTCTGGTCCCAGCCGATGGCCCGGGCTCCCTCCTCCAAGACTTCAACCGAGGCAAACGAGTCGTAACTGAGGGCTCCGTTTTCGACCTCGTACCGACCGCCCAGTTCCTGAGCATGCCAATCCCGGACCGGAGAAAGGCTGCTTCCCGGCTTTGACACATGCGCCAGCCTGAACTGGAGGGGATCGATCCCAACGGCTTCGGCCATCTCGTCCATCATGCCTTCCCACGCCCACTTGACTTCCTGCTGGGTGTAGCTTCGGGATGGCCCCGGCCGGGGACCGTTCGTTCTGTAGCTGTACCAGGTCGATTCCCAGTGTGGGACTTCGGAGGTATAGAGCTGGGTCGTGTTCTTGGATATCTCTCCGGAGGCGTGTCCGATTCCGGTAAATTCCCCGGGGTTGGAATCACCCGCACTGACATGGACTTCGTGGGTGAGGGCGATAATTCTGCCTTCAGCCGTGGCGCCCACTCTGAAATGCGTGATGAGTTCGGGTTTGATCTGGATATGGGCCAGTTCGTGATCCTTAGGAAGCATCAACTTGACGGGTCGACCCGTTTCCCTCGCCAGATGGGCGACAAAAGGATAGAAAAGCTCGGATCCGGCTCGAGCCGCCCCAAAAGTGCAGCCGTTATACTTGTCGATAAATCGAATATTCTCGGCGTCAATACCCAGTGCGCTGGCGAGGCCCGCCCGTGCCGGGTAGATGCTCTGACTCATGCCCCAGAAAGTCAGCCGATCGCCATCCCATTTGGCAACGCTGCCGCAGGGTTGCATCGGCACCGAGACCGCGCCTCCGAAGTAATAAGTGAACTCCCGGATCACGTCTGCCTCCGCGAATCCTTGTTCGACATTCCCGTGGTTGGACACCCACGTGGCATTCGGGTCGAAGTGGGGATCGTTTTCGAATGTCCGCATCAGGTTTCCCGCGCCTTGATTGAGGTCGGGTGCGTCCGCCGCCATCGCCTCCTCGAGATTCTGGACGGCGGGAAGGATCTCGTACTCCACTTCGATCGCTTCGATGGCGTCTTCGGCAAGATCCTCGGTGTCGGCAGCGACGATTGCGACGACTTCACCCTGCAGGCCGAATTCCTGGCCTAAGGGATTTCCTGGTGAAATGGGCAACCGAGTTGTGTTGGGGGCGTTCTGGTAGCTGAGTATGTGGGCCACACCCGGCATCCGCTCGGCCCTTGAAGTATCCAGCCTCCGAACCCGGGCGTGCGGATGCGGGCAGGTGAGGAACTTTGCGTACAGCATGTCGCGGAACCAGACGCGGGTGGCATATTGAGCCGTCCCCGTAAACCGGGGTATCGACACTTCCGGCATCGTTGGCATCGACTGGCCGATCACACTGAGGTTTTCGGGAGGATAGCCCTGCCACTTCTGAGTCACGATCCGTTCGTCCCCTTCGATCAGCGTGTCGCCGGCGAGGTGACCGCCACCGGTCGAGTAGTCGCGGACCATGGGCTGGGAAATCACGATCGTCGAGTGCGGCCTGGATTCGATCTTCATTCTTTCGTTTTCTTGTTTCATGACTCTGCTTCCCCTCGAATTACCTTACAGAACCGGCTCCGGGCATCTAACCCGGGTATCTCACCAGTTGAGCAGCAACGTTGATTGGAGCCCGAGATCTGGGACGGACACCTAATTCTCGAGCTCGGCACACATTACAGTGTGTTGACGGACCGAATTAGGTGTCCGTCCCAGATCTCCCGGGCTAACCCGGGCAGCCCGGGCTTCAGGGCGGGAATGTCGTTGCTGCGACGAACCATCCACCGAAGCCCCATCCAAGAAGCTTAAACTATGTCGATGCTCTCGAGACCTGAATTCTACCTTCTTGGACCGACGAAGGCGCCCCTCGGAGTGAAACCGGCAACGTCGTGATCGAGGAAGGCGCCTCTGACCTGAGGCACGCTTCTCTGAAGGTTTTTTGAAATTTGGCCGGCAGCGTCCCGGAATCATGCAGGCCATTGCTTTCGGAGCGTAAGGGCGGTCATTTATCTCGCCGAGCAGGGCATCGGATTCCACCCTGAGCCATCCGGAATCTTCTTGAACTGCTGGCTCATGGCCAGAGAGTCGTCCAGGTACTCGGGATCCTCAAACATCGTTACCACGAAGAGCAGCGTGTCGCCGTTGGGTTCGCTCAAGTTGTAGAAATACTCGGTCATGACCCCGTCTGCACTGTACGGAACACCATTCTTGCGCAGGTATCCCGGTCGCAGGTTGGTCGTCACCACTTTCAAATGACCGCCACCCGAGACTCCGAACTGCCCGCCAGTCACCACCCACTCTGCGACAGAATGTCCCTGCCACGTGGCTTCCGAATCGGGCGGCGATTGATCGAAATTAAAGGAACGGGTCTGCATACCTGCGTCCGTATCCATGCGCAGAGTCATGTCGTCTTCCCAGCTTATGTTCAGGCGGGTCGGCACGCGGAGAATAGCGGGTGCTGAGTATGCTTTACATTCTTCTCCTGCGGCCTCGTCAGCGGCCGGATCCCAGCTGTCCGCCACTCGGCGACCTTCATCATTGAGCGGCACACCCGAGTAGTCGCCTTGCGCCGGAGTGACCATCCGCAGATGCCAGTCTTCGTTTACGAGGGACACCCATGTCCCGGTCAGATCGATCGGGGCGGCCACCTGCGGGGAGGCGTCAACCGCCTGTGCACGCAGGTCACCCGGGGGCGCAAGCATGAGCACCACGGCAGTGGCAACACATATCGGTCCGGCGCCCCACTGTAGGAATCTGGAATTCATTCGTCCTCCGACAATTTCAGCAACAGTCTGTGCCTACCGGGTCAGCCTTCCTCTCCCGGAGAGCGGGGCCGGGGTCCATCTCCCAGTTGCGCTGACGGCCGAATCAGAGACGGTCCCTCAGTCGACGACCTCACCGGGCCGGAAGCCCCAGGCAAATCCATCCGATGGCCGGTGGAGGGTATTCATTTTCATCCTGCGCTCCCCCGGGGTCCGCGATGGGTTCCCGGCGATAACAATTTTGTCTCCGGGCTTGAAGGTATCCCGTGTCACACCCTGGGTGCCGAGCCGTGCGGCACCGCCCCACTCGACGGCCCACCGTTGCATATCTCCGTTCTCGTCGGGAACATTGACCTGAACGAAGGCATGGGGGTTGCGGTAGAGCAGGAGGACGAGTTCTCCCTCAATTGTGATCTCCTGTTCCGCGTCATAGGTGCCGACGATGGAATGGTGGCCTTCCGCACTCATCGCGCCTACCGACAGCAGTCCGGTCATGACGAAAAGAAGCAATCGAGTTTTCATGATCTGTTCTTCCTCCCAATATAGCGACTGGCCGCAACCCTTTCGATCGTTGCAGCGCGGAAGTTATTGTTGACTGAGATCCCGGTAAACGGCATCGACGAACATATCCGCAGTCCAGTAGTCCGTCGCATAACGCCGATCAAAATCCAGCGTCGGGTTCGCCGCTTTCACTTGTTCCAGCGTCATGTCCCGCCGAATCATGTCCCGTATACGGTCCCGAACGATGGTAACCACATCCCGGTAGCGCGCCACATCGGCAGCGTCGCTGAGGCGTCCGTGACCGGGGATGATCATCGTTCCGCCTTGCATATTGTTCTCGGTTACGGCGAGATCGATAATGTGATTCAGCCCATCGAGCACACCTTGAATGCTCCCGCCTTTCTCCAGGTCGATCATCGGATAATGCGTGGTCACGAAAACATCTCCGGTGGCAATGACGTCGGAGTAACGGAAATGAACGATGCTGTCGCCGTCGGTGATCGCCCGTGGCGCGTGATAGAGCTGGATGGCATCACCGTTGAAGAACCGGTAAAACTTGTAGTAGCTCCTGAAAGGGCCGGGGCCCTCATTTCCACCGTAGATCTCCGACGGCATCCCGTAAAAAGAGGCGTTCGGCATCACATCGGACATTCTGAACAGAACCTTCTCGTGGGCCGCCACCACTGCGCCCTCCTGTATATCCGCGGAGAGGAGCCCATCGAGATTGCCGCCCTGGAAATTAGCCCCCCCGATACGGGAGACCGTCTCGTTGCCACCCACGTGATCGGGAAGGACACTGGTGTTGATGACATAACGGACCGGCTTGGTGGGAGCGGGTGAGGTGGTAATCGCCGCAAAGTAAGGGCTGTTGCCTTTGTTCGACAGCGTGGGGCAGCCCACACATATCTGGTTGGGGCGGGGCGAACCTTCGACGGTTCGGAGAACCTCCTGGACCGCGGCCACCACCGCGTCAGCCATCGCCTCCGAACCTGCGTCAACCAGAATGGCTCCATCCGGGCCCACCGATGCGGCGATGTTGGCGCCCGCGCCGATCAGCGCATACACGCTTCCCTGCACCGGAAGAGCGTAGATTTCCCCATCGGCGGTGCCGGGAATCTGCTCTGCGAAGCTGGACCCGACCAAACCTGTTATTCCGATAGATGCCGCGACACCAAGACCGAGGAAAACACGCAGAATAACCGACGGTTGCCGTATGTTTCGTTTCATTGCCGGGTCCAATCTCGACTCTACCTCGACCTGTAGCTCTCAATTTTCATTTGATATTCCGGATACATCTTTTCAGCACCATCATTCAACACTTCCCGGGGAATGTTGTGCTTGTCCACGAAGTCAGTGAAATAGGTGTTCTCCCCGGGTAGAAAGTGCGGCACCGCGCCTCTCTCCAGCGGAGATTCATCGACAGGAATGCAGGGACTGGGAGGCAACCGCGCTTCCAGATCGATTCTGTATGCCTGGCTGGTCACATAGGGCTCCTCCAGATATACGGGATCCGTAATCGACTGAACAACGAAAAGATAATCGCCGTGCCGCACCCAGCGTTCGGTGATTGTGACCTGGTCACTGGACGGCATCCCGTTCATGCCGAAGTATCCGTCTTTGATATGAGTCGTCGTAATGACGAGCATGTTGCCTTCCCACTTCCCGGTCGAGAAGCCGGCCCACGTGTGCGGCGCTTCTTTCGGGGGATGGGGCCGACCATCCAGGTAAAACAAAACATCGAAATTCCGTCGCCGCTCCATCCGGAATGCCGTGGTCTCGCGCGAAACCGGGTCTACGACTTTCGTGATCCGGTTTTGCCCCGTACCGCGCCAGTGAAACGTGGCGACGTGCGGTCTGCACTGATACTCGGGCAGCCCCCACAGGCTCAAGTTGTGAGTCTCCGCACTCTGGCGTCCCGCCTCATTGTAAGGGATGTTGACGATGTCACCGACCTCCTGCATCCTCGGATCCCCCTCGCCCTGCAGGATCCAGTCCGTCCACTCGCCCGAAAAATCGATTCCGGGAGATTGCGCAATCGCTGGGGTGGCACCACATATGGCCGCCAACAGGAAAACCAAACCCACCGTCCTCGGCCCATTGACCCTGTTCATAGAACCCTCCGTGCCGGGCAAACGGGCAACGTACAAGTATGGCTCGCTCGTTCAGAGGAACCCGGCTCACCCGCTTCGTCGGTAAACGCTTTAATGAGTATTTGCAGGCTTGGTACGTGTATAGCAGAGCCGGCGACTTCAATTCAACCAGATTTCGGATGGGGAACCGGGACAATGACGTTGCCGGTGGTATCCCCCGGATCGCAGTGGAACTGATGTCCAAATTGGCGGAGACCTGAAGGGAAGGCATGCAAACGCCGGTACGCGGAGGGCTACTGCATTCCCGCACTGAGCTCACGTGCGGTTCTTATGGCCTGGGCAATCTGGACTCGGGTCATCATGCCCTCTAAAGACCTCCGCAATCCGACACCGTTCGATTCCCCGAAGATTACGGCCAGTTCGGCCCAGACATAGGCCTGGACAAGATCTTTCCCCACTCCATCACCGTTGAGATACATGATTGCAAGGTTGAACTGCGCACCGGCGATGCCCTGTTCGGCCGCACTCTGGAATAGTTCCACCGCCGCGGGTACATCGGGCGCCACCCCGTCACCGCTGTAGTAAATGATTCCGAGATTGAATTGCGCCAGGGGATGGTTCTGGTCGGCAGCTTTCCGGTACAGGTCCAGTGCCCGGGCGAGGTCTTCGGGAACCCCATCACCAAAGTAGTACATCTCGCCGAGGTTGAACTGCGCCCCGGCGTGACCCGTTTCCGCTGCCTTCTGGAACCATTCGGCCGCCTGTGGCAAGTCTCGGGTCACACCTTCACCGGTCTGATACATTTCGCCAAGGCTGTTCTGTGCTTCGGCGTGGCCCAAATCGGCCGCTTTCCGGAACGATTCCGCAGCGCGCGTCAGGTCGCGGGGGAAGCCTTCGCCGTTGAGATGCATCATGCCGAGGTTGAAGTGAGCAGCGGAATGTCCCTGATCCGCTGCCAGTCGGTACCATTCCGCCGCAGCCGCCGGATCGAGGGGAACACCGTCGCCCCGACCGTACATCATGCCCAGGTTGAGCTGAGCGACCAGGTCGCCCTGGTCGGCCGCTCTGCGGAACCACGCCGCCGCAGCCACCGGATTCTGAGGCACGCCATCGCCGTTCTGGTACATCAGCCCCAAATTTAATTGCGCGACGATATCCCCCTGATCCGCGGATTTTTCAAACCATTCGGCGGCCTTCAGGAAATCCTCTTCAACGCCGTCGGCGCGGGCGTAAATCATGCCGAGATTGAACTGCGCGAGAACGTCGCCTTGATCTCCGGCCTTCGTATACCACTCGACGGCGCGGGGGACATCTTGAGCGACCCCGTCACCATTCTGATACATCGCGCCCAGATTGAACTGCGCTTCGGCGTGTCCCTGATCCGCGGCAATCGTGTACCACTGGGCGGCCTGCGCGCCATCGCGCGCTACGCCATCGCCGTTCTGGTAAGCCAATCCCTGCAGGAAGGCGGTCTCAGGATCATCGGGCGGGCTCTCCTGTGCCACCAGCCTGGGGGTCGACGTGCATACTGTCAGCAAAACGATCGGTAACAACCGGCGGAACATGCATGACCTCCAACAAACATCTCGAATCAATGTCATAACCGCCACCGGCCTGAAAGCGTTTGAACGGACAGGCTGTCCTGGATCTGGGTACTTTGCGGGTTTTCCGGACATATTCGCCTCTGCGCCTTTTCTAACTCTGTGCCCTATGCGGTGGCCAGCTTCTCCAGAGATCCGGGACGGACACCTAACTCAACATATCGCGACGTCAGATCCGGGACGGAGCCCGTGCAGAACAGCGGAGTTAGGTGTCCGTCCCGGATCCAAGCTGCTATGCAGTGGCCAGTTTCTCCAAGCCCGATCGCAGCAGGCCCTTCGCCATGTCGATCTTCATCGCGTTGTATTTGAGCGGCGCCGCTCCGGCCAGCGCCGTTCCCGGCGCCTCGGCCGCCAGCGCCGTGTCCAGCGTCTTCCCTCTCAGGAAGTCTTCCACCGCCCGTTCCCTGTAGGGCCTTCCCGAAATCCCCCCGAACACCACCCGCGAATCGGTGATCGTTTCCCCGGCCATCTCCAGTCCCATCGCCATCGATGCCATCGCAAAGTCCCACACACCCCGCGGCCGGATCTTCTCAAACGATGCCCGGAACCCGTTCGGCGGCGCCGGCAGCCTCACCTCCGTCATGATCTCGTTGTACCGCACCACATGCGACTGGATCCGTCCATCCACCATCATGTCTCCGGGTACCAGCTGCTCCACACTCAACTCCTTCGTCCCCAGCGGTCCCACCAGCTTCACCGTCGCGTCAAACGGGATCAGCGCCGGCGCCGCATCCCCCGGATACACCGCGTAGCACAACCGTCCCCCCATCGCCGAGTGGTAGTAGCTGTTGTCCCCGATCGCGCCATGGCAGATATAGCCTCCATTCCGGTAGCAGGCATAGCCCCCTCTCAGGTACTGGCACCATACTTCCTGCAACAGGTCCCCGCCCAGCGTCGACGCGTTCCGCAGCTTGGGCGAGGAAATCATGTTCACCGCTTCCACCAGCATCGGGTATTTCCGCCCCACCAGCGCCGAGTCTGCAATCTCGGACAGCTTCGTCAGGGCACCGATATCCACCCCGCCCGACGGGTTCTCCCGGATATAGCGCAGGTTGGGGATTCCCTTCACGTCCACCAGGTAGCTGGGCGCCTGATCCAGCCGGTTCTTCAGCCGGATCAGCAGGTCGGTCCCTCCGGCATAGACGCCGGCTTCGGTGCCGTGCAGCGTCAATATCTGGATCGCTTCATCCATGCTCGTCGGTCGATAGATCGATACTTTCTTCATGCCCTCGCCTCCTGTTCCTTCAGTCCCGCCATGATCTTGTCTCGCGTAAGGGGCGTTTCCCGGACCCGCACACCGCATGCATTGTAGATGGCATTCGACAAGGCGCCGGGCACGGCCCCGATCGACGTCTCGCTGAAGCTCTTGATTCCGTAAAACCAGCGGGGCTCCAGACTGTCGACCAATACCTGCGTCTGGTGTTCCGGCGTTTCCATGATCGTCGGCAGCCGGAAGGCGAGATAGCCGGTGGCATAGTGGCGATGACCCGGAAATTCTTTGTCGTAGGGTACGGGGTCCGTCGCCATCTGCAGGCTCTCGGCCATCGAACCGTACATATCGGCCGACGCGACCATCGGGTTGACCACCAGCCCCGTATCGTGACAATAGGCCGACCGGACGATGCGCCAATCGCCCGTCCAGGTGTCCACTTCCACCTCGAGAAAACAGGCGCCCACACCCTTGGTCAACGCCCGTCCCTGACTCTTGTTCACGCCCTGGCCCGCCCCGACAATCGAACCGCCCGCGGCTCGGGCGAGTGCCGCAAACGTGGTCTGAAGCTCGGGATTGGACTGGGAGGAGATGACGCCATCACGAATATCGAGTGTCGCCACATCCACGTTCAGTTCACTTGCAGCACGATTGAGAAGATCTTTTTTTAACTTGTCAGCAGCACTGTAGGTGGCCGCCCCCTGGACAGTGACGGTCTTTCCGGCGATCCAACCGTTGCTGGGGGGCGTGATCGCCGAATCCCCCCAGACTGCCCGAATATAGTCCCGGGTTGTGAATCCGAGAATTTCCGCCACGACATGCGCAAGGGCCGTGTCATGATTTGTGCCGCTATCGGGCAGCGCTGTCTTTACGTTCACGTACCCGTCGGAGGTCAACTCCACTTCGGCACCAAAGAGTCCGCCCCCGCCGCCGCCGCCGGTACCATTGGTCTCGATCATTCGGCGCCGGAAGCCTTCCTCTCCGTCGTGGTAACCCATGTGTCCGGCATGGTGCTGAGAATTCGCCACACCAAATCCACGCTTGAACCGTCCGGGGTTGCCGCCCGGAACCGGGTTCCTCTGGTCCCAGCCGATGACCTTCGCGCCCTCTTCCAGCACCTCGACCGAGGCGAACGAATCGTATGTGACGAAGCCATTCTCGTTCTCGTACCGGGTGCCCTGTTCCAGGTCCTTGTGCCAGGCTCCGGAGAGCTGGTCACCCGGCTTCGAAACGTGCATCAACCGGAAGTCGAGGGGGTCGATCCCCACCGCCTCCGCCATCTCATCGATCATGTTCTCGAAGGCCCACTTAATTTCCTGCTGGGTGTAGCTCCGAACCGGGGCCGTGCGCATCGCATTGGACTGATAGGCATACGCGGTTGTTTTCCAATGCGGCACCTGGGTGGTATAGAGCTCGAAATTGTTTTTGGCGATCTCGTTTACGGCTTGACCCGTACCGCCTGTATCCCCTGCGCTGATATAGATCTCGTGGCTCAGCGCGACAATCCGGCCTTCGCTGTTGGCACCCACGCGAAACTTCGTCATGTTTTCCGGCTTGATGTAGACGAAACCCATTTCCTGATCTTTAGGGAGCATGAGCTTGGTGGGTCGGCCCGTCATCCGGGCGATATGGGCAATATAGGCATAGAAAGGTTCGGTGGCGCCTCTCGCCGCCGAAAACGTGCAGCCGTTCCACTTGTTGATGTAGTGCACTTGCGCCGTGTCGATGCCCAGCTCCCGGGCGATCCGGTCCCGCATCGGGTAGATTCCCTGGCTCATGCCCCAGAACGTCAACTGATCACCGTCCCACTTGGCCACGCTGCCACAGGGTTGGATGGGAATAGCGGTCGCTCCCGCCCAGTAATATGTAAACTCACGGATCACTTCGGCTTCGGCGAATCCCTGTTCGAGATCACCCATCTGTGCCACCCAGGTCGCGTTCGGGTCGTAATGGGGGTCGTCCTGCCGCACCTGTAGCAGGTTCCCTCGACCTTGACGCAGGTCGGGTGCGTCGGGAGACATCGCGCTTTCCAACGTTGAAGCGAAGGGCAGGATCTCGTACTCCGCCTGGATCGCCGCGACGGCGTCTTCGGCCAGATCCTCGGTGTCGGCGGCAACAATGGCGACCAGTTCACCCGTCAGGCTCAGTTCTTCGGGCAAGGGAACGTTGGCTGGGCCGTTCTCGCGAGTGAGTACATAGGCGACCCCCGGCATCTGTTCCGCCTGTGATGTGTCCAGGCTCCGTATCCTCGCATGCGGATGGGGGCAGGTGAGGAACTTCGCATAGAGCATGTCGGGAAACCACACTCTGCTCGCGTACTGCGCCTTGCCCGTAAACCGCGGTATCGACACCTCCGGCATCGGCGGCATCGACTTGCCAACGACATTGAGATTCTCCGGCGCGTAGCCCTGCCACTTCTGCGTTACGATCTGATCGTCGCCTTCAACAAGCGTGTCTTCGGGACCGTGGCCGCCGCCGGTGGAATAGTCGCGCACCATGGGCTGCTGGATATGGACAATCGAATCCGGCTCCGGAACGGCTTCGATCTTCGGTATGCCGTTTTCCTGACTCATAGTTCTGCCTCCCCGCGCATGACCTTTCCGGCGTCGACTACCGTCCGGATGATGGCTGGGTAGGCCGCACAGCGGCAGATATGCCCCGACAGCGCCATCTTCACTTCATCCACCGTCGGGTCCGGGTTCTCGTCGAGCAGGCCTTTGGCCGTCACTTCCCATCCCGGCGTACAGAATCCGCAGTCCGCCGCCACGTAGCGGTGTCCCACCGCCTGAATCGGGTGCAGATTGTCTTCGTCGCCCAGGCCTTCCACCGTGAAGATGTCTTTATCGGTCGCCTCGGTTGCGAGCGTGTGGCACGAGTAGTAGGGCGCTCCGTCGATCAGGACACTGCAGGCCCCGCAGCTGGCCCGGTTGCAGCTCCGGTTCGTTCCCGTCAGCGCCAACTTCATCGCGATCACTTCCCACAACGTGGTCCGGGCCTCGTATTCCGCCTGGTAACTGGCACCGTTGATGATGAATGTCCCGATCTCGACGGTCATTGGAGCCGGGATGCCCTCCGGAATTTGAACGGGGGCGGCGGTTCCGGTCACCGAGGCGTAGCCTCCGACCGTCGTCAGGACCACTGCTCCCGATCCGGCCGCCTTGAGGAAATGTCTCCGGGAATACTTCATTGATCAAACCTCCATCGGTGTGCGCGATACCCGCTGTACCCAAGCGTGTTGGCTGGAATTGACTCGTTTCATGCTCCCAAAATACCCTTGCGTTGTCCACTGGTTTTGCTGGCTTGATAGGGATGGGGAGACGATCGGGGACGGAAGCCTGACGCAGCATCTCGCGACCTCGGATCCGTGCAGAAGAGCGGGGTCAGGTGTCGGTCCCGGATCTCCCGGCCAGTTCGGCGAACGACCGGACGTATCAATCCTGAGATGTAGCGGATCTCCCGCGGAGCTGCATATCCTGAGATCATTGTAGTTTCGTCATTACGCATCTCCTTTCTGTAAAGAAGTTGGTGGACCACCTTCAGATTTCGGACAGGGATTCATGCACACGCATCATCAGACCAATTGAAAAGGGATACCTGATCTGGAATCGTTGCGTTTATCGGTCGGCAGGCGGCTTAACTTCGACAACCGCGACCTGCTGACGTGGAAGACGCGGCAGGTGCGCCTTTCGCGCCCAATGTTGAGGATGTCGGCCACGCAGTAGAAGCGCATAACGTTAGAGGGGCGGACCTGAACTTGACGTTTCGACTGCGACACGTATACTCATTGTGTATACACAGGATGACACAATGAAGACAAAAGTGCAGAAGTGGGGCAACAGCCTTGGCCTTCGTATTCCGAAGTCGCTCGCGGAAGATGCGGCTGTCAAAGAAGGAACTACCGTTGACGTTTCGTTGTCGAACGGCACGCTGACTATCAGGCCCCTACCCGAGACCTCGTATGCGCTTAAGGATCTTCTCAGCCAGGTCACGAACCAAAACCTTCACGGTGAAGTGTCCTTCGGGCAGCCCGAAGGGCAGGAAGCCTGGTAATGGCTCGTCGTTACGTTCCCGCTCGCGGAGACGTCGTTTGGCTTCAATTCAGTCCCCAAACCGGGCATGAGCAGGCCGGCCGCCGGCCCGCCCTGGTGGTGTCCCCCGAAATCTACAATGGCAAAGTGGGGCTCGCGTTGCTTTGCCCCATTACGTCGCAAGCCAAGGGGTATCCGTTTGAAGTCGAGATTCCCCCGGAACTGGGCGTGTCGGGAGTCGTTCTTGCAGATCAGGTTAAGAGCCTGGACTGGCGCGCACGCAAGGCGACACGATTCGCCGAACTGCCAGCGTCAGTAGTCAGGGACGTACTTGGGAAGGTTCTGACGTTGGTCTCATGATCAGGTGGCTCGCTACCAGGCGCGTGAACGGATCGACTATACCGATATTCCGGCACTCTAAGAAGCCTTCTGTCGCAACACGCGGCTGGTGGTGCCGCCTGGAAAAAAGCAGCTTACCATCCGGCTGGACGCGGACGTTCTGAATTGGCTGAAAGAGCAGGGCAGGGGATATCAGAGCCGAATTGACGCGATCCCTCGGGGGGGGGGACCTCATATTTTTGAAGTGTCTACTTGATCGGGAAGCTTACGCCACGGCGAGAAACGGATTGCGAACGGACGCACGCATTCCAGTACCGGACTCCGCGCGACGGCCTACGGCCGCGCCCGGGTTGACATGACACCCATAGGGCAACACGGACCACGCTGCCATATTCGTCAGACCCCGTTTGTTCCGCTTGTCCGCCCGAACGCTGGTCCCGATTCGGGTGGTACAGGCCACTAGTCGAGGTGCAAATTGTAATGATGTGGAGACGAAATTAGAGGCCTCTCAGTGGAAGGTAAAAGAACTGCAATGGTCTGGCCGACGCAGTTCACGAACTGACGAGAAGGCGTCGGGAAGGTTTATTGACACTAAGCAATTCGTTGTGAGAGATTAGGCTTACTCAAATTCCACAAGGTGTGTACAAACTGAGGTCGGAGCGCAGGGAATCTTGCGAATGGCTCTGGGGACGGAGAGACCTTTGATGCACAGCGGGTTGAAAATCGCAGCTTTGGCCGTGGTGATGACGACCGCCACGCTCTGCATGTTTGCGGCGGTCGCGACCGCGGGCCAGACGCCGTCGGATGAGTCGTTTCCGCCTTACACGGCCCCTCGAACCGCGGACGGACGGCCCGACCTGAGTGGAATCTGGCAGTCTTTCACCACAGCGAACCGGAACATTCTGGCGCATTCGGCCCAGCCGGGAGCGCATTCCGAACTCCTGGGCGCGTGGGGCGCCAGTCGAGGGGGAGACAGCATCGTCGAGGGCAATGAAGTGCCGTACCAGCCGTGGGCGGCGGCCCAGCAGCAAGAGAATTTTGAAAATCGAACGGTCGTCAAGGTTTCGAACGACCCCAGTCGATTCGATACGGGCGACCCGGAGCTCCAGTGTTTTCGGGCTGGCGTGCCGCGCGCCAACTACATGCCGTATCCGTTTCAGATTTTCCAGACGCCAGAGCAGATCCTAGTCGTGTACGAGTACAAGGGAGCGTACCGCACGATTG
Organism: Terriglobia bacterium; assembly: GCA_965263045.1. GTDB lineage: Bacteria > Acidobacteriota > Terriglobia > 20CM-2-55-15 > 20CM-2-55-15. Next base: position 329,603 of record CBDHGK010000041.1, read on the forward strand.
ACATGGATTCCGATCAGGAGGCGCCCAGCGAAACGTGGATGGGTTGGTCGAATGGCCACTGGGAGGGTGATACGCTGGTCGTCGACGTCACGGGATTCAACGGCCACACCTGGTTCGATCGGTCCGGGAATTTCCATAGCGACTCCCTGCACGTGGTCGAGCGCTGGACGCGTGTCAGCCCCTACCACATGCGGTATGAAGCGACCATCGAGGATCCGAACGTCTTCACCAGACCTTGGAATATGAGCTTTATGCTCTACCGGCACGTGGAGGAGAATGCCCAACTCGTCGAGTTCAATTGCGTGCCGTTCGTTGAAGAACTCATGTACGGTCCGCTCGGTTTTTTGAGTGGGCAAGAATCAGAAGATCAAGAGCCGGACGATTAGGAGGGGAGTGCGATGGGTACTGCGACGTGGGTACCGTGGCGTGTTTCGATGCTCGTGCTGGCGGTGATGATGTGGGCGTCCGTACCGGGGATGGGACAGGCCCCGCCGTCCGCCCTCGTCAACCAGGGGTCCGAGGAAACCGTGGAGGCGGCCCGCGCGGCTTCCCCGCGCACGTCCGAAGAGACGTTCGCCTACTTCGAGGATGAGGTTGACGCCGCGCTCGCCCAGGCAATCCGGCGGGTGTGGGACCCGACGCAGCCACGTGAAAGCTCCCCGCGCACCTCTTGGGGCGATCCGAACCTGCAGGGATACTGGCTGAACGTGGCCTACACGCCCCTGGAAAGGCCCGACGGTCTCGCCGGAAAGCCGCTTTACACGGTAGAAGAAGCGATCGAGACGTTCCAGGCACGCGTCACCCAGGATGCAGCTGTCGATCCGGCAACCGTGCATTATGATTGGACGGAATTCGGGATGGATATCTGGCAGAGCCCGATTGGACCGAACCGCCGCACGGCGCTGATCGTCGATCCACCGGACGGGAAGCTTCCCGCCCTGACCCCCGAGGGGCGGGAAAGATTACAAGCGCAGGCAAGGGTGGACACACTTGAATCCCGGAGCCTGTACGAGCGTTGCATCTCCGGGAACCAGGGGCCACCCGGAATTCCTTTCACCCAGCAAACCGGCGAGGCTCAGATCGTCCAGACGCCGGACCACGTGGTGCTCATCATGCAGTCGAATAGTGACGTGCGCATCATCCCCCTGGATCGACGCTCGCATCTTCCAGAAGACATTCGAGCCTGGTTGGGGAACGCACGCGGGCACTGGGAGGGTGATACGCTCGTCGTTGAGACGACAAACTTTCATGAGGAGCGAAAATGGCGGGGAGCCGCAGGCAACCTGCACCTGATGGAACGCTTCACACGAATTGACGCGGACACACTGCTCTACGAAGCCACCGTCACGGATCCGACGACGTGGGAGGCCCCATGGACTGTGGAGTTTCCCTGGCCGAAATTGGAACCGCCCGGGCTGTTTGAGTTTGCGTGCCACGAGCAGAACTACGGCATCATCAACGTCATGAGAGGAGTGCGGGTTCGGGCTACCGAATACGAAGCCGAGTTGGCGAGATGATCCACAGGGGGACCGATATATCTGCTATATCTTCAAATGGCCCAGAGCCGAAGAGTCGAGGTTTATGGGCAAAGGGAGCCGCCATGCGGAAAGCTATCACGGGATTTTGTACGGTTGTTGCGGGCACTTTGCTGATGTTCCCAACGCCGATTGCAGCACATCATTCGTTCGCAGCAGCGTACGACGAAAACAGGCCGATCAACCTGCAGGGAGTAGTCACCACGGTGGAGTTGGTCAACCCGCATTCCTGGATCTGGATGGATGTGACCGACGAAGATGGCACCGTGACCAACTGGGGACTGGAAGGGGGTCCACCGATCAACCTCTTCAGGAACGGTGTAACGAAGGACACATTGCCGGTTGGGTCCGAGATCAAGGTCTTTGCGTATCAGGCCAAGAGTGGAGAAAGCAAAGGCGTCGCGGTGTTCTTCGAGTATCTGGATGGGCAAAAGGTGTTCATGGGCGGTTCTGCCCCGGGCGCTGATGGCAATCCGACCCCGCGTCCCCGGTAGAGTCTCAGCCGAAAAAGGTCAACCCGCTTTGGGCGGCCGAGTGCCCACGGTGCCCTGAGATGTCACTCCTCAGCTTCTGCGAATGGCTGGCGGCCACCTCCGGCAGCGTTGCACTCCACGAATCCCATTACATGTTCCTCATCGTCTTAACCGTACACGTGATGACCCTGTGTGTGTTCGTGGGGACGGCCGTATTCGTGGACTTGCGTCTCCTGGGCCTCACAATGCTCTGGGTGCCCGCGTCGGAGGTTGTCCGACGGCTTGTCCCCTGGGCCTCGGGGGGTTTTCTGGTGATGGTCATCTCGGGTTTGCTCCTCTTCTATGCGGCGCCGGTGGACAGGTACGAAAATCTCTTCTTTCGGGCCAAGATGGCGATGCTCGTACTCGCCGGTGTAAACGTGTGGGTGTTCCAGAGGAAGGCGTATCGCAGTATTGCAGAATGGGATCTGGATCCGGTTCCGCCACCGGGGGCCCGGCTGGCCGGCGGTGTGGCTCTGGCATTGTGGGCTGGCCTTATTCTGGCAGGGCGCATGATTCCCTACCAACTGTATTGGTTTGGCTAGTGTCGCTGTTGGAATTGTTTCAATGGCTCCAATACTCCCCACTCCTGGTGGAGATGCGCAGCTCGCCGTGGCTGTTTCCAATCATTGCAAGTATGCATCTGCTGGGGTTGGCCCTGCTCGGCGGAGCCGTTCTGGTGGTTGACCTGCGCCTCCTGGGGCTTGGCCTATCGCGCCAGCCTGTAGCCAGACTTGCACGTAACGCCGAGCCGTGGTTGCTCGCCAGCCTTGCCGTAATGTTGCCGACCGGGATCCTGCTCTTCATGTGCTTTGCTACGAAGTACTACTATCTGACTGCCTTCTGGGTAAAGGTGATATCCCTCTTCCTGGTGCTCAGCTTTACCTTCTCCGTCCGTCGCCGAGTGATCATGGCCGATAATGGGAACATGAGTGCGGTCCGGAGCAAGCTGATAGCCCTGGTCTCACTCTCTCTGTGGACCAGCGTGGCATTGGCGGGACGATTGATCGGATTTCCGTAGTCGACTTCATTGAGTTCGTTCAGGACGGCCATTACTCGATCTCGTCCGTCACTGGTAAACGTGGGATGGGTGGGGAAAATCATGCAATTTCGCCAGCACACGGACGATGCCGCCTCGTGGGAGTGAATCCAATCCCGCTCGCTTGACAGATCGGATGGCCCGTTATACTAATCATTGCCAATACACCAACTCATTGACACGGTTGACTGGAGGAGAGCAGCGTGAAGGATCATTGGATTGGGCGATCGCTGGCGACAACGGTAATCTTAATCTTCTCGTGCGGCCTTCTGCCATCCGTGCTCGCGGCGCAGGGAACATCCGAACTTCCGGAACGATCGGGCGAGGACCCGGGAGGGCCGGTTCCCCGACTACCGGATGGCACGCCAAACCTGGGAAGAAGCGATTCTGGGAAAGGCGTATGGCTTATTCTATCGATGCCGAATTATTCGGAGATCCTGGTAGACCCCCCGAAATCACAGGGGATTCCTTTCCAGCCCTGGGCTAGCCCGCATAGATCACCAATCGACGCGTGATTGCGATTTTGCGTAAAAGAACCCTGGGTGGGCGCGAGATGGTGTGGGGGGAGCGTCTCAGGGTGAATTGACGAGTTTTTGGCGATGTGAGAAGCGGATTTTCGTGCTCAATAGAGCGTTGACGATCGCGATCAGACACACCTCGGCTCGGACTGGGTAAGCGAATCGATTTCAGGGACGAAGCCGCAGCGTCGGTGTCAGCATCGCAGTGGCATTGTTTGTAGGTTGCGGACAACGGCGGCATAGACCTCGGCGTAAGGACAGGCTTCAGCCATCGACACCCAGACGTTTCGGACCGTGAACCGGATGCGGGCACCGATCTTGAGCAGCTTCAGCCGGATCGTGCCGCATTGAGCGCGCGCCAGTTCGGTGCCCTGGAGCCCGAGTCGACGCAGGGCCTGCATGATCATGTAGGCGGCCGAAGACAGATACAGTCGGAGTTGATTGGCGCGCATGGTGGCCGCGCTGGTGCGGTCGGCAAACAGATCCAGTTGTTGCTCTTTGATCCGGTTCTCCATGTCGCCGCGCGCACAGTAGAGATCTTCATATAGCGCACGGGCCTCCCAACGTTGCGGTGTGAGGGAGGTGACGATGAATCGGGGATTGGCGCCCTTGGCCAGAACCTCGGCCTTGCCCACGACGCGCCGTTGCTGGCTCCAACTGTCTCGTGTGCGATAGCGGAAGTCCTTAAATATCCGTGCCGATTTACCGGTGGATTCAAACTCCGATTTCGCCTGAGCCATGGATTCAGCGATGACCTCCTGGAGTCGCTCGTTCTTGGCCAATCCCACCACGTAATCCACCTGATGGGATTCACACCAGGTCAATAAATCATCTCTGCAAAAACCCGAGTCGCCACGGACGATGATCGACACATCCGGCCAGCTCTTCCGGATCTGTCCGATGATGCGGGTCAGCTCCTCAACCGATCCGGCCGCGCCATCGATGTTGGAGCGTCGCAATCGGGCGCACAGCAGATGCTCACCCGAGAAGATATACAACGGCAAATAACAGTAGTTGCCGTAATAGCCATGAAAGAATCGTCCCTCCTGTTGCCCGTGGATCGGATCGTCGGTGGCATCGAGGTCCAGAATGATTTCTTCAGGCGCCGATTCATAGGCTGCGATGAATGCATCGACCATCCAGCGGTCAATCTGGTCGGCATCCATCGCAATTTTCTTGTATCGTTCCTCCGCCCCCACTTCGGCACCGGTCAACTCCAGCCGATTCAGCGTGCACTTGCCCGCCAGCGCCTTTCCCCGGTCGCTGGCTTGCCGCCGGTTGCCTCCCAGCGGATCGGCCTTATCGATGGCCACGGCGAGCATCGGATCGGTGCGTAGTTGGTCGTGATCGTTCAGGTCTTCATATCCCAGACACAGGCCATACACCCGTTGCCCAATCAATTCCTTCACCGTGTGCTCGATCAATCGCGGGTCCCGATGATCGGCGAAACATTCGGCAAGTCCCCCGACCAGTCCGGTTCGTTTTTCGACTTCCCTCAACAGCAGGACACCCGCGTCGGATGTGATCTTCCCTCCGTCGAATCGAGCCTTCACTTTTCGTTGATTAAGTCCGTGAAATTCGAACGTGGTTTGGTTACACTCTGTCGTCATAAGGGCCGCCTTTGTTTGGTTGCTAAAACGTCTTCGACAAACGCTTTATGCCAAACAGGGCGGCCTTTTCTGGTCCATCTGGTGATTTATGCGGGCTAGAGCCCTCCAGCAGTACCGCGATCAAGTGACATTCGGAAAAGAAGATCCTGAGGCGTTCTGCATCCCGCCGCCGCTGCCCTACGCAAGAGGTGGGCCGCACCCGATCGAATTCATTCAGCTCCCCGAACAGGAACGCATCATTCAGATCCGGGAATTCCCCGGAAACATCGCGCGTGAGATTTTGCTGGGTGGGCGTGGGCATCCGCCAGCAGAGGATCTCGAAGACTTCCCGACTTTCATGGGACACGCGATTGGCCACTGGGAGGGCGATACGCTGGTTGTGGACACCGTCGGCTTCAATGAAGGGTCGTGGATCGACCGCGCCGGCAATCCGCATACCAGCCAGATGCACTTGATCGAAAGATACACGCGCACCAGCTTGAACAATCTTCACATCGAAGCCACGATCGATGATCCCGGAGCCTACACCAGGCCGTGGACCGTTGCGCTGGATCTTCCCTGGGGTCCAGATTCCGAGATCAGGGATTATATGTGCCAGGAGAACAACCGCTGGCAGGAAGGCTACATCAGGGAAACTCAGGGAGCAACGGGAACCGGAAATGCCGGGGCCTACTCCGGTCAAGGACACCCGGCGAAAGGGAGCTTCATCGGTGAATGGGGTCCAGATGCGAACAGCCAGAGCAGCCTGGTCGTTTTGATGAATTGGGACGGTGAGGCCATAACGGGTACCATCAATCCGGGACCGCAAGGTGCTCCGATCACAGAGGCGGCACTCAATCCGGACGACTGGACCCTGCACATTGAAAGCGGGACCGGAGCCGACAGAGTCGTCCTGGACGGAAAGTTTGAGAATCTAACCTGGCTGGCCCGGTCGTTGACCGGCACCTACACACGGGGCAATCAGAGCGGGACGTTCAAGATCATCAGGCAATACTGACGTTCACGGGGAGGCGCGGAGATCCGGGACGGAGACCTAATTCTCGACTGCAGCACACATCACAGATTGTTGAGGGACCCAATTTGTTGTCCGTCCCAGATCTCCTTACAGATCTCCTTACAGTTACTGGCCCGTCGGGTTCGAGGAACCGGCCGTAATCGATCGCCCGTCGGCGAACATGATGTTTCGGCCGTTCACCGTTGGCGTACCGTTACGGGCAAGCCATCCCTCGACGATAATCTCCGTTCCGAGTGCCAGGGATTCCCGGTTTCCACCTGCCCTGATCAGGGCCCTCGGAGCACCGGTTTCAATGGCCCAATTCTGAACACTGCCGTCCTCGCCTCTGACGTTTATGTAAACCCATCCATGTGGATTCGTCATCTCGACCCTGGTGATGCTTCCTTTGAGGGTGATGGGCTTGCCGGCGTCAAATTCCGCAGCAAAGGAGTGGTGCGTAAACGCCGGCACTGCGTAAAGGAGCATACCGACAACAACGAGACTTGCGAGCTTGACTCTCATCTTGTTCCTCTCCAGCATCTGCGAATCTGAATATCGCCTGAAGAATACCACTCCAATTGTTTATGTCCAACTGCCTCGAACGCTTGCAAAGGAAGCCCGTGAAAACGTCTCCAACTCATCAGCGCTCAGCACGCACTCCACACGGGCCGCTATGGTTATGGGAACTGCGGCCTGAATGGATCCTGGCCAGGCGCGCGGGCGTCACATGTGTCGATCGGCCGGGCGCATCGGGGACTCCGCCGGAATGGATGACGGTGGACGAGGTGGCCGAGAATTGGACCGACCTGAAATGGGCGTATTCCTGCAGCCCCGGTTCAGGTTACCCTTTCGAGGGAAATCGCGTGGGCTGGGTCTCGGAGTCGGCGCTGTTTCCCCGTTAATTTCGGATGGAGGGTTCTTATTTCTCCCACGCTTGAGACTTTTCTTGCTTACCCATCCCACCCTGTAGTTAGATCTAGCAGATATCTCAGACGAGGAAGAGCAGCAACCCTAAAAAGGATTTCAGTCTGGAGGGCTCGATGAAGCTAACGAAACCAGCGTGCTTGGGTGCATTCGCCGCGGGTGTGGTCCTGTTCCTGGGAGGACTCCCCCTCGAGGCACACCATTCGTTCGCGGCCCAATACGATTCGAATGCGCCGATCACGGTAGAAGGCCAGGTCACGGAAGTGCAGTGGAGAAATCCGCACATCTACTTGTTCGTGGATGTAGAAGACGAAAGCGGTGAGGTGGAGAATTGGGCCATCGAGGGTGGCACGCCGAACAGCCTGTTCAGGAGAGGCTGGCGGAAAGACCATCTGAAGGTTGGAGATAGCCTCAGAGTGGAGGGCTTCCGGGCCAGAGACGGGTCGAACCTCATCAACGGGCGGAACGTGACGCTGCCCGATGGTCGTCGGGTGTACGGAGGTTCGGCAGATGGAGGTCCTTCCAGGCCCCGAGGAAACAACTAGACAACGATTCAGGAGCCAGGGCCGCTCCCGACAGCGTCACCGTCTGAGACTAAGGGCGGTGGCAGGGTGCGGCATCGTTTGCATTGGACAACACGAATCGAAATAAGATGATAGGCGAGTCGAACCCCGGTCTGGATCCCGCGAACCCGAATCGTGATTCGATATGGAGGCTCAGCATGAGGAAGCGTTTTTCGGTCATAACCTTTGCCGCGTGGGCACAGTTCTGCGCTTTAGTCCTCGTGGTGATTCCTGCCCAGGCGCAATTGAGCGCGTCCGGACCCGGGTTTGAGGGTGCCTGGTGGTATCTGGGAGAAGCCGCTCCATCCGGACCCGTGGATATCGGGCCCGTGGACTTCAGCGGTGTCTGGACTGGACAGACTACGAGAGACCTCTCCCAGGCCACGGTGCCGGGTGATGAAATGATCCTCACCGCATATGGATACGAAAGATATCAGGCCGTCGATCACGCCCAGGATCCCAATACTTTCTGCCTCCCCCCGGGTCCGGCCAGAATGGTCATCCGGAGGCATCCCACCATGTTTGTTCAGCGCCCTGACGTGGTCGTGATCCTCAGCGAATCTCAGTACACGTTCCGCCTGATCTATACGGATGGGCGGGATCATCCCGAATACATTCATGAGTACCCGGAATGGACGGGGCACGGGGTCGGCCAGTGGGAGGGAGACACCCTGGTGGTGGACACAGTGGGCATCAATGACCGAACGTGGCTGGACATTTCCGGTCACGAACACAGTGACCAGCTGCATCTCACCGAACGATTTCGCATGACTGACCCAGACACGATCGAGTACAGGGTGACGTATACGGATCCCGTGTTTTTCACGAAGCCGTTTACGACGATACAAACGCTTCAGAGGGTGACGGCTCCGGACCGGATCATGTCTCACGCCTGCATGGACTACGAAAGGGACATCGCCCACCTTCAGCCCACCATCGGCGGGACCGGCCTGGACATAGCCGTATACCAGGATGACAACGGGAACATTATTCGACCTGTGGTGGCGCCGCCAGAGTAAAAGTGGACCGCCCCGGGTCTCTGGGTGACTCCGTTTCTTGAGCGCATGGGGGTATGGGAAGTCCAGACTGATGCTCACACGTGGCTCGGCCCGGGCAGGTTCGAAAATCGGGCGAGACTGAAGATTCCCATGCGACCATGGAATCGCCCTGTCGAAAAACCCTCCCAGGATAGAATTCCGTTTCAATACTGTGGCAACTGCTTGAATTGGAAAGAGAATGCCGCGTCCGGGTACTCGGTCATACGACCGGCTATGCAAGTGAACTATTCTTACACGCCGCGAGCCGGCCTGCGGCTGCGCACGGGTTGACATAACACCTATACGGCGACGCGGTCCGTCTGCTACAGGTGTCGGACCCTGCTTAAAACGCTGATCAGCCCATCACAGCCCAAAACAAAAGCGAGGCATTCGGCGGTCTTCGCCGGATGCCTCGCTTCAGATGAACTTCCAGATTGCTATGCAGTCGATAATTTCTCCAGGCCCGATCGCAGCAGACCCTTCGCCATGTCGATCTTCATCGCGTTGTATTTGAGCGGGGCCGCTCCGGCCAGTGCTGTCCCCGGCGCTTCAGCCGCCAGCGCCGTGTCCAGCGTCTTCCCTCTCAGGAAGTCTTCCACCGCCCGCTCCCTGTAAGGCCGCCCCGATATTCCACCAAATACAACCCGCGAATCCGTAATCGTGTCTCCGGCCATCTCCAGCCCCATCGCCATGGGAGTAACGTAATTCTTGTGTTTGGGTGGTCTGAGGTTGTCCAGGAAGTAGTGCTTCGAATCCCCCGGCCAGGGCGCTGTCGAAACGGGGGTGAAGCCGAGCGTTTTTGCGAGGCTTTGGCCCCGTTTCGACAGCGCGGTCCGCCCGTTGTCGATCCGCCGGGCGGCAGCCTGGACATCCGGCCCCGTCCCGATCTCAACCGTCATCGGAGCGGGGATTTCCCCCGCCGTCTGGGCCGCGGCCACAGACCCCGCCACCGAAGCGTAGCCGCCCACCGTCGTCAGTACGACCGCACCGGAGCCGGCCGCCTTCAGAAAATGTCTCCGAGAATACTTCATGTATGAAACCTCCATCGGTGTGCGCGATACACATTATTCCCAGGCGTTTTGGCTGAAATTGACTCGTGTCACGCTCCCAAAATACCCTTGCGTTGTCCACTATTTTGCTGGCGTGATAGGGATACTTTCGCGGGGCGGGAGAGATGTTTAAGAGTGAACGATGTCCCAAACGTCCTCTTCATGAGAGGCCTGTCACTTGGACGATCATCCGGAAGTCCGATTAACCTGGATTTAGTGATGCGTAGGACTGTACGCGCTTCAATCAACGTTTCAAAGCCAATTCAAATTGCACGCCTTCGGTCTCTTGCAACGCGGTCAGGATGCGCGTGAGATTGACGGCTGAAGGACTGCCGAATGTGTGCCAATCTTAGTTGGAAATTGAAACGGCTCCAAACCCCATGGTTTGATGGTATTGGAAGAAACAACATCAAGCCTGTAAGAGAAAGGAGCCGAGATGAGGAGTCTGTTACGTTCGGTAAAGAAACGCAAGAAGTCGCGTGTGCTGGGTGAGGTCGAGGTCCTGAGCCGGGAGGAATACTCGGGACTGGAATTGGACTCGAAGGTGGAGATGATTCGGGCGTTGATCCCACTGGGGTTGATGCACGTGGAGGAGTTGCTCGACGAGGAAGTGAAGTCGTTGGCGGGTGAGCGATACGCACGAAAGGAGGCGGCGTTGCGGGGCCGGCGACACGGGAGCAATCCGGGGACCGTGGGGCTGGGTGGCCAGCGGGTGCCGGTTCGGGTGCCTCGAGTGCGCAGCGTGGCGGGCGGGGAGATTCCGCTTCGGACCTACGAGGAACTCAGTCCGGGTGGCGCGGTGAACGAGCTACTGCTCAGACGTGTGCTGTATGGGATCTCCTGCCGGAACTATGAATCGGCCGCTGAAGCGATTCCGGGAGCGATCGGACTGTCGAGTTCGACGGTGTCTCGAGGATTCGTCCAGGCGAGTGCCGCGAAACTTCGGGAGATGCAGGAGCGGGATCTGAGTGGCGAGGACGTCGTGGCGATCTTCCTGGACGGGAAGGCGTTTGCCGACGCCCTGATGGTAGTGGCCCTGGGCGTCACGCTTTCGGGCGACAAACGCTTCTTGGGCTTCGTGGAGACCGACACGGAGAACGAGCAAGTGCTGACTCCGTTTCTCCGTTCGTTGATGGAGCGGGGCCTGGACATCTCTGAAGGCGTGCTGGTGATTGTCGACGGCGGCAAAGGTCTGCGGGCGGCGGTCAAGAAGGCATTCAGGAATCGAGCCCTGGTCCAACGCTGCCAATGGCACAAACGCGAGAACGTCGTGAGATACCTATCGAAGACCGAGCAAGCCGTGTGGCGACGCCGGCTGCAGCGGGCCTACGAGCGCCCGGAGTACGACGAAGCTCGGGCGGCGCTCGGAGAGCTCCATGGAGAGCTCGAGGAGCGAAACCAATCGGGGGCTGCGAGCCTTGAGGAAGGCCTGGAAGAGACCCTCACGTTGCATCGGCTCGGCGTGTACGGGGTCTTGGGCCGTTCGTTCAAGACGACGAATTGCCTGGAATCGGTCAATGCCCTTGTCGAGGAAAGGTGTGCGAAGGTCGATCATTGGAAGAACTCGAGTCAGCGGCAACGCTGGTTGGCGACGGCGCTCATCGACATCGAACCGCGCCTGAGGAAGGTGATCGGCTACCGTCATCTTCCAAAGCTCCGCGAAGCCCTCCAGCGAGAGCTGAAAATTGAGGCGAAGACGTCGACGAGATCGAAGAAGAAGGTTGCATGACCCATCGTGAGCCGTGGAGAGTTTCAACTAAGAATGGGCTTGACTCGGACTGCCTTTCGGACCGAGCATACGCATGAGGCTTTTGGTCGGAATATCCGTGCGCCGTTCAAGGGCCTGGAAGCCGACGGTCGCATTCACATAGTCGCGCAGGACCGCCTTCCCCGTTTCCAAGTCGCCATTGATGATGGTCTCCACTGCTTCGCGAAGCAGACCGCAACGGAAATCAGGATCCCGCTGCGCCCGCCGACGAACGGTTTCTTTGAAATCGTGTGTTAGAGGCATTATCGCGTCTCCTGTTTCTTTCGTCGTTTGTAATCTGTCCAGTACTGCCGGGCGGCCTGAATGTCCTTGTTCTGACGTTTCTTTGTGCCGCCACCCAGCGGGATCACGATCCGATCGCCATCCCGGCCGAAGTAGATGCGGTATCCCGGGCCGCGGTCGATCTTGCGTTCCTGGACGCCGGACCCGACGCCCGTCACCTTCGAAAAGTTCCCTTGCTCCATGCGCGTGAGCGCAATGGTCACCTTGGCGGCAGCGGTTGGATTGAGCGTTTCAAACCAGAACTCGAAGGGCCTCTTCCCGTTCTCGTCGATGTAGCCCCGCAACTCGATCACCTACTATTAGTAACGTTTGTGTTACTACGTGTCAAGCGAATCGAAGTCGCGGATAGGCGAGATAGCAGGCCCCCGTAGGGCACCTACAACTGTGGGACGTGCTCTATGGGAGGCGAAATTATTGAGTATCGCATAATATAGTGACATTCTGTCATGAGTGTCCTATACTTCCTGCATGGGAAATCCAGCAGGAGTTCGACGCGACTTTGATGCATTAGAGCGGCGACGTATGGAAGCCGCGAGACTGTTAAAGCAGGGCCTGTCGGAAGCGGAGGTGGCCCGCCGAGTCGGTGCCCACCGGCAGTCGGTGAACCGCTGGTCTCAACAACTCGCTGAATCAGGAAAGCAGGGACTGAAGCAGGCTGGGCGGGCGGGCCGCAAGCCAGGGCTGAGCCCGGCGGATCTGAAGAAGATCGAGCGGGGACTGAAACGCGGACCCGAAGCGTTGGGGTACGACACGAGTCTGTGGACCGGGTGGCGTGTCGCCCATCTGATCGAAGAGGAGTGCGGTGTTAGATATCACCCCGGACACGTCTGGCGGATTCTGCAGCAGATGGGCTGGAGTTGCCAGCGGCCAACGGGTCGGGCGCTGGAGCGCGATGAAGACGCGATCCTTCGGTGGAAGAAGACAAGCTGGCCCGGGATTAAAAAAAAGCCCGGAAAGAGGGCCGGACGATCGTATTCGTCGACGAAAGCGGGCTGACGGAACGACCGCATCGGTACCGCACCTGGTCGCCGCGCGGGCAGACTCCGGTCCTGCAGTACCACTTCAACTGGAAGAGTCTGTCGGCAATCGCCGGAGTGACCTGGTGGAACTTCTACTTCAGGATGTATCCGGGAGCCATCCGCAGTCCGCAGGTTGTCGAATTCCTGAAGCATCTGATGCGTCACATTCCCGACCCTCTGTTGGTGATCTGGGACGGGCTGCCGAGTCATCGGAGCCGCATGGTCCGAGACTTTGTCGCCGAAACTCAGGGCCGACTCGTTCTGGAACGTCTGCCGGCGTATGCACCGGAGCTGAATCCAGTCGAATATCTGTGGGGCTACTGGAAGCATCATGAACTGCCGAACTTCTGTCCCAAAGACTTCGGCCAGCTCAGCGACCATGCACGTCGGGCACTGTGCCGGATGCGGCGCCGGCCGCGACTTGTCACGGCATTCTGGAAGCAGGCCAGCCTCTTCTAGTGTCACTATATTATGCGATTCTCAATAGGTGCCGGGGTTGGACGCCTCAATGACCCTCTCCGCTTGTTCCCACCGGTACCGGCGCGAAGCGGATCTCGCGCGAGTCCCGGCAGACCCGGGCGCCCGGCCCCGCCGCGGCGGGGGAGGACGCCCTTCTGCCTCGGCCCCGCTACAGGGCTCCGGCGCTCGCCTGGTAACCAGGCGGGAGAGGGACCCGGTGATCATGGCGCGCCCGGCGCAGCCAGCCCTGATGGCATCGCCCGCCGATTCTGGCCATGGCCCCGACCCTGGCTCTTGGGCCAACCCTCATTCTGCTTCGCGATCGCCACCACCTGTGTAATCGCATACTCGTAGGAATTGAAATTGGGAAACCCTTTCACATCGGCGCACAGCCGGACGAGGACTTTGAGTTCTTCAAGTTCTTCGCGCAGTTCGACGATCACCGGCACCTTATCCCGCCACGCATTGGCCCGCACCACCAGCTTCAACACCCGCCGAGCATGATCGCGCATGTCTGATCCGAGCGAGTACTTGTGATACCGGGGAAAACCTGCGACCACGCGTTCGAACCACAGGCACAGGTCATAAGCGCTCTTGTAGATCGGCAGGTGCTCCGTATACGCCATGCCTCCCTCTCCGATGGGTCACGTTGATCGGGTCTGGGGGGCGATGCCCCATAAGCGCTAACTTGTTTATTGATTAATCGACAGATCACCTCTAACATGGGCACATACTGCAAATGTGGAGGAACCCTCGTGGAGGAAGACTGGACCATACTGAAATCGTTTTTTCCTGACAATTGGGGTGAACTTGCGGTTGGCGCCGGAGCCCTAAAGGGTTTGCGAAAGAATAAATCCGCCGAGAGTCTCTTGCGTACATTGTTGATCCACCTTGGATGCGGTCATTCACTTCGTGAAACGGTTGTGCGTGCAAGACAGGCCGGATTGGCCGATCTTTCCGACGTTGCACTGCTGAAACGATTGAGGAAATCCAAACAATGGCTGTACACATTGTGCGTGGCGTTATTTCAAGAACGGGGAGTGGATTTGTCATCCACGGACGGGTTCCAGGTTCGGGCTTTTGATGCCACAACCGTTAAGGAGCCTGGCAAGACAGGCAGCCTCTGGCGCATTCACTACAGCGTGTGTCTGCCGTCGTTGACCTGCGATTTCTTTAAACTCACAGAAACAGAAGGGCGTGGCACCGGGGAGTCCTTTGCCCGATTTCCTGTGGGTGCGGGCGACCATATACTGGCGGATCGCGGCTATTCCACGGCACAGGGAATTCGGTATGTCGTATCGAAGGGCGCCGCCGTTACCGTTAGAATCAATACCACAAGCCTGCCCCTGTACACCCCAGAAGGCCAACTATTGGACTTGCTCGATACGGTGTCATCGATCAAGACGACAGGTGCGTCCAAGTCCTGGCCGGTGGTCGTCATCGACTCCGGTTCAAAGATCGTAGGTCGGTTGTGTGTCATCCGAAAATCCAGGGAAGCCATCCAATGTGCACATGACGTTATCCGCCGAAAAGCGTCAAGGAAAGGCAAGCAAGTCAAACCCAGCACCCTGGAGTACGCCAAATACGTCATTCTGTTCACGACGTTTCCAGAAACGGAGTTCTCAGCACCGGACGTGTTGCAATGGTATCGACTCCGATGGCAGGTCGAACTGGTCTTCAAGAGATTCAAGTCGATCGCGCAATTGGGCCATCTCCCAAAGTACGATGATGAAAGCGCTAAGGCGTGGCTCTACGGCAAGCTTTTCGTGGCGCTGCTTACGGAGAAGCTGATTGCCCATGCGGAATCTATTTCCCCCTGGGGATACGGCATGGAAGAATCGCCGCCCACAGAGTGCGTGGCGTGAATTCGGAATGGTGCTCAACCAAATAAAGCGCACAATCGAACCGCGACTGCGTTTGTCGGAAATGCTCCACGATTGGGGACACATCTCGAAATCCTTGGCAGAGCGTCCTCGACAACGAACAACGCAGTTGACGCGCTATTTCGAATACTGATAAACAAGTTAGCGCTTATGGGGCTTACCCCCCAGACCCCCGGATCAAACAATCAAATGATCAAATTGTCCAATAAAAAATCACCGACCGCCTCGTACCCCGCGCGCGTAGAAGCCGTTGCCCTTACCGTTGCTGAACACGTTGCCAAAGAAGAAATTGGCGTTCCACGCGAAGACCGGGAAGCCGGCGCCAGTCGTAGACGACCAGTAGTTGGACGCCTGGTTAGGACCAAACACTGGGTCTAGACAGCCGGGATGACTGCAATCCAAGATCCCTTGCAACTCCACGATCGATGGTATCCGCCAGTCTTCGAAGTTCGGTCGGTCTATCGCAACTCCATCCGGCGAGGTGTCATGGGTCGTGTTCAACTTCGCCAGAAAGTCTGTATACAGGGGACCCTCCGGTTTGATGAATCCCGACGCTGATGTTGACCATACGTACAGGTTATTCACGCAGTGAACGTCGTTCAGGTCTACGCCTGAACACGCATTCTTCTGTTCCCACATCAAACCCGTCTGATGATCCGTGATCGTCCCATCTCCATTGTCCACAAACCGTAGGGTCGGACTGCACGGCAGGCCCGTGCCGAATAGCGGAACCGTTCCCATGGCAGCGAATACCGCACACACATCCGCCGGCGCTCCCGGAGGACCGGGCGTTCCAGCCTGCCCCTGGCAATCCGCCACCGTCGTCCCGATCCCGTCGTAGCAGTTCGCCCCATCGGTCCCGTTCACCCCGGGCAATCCATTCACCCCGTTCACTCCATCGACTCCGTCCATTCCATCCACGCCGGGGGGTCCGACCTCGCCCAACGTCACTGTAAACCAATTTGAAACCGGGCCCCCACCTGAGACAGTGACGACCACCCGATAAGAGCCGGGTGTCAAGGGTCCAACCGGAAGCAGGGCGGTCACCACCGTCCCGGCGGCGTCCACCACCTCGCCCGTCAACTGCTGATCTCCCAGCCAAACCCGGCTATTCGGCCTGAAGCCGTGGCCCCACACCGTCAATTGCCCCTGAGCCTCATCCGCTGCGGCGGCAACCACTGCCGGCGCCTGCGCCATCACGGGTGGGGCCACACAGGTCAGAATCATCCCGAGCAGGCCCGCTGAGTCAAGCCCATTCTTAGTTGAAACTCTCCACGGCTCACGATGGGTCATGCAACCTTCTTCTTCGATCTCGTCGACGTCTTCGCCTCAATTTTCAGCTCTCGCTGGAGGGCTTCGCGGAGCTTTGGAAGATGACGGTAGCCGATCACCTTCCTCAGGCGCGGTTCGATGTCGATGAGCGCCGTCGCCAACCAGCGTTGCCGCTGACTCGAGTTCTTCCAATGATCGACCTTCGCACACCTTTCCTCGACAAGGGCATTGACCGATTCCAGGCAATTCGTCGTCTTGAACGAACGGCCCAAGACCCCGTACACGCCGAGCCGATGCAACGTGAGGGTCTCTTCCAGGCCTTCCTCAAGGCTCGCAGCCCCCGATTGGTTTCGCTCCTCGAGCTCTCCATGGAGCTCTCCGAGCGCCGCCCGAGCTTCGTCGTACTCCGGGCGCTCGTAGGCCCGCTGCAGCCGGCGTCGCCACACGGCTTGCTCGGTCTTCGATAGGTATCTCACGACGTTCTCGCGTTTGTGCCATTGGCAGCGTTGGACCAGGGCTCGATTCCTGAATGCCTTCTTGACCGCCGCCCGCAGACCTTTGCCGCCGTCGACAATCACCAGCACGCCTTCAGAGATGTCCAGGCCCCGCTCCATCAACGAACGGAGAAACGGAGTCAGCACTTGCTCGTTCTCCGTGTCGGTCTCCACGAAGCCCAAGAAGCGTTTGTCGCCCGAAAGCGTGACGCCCAGGGCCACTACCATCAGGGCGTCGGCAAACGCCTTCCCGTCCAGGAAGATCGCCACGACGTCCTCGCCACTCAGATCCCGCTCCTGCATCTCCCGAAGTTTCGCGGCACTCGCCTGGACGAATCCTCGAGACACCGTCGAACTCGACAGTCCGATCGCTCCCGGAATCGCTTCAGCGGCCGATTCATAGTTCCGGCAGGAGATCCCATACAGCACACGTCTGAGCAGTAGCTCGTTCACCGCGCCACCCGGACTGAGTTCCTCGTAGGTCCGAAGCGGAATCTCCCCGCCCGCCACGCTGCGCACTCGAGGCACCCGAACCGGCACCCGCTGGCCACCCAGCCCCACGGTCCCCGGATTGCTCCCGTGTCGCCGGCCCCGCAACGCCGCCTCCTTTCGTGCGTATCGCTCACCCGCCAACGACTTCACTTCCTCGTCGAGCAACTCCTCCACGTGCATCAACCCCAGTGGGATCAACGCCCGAATCATCTCCACCTTCGAGTCCAATTCCAGTCCCGAGTATTCCTCCCGGCTCAGGACCTCGACCTCACCCAGCACACGCGACTTCTTGCGTTTCTTTACCGAACGTAACAGACTCCTCATCTCGGCTCCTTTCTCTTACAGGCTTGATGTTGTTTCTTCCAATACCATCAAACCATGGGGTTTGGAGCCGTTTCAATTTCCAACTAAGATTGGCACACATTCGGCCCGCTCTCAGTATTTTTCGAGTCACTACATTATTCATTCTGGTCTCCTCTTGTCCTCTAGGACGATTTTCGGTGTTCTGTGAGTGAATGGCTCCGCGGCTGCGCATTATTCAGGATTGGGCCGGACCAGCGGCGACGAGTGGGAGCTCCATCGATGGCGTCGGCGGTGGTCGGATTCCGCCCGGCTCATGGTCTCCCCGGGGACTACTGGCCCGACTCATCCGGTCCCTCTCCGGTACGGTCACTTTTAATGCGAAAAACAGGACGGGGAATACGAGCATCTTGCTCCATTGGCAACGATTCATTCGCATAGAAGCGAGGGACCGACTCCCAGACTTGAGGGACAAATCGATCCGCGCCCAGAACTGCGCTCCACTGCTACCACACGGAAGTCGTTATGGCGAATTATAATTTTGTTATTCAAGAGAGTCTATGGGACACCTTCTCGAAGCTGGGCGATGCCCATCTGGCGGCAGATTCTAACGAAAGCATTGTTGAATTCCTCACACCTCTTCCGGAAAAACAAAAGCGAGGCACCCGGCCTGTCTGCCAGGCGCTGGCCAGTTTCTCCAGACCGGATCTCAACAGGCCTTTCGCCATGTCGATCTTCATCGCGTTGTATTTGAGCGGTGCCGCCTGTGCCGTCGACCCAGCTTGCTCCGCCAGTGCCGTGTCCAACGTCTTCCCTCTCAAGTATGTAAACATGTACGGTCTTCTCGGACAGTTTGTCCTGTCCTAAGAAGGACTCGAAGGAGACTGTACTTTTGAATCAAGAGGAACGGGAGACTGGAAAGAGAAAACGAATTCTGGAGTACGCGCGGAAAACGAGGAACCTATCCAGGACCTGCCGCTATTGTGGCGTGTCCCGATCAACACTTTACTTGTGGAGGAGGGCGAATCTGGCTCACGGCGACGCCGGCCAGTGCCGGGTGAAGATGCACTCCACCCGAACGGCCATATTTGACCGATACGGGCTGACCACATCGAGAAACGCTTCCGGATTCGCCTTCAGAGTCCGATGCACCAGGATAGCTCCGGATGGATCAGGAATGCTCACGTTCATGCTCCGTGCGTGCAGATCAATTCCACAGCAGTGTCCATGCCGTTAGGTATAGAATCCCATCCATGTCTCCTCCGTAATATGTCCCACTTCGGGGAGGACGTTCACCTTTAGGATGGCCGATTGCTCGGCCAGGCCTGCTTTGGGAGCAGGCCTCGATCATTATCAAGCGGCTCCACCAGTCGGCGGCCACGGTGTGCTCCCGGTTTGAATTGGATCGACCGCCGCCGGTCAGCCACAATCCGTTGTGCGGCAAGGAGTCGGGTCACAGCTCTTGATATCCGTTACCTCATGCGGTAACGTTATTCATGCCAAAGATCCGTCGTGGCGGATACGTTTTCATTACTTGGAAGGGCGACCACTCTCCACGGCACATCCATGTTTATAGTGACGGGAAACTGGTGCTGAAGTGGGACCTGGAAAGCGAGATATTCATGAAGGGCAGCTGTTCGGGTCGTGTTCGCAGATAGATTCAAGAACTCCAATCCGAAGGGATGTTATGAAGATTCGATCGGTAACCTACAACAACCGCAAGAAAGCATTCGAAGTGAAGACTGCGCACAAGGTTTTCCAGTTCCCATATTCCAAAACCGAGCCCACCCCGAACGCTTCAGACCCATTGTCCAGCGTCGCCGTCGACAAAGAACTGGGACGTGAAGGTTTCACCTATGCGCTGGAATCTGGCCAGGAAGGGACAGTCCACATCGATCAGGTTCTGGAGTACAACCAGGACCCCGGAGTCAAGCCCATTCTTAGTTGAAACTCTCCACGGCTCACGATGGGTCATGCAACCTTCTTCTTCGATCTCGTCGACGTCTTCGCCTCAATTTTCAGCTCTCGCTGGAGGGCTTCGCGGAGCTTTGGAAGATGACGGTAGCCGATCACCTTCCTCAGGCGCGGTTCGATGTCGATGAGCGCCGTCGCCAACCAGCGTTGCCGCTGACTCGAGTTCTTCCAATGATCGACCTTCGCACACCTTTCCTCGACAAGGGCATTGACCGATTCCAGGCAATTCGTCGTCTTGAACGAACGGCCCAAGACCCCGTACACGCCGAGCCGATGCAACGTGAGGGTCTCTTCCAGGCCTTCCTCAAGGCTCGCAGCCCCCGATTGGTTTCGCTCCTCGAGCTCTCCATGGAGCTCTCCGAGCGCCGCCCGAGCTTCGTCGTACTCCGGGCGCTCGTAGGCCCGCTGCAGCCGGCGTCGCCACACGGCTTGCTCGGTCTTCGATAGGTATCTCACGACGTTCTCGCGTTTGTGCCATTGGCAGCGTTGGACCAGGGCTCGATTCCTGAATGCCTTCTTGACCGCCGCCCGCAGACCTTTGCCGCCGTCGACAATCACCAGCACGCCTTCAGAGATGTCCAGGCCCCGCTCCATCAACGAACGGAGAAACGGAGTCAGCACTTGCTCGTTCTCCGTGTCGGTCTCCACGAAGCCCAAGAAGCGTTTGTCGCCCGAAAGCGTGACGCCCAGGGCCACTACCATCAGGGCGTCGGCAAACGCCTTCCCGTCCAGGAAGATCGCCACGACGTCCTCGCCACTCAAATCCCGCTCCTGCATCTCCCGAAGTTTCGCGGCACTCGCCTGGACGAATCCTCGAGACACCGTCGAACTCGACAGTCCGATCGCTCCCGGAATCGCTTCAGCGGCCGATTCATAGTTCCGGCAGGAGATCCCATACAGCACACGTCTGAGCAGTAGCTCGTTCACCGCGCCACCCGGACTGAGTTCCTCGTAGGTCCGAAGCGGAATCTCCCCGCCCGCTACGCTGCGCACTCGAGGCACCCGAACCGGCACCCGCTGGCCACCCAGCCCCACGGTCCCCGGATTGCTCCCGTGTCGCCGGCCCCGCAACGCCGCCTCCTTTCGTGCGTATCGCTCACCCGCCAACGACTTCACTTCCTCGTCGAGCAACTCCTCCACGTGCATCAACCCCAGTGGGATCAACGCCCGAATCATCTCCACCTTCGAGTCCAATTCCAGTCCCGAGTATTCCTCCCGGCTCAGGACCTCGACCTCACCCAGCACACGCGACTTCTTGCGTTTCTTTACCGAACGTAACAGACTCCTCATCTCGGCTCCTTTCTCTTACAGGCTTGATGTTGTTTCTTCCAATACCATCAAACCATGGGGTTTGGAGCCGTTTCAATTTCCAACTAAGATTGGCACACATTCGCCACGACGTCCTCGCCACTCAGATCCCGCTCCTGCATCTCCCGAAGTTTCGCGGCACTCGCCTGGACGAATCCTCGAGACACCGTCGAACTCGACAGTCCGATCGCTCCCGGAATCGCTTCAGCGGCCGATTCATAGTTCCGGCAGGAGATCCCATACAGCACACGTCTGAGCAGTAGCTCGTTCACCGCGCCACCCGGACTGAGTTCCTCGTAGGTCCGAAGCGGAATCTCCCCGCCCGCCACGCTGCGCACTCGAGGCACCCGAACCGGCACCCGCTGGCCACCCAGCCCCACGGTCCCCGGATTGCTCCCGTGTCGCCGGCCCCGCAACGCCGCCTCCTTTCGTGCGTATCGCTCACCCGCCAACGACTTCACTTCCTCGTCGAGCAACTCCTCCACGTGCATCAACCCCAGTGGGATCAACGCCCGAATCATCTCCACCTTCGAGTCCAATTCCAGTCCCGAGTATTCCTCCCGGCTCAGGACCTCGACCTCACCCAGCACACGCGACTTCTTGCGTTTCTTTACCGAACGTAACAGACTCCTCATCTCGGCTCCTTTCTCTTACAGGCTTGATGTTGTTTCTTCCAATACCATCAAACCATGGGGTTTGGAGCCGTTTCAATTTCCAACTAAGATTGGCACACATTCGGACCCCGGTTTTATGCGTGATGCTCTACTGTACCGGCTGACTCTCGAAGCCCAGCGGCGGGTAGAAGCAAGCCCCTTGTCCAAGCGGGAAATCATCAGGCGCCTCGGCACATCGGCCGCGCAGTTCTACAGACTCCTCGATCAGACGAACTACCGAAAGTCGATTGATAAGCTCTTAGCCGTTCTCCACGTTCTCGAATGCGACGTCGATCTCGTAGTACGACGCAGGAATAATTCGCAAGATGCCGCATAGAGGAACTGTCACGACCGACGCAGCGTAGACTTTGGTTGTGGCAACCAACGTTCCGGTATTAGGGTTCGGCAACATATGAGGAATCGTTTCGCGCCCGGAAGTGCGCTCCTCAGGTACCACAGGAAGGATTTCTGACCACTCTCTTTGTCAGTTTTTCAAGGGAGTCTAGGGAAAACCGCTATGAGGTGGGGCGACGGTCACAGGCGAGAATCGGCCGGACGTTCTATCCATTCTTTTCCAATCCCAAACGTGCCATAAGAAAAAGCGAGGCACCCGGCCGATCTCACCGGATGCCTCGCTTGATTAAAGCTCTAAGCTTCTAAATTGCTTGTCTTCTAGGCGGTGGCCAGTTTCTCCAGACCCGACCGCAACAGGCCTTTCGCCATGTCGATCTTCATCGCGTTGTACTTCAGCGGGGCCGCTCCCGCCAGAGCCGTCGACGGTGCTTGCTCGGCCAACGCAGAGTCCAGCGTCTTTCCTCTCAGGAAGTCCTCGACCGAGCGTTCCCGCCACGGCCGGCCCGCTATTCCGCCGAACACCACCCGCGAATCCGAGATCGTATTCCCGTTCATGTCCAGTCCCATCGCCATCGACGCCATCGCGAAGTCCCACACCCCTCGGGGCCGGATCTTCTCAAACGACGCCCGGAACCCGTTGGGCGGCGCCGGCAGCGTCACTTCCGTCAGAATCTCGTTGTAGCGGACCACATGCGACTGGATCCGTCCATCCACCATCATGTCCCCGGGTACGAGTTGCTCCACGGTCAGTTGCTTGGTCCCGAGCGGGCCCACCAGCTTTACGGTCGCATCAAACGGGATCAGCGCCGGCGCCGCATCCCCCGGATACACCGCGTAGCACAACCGTCCCCCCATCGCCGAGTGGTAGTAGCTGTTGTCGCCGATGGCTCCATGGCAGATGTAGCCCCCATTCCGATAGCAGGCATAGCCCCCTCTCAGGTACTGGCACCACACTTCCTGTAGCAGGTCTCCACCCAGAGTGGACGCGTTCCTAAGCTCAGGTGATGAGATCATCTGGAAGGCTTCCACCAGCATCGG
Source organism: Terriglobia bacterium (assembly GCA_965263045.1). Classification (GTDB taxonomy): domain Bacteria; phylum Acidobacteriota; class Terriglobia; order 20CM-2-55-15; family 20CM-2-55-15. Next base: position 352,680 of record CBDHGK010000041.1, read on the forward strand.
GTATTTCCGCCCCATCAGGGGGGAGTCCACGATCTCCGACAGCTTGGTCAGGGCACCGATATCTACGCCCCCGGACGGGTTTTCCCGGATATAGCCCAGGTTGGGGATCCCTTTCACATCCACCAGGTAACTCGGCGCTTGATCCAGGCGGTTCTTCAGCCGGATCAGCAGGTCGGTCCCACCGGCATAGACCCCGGCTTCGGTTCCATGCAGGGTTAGTATCTGGATCGCTTCGTCCATGCTCGTCGGTCGGTATATGGATACTTTCTTCATGCCCTTACCTCCAACTCTTTCAATCCAGCCATGATCTTGTCCGAGGTGATCGGATGCTCCCGGAGTCGAACTCCGCAGGCGTTATAAATCGCGTTCGACAACGCGCCGGGCACGCACCCGATCGACGTCTCACTGAAGCTCTTTGTCCCGAAGAACCAGCGGGGCTCCAGGCTGTCCACGAACACATTCGTCTGATCGTCGGGAGCGTCCATGATCGTCGGCAGCCGGTAGGACAGGTAGCCGACGCTGTAGTGGCGGGTTCCGGGAAATTCCCGATCCCAGGGGATCGGATCGGTCGCGATCTGAGTACTCTGCATGAGCGATCCGTGCATGTCGGCGGCACCGACCAGCGGGTTGACGATCAACCCCGTATCATGGGAATAGACCGAGCGGAGAAAACGCCAGGCCCCGGTATAGGTATCCACTTCCACTTCGACAAAGCAGGCGCCGACGCCCTTATTGTTCACCCTTCCCCTGCGGCCACCGCCCCCCTGGCCGGACTGGCGCACGACGCCACCGTTGGCCAAGGCCAGCTCAGCAAATGTCGTTTGCAACTGGGGGTTGTCGGTCGACGAAATGACGCCATCGCGAATCTGGAGCGCTTCGACCTCCACGCCCAGCGAACGCGCCGCGCGGCTGAGAAGGTCCCGCCGGAGCTTGTCCGCGGCGATGCAGATCGGCCCTGACTGTTGCGTGATCGTTCGGCCGGCATACCAACGCCCGCTCAAAGGCGTCGTATCGGTATCACCCCAGATCACGCGCATCTGGTCCCGGGTCGTATATCCCAGGATCTCCGCAACCATCTGCGAGGGGGCTGTGGCATGGTTCGTCCCGCTGTCGGGCAGGGCGAACCGAATGGTCGCAAGACCTTCGGAATCCACTTCAACTTCAGCGCCATAGGGCTGGTTCTGAAAACCGGTACCGGCCTCAAAGCGCTCGAAGTAGAGTTCTTCCTCGTGATAACCGCACTGGCCTCCATGGTGCTGCGACATCCCCATTCCCAGGCCTCTCTTGAACCGGCCCGGGTTGCCGCCCGGCGTCGGATTTCTCTGGTCCCAGCCGAAGGCCTTCGCGCCTTCGTCAAGAACTTCGGTCCCCGCATGGGAGTCATAACTGTATTGATCTTCGCCGGGCCCGCCTATACATACCAGACCCGGATCGCCGGGCCTGGCGACGTTGATCAGACGGAACTCGAGTGGGTCCATCCCCAGCGCATTGGCCATTTCGTCGATCATGTTTTCCCAGGCCCACTTGGCTTCCTGCTGCTGGTAACTTCGGGACGGACCGATTCGGATCGTGTTGGTCTTATAGCAGTACCACGTCGACTTCAGGTGAGCCACCCGCGCGCCGTACAACTCGATCGGAGTGGCACAGTGGCCGCCGCCCCAGGTGTCATTGGTGTCTCCGGTAGCCATATAGACGTTACTTTCCATGGCCGTGATTCGCCCGTCATTGCGGGCGCCCACCTTGAGCACCGCGATGTTTTCAGGTTTGACCTGGAGCCGCGCCAGTTCCTGGTCCTTGGTCAGCATCAACTTGACCGGATGACGGGCCAGCTTTGCGAGTTGGGCGATAAAGGGATTCAGGTAGGACGCTTCCATCGCGGATCCGAACGTGCAGCCGTTGTACTTGTTGATGTAATGGATGCTTTCGGGATCTACACCCAGGCTGTTGGCCAGTTCCAGACGGTAGGGATAGATGCCCTGGTTCATGGCCCAGAAAGTGAGCCGGTCGCCGTCCCATTGGGCGACTCCGCCGACAGGCTGCATCGGCACCGAAACGCCACCGGCAAAGTAATAGGTATACTCCCGGACTACATCCGCTTCCGCAAAGCCAACCTCGACGTCACCCTGTTCACCGATCCAACTGGCGTCCGGATCGTAGAAGAAGTCATCCGGACGGCGCTGGTTGAGATTTCCCCGGCCCTGGTTAAGGTCGGGTGCACCGGCAGCCATGGCCTCTTCGACGCTCGAAGCGGCTGGAAGGATTTCGTAATCGACTTCAATCGCAGCCAGGGCATCTTCGGCCTGATCTTCGGTGGCCGCGGCCACGAAGGCGACAATTTCACCCTGGAAGTTGAGATCCCGGGAAAGTGGCTGATTGGCGGGACCATTCTCGTAGGTCAACACGGCCGAAACGCCCGGCATCCGTTCAGCCCTCGAAGTGTCCAGCAGCCGGATCCGCGCCCGCGGGTGCGGACTGATCAGGACCTTCGCATAGTGCATATCGGGCAGCCAGACACGGGTGGCATACTGCGCTTTCCCGAGGAACCGGGGTATGGAAACTTCAGGCATCGGAGGCAGGGGCTTTCCGACGACGTTGAGATTCTCCGGCGCCCAGCCCTGCCATTTCTTCGTCACGATGTTGGCATCGGCGCCCCGACCTTCCATCAGATCGGGACCCGGTGCATGACCACCGCCGGTCGAAAAGTCGCGCACCATCGGCAGCTTGACCTGGATAATGTGCTCGAGGCTGGCTTCAATCTTCGGTATGCCGTTGTTTTGACTCATAGTTCCGCCTCCCCGCGCATGACCTTTCCGGCGTCAACCACGGTTCGGATGATGGCCGGGTAGGCCGCACAGCGGCAGATATGTCCCGACAACGCCATCTTTACTTCATCCACCGTCGGGTCCGGGTTTTCGTCCAACAGGCCTTTCGCCGTCACTTCCCATCCCGGTGTACAGAATCCGCAGTCGGCCGCCACGTAACGGTGCCCCACCGCCTGGATCGGATGCAGGTTGTCTTCGTCGCCGAGGCCTTCCACCGTGAAGATGTCTTTGTCGGTCGCCTCCGTCGCCAGCGTGTGACACGAGTAATAGGGCGCTCCGTCGATGAGGACACTGCAAGCGCCGCAACTGGCCCGGTTGCAGCTCCGGTTCGTCCCCGTTAACGCCAGCTTCATCGCAATCACTTCCCACAACGTCGTCCGCGCCTCGTATTCCGCCTGGTAGCTGGCACCGTTGATTATGAATGTCCCGATCTCCACCGTCATCGGGACGGGGATGCCCCCCGTCGTCTGCGCTGCGGCTGCAGCGCCGGAGGCTGTGCGGTAGCCCCCCACCGTCGATAGCACGACCGCGCTCGAACCGGCCGCCTTGAGAAAATGCCTGCGGGAATACTTCATCGATCCAACCTCCATGGGTCCACGCAATACTCAGCAATATAAGGATTTACTGACAGTTCTGAGTTCGTGTCATACTCCCAAAATCCAACTCCCTTGTCCACTAGTTTTCCCTATCTCCAGGCCGAAAAATCACACCGCAACACCATGCTGTGCGGACCCACCGGCCCGACAGGTGCTCGGTGTAACGGGTGGGCCGATAGAGTCCCGCGTTGCGCCTCTGTGCGTTGCTGCCCAGCCAGCCTGCCTCCTTCGTATCTCATCCTAATCAGTCACCAATCGGGCTCGCTCGAACCGATGTCAACATGCCACGACCTCAGCCGTGACCAGATCGGCGCGATATCACCAGCAATTGGCGAGCCGGTTCGAGAACCCCGATTGACCCCAACCCCTCCGTTTTGTAGACTTTTGCCCAACTCAAACCGTATGGCTGACGCTCCGATTCTGCGCTGGCAGTTGAATTGAAACCGCAGGAATCGGCCACCTACCGCTTATTCGGAGGCCAGTGTTGAATCCAAGGAACAGGATCTCTGGGAAGTGTCGAGGCTTGCGGATCGGGACAATTTCCGGATTCACTCAATGCGGGAGGCGGTTGCGCACCCATGTGATCGGATGGTTCGTGTGCTTGATGCCCGTGTATCTGACCATCCCGGCCTGGGGTCAGCTTACCGTGACCAACCCGCTTTACGAGGTTCGGGACTAGGTGGCCCAGTTACTGGCCGATGCGGAGGTCCCCTTCACGACCGAACAGGAGCGGCAGCTGGCGCTGCTGCTCGAAGACCAGCGTCAGGCATCGGAGGACCTGTTCGACGTCATCATGGACTTCAGCGGGGGTCCGCCGCAGGGCGAGGATCGAGACCGCGCCCTCGCGGGCATCCAGTGGATGCACGACGAATTCAGAAGTCGCCTGCCCGAGTTTTTGACGGCCCAGCAACGCGCGGTGTGGGAAGCGTTCGAAGCGGAAGGGAGCATCCTCGGGGCCGAAATCGCAGGGGCGGGAGTGGGCGGCGCCCAGACCGAGCGGATTCAGCAGATTCGAATCGTGAACAATCGTTTCAACTCGGAAACCGCGTCCAGCGGCTCGCGGGGGCCAAACGGGGGCGGAGAACGCACTGAAGTCATCCAGCGCGGCGGAACCGGAGCCTACCATGGCAACTTCATGGCGATGTTCCAGGATGAATCGCTCAACGCGAGGAATCCCTTCGCCGCCAACAAACCTCCGTACTACGAACGAACCATCAACGGAAACTTCAGCGGACCCCTGCTCCAGAATCGACTGACGATCGATCTGACCTACAACGACAACCGGCAGGAGAACGTCGGGACCGTCAAGGCCGAAACTCCGGATGGGCCATTTTCGCTCGGTATTACGAGGCCCGACGTCAATCGATTTTTCGAGGGCCGCGGCATCCTGCAGCTGTGGGAACTGCATTCGCTGCACTTCGGTTTCAAATACGGAATGGACACCCAGGAAAACCAGGGCATCGGTGACTTTACCCTGCCCGAGCGCGGCTCGAATTCTGAGGGCCGCAACTATGACTTCGATGTCCGGCAGATCTCGGAAATCTCGGGTCGGACCGTGCACGAAACCCGATTCGCATGGCGGAAGGAACGGGACGAGACCCGTGCGATTACCAATGGAGTGGCCTTCAACGTCCTGGATGCCTTCAACGGCGGTGGCGCGCAGAGCCGGTTGGAGAGCGACGTGAAGATCTACGAAATAGGCAACCTCCTGTACCACGTCGGCGACCGACTGACGTTGCGGGCAGGATTCACAGGCTCCTACCGCCGCGAGCACCTGATCCGCGAAAATAATTTCCTCGGAGAATTCACCTTCTCCGACCTGGACAGCTACCGGGCCGGAAGGCCCCTCCAGTTCCGGGTAACCCGGGGCGATCCCGCACTCAACTGGACGCAGATTCGGACCGGACTCTTCGTCCAGAATGATCTGCGGCTGACCAACCGATTCACGCTGTTTCTTGGCTTGCGCTATGAAAGCCAGACCGATTTGGCTGACAATCACAATCTGGATCCGCGCCTCGGTTTCGCCTATGCGGTCGGAAGTTCGACCGTCGTCCGGGGAGGGATGGGGGTGTTCCATTCCCGGCTGGGATACCCGGACGTCCGAACGCTGCTTCGGCTGGATGGCACCCGGCAGTTTGATGTCCAGGTCGATAACCCCGGTTTTCCGGACCCTTTCGTTTCCGGCAACGTGACCATCAATCCACCGTCTTCACGCCGCGTCGCTTCGGACGAGCTGGGCACCCCCTACTACATCTCCACCGCGGTGTCGCTGGAACAGAGTCTTCCGGCGAATCTCTTTATTACCGTTGGTTTTAACCACAATCGAGGTGTCCGCCTGCTGCGGAGTCGAAACCTGAACGCTCCGTTGCCCAACACCGGGGTACGGCCCTTTCCGGACCAGGGGCAGATATTTGAGCTGGGATCGGAGGGTTACGCGGTTCACAAAAGCTTCACCGTCGATCTGAGACAGCGTTTCAGCATCTTCACCGTGACCACGAGTTACAGGCGGGGTTCCAGCCACAATGACGATGCCATAGGCGGCAATGCCGGGACGGAGGGCATCGGCTTCAGAATTCCAGTGAACAGTTATGATCGCCTGGCGGACTGGGGACCCACGGGATTCCTGTTGAGGCATCAGTTCACTGCAGGCGTCAATTCCCGATTGCCCTTCGATGTCTACTTGAACACCGCGATCGCCGCGAATACCGGGCGATTCTATACGATCAGTACCGGACGGGACGACAATAACGACGGAGTGTTCAACGACCGTCCTCCGGGCGTTAACAAGAACAGCGAGAACGGACCTCACTTCTTTAACGTCAGCTTCAATATTTCGAAAGCGTTCGAACTGGGCGCCGCAGGCGGGGGCGCTCCGGGACCTCAGATCAATGTCTTTGCGCACATGAACAACGCGTTCAATATGACGCACCTGGGCACGCCGAGTGGCGTTCGGACTTCGCCTTTTTTCGGACGGTCCTTCAACGCGCTACAGCCCCGGGAAATTGAAGCGGGAATGAGATTTCAGTTCTAGCCCGCATGGATCACCAAGCGACGCTTGATCGCGATTTTGCATGAAAGACTCATCGGCGGACGCGAGATGGGGTGTGGGGGAGGGTCTTCGGGTGAAGCGAGAAGGTTTTGGCGACATGAAAAGGGGATTTTCGTGCTCGAGAGAGCGTGGTTGGCCGCAATCAGACACACCTCGGCTCGGACTGGATAATCAAATCGAATTCAGGGACGAAGCGGGAGCGTCGGCGTCAGCATCGCAGTGGCATCGCCTGTAGGTTGCGCACAACGGCGGTGAAGACTTCGGCGTAGGGACAGGCTTCAGCCATCGACACCCAGACGTTGCGGACCGTGAACCGGATTCGGGCACCGATCTTGAGCAGCTTCAGCCGGATCGTGCCGCATTGAGCCCGCGCCAGTTCGGTATTGTGGAGTCCGAGTCGGCGCAGTGCATGCATGATCATGTAGGCGGCCGAAGACAGATAGAGTCGGAGTTGATTGGCGCGCATGGTGGCCGCGCTGGTGCGGTCGGCAAACAGATCCAGTTGTTGCTCTTTGATCCGGTTCTCCATGTCGCCGCGCGCACAGTAGAGATCCTCGTATAGCGCACGGGCCTCCCAACGTTCTGGTGACAGCGATGTGACGATGAATCGGGGATTGGCGCCCTTGGCCAGAACCTCGGCCTTGCCCACGACGCGCCGTTGTTGGCTCCAACTGTCTCGTGTGCGATAGCGGAAGTCCTTAAATACCCGTGCCGATTGACCGGTGGATTCGAACTCCGATTTCGCCTGAGCCATGGCTTCAGCGATATCCTTCTTGAGTCGCTCGTTCTTGGCCAATCCCACCACGTAATCCACCTGATGGGATTCACACCAGGTCAGTAAGTCATCTCTGCAGAAGCCGGAGTCTCCACGGACGATGATCGACACATCCGGCCAGCTCTTCCGGATCTGTCCGATGATGCGGGTCAGTTCCTCAACCGATCCGGCCGCGCCATCGATATTGGAGCGCCGTAATCGGGCGCACAGCAGATGCTCACCCGAGAAGATGTACAACGGCAGATAACAGTAGTTGCCGTAGTAGCCATGAAAGAATCGTCCCTCTTGTTGCCCGTGGATCGGATCGTCGGTGGCATCGAGGTCCAGAATGATTTCTTCAGGCGCCGATTCAAAGGCTGCGATGAAGGCATCGACCATCCAGCGGTCGACCTGGTCCGTATCCATCGCAATCTTCTTGTATCGCTCCTCCCCGCCGACTTCAGCCCCAGTCAACTCCAGCCGATTCAGTGTGCACTTGGCCGCCAGAGCCTTTCCCCGGTCGCTGGCCTGCCGTCGGTTGCCTCCCAGCGGATCGGCCTTATCCACCGCCACGGCCAGCATCGGATCGGTGCGTAGTTGGTCGTGATCGTTCAGGTCTTCATATCCCAGACACAGGCCATACACCCGTTGCCCAATCAATTCTTTCACCGTGTGCTCGATCAATCGCGGGTCCCGGTGATCGGCGAAACATTCGGCCAGTCCATCGATCAACCCGGTCCGTTTTTCGACCTCCCGCAACAGCAGGACACCCGCGTCGGAAGTGATCTTCCCTCCGTCGAATCGAGCCTTCACTTTTCGTTGATTAAGTCCGTGAAATTCAAACGTGGTTTGGTTACACTCTGTCGTCATAAGGGCCGCCTTTGTTTGGTGTCTGAAACGTTCTTGTCAAACGCTTTATGCCAAACAGGGCGGCCTTTTCTGGTCCATCTCGTGATCTATACGGGCTAGTTGGCTTACTTAGCCTGTGGCTTCGCAGAGCGAGTGCTCTGAGCTGGAAGTTTGTTGATCAATAGCTTCATCCTGATCCGATTATCTTATCACTCTGGACGCCTCGGCTACCGCCTCGTTGTCCCCCCGCACGGAGGACCATGCGGGGCCTGTCTGGGATCCGCTGAGCGATCATCCTGATGGCACGGCCTATAGAGATCGACAGAACCTTGAAGCGGCTCTTAAATACAACCCGCACCGGTCCCCCGGTGCGGGTGAACAACGAGGCGGAGCCGAGGCGTTAGGGTAATAAGATGACCGGACCGGATCAGAAAGACCCTCTTAAGCATCGAACATCTCACCGCAAACCTTAGTTCACCCCTCCCCTCATCCCTGTGCTTCCCGCGCTTTCAATCCCGACATGATCTTGTCCGACGTAATGGGATGCTCCCGGATTCGAACCCCGCAGGCATTGTAGATGGCGTTCGATATGGCCCCGGGCACCGCTCCAATGGTTGTCTCGCTGAAGCTCTTGATCCCGTAGAACCATCGGGGCTCCAGGCTATCAATGAACACGTTCGTCTGCTCGTCGGGAACATCCATGATCGTCGGCAGACGGTAAGACAGGTAGCCGACGCTGTAGTGGCGGGTACCTGGAAACTCCCGATCCCATGGGATGGTTTCCATGGTCATCTGAGTGCTCTGAACGAGTGATCCGTGCATATCGGCCTCCGCCACGAGCGGATTGACGACGAGGCCGGTGTCGTGGCAGTAAGCCGACTTCAAGAAACGGAAAGCGCCCGTCCACGTGTCGACTTCGACCTCGAAAAAACAGGTTCCGACACCCCGGGCCAGGGCCCTCCCTGGGCTCCGGTCCACGCCACGACCTTCATGGCGAATAACGCCTCCACTGGCGGCGGCCAGGGCGGCAAAGGTGATCGTCTGGGAGGGATCGTCGATCGAGGATATGACGCCATCGCGCATCTCGAGCCGGGACTCGTCTACTCCGAGGCTTTGCGCCGCGCCAAAAAACAGACCCGTCCGGAGCTTATCGGCCGCGCTATAGACCGCGGCGCCCTGCACCGTGACCGTCTTACCCGCGAGCCATTGCCCGGTTGCCGGCGCAACGTCGGAATCGCCCCACAGAACCCGGATATGATCCCGCGTAGTGAAACCGAGCATCTCGGCCACCACGTGCGCCAGCGCCGTGTCGTGATTGGTCCCACTGTCGGGCAGCGCGTTCCGCATCGTCACCAGGCCGTCGGAGGTCAATTCCAGTGCCGCGCCGAAGACGCCGTTCCCGCCGCCCTCGGCCAGCCGCTTCTCGAATCCAATCTCGCCTTCGTGATAACCCATATGGCCCGGATGATGCTGCGCCATCCCCACGCCGATGCCGGTCTTGAATCTCCCCGGCCTGCCTCCCGGCACGGTATTCCTGCGATCCCACCCAATGGCGTCGGCGCCCTCCTCCAGGACTTCGACCGATGCAAACGAATCGAAGCCGACAGACCCGTTTTCGTTCTCGTAGCTCTGCCCGTACCGCTCGTCCCAGTCCGCCGTCAGCCGGACACCGGGACGGGACACATTCATCAGCCGGAACTGCACGGGATCCATCCCCACCACTTCCGCCATCTCATCAATCATATTTTCCCAGCCCCACTTGACTTCCTGCTGGGTGCAGCTGCGGACACAACCGAACTGAATCGAGTTGCTGTAGTAGTTGTAGAACGTTTCCTTCCAGTGTGGGACGCCGGAAGTGTAGAGGGCATGGTTGTGTTTCGCATTCTGCGATGTGGCAACGCCCCCGGCTTCGGTGGCACCGCCCGCCGAATAGAGTGCGTGGGTCAGCGCAACGATCTTCCCGTCGGCCATCGCCCCGACTTTGAATTTTGCGACGTTCTCGGGCTTGATCGCTATGAGTCCAAGTTCCTGATCCTTCGGCAGCGTGAGCTTGACAGGGCGGCCCGTCATCCGGGAGATATGGGCAATCGCCGGATCGAAGCGCGATGATGAATTCGAGGGCCCGAACGTACAGCCGTTGTATCGGTTGATGTATCGCACCTGCGCTTCGGGAATACCCAGTCCCCGGGCCAGCGCCGCGCGCTTCGGGTAGATCGATTGGCCCATACCCCACATCGTCAACTGATCCCCGTCCCATCGAGCCACGTTGCTGAACGGTTGTATGGGTATGTTGGTGGCACCGCCGAAATAGTAAGTGAACTCTCGAATCACATCCGCCTGGGCAAACCCTTCATCGACATCACCATGCTGGGCGGTCCATGTCGCATCCGGGTCGTAGTGAATGTTGTTCTCACTCATCTGAATCATGTTGCTGCCGCCCTCACGCAGATCCGGTGCGTCAGCCGACATCACCTGCGCCAGTGTCGATGCGAAAGGCAACACTTCGTAGTCGATCTCGATTGCCGCGACAGCGTCCTCCGCCAGGTCTTCGGTCTCCGCGGCCACGATCGCCACGATCTCGCCCTGGAAGTTGAGGTCCTGGGGCAGGGGGCTGGTCGACGGGGCATTCTGATAGGTCAGTACGTAGCCGACGCCCGGCATCCGTTCGGCCCTCGAGGCATCCAGTCCGCGGATCCGTGCCCGTGGATAGGGGGATGTGAGGAACTTCGCGTAGAGCATGTCGGGAAACCACACCCGCACCGCGTATTCGGCCTTGCCCAGAAATCGCGGGATCGACACCTCCGGCATCGGCGGCATCGATTTTCCGACTACATTGAGATTCTCCGGCGCGTAGCCCTGCCATTTCCGGGTAACGATCCGTTCATCACCCTCGACCAGTTCGTCCCCGGGCAGGTGGCCACCCCCGGTTGAAAAGTCACGCACCATCGGTTGCCGGATGACCCTCGCCGAATGGAGCTCGGATTCAATTCTTGGCCGTCCGTTTTCCTGACTCATAGTTCTGCCTCCCCGCGCATGACCCGGGCGGCGTCGACCAACGCCGGGATGATGACCGGGTACGCCGCACACCGGCAGCTATGTCCCGACCGCGCCGTTTTGAATTCATCCACCGTCGGGTCCAGGTTCTCGTCGATATACTTCAAACCACCAGGGTTCGATCACTATGGAAAATCACTGGATATTCGGTAAGAAATGGACCCGTGCCATGCTCCCAAAATCCGATTCTCATGTCCAGCCGTTTAGCTCAAGCCGTGGGAGCAACTTCACGTGGCAAACCGATATGTTTCAGGTGGGGTATTCCAACCGCAGGATATTCTGGACGCGATCCAGCAGCGTAGAGGGTGCGCAACCTGCGCGGATCGTTCCGCGCATAACCACAACAAACCATAAAGAACACTGAGCTTCACGGCTCGCTACAGACATCCCTATGTGTTCAACCAGACGGGCAGAGTACGGCGTTCCTCGGGCAAACGCTAATCATCGGGTCAACGACGCACGGGTGCACCCCTGCGCTGTAGTTTCCAACGCCTGGCGGTGGCTGGCGACCCACATGGATCTGGCGAATCGCACCTGCGTACTCATAGGCAATCAAGATCTGTCCGGGAGTTTGAAAGAGCTGGAACGGAAAGGGCAGGTACGTGGCGCGCGGTACTCCGGGAAGATAGCATTTAGTCTCTGGATCTCCCGTGGTCTCGTTTGTGACCCGATCAATGGGGCGAGTGAAACGCCCCTCGAAGTTGGCTCTCTGTTGTTCTGCCGCCCACGGTTGATAGGGGATCTCATTGCCCTCGATGACGCTTTGACCTGGGGGCACCGCTCCGAACGCGCCGAGGAGTATCGGGAAGGCGGAAGGTGCCGCAGCATGGGGCCGGAGGTCCCAATTCGCCGTGTTGAGAGCCTGCCAGATGCCGTTCAAATCAGGGTTTTCTGTTCCAACCAGACGGGGGGCGGCATAGGGCGCGTCCTGAGCGGCGGCCGGTGCGACCGTAACCAGGACGGTCGCAACAATCACAATGAGCAGGTTTCCAGGCAGATTTCGCATGCCACTATCCCCGTTCCTCAATGGTCGCCAGTCTACAACAAAACCTGTAGTGAAGGTTAGGAGGACAACCCGAGCCCCATGTCACCAAATCTAGATAGGACCCTTCGAACAGCGACGACGGGTCTTGACGTAGCGGCGGGTGGAGAGGCGATCGTCAGAGTCGAATCGAAGGGGGCGCCCGAAGGGGCTAAGAACGACCGCATGTACAGGTTCAGAGCCCTGTTCCAAGGATTGGGGACCGGTGGCTTTCGAGCTTGGTTCGAACTCGCCGAGGGCTGAGAACCGGGCGTATCCGAGGCTCCACAACGCGCCCATGGCACACGCCCAAGTCGACAAAAGCTGGGTAGGGTCCCCCGTGTGTCAGTTCAAACTGCCCTGGCCGCACGCGCCCGCCGACCCAAGGGATTGTCGCCGCCCCGTGGAATCGTTCGACGAACGGGAACTGCATTTTCCCTCGAAGACCGAAGACAGGTCCATGATGCAATTCGAGGGATCCCGGCTGTGTGGAACCCCTCACGTTGTCCCCGGTTGATCCGGCCTTCAGTTAAACTCGCGCCGTTGCTGTCCCACGATCTTCGCGGTGTCGGCTCCCGGCAGAGGCTCGAACTTCTGGATCCTGCCGTTGAATACCTCAGAAATATACAGGTTGCTGTCCTCGTCGGTCGTGATCGAGTGCGGCCCGTTGAAGTAGCCATCCTCTCCGCCCGGAATACCCCAAGCGTACAGGAAATTCCCTTGCAGATCGTATTTCAGCATTCGACCAATTCCACCATCCGCTACCCAGAGGAATTCCTCACCTGAGGGATCGCTCAGGATTTCGATCGCGTAGGGGAGGGAATGCCCCCGCGGGCCAGTCGGGAACATGAACTGGAATTCCCCGTTCTCGTCGAATACTTGGATTCGAGCGTGCGCCCGGTCCGAGACATAGAGCAGCCCCTCTTCGCTGATCGTGATGGCATGGACGGTGTCGAATTCGTAGGGGCCCGGATTCGCGGGGTCGACGGGTGCCTGGCCCCAATCCATGATGAAGTTGTCGTTGGCGTCGAACTTCGCGACGCGGGTTCCGTCGTAGCCATCGCTGATGAAGTACGTTCCGTCTGGCAGCCACGCGATGTCCGTCGGGCGGGCGAAGTTGTTCGGCCCCCGCCCGGGTACGAGTTGCTCTCCGTGGGTGAGCAACAGCTCGCCGTCATAGGAGAACTTGTGGATCTGGTGCAGGAGGTCGTCGATGACCCAGATGTTTTTCGCGGCGTCGTAGGGACTCATCTTGATCTTGTGGGGCCCGCGCCCTCCACGGACGTCGAAGAGCTGGTCATGTTGTGGCCAGTGCTCAACCAGCTCTCCCTGGGAATTCACGGCAATCATGGTATGCAGGTAGCGTCTCTCATATCCACGCGTCCCGTTGTCGTCGTTGGGCGAGGCATTCCCCACGGAGGGCTCCATCAGAGCGTATGGAGTCCACGGTTCGTTGCCAGATGCAAGGGGCAACTCACCCCGCATGGCGATCCAAATTCTGTCCGAACTCTCCGCGAATACCGCAGCCATGGACCCCCAGGTCCATCCGTCGTGTGAATGGTCGTCGTCGGGCAAACCCTGCGGGAACGGCCGGGGCTGGGAGTAGTGTCCGAATAGCTCCTGCCCGTCATGGACCACGCCCTGTTGCGTACTGGTCGCGGTACTGGTCGCGGTACTGGCGTCCTCTCCTGCGGTCTCCTGCGTGGTACACCCTGCAGTCGAGACGACTCCAACGAGGGCACCGAGTGCGAGGAGTCTCGAACTCATTAGCATTAATCTCATCACGCCTTCCTCCGTGCTGGTCTTACGTTACATGACAACCGCGCACTACCGAACTTGTCATCATTCTGCTGCTCGGCTCGTCGGATGTGAGCGGCTCGAAAATACTCGCCTCGGCATCGCAACTCATCCTATCATCCCTTCGCGCCAGTCCTCGCGACGATATTGTCAGGCGAACGCGCCACACGGCACAATGGCAGTATGAAGGGCTGCCGATCTCGCTATCTCAGGCATCGTTATCCGTCCGACGGCATCGGCTTGACTGGCGTCGGTCAAGTTGACGATGCCGTCGTTGGCGAGAGTGCCAGATTCCATCATGGCTGGGGGGGTTGACCCAGTCCCTTGAATATCCACCGTTGAACCCGGTTGCCGGAGTCGACGGACGAAGTATACAGATTGTCTTTCGAATCGACTGCGAGATAGTGGACCCCCTGAAATTCGCCTGGCGAAATGGCGGTCACTGACGTTCGACTCCCCGGTACCGCGCTCTTTCTTCCGAACTGATACAGAACTTCGAGGGTTTTGCGCTCTACGACAACGATGTGGTCCGTCTCGTTTTCGGCCACGTACATGAACCGCTGTTCGGGATCTCTTGAGAACGCGAGTCCAGAGGGATTGGATGGGCCGCTGCCGTTGATGAACAACTGGCTAATGTATTCCCCTTCGACGCTGAAGACCTGAATGCGTCTGTTGACGCGATCCGCCACATACACAAGACCGTCGTTCGAAACTCTGACGGAATGCGTGGCCGCGAACTGCTGCGGTCCTTCTCTGCCGGGCACCGGAGGTTGCTGCGGGTCGCCGCCCGGCGTCGGCGAGCCGGTCGGCACGTTACCGAAGGCGCTCCACATGCGCTTGAACTCGCCCGTGTCGGCGTCAAACACGATGACGCGTAGGTTGCCCTCGTCACCGACGAATACTTCATTCGTCTCGCTATACACGAAGATGTCGGCGGCTCCGTGCACGTTCTCCATATCTAGTGGGCCGGTACTCTGACCTTGACGGCCGATCTGCATCACCAGATCGCCCTGGGTCGTCAGTTTCAGCAGCATGTCGTCGGAGAGGGGCGTCGGGGCGTCAAGACGGCCATACGACCCTCCAATCCATACATTGTCTTCCTCATCCACGAACAGACAGTGCTCCTGATTCGGCCATTCGTACCCTTCGGCGCCGGCCTGGCCGCCCCAGGCCTGGAGAAACGCTCCGGACGCGTCGAACTGCAATACCGGTGGGGCCACCCGATCCTTCATGCTCTCCGGCACGCCGACTCGATAGCGATTCAGGAGCCATACGTTGTCGTGTCGATCGACTGCCACCGCAGACACTACGCCCATCACCCAGTTGTTGGGTAGCTGGGGCCATGTCGGATCCACCTCGAATATCGGCAATTGCGGCGCGACTTGCGCGGCCGCGGTCAGAGCCAGCGCGTGGTGGCCGACGACGATCACGCAGGCAAGTAGTCCCGCGGAAAAACTGGCGAGCATCTCTCTCTTCATCACTGTTCTCCTTGAATGCAGTAGCTCGGTCAAGACGTGTTGGCCCTAAAGTATCCGGCCTTCGCCCTCGCGACCGTCAACATGTCGTTTAGAAACTGGTCCGTGAACGCCGCTCCTTGAACGGACGCGTTGGGACCGGCGGGTGCCGGCTCCTGGTAACCGAGGTAAACATCCTTCGCCGTAATCAGGAGTGCAGAGTTGTTTTCAAGCCCGACGTTGTACACGTTGTCGAACATCTTGAACGGCTCGGCGATCAATTCCGCTCGTGGCACACCGGCCCAACCGGCTCGGAAGCCAAATTCCCACGCCCTCCAGGGCATCTCCATCTGAATGTCCGGTGGTTCGTCCCCACCGCCCTGGCCTTGAACAGTTAACAAGGTGCTCAACACGACAGCGATGACTCCGATTAGACATGAACGCTTCATATTGTCGTCCCGCGGGGTAGAGTAGTGTCTACTCTATCTAACAATACGATCGAAACACAGGTCCCTTTCAACACAAAATCAGCGTTTTGCATAGCTGTTCGCTGACGCATGCTAACAATAGCGATAAAAAACCACCGCAAGCAACGAAATGAGATAAAAACAGGATGGACCCTGAGTGCCATGTAAGCCAAGTTGATACTCAGAGGCGTGAAACAAGCGACATAGGCTGGAAAATGGTTTGTTCGAATTTACACCCGAACAGGTGGCTGGACTGGAACGGATTCGGTAGGCACTGAGGTCCCGAATCATGACACCGACACCCATGGGACAAACAGAAGGAGTCAAGCCCATTCTTAGTTGAAACTCTCCACGGCTCACGATGGGTCATGCAACCTTCTTCTTCGATCTCGTCGACGTCTTCGCCTCAATTTTCAGCTCTCGCTGGAGGGCTTCGCGGAGCTTTGGAAGATGACGGTAGCCGATCACCTTCCTCAGGCGCGGTTCGATGTCGATGAGCGCCGTCGCCAACCAGCGTTGCCGCTGACTCGAGTTCTTCCAATGATCGACCTTCGCACACCTTTCCTCGACAAGGGCATTGACCGATTCCAGGCAATTCGTCGTCTTGAACGAACGGCCCAAGACCCCGTACACGCCGAGCCGATGCAACGTGAGGGTCTCTTCCAGGCCTTCCTCAAGGCTCGCAGCCCCCGATTGGTTTCGCTCCTCGAGCTCTCCATGGAGCTCTCCGAGCGCCGCCCGAGCTTCGTCGTACTCCGGGCGCTCGTAGGCCCGCTGCAGCCGGCGTCGCCACACGGCTTGCTCGGTCTTCGATAGGTATCTCACGACGTTCTCGCGTTTGTGCCATTGGCAGCGTTGGACCAGGGCTCGATTCCTGAATGCCTTCTTGACCGCCGCCCGCAGACCTTTGCCGCCGTCGACAATCACCAGCACGCCTTCAGAGATGTCCAGGCCCCGCTCCATCAACGAACGGAGAAACGGAGTCAGCACTTGCTCGTTCTCCGTGTCGGTCTCCACGAAGCCCAAGAAGCGTTTGTCGCCCGAAAGCGTGACGCCCAGGGCCACTACCATCAGGGCGTCGGCAAACGCCTTCCCGTCCAGGAAGATCGCCACGACGTCCTCGCCACTCAGATCCCGCTCCTGCATCTCCCGAAGTTTCGCGGCACTCGCCTGGACGAATCCTCGAGACACCGTCGAACTCGACAGTCCGATCGCTCCCGGAATCGCTTCAGCGGCCGATTCATAGTTCCGGCAGGAGATCCCATACAGCACACGTCTGAGCAGTAGCTCGTTCACCGCGCCACCCGGACTGAGTTCCTCGTAGGTCCGAAGCGGAATCTCCCCGCCCGCCACGCTGCGCACTCGAGGCACCCGAACCGGCACCCGCTGGCCACCCAGCCCCACGGTCCCCGGATTGCTCCCGTGTCGCCGGCCCCGCAACGCCGCCTCCTTTCGTGCGTATCGCTCACCCGCCAACGACTTCACTTCCTCGTCGAGCAACTCCTCCACGTGCATCAACCCCAGTGGGATCAACGCCCGAATCATCTCCACCTTCGAGTCCAATTCCAGTCCCGAGTATTCCTCCCGGCTCAGGACCTCGACCTCACCCAGCACACGCGACTTCTTGCGTTTCTTTACCGAACGTAACAGACTCCTCATCTCGGCTCCTTTCTCTTACAGGCTTGATGTTGTTTCTTCCAATACCATCAAACCATGGGGTTTGGAGCCGTTTCAATTTCCAACTAAGATTGGCACACATTCAACAGAAGTCCCGTTATCGGACACCGAGAATCGCTTCGACTAGACCCTGAACAAGCGTGATTGATGAGGAATTGAAAGTGGAATAACCGCCGAAGTACCCGAAATGCCCCCTCTCCGTGCGAAAAAAACCTTGGACAGATTCTTTGGAGAAGGAGGCATTTCAGATGAACGATTATACGCGCAAGAACATGAGGAACCGCAAGCGGCGAATTGAGCGTCGGCTTGGGGATCGGAATTGGAAAGATCAGGCGAAGCCGATGCTGTCGGCGCGCAACATCCGGTACGAGATGGGAGACCGGATGAGGGGTCTGTCGGTGGGCGGCATCGGAATGATGCATCAGGTGGCGCGGCGGACCGGACTGATCGAAGCCATCGACAAGGACGTGCATGTGCTGAAGCGGCATCTGCCCTACCAGGAATCGGATCACGTGTTGAACATCGCCTACAACGCGTTGAGTGGGGGCACGTGTATGGAAGATATCGAACTGCGGCGCAATGACGAAGTGTATCTGGACGCGTTGGGAGCACAGCGGATTCCGGATCCGACCACGGCGGGAGACTTCTGCCGGCGATTTGAGGAAGACGACGTGGAGTCGCTGATGGACACGTTCAATAAAGTGCGGCTGAAAGTCTGGCGCCAGCAGCCCGATGCGTTTTTCGAGGAAGCGGTTCTGGAGGCGGACGGGACATTGGCCCCAACCACCGGAGAATGCAAAGACGGGATGGACGTGGCCTACGACGGGACATGGGGTTATCACCCACTGTTGATTTCGCTGGCGAACACGGCCGAACCGTTATACCTGGTGAACCGGAGCGGCAACCGGCCCTCGCATGAGGGAGCGGCCAAACGGTTCGATCAGGCAATCGCGTTGTGCCAGCGTGCGGGGTTCGATCAGATCCTGCTGCGCGGGGACACCGACTTCAGCCAGACCCGGTATTTGGATGGATGGGACGACCAGGGCGTGGGCTTCATCTTCGGCATCGACGCGATGAAAAACCTGGTGGCCCGGGCCGACCAATTGGAGCCGGACTGCTGGGCGCGCCTGGAACGTCCCGCCAAGTACGAGGTAGCCAGCCAACCCCGCCAGCGTCCCGACAAGGTCAAGGAACGGATCGTTCGGGAGCGTGACTTTGAGAATATCCGCTTGCGGGGCGAGGATGTGGCCGAGTTTGCGTATCGGCCCGGAGCCTGCGATCGGGACTACCGCGTCGTTGTGGTGCGAAAGAATCTGTCGGTGGCCAAAGGGGAGCAGGTGTTGTTCGACGACATCCGGTACTTCTTCTACATTACCAACCGTGCGGATCCTGCGGACCAGATCGTGATGCGTGCGAATCAACGGTGCAATCAAGAGAATCTTATTGAGCAGCTCAAGAACGGCGTACACGCCTTGGGGATGCCGGTCGGGGATCAGACCAGCAACTGGGCCTACATGGTGATGGCCTCACTGGCCTGGACACTGAAGGCGTGGTTTGCGTTATTGCTGCCCGAAACCGGACGTTGGGGCCAGAAGTATCAGGCCGAGAAGCAGACCGTGCTACGCATGGAGTTCAAAACGTTCCTGAACGCCTTCATGCTCGTGCCTTGCCAGCTCGTGCGTACTGGTCGGCGCATCGTCTTCCGGCTGATGGCCTGGAACCCGTGGTTGCCAGTCTTGTTTCGTGCCGTGGATGTGTTGCGTCAACCTCTGCGATGCTGACCCGATCATGGATCTGAGCCCGGGCGGTCGAGGTCCCGGTTTCTTTCAACCCTTCAAACAGACACGGCGAGGCGGCAACTGAAACAGATACAACACGAACCGCATACCTGGAAAAAGCGATCTGGGAACGGGAGCTTATGCCTCCAATTTTACGGCCGTGAACCGGCCGTTTGTCCACTGGTTATGCGCTTGTTTTGGGACTAGACTTGCGTTTCACTGCGTTGACAGCGTAGAACTCCCAGCTTACAATTTGTACCTCTACCCAACAAGGCCATCAGAGACTTGGGACACTGAGCCCACGGGCGCTGTTCGCGTCGCACATACGGCTCGTTCACCGGAGGTCTTAGATGTTTTATCGAGTTTTAATTGCAGCGGCCCTTCTGTCTGTTCTGATCGTATCCGCGTCACCAGCCGTGGTACCCGTCGCTGGCCAGAGCCCAGAAGACGCCTTAACAGCGACGTGGCCTCCGCCCCCCACGACCTACACGCCGCCGCGTACGCCATGGGGCGATCCGGACCTGCAGGGGACATGGGACTTTCAGAGCAGGATCCCGATGGAACGACCCGAGCTTTACGAAGGGAAACCGGTTCTGACGGATGAAGAATGGTCTGAATGGGATGGAGTTAACAGGGTTTCGAACTGGAACCAGCAGAACTTCGTACGAGACCGGAGGACATCGCTCATTGTGGATCCTCCGGATGGGAGGATTCCACCGCTGTCGCCCGAAGGGGATGCGAGGGTGGAGGCGTATGAAGCGGTTCGGAGTGCGCCTGGACGCGGTCCATACGATTCGTGGGAAGATTTCCGCACGATAGGGCGTTGCATCTCGGCACACACGCCACAGGGTCCGATGGGTTACAACAGTGCGGTCCTGTTTATGCAGTCGCCCGGCTGGGTCGTGTTGATCCGCGAGCGATTAGACACTCGCGTCATCCAGCTTGACGGGAGCCCTCATATGGACCCAGACGTCCGCCAGTGGAACGGGGACTCTCGTGGCTACTGGGAGGGGAGTACCCTGGTGGTGGAGACGAGGAATTTCACGGACAAACAGATGGGGACCGGAATAATGAACCCGGCCAGTCGCCAGCCTATAACCGGATTCTTCCGGGACTTGCCGGCCACCGAGCCCGCGGCTTCAGCCGGACCATCCTTCATTCAAAGGGGAATCACCTTCGGGAATTTTGTTCTAAGCGAACGTTTCGTACCCGTTAGCCCGACCCGGATGCACTATTATGCCACGCTCGAGGATCCGACCACGTGGACCCGACCCTGGACGTTCATGCTCCCCTGGGTGAAAGATGACAATTATCAGATACTGGAGTATGCGTGTGTCGAGGGAGAGCTCAGCGTTGGCTCCGGCCTGGTCGCCGAGCGTATGAAAGAGGCGGCAGAGAGAGCCGCCGATGAAGCCGCGAATGAGGGACGGCAATGATGGGGTGGCTTCGATCATCATGTGAGTTCAATAAATTTCCCTTGCGATATTCAGGATCATCACGACAACCCGTGCCTTGATTTCGTCCGATACCTCTGTCATCCATCGCTACTCCAGGCAGACCGCGGTATATGTCTCAAGGGCCGCGTTACGGCCAGCAGCCCGTGGCAGAAGTCTCGCGGCAACTGCGTTGACAGCTTAGAACCCGCATTCTACAATTTGCACCTCTATCAGAAGAGGCAGCGGAGACTTGGCAAACCGTACCCACGGGCGCTGTTCGCGTCGACCACAGACGGTTCTTTCACCGGAGGTCTTAGATGTTTGATCGAGTTCTTATCGCATCGGCCGTTCTCTCTGTTCTGATTGTGTCCACGTCGCCGGCCGGGACACCCGCCGCCGCACAGGTCGGGTCGGACGCCGTAACAGCGACGTGGCCTCCACCCCCCGCGACCTACACGCCACCCCGCACGCCATGGGGCGATCCGGACCTGCAGGGGACATGGGACTTTCTGAGCCGGATCCCGATGGAACGACCCGAAGAATTTGAGGGGAAACCGGTCTTGACGGATCAGGAGTGGGCGGCATGGGAAGAGGCTAATCCACCGAACATGACCGGCTACAACGATTTTTGGAACAATCGAAATTTTGTAAGAGACCGGCGAACGGCGCTCGTTGTGGATCCACCCGATGGCAGAAAGCCCCCGCTGACGCCAGAAGCGGTAGAGAAGCTGGACGCGTTTGACGCTGCGATGAGTGCTCCCGGGCGCGGCCGATACGATTCATGGGAAGACTTCTGGTCAATGTCGCGTTGCATCTCGGGACACACGCCACAGGGTCCGATGGATTACAACAGTGGAACACTGATTATGCAGTCGCCTGGATGGGTGGTGCTGGTCCGAGAGCGATTGGACACTCGCGTCATCCCGCTTGACGGACGTCCGCATCTGGACCCGGACGTCCGCCAGTGGAACGGTGACTCTCGTGGCCGCTGGGAGGGAAGTACCCTCGTGGTCGAGACGAGGAATTTCGCGGACAAGCAAACGGGGACTGGCCGTCGACGGCCGGCCACCGAGCCCGGGGCTTCAGCCAAAGCGCCCTTCATCCCGAGAGGAATCACGTTCGGCAACTTTCAATTAACCGAACGTTTCGTACCCATCAGCGCAACCCGGATGCACTACTACGCCACGTTCGAGGACCCGACCACGTGGACCCGACCCTGGACATTCATGCTTCCGTGGGAGAAAGACGACGGTTATCAGATGCTGGAATACGCCTGTGTCGAGGGAGACATCAGCATTGGGGCCGCCCTGGCAGGCGAACGCCTTATAGAAGGGAAAGAGAGAGCCGCCCAAGACGCACGGGAGGAAGGGCAGCAGTGATCTTGCGGCATAAACAACGATGACACTGACTGGATGCGTTGAAACAGGAAACAGCAAGTGCATCAAACGGAGATCGCCATGCCTCTGCACACACATTTGAAGTCCTCATTTCGGATCCGGTCATTGGCGGTCGTTCTAACCCTGGCGTTGGCCCTGCTCTCTGCGGAACAGGGCTTCGCTCTCCAGACTGGCGACTCGACCTTCAGGCTTCTGACCTTCGAGGCAGGCAGCAGCGGCCCGCGGCTTGGAGCGACGCGCGGGGGCGGGGATCAGGACGTTCTCGACGTGCACAACGCCATCACCTATCTGTACCGGGCGGGAGTGCCGGAGGCGCAGCAGTTGCCTGCCATCCCCATCGATATGCGATCTCTCATCGAGGCAGGAGACACACCGATTCAGGCGGTGCGCTCCCTACACGATACGATGACGCGCCTCAGGGATTCCGGAAGTCTCGTCGAGCCTGGCGGGAGTCGCCGTGTTTTCCATCCCGCCAGTGGCGTGCAGTACCTTCCTCCAATCACGAACCCTTCAAAGATCTTGTCCCTGGCGGGCGCCTACCAACGAAGGCAGCGTGATGGCACCCCAGGAACCTACGACGACGCCGAGTACCCGAGCTTCTTCTTCAAGTCCCCGGCATCGCTCACGGGACATGCAACCGACATCAACCTTTGGGGTCTCCTGACGACGGGCGTATACGAGCCGGAGTTCGCGATCGTGATCGGCCGCACGGCCAGAGCTGTGCCGGCTTCGGAAGCATTGGACTACGTCGTCGGCTACACCATGATGAACGACGTCAGCTCACGCGATCTTCCACAGGGGAACCATGGGCAGCAGGGGGGATCGATGAGCAAGTCGCTGGACACGTTCACCCCGTTGGGACCCTACCTCACGTTGAAGGAAGATGTTGGGAATCCCAACAATCTGGATGTTGCCGGAGTGGTCGATGGGGAGCGCCATGAGTGGCCGATTCCCAACGCAAATACGTCGTTCCTCACATTCACAGTGGAGGAGACGATCGCCTATCTGAGCGAGAGGATGACGCTGGAGCCCGGCGACGTGATTGCCACAGGCGTGCCTCAACCCTCGATGACCTTCGCGGAGGGGGAGTTTGTTGAGGTTGTGATCGGGAACCTCGGCACACTGCGGAACAGGGTGGTGTCTGAGCCCGTCCCCGGGCACACACCTATTCCTCCAAGGCGGTGAGCGATCACTCTTGTCGGAAGATGGATTGCCGGATACGGTGATCTGTCGCAGATTTTCGCAAATCTACCCTGATCAGGCCCTTAACGCAGTAAACGAGATCCGGGACGGACACCGAACCAGGCATCGATCATCCCTTATCGATAAGCGAATCCGCAGATTCGGGTGTCGGTCCCGGATCCCCTTCTGACTATTTCCTGACGACTTTCTTGACTTGCCCCGGTTCGTTGGAATCGATCATGTAGATTTCGCCCGTACTCGGATCCCGCGTGATGTTGTGCGGCGCCGATTCCAGGCCTGCGATTTCTTCAACGATCTTCCCGTCCTTCACGACAATGAGCTTGGTGCCGCGGGTATCTCCAACGTAAAACGTGTCGTTTTCGTCCACCGTGAATCCCGAACCCATCGTGAGACCAAGGCCGGCCCACTCTTCTATGAACGTGCCGTCCTGGTCCCACACCTGCAGGCGGGGGTCATCGGAATGACGATCCAGAACGACCAGTCGGCCCCTGGAATCGATCTTGACCCCGTGCAACTCTTCGAATTCGCCCGGCGCTGTTCCGGGGGTGCCGCCGATGATGTTGATGAAATCACCGTTGCTGGAGAAATGGACCACGCGATTGTTGTCATAGCCATCCGCCACGAAAATATCTCCGTTCTGTGCGATGACAACGTCGCTTGGACGGTTGAAAGCGTTCCTGGAGCTGTTATCGCCTGCGACACCTTTCGTTCCGAGGGCCATCAACTCTCGGCCCTCCATCGTGAACTTATAAACCATGTGGGCCCTTCTGTCGGTGACCCATACGAAGCCTTCATGGTCGACATCAATGCTGTGTGTATCCACAAACAGCCCCTCGCCCCAGGAACCCTGCAGCTCTCCGGCGCGGTTGTAAATCAGCACCGGCGGCTCCGCTCGTCTAAACACGAGGATTGATCCCTCGCCGTCCGCAGCGACCGAGATCGTGTCGCCCCATTCCTCGCCTGCGGGAGGGGCGCCGAACGAGGTCACTTCGTAGTTATTATTCGTCGTCTGTGCAGAAACATTCGTGATCAAAGCGAAAAGCACCAGGACGCTGATACAGAATTTCATGAGAACCTCCGTCGTTCTACAATTCGGGCAAAGCGATGTGTCGGGCTCCGTTCTGATGAAGCACGATTCAGAACCGGAATTGTCGAGTACACCGTTCCCCACCGGGTCTGTCAAGAAATAATAAAGAACCGAGCGAAGTTTCGGCACAATCGTGCACAGCACCGCATTTGATGCAGCCGCTGGAGAGGGGCAAAACCCATCCGATCCCGCTAGCGCAACCGAGCCATGGCGGATGGATCGGTCGGTTGGGCCGACAACCCGTGAGAAAGGTGGGTCAGCTGCGACCCGCTCAGGTCGTACAGGTGACGACGCCAGAGACGGTTAGGGGTGGGCTGGAGCCCTCGAAGGTGACGGTGTTGCCATCGACTGCGCCCGTGACGTCGTCGATATACAGGCCCTGGCCGCTGTCCCAGATGAGGCTAAAGGACCCGTCCCTCCAGGAGAGCTCGAGAGCGCCTTCGTCGGCGCGGACGAGGCCGTTCGTGCCTTCGTCGACAATAATGCACTCGCTGGCGGTGAAGGTGTCATCGACTGGGTTCGCGCCACCCCTCAGCTGGACCTCGACCATGCCATCGCTGAAAACGATGTCGCCGTCCTCCCCAACGTCGGCTTCTTCGCCCTCGACATTGCCCTCGACGTTGGGCTGGGTGGCGGGCGGGTCGCAGGAGACGGCGAAGAGGAGGAGGGCGGAAAAGGCGATTGCGCGGTAAATCATGGGGGGAGATTAGCATAGGCGGGTACCGGGGACAATCGGGGTTCGGGTATCGCAGACGGGCAGATTGCACAGGTTGCTGCTGAATCGGCCTGGCCAATCGGAAAAGATTCAAAACGACACCGTGAATCGAAAGGAAGCGTTGAGCCTGCCGTGTCGACTTGAACCGTCGCATCTGCCGCTCCCGTTGTCGGGTCGGTTGGTGTGAGACCTCAGCGCGATTATTCGCGTACTGTGCGGTGTCATGGTTCACCGAAGGCATGATGGTTCGGAGCACCGCGCCGTAACTCTTCAATTTATCCGTAACGAGTCGAAGCGGCACCTTAGCTTGACCCTTCAAGAGTTTGCGAAAGAAGCGTTCGGCTGCACGCCGGTTGCGTCTCGACTGGACACAGTTATCTTCCCAAGTTGATCTATGAAAGGGGATGTCAAGAGAAACAACTCCCCGACGGGTTGCGGCCCCCACACCGGATCGTTGTCGAGGCAGTCAGCCCCATTTTCCGTTACGGGAGAACGTTTCGGCAATTCAAGAACGGGCAGTGCAACACCGTGACGGAGTTCGGAAACTGAACAGCAGGTTTGGGACGGCTAGTACCGACCATAGATCTATCTGAGCCTCGAAGGCTATCGCTGTTTCGGGTCCTGCGAGGGGGGATAGAGACAGTACGTGTCCTTTGGACGGAGTCCGTGGACGACAACTTGGGCAGATCCTCACCCTCGATCCGCGCCGTTTCCTGCTCTGTCGGCCGTGCCTGTTCCGCCGGCGGTCAACTCGAAAACGGCTATAGTCTCGAACTCAGTTTCTTGGGATCAAACGTTTCTCCTGTCTTCCAGATTGTCAGAGCAACGGTCGCAATCTTCCGCGCCAGATTGAGCCGAGCCATCTCCGGCCGCATCCCTTTCCCTTTGAGACTCTCCAGATAGTCCCGCCAGGGATCGCTCTGAGCACCCGCCGCGGCTGCAGACACGAAGACCGTCTTGAGTCGCCGATTGCAGTTCCGGTTCAAACCCCGTGTGGCCACCGGTTTGGATCGCCTCCGGATACGACCATCCTGAAACTCGTACTCCGCACTGCTGTGAGTCACCACGGCCAAACCGCTATAGCTCCAAAACTGCCGCTTGGTTCGGAATCGGTGCGGCGTGTCGGCCGTAGAGACAATCTGAGCGGCTCGTATCGGACCCAATTGGGGAATGCTTCGCAACAGAGCGACGGCTTTGTGATGGCGGCTCTCTGCCAGCATGCCGGCCTTGGCCTGCTTCCGCAGTTTCCGCACCTGATCCAACTGCTCATACAACCAGGCCGCCCGTTGCCTCATTCCGGCTTCAGGAATCTGTCCCAGCCACTGCTCTCGCTGTGTCGCGTGGTAGACTCCCGATCCCCCGGTCGCAATGCCACGTCCCCGGTAGATGGCCTTAATCCGAAGCATCGTCCGCTTCGTGTCGACGGTGAAGGTCTCATAGGCCCGAACCATCTGTTTCAAACCACGAGTCTGCTCGTGCCCATGCCAGACCGATCGCAGAATTCCGACCCGTAACAGCTCCGCCAGTTTCCGGGCATCGGGCTTGTCTCCCTTCGAGCCTTCCGTCAGCAGTTTGTTCCGCTTCGGATCACACACCACGATTTCCTTGACCAGGTCTCGAATCACTTCGTGTAGCCACTGGGCCTGCGTCCCCTCCTCCAGCGTCACATGCAACGGCCCGCTCAGACTCTCCATCAAATCACGGATCGGGCCGGTTTTCGTCGGCACCATCGTTTCCAACACGACCTTGCCTTCCACGTTCATCACCGCCACTACAGTCATTGCCTGATGGACATCCATCCCCATATACTTGTCTCGTTTCATTACACACGCTCCTTTTCTGGGATCAACGCTCGAACGTTGATCAGGTTGTTAAGAGTCTTCTCTCAACAACCGCCAGACAAGGGGCGTCCTTTCATACTGCGACAGTACCGCTTAACCGCTTATCCGCCCATCACAGCCCAAAACTAAAGCGAGGCACCCGGCAGGTATTGCCGGGTGCCTCGCTTTAGATGAACTGCCGGATTGCTATGCAGTCGATAATTTCTCCAGGCCCGATCGCAGCAGGCCCTTCGCCATGTCGATCTTCATCGCGTTGTATTTGAGCGGCGCCGCTCCGGCCAGCGCCGTCCCCGGTGCTTCAGCCGCCAGCGCCGTGTCCAGCGTCTTCCCTCTCAGGAAGTCTTCCACCGCCCGTTCCCTGTAGGGCCGCCCCGATATTCCACCAAATACAACCCGTGAATCCGTGATCGTGTCTCCGGCCATGTCCAGCCCCATCGCCATCGATGCCATCGCAAAGTCCCACACCCCGCGCGGCCGGATCTTCTCAAACGATGCCCGGAACCCGCTCGGCGGCGCCGGCAGCGTCACCTCCGTCATGATCTCGTTGTACCGCACCACATGCGACTGGATCCGTCCATCCACCATCATGTCTCCCGGCACCAGCTGTTCCACCGTCAACTCCTTCGTCCCCAGCGGTCCCACCAGCTTCACCGTCGCATCAAACGGGATCAGTGCCGGCGCCGCATCCCCCGGATACACCGCATAGCACAACCGCCCCCCCATCGCCGAGTGGTAGTAGCTGTTGTCACCGATCGCGCCATGGCAGATATAGCCCCCATTCCGGTAGCAGGCATAGCCCCCTCTCAGGTACTGGCACCACACTTCCTGCAACAGGTCCCCGCCCAGCGTCGAGGCGTTCCTCAGCTCGGGCGAGGAAATCATGTTCACCGCTTCCACCAGCATCGGGTACTTCCGCCCCACCAGCGCCGAGTCTGCTATCTCGGACAGCTTCGTCAGGGCCCCGATGTCCACGCCTCCCGACGGGTTCTCACGGATATAGCGCAGGTTCCCGATTCCCTTCACGTCCACCAGGTAGCTGGGCGCCTGATCCAGCCGGTTCTTCAGGCGGATCAGCAGGTCGGTCCCTCCGGCATAGACGCCGGCTTCGGTGCCATGCAGCGTCAATATCTGGATCGCTTCATCGATGCTCGTCGGTCGATAGATCGATACTTTCTTCATGCCCTCGCCTCCAGTTCCTTCAATCCCGCCATGATCTTTTCCCGGGTGATTGGATGCTCTCGTATGCGGACCCCGCACGCGTTGTAAATGGCATTGGCGATCGCCCCAGGTACGGAGCCGATCGACGTCTCGCTGAAGCTCTTGATCCCATAAAACCAGCGGGGCTCCAGGCTATCCACAAACACCTGCTGCTGAAGATCGGGCACGTCCATGATCGTCGGCAGCCTGAACGACAGGTAGCCGACGCTGTAGTGGCGCGTCCCGGGAAATTCCCGATCCCAGGGGATCGCATCCGTCGTCATCTGCGTGCTCTGGATGAGAGATCCCAGCATGTCGGCTTCGGCGACCAATGGATTGACGACCTTCCCGGTGTCATGGCAGTAGGTCGAATTGACCATGCGCCAATCGCCCGTCCATGTGTCGACTTCCACCTCCAGGAAGCACGCGCCCACGCCCTTCGCCAGGGCCCGTCCCTGATCCTTGTGGGCGCCCTGGCCCGTATGGATTATGGAACCTCCATTGGCCAGCGCCAGCGCCGCAAACGTCGTCGTCTTCTCGGGGTCCGCCGTCGAGGAAATAACGCCATCTCGAAATTCGAGTGTTGCCGGATCCACGTCCAGTGCGATTTCCGCCCGCTCGGTGAGATCGGCAATTAGCTTGTTCACCGCGCTGCAGATGGCCGCGCCCTGCAAGGTAATCGTCTTGCCTGCAAGCCACTGCTGGCTCAGTGGGGTCCGTTCGGAATCGCCCCAGACAACCCGGATCTGGTCCCGGGTGGTATAGCCCAGCATTTCGGCGACAACGTGTGCGAGCGCGGTGTCATGATTCGTGCCGCTGTCAGGCAGCGCGTTTTTCATGATGACTTCGCCGTCGGAATTCAGTTCCAGGTCTGCCGTAAAGAGCCCGAACTGGGGCCCCCCCCGGTCGCCGTCACTCAATCGCTGGAAAGCGATTTCGCCTTCGTGATAACCCATGTGCCCGGGATGATGCTGGGACATGGCCACACCAAAACCACGCTTGAACCGGCCGGGGTTGCCGCCGGGCACGGGATTCCGCTGCTCCCATCCGATCGCCCTTGCACCCTCATCGATCACTTCCACGGAAGCGAAGGAATCGTAGGTAACGGCGCCGTTTTCGGATTCGTATCGTGTTCCAAAGTCGGAGTGCCATTCCATTGTGAGCTGATCGCCTGGCTTGGAAACGTGCAGTCGCCGGAAAGGCACCGGATCGACGCCGGCCACTTCGGCCATTTCATCGATCATGCTTTCCCATGCCCACTTCACCTCCTGTTGCGTGCAGCTTCTGGAACAACCCGATCGGATCACGTTGGTCTTGTAGGCGTAGCTAACGGTCTTCCAGTGCGGCACCTGCGCGGTGTAGAGTTCCATGTTGTTCTTGGAAATCTCCGCGGTCGCCGCGATCCCGGCGCCCTCCATATCCCCGCTGCTCATGTGCATTTCATAGAATATTGAGTGGATGCGACCGTCTCTGAGACCCACCCGGAAACTCGTCTTGTTCTCCGGTTTGATGTTCAGGTGGGCCAGTTCCTGATCCTTCGGTAGCATCAGTTTGACCGGGCGGTCGGTGACCTTGGCGATATGGGCTACGAACGGATTGAATTTGCTCGTCGACATCGCGGACCCGAATGTGCACCCATTCCACTTATTGATGTAATGAATATCATCGGGGCTGATACCGAGTCCCCGGGCAATCTCGGCCCGGTACGGGTAGATGCCCTGGTTCATACCATAGAACGTCAACCGGTCGCCCTCCCAGTGAGCAACGGCGCCGCAGGGCTGCATGGGAACGGGGATCGCACCTCCGAAGTAGTATTCAAATTCTCTGATCTCATCGGCCTCGGCAAATCCCTGTTCGATATTGCCGCGTTCAGAGACGAATGTTGCATCCGGATCGTAATGCGGGCTGTTCTGGTTCATCAGCAGGAGGTTTCCCCGTCCCTGACGGAGGTCGGGCGCACCCGGCGCCAGTACCTGTGCGAGATCTCCGGCGCCGGGAAGGACCTCGTAGTCCACGTTGATTGCGGCAACCGCATCCTCGGCCAGATCTTCAGTCTCGGCGGCAACGATGGCTACAATGTCTCCGACAAAACTAACTTCGTCGCCATTCATGTCCAGGCGAGCGGGATTTCCATTCGGAGCGTTCAGGTGAGTGAGAACGTGAGCCACACCCGGCATCCGTTCGGCCACAGTGGTATCCATACTGCGGATCCGTGCATGGGGATGTGGAGAGACCAGAACCTTTGCGTACAGCATGTTGGGAAGCCACACACGAGTGGCATACTGCGCCGTTCCCAGGAACCGGGGTATCGCAACTTCCGCCATCGGTGGCATCGACTTTCCAACTACATTGAGATTCTCCGGCGCGTAGCCCTGCCATTTTTGAGTGACAATCTGTTCATCGCCTTCGACCAGCGTATCTTCTGGACCGTGGCCCCCTCCGGTGGAGTAATCCCGCACCAGGGGTTGTTCGACCATGATGACGTCATGCGGTTCCGAAACGATCTTCTCGATGCCAATTTCCTGACTCATAGTTCCGCCTCCCCGCGCATGACCTTGCCGGCGTCAACCACGGTTCGGATGATGGCCGGGTAGGCCGCACAGCGGCAGATATGTCCCGACAGCGCCATCTTCACTTCATCCACCGTCGGGTCCGGGTTCTCGTCGAGCAGGCCTTTGGCCGTCACTTCCCATCCCGGTGTACAGAATCCGCAGTCGGCCGCCACGTAGCGGTGCCCCACCGCCTGGATCGGATGCAGGTTATCCTCGTCGCCGAGGCCTTCGACCGTGAAGATGTCTTTGTCGGTCGCCTCGGTTGCGAGCGTGTGACACGAGTAATAGGGCGCACCATCGATCAGGACACTGCAGGCCCCGCAACTGGCCCGGTTGCAACTCCGGTTCGTCCCCGTCAGCGCCAGCTTCATCGCGATCACTTCCCACAACGTCGTCCGGGCCTCGTATTCCGCCTGGTAGCTGGCACCGTTGATTATGAATGTCCCGATCTCAACCGTCATTGGAGCGGGGATCCCGCCCGAGGTCTGGGCCGCGGCCCGGGATCCGGTCACGGTAGCGTAGCCGCCAACTGTCGTCAGTACGACTGCGCCCGACCCGGCCGCCTTGAGGAAATGTCTCCGAGAATATTTCATGTATCAAACCTCCATCGTCGATTTGCTCGATCGCCGGATTACCCGCGCGGGTTTGCCGGATTTGACGCGTGCCCTGCTCTTACGCTGCGCAACAGCCAGCCCGGGCGTTGCCTGGCGCAATCTTCCGTGGACCATGGACTCCCTGAACTCTCAAAACGCAACCCCGACCCCGGTCCGGCACAATTCGGCGGCGCAGCCGTGGCGCCCAAAAGGCGCGTATTTCAACGCCTGAAGCGGTTTCACTCGACGCCGGGATACACGTCAGGCCGATACTGCTCGTGGCAGTTGACGCACGATGCGTCGAGCCGTGCACCGAGTTCCGAGAGCGCGTCAACGTCCTCGTCGGCCGCCGCCTGGTAGGCTGCGTCTCCCACGTCGACCAATTCTGCCGAAGCCTCGGTCCATTGGGCGCCACGACTGCGCATCGTGAGCACGTTCCCCGATTCCGCTAGAACGACAGCGCTCTGACGAAGGTCGGTCCACTCCGCCTCGGAAGAGGGTCCACCGCGGTTGATGTGCAGCAGTATTGCGTTCGCGGCCGGATAGACCATGCCGACCATCAGTTCACTCATCGTGCCGACGGGCTGATAGCCGGCTTGAGGGGCCTCGGCCAGCGCTGGACCGATCAGTAGCAGACTGCCAATGGAAATCAATCCAATGATTCGCATCTCGACTCCTTAAGCATTTGGAAGTGCAGCTTCGTTTGCGCATGATTCTATCATGAGGGGCCAATTACCCCTGACCCGGCTCGCCGGTATTGGCGCCACCCTCACGCACCCGGACCGGGCTCTCATCAGGGCGCCTCGATTGATCATCCGGCTCACTCAGGACAGCGGGGCAGGTCGAGGTCGAAAGCGACTGCGGTGTCGCTCCGCCCATCAGGATGGAGTGTCCCGACGCACGCGCCAAGCAGTTGCCGTTGATTTCGCCATAGGCCTTGGTTACGATGACAATTCGATGGACAACCTGTGGAACAGTACTGAAAATCTCCTGGCGGAAGGAAAACCCCTGGTTCTGGCGACGATTATCCGGACCCGCGGTTCCGTGCCGCGTGAGGTTGGCGCCAAGATGGTCATCGGGCGTTCGGGCCAACCCTTCGGCACGATCGGTGGGGGCTGTGGGGAAGGGGAGGTTCTACGGCGCGCCTACCCTCTTTTCGAACAGACCATGCCATCGCGTGTAGTGCAGGTCGATCTAACCGGGGACTTTGACCAGGAAGAAATCCAGGTCTGCGGTGGCTTGATGGACGTCGCGCTCGACCTGTGGCAACCCGACGACCACAGAGATCTGGCACACGCGCTGGCCGAAGCCACACGGCTCCATCAAGCCACAGCGTTGGTGACGGCCATTGACGCGCTGCCCGGCATACCCGCGGGAACGAAGAGCTGCCTTTCGGTCAATTCGAAAGGCGCGACCCTCTCCCCGGCGCTGGGGCTGGAGCCTGAAATCCTGCAGGCGCTCGCAGACGCGCTTGTTGGAGGGATGCCACAACTGCTATCGATTTCCCCCGACGGCAAAGTCTTCAAGGATGCGGCGGCCACCGGCAAGGAATGGCCACAGATCTTTGTTGACGTTCAACCGGGTCTCCAGACCCTCCTGATCGTCGGAGCGGGCCACATCGCACAGCCGCTGTGTGACATTGGCCATCTGCTTGGTTTCCGCACGGTCGTCGTCGACGACCGCTGGGCCTTCGCCAATCGCGAACGTTTTCCCAACGCCACCGCAATCGAAGTAGGCCCGTTCGTTGAAACCCTGGAGAAACTCGAAATCAACAACCAGACCTTTGCCGTGGTCGTTACCCGGGGCCACAACTGGGACGAAGCCTCGGTCCGGACCATTCTCGGGAGGCAACCTGCGTACCTGGGCATGATCGGCAGCAGACGGCGGTCGAAGGCAACGATCGAACGTCTGGCCGAGCAGGGCCATACCCCTGAGCAACTGAGTCGAATCCACACACCAATGGGACTGGATCTTTCGGCCGAGACACCGGCGGAAATCGCCGTTGCGATTGCCGCCGAGATTGTGCGGATTCGTCGCCATGGACCTCGGGAGACGATCTCTCTTGCGGCCAAGGCCCGTCCCACGGGCGCATACAAGTTCTCGGGCGTGGTATAGGTGCATCGTGGTCAACAGACGCCAGTTTTTCTCAGGCCTCGTCAGGCCGCGACAGACTCTTCCTCTATCCAAAGAAGACCGCGAGGCCCGCTGCCTCGCCCTGGAAAGTCACGTCCAGACTAAACTGCTCCCGACTCATTTCGAGCTGACGGATACGGAACAATCCCAGTTGTCATCACGAGTCCGTTCGTTCCTGGACCGCGCCAGCGATGCCGACCTTTTGTCCCCGAACATCGCTAATCGCTTGAGATTGTTGGTTGAGGATGTCCTGGAACCCTGGCAGATGGCGAGCGGCGAAGTCACGGCGCGGAAGAAACCCCAGGAACTGCTGTTCGCCGCTATCGAAAGCGTGCCCCTATTCCTGAACACCGCTACTGACGAACAGATTAAATCTCTGATGTCACGGTTTGAAGTGATCAACCGGCTCGACCTTGAAGTCCGTCTGAGAGAAAACGTCGTCGTCTGGATCCAGGGGCTCGACCAGGCTGAGCTGCTCAAATACGACACCGAGACCATCCACGGACCCGTTTCCGCTCATCTCAGGGAGCTACTCTAAATGCGAAGACGTTGCCCGGGCGCTGGTTGGAAAGCTCAGGCGGGCGGCTGCCTCAGCCGTTGAGCGCAGCGACGGCTGAGGCTTCGTCTTCGTAGGTGTCGAAAACCGTCAACAGCTTCGTCAGCTGCAGGAGATCTTTCGCTCTCTTCGTCAAGTTAAGCAGGTTGACATCGCCCTCTCTGTTCTTGAGCGAAGTAAAGGTGGACACAAGTTCCCCGAGGCCTGAGCTGTCGATATAGGTCACGTCGCCCAGATTGAGAACGAATTTGCGTTCTCCGTCGTCAACGATCTTTTTTACGGTTTCCCTCAACGAAACCACTGGTTCACCAATCGTCAGCCTGCCGGTGAGATCAACGATCACCACCCCATCAACTTTACGTGTGTTCAACGATATCGACATGAAGATCTCCTTGTGACTATGCGTAAGCCACAGCCACTTTAAGACGCGCCGCAAAGCTAAGCAACTGAAATTACCGCGACAGCGCCGTGCCTCTCAAGATGAGCCAACCGAGGCCCACTCGACCCGGCATCCATTGATCGCTATTCCCTCGTTCCGTATGATTGAGGCTGCTGTTCGGAAACCGCGTGAAAACAGACGAACGGCCTGAACGCCGCACAGTTCGAACCGGGTTCGGGTTGGGGCGGTGTGTGGCGCCTGATTCAACATTCAACGCAGGAGATCGATATGAAAAGCTTGTCCGCGGTCACAGTCGGGTTAATTGTTGTGGGATTCATGAGTGGGTACATTTCGCCAGCCGCGTCCGGACAGACTGGGGATGGCTGGACCACTCTCTTTGACGGCTCGAGTCTTGAGGGCTGGAACATGATCGGTGACGCCAACTGGGAGCTGGCCGGCGACGGTTCCGTGGGAGCCGACAGCGGCAACGGATTTCTCGTGACCTCAGACTCGTATGGAGACTTTGAGCTCCGATTGGAGTTCTGGGTGGATACGCCGGCCAATAGCGGTATCTTCATCCGCTGCACCGATCCAGGGAATGTGTCCCCTGAGAGTTCCTACGAAGTAAATATTTTCGACACGCGGCCGGACCAGACCTACCGCAGCGGCGGCATCGTGAATGTCGCGGCGCCCGCGTCTGTCATCAACACTGGAGGGCAGTGGAACACGTATGAAATCACGGCTGACGGGTCACGACTCGTTGTGACGCTGAACGGCATACGGACCGTTGATGTGGAACACAGTGAATTCGCACGGGGCGCCATCGCGCTCCAGTACGGGGCGGGTATCGTCAAGTTCCGAAACGTCCAGATCCGAACTTTGTAGGGTTTCTCGAAATCGGATGCGGTGAGTGACGTTTACGATGAATGAGAGGTCAGGCGGCCCGTGGGATCCGGGTTCCGCGGCGGTCGGGTCCATTGAGCCACTCAGAGTACAGGCGTACGGGTGAAAACACTTGTATTTCTGTCCGAACTGAAGTAACACGCAGGTCAGTCCGGATTGTCTGCCGGTAGAGCGACAATCTAGATAAGCAATGATCCACGGCATCTTCGCTGCAACCCTCAAGAAGGACGATTTGTAAACGGGCCGGGGATTCAGAAAGAACAGCGGGGAACAGAGATATGGCGAAAACCACGACAGGGGTTGCGCTGTCGCTGATGGTCGGAGCGTGGATAGCCTCAACGCCGGCGTTCGCACACCACGGACGCGCGGGCACTTACGCCGGCGCGGTACCCGTCACATCGGAAGCGAAAGTCATTCGATTCGATTACAAAAATCCTCATGTGCGAATCTATTTTGAAACCCGGGACGAAGACGACAACGTGACGCGCTGGAGCGGAGAAATGGCAAACATCTCCCAGTTTGTCAGAGCAGGCTGGACAAAGTTGCGCATGGAAGAGCAACTGCAGCCGGAAACAATACTGACGTTCACCTACGTGCCGTCCACGGTTCCGTATTCCCCGGGCGACACCCGCGAGTCGATCGTAATGAGGATGATCAATGCGGACAACGCAGTCGTGGGCCTGGTGCGCGGAGGACTGGCCGAGGCGCTGGCTCCATAACCCCGAACAGATGCGCACTTACCGATTCAGCGCAGCCAGTATCAAGAACGAGGATTCGACGATGCGCGGATTCTTCACGAATGTGATGGCCTTGCTCGGTGTCTTTGTCGTTGTGTCAGCCACACCCGTAGAGGGCGCCCAGGTCAACGATACGCCGACCTCGAGTTCGACGAATTCGGATGCATTCGATGCCCGGGATCTCTACGGAGTCTGGGCGCGTTTCGGTGGACGCGAAGGACGCGGCAACGCCCAGGGCGGCGCCCCGTTCCCGGAAAAGGGTGATGACGGCTTTGGAATGGACGTCCCCCCCTTTACGCCGGAAGGGCAGGCAAGATTCGATAGCTATAAGCCCGGCTATGGGCGTCCACTGGGCAGCGCCGCCGCACGGGACCGATCCGAGGAACATATCGGGCGTCGCAGAGCCGTCCCACCCGCCGAGCAGAACGACCCCGCTTCCCTGTGTTCACCTTACGGCGTCACCCGCCTCATATTGACCAGTTATTTCTCCACGGTTGAGTTCGTCCACGCAAGCGACAGAATCATCCAGAACTTCGCCTGGATGAAGGACTATCGCAACATCTGGATGGACGACCGGGAGCTGCCTGCAACAATCGATATTCCGAACTGGAACGGGTACTCCATTGGACGCTGGGAGGGAGACACGCTCGTCGTGGAGTCCTACGGATTCGAAGAAAGTACCTGGCTGGATCGCTATGGCTATCCCCACAGCGGCGAAATGCGGCTGGAAGAGCGCTACAGGCGAATCGCGGCGGACCGTTTGGAACTCATCATGACGATCACCGATCCACAGATCTATACCGAACCCTGGGTCGGCGGGCGAAAAGTGTTCCGGAAACTGGAACGCGAAGAATCGAGTATCAACGGATGGTATGAGCTTTTTGACGAGCGATGCGTTCCGGTCGACGAGATCGACTTTAACGAAAACGTTCGCGCGGGCTAGCCTGCTAAGCCCGGCTCCTGGGATTGACTCCCCGTCATCTGCACGGGAGCTTAAACACTTAGTAATTCTCCACCACTTTGCACGGCCCACAACTCCGAATACGTACCTCCGTGGGTGACCAGGAAGTCGTGGCTTCCTTCTTCTTCGACCCGGCCGTCCCGGATGACGACGATGCGATCGGCCCGGCGGATCGTGCTCAGGCGATGTGCAATGACGAGCGCCGTCCGGCCGGCGGTCAGCTCTTCGAGATTCTGTTGGATCATGCGCTCGGTCTCGGTATCGACACTGCTTGTCGCTTCGTCGAGTACGAGGATCGGCGCATTCTTAAGCAATGCGCGGGCGATACTCAGTCGCTGTCTCTGCCCACCGGACAGCTTGATACCACGCTCCCCGACAAGAGTTTCATAGCCATCAGGGAGGCTGTTGACGAAATCGTGGAACTGGGCGTGACCCGAGGCCTCAATCACCTGCTCGATGTTCACGTCGATACCCGGATAGGCGATATTCTCGCGAATCGTACCGTGGAACAGGAAGACATCCTGACTGACGAGAGCAATCTGCTGTCTCAGGTCGTGTTGGCGCAGCTTTCGAACATCAATACCGTCGATGCGTATCGTGCCCTCATTCACGTCGTAAAGCCGCAGCAGCAGTTTCATAAGCGTGCTCTTGCCCGCACCTGTGGTCCCGGCGATCCCAATCATCTCTCCTGCCCTGACGCTGAGCGACAGGCCGTTGAGGACCGGCGCACGGTCCCCGTACCGGAAGACGACGTTGTCGAACTCGACATGTCCGCGCGCACGGTCCAGATGCACGGGGCAGACCGGATCCTGGACCGTGCTCGGAGTGTCCAACAGCCCGAAGATGCGCCTGGCGCTCGCTTTCGCCCTCTGGTATTCATCGAAGGTCTGGCCCAGCCGTGTCAACGGCCACAGCAGTCGTTGAATCATCATGCAGAACAACACAAGCTGACCCGCGGTCAGCGTTCCTCGCATCACGAACCACCCACCGAGGGTGATGGTCGCCGCAAACCCCAGCGCGATCCCCATTCGAATGATCGGAACGAACACGGCGTTCAGCTTGATCGCATTGTAGTTCGCCCGGCGGTAGCCCTCGCTTGCAACCGCGACCCGTTCCGCCTCGTATCGCTCGGCAGTAAACGACTTGATGACCGTCATGCCGCCAATGTTGTTCTCCAGACGCGACGCCACGTCGCCCACGCTTGCGCGCACCTTGCGGTAGCGCGGTTCGAGAATTTTGGAAAATCTCAGACTGCCCAGGACGATAAGAGGCAGCGGCAGCAAACCCAGAGCCGCCAGCCCGGGGCTGATGCTGAACAATACGGCCCCCGCAAACAACACCAGCACACTCAGCTGTACGATTTCGCTTAGAGCGTTGTTAAGAAATCGTTCGAGCTGGTTGACGTCGTCGTTGAGCATGGCCAGTGTCTGGCCCAGACGGTGCTCTTCGAAGAAACGAATCTCCCGCGACTGCATCCGGCTGTAGGCATCCACACGCAAGCGGTGTTGCATGTCCTGCGCGATTGTCATGAACCCGTAGGCGTATCCCCACTGGGAAAGGCTCTCCACGCCAAAGATCACGACCGTCAGGAAAGCGACAAACACGACCTGCGGAAACATGTCGGCCAATCCGAGTCCGGACATCCAGGCCGGTGGGTTGCCGGTCACGCTGTCGATCAGCCAGGCCACGAGGATCGGTGGCGCCAGATCGAACACCTTGTTCACCACGGAGAAGGTGACGGAAGCGGACAGCCGGGCCCGCATGGGACTCAGGTATGAGAAGAGCCGGTGCATCGGACGCGACGCCGGTTGCAGTAGCGCTGCGTTGTCAGTCATAGAGAGTCTTTATTGAGTACCGATAAATTGCGTCTTTCTCGACCGTCCCACGTCTTTGCTATTGAGAAAGCAAACATATCTTCTCGACTTGACGGAGGAACACAAAGATGAACGAAAATATTGAAACCGCCCTCGACTTCCCAGGCGACTCACGCATCCACATCGGTCTCGCAGTTCGAGACCTGGACAAGGCCCGACGATTCTATCAGACCCTTCTTGGGCAAGGCCCGACCAAAGAACGCCCCGGATATGCCAAGTTCGAGACCGTGGATCCCGCGCTCAATTTGTCCTTGAATCAAATAGCGGGTTCCGCTGAAATGATGGATAAACGTCCGACCCACTATGGAATTCAGGTCCGATCTTCGGCCCGGGTCAATGAAGCCACAAGTCGCTTCCAACAAGCGGGGCTGGATGTCAGGGTCGAGGAACAGACCACTTGCTGCTACTCCATACAGAATAAGGTCTGGACTCATGATCCGGACGGAAACCAGTGGGAAGTGTTCGTCGTCACAGATGATGATGCCCAACACGCAATGGACACCGACTCTGAATGCTGCCAGAGGACGGACAACACCGCGAGTGCGTGTTGTGCCACCGTGTAAAAGCTCTTTGCCGTCCTTTCTCGCGAGGTGTATATGAGCGCTACGATCGCTACGGAAGAAGTCTGGGAGCTTCTGAGCTCCCGGCTCCGATATTTCATACGTGCGCGCGTTGATGACGACCCGACCGCTTCGGATTTATTGCAGGAAACGTTTTTGCGAATCCACAAAAAGCTGGGCACACTTGAGGATGAAGCACGCTTACAGGCTTGGGTGTTTCAGATCGCACATAACGTGATCGCAGATCACTACAGGTCCAGGAAAAGGCCCTCTGAACCCGCGATGGACCCCCCATCCGATTCTGAAATCCACAATTTCAATCGAGTTGTTTCCGCGTGGATACCCGGCGCGATCGAGCGTCTTCCAGAATCTTACCGCGATACCGTGAAACTCTATGAATTGGAAGATCTGTCCCAGAGAGATATCGCCCGACAGCTGGGCCTGTCATTGAGTGCCGTTAAATCGCGAGTTCGTCGCGGCCGCGAAAAGCTCAAACAAATACTGAACGACTGCTGCTCGTTCGAGCTGGACCGTCGGGGCAACGTCGTCGACTGGCAGGCCCGGAACGGTTCCAGGTGCGGCCCCTGTTCGGGGCCGCACGCGACTCAAGTGAATCGCAGTTCCTAGCGCTAGCCCCTGAACAAGCGTGATTGATGAGGAATTGAAAGTGGAATAACCGCCGAAGTACCCGAAATGCCCCCTCTCCGTGCGAAAAAAACCTTGGACAGATTCTTTGGAGAAGGAGGCATTTCAGATGAACGATTATACGCGCAAGAACATGAGGAACCGCAAGCGGCGAATTGAGCGTCGGCTTGGGGATCGGAATTGGAAAGATCAGGCGAAGCCGATGCTGTCGGCGCGCAACATCCGGTACGAGATGGGAGACCGGATGAGGGGTCTGTCGGTGGGCGGCATCGGAATGATGCATCAGGTGGCGCGGCGGACCGGACTGATCGAAGCCATCGACAAGGACGTGCATGTGCTGAAGCGGCATCTGCCCTACCAGGAATCGGATCACGTGTTGAACATCGCCTACAACGCGTTGAGTGGGGGCACGTGTATGGAAGATATCGAACTGCGGCGCAATGACGAAGTGTATCTGGACGCGTTGGGAGCACAGCGGATTCCGGATCCGACCACGGCGGGAGACTTCTGCCGGCGATTTGAGGAAGACGACGTGGAGTCGCTGATGGACACGTTCAATAAAGTGCGGCTGAAAGTCTGGCGCCAGCAGCCCGATGCGTTTTTCGAGGAAGCGGTTCTGGAGGCGGACGGGACATTGGCCCCAACCACCGGAGAATGCAAAGACGGGATGGACGTGGCCTACGACGGGACATGGGGTTATCACCCACTGTTGATTTCGCTGGCGAACACGGCCGAACCGTTATACCTGGTGAACCGGAGCGGCAACCGGCCCTCGCATGAGGGAGCGGCCAAACGGTTCGATCAGGCAATCGCGTTGTGCCAGCGTGCGGGGTTCGATCAGATCCTGCTGCGCGGGGACACCGACTTCAGCCAGACCCGGTATTTGGATGGATGGGACGACCAGGGCGTGGGCTTCATCTTCGGCATCGACGCGATGAAAAACCTGGTGGCCCGGGCCGACCAATTGGAGCCGGACTGCTGGGCGCGCCTGGAACGTCCCGCCAAGTACGAGGTAGCCAGCCAACCCCGCCAGCGTCCCGACAAGGTCAAGGAACGGATCGTTCGGGAGCGTGACTTTGAGAATATCCGCTTGCGGGGCGAGGATGTGGCCGAGTTTGCGTATCGGCCCGGAGCCTGCGATCGGGACTACCGCGTCGTTGTGGTGCGAAAGAATCTGTCGGTGGCCAAAGGGGAGCAGGTGTTGTTCGACGACATCCGGTACTTCTTCTACATTACCAACCGTGCGGATCCTGCGGACCAGATCGTGATGCGTGCGAATCAACGGTGCAATCAAGAGAATCTTATTGAGCAGCTCAAGAACGGCGTACACGCCTTGGGGATGCCGGTCGGGGATCAGACCAGCAACTGGGCCTACATGGTGATGGCCTCACTGGCCTGGACACTGAAGGCGTGGTTTGCGTTATTGCTGCCCGAAACCGGACGTTGGGGCCAGAAGTATCAGGCCGAGAAGCAGACCGTGCTACGCATGGAGTTCAAAACGTTCCTGAACGCCTTCATGCTCGTGCCTTGCCAGCTCGTGCGTACTGGTCGGCGCATCGTCTTCCGGCTGATGGCCTGGAACCCGTGGTTGCCAGTCTTGTTTCGTGCCGTGGATGTGTTGCGTCAACCTCTGCGATGCTGACCCGATCATGGATCTGAGCCCGGGCGGTCGAGGTCCCGGTTTCTTTCAACCCTTCAAACAGACACGGCGAGGCGGCAACTGAAACAGATACAACACGAACCGCATACCTGGAAAAAGCGATCTGGGAACGGGAGCTTATGCCTCCAATTTTACGGCCGTGAACCGGCCGTTTGTCCACTGGTTATGCGCTTGTTTTGGGGCTAGCAGCCCGTGGCATAAGTCTCAAGGGCCGCGTTACGGCCAAACGGGGCCGGATTCTAGGAAGCGACGACGCTGCAATGCTCATTCATTGCAAGGCGTCGGCGACAACGAAGACGGCCCCGTTTCGCCGTAACCCTCTGGGCGCAGGGGGGCCACCGACGTTTCAAACGGAGGCTGCAGGCGCCCCGCAGGCTTTGTCATTCGTCGGTCACGACGAAAAGACGTCGTTCCGCTCCTCACTTCGCGCCTGCTACCCGAAGACCCCTGCGCGCGGCTCTCGAGACTTATGCCACGGGCTGCTAGATCCCGGCAAGATCTTCCATCGGCTGTCCCCGCATCTGCTCGACGAAAGCGACCGGATCGCCCATCGGGACCACGTATGCCTCTTCAAAGCCGAGTTCACCGTAAACTCTCATATCCTCGACGAATGCGGCCGGATTGCCGTCGCCCAGGGCCTGTCCTCGATAGAGAATGGTCTTCGTGATGGCGTCATAGTCGGTGCCCTCGTCCTCACAGTGTCGACGAAGTATTTCAAGCTTGTGCTTCGCCTCGTCGGCGGTCTCGGTGATGAGGTTGCAGGCATCGGCATAGCGGGCCACAAGCCGCAGCGTTTTCCGCTCACCGCCACCTCCGATCATGATGGGCGGATGCGGTTTGCTGATCGGCTGTGGAGAGCAGAGTGTTTCGGCGAGCTGGTAGTGCTTGCCCTCAAAAGGTCCATCGTTATCACTCCACATCTGCCGGCAGATCTGAAGCGTTTCTTCCAAACGCTCGAATCGCTCCGAAATAGGCGGATACGCCACGCCCAGACCCGCGTGTTCCCGTTCATACCACGCCGCTCCAATTCCCAGCTCGGCCCGCCCGCCGGACAGGACATCAGCGCTGGTGACGATCTTGGCCAACAGGCCCGGTGGGCGGTAGGTGACGCCGGTTACGAGAAGTCGCAACTGAACCCGTTCGGTGCATGCGGCGAGAAAGCCGAGCGTTGTATATCCCTCCAGCATTTCGTGTTCGGCCGGAAACAGGAAATCCATCTGAAAATAGTGGTCCATGACCGATACCGAAGAGCACCCGATCTCTTCGGCCGTCTGCGCAACCCGCCCTAGCGTCGGTGCAATGCTCTGCGGGCTGTCGGGCCAGGTGAAGCTGACAACGTGGATACCAAGCTTCATTCACATCTCCCTTCTGTAAATCAGTCTCCGGCCGGAGCCGCGTCGGCGCCCTGGGACCAGCCCTCTTCCCACACTTCCTCTTCCTGACGCCCGTACTTTAAATACAGCGTCGGTATGACGATCATGTTGAGAAAAGTTGAAGTCAGCATGCCCCCAAGGATCACGGCAGCCATCGGCTGCTGAATCTCCCGTCCAGGGATCCCGACGCCCAAAGCCAACGGTATCAGGCCGACGCCGGTGACAAGCGCCGTCATCAGAATCGGGCTCAATCGTTCCATCGAACCCTGAATGACCGCCTGGCGGAAGGCCACGCCCTGGCCGATCAGATGACGATAATGGGTGACCAGCATGATGCCGTTGCGCGTGGCGATCCCAAACAGCGTAATGAACCCGACGAGCGAGGCGACCGAAAGCGTCCCGCCGGACAGGAACACAATCAGGACACCACCAATGAGTGCCAAGGGCAGATTGACCATCACGAGCAATGAGGCACGCAAGGACTTCAGCGCCACAAACAGGAGAAGGAATATCCCGCCGATCGCAACCAG
This sequence comes from Terriglobia bacterium, assembly GCA_965263045.1. Lineage (GTDB taxonomy): Bacteria > Acidobacteriota > Terriglobia > 20CM-2-55-15 > 20CM-2-55-15. The sequence continues at coordinate 396,330 of CBDHGK010000041.1, forward strand.
CGACAGCCAGAAGATCCTCAGCGACGCCTGTTCCTGTGCCTCAAACTGGCCCCCATATTGAACGAAATAGCCTTCGGGAAGGGCCACTTCTCTGCCGATGGCCGCTCTAACGTCATCGATCACACTGCCCAGATCCCTTCCCGAGACGTTGGACTGGACAATAATCCGGCGCTGTCCGTTCTCCCGATTAATGGTGTTCGGTCCCTGGTCGGAACGGACATCGGCTACTTGTGCGATGGGTACCCTTGCACCCATCGGCGTTGCAATCAGGGTGTTCCGAATTGAATCGACGGATTCGCGGGCTTCGTCTTCGAGGCGGAGAATGAGGTCATAGCTTCGCTGTTGCTCCAGGACCTGACCCACAACCCGACCGTTGAAAGCAGTTTCCACAGCGTCGGTCAGATCACCGGCCGAAAGACCGACTGCGGCCGCATTGGTACGGTCGATGTTCACCTGAATCTGCGGCACACCGACCTGGGGTTCGACCAGCAAGTCGACGACACCGGGAACGTTTTCGATCGCAGCCCGTATTTCTTCAGCCTTGTTTCTCAAGATCGGCAGGTCGGGGCCAAACAACTTTATCGCTATCTGGGCCCGCGTACCGGACAACAGATGGTCGATGCGATGTGATATTGGTTGCCCTACTTCCGACGCTGCACCCGGAATGGGAGCCAGGCCCGCCCGCACCAAATCCATGATTTCGAACTGCGATCGCTCAGACGGCCGGATGACGACCTCCAGTTCGCTGGCATTGACTCCCGCGGCATGTTCGTCGAGTTCTGCACGTCCGGTTCGTCGTGTGGTCGAGACCACCTCGGGAATCTGGTGCAACGCCCCTTCGACAACGTTGCCGATGCGATTGGATTCCTCTAACGACGTCCCCGGAGGCAGGGTCACGTTAATATTCACCGCGCCTTCGTTGAAAGGCGGTAAAAATTCACGCCCTGTCAGGGGAAGCAAAGCGATCGACGTCACCAGGAGCAGGACTGACACGGCGATTACTTCGAACGGGCGGGTGAGCGCCCACCCAAGCACCGTACTGTATCGCCGCTTGCTGAATGCCACCAATCTTGAATCACCCGTACTTTGCGTTCGGGCAAACCGGCCGAGCAGCAAGAAACACAAAACTGGCGTAACAGTAAGCGCAACCAGGAGTGAGGCTGCTATTGAGAATATGTAGGCGAAGGCCAGTGGCGCAAACATACGCCCTTCGAATCCCGCGAGCGAAAACAAGGGCAGGAACACCAGAATGATGATCAACGTCGCATAGTAGATGGAATTCCGGATCTCGCTGGACGCTCTGAAAACGACCGTCGAAACCTTCTCCGGATTCCCCAAGTCGACGTTTTGTTTCAGGCGTCGAAAAACGTTCTCGACATCCACGATCGCATCGTCCACCAGTTCGCCGATTGCGATCGCCAGTCCTCCCAGCGTCATCGTGTTGATGCTGATTCCGAAGTAGTTCATCGCCAGGATCGCGGTCAGCAAAGACAGCGGGATGGCGGTCAGGCTGATAAACGTCGTTCTGAAGTTCCAGAGAAAGAGGAACAGCACGACACTGACCAGCACGCCGCCTTCGATCAGTGCGCGACGGACATTGCCCACCGCAAGTTCGATAAAACTGGCTTGCTGGAAAGCCTCCGCATCGATCGAAACATCATCGGGCAGCGTCCGCTGGAGTGATGCTAGCGTCGTTTCGATTTCCTCGGTCAGTTCGAGCGTATTGGCGTTCGGCTGCTTCTTGATTGTGACGACAATCGCGGGTTCCTGGTTGAAGCTTCCGTCGCCCCGCTTGATCGCAGCGCCCAGTCGGACCTCGGCCACCTGTTCGATCAGGACAGGACGGCCGTCACGGATCGTCACAACCGACTGACCCAGATCTTCAATTTGACCGACGCGCCCGCGTCCGCGGATCAGGAATTCCTCGTTGGTACGTTCCATGAATCCGCCGGGGCTGACGGCATTGGCCTCGGCGACCGCGTGACCGACATCTTCGAGGGACAGGTCGTAGTCCAGGAGTCTCGCCGGGTCCACGATCACCTGGTATTGCTTCAGGTCGCCTCCGATGACAATGACCTGCGATACACCTGTAATCGCGAGCAGTCGGGGCCTTACGACCCAGTCCGCAAGCGAACGGAGATCCATGTTGGATGTTTCGCCGCGAGCGCTCATTGAAACGAGCATGATCTCGCCCATCGTCGAAGAGATCGGGCCCAACACGGGCGGCGCGACACCTTCGGGCAATTCCACCTGCTGGAGTTTCTCGGTGACAAGTTGCCTGGCTCGATAAATGTCGGTGCCGAGCTCAAACTCGGCAAAGATCAGCGAGAGCCCCACCGCCGAATTCGAACGGACACGAAACACCCCCGATGTCCCGTTCAGGACGGATTCGAGCGGTACCGTAACCAGGGATTCCACTTCTTCCGGCGCCAGGCCGTGCGCCTCGGTGAGGACAGTTACGGTGGGGACAGTCAGATCAGGGAAGACGTCGATCGGGGTCCGGGCTGCGACGATGCCGCCATAAACAAGGAGGCCGATCGCTCCACAGATCACCAGCAGACGATTGTCCAGGGACCACTGAATAATTCGATCGAGCATTATAAATTAGCGTCGGGCCCACCGGCCACGATCACTCCTTCAGTTCAGAGTGCACTTACGTCTCGGCAGTTCCCCAGTCTCGGGAACTACTACGCCGGCCGGTCCCCCCACGCTTGGAGCTAATTAGCGTCGGGCCCACCGGCCACGATCACTCCTCCACTTCGGAATACACTCACGTCTCTGCGGCTCCGCAGTCCCGGGAACTACTGCGCCGGCCAGTCCCCCCACGCCGGGGGCTTGTTAGCGTCGGTTTCGGCGTTCCGGATGTCTCCTTCAGTTGACTTTACGTTCTATACCTCGTGGGTGTGGGCGCCTGGGTCGGCCGGTTGAAGCTCCTGAAGCTTCAGTTGGTATGCTCCCTGGGTTACGACACGCTCCCCGGGCTCCACGCCGGACAGTATCGCCACTTCATCGCCGTATCGGTCCCCCAGAATGACGTCTCGGCGTTCGAATTCTTCACCCGAAAGCAGGACGTAAACGATGTTCCGACCCTCGTGTTCCAGAACGGCTTCAGCCGCAATTGAAACGACGTCCTGCGGCGGTCCAGCAGCCAACCGGATATTGGCCTGCATACCAATCCGAAGCCGGCCATCCCGATTCGGTATCGAAAACATCACGGTTGCCGTTCGGGTTTCCTCGTCAATGCGTGCACTCACATCCACGAGTTCACCTACGAATTCGACGCCCGGATATGCGATCGTCTCGAAGATTACCTCGCCGGTGTCGAGCACAGCCGCGAGGTCTTTCTCAAAGATCGGGGCTTCGACCCACACCACATCAAGGTTCACGATATCGAGCACCGGCTCTCCGGGTTGAACCAGTTCACCCACGTCTTTGAAGATCTGGTTGACGCGTCCAGATATCGGAGCGGAAAGTACCTGGTGCGATGTCGTGGTTCGAATGGCGGTATCCAGATTCGGGGCCTCAACAAGCGCGGCCAACTGCTCGACATAGGAGTCAACGACGGACTCTGCGGCGTCGTATTCGGTTTCCGCAGCCTCGACCTCCTGCAGTGCCATCAACTCTTCTTCATGCAAGCGTCTCGCGCGGGTCCATTCCCGCTCGGCCTGGCGCAGGCGAATCCGGGACTCGCTGATGGACTGCTCCAGTCGACGACGTTCCGACTCGGTTCGGACGGCCTCCAGGCGAAGCCCGACGGCCTGCGCCGCGTCCGCTACCTCAGGCATCTGCTCAATGGTCACGACGTTCTGGCCGGCACGCACCTGTTGGCCCAGAACCGGCAGGTTTGCGTCCCGAAGCAGCCCGGTCACCGGAGACGATATCATCGCCGTGTAATTGTCTGCGGGTACGATGCGGCCAACCGCGCGAACCTGAGGCGCGAGGTCTCGACGGCGGGCAGCGGCGAGCTTCATGCCGATGAGCCACTGCTGCTCCATTAAGAAGGTTACAGTTCCGTTCGCAGCGGTTTCGACGGGCGCTTCCTCCCCGATGAGTGCCTCCGCCTGATTCCGGTAGAGTGTCACCAGCAGCGCCAGAATCACGACACCCATCAAGGCAATCCATGCCGGTCCAGACCGGCGCCGAGATACATTGGAATCCGTCATGTCGTCTGTTCCTCCAGTCCGCATACGTCTCACTCAACCTCGAATCCGCTTAAAATCATCGACTCGTCGATCCGATCATTCTGAACCCGAAACCCGATGTCGTAAACTCCGGGAGTCGGTGCCGTCAACTCGGCGACGTAGATCCCCGTGACCCGTCCAACCAGGGCCGTCGTCCCCGCGACTTCGTCTCCGGCACCGGGTGCCCGGACCGATAACTGAACCTCGGCGTCGGACACCGGAGAACCATCCACAAGATCGGTCAGGTGGATCAGAAACGCGCTCGTCTCACCCGATCTCAGGGGATCGTACTCGAAGAAATTCTCGATCCGATCGGTGAACGCGGTCCGCGCCAGCACCTCGGTTTCGATTGCCTCTTCCATGGTTGCGGGCGTTGTACATCCTGCCAGAAAGACAGCACACGAAACCAACAGTGCAGGACAGGCTTGGGCCGTGTGGAACAGGTTTCTGGTTTTCACTATCGTCCTTCTTTGTCTGTCAGATGCGAAACTTGATGCGTCCATGGTGCTTTGACGCACGTCAACGCGGACGCGCTGCGTCTTGGGGGGTCTATGCTGGGGGAGCGCGCGGGGACAACCGGTCCATCGGGGGCGCACGGGCTCGTTCCGGCCGCCGGGCACCCAGGCGTTCGCTCGTCCGAACCTGGGGACTCAGGTCCGCACGCGACTGGATTGATTCAGCTACGGGTAAGGGCTTCGCGGCAAGCGATAGAAATAGATCGATGTCATGCCCGTCGTGCGGCGAAACACCAACCAGGGGTGCATCCGGTTCTCCCGTACCCGGGCCAGTAAACGAAAAATGCGAGTGCACCTGGAATCCGTGCGGATCTCCGGAACCGTGATATTCCTGCTCGGAATGCACATGCGAAAACGGGGCGAAAGCCATCGTTGACAACATAAGGATCAGCGCTGCCAGGGAAGTCGTGCAAGAGGTGACGGGTTTCACGGTGTATTCATTATCCGTCCGACGGCAAACGGGTGTCAATGAAACCGTCGTGGACTCGCATCAACCGCGGGTCCGGTCCGTGACCGGACCCGACTGACGGCGCGCCCTAATTCACCCGCTCCTGGAGCGAACCGACTGCCGGTGACGGCGATCATTTCCCGACAGACTTCGCGGCCGGATCAAGGCGCAATGCGTGGCTGACCGATCGATCCGGTTCCGGAATCGCTGCCCCTCTCAGCACCCCGACCGCAGGCTGAAGTAGCAGCCGGCCTTACCAGCCGATGGCAAGTCCGTCTTTCCGGGGATCGGAGCCGCCGGATAGCACTCCTGTTGCGGGATCAATCAGAATTCCCTGGAACCCACCAAAGATACGCGCCTCATCAATTAATGCGTGCCCGCGACGAGCGAGTCCGCTCCGGACATCTTCACCGATGGAGGATTCCAGCGCCAGACCGGGGTCGGAGTGGCGAAAGCGGGGGGCCTCTCCGGCTTGCTGAGGATCCATTCCAAAGTCGATGAGGTTGGCCAACACCTGCGCGTGACCCTGCGCCTGCATATCGCCACCCACAACTCCGAATGAAAAATAGGGTAGACCCTCTCTGAGAACTAGCGCCGGAACGAGCGTGTGGAAGGGGCGCTTGTGGGGCGCGATGACGTTGGGGTGCCCGGCTTCGGTTGAAAACCCACGGCCACGGCTGTGCAGACATATACCGGTCCCGCCGGCGACGACTCCGGAACCGAACGAATCGAACAAGCTGTTGATAAAGGACACGACGTTGCGGTCACGATCGACCACGGTCAGGTATACCGTGTCGCCGGGAGCCGTAACCCCCGCAGTACAGTCCTCTCGCGCCCGGTCTGAATCGATCAGTCTCCTTCGAGTCGTGGCGTAGTCTTTGGAAATCAACCGATCCGTCGGTACGGACACGTGGTCGGGGTCCGCGATATATCGGGCCCGGTCGGCGAACGCGAGTTTCTTGGCTTCGACGAGGGTATGGAGATAGGCCGCCGAATTGTGACCCATCGCTCGGAGGTCGAAGCCTTCCATTACATTCAGCATCTGCAGCGCCACAATTCCCTGGGTATTCGGTGGCATCTCGCATACTTCGTAACCCCGATACCTCGTCGATATCGGCTCGACCCAATCGGCCTCGAAATCTTCGAAATCGGCGAAGGTCAAAAAGCCGCCTAACTCCTCGGACGTACCGACGATGGTGTGAGCGATGTCACCCTTGTAAAAAGCATCGCGCCCACCATCGGATATCTGACGGAGGCTCGCGCCAAGACCGGGACTCCGGAATAACTCCCCGTGGCGCGGAGCGTTTCCTCCGCGCAGGTAGGTCTGTGCGGCAGCATCGTTCGACCGCAGTAAGTCCTCGGATTCCTCCCACTGAACGGCAATAATCTGGGAAACCGGAAAACCGTTCTCCGCGTAATCGATTGCCGGAGCAAGGATGCGTGACATGGGCAACGTGCCATAGCGCCCGTGAAGTTTGAACCAACCCGCAACGGCCCCCGGGACAGTGACCATGTGAATTCCTTCGAGCGAAGCAATGTCGTGTGTGCCGAGATAGTCCAGGGTCGACTTGGCCCCGGACCAGCCACTGCCGTTGAGGCCGACCGGACGGCCGTCTTCATGCATGAAAAGGAGGGCAAACATGTCGCCCCCAATCCCCGTCATCGTAGGTTCAACGACGTTTAGTACCGCGGCGGCGGTGATGGCGGCGTCCACTGCGTTTCCACCTTCCAGGAGAACGGCGAGCGCCGCCGAAGAGGCCAGCGGCTGGCTGGTGGCCACCATTCCGTGGGTCGCCAGGACGACGGATCGTGTGCCATTCTTATCGGGAGCGGGGCGGTCCATGATGATTTTCTTCCGGGCGAGTCAATTTTACGCATGGTATCACTGTTGGATCGGTCGGTCCGGGCAGTGGATGACACAGATTCAACGAACCCTATAGACATTCGTGTTGCAACCACGAGCAATCTGAAAAATCCAGGGCGACGCTGATTTACTCAATCGGCGGCCCGCTTCGCTGAGGTACCCGATGGAACCCAGATCCGAAGGTCAAACCCACTCCGATGATGTGGGCTTCATCCCGCTTCGTTTTGAAAAACCCCAGCCTGGTTTGGGCGAGCGAAAACTGCGCCAGTTGAGTGCGTTGCTTGGTCGCCGTCGGAGCGTCCGGGATTTTTCACCCCAAGCCGTGCCGCTCTCGCTGGTTCAGGACTGCATTCGCATTGCGGGCACGGCGCCCTCAGGCGCCAACATGCAGCCCTGGCGGTTCGTCGTTGTCTCCGATCCAGAGATCAAGCACCAAATCCGCCTGGCTGCCGAACACGAAGAACGTGAAAACTACGAGCGGCGCTTTCCAAAAAAGTGGCTGGAGGATCTTTCGCCGTTCGGGACCGATTGGCACAAAGAGTTTCTGGAGATCGTGCCCCACTTAATCGTCGTTTTCAGAATCGACTACGGTTTGAATGATGCGACCAGAGAGAGGGTGTTCAAGAAGAAGCACTACTACGTCATGGAGTCGGTTGGGATCGCAACAGGAATACTCCTGGCGGCCCTGCACACCGCAGGGTTGGCCACTCTGACACACACGCCAAGCCCAATGGGTTTTCTACGGGAAATACTGGGTCGCCCCCAAAACGAGACGCCGTTTGTCCTTCTGCCGGTTGGATACCCTGCCGATGGAGCCCGTGTACCCGCATTGCGGAAGAAAACCCTGGACGAAATTTGCGTCCTGAAATAGACGGCACCACTTTGGGGTGAGTCCGGCCACAAACCGTGCATCCGGGTACACAGCAGGACCGGCAGTGCGGATTCTCCCGTTGACCCTTTCTGGCGCACATCGATACTCTAAGAGGCCTATGGAAGACATACTCCGCATCCTCGAAGGCGACGCCCGCGCTACCGCCGAGCGGATCGCCGGATTGACCGGTCGTTCAGTGGACGAAGTCCGCCGTCTGATAGCAGAAGCGGAAGAAGACCGCAGAATACTTTCCTATAAGACTCAGGTGGACTGGGACAAGGCCGGTGAAGGCCCGGTAGCGGCCCTGATAGAGGTGCGGATGACTCCCCAGCGGGATGTTGGCTTCAATGCCATGGCCAGCCGTATCGCGCGGTTCCCCGAAGTGCGGGCCATGCACCTGGTCTCGGGAGACTATGATCTTTTGATCCACGTTGTTGGGAAGAGTATGTACGACATCGCTAACTTCGTCTCGAGCAAGCTCTCGGCGATGGATGCGGTCCAGGGAACCAACACGCACTTCATCCTGAAGCGCTACAAGGAAGACGGAACCCTGATCGCGGGTGACGACAGCGACCACGAGCGTTTACCCTTTTCGATGTAGTGCGATTTGACCATGGCCAAACGACCTATAGCCTTTTCTTCGCAGAGCCAACCGGCGAAGCCCATTACCAAACATCGGCTCTCCAAACGAGTTCAGGAGATTCCGACTTCGGGCCTGCGACGCTTCTTCGACCTGATCGCCTCTACGGACGGAATCATTTCGCTCGGAGTTGGCGAACCCGACTTTGTCACGCCCTGGCACGTGCGCGAAGCCGCTATCTACTCGGTGGAAGGCGGTCACACCTACTACACTTCGAACCTCGGAACGATGGAACTCCGAAGCGAACTTTCCGCTTACCTGGAGCGTTTGTACGGCCTGCGATACGATCCGAAGTCGGAAATTCTGATTACTGTGGGCGCGAGTGAGGCGATCGACCTCGTCACGCGCGCCACCCTGGACCCCGGAGACGAGGTAATCAGCGCGGATCCGGGTTACGTGGCCTATTCTCCGATCATTCATCTCGCCGGTGGCGTGTCTGTGACGGTACCCACTCGAGTGGAAAACGGTTTTTGTCTTCAGCCCGACGACATCGCCGCCCGCCTCACCGACAAGAGCCGGGTGCTGCTGCTGAACAATCCCTCGAACCCGACGGGCGCGTTGCTGGGTCGCAAGACTCTCGAGGGCATTTCAGAGGTGGCCGAACGGCACGATCTCCTCGTCGTTTCCGATGAGATCTACGACAGGCTTGTCTATACCGACGAACCATTCGTGCCCTTCGCCGCAATCCGCGGAATGAACGAGCGCACGGTCACCGTTGGAGGTTTCTCGAAGGCATTCGCGATGACGGGCTGGCGGCTCGGATACGTGTGCGGACCCCACGATCTTATCGCTGCGATGATGAAAATACACCAATACACACTGATGTGCGCACCGACCTCGGCTCAGGCCGCCGCCGTAGAAGCCTTACGCCACGGGGAACCGGACGTTCAGAAAATGCTGGCAGCCTACAGCCAACGCCGCAGGTTGCTGCTCAACGGCCTGAAGAAGATCGGCCTCGAGCCGAACGAACCACAGGGCGCTTTTTATGCTTTCCCGTCCATCCTGTCCACCACCATGACCTCTGAGGAGTTCACCGAGCGACTTCTGATCGAAGAGAAGGTGGCCGTGGTGCCCGGAAACGCGTTCGGTCCTGCCGGTGAGGGCTTCGTCCGTTGTTGCTATGCGGTAAGCGTCGAGGACATCGAAGAAGCGATCGAGCGAATGGGTCGCTTCGTCAGCCGCCATCGTTGATGCCCCGGATGCTGACTGATCACTTCGAACAGAAACACAGTTGAGAACGGCTGAATTCTGGATCGCCGGGTCTTTGCGGCTGTAGATGTGGCGACAGGGGGTCGAGTTTGAGAGGATGGAGCCGCAAAGATTAGAATAGCGCGCAGCAAGCCCATGCGCCCAACAGCGACAGGGCACCAAGACAAGCGGAGTCTAACAATGTTTCTACAAACGCACCGGATTCTTCGAAAACTTCTAAGCAGAGAATCACTGGTCGGGACCGCCGTTGTATGCTGCACCAGTCTCGTCCTCGGTCTGGCCCCCCAGGGAGCTCATTCACAGATCACACCCGCTCCCGCATTCTCCGGGGACACGTTGGTCGCGCTGCCCACCGCGGACTGGGTCACGAACGGAGGCAATGTTTACAACCAGCGATACTCGCCCCTCGATCAGATCAACCGGAGTAACGTGTCCGAATTGAAAGGCGTCTCCCGGACACGACTCGGCGGGTCCGGTGTGGGCGACAAGTACTCCGGCGAGGCCCAACCGCTCGTGTACGCCGGTGTGGTCTATGTCGTCACCGGCGCTGATGACGTGTTTGCCACATCGGTGGAAACCGGCGATCTGTTGTGGAACTACGAAGCGAACCTGGATCAGACCATTGATACCATTTGCTGCGGCTGGACCAGCCGCGGCCTGGGAATGGGCGATGGAAAAATCTTTGTCGGACAATTGGATGGAAAGCTGATCGCGTTGGACCAGCAGACGGGTGCCGTCGTCTGGTCGACCCAGGCCGAACGCTGGCAAGACGGTTTCAGCATCACCAGCGCCCCACTCTACTACGATGGCCTCGTCATTACAGGTTTTGCGGGTGCCGAGTACGGCGTTCGCGGGCGTGTTAAAGCCTATGATGCAGCGGACGGTTCCCTGGTCTGGACTTTCTATACCATTCCCGGTCCCGGCGAGATCGGGCACGACACCTGGCCTGCCGACAGCGACGTCTATCTGTACGGTGGCGCGACCGTCTGGCAGACACCGGCTGTCGACCCGGTGCTCGACATGATCTACTTCTCGACGGGCAATCCCGGCCCGGACTTCAACGGCAGCATACGGCCCGGAGATAATCTCTTCGCGACCTCCATCGTCGCCGTCGATGCACATACCGGCGAGTACCGCTGGCATTTCCAGCAGGTCCACCATGACATCTGGGATTACGACGCCCCGAACCCCGTTGTGCTTTTCGATCTCGAGATCGACGGTGAAGTGCGGCAGGCCTTGGCGGAGCCCAGCAAGACGGGCTGGGTCTACATCCTGGACCGGAGGACGGGTGAACCGCTGATCGGAATCGATGAGCGTCCGGTGCCGCAGGAGCCCCGGCAAGCCACCGCAGCCACCCAACCCTACCCGAGAGGGGATGCCTTCGTTCCGCAGCACGTCGAGATTGGGCCGGAAGGCTATCCCCCACTCGTGAACCAGGGGCGCATATTCACACCCTTCTTCGACGAGGGCGTTGTCGTCAAACCGAGTCATGGCGGCGGCGCCAACTGGGCGGGCAGCGCTTACGATCCCGAGACCGGCTATCTCTACATATGTGCGACCGATCGTATGTCATTCTTCAGCGGTGGGACCACGGATAACGACCTGCCTCCCGAGCTGGGCGAACAGTTTATCGGTGGGGAGTTCGGCACGGTACCCGACCATATTTCCGGTGTGTTTGCTGCCATGGACATGCGTACCAACACGATCGTCTGGCGGCAGCGCCTGCGGGACCGTTGCTACAGTGGATCCATGGCTACGGCAGGCGGGTTGATATTCCTTGGCCGCAACGATGGTCGATTGACCGCGCTGGACTCGAGCGACGGATCATTGCTCTGGGAGTTCCAGACAGGTGCCGGAATGAATTCCTCGGTCAGCAGCTTTGAATATGAAGGCGAACAGTATGTCGTTGCGTACTCGGCCGGCAATAACTTCGCCCGATCCGTGCGAGGCGACAGTGTCTGGCTCTTCTCTCTGAGCGGATCAATTGAGGAAGTGGCGGCTCCAAGCACGGATCCCTGAGCGGTAAACAACAGAGGCATCGCCGATGGGGCCTGCCGTCGAGTTCGTTTGGCGGGCCGCGAAGATGGCATCAGCCCTTTCCGGACGGTTGTGCCACTGTCTGTCAAGCCACCGGGTCAGACGGCGCCGAAGATTCCACGTCACCATGTTTCCCTATCCAAATCGATCGATCGTCCAGTATCTTCATAAACTAATGACCGCCGCGCCTCGTCCGGCGGATCTGTCTCGACAGACCACAAGGAGTTCCCGATGAAAAACCGCGTTCCCGTCCGGATTCTCGTTTGCCTGTTGGCCATGCTTTTATCGGTGTTCCTGAATTCACAGGTCATCGCCCAGGAGGTGACGCAGGGGACACAGGGAACGGCAGATCCTGAAGACGCGCGGACAGCTCCTCTAGACCAGGGGGTCCCAATCAGCACGGCTGTCATAACTGGGGAGTTCGCAAATGGCCTGCGCTATTTCATACGGGAGAATCAGGAACCCGAAAACCGCGCGGAACTGCGACTCGTGGTCAACGCGGGTTCGATCCTTGAAGACGACGACCAGCTTGGACTGGCCCATTTTCTGGAACACATGGCCTTTAACGGGACAGAGAACTTCGAAAAGCAGGAATTGATCGGATTCATGGAATCCATAGGTATGCGACTCGGTCCGGGCGTCAACGCATCGACCTCCTTTGACGAAACAAACTACCAGCTTGAACTGCCGACCGATAACACCACATATATAGAAACGGCTTTCCAGATCCTTGAAGACTGGGCACATGGTCTCACTCTCGACCCTGAAGAGATCGACATGGAACGCGGGGTCGTCATTGAAGAATGGCGGCTGGGTCAAGGCGCCGCCTCCCGTCTGCGCGACCTCCAGTTCCCCGTGATTTTCAACGGATCGCGCTACGCCGAACGACTGCCGATCGGCACGCTGGAAAGCCTGGAAACGTTCTCCCACGAAGCGCTGGGCCGATTCTACAGCGACTGGTATCGGCCGAACCTTATGGCGGTGATAGCCGTTGGCGACTTTGACGCATCAGAGATCGAGGCTCTCACTCGCCGGCACTTTGAGGACCTTGAGAACCCACCGAACCCTCGCGAGCGAACCGTTTACAGTGTTCCCAACCACGCTGAAACCCTGTTTTCGATCGCGACCGATCCGGAAATGACCGCGACGAACGTCGGGGTGTACCACAAGATGCCTCCCGAAACCGATTGGACCCTTGGCGGCTACCGTCAGCGGATCGTGGAACGGCTGTATAACAGCCTGCTCAACAACCGCTTTGCGGAAATCGCACGAGAACCCAATCCGCCGTTTTTGAGAGCGTCCTCGAACCAGGGACAGTTGATCCGTCCGGTCGGTGCTTACTTCCTGAGCGCCTCGGTTCTGGAAAACGGAATCGAAAGTGGGCTTGCGTCTCTGTTTACGGAAGCCGAGCGTGTCGCCCGTTTCGGGTTTACGGATTCTGAACTGGAAAGGCAAAAAACTGACCTCCTGCGTGGAATGGACCGCAACTACACGAATCGGGAAAACCGTGATTCCGGAGCGTTCACCCGGGAGTACACCAGAGCTTTCCTCAGCGGCGAGTCGATTCCCGGTATTGAATACGAATATGCACTGTACCAACGATTCGTCCCCGAGATTTCGATCGATGAAGTGAACCGCATCGGTCAGGACTGGATCAATGAAGCCAATCGTGTTGTGGTCGTTTCCGGTCCGGAAAAGGATGGTCTGGTCATGCCCGACGAAGCGGCTCTGACCGGGGTTCTCGCTGCTGTGGGGGATGTTGAGATCACCGCCTATGTGGACACGGTCAGCGATGCGCCTCTCTTGTCGGATATCCCGGCAGGATCGGAGATCATCGCCACGCGCATGATCGAAGGCGACATTACCGAGTGGGACCTTGCGAACGGGATCCGTGTCGTCCTCAGGCCGACGGATTTCGACGACGACCAGATCGTTTTCAGCGGCTCCAGCCCTGGAGGAACCTCTCTGGCCAGCGACGAAGACTTTGTCGCGGCCAGCACGGCAGCAACCCTGATTTCGAACAGCGGGATCGGAGAATTCAACGCGATCGATCTACAAAAAGTGCTCACAGGTAAAATCGCGAATGTTCGCCCGTTTATTTCCAGCTACGACGAAGGCGTCAGCGGTACCGCCTCGCCCGCGGATCTGGAAACGATGTTCCAGTTGATCTACCTCCGCTTCCGCGCGCCGCGTGCAGATGACACCCTGTATGAACTGTGGGAAGCTCAAACCCGGCAGGCGCTCGCGAATCGAGAGTCGAATCCGGCGACGGCGTTCAACGACGCCTACACCCGCATTATCACGCAGAATCATCTTCGGCATCGCCCGCCAACACTCGCGCTGCTCGACGACACGGACTTGTACGAATCGTTGGCCTTCTATGAGGACCGGTTCTCCGATGCCGGCGACTACACTTTCGTCTTCGTCGGCAACATCGATTTTGACGTGATGCGACCGCTCGTGGAACGCTACCTGGGAGCCCTGCCGTCAACGGGCAGGAGTGAATCGTGGCGGGATGTCGGCGTTCGGACACCTACGGGAACGTTCACCGAAACTGTATACGGGGGCATCGAACCGCGCAGTCAAACCCGAATTGCATTCACCGGCACTTTCGACTACGGTAACCAGGCCGAACGGACGGGGATCCGCGCCATGGCCATGGTCCTGGAGACACGCCTGAGAGATCGCATGCGAGAGGAACTCGGCGGCACCTACAGCATTAACGTTGCCGCCAACATAGCCTGGAAACCGATTGAAAACTACACGCTGAACATATCGTTCGGGTCCGATCCAGAGCGCACGGATGAACTTGTCCAGGCTGTTTTCGATGGAATCGAAGATCTCAAGAGCGACCCGCCGGATGAATCGCTGGTTTCTGATGCCCGCCAGGCACTCCTCCGAGCGTTCGAGACGGGATTTCAGGAAAATAGAACCCTGCTGGGTCAACTCGTCAGCGATTATCAGCGCGGCGAAGTTCCGGGCGCCAGCATCCGCTCATATCCCGCGTCCGTAGAGGCGCTCACGCCCTCTGCAATTCAGGAAGACGCACAGCACTACCTGAACATGGAAGACCGGATTCGCGTCACCCTGATGCCAGAGCCGTAGCCGCCCGTGGCAACGGTCTCTAGGCCGCGAGTTGACCGGAGGGAACATACTGGAAGGTCTGGTTTGACACCTCCTGTAGGCAGGGGTAGGATACCCGTGAATTTCAGAACCGACCGATCCAAGGAGAACCCCGATGAAACGAACCTTATTTTCTCTCTGCGCCGTGCCGCTCGTGCTGACGTTGGCCGCCTGCGCTCCCACGGCCGAACCGGAAGCCGAAGCTCCGGCTCCGGCTGCGGTCGAGCCCGACGGACCGGCTCGAAGCATCGTTAACATCACGGGAGATCTGTATCGAGCGCAGAACGACAACCACTACACGGTGTTCCTGGTGACCGAAGAAGGCATCATCATGTCGGACCCAATCAACCGGGATTTCGCGACGTATCTCAGGGCAGAATTGGAAGAACGCTTTGCCCAGCCTGTCCGCTACGTGCTCTACAGTCACTCTGACTGGGACCATGCTTCCGGTGGAGAGGTCTTCGCAGACACGGCAGAGTTCGTCGGCCACGAAAACATGCCGGCGGCGCTGGCCCCGCCGGGCGAAATGGCTCTCCCTGCGAACGCCGCCGAACTCGACGCCAACGGAAACGGTGAAATCGAACCATCCGAGGCCACCGGCAACTTCCAGAACAATTTTGATCTGTTCGATTTCGATGAGAATGGAATGCTCAGTGGTGGGGAGGTCGCACGCGGTCCCGTCGGCGAGGTTTATCCGCCGACTCAGACTTACTCGGACCGGCAGACCGTCACACTTGGCGGCAGGAGCGTAGAGATGATTCATCCCGGACCGGCGCATTCAGCCAACATGTCGGTCCTCCACTTTCCTGAAGAGAGCGCCGTTTACGTCGTAGATTTCATCAGCCTGGGACGACTTCCATTCCAGACAATGGGTGGCTACGATCACGAGTTATGGACAGGCGAAATGAGTGCGGTCGAAGCACTTGGCGCCGAGTTTGTCATTCCCGCTCACGGTGTTGTGGGATCGACGGCCGATCTCGCCGAGTACCGGCAGTATCATCTTGATCTTCATGATGCCGTCGCCGAGGGCATGGCTGCCGGTTCGTCTCTGGAAGACATGCAGGCCTCCATAACGATGGAAGCCTATTCGGATTGGGCCAACTACGAGGCATGGTTACCTCTCAATATCGAGGGCATGTACAACTCGATGAACTAGCAGCCTGTGGCCCCAAGACCCCTGCGCGCGGCCATTGAGATTTATGCCACTTCTTCCGAGGGCGGCTAGCAGATCGGTCCCGACGGGGGACGTCCACCTGAGGATTCGTTCGGCCAGACGACAGCGATTTAACTGAATCCTTAGATTTGCGTCCCCTTTTTCCCTTGAGCGAGGCGTCCAGTGGTTGAGTCGAGGCCGAATCCACTCCGAATGGCCGGGTTCGCGCTGCCGGCCATGCCCCTCAACGCGACCCTGACGGCACTGTTTGTCTTCCTTCCTCCGCTCTATGCCGAATTTCGCGGCATAGGCGCTGCCGCCGTGGGCGGCGTTTTTCTCGCCGCCAAGCTATTTGACATGGTGACCGATCCGATCTTCGGGCTTGCGGCCGATCGATTGGAAACCCGATGGGGACGACGACGGCCCTGGCTCGTCATCTCAGTACCCATTCTGATGCTTTCGCTCTACCGACTCTATCTACCTCCCGAGACGGCCGGCTACGTCTACTTCACGGGTTGGTTGATCGTGATGTACATCGGGTGGACGCTGTCGACTGTCAGCCACACGGCCTGGGCGCTGGAACTCTCCGGCGACTATGACCGCCGATCGCGAATCACGGCGATGTTGCAGGTCGCCGTCATATTCGGAGCCATCGCAGTCAGCATAATCCCAGCCGTAATGGAACGGATGGGGACTCCCAGCTATGAAGAACGAACAGCGGCGATCGGACTTTTTCTAGTCTTCAGCTTTCCAGTGGCCGTCCTCGCATGTTTGATGAGTATCCAGGAACCGGTGATGAAGCGTCAGCCGCCGATCACGTGGAAGGGAATTGTCGTCGTGCTTCGGAGCGCAGCGCTGTTCCGTTTGATGTTCGCCAACGGATTGCTCACGTTTTCGACCTATTTTGTCCAGGGGCTCTTCGTTTTCTTTGTGTCCTACACCCTGGGCCTGGAAGATCAAGTCGGTTCGGTTCTCCTCTTCCTGATCGTTGGAGGACTGATCTGTCTGCCCCTCTGGGTCAGGCTCTCAGAAATGTGGAGCAAACACAGGACCGTACAGGCCGCCGTGATGTTCGGTGCTCTGTCCCCGATTCTTCTTTTGATTCTGCCGCCGGGGCAGGCGGTGATGACGGCGCTGGCCTTCCTCCTGATCGGCGTCAACACCTCGGCCAACGAATTTCTGCCACGTTCGATGATGGCGGACGTTTCCGACGAAGACAGCGTCAACTCCGGCTCGAACCGAATGGGGCTGTACTATGCCCTGCTGCAATTTTCCAGTAAGGCGGCATCCGGTGCCGCAGTTTTTATCGGGTTTACGTTTCTTGCGATCTTCGGATTCGATCCGGCGCTGGGAGCAGAAAATACCGCGGAGGCGCTCGAAAGGATTCGATATTTGATCGTGTCGCTGCCAATGGCGGCCTAC
Source organism: Terriglobia bacterium (assembly GCA_965263045.1). Taxonomy (GTDB): domain Bacteria; phylum Acidobacteriota; class Terriglobia; order 20CM-2-55-15; family 20CM-2-55-15. Next base: position 413,793 of record CBDHGK010000041.1, read on the forward strand.
GCCATCGTGATTTTTCTGATGTGGAGGTACCCGATTACGCGCGAACGTCAGCAGGAGCTGCGACGACTCATTGAGGAGAGACCGGCCTAGCGATCCCTGTGCAGACGTTTTAAACGTCGGGAAAAGAAACTGGGGCAGAATAATAGACATGAAGGTCACACCCAAAAGCACTGTAGTTCAAAGAGTCCAGGGCAGATGCGCCACCCACACGCGGACCGAAATCTCGGTTCGTGACGTCCGATCGGTCATCGATGAGCCGCCCGAGCGTGGGGGAGGCAACATGGGACCGACTCCGACTGAGACCCTGCTGTCGGCTCTCATCGCCTGCACAAACGTTATCAGCAACAAGTGTGCAAAGAATCTGAAAATCGAATACGAAACCGTGTCGATCAATGCCGAGGCAATCTTCGATCGGCGGGGCACCCAGCTGATGGAAGAGGTCGAAGTGCCGTACCCGAAAATTCAGCTATCCATCAGCGTGAGGACGCCGGCCTCAGACGAGCAGATGGAGCAACTCAAGTCCGATCTTCAGCGGTTCTGTCCGCTGGCAAAAATCATCCGAAATGCGGGCACTGAAATAGAAGAACTCTGGAATGTTGAAAAGCCAGATAAGGCTTAAAGTCAAGACTCCAGAGCCTCATTCGTCGAACCGTCCGATCTCCGATGGTCATTATTTCGTCCGTACGACAGCCAACGCGGGCTGCTAGGAGCTTCGATTCTCAGTCGATCAACGCTGATGGCTTTGCGTGGGCTCGACCCGTAAGACTGGTGGCCAGCGAACCCGCCACGACAAGCGCGGCGCCGGTGAGGCTCAACCAATCGAGGCGTTCGGGCGGCAGCACGCCCGGATAGAAGCGTTCCGCGGACACGACAAAGGCAAGCGTACCCAGCGGCGTCAGCGCAAGGACGGCGCTGACCCGGGAAGCTTCCCAGTGGTTCAGAGACTCGGCGAAAGCGCTGTAGGCCACCAAAGTGTTCAGGGCACAATACGCAACGATGAGCCAGGCAAGGGGCGCCAGGTGGAAAAGTGTCGTCGGCCGCGTTGCAGGAAAGATTACGATAGTGGCGAACACGTAGATAAACGCCATGACGGCGACAGAGGAATAATCTCTGAGCAACTGCTTCTGGGTCAGCGCGTATACCGCCCAGACGATCGCTGCGAGGACGATGAGCAGGCCGCCCTTCCACAATCGAGGGTCTCCTGCTGAAAGTGATCCGAATTGCCTCCCGGAGAACACCAACAACCCGATCACCAGAACACCAAAGCCTGTCCACTGGGATTTTGAGTAGCGTTCTCTAAACAGCCAGATCCCTCCCAATCCCATCAACACCGGCGCCAGTTGGATCAGCACCTGAGCCACCGCCGGAGTCGTCCGTTCGAGGCCCAATATGAATAGCATGTAGTTGGCAGTCAGGGTAGCGGCGGCTACAAACAGAAGCAGCCATAGCCTTCGAGTGGTGCGGTGACTGGCAACAGCGAGGACCCCGCGCTTCTGGATCCAGGCGGTAAGGACCAACGCCGCTACAAGGAATCGAAACCACGTCAGCGTCCAGGAATCCACGTAGACGAGAGCCAGCGCGAGCGCGACAGGCAGAGTTGCCCACGCCAGTGTCGCAAGCACGGCAAGGGCGAGGCCCAGACGCCATCGCCCGCTGACGGTATGTCTTAGTGGAGAAGCCGACATAATTCCCGCGACGCGCGCAGGGAAGAGGCAGGTGCGACTCGCTCTGTAAGGGCGATACTCTTCTCTGAACGAGGCCCCTCAGGGCCCCGTTCAACCGGATTCAATCCGGACAATCGGGTACAGCCCGGCTAGCAGCCCGTGGCATAAGTCTCAAGGGCCGCGTTACGGCCAAACGGGGCCGGATTCTAGGAGGCGACGACGCTGCAATGCTCATTCATTGCGAGGAGTCGGCGACAACGAAGACGGCCCCGTTTGGCCGTAACCCTCTGGGCGCAGGGGGCTTCGGGCCGCAGGCTTTGTTCCTCGTCGGTCACGATGTAAAACCATCGTTCCGCTCCTCACTTCGCGCCTGCATCCCGAAGATCCCTCCGCGCGGCCCTTGAGACTTATGCCACTGGCTGCTAGGAACCGGTCCCGGCCATGTCCTCTAATTCGGTGACGTAAGCGAAAAAGTCGAGATCTCCTTTTCCCTTGGCCTTCATACTTCCGTAGAACTGTCGAGCCATCGATGTAATCGGAAGTGGAACGTTATTTCCCTTGGCGGTATCCAGGGCGATATCGAAGTCCTTGGCCATTTGCGCCGCCGTGAATGCCGGGGCGAAGTTACGGTCCTTCAAGGCCTGGGCTTTATAAGCGACCAGCGGTGATGCGACCACGCTGTTGCCCACGATTTCGATCATTTGCTCCCAGTCCATTCCGCCTTTCTTACCGAACGTGAGCGCTTCCCCCACCATGGCGGAAGTCAAGCCCACCATCATGTTCAAGACCAGTTTCAGATACCTGGCTTCTTCGCCACCGCCTACATGGAAGGACTTCTGTCCCATCGATCCGAAAATATCGACGCATGCGTCATACGCTTCCTTGGGACCGGACGCGAAAATCGTCAGGGTACCTGCCGTCGCCAGTACGGTGCTTCCAGATACCGGCGCACGTAAGTACTGGATCCCGGCCGTTGCAGCACCCTCCGCCACGCGCGCCGACGCCGTCGGTGAAACGGTGCTCATGTCGATAAATATCGTTCCCTCTTTCGCCGATCCAAACGCCCCGCCCGCCCCGATTGAAACGGCTTCCAGAACGGGATCGTCAGAAATCATGGAAATAATAACGTCGCATTCCGAGGCCAGACTCTCTATGGAGTCCGCAACTTGAGCGCCGGCTTCGGCTAAGGCCGCTGTCTTAGCCGTCGACCGGTTCCAAACGGTTACCGGGTATCCAGCCTTGATCAAATTCTTGGACATGGGATCACCCATTTTTCCCAGGCCGATCCAACCTATTTTCTGTTTGTTCGCCATTTTTCTCCTACCTCTCCTATAGCCGTGAGTTGAATAACCGGAGCCAAAACAATTCTGTAATTCAATTATTGGACACAACGCTATTGCCCCGATCAGGGGCAACATGTGGACGAGAGTAAATCATACTATCAGCAAATTCGCTTACTCTATATACCGAGAACGGAAAATAGCACGATTCGAAAGAAGCCTGTTCTAAGAGGGCGCCAGCATGGCAAGAGATGCTCCCAACAGGGCGATGTTCTTGACGAAATGAAGCGTGTCGATTTCTCTTGTGACTCCGGCTTCGAGCGTCCAGAAATTGTGAACTTTCACCGTCGCGGGAATCAGGAACGCCCAGACACACAAGACTCCGAATTCGATCCAGAAATTGATCATGATCAGGAATCCACCCAACGTGATCACGGCGGTCGACACGATTACGCTGGCTCTGGGGAACGGAATCCCCTTGGTCTCGGCCAGATGAACTTTCCCCTCCAGTTTGAGGTAGTTGTTCAATCCAAGAATCACCAGAACTCCGCCATATAAAATACGGCCGATTTCTACCAGGACTTCCATGTTTCCTCTCGTTCGATCCGAACCAGATTTAATCGATGGCTGGAAAAGAAAGACACTCTGCTCAATCTGTCACCGGGCTTTCGGGCGCCATGCAGGCAAGGCCCCTAAAACCAGGACTTGTGGCCCTTTTCGCCATCCGTTCCGACGGGTCCGGGAGGCGGTAGGCTTCGGGCCGGGAGGCTGCGGAAGGGCACGGACCGGAGCCACAAGGCCCGCTCGAGCGGGCCGTATAGCCACAGATACGCACCAATCCCATGCTGTCCTAAGCCGGGGTGGCACTGCGTATCGGGAGAAATCAGGGACGCCCCCACTCCCGGGTTGGGTCAGAGGCACTCGAACTCGGTCATCAATCCGATTCAGGCACCGGACTCGTCGCCGGTCATGTTATTGACCCGCAACTTAAACGGCCTGATCGTGATCGTTTCCCAGATGTCAGCGGCCTTGAAAGGATCGTTGTTGTTGAATTCCTTTACCTGGTCGATGTTATCCGCCTCTACCAGAAAGAAACTTCCGACCATCGTTTCCCGGTCGCCTTCATCAACAATGGGACCCGACAGCAGGAACTTGATGGGCTTACCCATCAGATACGCCTTATGGGCTTCATAGTTCGCAAGCCGCTTCTCGACGTGGTTGGGTTTGTCGTTGCAATAAACGATGTAGTGCATTCTCTCTGCTCCTCAGGAAGTGACATTGCGGAATCTCGTTTGTTCCGCAATTTCAGGTTATTCGGATCCCGAAGCAGCCGGTGCTGGAAGTCGGATGCTCGTTGCAGGGCGATCCATAACCGCCCGACTAGAGGCGCTCACCGAGCGCCGCTACCGCTTTGACGACTTTCACCACGGGCGCACCGAAGTGATCCGAAGATCCTCCAGGTCACCGGACGGACGCTCACTCAATCCCGCTGGACCGGGCTTGATCACGCGCTATGACCGCCCAATCGAGATCGCCTTCGCCATGAGCAATGGCACCGATCAGTCGGTCGCGATATACGTTGCAGCTCGGCAGAGGCACCTGCGACGCCTCGCCCGCCGCCAACATCAGGTTCGCGTCCTTCAACCCCAATGTGGTCGTGAAACCGACTTGATCGTAGGACTCTTTTGCGATGATGCCGCCGTAAACTTTGTAGGCAGGCGCGGCGAACAAACCATCGGTCAGCACCTCATTGAAAATCTCAGGATCCACGCCGTGCTTTCGCGTCAATGCAAAACCCTCAGCCATCGCTTCGATCGCGCAGCCAAGCACCATATTGTTCGCCAATTTGACCGATGCGGCGCCGGCAGGATTCGTACCGGCAGCGAATGTCCGCCTGCCAATCGATTCGAACAGCGGTGCGAGCCTGGCAACTGCGTCTGCGGGTCCGGCCGGCACCAGACCGAGATTGCCTGCCGCGGCCGCATCGGGGCGGCCGAGCACCGGCGTGGCCACCAATACCTGTCCGGCGTCTTTGTGGGCCGCATCAAGCGCCGTCATTGCCGTCACGCCGTGCGTGCCCATCGGTATGTGTATGGCGCCTTGTGGCAGCGATTCGAGAATACCGTTGCGGACCACTTCATCCAGTGCGGCGTCGTCGGCCAGCATCGTGATGACGACTTCGCGGCCCACACATGCACCGGCGATCGAGTCGGCGACTGTGGCACCGCCCTTCTCGAGTTCGTCTGCTTTGGAGCGCGTGCGGTTGTAAACAACCAGGTCGTGGCCGCCACTCAATACACGGCCGGCAATCGCTGCACCCATACGGCCCAGGCCAATGAATCCTACTTGCATGATGTCCCTCTCGTGATGATTCTCAGGTTGATTTTCTACCGAATGCCGTTAGTCGCTCGTAAGTTCGATCTCGAGCACAACATAGCTGGTATCACCCGCCTCCAGCCTTGCCGGAAAAGCGTTCAGTGTGAAGACACCAGATTCTCAGCGCGGTGACGGCTCGAGGCACGCACCCGTCGAACTGAGGTAGGCGCTACCGGTGATTGCAGATGACGAACATTGCCATAGAGAAAAATAAGAAACGCATGACGCGATCATGATGCTGTTCTCGATCGCTCGCGCCTTCTTTACTTACCTTGTCGGAGGTATCCGATCAGAGCGATGACGCCAAAGATGGCCATGATGGCCACAACGCCAGCCATCCACAGTCTCGTTACAACGATTTCTTCCATCGTCTTCTCCGTATTTGATTACTGGTCTTTGATCCGACCACGATCCTGGCGATCAATCACATAGGCGACGACCCAGCCTACGGCAAGAATCGCCAGCATTAAGACGACGCTATCGACGAAGATGCTCCAGAACATTGATGATTACTCCTGACGTCCTGCGTTTGTCCGCCTCGCTTACGTAGGCACAGAGCCTGCGCGTTCAGACTGAGAACGATATTCCTCCGACTTGAAAAAGCCGGGCTTCCCCTGGGCAACGAGGTTCCCGACGATGCCGACAGCGAACGTCACTGCGAGTGTGACGTAGGCATTGTTGACGTTGGGCAAGTTCAGCAATTGAGGCAAGGGCGTGAAAGACCAGGCTGAGTTGACGGTCCATGCAATCAGCAGCGTCGCTATGGCAACCGTGCTGTTCCGCTTCCAGAACAAGCCGAACACGACCACCCAGAACACGGGTACCAGCCACGAAAACAGCCAGTTTATGGCGGCCAGTATGGGTGGGAGGAACGCCGCGACACCGACGGCGATGAGAGCGAGGACGATGATGGTGATTCGTATCACCCGAGCCATGTCATTCTCGCTGGCCTGAGGCCGAAACAGATTCTTATAGATATCGACACCGAATATGGTCGCAGGCGCGAGGCTCGTCATGGCAAAAGTGGAAAGTATCGCCGCCAGGAATGACGCCAGTAGGAGCGCGGCCAACCATTGAGGCAGATAGTTCACCAGCATCGCTGTGGCCGCCACTTTCGGACCCAACTCCGCGAACTCCGGAATGGTCTTGGCAGTCAGTCCGATGACCACCGCGAAAACCCCGAATATGCCGTTCACCGGGGCGGCGATCCAGAGGGCCTTGCGAATCGTCCGCTCACTTTCTGCCGCCATGCACGGCTGCATCAACATCTGGCTAATGCCCTGACTGAACACGACCGCTATGGTGACACCGAGCGCAAAGCTGAAGAAGATCTCGGGCGTGCCGTAGATGCTGAGCATGAATTCCTCGCCTGAGGAGTTGTAAAAATTCGCGACCGAGTCATAGTTGCCGCCGGGCAGCCTGAATGCCAAAAAGATCGTTGCCAGGATCAATCCGACGTACATCACGATCGCATTGACCAGATTGAGCCAACCCACCTCCCGCATACCCGCGAAAATCACGTAGAAGATCCCGAGAACGGCCCCAACCATGGCACCGTTACGGATGCTCCAGCCGGTCATGGATGCAATGATGATGCCGATACCCTGAGTCTCGAGCGTCAGGATGCCGAATACTACGCCAGCCATGGTGCAGGAAACGAGAAGGCGCGTACCCGGCCCGTAAAGGTGTTCGAGGATCTCGGGCAGGGTCGTCAGCCCCAGGCGCCGCACCCACAGACCCGTCGACAGACACACCATCACGAGCAGGATGACGTGCGCGATGCTGAACCAGATGGCGACCGCGCCCAGAGTCCAGGCGAGTTCGAATATTCCCAGAATGTGGGCGGTGCCGAGAACGGTGAGCGCTAATGTAATAGCGACTACGGGGACTGGCAAGTCTCGCCCGGCCAGGGCGAAATCGCCATCTTTGCGGGTATGGGATGCGTTCCGCCTGGCCAGCCAGAGACCGACACCCAGGATGATGGCAACCTCGTAGATCAGAACGGCGATCAGGATTCCTGCGTTCACGCTTTCATCTCCAATCTCCTCAAGGCATAGATTGTCTTAGAACGGGCGAATCAACCATAAGCCCGGAATCTCATGGAGTGTACCGCAATTGGAGTTCACCTGTACGCTATGTTGGGCGCAGGTTTTCCGTGTACATGATCGTCGGATGCCGGATTCGAGGTGGGACACAGGCTGACAGAGTCGCTGACCCGATCCGGGCCGATCTGCTCCGCCAGAGTATCGCTGCCGCCGATACATGCGTCCTGATGTCAGCTGCCTAGTGCTTCATTTGCTCCTCGACGGCTCCCATACCAATCTAAACCGGAACGCGGTGTGCATCCAGCGGTAGGATTCAGTCTGGACCTGCGCGATTTGTCACCATTCGGATAGTATGATCCCGCTCCTCGGTTGGAGCCTGCATCCCGAATAACCCAACGCGCGACCCTCCAGCTCTTGCCACCGGCGGCTACTGTCCCAGGCGCCATGCGCCCGAGACAGTCACGGCGAGACCCTCTTGCTCTGGCGCAAAAAAACGCTTGGCGTATTGAGACTCGTTTCTCCCATCCCTTGCGCGGTGATAGCGTCATCGACGCGACCCATTCTGCGCCGGAATGCGGGAGTTCCGGGATCTCAGCATGTAGGCCACGAAACCGAACAGCAGCGTCCCAACGCCCGCCAACGCTGCCAGCGGCTGTGACTGGATGCTCCAAACCGTCATCCAGAGGGCAAAGCCGAGGAACACAATCGGCGGCACCGGATAGCCGATGCACACCTTGTGAGTGCTACGGCCCGCTCTACGAAGCCGGAACAAACTGACTGCCGTGAGGGCTGCAAAGATGTTTAGCGTAAATCCGATATAGATCAGGAGGGGTCCGAATGACGCCGTGATCGCAATCACCGTGGCCAGCAGGGCCTGCAGACCTACGGCCAGGGTGGGTACGTTTCTGGCGTTGAGACGCGCAAATGCATCCGGCAATAAGCCATCCCGGGCCATGGCTTCGGCGACGCGGGGACCGATCATCAGCATGGCGCTGATCGGGCAAACGAGAGTGAGCGAAATAAGCAGGGAAACAATGCTACCGCCTATCGTTCCCCACATGCGCGCGCCGACGACCTGCCCAACTTCCTCAACGCCCGACAGTTCGGATGTTGGCACCGCGGTGAGATAGGCGACGTTCAGCAAGACATAAAGGACCGTGACGGTCGCCGTACCGAGCAAGAGAGACCACGGCAGGGTGCGTGCCGGATTTCGCAGTTCCGTTCCCATGTACGCCGCGGCATTCCAGCCGCTGTACGCAAATGAAACGAAGACGAGGACGATAGCGAATGGCGGCGAGGCCAGGAATCCCGGGGAGAATTCGAGCCATCGGGCTTCTCGGTCCCCGGTTCCCAGCATCACACCTACAATGAACGCCAGAATCAGAAGCACCTTCACGGCCGTCACTGCGGTCTGGAATCCGCTGCCGATCTTCAGATCAAAGGCGTGCAGCAGGGCCAGCACCAGGATGGTCCCCGCTGCCATGGCTTGCGCGGGCCAGCCCTCAAACACCTGGCCAAGGTACAGGTTCATCGCCATCGCTGCCGCCGCAATCGGCGCAGCAAAACCGACGATCAACGACACGCAGCCGGACACGAATCCAAGCGACGGATGGAGCAGGCGGCTCAGGTAGTAGTATTCCCCTCCGGAGTGTGGAAGGTTCGCACCGACTTCGCCATAGCACAAGGCGCCACAAAACGCGACGATGCCACCCAGAAGCCACGCCAAGACGATGTCTCCACCGGCCGCGCCCATGCCCACCATGAGCCCGGTGGTCGTAAATACACCGGTTCCGACCATGTTGCCGATCACGGTGGCCGAAGCCGGCAAGAGTGTAACGACTCGACGGTCTTTCTCAGTCATCCATCAGACATTCAGACATGTAGCCCGTTGTTGGCTGGTTTGTCCCTTTCGATTTATTCGGTGCCGGAAAAGCGCAATTCTCGGCGCATGTCCGGCAGGAATCCCCGGATGGTTGGTCCAATCCTGACAGGGATGCGAATGATGACTGAGGAACAGCGGCAGAGGGGAACCCACGCCCTGTAGGCTCAAGCGCTGCGACGCCTTACCGTCATGGTTGTTTCGAATACACGACGAAGAATTTGTTACTGAAGACATCGAAATGCTCTTCGGCAGGTCTGAAACCCGCATCGACCAGCCACTGTGTCAGCTCCCCTCTGGACGTCGCCATATCACCTTGCGCCCCGCCCGGGCCGTGGTCCCCATCACGATCGATGATGGCCACCCGGCCTTCTGGATTCAGATAGCGTTCAAGATTCTTCAGGTAGCCTGCAGGATCTTCGACGTGGTGCAGAACGTCATGAAAGAACGCCAGGTCAACATCCTCGGTGGGCAGACGGGGGTCCGTGAACTCGCCGAACACGGGTTGCACATTCCTCACTCCCTCCGCCGTAGCCTTGCTTGTGATGTGGCTGAAGAAGCCCTCGTCGATCTCAACGGCATATACCCGTCCGTCCGGCGAGACGGCCGCGCCGAATGGGACACTGAACACGCCCGTGCCCGCTCCAATATCCGCAACGACGTCACCTGGTTTGAGTCGGAGCCGCGCAATAACTTCATCAATTCTGAGCCCCTCAACCCGATCGGGCCTTTCGAGCACACTGACCCAGTCCGCTACGGGTCTGGCTCCAATCTGCGCCCCAGCCTGTGATATGCCAATGGTCAGACCCAATCCAACCAGGCAGCAGAACCATAGTCGTTTATAAGACATGATCGCTTTCACCTCCACGGGAATTATAGTGCGCACCATGGGGCCAATCAACGCACCAAATTGGGCGCTAAGAAGTCTCGAGTGATCGAGTCGTCCGGCCCCCGGCTTCCGTCCCCGCCCACCCGGATATCCGGGGGAACGGAGAACATAACGACTCCGCTTCTCGCTCACACCCGAATGTTCACTGGCACCCATGGCGCGAAAGCCATTGACGTCATTGACGTCAATGACGGGGACGATCAGGAGTCCATTCGATCCGGAGGGTGCGCCCCGGCCAACACCTTCGATGGGAGAATCTTCATCGACGGATCCTATGGTAGTGTAGGTTTCTCAGCCGTATTGAGCCCCGACGACTCAATCCGGGTGATTGGCGCAGGCTGCGGCACTCGGTCCCTGTCAAGGCGTCGACGCCTGCGGTGATCGGTTTGCCGGAAGCAACGCACATCGCGAAGGAGCTCGAGACCGGACAGTGAGAGCACCCAAACAGGTCCGGCGGTCTGGAAGGATACAATCATGGATCTCGGAAACGGCCTCGGCCACCTGACCTATTCAACTCTTGTCCACTCCGGCGACACGTGGGACGAAATGTGGACCAGCCTCATCAGCTATGTTCCACAGGTCAAAGCGAGCTTCGCACCCAACGACACATTTGGCATTTCCCTTCGGCTCTCGGCGGCATCGGCTGAAACACTGGTTCGCGACCACGCGGCCCGTGAGGGTCTCAAAAGGTTTCTCTCCGATAACGACATGTACCTCTACACGGTCAACGCATTCCCATATGGACCATTCAAGGGCACGACGGTGAAGGAACAGGTCTACGAACCCGACTGGCGTTCAGAAGAGCGCACGCAGTACACGATCAACGTTGCCGAGATTCTGGGTGATGTATCTCCGGAAGGAACCGCGCCGTCGATTCAGAGCGCTCCATTGGGATTCAAACCGCGCGTGACGGGCCCCGATGTCGTCAGAAGTTTCACCGAGCATGTGCTCCGGGTGGTCGCACATCTCGTGCAACTCGAAGTACGCACCGGTCGCACGGTGGGCCTCGCGCTCGAACCGGAACCGTTTTGCTTCCTCGAAACCACGGACGAAACGATCGACTATTTCACCCAACATCTCTACTCGGGCCAGGCGGCAACGACCGTAGCCCGGCTGACCGGTATCCCAATATCGGAAGCGCACGCCGCATTGCACAACCATGTCGGCATCGTTTTCGACATCTGCCACCAGGCTGTCCAGTATGAAGATATCTCGGTGTCTCTGCAGAAGCTGGTCGATGCCGGCATCCCGATTTTCAAGCTTCAGGAAGCGGCTGCGGTGTACGTCCCCGAGGTCGATCAGGCAGCCGTCGATGAACTGGCCCGCTATGCCGACACAATCTATCTCACGCAGACGATCGAACGGAAGGACGGCCGCTTCAATCGCTTTCTCAATCTGGAAGACGCGTTCGCCGCATGGAAGACAGACCCGGGACCGCGGGAATGGCGCACCCACATCCACGTCCCTGTCTTCCTTGACGACCTCGGCGCGTTCGGCACCACACGTTTTGCCATCGAGGATGCACTGGCCTTCCATAAAGCGACTCCATTGTCGCGTCAGCTCGAAATCGAAACCTACACCTGGGACGTCCTGCCGGCTCACTTGAAAACGGGAAACATCGTCGACTATGTCTGCCGGGAACTGGAATGGGTGCGCGGACAACTCGAATAGAGTTCTGCGCGGATATTCCACCAAAGGTAGTTGGAGAAACCCTGTCTGGAGAAAGCGCTTATGTTGAATGCAGCAATCGTGGGCCTCGGTTGGTGGGGCAAAACTCTGGTCGAGTCGGTCCAGGGCAAGAGCGAAACGATCCGCTTCACCGCGGGAGCGACGCGGACGGTTTCACCCGAAGTGGAGGCGTTTGCCGGCGAACATAACTTTACGCTTGCCGATAGTTTTGAAACACTCCTGACCCACCCGAACGTGGATGCCATCGTGCTGGCCACACCTCATTCCATCCACGCCACGCAGGTGATCGCCGGCGCCGGCGCCGGCAAACACGTTTTCTGTGAGAAGCCTTTCACACTCACCGGAAGCGACGCAGAATCTGCGGTCACCGCCGTTCAGAAAGCCGGTGTCACGCTAGGCATCGGATATAACCGTCGATTTCATCCTGAGATGATCAACCTGCGGGACAGGATTCGAAGCGGCGCACTGGGAACCGTCATGCACGTGGAGGCCACGATGACGTTTGCGAACGCGCTGCTGCTCAAATCCAGTCAGTGGCGGGCGCAACGGGATGAAACACCCTGCGGCGGACTCACACCGATGGGCGTACACGCGATCGACGGGATGATCGATCTGTGTGGCCCGATCGAGAGTGTCTTTTGCCAGAGCTTCAAGCGCGTTGTGGAAATTGACAGCGACGACACGACATCGATTCTGTTCCGAATGGCCGACGGGATGTCAGGCTATCTGGGCACCGTGACAGCGACAGGTCCGGGATTCAGTTTTCAGGTTTTTGGTTCCAAAGGTTGGGTCCGGCTCGAAGGGATGACGCACGTTGCGGGGGCATCATCGGAAGACAGACGCACCCGATTATTCGGAACGTGCAGATTCCAGCCGGCGAAGGGCGCACAGCAAGTGTGGGAAGCCGAAGCTTGTGACGTCACACGGGCCGCCCTGGAAGCTTTCGCGGAGGCCGCGGGCAATGGCGCAGCATTTCCGATCCCCCTGGATCAGATGATTCACGGCGCGGCGGTAACAGAAGCAGTTGTACGCTCGTCTTCATCTGGCCAGGTGGAACGGGTCACCTGAACCCAAGAACAGTACATGTTAAACGCGACCGCCGGAAAAACTCTACCGACAACGATCATCGGCTCACTGCCGCGACCAAGCTGGCAGACCGAAGATCTGGGAACCCGATCGTTTCTCGACGCCATGGTAAATTCCAGATTTCGGGAACAGTACGTCGATGCACTTTCGGTTTATCTGCGCGATCAGGAGGTTGCGGGACTGGATATCTGTACGGACGGGGACTGCCGCTTCGATCAGGATGTCGGAGGCCAGAGTTGGACGAGCTATCCACCGCACCACATGTCGGGCTTCGAAGCGACACATCCTGAATTGGCCCCCGCAGGCGCGGGCGGCATCGCGTTTCCCCGCGGACACATTCTCCACGATTATCTTGAAGCACGCGTGATGCCGAAGATCGTGGGGCCCGTCGGGCGCGGCGAGATGCAGTACGCCGAATTATGGAAAACAGCTCAACGCCTGACCCACAAGCCGGTCAAGTTCGGGACCGTCACGCCCGAACTCGTCGCGTTCGCGGTTCAGGATAAGCATTACAAAGACCTGCCCTCTCGCATTATGGCGCTCAGCGACGCCTTCAACGAGGAATTGCATGATCTCGCCGACGCGGGGTGTCCGGTGATCCAGATGGAGGAACCCCAGATCCATCTGTTGGCTGCCCGTGGCATCGTTGACGACGTGATCAATCCCGAGTTCATGCTCAAAGTGTTCAATAACACGGTGAAGGGATTGAGGGACAAAACGGAAGTGTGGTGTCACACGTGTTGGGGAAACCCGTCCCAGCAGCGCATGTTCTCTACGATTCAATCCTACATACCCGCCCTCGAATTGCTCAACCAGGTCGATGCCGACGTGATCACATTCGAAACGAAAAGTTCCGGCGCGGTCGACCTGGAAGCCATCGGCCGGGAGATCACGAATATGAAGATCGGTATCGGCGTGGTCGACCATCACACCTTGCAGATCGAATCACCGAACGAAGTCGCCGACCTCATCCGACTCGCGCTCGGGCATATATCTGTAGATCGTCTCGTCATCTGCTCCGACTGCGGCATGGGCCGTGAAGGCATGAGCCGCCGCCACGCGTCCTACAAGATGGTGTCCCTCGTCGGGGGAACCAACATCGTACGCAAGGAACTCGGCCTGCCCGAAGCAGCCTGCCTGGGGGCGGACCCCCGGTATTCGCTGATCCGAGGTTCCTAGCAAACATTAGTATCTGCCGTGGGCTCGGTGAGCGCACAGCAGTTCCTTATGCCGAGCGCTCGTAGAGCGTACTAACAACCAGCGTTTTCTCCGGACCCCAACGCCGCGGCCCAACGCAGCACCGAACCTCGACTTCCCTTGACTCCCATGACGTCGCTTCGTAACATCTGGCCAGTTCTCAGACACCGGAGGCCGTAAATTGATCGATCCAACACGTCTCTCAACCGACCGCATGCTCACGATGTTTATTGCCGGGACTCTTCTGTGGTCCCTGTCTGGGTGTTCAACCGGGGTTCCCGCCTCAGAAGACGCCACGGTCGCCGTAGCCGGGCAGGACGCTGAGAACATAAGGCTCGTCGGATACAACGATCTCCAGGGCCGCGAGTCCCTCGTCGTGGTCACAAAGTCGGACGAAATCAACGGGAACTGGGTATATGTCGGCCACCACGAAAGCTATTACGACGGTGAGCAGCGCTTCAACCCGATTACCGAGCAGATGGAATGGAACGGCACTTCGATACTCGAGATTTCAGATCCGGCAAACCCGCAGTTGGTCTGGCACATCCCGAACGAAGTCAACGCCAACTCCCGCGGCGTTTCTGTCGTCTACGACTACGGCTTCGACGGCTCCGGCCGCGACTACCTGATTCGCAACTCCGAAGCCGGGGACGATCTGAAATTTCAGATCTTCGACATCACGTCCCGCGATTCCGATCCGTCCCAGATTTCTCTGATCTCAGAGATCATGGGGACTCCGGAGGATTCCTGCGGGCCCGGTTGCGGCGGTAACTTCATACAGAGGGCGCACAAAGGCTGGTGGTCTCCCGAAACCGGGCACTTCTATTCCGCAGCGGCAGAACCCGGATACCGTGGGGCCATCATCCACATCTGGGATCTGAAGGACCCCGAAAGCCCCGTCTTCCTTGGACGAGCCTGGGTGCCCGGCCAGAAGGAAGGTGAGGCAGGTTTCGAAGGCCAGTACGCCCACCACCCGATCGTCGATGAAGAGAACGATCGGATCTACGCCGGTTTCCGCGAAGCGGGGCATACAGCGGCATGGGACATTTCCGACCCGACGCAGCCGACCCTCGTCTGGATGATCGACACCTCACCCCCCGGACGCGGTCCGCACACAGTCTCTCCGATCGTCTACGACGAGGTTCCGAACTTCATGGGGGACGCCCTGCCCAGAACATACGCCCTGGTTGTGGACGAGGCCGGAGGCGCCGACATTGCACCGTGCCCGGGCGGTGTTCGACCGAAGTCTTATATGTACGACATTACTCATGAAACGAATCCGTTTCCCGTATCGACCTGGCAGGTACCCGTGGACGACAATTGCGACAAGGGCGGACGCTTCGGGCCGCACCAGTCCGCAGAAACGGTGAACGGGAGCATCAACCGGTTCGAAGACAAGATTGCATGGATTGCATATTTCAACGCCGGTGTACGGGTCCTGGATCTGTCCGATCCCTACAACCTGCGGGAAATCGCTTACTACGTTCCGGAAACCAACGAAAATACACATCCCATCGTGGAAAATCAGCCCACCGTGATTCAAATTGACGATGTGGATCTCGATCACCGCGGCCTGGCATACGCTTCGGACTGAACCGGTGGGGGGTTGTTCGTTCTGGAATACACGGGGCCGATGCCCTGACTTGCGGGACGGAGACCTATCTTTGGTTCTTTTCTCGCGCCACCTGCACTGTATACGCACTCAGATTCTGAAATGCACTCGGCTGCGCTTAATCCAGTGCCTGCCGTGGAACTTCGTTCAGCTGGTTTAGTGCGTCGGAATTAGGCGTCCGTCCCGAAACTCCCTGATTTCACGCCGTGAACTGCGGCACGTCTTCGCCATCCAGATAAGCCAGCAACAGGTCGGCCGCCCCCTGGGCAAACAGCCCGTACCTGTAGTCGGTGGTCCATCCCATGTGCGGCGTCAGGACGACATTCGAAAGTTGTGTCAGAGGGTGCCCCGGGGGCAGAGGTTCTTCATCGAAAACATCGAGAGCGGCTCCTGCGATTCGCCTTTCGGCCAGGGCCTCGACCAGCGCAGTTTCGTCCACGATCGGTCCGCGCGCCGTATTGACGAGGTACGCGGAAGACTTCATCAGACCCACACGGCGGCTGTCAATCAACCCGCGCGATTCGGGCGTTAGTGCGGCGTGAATGGAGACGACGTCGGCGTTCGCCAGAAGATCATCGAGGGCCTGGAATTCGACGTGCGCTTCGTTTGCAGTTGCGTCCGTTAGCCGGGGGCCCCAGGCCGCGACACGCATACCGAATATACGCCCGACCTCGGCCACGTGCCGTCCGATCCGTCCGAAGCCGACGATTCCCAGTGTTTTACCGTACAGGGCCGGCCGCAGGGGCGTGGACCACTGTCCGCGCCGCACTGCACGATCATGCGCAGGAATCTGCCGTACCACGGCGATCACTAACCCGATCGTCAATTCGACCGTGCCGTACGAATGTCCGGCGGCCGCTTTCCCCACCACGACGCCGTGTTCAGCGGCCGCCGGGAGATCGATGTGATTCACATGGGAACCCGTCTGTGCAAGGATTCTGAGGTCGGGCAACTGTTGGAACAATTCACGCGAAAAACGCGTCCGTTCCCGGTTGGCAACCAGAGCGTCAAAATCCCTGAGAACAGCCGGATCACCGAAAGGGGCCGTGAAAATTTCCACCTCCGCGCGTTCGCGGAGCCGGCGCACGCCTTCGGTTGCCTCGTAGGCCTGATGAATATCGTCGAGTATTGCGACACGCATACCTTGGATGTCAAAGGAACAACAGCCAGCACATCAGTGCACCGACGAGGGACATCGACAGACCCCAGGCAAGCAGCGAGTTGAACATCATCCGCGTGTCGGTACCAACAGGCGCTGCGGCGAGAAACAACGCGCCCACGGTTGAGAGCGATGACATATCGACGAGACTGGCACCGACGTTCATCGACCAGGCGATCGGCAGCGGCTCTATATTGCCTACAGTTGCAGTCAGACCCGGAACAAGGGGTAGAAAAGCGGGCAACACCACGCCGGATGTACTGCTGTATACCGAAACGACGCCGGAGCCGAACGCAACGATCGGTGCCAGAGTTCCGGGCGAGGAAATGCCGGCCAGCGCGTTGGTGAACAGGTCCATGCCTTCCGTCCGCTCCAGAATCGACACGAGGACGGTGACGCCGGTCACCATCAGAATCACACCCCAGGGAATCCCCTGAATTGCCTGTCGCTCGTCGACTGTTCGAAGCAGCACCAGGACAGCCGCGATCGTCAAACCCGTCATGCCGACGTGCGCACCGAAGCCGGCGACGGCGATAATGAAAACTCCGATGCCCGCCAACGTCAGCCAGTGTTTGGTTTCCATCTCGCCGTCGTCGGGATTCATCAGGCCTGGGTTGGTGCCGGTACTGCCTTTCCTGAATAGGCGCAGGCCTCCGAATAGAGCGAAGCCGGCAAAGGCGACCACAGCGTGCGCGAACGCGTTGTACCCGTACGTATACCATTCGACACCACCCAGGCCGATCCGTTCCATGACGCCGTTGGCAACAATGCCGGTTGGAGCGAACGGCGACAGCGTTCCCGCCAGGGCTCCGTTCCCAGCCATGATCGCCATGATGAACGGGGAAATACCCGCGCGCGCAGCGACGGCCATTGCCGGCGGCGCAATCAACGCAGCGGTCGGCGTTCCACCGGGACCGATCGTGGCCACGACCATTCCGATAAAAAAGAACATGACGGGAAGGAGGCCGGAGTTGCCGCGACAGATACCCACGGCGCGTGCCGTCATACGGCTCAAGGTGCCATTGCTATCGGCAACACTGAACAACAAAGTCACCCCGATCAATGTGACCAGCAATGTCGTTGGATATCCTTCCAGTACGGTGCCCACCGACATGCCACCCAGGTAGACTCCGATCAGCCAGGCCATCGCCATAGCCAGTACACCCACGTTGACGGCCGTCGTGCAACTCAGTCCAACGGCGAGAACCAGCGCGCCAATTGAAATCCATGCCAGATTCATCGCTCCTCCACCGATGCAGCGGCAGACTTCGAATCAGAAGTCAGGCAATTAATGACTTCCCTGATATCGGAGAGCTCTTCGATCGATTCCACAAGGCGGAGCGTTTCCTGTGTGGCGCGGTCGGTAAGCACCAGTCGGGCGCATTCGGTAAATTTATCGTGCAGCTCTTCGCGCGTAAACGGCATGTCAGGGCCGCCCCGGTACTGCTCAGCAGCTTCCTGGACCAGGTGCGTCCCGTCTTCCAAATCCACCTCCACGGTGCTCCGAATCTTCGCAAATCCCAGGGCTTCAATGTCGGGATCAAGGATCGTTTCGACCCGGGCCATCATGTCCTGAACCGGGGCGCTCTGAACGAACGCGTCGGTAAACTCGTGGACTCCCGCCCGGCGCCTGAGCGCAACACTGGAAAGCATGAATGCAGGACAGAACTTGGCTTCCAGTTCCGTGTGCGCGATCGGATATCGGAGTGGATTCAGGATATTCGAACCGGCACGAAGACGAATGGCGCGAATTCTTTCGGGATTCACATCATTGTCAATGACAAGCTTCCGCATGGCATCCATGCTGGGATGTCCGAGCACACCACACGGATAGGGTTTGATGGAAACGCCTGGTGTGACGATCGTGTACGGACTACCGAGCTGGCCAACGATTCGGTCTGGATCAAAGCCTTCGCCGAAGCTGAAAATCTGGAAGAAACCCCAAAGTCCGTCCAGACCGTCGTCGCCGCCGGTGAACCCTTTCGAAGCCAATTCCGCAGCCGTGACGCCATTTTCGGCGGCGCGGCCGACGTGGAGCGGCTTCGTCATTGTCCCGAAGTTGACGCGGATTCCTGCGGACAAACTGGCCACGATGGACAGCGCATGGGCCGTCCGTGTCGCATCGAGCCCGAGCAACCTGGCTGCCGTTGCCATTGCACCAAACGCGCCGATCGTGCCGGAGGAATGAAATCCTTTCTTATAGTGAACCGGGTGTATCGCTTCGGCGATCTTGCATTCCACTTCAAAACCGACCAGGAATGACTCCAGGAATCGCTCCCCCGAAACCCCTTCCCGCTCGCCCAGCGCCAGCGCGGCAGCCAGAGGAGGGATGGTCGGATGCGTCATCAGTCCGAAAATCCGGTCGGCGCTCGTCGACAACTGTGTGTCGTCCCAATCGAGGGCGTGTCCGCTGGCCCCGTTGGCGAGAGCCGCGGCTCCCGCGTTCGTCTGAAATGACTTCGAACCCACGACGGTCGATTGCCCCGCCCCTTGGCCTCCACGAATGTAGTCGTGAATGATCCTGCTTCCGCGTGTGGTCGAGCCGGCCAGCATCACTCCCAGTCCGTCGATTATGCAGCGCTTGCCCAGATGCAGGGCTTGGGTTGGAAAATCGAATCGGTCCCGCGTAATGAACTCAACCACATCTCTGGTTGCACGAATCTTGTCGCTCATGAAATTCCTCGCAATAAAAGACAGGACTGCGGACTTTAATCCAAAAAATGCGGCCTGTACACCCCCAGGACCCGAATGCATGGGAACTGACGTCAGGCTTCGGGGTTCTTGCGCATCGCCGCCGCGTACGCGTCGCTCTGGCCACGCGGAATGCTCAGCGACCGCCACCGATCCGAGGACAGGTGCTTCGCGAGGAAAACAAGCTGCCCGATGTGATATGCGCAGTGCGCAAACTGCCGATTGATCGCGGAGGTCAGAGACATCGATTCCCCGCGGATCAGGATGGACTTGTTCATATCTTCGTTGGTGAGGCCATCGAGTGCTTTGAAAGCACATCCCCATCCCGCTTCCCACATCTCTAACAAAGCCGGTTTAGTATCCGTGTCATCGATCTCAAATTCTGCATCGCGGTTCCGATTGGATGATTCGCTCTCACCTTGCTGTGGAAATCCCCTCCAGCGCGTCTGCATGTTTCCGGCCATATGCTTCAGCAGTACAGCAATGCTGTTGGACTCCGCATCCAGTGTGACGAATATGTCTGCCTCGGCAACCTGGTCCAACGCCCCGTCCGCGGCGGATTTCAACTTATCGAAACGGTTCCGCACATCAGTCAGGTATTCGTTTGCGAGCGGAGTTATCATGTGCATACCTCCTTCGGTCCAGTGGCGACCTTACCACTGTTCCGAGAGCACGGCGTTTCGAACTACACCTCACCCTCAATGCTATATTTTGATTTGCGCTCGTAGCTCAAACGGGTATGCTGGGCCCGAATCGATATTTCCAGAATACGGAGGAAGTTCTGTGAAGCCCGAATCGCTTTTACTGCCGCTCGCGATTGTCGTTCTGTTGAACGGCATCACCCTGACGAATGCGTCCGGCCAAAGCCCTGATCAGCAATTCGACCTCCGCGTGTTGACCGACGTCGGCGCCAACGAGATCCAGCAATTGGCCCGGCAGGCCGACAGGGGTGACGTCGTTTCGCAGCGAATGCTCGGACTGCTCTACCTCACAGGCGATGACCCCAGGGACCCGCGCAGAACGGAGTTAGTCGGGGTGAATGCCGAAGAAGCCGCGAAATGGTTCCAGATCGCGGCCGAACAGGGCGACTTGCTGTCACAACTCAGACTCGGCCTCCTCTACCACGACGGAAATGGAGTGCGGCGCGACTACGCCGAAGCCGCCAAGTGGCTCCGTGCCCCGGCTGAGTCGGGTGATGTGGACGCCCAGACGTTCATGGGCAGTGTTTACACACGGAGCAGCGCTACCTGGGAACTGGACTACATCGAGGCCGCCAAGTGGTTCCGCCTTGCCGCGGATCAGGGTAGCCTGGGCGCGATACTCACCCTGGCGGGCCTCTATCACAACGGTCTGGGTGTCGAGCTGGATTTTGAACAGGCGATGGAGTTGTACCAGCAGGGATCCGACAACCCAACGGCTCAGTTTAACATTGGAACCATGTATCGACGGGGCGAAGGCGTCTCCGTGGATCTCGATGACGCCGCCGAATGGATTGAACGGGCGGCCGATCAGGGGCACACCACGGCCCAGTATGAGCTGGGCACAATGTACTTCGAAGGCGAAGGTGTGAGAAAAGACAACGTCCGGGCTCATATGTGGGTCGATCTGGCCCTTGCTTCCTCTTCGGGTGCCGAGTTAGCCGGTCGCACCGAGATGCGGAATACCATCGCGGCTGAAATGTCGCCTGGCGAGATTGCCGAAGCCGTCGAACTCGTCGACGACTGGAGGCCTGGCTCCCGCTGATCAGATGCGGAACGGTGACCGGTCTCCTGGATTCCCCGGTATCTTGAGCCTAAGAATGAGGTAGCCCCGGGTCCCGTTTCTGCCCATTTTTCCAAGGGGAGTCTGTGCGCATTTTGAAAGTGCTCGTTTTCGTTGTCTCGACCGCGCTCTGGGTGGCCGCATCCACGCCCGGGGTGGGGGCCCCCCCGTCCAGATCACCAATCCGATTCCGGACCCGATTGAGAAACGTGGGCTCATGGTCGAGATCAGGGATGTCGTACGCCTGCCGGATTCGCGCGGAATGCGGCCCCTCGATCAGGACGTCAACCCGGCCGGCTGGGCGCGGGTCAGCTACGTCCGCGACATTCCAGACGGCCGTCGGTTCGTTAACGACTCGCGTGGACTCTTGTACCTCCTCGATCACGAGAACCCGCCCACGCTTTACGCGAACGTTGCCGAGGCATTTCCCTTCGCCGTCTATAACAGACTGGAGAGCGGGTTTATCGGATTCGATTTCCATCCGGAATTCGCCCGGAACGGATTGCTCTACACCGTGCACGCCGAGCACGCGAGCGCGAATCCCGCCACTTTGGACTTTATTCCTCCCAGCTTCACCGCGGCCGATGTCACCTACCACAACGTCATCACCGAATGGCGGGCGACGAACCCGGCGGCGAACACCTTCGAAGGCACCCGTCGCGAACTGCTCCGTGTGGCCAACGTGGTCAGCAACCTCACACACCCGTTCGGGCATGTGGAATTCAATCCGACTTCGATGCCGGGAGACGGGGACTACGGCCTGCTTTACACAAGCGGCAGCGACTTCGGGTTCAGCAACGGCGGCGGTGGAAACGCGAACAGGCCCGACCAGGCGCAGCGCCTGGATACTGTCGCCGGTGCCATTTTGCGATTCGATCCTCGCAGTCCTTCCGAATCGGGTGGGATGAAAGGTCTTGGTGACTACACGATTCCGGCAATCAACAAGTTTGCCGCGGACAGCGACCCAGATACTCTCGGCGAAATTTACGCGATCGGGTTCCGGAACGCCCACAGGCTTTCTTGGGATCTGACCGATGGCACAATGTTCGCGGCGGACATCGGGATGAACCACATTGAGGAAATCAACATCGTCCGTGAAGGTGAGAACTACGGCTGGATGCAGCGGGAGGGCTACTTCGAAAACGGCGTCACACGTACAGGCGGAGCTCTCGATCAGCTGTTCCCGCTGCCGGCACAGGTTCTTAACGGCAACAGCACGGACGGATTCACCTATCCCGTTGCGATCTACGACCACAATGACGGCCAGGCCGTGTCGGGCGGATTCGCCTACTACGGCCTCATCGCGGCACTCCGCGGCAAGTTCATCTTTGGGGACCTCGCCCGGGGCCGCCTCTTTGCCGCCGATCTTGAGGCCATGAAGGCGGCTGATGACGGCATACCAGGAACCGTAGCCCCCGTCGAAGAAATCCAGCTCTACACCCGGAACTCGAGCGGCGACCGGATCTACGTAACGTTCCGGGAGCTGATCGAAGCGGCAAATGGCGCCGCCGCCAGCCGGGCCGACCTGCACATCAGCCGCAGCCGCGATGGTGAACTGTTCATCACGTCAAGGCAGGATGGGTTCATACGCATGCTCGTTCCGGAACCCGGTGACGGCGCACCATGACCGCGTTAGGCCATCTCCGTTCTGGCAAACACGGGTCATGGAAAAGCTCAAGCTGGGTTCACGACTCGGTCAGTGAGCGTGATTCGGGACTGACAAATCCGCCGAACTCCGTTCTTCTGAGGGATCACCCGGGCATCGGACCAAGCAAGTCCCTGCGCTAAGGTGGGGGCGCAACCAACGGTCTCATAATTCGGGATGCTGTCGCCGATCAGGAAGAGGCGACGGCGATTGGACGGCTTCCATTTGCCAACCGTTCTCCCATCCGCATGCTCAACGGAACACGGTCGAATCTGCGACGCTGTTCCAGTGTCTCCAACACCCGAAGTGTCCATCTTCAGCCAGTTCAGCCGGATGTTGCGGTTCCCGGGTCAGGCCGAGCATGACGGCGTCGCAGCAAATGGGTCTTTCGCAGTCTGAACACACCATGAATCCGCCGTTCAACAAAGGTTCATCAATCAGATCGGATTCGCAGGAGCAGTACTCTGGCATGGCGCACCTCTCATCTTCATTGGGAAATATCTCTTAACTGGTATCGGCCAGAGTCCAGCCTGCCTTTAGAGGGATGCATGGTCGCCGTCAACAAACGATTGCCGAAGAATATAAACTGGTTTCTCACCAGTTGAGCGGCCACGTTAGTTGGAGCCCGAGATATGGGACGGACACCTAATTCTCTAGGTCGGCAGACATCACGGTGTGTTGACATACCGAATTAGGTGTCCGTCCCAGATCTCCCGCCCAGCAAGGCTTATTTGATGTGAGAAACCCTGGCTCCCGAACTGGTGATCTATACGGGCTAGGGGCCTGTAACAGAGACATTGCCAGTGGCGTTCGGAGCCCAACGGGGCCGGATTTCAGGAGGCAACAGGTTGACGACCGGACGTCGCGGGGACGAGGGAATGCGCCTACATTCAGAGGAGGAGCGACAACAAAGACGGCCCCATTCCGCCCGCACGCGGGTCCCGATTCGGGTGGTACAGGCCACTAGGCGGCGCGCTCGGTCGAGGGGCTGCAGGAAGGAAGTGGGCCCGTTATGGGCGCCCTCTGTCGGGAGAAGAAGAAATCGGATCTCCGGGTCCCGATCGAATTACAAGCAGTTGAGTGGGCCCGTGGGAAACGTAAAGAAATCTCAGGCGAGCGTCGGCGGTGTCGCTGACAGAGAGGAAGTCTTCACAGGGCGCCGCTACGGCTCATCGCATACAAAACGAAATCGAGTCCGAGCTTAAGCGCTTCAGCCGAAGGCTCGACCGGATATCGGGGGTTGTCGATAAACTCCCAGAAATCGCCCACGTCGTTGTTGTAGCAGATGATCATGGACAGGCCGCCCCGGCCGTCGGGGAAGCCAAAGAATATCGATTTGACACCCGTCATCGGATGGACCGTGTTGAGGCTGTTGATGTCGTACAGTGTATGAAAGATCGCGTGGCTATTATCCAGGTTGATGATTTCCCGATCCGGAAATGCCCGCCGGAGGTTCATCCTCAGATTTTCGAACTCGCGCGGCCCCTGGCCCTGTCCTCCGAAATCGTCCACCATGACGAAACCCCCGCGGTCGATGTATTCCCGGAAGTTCAAAACCTCCGCGTCGGTCAGCCACATCTGGCCGGGCTCAGAAACATAGCTGAACGGATACTGGAATATCTCGGGACTACCGAGCTCGACAATCCTGTAGGACATGGGTTCGACGTCGATCAGCGAGGTTTCCTTCATAACCTGCAGGATGTGCTGCTCGGCGACTGGATAGTCATGGGCCCAACCGTCGCCCCAATAACGCCCTGTCCCGTAGCGCCACCGGGCGAAGATAAACTCTGTTTGTGCGGGTTCATTCTGCCGGATGAAGTTGTAGCCTCCAAAGCGGCCACCTTGGCTGAACCGGCCATATGCGACGCCGCCCGCCGCAAGTACGACCAGCAGAGCTATAACGATTGCGGGGGCAAATCGGCGATGCATCTGAAACATGTTCGTATTCTGTGATGAAATCGGTAGAGGTTCAAGCGAAACACTCCGGAGCGCTTCGAATGTTCAGTCGGGGACGTACCGAATCCCGCCCATCCGCACGGCGGTTGGGCCGGAGAAAATATCTGCCATAGCGACGTCGTGTCGCGATTCCGTTGTCGCTGATTTATCGACGCACCGGTCGGATCAACGCTGATCCGAGCGGATTTCACCGCCAACCACCGTCAGCCTCGTATTCAGCATGTTCCAGTAGCCGTCGAGCGGGTTGCCTTCAACGACGACGATGTCCGCCAGTTTTCCTACCTCCAGCGTGCCGAGGTCATCGCTCATCTCGATATACGACGCCGAGTTCGGGCCCATCAGCTTGATGATGTCGGACATCGAGAACATCAGATTGAGGGTTTTCAGTTCGTGTTCGAGACCGGCCGATGCGAGGTATCGGGTGTTGGTGTCGTAGCCATACGTGATACCGGCATCCCATGATGTACGCGCATTGACGGCCTTGTAACCAGCTTCCCGCCCCCGGCCCTCTCCGGCGATGATTGCATCCGGCCATGCATCACCGTCGGGGAACCGCGGCCGGTTGTCATCGGCAAACACGCCGAATACCGGAACCCCAAAGCCGATCGTTGGCAACTGCATGACGCCGGCGTTGGCCATGATCGTAGACGCCTCAAAGTCCTGCCAGCCGAAATGGGGAGCGTGAACGAGCTTCCTCATTCCCGCATCTACTGCGGCGACCATCGCCTGTGGGCTCACCGCATGGACCTGGATCCAGACGCCGACCTTCATCCCCTCGTCCGCGGCAGCCCTGAGATTGGCCAGTTCCTGTTCGGTCGGCCCCGGCAGGGGCGTGAGGCCGATCTCACCCGTATAGCCCCTGTGCGTACCCGCAAATCGAGGGGCGATCATAACTCAGGCGCTTCCGGACGCGCATGGGTTGGCAATTGCAGGCCCTGTCCAGGGCCACAAGATATATCGAAGTCTTGTCACGTGAACCGCCGACTCAACACACGAGCGACAGAGCAGATTATTGGCTTCGATCGGTCACCCTACGCGTTTTCAGACCCACGCACGACGGGGGCCGACTGGATTGTCAGGAGGAGATGTTGATTTGTCCTGTCGCCTTTACAATTGTGCTTATCAGTAAAAGACTAATTATTATATTTCCTGTATTAAATTGACTTAGTATTTGTCAATCACGCAATATTTGCGCAACGGCCTGTATTATATGCGCGCCATGAGCGGGGCAACACCTGCAGGTCGCCATTTTCGAACGAGCATCCCGGGTCGCTTCGGGCCTCAGATCCTGAGCGCGCGACCAGGCTGGAACGATGTTCGAGTCCAGACGTCACCTTAGTCGCCCCGACATTGGGCGAGCGATGAACGCTTTAGACGATCTTATGGAGGTGGGCATTGACGGACACTGAAACTATTTCGAGTTGGAAAGGCGGCTCCGGATCACTTCTAAAAGCCGATTGTCACAGCAGCAATACAGGAGCAGCGACTGAAATCATCGAACAGGTGCGGGCCAGGCTCGCCAAAGCGGACGATCGCATAGCAGCGCTGCAATCGGAACTGAGAAAGAAACACTTAAGCGTCCGCTCCCTGTTTTCTGACGACTTCCCAACCGAGGAAGTCGCCAAGATCAAAGAACTGGTCTGGACATTCCATCGTGGGCTGCCGGGGGGCTGCCAGTGCAACCTCTGTGGCGAAGTTGAGCGAAGCCGGAGGGAGATCGAAGGCTTGTTGTAATATTGTCGACCAACAAACCCCGTGAACCAGAGGATCCCGCTCCCGCAAAGGGGCTCTTCTTGCGCGCCAACCCGGGTTTTGAGGTCTCGAATCGGACCGGATCCCTTTGTTGCTGTTTGAGATATGCGACTCCAGGTATTCACTGATTCTCGAACTTCGCCCATGGGAAGCGAAATGGCAGGCGCACAAATTCGCAGCCGGCACAGCCGGGCCTCGACCCAGGCAAAACACCTCACCCGGGACGCGTCTCAGCGGATCCGAATGCTGCCCGAGAACGCGCGTGGACCCCACTCTGTGATCGCTGATCGGACGGAATGAATACCGTTGTCGCCGTTGTTCCCTCTCATCAATCGACCGCCGATTTCATAAGCTGGTCGTCGGAGGGAAGTGAACACAGATCGTTGAACAATCTCGGGCTCCACCGATCCGAATCAATACGTGGAAACCGAGGAGATTCCGAAGGCCGAACCTTGCCAGAACCCCGATGTGGGGGCCGAAGCCGAGCGCCCCGGGCGAAAATGTATCTTCACTTCTCAATAGGGGGTTCGGCGCCTGACCAGCGACTACAGGTAAGCTGGGTACGGAGGGTCAGGATTGGTTGGAGCCCGGACATCGACAAAAGCGAGCGAAGCCGAAGACCGGCCGACAACAGTGGGCACGGATTCGGATCGGAAACTGGTTGCTGCGATTCTCAGCAAGAATCGAAAGGCGGCGGCGGAGTTTGTCTCGAAATATAGCGATCCGGTTTACCGGTACGCCCGGTACCGTCTGATGCCGCGGATCGATCTCGTCGATGACCTTGTCCAGGAGGTGTTTCTGGCTGCCTGGGACAACCTCGAGTCCTACCGCGGCAAATCGTCGCTCAAGAGCTGGCTGCTGGGAATCGCCAGGCACAAAGCGGAAGCCCACTACCGGCGAGAATTGCGACGACATATTTCCTTCGACTCCGGTCACGACCCGGTTCCTGAGCCAGTACTTGAACCATCGCTGGACAGCGATCTGGATCGTGAGCGCTCGAAAACACAGACGCGCGAGATCCTTGGGGACCTGCCAGAATCGTACCGGTTGTTGCTATTCTGGAGATACTGGGAGCGGCGCAGTCTGGCCGAAATTGCCACGGAACTTGGAAAGACAGAAAAGTCCGTGGAACGCGCCCTGGCGCGTGCACGGACCCAGTTCAAACGGAGATGGAACCGTGGATAGTGATGGAACAAGGAACGTGAACATGTCCGATCATCCGGAAGGCCGCTTCTTCGAACGTCTGGCTCACATCGCTGAGTCGATTGAAGACACGCTTCGGGCACCGTCGCGTCTGCAATCGAAAATCTATTCCAAACTGGTGAAGCGGATGGAGGAATCCGGCCCGCTACTTGGGGTGGAACCAACTTGCGAGACGCACAGCCTGTGCGTCTTCGAAGGTCTGGTTCAGATTGCGCCCCTGACAGAAAACATCGGTTCGGTCAACTTCTGCAAGTATTGCCATGCCCGGGTCCTGGCAGAGCGTTTCGAAAGGGCTCCGATTTGCTGGAGTGCTTGCCCGTATGTCGGCTTTCAGGAGCGCTAGTAATAACGGACAAAGCCGACGAGGTTCTGGAAGTTCATCAGACTGCGCTCACCGACCGGGTTGAGCTGTCGCCCGATTGGATTCGGTCCGATGAACTCGCTGAAGCTGTAACGAACGGCCCAGTCGCGGCCCACCCGCACATCAATACCGACTGCCGACCGGAGCACAACTGTGGTCTCCCGAAAGCTCGCCGGCGGAATCATCACCGGTCCAACGGCGACCCGCGTCCGTGCCGCAGTGCTCTGAAAGCGAACCCGCCCGATGCCCGTCGAAAGGTAGGGCCGGATTCGCTCACCCCGAGCTCTGAAATACAGAAGAAAGTCCCCAAAGACGCTGTTATGAGAGCTTGTCCGCTCCTGTTCGAAAATAGCCGCGCCGCCGGCGAAGGCCTCGGTCGAAGTGAGTGTCAGGCGGTTCCTGTTCCAGATATAGTTGCCCTGAAAGCTCACGTAGTCATTGACAGACCACCCTCCAAAGATGTCGAGTGCCGCGCCGTTCATCGGGTTGTATAGCGAGACAGCCGACCGCTCCTGGGTGGTGACGGATCGTCCGTCCCCCGACAGTGTGGAGATTCCACCGACCACGCCGAAGTAGATTTGCCCTCCTTGCGCAAAGAGCGTACCCGGACTGACGTGAACGGTCACACCGATCAAAGCCCCAATGATGAAAGTTTTCATACTCATGACCTGAACCCCGGGACTCGGGGAATTGTGCACTTCGGTTCCATCGTACACGATCAAATAGGTCTGATGGAAAAGAGTGGGCAAAGCGGCACTACCACGACTGTCTCAGGCGAGTCGTCCGATTCCGCAGGCACAGGGATACCAGCGTTCTGGTGGCCTGTACAGAGACATCGCCAGTGACGATGTCTCTGTACAAGCCATTGGGGCGTGATCTCGAAGCGATTTCGAGGGCACCATCTGATAGAATCCGCACTGACATGCCTGAAGGAAATCACTGCCAGGGGATCCGAATTCAGCCTCCCGTTCTGGCACTGCTGGCCCTGGTGGGGCTGCTTTGCTGGTCTGCCGATGGCTACGCGCTACAGAAGCCTTTTGACCGCTTACCGGATGATGTGCTCGACATCGTGCCCCCGTCGGACCGGGTCAGCGGGACACCGGGTGCAATGAGGATTCAAGGGACTTCTTGCTCCTCGCTGCCAAGCAGCGGGGCACGCCGTCGCATCGTCGATGCAGCGGTTCAGGAGTGGGGCTTCTTCAGCTTCAGTGTCGTTGATGAAAGGATAGAGACTCCGCGCGGTCGCCGTCGCCGTCGCCGTAACAACCCCGAAGAATCGGCCAGGGTCGCGGCCTCGATCGGCGGTTACTGGGCGGTCACTCCTGAAGGGTCATGGATCATCGAGAGACAAAACGACGCGTGGAACGGACCTGGAGGTATCGGCTCGAGGTGGCGCAACCCGTGGTCGGCGGCATTCATATCCTGGGTGATGTGCGAGGCAGGCCTCGGAGAATCCGACCAGTTCCGGCGCGCCGTCGCACATCGCACCTATATCGACCAGGCCATCCGTGCGCGCGATACGGGCGCGTCCGGCACCGCGTTTGTCGCTTACGATTCCGGCGAAATTGAAATCGAACCGGGCGACCTGCTGTGTACCGCCCGCCGGCCGGGCTATCGGAATATCGCCGAACGACGTCGACAATTTGGCCAGGGAGCCCGCACCCACTGTGACGTGGTGGTGAAAGTGGACGCAGCCAACGAAGAGATTCTGGCAATCGGCGGTAACGTGAGGGGAACGGTAAGTCTCAAACGTCTACCGGCAGCGCAAGGTCTGAGAAGACATCTCCACCCCGCACGCCCGACATTTGCCCACCTCAAACTGGACGCCGACCCCATCGGCCTGGATGCGCTGGGCACGAGCCCGACCATCAAGGCCCTCGACTGCGATCCCAGCTTCAACAGGCCAATTCAGCTGCTTGCAATGAATCTGTCCGTTGGTAGCCGCCTCTGTTGATTTCGAAAAGTTGAGTTCTAAAACCGGAGAGATGCGGGCGTTAGCGGGCGGGCTTCAAAGTCGTTGCCTTCGGAGAACGGGAGGCGCATCCGGTGGCGACCGCCTTGAACTGCTTACGTCAGAATCGGTGTGTGTAAACGATAGAGGATGGCGCGTTGCGGTCAAGCCTATCGGCCCGGCTCTCTTACTCCGACATCGCAGGGCCTTTTCCACCAGTACTGCGAATAGACAGCGTGGATGTCGTCGCCGGGATTCGCGTTCCAACGGAATCGCGCATGCCAGCCGATGATTCGGCTGACGGTGTCAGCAAACATGGGCTGGCGAACAATCCAATGGCGTGAGCCATCGATTTACGCGTTACTCGTTCTGGTCGCGTCCGACCGAAACAGCATCGATATCATCTCCGAATATCGGAACGCCATCTTCACTGACGATTCCCCGGAGCAGGGCTACGGGCGTGCCGGCGCGTGAGGGGGACATCGTCACGGTCACTACCGCCCCCGGCTTTAAAGCCTCTTCCGAGCGGCTCTTGTTCCAGCCTCTCAGGGCGAGCGTATACGGGGTTGGAGCCGTTTCAATCGTCCAATTGGTAACCTTGCCGTCGTCGCCGGTCACATCAATAAAAATTGGTGGATGGGGGTTGATGTACCTGAAGTCGGTCACGACTCCCGTGACTGTTACCGAGACGGATCGGTCATAGGAAATATTGGTTCCGTGATGCGCAAACGTCGGGAAAGGGATCAACCCAAGACACACAACCAGCGATACGAGGGCCAACATTTTTTTCTTGTCCCGCATTGTAAAAAACCTCCGTCAAGGGCGAAAAATTATCCAGCATTCCAACAGTGGGTCTGGCCCCGTCGTTTGTCGCGCCACTACGGGCGGACGCGCACGGTTGTCTGATTTGACGGGTTTCGTACAGTCGGAAACGAGGCACTCTCTAATATTTGTCTACAGACTTAGGCAGCATGTTACGCTTTTTTTGCATCGGGCTCAAACCGGCCCCACCGGTTGGCCTAGTGGAATTGAAAAGCGGCAATGGTCCCTGCCGGCATTGAATCAATCATGCCGCCCGAGACGATCCTCATGCAACGCTCCAGCAACAGCACCCGTGTCGCAGAGGAGCTTTGAGTTGAAGCGCCGTGCGTCTAATCTCAAGCCTCGAAATATGTCATGATCGATATTTCCGGTGACAGGGGATCCTGAGGTTCCGCCCAACCCGCTCCCGGGATTGCGGACTCTTCTTGCCAACGATGAACCCACCTCGATAGACTCACCAATATTTCACGGTCCCTGTCGGCGAGACACTGAAACCGGGCATCCGAAACGCAAAGCAGCCGCTCTGGAAGCCCCTCTTCTCCTGAAAAGGAGGTTGAATGGGTGAGATCCGGCGTGCGTGGGTCCATTCGGTCACGCCCGTCACCTGTCGATCTGGCTCGATGCCAGGAAAGAAGACGCCATGAACACTAATTTTCGCAGATACCTTTTGGGCGCTGCATTCCTATTAGTCGCTGTCCTCCCCGCCCCGGCCCGTCCGGCAGGGCCTCAGGGGACGCCCCCACCGCGACCGCTGGTTAAGATCGTTGCCACCGGCGGCACCATAGCCAACTCACCCGAAGGCCGCATGGCAGTGGATACGGTACTGGCGCAGATTCCAGATATTGGTGAGCACGCACGGATCGAGGTGGTGGACTACAGTCGGATTGGATCTTCCGCGATCTCGGTGCAGAACTGGATCGACATCGGGGCCATCGTGAACCAGATCTTTGAAACCGAACCCCAGGTCGCCGGCATCGTCATCACCCACGGCTCGAATACGTCCGAGGAAACCGCATATTTTCTCTCGCTCACCGTCAACGACAGCAGGCCCGTCGTGGTGACCGCCGCCCAGCGGCAACAGACCACGCTGGGCCAGGAAGGCACTCGCAACCTCTTCGACGCTATCCGAGTGGCCGCCCATCCGGCGGCAGCCGGCAAGGGGGCCCTGCTCGTGGTGAACGAAAAGATTCATCCTGCCCGGGACGTGACCAAGCGGATGACGGTACGGGTCGAAACCTGGGAGTCGGGCGATGCCGGCGTGCTTGGCGTCGTGGACAGTGACCAGGTCACCTTTTATAATGAGCCGGTCTACAAGCATACGAGGCTCTCCGAGGTGCGACTGCCTGCGAGCGTCACACAGGCGACCCAGTTACCGCGAGTCGATATCATTTACGCCTATGCCGACGCCGACGGTCGATTGGCTCTGGCGGGGGTCGAGGCCGGAGCGCAGGCGATCGTCGTCGCCGGCTTCCCCACAGGGGCAGCAACGCCAGCCCAGTATGAGACCCTGGACCGACTGCGCGCGGGGGGGACGATCGTGATCATGTCGAACCGTGGCGGCCTGGGCCGGATCAGCGGCGACAACCGATATATACCGGCCGATAATCTGACGCCGCAGAAGGCGCGCATCCTCGCCATGCTGGCGCTCACCCGCGATTCGTCGGCCGACTTCGTGCGTGAGGTGATGGCTTCGCACTGACCTTCAGATCCACTGGCCGGCTCGGCTTCAGCGCAGCGGCCGCCCGCAAGGGATCAGGCACAACGCCATCGGCTATTGCAGTGCTCCGTTTCACAACACTTCGTCACAAGACTTCGTCACAACATTTCGTCGCAACATTTCTGCGGCAACCGGACCAACCTCTGGACAACGGATCAGGTATGATTCTGTCACTTGAGGATCAGTGAGCGGACGGATGGGTAAATTTCTAATAGCGGCGAAGACAGACGATATCCCTTCCGGGCAGGGGAAAACGGTTTTTGTGGGTGGCAAACAGATTGCCGTTTTCAATCTGGACGGTGCCTTCTATGCGATCCGCGACGCGTGCACCCACCAGGGCGCGCCGCTGTCGGGCGGTCACGTTTCAGGACAATCCGTGACGTGCTCATGGCACGGCGCGAAGTTTGATATCACGACCGGTCAGGCCCTGTCCCGCGTGGCCTTCACGCCGGTTCCCTGCTACAAGGTCCGCATTGCCGGGGAGGATCTCGAGATCGAAATCTGAGGCCGAAAACGCACGGGAAGCGTACCCGTTGGCCAGGTCTCCATCGATACGATTGATTGCGGTTTGTCCGGGCCCGGAGTTCCGCGCCCGGACCGCTTATCCGAATTCTCGAACAGTTTCACAATGCTCCACAAGCCAGCACAAGCTCAAAGTCACGATCGCGTGTCTATGATCCGCATTCCTGAAGGTTGGTTCTGGATGGGCTCCGATCACCACCAGCCTTGGGAGGGACCGCGGCACCACGTGTTCACCGACGCCTACGATATCGCGCAAACGACAGTCACACGACGTGAATACGAAGGCTTTCTCAGCGCGACGGGTTGGAACCAGCCTCGGGGATGGAGAGAGCCTGTCTTTGCCGATCCGGACCAGCCCGTCATCGGTGTGAACTGGTTTGACGCCAGTGGCTATTGCGCATGGCTGTCCAGCCAGGCTTCGAACACCTACCGGTTGCCGTGGGAGGCGGAGTGGGAGAAGGCATGCCGGGGAGGCGCCGAAGACGTTCCCTACGCCTGGGGCTACGAAGCACCTGAGTCCCTCGAATATTTTCAAGGTGAATG
The DNA here is from genome assembly GCA_965263045.1 of Terriglobia bacterium. Taxonomy (GTDB): domain Bacteria; phylum Acidobacteriota; class Terriglobia; order 20CM-2-55-15; family 20CM-2-55-15. Next base: position 447,593 of record CBDHGK010000041.1, read on the forward strand.
GCCCGGTCCCCGCGCGGTTGCCGAGTCGACGGCCAACGGCTATGGCCTGTTCAACATGGGCGACAACGTCCACGAATGGTGCGAGGACTGGTACGGTCCCGACTACTACGGCGTCTCCCCGCAAAGGAACCCAAGGGGACCGGAAACGGGCAGGCGCCGCGTTTCAAAGGGTGGATCTTGGCGACACAAGGTGAAGGCCTCGAGGGCCGCACAACGGAGCAGCCTTCCCCCGGAATTCAGATACACCGACTACGGATTCCGTCTGGCCCGAAGCGTCATGACCCGGTAACCGGCATGTGTTTGTTGCTGCCCGTTCAAATCCATCGATCCATCGATCCGGGTCGCACGCAACCCGGTCGATACGGTTGCTGACGGGCCAAGCGCCAACAGGCTGTGGCCCGACGGTTTTGCAGGACCGGGCCAGATGCCTCAGCATCAACAAGACAGGAGGGTAAACGATGTCCACAAGTAGATCTCTTCGAACCGCGCAGACCCTTATGATCGTAAGTGCCCTGATCGGGTTTATGGGACACGCGAACGCCCAGACGCTGGTCGAGCATAGTGGCGAGGCCCGGTTTCAACTGGACATCCACGTACCGGATGCGGCGCTCATGGCTTATATTCCTGCCGGTTGGTCGCTTGATGTGGCGACCCAGGGAAATGCGAAGGATGCCAATTTGCGCGCTATCTTCATAGACCGCATGACGATTAACGGGCCTGATGGAAGACCACTCGGCAGTGGGTCAAACCGTCTTGCGTACCTGGCTGCGCCCGTGACAAACCCCGCCGGGGAGAACGTTCAGCTCATCATCGGCGGACTGACCGAGGATCCCTCGGATGCACCCGGACCGTTTGGAGTCTACCTGCCGGCCACGACCCATATGATGAAACGCACCAGTACCGACACCGGGTCGGGCCCGATTCTGGATTCGCAGGACTGGATGCTTGGCGCAGATTCCGGCGAATATCTGGAGATGCACATCCAGTACGAACGGGGTGTCGGCAATAAGCGGGACCCCAGAGAGACAAAGTTCTACTCTTCCAAAGATCCAGGCTTCTTTCAGATTTCAAGACAGGAACAGGTCCTGGACGTGATGCGCAACGTGACGACCAATCCCCCCGACCGGGTAAAGGAATTCTCCTTCAGGGCCGGAGGTGGTCGTTTTGCGGCACTATTCGACGGCACCGAAAGAGTGCTGAGTTGGGACAACATCCTCTGGTTGAATCGCGCTGTCTACCTGCCTTAGCAGCCCGCGAGACTTCTGCCACGGGCTGGTAGGTGCGCCGCGCACCAGCTGGTTTCCGTAGCCGGATTTGGACCGCCCGGATAATCCGGCACCGTCTGTTGGGGACCCGCCGGCATACGGCCGACCGATCGGCGGAGTGAAACGCACACCCTCCCGACGCGCCATCCCGAAGATCGCGGCATGAGGGATGGCGGGTCGAGCTCGTGTCGCGTTGACCTCGACTGGATGCTCCGATAGAATCGCAACGCTTTGGCCATCCACATGAACTCAGAAACCCCATCCACGAAGCCCGATTCGAAAGCAGTGCCCCAGGGATATTGGCGTCACAACGTCCGTATCATGGCTGCGCTCCTCTTTGTATGGGCATCGGCTGGCCTGGGGGCGGGAGTGCTCTTCGCGGACCGATTAAACGCCTACACGCTTCCGGGTACGGGATTTCCTCTCGGTTTCTGGTTTGCGCACCAGGGCAGCATCATTGCTTTTGTCCTCATCATCCTTGTCTATTGTCTCCTTATGAACCGTCTTGACGCCGGGCACCATTCGGAATTCGAGCGGGGGAAGACCGAGCAAAGCCAGGATCGGAGTGGCGCGTGAGCGTACAAGCCTGGACCTACCTTTTCGTCGGACTCACCTTCAGCCTCTACCTGGCGATTGCCTGGCTGAGCCGCGTCCGCGACACGAAGGGCTTCTATGTCGCTGGACAGGGTGTGCCTTCTGTTGCGAATGGAATGGCTACGGCGGCGGATTGGATGAGCGCCGCGTCCTACATTTCCATGGCGGGATTGATCTCGACGATGGGGTACGCAGGTGGGGTCTACCTCATGGGCTGGACAGGCGGATTCGTCTTACTGGCGCTGTTGATCGCTCCCTATCTCCGCAAGTTCGGACACTACACGGTACCGGATTTCATCGGCGACCGGTACGAGTCCAACGTAGCCCGGATGGCTGCCGTCATATGTGCAATCTTCGTGTCGTTCACCTATGTCGCGGACAGATGCGGGGTGTCGGAGTGGTGTTCAGCCGTTTCCTGGAAGTTGATATCAACGTCGGTGTCGTCATCGGCATGGCGATTGTTTTTGTGTACGCCACACTCGGCGGCATGAAAGGGATTACCTGGACCCAGGTCGTCCAGTACTGGGTTCTGATCACAGCTTTCCTGATACCGGCGATCGCAATCAGTATCCGGCTCACGGGCGATTTCTTTCCCCAGGTGGGTCTGGGAGGCGAACTGCTTGAAAGCGTCGATGAGGGCGTCGCTGGTTCCGGCGTATACCTGCTGGAGCGCCTGAACCAGATTCAGACCGATCTCGGCTTTGCTGCTTACACGGACACATTTGTCGGCGGTTGGGACAAGGCCAATGTCTTCCTCGTCGCCCTGGCGCTGATGGTCGGTACGGCTGGTTTGCCGCACGTAATCGTTCGATTCTATACTGTGAAATCTGTTAACGCCGCGCGATGGAGTGCGTTCTGGGCACTGTTCTTTATCTCGATGCTGTACCTCACCGCGCCAGCAACGGCGGCGTTCGCACGCTACTTCATGATAGACAGCCTGAACGGCCGAACCGCCGAACAGTTGCCGGAGTGGTTCGAGAACTGGGAAAGGACCGGCCTGATTCTATGGTTGGATGACGGCGACGGTCGGTTCCTCTACGCCGAAGGCGCCGACAACGAAGTGTTTCGAAACGGGACCCTTGCCGCAGCGGAACTGGCTTCCCTCAGGGCCGCGCACCAGCAGTGGATCGACACCGGGGGTGATCAGGGCGACGACGGTCGGAACGTACTGACAAACGCAGGGCTGGCCGGACCAGACCGGGACATCATCGTTCTGGCAACGCCTGAAATGGCCGGTCTGGCCAACTGGATCGTGGCGCTCGTTGCGGCCGGAGGCCTGGCCGCCGCCCTGTCAACTGCCAGCGGCCTTCTGCTGGTGATTTCCTCCAGTGTCGCTCACGATCTCTATTTCCGAATCCTCCGACCGGGCGCCTCGGAAGCCCAGCGCCTGTTGGTGGGACGGGCTGTCATTGGGTTTGCCGTCGTGATCGCCGGGATTTTCGGAATCTATCCTCCCGGATTCGTCAGCCAGGTCGTTGCATTCGCCTTCGGGCTGGCGGCAGCCAGCTTCTTCCCCGCCATCGTTCTGGGCATCTTCAGCAAACGTGTAGGAACCGTTCCCGCCGTTTCGGGCATGATGACGGGTATTTCCTTTACGGCCTTTTATATCATCGCAACAGTCTTCTTCGGAATGGACCGATGGACTTTCGGATTGCTTCCGTCCGGGATCGATCCCCAGGGAATTGGAACCGTCGGTATGATGTTGAACTTCGCTGTCACCCTGGGACTCACCCGGTTTTTCCCGCCTCCGAGTACCGCCACACGAGAATTGGTCGATCGAATCCGGGAACCGGAGCATGTGGGCGCCGCGGTCCCTATCGAAACCGCGCCGTTGCATTGATTCGCGCGAAGCATCGCGCGGTCGGGACCGAACCGTGCCGCGACGCAGGCGGCATGCTCTAGATTCGGAACTTGTTTCCAGGAACAGGCCGGCTGCGTACGCTGTTCGTCTTAATGATAGATTGACGGGTTCATGGGGAGGAATTTCCACTGCCTCAAGGGCCTGCGGACGGCGGAATCAACAACGCGATGACGTCGGGCGAGACAATCGTACGTATCCGAACACGGGCATGACACAGATCGAATTCGTCAATCACGCATCCCTCGTCGTTAACCACGGCCGGGTTCGCCTGATCTGCGATCCATGGCTGGAAGGTTCTGTATTCGACAATGGATGGGATCTTCTCACCGAGCCTCAGTTTCCCTATGCGAGGTTCCGGGAAATCACCCACATCTGGTTCTCACACGAACATCCGGACCACTTCAACACCCTCACGCTGAACAAGATTTCCGAGGCGTTGAGGCCCAATATTACGATCCTTTATCAGGACAGCGTTGACAAGAAAGTGGTCCGATACTGCACCGACATGGGATTTGGGCGCGTGATCGAAATGAAATCCACCGAGTGGATTGACCTGGGGGATGACCTGGAGGTGCACTGTGAAATGCACGACAATGGTGATTCCTGGTTAGCGGTGCGTTCTCCGGATACCTCGATCCTCAACCTCAACGATTGTGTGCTGCATTCGCATGGAGATCTCGGCAAGGTCGCCCGGACTGTGGGGCAGGTGGACGTACTGGCAACCCAGTTCTCCTATGCGAACCGTGTGGGAAATCCAGGGGATCGTCCCACGTTAGATGCCGCCGCCGAGGAAAAACTCCGGTGGCTCAAATCTCAGATCCTGCACCTGAGTCCCCGATACGTGATCCCTTTTGCGAGCTTTTCCTACTTCAGCCACGAGGATAACTGGTACCTGAATGCGGGCATAAACAGGATTGATCGGGTGGAAGAGTTTATTCGCAGGGAATCGCTGGCCAAGCCAGTTGTTCTCTATCCGGCAGACGTATGGGATACGAGCAATACTCCCCCGCACGATTCCGAAAGCAGGGTACAGCATTACCTGAAGGACTGTGAACGCGTCCTGCGTCAGGGATTCATCCACAAATCCCAGCCAGTCCCTCTGGACAAGTTGCTGGAGGACGGGGATGGATTCATAAAGAAACTGCGTGCAAAGAACGGGTTCCTTGCTCGGTTTGTGTTACCCACGTTGAAAATCTTCGTGGAAGACCACGCGCAGATCCTCCGGCTGACAATGAGCGGCATTAAACCGATTTCCGAAAGCCCACACAATGCCGATATCGTCTGTAAATCGGACGCGCTCGATCACTTTTTTCTCTGGGAATGGGGTGGACGCACTCTTGATATCAATGGTCGTTTCTGGGTGCCCGACAGTGGCCAATATTGGAAGGCGAAGTCGTATGCGACGCTTGCAAGTTTCAACAATCGTGGTGAAGGACTCCGGGAAACACTGAAGACCGCCCAGCGTCGATATTTCAAGAACCGCGGCAGGCTGACCTAGTGTCGGGCACCACCCGAATCGGGACCCGCGTTGCGGCCGAACGGCGGCGTCTTCGTTGTCGCTCCTCCTCGGAATGTAGGTGCATTGCAGCATCGTCGCGACGTCGCGTAGTTACATTGTTGCCTCCCGGAATCCAGCCCCGTTTGGCCGTAGCGCACCCCTCGAACCGTCTGCCACGGGCTGGGGACGACGGCTTCCCGGGAGTCTGCCCATTCAAGAACTCCCGAGCCCCAAGATGCTCGCTGTTTCCCGCTTCGTCAGCCCTGCACTCATTGCGTTGCTTCCACCCGCCGACTTCGATCAACAGGCTGCATCCCGAGTTAATCGAAAACGATTATCGAAATGGTCGACGCCATCCGCCTGACCACGACGGGCCGGGCGTTGCACGATTTTGCGGCGATTCCGCTGTCGCACGGGCTCCATTTACTCTACCGTTCGATTTCAGCTTTGGCGTAGGCCAGACTCTTCACGTCAGCAATAAGGTCGCCACCAGCGACACGTACTGCCAGACCATAAGAGGCCATGCCTAACAGTGTCGAATACAACGGGTCCGACACCACCGATCGCCATCCCGCACCACAAACGACTGCCGCAAGAAACGGCAGCAGAAAAACATGAACCGGTGGAAGTTGCCCGACGTGTCGAAGCGTCCAGAGGTGAGCTGCAACCCAGGCGACCACGTTTCCCGTCAGCGTCGCGATCGCTGCTCCCCCCGCTCCCATCGACGGAATCAGTACAAATCCAAGTACAACGACTGCAACGGCTCCACAGGCATCAGAAAGGAACAGGTAACGTTGAAGCCCGCTCCCGATCAGCGAATAGCGCGCATGACCCGACAGGAAGCGCACGGGCAATACCCAGACAAGACACGAAAACGCGAACACACCGGACCGGAATTCGACCCCGAAAATAAAAGTCATTACCGGGTCAGCCAGCAGGGTAAAGCAAAGGGCAACTCCCACGGACATCCAGGCCCCGACCCGGGAAGATGTCCCGATCAGTTTCATCCACGCGTCCTTGCTTTCAGCCAGCCGCCTCGCGATCACGGGGTAGAGATTGAAGTAATAGACGAAGCTGAACGTCAACATTGAAGTCACAACTCGCTGGGAGGATCCAAACCAGGCTGTCTCGGTACTTCCGACAAGGTAGGTGACCAGAAAGAGCGGCCCGTATTGCATGAATGCCCAGATCAGGTTGCTCAGTGCAAGAGCCACACCTTCCCGGAGCAGTTGCCACGAACGGCGGGACGGCAAAGTGAACCGGAGCGGAACAGCCCACGCGCTTTGAGCACCGAGATAGTACAACGTGACCGTCGCTGCTGCGACCAACTCCGCCAGACCCACGAGAACGAGATCCTCAGAATCCCGGACCAGCAACAGCAGGACGACGAAGAACGCAGTCATCCGAGTTGCATTCGCCAGAGCGACATGGTGCATTTTCTCCAGTCCCTGAAACAGCCAGTCTTGTTTCCACGGAATGGCCATCATCGCGAACGCGCAAAGCCAGACCAGCGGAGCAATTCCGGTGTCGTCCAGAACCAGGTACGACCCGACGCCGACGAGTGGAACGATGAACAGAGCAACGATCAGGCGGGCCGTGGGGATCTCCGCAGCGAGCCCTGAAGCCGCCGACCGATCCAGCGAAAGTCTGCGCACTCCGATCGGACTGAGGCCCCCGTCGATAAACATTGCGAAACCCGCGGTCAGGCCGATGGCATACTCGACAGCACCGTAGGTCGTGGGGTCAAGCACTCGGGCCAGATACACGAAACTCAGAAAACCAACGGTCATGCTGAAAAGCTGCCCGCCCGCCAGCGCGAAGAAATCTCTGAACAATTTGGGCCCGCCCGCACTGAACCAGTGCCGGAACAGCAGTCGAAGCCGGGTCGCCAGGCTCAGCCCTCTGCCAAGCGTCAACGGCTGCTCCAGACGACGCATGTATGACGGGTTATGGTAGAAGGTCGGGAAGCCTGCATCACGAGGCGTGGTCCTTTAATTCGCACAAGCGGTTTCAGCGCTGGAGAGCCGATACACCAACCCCGCAGCAAGAGCGACAACCAGAAGTGAGAAGAAATGCTCGAAGAAATGCGGAAAGACCAGCAAGACGATGCTGGATGTCTGGCCCTGTGAAACCGCCGAAGTGCTCACTGCACCCAGCAACAGGAAGAGCCCGATGAGGACTCCGACACCCCCAGAGACGAAAGTCTTGCGGATCGGAACGTTTCCATCCGGGACCTTCCTCATGTTGTTCCCTGCCAGAAACAAACACATGGCCCATGACGCCGGCAGAGTCAGCGCAATGTGTGTGAATGCCTCTCTGGCCTGATGTCCAAGAGAAATGGCGTCCGTAAAAGGATCGCTGTTGGGAACGAAAGCTACGGTCAGAATTCCGAAAACGAGCAGTGCACTCCCAAAGCAGGTCAATCCCTGCTTGTAACCTTTGCCGGCGGGTCCGCGGCTCATCCGGACGATCAATCCTGCAAAACCGATGGAAAGCAACATCAGCATGAACCGCGACAGGAGGTGGTAGCGCCAGTGAGCGCCCCAGGACAACGGGGTGCCGGGCCGAGAATGCATTTGCAGCAGATTGTCGGACACCGCCGTGAATCCACCCACCCCGAGCGTTCCGCCCACGATCAGCGCACAAACCAGAAGTAAGGCGGTTCCCAACGCAGATGGCGTCGGCCGCCAGGGTTGGGGCCGTGCGCCCCCCAGTGCGAATGCAGCGCTCCCACCCACGCCCAAGCCGAGTATCAGATCGAGCGGGAGTTCGCGGGCCGCATGATCGAAGTAGAGGATTGTTCCAACCAGGGTCCGGTCCCCGGACTCATGGACCAGCTCGAGCCACGGCCAGGGATTGCGCATATGGATACTGATGGCACCATATGACAGCAGCAGCACCCCTGCGGGAACAGCGCACAAAACCAGCAGCAAACAGAGCCAGAGATTCAATCGGTTGGACAAATGGTGCTAACTCGCCTGTGATCCGAAGACGCCCCAATGGCGCGATATCTCAACCGGTCGGTGTGCGAAATCAGGCATCGGGGCGCGAACAGATTCGGACAACGATGTTACCGTCAGCGACAGTTCCCTGAAATTGACGGCTCTCCTCACACTCGTTCACGAGAGTTCTCCACAAGTCGGGCTGGTACGCTTCGATATAGGCTGGAAAAGTGTACATCACCCATACCGCGCCAGATCTGGAGCGAAGTTCCGCCAGCTGATCTGTGCTTTCGAGCCTTGGCCAGGACCGGCCCAGATACAGCCGCACTGGAGTGGTTGTGGGTTCCCCCACAACGGCTACAGAATCCCCAGCCGCCATGCTTCCGTCGACAAATTCGACCGCCCGACCGAAATCCTGTTTCGGATAGCGGTAACCATAAGGGAGCGACATCGCCGAAAATGCCAGGGCAGCGACGCTGAGCAAAACGGCTGCACACACGCCCGCATTCTGCGGGCTGATTAACGACTTGTGCCGCCGGGCCAGCAATGCCCCCGTTACGGCCGTACCGCGAACTGTGATCAACAGACCGAATCCGATCGCAAAGAATAGAAAACGCGGAAAGATCGGTCTACCCATAACGACCGCCAGACCTACGGTGACCGGCAGAGGCAGAAGAAACATGGCCAGTGCAGTCGATCTGTCGCGAAGGTAGCTCCACGTGCCGATGCCGAAAATGACTCCTCCGACACCCACAACCCATAGAATCCCGAAGCCGACGCCCAATCCACGGATCGCAGCGAGCGCAGCCCACAATGGCGTCGCGATTTCTTCCGCGGTTGCGGTCTGAGTCGTAAAAAAGACGATCATATCCGACAGCATCGGCGCATAGAGAAGCAGTGTCAGCAGTGCCGATCCAACGAATGTCGCCCCAAGCGGCCTCCAGTCTGCCAGTTTTACGTAACGGCCCCTGTAGAGTTCGAACCCGCAAACCAAGGCGTGCGAAACAACAACGAAGACCATTGTCAGGTGGGTGTAGGATCCCATGGCCGCAACAACGGCATACGCATACAGGTACGACCTCCGGCGATCTCCGAACCAGCTCAGCAGAAAGTACGTCGCAAGTAAAACGGCAAAAGTCAGAGTCGTATATCCGCGCGCGTTCTGGGAAAACCAGATGTGATGGTAGGAGAACGTCAGAATCGAGGCGGCCAGGAAAGATTCGACACGGCTGGTCACCCGCCTGCCGATGAGGTAAAGCATCGGTATCGAGGCGATGCCGAAAACGGCTGCAGGCAAACGCAGCGACCATGGAAATTCGCCAAAAACCTCGATCGAGGCCTGAGCCATGACCGAATAGAGCGGGTGATGGTTGTTTCCCGGGAAATGTGTGAGAATCTCTCCGAGGGGTAGCCGTACCGAGCCGATCAGCGTCATGATCTCGTCGTACCACAGCCCGGTGTCGAGTCGATAAATTCTGAGAACCGCCCCCAGTAAGACTAGAACTGCCACAGACAGCACTTCGGAGCGACTCGTTCTCTTTAGATGCATAACTGGAGTTGTGCGGCAGAGTGCAAGAATAGCACGAAAAACAGATCGCCCGAGGCGCTCAGGCAAGCTCTGGCCGCTTCAGCACAGCTGATTCGTTCTTCGCGGGACGGACTCGTAAACATTCGTGAAACCAAAGTCTGTTCATGTCGGTGTCGACGCAACCACATGGTCTAATGACAGGGGGTTCGGACGTTTCACGCGGGAGTTGTTCAAAGCATTACTTGCGCGTGAAGCCGGGTTTCGCTATACGCTACTGTTCGATCACCCTCCAGACGGCTCCCTCCCGCCTGGCGCCGAAGTTCTCCTCGCTTCGACCAGTCGTTCGCTGAACGAATCGGCTGTAGGCACGAATTCAAGATCTCTGTCCGACCTCTGGAAACTCGGCAGGACAGCCGTTCGGGCGAAGTTTGATGTTTTCTTTTTTCCCGCTGTTTACTCCTACTTCCCGATCCTGACGCGTACACCCTGCGTTGTCTGTTATCACGACACGACGGCGGAACGTTTACCCGAACTTCTGTTCCCGACCCGACTCAATCATCGCCTCTGGCAGATCAAAACGGCGATGGCACGGTTCCAGACGACGCGTGCAATGACGGTTTCTGAGTCTTCTGCACGAGACCTGCGCAAATTTCTCCACATCCCCGCAGACCGCATTGACGTCGTAACCGAGGCTGCCGATCCTGTGTTTCGCGTTTTGAGCGACCCTGCAGCGGTTGCAACAGCTCGGTCGAATCAAGGCATTCCCGAGGGAGCAACGCTGCTGGTATACGTGGGTGGGATGAATCCTCACAAAAATCTGATGGGACTCCTGAAGGCGATGCCCACCGTAATCGCCCGGAGGTCCGACGTCCACCTTGTTATTGTAGGGGACACATCGGGAAAAGGCTTCTGGGACGACGTCCCGGGGCTCAAGACGTTTGTCAGAGACACACACCCTTTGACACATCATGTGCATTTTGCGGGATACTTGAGCGATCCCGATCTGGTCGATCTCCTCAACGGCGCATCGGCTCTGGTGTTTCCGTCGCTCTGGGAAGGCTTTGGGTTGCCCGCCGTCGAAGCGATGTCGTGTGGTGTCCCCGTGCTGGCCAGCCGCCGCGGGAGCTTACCGGAAGTGATTGGAGAAGCCGGGTCGTTCTTTGAACCTGATGTTCCCGACAGGATCGCGGACTGCATTCTCGAGTTCGTCACCACACCCGATCGTCACGCTCGCCTTCGTGAATCCGCGCTAACCAGAGCCCGGATATTCACATGGGAACGCGGGGCTGAACTGGCGGAGAACTCCTTTCGCAATTGCGTTCGAGATTCGACAAAAAATCGTTGAATCCGGCAGCCCGCACTGACACGACCCGGTGCACTCTTGAAACGGCCGGATACGGGCCCGAGGGAAGCGAGCAACGTGCCTCCACGTGTCCGCAAGTGTAGAAACGAATGGACGGCATCTTTGCGGCTCGAAACTCACTGATCAGAGTGGAATTCGAACCCGGCGAGAACATTGCGGACCGACACTGAGCGCCTTACAATTGGTCGAGTCACTTTGGTGGTGCTCCCGATAAAAACCGGGGATGACCTCCAGCCGGGGAATACCAGTTTGTCGAGTTCGGTTCGCTATGCTCAAGCGATTGATCGAAAATTCAAGGCGCAACGGGAATCGCAGGGTTGGACAGGCGATGCGCGTCATAGCCGCAATGCTCCTGTCCGCTTCGCTCTCGGCCCAGTCGCAGGATTGGATCGAGATCGCACCTGACGTTCTGGTCGTCGTGAACGCCGGCAGTGTTAATCAGGTAGTCATCGTTTTCGAATCTTTCGTGGTGGTCTTCGATCCCGGCAGTGTTGTTGAGGCGCGCACGCTGGCCAACGCGATCGATAACCGAACCGACAAGCCGGTCCGATACGTCATCAATAGTCACTTCCATCCGGATCACTCGGCGGGGGCCGCCGTGTTCGCAGCGGCCGGCGCTGAAGTCGTCGCCGCCGAAAGCGCCCGACCCGACTACGAAGTGTTTGTCCGAGAGGATTTCGCGAACAAGGTCGCGAGCAATCCCGAGGTGTATCGTGGCCTGCAGTACTCCCCGCCAACGCTGTATCTGGAAGAAGACTGGGTGATCGACGACGGAGAGCAGAGGCTTGAGCTGACCCACTACGGCCACGGCCACACGACCGGAGATCTGGTGGGCTGGATTCCGGAACACAAGATCCTGTTACCAGCCGATCTCAGCACAAACGGGCAGCACAACCTGGCCAATGCCAGCCTATCCGGTTGGATTTCCATTCTTGAAACATTGCGCGGGCTCGAAGCCGATCAGGTCGTGCCGGGCCACCGGGAGCTCGCCGGACCTGAGATTCTAGTCAAATCGTATGACTACATCGTCGCGTTACGCTCCGGCGTCGGCGAGATGGTCACACGCGGGCTGACCTACAGCGAAATCCTCGAAACGATCGACATTCCTTTTTACGAAGAATGGTCCGGAATCCCTGTCGGCGATGAAGCGACGAACGTCCGGACTGCCTATCTCGAAGTCGGGGGGAAGATGCCTCTGGCCAGCCGGCTTCGAGCGTTGTTCACTCGAAGGAGGATTGCCGCCTTGATGGGTTTGGGCTTTCTTTTCGGCGGCGCGGCCGCCGTGCGCTACTTCTGGATCCGGCCACACGTTAATTGACGGGTGAGTCCCCAGTCGCGATAGTGGGTCTCACCGCACGGTTCCACCACATTACCACGCCGGTCACGGCGAGGATGACCGGAAGCAGGCCGAGCACAAACCACAGCACTCTGATGGGCAGTCCACCGAAAGTGCCGAAGTGCAAAGGGATGATCCACGACAGAATAGTATCGCCCCAGGATCGATCCAACTCGTCCCGCCGTTTCAGCAATTCGCCCGTGTACTGATCGAAGGCAAAGTGAACCTGACTGCCGCTGCCTCCTGAGCCCACAGCCCGAGCGACCTGTATAGCGACCGATCCACGCTCGGTCGCGGGCAACACAACACCGGCAACGTTCCCGTCTGGAACATCCGCCTCAGCTCTCGCAATTAATGACGCTATGTCCACCCGTTCCTGGCCGATGCGGCCTTCAGAGGAACGTGGTACGCCTGTGTTCGTCAGCGATGACACCATGCCGACCGCCCGCTGAAACGGCTGAGGGACAACGAAGTACGCTCCAGTGAATGCCCACATCGCCAGCACGATCATGATCCAGAAACCTGTGGCGCCATGGAGTTCCCAGGCGACTCTCTTCCAGGATCTCCGGAAATCCACCCACGTTGCATCGCGCCAGTTGTCGATGCCGGGCCACCAGATAAGGGGCCCGGTAACGCAGAGGATCAGGAGCAACACAGCCCCCAGTCCATTGGCGAGACGGCCTGCCCTGTTTGCCAGCAGGTTGGTATGAAGCAGTTGCACCGAGCGAATGAAGCCGGTATCGGGACGTTCCCCAAGTATGATGCCCGAATCGGGGGCCAGAAGGACCGTGCGAAACAGCCCGTTGCGCTCGACGAATGCAGAATACGCGGGGGACTCGGGCGACGGTGTGTACAGAGCGGCGATGCGATCTTCAGGATATGCGGACCGTACGTTGCCTAAGATCTCGATCAGCGGCACCGATGCGGCATCAGCGGGCACGACGGGATACAGATCCCGGTGTTCGATGCGTTCCAGTTCCGGACGAAAGACAAGAACCGACCCAGTGATGCAAATCAGCAACACGTAGACCGCAATGGCGACGCCGATCCACAGATGGATCGTGAAGATCCACTGTCGGAGGGCCAAAGAACGGGGCTGGTGTAGGAGTTCGTGCCCGATCATGGACTATGATCCCTGAAATCGTTCGAATAAATGGCTCGGACGCGTAATTATCGGCCGTCGATCAACCATTATTGGGTTCGGACGCCCGCCGGAATACTGGTGTCAATTCTGGAGTTGAGCTCAGTGTGCCAGGCCCACCAGCCAGCGTTGGGGTCCCCAGTCCCGGCTGACATGAACGAAGTGCCCCTTTCTAGCAGCGGTGCCTGCAGGGTCAAAACAGTTTCCGGAGCGGGAAAGCAACGGCCGTAGACGGTCATTTAAGTTCAGAACCCGATCCGTGTCAAGGTGGGCGATACGCGGAATATGGTTAGAGATAGCGCCTTCAGGCCGTGAACCTCGACCGGTTCGGGGCACAGGCTGCACGGCCAGGGTCGTTATGACCCCTACACCGTTCATGGCTTGGCTCCTTGGGCCCGCAGAGGCAATTCGACCTTCAGGCATCGGCGATCTATTATATTAAGCTCGAAGCGATGCCGTTCGGAAACGCTCGGTACGAACGGCCATTCTGTTTTAACGTGCTCGGGATCCGGCGGAAGATGTGTGGATTCCCCGCACCGCCCCACAGCGCAGTCCGGGAGGAGACGAAATGGATAGCGATGGCACTCTTAAGAAGCGCACCCGCCTCCTGCTGTTCGCGTTGATATTGATCTCCCCGGGGTTCGTGATCGCAGTCCTCGCGGCAGAAATCGGTTTTCGGGCAGCCGGTATCGGCAGTGACCAGTTTCTCCGTTCGGACCCCGTCCTGGGCGTTCGTTTCATCCCTTCCAAGACGGGCCTGAGTCAGGGCGAATGTTACAGAGCGCAACCTTCCACGAATGATCACGGATGGCGCGATCGCACGCGGACCCTCGCGAAGGAGGATGGCGTTTTTCGTGCGCTCGTGCTCGGTGACTCCTACATGGCGGGTCTTCAGGTCGAAGACAACGAAACGTTTTCCGCGGATCTGGAAAAACGCCTCAACAATGCGGGTCGGGGACGGTTCGAAGTCCTCAACTTCGGTGTACCTTCCTGGGGAACCGACCAGGAGTACCTCGCGTATCGAGAGTATGGACGGCGCTTCGAACCCGATCTCGTCGTGGTCGCTTTCTATGCCCAGAACGACGTCTCGAACAATTATTCGAGGCTCGAAGGCACAGCCTATCCCAAACCGTTCTTCGACATTCGGGCCGATGAACTGGTCGAACTTCCCTTCGTGGACAACACACCTGCGTTGATTGACTTCGCACGCCGGCTGGCCGCACCGTTCCGCCTCTACCCATGGACGCGGGACGCGCTTCTCGGGATTCCACTGACGCACCGTCTGCTTTATGACCTTGGTGTCGTTGGTGTGGTCCCAGAAGCTGCCGGCACGGGAGACTCTCAAGAAACACCTTCCCGGAGCCGGGAGTTCTGGAACTGGCCGGGACGCTGGACGAGCCAGGTCGGCGTATACGCCCCAGCTTACCCTGAAGATTGGGCCCACGCGTGGGAGATCACCGAACACCTCTTACTGAGAATTCGCGACGAAGCGCGCCGGTCCGGAGCAGGTTTTCTGCTCGTGGCCTTGCCCGACCCGATCGCCGTACTCCCATCAAATATTCTCCGCCAGATCGAATCCATTGCGGACTCACCAGCCCTGGACCCTGACAGGCCCACCGACCGCCTGCGGCAGTTTGCAGAACGCAATGCTCTGGACATTGTTTCGCTTGTCAATGGTTTCAGGAGCCGGATCGGGGATAGTTCAAACCGCCTGAGCGAATACTATCTCCCCTGCGACGGGCACTTCACAGGAGCGGGCCATTCACTGGTCGCAGAACTAGTGGCACCCCGCATCCTGGCATACCAGGCAGCACCGCGGTAGCCCAATCCGGGAAGCCGGAAGTCCCACTACAGCGAGCCGGCTTATCGGGTCTCGGGAGGAAGCTGTATCTCAGTAGTATTTGACTGCGTATTCCGGCGCATCCTGAACACTGATTCCGATCCATCGTGAACACCAAATCCGGGCATCCTGAACGCGGATTCCGGGATCCTGAACACCAAATCCGGGCATCCTGAACATGGATTCCGGGATCCTGAACACCGATTCCGGCGATCGTGAACACTTGTCGGTAGCGAAGTTTTGAGCCGTTAGGTTCTCCTGAAGGTCAGGGGGATCTGATGGCAACGAAACGACTACCGATGAGACAGATACGCGAGATTCTACGACTCAAGTACGACCAACAGCTCAGCCATCGGGCCATCGCCGATGCATGCCGGGTGAGCCTGGGGACCGTCTCGGAATACCTGGGACGGGCCCGGCGGATCGGTCTGGAATGGCCGCTGCCCGGCGATTTGGACGATAGGGCGCTGGAAGCGCGGCTGGGTTTGGCCGCCAGACCCGCCCGGCGAGAGCGTGCGCTTCCGGACTGGCAGCACATTCATCAGGAACTGAAGCGGGTCGGCGTCACACTACACCTACTGTGGGAAGAGTATCGGGAAGTTCATCCCGACGGGTACGGTTACAGCCAGTTCTGTGAGATCTACCGGCGTTGGGCCAGGAAGCTGAAGCCCACGATGCGGCAGGTGCATCGCGCCGGGGAGAAGATCTTCATCGACTTCTCCGGCAAGCGGCCACACTGGGTGAACTCGAGGACCGGCGAAACCGTCCCCGCCGAGCTGTTCGTGGCCGTCCTGGGCGCCAGCAACTATACCTACGCCGAAGCGTTACCGAGCCAACAGCTCCGCGACTGGATTGGCGCGCACAGCGGCATGGTGGAGTTCTTTGGCGGATCCAGCCGGATCTGGGTCCCCGACCAGCTCAAGAGTGGCGTGACTCTCTCATGCCGGTACGAACCGGGGATCCAGCGCACCTATCAAGAGGCCGCAGAACACTACGGCGCCGTCGTCATCCCCGCCCGGCCCCGCAAGGCTCGGGATAAGGCTAAAGTCGAAGTGGGCGTCCTGGTCGCACAGCGATGGATCCTGGCGCGGCTCCGCAATCGCACTTTCTTCAGTCTGGGGGCACTGAACACGGCCATCGGCGAGTTGCTGGTAGAAGTCAACCAGCGGCCGATGCAACAGCTTGGCGCATCCCGCCGCGAGCTGTTCGAACGGCTGGACCGGCCGGCCTTACAACCGCTGCCGACGGACCGGTATGAACCGGCCGAGTGGAAGATCTGTCGCGTCAACATCGACTACCACGTGGACGTGGACCGCCACGTCTATAGCGTCCCGTACCAATTGCGTGGTGAGGGGTTGGAAGCCCGCTATACCGCATCCGTCGTCGAGATCTACTTCAAGAATCGCCGTGTGGCTTCCCATCGCCGGCGCTATGACCACCAGCCCTCAACTCTGCCCGAGCATATGCCGAGTTCTCACCGGGCCCATGCGGAATGGACTCCATCACGGTTAATCCACTGGGCCCGGCAAAGCGGTCCGGCCACCGGCCACCTCGTCGCCGGGATTCTCGACCGCCGGCCACATCCGGAACAAGGCTACCGCGCCTGCCTGGGATTGATGCGTCTGGGCCGGCAATACGGCGACCCACGTCTGGAAGCCGCCAGCGCCCGGGCCCTCGCCCTGAAGTCCTACAGCTATCGCACCGTGAAGAATATCCTGGCATCCGCCCAGGACCGGCTGCCGTTTGAAGAGACCGAATCCGATCCGACGCCGCACCACGCCAACATCCGCGGCGCCGCCTATTACACCCATCATCCCGAAGAGGACCGCATTTATGTTGATCGAACAAACTCTGGAGAAGATGAACGCCATGAAACTGACCGCGATGGCCGAAGCCGTCCAACAGCAACGCCAGTCGTCCCAGTACACGGACCTAAGCTTTGACGAGCGCCTGGGGTTCCTCGTCGATGCGGAATGGACGGCCCGCCAACAACGCAAGCTCACCCGGCGCCTGCGCTCGGCCAAGCTCCGCTATCCGGCCTCGCTGGAAAACGTGAACTTCAAACATCGCCGTAACCTGGACCGCTCCCAAGTCCTGACTCTGGGTTCCTGCGGGTGGATCCCCGAGCGGCATAATCTGATCGTGACCGGGCCGACCGGCATCGGAAAAAGCTTCCTGTGCTGTGCTTTCGTCGAGCGCGCCTGCCGGCGCGGCTTCACCGCCGCCTACACCCGCATGCCTCGCCTCTTGCACGATCTGGCCGTCGGCCGCGGCGATGGCTCCTACACCCGCCTGCTCACGCGTTTGGGCAAGCTCGACCTGCTGGCCGTCGACGACTGGCTTCTGGCGCCTCTGCGCGATAGTGAGCGCCGCGATCTGATCGAAGTCATCGAGGAGCGCAGCGAACGGGCCTCGACCGTGATCGCCAGCCAGCTGCCCGTTTCCGACTGGCACGCTGTCATCGGCGATCCGAACCAGGCCGACGCCATCTGTGACCGTCTCTTGCACAACGCGCACCGCATCGACCTGAAGGGGGCTTCCATGCGGCAGACCCAAACCGCACCGAAGAAGTCCGAGGAGTCCCGATGACCGGCTGCCACCACACCGTCTGTCCCCGGGTACTTCACCCTGGACTGGGGGTCGATCGCCGTTCCTGCGGCATCCTCGCACAAAACAATTATAGGAATCGACTCGGGAATCGTCTCCCGGCCACCGAACGCTCTCGCTCCTCGCGGAGGCCTATGGAAACGGCCACACCCGTGGAAATGACTGATGGTGGGCCTTCGGCCGACGTTTTCCTGATCATTTCTACCGCTGCTTGCAAAGGCCTCCGCACACAGCGCTCCGGCTTTCGCACAGTTACCACAGGCCCGGCGGCGGTTTCACCACTCCAATCTTGTAAAGGAGGATCCAACAGAAACCTGGACTCTGGAGGCTAGAACTGAGACCCTAATCGTCGCTTCGCTCCGGCGAGTGTTCACCATAACCGGAATCCGTGTTCACCATCCCGGAACTGGCGTTCATGATCAGCGGAATACGCACTGGAGCGGCAGAGTCAACACAAACTGGCCACGAAAACGGCGCTTGTCCCAGAAACTTCGGGCGCACCTCCACAGAAGAAGCCCCGGCAGGAGGGGGGTCGCCCCCGCATAGAACAATCGCTTTCCAAACGTGAAGTGCTCAGCCCGCATCCCGGCAAAGCACCGGCCATTGTCATATCTCGAACTGAAAAACTCCCGGAAAGAGATCGGTTTTCTTGAGCGCACCACGACATTGGGATCCAACCACAAGGCTTGTCCGGCGCCCATTATTCCCTGGTTGACAAATTCCTTCCAGAAGACTTGGAATCTTGGATGACTCGAGGGATCGAACAAAGCCTCTCGTTTGTAGGATATGTTACTCGCCGCCAGGATATCGGTTTCACCACCATGTTGGGGCGCCATGAACCGCCCATACTCGTGGAAGTAGATTGTCCAACTCGCCAGATTCTTTGAGGATGCCGCGTAAGGCTCAACAAGACCTCCGATGACGAGGTTCGACCGTTCGCGATGCGCTTGGATGATTCGAGGTATCCATTCTTTGTCGACGATCGAGAAAGCGTCGATCATGGCTATGATTCCGCCCCGGCTGCGGGCGATACCCAGTCCCCTCAACTGGTGAATTGTGTAAGGCTGTGAAAATTGAAGAACGTGAACGGCAGGAAATTGACGGTGAATTCTTTCCTGCGTGGCAGCGTTGGAGCTATCTCCGACACCGGGACTCACGGCGAGGATGATCTCTGCCCCCCCGCTTTGCGCAAGGGGGTACAACGCCTCCAGACAGTGGATGACTTCCGATCCTCCACCAGGCGCGCCGATCACGACCGACAGGGGGACGTCCTCGGGGAGTCCATCAGGTGAATTCATCGGAGGGTCATGAATTCATCGTGACGGAAATCACCGCGCCGGGATTGATCTTCCGAGATATCCACGCAACTCTCCATACGACCACGCAATCATCAGCAGGACTACATGAGGCAGGCTTCCCACAAGCTTTCCCAGATGCCGCCTCCTTCGGACGGTTCTACTGACGATTCTCGAGACCTGCAGTGCCGGCAGCAGCACAGACATTCCTGCGTATAGCAGTTGACGGACCCGAGAAGCATCGGCCAGTCTCCGGGCCGCAAAGTCCCTTCCGTATCCGTAACAGTCTCTGAGGGCTGCTTTCAGTTCGTAGGATTTGTCGTGGTACACGACGGCTGTCGGTATGAAGTAGAGCGCATACCCCCGTTCCTGAAGGGCTGCGTTAACGAATGTTTCGTAGAACCCTTCCTCGTATTGGTCTCGAACCAGCCCGAGAACCTCTCGTGTGTAGGACACATTGATTCCGGAAAGCGCTAATGCCGCGTGGGGTATGCCGGGCAGCATATACGCACCATAGTCGTAGAAGTAGACGGCCCAGCTCAGGCGGTCCAGGCCGGAGGCATTTTCGACTGCTCCTCCGACGATCGCATGGCCGGAGCGGTGAGCCTTGACGATTTCGGTGGCCCATCTTCCGTCACATCTGCAATGGTCCTCGATAAAGGCAACAATACTGCCTTCAGTCCGATCGAGGCCATGTCGCCGCAGTTCGGGAACCGATGTTTTCGGGGGGAGACATACGGTCCGGAAACGTGGAACCGGCCTGGATAGCCCGGCAATATGATCCACCTGGAAATCGGCGGCAACAACCAGTTCACAATTTACCGGATCGAGCCGATCGACCAGGGAATCCATGCAGAGACACAGGGCTTCTGGACCATTCCAGGCGACCACAACCACCGAAAGCTGTAAGTGGGATGTATGCATGTGCAGATCGGATAATTGGGGCAGACCGGGTTGAGAGCTTGGTTGGCGCTTGCACTACTCCACTCTGGTCAGGGAAGAACCGGGTCCCACCAGGTAACCGACGCACTCACCCACCGCATGCGCCACAAGGAACGCCGATAGTGAAGGAACCGACAAGAGCAACTCCTTGTATCGTCGTCTCTTCCGGAGGACATCCCTGGCCACACGCATGCCGTGGAGGAAAGGCAGCGCCGGCGAACCCAGAACATAGCAATACCGACGGATCGGAGTCATAGAACCTCGCCTCATTCCGGCAAAAGATCGCGAATAATTGAATCGCTGCGACAGGAAATAGAAGAATCCGAATCGCTTCTTGTGAAGGACCTGCATGGAAGGAACAGAAAGGAATTTGACGTCCTTCCTTCTCATTTCAGCCAGCATGAAGTACTCCCAGCAACTGCGCTTGATACGGTCATCCACCAGGTCCAGCACCTCCCGTCGATACGCTGCGTTGTTTCCGGGAACTCCATCGACCTCCCCGCTCGGTACGGGGGGCATGGCCGCACTATACTCGCAGAGGAATGCAGACCAGTCCAGGATGCGGTCAGTCATGCCGTTTTCGATGGCTCCCCCGACGACCATGTAACCTTGGTCAAGTGCTGTGACAATCTCGGATATCCAGTCGTCGCCGGCGATACAGTGGTCCTCGGTCACAGCAATGATTTCGCCTGTGGCCCTATCCATCGCCCGGGCGCGGAGTTCTGGAATTCCTACAGGCTCGTCGAAGTGCAGAAGCTTTATCCGGGGGAACTGCCGTTCGATATGTTCGGCGGTGCCGTCTTTACA
Source organism: Terriglobia bacterium (assembly GCA_965263045.1). Lineage (GTDB taxonomy): Bacteria > Acidobacteriota > Terriglobia > 20CM-2-55-15 > 20CM-2-55-15. The sequence goes on from CBDHGK010000041.1 coordinate 468,612, forward strand.
ACGGTTAGCGACGATGATTTCAAATTCGACGTGCGTTCTCTGACGCTCGAGCGCAGTCAGGCATTCGTCGATGCCGGGGAGGCCATTGACCGACGGGATAATGACGGACACCGTTGTCACGAATGGGTCACCGAATCGGGCCGCCTGGCGGGCGGCTGAACAACGCGTCGTTCAGGTCGTCTGCGGGGCCGCACACGATGGGCCGCCATTCTCGTTTGCCGGAAGCCATTAAATCACATTTCCCGGGTGGCGTTGCTGAAAGGGCCAATGGCGGATTCCTCAGCATTCCGTTGACGGATCAGACTCCGCGCGTCTCAGCATCTGCGTTCCCACGCGTCGGACCGGTGTTCGATTCGCTGTCACCTTAGCGATCGTCGCCGATACCGTCGGTGAATACGCAAGAGGTCAAACATAGAACGTGGAAAATCCATGGCCCTCACTTTCGAATCCGCTACGTCATCCCACAGTGTCAGCGGCAGTTCGTATAAATTGGCGCCGCGACTCTGGTCAGTGAGTCCCTGGTCGAAGCTCAACAGCCGTGCGATCACCTCAACGTCGAATGCCCAGCGCGAGATGAAAGGTTCGGAAAACAACCGTTCGATCTGAGGCCCTAACCGGAACAGCTTGGCTCCGCATTGGGTATCATAGACGGGCAGTCGCAACGCCATCGAGGCCGCCGTTGCAAACACGCGGCCGACAATATGACGGAGAACGCTCCGATTGATCGTGCGACCGAGGAGACGGACCCGAGACCCAAGAACCAACAGCAATTCCGGACGCCTCTCAAGGATCTCCCGGAACTGGGAAATGGCGCTCAGAGGAGTCGCCAGATCGGCGTCCCAATAGCCAGCGTACAGCGGCCCCTGATCGAGCGCGGCCTGCATTCCCGCACGAACGGCCCCGGCTTTGCCAAGATTCCTTGCGAGCGATATCACCTCGACCTGGGTGCCACTTTCGCCCTCGAGGGTCCGCAACACGTCCAGGGTGTCGTCCTCACTGCAATCGTCGACAAATATCAGGCGGGTGTCGGGATTGCCTCGTGCAAACTCTCGAAAATCTGAGGTGCGGAGACGTGCTGCCTCGTTGTAGCAGGGAATGATGATGATATTCTTGCACTCAATCACCGCGCACCCACGACCTCAGCACTCGCATCGCCAGAGTTGTTCCGCTCGAAGATCCGGACGGGAGGGTTCACGAAGGGGTACCGGTCACCCCATGGCGGCGCCGTTTCGAAATGGGCCGCAAGCCTATACGGCAGATCGCCATCCGAAAGAGCCGCGTAGGCCTCTGAGGGCAGGAACAGGCTGCGTTCCCCGCCGATCGGCGTCGTATGGTCTGGAATGATCACAAGGACGTCAACTGGTGCACGGCGGAGACCGGGCAGGGCAGATTCCCCGCCGTCGAGCCGCTCGACAGCGATTCCCTCCGGGATAGCGGGTAACTGGCCCTTATCCCCGAAAAACCCGAGCCGTTGACCCGGTATGAGATTCATGGACAGCCAGTCTCCGGCCGCGTACCGAGCGTCGAACCACATTTGATAGGTGACGTTTATCGCACCCGCGAACATCCAGGCGAGGGCAAGCCCTCCGGCAAGACAGGCAAGTAGACGCCGCAGTCGGGGGCCGTGCCACGCCGTGCAGATGAAGTAGGCGGCCGGAAACGATAGCAGGAATGCGGGCAGCAACGCGTAACGCGGCTGCATATGAGCGATCGGAACCATGACCAGTGTGACATAGCCGACGCCCATCGCACCGATCAACCAGATAAACGGAGTCTTGCGCCCGGACCATGTTCCCGCCAAAGCCATCGCCGCCGCGGGAATTCCCATTGCCACGATCGTCGTCCAGGCGATGTCACGAACGAGTAACGTCAGGCCGAGCAGGTCCCGACCGCGCTCCAGGCCGGTTTCCACGAACGCGAATCGTGCCTCCTCGTAGTTGACGATGAACTCCATGTGGGCGAGGTATCGCCCAGGGTGCAGTAAGATTCCACTCGCCACCGCGTAGGCCACTGACCCGGAAACCAGCAGCGCCGCCGACGCTTTCCATCGCTCGGCGGATGAGCCTTCGGAGGGCAGCATCCGCAACCAGTGAAAAGCCATGACGGCAATTAACGCAACAACCCATCCCCCATATGCCTGATCTTTCGTCGCAGTCGCCAGCGCGGCGAATCCTCCCAGCCAGATCGCTCGATGGACCGTCAGGCCCCGCATCGAAATCTCAGCGAGCACGACGATGCCGAGTGCAGTCCAGAAAACTACGGGCACATCAAGATTGCCGGTTCGCGCGCGGTAGACCATCGGCAGGCTCAACATTGCAAACAACGCGGCAACAATCCCCGTCCGACGGTTCCATACTGTAAAGGCCGCTCGAAAGGCCGCCATCACGGTACCGACCGCCATCAGCAATGTCAGGGCACGCCCTATCCCGGCGAGGGCTGCTATCGACTCAACCGGATTCGCTAGACCGTAGGGATAGCTCGCCTCCGGGACACCCAGACCTCCCGAAAGCCACAACCATGCCATATAGGGTGCGTAGGACGCACCCAGCAGCACGTAGTGGAATACCGGGTAGGCGACAAACCAGTCCGCGCTTGCCTGAATCAACAGGTTCTGAAACTCGGCAAGCGGCGCAATGCCGGCGATTCCATCCACATCCCATCCATGGATGACCTCTCCATTCGTTGCGACCGGAAGTCCCCACCAGATTGCCGGCGCGTACACGGCGATGGCCAACGCCGCAAGAACCATCGCTTCACGCTCCCTGAGGAGCCATCCCATAGCCTTCGGACCAGCCCGAGCAGTGGCCGTTGTCATGTTAGGGGACCAGTGCACCGGGCGAGGGTTCTTCTTCGCCCCCCGGAGGTGGAATGAAGTACAGCCGGATCGAGCTGCCGATCGTGTCGACGGGATCGTAGGCCTCAAGCCATGCGAAGTCGCCCGAAACCTTGATGTGGTAAATGCTCGCGGCGATCCAGCCGGTGGCGGATATGTTCGGTTCCAGTGCAGTCACGCTGTCGGGCCATTCGAAGTGGTCCAGTTCAGCGCGGGTAAAAAGGCCAAGGTGCACCTGCCGGATGTCACGTGAGCGCAGTTCCCGGGCCAGTCGGCCGACGTCCTGTCCCCAGTCCAGATCCGAGTCGGCCAGAATGTTTTCGGGACTGGAACCCGCAAAGGCGTTGAAGTATGGAAGATAGTCGGGATGGCTCATAGCGGACGTCAGCCCGCACCAGACCACCAGCGCCCCGGTGAACCATCGGACCTCCTGCCGGCGCCAGATCTGACCACGCACGATGGAGAGAATGCCGACCGCGGCTACCAGACTCAACATGGGAAAAATCGTGAGGACATGTCGCAGACCAATGCTCACACCGCTGGGCATGATGGAAAGCATAACCGCGGCGGCGCATACGAGGGGAGCGACGTGCATCCAATCCCTTTTCCTCCAAGCCTTGCCAACCATGGCGACAGAACCAATGACCACGAACAAAATGAATGGAATCGGCGTCTTGAATATAAACGCGGTGGGAAAGAAGAGCACAAAGCCTCCGTCCGCCCGAGTTTCGCCCAGCAGGTAGGTCGTTTGCGGCTCGCGACTGTGCGCCAACATCTGCCCGATACCCCCAAGAAACTCGGGGGCAGGATAAATCGGTGATTCAACGGCGAGATAGGCGAGATCATGAAGGACCCCAGATTCACCCAGGAGTTGATCCACAAGGCGATAGGGTCGTTCCGATTGGTCGCGAATCGAGTCGACCGAGAACTGATATCCAGCCCAGATAACGACTCCGCAGATCGCAAATGATGCAATCGACGGCAAGAAGAATCGCCCTACAACTTCGCCAACCGATATTCGCTGGCGACGAAACAACCAGGCGGCAGCGATCAAAGCGACAGCCGTAGCTCCCAGAAAGAGAAACGAAGTAAACTTAGTCAGGGCGGCGAGGCCCACCGCCCCCCCCAACAGGACAGAACGCCCCCACGACGGCTGACCCATCCACACCGAAAGCGCGAGGATCGCGCCTGCACTGCACACCATTGCAGCGATGTCCGTCGTGGCCAATCCGGCATGTCCCAGCACGGACGGAAGCAGCGTGAAGAGCGCTGCCGCAATTAGTCCAGTCCAGGGATCGTAGTAGCGCACACCCCAGAACCACACCAAGAGTACGGCGACTACAAAGAACGGCAGCGTCCCGAGGCGGGCCAGGTAGAGCGTCCCGGGATAGGGCGCATCGCCCCTGAGGACTTGCACCCGCTCGCCCACCGAGTCTCCCGAAACCGCACCGCTGAGATAGGGCCCAAGGGCAACGGCGACCCGGGCCAGAGGTGGATCTTCCTGGTTCAACGTATACTCCCCCTGATCGAGCCATTCGATTCCCGTGGCGATGTGGGAGCTTTCGTCGATAGTCTGGGAGATCTCAGGATATGAAAGAACGATTCGGCCAAGGCCAACGGCAATGACGGCGATGATGCAAAGGATTCGTGCACCCCGCCGGTCCAGAATCGAAACAATTGATGGAGTCATAGTCCTCGTTCGACTCTTGATTGTGTCAGCAGCGGCGAAGATATTCCCGGTCTCAGGAAGCGGTAGGTCAACATGGTCGGGCGTAGGTTCGGTGGGTGGCATCAATCCTCTGCGAAACGTCGCTCATACTGATGCATACAACGGGCAACAGAACGAATAGTCTAGGCGACAATGCCGAAGTCTTCCAACACGAAACACCGGCTTGAGACCCGTATTGGCGTCGACACCCCCGGAGTTTCCCTCATCACAATGGATGCAAACGACCGACGGCAGGTGGCAGCCGCTGCGGCGCTGCACGCTATGCTCCTTCCGGAAAGCTTCGTATCACACCTCGGGGACTACTTCATGCGCAGCTTCTATTACCCGCGACTCGGCGGTTCCGGTCTGATTCGCTGCGTGTTCGCAGTCCACGACGGACAATACGTCGGACTCATCGTGTTCACTGATCGGCCGGACGATTTCATGCAGGTCGGGTTGCGGCGCCACCTCCCCTCGCTGGCCTGGGCGACGGGTTGGGCAATTCTGCGTCGCCCCAGTCGCCTCAGCGTCGTATGGAAGGTTTCAAGTGATAAGCAGGGCCGCCAAGAACGAAACAGCGACGGAGCGGTAGGGGAGATCCTGACCGTTGGTGTCGTTCGTGCCTATCGTGGCCGTAAGTTCGGAGACCCCCAGAGGACCGTTGCGAGCCAGTTACTTCACCACACCATCGACTCCGCTCGCGGCTGGAATCTGACACAAATCAACGTGGTCACCAAGCGAGACAATGAGCGGTCGATTGCACTGTATGAATCGCACGGATTCAACATACAAGACCCCGACTACCCGGAGGAAAGTTGCCTTCTAAGCATGGACCTTCAGCAAACCCCTTGATGCGTCGATCGTAAAACAGAAATCACAATTTGAGTCTCTTGAACAGCCTTTCTGGAATGGCCCGGATGACCATCATGATGCCCCTCCAGAACCACGGCACATAGGCCACATCTTTCTTGCGCCCGATCGCTTTGCAAATGTCTGCAGCGATTCCTTCTGGCCGCGCCCATAGTAGACCCTTTTCAAAACTCGCCGTCATTGGCGTGTCCACACGCCCGATCTTGAGTGTTACGACGCCGACGCCCGCAGGATGAAGCCTGTTCCTCAGTCCCTCGAGGAAGACGTTCACCGCAGCCTTGGCCGAGCAGTAAACGTAGTTGCTCTGGCGCCCTCGATCGGCAGCGACCGAGCAGAACACGACCAGCGTTCCACTCCTCCGCTCCTCGAAATAATTGCCCAGGCTGGTCAGAAGCGAAATGACGCTCAGTGCGTTGACTTCCAGCTCGCGCCGTGTTGCTTCGAACTTTGCTTCGCACTCCTGCTGGTCCGGGAGCGTGCCGTGCGCGATGATCGCTACATCAAGCCCCCCCAGTCGTTGTGCGGCTGAGGCCGCCAGACCATCGTGCTGGTCGTATTCCAGCGCATCCATAACGGCTGTTTCGACCAGGCTGGCCCCCCGTCTTCGCAGGTCTTCAGCAATCCGATTAAGCCTTTCAGGGTTTCTCGCCACAAGGAACAGGGCATCGCCATTGGCTGCAAGGCACCGCGCCGTTTCATGCGCGATTGACGAAGTGGCTCCGAACAGCAATACCTTCTGACCCATCTTCTACGGCTCCGCCCGGAACGAGAGGTACGAACGGTATCTCTCCGGTCGGGCAGTCGAATTCAGAAGCTCCATTATCTTGCTACGGAGCGGCCACTCAGTCTTCAGCCCGTAAATGTGGGAGTAGGCGCCGTTGTCGTTAAAGTCAACCGTTAGAATTTCATATTCAGAACTCTCGCTCAGGAACTGCGCGAGCGACAGCGCGGCATACCCGGTGGTGCGCATGCCCGTCTCCGCATAGGTTTGCACCCCTCGCTGGACCAGTTCCTGTTCGGCCGCAGGAACGGCATTCCAGAGGGTGTCGGGTGAGATCCTGACAATCTTGGTCGGGCGGGCCTCACTCCCGGTCAGGACAGTCGCGTCCAGCAAACCTGCGTGATGGAAAAAGACCATGTCGGGATCCAGGTCTTTGAGGTACGACATGGAAGCGGGGCGGAGAGCCGTCTCGACGGTATTGAGCCCAACGACATCGACGAAATGGGCCCTTGACCAGTACGGGAGGATTCCGGCCTCAGTCAGAACGACTATCGAATCCTCATCGAGAATCGGCCCGAGGCTCGGGGCGAAAGTCTCGAGATAGGTATTCCACCTACCGCCAAGGTGCAGATAGACACTTCGCATCCCCGCGAGGCTGGTTGGGATCATGACGGCCAGCATCAACAACACAACCAGGAATCGGCGCTGGGGTGTGGTTCGAAGGGCCAATGCTTTGCTGCCGATATAGAGCAACGCATAGGCGAGCAACAGTTGTACCGGTGCCTGGAAGCGCCATTCGACGTTCTGAGATTGAGCCGCGAATGCGAGCGCCGCCAGCAGCGCCGCTCCCGGCAGCAGGGATACCAGCGCACGCTGGACACCGCTACTTCGCCAGGCTCGGGCATATAAAATCAAGGCGAGTGTGCCCAGAACCAGGAGTGCCGGGCCCTGTGGGTCCCTCAACCACTGCACGTGGTCCGGAAGGCCCGGCAAGCCGGCAAGCCATCCCGATGCGTCGGCCGACGAAGAGTGCTGCTTCACATAGAGAGGCAGGGGAAGGGGCAAGCCGAAATAGCTCCAGCGCCAGGCAAAATACACCAGACCGCCGAGAGCACAGGCCGCCGAAGTCCAGATGTAGCGGCCAAGAATGCGCCCTGACCACGCCAGCTTCAGTCCGATCAATCCGAAAATGGCGCCGATAATGACACCGTCCGGCCGGAACAGGGCAACGGTCAGTGCGAGAACAGGAATCACCAGGAGGCGGCTGCCCCGCGCGGATACCGAATGTGCGAACAGCAGGAGAATGAGCCCCGAATACAGCATCGAGCTAAAGCCGTAATAGGCGGCGAGTGCTCCGCCCGAAAAAACCACGAGCAACGCCACGGAGGCAAGAGCAGCGCGAACCCAGGCCGGCCGGTCCGTTTCGCCCCAGGACAGATCCGCCAGCACCCAGCCCGCCAGGGCGGCTCCAAGGGCGTTGAGCACTCCTGCAGCAATCGCGACGTCGGCACCGAATCGGACCGCGATTGTGAGCAACAGAAACCACAGAAAATCTGTCGATCCTTCGGCCCGCTCGCCACCCACGTTGTACACGATGCCGTGACCGTCCGCCGTGTTCTCGACATAACGAAACAGGATGTAGGCATCCCCGCTGGGATGCCCCGCCGATAACGCAAAGTACGCGATGGTCAGGAAACACAGGCCGCAGCCGATTGTAATGGACAACCTGAATGCCGTCCGCATCTGTCGATCCGGTCTGTTCAATTCTGGAATGGTTGCAGACTCTGAGTTCATCACCAAGCTCACCACAAATCCAGTCGGTTCATCGTCATCGATGCGATCGAGTCGCCAACCGGTGCACAGCGACTCAAATTTTCGCGAACGCGAAGCGGTCGGGCACCGGGGGAACGACGCCACACACGATCGGCTGACCAAAAGACAGTCTTCAGCGTTCCCACTGGCAACAACGTATTGCTTTCCACATCAATCACCGTCGACTTCCCGCTGGGATTCGAACGGTTCGTCGTACGATCGGGAGCAATCAAGAAACGCGAGACAAGAAGCTCGACGAAAACGCCGGATCGATGAAACCGGCAAATTCGCCGAACCGTGGATAACCCGCGTGAAAGGCACTGCGCGACATGACAGCGTCTTTGGCGGGGTATATCCTGCCGCCGGACTCGATAGCGATATCCTCAAGCGTCTTGAGAAGTTTCAGAACTCTCGACCCGAGATTCGGAAAATCTACACACAACGTGTATCCGTCCATCGGAAACGAGAGCATGCCCGGTGAGGCGATCGACCCGAAGGCTTTCAACACAACGAGCGGCGAGCCCGTGCCCGACGCGCTGACAGCCTTCAGAAGTTTCCGGACGGCACTCCTGTCACCGACAGGCGTGACGCTCTGGAACTGAAACAGCCCGGCTCTGCCATACAGGCGATTCCAGTGTTCGATTCCGTCGAGTGGATAAAAGAAAGAGTCATAATCGACGATAGATTCCCGTAGCCGACGGCGCTGCCTGGCACGGTACAGCGCATTGAACGACCAGATCGACGCACGGTTGATGGCACTGACAGGCAGCTCGAAGGGGATCGCCATTCTTCCCTTGCGCTTATAATCGAGGCGACCCCCTCGTGCGTGATTGCCACGATAGAACTGTCCCCGGCCCAGACAGTGCTCGGGCGCCAAACAGTCGATCCAGGCAACGGTATAGTCATAGTCGCCGTCGGATTCCTCGCTCAGGTCAAAGAATTCCCCCACATCTCGCATCCGAACCGATTGTTTGTCGATAAAGGCGGACTCGATAGGAATGCACTGGAACGTCACAGTCACTATCAAACCCGTCAGCCCGAGTCCGCCGACGGTGGCCTGGAACAGAAGATCGGCCGGCTCAAGCAGGTGCAGGCCTCCCGTGGAACGCCAGAGCTCCATCGCTGTAACATGCCGCCCGAAAGTCCCGCTGCAGTGGTGGTTTTTCCCGTGTACGTCGTTGGCCACTGCGCCTCCGACAGTAACGTAACGTGTACCGGGAGTAACGGGGACGAACCAGCCTTGGGGGACGATGACCTCCAGGAGCTGTCCGATGGTGCACCCCGCCTCGCACGACATAGTGCCGCATTCGGGATCGAACGAAATAATCCTGTTGAGCCCGACCGCATGGATGCTCACACCGCCCTGGATGAGGCAAACGTCACCGTAACTACGGCCCTCTCCGTGTGGTAGAACGGGCCCGTTAGCGGCCTCGGAAAGAGCTCCTTCGACACCGCTCCGGGTGTCGAGTGAAATCATGTCCTGATCAAACCGGAAGTACCGGCCCCAGGACATCTCGTCCGCGGATCGCTTAACTATCGTCATTTCTGAACAACGGAGATCCCACTCGCCCGTGGCCAATGTCGTCGGTGGCCCTGAAACTTCTCCGGCGGGCTGCTAGCCGCGACTCCTGACGTAACCTGTCGCAATTCCCATGACACCACGAGAAAACAAGCTGTGTAGTGCTTCGATGAGAACATCGATCTGTTCCCGGGTCACAATCAGGGGCGGTTCCAGGCGAATTACGTTTCTGTTGTATTCGGTGAACGCCACCAGAATGTCAAACTCCTTCAACAGCAGCGAACCAAGGAACCCGCACAGGCTCCCTTTCAACTTGTCATCGAGTACTGAGATCACCTGGCGGAGACCAATCGGCATGATCTGGCTGACGTCGTTCATCTCGACCCCTACCATCAATCCGCGTCCGCGGACTTCCTTGATCATTTTAGGAAATTCTTCCCGCAGGGCCTCCAAACGCCCCACAAGGTATTCTCCCTGCACGCGCCCGTTCTCGATGAGCTCATCGTCATAGAGGATATTGAGGCTTTCGATCGCCGTACAGCAGGCTTCACCCATCGCGCCAAACGTCGCTGGCCCATGAATCAACGCCGTTTTTGGCGTCCCAAAGGCTTTGTGATAGAGATCCTTCCGGGCAATCATCGCCCCCATCGCACACTTGCCGCCTCCCAGAGACTTCGCCAGCGTCACGATGTCGGGAATGACGTCCTCGTGTTCGAAAGCGAAGAAGCGGCCCGTACGCCCAAGGCCGCACTGGACCTCGTCGGCGATCCAGACGACGTCGTTGAGGTCACAAATCGTGCGAACTTCCCGGAGATAGCCGTCGGGCGGGATAACGATTCCCGCGCCACCCTGAATTGTTTCCAGGATCAGCACCCCAATCGACGGGTCGTCCCGAAATGCCTTGTTCAGAGCCTCGGCATCGCCGTAGGGCACACGCTCCCGGTTCTCGATCAAGTGGAAGTCGGATTGATACAACTCGCTATCGGTTACCGAAAGCGCTCCTCGGGTCTTGCCATGAAAAGAATGCTCTGCGTAGGCAATCTTCGCTTTAGCGGGAGACTGAACCCTTTCCGCCAACTTCAATGCCGCCTCGACTGCTTCGCTGCCACTACAACACAACAGGCACACTTCGAGATCGCCCGGCGCAATCGCCGCCAGATTCGCAGACAACGCGGCCGCGTATTGCGACATAAACGCAATCGCGATTTCATGACGCTTCTCAACCTGGAACGCCTGTCTCACCGAAAGGATCCGCGGATGATTGTGACCGAATGCCAGGGAGCCAAAGCCACCGAAAAAGTCGAGGATCTTGCGACCCCCCTTTTCCTCGTAGTACATGCCTTCAGCCCTGTCCACGATGACCTTGTCGAATCCGAGTAACTTGAGAAAATGAAGCTGCCCGGGATTCATGTGTCTGGCAAAGAGCTTTGCCGTCTCCCCGGCATTCAGGTTCTTGGCATTCTCAGCTGTCAATAATTCAGGTTTATCGATCATCCAACGCCTTTACTTATGTCCGTGGACAGGTCCGAATTCCCCATTCGCAATCACAGAGCTACCAGCAGCACGACTCCCGCACATACCGCGACGATCCAGCTTCTGCGATCCGTCACAGTGAAGGCGACGGGGTCGTCGGGCAAATCTCCACGCCCGGCGGCAATCCAGAGCCTTCCGATCCAATACAGCATCAGCGGACACAGCGGCCAGAGCCACAGCGGTTGTTCATACAGCGCGGTAACCTGCTCGCTGCTGAGATAGAGCGCCAGGACCAGCACCGACAAGTAGCCACTTGCAGGACCGACCGAACCCAACATCTGCAAGTCCGTCGCCTGGTAGCCTCGCCCGATTGAGACGTCCTCATTCGATTTGCTGAGTTGCCGTAGCTCCGAATACCGCTTGGCGAACGCCAGAGACGTAAAGATAAACATGGAGAACGACATCATCCATTCGGACACCTCCACTTCAGCCGCCATGCCGCCAGCCAGCACCCGCAGTGTGTAGAGCACTGCAAGCACCACCACGTCGATCATGACTTTCGACTTAAGCCAGAACGAGTACAGCGTCGTCAGCACGATGTATGACACCAGAATGAGCTGAAAACTCGGAGGCAGCCACACTACCGCCACTGCAAGGCCGATCACCAGGAGCATCAGCGCCAGCGGGGGACCCGCAGCTATCGGGAGTTGTCCGGATGCGAACGGCCGGTGCCTCTTTGTCGAATGACGCCTGTCGGCTTCCGCATCGAGCATGTCGTTGACGATATATATTGCCGATGCGCACATGCAGAACGCGAACACGGCCAATATCGCCGACTGGAGTTTGGGCAGGTTGGTGAGCTGATGAGCCATCATGAGCGGCGTGAACAACAGCAGGTTCTTGATCCACTGTTGTGGCCTCATGGCCCGCAGCATGGCCCGTAGTGTCGGAAGTCCGCCACTGAAGTGGCGGCGCTGATCGCTGCTCAGAGAACGCAACGTCGAACTATCCGTGTCGACGACAAATGCTCTCGCGGCAGCCTGCCAAATCGGAATATCCGCTCGGGAATCTCCGATATAGTCAAATGTGGAAATATCATGTTGCCGACAGTACGCCTGAATCGCCTCCAGCTTGGCCGTGCCCTTCAGATTGACGTCGCCGTTGCTGGCAATGACATCGTCGAACAAGCCCAGGTGTTCGGAAACCGGGGACGCCCAGAGTTCGTCGCTCGCAGTCGCCAGGACGATTTTGTGGCCTCCGAGCGTCCTCTGTTCAGCCAGGAAATCGATCACCTGAGACCTGTAAGGCAAATGGGTCACGTCATGACTGATTCGCTGACCCAATTGGCGCTTGAGGTTAGCCCGGCCCCCCATCGCCCATACGACTAGGCGGAACAGATTCAGTGGATTCTTTTTGAGCGCCAGTACGATGGCGTCGGCCAGGAGGTCCGACGCAGTCAACGTGCCGTCGAGGTCGACGAATAACGCGCAGTTGGAATCCTGATGCACCGCAGGACGGTTCATGTGCCGTTTCGCTGATTGTCCTTCGTCATTGAGAGACTTGAAAGGCGGCTGACCAACCAGTCAGAAGTCACTTCATCGATTCGAGCGCAATTATCACTCTGGCCCAGGTCGCTCAGAAGTGCGGCCACCTTGTCCCGTTTTCCAATGCGGTAGTCGATACCGATCACGTGGCAACCGGCCGCCAGCGCGTAGATGGCTGCATGAAATCTCATGGCGATCACGACATCCAGCCGACGCAAAAGGCTGAATACGCCATCGATGCTGGGGTCACCCTCCCACACACGCATATCGACCTCGGCCCCGACCCGCCGGCACAATCGGTAAGCGCTTCGAAGGTCCGAAGAACCGAATTGGATCGCGTTCATCGGAAAGAATACGAAGATCGGTGGAATCGACGAGATATGGTGGAAGCGTGTAATCGCTCTTGCCAGCCGCTCCTCCAATTGCCCCTCAAATCGACGGGTATGGGCCGCACGCTCCCCGCTTCCAACACCGGGCGCGAAGTCAGCGCGGATCGGCCGCAAATTGATGCCAACGAGTGTGCGGCCGTCCCGATCCCGTGTGAGGCGATCGATCCATCGGCGATCCCGTCCCGCATTGGGCGTCAGTTGCTGCGGACGCGATTCCAGGTAGTCGAACGCCGGGTCGCGACCCGACACAGTTTCGATTCCCGCAAGTAATTCAGAAGCGAGGTCATCCGACGTGCGGACCGACACATGCCGCGCCATCTGCACAAGGCGGCGCCCGATCCAGAGAGATGGGCTGCGGATGAACGGCCCGGCGCCAATGCCTTCGACGATAAAAGGCTATGCACGCCTTCGGGCCTCGGCCACCGTGTACAGGTGCTTCACAAGCTGCTTGGGCAGGTCCATCAGCGGCCCACCGGCAAACACAACGGCATGCGTGTGTTCCAGAAGGATCCGCGCGTTGGTCTGAGTGTACTCTTCGACACTGATATCAACGGGCGAGTCCAGCATTTCCACCAGACGTCTGGTGTGTGCCGGACGCTGGCTCACCAGTACGGCGGATTGCGTCCCGTATCGACGATGCATGCGGAGCAGGACACCGCCGAATATGGCCGTGTCCCCGATGTGGTCGCCCCCATAAGCCCCGATGACCAGTACATGCCGCAGCTTTGGTCCCACCGGTGCGCCCGGATTCAGCAGGCCCGCCCCCAGGCTAGGGACAAGCCATCGCATCAGAGCCCGGATTCCTTCGGTTCCAACCTCGGACAGGTCGGCAGCGAGAGCAGCGGCTTTCCGGGTCCAGGCGGGAACAACACTGCCCACGCGCCCTCCGCTGTGCCACATCCCGTCTAGGGTCGGACGAGACTCACTTGCCACAGCCCATTGCACCTGCGATCCGTGAATTCCCCCGTTCAGTACCGCCACTGTCTTTTTCGGCCAGACTCCGGCTTCAGGGTCCTCTACGGATGCGAGCAACTGCCTGTAGAACATCTGTTGGCCGCGGGCCAGCTCCGTGTTCGGCGCCAACAGGCGATAGGCAATGAAGTCCTTAATGAAAACACGCTCCTCGGTCTCCAGGGCCGGCTGCACCACGCCGCCCGAGCCCGCGAGCACCCACTGTGGCACCAGCACTGGATCGATGCCTTTGTCTGCGGCAAACGAAAATATGGCCTCGAGACGATGCGCCAGAGCCGGGATGGCTGGGACCAGCCACCGGACATTCAGCCCAAGTTCGTCACTCAACTCCCGCGACAGATCCCGCACACGGGTCATAGACCCCTGTTCACCGCCGAACATGGCGAACACGTCCGCGTTCGCGTTGAGAACGAGGTCGATGGATATCCGAATCCGCTTGTCCCGGCAAGCGTTGACCAGTCCACGGAGAGCCGCGATCCCGTCTGCAAACGCATTGTCCAACACGCGAATTTTCAAGTGCGTGAGCGCCGGCAGCAGACCGATCAGGGGCACCACAGAGTCGGAGGTTGCGCTCGCTGCAGGTGTCGAGAACAGGGTCAGACGCGCGGTCCGGATACAGGGGGCAAGATCGCTGCCCAGGACGCCGTCGGCGTCCTTCCCTGGCCTCGCGAGGCTGACGCCGTCGGCGTCCTTCCCTGTCCAGGCAGGGCTGACCTCAAGACGGATGTCCAGATGAGATGGGATTCGGCTCAAAGCGGTCACGAAACTACATGGGTCTGACCGGATGCTGAAAAAGTCATCATTCGCCTGTTCAGCAAGGTCACTCGAGCAGTGTGATTCCCGGTTGGCTCACACTTTCCATGGCTTACAACCATCGAAAGCAGCGGCAGACCGTGTGCCGGGCTGCAAACGGCTGAAAAACTGCCCTTTTTCAGAAATCGGCTGAGTTGAACTGGGGTCGGGACTTCAGGTTCCGCTGGAACGCGGAGCGGTCAGTGATGCGGCAGCCCCTTCGTAGTCGACGCGATCGCTTTCGTTCAGCGGCTGCGTACGTTCCCAGACTTTTGCCCCGATTATCGACTTCGCAAGCGAGCCCGGCTGGAATACGATGCTCGGCCACATGAAGATTTCGTTCGTGCAGTAGCACTCGCGATCGTTAATCGACTTTCGAATGGCGTTGGCCTTATCTGAGTTCCATATCTCGGTGAACGACGCCTTCCTCAGGTTATTCAATGGTGCTCGTTGCTCACAGACTGCCACGTCTCCGTTGGCGTGAATGACAGCGCTGAGAATACCGGCGCGACAGGGCACATACTGCTGTTCCTGCTCCGCCGCTTTCAGCTTCGCCCACTGCAGCATCGGCTCGACAATCGATCCGTAGCGCCCTTCTTCCCGCTCAGACCACAACCGCCGCAGATAGTCATACAAATCTCTGTACGCCGCCAGCGCCGGCCCTTTCAACGTGGGATTCTTCCGATCCCCCCGGATGATGGCGAGATTGTGATGCATCATGCGCGGGCAACGGTCGTAGAGAAAAGTCGTCAGCCGCTTGATTTCAGCCATGTTCTCTTCGGTGGCTGTCGAGATCGCATGAATCTGAAGCCGGGGGTCTTCGTCCTGCAGGGCAACCAGCGCGTCATAGGTCTCCATGGCCTTCTGGAACGAGTTGCGGGTCTTTCTAAACTCATCATGGAATTCCGGCATTCCGTCAAGCGAGAGTTCTACCGCAAACAATCTGAGGCCCGGTTCCTCCAGAACACTCCGGATTGCACTGATGGTTCGGTCCGCGAAATAACCGTTTGAACGAAGCCGCTGGCGCGGCGGACGCTGCGCGTGGGCTGACCGAGGGGTGATCGTCAGACTGTAGAGTGTGGGCCTCAAAGGAGGCCCACATGACTGATTTGCGGAAACGGATGCTGGAAGAACTCCAGCGCCGCAATTTCTCTCCAACAACAATCCGAACCTATCTGCGAGTCGTTGAAGACTTCGCTCGCTATTTTGGCACGCGCCCCGATCGTCTCAGCCAGCAACACCTGCGGCAGTATCAGTTGCATTTGATCCAGGAGCGAAAGCTCGCGATCAAGACTGTAGGTCTGCACATTGCCGCGCTGCGATTCTTCTTTGTGAAGACGCTACGGCGTCCATACCTGAAGCTGGATCTCCCGTATCCCAAGATGCCGAAGCGACTGCCGACTGTTCTGAGCAAAGAGGAGGTCACCCAACTGATCGGCTCCGCAAACAACCTGCTCGATTACACGATGCTGATGACCTTGTATGCCACTGGAATGCGTCGGGCCGAGTTGATCGGGTTGAAGGTCCAGGACATCGATAGCCAGCGCATGATCATCCACATCCGTCAGGGCAAGCGCAACCGGGATCGCGATGTGCCATTGCCGCCAAAGCTGCTGAATACACTACGGGAGTACTGGCTCTGGATGAAGCCTGGGACCTATTTGTTTCCCGGCATGGTCGACAACTGGCGTGCCGACAAACCCCTCACGTCCAAGTGCGTGTGGTTGGCGGTACAAAATGCGGCGAAACGTGCCGGAATCAAGAAGCGTGTATCGCCGCACACGCTGCGTCACAGCTGGGCCACCCACCTACTGGAGAATGGCACCGATCTGCGCACCATTCAGATGTTGATGGGTCACTCGGACCTGCGAGCCACCAGCGTCTATCTGCACTTGTCTCGCCGTCATTTGCAGACGGTCGCCAATCCCGTAGAGACCCTGCCGGTTTCCAGGCTCGATACGGTGAAGCGCTCCAGAAAAAGGAAGCAGAAACAATGACGCGGTCCGCCGTGGAGGTGGCCGACATCCTGCGCGCGCGGGGCAACGACTTCATCGACCGTCATCGAAACAGAATCGATTTCCAGCAGCTGAAGGTGATGCATGCCATCGTGCGTTGCCGAACAGCCGCTCTTGGCGGTCATATCGATGCCTGCCCGCGATGTGGGGGCGAGGGGACCATCTCCTACAACTCATGCCGTAATCGCCATTGTCCGAAATGCCAGACTCAGGCGCGTCAGCGCTGGATCGCAGCCAGAGAACGTGAACTTCTCGCGACACGATACTTCCATGTCGTGTTCACGCTGCCAAAGGAACTACATGCGCTTGTCCTGCAGAATCCGGTTGAACTCTATAACCTGCTGTTCCGCACCGTGGCCGAGACGCTGCGGGAGGTCGCGAGAAATCCCAAACACCTTGGCGCCGAGATCGGCTTCTTCCTCATCCTGCACACATGGGGACAAAACGTGCTGTTTCATCCTCACCTCCACTGCGTCGTTCCCGCCGGTGGAATCGCACCGGACCGTTCGCGATGGATTCGGCCGCGCTACCCTTTCTTCCTGCCTGTAAAGGTTCTGGGGAAAATATTCCGGGGAAAGTTCGTTGACGGATTGCGGAAGGCGTTTCGCAGAGAGTGCCTGACCTTCGCGGGGCAGATCCAGCAGTTATCCGAACCGAAGAGCTTCGCGGCTTTCCTGCGACCGTTATTTCGCCAACCTTGGGTCGTCTATGCGAAGCCGGCATTCGGTGGGCCCGAACAGGTATTACGCTATCTCGGACGCTATACCCACCGTGTTGCCATCTCCAATCATCGATTGTTGTCCTTCGACGGCGGCCAGGTCACGTTCCGTTGGCGGGATTACGCGCGTGGCAACAAATCAAGAACGATGACGGTTTCCGCCGCCGAGTTCATCCGCCGCTTCCTCCTCCACGTGCTGCCGAAAGGTTTTGTCCGCATCCGACATTTCGGTTTCATGGCGAACGCACAACGTTCCGCATCCATGGAACTTTGTCATCGTTTGTTAGGAATGGCGTCGACCGATCCTCACGAGGAAGCCCCTGCGAGCGACTCGGCCGGGTTATGTCCCGTCTGTCAGACCCCGATGAAGGTCATCGAGAGGCTGACCGCTGCGCAGATCGCATGGAGCTTCACTTCCATATGCTTTGCAGATACGTCGTAGCAGAGATTCCAGTTACACACTTTCCAGACGTGCTCGCGCACGCCGCCGCCCACGTGTGTCTTGATCTCAAAAATGCTTCCAAATCGAGCCTCGACCCGCACCGCAGACTCTCTAAAACTGCTGCTCCGGAACCCACACTCCTCGTCGCCACCCCGCCACTCGCCCTTGTCGAGTCCCGTCCCGTGACAATTTCAACCCGCATTCCCGTACTTTCTCCATAGCCCACCGCGTCCGCCGCAAACGCCACCGGCTTCCTTCAAACGTCGTTATCGAAAGTGCCCGAAAATCTCGTCCCCACGACGCTTTCTCGCTCGGCACTTCCGATGAACGCTAAATGTTAGTGGGCACATAAATCTCTTTGACGTCGTTCTGACGAATGAACTGGCGGCAGATGGAAGCGAATTCTTCTCGAAGAAACGGCTCGCCGCCGGAAAGATTCAGGTTTTCGATTGGCCCGAGCTCCTCCGACAACTTGACGATCTCTTCGAAGGACAGGTCGTCGGGCTGGTTCAGCTCCTTCCAGTAAAAACAATGCTCGCACTTCATGTTGCAGAGGGAGTTGATGAACAGAATGAGGAAAGGTGGACTCTTGACCCCTGAAATTCCGAGACTCTGCCAGTTCAGCCTTGCGTGCTTCGAAAGGCGTTCCGACATCGAACTAACGTTTTGTGTACCGCTCATAACATTCTGACTCCGAACAATCTCGTTGTTGAAACATACCACCCTACAATAACCCGGGGACGTCCAATCGACGCTGCCATCCTACAGGACATGACTTTCACCTGCGACGACATTTGGTTCACGACCTCTGGAATGGCCGCCCCACAACCACATCAGCCCTCCCATCAGTCCCACCGCATAAATAACCGTTTGCCACACCAGCGACTGGGCAACGGACAAAGGCGGGGCTACTGAGAACGGTAACAGCAGGGCGGCGAGAACGGCCTGACGGACACCCAGACCACCCAGACTGACGGGAACGAGAGCAATCAGCTTCGATAGCGGCCAGATGGCCAGCCAGACTCCGACCGATACGTCAATCCCCATGGCGTTTCCCAGCAGGACGTTTTGAAGCACCAGGAACGCCTGCATCAGAATTGCGATCGCCAGCGCAAGAACGAACGCGAGTTTCCGGCGTCGCATGGCACTCATGGCTTCCTGGATACCGGAAAGGACACTCGATATCCGTGCGGGGAATCGCCGAAAATTGAACGAAGTGAAAACGAGCGCTGCGATGACAACAGCGAGGAACAAACCCACGCTCGCTAGCATCGCAACCCTGATGTTGCCCCCGATCTGAACGGCCGGCAGCATTATTATTCCCAAACCGCTCAGAAGAATCAGCGCCGCCACGTCCGTCAGCCGGTCCGCGACACCACCGGCGATCGCGGCAACCGCATCGTTCTTGCCTCTGCCAACGATTCCCATTCGGACAACATCGCCGCCGATGATCGACGGAAGGCAGGTGTTTGCACACAGGCCGGCTCCATAAGCCCGCATCGTCTCTCTAATTCCCGCAGAGTTGCCGGCCGCGGTGATGAGCAACCGCCATTTCCATGCCTGACCCAAATGGGCAAGCGCATGGAGGCCGACGATCAGCGCCCACAGCGAAATGCCGGCCGCTCTGACTGCTGAAAGGAGTTCGGCCGTATCCAGCCACACCAGAAGTGCTGTCAGGACGCCAACCGTAATCGCCGCCCTTACCACCAGGATCACTGGGCGCCGCTTCGATTGACCCCTGTGATCACTGGACGATCCCTTCTGATTTCCGAACAGGTTCACGCTCCGCTCACCAGTTCTCTCGCCGCACGCAGGCCGCGCCGGAAGGCAAAGTAAGTCTCAGCTCGATTCATTAGAAACCGGCGCCAACGACCGGTGTCGCGAAAGTAATGCATCTCGATTCTAGGCAGCGCGAATAGGTCCGAAGAGCGCGTCGCACGTTGCAGCCGCGTACCCACCGAGATTTCGAACCATTTGCGAATCTCAATCCGTTCTCGCAGACCGGACCGTCCGTACGGCGGCGCGAAACTCTGCGGCCGCGTCCCCAGGCGATCTTCGAGCTCGTCGCGGCACCGGCGAACTTCTAACGTGAGCGCTTCATCCGACAGCTTCGTCAGGTCCGCGTGCGTGACGCTATGGCCCCCGAAGTCCACGTTTTCCGCGGTCAGTGCGCTCGCATCCGACCAGCTCAACAGGCGCCGCGGCGGATTCGAATCCGCACCCACCCAATTCTCAGTTGCCCCCATTCGACCCGACGGGAGGAACACGGTCGCGGTGAAACCGCATGACTTCAGCACATCAAACGCATTTTCACGAAAGTCCTCGAAGCCATCATCGAAAGTGATCCACACGGTCCGTTGGGGCAGGTCCACCCGACCCTCGTGCCAGGCCCTGACTGTCCCCGATGGCACAGAACTGAATCCACATTCCGTCAACACCTCCATCTGACGGCGAAACGTGCCTGGAGCAATACTCGTCGGACCCGCTCCGTCCGACACGGAGTGGTACATCAGGATATTCAGCCTCTGCGCGTCGTCCCCAACTCCTGGCATTCAGTCCTCAACGACATGGGACCTGAACTCGTCCCGATATCGGGACCACCGTTCGGAATCGAAATCCCCGTCCGTTCCGAAGCATTCGGCTGCCGCGTAGGCCATCGTCATAGCGTGGTGTGTATTGTCGTGGGCGAACAGACCCTGACGTCCAAAAGTCAGCAGGCCGTCGAGTCCAGACGACCACTCGTCAATCGTATTGAAATGCACCTCATAGTCTCGATCATAGACCGGGTACGCGAATCGCAGTCGCCGTGTCAGGACCCTGCTCACCGGCACCGTGACGGGCAATCCGGCGTCTTCCAACCATTGACACAGCCGCTGACCGAGAGCCGCGTCGCTGAGGTCCCACATTGCCTCGCCCGGGTCGGACGGCAGCTCGGCGCACAGGACCGTACGGTTTCGCGGCTCAACGGAAGCGCTGTAGTTCTTTGGTTCGGACATGCGCGATATGGGAATCGAGAGTTCCGGAAAGTAATGTGCGTCGTACTCGGTAAATTGATCCTGCTCCAGAACCATGTAGATAAGAATCATCCCGCGAAACCGGATTCGGGATGCTGCGTCGACGACATTCGGATCCGGCTTTGGTTCCACCATTTTGACCATCGCGCTCAGAGGCAGCGTGGACCAGACGCGATCGACGGGTTCTTCCCGGCTCTCGCCATTCTGTATGTAACGAACGGCCCTCACCCTACCGTCGTCGAGAACAATGCCGTTCACCGCCGCGTTGAAAGCAACTTCCGCGCCGTGCGATTCCGCGGCCTCGCACAATCGTTGTGAGATCTGCCCGAAACCCCGTTCAGGATAGTAGAATCCGCTACCGGTCTCGGATCGAAGACCGGGAAGCTGGCGCGCGACTTTTCGAAGGATCTTGAAGATGGATCCACCAGAGACCCGGCGATCCGCAAGTGTGGCGGCGAGGTTCTCCGGAGGAATCCCCCAGAGCTTTCGGACATACGGGTAGTAGAACGACTCGCACATCGCGGGGCCTAGGCCGCGCTCTAGAACCGTTGCAAAGTTCCGGTCCTCGATCGGTTTGCGCGGCACCCACTTCAGTGCGGCATCCACGGCCAGTTGAGCCGTAAACGCCTTGGGCAGCTTGATCAGGAGATCGAGCGGCTTCAGGGGAAAGTGAATCCATCGTTTCTGGAGCAGGATACGGCCATGTCGCGGACGGAGGCGAAGGTCGTCTCCCAGCAGTGACCCCAATTCACCCAGTACCCGATCGCCCGCCGCAGGGTGCAATCGATGGCTGCCATGGTCGCACCACACGCCATCCAACAGAAAACTACCTGCATTGCCGCCGACAGCAGTTCCCTTCTCAAGGACAACGACGCTGGAATTCGTGTCTCTGGCCAGGCACAATGCGGCGGTTAGCCCGGCCGGTCCCGCTCCCAGCACCGCGATTCGAGTAGCACGCCTACCGGTACCGTTCGAGGAAGAACTCATTGTATATGCAGCTAGCTTGAAGGCCGGCCCTCGAACCGCAGTCGACCTACTGACGAAGGTGCAATCGCGCAATCATGTCCGCGATCAGGCCGAACGCCCAGATCATGATCGCACCCAAAATGCCAAGGACGGCGCTCTCGGATAGATTTCCGATGATGATGTCGTAGCCCAGCTTGATCACACCCATTCCGAACAGGAGCGCGCCAAGCGGGAGGAACACCCTGAGCGGGCTGAACAACACGATCGCTCGAAGGACGAGAATCAGGAAGTTAAAGAATTCGGTCGGCCGCATGGTCGATTTGCCGATCCGGCGTCGGTAATCGATCGGAATATACTCGACGTCAAAGCCCTCGCTGATCATGCAAAGCGTGATCGTCGTTGTAAAGGAGAAACCGGAAGGGAGCAGTGGAACGAACCGGAGCAGGGCACTGCGTCTAAACACCCTCAACCCCGAATTCAGGTCCGGAATCTTGGTGCGTGATAGCGCGTTGGCGAACCAGTTGAGGATCAGCTTCGCCGGACGGCGCACGAGCGGCACGTTAGTCATTCCTGCGTCACGTGCTCCCACGACCATGTCTGAGGAGCGGGCAAGATCCAGCATCTGGGGCAAGTAGTGCGCAGGATAGGTTCCATCGCTATCGAGAATCGCCACATACTCCGAATTCGAAGCGGCGATACCTTTCTTCAGTGCGGCGCCGTAACCGTTGTTCTGCTTGCTCGCAACGACGGTTGCGCCGCTGTCCTGAGCCGTTCTCCGTGTCGCATCGGTCGAACCATCATCGACAACCACGATTTGAAAGTGAATCGATGCGCCCTCCAGGGCTTTCTGCACTTCGGAAATCGTTTGTGCGATCGCGCTTTCCTCGTTGAACGCAGGTATGACAACGGCCAAATCAAACTCGCTGCTGGATTCCGAAATCGGTAGAGGCTCGCTCATTCCATGGCCATGACTGTTCAGGTTGCTCCTCGAAACCGCCAATCGGACTACACCGCCGGGACGGAGTCTATGTCAGAAAGCGATTGCCGGACATTTTCCGCATCGCCGCGATCGGACGCGAGTCCCCGAATCAGGCCGAAATACTCATTCATCGCAGCCTCTTCGCTCCATAAACGCTCATAGGTATCACGGCCGTTGTGTCCGAGAGTGGCCCGCAGTCCATCGTCGGTGGCCAACCGTGTCAGCGCATGCCGAAGCTGATCGGCTGTTTCAAATAAAAGCCCACCGTTGCTCTTCTCGATGATCTCGGGAAACGGCCCGAGGCGTCTCCCAAGGATTGGTGTACTTTCTCTGAAAGATTCGAGCACAACCATCGGAAACACTTCAAAGCAGCGCGACGGCATGACGGTGGCCCGGGCCTCCCGGTACAGACCGCGGAGTTCGGCCGAGGACTTCACACCGAGGAATCGCACGTTTCGGCTTTGACCCGCCATGCGTCGCAGTTCCGCCCCGTAAGATCCAGACCCTGCAATTAGCAGTTGGGCAGGGGCATCATCGTCGAACATAGGGATCACGTCCTGCAATCCCTTGATAACTTCAAGCCGCCCCACAAATAGAAAGAACGGCCGCGTTGTGGAGACGCTGGGTACCGACTCGGTCTCGCCACCCTCTGAGTCAGGAAGAAACGGCGGTATCACCGAGAACCGGTGGCTGAATCCAAACTCCTGATGCTTATCCGCACAGAACTGGCTCAGGGTGACGAATGCGTCGATATGATCGGCTTTTCGTTTCAAGAGCGAGGTCGATCGCCAGAACTGTGGGGGCCGGCGGTGGCGCAGCACGCACCTGAGACATTCTCGCGAATCACAGATCTCACGATTGTGCCGCCACAGGACATGCGTGGGACACACGAGCCAATGCTCATGAGCCGTGTAGATCTTGATTCCCGAACCGTAGGACAGAATTTCCGGCCCTCCGATCAAGGAGATGTTGTGGTAGTGAATAACGTCGAAGCCGCGGTCCAGAATCTTTCGAATTCGCCTGCCGTGGACCATGGGACGTCCGAGTTGTTGAGTCAGCAGACAGGACAGCCCGCCGAACCGGCTCTGCAATGAGTGAACCCGGACCCCTTCGACCTCTACGTCCGGTACGACCGCTATGGATTCACTCTCCTTGTTTAGAGCCCGGAAAGCGTCGACATCGTGGATGACCTCTACCTCATGCCCACGTCGCGCAATCGCATGCGCCAAGCGCCTCACGGCGACCCCGTCCCCGCCGAAGTGGTACGGGGGGAAAAAGGTCGTCACCAACGCGAATCGAAGGCGCCCTCTCGTCATCGACAATAAATGTCAGGCCGTTCTGGTAACACGAGTAGTCCCGGCAACAGGCACGGAATCACCTGTTATAACGCACCATATGCCCTGATGGCCTGTAACCGAGACATCGCCGGGGCCGCCGATGGGTCGTGCCAGGCGAGATCGCGAAGCGGGGAATGCCACCGAGGTTTGAATCCGAGGCCGCGGGCGCCGTTTTTCATCGTGACCCGCCTTATTTAGTGCCAGACAAAGCCCAAAGCCCGCACCCCCTGCGCCCATGGGATTACGGCGCCGGGGCAGTGATCCGCGATGGATGCGTCAATCGATGTGCTGGAAGTGCGCCGGCCCCCAAGGGCTATTGCGTTCGCATATACACGAATCGATTGTAGAGCCAGGCAATGCACCAACCTGCAACGTAGCCGGCAGCAAAACCATAGAGCAGGCCGATCATGCTGCCTACGTATGTGACCGAATATCCGGGAAAGAACTGACTCAAGAGCGACAGGTGCATTCCGACGTTTCTGCCGCCTCTGACCACGAGGAATACCGTCGCCAGGAAGAGGCCGGAACCGGCGATCGCTCCCATGACAATCGCCAGAACCCTGTTGTTCAGTCCCAGGACTGCTTTTAAGAGTTGTTCGTCTTCGCTTTCCATACCTGTCCCTCTGTAAAGCTTAACCGCTTACGACCCGGCTATCATCGTAGAATCTCGCTATACGCGGGTCGGAACCCGCGGCTGGGTCGAGGCCAACTTCGCAAAATCGTCGAGGCCTTTCTTGTCGCCGCCCATCTCTTCGTGGTAGTCGTCGTCCACATTGACACTCCACAAGTCGTAGTTTGCCCCAAGAATGTTTCGAGCCGCAAGCATCGCGGTCAGCATCGAGTGATCCTGGTTGTTGTACCTGTGCATCCCGTTACGTCCCACCAACTGCAGGTTCCCGAGACCTTCTACGAACTTGCGAATGACCAGGACTGCTTCTTTGTAGCCGCCGTCGTACACCGGATAGGCCTTGGGCATTCGAACCACGGCACCGTCGATGACTTCCGACGCCTTGTCTAGATCCAGAATTTCGATTTCCTTCTTCCCAAGTTCGATGAGATCCTCGTCCGTCATCGTCCACAGACCGTCACCCTCGAAGCAGAAATACTCCAGACCCAGGCACGTTTTTGATTGGTCTGGAACCATTTCGGGGCTCCAGTTCTTGAAATTCTGAATTCGGCCGAGCTTAACGCTACTGTCATGGATGTAAATCCAGTTATCCGGGAATGCTTCAGCTCGGTCCAACACCAGCGCCACAGTTAGAAAATCACGGTAGTTAAGCGAATTGGCTGCGTTGAGCACTTCAGCTGGGGGCGGGGGATCGAGCCTGCCGATCAGTTCCCGAATGGGCATGCTGCTGACAAAGTGACTGCCTTCGATCAGTTGAATCGAATCCCCGGACCGACATCGGATACCGGTCACCCTGTCGGACCATTCGATGCCGACGGTTTCGGTATTCATCCGGATACTGGATCCCCGTTCGGTCACGATCGATGCGACGCGTTCCCACATCATTCCCGGCCCCTTGCGGGGATAGTGGAAGCTGCCAATGAGAGTCTTTATGACGTCCTTTTTCTTCTCCGACGCCTTCAGCAGAGCGCCCTTGAGAGCGCTCAGCAGGGACAGCCCTTTGATGCGTTGCGCGGGCCACTCGGCCGAAATCTCGGTACACGGCATGCCCCACACCTTTTCCGTGTAGGTTTTGAAAAAAATGTTGTAGAGACGCTTACCGAAACGATTCGACACCCATTGCTCAAAGTTCTTTTCGGGCTTTTCCGGAAATAGCAGCGCTTTCAGATAGCTCACGAGGATCATGATCGCATTCACAATGCCCAGGTTCCACAGAGCATTGGCCGGCCGGAGCGGGTAGTAGAAGAACCGTTTCCCGTAGTAGATTCGGGACAGCCGGCTCCGAAGAAGCATGTCTTCTCCCATCACTTCGTGCCACATGTCCTCGACCGGCTGGACTTTCGTGAAAAAGCGGTGGCCGCCGATGTCGAAACCGTATCCTTTGTGCTTCACCGTCCGGGAAATGCCGCCAACAATGTCGTCTTTCTCGAGAACCACACTGCGGGCGTTGGCTTTGCTCAACTCATAGGCGGTGGTCAACCCTGCGGGACCGGCCCCGATGATCACGACCGGCTTTTTGTCAGCTTCCTGCGTCATTCTAAGCCCTTAAGCGTCATCCAGGAATCGATCCAATCGTCCCCAGAAAGCATTCAGATAGAGGTATCCCACGATCACAGTGTTCCGAAGAAAGGCCACTCCCCAGCCGGCACAGAATCCCACAATCAGCCCACCGGCAGCCCCCGCCAGGGCACCTGGCCATGTCATCGAATACCCGGGAATGTAGTTATTTAACAACTGCAGGGTTGGTCCGATCTGCACTCCACCTTTTAGAAGCAACACAGCGGTCGCCAGGAACAGACCAGCGCCAGAGAAAACTCCAACCGCAAGGCCCAGTGCAATCTGGTCAATGCGGGCAAAGATCTGGACCAGGACCTTATCCGGTATCAACACTTTCTGACGGCTCCTAGACACGAGATTGACTCTCCTGATATGAGAACTCTATCCGCCAACGTGCAACTGTGACACACCGCTCATCGATTCCGTTTCCCGTTCCATCGGCTCGAGCTTGTGGTTCGGCGGCATCTTGACAACGGGGTACAGGTATCCGGCCACGAGGGAAGTGACGCAGACCATCGCGTAGGTCAAATGCAGCGGGATCGTTGCGGCCGCCGCCACCATACCCCTTTTCCTTCGGATGAAATTGAAGAAACTCCAGTTCAATGCCACGAACGCCAGAAGCGCGAACGTCGTTGCCAAAGCCAGTTGGGGAAACACGATCAGCACCGGAAGGCTGCACACGAACGCCATGGCCGAGAGCGTTGCGAGTCGCTGGGACCACGAAAAATTCAACTGACTCTTCCAGTTGTTCGTGGATTTCATCAATCGAATCCAGGGTATTCCGCGGCAGAACAGATCCGTGTGCAACCAGGACTTCAACGTCCACAACTTTCGGTGTTTGACCTGAAGATCCGGAAACACACGCACCGCCGTCCCTTCCGCAGAAACACGCGCGCCTAGCTCGATGTCCTCGATCGAAGGCCGCGCGTAGAAGGGAGACAGACCTCCAGCATCCAGGAATAGCTGTCGATTGATCACACCACAGCCACACCAGAAGGTTTCCACCCGCTGGCCACCAGAGCGGTGGTGGGTAAAGTGATGCAGCAAATTTCGATACGTCGAAATGAGGGTGCGATGCTCCGGTTCGTCGTCGTACGACCCAAAAAAAGCGGCGATTCCAGGATTCGCTGCGACGATTCGCCGGGCGCAATCAAGCATGTCGGCCCTTGGGACTGTGTCCGCGTCAATAAAGAACAGGAACTGCCCGCGCGCAAGCCGGGCCAGATGATTGCGGGCAACGGAGGGACCACTGCCTTTCTGGCGGAAGAGCGCGACCTTGACCCCGGTACGACGCAGGTCCTGATAGTCAACAGCCGGCTCGCTACCGTCGTCGCAGACAAGCACCTCGCAGTCTGTGAGGTCCTGCGATCGGAGACCCTCCAGACAGGCGCGCAGGTTGTCGGGGTCATCGCGCACGGGAATACAGAACGAAAACAGTAATGAATCTGAATTCAGGGGCATATCACTATCTTAACCATTGAGCACCTCGGATACCCGTTCCGGGTGTGCGCAGGCGTCTCTTACCTTGTTGAGTTCTTGCAGAAATGCTGCGACTGGAGTGAAAGAGAAGATTGCACCGTCAACTTAGAAAGCGTACTACCGTCCTAACACTCCCACTGCTGGGAATGCGGCGTTTTCCTCGCAATGCCTGTTGTCCCATACGAATGATTTTCTGTCAACCAATGAGAGTTCAAACGATCCGCGCTCCAACCGCAAGGCGGTTGCAACAGCGAATGCACCAGACCTGTTCCTGAGGTGGAACTCGCCGTCGGATGAAAACGCGGCGGATGTGAGATCGTCATTGCGATGGCCGGGGGCACGGTGGCCATCAAATGCTGCGTTCTCAACCGAGGTTATTGCGCGACAAGCATTGTGGCAAGGGTCAACCTGATGGCAGGGCCAATGCTGACCGACCGTACATTGGCAGCCGGACGACTGCAACCATCCCGCTGCATGGTGGGAGCACACGGCATCAAAGAAGACCGAGCAATCTCGCCGGGTTGTCTTTTGACATTAGGTCGATTTCCCTTTCGGTAAAGCCGCTTGCCGCCAGGGCGATCAGGAATTGGGCAAAGCCTTCCGGCGGTAACTCGTTTTCCTGCTGCCCCAGGTCTGAAGATAGAATGCAGAATTCGGGGCCGATCCTTCGAATGGCGTCCGCATAGCGAGCGACCCGCGCTGCGGAGCCAGGAGTCCTCATCGAGCTTCCGACAAACTCAATGAAGGCGCCCAGTCGGGCTGCTTCCTGCATCTGTCCGATGTCCATCAGGATCGGTTCATTCATCGCATGCGTGACGACCATACGCCCGACACCCTGCATGCGCGCCTCGCGGATCAACATCAGGCCCTCCTCCGGGCTGGAATGTCCGGTAGCCAGAATCAGGTCGTGCTCGGCGATAATTGCGATGACCTCCTGTACCTCAGGCAACAGATCGCCACCCGCCGACACGCTTACGAATGGCCGGTCTTCACCCGCGTAGCGCACCTGGTTCTCGGAATCGAAGGTCGGCATCCAGACGAAGCGCCCCCAGCCCCCGGAGACCCGTGTCATGTACCGCACAGCCGCCGGATTGATTCCGCCCACTGTGAGGTTAAGATCGATGCCCCCAAACACTTCGATCCCGGGGACCTGCCGGCGTACGATGTAAGCGAGGCCTGCAGTTGAAACGTAGTGGTTCTTCAGTACGATCGCTCTCATTTGCGACGATAAAGCCAACTCAGCCGCTTCGATCCCATCCACAGACCGGGCCCGGTCATCCGGGAAACCGTGGACGTGAATGTCTATGGCACCATTGAGTGCGCGGTCAACCTCCGGATTTACCTCACGCTGACCGGCGGTGGCCAATATTATGCACGGCAGCATCAATCCGAACAGCACCAACATCCCCACTCGCAGGGTCCTCCGGTTCCGGATGCGCATGATGTCCTCCCTGTTCCCTTACGGGCTTTGTGTCCTTTTATACACGTCGGATAAAATGTTTTGCGCGTCGCATGCACGCGGCATAGCGCCTCGCTCATCGGGCGGCGGATTGAACGATCCCGTCTTCACGGTCCGCGCGGCGGTCGCACACTGCAGTTAACGGCGCCCGAGGCTACATGAAATACAATGATACTTTCCAAAAAGACTAATATCGGGTACAAAAACATTGGCGATGCACATCTCATCGAGGCTGGCTAATCGAGGAAATTGATGCATATTCTGGGGATATCGGCCTTTTATCACGACAGTGCGGCGTGCCTTATCCACGATGGAACGATCGTCGCGGCGGCCCAGGAGGAACGATTCACGCGCAAGAAACATGACCCTGGTTTTCCCTCCAACGCTATTCGCTATTGCCTAGCCGAGGGCGGAGTTTCCCTGCAAGAAGTTGGGTCTGTGGTCTTTTACGACAAGCCGCTTCTCAAGTTCGAACGTCTTCTTGAAACTTATCTGGCATTCGCTCCCCGGGGGTTGCGGTCGTTCGTCTCGGCGATGCCGGTGTGGCTGAAAGAGAAACTGCTGATGAAGCAGGTGCTACTGGAACATCTCCGGGAGTTTCTCCCGGACGGCAACCAATCCATGCAACCGGAACTGCTGTTTACCGAACATCACGAATCGCACGCGGCTTCAGCGTTCTTCCCGTCTCCATACCCGGAGGCAGCAGTTCTGTGCATGGACGGAGTGGGAGAGTGGGCAACAACTTCGGCATGGCTTGGTCGTGGAAGTCAGCTGAAGCCCCTCTGGGAGATACCGTTTCCACATTCGCTGGGGCTGTTGTATTCAGCCTTCACGTACTACACCGGATTCAAGGTGAATTCAGGTGAATACAAAGTGATGGGACTTGCACCGTACGGCAACCCCACTTTTGTAAGCAAGATCTACGACGATCTCATCGACCTGAAGCCGGACGGCACTTTTCGGCTGAACATGGCGTATTTTGACTATTGTACGGGTCTTCGGATGACGAATAGCAGGTTCGACACATTGTTTGGCGGTCCCCCCCCGACAGCCGGAAGGCAATCTGACGCAGCGCGAAATGGACTTGGCCAGGTCGGTCCAGGAGGTGACCGAAGAAGTCGTGCTGCGTCTCGGTCGAACGATGCATCGTGAAACAGGAATGGAACACTTGTGCATGGCGGGCGGTGTGGCCTTGAACTGTGTGGGCAACGGTCGGCTATTGCGGGAAGGCCCATTCAAAGGCATCTGGATTCAACCCGCCGCCGGAGATGCCGGTGGTGCCGTCGGTTCAGCATTGAGCGCCTGGTACCAAATGAACGGGGGAGAGCGGACAGCCAATGGTCAGAACGATTCAATGAGAGGCAGTTACATCGGACCGGAGTTCTCGTCTGCAGAGATCGGAATCTTCCTGGCGAATCGGGACATTCCGTCCACCCTCCTCTCAGACCTCGATCTCTACAACACAGTCGCGGAGGATCTTGCGGCAGGTAAAGTCGTCGGCTGGTTCCGTGGACGGATGGAATTCGGGCCACGATCGCTGGGTGGACGCAGCATTCTTGGCGACGCGCGCAGCACGGCCATGCAGTCGGTTATGAATCTCAAAATCAAGTACCGAGAGTCATTCCGGCCGTTTGCGCCGTCAGTTCTAAGGGAGAGAGTGAACGACTACTTCGATATGGATGTCGACAGCCCCTACATGCTGCTCGTTGCAAGAGTGAAGGAAGAACGCTGTGTTCCTCTGGCCCAGGAGCATCGCAACCTTTTCGGCATCGACCTGCTGAACGTTCCGCGATCCGACATCCCCGCCGTAACCCATATCGACTACACCGCCCGGGTACAGACCGTTCACGAAGAGACGAATCCCTCATACTATCGCCTGCTCAAGGCGTTCGAAGCCCTCACCGGCTCGGCAGTCGTCGTGAACACTTCGTTCAATGTTCGTGGAGAGCCGATCGTCTGCACTCCCGAAGACGCGTATCGCTGCTTCATGCGGACCGAAATGGACGTTCTGGTTCTTGAAAACCATGTCCTTTACAAAGAACAGCAAGAGCCAATGACCGACGATACGGAGTGGAGGACGGAATTTGCCCTGGATTGACCGAATCCTGAAGCTGATGCCCGAGGCGACCTCGCGTAAGCAGTTGCGCTCGTTCGGGCTGATCGTGGGAGGAATCTTTCTCCTCATCGGCTTGTGGCCGCTGCTGCGGTACGGTCGAGATCTTCGGATGTGGGCGTTCGCACCGGGCCTGATCCTGGCGCTTTCAGCCCTTGTTGTTCCGGCGCTCCTCCGGCAACCATATAGGTTATGGATGCTGCTCGGTTTCGCGCTTGGATGGATCAACACTCGAATTATTCTGAGCGTCGTGTTCTATCTCGTCTTTACGCCAGTGTCCATCGTCATGAAGGTGATCCGGCGTGACGCGATGCAGAGATCAATCGACCCCGACGCCGACACCTACCGGGTCGACAAGTCGCCACGTGCAACATCTCATATGAAACACCAGTTCTGATCGGAGAGTAATTATGTTGGAGTTTGCAAAAGAGCTTTGGCTCTTCCTCAGCGAGCGGAAGAAGTTCTGGCTGCTGCCCATTATCGTGATACTGGGCGCCTTCGGAGCCCTGCTGGTGTTCACTCAGGGTTCGGCCGTAGCTCCGTTTATCTACACACTGTTCTAGTGGCCTGGGCGGCGGTCACGAATGCTGTCAGAGGCTCGCGACCAGGCCGTGAAGCCTCCGCAGGCAGGGTAAACGAACGCTCACACCGGCATGGACACCGATTGCATCGGGGGTCACCGTTATTGTTCGCACTTCAAGCACTCGACCATCGGGGTAACCCAGAATGTGTTCGAAATCGCGGCGATGACCGATGGAGTCGTTCTTCGCGCGCATCAAGTGAAATCCGATAGGCGAATCGAACCATTTGCGCGGACTGGTTTGGCGCGGCTGACCCGCTAAGCTGAACTGCTCCCTGGCTCTGTCTATTTGTCGTGGTTCAGATTCCCCCCTCGTTAGCCTCCGTGCTCCCGGATGAAACTGGAAATTTGACGCGCAACCAGGGCTGGCTTAAAAAGAGGAGCCAGATGGTCACAGTTATCCAGGGTGGACAACTGAGCCCGGGGCAATGCCGCGACCAGAATTTCTGATGCGCCTTCGAGGAGGGGCGTCGTCTCGCCCCCTTTAATTACAAGCGTCGGATGATTCAGCTGAAACAGATCGGCCCCGGCCCTTGGCCAGCCGAGTGCAAAGTCGAGCTCGTTTCGAAGCGGAAGCCAGTTGTCGATGCCTTTCTCAGACGGAGCCTGTGCGAGGGCGACCTTCGTTTCATGCAAAAGCTCAAGATGACTCATAAATTTCTTGACTCCCCCATCGATATCGCCGCGATGAAACAGGGGAACGATTTCCTCCTTCATCCTTTGAAGCGCGGGCGGGATTGCATCTTCAGGGTACAAGGCATACACAGCGGGTTCCATAAGGACCAACCCACGAACACGGGCTGCGAACAGACTCGCGTATCCCAGCGCGACAATTCCGCCGGAGGAATGGCCGAATACCCACACGGGCCCGGAGGCTGCTACCTGAAGAACCGCCTCGACAGCAGTGGCCTGTTCTTCGATCGACGTATTTTCATCGAGCCGCGTCGAACGACGGTATCCCAGGCGATCTAGAGCGATACAGCGATGTGTACCGGAAAGCTCGCTGATCAGTGGCGCCAGGGTGTCGGAATCGGAGGCGGCGCCATGCAGAAAAAGAATCTCCGGGCCGGTTCCTTCAACCGTGTAGAAGACTTCCCTGTCCTGTCCGACCTTAGTAATCACACGCAGTTCTCGACGTAGGGTCCATCAGTGGCATCATTCGAGGCTACAACACTCTAACGAGATCACATTTCAGGGTCAGGATGAGAGCACGTCGCGTACGCGTCGTGCAAGGCTGGTCCGGGTGAAGGGCTTTTCGATGAAAGCGCCGTCAAGCTCTTCGCGATCCTGGCCGACGAACCTTTCAGTGTAGCCCGATGTATAGAGTATCTGAATCTCAGGGCGTTGTTGACGGATTCTGCGCGCCAGTTCCAATCCGCCCATCCCCGGCATGACGAGGTCGGTCATGAGCAAATCAATGCGCTGGCCAAAGCCATCGAATTGACCTAAACATAAACGCCACTCGAGAAGTGTGATTCTCGATTGGCTCACATTTTCAATGGCTTACAGCCATCAAAAATGGCGGCACATCGTGTGCCGCGCCGTAGACGGCTGATAAACTGCGTTTTTCAGCTAGACGGCTGATAAACTGCGTTTTTCAACAACCTGCTGATTCCGCTGCGGTGGACCGGAAGACCCACTATCGAATATCAATCATAGCATTTCATTCCGTTCTGACTCACGGTCGCCCGTTAACGAGTATGTGGGGCTGGGCGCTGACCGTATAATGGAAATCTATGGAAAAGCGATGGCGAGTTCGACCACCACGAGCATTCGCGGCGGCTCTGTTGCTAACATTGGTGTCACCCCCCGGTTCATCGGCCCAGACCCAGCTGCGATTCGAAATCTCTGTGCCAGATTCGGTACGATCCGAGCCAGTGACCGGGCGTGTGTACGTCATGTTCTCCCGAAACAGTTTCCGCGCTCCGTTTTTGCAGATCGGCCGCACCGGCATTCCTTTTTTCGGAACTGATGTGGACGGGTTGCCCCCCGGCGAGGTTGCCGTTGTCGACGATAGCGATCTGGGCTCTCCGGTGGCCAACCTCAGCGAGATCCCGCCGGGCCAATATTACGTACAGGCCTTCGTCAACATCTACTCGGAGTTTAAGAGGGCCGATGGACATGTCGTCTGGATGCATGACGACCAATGGGAGGGTCAGAGCTGGAATCGCTCGCCGGGCAATCTTTACAGCGATCCCCAGCTCATGACGATCGACTCCGGCGCCGGGGGAGTGGTCCAACTTGAAGCAAACCGCGTCATTCCCCCTGTCCGGGTTCCCGATGACACGGAACGGGTCCGACGGTTTCGTTTCCAGAGCCCATCGCTGACCAAATTCTGGGGACGCCCGATATACCTGGGTGCAACGGTGCTCCTGCCGCGGGACTACGACTCGACATCCACGGCCTACCCTGTTGTTTACGAACAGGGTCACTTCTCACTGAATGCACCGATGGGGTTCGCCCAGGGGCGACGGATATACGACGCATGGATGGGCGATGACTTTCCACGCATGGTCGTCGTCACCTTCCAGCATCCCAATCCCTACTTCGACGACTCCTACGCCGTCAATTCCGCCAACGTCGGCCCCTACGGCGATGCGATTTTGGAAGAACTCATTCCGGAGATTGAACGGCGTTATCGCGTCATCACCGAACCCTGGGCACGCATTCTGACCGGTGGATCGACGGGCGGGTGGGAAGCCCTGGCGCTGCAGATGTTCCATCCCGATTTTTTTGGCGGCACCTGGGCCTATTGTCCCGACCCGGTTGATTTTCACGACGTCGAAGGAATCAACATCTACGAGGATACGAACGCCTATTACAAGCAGCACGAGTGGCGTCAGGTACCCACTCCTAATACGCGTGAAACCAACGGTGAGATACGGTTGACTTCCAGACAACGGAATCATTTTGAACTGGTCAGTGGAACCCGGGGCCGTTCCGGCGAACAGCTCGATGCATGGTCCGCCGTCTACGGCCCGGTCGGCGATGATGGGTACTTCAAACCGCTGTTCGACAAGTTCACCGGGGAGATCGATCGGGCCGTTGCCGAATACTGGCGCGAACATTACGACCTCCGGTACTACCTCGAGCAACACTGGACCTCGATTGCTCCGAAGCTCGTGGACAAACTGCACATCTACACGGGCACGATGGATAACTTCTATTTAAACAACTCCACGAAAATGCTCGAAGAGTGGATGCAGACGACGACAGACCCGCACTACGAGGGCTCCTTCGAATACGGAATCGGCGCCGGCCACTGCTGGGCGGGAACCGCCACGACCTCTGAGCGACTGCGTGAAATCGCGGACTACATCCTCGAGAAGAAACCCAGCAGCACACCTGCAGCATGGTATGAGTAGTGAAGAAGGGCGTCAAAAGCGATGAAATTCGAAATCCTCCACCGCTCAGCTACGTTTAACGCTTGACCTAAACGTCTTCCGTGCGCATTTGCACCGGTTTCCCGGTTTACCTGTGTCATCCGTCACCGCCTGCTTCTTCGCTCTCACTGGCGGGCCAGAGCAATGACGCCACGGTCGACAGAACGAGGACGCCGGCAATAAAGCCCAGCGAAACGCCGATTGGAAAGTGCCCGTCGTAGAGGTCGTTCAACCACACCATCTTCAGACCGACGAAGACCAGCACGACGGCCAGACCGTACTTGAGCAGGTGAAACTTGTCGAGAGCGCCGGCGAGGAGGAAGTAGATCGAGCGCAGACCGAGGATGGCCGACAGGTTCGACGTAAAGACGATCAGCGGTTCACTTGAAATAGCGAACACGGCCGGCACGGAATCCACGGCAAATACGATATCGGTGGCTTCCAGAAAAATGAGCGCTACGACCAGCGGCGTCCCGAACAACACGCCGTCCTTGCGAACGAAGAATTTCTGGCCATGCAGCGTTGTCGTGACCGGGACGAACCGGCGGAAGATCCGGATCAGCGTGTTCTTCTCGGGTTCGACCTTATCATCCGGTGCATACGCAAGACGAATCCCGGTAAAAATCAGAAATGCCCCGAACAGATACACGATGGACTGGTACTGCATCAGGATTGACCCGGCGATGATGAACATTGTGCGGAAGACAAACGCGCCCAGAATGCCGTAGAACAGGACGCGATGCTGGTAGAGGGCCGGGATACCGAAATACTTAAATACGACGACAAAAACGAAGATATTGTCGACCGACAGGGACTCCTCCACGACATAGCCGGTCAGAAATTCCAGGGCAATGCGCCAGGCTTCGGCCTCAGGGTCAAAACCGGGAATTGCCAGTAGCCGCGGATCCGTTCCGAATTTCCAAAGTGAATACTGGTAGAGCCCCAGGTTGAATAGAAGGGCAAGCGAAACCCATACCGACACCCATAGGCCCGCCTCTTTGATCGAAACGACGTGAGCTTCCCGGTGAAACACTCCCAGGTCGATGAACAGGATAGCGACGACGCCCAGCATGAAGGCCAGGTACAGCCACCAATACTCGGCCAGTGGAAAAAGATGAACGCTGTCCATAATCACGGAGTCTCGTCTGAGGAGGGACGTCCCTCAAAAAAATGACCTTCCGCGGCATCTCCGCAAAAGGTCTCGCTCCGGGGCATCTCCCTCGCCAGGGAGTCGGCTCGTTTCCCAGACGACCCGTTGACGATCTGCCGGACCGATCCGATTCGAAAAGCATGCACCGCTCTTACTCCGTACGCGTGCGGTTCGGCGACCTACGGTCCTTTGATCATCCACACCGTACACGAGAGTCACGGTCGGGATCAAATCCATCGTGAACCGAGGGACCGCCCGGGTTCGATGCAGTCGTGTTCACAATCCGGTATAATTCGCTCTTCAGACACCACTACACGGAATTATCCATGTCGACAACACATACAGCCGCCGACGTTCGTCATGACTGGACGCGCGCGGAAATTGCCGCCATATACCTGCAGCCGTTCCTGGATCTGATCGGCCGGGCACAGCAGGTTCACCTGCGCTTTCACAATCCACGTGACGTCCAGCTCTGCAAGTTAATATCGATTAAGACCGGCGGGTGTCCGGAAGACTGCGCGTACTGTCCGCAAAGCGCACACTACGAGACGGATGTCGACAACCATGGGTTACTTGATGTGGATCACGTCGTCCAGGCTGCGTACGATGCCAGGAAAGAAGGTGTGCAACGCTTTTGCATGGGAGCCGCGTGGCGGGAAATCAAAGACGGCCCTGACTTTGAAAACGTGCTGGAAATGGTCCGGGGAGTCGCCGAGACGGGGTTAGAAGTGTGTTGCACCCTCGGCATGCTCAGCGAATCGCAGGCAATCCGCCTTGCCGATGCGGGTCTCCATGCTTACAACCACAACCTGGACACATCTCCGGAGTACTACGACAAGATCATCACCACCCGCAGCTACAAAGAACGCTTGGACACCCTGGCGGCCGTACGCAAAGCCGGCATTACGGTTTGCTCAGGCGGCATTGTGGGTATGGGTGAAACGGATGCCGACCGCGTGGGCTTGCTGCACCAGCTCGCCACGCTCGAGCCACACCCGGAAAGCGTGCCCGTCAACGTTCTGGTGCAGGTCGAGGGAACGCCTCTAACACCCACCGCATCGATTGATCCCTTCGTGCTGGTCCGGACAATCGCCTCGGCCCGCATCCTGATGCCACGCTCCCGGGTCCGACTGAGTGCAGGACGGCGATCTCTCAATCGGGAATGTGTAACACTTTGCTTTCTTGCGGGGGCCAACTCGATCTTCGTCGGCGACCGACTCCTCACCACTCCCAATCCTGACCGCTCTGAAGACGCGCAGCTGCTTGAAGACCTGGACCTCATTTCAACAGGTCATGACGCGTAAGATCGCAGAACGCAGGACACTCCACCGGCTTGAAATTGACCTGGAATCGCTGCGATCGCGCTCCCTCTACCGCTACCCAGAAGTTGGCAGCGGATTTCAGTTTTGTTCCAACGATTATCTGGGGCTCTCACATCATCCGGCTTTGGCTGCTGCCGTCCGGTCGGCCATTGAAGCCTCCGACCGTGTTGCCTCAACGGGCTCGCGGCTTCTATCCGGGCACGTCGGTGCATGGGAAATGCTCGAAGAAGGATTCAGCGAATACCTGGAGGTCGAGGCGGCATTGTTCTTCAACTCGGGCTATGCTGCCAATACCGGATTGCTCACCGCAATTCTTCGCAGGCAGGATACCGTCTTCTCCGACGCCGCCAATCACGCCAGCCTGATTGACGGCATTCGCCTAAGTGGCTGTCGAAAGGTCATATTTCCTCATCTGGACTTGAACTTCCTCGAAGAGGCTTTAAGGGGCCACGACACCGGTAGCGGTGAGCGATTCATCGTTGTCGAAAGCATCTTCAGCATGGATGGCGATTGCGCACCGATCGACGACCTCGTCAACCTGGCCGAGAAATATGATGCGAGCCTGATCGTTGACGAAGCCCACGCCACGGGCGTCGTTGGACCGGAAGGGCGCGGCCTGGTCGCTCGTTCGGGCCGTTCCGATGCAGTCATTGCGAGCATTCACACCTGCGGGAAGGCGCTGGCCGCTGCGGGCGCATTCGTGGCCGGATCGAGAACGCTCAAGGAGTATCTCACCAACCACGCACGCCCGTTCATCTACACGACGGGCCTGCCACCGTACATGGCCTCTCAGGTTGCCGCCGGTATCAAACTGGCGACGTCAGCCGAAGCCGCTCGCGCCCAGCTTCAGGTCACATCGGAGCACCTGCGCCAGGGCCTCGAAAACGCCGGTTTCGACATCGGGCAGAGCAATTCCCAAATCGTCCCGGTTCTGCTTGGAACCAACGAGAGGGCGCTCGACACCGCCCAACGCATGAGAGACGAAGGCTTTGAGGTGCGGGCGATCCGAACGCCTACAGTACCGGAAGCAACCGCGCGTCTTCGACTTTCCGTCACGGCCGATCTCCAACCAGGCGCCATCGATGGCCTGGTAAGTGCAATGAAGCGGTGTCGGGATAATGACGATCGAAGCCGATGAGTGACCTGTTCGTCACCGGGACTGGGACCGGCGTCGGCAAGACCGTTCTCTCGGCCACCCTCGTCACGGGCCTCAATGCGGCCTACTGGAAGCCGATCCAGTCGGGTCGTCTGGGTGGGGACGCCGAAAGCGATCGCGAATCGGTGGTTCGCTGGGCCGGCCTTGACGCAGGGAATGCTCCGCCGGAAGCTTTTATCTTCGATCCGCCGGTATCACCACACCTGGCTGCGCGCAACGCAGGCGTCAGAATCGATTTGTCCACATTGCGGAAACCGGAGCTTGGTGGCAGGCGACTGATCATCGAAGGGGCTGGTGGCGTGCTCGTACCGATCAACGACCGGGACATGATGCTCGATCTGATGAAACAACTGGATGCACGTGTTGTGATTGCCAGTCCAACGAAGCTGGGAACCATCAACCATACACTACTGACTGTCAACAGCGTCCGACAGGCGCAGCTGAATATCGTCGGCATCGTCATGATTGGTGAGGAAAACGCCGAAAACAGGAAAGCCATCGAACACTACGGCAACGTCCCCGTGGTCGGGTGGATTCCCATCCTGCCGACCATTGATCGTTCGGCTTTGCTCCACGCGTTCACGGACCACTTCGACCGGACGGCCTTCTATGCGTAATCCAATTGACATCTGGCATCCGTACACGCAAGAGGCGTTCGCGCACATTTCTACAAATCGCTCCGGGAAAGAATCGCGTCGACAACGATAAGTGTCGGAGAGAGAAAGCGGTCCCGAGGCCCGGGTCACCGTCAGGTCCCGCTCGAATTGCGACAGGTTGCCCTGATCGGACTGGCCATTGTCTGAATCGACCTCAGCAATTTCAGCGATTGTGGGATTGAAGGCCTTATCGTCCGACAAACTAATCCTCAGCTAGCCACTTTGATATACTCACGAATCGATCAGAAACTCGATCAGGGCATCATATTTAGACGAGAATCTGCCACTGCTGAGGCGCTCTATGAGGGATCACGCGAGATCCGTGTGTGCCTTGTTCGGTCACAGACCGCACCTGTAAATGAACGCGTGCTTTCCGTCCTTTCGACCGGAATTCGATGATTAAACGAACGGCAATGTCGCTGACGGTGGTACTTGCGCTCGGACCGCTCAATGGGGTGTCCCAGGACAGCTCCCGGACAATATACCGTTCTGACTACAGTGGACCCTGCAGCTCAAGCATCCGGTTCACGGAATCTCCTCCCGCGCGATTCTGGTGCCGGGTTCCCAACGGGCGTGCGATCCGCATACCGATGGAGCCCGTGAATGTCGAAGCGCTCTCGCAGGTCAGTGTCTGCGTCCTCGAGGCGCTGACGCGCCGGGACGACAGCTCGCCCTGCGGTTTTCCCGGTGGATTGCTGCTGTGGGAAGGCACCCCGCAGGGCGACATCGAAATCTCGCACGCGGGGTCTGCGTTCGGTGACGGGCTTGCCGAGCCGGATGAAATTTTCGTCGCAGTTCAACTCACCTGGGACGGCGTCTTCCCCGACGCGGGCAATTTCTTCACTCTTGAATACGGCAACGAACCACGGGCTCTCAGAGCGATCCAGGTCCGACTCGTCGGCGAACCAAGCGCGGCCACCCTGACGCCCGAAGACACCCGCATACGCATCGGGGAATCGGGATTCATCCAGCTGCTGGCCGCACGGAAGTCGCAAAATGCATCGTGGTTTCCTGACGGCGAAGCCATGCTGCTGGCGGGTGACCGGACCTACTACCTCAGGCTGGGCAGGGAAACATCAGTCCCGGCCGGCGAATACGAGTTCCTCACGAACGGATTCCTCCCTGAAGTCACCAATGCGTCTGCGGCGGGATACCTTGAAGTTGAAGCAGAATACGAAACCGGCCCCTGAGGGGCGGTTTCCGTTCGAGGTCTTCTATACATCTTCCGTCATTTTCCTCTCATTCTCGCTCACTTCTTATCAGTCTTTAAGAGATTGATGTGCCACCAGTTACGCGAACTTTTGTGTACATCATCTTTTAGCTCATCTTTGTCGGTTTGGCTCATCTTGTTAGATGGTGCTCGCCCATATAGATCACCAAAAGGAATGTGTGCCAATCTTAGTTGGAAATTGAAACGGCTCCAAACCCCATGGTTTGATGGTATTGGAAGAAACAACATCAAGCCTGTAAGAGAAAGGAGCCGAGATGAGGAGTCTGTTACGTTCGGTAAAGAAACGCAAGAAGTCGCGTGTGCTGGGTGAGGTCGAGGTCCTGAGCCGGGAGGAATACTCGGGACTGGAATTGGACTCGAAGGTGGAGATGATTCGGGCGTTGATCCCACTGGGGTTGATGCACGTGGAGGAGTTGCTCGACGAGGAAGTGAAGTCGTTGGCGGGTGAGCGATACGCACGAAAGGAGGCGGCGTTGCGGGGCCGGCGACACGGGAGCAATCCGGGGACCGTGGGGCTGGGTGGCCAGCGGGTGCCGGTTCGGGTGCCTCGAGTGCGCAGCGTGGCGGGCGGGGAGATTCCGCTTCGGACCTACGAGGAACTCAGTCCGGGTGGCGCGGTGAACGAGCTACTGCTCAGACGTGTGCTGTATGGGATCTCCTGCCGGAACTATGAATCGGCCGCTGAAGCGATTCCGGGAGCGATCGGACTGTCGAGTTCGACGGTGTCTCGAGGATTCGTCCAGGCGAGTGCCGCGAAACTTCGGGAGATGCAGGAGCGGGATCTGAGTGGCGAGGACGTCGTGGCGATCTTCCTGGACGGGAAGGCGTTTGCCGACGCCCTGATGGTAGTGGCCCTGGGCGTCACGCTTTCGGGCGACAAACGCTTCTTGGGCTTCGTGGAGACCGACACGGAGAACGAGCAAGTGCTGACTCCGTTTCTCCGTTCGTTGATGGAGCGGGGCCTGGACATCTCTGAAGGCGTGCTGGTGATTGTCGACGGCGGCAAAGGTCTGCGGGCGGCGGTCAAGAAGGCATTCAGGAATCGAGCCCTGGTCCAACGCTGCCAATGGCACAAACGCGAGAACGTCGTGAGATACCTATCGAAGACCGAGCAAGCCGTGTGGCGACGCCGGCTGCAGCGGGCCTACGAGCGCCCGGAGTACGACGAAGCTCGGGCGGCGCTCGGAGAGCTCCATGGAGAGCTCGAGGAGCGAAACCAATCGGGGGCTGCGAGCCTTGAGGAAGGCCTGGAAGAGACCCTCACGTTGCATCGGCTCGGCGTGTACGGGGTCTTGGGCCGTTCGTTCAAGACGACGAATTGCCTGGAATCGGTCAATGCCCTTGTCGAGGAAAGGTGTGCGAAGGTCGATCATTGGAAGAACTCGAGTCAGCGGCAACGCTGGTTGGCGACGGCGCTCATCGACATCGAACCGCGCCTGAGGAAGGTGATCGGCTACCGTCATCTTCCAAAGCTCCGCGAAGCCCTCCAGCGAGAGCTGAAAATTGAGGCGAAGACGTCGACGAGATCGAAGAAGAAGGTTGCATGACCCATCGTGAGCCGTGGAGAGTTTCAACTAAGAATGGGCTTGACTCACCAAAAGGACCAGAAAAGGCCGCCCTGTTTGGCATAAAGCGTTTGACGAGAACGATTCACAAACCAAACAAAGACGGCCCTTATGACAACAGAGTGTAACCAAGCCACATTCGAATTTCACGGACTTTTCCAACGTAAAGTGAAGGCACGATTCGACGGCGGAAAGATCACCTCCGATGCAGGGGTTCTGCTCCTGCGAGAGGTCGAGAAGCGTACGGGTCTGATCGCCGGACTGGCCGGGTGTTCGGTGATTACCGGGACTCGCGGTTGATCGAGCATACAGTGAGCGAGTTGTTGCGTCAGCGGGGCTGCGAAATCGACGAGGCGTTATTCGGCCAGAAACAGATCTTTCGGAATGTAGCCTACAACGACTTGAGTAAGATCCACGACTTCGGCGACGCGAAAATCGACGCCGATGCTGGCAAGGGAGAGCGCCTTGGCCCGCGTCAGCCCCTTCTCGCTTACGAGAAACTCGACGACCTCGAAAGTGGCGTGTCGCATCGCGCGGTCGAGATCAAGATCAATCCCCATCAGCATGTAATGTGTATCCGTTTCCGCACGCGGGCCTCGGAGGGCCATCCCCTTGTGCACGATGAACCGGAATACACCCGTCAGCGACTGTTCAAGGGCCGTGCCACTCACCTCTCCGTCGCCCTGGACGCCGTGCGGGTCGCCTGTGTAGAAGAGCGCGCCGGGCTGAAAGACTGGAAGATAGAGGCTCGTTCCGACAGCTAGATCCTGTACGTCGAGGTTGCCGCCGAAGGGGCCCGGAGGCCTCGAACTCTGCACTCCAGGCACCGTCACACCGGGTTGATCCAACGTCGGATTCGCCGGCGCAACTGCCAGGATGCCCATGAAGGGGGCCAGTGGCACGTTGATGTCCGGCGCGAAAAGAGCGACCTCGCGACCGTCGACCTCCCCTGTCCGAATCAGATGCCTGGTGAGGGGTGGGATGTCCAACAAAGTGTCGTCCGGACGGACCCCCGGATAGGTCGTTGCAAAGACACCACCCGTGGGACTCGTGTTGTTGATCCCCCACCCCACACGGGTCTCAATGTCCAGGATCTGTACCTCGAGCGTGTCACCCCTCTCGGCGCCCTCGATGTATATCGGCCCCGTGATGACGTGCCCGCTGCGCCCTTCTCTGGGTCGACCTTCCCGCGACGCCCAGAAATCC
Organism: Terriglobia bacterium; assembly: GCA_965263045.1. Taxonomy (GTDB): domain Bacteria; phylum Acidobacteriota; class Terriglobia; order 20CM-2-55-15; family 20CM-2-55-15. The sequence goes on from CBDHGK010000041.1 coordinate 512,201, forward strand.
AACATGTCCTGCAGCATCTCATCGCGGGGAACGTCCATCGCAGAGAGATAGGTCACGGGCTCCTCGTCCTGAGTGGATCCAGCGTGACTCAGCGTATCGATGCGCACGCTCTGCCCGGATTGGATCGTCAGAACGGGCGCTTTTTCGATAGGGTACCATCCCCAGGACACGGTCTCCGGCCGTGACGCCAGAAAGTGATCGGCCTGGAACGAACTGGCGTCGGCCTGGCCCTGCAACGAATCGGTGTCGGCCTGGCTGAGGTCGCCCTCGGGTGCAGCGCAGCCAAAGGCCATCCCCACTGCGATGCACAATGTGAGCGCAGACCGTAATGCCGGCAGTGAGAATCGGCTGTGCTGTGAAGACCGGGTCAAAACCACTGCATTGGGAGCCATCTGTCCTCCTCGTCTCATCTTATGTCGAACCGTGAAAGGCCGTTTAAGCATATGTACGAAGGGCGTCGTGCGCAATCAAACCCTCGGCGAGCATGGTGAGCCGGCATCAGCTTCCACCGACAACGGCCGTAGCCTTGACCTCCAGAAGCATGCCCGGTCGAGCGAAACCTACCACGGTAATCAATGCGCTTGACGGATATTGGCCGGGTGCGAACTTCGTCGCGCGTATATCGACAAACGGATCCCCATAGCGTGTGTCGCCGATGTAGACGGTCATCGTCACGATGTCGGCGAGCGTACCTCCAAACGTTGCAAGCCTCTCCTCGATCACTCTGAAAATCTCGTGCGTCTGCGCTTCGAAGTCTCCAGCAATCGAGTTACCGTCCGAGTCTTCCGTCGCCGTCACGCCCGCGAGCCAGACCGTCTTGCCCCCCTGGGTCGCAACTGCGGGAGAGAACGCCCGACCCTCGGTCCAATCCAAGGTCAGGTATTCCCGCGATACGGTACCGGTGTCCTGGGCGTTCGCAAATCCAGGTAACGTCAGAGTTAGAGCGAGGATGGCCAGGAGCACCAACCCGGCCACTTCTACAGCGGGTTTCGCGTTCATGGTGATTGCCCTCCGTGTTTGTTTCTGATTTGATGCGCTCGGTTCGAACCCGATTTCCTCTGGGCCCGATGTCCCCTGTCACAGTGGTTCGATATTAACGATGTAAATTGATTCCGATAACGTAAAAGGGACCCACGAAACGGGGCTCTGATCGAGGAAAATGGACCCACCCCTGATAGCCTCCCGGAGGCGTGAGCTGGATGAACCCTCACGCGAGTGGGAGGCGAGGATTGATAGGGATGGAACAGTACGAGTTGATCAGAACCGCACATCGGGTTTACAAGAAAAGCATTCGACAGATCGCCCGGGAGACCGGGCACACGCGACGGACGGTCCGGAAAGTATTGGCCGGACAGGAGCCGAAGTATCGGCGAGAGAAGGAGCCGGCCTGTCCGGTGATGGACCCGGTCGCCGGGATCGTCGATGCCTGGCTCCAGGCGGACCGGGACCAGCCAGTCAAGCAACGCCACACCGCGCACCGGGTGTGGCAACGTCTGGTGGAGGAGCATGAATTTACCGGAGCCGAGCCGACGGTACGCCGCTGGGTTCGGGAACGGAAGACACGGTTGGGCTGGAACCGGACCGGTGCTGTGGTGCCGCTGGATCCGGAACACGCCCGGGAAGCGGAGGTGGACTGGGGTACGGCCTGGGTCCGGATGAACGGTGAAGACCGTCAGGTCAAGTTGTTCTGCATGCGATCCCGGTAATCGGGCAAGGCGTTTGTGCGGGCCTATCCGTGGGAACGGCAGGAGATGTTTCTGGACGGTCACATCCGTGGGTTCGACTGGTACGGGGGCGTGTTCCCGACGTTAGTGTTCGATAACCTGAAAACTGCCGTGAAACAGATTCTGAGGGGGAAGGGCCGGGTTGAACAGACGCGGTTCACCGCATTTCGGGCGCACTACACGTTTGAAGCACGGTTCTGCAATCCGGCGCGGGGCCAGGAGAAAGGCGGGGTCGAGGGATTGGTCGGCTTCGCACGGAGAAACTTCCTGGTGCCGGTTCCCGAGGTGAGGGACTTCGAGGAGTTGAACGCGCAGTTGCTGGAACGCTGCGGTGGGGACGAGCAGCGGAGGATCGGCGGCCGGTCCGACGATCGCACGATCGGGGAGCGGCACGGGGTGGAGCAAGAACGCCTCTTGGCACTGCCCGACACGCGGTTCGAGAACACGAAGGTGGTGGGAGTCCGGATCAGCCGGTATCAGACCGCCCAGGTGGATGGGAACCGATATTCGGTGCCGACCGCATATGTGGGCCGCCGGCTCTGGGCGCATATCGGATGTGATCGTGTGAGCTTTTACGCGGACCAGAAGAAGGTGGCCGAACATGACCGCGCCTTCGGTCATAGCGACTGGCGGATTGATCCGTTGCACTACCTGGAGTTGATCCGGCGGAAGGTCGCCTCGTTTGAGAGCGCCCGGCCAATCCGGCAGTGGCGGCCCCAGTGGCCGGCCCATTATGAGACGGCGCTGGAGCGGTTGCGGGATCGCCATGGATACAGCCGGGGCACCCGGAAGTTCATAGCCATCCTGCAACTCCATCAGGACTGGGATCTGGATCGGGTGTCATCGGCCATCCAGGGCGCACTCGATGCCCACTGCGTGGAGTTGGAAGCGGTGCGGCACATTCTGATGCGGGAGGACACGCCGACTCGATCCCATGCACCACTGGAATCTGGGTTGATGCCCGGTATCACCGACCTGACGATCGCCCGGGCCGATCTGGATCAATACGACCGTCTCCTGACTGGGGGTGTGCGATGAGTGCGGGTCAGGAGATCGTTCTCGACGACGCATTACGGCAACTCCGGCTTCCGGCCATGGTTCGGGAGTGGCGGGAGCATGCCCGGCAGGCCAAAGAAGCCGGCGAGGGATACACCGGCTTTCTATTGGCTCTGGCCAGCCGCGAGCTGGAGCAGCGGCAAGCCAATCAGGTCCAGCGCCGGCTGCGGGAAGCCCGGTTTCCGCTGCTCAAGACCCTGGAGACCACCGATCTGAAGAAGTGGCCGGTGCTCGATGCGGTCCAGGTTCGCGACTATGCCGAGTGCGGCTACATCACCCGGCGCGAGAACGTCGTGCTGTTGGGCAAGCACGGCACCGGCAAAACCCATGCCGCCACCGTGCTGGGTGTGGAAGCCTGCCGGAGGGGCCACCGCGTCGGGTTCACCACCGCAGCCGGGCTGGTCAACACCTTGATCGAGTCACGTGAGGAGCGGCAACTGAAGCGGCATCTGGCGAAGCTGGCCCGCTTCGAGCTGCTCATCGTGGACGAAGTCGGCTATATCCCGTTCTCGGCCGAGGGGGCGCAGTTGCTGTTTCAGGTCTTCTCGGACCGCTACGAAAAGGGTTCGCTGATGGTCACATCGAACCTGCCGTTTGCACAGTGGACCAGCGTCTTCGGTGACGCCGCACTGACCGCAGCCCTGCTGGACCGGCTGACCCATCACTGCGCCATTCACCAGTTCGATTGGGAAAGTATCCGGTTTACCGACAGTCTCGGTGCCGCCAGCAAACGGAAGAAGAAACCCCGGTCCGCCGGAGGATCCGTGTGAAAACTGCGGGCGCAGCGGGCTGTGGAAAGTGCCGCCCCCATGGAAACCCGCTGCAAAGCCAGCGCGTTTCCACAGTGGCTTGGAAGCCTTCGGCTCCCACACTTCCCACAGCCTCGACGGCGGAATTACTTACAAACCATTAACCAGGGGGTGGATCCCTTTTACTCGATCGAGGTGGGTCCTTTTTACGTTGTCAAAGCGAGTAAATCTCGGCAAGTATGACTACAGATTAGATTTATAAGCAAGTAAACTGCCGGGCCTGTCAAATCTGCAAGAGGACTAGTGTCCTGACATCGAAATGGGTTTAAGTAACAATGGCCAGGGCCTCTTTGGCCCGCTGAATCTTGGCGAGGATCTCCTCACCTTTAGCGCGCCATGTGTAGGGTTGAGGGTCCGCGTTGCGATCGGCCAGATAGGATTCGATCGCGCGGACCAGTTCGGGGACGCTGCGAAAGCTGCCTTCACGGATCACATCGCCAGTCAGGTCGGCAAAGAAACGCTCGACAAGATTCAGCCACGAGCTGCTGGTGGGCGTGAAGTGGCAGTGCACGCGTGGGTGGCGGTCTAACCAGCGACGGACGCGTTCATGCTTATGAGTGCTGTAGTTGTCCACGATGAGATGAATGAGTCAAGCCCATTCTTAGTTGAAACTCTCCACGGCTCACGATGGGTCATGCAACCTTCTTCTTCGATCTCGTCGACGTCTTCGCCTCAATTTTCAGCTCTCGCTGGAGGGCTTCGCGGAGCTTTGGAAGATGACGGTAGCCGATCACCTTCCTCAGGCGCGGTTCGATGTCGATGAGCGCCGTCGCCAACCAGCGTTGCCGCTGACTCGAGTTCTTCCAATGATCGACCTTCGCACACCTTTCCTCGACAAGGGCATTGACCGATTCCAGGCAATTCGTCGTCTTGAACGAACGGCCCAAGACCCCGTACACGCCGAGCCGATGCAACGTGAGGGTCTCTTCCAGGCCTTCCTCAAGGCTCGCAGCCCCCGATTGGTTTCGCTCCTCGAGCTCTCCATGGAGCTCTCCGAGCGCCGCCCGAGCTTCGTCGTACTCCGGGCGCTCGTAGGCCCGCTGCAGCCGGCGTCGCCACACGGCTTGCTCGGTCTTCGATAGGTATCTCACGACGTTCTCGCGTTTGTGCCATTGGCAGCGTTGGACCAGGGCTCGATTCCTGAATGCCTTCTTGACCGCCGCCCGCAGACCTTTGCCGCCGTCGACAATCACCAGCACGCCTTCAGAGATGTCCAGGCCCCGCTCCATCAACGAACGGAGAAACGGAGTCAGCACTTGCTCGTTCTCCGTGTCGGTCTCCACGAAGCCCAAGAAGCGTTTGTCGCCCGAAAGCGTGACGCCCAGGGCCACTACCATCAGGGCGTCGGCAAACGCCTTCCCGTCCAGGAAGATCGCCACGACGTCCTCGCCACTCAGATCCCGCTCCTGCATCTCCCGAAGTTTCGCGGCACTCGCCTGGACGAATCCTCGAGACACCGTCGAACTCGACAGTCCGATCGCTCCCGGAATCGCTTCAGCGGCCGATTCATAGTTCCGGCAGGAGATCCCATACAGCACACGTCTGAGCAGTAGCTCGTTCACCGCGCCACCCGGACTGAGTTCCTCGTAGGTCCGAAGCGGAATCTCCCCGCCCGCCACGCTGCGCACTCGAGGCACCCGAACCGGCACCCGCTGGCCACCCAGCCCCACGGTCCCCGGATTGCTCCCGTGTCGCCGGCCCCGCCACGCTGCGCACTCGAGGCACCCGAACCGGCACCCGCTGGCCACCCAGCCCCACGGTCCCCGGATTGCTCCCGTGTCGCCGGCCCCGCAACGCCGCCTCCTTTCGTGCGTATCGCTCACCCGCCAACGACTTCACTTCCTCGTCGAGCAACTCCTCCACGTGCATCAACCCCAGTGGGATCAACGCCCGAATCATCTCCACCTTCGAGTCCAATTCCAGTCCCGAGTATTCCTCCCGGCTCAGGACCTCGACCTCACCCAGCACACGCGACTTCTTGCGTTTCTTTACCGAACGTAACAGACTCCTCATCTCGGCTCCTTTCTCTTACAGGCTTGATGTTGTTTCTTCCAATACCATCAAACCATGGGGTTTGGAGCCGTTTCAATTTCCAACTAAGATTGGCACACATTCAGATGAATGGTCAACGCTTTCGGTGTTTCCCGTTCGATCTGCTTCAGGAAACGCAGCCACTCGACATGCGTGTGCCGCTTCTCGGTCCGGGAGATCAGCTTTCCATCCAGGTAGTTCAAGGCGGCAAACAATGTGATGGTGCCATGCCGTTTGTAGTCATGAGTACGTGTGCGGGTATAACCGCTCCCTAATGGCAATCCCGGCTGGCTCCGTTCCAGCGCCTGGCACTGGCTCTTCTCGTCGCAGCACAACACGAGAGCTTTCTCTGGAGGGTTGAGGTAGAGACCGATGACGTCCCAGAATTTCTGCTCAAACTTCGGATCTTTCGACAGCTTGAATGTTCGGGTGCGATGAGGCTTCAAGTCGTTGCGCTTCCATACGGTGTGGACCGTGTGGCGGGAGACTCCGACTTCCTTCGCCATACTGCGTAAACTCCATCGCGTCCGTCCCGGTGGCGGTTGGGTCACCTTCACAATGATTTGTTCCACCTTCTCCAGTGGTACCGATGGCTTGCGGCCCCGTCCCTCTTTATCATTCAAGCCGTCTACGCCTTCTTGTTGGAAGCGCTTCGACCACTTGCTGACGCAGGGAACGCTGACGTTCAATCTTGAGGCCACTTCTTCGACCTTGATACCTTTACTTCGGAGCAGGATAATCTCGGCGCGTAGGCTGTCGCGCTTGGAACTCGTACTGGAACCGACACGGCGCTGCAACTCCCGCCGTTCATCGGCTGTAAGCTTGATGATTGTAATGGGGCGTGCCATGCACGCACTATAGCATTAATATGCTATTAATTAATACTAATTAAATGTCAGAATACTAGAGAGCATCGATCCGCGATGTGTCGAGTGGGTGGAAGATGACTGCGAGATCCGTATGAACATCCTCACTGGAGAAGTGTGGGTCGATAACAGCACGAGCGCCGATTACTACACGAACATGTCTGACGGTAACACCAAGATTGATTGGATCATCTCGGGTGGGGAATCTGGCCCGAACGCTCGACCGGCGAACATTGAATGTATCAGGGAGATCGTCGGGTGGTGCCACGAAACAGGCACCGCATGCTTCGTGAAGCAGCTCGGCGCGAAGCCCTACGAGGAGACGGTGCTCGATGATATTCGCTACCTCCGGTTGAAGCACCGAATGTGTGCCAATCTTAGTTGGAAATTGAAACGGCTCCAAACCCCATGGTTTGATGGTATTGGAAGAAACAACATCAAGCCTGTAAGAGAAAGGAGCCGAGATGAGGAGTCTGTTACGTTCGGTAAAGAAACGCAAGAAGTCGCGTGTGCTGGGTGAGGTCGAGGTCCTGAGCCGGGAGGAATACTCGGGACTGGAATTGGACTCGAAGGTGGAGATGATTCGGGCGTTGATCCCACTGGGGTTGATGCACGTGGAGGAGTTGCTCGACGAGGAAGTGAAGTCGTTGGCGGGTGAGCGATACGCACGAAAGGAGGCGGCGTTGCGGGGCCGGCGACACGGGAGCAATCCGGGGACCGTGGGGCTGGGTGGCCAGCGGGTGCCGGTTCGGGTGCCTCGAGTGCGCAGCGTGGCGGGCGGGGAGATTCCGCTTCGGACCTACGAGGAACTCAGTCCGGGTGGCGCGGTGAACGAGCTACTGCTCAGACGTGTGCTGTATGGGATCTCCTGCCGGAACTATGAATCGGCCGCTGAAGCGATTCCGGGAGCGATCGGACTGTCGAGTTCGACGGTGTCTCGAGGATTCGTCCAGGCGAGTGCCGCGAAACTTCGGGAGATGCAGGAGCGGGATCTGAGTGGCGAGGACGTCGTGGCGATCTTCCTGGACGGGAAGGCGTTTGCCGACGCCCTGATGGTAGTGGCCCTGGGCGTCACGCTTTCGGGCGACAAACGCTTCTTGGGCTTCGTGGAGACCGACACGGAGAACGAGCAAGTGCTGACTCCGTTTCTCCGTTCGTTGATGGAGCGGGGCCTGGACATCTCTGAAGGCGTGCTGGTGATTGTCGACGGCGGCAAAGGTCTGCGGGCGGCGGTCAAGAAGGCATTCAGGAATCGAGCCCTGGTCCAACGCTGCCAATGGCACAAACGCGAGAACGTCGTGAGATACCTATCGAAGACCGAGCAAGCCGTGTGGCGACGCCGGCTGCAGCGGGCCTACGAGCGCCCGGAGTACGACGAAGCTCGGGCGGCGCTCGGAGAGCTCCATGGAGAGCTCGAGGAGCGAAACCAATCGGGGGCTGCGAGCCTTGAGGAAGGCCTGGAAGAGACCCTCACGTTGCATCGGCTCGGCGTGTACGGGGTCTTGGGCCGTTCGTTCAAGACGACGAATTGCCTGGAATCGGTCAATGCCCTTGTCGAGGAAAGGTGTGCGAAGGTCGATCATTGGAAGAACTCGAGTCAGCGGCAACGCTGGTTGGCGACGGCGCTCATCGACATCGAACCGCGCCTGAGGAAGGTGATCGGCTACCGTCATCTTCCAAAGCTCCGCGAAGCCCTCCAGCGAGAGCTGAAAATTGAGGCGAAGACGTCGACGAGATCGAAGAAGAAGGTTGCATGACCCATCGTGAGCCGTGGAGAGTTTCAACTAAGAATGGGCTTGACTCGAAGCACCGCAAGGGCGGCGACATCGATGAGTGGCCCGCGGATCTCCGGATCCGCCAGTTCCCGGAGGTCGCATGATTCGAAACGAAGAACTCCGGAAGTTGCTGAGTGAAGCAGCGGCGACTTCTGTCGATCTCGACGCGCTAACGGGAAGGAACCGTCGTAATGTCCGTGTTGGACTGTGGGTTCTCAGTGGTTTGAAGTCTGATTTTACTGCCTTCGGCGTCTACGCGCAGCCAGTCCCGTCATTCCAAGACCTAACCCCACCATGGTAATCGATAAGGGCTCCGGTGTTGTCACGGGGGGGGTCGACCAGGACCCCGGGGCGCCGATAATAAATCCCTGTCCCGAAGCGCCGCCGGAACCGATTTGGGCCAAGTCGATAGTCGTGGATGCGGTTGGTCCGGCCGAACGTAAATCCCCGAGGAACCCGCCAAATGCGTTCGATCGTCGCAAGTCAATTACCCAATTCGTGATGTTTCCAGTCCCGTCCAATGTGAATGTGCCTAAGGATGTTATATCCGCATTTGCATTTGTTGAAGTCCAGCCGGGCCCGCCGCCTACAGTTGTCGACAAAGACCACGCGGATGCGGTGTAAAGCCCTGCGGTTCCAGTGAAATTTATGGTGGCCGACCCCGTTAGCCGGTCAGACGACGTGATGGGGGCGCTAAGGTTCGTGAAAAAGTTTCCAGTGTACGTGTAAGTGAAGGGGGCGGCCCCTAGCGTTGTTGTGACCATCATGCAGCAAGCAATGAGAGCCAATCGAGGTGCAAAGTTCCGGAAGGGATTCGTGCCATGTGTAGTCATGATTAAGTCCTCGCGGTCGAGTGGCATAGCAACGCGACCATTGGGAGCCCGCCGTGCGGTCGTACAACAATGGGTATGCCAGTTGAGGCCCGTCGAGAGAGATCAGACGCATCTGCGGAGCGAGCAAATGTACCCGTTGTTAAAAACGTAGCGTCCGTGCCGTGAGAAAGAGACAAGGACCCGTACCCACTCTTGGGGGCGATTCAGGTGATTGGATTTCTCGTTCTTAGTTCAAGCAATTCCAGCTCCAATTCATACTGCGTTTTTGACGTTGATTCTTTCCTGGGCCTATACCGTTGGAAAATAGATGGATAGCGAGAAGTTGGCACCTAAGGAATGCGGATCGAGAGATCTAGGCAAGATCCGAATCAGGCGCGGAATCGTAAGGAATTGTGACAGCATACCAGGTTGCGCAGGACGAAAATCGGTTAAATACCCTTAACAATCAATAACATACGTAGCATTGAGACTGATTTCAGGTATTGTCGGTATGCGTTACGACATTACGCCATGTCTTTGTCAAGTCCGATCTGTATTCTCGGTCCTTAAGGGATTCTAGGGAGACTCCACCAACGTCTTCCGCAAGCGCTTCGGGCGGTTCACCGGGCAGTTTACGTCCTATATGACCACAGGCATGAACGAACGACTCAACAGAGCTATCACCAAGCTCGAAGCGGAAGGGCTCGTCTGCCGCGTCGTGGACGATGCCAACATCGACGTCGGCGGGTATGCACTGAAGACATTCCAAGTGCTGGAGCTCGTGGATAGCGATCAGTTGACCTGGCAGGGGATCAAGGACCTGCAGTGGAGCCGGATGGATGAAACCTTGTTGGAGACTCAATACGCAGTGAATCTGCTAAAGGAGCGGGGTCATACAATTGGTCGTTCGTTCTTTGGCGATGAGGGGGTTCTGTACGTTGAGGTTGACGGCGAGGCACTGACCGCTCTGGATGTGATTCGGCTTTCAGACAAACGACCGCTCGATACCGACTAGCACACTGCCCTTCGTTGAGATGTGACGATCACACTTCCACCAACGTCTTTTCGGTGACCCATTCAAAGCGCTTCCTGCACTTCACCGACTCGGACAGAAGGTAGTCGACGTCGATTCCTCTGTTCCCCATCACCTCGTCCAGTATCCAGTCGAATGGGATCTCTGCGTCTGGAGAGCAGGATTCGCAGCCGAGTATGCGGGATCGAGCTTCGAGAGCGGTGGAGCGGTTGACGGCGATGAGGGGCGAATAGGAAAAATAAGTGGGGTCTGACGAGTACGGCAGCGCTGCCAACGTCGTACTATGGGTGTTATGTCAATCCGCGCGCGGGGGCAGGCCGTCGCGCGATAACTCCGGAAGCTGCTGACGGAAGGACCTGCGATTGCTGTCGAGCTCGCCGCGCTAACTGGCAGGAGCCGTCGTGATGTCCGTGTGGGCCTGTGGGCTCTCAGTGGATTGCATCCAGATCGTTCCTCAATTTGAAAGATGATGCCTGCGGATAGTCACCACGCCAACACCAAGTAAGCCGGCAATGAAGAGAATCAGAGATGACGCCTCTGGTACGCGGGCCGCAGTATACGTCCCGGGATGAAAGCTGGTATCGAACAGCACACGGTCCTCCAAGCGAAAATTGCCATCTGCGTTCACAAAAGCGAGGCCGTGCTGGCTCCCGCCCACGAAGAATTGGGTAAAGGTGCCTGCGGTATCAACGACCCGAGTAATCTGCTGCCCGCCCCCCAAGATGTCCACCACTCTAATGTTGATATTGCCGGGTGGGTCACTCAGGTCGGCTAGTGTAAAAATCGTGCCCCCCAAGTTAAAGGAAATGACCAAATTGGTGAGCGACGTCAAAGCATGGTCTCCCGCCAGGACGGAACCGTTGAAACTCAGCGTGCCGCTGCGTCCGCCATTGTTGTCGAGGATAGTGTTCTGCGCCGCATTGTTCATCGAGAAATTGAAAAGGAATGAATCAGCGTGTGCGGATTCGGCCACGCCAAATCCCAAGATCAATACCGCGACACAAACCAAAACAGGTCGACCCTTTGAATGATTCATCTTAGTTCCTCCTGACCTTTCTGTTCCTCGAAAAGTTGTAAGTCCGTTTTCCATGATGAGCTGGACTATCCATCTTTCTTTGTGCAATCTAAGATCCAAAGAGTGCCCCGCGAAAGATATTGACCGTTTCATGTCCCGATGATATTTGGGGTCAGTAACTTACGAATTGGCCGTATTTCAATTGTCCCGCCAATGCAAGACATGCGTTGGAACCCCCCGATTTAAAACTGTAAGGATAGGCGACGGCACCTAGACCGCCCGCATCCCCATGTTGATGAATGCAAACGCTTTCGGGGCCGATTTAATTACTGTCCGAATTCCTTACGACATTACGCCGTTGTTTTGTCAAGTCCGATTTGTATTCTCGGACCTTAGAGAATCAGGGAGACTCCACCAACGTCTTCTGCGAATAGGAAAAATAAGTGGGGTCTGACGAGTACGGCAGCGCTGCCAACGTCGTACTATGGGTGTTATGTCAATCCGCGCGCGGGGGCAGGCCGTCGCGCGGCTTTCCTGCGACCGTTATTTCGCCAACCTTGGGTCGTCTATGCGAAGCCGGCATTCGGTGGGCCCGAACAGGTATTACGCTATCTCGGACGCTATACCCACCGTGTTGCCATCTCCAATCATCGATTGTTGTCCTTCGACGGCGGCCAGGTCACGTTCCGTTGGCGGGATTACGCGCGTGGCAACAAATCAAGAACGATGACGGTTTCCGCCGCCGAGTTCATCCGCCGCTTCCTCCTCCACGTGCTGCCGAAAGGTTTTGTCCGCATCCGACATTTCGGTTTCATGGCGAACGCACAACGTTCCGCATCCATGGAACTTTGTCATCGTTTGTTAGGAATGGCGTCGACCGATCCTCACGAGGAAGCCCCTGCGAGCGACTCGGCCGGGTTATGTCCCGTCTGTCAGACCCCGATGAAGGTCATCGAGAGGCTGACCGCTGCGCAGATCGCATGGAGCTTCACTTCCATATGCTTTGCAGATACGTCGTAGCAGAGATTCCAGTTACACACTTTCCAGACGTGCTCGCGCACGCCGCCGCCCACGTGTGTCTTGATCTCAAAAATGCTTCCAAATCGAGCCTCGACCCGCACCGCAGACTCTCTAAAACTGCTGCTCCGGAACCCACACTCCTCGTCGCCACCCCGCCACTCGCCCTTGTCGAGTCCCGTCCCGTGACAATTTCAACCCGCATTCCCGTACTTTCTCCATAGCCCACCGCGTCCGCCGCAAACGCCACCGGCTTCCTTCAAACGTCGTTATCGAAAGTGCCCGAAAATCTCGTCCCCACGACGCTTTCTCGCTCGGCACTTCCGATGAACGCTAAATGTTACTCGTGAGCAATCGTCGTCGATTGCACCCAAGGTCGTAACCAGTGAAAATCCGGCATAATCCCGGCTGCGGATCGGTCGGCCACACGGCTGCCCAATTGCGCTAGGAGCCTCTCCATCTCCGCCTTATAATGCTGTCACGTCGAGACTTGGCTGCGCAATCGCTCGTACCTAGGGACTACCGTAGCGGTATATTTCCCAGCGTTGAAGTGCGGCCGACAGCCGACTAATTGTTAGGCGCACGGACGGATGAGCACGATGGAATTCAGAACACTACTCGAATCCAAGGTGGCCGAGCAATTCCATTCGCAACGTGTTGGTTATCTGCTCGGAGCTGGCTCGTCTTACCTCAATGGAGACGGTTATCCGCTCGCCTTCGAACTGTGGAGCAAGATCAGAGATTACATTTCCGATGCAGCGAAACGCGATGAGATACAGGCAAAGCTCGATTTGCCAGGCACCAAGGGCATCGAGCATGCACTTGACTTGCTCGATGACGGTGGCCCGGAGGAAGGCGAACATCGCCACCTTGCGGCAGAAGCAATCGCAGATCTATTCTTGCCTCTTCGTCCTCCGCTGGATGCTCATGTTCAGTTTGTGAGACGACTAGCAGCGAAATCTGTGCCGCATGTGAAGGTCTTCAATCTGAATTACGATCCGCTCATCGAACGAGCCGCAGAACAGGGGAGAGTCCGCCTGTACGATGGCTTTGTTGGACACGAGCATGCTTACTTTGACGCAGCGACTTTCGAAGAGAGACTTTTCAGAATCAGAGGAACGCACAGAGGGCGACAACCAGACGAAACTGCCCTGCCAATTCATTTGTTAAAACTGCATGGGTCTGTTGGATGGTATGACTGCGATTCGAACGGCGTGCGCCGTTGTGGCTTCGGTACCCAGATTCCAGAACACACCAAACGTCTCATGATTCCGCCACAACGGCGCAAGGGGGATGACACTATGATGCAACCCTACCAGGCATTGTGGTCAGCGTTTCGAGGCGCGCTCGGACAGGATCACAATCCCTTGCATCGCCTCGCCTGTATCGGCTACGGATTTGCGGATGAACACGTCAATACTGTCATCGAGAGCGCGCTCGCACGAACTGACCTTACGGTGCTGATATTCGCGAAGGCCTTGTCAGATGAAGCTTGGAATCGCTGGAGTGCAAAGAACAACGTGATCGTCGTGACCGAGGCTCGCTGCGCTATCAAGAGCGAAGTCGGACAGGGTCATCCGGACCTGTGGAAATTTGAACATCTTTCGCAAAGGATTTGAACTATGCCAAGCGAAACCAACACCGTCATAGGTCATCTCGTCGATGTGCAAGGCAACCTGCTTACGGCAACGCTCGTTGAGGATGAACAGGGCCGTGTTCCGACCATTACCATTGGCGACGAGGACATTACCGTAGGTCAGATTGGCTCCTATGCCGCCATTCGGCAGGGCGGAGTGCAGCTCATCGCGATGGTCACGAGGATGACCGAGCAGGAAGCATTTGCCGTACCGACTATTGAAACTCCCGGGGAGCCAGATGCGCGACTGCCTTACGCCAAGCGTCTCGCCCGATTAACACCGATAGGCTCTATATGCACTGACGGCCACTTTGAGCGCGGAGTCGGCCAGTATCCGACTACTGGTGCAGAGGTTCACGCTATCGGATTCTCCGAAATCACGAAGATGTTCGAGCGGTTCCGTGCCGAGGGTTTCGAAGTCGGAGCACTGACGACCCACCCGTCGATCAGAGTCTCGCTACATGCCACTAATCTCTTCGGAAGGCATTTTGCTATTCTCGGCCAAACAGGTGCAGGTAAATCCTGGACTGTGGCCTCGATCGTACAGAAGGCGGTGGCTGAAATGCCAAGGGCGCACATCATCATTCTCGACCTGCACGGGGAGTATTGCTGGAAACGGAACGATGGGAAACGCCACTATGCATTCGATGATGCGATTGTTCGCCATGTGGATGCCAGAGAGCTAGAGATCCCTTACTGGCTAATGACCTATGCGGAGCTCTGTGATCTCCTGATCGATCAAACCGACTTTAGCGCACACAACCAGACAACTGTATTTCGAGACGCTCTTCGTGAACAGAGACTGGCAGAGGGCGAGAGGCTAGGCCTAACGCGTACGACGCTCGACACACCGGTCTATTTCGATATCGGGGAGATTCGCAAAGCTCTTGAGGATAAGAATGGATTGGTGCAGGGCGCGACCAAGATGGTCAAGGGACCGCTAACTGGAGCGTTCGACAATTTCTTGATGCGACTTGATAGCAAGCTGAATGATGTGCGATATGATTTCCTCCTGAACCCAAAGAAGCGAAATAACTCGGCCTCACTTTCAACACTATTACGGGACTTCGTCGGTCTCGGGGAATCTAAGGTCGCTGTCACCGTCATTGACCTCTCCTCTGTTCCCTTCGATGTTCGTCCAACAGTTGCAGCACAGACCGGGCGTCTTGCGTTTGAGTTCAACTATTGGAACCCAGAGTATCGCGACTTTCCGATCATGCTCATTTGCGAAGAAGCACATGCGTACATCCCGCGCGAGAGCATGAGCCAGTTTGCAGGCTCGCGAAAGTCGATGGAGCGCATTGCAAAGGAAGGGCGGAAGTACGGAGTCGGATTGGCCGTCGTCAGCCAGCGGCCTCATGAAGTTTCAGAGACTGTGCTCTCCCAGTGCGGGACATTCATATGCCTACGAGTCACGAACCCAGATGATCAGGCGTACATTCGGAAGCTTGTACCAGAAAGCGAAGGTGATCTAGTGAGTGTCCTTGCTGGGCTTGGGCGAGGCGAGGCGCTTGTCCTTGGCGAAGCGGTTCCACTACCGACACGATTGAACTTCGATGAACCGAGCCCCGCGCCAAACAGCGATGATATCGACTTCTACGCCACGTGGAAGGACGGTCCCGAAGATTTGGATGTTGACGCGATAGTGAAACGGTGGCGCAGTCAGGAGCGTTGAGCGGCACCTAACAAGCCGATGCAGACGGACGGCGCTACGCGCCGCCGCTGATCGGCAAGCCGTTCGACCACGGCTGGTATCGCCGACCGATCGTTCTCCCACACCTCAGTTTAGTCCGTTTTAGAAGATCCCTAGACTCAAGTCCTACTCAATGCGAGTCGCCGGATCTGCCCTTCTCAGATCAGGGGAGATGGGTGAAATTCGCGACATGAATCGACTCTTGTCGCCAAGGTTTTCCCATCCTGCGGAAGGGAATGACTCTACCCTTCGGCGTTTGAACGAAGCCGCTGGCGCGGCGGACGCTGCGCGTGGGCTGACCGAGGGGTGATCGTCAGACTGTAGAGTGTGGGCCTCAAAGGAGGCCCACATGACTGATTTGCGGAAACGGATGCTGGAAGAACTCCAGCGCCGCAATTTCTCTCCAACAACAATCCGAACCTATCTGCGAGTCGTTGAAGACTTCGCTCGCTATTTTGGCACGCGCCCCGATCGTCTCAGCCAGCAACACCTGCGGCAGTATCAGTTGCATTTGATCCAGGAGCGAAAGCTCGCGATCAAGACTGTAGGTCTGCACATTGCCGCGCTGCGATTCTTCTTTGTGAAGACGCTACGGCGTCCATACCTGAAGCTGGATCTCCCGTATCCCAAGATGCCGAAGCGACTGCCGACTGTTCTGAGCAAAGAGGAGGTCACCCAACTGATCGGCTCCGCAAACAACCTGCTCGATTACACGATGCTGATGACCTTGTATGCCACTGGAATGCGTCGGGCCGAGTTGATCGGGTTGAAGGTCCAGGACATCGATAGCCAGCGCATGATCATCCACATCCGTCAGGGCAAGCGCAACCGGGATCGCGATGTGCCATTGCCGCCAAAGCTGCTGAATACACTACGGGAGTACTGGCTCTGGATGAAGCCTGGGACCTATTTGTTTCCCGGCATGGTCGACAACTGGCGTGCCGACAAACCCCTCACGTCCAAGTGCGTGTGGTTGGCGGTACAAAATGCGGCGAAACGTGCCGGAATCAAGAAGCGTGTATCGCCGCACACGCTGCGTCACAGCTGGGCCACCCACCTACTGGAGAATGGCACCGATCTGCGCACCATTCAGATGTTGATGGGTCACTCGGACCTGCGAGCCACCAGCGTCTATCTGCACTTGTCTCGCCGTCATTTGCAGACGGTCGCCAATCCCGTAGAGACCCTGCCGGTTTCCAGGCTCGATACGGTGAAGCGCTCCAGAAAAAGGAAGCAGAAACAATGACGCGGTCCGCCGTGGAGGTGGCCGACATCCTGCGCGCGCGGGGCAACGACTTCATCGACCGTCATCGAAACAGAATCGATTTCCAGCAGCTGAAGGTGATGCATGCCATCGTGCGTTGCCGAACAGCCGCTCTTGGCGGTCATATCGATGCCTGCCCGCGATGTGGGGGCGAGGGGACCATCTCCTACAACTCATGCCGTAATCGCCATTGTCCGAAATGCCAGACTCAGGCGCGTCAGCGCTGGATCGCAGCCAGAGAACGTGAACTTCTCGCGACACGATACTTCCATGTCGTGTTCACGCTGCCAAAGGAACTACATGCGCTTGTCCTGCAGAATCCGGTTGAACTCTATAACCTGCTGTTCCGCACCGTGGCCGAGACGCTGCGGGAGGTCGCGAGAAATCCCAAACACCTTGGCGCCGAGATCGGCTTCTTCCTCATCCTGCACACATGGGGACAAAACGTGCTGTTTCATCCTCACCTCCACTGCGTCGTTCCCGCCGGTGGAATCGCACCGGACCGTTCGCGATGGATTCGGCCGCGCTACCCTTTCTTCCTGCCTGTAAAGGTTCTGGGGAAAATATTCCGGGGAAAGTTCGTTGACGGATTGCGGAAGGCGTTTCGCAGAGAGTGCCTGACCTTCGCGGGACAGATCCAGCAGTTATCCGAACCGAAGAGCTTCGCGGCTTTCCTGCGACCGTTATTTCGCCAACCTTGGATCGTCTATGCGAAGCCGGCATTCGGTGGGCCCGAACAGGTATTACGCTATCTCGGACGCTATACCCACCGTGTTGCCATCTCCAATCATCGATTGTTGTCCTTCGACGGCGGCCAGGTCACGTTCCGTTGGCGGGATTACGCGCGTGGCAACAAATCAAGAACGATGACGGTTTCCGCCGCCGAGTTCATCCGCCGCTTCCTCCTCCACGTGCTGCCGAAAGGTTTTGTCCGCATCCGACATTTCGGTTTCATGGCGAACGCACAACGTTCCGCATCCATGGAACTTTGTCATCGTTTGTTAGGAATGGCGTCGACCGATCCTCACGAGGAAGCCCCTGCGAGCGACTCGGCCGGGTTATGTCCCGTCTGTCAGACCCCGATGAAGGTCATCGAGAGGCTGACCGCTGCGCAGATCGCATGGAGCTTCACTTCCATATGCTTTGCAGATACGTCGTAGCAGAGATTCCAGTTACACACTTTCCAGACGTGCTCGCGCACGCCGCCGCCCACGTGTGTCTTGATCTCAAAAATGCTTCCAAATCGAGCCTCGACCCGCACCGCAGACTCTCTAAAACTGCTGCTCCGGAACCCACACTCCTCGTCGCCACCCCGCCACTCGCCCTTGTCGAGTCCCGTCCCGTGACAATTTCAACCCGCATTCCCGTACTTTCTCCATAGCCCACCGCGTCCGCCGCAAACGCCACCGGCTTCCTTCAAACGTCGTTATCGAAAGTGCCCGAAAATCTCGTCCCCACGACGCTTTCTCGCTCGGCACTTCCGATGAACGCTAAATGTTTTGCGGAATAAAAGAACTCGTGGTTTGTAGAGTAGATGATTTCTGTCTGGCCGCTCGCCAATTGATCAAGAGTAGCTTTCCATTCAGGCTGTACTTCTCCGAGGCCAGGTGCGTTTTGTCAGTAGGGCGACAAGAGTCTCGCGAGGGATTCCCGTTGCGCTGTCTGCGTCAACTCAATCGAAACGCTTCGTATCGAGTAAAACGCGACGCGCACAGTGATGCAAGTAGGTGACACGTTTCACCGTTGACCTCGAGGCAAATCAGGATGCAATCAACGCCGTCATGAACCGCTACTGGGGCGAGGACCATCGGCCCGCGAGCACTACCGTGGAGATCGTCCGGCTCGCAAGCGATCCTCGCTTCGTCCTGGAGGTCGAGGCCGTCGCCGTCTTGTCCAACTGATGTCTAGCCCGGTTTGAACGCGAAGCCAGACCTGCCCGTGCCCTGATTCGGAATCTCAGCGCCGTCTGATTCTCCTATTCAGACATGCCGAGCGAGTGCCGGATCCATCGGCATCGCTAAAACGATCAACTCCCAACAGCTGCTCCTAACGATGCTGGGGAGGCCCGCGAGAATCCAGATGCCTGTGTAGTCACCTAACCGCTGATGTGGACGCTGTCGTCGACGCCCGTTGTTTGGGGGTTCCTAACTTCCGGTTTGGGGATACGGCCAGGTGACCTCTTCGTTGACCGCAAGTCTTTTCCCTCATGGTGTTTAGCCAGGTTTCAGCGACTCGTTAAAACGCACACGAAGAATGGAACGCGGCCTCTGGTCATTGGACACCATTTTCAGGCGGGAGACGTATTGATTTTCAAAGGCCAAACGAAGAACGTCGATGACTGGCCTGAAACGAAGGGTGAAGGAGGGGATGGGGCGTGAACATTTTCAGTTCTTCGACGAGTCAATCTTGGGCGACCTTGAGGGGACAACTCGGCTCGAGCGGGTTCGCCGCCGGGCGGCAGCGGTAAGGACAATCACGAGTGAGGATTTCCGGAAGCCCAGCGATTGGGTCCAGTTCTTGGAAGCGTTGCCGGACGCAGGGTTGAAGAGCAGCAGGTAACCAGTCGCTAGCCCGTATAGATCACGAGATGGACCAGAAAAGGCCGCCCTGTTTGGCATAAAGCGTTTGACAAGAACGTTTCAGACACCAAACAAAGGCGGCCCTTATGACGACAGAGTGTAACCAAACCACGTTTGAATTTCACGGACTTAATCAACGAAAAGTGAAGGCTCGATTCGACGGAGGGAAGATCACTTCCGACGCGGGTGTCCTGCTGTTGCGGGAGGTCGAAAAACGGACCGGGTTGATCGATGGACTGGCCGAATGTTTCGCCGATCACCGGGACCCGCGATTGATCGAGCACACGGTGAAAGAATTGATTGGGCAACGGGTGTATGGCCTGTGTCTGGGATATGAAGACCTGAACGATCACGACCAACTACGCACCGATCCGATGCTGGCCGTGGCGGTGGATAAGGCCGATCCGCTGGGAGGCAACCGACGGCAGGCCAGCGACCGGGGAAAGGCTCTGGCGGCCAAGTGCACACTGAATCGGCTGGAGTTGACTGGGGCTGAAGTCGGCGGGGAGGAGCGATACAAGAAGATTGCGATGGATACGGACCAGGTCGACCGCTGGATGGTCGATGCCTTCATCGCAGCCTTTGAATCGGCGCCTGAAGAAATCATTCTGGACCTGGATGCCACCGACGATCCGATCCACGGGCAACAAGAGGGACGATTCTTTCATGGCTACTACGGCAACTACTGTTATCTGCCGTTGTACATCTTCTCGGGTGAGCATCTGCTGTGCGCCCGATTACGGCGCTCCAATATCGATGGCGCGGCCGGATCGGTTGAGGAACTGACCCGCATCATCGGACAGATCCGGAAGAGCTGGCCGGATGTGTCGATCATCGTCCGTGGAGACTCCGGCTTCTGCAGAGATGACTTACTGACCTGGTGTGAATCCCATCAGGTGGATTACGTGGTGGGATTGGCCAAGAACGAGCGACTCAAGAAGGATATCGCTGAAGCCATGGCTCAGGCGAAATCGGAGTTCGAATCCACCGGTCAATCGGCACGGGTATTTAAGGACTTCCGCTATCGCACACGAGACAGTTGGAGCCAACAACGGCGCGTCGTGGGCAAGGCGGAGGTTCTGGGCAAGGGCGCCAATCCCCGATTCATCGTCACATCGCTGTCACCAGAACGTTGGGAGGCCCGTGCGCTATACGAGGATCTCTACTGTGCGCGCGGCGACATGGAGAACCGGATCAAAGAGCAACAACTGGATCTGTTTGCCGACCGCACCAGCGCGTCCACCATGCGCGCCAATCAACTCCGACTCTATCTGTCTTCGGCCGCCTACATGATCATGCATGCACTGCGCCGACTCGGACTCCACAATACCGAACTGGCGCGGGCTCAATGCGGCACGATCCGGCTGAAGCTGCTCAAGATCGGTGCCCGAATCCGGTTCACGGTCCGCAACGTCTGGGTGTCGATGGCTGAAGCCTGTCCCTACGCCGAAGTCTTCACCGCCGTTGTGCGCAACCTACAGGCGATGCCACTGCGATGCTGACGCCGACGCTCCCGCTTCGTCCCTGAATTCGATTTGATTATCCAGTCCGAGCCGAGGTGTGTCTGATTGCGGCCAACCACGCTCTCTCGAGCACGAAAATCCCCTTTTCATGTCGCCAAAACCTTCTCGCTTCACCCGAAGACCCTCCCCCACACCCCATCTCGCGTCCGCCGATGAGTCTTTCATGCAAAATCGCGATCAAGCGTCGCTTGGTGATCCATGCGGGCTAGAACTGTTTCGGAAGCTTGGTATAGGATAAATCAGCTGACAATGCTGATTTCAAGACCACAGGGGGCCAAGGCCGAATGGCCGACGCCCTGCTGGGCAGACCTGCCAAACGGAGCGACATTCTGGGCCATGACTCCAGACGGTCGAGCCCTGATTGCGCTAACGTGCGACAATCACATCTCTCGTATTACCTGAAGGAGTGATGATGCATGTGATCCGGAAGATAGGCTTGACGCGGGCGGGACTCATCCTGTGTGCGCTCGTCACGTCGCAGCCAACGTCCGCGCAGACAGTGGGGCCGGTTCCCCCGGAAACCATAACGCGCACGGCCGAAGGCGCCGTCAGCATCAGAGCGGTGCGAATCCCTGAGGGCCTCACGCTCGACGGCCGGCTGGACGAACCGTACTATCGCGAAATCCCCAGCATCAGTGGTTTTATCCAGACGGACCCTGTCGAAGGCGCTCCAGCCACGGAGAAAACCGAGGTCTGGATCTTCTACGACGATACCAACCTGTACGTAACTGCGTTGAACTGGGACAGCGAACCGGACCAGATGATTGCGAACGAGATGCGGCGCGACTCGAACGTCATCCTCGAAAACGAGAACTTTACTATTGAACTCGATACGTTCAATGACAAGCGGAACAGCTTCTATATTCAGACGAATCTGCTCGGCGCCCAGCGCGACCAGGCGGTGACTGATGAAGGCGCCGACAGTGACATAAGTTGGAACGGAGTGTGGGACGTCCGGACCCAACGGTCCGATCAGGGATGGACGGCCGAATTCGCGATCCCGTTCAGATCGCTACGATATGGCCCGGATCCGGACCAGGTCTGGGGTGTGATATTTCGCCGCATCATTCGCCATAAGAATGAGTGGGTCTATCTCCCCCCGCTGCCGGCGTCTCTGGGGACCCGCGCCTCCTTCTATGTGTCGATGGCCGCGAGCATGACACTTGAAACACCGCCGAGAGGTCTGAATCTCGAACTAAAGCCGTTTGGCATCGCCGGTGTCCGCACCGATCGAGAAGCAACGCCGGCGTTCGACAACAAACTCGATCGCGACGTGGGCCTTGACGCGAAGTATGGAGTGAGCAATGGCCTGACGCTCGATCTAACCTACAACACCGATTTTGCCCAGGTGGAAGAGGACACGCGCCAGGTAAACCTGACACGGTTCAGCCAGTTTTTCCCTGAACGACGGGATTTTTTTCTCGAAAACCAGGGCCTCTTTCAGTTCGGAGTGGGCAGTGCTGTGGGCGGTCGGCCTGCGGGCCCCAACACTCCGATACTGTTTTTCAGCCGACGCATCGGACTGAACAACCGCCGGCCGGTCCCGATCGCGGGTGGAGCGCGTCTGACAGGACGCGTGGGGGCCTATACGTTGGGTATGCTAAACATTCAGGCACGCGACGACGAGCCATCCAACTCGCCGGCGACGAATTTCTCCGTCATCCGTGTGAAGCGGGACGTCTCGGAGCGCAGTAATGTCGGTGTGCTCTACACGAGGCGTGACGAGAAGGGCGCTCCGGCTGGACAGACGTTTGGCGTGGACGGACTCTACTCGTATTCGCCGTTACTGAACATCAACGCGTACTATGCTCAGACGGAAAAGTCGGGTGTAGGGAACGGCAACGTCAGCTATCTGACGCGTTTCGACTACGCCGCAGACCGTTACGGCCTTCTGGTTGAGCACCTGAAGGTGGGTGAGCGCTTCAATCCGGAAGTCGGATTCCTCCGGCGCACCGATTTCGTGCGGGAGTTTGCGCAGGCACGGTTCAGCCCGCGGCCGGGAGGGGATCGGATCCGCCGTTTCATCTATCAGGGCAGCGTCGAGTACATCGAGAACAATCAGGGCCGTCTGGATTTCCGCGAACAAAGAGGAGAGTTCGGAATCGAGTTTTTCAACAGCGATCGCCTGACGATCCGGTACACACGCGACTACGAGTTCATCCCAAAACCCTTTGAGATCGCCTCGAACGTCACGGTTCCCTTGGGGGGCTACACCTACCAGAGCCTGCTTGCCCAATATGTCCTTGGCAGGCAGCATAAGCTGTCGGGGATTGTTTCCTATCAACAGGGGTCGCTTTACGGCGGCACCCAACGGACGCTGGAGATGGGCCTAGGCCGGAACGGAGGCCGGATAGACTTAACTGCGCAGCTGGCGCTCGAGCCGGGTTTTTCCCTCAACTGGCTGAATCTGCCGGGGGGCAAGTTCACGACATCGGTGATCACCCAGCGCACCACCTATACGTTTACGCCTAGGATGTTTGTGAGCGTTCTCACCCAATACGAGTCGAGCAAGCAGACGTTCAGTACCAACGCGCGGTTCCGCTGGGAATACCGTCCCGGCAGTGAACTGTTCGTGGTATACAGTGATGGCCGCGACACGGGATCCGACGGATTCCTGCCGATTGTCAACCGTGCCTTCATCGTCAAAATCAACAGACTCTTCAGACTTTGAAGGGTATTGTCAGATTCAGACTCCACGTCGCAAAGGCTGCTCAAGCCCAATAATCTCGTTCGGAAATTCCTGGAACAGCTCCGCATTGCTTCTAACTCCTGTATGGTCCTCTATCCGGAAAAGTGAATTTCCGACCTCCGCCCAGGCAAGGCGCAAGTGCCGGTTCACGCGCTGCGAGCCTCTGTCCGTAACTAGCTGAAACCCGCTTCGACCTGCCAGGGAACTGCCCCACTGCTCGCCACCTATTCGAATTCAATCCACACGAATGCGACGTCGTGTATATGGGACTGCGGTGTTTTGCCCTGTCCCAAACGAGCCCTCAACCAGCCTCGTCCGAGTCGAAGGCTTGACTTTCGGCCGGTCAGTCTTGCACCGTCGTACTGGAAACTTAAAGCACGATAATGAGGAAGAAAGATGAAACTTAGAGTATTCGCATGTCTGATAGCTCTTGGGGTCGGCACTACAACCAGCGGCCAGACAGGCCCGATCGAGGTGGGTGATCCTCTGGGCGCGGTTAGCGAGTCCGGCGTGGCCACCCAAATGTCTTCCAACGTCAAAGTCTACGGCAGTCTCCGTTTCGCCGAGAGCTGCACCTTCGATCCTGATCGAAACCTGATTCTGGCCATGAATGCCGGCGTGGCGCAGGACGTACTGGAAAACGACGGCTTCGTGTCGTTGATCAATCCCGACGGCAGCGTGCATACCGCCAAATGGATCGGTGTGTCCCGGGACAACCTGACCCTCAACCATCCTCTGGGCAGCGCGATCCGGAACGGTGTGCTCTACACGGTGGATGGAACCGTCCTGCGCTCATTCGACCTTGAAAGTGGCCAACCTCTGATTGCCTTCGAAGTCGACGGGGCGACATTCATGAACGGCATTGGTGTCGGCGAAGACGGCACCGCCTACATCTCGAACACCCGGCCCCCGGAACGGATTTTGAGGGTCAGCGCAGACGGTGAAACTTCAGTGCTGGTCGATGGCGCACCGCTGAATGTGCCCAATGGCGTGGCCATTGACGGCGACGGCAATATAGCGGTGGTTAATATCGGTGACAACGCTGTGCTTACCTTTAATCCTCAAGGTGCACTGGTCAACACCGAACACGCGGTTGAAGGCGGGAATGACGGGCTGGTGATCGCAGAAGACGGCACCAAGTACGTCAGTAGTGTCCGCTTCGGCAGCGTCTCACGGATCCGGCCGGGGCAGCCTGCGGAAGTCATCGCCTCGGGTATTCCCAGTGCCGCATCCATGTGCTATGACTCCGTTCAGAACCAGTTGGTGATTCCCCTGAATCCCAATGACGCCCTGGCATTCATTCCGTTGGATTGATGTGGGGGACCGCCGCAGGCGGTGGGCCCCAGGATAATGAATGGCCAATGAGTGAAGTCTGCCATGAAGTACGCCCAGAGGGATTCGAACCTCCGACCTACGGATTCGAAGTTGGATCGACTACTCCTTAGATTCAATAATTTAACAGGATGTGTTGTGCGAAACGTGACGTTTCGTGTCGGAATGCGCAAACTATCCGCGGCCAATTAGAAGAATGGGGCGAGGGTAGGATATTCACAATACCAAGTATGCGGAAACCCAGGCCGATGACTCTCTGATTGCTGTTAACTCCAGACTGTAGTTATATCTACGGGTGATTCAGCCCGGAATGTCGACAGGGGGTATCGTAATGACAGGTCCACGTAACGAACACACCACATCGCAGTCACCGGAAACCAGAAGAAAGCCGCTGACGCGGGGGCGATACGTCCTTCTTCGGACCAGCGTCCGGGGAGGATTCCTGGTTCTGCTCATCGCATCGTTGGCCGCCTGCAATGCTCCTGAAAACAACGACCGGGGTGGGTCACCTGCGGCACAAGTCGGCAACGTACATTTCGAGACATCCTGTAGTGCGGCTGTGGAGGGCCAATTCGATCGTGCCGCCGCACTGCTGCACTCGTTCTGGTTTCCCGTGGCAATCGAAGCCTTCAACGCCGTTCTCGAGGACGATCCGAATTGTGGGATCGCCTACTGGGGTATCGCCCTCAGCCTCTGGGGCAATCCATTTGCGGCCGGACCTTCGCCGGGCGCAATCGAAGACGCGTGGGACAACGGACAGCTGGGCCTTGCGGACACGGACCAGACCGAGCGGGAACGCGCCTATCTATTAGCCGTCGGAGAGCTCTACCGGGACGCCTCATCGGTCGATCAACGGACGCGCATGCTCAACTACGAGAGTGCAATGGCGCAACTGACCGAGCGATACCCGGCCGATTCTGAAGCGCGGCTCTTCCATGCCCTGTCTTTGGTAACAACGGCTCTTCCGACCGACAAGACGTACGCGAACCAGCTCGAGGCCGCCGCCATCCTGGAGGCAGAGTTGCAAGGACAGCCCGACCATCCCGGCATCGCCCACTACATCATCCACAGCTACGACCATCCGCCTCTCGCGCCCAGGGGCCTGGAAGCGGCCCGGCGATACGCGTCGATTGCTCCGTCAGTACCTCATGCTCTGCACATGCCGTCCCACATCTTCACGCGGGTGGGCGAGTGGGAGGCATCGATCGCCACCAACATCCGATCCGCAGAAACGGCCCTCAGTACCAACACGATCGGCAGTGCCCTGCATGCGTACGACTATCTCGCTTACGCGTATCTGCAGACGGCCCGGGACGAGGCGGCTATGGAGATAGTGCTGCAGACCACTTCCCTTGGCGACGGAAGCTCATTCCCGGGTTCCGCAATTCCCGCAAGGTTCGCAATCGAACGCGAGGCCTGGATCGAGGCCACCCAACTGGAAGTGACTCCTGCGCCAGCAACTCCGCAAACCGAAGCGATGACTCGCTTCGTGCGTGCGGTTGGTTTCGCAAGAACTGATGATGTGCAGGCGGCCGAGGGTGAGGTTGCGGCCCTCGAGGCGCTGCAGGAGGCCCTGGTGCTCATGGGTGACGCCTATTGGGCAGAACAGGTCGAAATCCAACGGCTGGCTGCAAGTGCCTGGACGGCCTGGGCGGACGGTCGAAACGAAGACGCGCTCGGCATGCTGCGGTCAGCGGCCGACAGGGAGGATGCCACCGAAAAGGCTCCCGTTACCCCCGGACCGCTGAAACCGGCCCGCGAGCAACTCGGCGAGTTACTGATGGAATTAGAGGAGTGGGAGTTGGCTCTGAACGAGTTGGAGACGACCATGGCAAAGGAGCCAGGGCGGTACCGAGCCGTCTATGGCGCTGCGCGGGCCGCCGAGCTCGGCGGCGACACGGCAAAGGCCCGACAACACTACGAATCTCTGCTCGAGATTGCCGCGAATGCCGACGCTGGGCGGCCTGAACTGCAGACTGCGCGCGACTTCATCGACTCTTCAGAGTGAGCTCTGAGAGCCTTCCCCGGGGCGAATCGGTACTTAGGGAGATAACTTTCTAATGGACCGCAAGCCCCTTTCGTAGCGTGATTTGCGAGTAGTTCACCACCGTTCCAGTTTCGCACGGGAAACAGTCGAATTGCTCTGACGGGCTACACCGCATCGTCTCACCGGCTGGTTTCGCTCATGCCTTTTACCCCACGTTTTTCTAAACTAGCTTCGTCCAATTATCCAAAATCGGCAGCACCGTATCGCGGTCGGCCGCGGGCAGCATGAAGACAATACGCTCGGCGCCCGAAGTCACATATTCCTCGATCGCGGCCTTGTCAGGCCTGGCACCGTACACGGATACCGAGAGCGTGGCCGCATCCCGGTCGGCCTTCTCCGCTCTATGCCGCAGGTCCACTATGCCGTCGGACAAGCTGCCTGCGCGTGCGGCTAACGGGAGCCAACCGTCGCAGTAGTCGACAACATGCTGGCGCCCCGAAGGCTTGTTCACGCCCAAGAGTATCGGTGGATGAGGCTTCTGGACAGGCTTAGGGTGGGACCAGATCGGCTCGAAGTTGACGAACTCGCCGTGGAATTCGGCTTCCTCGTTCATCCAAATCTCCTTCATGGCCAGGATCCGCTCGCGGAGGACGCGCCACCGTTTCCCGAAGTCCGTCCCATGGTTTTCCATCTCCTCTGCATTCCAGCCGCCGCCAACTCCGAAGATGAACCGGCCGCCGGAGAGGAAATCCAGGCTTGCCACCTCCTTCGCCAATGTGATCGGGTCGCGCTCTACAACTAGGCAGACTCCGGTAGCGATCTTCAGCCGGGTTGTGGCAGCAGCCGCTACGGCGAGCGATACGAAAGGATCATGCGTGTGCCAGTACTCTTTGGGTAGATTGGCTCCACCGGGCCATGGACTCCTACGGCTCTTGGGGATGTGAGTGTGCTCCGGGACCCAGAGTGACTCAAAACCGCGTTCTTCGGCTGCGTGCGCCACCTCGTCGATCCGGATCGCATAATCGGTATCAAAAATCGAAATCCCGAATTTCATGACTCTTAATTTAGCTGCCTATCGGGCAAATGACGCAATCATAATTGGCGCTCCCGGAACCCCCACCTCCATGGAGGGGCAAAAAACTAGTTCGAGGAACTGAAGGAACGGGTCCCAGTGCCGTGATATCCGAGTTCAAGTCCTGAATCCGGACTCTTCGCGGCCATAGAGGCGCATCCACTTGTCGTGACTCAGCTTCTGGCCAGCACGCGAGGGAACCGGAACTATTCCTTATCAGAGCTGAACATGTCCACTGCAAACGGGAACGATCCGTCAGGTTGTCGTCGTCGGATCTCAAGAAATTTCCCGACATCATCGACCGGACTGGGTGCGCCATCAGGATGCACGGTCATCGAGTAGCTTCCACGCACGTAGATGAGATCGTCGCGTCCGTCAATCTCATCAATGCCGATCGAAAAGCGTGTCACCTTCGGAAATGCTTCCATGAAAGTACGGATTTGTTCTCGGCCCTGTATAAGCGGGTTGTTGGGTGGCATCAGAACCGCGTCGACTGTATATAGCTGGGCGAGTGCCTCGAAGTTGCGGTCAAGCATCAGCTGTGCCAAACGATCGCTGATCGCTCGGATAGCTGCTAAATCCTCGGCCGGGAGACTGGCCGGTGCCGGTTGAGTCATATCGAATCTCCTTAGAGTTTCAAGTAAGGTTTACCTCAGGTATCAACAGTGTAGTCTAGCTTCGGATTCAAGAATGATAATACAGCGCACTGCGGCGAGGTCCTGCCAGGAAGATTACGGTAAAGGCAGTGGAGAACCCGTCCCCGAATCAACATCGGGCTGGTTTGAAGAATTGAATGAAGGTGTATCGGTCCCGTGGCATTCGCTAAAGACGCCGACCGTCTAGCCCGGTTCGAGCGTGAAGCGAAGCTGCTGGCTTCCCTGAACCATCCGAATATTGCAGCCATCTACGGTCTTGAAGAACACGAGGGCACAAGAATGGGCACAAACGCTACACTCGCTACACCACAAACCGCTTGCGGATCGCGCCAATCGGCGAGTTTCACTACATATCGAACGAATAGGTGAACTTCACTATTAAGGCTCGATTCAGCAGCCCGCTGAGGGGGCCATAGCTCCTCGTCTCGTTGTAAACCAAGAACAGATCATCTCCCGGACGGAAAATGTAGTTGAGCCGGAAATTGGCGGTATATTCCTTCCCCTGACTGTCGAGCAGCAACGTGGTCCGGGTTAGCCACCTTTGGCTGAAGGAATAATTCACCTGGCCATTGAACTCCAGGGTCGAAAAGGATTCGTCGGGTAATGAGATTCTGCTCCACTCATACCCCGGGTCGAACGAAAGATTCTGGGACGGTTTGATCTGCACCGAGCCGCCTATGCTGGTTATGCTGCCATTGAAGAACTCGCCCGTTTGGATTCGCAGAGCGCCGGAGGTCGGCCGGCCCCGGAATGTCCGGAGCTCAACGAAATATTCGTTGAAAGAGTAGTCGCCGGTTGGCACCGTGCCGCCGCCACCTCGGATGCGGAACGGAAGCACCAATCTCTCAAAGACCTTGTTGAATTCGAATTGAATTGTATCCCCACTCTCAAGCTCAGTGCGCCATCCTAATCCCGCTCGCCGCGTCGCCAGCTCGCCGTCTTGGTTTGTGATGTATTCGAGAACCGGTGAAAATTCAAACTGGCGGATCATCCTAATGCCGGGCCGCGGCTTATACGCTGCCTCAACCAGATTTCGATTCATGTCGTCACGGGTCAGGAATCCTACGTTGGCAATGAAGTTCTCCGCCCTCGGGACGGTCAGACGTTCCAAGACCAGGTCGAAACGGTCACCACTCCACACCGCCCGTCCGAGACCCGCCCATTTCCCGTCCTGCTCGTCCGCCGAGCCGCCCTTGGCGAGGAAACCGCGCAGATTCAAATTCCGGAAGAAGGTGAAACTGGCGTCCACGCCGGCGACTTTATTGTCGTTTCCCGACAGGCCGGCGGTGCTGCGGGTAAAGATTGCCCCTACGTAGGACCGGGCCAGGATGTTACCTTTGACACGGACTACGGCGAAATTCTTTCCCGGTATCTCGCCCGATCGCTTCGTTTGCATATTAAGCAGCCCAATCTCGAGAGGCCCCTGCTGCCCGGTGAGCTTGAGTCCACCCCAGATGGGAATCTCCTGCTGATTCCGACGCTCCCCAGAAAGGCCAATGCGCCGACTATGGAACAACAGCACCTGCGGGCCTTCCCACGGCCGCCGTATCCCCGTACCAAATTGAAAGATGCCAGCCCCCTCCTGGAAAAACTCCCGCTTTTCAGGCAAAAACAGGTTGAAGCGAGTCAGGTTGGTTTGAGCTTCGTCCACTTCTGCCTGCGCAAAATCCGGATTGACTGTCAGGTCCAGCGCGAGTTGGGACGTGATCATAAATTTTGCGTCTTCAATTCCAATGTCGGTCAAATCTTGGTTGTCCGGGAAGCCAGCCGGGTCCACCACCCGGCTGACTCCCGTGGTAGCGAACGGCTTCAAGCGGAACGTAAAGCCCTGAATCCCATCCAATCCTTCCAGTTGCCCGAACCGGGAAACCTCTTCGAAGCGAAAGTCCCTGTTGTGTGCGGTCCAGTACACATCCTCGTTCTTCCGCTTGATCCCGCGATGGAAGTTGACCCCCCAAACGATCCGGTCTTGGCTGAGGAACCGAACGGACTTGAAAGGGATCGCGATTTCCGCGGACCAGCCCTGCTCGTTGATATGAGTGGCCGCCTCCCATTTCTCGTCCCAACTCGCATCCCATCGCTCGTCCGCACTTTCGTTGAACGCCTGTCCTTCGTTGGTTACCGTTGCGTCGAACAGGGTGCCCAGTGGATTGATCCGAAACAGATAGCCATTCCGGCGGTCGTGAAACGTATCCAGGATCAACTCGAAGATGTCATCGTTTTCAAGGACGTTGTCCCTGCGAAGTTCGGTGGCTCGGACGCTGGCCGGGTCGGAGTCATAGCAGAAGACCCCGAAGTAGATTTGCTGAGTATCGAACAGGATTCTCACTTCTGTCCGCTCTGAGGCGGGAGCTCCTTCTTGCGGATCCTTTTGCAGAAAGCCAGTCACTGGTGTGGCAATTGCCCAGCTTGCTTCGCTCAAGAGCCCGTCCAGGGTCAAGGGTTCCTCCGTGCGAGCTGCTGTGACTATCGGGACACCGCTCCCTCCGGGAGCCTGGCCGACCTGAATGAATTCGGAATCCACGTCCTCTTGAAAGGCCCCTTGGATCTGCAACGGTATGCCCAATATTAGTAGTAGGAGGCAATAGTGCTGACAAGACCGACTACTGAACCACGGTAAGAGTCCAAGCCATCGGCCGCTTACGACTTTCATCCCGATTGTCCTGAGCGGGTTTGATCTCTATTTGGTCCGATTCTCACAACGCCGTCCGTGTCCTCGGACATGAGTCACCGAGTCAGACACGCCATTATTCTATAGCACCTGACGTTAGGGTTCGTGCGACCTAGGGAATAGGATTAACCTGAACTTACGGCCTTGTGAACTTCCTGTTGCTGACCCAGCCCGGGTTTGACGTTCATCAATATGCCATAACTTCTTGACCGGTGGAACCGGATCACCGGTGAACGCTCTGGCTGTGTTCTGAAGGGGAGACCACTGACCGGTTGGAAGAACATGTCGCTTGGACACCGGCACCAAACTCGGCCACTACAAGATCGGCACCCTCCTCTGTAAGGGTGGAATGGGAGACGTGTGCCGGTGCCGTCAGAACGGCATTTCAAACCCCCACAACTCCCCTCGATACTTCCCACATCGGTCCGTGGTAATTCCACCTCCCTGTATCGTCCCCTAACCGTCAATGTGGATTGTCAGGAAGACCTCAAGGCTTTGGGTTTGGATGGGGTGAGCGAGTCGCAGTTGTGTCTAGACGGCCCCAGTAGGCGTAGAGGAAAGTGCCGCCCGATCATGTGGAAATCCCGATCATTGGTGAGCAAGTCTAGATCGTGGCCAATGGCAAGTTGTGCAAGAAGGGCATCGACGGTTTGTATGTGTAAGCCTTTTTGTCTGCACGTACGCTGCAAGGAGGCCGCCTCTATATGGTCGGACAGATCGGGGACGATCACGGGAATACTCGAAAGACGGTCGATCAGGCGTTCGCGTTGCTTCGGTCCGCGGAGTCCCTGCAGCAATTCCTGGACGATGATTCCTGTTGTGAACAGAAGGTCTCCACGCTCGATGCATTGCTTCAGGATAGCGACAGCCTCACCCTCAGGGGCATCCCGCCGCAAAGCCAACGACCACACACTCGTGTCGACGAGGATGTTCATTTTTTCCGACGGCTGGTTTTGTAATCGTAGTCAGGATCCCAGTCCAGCTTTCCGAAGAGCTCGATGATCCGCCGCTGTTCCCGACGCGCAATAAACTCCTTGAGAGCTTTCGTTACGGCAGATTTTTTTGTGGTTTCACCGCTCACCTTAAGAGCTTTTTCGAGCAAAACTGGATCCAACGACAAATTCGTAGCCATGTGTAGTCCTCCACACATGATCTTACACGTCGACTTGCCGCGGTTCAATTCGACTTTAGGGATGTTTCAGTTCCTGTATGGTCCCCTAACCGTCAATGTGAATTTGCGGTGTGGTCGATCATTGGGGGCAGTCATCTCGTGGAAATCTCCGCGCCCTCAACAGCACTGATGGGCTGTGATATAAAGCGCACGTGATCGATCTCCTGCTGGTGCTCGCCTTCGTCACGTATGCCCTTTGGTCCGGGTTTGCGGCACGCAAGGACGCCTCACAGGGCCCTGAGGAATACTTCCTGGCCGGGCGCAGAATCCCGGGATGGAAGGCGGGGCTCTCGATGGCCGCCACCCAGTACGCGGCCGACACCCCGTTGGTGGTCACGGGACTGATCGCGACCGCGGGCGTCTTCGCGCTGTGGCGCTTCTGGGTTTACTCGATCGCGTTTCTGCTCATGGGCTTCCTGCTGGCCCCTGCGTGGAGGCGCGCATTGATCCTGACCGACGCCGAACTGTGCGAGCGACGCTACAGTGGCCGGGCGGCAGAGCTTCTGCGCTACGTGAAGGCGATCTACTTCGGCACCGTCATCAACTGTGTGGTGCTCGCGATGGTCTTGCTCGCGGCCACCCGCATCACCGAGCCCTTCCTGACCTGGCACCTCTGGTTGCCTGACGGGATGCTCGACCCGTTGGCCGCGGCGGCCGAGTGGGTGGGCACGCCCGTCACCGTCAACGTCGGCGCGCCGGAGGTGTGGTTGCTGAGCGCCTCCAACCTCGTCTCGATCTTCCTCATCGTCGCCTTCACGACCCTCTATTCGGCGACCGGGGGACTGCGGAGCGTCATCAACACCGACGTGGTGCAGCTTTTCATCGCCTTGCTCGCGACCTTCGCGTATGCCTGGGCGGTGACCCAAGAAATCGGGGGGCTTGGGGCGATCGGAAGCAGACTCGAATCCCTCTACGGCACCGAGCGCGCCGCCGAGATGCTGAGCTTCAGCCCCACCGAGGGCACCGCAGGCGCGCTCTCGGTGCTCGCCATTCTCGGACTGCAATGGATTGCGCAAGCCAACAGCGACGGCACCGGCTATCTCGCCCAGCGTTCGATGGCCTGCCGAAGCGAGGGGGATGCCCAACGCGCAGCGGTTGTATTCACCTACACCCAGAGCCTGCTGCGCACCCTGCTCTGGCTGCCGATCGTAGTCGGCTTGATGGTGCTCTACCCGGCGACCGGTGAGATCACCGGCACGGCGGTGGCGGAACGCGAGGCGACCTTCGTGCTCGGAATTCGCGACCACCTTCCCCCCGGCGCGCTCGGCCTGATGCTGGTCGGGATGCTCGCCGCGCTCGCGTCCACCGTCGACACCCACCTCAACTGGGGCGCTGGCTACTGGACCAACGATCTGTACGACCGCCTCTACTGCCAGCGGATTCGTGGCTACAAGGCGGACCCCCGCCGCCTCGTTTGGATCGCCCGCCTGTCCAACTTCGTGATCCTCGTGATCGCCCTCGCCATCATGTCGCGGCTTAGCTCGATCCAGGAGGCGTGGACTACGAGCCTGCTCTTTGGCGCCGGGATGGGGATCCCCCTGCTCCTGCGGTGGTTCTGGCATCGCCAGAACGGGTGGGGTGAGCTGGCCCCGATCGCGATCTCGATGGTCGCCGCACCGGCGCTGCTCTACGCGCTCCCCGAGCCGGGCGATGAAGCAGTGCGAATGGTGGCGATGACGCTCATCGCGACACTGGCCTCTGTTGCCGCCTCACTGCTCACGCCGGCGGTCGATGCCGAGCGCCTCGACGACTTCTACCGGAGCATTCGACCGCCGGGAGCCTGGTCCGCCATCGCCACCCGCTGTGGTGAGGCGCCCGCAGCCCCCGCCCGCCTGTTCTGGGTGGGTCTGGCGGCGACCTTCGTGGCCGCCGGCAGCGTCTTTGCCCTCATCGTCGGCCTCGGCTCCTGGCTCGTCGGCAGCCCCACGCCCTTCGGCCTGCCTGCGGGCGTGTGGCGGGCCGGCTGGATCGTGGTCGGCGTGGCGCTGATTCCGGTGTGGCGTCGCCTCCAGACGACGTTACCGGTCCCTTGACCGATGGCTTCCGGCGCACCGGAACTTTCAGGCTGGTGATCGAATTCAGTTCCACATCTGCGCCGTCAGGGCGCCTGGCTTCCGGCACTCGGGAATTGAGTGCCCATTGCTCCTGACTCCTGTATCGTCGCCTCACCGTCGATGTGAAGTCTCGCTGTGCCGGGTTATTCAGAGAGGAAGTGCAGGGCGTGATGCGGGCATCTGACTGTTTCATTGACCTCAAGTCGCTGCACTCTTATTATTTAGCGAGATTTTCGCTTCCATTAGAGACAAGCCAGAAAACGGAATCTGGCGCCACACCTGGCCCATAGCCGATCACCGGCCCACCGGGTAAGGGGGGGACTTCGACTGGGTCGACGAGAACGTCCTCGGCATGTATGACTTCCCGATCGACTGATGGTTCGGATATTCTCTACCCTTCGGACAAGCTCCTGCCGGTGCGGGATCGAACGGGTCTGAGGCACTGGTTTCCGTGTGAATGTGAAGGTCACAATAGAAATTCCGGCCAAGCAACGCGAGGATTATCACCATGGGTAACGAACTAATGCGCAGAGACTTCCTGAAGAAAGCGGGAAGCCTTCCATATCTGGGACTGCTGGGTCTTGCTACCTTCGAATTGTCAGCATCGGCGCAATATCCTGACAGTATTCCGCAACCTGGCGCAGTACTCCAGATTACCAGAGAGGATTTGGTCCAGTTGTTCGTCGGGCCATGGCAAAGGTTGCGCGCGGTGATCGAGCGAAAGGTCATCGACATCCACTGTCATGTCGGCAGTCAGCCAGGCCCGGAGCGGGCCGAAGACTTGATTCGTTCCATGAACATCCACGGAATCGGCCGGGCGATGCTCGCGAAGTCCAAGGCGTCCGTGCGAAATGGGATCTCGTATGAAGATGACCTTCGAACGGTTGCGGGCATGCCCCCAGGTCGGCTGTTCATGTGGACCCCGCCGGACGGCTATGACTTTTCCGAACCGCAGAGAGCGGCTGAGCAGGTGCACAGCAGATTGCAAGCGGGGGCAAAGGGTATCGGGGAACTGAATGTCACAGGTACTCGTAACGTGGTGCACCTGGAAGACTACTACCCCACGATGGAGGTAGCGGAAGCGTTGGATGTCCCTGTCTTGTTTGGGACGAGAGCCGGGGCCGGTGCTGAGCGGGAGCTCGGAAACGTTGGGCTGCTCGCCGGCATGTTTCCCAGAGTGAACATGATCATAGGGGACGCTGGGGGCGCGGACTATGCCCACGGGGGAGGATGGGACGCCATTGTCTTGAGCGGTACGCATCGGAATCTGCATCTGGAAATCGGTCGGGCTCCCGTGGAGCTCATCGATGCGGCGGTGAAGTATATGGGGCCGGACAGAGTTCTGTTCGGCGCCAACTGGACACGTTTGAATCCCTACGACATCGCAGCGCTTGAAACAGAACGGGCGGATGCGACCACTGCGGGCTCCACGCATTGGAGGAATTTGAACGCCGTGGCTCTGTCCAATACCAGCGAAGCCGAGAAAGAGTTGATCCTGCACAAGAACGCGGAGCGGCTCTTGAAGCTGGATATCGGGTAGTTTTTCGTAAGCTGCCCGACACGGGGCGCGGTTGACGAAATGCCGAGGGCCAAAGACTGAGGGAAGCGAAGGTTCTGGCCCTCTAACTTGAACGATTTTGGAATTCTTCAGGCAGTTCTTCAAACGCTGGAAGTTTTTGTGAGAGCGTGCAGGCCTCAGTGGTTTAAATTTCCAACCCATTACCGTCCACCAAGGTCGTTTATCGCAACTTGACAGTTTTCCCGCCTAATACCCACCTGCGTAGATAGGCTTACCTCAATTTAGCTGTCCGGCCAGGGGAGGCCAGATGCCGATGGAGTCCGGCACAAGACTCGCGCATGACGAGAACCTGTTTCCGATTGGCATGGACTGCGAGTTCGTCGATGGGTCTGGGTCCGCTGCGCATGCCTCCAGGCAACGAGAAGTCCTGCCTTGCGATGTTGACCGTATGTGAGCTTGCTCACAGCCGGTGGAGTGTCCGGAATGAGACGATTGGTCGAGAGTTGCGTGCAGTTCGGCTGGCCGATCCACGATCAACGCGATTGCCAGACCTTGCCCCCTTGGCGATGAACGGGCCGTGCGGCATCTCATTTCGGCTGTTGACGCCGAAGACATTTCCGGAGCAAGTAACGGGTGGACAACATCAGGCTGAACGAAGCTGAGTTTGACGATATCTGAAATGATTTTATCCAGGGCCACGTTTGGTGCCATCGTTATGCTGGCCATGTCGGCATCAGCGCTCGCTCAATACCCGAGAGTTGAGATTTCCGGTGGATATTCATGGCTATCCGCGGACGACGTGAATGCCCATGGATGGAGCGCCTCGGCTATGGGGAACGTGAACCGATGGATCGGCCTGACCGGAGAAGTCAGTGGCAACTACAAGTCAGCGCATCGCATCGGCCTCAGATTGACGGGATCCAGTGAGCACTCGTTTTTTGCGGGCCCCCGAATCAACTTTCGTTCCGACAAGTTCACGCCGTTTATCCGGGTATTGCTTGGCACTTTGAGGGGGGATCTGAACTTCCCGGGCCTGGCGGAATCGGCGTCGACGTTCGCTTCGAATGTGTGCCAATCTTAGTTGGAAATTGAAACGGCTCCAAACCCCATGGTTTGATGGTATTGGAAGAAACAACATCAAGCCTGTAAGAGAAAGGAGCCGAGATGAGGAGTCTGTTACGTTCGGTAAAGAAACGCAAGAAGTCGCGTGTGCTGGGTGAGGTCGAGGTCCTGAGCCGGGAGGAATACTCGGGACTGGAATTGGACTCGAAGGTGGAGATGATTCGGGCGTTGATCCCACTGGGGTTGATGCACGTGGAGGAGTTGCTCGACGAGGAAGTGAAGTCGTTGGCGGGTGAGCGATACGCACGAAAGGAGGCGGCGTTGCGGGGCCGGCGACACGGGAGCAATCCGGGGACCGTGGGGCTGGGTGGCCAGCGGGTGCCGGTTCGGGTGCCTCGAGTGCGCAGCGTGGCGGGCGGGGAGATTCCGCTTCGGACCTACGAGGAACTCAGTCCGGGTGGCGCGGTGAACGAGCTACTGCTCAGACGTGTGCTGTATGGGATCTCCTGCCGGAACTATGAATCGGCCGCTGAAGCGATTCCGGGAGCGATCGGACTGTCGAGTTCGACGGTGTCTCGAGGATTCGTCCAGGCGAGTGCCGCGAAACTTCGGGAGATGCAGGAGCGGGATCTGAGTGGCGAGGACGTCGTGGCGATCTTCCTGGACGGGAAGGCGTTTGCCGACGCCCTGATGGTAGTGGCCCTGGGCGTCACGCTTTCGGGCGACAAACGCTTCTTGGGCTTCGTGGAGACCGACACGGAGAACGAGCAAGTGCTGACTCCGTTTCTCCGTTCGTTGATGGAGCGGGGCCTGGACATCTCTGAAGGCGTGCTGGTGATTGTCGACGGCGGCAAAGGTCTGCGGGCGGCGGTCAAGAAGGCATTCAGGAATCGAGCCCTGGTCCAACGCTGCCAATGGCACAAACGCGAGAACGTCGTGAGATACCTATCGAAGACCGAGCAAGCCGTGTGGCGACGCCGGCTGCAGCGGGCCTACGAGCGCCCGGAGTACGACGAAGCTCGGGCGGCGCTCGGAGAGCTCCATGGAGAGCTCGAGGAGCGAAACCAATCGGGGGCTGCGAGCCTTGAGGAAGGCCTGGAAGAGACCCTCACGTTGCATCGGCTCGGCGTGTACGGGGTCTTGGGCCGTTCGTTCAAGACGACGAATTGCCTGGAATCGGTCAATGCCCTTGTCGAGGAAAGGTGTGCGAAGGTCGATCATTGGAAGAACTCGAGTCAGCGGCAACGCTGGTTGGCGACGGCGCTCATCGACATCGAACCGCGCCTGAGGAAGGTGATCGGCTACCGTCATCTTCCAAAGCTCCGCGAAGCCCTCCAGCGAGAGCTGAAAATTGAGGCGAAGACGTCGACGAGATCGAAGAAGAAGGTTGCATGACCCATCGTGAGCCGTGGAGAGTTTCAACTAAGAATGGGCTTGACTCTTCGCTTCCAGGTCCGGCGGTGGTGTCGATGTCTGGTTTGACCGAATTCTAGGTCTACGCCTGGGCGTCGATTACGAAAGACTCCGTAGTGAAGGACGGGTTCGGGTCAACGTTGGCGTTGTCTGGAAAAGCGCCGATCGATTTTAGCTCCTGACTCTCTTCCCTCTGATCAACATCTTCCCGAACTGATACGAAATATACCGTAAGACCTTTAGAATCAACTCAAACTCAGCGGGTCTGCGTTCCGTGGAATCGGGGCCGCGCCGGAAAAACGCCGGCAACCGATCAGATCGAAGATTAGTCAGCAAAGCCGCGTTGTGGTTAAGAATCACGCGAACGAATTGAAGGGCGAACTCTCGCTCAGCGCACTTTTCAGAACCTCAGGGTCGAAGTGGTATAAATTGAAACCCGGCGGAAAAGCGGATAAGCAGGGGCCGACGACTACGGCAGCGCTGATAATGTCGTCGTACGGGTGATATGTATACCAGCGCGCGTGGGCAGGCCGGCGCGCGATGAAGATCGACCCTGGGCAATCGTTTCGGATACTCGCCAGCGTGGGAGGGAGCAATAAAATGAACCGCATAACAATTACGACGTTGCTGACGCTTGTTGGCTTCCTATCGACAGCGAACGCGCAATCCTGGCAGCCCCCGGCGGAAGAAGACCGCTGTCCGTCCAGATGGGGCGCCGATGATGAACGCGGCTCGGCGAACCATATGGGCCCCGCTAGCGTGTTGCGCGCGACACAACTGATACGCCGTGGCGAGGTCGTTGAACTCGGCCACGTGCTGCACGGGTCGATACCGCTCGGTAACCGTCATTTCGAACTCTACCCCAAGCCGACGGTGACGAACCCCCAGAGCAACCGCAGGGGCTCTAACGAGGAGCTCGTCGTGACGGAACTCGGGCAGGTCGGAACGCAGCTCGATGGCTTCGGTCATCAGACCATCGGCAACACCCTCTACAACTGCTTCCTGGTCGATGAGACCCTCACCCGAGCGGGCTTCACGCGACTGGGCATAGAGAACGTGGGCACGCTGATGACGCGTGGTGTGCTGCTCGATATCGCCAGGCTCAAAGGCGTGGATATGCTGCCGGCGGACTACGAGATTACAACGGAAGATCTACAGGAGGCATTGGGCCGGGAAAATCTGACTTTAGAGCCTGGCGATGCCGTGATCATCAATACCGGTTGGGGGCAACTCTGGGAACGCGATGTCGAGCGCTTCCTCGGCGCGGCTCCAGGTATCGGAGTGGCCGCCGCCGAATGGCTCGTTACTCAGGATCCGATGCTTGTGGGTGCCGACAATCAGCCTGTCGAGATTCAACCGAACCCCGATCCTGCAATCTCGCTGCCTATTCATCAGATCATGCTCGCTGTCAACGGGATCCATCTGTTGGAGAGAATGAAGCTGGAGGAGCTTGCCGCACGGGAAGTGTACGAGTTCGCGTTTGTCCTCCAGCCACTGAAGATCCAGGGGGCGACGGGGTCGACGGTTTCGCCGGCCGCAATTTACTGAGAGCTATTCCCGTGCCACGCCCCGGCGCGGCCGCTCGAAAGTACGTTCGTCCCCTTGAGGCCACGCCGAGGGGGCATCCTAAGCGGCTGTCACAGGTCGATGTGCCCGCAGGAAGGAGCGTATCTGGCGCACCGCCAGGGGAATCCGCTCCGGAGGCTCCTTCCACGGGAACATGCTCAATTCGGCTTTTGGCGCGAGCATCGCGGCCTCCATCGCAACCACGTACGGATGCGCCGGGGTCTCATCCGGCAGGATCAGTACCGGCGTCTGGCAATTGCGCACGAAATCGCGGGTCACCGTGATGACGAAGTCGACGTTGCGGTACAACTTGGTCACGAATGCGTCGACCATCTCCAGTGTGATGTCGGGCCGGTGCTGGACAATCTCGGCACCCCAGCCGCTCATGTTGCCTTCGTAGAAGCGGTCGGGCGCCTCCACGCGGAACCCGACGGGCTGTGCCAACACCGCGGCCGCG
Organism: Terriglobia bacterium; assembly: GCA_965263045.1. Lineage (GTDB taxonomy): Bacteria > Acidobacteriota > Terriglobia > 20CM-2-55-15 > 20CM-2-55-15. Next base: position 552,683 of record CBDHGK010000041.1, read on the forward strand.
ACACGATCCGGTGCCCGCTCCAGCAGGTTCCAGATCAAGGGGCCACCGACACAGAAGCCCATCACCATGAATTTATCGATGCCCAGGTGATCCATGAGACCGATATGGTCATCGGTATATGAGTCCCACGGCCGGTCGACTTCGAGCGGGCCCGAGGACTGGCCGGGAATGGCGTTGCGCAGGTCCGAGGTGATGCAGCGGTATTCTCCACTGAACTCCTCGATCGGGTTAAAGGGGTGGCGGGCTAACGCGGACATCGTCGAGTTCAATCCCCCGCCGGGGATGATCAACAGCGGAAAGCCGGAACCGAACTCATCATAGCGGATGCGAACGGGGCCTCTTTCGTAGAAGGAGCCGGCGCCCCCCGGCCCCGTCTGGCCGGCGAACGCACGTGGTACTGCGGCCATCGCCGCCGCCGCCGCCCCCGCTGCAAGAATTTTGCGTCTGATCGGATCCATAGTCGACGTCCTCCCTGATCATTTTTGCCCCGGTGGGTGCGGCCTGAGCCGAAATCGCGGCTCAACGCGCCGGAGCGCTGTCGTTTTGTGCCCCTTTGTCGGCCGTCGGCCTCTTCAGTTGACCTCGTCGACCGTCATTCCAGCCCGGGCACTTCGTTTGAGCCTCGAAATATATCATGGTCTTTCCCGAAGAGCGGGCCGACCTGGAAGAAAGCGAGCGCCCACAAATCAACGTCGTCCTGAACGGGCGCCAGGAGTTTTGAGTGAGTGCCGGTGCCTTAGCAGAGGCTGAACACAGCCTGTACACGCCGAGACAAATTCCGCTGGTAACACCCCGGAACAGGGTCGCGGTGGTTCTGACTCCTGTATTGTCACCCATACTCCAAAGTGGATTCTTCTCGTGACCCCGTGAATACAGGGCGATTCAGATATCAAGGTAGGGTGTGATACAGCAGTTGAAAATTTGATAGCGCCTAACTCTCTGCCTTAGTATTCTTTAGCTAAATTTTCTCCGTTCTGTTAGCGACACACCGAAAAATGGATTCCGGCATCAAGCTCGGCCCTGCGAGATCCGCGACTGCGAAGATACAACGAGGCGCATCGACCGCGCCGATACATTTCCACGGATCGGAAATCTCGGGGTTCGTTCTCCTAGGAGCCTGCGCCGTAGGAAGTGAATGAGATAATTGTGTCGCAGTTAGGAGGAGATTGCGATGCCGACGACGTTTCGCCCGTACCAGCCGGATCAGGGGTTGCTGCTGCCGCCGGATATGCGGGATTGGTTGCCGGAGGGGCACTTGGCGCACCATGTGAGCGATCTGGTGGACGGATTGGACTTGACGGCGTTTTACGCGCCTTACGAGGGGGACGGTCGTCGCAAGTCGCCGTATGAGCCGCGGATGATGGTGAAGGTGATGATCTACGGGTACGCGACGGGGGTGTTTTCCTCCCGAGGGCTGGCGCGGAAGCTGGAGGAGGACGTAGCATTTCGGGTGTTGGCGGCGGGGAATTTCCCGAGCCATCGGACGATTTGCGAGTTTCGCCGCCGTCATTTAGCGGATTTCAAGACGCTGTTTGTGGAGGTGGTGCGTCTGGCGCGCGAGACCGGCGTTGCGAACTTCGGCAAGTTGTCGATCGACGGGACGAAGGTTCGAGCCAACGCCAGCAAGCGCAAGGCGATGAGTTACGGTCGGATGCTGGAGGAGGAGCGGCGTCTGGAGGGCGAGATCGAAGCGTTGCTGTCGCGCGCGCGGGAGACCGACGCGGCGGAGGACGCGCGTTTCGGGGAGGCGTATCGCGGCGATGAGTTACCCGAGGAGTTACGCCGCCGGGAGGATCGGCTGGCGGCGATTCGGGCGGCCAGGGCGCGATTGGAGGCCAGGCAACGGGAGGCCGACGAAGCGCAGGGACGCGAGCCCGGTTCGAAGCGCAACCGGAAGGGCGGGCGGCCATACAAGCGGGAATACGGCGAGCCGGCCGAGAAGGCGCAGGACAACTTCACGGATCCCGAAAGCAGGATCATGAAGACCTCATCGGAGGGTTTTCAGCAGTGCTACAACGCGCAGGTGGCGGTGGAGGGAGAGAAGCAGTTGATCGTCGCCACCGAGGTGTCGTCGAACGCCAGCGACCAGGGTCGACTGGTCCCGCTGGTGGACGAGGTGGAGGCCACCCATGGGGAACGGCCGGAGACGGTGCTGGCGGATGCGGGCTACTGCAACGAGGACGACCTTGAGGCGCTGGAGGCGCGCGGCGTGGACGGCTATGTGGCCTTGGGCCGGGAGGGCCGGCGCGCGGTCGCGGTGGACGCGGCCAGGCATCCGGCGAAGGCCCGCATGGCCGAGAAGCTGGCGACCTCGGCGGGACGGGTGCAGTACGCCCAACGCAAATGGCTGTCGGAGGCGCCCAACGGGTGGATCAAGGAGGTGCTCGGTTTCCGCCGATTCAGCCTGCGCGGCCTGAACAAGGTCCAGGGCGAGTGGAACTTGGTGTGTCTGGCGTTGAACGTCAAGCGGATGCAGGGGCTTCAGGCAGCCTGATGACAGGGATACCGCCCGCAAATCAGGCCGAACGAGGCTCGATTCAAGCACCCGTGGCGCACCCATCGGCGCCTCGTCGTCCAAAACGCCCATTCCCCGGTCACCGATACCGATTGATCGCCATCTCGCGTAATTCGCCGAGTCGAAAATCATCCTACGGCGCAGGCTCCTAGGAGCCTGTCGGGAATAGATTCACGGATCGGAAGAGCAGTCCGGACCTGAGATGGCTGAAGAGATTGGTAGAAAGAGGCATTATGAAATGCTTTCTGATCGACGATCTGGACCAGGGCTTGTTGATGCCGCCGTCGTTACACGACTGGCTACCGGAGAATCACCTGGCGCGATTCCTGGTGGATTTGGTGGACACGTTGGATCTTTCGGCATTCTACCGGTCCTACGAGGAGAAGGACGGGAGGGGACAGGCGGCGTACCATCCAGTGATGATGGTGCGGTTGTTGATTTATGGCTATTGCACCGGAGTGGTCAGCTCGCGGCAGATCGAGAAGCGGACGTACGAGGATGTGGCGTTTCGGTACCTGAGTGCGGATTCCCATCCGGATCACAGCACGGTGAGCGAGTTTCGGAAGCGGCATTTGGGAGCACTGGCGGGACTGTTCCTGCAAGCGCTGCAATTGTGCCAGAAGGCGGGGCTGGTGAAACTGGGGCATGTGGCGGTGGACGGGAGCAAGGTGCAGGGGAACGCGAGCAAACACAAGGCGATGAGTTACGGTCGGATGTGTGAATCCGAGGAGAAGTTGAAGGCCGAAGTGGAAGAGTTGCTCCGGCAGGCCGAAGCGGCGGATGCGGCCGAGGATGAGAAGGAACGGCGAGGACAGGCCGACAAGTTACCCGACGAGTTGGCCCGGCGTGAAAGTCGGCTGAAGAAGATCCGGGAGGCGAAGGCGGCACTGGAAGCCGAAGCCCGGCAGAAGGCCGAGGAGACGAAGGCGGCCGCGGAAGCCCGAACCGCCGAACGGCTCCAGAAGGAGGCTGAGACAGGTCGGAAGACTCCGGGGCGCCCACCGCAGGTTCCCGATCCCGAGCAGGCGGTGCCGGAACCAAAGGCGCAACGGAACTTCACGGACCCGGACAGCCGGATCATGCCCGACGGGGCGCACAAAGGCAGCTTCGTACAGGCCTACAATGCACAGATTGCCGTGGATAGCGAAGCACAGATCATCGTGGCCGCCAACATCACGCAGCAGAGCAACGACAAACAACAACTGGCACCGATGTTGGAACAGGTGAAGCAGAATACGGGAGCCTCCCCGGTGGCGTGCAGTGCCGATACCGGCTATTGGAGCCCGGAGCAAGTCACCGACAAGCGGGTTGAAGGCATCGACCTGCACGTGGCGACAGGCAGGGATAAACATGGCGCATCGGCCGCACCCATCCAGGTATCGGATGAAGGTGACCTTCTGCAGCAAATGAGACAGAAACTCCAAAGCGAGGCCGGCCGGGCGGTTTACAAGATGCGCAAGGCGATTGTGGAACCGGTATTCGGACAGATCAAGGAATGCCGGCACTTCCGCCGGTTCAGTCTCCGCGGACTGGAGAACGTGCAGGCAGAGTGGACGCTGGTGTGCCTGACACACAATCTATTGAAACTGTATCGCGCGGGACAGGGTGATACAGATGTCGGCAGCATGAATCAAGGTCCAGGGTTCTTGGAAAGCAGCTTCTACAGACAACATACAGGCTGTCTCCGCTCCATTTGGATGGTCTGTGACTCTTTTCGCCGCCTCTTCATCCAATACGCCGCCTTGCATCCTTCAATAACCTTATTGCCGACAGGCTCCTAGAGGCTGCTATGAGCCGTATGAAAACGATCGCTAAAACCCTCCTCCTACTGCTGGCGGTTCCTCCGCTCGTGGCGCAGGACTTCCAGATCCGGGCCGTTGTTGATCTGGTCGTTGTCCCGTTCAGTGTTAAAGGAGACGACAACGCGTTGATCGCAGGCTTGGGAGCGGAAGACTTCACTGTACTCGAAGACGGCGTCGAGCAATCCATCGAAGAATTCAGTATCGACCCGATCCCGCTCTCGGGTGCCGTAGTGATCGACACCGGTGTCGCTGCAGTCTCGCTGGACGCGATCCAGGAAGCCATTCCAGCCATCGTCTTTGGCTTTAGCCCTTTCGACGAAATCGCCCTCTTCCGCTACGACAACACCGTCGTCCAGGTGCAGGACTTCACAGCAGACCCCGACGTGCTGCGGACCGCGCTTGATCAACTGAAGGACTACCGTCCGGTAACTCAGTTCTATCCCAGGACGCCTGTACAACCCGGCCCGGTCATCAACGGTATACCGGCAATCACCACCGCAAGCATCCCGGGCACGCCGGATAAGCGTGTCCTCCACGACGCCGTCTGGGAGGCGGGCCTGGCTCTGCGCGACCGCCCTGACCACAGGCGCAAGATCATCATACTGGTGGCAGATGGCAACGCTACGCGCAGCAACCGAACTCTGGATCAAACGCGGCTCTTCCTGATCGAGCAAGATATTCAGGTCTATCCTGTACTCCTCGATAACAATTTCTTGACTAGACTCACCGGCCAGGGCAGGAACGGACTTGGTAACTACGCAAGATCAACGGGCGGGGATCTCTATCACATTGGATCCGGTCAATTTGCGGAAACCTTTCCCCATGTGACGGAGCAAGCGCGTAACCAGTATGTTCTAACCTATGTCTCATCCAACCGGGCACCTTCCGACACGATCGTCTTCCGCAGTATCGAAGTTACCTGCGAAGAACCTTACGACATCGTCCACAGAGCAGGCTACTACCAGGCGCCTTAGCAACCGGAATTTAGAGTCAGATCCCGCTGCAATACGCCACCCGAACGCTTCGCCACTGGGTAGAGATTTCGCTGAGTATAGGAGAAATAAGAGCCCCCGGCCCGATATGAACCGCCCCGGGTTTCCCGGAGACTGTTTTAGTTGAGTCCGGCCTCTACGAGGCAGGGGGAAAGGATGACGGCGCTGACCAGAATCACGAAACAAAGTGACAACGGAACGCCATTCCTCAAGTCAATACCTCTTGTCAAATCGTGCGCGTAGAGGGTGACCGCATCAAACGCTTTAAGGTTCTCCGCGCTTGACTGGGACTATCCCGCCGGATTGTTCCCGTCTCTGTCGCCCAGGAGTTTGCCGTCCGGCAGGATCGTCCTCTGGCTCAAGACGCGGATGAGCTCAGGATTTCTCGGGAGAGAACCTTCCACCGTGACCACGTCGCCAACCCTCAACGATTCCTGCGTCCAGCCGGCCCTGAGCATTCTCAAGGGAGGCGTCTGGAATTCCACACCCCAGTTCGTGACATTCCCGTCGCTACCGACGACATCGATGTAGAACCATATGTGCGGGTTTCGCCACTCCACACGCGTTACCGTTCCCTCCAGCATGATCGTATCATTCATGCGGTATAGGGCAATCGTGTTGTGGTGCGCCGCAGCCACGGCCGCGAAACAGAAGCAAAATAAAGCAATTTGTAGAGTTCGGAACATGCGAACATCTCCTGAGCAAAGGGGAACGGATATTTCGTGAGAGAGCTCCGCTTGGTCGCTGGGGGATTTGACCTTGTCGGCTGACGGTCTCGGTCAGGCGCTGGGTCTCGACTCCGCCCTGCCTGCGGGATGGGACGAGATATTCAAACAGTACACCTGAATGTCGCTCTCAGGGGGCACTCGACTCACCGCCATTCCTTCAATCTACCGGTCGATTGCCGTCTGGAGTATCTCGGCGACCTCCTCGGAGGGTCGATTGTCGGCGCTGCCGGCGCGCCCCAAAGCCGCGTCGAGCGGCGAGACGCCGAGGTCGTCCACGATGTCCACTTCCGCGCCCTGATCGATCAGATACTGGACCACGCGGGGCCAGGCCCATTGCACCGCGCCGAATAACGCGCTCTGCCCGCCCCGCTCCGGCAGCGTGGTGGAACGCCCCATGCGCGCGGTCCTGCCCTTGACATCGGTGATCCGCGCATTGACGTCGGCGCCGGCCGCCAACAGCATTTCGAGCGTCGCGATCGCCCGATCCTCCACATCATCGGCGTCGGGATTGAAGCGCGGGCTGGGTTCCATGCCGAGTCCCGCGGCGCCGATCAGCGGCGTCACGCCCATCGCGTTGGGCAGGTCGACACGCCCTCCGTAATCCAACAACAGCCGCACGGCCTCGCTGTCTTGTCCCGCGGCGGCGCGCAGCAGAGGGGTGGCGCCGGTGGATATGATCTCGTCGGCGAAGCGGCCGGCGTTGCCGCCGCGCCCGGGCCGGTGAAAGTTCAACTGAGGATTGGGGTTGACGCCAGTGTCCAGAAACAGTCGTGCGAGCTCGAGCGCGGTGGTCTGCTCCGTCACGATGGGCGGCCCGGTGCGTTCGGCGTAGCCGTCCAGACTGTAAGAATTCATGTCGATCGCCGTGTGCAGCGGGGTGCGGCTCCACCAATCCCAGACATGCGGATTGGCGCCGCGTTCAAACAGGAGCCTTGCTGCGTCGAATGCGAAATTGTCCATGGCCACGATCAGCGGCGTCACGCCGTCGGGGCTCGGCCGGTTGGGATCCGCACCGGCGTCCAGAAGCGCTTCCACGCAGTCCTTGCATCCCGAGCGGGCCGCGTAGAGCAACGATGTCAGGCCGCCGGTGGGGCGATATTGGTTGCGCGGCTCGGCCGTCATCTGGCTCGGCCAGTCGTTGGCCAACGCCCGGGTACTGACATCCGCCCCGTGGTCGATGAGAAATTCCGTCAGTTCGACTGAGCCAACGGCCGCCGCCCACATCAGCGCCGTCTGTCCGCGCCATGTCTCTCGTGCGTTGACATCGGCGCCGTGGCCGACCAGCAGCCCGGCAACGTCAACCGAACCCGCGCGCGCGGCCAGCATCAGGGCCGTCTGGCCCTCTGGGTTCGGCGCCTCCACGTCGGCGCCCGCATCAAGGAGCATTTCGACCAGGCGGGCATCGGCAACCTTCACGGCCTCCGCTAATGGGCTCGAGCCGTAGTTATTAGTGACATCGGGTTGCGCCCCGCGCTCGAGCAGCGCGCGGGTAAGGTCCGCGTCGATCTTATAGATTGCCCAGTGCAGCGGCGTGGTGCCGTCTCCCTGGGCTCGGTTCACGTCGGCGCCCGCGGCGATCATCTTGAGCGCAGTGTCGCGATCACCGGCCTGGATCAGGCCGGCCAGGGTGTCTTCGGCGGCGGCCGCGTGGGGGGCTGCAAGCCAGAAAACGGCTGCGAGTACGGCGTGCTTCATAACGATACCCAGCTTCATAACGATACCTAGGAGTCTGCGCGGCAGAGGCTGAATAACTCGGATTTGTGACGATTCGAGAGCGTCTTTGTAGGAGAGCCGCCCGATTTTCCCAACATGGGCAGCTCCGAGCTGTGGGGACTCGATCCGTTGGTCCTGTGGAGAGCGTTATGGGTCCCGGTGATGCGGATTAAGCCCATTCGATCTTCCCGTTCATCCGTCGTAAGTTCACTGCCAGAGCCACCAGGCTCCATTCACAGGTGACGTTGTCCAAGCCTCGCAAACTGAACTGTCGGAATCCCAGCACCGACTTGATCCACCCGAACGGCGGCTCACCGATGTGCTTTCTGGCCCGGTAGCGATCACGCCCCGTCTGGCTTTTCATCTTTCGGACCATGCGGCCCAGGGCCGTGCTTTCGGGTTGGAGTGGGGCCGTGGCGAGATCTTTCTCACGACCCATCGGAACGTACCCATCTATTTGACGTTGTTCCAGCATTCGCAGATTCGACTCGGATCGGTATCCAGCATCCGCGAGCACCCGGTCTGGACGCTCCGACAGATTCGTGTTCAACTCATCCAGAGTCGGTCCCAACTGCCCGGTATCTGAAGCATTGTTGCTCACCGTTGTGGCGACGATGATTCGGGCCTCCGCGTCCACGACCGCCTGCGCGTTGTAGCATTGTTGGAACCCGTCGGCCGAGGTCTTCATGATCCGGCTTTCCGGGTCGGTGAAATTGTCTTGGGCCTTCCCCTTGGGTTCACCCCTCGGGCGTTTGAATGGTTTGCCCTTCTTTCCGCTTCCCGGTTTGTCGTCTCCAGGCTTCCTTTCCGCTTCCTGGTCTGCCGCCATCTGACGTTCTTCGAGTCGCTTCATCGCCGTCTGGATTGTGGCCAGCCGCTTCGTGCGGGTCGCCAACCCGTCGGGCAGTTCGTCACCGCGCCGGTCCTTGCCGTAACGTTGGTCTTCTTCCTCATCGGTCGCCGTGGCCCGGTTCAACAGATCCCGAATCTGTTCGCCCAATTCGGTCTCCTGCTTTCTCATGCGTTCATAGCTCATCGCTTTGCGTTTGCTCGCATTGGCTCGCATCTTCGTCCCGTCCACCGCCACCGTTCCCATCTTCACCAGCCCGGCTTCCCGCCCCATCCTCACCACTTGCACAAATAAGTTCCCGAACTCTTCAAGATGCAGTTTTCGAAAATCCGAGATCGTTCGGTGCGCGGGAAAGTTCTCCGCTCCCAACATCCGGAACGCCACATCTTCGGTCATCTTCGCTGCAATCTTCCGTGACGAAAACACTCCCGTCGCGTACCCGTAGATCATCACCTTCACCATCATCCGCGGATCGAAGGCCTGATTGCCCGGCCCGTCCGTTCCATACCTCTGTTCGAACGCGCTCAAATCCATCGCATCCACGGCGTCCGATATGAAGTACGACAGGTGATCTTCAGCCAGCCAATCTCTCAATGATGGAGGCATCAGCAGGCTCTGTTCTGGAATATACGTTCGGTAAGTTCGTGGCATGTCCTATCTTCGATCCTTTTCTGCCCATTTCTGGTCCTTCTGCCGCGCAGACTCCTAGCTTCACATCGACTTCCGTCAGAGCAGATTCGGTGCGAGGGAATTGTGATGCGCCCAATAGCCCTTATGAGCGTCATAAGCGAACTTGAACGGGTCGTCGAAGGTCCGATACAGGCCCTCCATGAGTCCCGCATCGAGCATGTCTTCGGCGCTCATGCCCTTCCTGACGAGCTCGAGCATGCGATCGAAGAGCACGAGCGTCATGTCGCACTCGGCCTGTAGCTCGGCGCGGCCCACGACCGGACCGTAGCTCGGTACGATTCGGGTCGCCTCATCGCTGACTTCCAAAAGTTTTTCCTGCGCGTCAACGCGCCCGCCCAGCCAGCCGCCGCCGAACCAGTCGAGCACCGGATCCCTGAGCGGCGAGACGGCATCACCCGCAGCCAGCACGTTCGCGTCACGGAAGAATACATAGATGTCGCCGTCGGTGTGGGCTTCGAGCAGGTGGCCGTACTCGACCCGCTCGTCGCCGGCGAGGGCCTCGCCACCGTCGAAAAAGGTCTCGGTAGGGTGAGCTTCAGCGGGCAGCGCTTTCTCGTACCGGTCCTCGTCCCTCAGGTAATAATCCGTCGCCAGATGCGCCCGGGTCTTCTCGTGAGCGATGATCGTCGCCCCCGACTGCCCGAGGGCAAGGTTCCCGCCCACCTGATCCAGGTGCCAGTGCGTGTTGAACACGGTCTCGACCCGGCCTGCGCCAGGCAGCTCGCCCAGGCTCTGAAGCACCGCGTCGGTGAATTCGGAGCCGCCGCTGTCCACAAGCACCTGACCGGAACTCGCCGGTCGCACCAGGATATTGCCCCCGGCGCCGCTGAGCATGACGAAACCGTCCCTCACCGGGACGATCGAAAGGCCGGCGGGGCTGGCGGGGCTCTCTTGGGAAAAACCGTAGCGGGCGAAGGGCGTCAGGGTCAGACCCGCGAGGACGCCTAACGCACCTTTTACTATTTCCCTGCGGTTTATCATTACCCTGCGGTTCACCGTCGGTATCCGGGCGCTCAGACTCCGGCGATCTCGCCGGTGCTGTCCCCGAAGCTCTCCATCTCCAGGCCCGCCTTGTTGAGAAGGGTGAGGTGCAGATTCGAAACCGTCGTGCGTTCGGGCAGCTCGATCTGCTGTCCCCCATTGAGCGCGCCGGCGCCACCGCCGACCAGGATGTTCGGCACCGGATGATTGTTGTGCAGGTCGCTGTTGGCCATGTTGGAGCCGTAGAGCAACATGGATTTGTCCAGCAGCGTGCCATCGCCGTCGGGCATCCCGGCGAGCTTCCGGACGAAATCCGCGAACCGCTCCGCGTGATAGCGCTGGACCCTGACCAGCTTGTGCATCCGTTCGAGATTATTGGCGTGATGTGACAGCGGATGGAAGGAGTCCGGCACGCCGATGTGATTATAGGTCCGGTTCGTGCCTTCGGCGACCATGATGTAGGAGGCCACGCGCGTGAGATCGGCCTGATAGGCAACCGCGATCAGATCGAACATCAACCGCACCTGCTCGTCGAACGAATCCAGCTCGCCCAGCGGCGTCTCGGGCACCTCGACGCCCGAGAGATCACGGGTCTCGGCAAGCTCGACCCTCCGTTCGATCTCTCGCACCGTGTCCAGGTAGCCGTCGAGAATTACTTTGTCGCCCGGACCCAGGTCCCGTTGCAGCGCCCGGGTACGCCCGGCGATGAGATCGAGCATGCTCTGTTTCTGCCTGACGATGGCCACGCGCTCTTGGGGTGTAGCGCCTTCACCGAACAACTGTGCGATAACCTTGCGCGGGTTGAACTCCATCGGCAGGGGCGAGCTTGCATTCCCGTACGACAGCGTGGAGCTGTAGAGGCAGCCGTACCCGCCGCCGCAGGCGACCGGCTGCATGTTACCCTCCGAGCAGACCTCCATCGACGGCAGCGCAGTCTCCTGGCCGATGTGGCCGGCAATGATCTGGTCGATCGTCGCCGACATGCTGGGACCGGGCGCTTCGAGATCGGGCTTGATACCGCTGAGCCAGGTCGCCGGGTTGTAGTTGTGCACGGAGTCGGCGCTGGCCTTGTTCTCGAGATTGGAGAACGAAGTCACGAATTGCTTGTAGTCCTCGAGCGGCTCGAGAATCGGGCTGAGCTTGAAATCCGCGCCCGCGCCGCTCGGGGTCCAGTTATCCATGTCCGGCCCATGGGGCGTGTTCCACAGGATCGCGCCGTGGGGAATGTAGAAGAATCCCGCCCGCAGCTTCGGTGCGGCGGCCGTCTGCGCGAGCGCGGTGGCGGCCGGGATCATCGCATCAAGCAACGGCAGTCCGATGGACACGCCCAGGCCCTTGAGCACCGTCCTGCGAGAAAGATGTTTTTTGGTCAGATACATGGCCTTCACTCCCCCAGCGCCTGCATGCGGAATGCATCGCTCGATACAATTCCCGCCACGATCGACGAGAACCGGTAATCATCCTCGGCCGCCGCCCTCACGATCGCCCGAACCTGCGGCATGTCGTGATACTCGAGCTCCCGGCCGAGCGCGTACATGATGAGCTTCTCCGTCAGCGCCTGGACGAACTGGTCGGGGCGGCCGAGCAGGGCTTGGTGCAGCTCCACCGGACCTTCGATTCCCCGACCGCTGGGAAGGACCGTGCTCGCGTCGATGGGCGCATCGGCGAGCCAATCGACGTCGCGCCACTGGCCGGTGACGGTGAAGTTCTCCAGCGCCAGCCCGTAGGGGTCGATCACGCCGTGGCAAGAGTTACAGCTCGGATTCGTGCGATGCTCCTCGAGCCGGGCACGAACGGTCTTCGGCTGCTCGCCGTCAGGCGTGGTCAGATCCGTCTCCACGTTCGGCGGCGGCGGCGACGGCGGCGTGCCGACGAGCTTCTCGAGCACCCAGGCGCCGCGCAACACCGGCGAAGTCCGGTCGCCATATGACGTGCGCAACAGCACGGCGCCCTTGCCGAGCAGCCCTCGGCGGGCCTCGTCCTCGAGGGCTACGCGCCGGAACTGCGCGCCGCGCACCGATGTGATGCCGTAGTGTTCGGCCAGCCTTTCATTGAGGAACGTATGCTCGGCCGCTAACAGCTCCTGCACGTTCTCGTCTTCCAGCAGGATGCTGCGCAGGAAGAGGTCGATCTCGGTCGCGAAATCCTCCCTCAGCTCGGGGCCGAATTCGGGGAAGAGTTGCCGGTCCCACTCGAAGGCGTCGATCTCATCGAGGTTGAGCCAGCTGAGCGCAAAATTAGTCACCAGCGTCTCGGCCGGCCCAGCGGCCAGCATACGCCGTACCTGGGCGTCCAGCACGTCGGGACGTCCGAGCTCGCCCGAGTTCGCGAGCTCGAGCAGCTCATCGTCGGGCCCCTGGCTCCACAAGAAGAAAGACAGGCGCGAGGCCAGCTCCAGATCGCTCAGCGCATGGAATTCCGCGTCCTGGGTGTCGGGCGGTGGGGCGATTCCGCGATAGAGAAAATCCGGGCTCACCAGCACCGCGGTCACCATCTGTTCGATCCCGGCGTCGAATCCGCTGGGTCCTTCATGGCCGGTGTCGTAGAAGGCCATCAGCCGGTCGATATCCTCCGTAGTGACGGGCCGGCGGAAGGCACGCCGGGCGAGATCCGCGGTAATGCGCTCGGCGCAGGCGCGCTCGCGCTCGGGGACCTCGGGCTCACAGATGAATATCTTCTCCCGGCTGGGTGTGCGGGTGGGGCCCGTCGCCCTGTACGGCCCCACGACCTCGATGCCGCCGATCAGGCGCGGCAGACGCAGGTACCCGACGATAGCCCACCCGGGATACTGGGTACCGCCGGCAATCGGGTCGTCGGTTGCCACCCGGGAGCGCTCGATGAAAGTCACGACGACTTCGTGGACACCGGCCGTCACCTGCACGGGGATGTTGGCGAACCGCTCCATGAGCTCCGTTCCCGCCGGTGCACCGCCGCCGAGATCCACGAACGCGCGATCGGCTTCGCCGCCGATCTTTTCCCGGAAGACCTCCGCGCGATCGATCAACACAACCACTGTCGTCTCGTTCTCGATCGCCCGTGGGTAGACCCCGACATCGAGGTCCATGATATTGATGCGGTACTCCCCGTCCGCCGGGAACGTGTACTCGAAGCTCGTGCCGCCTCGTGTGCCGAGCGGCATGCCGTCCACATAGCTTTCCTGGTCGCCGCTAGGCGGGGGGAAAAAGGCGCTGGCGACATTCGGCACCGGATCGCCTACTGCCATGCGCGAGACCGCTCGCGCGACACTGACGTACTGCTCCAGGAAAGCGGGCGACACGGTCAACGCCGAAGCGATGTTGCTGAAGCCTTCGACCTCGATTTCGGCCGGCAGGTACTCCTCGGGATCGATCTCCACAGCCAGGAGATCCTTCACGGCATTGGCATACTCGGTTCGGTTCAGGCGCTGGACGGGGACGTGGCCCGCCACGGGCGCCTCGTTGCTCTCGTCGATGGAGCTCTCGAGCCAGCGAACCAGCGCGTCGATTTCCTGCTGCGTGGGCTGGGGATTGCCGGGGGGCGGCATGAGGCGCCCGCGCAATTTGTGCACGGCGGCCTCGAAGATCTCGGCGTGCTCGGGCACGGACTCTGCGGTGAGCTGGTCGAACATGATGTCGCCGGCGCGGACGTCGGTGTTGTGGCAACTGACGCAGTAGCTTTCGACGACGGCCCACTGCTGTTCGGGATCTGGCGCGCCCTGGTTCGCGCCTTGGGAAAAGACGATGGTGGGAACCGAAAAGATACCGACGGCACAATAAATGCCGATAAGACGTCGAGCGAGTTTTATACCAGCCAGCATGGGTTTATGGTTGTTTATGATACTGGAAAACAGGGGTCGAACCGGATTATTTTTTATCTGTCGACATCGCTCATGGAGGTAGCTACTGGGCCTCGTCGTTGCGGAGAACACAGCGTTATCGGCCTAACCGAGATACTTCGTGCAGGGCTCGGCGCAGCACACGATCGGACAGGGGCGTCGATCGCTCGAAAAGTACGGTTCGACCCCGCTTGCCTACCGAGGCAAGGATTCGGCAGGGCGCTCGGAGTGGCTACGTTCCGCGAAGAGATCCCGTCCTCGTTCTGGACAACGTGCTGACCAAACCCAATGGCGTTGCTAGCTTCAGCGTCTCACAAGGATGGCCCCCTCGCCTGCTTGACTGTCGGGGCCCACGGCCTCTGGTGGACCGCGATGGCATTGTGGACCCGATCGAAACCATTCCGGCCGAACGATTTACCGCGTGTGTTGCGTCGACCGGTTGAGGTGGCACCCCAAACCGTCAATGTGACTGTTTCGTTGACCTGAAATCCGACCTGTAGTCTCATTCATCCAATGCAGCCGGTGCCAAACTTCGCCACGACGGAGAATGAGCCTCCTCGCCAAGACCGCCATGAGCTGTGCTGCGGGTAGTTCACTACGGCGACGTCGGGGTTGGGGACCGCATTGACAAAGAGCGGCGATTGGCGAAACTGTTGAGCAACCCGCCAGGTCCTGAACGCCACGCCGCCTGACGAGCCACGACAGCTGCGAGAGTTCCCTGAGATGACCATCAGAATCAAACGACTCGGTAGTGACCGAGAAACTGAAGAAGGACTACGAATCGGAACAGTTCGACGACCACCCAGGGGCATGCGCAAGACAGAATACGCGTCGAAGAACATCTATGATGTTTGGTTCCCAAACCTTTCTCCAAGCGAATCACTGTTAAAGGAATTATTTCCCGTCAGCAACGAAAAACGGTGGCAAACATTCAAGCGACGTTTCCTCGGGGAAATGAAACAAGCTGGACCCGCTCGGGATCTGGATATGCTTGCCGCGCTTTCTCATCAGACCAACTTTTCGATCGGATGTTATTGCGAAAACGAAATGCGGTGTCATCGATCGATTCTGCGAGATCTGCTTGAGAAGAGAGGAGGGGACATCTATACCTCGTCAGAATAATTCGGACAGAAGCGCTGTCTTCGTGACAGACACCGCTCCCCACGCGACCACTACAGCCACTTATTCTGTCTACTGATAGGCATCAAGGTCGTTCCGATCCGACAGTGTCTCTTAGTTTTTCGAGCAATTCTGTGCGAAACATTCTCACGGGGTACACTAATGCCTTCCTTTAGTACCTTCTGGCGAGCTTTCCGCAGAGATTCAACAACGACTGCGGAATCGAGTCGCAAACGAGGTGGACCCGTGAACAAGCATCTGAACCGAATTGCCGGAGTCGCTCTGACCTGCGCCGCGTTTCTGGTGTCTTGTAGCATTCCCGCACCGCCTGAGCCAGACCCTGACCTCATCGTATACAACGGGCACATCGTTACGCTCGATTCCGACTCGTCTGTCGTCGAGGCCTTTGCCGTCCGTGAAGGCCGGGTCCTCAGCACAGGAACGAACGCGGAGATCCTCGCGCTCGTCGATGATCAAACCGACCGAATAGATCTGGCCGGCCGTACGGCCGGCCCAGGGCTGGCTGACAACCACTTTCACAGCGCGGGCGGCGGGCCTGGCGTGGACCTGTCGCAAACGCGCACGATTCAGGAGGTACTCGACGCCATCGCCAGGCGAGCGGATCAGACTGAAGACGGAGAGGTGATCGTTACCAACAGGGACTGGCACGAAGGTCAGCTCACCGAACAACGGCTACCCTATCGCGACGATCTGGACCGCTCCGTGAGCGATCACCCCGTGGTGGTCGTTCGCGGTGGACACGAGTATGTCTTGAATAGCGTGGCTCTAGCGCGATGGGGGATCGACCAGGCGAGTATTGAGCCCGAAGGCGGAGCCTTCGGACGGTATTCCGATGGGCGGCTGAATGGTGAGCTCATCGACCGTGCGAAGGATCTGGTTCAGCTGACCCCTCCTCAGCAGCCGGACTATGAAGCACGCATCCGGGCAACGGTCGAGGAACACCGGAAACTCAACGCTGCGGGTCTGACCAGCATTCGCTATGGAGGCGCATCCCCTGATCTTTACTCAGTGCTGGTCGACATGAAAGAGCGCGGATTGCTGAACATCCGGACGAGTGTTCTCTTTCGGCTGAGGCCGTCGACGGACCTGTCCAATCTTGACCAAACCCTTCGAGAATGGGGTATTGGCCCTGAAGAAGGAGACGAATGGGTACGCGTCGGCGGTGTCAAACTGGGAGTCGATGGCGGCTTTGAAGCCGGGTGGATGCGAGAACCATACGCCGAGCCCTTCGCACAGGGTGGAACGTTCAAAGGGCTCCAGACGTTTCCGACCGAGCCTTATGTCGCGCTGGTCCGCGCTCTGAACCAACGGGGTTGGCGTGTCGCTACACATGCGGTTGGCGACGCGGCGATCGACCTCGTGTTGGAGGGCTATGAAGTGGCGGATGCGGACTCACCGCTTGCCGGCAAACGGTGGACGATCGAACATGGTTTCGTTCCGCAAGCGGATCAACTGCCGCGGATGAAGCAACTCGGACTCCACATTTCCGCGCAAAACCACCTCTATGTCGCTGCGCCAAGCGTTCGAAAATACTGGGGAGCAGCGCGGGCTGACAGTCTGACCCCAGTTCGCTCCTATCTGGATGCGGGATTATCCGTCTCGCTGGGTACGGACGCCCCCGTGATCCCTTATTCCCCGATCACGGTGCTCTATCACTTCATTACCCGAGATACGATCAGCGCGGGTGTGGTGGGTCCAGAGCAGAAACTACAACCGGAGGAAGCTCTGCGGCTCAGTTCCATCGGAAACGCCGAATTGACCTTCGAAGAAGACATCAAGGGTTCGCTTGAAGCGGGCAAGCTGGCCGATTTCGTAGTCCTGTCTGAGGATATCCTGACAGTCCCGGAGAACCGGATCAAAGACATCGATGTGGTGATGACCGTAGTCGGCGGCCGCGTCGTTTATCGTAACGACTAAAAAGCGGCCTCGAAGACGTTAAGAGTGATCCAGCCTCGACGTAATCTGAGTCCTCAACTCTTACGAAAATACAGCGTAAGTCCCGGAGAACCAGTCCAGGCAGTTCGGGCCTTCTTCCGCGGTATCGGGGCTACGAAAATGCCGGTTTCTCGTTGGTATGAGGGTGAGCGCTCACTCATGGACGTCTGGTTTGAAGAACTGTAAGGAACGGGTGCCCGTCCCCTACCCAGAGTTTCCACACGATGCTTCCTGGAATAGCTCTGTGTTGATTCCAAGTCCTGCATAGTCACTCATACGGAGATGTGATAACCGCCAAGGCGGGAAGCGGTCGCGATGAAAAAACAGCGCCCGCGGCCTCGGTTTCAAACCTCGGTGCCCGTTCCTCACTTTGCGTCTGCAACCCGAAGACCCCTGCGCGCGTCCATTGAGATTGATGCCACTTCTGCCACGGGCTGTTAAGGCGTTGTAAACGCACCCAGCGCGGGTACCAGCACGATGCTCAGGACTGTGATGACGATCATGGTCAGGGTTGTGGCGACAACGCCGATCCTGAACATCGTGCCAAAGCTGATTGCGCCTGAGGCGAACGCCGTTCCCGCCCCTGCTCCCGACCAGGGAAATGAAACGGCCAGTGCGGTTCCAGCGATGATCCGGGCCAGAATCGCGGCGTTGTAGCCCAGGTCGCTGGCCATCGGGAACAGAACGGTGGAAACCATCGATGTCGTCGCCGTACCGCTGGTGAGGTGGCTCAAGATTGGGGTAATGAGCCCAGCCAGCCACGGCAGCATTGCGGCCGACGCGCCGGGTGCGATAATGCTCCCAATCCAGTCTGTTATTCCCAGGCTTGCCAGTCCACTTGCAATCGCGGTACCGCTGACCACCAGGAACAGGACGTTCCACAGAACCCCTTCCTGGACATCTTTGGTACCGAGCGTCATTTCGCCCTTGCCAGCGTCAACCGGGAGAAGAAAAAGAAGCACCATGGCCACCGGGGGAACGAACCAGATATCGAGGAAGCTTACTGTGACGACAGCCGGCAGGAACCAGAGGACGATCATGACAATCAAGACGAAAAGAACGTTCTTTTCACCCCGGCCCATTGGACCGAGGGCTTTCTTCGCTTCGCTGAAATACGCTGTTCCGTCACGAATGGTGTCCACTTCGGGGGGTGACATGAATCGCAAAACCATGTAATAGACGGGAACAGTTGCGACCGCAAGGATGACTCCGGTGAGAGTCCACTGGGCGAACGTCACCTGGTATTCCGTCAATTGATCCAGAAGGGAAATCGCCAGTGGATTAAAAGGCACGCCCGCCGGGGTTGCCATACCGCCTGATGCAGAACCATAAAGCACCGCCAGACAGGAGGCTTCCATCAGCCGGGGCGTTTTACCGCTGGTCGTATCACCTGCGAATCGGGCCACCGACAAGGCGATCGGGATCATGATCGCGACCGCAGCCGCGTCATCGACGAGGGCCGATAGAATCGCCGTCACCACGATAATCATCAGGATCAGGCGTGGGCCTGATCGTGCCACCCCGGGAATGCTCAACACGTTCATTGCCATTCTCCTGGCGAGACCGTATTTTCGGAAAGCGTGCCCGAATAGCATTATTCCGAGGAGAAATGGGAATACCCGCTGGCCGTAGAGCCCCGCGACATCGCGGAAGGGCATGACTCCTCCGAGCGGAAACATTATCAGGGGCAGGAATCCGGTGATCGCCCAGGGGATCGGCATGGTCGCCCACCAGGCCACGACCCAGCCGTAACAGCTGAGAGCGAAATGAGGCCCGGCTTCCAGACCAGGCAGGGAAAGGTTCTGAACTATCAGGAAGACCAGGGGCCCCGCCAGGATGCGCAAAAAGAGCTTGAAGGCTCTACTCCCGGATGCTTCGTTATCTTGCTGCGAAGACATTACTTTCTTCCCTGGAAATCCCTGGAACGAGGCAGATTTCCAGATGGTCTGTGACTGAGGGCACTTGCATTCGGAGCCATCTGCCGCCGTTCCCGATTTCCTTCATATCATCCATATGATCGGGTCCAAGAATACACACTTCATCGCCGAAGTGGTTTAAGGAACTCAAGGAAGGGATGTCGATCCCATAGCCGTCGCTAGAGACAGGCGCTCCAACCCCGGAATTCCCATGCCATCCTTCCTGAAAGAGGCCTGTATCGATTCCAGGGAATGTATCGTCGCCTGCATCGGGATGTGACTCTCTGATTGACGTGAATTCCCGCCTGTAGTCTTATTCATCCAGTGCAACCCCACACCAAATTCGGGCGTGGGGTTGTGATCAAGACATTTCCTGGAGAGTTTATGAAGTTCAAAGCAGCATGTGTAGTCGGTTACTGTTTACTTGGGTCAGCTCTTTTTCTCGGTTGCACGACGCCCGCCCAACAACAAGACACCGGCGCGGGGCGGCAGTTCCCGCAGCCGGCCGCTGAAAAGGAAGTGACGGTGACCGCCATACCCGGCGTCATCGCCGCCGGAGCCCAATGGGAACTCGTGTGGCAAGGACCTGACAACGCCGACGGCCTCGTCAGTACAGCAGACGGCGGGATCCTGTTTGCACAGGAGCAGCCCAGTACCGTGGGTATGCTCGATCCGAACGACAACTTCTCAATCTTTGTCAGCGATACCAACGGCACCGGAGGCCTGAGCATCGACAGTCAGGGCCGCCTCATCGGGGCGGAAAGGACCTGCTCGGATCCGGGCGGGAAACCCGAAGAATGTCATGAGCCGGCCCGATTGGTCGTCCTCCATCCCGTACGTGAAGTCCTGGCGAGCGACTACGAGGGTCAGACATTCTGGCGCATGCGGGGCGATATCGCCGTGGATTCCAGAGGGGGCGCATACTTCGCGGACGCTGAGGGAACTTACTACGTCAATCCGGCCGGTGAAGTGAGCCTGGTGGCAGACCTGGACCAAGTGAGAACAAACGGGATGATCCTGAGCCCCGATGAGAACACGCTCTACCTGACGAATGGCAACACGATTGTGGTTTACGATGTCGGGCCCGAAGGCGCCACTACAAGTATGCGGACCTTTGCCACCCTGGAGGACGGAGCGAATGGAGACGGCCTGTTTGTCGACTCCGAGAGTCGTCTGTATGTCACCGCAGGAGCTTCCGGTATTCAGGTATTCAATCCCCAGGGCCAGCATCTGGGCACGATTCCTCTCCCACGGTCAGCATCGAGCGCGGCGTTTTCCGGGCCCGACAAGATGGTGCTCTACGCCAAAGGCGGGGGCATGAAGCTCCCCGACGGCAGCGAGTACAGAACCCCTGACGGTGTGAGAAACAACGCCAAGGCCATTTACAAAATCGACACGATTGCCCAGGGATTCATGGGCCGCGCAAGATAGCAGCCCGTGGCAGAAGTCTCGCGGGCCCCGTTTCGCCGTAACCCTTTGGGCGCAGGGGGGGTCGGGCCACAGGCTTTGTCCCTCGTCGGTCACGATGAAAAGACATCGTTCCGCTCCCCACTTCGCGACTGCAACCCGAAGACCCCTGCGCGCGGCCCGCGAGACTTCTGCCACGGGCTGCTAGCCCGCATAAATCACCAGATGGACCAGAAAAGGCCGCCCTGTTTGGCATAAAGCGTTTGTCGAAGACGTTTTAGCAACCAAACAAAGGCGGCCCTTATGACGACAGAGTGTAACCAAACCACGTTCGAATTTCACGGACTTAATCAACGAAAAGTGAAGGCTCGATTCGACGGAGGGAAGATCACATCCGACGCGGGTGTCCTGCTGTTGAGGGAAGTCGAAAAACGAACCGGACTGGTCGGGGGACTTGCCGAATGTTTCGCCGATCATCGGGACCCGCGATTGATCGAGCACACGGTGAAGGAATTGATTGGGCAACGGGTGTATGGCCTGTGTCTGGGATATGAAGACCTGAACGATCACGACCAACTACGCACCGATCCGATGCTCGCCGTGGCCATCGATAAGGCCGATCCGCTGGGAGGCAACCGGCGGCAAGCCAGCGACCGGGGAAAGGCGCTGGCGGGCAAGTGCACGCTGAATCGGCTGGAGTTGACCGGTGCCGAAGTGGGGGCGGAGGAACGATACAAGAAAATTGCGATGGATGCCGACCAGATTGACCGCTGGATGGTCGATGCATTCATCGCAGCCTATGAATCGGCGCCTGAAGAAATCATTCTGGACCTCGATGCCACCGACGATCCGATCCACGGGCAACAGGAGGGACGATTCTTTCATGGCTATTACGGCAACTACTGTTATTTGCCGTTGTATATCTTCTCGGGTGAGCATCTGCTGTGCGCCCGATTGCGACGCTCCAACATCGATGGCGCGGCCGGATCGGTTGAGGAGCTGACCCGCATCATCGGACAGATCCGGAAGAGCTGGCCGGATGTGTCGATCATCGTCCGTGGCGACTCGGGTTTTTGCAGAGATGATTTATTGACCTGGTGTGAATCCCATCAGGTGGATTACGTGGTGGGATTGGCCAAGAACGAGCGACTCCAGGAGGTCATCGCTGAATCCATGGCTCAGGCGAAATCGGAGTTTGAATCCACCGGTAAATCGGCACGGATATTTAAGGACTTCCGCTATCGCACACGAGACAGTTGGAGCCAGCAACGGCGCGTCGTGGGCAAGGCCGAGGTTCTGGCCAAGGGCGCCAATCCCCGATTCATCGTCACCTCCCTCACACCGCAACGTTGGGAGGCCCGTGCGCTATATGAAGATCTCTACTGTGCGCGCGGCGACATGGAGAACCGGATCAAAGAGCAACAACTGGATCTGTTTGCCGACCGCACCAGCGCGGCCACCATGCGCGCCAATCAACTCCGACTGTATCTGTCTTCGGCCGCCTACATGATCATGCAGGCCCTGCGTCGACTCGGGCTCCAGGGCACCGAACTGGCGCGCGCTCAATGCGGCACGATCCGGCTGAAGCTGCTCAAGATCGGTGCCCGCATCCGGTTCACGGTCCGAAACGTCTGGGTGTCGATGGCTGAAGCCTGTCCTTACGCCGAGGTCTATGCCGCCGTTGTCCGCAACCTACAAACAATGCCACTGCGATGCTGACACCGACGCTGCGGCTTCGTCCCTGAAATCGATTCGCTTACCCAGTCCGAGCCGAGGTGTGTCTGATCGCGATCGTCAACGCTCTATTGAGCACGAAAATCCGCTTCTCACATCGCCAAAAACTCGTCAATTCACCCTGAGACGCTCCCCCCACACCATCTCGCGCCCACCCAGGGTTCTTTTACGCAAAATCGCAATCACGCGTCGATTGGTGATCTATGCGGGCTAGCGCTCTCCTGACATCGGGTGCGTTCGTCAGTTTTCAAGGGTTGCCGCAAGGCGAGGGACAGAAACCGGCCCAGCGATTCCGTACTTCAGCGTTGTCCTGCCACCTCAACGGATCGAGGCAACACTCTTTCTTGAAGGAGACTGACAGAGCCCTGCTAGGCCCGGAGGTCATAGCAGAGCAGCCGCGGATCTGATTCCCGCAATAGGCCCCTCGCGTTCTGCGCGACATACATCAGGCCGTGGCTGAGCACCGGCAGTGTCCAGGATTCGCGAGCCCGGAACAGCCACGCCCTGGATACTTCCTCGTAACCCTCAGGGGACAGGTTCAACCAGAGCAGGTGCCCCAGCTCGCCCAGGCACAGGAACGCCCCGTCAACGGCCATCAGCGATCCGCGGTAAGTGCCGGCGATGAGGTTTCGCCTACCGATAGTTTCCGGCCACTCCGGCGTTTCGCGCCATACGACGCGTCCCGTTGCCGCATCCACGCATGCCAGCGAGGCGTCCCCCTGGTTCCGGCCATCGAATCCGTACAGGTAGCCATCGCGATGGATCGCCGTATTGAAATGGAGTCCGAACTCCTGGGTCGTCCAGACCACTCGGTGGGTGAAGTCCGGTCGTACTTCCACCAGCGCGCTTCCAGTTCGGTAGCTCGCGGAAATGAACGCCTTGTTGTCGAACACCACCGGACAGGAAGCATTGACCGACTCGAAGGTGCGGCTTCTCCAGGGGAATATGAAATCCAGAAGTCCCGTACGGGGATCGATCGACATGAGGCCGCCAGACGGGGGGCTGGATTCTCCACCCGCGAAGACGAAGACTCGGCGGCTTCCATGCACCAGGGCAGGAACCGGCGAAGCGTAGCTGGGGCCCCATTCGGTGCCGGCGCGCCACACCTCGTTTCCCGTCGTCTTGTCGAATCCCACCACTGACGGTCCGCCCGCCGCTCCCACGTTGACAATCAGGAGCGGACCTTCCACGAGTGGAGTGGAGGCGGTCCCAAAAAAGTCCTGTGTCACGGTGTAATCCGCACGCAAGTCGCGACTCCAGATCGGTTCCCCTGATGCGAGTTCCAGGCAATGCAGCTTCCTTTCAGCTCCCATCGTGAAAACTCGCCCGCAGTCAATAACGGGACTCGACCGTGGACCGTTGTTGTACCCGTACCGGTCCTCAAAGGCGGTCGCGTATCTAAACTGCCACCGGCTCACACCTGTCTCGGAGCCGAGACATTCGACGATCTCCTCGTCCCCCACTCGATGCACCAGCACCAGGTACTCGGCGGCAACTGCCGGAGACGTGTATCCGGTGCCCTTGGGAAACTCCCAGATCAGGGGAGGAGGCAGTTCTCGGCTCAGCCGCGTCTCGGTGGAAACGCCATTGTGTGTCGGGCCAAGAAAGGATGGCCAATCGCTGGTGACGGCGTCGTTCGCCAGGGGCTTCGGGGCCTGCTGCGCCGGGGTCCGTCCGACTGTCGTTCTCGCGGCAAACGCGGACGCCAACAGAGCCTGGAGGACGGAACGGCGTGATATGGAAGACATCAGCGACCTCGGGTGAACGGGTCAGAACCTGTGGGTATACATTATCTTTGAAGACAGTCGGCGGTCCAGGGTGTAGGTCTCACCGGTGACCGGATCGTCCAGCCAGTTGTGGATGTAGACGAAATACAAATCGCTGCCCGGGCGGATAATCCACCGAAAGCGCGACTGCCAGCCGATGACGGCGCTCTGCGTGTCGTACTGCAGGTTGTTGACGAGCGTGATTCTGGGGTTGAACTGCGTCTCAATGATCGCCCGGTACAATTTGGTGTAGAACTGACCTTCCGCCAGCGACACACGGTTCCATTCACTGCTGAAGGTGAACATCTTTCCGGGCGCAGCGCGGTAGTTGACCGTCATGTTGAGTCGCAACCGGTCGCCCGAGAAGAACTTGCCCCACTCCAGCTGCGGCGACAGGGCAAGGGGTCTCCGGCTCGTTGTCCGTCCCTGGATGCGGTAGCGGGTAAAGCTGTAGCCCTCGCCGGCGGGGAGCGTTACTTCAGGCGCGATACTGAAATCCCGATCGAGCAACTCGTAGGTCGGGAGGACGTGAAATTGAATCGAATCCTGCCGGTGCGTTTCGACTTCGACCGCGGTGATGTCGACCTCCCGGGTCAACAACCGGTTGTCGAGGGGGTCCAGAAATACGTCCATCCGTGTTCCGAAATTGAAGCGGCGGATCCAGGGATGCTGGCGCGGCCGGGGAGCGAAGTTAATCTCCGGGGTGACGCTTCGAAAACCGGTTCGGCGATTGAATCCGATCGCAGCGTCGTAATTTTCCTGAATCTCCCGGACCCCAACCTGAAGGCTGAGCGGATCGTTCGGATAGGCGAGTACGGCGCCAAAGGCACGGTTCTTGCCGACGGTATCGATGGGATTCGTCGTGTGGAGAAAATATCCCGTCGCGCTTAAGTTATCGGAGCCAAGAAATGTGGAGGTCGCCAGATGCATGTCGAAGCCAATGGTCTGACGGTTGTCGGCGTTGCCACCGCGTGTGCGACGGAGCGTGTAGATACCGCCGAAGTAGGATTCCCTGAACATCCGCCGCCTCATGCGGACGATGCTGAAGTCCTCTCCTAGCGAGCCCCCCCCGACCTGTCCGGTCTCGTCGCCGGTCTGAACCTGGAGGAATCCGATGTCGAACGCACCGGCCTGGCCGGTCAGTTTGCCGCCGAAGTTGATCCGTTGCGGCCTGTTCTCTTCGTCGAGTCCGATCCTGCGGCTCTGAAAAGGAATCAGGGCCCGGTCACCGCCGGATGCGAAATCAAAGAAGAGCGCGCCGTCGAGGAAGAAATCACGCTGTTCCGGAAACAGCAATGAGAATCGGGTAAGGTTGATCTGGCGCGCGTCGACCTCAGCCTGGGCAAAGTCTGTGTTCAACGTGAGATTCGCCCGGAGACTCGGCGTGATGTTGTAGAAGAGATCGACGCCGACCTCGGCACTGTTCTGGGTGGGGGCGTTACCCCGACCGGGGAACGACTCTGATGTGCCCACCAGGTAAGGCTTGATGTCGAGGCCGCGGCCCTGGGACACATTCTCGATACCGGTCAGCAGGCCCGCATTGCTCATCCTGTTCAGCCCCTGGTTGCGCAGCCACCCCATCCACAGGCTCACCTCGTTTTTGCGCGCGACCGTCCGCTGGAAGTTGACACCCCACCCTTCGCTGTTCGGGTTGAAGTTCATCGTGCGAAACGGGACTTCTATTTCAAGTGTCCACCCGATGTCGCTGCGCGCTGAGCGCGCGTCCCAGATTCCGTCCCACTCCCGGTTGTTCGTATTGTTCGGGCCTCTCAAAGAGTCGGCCATCGAACCCAATGGGTTCATTTCCCACCAATAGGCGCTCTGGCCGTCATTGAAAGTGTCAATCGCCCACTGCAGCTTGTCGTCGGAGGGCAGGAACCCATCCCGTTCCATCTGGTAGTAAATCAGCCGGTCCGGCTCCGAATCGAACAGCGTCACCCCCATGTAGAGCTTGTCGGCGTCGAAGACGAAACGTACTTCCGTCTGCTCGGTGGCGGGTTCGCCGTTGTCGGGATCGCGCTGCAGGAAGTTCGTCGCCGGCACGGCGCGCATCCAGACGTTTTCATCCAGCGATCCGTCCAGCGTGATCGACTCGCCGGGCGTCATCCGTATGGCCTCCATCGAGCGGCGGTCGCCCGGCGACGTCGAGGCGCTGCCAGCGGGTACCTGCTCGGCGGGGGGCGGTGCGATCCGCCGTACACGGGGATTCAGCGTCTGCTCGGATCCCTCAACCACCGTCCGCTGACTCTCCGCAAGCGGAGGCAGAAAAATCCCCACCGTGAACAGAAAAACCACAGCGCATGTCCAATGTTTCACTACGAGGATACTTTCCGTTCGCGGCTTCCAGAGATTAACGGTGGCCGCTGTGCGATGCCGCTCGTCAGACACTGCGCCCATGAAGACTGGCCGATCCGATTGATTATGGTGGGTTGCTCATCGTTGTCAAGGCGTCGGGAACCGCCCGCTTTGGATTGTCGTGGATTGGCATACGGTTTTACTACATTCCATTACGAATGACTGCGGGATGAGCCGACTCCTGCCCGAACCGTACCGGGCAGTGCACGTCGGACACTGCCACATAGAGGGGATCCCATCTTCACGACCGTCGACGTGAAGTCTTGCTGCACCGAATCCTACAAAACGTAGCGTAGGCCTGACCCAGGCATGTGATTGCTTGATGGATCTCAAATCCCCGGCCTCGCATAATTCAGCCAGATCTTCCAGGTCGGAACTCAGGGTCGCCCGCTATGGCTGAGATGGACCCCCGCCGGTCCAAATTTCTGTCACGTTCTGCTAAGATTCGGTCCCTGGGAGATCCCCGATCAACGCGGTGCAGGTGTGTATGGGCGGGGTGTGGCCAGAGCCGGGAGCCACGGCTCCATGCTGCATTGGACCCTCGATTGGTCTCTTCGTAAGCCAGCTTCAGGGACCCACATCACGGTTGATCATGGCTCATGTACTCCGTCTATTCACCCGACTCGAAACGGCTTCGTTTCATTTGAGGCCCGGTGTACACTCACCTGCTAAGAAGAGGGTCCACTAGACAATGGAGTCGCTGTATGCGGATTGAGACTGGAACCGTGTTCATTGCGATCGTTGCTGCCACCGTGATGGGGGGCCTCGCGATTGCGGTCGATCCGGCCGCCGCTCAGGACGCATCTTATCGGGCGCCACGTCTGGTTGGAACAGAGAACCCGTCTCTGAACGGTATCTGGCAGGCTCTCAACACGGCCCATTGGGACATCCGGCCCCATGGCGCGGCACCTTCCGCGTTCCCCGACTCCCTCGGTGCGATTGGGGCAGTGCCGGCAGGGAAGGGCGTCATCGAGGGCAACGAGATTCCGTATCAGCCGTGGGCCGCAGAAAAACAGAGACAAAACTTCGAGGAGCGATTCACTCGGCCGGTGGACCTTCGCACCAATGAAACGGCTGGCGATCCGGAGGCCAAATGCTATCTTCCGGGAGTACCGCGCGCGACCTACATGCCCTTTCCGTTCCAGATTTTCCATACACCGGGCCTGATCCTGATTTCCTATGAATATGCGAGTGCAACCCGGCAAATCCATCTCGACCGCCAGCCACCGAGTCCCAATGTGTCATGGATGGGCTGGTCGATCGGCCGCTGGGACGGAGATTCACTGGTGGTCGAGGTAACGGATCAGCTTGGCCGGACGTGGCTCGACCGTGCGGGTAACTTCTATAGCGACGCCGTCCATGTAGTGGAGCGTTACACTCCGATCAGTCCGAATCACCTGATGTACGAAGCGACGATCGAGGACCCGAACGTGTTTACACGGCCATGGACCATCCGCATGCCACTCTATCGGCGCATCGAAGGAAATGCGGAACTCCTGGAATTCAAGTGCGTAGAATTCGCCGAAGATTTTATGTACGGGCATTTGATCGAGGACGCGAACGACTGAGCTGGGGTTGGCGCGAACAGACAGGAGTTATCAGATGACTGATCGAGTTATTACACGAACGGGGATACTGACGACCTTCGTTGCTCTCGTCCTGCTGGTAGCGACACCTCTTGCCGGTCAGGCTCCTGACAGTGGGTCGAAACGGACACCGTGGGGGGACCCGGACCTGCAGGGCGTGTACACCTTCTCGACACCGACGCCACTGGAACGACCCGAAGCGCTGGGGACCCAGGAGTTCTACAGCGAGGCCGAGTTGACTGAAATGGAAGCGCAGGCAGCGTCGCGGGATGCAGCCCGTGCACGTCCCTCCGATGGTCCCCCGCCCATCGCCTATGGCAGTGCCTGGACGACGGGCGAAGGCGGAAGGCGAACCAACCGCACATCGCTGGTTGTCGATCCGCCAAACGGGCGGATACCTCCGCTAACGCCCGAGGCGCAGCAACTCGAAGCCGAGCGAAGAGCTGAGGAAGAGTCGCGGCGCGTATCGATAGTTCGGGAGGGTGAGGCGGTTCTGGACCTGGTGTATAACTCCTGGAACGACCTTTCCGGCTACATCCGTTGCGTGGCGCGTCCCATGCCGCGAACCGGGGCAACGTACAACCATGGGGTTCAGATTCTGCAGACTCCCGGGTATGTGGTGCTTCAGTACGAGAGCATGCACGATGCTCGGATAATCCCCCTGGACGGAGGTCCGGCGTTGGACCCGAACATTCGGCAGTGGAATGGCAGTTCACGGGGTCACTGGGAGGGCGACACGCTGGTTGTCCACTTGACCAATTTGACGGACAAGCAACTCCTCAGGGGAACGCTGCTTCCCATGGGCGACATGGAGTTTGTGGAACGCTTCACGAGGATCGACGAGAACACGGTTCAATACGAAGTGACGGTCGACGATCCTACGACGTGGACCGAACCCTGGACCTTCGTACTACCCTGGAAGAGCGATGACCAGTATCAGCTTCCGGAGCATATTTATGAGTTTGCCTGTCATGAGGGGAACTACAGAATGATGGAGGGCACGCTCAAGGGATCGCGCGCGCGGCTTGAGCAGGCCCAACAGTGAAGAAGATTGCGCTGTTGTAGGCCCGGTCGACGTCAATAGCGAGAATCGCCGTGACCCCAGTTGTGACCAACTAAAGGAGGTTGATCGGATGCGAATCAAGAAAATGCCTGTTGGGCTTCTCGGCTTGTGTAGCTTCCTGCTCCTGACAGTGGCGCCGGCCGGAGCACATCATGCGTTTGCCGCGGAGTATGACTCCACCCTGCCAGTCGAGTTCCATGGGACGATCACGAAGGTTGAACTCATAAATCCGCACAGTTGGATCACCATAGACGTGAGACTCGACGACGGCACGACGGAATCCTGGGAAATCGAAGCCGGCGCTCCGAACTCATTGTACAGGCGAGGATTTACGCGGGATTCTCTGCCCATCGGAACAGAGGTCACGGTTCGGGGATACCGGGCCAAGTACGAAGGACTGAAGCGGGCCAACGGCGGGAGCATTACGTTGTCTGATGGATCCAGCATATTTCTCGGAGGCTCGAATCCGGACAATCTGGAGCGGTAAGCGGTCTGCCAACCCTCGCGCCGGTTCTATTGGAACCGATCGGGTTGAATCTGCCTTTTCGGAGCGGGCCCAGGTTTCAGCGCCTTCAAAACGGCATCAAGAAGTCATCTCCCTCAGCTGAGAGGCGGCCCTCGATGGTGGCTTCCATATTAGAATCCATAGCGAGGTAGAGGATGACAACAAGCCCACCGGCTCTTGACCAGCACGCTCTGCGCAATGCCATTCAGAGAGAATACGAGGTGGTGGCTTGTGAACCGAAGCGTGGTTTTCATTTCCATACGGGTCATCCTCTGGCCCAGCGGCTGGGATACGCTGAGGAGTGGCTGACCCGAATCCCCGAAGGTTCGATTGAGTCGTTTGCGGGAACTGGCAATCCCTTCAGCATGGGAGCGCTCAGGCCAGGTGAACGAGTGGTGGATGTCGGCTGTGGCGCCGGCATTGACAGCCTCATTGCTTCGAGGATGGTGGTTCCCAACGGACAGGTCGTTGGGCTCGACATGACCCAGGCCATGCTGGACAAGGCGAGGGCGAGCGCCAGTGCCTCCGGAATCGAGAATGTGGAGTTTCGGAAAGGGTATGGCGAATCCATTCCGGTCCCCGATGCTTGGGCCGATGTGGTCATTTCCAATGGCGTGCTCAACCTGATGCCGGACAAAACAGCAGCGCTGGCTGAAATGGCCCGGGTGCTCAAGACCGGCGGTAGACTCCAGATCGGTGACATCCTCGTTCAAAAGGTCGTGCCTCAAGCTGCGAAAGACAGAATCGATCTCTGGACTGGCTGAATCGCGGGCGCTCTGCTGGAAGCAGAGCTCGAGGCGGTGGTTCGAGAAGCAGGCTTCACCGATTTCGAGATTACGTGGCGGGACGACGTCTTCAGCGGTGCGCCGCAGCAGTCCAGTGCAGCGCAGTTTGGCACACTCGGGATCAACTTCCGGGCGAGCAGGGACCAGCGTAGCGCAGGCTGACTCTCGCTGAACGCCGTTGGCGGTCTGGGGGAGTTCGACTGCTCGTTGGACGTCCAGGTACAAGAGCCGATCCACCTGCTTGCAGGTTCATCGAAGCTTGCATACGGCACGCCGTGCGCCTGGCCAGCCCATGCACGGCGAACCCCGCGTGTTTTGCTTAACTTATCGGCCTGATGCCGATAGACTGGCTCGGGGGAGCCAGCCTCGGCGGAGCCAGCGAGGACTCGCCGGGGAGTCACCGGTTCAGGGGCGGGCCAGGTTGGAGCGCACTAATCGGAGGTGAGGTATGACGGACGTTGATCGACGAAGTTTCCTGACGACGGCCCTCGCGTCGATCGGGTTGGCCGCTACATCGACGCTCGATCCGCCAGCACTCTTCGGCCAGGACGCCTCCGCCCGGGCCAACCGGATCGACGTGCATCATCACTTTTCGCCCCCTGCCTGGATTGCCGAGGTGAGAGGGCGCCCGCTGCTGAACCCGGCGAACCCCATGTGGCTCCCCGAGCACTCGATCGAAGACATGGACCGGGGCGACTGCGCGGCCGCCGTAATCTCGATCACGAACCCCGGTCTCTACTTCGGCGACCGCGGAACGACGCGGCGCCTGGCCCGCGCGTGCAACGAATACGGCGCCCAGCTCGTCGCCGACTACCCAACCCGGTTTGGCCTGTTCGCGGCCATGCCCCTGCCCGACGTCGATGCGACGCTGGCTGAAATCGAATATGCCTACGACACGCTGAACGTCGACGGAATCGGCCTCATGACGAGCTACGACGAGAACACCTGGCTCGGAAACTCCGCATTCAGGCCCGTCATGGAGGAACTCAACCGCCGCAACGCCGTCGTCCACGTCCACCCGACGGCGGCGAACTGCTGCCGGAATCTTTCTTACGGCGTGGGGGCGGGCAGCATCGAATACGGAACCGACACGACGCGGGCCATCATCGGCGTCAGCTTCAGCGGCGACGCCGCGATGTTTCCCAATATCCGCTTCATCTGGTCGCATGCGGGCGGGTCGGTGCCGTTCCTTGCCGGCCGGATCGACCGCGCCTCGCGCCGTGCCCAGGATCGCCTGCCCAACGGCTTCATCCAGCAGGCGGCCCAGTTCTACTACGACACAGCGGGAGCCACAAATCGCGGCGCGCTGGTGTCGCTGCTGGAACTCGTGGGCTCGGACCACGTCGTGTTCGGGACCGACTTTCCTCCGGGCGGGACGATCCAGGGCACGGCCGACGCCTTGCGGTCGCTGAACCTGTTCGACGAGGGAGACCTCCGGGACATCGATCGCGACAACGCCGTTCGCCTCATTCCACGACTCGCGAACTCGATTCTCTGAAGCCGTCCTGCGCGATAATGGGCCGCAGATGCGACTGCAAACTCACCTGAGCGACTCCTCGGTAAACGGCAGGTAGCGGCCGAGGACAATGATCGCCAGCCACAGGAACATCGAACTCGCCGCGACAATTTTGGCGAACGGCGGTGCGTTTTCCCCGGGCCCGAGGTCGGCCCACGCGCGGAACGCGCTGGTGCAGTAGAACAACAACAGATGCGCTCCCGCAAGCAAGATCACCAGCATCTTGAGATGCACATTGATGTTGAAGACATAAAAATAGGGAAGGCTGATAAAGAAGAGCAAGCCGGTGATGACATTGATAACGAACCCGGCGATTCCCCAGGGTATGAACCGGTGCAGGGGAGCTGCCGGCAGTTGCTTCAGCAGTCCCAGCAGGCGGAAATTGAGTGCGCCCACGGCCGCGGCGATCAAAATCAGACCTATGAAGTGAAAGGTCTCCAGGATGGGCCACACCCACCGGGAGTATTCGGTGACCCAGAATCCCACGACGGGGATAATCTTGTAGCCGGTGGTCCCCACCATCGATACCACGTCCTCGCTGGAGATAATCTCAGGATGGCGGATTCCGCCACCCGTGTTCCCGGTGATTGCCATGAGGCCGACCGTGACGATCGACGACAGCAGGACTGCCGGCACGATCCAGCGTGCCGGCCGATCCGGCGTCGGGTGTGACGCCCGACTGAACCGCCACAGTCCCACCAGAGCGAGGGCGCCCGTAATCTCCATGAACAGGAGTGCCAGGAGCGCCGCACCCTGGTGGGCTTGAATCTGGGCATCTAACGGGCGGGGGACTTCGACGAGCACCTCCAGGGCCGCATTGCCGCTCATATAGGTCGGGATCGCCAGGAGCGCGATGAGGGCGAGCAGTCCAAGGCTGGCTTGCTTCAGGTGATCGCTGTTGGCAATGAGGGAAACAACCAGCAGCCCAAGGCCGATGAACGAGCCGATGATGGGCCAGTGATTCAGCAGCAGGTGTATGTGTGCCAGGTACATCGGTGAATCCTCTTAGCCGAGGTAGCTGATATAGGTGGCCGTGTATGCGAGCAGGCGGCCGGCAGTCACGGCGCCAACCCACAAGACCAACGACCACGCCGCAAAGGTCCGGCCTTCAGCCATCAGGGCGGCTTCGCCCAGGCCGCGGTCAGCGAAGACGCGCTTCTTCAGCATCTGCATCATCGCCATGGCGAATCCGATGAATGCCAGCTTGAGATAGAAATCGAGATTTGTCAGGGATTTGGTCGGATAAGCAATCAGCAGGAAAGTGCCGGATACCACCTGGATCCAGAAGCCGACCCATATAACGCGGTACAGACCCTTGAGCGGAGCCAGAGGGAGGTCCCTCGCGACGCCCAGAATGCGCAGTGCGATGACCCCGCTTGCGCCAACGAGCAAGGCCATACCGATCGCGTGAATGGAGAGAACGAACCAGAACGCGAACAGCGATGTCGATTCCCGGAGCCATATGCTCAGACCGCTTTCTTCGATCACCATGAAAAATCGTGGGAGCTCCAAGGTGCCTCCTCATCGGCGGCGCCGACAGCGAAACCCGGACAATCTTGCCGAGTTCGAAAATCGGGACAGGGGCCGTAATGTGTCATAGCCCTATGCCCGCGTCAAGCGGCGCGTGACATCAGCGCCTTCATGCGGGGCCATCATCAGGGGCTTGGGGGGAAGGCGGTGACTCCGGCAGAAAGTTGTCCACCGCCATGAGAAGCCTGCGATAGACTTGCGGCGAGACCGGTGTCTGAGTGAAGAAATGCCGGTGGCCCGAATGAAACAACCGGTGGCCCGATTGACGACAAGCCGGTGAACAAACAAGTCGCAAAATCAGGGAGAGCGACGATGCAGCGAAGGTATTGGACGGGCCTGGTCACTTCTTTGCTGGTGATCGTTGTGGTCATGCACCAGCGCATGCCGGGCGAAGCCGGGAGAGTCCAGCGTACATCTGAAGCTCCGATGTTTCAGGTCGAACCCGGGTGGTTGAAGCTCCCGCCGGATTGGGTATTGGGGCAGGGGTCGGCGGTGGCCGTCGATCAACACGACCATGTATGGGTTCTGCACCGTCCCCGCTATGTGGGATCGCTCTATGAGCAACCGGCCGGCAAAACTGCGGCGCCCCCGGTTCTGGAATTCGATGCGACCGGTGAGTTTATTCAAGGTTGGGGCGGGCCGGGTGACGGCTATGACTGGCCCGATCAGGAGCACGGTATATACGTCGACGATGAGGACAATGTCTGGATCGGCGGGAGCGCCCGTCCCGCATTGGCTGGACCTGGTCCGGGAAACGTAAGATCGGACAACATGCTGCTGAAGTTCACGAACCGGGGGGAGTTCGTGATGCAGATCGGTCGCAGGGACCAGAGCACGGGGAACAACGATACGGACAATCTGTATGCGCCCACCGATGTGTTTGTCTATGGCGCAACCAATGAGGTCTTTGTTTCCGACGGCTACATCAATCGGCGTGTGATTGTCTTCGACGCGGACACCGGGGCCTTCAAGCGCATGTGGGGCGCCTATGGCAATATCCCGGTGGATTCGCCCGACCAGCTGAGAAACGCCCGGACACCCCACCCCAACCCGGGCACCCGTCCCCCGGATCGTCGGGCAGGGCCTGGGGACCGGGACAATCTGAGACCGGAGGAGACAGGGCCGGGTCCGGACCAGTTCAACACCGCGCATGCCGTTGAAGTATCTAACGATGGCTTGGTCTATGTGGCCGACCGATCCAACAGTCGCGTTCAGGTGTTCACACTCGACGGCCGCTATGTCACGCAGGCGTTCATCAACCGGAGCGGTCCGGGCAACTCGGCCGCCGGGATGGCACTCTCGCCCGATCCCGGGCAGCGCTTTCTCTACGTCGCCGACTTCGGCGGTGCGCGCGTCGTCGTGCTCGACCGGTTGACGCTCGACGTGCTCTACCAGTTCAGCGACAACAGCGGAACCTCCGGAAATTTTGTCGTGCGGGGCCCCCACCATATGGCTGTGGATTCGACGGGCAATCTGTACACCGCCGAAGTTCACCCTGGGAACCGGGTCCAGAAGTTCGTGTTCATGGGAATCGGACCTGCACCAGGGCAGTGACCAACCGAATCTGAACTGAAGCTGGCGAAGAGCGGAGGCCTGGTTGAGGATATCCCTTCGGCGGCGCTCCTGTCCGGCCCCGAATGGTAGCGTGTGCGAGACCCTCTGGAATGGGTCGACCGCGTGTGAAGCGACCCGGCCGACATACCGTTGACAGCACAAAACTCACGGCATACAATTTGCACTTCTACAGGGAAACGCCAACAGGCATCAGGGGGAGTGCCAAGGGGCACTGCTCGAGTCAAGGACAGACGTGTCCGTTCACTGGAGGTCTTAGATGTTTCATCGCGCTCTAATTGCAGGAACCGTGCTGGCGGTGCTGACTGTGCCGGCGTTGTCGGTGGTGCTACCGGTCACCGGCCAGGCCCCGGAGGACGCTGTTACAGCGGAGTGGCCTCCACCCCCAACATCGTATACCCCGCCCCGGACGCCGTGGGGCGATCCGGACCTTCAGGGCACCTGGGACTCCCTGAGCAGGATCCCGATGGAACGACAGGAAGTGTATGAGGGGAAACCGGTCCTGACCGAAGAAGAATGGGACGCCTGGTTGATCCGCGAGCCACCGAATATGACCGGCTACAACGACTTCTGGAACAATCGGGACTTCGTCAGGGACCTCCGAACGTCGCTCGTTGTCGATCCGCCGGATGGGAGAATCCCTGAGTTGACGCCTGAAGCGCAGGCGAAGCTGGAGGCGCATGAAGCGGAAATGAATACGCCGGGACGGAGCCGCTACGAAACATGGGAAGACTTCCGCACCATGTCGCGTTGCATCGCGGCGCACTCGCCGCAGGGTCCAATGGATTACAACAGCGCCGTGTTGATTATGCAGTCGCCCGGGTGGGTGGTCATGGTCCGCGAGCGGCTCGACACCCGCGTTATCCCGCTTAACGGGAGTCCGCATCTGGACCCCGACATCCGTCAGTGGAACGGGGACTCCCGTGGTCACTGGGAGGGCAATACCCTCGTCATCGAGACGAGGAACTTCTCGGAAAAGCAGATGGGGACCGGCAGCGCCCGCCCGGCCACCTCACCCGGGGCTTCGTCGGGACCGTCCTTCATCAAAAGAGGGGTCAGCTTCGAGAACTTCCGTCTGACCGAACGTTTCGTCGTCATCAGCCCGACGCGGATGCATTACTATGCCACGCTCGATGATCCGACGACTTGGACCCGACCCTGGACCTTCATGCTTCCCTGGGTGAAGGACGACAACTATCAGATGCTCGAGTACGCCTGTGTCGAGGGCGACATCAGCGTCGGCGCCGCCCTGAGGGGTGAGCGCATGATCGAGGCGAGGGAACAGGCCGCCGAAGAAGCCGCGAATGAGGGACGGCAGTGATCGGGCGGAACAGAGAAGAGGAGGCCGACCAGATGCTATACCCGCGAAACCGCTCGATGCTGCGGATTGTCGCTGCCGCCGTTACGACCGCTGTCTTGCTGTTTTCTGCGCCAGCGATCACGGCTCAGGCGCCAGCAGGCGAAATACCCCGGTTGCCCGACGGCACGCCGGACTTGAACGGTTTCTGGCAAACCCTCAACACCGCATACTGGAACCTCGAAACTCAGGCCGGCGGCCCGGCCCCGCCGGAAGGACTCATGCTCGGCGCGATCGCCGCCATTCCACCCGGCCTGGGCGTGGTCCAGGGAGGAGAGATCCCCTACCAGGCGTGGGCTCTGGAAAAACGCAACGAGAACCGGGAAAACTGGACGGAACTTGATACCGAGCTGAACTGCTTCCTCCCGGGTGTGCCCCGGGTGACGTATCTGCCTCATCCGTTCCAGATCCTCCAGTACAAGGACCGGGTCCTGATTATCTACCAGTATTCATACGCCCGCCGCGATATCCGCATGACCGAACCCACCGAGGAGTTTCCGATCGAGCAGTGGCTGGGATGGTCCTACGGCAGCTGGGAAGGGGACACACTCGTGGTCGATGTCACCGGTTTCCTGCCGGCCTCCGACCTCCGGCCGGATGAGCCGCCTCTCGGGAACTGGCTGGACAGATCGGGGAATTTCTACAGCGAGGGGCTTCACGTGGTTGAACGCTATACCCCGATCGATGCGACCCATATCATGTACGAGGCGACGATCGAGGATCCAAACGTCTATACGCGGCCCTGGACCATCAGCATGCCGCTCTATCGTCGTCTGGAGCCGAACATGCGGATTCTGGAATTCAAATGCGCCGAATACATCGAGGAGATGAATTGGGGCCAGTATCGAAGACAGCCGCAAAACTGATCCCACATTCAGCGATGCACACAATTAGACAACTCAACTCACAGAGGTACAGGTGATGCGAAATACGCTCTTGGTGATGGCCGTCATTGTCGGTCTCTTGTTTCTGGGCACCGCACCCGCTATGGCCCATCACGCCTTTTCTTCGGAATTCGACGGTAATCGGCCCGTCCAATTGACGGGGACCGTCACCCGGATGGCATGGGTCAATCCTCATGCATGGATCTACATGGACGTCACACAGCCCAACGGTACTGTCGAACAGTGGATGGTCGAAGGGGGCACCCCCAACACACTGATCCGGCGCGGTTTGAGGCGGTCGGACCTGCCGGCGGGAACGGAGATCAAGGTCAATGGATTCCGTTCCAAGGACGGAACCATGCGGGCCAATGGCACCAACATCACGCTGGCCGACGGACGACAGCTGTTTATCGGCTCCCCCGGCACGGGGGCTCCGCTGGAAGGGCGCGAAGCTATTCCGCCGGGCAACTAACAGGGGACCGGCGAGCGGGCCTGGAATCGAAAGCTCTCAATCTTGAGGGCGAGACCTCCGTCGGCATCCGCTCACGCGCTTGCCGACCATCGAAGGCACCTTTCGTCCGGTTCAGCCCTTAGAGATTGTGAGGCGCGGTCCCGGTCAAAAAACGATGTCGCACGGACATTTGGCATCTCCGTGCGGCAGCCGGGCACCCCATACGCCCACACCTCATCTGCTACCGAACGGCATGCTCCGGTTCAATCGGGCACGCTCGGTGACCGGGTGCACGCGCCTTACGCCGACCTCCATCGGCTGGAGCACCGTCCGCTGAACCATGCACCGGTGAATCAGCCTGTGGTCCTCATTTCACAAGCGAAACTAACGACTGAGCGGACCCCCTTAGTAGATTTGAGTCGATAGGATAGATTCGTCCGCGGGTCAGATTTAGAACGGACAGATCTTTTACGGAACGGAAGCCGGATACAAGGAGATGTATGACTAGAACGCTGTCGCCAATCGTCATAGCTGTCGTCGCTGTTGTAGCAGCGACATCTTTCAGTGTGATGGCCCAGGTCAGAGATTTCGAGCCTGTCACCCGGGAGATGCACCTGGACCCGGATCCCGGCGACTGGCTGATGATGAGCCGAACATATGACATGCAGCGTTTCAGCCCGCTGGATCAGATAAACAGGCAGAATGTGGACCAACTCCGCATGTCCTGGGCACGAGGAATGTCGGCGGGTATTCTCGAGCATATACCCCTGGTTTATGGAGGCGTAATGTACGTGGCGAACCCGGGAGGCCTACAGGCCCTGGATGCCACAACAGGCGATCTGATCTGGGAATACCGTCGCGAGCTGCCGACGGGCTCGCGTTCGCGAGCGGGCCGCACGATGTCCATCTTCGACGATGTCGTCATATACGCCGCACCGGACAATGCTATCGTGGCCGTAGACGCGTCGACGGGAAACGTGCGGTGGGAAACCGGGAGCGGCTACTCCAGCTCGGGCCCCGATGTAATCGACGGTAAGGTGATGGCGGGAATTCAGAGCGATCGAACCGGACGCGCTTTTATCGTCGCGCTCGACGCAGGCACCGGGGATGAAGTCTGGCGGTTTTACACGACGCCCGCACCCGGGGAGCCGGGAGGAGACTCCTGGGGAAATGTTCCCGTAGATCAACGCATTGCAAACCCGTGGGGGTTGCCCGGGGCCTATGATCCCGTAAGGCGTCTGGTCTATTGGGGCATTGCCAACCCCACCCCATATACCCGTCTGAGACGCCACGGGGGCGATCCTGACGCCATATCCCGGTCGGCCCCGGCCGACCTGTACAGCAATTCGACCGTCGCGCTCGATCCCGACACCGGAGAACTGGCCTGGTACTACCAGCACCTTCCCGGCGACGACTGGGACGCCGATCACACCCACGAACGCATTCTGCTTCGAACGCCTGTCAATCCAGACGCCGACTCGGTCAAGTGGATCAATCCAGCCGTGCCTCGAGGCGAGGAACGCGATGTGATGGTCACGGTGGGAGAACCCGGGGGAATCTGGGCCCTGGACCGCGAAACGGGAGAGTTTCTCTGGGCGACCCCATTTCCCTACGATGTCCCCGACTTTCACATCTCCCATATCGATGTGGAAACCGGTGCGACCTACATTAACTGGGACAAGGTGTTCCAAAATGATGGGGACCGGGTCGTCGTCTGCTTTCACAACACCAAGGGTTACTGGCCGATGGCCTACCATCCGGAACAGAACTCGCTGTACATTCAGTACAACGACCAGTGTCTCGACATGACTGCAAACGAAGGGAGCCGGTCCGGATTCGGGCCCCGCAACGGCATCCTGCGTCCGGGTGCGGACCCCGATGAATTCGGGGGACTGGCCAGGATGAACGTCGAGACCGGTGAGATCGTTTGGCGCCATACGCAACCGGCCCCCACCAACGGGGCCGTCCTGGCGACCGCAGGAGACGTGGTTTTCTGGGGTGACATGAATCGAAGATTCCGCGCATTTGATGCGGACTCAGGAGAGGTTCTGTGGGAGACCGTCCTCGGGGGCATCATTCAGATGAGTACGATCACCTACGCAGTCGACGGAACACAATATGTCGCAGTCCTGACCGGCGATGGCGGCGCCGGCACCCGCATCCCTCTCCAGATTGCATCCGAACTCAATACGCCCGGTGGCCACAATGCCATTTACGTTTTTGCGCTACCTTGACCTTCAGGCCAGATCGCGGAAGTCCGACACGGGCGAGCCTGGCTGTCCTGTTGATCCGGGGCTCATCCAACCCTGTCTGTTTCGATCGAAGCTGCTGTCGCGGACGTTGTTGCCGGCGCTCCTGTGGGTGATTGCAGTGTCTGGGGGTGGGGTGGCGGTGGACGCCGGGGCTCAGCAGTCGCCACCGCGCGAGGAAACAGGCTTCGAGCAGGCACGCCGCCGGATGGTCGAAGAGCAGATCGTCTCCCGCGGAATACGGGACGCCCGGGTTCTTGAAGCGATGACGGCCGTTCCCCGGCACGAATTCGTCCCCGCACGGCTTCGAACCTCAGCCTACAACGACTCTCCGCTTCCCATTGGTCTGGATCAGACGATCTCGCAGCCCTATATCGTGGCCCTGATGACGGAACTGGTTCAGACCGAAGCGGGCGACCATCTTCTTGAAGTCGGCACTGGGTCGGGCTACCAGGCCGGTGTCGCCGCCGCGCTCGTCGCAGAAGTTTACAGTATCGAAATCATCCCCGAACTGGGGCGAACCGCGGCCGAGAGACTCGCGCGGCTTGGGATAACGAACGTGTCGCTGCGGGTTGGTGATGGTTACCTGGGATGGCCCGAACACGGCCCCTTCGATGGAATCCTGGTGACCGCGGGAGCCCCTGAAATTCCCCAGCCGCTGGTAGACCAACTCAAGCCGGGAGCCCGGATGGTCATCCCTGTTGGGAATGCGTTCTCAATCCAGACCCTGAAGGTGATTGAAAAGCGGCCCGACGGTGAGATAGAGATTCGGGACATCGCTCCGGTGCGGTTCGTGCCGTTGATCCGAAGTCCTTAGCCCGCATTTCTCCCGGGTTTTCGTCGCGAAGCGTCTGAGGCGCCGTCAGGGCAAGGCGCGCGCCGGGCAGGCGACGGAGGCGTACTTTACAGTACGTCGAGGAGCCTGGCCCAGCGCAACCGAGCATTGGCGGATGGATCCGGCGCTGGAGCAGACAACCCGTGAGAAATGCGGGTTAGCTGTCGGACTGAGCGACGTCAATTACCGCCGGTTTCTGCAGCTTTCCTTTCCTCCGCCCGTGCGCCCCCCAGAATTCCCGCCAGCCCGTAGTTGCCTTCGTGGCACGCGAATTCAAAGAGCGGACCGTCGATTCGCGTCATCGGAACCACGGCCGTCCAGGGTCTTGTCCAGGTTGTCGGATCCTCAGCCGTGAATTCATAGAGGAGCCGGTCTGCATCTACGCGCGTGAAGCGTTCAATCAATCGCAGGTTCGTGCTGGACTCTCTGAATATCCTTTCAGCCCGGAAATTGGTCGTTTCGACGACCAGAGTTTCGCCCTCCCAGTGGCTGATGGAGGTTCCTGCCCACTGAGGGACATCCTGCGGAAGGGGTGGACGCCCATCGAGCGGGAGAATGCGGGTGTTATGGATCATCTCGTTCAAAAGGACGACATGATCCCGATTCTGCACAATCTGAACATTGTTGTTGTAGGCGCCCGGGACCATCGGCGGTCCGCCGTTGTTCGCCATCAGGCAACGTACCTGCGGGTTGATGTCCAACCAGGAATCAGCCGGGTGCTCCCCCTGGTAGGCGCGTCTGGCCTCTCGACGGGCTTCAGCTTCCGCCGTCAGGGGAGGGAGTCTGCCGTTGGGTGGATCCACAATCAACGACGTTCGGTGGTCCTCTGTAAGCTCACTTCCCCGATCGTACCAGAACTCGTTGTAGGCAACGACTCCGCCTTGTGACACGGGCGGATAGCCGGCACCGCCAACCTCGGGATCGACGAGGTCCCGGTTCAGCCGTCGATTCTCCGCCTCCTCATAGGCTACCGCTTCTTCAGCCGTCAGGGCCGCCCTCCCCTCCAGTGCAGGGGGCCGCTCCAAGGGGGTGATCGTTTTAAATGTCCAGGTACCCTGCAGGTCCGGCTGGCCGTCCGGTGTCCGGAACGGTGCCGGGTCCGTCGCCTGTGCGACCGCAAAGTTCGCAGTCAGGCAGACGATGGCGATGACAGTTGCCAAGCAAGAGGTCCATGCCAGAAGTCGATGCCTCATCGGAGAATCTCCTTTATGGTGCTCCTTAGTGGCCAATAACAGATGACATCGCCAGTGGCGATGTCTCTGTTACAGGCTACTAGCCCGCATAGATCACCAAAAGGACCACAAAAGGCCGCCCTGTTTGGCATAAAGCGTTTGACGAGAACGTTTCACAAACCAAACAAAGGCGGCCCTTATGACGACAGAGTGTAACCAAGCTACGTTCGAATTTCACGGACTTTTCCAACGTAAAGTGAAGGCACGGTTCGACGGGGGGAAGATCACCTCCGATGCGGGGGTTCTGC
The DNA here is from genome assembly GCA_965263045.1 of Terriglobia bacterium. Taxonomy (GTDB): domain Bacteria; phylum Acidobacteriota; class Terriglobia; order 20CM-2-55-15; family 20CM-2-55-15. The sequence goes on from CBDHGK010000041.1 coordinate 594,834, forward strand.
TCCTGCGTGAGGTCGAGAAGCGGACGGGTCTGGTCGCCGGACTGACCAGCTGTTTCAGTGATCACCGGGATCCGCGGTTGATCGAACACACGGTGAGAGAGTTGTTGGGTCAGCGCATCTACGGACTGTGTCTGGGGTATGAGGACCTGAACGATCATGACCAACTGCGGACCGATCCCATGCTGGCGGTGGCTGTGGATAAGGCCGATCCGTTGGGGAAGAACCGGCGACAGGCTTCAGACCGGGGCAAAGCTCTGGCGGGTAAGTGCACGTTGAACCGTTTGGAACTGACCGGAGCCCAGGTCGATAGCCAGGAGCGATACAAGAAGATCGCCATGGACGCGGACAAGATCGACCGCTGGATGGTCGATGCCTTTGTGGCGGCGCACGAATCCCCGCCCAAGGAGATTGTGTTGGATCTGGATGCGACCGACGATCCAATCCATGGGCATCAGGAAGGCCGGTTCTTCCACGGCTACTACGGCAACTACTGTTACCTACCGCTCTACATCTTCTCAGGAGAGCATCTCCTCTGTGCCCGGTTGCGACGCTCCAATATCGATGGGGCGGACGGATCGGTCGAGGAATTGAGCCGGATGATCGGCCAAATCCGACAGAGCTGGCCAGAAGTGTCGATCATCATCCGGGCCGACTCGGGCTTCTGTCGGGATGACTTACTCCTCTGGTGTGAGGAGAATAATGTCGACTACGTGATCGGATTGGCTAAGAACGACCGGCTCAAGGGAGAGATCGCCGAAGAGATGAGTCAGGCCAAAGTCGAGTTTAAGAAGACTGGGACACCGGCCCGGGTGTTTAAGGATTTCCGGTATCGCACTCGAGAGAGCTGGAGCTGCCAGCGACGCGTGATCGGCAAGGCCGAGTTCCTGGAGAAAGGCAGCAATCCCCGATTCCTTGTCACGTCACTGTCGCCGGAACGCCTCGATGCACGCGCACTCTATGAAGACTTTTACTGTGCACGGGGTGACATGGAGAATCGGATCAAGGAACAGCAGTTGGATCTGTTCGCCGACCGCACCAGCGCGGCCACGATGCGCGCCAATCAACTTCGACTGTACCTGTCCTCGGCTGCATACATGCTCATGCACGCGCTGCGCCGTCTGGGACTTAAGGATACCTATCTGGCCCGCGCTCAGTGCCAGACGATCCGACTGAAGCTTCTTAAGATTGGTGCCCAGATTCGCCTGACAGTTCGCAACGTATGGATCTCGATGTCGGAGGCCTATCCCTACAGCGAAATCTTTGCCACCGTTGTTCGAAATCTCCAGGCAATTCCTCTACGCTGCTGAGCACCGACCCGATCCACGGACCCAAAATGAAATCGTTTTCTTTGCACAGGCCGAGGTGTGCCTCACTGCCGGCCTCCACGTCCTGCCGAACCCGACTAACACATCATCTGCCGATATCAACACCCGCGAATCACTACCCTGATGCCTGATCGCAACCGAGGTGCCCAGAAAATCAATTCTTGTGGCCCAAATCAACTCGATTCCCAAGTTGGTGAAACATGCGGGCTAGGTACGTGAGTGCCTGGGAGCGAATCTATATCTGTTGTGTCTCGATTTCAAGGAGTTTTGCCACGGTCCAACGCTTCTCGAAGCGGTTCCGACTCATCGGGAAGTGAGAGGAATATCAGAGGACCCGCCCGAGGCGGAAACACTTGATCCCACCTGGCCGGTGGCAGTGCTAGAATTGTCGTCAAAGAAACCCGAAGGAGCATCTATGCGAATCATCGGTTTGCTGTTTCTGACACTCCCCCTGGCATTGGTCGGACCGGCCACAGCGCAGGAACCGTCTCCTGAAGCCGTGGGCACCATTCGCGAACTCATGGTGGATATCATCTATCCGAAATCGGACGACCTGTTCTACGTCTTGAGAGCACCCCCCACCAACGACTACGAGTGGAACCTGCTACGGGGAAGCGCATTGATGCTGGCGGAATCGGGAAACCTGCTCATGATTGGAGACCGTTCCCTCGATCAGGATGATTGGGCCAGGAACGCGAAGCTTCTGGTGGATGCGGGAACGGCGGCGTTTGAAGCTGCAGCGGCCCACGACCTGGACGCCATTCTCGCTCTGAGCGCGGAACTCGAGAGCTCGTGCCGCACCTGCCATGAGCAGTATCACCCCAGGTACCGCAGACGGCAATCTGACCCGCCCGACCAGTAATGCGGCGAGCATCTGTCGAATCGATCCGATGAAGTGCCGTTTCTCCGAAAGCCGGGGGTGTGCTGCAGGCTATTCGGACCCAAAGGTGAACGACGTCCGCAGTAGCACCTGTCTTGGACGTCCGGGATCGGCCACCTCCACCGCCGAGGCTCCGCCGCCCCAGTAGTATTCCTCGTTGAAGAGATTCGTCGCAGACAGCGTGAAGCGCGAGGGTCCAACACCCCAGGACACAGCCGCATCGGCAACCGTGTAAGGATCCAGCAGGAATCGGTTTCCGATATCGACGAAGGTGTCGCCCACATGTTTGAGGTCCAGTGTGAGATCAACTTGAGGAATCGGTGAATAGAGGACACCCCAGTTGACGATGTACTCGGGCGAAAGGTTGAGCCGATTGCCCGTCAAATCCGTTACGCTGCTTTCAGTCTCGATCGTGAAATCGGCAAATTTGTTGCGATAAAACGCGGCGTTTCCGAAGATGGAAAATTCGTCGGTCACCGCAAGACTGGCTCCGAGTTCGAGGCCTTTGTACTCGTGATTTCCGGCGTTTGCGTTTTCAAAGAACGCTCCATTTCGAATCGAAATCACGATTCCCTCCCGGTCCATCCAGAAGAACCCGCCCTCCAGGGCGAGACGATCATTCCAGAGGCTGGCCTTGACCCCGGCTTCGTAATTCCGGACGTTTTCGGGGTCTAGCTGTTCTTCGTCGGTCCCGGTCGACAGGGCGCTCGGAACCCGGGGCGATCGAAACGCTTCCGAGTAGGCTCCGTATACGTTGACCGACGGCCCGATCCCGTCGGCTCCGAGGACTTTGAACGTTACACTCGCCTTGGGACTGAAGGCTTCGAAAGTCTTGCTGAAACTCGGCTGTCCCTCGTCCAGCGTGCGCACGTTGTTGAGCCGTAGCCGATCGTATCGCCCCCCTCCCGACAGTATGAATCGGCCGGGCTCTATCGTGTACTGGGCAAACACGCCGTGACTGCCTAGATCGTAGTCTCGACCGCCGATACGGAAATACTCCCATTCATCTCGAGGTGGGATGACGGGATTGACGTAGTTGAGGGGGATGCCGAATAGATCTGCATCCGTAAAAATCAGGTTTCCCAGGTTGTATCCGCGCGTATCTTCATAGGACCAGCCTGTAATGAGGTCACCTTGAATGTCGCCGAACTCATGGGCGACGTTGAACCTCAGCTCCTGATACCAGATGTCTTCATCCGTTTGCTGCTCGAACGGATACATGGAGAGCGTCTGGGTCGTGAGGTCGAATGGTGCGCCGATAAAATCTCCGTCGTCGATAAATTTGTACTGGATTTTCCTGTAGCCCAGAATCTCAGTCAGGTTCAGCCCTGGGGTCAACTCTCGCGTATAGTTCAACGTCGCCCGAGTTTCTTCCTGATGGTAGTTCGTTCCAGGAATGTTCAGATTGCTCAGGCGGACGAAATCCGGGTCAACCTTGTGGAGAAGACCGAACTCACCCGTGGAGGGATCGGTGACGATCGGTTCGTTGGTGGCGGTGCTGTTGTCGGAGAGCACGCGGTTGAAGCTGATACTGCCGAGGGACCGATCATCCGGAAAAAATGTGATCTTCCCAAAATGGGATGTTTCGTCCACGCCGAAATTTAAATCCTTTTCGTAGTAACCGTGGTCACGATTGCCCGACGTCGAAACATAGTAGCCGCCCCAGTCCGATATCGGCCCGGAGGCCGTCGCGACGGCTTTGAATGTTCCAAAGCTGCCACCGGTAAGATCGACCGAGAATTCTGGCGTCGGTGTGGGGTTTGCCGTAATCACGTTGACGGACCCTCCAATCGCCGTTCGGCCATAGAGCGCTGAATTTGGGCCCCGGATTATTTCGACCCTGCTGGCATCGTGGATCGGGAGATTGATGACACGCGCGCTGTTTCTGGAGTCGGTTTGCGGCACTCCGTCGATCAGCAGGAGCGTGGTTTCATTCTCGTTGCCGGATCTTGGCATTCCCCGCATGAGAATGGATTCGAAGGGTCCGAGCTGTCCGCTGACAATCAAACCCGGGACGTTTTCCAGAGCATTTGTCAATTCCAGATCGCCCCGGCGTTCGATCGATTCACTATCGAGTATCGTTACGGGGACGGCGAGATCCCCGATGCTTACGGGATCTTTGGTCGCCGTGACTTGAATCTGTTGAAAAATGTTCAGGGTGCGCTCCATGTCGACCGCGAGCTGCAAAGTGGCTCCGGCGCCAATCTGGACCCCAGGGATACGTAGCGGAAGGAAACCTGGAGCTTCGATCAGGACGACGACTTCTCCGGACGCGATATTCGATAATTCGAATCGTCCAATGGCGCTTACCGTGGTGCGGAGATTCGATCCCTCGATGCTGATCACCGCATCCGACACTGCCTCCCCGGTAACCCGGTCGACGACGCTGCCATCGATAATTCCCGTCTGGCCAGTCTGTGCACTCACTTCCGTGATTGACAGTCCGCACAGCAATACCCCCGCGGTCAGCAACCGGCTCCAACGCCTCTGATTCATCGATTCCTCCTGGTCCTGAGCCAGCGATCTCTTCAGTGTCCGTCTCAAGCATTCGTTCGCTATGGCGGACCCTTTTAGGGTAAAGCAGTCAAGTCCCCCTTGACAATGCCTGCAAGCGATGAGTTGCTGCAGTTGCCCCACCGCATTCGGAATGTCGGGGACCCGCCTCCGTCGCCCATCATCGCATTTCGCCCTGTTGGTGGTGTCCATCGTGGCGTGGTGCAGTGGATTTCATGCAGCCGGTCGGGCAGTTATGGGCTCAATCGAAGAATGCCGTCTGGTCCAGAGATTCGATTGGACAGTTTCCGCCATCCAAGGTCAGATTCGTCACAATATCCATCGCTGCGACCGACCATTCTGACACCAGGGGACGGAATCGACCGATTGGCATACGACCGTATACAGCCGTTCGTCGAATCGGTATATTCCTCACATGATAAATCTAGCCCTTATCACTATGTTCACCGCGCTCGCGATTCTCCTTTGCGCTGGAATGCTGCACCTGTTGCCGCGCCTGGGCCATCCGGGGCGCCGCATCTCCGATTTGATGTGCCGAGCCCCGATGCTTGACGTGCTGATCACCTACTTCGTCATCGCCCCGCTCGTCGTCGGCCCCATCGTCGGTGGCTGGACCGGACTGGCGGGCGGCATCTTCGGTCAGGTCAGCGCGGTGCTCATCTGGTCCCTCCTGCACAGCGTGGCGAATCCTCGCGTGCGCGGCGGGCCGCGCATCCACAAGACGCTCAACCAGATTGTCGGCCCCTGGCGAAACTACATCGCGGTCTGGCTGACAGGAATGGTGTTGCCGATGTTCTGGATTGTGCGCATGGCCGAGATCTTTCTTTACCCTATGATCAGCGGGCTCGTTGGCTTCCCGAAGTACGATCAGAGCACCTGGGTCTCTGTTTCGCGTCATAAGTTCGAGGGCCTCATCAGCCACGACCTGATCTGGTGTCTCTACTGCGACTGGATGACGGGCGTCTGGTCACTCGGCTCAGAAATGCTGCGAAACGTCGAATCCTTCTGGTGCCCCATCCGATTCTCCGACCACGAGAAGTGTGCCAACTGCCAGGTCGATTTCCCCGACGTTGCGGGCGAGTGGGTCGGGGCCGACGGCACGGTGATGCAGGTGACGGACCTCCTGACCCGCAAGTACGAACCAACAGGCAGCAGCGCCAACTCATGGTTCGGTCACCCCACCCGACAAGGTGCTGACGCCGCGCAGCTCAACGAACGCGAGGATTGACGCCGGAGCGTCTAAATAAACAAATAGAGGGGTCCAGATGTCATAATGTCCCCCACCGTGTCTGTTTTTTTATCCGATGCGCTTCCCCGCCGCCTTACCATCGCTACCGGACATCGCGTCGAATGGCTGCTATGGCTAATGCTCGTCCTCATCGTGCTTCCGGCGGCCTCTTTCGCACAGGAGGGAACGGCAATACTTGCCGGCCGCATTCTGGACGACGCCGACGGTTCGGCGGTCGCCTTCGCGACCGTGCTGATCGAGAACACGACGGGAGAGCCTCTGTCGGGTGTGCTTTCTGGAGAAGATGGCCGCTTCCTTGTCGAGGGTCTGGCGCCGGGTAACTACACGATCGAGATGTCGTTTCCCGGGTTTTTCCCTGAGGAGGCCAACGTGCTGGTCTCCGAACTCAACCAGACTTACGACCTGGGTGATATCGGCCTCGTGCGTCAGGTGGTCGAGCAGGAGATTACGGTTACGGCAGAGGCGATCCGGGTGGCCGGCATCAACACCGAGTTGTTCCGGCTCGACGAAGGGCCCACCCAGTCGACCGGATCGCTGCTCGATGCGATGAGGAACCTTCCGGGTGTGACGATCGATCAAGAAGGCAGAGTCGCGCTCCGTGGTAGTGACCAGGTCTCCATACTTATTGACGGCAGGCAGTCGAGTCTGACGGGATTTGGAAGTCAACGCGGCCTCGACAGCGTGTCCGCGGCCAACGTGGAGGCGATCGAGATCATCCACAATCCTTCAGCGAGCTTTGACGCCGCCGGAATGGCCGGAATCATCAACATCATCTATAGAACGGAAACGGAACTGGGCCTCTCTGGAGATCTTGGCCTGTCCGTCGGCGTCGGCCAGTTCTCCAAGCAGCGGCCCGATCTGCCGACTGATCTCGGCAGCTTTTCGAACAACGGGAAGATCACGCCCAGCGTAAGCCTGAACTACAACACCGAAGGCGTCCGGAGCTTCGTCCAGACCGAAGTCCTCGTGCAGGACGATCTGCCGAACAACGAATTCACAACCCGCTCCTACGATGACGGACGCGTCATCGAGTCCCAGGTGCCGGAGAACCGCGAGCAGACGCACTACATCGTCCGGGCGGGCTCCGACTTCATCGTCGATAATTCCAACACATTTTCGGTTTCGGGGATCTACGACTTCGAAACGCATACCGACCGTGCGCAGGTCCCCTTCATCCTGCGGTCCACAGGCGAACGCGAGCGATTCTGGTTCTGGCAGGAAGAGGAAGATACCGGCTTCGCCAACATCAACTTCGATTTCAATCACGCATTCCCGACGCCGGGGCATGAGCTGAACATTAACCTCCAGTACACGCGTGGATGGGAGGACGAGGCGTACTTTCTCAACGAGGAATCAAGGGTTCGGGTGGGTACGGACATGACCCATCTCGTCGCCCAAGAGAACACTCTCCCGCTCAGCATCGACTACATACGCCCGCTGTCGAGCGGTCGGCTGGAGTTGGGCACGAAGCTGCAGGCGCGTTGGCTGCCCATCACCTACACAGTCGACCGGGGTGTGCAGAGCGTGATCTACGAAGGTCTCGGCGACACTTCCGACTGGGACGAAGACATCTACGCCACCTATGCGAACCTGGTCCAGGTGAAGAGTTCGTACTCGCTGGAGGCCGGAGTCCGCATCGAGCAGACCAACGTCGCCTACACGATCCCGGACGAGAACATATACTACGAAGGCAGCGACGCGTACGACTACTTCGAGGTCTTTCCCAACGTCAAGTTCACCTACCGGCTGGGCGACGCGAATCAGCTGATCGCCGCCTACAACCGGCGCATCGATCGACCGGGAGAACCTGAACTGCGCATCTTTCCAAAGTACGACGATCCGGAATTGCTCAAAGTGGGCAACCCGTTTCTCCGGCCCCAGTTGACCAATGTGTTTGAGTTCGGCTTCGGACGATCGTGGGACGGCGGTTCCGTCAACACAGCCCTCTATCACAGGGATATCGCAGACGCGTTCCAGCGCGTTTTCGCCATCGACGACACCAACCCGGACTACGACATCGTAAACAGGATCTTCGAGAACGCCGGAAACTCCACCCAGACAGGGATCGAGGTGATCGTGGAACAGCAGATCGCCGCCCCATGGCGTGTGTCGGGAAGCGTCAACTGGTTCACGAACGACATCGAAGCCCTGGAGACTACCTTGCTGTTTCCGACACCGCGGCCGTTCACTCTGGCCGCTTCGAGAGACGATACCTGGGATTTCACCATCAACAACCAGTTCCGTCTACCCCGCACGGGGGAACTCCAGTTGAGCTACATCTACTACGCTCGGAGGAACGTTCCCCAAGGCCGGGAGCGTGCGCGCTCGTCGCTCGATCTGGCCGCCACCTGGCCCATCTTGAACGAGCGCGCCGAGCTGGTGTTCACGTTCAGCGATATCTTCAACGATTTTGCCGTGGAACGTGAGATCGACGGTCAGGGCTTCACCGCGGTCTACCAGAACTTTTTGGAATCGCAAGTTGTCAGCGTAGGCGTGAGGACACGGTTCTAAAGTACCGAGAGCGATGCGGCCTGTCGCAACCATCGAGTCGTAGCGGAGCATCAAATCGCGAATTGGGTGTCTAGCGCGGAATCTCTTCTTGCGGGAACAGAGCTGCGATGCTTTCTTCGCTGCGCAGCACTTTCGAAACGAACCTTACCCTCGGATCTCTCGTACCCGATTCTCTGCCGACACTTTTTCCTTCATTCGATCCTCCTGAAGATCGTTCCGATCAGGAAAGTGTCTCTTAGTTTTTCAGGTAGTTCTGAGCGATGTTCTCTGACGGGCTACAGTTTGTTGAGAGTTTTCTCTCAACAAACCCCTGAAAAGGGCCTCCTCTCATACTGCGAAGGTACCCACGAACGGTATGAGCCTAGTCCCACTCTCGCGCGACACCGTGACCCCGCTCCGGATCACCATGCAACGGTGTGACAAACCCAAGGAGACAGCCCTTGGAGCCGTCAACGAGAAGATGGCATCGAATTCCGATGGTGTCGCCCTGCCTGACGTCCTCGCGGCTGACTCCGTTCTCTTCAATTCCGGCAGGACCGGTGGCCTCCAATGTCCATACGGCGGACTCGCCGGCCGCATCTTCAATTTCGACGAAGAGAAAAGAATGTGGGTTGAGGTACTGTATCCCCCTCAGCGTGCCCTCAAACTCTACCCACTCCGTCAGGTCATAGTTGCCGTGGGAATGGTGCGCCCAGGCCGGTAGGGCCAAAAGAACGGCACAAATGGCTGTGAAGCTCAAGTATTTAGACTGCATGTCTTACCTCCTGATCGCAGAAGAAGCGGATTCGGCGCGATCGCTCCCAGCTCACCCGGCCGATGGTCAACGGCTGCGATCCGGGTTTGTGAGTCCGTTGGCATAGTTGGTTCGATAGCGAATCCGTCGCCCATTCTCGTCGAGGAATTCCAGGTTTTTGTAAAACAGGGTCGGCGGCGGGGAGTCCCCGGGGACGGTCGCATCCAGAATATAGAGGCGGTCCTCGTGCATATAGCTCGCGGCGATGGTCCGGGACCCGTCGTCGTTGCTGACGTACATCTCCTGCCCTTCAACCAGGTCCGTTCTGGAGAATGAGAGATACGTAACCTCGCCACCCCTTTTGATGACATTCCAGATTGCATAGACGACGGCGCCCCGAATGGCATGCATGTAGTGGTTCTGGCACGAGTCCCCATCAAGTCTCGCTTCCAGACAGGTCGCGACCCGTGCTGCCTCGAGCTCTTCGAGTCCCGTGTAGTCGACTACGGTGACAGAATATCGGTTCGGGCCAACGTCACGTCTGTAGACACGCGCAGGCAAGGTGTCCTGATAGCTCGTGATGAACTTGACGTCTTCTACCGTAGGTTCACCCGGGAAACTCACACCGAAGGAATCGATCTCACTGTCATACTCCCTCCATTCCAGCTCGTACCACTGTTGGGCGAATGAGGGCCCGGAGATAAACAGAACTAATATGGTCACGAGGAGTGCTATCACCCTCATAGTTGATCCTCCCAAAGTCGATGATTGTCTGGATTTTCGGAACGAGAACATGCTATATCAGCGCACCCGTTGTGGTCCAGTTTCCCTCATCTCTCTGGACGATGACGCATCGGATACCGATTCGCAGCCATCGTGGATCGACCTGATTTCGGTCACACCGTTGAGCGCCTGTGCTTGTTTCTGACATGTTACGGACCGCTCGCCGGTGTACCTACCTTAGCTACAGCAAGTGCGTGACGCACCCGGAGCCGTCCATCTGCGCAAATGGATGATTGCCGTTTTCCGTTAGCGGTGTCCTACGATCGAGAGGGGGGTACTACCTGGTGGCTTGTATGGAAGGGCAGGGGACGGATCCAAAGGAACAAAAGACGCAGCAGTCTCCCGGTTCCGGTCGTAGTGGTGTGCTGCAGGATTCGCAAACGTAGAAAAAGGTGCATTGATCCGTGGGCATCGATTCAGACTTGCTGAAACTACACGACGGGCATGTCATGACCGATTCGGTGACTACTCTTGACATCTGGAATCGATTTTAACACTGCTTCGACCCAAGCTCCACTGGCCTGCGTGGCGCAGTGAACTGGAGCCAGGTGTGGATTCGGGAATGGAATCTATCTGTGGATCTGCTAATCTTCTGCCGTCTTTGACGTTCATCAAAAGGTGCGGGCGATTTACCGTTACGGGGGCAAAGGATGGGCAAGATAGTTCCGTGGTTTGCTGGAATCGTACTGATCGTGATGGGTTTTCCGATTGCCCTCGCGGCACAGCAGACCCCGGGCGGCGACATTCCTGACGAACGAACTCTCCAGGTCCTCCGCGTCGCGCAGGGACCGACTCTCGACGGGATTCTCGACGAGCCGGAGTGGCAAGCTGCGCCTCTGGCCGGCGGATTCCTCCAGCGGGATCCCAACGAGGGCAGCCCGGCCACCGAGCCGACGGAAGTCCGCGTTCTCACCGACGGCACGAACCTGTACTTTGGAGTTCGCGCCCTCGACAGCGACCCCTCCCAGATCCTGGGGCGGGAGCTGCGGCGCGGTTCCCAGTTCGCCAACGACGACACGTTTACGATCCTGCTGGACACGTTCCACAGTCACCGCAATGCGTTTGTGTTTCGCATCAATCCCCTTGGGACCCAGTACGACGCGTTGATCACAAATGAAGGGAGAGAGGTCAACCCGGACTGGGACGAGCGTTGGGAGTCGGAAACCCAAATCACGGATGCGGGCTGGACGGCGGAGATCCGTATTCCACTGACGGCGCTACGTTTTTCTCAATCCTCGGGGGAAATGGTTTTCGGGTTGGACTTTGAAAGGATTATCCGACGGAAAAGTGAATTCACAGCGTGGAGCAACTACCGCCGCAATTTCGAATTCTATCAGATTTCACAGGCCGGACACCTGGCCGGCCTGGAAGACGTGCGATCAGATCTTCGTTTACGGATCAAACCCTACGTCAACCTGACACAGTCGGTCCGCGGTCTGCCGGAGGACCGGAGACAGAACTGGCTTGGGGACGCCGGCCTGGAGGTAGTCAAGGTACCGATCAGTTCGGGCCTGACGTTGGATTTCACGGTGAATCCGGACTTCGCTCAGACGGAAGTCGATGAGGAAATTATTAGTTTCGATCGCATTCCGACCTTTTTTCCGGAAAAACGGGAGTTCTTTCTGGAGGGCGCGGATCTTTTCGATTTCGGGATTGTTCGACAAAGCCATGAGCCGGAGGCGAAGCTCTTCCACAGCCGACGAATCGGCCTGTCGACTCAGGGCCAGCCAATACCCATCGTGGCAGGCGCCAAGCTGTCGGGTCGCTTCAGAGAAAGGTATACGCTGGCCGCCCTGAACGTACAGACGGGCGAGCACCAGGGCCAGCCCGGCGACAACTTTGGAGTCATCCGTTTCGGCCGCGACGTCTTCTCACGATCGATCGTATCCGGGTTCTTCACCCAGCGGCAGGGGCGGGATGGAGACTTCAATCGGGTCGTCGGAGTCGATCAGAATTTCGTCTTCTTAGAGCATCTGACCGTCACAGGTTTGCTGGCGCGTTCGTTTACGACGGGGAATGATGAGAAACAGAGGCTTGCCTCGACCACTGCCACATGGCAGGACGATCTGATCTACATCGGTTTTCGTTTAATGAAGAGCGATCCGGACTTTCAGACGGACGTCGGATTTCTCCGACGGGTCGGAGTGCGTTTCTATGGAGGCCGCCTGTACCTGTCTCCCCGGCCCAACATCCGTGGAGTGCGGCAGCTCTATTTTGGTGTCCGATACGATCACTTTCGCAGAGTGCTGGAACGCCGTCTGGAGACGGAGTTCTATGAAATGCCCTTCAACATCGAATTCCAGGACGGGAGCCGGTTGGAGACCTTTGCACGCCGGCAGGTCGAAAATCTGGATAGCCCGTTGCGGCTCGTTCCCAAGGTCGTTGTTCCCACCGGCCTCTACAAGTGGTGGCACTATCGCATGCGGTATAGCTTCAATCCTGCCTGGAGGTTCAACGGCAGGATCGAATACAACAGCCACAGAGATTACTTCGGCCCCGGTGGGAAGAGACAGACGTGGAACATTTCTCCGATCCTCCAGATCAATGAGCACGTGTCGACCTCAATCGGTTACGCGTTCGATCGCTTGCAGCTGCCCGAAGCAAATCCGGTCAACGTTCACGTGATGAACAGCAGGCTGAACGTCGCCTTCAGTCGGAAGTGGCTGACGAGCGCGCTTGTTCAGTACAGAAGCACAACCGACCGGATCGGGATAAATTTTCGGCTCCGATACAATTACCAACCGGGAGACGACCTGTATGTCGTGGTCAATGCATTTAGCGAGGGTCCCGGCTCGCTTGCGGAGATCGACCGGTCGATCACCCTCAAGTTCACCCGGTCCTTCGACTTTTGAGCGGGGCTTGAAGATTCGAGACCGTCGCATGTTTCTGCCAACTTGGGCCATAACCGCCTGAATCACGGAATGAAAGCGCGGCCTATAATATCTTATATGGTATATTCCATATAGTGTATGTGGGAGGTTTACGAACACCGGCGACTTAGACGGCGATTGTCTCGGATTCCTGTCGCGATCCTCAAGCGCTACGAGAAATGGAAGGATATTGTCAGAGTATCAGGTCCAGCAGGTCTGAGGCTCATTATGGGCTTTCATGACGAAGCGCTTCGAGGCGAGTGGCAAGGTCACCGTTCATCGCGGTTGAGTGAACAGTACCGGATCATCTATCAGGTGGTTGCGCACGAGATTCGGGTTCATGTGATTGATCTCACCGCGCATGACTATCGTAGGAGATAGACCGATGGCACAGATCGAATTCAGAAGGGCTCAGAAGACGGTAGACGTAACGGTAGGTGAGTCCGTCCGTATCGTCCGCGAACTGCAGGGGCTGAGTCAGAATGGCCTCTCCGAACTGACTGGGATTCCGCAGTCCACAATTTCCGCGATCGAGAACGATCGAGTGAACCTCGGAGTCGAACGCGCCAAGGTAATCGCTCGGGCACTGCAGTGTCATCCCGCAGTCCTTGTCTTTCCGGGATGGGATGTGAGCGGGGAGGGATCGGCGGCGTAGCAGCGGCAGCGGGCCGGCAATTTCCGGCGTCGCAGATTGCTGTACTTTGGGTCGATTGCAGGTAGTCATGCCGGAGGGGGGACTTGAACCCCCACGAGTGGCCTGTAAGAGAGACATCGGCAGTGGCGCCGAGGGGTCTTGCCAGGCGAGATCGCGAAGCGAGAAGGGCCACCGAGGTTTGATACCGAGGCCGCAGGCGCCGCTGTTTCATCATGACCCGTCTTACTTAATGCCGGACAAAGATATCGACAGCAACCCCCATCGGCCCGAAGGGTTCGGGCGGAACGGGGCCGTCTTCGTTGTCGCTCCTCCTTGGAATGTAGACGCATTTCCTCGTCCCCGCGACGTCGCGTCGTCAACCTGTTGCCTCCTGAAATCCGGCCCCGTTGCGCTCCGAACGCCACTGCCGATGTCTCTGTTACAGGCCACTAGACTAAGTCCCGGCAGATTTTGAGTCACGTACACCAAAACGTGATTCGTGACGAAACGTCAACGTTTTCAATTGGTTTCCGGGTTCTTCGCCGTTCCCAAAACGTGAAAGATTACGAATGGTCAGTACGGAAACGGGAGACAAGAGGGAGGCACTATGCGTCGAACCACCGGAACTCGATCATCTGATCAGGGAAGATGCCGCTCAGCTGCCATGCCTGGGCCAAGAATACGGACCACGAGGATCCCCGGCTTGGACGGTCGGTAGTAGATCGCATGTTGCTTGTGCATGAAGCGACGGTAGCCGGCGCGCAGGCTGTCCACATCGACACCAAGTTGAGGATGTTCGCCGAGTTTGGTCAGGGATGCATCCACTGATTCGAGGTACGCGTCGGCTTGTTTCTCACCGAATTCACGATGCGTATAAGTATAGATGCTCGTGAGGTCTTTGTCCGCTGCCAGTGTCAGCCGATACTTACGCACGCTTCAATGTGCGCTTGGTCTCTCGCACGATATCGGTCACTGAGCGATCGCTCGGCCCGCTCCTTTCACCTTCAATCAGAGCCATTCGGACTCTATCGCGCTCGCGCTGATCATGACGTATAAGATCTCGGAGGTAGTCACTGGCGTTCGCGTACTCGCCAGCTTCGATCTGGGCATCGATCCATTCCCGCATTGACTTCGGCATGGAGATGTTGAGAGTAGCCATCTTCTTGAATCTCCGTGTGAGATTTGATGGCAGATATTAGCATAGTTTGCCATATCGGCCGCGGGTTGAGCTTGATGAACCTTCAGGAGTTCTTCAGATCGGAGGCGGGGCAGCCGTGCCGAGAGCAGACGTCTTTCGCATCGCGGTTGTTCCGTTCCGACTTCCCGCAAGTTCTGGAATATTTTTTCTGGAATCAATGGCGAAGGGGGACTTGAACCCCCAACGAGACTAAGTCTCGGCAGATTTTGAGTCCTATGGGAGGGCAGGGAAGCCCTCCCATAAGGTATATCGGCCAGAATTCGATCTATGCAACAACGCCACGTGGTGCAGCCATCGGACCGGTGGGCACGTGTCAGGCAGAGCTGCTGCCTCGGAAGACATTTGTGCGCTTCGCGGTGGAGTGGATTGAAAAGCACTTCAAGTAGAGACCGGACTGGCACCTGCTTCTTGGATGCGTCGTGAAGCTCTGGTACCCGTCAGCTATGCCGGACATCGAACCCCATAAACCTCATTATGTGAATATTGCACATGGGGTTTGAATTACCTATCATCGTCAGCGAGAAGATAGGCAACCGGCTCGTGACGTTCAGCCTCCCCGAGGTCTTTTGATTTCGGATGGCGGCGACCGGGGCGGACGAGTGCGCTGTTGACGCGAGCGTTGGGGTGCCTCGCTGTGCCCCGCGCACCAGCGCTGTGAGGATGACGCTCACGTAGCCATTTCATGAGAGCCTCCGCGTCGAGGGCCCAGACGTGGTCGTCGTCCTCCTGAAGAGCGCCCCCGACTAGGGCTCAACCTATCCCTGGATTCGGACCACCGCAGGCTACTAAACAGGCCCGCACGGACATGGGATGATCACACAAGACGTGCGACCCGAGCGACGATGAGCGCCGGGCGCTGATAGAGTTGCGGTGCGTTGTGTGTGAAACAACAAATACTTTGGGGAGGCATTATGTCTACAACGATCCGGTTTCTTTCGACGCTGGGGTGTGTGTGCGCCTTGGCAGTTCCAGCCGCGGCGCAGCTTACCGTCCGCAGGGATCTTTCCTATGCCATGGCCAGGACTGTTGCGGACACCACGATGGCGCGTTGTCTAACGGAGAACCTACAGGTTTCGATTCACGTCATAGACAGCAGCGGCGACACGATTGTTGCCTTGCGCGGAGACGGCGCGCGGCCGTTCACCTTCGAGAACAGCTACGAAAAGGCCTTTACGGCGATAGCGTTCCGCCGCCCCAGCGCCGAGATGCAGGCCGAGTATGTAGCAGGCAACATGACCCGTGCACAGCAGGCCGATTTTCCGCATGTGGTGATGATCGGCGGTGGGATGCCGATTATCGCTGATGGCGAAGTGGTCGGTGGTGTCGGGATTTCGGGTGCGGCAAGCACAGCAACCGATGTCTGCGTGCAAGCCGGAATCGACGCGGTCGCCGCGCAGCTACGCTAGCGCTGGCGGCTTCAGGCGGGGCCTACTGCTTCCGCGCGACTGCCTGCCCCCGCGCTCGGATTGACATAACACCCATACGGCGACACTGCCGGGGCTGTCATAGGTGCAGGACCCGGCTTGTTCCGCTGATCGTGCGCCCGCGATGAGTGTATTTGCGCGGGGCCCCGACGGTGGCGTGTATCACAGCTATTCGAGTTACGGGCGCTGTATCGAAATGATCAACGGCACCTATCACCTCCTGGATATGGTTCCCTGGCAGCCCGTGGCAGAAGTCTCGCGGGTCGCGTTACGGCCAAACGGGGCCGGATTCCAGGAGGCAACAGCGTGACGACACGACGTCGCGACGACGCTGCAATGCTCATTCATTGCGAGGAGTCGGCGACAACGAAGATGGCCCCGTTTCGCCGTAACCCTATGGGCGCAGGGGGGCCACCGACGTTTCAAACGGAGGCCGCAGGCGCCCCACAGGCTTTGTCCGGCATTAAGTAATACGGGTCACGATGAAAAGACGGCGCCCGCGGCCTTGGTTTCAAACCTCGATGGCCGCTCCTCACTTCGCGCCTGCAACCCGAAGACCCCTGCGCGCGGCCTTTGAGATTGATGCCACGTCTGCCACGGGCTGCTCTAGGGACGCGACGAAGCTTCGTTGCCATGGAATCAGGCATGGGTGCGACGACATGACGAGTACGACCAGGTATAAAAAGGAAGAGTTGGCTATTTCATTCGCGATAGGGAGCAAAACATGAAACGGGTTCTATTGATGACTGCTGGTGCGCTTATGGCAGCCGCATTGAGTGCAAATCTGACAGGCGGCGTACCGGCGTTTGCTCAAACGGAAGCTACAGCCGTCGACGAGCCGATGAGCAAGACATGCCGCGTCGGCCCGCGCTCGCGTGAAGTCGAGATTCAGAGGATCGAGCCGTTCAAGGTATTCGACAATCTGTATCACGTCGGCCCCTGCTATGTGTCCGTGTGGATTCTGACCACGCCCGAAGGGCACATCATGTTCGATACGACGCAGGAGCCGTTCATCGACATGGTGATCGACAACATCGCCAAGGTCGGCCTCGATATCGAGGACATCAGGTACATCCTTATCAATCACGGGCATACAGATCATGCCGGCGGCGCGGCAAGATTCCAGGAATTAACCGGCGCCAGGGTTCTTGCAGCAGAGGGCGATTGGCCGCTGATCGAGGCGCTCCCTGATAGGCCCAACAACCGCGATCCCGAAGGAAGGCCAAACCGCGTGCCCGCCCGCGATGTCGTGGTGCGCGAAGGCGACACGCTGGACCTCGGCGATCAGCATCTGACACTGCACACCGGTCCCGGACACACGCCTGGTGTGATGGTGGTGGAAAGTATCGTTCTGAGAGACGGCGCCGATCGTTACAACGCCATCTGGGGAAATGCCGGGGGCGGAGGAGAGGGCCTTGCGGGCGCCGAGCAGGGCCTGAGGAATGCAAATTTGATGGCAAGCATCAAGGACATCCGCGTCAACATGCGGACCCACTCCTGGCAGGACCCCAATGGCGCGCCGGGTGGCGGCATTCATGAGCGGGCGAAATTGCTCCCGACCCGCCAGGCAGCTGATCCGCATCCATTCGTGGATCCGGGGGAGTTCTATCTGGACCGCGTGACGCAGGCGCTGGAAAACGCGCAGCGGGTTTTGGCTGAGGAACAGGCCAGGGTGCAGGGCAATCCGGAGGCACTGCAATAACGATCCAAGCGTTTTTCCAAGCGGAAGTGTTGACCTCCATACGCTGTCGCTTCTGTCCTTAACAGTCGCCCTCGCAAGACTCTCGATTGGAAGACACCTGCAGAAGCCCTTGACGAGTATCTATGTTTCGTTCGAAAGTAACGTTGCGACGACCACTTGAACCTGACCAGTACTATCCATCCGATATACGGAGCGATTGGCTGCAGCCGGCATCGAGCCGTCGGTGGGCAGCATCGGAGAATCTTATGACAATGCCTTAGCAGAATCCGTCATCGGCTTGTTCAAGACGGAAGTCATTCGGCACCAGGGGCCATGGAAGAGCATCGACGAGGTGGAGTTCGCCACTCTGGACTGGGTGTACTGGTACAACGAGAAACGGTTATACGAGCCGCTCGGGCACATCCCGCCGGCGGAATTTGAGCAGATGTATTATCAGAACCAGTCCGACCTCGTTGAGGCCGGACTCAACTAAAACGACCTCCGGAATTCCCGGGGCGGTTCACGTTCTGGAATTGGGCATCGAACGGAGAATTACAATGAAGAGATACCTAGTCCCTGAACAAGCGTGATTGATGAGGAATTGAAAGTGGAATAACCGCCGAAGTACCCGAAATGCCCCCTCTCCGTGCGAAAAAAACCTTGGACAGATTCTTTGGAGAAGGAGGCATTTCAGATGAACGATTATACGCGCAAGAACATGAGGAACCGCAAGCGGCGAATTGAGCGTCGGCTTGGGGATCGGAATTGGAAAGATCAGGCGAAGCCGATGCTGTCGGCGCGCAACATCCGGTACGAGATGGGAGACCGGATGAGGGGTCTGTCGGTGGGCGGCATCGGAATGATGCATCAGGTGGCGCGGCGGACCGGACTGATCGAAGCCATCGACAAGGACGTGCATGTGCTGAAGCGGCATCTGCCCTACCAGGAATCGGATCACGTGTTGAACATCGCCTACAACGCGTTGAGTGGGGGCACGTGTATGGAAGATATCGAACTGCGGCGCAATGACGAAGTGTATCTGGACGCGTTGGGAGCACAGCGGATTCCGGATCCGACCACGGCGGGAGACTTCTGCCGGCGATTTGAGGAAGACGACGTGGAGTCGCTGATGGACACGTTCAATAAAGTGCGGCTGAAAGTCTGGCGCCAGCAGCCCGATGCGTTTTTCGAGGAAGCGGTTCTGGAGGCGGACGGGACATTGGCCCCAACCACCGGAGAATGCAAAGACGGGATGGACGTGGCCTACGACGGGACATGGGGTTATCACCCACTGTTGATTTCGCTGGCGAACACGGCCGAACCGTTATACCTGGTGAACCGGAGCGGCAACCGGCCCTCGCATGAGGGAGCGGCCAAACGGTTCGATCAGGCAATCGCGTTGTGCCAGCGTGCGGGGTTCGATCAGATCCTGCTGCGCGGGGACACCGACTTCAGCCAGACCCGGTATTTGGATGGATGGGACGACCAGGGCGTGGGCTTCATCTTCGGCATCGACGCGATGAAAAACCTGGTGGCCCGGGCCGACCAATTGGAGCCGGACTGCTGGGCGCGCCTGGAACGTCCCGCCAAGTACGAGGTAGCCAGCCAACCCCGCCAGCGTCCCGACAAGGTCAAGGAACGGATCGTTCGGGAGCGTGACTTTGAGAATATCCGCTTGCGGGGCGAGGATGTGGCCGAGTTTGCGTATCGGCCCGGAGCCTGCGATCGGGACTACCGCGTCGTTGTGGTGCGAAAGAATCTGTCGGTGGCCAAAGGGGAGCAGGTGTTGTTCGACGACATCCGGTACTTCTTCTACATTACCAACCGTGCGGATCCTGCGGACCAGATCGTGATGCGTGCGAATCAACGGTGCAATCAAGAGAATCTTATTGAGCAGCTCAAGAACGGCGTACACGCCTTGGGGATGCCGGTCGGGGATCAGACCAGCAACTGGGCCTACATGGTGATGGCCTCACTGGCCTGGACACTGAAGGCGTGGTTTGCGTTATTGCTGCCCGAAACCGGACGTTGGGGCCAGAAGTATCAGGCCGAGAAGCAGACCGTGCTACGCATGGAGTTCAAAACGTTCCTGAACGCCTTCATGCTCGTGCCTTGCCAGCTCGTGCGTACTGGTCGGCGCATCGTCTTCCGGCTGATGGCCTGGAACCCGTGGTTGCCAGTCTTGTTTCGTGCCGTGGATGTGTTGCGTCAACCTCTGCGATGCTGACCCGATCATGGATCTGAGCCCGGGCGGTCGAGGTCCCGGTTTCTTTCAACCCTTCAAACAGACACGGCGAGGCGGCAACTGAAACAGATACAACACGAACCGCATACCTGGAAAAAGCGATCTGGGAACGGGAGCTTATGCCTCCAATTTTACGGCCGTGAACCGGCCGTTTGTCCACTGGTTATGCGCTTGTTTTGGGCCTAGTTACGATCCTCGTGGCCGGCCTCGCGGCTCCCGTCGTGTACGGCCAGCAGGCGCCGGACACGATCCTGACGAATGGCAAGGTCATTACGGTCGACGATCAGTTCCGGATCGCAGAGGCAATCGCGATCCGCGGAGATCGATTCGTTGCGGTCGGTACGAATGCCGAGATTACTGAGCTCGCGGGACCGAACACGGAGCGCATCGATCTCGAGGGGCGGTCCGTCGTCCCGGGTTTCATCGATAATCATGCGCACTTCATGGAGGAGGGCGCGTACTGGGATCTCGAACTGCGGTTCGACGGCGTGGAGTCTCGCCAAGAGGCGTTGAACAGCCTCCGCGCAAAAGCGGACGAGACGCCGGACGGCGAATGGATATTCAACTTCGGAGGCTGGTCACCGGACCAGTTCGTCGAAGACAAATCTCCGTTTACGCGGGATGAGCTCGACCAGTACTCGCCGGACAATCCGGTCTATCTCATATTCTCCCGCTCGGACGCCTACATCAACAGCAGGGCCATCGAGGCCATCGGCCTCGAAGAGATGAACGAGGCGTGGATTTACCATGACGCCAACGGCAGAGCCACGGGTCAGATTGCACCGCAGGGTGCGGGCGCCGTGAGGCGGATGGCCAACTTCATCGACGCGCCGAACGGGGCGCGTGCGAACCTGCCGATGGACGTGGTGCGTTCCAGCAGCCTTGCGATGCTCCACGATCTCAACGCAGCGGGTCTGACGGCTTCAGGCGGCGCATGCCAGTGGGATGATCTCTATCGCGAGTTCCAGAAAGAGGGTGTCCAGAGCATGCGGTTTTTCTGCATGCAGGGGCCGAGTGCCGGGCGCGGGCCCGATGCGCCTCAGCGTTTTCTCGCCGGGCTTTCGGAACTGACCTGGCACGACGGCGACGAGTGGATGGACAATACCACCCTTGGAGAGAACATTCCGGGCGGCGGTGGCGACAACCTCTACTCGGCAACCCAGGAACCAGTGTCGCAGGAGCAGTGGGATCTGTTCGGTGATCTTTCGCTCGAAGTGGCAAAGACAGGCGCCCAGGCGTTGATCCACACTCAGACCGAGGTTGCGATCGAAGGCAAGATCCGCCAGTTCGAGCGGATAAACGAGATCGTTCCGCTCAGATCCTTACGCTGGGGTCTCATGCACATGGAAGGCGTTACGGTCGATCAAATCGAACGGCTCCGTGATCTGAACATGGTCATCGCGGTGCATCCGCGCGAGATCGTTACGGGCGGGCTGCTGCTTCGGGTATGGGGCGATAAGAAGTACGCGATGCCGCCGCTCGGCGATATTCAGGACAGCGGCATCATGTGGGGCCTCGGTACCGACGCGTTCGAGGTCAATCAGTACCGTCCCTTCCAGACCCTGTACTGGGCCGTGACTGGGAAGATGGTTGGCGGTGACGTCGTCAACACCCACCCCGTGACGCGCGAAGAGGCCCTGATCGCCCATACGCGCAGCAACGCCTTTATCTTGTTCCGCGAGCACGATATCGGCTCGATCCAGGCGGGGCATCTAGCCGACCTGGTCGTGACCGACCGCGACTACCTGACGGTGCCGGCGGAGGAAATCAAGGACATCAATCCGGTCATGACGATGGTGGGTGGCCGGATCGTCTACGAGGGGGAAGGCTGGTAACGAATAATCGATCGACGCGACGGCGGAGGGGGCTTCGGTCCCCTCTGTCATTTCCGGAGGGCCGACGGACCGAATTGTTCTTCAGGACGACAAAGGCGCGGACGAGCGGGCGAATTCTGAAGGTTGTCGAAGTTGCAACGGATCCCGCTTTGACATACACAGCCGAGCAGACGCTGCCGATCCAGGAGTTCAACGTAGCGAGCTTTGACCGGGACTACGATACAACGCCGGACGGCGAACACCTTTTAATGGTTTATTCAGCGGCCGGGACGGATACCCTCGAGTCAGCGACACCTCAAATCAACATCGTCCTGCACTAGGCGCAAGAGCTGCTCGAGCGCGTGCCGGCGGAGTGACCTTGCAAACCCAACTCCTGGTAAGTGACCTACCCGTCTATGTGGATCGCGTCGGAGAACCCGGTTCTTGGTGGGTTCCAAGTTTCCGACGGGCGGCTCGGGAGTTGAGATTCGCATCGGTAAACGCTAAGCGTTTACCATGAGTAATTCCACAGTGGCTTCCTCAACGATCTGCCGCAATTCTATGGTTAGGCTTTGAGATTCAGCCGCGCTGCACCTTAATCTTAATTGGCGCTCCACAACTAGAACTGAACGAGGAGAAACACGCCAAGGAGTGCAGCTATGGCTATAGTAAAAGCCTTGCCAAATGTCGGCTCATCCCGTTGATCGCGCCGAAACGACATGTCGAATCGCTGAATCGCAATCCTGTGAGACAGCCTTCCGTCGAACGAACCGACTGCGCACACGAACACTGCGATCACGAAGATTATGATCAGTTCATGGAGATCCAGTCGTCCATTCAATGTTGTGACCTCGTTCGAAGGCGATGTCGCTCTTGCCTCGTTTCATAATACGAATGAAGGGACTTGAGTTCAACGAACAGTCACATCCCTATATTACGTTTTATGGTTCCATCTGTAGGACTTAGCGCAACGAGATTTCACATTGACGGTTTGGACAATGCAGGACTTGGAATCAATACAGACCTATTCCAGGAAGCATCGCGTAGAATTCTTGGGGTTGAACAGGCTGTCTTTAGCGACCGCTACGGCACCGGCACCCGCTCCTCCAGTTCTTCAAACAAGTTCGGGACGACGTTGATTTGGGGGCGGGCGGGTTCGCCAGATTTGGCTTGGCCTTCCTGGAAGATCATCAGCGTAGATTACACCTCCCACCATTCCGCACTGAAGGTGGCTGCGGGAGATTTTGGCATCGGTTAGCACGTCCCTTGGCCGAGAAAGCGCGGGCCTACCCAAACACGTCGGCAAACGTCTGCCGCTGCTTGACGCTCCCCAGCATGATCAACTCTGCGCCCGGCTCCAGTCGCATCGAAGAATGCAGGTTCGTCACCAGCTGCGCATTCTGGCCAACCGCTACCACGCTCAGACCAGTTCGCGAGCCGATGCCAGTTTCCGCAAGTGTCTTCCCCTGCAGGGAGGGGGGTAGGTCGACCGTAAATAGGTCGACACCTTCCCCCAAGATGACGAGCTCATGGCCTTGCAGCACCGAAAAGACGGCGTCCACCCCCAGCGTCGAATAGCTCAACACGAAATCTGCGCCCGCCCGATGGATCGCTTCAAGGTTTCTCTCGTGCGTAATTCGGCTGACGATCCGCAGATCTGGCTTGAGTCGCCTGCAGTACACGGCTAGATACACGTTCATGGCGTCGTCATTCGTGGTCAGCAGCACCGAAGGAGCGTTCTCGAGACCCGCCCTCATCAGGGCCTCCCGATCAGCAGCGTCACCCACGAAATGCTGATCGCAGATGCCCGCGAGTCTGTCGTGCGCCCGCTCGTCGCGTTCGAGCACGTGCACCGGAACACCTTTCCGCTTGAGGGCACGCGTCGCAGCGCGTCCCACCTTCCCGCCGCCAATGACCAAAACCGGCTCATCGCGCAAATGGGGGCGCTGCAGGAGGTCATTCAGCTTGCCGATCTGCTCCGGCGCGCCGACCACGACCACAACACTCTGATCGGCGATCTGGGTATCGGGAAACGCCGGTCGTAGCCGGCCGCGGTGCCAGACGCCGACGATGTTCAAGCCCATCGTCTCTCGCATTCGCGTCTCACGCACGTTCCGTCCGGCAAGCGGGGTGTTGTGCGCTGGGAACTCGGCGATCTGCAATCCCTTATATCCCCCGATTACGTCCGCGTGGCCGTGTCCGGCACTGATGCGATTGGCGAGGTGTTCACCCAGACGCTGCTTCAGGGCAAGTACATGCGTGGCGCCACTGAGCTCCAAAATGTCAATTGAGTCCTGATCCTCGACGAACGCGACTATCGGGACATCCGTGGATACCTCACGGACCGTGAGGGTGAGGTTCGTGTTGGTCGTGTCCTCCCGGTTGGCGAGCACCAGCCGGGCCTGCTGAACGTTGACCCCTTCGTAGGTTGGCCGGTTGTCGATGTCGCCCGTGATGACGGAGATACCCTGGCTGAGCATCTGCGCCGCAACGGCTGGATCCGGCTCGATCACACAGTACGGAATCGCCTCGGGGCGCAGCCGCTCAATCAAACCAGCGGCGATTTCGTCGTGACGACTGATGATCACGTGCTCTCTTACCGAAGGTCGAAGGCGTCTCGGTGCTCTGAGTCTCACCTGAGCCTCGAGCCATGGCGCATAGAAGAAGCGGATGAAGGTGAAGGGGAGTACAACGAGCAGCAGAACGACGCCTGACAGTAATACGAAGACGCTGAAAATGCGGCCAATGTCACTGGTGAATGTAATGTCACCAAAACCGAGGGTCGTCATGGTGACGAGCGTCCAGTAGATGCCCGTAATCCAGGAGTGTGACTGGTCCTCCACGCCGACCATAATCAACTGAAAGATCAGGGCGTAGATGAGAATGATAGCGAAGAGAAAGGCGAGGTAGCGGAGTAAGGTCAAGAGGTTCCGGCGCATATCGCCTTCGCTGAAGACAGACGAGAATTGGCTGTTGAAAAGCTTCATGGGTCGGTGTCGAGAGCGAGTACGCAGACTCACCTTAAGTCTAGCGATCAGTACGAGGATCGATCAAGCACTTGCGCGACGCCCAGGGCCAAAGTCCAGCACCTTCACTTTGTCGTCGGGCGTCACCTTGACGTTCGACGGTTTGAGATCCCTATGGATGACCCCCTTGTCGTGAGCGGCCTTCAACGCGTCTGCGATTTGAAGAGCAAGCTTGAGGGAATCTTCAACGGGAATGGCTCCACGGTTAATGCGATCCGCCAAGATGTCGCCCTCAACCAATTCGAGAACAAGAAAGCGCGTGCCTTCGTGCTCTTCCAGTCCGTAGATTGCCGCGATGTTGGGATGGTTCAGGGAAGCTAGTAGTTTGGCTTCGCGTTCAAATCGAGCCAACCGATTCGCATCCTGGGCAAACTCATCGGGTAGGGTCTTGATCGCTACCTCACGTCCCAGTTTCGTATCCCGTGCACGCCACACCTCGCCCATCCCGCCCTTGCCGAGTGGCGAGAGGATCTCGTAGTGTGCGAGTTTACTGCCGGATTCCATTGGATGAATGGAATGTGTGCCAATCTTAGTTGGAAATTGAAACGGCTCCAAACCCCATGGTTTGATGGTATTGGAAGAAACAACATCAAGCCTGTAAGAGAAAGGAGCCGAGATGAGGAGTCTGTTACGTTCGGTAAAGAAACGCAAGAAGTCGCGTGTGCTGGGTGAGGTCGAGGTCCTGAGCCGGGAGGAATACTCGGGACTGGAATTGGACTCGAAGGTGGAGATGATTCGGGCGTTGATCCCACTGGGGTTGATGCACGTGGAGGAGTTGCTCGACGAGGAAGTGAAGTCGTTGGCGGGTGAGCGATACGCACGAAAGGAGGCGGCGTTGCGGGGCCGGCGACACGGGAGCAATCCGGGGACCGTGGGGCTGGGTGGCCAGCGGGTGCCGGTTCGGGTGCCTCGAGTGCGCAGCGTGGCGGGCGGGGAGATTCCGCTTCGGACCTACGAGGAACTCAGTCCGGGTGGCGCGGTGAACGAGCTACTGCTCAGACGTGTGCTGTATGGGATCTCCTGCCGGAACTATGAATCGGCCGCTGAAGCGATTCCGGGAGCGATCGGACTGTCGAGTTCGACGGTGTCTCGAGGATTCGTCCAGGCGAGTGCCGCGAAACTTCGGGAGATGCAGGAGCGGGATCTGAGTGGCGAGGACGTCGTGGCGATCTTCCTGGACGGGAAGGCGTTTGCCGACGCCCTGATGGTAGTGGCCCTGGGCGTCACGCTTTCGGGCGACAAACGCTTCTTGGGCTTCGTGGAGACCGACACGGAGAACGAGCAAGTGCTGACTCCGTTTCTCCGTTCGTTGATGGAGCGGGGCCTGGACATCTCTGAAGGCGTGCTGGTGATTGTCGACGGCGGCAAAGGTCTGCGGGCGGCGGTCAAGAAGGCATTCAGGAATCGAGCCCTGGTCCAACGCTGCCAATGGCACAAACGCGAGAACGTCGTGAGATACCTATCGAAGACCGAGCAAGCCGTGTGGCGACGCCGGCTGCAGCGGGCCTACGAGCGCCCGGAGTACGACGAAGCTCGGGCGGCGCTCGGAGAGCTCCATGGAGAGCTCGAGGAGCGAAACCAATCGGGGGCTGCGAGCCTTGAGGAAGGCCTGGAAGAGACCCTCACGTTGCATCGGCTCGGCGTGTACGGGGTCTTGGGCCGTTCGTTCAAGACGACGAATTGCCTGGAATCGGTCAATGCCCTTGTCGAGGAAAGGTGTGCGAAGGTCGATCATTGGAAGAACTCGAGTCAGCGGCAACGCTGGTTGGCGACGGCGCTCATCGACATCGAACCGCGCCTGAGGAAGGTGATCGGCTACCGTCATCTTCCAAAGCTCCGCGAAGCCCTCCAGCGAGAGCTGAAAATTGAGGCGAAGACGTCGACGAGATCGAAGAAGAAGGTTGCATGACCCATCGTGAGCCGTGGAGAGTTTCAACTAAGAATGGGCTTGACTCGATGAATGAGACTACACGTAGGATTTCAGGTCAATGAAACAGTCACATGGAAGCATAGGCGACTTCCCAGGCATGTGGAATTGATTCGGTGTTGCACTGCCCGAAAAGTGTCGTCGGTGTCCCGCTAATTCTTGGACACTACACTAGCGACTAGAAGACAAGGCCTTCCAGCCAATCTACGTAGCGAGCTGCAGTGCCGCTGTTCACTAGTCCGAGTACAATCGGCAAAGATGCTGCTTTAGCGCCACCGCCCCAAACTGTCGCTGGATTGATTATCCAGCTTTCGTAGACACTTTTGAGAGCTAAAATGAGGCAACTTTCAGGAGTGTTACATGGGACATCAACGATACACGACGAGTTCCGAATCGAAGCCGTACGGCAGGTCACAGAGAAGGGTCACCCGGTGCGTGAAGTGGCTGACAGGCTGGGAGTGTCTAGCCACAGCCTGTATCAATGGGTCAAGAAATATGGTCGGGCCAACGGAACCCAGACCAGAGGAATGACGAACAAGGATGATGAAGTCCGCAGACTTCGGGCCGAGCTGAAGCGGGTAACTGAAGAGCGGAACATCCTCCGAAAGGCCGCCGCGTGCTTTGGTCGATGCAACTCTAATGCAGGACCCCGTAATCGGAGCGTATGTGGGCATTCTCGGCGAAACGGGACTTCGCATGACCGAAGGGTTGCTGCTCACTCGTGACTGCGTCGATCTTGATCGCCGAATGTTGACCGTCAAAGCATCAAAGAATCGCAAGACGCGGCACATTCCGTTGACCGAATTCGCGGTTGAACTGTTTCGCTTGGTATACCAAATCCGACCGGATGGTACCCATTGCTTTTTGAAAGCGAACTGTCAGCGGTGGAGAGACCCGCGAGGGCCACTCTATGCTGCCCGAGAGTCTTTGGGGTTGGACTGGGTTGGGTTCGATGCCTTCCGGCATTTCAGAGCAACTCAATGGACCATGGACGGTGTAGACGTGCGAACGGTTCAAGGTTTGCTGGGTCATTCGGATATCAAGACGACTATGCGGTATGTCCATTATGTTGCAGAGCATGCTCAGGAAGCGGTTCGGCAAGCTGAGCAGCGGCAGTTAGAACGGCTGAAGGGTTCACAACAGGCAACAAATAGGCAACACGAACGCGTTACCCTTAGGGGGGTGGAAACTGGGGATCTTGTAAGTGATTGAAACGTTTATGCCGGAGGGGGGACTTGAACCCCCACGAGACTAAGTCTCGGCAGATTTTGAGTCACGTGCACCAAAACGTGATTCGTGACGAAACGTTAACATTTTCAACTGGTTTCCGGGTTCTTCGCCGTTCCCAAAACGTGAAAGATTACGAAAGGTTTAGTTTTGAAACGGGCGACAAACGGGCAACGGATTTTCGGCGAGAAACGGTAGAGGGCGAATGCGTGTCACCGCAACACCGTCTGCTTCACACACCAAATCAATCTCGCCATCTTGTTGGTTCATCTTGTCTTTTAGCTGGGTACGACAGGGGCGGTACATGGTATTCGGCGGGAAATTGTTCAGTCGCCGTGGAACAGAACCGATCCACATGGAAGAGTAGGGGGTGATACAGGCAGGTGACTGTCTCATTGACCTCAAATCCCTTCCCTCGTAGTATTTAGCCAGATTTTCCCAGTTCTCTTAGCGACACGTCAAAAAGAACGGAATCCGGCACCAGACTCGGTCCAAGGAGGCAGGTCATATGATCAAACAACGCCACGTTGTACAGATATTCCTGGCTGTTGCCTGTCTCAGTGTGGGGACACTGTCAGGTATTGCCCAGGACGTACCCGAAGACCAGTACTTTAATTCTGATGGCGTTCGGATCCGTTACGTCGAGAGAGGAACTGGTCAGCCAATTGTACTAGGGCATGGATTTACGAACAGCGTTCTGGGCTGGATCCAGACTGGAGTGTTCGACAAACTTGCTGAGAACTACCGAGTCGTTGCTTTCGATCATCGCGGACATGGAAAGAGCGACAAACCTCACGAGGTCTTAGCCTATGGTTCAGAGATGGGCCGGGATATCATTCGACTTCTTGACCACCTCGAAATCGGAAAAGCCCACATTATTGGCTACCAAATGGGATCCCGGATCGTTGGCCAATTGATTACCACCAATCCAGAACGGTTCCTGACCGCAACTCTAGGCGCGTCCCCACCGCGCCGCAATTGGAGTGATGAGGACGAGCAGGCTTCTCAGCAACTCGCAGATGACACACTGGTCCTTCAAACCCTGCTTGATGCGGGGCAGGATGTTGTCGCTCTGGCAGCACTGGCGCGTGCCCGTAGTGATCAGGCTGTTGCGGACGAAGAACTGGTCAACGTGCGGATTCCAACCATTGCCATTGTCGGGAGCGAAGACCCAAGCCTGCCCGGATTTAACGATCTCAGAACGGTAATGACTGATCTTGAGGTTGTCATAATTGACGGCGCGACCCATGGCGGTAAGGAAGAGGCAATGGGACGCCCAGAGTTTGTTGAGGCAATCCGGTCCTTCATCGCTGGCCACAGCACTGAACGCTAACAGAGACATCTTGTGTCCATCTCACCCGGTATACGTTTAGGCCGCTACGAGATCCACGAGCAGTTCGGCGCCGGTGGTATGGGGGTCGTGTATCGTGCGTGGGACACAAAGCTGGGTCGTGAAGTTGCCATAAAGACCCTCCCTGAAGAGTTAGCTAAAGACGCTGACCGTTTGGCCCGGTTTGAACGTGAAGCCAAACTCCTCGCTTTTCTTAACCATCCCAATATTGCTGCGATCTACGGACTGGAAGAACACGAGGGGGCAAGATTCCTTGAGCTCGAACTTGTGGAAGGCCCCACTTTAGGCGACCGCATTAAGCAAGGCGCAAGCCCAGTTGAAGAGTCTCTAAAGCTTGCCTGTATTGTGGCCTACCCGTAGATGTGCCCTTTTGATTGACCGTATCGCCCTCCTGTAGTCTCATTCATTCAATGGATTCCGGCACCAGACTCGGTAATTACGATATTTTCAGTTCTTTTGCCCAACACGATTCTACGGAGTCGGGCGGATGAACCGCCATCTAACCTCCAACCAAAAACGGGGCAGCCTCGAACCGTGAGCCAACGGAAGCTCTCAAAGTCGGAGAAGCAGATCAAGGAGCGCCGGTTTGATGCCGCCACCGCGCGCTCGAAGACCGGCGTGCGCGCCTGGGTCGGCCCAAAGGAGACCATACAGCCATGGAAATGAACCGCCGACAAGCTCTGACGGCGGCGCTACTGCCGCTCGTTTACAAGCTCGGACGCCGAGGGTTACAAGCGGAACCGCAGGCGCAGGGGCCGACCGCGCGCCCGCTTTTCGAGCAAGATCTGCCGGACGTGATGCTAGACAACTGGCAGGTCACCGCACTTGAGGTGACCTATCCACCTGGAGGCGCCGGAGCGGCTCACCGCCATCCCGGCTTCGTGCTCGTCTATGTGCTCGAAGGCGCTGTCGTGACGAAGATTTCGGGCGAGATGCAAACGGTCTATCAGGCGGGGGAGATGTTTTACGAGCCGGTGGGAAGCACCCATGAAGTTTCAAGGAATGCCAGCGCCACAGAGCCCGCCAAGCTTCTCGCATTGATCCTAGCGGAGAAAGGCGTACCGTTGACGAATCCCGCTTGAGGACCCGCCGACGGCGGGTCGGGCACCGACACTCGAATCCTACCGGGGCGCCTCGCCGTGCAGTGTGATCGAGATGCGGATGTATGCCGGCTCTACTTATCTCGGTTGGGTTAAGAGGTTCCGTGCGCATACCTTCAACCCTTAACTCTTAAGGAGCTCCTACTGTGCTCCTCCGATAATCTGTCAGGCCAACCCGAAGACTTCGTGCAATGTCGCTTCAGTCAACTTCCCGGCTAAGACTCTGAAATTAAAGAGTCAATACTGCTAAGAGCGTCTTGGCTGTTCATGGTATGGAGTTCCCATCTAAGGCTTCGTCATGCTGCATCGGGTGTTCTGGAGGGAATGCTACGGCAGGTTTGAAGTGAAGGTCAAAGAAGGAGGGATGATCCACCGGTACGCTTATACTTATCCCCATGCCCCGCGCCCGCATGGACTGCAACCGCATCCAAACCGACCTGGCAAGGGCCAAGCCTGCGTTGGAGACCTACCGAGATCTCTCCCCGCTGATCGCCGCGAGCAAAAACGCTCCAGCGGCAACTCCAAACACCGAGAAATCTAACGCAGCCTTGATCCCAAGCGCCATCGCCATGGTGAGAGCGAACGACAGCAGAAGCAAGCCACCCGCAAGAGCGACCCACCGTAATTGCCACCCAATGAGCAGGCCCATGGCAACCAATAGTTCGCCCAAGGTCGCTGCCCAGGCTAAAGCGGGGATGATAGGCTCTGGGACGAACCAGTTCAGCACCGCGACGTACTCGACGAACGACTGCCAATCCCCCCAAGCAACGTTTGGCGCTCCTGGCGGTCCCCACAAACCAAAACGGTCCGCGACTGCAGAGAGGAAGCCTGCCGCCAGGGCCAGTCGAAGGATCCATAGCGCTAAACCCATAATCCTTGCTTTGTTCATTCTCGGCCTCCCGCGGACCTGGGACAACGTTGCGAGATGAAGGGTTCGTCCGAGAGCACTACTTTGCCAGGTGCAAAGACCCGATGGAATGACATTTTTCTCAATTGTGATCTGGCCCTCGTAACTACGGTTTGGTCGTTCACTGGAACCGGGCCAGACGGCGAACCTGTGAAGCTGGCGGCAAAATCCGCGGATGTCCTCCGTCGTCAAGCAGACGGCTCCTGGCGCTTCGTGATCGACAACCCCTGGGGAACGGACTGAACACTTTGCTTGAGGTCGGGGTACGATAAATCCTGCCAGCTCAACCGGTCGATGCAACACAAGCGTTAAATCTCTCTGCGGGAGTTTCAAACCCCAGCGTCTGACGAGGGCGTTCGTTCAGTCTCCGTGCAATCGCATCCAGATGCTCCTGTTAGTGTACGGACAAGTCGGTTCCTTTCGGGAAGTAATAGCGCAGCAGACCGTTGGTGTTTTCATTGGAGCCACGTTGCCATGGACTTTGGGGATCGCAAAAGTAAACGTCAATATTAGTCGCCAGCGTAAACCGTCGATGGTCGGCCATTTCCCGACCGCGATCCCAGGTCAGCGATCTGTAGAGTTCTGTCGGTAACTTCCGGGCGTGCTCGATCAGCGCGGAGATAACCGTCTCTGTTTCCTTGCTCGACACCTTCGCTAACATGACGTAACGCGAGTGGCGTTCCGGGAAACACCGATCGACTCCGCGCCTTTACTCGCCAACTGCGGCGCCTGTGGCGATTCGATTCGAATCGTCGTAGCCAGCGCGGTCACGTGACGTCGGCTCGGATGCTCCGGATCTCAGAACGCTGGATTCCTGAACCCCGTGTCTTACATCCTTATCCGTATTGGCGCAGCCTGGGTGCTATCGCAGGGCCGGCCAACGATGGCGACGCTTTTAGTCATGCCGTTCGTTGGCCTGACCGCTTTCGTCGCTTGGGCAGTCGTGGGGCAATAGGGGAGTGGACTTCGGCCTTCCCTAACGGAACCATATCCATCTCTTGAAAAAGCGCCGTCCTTTGAACCGAACCGTGGGGCCGACAAGCAATTAACATCGTTCTGAACTGTTACGAAGAACTAAAGGAACGGGTGCCGGGCGACCGGCATTCCTACCGGGATGCGGTCGCTGAAAGCAGGCTGTTCACTCCCCGAAAATTCCGATCGAATGTGTGCCAATCTTAGTTGGAAATTGAAACGGCTCCAAACCCCATGGTTTGATGGTATTGGAAGAAACAACATCAAGCCTGTAAGAGAAAGGAGCCGAGATGAGGAGTCTGTTACGTTCGGTAAAGAAACGCAAGAAGTCGCGTGTGCTGGGTGAGGTCGAGGTCCTGAGCCGGGAGGAATACTCGGGACTGGAATTGGACTCGAAGGTGGAGATGATTCGGGCGTTGATCCCACTGGGGTTGATGCACGTGGAGGAGTTGCTCGACGAGGAAGTGAAGTCGTTGGCGGGTGAGCGATACGCACGAAAGGAGGCGGCGTTGCGGGGCCGGCGACACGGGAGCAATCCGGGGACCGTGGGGCTGGGTGGCCAGCGGGTGCCGGTTCGGGTGCCTCGAGTGCGCAGCGTGGCGGGCGGGGAGATTCCGCTTCGGACCTACGAGGAACTCAGTCCGGGTGGCGCGGTGAACGAGCTACTGCTCAGACGTGTGCTGTATGGGATCTCCTGCCGGAACTATGAATCGGCCGCTGAAGCGATTCCGGGAGCGATCGGACTGTCGAGTTCGACGGTGTCTCGAGGATTCGTCCAGGCGAGTGCCGCGAAACTTCGGGAGATGCAGGAGCGGGATCTGAGTGGCGAGGACGTCGTGGCGATCTTCCTGGACGGGAAGGCGTTTGCCGACGCCCTGATGGTAGTGGCCCTGGGCGTCACGCTTTCGGGCGACAAACGCTTCTTGGGCTTCGTGGAGACCGACACGGAGAACGAGCAAGTGCTGACTCCGTTTCTCCGTTCGTTGATGGAGCGGGGCCTGGACATCTCTGAAGGCGTGCTGGTGATTGTCGACGGCGGCAAAGGTCTGCGGGCGGCGGTCAAGAAGGCATTCAGGAATCGAGCCCTGGTCCAACGCTGCCAATGGCACAAACGCGAGAACGTCGTGAGATACCTATCGAAGACCGAGCAAGCCGTGTGGCGACGCCGGCTGCAGCGGGCCTACGAGCGCCCGGAGTACGACGAAGCTCGGGCGGCGCTCGGAGAGCTCCATGGAGAGCTCGAGGAGCGAAACCAATCGGGGGCTGCGAGCCTTGAGGAAGGCCTGGAAGAGACCCTCACGTTGCATCGGCTCGGCGTGTACGGGGTCTTGGGCCGTTCGTTCAAGACGACGAATTGCCTGGAATCGGTCAATGCCCTTGTCGAGGAAAGGTGTGCGAAGGTCGATCATTGGAAGAACTCGAGTCAGCGGCAACGCTGGTTGGCGACGGCGCTCATCGACATCGAACCGCGCCTGAGGAAGGTGATCGGCTACCGTCATCTTCCAAAGCTCCGCGAAGCCCTCCAGCGAGAGCTGAAAATTGAGGCGAAGACGTCGACGAGATCGAAGAAGAAGGTTGCATGACCCATCGTGAGCCGTGGAGAGTTTCAACTAAGAATGGGCTTGACTCAGTGCTCATATTGCGGCCGACACTTTCGCCGGTCCACACGTTCAGCTTCACTTAGGGCGCATAAAGACAAGTACAGAAACGACTGCTACGGCCGCAGGGGCGTCATTGTGGATTATGGCTATGTCTAACTCAGTAGCGGCCGAGTGGCTTTCTAACTACATGCAGAAAGGAGCGTTTACATGTCACAAAGAAATCATGTAGCAACATTCGATTCATTCTTTAGTGAGGAAGAGTCTGGTAAGAGCTCAGCGACGTTGCAAAACTCAACCTCCGTAGTGAGCGCCGCTTGTGCACTTGCCTCGCTTCGTCAGGATAACTGGCTATTAGCGGTATTGCTGGGAGCGGTCGCTCTGACGATCGTGGTCGCGGCGCACGGACGTTACTTCTCGCAGCAGATTACGGGCCTGGCGCTGCGTTTCAGGCGGCGGCGCGGTGCTTCGCGTTACCGGGGAGACTTGCGACTGCTCATAGGACAGTTCCTTGATAGCACGTCAACCTCGCGGTCTGACGCCATCACGTATTTGGCCGACGACCTGAGAATCGTCCCTGATGGTTCGATTCATCCGACATCTCTAGCGGAGATGTGCAGCTCCGACTATTTGGCGATGGAGGAGACGCCACGGCTGGAAGAATTCCTTAGAGGAATCAATCAACTAAGATCCGCGACGCAGGCGCTCAACAACTTTGTTCGGCAGTCGGTCAGGACACTCAAGTCAGACGAATGGCAGGAAAAGCTGACAGCCGATAAGCGGGAACGCGTGAATCAGGCGCTCGGACGATGGAACAAATACCTTGCCGATTTGGAAGACTTCCTGAGGAAGCTTGATGCCGAATACGAGTACGAATTCCGTCCGTATTTCGAGCACGCGATTCAAGTGTGAACTGACTGATATCAGCGTTCATCCGACTTTCCGGGGAAACATTCATAAAGGACAACGGCGTCAGATCGATCGGAGGTAGGAAGGAAGTGTCAGATTCACTGTTTCGTGAAGGCGGTCCTCATAGGATCAAGCGCGTTGGCCGAGATAGATATCACATCGGGATCGACACCGATGCGAACGACGGCATGGTCGGACGCGAGTGCCAGAGCTGTGAAACTTCGTATTTCAAAGTGAAGCTTGGCACTGGAATCACAGAAGGCCAGACAGTAGCCTTTTGTCCGTATTGCCGCCAATCCGCTGAACCCGGGGATTTCCTGACGGCGGCTCAAGGACGGCATGCGCTCGACATCGCGATGAATGAGGCACAGCACGGCGTCGAGCAGATGATAAAGAAGGCATTCGGCCTCGGCCCGACTGGACAGCAGACGTTCGGTGGCGGTTTTCTATCGATGAAGATGTCCTACAAGCCGGGGCGCCGTAGAGCAGTGGGCCGGCTCGTGGAGGAGGAACTTCGGAGGGACGTGCGTTGCCCTCATTGCGATTTGGAACATGCGGTCTTCGGGCTCGCTTTTTGGTGTGCGGATTGTGGTGTGGATATCTTTCTGACCCATGTCGAGACGGAGTTCGAAGTCGTTAGAAAAATGCTCGCCGCGGTCGAGTCGAGAAGGAAGGAGTTGGGACCGCGGGTTGCCGCCCGAGATATCGAAAATTCTCTTGAAGACACCGTCTCGATCTTTGAAGGAGTTCTAAAAGCCATAATACGGAGGGAGCTGAGTCAGCAAGGAAAGGACGAGGACGAGGTCGAAGAGATTCTGACAAAGCGGGTTGGAAATAGACTCCAGAATGTGAAGTCTGCGGGCGAGACGTTTCGAAAGGTGACCGGTACGGAACTGTTCGAGGAAGTTCCCGAGGAAGATGTAGCGGCGGCGCGCCTGACATTTGAGAAGAGACATCTCGTAACACATAACCTGGGTGTGGTGGACCGAAAATATTTGAACAAGGCTGAATCGCGCGAGACCGAAGGTCGCGAGGTCCGTCTCGATTCGAAGGAGGTCAGCCTTGCAATCGACTTTGCCTACCGCGTCATATCGAATGTGTACGTTAGGATGTTTCCATCGGATGAAGCGTCATCAACCGCAGCTTCTTAAGGCCTCATTTGTTGTTTAGGATATCGGATACCTTACGTCTCTAGCCCTTTCTCCAACGACAACGGAATGTGTGCCAATCTTAGTTGGAAATTGAAACGGCTCCAAACCCCATGGTTTGATGGTATTGGAAGAAACAACATCAAGCCTGTAAGAGAAAGGAGCCGAGATGAGGAGTCTGTTACGTTCGGTAAAGAAACGCAAGAAGTCGCGTGTGCTGGGTGAGGTCGAGGTCCTGAGCCGGGAGGAATACTCGGGACTGGAATTGGACTCGAAGGTGGAGATGATTCGGGCGTTGATCCCACTGGGGTTGATGCACGTGGAGGAGTTGCTCGACGAGGAAGTGAAGTCGTTGGCGGGTGAGCGATACGCACGAAAGGAGGCGGCGTTGCGGGGCCGGCGACACGGGAGCAATCCGGGGACCGTGGGGCTGGGTGGCCAGCGGGTGCCGGTTCGGGTGCCTCGAGTGCGCAGCGTGGCGGGCGGGGAGATTCCGCTTCGGACCTACGAGGAACTCAGTCCGGGTGGCGCGGTGAACGAGCTACTGCTCAGACGTGTGCTGTATGGGATCTCCTGCCGGAACTATGAATCGGCCGCTGAAGCGATTCCGGGAGCGATCGGACTGTCGAGTTCGACGGTGTCTCGAGGATTCGTCCAGGCGAGTGCCGCGAAACTTCGGGAGATGCAGGAGCGGGATCTGAGTGGCGAGGACGTCGTGGCGATCTTCCTGGACGGGAAGGCGTTTGCCGACGCCCTGATGGTAGTGGCCCTGGGCGTCACGCTTTCGGGCGACAAACGCTTCTTGGGCTTCGTGGAGACCGACACGGAGAACGAGCAAGTGCTGACTCCGTTTCTCCGTTCGTTGATGGAGCGGGGCCTGGACATCTCTGAAGGCGTGCTGGTGATTGTCGACGGCGGCAAAGGTCTGCGGGCGGCGGTCAAGAAGGCATTCAGGAATCGAGCCCTGGTCCAACGCTGCCAATGGCACAAACGCGAGAACGTCGTGAGATACCTATCGAAGACCGAGCAAGCCGTGTGGCGACGCCGGCTGCAGCGGGCCTACGAGCGCCCGGAGTACGACGAAGCTCGGGCGGCGCTCGGAGAGCTCCATGGAGAGCTCGAGGAGCGAAACCAATCGGGGGCTGCGAGCCTTGAGGAAGGCCTGGAAGAGACCCTCACGTTGCATCGGCTCGGCGTGTACGGGGTCTTGGGCCGTTCGTTCAAGACGACGAATTGCCTGGAATCGGTCAATGCCCTTGTCGAGGAAAGGTGTGCGAAGGTCGATCATTGGAAGAACTCGAGTCAGCGGCAACGCTGGTTGGCGACGGCGCTCATCGACATCGAACCGCGCCTGAGGAAGGTGATCGGCTACCGTCATCTTCCAAAGCTCCGCGAAGCCCTCCAGCGAGAGCTGAAAATTGAGGCGAAGACGTCGACGAGATCGAAGAAGAAGGTTGCATGACCCATCGTGAGCCGTGGAGAGTTTCAACTAAGAATGGGCTTGACTCCG
Organism: Terriglobia bacterium; assembly: GCA_965263045.1. Classification (GTDB taxonomy): domain Bacteria; phylum Acidobacteriota; class Terriglobia; order 20CM-2-55-15; family 20CM-2-55-15. The sequence continues at coordinate 632,370 of CBDHGK010000041.1, forward strand.
ACAACGCGCGTAGGGTACCAAGCGTTGCACTACAACCCATTTAAACCCCTCCCTTCTTTAAGGCTCTATGAAAGAGCCGATATCCGACGACAAATTCAACGCACTGTATGAAGCCTTCGAAGGCAAGGCGCAGTCCGATTTCATACGAAGCCACAGCCGCACTCTCGACGAGATTCGGGAGTCAATTGATTTCTTAGTCCAGCACCGGCTCCTCATTCGTGATGCAGAGCTTGGCCGGCTTGAAAGCGAAGCCAAGGAATTAATTCTAAAACTGCAAATAGTCGACAAGAAAAAGCTCGTAGAGGAACTGCAGTGTTTCAAGGATATTCTCGCGCTTCAAAAGAGTGCAATCGAAAATGGGAATCCGCGACACTGAGGAAAAGCTGCGCAAACTCCTGCCCGTTGGCAAGAGAGATGCTGCTGCTGGCTGGCTGCTGTTTCTCTCCGGAGAAGGCCAGGAAAGAAGCAGTACCGACGAGCTGCTAGACGTTCTTCTGCATCAACGCATCAAGAAAGACTTCCGGGAAAAGATTCTGCTCGATCCGCCCGAGCCGGTTGATTGCCACGGCGAGTATTTCCTCGGGATGGTTCTTTATCCTCCCGACGAGCTGTTCTGTGGTTTTGGATTGCGGGAAGTCGAGTGGACCAAGCACGTACTTATCGCTGGCATGACAGGGACCGGCAAGACAAATCTTTCGTTTCAGGTTCTAAAAGAATTGTGCAGGAAACAGAAACCGTTTCTTGTCTTTGACTGGAAGCGTAACTACCGCGACCTTCTCCAACTTAGGGAGTTCAAAAAAACAAAGATCTACACCGTCGCAAGAGAGATCGCTCCATTCCGATTCAATCCACTGTGGACTTCCCAGCTTGATCTCTAACGGTCATCGCAACACTTCAAAGAATCGATGATAAGGGTTCGAAGGAGGTGCTGCGATGGTAGCGACACGGATTCGGGGAGTGCGACTTACGCGAGAGGAACGCCTGGAAGTGCGGCGGATGATCGATAGGGGCTGCAGCTTCGAAGAAGCTGCATCGGCTGTGCGGTGCTCGACAAAGACGATTCAGCGGGTACTGGATTCGGTCGGTGGAATGCGGCCGCAGGTGCCCAACCGCTCACCACGTCAGTTGTGCCTGGCCGAACGGGAAGAGATATCGCGAGAGCTGCGGCATGGCGAAACGTACCGAGAGATCGCACGACGACTTGGACGATCCCCGTCGACTGTCTGCCGTGAAGTGAACAGGAATGGAGGTCCACGCCGCTATCGGGCATTCCGGGCGGACGAATCTGCCTACAAGCGAGGACGTCGGCCGAAACTGGCGAAGTTGCGACGATGTCCACGATTACGCACCCAGGTGGAGTCAATGTTGACCTTACTGTGGTCCCCCCAGCAGATCAGTGCCAGACTTAGAATTGAGTATCCGGATGATCCCGAGATGCGCGTATCCCACGAAACGATTTACCAGTCCCTGTTTGTTCAGACGCGCGGTGCCCTGCGGAAGGAACTCGCGGCGTGCCTACGGACCGGACGGACGAGACGACGACCGCACGGGCGAAAAGATCCCGGGGGATACATCAAGGACATGGTTTCAATCGCTGATCGCCCCGCCGAGGTCGAGGACCGTGCCGTCCCCGGTCACTGGGAAGGAGATTTGATTCTCGGTACCCGTCAACACTCAGCGATCGCGACGTTGGTCGAGCGTCAGACCCGATATCTGATGCTGGTCGCAGTTGGCCGTGACCGAACCGCTGGACACGTATGCGAATTGATTGCCAAGAAGATCCGAACTCTACCAAGGCATCTTGCCGTGTCCCTTACCTGGGATCGAGGAAAGGAATTGGCCCAGCATCTTCAATTCAGCGTGGCCACCGGAGTTCAGGTCTACTTTTGCGACCCGTATAGCCCCTGGCAAAGGGGCAGTAACGAAAACACGAACGGCCTGCTCCGGCAATTCCTACCCAAAGGCACCGATCTATCTGTCCATACTCAACGTCAGCTCGACGACATCGCCTATTCGCTCAACGATCGGCCTCGACAAACGCTCGGATGGATGAAACCATCCGAGAAATTGGCCGAACTGTTGCGATGACCACATGAGAGCGCCCAGACTTTCGTAGACACTTTTGAGAGCTAAAATGAGGCAACTTTCAGGAGTGTTACATGGGACATCAACGATACACAGACGAGTTCCGAATCGAAGCCGTACGGCAGGTCACAGAGAAGGGTCACCCGGTGCGTGAAGTGGCTGACAGGCTGGGAGTGTCTAGCCACAGCCGGTATCAATGGGTCAAGAAATATGGTCGGGCCAACGGAACCCAGGCCAGCCGAATAGCAAACAAGGATGATGAAGTCCGCAGACTTCGGGCCGAACTGAAGCGGGTGACTGAAGAGCGGAACATCCTCCGAAAGGCCGCCGCGTACTTTGCCAAAGCATCCGGGTAAGGTACGCGTTCATTCGCGATCATCGCACCGATTTTCGGATCCAGACGATGTGTCGAGTCTTACGGGTGCAGTGATTCCGATAACGTAAAAGGGACCCACGAAACGGGGCTCTGATCGAGGAAAATGGACCCACCCCTGATAGCCTCCCGGAGGCGTGAGCTGGATGAACCCTCACGCGAGTGGGAGGCGAGGATTGATAGGGATGGAACAGTACGAGTTGATCAGAACCGCACATCGGGTTTACAAGAAAAGCATTCGACAGATCGCCCGGGAGACCGGGCACACGCGACGGACGGTCCGGAAAGTATTGGCCGGACAGGAGCCGAAGTATCGGCGAGAGAAGGAGCCGGCCTGTCCGGTGATGGACCCGGTCGCCGGGATCGTCGATGCCTGGCTCCAGGCGGACCGGGACCAGCCAGTCAAGCAACGCCACACCGCGCACCGGGTGTGGCAACGTCTGGTGGAGGAGCATGAATTTACCGGAGCCGAGCCGACGGTACGCCGCTGGGTTCGGGAACGGAAGACACGGTTGGGCTGGAACCGGACCGGTGCTGTGGTGCCGCTGGATCCGGAACACGCCCGGGAAGCGGAGGTGGACTGGGGTACGGCCTGGGTCCGGATGAACGGTGAAGACCGTCAGGTCAAGTTGTTCTGCATGCGATCCCGGTAATCGGGCAAGGCGTTTGTGCGGGCCTATCCGTGGGAACGGCAGGAGATGTTTCTGGACGGTCACATCCGTGGGTTCGACTGGTACGGGGGCGTGTTCCCGACGTTAGTGTTCGATAACCTGAAAACTGCCGTGAAACAGATTCTGAGGGGGAAGGGCCGGGTTGAACAGACGCGGTTCACCGCATTTCGGGCGCACTACACGTTTGAAGCACGGTTCTGCAATCCGGCGCGGGGCCAGGAGAAAGGCGGGGTCGAGGGATTGGTCGGCTTCGCACGGAGAAACTTCCTGGTGCCGGTTCCCGAGGTGAGGGACTTCGAGGAGTTGAACGCGCAGTTGCTGGAACGCTGCGGTGGGGACGAGCAGCGGAGGATCGGCGGCCGGTCCGACGATCGCACGATCGGGGAGCGGCACGGGGTGGAGCAAGAACGCCTCTTGGCACTGCCCGACACGCGGTTCGAGAACACGAAGGTGGTGGGAGTCCGGATCAGCCGGTATCAGACCGCCCAGGTGGATGGGAACCGATATTCGGTGCCGACCGCATATGTGGGCCGCCGGCTCTGGGCGCATATCGGATGTGATCGTGTGAGCTTTTACGCGGACCAGAAGAAGGTGGCCGAACATGACCGCGCCTTCGGTCATAGCGACTGGCGGATTGATCCGTTGCACTACCTGGAGTTGATCCGGCGGAAGGTCGCCTCGTTTGAGAGCGCCCGGCCAATCCGGCAGTGGCGGCCCCAGTGGCCGGCCCATTATGAGACGGCGCTGGAGCGGTTGCGGGATCGCCATGGATACAGCCGGGGCACCCGGAAGTTCATAGCCATCCTGCAACTCCATCAGGACTGGGATCTGGATCGGGTGTCATCGGCCATCCAGGGCGCACTCGATGCCCACTGCGTGGAGTTGGAAGCGGTGCGGCACATTCTGATGCGGGAGGACACGCCGACTCGATCCCATGCACCACTGGAATCTGGGTTGATGCCCGGTATCACCGACCTGACGATCGCCCGGGCCGATCTGGATCAATACGACCGTCTCCTGACTGGGGGTGTGCGATGAGTGCGGGTCAGGAGATCGTTCTCGACGACGCATTACGGCAACTCCGGCTTCCGGCCATGGTTCGGGAGTGGCGGGAGCATGCCCGGCAGGCCAAAGAAGCCGGCGAGGGATACACCGGCTTTCTATTGGCTCTGGCCAGCCGCGAGCTGGAGCAGCGGCAAGCCAATCAGGTCCAGCGCCGGCTGCGGGAAGCCCGGTTTCCGCTGCTCAAGACCCTGGAGACCACCGATCTGAAGAAGTGGCCGGTGCTCGATGCGGTCCAGGTTCGCGACTATGCCGAGTGCGGCTACATCACCCGGCGCGAGAACGTCGTGCTGTTGGGCAAGCACGGCACCGGCAAAACCCATGCCGCCACCGTGCTGGGTGTGGAAGCCTGCCGGAGGGGCCACCGCGTCGGGTTCACCACCGCAGCCGGGCTGGTCAACACCTTGATCGAGTCACGTGAGGAGCGGCAACTGAAGCGGCATCTGGCGAAGCTGGCCCGCTTCGAGCTGCTCATCGTGGACGAAGTCGGCTATATCCCGTTCTCGGCCGAGGGGGCGCAGTTGCTGTTTCAGGTCTTCTCGGACCGCTACGAAAAGGGTTCGCTGATGGTCACATCGAACCTGCCGTTTGCACAGTGGACCAGCGTCTTCGGTGACGCCGCACTGACCGCAGCCCTGCTGGACCGGCTGACCCATCACTGCGCCATTCACCAGTTCGATTGGGAAAGTATCCGGTTTACCGACAGTCTCGGTGCCGCCAGCAAACGGAAGAAGAAACCCCGGTCCGCCGGAGGATCCGTGTGAAAACTGCGGGCGCAGCGGGCTGTGGAAAGTGCCGCCCCCATGGAAACCCGCTGCAAAGCCAGCGCGTTTCCACAGTGGCTTGGAAGCCTTCGGCTCCCACACTTCCCACAGCCTCGACGGCGGAATTACTTACAAACCATTAACCAGGGGGTGGATCCCTTTTACTCGATCGAGGTGGGTCCTTTTTACGTTGTCAAAGCGAGGTGCAGCGCAGTGGTTTCTACGCGTGGATGAAGCAGCCGCTGTCGAACAGGGCGAAGGAAGACCAGCGTCTTGTTCAGCAAATTCGGAAGCTGTTCATTGCCAGTGGGGGCACCTACGGCAGCCCGTGGATCCACCGGGATTTGAAGGATTTGGGAGCAGGATGCAGTGTGCATCGAGTTGCACGGTTGATGCGGCAGAGCGGGTTGCGGGCGCAAATCGGTTACCGGCGACGTTGGATCGCGGGTGGACGGCCGGCGCGTGTCGCCCCGAATCGATTGAACCGGGAATTTACCGTCGATCGGCCGAATCAAGCGTGGGTGGGCGATATCACGTACATCCGAACTTACGAGGGGTTCTTGTACCTGGCAGTCGTCCTGGATCTGTTCTCACGACGAGTCATTGGATGGTCGATGCAGCCGACCATGTCGCGGGATTTGGTGATGCAGGCTTTGCTGTCGGCCGTATGGCGCCGACGACCGCATGGGACCGTGCTGGTTCACAGCGATCAGGGAAGCCAGTACGGCAGCCAGGACTATCTGGCCTTCATGGACGCACACAGCCTGGAGCCGTCCATGAGTCGTCGAGGTAACTGTTTGGACAATGCCGTAGCCGAGAGTATTTTCTCGACGCTCAAGAAGCTCCGGATTCGTCGACGGATCTACACAACCCGCGACGAAGCTCGAGCCGATATCTTCAATTTTATTGAGTTGTTCTACAATTCGAAACGGCGACACAGCCACGTCGGCGGCGTGTCCCCCCTGCAGTTTGAGGCCGACTACTTTGAGAGGCTCTCAGGTGTCTAGAAAACCCTGCTTGATCTCTAACGGTCATCGCAACACTTCAAAGAATCGATGATAAGGGTTCGAAGGAGGTGCTGCGATGGTAGCGACACGGATTCGGGGAGTGCGACTTACGCGAGAGGAACGCCTGGAAGTGCGGCGGATGATCGATAGGGGCTGCAGCTTCGAAGAAGCTGCATCGGCTGTGCGGTGCTCGACAAAGACGATTCAGCGGGTACTGGATTCGGTCGGTGGAATGCGGCCGCAGGTGCCCAACCGCTCACCACGTCAGTTGTGCCTGGCCGAACGGGAAGAGATATCGCGAGAGCTGCGGCATGGCGAAACGTACCGAGAGATCGCACGACGACTTGGACGATCCCCGTCGACTGTCTGCCGTGAAGTGAACAGGAATGGAGGTCCACGCCGCTATCGGGCATTCCGGGCGGACGAATCTGCCTACAAGCGAGGACGTCGGCCGAAACTGGCGAAGTTGCGACGATGTCCACGATTACGCACCCAGGTGGAGTCAATGTTGACCTTACTGTGGTCCCCCCAGCAGATCAGTGCCAGACTTAGAATTGAGTATCCGGATGATCCCGAGATGCGCGTATCCCACGAAACGATTTACCAGTCCCTGTTTGTTCAGACGCGCGGTGCCCTGCGGAAGGAACTCGCGGCGTGCCTGCGGACCGGACGGACGAGACGACGACCGCACGGGCGAAAAGATCCCGGGGGATACATCAAGGACATGGTTTCAATCGCTGATCGCCCCGCCGAGGTCGAGGACCGTGCCGTCCCCGGTCACTGGGAAGGAGATTTGATTCTCGGTACCCGTCAACACTCAGCGATCGCGACGTTGGTCGAGCGTCAGACCCGATATCTGATGCTGGTCGCAGTTGGCCGTGACCGAACCGCTGGACACGTATGCGAATTGATTGCCAAGAAGATCCGAACTCTACCAAGGCATCTTGCCGTGTCCCTTACCTGGGATCGAGGAAAGGAATTGGCCCAGCATCTTCAATTCAGCGTGGCCACCGGAGTTCAGGTCTACTTTTGCGACCCGTATAGCCCCTGGCAAAGGGGCAGTAACGAAAACACGAACGGCCTGCTCCGGCAATTCCTACCCAAAGGCACCGATCTATCTGTCCATACTCAACGTCAGCTCGACGACATCGCCTATTCGCTCAACGATCGGCCTCGACAAACGCTCGGATGGATGAAACCATCCGAGAAATTGGCCGAACTGTTGCGATGACCACATGAGAGCGCCCTGGGAAGTCCACTACTCACTCGGCCTTGGGGAGTTCATGTGCCGATCCGGCGAACATCGCGATCTGCACTTAGGCAAGGTTCCACTAGTTATGCCCCGCAATAAATTCCTACCGCGGGATGAAGTTAAAGAAATCATGAAGGACCGGTTGGCGGAGCTCTACGAGGACGTAATACCTCTGGATGACACTCAACCAGAAAGCCATTCAGAGCAACCTGAAGAGAATCTTGATTTTGATGAATCAGATCTGCTCAACGCTCTGTCTCGCGACTTCTGCCGCCCGGCCACAAAGGCCTATCAGGAAATCGGTTGGGATAACGGCAAAGGTCACAGGTTTAAGAAACGCCTTGAGAGGAAGGGATATATCACTGCGGTCGAAACGAATCTCGGTGAAGGCGGAAGACGTGCACTCTTTCTTGTCCCAAATCCGATCGTGTTCGAACGGCTGGGAATCAATCTCGGCGACGGAAGAGGTAAAGCTCTCCACAAGCATTTCCAGCAGCGCATCAAGGCGCAGGCCGAGACGCTCGCGTTCAAGGCATACATTGAATACTGCATCGGAGATTCAAAAGGCCCGGACGTTGGAGTTGAGAGAAACGGACTCCGAATCGCAATCGAATGCTGCATAACGTCAAAACCTACGACCGAGAGCCAGAACATTAGGAAGAACTTTTCTCTCGGCTTTGACTTCGTAATCCTCAGTTTCGTCAATAGGCAAGTTCTGGAAAAGACAAAGGCGAAGGCCGTCGCTTCCTACAAGAAGGCGGAAATGGCAAAAGTGCGGCTATGCCTCGTCAGTGAGGTTGCCCAAATCCTTGGAGAACTCCAATGAGCGAATTCTTATTCGGCGTCTATCAGGTGTTCAGCGTCGGACTGTTCCTTTTCATTGCGTCACTATTGGCTTATCACCGACTCCTGAAAAGACTAGCCCGCATAGATCACCAAAAGGACCACAAAAGGCCGCCCTGTTTGGCATAAAGCGTTTGACGAGAACGTTTCACAAACCAAACAAAGGCGGCCCTTATGACGACAGAGTGTAACCAAGCTACGTTCGAATTTCACGGACTTTTCCAACGTAAAGTGAAGGCACGGTTCGACGGGGGGAAGATCACCTCCGATGCGGGGGTTCTGCTCCTGCGTGAGGTCGAGAAGCGGACGGGTCTGGTCGCCGGACTGACCAGCTGTTTCAGTGATCACCGGGATCCGCGGTTGATCGAACACACGGTGAGAGAGTTGTTGGGTCAGCGCATCTACGGACTGTGTCTGGGGTATGAGGACCTGAACGATCATGACCAACTGCGGACCGATCCCATGCTGGCGGTGGCTGTGGATAAGGCCGATCCGTTGGGGAAGAACCGGCGACAGGCTCCAGACCGGGGCAAAGCTCTGGCGTGTAAGTGCACGTTGAACCGTTTGGAACTGACCGGAGCCCAGGTCGATAGCCAGGAGCGATACAAGAAGATCGCCATGGACGCGGACAAGATCGACCGCTGGATGGTCGATGCCTTTGTGGCGGCGCACGAATCCCCGCCCAAGGAGATTGTGTTGGATCTGGATGCGACCGACGATCCAATCCATGGGCATCAGGAAGGCCGGTTCTTCCACGGCTACTACGGCAACTACTGTTACCTACCGCTCTACATCTTCTCAGGAGAGCATCTCCTCTGTGCCCGGTTGCGACGCTCCAAGAGTCAAGCCCATTCTTAGTTGAAACTCTCCACGGCTCACGATGGGTCATGCAACCTTCTTCTTCGATCTCGTCGACGTCTTCGCCTCAATTTTCAGCTCTCGCTGGAGGGCTTCGCGGAGCTTTGGAAGATGACGGTAGCCGATCACCTTCCTCAGGCGCGGTTCGATGTCGATGAGCGCCGTCGCCAACCAGCGTTGCCGCTGACTCGAGTTCTTCCAATGATCGACCTTCGCACACCTTTCCTCGACAAGGGCATTGACCGATTCCAGGCAATTCGTCGTCTTGAACGAACGGCCCAAGACCCCGTACACGCCGAGCCGATGCAACGTGAGGGTCTCTTCCAGGCCTTCCTCAAGGCTCGCAGCCCCCGATTGGTTTCGCTCCTCGAGCTCTCCATGGAGCTCTCCGAGCGCCGCCCGAGCTTCGTCGTACTCCGGGCGCTCGTAGGCCCGCTGCAGCCGGCGTCGCCACACGGCTTGCTCGGTCTTCGATAGGTATCTCACGACGTTCTCGCGTTTGTGCCATTGGCAGCGTTGGACCAGGGCTCGATTCCTGAATGCCTTCTTGACCGCCGCCCGCAGACCTTTGCCGCCGTCGACAATCACCAGCACGCCTTCAGAGATGTCCAGGCCCCGCTCCATCAACGAACGGAGAAACGGAGTCAGCACTTGCTCGTTCTCCGTGTCGGTCTCCACGAAGCCCAAGAAGCGTTTGTCGCCCGAAAGCGTGACGCCCAGGGCCACTACCATCAGGGCGTCGGCAAACGCCTTCCCGTCCAGGAAGATCGCCACGACGTCCTCGCCACTCAGATCCCGCTCCTGCATCTCCCGAAGTTTCGCGGCACTCGCCTGGACGAATCCTCGAGACACCGTCGAACTCGACAGTCCGATCGCTCCCGGAATCGCTTCAGCGGCCGATTCATAGTTCCGGCAGGAGATCCCATACAGCACACGTCTGAGCAGTAGCTCGTTCACCGCGCCACCCGGACTGAGTTCCTCGTAGGTCCGAAGCGGAATCTCCCCGCCCGCCACGCTGCGCACTCGAGGCACCCGAACCGGCACCCGCTGGCCACCCAGCCCCACGGTCCCCGGATTGCTCCCGTGTCGCCGGCCCCGCAACGCCGCCTCCTTTCGTGCGTATCGCTCACCCGCCAACGACTTCACTTCCTCGTCGAGCAACTCCTCCACGTGCATCAACCCCAGTGGGATCAACGCCCGAATCATCTCCACCTTCGAGTCCAATTCCAGTCCCGAGTATTCCTCCCGGCTCAGGACCTCGACCTCACCCAGCACACGCGACTTCTTGCGTTTCTTTACCGAACGTAACAGACTCCTCATCTCGGCTCCTTTCTCTTACAGGCTTGATGTTGTTTCTTCCAATACCATCAAACCATGGGGTTTGGAGCCGTTTCAATTTCCAACTAAGATTGGCACACATTCCGCTCCAATATCGATGGGGCGGACGGATCGGTCGAGGAATTGAGCCGGATGATCGGCCAAATCCGACAGAGCTGGCCAGAAGTGTCGATCATCATCCGGGCCGACTCGGGCTTCTGTCGGGATGACTTACTCCTCTGGTGTGAGGAGAATAATGTCGACTACGTGATCGGATTGGCTAAGAACGACCGGCTCAAGGGAGAGATCGCCGAAGAGATGAGTCAGGCCAAAGTCGAGTTTAAGAAGACTGGGACACCGGCCCGGGTGTTTAAGGATTTCCGGTATCGCACTCGAGAGAGCTGGAGCTGCCAGCGACGCGTGATCGGCAAGGCCGAGTTCCTGGAGAAAGGCAGCAATCCCCGATTCCTTGTCACGTCACTGTCGCCGGAACGCCTCGATGCACGCGCACTCTATGAAGACTTTTACTGTGCACGGGGTGACATGGAGAATCGGATCAAGGAACAGCAGTTGGATCTGTTCGCCGACCGCACCAGCGCGGCCACGATGCGCGCCAATCAACTTCGACTGTACCTGTCCTCGGCTGCATACATGCTCATGCACGCGCTGCGCCGTCTGGGACTTAAGGATACCTATCTGGCCCGCGCTCAGTGCCAGACGATCCGACTGAAGCTTCTTAAGATTGGTGCCCAGATTCGCCTGACAGTTCGCAACGTATGGATCTCGATGTCGGAGGCCTATCCCTACAGCGAAATCTTTGCCACCGTTGTTCGAAATCTCCAGGCAATTCCTCTACGCTGCTGAGCACCGACCCGATCCACGGACCCAAAATGAAATCGTTTTCTTTGCACAGGCCGAGGTGTGCCTCACTGCCGGCCTCCACGTCCTGCCGAACCCGACTAACACATCATCTGCCGATATCAACACCCGCGAATCACTACCCTGATGCCTGATCGCAACCGAGGTGCCCAGAAAATCAATTCTTGTGGCCCAAATCAACTCGATTCCCAAGTTGGTGAAACATGCGGGCTAGTACGATTCTCAGTGGGATTTTGGCTAGCCTATATCACCGGCAGCTATTTCTTCTTCAACAGGCTGCCTATTCCATTCGCGACTCAGGACACGTTCGAAGCGCTTCCCGTCTTTCTGTTCTTTTTCGGATGCGCCGCTGTCGTCGGAACTGCGCTGTTCAAACACCTCACGTTTCAGCAGAGCGCAGGCCTGCTCACTCTGTATCTCGTGGCGCTGGTCTTGTTCGTATTTCTATTCGGTGAGGGCATGGGAACGGATCTTTCGCTGCCGGCAGACGGCTCGATTGAGGAATTCCTCATCGCGCTGCCGTTCGGATTGTTCTTTGTCATGATTCCGATGGCGGTCGGGTATGGCCTTTACCGTGGGTTCTATCTTCGTGAGATGGTGGGCGCGTCGATCCTCGTCGGATTTTCTCTGCTTGTACTCAGCATTGGAACTTCGGTGTACTTCGAAAGACCCTGGGCCAGCTTCGCGTACCACCTTGGTCCGTATTCCCGCGGTTGGATCGAGGTAGGGAGCGTCCTCCTCCTCGTGCTCGGCACGCTCGGCACGCTCGGCTACTGCCTGATTAATTCTTATACCTTCAGGGAATCCGTCGGTTCACTACTCGTCTTTCTGTCTGTGATCGCCGGCGTGTTCATCGTCATCCACCTGAGCATCGGCTACCAGGTAATTGGGAAGGCTTTTGGAGGGTGAGGTGGAGTTCATGTCTAAGTTACTGAAAACAAGGATTGTGTGCGTGTGTTTCGCCGGCAGATTCCTATGGAATATATGTTTAAGACCTTGGGAGTTGGGCTGCTTGATTTCGTGGAGTTAAGTCATGCAGTACAAAGAATTTAAGTCGTTCTTTTCGTTCTAATTGATTCGATTTTGGTTTTGAAGTGGTTTTGGTGTTTGAGATGGAGAAATTGTCATTAGTAGATGTCGTAAATGGCTACCGGTATTTCGGGCATACGGATGGCTATTCAGAATTGATTGCGCTACATCCGGAGTACAGGGCTGGAAGAGAGAATTGGAAGTGGAACAGTGAGAGAAGAGCCTATCCGAAGATTCTGTACGTGACGACCGTGGCACAAGCTGTTCGGTTCGCAAAAGCGTATGCACGTGAACGTCTCCTCTGCATGGGTGTCAATCCCCGTCCGATGGCTTTCACAAAATACAACGGTTATCCGAGGTCAGCAACAACAAACGAAATCAATGTCGGTAGCACATGATCTGTCCGGTGGTCATAGCAAATGAAGTGTCCGGTCCTAATCAAGCCGGGGAGTGGATGAGGATGCATTCGCAAAGGAGGGAGGCGAATGCAGATGTATCCCGCCCGGGAACTGGAGCGGGCGATGAAAGTGAAGGAAGTGATCACGCGAGCGATGAGTGGACAGATCAACTGGATACAGGCGGCGGAGATCCTGGGGATATCGGATCGGCAGCTGCGGCGGTGGCGGAAGCGGTGGGAGGCTCACGGCTACGACGGATTGTTCGACCGGCGGACGCAGCGGCCGAGCCCGAAACGCGTAGCCGTGGAGCAAGTCCAGCAAGTGCTACGGCTATACCGGGAACAATATTTTGATTTCAACGTGAAGCATTTTGTCGAGAAATTGCACGAGGAGCATCAGATCGATCTCAGCTACACGTGGGTGAAGACGGCGCTGCAGACGGCCGGGCTGGTGGCCCGGGCGCGGAAACGGGGAACGCACCGCAAGGCGCGGCCGAGACGGCCGTTGCCGGGGATGTTGCTCCATATCGACGGCAGATCGCACCGGTGGATTCCGGGATGCGCCCATCAATGGGACATGATTGTGGTGTTCGATGACGCCACCAGCGAAGTCTATTACGCAAAGCTGGTGGATGAAGAATCGACCCCGACGGTCATGGCCGGCGTGAAGGAGGTGATCCAACAGCGCGGGGTCTTCTGTGCGTTGTATTCGGACCGGGCCAGCCACTTCGTGTACACGCCCACGGCCGGGGAACCGCCCGATCGGGGAAAGAAGACGCAGGTGGAACGGGCGTTGAATCAGATGGACATCGAATTAATCGCGGCCCATAGTCCGGAAGCCCGGGGCCGATGCGAGCGCTTGTTCGGGACCTGGCAAGGCCGGCTGCCTCAGGAACTCCGGCTGCGGGGCATCACGACCCTGGAGGAGGCCAATGCGTTTCTGGGGGAATGGATCGCCACGGGTCACAATAGCCGCTTCACGGTGAAAGCCGACGAGGTGGGGACCGCCTTCGTCGGGTACCGGGGATCGGAACTGGACAAGATCTGGTCCCATCAGGAAGAACGGGTCGTGGGCAATGACAATACCGTCAGCTACCACAAGCGGAGGCTACAGGTTCCCCAACAACAGTTTCGCTTCAGTCTGGCGCGCTGCCGCGTCCTGGTGTGTGAACATCTCGACGGCACGATCAGTCTGCACTACGGGCCCCATGAACTTGGCCGCTATGATTCGACCGGTTGCTTGCTCGGGGACCCGACCGCACCTGGCAAGAAAACCTCCAGGCGCAAGACCGCGGCCGCCTGATGCGGGCGACATCCAATCGGGCAAATCTGACGGACTGGGCGTCGACTCCAGCCGCGATTGCCGTTCTGAGCGCATCCTGGGGTCAAAAAATGAGCCGGGCAACCCCATCCGCGGGTCCGGCGATCGAACTCCACCGAATGTGGGCCAGCTTCGCTACGCTCCGCTTGCCCACATTCCGCAACTCAGCACACTGCAATCCTGGAGAGTCCCGCTCAAACCTGAGCACCTCTCTTTTCAACAACCCAAACCGGACACTTCATTTGCTACAGAAAGCGGACATATTCACTTGCTACTGACACAACAAACGAAATCAAACTCTCTATGAACCTGCTCCTGGACATCGACTCTCTCAACGGCGTAATGTCCGAATCCCACCGCGCAGACGTTGAGCGCTTCTTGACTTAAACAAACGAGTTCTTCTATGACAGAAACTTCAACGAGCCGGCCCGGGCTTTTAGCGGGCGGGGCTTCCACCTCGTCTTGGCTTATCGGGGAATACCGGTCGACCAGTGCCCCAGCATTGAAGAAAGATTGCGTAAATTCAGGAACGAATTCTTCGACGGGTACGAGCATGAATTCGAGCGACTGGAATTAAAACTCGACAAAGTCTCCGACCTCTGCCGAAAGGCGAAAATCTACGGAACAGCTAAACCGTCAGTAGGAGTCATCAGTCACTTCTACGGCGACGAGAGAAGGGAAGACGAAGCTCTCCGGGATTATCTGCGAGTCAAGCCCATTCTTAGTTGAAACTCTCCACGGCTCACGATGGGTCATGCAACCTTCTTCTTCGATCTCGTCGACGTCTTCGCCTCAATTTTCAGCTCTCGCTGGAGGGCTTCGCGGAGCTTTGGAAGATGACGGTAGCCGATCACCTTCCTCAGGCGCGGTTCGATGTCGATGAGCGCCGTCGCCAACCAGCGTTGCCGCTGACTCGAGTTCTTCCAATGATCGACCTTCGCACACCTTTCCTCGACAAGGGCATTGACCGATTCCAGGCAATTCGTCGTCTTGAACGAACGGCCCAAGACCCCGTACACGCCGAGCCGATGCAACGTGAGGGTCTCTTCCAGGCCTTCCTCAAGGCTCGCAGCCCCCGATTGGTTTCGCTCCTCGAGCTCTCCATGGAGCTCTCCGAGCGCCGCCCGAGCTTCGTCGTACTCCGGGCGCTCGTAGGCCCGCTGCAGCCGGCGTCGCCACACGGCTTGCTCGGTCTTCGATAGGTATCTCACGACGTTCTCGCGTTTGTGCCATTGGCAGCGTTGGACCAGGGCTCGATTCCTGAATGCCTTCTTGACCGCCGCCCGCAGACCTTTGCCGCCGTCGACAATCACCAGCACGCCTTCAGAGATGTCCAGGCCCCGCTCCATCAACGAACGGAGAAACGGAGTCAGCACTTGCTCGTTCTCCGTGTCGGTCTCCACGAAGCCCAAGAAGCGTTTGTCGCCCGAAAGCGTGACGCCCAGGGCCACTACCATCAGGGCGTCGGCAAACGCCTTCCCGTCCAGGAAGATCGCCACGACGTCCTCGCCACTCAGATCCCGCTCCTGCATCTCCCGAAGTTTCGCGGCACTCGCCTGGACGAATCCTCGAGACACCGTCGAACTCGACAGTCCGATCGCTCCCGGAATCGCTTCAGCGGCCGATTCATAGTTCCGGCAGGAGATCCCATACAGCACACGTCTGAGCAGTAGCTCGTTCACCGCGCCACCCGGACTGAGTTCCTCGTAGGTCCGAAGCGGAATCTCCCCGCCCGCCACGCTGCGCACTCGAGGCACCCGAACCGGCACCCGCTGGCCACCCAGCCCCACGGTCCCCGGATTGCTCCCGTGTCGCCGGCCCCGCAACGCCGCCTCCTTTCGTGCGTATCGCTCACCCGCCAACGACTTCACTTCCTCGTCGAGCAACTCCTCCACGTGCATCAACCCCAGTGGGATCAACGCCCGAATCATCTCCACCTTCGAGTCCAATTCCAGTCCCGAGTATTCCTCCCGGCTCAGGACCTCGACCTCACCCAGCACACGCGACTTCTTGCGTTTCTTTACCGAACGTAACAGACTCCTCATCTCGGCTCCTTTCTCTTACAGGCTTGATGTTGTTTCTTCCAATACCATCAAACCATGGGGTTTGGAGCCGTTTCAATTTCCAACTAAGATTGGCACACATTCTTATCTGCTTTCGATGGAAGTTACCCATCTGACGAAGGGACCAGGATTCGAATTGGCGAAAAGCACCAAATTGCCCGACTGGTTTACCTCACTTCTATCGACAGACAACCAGTTGCGGGATTTGTGGATTGGAGTGGGGAAACCTGACAACACCGATCAGAGCAGGACTGGGTTTGATTATTCGCTGATTCGGAGATTGTTGTACTTGAATCACACCACCGACCTGGCAGAACTCGCGACAATCCTTTCGCTGCGTCCCGACGGAGCAGTGCAGGCCAAGGGAAAGGACGACAAGTACATTCGCAGAACCATATCAAACGCACTGATCCGCTAAATCGTCATGAGTACAATTCCACTCATCCTAAAACAAGTTCCAAACCGACGGTTGTTTGGCACAAAAGCCGCTGCCAGATATCTCGGAATGCACGAGCAAACGTTGCGCAAGCTCGTTGATTTAGGACAACTTCCAAGCCGCAAATTGGGCAAACGCGAGTCTTTCTCATTGAAGAGTTGGACCGGTACATCGACGGGCTTCCAGAATGGTACGATTGTCCAGGCGAAGAATCCGGGACCGAAAGGAGACACGATGGGCATCTATCGTGAGAAAGACCGCTCCGGGAAGTTCCGACACGTCGTATCAAAGCGATGGCCGGACGGCTCACGGTTCCGGCGGTATTTCGAGAACGCAACATCGGCCAAACGGATGCTGGCCAGAATCGAGGAATCGATGGCAATGGGAACCTGGCGCGACCTCAGGGACGAGCTAACGCTGGGATTTGACAAAAACACACTGACGATAGAGCAGCTGGCTGAACAGTACATGAGTGAATACTGCGAAGTTCGAAATAAGCGACCGGACTTCAAAAAACAGGCCATCAAGCCAATCAAAAGAAGTTTGGGTAACATTCGCATTGGTGAATTACGGCGTTCCCATGTTCACCAATTTGTCGCACGACGTTCCAAAGTGGTTGCACCGGCGACGGTCAATCGGAATGTCGCCGTGCTCAAAAATATGATGACGTTTGCTCTTGAAAGGGAATTGATCGAGGTCCATCCGCTTTTGCGGTTCCGGATGCTGCCGGAAGAAAAGCGGGCGCTGCGGGTCATGACTTTGGAGGAGGAACGGCGTCTAGTGGAATGCGTCGACGATCCAGTGGTTGGGGCGTATGTCGCGATACTGGGCGAAACAGGTTTACGAATGTCCGAAGGCCTCAATCTTCGGTGGGAACACATCGACACTGGGCAGCAACTGGTGTCGGTCGAGAACACAAAGAGCGGCCGGCCGCGGTATGTGCCGTTGTCGGATTATGCGCTGGAATGGTTGAACTCGTTGATCCGAATCGTAGGAGCCGAGCACGTCTTCACACGTCTCAATGGCACACGCGTTCGCGATCCCCGATACTTCTTTTTCAAGGCCAGAGAGAAAGCCAAATTGGACTGGGTGGGTTTTCATGACATGCGCCATTTCCGGGCCACACAATGGGTGATGCGGGGCGTGGATTTGCGCACCGTCCAGGAATTGCTCGGACACAGCTGTATTACCACAACGATGCGCTATGCGCATTTTGCTTCCAGTCACGCGATGCGTTCTGTACGGAAAGTCCAGCAGAGCGAAGCTCAGGATGCGGCACTGGAGCGGGCGACAAACGGGCGACACTCCCGCGGGTAAGAATCGAACTCCGACTGCCTTCGGCGTAAGTTGTTTAGAATCAATGCCGGAGGGGGGACTTGAACCCCCACGAGACTAAGTCTCGGCAGATTTTGAGTCTGCTGCGTCTGCCATTCCGCCACTCCGGCTGAAGACTTCAGAAGAAGGAACGTACCACCCCTAAGATACAGCAGTCAACGCCCGCTGGGGGGAAGGTCACACATACTCGCGACCGGATGGGAATGCTCCGCTTGCGAGAGTATCGGCTAATGCATCCCACACGAATTCGTCTGAACAGTGCGATTCCGATGGAGCAGGCCTGCCTCTTATTTACGCAATGCCGACAACCAGTCGTACACGGGCAACAGCTGTTTATAGCCGGCCACACAGTCGGTCAGTAGAGTCGGGTTCGTGGCCGATTTGGGGCCGGGGAAGTCCATCCACAAGGTCAGGGATTTTCGACGCAGCAACTCTCCCCGGGGATGGTCGGTGGGGTATTCTTTCGGGACCCGCTTCAGTTCCGGTTCACCGCCGAGTCGGGCTCCGGCGTTCAGCACAGCATCGATTCGCTGCGCCAGTGCCGCGCCCGCCCGACTGTCCACCCTCTGGCGGTAGGCTGAAAGGTTTTGTGCCTCACAGCTCATCATGCCCACGCCGATTGTTAAATACTTTCGGGCCAAACCGAATGACCAGCCGACAACGGCAGCCAGATCGCCCCGGGGGGCGAATGAAACGTGGAGATGAGCGTTGTAGGGCGTTTTGTCTTTAGAGAAGCGGAGATCGCGATTGATCCGAAACATTTTCGTTGAGTGCTCGATGTGAGTGAGTCGTTCCAACTCGGCTGCCATGGCCGCACCGAAGGCCTTCGCCGGGACTTTGATCCCGGCTTCATAAGAGGCGCGGTTTGCCTCAAACCAGGCCTTGGTGTTGTTTTTTTGCAACGCTCGAAGAAACTTCAGCGTCTCGGCAGGGAAGCCGTCAAATGCCATCGTCGCTCACCTCAGTTGCTCCGCTACATGTCCAGTGCTTCGCCGACTTGGATCGAGCCGTTATAGGCCAGATGCGGACAGCCCCGTGCAATATTGTGGGCGTCGTCGATCGAGGCCGCCTCGATCAGGCTGTAGCCGCCTACCGGGTTGGCTCCTCCGTTTTGCGTCACGCTGCCATTGCTATTCACAGTTGTGGTGCCGGTCAGAGGGTTCCCCCCATCGATTAGTGCAGCGCCCATGGACCCAAACCATGCGCCCCACTTGTCCATCCTTTTCGCCCTGTCGTCGTCCGATTCGGGCTGTGTTCCCCCATGATAAACGAACAGATACTTAGCCATTGCAAGTCTCCTGATTGTTAATTTCGTTGGGCTCCGCCGGCTGGACCGGAGAAGCGTTGTGTCAGATGGCAAAGTATCAGGTGAGTTACACAATATCAACGGGCATACAGCACGAATATTGACAGAATTAGTGTGTAGACTGCACAATTCAACGATGTCTGACTACCAAACCAATGCGTTAAATGACGCGCTGCGGTACCTGGCTGATTCCCCGCTGCCTGCAACGGCAAGACAGTTCCTGAAAGAGACGGCCGGCGCGGTGGGTGAAGAGTGGCGCAGCCGCGTCGTCGCCGATATTCCGGCGTTTACGAAAACCAGAAATCCAGACGTACTTCCGACACTCGCGGCCCATTGCCCACAGCACGTCAATGAGATCCGGCGCCTGTTAGGAGGGGATACGATCGGCGACTTTGAATTTGTGCATGCGCATGCGCGGGTCATGGCGGGCCAGCGTTTTCCGCTCGAGGCGACCCTGCACTCCTATCGAATCGGCAACAAAGTGTTTTCGCGCTGGATTCGCGAGGCGGCGTTGGCCGGTTCACCCTCGTCTCGATCGAGAAAAGCCCGGCAGATTCCAGCGGCGGTCGCCGATTTCACGATTGAATACATGGATGCCGTCAGCACGATCTTTGCCGGCACCTACGTGGATCAAATGCGTTTTCTTGCCGAGGTCGCGACCGACCAACGTACGGAACTGCTCGGCATTTTGCTCAACGGACACGACGAGTCGGATGGGCGCGTCGCGACTATCTTGCGTGATGCAGGCTATCTCGACGGACGCCAATCGTTTTGCGTTGCCCTGTCCCGCTCTCTCGATCCGGCCGAAATGCTCAATCTGGGACGGGCGAGACGCATGGCGGACTCCGTTGACGAAGCACTGCGCTCGACTGTGGCGCGGCGTGTTGTTGATGTGCGGGACAACAAGGTTGTGCTGGTCCTTTCCGACCTCAGCCGCGTATCCGGATTCACGCGGCAGCGTGGCTCACTTGCAGAGCGTGTGGCGACTCGACTGGCGATCCTAGGCCCGGCGGTGTTGGTTGGCGTGAGCAATGATGTGACCTCGACTTCACGGATACCAACGGCGTACCGCGAAGCAAAGCTGGCGCTCGAATTCGCGGGCGCGACACGCCGAGTCACACGCGTGGCCGAGTTGGGGCTCCACAGCCTGATGCTCCATTTCTCGAGGGACAGGCTTCGGGGTGTCTTACCGGCCTGGTCTGCGGATTTCACGGCAGCCGACAACAAACTGGGTGGTGCACTGACTGCGACCTTACGCGCCTATGCCCGGGCCGACATGAACGCATTGAAAGCGGCCCAACATTTGGCAGTCCACCCCAACACGATTCACTCCAGATTTCAGAAGATCCAGGATGTCACCCAACTCAATGCCCGTTCCTATCGCGCACTGTCCGAGCTGCTTCTCGCTGCGGACTGCACGCAACCGCACAGGCACGGGCCATAGGGACCCAGCACCTCCAAATTCGCCAGAATCCCGCGGGCAACGACATCCCGCTGTTAGTGGCGGTGTACCCGTTGGCGTCTTCCGGAACGAACAGGGCATCGAGCCTCTTTCGGAGCTGCTTCGACTCAAGCGTGTTGGCTTCGCCTTCAGGAGCGTAGGCTTCGCCAGCAAGTGCAGGACCGTTGCCTGAGCCCGAGTGATCCGTCGGAGCGCACTCACCCGGCTCGGCTATGCGGTTTCAATCGTGCGCCCGTTTACCGCCATGCTGGCAATATGAACCTCAAGATTCCTGAAACTCTGTTCAGGTGCCGTCCCTGGCTTGAATGCGCTGTCATTCCACTGTCTCGATCCGAGACAATTGTGAGACAAGCAGGTGTCTCACGAGACACATCCGCCCGCTGAATGTCTGTCTATATATCTGATTAAACGGTTTAAATATCAGTACTTTATGTGGGCTGTCCGGCTATGGCAAGTGTATTGCATTGTTGCATACGAAGGCAAACGCCCTTGATTCGGTCAGATAAATCGAATCGACGAAGACTAAACCGGCGTCATCGCGCCAGAGTGGACACAGGCGCGACAAGGAGCGCACATGCTGAAAGAGTTCAAAGATTTTGCGATACGCGGCAATGTTACGGATATGGCCGCTGGAATCAATATTGGCGCCGCGTTCGGAAGAATCATTACGTCCTTTGTGAAAGACACTCTCATGCCGCCAATCGGTTTGATCATGGGTGATTCGGACTCTACGAATCTGTTCAACAACCTTGGTGACGGGGTCTATGAGAGCCTCGCGGCCGCCCAGGACGCCGCTGCCGCAACGGTCCACTACGGACTTTGGCTCAACACCGTTTATCGATTTCGTCATTGTCGCACTCGCTATTTTCTGGGTCATCCGGCAGATGGATAAATTGTGGAAAAAACGAAGAGGCGGCCCAGAAGCCTCCGCCGGCACCCGCGAAGGAAGAAGTGCTCCTGGCCGAGATGCGCGATTTGCTCAAAGCGCGCGGTTAAAGAAACGCGCCCCGTAAGACACAACTAATTGATTTAAGACACAACCAATGATTAATGATTAAGGAGACAGACATGGTATACGCGATTCAATCAATCGATGGCATCAGCTCACACTTTGCTATGAAGCTCAGGCAACTCGGTGTCCGAACCACGGAAGACCTGCTCGCACATGGCGCGGATTGGGCAAATCGCGCCGTGCTCAGCGAGGGCATCGGAGCCTCACCCTCCCAGATTCTAAGATGGTGCAATCAGGCTGAACTGATTCGTCTGAGTGGAATCAACCGCCAGTTGACCCAGTTGCTTGCGGCATCTGGAGTCGACACGGTCCCCGAACTCGCCGAGCGCGTTGCTGAAAACCTCACTTTTCGCATCGACGAACTCAAACAGGAGCTCGAGCGGATCGCGAACGCGCGGGACGAGACGATGGCCGGACACAATATCGACCCGACTTCCCGTGTCGAGAGCATTCCCACCCGTGTCGAAAGCATCCCCCAATGCTGAGGTCGGATGACCCGGGCAATCAATCACACACGTGGAACCCTCGGCAGTGGGTCGGTTCCACGCGGGTTTCAGGAGATCGGATGGCGACCTGGCTGGCAATGACCAATCGAACTGACCCCCGGCCACAGCAGATGACGTACAACGACCTTCGCCTCAGTTTTGCCTTCGCCAGACCAGCCGGAAGGAATAATCCGCCCCACCGCGAGCATCATCCTGAATTCTGACGACGGCCGTGTAGTCGTTTCCCTCCCAGGGTTTTTCGACCAGTTCGACCTTCCCACGTCCACCGACTGCTTCAATGTCAAGAAACTCCAGGGGTCTCGACGGAATGGGCTGAGAAAAAGCGAAGCGCTCGCCCCGAGACCGTACGCCGGTGAAGACCTGCGTGCGCACCTGGTCGGAACGAATATAGAAGGCGGTGACGCCATCCACCCAACCCCGGAATGCGAACTCGCCGTTGCGGTCCCGATTGTAGTCTGAAGTACGGCTGACATTGGCCCGAACGGCCTCGCCGCCACGGTTGCCCGGTGGGTTGGAGGGGTCGGCCGGATTCCACGTCCAATCCAGTCGTACGTGGTAGAGGTCCGAACCACGGCGTGGGTCATTGATCCTCAGGACGGCCGTGTAGTCGTTGGCTGGAGTCGGTTCCTGGTACAACTCAACACTGCCCCGTCCAGCGATCTTCTGCATGTTGAAGGTTCCGAAGCGGGCGCGTGGAATGGGCTGGTTGTAGTTGGAACCGGTGTTTCTGGGAGGCGCACCGTTCCGAATCTGATAGGTGACCTGATCGCCATTGATCGAGATGAAATTCTCATCGTCGACGTAAATAATCAGATCAAAGATTCCGTCCGTGGACCGGGGATTGTACGCGGCGCTCCTCTGGGCCGGAAGCGTCTGTGCCACACCGGAAGCGGTTGCCATCAGCAGGAACGTAAGGGTCGATGCAAACTTCATGAGTCCTCCAGTAACGGTGCACCGTCCAGACGAGAGGTCCGGCACGCTATTCTTTTAGACTGTGGCGCTTCGAATTGGTCAACGCTTCAGGGCGTCAACGGTTGGACCGATGCTGCTGCCGCCAGGGTCAAACAACCTGTCCGAACCCGTCAGGGGAAGCCCAACCGGTCGGAAGGTGGATTCGGGTGAGTCGAAGGCGAGGAAATAGCGTCGTGATTCTCTCAGGGGTTAGCCCGCATAGATCACCAATCGACGCGTGATTGCGATTTTGCGTAAAAGAACCCTGGGTGGGCGCGAGATGGTGTGGGGGGAGCGTCTCAGGGTGAATTGACGAGTTTTTGGCGATGTGAGAAGCGGATTTTCGTGCTCAATAGAGCGTTGACGATCGCGATCAGACACACCTCGGCTCGGACTGGGTAAGCGAATCGATTTCAGGGACGAAGCCGCAGCGTCGGTGTCAGCATCGCAGTGGCATTGTTTGTAGGTTGCGGACAACGGCGGCATAGACCTCGGCGTAAGGACAGGCTTCAGCCATCGACACCCAGACGTTTCGGACCGTGAACCGGATGCGGGCACCGATCTTGAGCAGCTTCAGCCGGATCGTGCCGCATTGAGCGCGCGCCAGTTCGGTGCCCTGGAGCCCGAGTCGACGCAGGGCCTGCATGATCATGTAGGCGGCCGAAGACAGATACAGTCGGAGTTGATTGGCGCGCATGGTGGCCGCGCTGGTGCGGTCGGCAAACAGATCCAGTTGTTGCTCTTTGATCCGGTTCTCCATGTCGCCGCGCGCACAGTAGAGATCTTCATATAGCGCACGGGCCTCCCAACGTTGCGGTGTGAGGGAGGTGACGATGAATCGGGGATTGGCGCCCTTGGCCAGAACCTCGGCCTTGCCCACGACGCGCCGTTGCTGGCTCCAACTGTCTCGTGTGCGATAGCGGAAGTCCTTAAATATCCGTGCCGATTTACCGGTGGATTCAAACTCCGATTTCGCCTGAGCCATGGATTCAGCGATGACCTCCTGGAGTCGCTCGTTCTTGGCCAATCCCACCACGTAATCCACCTGATGGGATTCACACCAGGTCAATAAATCATCTCTGCAAAAACCCGAGTCGCCACGGACGATGATCGACACATCCGGCCAGCTCTTCCGGATCTGTCCGATGATGCGGGTCAGCTCCTCAACCGATCCGGCCGCGCCATCGATGTTGGAGCGTCGCAATCGGGCGCACAGCAGATGCTCACCCGAGAAGATATACAACGGCAAATAACAGTAGTTGCCGTAATAGCCATGAAAGAATCGTCCCTCCTGTTGCCCGTGGATCGGATCGTCGGTGGCATCGAGGTCCAGAATGATTTCTTCAGGCGCCGATTCATAGGCTGCGATGAATGCATCGACCATCCAGCGGTCAATCTGGTCGGCATCCATCGCAATTTTCTTGTATCGTTCCTCCGCCCCCACTTCGGCACCGGTCAACTCCAGCCGATTCAGCGTGCACTTGCCCGCCAGCGCCTTTCCCCGGTCGCTGGCTTGCCGCCGGTTGCCTCCCAGCGGATCGGCCTTATCGATGGCCACGGCGAGCATCGGATCGGTGCGTAGTTGGTCGTGATCGTTCAGGTCTTCATATCCCAGACACAGGCCATACACCCGTTGCCCAATCAATTCCTTCACCGTGTGCTCGATCAATCGCGGGTCCCGATGATCGGCGAAACATTCGGCAAGTCCCCCGACCAGTCCGGTTCGTTTTTCGACTTCCCTCAACAGCAGGACACCCGCGTCGGATGTGATCTTCCCTCCGTCGAATCGAGCCTTCACTTTTCGTTGATTAAGTCCGTGAAATTCGAACGTCGTTTGGTTACACTCTGTCGTCATAAGGGCCGCCTTTGTTTGGTTGCTAAAACGTCTTCGACAAACGCTTTATGCCAAACAGGGCGGCCTTTTCTGGTCCATCTGGTGATTTATGCGGGTTAGTGGCCTGTACCACCGGATTCGGGTCCCGATTTGGGTGGTACAGGCCACTGGTGAGCAGATGGCGGGTTCCGATGCCCGAACGGCAACACCACCACGACCGCTTTCCGGGGCTTGTGTCACCGTGGCACTCTCGGTCCGGTGGGAATTGTGAGCGATAACCTGTTAATCTATGGGCCTCTCGCGTTAGAACGGACCCAGTGGCACATTATCAACTAGGAGTACTCAATGGTCGAATCGAGGCCGAAAAAACCCAAGTGTGTCCGTTGTGGCACGGATCATACAGTTTCCGCGATCAGTCACTGGAAGAAGGGCTGGTGGATGTGTAAGGTGTGTAATATCCGGTGGGCGGCAGCATAGTGACGCCGCAGACCTGAAGATCCCAGACAAAAAAGCGTCTCTCCGAGGCCGTTGACTCTGAACGGATAGCTGTCACCTTTCTTTTCCGTGTCGCCCCTTTGAAATCAACCCGCGCGCAAGCGTGAAAACTGCATCCAGCATGTCTTCGGTCAGTCTGCCGGTGAACGTGTTCTGCTGGCTCGGATGGTAGGACCCGATGAGGGCGATGCCGCCGCTGAGTTCGGTGGTCTTGCCGTGACCGAATTTGGGCGCTGGTTTCGGGATGTCCATGCCCAGTTCCTTCCTGCTTTTCAGATAGGTGTTGAAACCCACCTGGCCCAGGCACACAACGACCCTCAATCTCTTAAGGCGTTCCAGTTCGTCCAGGAAGTATGGCCGGCACTGGGTCATTTCTTCGGGCGTCGGCTTGTTCCCCGGGGGCGCGCAGTGCGCGGCGGCAGTGATCAGGCAGTCGGTGAGCCGGAGTCCGTCGTGACGGTCGGTAGAGGTGGACTGGTTCGCGAATCCTGCACGGTGTAAGGCGCGATACAGCCAGTCCCCGGATCGGTCACCGGTGAACATTCTGCCGGTGCGATTCGCGCCGTGGGCCGCTGGAGCCAGACCGACGACAAGCAATCGAGCATTGACGTCACCGAAGCTCGGCACCGGGCGGCCCCAGTATTCCCAGTCCCGGAAACGTAGCGTCCTGGTTTCGGCAATAGCCTCGCGATGGGCCACCAGACGCGGGCAACGCCGGCAGGATGTGATCTCAGCGAATGAGGGCCACGACGCCATTCTCGATAATGATGGTGGTTCCACCGAAGATCATCGTTTCCGAATTTCGATTCAGGATCTGTACCGACGGGTTGCCGTAGTATGCGATGACATCAGCGCGTGAAGTCCCCTGGACAATGCCGAAGCCGGGCTGGATGCCGGGGAAAAAATTCTGTGTCGGGACGCCGAAGACCGAGCGTGAACCAGGCTGAATGATCTGAACGCCCCGGTGCCTGCCATAGGGAGACCGTTGGCGCCCGCCCGGGAAGAAACCGCCGTTTCCAGGTGTCACAACGGTCACAGTCGGCGTCGCGACGGGGTGCCTGGGCGTGCGGGGTTCGTGTCCAGGGGCCGTCTTGACGGCTCGGGGGCTCACGATGACGACCGAGCCTCCTGGAAAACCTCCGCCGCGGTGACTCCAGCCGGGTCGGCTTCCGGGGAATTCAGTTCCGCGGCGGGGAGCCACGCGGTTATAGGGGACATCGTTACGAGGATGCGTCCGGACGACGGAATGCCGGGAACCCAGGCCGACGGCGAACCCCACCTGCTGTGCCGTCAGGGCGGCGGGGAAGGTAATCACAATGGCGAGTGCGGCGCAGATTGCTTTGCTCTTCATGACCGTGTCCTCCTCGTATTTCTTACCCTACTCAGACGGGCGGGGCTTTGAAAAGTCGCTCGATCGTTTCGAGACAGACCTATTGCAACTGTGGTTGCGATCTATGACCGCGCACCGCGAGAGGTATGCTTTCATTCATAAGGGCCACCCCACAGACGAAGGCCACCACGATTATTCGCGATTTTGAGGCCGTATGCCAGTGAAAGTGAACTCCCTGCCCCCGTGATAACATTTACGACTCCGATCGGAGCATCCGAATGAAACGCGTACGCTCTAGACAGAACTGGCCGAAGCTCGGCCGGTATACCCTCCCGGTGCCGGTGGTACTCGCGGTGTGTCTCGCGTTCCCGGGGGCGTCAGCTGCGGTGCAGATCGACAACATTGGCATTCTCCGTGGCTTGCTCGAATCAGACTTGGATTCGGCCATAGAGCAACTTGCGGACTGGAATCGGACGCTGATCGAGGAACTCCAGCAAACGGATCCAGACGCTGCAGTCGAACTGGAGGCCGGACTGGAAGCGCCTCGGACGCTGCCTTCGTCACAGACCCTGGCCCTGGCGGAATCCAATTTCGGTCGTGGGCTCGTGACGTCTCTATTCAATGAAGATCTTACGGTCGAACAGCTCAACCTCCTCTTCTGCCGGGAGCGTATCGGCGCGATCCAGGTCCTTTTTGATGATTCCGAAACCTTCGGCGATACGGCACAGCTGTTGAGTCGTGTCCATGGGATGGGTCCGGCCGTTCCGTTTGGATCCCACCGCCCGGCATTCCGCTACCCGCTACCAGGCGTCACCTATGATGAGTCCGACGGCTGGAACCTCAGTGTCGGTGCCTTGCCTGTCACGGTCTGGAACCTTGGGACACTGGAAGCGCTCTACCAGCCTGTAGCTGGCCAGCGCGTAATCGCGGGACAGTTCTGGTTGACCAGCAGGGAACTGGCCTCAGCGTGCGCCGCGGACTAAAAATGGGGTCAGAGCCCTATGTCCCCATTTTCTAAATTCGCGAATCCTTCCTGTTGTCAACATTCAGAGTCGCCTGAGCATTCATGTCGTCCCCGGTAGCCAATCTGATTGAAACTCTTTCCGGAAGTTCGGACATGGCCGTCGAAGAGACCGGCCGTACGATGCTGGAGGTTTTATCTGGCGGCACGGTATCCCCAGAGACGTTCCAGGAAAACCCCCATGTTCTGATGGCTGCCGAGCACGGTGTTTCGCGGTATCTGGCACAAGTGGTATGGCGTGCTTTGGCCGGGAAATACGAATCCGTCGACGAGGTCGTGGCGGGCCTCTATGGCGTCCTGGATCGAAATCCGCCCGTTCTCGAGGCCGCATTTCCAGGGCGGGGCGCAGCCGATGGCGGAGTTGTGATTCCAGAGGCGCGCATACTGCGTGTCGGGGAGCTCATCGGGCTCGACGCTGGCGGATGGGAGGCCTCCTTCGAGGCCCAGGTCACCAGCGGTCCGCTGCGCGACCGAGAAATCAAGGTGTGTGCGCGCTCGGTGGTGAACCCGTCGGCCTGCTTTATCGTTCCCTACTTCTGGATTCACGCACGGGTGGCTGCCTACAACATTGTGCCGGACCTCCCGGATCAATTTACCGTTGGCCCCGACACCTTCTTCGTGCTCGAACCCTTGCGGCAGGTGAATGCGACGACGATCGCGCGGAGCCTGCATTGTCCCAAACCCCAGATCGATCAGATCCGAAAGGGACGGGGAGACGTCAATACACACACGCTGAAGGGTATGGTCGTCCATGCGATGCTGGACCGGATTATCCAAGGCGAGGATGACGTGGATGCCTGCTACGAAACCGTACTTCCGGGATTCATGGTCCAGCTGGCTTCCATCGCGGACGATCACTTCGACGAAGATGCTTTCAGGGCCGATGTGTACCGGCATGCCGGCGCACTCAAGGAGTTTGTCGATCTCAATCCCCACATGCGAGGCGATCCCCAAGTTGAACTGCGGCGGTATTCAGCCACGATCGGCATTCAGGGACGTATCGACGCCGTTTTCAAGAGCGACAATCAGCTCGATATCGTCGAGCTGAAAACGGGGCGGCGGATTCGTCCTGAGGATCATGCCCAGCTTTTCATATATCGACTGTTGCTCTCCGATCATGTACGTCGGGCCCGTGCTCGAAAAGAACATCCGATCACGCTGACCGCGCGGCTTCTTTCGTCCCACGACGGGACAAGCACTCCCCTGAGACCCGGCACGGATTTCCTTCAGGTCCTTGGCGCCCGTAACGGTCTCGTGGCCCATGTGAATGATCTGGGCCGCTCCGAACCCGGTTTGCGATTGCCCTACGCGGGCTATGCGAGCGAAGTCTGCGATGGGTGTCCGTCCTGGACCCGATCCCGGTGTCAGGAAGATTCCGTGACTTTCGGAGACATGCCAGGCACCACCGGAGAAGCAGACCTGGCGTACTACCGGAAGTTTTCGCGTCTTGTGCAGCGGGAGGCGGCTTACCGGGACCAGGATCTGGCCGACCTGCTCGATGACAGCCGTCTGGGGTACCGCGTCCGCGCATTCAGAACCCTGTGTGGCGCCCGGTGCGTTGAGATGGCCTCAGGTGTCTTCACCTTTGAATTTGAAGAGAACACCTCCGACCTGAACGTCGGTGACCGTGTCCTGATCCATTCGGGAGCGATATCGAGCACACCGTCCTACCACGGTTATCTGAGATCGATCGACGCCCGCAGGGTGGGTGTTCGAATTCCGCTCAACAATATCTCCATGGAGACTTTCGGAGAAATCTTGTGGACGATCGACCGTTTCCCCTCAGATCAAACTTCCATTGCCAGTCAGACCGCGTTGTTCGATTTTCTTCGCGCACCGGACGGTCCGTTGAAGCGTGTCGTTTTGGGAGAACTCGGGACCCAAGGACAAGACCGCGTAGAAGGCATGGCCGATGACCCATCGGGTGAACGACGCGGTGATCGTGGCGGGGAGGATCCGGCCCGTACCGGTCTGAAGCCGTCTGTTTTCGCGGGCGAACTCAATGCCAGCCAGTCCCGTGCCGTTGGGCGTGCCGCCGGATGCCCGACATTTCACCTGGTTTGGGGGCCGCCTGGAACGGGCAAGACACGCGTCATTTCCGAGATTGCCGCACGCGTTTCAGGCGGCGTGCTTCTGGGTGCGTTCACGAACACGGCGCTCGACAAGATGTTGCTGTCCGTTTTGGACGGGTATCCAGAAATTGAGTTCGTTCGAATCGGCCGCTCCCTCGATTCTCCCGAGTTGGCCCGACGCCTGGGCGAGCGTGTGGGGGAATACTTCAGCGAAGACCTTGCCTCGTCGATCAGGAGTCCGAAGCAACTGCGTCGCCGTCTGGACCGGGCCCCTCTGATTGCAGCCACAGCGCACCGTGCGTCGAGCCATCCCTATCTTCGCGGACGCTCATTCGAAATGACGATTGTTGACGAGGCTGGCCAGCTGACCGAGCCCCTCACCCTGGGTTTGATCATGCGTTCCCGGCGTTTCGTACTCGTTGGAGATGATCGGCAGCTACCTCCGGTTGTGCACACCGATGGCCTCGGGTTCTCGTTGTTCGAACGGTTGAAACTCGCAGCCCTTCGCAATCAATCGGAGCGGCTCACGCTGCTGAACGTGCAATATCGGATGCATCCGGAAATCATGAACGTTTCCAACCGTCTCTACTATGACGGCGCCTTATCGGCCGGTGTCGAAACAGCCGACCGCCAGCCTCCAGTCGGGCAACCCCTGGCCTTTGTTTCTGTCGAATCCGACTGCGAGGGGCGCGTCAACGCCGGGGAAGCAAGGGCCGTCAACGATGTCGTCCGCAGACTTTTGATCCACACGGCGGCCGACGGGATCGGTGTCATTTCGCCGTTCCGGGCACAGGTTGTACTGCTGAGACGGTTGCTGGAAGGCACGGGCGTGACCGCGGACACGGTGGAACGCTTTCAGGGTGGCGAGCGCGACGTAATTGTAATCTCGTTCGTCCGGTCCCGTGGCAACACGTTCGTCTTCGACGACCGGCGCTTTAATGTCGCCATGACGCGGGCGCGGCGAAAACTGGTGCTGATTGCGCACCCCGATCTGTTTCGCAACACGAAGTACGCCTGGATCGGTGAGTTCACGGAAGAACTGAACTGATCCCTGCGGTCACACGCGGGCAGATTCGGAATTTTTCAGAATGGAACGCTCCGTCGGGCGGCCTTCACCATCGGATTCCGACTGCCATCGCGCTCTCTGTAAGTACAACGATTCAGGTCTGCCCTCATCTTTACTCTCATCTTGACCCTAATCGCGGGCGCCTCCGGGTCTAACAGGGCCCTTCCAGCGGCCGTCGACAGCCTTCTAGTTCATCCACCCTGTGAAGCGTTCGCGGGTGGGCGGATCACTCATCCATGACGTGTCGGGAAATGGCAGTGCCCCCGCGTCTCGAACCGAGAGCCAGCCCTGCTCGAGAGGCATCTGGCGCTTCTGCCCGCGGCGCGTGATCCAGGCCATCTTCTTGCGCTCCTCGCACAGTTCCGCGAGCTCCGCCGTTGCCACGGCATCTTGCTGTACGTAGGCGAGAACCTCTTTGTACCGACCCCCAGCCCATGCCGCGGGCGCTTCGGCACCGCTCATTTCAGCGAGTTTGCCTGGGATTTCCATCCCTTCCGCAGCCTTTTGAAGGCTCACGGGATGACCCAGCACACATACGGCATGAAACAACATGTCGACCTGGTTGAACGCCAGTTCGATACATTCGGCCCGCTTTCCGGATTCCTCGGCCAGCACATCGAAATCGAAGCCGGCTCCGTTCCACGTCACCAGGGTGTACCCGTCACCGACATAGGCCACCAGGTCATCGACCATGGCCCGGGTTTCGGCTTTCGACATCTGAGGTGCCGGATCTCCGCCGGGTGTCCGTCCGTACCAGGTCACCGTCTTTTTCGAGTCACTCATGCAGGCGGCCGCGCAACTGATGCCCAGAGGTCTGTAGGCGAGAATCTCCGTTGCATCATCGGGTAAGATTTTTGCCGTTTCGATGTCGAAGGAAACGTAGCGGGTTTGGAATAAGTTTCGTGTCATGTTCGAGTCCAAGTTGGATAAGCGTTTCAGCCCAAAGTCATGACTCCGCATGAGCCATCTCTGTTTATCATCTTTGTCATTGGTTCACATCAGGTCCCGGCGAGGGATCCGCCCCGCCGATATCGATCTGACCCTGTCGCCCAGGATCCGGCGATAGGAAGGTGTTCGCCCGCGACGGACTGGCTCCTGAGGTCGAATCGCGATCCGTGCTCGACTCTATGGGCCCGTCCGCGCTTTCCTGTGAACGTTCATACGGGCTCTCTCCCGCGGCAGGTCGGTGAAGGACCCAATCGGCTTCTCACACGTCACCCGTGTGAAATGCAGGCGACTGGTTTGGTACGACTGGGGATTTGGAGTAAGGTCATCAGGCCAATTTCGCGGCTCCCAGGGCTGAACTGCGGAACGTTGCTATCAGGAGATCTGTTCGGGCCATCCTGCATCAGTCGGGACGTGACCGCGCTCAACCTTCGGGTCGATGAATGGTGGCATGGGGGTCGATGAATGGTGGCATGGACCGGCCCAAAATGCCTGTACGGCTCCCGGCGCCGGTTCAGCCGTCGGGGCGTCGCGGATTCGCGGTTCACGCGTTTTTTTCGACACAACACTCCCAAGGAGAAAACCCAGGAGATCGCCATGGCTAGCGCGTTTAAGAACATAGAACATATCGTTGTGCTGATGATGGAGAACCGGTCTTTCGACAATATGCTGGGCTGGCAGCACGGGCTTTTGCCCGATCACTTCAATATCGGTATGGATGGAAAGAAGGTGAACGTCTGGCCGAAGTCAGTCGATCCTGCCGGCGACGACATGACGATTCCCGCACCCGACCCTGGCGAAGGGTTTACGGACATGAACTTTCAGTTGTTCGGCAAGATCATGCCCGGCCCATCGGACCAGCCGGATATGAGTGGTTTTCTGAAGAACTACGCAGCCCAGGCTCAAGTGACGGGCGTCCTGAACACACCGCGAAACATCATGCACTGTTATCGACCGGAACAGGTTCCGGCGACCAGCGCCTTAGCCGCCGCGTTTGGAATCAGCGACCGCTGGCATGCTTCAGCCCCCTGCCAGACCTGGCCCAACCGGTTGTTCACCGCCTGCGCAACGGCGGATGGATTCGTCAACAACCTGCCGGTACCGCCCCAACATCCCGCGGACGTGCTCAAGCGCTTGCCCTTCCACATGCCGACGATCTTCAACCAGTTCAAGGAAGGATTGTTTCAGTTCGACAAGGGCTGGCGAATCTATTTCCACGACTTTTCGCTTAATTTCATCCTGTCCAAACTGTGGTCTCATCTGGACCATTTTCACGGCTACGCGCGCTTCAAAGAGGATGTGGAGGATGGAAAACTGCAGTCCTATACGTTCATCGAGCCCCGTTACTTCGCGGACAAGATCAGAGGGTTGCTGCCCAACGACAGCCATCCCCCGCATGACGTGACGTTGGGCGAGGAACTTATTGCCGATGTTTACAATACGCTTCGCAGCAACGCGAAGATCTGGGAAAAGACCCTCTTGATGAATGTGTGCCAATCTTAGTTGGAAATTGAAACGGCTCCAAACCCCATGGTTTGATGGTATTGGAAGAAACAACATCAAGCCTGTAAGAGAAAGGAGCCGAGATGAGGAGTCTGTTACGTTCGGTAAAGAAACGCAAGAAGTCGCGTGTGCTGGGTGAGGTCGAGGTCCTGAGCCGGGAGGAATACTCGGGACTGGAATTGGACTCGAAGGTGGAGATGATTCGGGCGTTGATCCCACTGGGGTTGATGCACGTGGAGGAGTTGCTCGACGAGGAAGTGAAGTCGTTGGCGGGTGAGCGATACGCACGAAAGGAGGCGGCGTTGCGGGGCCGGCGACACGGGAGCAATCCGGGGACCGTGGGGCTGGGTGGCCAGCGGGTGCCGGTTCGGGTGCCTCGAGTGCGCAGCGTGGCGGGCGGGGAGATTCCGCTTCGGACCTACGAGGAACTCAGTCCGGGTGGCGCGGTGAACGAGCTACTGCTCAGACGTGTGCTGTATGGGATCTCCTGCCGGAACTATGAATCGGCCGCTGAAGCGATTCCGGGAGCGATCGGACTGTCGAGTTCGACGGTGTCTCGAGGATTCGTCCAGGCGAGTGCCGCGAAACTTCGGGAGATGCAGGAGCGGGATCTGAGTGGCGAGGACGTCGTGGCGATCTTCCTGGACGGGAAGGCGTTTGCCGACGCCCTGATGGTAGTGGCCCTGGGCGTCACGCTTTCGGGCGACAAACGCTTCTTGGGCTTCGTGGAGACCGACACGGAGAACGAGCAAGTGCTGACTCCGTTTCTCCGTTCGTTGATGGAGCGGGGCCTGGACATCTCTGAAGGCGTGCTGGTGATTGTCGACGGCGGCAAAGGTCTGCGGGCGGCGGTCAAGAAGGCATTCAGGAATCGAGCCCTGGTCCAACGCTGCCAATGGCACAAACGCGAGAACGTCGTGAGATACCTATCGAAGACCGAGCAAGCCGTGTGGCGACGCCGGCTGCAGCGGGCCTACGAGCGCCCGGAGTACGACGAAGCTCGGGCGGCGCTCGGAGAGCTCCATGGAGAGCTCGAGGAGCGAAACCAATCGGGGGCTGCGAGCCTTGAGGAAGGCCTGGAAGAGACCCTCACGTTGCATCGGCTCGGCGTGTACGGGGTCTTGGGCCGTTCGTTCAAGACGACGAATTGCCTGGAATCGGTCAATGCCCTTGTCGAGGAAAGGTGTGCGAAGGTCGATCATTGGAAGAACTCGAGTCAGCGGCAACGCTGGTTGGCGACGGCGCTCATCGACATCGAACCGCGCCTGAGGAAGGTGATCGGCTACCGTCATCTTCCAAAGCTCCGCGAAGCCCTCCAGCGAGAGCTGAAAATTGAGGCGAAGACGTCGACGAGATCGAAGAAGAAGGTTGCATGACCCATCGTGAGCCGTGGAGAGTTTCAACTAAGAATGGGCTTGACTCCTCTTGATTGTTACCTATGACGAGCATGGGGGGTGCTACGACAGCTACACAG
The DNA here is from genome assembly GCA_965263045.1 of Terriglobia bacterium. Classification (GTDB taxonomy): domain Bacteria; phylum Acidobacteriota; class Terriglobia; order 20CM-2-55-15; family 20CM-2-55-15. The sequence goes on from CBDHGK010000041.1 coordinate 667,039, forward strand.
GGGATCTGCATTCTGGGTCGGCGTTGTCTCCGGACAAAAATTCCGTCGCCCGGCCAGGCCAGTACGGCTTTACGTTCGACCGGTTTGGGGTACGGGTGCCGGCATTGTTGATATCGCCCTACATCGCCGCGGGTACCATCCATCAGGCGCCCGAGAGCTCGAAGTATCCCTTCGATCACACGACCATCATCAAGAGCGTCAAAGAGTGTTTCGATCTGGACTTCGATTTCCTGACAGAACGCGACCGGCATGCGCCGAGCCTGGCGGGAATCCTGTCGGATTCGATCGTCAACCCCGGTCCGGAAAGGATCGAAGTTCCGACTCCCCAGGTCGGCGACGATGTTGTGGCGCGGGCCGCCTCGGCTCCGCTGAACGATTTTCAACGGTCGCTACATATGGCGGCTTCAATTCTTCCCGAAAAAGGAAAGATCGAAGAGCACCTGGCCGCGTTGGCGCGCGGGGCTGCCCATCTTGAAGGTCAGATCGCAAGGGCATCGGAAGATGCGTTGCCTCGCATAGAGGACAAGGTTGGAGCGTTCCTGGACCGGTGACCGATTGGGAGGGCTGTTCGTTGCGGGCACCTGTTTTATCTGGTTTCAGGGACCTGTATCTGGCCGGTGGGCTTGTCTGGGATGGCCACCAGGCGCACAGCACGATCGGAACTTGGATGCGAGGCACTTAGAGTGCGAGGAACTCACAGGAGGATGATTGATGGCATCAACCGCACGGCAGAGGCTGAAACACATCGTCAAAAACCCCTATCTGAATCTAGTGGTCAGCGTCGCGTTTACCATTGCCGGTCTGTTGGAAGCCTACCGCGAGCTGGCCCCGGGAGGGGAGTTTAGTTTGGGGGCCAACGACGGAGTGATTCTGCTCGGGCTGTTTCATACGCTTCGAAGTTTCTCCGACGTCCTGGACAGATTCGAAACAATCGAAGACGAACGGCAAGGACCTCAGTGACCGAACCGGGCTCAAACGGAGATGCGGCAGTCTATTCAGCTCGGTGGGCTGTCGGCGGATCCAGGGTCTGTGGGTGGGCTGGGCTTCATTTGTCGACGCGCAACTGCTGGCGGTCCAGGGACGCGATCCTTGCTTTCCACTGAACTGGTCACACCCTCACGTCAATCTCGCTAACTTCCCCGGTGTGCCGCCGCGGGGTAACTTGACAAGGACCGCGACTCCATATCTAATGCTGGCAAATTTTCCACTTGGCCTAGGTGAGGGCTATGGATGACCGCGAAGAAACGACTCTGCGAGTCGAGAGCGAGTCGACCTCTGTTCCGGCTCGGAGGCGGCATCGCGGCGTTAATCGGGGCCAGAAGCACGACCGGCTCTTCGAGATCCTGCCTCAACCTTGCTTCCGATTGGACGTCGACGGCACGATCGTCGACGCCAGCCATGCCGGGTTACGAGAGCTGGTGATCGAGCGAGCCGAACTCTTAGGCCGGCAGCTCGTGGAGTTCGTCCAGTCCGATGACCGTTCGACAACCCTGAATCATCTGAAGCAGTCCGGCGGCAATCCTGGCCGCCCAGCCCAGTGGCGGCTTGGCTTTGTGTCTGGCAGTGGTGCCCGCCTCATCGTTAACGTCACCGCGATCTCGACAACGGATGATGCCGGGGTCGGCACAACGTTTCTCATCGCTGATAAACCCCCGCCCTGGGCCACCGCAGCGGCCGGGCCGGAGCTGCGCCGGGTCACGGAGCAGTTGGTCCAGGCCGAAGAACAGGAGCGAAGGCACATTGCCGAAGGTCTGCACGATCAGGTTGGATCCGGACTTGCCATAGCCCTGCTCAGACTCGGCGAGCTGAGTTCGGAACTGCCGGCGGAGCCGGCCCGCCGAATCCAGGAGGTCCGCGATCAACTCAAAGGGATCGTCGAAGAGGTGCGCTCGTTGACCTTCCATCTCAGCAATCCCGTGCTCCACAAGTTCGGGCTCGTGGCGGCGCTGGCTGACCTTTGTGACGCCATGAACCGGGGGAAGGACCTTCAAATCAAGTTCGACGCCGACGCTGAGCTGCCGCCGCTCGCCGACACGAGCCGGATCGTTCTCTACCAGGTCCTTCGCGAGCTGGTCCTCAACGTCGTCAAGCATGCGAGCGCCACGTCGGCGACCCTGCACATCCGACTCGAGGGCGATCAGGTTGTTGCGGAAGTTGAAGACAACGGCAAGGGACTCGAGGAGTGTGGGCCGGAAACCCGGTCGATGGCCACTGGCGGCTTTGGCCTGCTGCGAGCTCAGGAGCGGCTCGAAGGCATCGGCGGTTGCCTGACCATCCACGAATGCAAAGAACGTGGCAGTCGTATCGAGGTCCGAATTCTTTGTCAGGAAGCCAGCCCGAGGAGACTGGAGGCAGGATACGAATGAACGCCAGACTTCTCCTGGTAGACGACCACGAGGTTTTTCTCGAAGGTCTCACTTCGCTGCTTGTGAGCGAACCCGACCTCACGCCTGTGCGTCGGGTGACGAACGGTCTCGCCGTACTCCAGGCCGTGCGGGAGACCGAACCCGACCTCGTCGTTCTGGATCTCGCCTTGCCGGGGCTCAATGGAGTCGAGGTGACTCGCCAGATCACGACGGAGCGACCCGACATCCCCGTACTGTGCCTCTCGATGCACTCGGCGGCCCACTTCGTCGAAGAGGCTCTCGACGCCGGGGCTTCGGGCTACGTGCTCAAGGAGGACGCTTTCGAAGAGGTGGTGCGGGCCATTCGCGCGGTACTTGCGGGCCGGATGTTCCTCTGTGCCGGTGTGGCCGGCACCGTGGTCAGGGGCTGGAGATCGCTGCGGGTGGCGCCCGAGGGCAGCGCCTACACCGTGCTCACAAACCGCGAGCGCGAGGTGCTCCAACTCCTGTCCGAGGGCCTCTCCAACAAGGAAATCGCAGGGCGGCTCCACGTCAGTGTCAAGACGGTCAGCACCCACCGCGAGCACATCATGAAGAACACCGAAATCCACACCGTCGCCGGACTCACGAAGTACGCAATCGCTGAAGGTCTAACCCAGGTCGAGGCCAGCGCCGGATCGAGGGTAGGGCCCGACCCCGGATCCGGGAGCCGTCCGGCTCAGCGTTCCGGCAGGCGAAAATCAGCTCCCTAGCCTATTGCGGGATCGAATGTCACAGGTCATGCTCCTGTAGTATGAGTGACCCAGGTTCAAAGACACATCGCCGCGTGCCCCGCCGAAGTTCAGACTCGATCGAACCGGGCGAGTAGCTCGCGCCGATGTCCATCACGATTCTACTCGTGGATGACGATGCGCCGACCCGCGGAACGGTGCGCGCGTTCCTCGATGCGCAGCCCGCTTTCACCGTGGTCGGCGAAGCGGCCAGCGGCGAAGAGGCCCTCGCCCAGGCCGAGGCTCTGCGGCCGGATGTGGTGGTCATGGACGTGGTGCTGCCCGGCCTGGGCGGCGCCGAGGCCACCCGTCTCATTCTCGCCGCGCTCCCCGCCACACGGGTCGTCGCGCTGTCTTTTTCCACCTCCCGCGATTTCCGCGACGAGATGGAACGCGCGGGGGCCAGCGCCTTCGTCACCAAGGATCAGGTTTTCGAAGACCTGTCCAGTGCTATCGCTCCCGCGTCCGTATCGGATGGGGATTTCCCTCAGCCGGATCACCCGCCGGACGAACATCAAAGTGAAAGAGCAACACGCGAGGATTGGGTGCAAGTCAATCAGCGCTATCTGCTCTGGGTGCTGGCCCGGGTGCGCGGTGCCTTGGAGCGCCATGCTGCGGGCCCGGAGAGCGCGACCGGGGGGCCGGCTCCCGTCGCCTCCGACACCCGAACCGAGGCGCTAGAAACACTCTCGCCGCCGCCGGCGATCGAAACCCTCTGCGCGACCTTCGATCTCTCGCCCTTCGAGCGCGATCTGATTCTGCTGTGCGCCGGCGTCGAGCTGGAGGTGGGATTCGCAGCATTGTGCGCGGCGGCCCAGGGGAAGGAGGGACAGGGACATCCGACGTTCAGCCTGGCCCTGGCGGCACTTCCGGAGGCTTACTGGGGGGCGCTGTCTCCCGCCGCGCCGCTGCGTTACTGGCGGCTGATCGAGGTCCGGCCGGGATCGGCGCTGACGTCGAGTGCACTGCGGCTAGACGAGAGCATCCTGCACTACCTGGCAGGGGTGCCCCATCTAGACGAACGACTGACTGGCATTGTCGAACCGGCCCCAGAGGTCGGAGAGCTGGCGCCTTCTCAGACCCGGCTGGCCGAGCGTCTGGCCACCACCTGGACGGGACCCGAGGGCGTCGATCCTCCCGTGTTGCAGCTCTGTGGCCCGGAGGTCGCCGCAAAACGCGCGATTGCATCGACGGCATGCGCGCGTCTGGGTTTGACGCTTGCCGTCGTATCGGCTCGCGCCCTGCCCACCAACACCACTGAGGTGGCCAGCCTGCTGCGGCTGTGGGAGCGCGAATCGTCCTTGAGCGGGACCGCCCTGTTGCTGGATTGCGATGAGTTGGACACCCAGGACACGGCCAGCAAGGGTGCCATCGATCACCTGATCGAGCACTGTCACACCCTGCTAGTCGTGACGTGCCGAGAGCGCCGGTCCCCGCTCCAGCGCGCCATGCTGACCTTCGACGTCGACAAACCGCGACCTGCGGAACAGGCCGACCTCTGGCGCCAGGCGCTGGGCCCGACAGCGGCCACGATGGACACTCAGATCGAAGAACTGGTCGCGCACTTCAACCTCGGGGCTGGGGCGATCCGGGCCGCCTGCACGGGCGTTGCGTCCTACCCGGAGGACTCCCCGGACGCGGGTCCGGCCTCACCCGAAAATCTGGGCCGGCAGCTGTGGGACACCTGTCGCTCCCAGGCGCGCCCGCGCCTCCACAACCTGGCCCAGCGCATCGAGCCGGCGGCCACCTGGGACGACCTGGTCCTGCCCGCCCCGCAACTCGACACCCTGCGTCAACTCGCCCTTCACGTACGCCAACGTGCCCGGGTTTATGAGAGCTGGGGTTTTGGTGGCAAGAGCCGGCGCGGCCTCGGCATCGCCGCGCTCTTTGCCGGAGCCAGCGGCACCGGCAAGACCATGGCCGCCGAGGTCCTGGCCCGGCAACTTCGGCTCGATCTCTATCGCATCGACCTGAGCGCACTGGTCAGCAAATACATTGGCGAGACCGAGAAGAACTTGCGCCGGTTGTTCGACGCGGCCGAGGAGGGCGGAGCGATCCTGCTCTTCGACGAGGCGGATGCTCTGTTCGGCAAGCGCAGCGAGGTCAAAGACAGCCACGACCGCTACGCCAACATCGAAGTAAGCTACCTGCTGCAGCGGATGGAGTCCTACCGCGGCCTGGCCATCCTGACCACTAACCTGAAAGAATCCCTCGACATCTCGTTCATGCGCCGCCTGCGCTTCATCGTCAGCTTCCCCTTCCCCGACGCCACACAACGTGCCGGCATCTGGCGGCACATCTTTCCCGCCGAGACCCCCACCGCGGACCTCGACGCCGCCAAGCTGGCCCAGCTCAACGTCGCCGGCGGCAACATCCGCAACATCGCCCTGCACGCCGCCTTCCTGGCCGCCGAAGACGACGGCCCGCTCACGATGGCGCACCTCCTGATCGCGGCCAGAGGAGAGTATGCCAAGCAGGGGAAGTCGGTGACCGAGGCAGAGATCCGGGGATGGGTGTGAGGGTGGCTTTGAGGGCTGACCGACTGCGCTCAACCCAGCGCAGGTGTCGCGGGTTTACCCAGACAACGCGTCGTCCATCGCCGTTCTATTCAAGCCGTTTGGGATACCGATATATGCCTGATCGGGCTTGACAAATCATGCCTAATCAGGCATAGTTCCACCGTTCATGGGAGAGCCAGTAGCGAAGCTCCTCGTCATCCTCGGTGGCGAAATCAACACGCCTCCGGCATCCCACGAAGCTCGACGCGAAATCGGCTTCCTGATTCGGAAGCTGCAACGGGATATCCGACTCGAGATGCCACACTCACGTCCCATGCCGTCGATCGGACGGCGCTGCCACGAGTTACGGGTGACCGACGCAAGTCGGACGTGGAGAGTGATCTACAGAACGGACCCGGACGCCATCCTCGTGGCTGCCGTGTTCGAGAAGAAGACAACGAGGACGCCGAAAAGCGTCATCGATCAGTCCAGGAGACTGATACGAATGTACGACGCAGATTGACGATGGAGGTGACCCATGCCCTTGAGTGCCGGGAAGAAAGCTCGAATCGAAGCAATCGGCGGGAGAGTGACCACCGTCGAAGAGTGGCTCGACCTCACGCAAGAGGATGTTGCCATCATCGACATGAAGATCCGTTTGGGAGGGGAGCTCAAAGCGCGGCGGAAGAAGAAGAGGCTCTCTCAGGAGCGGGTTGCCAAAACTCTGAAGACCAGCCAGGGAAGGGTCTCCAAGCTGGAGAAAGGTCAAGCAACCCTGGATCAGCTGGCACGGTCAGTACTTGCCTTGGGTGGCTCGACGAAAGAGGTAGGGCGGGCGATCTCAGGATGATCTAGCTAGACCTGGTGGCTATTCTTCCCCGTCCGACATGCCTCGCCGGACCCGGCGTCACCGAATCGGAGTGAGCTACCTAACGCACCGGATGGAGTCCAACTGCGGTCTGGCCATCCTGACCCCGATCCTGAGAGAATCGCCGAGCGCTCCCATACTCTGCGACGGCGCGCTACGCGCTGCCGCCCCCGCCGCCGTCGGGGCGTGGGCGTGGGGTCACCCGCCCGAGCGTGTCGAATCCATCATGCTTGTGGTCGCTATTGAATTTCTCATCCCCCACGTCGTGGGCATCAGTGCGCGCTGACGCATCTAACGCTTGGCTTGGCGTACCAATGCCATTCGCCATCCCTGAAAGGACGGTCGCAAATAGCCGGTGGCTTGGCGCTATTTGCTGGTTTTCGGCCAGGCTGTCCGCGGCGGACTTTGCATGCTCGAACGTGTGAGTGGGTCCGTGTGGCCCGGCTGTGGACGCCAGTTCTGTGGCCATACCCGCTCCATGCGCCACCAGGTCGATCGCGGAGCCTGCCACGTGTGGAGCGATGAGGTGCGCCGGGGTTGCCACGGTCCCTATTTTGGCCATGCGGCTGGACTTTTTGTGCTCTCGCTGGTAATGGTCCGCCATAGCGAGTGCCGTGTTTTTTAGTGCCTGGTTTCCATGGGTGTGCCCGGCAATCTCCAGGGCAGCGTCGCGGCGTTTCGCATGGTTCTTAGCATCCTGTTTGTGCAGGTGGACTCCAAGCACTGGCACTTTCCGAGCCGCTGCGGATAGTAGGCCGTTACATTGAACCACGGGTGACGTCGGAGTGATCGCCTCGTGGGCGCTCCGAGGACGGGCGGGCTCCCCAGCGCCGCTTAACTCGCTCGCCCTGCTCGCTGCGGGTGCGGGCCTGGTATTGCGGCCGTGGCTATCCGACTCCATCTTACCGCGCGGCGTTTCGCGGCTGCGCTCATATGGATTGTCCTCGACTTGGCGGTGGTGATCCCGAAATATCTGATGCTCCGGAGTGCTGGTGCGTGACCGGGCGTGTGACGTCGTGGTCTCCCGTGGTGAGCCCTCGTGCCCGCCTGCCTGAGATGGTGCGCGCGAATCCGTTGTACCAGCCATTTCGCCCAGAATATCCGCCTCTCTCTCCAAGCCCGTGTGCGAATTGATCGGCGCCCTCTTGCCCTGCGGCGCTGTCACGCGCCTCGCACGTTGCTGCACAACGTGCGTCAGCTCATGCCCGATGAGCCGCTGACCTGCTCGGCTATTGGGCTGGAACTTTCCGGGTCGGAAGTGGATATTGTGGCCTTGGGCGTAGGCAGTCGCCCCGATGGATGCGGGGTTGTCGTCCTGATGGATGCGGACGTCGGAGAAATCGGTTCCCAAGGCGTGCTCCATCTTCGAGCGCACTGGTTCCGGCAAGGGCCGACCGGCACCGCGCGGTTGGAGGTCCTTGCTGCTGGCCGCTAGGTCCCCGAAACGGTGCCCGAAGTGTCCTGTCTGCTCGGCCTGGGCTGGTGCTGCCTCCTGAGCCTGGATCGGGAAGGGGCGTGAGGGGCCGCTGATGTCATGGGCCGGGGTTGAAGGCTGCGTGCTTGTTTTGTACGGGGCCTGAACTCCGGTCGGTGGCATAGCGGGTTTCCCTCATTTAGGTCCGGTAGGCAAACAGGCTTGTTGCTCAACCGGGCTCATTACCGTATTTGGAGACTCAAATCGTTCCTGCTTAACACCGGCGTCGATGTGCTGTCAAGCTCCGAGAAGTCTCCTGCCGTCTTCAGGAGACTCTTCACGCCGAATCAGCCCCTTTGGACGGGCTGCCTTGGCATCGCCGCGTCTTCGCCGGCGCCAAGGGGTCGGCAAGACCATGGCCATCGAGGTCCTGGAGCGTCAGCTGCGGTTCGACCTTTACCGCATCGACCTGAGCGCACTGGTGAGCAAGTACATCGGCGAGACCGAGAAGAATCTGCGCCGGTTGTTCGACGCGGCCGAGGAGGGCGGAGCGATCCTGCTCTTCGACGAGGCGGATGCGCTGTTCGGCAAGCGCAGCGAGGTCAAAGACAGCCACGACCGCTACGCCAACATTGAAGTGAGCTACCTGCTGCAGCGGATGGAGTTGTACCGCGGCCTGGCCATCCTGACCACGAACCTGAAAGAATTCCTCGACATCTCCTTCATGGGCCGCCTGCGGTTCATCGTCAGCTTCCCCTTCCCCGACGCCGCCCAGCGTGCCGGGATCTGGTGCCGCATCTTCCCCGCCGAGACGCCCACGGCGGACCTCGACGCCGGCAAACTGGCCCAGCTCAACGTCGCCGCAGGCAACTTCCCCAATATCGCCCTGCACGCAGCCTTCCTGGCCGCCGGAGACGGCGGCCCACTCACCACTGCGCCCCTCCTGATCGCGGCCAGAGAGGAGTACGCCAAACAGGGGGAGTCCGCCGTGACCGAGGCAGAGATCCGGGCATGGGTGTGGGCGCGGTTCCAAGCGCTCAGCTTTCCGCCAAAATCCGCCCTTTCCGTTTCAGCTTCTCTTCCCTAATCCTACGCCCCTTATTTTGAGCTCGTATGTGTTTTTTCTCCGCCAACTTTGGCCGGTCGAGTTTCGTGACGGGGGACTCCTCGGTGTCCGCACCTGCGCCATGGGTGTCCGTGCTTTCGTCATGCGTGTCGGACCGGCTCAAGGGGATCACCGGTGTCTGGGTACCAGCACCATTCGCCGGTGCCACTGGCTTTCGCCTGTTCGCATAATAGGCTTTTCCTGCCGCGATTACACTCCCCACCGCTGATGAGCCGGCCACCGCCCCGTGAACTCCGACCGCTGCACCAGCTGCCGCTGCGGCCGGTGCCAGTACGGGTGCGAGAGCCGCTCCGATTAAGCCGCCAGCCCCGACTGCCGCTGCGGTGCCAAGTACCTTCCCAGCCGCGTGTAAGCCGGGGTGACGTGCCTTGAATGCCGCATTTTTCTCCTTGATCCTTCGGATCGCGGGATGGACTAGCTGGATCACGTCCGCTTTTCGCTGTACCGCACTTGCAGCACGCTTGAATTGAACTGTCGTGGCCTGCGCCGCCCTATATCCGAGAATATCCGCCTCCCTCTCCAGCCCCGCGTGCGTGTTGATCGGCGCTTCGTTGCCGTGAGGCACCGCGACGCGTCCCGCCCTCTGCTGCACGACATGTGTCAGCTCATGTCCGATGAGCTTCTGGCCGGCTCGGCTGGCCGGCTGATACGTTCCAGGCTTGAAGTGAATATTGTGGCCTCGGGTGTACGCAGTCGCTCCGATAGAGGCGGAGTTGCCGTCCTGATGGATACGGACGGCGGAGAAGTCGTCGCCGAAGGCATGCTCCATCTGTGAGCGCACGGGGTCTGGCAAAGGCTGACCCGGACCGCGTGGCTGTAAGGCCCTTCCGCTGACCGCCAGGTCGCCGAAGCTGTGTCCGGAGCGCTCGGCCGGGGCCGGCCCTCCCTCCGCATGGGCCCGGTCGGGGGTGGCTTCCTGAGCCTGTATCGGAAAAGGCCGCGAGGGGCCGCTCAGTCCCGGGGCCGGGGTTGTCGATTGCGTGCTGGTCTTGGACGGGGCCTGAACTCGGGTTTGTGGCATGGCGTGTTCCCCACATGTAGGTCGGCAGTCTTGTTCTTGCGCCGGGTGTTCTACCGAACAATCGAGTAGGCCTTGAGTAACACCGCCCACTGGGGGTGTCAAGGAGGAAGACGTCTCTGGGCCGCATTTCGGGTGATTACCCGGGCGGAATCAGCCTTCTTGAAGGGCAATATGGGGTCGGTAGCGGATTGGCTGCATGGGGATGGCTGATCGAGAATGGCGAACGGCATTGAGCGTGGCAGGGAACTCCCGGGTCGAGATCCCCTCGCTCCGGAAAGCAGGTCTCTCAGCTTGATGTCATGAACGGTAAGGAGAAGCCATGCCCCAGCAGCTGACGACCCCCGGGGTCTACATCGAAGAGGTCCCCAGTAGCGTCCACACCATCGCCGGAGTCAGTACGTCCAACGCTGCCTTCGTCGATGCCTTTCAACGCGGGCCGGTCGACAAACCGGTGCGTATCGACAGCTGGAACCAGTTCACCCGCGTGTTCGGCGGGCTGGATCACAGCAGTGAGGCGAGCTATGGCATCTGGCAGTTCTACCTCAATGGCGGCCATACAGCTTATGTCGTGAGGGTGGCGCCGGGCGCCGAAGGTGCGAGCGTCGAGTTGCCCGCCGGTGCCGCTGGGCCGGCTCCAAAGGGCGACGCCGCGAAGCCGGCAAAGGCACCCGCCAAGGCTTCTGCGGCCGCGTTCAAGGTCGAGGCAACGAGTCCTGGAAGTTGGGGAAACCAACTCCAGGTGGCGGCCGTGGCGACCGTGCCGCCTACTGGCCCCGGCGCGACGTCTAAATCCACGACGTTCGAGCTCTGGGTTCAGGAGGTCGGAGAAGTCCGAGGCAAGAAGCAGGTCCTGAACTCCGAGATCTTGCGAAACCTGACGGTCGACCCCGCTTCGCCCCGCTATGCGCCGCACGTCGTCAACGACCAGTCGAACTTGATTTCCGTGCTGCCGCCTGCCGCCGGGTCGCTACCCCAGCCCACGACGGTCCCCGCGACGAAGATCAAATACCAGTCCCTTGTTGGGGGCACGGATTCGCAACCCCTGACATTCACACCCCTCGACAATGGGATGCAGACGCTGGATCAGATTGCCCCCTTCATCTTCAACATCCTCTGCATTCCAGCCGCCGCGAAGCTCAATGCCGCAGACTTCACGGAGATGGTCGCGCAGGCCAACGAGTACTGTACGAAAAATCGCGCGTTTTTCCTCGTGGACATTCCGCAGGCCACCGCCAGCGTGCCCGAAATGGTCGCCTGGATGAGCACCAACGCCAACAGCCGCAGCGCCAACTCGGCCGTCTACTTCCCGCGGCTTGAAATGCCCGATCCGCTCACCAACCGCATGCGCAACGTCGCGCCCAGTGGCACCCTGGCGGGGATCTACGCCCGCACAGACAACGCCGTCGGTGTGTGGAAGGCCCCGGCCGGCACCCATGCCACACTGCACGGGGCGAATCCAGCGGTCAAGGTCAACGACTCGCAGGATGGCGAGATCAATCAACTCGGTATCAACGGACTGCGCTCTTTCCCGGTCTACGGCAACCTGAGCTGGGGCGCGCGGACCCTGGAGGGCGCGGACCAGATCGAGAGCGAGTGGAAATACATCCCGGTCCGGCGTCTGACCTTGTTCATCGAACAGAGCCTCTACGAAGGGATGAAGTGGGCGGTATTCGAGCCCAACGACGAGGCACTGTGGTCCTCGATCCGCCTCAACGTCGGCGCCTTTCTCGCCGGGCTGATGCGGGAGGGCGCCTTTCAGGGAACCTCGCCAACCGAGGCCTATTTCGTCGAGTGCAACAGCTCCACCACCACGCAGACCGACATCGACAACGGCATCGTCAACGTGCTCGTGGGCATCGCTCCGGTGAAGCCGGCCGAGTTCGTGGTTGTCAAAATCCAGCTCGAGGCGGGCCAATAGGCCTAAGGAGGAAGTTATGGCGAGCGCTGCCACCAAAAAACGCACCGACCCCTACCTGAACTTCAAGTTCCGGGTCAAATGGAACAACAAATACGTCGCCGGGGTGAATAAGGTGACCGCACTGACCAAGACCACCGAGGTGGTCAGCTTCCGGGAAGGCGGCTCGCCCGGGGGTTCGGTCAAGATTCCGGGTCAGACCGACTACGGCCCCATCACGCTGGAGCGAGGCCTCACCTTCGACGTCGACTTCGAGCAGTGGGCCAACAAGATCTGGTATTACCCCAACACCAGCAAACTCGGCAAGGAGGTTTCTCTCAAGGACTTCCGCCAGAACATCATCATCGAACTCTATAACGAGGCCGGACAGAAGGTGATGGGTTACAACGTTTACGAGTGCTGGCCCTCCGAATACACCGCCATGCCAGAGCTGGACGGCACGGGCAACGCGGTGGCGATCCAGTCGCTAACCCTGCAGAACGAGGGCTGGACCCGCGACGTCACCATCAAAGAACCGACCGCTCCGAGTTTCACTGAGCCTGCGAGCTAGGCCGTGCCATGCTCGGACTCACGGCAAAGCGGCTGGTCGAGGTCTGGGAGCGGGGACAGGGACGGGGGTCGGCCGAGCGCGCATCAATGCTCCTTGCTGCGGCGCTCCCGGCGACCTCACGCCGGGAGCGAGAGAGCCTCACGGTCGGACAGCGGGATTACTGTCTCCTCACTCTGCGCCGCCAGACACTGGGACCGCGGATCGAAGGCACAGTCACTTGCCCGAGCTGTTCCGAGGACCTAGATTTCACGGCTAGTGTCCAGGATCTGCTGATCGCCGATCCGGAGCAGCCACTTGGCGGCGACCACACCCTACAGGCCCAGGCTTACACGTTTGACTTTCGTTTGCCCGATAGCGGTGATCTGGTGGCGATCGCCGGTTGCGCCAGCGTCGCTGAGGGTCGGCGTCAACTGCTCGGTCGCTGCGTCCGGGCCGCCCGCACGGTGGACGGCGAGGTCGCCGGGGAGGAAATCAGCGAAACCGTGGTCAATGCCCTCTCGGAGGCGATGGGGAAGCTCGACCCGCAGGCCGACCTCGATCTGGAGCTGCACTGTGCGGCCTGCGGCCACGCCTGGGAGCCAGCGTTTGACGTCGCATCGTTCTTCTGGTTCGAGCTTGCGGCGCTGGCCCAGCGTTTGTTGCACGACGTCCATACCCTGGCCCGGACCTACGGCTGGCACCCGGACGACATCCTGGAGATGAACTCTGCCCGCCGTCAGTACTTCCTGGAGATGAACGACTGATGTCGGACTTTCTGACAGGGTTGGTCGAGCGCAGCATGGGGCTCGCATCGTCGCTGCAACCGAAGCTCGCCCCGCGCTTCTCAGCCGTTCCGGAACTCCCTGGCGAGGACAACAACCCGGCAAGCCGGGACGAAACGTCCCCCGATCTGACGGATGACCAGCAAGTGGAGAAGTATTCCGCGTCAAGCGCGTCCGATCTTCCCGTTCATCCTGATGAAGCCGCCTCACGGGCCCACGTGCACCCGGCAGAGGAGCTTCGAATGGGGGCGCCATCGCTTGCCGTCTCACAAGAGAGTCGGGAGCCGGGAGATCCATCAACCGCGTCTGACGCCGCCATCGACCGTGTTCCCGGCCACCCGCCGCCCGGCAAAGGGCCCGGCGACGATGGGCGCTGGGCGGAACCCGGAAGTGCGCAACCGGGTACAACCGCACCACGGACCGATGCGGCGGAGCGACAGGATCATGCCGTGGCCGAAGTCCTGCCTCGGCCCGCCGGGGTGACTCGCCCCGTCGATTCGATTTTCGAAGAGGGCGAAGGCCAACGACCGAGCAGCGCAGGGCCGGAAACCGGTGAAGGTCCCGAGGTCCCGGAGAGCGCAGGACAAAGCACGCAGCCTTCTGGCAAGTATCGAGGGACAGTCCCACCCAGGAACCCAGGCGTTGCCGATCGTATCGCCACAACTGGAATCGCGGACAGAGACCCTCAACTCGAAAACCCAGCCGCTGCGTCAGAGGCTTCGCCGGACCCGGTCACGCCCGCGCCCGCCGGACGGCGGGATGTGATCCAGCGGACGATGCGATCGGGCAGTGCGCCACCAACTTTCGACGCATCGCTGACCGGAATCGACGATCGACAGGATCAGGTGGTTGGTGCGCGTGCGTCAGGGCCCACGGTGGTCAATCGCAGCCTCAATTCGATGCTCGAAGCGGGCGAGCGCGAACGACCGGCCGGTGCACGGTCCGAGATCGGTGAAGATCCGCAGGCCCCGGAGAGCGCACCGCCCGGTGCTTCCGATCATCTAGCCCCGCGTGAAACAACCGGAAGAGCGTCTCACCTGTCAAATTCAGCCGCTGCGTCGGAGGCTGCGTCTGACTCCGTCACGTCCGCGCCCACCGGAGGGCGGGATGTGATCCAGCGGACGATGCAATCGGGCAGTGCGCCACCGGGTACAACCGCACCACGGACCGATGCGGCGGAGCGACAGGATCATGCCGTGGCCGAAATTTTGTCTCGGCCCGCCGGGTTGACTCGCAGCCTCGATTCGATGCTCGAAGCGGGCGAGCACGAACGACCGGCCGGTGCACGGTCCGAGATCGGTGAAGTTGCGCAGACCCTGGAGAGCCGAGCAACAGGTGCTTCCGATCATCCAGCCCCTCGAGAAATCAAGGTCGCATCCGGGAACTCAGGCGTTGCCGATCGTATCGCCACAACTGGAATCGCGGACAGAGACCCTCAACTCGAAAACCCAGCCGCTGCGTCAGAGGCTTCGCCGGACCCGGTCACGCCCGCGCCCACCGGAGGGCGGGATGTGATCCAGCGGACGATGCAATCGGGCAGTGCGCCACCAACTTTCGACGCATCACCGACCGGGATCGACGATCGACGGGATCAGGTGGTTGGTGCGCGTGCGTCAGGGCCCACGGTGGTCACTCGCAGCCTCAATTTGATGCTCGAAGCGGGCGAGCGCGAACGCCCGGTCGGTGCACGGTCCGAGATCGGTGAAGATCCGCAGGCCCCGGAGAGCGCACCGCCCGGTGCTTCCGATCATCTAGCCCCGCGTGAAACAACCGGAAGAGCGTCTCACCTGTCAAATTCAGCCGCTGCGTCGGAGGCTGCGTCTGACTCCGTCACGTCCGCGCCCACCGGAGGGCGGGATGTGATCCAGCGGACGATGCGATCGGGCAGTGCGCCACCAACTTTCGACGCATCGCCGACCGGAATCGACGATCGGCAGATTCAGGCCCCTGCTGCGCGGGTGTCATGGTCCGCCGGGATGAACCACAACCTCGATTCGATGCTCGAAGCGGGCGAGCGCGAACGCCCGGTCGGTGCAGGGTCCGAAACCGGTGAAGGTCCGCCGGCTCCAGAGAGCGCAGCGCCCGGTGCTTCCGATCATCTAGCTCCGCGTGAAATCACGGGAAGAGCGTCTCACCTGTCAAATTCAGCCGCTGCGTCGGAGGCTGCGTCTGACTCCGTCACGCCCGCACCCACCGGAGGGCGGGATGTGATCCAGCGGACGATGCGATCGGGCAGTGCGCCACCAACTTTCGACGCATCGCCGACCGGAATCGACGATCGACAGGATCAGGCCCCTGCCGCGCGCGCGTCACGGTCCACGGTGGTCAATCGCAGCCTCGACTCTATTCTCGAATTGGGGGAAGGCCAACGACCGAGTCCCGCAGGACCTGAAACGGGTGAAGGTCCGCAGACTCCGGAGAGTGCAGGGCCAAGCACGAAGGCTTCCGACCAGCGTCCGGTGAAGGGTGCACCCGGGCAGCCGGGCGTTAACCCCCGTCTTGCCCTGCCTCGAATGGAGCAAGCAAGCGTGTCCCAGGCAGAACGATCGACAGAATCCGGGGCTTGGCTCGGCCGCGTCCCGGTGCCATCGCCTGCGGGACCGCCTTACGTTGCCCAGGCCGCCACAGTAGCGTCCAGTTCGAATAGCGGTTACGGCCCACCATCAACCGGGGCTTCCGAGCAACAGAAAAGGGGCGTTGCCCAGGTCTCCCCTTCGCCCGTGCCGGCGAATCGCAGTTTCGATTCGATTCTCCAAACACTCGAGCGCAAACGATCGAGCGGCGCAACGTTGGAAAACGGTGACGGTCCTCACCACGTCGCAAGCACCGGACCTGGCCCGACGCCCGCAGGACGGCGGGGAGCGAAGCCCTCTGGACCGCGTGCAGCCCCTCACGAGGCGGACTCGCACTCAGCGGGCAACGTCGCCGCCACGCCTGCGGCTTCGATTGACCGTCTCCATGCGCCCCCCGCGGATCGCTATGGAGTCGCACCGGATGGGGTCCACTCATCGGGTCGAACCTCGAGCCGCCAACCGCGCCATCCCCCCCAACCCGACGTCGAAGGAGGGGCGTGGCCGCTGGCTCACGACACACCGTTCTCCGGCGGCCGCGAACCCGTGCCGGCGACGTCAGGGAAGATCCCGTCCCGCACGTCGGGCCAGGTCGAGCGGGTCGCCAATTCCGGTGCGCCGCGAGTCCTGCGAGACCTCCTTTCCAGTGCGGCACCGGGAAACCGTTCGGAGCAAACCCGGCCCGGGTCCGAAACCTCGGTCCAAGTTATGCGTCGGGACCGGGAGCCACTGTCAGTGCCGCACGACCTGGAACCAGTCTCGGACCCACGCCTGCCGGCGCTGCCTGTCTCTCCCCCGTCGACGCAATCCATCGAAGCCCGCTTGGCCGAACATGGGGCCGATCACCCGCGTGAACGAGTTCCGGAGGACGCGCGATCGGAGCCGGTGGTTCGGGTGCACATTGGCCATCTCGAAGTGCGGGCAGCGGCGCCGGCACCGGTCCCGTCGAGCGCTCCAGTGGCCGACTCGAGTCGCCCGGTCCGACCCGCGCTGGCACTGTCGCTTGGCGACTATCTGGCCCGACGCCGCGCGGGGGGACAATGAGCAATCACCTCGCCGTGGCCACCGTCAGCGCGACGCTGGCCCATATGCTGCAGAACGCGGTTCAGGGAGTGCCCGGCGCGCGGGTCGTTTCATCGCGTCCCGAGCGCCAGAGCGAGGATGCCTTGACCCCGAAGATCAACGTTTTTCTCTATCAGATCAAACCCAACGCCGCCTTTCGAAATCAGAGTCTTCCGACGCGCTCGGCGGACGGCAAGCTGATCCAGCGCCCACGCACCGCACTCGACCTGGATTACTTGCTCACCTTCTCCGGAGACGAAGCGAGACTTGCACCCCAGGTCCTGATGGGTCTCGCCGCCACCGCCCTCGAAGCCGAACCGATCCTGGGACCCGAGGTCATCCGCCGCGTCGTGGCCGGCAGCCCGGACGGGTTCCTGGAGAATTCGAATCTGGATCAGCAACCGGAACCGATCCGCCTGGTTCCGGTCGACCTCAGCCTGGAGGAGTTGTCCAAGCTGTGGTCGGTCCTCATCTGGCAGGTCCCCTACGGTCTGTCGATGGCCTACAGAGCTTCCGTGGTGCTGATGGATGCCAATCTCTTCCCCGCGCCTGCGCTGCCGCTGAGGCGCACGCGGGTCAAGACAGTGGCACCACGGGTCCCACAGATCAGGGAGATCGTGCCGACAGGAGCGCCGTTCGCAGCCGATCTGTCGATCACGCTGCACGGCAAGAATCTCTCGGGTGGCGACATCCGGGTCGCTTTCGGCGAGCGCGAAACCGACGTGCGAGCCATTGATGACGGTACGCTGAAAGTCGGGCTCCCCGCCGGCGTGCAGGCCGGCGTACAGGCGGTGCGAGTCGTCCATCGCTTGGCCATGGGCGATCCACCCGAGCCGCACAACGTCTTCGAGTCGAACCCGGTCGCTTTCGCCCTGCAGCCCAGCATCATCGACGCACCCCGCCTCGAGGGCCCCTCCACTGCCGGGTCCCCGCCTTCGGTGAGCATCCGGGTGGTACCGGAGATCGGCCCTTTCCAGCGCGTGGCTCTGCTGCTCAACGAATGGAGGCCCCCCCCGGATCGGCCGCCGCACGGCTACACGATTCCGATCGTGATGAGTGAGGGGCTCACGGATCGTCTCTCGTTTGCTGTTCCCGGTGTGGCGCCCGCGACCTACCTGGTTCGGGTGCGGGTGGACGACGTGGCGAGCCCCCTGAGGGTCGGCGACGACATGGGGGAGTTCAGCGGCCCGAAGGTGACAATCCAATGAAACAGGGGGTTCGGTGAAGAAAGGTATCCACCTCGAAATCGATCGCCTGAGTCATGCGGGCTACGGACCCGAGGGGCAAGAGCGCGTTCGAGCCGCGATCGAGACCGAGCTGGGCCGGCTACTGGCCCGTCGCCCGTCGGGCCAGGGGCCGGCGCGAGGTTTGGCAGGCACGCCGGCGTCCCAGGGGTCCGGTGATTGGGCAGAGGACGTGGGCGTTCAGGTGGCGCGGGCCATCGATCTCGGGCTGGGCACGAGTCCCTCGCGACCGGCTGATGGGAAAGCGTCATGAGCTCCGTCCCGGCAGCGGCAGTGCAAAAAGGTGCCTTGATCTCCAAGGAATCGTCCGGTCGCCAGAAGGTGATCTCATTCCAGTACAACCCGGCCACGCTGCACCGTACCCTGCAGCCGAATACCGTCGGGGCTGCGCAGGGGGATCGCTCGGCGGCGGTGCGCTTCACTGGCGCACCGTCGGAGACCATCCACCTCGAGATCGCGCTTAATTCGATTGACCGGATGGATCGAGGCGATGCGGACGCGAACATATACCCACAGCTCGCGGCCCTGGAACTGCTGGTCTACCCGGAACTCGACCAGGTGACTGAAAATCAAGCTCAGTTGTCTCAGGGCAGGATCGAAGTCGTACCGCTCGAGGCACCGCGAACGCTGTTTGTCTGGGGCAAGGACCGGGTGCTCCCGGTCCGGCTAACCGGCTTCACCATCACCGAGCAACTCTTCAGCTCGGACCTCGATCCGATCCGGGCCACCGTAGCGATCACTCTTAGGGTGATCAGCTACTCTGACGTCGACCACGGTAATCCGGACTGGCACCAGTTCCTGGTGCACCAGCAAC
Organism: Terriglobia bacterium; assembly: GCA_965263045.1. Classification (GTDB taxonomy): domain Bacteria; phylum Acidobacteriota; class Terriglobia; order 20CM-2-55-15; family 20CM-2-55-15. The sequence goes on from CBDHGK010000041.1 coordinate 685,997, forward strand.
AACTCGCGGCAACAGCGAAACCGTAGGTGGAAAGACCATGACTTCGAACCCCAGCCGCTATGACACTTCGGACCCGGCCTTTTACCGCGCCCCGGGTGGGGGCCGGATCGCGTACCTGCGCCGCCGCTTTCTGCCCCAGGGCACCGGGTTGGGGCTGCTGACCGAGGCCGTCGTTACCCCGGGCGATCGCCTGGACCTGATCGCGGGCCGCACTCTCGGTTCACCGCTTCTCTATTGGATGGTCTGTGACGCCAACGACGGCATGAATCCCTTCGAGCTCACCACGCGGCCGGGCCGCCGGCTCCGCGTGCCGACCCCCTTCTTCGAGGAGCAGCCATGAGCCAGAGCCTCGAAGGCGTGCAACTACATCTCTTGATCGGGGGCGAGATCGGCCCACCGCCAGCGGCGCCGCCCGAGCTGGCACAGGCATTGGTCGGCGTCGAAGTGCATCGCAGCGACGAGGTGCCGTCGGGTTTTCAACTCAGCTTTCATACCGGCCGCAGTCGCGCATCGCAATATGCGGTCGTCGAGAGCCCCCTGCTCCAGCCATTTCAACGCGTGACTCTGGTGACCACGATCTTCGGGGAGGCGCGGCCGCAGGTTCTGATGGACGGCTTCATCACCCATCAGCAGATGGTGCCCAGCGGAGCGGGCGAAGGCTCGACCTTCACCGTCACCGGCGAAGACGTCAGCGTGATGTTGGACCTCGATCAGGTCTCCCAGGAATGGCCCAATGTCGGGGATGCAGCGAACGTGTTTGCGATGCTCGAGGCGGGTTCCCTGCTCTATCCCCTGGGTCTCCACGTCGACGTCGATCTCACCTTGAGAGATGTCCTGCCGTTCTTCGATCAGGTGCCGCAGCAGAATGGTAGCGTGCGCGGCTTCGTGCAGCAGCTCGCACAGCAGAACGGCTATGTCTTCTATGTCAAACCGGGCTCCGCGCCGGGTCACAACGTCGCCTACTGGGGACCGCCGCAGTACAGTGGGGAGCCGCAACCGGCGTTGACGGTGAACATGGGGCCGGAGACCAATGTCGAGTCGGTCCAATGCAGCTTCTCGGCGCTGACGCCCACCGACATCTGGGGCTGGACCCGTATCAAAGACGTGGGGATCGGTCCGATCACGGAGGTGTTCGTGCCGCTCAAGAATTTCGGCAGCACGCGCGACGCGAACCTGGCGAGCCGACCCGCCCTCGACACGCCCCCCCACGTTCGCAGGAACATGTTCCAGCACCAAGGAGAGGATGTGCTTAGAGCGTTGGCGCAGGCGCAGGCGATCGCCAACCAATCCACGGACTCCGTGGTCACCGTCGAAGGCACGCTCGATACCGTGCGCTACGGTCACCTGCTCGACGCCCCGGGCATCGTGGGTCTGCGCGGGGCCGGGGGGCACTACGACGGCAAATACTACCTCAAGAGTGTGCGCCATAACTTTAGCCTGCGCACCGGGAATTGGGACTGCAAACAGAGCTTCACCCTGACCCGCGAAGGGCTGGGGACAACCGTGCAGGAGGTTCGGGTATGAGCAGGTCCGGCGGCGATCCATCCAGGCTCTATGGCAAGTACCGCGGTGTGGTGGCAGACAATGTCGATCTGCAGAGACTCGCGCGCCTGCTGGTTTCCGTGCCCGCGGTGCCGGGAATGAAGCTCAACTGGGCGATGCCCTGCGTCCCCTACGCGGGCGAGGATGTGGGCTTCTTTGCCTTACCCCCGATCGGCGCCAAGGTCTGGGTCGAGTTTGAAGGCGGGAATCCCCACTACCCTATCTGGAGCGGCTGTTTCTGGGACGAGGATGAGCTGCCGACCGATATCTACGAAGCAAATCCGATCGATCCCAGCCTCGTCAAGGTCTTCAAGACGCCCGGCATCTCTCTGGTCGTCAACGACACGCCGGGCGAGGGTGGGTTTACTCTCACGGTCGAGGATCCAGTGGTCGAGGTCCCCATGAGTATGAAGGTCGACAGCGAGGGAATCACGCTCTCGTGTCCGCCCTCGACGATCAGGATGGTGCCGGATGTGGGAATCACGCTGGAAACACCGGTGTCTACGGTCAGCCTCACCGAAGAGACCATTACAGTCAACAACGCCGATTCGACCGTCCTGGTCACGGCGGAGAACGTGACTGTCGAGAGCGCCGAGTCGACGGCGACGGTCACGGCCGAGGCCATCGTGGTCGAGGCGCCGGACGTGAACGTCACGGGCGTGGTCTCGGTTGAAGGTGACTCGAATATCGTGGGAGCTTTTGAAGTTGAGGGCGCGGTGGATCTGGTGGGAGAAGTGAACATTGCACCCCTGTTGACCGTTGAAGGCGGCATTGTCGAAGATGGCGTGCCAATCGTCCCATTCCCCTAGGTTGATCACGGAGCCCCATGTACCTCGAATTTCCCTTCCAGCTCGATCTTCACGGCCGTCTGGCCGAGGCGGACGATGACGCTCACATTCGCCAACTGATCGAGCAGGTGCTGTTCACCGCCCCCGGGCAGCGCGTCAATCGCCCCAACTTCGGTTGCGGCATCATTGATCTGGTGTTCGCGCCTGCCGCTGACGAGCTGGCCAGCGCCACCCAATACCTGGTGCGGGAGTCGCTGCAGCGCTGGCTGGGCAAGTTCATCGTTGTCGGGGGCGTCGAGGTGGAAAGCGACGACGGAACGTTGATCGTCACGGTGCGTTACAGATTGCGCGCGAGCCAGGCGCTGCTCTCGGCTCGGTTCGCGCCCCAACGGCAATCCGAGTCCTCCCCCACAGGGGCCCTGCCATGAGCGTGTCGCCACCCAGTGCCGGGTTCCTGGCCCAGCGCCGCCGGGCGGTTAGCCACAGCCTCGAAGTGCAAGGACTCGCACACGTTGCCGTGACGCGAACCGGCGCGATCCGGTGGGATCTGCGGCTGCATTTCGTGCCGAAACATGCCGGGAGCGAAGGCATGGGAGCAATCCCGCCCGACGTCAACGCATCTAACATCCGATTAGTGGCTCAGGGAGACAGGACCCCGGCGAACCTCGATGTAGAGGCAATCCGCTACCCGCCCGCGGGGGGCCACGTGCTGACCGTGGCCGTGTGCATGGTCGACCCATCGGGGAGCGCGCTCGGCGTCCAGGCACTCCCGACCTATGAACTCGAGCTTGTCGACCTGCCGCAAATCGATCCTTTCTTCCGTCGCTCGCCCTTTTCGCTCGATGCCGGAACCGGTGGCGGATATCAGCCGTTTCCTGCCCAGGCGGCCACCCCGGCGACGAGTCAAGCCCATTCTTAGTTGAAACTCTCCACGGCTCACGATGGGTCATGCAACCTTCTTCTTCGATCTCGTCGACGTCTTCGCCTCAATTTTCAGCTCTCGCTGGAGGGCTTCGCGGAGCTTTGGAAGATGACGGTAGCCGATCACCTTCCTCAGGCGCGGTTCGATGTCGATGAGCGCCGTCGCCAACCAGCGTTGCCGCTGACTCGAGTTCTTCCAATGATCGACCTTCGCACACCTTTCCTCGACAAGGGCATTGACCGATTCCAGGCAATTCGTCGTCTTGAACGAACGGCCCAAGACCCCGTACACGCCGAGCCGATGCAACGTGAGGGTCTCTTCCAGGCCTTCCTCAAGGCTCGCAGCCCCCGATTGGTTTCGCTCCTCGAGCTCTCCATGGAGCTCTCCGAGCGCCGCCCGAGCTTCGTCGTACTCCGGGCGCTCGTAGGCCCGCTGCAGCCGGCGTCGCCACACGGCTTGCTCGGTCTTCGATAGGTATCTCACGACGTTCTCGCGTTTGTGCCATTGGCAGCGTTGGACCAGGGCTCGATTCCTGAATGCCTTCTTGACCGCCGCCCGCAGACCTTTGCCGCCGTCGACAATCACCAGCACGCCTTCAGAGATGTCCAGGCCCCGCTCCATCAACGAACGGAGAAACGGAGTCAGCACTTGCTCGTTCTCCGTGTCGGTCTCCACGAAGCCCAAGAAGCGTTTGTCGCCCGAAAGCGTGACGCCCAGGGCCACTACCATCAGGGCGTCGGCAAACGCCTTCCCGTCCAGGAAGATCGCCACGACGTCCTCGCCACTCAGATCCCGCTCCTGCATCTCCCGAAGTTTCGCGGCACTCGCCTGGACGAATCCTCGAGACACCGTCGAACTCGACAGTCCGATCGCTCCCGGAATCGCTTCAGCGGCCGATTCATAGTTCCGGCAGGAGATCCCATACAGCACACGTCTGAGCAGTAGCTCGTTCACCGCGCCACCCGGACTGAGTTCCTCGTAGGTCCGAAGCGGAATCTCCCCGCCCGCCACGCTGCGCACTCGAGGCACCCGAACCGGCACCCGCTGGCCACCCAGCCCCACGGTCCCCGGATTGCTCCCGTGTCGCCGGCCCCGCAACGCCGCCTCCTTTCGTGCGTATCGCTCACCCGCCAACGACTTCACTTCCTCGTCGAGCAACTCCTCCACGTGCATCAACCCCAGTGGGATCAACGCCCGAATCATCTCCACCTTCGAGTCCAATTCCAGTCCCGAGTATTCCTCCCGGCTCAGGACCTCGACCTCACCCAGCACACGCGACTTCTTGCGTTTCTTTACCGAACGTAACAGACTCCTCATCTCGGCTCCTTTCTCTTACAGGCTTGATGTTGTTTCTTCCAATACCATCAAACCATGGGGTTTGGAGCCGTTTCAATTTCCAACTAAGATTGGCACACATTCCCGGCGACGGAGCACCCGCCCGAGATCAGCTACCTGGCCCGCGACTATGAAAGCTACCGCCAGCTGATGCTCGACCATCTCACCCAACTGGTGCCCCAGTGGACGGAGCGTGACCCGGCGGCACAGAGCGTCGCCGTGGTCGAGGTTCTGGCCTACGCCGCCGACTACCTGACCTACTTCCAGGACGCGGTGGCCACCGAAGCCTACCTCGAGACAGCGCGCCGCCGGATTTCGGTGCGGCGACATGCCCGGCTGATCGACGACCGCCTCCATGAGGGTTGCAACTCGCGGGTGTGGCTGGTGTTCGAGGTCACTGCCCACACTTCGCTGCCGGCGCATCAGGTCTGCCTCACCCAAAGCCTCGACCTTGCTCGGACGATCCCGAAGGCGAAGCTCGAGGAAGTGGTTTCGCGCGGGGGGTTCGTCTACGAATCGCTTGATACAGCAGAGCTCTATACGGAGCACAACAGCATCGATTTCTATTCATGGGGCGCAGCAAATTACACTCTGCCGCGCGGCACAACGACGGTCGCTCTCGAGGGCCCCTTGCCTCACCTCAATACCGGCGACGTGCTGATATTCGAGCAGGTCCCGGTGACGGAGACCGGCCCCGCCAGCGACGCGAAGCCCCGCCTGCGGCACGCGGTGCGACTCGCTGGGCCCCCGATCCCGATCCGCGATCCGCTGCACCCTTCCGCTTCCATCACCGAAATCCATTTGCATAGTGCAGATGCTCTGCCCTTCGACTTTCCGGTCAAGGGCGCTCGCGTCGACGGACATCCGGTTGTCGGCGTGGCCCGCGGCAACGTGGTGTTGGCGGACGAGGGCCGCACCGTCCACCGACAGGAGGTGATTCTTGAACAGGGGAAACTGTTCGTTGAACGGGGACGGCTGCCGCCGGCGCCTGAAGAGGGCGAATACTGCCCTGCACTCGAGTTTGAGAACCTCACTTACCGAGTGCCTTTCGACCCGGCCGCCACGCCCGGGGTTCCGGCGTCCGCGCTGCTGCGTCAGGACCCTTCGGCGGTGGAGCCGGCCGTCCGGTTGTTCGAGATTAGCGCCGCCGACCCGGACGGGGAGGGCGGCAGGCGGGAGTGGTACCCGCGGTACGATCTCCTGTCGAGCGGGCCGTTCTCGCGCACATTCGTCGTCGAGACCGATAATGACCACCGGAGCCACCTGCGTTTCGGTGACGGTGAGCTGGGCATGCGGCCCGCACCTGGAACCCGTTTTCAGGTCAGCTACCGGATCAGCGGCGGTTTGCGTGGGGAGGTTGGTGCCGGGGCCATTACCCATGTCGTCACCAGCAATCCTCAAATAAAAGGCGTGCGTAACCCTCTGCCTGCGCGCGGCGCCGTCGTTCCCCAGGCCACCGAACGGATCCAACGCAACGCCCCGTTTGCTTTCAAAAGTCAGGAGCGCTCGGTCTCCGAAGCCGACTACGTCACCCGGGCCAAGCTGTTTCCCGAGGTGTCGCAAGCAGCCGCCGAACGCCAAGGGTCCGGGAGCTGGGTAACGGCCATCGTCTGGGTCGATCGCGTGGACGGCCCGCCGGCGGATGTGTCCTTTCTGCGCCGGGTCCACGCCTACCTGCAACCCTTCCAGCTCGCCGGCGGAGATCTTGCGGTCCGGCCACCGCGTTTTATTCCGCTCGAGATCGTGCTCCGGGTCACCGTCGGGGCGGGCTTTTTTCAGCAGGCGGTAACGCAGCGTCTGCTGGCTCGCTTCGGCCACATCACCGGCTCCGGAGGAGAGCCAGGGTTTTTCTCCCCGCAACGCTTCGGCTTCGGTGAACCGTTCTACCTCAGCACTGTGGTCGCCGCTGCCAACGAAGTCGTGGGTGTCGCCCGGGTGGAGGCCGAGCGCTTCCAGCGGTGGGGCCTGCCCGAACGGGGCGCGCTCGAGAGCGGCCGCATCGAGCTCGCGCCGAACGAGATCGCCCGTGTGGACAATCGCCCCGGGGCTCCCGAGAACGGCTCAATCGGCTTCCGCCTGGAGGGGGGACGATGAGCGGAACCGGCCCGACGCTAGCCCCAAAACAAGCGCATAACCAGTGGACAAACGGCCGGTTCACGGCCGTAAAATTGGAGGCATAAGCTCCCGTTCCCAGATCGCTTTTTCCAGGTATGCGGTTCGTGTTGTATCTGTTTCAGTTGCCGCCTCGCCGTGTCTGTTTGAAGGGTTGAAAGAAACCGGGACCTCGACCGCCCGGGCTCAGATCCATGATCGGGTCAGCATCGCAGAGGTTGACGCAACACATCCACGGCACGAAACAAGACTGGCAACCACGGGTTCCAGGCCATCAGCCGGAAGACGATGCGCCGACCAGTACGCACGAGCTGGCAAGGCACGAGCATGAAGGCGTTCAGGAACGTTTTGAACTCCATGCGTAGCACGGTCTGCTTCTCGGCCTGATACTTCTGGCCCCAACGTCCGGTTTCGGGGAGTCAAGCCCATTCTTAGTTGAAACTCTCCACGGCTCACGATGGGTCATGCAACCTTCTTCTTCGATCTCGTCGACGTCTTCGCCTCAATTTTCAGCTCTCGCTGGAGGGCTTCGCGGAGCTTTGGAAGATGACGGTAGCCGATCACCTTCCTCAGGCGCGGTTCGATGTCGATGAGCGCCGTCGCCAACCAGCGTTGCCGCTGACTCGAGTTCTTCCAATGATCGACCTTCGCACACCTTTCCTCGACAAGGGCATTGACCGATTCCAGGCAATTCGTCGTCTTGAACGAACGGCCCAAGACCCCGTACACGCCGAGCCGATGCAACGTGAGGGTCTCTTCCAGGCCTTCCTCAAGGCTCGCAGCCCCCGATTGGTTTCGCTCCTCGAGCTCTCCATGGAGCTCTCCGAGCGCCGCCCGAGCTTCGTCGTACTCCGGGCGCTCGTAGGCCCGCTGCAGCCGGCGTCGCCACACGGCTTGCTCGGTCTTCGATAGGTATCTCACGACGTTCTCGCGTTTGTGCCATTGGCAGCGTTGGACCAGGGCTCGATTCCTGAATGCCTTCTTGACCGCCGCCCGCAGACCTTTGCCGCCGTCGACAATCACCAGCACGCCTTCAGAGATGTCCAGGCCCCGCTCCATCAACGAACGGAGAAACGGAGTCAGCACTTGCTCGTTCTCCGTGTCGGTCTCCACGAAGCCCAAGAAGCGTTTGTCGCCCGAAAGCGTGACGCCCAGGGCCACTACCATCAGGGCGTCGGCAAACGCCTTCCCGTCCAGGAAGATCGCCACGACGTCCTCGCCACTCAGATCCCGCTCCTGCATCTCCCGAAGTTTCGCGGCACTCGCCTGGACGAATCCTCGAGACACCGTCGAACTCGACAGTCCGATCGCTCCCGGAATCGCTTCAGCGGCCGATTCATAGTTCCGGCAGGAGATCCCATACAGCACACGTCTGAGCAGTAGCTCGTTCACCGCGCCACCCGGACTGAGTTCCTCGTAGGTCCGAAGCGGAATCTCCCCGCCCGCCACGCTGCGCACTCGAGGCACCCGAACCGGCACCCGCTGGCCACCCAGCCCCACGGTCCCCGGATTGCTCCCGTGTCGCCGGCCCCGCAACGCCGCCTCCTTTCGTGCGTATCGCTCACCCGCCAACGACTTCACTTCCTCGTCGAGCAACTCCTCCACGTGCATCAACCCCAGTGGGATCAACGCCCGAATCATCTCCACCTTCGAGTCCAATTCCAGTCCCGAGTATTCCTCCCGGCTCAGGACCTCGACCTCACCCAGCACACGCGACTTCTTGCGTTTCTTTACCGAACGTAACAGACTCCTCATCTCGGCTCCTTTCTCTTACAGGCTTGATGTTGTTTCTTCCAATACCATCAAACCATGGGGTTTGGAGCCGTTTCAATTTCCAACTAAGATTGGCACACATTCGTTTCGGGCAGCAATAACGCAAACCACGCCTTCAGTGTCCAGGCCAGTGAGGCCATCACCATGTAGGCCCAGTTGCTGGTCTGATCCCCGACCGGCATCCCCAAGGCGTGTACGCCGTTCTTGAGCTGCTCAATAAGATTCTCTTGATTGCACCGTTGATTCGCACGCATCACGATCTGGTCCGCAGGATCCGCACGGTTGGTAATGTAGAAGAAGTACCGGATGTCGTCGAACAACACCTGCTCCCCTTTGGCCACCGACAGATTCTTTCGCACCACAACGACGCGGTAGTCCCGATCGCAGGCTCCGGGCCGATACGCAAACTCGGCCACATCCTCGCCCCGCAAGCGGATATTCTCAAAGTCACGCTCCCGAACGATCCGTTCCTTGACCTTGTCGGGACGCTGGCGGGGTTGGCTGGCTACCTCGTACTTGGCGGGACGTTCCAGGCGCGCCCAGCAGTCCGGCTCCAATTGGTCGGCCCGGGCCACCAGGTTTTTCATCGCGTCGATGCCGAAGATGAAGCCCACGCCCTGGTCGTCCCATCCATCCAAATACCGGGTCTGGCTGAAGTCGGTGTCCCCGCGCAGCAGGATCTGATCGAACCCCGCACGCTGGCACAACGCGATTGCCTGATCGAACCGTTTGGCCGCTCCCTCATGCGAGGGCCGGTTGCCGCTCCGGTTCACCAGGTATAACGGTTCGGCCGTGTTCGCCAGCGAAATCAACAGTGGGTGATAACCCCATGTCCCGTCGTAGGCCACGTCCATCCCGTCTTTGCATTCTCCGGTGGTTGGGGCCAATGTCCCGTCCGCCTCCAGAACCGCTTCCTCGAAAAACGCATCGGGCTGCTGGCGCCAGACTTTCAGCCGCACTTTATTGAACGTGTCCATCAGCGACTCCACGTCGTCTTCCTCAAATCGCCGGCAGAAGTCTCCCGCCGTGGTCGGATCCGGAATCCGCTGTGCTCCCAACGCGTCCAGATACACTTCGTCATTGCGCCGCAGTTCGATATCTTCCATACACGTGCCCCCACTCAACGCGTTGTAGGCGATGTTCAACACGTGATCCGATTCCTGGTAGGGCAGATGCCGCTTCAGCACATGCACGTCCTTGTCGATGGCTTCGATCAGTCCGGTCCGCCGCGCCACCTGATGCATCATTCCGATGCCGCCCACCGACAGACCCCTCATCCGGTCTCCCATCTCGTACCGGATGTTGCGCGCCGACAGCATCGGCTTCGCCTGATCTTTCCAATTCCGATCCCCAAGCCGACGCTCAATTCGCCGCTTGCGGTTCCTCATGTTCTTGCGCGTATAATCGTTCATCTGAAATGCCTCCTTCTCCAAAGAATCTGTCCAAGGTTTTTTTCGCACGGAGAGGGGGCATTTCGGGTACTTCGGCGGTTATTCCACTTTCAATTCCTCATCAATCACGCTTGTTCAGGGACTAGTGGTTCCGGCCCCTGGACGGTCGCCTTGAGTCCCATCTTTAAGCCAATAACCGTGGTGCCCCTGCGTAGAAATTTCCTTGACTGCGGAAACGGCCCCAACTGAAACTGGAAGCGTTATGGTCCATTCCACGCATGTCTTCTACGGAAAGCCGAGCTATGTCTTCCGGGCGATGGACGACGAGCCCTGGGACTACGAAGCCTTCTACGCCAACTTCGGGGAGGATTTCGGATTGTTTCGTTGCGTGGTCGAATACGACTTCGCGTTCAAGCCCGACGGCTCGTTGGGCGCGCCCTCCAAAGCAACTGATCCGGGTTCCGATCGCTGAACTGAACAGCACTGCAGCTCTTCGTCGACGCTCTTCCGCCGTCCGTCTCTGGCCGCATACTCCGATGCATCGAATAGAGGACAAGTTCCGGAAAGTGGAAGCGGGTCCGAACCCGTTTATTGATCCGCAACGGTGGCGGGACGCGATGTCGTGGCAGGAGCGGTCCTTCGAATTCAGACTGGAATACGAGCGACGCGGGCAGGGCAACAAGCAGTCACGCTGAGGGGGCCGTCAGTCGAACATTTTCTCGACGCCGCCTTCCGGCGTCACAAATCCCAGAAGGCAGCCGTTGGAGCCGTCCCTGAGCTGATGGCAGCGTACCGAGATGGGATCGCCTGGTTGGACGCTGTCTTCAGCCCAACCGAGTCTCCTCAACTGGGTGACACTGGCGCCTTCCAGGGCCCACAATGCGGGATCACCATCGTCGCCGATAACCTCGAGGTAGATCCAACTGTGCGGGGTGATCCAGTGGATTTCCTTCACCACACCGTCCAGGTGGGTGTACTCGGTCATCTGGTAGTTGCCGTGGGAATGGTACGCCACAGCCGGCACGGCTGAAAGGGCGGCGCACATGGCGACAACACTCACCAGTTTAAATTGCATCTGCTTGTCTCCTCAAATATTCAAGATCGCATCGCATCCGGCCCGATCCGGCGGCTGGGGCCAACTTCGGGACGATCATCTTTTCGACGCGGGGAAGCCGTCTGGCCGACTTCATCTGCCGCTGATCGGAAGCTGGTTTGAGTAGATTGAATCGTAGCGCACCCTGTCTCCATTCGCGTCGAGCAAGCTCAGGGACTGCTGAAACAGCCCAGGCGGCGGTGCACCGGGCCCCACCGTAGCCTCCAGGATATAAAGACGGCTTCTGTGCAAATAGATCGCGGCAAAGGTGCGGGATTGATCCGCATTCGTGAGCTGTAGCTGATGTCCTTCGATGAGGTCGATGTAGTGCCACGCATCGTAGGTAACCTCGGCGTCCCGTTGTCGAAACTCCCACGCCGCAAAGGCGATGGACGCGCGCACATCGATCTGCCAGTAAATGGGCAGGCTGTCGGCTTCGGTCTTGTTCGTGCGTTCGGCGTGAACTCTTTCCGCGTCCGTGTAATCGATCACCGTGACCGAGTAACGGCTCGAACCATCAACATAGGAATAAACCCGACCCGGGAAGACGGCTCCATATTCGGAGGGGTAGGTAATCTCGCTCACCTCAGGCTCGCCCGGCAGATTCACGCTAAAGCGGTCCTCCAGGCTGCGGTGGGTGATCCAGCTCTGCGCGAAGGCCGACTGCGACAACAACAGGACGATCGCTGCCGCAACAAATCGGTTTAGCCGCATCACTCTTTCTCCAGAATGCCTATAAGAATGCAGAATGCCCATCTCGCGCAATAGTGCCAGAAAATAACACGGGGGCACAGAAGTTTCCGTTTTCTGGAGTCGAGAGGGCAAAGATCAGCAGGTGTCTGGCGGACATCGCAATTTATGAGGTTCCTTGATATGGGAAGACCCTGCTCAAACCCACAGCACGCCCGATATCCTATTCCCTTTGACCCAGGCCACGGGATTTCTATAAGATCTCCACTTTATTAGTCGTAGCGAATAGGCCCCGATGGGCGGCACTTGGGCGGGCCACGACGAGCGCTAAACGAATTTGTTGAGGGTCATCGGCGATTCACATGGACAACACGCGACCAGAGGTGGCGATTGGCCACGTTGTGATGCATGTTTCGGATGTCGAGGCGAGTACGGAATTCTACCTGAAGCTTGGCCTTCGGAGCGTCGTCGAGGAATCGGGAATGTCACTGCTTGAATTGCTGGGCGGCACGCACATCATGATTATCGACGATGAAGAATTGAAGCAGGCGCTGCCGGCCTCACGCGTCGGTGCACAGGAAGGCTTCGAGTTGATGGTCGGTGGGAAGGCGCGTCAAGATCTTGAAGCCTATCACGGCCGGCTGATCGGTGAAGGGCTTAAACCTGGGCCGATTGAGGACGGACCATTCGGACACTATATGTTCGAGATCGACGACCCCGACATGCAGGTGATCACGGTGTATTCGAGCCACGCCACTGGCCCGGTATGACGGACTCGAAGACGGTTGTAAAGCGTAAATTGATATTCAGACGCCGGGGCATGTGGTTGTCGGGCGTCTGCGTCATTCTCGTCTCAGCCACGATCGTATTTTCGCGCTACCAGGATAGCCCCCACACCATCGTCCATCAGGTCGTTGCCGTGTATCCACACGATCCCAGCGCATTCACTCAAGGCCTGTATTTCGAGAACGGATTTCTCTTCGAGGGCACGGGGCGCAGAGGTGAGTCGGCTCTGTGCAGAGAAATCGCTTCCGGAGCCAGGCCGAAGGCATTGTGAAATCACGGGGAACCTTCCCACTCCGTTGCAGACAGGCGACGCTTTGCCGATCGGATGGCCCGGAGGAGTCCATCATGGGGCGTATGATGGTTCCGCACCATGTCAGCGGCTTCCACCAACCCCCTCCGGATACAGCAAGACCCCCACGAGGTCCTGGCCCGGGTATTCGGCCATGCGGGCTTCCGCGGCCTTCAGGAGGAAATCATCACGCACATCGCTGGTTCCGGTGATGCGCTTGTCCTCATGCCGACCGGGGGAGGGAAGTCCATCTGTTACCAGGTGCCGGCGCTGTGCCGACCCGGAATGGGCGTGGTGGTGTCACCCCTGATTGCTTTAATGGAGGATCAGGTCGCCCAACTGGGCCAGTCCGGTGTACGCGCCGTCGCTCTGACTTCCAACCTCGGTCGCGCCGAATCCCAGGCCGCACGCAGGGCAATCGAGGCGGATGCCCTCGACATCCTCTACGTGTCACCAGAACGTTTGCTCACCGACACGCTTCTGGATCAGCTCGACCGCTGTGAGATTGCGCTGTTCGCCATTGACGAGGCACATTGCGTCAGCCAGTGGGGACACGATTTCCGGACCGAATACCGCAAGCTCGCCCTCCTGGCCGATCGTTTTCCATCGGTACCCCGGATCGCGCTCACTGCCACGGCCGACGAGGTCACCCGGCGCGACATCGCCAACCAGCTTCGGCTCGAAGCGGCCCGGGTCTTCATCGCCAGCTTTAACCGTCCGAACATTCGCTATCGCGTCCGCGCGAAAGACAATCCGAAACGTCAGATCCTGGATTTCATCAGGACCGCGCATCCCGGCGAGGCGGGCATCGTGTATGCGATGAGCCGCAAGAGTGTGGACCGGATGGCGGTGTATCTGGAAAAGGAAGGTATTCGCGCCTTGCCCTACCATGCGGGACTGGATGCTCACACGCGCACACTCAACCACCAGCGTTTCATCATGGAAGACGGGGTGGTGATGGTGGCGACCATTGCGTTCGGCATGGGCATCGACAAGCCGGATGTGCGATTCGTTGCTCACATGGATATGCCGAAGTCATTTGAGGCCTACTACCAGGAAACTGGACGGGCCGGGCGGGACGGGCTGAGCGCCGACGCATTCATGGTCTACGGTCTTGGGGACGTGGCTCTGCTCCGGGGCCTGATGGATGAATCGACGGCTCCGGACGACGTTAGGCGAGTCGAACACAGAAAGCTCGAGGCTCTGTTGGGCTACTGTGAAACGGCGCGTTGCCGGCGGCAGGTCCTGCTCGAATACTTCGGTGAACAGATTGATCCGTGTGGCAACTGCGACACATGTCTGGAGCCGGTGGAGGTGATCGACGGGAGCCTTGAGACGCGTCTGGCCCTGTCTGCAATCCATCGCTGCGGGGAATCGTTCGGTACCCGGCATATTGTAGACGTGCTGATCGGAAAGGCGACCGAGAAGGTTCAACGCTTCCGGCACGGGAGGCTGAATGTATTCGGTATGGGAAAACATTTGAACGAACGGCAATGGCTGGGGATTCTGAGGCAACTTGTGGCTCTGGGAATGATTCGCGTCGACCTGGAGAACCACAGCGTGTTGCGCCTGGGACCCGGCGACCGGGTCATGCCCGTGTTGCGGGAACAGGCTCGGGTGTCACTCCGGCGGGAAGCCGAGCATGCGATGCGGAAGCCGAAGGCCGAGCGGAAGGCAGCCATCCCATTCGAAATCGTGTCGCCTGAAGACCGGGCTCTGTTCGAGGCATTGAGGGCGGAACGCCTGAAGATTGCCCAGGCTCAGAAACTACCGGCCTACATTGTGTTCAATGATGCCACGCTGGTCGAATTCGTACGGCACCGGCCGCGCTCGGAGGCCGAGTTCGCCGAGATATCCGGCGTCGGAAAATCGAAGCTGGAGCGTTACGGTAGTAGCTTTCTCAGTGTAATCGCGATGCAGGACTGACGATCTTTGCATTGCGGTGGGAGTTCGTGCCGTGTTCTTCGTTTAGAAAGCAACTCTTCTCCTGTGCGCTCTATGAGTGCACAAATTTATTCTTTTCGAGATGCAGGCACTCACCGCGCGCACACAAGAAAACCGTGCTGCATGCCGCAGTGAAACCTTTGCTTGAGCGACGATGGCAGTGACACAGACAGTCATTACCGACGCAACGACCGAGGCCCACTTCCGTGAAGCACGCAAGCTATTTTCAGAGTATGCGGCCGGGATCGGTATCGACCTGTGCTTTCAGGACTTCACCACCGAACTTGGAGTATTGGAGCGGATGTATGCACCACCGGAGGGCTGTTTGTTGCTGGCCTCTCACCATAGGGGGTTTGTCGGTTGCGTCGGCCTGCGCCGGTTTGAGGCCCAGGACTGCGAGATGAAGCGGCTGTATGTGCAGCCCATGTCGCAACGCAACGGAATCGGGCGAGCGCTGGGGCGTGCCGCGATTCGGCGGGCGCGTCAGCTGGGTTATCGACGCATGGTGCTCGACACACTGGCATCAATGACGCCTGCAAGACAACTTTATCGATCGCTCGGATTCCGGGAAACCGGCGCCTACTACGACAATCCTATCGAAGATGCGGTGTATATGGCGCTGGATCTAGACTGATTGACTGGTGGCCGGAGGCGGTTCATACCCGGGTACCTGAGACAGATCCACTTCATCGATCTGGTAGGGATCCAGATGCAGATCGGCGTACCGCTGGTATACTTTGCCCCACATAAACACGTCGAAAAGATCCGGATCAATATGGCCGTTAAGTTTCATGTTTCCGAGAATCTGCAGCGATTCTGAGAGCCTCTTGCCCTTCTTGTAGGGCCGGTCCTTGGCCGTCAGTGCCTCGAAGACGTCTGCGATACCCATACATCGGGCCTGCACGGACATCTGCTCGCGTGTGAGCCCTTTCGGATAGCCCTTTCCGTCCATCCGCTCGTGGTGACCGGCGGCATACTCGGTAACGTTTTTGAGGTGCTTCGGCCAGGGGAGCGCCTCCAGCATCCGGATCGTTGCAACGATGTGGTTGTTGATAATCACGCGTTCGCCGGGGTTCAGCGTCCCGGCCCGGATCGTCAGGTTCTCGATTTCATTGTCGGTCAGGAAGTCGGCGTAACGGCCATCGACATCCGTCCAACGATATTTGGAGGAAATGTCCATCACCCTTTCGACATCTTCCGGTTTCATATACTCGCCACCGACATTCGAACACCTCAAGAACTCGCGGTCTTCCTCGATCTCGGCAATGCGCATTGCGAACTTGCGATCGGCATCCTTATCGCGGTCCGCTCTCTTTTTGTTCGGCTTTTTGAGCTTCGTCTGGAGCATCTCGATTTCAGCGTCGCGCCGCGCCACCTCGAATCGGGTGTCCACGATGTTGATGCGGTCATAGATCGTTTCCAGCTTTGTGGCCTTGTCGACGACGTGTATTGGGGTGGTGATCTTGCCGCAATCATGCAGCAGCCCGGCAATCTTCAGTTCGTGGCGGTCTTCTTCGGTCATCGCGAAGCCGCTGAGCGGACCGACCGCGCAGTCGTTGACGGCATCGGCCAGCATCAGTGTCAGCAGCGGTACGCGTTCGCAGTGCCCGCCGGTGTAGGTTGACTTATCGTCGATGGCTCCGTTCACCAGGTTGATGAACGATTCGAATAGGTCCTCGAGGCGGTTAATCAGCAAGCGGTTCGTCAGCGCAACCGCCGCCTGGGATGCGAGCGATTCGGCCAGCTCCTGGTCCTCGTCCGAGAAAGGCACGACATCACCGGTGACCCGATGCCTGGCGTTCAGCAACTGAAGAACGCCAATAATTTCATTTTCGTGGTTCTTCATCGGGACGGTCAGGAATGACTTGGAATGGTATCCCGTCTTTCGGTCGAAGTCCCGGGTGCCGGAAAAATCGAAGCCCTCTTCGGCGTATGCGTCGGCGATTTTCAGCGATCGATCGTTGTGGTAGGCATAGGCGGCGACGTTCGAATAGACTGGATTCCCATTCTTGTCGTACAGGGGAAGCGGAGGAAAAGGAATTTCCGGGCCTCGGGCACCACCCATGGCGATGTCCAGGGAATCCGTCCGCATGATCTCGAACCGGAGCGTCCCCTCTTCCGTGACCCGATACAGCGTTCCACCGTCCGCATGGGTCGTGTTCTTCGCCGCGGTCAGGATGGTTTCGAGCAGGCCGTCGATGTCGGTTTCCGTAGACAGGGCCACACCGACTTCGTTCAATTGTCGGAGACGTTCGACCAGGTCGCCGGAGTCCGGTGGGAGTTCGAGATGACTCCATGCACGCAATCCGGGCGTGAAGCGCACCACGGGAGCACCTTGAACGACCGTCTCCAGGGCGGGCTCAATTTCGTCTTTTTTCAGTGCACGCATATCTACAATTCCCAGACCGCTCAGACGTCTGATCGATGGGGCTGACGAATGCCCCAACTGCGCCTCCATTCTTTTGAAGTTTCAGGAGGTTAGGCCCCATCCGGTTCGGTTCTATCGTCCGTATGCAAATTGAGCTGTTGGGGGCCTTACAAGACACTTATCGGCCGTGCTCAAGCAATTATTTAGACGCAGCTGGGTCGGGGTAAGGGAAAATGTGTGGAACCGGGGAGTTGGTAATTGCTAACCGACCAGCGATTCGATGGTTTCCACTTCTTCAGCCGTGAGGGCGAGGCTACGGCTCGCAAGGTCCTGTTGCATGTGGTTGCTGTCGGAGGTGCCCGTCAGCGGGAGTATTCCGACTGCATGTGCGAAGCGGAATACGACCTGAGCCGCCGTACTCTGGCTCCGTGCGGCAATCTCCTTGACGAAGGGGTGACCGCGGAGGTCAGGATTGGCCGTCAGGAGCGAAAAACCCTGATATACGATCTCGCGTTCGATACAGAACCTCCGCACCTCCCGGTCCCAACCCCGCACGGCATAGCATCGGTTTTGAACAAATCGGGGAACCTCCCTGTGGACGGCAACCATTTGTTCCAGGTGCGGCATGGCAACATTACTGACACCCAGCGATCGCGCCCGGCCCGCGTCGCGTTCAGCGACCATGGCCGTCCAGACTTCAGCGTCCTCGTCGGTCCAGCCGTGATATGCAGCGGGGCCGTGCAGGACAAAGGAATCAACGTAGTTCGTACCCAGGTGCTCCAGCGAACTGGCCATCGATTGCGCGACCTGTGTGGACAAGTCGGCTCTCGGGTCGAAGGGGAGTCGGTGATCCTGACCGGCCAGGTAGGTGAATTTGGTCTGCAGGAAGAGGTCTTCTCGTCGGACAACGCCTGTACTGAAGGCCGCGGCCAAGGCGGCCCCGACGCCGGCTTCGACGTAGTGCCGCCGCTGGTTTGCTGTGTCTATACCGCGGAAGCCCAACCGGAGAGCCAGCTCGGTGAGAGCCTCTGTGCGCTCTTCCTTCCATGCCGTGCCATAGAGGAAGCTCGGAATCTGCGTCGTTTGATCTTCCGGCATCGCAGTCGCTTCCCAGCGTCGGGGGACGGTTGATGGCTAACCCCCGCGATTATCGTTCCATGTTCATGTGCGTAGTTCGCTCCGGAGCGATCACGTAGGTGACACGGACCTCTTCAGGGGTGCGGAACGGATACGAATCGAGATCCATGTAGCGTTTCGCCAGTGAATCGATATGCGTGTCCGCTCCGGATTCATCGATCGTTTCCACACGTCCACGAATTTCCAGATATCTATAAGGGTTCGTCGGTTCGGCGATGACGATCGCAACTCTCGGATCGCGGCGCATGTTCTTGTCTTTAACGCGACCCTTCGCGGAATTGATCCGGATATTGCTGCCGTCGTAGTCGAACCATACGGGTGTGACCTGGGGGCTGCCGTCCGGCATCAGGGTCGAGAGCGACGCGACGATCGGCTTGTCCAATAAGTCCTTCACTGCTTCAGGGATGACGCTGCCCATGAGATGCTCCATTCAAGTTTCTATGGATTGAGTAATTCGCGTTGCGGATCTTCCCATCCACAACGCATCTTCACAACGCGACTACGCTAAGTAACAGGGGCAAAAGTATACTTTAATATTTCAGCGAATGGGCAGACCCGCGCGAATAGCGACTCTGAAGGTGGGTTCCACCTCGCTGCAGGGGTACGTTTAACCTTAATAATATGGAAAGATGTCGCGAAAGACCGTATATCTCATCCGCCACGCTCAAAGCCACCCGTCATCCAGAGTAGCGGAGCCGGACTGGCCCCTGAGCCAGCGCGGCTATGAGCAGGCCACCCAGCTCGGTCCCCTCCTGGAGACCCTCGATATCGGCAAAGTGTATTCCAGCCCGTATCGGCGCACCTTGAGCACGATCGACCCTTTTGTGAAAAAACTGGGGTTGGAGGTCGTTGTGGACCCCGATTTGCGTGAGCGTAGAATCACCGACAGGGTTCGAAAGGACTTTCCGGAAGTCTGGATGCGATCCTGGCGGGATTTTTCCTTCGCGTTGCCCGGGTGCGAGACCTCCTTCGACGCACAGCGCCGCTTCGTTGGCGCCGTGAGCCGTATCATGACGGCCGAATCGAGTCCAACTGTCGGGATCAGCGCGCATGGGAACGTGATCGCCCTCCTGCTAAACCACGTAGAGGCTGGCTATGGCTGGGAACAGGCGGATCGGCTGCGAAATCCGGACGTCGTCAAACTGGACTTTAGCCCGGGAGGCCTGAGCTGGGATCGGAGTTTCAGTCTTCCAGGAATCGACAACATCGTTACCTTCCACGAGGACACACCCATCGATTGGTAGGGGGTACCTCCAGAAGCATGAATGAGTGGGTTCGTCGCTTGACATACAGCCTGGCCACGCCGTAAACACTCCATCCGCGGGCACAATTATGTAACCGTCGATACGATCGCCTCTTATTATCGGTTAACAGGAGTCGAAAGGTACCTTCTCCGCTGGTGGCCCGCTGACTGAACACGAGCGTTCACCCTTAAAGCCGGCGGGCCTCCTTATTTCGCCCCCCGCGGCAGTCCGCCCACAGTGATCCGCTCTTTGTTGTCGACCCGACTCCGTTGATCATGTGTCCTCCTCCCCGTACTATTATGGAGTTGCCAGGGGTTCGCCATCGACACGCCCATCCATTTTCGTCAGTTCAGGGATTCAGACCTTCCGGAGATCACGCGGATCATTCAGGAAAATCTGGTCTGGAACCTGTCCGAATCAGAACGCGGGGAAGGATTCCTTTCTGTGGATTTCGGGCCCGACCAGATCAGGCAGATGCACCGGAGTATTCCGATCGTCGTTGGTGAACGGGGACCGTCTTTAGTCGGGTTCTTGATGGGAAGCTCCCTGGCCGAGAGTGCCCGGATTCCTATTCTTGCTCGGATGATCGAGTGCTACGATTCGTTACGCTTCGACGGACGTTTGCTCAACGATTACCCTTCGTACGTATATGGACCAGTCTGCGTCGATCGTACGATGCGGGGTCAGGGTGTTCTCGAAAGTCTCTTTCGGCAGTGTCTGGACCAGCTTGCGGGTCGATTCGAGGCGGGGGTGTTGTTCATTTCCGCCGAGAACCCCCGCTCCTTGGAGGCGCACCGCCGCAAACTCGGGATGGAGTGGGTCGGCGACTTCGAGTTTGACGGGAAAGTGTTTCACGTGCTGGCATTCTCCATACCCGGGAACGATGCCCGTCTCGACCAGCGAAACTGGATATAATGCAACCATTCTGAGGAGGTTGTTGTGATTGATCGATTCTATTTCTTGTTACCGGCCCTGTTAGTAAGCCTGTGCGCATGCGCGCCGGGCGAACCTGTGGTATCGGACGGAGAACCTGCCCCGAGCGCCGTGCCCGCAGGGACGCTGCACAACGGGCCCGCCTTCCAGTTCAACGAGATTGCCGATGGTGTTTACCATATCGTGGGTACGGGCTCGCTGACTGCCGGCGCGAATTCCGTCGCAATCGTGAATGAAGAGGATGTGATGCTGGTGGATTCCCACATCACGCCTGCGGCCGCATTCGTGCTCCAGGAAGAGCTTCTCAACATTACAGACCTGCCCATTCGCTATGTAGTGAACACCCATTATCACTTCGATCACGCGGATGGGAACCAGGTGTTTGGCGCCGGGGTTGAGGTGATCGGCCATCGCTTTACGCGTGACGCCCTGGCAGGCAACCCCCTGGAGGGTCGAACGTTTCAGACATTTACGTCGGGCGTTCCCGGACAGATCGAACAGTTGCAGCGCGATGTCGCTGCCGCATCGGAAGCCGACCGCGCTGACCTGGAAGAGCAACTGTTTGTACTTGAGAACTACCAGGACGCCCTTGCCGACATCCGACCCACGCCGCCAAACCTGACGCTGGATCGAAAAATGACGATTTTTTCAGGGGACAGAGAGATCCAGTTGCTGTTTCTTGGCCGTGCCCACACCGGAGGCGATGTCCTCGTCTACCTGCCCGCCGAGGGGATACTGTCCACCGGGGACCTCCTGGTTGAGGGCCTTGCGTTCATGGGAGATGCGTTCGTCAACGAGTGGATCGACACTCTGGATGCCGTAGCCGAGCTGGATTTCGACACCGTATTGCCCGGACATGGCGCGGCCTTTACGGGGAAAGAGAAGATCGCATCTTTCAGATCCGTCCTGGCAGACCTCTGGACCCAGACAAACCAACTCCACGGACAGGGTGTTGCGGCCACCGATGCTGCAGCAATGGTGGACCTGACGGTCCATGCCGCTGCATATCCGCAAATCCAGGGTGTCGGCGCCAACGCTCTGGCTGTTCAGCGGATCTATGAGTTGCTGGACGGGGAAGAATAGATCAATCCGGGACCGAGAGCCGATTCCTGATTCGAGTCGGCGGGCTGAGATTCGCTCCGCCGTCAAATCGAATCTCCAGTCCTTAGCAGCCCGTGGCAGAAGTCTCGCGGGCCGCGCGCAGGGGTCTTCGGGTAGCAGGCGCGAAGTGAGGAGCGGAACGATGTCTTTTCATCGTGACCGACGAACGACAAAGCCTGTGGCCCGAACCCCCCTGCGCCCAAGGGGTTACGGCGAAACGGGGCCGTCTTCGTTGTCGTCGACTCCTCGCAATGAATGAGCATTGCAACGTCGTCGCCTTCTAGAATCCGGGTCCGTTTGGCCGTAACGCGGCCCGCGAGACTTCTGCCACGGGCTGTTACGGATCATGGCCGACGGACGTTTGTGGCCAGCCCGAGACTTTCCAGCAGGCGGATCGTATACCAGCCGCAATCGATCTGCCATAAGCGCCGGCTGAAGGATGCCGAGCTCGGAGCGGCGTGGTGATTTTCGTGCCAGTTCTCGCCCCATGCGGTCAGCTGGAGCGGTCCCAGCCACCATATGTTCCGTGCCGAATCTTCCCCGATGGGTACGTCCTTCTTCATGTGAAGAATGCTGTTGACCGCAGCCTGCAGGTGGAGGGCGTAAGCGAGTCGAATGCCGCCAAGCCAGAACAGCCCGGGCCATCCGAAGAGAAACCAACCGCATGTCAGCGACATGGCGACGAGGGGGATGTGGATTCGCTGCCAGAATCGATAGCGCGCGCTCAACAGGTCCGGGCACCACCGGGTCAGGCTGCGTTGCGGTATCTGGTAGAGACATCGCAAATGGGCCCACCAGAATCCGCCGTAGCGGGGGCTGGATACATCGTCCACCGTATCGGAGTGCGCATGGTGATATCGGTGATTGGCGACCCAGGTTCCGGGCACACCGGAGCCGTTGAATACAGCGAACAAAATGAGTAACTGTTCGACCAAGGGGTTCAGCCGGAGAGCGCGATGAGACAGGGCACGGTGATACGCAACGGTTGTGCCGATACCCCCAAGACCCGTCATCGCAACTGCCGTACCGAAGACGGGCCAGCCGGGGAGAGGGAACAGGACGAGCCCGATTCCCGCCAGGGCGTGAATCAAAACGAGATAGACAAAAACCGAAAGGTCACCGTTATTGGTCTGGTACCACGGTTGCGTCCAGGGATGCGGGCGAACCTGCTCCGTATTCTGCATATTCGTTCCTGCCTCTATGTGACGATTATAGCTCTTAACAAATGGTGGGTTCGGTCAGTCGTTCGGAGGGCCCCCCAGCCTGCAGATTAGAGCGCAGTAATAGTAACATTGGAACCCTTGAATTGTCGCCGGGACACATCGTCTGGCGCAGGGATCCGTCAAAGTCTTACGTACGACCCGTCGGGGGCCAGTTTGGGACTTGCAGCGGTCGCTCAAACGGTCATCCTGACCGAGCGACCTTCGCCGCCCACATTCTCCTGAATGCGGGCTCTATAGGGATTACCTCAGACCGTCGTTGACCTTACAGGCCCCGCACGGTTCCTCCGTGCGGGGGATCAACGAGGCGGAGCCGAGGCGATAGTGTAAATGATGATAGCTTCGGAGAGCTAACAGAGCCCCGAATATTGGACGTTGACGGCCCCCTGCCCTCCGGCGGACTGGCTTGAAGGAGAAATATGGCTTTCAAATACCGTGCCGACCAGGTGGGCAGTTTTCTGCGTCCCCAGCAGTTGCTGGATGCGCGGGAGGATCCCGCGGTCAACCCTGCGCTGCTCAAAGATCTGGAGGATCAGCACATTCTGAAGTTGTTGGCTCGGCAGAAGGACCTCGGTCTCGAGATTTTTACCGACGGAGAATTTCGCCGCAGCAGTTTCATGGGCGATTTCTATGATTCGGTCGAGGGCCTTGACACCGGCGGCACGGTCGAACGGAAGTGGAAGAAGGGTGAGGGGGGTAACGGTCAGAGTGGGGTGTCAGCGATACCTCTCCTCGGAGTTGTCCGCAAACCGATCAGGCAGACGAAGCGCCTTACGAAGGACGAACTGGATTTTCTGAAACAGCACAGCCCGGGTGACATCAAGATCACGCTACCGACGGCAAATCAGTTTCCAGCGATTATGTATAAGAAGGGAATCAGCGAGTCGGCGTACCCCACCTATTCGGACTTCCTATGGGATATGGTCGGGATCTTCAAATCGGAGATCGGTTCGCTGGTCAATGAAGGTGTGTCCTACGTCCAGATCGATGCGCCACGTTACACCTATTACATCGATCCGAAATGGCGCCGTTACATTAGAGACGCGATGGGCGTCGATCCCGATCAGGCCCTGGACGAAGCCATTCGAGTCGACAACGCGTGCCTTGAAGGGGCAAAAAAGGAAGGCGTTACCCTGGCCATTCACCTCTGCCGCGGGAATAACAGAAGCCAGTGGTATGCGGAAGGGGGCTACGACCCGATTGCCGAAAAACTCTTCAATGAACTCAACGTCGACGTCTTTCTGCTCGAGTATGAATCGGAGCGTTCCGGCACAGAATGTGTGCCAATCTTAGTTGGAAATTGAAACGGCTCCAAACCCCATGGTTTGATGGTATTGGAAGAAACAACATCAAGCCTGTAAGAGAAAGGAGCCGAGATGAGGAGTCTGTTACGTTCGGTAAAGAAACGCAAGAAGTCGCGTGTGCTGGGTGAGGTCGAGGTCCTGAGCCGGGAGGAATACTCGGGACTGGAATTGGACTCGAAGGTGGAGATGATTCGGGCGTTGATCCCACTGGGGTTGATGCACGTGGAGGAGTTGCTCGACGAGGAAGTGAAGTCGTTGGCGGGTGAGCGATACGCACGAAAGGAGGCGGCGTTGCGGGGCCGGCGACACGGGAGCAATCCGGGGACCGTGGGGCTGGGTGGCCAGCGGGTGCCGGTTCGGGTGCCTCGAGTGCGCAGCGTGGCGGGCGGGGAGATTCCGCTTCGGACCTACGAGGAACTCAGTCCGGGTGGCGCGGTGAACGAGCTACTGCTCAGACGTGTGCTGTATGGGATCTCCTGCCGGAACTATGAATCGGCCGCTGAAGCGATTCCGGGAGCGATCGGACTGTCGAGTTCGACGGTGTCTCGAGGATTCGTCCAGGCGAGTGCCGCGAAACTTCGGGAGATGCAGGAGCGGGATCTGAGTGGCGAGGACGTCGTGGCGATCTTCCTGGACGGGAAGGCGTTTGCCGACGCCCTGATGGTAGTGGCCCTGGGCGTCACGCTTTCGGGCGACAAACGCTTCTTGGGCTTCGTGGAGACCGACACGGAGAACGAGCAAGTGCTGACTCCGTTTCTCCGTTCGTTGATGGAGCGGGGCCTGGACATCTCTGAAGGCGTGCTGGTGATTGTCGACGGCGGCAAAGGTCTGCGGGCGGCGGTCAAGAAGGCATTCAGGAATCGAGCCCTGGTCCAACGCTGCCAATGGCACAAACGCGAGAACGTCGTGAGATACCTATCGAAGACCGAGCAAGCCGTGTGGCGACGCCGGCTGCAGCGGGCCTACGAGCGCCCGGAGTACGACGAAGCTCGGGCGGCGCTCGGAGAGCTCCATGGAGAGCTCGAGGAGCGAAACCAATCGGGGGCTGCGAGCCTTGAGGAAGGCCTGGAAGAGACCCTCACGTTGCATCGGCTCGGCGTGTACGGGGTCTTGGGCCGTTCGTTCAAGACGACGAATTGCCTGGAATCGGTCAATGCCCTTGTCGAGGAAAGGTGTGCGAAGGTCGATCATTGGAAGAACTCGAGTCAGCGGCAACGCTGGTTGGCGACGGCGCTCATCGACATCGAACCGCGCCTGAGGAAGGTGATCGGCTACCGTCATCTTCCAAAGCTCCGCGAAGCCCTCCAGCGAGAGCTGAAAATTGAGGCGAAGACGTCGACGAGATCGAAGAAGAAGGTTGCATGACCCATCGTGAGCCGTGGAGAGTTTCAACTAAGAATGGGCTTGACTCCCGGCACATTCGAACCCCTGCGATTTGTTCCCGACAACAAGGTCGTTGTTCTGGGTCTGTTATCGAGCAAAGTGCCCGGTCTGGAGTCCGAGGCCCAGATCGTTGGCCGGATCGAGGAAGCGTCGCGATACGTGCCCCTGGAGAACCTGGCCCTCAGCACGCAGTGCGGCTTCGCATCGATGAAGGAGGGCAACTTGCTTACCGAAGACGACCAGTGGAAGAAGGTGGCGCAGGTCGTCGATACGGCCCGTCGTGTCTGGAAGGGTGCTTAGCGACGTCACCCGGTTGCCCCAAAGCGCCGTGCCGAGTCGAATTGCACGCTCCGAAACGCGTGGGGAGCGCGTGGAGAGATGGTGTCGAATGACCGTATGGACGGTGTCGAGAAGGGGCGGCGGTTCGAGCTGCGGACGCGTTCAGGCGACTTCGATCGGACACACGGGTCATTGCAACAGGCGGCTCCTCGATTCCGAAGCAGGGGCGCCCGGATGCAGCGCTGGATGCAGTGATCATAGGCACGCCTTTAAGGGGGGGGCGTAGTTGGGGGGGGGGAGCGTAGTTGGGGGGGGTAGGTGTGTCGGGGATGCGTTCGGGATGGCTCATGTTTGCGAATCCAGATCGTCCCATCGCGTGTAAGCGGCAGCGAGTGTGGTTTCCAGTTCTTCGATGCGTGCGAGTGAGGCTTTGATCACGTCGGCGCCTTCCCTGTAGAAGTCCGGTCTCGCGATTTTCGCACTGAGCTCTCGCTGTTCCGACTCGAGCCCTTCGATCGTTGCAGGCAGCGCTCCCAGCTCGCGCTGATCCTTGAACGACAACTTCTTCGGCCGGGCCTTGGCGGGCGTCGGTTTCGGCCTCTTCCCTGCGCCTCCGGTCCGTTTCCCAATCGTTGAGGGCCCGACCCGGGTTTTATCCGGCTTCCGCTGCCGGATCCAATCCGTGTATCCACCCACGTATTCCGCGACGTGGCCGCCTCCTTCGAAGACAAAGGTGCTTGTGACGACGTTGTCGAGAAAGGCGCGGTCGTGGCTCACCAGCAGAAGAGTCCCGGACCACTGGGCGAGTAGTTCCTCGAGTAGTTCCAGCGTTTCAATATCGAGATCGTTGGTCGGCTCATCGAGCACGAGTACGTTCGCCGGCCGGGTGAACAGTCGCGCCAGCAGTAGCCGATTTCGCTCGCCACCTGAGAGCGCTTTCACCGGCGTCCGAGCTCGCTCGTCGGAGAACAGGAAAGCGCGGAGGTAGGCGTGCACGTGACAGGTTCGTCCGTTTGATGTCACAGTGTCGTTCCCCTCGCCCACCGTGTCGAACACGGTACTTTCGGGATCAAGCTGTTCCCGCCCCTGGTCGTAATAGGCAGTGACGACATGGGCACCATTTCGGATGTTCCCGGTGTCAGGCATGGACTCGCCCAGGAGCATCCGCAGGAGCGTTGTTTTGCCGACACCGTTCCCGCCGATGAGGCCGATCCGATCTCCCCGGAGCACCCGGGTGGAAAAATCGCGGATAATCGCGGTTCCACCGATACTCCTGGAGATCCCTTTGACCTCGAATACAAGCTTGCCGGAGGGGTCGGCCTGTTCGACCTGCAGACGCACGTTGCCCGCCGGTTCGCGACGCTCCGCGCGTTCGACGCGCATGGCCTCGAGCGCCCGGACCCGGCCTTCGTTCCGGGTGCGGCGGGCTTTGATTCCCTGCCGGACCCACACTTCTTCTTCGGCCAACTTCTTGTCAAACTTGTCGGCGAGCACAGCCTCGTTGGCCAGCGCATTCCCTTTGCGTTCAAGATACGTCGAGAAGTCGCCGGGCCACGACGTCAGCTGGCCACGGTCGAGCTCGACGATCCGCGTCGCCAGGCGTCGGAGAAACGCGCGGTCATGCGTGACGAACATCACCGCGCCTTCATAGTTGGCGAGAAAGGCTTCGAGCCACTGAATGGCTTCGATATCCAGGTGGTTGGTCGGTTCATCGAGCAAGAGCAGATCCGGCTGGCCGACAAGCGCGCGCGCCAGCAGAACACGGCGGCGCCAACCACCCGACAGCGTATCGACAATGGACTCCGCATCCAGCTCAAGCCGCGACAGGACCTGCCCGACGTCGTGCTGCTTCAGCCACGCTTCGTCTCCTTCCAGAGCGTGGGTGTGACCTTCGGCGACGACGTCGAAGACCGATTGACTGGTGGATAGTGAAACGTCCTGCTCGAGCCGCGCCACCCGCAGCGACCCCTGGTGCCAAACTGTCCCGGCGTCGGGTGCGACTTCGCTATTGATGATTTTCAGGAGCGTCGACTTGCCTGCGCCGTTGCGGCCAATCAGCGAGACGCGCTCCCGCGGATCGACCTGCATTGCGACTTTATCGAGCAGGGGCGCGTGGCCGTACGCGATCGACACGCCGTCGAGAGTCACCAATGGCATCCCTTCAAGCTACCACGGCGGTCCCTTCTCTAGCAGGTGGGAGTGATTCGCTGATTCCGGGTGTAATGCTGAGTGTTCAACCACAGGTGCGGACCATGACCTGAACACGTTTAGGAATCATTGATTCTGAGCGCTCACATGGCGCACCTGCAGCAGCGGCTTGCCGCGCATCGGCTTGACCCGCATCACTCATCCAAACTACGATCAGTCTGACTGGACTTGACGGCCACAGCTGGGCTTTCACCGCCAGCTTCAGAACAGAGTACGGGAGGAATCCGAATGAGTTTCGCAAAGTCAGTGCTGTCTTCGATCCCGGCAGTCGCGCTCCTGGTGTTGGGTCTGCCGGCGAGTGTGGCTGGTGGCGGGCAGGCACGGGGCGAATCGGATGGGGCCAATCGTCCTCCGGGTATAGAGCCGCTGGCGCGCGACATGTGGACCACCGATAACTTCTATCTGGACCGCGAGAACTGGACGGATCCCCGATACGCCCGCTGCAACACGCCCCGCCAGTTGACCGACATGTGGAGCCGGGAAGATCGTCCCGGGGAATGGGGCGATTGCAACCTGGACCGGGACGTGGCCGACATCGTGAGCCCCTATCCTTATCGGACCGCCCAGGAACATTACGAAGCTTTGCGCGAGGAAGCCCGTGCTGGTGGGCTCCCCAGTGTCCACACCCGGGAATCTCTGCCGGATTGGGACGGATGGTACAACCGGGAAGCACGCGACGAACAATGGATCTATGGCCGAAACCTTCAAACGGCGACGATGATTTCGCTGCTGACGCGGGAATATCAGGAGCGGATGGTACAGGAAAACTATCACGAGGGTGTCAGCAACGCCCCCTGGTGGCAATCCTCGTTCTGCTATCCCGAAGGCCTCTGGCGGTGGTGGGCGGAGTTTTCCCACGGCGGCCCGATCGAGGTCATGATGACGCCGACCCAGGTGCAGCTTCTCGTCGGTCAGGCCGACAATCTCCTCCGAAAGGTGTTGATCGGCCGCGATCACGTTCAGGAGGGTGTACCGCAGTGGTGGGGGGAAACGGTTGGATTCTGGAACGGTGATACGCTCATTGCGTGGACCGCCAACGTTCAGGGCTGGAAGCTGTCTCATTCGATGCCGGAATACAGCAACGAGTTTGAGGTGATCGAGGTCTTCAGGCCCAGTCCGGATGGAAACGGAATTATTTCCGAAGCCACATTTTACGATCCGGAGGCATTCGCGCAGCCACTCCACACAGTCACGCCGTGGAATCTGGCGCGCCCTCCCGACGACGCTGAAACGCGATACACCTACAAGCAGTGCCGGGTCCAGAGCACGATCGTTGTGGGTCCGGACGGGCGACCGACGCAACTGATTCCGGGTGACGACGGCTATGTCGATTACTACGGTCGACCGTGGGCGCAGAGCTGGGCAGAACACTTCGAACAGGGATGGGAGCGATCTGTCGATTAATCGGGCGGAGCACGTCGGCCGCCGCCAGTGCCGGGGTTTTCCCGCGGCCGCAGGCTCTCAGCTCTTGTGTGCCAGAAATATCGTGTGGCGGGGTCCGCCTTTCTTCCCTCGGCCCCGAACCTGCTGCACTTCGACATCAAAACCGTTATAACGCAGGCGTTGCTCGAACTTTCGGTCTTCCCGCGCCGACCAGACCGCCAGTGTCCCGCCGCTCTTGAGAGCTTTGTGCGTATCGGCCAGACCCCGGTCTGCATAGAGCCGGTTGTTGGTGGATGTCGCGAACGCGCTCGGGCCGTTATCCACATCGAGGAGCACGCTATCGAACCGGCCCCGACTCCGGCTGATCGTCACCGCAACGTCATTCATCTCGACCTGGACGCGGCTGTCCTGAAGCGGGTGGCCGGTCAGGGCTCCGAGCACCCCCCGGTTCCAGTCCACAACTGCCGGAACGAGTTCTGCCACAACAACCAGCGCGTCAGGCGGCAGCAGATTCAGCGTGTTGCGCAGAGTGAAGCCCATACCGAGGCCTCCAAGGAGAACTGACGGTTGATCCATCGTCCGCGCCGTCCGACAGGCGAATGTAGCCAGCGCCTCTTCCGATCCGTGCATACGGCTCGACATGAGACTCTTCCCGTTTGCGAGAATAATGTACTCCCGGTCGCGTCGGGCCAGTTTGAAGTCCGTACCGTCGGGGGTTTCGGATTCTCCGAGTATCTCCAGGGGTTTCATTGAGACCGTGCCGTCCGAGATGGAGAGAACACTGATCGGCCCCATGTTTTCGGATTCGTACAGTCATGATGCACACCGAAAAAAACGGGGCCGAAGGTCTTGGACGGAGATCCCATCGATTCCACGCCTGACAGAACGCAGAAACAAGGAGAGCGCGGTAGGAACCGCGCTCTCATTCGGATTTGAAGTGGGGTGTTCCCGATCAACAGCTGTAGGACAGCTGAAACTCGATGGGGTGGGTCCATTGCCTTAGTGTGGTGACCTCTTCCATTTTCAGCTCGATGTAGGCGTCGATCAGATCGTCGGTCATCACACCTCCCTTGGTGAGGAACTTGCGGTCTTTGTCGAGCGCTTCCAACGCAATGTCAAGAGAGGAACAAACAGTGGGCAGCTTCGCTTCTTCCTGCGGAGTCAGCGCGTACAGATCCTTGTCCATCGGTTTGCCCGGATCGATCTTGTTCTGAATGCCGTCCAGGCCCGCCATCATCATGGCGACGAAGCAAAAGTATGGGTTTGCTGTAGAGTCGGGGAAGCGCACTTCGACGCGACGTGAGTTTGGCGAGGCAACGAAGGGGATCCGGATAGCCGCCGAGCGATTGAGCGCCGAATAGACCAGGAAGGTGGGCGCTTCGAAGCCCGGCACAAGCCGCTTATAGCTGTTCGTGCTCGCGTTCGTGAAAGCGTTTAACGCCCTTGCATGTTTAATGATGCCGCCGATGTAGTACAGAGCGAGCTGCGAAATACCGCCGACTTCCTTGCCGGCAAACACATTTTTCCCTCTCTTCACCAGCGACTGGTGGACGTGCATTCCGTTCCCGTTGTCGCCAACGAGAGGTTTCGGCATGAAGGTGGCAGTCTTTCCAGCCCGATGCGCGACGTTGTGAAGGACGTATTTCAATATCTGGATCTGGTCCGCCTTGTCGACCAGCGATCCGGCGCTGACACCGATTTCACCCTGGCCAGCGGTAGCCACTTCATGATGGTGTACTTCCGATACCAGACCCATGGCGTTGAGCCCCACGCACATGTCTCCCCGAAGGTCACTGAGCGAGTCAACCGGCGGGACGGGAAAGTACCCCCCCTTGACGCCGGGCCGGTGGGCCAGGTTGCCGCCGGGCAGGTCATGACCGGAAACCCAGGATCCTTCTTCAGAGTGGATTTCGTAAAACGCTCCCTGCATTTCCGAGCCGTATTTCACGTCGTCAAAGACGAAAAATTCGTTTTCCGGGCCGAAAAACGCATTGTCGGCGATTCCGGTTGACTTGAGGTATTTGAGGGCTCGCTTTGCGCAGGTACGCGGGCAACGCTCATAGCCCTGTCCAGTCAGGGGCTCAACTACGTCGCAGCGAATGTTGAGCTGTTTGTGGTTTGCAAAGATGTCAATGACCGACGTCTCTGCATCGGGCATCAGGATCATGTCGGATTCATTGATAAACCTCCAGCCTGCAATCGACGATCCGTCGAACATCTTTCCGCCCGTGAGAAAGGTTTTGTCAACCTCCCCAGCGGGGACTGTGACGTGCTGTTCCTTACCTTTTGTATCGGTGAAACGAAGATCGACGAATACTACGTCTTCTTTCTTTATGAGTTTAAGTACATCAGCGGGTGTCATCGTTGGGTGAAACCTCCATATAGAGCGAAACGAGTTTGTCTTGAAATGCTGGCCGGCTTTATGCGGGGAGCGGTCCCCGCAAGCCGATCATTTTACATTAGGTTCGAAGTTCAGCACAAAGTATTGTGGCCTCCGCGGGTCTCCCCCGACAGGGTTGGCGACCCCAAATGAGTGGGTTCGTCGTCCCGAAGAGTTCCACCCTTCTCCAGTAAACAGCCGCCACAGCATACAGCCTGTTGATGTGCTCCAGTTTGAAAATGGTGTCGCCGCCGGCAGCCATCAAAGGAGCCGACGGCATCAGGGTTTGCCGGCGTGGAATGATCCGGACGCGTAACTCCCGGTTTCAACCGTGTTTGGATCTCTTAGCCCGCATAAATCACCAGATGGACCAGAAAAGGCCGCCCTGTTTGGCATAAAGCGTTTGTCGAAGACGTTTTAGCAACCAAACAAAGGCGGCCCTTATGACGACAGAGTGTAACCAAACGACGTTCGAATTTCACGGACTTAATCAACGAAAAGTGAAGGCTCGATTCGACGGAGGGAAGATCACATCCGACGCGGGTGTCCTGCTGTTGAGGGAAGTCGAAAAACGAACCGGACTGGTCGGGGGACTTGCCGAATGTTTCGCCGATCATCGGGACCCGCGATTGATCGAGCACACGGTGAAGGAATTGATTGGGCAACGGGTGTATGGCCTGTGTCTGGGATATGAAGACCTGAACGATCACGACCAACTACGCACCGATCCGATGCTCGCCGTGGCCATCGATAAGGCCGATCCGCTGGGAGGCAACCGGCGGCAAGCCAGCGACCGGGGAAAGGCGCTGGCGGGCAAGTGCACGCTGAATCGGCTGGAGTTGACCGGTGCCGAAGTGGGGGCGGAGGAACGATACAAGAAAATTGCGATGGATGCCGACCAGATTGACCGCTGGATGGTCGATGCATTCATCGCAGCCTATGAATCGGCGCCTGAAGAAATCATTCTGGACCTCGATGCCACCGACGATCCGATCCACGGGCAACAGGAGGGACGATTCTTTCATGGCTATTACGGCAACTACTGTTATTTGCCGTTGTATATCTTCTCGGGTGAGCATCTGCTGTGCGCCCGATTGCGACGCTCCAACATCGATGGCGCGGCCGGATCGGTTGAGGAGCTGACCCGCATCATCGGACAGATCCGGAAGAGCTGGCCGGATGTGTCGATCATCGTCCGTGGCGACTCGGGTTTTTGCAGAGATGATTTATTGACCTGGTGTGAATCCCATCAGGTGGATTACGTGGTGGGATTGGCCAAGAACGAGCGACTCCAGGAGGTCATCGCTGAATCCATGGCTCAGGCGAAATCGGAGTTTGAATCCACCGGTAAATCGGCACGGATATTTAAGGACTTCCGCTATCGCACACGAGACAGTTGGAGCCAGCAACGGCGCGTCGTGGGCAAGGCCGAGGTTCTGGCCAAGGGCGCCAATCCCCGATTCATCGTCACCTCCCTCACACCGCAACGTTGGGAGGCCCGTGCGCTATATGAAGATCTCTACTGTGCGCGCGGCGACATGGAGAACCGGATCAAAGAGCAACAACTGGATCTGTTTGCCGACCGCACCAGCGCGGCCACCATGCGCGCCAATCAACTCCGACTGTATCTGTCTTCGGCCGCCTACATGATCATGCAGGCCCTGCGTCGACTCGGGCTCCAGGGCACCGAACTGGCGCGCGCTCAATGCGGCACGATCCGGCTGAAGCTGCTCAAGATCGGTGCCCGCATCCGGTTCACGGTCCGAAACGTCTGGGTGTCGATGGCTGAAGCCTGTCCTTACGCCGAGGTCTATGCCGCCGTTGTCCGCAACCTACAAACAATGCCACTGCGATGCTGACACCGACGCTGCGGCTTCGTCCCTGAAATCGATTCGCTTACCCAGTCCGAGCCGAGGTGTGTCTGATCGCGATCGTCAACGCTCTATTGAGCACGAAAATCCGCTTCTCACATCGCCAAAAACTCGTCAATTCACCCTGAGACGCTCCCCCCACACCATCTCGCGCCCACCCAGGGTTCTTTTACGCAAAATCGCAATCACGCGTCGATTGGTGATCTATGCGGGTTAGCTGTTCTTTCGAGCCCACATCACAAGTTTTCCGCCCATCGAAGAAAATCGGTCGGCCACTGCGAACGTCAGCCGAACGGCAAGCCGTTCCGTGGGCGAAAGAATCAGGCGGGACGTTTCCTGGTTTCGCGTTTCAATCTCCACGATCTCGAAGCCGTGTCCTTCCACGAGTCGGGTGAGACTGGCGCTGCTGAAGTAGGAGAGGTGATGGCTGTAATAGAGGACCCGCATCGGGCGATCAATCGTTCGGAAGCTTCCCCGGTACATAAATCGCGCAATATGCCGCAGAAGGGCGTTGTCGTTCGGAGTCAGTATGAACAGGATCCCGCCGGGTCTCAGCCACTTGTGAACCTTCTCGATGTCACTGGCCGGTTCAGGCAAATGCTCGATCAGGTCGTACATCGTGATGACGTCAAAGCTGTTTTCGTCTAAGTCGAGATTCGAAAGCAGACTGCGGTGGATGGGACACCCGAGGTTGCCGGCTGCGGCGTCGGCCAGGGGTTCGCAGATTTCAACGCCTTCGCAGAGGAATTGCGCCTGTTGGGCGCGTTCCAGGAAGGCTCCCTTGCCGCATCCGACATCCAACAGTCGAGGTTGATGGGGGGCGGTGTCGAGGTAGTCATGACACCGTGACAGGTACAGGTCGAAGTTTGCCAGGACTGCGCTATCGATACCCGAGAAGTACTGGTCCGTTCCAACGGCCTCGTAGTTTTCGTACATCTGCTGGATTGACGCGTTCGTGTGGATTGTGTCGAGAAAAACGTGAGCGCACTCTTCGCACCGGGTGACATGATTTTCTCCGACGGTGCACAGGGGAGTCGACCGCAGGGCGCCGCAAACACGGCACGGTTGTCTATGGTTGGGTGAAGTTGATTTTGGACGCATCGCCTCAGGCATAGTATGCGGGACGCCCCAATTTCCTCAACTACAGACGGCCCGGTTTATTGGGGGAATTACACTGAAGGAACGGGTCCCGGTGCCTTGAACGGGGGCTCCGGTCCTCGCAAGTCGGTTGTAGGAAGTTGGCGTTAAGCTAGACCGGTCCCAACAGATTGCCGCGCATGACACGTAGTGCAACGCCGGGTTTTAGCAGACTGGTTGGTGGGTCCAAGAGCTGCGCAGCACGTTGAAAAGCGAAGGTCAGTTTCGGATCTGCACGTGCCGCAATATGTAGCTTTCCAAGATACCAGTTGATGAATTTTAGTATCGGGGTCCGGGGGCCATCAACCTCCGGATACCGAAGGTCTCCACCGACTGCAATAGTCCAGGGTCCATCGATCGCCTTCGCCGCGTTCCGAAAGAAGCGGAAAGCGAGTCCGTCAGAATCCTCCTTGAGTGCGTTCTGAAGTTCTGCGGCCTGAAGAGCAGCCACCGACATTCCCTGTCCGTAGATAGGATTGAAACTGCATATGCCGTCCCCAAACACCAGATATCCTTCCGGGAACTTCTGTAACCTTTCGTAGTAACGGCGCGCGCTGGCCGGAAACTTGAACGGTTCCGGACTGGTCAAAGGTTCTGCATTCTTGATCATGTCGTAGATGTCCGGTGCGGGCAGCGTGCCTGCGAAATCGAGAAAGCCGGCTTCGTCTGTCGGGGGATGATCTCCCAGGAGCCCGGCGAGTGTGAGCATCCAACGGTCACTCTCCATTGACAACATCACTGCCCCGCGCCGGCCAGGTGGTGTTGGTGCCAGGATCATCGCCCTGTCGCCATTGAGGTGGTCGGGTGAACGGCGATAAATGCGAGTGCTATATCCAACGCCAATCTCCACCCGCTCCTCTGACGGCTTGGGGAATGTGAGGGCTTCTAGCCACGTCGGAGACCTAGATCCTCGACCGGATGCGTCCACGATGAGGGTGGCCTGAAGCGATTCCTGTGAACCGCTGTCAATGACGCGAACACCAGTCACCCTAGTCCCTGAACAAGCGTGATTGATGAGGAATTGAAAGTGGAATAACCGCCGAAGTACCCGAAATGCCCCCTCTCCGTGCGAAAAAAACCTTGGACAGATTCTTTGGAGAAGGAGGCATTTCAGATGAACGATTATACGCGCAAGAACATGAGGAACCGCAAGCGGCGAATTGAGCGTCGGCTTGGGGATCGGAATTGGAAAGATCAGGCGAAGCCGATGCTGTCGGCGCGCAACATCCGGTACGAGATGGGAGACCGGATGAGGGGTCTGTCGGTGGGCGGCATCGGAATGATGCATCAGGTGGCGCGGCGGACCGGACTGATCGAAGCCATCGACAAGGACGTGCATGTGCTGAAGCGGCATCTGCCCTACCAGGAATCGGATCACGTGTTGAACATCGCCTACAACGCGTTGAGTGGGGGCACGTGTATGGAAGATATCGAACTGCGGCGCAATGACGAAGTGTATCTGGACGCGTTGGGAGCACAGCGGATTCCGGATCCGACCACGGCGGGAGACTTCTGCCGGCGATTTGAGGAAGACGACGTGGAGTCGCTGATGGACACGTTCAATAAAGTGCGGCTGAAAGTCTGGCGCCAGCAGCCCGATGCGTTTTTCGAGGAAGCGGTTCTGGAGGCGGACGGGACATTGGCCCCAACCACCGGAGAATGCAAAGACGGGATGGACGTGGCCTACGACGGGACATGGGGTTATCACCCACTGTTGATTTCGCTGGCGAACACGGCCGAACCGTTATACCTGGTGAACCGGAGCGGCAACCGGCCCTCGCATGAGGGAGCGGCCAAACGGTTCGATCAGGCAATCGCGTTGTGCCAGCGTGCGGGGTTCGATCAGATCCTGCTGCGCGGGGACACCGACTTCAGCCAGACCCGGTATTTGGATGGATGGGACGACCAGGGCGTGGGCTTCATCTTCGGCATCGACGCGATGAAAAACCTGGTGGCCCGGGCCGACCAATTGGAGCCGGACTGCTGGGCGCGCCTGGAACGTCCCGCCAAGTACGAGGTAGCCAGCCAACCCCGCCAGCGTCCCGACAAGGTCAAGGAACGGATCGTTCGGGAGCGTGACTTTGAGAATATCCGCTTGCGGGGCGAGGATGTGGCCGAGTTTGCGTATCGGCCCGGAGCCTGCGATCGGGACTACCGCGTCGTTGTGGTGCGAAAGAATCTGTCGGTGGCCAAAGGGGAGCAGGTGTTGTTCGACGACATCCGGTACTTCTTCTACATTACCAACCGTGCGGATCCTGCGGACCAGATCGTGATGCGTGCGAATCAACGGTGCAATCAAGAGAATCTTATTGAGCAGCTCAAGAACGGCGTACACGCCTTGGGGATGCCGGCCGGGGATCAGACCAGCAACTGGGCCTACATGGTGATGGCCTCACTGGCCTGGACACTGAAGGCGTGGTTTGCGTTATTGCTGCCCGAAACCGGACGTTGGGGCCAGAAGTATCAGGCCGAGAAGCAGACCGTGCTACGCATGGAGTTCAAAACGTTCCTGAACGCCTTCATGCTCGTGCCTTGCCAGCTCGTGCGTACTGGTCGGCGCATCGTCTTCCGGCTGATGGCCTGGAACCCGTGGTTGCCAGTCTTGTTTCGTGCCGTGGATGTGTTGCGTCAACCTCTGCGATGCTGACCCGATCATGGATCTGAGCCCGGGCGGTCGAGGTCCCGGTTTCTTTCAACCCTTCAAACAGACACGGCGAGGCGGCAACTGAAACAGATACAACACGAACCGCATACCTGGAAAAAGCGATCTGGGAACGGGAGCTTATGCCTCCAATTTTACGGCCGTGAACCGGCCGTTTGTCCACTGGTTATGCGCTTGTTTTGGGTCTAGTGCATCAAAGTCGCGTCGAACTCCTGCTGGATTTCCCATGCAGAAAGCATAGGACACTCATGACAGAATGTCACTATATTATGCGATACTCAATAGGTCAATGTCAACTGCCACGAACTGCGGGAGTTTTCGTAATTGCGAGCGTTGTGAAGCTGATTAATCCGGGACACGGTACTGCGGGTACACCCCATGGCGGTCGCAATTTCCACCATTGACAGGTCGGTGGTTTTGAGTAGGTAAACGAGCCTCTTAATCTGCGAATCGGAAAGGGGATATCCTTGTCTCATTGGCTTCCTGCCTTTGTGTGTGGAACCATCCTGGTCCTCGTTGGTGTTTCTGAGTTCGCAAGACTATGGCTAAGTGGACATGGCCGTGTCAATGCATTCCTGTACATTCCTTGAGAGCACATGCCATTTGACTAGCCGCCAGCGGTCGCAATCACGTGGTCCTGACCCACAGACCTCTTTTAATAATTCGGACGAAAACCGGCAACATTGAGTTGAATCCGGGCCAGCGACCGCTTGATCGTTATATAGAGAGTCTTGCCGTCGGCGCCACCAAAGCCGATGTTTGTGGGTCCATCCCCGTCGTGAGGTGTGAGAACAATGCCCAGCTGTTTACCCGCCGGCGAGATGATGACGACACCCCCGCTTGATTCGCTCGCGCAGTAGAGGTTACCGGTCAGATCCACCTTCATGCCGTCACATCGTACGGAGTTGAAATCTGTCCGATCACCGAGTCCGCCGTCGGCGGATACGCTGTAACGAACGATGGTGCCCGCATTTGTTACATACAGATATCGTTCGTCGGGTGAAAACGTCAGGCCGTTCGGGCTGATGTCATCGGCCAGCAGTTGCAAGTCGCCATCCCGGACCCGATAAAGGCTGCTCGGCAGGACGTTTCCCGCTCCGGGGTTATTCGAATGTGGATCGGTGAAATAAACCCATCCATCCGACCTCACGACAAGGTCATTCGGACGATTGAGCCGGCTGCCCTGGTAGTGGTCGGCCAGAACGGTGCGTGTTCCGTCGGCTTCGGCCCGCATGACTGCCCGGTCTCCCTGCGCGGTCCACAGGATACGGCCCTCCGTGTCGAGCGCAACCCCGTTCGAACCGAACGAGACGGGATAGAAACGTCCATTGAACCCCCCAAGGTAACCGGCCGTATGCGGAAGACTCGCTCTGTCGGTCACATCTCTCACACCCGTTCGCTCGAGGAATACCGACAATTCTCCCTCGGGTGTCCATTTGTATATGACGTTTGCACTGATATCACTGAACAGGAGATATCCCGATGAGCCATCGTCGATCCACAGCGGCCCTTCGGCATTTCCGAAATAGTCTCCCTGCAGCACCTCCACGGTGGCATCGGAAGAGACAATGGCATCCAGCGCCGGGTCCAGTGTTCGCACTGCGCCTGCGCCGGGTTCCTGGGCGAGGGATAAGCCAGGACCGAAAACGACAACGAACAAGGAAAACAAGGACAGCTTTTTCACTGTGAGCCTCCGCTTGCGGCACCCGGCCGCGAAACCTCTGCCAATATCCACCTGATTGGCCTCAACCTGAACCTCACGCTGTGGTCGGGCTGTGGTTCGATGGCACTAAACGAATTCAGATCCGCCTCATTCCACGGAGAAAGCCAGCAGGACATTTCCGGAAATAATACCGCCGTGGTGAGAGTAGCCGGAATTCACAAACACCGTGCCACCCACCACGGTAGCCCCGGCGTTGCTCATGGAACCGCCGTTCGCCCTGACGGCATTCACGGTCGGGAAGTCCCGCGCGGTGTCGTACTCCCACAGAGTCTCCCCGTCCACGGTCGACAATGCCCGCAAGCGGCCGTCCATGTTTCCCGAAAAGATAACCCCCGGAATAACGGTGACTGCGGCCGGATGGGACGGTTTGCAGAGTGTTCGGCCTGCGCACGACAGGGGAGGTACGGACCAGAGCGTGCGCCCGCTTGCAAGATCGAAGGCCATGATCCCTCCGGTCGAGTCCGGTTCTGCTGCATTGAAATAGGCATTCGCGGCATAGACATTTTCGCCATCCACCGCCGTTCCCCACATCACGCCGCCACTGGTCGCACCCTTTCCGGTCGATGATTGCCAGAGGATTCTTCCTTCCGCATCCGGATCAAAAGCATATACGAGGCCCAGTTTATTTCCCGCGATCAGGATGTCCCGTCCGTTCAGATCGACAAGAACAGGGGAGTTCGCGAAATCCGTGTCGGGCGCATCGGGTTCGGGACAAACGAAGGGATCGCGGCCTGCAGCCCGGCAGCTCGAGTTCCAGATGTCGTCTGCGACAACTTGAGCGATCCACCGGATCTCTCCCGACTCCATGTCGAAAGCGAGGATGGCATCGGAGGTGATCGTCGCTGGTATTGAATAATTGTTTCCCGTACCCGCATACAGCAGATTTCGTTCGGCATCGATGGTTGGAGCATTCCAGATCGGCACTCCGGAGGGACCCCAGAGCTGTGTACCGATGCTGTTCGTTCCGATCGGCTGCGCTTCATTCTGAATCGTATAGGTCTTCCAGATCAGGTTTCCGTCCGAGGCATCCAGCGCGACCATACTCCCCCGGAAGCGGCAACAGGGATATTTCGGATTGCGGACCTGGGACTCCACCCGCGAGGAGACCGGTACGTACAATCGACCGGCGTGGAGGGCCGGTGCGCCCGTAACCACGGCCCGGGGATGATCGTCGACTCTATTCTTCCACAGCAGCGTCCCGGTCTCCGCATCCACGCCATATGCATTGGCCGCCTGGTCGCCAAAATAGGCCACCACCGCCCCGCCGCCCGGATTCCCGATGCTGATGGCGCTGCGGACAGCGGCTTCAGCCTCGAAAGTCCAGTGGACGCAGCCGGTCTCTGCATCAAGCGAAAAGACATCGCCCTCGGCAGTGGCCACGTACACACGACCGCCAACGACAACGGGTTGTGTGCCGGCGGACGTGGCCCCGGGGTATCCAAACGCCCATTTCAGAGCCAGGCGCCCAACATCTGCCGCGTTCAAACCGGCGGAACCTGCGGGCTGGAAGCGGGTGTTTGTGATGGTCCCCCCCCAACCATTCCATGACAGCCCTCTGGGCGCGCCCTGGACCGGTGGACCCCTGAATCCAGCGGTGTCGTCAGCGCAAAATGCGGATGGAGGAATCAGATCGACCGGGACGCTCCCGAAGGCTTTTCCCGACAGGAATTCCGCCAGAATACGCCGCTCGGGGCGGCTTCGCTCAGAAGACTGACGCCGCATGGTGCCGGTCTCCATAACTTCGAGAATGTGCTCCGGCGTCATCTGCCGCATGACGCCGAGTACGGGTCCGAGGGCTTCGGCCCCACCCTCCGCCTCATGGCAGGTCACGCAATAGGTCGCATACAGTCGGGCACCATCCTGCTGAGCGTGCACCGGCCAAGCCGCCAGGCCGATGGCAAGACAAATCATCCAGGATAGCCAGCCGCGAAATTTCATATTTATCTCCCAAAATAACGGATATGTGACGCACGCTTTGCTGGGACCACGCGCCGGGGCGGGGCCGGGGCGGCGGCGTGGTTTCGGGGGGTCATTTCGGCATTACCGGTTCGAGGCCGCTTTCGATGATGGCACCGGCCACCGTGGGCGATGCCAGGTAGTCGATCAGCGATCGGGCTCCACTCGGATTCTTTGCACCCGTGACGATGCCGGCCGAGAACACCGTGACGCTCTGAACTTCATCAGGCAGGGGCCCAACATAGTCCAGCCCTTCGATGGGCAGCAACTCGCTGATCTGCTGAAATCCGATTTCGGCGTCCCCGCGCGCGACGATGTTGCCGACGCGCTCGCTTTCTATCCGCTGGCTCTTCTCCTGAATTTGAGCGGCGATCCCGAGGCGCGGAAACAAATCGGTGGAAAGATAGGTTCCGCTGGCGCTAGCGGAGTATGCGATCGACTCCGCCTGAAGCAGCGTCTCGATGAGCGCCGCCACGGTGCTGATGTCGGGTTGGGCCTCCCCGGCCCGGACACCCATCCCGATCCGGGACCGCGCCAAGTCGACCCGGCTGCCCGCGACAACCCGGCCGCGATCGATCAGTTCCTGGAGTGCGGCCGCAGCCAGAATGACGACGTCTGTGGGCTCGCCCCGGTCCAGCCGCACTGGAATGGAGTCGGACGCTCCTCCCATGGAAGCGCCATAAGCCGTCACAACCGTCTCCTGGGTTGCCCGCATGTACTCCGGAATGACGGCGTTATACGTCGCGGCGAACCCGCCGGACGTTATTACCCTGAGCTGGGCCGCACCCGCGTTCCCTGCGATGACGAGCATGCCGATCACCGTCAGGACAAACGTTGGGCGAAGAATCTTGCTCAATACGTTCACGTTCATCTCCGTTTCCTGCGACTGGAAGCTCACTCCTTCTGCCGTCATGCCCTTTCCAGTCAGGGACAACGGCCAAGCGGGAGGGGCACGTACGTGCTCGGGGTCTTTCCGGATCTTTCCCGGTTGCAGCCCCCGCAGGCGCCTATTTCCGGACGTATCTCCGCAGGGCCATCCCGCCGGTCAACGACCCGTAGACGTTCCCGTCGGCATCGGCAACAACGCCTTCCTGCGAACCGTCGGGATCGGGATCGTCGATGAAGGCAGTGACTACCCCGTCGTCCACGCTGCCAATTCGGATTCCCTCCTTCCACGGGGTATTCCTCTCATCGTCTGAACTTGAATCGGCAACATAAAGGATATCGTTGCTGTCGATGTACATGCCGCTGGGCCAGCCGAACTGGGACCACGCGTCTAGAAAATTCCCATCCTGATCGAATATCTGTATCCGCTTGTTCCCACGATCGCCCACGAACAGGCGCCCCCTCGAGTCCATAGCGAGCGAATGCGGCGTCTCGAAATCTCCTGGAGCCGTCCCCTTTTTCCCCCACGTCTTGATAAACGCTCCGCTCTTTGAGAACTTCACAATGCGGGCGGATTCCCCGCCGTGGCCGTCCCCGACGAAAATGTTCCCGTTGGGAGCGACGAACACGGCCGATGGCTGATTGAACTCCCCGGGACCATCCCCGGCGACGCCCGCCTTGCCGAGGGTCATCAGAAGCTCGCCATCCGGGCTGAACTTGAATACCTGGTGGCCCTTGCCGTTTCGCCTTGGGTCGATGCCGTCGGGTCCTTCATGGTCGGTCACCCAGACGTTGCCATCGACGTCGATATGGATGCCGTGGGGACGGACGAACATGCCTGCGCCGAAACTCTTGACCAGCTTTCCCGTGGCATCAAACTTCAGAACAGGCCCAAGATCCGAGCCGACACAATCATTCTGACCACAGCGCTCAAATGCCCATATGCTCCGACCGTCACGATCCAGGACGACGGCCACCGTGGAGCCGATGGTCCTCCCCTCCCCCAGGCTGAAGAAATCCTGATTCATCGAATAGGGATCGGGTCGGGAATTGACCTCTTCGTTGATCTGACCGGAAGCCCATTGTGCGGACGCGAAAACAGCGGTCGCTAACATCCACCGGACGAAATATGCATGCCCCATCGCAACTCCTTTTTTATCGCGCCCGTATCTCACGCGCCTTGCGCACGATATAACACAGAAGTTTCAGCTTGAGCGAGGCGAATCACTGCGCTGGCCCGGCATGATCAACCCCTGAGTGACGTCTCCGGACCGGGACAGCGGCCAATCCGGTTCAAGAATTCAGCGACTGTTCACAGCACGGAGACCGTTTCAGTATCCTTTCGACGAAGACCTCGGGTGTCCGGACCGACGCTGATTCGGATTAATTCTCAAGCGTCGTCAGCCCGCCTGTCCACCCGGGATCGAACCTGCCCTCGGGACTAAATTCCCAAGCGACGACGGAGACCCTTGGTTCGCCCATTACGGCAGGCATCACGCGATTCCGAAGCCCGGCCAGAAGGTCGCCAGCAGGTAGCCGGCGACGACGATCGTCAGAAAAGTCAGGATCGTCAGCCACAAGCCCCAGGAAAACATGGTCTTCAGATTCGCACCGTATCCCGCCGCCATCGCGGGACCGCCAGCCGAGGACGGAAGCATGAACCCGCAATTGCCGGCCGCGACAACGATGTAGATGAAGGGTATCGGATTGAGACCCAGGCTCTGAAACGTACTGATCGTGATCGGTACGATGATGGCGACGGCAGCGGTGTTGCTCGTAATCTGCGTGATCACGACCGTCATGAATGAGAACACGAGGACCGCGGGGAAGGCTCCGCCCCCGGCCAGCGGAACGAGCCGGTCGGCCACGAATTGCGCCGTGCCGGTCTCGGTGAGGACCTGGCCCAGCGCCGAGCCACCGGCAAACAGATAGATCAAACCCCACACCATGTGATTCTGGGCATACTCCCATTCCAGAATGGGCTCACCTTTGTGCCGGATGACGAAACACAGGATCCCACAGGCCAGAAAGCCGAACGCAGGAGTCAGACCCGGTAGAAGGGACGCGTATAACTGGCGGGAAAATGCCAGCCCGATGGCCGTCAGGAACAAACCCGCGCCCCACCGCTCGGGCACCGTCAGTTTTCCGAGTGCGCTGAGTTCCCGTGAGAAATACGCCCGGGTTCCTTCCACTTCATCCATTTCGGGCTTAAACGCAAATCTCATGAAGATGAACGAGACCGCGGCAATGAGTACCGTCATCGGGAACATCCGTGTCACCCACGTCGTGAACAGGAACTCGTGGGCAATCACGTCCTGCTCTACGAAACGTACGGCGAGCAGATTCGGAGCACCACCGAGCGGGGTCGCCAATCCCCCGACGCTGGTGCCCCACGCCACCGCAATCAACAACGCCGATCCAAACGCGCTCTTGCCAACGTTCTCAATTCCGATGAAACCAAGCATCGCCAGAACGATCGGTATCATGGACGCCGCCACGACTGTGTTCGGCAGAAACGTGCTCAATACCGTCGCGACACCAAACCAGACAATGATCTGGTTTCGGGTGCGGGTTCCCACTCCGATCAGGGAGACCAGGGCGATGCGGCGATCCAGTCCCCAGCGGCTCCATAGGGAAGCCAGGATGTTGGCTGCAAGCAGGAGGATGACGAGTTCCTGCGCGTACGCGGGAAGGATATTACCGACGGGAAGGAAATCGAAAAGAGCCAGCACCACGAGAGGTAGAAACCCCGTCACTGCCAGGTGGACCGGCTGGAAGATCCACCACCACGACATCCAGATGAGGAGGCCCAGACTGCCGCGAAGGGCAAAGGCCATCGATCCAACGGGAACCAGAAGCAAAAGTAGAAAGGCTGTGGGGCCGCCCAGGACGTGGAACGCTCTCCGATACCGTTCGAACGTCACCGTCCAATAGCAGCCTGCCAGGCCTCGGCGTACTTATATCCGCTCCCGGTGTTGAAGACCACGACGGATTCGTCGGATTGAATGTTCCCCCGCTCGAGAAGTTTATTCACCGCGACCAGGCCCGCTCCGCCTTCGGGCGCCGCGAAGATGCCTTCCATTGCGGCCATGTCGCCACACGCGGTCATCATTTCTTCGTCGGT
Organism: Terriglobia bacterium; assembly: GCA_965263045.1. Taxonomy (GTDB): domain Bacteria; phylum Acidobacteriota; class Terriglobia; order 20CM-2-55-15; family 20CM-2-55-15. The sequence goes on from CBDHGK010000041.1 coordinate 730,960, forward strand.
CCCGGCCACAGCTTCTCCGTGACTGTCATAAACGCCCCGGAGGATCAGAAAGTCTCCCAAGGGCTTGGGTACGCGCAGACCCGAGGCAATGGTCGTCGCGCCGGCCCAAAAGTCGGCGTTTTCACGGTGACCCTCGAATGCTTTGACGATGGGCGCGCAGCCGGCTGCCTGCGCAACGATCATGCGCGGACGTTCCTTTCCGATCCATCCCATGGCTTCCATTTCTTCGAATGCCTTCCACATGCCGATCAATCCGACACCCCCCCCGGTGGGATAGACAATGACGTCGGGGAGGCTGCCGGCGAATCCCTCCCAGAGTTCATAACCCATCGTCTTCTTCCCCTCGATCCGGTAGGGCTCCTTCAACGTGGAAACTTCGAACCACCCCTGTTCGACCATGTTGTCCGCGATAAATTTTCCGCAATCCGAGATCAGGCCATCGATCAGGCGGACGTCCGCACCGAAGGCGCGCGACTCCAATATATTGGCCGCCGGGGTATCGACTGGCATGGCGATCACGCAGGGGAGATTCGCTTTGGCCGCGTAGGCCGCGGCAGCGCCGCCTGCGTTTCCGGCAGTCGGAAGCGCTATCGTTTCAGCGCCAAGCGCGGAGGCCATCGTGATGGCGGCCGAGAGCCCCCGCGCTTTGAACGACCCTGTCGGGTTGAGTCCTTCATCCTTGATATAGAGCTGACTCAGCCCCATACGCTGTCCCAGGCGTTTCGCGTGGATCAACGGCGTCATACCTTCACCGAGCGAGACCGCGGACGCGCCCGGAAGAACCTCCGCGTATCGCCACATGGACTGTTCCCGCAGACTGAGTGATTCGAGCGTCAGCGTTCGTTTCGCAACGGACAGGTCGTACCGGGCAAGCAGTGGTGAATCGCACGCCGGGCAGACGTTCCCCAGGTTGGAATGCGCGACAGCTTGCCTGCAGTCGGGACGGGAACACTCCAGATGTGTGAGGGTTGAAGGCATCCCGACAGCGAGTCTAGCACGGGCTGTGGGCACGCTATTGTCCGCGTGGATATTGATGTGACACCAGGCGGATTTGACGATCCCGGATAAGAGTCCGCGCCCCAAACCGACCGGAATCGGGCGGACCAGTATCGAAGATAGGACATGCCACACACCTACCGAACCTATTGCAACTATTTCCTGTCTAGACATCTTTCAGAAAACATCCTCCCCCGTTGGGCGAATATGCGTATCAGCAGGGGCCGACGGCTATGGCAGCGCTGTCAACGTCGTCATATGGGTGTGATGTAAACCTGCGCCCTGGGGGCAGGCCGTCGCGCGGCCGTCCTCCGGAAATCCACTCTCGCAGGGAGAGGCTCAAGCAGCGATCTCTGGCCGAACGCCGGATCTCAAAAGTTAGAAAAGGAGTGGTATAAACTGAGAACCTTCTCCCAGCGGGACAGCGTTTCTGTGCGATTTGTTTTGACGACGTAAGAGTGACAGGGATTCCGGCGATCTAGCGCTTCGAGAAGAAATCGACATTAACTGAGGGTAGAAATCGACATGGGACATGGTCAGTTGGACAATCGCTGGGTCCGAGCCCTGAGGTCACCGACCTTGAAGCTGTGGGTAGGGACATGCGTTTTGTTGGCTCCAGCGGGAGCTTGCTCCCGAGCCGTGGTGAATGTGGGAGTCCCTCGAACAGCCGCCATCGCAGGCGAGGCAGACGCGAGCTCGGTGGTCGCTGTTTCGGTGTGGGACGGCGTGTTTACCCGCCCTCAAGCGTCCCGCGGTGAGGGCAGATTTCAACAGGTGTGCGCCCCCTGCCACCGTATCAGGGAGTTTTCAGGCAACCTGTTTCGACGGAGTTGGAGCGGGTCGGCGGTGGGCGATCTGTTTGACTTGATTTATACAACGATGCCGGACGACAATCCTGCAAGCCTGCCCCTTGAGGAGTATGCCGAAATCGTCGCCTTTATACTCAGATCGAACGATTATCCCGGTGGTGAGGAAGACCTGCCGACTGATCCGATTGAACTTTCAAACATCAGGGTCGTCGACGCGCCGGAATGAATCCGAACGAGCCACTTTCGCGTTTCGAGGAGGATCGATCAATGATCAACATTGTCCACCGACGTTTCCGACAGAGCAGACGCTTCATCTGTTTCCTCTGTTTCCTCGCCCCCACTGTTGTGGGTGTATTAATGTTTGGCGTTCCTGTTGTCTCCGGGGAGCAGGCCGCGAGCGCTGGAGAATGGCGCTACATCGGTGGCGACGCGGGCCACACGCGATATGCGCCTCTGGGTCAGATCAATGCGGACAATTTCGAAGAACTCGAGGTCGCCTGGCTGTGGCGGGGTGATAACTTCGGTCCGCGTGTCGACTACCTGTACCGTGCGATCCCGCTCTACGTCGATGGCATGCTTTACACCGTGGCCGGACAGCGACGGACGGTGGTTGCGATTGACGCGGCCACGGGAGAAACGATCTGGACCTACCGCGAACCCCATACGACACGCTATGAGCGGGGCATGCGGAACAACTATGGGAAGGGCGTCGCCTATGCCGAAGTGGATGGCCGTGGGCGAATCTTCATGAGCAGTCCGGGCTTCTTTCTCCATGCGCTGGATGCAAAGACCGGCCGCCCCGTCGAAAACTGGGGGAATCGGGTTCCCGTCGACGGCTTTCCCGCAAGCGGTGCCGTGGACATGCTGCCTGACCTGGTCGCCGACTGGGAGCCATGGTTGACCTCCGGTTACGCCTACGACCCAGAACAGGGCATTCCCAGGGATCTCGGAAACCTGAGCACCTCCTCGCCTCCGATTGTTGTAAATGGCGTGATTATTGTCGGGAATGTCCACGAGCAGGGTTACTACCAGACCCGCGTCGAGAACATCCCGGGCGACATCCTGGCATATGACGCGGCCACGGGAGAATTTCTGTGGAAGTTTCACGTGATTCCACGCCCCGGCGAGTTCGGTCACGAAACCTGGGAGAACGACGCCTGGATGACCACCGGTGACGTATCGTCCTGGGCACCGATGTCGGCCGACCCCGAACGTGGGATTGTATATATTCCCACCAACCCACCGACGATCGACTTCTACGGCGGCTTCCGACCGGGCGACAACCTGTTTGGCACCAGCGTTCTTGCTTTGGACGTTCGAACCGGCGATCGCGTGTGGCACTACCAGACCGTCCACCATGACATCTGGAACTTCGACAACCCGACGGCCCCCGTGCTGATGGACGTCGTCGTCGACGGGGAGCCGACGCCGATCGCTGTTCAGACGACGAAACAGGGTTTTGCCTATACCTGGAACCGCGGGACCGGCGAGCCCGTGTGGCCGATCGAGGAGCGGCCGGTGGCTGAGTCTGAGATCCCGGGCGAGCTCCTGTCGCCCACCCAACCATTCCCAACCAGACCGGCGGCATTCGAGATGCAGGAATTGACCGAGGACATGCTCATTGATTTCACGCCGGAACTGCGGGCCGAAGCGCTCGAGATCATCCAGGACTATCGGCTCGGGCCGCTGTTCAACCCGCCGATCCAGGTGGGCCACCCTTCGGGCCTGCGCTCGTTTGTCAGCTGTCCGAGCGGAGCATCGAATATCTACGGACCCACATCGGCTGATATTGAATCCGGGATCCTGTACGTTTCGACCCAACGCGGATGCCGATCCGAAAATATTGTCCCGGGGCGAGAGATGGACGAGCCCGACGACATCATGACGACGGGTCGGACGCTGTCGGACTGGGTTGTTGCCAACCGTGGCGATTTTCGAGGGCCCCAGGGACTTCCGATCTTCAAGCCTCCCTACAGTCAAATCGTTGCGATCGACATGAACACTGGGGAGCACCTCTGGGCGATCCCAAATGGGGACACGCCGGATCGAATCAAAAACCATCCGGCTCTACAGGGTGTGGACCTGCCCAACACCGGCAGACAATCTCACCCGGTCACGATGGTAACGTCCAGCTTGTTGGTTACCGCCGAGGGTCCCACCGGCGCGCCGCTTCTTCATGCAGTGAACAAGCGGACTGGAGAGCGCCTGGCGACAGTGGATTTGCCGGCGCCGGGCCAATACGGCATGATCACTTATATTCATGAAGGCCGGCAGCACATCGTGGTGCAGATCGCCAGTCCAGACCATCCGGGTTCTCTGGTGGCGCTCCGACTGCCTTGATCTGCATAGCCGTCGGCGCACCTGGAGAATCAATCATGACGGTGCAGATCACGGAGGTCTACCGGTCCAATGGATTCGGAAACGCGGTCTGGGGACGTAGCGGCGAACCCGGGTCACTCCAGAATCGGGAGTCATGAGTCTCAGTTCTTCTCGAGGAGGAAAAATGAAGAAGCGATCCCTTTCCACTTATTGTGCCCTGGCTCTGATGGCCTTGATGGGGGTACCGTCCACAGGCTTCGCCCGACAGCGGGGCGTCGAGAACGGCGAGTGGCGCTATCTGGGTGGCGATGCTGGTAGCACCCGTTCAGCCCCGATGCTCGATCAGATCAACGCATCCAACTTCTCGGATCTGGAAGTCGCCTGGACCTGGCGCGGAGACAACTTCGGCCCAGCCGTCGAGTACACGGCCCGTGCCACTCCGATCTTTGTGGACGGCATGCTGTACACAGTCACCGGTCAGCGGCGCCATGTGGTGGCGATCGACGCCTCCACGGGCGAAACCCTCTGGACCTTCCGGGAGCCCGAAACGCTGCGATACCTGCGTTCACCCAGAACGGATTTCGGCAAGGGCGTCGCCTATGCCGAAGTGAACGGACGGGGCGTTGTCTATGTCACGTCACCCGCTTTCTTCCTCTGGGCGCTGGATGCTAAGACGGGCCGGCCCCTGGAAAACTGGGGCGCCCCGGTTGGGCTGGAAGAGTTTTACGATACCGGGGTCGTCGATCTGATACCCGACCTCATGGCGGACTGGCAGCCCTGGCTCGACTGGAGGGAGCCTTACGATCCGGATATGGGGGTTCCTCAAAGGCTGGGCATGGTAACGAGTTCTTCGCCCCCGATAGTCGTCAACGGCGTCGTTGTCGTGCTCACCGGACACGAACCGAGTTACGACCAGACCCGGATCGAGAACATCCCCGGCGATATCATGGGTTACGATGCCCGAACCGGAGAGCATCTCTGGAAATTCCATGTCATTCCACGGCCCGGCGAGTTCGGTCACGAGACGTGGGAGGGCGATGCCTGGAAATGGTCCGGAGACATGTCGCAGTGGGCTCCTGCTTCTGCCGACCCTGAGCTCGGGTTGGTGTATGTGGTGACGAACGCTTCGACCGTCGAGTCGTACACGGGCCATCGCCCGGGTCACAACCTCTTCGGTGGCAGCGTCGTGGCCCTGGACGTGGAGACCGGTCAGCGGCGGTGGCATTACCAGGTCCACCACAGCGACCAGTGGAACTACGACATTCCGACTGCACCCATCCTGCTGGATCTGAACGTGGAGGGGGAACCGGTGCCCGCGCTGATCCAGAACACAAAGCAGGGCCTCGTCTTCGCACTCAACCGCGAGACCGGGGAGCCGATCTGGCCGATTGCTGAGCGCCCGGTGATGCAATCGCAGGTACCCGGAAACTACACCGCGCCGACCCAGCCCTACCCGAGCCGGCCGGAACCGCTGGACCCGATCGTGTGGGACGGCATCACTGAGGACTTCCTGCTGGACTACACGCCCGTGTTGCGGGAACGGGCAGCGGAGATCCTGAGCGAGTTCCGCGTGGGCGGCCTCTACATTCCGGCGCTCCCGTATCCCCATGACAACGACTACATCAACGTCGTCAACTGCATGGGTGGGTTGAACATCTACCATCCGCCCATCGCGGATTTCACGACGGCAATCATGTATGCGCCCCACAACCGGGACTGCAGCGCTCCGGGCTACCTCGTTCCGACGAACGGGGTGGACGAGGAACGCGGGTTGGCAGGACCGAGTGCCGAGGCGTGGCGGGGTCGGGAACGGCATACGCCCACCACGGGAACCACGGTCGCCGCCTGGGCGCCCGGTGGACCTGGAACGGGCCGCCTGGGGCTGATCGATGGCCTGCCGGTCTACAAGCCGCTGTACCAGGGACTCGCCGCCTATGACATGAACACGGGCGAGAAGCTCTGGGACATTCCCATTGGCCATACCCCGGACCGGATCACAAACCACCCGCTCCTTGCGGGGGTGGATGTACCTAATTCTGGAGGGACCGGTCACTCGATCCAGATGGTCGTCGGCGATCTCCTCGTCCAGACCTCGGAAGACCTGAGAGGAGAGACTGAAGTCAACGAAAATGGTATGCCATTGCTGCACGCCCGAGACAAGCGGACCGGAGAGATCCTCGCGAGCATCGAGGTTCCGATTCCCGGCCAGTACGGAATGATGACCTATATGCACGCAGGCAAGCAGTACATCGTGATGCAGGCAGGGAGCGCACGGCGCAATCAACCGGGTTCTCTCGTGGCACTGACGCTGCCGTAATAGCGCGGGCGGTTCGGTCGGTGAGGCCGGGCAGGGACAAGGCCTGAGACCTGGCTAGCGTTCGTGCGCCTTCTTCGTGATGGCCACGGTGTCAATGTGGTCGTATGGGTATCGGGCCGGAGAACTGTCTTTGATTGTTTTTCCGCGCCATCTACGCTGCAGACGGAGTCAGGTTCTGAAATGCGCTCGTCCGCTCGCAATCCAGGGCCCGTGGTCGAACTTCGTTCAAATGCTTCAGTGCGGCGGAGTTAGGTGTCCGTCCCGGAACTCTTGCCGAGGGTCAATCCACTCGCAAATCCCTCTGGATCAGCCACCAATGATGCAATAATCTCTCTATGCAGGGGGCTCGAAAACTCCGTCAGGGCAAATCCTCGCGGCACAATCACGCTGCAGTCGTGACAAAGCCGAACCGCTTCACCCTCCGGCGATCCGAAAGGTTTGTAGTGAAACAATGCTTTCTCGGGAGGACATGATGAATCTGAAGTCTCTGAGCCTTGCCGTCGCAACATTTGTCGCTTTAGGCGCGTCGGCGCTGGCGCATCATTCACATGCGAACTACAACACAGGCGAGTTCACCAACCTGTCCGGCACTGTTACCGAGGTAGCCTGGGGGAACCCGCATGTCTGGCTGTACATGGAGATCGCCGACGAGCAGGGCCGGCCTCAGGCGTGGACCATGGAGGGCGGCAGCCTCCAGGCGTTAATGCGCGGCGGCTGGCAACGCGACAGCCTGAAGCCAGGCGACAGGATCAGCGTGCGGTGCCATCTGGTGAGAGATGGGTCCCCAGGCTGCCTGATGGGTTTCGTGACGAACATCAACGGTACGGCCATGGACAAGGAGTTCGACTGAACCTGTTGCCAAGGTATGACACGAAAGAATCGGAGGAACATCAGATGCGTTATCTCGGACTGGTATCGGTGGCCCTGGTCCTGCTGAACACCAGCGCCTCCTTTGCGCAGGGTTGGCGTGAGTATGTCAGCCCCGATGAGTTCTTCATGGTCAGTATGCCGGCGGAGCCACAAATAACGGAGACGACCTACCGCGCGGCGTCAGGCGCGATCCTGCCGGCGAAGATATTTGTCGCGACCGAAGGCCAGAGTGGTGCTTCCATCACCGTCGTCCACTACATGAACGCAAGCGCGGCAGACGTGGAGGGCGCCATCGAACTTGAGCTGCAGAGCTTCCGCAGCCGTTCGGGAGAGATTACCTATGATAGCCCGCAAGTAATGGAGGGCCTTCCGGGACATATGATCTACCACTTGAATCCGGACCAGAGCCGCACCGCTGCCGGGATTTTCCTGCACGCGGGGCCGTCCGAACATGGTGGACCGGGGCGCCTGTATATCCTCGTGGGCATTGCGGCCCCGGGCGCGCCATCGCCGATACAGTTCCCGCAATCGTTCTTTTTGCTCGACGATGCAGGCAACCGCCTGGACTATACAACCGACGCAAACGGGCAGAGAGTTCGGAGCTTTCGCGGCCAACGGGCAAGCGTCGGCGCGGCCTACAGTGCGCGCGAGCCGGTGTCCTGTGAGTCGAGCGGGGAGCCCGCCCAGGGCCGGCCGACCCCGGCGCAGGTGGTGAGGCACCTCAAGTGCACAGCCGAAGGCGTCGCCGACGGCAGCCTCTTTCTCCTTGAGGAGGTCGAAGTGAGCGAGATCGGCGAAGGCGAGACTTTTGACGCGAGTTACTTCCCCGACATCGACGTCGCCCACCCGGTGTTTCCGATTCGGGGGAATCTGGTGCGCTACGAGTGCCGACGCGAAAATGGCTCCAATGACGGAGCCAACTGCGTCTCCCATGTTGAGGCGAACGCATCCGGCAATTGCTTCAAGACCACCTCAGGTGACTGGAACTGCAGCATGTCGAACCTTGTGCAACGGACGACGGCGGGCGTGGCACCGCCGGAGTAGGAAGGACGAACAAGAAAGGGACATGGATGAAACAACCCATCATTGTTTGCCTTGATCTTGAGGGAGTCCTGGTTCCTGAAGTATGGATTTCACTCGCCGAAGCAACGAACATCGACGACCTCCGGCTCACGACCCGGGACATTTCCGACTACAACGTCCTGATGAACAAGCGCCTTGAAATCTTAGATGCTCACTCATTAAGGATGGTGGACATTCTCACAGCCGTCGATACGCTGAACCCCCTTGAAGGGGCAACGGAGTTTCTGGAGAGTTTACGCGCAAACTATCAAGTCGTGATCTTGTCCGACACCTTCTACGAGGTGATTGCGCCGCTCATGAAAAAACTCAAGTACCCGACGCTGTTCAGTAATTCCCTCCAGGTGAGCCCGGACGGCAAGATTCTCAACTATCACCTGCGTCAGCCTGATCAGAAGCGAAAGTCGGTCATGGCGTTCAAGGGCTTGAATTTCCGGGTGCTTGCAGCCGGCGACTCCTATAACGATACGACCATGCTGCAATCTGCAGACGTGGGAGTCTTCTTTCGACCCCCTGAGTCCATCGTTCGGGAGTTTCCCCAGTTCCCCGTCACCCAGACGTACTCTGAATTACGAGCGCAGCTCGATCGGGCCGCATCTCCGGATCAATGAGTCTTCCTATCGCGCTCACCATCGATTCAAACCCGATTCCAACGGTGGGGTGGGTTTGTAAACGGTCCCTTCGGCAAGATTTTCCATAAAGTATCTTGAAGAATTGCCGATAAGTAGAAGAATAGGACTCCATCACAAAGTCTCCTCGCGCTAACTTGTTGTATTCATTACGACGTCCGAACAGGGACGGTTTGGTGCTGCGATTGCTAAATGTAAAGGTATAACGCGGCTGACTACAGCCCGTTGAGAGCTCTAGGTAGCATTAGGCGAGTCCGGCCAGGGACGGTAGTCGCAGACGTGAAAATCAGAGAAAAGCTGCGGGGGCGGAGCCCACGTCAAAAGGATTTCACGAGCAGCCACTGATCACGTGCGATGAGGGACACTAGAGATCGGAACCCGGTAGCGCATGGACGCCTGCCGGGTTCTTGACGTCGGCCTGACTTCAGCTTCGGATCCAACCCCTCACTGGCCCGCTTCCCTCTTTTGATCACATGTGCGTCCAGCCATAGTCTGATCTGCGTATCGGGTCGGTTTACCGCTCGCAGGCAAGCGCGGGAATCTCAGGCGGGAAAAGGAACAATCATCGGATTCGGTGACCCGGTGTGGCTCGAATGACCCCTCAGGGCGCCGGTACCTGTTCCGGCAGGTCCTCAAACCAGTTCCCGATGACGTCGATCTGGTCTGGCTGCGCCTCTATGTCTGTGACAGCGGCATCCTGGATCATCACGAACCGATCACCGCCTGCGTTCACATCATAGGACGCGACGTTTCCAGTGCTGGGCCGGAATAGGTCTTCAAAAAGGAGCCTCGGAGCGCCCGTCGTGAAGCCGGATTCCGTCTCAATATCCACGGCCATCAGTTGGTTGCCGTTCATGTAGAGCAATTCCTGCCCGTTGGGTGCCCAGATGGGACCGCCACCGCCTCCGGTCGAGATCTGCCAGGCGCCACCAGGCCCCGGATACGGCCGCACAAAGATTTCATTGCTGCCCGTCTCGTTTGAAACGTAGGCCAACCACTGGCCGTCAGGCGAAAAGTCCGGAGCGGCCTCGTTGAACGGCGTCTGGAGGAAGGGCCGCGGTTCCCGATCGCCATCACGGGGCATGATCCACAGGTCACGATCCCCCGAACCTCCGATGCCCGGAATTTGATAAAAGGCCAGAAACTGGCTATCGGGCGACCAGGATGAGGGGTTCTGTTGCGTGAAGTCTCCTCGCGTCAACTGCTCCTCGGTGCCGCCCCCGTCCGCTCTCACCTGGAACATGTTCCCGGTGCCCTCGCGTATCGATCGATAGGTCACGAATTCTCCGTCCGAAGACCATTCCGGCAGATTCGCCAGCGCGCCGAGAGTGAGGCGGGTCAAGACCTGTTGGGCGATATCGAACAACCATAGATCGTCACCAATGCGGACCAGGACGCTTTCCCCGTTCGGCGCCACGCGGGGAAATGAATAATTGCGTGCCGGCGTCCCGAGCGGCTCCACAATCCCCTGCCGGTCGACCCAGACGAGGGTGTTTCCACCCGACACCCGACCGGGTATGTACACCAAAGCTCCGGAATCTGACAGAGCGTACTGGGGCGGTCCCGGCCGAACACCGTCGACGATGGCCACGGGCATCCCCACAACTTCCAGGGTGTCCAGGTCAAAACCCACCGCGTACAGCACATCATCGACGGCATAGACAATGTGCCCCGTCGGAACATACCGGGGACCGACACCCGGGAACAGAACCTTCATTTCATCCGAGTCGAGCGCCTGGACCGCGACCTGCCCGTCATCCGCGTTGCCCACATGAAAGAGCACCGATTCTCCATCGGGCAGCATCTGCGGGTTGATGAGGTTGCTCTCTCCGGCGATCAATACTTCGGCCGTCCCTCCGTTTGCGGACACCCGCATGATGCCCTCGCCCTGACCCCACACGATCGTGTCGTCGGTTCCCCAGACGGGAGCACCGTAATAGGGGTCCTCCGCACCCGCCAGCGTCACCGGAACGCCGCCGTCGATCGCTATCTTCTTGAGCTGGCGATCGACTCCAGACCAATAGCCGATCGACTGGCCATCGGGCGAAAAAAATGGAGCCGTTGGGAGATCGTCGGTTCCCGAGATCGGTGTCGACTCTGGCGCATCCATGGTTCGGACATACAGTTGTTGATTGGCCACATACACGAACCGGGAACCGTCAGGAGAGACGGCAACGACCGGGCGGTCCGTGATTGCAAAGTTCTGGCCATCGGGCAGCACATGATCCAGGCGGCTCACTGCGGCGGGAACGCCTTGATCCGGGTTGCAGCCTGCGACACCGAAGGCCAGTGCCATCACAAGGGTCGCCAACCGCGGCAGGCGCAAACTCCCTCTGGCGTGGGCAAGAGGGGTGAGGTTACGGAAATGCATGATCATTGTGTCGGTGTCCCCGCGGGGGGGGGGGAGGGGCAAAACCCGGTCAAGAATACTAGGGGAGAAGGATCGACGCAATCAAACTCTCAAGTTCTCTCATGCGGTGACATCGATGATTGAAACCGCGATCGCGCCGGATGGACGCCGCGTCATTGCACGGGGAACTGCAGGGAGTCGAAGGTCTTTTTCACGCGTCTGTTTCCCGGTGTCTTTTTCCCGGTTGACACGGCAGATCTGCAGGTGTAGCAAGCGGCCATGGCGACGTAATCATTGGACCGAATGAAGCTCTAGCGGAAGCGGCCCATACACTTTGAACTCGTTTTTCTTCAAAATTCGCCCTGAATGACATTAGAATCAGGTCAACGCATTCAGAAATATTGTGAATCAATGCTGTGACGCAAGGTGATTTTCTCGGGTGGTGCGCCAATCGGCCCGGAATGTCCCCGAGAATCTGGCCGGAATCTAGACGGAGGAATGCAGTGATGAGAAATCTGATATGGATCGGGTTACTGGTGGCTGGAATGGTATTCGGAGCTTCGGCACCGACCTTGGCACACCATTCCCATGCGATGTTCGATCACAACCAGGAACTCCACCTGACGGGGACAGTGACCGGGATGTCGTTCAAAAACCCGCATGTCTTCCTCTACGTCGATATCGAGGAAGAGAACGGTGAGACGATGAATTACTGGATCGAGATGTCGAACATCCCGAATATGATCCGCCGCGGGATTGGAGTGAACACGTTCAAGCCAGGCGATGTGATCACGGTGAATATGCATCCGCTCAGGGACGGCCGCCCCGGTGGCAGCTATACGACGGTTATTGCTGCCGACGGGACCGAGTACGAATGACCGGCGCCGGCTGGCCGCTGGCCCACCATCGGCGCGTGAGTGAACCCAGACGGGAGGAAGAATCGTGAGAGCAATTCCAGGGGCGACCGTGATATCGGCCGCTGTGCTGATCCTAATACTGACAGGCTCCCCTGTGGCCGCACAGGATATGTTCACCACCGAGGACTTTCGCCAGGACCGCGAGCACTGGACCGACCCGGCTTACTACCGGAACAATACCGTGGGTCAACTCCGAGGCATGGCCATTGACTACGACACTCCGGGAGGCACGGGTCAGAGCGGCAGTGCCCGCGTGTACGGCTCCCAGGGCACAGCGCAGGTGGGCGCTCTGGATCTCGCCAGTCCCTACACGTTCACGACCGCGGAGGAGCATTACGCGGCATGGCTCGACGCCGCCGACGGCGGCACCCACCACACCATCAACACGATTCCCGACTGGAGTGGCCGCTGGTCCGGGGGAGGCGGGGGATTGAGGGGCGGTCGGAATCCGGCGAGCGCGGTCACCGCAATGCTGACACCGCAGTATCAGGAGTATTTCGTTCAGGATATGAAGGCCATCACTGAAGGCCGTATCTGGAGCGCGGGCGCCATCTGCCTTCCTGGCGGCTTTATGTCTTCGGTGACCAGCGTCGAGGAGTTCATCGTGACGCCGGACAGAGTCTGGTCTCTGGGCGCGGGGAATGGCGGCAATTACATCCGATGGATCTACACCGATGGCAGCGGACACAGCGCCGAGGATTTCGAGTATCCCAAATGGCACGGCGAATCTGTCGGATTCTGGGACGGCGATGCACTCATCGTGCACACTAACCAGATCCGGGGCTGGAAAGGCGGCCTGACGGAATTCACCGACAACCTGGAGACCGTCGAGCGCTACCGGCGGGTTGGCGGTACGATCGAAGGCGAAATTACGCTCTACGACTCCGAGGTCTCTGTGAAGCCCGCGTACTCAACGCTCGCCTTTGAGCTTGACCCCGAGACCCGACCCGAACTGCGGCCACTCTTTAACAGTTGCACCGATACGAACGGGCCCTCGGCCAAGGTTTACCTGGACGAGCGCGGCATCCTGAACGAACGGCTTCCGGGTGACCCACTCTACTGGGATGCAACCGATTCCCGACCGTGGGGCACCTACCTGGACCTCAGCGACGAACAATACAAGAGGTACATCGAGGCCGGGGGAACTCCGGGCGGCCGTTAGGAACCCGTGGCGGGAGCCTCCAGGGCCAGCCGAACTATCGGAGTTACATCGTGCGTTTCTTCAGCCGATTGCTTGCCTTCGCCTGCATCGCCATTCTCGCCGCTGCCGATCTCGCCCTGGCGCAGCGGAACCCGCTATACGTCCAGTTCAACCCCGGCGCCGTCAAAGGCGCGCTCTACACACCCGAGTCGGGGCCCGCGCCACACGTTGCCATCCTGCTGACCCACCGCACGTCAAACTTCCTTTCGCACCTGGCCACGCGTGAACTGTCGGGGCGCGGATTCCTGGTGCTCGGGATGAATCCGCGCTCGGACAACAACGAGACCGCGGTGGATTTCGAGCGCAACGCCCTCGACATCCAGAGTGGCATCGATTTCCTTCGCACACAGCCCGGGATCACCCGCGTTCTGTTGTTCGGACACAGTGGTGGAGGACCCGCGACGAGTTTTTATCAGGCGGTGGCGGAGCAGGGCCCATCGTATTGCCAGGGAGCCGACAAGCTCGTCGAATGCCCGGCCGATCTTTCCGGGTTCGGGGGTGCCGACGGGCTGATCCTCATGGACGCGCATCCGGGCATCTCGGTCAACGCCCTGCGCAGCATCAACCCGGCTGTGCTGGAAGAGAACGACCCCGGCCCAGTCGACGCTGCGCTCGATCCGTTCAATCCAGAAAATGGTTACAATCCGAATGGGAACTCGAACTACCCGGAAGCGTTCAAAGAGAAATATTTCACGGCACAGGCGGCCCGCATGAACCGTCTAATCGACACGGCCTTCGAAAAACTGCAGCGCATGAACAGCGCCCAGTCCCCATATCCCGATGATGACATCTTCCTCGTGGTGCGCGGCGACGGAGCCCGGCTCATGCAGCTCGATACCAGCGTCCACCACGGCACTCTGAAGCCTCAGAAGCTGCTGAGGAATGACGGCACCATCGAAACGCGGATTGTGGAAAGCGTCCGAAACCCTGCACGCGGTCTGGACGAGGCCAATGCGAGTTTTGACCGCGGCACACGACTACTCACCGTGCGCTCGTTCCTCAGCGCCAATGCGATCCGCGCGGCCGATTCGATGGATGGGATTGACTGGTGTTCGAGTAACAATTCGACGCCGTGTGCGCTGCGCAACGTCACGATTCCCCTGCTCATCACTGCCATGGGCGCGCACTATTTCATCCGCGACAATGAGATCCACTACGAGATGGCAGCCAGCGACGACAAGGATTTTGTCGTCGTCGAAGGCGCCAGCCACGGCGGAGGCCCCTGCACGGAGTGCGAGACCACTGCAGGTGAGTACGCGAATTCCGTTAAGAATTTATTCGACTACGTCGCCGGGTGGATCCACGCCCGTTATTAACCGTCCACGGTAACGCTTCGCCCCCCGCCCGCAACTGAACCTGGACGTTGTGGACCGCTTGCCAGGTAGACGCCGGCTCTGTGTAGCCGACGTCGGTATCGGCGTCAATCGCTGCAATCAGAATGACAACCCCGTTGTGTCCGGCCTACAGGCTGATCGATTCGTACGCATAGGCTTCAACCGGAAGACCTCTCCAGAATTTCCGCGCGCTTCAAATGTGGGCTTGTGGGAGACGTCGGTCGGATATGTCAGAGCTCGGGCGCACATGCACAGGCCGTCCACAACTGATGCGGCGTCCGAAGCTTTACGACACACCCATCCAATAACGCATAGACGTGTCATATGAATCGCCTGCGACTGACACTAACAGATGAGAAAGGAAATAGTTGAACGCTAAGCTCGGGAGATGATCCAATGAAACGAATCGTCGCGATCCTGGTACTAATGGTCGCCTTCACGCCAGTGACGTTCGCGCAAGCCGGGAGCGTCTCGGAGCCAGAAGACCCCGCTGTCGCTGTGGCTCATTTTCTGGAGTTCTCCGACTCTCAGACAGCGGAATTTCGACTGGCATTGATCGAAATGCAGGACGCAGTAGAGCGTCTGCAGATCGAGCTTCAGTCGAAACACATGGAGTTGCATGAGGTCTTGAGCCTGCAGGCACCGGCCGCGATAGACGTCGGCCGGATTGTCGTGGATATCACCTCGATCGAAAGGGACGTGGGAATCGAAATCGAAGAGTATCACAATACGTTTATGCAGCTTTTGACGCCTGACCAAATGTTACGGGTGATGCACGTCGTCAGGGCCCGCGAGCTGTTGCCCGCTGTTGCCATATTCGCGGCCGTAAGGCTGGTGGAGCCGCCGACGCCGCTGAAGCATTGATGCGTGCCAATGGATGCCGGCGCTCTCGAACGCGATCTGAGGTTGCTCCACTCGGCGAGTTTCGGATGGGCACTGGCCTGTTCGGACTACCGCCACGACGAGGCCGAGGAACTACTGCAAACCGTCTATCTGAAGCTGATCGAAGGTCGGGCGATTTTTTCCGGCCGATCGAGCTTCAAAACCTGGCTATTTGCGGTGATTCGAACAACTGCAAAAGAACGACGGCGCCGACGGTTGCGCGACCAGTTGGGCATCGCGGTGTTCGGTGTTCACTATGCTGCGCTGGAGGCGGCGGAAGCGGCGGCAGTCGGGCCGCGCCCAGAAACCGATCGTCTCGCTCGGGCACTGAGGCAGTTGCCCCGCCGTCAGCGGGAAGTGCTCGAGTTGGTGTTTTATCATGAATTATCCGTCCAGAAGGCAGCCGGGGTGATGTCGGTCTCGGTGGGCACCGCCCGAACCCACTACGAACGCGGCAAGAAGAAACTTCGCGACCTGATGGGGGCCGGACGGGAATGAAACCGCACGACAACGACCGGTTATTAAAACGTGCCTTCCAGGTGCGTCGGTCGGAGCACGAGAGCCGCGTACCCGCGTTCGATCCCATGTGGTCACGGCCTTCGAACCCACGCCCCACGGATCACGCCACGGGAGTCATTGCGAAAAAGCTGGCCCTTGGGTTGGGATTGTTTGTGCTGATCGCAATATTGTGGCGGGCTGTCGGTGTCAACGAAACAGCGGAGCCCGAGGTTGAGTTTCAGTTCAGCCAGTGGCGGGCACCGACCGACTTTTTGCTTGAGACTCCAGGACGCGAGCTGCTCGGCGGGCTCCCAGAGTTGAGGACTACAACAGCCGAGGAAGTGTTGGATTCGTTGGGCCGAATTGGCCGGGAGGTTGGGCGATGAAAAGAATACTATTTGGTCTGTTGCTGCTATGTACGTTGGCGCCCTCGCTTCGTGCCCAGACGGCCGAAGACGATCCGATCGCGCGAAAACTGTTTGAGCCGGAGCTCGTGATGACCCATCAGAACGAGATCGGTCTGAGCCAGCAACAGCGCCAAACGATCCGAACTGTGATTCGGGAGGTGCAGGGCCAATTCGTCGATCTGCAATGGCAGCTCCAGGACGAGTCGGAAAAAATGGGCATTCTGCTGGAAGCGCAACCGATCGATGAGTTGCAGGTTCTCGGGCAGGCCGATGTGGTGATGGGGCTGGAGCGAGAGATCAAAAAAACGCAGCTCTCATTGCTAATCCGCATTAAGAATGCATTGAGCCAAGATCAACAAGCCCGTCTAGCAGCGATCCGCGGTAACTGACGGTTCCGGATCGGCCGGTACGTGTTGTATGAGTACGCCGAAACCGGTGGCCTGTTCCACCCAAATCGGGACCAGCGTTCGGGCCAAACGGCGTTGTATTCTAGGAGTCGGCGACGAGCGAATGCTCCTACATTGTGAGGAGCTGACGACGACGAAGACAATGCCGTTTCGCCCGAACCCTCTGGGCCGATGGGGGTTGCCTGCGATATCTTCGTTGCGAGCCATCGTCGATGTGAAGACATCGACTTCCGTCTCTCGCCTCGATCTCCCCGGCAAGACCCATCGGCGCTGGTCCCGATTTGGGTGGAACAGGTCACTAGCACTTTCGACGGCATTGTCGCAGTATGAAAGGATGCCCCTTGTCTGGCGGTTGTTGAGAGAAGACTCTTAACAACCTGATCAACGTTCGAGCGTTGATCCCAGAAAAGGAGCGTGTGTAATGAAACGAGACAAGTATATGGGGATGGATGTCCATCAGGCAATGACTGTAGTGGCGGTGATGAACGTGGAAGGCAAGGTCGTGTTGGAAACGATGGTGCCGACGAAAACCGGCCCGATCCGTGATTTGATGGAGAGTCTGAGCGGGCCGTTGCATGCGACGCTGGAGGAGGGGACGCAGGCCCAGTGGCTACACGAAGTGATTCGAGACCTGGTCAAGGAAATCGTGGTGTGTGATCCGAAGCGGAACAAACTGCTGACGGAAGGCTCGAAGGGAGACAAGCCCGATGCCCGGAAACTGGCGGAGCTGTTACGGGTCGGAATTCTGCGATCGGTCTGGCATGGGCACGAGCAGACTCGTGGTTTGAAACAGATGGTTCGGGCCTATGAGACCTTCACCGTCGACACGAAGCGGACGATGCTTCGGATTAAGGCCATCTACCGGGGACGTGGCATTGCGACCGGGGGATCGGGAGTCTACCACGCGACACAGCGAGAGCAGTGGCTGGGACAGATTCCTGAAGCCGGAATGAGGCAACGGGCGGCCTGGTTGTATGAGCAGTTGGATCAGGTGCGGAAACTGCGGAAGCAGGCCAAGGCCGGCATGCTGGCAGAGAGCCGCCATCACAAAGCCGTCGCTCTGTTGCGAAGCATTCCCCAATTGGGTCCGATACGAGCCGCTCAGATTGTCTCTACGGCCGACACGCCGCACCGATTCCGAACCAAGCGGCAGTTTTGGAGCTATAGCGGTTTGGCCGTGGTGACTCACAGCAGTGCGGAGTACGAGTTTCAGGATGGTCGTATCCGGAGGCGATCCAAACCGGTGGCCACACGGGGTTTGAACCGGAACTGCAATCGGCGACTCAAGACGGTCTTCGTGTCTGCAGCCGCGGCGGGTGCTCAGAGCGATCCCTGGCGGGACTATCTGGAGAGTCTCAAAGGGAAAGGGATGCGGCCGGAGATGGCTCGGCTCAATCTGGCGCGGAAGATTGCGACCGTTGCTCTGACAATCTGGAAGACAGGAGAAACGTTTGATCCCAAGAAACTGAGTTCGAGACCATAGCCGTTTTCGAGTTGACCGCCGGCGGAACAGGCACGGCCGACAGAGCAGGAAACGGCGCGGATCGAGGGTGAGGATCTGCCCAAGTTGTCGTCCACGGACTCCGTCCAAAGGACACGTACTGTCTCTATCCCCCCTCGCAGGACCCGAAACAGCGATAGCCTTCGAGGCTCAGATAGATCTATGGTCGGTACTAGCCGTCCCAAACCTGCTGTTCAGTTTCCGAACTCCGTCACGGTGTTGCACTGCCCGTTCTTGAATTGCCGAAACGTTCTCCCGTAACGGAAAATGGGGCTGACTGCCTCGACAACGATCCGGTGTGGGGGCCGCAACCCGTCGGGGAGTTGTTTCTCTTGACATCCCCTTTCATAGATCAACTTGAGCCGAAAATTGACAGACTGGCCGTACAGAATCCACCGATTCACGCTACCGCGGGCACCGCTACCCGCGCGCAATAATTAGCCACGCAGTTTGGCTATACTACAGATTCGGTATCAGCTTCCGAGATGCCGAGGATCTACTCGCCGAACGAGGAATCACTGAATGCTGAGAGCCTGCTCTTTTGCGACCTGGGAAGCCGTCACCCTAGCCTGACAAACCCGCGGCCGTCTGGCACCAGTTCGTCGTTCGGGCAATACGTTGTCAATGCCGTTCAGCCACTTGTTATCCGCCAACTCATCAACTGGCCTCCTGATATCGCTTAACTTCATCCTTCAGCCGTCCTGCGAGGCGGTCGCTTTCCAGATCCAACTCGTAGTCCATCTGAAGGCCCAGCCAAAACTCTGCGGACATGCCGAAGAAACGACCGAGGCGTAGCGCGGTGTCTGCTGTTAGTCGTCGCTTTCCCTGAACAATTTCGTTGATTCTTCGCGGAGGCACTCCGAGGCCCCGAGCCAAGGCATTCTGACTGAGTTCCATCGGCTTCAAGAATTCCTCATTCAATATCTCACCGGGATGAACCGGCTCCATCTTTCTCTTACTCATGCTCAATCCTTAGCAGCCCTTGGCAGAAGTCTCGCGGGCCGCGCGCAGGGGTCTTCGGGTTGCAGGCGCGAAGTGAGGAGCGGAACGATGTCTTATCATCGTGACCGACGAACGACAAAGTCTGAAGCCCGAACCCCCCTACGCCCAAAGGGTTACGGCGAAACCGGGCCGTCTTCGTTGTCGCCGACTCCTCGCAATGAATGAGCATTGCAGTGTCGTCGCCTCCTAGAATCCGGCCCCGTTTGGCCGTAACGCGGCCCGCGAGACTTCTGCCACGGGCTGTTAGCGGTAGTCCACAATCTCAACTTGAAACGCATCGCCGGAAACCCACCGGAAGCAGATGCGGAACTGGTCATTAATGCGAATGCTGTACTGTCCGGAACGATCTCCCTTTAGCGCTTCCAGCCGGTTCGACGGTGGTACGCGCAGCTCCTGAAGGCGGGTGGCGCGATGCAAAATTCTCAGCTTGCGGAGCGCTACTCTCTGAATCGACGGTGGCAACCGTTTGACGCGCGCGCGCTGAAATAGCTTCTCCGTATCGCGATCTTCGAAGCTCCGAATCACGATTGAGAGTATAACGCATAACGTTATAGATCAACACAACCGGCCGGGCTCAGTCTGTGCGGACAACGGCTCAACGGTCGGCCGCACCGGGTGAGCGCAGCGGACGATGGGGCCGCTGCAGGCGGCGTCGGTTGCAACGTTTGTTGAAGCTCAACCACCATCGCCTTCAGGCGATGGTGGTTGAGCTTCAATATTCACTTCGTTCTAACTTTTAAACCAGTGCGTCACGACTCGGACTGGTATTCGAACGCTTACCCAATTCAAACCTGCGAGCATTGATCGGCAAGTTGCGATCCTCGATTTTCAGCAACAGGAACTCCCAGCGCTATCAATCGAATTCCATTTCTTCCGCGCCGATGGCCCGACAGACAGCCGCGGCGGTGTCAGTTTCAAGACGATCGGGAGCGGTTTCCTGACGCTGTGCCCTCTGCCTGAGGTCGGTCGTAGAACAACAGTTCTTTGTTTCGAGTGACTTCCATATTGGTTCCTCGATTGCAGTTCCGCGGTTGGGCTTGTCTATTCCCTCATGGCGAGGGCACAGGTGATCCCATAGGGCAGGAATGCTGGGGCCGTGCGGATGATGAACGGGTCCGGCTCGAAGGAACGGAACCTTGCAGGACCCCAAACCGCTCTTTGAGAGGAGTCTGATTATGAGTGTCAGAAAAACCGTTTCGATTTTGTTCGTCGTCGTGCTGGCCTTGACCGTAGCTATTCCCGCAACGGCCGAAGGCCCCCTCTGGTATATCGTCACGGGGAGCGTCACCGCATTGGCCAATCAGTCCCTGACGAGTGGGAGGACTTTCTTAGGCGCAATTCGGGACGGATGGAAGGTCCGGGCGGACATAGAATTGCGACTGGATGCGGCACTGATGGAACTGAAATTGAGAGATCCCGAGCACTTCGACGCGGTGTTCGAAAAGTACGCCCTCCGGTTCAATGCGGATCCCCCGAGTCTGGAAACGGCCTTCACCCCGGCGTTTTGACCCAGCCTGATGGTGCCGGCTTACTTGGACGCAACAGCCGCTCCGGTTTCAACAATTGAGGAAGCTCCCTGGTATCAGGGTCCGTAATCGACGGCGAAACAATTCCAGGAAATCGACCTGAACGTGGGCGGTCGAGCCGTTTTTCACCGAGCCCGTTATTCGAAAAGCCAGCCGGTGCCAAACCAGAACAGATAGACGAGAAAACCACCTACGGCGGCCACGCCAACAGCCAGGGCGAGCGGTATGAGCGCGCCGAACATTCCTTTGAGAAAGCTCGGTTCCGCACTCTCCGGTCGCACCTTATCCGACATGTGATTCTGGGAAGCGCTGCATCAGGACCGTTTCACCTGTTCGTTAACACTTTCAAACCGTTTTATCACGGCCAGGACTGGTCTTGGGCTGGGGGACCAGGTTGATGATCTGACTTACCGTCGGCCGGTCCGCGGGACCCTTGCCCACATGGTGCAGCCGGACAATCCCATGGGGATCGATCAGCACATCGCCGCCAAGCTGGTTGACATCTGCCAACGGCATTGCCGGGCGGCGACCCTGGAACAATAGTTTCAGATAGGCCCCCCATGTGCGGGGCCCCCAGACATTCCACCAGTCACCCCGGCCGATTCCATACGCCCAATAGAGCTTGAGTGACGGGTCCAGGATGATGGGCCAGCTGAGTTCTGTGTCTCGAATGTATTCGTGAGCCCGGGAGTTGTCCTGGAACGTGACCACGGCAACCGAGACACCCAATGCCTCCAGCCTTCGCGCATTTTGTCGCAACTGCGACAAGTGGTCCCGGCACGGCAGTCAACCCAGATGCCGGTGGAACACCAGCAGCAACCAGCGTCCGGAGTAGTCCCCGAGCGTTTGTATCTCCCCGGCCGCATCGTGCAGCTCAAAGGGTATGGCCGCGTCACCGCACATCGTCTTCATGTCTAATATTGTTGATCGGCAACCGGAGTCGTGGGCGGATATTCCGCCGGCCCTTTTGCGGTCCCACATGATTTCTCAACTGCCTGAGACGCATCCCGGCATTAAGTACTCTCGAAGCTCTTTTCGACAACTGCGGAACCGACTGCGTCGCCAAACGCATTGACCGCGGTCCTGAAGCGGTCCAGCAGCCAGTCAACCGACAGAATCAGTCCAATGTATTCGACCGGCAAGCCTACGGCGTTTAGAACGATGATCATGGTGACCAGCCCGGCCTCGGGGATGCCTGCGGCCCCGATGGCCGCCAGCGTGGCCGTCACGGCGACGACGAGCTGCTGGAGCAGGCTCAATTCGAAACCAATCGCCTGGGCAATGAAGATGGCTGCGGCCGCTTCGTAGAGTGCCGTCCCGTCCATATTGATCGTGGCACCCAGTGGAAGTACGAACTCCGTCGAACGTTTGGCCACTCCGGCGTTCCTGGTGGCGCATTCCATGGTCACCGGTAGGGTTGCCGTCGAGCTGGCCGTTGAAAAGGCGGTCAACAGCGCCTGCGACATCTGGTACACGAAACGAACCGGGTTTCGCCGGGTGAGGGTCCACAGGATCAACGGCAGGGTGACAAATGCATGGACGGCGAGACCGACCAGCACCGTCGCAAAATAGGCCCCAGTCTGGCGGACCACGTCCAGAAGGTTGCCTTCGGCCTGGGCCTCGCCAAATCGGGCGGTCACGAGGCAGAAGATGCCCAGCGGCGCAATCTTCATCAGCAGCAGGACGAACGACAGCAGCGCTTCATTCACCTGCACGATCATTTGATTGATGGCTGCCACGCGCTTGCCCATCGTCGTCAGCATGCCGGCAAAAATTACGGAAAAAACGATGAGCGGCAACAGATTCGTTTCCGCAGCAGACGCAAACAGGTTGTCGGTAAAGAGCATCAACAGCAGATTCCGGAGGATTGTGCCCAGCGTGGCATCTGCCTGTTGGACCGGCGCACCCTCTGCGGCGACGGCATCCAGAGTTGCCTGATCGACCGCCCCGACGCCGGGCTGAATCAGGTTCACCATGATCAGTCCGACGATGACGGCCATGACGGTGGTGGTCAGGTAGTAGGTGATCGCGACACCGCCGGGACGACCCAGCTTGCGGACGTCTCCCAGGCCGATGATCCCGCTCATCACGCTGGCCACGACGAGGGGCACAACCATCATGGTCAGGAGCCTGAGAAAGATCTGGCCTCCGATGTCGAAGCCTGTCGCGAGGTTCGGATCGATGACGGCCAGAGCCACTGCCGCTACGATCGCCAGGAGAATATATAAAGTGAGATTGTTCTTTTTAACCGGGGACACAGTGCCCTCCCAGGGATCTGGAAGTCGTCATAGCTCATGCCTTCGAAAGCAGTCGGTGGATGCCGCCCTGCCCACCAGAGCCGGCAACGATACCGAAGGCGGGCCGGGCCATCGGTTCACGATCAGGGCAAAGCTGTAAACCCACTGCTCTCCGGTGCTCAATCGCCGTTTCCCCGCCTGGTCCCCCCGACCCACCCAGACCCGAAGGCTCGGAGGGCCAGGGAAACCCACTCGTGTGCAGCAGGCGACGGTGCCGCGATCAGCAATGCCTGTCACGACGGGCTGGCTAATAAGGATTTGCGACGGGCAACTCCTTTGCCGGGAACAGGGTGATGATCTTGGCTCCATCGGGAGTCAGGACGACCTCTTCCTCGATCCGCGCTGCGGAAACTCCATCTGTGGCCGGACAGAAAGTTTCGACCGCAAACACCATCCCTTCCTTCAACTCGTTGGGCTTGACGAGCGAGTTGACCCTCGAAATCAGCGGCCGCTCGTGTAGCG
Organism: Terriglobia bacterium; assembly: GCA_965263045.1. Classification (GTDB taxonomy): domain Bacteria; phylum Acidobacteriota; class Terriglobia; order 20CM-2-55-15; family 20CM-2-55-15. Next base: position 754,764 of record CBDHGK010000041.1, read on the forward strand.
CCAGTCCAAGTCCGTGGCCGAAGTTGAGGCCATAGGCCGCCATCTCGCTCTCGAAGCCGATCTCTGTGGCCTCGGGCAGCATCTTTGCCGCCTCGTCGGTCCCGACACCGGGCTTTAGCATGGAGATCGCTCCATCCATCCAGTCCCGCGCCCGCTTGTATGCGTCTCGCTGCGCCGGGGTCGAACTGCCGACCGTGAATGTGCGGTAGTAACAGGTACGATAGCCAATAAACGAGTGAATGATGTCGAAATAGGCCTGATCGCCGGGACGGATCAGCCGGTCCGTGAAATTGTGTGGATGCGGGCTGCATCGCTCTCCGGAAATAGCGTTAATCGCTTCAACGCAGTCCGAACCCATCGCGTACAACCGCCCTGCCGCGAGCGATACGATCTGACTTTCCTTGACTCCAGGCTTCAGCGCTGCAGCGATGTCCTGGTATACTCCGTCAACCATGCTCGCGGCGATGTTGAGCAGCGTAATTTCGTCGTGGCTCTTGACCTCGCGGGCGCCGAGCATCGTCTGCTGGCCATCGCGCACGTCGATGCCTTCTTCCTGCAGGGCGAATATCATCGGGAGTTCGGCCAGATCGACACCCAATGGCATGTCAGCGACGCCTTCCTTTCGAAGAATCTCCTTGATTTCCTTTGCTGCGAGCCTGAACAAACCCACTTCCGGCTCGATTGCCCCGCGCATTCCCGGATTGCCGGGAAGCATGTGATCTTCCCGGAGCCAGGGGCAGTTGAGTTTGTGGTGGAGCACAGCCGAACCCATATCCCAAACCCACGGATCACCGGTGCCCGTGAGGAGGCTATACCGCAGCAACTTGTCACGCGCCCACTCTCCGATGACGGTGCTGGAGATGTATCGGATGTTGGATTGCTCAAAACAGAGCACCGCTCCCAGGCCCGACTTCGCAAGTTGTTGGCGCGTACGGGCCAGGCGATACCGGTGAAGGCGGCGAAAATCAACGCGCTCCTCAAAATCGACCTGGGTCGTACCGGGCGCCTGAAGCGGACGATTCCAGCGATGGCCAGGCTTGAGATCGTCTTCGTTGACCTGAATGAACTCTGGTTGCTTCAGCTTGTCTGTCATAGCGCACCTCCACGATGGGCAAAGTACCCAACGATCGTATTAATTCTACAGAGTGGCTCTGTTAATCCTTCGAATTGATCGGCCGCCTTCACGATACATGTCTCGCTGCGATGTGGGCACAATCGGCGGGGCTTCCCGGCTCGCCTGGCGTTCAGACCCGTCGATCGGGTCCGGGGCCCCGATGAACGGACCTCTCCTCCAACCCGCGCCCAACATATCACGCGTCTGCCCCACTTTCTCCATCCTCCGCGTACCTTCAGCAGGCACGATCGTGTCGCGGCCGGGCCGCCGGGCGGACACCATCGCCATATTTCCCGGCCAACAGGACTGCAAAAATCCGACTAGATATAACTACAGCTGGGAGTGATAAGCAAGAACACTGTCAACTCCCCGGCGACCGGTGTCGCCGACTCCTCACAATGAATGAGCATCGCAGCGTCGACGCGACTTCGTGTCGTCACGTTGGTGCCTCCTGGAATCCGGCCCCGCTTGGCCGTAACGCGGCCCTCGACACTTCTTCCACCGACTGCTAAAGTCCGCTTATGGAACAGATCCAGTGCACAAGGAGATGCATCATGCGACCCATGCTGCCGGTCATTGTCGGTACAGTTGTGTGCGCCTCTTCCCTGTGGGCTCATCACAGCCCCGCAGGATTCGATCTGGGTTCCGTCGTAGTCCTCCAGGGCACAGTGAATCGAGTCGACTAGGGAAACCCACACGTCTACGTTTACATCGGGGCGACGAATGATGCGGGCGAGGAACAGCAATGGCTCGTCGAAACCGATCCAACGTCTATCTTGATCCGGAACGGCTGGACCGCGGAATCCTTAGCCCCCGGGGATCGAATCACGCTTCGGGCGCATCCTGACAGGAATGCTGAACGAAACCACGCATTGGTCGTATCGGTAGCCACTGAAGATGGTTCCGTCTTGACCCCCCGGTCGGGTGGGGTGGAAACGCGGTCGCGCGCGTCGAGTCTTTCGGGACTGTGGGACGCGATGCGCGGCTTTAACGGGCGGAACATCGACTATGGCCTACTGACCGAGAAGGGTCGAACGGCGCAGGCAGCCTATAGCGAATCCGATAGCCCGGCGTCGATCTGCATCCCGCATACAGCGCCATTTCTAGCTGTTCTGCCCTATTTGAACGAAATCGAAGTGAGCGAAGATTCCGTGATTATTCGCAGTGAATTTTTCAGCGTCGATCGGATCGTGTATATGGATGGACGCGGACATCCCGACAACGGCGAGCAGTCCAACCAGGGCCATTCGATCGGCTGGTGGGAGGATGACGTTTTAGTCGTTGACACGACAAATTTCGCAGACCATCGATTGGGCAATCTCGAAGGTGTACCGCTCCGGAGCGGGGAAGCATCTCATTGACAGGTATGCGCTCGGCCAGGATGCAACTCGTCTGACCGTCAGCTTCGTGCTTGAAGATCCTGAGTACCTGGCCGAACCTACAACGGGTCGTGTTGAATGGGACTATGCGCCCGGGTTCGAGTTACTGCAATTCGAATGTGATCCGGAAGTCGCCCGTCGGTACTTTTGACCAGTGGCCTGTACTACTCGAATCGGGACCCGCGTTCGGGTGGCCCGGGCCACTAGAACCGGTGCGTATAGACCAACTTCGTAGCCAGGCTGCGGTCCAGCGTCGTCAACCCGTCACCCGAATCCAGCGCATTGTTCAACCAAACAAGGTAAATATCGTTACCCGGCTTCAAGATCCATCGGAAACGAAGCTGCCAGCCGAGCACGCGACTCACCGAGTCGTACTGGACGTTGTTCGAGATCGAGATGAAGGGACTGAACTGTAAGTTGACGATCCCCCGGAGGGTCTTGGTGGAAAAGTTTCCCTCGGCGAGTTCGACCCGGTTGAACGAGGCGCCGAGCGCCGCAAACAGACCGGACCGGGGTCGCATGTTCAAAGCGACGGACAACCCGCGCCGGTGCCCGGAATAGAAGGTACCGAACGTGGTATCGGCGACACCTGAAATTTTCCTTCGGGGAGCGGTACTGACGCCGATCGCGTAGCGGGCGTAGCTGTGTTCGGATCCGGCTGGAAGGATAATCCCAGCGCCGATCCGGAAATCCTGCACCAGGTTTTCATAGAGTCGGGAGACCACGACGTGCACCCGGTCACCCGAATGAAAACTCACATCCATCAAAGTGAAATGGTAGCTGCGTTCGGCCCATCTGCCGTCGGTGTCGTCGGTAAACAGGTCCGCCCTGACGCCCACACCAACCTGGCGGACCCAACGGTTGTTGGTGGTACGGGGACGAAAGAGAACGCGCGGCGTCAGTTTGCGGTAATCGTTCCCGTCGACAAATCCGACGGCCGGAGCGGCATTCCTTTGAATCACCCGATAGAAGACATTGGCGACCCAGAGATCGTTGGGATAATCCACGCGCGCACCGTAAGCCGAGTTGTCACCCTCGATCGCGGCATTCGGTGTTTTCATGTAGTAGCCCACGAATCGCAGGTTCTCCGATCCCCGGAACCGCGAGGTTGCGATCTGAACGTCCGCGCCGATCGTGTGTCGATCCGGAAGATTCGATTCTCTCGTCGCACGCCGTGTGTATATGAGGCCGGCGTAGGATTCGTTGAAGAAATTGCGTTTGGTACGCAGCACAGTAAAGTCTTCGCCGGCTGCCGCGCCGTCTCTGGCCGTTCGGACCTGCAGGAATCCCAGGTCAAACTCGTCGGCACGCCCCGTCAACTTTCCACCGTAGTCGATTTTCTGCGGCTGTCCGTTTTCGGTGAGGCCGATGCGCCGTGAGAAAAACGCGCTCAGATTGCCGGCCGGGTCGCGGGAAAAATCGAAGTTGCCGGCGCCCTCGAGAAAGAAATCGCGCTTCTCAGGAAAGAACAGTCGAAAGCGAGTGAGATTCACCTGGCGGTCGTCGACTTCGGTTTGCGCAAAATCCGTATTGAAGGTGAAGTTGGCCTTGAGCTGCGGCGTAAGATTATAGAAAAAGTCGAGACCGGCGTCCCCGTCGTACGTGGATGGCATATCGCTTCCCGGTGAGTTGGCATAGCTTCCGATCAGGTAGGGTTTGATATCCAGGCCCATCCCCTGGCTCACATCGCGGATGCCTTCGAGCCGGCCTGCCGCCGGCAGGCTGAAGAGTCCCTGATTGAGACCCCATCCGCTCCAGAAGCTCTCTTCGTTCTTGCGTCGCACCGTGCGCTGAAAATTGGCGCCCCAGGCTTCCGCCTGGGGATCGAAATTCAGCGTGCGGAACGGAATCTCGATTTCTGCGGTCCATCCTTCATCGTGGCGCGTGACTTGCGCTGTCCAGATTCCGTCCCACGCCCGATTTTCGGTCATGCCGAAGCCACCACCACCCTGGGCAGGCACCAGTTGCGCATCCCCCATCGCACCCGCCGGATTGATCTCGAAGAAATAGCCGCTGCTCTGGTCGTAAAACGGATCGAGCATCCACATGAAACGGTCGTCCGCCGTCAGCGCGCCGTCACGAACCATCTGGTTGCCGAGCAAGCGGTTCGGCTCGGAATCATAGAGTTCAACTCCGATATAGAGGCTATCTTCGGTGAAAACGATGCGAACTTCTGTGCGCTCGGTGGCCGGCCGGCCGGTCTCAGGTTCGGATTGATTGAAGTCGGAGGTGAGCGGGGCGCGTCGCCACGCCACTTCGTCCAGACGTCCATCGATGGTGACTTCCTCGCCAACCTCCAGTCGAACAGCGCGGAGCACCGGTGAGTCCTCCGTCGTCGCCTGCTGCAGCCCGGCTCTGGCAAGTACGGGACACGACAACCCGCCGACCAGAAGGAGTGCAATCAAGTGTTTCATGATCGGGCAAAATAACACGTCAGTCGCCTCGCCCGACAGTGAGCCCGTTGCTCACGGCTATACGGCAGAATCCGTCCACCATCTCCGCAACGTGCCCTGACGAAACCTCGTCTCAGAGGCGCTAGTGTAGTCCGTCACAATTAACGTAACGGCTCTAGCTGTCCCATTTCTGATCATATATGCGGAAAATAATGCCCATTAGATCGGAAATCCCTGTGCGGAAGGAACTCGAACGGCTTGGCCGAAGCCGCAGTGTGTCGGTCTGGCTCGGGGAACGATCTGAATAAGGTACAGTCTGTTAGACGGGGACCACTAGCAGCCCGTGGCACAAGTCTCAAGGGCCGCGTTACGGCCAAACGGGGCCGGATTCTAGGAGGCGACGACACTGCAATGCTCATTCATTGCGAGGAGTCGGCGACAACGAAGACGGCCCCGTTTCGCCGTAACCCTATGGGCGCAGGGGGGTTCGGGCCGCAGGCTTTGTCCTTCGTCGGTCACGATGAAAAGACATCGTTCCGCTCCTCACTTCGCGCCTGCAACCCGAAGACCCCTGAGCGCGGCCCTTGAGACTTGTGCCACGGGCTGCTAGCGTAAATCTTCGGTGACCGCGTCCAAACCGGCCTGAACACACCTCGAATCTGCGCCCATGCCTGCTCCGGAAGCACCGATACCTCCGATTACTTCCTCGCCGACGCGGATCGGGAGTCCCCCCTGCTGGCCCGCCATGTCGGGCAGCATCAGTTGCAGCTGGGCACCGGTTTCGCCGGCTTCCAGGCGTTCACCGAAGGTCGCAGATGGCCGGCGAAACGTCATTGCGGAATAGGCCTTGCGAAAGCTGTTGACGAAGGTGTGCACTCCGGAATCCTGGCCGCGATAGGCCACAAGAGTGTCGCCGGCGGTGTCCACGACATGAACGGAAATGCTGTAACCCATTTCCGAGCAAGTCTGGGTCGCAACCTCGGCCATCTGCTTGGCAATCGTGACCGGGAGAACATGACGGACCGGCAACTGCGCCAGGGCCGGCAATGCCCAGACGCTCGAAAGAACCAGAGCGGCAACATGGAACACGCGTTTCGTCATGACCCCTCCTTTTGAGACACGCATCTGTGAGAGTTATGGATCCAGGTGCGCACATGATACCGTTTTTTCTGAGCGGCCCGACAAAGCGATTCCCGGAACGAAGACCCGGATCGGCGTGCATCGCTCGACCGACCCGCTTCTTCAGGAACCTGACCCGGTCCCTCGACAACCGAGGGCTGAACGACCTCTGCGAAATTCATCCATTCGATCACTGAAAGTGATGGGTTTGATTCTCAAGTTCCGGAAAGGGGGGATTCGCTGGGTCGAGACGAATGTTACCCATGCCCCGGACCGCCCGGTCTATGGCACGACATCCGTTTTCCTTTGTCACACTGCGCCCGATGAGTCTATCCTGCAAGAATGGCTATGAGATTCAAGCGTGCAATTATTTCGGTTGTCCTGGTACTTTCTATCGGCGCGTTGCCTGTGGCTCTGAAGAGCCAGAGAAATGAAGGGCGTCTGGGCAACACCCGGTACGGAACGGCCACGACGCTACCGAACTTCGGCGACATGCTTCAACGCTTGGTCGAAGAGATGTCGGAAGACTTCGATTCGGCGCGCGCTGAAACTTCCGAACCCCGCATGCAGCGCCTGCTGGAAGAAACCGAAGCCTTCGCGTTACGCCTTGAAGAACTCTATTACGCTTCGATTTCCGAGAATGGGTCGCCCGACGGGCTGGGCGAACGGGCCGACGACCTCGAAGCAGCCACCCTTCGGCTGACGGATCTGGTTAACTCTGGTACCGAGCCGCCCCGGATCAATGTCGCTCCACTTCCAGCCGAGCCATTCGATGTGCGCGTCCGGCGCCTGGTCAATCTGAGTCGCCGCATCATCCCCAACATACTGTTTCTCGTGGGCGCGGACTCCGTAAACCTGGATCTGTTGAATCAGATCCGCGATGACCTTGCCATCACAGGGGCACTCAGCAATGCGCTGTCGGAATCAGCGTTCTAACCGGCCTTTTTTCCCAGTCCTCTGCCCCGGCGCCGGATCCATCGAATCCAGTCGAGCATTCTCCGGGGCCAGTGGCGATGTCTCTGTTGCAGGCCACTGACAACCCGAGGCCACGTGCGCTCCAGCGGTATCGGGCACCACGGAAGCAGCGGCGGTTTCTGATCAAGATGGGATTGTCATGGTCCCGTGGACGCTGGCAGACTGAGTGAATGACGGCCGGCCGATCCCATTCCAACCAACTCTGGAGCGGCTCTGTGCGTCAGAGGCTGCTCGAGGATTATCCTCTCCTCGCTTTTCTCCTGCCACTGTCCGTGTTCATGCTGGTCGGCACGCTCGAAGTCAGCCAACCGGCGGGTTCCAAGTTCTTCGACCTGATCCAATACCAGTCTTATCCGGTCGTTTACACATGCAAGATTCTCCTGACAACGCTGGCACTCGTCTTCGTATGGCCCGCGTACCGCGTGTTCCCCATCAGGGTCAGCCTACTGGCGCTCGGTGTGGGGGTTGTTGGCGTGGTGGCCTGGGTGGGACTGGTCCATCTGAATCTGGAACAGTGGCTTCCCCTCGGCTGGCTCACGGGGAGTGGGGCACGCGTCGGCTACAACCCCCTCGAAGCTCTCGGCCAACGCCCGGCGCTTGCCTACACTTTTCTCGTTGTCCGATTCTTCGGTCTGGCGCTTGCAATTTCGGTGGCTGAAGAAATGTTTCTCCGCGGGTTTCTGATCCGCTATGTCCAGGATCCCGACCGCTGGCCCACCTTGCCCATCGGACAGGTCGGCTGGCCTGCGCTCATAGCCGGCACGGCCGTCCCCATGCTGATGCACCCCGGTGAACTGTTCGCGTCACTGGTGTGGTTCTCGCTGGTGAGCTGGCTGATGCTCCGGACGCGCAATATCTGGGACTGTATTGCGGCCCACCTGGTCACCAACTTCCTGCTGGGCGTCTATGTTATGGGCTCCGGACAATGGCAATTCTGGTAAGCGATCGGGGAGCGTAAATCGACAACCCGGCACATTGAACAAATTGAAGTCTGCGTGAGGGATTTCCGGCGCTTCAGTCGATGTTCAACCCGCACCGCGACCGTCGGTGGATCCCTCAGCGACAGCATTCGGGGGTCTGTTGCCCGCCGTCCAGCGACGGTCCGCACCATGGTGTGCTCTCTCAGAACCGGGTGCAGATGACACGGCAATCGGAGAAGATCTCACGCAGGACGATAACCCGCATTTCTCACGGGTTTTCGTCGCGAAGCGCCGGAGGCGCCGTCAGGGCAAGGCGCGCCAGCCGGGCGACGGAGGCGTACTTTACAGTACGTTGAAGAGCCCGACCAAGCGCAACCGGGCACTGGCGGATGGTTCCGGCGCTGGAGCAGACAACTCGTGAGATATGCGGGTAAGGCCGTAGGATATCGCGAATTGAGGTCGAAGGCGAGGTTGTGAGGTGCGTCTGGACAGGGTCTGAAGTCCGGATGGAAACGGGAAGCAAGTTGACCCGGGCGCACTCGGCTGCACCCGGGACCGTCGGATCCTTTGCGACAAATAGAAGGCCTGAGACGAAGCCTGTGTTGGGTTCCGATTCAGCGTATCGCGGCAATCACCCTGATGCAGCGGCGACCATCTCCGAATTTGATGGACAGTAGACCATCTTTCCCTTTTGCGCCATGGACTGGTCGATCGCTTCAAGCATCCTCACAACCCGCAGCCCGGCATGGCCATCGTTAAACGGGGTTTCCCCATTCGAAATACAGTCGACAAAATACCGCGTTTCTGCGGCAAGGGCCTCGATCTGCTCGACACGAGGAGCCCACATATCGCCAGCCCGGTAGTTAACCCGGAGATCGTAACCTCCATCACCATCATCCGAGCGTTCGACACCCTTATCGTAAACCTTGATCTTCTCGTCGGCTTCAAGATCGTTCCACAGGAGCATTTTCTTCTCGCCCCCGATCATCGTGGTCCGGACCTTCACCGGTGAGAGCCAATTGATGTTGAGATGTGCGATGACTTTGTCCGGAAAGTACATCGTGATGTACGCCATGTCGTCGATGCCATTCACGTGATTTTCTCCGGTCGCAACGATGGCTTCTGGTTGCCCTGGGATCAGATGGTCGATGATTGAAAGATCGTGGGGCGCAAGGTCCCACACCACGTTCGCGTCGTGCTGAAACAGGCCGAGATTGACCCGCGTGGAATCGTAGTAGTACAGGCGACCCAGCGTTTCGTCTTCGATCAACTCGCGGAGCTTACGGACAGCGCCCGTGAACAGGAACGTGTGGTCGACCATGATCTTCAGGTTTTTCCGTTCCGCAAGCTCGATCAACTCTTCCGCGTCAGCCACGCAGCCGGTAAACGGTTTTTCAACGAAAATGTGCTTACCGTTCTCAAGGGCCTTCTTGGCGAGCGCAAAGTGATGCGAGATCGGGGTCACGATTGCGACGGCGTCGATTTCTGGGTTCGTGAGGATCTCGTCAGCTTCAGTCGTAACTTCCATTGAAGAGTACATCTGGCGAACCCGGTGCAGGGCTTTCGGATTCAGGTCCGATACCATCGTCACAGTCGCGTTCGGTGCGTTGTAAAAATTGCGTACGACGTTGGGTCCCCAGTACCCGTACCCAATCACACCGATCTTTAATGTTGAAGAATTCATACGTTCACACGGCTCCATGGAAAAAACGGTTGCGGTCAAATCGGCACCGTCGCCGGTCAGCGCGGCATCGGGTGCCTTCCGAATGATCTTTATGAGTGCTGGATTTACGATCGACTGACATCGGCTCAAATAGAAGCAAGCTGCGTGCCATTCCCATGCCTATGTTCTTGTCCCCTGATGGCATGGGTCCAAGACAGATCGAGTCCTCCAGCCACCATGTCAGATCCACAAACTAGATGGAACAGTGATCAAAACAATAGACAACAAGAGGTTCCGGGCATGCCGAAAATCTATAGACCGTAGCCGGTGTCTTGAGGGCCCGGGTCGGACTGCACGGGGCTGGAATTCGTGAGATGAACCCTGGACGACGACCCGGCGGCGGTCCCCGGATGCCGCCAAAGCCGCATTGCGGGTTGATCGGGAAGGTTAGCAGACAGTTACGACAGTGCCATTTCTCATTAAACCCTTGATTCAATAGACGTTAATGTTTAAGACTGGGGCCGTCACAGATCCGGTCGGCCCCGCATGCCGGGCTCGTAACACCGGACCCGACCGGCGGGCCACTGCCAACGGTTTCCGGCGGAATCGGAGCGCGTGCAGTCGATGAGCGATATCCAGAATCTTCGCATCCACTCTTACGGTGTACAGGGGAGCGGGTCGATCTTCCCATCTCGAACCGAACGGCTCGCATCGCGAGCGGTCTCCGATCACGACCTACTGGCGCAAGTGTTGGCCGATCTTCGGCGCCACACCGATGCCGGCGGCCACATCAACGCACGCATCGAAGACATTCTGGGCGGCCCCCCGGAACGGGCAACGCTCCGGGCATACCGGTCGCGTTTCGCGATCCAGGAACCCCGTGTCTACGGGGGCTGGACCACCTGCGTGCGCATCGAAACGGCGGACGGTTTCGACATCGTGATCGATTGCGGCAGCGGATTTCGCGTGTGCGCCAAAGACATCGTGACCAAGTGGGGCAGTCGCGATGACCGCGAGTTGTTCGTGTTCGGCACCCACTCGCACTACGATCACACGGCAGGCTTCGACCAATCGGCCGTCTGCTTCGACCCGCGCAATAAAATCAACATCTGGGCCCCCGCAGCCGTCACCGGGTTGCAGGCGCACAAGGCGGCCACCGGGATAGGAATCCGGCATCACCGGTACCACAAACGACACCCAATGGCATCGTTTGACGACAGCCCGGCCGGGACACGGCCTCGGCTTAGATCGCGCGCATCCGGTTGCCCCGCGCATTGTGTTCCAGTTCAACGAGCCCCAGTGCTTCCATCAGCGGCGGGACATACATCGCGAACCTGCCCCGCAGCCCCTTCTTCAGACCGTACCAGCCCCGCACCGGGTTTTTCGCTGAGCGCGCCCAGGCCTCAACGGTACCTTCTGTCGGAAGTTTCTGTTCGTCTGAGCTTCCAAGCAACATCCAATCGCCGTGCTTAGTGAGCATGGCATGCAGGTCTTCAATACATCGCAGATGGTAGCTCAGATTCGTTTTGCCGACGATGCACACCAACCTGGTTGGATCCGATGATTCGTCCCGGTACATCTGGTATTCCGACTTGCCTGGCGGCGTCCTCAAAATCCAGGGATCATCCACAGTGCCCGAGCCTTTGACCGCAGTTTTCGACATTCCACACCTCCTCGAGTGATATGAACCCGCACCAGCCATCAATGGGTGCGACCTCAACGAACAAAGGCGGCTGACATGCGGCCGTAGCACGGACCACTTGCTGGATTCCGGTCATACCCCAGGTTCTGCTGCCCCAGTCCGCGCCTACGAACTGCAAGACAGCATGGAGCAACCCTCGCGGTGCCGTGCCCAGTCGGGACGTTTTGCAGCCAGGTGTTCTTGCCCGGGCTGTTCGCCGTAGGGATCCCGCAGCACGTCCAGTAGTTCATGAATCATCGAGTCGTCACCCAGTTCAGCCCGGTCGATGGCCAACTGGGCCAGGTAGTTTCGCAGGACGTACTTGGGATTGACTGCGTTCATCCGCCGCGTGCGTTCATGGCGCGCCATGGCGTCTCTTCGTACGCGATCCCCGTAAGACCGTATCCATACACCGAGGCGGGCGCGGTAGTCGGAGGTTAACTGATCGGGGACATAGTAAGCGTCCATCAGCAGTTCGATCGGCGACGCGTCGGGGGGCTGCTTCGAAGCGGCCGACCCGACATCGATCTCGGCCAATCGGCGGTGGAAGACCGTCATGTCAGTCTCCACCACTTCAAGAATCGCCAGTAGTTCGGAAACCAGGCCGGCGTCGGTGTCGGGCTCGAACTGCCGCCAGCCCAGCTTCTGGGCCATCATCGCCTGCCAGCCGACCTGGAAGTCGCGGGTATATCCGTTGAGGACATCCTGTAACGGCTCGACATCACCAACCAACGACAGGATGGATTGTGCAAACTGAGCCAGATTCCATTGGGCAATCTCGGGCTGGTTCCCGAACCGGTACCGCCGGCCTGCGGCGTCAGTCGTGTTGGGAGTCCAGTTGGGGTCGAAGTTCTCCAGCCAACCGTAAGGGCCATAGTCGATCGTGAGTCCGAGGATTGACATGTTGTCCGTATTCATGACGCCATGGACAAATCCTACCCGCATCCAGTGGACGATCATCTGGGCTGTTTTCCGGCAGACCTCGCGAAACCACTCAAGATAGACCGCCGGCGACGGCTTGCCAAGATGGGGGAAGTCCGTCCGGATCGTATAGTCGACCAACCGGGTGAGCACGGCTGGATCTTTCCGAGCCGCGAAAATCTGAAAGCTGCCGAACCGCGAAAATGATGGCGCAACACGACAGACGACGGCTCCAGGTTCCTCCCTGGGACGACCGTCGTAGAACATGTCACGGACTACGGCTTCTCCCGTGGTCAGCAGGCTGAGAGCCCGGGTCGTCGGCACTCCGAGATGATGCATCGCCTCGCTGCACAGGAACTCCCGCACCGAAGAGCGCAGCACCGCCAGCCCGTCCGCCGTCCGTGAATACGGCGTGGGACCGGCGCCCTTAAGCTGTAAAGTCCTCCGCTCACCCCGGCTGTTGACCGTTTCTCCGAGATTGATCGCGCGTCCATCTCCAAGCTGTCCCGCCCACTGTCCGAACTGGTGACCGCCGTAGCAGGTCGCATAAGGATCCATGCCTTCGAGCACTCGATTGCCCGAAAACACTTCCGTAAACTCCGGCGAGACGCAATCCTCAGGTGTGAGATCAAGTTCTTCGGCCACTTCGCGGGCGATGGCGACCCGCCGAGGCTGGGCCACCGGTGTGGGCCGGACTCGGGAATAACAGGCGCCGTACACTTGACGCCGCGCGTTGGTGGTCTCCGGATCAGCCGGCAGCTCCCGGGTGAAACGATTGTCGAAGTTCAAGCCCTCAAGCACATGAGTGTCCGCCGTACTCATCGATTCCGATTCCCCGGGAAATTGCCCCCAGATCACACCTGACCCCATCACACGTTGGTCAGGCTACCCACCCCGTTTCTAACATCTTGATCAAAACATCGGGTCGACTCGCGCCCGGCTCCGGCGTATTCCGGATCCGCAACCTTTTCCATGGATCATCCAGGGCGGATCCTCCCGACAGCGATCGCTGGAATGGATCCTGCGTCAGCTGACCATCCTACCAGTTCCACACATCCCGATGCAGGGACTCGTCGGATCGGACCGTCCTCTTTAAGTGGCGGCCGATTTCCTCCGGATCCGTCAACTGCAAATGACGATCAACCCGGCGCCAAATCCGGCGATACGGGAAATAACGCGTGTTTCGGAGTGTCGATGAATTATTTCACCAATCTCGTGGGGGCAGAATCGGCTTCACCGAAAGCCAGAGCAACTTTGCTCCGGCCGCGGGTTTCGTCAACAGGACAGGCATCAAGGAATACAATTCCTTTGTCCGGTTCGGGCCCCGCCCCGAGAACCATCCCGTTATCCGCCAGTTCATATGGAGGGCGGGGATGAGCCACACCAGCGACAGTCGCAACGTGATGTTGTCGCAGAGAATCAACATTGGCCCGTTCCAGATGAACTTGCATTCCGGCGACAACTTCGGCTTCGACATTGACCGGGAGTTTGAAAGGCTTGAACGCGATTTCAGCATGGGGCCGGATGACGCTGTCGTTCTGGCCGCGGGAATCCAGTACCGGTATAACTTTTGCGAGTTCGACTTTAGAACGAGTAACCCGTGTCCAGCTCAGCCCGTGGATCGCGCTGGCCAACAATATCCAAACCGACACCGACAGCCGGAACCTGGGCTGGCAGGCGCGAATGCGCTGGATTTTGAATCCCGGCAACGACCTCGACCTGGTCTACAGCCATAACTGGCTGAGCGATCCGGTGGGCGGTTTCAGTACGGTCGACCGTCAAATGGCGTCCAAGCTGGTCTATACCCACCGTTTCTAGACTTGAATTCTTAGGGGAGTTGTTCCTGCGCCAGAAGCCGATTCCTCACCGGGATGGATGCAAAAGGTTACTAAGAACGCATCCGGGCAAACCGACTGCAGGACCCACAGGGATGGGTTTGGGCCAACAGCTAAGCGTCCTGCTACACCGTTGATCCCGCTTTGCGGACAGCGGATACGGCGTCAATGAATCGGAAATCAGGTGCAACGGCCCTCGATCTGTATCGCCAGTAGTCTGATTGCCAGATTCACGTCCGTCGGCGTCGCCACCGGGCCAGACCGGTCAGTCCAAGCCCCGCGCCTAACAACGTCAGCGTCGCAGGTTCGGGGACGGATGCAGGAGCGACATCAAACTCAATTTCCTCCAGCGATGTGAGGAAGAAGTTTGTGTCGGCCCAAACAGAGGAGATCCGCCCCCCGGGATCGGATGCGGTGAGGTCCAGCGGGCCCGCGGGAGTGACTGTCCCACTGAGTTGAGCAATATTAGGGCTGAGCGGCAGCGTAAATCCAGTGGCGTTACCGTTCGTGTTCTGCGAAAAATTTGTCGCGCTTCGGGTGAAGTCAATCTGAGGATCGAAAGCGTACAACGTACGCAGGCCATTATCTTTGTGGTTCCCGAATCGCACGCGTACGTCCTTCATGTCATTGTTGAATCGCAGGATAAAGCCCGCACCGCCGATGATCGTGATGCCCGGACCTTCAATGCTGAAATCGTCCTGCGCCGGCGTGGCTCCCGTGTGCAGGGCTACCTCTAGGGTGACGCCGTGCGGGTTCAATACGAGACTATTGATCGCATTCTCTAAATTGACTCCTGTGGTTGAACTACTGATACCCGCTGCAAAGAGGGACGCATGGTCAAATTTGATTGTAATTGGAGCGGCATGCGCTGGACTCTGAATCAGAATCGAGATCAGCATCCCTGCCATCAACGATAATACCGGTCGCATGTATCATTCCTCCTTGAATGTGAAAACGTCAGTCATAGTAAAACTCGTGTTGCAGTTAGGAAGAAATCAGGATGTCGTGGGGGCGTCGGCCGGTCAAGAAGAATCGATTGATGACCAACGGCTCAAAACGAAGTGATTCCGGATGCGAGGAGTGGCAGGATGCATCGCGAGGCTATTGCATTTTGGGGTGTTGTCCGCCCTTGCAGTCTGTCCTGGCCGATATACCTGGCAGTCCGTGCATCACCCACATTCATGCCAGGGGTACTAGAATCGCGAGCGCAACCGTGGTGAGCATACCGACAACGCCGACGGTGGCGGCGATTGCGCTCCAGGTTTTGAACGTTTCGGCTTCAGTCAGAACCCCCATTTTCGAGACGATCCAGAAGCCGCTGTCATTCATCCATGAACCGACCATCGACCCGCTTCCAATCGCGGTGGCCACGTAGACCGGGTGGAAGTCGAGGGTGTCGGGAACGATCATCGCTCCCAGCATGGCCGAGGTCGTGATCATGGATACCGTGCTCGAGCCCTGAGCGATCTTCAGCAGGCTGGCCATGAAGAAGCCGGCCAACAGGAGCGCCATTCCGGATGGGGCACTCCTACCGAAGAAACTCTCAATCGCCGGTCCGATCTCCGCCGCCTCGAGCATCGCTCCGAACGCGCCGCCGGCCGAAGTAATCAGGATGATGAGTCCTCCGCTCATCAGCGAGTGCTCCACCTGATGCGTAAACTGCGCGCGCTCCGGTCGGCGCCGCGCCACGTAAAGCATCAGGGCGGCGATCGCCGCGGCGAACATCGCAAGGTTCGGGTTGCCCAAAATCGCGGTCCACTCCGCCACCGGGGCGTCGGGCCGAGTGGCCTGCGCGATGGTGTTGGTCGTAATCAGGACGACGGGCAGGACAATCGGCAGCAGGGAAACCGAAAGGCCCGGAAGTTGATCGTCCGTTAGCGGCTCCTGTGCCACAGACTCTCCGAGCCCGCGCATGGGAATTTCGAGGCGTGCATCCAGCCAACCTGCCACAAGGATGCCTCCGATCGCCGCCGGAACTGCAACGAGAAGGCCGACGATGATCATGGTGCCGAGATCGACACCCAGATTCTGGGCGTTGATCAGCGGACCCGGGGTCGGAGGCACGAGGCTGTGCGTAATGATCGCTCCGCCACCAATGACCATGACGTACTTGGCGTAACTCTTTCCCGTCTGAAGGAACATCGAACGGGCGAGCGGGATCAGCAGGTAGAACACCGTATCGAAGAACACTGGAATGGAAAGGACGAAACCGCTGGCGAGCAACGCCGCATCCGCACGATCGACACCAAATCCGGCCAGGAACCAGCGAACGATTCGGTCGGCCCCACGGCTTTCCAGCATGCACATCCCGATCACGGCCGCGAGGGCAATCACGATGCCGATGCTGCCCGCCGTCGATCCGAACGCCGTCGCGACCCGGCCGATCTTGAGAGCGAAGTCACCCGGGGCCAACAGGCTGACGACGAAGGCCGCCGTGAGGAGGGCAAAAAAGGCATGTAACCGCAGCACCATGATCAGCCCGACCACGGTGGCCATACCTGCAAGCAGGGTGAAGAGTGGAAACATCGTCGTCAAGGGAGATGTGGGACGGACACCTAATTCGGTCCGTCAACACACTGTGATGACTGCCGAGCTCGAGAATTAGGTGTCCGTCCCATATCTCGGACTAACCGCGTCCGATAAATGGCATGTTGGCGGCCATCACGGTCATGAACTGGACGTTGGCATCGAGCGGCAGGTTGGCCATGTACAGGACGGCGGATCCAATATGATCGACATCCATGAAGGGTTCGGATTCGACACTGCCGTTCGCCTGAAGCGCACCGCCCTCCATCATGTCCTCGGCCAGTTCGGTCCGGGCATTGCCGATGTCGATCTGGCCGCAGACGATGTCGTATTTACGTCCATCGAGCGACGTGGATCGCGTCAGTCCCGTCACCGCATGCTTGGTTGCCGTATAGGGGACGGAATCCGGCCGTGGCACGTGTGCCGAGAGTGAACCGTTGTTGATGATGCGACCGCCGCGGGGTTCCTGGTGCTTCATCATACGGACAGCTGCTTGCGTGCACAGGAACACGCCGGTGAGGTTCACCGCCACCACCCGCTGCCAGGTTTCGACCGAGATATCCTCGATCGGGCCCCCGCCGGAGATCCCGGCATTGTTGAACAGTATGTCGACACGGCCGAATCGCGTTGCGACAGTTTCGAACAAACCGGTCACCGATCCTGGCGCTGTCACGTCGGTCGGGACCACCATGACGTGGTCTGCGGCGGCATCCGTGGCTCTGGCGGTCGCTTCCAGCAGCTCCTTCCTGCGCCCGGCCAGAACGACACGGTAGCCATGGCCCAGCAATGCCAGGGCCGCAGCCCGGCCGATGCCGGTACCCGCCCCTGTTACGATCGCGATCTTGTTTCTCGATTGCATGGCATCCCCCGCAACAACGATCAGAGATAGTTGATAAAAGCCACCTTGTGCTCGGTAAAGAATTCAATCCCCGTCTTGCCCGACTCCGGGATTCCGTGCCCCGACGACTTCACCCCTCCGAATGACAACTGCGGCTCACGATAGGCCGTCATCATATTCACGTGCGTCAACCCCACCTCGGTCTTGTCCAGAAACTGAAATGCGCGCGATATGTCTTTGGTGAAAATCGATGACGACAGCCCGAACTCCACCCGGTTGGCCATCTCCAGCGCCTCGCCAAAATCTCGCGCCGCCATCACACTCAACACCGGCCCGAAGATCTCCTCCTGGGCGATCCGCATCTCCGGTTTGACTCCGGCGAAAACCGTCGGCGCGACAAAGCACCCCTGGTCCAGGCCGTCGTCGGTCAGCCGCTGTCCTCCCTGGACCAGTTCGGCCCCCTCGCCCTGCCCGATTTCGATATAGCCCATGATCGTCTCCAGTTGGTCCGACCCACACACCGGCCCCATATCGACATCCCCACGACCGTCGCCCACCCGGATCGCCCGCACCCGCTCCAGTACTTTCTCAGTAAATACCTCCCGCACCTCCTCGACTACGATCGCCCGGCTCGTCGACGTGCACCACTGTCCGGCGCAGGCATAGGCCGCCACGGCCACCGCGTCTGCCGCCCGGTCGAGGTCGGCGTCTTCCAGGATCACCACCGGATTCTTGCCGCCCATCTCCAGCTGCGTGCGAGTCAGCGTCGGGGCCACGCTCTGCTGGATACCCTTGCCAACTCCGGTCGATCCAGTAAAGGACACCGATTCCACCAGCGGATTGGTGATCATCTCGTCCCCAACGGTGCTCCCTCCACCGCAAACGAAGTTCAGTACCCCCGGCGGCAGACCGGCTTCGACGAACACATCGACAAAGGCCTGACCCGCACCCGGCGTCAGGCTTGCGGGCTTGAAGACGATGGTATTGCCGCTGATCAGCGCGGGGGTGCACTTGCGGCCGGGTACGTTGAACGGAAAATTCCACGGGCTGATAATAGCCGCCACCCCCAACGGTCGTCGCACACTATAGGCGAAGACACCAGCCTCGGCCGAGGGCACGGTCTCGCCGCACATCGACAATCCCTGAGCAATCTGATACTCCATCTCGCGCACCGCCGACCGCACTTCGGTCCGCGACTCGGCCAGGGTCTTGCCATTTTCCTGGGTCAGCGTCGCCGCGATCTCCTCGACCCTGCCCTTCAGCACCGCGACAGCCCGCGACAGATACTCCGCCCGCTGGTAGACGCCGATCCGGGCCCATTGGGGAAAAGCCGCGTGCGCGGACTCGATCGCCTGTCTGGCATCGTCCCGCGTGCCCTTGGGCCACACCCCGGTCACCTGTTCGAGGTCGGCCGGATTGCGCTGCTCGAACGTCTGCCCATCCGCCGCGGGGACCCAGCCGCCGTCGATATAGTTCTGCTGTTCCATCGTATTGCTCTCCAGTGTTGTTGTAGGTCCCATGGCAAACCCCCGACCCGGACGCGGTCGATAAAGTGACTGTATACGCCGGCGCCCCGACGTAGTTGCTCGAACCGCCCCTTCGCCCTCTGGGCCCGGTCTTGGGTGTGTTAGCCTGGCCGCCTGTCTGGATTCTGCACTCCTGCCTTCAATACCTCAACATAACACCCCAACGGCAGCCGATCAGCCGTGGATGTTGTCAATCCCTGCCCTGCGAAGCCGGCTCGTTTCACTGGTCGGCCGAGGGAAGACACTCATGCTACGAAGGACGTGAACCCCAATCGTTCAACAGCGCGCAAGCGATTTCAAGTTGGATTCCACGGTTCATGATGTCGCCGAAGCTACCCTTGTGATCCCATCGAAAATCTCACAAGGGCGGGTTCTGCGAGGGCGCCATTCGGCCGGCGTGAGAGTTCCTCGAAAACACCCAGTATTGCCGCTTCCAAAGGGTTCTGGTTCGGGCTCAAACCGGCTGTTTCCGAGTGTTCGGCATTATGTTGTTCGCAATTGGTTGGCAGTCTGGAGTTCTCGATGTCCGAGAACGGGATTGCTCACGACCTGACCTCGAGAATTTCGGCACCGGCATCCGTTCCTTCAGTCCCTCACACCATCCCATGGCGAAGGATCACCCGTCGCATTGCAACAGCAGGAATTCCCGCGGGACACCCACGACGCCCGAAGTTCGCGGGGTGGGCAGGGTACTTCATCCCAATGCCTTTCCGTGCCGGTCTGTCGGCCCCGTTGCGAATTCGCGCTATAAGGCAGCGACGAGAGCAGACAGATAGCAGATTACTTTAATTTACAAAGTACTTGACAACAGTAAGCCGCCGCGCTAGCGTCGGGGCTATGGAAGCATCGCACCTCGGGCCGGCCGGCGTAAAAGTGCCCGTGGGTTTGGACACCCGCGCGGTAGCCAACTTACGCTTCATCCGGCAGACGATGGAGCGCTCCGCGGTGTTCACGTCTCTCTCCGGACGCGGAGCAATTCTGATCGGGCTGACCGCGGTTGGTGCGTCCTGGATCGGCTCCCGTCAGACAGGGTTCACCGGCTGGCTTGGCATATGGCTTGCGGAAGCCGCCGTGGCCATTCTGATCGCGACTGCAACAACGGTTCCCAAGGTCCGGCGGCTGGAGACACCCGCTTCTCTGCGCCCGATCCGCAATTTTGCATTCGGGATGGCGCCGCCCTTCCTGGCCGCGAGCGTGTTAACCGTCGCGTTCGCCCGGGCCGAGCCGCTCCATTGGGTCATTCCGGGCGCGTGGTTGCTTTTGTACGGATGCGGTATCGCGACGGGCGGCGCTTTTTCTGTCCGGATTGTGCCGGTCATGGGCATTTGCTTCATGCTATTGGGTGCGTTGACCTTGTTTGCACCCCCGGGTCTGCACGACACGCTGCTCGCTTTCGGATTCGGCGGATTGCACATCGTGTTCGGAGTGATCATTACGCGGAGGTACGGTGGCTAGATCAGGGGCGCTTCGAAATCATCAAAGAGCTCAGGCGCAAACCTCAACCCGGCGGGTGCAGCCGCTCGGCGGACGAAGAGCGCTGGATCTGGACCGCCTGATCCATGAGCGGACTCGCCTGGCGATCGTCAGCGCGCTGGCCGCCACCGCCGAACTCTCGTTCAGGGAGCTCAAGAAGCTTCTCGATTTGACGGATGGGAATCTAAGCGTCCATTGTCGTAAATTGGAGGAAGCGCACTACCTTGACTGCAAGAAGGGCTTCGACAGGCGCGTACCTAAAACCACCTACAGGCTGACTGCGAAAGGACGCCGGGCGCTCGAGCGGTATCTAGATCATATGGAAGCCTTGATTGCTTCCGCACGGCGGCCAGAGTAAAATTTTGCCAGGTTACTTTACGTTACCAAGTACTTTGTTTTCCGGATTCACCGCACCTCACTTGGCCATCATCATGGACGGTAACGGCCGCTGGGCTCAACACCGCGGTCAGCCGCGGGCAGTGGGACATGCGGAGGGGGTTAAGGCGGTCCGGCGCACGGTGCAGGGTGCGCTGGACCTTGGAATCGGAGTGCTGACCCTGTATGCATTCTCAGCGGACAACTGGAAGCGTCCCAAGGTGGAAACCGACCGCCTGATGGACCTGTTCCTCGACTACCTACAAACGGAAGCCGCCGCCTGTGTAAATCGCGGAATCCGGGTGAAAGTGTTTGGGAGGAGGGACCGCATCGGCGCCTCTCTCCGAGAGGCTGTCGAGGATTTAGAAGGCGCTACCGCGAAGTGCCTGAACCTTTGTCTCCGGCTCGCTATTGACTACTCCGTCCGAGACACCATGGTGCAGGCCGTCGGGGGCCTCCGTGCCGACGCCACATTCGACTACGGCTCGCTCCAGAGAGCGGTCAGACACGCATCCCACGACACGAAGCTTCCGCCCGTTGATTTGTTGGTTCGAACGGGTGGGGAACAGAGGCTGAGTGACCTGTTCGGCCCTGAGTGCACTGACGCCGAGATCCTGTTCACTAAAACGATGTGGCCGGACTTTGGAGAAACAGACCTGCACAAAGCGCTGGCCGAATATCGCCGGCGCGAACGGAGGTTTGGCGCCCTTCCGGACCCGACTCCCGACGTAGGGCGTCCGGTATGACCAGCGGAGTATGCGCCGACTTCTGACCGGCACCGGAAAAGGCGGGGTTTGGCCCAGTCGGATGAACCCGTAATTTAAGAAAGGACTTTCCAGTTATGCATAGGATTTCTCCCATCACACGCATCGGCTCGGGTACTGCGACCGATGGCTCGAGTGGAGCCAAGCAGACCCACAGACCTTCTAAACGACTCAGCATCGTCACTCGGAAGCGCTTGGAGTTTCACGACCTGAGCCCGCAGGTTGAGGCCGCCGTCAAGGCCAGTGGTGTCGGTTCCGGAATCGTGACGGTCCGGTCCATGCACACCACCGCTGCGGTATTTCTCAACGAATGGCAGGAAGCTTTACTGGCCGACTGTCAGAGGCTCTTAGAATTGCTGGTGCCGGACGGAACAGGCTGGAGGCACAACGATCCCAGATACTCCGATTGCGAGCGGGGCAACGCCGCGGCCCATCTGCGAGCGCTGCTTCTTGGCTCACTTGTACAGCTGCCGGTGCGCGACGGTCAGGTGGAGCGCGGAATCTGGCAGTCGATCATATTTGCGGAATTGGACGGGCCGCAAAACCGGTCTGTCGCGGTTGACATCCGCATAGAGGCCTAATGGAACACGATCAAAGTCATGGCTCTGAATATAGTTGCCACGCACATTCCGGTTTCATGACTTCGATTCAGGCCGGCCAGGGCGGATTTTAGGCAGGTCAACCTGAACAAGAGGTAGGCCGATATCTTAATGACAAAGGGCAAACCGAAGGACTAAATCGATGATGACGGGCAAGAGCGCATACAAATCCGCCGTCGGCCTTGCGCTGGCGACACCATTCCTCCTCTTCTGGATGATCGGAGCCGTTGGCGTCCTCGGGCGTGACGGCGATCGCGCCGACTTGATGTATACCGGCGTGGTCGCCACAGGTATCATCGGTGCCATCATCGCGCGCTTCCAGCCAAATGGTATGGCACGCGCATTGTTTGCGACGGCGCTCGCTCAGGCACTGGTTGCCGTGATCGCGCTGATCGCCGGGATGCACCAGGCCCCGTATATCTCTGTCGGCGAGATCCTGGGATTGAATGGGTTCTTCGTCGCGCTGTTTCTCGGATCGGCCTGGCTGTTTCGGAGTGCTGCGCGGGGGCGGACTCCCGCCAGGGCCGGGCCGAAGGGTTGACCTGCCCGTGAAGTGCCTTCGCGCCCACTTAGCACGGATTTCTGAGTGAAACACGTTGACGACGTACAGGCAGGCCACTGGGATCTGCCTATGTCGTTGTCCTCATTAATGGGACCGATCGGGCTCGAACCGGTGACCTACTGCGTGTGAAGTCCATACGAATACCAGCCGTCGAGGAGGAAACGTCAATAACCTGGAAACTCTAGTTTAGAACGGTCCCCTTGACGGGGAAGCTTACGACAGGACCGGTCCCGACCTGGGACCGGCAGGGATTCTGAACACCGGATGCCAGGTGGAACGACGCCTGCCCAGAGTCAAACTCGCCGCGTGAAGCATGGACATCCAGACTTAGACGACTTATATTGACTCAATTTCACATGACTCAAATTCACACACGCTAGAGGCACGATGCAGACGGTACTGCATTTGTGACGAGGGGAGATTCAATGCGAATAACGAGCTATAGCTTATTGGCGGTGTTCTTGGCTCTGGCCTGCAGCACCTACGCACAGCCGCCGTTCCAAAACAATACTGAAGCCGAGCCAGCGCCTATTCCACTGTTCTTCAGAGAAACATTCAAGGGACCGCCGGTCCCGAGTCCGAATGAGGTCATTACGCCAGACCATGGGGCAAATCCGGACCTCGAGCTGAAACTCTACGGGCCGGGCACGGTTCCCAACCCCGATTATGAATCCGGACTATTCCGGATCAACAGAGGGGACGGCTTACCTGGGAGTGAAGTTACCAGTTGGCTGTGGTCTGGAATGACCGATTCGAATTGGGGCGTCACGCTCAGACATAAGACCGACTATGTCGACCTCACCGGGCCAGCCCGGATCCGATGGCGCGTTCGGCCGCGGAGTTTCACCGCGCTTCGTCTCCTCATACGGCTTGCGGACGGAACGATGTTGGCGGCAGACTATGCGGAACCCAACTCGACTTATTTCCGCCTGTCCGAGGTCTACATTATGGACATCCCCCGCTGGCGGGTAATCGACCCCGTGCGAATGGTCGAAGGGGCCGACACGGCTTGGAAGACGAATGTGGACCTGAGTCAGGTAGACGAGGTCGGTTTCACCGACCTGTCCCGGGGTGTGGGTCACAACCCGGCCGGGAGCAGCGCGGTGGATTGGATTGAGGTCTACGGCAACCCGGTCGAGCGCACGGGATCCTAAAGCAGGCTAGGGAGGCCGGAACCAGTTTGCGCCGCGGTCGGAACCCGGGAAAGCGGAGACCGGCGGATAATCGATATAAGCAGGGGCTGACGACTATGGCAGCGCCGACAGTGTCGTTGTATGGGTGTTTTGTTAACCCGCGCTCGATAGCTAATCTACTGTGGCCAAAAGTGGGATCGACCGGGCTTGAAGCGATGACCTCCTGCGTGTGAATCGTGCTCTGACTCACGATGATGTTGGTTCTTCGTGTTTGTTGGCCGTGTCAGATCACGGTATTTCATGGGTTTCGGCAGGAAATTGTTCACAGATTGTTCAATCGGACTCTGGGTACAACCACGGGTGTGGTTTCAGCTTCGCTGGTTTTCGGCAGTTATTGCACTCGAATCGGATTCAGGTCTTGGAACGGGCCCAGCTAGCGTATTTCGACAACCATCAGTGTCACATCGTCATGGCTTAAGTGGCCTCCGGTGTGACTTCGAACGCTGTCGAGCACGACGTCCCGAAGTCTTCGCAACGGGGCGGTTCCATGCTGCTCGAGAACCGTCATGAGACGGTCTTCGCCAAACTCGTCACCCGAGGCGTCAGGCGCCTCCGTGATCCCATCGGTATACAGAAACAAACGGTCGCCCGAGGAGAGAGGCATGCACTGTTGGGTGAATACGGCTTCAGGCGTGACGGCCAGCGGTATGTCGGCCCAATCCGCGCTCTGTACTCCCCCAGGCGATTCCACGACAGCTTTGAACCAACGGCGGTCTGTCCCTCGCTTCACGAGCACAGGGAGATGGCCCGCATAGGCGAAATACAGGTTGCTGTTACCCTGGTGGAATGCTGCGACCGCGGCGGTCGTCATCCCTTGCAGACCCCGTCCGGCGATCGCGCGATTTACTTCCGACAACACCTGGTCGCCGGAGGCATCGTTCATGTGGGACTTTAACGAATCGTAGATGAACTGGCTCACCTCGGCGACCGCAAGGCCGTGTCCCATAACGTCGGCCACGGTAACTC
The DNA here is from genome assembly GCA_965263045.1 of Terriglobia bacterium. Lineage (GTDB taxonomy): Bacteria > Acidobacteriota > Terriglobia > 20CM-2-55-15 > 20CM-2-55-15. The sequence continues at coordinate 779,586 of CBDHGK010000041.1, forward strand.
GCGTGAGTAAGTCCGAAGCGCATACACTCAGGTAATAAATGTCGCCGCCCTTGTCCCCGTCCGCGGACGAAGAATACAGAGATGCGATGACACCCCCTGAACATACATCCTGCTTGGCGTTTCGAATGCCACCCCAGATCTCAGCACAGCGAATCCGATACCGACCGGCAGGATCAGTCTGCTGCTGTGCGTTCGGCATGTTTTCCTCCATTGTTCGGCTTGAGTTGACCCGTGGGCGCTAGCAGTCCGTGGCAGAAGTCTCGCGGGCCGCGCGCAGGGGTCTTCGGGTTGCAGGCGCGAAGTGAGGAGCGGAACGATGTTTATTCATCGTGACCGACGAGGAACAAAGCCTGCGGCCCGAACCCCCCTGCGCCCAAAGGGTTACGACGAAACGGGGCCGTCTTCTTTGTCGCCGACTCCTCGCAATGAATGAGCATTTCAGCGTCGTCGCCTCCTAGAATCCGGCCCCGTTTCGTCGTAACGCGACCCGAGAGACTTCTGCCACGGACTGCTAGACAGCAGTTCCCGCGTGTTTTGGACTCTCAGTCCGCTGAACCAGCACTAGGCCCAAAACAAGCGCATAACCAGTGGACAAACGGCCGGTTCACGGCCGTAAAATTGGAGGCATAAGCTCCCGTTCCCAGATCGCTTTTTCCAGGTATGCGGTTCGTGTTGTATCTGTTTCAGTTGCCGCCTCGCCGTGTCTGTTTGAAGGGTTGAAAGAAACCGGGACCTCGACCGCCCGGGCTCAGATCCATGATCGGGTCAGCATCGCAGAGGTTGACGCAACACATCCACGGCACGAAACAAGACTGGCAACCACGGGTTCCAGGCCATCAGCCGGAAGACGATGCGCCGACCAGTACGCACGAGCTGGCAAGGCACGAGCATGAAGGCGTTCAGGAACGTTTTGAACTCCATGCGTAGCACGGTCTGCTTCTCGGCCTGATACTTCTGGCCCCAACGTCCGGTTTCGGGCAGCAATAACGCAAACCACGCCTTCAGTGTCCAGGCCAGTGAGGCCATCACCATGTAGGCCCAGTTGCTGGTCTGATCCCCGACCGGCATCCCCAAGGCGTGTACGCCGTTCTTGAGCTGCTCAATAAGATTCTCTTGATTGCACCGTTGATTCGCACGCATCACGATCTGGTCCGCAGGATCCGCACGGTTGGTAATGTAGAAGAAGTACCGGATGTCGTCGAACAACACCTGCTCCCCTTTGGCCACCGACAGATTCTTTCGCACCACAACGACGCGGTAGTCCCGATCGCAGGCTCCGGGCCGATACGCAAACTCGGCCACATCCTCGCCCCGCAAGCGGATATTCTCAAAGTCACGCTCCCGAACGATCCGTTCCTTGACCTTGTCGGGACGCTGGCGGGGTTGGCTGGCTACCTCGTACTTGGCGGGACGTTCCAGGCGCGCCCAGCAGTCCGGCTCCAATTGGTCGGCCCGGGCCACCAGGTTTTTCATCGCGTCGATGCCGAAGATGAAGCCCACGCCCTGGTCGTCCCATCCATCCAAATACCGGGTCTGGCTGAAGTCGGTGTCCCCGCGCAGCAGGATCTGATCGAACCCCGCACGCTGGCACAACGCGATTGCCTGATCGAACCGTTTGGCCGCTCCCTCATGCGAGGGCCGGTTGCCGCTCCGGTTCACCAGGTATAACGGTTCGGCCGTGTTCGCCAGCGAAATCAACAGTGGGTGATAACCCCATGTCCCGTCGTAGGCCACGTCCATCCCGTCTTTGCATTCTCCGGTGGTTGGGGCCAATGTCCCGTCCGCCTCCAGAACCGCTTCCTCGAAAAACGCATCGGGCTGCTGGCGCCAGACTTTCAGCCGCACTTTATTGAACGTGTCCATCAGCGACTCCACGTCGTCTTCCTCAAATCGCCGGCAGAAGTCTCCCGCCGTGGTCGGATCCGGAATCCGCTGTGCTCCCAACGCGTCCAGATACACTTCGTCATTGCGCCGCAGTTCGATATCTTCCATACACGTGCCCCCACTCAACGCGTTGTAGGCGATGTTCAACACGTGATCCGATTCCTGGTAGGGCAGATGCCGCTTCAGCACATGCACGTCCTTGTCGATGGCTTCGATCAGTCCGGTCCGCCGCGCCACCTGATGCATCATTCCGATGCCGCCCACCGACAGACCCCTCATCCGGTCTCCCATCTCGTACCGGATGTTGCGCGCCGACAGCATCGGCTTCGCCTGATCTTTCCAATTCCGATCCCCAAGCCGACGCTCAATTCGCCGCTTGCGGTTCCTCATGTTCTTGCGCGTATAATCGTTCATCTGAAATGCCTCCTTCTCCAAAGAATCTGTCCAAGGTTTTTTTCGCACGGAGAGGGGGCATTTCGGGTACTTCGGCGGTTATTCCACTTTCAATTCCTCATCAATCACGCTTGTTCAGGGACTAGTCACCACCCTTCTCACAGTCTGCACGGTTTCCTTGCCCGATTTCGTCTTCTTTAAAAGAGGGGAGTCCAACACCCTGTGTGTCGCGAATTCGTGAGAATTCGAGAAGTCGATCGGTATTCTCATCGTTCGAACAGAACGTTCCTGAGATTACGACTGCGGCACGCGCAGGTCGGGCAGCCGCAGACAACGATTCGCGGTGTCACTTCGCAGACGGGCGCTCGACTTCGAACACGGCGACGTTCGACGCTTCAGGCAGACTCTTCCCTGTTCAAGTTTCAGGCTGCAGTCGGTGTCTGATAGAGTCCGCGGCAATGCTCTTTCCATCCGTAGCGGTCGAGCGTTGCAACATCGTTCCGGTTCTGAACTGGAGTTCGTCCGTCCAAGGACGAATGCGCGCGATGATCGTTGAAAAAGGTCTGGAACTCAGACAGCTTCTTGTCCAAGTCAGGCGCAGACCAGAACAGCATCCGATCTAAGCATTCTCGTCGAACAGTTCCGATCAGCCGCTCCACGAAAGGATGAGATAGAGGCACATAGGGAACCGATTTCACTTCATCCACTCCCAGCACACGAAGGTTGGCCTGCCACTGATGAAACAGGTATAGAGGATCGTTGTCCGAACTGATGCGCTTCGGAGTCGAGTGACCTCGAATGGCCTGGTTGAACATCCTGCACAGCGCTGTGCCGTCAACATTTCCGGCATGAACACCAAAGCCAACGATCCTCCGAGTGTATTGGTCCATCACCACCAGAACCCAATGTGTTCGAAGTATCGCGGACTCGCACCGAAACAGATCGATACTCCAGAGACTGTCTTTCGGATGTCCCAGAAACGTCAGCCATGACGGGTCGTTCGAATCCGGTTCCGGTCGATAGTGCGTATTCCGCTGATCGTGATCACCAGTTCCGGGATCATGATCAGTGATTCCGGGCATCGTGATCACCCGCCGTAGCGAAGTGAGGGTTAGGATCTCAGTTTAGACCTCCCGAAGTCCACGATTCTTGTTTTGAATGCTTCCATAATCTTGATATTCATCGCCGGGCCTGTGTGTAAATGTGGAAAAGCCGCAGGCTTTTCCAGGGCTGTGGGAATCCACGTTTTTTGTGGATTTCCATAGCCCATCATTTTCCACAGGCCACTGGTTTGTTTTTTAGGTTCTTTCTCATTCTTCGTCCCGTCCTTACTGAATTCCTGAAAATCCTTCGCGCCAGGATCGCGTATCCGCGACGATCGGACGCCAGTCCGAGTTGGACTACCTCGTCGCCAGGTGGGGTTCATGCCGGCTCCTTGGAAGAGGGTTTCGGGGCAGCCTTGGTTTGTCTCATGGATCGTCCCTTCAGTTCGATGCGATGCGCGTTGTGGAGGAGGCGATCGCAGATGGCGTCGGCCTGGTTCGGGTCGCCGATGACGCCGTGCCAGTCGGCGACCGGGAGCTGGCTGGCGATCAAGATGGCGGAGCGTTCGCTCCGTTCCTCGACGACTTCGATCAAGTCCCGGCGTTCGGCATCGCGTAGCGGGGCCAGGAGCCAGTCGTCGATGGCCAGCAGATCGGTCTTGGCCAGCCGTGCCAGAACACGAGCGTAGGAGCCGTCGCCACGGCCGACCGCCAGTTGGTGCAAGAGCCGGGGCATTCGGACGTAGGCGGCATTGAAACCGCGCCGGCAGGCTCGTTCGACGAAAGCCGAAGCCAGAAAACTTTTCCCGATGCCGGTCGGACCGGAAATGATCAGATTGTGCCGGTCCCGGATCCACCCGCAGGAGCCCAGAGCGAGGACTTGGGAACGGTCCAGACTGCGACGATGTTTGAAGTCGACGTTTTCCAGCGATGCAGAGCTGTAGCGCAGCTTGGCCACGCGCAGACGCCGGGTGAGCTTACGGTGCTCCCGGGCCGTCCATTCTTCATCCACTAGAAGGCCCAGACGCTCCTCGAAACTCAGATCCGTGTACTGATTCGAGCGGCGTTGCTGCTCGAGGGCTTCGACCATGGCCGATAGCTTCATCTGGTTCATCTTCTCCAGGGTTTGTTCCATTAGCATGTGTGCTCTCCTCTGGCTCCGCATAATAGGCGGCGCCGCGAATGTTGTCGTGATGGGGCGTGGGTAGGGTTTCGGAATCCTCGAACGGCAAACGGTCCTGGGCCGAGGACAGGATGTTTTTGACGGTTCGGTAGCTATAGGACTGTAAGCGAAGTGCTCGGGCACTGGCGGCTTCGAGCCGCTGGGCGCCGTAGCGGCGTCCCAGGCTCATCAATCCCAGGCAGGAGCGGTACCCCTGCTCAGGATGGGGCCACCGTTTTATCATCTCCTCGGCCAGTCGGCCGGTCTGAGAGCCGGTTTTCTCCGCCCAACGGATCAGCCGGGATGGTGTCCATGCCGCATGGGCTCGATGGGAACTGGGCATATGTTCCGACAGAGTCGACGGTTGGTGATCGTAGCGGCGAGGATGAGAGGCGACGCGCCGGCCTTTGTGGTAGACCTCGACAATCGAGGCGGTGTAACGCGCTTCCAGGGTTTCCTGGATCAACTGGTAGGGCACGCTGTAGGGATGGTGATCCACGGTCACGTGGTAGTCGATATTGGCACGACAGCCCTTCCACTCGGCCTGTTCATACCGATCGGTCGGTAGTGGCTGTAGGGCCGGTCGATCCAGCCTTTCGTAGAGTTCCAGGCGGGACACGCGAAGCTTCTGCATCGGCCGCTGGTTCAGTTCCAACAGCAACTTTCGAATCGCCCCGTTCAAGTCCGCCAGACTGAAGAACGTGTGATTCCGGATTCTGGCCAGGAGCCAACGCTGTGCCAGAAGGACCGTGGCTTCGATTTTTGCTTTGTCTTTGGGTTTCCGAGGCCGGGCCGGAATGACAACGGCGCCGTAATGTTCTGCCTCATCCTGGTAGGTGCGATTCACTCCTGCTTCGTAGCGGCAGGACAGGGTAATGGCACTCTTGAGTTGATCGGGAACCCAGATCCGGCTCGATCCGCCGAAAAACTCCACCATGCGAATATGTACGCCGATCCAGTCGGCGAGTTTCTGGCTCGGTGTCGCTTCGGCGTAGGTATAACCGCTGGCGCCCAGCGCGGCCACGAACAACTCGACTGGTTTAGTTGTGCCCGTCCGCGGATCCGTCAGTTCTGGCCGTTTGCCGGAAAAGTCGATGAAGGTCTTCTCGCCGGCGCGGTGCACCTGCCGCATCGAGGGCTTCAGTTTCTGGGCCCACCGCCCGTAGATCACACAGAACTGGCTGTAGGCATATCCCTTTGGATTCGCTTCCCGGTACTCTTCCCAGAGCAGGTGGAGGGTGACTCCAACACGCTTCAACTCCTGGTGGATCCGCTCGACATCTGGAACCACCCGTTCCCGGGAGCCCGGTCCCGCGCTGGAAAACAGCCGCGCTTCAAGCGCGGCCTCGTCCAGTTCCTCAGGCAGCGGCCATTCCAACCCTGCACGTGCCGCCCGTCGGACGTACTCCGAAACCGTCCCTACTCCCACTCGGCAGGCTCGGGCGATGGCCCGGTGGCTGAGTTTCTGTTCGTGTTTGAGTCGTAGAATCTCGCGTAACTGTCTCATCGATAGCCGTCTTGTTCCCATCAAGTTCTCCTTTTTCAAGGAAGAACCTAACAGGTCTAAACTTCGCTACCGACGGGTGATCATGATCGCCGGAATCGGTGATCATGATGCCCGGAATCACTGATCATGATCCCGGAATCAGTGATCACGATGCCCGGAATCACTGATCATGATCCCGGAATCGGTGATCACGTTAAATCGGAATCAGTGATCACGATCGTCCGGAATACGCACGATAGTGCACGGCGAGAACACGGCGGACGACATCCTTGCCGATTTCGACGTCGAAGGCCAGGCCGATCTGTTGCGCAATCCGTCGACAACCCCACCTCGTATTCCGCCGCTTCATCTCGACGATGGCGTCGACCAGTTCTTTCGACGGACCTTTGGGTCCCGTGCGGCGCCCCTTCGGGGAAAATAACAATCGATACTTTCGTTTTCGTAGAATTCGATGAAATTCCAGAATCGTCGAAGGTCTCATCACGATGGCGGTCCGGATCAACCGCGAAGGACGCATGAACAGTGCACAAAGACCCGAAAGGATCCGATCTGAAGCCCTGAGATTCGGTGATCGTTTCCGCGAGCGATTGAGGATCGTCAGTTGGTGCTTGGTCAAGAGAGTTTCAGCCACCACGGAACGTAGACCGCCCAGTCCCAGGAGTTGTGCGAGCGTCGAAATGAGGTGAACCAGCAGGATAATCAGGTCGCGCATGGGCAATTCTAGCGATCGCTTTCAGGAGAAAAAGGCTTGAAATATCAACGGATTGCAATAGATTTGAATTCGCCACACACAGGCCCTGCTACGTGTCTCACGACTTAAAAGAATATCTTCGGCGACACGGGATGGAACATACGCGCGGAGCGCCGTACCACCCGATGACTCAGGGAAAGATCGAGCGCTACCACCGTTCGATGAAGAACGTGGTCAAGCTGGAGCACTACTACTATCCGTGGGAACTGGAGCAGGCGATCGAGCAATGGGTCGAACACTACAACAACCATCGGTATCACGAATCGCTCAACAACGTGACCCCGGCGGACGTGTTCAGTGGCCATCAGCAGGAAATCCTCTCCCGTAGGGAGAGAATCAAGCGGCAAACCCTGTCCGAGCGTCGGTTCGTGAACTTGAAGACTGGAGTGGTATAACGTGAAAACCGTCTCTTAGCGATTTAGCGGTTTTGTGCGAATTATTCTGACGACGCACAGTCCTCCAGCGTCACGCTGGACAGGCAGCTCAGGACAAGCATTCCAAAACCAAATACATCACGAGTAAATGAAAACGCCCCGTCATCGTACTCTGACGGTGAAAAGGGTCTCGAAACGAACTCGGCGAGAGTCAGTTTCGGATCTTGATACCTTTTAAATTTGGAGATTCCGAAGTCAGCGAGCTTCGGACTGCCGTCGGGCGAGATGAGCACGTTTTCCGGTTTCAGGTCGCGGTGAATAACACCCTTCCTATGGGCAAACGCTAGCGCGTCGAGGATCGGCCTACCCATTTCTTCATAGAAAGAGTCCCAACCGGCTACTTCCTTGCCCTTGTCTCCAAGATGGGTGCGAAGGTTCGAATCCACCCATTCGAGCACGAGGAAATGTCGACCGAGTGCAACGTCGGTCCCATGCGCAAACAGGGTGACGATGTTTGGGTGGATAAGCTCCTGTAACGCGGCTATCTCACGTCTGAAGCTCTCGGCGAGAATGTCGTCCTCTACGAAACCAGATTTGAACAATTTAAGTGCAATTTCTTGACGATTCTCAATGTCAAACGCGCGAAACAGATCGGCCATTCCACCTTCGGTTGCAGGCGAAGACACTACGTAGCGACCGTTTATGGTCAGTGGTTGGTCCGTACTCATGGTCGATATCGGCTAACTATAGGCCCACCCACTTCTGATTCTTGGGCTGACGTCGCACGACTAAGAACCTGCATCCTCAAAAGCAGCGTCCGCGAGGTTCAGAGCTTCCGTTAGGTCATCGAGCGAGTTAATTTGCATCCCCACCTGGTAAACGTTCGTTGGGGATACGTCCCACGCGAAGACCTGTGGCCGGCTTTCTGAGTACTCACGTGGAAGTCGCAGTCTCAGGCGAACGCGGTCCGCCTTTGGGTATACATACAAGAAGGCCCCGGCGCGAGATCCACGGCGGTGGGCCATGATGTATCCCCGAAGGCCGTCGGTCGATTTCTTGCTCCTTCCAGGGGAGATCGTCACATCTGACCAACTTTGCAGTTCGCCGACGAGCGCCTCACTGAGCATGCGGCCCGGGCCAGTACCGGCCTTCTTGTCAATTATTGCTCTCACCAGGTCCGCGTCACTCTTTTCTTCCAACTTCAGTAGCGCCCCGTTGTTCTCCACGGACGGCAGGTCTTGCTGTGCAGTGCCTGCGCTTCGCGGCGTGTCCCAGCCTGTCGAGGCGGGGCCAGGCCATAGCGACAGGACGCTTTCAGTCAGTTCCGTGGTCCGGCTCTGAATCGAATCCTCGTTCCAATCGCCAGGGTCAGCCTTCAACAGCAGCCAATTCAGCCGCAACACACTATGATCCCGAAGTCCGACCTTCTTCTCCTCCCAAGGTCCGTTCGAGAGAGTGGGATTGAGTTTTCCGGTCACAAGAGTCAGGTTTCCGAGTGTGTGTTTGAGGCGATCACGATTGATGGTTGCGACCTCTGGATCAAGATGGGGTGGCAACCGCCAGTTTTCGGCCCAGTGCTGGGGGAGAATGTGCTCGATTGTCAGCGCATCATCAGGATGTGCGTGCTCGCTCAGGTCGGTTCGCATGGACTGCTCCAGCGCTTCCAGAACAAGGCACACCCGTTTTCTTGGAAACGCTGTGTAGAACGGGATCGCCGCAAGACTCGATCGGACCTTCGCATCGCCCGGCCAAAACTGGCTCTCACCCTCTAGCTGCTGGAGGAATCGCAGAATCACAGCGTCCGCCTCACTCGGGCGCGCCTTCACTGCAGAGAGGAGATCGAGAAAAATTCGGTTGTAGCCTTTAGACGTAAAGCGGCACAACATGCGTCGTACCAGGTAGCTTTCCAAGGCTGCCAGCGCCATATGGCGACGAGAAACGGGCAACTCCTCTTCGCTGAGCCGAAAGATATACAACAAGAGAGGGATCGTGGTCGTAGTGTCCATCAGCGCGTGGCGGTGGAAGAAGAGTCCTTCCACACTGTTCAGGAGGTACCGCTCCATCCTCCGATACACTTCCGCAGAGCGGGAGAGGTCCGCCATGACCTCGGAAGCGGTGCGGCCCGAAGAACTCAGGTTGGCGCGAAAGGCCGGGAAGAGCTGATGGATAAGAGTCTCGCTTTCCTTCGTCATCGCCAGCCAATGACCAAAGAATACGTCCAGAGCCGGACGCATAAGCCGGCCCTGTCGAATCTCCTGCCTCCATACATCCCGGTCGAAAGGGGCCCAATACTTGGAATAGAGCGTTTCGACGGAGTTCCCTTCCTGTTCCGCACGTTGGAACAGGAGATTCTTCATGAGGTCAGCAGCCTGTAAGGGGGTTCCTCGGGCGTTGAGCGTTTCGAAGATGACCTGTGCGTTGTCGTCGGGGTCCAAATCGATCGCGACTATTTTCAAATGATCGCGGAGCGCTGTGACGAGGGCTGCAAACTGTGCTTCTCTCTCTACTTCATTGCTTTCGCTTGCCCATGATCCAAGGACGCTCTTGAAGTAGTGCATGGCGGTTGCGAGCTTCATCGACATCGTCGTATCCAGCGACGACAACGATTCGTTCCGCATAATTGATCTGAAACAATCCCGATCCGAATTGGTCGGCCAAATCTTGAACTCCTGATCCGGCTCTGAAATCAAGTCTCGATCGTTCAATAGCAACTTTCCAAGAAGCCGAGATTGCTGGTTCAGTCCGAAGGCGTCAGCGGTCACCTGCGCTGCGCTGGTCAGTACTTGGAGCGTAGTAAGTCTCTGCTGCCCGTCTATGACGCTACGCGTCTCGATCGATCCGGTCCCGGTCGGTATCTGTTCAAGCACAATTGCGCCCAGAAAGTGCGGCGCCACGGTCGACCGTGTCACTGGCTTGTCACCGTCGTCACTTGGGCTCTGGACACGTTCGACGACGCTGCGAACGTCCTCCCACAATGGCTCCCAATGCTCTTTCATATTCCAGACGTATGGTCGCTGAAACATCGTAACCAGATATCGGACGTCTTTGCCGAAAATCGAAGTCAGTGTCAACGGGTCGGATCTCATATGGCGTTGCTCTCGCTCATCAGTTACCCGCCTAACGATTCGCCACTAGTCCCAAAACAAGCGCATAACCAGTGGACAAACGGCCGGTTCACGGCCGTAAAATTGGAGGCATAAGCTCCCGTTCCCAGATCGCTTTTTCCAGGTATGCGGTTCGTGTTGTATCTGTTTCAGTTGCCGCCTCGCCGTGTCTGTTTGAAGGGTTGAAAGAAACCGGGACCTCGACCGCCCGGGCTCAGATCCATGATCGGGTCAGCATCGCAGAGGTTGACGCAACACATCCACGGCACGAAACAAGACTGGCAACCACGGGTTCCAGGCCATCAGCCGGAAGACGATGCGCCGACCAGTACGCACGAGCTGGCAAGGCACGAGCATGAAGGCGTTCAGGAACGTTTTGAACTCCATGCGTAGCACGGTCTGCTTCTCGGCCTGATACTTCTGGCCCCAACGTCCGGTTTCGGGCAGCAATAACGCAAACCACGCCTTCAGTGTCCAGGCCAGTGAGGCCATCACCATGTAGGCCCAGTTGCTGGTCTGATCCCCGACCGGCATCCCCAAGGCGTGTACGCCGTTCTTGAGCTGCTCAATAAGATTCTCTTGATTGCACCGTTGATTCGCACGCATCACGATCTGGTCCGCAGGATCCGCACGGTTGGTAATGTAGAAGAAGTACCGGATGTCGTCGAACAACACCTGCTCCCCTTTGGCCACCGACAGATTCTTTCGCACCACAACGACGCGGTAGTCCCGATCGCAGGCTCCGGGCCGATACGCAAACTCGGCCACATCCTCGCCCCGCAAGCGGATATTCTCAAAGTCACGCTCCCGAACGATCCGTTCCTTGACCTTGTCGGGACGCTGGCGGGGTTGGCTGGCTACCTCGTACTTGGCGGGACGTTCCAGGCGCGCCCAGCAGTCCGGCTCCAATTGGTCGGCCCGGGCCACCAGGTTTTTCATCGCGTCGATGCCGAAGATGAAGCCCACGCCCTGGTCGTCCCATCCATCCAAATACCGGGTCTGGCTGAAGTCGGTGTCCCCGCGCAGCAGGATCTGATCGAACCCCGCACGCTGGCACAACGCGATTGCCTGATCGAACCGTTTGGCCGCTCCCTCATGCGAGGGCCGGTTGCCGCTCCGGTTCACCAGGTATAACGGTTCGGCCGTGTTCGCCAGCGAAATCAACAGTGGGTGATAACCCCATGTCCCGTCGTAGGCCACGTCCATCCCGTCTTTGCATTCTCCGGTGGTTGGGGCCAATGTCCCGTCCGCCTCCAGAACCGCTTCCTCGAAAAACGCATCGGGCTGCTGGCGCCAGACTTTCAGCCGCACTTTATTGAACGTGTCCATCAGCGACTCCACGTCGTCTTCCTCAAATCGCCGGCAGAAGTCTCCCGCCGTGGTCGGATCCGGAATCCGCTGTGCTCCCAACGCGTCCAGATACACTTCGTCATTGCGCCGCAGTTCGATATCTTCCATACACGTGCCCCCACTCAACGCGTTGTAGGCGATGTTCAACACGTGATCCGATTCCTGGTAGGGCAGATGCCGCTTCAGCACATGCACGTCCTTGTCGATGGCTTCGATCAGTCCGGTCCGCCGCGCCACCTGATGCATCATTCCGATGCCGCCCACCGACAGACCCCTCATCCGGTCTCCCATCTCGTACCGGATGTTGCGCGCCGACAGCATCGGCTTCGCCTGATCTTTCCAATTCCGATCCCCAAGCCGACGCTCAATTCGCCGCTTGCGGTTCCTCATGTTCTTGCGCGTATAATCGTTCATCTGAAATGCCTCCTTCTCCAAAGAATCTGTCCAAGGTTTTTTTCGCACGGAGAGGGGGCATTTCGGGTACTTCGGCGGTTATTCCACTTTCAATTCCTCATCAATCACGCTTGTTCAGGGACTAGTCGACCCGTGTGAGAGGCAGACTAGTTGACGATTGCAATTTCAACCTACCTGCAACATGCATTCGAAAGCTGCAGCTACTGAAGCCTACGGTAGCCTTCCTCGAACAAACGGAATAGGGAAACGAAATCGTGCGCGCACTTCCTCTCTCACAGGGGGTGAATGACCCGACCGAATAGGCGGTCGGCACGACGGAGCGCGATTGTCCCTCTCCAGCACACTTGCGGTATAGCAATAGGTTTCACCCCAGTTCCACATAGCCAATCAATTCCGCCGAGTAGCTTCCATTGTCGCTTGTGGTCCCCTTGTGCTTAAGCTCTCGTTGCAGCGTCGGTTCGACAACACGCGCGAATAGTTCCAGACGTTCGTCGATAGCAAGGCTTGGTCGGCCAGTTGGCGCCGTCAGGTAGCTTTCTGTCCGGCGTTCTACCACAGGAACCCGGGTGCCATCTTTCTTGACAGCAATCGGCTGCACCGTCACGCGCCGTTCGCCGTTGCCGGTTGATGACTCCACCATCCATAGGGTAAGCAATACCGGTTCATCGAAATCGCCTGAAACCGCGATTCCTATCTCCTCTGGTGGAAGACTGCGCCAGCGGGCAAGTTCTTCCTGGACCAACGGGTGATCGAGGCCCATCAGATTCAAACCGTCCTCGCTTGTGGCTTTATCGCGATTCAGCGTAAACCGCGCCTTCCGTGTGCCATCGGTCTTCATGAGCTCATAAGTTTCATCGTCTATCTTGACAAGCCGTTCGTCACGATCTTCGACCGCGGCCGACAGGAAGCGAACCAGCCGATCGAGGCTCGATGACACATCTGAGAAGGGCTTATAGTCATCAAGACTGAAACCGTCGAGATCCTGAAACAGATCAAAGACCACCTGTCTGGCTTCTCTGGAATTCGACAGTGCGGCTTCGAGCTCTACCTGCGTGCGTTTTAACTCGGGATCAGAGATCGCCTCCTGATAAAGCCGGTCGTAGTTGAGTCGTTCAGATAGTTGGCCCAGAATCTGGCCACGCAAGTCTTCGGCGATGTTGCCCTCGTCATCGACCTTTCCGACCGTCCTGGCGATTTCCGTCAGCTTGTCGTCAAGCAATAGGAAGATCCGGCCTTCAATAGTGTCGGACAACACAAGGTTGTAGACCTGAGCCGTATGGTTCTGACCGTAACGATGGATCCGACCGATGCGTTGTTCCACATCCATTGGATTCCATGGCAAATCAAAATTGAATAGCACTCGCGCAAATTGAAGATTGATGCCTTCTCGCCCAGCCGCTGTACACACCAGGACCCGTGGGCCGTCCTTTCGCCGGAAGCGACGTTCCGCCGCAAGTTTGGCGCCGTGATCTCCGCCACGCAGGACAACGACGCCCTGCCCTGGAAACGTCTGCTCAATTTCTCTGGCAATCAGATCGACGGTGCCGAGGTATGTGGCGAACACAACGATTTTCTCGCTAGAGTTCTGCCGCCAGAGCGTCCCCAACCCATCGAGGAGCTTTTGTGCCTTTGTCTCGCGATGCTCAGGAAAAATGGCAAGCAGATTGCCTATCCGCATACGTTCTTCGGGGAGGTGTAGGTCGACAACAGCCGATGCAGCTTCCTCGGCGTGAGTCGCGGAATATTCGCTCGCGTACGGATCAGAGGCGAACTCCAGCGCTTCTTCGTCCAGCTTCTTGACCAATCGGTACTTCAAGTCGGCAAGCACACGGTCAACCTGACTCCGGCCGATACTGTCTCGTGGCAAACTAAACTGATCGTGGATCAACTCACGCGCTTCATCCGTAAGGCGTTCACGCCCCTCAATGTCCAAATCGTTGTCTCGAAGCAACGCTTCGTGAAGTATCAACATCAACAGACGGCGCTTTAGCGTTCTCTGCACTGCAGCGAAGCTCGAAGCAGCGATCTTCTGGAAAATCGCCATCAAGAATCCCAGGACCCTGCCTTGATTGCCCTTGCGTCGTGCCAAATTGAATCCATCCTCCAGATACTCACGGAGCTTCCCGTAAAACAGTCGCTCGTCGTCTCCCATTACGAAAGATTCTGTGTGAACCCAGCGTCGTGCGAATAGAGGGGAGCCATCGGGCTGACATGCGTCGGCCTTCGTGCGCCTATACATCACGGTGTTCAGGCGGTGACGGTTCTCCAGCATTTCTTCGGGGCTACCGAACAGTGTCGGGTTCAGAAGCTGGACAAGCATCCAGAACTGAAAATGGTTGCCCTGGTGGGGGGTGGCGGATAGCAGCATCAGATCACGCGAGTGGTCCTTAAGCGCCTCGGCGAGTTTGTAGTTTTCGGTCTTGGTTACCTTGCCGCCGGTTCGATGGGCCGTGAGGTGGTGTGCTTCGTCGAACACAACCAGATCCCACCGCGGGGCGGCCAGTAGCCTCTTGATTCGTGCCCGGCGCTTCAACGTATCGACACTCGCAATCAGGCGATCATGCTTCGCGAAGGCGTTGGTCTTCCGGTCGGTGATGTCCCCTTCGGACCCGAAGATCTCGAAGTCCAAGTTGAACACGTCGTTGAGTTCGCTGTGCCAGTTGTTGACGAGTCCGGCGGGTACGACCATTAGAGCTCTGTTCATCTCGCCGCGGCTGGCCAACTCCCGCAGGATGAGTGCTGTTTCGATCGTCTTGCCTAGACCCACTTCGTCAGCGATCAAAAAGCGCCGAGGCGATGCCGTTGCGATCCGGTGAGTCAGGACAACTTGATGAGGTAGCAGGTCGATTTTGGCTGAAGTCAGCGCTGACGCGCTTTCCATAACCGGGAGGGCATAGGCTTCATAGGATAGCCATGCCTTCTGAGCACGAACAGCGCCGCCGTCAACCGATCGCAGGACACGCTCGGTGCGAGTGAGTTGACGGCGAATGGAATCCACCGGAACACGGCGCTCGCCCCCACCGAAAAACGCACGCAAGTATGAATCCTGCGCGATCTCCAGGACGACCCCATCACCGAATTCCGAATGGGATATTCGGTCGCCGGGTTTGAATGCCTCGTTCCCGTCCGGCATCAGGACAACCGGGGGTGATGAAGGCCGATCCATGCCGGCCCGTCTGGGTCAGTGTTTGTGCAATCGGGATCGATAATCCGGCTGGCATCCCCTTCAGATCCCGCCCAAAGAACGCGACCGAGCTCCAATTGCTTGTCACTGTGCGGAGCCGCACACACCCAGGAGTAGGCTTCGGTAGCACGGTTCATCCTGACTCGTTTCTTGCCACCGGGAAGCCACAATACCAGTCCCGCAGCCAGCGTGTATTCGTCCTGAAACGCAAGCACCGCGGGAAGAAGATCTGATTTCAGCCATGCTTCAGCCTGTACCGGCTCGACGATATCGATACACCCTTCAACCCCGGCGACAACGAGAGTCTTCCCCCTATTGCTTGGTAAATCGTTGGGCCAGCTACGGGCCATGGCGAAGAATTGGCGTATCGAAACCACACTGCCAGGTTCCGTCAGAGACGAAAGGGAATCGCCTCCCCACAGCAGGCTGACGCCGCGACGTTTCCAGACATCTCCCTGCATTAGCTTCATGGCCTACGCCTCGTCAAAGAACATCTCCATCTGCTTCACCTGCTCCTGATGGGTTGCGGCCCAGCTGTCGTATATGGTGAGTGCGCGTGAAGCTGCATTTCGCGCCTGTAGGCTTGCTCCTCGCTTCGACAGCCAGTCCAAGAGTGCCTTCAGCGCTGCATGAGGCTTGAAATTTTCGTTCTTTAACGTATCTCCGGCATTGATACCGCTCCCGTCGTAGCACGCTCCGATTAATACTAATGACTGGTCCAGATCCGAAATCAGCTTACGCTTATGTCGTCCATGCCACTCACGCGCGAAAGCGAGCGGCTCGACCATGGTGAATATCTTGTTCTTCTCGCTGCACCAGCCTCGCTGTTGAAACTCATCTGGGGCGACACCTGAGCCCCGAAGGAACTTCTGCATCTGATCGCGTGCCACTTCCGTCTTGCCGTCGAAGATGCGGAGGAATTGACGTGTAACGGGTTCGGCAGTGACTGGTGGTGGCTCCTGAGCACGGTTTCCATCCTCATCGATCATCTGGTTGATACCAACCAGAGCGTCTCGAACGCTGACCGTACGACCCTCGTCAACGTATACCTTCCCGTAGTGCCGTGAAAAGTACTCCAGGGCCTTGCCACGGCGAATTACCTGAAGATCCGCGGCAGGCAGACCTCCCTTAGCGTGGTTCTCAAGCATCGCTTGGATCTGACGGACGTCCGCCAATACCTCACGACGCATCCGGCCCCAGCTTACGGCCTTGGGTTCTTCCGTTCGCTTGCGACACACGTGGATGATGTCGAATTCGATTTGCTGTGAGCCGAAGGTGCCCGGTTTACTACCCTCTCCTTTCGTCTCGTCGCTCCGGATTGGATACGTTGCTTCAAGACAAAAACCGGCATCAAACAACGATTCAAGAACCGCAACCCACGGTTTGTCTTCACTGTGATGGAAAGTGAAGGATAAAATGCCACTAGGCTTCAAGACACGATGTGCTTCACGCCAACACTGCGTCAGTAATCGTTGATAGAAGCCGTCCGCGTCTTCCGGTTCGCGAGCCCGATTGGCGACAGCCTCGAGTGACTTCGGCGTGTGACCGGCAGAGAAGCACTGGGGGTATTTCGTTTCAAGAACCAGACGTAGCCAGACGTAAAAGAAATCTGATAATTCGGAGTAGTGTAATAGGCCTCCAAACGGCGGATCAGTGACAACGATGTCAATGCTGCATGAATCGAGCTGCACAAGATCGGTCGAGGATCCGCAAAGCGTCTCTTCCTGACTAGGGGGATCTGCCGGATAAACCTTCTCACTCTTTCCTTTCAGCTCTGCTGATAACTCTGGAAAATCGCGTTCTAACGCTTCAACGCTAACTGCTTCCCAAGGGTTGACGACCCATTCGTGAGCTTTCCGTAAGACCTGGACTGTTGACGTCCAAGGGCGATAACCCATAGGGGGGAAAACGCCAACTTCGACAACGTTATTCTTGGGATGAAAGTTGCTGTTTGATAGAGCCGGGGCGAGTTTGTCCAGCTTCATGTGCCAGAAAGAAAACAGTGACTGGTTGCGTAAGAAGTTTTGGAAGGCACCAAGCACATATTCCCGAGTCGCCCAATCGTGGTCTCCAACCGTTGCGATTGCCTTAAGCAATTGGGCATGAACCAGGAGCTGGCGAGAATTGAACATCGTCCACCAGTGTGTGAATCCATGGTTCGGAATGCCCCCATTGTTGAGGTGAGTCATGAAGCCGAAAGGCACTTCACTTCGAGGCCACATTCCAGCTAGATCAGCATCCTTGCGAGATTCCCACTCACGATTCGCTGCGTTATATTGACGAGCTAGCCGCTCGTCGAAACTTGAAAAGAATCTTCCCCTGTATGGCGCACTATCCGCTGCGCGCTGTGGTGAATAGCCTTGAATAGAACATGCAGCCATCGGGCCAGTCTGACCCGTCGCCTTTACACTGGTCAGGATATCCTGGACAGTTCCGCACGCTCCGCAGGCATACGTCGATTTCTTAGGGACGGTTCCGCCATCCTTCCCGGTGCTAAAGGTGACCCCGGTCACCGGACAAGTCACCTCGCCGGGGAGTTCGCCTCGAACCTCCAGCAAACGGATCTTGGTGGCTCGTTCGTCATTCCAGCGTGCAGTCGACGCTTCGTCGTCTTGCGCCGATCCCCCAAAGGGATTTCCCGCCGCATCTTCTTTGGGGGCCCCGGCCAGCCATTCGGGGTGAACCAAGAGGCTCAGATTCACCTTCTTCTTCTTCGCCTTGCCGAGCCTTAGCATTGCGGTGTTCCCGCAGTGCGGGCAAATCGCCCCTCGCTGTGGATCCAGTGCTGAGAAGAGTCTTTCGTCAGGCACGACCGCCAGAGGCACATCCGGTGCCATTCGCACATCCGATTCCTCAATATCAAATTCGACGCTACACTGACTGCAAACGTGCCCCCAGCACTTGACGGAGATCGTCTTTACGGCCATGACAGGGCTTGTCATGATTGGCGTCCTCTGACCGCATCCCGTTACCTGGCATGGCCCATGCTTGGCCCAAAAAGTGTAGATGATCTCTGGGCCATCGTAATCGTACTCGCGCCGCTGGTCAGGAGTGAGGCTAAGCGGATCAAACTCTTGGCCCATTACCTGCTTCGACGGCAGATGCGTCCATCTACCCTTCTCACCGTTCGGACCGTCACAGTAGTAGTACGGCATGATTTGCGGTCTGACTTCGGTTTCGATGTCTGCGAGCAGCCGTTTAACTTCATCGAGATCGACGTCAGCGAGTTCCTGCTTAGCGACAAACCATGCAACGGGATTCAGATCGTTCCCGACCATCTGCATGCCCAGACGTGAGCCCTCCACTAGCGTCGTACCGCCGCCCATAAATATGTCGGCTACCTTCAGATTCTTGAAGGCGCCCTTCTTTCGATGGTTGGCATAGTAGTTGTCCCATACAAGTTTGGACGCATGCGACGGGTCCCTCGGCGCTTTCGTCGCTGCTGCGATCAGCATCGATCGAAACACGCTGGAGCGACGGCGGGCCCACCATTTTGACATCTGATAGATAGGCTTGCCGGCGTTGCCCTCAATCACGGCAACCTGATTCACCGGTAGAATCGGAAAGTCGACTTCTAGACACGTCTTAGGCCGGTTCGGATCGCTGAAATCAACCGTTTCGAGAGCGACTGCCTTACCGGCGCCGACGGCTTTTGCGACTTCCTGTGCAAGGCGTTCTTTCTTGGTTGCCAATATCCCGTTCCCTATTTGGTCAACTCGACAAACGGTGACAGCACTTCGAGCAGCGACAGACCACCGTGCGTTAACGTCGGATAACCGCCCTGACTCTTCCATTTCCACCGCCCCACAGCCAGCAGGTGTGGACCGTGCGGACTATCGACCTGCAATGCTACGGGCGGAACGAAAGGGCCAGCATCAAAACTGCCGGATTTGCCCCGTCCGCTGGCGAATGTCTTCTTTAGGAACGGACTGACGTCACGGTCGGCGTCTGTGAAAAGGCCAGTGGCCGCATAGCCGTGGTCTGATGTAATGGCCAGCCGCCTTCCCGTTGCCAACCGCTCTACGAACGACCAGAAATCGTCACCGGTCATCTGATCAACTGCATCCCGGGTCAACGGCCCAAGTCCCTGTCCTGCGCCCGCTCCATCATGCAGCTTGCTATCGGGCCAATGGTGCCAGAAAATCCAATTCTTAGAGGTGTCAATCAGCCCGGCGCAATCCTTCCAGGGCATATCCACACATTCGGTACGTGTCGGTTGTAGTTTGTGGGCTTGCCCACCACCATTGTTCTGCAGTTGGCTGCGGCTGCTGAAGCCCAGCGCACGCGCAAATTCGTTCGTCTCGCCCGGCAATTCGGAAGCGTTTGCTGAAGCTTCAGTGACCTCGAATCCGTGCTCCTTTGCTCCTTGCAACAACCAGGGAAGCTCGCGCAGGGAAAGGCCGTCAAGGATCAACACTGCTTTGGCACTATATGGCTCGTTCCACCAGCGGATTAGGCGAGTCGACGTGCGCTCTACAGATGTGCTGAAGGCCTGCCACAGATCCCAACTGCTTGTGGCAAGCAAATGATCAAACGCTCCGATTTCGCGATCCCGTCTCGTGACCTCGGGTACAGCCTTTTTAGGATCCAGTGGCTTCGATACGATTTCCATCGCATTCTTGACGATGCACTGCCAGGCGTCATCGGGCGAACTCGTGGTCAGGTCGTGCAACACGCTGGAGCCCAGCGGCATCAATCGTCTTCCTTTTCGAGACTCAGCTCGAAGGTCATTCCGTCTGGGAGCTTCTTTAGCAGTTCTTTCATTTGTGCCCCGGTTGCCGCCTGAACCTTGATCGAGACATCTGAAACCTGAGTTGCCGGCCCGATGCCCCAGCCTTCGAGTTTGCCAATGAGATTTAGGGGCGACGTCGGTGGGTTGTTTAGGCTGACACGAGGTTTGGTACCTGCGCTTGCACCGCCGAAGATGCCACCTGCAGTTGTCGGAGGTATCCCTTGAACTCCAGATAGTTCGTCGCCCGGAGCTGATGGTGGGGCGGCGCCTCCAAAGAGGCCTCCCGGTGCGCCTTCTCCGGGCTGTGGTTGGCCTGGAGGAGCGTTCCCACCTGTAGTAGGAACGGCAGACGGCTCCAGCAATAGCACTTCGTCCAATTGACGACCGGTGTAGGAAAGCTTCGAACGCAGGCGCGTCCAAGCTGTGTCCTCGTCTTCTCCCGGTTGTGCCTGTAGATGTTCCAGGCCGCGAAGATTGATGGCAATCTTCCCTTTCGCGCAAAGCCGCAAGACGCGCTCCTTCATTGCCGTTTCGCCGAGCCAAGGGATGCATTCCCGACCTGCCGGCCTCGGCTCTTGCAACTCTGCAAGCAGTTTGCCTACCGACGAACCAGCCGCCGCCGCTTCAAGCGCGAATTCTTCGAAGTCTTCAGGAACAAATAGATCGTCAGTAACCGCATCCTCGATCGCGTTAGGAATCTCGATGCCGTGCTTCTTCAGACTCTCAACACTGAATACACACTGTTTCGGGTCTGAAAAGTTCCATTGGTGGAGGATCGCGAACCGGTCAAATCGTTTCTTCAGAATGTCGCGAAGTTCGTTCTGATACTTAGTCTGCAGCTTCTTGTACTCCGTGCCCTGGGGGCTCCATTCTTGTGCCTTCATGGCGGCTCGAGCCAAGATCAGGAGATCACGATCCTGATACGCATTGGCCGATCCTGGGCGGGGCAAGAGGAATCGGATCGTGTTTCTACGTTTTTGCAGGTGGTCTTTGATCCAACTTCCCAGACGTTCGTCGAGTTTGTCGGTTTCTTCTGGCAAGACAATTATCGGCAGTCGGCCGTCCCAGCGTTCGGGTCGCTCGGCCTCATCGAGCGACGACCATGGGTCCGACAGCCAACTTCCGGGAAGTGCGATCACACGATAGGTCTTGGCAACCTCTTCGGCGCCGCCAATCACGTATCGGACCTCCTTAGCCAGCTTGGCAAGGTCCGATCCATCGGAAAAAAGCTTGTCATTGCGTGCACACGCAATGAGCTTGGCCTGTGGATTTTCCTGCTCCCGGAAAACCATCCGGGGACCGTCCTGATGGATGTTGAAGCTGTTCTCGACAACGGTAGCCAATTCGACTTGAAACGCGTTATCGTCGATTGCCTGATCACGGGTGATATCCACCTGAAGGGCCGCAGGCTCGGCGCCAGCAAGATTTCCGACTGCAATCGAGCGCAGCCACAAAGCCCCCATGACCTCGTCAAGGTGCGGAGCGAGACTGGAATGGTTGGGTACCGCTTCGGTTACCGAAATGATGTTTTGTTGGGCCTTCGCGCGGAGGGAGCGGTGATGCTCGTTGGACACCGAATCCAGCAGCGCACCTATCCCTGTTGCCTCATCGTCCAACCGAAAGTCCGCAGCTGTAAGTACCGGTACAGTTTCGCCACGGCTCTTGTACAGATTCGCCAGGATATGAATCATGTCTCGCGATTCCTGGGCATCTGTCGCGATCAACACTTGTTCTTCAAGCAATCGCAGCAAGTGGGGTGCGTAGGGCCAGGACTCTGCGAATTCCTTCCGTTTGCGATCCTGTTCAGAAGATGGAACGTCCAACAGGCGAAAATACTCGGCAACGTGCGTAGCCACGAGGGCATCAATCTCAGGATCGGGAATCTGAAGTCGATTGCCGAACAGACGGTGTAACAACATCCTGCGTCGATCCTGCTGAATTCGTTCTGCGTTGCCACCCGCCTTAAAATCGATTGCGATCGGATTGACGCGATGCACCTGTTGGTAAGCGTCACTGCCTCCGTTACGAACCGATATGACAAGGACCAACAGGTCTGGGCGTTCCTTTGCGATTTCTGACAGGATCTGGATGAAGTTGAAGGCCCAGTTCTTCCAGGGGTACTGCTTCGTGTTCGTCAGTCCGTCGTACCAGGTCTGAAATTCATCCAGCAGCAACATCGTGGGCGTGTGGCCCAACATCTCAAGGATCAGCTCGTCGGATGGAATGTCGGTCTTCGCAGGCCCCATCCCTTCCCACTTTCCCTTGATGTACGTCCCATGGGGATGACGCTCAAACAGTAGATCCCACAAGAACTTGTGTCGCTGCCGGTGGAGACTTTCGCCAATCACCAACATGGGATCGCGCAGGGCTATATCGCTGATCTGAGGGTCGCCGAGCGTGGTGGCCCAAGATTTGAGCCACTCACTCGTCGAAGCAGTGTCGTTTACAGCGTGGTACAGCGCTGCCATCAGGTGCGATTTGCCGAGCCCACGCTCACCGATGGCCACGATCGGGCGGCCCTGGTTCGGTCCAACGGACTCGATCCCTTTTAGGAGATCGTGTGTGGGGTAAGTGATCTCAAGAAAGGATTTGGCTGCGATCTGCGTTGCACCGGTATTCGCGTCATTGGAAAGCTCGATAGCTGTTCCTTTGAGTCGTTTGCCCTTGAATTCGTCCCTTAGAGTCAGTCCGAGCATTTGCTGTTACTCCCCATCGCCTGCTCTTCGATTGGCCTGCATATTCACTTCAATCGATCGACAATGATTTCGCCGACCACCCCATCCCGAATGAACATTTCCACATAGGGCAGATTCCCTTAGTACCCAACAAGGATAGGATGCTCCGAATGCGAATAAGTAGCCACTATCCTTTCGCCGCAGCTTTCCGAATCCGACAAACTAGGCCGAGCCCGCTGGGCCCGAGTCAACGGACGCTCCGCTGGCACCTTGCCGACGGCTGCTGAGTGCATCATTCTGGCTTTCAAAGGATCGAATGAATATTACACTACGATCAGTTGAATGGCGGCTGCAGTCACTTTCACCGAATTAGCGGGATCAGCCCACCAGAATCGATATGATCGACCGGATTCTTAATCGTCGTTCAACGACACGACTGAAACTTTTTCTTCCATTTCGGCGCGCGCGATTTCCACAAGATGCCGGTGGTGAGTGAAGAACAGGACTTGCGTCTTCTGAGCCAGTTCACCGAGTACCTGAAATCCAGCGCTTGCCCGATCGTCGTCGAAATTAACGAACAGGTCATCCGCCACAAAAGGCAAGGCTGAGGCCCGCTCCAGGTAATCCTCAACTGATGCCACGCGCAGGGCGAAGTAGAGTTGATCCGCGGTGCCGGTACTCATCCCCGGCACTTCGACCACCTCTCCATCCGGTCTCGTCCCTATAAGCTGAGCACGATCCTGATCGTCGAACTGAACACTCAGACCACTAAACGAATCCCCGGTTATTGTCGAAAACAGTTCGCCCGCACGCCCGAGAAGGGGAGCCTGCTTCTCTTGCCGATAACGATCAATGGCCCACTGCAGAAGGATGGCTGATGCCCTCACCCGGGCATAGCGCTCAGCCGCCTCGCGCATCTCGGTGAGCGCTTGCTGCCTATCAGACTCTGCGCGTGCGGCCGCGTCATCGCCGCCGACAGCCTGAAAGTCTGCGCGGGCACGAGATCGGACCTCCGCGTCATCAGTCAGCTCGTTCTGAAGTGCCTTAATATCGCGGTTTGCCGTGTCTTCCTGCGCTATGACGGCATCGATATCGACGGACTCACACTCCTTTTCCAGAGTCTCGACCGGAAGGCCGTCCCCCTCTCGCCCAAGCTCCTTCAAGGTTTCAGCAAATTCTGTCTCCAGCTTGCGGAGCGCATCGGATTTGTCGATCGCCGTCTGAAGTGCGTCAGTCGTTTTCGCCCCGGCCTTGGCCTTGAGATGAGTTACAGATTTCAGAGCATCCTGGCGTTTCTGCTCCAGATCCGAGATCTGCTCTTCGAGCTTCTTGACCGCCTGTTGCTGGCCGTCCCGAACGTCCCGAGTACGCCTCGCCTCATCCAACCGCTTCTCGAGGGCAACTACAGCGTCGTCTGGCGCTTCGCCCAGCAGGTCGGTAGCGACATTTCCAAGGAGCTCGTCGACCTCGGATTTGAAGGCTTCAATGTCCCGTTCGATTTTTTCAATGCGTTGGTGGTGCAGGCCACTCATCGTCACCGCCAGTTCCCGCATATTTTCCAGCTCGTCGATCTGTGGCGCAACGGCGTCTGGCTCCAAATCCGTGGCAAGTCCTAATGCCGTCAGAGCCTCCTTCCACTTCGCTGTCCACTCCGCCAATGCTTCATTCGCTTGGTCCAGCTCCCGTCCTCGTGAATCGATAGTCTCTTGAGCATCATCCACGCCCTCCCGCAGCTGGGCCTGAGTTTGGGCCTGCGCCTGGTGAGATTGCAGCACCTTCGACCCACGTTCGAGGAGGACGTCCAACCCGTCGGCCTCAAAACCGGAGCGCTCAATTCCGAGGGCGACCAGTTCCTCAAGCAGACTCGAGCGCGAATCCGTTGCCTCCTGCCTCTGAATTTCGAGAGCACTCGTCGCGCCCAAACGAGTCTCGATCGCATCAAGCAATTGCGCTCGCTTCGAAATCCACTCGAGCATCGCATCCGGATCGAGGGGCGAAAAGGGGGCCTGGTTCCACAGAGTCTGCCACTGGACTTCCAGCTCCGCCTGATACTTGCTTAAGGCTGTGCCTTCCTTCTGTAATGTCGCCAGCTGCTGCTCTTTTTCGGCGACCGAACGGGAGACTTCAGCCAGTCGACCGGCCATCTCAGCATTGTCGAATCGACGATCAGCGAGCAGGTCGGCGGCGGCTATGGCGGCATCGAGCGCTGCGGGCAGGTCGTTTAGTTCATCGGTATACCGACCGCGCAGGGCATCGGACAGGGGCGCGTTATCCACATGCTGGAGTCTGACCAAATGCCATAGATCATCACGCCGCTGCCTGGCCGCATCCAGTTCGTCTGTCGTCACGGCGTCCCGGCTTCTTGCTAATTGGTCGAGCGCCTCGCGTGCGCGACCGAGCTCATCCTCTGCGGTGTCGCATAGGCGCTTGGTTTCTCGGGAATTGCGTTCGCACTCCTGGACTCGGTCACGGTGTCTCTGGACCGTCTCTTGTGGAGGCACCTGCAACCTGCGGGCATCTTCCTCGCATGGCAGGCTGGGGTGCATGGATGAAAATAAGCGGCTCGTGAGTTCCTGCGCGTCCTGGACGTGCTGTTCCGCGCTCCGCACGCGTCCGGGGATGTCTCCGCGTTTCCGGACAGCACTGATAGTTCCATCCAGCCGTGAAACATCGACAGGCTCCCCCATGCCATTCAATTTTTCGAGGGTCTTCCCGTGCTTCGCCTCAGCATCCTGGAGAGATTTCGCTTGATTGGCAACATCCGCTGCGAGTCCACCCCGTTTGTTTAACAGCCCGCGAACGACATTCACTCGCGATCGAGATGGGAGACGTGCCAGAATCTCTTCGATTCCTGTCTCCGACCACTCCAGATTTTGTGCGTACCCAGCAAACTCGGCTTCGGCGGCGGCGAGTTCCGCCTGCCTCTTTGGAAGATCCAATCGCTCGCTTCTGATCTGGATTCGGCGTTCGTGGAGTTGGGCTACATCGCTGGCGCGTAACACCAAGGATTCATCGTAACTGCACGACTCAACGAAGAATGTGTGCCAATCTTAGTTGGAAATTGAAACGGCTCCAAACCCCATGGTTTGATGGTATTGGAAGAAACAACATCAAGCCTGTAAGAGAAAGGAGCCGAGATGAGGAGTCTGTTACGTTCGGTAAAGAAACGCAAGAAGTCGCGTGTGCTGGGTGAGGTCGAGGTCCTGAGCCGGGAGGAATACTCGGGACTGGAATTGGACTCGAAGGTGGAGATGATTCGGGCGTTGATCCCACTGGGGTTGATGCACGTGGAGGAGTTGCTCGACGAGGAAGTGAAGTCGTTGGCGGGTGAGCGATACGCACGAAAGGAGGCGGCGTTGCGGGGCCGGCGACACGGGAGCAATCCGGGGACCGTGGGGCTGGGTGGCCAGCGGGTGCCGGTTCGGGTGCCTCGAGTGCGCAGCGTGGCGGGCGGGGAGATTCCGCTTCGGACCTACGAGGAACTCAGTCCGGGTGGCGCGGTGAACGAGCTACTGCTCAGACGTGTGCTGTATGGGATCTCCTGCCGGAACTATGAATCGGCCGCTGAAGCGATTCCGGGAGCGATCGGACTGTCGAGTTCGACGGTGTCTCGAGGATTCGTCCAGGCGAGTGCCGCGAAACTTCGGGAGATGCAGGAGCGGGATCTGAGTGGCGAGGACGTCGTGGCGATCTTCCTGGACGGGAAGGCGTTTGCCGACGCCCTGATGGTAGTGGCCCTGGGCGTCACGCTTTCGGGCGACAAACGCTTCTTGGGCTTCGTGGAGACCGACACGGAGAACGAGCAAGTGCTGACTCCGTTTCTCCGTTCGTTGATGGAGCGGGGCCTGGACATCTCTGAAGGCGTGCTGGTGATTGTCGACGGCGGCAAAGGTCTGCGGGCGGCGGTCAAGAAGGCATTCAGGAATCGAGCCCTGGTCCAACGCTGCCAATGGCACAAACGCGAGAACGTCGTGAGATACCTATCGAAGACCGAGCAAGCCGTGTGGCGACGCCGGCTGCAGCGGGCCTACGAGCGCCCGGAGTACGACGAAGCTCGGGCGGCGCTCGGAGAGCTCCATGGAGAGCTCGAGGAGCGAAACCAATCGGGGGCTGCGAGCCTTGAGGAAGGCCTGGAAGAGACCCTCACGTTGCATCGGCTCGGCGTGTACGGGGTCTTGGGCCGTTCGTTCAAGACGACGAATTGCCTGGAATCGGTCAATGCCCTTGTCGAGGAAAGGTGTGCGAAGGTCGATCATTGGAAGAACTCGAGTCAGCGGCAACGCTGGTTGGCGACGGCGCTCATCGACATCGAACCGCGCCTGAGGAAGGTGATCGGCTACCGTCATCTTCCAAAGCTCCGCGAAGCCCTCCAGCGAGAGCTGAAAATTGAGGCGAAGACGTCGACGAGATCGAAGAAGAAGGTTGCATGACCCATCGTGAGCCGTGGAGAGTTTCAACTAAGAATGGGCTTGACTCCTCAACGACATCTTTGGCAGTACTGCTCTGGCCCCTGAGCGTATCGATCCGGGCCGCGGCATCGGATTCCAGTCGCACCGATTCATCAAGAAGTGCCGCGGAGTCCTCCGGCAATTGGATGACCTCCCCAAGAGAGCCAATGTTTGTGTCGAGCTCAAACTTTCGCCGGACCCAACGGTGAGTACGGCGGATGCGAGCCAGCCGTCTCCCCTCGGCAGTCGCAGTCTCAAGGCCTGCCTGTACTGCGCGGTAGTCCGCCTCGGCCTGATCCAATGCCTTTCTCAGTTCGACCCACTTGCTGGCGCTGAGAGTGCGACCCTGAAGTTCTTTGTGGGCCACATCGTATCGCTCTTTGGCTTGGTAATACGTGCGCGTCTGCGCCTTCCGGGATGCCCATATTCCATCGGCTTCATCAGACAACGAAGCAAGCCTTTCCCGAAGCTGCCCGATACCCGCTCCAGCAGAAAACAACATTTGTCCGATTTCGTCTTTCGCTTCGAGGATTGCCTTACCACCCGCCTCGAGCCGTGCATGGTCCAGGCTGAACATCCGCTCGAAAAAGGAACGATCGGCACCGGCCAGGAATGGCCGGAGTACCGAATCGCCACCGGGAACCGGCAAATCGTCGGGGCTGAGGAGCGTGTCCTTGTTTCCCTTGCGGCGGACGACCTCAGAAGAGGTGTCGATGTTCTCCAGGAGCGCGCCAATGCGCATGCTCTTGTTGTCGTGCCGGAAGTTGTAGGGCGATCGTGACGGAATACCGAATAGCAGGTCTTCGATGGCGGCCAGCGCGGTCGACTTGCCAGCTTCATTTGGGCCAAACACGATATGGAAATCTACAGGCTGAACGGGAAGTGCGAACCGGTGATCCGTAAAATGACCGTAACGAAGCAGATCGACTCGTGCGATCCGCATGATCAGTCCTCGTCGGCTGTCAGCCGCGAAATCAGAAAGGGTGTCACGGCATCGATCGCGCCGGCGGTATTGCCGTCGATCATCGAACGCAGGACAGGGTCCTCGACCTCGGACCGAACGTCATGGGGCATCTTCTGGCACAGTTCGCCAATGTCAAACTCCAACTGACGGAGCAGGTCGGGATCGTCGTGGGCATCTTTCAACATGCGTTGGAGATCCCCGATAGCGTCCTCGCGTTCAGCGGCCATCTCGGGATCCAGCTCAGGTTCGGTCGAAACGACAACCTTCTCGATCCAGGCAACGTTATCGCCCAAACCCAGCGCGATAGAACGCGCCTCGACGAGGATCTTCTCCCCCGATGCGAGAAGCTGTTCGTGAAGCCCCGTGCGACCCAGCAGGTGGATCCGGCAAGCCAACAAGCGGCCTTCTGCAACACTTGCGACAGCATGCTGAAGATCTTCGCGAATGAGGTCCAACAAGTCCCGGAGATTCTGGGAATTGTCGATTTGGATAGCCCTGTTGACCCAACGCACGACGTCACAGGGAAACATCGCAAGCTCCTCAACCTGGTTGTCGACTACGGTCACGAGGTAGGCACCCTTTTCCCCAACCTCCCGGACATGACGACCCTGCAAATTGCCTGGAAACACGATGTGAGGACGTTCGCCCAGGACCTCAGCCTGATGCACGTGGCCAAGCGCCCAGTATAAATATCCCTTGTTGACCAGTTCTTTCAGAGAGCACGGCGCATAATTCTCATGGCCTCCCATGCCCCCGAGGCCCGTGTGCAGCACGCCAATATTGAAGACACCATCGACCGGGTCGGGGTAGCCCTGCGCGAGATTGTCTGTGACATCGCGCCGTGGAAAACTCTGACCGTGAAGGGCGGTACCGAGATCCTCGATGTGAAAGGATTCAGGCCGTCTATGGCTGAACACGTGCACGTTGTCGGGAAGAGTGAGTCGTCGGGTGATCTGACTTGCGGCATCATGATTGCCGTGAAGCACATATACAGGGATCCCAACCTGGTTGAGGCGCCCCATCTGCGTATTCCGGCGCATCCTGAACACTGATTCCGATCCATCGTGAACACCAAATCCGGGCATCCTGAACGCGGATTCCGGGATCCTGAACACCAAATCCGGGCATCCTGAACATGGATTCCGGGATCCTGAACACCGATTCCGGCGATCGTGAACACTTGTCGGTAGCGAAGTTTTGAGCCGTTAGGTTCTCCTGAAGGTCAGGGGGATCTGATGGCAACGAAACGACTACCGATGAGACAGATACGCGAGATTCTACGACTCAAGTACGACCAACAGCTCAGCCATCGGGCCATCGCCGATGCATGCCGGGTGAGCCTGGGGACCGTCTCGGAATACCTGGGACGGGCCCGGCGGATCGGTCTGGAATGGCCGCTGCCCGGCGATTTGGACGATAGGGCGCTGGAAGCGCGGCTGGGTTTGGCCGCCAGACCCGCCCGGCGAGAGCGTGCGCTTCCGGACTGGCAGCACATTCATCAGGAACTGAAGCGGGTCGGCGTCACACTACACCTACTGTGGGAAGAGTATCGGGAAGTTCATCCCGACGGGTACGGTTACAGCCAGTTCTGTGAGATCTACCGGCGTTGGGCCAGGAAGCTGAAGCCCACGATGCGGCAGGTGCATCGCGCCGGGGAGAAGATCTTCATCGACTTCTCCGGCAAGCGGCCACACTGGGTGAACTCGAGGACCGGCGAAACCGTCCCCGCCGAGCTGTTCGTGGCCGTCCTGGGCGCCAGCAACTATACCTACGCCGAAGCGTTACCGAGCCAACAGCTCCGCGACTGGATTGGCGCGCACAGCGGCATGGTGGAGTTCTTTGGCGGATCCAGCCGGATCTGGGTCCCCGACCAGCTCAAGAGTGGCGTGACTCTCTCATGCCGGTACGAACCGGGGATCCAGCGCACCTATCAAGAGGCCGCAGAACACTACGGCGCCGTCGTCATCCCCGCCCGGCCCCGCAAGGCTCGGGATAAGGCTAAAGTCGAAGTGGGCGTCCTGGTCGCACAGCGATGGATCCTGGCGCGGCTCCGCAATCGCACTTTCTTCAGTCTGGGGGCACTGAACACGGCCATCGGCGAGTTGCTGGTAGAAGTCAACCAGCGGCCGATGCAACAGCTTGGCGCATCCCGCCGCGAGCTGTTCGAACGGCTGGACCGGCCGGCCTTACAACCGCTGCCGACGGACCGGTATGAACCGGCCGAGTGGAAGATCTGTCGCGTCAACATCGACTACCACGTGGACGTGGACCGCCACGTCTATAGCGTCCCGTACCAATTGCGTGGTGAGGGGTTGGAAGCCCGCTATACCGCATCCGTCGTCGAGATCTACTTCAAGAATCGCCGTGTGGCTTCCCATCGCCGGCGCTATGACCACCAGCCCTCAACTCTGCCCGAGCATATGCCGAGTTCTCACCGGGCCCATGCGGAATGGACTCCATCACGGTTAATCCACTGGGCCCGGCAAAGCGGTCCGGCCACCGGCCACCTCGTCGCCGGGATTCTCGACCGCCGGCCACATCCGGAACAAGGCTACCGCGCCTGCCTGGGATTGATGCGTCTGGGCCGGCAATACGGCGACCCACGTCTGGAAGCCGCCAGCGCCCGGGCCCTCGCCCTGAAGTCCTACAGCTATCGCACCGTGAAGAATATCCTGGCATCCGCCCAGGACCGGCTGCCGTTTGAAGAGACCGAATCCGATCCGACGCCGCACCACGCCAACATCCGCGGCGCCGCCTATTACACCCATCATCCCGAAGAGGACCGCATTTATGTTGATCGAACAAACTCTGGAGAAGATGAACGCCATGAAACTGACCGCGATGGCCGAAGCCGTCCAACAGCAACGCCAGTCGTCCCAGTACACGGACCTAAGCTTTGACGAGCGCCTGGGGTTCCTCGTCGATGCGGAATGGACGGCCCGCCAACAACGCAAGCTCACCCGGCGCCTGCGCTCGGCCAAGCTCCGCTATCCGGCCTCGCTGGAAAACGTGAACTTCAAACATCGCCGTAACCTGGACCGCTCCCAAGTCCTGACTCTGGGTTCCTGCGGGTGGATCCCCGAGCGGCATAATCTGATCGTGACCGGGCCGACCGGCATCGGAAAAAGCTTCCTGTGCTGTGCTTTCGTCGAGCGCGCCTGCCGGCGCGGCTTCACCGCCGCCTACACCCGCATGCCTCGCCTCTTGCACGATCTGGCCGTCGGCCGCGGCGATGGCTCCTACACCCGCCTGCTCACGCGTTTGGGCAAGCTCGACCTGCTGGCCGTCGACGACTGGCTTCTGGCGCCTCTGCGCGATAGTGAGCGCCGCGATCTGATCGAAGTCATCGAGGAGCGCAGCGAACGGGCCTCGACCGTGATCGCCAGCCAGCTGCCCGTTTCCGACTGGCACGCTGTCATCGGCGATCCGAACCAGGCCGACGCCATCTGTGACCGTCTCTTGCACAACGCGCACCGCATCGACCTGAAGGGGGCTTCCATGCGGCAGACCCAAACCGCACCGAAGAAGTCCGAGGAGTCCCGATGACCGGCTGCCACCACACCGTCTGTCCCCGGGTACTTCACCCTGGACTGGGGGTCGATCGCCGTTCCTGCGGCATCCTCGCACAAAACAATTATAGGAATCGACTCGGGAATCGTCTCCCGGCCACCGAACGCTCTCGCTCCTCGCGGAGGCCTATGGAAACGGCCACACCCGTGGAAATGACTGATGGTGGGCCTTCGGCCGACGTTTTCCTGATCATTTCTACCGCTGCTTGCAAAAGCCTCCGCACACAGCGCTCCGGCTTTCGCACAGTTACCACAGGCCCGGCGGCGGTTTCACCACTCCAATCTTGTAAAGGAGGATCCAACAGAAACCTGGACTCTGGAGGCTAGAACTGAGACCCTAATCGTCGCTTCGCTCCGGCGAGTGTTCACCATAACCGGAATCCGTGTTCACCATCCCGGAACTGGCGTTCATGATCAGCGGAATACGCACCATCTGCGCGACGAAGAATAGACCAGTCTTGTAGTCCCGCCAGTCGCCATCGTACAGGTCACCCGGGATGATGAGGAAATCAACCCGCTCCTCGATTGCCACTCCGACGAGCCGATCAAGAGCCGCCCGCGTTGCGGTTCGAATCAATTCAGCTGCAGTTCCCTCTTGTCCGGACATGCCCCTTAGCGGGCTGTCCAGGTGAATATCTGCGGCATGCAAGAAGCGAAAGGAGTTCACAAGTGCCTATTCCTTTACTGCAAAACGATTGGTCAAGCCTGCTGACACAATAGTGCAGTTCGCGCGTAGGGCAAACGGCAATTTCCTTTCGGCTAAGCATTTGAAGACATTGACTGTTGCCCACTATGTGCAGTTCACTGGCGTTAATTGCGGGACTGTCAGGCGCATTGAATGAACCACAGCGTGCTCCGCAGTGATCAGAGGCACAGCACAGATTTGAACGATCAGATACGCACGATCTACCAGGATGTTTCCCGCATTGCACCAACGAGGGCCTCCGTCCTGATTACCGGAGAGACGGGCATCGGAAAAGAAGGGTTCGCGCGACGCAAACATGCGGAGAGTGGGCGAAAGCCGTTCATCATAGTAGATTGTGGATGAGCTCTTCGGGAGTGAGGTGTATGCGTATCGCCGAGGGGCGATTACGGATGGTTCTTTGGACCAACCGGACCTTCTGGAGTACGCGCAACGTGGAACACTCTTCCTGGACGAAGTCAGAAACGCTTCCCCGTCCGACCATGCCAAGCTTTTGAGAGTTTTCCATTAGAAATCTAAATGCAGGCTGTGAGATCGACGAGAGATGTCGCATGCGTTCCGTGTGCTCAGTGCGACGAATGCTGATTTGGAGCAAATGGTCGACACGGGCGAGATCAGGCGGGGCATTCTGTGCCGGCTGAACTGTCATCACGGTAACGCCCTGTTCGAGGAGGATTCCCAGATACTTACGGCGCCGGTTGCGCACAGCGGCACAAAGGGAGCACGATTCTTCGCTTCTTGGGTTTCGAGTCGTATGACGAGAATGATCAGACAGTGACATCAGGTCTCGATCTAAACGGCGAGAATTGATTTCCCCAATTCCGACAGAACAGCGATCCACCGGCCGGCAGCGATTTAGTCCTCGACATCGAACACTGCTATGGATCGAGCGACTCAAAGGAATATCTCCGCCAGCATGGGCAGGAGCAATCGCGTGGGGCACCAAGCCATCCACTGACGCAGGGCAAGGTCGAACGCGACAACCGTTTGATGAAGAACGTCGTCAAACTCGAGCGCTACTACTATCCGTGGGATTTGGAGCGGGCGATTGACCAATGGGTCGAGCAGCACAACGACCATCGGGATCACGAATCCCTGAACAACGTGACACCTTCGGAATTTTACTTCGGGCGTCAGCAGGATATTCTCTCCCGCAGGGGGGGGATCAAGCGCCGAACTCTGGCGCAACGTCGGTTCGGGAACGTTAAGGCTGCAGATGAGTGAAAACTGGCGCTACACTTCGCGTCTACCGACTGCCGGCTTCATTGCCTTGGGCGGCATTCATCCTTCACAGCAGGTCATATGGCGTCACGATACCGAGCAGATCGCCGGCATCGGTAGTTACCAGTACCGGCACGGATCCCTTCTGGCGTTCAAGAATTGTTCCGACCGAGGTCTCGGCATCTACCACCTGTGGAATGTCAAGCTCAAGAGCGAAGTCTTCGACGGCTTTTTCGATCGAAGTAGCCAGCCGCAATGCTCGCTCATCTCTGTTTCCGGCCTTACGAAGCACCCGGGCAATTGCAAGGTCGGACACAAGACGCCATTCGTCACGAATCGCCAAGGGCAGGTAAGAAAACGAATGCGAAAGCATTTGGTGGCGGACTACTCGCACTGGTTGCCATACTTGCGCGACCACCGGCGTTTGTACCATGTAGTCCGAAATGCGATCGGAACCGTTTGCCAAGGCATCCTCCAGAACCAAAACTAGCTGAATCGCGTGATCGGACAAATGGCGTGCAAATGCACCTTGGTGCAATGCTTCGTTCCTACCGCGCTGAACCAAGTCGTAGAGGCGTCCAAAAGATCGCTCACCAGCCGGGCGGCTAGCCAGGGCAGATCTCTCAGCCAATCTCGCGAATTCGTTCCTGTAGCTATCCAGCGTACCAGAATGTTGTGTCAGAGCCGCTCCGGTCCGCTCTACGGCAAAAAGCACTTCTGCAAACGCCTCTGAATCGCGTAGTACAGCAGTCCGAGCATCACGCAACTCGTCTCGGCAATGGAGTTCCAACTGTCTATCCATTTTTTTTATAAACACAATTTGCACGTTCCAGCTCGTCGTACACAGTAGAGAGTCGCCGGATCCCGAGCATGTCCTTCGTGAGACCGATAGTCTGGACTAACTCGGAAGGCCAGAGCGCGTGCCGATTATCTTATTGAGAATCGCATAATATAGTGACACTAGAAGAGGCTGGCCTGCTTCCAGAATGCCGTGACAAGTCGCGGCCGGCGCCGCATCCGGCACAGTGCCCGACGCGCATGGTCGCTGAGCTGGCCGAAGTCTTTGGGACAGAAGTTCGGCAGTTCATGATGCTTCCAGTAGCCCCACAGATATTCGACTGGATTCAGCTCCGGTGCATACGCCGGCAGACGTTCCAGAACGAGTCGGCCCTGAGTTTCGGCGACAAAGTCTCGGACCATGCGGCTCCGATGACTCGGCAGCCCGTCCCAGATCACCAACAGAGGGTCGGGAATGTGACGCATCAGATGCTTCAGGAATTCGACAACCTGCGGACTGCGGATGGCTCCCGGATACATCCTGAAGTAGAAGTTCCACCAGGTCACTCCGGCGATTGCCGACAGACTCTTCCAGTTGAAGTGGTACTGCAGGACCGGAGTCTGCCCGCGCGGCGACCAGGTGCGGTACCGATGCGGCCGTTCTGTCAGCCCGCTTTCGTCGACGAAGACGATCGTCCGGCCCTCTCTCCGGGCTTTTTTTTAATCCCGGGCCAGCTTGTCTTCTTCCACCGAAGGATCGCGTCTTCATCGCGCTCCAGCGCCCGACCCGTTGGCCGCTGGCAACTCCAGCCCATCTGCTGCAGAATCCGCCAGACGTGTCCGGGGTGGTATCCAACACCGCATTCCTCTTCGATCAGATGGGCGACACGCCACCCGGTCCACAGACTCGTGTCGTACCCCAGCGCTTCGGGTCCGCGTTTCAGTCCCCGCTCGATCTTCTTCAGATCAGCCGGGCTCAGCCCCGGCCTGCGGCCCGCCCGCCCGGCCTGCTTCAGTCCCTGCTTTCCTGATTCAGTCAGTTGTTGGGACCAGCGGTTCACCGACTGCCGGTGGACACGCACTCGGCGGGCGACCTCCGCTTCCGACAAGCCCTGCTTTAACAGTGTCGCGGCTTCCATACGCCGCCGCTCTAGTGCATCAAAGTCGCGTCGAACTCCTGCTGGATTTCCCATGCAGAAAGCATAGGACACTCATGACAGAATGTCACTATATTATGCGATACTCAATAGTCTTTCGAGGAGGACAGCACTACGGGAATACACAGCTACACCAAAACACAACCCGAGGTCGGCCTTCGACTTCTTGACGCGAGAGATGATGTTCTCATTTGGTTTTGGTAGCGCTCTTGTCACCTCGATCCTCCGTTTTAACTGAATTACTGGTTAATACACAAAAAATGAAGACTGTACATACGGTCCCCGGTCAGGTCTGGAAGGATTTTGCCCCCCCCTCCCCCTACTGGGTGGATAGGCTGCATTGCATGATTCACCGCATCGAATCTCCACGCTACCGTTACGAGTTACCGGTTTCTGCCCGTCCATACACACCTACACTGCTACACCTGCTCTCTGTTCCAGTATTGCCGACTCCATTATTTATCACTAGTAGTTGGTTACTCCGGTAACAGGAGTTACTCAGTTGGAATCACAAACAGTTAGCCGTTGCCGCTGTGGGGGGCGTAACCAGTTACACCAGCGGATTTTGACTCGATCGGGTCCACACCTTCGTTGGTGTTTTATCAACCCGCTTTGTCGACCGCGTGAACGACAGGTAACGGAGTGCCTGCCCAATCTGGCGTTCCATTGACTTCCACTGACCCTGCGGAATGTCGAGCGCGTTTTCCAGGATTCCGGGGATCGTGACTGTTCTTAACGGTTCAGTTCGCGGAGCCCACTCAAATTCTTCGCCTGTTCGAACGCGTTCGTTCTCGATGTAGCGGAGAATCGGTTCAACTATGGCCGGCGCATCGAAGCGTCCATCCTGTTCGGCTTTCGTCTCGAGATCCGGCATTTCCCACCAGTTCGCGCCGCTGTTGAATAAATCAACCGATTCCGCAAACAATTGCTCCCGAGCGGCCGCGATTGCCTGCGTGTCGATATCGCCCCGACAAGCGATCGGCCAGAACCGCCTTGCCCCCGTTTCGTCCTTATTCCAATCGTCCTTATTTGTCGTTCCTACAAAAACACACTGACGCGGATGGTCCTTGACGTAGCGAGCATAAGCCTCTCGGAACCGATCGACGCGACACGTGTGCGTCGTCAGAATAATTCGGACAAAAAGGCCGATTTGCTAAGAGACGGTTTGCAAGTTATACCACTCCAGTCCTAAGGTTCTCGATCCTGCGTTGAGCCAAGGTTCTCTGTTTGATCTGGTCACGACGTGAAAGGACCTGTTGATCCCTCCCGAAGAACACGTCGGCCGGTGTCACGTTGTTCAGAGATTCGTGATACCGATGGTGGTTGTAATGGTCGACCCATTGGTCGATCGCCTGCTCAAGTTCCCACGGATAATAGTAGTGTTCCAGCTTGACCACGTTCTTCATCGAACGGTGATAGCGTTCGATCTTGCCCTGCGTCATCGGGTGATAGGGCGCACCCCGAGTGTGTTCCATACCGCAACGTTGCAAATAGTCTTTGAGTTCGTGCGACACGTAGCAGGGGCCATTGTCGCTCAACAATCGCGGTCGGTGCCGGACTTGTACGTGTCCGACACCTGTCGCCTGTAGTGCAACGTCCAGCGTGTCCTGAACGTCAGATGCGGCCATGGTTTGAAAGAGCTTCCAGGCGATGATGTAGCGGGAGTAATCATCGAGGACCGTGGACAGGTAATACCATCCCCAACCGACGACCCTGAAATAAGGATGAGTAGGGCATGCGCGCCAAGCCGCCGTTGACCGACGGAGGTTTCGCATGCCCTCTCGCCGAACCGGACGTGCACCTTTCGTTATGCATCCGGCTCTCCAAGAGCCCAAGTGAAATCGGCGGGCCGCATCCAGCCGCGCTGATAACGCTGAACCGTCAGCCAGCACATCTGATACTGCTCGTGTTCACCGTCCTGCCAGACCCGCCATGTGGGACGGATTGAACTGGGACGATGAAATCGCTGCAATATAGATGTGGAGCCTTTGGGAAACTTCTTTCGTAACCACCGCCAGAGCCGATCTCTCACATACCAGTCTTGGCTAGCGAGGATGTGCTTGGCCCCGGTACAGTAACGATAGAAGTGCGCCCAGCCGCGAAGAATGGGATTCAGCTTTCGAAGTAGAGTTGGCAAAGACCAAGTCGTAGTTGCGCGTCCGGTCCAATGTTTCACCGTGTGGCGCAAATCGGCGACCTTGTGTTTTGGAATCTCGATACGCGGCGTCCAGCCGTATCGCGGATCCCAACGCAATCGCACGCGATGCCCAAGAAACTCGAATCCTTCCGTCAGTGCGGTGGTTCGCGTTTTCTCGGGTGACAAAGTCAGACCCATACCGTCCTTCAACACCGTTTCCAGTGCCTGTTGTTCAGCATGCGCCTGAGCTTCAGTCCCACAAACCAGCACCACGAAATCATCCGCGTACCGGAACGGGAAGAACACGGTCCGGCCAGCCCGGCGATCCGTGCTCCGCGCCCTCAGTGCCGCCTGGATTCCGCTCGATGTGCGTCGTGGTTGACGCTTGGTCTGGTGGTTCACCCACCGCTCATATCGCTCCTCAATAATACTAAGAGCGATGTTCGCCAACAGCGGCGAGATGATACCCCCCTGCGGCGTTCCAGCATCGGTCCTGAGAAACTGATCCTCTGCGAGAACACCGGCTTTCAAGAACTGTCCAAGCAATCGATTTACCTTGCGATCCCCGCAGTGCTTGCGCACGCGATTCATCAGCAGATGGTGATCGATGTGATCGAAGCAGCCTTTGATATCCCCCTCGATCACCCATTGGTAGGGTGTGTCGTGACGTTTGCCGTCCGCTTTGCTCCTGCGCCGCGGTCGCATTGCCATCCGAATGTGCTCGATAGCCCCATGACATCCTCGCCCTGGCCGGAAGCCATACGAGACATGCCAAAACCGGGCTTCGAGTATTGGCTCCAAGAGCTGTTTGACCGCGGATTGCACCACGCGGTCAGTGACCGTAGGAATTCCCAGAGGTCGGAACTGCCCTGGTTTGCCTCGCTTGGGAATCAGCTTTCGACGACACGGACTGGGACTGTATGTTCCCATCCGAAGATCGCTTCCTAGCCTCTCCAAGAAGGCCGCTTCGCCCAGATTGCGACGAATCCCCCCTACAGTCTGCCCGTCGATGCCCGACGTTCGGTGACCCTTATTCTGAGCCACGCGACGCCAGGCGCATCGCAGATTGCGGATATCGGTCACCCAATTCCACAAATCACGATACGTCTCGCCGGGATGTGCCAGACTCCATTGATACAACTTTCGCTGCACGCCGAGTAACCAGGCTCGGTCTGCCTGCTGACCTGTGTCCACAGATCGCTCCTCCGGCTTCGAAAGTTTATCGACTCTCTGTCTCCCTTCGCCATGTGGCCGGCTTTCCCGTCCTCGGACTACTACGGAGACTCCGCCCCCACCACCTTCCGTCACCGATCGCCGCGGGTAGCCCGTATCCGTTACGGGCGGAAGATGGCGGGTTCCCATGTTCCGGTTTCCAACCTGTAGATCCTTTAGGTGGCATGCTCTACCCCTGGTGGCTCCGGATGATGGTTTCAGGGAAACCTCCATCATCGGAAGCGTTCGACGCTCCCTCCAGCCGGAAACTTCAAGTCCGGCCAGATCGCACCACGTGCCCTCACGCCATTCCGTTATGAGGGCTGCAGACTAAATACAGAGGCTTCCAGCGCATGCTTCGTTGACTCACCATAGATCCTGCGGTAGCCCGGCCCGCGATGAATGGGGCGCGTCCGGTACTGTTCAGGCCGCTCTGCTTATGACACCCCACCATCGGCACATGGCGGAGCTTTGCGGCCCCCTTCCACTCGATTTCCCGATCGAGTGGGGCAGTATCTCAACTGCCGGTCGAAAACCAGCCAGCTTGACTGGATCTCTCCAATCGCGCCTTCATGGCGCACTAAAATCGGTCTGCCAGAGTTCATTCACACGCCGCGTGGGATGCTGGAAGTGATCGCTGGCCGACATCACGATGTATGCGGGACTGGTGATCAGGTCGCACCGCTTCAGAATCCGATACACGCTGGATTCGGAGATGAAGTAGCCCTGGGTGTCGGTGATCTGCCAGGCCAGCTCCCGCGGTGAGGCTTCCGGATGATGTAACGCGGTTTCGATCACCTGTTCCCGCACCGCTTCCGGAATCCGGTTCCAGCAGAAGCCGGGGCCGGAATGTCGATCGAGTAGGCCGGCCGCGCCATGCTCTCTGTATCGTCGATACCAGCCATAGAATGTGCTGCGGGGAACGTCCAGCTCCCGGAGGGTCGCTGTCACCGACAGCTCCGAGTCTTCGACCAGTCGGATCGTCTCCAGCTTCTCAGATCCCGAGTGCCTCATATATCGATGCTCTCGGAGTCCGTTACGTTCAACGTTTTTTTCAGAAAACGATTCTTGAGCAGGATTTCGGCCACAACCTGCTTCAACTGATCGTTCTCCTGGCGCAATTCGGTGACTTCGCTCGACGTGGCTTCCCGCTTCGTGTCCCCGGCCAGTCGTTTCTTTCCGGCCTCCAGGAAGTCCTTGCTCCACCGGTAATACAGATTTGAAGGAATCCCTTCGCGTCGGCACAGTTCTGCGATGCTCTCTTCGCCTCGCAGCCCTTCCAACACGATCCGCACTTTCTCCTCTGACGAGTATTTCTTGCGCGTCTTTCGACGAATCTCTCGTACCCGATTCTCTGCCGACACTTTCTCTTTCATTCGATCCTCCTTCAGATCGTTCTGACTAGAAAAGTGTCTCTTAGTTTTTTAGGGTATTTCGTACGAAATGTTCTGACGGGCTACAGACTCCGGGTATATGTTGGATTCTGTATCTGTATATGAATATCGAGTGAAGTAGAAATGCCGTGACACCCATGGTAGGGGTGGCAATCGCCAGTCCAGAATCCAGGTAGTTTCAGTTTCCCAGATTTTCGCCTATATAGAGGGCTAGAAACTGAGAAGCTGGATTCGGTTGATGTTAGGAGCGGACTGGCTTACTAAGGGGCCGGCAGGGGACAAGCGGATCAAGCAGGGTCTAACGACCATGGCAGCGCGGACAACGTCGTCGTGTGGGCGTTATGTCAACCCGCGCCAGGCCGCAGGCCGTCGCGCGGGGGATTCAAGGCAGGGTTTTTCCGGCAGGCGAAAAAGCCTACTGCACCCAGGGCGTCTTCACGGGGCCCATACCCCTGTACGTAAACTTCTGGACGCGCTTGCCCTCATAGGTCTCGGTGACATATAGATTGCCGTTCGAGTCGGCGGCGATATTATGCGCGCCGTAGAACTGCCCAGCCCAACGGCCCGCCTGCCCGAAAGCACTGACGACCTCGAGCGTATCTCGTATCAACACCCGTACCTCCTGATTAGTCCCATCGGGAACGAGTAGATAGGTCTGCGCAGAGTCGCTCGAGAAGGCAATGTCCCAGACGGAACCGCTTCCGAGAGTCTCTTTAGCCAGGAACGCTTCCTTCACGAAGGTTCCGTCCTTTCGAAACACCTGAATGCGGTCGTTGGTACGGTCGCAGACGTAGACCAGCCCGTCGTTGGAGATGCGCACACAGTGGGTGATGCGAAACTGCGGTGGCGGCGGCCCGTGCGGGTCGTACTGACTCGGCGCGTTCTCGTGCTGGACCGCCCCGCTGAACGGGCTCGGTAACCGCTCGCCCGCCGCCTCGAAGTAGGAGTCGTCCGGCCTGTTGCCGTACGCACCCCAATGCCTCTTATAAGCGCCGCT
The DNA here is from genome assembly GCA_965263045.1 of Terriglobia bacterium. Taxonomy (GTDB): domain Bacteria; phylum Acidobacteriota; class Terriglobia; order 20CM-2-55-15; family 20CM-2-55-15. The sequence continues at coordinate 820,738 of CBDHGK010000041.1, forward strand.
CTCGACATCGAAAACAATCACACGGTGGTTGACGTACCCGTCGGCGACGTAGAGCTCACCGGCCTCGCGGTCCACAAGCATATGGGCAGCGCCACCCAGATTCTCCGTATCGTTGCTCCCACTGTTCTGTCCCTTTCGCCCAATCTGCATGACGAACTGACCGTCGCGCGTGAACTTCAGGATCTGAGCGTCGCTCGCTCCGCCGCCCCCGAGCCAGACGTAGCCGTCTTCGTCAACGTGGATACCGTGCTCAAGATCCGGCCAATCGTAGCCGTCGCCGGGGCCACCCCAAGCAGAAACCACGTTACCCTCGGGATCGAACTCGATCACGGGCGGGGCGGCGCGCCAGATGGATCGCGTCTCGTTAGGCTGCAATGTGGCCGGACGATGAACGATCCAGACGTGATCTTGTGAGTCGACCGCCACGCCGACCACCGCGCCAACCAGCCAGCGGTTTGGCAACGGCTTTGGCCAGACCGGGTCGACTTCGTACGAGGGCGCCTGGTAGCGAGGTTGCGCGACGACTCCTGCGGTAACTCCGAGCATGCCGACGATCGCGACTGCCAGGATCAATCGACCGGCAAACCGATTCGGTCTCAAGGTGCCTCCTCAGTTGACGATGTACGCAACGAGCTTCGGTCGCACGGGAAGAACTGAGGATACCACGCTGCCTGCGCCGATCGCCCCGTCGCGGGTATCCGCAGCTTCTTGGCTGACATCCAAAACCCCCGCTTGAAGTCGAGTGCTCAGAGGCGGGTTTCAGTGGATGGCGTTAGTGAGCCACCGGACACCCGTTTTGGAGCTTGATCTGAACCTGGGCAAAGCAATCAGACTGACGTGCACCCGGTGGCTTGATCCCAGGTTAGCGCCCCTAGGAGCGCTCCCACGATACGTAGATGTGCGCATTGCACCTTATCTATCCCGTGCAACGCGATTCCCCAGAGGCTCGCAGGTCATCGGGAGTCTCGCCACCAGCGCTGATGCCTCGAGCCCGGGAATGTGAACCGTTTCTCCGCACCGCTCGCGGCGTTCGGACTATGCCGCGCGACGGCCTGCGGCCGCGCACGGGTTGACATAATCCCTATACGGCGACCCTGTCCGCGCTCCAATAGATAGCGGACCCCGCTTATTTCGCTTATCCGCACACTGCGCCGGGCCGCCGCCAAGGCAATCGACACTTTACGTCCGGTGGCTACTTCAGTTCGATCAGCGCCTTCTCGTTCAGCGGCTGCTTACAGGTCGGGCATATCGCCGGTTCCAGCATCACGAAGTCCACCATACCGCTTCTTCCGGTAACCTGCTGAAGAATCCAATCAAACGGAATCTCCGCGTCATCGGGATGGCAGAGCTCACACCCCTCGATCTTGCCTTCGGCTTCACGAACCTTTGCAGCGTCAACGGTGACAATCCCGATCCCGAGCCGTGAGAACGCCTCTGCGCCGTCGTAGTCAGGCATGAGGGCCCAATCGTCGCTGTGTCTGTCATAACGCGCAGCACAAAGCGTTTATCGGCGGTCGTGCGGACCCTGAAGTATTCGGCGTCGGGTTCAAGCCAGCGGTCCTCTATCGAGGCGATGTCGTGCCAGTCCTCATCGAGCAGGAAACTCTTCGGACGTTCGTTGGCCTTGTAACCCGAATGGGCGATGACGTGGATCGGGAGGGACATGGGTTGATTCTAGTCCACGACCAGACTGTTGTCGGAGGCGAGACTTCAGCGGATTTGAAGAATAGGCCAACACTTCGGCGTTTGAACGAAGCCGCTGGCGCGGCGGACGCTGCGCGTGGGCTGACCGAGGGGTGATCGTCAGACTGTAGAGTGTGGGCCTCAAAGGAGGCCCACATGACTGATTTGCGGAAACGGATGCTGGAAGAACTCCAGCGCCGCAATTTCTCTCCAACAACAATCCGAACCTATCTGCGAGTCGTTGAAGACTTCGCTCGCTATTTTGGCACGCGCCCCGATCGTCTCAGCCAGCAACACCTGCGGCAGTATCAGTTGCATTTGATCCAGGAGCGAAAGCTCGCGATCAAGACTGTAGGTCTGCACATTGCCGCGCTGCGATTCTTCTTTGTGAAGACGCTACGGCGTCCATACCTGAAGCTGGATCTCCCGTATCCCAAGATGCCGAAGCGACTGCCGACTGTTCTGAGCAAAGAGGAGGTCACCCAACTGATCGGCTCCGCAAACAACCTGCTCGATTACACGATGCTGATGACCTTGTATGCCACTGGAATGCGTCGGGCCGAGTTGATCGGGTTGAAGGTCCAGGACATCGATAGCCAGCGCATGATCATCCACATCCGTCAGGGCAAGCGCAACCGGGATCGCGATGTGCCATTGCCGCCAAAGCTGCTGAATACACTACGGGAGTACTGGCTCTGGATGAAGCCTGGGACCTATTTGTTTCCCGGCATGGTCGACAACTGGCGTGCCGACAAACCCCTCACGTCCAAGTGCGTGTGGTTGGCGGTACAAAATGCGGCGAAACGTGCCGGAATCAAGAAGCGTGTATCGCCGCACACGCTGCGTCACAGCTGGGCCACCCACCTACTGGAGAATGGCACCGATCTGCGCACCATTCAGATGTTGATGGGTCACTCGGACCTGCGAGCCACCAGCGTCTATCTGCACTTGTCTCGCCGTCATTTGCAGACGGTCGCCAATCCCGTAGAGACCCTGCCGGTTTCCAGGCTCGATACGGTGAAGCGCTCCAGAAAAAGGAAGCAGAAACAATGACGCGGTCCGCCGTGGAGGTGGCCGACATCCTGCGCGCGCGGGGCAACGACTTCATCGACCGTCATCGAAACAGAATCGATTTCCAGCAGCTGAAGGTGATGCATGCCATCGTGCGTTGCCGAACAGCCGCTCTTGGCGGTCATATCGATGCCTGCCCGCGATGTGGGGGCGAGGGGACCATCTCCTACAACTCATGCCGTAATCGCCATTGTCCGAAATGCCAGACTCAGGCGCGTCAGCGCTGGATCGCAGCCAGAGAACGTGAACTTCTCGCGACACGATACTTCCATGTCGTGTTCACGCTGCCAAAGGAACTACATGCGCTTGTCCTGCAGAATCCGGTTGAACTCTATAACCTGCTGTTCCGCACCGTGGCCGAGACGCTGCGGGAGGTCGCGAGAAATCCCAAACACCTTGGCGCCGAGATCGGCTTCTTCCTCATCCTGCACACATGGGGACAAAACGTGCTGTTTCATCCTCACCTCCACTGCGTCGTTCCCGCCGGTGGAATCGCACCGGACCGTTCGCGATGGATTCGGCCGCGCTACCCTTTCTTCCTGCCTGTAAAGGTTCTGGGGAAAATATTCCGGGGAAAGTTCGTTGACGGATTGCGGAAGGCGTTTCGCAGAGAGTGCCTGACCTTCGCGGGACAGATCCAGCAGTTATCCGAACCGAAGAGCTTCGCGGCTTTCCTGCGACCGTTATTTCGCCAACCTTGGGTCGTCTATGCGAAGCCGGCATTCGGTGGGCCCGAACAGGTATTACGCTATCTCGGACGCTATACCCACCGTGTTGCCATCTCCAATCATCGATTGTTGTCCTTCGACGGCGGCCAGGTCACGTTCCGTTGGCGGGATTACGCGCGTGGCAACAAATCAAGAACGATGACGGTTTCCGCCGCCGAGTTCATCCGCCGCTTCCTCCTCCACGTGCTGCCGAAAGGTTTTGTCCGCATCCGACATTTCGGTTTCATGGCGAACGCACAACGTTCCGCATCCATGGAACTTTGTCATCGTTTGTTAGGAATGGCGTCGACCGATCCTCACGAGGAAGCCCCTGCGAGCGACTCGGCCGGGTTATGTCCCGTCTGTCAGACCCCGATGAAGGTCATCGAGAGGCTGACCGCTGCGCAGATCGCATGGAGCTTCACTTCCATATGCTTTGCAGATACGTCGTAGCAGAGATTCCAGTTACACACTTTCCAGACGTGCTCGCGCACGCCGCCGCCCACGTGTGTCTTGATCTCAAAAATGCTTCCAAATCGAGCCTCGACCCGCACCGCAGACTCTCTAAAACTGCTGCTCCGGAACCCACACTCCTCGTCGCCACCCCGCCACTCGCCCTTGTCGAGTCCCGTCCCGTGACAATTTCAACCCGCATTCCCGTACTTTCTCCATAGCCCACCGCGTCCGCCGCAAACGCCACCGGCTTCCTTCAAACGTCGTTATCGAAAGTGCCCGAAAATCTCGTCCCCACGACGCTTTCTCGCTCGGCACTTCCGATGAACGCTAAATGTTTATTGGGGTCAAACGGGTGTCGGCCCACACTTATGAGGCCCCTTCCAGTCAAGTGACCCTGCCCTGGTTTGACGTACATCAAAATGCTGATAACTTTTTGATGAACGGAGGGCGAAATGGGCAAGAAAGATGGGATTCCGAATCGGCAGTACACCGATGAGTTCAAGGTGGAGGCGGTCCGGCTCGGCGAATCAATCGGGGGTAGCAGAGCCGCCAAGCGGTTGGGCATTCCGGATTCGAGCTTGTGGAATTGGATTCGGCTCAGCCGAGTCGGGAAGCTCAGGGCAGCGGATCGCAACGGGGATCCCGTGAAGCGGTCGGTGACGGAAGTTGAGGCGGAGAATGTCCGATTGCGCCGGGAGTTGGCGAGCGCGAAGCTGGACTTAGAAATCGTAAAAAAAGCGGCGGCGTATTTCGCGAAAGAGTCGCGGTGAAGTACGCCTGGATCAAAGAGCACAGCGACCAATACAACGTGACCCGGACGTGCCGGCTACTGGAGGTATCGCGGACAGGGTACTACCAGTGGAAACGGCGAGCGCCGAGCAATCGATCGATGGCCAACGCGGCACTCGATGCCCAGGTGGCGGCGATCCACGCCGGCAGCAGGCGCAGTTACGGCCGGCCACGGATCGTGCGCGGGCTGCGCGATCAGGGCGTTCATGTCAGTCACGAACGGGTGCGCAAAAGCCTTAATCGGCAGGGCCTGCGTACGGTATATAAGCGACCCTATCGGGTGACGACCGATTCGGCCCACCACAAACCAATTGCTCCAAACATACTGGATCGGCGCTTTGATGGTTGGAAAGTCAATCGAGCATGGGCCGGCGACATCACGTATGTCGCCACCGGAGAAGGCTGGATCTACCTGGCCTGCGTCATGGATCTGGCCAGCCGAAGGATCGTTGGTTGGTCCATGAGTGATCGGATCAAGGCCGACTTAGTTTGCCAGGCGTTGAAGTCGGCGTACTGGCGGCGCAAACCACCAGAAGGTTTGATTATGCATTCGGATCGCGGCAGCCAATACGCCAGCGATAGCCATCGGCGATTAATCAAAGACTACCGGATGATTCAATCGATGAGCCGGCGGGCCGATTGCTGGGACAACGCAGCGATGGAGAGCTTCTTCAAGACGCTGAAGGTCGAACGCATCCACCGGCTGCGCTACGCCACCCGAGCACTGGCCAAACTCGATATCGTCGACTGGATCGAGGGCTTCTATAATCGAAGCCGCATGCATTCGTCGATCGGCTACAAGACACCGGTCGACGTTGAGTCCAACCTTATGACTGCTTAGGGAACTGGTGTACGTCAAATCGAGGCAGGGTCAGCGCTTCCATGACGATTTCGTCGGGGCTCTGCAGACTACTCCGTAGGAAGTGTGTGCTGCTCCACGACTCCATCCACTGACTCGTCGTCGATTGCGACGTACAGATGTCCTCCGGTCACCGACAATCCAAGCGACATCCGACGCTTCAGTCGAGCCACGATCGTGGCGATCAGCGTTCGATCGAAACTGTACAGCTCCAGTTCCGCTGCGCGGTGAATTCGTTCGCCGGACCACTGGCGGACGAGCCGCACGGGATCCCTGTGCGTGAAGACCACAACGCGGGGGGCGGCCTTGCTCGCCCTGTGCAAACGCTCCGCGGCGGGCGCCCCGATATCGATCCACACCCGCAGAGCGCCAGTCAGGTCGCGCACGGTGATGGGGGGTTCTTCCGAGTCGGGGAGTCCCTTCGAGAAACTGATACCTTCCTCATAGGCCAGGCAGTACCCGAGTACCCGTGTGACCAGATAATCCTCTGTTTCCGACGGATGACGGGCGAGGCGGAGTTCGAGCGTCTCGTAGACCCCGCGATCGGCGTCGGCCAGCTCGATAGAGAAGGTGTAGATGGTTGCGGTCAGTGCCACGGCGATGCTCCGGCTGAGAAACCGTACCATCCTATATGCATTTCTTCGTTGCAACGCTTGGCACTTGCGATGACGGCGGTGTCAAGTCCTGCCAAATCCTGTTGGCGGAAGTCGAAAAACTCTCTATTTCAGCCATTGTCTCAGATGACGCCAATGTCGTTTGCAGGGACTTGAGAATTTGATAGCGCCTAACTCACTGCCTTAGTATTCTTTACCGAGTTTTCCTCGGTTATTTCAGCGACACACTATTTCATGGAATCCGGCACCAAACTCGGCCACTACGAGATCTCAACGCTCTTAGGTAAGGGTGGAATGGGAGAAGTGTGGCGTGCGAGAGATACAAAACTCGGGCGTGAAGTTGCGATTAAGACGCAGCCTGAAGAGTTCGCTAAGGACGCAGACCGTCTCGCACGATTTGAACGTGAAGCAAAACTACTGGCGTCCCTGAACCATCCCAACATCGCAGCCATCCACGGGTTTGAAGAAGACGACGGAACGCACTTCCTCGTTCTCGAATTGGTTGAAGGTGACACGTTGGCTGATCAGTTGAAGCGTGGGGCCATTCCCGTGGAGGAATCGCTGACGCTCGCGCTTCAAATTGCAGAAGCGTTAGAGGCGGCGCATGAGAAAGGTGTCATCCACCGGGATCTGAAACCGGCCAACATCAAGATTGGTCTTGACGGCAAGGTGAAGGTGTTGGACTTCGGACTCGCAAAGGTGTCGGAACCCAATGAAGGCAACGTCAACCTCTCACAATCCCCGACGCTGAGTCTGGCCACCACGCAAGAGGGGATGGTTCTGGGGACAGCGTCGTACATGTCACCCGAGCAGGCTCGTGGTGAAGCGATCGACAAGCGGGCCGACATCTGGGCCTTCGGATGCGTTCTCTATGAGATGCTCGCTCGTCGCCAGGCGTTCGGAGGGGCCAGTCTCTCGGATGTGATGGCTTCGGTGCTGGCCCGGGAACCGGACTACTCCATGCTGCAGGCCAACCTTCATCCTCGGCTCGAGCAGATTCTTCGCCGGTGTTTGGAGAAAGACCTGTCGAATCGGTGGCACGACATTGGGGATGTGCGTATTGAAATCGAACAGGTGATGTCGTCGCCCGGTGGCCCCACCATTCATCCATCCATTGCAAGTAGCGGTTCCCGTCGCGGAGTGCCCGTGTGGTGGATGATCGCGGCCGTTGTCGTTACCGCCATGGTTTCCGGACTTTCCGTTTGGATCGTTCTTCCTCAGACCTCAACCACCGTGACGCGCCTCGCAGTCTTGGTTCCAGATGAAATTGACATGGATACGCTCCTACCGACCGTGTCGCCCGAGGGGCGGACGCTGGCATTCACGGCATTTGCGAACGGCCAATCCCGAATATACGTGCGCCGGCTCGATCAGCTCCAGGTGCTGCCGCTCGATGGCACTGAAGGTGCGTCCGGAACACCGATCTTTTCGCCAGACGGCCAGCAAATTGCGTTTTTCCAGGCGGGATCATTGATGAAGGTACCCCTTGATGGCAGTCTCGGGGTGACTTTGACCGAAGCCGTGAATGCCGGCGGCGATTGGGGCCCCGACGATACAATCGTGTTTCAGCGCGCGGGCTTCGGCTTGTCCCTCATTCCGGCTGCGGGTGGCGACCCTCAGGTCCTGACGACGCTGAACCAGGCTGAAGGGGAGTTCGCGCACCTCGACCCCCAATTCCTGCCCGACGGTCAGAGCGTCCTTTTTTCGGTGCGCAATCTCAGCGGCGGCTGGGTGACAGCGGTTTCGGTTAGTACCGGGGAACGCCGGACTCTGTTCGAGGGTACGGCACCACAGTTCGCCAGTACGGGGCACCTGGTCTTCCATCGGAACGGCGCGGTCTGGGGGGTGGGGTTCGACCCTGGGAACCCTGAGGTCCTGGGCGAGCCGGTACCGATGTTCGAAGGCGTCGCGGTCAACGCGAGTGGGTTCGCCCGGTTCGCGATTTCGTCCGACGGATCACTCGTCTATCGGACAGCCGCGGCTCTCGGCCAACGCACCCTGGTCTGGGTGGATCGCAACGGTGAGGAGGAGCCGCTGGGCACGCCACCGGGCGAATACTTCGATCCACGGGTGTCGCCCGACGGAGCGCAGGTTGCCGTGGCGATGGAAAACGAGGGGAACACCGACATCTGGACGTGGAGTCTCGATCGCAGGACTCTCACGCGTCTCACGTTCGATGATGACGTGGATCGCTATCCGCTGTGGTCGCCCGACGGCAGCCAGGTTGCCTTCTTCTCGGAGCGCGATGCCGCACAGGATGTCTACTTGAAGGCAACTGACGGCTCGGGCGCGGTCGAACGGCTCCTGACGGTTGCGGACCGGCTGACGGTCCCATGGGCATGGTCCGGGGATGGGACGACGATGGTGCTGAGCGAACTGGCGGCTACAGGCTACGACGTGGGGATCTTTTCCATTGCGGAGGACCAGTGGCGCCCACTCTTGCAGCAGGAATTCCTGGAAGCTCAGCCTGTGATTTCGCCCGACGGCCGGTGGATGGCTTACCAATCGGACGAATCGGGGCGGCTCGAGATTTACGCACGTCCCTTTCCGGACGTCCAGGCAGGCCAATGGCAGATTTCAAGCAACGGGGGTCAAAGTCCACTATGGTCGCCGCTCGGGGGGGAGCTGTTGTATCGCTCGGGCTCCAAGATTCAGTCTGTTTCGGTGGACGCGAATTCATCCTTTCGCGTTGATGTTGCGGAAACAGTTTATGACGGAGCCTTCTTTTTGGACGTGGGAACCCAGTGGGATGTCGACCGCACAGGTCAACGCTTGGTCGTTATCAAAAACGTCGAACCAACGGGTGAGGAAGTCCCTGAGCAAGTGCACTTCGTCCAGAACTGGTTTGATGAACTGAAGGAACGGGTGCCGCTGCCCTGATTTGCGAGGTCAGGTCCTGATAAATCATCTTCCCGTAAGTTGAGAAACAAGAAGGGACAATTTCTTATCGAGTTCCAGATAATCGTAGTTATGCCAGATGAACTGCGAAACGATCAGACGAGCGTACAACTCTGATTCCATACGGATAATTTCGCTCATAGCCGATGTCTATCGAGAGTACGGCGACGAGATCTATCTAGAAGGAGCGGACAAAGATCTAGTTGATATTGAAGGATATTACCGACAGGTAAGCGGGGATTTTGTCATATTGGAAAGGAATGACGAAATCGCAGGAACGCACGCCGTACTCCCGCTTGACCTAGCGAACCGCGTCGTAACCTTCAGACGACTGTACCTTCGGCAGGAGTTGCGTGGGTCGGGTTGCGGAAAGCGGTTGATGAAATGGGCAATCGATTGGTCGATGCGCGAAGGCTATCACTCAATAGAGTTTTGGTCTGACGTACGATTCCAAGAATGTGTGCCAATCTTAGTTGGAAATTGAAACGGCTCCAAACCCCATGGTTTGATGGTATTGGAAGAAACAACATCAAGCCTGTAAGAGAAAGGAGCCGAGATGAGGAGTCTGTTACGTTCGGTAAAGAAACGCAAGAAGTCGCGTGTGCTGGGTGAGGTCGAGGTCCTGAGCCGGGAGGAATACTCGGGACTGGAATTGGACTCGAAGGTGGAGATGATTCGGGCGTTGATCCCACTGGGGTTGATGCACGTGGAGGAGTTGCTCGACGAGGAAGTGAAGTCGTTGGCGGGTGAGCGATACGCACGAAAGGAGGCGGCGTTGCGGGGCCGGCGACACGGGAGCAATCCGGGGACCGTGGGGCTGGGTGGCCAGCGGGTGCCGGTTCGGGTGCCTCGAGTGCGCAGCGTGGCGGGCGGGGAGATTCCGCTTCGGACCTACGAGGAACTCAGTCCGGGTGGCGCGGTGAACGAGCTACTGCTCAGACGTGTGCTGTATGGGATCTCCTGCCGGAACTATGAATCGGCCGCTGAAGCGATTCCGGGAGCGATCGGACTGTCGAGTTCGACGGTGTCTCGAGGATTCGTCCAGGCGAGTGCCGCGAAACTTCGGGAGATGCAGGAGCGGGATTTGAGTGGCGAGGACGTCGTGGCGATCTTCCTGGACGGGAAGGCGTTTGCCGACGCCCTGATGGTAGTGGCCCTGGGCGTCACGCTTTCGGGCGACAAACGCTTCTTGGGCTTCGTGGAGACCGACACGGAGAACGAGCAAGTGCTGACTCCGTTTCTCCGTTCGTTGATGGAGCGGGGCCTGGACATCTCTGAAGGCGTGCTGGTGATTGTCGACGGCGGCAAAGGTCTGCGGGCGGCGGTCAAGAAGGCATTCAGGAATCGAGCCCTGGTCCAACGCTGCCAATGGCACAAACGCGAGAACGTCGTGAGATACCTATCGAAGACCGAGCAAGCCGTGTGGCGACGCCGGCTGCAGCGGGCCTACGAGCGCCCGGAGTACGACGAAGCTCGGGCGGCGCTCGGAGAGCTCCATGGAGAGCTCGAGGAGCGAAACCAATCGGGGGCTGCGAGCCTTGAGGAAGGCCTGGAAGAGACCCTCACGTTGCATCGGCTCGGCGTGTACGGGGTCTTGGGCCGTTCGTTCAAGACGACGAATTGCCTGGAATCGGTCAATGCCCTTGTCGAGGAAAGGTGTGCGAAGGTCGATCATTGGAAGAACTCGAGTCAGCGGCAACGCTGGTTGGCGACGGCGCTCATCGACATCGAACCGCGCCTGAGGAAGGTGATCGGCTACCGTCATCTTCCAAAGCTCCGCGAAGCCCTCCAGCGAGAGCTGAAAATTGAGGCGAAGACGTCGACGAGATCGAAGAAGAAGGTTGCATGACCCATCGTGAGCCGTGGAGAGTTTCAACTAAGAATGGGCTTGACTCGATTCCAACGGGCACACAGATTCTTTCAGCACCTAGTGTAGTCCGTCACAGTTAATGTAACTTATTCAGCTTTCCTACGTCTGAGTATATATGAGGAGAGCACCGACGATTAAATTGGACATTCCTGTGCGGAAGGAACTGGAGCGACTGAGCCGAAGCCGCAGTGTGGCGGTCCGGTTGGCGGAACGATCTCGAATTGTCTTGCTGGCCGCCGGGGGTCTGGACAATCAGGAGATCGCTGCCAAGTTGGACATCACTCGTCAAAAGGCCGGACGTTGGCGCGATCGTTTCGTTGAAGATGGCCTCGGGGGAATCGAAAAGGACGCTTCCCGCAGTGGACGGATTCCCTCGATCGGCCGCCGGAAGCGGGCCCGGATCGTGAAGAAGACGGTCGAAGGGAAGCCTCCGAACGCCACGCACTGGAGCCGGTCCTTGATGGCCAGGGCAACCGGCGTCAGCGAGTCCACGGTAGGGAGAATCTGGCGGGCTCATGGCTTGAAGCCTCATCTGGCACGCACCTTCAAACTTTCCAACGACAAACAATTTGTCGAGAAGTTGGAGGATGTGGTCGGTTTGTATCTGAACCCTCCGGAAAACGCCATTGTTTTGTCCTGCGATGAGAAGAGCCAGATGCAGGCCCTGGACCGCACGCAACCCGGGTTACCTCTGAAGAAGGGGCGGTGCGGCACCCTCACCCACGACTACAAACGCAACGGGACGACCACGATGTTCGCCGCGCTCAATACGCTGGACGGCTCGATTATCGGGACCTGTATGCCGAAGCATCGTCATCAGGAATGGATCCGGTTTCTCAATCAGATCAAACGTTCCGTGCCGAAAGACAAACAGATCCATATCATTTGCGACAACTACGTCACGCACAAACATCAGAAAGTCGTCAACTGGTTGAAGCGCAACACGCGCTTTCATGTGCACTTCACACCGACCAGTGCATCCTGGCTGAACATGGTCGAACGCTTCTTCCGGGATCTTTCCGAACAACGGCTTCGGCGCGGGGTTTTCCATTCTGTTCCTGAGCTAATCCAGGCCGTGGAGGAATATGTCGGGGGTCACAATCAGAACCCGAAGCCCTTCATTTGGACCGCAACGGCTTCCGATATTCTTGAAAAAGTTCAACGTGCCCGAAAGAAGCTCGATAAGTTACAGTCTGTTTGACGGGGACCACTAGGTTTCACGAAAGGGGATACTCGGAATATGACAGATGGAGCCATGCCCTACTCAGAGTATCGATTCTCAATGAACTTGTTTGGGCAAAATAAAATTGCCTAACACGGGTTGCAGTGGACGGCCTTCCGCTGGCGCTCCAGGCTCCGCGGGTGGTCGAGGTTCACGTTTGGGGCCTAACACTTATGAGGCCCCTTCCAGTCAAGAGACAAACTTCTCCGCAGCGCTGAAGAAGCGAGGATGTCGCCGATCAGCGATGAAAGCTTTGGGCAATCCGAAACGGACTCTGTCTTAATTTCCCATAATCGGGATTGCAGAACGTGTCTGCACCAAACACTTATTGAGACTCTGTCCGGATGGCGAATTGAATCGTCATTCGGGTGTCGGCCCACACTTATGAGGCCCCTTCCAGTCAAGAGACAAACTTCTCCGCAGCGCTGAAGAAGCGAGGATGTCGCCGATCAGCGATGAAAGCTTTGGGCAATCCGAAACGGACTCTGTCTTAATTTCCCATAATCGGGATTGCAGAACGTGTCTGCACCAAACACTTATTGAGGCTCTGTCCGGATGGCGAATTGAATCGTCATTCGGGTGTCGGCCCACACTTATGAGGCCCCTTCCAGTCAAGTGACCCTGCCCTGGTTTGACGTACATCAAAATGCTGATAACTTTTTGATGAACGGAGGGCGAAATGGGCAAGAAAGATGGGATTCCGAATCGGCAGTACACCGATGAGTTCAAGGTGGAGGCGGTCCGGCTCGGCGAATCAATCGGGGGTAGCAGAGCCGCCAAGCGGTTGGGCATTCCGGATTCGAGCTTGTGGAATTGGATTCGGCTCAGCCGAGTCGGGAAGCTCAGGGCAGCGGATCGCAACGGGGATCCCGTGAAGCGGTCGGTGACGGAAGTTGAGGCGGAGAATGTCCGATTGCGCCGGGAGTTGGCGAGCGCGAAGCTGGACTTAGAAATCGTAAAAAAAGCGGCGGCGTATTTCGCGAAAGAGTCGCGGTGAAGTACGCCTGGATCAAAGAGCACAGCGACCAATACAACGTGACCCGGACGTGCCGGCTACTGGAGGTATCGCGGACAGGGTACTACCAGTGGAAACGGCGAGCGCCGAGCAATCGATCGATGGCCAACGCGGCACTCGATGCCCAGGTGGCGGCGATCCACGCCGGCAGCAGGCGCAGTTACGGCCGGCCACGGATCGTGCGCGGGCTGCGCGATCAGGGCGTTCATGTCAGTCACGAACGGGTGCGCAAAAGCCTTAATCGGCAGGGCCTGCGTACGGTATATAAGCGACCCTATCGGGTGACGACCGATTCGGCCCACCACAAACCAATTGCTCCAAACATACTGGATCGGCGCTTTGATGGTTGGAAAGTCAATCGAGCATGGGCCGGCGACATCACGTATGTCGCCACCGGAGAAGGCTGGATCTACCTGGCCTGCGTCATGGATCTGGCCAGCCGAAGGATCGTTGGTTGGTCCATGAGTGATCGGATCAAGGCCGACTTAGTTTGCCAGGCGTTGAAGTCGGCGTACTGGCGGCGCAAACCACCAGAAGGTTTGATTATGCATTCGGATCGCGGCAGCCAATACGCCAGCGATAGCCATCGGCGATTAATCAAAGACTACCGGATGATTCAATCGATGAGCCGGCGGGCCGATTGCTGGGACAACGCAGCGATGGAGAGCTTCTTCAAGACGCTGAAGGTCGAACGCATCCACCGGCTGCGCTACGCCACCCGAGCACTGGCCAAACTCGATATCGTCGACTGGATCGAGGGCTTCTATAATCGAAGCCGCATGCATTCGTCGATCGGCTACAAGACACCGGTCGACGTTGAGTCCAACCTTATGACTGCTTAGGGAACTGGTGTACGTCAAATCGAGGCAGGGTCAAAGAGACAAACTTCTCCGCAGCGCTGAAGAAGCGAGGATGTCGCCGATCAGCGATGAAAGCTTTGGGCAATCCGAAACGGACTCTGTCTTAATTTCCCATAATCGGGATTGCAGAACGTGTCTGCACCAAACACTTATTGAGGCTCTGTCCGGATGGCGAATTGAATCGTCATTCGGGTGTCGGCCCACAGTGGGGTCGACGGCACTAGAAACAGATCCGAAGCCCTCCTACCGCCCTATTCAAAGAGAAGGCTCGAGGCCAGTTATATCCAGGGTCGGGTGAGGGGCAGAGCACGAACCGAGAGCCGTAAATTGTGGGCGGAGCCGGCAACGGGTGTCCAATCAAGCGAATGGATTCGGGAATTGTGGTTCGAGGACGGCCGGAGTGGTCGAAGCCACAGTGATGACAGCCAATCGATTCGAACTCGCCCCGGGATGTTCCAGTTAGACTCCAGGCTCACCCGCGCCGCTCCATATCAACGGTTGAAGAATTGATTCACATCGAATGCCTCCCCGCGTCGCAGCATGGCGTAGACGGCGCGGGCCAGTTTGTGAGCCAGAATGCTCAGGGCCTTGCCCTTGCCGTGACGGTGTTCAAGCCGGGCGACGAATGCCTGTCCTTTGGGGTTGTTCTTCAGAAACAGAACTGCGGCTTCCGAGAATGCCCACTTCAGATTCGGGTTGCCGATCTTCGCGCCACCGGAACCGGAAACCTTGCCGGCGGATTCCTTCTTCGGTTTGACCAGACGGGCATAGGACACGAAATGCTGAACGCTGGGAAAGCGTCGAATCTCATGGACTTCGTAGAGGATCACCAGGGCCAGGATCGGACCAATGCCCGGGACCGTGCGCAACAGGTGGAAGACTTGCGGGTCGTGTTGTTTCGCTTGTCGGACGATCTGGAGTTCCAGCCCCGTCAGTAGCCGGTCGTACTCGCCGATCAGTTCCAGATCCAACCGGACAATCTCACGGGCTCCAGGATCGGCGAAACGTTCGGCCACCCCATCCCGATTGGACTTATAAGCGATCTTCTTTCCGATCGGTGGCAGGTTGTACTGATGGTTCGTGTTCTGGATGTGGGCCAGTCGCTCGGATCGTTGCCGCATCAGGTGGATCCGACGGCGCAGCAGATCCCGGGTCGAACGCATCGGTTGGGGATAGACATAGGCTTCAGGAATCATGCCGCCACGCAACAGGGCGGCAATCTTATGCGCATCGATCTTGTCGTTCTTGGCTTTGCCGCCGTGGATCGCCTTCATGTACAGGGCGTGGCCCAGCACAAAGGAAATCTTCTCCCGGGCACACAGGTCCGCCAGCCAGTACCAGGTGAAGATGCATTCCACAGCCACGGCCAGGCCTGACCGATACGGGCCGACCACTTCGAGAAACGCTTCCGGGTTCGCCTTCAAGTTTCGATGCACCAGGATGGCTCCAGACGGATCCAGAATGCAGACATACATGCTTCGGGCATGAAGATCAATTCCACAGTAATACGGATGTTGTTGGGTATAGAATCTCATCGAGGTCTCCTCCTTACATTTGTCCCCCTTCGGGGAGGACGTCCACCATTAGGATGGTCGATTATTCGACCAAGCCTGCTTTAGGAGGAGGCCTCAATCAGTATCAAGCCGCTGCAACTGGCGGGGCCGGCAAAAGAGGTGAAAATCATTCTCAAGTCCTGGCAAATCATCTTCGCGGACATTGAGAATTGAACCCACCACTTTCCGATAAGCCAAATATACGTCCAAGTGGACTGCCATGGCCTTCTGATTTACTGGAATGTGTGCCAATCTTAGTTGGAAATTGAAACGGCTCCAAACCCCATGGTTTGATGGTATTGGAAGAAACAACATCAAGCCTGTAAGAGAAAGGAGCCGAGATGAGGAGTCTGTTACGTTCGGTAAAGAAACGCAAGAAGTCGCGTGTGCTGGGTGAGGTCGAGGTCCTGAGCCGGGAGGAATACTCGGGACTGGAATTGGACTCGAAGGTGGAGATGATTCGGGCGTTGATCCCACTGGGGTTGATGCACGTGGAGGAGTTGCTCGACGAGGAAGTGAAGTCGTTGGCGGGTGAGCGATACGCACGAAAGGAGGCGGCGTTGCGGGGCCGGCGACACGGGAGCAATCCGGGGACCGTGGGGCTGGGTGGCCAGCGGGTGCCGGTTCGGGTGCCTCGAGTGCGCAGCGTGGCGGGCGGGGAGATTCCGCTTCGGACCTACGAGGAACTCAGTCCGGGTGGCGCGGTGAACGAGCTACTGCTCAGACGTGTGCTGTATGGGATCTCCTGCCGGAACTATGAATCGGCCGCTGAAGCGATTCCGGGAGCGATCGGACTGTCGAGTTCGACGGTGTCTCGAGGATTCGTCCAGGCGAGTGCCGCGAAACTTCGGGAGATGCAGGAGCGGGATCTGAGTGGCGAGGACGTCGTGGCGATCTTCCGGACGGGAAGGCGTTTGCCGACGCCCTGATGGTAGTGGCCCTGGGCGTCACGCTTTCGGGCGACAAACGCTTCTTGGGCTTCGTGGAGACCGACACGGAGAACGAGCAAGTGCTGACTCCGTTTCTCCGTTCGTTGATGGAGCGGGGCCTGGACATCTCTGAAGGCGTGCTGGTGATTGTCGACGGCGGCAAAGGTCTGCGGGCGGCGGTCAAGAAGGCATTCAGGAATCGAGCCCTGGTCCAACGCTGCCAATGGCACAAACGCGAGAACGTCGTGAGATACCTATCGAAGACCGAGCAAGCCGTGTGGCGACGCCGGCTGCAGCGGGCCTACGAGCGCCCGGAGTACGACGAAGCTCGGGCGGCGCTCGGAGAGCTCCATGGAGAGCTCGAGGAGCGAAACCAATCGGGGGCTGCGAGCCTTGAGGAAGGCCTGGAAGAGACCCTCACGTTGCATCGGCTCGGCGTGTACGGGGTCTTGGGCCGTTCGTTCAAGACGACGAATTGCCTGGAATCGGTCAATGCCCTTGTCGAGGAAAGGTGTGCGAAGGTCGATCATTGGAAGAACTCGAGTCAGCGGCAACGCTGGTTGGCGACGGCGCTCATCGACATCGAACCGCGCCTGAGGAAGGTGATCGGCTACCGTCATCTTCCAAAGCTCCGCGAAGCCCTCCAGCGAGAGCTGAAAATTGAGGCGAAGACGTCGACGAGATCGAAGAAGAAGGTTGCATGACCCATCGTGAGCCGTGGAGAGTTTCAACTAAGAATGGGCTTGACTCATTTACTGTAGTTGGAAGGAGTCTTCGCTGGTTAAAAGGTTCAATGGCTGGGAGATAAAAAGCGATTCGAACTCATTCTGGCAGACAGTGCTGAAGTACTTGACACTCTGTCCGGACCTGTCTGCTGTAGGACGTTTTCACGATGAGCGATTCTGGAAGACTGAGCGGGCTGTCTCTAGTCCCTGAACAAGCGTGATTGATGAGGAATTGAAAGTGGAATAACCGCCGAAGTACCCGAAATGCCCCCTCTCCGTGCGAAAAAAACCTTGGACAGATTCTTTGGAGAAGGAGGCATTTCAGATGAACGATTATACGCGCAAGAACATGAGGAACCGCAAGCGGCGAATTGAGCGTCGGCTTGGGGATCGGAATTGGAAAGATCAGGCGAAGCCGATGCTGTCGGCGCGCAACATCCGGTACGAGATGGGAGACCGGATGAGGGGTCTGTCGGTGGGCGGCATCGGAATGATGCATCAGGTGGCGCGGCGGACCGGACTGATCGAAGCCATCGACAAGGACGTGCATGTGCTGAAGCGGCATCTGCCCTACCAGGAATCGGATCACGTGTTGAACATCGCCTACAACGCGTTGAGTGGGGGCACGTGTATGGAAGATATCGAACTGCGGCGCAATGACGAAGTGTATCTGGACGCGTTGGGAGCACAGCGGATTCCGGATCCGACCACGGCGGGAGACTTCTGCCGGCGATTTGAGGAAGACGACGTGGAGTCGCTGATGGACACGTTCAATAAAGTGCGGCTGAAAGTCTGGCGCCAGCAGCCCGATGCGTTTTTCGAGGAAGCGGTTCTGGAGGCGGACGGGACATTGGCCCCAACCACCGGAGAATGCAAAGACGGGATGGACGTGGCCTACGACGGGACATGGGGTTATCACCCACTGTTGATTTCGCTGGCGAACACGGCCGAACCGTTATACCTGGTGAACCGGAGCGGCAACCGGCCCTCGCATGAGGGAGCGGCCAAACGGTTCGATCAGGCAATCGCGTTGTGCCAGCGTGCGGGGTTCGATCAGATCCTGCTGCGCGGGGACACCGACTTCAGCCAGACCCGGTATTTGGATGGATGGGACGACCAGGGCGTGGGCTTCATCTTCGGCATCGACGCGATGAAAAACCTGGTGGCCCGGGCCGACCAATTGGAGCCGGACTGCTGGGCGCGCCTGGAACGTCCCGCCAAGTACGAGGTAGCCAGCCAACCCCGCCAGCGTCCCGACAAGGTCAAGGAACGGATCGTTCGGGAGCGTGACTTTGAGAATATCCGCTTGCGGGGCGAGGATGTGGCCGAGTTTGCGTATCGGCCCGGAGCCTGCGATCGGGACTACCGCGTCGTTGTGGTGCGAAAGAATCTGTCGGTGGCCAAAGGGGAGCAGGTGTTGTTCGACGACATCCGGTACTTCTTCTACATTACCAACCGTGCGGATCCTGCGGACCAGATCGTGATGCGTGCGAATCAACGGTGCAATCAAGAGAATCTTATTGAGCAGCTCAAGAACGGCGTACACGCCTTGGGGATGCCGGTCGGGGATCAGACCAGCAACTGGGCCTACATGGTGATGGCCTCACTGGCCTGGACACTGAAGGCGTGGTTTGCGTTATTGCTGCCCGAAACCGGACGTTGGGGCCAGAAGTATCAGGCCGAGAAGCAGACCGTGCTACGCATGGAGTTCAAAACGTTCCTGAACGCCTTCATGCTCGTGCCTTGCCAGCTCGTGCGTACTGGTCGGCGCATCGTCTTCCGGCTGATGGCCTGGAACCCGTGGTTGCCAGTCTTGTTTCGTGCCGTGGATGTGTTGCGTCAACCTCTGCGATGCTGACCCGATCATGGATCTGAGCCCGGGCGGTCGAGGTCCCGGTTTCTTTCAACCCTTCAAACAGACACGGCGAGGCGGCAACTGAAACAGATACAACACGAACCGCATACCTGGAAAAAGCGATCTGGGAACGGGAGCTTATGCCTCCAATTTTACGGCCGTGAACCGGCCGTTTGTCCACTGGTTATGCGCTTGTTTTGGGTCTAGTCACGTTCGAAAGTCGGCGCGCGAAGGAGGTCTCGGAGCTGATACGCCGACAGGGAGGAGAGCCGATGAGCGCGCCCGCTCTACAGGAAGTGCCACTATCTAAAAACGAGCCGGCGGTCGAGTTTGCGCGCGCGTTGTGTCGCGGCGAGATCGATATAGTGGTTCTTCTGACAGGAGTCGGGACCCGATTTCTCGCGCAAGCGGTTTTCGAGCAGATGGATCGAGAGGAATTCATTGCTGCCCTTGCCTCTGCAACTACCGTGACACGAGGACCGAAGCCAGTGGCCGCGCTCCGCGAGTTCGGCTTGAAACCCACGATATCTGTTCCTGAGCCGAACACTTGGCGGGAACTGCTGGCGACTTTGGACGAACGGGTTGAGCTGCTCAGCAAGCGAGTCGCAGTGCAGGAATATGGCCAACGGAATCCGGAGCTGCTAGCGGGCCTGCGAGAGCGCGGCGCAGAAGTGTTGACCGTACCGGTTTACCGCTGGGCTCTTCCCGAGAATCTGAGGCCTCTGCACGAGGCGATCCAGCAGATTCTCGAGGGCAAGATCGACATCGCGCTGTTCATGAGCGCGGTTCAGGTGGATCACCTCTTCCAGGTTGCCGGACCAGAAGTGGCCGACTCCTTGAGATTGGCCTTTCAAGACGTCCTGGTCGCGTCGATCGGCCCGATCTGTAGCATTGCCATTAAACGACACGGCCTTCAGGTCGACCTCGAGCCAGATCATCCGAAGATGGGTTCCCTTATTGCTGCCGTCGCCGAGCGTGCGCCAGCATTGGTTCGGACGAAGCGGTCCTGAACCCCGCGTCCGGACACGACGCCAACATCTATTGCCAGAAACGGATGTAGGAACTTGAAGAAGCACCGTAAAGTGGGCCGTCCGTCCCTGTCTACCGCTGAAATCCATTCTCAAGTCCTGTTAAATCATCTTGTCGGAAGTTGAGAATTGAAATCATCCCTTTACGCAGGGGGACTAGGAACTTGGACGCTGTTTTAGCTCATCTTTTTCGATTTGGCTTGTCTTGTTAGATGGTGTTAGATGAGAAGTGAAGATTTGTGCAAGATTATTCGTGCCTGTGACGAACCCGCTTCAGCAATCCCAGGTCCTCGTGATTTAGGAAGTGGCGATGAATGACAAAGTCGCCAGTAAGCTCAGGAATCGTTGACGGATCTTGACGTGGCCCGGCGGTAGCGTCTCGTCGTCGTCCTTCTTCACCCTAGGCGTATCATTCGGGCATCTTCCTCAAGCCCGAGCCCTCAGCGAATGAGAGTCGGCAACCACGCGACAATTGCTATAACGAAATCGCTGTCGACGCGGATCTATCCAGTCGCTGCCCACCCATGTTGTTGAGGGTGTTTCGTGTTGAACTGCGTGCGTGCTTGCTTGATGCGACACCTTCGTGGCTATCGGCGTTGCGTATCGTCCGCGGAATCCGGAAACGACAGTGCTGTATCCGGTCGTTGCGGAACAATTGGAAACTTTCCTTGCCATTAAACAGGAGCGCGATCGGCCGGTTCGCCAATTCGTTGAAAGAGAGTTCCGTGCCTTCCTCGATTGCGGAATTCTCGCGCGGGGTTTTCTGCGGCTTCACTGTCAGGGCTGTGGAGATGATGGCCGCATTCCAAAAAGCCATGCAGAAACAACAGCAGCAAGAACTCTGATAGAGGGCGGCATATTGTGACCCGACCAGCGAGTGGCCTGGTGGGTGTCGCGGAGATAGCGGGTGGACTGGCCAACGATATGCTTCCCGCATCCCGGCCTCATCCGCTCGTGGACTCATGTGCTTGCTGGCCCTCGGCCTCGGAGGGCCTGCGGCAACACCTGCAACCGAACTGTAAGGACAGGTCTATAGAGCCCGGCAACTTCGACGGCCGGGATGATCGCTCACCACTGATCTGCAAAGTTCCTGAAGCTGTGCCCCCGGGTACGGTGTACCTTGACAAGGGAAGCCAGCGATTCAAAATATAGCCCAATGAGCATACACACCGACGTTCCCCACCTGAAATATCGCCGAACGAAGATCGTCGCGACTTTCGGTCCAAGTTCATCAGAACCGAAGATCATTCACCAACTACTTGAAGCCGGTGTAAACGTCGTGCGGATGAACTTTTCACACGGTACACATACGGGGCACCGAACCATGTATGAGCGTGTCCGGACGGCCGCTGAAAAACTGGGAAAGCCAGTGGCGATCCTCGGAGACTTGTGCGGCCCGAAGATTCGAGTAGGAAAATTCCCGGACGGAGGGATCGAACTGGTCGAAGGTGATGTGATTACGGTAACGACCCGCGACGTGGAAGGCGCACCGGGGCTGGTGCCGTCCCAGTACGTCCAACTGCATCAGGACGTGGGGCCGGGGAATAGTCTGCTGCTCGACGACGGGAATCTCGAATTGGCAGTCACAGCAGTCGAGGGGACCGAGATTTCCTGCAAGGTGATTCACGGCGGCCGGCTTAAGGATCACAAGGGCATAAATCTACCCGGGATTAACGTTTCAGCACCTTCATTAACGGAAAAAGATAAGGCAGACGCAACATTTGCGCTGGAACTCGGTGTCGACTACCTCGCACTTTCGTTCGTCCGCAAGGCGGCCGACGTGGACGACTTGCGGAGACTCATGCAGAACACTGGAAAATCGGCGTTGATCATCTCGAAGATCGAGAAGCCGGAAGCCCTTGAGGCGATCGATAGCATTCTCGCAGCATCGGACGGCATCATGGTCGCCCGGGGTGACCTCGGTGTGGAACTGCCGCCGGAAAAGGTGCCGCTTGCCCAGGATCAATTGGTATATCTGGCGCGTGAGCACAGCAAACCAGTGATCGTCGCGACTCAAATGCTCGAGTCTATGATCGAACATGCGCGCCCGACCCGTGCTGAAGTGTCAGATGTTGCCAGTGCGGTTCGGAGTGGAACGGACGCCGTTATGTTGTCAGCGGAGTCGGCATCAGGAGCTCACCCGGTCCAAGCGGTTACGATGATGGACCAGATCTGCAGGCAAACCGAGGCCTGGCTCTGGAAACAGGAAGCATTCGGTTCGTATACAGCGCGGACTGGGGCCGGGCAAACTTCGACCCGCGATGCGGTCGCTGACGCCACCGCCAGCCTCTCTCGCGCCCTGGGGGCGCGTGGGGTTCTCGTCGTCACCCGGCAAGGACATACGCCCGGGATCATGAGCGCGGCACGACCGGCCGCACCGTTGATCGTGGCTACCGCGGATCCGCGAATTGCCCGTACGAGTAGCCTCCTATGGGGCGTGCTGCCGCAGAACGTGGGTGAAGACCAGCTGGACCATCCGCGCGATCTGGTAGGTGGACTGGCGAGAGATTTGGGTCTGGGGCAAAGCGGGGACACCGTTCTAATCATCCGAGGCTTCAATACGGATCCCGCGCGGGACATGCCCAGCGTGACGGTGTGCAGGCTGTAAGGTTTTGTCAACTTGGCTCGAAACCTGCCAAACTTGGGCATGAATTCTACCCGATCCCGCTATCACGGACACCGCTATCCACCTGAAATCATCAGTCATGCAGTCTGGCTCTACTACCGATTCGGCCTCAGTCTCAGAGATGTCGAAGATCTGCTCGCCAAACGAGGAGTCGTAGTGTCCTACGAGACGGTTCGCCGCTGGTGCGGAAAGTTCGGCCCAGACTACGCGCGGCGATTGAGACGACGGCAGGTTCGTCTCGGCGATACCTGTGTGTCGCGAATTGGTAAGAAATTCGAGAATCCGCGCGAGGTTCTTGTCGCTTGACTGAACATCGTTCCTGAGATTGCAATGGTGGAACGCGTAAAGCGTTCGAGCCAAGCCCGCGCTGAGCCGGATCACGGCGGCAGGCACACGTAGAGTTCGAACACGGCACGGGTGCCCGCACGGTAGGTTGATCGATTCCCTGCCCTCAACTCTCCCCAAACGAATCCAATAACCGACGAAATCAGGGTGCGTGTAGGGTGCGGAAGTGCGGTTCTATTGCGCGGTTTTGCGCGATTCTGCACACCTTAAGTGCTTGAAGTTATTGAAAAAAAAGGGAACCGAAAAGAACTTTTAAGCAGAGGGTCACTGGTTCGATCCCAGTACGGCTCATTTTTAGAATCAATAGATTAAGCCGTCGAAAGGCGGCCTCTGAGTTATTGTCAAAAGTGGTGTTTAGGCGACTGAATCAAGCGGCGGCCTGATCGACGTTTGTCACCTCGATACCATCGTTGAATTTCACTCCAGTAATCACCTTGGCCAGATCATCGAATCCTCGTAATCGTCGCCAGTTCTTCTGAGCGCACTGTCCCAGTTTGAACATCATGTGCAGCATGCCGTCGCGCGTCAGGCACCCCCTGGATCGCTTGGTCCGGTGGCGGATGGTCGCGAAGGTCGACTCAATGGGATTGGTCGTTCTGAGGCTCTGCCAGTGCTTGGCCGGGAAGTCGTAAAAGGCCAGCAGTGCTTCGCTGTCTTTCTGGAGGCAGAGAGTGGCTTTCGGATATTTCGGTTCATAGGTTTCAATGAACAGGTCGAATGCCTTCTCGGCGTCTGCCTTTGTCTCGGCCTTCCAGATCGCGTGCAAGGCCTCTTTCGCTTTCGCCTGAGCCGACTTGGGTAGGCAGTTCAACACGTTCATGGTCTTGTGCATCCAGCAGCGTTGTTGGCGTGTCCCGGGATAGATTTCCTCCAGTGCGGCCCAGAACCCCATCGCACCGTCACCGATGGCCAACTCCGGGATATTCATCCCACGGGACTTCAGCTTCAACAAGACCTCGCGCCAACTCTGTGTCGATTCCCGGACACCGTCTTCGATCGCCAGAAAACGCTTCTCTCCGCGTTCATTCACGCCGATCACGACCAATGCACACAACTTGGTTTGTTCCGCACGAAGTCCGCTGTAAATGCCGTCGGCCCAGACATACACCCAGCGGTTTGCATCCAGCCGCTCCTCGCAGCTTTGGCGGTACTCCTCGCCCCAGACCTGCTTCAGGCGCGATACCGTGCTCGCCGACAGACCTTGCGCCTGGGGACCGACAAGAACTTTTAGGGCTTCACCCATTTCGCCGCTCGAGACGCCTTTCAAATACAACCACGGCACCGCGGCTTCCAGCGACTTCGTCTTTCGAATGTACGGAGGTACCAGCGCCGATCGGAACGTCACCGCTTCGCCGGTCTTGGCACGGACCTTCGGGATTTGCACCGTTACCGGTCCCAAACCGGTCTGCAGTTCGCGTTCAGGCAGATAGCCATTGCGCACCACCCCGGCGTTCCCCTTCTCGGTGCGCCGATCGTTGTGCTGGGATAGCAGTTCTGACAATTCGGCTTCGACTGCGCGTTGGATCAGCTCTTGAGCTCCGGCTCGTAGCAAATCGGTCACCGCGTCTGCGATCGCTTCTCGATCTTCCCGTTCAATAACGATACTCTTACTCATAGTGGCGTATCTCCTTTGGTTGCTTTGAAGTCTCGTAAACAACAAATCAACCAGATACGCCGCTTTTCTTCAATCCCTCAAACACCAGATTCGGTTATAACTCCAATAGGTGTCGGACACTGCTTAAATTGCTTATCCGCCAGATATTACTTTTATGTTTTATTCTCTTAGTGGTTTTGAGGAATTTGACAACCGAACGTGAAACCCAGGTTTCATATTAATCCTTCAGAAATTATCCATGAATAAGTCTAATTCCAAGGACGACTGTTGCGGCAAGACGCCGAAAATTTCCGAGAAAGTATTTAAGCCAATCTCAGACACCCAGCTTCGAGATTGTTGCAAAGTTGTTTTTAATGCTGAGATGAGGCTTTTAGAGGCCGAAGTCAAAATCATTGAAGAACTAGCGAAGGCAGCGCCTGACCACATTTGCGACGCAAAATGGCTTAAGGCTGCTGCTAATAAGGAATGCTGCACAGCCGAGTTGCTAAATTCACTTAGACTGTGCTGCTGCCCGAGCAAGAGAATGGACGGAAATGGTGGTCCAGGTGACGGCAATGGCGATGGTGATCCACCGGGTGGTGGAAATGGCGATGGAGATGACGACGAACCGGAAGAGGATGACGGCGAGCTTTCTCCAGAAGAAAGAATGGAGATAGCTTCCCGGCCTTGGTATCCTTCATCAGGAACGGGGCCAACCATTCCGCCAACAACTCCCGTACACCCGACAGCGCCTCCTCAAGAGATTTGGGTGCCTGCCGGAACTGAAGGTTCTAATAGCTTCGGACATAATCATTTAATTCCTGCCTATATTAATGGCTGGTGTACATATGTATGGATAGTCAGGAGCAGGGGAGGTGTGGCACCGGTAGCGGGCACTGGAAATGTACCTCAGGGGCAAGTGCTCACCACACCTCCGCAGGAAACGATGGATGCCGTCGCGGAGCATATGCAAAAGGCCAATGAAATTTTAAAGCAGTGCAATATCGCGCTCCGAGTGTGTGGAGTAAATATTCTCGATACAACGATGATTCAGTTCATGGATCTGAACGATAATGACAGACGTAAGCCTCTTTCGGATGCATTTACAAATACGGGAACTTTAAATATGGATGATAATAATCCTGTAAATTTTTTGGATGCGTTAAGGAGTATTCTTACAAACGAAGTTGGGGCATTTAGGGATGCACTAAATAAAGAGTGCGTTCACTTATTTTTTGTGAGTGATGTTGAAGATAGGAGTGATCAAGCGCACGAAGCTGGAATTGGTGGTTCATTTACATACGGTCCGAGAAAAGTATCCTACGCGACAATCGATGCCGGAGGGAGTATGGTTGGGAATACTATAGCTCACGAAGTTGCTCACGCGGTCGGCCATAACGGACATGCCGAAGATTCAACTGATGCGGCAACTAGCGGGGATGATACCAACCTAATGCAGGAAGTACCAGGCATAGACGACACAAGTCTTCAGCCTTCTCAGTGTTCGCTGATGTCGCAATAGAGTCAAGCCCATTCTTAGTTGAAACTCTCCACGGCTCACGATGGGTCATGCAACCTTCTTCTTCGATCTCGTCGACGTCTTCGCCTCAATTTTCAGCTCTCGCTGGAGGGCTTCGCGGAGCTTTGGAAGATGACGGTAGCCGATCACCTTCCTCAGGCGCGGTTCGATGTCGATGAGCGCCGTCGCCAACCAGCGTTGCCGCTGACTCGAGTTCTTCCAATGATCGACCTTCGCACACCTTTCCTCGACAAGGGCATTGACCGATTCCAGGCAATTCGTCGTCTTGAACGAACGGCCCAAGACCCCGTACACGCCGAGCCGATGCAACGTGAGGGTCTCTTCCAGGCCTTCCTCAAGGCTCGCAGCCCCCGATTGGTTTCGCTCCTCGAGCTCTCCATGGAGCTCTCCGAGCGCCGCCCGAGCTTCGTCGTACTCCGGGCGCTCGTAGGCCCGCTGCAGCCGGCGTCGCCACACGGCTTGCTCGGTCTTCGATAGGTATCTCACGACGTTCTCGCGTTTGTGCCATTGGCAGCGTTGGACCAGGGCTCGATTCCTGAATGCCTTCTTGACCGCCGCCCGCAGACCTTTGCCGCCGTCGACAATCACCAGCACGCCTTCAGAGATGTCCAGGCCCCGCTCCATCAACGAACGGAGAAACGGAGTCAGCACTTGCTCGTTCTCCGTGTCGGTCTCCACGAAGCCCAAGAAGCGTTTGTCGCCCGAAAGCGTGACGCCCAGGGCCACTACCATCAGGGCGTCGGCAAACGCCTTCCCGTCCAGGAAGATCGCCACGACGTCCTCGCCACTCAGATCCCGCTCCTGCATCTCCCGAAGTTTCGCGGCACTCGCCTGGACGAATCCTCGAGACACCGTCGAACTCGACAGTCCGATCGCTCCCGGAATCGCTTCAGCGGCCGATTCATAGTTCCGGCAGGAGATCCCATACAGCACACGTCTGAGCAGTAGCTCGTTCACCGCGCCACCCGGACTGAGTTCCTCGTAGGTCCGAAGCGGAATCTCCCCGCCCGCCACGCTGCGCACTCGAGGCACCCGAACCGGCACCCGCTGGCCACCCAGCCCCACGGTCCCCGGATTGCTCCCGTGTCGCCGGCCCCGCAACGCCGCCTCCTTTCGTGCGTATCGCTCACCCGCCAACGACTTCACTTCCTCGTCGAGCAACTCCTCCACGTGCATCAACCCCAGTGGGATCAACGCCCGAATCATCTCCACCTTCGAGTCCAATTCCAGTCCCGAGTATTCCTCCCGGCTCAGGACCTCGACCTCACCCAGCACACGCGACTTCTTGCGTTTCTTTACCGAACGTAACAGACTCCTCATCTCGGCTCCTTTCTCTTACAGGCTTGATGTTGTTTCTTCCAATACCATCAAACCATGGGGTTTGGAGCCGTTTCAATTTCCAACTAAAATTGGCACACATTCTCGCAATATGTTGCAAACAACATTTTGCCTGCTTGCCCTTGACCGCTCTTGAAGATCGGCAGAAAGTTGGGAGTGCTTGCGCGCTGTAGGAGTTATAGTGTCACCAAGAAACAAATACGGTTAGTTTGATATGAATGGTGCTCGGGTGAACTGATACTGGCCAGACAATGTAAGTCTCAGATTCGAACTGAGGTTTTCTCTCTGCCTCTAGCCTGCATGTTTCACCAGTCGACGATTCAGAGGGATTTTGCGCGAGAGAATCATTGGGAGACGCACGAATGGGTGTGACGGAGCGTCGGAGCGTCAATCGATGAGTTTTTAGCGACGTGAGAAGGGGAATGTCGTGCTGACAAGAGCGTGACTGGCCGCGATCAGACACACCGCGGCTCGGACTGGATAATCGAATCGATTTCAACGACGAAGCCACAGTGTCGGCGTCAGCATCGCAGTGGCAGGACCTGTAGTTGGCGCACAACGGCGCCAAAGACCTCGGCGTAAGGACAGGCTTCAGACATCGACATCCAGACGTATCGGACCGTGAACGGATTCGGGCTCCGATCTTGAGCAGCTTCAGCCGGATCGTGCCGGATTGAGCCCGCGCCAGTTCGGTGCCCTGGAGCCCGAGTCGGCGCAGTGCATGCATGATCATGTAGGCGGCCGAAGACAGATACAGTCGGAGTTGATTGGCGCGCATGGTGGCCGCGCTGGTGCGGTCGGCAAACAGATCCAGTTGTTGCTCTTTGATACGGTTTTCCATGTCCCCGCGCGCGCAGTAGAGATCTTCATAAGAGTGCACTGGCCGCCCAACGTTCCGGTGACAGCGAAGTGACGATGAATCGGGGATTGGCACCCTCGCTGAGAACCTCGGCCTTGCCCACGACGCGCCGTTGCTGGCTCCAACTGCGACGCGTGCGATAGCGGAAGTCCTTAAAGACCCGCGCCGATTGACCCGTGGATTCAAACGCTGACTCGGCCTCAGCCATGGCTTCAGCGATGACCTTCTTGAGTCGCTTGTTCTTAGCAAATCCCATCACGTAGTCCACTTGATGGGATTCACACCAAGCCAGCAAATCATCCCGGCAGAAACCCGAGTCCTCACGGACGATGATCGACACATCCGGCCAGCTCTGACGGATCTGTCCGATAATGCGGGTCAACTCCTCAACCGATCCGGCCGCGCCATCGATATTGGAGCGCCGTAATCGAGCGCACAGCAAGTGCTCACCCGAGAAGATATACAACGGCAGATAGCAGTAGTTGCCGTAGTAGCCATGAAAGAATCGTCCCTCCTGTTGTCCGTGGATCGGATCGTCGGTGGCATCCAGGTCCAGAATGATTTCTTCAGGCGCCGATTCATAGGCTGCGATGAAGGCATCGACCATCCAGCGGTCGACTTTATCCGTGTCCATCGCAATTTTCTTGTATCGTTCCTCCGCCCCAACTTCAGGCCCAGTCAACTCGAGTCAGTTCAGGGTGCACTTGGCCGCCAGCGCCTTTCCCCGGTCGCTGACCTGCCGCCGGTTGCCTCCCAGCGGATCGGCCTTATCGACCGCCACGGCCAGCATCGGATCGGTGCGTAGTTGGTCGTGATCGTTCAGGTCTTCGTATCCCAGACACAAGCCATACACCCGTTGCCCAATCAATTCTTTCACCGTGTGCTCGATCAATCGCGGGTCTCGGTGATCGGCGAAACATTCGGCCAGCCCCCCGACCAATCCGGTTCGTTTTTCGACTTCCCGCAACAGCAGGACACCCGCGTCGGAAGTGATCTTCCCTCCGTCGAATCGAGCCTTCACTTTTCGTTGATTAAGTCCGTGAAATTCGAACGTGGTTTGGTTACACTCTGTCGTCATAAGGGCCGCCTTTGTTTGGTTGCTAAAACGTCTTCGACAAACGCTTTGTGCCAAACAGGGTGGCCTTTTCTGGTCCTTTTGCTGATCTATGCGGGCTAGAGGGGAAACCCTAATGGATAAGAATTACAATTGTTTACTCAAAGTACGGCGGATTATATGGGCAATTTGCGCAGTGATTTGCGGGCTAATCATTACGGCGTAATCATGCATTCTCGACGTTAGAGAACATTGACTTCATTGGCAAAACATCACAGGCTAAGCATTTGAATCTCGTGCCTTAAACTAAGGGACAATCTGGAACCTCAAGCAAGCCCCTGTTCATGACTAAACCGGAATATATGCTCACTAAAGGTGGGCCGCGATTTCTCAACATATTCGTTGATCAGCCGCGCGACGGCCTGAGGCCGCGCACGGGTTGACATAACACCCATAGGACGACACTGTCCGCGCTGCCATAGGTGTCGGACCCTGCTTATTCCGCTTATCCGCATGCCTCGCTTCAAGTCGGCTGATCCCGCTTTGGGTTGACCGTACCGGAACGTCATGCGGCGTCCGTCACCAGGTTCTTTCGTGTCATTCAGGTTTCTGGTATGGTGTTGGCCGGTTTCGCCGCAGGGATTCCCGAGCGCATATGTCCTTAGTGGTCTACGACTCCTTGCCGTTCGTTATGTGAGGCCACCTTTTTCCGCAGAATCATCAATCGAGCCAGATGAGATGCACTATCCCAGTTGGTAGAGAAGAGATATAACCTTCAGAGATGATTTCTGCCTTAACCCGTTAGAAGGCGGACTCCAGTCCAGTCAAGATTGAAATTGCCGTCAGCGACACCTTCCGTGTTGCCGATCCAATGCTGCTAAGCATCTCTGACCGTGATCGTAATCGTCCGCATAATGACTAGAAATCGAACAAAGGTAGCTTTGCGCCCATGAACATCCTATTGCTAGCGATCATCATCGTAATCGGAGCTGCAATTATCCTTGGATTGATTCTTGTCGTCCGCCGCAATTCACGTGGGCAACCGCAAATCCAAAGGGCCGTCCCGCAGCCCCACAATGAACAAGAAGCCGTAAAGAATGGTCTTCTTGCTGATGCAGTGAATCCCTATTCCTTCGGGGGGCTATTTCTGGGCAGGGAGAACAAGAGCAGTGCGACAGCAGTATCGTTTGGCGCGGGGAATCCCATGCGCCGCGGTCCTGGAAATCTGCAAGGAACGAATACTATTCTTCAAACCGGTGAACTACACATCGATCGCGTGGACCTGGAAGTGCCCGGTCGAGGAGAGATCCATTTTCATTTATACAGGCGCTATCGCTCCCGCCTGAACCACGACGGTCCGCTCGGGCATGGATGGACCCTCACTTATTTTGAAAGACTTTTCATCCAGGGCAACGGCCATGTGATTCGCCATGACGGTACGGGCCATGTGGATACCTGGGTTAGAAATCCTGATGGTAGCTATCAAGCTCCCAAGGGCTTCTTCTGTGACCTGATCCGTCGTTCCGATAACACTTTTGTGTTACGAGAGCCCGATGGTTTCAAACGTGTTTACTCGGCCGAGGGGCGGATCGAGCAGCAGGAAGACCGTTACGGGAATACCTTGACTTTCGAATACGGTTCGAGCGGAAATCTGACCAGAGTCGTAGATGCTTACCAACGGGAGTACGATTTTACATATGGTGATTTCGGCGGAGTCGATCGCCTGATCAAGGTCAGGGACTTCGCCGGTCGTGAAGTCATATACGGCTATGACACCGAAGGCAACTTACGCTCGTACCGAACCCCGATCGTCGCTGGCACCTCGACAGGCAACGACTTCCCCGCTGGTAAGCTGGAGCAGTACAACTATTCAACGGCTCTCCCGGTTCCAGAACTCAACCACAAGCTCATCGCTTTAACATTGCCGGTCGAAGTCGCAAACGGGGGCCAGTCTGCAATGCGCGTCGACTACGGCAGCGATCCAGCCGACACAGCTAATTTTGGACGAGTGACCTCCCAGGAGCTCGGCGGCTCAGGTCCCTCTGGAGCGGGTACGGGCGGGACGATTGCCTATCAGAGAGAGCTTCAGAACGCGGCGGCTCCGTTGGGTCAGCCCGGACTCCCAAGAGCCAGGGTGAGGGTAACTGAACGCAATGGAAACATCAGTGATTTCTTTTCCGACGAACTCGGTCACTGCGTTCTGATCCAGCAGTTTACTCGGGGATTTCGCTCCGCTGAGCCCGTTTCCTACGAAACCCGAATGGAGTACGACTCCGAAGGGCAGCTGGCGCGAATCGTCCATCCTGAAGGCAATGAGTACCAGTATCAATATGACCGGAATGGCCCACGAAGGTCTCAGTGCAATCTCTTGAAGGCCATTAGGATTGCGGATACAAGCCGCGGTGGCGATGACACAGCTAGAACGTTCATTTACGAACCACTATTCAACCAGGTTCAATCGATCACGGACCCGCGCGGGAACGACCCGAACTATACTCCGCCCCTGGGAACCGCCTCTCCCGACAGATATCGGACTTTCAACTACTTCGACTATCAACAGGGCAATGATGTCGTAGCTGAAGCAACCGAGTTTGGCATCGATTTGAGTGGGGTGCAGCGGGGCCTGGGTGACCTAAACGGAGATGGACGCACCGATCAGGCGCTGGGAAACGTCGTTAGAATATCAGGACCCAATGTCAGCCTGAGGCCAAACGCCCAGGAAGCAGCGCGCCGGAGAGGACAGACCGTTCAGGTCATCCTGCACGAACTTCACTGGAATGATTCCGGACAACCCCTTAGAGAAATCGACGCGGAAGGCAACACCAAACAGTTCGAATACTTCCCCGCAAACGATCCCTCGGAAAGTGGTGTGAGAACTCCCGGTGCGACCGACACGAGCGCAAGCGGTTATCTGAGAGCCACGATCGTGGATGCTGACGTATCGTCGCGCAGAACCACAGCAGCAGCGCTCATACGGCAGACAAACTCATTCTCGTATGACCGTGTGGGAAATCTTACCGGTACGCTCAATCCGCGTGGTGTCTCGATGGAATTTGAAGTGAACCAGTTGAATCAGGTTGTACGTGGCATTCGTGGCGCTGATGTGGCACGGGCAACGGCGGATGGCCACCTGCTTACGGGTGAGGCAGCCCTCAAGTATGAACTCCGCGTTTTTTATGACGAGAATAACAGGATAGTCCGCTCGCAGATCGAGAATCGCGACTCCAACATGCTGGGCCTCGGAACCCATCTGGAGTACACGTACCGATACGACACCTTGTCAAATCCGCTTCAATGGTCCACCAGAGCCGACCGCCGGACGACGCTCGAATGGCACGTGCGCTACGATGCCAACAGCCTCCTTGAAAAGATGGTTTTACCCGAAGGCAATGTCATCGCCTGGGCGTATGACGAAAGAGATTTCCTGCTCGAGAAAGTCCACGGGTTTGGAACGGCGGATGCACGGACCGTCCGCTTTAACTACGATAAGAACGGCAATTGCGTGGAACTTGTGCACGCCGAGGACATGGATGGGGACGGCATCCCGGAGAAAACCCGGTTTCGTTTCGACGGATTGGACCGCATCGCCGAAGTCGTGGATGCCATCGGCAACCAATTGCAGAAAACCTATGACCCCACCGACAACGTGACAAACGTAAAGCTGCTGGGTCATCCTGCGGGAAAGCCAAATGATCCGAATGTCCTCCTCTCCGATACTTATTACAGACACGATGAGTTGGGCCGATCATACCAGGTAGACAAGGCCCTGTTTGTGAGCGATGGATTTATACCCATCCGTCCTGTGAATCTAGTGGATGGCAACAACGACGGTTTCGTAACCGACTTTGTTGAGTTTGATGCCCTGGATCGGGTCTCCTATGAAACCGACGACGACGGCCACACAACGTCATATGTCTATGATGGCGCGGATCGAATGGTAGAGGCGACGGACCCCCTGGGAAATCGCAAGCGCACCGAGTACGATCCAAACAACAATCCCGTCGTCATCAGATCCCTGCAGGTATCTCCAGAGAATCTGGCGCCGGACGATGAACATGTCGTCTTTCTCATGTGGGATCAGCTGAACAGATTGGTTCAGGTTTCGGCGGATCAGACCTTGAGATATTCCTACGACTCTCGCGACAACCTGGTTCTTGTCTCGGATGCCCAGGGGCGATTGATGTCAGATCCATTGGGCCTCCTATCGGGTCGAATCAACAGCCCGGGCAATACAATTCGGTACCTTTATGACGGACTCGATCGGCTCATCGGACAACAGAAAGATCTGCGCATCGACGGCCAGGGAGACAGACCCGTGGATCACGCAAACCCATTCAATCCAGATGGCGTTGTATCGCTCCTGTACGAGTACGACGGCAATTCTCGCCTCACCGGAATAACAGATGACTCCGGAAACAAGACTGCCTTTCACCATGACGCACTGGACAGGGTGATTCTCGATCAGAAGGCCGATGGAACAACGAATCGGTATGCCTACGATCGCAACGACAATCTTACCTACGCTGTGGATCCGAATGGCACCCACATCGCAATGCAATATGATGCGCTGAATCGACTGATTCGACGAACTATCGTCCCCGCCTCTGGCGTCATCGGCAGCACGGAGGAGGAATTCGCCTATGATGGGCAATCCCGTTTGACGTTTTCGTCTGACAACAACGGGGATCCACAAATGACGCAGCGCGTGGAACGGATTTATAGCTCCTTGTCACAAGTTGTCGAGGAAACGCAGAACGGACAGGTGGCCAGCCACGCCCTTGCCGGAGACGGGAGGCGAGTTTCTACGATCTATCCCGGGTCTCGTCAAATCGACTATCGCCACGACGAGATCAACCGTCTGAAGGCGATCGCCGACCAGAACGGCGATATCTGTAAGTTCTTCTACATGGGTCCGGAGTCCCGTGAGCTGTTACGGGAAATGAGTGATGGCACCACGCAATCCTACATGAATCAGGCGAGAAACCTGGTGACAGGCTATGATAAATTCGAACGCGTTATCCGAGACCAGATCACCCTGCCTGGCGGCAGCCGCTTCTTGGATCGGGAATACCGTTACAACCGTGCCGATTTTCTACTGTCTGAAAAGCGACACGACGACAACGGGCAGTCCGATCACTTCTCATACGATTCTGCCTACAGACTGACCCGCTCCACTTACGACAGCCCGCGGTCATCCGGGGGTCGGCCCACAAACAGCGTCGACTACGCGCTCGATGGTGTCGGCAATCGTAGAGATGTTCAGCAAAGTAGCACATCAGGTATTCAAAGGGACCGGTACCATGTCAACGAAGTCAACGAATATCGGCAGATCAACGGCGAAGATCTCGTCTATGACGATAACGGAAACCTGAAATCAGACGACCAGAGAGAGTTCCACTACGACTACAAGAATCGGCTGGTACTGGTGACCCGCAAAGCAGACGGCACGCCCATCGCGAACTACTATTATGATGCGTCAAATCGAAGAACGCGAAAGAGAGTGTTCAGTCCCAGCAATCCCGGTGCCATCGATGAAGACCGGCTTTCTTTCTATGACGGTTTTGAAGTCTGTGAAGACCAGGACGCAAACAACAGGACCCTGCAGACTTTCGTCCACCTGCCGCACGCAATAGATTCTCAAGTACAGATAGAACGAACGAATCAGCACCCTTTGGGCAACGGCGCTTATTTCATACACCGAAACTACCGCGGGGATGTGATCGCGGCCACCGAGAATGGCGCCGTGGTCGAGCGCAGATACTATGACGACTATGGAACGATGTATGACGAAACGAAATCACCCACCCGTTCCAGCAGCGTAGGAAATCCATTCGGGATTCAGGGGCTGCGGATCGATGAAGAGACCGGCCTGTACTATGTTCGGAATCGCTACTACGATTCAGAACTCGGGCGCTTCCTGCAAAGGGATCCGGCGTGGGACCCCGAGAACGTCGGGAACCCCTATACATTCTGCGGTAATAGTCCGCTTAACGGCTCTGATCCCATGGGGACTGACTTCATTTACAAGAAGGGCAGGAAGGTATTCTACGTACCGGAAGGGCTCTTCGACCTGAACGGCACCGAACTTTTCGTCGGGAATCTCGATCCGAACGATTCCGATTCCATACGCATCGGCCGCAGGGACGGGAGATTGGTGACGACTTCGTACTCTGAGCTCTCGACAAAGGCGGAAGGCGCCTGGTTTTCAGATATTAAGGATCTTGGGGACCTCCAGGAAGCGCTCGGGATCTGCAAGAAGACCGATCGTATTGAGCCTCCGGGTTTTCTCGAAAGCTTGATACCTGTCTGGGGCAGCGGTCGCATGGCAATATATGAAGCCGAACGGGGCGGGGGTTTCACGAACTACTTTGCCTACTCGTTGCTTGCAGCATCAGATGTGCTCGTGGTTGGATGGCTGGCCAAGAGTGCCCTCAAAGTCGGCGGAAAGCTCAGCGCCGCAACGATACCCAGACTGTGGCGAATGATACCTGCCAAGACCTGGCACGAGCTTCTTCCTGCCCTGGGAGCTTCTTTGAGAGCCACCTGGTCCAGAGGTTCAGGCCATATCAGGATCTTTCTCAACAGGTTTCCCCAGTGGTCCCACTTCATATGGCGATCGGGCGATGAGTGGCTCCATGCCTTCGGAGGTACGCCATTCAAGGACCAGTTGCCAATTCAAACATTTTTCAGGCCGGCGCCATCAATATTGGCCCGAACACCGGAAACATTTGGGCGAATGCTCACATCTTCCCGCTCGTTTCACCCTTTCAGCTACATTCCCCTGCTTTCGACCCGACTGCCGGCTCTGACCGGTGGCACGGCTCGGACATGCCTCGGGGCAGCTGTCTGGGCGATGAGTCGCGGCAACTATCACATCCCTTATTTCATGTTGAAAGGATGGCTGCAGCTGCCAACTGTTCAAGGAGTTCGAAATCCGGGTGCTTCGCCCGAAGACTTCTGGAACCTCTTTGATTGGGACGATCTGACACCCGAGGAACAGGATCTGTGGGGAACGCTGGGATGGGATGGAGACAATTGGTATGCGGAAGAGAATGACGACATCGATCCTGCCGATTCAGAATCCAAAGAGTGGTCCGAACTCACTGAAGAAGAACAAGAAGCGGCAGGAAAACTAGGTTATAACGAGGCAACCTGGAATGCCGCGGAATGAGGAGTTTGATCCGGCTGAAAGAATCTTCGCAGGGGAATTTTGATCACCGGCAATAAACGGCGACCGTTAGCGCCGGTCTGCTTCTGTCGAATAGGAAGGGAGCCCTTTTATGAAGAGTCTAGAAGAAATCCGCAGAATCAAGGCATCTATTGAAGAGGAGATCCTCGAACGACCGGGCGTTACCGGCCTGGATGTCGGAGTCAAGTTGGTTCAAGGACAACGAACCAAGTAGATAGCTATCCGGAATGTGTGCCAATCTTAGTTGGAAATTGAAACGGCTCCAAACCCCATGGTTTGATGGTATTGGAAGAAACAACATCAAGCCTGTAAGAGAAAGGAGCCGAGATGAGGAGTCTGTTACGTTCGGTAAAGAAACGCAAGAAGTCGCGTGTGCTGGGTGAGGTCGAGGTCCTGAGCCGGGAGGAATACTCGGGACTGGAATTGGACTCGAAGGTGGAGATGATTCGGGCGTTGATCCCACTGGGGTTGATGCACGTGGAGGAGTTGCTCGACGAGGAAGTGAAGTCGTTGGCGGGTGAGCGATACGCACGAAAGGAGGCGGCGTTGCGGGGCCGGCGACACGGGAGCAATCCGGGGACCGTGGGGCTGGGTGGCCAGCGGGTGCCGGTTCGGGTGCCTCGAGTGCGCAGCGTGGCGGGCGGGGAGATTCCGCTTCGGACCTACGAGGAACTCAGTCCGGGTGGCGCGGTGAACGAGCTACTGCTCAGACGTGTGCTGTATGGGATCTCCTGCCGGAACTATGAATCGGCCGCTGAAGCGATTCCGGGAGCGATCGGACTGTCGAGTTCGACGGTGTCTCGAGGATTCGTCCAGGCGAGTGCCGCGAAACTTCGGGAGATGCAGGAGCGGGATCTGAGTGGCGAGGACGTCGTGGCGATCTTCCTGGACGGGAAGGCGTTTGCCGACGCCCTGATGGTAGTGGCCCTGGGCGTCACGCTTTCGGGCGACAAACGCTTCTTGGGCTTCGTGGAGACCGACACGGAGAACGAGCAAGTGCTGACTCCGTTTCTCCGTTCGTTGATGGAGCGGGGCCTGGACATCTCTGAAGGCGTGCTGGTGATTGTCGACGGCGGCAAAGGTCTGCGGGCGGCGGTCAAGAAGGCATTCAGGAATCGAGCCCTGGTCCAACGCTGCCAATGGCACAAACGCGAGAACGTCGTGAGATACCTATCGAAGACCGAGCAAGCCGTGTGGCGACGCCGGCTGCAGCGGGCCTACGAGCGCCCGGAGTACGACGAAGCTCGGGCGGCGCTCGGAGAGCTCCATGGAGAGCTCGAGGAGCGAAACCAATCGGGGGCTGCGAGCCTTGAGGAAGGCCTGGAAGAGACCCTCACGTTGCATCGGCTCGGCGTGTACGGGGTCTTGGGCCGTTCGTTCAAGACGACGAATTGCCTGGAATCGGTCAATGCCCTTGTCGAGGAAAGGTGTGCGAAGGTCGATCATTGGAAGAACTCGAGTCAGCGGCAACGCTGGTTGGCGACGGCGCTCATCGACATCGAACCGCGCCTGAGGAAGGTGATCGGCTACCGTCATCTTCCAAAGCTCCGCGAAGCCCTCCAGCGAGAGCTGAAAATTGAGGCGAAGACGTCGACGAGATCGAAGAAGAAGGTTGCATGACCCATCGTGAGCCGTGGAGAGTTTCAACTAAGAATGGGCTTGACTCGCTATCCGGGTCTTTGTAGAGAAAAAAAGGAAGGCCGTCGCGAAGGCCGAAAGGTTTCCGTCCACCATAGAAGGTGTCAACACCGATGTCATTGAACGCAGCTTCGAGCCGCACCAGCTTAGGGTCGCCGAAGCGGACCTGAGGATCCACGCCGATCGGGATGCTGCCCACCTGAGGGCCCGGTCGTAGAACACATTGGGCTTGTCCTGCGAACTCCGGTCCAGATGCGTGTTGCGTTCGGCCAGCCCGATGCCCGACATCAGCCCGCCCAGTAGTTCGCCCAAACTGAATTCGGCCAGCCCGGACTCGAACACGGCTTCAATCTGCGATTTTGCCGACGCTGTGAGAACTTCCGGTGATACGCTATCTTTCGGATCTACGGACATTGGTGCTCCTTAAAGAATAGAAACCGATGACTCATGTCTTTGGGCTCCAGGTCGCTCTGGAGCCCGCTTCATTTTTGGCCGGCGACGCTGCTGTGGAAAGTGCCGCGCGACGGCCTGAGGCCGCGCACGGGTTGACATAACACCCATATGGCGACACTGTCCGCGCTGCCATAGGTGTCGGACCCTGCTTAAATCGCTTATCCACTACCATTTCGTTTGAACGGTGCACGTGGCATTTCGGAGTGTTCGGAAAGTGTCGGGATTTTTGAAGAATACGAATATGTTTTGTCAAATCCCAGCCTCGAGAAACTCCTTGCTCCATCGGTAGTACAGGTTCGACGGAATCCCTTCCCGCCCGCACCGGGCTGCGATGCGTTCTTCGCCTCGCAGCCCTTCCATCACAATCCGCACCTTTTCTTCTGACGAGATTTTCTCCGCGTCTTTCGACGGATCTCGCGCACTCGAACTTCTGCTGACACTTTCTCTTTCATTCGATCCTCCGATCAGGAAAGTGTCTCTTAGCTTTTCAGAGAAGTCTGTGCGAAACGCTCTGACGGGCTACATCCATGGTTACGCCGATACGCTGAATTTTACACCCAGACTTTGGAGTACTTTAAGCACTGCGTCATAGCGTGGCTGAGCTCCTGGCGCCATTGCTTTGTATAAACTCTCCCGGCCAAGGCCAGTGCTTTCTGCGATCGCGCCCATACCGCGAGCCTTCGCTACATGACCCACAGCAGCAAGAAAGACGTCGGGGTTCCCGTCTTCCAGGGCCGCGATCAGATACTCCGCAATAACCTGTTCGTTATCAAGAAAGGCACTCGGATCAAATTCTGTCGTCCTCGCCACGATCCTCCCTCCTCTAACTCTGGCACCAAGCGTTTGGCCAGCCGAATGTCACGAATCTGAGTCGCTTTATCTCCGCCACAGAGCAATATCAGCACAATCTTCTGCCGCTGTAAGAAATCCACCCTGTATCCCGTGCCGATGTGGATACACATCTCCCTTATGCCGCTGTCTACGGTCCTGGAATCGCCCAAATTGCCGAGCCTCGCTGACTCGAGTCTTGCAAAGATGCGCCTTTGCGTTTGAATCGCGAAGCCCTTTCAACCATTTGGCAGATACGTCGGTTTGCCGCAACGGGTACACGCACCGATCGAGGGCCGTACGCCATCGGATGCTGCGAACACGCTCGTTCGCCGTGTGGACCGCGGTTTCAACGGTGTAGGGGGCGGGCCCGACCGGCATCTTATTGCGTTGCTGGGGTTAAGTTGACAGTGCCGACTCCTAGGAGCCTGCGCCGTAGGAAGTGAATGAGATAATTGTGTCGCAGTTAGGAGGAGATTGCGATGCCGACGACGTTTCGCCCGTACCAGCCGGATCAGGGGTTGCTGCTGCCGCCGGATATGCGGGATTGGTTGCCGGAGGGGCACTTGGCGCACCATGTGAGCGATCTGGTGGACGGATTGGACTTGACGGCGTTTTACGCGCCTTACGAGGGGGACGGTCGTCGCAAGTCGCCGTATGAGCCGCGGATGATGGTGAAGGTGATGATCTACGGGTACGCGACGGGGGTGTTTTCCTCCCGAGGGCTGGCGCGGAAGCTGGAGGAGGACGTAGCATTTCGGGTGTTGGCGGCGGGGAATTTCCCGAGCCATCGGACGATTTGCGAGTTTCGCCGCCGTCATTTAGCGGATTTCAAGACGCTGTTTGTGGAGGTGGTGCGTCTGGCGCGCGAGACCGGCGTTGCGAACTTCGGCAAGTTGTCGATCGAGGGGACGAAGGTTCGAGCCAACGCCAGCAAGCGCAAGGCGATGAGTTACGGTCGGATGCTGGAGGAGGAGCGGCGTCTGGAGGGCGAGATCGAAGCGTTGCTGTCGCGCGCGCGGGAGACCGACGCGGCGGAGGACGCGCGTTTCGGGGAGGCGTATCGCGGCGATGAGTTACCCGAGGAGTTACGCCGCCGGGAGGATCGGCTGGCGGCGATTCGGGCGGCCAGGGCGCGATTGGAGGCCAGGCAACGGGAGGCCGACGAAGCGCAGGGACGCGAGCCCGGTTCGAAGCGCAACCGGAAGGGCGGGCGGCCATACAAGCGGGAATACGGCGAGCCGGCCGAGAAGGCGCAGGACAACTTCACGGATCCCGAAAGCAGGATCATGAAGACCTCATCGGAGGGTTTTCAGCAGTGCTACAACGCGCAGGTGGCGGTGGAGGGAGAGAAGCAGTTGATCGTCGCCACCGAGGTGTCGTCGAACGCCAGCGACCAGGGTCGACTGGTCCCGCTGGTGGACGAGGTGGAGGCCACCCATGGGGAACGGCCGGAGACGGTGCTGGCGGATGCGGGCTACTGCAACGAGGACGACCTTGAGGCGCTGGAGGCGCGCGGCGTGGACGGCTATGTGGCCTTGGGCCGGGAGGGCCGGCGCGCGGTCGCGGTGGACGCGGCCAGGCATCCGGCGAAGGCCCGCATGGCCGAGAAGCTGGCGACCTCGGCGGGACGGGTGCAGTACGCCCAACGCAAATGGCTGTCGGAGGCGCCCAACGGGTGGATCAAGGAGGTGCTCGGTTTCCGCCGATTCAGCCTGCGCGGCCTGAACAAGGTCCAGGGCGAGTGGAACTTGGTGTGTCTGGCGTTGAACGTCAAGCGGATGCAGGGGCTTCAGGCAGCCTGATGACAGGGATACCGCCCGCAAATCAGGCCGAACGAGGCTCGATTCAAGCACCCGTGGCGCACCCATCGGCGCCTCGTCGTCCAAAACGCCCATTCCCCGGTCACCGATACCGATTGATCGCCATCTCGCGTAATTCGCCGAGTCGAAAATCATCCTACGGCGCAGGCTCCTAGGGGAATTTGAGGTGACCCCACCCGACCAGCTCGCGTCGATCTTCGTCCCACAGGTGCAGGAATAGCCCTCTCAAGCTAGACCACAGTGTGATCGGCTTGAGGTTTCTGAACAGCGGGTTTTCGTCATAGCACTTTTTCAGAAAATAGTTTGGAACTCGAGGCCCGAGGTGATGGATATGGTGATAGCCGATGTTGCCGGTGAACCAGCGGAGCACGGTCGGCAACTTGTAAAACGATGAGCCTTCCAGCGCGGCCGCCAGGTAATCCCACTTTCCATGCCGCTCCCAATAGACCCCTTCAAACTGGTGCTGGATATAAAACATCCAGACCCCGGCTGAAGAACCCATCACGATTATGGGCAACTGAATCAGAAGATATGCCTTAAAGCCGATCACCGAACTGATTAAAGCGGCCAGTCCGATTATTGCGAGATTTGTTCGATTCACACTTTGTCGCTGGCGCCGGTCGGCGTTGGTCGGCGGAAGCCGATATCCAATCAGAAAGAGCAGCGCCGGGCCCCCAACAAACAGTACGAGGGGATTGCGGTAGCAACGATAGGTCAGCTGCTTCCATCGAGGCGCACTCCGGTACTCATTCAACGTCAATGTCCAGATGTCTCCGACGCTTCGCCGGTCGAGGTCACCGGATGTGGCGTGGTGGACCGCGTGGTCGGACCTCCAGTAGTGATACGGCGTGAATGTCAGCACGCCGACGATGCTGCCTAGAAAATTGTTGGCTTTTTGAGATTTGAAAAACGATCCATGCCCGCAATCGTGAAGAATGACAAAACTGCGAATCAGGAAACCCGCTGTGACGACTCCCAGCCCGAGAGTGAGCACGTAGGACACTTCAAGGCTTAGATACATCACGTACCACATCCCGGCAAATGGCAGAAGCGTGTTGGCCGTTTGCCACAGGCTCCTCCACAGAACGGGGGTCTCATAAGGACCCATCGCCTTCCGCCAGGTCAACTTGTCGATATCTCTCATAGTTTATCGGCTCAAAGTGCTCGGATTAGTCATGAATTCGGAGGCGCGATAGGCTGCATATCGCCCCCATGAGTGTTATCGAACACAAATTGTCTATACCGACTATTCCGACCGAGCACGGCGCAGATCTCGGTATAGGCGATCTTCCGCGTCAGGATTCTAACAGAGAACCCGGAACCGCTGGTTCATCGGGGTGGTGACTTCAGATGGATCCAGCCCGTTCAAAATGTCCCTGAGTACAGGAAACAATCGCCTTTGGACCCACACGTACCGGTCGAAGGTCTGTCCCAAAAGCGTGCGGTGTCGTGCCCGACTGATCGGCGCAGAACGCGGAGCTCCGGCCTGCTGGAGCAGGGATGGAATGACCGGGTCCCGGGAGCCCTGTTCTCGTGTTCTTCCACCAAGTTGATGGACTGTGCGCGCCGTGGGCACGGCCATCAAAGTTCATGAATTCATAGGTTTAGATGCTGGTTAAAACTCTGGACCCCGATGTGCTCGTCCCCATTGCCTGAAGTGGCGCAATTCGCCACGAATATGACCGGGAGATGACGATGCTGGCAGCTGGAGACGACAAAAGATCAGAGCCTTTCTTTCAGGGCGGTGCAGCCGCGGACCTGGATGCGGTCACCAACGATCTCAAAGCAAGACTGGGCCGAGCGGAGAGTGAGAAGCTGCGAATCGAGGAACAACTCAATGCTGAGGCTACTTCCTGGAAACGCGAACGTCGACAGTTGAGCGATGAAATTGACACGTTTCGCCAGGAACTGGCCCGCACATCCGCCGAGGTTGCAGACACAGAAGAGTTCCAGCGGGATCTTGAAGAGTCCATGCATTGCAGCCG
Source organism: Terriglobia bacterium (assembly GCA_965263045.1). Lineage (GTDB taxonomy): Bacteria > Acidobacteriota > Terriglobia > 20CM-2-55-15 > 20CM-2-55-15. The sequence continues at coordinate 864,144 of CBDHGK010000041.1, forward strand.
GCAGTTTGAACTTAAATGTAAGGCGCTCGAAGTGGAAAAGGAGTCTGGTCGAACAGCCTTCGAAGCCCGCATCGAGGATCTGGAGTCCCAGATCGTAGCCTGGATCGAGCGCTCCCACAATACCCATCGGAGCGTCCAGTCGGATACGCGAAAGCTGGAAGCCGAACTCGTCGCCCGAAAGCGGATGGTCGAGATCGAATCCGAAAGAAGTCTGCGTTCCGAACAGGTCAAGTGGAAGAAGGCCCAGCGCGTTCTCGAGAGCGAAATCGCAAGCCTCAAGAAAGAGTTGGCCGCCGTATCCGTCCACGAGCCTTCATTTATCGACCGCCTTTTAGGTCTCCGACGATAGATAGAATCCCCGCGCTTGATCCCGAAAAGATCTATATAATGGCAGCCGTGTGCCGGCTGTCGCAGACGGCGCCCGTATAGTGTCCCTTAGCTGTGAGGGCCCGAGTGGAAGAATCTGTACTGGAAATCAACGAAGAGCAAATAGCAGAATTTCGGGCCGAGTTTAAGAAGGTCAAGTCCGAGATCTCCAAAGTCATTGTCGGGTACGGGGAGATCATCGACGGAGTCCTGATCACGATCCTCGCCCGCGGCCATGCCATTCTTGAAGGTGTGCCCGGGGTCGGAAAGACCCGCCTGGTCCAGACGCTGTGTGATGTCCTTCACCTGTCCTCTTCACGCATCCAGTTCACCCCTGATCTTATGCCCGCCGACATCGTGGGCACAAATGTCGTTCAGGAGAGTGAAAGTGGCGAAAAGTTCCTCGAGTTTCAGGCGGGACCGGTTTTTGCCAACGTCGTACTGGCTGACGAGATCAATCGCGCCACTCCCAAGACACAATCGGCCCTGTTGGAAGCGATGCAGGAGAAGACCGTAACGGTTGGGAATCACACCTACCCTCTCGATTTGCCTTTCGTCGTACTCGCGACGCTGAACCCGTTAGAGCTTGAAGCGACCTACCCTTTGCCTGAAGCCCAGGTCGACCGGTTCTTCATGAAGTTGAGAATGGGTTTCCCCGATACGGACAGTATCCACGAAATTCTGGACCGCACCACGCAGGCTGAAACTCCTAAAGTGGAACGGGTATGGGATGGTGCAAAGATCCTCGAGATGCGGGAAGTCGCCCTCGGAGTGCCGATTTCCGAAGCGGTGCAGGATTACGCGATCCGCATCGTCATGGCCACGCAACCATCCACCGACTACGCACACGAAATGACCCGGCAATACATGCGCTACGGTGCGAGTCCGAGAGGCTCCCAGGCTCTGGTGGTCGGGGGCAAGATTCGGGCACTCCTCGCCGGACGCAAAGAAGTGCTACCCGAAGACGTTCGGGGGGTCGTACTACCCGCCCTGCGCCATAGAATAATCCTGAACTTTGAGGGTGAAGCCGAAAGGGTCGATCCCGACAATATCCTTCAGGCGATCGTCGACAGCGTTCCGGCATAGCTCGTGTGGGGTTCGGAGGCGAGAGTTCTGGAGCGGACGTCGATCTGCATGCGCGCACACAGACAAGCCCTCAGGCAGGATCCACCGAACAATTGTGATGGAGCCCGGAACGTGATGGGAGTCCCCGATCCCGCAGTTGCCGAGTGACCGTCGTGAAGGCACCCGACATGGCAGACGAGGCTGATCTGAAACAACTGTACTCCGACGTGGGAGAGGCGCATCTTCAGCCCTTATGGATTGACTCCGATACCTATATCCCCAAACGGCCTGGCCCTAAAGTTGTCCCGGCACACTGGCCGGCGCGGACCGTCTTCCCGCTATTGAATGAGGCTGGAAGGAAGGTTCCACCGGAGTATGCGGATCGGAGGGTATTGGTTTGTACGAACCCGGCGCTCGCCCCATTTTCTGGGACCACCCAGACGCTGTACGCCTGTTTGCAATTGCTGTTACCCGGTGAGCGGACGAGGGAACACCGCCACTCTCAAAGCGCCTTTCGATTCGTGCTGAGCGGCGACGGCGCAGCGACGATTCTGAACGGCCGCCAGGTTCCCATGCATCGCGGAGACCTGATCGTAACCCCACCCTGGACATGGCACGGACACGCCAACGATTCCGGTAATCCGGTGATCTGGCTTGACGGTGTGGACAACGCCATCGTCAAACTGTTCGATGCGACTTTCTTCGAATCGTCACCCGAGGTGGGTCGTGCCGACGTGCTTTTCCGAGAGGCCGAGTCCCAGCATGAATCGAATCCCGCGGCATTCCTGCATTACGAATGGGCCACGACAAAGCGGCAGTTGGATGACGCCTGCCAGTCCGAGGTGATGCACCCTGCGCACGGACACCGAGTGCGATATCTCGATCCGGATACCGGGTGCGATCCACTGCCCACGATGACAGCGCATTTGAGCCATCTCCCCTGTGGCTTTGACGGGGCGCGCTACCGATCGTCCGACAGCGTCGTATGCGTCGTCGTCCGGGGTTCGGGGTGTACGGATCTCGAGTCCACTTCGATTGAGTGGGCCGAGAACGATGTGTTTGTCCTTCCGACATGGGAAGCATACGGCCATCGGGTGAGCGCGGATGCGATCCTGTTCTCGTTTTCGGACCGGGGGGCGCAGGAGCGTCTGGGGTGCTGGAGAGAGCAGCCCTGTGGTTGAAATCGCTTCCAGCTTGCTTCCGACTTCCCCCCGAATTTCCATAGCGACTGCCGGCGCGGGGGAGGCCGTGATATTTCTCCATGGCCTCGGCAGCACGAAAGAAAACTGGTACCCACAGCTCGATCATATGGGTCGGACGCATCGTGCCGTGGCCTGGGATGCGCGCGGCTACGGGGAGAGTGATGATTGGGCGGGCGAACTGCTGTTTGCCCGTGATTTCTCCGGCGACCTCCTCTCGATTCTCGATCTGCTCGGCGCGGTGCGGGCCCATCTGGTCGGTCTCTCAATGGGTGGCATGATCGCGCAATGTTTTTATTTTGCGCACCCAGCGCGTGTGGCAAGCCTGGTGCTTGCCGATACGTTTCCGTCTTTCAGGTCGCTCGGAGAAGATTTCGTCCAGGACTTTCTGTCGGCTCGAATCGATCCGCTAACGAAGGGTGCCTCACCCCGGGATCTGGCCCCGGCCTCCGCTGCATCGTTACTTGCGCCGGGGGCAGAGCAGTGTGCGCGGGACCGTCTTCTGGCCAGCTTGTCCGGCCTGCGGATTGATTCCTACGTACAGACAGCACGGGCCCTGGCCGCACAGGACGCCTTGGGTGACCTGGAAGACATCGCGGTTCCGACGCTGGTCGTTTCGGGAGAACTGGATCGATTGGTGCCGGTGCCCCTCGCCCGCGGGATGGCGGAGCGAATCCCTGGTGCGGAACTGGTCCTCATCGCTGGAGCCGGTCACATTTCGAATCTCGAACGCCCGGCGGCGTTTAACGCGGCGCTGTCCCGATTCCTGTCGAGTCATCCAGGCGTCGCCACGGAACTGAATTGAAACCGTCTCCATCCCTGATATGGCGGATCGGAATCGTCGCCCTTGTTGTGGGGTCCGCGGCGTGTGCGCCTCCGAACCCGGGTCTGGAGCGATTTGAACAAGGCGAATGGATCGAGTTGGGGCCCGTTGTCGTGGAATCCCTGTCCGGTCGGAGAACAGGCGCAGATGTCGAAGCCACGGGCGTGTTCACGCGGGAACAAGATCGAATTACCCTTTCAATGGCGTTCGTGCTGGGACCGCCAGCCCGCCTCGTCGAAGGCAGTCACCGCTCCCGGATCGGCGGGCAAGCCTTCGAAGGGGCGGTATCGGAGGAGTCCGTGACTTTTCTTGGCGGGCAGAACGCCGCACCGTCGCTGGGAGGAGTGTTCCTGTTCGCCAACCCGGACGACGGTCACAGGTATCGACTCCGATTTCCGCCGACGCCAGTGACCTGAACCACTTGAGAATCACACTTTTCAGCATCCTGCTAGTGGTCCCCGCCAAACGGATTGTAACTTCTCATGAGTGCTGCGCTTACCTGGCCTCTGCGCAAGCCAGTTGATCTCCTGAGTGAGCAGTGCGCCAACATAAGATACGCTCGGTCGTTCATTCAGACATCCTGTCTGAACGACCGGCGACCCTCGCCATCTTCCTGATGGCGAGGCCTATGGGGAATGTGTGAAACGTCGCACCGGGTCCCAGAACTGCCCTGCACGGTCCCCCGTGCTGGGGGACCGCCTTCATATTGAAGAGGCGGAGCCGAGGCGTCCAGAGTACTAAGATGATCGCTGTGGGCCAGGACGAATCCGTTCACTGAGGAAGTTCTGAATCCCGACATTTGATGGGTACAATATTTGTGACGGGGGCCACTAGCCCGCATAAATCACCAGATGGACCAGAAAAGGCCGCCCTGTTTGGCATAAAGCGTTTGTCGAAGACGTTTTAGCAACCAAACAAAGGCGGCCCTTATGACGACAGAGTGTAACCAAACGACGTTCGAATTTCACGGACTTAATCAACGAAAAGTGAAGGCTCGATTCGACGGAGGGAAGATCACATCCGACGCGGGTGTCCTGCTGTTGAGGGAAGTCGAAAAACGAACCGGACTGGTCGGGGGACTTGCCGAATGTTTCGCCGATCATCGGGACCCGCGATTGATCGAGCACACGGTGAAGGAATTGATTGGGCAACGGGTGTATGGCCTGTGTCTGGGATATGAAGACCTGAACGATCACGACCAACTACGCACCGATCCGATGCTCGCCGTGGCCATCGATAAGGCCGATCCGCTGGGAGGCAACCGGCGGCAAGCCAGCGACCGGGGAAAGGCGCTGGCGGGCAAGTGCACGCTGAATCGGCTGGAGTTGACCGGTGCCGAAGTGGGGGCGGAGGAACGATACAAGAAAATTGCGATGGATGCCGACCAGATTGACCGCTGGATGGTCGATGCATTCATCGCAGCCTATGAATCGGCGCCTGAAGAAATCATTCTGGACCTCGATGCCACCGACGATCCGATCCACGGGCAACAGGAGGGACGATTCTTTCATGGCTATTACGGCAACTACTGTTATTTGCCGTTGTATATCTTCTCGGGTGAGCATCTGCTGTGCGCCCGATTGCGACGCTCCAACATCGATGGCGCGGCCGGATCGGTTGAGGAGCTGACCCGCATCATCGGACAGATCCGGAAGAGCTGGCCGGATGTGTCGATCATCGTCCGTGGCGACTCGGGTTTTTGCAGAGATGATTTATTGACCTGGTGTGAATCCCATCAGGTGGATTACGTGGTGGGATTGGCCAAGAACGAGCGACTCCAGGAGGTCATCGCTGAATCCATGGCTCAGGCGAAATCGGAGTTTGAATCCACCGGTAAATCGGCACGGATATTTAAGGACTTCCGCTATCGCACACGAGACAGTTGGAGCCAGCAACGGCGCGTCGTGGGCAAGGCCGAGGTTCTGGCCAAGGGCGCCAATCCCCGATTCATCGTCACCTCCCTCACACCGCAACGTTGGGAGGCCCGTGCGCTATATGAAGATCTCTACTGTGCGCGCGGCGACATGGAGAACCGGATCAAAGAGCAACAACTGGATCTGTTTGCCGACCGCACCAGCGCGGCCACCATGCGCGCCAATCAACTCCGACTGTATCTGTCTTCGGCCGCCTACATGATCATGCAGGCCCTGCGTCGACTCGGGCTCCAGGGCACCGAACTGGCGCGCGCTCAATGCGGCACGATCCGGCTGAAGCTGCTCAAGATCGGTGCCCGCATCCGGTTCACGGTCCGAAACGTCTGGGTGTCGATGGCTGAAGCCTGTCCTTACGCCGAGGTCTATGCCGCCGTTGTCCGCAACCTACAAACAATGCCACTGCGATGCTGACACCGACGCTGCGGCTTCGTCCCTGAAATCGATTCGCTTACCCAGTCCGAGCCGAGGTGTGTCTGATCGCGATCGTCAACGCTCTATTGAGCACGAAAACCCGCTTCTCACATCGCCAAAAACTCGTCAATTCACCCTGAGACGCTCCCCCCACACCATCTCGCGCCCACCCAGGGTTCTTTTACGCAAAATCGCAATCACGCGTCGATTGGTGATCTATGCGGGCTAGTATCCCGGCCGGTAGCGGCGGATGGCGCCGCGTTCCACGCTTTCGCGCGTGTAGGCCACCGTCTTCATCTCGCCGCGTGCAAACAGGGCCGACTGATCGGCGTAGTGGGGTGAGTCCTCCCGCGCGCTCTGCCCGTATCCGAGGACTGAATAGGCGCGCGGAGGATCGGTAAACTCGACCGCGATGACCCATCCGTCACCGCCGCTCACACGGCGCCTGCCGTCACCGTCGTCTGAAAAATTCAGGACGCGGAAGCATCCCAGTGCGCCCGGACAGCCACCGACCGGTTCGTCCACCGTCCCACGTCGGACCCGGTGAACCGCACCCCAGGGGATATCCCAGGACCCAAAACGTTCGGTGGTCTCTGCAAGTGCCGTATCAAACAGGCGAGCCGCCAGGGCCGGGTCTGCCAGCCCGCGCGGTGTATCCATCGGCCGCTGCTCGGTCCACGGTTCGGCAAACGGTTCCACCTCGTCAGCAGCCGCGCCGAAGGCAGCGGTTTCGAGGGCTTCGGTATAGAGGTGCCACCACTCGGTAAACAGTACCGATCCCCGGCTTTCCGGGGCCGCCGTATTGTCCCAATCCTCCAACAGTTTGAGGGCTGCATCTCTCTGTGAGTGCGCCCCCGGGGCACGGTCGAGACCGCGGGTTGCGCGAATCAGCTCGCTTTTGACCCGGTCGGCCAGGAGCATTCGGTAACTGTGTTTGAGTCCGACGACATCCTCCAGAGAAAGGCGTTCGTCGTTGTCGATCAGCAGGACCGAGTGCTGGCTTCTCAGTCCGAACTCACGCCCTTCGAAGTATGCGGGATAGTCGTCCGGATCGAGGGGTTCGCGCATATTTGCGAACCACGGGCCGTCATTTTCGTCGCGGACATAGCCCCCAGCCGGGTTCAGAAGCTGCGGTAACGATTCCAGATCGTGAAGCTCGGACCACACCTGATCCATCCCGGTGGCCGGGACCGCAAGGTTGTCTGCCGTCGGGTGTGGGCGGATGGGAATGGCGCCGTACCAGATATACAAGATGTTACCGTCGGCATCGGCGTATGTGAAATTGGAGCCCGGGTGAGCGCGGATACGCATCGCGTCGGTCCATTCTTCCAGGTCGTTCGCCTGGATCAACCGTAAGAACTGCTCCCCCGAGCGGAATTCTCCGTCCTGGGGCGTCCGGAGGACATACACCCGACCGTGCTTCTGGTAGATGACGGGGCCCAGGGCAGTCGAGAGCCGTTCCCGGGTCTCGGTGGCGTATCCCTCGCCATTGCGATACGGCAGCGTCAGCGATTCCCGGTGGATGGGAACTGATGCGCCGTCGAGCAGGTAGTGGCCTTCCCGGTCCGGGTCGGCTTCCAGCGCGTAGACCTCAGTGGCGTTCACCGTGTTGTTCGTGGTCGCGAAGCCGAGTCGGGAGTTGAATCCACCGATGATTCCGAGGGGTCCCCCAATCCGAAAGTCACCATAGAAATCCAGCCGGCCGGGGACGACGGCGTGCACCTCCCAGTAGCCGGCATCCCAGCCCAGGTGGGGGTTTCGCATCAGGATTGCGGCATTCCCCACGGTGCGGCCCGGCGCCAGAGCCCAGGCGCTGGAGCCTGCTTCAATGGGACTGTCGGGGGGATTGTCGGAGGCGACCGGAGCTGATCCGGCCCCCTCCATCGCACCGGGTGCCCATGCGTTGACGGTGTTGTCGCCGGTATCCAGCAGAGGCGCTTCATCCGCCTCCCGAATACGCTGGATCCAGCGGCGGACCTGCCGCGGGTTTGGTCGATAAACGTAGAGTGCCGCCACATCGTGGCCGGTGAACCGGGGACGCATCCACGATGGGAACTGGTCCGGGTATCGTTCGATAAAACGGTTGACGCCGGCCGCAAAGCCTTCGTACACATCGCGGGTGTCGGGCTCGAGTCGGAAATAGAGTTCTGTGGCGAGCCGGTAATATGGTCGGCTCTCAAAATCAGAGTTCAGCGCTCTCCGGCCTACATACCGGGCCAGTTCTCCCCGCGCGCGGATCATTCCCATGGCCACGCGGTCGCCGTAGTCCTCGGCCTGGAGGTAGCCCAGCGCATAGCCCAGGGCCTGGAAATTGTCCGCGTAAATATGCGGCACACCGTATTCCGTGCGGATCACTTCCACCTGCTGGGCCAGCGTGTCCGTTTCAAGTGGCGCCGGTGGCCCCGTGGTGACCACCCCTAGACGCTGCGCCGGCGCACAGCTGAACAGGAGCAGGGTCAGGGCAGAAGCCGCCCCGTATTTCGTTCGAGATCTCGCAACAAACGTTGATTTGTGACGTGCCGATACCATCGTGTGCGCCTTTGATTCTGCTGTTAATGGCGGATCGAGGCTGCAGGTCCGCTCTGTGAGCGCACGATCATCGGGCGTCCACGACCGGCCGCATATCCACCCACAACCTTTGCCGTTACCGAAAGAAAACGAAATATCCGATCGCAGCCATGGCGGCCATATACAGGAGGAGACCCACTGGGAAAATCCAGAGCGATCGCAGGTCGCCTTCGGGTCGATCACTCATGGCCTGTTCCCGGAGGTTGCTGGGAAATGGGATGGGTCGACCGGGCTGGTTCTCTCTTTGAGATCACATTGCCTAAGTGAGCGCCAGGACAGCAACGGCGATCAGGGCGGCGAGGATTGCGCCCGAGAGGACGAGGTTCCAGATCCGCTGTCTCTTCTGAATTCTGATGAATGTTTCATCCTGTGAATTCAGCATTTGCACCAGCATTTCAATATTGCGGTCCACAACGGAGATACGTTCGTCCACGGCGTTTCTCCATGCCGCCACCTGCTGCGCATCGGTGGGCGCGGAGCGCTTCTTCTGAGATGATTTACTCGATCTCAGATCTCGGATGATGTCCTGGCCGAGTTCTGTCGTGGCGGCTTCACGGATCAGGCCCAGTGCGAGTGTAACCCAGCTCATCGTTCCAGTCCGATGTCGTAGAATTCCAGTGGATCCATCCGGTATTCGGCCCATTCCCAGGGTTCGGTCCCGGCTTCGAAGTAACGATAGACTTCCTCCTGGGTCATGTCCAGTGCGGTCGGGATCAGGCTCAGCGTACTGCCAACGAGTTGACGGTCTTCGGGTCTTCGAAAACGCGCAATCAGTCCCAGAACATGGGAGCGCAGCCCGACTCCATGATCTGGGCCTTGAAGTTGCTTGCGGAGTATGTCCAGGACCACGTCGCCCGAGCCTGTGTGCAACACGGCGATCCCTTCCAGTCCGGAAGCAGCCAGGGTTCGTATGGTCGAATGAAGCCCCGTATCTTCCAGGACTGAACGGAGGGGTTCTACGGCTTCCGGCCCGATCCGTGAAAAGACGATCGGCAACTCTTCGAGAACGTCTTCATTCGCCGTACTGTAGGCAAGGAAGATTGCGTCGATCAAAACCGGTAGCGCGTTTCCGGCCTTCATGATGCCCAGCAGTTTGACTGCGTGAAAAACGGTGATCCGCCCGGCTTCTTCGGTATGCCAGAGACGGACGTTTCGCAACAGCGTTTCCAGGTCGGGGATGAAAGTGGATTCGCGACCGAGAATTTCAGCGACCGTTTGAGGATTGAGTCGTGTATCTCCGGCAAGCAATTGATTTATCAGTTCTCTGTTCGTTGTCTTCATCGGCTTTTCCACCCCCCGGAGCCGCTCCTCGCCCATGATCGTAACGCGAATGGGCATTCCTGCGGAACAAATCAGTGCTCGGCATTGTTGTACCCTCGTTGAAGCTGGGAGTAAATCGGCCGCATACTGCAGGCGCGGTCTATGACCGTACGCATCGGATTCATTGGGCGCTCAAGCATGGGAGGACCGGCCGAAGGACGGTGGGCTCCATGCTAATGAATGCCATGGTCGCCGCGCTTCGCGGCGACCAGAGGGAGGACCGGCCGAAGGACGGTGGGTCCCATGCTCAGGAATGCCCGCCCCCAGAGCTTTGAGACGACAATTTTCTCGCAGCTTCTGTGAGCGTACAGCAATGGGATTCCGCCAGACGTCGTGAACGATCGAGATATACAACATGTAATCCGGATTCTTCGCAAAGAGGTCCGCCGCTGGCCTGTGCCCGCAATCGGTCACTATACACAGACACCGTTTACGACTCTCGTGTCCTGCGTCCTCAGCTTGAGAACCCAGGACCGAACCACGGCCGAGGCCAGCGAGGCCCTGTTCCGCCATGCCGACACACCGGAGGCAGTGCTCAAACTCCCGGCAGAAAAAATAGAACGTCTCATCTATCCGGTGTCGTTCTTCCGGGTGAAGTCCCGGACGATTCGCGAAATCGCATCGACACTGCTCGAACGGTTCCAGGGGGCGGTCCCCGACACGATCGATGCCCTGCTCACGCTCCCGGGTGTGGGCCGAAAGACCGCCAATATCGTAGTGACACTGGCCTTTCACAAGCCTGGAATCGCAGTGGACATTCATGTGCATCGAATCTCGAACCGTTTGGGGTATGTGGTCACGCGGGGACCGGATGAAACCGAAATGGCGTTGAGGGCGAAACTCCCGAGGCGATACTGGATCGTATTCAACGATTTGCTGGTGGCCTTCGGCCAGAATCTGTGCAAGCCCGTCAGCCCGCACTGTTCTATCTGCCCGATCTCGGTCTATTGCGAGCGTGTCGGCGTGGGGAAAAGCCGTTAACTTCTGATAATCCGGGCGAGATGCCCGAGCAGGGTTTGGGGCAGTTGTGTCCGTTCGGAAATCGCGGTCAACTCCCGGTCGACGATTGTTTCAAGGGACGTGTTCAGGAAGTGGCGGCACGTGTTGCATCCATCCGTACCGTAGACCACGTGGGAATTCTTAGAATACGCGAGCAGCCGGATGGAATCGCTGTCTCTGAGAGGATGTCCTTTCGTTTGATAGCCGTGCTGTGCGACCAGCCAGACGTCCGGCTCATCGCCGCGATCAGCAGCGACAACCTGGCGAATCGAACCCATGTCGAATTCAACGTGCGCTTTCGCCGCGTCGGAGAGGGCGTCTTTACTGAGGTAGTAAATCTTCATGAATCAACCGATCAATTGGGGATCTGATCCGGGCTCCCTTCGGGGCTAATTTTCCAGTTCGCCCGCGACGATGTTCAGCGATCCCAGCGCCGCGATGGCATCGGAGACGTAACCGCCCCGGATCATCTGATCGAAGGCCTGGAATATATAGAAGCAACTCCCGCGGCGAAAAGCGGACGACTTCCGATCCGAATCGTGCAATGTCGTCGTGCGCGGAGGCGACGGCCATGAATTCGATCGCGCAGCAGGCCGTTCCGAAGGGGTAAGGCCAGAGCGAACTCTTTCGGGCCCAGTTCGCTAACGCGTCAGCGGTGGTGGTGAAGAAATTCGCGTGTTCGGCACTGCCGACGTCCCTCAGCTCGCGCGTCGCGTTGGACATAAGTGAGTCATCTTAGCACAATGGAATGTGTGGTTTTCGTGCCTCAGCGAACCCTCCGGGGCCGCTGTCCCGGCACCTGTGGGTGGAGTGCTTCACGGATCCGGCGGATGTGGTCGGGACCGGTTCCACAGCAGCCGCCGGCGGCATTCAGCCACCCCCGGGCGGCAAATCCTGCCATCATTGATGCCATGTCGCCGGGAGACACTCTGTAATGAGCTGAAGGGCCCGGAAGGCCGGCGTTGGGACAGCAGACAAGAAAAACGGTGGCGATATCCGCAAGCTGCTCGAGGTAGGGTCCCATCTGGGAAGGACCCAGGGCGCAATTGATTCCCACACCCCACAATTCCCGTGGGGAAAGGACGTTCCAGAATTCTTCGAGGGTTTCCCCTGAAGGCAGCCGGCCGTCCTCAGTGATCGTTGCCGAGACGACAACGGGAATTCTCGTGCCCGGGTTTGGAAAGTATTTCTCGAACGCATACAGAGCGCCGATGGCGTTCGGGGTGTCAAAGACGGTTTCCAGCAGAAGGATGTCGATACCACCATCCACAAGGCCGCGAATCTGGTCGATGTATGTTTCCGGGGCCGCGTCGGGGGTTGAGACGGCCCCGGCCACGAATCGCGGCCAGTCGGGCGCTGTTTCTTCCATTTCGTAGCGGACATTGGATGCAAGTTGGGCTGCGGCAAGATTGATCGCATACACCTCATCGGCCAGACCGTAGCTGCTCAGCGTGAGGGCGTTCGCTCTGAACGTATTGGTCGTCAGGATGTCGGCGCCGGCCTCGACGTATTCCCTGTGTATTGATCGAATCAGGTCGGGCCGCGTGATCGAGAGCACCTCGTGGCTGCCCATGAGGGGACGATCGTGATTCCTGAACCGGGCGCCCCGGTAGTCGGATTCGTCGAGACCGAATGTCTGGATTCGCGTCGCCATGGCCCCGTCCACGATTACAATGCGTTCCTCGAGAATCGACGCAAGAAGCGCCCCACGGTTCCGGTACCTGCCTGCCACTGCTCCCATGGTTTCTATTCTAGAAATTTCAAGAGGGCTTGCCTAATCGCGTAGTAGATTGGAGGCGGGAGGGTTGATGGAAGACCATGCGACAGGCCGTGCAGCGCCGGCGGTCCTGATGGTCCGTCCGGCGGCATTCGGGTTTAACGAAGACACGGCCGCAACGAATCTGTATCAGAACCGGCCGGTTGAAACTGCCCCGGGTGCGCTTGCCGAGAACGCGGTTCGAGAATTCGATTCCCTGGCCGCCGCGATCCGAAGCTCCGGTGTCGAGGTCATCGTCATTGAAGATCGTCGGGAACCTCAAACCCCGGATGCCGTCTTTCCGAACAACTGGATTTCGTGTCATGCCGACGGGACGGTGGTGTTGTATCCGATGTGTGCTCCGAGCCGCCGCATGGAACGACGCGATGATTTGATTCCCATGCTGCGGTCGGACTACGGATTCCGAGTGGCCCGTGTCGTCGATTTGACCCATTACGAACGGGGACGCCGCTTCCTCGAAGGCACCGGGAGCATTGTGTTCGATCATCTCGGTCACTGCGCCTACGCCAACCTTTCGGCTCGAACCCACAGGGAACCCCTCGGTGAGATTGCGGCTGTGCTGGGTTATGAGCCCGTCGTATTTCATGCCACCGACCGGGCAGGCAACGCCGTGTATCACACCAATATTGTGATGAGCATCGGCACTGATTTCGCCGTTGTCGCACTCGAGGCCATTCGAGACTCAAACGAGCGCGCCGCAGTCGGCGAACGCCTGGAGGCCACCGGTCGCCGCATGATCCGGATCAGCCTGGATCAGATGGAACGATTCGCCGGCAACGTACTGGAGGTTTCCGATCGCAACGGTCGCCACATTCTCGTCATGTCGACTGCGGCACGGGCAGCGTATGATTCCGAACAGGTCGCGATGCTCGAGGCTTCGGTCGACATCGTAGCGGTTCCACTCCCGACGATCGAAACCGTCAGCGGAGGCAGTGCGCGCTGCATGCTGGTCGAGGTCTTCCTGCCCCGGCGTCTGGGCGGGTCCGGTGGATAAGCCGTTGCCCGGGCCCGCGCGACCTGGCGTCAGTGACCTGAAACCTGGTCGGTGTGCCAGAATGGCCGACACACCGGAGTTACGGGCTGCACGATCTAAGGCCCTAACGCGGCCCCGAGCCTTTTGGAGACGCGGGGTTCCCGTATTCGCCCCTCTCCTCCCGAGCGTCGCCTGCCGGCGGATGTGCCCGCCCCGATCGCGCCCATTGCCCTGGCGGCAACCAGTTCGCGCAACAATGGATCCGTAAGGCTCTCGGTCGCCGCACGGTGTTTGCGTCCCACGTCGTGCTCCGCCAACGCGCGTCGCAGGGATTCCAACCCTCCGGAGGCGTGCGCGGCTAGTGCCGGTGAGGGGGTGTCTGGGAGTTCGGCCCGCAGAAGCGCCAGCGCATCGACGATTCCTGCTCCGAAATCTCCATCTGGCAGTCCGTTGTCGGAAATTGCGGTGGCCTTCACCAGGTCGCGAAAAACCCGGGGAAGCTGTTCGCGGCCATATTGAGCGATCAGGAACTCCCGGCCGTGGTAGGAGAGCCACATGGCCGCGATCCCGGCGGTCAGCGCAACGGCGAACGAAGTGCCGAAACTCCGGCCGACAGCCGAATCGTTCTCATCGTCGATGTATGCGCGCCAGACGCTTTCAGCAGGCGCGGTGACGTCGACGGTGTCACCGCGACAGGAACCCTTCCACTCGGTCTTCTCAATATTGCACCCGGCGACACCGATCACTTCATCGTAGCGCGCCGGCCAGACGACGGTCCGGACGTAGTTGCCTGCCGCGGCCAGAACGATGAGCCCGGCCGCTCGGGCCCGCTCCAGCGCCTTTTCGAGCGTCCGGCTTGGCGGGCCGCCCAGGCTCATCGAGATCACGTGACAGTCCATACGGATGGCGTAGTCGATCGCCGCCCGCAGCCGGTGCATGCCACCGGAGAGCAACACCGGGGCCGGAAGGAGGAGTCCGGGTTTGGTCACGCGCAACGGCAACAACTCGGAATGAAGCGCCGGGCCTTGCATCGAATCCGAATCGGCAGCGCCGGCGGCCCCGAAACCGCTGATAGCGCCGGCGGCCCCGAAACCGCTGATGATAACGCTCCCGGTGGCCAGACCGTGGTTGCCCCTCCGGTCGGCGGCATCGAAGTCCTGGTCGAGGAAATCGTAATCGATGCCTGAAAGCACCCGGTTCGAATCCAGTTGATCATGGGGCCGGAATCCGCTGTCGGGGTGCCCGATGCGGATACCCGCTCCGGGTTGCTTGTTTTCCGAATGCATCAGCTCCCACGCCGCCGGCACGTTGCACAGCTCGAGTGCCCACGTGTGATTGGCGGTACCCTTCTTGTTCTCGTGGCCGAGGAAGCCGGCTGCCCGGACCGCACGTCCGGGGCCGGTCCCATCCGGCGCGTCGGAGGCGCCGGGCACCGGGAAGGTCAGTGACGGCTCGGCGTAGACGACGTCGGCATCATCGCCAAGCGCGTGCGCCAGGTCCCACGCTTCATGGAAGGGAATGGGCCGTGTGCCGGTGTAGATCGCGTCGAACTCGTTTGGATCTCCCGAGGTTTGACGCACGTTCCAGGATGCGCCGAGAACTTCGTTCACGAGCTGGCGGGCACGCTCCCGCGATGCGGACGCTCCGCCGCCGTGATCGACGATCTCGACCGTGATCGCCTCGGTTTGAAATTCCGCCACGTTGTCGAGTGGGTCGGCGTCTCCCGGATCCTTGTGCCGGTCGCTTCGGGTGACACCCAGGTACTGTTCCTTGATTTCCTTCCGACGCGCCGCCTTCGTGTCGTCGTATTGCATGAACGATGCGTCGCGACCCGTCTCAGGGTCGAAGAAGCCGACGTACCCGCCAGAGCCGACGCCGAATGAAGGGAGCTTTGTGCCCAGGTAGTCATTGTGGTTCTGGTGTTCTTCGGCGTCGGTGAAGTAGAGCGGCAGGACGAAGTCGGACACCGGCACGCCGTCGATTTCGTAGGTATGGGCCTGCACCGCGTCACACAGTTCGTACCAGTGATATACGATGCGGCCGCCTTCCACAGGGTCCGGGTGCGGTCCGGCCGCCAGGAGGTTGACCTCGGGATCCATCGCCAGCTCGAGCGCTTCATGAGACAAGGTAACGCTCCAGGGCTCTCCCAGCTCCGCGGAGAGTTCAGTGAAGACGAAACCATAGGGGACGCCCCGGTAGTTGAGGTCGTGGTACCCGAGGGCGTCTTCGACGTTCACTGCGTCCCAAAGGTACAGGACGGCATCACCGCGCATGTCCAGCGGAAGCGACGGATCGGGCTGCTCTCCGGTCCAACCCTCCAGCCGCAGTGCAACGTCCTTGTGCCAGTAGCGCCTGAAGTCTTCCGAGAGCTGCCGATTGGTGGCGCGGATGACGCGCTGGACGTCTTCCTTTGATTTTTGCGTTGCGTTGATGATGGAAATGATCATGGTGTTGCCTTCCCTTGGAGATTGCGGACCGCTCGCGGATCGAATGCAAGTAACGCCGGCCCCATGATGCCACGGGCAAACGGACAACCAGCGGCCGGATTCAATACTGCTATCGTCAATTTATATAAAGAGCGTCGCGTCGCCAGGGGACATTGTGTACGCCCACGCGTTTTCGTTCAGGAAATCATATGCAGTGTACACATCTCTGGCCAGGGACTCATCGAATCAGAAAAGAATGCACAGACGGGCTTCGACACACGCACCCCGGGTTTTGCGTTGCGGGGGCCGATGTCACCCATGGGATAATGCGGGACGTCCGGACCGGGGAAACAATGGATTGAGGAAAATGCTTATGTGCGTCATCGATCCATTGCAGGAAGGTTAAGTCGCACGATTTCATCGCGATAGCGCGATCGTTAAGATAGACTCGAACGCCTGCACATCGAGAGGACCGAGATGAAACCTGTTCCCGTCACCCACATCGTCACATTGATTGTCGCGCTGGCGCTCGCGTCCCCTGCGCTGGCGAGGAGTCAAGCCCATTCTTAGTTGAAACTCTCCACGGCTCACGATGGGTCATGCAACCTTCTTCTTCGATCTCGTCGACGTCTTCGCCTCAATTTTCAGCTCTCGCTGGAGGGCTTCGCGGAGCTTTGGAAGATGACGGTAGCCGATCACCTTCCTCAGGCGCGGTTCGATGTCGATGAGCGCCGTCGCCAACCAGCGTTGCCGCTGACTCGAGTTCTTCCAATGATCGACCTTCGCACACCTTTCCTCGACAAGGGCATTGACCGATTCCAGGCAATTCGTCGTCTTGAACGAACGGCCCAAGACCCCGTACACGCCGAGCCGATGCAACGTGAGGGTCTCTTCCAGGCCTTCCTCAAGGCTCGCAGCCCCCGATTGGTTTCGCTCCTCGAGCTCTCCATGGAGCTCTCCGAGCGCCGCCCGAGCTTCGTCGTACTCCGGGCGCTCGTAGGCCCGCTGCAGCCGGCGTCGCCACACGGCTTGCTCGGTCTTCGATAGGTATCTCACGACGTTCTCGCGTTTGTGCCATTGGCAGCGTTGGACCAGGGCTCGATTCCTGAATGCCTTCTTGACCGCCGCCCGCAGACCTTTGCCGCCGTCGACAATCACCAGCACGCCTTCAGAGATGTCCAGGCCCCGCTCCATCAACGAACGGAGAAACGGAGTCAGCACTTGCTCGTTCTCCGTGTCGGTCTCCACGAAGCCCAAGAAGCGTTTGTCGCCCGAAAGCGTGACGCCCAGGGCCACTACCATCAGGGCGTCGGCAAACGCCTTCCCGTCCAGGAAGATCGCCACGACGTCCTCGCCACTCAGATCCCGCTCCTGCATCTCCCGAAGTTTCGCGGCACTCGCCTGGACGAATCCTCGAGACACCGTCGAACTCGACAGTCCGATCGCTCCCGGAATCGCTTCAGCGGCCGATTCATAGTTCCGGCAGGAGATCCCATACAGCACACGTCTGAGCAGTAGCTCGTTCACCGCGCCACCCGGACTGAGTTCCTCGTAGGTCCGAAGCGGAATCTCCCCGCCCGCCACGCTGCGCACTCGAGGCACCCGAACCGGCACCCGCTGGCCACCCAGCCCCACGGTCCCCGGATTGCTCCCGTGTCGCCGGCCCCGCAACGCCGCCTCCTTTCGTGCGTATCGCTCACCCGCCAACGACTTCACTTCCTCGTCGAGCAACTCCTCCACGTGCATCAACCCCAGTGGGATCAACGCCCGAATCATCTCCACCTTCGAGTCCAATTCCAGTCCCGAGTATTCCTCCCGGCTCAGGACCTCGACCTCACCCAGCACACGCGACTTCTTGCGTTTCTTTACCGAACGTAACAGACTCCTCATCTCGGCTCCTTTCTCTTACAGGCTTGATGTTGTTTCTTCCAATACCATCAAACCATGGGGTTTGGAGCCGTTTCAATTTCCAACTAAGATTGGCACACATTCCTGGCGAGCCCCATTTCCATCGTCAATTCCGGTTTTGAAGACATCAGCGGACAGCAGCCCTTCAATGAATTCACCTTCGGGACACCCGCTGGATGGACCTTGCATAACCCGAACGGTCTCATTGTGTACCCGGGCTCGAATGAAGTATTTCCCGGAACTTTGCTGCCGAACGGCATTGATTTCTTCAACGCACCGGCCCCGGAAGGCAATCGAGTCGCAATCCTATTTGCTAACAATCAACTTGGAAACGGGGAATACGGTTTCACCCAGACGCTGGTGCCTGTATTGACCGCCAATACCCGGTACGACCTGAGCGTTGAAGTGGGGAACATTGCTTCCGGGACTGCTACAAACGGGGAGTTTTTCAACCTCGATGGGTTTCCGGGATACCGGATCGACTTGCTGGCCGGCGGTGTCGTGATCGCCTCGGATAACGATTCGTTGGGAGCCATCATTCCGGAAGGTGAATTTCAGACATCCACCGTGTCCTTTAGGGTCGGTCAGATTCACGCGCATCTGGGCCAGGCTCTGGGTATCCGTCTGGTCAATCTGAATCAGATCCCCTCCGGCTTCGATGCTCAGACTGCGCCCGACCTCGAAGTGGATTTCGATGACGTGAGGTTGGATGCTGTGGCGGCTGCTGTGCCCGAACCCACCACGCTGACGCTTGTCGGCCTCGGACTTGCGGGATTGCTCATCGCACGAAAGCGGCGCGCCTGAAGAGGACCTGTCGTTCATCCCGCGTTCGTTCTCGTGTCGGGTCTTGCCGGTGCGATTGAATTCCGACTGTCACCGAAATTCAATGAATGGGCTTCTGAAACAGACGCCCGTTGCTCGACCTTCCCCGAGACATCACTTCAAGGGCACCCGTGGAGTGTCCGTCACCGTGCGGGCCGCCAATCTGTTCCGCTTCCCGATTGTGAGCAACGATTTGTCGCATTGGCGGGCCCCGTTTTGGCCTTGTAGCGTTTACAAATCGACTGCATCTGCAAGTCGGAGGATCGGGCCTTCATTACCGGATGCGGTAGACTCTGAATCCACGTCCCCACGGAATGCCCCATCGGCGGAAACCGCGAACTCAACGGGCTTGGGGGATTAGACCAAGAGTCAGCAAGCCTGGGTGGCGGAACTGGCAGACGCACCGGACTTAAAATCCGGAGCCCTTTACGGGGCGTGCGGGTTCGATTCCCGCCCCAGGCATATATAAATCAATGATTTAAGCCGACATCGTGACCGGTAAATGGTCACATTTGGGCATGTTTGGGCATGGTTTGGTCACACTTATGGTCACTCTTTTCGAAAACCAGGCTTTGTCGCAGACGCTGTAAGCGGGCTCGGCCGGTCTAGGCACCTGTCTGAATGTGAATTAAATTTCGGCATTTTGCGCTGTCTCTTGTGTGAATGGTTTAAGCAAAATTAAACGGGTAGTCCCCATAGAAGCCCTCACAGTCGATCATCGCGACTCGCTCTATCAGCCCTTCAAACCCAGTCGGGGTGATGTCAGACTTGCCCTTTGCGAGTTGTCAAGGCGATGCCTCACGTTTTGGTTTATCATCATTCAACCGCAATGTCCGACAAAGGTACTCGGCCAAAACAGGACTGCCCCCCATTTTTACGATGGGCCGGTAGCAAGCGTCTGTTACTTCCTGATCTTCAGACTTACTGGACGAAAAATCATAAGCGCTATTTGGAACCGTTTGCAGGGTCTGCACGCCTATTCTTTGCCCTAAAGCCTCCCCGCGCGATTTTGGGCGATCTGAACCCCGTCCTGATAAGTACCTACCTGGAAATAAAGTACCGTTTAGAAGGCGTTCTTCATGAATTGAAACTCCTCCCGTCGCCTAACAAAGAGGCGTATATCGAGTTGCGATCGGTAAATGAGGCGAACCTCACGAAGGCCGCACAGGCAGCGCGTTTCATCTACCTAAATCGTTACTGTTTTAATGGGATTTACCGAACGAATCTGCGGGGCGAATTCAATGTCCCCTATGGCGGTGAAAAATCTGGACGAATGCCTCCGGTCGAAGTGTTCCGAAAGTGCTCACGGCGCATGCAGAACACCCGATTCGTCAAAGGAGACTTTGAGCGGGTCTTGCAGCACGCCCAAAAAGGTGACCTAGTGTATATGGATCCTCCTTTCGCGGTTGGCGCAAGACGAGTGTTTCGACAATACGACCCGAGCACATTCACCCATAAAGACATTCAGAGGCTACGGTGGTGGATGAAAAAGCTCAATGCTGCGAAAATCGACTTCGTCGTGAGCTATGCAGACTCAGAAGAAGCTAACCTACTTCGCAAAGATTTCGGCTTTGAGGAAGTTTCGGTTAGGCGACATATTGCGGGTTTTGCGGCTCATCGAGCAGTAACTAAAGAACTGATAATCTCAAACGTCTGAACCGTTTATTATGCCTACTCTAAAGCCCACAGAGCCTCAGATTCCGCAGGTTGTGCCGGCGGGACAACTCCGTTTTCTCAGCCCACAACAAATCAAGCCCAGCAGCAACAATCCCCGTCTGCTATTTGATCCACCCCAGCTATTGGAACTAAAGAAAAATATCTCCGAGCATGGAGTATTGGTTCCGATTACTGTCTACCAATCAAAAGGGCAATCGAAGTTTTCTATCCTCGATGGTGAAAGGCGTCATCGGTGCGTCGTGGAACTCACTAGGGAGGGGCACGAAGGTAAAGATGGCGAGCCACTGACGCTGCCAGCGAATGTTGTTGAGCCGCCGACCAAGATAGCAGGGCTGCTCTACATGTTTTCCATACACAACTTCCGTGAGGCTTGGGAGCTGATGCCGACAGCCTTGAGCCTAAGGATTGTCGTGGAGGAACTGGGCGAACAGGACAGCAAGGCATTGTCGAAGTTGACCGGCCTATTGAGAATCGCATAATATAGTGACACTAGAAGAGGCTGGCCTGCTTCCAGAATGCCGTGACAAGTCGCGGCCGGCGCCGCATTCGGCACAGTGCCCGACGTGCATGGTCGCTGAGCTGGCCGAAGTCTTTGGGAGAATGTGTGCCAATCTTAGTTGGAAATTGAAACGGCTCCAAACCCCATGGTTTGATGGTATTGGAAGAAACAACATCAAGCCTGTAAGAGAAAGGAGCCGAGATGAGGAGTCTGTTACGTTCGGTAAAGAAACGCAAGAAGTCGCGTGTGCTGGGTGAGGTCGAGGTCCTGAGCCGGGAGGAATACTCGGGACTGGAATTGGACTCGAAGGTGGAGATGATTCGGGCGTTGATCCCACTGGGGTTGATGCACGTGGAGGAGTTGCTCGACGAGGAAGTGAAGTCGTTGGCGGGTGAGCGATACGCACGAAAGGAGGCGGCGTTGCGGGGCCGGCGACACGGGAGCAATCCGGGGACCGTGGGGCTGGGTGGCCAGCGGGTGCCGGTTCGGGTGCCTCGAGTGCGCAGCGTGGCGGGCGGGGAGATTCCGCTTCGGACCTACGAGGAACTCAGTCCGGGTGGCGCGGTGAACGAGCTACTGCTCAGACGTGTGCTGTATGGGATCTCCTGCCGGAACTATGAATCGGCCGCTGAAGCGATTCCGGGAGCGATCGGACTGTCGAGTTCGACGGTGTCTCGAGGATTCGTCCAGGCGAGTGCCGCGAAACTTCGGGAGATGCAGGAGCGGGATCTGAGTGGCGAGGACGTCGTGGCGATCTTCCTGGACGGGAAGGCGTTTGCCGACGCCCTGATGGTAGTGGCCCTGGGCGTCACGCTTTCGGGCGACAAACGCTTCTTGGGCTTCGTGGAGACCGACACGGAGAACGAGCAAGTGCTGACTCCGTTTCTCCGTTCGTTGATGGAGCGGGGCCTGGACATCTCTGAAGGCGTGCTGGTGATTGTCGACGGCGGCAAAGGTCTGCGGGCGGCGGTCAAGAAGGCATTCAGGAATCGAGCCCTGGTCCAACGCTGCCAATGGCACAAACGCGAGAACGTCGTGAGATACCTATCGAAGACCGAGCAAGCCGTGTGGCGACGCCGGCTGCAGCGGGCCTACGAGCGCCCGGAGTACGACGAAGCTCGGGCGGCGCTCGGAGAGCTCCATGGAGAGCTCGAGGAGCGAAACCAATCGGGGGCTGCGAGCCTTGAGGAAGGCCTGGAAGAGACCCTCACGTTGCATCGGCTCGGCGTGTACGGGGTCTTGGGCCGTTCGTTCAAGACGACGAATTGCCTGGAATCGGTCAATGCCCTTGTCGAGGAAAGGTGTGCGAAGGTCGATCATTGGAAGAACTCGAGTCAGCGGCAACGCTGGTTGGCGACGGCGCTCATCGACATCGAACCGCGCCTGAGGAAGGTGATCGGCTACCGTCATCTTCCAAAGCTCCGCGAAGCCCTCCAGCGAGAGCTGAAAATTGAGGCGAAGACGTCGACGAGATCGAAGAAGAAGGTTGCATGACCCATCGTGAGCCGTGGAGAGTTTCAACTAAGAATGGGCTTGACTCCTTTGGGACAGAAGTTCGGCAGTTCATGATGCTTCCAGTAGCCCCACAGATATTCGACTGGATTCAGCTCCGGTGCATACGCCGGCAGACGTTCCAGAACGAGTCGGCCCTGAGTTTCGGCGACAAAGTCTCGGACCATGCCTCAAGGGTCACCCCAAAACCGGCCAACGAAGGTCACCTCAAAACCGGCCAATGAAGGCGGCCCGGGACCAGGTTGTTTTACCGCGACTTGCCGTGATCGGGCAAGCCTGTTTTGGTACGCCAACTCCGTGGGCCACACTTGAGAATGTGGCCATGATGGAGGAGGCGGTCGAGCATGGCAGTCACGGCGGCACTATCCCCTAATAGCTTCCCCCAGTCCTCGACCGGACGATTCGAAGTCAGCAGCGTGCTGGTACGTTCGTAACGTCGCATCACGATCTCGAGCAGTTGCTCGGCGGCGGTCGGGGGGAGCTTACGCATTCCCAGATCATCGATGATCAGCAGGGGCACGGTCGCGAGCGATTCCATGTGTTTCCTGCGGTTACCGTCGATAGTGGCTTCGGCGATGTCGTCGAGCAGGGCGTGGGTTTCACGATAGAGGACCCGATAGCCCTGCAGGATGGCGGCCAGACCGATCGCCTGGGCCAGATGACTCTTGCCAGTGCCGGGTGGACCGAGAAACAGCGCATCTTCGTGGCGGGCGATGAAGGTGGCAGTAGCGAGATCGAAGACCAGACCGCGATTCATTTTCTTGTTAAAGGTGAAGTCAAAGTCCTGGAGTGTCTTCTGGGGATCGCGGAACTGGGCCTGTTTTCTGCGCCGTTCCAGCAGCCGGGTACTGCGGCGAGCCAGTTCGTCCGAGACCAGAGAGGAGATCAGGTCGATGGGAGCCATGGCTTCGGACTGTGCCTGATGGAGACGGGTTTCCAGGACTTCGGCGATGCCGCCCAGGCGGAGTTGGCGCAGCGCTTTTTGGAGTTCGATGAGGTTCATTGTTGTTCTTGCTCCTGAATCTTGAGGTTGATGAGATCGCGATACTGGGTCAGTTCGCGAATGAGGGGGTCGACCTGGCGGAGAGTCAGTGGAGGCCGCCGTTCCAGATAGCGGCGGACGAAACGGTAATCATGGACGTGGAGTTCGAGTGCCGCGGCGGAGGCATCCTCGACGGCGGAGACACCGTATTTTTTGGCCAGGGAGAACAGGCCCAGGATACGGCGGATGGCCGCCTCACCCTGGCGGAGATGGATGGCTTTGGCCAGTTCGCCGATGTGATCTCCGGCACGAGCCGCCCGGGCAAGCAATTGAACGGTGGTCACCGGCGTCGTTTTCGGATTGTCCTCGGGACGGACACGGTACCCGCCCCGTTTCTGGCCGACATGCTCGCGTAGTAGCTGATGGGTCTCTGGATCGAGGATCCGGACGTGGAGCGTATCCCACTGCACTTTGACGGCGCGTCCGATCCAGCCGGGAGGCAAACTATAATAGGCCGCCTCCACTTCCACGCAACCGTCCAGATGGACGACGCGGTCCCCGTACTGGTAGTAGCGGAACGGTTCCACCGGCAGTGGGAGCAGTGACGGCTTCTCTTCGGCGAACATGGCGGCGACCTGCCGTTTGGTCGTGCCGTGGATGCGCGTATCAGCCCAGCGGGTTTCCCATCGGTCCAGATGGGCCTGCGCCTCCTCCAGACTCTCGAAGCGGACTCCCTTCAGAGGGGTTTTCTTGGCGTGTCCGACACCCGACTCGACCTTCCCTTTACGATCGGGATCCCGAACCCGGCAGGGTAGGGCCACCACGTCGTAGTGAGCCAGAACATCTTTAAACAGCGGATTCAGAGTCGGATCGTAATAATCCGGATCGATCACGCCCTCGCGAAGGTTGTCCAGGACGATGCATCGGGGACTGCCCCCAAGCCGGCGAAACGCAGTCTCGTGCAGCTCGGCCCAGATTCGGGAACTGGAGCGGAACCGGAGCAGTCGGACCGATTTACGGCTGTAGCCCAACGTCATCACGAACAGCCGGGTGCGTCGGTACTTGCCCGTCTTCGGATGGCGCACCATCGGCCCATCACCGTAATCGACCTGTCCTTCTTCCCCAGGTCCGGTCTGGATGATTCCCACCGCTCCGGGCCGCTGGGATCCACGCAGTTTGCGCACGAAACGCTTCATGGACTGATAGCTGCCCGAAAAACCGTGATCCGAAACCAGATCCTGCCAGATGGACATGGCATTGCGGCCACGACTCAAACTCAGTTCGATGATCTCCCGATACGGTGCGCAGGCGCTGGCAGAGGGCGGCTCTGGGGTGGCGGGCAGATCCAGCTTGGACAGATCGAGGCTCCCAGAGTCGGTGGTCACCCCGTTGGCCGGTTTTGAAATGTCCGGCTTGGAGAGCCCCTTTATAGAGGGGTTTGTCGCCTCAAGATCGGTGGTCACCCCATTGGCCGGTTTTGACGGCGCCCGTTTCCCCCAGCCCCCGGGTGGCCGCACCGCGATCCCGGCCGCTCGCAGGTAGGACCCTGCCGTCTCCCGACGCACACCGGTCGCAGCCTCGATCCGCCGTAGCGGCCATCCGAGCCTTCCCAGTGCGATAACTTGTTGTTTCTTTTCTGTGCTCAAGACATTGCTCATACCGGCGGAAGCCTATTCGGCTTACCGCCGTTGTCAATGTCCCGGGCCTCAGTTCCGTTGGCCGGTTTTCAGGTGACCCTCATTGGCCGCTTTTGGGTGACCCCCGAGGGTCCTTGCCGTAACGTTGGTCTTCTTCCTCATCGGTCGCCGTGGCCCGGTTCAACAGATCCCGAATCTGTTCGCCCAATTCGGTCTCCTGCTTTCTCATGCGTTCATAGCTCATCGCTTTGCGTTTGCTCGCATTGGCTCGCATCTTCGTCCCGTCCACCGCCACCGTTCCCATCTTCACCAGCCCGGCTTCCCGCCCCATCCTCACCACTTGCACAAATAAGTTCCCGAACTCTTCAAGATGCAGTTTTCGAAAATCCGAGATCGTTCGGTGCGCGGGAAAGTTCTCCGCTCCCAACATCCGGAACGCCACATCTTCGGTCATCTTCGCTGCAATCTTCCGTGACGAAAACACTCCCGTCGCGTACCCGTAGATCATCACCTTCACCATCATCCGCGGATCGAAGGCCTGATTGCCCGGCCCGTCCGTTCCATACCTCTGTTCGAACGCGCTCAAATCCATCGCATCCACGGCGTCCGATATGAAGTACGACAGGTGATCTTCAGCCAGCCAATCTCTCAATGATGGAGGCATCAGCAGGCTCTGTTCTGGAATATACGTTCGGTAAGTTCGTGGCATGTCCTATCTTCGATCCTTTTCTGCCCATTTCTGGTCCTTCTGCCGCGCAGACTCCTAGGTCATCGCGAACCTGATTCAGCAGGTCAAGGTCGCGGAATTCGCCTTCCTCAAGTTGCTGGAGGTTGGGAATGAGACGGTTCGTCAGAGTGCCTAATCGCCCCAGTCTTTGATAGACCGTCTCTTCAAGAAGTGGAGCCACCTTCACTGCAGGTGCGTCGGTGCCCCGGTCGATGTATTCGCGTAGCTTTTCGGCAGATTCTTCTAGATCTCTGGAGCGTTGTTCAAGGAGTTGCCGTGCCCACTTCTCCCACATCGGCGCAATACGCAATAAATACAGTCGCCTCGCATGGCTTTGGAAGTTGCGCAGGTTGTCCTGGAAGGACTGCAACCTGTTCCGCTTATCCTTTGCGGCCCTTGCGGCCGTTGCGGCCTGTGTGTCTTTTGCGTCCCTTGCGGCCCAAAACTCCGCAGCCCTCTCGTCGAGCCATTGCTGCCTGCCACGTTCCTGGTCCATGATCATCTGATCCCGCCGATGACGTTCCAGGCTATCCTGCCCGCTGTCCCTCTGTATTTCCCTGAACTCCTGGTTCCGGCGTTGCTCGTCTAGCCTCATGTTTTCCAGGATGTCTTGCTCTTGCTGGGCACCCATAGATACCGTACTGACCGAGAGCGCCAAGATTAACGCAACGACCGGTACAGTAGCTTTCTTAAACAGCCCGTGCAGCCCCAACGGTACTAGTAACAACCTTAGATAGTTAGTCTCGTCTGCTATTCCGCCGGGATGCCCTAATCGTTCTGGTTGTTCTAGGTGACCAGCCTTTTGGGGCAAATGGAAAGTTCCAAATATGAGATCCCAAACGACGAATCCCACGCCGTAGTTGACTGCATATTTGTGCCCGGAAGGGACCTCTGCCGCGTGATGCCATCGATGGACCTCCGGCGTCACAAATATGTAGTTAAAGAGCCCTCCCTTTACATCGCCGCCACAATGAGAAAAGGCTGCGGTTACTCTGATTGCACTGACCCCGATAAGAATTGCGAACGGATTAAAGCCAATGAGGCCCAGCAGAGTAAACACCAGAACATTTCGAAGTGCGTAATCTATGGGATGCGAAACTAGTAAATTCGAGGCTCTCAGATCCGTTACGCCGTGGTGATAGGAGTGAAGCTCCCATAGAAACGGGACTTTATGTTGCAGTCGATGCATCCAGTAACGAAAAAGAGTCAAGCCCATTCTTAGTTGAAACTCTCCACGGCTCACGATGGGTCATGCAACCTTCTTCTTCGATCTCGTCGACGTCTTCGCCTCAATTTTCAGCTCTCGCTGGAGGGCTTCGCGGAGCTTTGGAAGATGACGGTAGCCGATCACCTTCCTCAGGCGCGGTTCGATGTCGATGAGCGCCGTCGCCAACCAGCGTTGCCGCTGACTCGAGTTCTTCCAATGATCGACCTTCGCACACCTTTCCTCGACAAGGGCATTGACCGATTCCAGGCAATTCGTCGTCTTGAACGAACGGCCCAAGACCCCGTACACGCCGAGCCGATGCAACGTGAGGGTCTCTTCCAGGCCTTCCTCAAGGCTCGCAGCCCCCGATTGGTTTCGCTCCTCGAGCTCTCCATGGAGCTCTCCGAGCGCCGCCCGAGCTTCGTCGTACTCCGGGCGCTCGTAGGCCCGCTGCAGCCGGCGTCGCCACACGGCTTGCTCGGTCTTCGATAGGTATCTCACGACGTTCTCGCGTTTGTGCCATTGGCAGCGTTGGACCAGGGCTCGATTCCTGAATGCCTTCTTGACCGCCGCCCGCAGACCTTTGCCGCCGTCGACAATCACCAGCACGCCTTCAGAGATGTCCAGGCCCCGCTCCATCAACGAACGGAGAAACGGAGTCAGCACTTGCTCGTTCTCCGTGTCGGTCTCCACGAAGCCCAAGAAGCGTTTGTCGCCCGAAAGCGTGACGCCCAGGGCCACTACCATCAGGGCGTCGGCAAACGCCTTCCCGTCCAGGAAGATCGCCACGACGTCCTCGCCACTCAGATCCCGCTCCTGCATCTCCCGAAGTTTCGCGGCACTCGCCTGGACGAATCCTCGAGACACCGTCGAACTCGACAGTCCGATCGCTCCCGGAATCGCTTCAGCGGCCGATTCATAGTTCCGGCAGGAGATCCCATACAGCACACGTCTGAGCAGTAGCTCGTTCACCGCGCCACCCGGACTGAGTTCCTCGTAGGTCCGAAGCGGAATCTCCCCGCCCGCCACGCTGCGCACTCGAGGCACCCGAACCGGCACCCGCTGGCCACCCAGCCCCACGGTCCCCGGATTGCTCCCGTGTCGCCGGCCCCGCAACGCCGCCTCCTTTCGTGCGTATCGCTCACCCGCCAACGACTTCACTTCCTCGTCGAGCAACTCCTCCACGTGCATCAACCCCAGTGGGATCAACGCCCGAATCATCTCCACCTTCGAGTCCAATTCCAGTCCCGAGTATTCCTCCCGGCTCAGGACCTCGACCTCACCCAGCACACGCGACTTCTTGCGTTTCTTTACCGAACGTAACAGACTCCTCATCTCGGCTCCTTTCTCTTACAGGCTTGATGTTGTTTCTTCCAATACCATCAAACCATGGGGTTTGGAGCCGTTTCAATTTCCAACTAAGATTGGCACACATTCACGAAAAAAACTGACCAACAACATCGTCACAGGAACTTGTAACCAGAACGGCCCGAGTTGCTCCGAGAAAGCAAAGAACAAATTGCGGCCGAAAAGGAACTCTGGGAAGAAAGCCAACACGGGTAAGAAGATCAACCCGGCCACGGC
Source organism: Terriglobia bacterium (assembly GCA_965263045.1). Taxonomy (GTDB): domain Bacteria; phylum Acidobacteriota; class Terriglobia; order 20CM-2-55-15; family 20CM-2-55-15. Next base: position 892,560 of record CBDHGK010000041.1, read on the forward strand.
ACCTGTGACGTATAGATTGACCAGCGTAGACGATATATCCCTGACCAGAACAGACCGCTGAGAAATAGCGTATCTATATGTGTAGAGTCGTTCCAGAACGATCATTGTGCCGATGATTGACAACGTAAACCATTTCATTTGGCTCAGTGCGTTACCGTCCGTTAGAACGCGAATCGCGTAAAAACACACAAACATCACAGGCAGAGCCAATAAGCTACTGATATAGCGGATGTTCTTCGCCAGGATGGCTTTCTTCGCCCTTTCCAAGGTCTGTTCTTCTTTCGGGTTCGATTTTGGCTCGTTCAGTAGACCCATGATCACTTCCTCCTTAAGTCCTCGAACCGCGGTCCAGAATGGTTCGACAGATCCATACAGCGGCCTTCAAGGACTAAGACGACGAACCAAAACAAATTGACCGCAGAAATTCTGGAACTGCGAAAAGCAGACAGCGATTACTTGAAATCTTAGCGGTGCGGGTCCGCTATGAGCGGTTGAGACCGTGACGGAAGACACCTTCGACTGGCGACCTCCAGTCCAAATGTTCCCGGCACCTTAGGTGTTAAACGTGGACGGTTTGTGCATTACGATATGGGATCCGGCAGACCAGCAGTTATTGGCCCCTGCCTCAGAGCGAACGGGACTTTTCAAGGCTGCGCGCAGAAAGTCAGCGCGTCCTGAACTGTTACAACAATATGGTGTAAGTTGTTTATATTCAGTACATGTGTTGGTCCCTTCCGGGCGCATAGCCCGCAAGTGGGGATTTTCATTCTTCGGGGTGAGCGCAGCTCATGGACGTCTGGTGTGAAGGACTGAAGGAGCGGTTTCCGGTGGCGTAAGGGAAAGCCCCGTTTTGCTCAAATCACCTGTTCAATGCCAGAAAACCTCTTCCAATCAGCCCTAAGCAGGACTGTATCAATTTCACCTTCCTGTATTGTCGCCTGCGCGGAGATGTGACTGTTTTAATTGCCCAACTGCTGCAGGCGACGAACCTCAGATCGCTTTTTTCTTAGCCCCTGGTAGGGGCTTGGCCCAGTAATCGGGCGCCGCTTTAGATTGCTCGAGCGCCTCGAGACTTTCGAAGCCAGGCGCCATCGAAGCGGAGGAAATACCGGCCATGACCTGGTGATGGTCGATGTTCAGCAACCGCAGCCAACTCTGCTGGCCGTAAGTAAGACCGATGGCGCAACCGAGCTCCACAAGCTCTGGTTCGCTGAAGTGTTTGTGCATTCGCTCCCAAAAAGCATCATCGGTGTCGATGCGCCAGATGATCGCCTCCGCGTAAGCGAGCGCCGCCTTCTGACGGTCAGTGTATTTGACCGATTGCTCGAAGTGCATCAAGTCGTCTATCTGGCCCTCATTGACACCCCCTTTCTGGCCTTTGATCGAGCGCTGATTGCCGCAAAACTCGCAGACCACGGAACGGGAGACATAGACGCGGCATAATTCCTTGACGGCATGGTCGAGAATGCCGTTGCGGAAAATGTTGTTCCAGGAGTTGGCGAAGAACCAGAAACAGTCCGGCACATGGGCCCGAATGGCGCTGCTCTCGGGGCGGGGTGTACCTTCGCGCACGCAGCGCTCCATTTCCTCGCGCATCTTCTCAGTCATGTCCTCGAGCGCGACATAGCTGATCCGCTGTTTATCTGCCATCGGTGTCCCTCCTTCCGTGACGTCGGTCGTCTGTTCAAACCCGTGCGGATCACACGGGACCATACCTGGCAGAATAACCGAGGTTATGATCGTTGAGGAGGGAATTGGTAACCGACGGGACCATCGGACAGGTTCAGGAATCAAAAATCATCGGAAACAGCGTCGGTGAGGATCCACTTCGCTGGATAGTCGTCTATACAGAGATGTGAATTCTTTCGAACAGCCCGCAATATATTGTTCAGTTTTGTTCAGTCGAGCAAGGTATCGGGCTCGCCCGCCCACCCCCAAATGGGTCGTTGTGAACCGGTTAACTGGGATCATGGGTTCGAAAGAGCCCCTGTCTGAACACAGGCGCTCATCGCACTTGACGCTACTCTTTAAATCACTGATAATAAGCATCTTACGCTAGGGATCGTAGCTCAGTTGGAAGAGCGCCTGCTTCACACTTATGCACGATAGCCCCGTGGCTTCTGCAACTTACGGCCAGCGCGGGTCAGCCTTCTGCGCAGAACCCCGCAAATTGGCGCAAAAACCCGCACCTTCCGCACCCTATACGCACCCGGCCCCCGCCCCCACTCCCCGAAAGGGGACCCGCCATATCTGAGGGCGTAGGTGGATATCAACACGCACCCCTCCCCCTTTTCGTAGAAAAGCCTCCAATTTTTTATTATCCCTAACGGTTCGGGATTGCTGTCCGCATACGAAAAGTCAGCTTTGTTTTGGCGTTGCAATACGGCCCTCAAATATTTTCGAGGTGTTTCTGGGGACTTCAGGCAGGGCAATCTGAACGTATTTACCCGGCCTTACGAGAAAGGTGCATCAATTCAATGCATCGGAGAGTACGTGCGACGGTGGTGGATATGGGTGGTCAGTGGTTTTAAAGCTGAGTTTGCTCCCTGCGGCGTCTCCAACCGAAGAGGCCCATCATCGAGCCAACAAGGGTGACGGACGCCGTGTTCTGCCAATAGCATACGGGGATGGTGTCACGGAATCGCGGGGCAGGCAGCTCGCAAAACTACGGTTGCAGATAAGCAAAATAAGCGGGGTTTGAAGAGCGGCGGGAGGCAACACGCACGGTAGGATTGTCGCCTTTGGGGTGTTATGTTGAGCCGGAGGGAGCCAAGACGGCTGGACTTCCCAGGGCGCTCTCATGTGGTCATCGCAACAGTTCGGCCAATTTCTCGGATGGTTTCATCCATCCGAGCGTTTGTCGAGGCCGATCGTTGAGCGAATAGGCGATGTCGTCGAGCTGACGTTGAGTATGGACAGATAGATCGGTGCCTTTGGGTAGGAATTGCCGGAGCAGGCCGTTCGTGTTTTCGTTACTGCCCCTTTGCCAGGGGCTATACGGGTCGCAAAAGTAGACCTGAACTCCGGTGGCCACGCTGAATTGAAGATGCTGGGCCAATTCCTTTCCTCGATCCCAGGTAAGGGACACGGCAAGATGCCTTGGTAGAGTTCGGATCTTCTTGGCAATCAATTCGCATACGTGTCCAGCGGTTCGGTCACGGCCAACTGCGACCAGCATCAGATATCGGGTCTGACGCTCGACCAACGTCGCGATCGCTGAGTGTTGACGGGTACCGAGAATCAAATCTCCTTCCCAGTGACCGGGGACGGCACGGTCCTCGACCTCGGCGGGGCGATCAGCGATTGAAACCATGTCCTTGATGTATCCCCCGGGATCTTTTCGCCCGTGCGGTCGTCGTCTCGTCCGTCCGGTCCGCAGGCACGCCGCGAGTTCCTTCCGCAGGGCACCGCGCGTCTGAACAAACAGGGACTGGTAAATCGTTTCGTGGGATACGCGCATCTCGGGATCATCCGGATACTCAATTCTAAGTCTGGCACTGATCTGCTGGGGGGACCACAGTAAGGTCAACATTGACTCCACCTGGGTGCGTAATCGTGGACATCGTCGCAACTTCGCCAGTTTCGGCCGACGTCCTCGCTTGTAGGCAGATTCGTCCGCCCGGAATGCCCGATAGCGGCGTGGACCTCCATTCCTGTTCACTTCACGGCAGACAGTCGACGGGGATCGTCCAAGTCGTCGTGCGATCTCTCGGTACGTTTCGCCATGCCGCAGCTCTCGCGATATCTCTTCCCGTTCGGCCAGGCACAACTGACGTGGTGAGCGGTTGGGCACCTGCGGCCGCATTCCACCGACCGAATCCAGTACCCGCTGAATCGTCTTTGTCGAGCACCGCACAGCCGATGCAGCTTCTTCGAAGCTGCAGCCCCTATCGATCATCCGCCGCACTTCCAGGCGTTCCTCTCGCGTAAGTCGCACTCCCCGAATCCGTGTCGCTACCATCGCAGCACCTCCTTCGAACCCTTATCATCGATTCTTTGAAGTGTTGCGATGACCGTTAGAGATCAAGCAGGGTTTTCTAGACACCTGAGAGCCTCTCAAAGTAGTCGGCCTCAAACTGCAGGGGGGACACGCCGCCGACGTGGCTGTGTCGCCGTTTCGAATTGTAGAACAACTCAATAAAATTGAAGATATCGGCTCGAGCTTCGTCGCGGGTTGTGTAGATCCGTCGACGAATCCGGAGCTTCTTGAGCGTCGAGAAAATACTCTCGGCTACGGCATTGTCCAAACAGTTACCTCGACGACTCATGGACGGCTCCAGGCTGTGTGCGTCCATGAAGGCCAGATAGTCCTGGCTGCCGTACTGGCTTCCCTGATCGCTGTGAACCAGCACGGTCCCATGCGGTCGTCGGCGCCATACGGCCGACAGCAAAGCCTGCATCACCAAATCCCGCGACATGGTCGGCTGCATCGACCATCCAATGACTCGTCGTGAGAACAGATCCAGGACGACTGCCAGGTACAAGAACCCCTCGTAAGTTCGGATGTACGTGATATCGCCCACCCACGCTTGATTCGGCCGATCGACGGTAAATTCCCGGTTCAATCGATTCGGGGCGACACGCGCCGGCCGTCCACCCGCGATCCAACGTCGCCGGTAACCGATTTGCGCCCGCAACCCGCTCTGCCGCATCAACCGTGCAACTCGATGCACACTGCATCCTGCTCCCAAATCCTTCAAATCCCGGTGGATCCACGGGCTGCCGTAGGTGCCCCCACTGGCAATGAACAGCTTCCGAATTTGCTGAACAAGACGCTGGTCTTCCTTCGCCCTGTTCGACAGCGGCTGCTTCATCCACGCGTAGAAACCACTGCGCTGCACCTCGCTTTGACAACGTAAAAAGGACCCACCTCGATCGAGTAAAAGGGATCCACCCCCTGGTTAATGGTTTGTAAGTAATTCCGCCGTCGAGGCTGTGGGAAGTGTGGGAGCCGAAGGCTTCCAAGCCACTGTGGAAACGCGCTGGCTTTGCAGCGGGTTTCCATGGGGGCGGCACTTTCCACAGCCCGCTGCGCCCGCGGTTTTCACACGGATCCTCCGGCGGACCGGGGTTTCTTCTTCCGTTTGCTGGCGGCACCGAGACTGTCGGTAAACCGGATACTTTCCCAATCGAACTGGTGAATGGCGCAGTGATGGGTCAGCCGGTCCAGCAGGGCTGCGGTCAGTGCGGCGTCACCGAAGACGCTGGTCCACTGTGCAAACGGCAGGTTCGATGTGACCATCAGCGAACCCTTTTCGTAGCGGTCCGAGAAGACCTGAAACAGCAACTGCGCCCCCTCGGCCGAGAACGGGATATAGCCGACTTCGTCCACGATGAGCAGCTCGAAGCGGGCCAGCTTCGCCAGATGCCGCTTCAGTTGCCGCTCCTCACGTGACTCGATCAAGGTGTTGACCAGCCCGGCTGCGGTGGTGAACCCGACGCGGTGGCCCCTCCGGCAGGCTTCCACACCCAGCACGGTGGCGGCATGGGTTTTGCCGGTGCCGTGCTTGCCCAACAGCACGACGTTCTCGCGCCGGGTGATGTAGCCGCACTCGGCATAGTCGCGAACCTGGACCGCATCGAGCACCGGCCACTTCTTCAGATCGGTGGTCTCCAGGGTCTTGAGCAGCGGAAACCGGGCTTCCCGCAGCCGGCGCTGGACCTGATTGGCTTGCCGCTGCTCCAGCTCGCGGCTGGCCAGAGCCAATAGAAAGCCGGTGTATCCCTCGCCGGCTTCTTTGGCCTGCCGGGCATGCTCCCGCCACTCCCGAACCATGGCCGGAAGCCGGAGTTGCCGTAATGCGTCGTCGAGAACGATCTCCTGACCCGCACTCATCGCACACCCCCAGTCAGGAGACGGTCGTATTGATCCAGATCGGCCCGGGCGATCGTCAGGTCGGTGATACCGGGCATCAACCCAGATTCCAGTGGTGCATGGGATCGAGTCGGCGTGTCCTCCCGCATCAGAATGTGCCGCACCGCTTCCAACTCCACGCAGTGGGCATCGAGTGCGCCCTGGATGGCCGATGACACCCGATCCAGATCCCAGTCCTGATGGAGTTGCAGGATGGCTATGAACTTCCGGGTGCCCCGGCTGTATCCATGGCGATCCCGCAACCGCTCCAGCGCCGTCTCATAATGGGCCGGCCACTGGGGCCGCCACTGCCGGATTGGCCGGGCGCTCTCAAACGAGGCGACCTTCCGCCGGATCAACTCCAGGTAGTGCAACGGATCAATCCGCCAGTCGCTATGACCGAAGGCGCGGTCATGTTCGGCCACCTTCTTCTGGTCCGCGTAAAAGCTCACACGATCACATCCGATATGCGCCCAGAGCCGGCGGCCCACATATGCGGTCGGCACCGAATATCGGTTCCCATCCACCTGGGCGGTCTGATACCGGCTGATCCGGACTCCCACCACCTTCGTGTTCTCGAACCGCGTGTCGGGCAGTGCCAAGAGGCGTTCTTGCTCCACCCCGTGCCGCTCCCCGATCGTGCGATCGTCGGACCGGCCGCCGATCCTCCGCTGCTCGTCCCCACCGCAGCGTTCCAGCAACTGCGCGTTCAACTCCTCGAAGTCCCTCACCTCGGGAACCGGCACCAGGAAGTTTCTCCGTGCGAAGCCGACCAATCCCTCGACCCCGCCTTTCTCCTGGCCCCGCGCCGGATTGCAGAACCGTGCTTCAAACGTGTAGTGCGCCCGAAATGCGGTGAACCGCGTCTGTTCAACCCGGCCCTTCCCCCTCAGAATCTGTTTCACGGCAGTTTTCAGGTTATCGAACACTAACGTCGGGAACACGCCCCCGTACCAGTCGAACCCACGGATGTGACCGTCCAGAAACATCTCCTGCCGTTCCCACGGATAGGCCCGCACAAACGCCTTGCCCGATTACCGGGATCGCATGCAGAACAACTTGACCTGACGGTCTTCACCGTTCATCCGGACCCAGGCCGTACCCCAGTCCACCTCCGCTTCCCGGGCGTGTTCCGGATCCAGCGGCACCACAGCACCGGTCCGGTTCCAGCCCAACCGTGTCTTCCGTTCCCGAACCCAGCGGCGTACCGTCGGCTCGGCTCCGGTAAATTCATGCTCCTCCACCAGACGTTGCCACACCCGGTGCGCGGTGTGGCGTTGCTTGACTGGCTGGTCCCGGTCCGCCTGGAGCCAGGCATCGACGATCCCGGCGACCGGGTCCATCACCGGACAGGCCGGCTCCTTCTCTCGCCGATACTTCGGCTCCTGTCCGGCCAATACTTTCCGGACCGTCCGTCGCGTGTGCCCGGTCTCCCGGGCGATCTGTCGAATGCTTTTCTTGTAAACCCGATGTGCGGTTCTGATCAACTCGTACTGTTCCATCCCTATCAATCCTCGCCTCCCACTCGCGTGAGGGTTCATCCAGCTCACGCCTCCGGGAGGCTATCAGGGGTGGGTCCATTTTCCTCGATCAGAGCCCCGTTTCGTGGGTCCCTTTTACGTTATCGGAATCAATCCCGCCGACGGCTGAGCCGCTCGTGCTGCTGTCGGGTGCAGCCGCGTTCATCGTCTTTGACGATTATGGTTCGCCGGATTGGGAACACTGCGTTCTGCTCCATCGCACACAAGGTGCGGTAGCGATGGATCACCGGGAAAACATCTGGCACACGTTCTTTGCGCTTCAACCCGACACAGTGCTCTTCGAGGTGAAGTCAGGGCCTTTTGATCCAGGCACTCCAAAGGAGTTCGCCGCCTGGGCTCCAGAAGAAAGCTCACCGGAGGCTTCGGGGTACCTCGAATCACTGGAAGGGGCTTTCTACGAGCGATTTCCACACGCGGCTTCCACGTAGGTAGAGGAGAATGTGACGAGGATGGAGAGGGGCATGGGCTGATTCTACTGTTGCGCGTAGCGTGCCAACTGCGAATGACAGTTACTGACATCGAATCGACCCGTTGAAGACTGGGGAAAATTGCTGGGCGAGAGTGCTGCGGTCACAGCCATGCTGGACCGGCTGCTCCATCACGGCCACATCCTCAAATGCGGCCCTCGGAGCTGGAGGACTAAAACGGGCTTGCCCAGTCCGGCCCCAAAGAGGTAGAACTACACCGTCCCGGCCCTTCCCCGTTGGCCGGTTTTCAAGTGACCACTGAGGTCCAACAAACGTTTTTCAAGTTCCGGTATCGCGAATCTCAGGAGTTGAACCTTCTGATTGAACTTCTTCAGTTCAACATTGATTCGTGAATTGACGGATCCCTGGATTCCGGATGAGCCGGAAGACGAGTATATGATGACATTAGGCATTCATTTTCATAGAATCGGAAAGTGAAGCACTACAGCTGGGATCCGGAGAAAAACGAACAGCTTAAGAAAGAGAGAGATATTTCGTTCGAGGAAATTGTCTTCCATATCGCTAACGGCGATGAAGTCGACATCTTCGAACATCCCAACCAGGATCGCTATACCGGTCAGAAGATCTCTGCTGTGATTGTTGAGGACTACGTTTACTTGGTGCCGTTCGTCGAGAGTGTCACGGAGATTTTCTTGAAGACGATCATCCCCAGCCGTGCCGCGACGCGAAAGTACCTGGGAGGCGAATAATGGCCGGAATGTCGAAAGAAGAGCGGGAAATACTCGAAGCCTTCGAACGCGGCGAACTGAAGTCCCCGCGGAACAAGTCGACACAGCTGAAACGACATCGGGAGTACGCGGCCTCTACGTTCCGTAAAGATGAGCGTGTCAACGTTCGGATCTCCAGCAGGGACCTGAACGCTTTGCGGAAGCGGGCGCTTCAAGAAGGGATTCCCTACCAGACGCTGATCACCAGTGTTCTCCACAAGTTCGTGGAGGGCCAGCTCAAGGCGGGCGAACAGGAAGCGAACGCGCAAGAGTAGCACCTTGCTCCACTACCTTGAACGTTCGATCCGAAAACCTCCACCTGCCTGTATCGTCGCCTATGCGGAGCTGTGATTTCTTTCGGACGGCCCGAGATACTTTGTTCAGTTTTGCTCAGTCGAGCAAGGTATCGGGCTTGCCCGCCCACCCCCAAATGGGTCGTTGTGAACAGGTTAACTGGGATCATGGGTTCGAAAGAGCCCCTGTCTGAACACAGGCGCTCATCGCACTTGACGCTACTCTTTAAATCACTGATAATAAGCATCTTACGCTAGGGATCGTAGCTCAGTTGGAAGAGCGCCTGCTTCACACGCAGGAGGTCATCGGTTCAAGCCCGGTCGGTCCCACTCCTAACCCCTGCATAATCAATCCCTTCTAATTCACGGATTCGCGCCCCACCCCGGGGTGCGAACAGAGTGCACACAAGTTTCGATCGATCCAAAGGGCTGTCGCACGAAGACCCCGAAGGAAGCAGACTCGTTTCAGGCGGAGTGGCAAGTTTCCGGTAATGCGGTGATACATCCAAGTGACCCCTTCATTGACCTCAAGTCCCTTCCCTCGTAGTATTTAGCCAGATTCTCTCAGTCCCTTGGCGGCACGCGAAAAAGACGGATTCTGGCACCAAAAGTCGGCCGCTACAAATTCTCGATGCTCCTTGTCACGGACGGAACGCCTCTTCGGTTCATGTCGTCGATCCCATGCTCCTGGCGCGATGCGCCGGAATCATCACATATCCACACCTTCTTCCCTGCCAAGAGGCTTCGTCTTTCGCCTATGCGCTTGACTTCGATTGTCGGTCCTCTGATAATCGCGCCAACACTCAAGTACATAATGGTTCTCCCATTGGAGGTTGAGCAATGGCCAAAATTTTTCGCGACCCGAAAGGCTGGGGACTTCAGCTCGTCTTAGCGGGATTGATCGTCTGCGTGGCTCAAGTCGTTCTAATCGATAGCGGCGACATTTCCGGGGTTGCTAATGCGGCCGTGCCGGCGGTGCAGAACCAGGAAGACAGGACGCCGGTGGTGATTGATCGACCTCCGCTGCGTTTCATCCGAGATCCGAATCCTGCGTTTAGCGCCGTGGCCGTCAATTCCGAAAGCAACATGCTGGTAGTCACGGACGAGAATTTGTTTCAGATCCTGGAGTATGACAGTCGCGAAGATACGCCGCCTCAAGCCCGATTCACAGAACCCCGACGTGTCATTTCGGGAACCAACACAAAAGCCGAAATGATGTGTGGGGTCTACATCGACCCGGTGACGCTGGACATCTATGTGCTCAACAATGATACGCAGCGTTGGCTGCCGGTTTTTTCGACAGACGCCCGGGGCAACGTCGAGCCGGATCGGTTCCTGGCAAGCATTCGTGGATTCTCCGTTGCCGCGGACGAAGAACGGCAGGAGTTGTTCGTCGTGAATCAGAGCGGTTACGTGCATGTGTTCCGCAAGCAGGCCGAAGGTGAAGAACAACCACTTCGGACTCTCGAAGGACTGGATACGCAACTGGAAGATCCGCACGGGATTGCCCTGGACACGACAAACAATCTCATGTACGTGAGCAATTTCGGCAATGCTCAAAACCTGAATCCGGAGACCGGTGAAACCTATGGCAGCTTTGAGCTGCCATCAGTCACCGTGTATCCCCTGAACGCTTCAGGGAATATTGCACCTCTTCGGACTATCCAAGGACCTCGAACGTTAATGAATTGGCCTTCACACATGGCACTGCACAATGAAAGGCAGGAACTGTTTGTGGCCAATGACGCCGACAGCTCCATACTGGTATTCAACGCCTCGGCCGAAGGCGATGTGGCTCCGATCCGCGTTATCGCTGGACCCAATACCGGAATCCAACATCCTCCCGGTATTGCGCTGGATGAACGACTGGACGAGTTGTTTGTGGCGAGCATGGGCACCCCCTCGGTGACGGTTTTCCCGGTGACGGCCAACGGGGATGTCGAACCCATTAGAACGATTCGAGGAGCGCCAGTAGGGACGGAGAGCCTCATGATCGGCAATCCCGGAGCCGTTGGCTACGACAGCAGACGGGGACAGATCCTGGTGCCCAACTGAGTGGCGCATCCGCAGATTGCGATGTTCGCCAGGTTGGCGGACGGAGGAGAAACACCGGTCCGAACACTCTATGGACAGGCCAGCAGGCTGTCCCGCACCATGCATGACGTACGCTACGACGCGGTCAACGATGAAATCGTTGTACCGGTCCCTTATGGAGAGGCCATACTGACGTTCGCCGGAGGAGCCGATGGACAGGAGTCGCCTATTCGCACTATCCAGGGCCCCAGAACCGGGCCGATCAGCGACCGCCTGGATGTGGACAATATTCACGATGAGATTTTCACCTACACCAACGACAGTATTAAGGTCTATCCGCGCGAAGCCAACGGTGACGTTGCACCGATTCGAGTGATCAAGGGCCCGGACACCAGGTTGGGGAGACTTCATGCGATTGCCGTGGATCCGATCAACGATCTTCTGGTCGTCGGAACACAGAGCAACTTCGGAACCTATAGTGCCAGCATAGGGAGAAGTGACTCGGAGACAGGCGCAATCCTGGTGTTTAACCGGACGGACGAAGGAAACGTAGCGCCACGGGCTGTTATCCGCGGTCCGAAGTCGGAAATTATCCGGATCAACCAGATGCAGATGTATCCCCAGCGGAGGCTGATCATTGCCGCGATGCCAGGGATTCAAGATCAAATGGAACCGGAGGAAGCGTTTATAGGCGTCTGGAGTTACGATGATAACGGGGATGTTCCTCCGATGTGGAAAATCCCTGTGAGCCCTACAACCCAGCTCAAGAAGCCTTTCGGAGTGGTTCTGAACCCGGACGATCAGGAAGTGATCGTCTCCGACATGCGCAATCAGGGTGTTCTGGTGTTTTCAGTACCTGAGATCTTCTGAGAACCGATATTCATTAAGCCGGTGGGCGGATCCCGATACTGGAGGAAAAGCAGTCATTCCAGAGGGCGCCCACCGGCAGGTGTGGGGGATAGCGAAGCAGCCGATCTGGGTGCCGAGCCTCTTCGGATGGGCCGCGACCTCGATCAGAGTGTCGGGGACGGAACGAATCAGCAGGTTGTAGAGTGGGGCCGGCTTGGACCGGATCAAGCCCGGTCGGTCCCACTTGATTCTGAAGGACTTACAGTGTTGGGTTCTTTGGGGTTGGCTGAATTGTGTCACGGATTGTGTCATAGCCCGTTTAATGTGGCCGTTCGATCGTCGCCACGGCCGATTCGACCTCGGGTGTCGCCAGTCCATCCAACGCCGCTCTTTTCGCATCCAACCGGATGTGCGAATTGTGCTCCGGCATGGCCCGGCTTACATGCCCGTCAATTGACATGGTGGTCTGATCGCTCAGCCCCATTTCCGCCAGTTCCGTGATCGCGTGATGCCGAAGGTCATGGAAACGTAAACCGTTCAGACTCGCCTCCCGGGTGAGCTTTCTCCATTTGCAACGCTGGGAATGTCGTCGTTTGGGGTGTGACGTAAACCCGTGCGCGGCCACAGGCCGGCGAGCGGCATTAACGCTGTTATAGATCCTGTCGAAAGGGCCTGGCCATGGTTGGTTGAAGGAGCAAGTCATCCTGTGGGCGTTCCGAGTCCTCCCAGCGCCCAGAGAAAGTGAAGACTGCCTGCTGCTGAACGTGCGCACCGGGATTCTCGGGGGGACTGATCTGTAGCCGGTGATGGTGTGGTTGCATGGTAGTGTCTCTATGAACGGATCGGGAAGCGATCCGTTCTGTCAGCCCAACGGGTACGTAACGCGCGGCGTCGTTCTGGTGATCACCCGGGGAAGTCACAGTCTTGGTATCGGTGGCACGCCGCTGTCCATCGATTGGGGTCCACTTCTTTCCGAGCTCCAACGGTTTCCTCCATTTCCACTGCCAACACTTCCTGAACCACTTCCTGAAGTGCGGCCTACAAGAAATCCTTTTCTTCGCTCAACTTTAGAGTTGACATTCTATAGTCGACACGCCCGGGGGAGAGGTTCATATATGGGGCTCGGAGAAATTCAAATCGGAAATTCCGGTTAAGTTGCATCCCGGTTTAAGGAGGTCTGAAAATGAAGCGAGTCGATTTTTCTCACTGGTGCCGGAAAACAACTGGAGTTGCGGTTCTGGCTGTGGTAGCGGGCTTGGCTGGCTGGGCGCTATCCAGTGTTGCTGTTGCACAGTATTCCACTTTCCCACAGGTCAACCCCGCCGTCACGACGAGGATTGACCGCGCTCCGAACTGGCTCAATGAACCCGATCCCAATGAGACCTTCGCCGGACAGGTTGCAGTATTTGCCGCGGGGGACGAAATCATCGCGGCAAGCCCCCGGCAGCTCTTCGTTTACGATCGGCTAGCCAATACTCCCCCCAGGGCTACCTTGACGGAACCAAAGCGCCTGATCGCCGGAGAAGCTACCCTGATGTCGGACAACTGTGGTATCCATGTGGACCCGGTGACCGGCGAGAGTTACGCTATTTCCAACGACATTTCCAACGCTTTGACCGTCTTTGGCCCGACCGACACGGGGAATGTAGCTCCGCGACGGAAGCTGATCACTCCCCAGACCGTCTACGGTATGTCAGTAGATGACGAGAGCGAGGAGATGTTTATGACCGTCGGGCATCCTCCGGCGGTGTTTGCGTTCGACAAGTTCGCCGAAGGAAATGACCCCGCCAAGCGCATCTTGGAGGGGTACCACACCCAGCTCGCTTATCCCCACGGAGTTGCAGTAGATCCCGAGAACGAGTTGATGTATGTCATCAATAACGGTGCGGTGGCAGACAGTTATGGTGGGCTCGCGTGGCGGAGGTGGCCGGTCCCTCAACTGGACGGCCCGCCTCCCATGAACACACTGTGGGGGGTCCCCTGCCAGGACGTGCCCGGAGTTGATTGCCAAAATGGAGGGGAGTGGTACCGGGAGTTTCCAGGCAATCGTTACAAGTTTCTAGGCCGGGGGACTGTGATTCCCGGCAGCGGCCGGTTTGAGCCTCCCTCGATCACGGTCTATCCGATCAAGGCGGACGGGGATGTGCCCCCGATCCGGGTCATCCAGGGACCGAACGCGCAGTTGAACTGGCCCATGCATATTTTCGTGGATAGCGAGAATGGAGAACTTTTTGTGGCCAACGCTGGTGGAAGTTCCATTCTGGTTTTCCGCGTCACCGACAACGGCGATGTGGCGCCGATTCGAACCATCACAGGGCCCCAGACACGACTCAGGAATCCTGTCGGCGTCTGGATAGACAACGAGAACGACGAGGTGGTGGTGTCGGATGTGCGTACGCACTCGGTGTCCGTCTTTCCACGCACGGCTGACGGCGATACCCCGCCGCTGCGAGTCATCCGCAACTCACCTCTCGGCGTGGAGGCCCCGTCTCTCGGGCGAGTGACCGGCATCGCCTATGACAGCAGGCAAGATCAGATCCTGGCGCCGAACTGACTGGCGTACCCGCAGATTGCGGCACTCGCCAGGCTGGCGACGGAACCAGGGCAGATGCCCGTGAGGTTGATCCAAGGGCAGGCAACCAAGTTGGCTCGCAGCGTCCACAACGTCCGTTATGACGCGGTTCATGATGAATTCGTAATCGCCTCTCCAGTGGCCCAGGCCATTAGTGTCTTCCGAGGGGGGGGCCGATGGCAACGAAGCGCCGGTCCGGGTCATTCAAGGACCGAACACGACGCTGTGGGACCCCGACTTCGTGGACGTGAGTGGTGTTCACAACGAAATTTATGTTACTTCCGGCGAGAGGGTTCTGGTATTCGATTCACAGGCGAATGGGGATGTAGCCCCGCTCCGGGCCATCGAGGGCCCCAATGCCAGGTTGGGCAGGATGCGGGGAGCTCCGCAGGTCGTGGAGGATCTCGACCTGATGGTCGTAGCCTCGGGCCCCATCCCAGGGGAACCGGACAACGGAGCGCTGTTGATCTTCAACCGGACCGACAACGGAAACGTGGCGCCCCAAAGGGTGATTACTTCGGCTTCTGCGGGAGGCGACTTCAGGGTCTCGCCGAAGGGCTGGATCCTGATCACGGGTCGAGGAGAAGATGGATACAGAGAGATCCGCATCTGGAGCGTCTACGACGATGGAGACGCCCCTCCCCGCTGGGCTTTTGGAGGCCCGCAGAGTAATTTGGGCGGCGGCAACTTGGCGTTGAATCCGGTAGCAAAAGAGGTGATCGCGCTAACTGGCGACGAGAACACCATCGGAGGGTACCCTTTACCGGAGATTTTCGATATCGACGCGAATTAATTCCCTGTTAATGCTCTGCTTTATGCGATACGCGAATGTGTGCCAATCTTAGTTGGAAATTGAAACGGCTCCAAACCCCATGGTTTGATGGTATTGGAAGAAACAACATCAAGCCTGTAAGAGAAAGGAGCCGAGATGAGGAGTCTGTTACGTTCGGTAAAGAAACGCAAGAAGTCGCGTGTGCTGGGTGAGGTCGAGGTCCTGAGCCGGGAGGAATACTCGGGACTGGAATTGGACTCGAAGGTGGAGATGATTCGGGCGTTGATCCCACTGGGGTTGATGCACGTGGAGGAGTTGCTCGACGAGGAAGTGAAGTCGTTGGCGGGTGAGCGATACGCACGAAAGGAGGCGGCGTTGCGGGGCCGGCGACACGGGAGCAATCCGGGGACCGTGGGGCTGGGTGGCCAGCGGGTGCCGGTTCGGGTGCCTCGAGTGCGCAGCGTGGCGGGCGGGGAGATTCCGCTTCGGACCTACGAGGAACTCAGTCCGGGTGGCGCGGTGAACGAGCTACTGCTCAGACGTGTGCTGTATGGGATCTCCTGCCGGAACTATGAATCGGCCGCTGAAGCGATTCCGGGAGCGATCGGACTGTCGAGTTCGACGGTGTCTCGAGGATTCGTCCAGGCGAGTGCCGCGAAACTTCGGGAGATGCAGGAGCGGGATCTGAGTGGCGAGGACGTCGTGGCGATCTTCCTGGACGGGAAGGCGTTTGCCGACGCCCTGATGGTAGTGGCCCTGGGCGTCACGCTTTCGGGCGACAAACGCTTCTTGGGCTTCGTGGAGACCGACACGGAGAACGAGCAAGTGCTGACTCCGTTTCTCCGTTCGTTGATGGAGCGGGGCCTGGACATCTCTGAAGGCGTGCTGGTGATTGTCGACGGCGGCAAAGGTCTGCGGGCGGCGGTCAAGAAGGCATTCAGGAATCGAGCCCTGGTCCAACGCTGCCAATGGCACAAACGCGAGAACGTCGTGAGATACCTATCGAAGACCGAGCAAGCCGTGTGGCGACGCCGGCTGCAGCGGGCCTACGAGCGCCCGGAGTACGACGAAGCTCGGGCGGCGCTCGGAGAGCTCCATGGAGAGCTCGAGGAGCGAAACCAATCGGGGGCTGCGAGCCTTGAGGAAGGCCTGGAAGAGACCCTCACGTTGCATCGGCTCGGCGTGTACGGGGTCTTGGGCCGTTCGTTCAAGACGACGAATTGCCTGGAATCGGTCAATGCCCTTGTCGAGGAAAGGTGTGCGAAGGTCGATCATTGGAAGAACTCGAGTCAGCGGCAACGCTGGTTGGCGACGGCGCTCATCGACATCGAACCGCGCCTGAGGAAGGTGATCGGCTACCGTCATCTTCCAAAGCTCCGCGAAGCCCTCCAGCGAGAGCTGAAAATTGAGGCGAAGACGTCGACGAGATCGAAGAAGAAGGTTGCATGACCCATCGTGAGCCGTGGAGAGTTTCAACTAAGAATGGGCTTGACTCCGATACGCCTGCGGGAGTATTGCATAAGCAGAGCATTTTTAGCTTAGCGCCCGGTCTCAGTTGATGCGCCGCGTGTTCGACGAGGATGCTTAGATCTGCTGCTGTTCTGGAATGCGATTGACCTGGAAGAGAAGTTGTCGGCGTTCGGGGATTTCTGCAATATTCATCGGGCTCACGCGTCTCTGGATGGGCGTACGCCGCTCCAACAGCCGAAGGATATCGCGACGCTCAACCGCCACGGATGGGAAGAGCATTGCGGCGGACTCTATCTGACACCGATTGCGGCTTGAAACTTGAACAGGGAAGGGTCTGCCTGATGCTTCGATCCTCGCCGTGTTAGAACTCTACGTGTGCCGGTCCCCGTGATCCGGCTCAGCGCGGGCTTGGCTCGATCGCTTTACGCGTTCCACCATTGCAATCTCTGGAATGATTTTCAGTCAAGCGACAAGAACCTCGCGCGGGTCCTCAAAGTTCTTGCCAATGCGCGACACACAGGTGCCGGTTCCCTGGTTCTTAAGTTCAAGTCGACGACTGGTTCGAATAACTGAAGGAACGAGTGGCAGTCCCGTAGGTCGCCCGGTCCTGCTAAAACTCCTTCTTGAAGTTGAAAATTCCCCGTATTTCGGACATAGTAACGATTTGATGGAAAAGGCTCTTTTGGCCATCAAGGCAGTGCTTGGTCGGAAGGGGAAAGTATATGCGAAGAATGGTATTGACCTGTGTGGCAGTTCTGCTCTCGGTCGGTAGCCCTATAGACACAGCTGGAGCGCAAGGATCCGCATCTCCAATCACACAGTCCGTCTCCCCTCAACAAGCGGTGCTCAATGAATACTGCGTTTCCTGCCACAATCAGGAACTGGCGACGGCAGGGATCCTGCTCGATCAGGGCGACGTCGATCACCCCGCGGATAACCCAGAGCTGTGGGAAAAAGCCCTTCATAAGCTCCGCACGCGCGAAATGCCTCCAACGCCGATGCCGAGGCCTGACGATCCGACCTATGATTCCTTGATAGCTTACGTTGAAACTGCGCTTGACCAGGCGGCGGAAGCCAGGCCCAACCCGGGCCGACAGGCCGTGCATCGCCTCAATCGTTTCCAATACGGCAATGCCATCCGCGACCTGATTACCCTTGAAGTCGATTCGGCCTTACTTTTCCCCGCTGACGATTCCGGGTACGGCTTCGACAACATCGGCGACGTACTTACTGTGTCACCGGTGCTGGTGGAGAATTATGTTTCAGCGGCCGCGAGGATCAGCCGCTTGGCGGTTGGCGATACCTCCATGAGCCCGACCTCCACGGAATACGAAGTGCCTCACAACAGAGTCCAAATTGACCGAGAAACTGATGACCTCCCATTGGGTTCCCGGGGTGGAATCGCCGTCCGCCATTACTTCCCGCTGGACGCCGAGTACGTCATCAAGGTTCGCTTGCAGCGATACAAGTCAGGACAGATTCTTGGCATCTCCAAGCAGCGTCAATTGGACGTGCGGCTGGACGGCGCAAGAGTCAAGTTGTTTACGATTGGCGGCCAGGGCGAAGATGGAGATGAAAACGGCGACAGTGAATCGGATGGCGCGTTGGACGACCTCCTGGAAGTTCGATTATCTGTCACGGCGGGCCCTCATTTAATTGCAGCCACATTTGTGAAGGACACCGTGAAGCCCGAGGGAGTGCTGGTCGCAGATCGTCCACCAGCCTTCTTCGAGGGGGTTGGGAACCTTTCCATTGCCGGTCCATACGCTGCGACAAGTCCAGGTAACACGCCCAGCCGCCGCAAGATTTTCGTGTGCTACCCCTCGGGTCTGGAAGATGAAGAAGCATGTGCGGCGGAGATCATCACGACCCTGGCTCGCCGCGCCTATCGACGCCCCATCAACCAGGAGGAGATTCCGGCTCTGCTGATCCCTTACAAGGCGGCAAGGGACCGAGGCGGTTTTGAAGAAGGAATTAGGATGGCGCTTCAGAGGATTCTCGTGTCCCCTAATTTCCTGTTCCGCATCGAACTCGATCCCGAGGGCGCTACTCCAGGATCTGCTTATCGTGTAAGTGACGTGGAGCTTGCTTCGCGCTTGTCGTTTTTCCTCTGGAGCAGCATTCCCGACGACGAGCTGCTCAACCTGGCCGAGGGCGGCATGCTGAAAGAACCGGAGGTGCTGCGGCAGCAAGTAGGGCGCATGCTGGCAGATCCCCGCGCCAACACCCTGGTCTCCAACTTCATCGGTCAGTGGCTGTATCTGCGGAATATCGATACAGTGTTGCCGGACCCGGCGACGTTTCCCAATTTTGATGAAAACCTCCGGGTTGCGCTCGGGAAGGAAACGGAGCTTTTCTTCCAAAGCATGCTGCGGGAGGACCGGAGCATTCTCGATCTCTTGCGTGCGGACTACACGTTTCTGAATGAGCGACTGGCGCGCCACTACAGCATTCCCGGTATCTACGGTGCTGAGTTCCGGCGCGTTACACTGACGAACGAGGAACGAAAGGGATTGTTGGGACAGGGCAGTGTACTTACGGTGACTTCGTATCCAAACAGGACATCGCCGACGCTGCGCGGAAAGTGGTTGCTGGAAAACATCCTGGGATCGCCCCCCTCTCCGCCCCCGGCTGATATCCCATTGCTGAATGAGGATGAAGATCTCAGCCTTCTCACGATGCGGGAGCGACTGGAACTGCACCAGGCCAGTCCAGTGTGCTCAAGCTGCCACGCCCGCATGGATCCGCTTGGCTTTGCGCTTGAGAGTTTTGACGGGCTGGGCAGGTGGCGGGCCGATGTCGACTCTTCGGGGGTCCTTCCAGACGGCACCCGGGTCGATGGACCGGTAGGACTGCGGAACGTATTGCTCAGCAAAAAGGACCAGTTCGTGATGACTGCAACTGAGCGTCTGCTTACGTACGCGCTAGGACGGGGCGTTGAGGCCTATGACATGCCGGCCGTCCGCAAGATCGCTCGGGACGCGGCATCCAGCGATTACCGCTGGTCGTCGTTGTTTACGAGTGTGGTCGAGAGTACGCCATTCCAAATGAGGAGGGCTCGCTAGGCATGATGATTTTCAAAAAGTCAATCCCCCGGCGCACATTCCTGCGCGGGGCGGGAACTGCCTTAGCGTTGCCGCTCTTGGATGCTATGTTTCCCGCCTTCGGTTCCGCGGCTCAGACCGCTTCGAACACGGCCACACGTCTTTCATTTTTTATCGTTCCCAATGGGATCATCATGGATAAGTGGACGCCAGCTGCGGTGGGACAAGGATACGAGATCACGCCCATTCTGGAGCCGCTGGCCGCCTTCCGAAACCGCTCTCTTGTACTCACCGGACTTGGAAATAACGAAGCCCGGAAGCTCGAAGGCGAAATCGCGGGTGACCACCCGCGCGCCTGTAGCGCGTATCTCACCGCCGCCCACCCGAAAATGACGTCGGGAGCGGATATTCGTTGCGGCGTCTCCGTGGACCAAGTCGCGGCCAAGGAGCTCGGCAAGCACACCCAGCTACCTTCTCTGGAAATCGGTTTGGAACCAACGGTGATGGGCGCGTGCGAATCCGCTTACAGTTGTGCCTATTACAACACGATGGTCTGGAGCACTCCCACGACGCCCCTTCCTGTGGAAATCCGCCCGCGCGCTGTCTTTGAACGACTGTTTGGCGATAGCACGGACCCGGCCGAGCGGGCGGCCCGCAAGGCAGAGAATCGCAGTATTCTTGACCTCGTATCTGAGGACCTAAAGGGGATCATGAGGTTGGTTGGAGAGAGCGATCGTGCGAAGCTCGATCAGTATTCCGAAGGGGTGCGCAGTGTCGAACGGCAGATCCAGGTTGGGGAGCAGCAACCCTTAGAAAAGCTGCCAAGCTTGGAAAAACCCATCGGAATACCGCAAACGTTTTCGGACTACTGCAAGCTGATGATTGATCTGCAGGTGCTGGCTTTTCAGGGTGACATCACGCGGGTCGGCACGTTTATGCTCGGCAAGGAAATGAGCAACCGGGCATATCCAGAAGTGGGTTTTGGCGACCCGCATCACTCATTGACACACCACCAGGGTAATGCCGCGATGATTGCGAAGGTTGTACAGATCAATACCTTCCACGCCAGACTGTTCCAGTATTTTCTGGAAAAGATGCAGTCAGTAGCGGATGGCGATGCATCGCTGCTCGATCATTCACTGATGGTTTATGGGAGCGCTCTCGGCGACGGTAATTTGCACCTGTATAAAGACCTTCCGGTTCTGCTGGTGGCCGGCGGAGTTTCCGGAATCCAGGGTGGCCGTCACATCAGGTATCCAGCAGACACGCCGATGGCCAACTTATACGTGACTCTGCTGAACAAACTGGGAATCCCTGTGGAGGATTTCGGCGATAGCACGGGATCACTTGATCTTGCTTCCGTGTGATCCAGGTTGATCCAGATTCACATGAGGCGAAGTCGCTCTGCGGTACTGTGGCGGTACTGTGAATGATGCATTTGGGTCAAGCAATGAAAGGCAGGGGTAAATGAGAAGCACGGGCAAACTTCTTGCAGGGTCATCTGCTGCGGTCCTTCTATCGTGTTTCCTACCGGTCACCGGGCTTGCCACGCAAAGCACTGACCTGAACTTGGTGGATGCAGTCCTCAAGGGCGACGCTGGCGCCGTCCGGGAGCTATTGCAGAACAACGCCGATGTCAGTGCGGCTCAACCTGATGGGTCCACGGCGCTGGTCCTGGCGGCCGATCGCAACGACCTGGAAGTGGCGGCTCTGCTGATACAAGCAGGAGCGAACGTTGATGCGGCGAACGAGTACGGTGCCACCGCTCTATCTGTGGCCTGTGCACGCGGCAATAGTGCCATGATCAAAACACTATTGGAAGCGAACGCTGACCCGAACCGGGCGCTGCTTTCGGGTGAAACACCCCTCATGACCGCCGTCAACAAAGGTAACGCGGACGCGGTCCGCGGGTTGCTCGAGCATGGGGCCAACGTAAACGCCAAAGAATCTAACGGCGGTCAAACTGCTCTGATGTGGGCTGTGGCGGGGGGGCACACGGAAATCGCAAGGCTTTTGGTCGGGCATGGAGCCGATGTTCACGCACGCTCAGAAGGTGATTTCTCCGCGTTGCTTTTCGCTGCACAGCAAGGAGATGTGGAGTCCGGTCGTATCTTACTGGAAGTCGGAACAGATGTGAATGACACCTGGAAGAAGGGTCCCATGACCGCGCTCATGGTAGCGACCGCCAATGGCCGCCACGAACTTTCGGTCCTGCTTCTCGAAGAGGGCGCCGATCCTGAATTGACGGATGCGCGGGGCTATACGGCGTTGCATCATGCCGCGCAGGACCCGAAGATGGTGGAGTTGGTGAAAACACTTCTGGCTCACGGCGCGAACCCGGATCCTCGAACGACCACGGATTCACCCAGAAACAGCTATGCGGGCGTCTCCCTGAAGGGCGCGACACCCCTGTTGCTCGCTGCCTCGGTAGGAAACGTCGAGGCAGTGCGCGCACTGGTAGCGGGCGGCGCGGACCCTTTACTGACGACCGACGAAAAGACCGCTCCTCTGCACGTAGCGGCCGGCATCGGTCCCCCCTTGGGCAGGCACTACACCGAGAAGAAGAAGAGCGAGTCATTGGAAATCGTCAAACTGCTGATGGAACTCGGGGCAGATGCCAATGTGGCCGGAGAGCACGGA
The DNA here is from genome assembly GCA_965263045.1 of Terriglobia bacterium. Taxonomy (GTDB): domain Bacteria; phylum Acidobacteriota; class Terriglobia; order 20CM-2-55-15; family 20CM-2-55-15. The sequence continues at coordinate 914,824 of CBDHGK010000041.1, forward strand.
TGGACAGCGCTACACGGAGCCGCGTACATGGGAATCGATCCAGTGGTCCAGTTTCTTGTGGAAAAAGGCGCAAATATGGATGTCTTTGATGAATATGGACAGACTGCGCTGAGCATAGCCAACGCCGTGATTACCGTCGGCGTCTACGACCATTACTTCCAAAGCTCGTGAATCGTTCGTCAGAGTACAGCAGATCTTCTGCTGAAATTGGGAGCCACGCCTCTCGCCGATTCAGGCGTTCAGATACTCAGCAATTTCTACAAACAGCAGTGATTCTCTCCGAGCCGACGACGAATTGGCGTGCCGCGTGGAATCGTCGCCTGGCGGCCTGCCCCCGCCTATATCGACCCAGTTCTATCGTAAGAGGCCAGCTAGATTGTCGAACCCCGCACGTGGGAGGTCTCCTTAGCAGCCCGTGGCATAAGTCTTAAGGGCCGCGTTACGGCCAAACGGGGCCGGATTCCAGGAGGAACAACGTGACGACACGACGTCGCGACGACGCTGCAATGCTCATTCATTGCGAGGAGTCGGCGACAACGAAGACGGCCCCGTTTCGCCGTAACCCTCTGGGCGCAGGGGGGTTCGGGCCGCAGGCTTTGTCCCTCGTCGGTCACGATGAAAAACCATCGTTCCGCTCCTCAATTCGCGCCTGCAACCCGAAGACCCCTCCGCGCGGCCCTTAAGACTTATGCCACGGGCTGTTAAAGGCCCGAGGGTCCTTCGCCGAACCAAATCCCTTTCTGGAACTTATTCTCGCAGGTGATGTCTTCCAGGATGTCCCAATCGGGCGGCGCCAGAATGTATGTTCTGCGCGTGGTATAGGGCCTTGCAAACGCCTGTGGGTCGGTGAGTGTCTTCTCGATCTCCAAGACGTCATAGGTGATGCGCCGGATGCGCTCCACAATGCGCAGAGCGTCGCTATGCACATGACCTTCGCCGTCCAGCAAGGTTTCCTCACGCAGCCCTATCGTGTCCACGACGAGCGTGTCGCCGTCCCACCGGCCAATCGCGTGCCCATTCCACGTGAGATCGAGATACTCGGGATGTTCTCGCCCATCCATGAAGATTTGCCTCACCTCGTGATTGTCTTCGTAGAGGATGAACATTTCGCGGGGGGTGTTGACAATCTGGAAAGGAGCCCCGATCCGTGCCGTGCCGGCCGGGAAACAATGGCTGCTTGGATCTAATTCGTTTCGTACGCGGTCCCCATCGAGGTACAGCGGGTCTTTGTTGTACAGATGACGCTCCTCTGCCCAAGGTGTCAGGGCCATCGGCGCCTGCTCGGGCGCAGGAAACAGAGACTCGATTTCCTGTTGCCTTGCGGCAGCCGCAGCGCCCACCGGCCCCGGAAGGCCAGCCACCCTTCGCCAGTCCGCCCAAAATCCATACAGGTCCGGTTTGCCATCCGATGTGCGCGGTATCGGCTGGTCTCTGAGAGAGGGGTAGATGGGGTCCCCCGCTCCCGGCTGCCCCGCGGTCTGAGCGAATACAACCGCCGAGAAGACGAGGATCGTCACCACCGCAAAGACCGGACCTGCGATGCGAATTCCCATTTCAATATTCCCCCACTTGAAATTCTTTCCGCACGGGAGGCCAGTTGACGTCATCTTAGGATTTCTCTGATTTGTCACTGCCTTTTCTTGCCGATCTCCGAAAATCGGGAAGGATCGCTTCCATTTCCATACTTCTCCATAAACTCAATGTAAAAACCTGCTCCGGCAGCGCCCCCCAGGGGTACCTCTTCGCCGTTGGCCCGCAGGATTTTCATGCGAATCATGATCCGCCTGCCGTCTCTGTATTGATGGCCGCTAACCGTCAGCTGTTCCCCTGGCTGAAACATCCTGCTGTGCCAGCCCACCCGGCGCATCGAGGAAGGAGAACCACCGGTGACAATCCATTCGTTGACACTGCCATCGTCTTCCTCCACGTTGAGATAAATCTGATCATGGGGGTTGGTGAACATGTGCCTCACTACGGATCCGGTGAGAGTGGTCATATGCTCGTGGTTGAACACCGCATTCGAATGGTGAGCGAAGATCGGGCCGGAGGTTAGGAGAACCCCAACTATCACCGGCAGAACAAGTAGCAATTTTTCCTTCATCATTCGCCTGTTCCTCGTTTCGTTTATCTTCGAACCGCTAACGATCTTTACTAATCTAAGAAAATAATATTTTACTGACCCGGAGGTGGCGGGGCATTAGGATCCATTTCATCCCGTGTTGAAATTGTTGCCCCCAACCTGATCAGCATTGCTGCGGTACTGTCATGCTTCCCATAGAGCCCCCTATAACGTAAGACAGGGCTGATTCCAGAAGCCATGCTCCATGGAGTTTCTCCGTAGTTGTCTTTTACGTTTACGTCTGCACCGTGATCAGCGAGGTATTGAACAACAGGATCCGCACCGGTGAATGCCGCCATGTGGATTGCTGTTTGCCCATCTTCATTTTTGGCATTCACATCGATACCCATTTCAAGGACGGCCTGGACCGCCTGAAACGATAACTCGATGTCCGCGTCGTTTGCTTCATTCCCTCCCTTGAAAGCGCAGGCACCGGTACAGGCCGCCCTCGCTGCCGCCATTAATGAAGTTGTACCTCCTCTGGCAACGATATGTTGATCTGCGTCATGCGCTCTGAACAAGTGCATTAATGGTACATCGGCAGATACTGCTGCCAGGAGGAATGGTGTTGCGTCCGCCATATTAAACGGGCTGCCATCCGGACCCAGCCGACGGCTTTTGTGAATTTGTACGTTGGGGTCCGTCCCTGATTCAAGCAAAGCCATTGCAAGTTTGTGCATATTTTCTGGAAGCACGCGATACACAGGATCATAACGAACACCGTTTAATGCAGCCAGTCCGCTGGCTACAGAATGGTGCAGAGCGGTGATACCGTTTTCATCAAATGAACTGGGATCTGCACCCATGGCCAGCAAGAACAATGAAAGTTCCTCATGACCACTTGCCGCGGCAATGACCAGTGAATTTCCTTGTTGAGGAGTTGCTTCGTTCGGGTCTGCACCCGCATTGAGTAAAACACGTGCCGTATCCAGATCTCCTGACCGGGCTGCGTATAACAACGGAGTGAATCCGCCGCTTGACTTCACACTGATCTGGGCGCCACTGTCGACGAGCAATTCAGTGATATCTCCTCGACCTTCGGCTGCGGCCCACATCAGAGCGGTCTGTCCTTTATTATTCTCCTTTGCATTAATCTGTGCCCCCCCGGCTATTAACGCGGCAACCGCCTCAGTTGCTCCAGTTCGTGCACAGTTCATCAGTAGGGTCTCGCCTGTCCATAGTGCCGGGTTCGGGTCTGCCCCTGCTCTCAACAACTTTCCTACCATCTCATTGCTGCCGTTAGTACAAGCCAGCCACAATGGTGTCACCCCGTATTCGTTTTTGACGTCTACGTCAGCCTCTTCAATCAGCAGAATCTCAGCCAGTTCCATGTCGTTGCGGTGGGCGGCCCAATGCAATGCCGTAGTACCGTCAGCCTGGGCCGTATTGACGTCGACAGATTGATTTATCAGTTCGATTACGGTCCCGGAATCTCCAGTACGTGCTGAATCAATCAGTCGCAAATCATCGTTCGCCAGCGATAAGGAAGGCGTAATAAGAAGTACTGCAGCAAGCCAGTATCTGTTCAACATCCTGAATTTATGCACAAGCGGATTCGACATATACGGATCCTTTACTGTAGCGATAGTAAATTGAGTTGCCCGGTGCTGTCGCCAAATCCATCTGCCTGTATACCCAATTTGTCGAGCAGGGCCAGGTACAGATTAGAAATCGGTGTATCTTCCGAATAACGTATGTGGCGTCCACCCTTCAATGCTCCGGTACCTCCACCCAATAACAATATGGGTAGGTTCTGCAGCAAATGGTCATTGCCATCACTCATGGCACTTCCATACATGATGATCATATTGTCGAACAGAGAACCGTCAATGTCCGGCGTCGCACGTAGTTTATCGAGATAATATGTCAACAGATTTGAGTGATATCGATCGATCTGTGCGATCTTTTCCAGTTTCTCCGGGTCACCCTGGTGGTGTGACAATGAATGATGTACATCAGGGATGCCAATCTCCCTGTAAGTTCTGTTGCTTTGTCCCGGTCCCGTCATGAAGGTAATCATGCGGGTCATGTCAGTCTGAAACGCCAACACCTGCAGGTCAAACATAAGTTTGAGGTGGTCAGCAAATTCCCGGGGTACTCCCGTAGGCCGTTCCACGGCGGGCATTTCGCGCGAGGATTGCTGTTCGGCCATCTGGATTCGGCGTTCAACGTCACGCATACCGTCAAGGTATTCACTCAACCTCAGCCGGTCCTCGGGTCCCACCGAATTCATCAACCGGGCAGCGGATTGGGTCACTGAATCGAGGATGCTTTTTTCCTTTTGTATGCGTGCAAGCCTGACGGCCGGGTCGGTACTGCTGCTGTCACCAAACAGTCTATTGAACACCGCACGGGGCCGATACTCGATTGGAAGCGGCGTAGTGGGTGAACGCCAGCTCAGTGTCATCCTGTAGGCACAACTCCAGCCTTTTTCACAACTACCGACGATGTCTGTAGAGTGCAGGCCAAGCTCCAGGGACGCCAGCTGGGTATACTTGCCAAATTCCCTGGCGATGATCTGATCAAGGGATACGCCCGTATAACCTTGCCGGAGCGGATGTACGCCGGTCAGAAACACTCCCCCTGCCCGTTCATGTGGGGCTGATTCCCCCTCGCCCGGCAGTGCATCACCGGAATTGTTATTCATACCACTCAGGACAAGCATCTGGTCCCGGTATCGGGCAAGCGGTTCCAGAGTCTGTGGCAAATCAAATGAATTACCGCTTGCCGCAGGGGTCCAGTACTTCATATTCATTCCGTTCGGGGAATAAACGATGGAGAAACGGCGTGCGGCTTCCACCCTTTGGGTTGCCGATGCGAGTGCCGGAAACATAGCATCCAGCAATGGCAGCGCGATTGTTGCCCCGGCTCCGCGCAGGAATGTGCGACGAGGAATTGATTTTCTAAAGATCATCTTGGCTGGGTGCCCTCCGCATTTGAAAGGGTGTGCTCTTGACAATGGCCATTATCAAGGAAGATAAACGGAAGTCGTCGGGCGCTGTCTGCCGCATGATAGCGCGCATCACCGGCGCGTCATGAGAGTCCAGACCTCTTCCCAACGCATAGGTTAACAACTTCTCAATAACCGTCAGAACGAAAACTGGCTGACGGTTTGCCCGCAAAACTTCTCGAAGACCGATTGGGCCTTCAAAGGGTGTGCCATCAGGCAGTGCCCCGGAAGTATCAATAGCAGTATTAGAGGATGAATCGACGGTCCGCCATCTACCGATGGCATCGTAGTTCTCCAGGGCGAAGCCCAGTGGATCCATAATCCTGTGACAGCTGGCACAAACCGGATTGGCACGGTGTTGTTCCATACGCTCGCGCATATTCAAGACCCTTCCCTCATCATTTTTATCCCGGAGGCCTGGGACATCGGGTGGGGGCGGGGGTGGAGGCGCACCGAGGATATTTTCCAGTATCCACTTTCCGCGAATCACCGGCGAAGTACGGTTGGGATACGATGTCACCGTTAAAATGCTGCCGTGTCCCAGGATCCCACCTCGGTTGGAATCCGGCAATAATACCCGGCGAAAATGACTGCCATATACATCCGGGATCCCATAATGCCTGGCCAGCCGGTCATTTACGAAGGTGTAATCGGCATCCAATAGTTCCAGCAGTGGGCGATCACTGCGCAGGATGTATTCGAAGAAAAGTTCTGATTCCTTCTGAAACGCCTGTTTGAGATTGTCCTCGAAATAGGGGAAAAAATCAGCGTCTGGCGCTGAGGCGTTCAGATTTCGTAATTGCAGCCATTGTGCCGCGAAATTTTTCACCAGAGACCGAGAGCGAGGGTCAGCCAGCATGCGCCGGACCTGTTGTTCCAGTACGTCCGGATCGGTAAGCTGACCGGACTCTGCGATGCTCAGAAGTTCTTCGTCCGGGATCGTGCTCCAGAGAAAAAACGACAACTGCGTTGCCAGTTCCAGGTTTGAGATTGGGAAAACCGCACCCGGGCTGGTGTTCTCCGGTTCCTTGACAACCAGAAACAGGAACTCAGGACCGGCCAGCAATCTTTCAATCGCCAGCCCGATACCTTCTTCAAATCCACGACTCATTCCCTGTCTGTAAAAATCGAGCAGATCCTCTATTTCTACATCGGAGGTTTGTCTTCGATAGGCACGATGGGCCAGATTCGAGAGAATACGCCGGGCACATTGCTCATCGTCAATGCCATCAGGACGGCAAATCAATATCGTTTCACGGCTAGGGGTCGTCCCCATACCTTCTGCTTCGAAAGGCCCACCAATTGCGACGGTATGGACAGCCGGCACTCCCCCTTTATGTTGTGCGTAATCGTAGAGTGTGTGCAGCGGATACAGAGGTTCTTCCGGTACGGTAGTCTCTTTTAAAAACGTGACGGTAAGCTCTCGAGTACCCGCCTCCGCGAAGAAACGGGCTTCCAGTGCATCATCGGCACTCCGTTCATAGTGTTCCTGTTCCACATCACCCGGCGATGCGGTGGAAAAAATGGCCGCTGACCTTCCATGGATTTCACCTCCAATGGTGATTCGCTTGACGCTTTCGCCATCAAGACGCACGTCAAACTGATGTGGTTCAGTCAGGCCGCGGATATATTCCCTGGAATTCCGTTGGAGGCGTACCTGGACGACATATTCACCGTCCAGGGGGAAATGATGGCGAATGGCAACTCCCCCACGGGATCCGAAGGGCATATCTTCGCCCATCCGCTCCTCCTGCATGAGGTAAGCGGAGACGCTATATATTTCAAAGTCGGGCTGCATGTCCGGTTCACCCAGTGCCATACGCCGCACCTGACGCGCCGCTGAAATGTATTGCTCTGCCAGTAGCGGTGATAAGGTCAGCACGTCACCGATGTTGTCGAAACCGAACATGGTGTCATCGGATGGGAGAATCGTATCGTCATTAACTTCAACAGCCAGCAAGTCGCGAACAGCGTTCATGTATTCAGTACGGTTCATTCGGCGTAATGATGCCCTGCCGGGCCGCGGATCAGCCATTGCATGATCGTCCAGAGCAGATCCAAGATAATTAACAAGGGCATCATAGGTGGCCGGGTCGGGACGGGACATGCCGGATGGCGGCATGGTTCTGACCCTGAGTTTGCCCAGCACCTTCTCCCATATCTCGGCCCCTGGGCCAACCTCGTTTACATCGACTGTCTCGAGGGAAAGACCTGCTGTTCTCGACGCGTCGTTGTGGCAGGCAAGGCAGTACTGATTGATAACGGGTTGATATGATGGGCTGTCGGCGGCCGGTGCGAACCCCGGGTTCTGTTGTGCCGCATACAGGCTAATGAACCCGATAAGCACAGTTCCAATAAGGATTAACGTATATCTCAGTATTGGCATTTGGGTAAATACGAGCAGCTTGACAAATCCATGCGTTTGATACACTTTCGCTGACTAGTCCCTGAACAAGCGTGATTGATGAGGAATTGAAAGTGGAATAACCGCCGAAGTACCCGAAATGCCCCCTCTCCGTGCGAAAAAAACCTTGGACAGATTCTTTGGAGAAGGAGGCATTTCAGATGAACGATTATACGCGCAAGAACATGAGGAACCGCAAGCGGCGAATTGAGCGTCGGCTTGGGGATCGGAATTGGAAAGATCAGGCGAAGCCGATGCTGTCGGCGCGCAACATCCGGTACGAGATGGGAGACCGGATGAGGGGTCTGTCGGTGGGCGGCATCGGAATGATGCATCAGGTGGCGCGGCGGACCGGACTGATCGAAGCCATCGACAAGGACGTGCATGTGCTGAAGCGGCATCTGCCCTACCAGGAATCGGATCACGTGTTGAACATCGCCTACAACGCGTTGAGTGGGGGCACGTGTATGGAAGATATCGAACTGCGGCGCAATGACGAAGTGTATCTGGACGCGTTGGGAGCACAGCGGATTCCGGATCCGACCACGGCGGGAGACTTCTGCCGGCGATTTGAGGAAGACGACGTGGAGTCGCTGATGGACACGTTCAATAAAGTGCGGCTGAAAGTCTGGCGCCAGCAGCCCGATGCGTTTTTCGAGGAAGCGGTTCTGGAGGCGGACGGGACATTGGCCCCAACCACCGGAGAATGCAAAGACGGGATGGACGTGGCCTACGACGGGACATGGGGTTATCACCCACTGTTGATTTCGCTGGCGAACACGGCCGAACCGTTATACCTGGTGAACCGGAGCGGCAACCGGCCCTCGCATGAGGGAGCGGCCAAACGGTTCGATCAGGCAATCGCGTTGTGCCAGCGTGCGGGGTTCGATCAGATCCTGCTGCGCGGGGACACCGACTTCAGCCAGACCCGGTATTTGGATGGATGGGACGACCAGGGCGTGGGCTTCATCTTCGGCATCGACGCGATGAAAAACCTGGTGGCCCGGGCCGACCAATTGGAGCCGGACTGCTGGGCGCGCCTGGAACGTCCCGCCAAGTACGAGGTAGCCAGCCAACCCCGCCAGCGTCCCGACAAGGTCAAGGAACGGATCGTTCGGGAGCGTGACTTTGAGAATATCCGCTTGCGGGGCGAGGATGTGGCCGAGTTTGCGTATCGGCCCGGAGCCTGCGATCGGGACTACCGCGTCGTTGTGGTGCGAAAGAATCTGTCGGTGGCCAAAGGGGAGCAGGTGTTGTTCGACGACATCCGGTACTTCTTCTACATTACCAACCGTGCGGATCCTGCGGACCAGATCGTGATGCGTGCGAATCAACGGTGCAATCAAGAGAATCTTATTGAGCAGCTCAAGAACGGCGTACACGCCTTGGGGATGCCGGTCGGGGATCAGACCAGCAACTGGGCCTACATGGTGATGGCCTCACTGGCCTGGACACTGAAGGCGTGGTTTGCGTTATTGCTGCCCGAAACCGGACGTTGGGGCCAGAAGTATCAGGCCGAGAAGCAGACCGTGCTACGCATGGAGTTCAAAACGTTCCTGAACGCCTTCATGCTCGTGCCTTGCCAGCTCGTGCGTACTGGTCGGCGCATCGTCTTCCGGCTGATGGCCTGGAACCCGTGGTTGCCAGTCTTGTTTCGTGCCGTGGATGTGTTGCGTCAACCTCTGCGATGCTGACCCGATCATGGATCTGAGCCCGGGCGGTCGAGGTCCCGGTTTCTTTCAACCCTTCAAACAGACACGGCGAGGCGGCAACTGAAACAGATACAACACGAACCGCATACCTGGAAAAAGCGATCTGGGAACGGGAGCTTATGCCTCCAATTTTACGGCCGTGAACCGGCCGTTTGTCCACTGGTTATGCGCTTGTTTTGGGACTAGTGGCCTGTAACAGAGACATCGGCAGTGGCGTTCGGAGCGCAACGGGGCCGGATTCTAGGAGTCGACGACGAGGGAATGCTTCTACATTCCGAGGAGGAGCGACAACGAAGACGGCCCCGTTGCGCCCGAACCCTTCGGGCCGATGGGGGTTGCCGTCGATATCTTTGTCGCTCGTCGGTCATGATGAAACAGCATCATTCTCTCCTCGCTTCGCGATCTCGCCTGACAAGACCCATCGGCGCCACTGCCGATGTCTCTGTTACAGGCCACTAGTGCTGCACTTTAACCAGTTTATAAACGAGACGTCAGCACAATTAGAATGAGGAACCTGGAATGAGTCAAGACAATAAAGAAAGTAAGGAAATCAGCCGTCGAAACTTTGTCCGTGGTGCCGGAATTAGTGCGGCAGCACTGGTTGGAGGAAGCGCGATTCCGGCAAACACCTTGCAGGCGCAGAATACATCGAATCAGCCTCAGCAGTGGGACCTTGAAGCCGATGTTGTGGTCATCGGCGCCGGGCCTACAGGACTGCCTGCGGCTATTCGGGCCAGGGATGCCGGTGCGTCGGTAATCATAGTCGAGGCAAACTATGATGCCGGCGGTCACGGCTTAATGAACGGGGGCACGATTCAACTCGGTGGCGGGACTGAATCGCAGAAAAAATACGGCATTGAAGATTCACCAGACACGTTTTTCAGGGACCTCACGGACTGGTCCGTGGTGGAGACCAACGGTATGCCGGAGTACCGCTACAATGACCGGGCCGTGCAGCGTGCCCTGGCTGACAACAGCGCCGCCACCTATGATTTCATGGTGGAGAATGGTGTGAAATTCGAAGACATCCCTCCTTCAACTGAGGGGGCACATGCCATTGGTATCTCTGCACCCCGAGCCCACGAAGTCACCTGGGACAAGGGCCAGGGCGCAGAGAATCCAAGGGGAGGAGGTGGAGGCGGTATTTATCGGCCACTTGAGGTAAGCGCCCGAAACAAGGGCGTCAGGTTTCTGTTTAATTACCACATGGATAGTATCATCCGGGAAACGCCGGACTCTGGACGGGTACAGGGTGTGCAGGCCAGTTACACACCCCGGTATCTCCCCGGCGAGACCGCGCCCATGAAGAGTTTTCATTCAAAGGGAAATATCGATCTGACGCCGGCGAATGTCACCATCAAGGCGACCAAAGCCATCGTCATCGGCACCGGCGGCAGCACCGGCAATATCAATTTTCGCCGTATCTTTGATCCACGCATGACCGAAGCCTACCAGTTGGCGGGCAGTCCTTATTCAAAACAGGACGCCAGTGGTGAGATGGCGGGCATGGCCATTGGCGCCTCACTTTGGGGGACTGCCAACCAGAGCTTTGAACGTAACGGCTACTTCAGAAAACGCCCGTTGATCGGCTGCCAATATACGTATATAGAATGGACCCCGGACAGCATTATGTTTCCGTTCGTCCGGGCCACCGGGTTGAGGGTCAGGGAGTGGCAAAACCTGGTCCTCGTTAACCAGATAGGTAAGCGCTTCTATAATGAAGAGGCTGGCAACTGGCCCTACGGTACTCACCATGGATCTCTAGATCCCTATATCCCAGGCGACTGGAGAAATCCGCGCCGGATACAATACGACCCACAAAATTTCCTCGACGCCGCCCTGGCCATGAATGAAGGCTCGGAACCACCGGACTACGGTGCAGGTCCCATCTGGGCGATCTTTGATTCAGAGGGTGTGAACAGAGAAAAATGGGACCTCTCACCACCGGCAACGGACCCCCTGTATTTCTTCAGTGACAATACCCTTGAAGGCCTCGCAAGAAAGGTCAAAGAGAATCCCTACCAGAAACCGGACCTGCCGCCCGAGTACCTCGCCGCAACGATCACACGTTATAACGAAATCGTCGATTTTGGATATGACCCGGATTTTGAACGGCCCAACCCTAAGTACAAAATAGAAAAGCCACCCTACTACGCGGCCTGGGCCACACCTGCGATACACGACTGTTATACCGGTCTGCGAATTAACATGAGGTGTCAGGTGATGGACATGAAAGGACAAATTATCCAGGGGCTTTATTGTGGCGGTGAATCAGCAGGAGGTTGCAGCCAGCACGGCCAGGGCCGGTGCGCTACACAAGGTTATATTGCAGGAGCTCACGCGGCAAAAGAACCCGCCTGGAGCTGATCCGGGGCTGTTTGAAGTTGATTTCGGGTTACGGCTGCATACGTTCCATTTCAAGCAGTTGCCGCGGTATTGAAGAGCTATCCTGGAAGGGTTTTTCGGCATGGCGATTCTATGATTGCGCCGGCGTTTTCAGTCTATCCTGATATTCGAGCCTGCCTGGGCCGACCTGCGCGTCATCAACCGTTGGGTCTCCCTATGACTCCATGCTCTCAATAAATGGAGTCACCGAGAAATCCGGGCCGGTTCAATCAAGGGTCCAGGTTTGCCGGATTCAACGATACAGGATCGCTGCCTAGCTGAACCGTCTGGTTAACCGGGGGAATTGCACGAGCAGGCCGGCCACCCACCAGGCGGAGTGTTAGCTTCCTTGACAGCCCGAAAGCACCAATCAATAATCGCCCGAAGATCCGATCCAAACCGGCTTTGACGAAAACGGGGTGGAGGTGTGCGATGAAGACGAAAGCGAGCTTGACTATTGCGAGTTGTTTCCTGGTATCGGCTCTCGTCCTGAGCCCATTCGCGTTCGGGCAGCAGGTACCGCCGGAGCCCCAATTTACCACACCCGGTATTGCTGGAGTCGTTGCGGCAGGGATGCTGATCGAGCGCGTCTGGACGGGACAGCAGTCCGCGGACGGGCTGATCGGGGAACCGGATGGCACGTTGTTGCTGCCCGAGCAGGGAGCCGACCGCGTCAGCCGCGTCGATCCGGACGTGAACATCACCCCGTACCTCGAAGACACGAACGAAGGCGGGGGGCTTGCGCTCGACGCGCGGGGCCGCCTGGTCGCCATCGAGCGCGGGATGCCCCGCATACGCATCTTGATTCCCGAGCGCAGGATTCTGGCGGAAGGGTACGACGGCATCCCGTTCGAGAACCTGAATGATATCGTTGCGGACCAGAAAGGCGGCGTGTATGTCACCGCGGGCGTACACCGGTCCGTCTACTACCTGAATCCGTCGGATCAGTTGATCCGCTTGGCTGACGATGTCGAGGGCGCAAATGGCGTCATGCTCAGCCCGGATGATGGAACTCTCTATGTCACCAACACCCAGGCCGGAATCCTGGCCTGGGACGTGGCTCCAGACGGCAGCATCAGCAACCGTCGGCCGTTCGGGAGACCTCCAGACGGTCAGGACGGCTTCGCCGTTGACGCCACCGGCCGGCTCTATGTCGCAGGCGATTCAAGTGTTCAAGTGTTCACTCCCGACGGCCAGCACATCGGATCGATCCCGTTTCCGCGGGACACAACGACCTTGGCATTTGCCGGGCCCGAGAAAAAGACGCTATACGTGATTGGGCGAGGGAACAATGGTCCGGAGGGCGAGGGCGGGAATGCCCGGTCGATGTATCGGATCCAAATGCTCGCCGAGGGTTACAAAGGTCGCCCGAAGTAGGTTTCCGCTCAGTCGATCTTGATCAGGGTGGGGCACTTGGTCTGATCATCCTTGGGGTTACGATCAACCACCCGTGAACCGACTGACAGACATACCGAAAAACACTATTGAATCGTCCGCGTACGGGGCGAAGGCCGCGTCGGATTCCGGGGCCGTTTCGACGCCCGCGTTGACGGACAAATTTGTAAGTTCTAAGACGTCGCCCACGGGAAACGTTCCGCTCTAGACCGCTTATACCGCTGAAGCCATGGAATATCGAACACTGGGAAGAACCGACATCAATGTGAGCGTCATGGGTTTGGGAACGATGACGTTTGGCGAACAAAATACTGAAGCGGAAGGTCACGCACAGATCGATTATGCGCTGGATCAGGGTGTGAACCTGATCGACACGTCGGAGATGTACGCGGTTCCGCCGCGTGCGGAGACCTACGGTTCGACGGAGCGTATCATCGGAAGCTGGATCAAGAAGAGCGGTAAGCGTGGCAAGATCGTACTGTGCAGCAAAGTGGCCGGGCCAACCTCGGTTTTGCAATTGGATTACGTGCGCGGAGGTCAGAACGCGCTCGATCGCAAGAACATTACCGCTGCAATCGAATCGAGTTTGAAGCGTCTCCAGACCGACTACATCGACCTCTATCAGTTGCATTGGCCGGATCGCGGCACCAATTTCTTCGGTCAGCTGGGCTATCGCCATCCGGAGAACGAAAAGACGGTCCCGATCGAAGAAACACTGGAAGTCATGACCGACCTTGTGCGTGCCGGGAAGATTCGTCACGTCGGGCTGTCCAACGAAACGCCGTGGGGCGTGCACCGATTTCTGCAAGCTGCGGATCGGCGTGGCCTGGCCCGGGTGGTGAGCATTCAAAATCCATACAGCTTGCTGAATCGCACGTTCGAAATCGGATTGGCCGAGATGGCGATTCGCGAAGATACGGGACTCCTGGCGTATTCGCCTTTGGGTTTCGGGGTTTTGTCAGGCAAGTTCATGAATGGAGCCCGGCCGTCGGAAGCGCGCGTCGTGCGTTGGAGCCGCTTTGCGCGGTACAGCGGTGAAATCGCCGAGAGGGCAACGGCGGCCTATGTGGATGTCGCGCGCCGGCATGGACTGGATCCCGCGCAGATGGCCCTGGCATTCGTGAACCGGCAGCGTTTCCTCACCAGCAATCTGATCGGCGCCACCACGATGGTACAGCTCAAGACCAATGTGGCCAGTGCGGCGATCGACTTGTCGGATGAGGTGATCGATGCCATCGAAGCGGCACATCGAGCGCAGCCGAATCCGTGTCCATAGTGGCGGCGTTCTGCGCTCGTTGACGGAAGAGATTCTCAAGTGTCCACGACGAGCGGGGGTGTAGCGTTTTCACCTGGTGACTTTCGTGGGGATTGTCAGTTTAACCGAACAGAATTATGAAGAGATGGAACTACGAATCCAGAGTGATCGGACGCTAGCAGCCCGTGGCAGAAGTCTCGAGGGTCGCGTTACGGCCAAACGGGGCCGAATTCTAGGAGGAGACGACGCTGCAATGCTCATTCATTGCGAGGAGTCGGCGACAACGAAGACGGCCCCGTTTCGCCGTAACCCTTTGGGCGCAGGGGGGCCACCGACGTTTCAAACGGAGGCCGCAGGCGCCCCACAGGCTTTGTCCCTCGTCGGTCACGATGGAAAGACGGCGCCCGCGGCCTCGGTTTCAAACCTCGGTGCCCGCTCCTTTCTTCGCGCCTGCAACCCGAAGACCCCTGCGCGCGACCCTCGGAACTTCTGCCACGGGCTGCTGGTTTTCACAACTATATTTCGGCTGCTGATTCTGATTGTGCTTCTCGCCTCGGCCGGCGCGGCAACTTCCTGCGCCCTCCGTTCGGATCAGCGCTATCTTCACTTCACGACGCCGACGCCCCTCGACAGCCAGGATGCCCTCATCCTGGGCTTCATGGGAGGACGCGATTCTTGGCACGACACAGGGGTCGGTGTGGGACGGCTTGCCCAGCGGCTGCGCGATCTCCACTTGCCCGGAGTCCATGTGGAAACCGTCGAGAACAAAAAGCGAAACCTGGCCGTTCGCCTCGTGCGCGAGTCCCTGGATCGGAACCACGACGGCCGCCTCCAAGAGGCCGAACGCGCCAATGCTCGGATCATTATCTACGGCCAGAGTTTCGGGGGGGGCTGCCGTCGTCACCTTCGCCCGGGAACTCGACGCACTGAATGTCCCTATCCTGTTAACGGTTCAGGTTGACAGTGTCGGTCGAAACGACGCGGTCATTCCTCCCAACGTGCGCTGGGCAGCCAACCTGTACCAGGACAGCGGGTGGCTGATCCGGGGCGAGGCCCCGATTCGGGCTGCCGATCCGGAATGCACCGAGATACTGGACAACTTTCGCTTCCAGTACGACAACTCGGACATCGATCTGTCTCATCTGCCATGGTACAAGACCATCGGCCGCGTGGCGCACGCCAGGATGGACCGGGACTCGGCCGTCTGGCAGAAAGTGGAAGAGTTAATCCTCAGCGTTCTATAGCCTCCTCAATTGACCTTTCGGAAAGTCGTCGACAAGATGCTACCTGGCGCAGCGGAAGCCGATGTTATGGTGGCCGGAGTCGAACTCACGCGACAGATTCCGGCCGCGCTCGGTCGACCGGATCTGGGGCGCCGGGGTGTCCTGGCCGCCGCCGCGGGTTCCCCGCACCGGACCCGGTTCGAGGCTCTCGCGACCGTCCGAGGCGTCATAGGGGTAAGGCGCGTAGGCGCTGCTGACCCACTCCCAGACGTTGCCGGCCATGTCGAGGACGCCGTATGGGCTGGCGCCGTCCGGAAAGCGCCCCACCTGGGCGGTCTCCCTCCAGCCTCCGTCGAACTGCGCTCGCGTCCGGTCGGGAGCCTGATTGCCCCAGGGATACATGCGGCCGTCCCTGCCGCGTGCGGCCTTCTCCCATTCCGCCTCCGTGGGAAGGCGCTTGTTGGCCCAGGCGCAGTAGTCTCGGGCCCCGGCCCATGAAACCTCCAGGACCGGATGGTCTTCGAAACCCGTCTCCACAATCCACGAGTTGCCGCTCCGATCGATGCGCGCATCGGAGTCGTCGTCCTGGTAATAGGTTTCCCGCCCGGGACCGACCGGTCCCACGGCTTCCAGAAATCTGGCGAACTGGGCCTTCGTTACCGGAGTCCGGTCGATCTCGAAAGTGGCCAGCTCGACCGTATGTGCGGGTCGTTCTTCGGCCGGACCGGTGTTCGTCCCCATGATGAAAGGCCCGGCTGCAATTGTGACCATCTCATTTGTCGACTGGCTCTGGGCTTCGCCCAAGCAACCTGCGATGAGAACGATTGAAGATATCGCTCCAAGCGTATTGAGACTTCTGAACATTGGAAACCCCTTGATTGGCTGGACTGGTTGGTGCGACCACATGGCCAAGATTCAATGAGACTACAGGCAGGATTCGAGGTCAATCGAAACGGCCCGGGTCAGTTACTTTCCACTATCGGAGTTGTCACGACTTCCCGGCCTCTACGGCACCGGCGCGCGCTCAAGCACTTCTTGGTGACAGTTCAGGACGATGTTGATTTGGGGGGGCGTGAAGCATCATTGGATCGTCGATCTGATCGACCCTCGCGACGCTGCCGCCGTCTCGCACGAGAAGGACTGCTGAAGAATGACCGCGGCCCGCTCGTAGCTGTCAGCTAAGCGGAGGCGATTGCACCGCCTTCCCAACCTTGGCTGTAGGCGTGCGGTGCAAGGCCCGTGTGCTTTTTGAAGGCTCGGGAAAAGTGACTCCGACTAGAAAAACCCACCCGGTCTGCCACTTCATCGACAGAAATATTCGCTTGCCGCAGCAACTGCGCCGCGCGTTGCATGCGTACATGGTGAACGAGCGTCATCGGTGGACGGCTGAACGCAGCGGCGAAGTTCTCGGCGAATGCGGACCGACTCATGGCCGCCACCTCGGCCAATGACTCCACTGTGTGATGCGCTCCAGGCTGCTCGAGGATTCGATCGATCGCGCGGGCCAGTCGTTCGTTCTCCAGGGCCGCCAGCCAGGGCAAGGGACACTGGTCGTCTTCACACAACTTCCGCAACAGGTGCACCATGCACTGGCTCATCAGAGCGGCTGTCATGGCTTCGCTGCCGGGGCTGGGTTGCGACTGCTCCGTGAAAATATCCTGGAACGCCGTGCCGACCTGAGGTACGTCGGACAGGTCTACGACCATCATTTCCTTCATATGGTCGAATAATCCCAAAGAGTCACCGAACTGCACCCTTACCAGGCCACAGGCAACGACCAGGTTGGTCTCGCTGTCCAACGAACCCGCAAGGAGCAGAGGATTCCAAACGCCTTTCGGTGGGGGTCCCTCGACCCGGACTTCGTGTTCGATATTGCCCGGCGATTCCAGGTCGTGTCTGGTTCCTGGTGGAACGATGACCAGAAAATATGGTCGCAGCTCAGAACGCTGGCCCGCCGCGTCCCGTAACATGCCCCGACCCTCGAGAACGAAGTGCAGCATCACACCGCTTGGACCCGGCAGGCCCAAACGCCAACCCGAACTGATGGTGCAACGCGCGAAAGGTTCGGCGTGGACGTTTAAGTTTGAAAGCAGCTTATCCAGCAGCTTTCCAGTAGCCATGACTGGATTCTATTCCCCCAAAATTTCGGTAGCAAGGTCCAGGTTGGACAATTTGACACGGCGTCCGGACGCCACGGCACGCGTGCGGACGATCTGGCACACCTGCCGGAGCACTTCGTACAGGACCTTGTGAAAAAGTAACAGTTGCAGGATTGAAACGGTTGATGCACCAGCGTCGCCGCAACAGGAGGAACACCGATGATATTCCCACAAGCACTTTCAATCGTCGTAAAGACGCTTCTGGGTACTACGCCCGCCGGTGCGTTCGGCCGACAGCAACGTGCCAATCGAAGCCTTCCAGAACGGTACGAACTGGTGTGGTTCGATAAGCGCGCGGCTCACCGGACAGCCCCGACGAAAGAAAAGGAATGATTAAAGGCACTGAGTATCGTCGATGAATCCGCCCCAACCGCCCCCGTGGGAGCGACCCACGATCGGCAAACAGAGGAGATAGAAATGATTACGAATTTGATACTTTCACTGATTCTAGCAGGCTCGCCGGCACCGACAAATGAAGCCCGGGAATCGGAAACCGTAGCATTCGCACAGTCCGCAAGAACCACAGATGCGACGGTTCAGGAGGAGGTGGAGAGACGACTGACTGAGCAGGGTTTGATCGAAGACAATGCTATTGACGTGTCGGTTGACGATCTCATCGTCTTCCTCGATGGCTCAGTTCAGAATCTGCTTCAGAAGCGTCAGGCTACCGAGGCCGCGATGAAAGCCGATGGCGCCTCGCACGTGATGAATCACCTGGGAGTTTCTCGCGGAAACGGGACCGACCAGCAAATCGCCGACCAAGTCGGACGCAAGATACGGACGCACCCCTTTTACGACATTTACGATTGGATCGCTGGCGACGTGAACGACGGGGTCGTCACGTTAACCGGATGGGTCCGTGAGCCGTGGAGGAAGAGACAGTACGAGGCCCGTCTAGACCCTGAACAAGCGTGATTGATGAGGAATTGAAAGTGGAATAACCGCCGAAGTACCCGAAATGCCCCCTCTCCGTGCGAAAAAAACCTTGGACAGATTCTTTGGAGAAGGAGGCATTTCAGATGAACGATTATACGCGCAAGAACATGAGGAACCGCAAGCGGCGAATTGAGCGTCGGCTTGGGGATCGGAATTGGAAAGATCAGGCGAAGCCGATGCTGTCGGCGCGCAACATCCGGTACGAGATGGGAGACCGGATGAGGGGTCTGTCGGTGGGCGGCATCGGAATGATGCATCAGGTGGCGCGGCGGACCGGACTGATCGAAGCCATCGACAAGGACGTGCATGTGCTGAAGCGGCATCTGCCCTACCAGGAATCGGATCACGTGTTGAACATCGCCTACAACGCGTTGAGTGGGGGCACGTGTATGGAAGATATCGAACTGCGGCGCAATGACGAAGTGTATCTGGACGCGTTGGGAGCACAGCGGATTCCGGATCCGACCACGGCGGGAGACTTCTGCCGGCGATTTGAGGAAGACGACGTGGAGTCGCTGATGGACACGTTCAATAAAGTGCGGCTGAAAGTCTGGCGCCAGCAGCCCGATGCGTTTTTCGAGGAAGCGGTTCTGGAGGCGGACGGGACATTGGCCCCAACCACCGGAGAATGCAAAGACGGGATGGACGTGGCCTACGACGGGACATGGGGTTATCACCCACTGTTGATTTCGCTGGCGAACACGGCCGAACCGTTATACCTGGTGAACCGGAGCGGCAACCGGCCCTCGCATGAGGGAGCGGCCAAACGGTTCGATCAGGCAATCGCGTTGTGCCAGCGTGCGGGGTTCGATCAGATCCTGCTGCGCGGGGACACCGACTTCAGCCAGACCCGGTATTTGGATGGATGGGACGACCAGGGCGTGGGCTTCATCTTCGGCATCGACGCGATGAAAAACCTGGTGGCCCGGGCCGACCAATTGGAGCCGGACTGCTGGGCGCGCCTGGAACGTCCCGCCAAGTACGAGGTAGCCAGCCAACCCCGCCAGCGTCCCGACAAGGTCAAGGAACGGATCGTTCGGGAGCGTGACTTTGAGAATATCCGCTTGCGGGGCGAGGATGTGGCCGAGTTTGCGTATCGGCCCGGAGCCTGCGATCGGGACTACCGCGTCGTTGTGGTGCGAAAGAATCTGTCGGTGGCCAAAGGGGAGCAGGTGTTGTTCGACGACATCCGGTACTTCTTCTACATTACCAACCGTGCGGATCCTGCGGACCAGATCGTGATGCGTGCGAATCAACGGTGCAATCAAGAGAATCTTATTGAGCAGCTCAAGAACGGCGTACACGCCTTGGGGATGCCGGTCGGGGATCAGACCAGCAACTGGGCCTACATGGTGATGGCCTCACTGGCCTGGACACTGAAGGCGTGGTTTGCGTTATTGCTGCCCGAAACCGGACGTTGGGGCCAGAAGTATCAGGCCGAGAAGCAGACCGTGCTACGCATGGAGTTCAAAACGTTCCTGAACGCCTTCATGCTCGTGCCTTGCCAGCTCGTGCGTACTGGTCGGCGCATCGTCTTCCGGCTGATGGCCTGGAACCCGTGGTTGCCAGTCTTGTTTCGTGCCGTGGATGTGTTGCGTCAACCTCTGCGATGCTGACCCGATCATGGATCTGAGCCCGGGCGGTCGAGGTCCCGGTTTCTTTCAACCCTTCAAACAGACACGGCGAGGCGGCAACTGAAACAGATACAACACGAACCGCATACCTGGAAAAAGCGATCTGGGAACGGGAGCTTATGCCTCCAATTTTACGGCCGTGAACCGGCCGTTTGTCCACTGGTTATGCGCTTGTTTTGGGTCTAGAAGAGATCGACGGTGTCATCGCCATAGACAACGGAGTCGGCGTCTTGCCACTCGCGTCATATGACGACGAGCTCAGAATCGCCGCGACACGACGAATCTACAGCAATCCCCAGTTTGTCCGATACGCGTCCCGGTCCCATCCACCGATCCACATCGTCGTGAAGAACGGCAGAATCAGCCTCGAAGGCGTCGTGGCCACCAGGCTCGAACGGCGGCTCGCTGAAGCTACTCTCGTTGGCCTCAACGCCCTGGAGATTGTGAACAACCTGAAAACCGATGCCTGACACCAACAAGTGCGACCTGGGGCAGGAGTTGTCCTGCCCTGTCTGAAGTTGGACTTGGAATCGTGGTCCGGAAAGAGAGCCGCCAATGCAAGCGGCGAACGAAAGGAGACAGTCATGTACCGAAAACTCATTTTCACTACGCTGGCCGTGGTCGTCCTTGGAACGGGTTGGTATCTGTTCCGACCGGAAGCTCTATTCGTAGATCGGCAGGTGGACGAATTGTTTCCCGCCGTAGTCGGAGCTCAGGAAGAGCCCGAAGCCTTGCTTTCAGGACACTTCCACGATGTTGCACATGAGGGAACGGGGCTTGCGACCGTGTACCAGCTGCCCGACGGCAGCAGGACGCTGAGGCTGACCCAGTTTCGCACCTCCAACGGCCCGGATCTGCGCGTGTACCTCGTGGCTGCCGCTGATGCCCCCGACAGCGCGACCGTTACTGATGTGGATGTCGTGGATCTGGGAGCGCTCAAGGTGAACACGGGGAACCAGAACTACGACCTCGCTGAAGGCATCGATCTCGGCAAGTACCAATCGGTGAGCATCTGGTGCAAGCGCTTCAGTGTCAACTTCGCGACCGCGCCGCTGACTGCGGAGCCCACCCTCTAAGTGCGGAGCCCGCCCTCTAAGTGCGGAGCCCGCCTTCTAAGGAGGAAGCATGCTTATCAGAAAGGCCAACAATGACGTCAAGTCGTCGGAAATAACCGACCAACAACTGTATTGGAGCCGTCGCCAGTTCCTGCGAGCTGCGGGATGGGCGACGATTGCTTCGGCTGGTGGAGCTTTGCTGCCGGCCGGATGCGCCGGACCAGGCCCCGACACCGCCTCGTCCCCACGGGGATCGAGCTTCGAAACGACCGAAGAATCCACGCCCTACGAGGACGTAACCACGTACAACAACTTCTACGAGTTTGGCACCGACAAGGGCGATCCCGCCCGACACGCCCACACACTTCAACCGAATCCCTGGATGGTCGAGGTTGACGGCCTCGTACGAAATCCCGTGACGTGGGACCTGGATGACCTCCTGAAGGGGTTTACGCTCGAGGACCGAATCTACCGGATGCGCTGCGTCGAAGGCTGGTCGATGGTCATTCCCTGGCACGGCTTTCCCATGGCGGACCTCATCAGAAAACTGAACCCCTTACCCAGCGCACGGTATGTCCGTATGGAAACTCTTCTTGATCCGGAACAGATGCCGGGTCAGCACCCGGGAGTCTTCGGCAGAGTCCTGGACTGGCCATATGTCGAAGGACTTCGGATGGACGAGGCGACGAATCCACTGACGCTGATGGCAGTCGGTGTTTATGGCCGGGAAGGCCCGAATCAGAACGGAGCGCCTCTTCGCCTGGTCGTACCGTGGAAATACGGTTTCAAAGGGATCAAGTCGATTGTCAAGATCAGCTTCGTGGCGGACCAACCCCTGAACACGTGGCAGCGGCAGGCCCCCACCGAATACGGCTTCTTTGCCAATGTAAATCCGAACGTCGATCATCCCCGTTGGAGTCAAGCCCGCGAGCGACGGATCGGCGAACTGTTTCGGCGGGAAACGTTGATGTTCAACGGCTACACCGAACAGGTCGCACACCTGTATCAGGGAATGGATCTTCGAAGGTCTTACTGAGGGCTCGAACCATGAACAAGAACCGACTTCTCGAGCGCGGTTCCAAGTCAGCCGTCTTCCTCTTGTGTCTTTTTCCCCTGGCCCTCCTGGTCTGGAACGCTTTTTCAGGAAACCTCAGCGCCAATCCGATCGACGACATAACGGACACTACTGGCCGATGGACCTTGCGCTTCCTGCTGATTTCACTGGCGGTGCGCCCGGTGCGTCAGATCACGGGAATCGGCAAGATCATGCAATTTCGCAGGATGCTCGGACTCTTCGCGTTCTTCTACTCCGTGTTCCACGTCAGTGTGTACGTTGTCCTGGATTACTTCTTTGATTTTGCCGCAATGCTGGAGGACATTCCCGAGAGGCCATTTATTGCGGCAGGGTTTACGGCCTTCGTCGCGATGATTCCGCTGACCATCACTTCGACGAAGAAATGGATTGGCCGGCTCGGTGGAAAACGGTGGCAGTTGCTTCACCGTCTGGTCTATCTGAGTGCCATTGGCGGAGTCTTCCACTACCTGTGGATCGAGAAGGTGGTCGGAGCAGGTTCGTTCACGCATGCCGCTGCGCTTGCACTCCTCCTCGGGTACCGCGTGGCCGTTTACTTCAGACCCGACTTCGTTCGCCGCGCGAACTCGCAAGTAAGGCTGCGAGACGCTGCTGATCCTTCGACGTCTGGACGGCCTCGTTCCGAGAATGCTAGCCTAGTCCCTGAACAAGCGTGATTGATGAGGAATTGAAAGTGGAATAACCGCCGAAGTACCCGAAATGCCCCCTCTCCGTGCGAAAAAAACCTTGGACAGATTCTTTGGAGAAGGAGGCATTTCAGATGAACGATTATACGCGCAAGAACATGAGGAACCGCAAGCGGCGAATTGAGCGTCGGCTTGGGGATCGGAATTGGAAAGATCAGGCGAAGCCGATGCTGTCGGCGCGCAACATCCGGTACGAGATGGGAGACCGGATGAGGGGTCTGTCGGTGGGCGGCATCGGAATGATGCATCAGGTGGCGCGGCGGACCGGACTGATCGAAGCCATCGACAAGGACGTGCATGTGCTGAAGCGGCATCTGCCCTACCAGGAATCGGATCACGTGTTGAACATCGCCTACAACGCGTTGAGTGGGGGCACGTGTATGGAAGATATCGAACTGCGGCGCAATGACGAAGTGTATCTGGACGCGTTGGGAGCACAGCGGATTCCGGATCCGACCACGGCGGGAGACTTCTGCCGGCGATTTGAGGAAGACGACGTGGAGTCGCTGATGGACACGTTCAATAAAGTGCGGCTGAAAGTCTGGCGCCAGCAGCCCGATGCGTTTTTCGAGGAAGCGGTTCTGGAGGCGGACGGGACATTGGCCCCAACCACCGGAGAATGCAAAGACGGGATGGACGTGGCCTACGACGGGACATGGGGTTATCACCCACTGTTGATTTCGCTGGCGAACACGGCCGAACCGTTATACCTGGTGAACCGGAGCGGCAACCGGCCCTCGCATGAGGGAGCGGCCAAACGGTTCGATCAGGCAATCGCGTTGTGCCAGCGTGCGGGGTTCGATCAGATCCTGCTGCGCGGGGACACCGACTTCAGCCAGACCCGGTATTTGGATGGATGGGACGACCAGGGCGTGGGCTTCATCTTCGGCATCGACGCGATGAAAAACCTGGTGGCCCGGGCCGACCAATTGGAGCCGGACTGCTGGGCGCGCCTGGAACGTCCCGCCAAGTACGAGGTAGCCAGCCAACCCCGCCAGCGTCCCGACAAGGTCAAGGAACGGATCGTTCGGGAGCGTGACTTTGAGAATATCCGCTTGCGGGGCGAGGATGTGGCCGAGTTTGCGTATCGGCCCGGAGCCTGCGATCGGGACTACCGCGTCGTTGTGGTGCGAAAGAATCTGTCGGTGGCCAAAGGGGAGCAGGTGTTGTTCGACGACATCCGGTACTTCTTCTACATTACCAACCGTGCGGATCCTGCGGACCAGATCGTGATGCGTGCGAATCAACGGTGCAATCAAGAGAATCTTATTGAGCAGCTCAAGAACGGCGTACACGCCTTGGGGATGCCGGTCGGGGATCAGACCAGCAACTGGGCCTACATGGTGATGGCCTCACTGGCCTGGACACTGAAGGCGTGGTTTGCGTTATTGCTGCCCGAAACCGGACGTTGGGGCCAGAAGTATCAGGCCGAGAAGCAGACCGTGCTACGCATGGAGTTCAAAACGTTCCTGAACGCCTTCATGCTCGTGCCTTGCCAGCTCGTGCGTACTGGTCGGCGCATCGTCTTCCGGCTGATGGCCTGGAACCCGTGGTTGCCAGTCTTGTTTCGTGCCGTGGATGTGTTGCGTCAACCTCTGCGATGCTGACCCGATCATGGATCTGAGCCCGGGCGGTCGAGGTCCCGGTTTCTTTCAACCCTTCAAACAGACACGGCGAGGCGGCAACTGAAACAGATACAACACGAACCGCATACCTGGAAAAAGCGATCTGGGAACGGGAGCTTATGCCTCCAATTTTACGGCCGTGAACCGGCCGTTTGTCCACTGGTTATGCGCTTGTTTTGGGACTAGTGCGGAAACACCGTTAGTATCTTGAAATGTAGTCGCACAGCTCGAGACCAAACGACGTCAATCGATTATCTTTCATTACGACATGGTGCCCCCCCGACTTGCTGAACAAGTTCAGTTCAAGCAATTTCTTTGCGTGGAGTTCAATCAATTCTCTGGGCAAGTGAACCTTTGAAGCGATATGACCCGCCCACAAGCTTGAATTCATGTCGTGCTGATTTGGTGGCAGCTTATCTTCTAGGTAAGTCGCACTGGCCTGTTGGTGCTGCCATGATGTTTTCAATATGAGAATAGCTCCCGAGTCGAGCCGCTTGCAGACCTGCAGATACTGGTATGCTTTTGGTTCATCGGCCAGCACTGCATTGTGTTCGATGGCACAGAAAAATATGCTCTTGAGAGCTTTAAACACCTCCTCATCAGGAGGGTTCTCGTCAATAAACTTCAACAGATCCTGAAGAGTTGCCTGCTGATTATGAGTCGCGAAGTAGTCTTCCTTGATCCGACCGGAGGCTCTGAGCTCTCTAAGCTCCCTTCCCAGCTGCTCGAACAGTTTTCCCTTGAGCGCGGCTTGCACCACCTTTCCCGCGGCCAATCTTATATGGCCGGGATCGGTGAGGATTCCGGTGAGGCCTTCAGCGATTGCGACGGTCGGCTGTTGCAGGAATGCTATTAGCTGGTTTTGGTCGTCGATTACGATCAGTTTGTCGTTGAAGTTAGTCACTCCCACTCCACCAACGTCTCTTCCCTAATCGCAGCTATACACCTGGGACACTTCAGCGGCTCTGACAGCACGTAGTCCGAGTTGGCCCCACTTCGGCCTGTGACGCGGTCCAGGATCCAGTTCAGCGGGATCTCGGCGTCGTCCGTGCAGGTTTCACACCCAAGGACCTGACGTTGAGTATCGAGAGCGGTGGCTTTGCTGATGGCGACGAGGATCGTCATTGCAAATCCATCATCTCTGTTTGACCTTTACCTTCGTTGCAAAGGTGCTAAAAACTGGCTTGTTCGCTGCAGCTGTTGCTTGAACTAGGCTCCGGAATGTGGCGACCCCTTTCTTCACGCGCTCGAGGTTCTTAAGGCCATACGTAAAGGCCTCCTCGAGTTGAGGGCAAAACGGAGTAACAACTTCAATTACAGGAGCCCACAGTCTTTCAGCCTTTCTTGGGGAGATTCTCGTTCCAAATGACAGTCGTCGAACGTTGGGCACACGCCGGTTGAGGATCGTTTCAAGCGAACTGGCGATGGCCGTTACCAGCAAGAAAGTGGAACCTCGGTTCCGAAGAAAGTCGAGCTCGGTCTGTTCCCCTTCGGTAAGCGCATCCTTGTCTTTTGATTTCGCGACTAGTGCCAGTTTTCGGGCTTCGACCGCTCTCAGGAGAGAGTATGCAAAAACGATATGAACCGCGGTGATCTCGTCGCTGAAATATCGCGAATAATAGCGATCTGACGCCCAAATGTTTGATTTCTCGTTCGATGCGACGACGGGATCCTGACTGATAGCTGCCAAGGCCTGCCCAACCGTGTAAGAAGCTAGAAGCCGGGGATTGCGTTTTATGGCATCAGCGTACCCGCCTCGTCGTCCGCCGAGGTACTCGGCTTCAGGAATGCGTTCAAACTCTTTCCTATTGAGAATCGCATAATATAGTGACACTAGAAGAGGCTGGCCTGCTTCCAGAATGCCGTGACAAGTCGCGGCCGGCGCCGCATTCGGCACAGTGCCCGACGTGCATGGTCGCTGAGCTGGCCGAAGTCTTTGGGACAGAAGTTCGGCAGTTCATGATGCTTCCAGTAGCCCCACAGATATTCGACTGGATTCAGCTCCGGTGCATACGCCGGCAGACGTTCCAGAACGAGTCGGCCCTGAGTTTCGGCGACAAAGTCTCGGACCATGCGGCTCCGATGACTCGGCAGCCCGTCCCAGATCACCAACAGAGGGTCGGGAATGTGACGCATCAGATGCTTCAGGAATTCGACAACCTGCGGACTGCGGATGGCTCCCGGATACATCCTGAAGTAGAAGTTCCACCAGGTCACTCCGGCGATTGCCGACAGACTCTTCCAGTTGAAGTGGTACTGCAGGACCGGAGTCTGCCCGCGCGGCGACCAGGTGCGGTACCGATGCGGTCGTTCCGTCAGCCCGCTTTCGTCGACGAATACGATCGTCCGGCCCTCTTTCCGGGCTTTTTTTTAATCCCGGGCCAGCTTGTCTTCTTCCACCGAAGGATCGCGTCTTCATCGCGCTCCAGCGCCCGACCCGTTGGCCGCTGGCAACTCCAGCCCATCTGCTGCAGAATCCGCCAGACGTGTCCGGGGTGATATCTAACACCGCACTCCTCTTCGATCAGATGGGCGACACGCCACCCGGTCCACAGACTCGTGTCGTACCCCAACGCTTCGGGTCCGCGTTTCAGTCCCCGCTCGATCTTCTTCAGATCCGCCGGGCTCAGCCCTGGCTTGCGGCCCGCCCGCCCAGCCTGCTTCAGTCCCTGCTTTCCTGATTCAGCGAGTTGTTGAGACCAGCGGTTCACCGACTGCCGGTGGGCACCGACTCGGCGGGCCACCTCCGCTTCCGACAGGCCCTGCTTTAACAGTCTCGCGGCTTCCATACGTCGCTGCTCTAATGCATCAAAGTCGCGTCGAACTCCTGCTGGATTTCCCATGCAGGAAGTATAGGACACTCATGACAGAATGTCACTATATTATGCGATACTCAATAAGTCGCTTTTGGATTACGTCTCGGCTACGGAAATCTGAAGCGGCAATCTTGTTCTGACTGTTATTGAACTGAATAATATCGAAAATTGTGTCCGGATCCTGCACCTTGACAACTCGGACCGGCACCACAGCGGTTTGATCGGGTGCCGCCTGAAGTGACCCGATCGCACCTGTAGTCTGAGCTCCATTTACAACCGAGAGGCCGTCAATGGTTAGATATTTTCGTTGTTTGCCCTCTTTGACCTGGTAATCGTTTGTTAGTAGCGTCAGCCCGTTGTTAAAGACCCAAAAGTCGCCAGGGCTGTCGGTCGCTGTCTTCTTGATGCTGTTGTTGATGTTCGCGTTGCTGTTGCGAGAGCCCAGATAGTCGCGCACGTTCGCAGAAAACAGGCGAGTTCTATGTTTTCGGTACTGCGTATATAGAAACTTCGCAGGAATCGCCGTGACAAATGCTTCCCAGTTGGGCCCGGCCATTTCGAAACCGTCCGGAACACGAATTCGGAATCGATCCGTTACGAGAATCGGTGACTGAGCGTCTTGATACCACTCTTCTAGTTTATGAGTCCCGACCTCAAGTACCCGGCTATTGATTGTTTTTCCCGGAAACGTACTCTTGAGGGCCGATTCGACGGTGGCATCAACGGTTAGCAACTCATCGCGAACATTCTTGCTTTCCGGCAGGTTGTGGATATACCAGACGTGGATCTCATTGACACTGTCATCACCTAAAGATTCCCTCAATTGAGCGGCAGGAGACTTGAGGCGTGAGGGTAATTCGTCGATGGGCCGCTGCAAGAGCCAGGCGACTCCAGTGTTGAGGTCACTCGCCTTGTTAGCCGGGGCTCCGCGTCTCGCTTTGCTAGACATATAGCACTGGGCGAGAACGGCAACACCCTCAGCTCGATCTATATAGACAATATCAATCTTCTTGTCGTCGGGCCCGTCAGTCAGAGATTCGCTCGCGACGGATTTAAGATCGTCGAGGCCGAACCTAACTGCGAGTGCGAAGAGTCCGATTCGGTTGTCTCGATACTTTTTGAGATCCGTCCTTCCCTTCAAAGCCGGCTGCCAGCTAGTCATGGTGGCCTCCTCGTTCTTGCTGGGTTCTTCTCGATCCTCCGTCCACTTGTTGCACGCAGCGTTACCCTAGTGTAGTCCGTCACAGTTAATGTAACTTATTCAGCTTTCCTACGTCTGAGTATATATGAGGAGAGCACCGACGATTAAATTGGACATTCCTGTGCGGAAGGAACTGGAGCGACTGAGCCGAAGCCGCAGTGTGGCGGTCCGGTTGGCGGAACGATCTCGAATTGTCTTGCTGGCCGCCGGGGGTCTGGACAATCAGGAGATCGCTGCCAAGTTGGACATCACTCGTCAAAAGGCCGGACGTTGGCGCGATCGTTTCGTTGAAGATGGCCTCGGGGGAATCGAAAAGGACGCTTCCCGCAGTGGACGGATTCCCTCGATCGGCCGCCGGAAGCGGACCCGGATCGTGAAGAAGACGGTCGAAGGGAAGCCTCCGAACGCCACGCACTGGAGCCGGTCCTTGATGGCCAGGGCAACCGGCGTCAGCGAGTCCACGGTAGGGAGAATCTGGCGGGCTCATGGCTTGAAGCCTCATCTGGCACGCACCTTCAAACTTTCCAACGACAAACAATTTGTCGAGAAGTTGGAGGATGTGGTCGGTTTGTATCTGAACCCTCCGGAAAACGCCATTGTTTTGTCCTGCGATGAGAAGAGCCAGATGCAGGCCCTGGACCGCACGCAACCCGGGTTACCTCTGAAGAAGGGGCGGTGCGGCACCCTCACCCACGACTACAAACGCAACGGGACGACCACGATGTTCGCCGCGCTCAATACGCTGGACGGCTCGATTATCGGGACCTGTATGCCGAAGCATCGTCATCAGGAATGGATCCGGTTTCTCAATCAGATCAAACGTTCCGTGCCGAAAGACAAACAGATCCATATCATTTGCGACAACTACGTCACGCACAAACATCAGAAAGTCGTCAACTGGTTGAAGCGCAACACGCGCTTTCATGTGCACTTCACACCGACCAGTGCATCCTGGCTGAACATGGTCGAACGCTTCTTCCGGGATCTTTCCGAACAACGGCTTCGGCGCGGGGTTTTCCATTCTGTTCCTGAGCTAATCCAGGCCGTGGAGGAATATGTCGGGGGTCACAATCAGAACCCGAAGCCCTTCATTTGGACCGCAACGGCTTCCGATATTCTTGAAAAAGTTCAACGTGCCCGAAAGAAGCTCGATAAGTTACAGTCTGTTTGACGGGGACCACTAGCAAGTCCGAAATGTTAAGCAGACTGTTAATCGTACAAGCTCGGAAGGTTGAAGACCGCTGTTAGTCCCAACACAAACGATTGATTCTAAAAGTGAGCCGTGCTGGGCTCGAACCAGCGACCCTCTGCTTAAAAGGCAGATGCTCTACCAACTGAGCTAACGGCCCGTCGTTTGAACTTTCTTATCGTAGCGCAGGAATCAATGGAAGGCACGCCGGGATGGTGGTAATTCCGGGACGGGGGCTTGATTCGTGCGGGTGGCAATGGGTACGTTGTTTGGAACACCCGGAATCAGGGGACTTCGAGGGTCTCTTCGCGTTCGGGACCGGTCGAGAGCAGGCTGATCGGTCGTTCCATGAAGTCGGACAGGAACCGGATGTAGTCCCGCGCTTTTTCGGGGAGGTCGGACCATTCACGTGTCCCGGCGATCGAAGTCTTCCATCCGGGCAGGGACTTATACACGGGTTCGACGTTGTCCAGAACTCTCGCGTCCGCGGGGAACGCATCGACCGTCGATCCTTTGTAGGTGTAGCCGACGCACACCGGAATTTCTTCGAATGTGTCGAGGACATCGATCTTCGTGACGGCCACCGACTCCATGCCGTTGATCATGACTGAATAGCGCGCGGCCGCTCCATCGAACCAGCCGCAACGTCTGGGCCTCCCGGTGGTCGACCCGTATTCCTCCCCGGCCGAGCGCAGGCGTTCACCGATCGTGCTGTTGGCCTCGGTGGGGAAGGGGCCGCCCCCGACCCGCGTGGTATAGGCCTTCATGACGCCCATCACGGAATGAATATGCTTGGGCGCGATCCCCAGGCCGCTGGGAATGCCGCACGCCGTCGAACTCGAAGACGTCACATAGGGGAAAGTGCCGTGGTCGACGTCCAGCAAGGTCGCCTGAGCCCCTTCGAACAGAATCCGCTTGCCTGCGGTCAGCATCCCGTTCACCAGCGTTGTCGTATCGGTAAACATCGGCCGCAGCCGCTGGGCGTATTCGGCGTAAGCATCACAGATCTGTTCGGGGTCAATTTCCTGCGGGTAGTTTAAGGCTTTCAGCGTCTGGTTCTTTTGTTTGACTTGTTCCCGGATCTTCGCGCCCAGAGTCGCGGAATCCATCAGGTCGCAGACCCTCAGGCCGCGCCGGGCCATCTTGTCCTCATAGGCCGGCCCGATTCCACGCGACGTCGTCCCGATCTTCCGCTCTCCCATCTGGAGCTCGAGGGCGGCTTCCAGTACCCGATGATAGGGAAGGATCAAATGGCATCGGTTGGATACGAACAGACGTCCTTCGAATTTGATGCCGCCATCGGCCAGGCCGTCGCATTCCTCGATCAGTGCCTGGGGATCGAGGACGACGCCGCCGCCGATAACACACTGCATGTCGGGATGGAAAATGCCGGAAGGGATCAGGTGCAGGATGAACCGCTGGTTTCCGATTCGGATCGTGTGACCGGCGTTGTGACCGCCCTGGTAGCGCGCAACGACATCGAAGCGGTCGGAGAGGATGTCGATGATTTTGCCTTTGCCTTCGTCGCCCCACTGCGCGCCCACGACCGCAAGATTTTTGTTATTCGCCATGGTCCGGTCAAGCCTGGAATGGGCCAGGAGGGGGTTGTTACTCTGCCTCGAAATAGTAGCCGCAGTCCTCGTCGATTTCTCTCAGGTCCTGGGGGACCAGGGGGAAAACCCGGCATTGCGCGAAGTGTTCACCGTAGATTTCACAACTGAACTGCCCGTCGGATTCCTGCAGAAAGGGGCACTTCAGCAGGATCTTGCAACAGGCGCCGCAGCGTGTGCATTCACCGCGCCGCTTGGCGAGGAGTTGGTCGTTGTCGCGCGTGTAGACATTGGAACGAATAAATCGGCGAATCTTCCCCTGAATCTGCTGCGCGCGAAATCGGACCTTGTCGATCGAGGGGGCCGATTCCGGCGCATTAAGGACTGGAAGTTCCACTAATAACTCCGATGGAAAGGTTTGATCAGGAGAGTTGCTTCGATATGGCGTCCACGATCGTGTCCTTCGGGACGGCGCCGACAAGTTGTTCCTTGACCTGCCCGTCTTTAAAGATGAGCAACGTCGGTATGCCTCGGATCTGAAAACGCGCGGACAGGCTGCCGTGTGCATCCACGTCGAGTTTGCCGACCTTCACCTTGCCCACAAACTCTTCCGCAATCTGGTCCACTGTAGGTGCCAGCGTCCGGCATGGACCGCACCACGCCGCCCAGAAATCGACGAGCACCGGGACGTCGGATTTCTCAACTTCGTCTTCGAAGTTCGTCTCTGTGATTTCTACGGTATGTGCTCCCATCGGTGTCTCCAGGTTAAGTTTAGGCGCCAGCAGACTAACTTAGCGGACACCTCCTGAAATGTCAAACAGGTGCGTGGCGCCACCCGGATCGAAAGTTGTCGTTACAGGCGGTCGCGGGATTTCGCACGCTCAATCAACCTGGAATTCTAGTGACCTGTACCACCCAAATCGGGACCAGCGCCGATGGGTCTTGCCGGGGGAGATCGAGGCGCGAGACGGAAGTCGATGGCTTCACATCGACGACGGCTCGTAACGAAGATATCACCGGCGAATTTGGGGCTGAAGACGAGGGCTCCCTCTGGAATCGAGGAACGGGTCGTCGGGCGGGAGGTGATGGAAAGGCTCGGGAGGCGCTTTCAGGCCGAAACGTCGACTTTCACACCATGTTCTTCGGATTCCACCTGGCCGTCGGGTGTGTAAAGTACTTCGTTGGAATATCTTGCCTTCTGTTTGGCTTTCTGTCGCTTTTGCTGTGAAGGTTTCCGGCGCCCGGAGTTAGTTGCCGGCTCGATCCGTTGGAGGCTGCCGATGCTCCAGTAGCCGGCGATCGGTTCGATTGTGTTTGTATCCATGGCCAGGCCCTCTTGCCTGATCGTTGTATCGGCAGCGGCTTCACCGGACTTTAGGGTATATTCCCTGCCACAGTCATACACAGCTTTCATGCCGGGCGGACGGTTCGCTGACAGGGGGCACAAGTTCACGTGGCGTTGATCAACCATCGGAATCCGTCCCCGGAGCGTATCGTAATCAGTGGTTTCGGCTGCCTGACGCCGGTGGGGGCCAGCCGCGAGGCGTTGTGGACGGCTTTTCGGGAAGGCTCCAGCGGGGTGGGGCGCATCCAACGGTTCGATCCTTCGGCCTTCCCGGTGCAGATTGCCGGGGAAGTGCAGGGTGTGGATCCGTTCGAGAACCTGCCCCCTCGAGAGCGCTCCCACGTTTCCCGGGCAGCAGCCCTGGCCATCGGTGCCTCTCGGGCGGCGCTCGCCGACGCCCGGCTGGACCCGGCCGTGCTCGGCCTCGAAACCCGGCAACACATGGGTGTCGTTCTCGGAAGCGGGGGCGGCGGCCTGGAGTTTACCGAGCGGCAGTACGGCCACTACTTTCACGAGCAGTTGAAGAAGGCCAGCGCCTATGCCATTCCGACATCGACCGCCGGATCGCTGAGCAGCGAGATTTCAATGGCATTCGGACTGCGGGGGCCAAGCCACGTCGTATCGACCGGATGCACCAGCTCCACCGACGCGATTTCTTACGCCTGTCATTCCATCCGGATGGGTCAGGCCGACGTCGTCGTCACCGGGGGTGTCGATGCCCCACTGGCTCCAGGAATCCTGTCCGGGTTTTGCCTGATGCGCGTGCTGACGCGGTCGTGGAATCAGGATCCGGAAGCCGGCTCGCGGCCGTTTTCCAGGGACCGGGACGGTATGGTCCTCGCAGAAGGCGCATGGATTTATATCCTCGAGAGCGAAGGCTCGGCCCGGGCTCGGGGGGCACGGATCTATGCGGAAGTGGCCGGTTACGGCTCCACCTGTGATGCCTACCACCGCGTCCGGCTCGATGAATTGGGCACCGAACCTGCGCGCGCCGTGGCGCTGGCTCTCAAAGACGCTGGTATCGGCCCCGACGAACTGGACTATGTGAGTCTGCATGGAACCTCGACCATGCTCAACGATCGAATCGAGACCCGGGCGCTCAAGATCGGTCTGGGCGCATCCGCTTGCCGGATCCCCATGAGCGCCTCGAAATCGATGTTCGGTCACCCCCAGGGAGCCAGCGGAGCGGCCGGCGTGAGTGCGGTTCTGTTTGCGATGGATGAGGGGTTGATTCCGCCGACGCTCAATCTCCGGAATCCGGATACCGAATGCGATCTCGACTACACGCCGCTTGTGGCCCGAAGAAGCGCCGTGCAATACGGTCTCGCCAACTGCATCGGTTTCGGATCCAAGAACTCGGCCATTGTCTTGAAGAGGCTGGATGTTTGACCTGAAACGGAGAGTCGACACTGCGGAGATGATGGATGATCCGGCGTGTCGGGGGGAGGAATTGCTGCGGGCCTACCGGGAGCTGGCAACCATCAACCGATATCTCGGTGGCGTCCGCGCGGTGCGACGTTTTCTACCCCCGGTGACCGAGCCGCTCTTACTGGATGTGGCTTCGGGAGGATGCGACGTCGGCGACCGCCTGGCCGAAAGCGGCCCATGGCGGGTCGTCGGACTGGACTTGAACAGCACCGGTCTTTCCATGGCCTCGGCAACGATTCCTGTGGTGGGTGACGCCTTCATCCTGCCCTTCGGCGACAATGCCTTCGACTGCGTCACGGCGTCGCTGTTGTTCCACCATCTTTCCGACACCGATTGCGTACGGGTCCTGCGGGAAATGCACCGCGTTGCCCGCCTCCGGCTGATCGTCAACGATCTACACCGGGCTCGGATCGCGTACGGGTCGATATTCGCGCTGACGCGGTTGTTCAGGGGCGGGCGCATGGTGCAGAACGATGGGCCGCTATCGGTGAGACGTGCGTTTCGGCCGGGGGAACTCCTGGAAATTGCGCGCCGCGCCGGCCTCGAAGGGCGGGTGCACCGCAGTTTTCCTTATCGCCTTGTGCTGATCGTCGACAAGGAGCATGCCAATCGAAACAAACGAAAGGCAAAGCAAATGCTGAAACAGGGGTCGCCCAAATGCTGATACAGGGTTCGCAATGAAGAGGGACACCGACTACGAACGTGGCCGACACCAGGTTCTGATCGTGGGCGGCAGTCTGGCCGGGGCGGCCTGCGCAATTGCGCTCTGTCAGGCCGGCGTCGATGCCATCGCCCTCGACCGGGGTGAGTTTCCGCGTCGGAAAGTTTGCGGTGGATTTCTCTCACCCGGTGCGATCCGATGCCTGGACGATTTGGGAGTGCTCGCCGCGCTGCGGTCCCGGGGTGCGGTTGGGGTCGCGGAGGCACGCCTCCGTCTGGATCATCGATGTATCGAAATCCCTTTCGACTCGCCGGGTCTTGGAGTTTCCCGTGAGCTGCTGGACCAGATCCTGGCCGAGGCCGCAAGCGTGCGATTCCGAAGCTCTGTGGAACGGGTCGAGCCTCTGAAACAAGGATTTCGTGTCTTCGGCGCCGCATCGGATGGGAAGGGTTTTCGCTTCGATGCCGATATCGTCATCGATGCTGCGGGAAGCTTGAGTCGATTGAGCCGCCGCCGGACGCGACCCCAGTTCGGCGTCCAGTACTATGAGCAGCGCTCGAGGAGTTCCACTCTGGAATTTAGTTTTTTTCAGGGCGGATACGGCGGATCGGTGTCGGTCGACGGTGGCCGGACCAATTCCTGTTTTCTCGTTGATAAGTCGCGCTTGGGTGGATATCTCGAACGTGAAGGGTGCATCGTGACCGGATCGGTGGGATACACTCGGACCCGGGGGCCGTGCCTGGCGGTTGGCGATGCCGGCGGTCTGATCGATCCGTTTTGTGGCGAGGGAATACGCCACGCGCTGGAATCGGGGAAATTGGCCGGCCGGATCGTTGCCGATGGGCTCGATGCCGGACACGCGTATTCGAGCATCCGCAAATCCTATGACCGCAGCGTCCATCTGGCGTGGCGGAGAAAACGGGCCGTGGCATCCATGCTACGGTGGGTTCTGGATCGTCGTTCTCCACGGTGGGCCGCCTTTGCTCTGGGCGGTCGCTTTCAGGCTTTGGTTCCAACACTGCTCCATCAACTCTGGAGTTAGTCGGCGCTATTTCCGGCAAATTCGCTCGACTTTCATTACAGGCCGACAAGGCCCACCCGATAAATGGACATCGTTCTCTATTTTCTTTCGTTTATTGCGATCATCCAGGGTCTGATATCACTGCGGGATGGACGCCATAACTTAAAGTATACCTTAACCTATCGCACGCCCCGGGCCAATGATGGCCCGGTCGTCGTTTTCTGTCCCGTCAAAGGTGCCGATGACGGTCTCGAGGCGACGATCGGCTCCCTCCTCGCGCAGTCCCACACCGCCTACCGGATCGTTTTCATTGTCGATTCGGAATCCGACCCGGCGTTTCCAGTCCTGTCAGCCGCTGGCAGGGAAGTCCTGGTCGCGGGCCCGGCGATCGGGTGCGGGCAGAAAGTCCACAACCTGATCCATGGCGTCCTCACCGCAGGTGAAGGGAGCGACACGTTTGTTTTTTGCGATGCGGACGCACGGTTCCCGCCCGACTGGCTCAGGACGCTGGTCGCCCCTTTGGAAGATTCGGCGGTGGGTGCCACGACGGGATACCGGTGGTATGTCGGCGCCCCGAACAGCCTGCCGACGTGGCTCCGATCGGCATGGAACGCAACGGCCGCTGGTTTTCTGGGTCCCCATTCGAGGAATTTCGTATGGGGCGGATCGACGGCGATCCGGCGGGTGATTTTTGAGCAGGCCCGGGTTCTCGATCAGTGGCAGGGGGCGCTCAGCGATGATTACGCGTTGACCACCGCGGTGGGTCGGGCCGGATTTCGAATCGTTTACGTGCCGACGTGCCTGGTGGCTTCCTACGGTCGGTGCACATGGCGGGAGTTGATGGAGTTCACCACCCGTCAGATCCTGATCACACGGGTGTACGCCCCGCGAATGTGGGCCCTCGGCCTGGTGACATACACGCTGTTCAACGGGACGTTTCTGTGGCTCACGTTTCGCATGTGGGGTGACTGGCGATTCTTCTTTCCGTGGGCCCTTATTTATGGCCTGTCAATCGTCCGGGCGGATCTGCGATTTTCGGCTGCGGCGCATGTGCTGATGGATGTCGGGCGTGATGGTCACCGCTGGTTTTATCGGATGTGTCCGCCGCTGACGGCACTGTTGTATGAGTGGAATTTTCTGCGTACCCTCGTGGGCCGTCGCCTGGTCTGGAAGGGGATTGCCTACACACTCCGTTCCCCCCGCGAAACGCGGGTGGGGAAGTGAGGCGTTCACGACCCGGGAGCGCCCGCCTTTGATCCCGGGTCTGGAGGGGAATTTTGCCCGACCCCTCTATCCGAGGGCCAGTCTCTCCGACAGGCGGGGGGCCCCACCCGGGCGATGGCACGACCTGACCGACAATCGAAGGGTTGAAGCCGGTGCCCGAGGATCCCCGCCGTCGTTCGGTGGCGGGTGCACCGCGGAGGGGTCCTCTGCGTTCGGATCCAGCAGCTGATTGTGACCGCTCGGCCAGCACCCCCCACTGGCTGCCCGGTCACGATCGCTGTCCCGAGTGGTAGGGAGAGATGGACCCAATCTGCTAGGATGGACCGTATGTCCGCAGCGGTTAAACCCGTCCGGGTCCCTGATCTTGTAGCCATGAAGCGTAATGGCGAGAAGATCACGATGCTGACCGCATATGACGCCACGATGGCGCGCCTGCTGGATGTTGCCGGTATTGACATCCTCCTGGTCGGCGACTCGCTCGGGATGGTCGTCATGGGCTATGAAACCACCGTCCCAGTCACACTGGATATGATGGTGCATCACTGCGGTGCGGTCGTTCGCGGCACCGGGCGTGCGCTGGTGGTTGCCGATCTGCCCTTTCTGACCTACCAGATCGATGCCGCGGAAACTTTGCGGAATGCGGGCCGGCTGATCCAGGAAGGCGGCGCCGCCGCCGTCAAAATTGAAGGCGGTCACGCGATCCTGGACCCGGCGCGCCGGCTTCGGGATGCCGGCATCCCCGTCATGGGTCATTTAGGATTGACGCCGCAGTCCGTTCATCAGATTGGGGGCTTCCGCCCGCAGGCCCAGACGGTGGAGGACGGAGAACGCCTCATCGAGGATGCCATCGCGCTGGAAAGCGCGGGCGTTTTCGCCATCGTCCTGGAATCCATACCGGGCGAGATCGCCGAGCGCGTGACCGCATCGGTTGCCATTCCCACGATCGGGATCGGCGCAGGTTCCGACTGCGACGGGCAGGTGCTGGTGAGCTACGACATGCTGGGACTGTTCGACGAATTCGTTCCATCGTTTGTCAAACAGTATGCCCAGCTGGGCGACACCGTTAAGCATGCCGCCCGGGCGTACGCCGACGATGTCCGGTCGGGCCGTTTTCCCGAGCCCGGGGGCCGAAAAACACGTGTGAAGACGCTCGGCGAGCGGAATCGGTGATGGTCGAAGCGTTTCGGACCGTCCGGGAAATCCGGACCTATGTGGATCGTGGGCGCCGGGGGGAAATCCCTCTTGGGCTGGTACCCACGATGGGCGCGCTTCATGAAGGGCACGGAAGCCTGATTCAGCTGGCCCGGGACCAGTGCGAAACCGTCGTCGTCAGCATTTTTGTCAACGCGCTGCAGTTCGGACCGACGGAGGATGCCGCCACCTACCCGCGGCGCCTCGACGAAGATCTGCTCTTTTGCCAGAGGCGGGGTGTCGACGCGCTGTTTACGCCGACGGATGAGGAAATGTACCCGGCGGGCGTAAACCCTCCCGTAGAGGTGGGTCCTGAAGCCGACGGTTTGTGCGGCGCATTCCGGCCGGGCCATTTTCAGGGCGTCGCGACAGCCGTCCTGAAATTGTTCGAGATCGTGGAGCCGGACCGGGCCTACTTTGGTGAAAAGGACATTCAGCAACTCGCGGTGATCTCGCGGATGACCCGCGATCAGGGGCTCGGCGTGGACATTGTTGCCGGTCCGACCCAGCGCGACCCCGATGGGCTGGCCATCAGCTCGCGGAACGAGTATCTGGACAGCGAGGAACGCCAGATCGCACCCGTTCTCTACCGCGCATTGCGTGTGGCGCGGCAACGCATTGGTGACGGGAATCGCGATCCCGGGGTGGTCCAGAGCGCGGCCCTGAAAGTACTGGAATTCGAACCCCTTGTGCGGGTTGAATACCTCGAAATCGTGAATCCGGAGACGATGCAGGCGGTCGATGAAATCGTGGAACCGGTGCGTGCAGCCGGTGCGATCTGGATCGGAGACACCCGGCTGATCGACAATATCCTCTGCGAACCGTCGAAAAAAAGCCGACGGGGACGGAAATAAGAGCCCCCATGGGATGTCGCGGATCTGTTCGGGCGCGTTTGCTCGTCCGTGCAAATGCGAGAGCCGGCCGGTTAGGCATTGATCTGAAAACAATGGCCACATGTGATTTGCGCAATCAGTGGCCTCCCGAACACACCCGGAATCTCGAGCGAGGCAGACGGCGCGCCGCCGTTGTGAACGTCCCTGGCATCCAAGTTATGTTAGGATATGCCGCTCTGAAATACAGCACGCAGAAGGAATACATAGCCTGAAATGAGCACCAAAAAGCAACGGATCCAGGTCGCGCACAGTCCTGACTCTGACGACGCATTCATGTTTTACGCAATGGCCACGCGCAAGCTCGACACCGGTCGGCTCAGCTACCATCACACACTGTCCGACATTGAAACTCTGAACAAAAAGGCCGTTGACGGTGAGTACGAAGTCAGTGCGATCTCTTTCCATGCGTATGCGTACCTGGCCGACAAATACGCGGTCCTCAGCTCGGGTGGCAGCATGGGCTCCAATTACGGCCCCGTACTGGTTTCAGCCAGGCCTCTCCGACGCGATCGGCTGGGCCGGAAAAAAATCGCAATTCCCGGCACTCTGACCACGGCATTCCTCGCGCTTCGACTGTTCTCACCCGATATCACCTATGAAGTGGTGCCCTTCGATAAGATTCTGGACGTGCTCCCGGACGGGGACTTTGATGCGGGTCTGCTCATCCACGAAGGACAGCTCAATTACCGGGACCTTGGATTTCACAAGGTGATCGACCTCGGCGAATGGTGGAATGACGAGACGGGTCTGCCCCTGCCTCTGGGCGGAAATGTCGTACGGCGCGACCTGGGTTCGGTCGTGATGAAGCAGGTATCGAATCACATCAGGGAGAGCATCCGGTACGGCTTGGACCACCGGGCAGAGGCTATGGAATACGCTCTGGAATTCGCACGTGGCCTTGACGCCCAGCGGGCCGACCGCTTCGTCGGCATGTATGTCAACGAACTCACACTCGACTATGGTGTCGAGGGCCGGAAGGCAATCCGCCGGCTGCTGCGCGACGCCCACCGGGCGGGACTGACTCCGAAGCCGCCCCGTATCGACTTTGTCTGATTATTGACGACGCCCGTTCGGTTTCTGATTCGATATGGACGAAGAGGAACGAAAGCGGCAAGCCGCAGCGATGTTCACTGAGGCCTATCAGCTTCAGATGAAGGGCGCACTCGGCGCCGCAATCGCGCTGTATAAGCAATCGATTGCGACCTACCCCACCGCTGAAGCCCATACGTTTCTCGGCTGGACCTATAGTCAGCAGGATCGTCTCGACGAGGCCATCGAAGAGTGTCGGGAGGCGATTCGAATCGATCCGGACTTCGGCAATCCTTACAACGATATCGGTGCGTATCTCATGCAGAGGGGTGAAGTCGATGAAGCAATCGACTGGTTTTGTCAGGCTCTCCAAGCCCCGCGTTATGACAGCTATTGTTTCCCCCACATGAACCTGGGGCGGGCCTACGAACGGAAGCGTATGTGGGTGCGGGCCCTCGGGGAATACCAATTGGCCGTCCGGGAGCAATCCGAGTACAGACCTGCCCTGGAAGGCATCGCACGCATTCGTGGCCTTCTGAACTGAATCGCCGGGCTGCTATGGGATCGATTCTCGGGAGCAGAGCGCTTCCAGAATTGAAATAACACCTGCATATTGGGTATATTTCTTCACTTAACACAATATATGGGCTTAATGTAGACCTGATCTGTCCCCTACCGAACCTAGGGTTGGGAACGCGTCGACGTATCCGGCGACTATCAGACTTTGGAGGGGGCGGGCGATGAAGGAGGAAGTACTGGCGGCTATGGTGGACGGACACGGGCATGGCACGACCGCTACGGGACTCAAGTTCCAGCGTCATTTTTCCAGCGCCGCACGGTCGCCTTACGACGCTGTAGAGTGGGAGCGCCGCACGGCATCGATCACAAGCGACGCGGGTGGGGTCGTCTTTGAACAGCGTGATGTCGAAGTCCCCAAGGATTGGTCCCAGACAGCAACGAACATTGTAGCGTCCAAGTACTTTCACGGCATCCAGGGCACCCCCGAACGCGAGACGAGTGTCCGGCAGCTCATTTCCCGGGTGACGACGACGATGAAGGCCTGGGGTTCGGCCGGAGGCTACTTTTCATCCGATACCGACGCTGATATTTTTCACGACGAGCTTTCACACCTGCTTCTCAATCAGATGGTCGCGTTTAATTCCCCGGTGTGGTTCAACTGTGGCGTCGAACCGAAACCCCAGTGTTCGGCCTGCTTCATCAATTCGGTCGAAGACACGATGGGCTCGATTTTGAGCCTGGCCAAGACCGAAGCGATGTTGTTTAAATGGGGCTCGGGCGCCGGGAGCAACCTGTCGCCAATCCGTTCCTCGATCGAACAGCTTTCCGGCGGTGGCATCGCATCCGGACCGGTCTCGTTCATGAAGGGATTCGACGCCTTCGCGGGAGTCATCAAATCGGGTGGAAAAACCCGCCGAGCGGCCAAGATGGTCATCCTGGACGCGGATCATCCCGATATCGTCGAGTTCATCAATTGCAAAGCGAGTGAAGAAAAAAAGGCCTGGGTCTTACTCGATCAAGGTTATAGCGGCGGCATCGACGGGGAAGCCTACTCTTCGATCTTCTTTCAAAACGCGAATCACAGTGTCCGGGTGACCGATAAATTTATGGAAGCCGTCGTCAATGACGGCAAATGGACCACGCATGCCGTCACGACGGGTGAGCCCGTTCACACCCATCAGGCCCGCGAGTTGATGACGATGATCGCAGATTCCACCTATATATGCGGTGATCCCGGCATGCAGTACGATACGACGATCAATCGTTGGCACACCTGCAAGAACACCGCCCCGATCACGGCGTCGAATCCCTGTTCCGAGTACATGTTCCTGGACGATTCGGCATGCAACCTTGCGTCGCTGAACCTGATGAAGTTCCGGCTTCCCGACGGCGGCTTCGACATCGATTCATTCCGGTGGGCGGTGGCGGTTACGACGACGGCGCAGGAAATCATTGTGTCCAACGCCAGCTATCCCACGGATCGGATCGAGAAAAACTCGCATGATTTCAGACCGCTCGGTCTGGGCTACGCCAACCTGGGCGCGCTGCTGATGTCTCTGGGTGTCCCCTATGACAGCGACGCCGGGCGCAACTATGCCGGGGCCATCACGGCAATCATGACGGGGCAGGCCTATCTCACTTCGGCGAAGATTGCGGGTGAAGCCGGCGGGCCGTTTGCCGGATACAAGGCGAATGAGGAACCTTTTCTTGAGGTGATGCGGATGCACCGGGATTCGGTAAAGGGAATCGACCGCAATCAAGTCCCCAGCGCATTGTATGAGTCTGCATGGAAGGTCTGGTGCGACGCCGTCGATCACGGCGAGCGGACCGGCTATCGCAATGCCCAGGCCTCGGTGCTGGCGCCGACCGGTACCATCGGCTTTATGATGGATTGCGATACGACCGGAGTCGAGCCGGACCTGGCCCTGGTCAAGTACAAGAAGCTCGTTGGGGGTGGGACTATCAAGATCGTTAACAACACCATACCCCTCGCGCTGGAACGCCTGGGCTATGACGACCCCACGGTCAAAGATATCGTCGATCACATCAACGAACACGGGACGATCGAAGGCGCCCGGGGTGTACGGGACGCACATCTTCCAGTGTTCGATTGTGCTTTCAAAGCGACCCACGGTAGCCGCTCGATCCACTACCTCGGCCACCTGCGGATGATGGGCGCGGTACAGCCCTTTATTTCGGGTGCGATTTCGAAAACCGTCAACCTGCCTGAGGCCGTCACGAATGAAGAAATCGCCGAAGCCTACACGGAAGGATGGCGGCTTGGACTGAAGTCGGTCGCGATCTACCGTGACGCCTCGAAGCGAACCCAACCCATGTCGACCACTGACAGGGACCCGGCCGGAAGCAGTCCGGCCGAGCGGCCGGTTCGCCGTCACCTCGCCGTCGAGCGTCACGCGATTACGCACAAGTTCGGTGTAGCGGGACACGAAGGTTACCTCACCGTTGGCATGTATGAGGACGGATCGGCGGGCGAGATTTTCATCGTAATGGCCAAGGAAGGGTCCACATTGTCTGGAGTGATGGACAGCTTTGCGACGGCCTGCTCGATGGCGCTGCAGTACGGGGTGCCGCTACAGGTGCTGGTGGATAAGTTCACCCATACACGGTTTGAGCCTTCTGGTTTTACCAGCAATCCCCAGGTGCCGTATGCCAAGTCGATCATGGACTATATTTTCCGCTATCTGGCTTCCCGTTTTCTGACGCCCGAAGAAGCCGCGTCAGTGGGTGTGCAGATCGAAGAAGAGCCTGGCGTGAAACTGGGGACGTCGCCGAAAGCGATCCCGGCGCCCGAGAGCAAACCGAAGCCGGGGGCCGCACGGGCCGGCGCACTCGTTGATATCGAAGATCAGGACGCGCCCGTGTGTTTCGATTGTGGATCGCTCATGGTTCGCAGCGGCGCCTGCTACAAGTGTCTCAATTGCGGTTCAACGAGTGGTTGTTCCTGACGGATCACACCTGCAGTGTGACCGGTGCTCGGCGTTGAACGAAGGGCTGGGGAAAGCCAGCCTGTGGCCGGCCGCTTAACGCTCAACTCCGGGTTTCCGCATCACCCGGCCCGGTGAACCCACCACCGCTTCGGCGACCTCCAACCGGTACCCGCCTCCGACACCACCGTGGTAGCCTGACCCCATGATCGTGATGAAGTTTGGTGGCTCGTCCATCGGTTCCGTCGATCGCATTCGGACGGCCGCTTCGGTGGTTTCCGATTCCCTCAGCGCGCAGCCGGTCGTGATTCTGTCCGCGATGGAGGGCGTCACTGACCAGTTGATTGAGACCGGAGACCGGGCCGTTGTCGGGCGCGATGCGGATGTGGCTGCTGGCCTTTCGGCGCTGCGTGTGAGGCACGCCGCGGCCATTTCGGCTCTCCTGACGGCGCCCGATCGCAGGGCGGCGGCGAACCGCGAACTGGAGCCGATCTGGGAAGAGATCCATAACGTGTTTACCGGCGTGTTGCTCCTGCGGGAGCGCAGCCCGCGTTCGGGGGATTTGATTTCCTCTTTCGGGGAGAGGCTGATCGTTCCAGTGTTCAGCGCATATCTCGGGCAGGAAGGCATACTGTCGGAGGCCTTCGACGCCCGCGGATTGATTGTGACCACAGAAGAGGCCGACTTTGCGCAAGTCGATTTCGTCCAGACGAAGAAACAGTGCCAGACCCTCACCACGGCCATTCAGGGTGGCGCGGTCCCGGTGGTGACCGGTTACATCTGTTCGACAGCTGACGGCATCACGACGACGCTGGGCCGCGGCGGATCCGACTATACCGCCAGCATTCTGGGATTCGCTCTCGACGTCGAAGAAATTCAGATCTGGACGGATGTCGATGGCGTGATGACGGCCGACCCACGGATCGTCCCCCATGCCCGGGCGCTTTCGCGGATTTCATATAAGGAAGCCGCTGAGATGTCCTATTTCGGCGCCAAAGTGTTGCACCCGAAAACGATCACGCCCGCAGCCGACGCCGGCATTCCGATCCGCATCAAGAACACGGCCGAGCGGTCCGCGGAAGGGACCCGGGTGACACGGGATTCGCCAGAAAGCCACCAGGGCGTGAAGACAGTCGCCTCC
Source organism: Terriglobia bacterium (assembly GCA_965263045.1). GTDB lineage: Bacteria > Acidobacteriota > Terriglobia > 20CM-2-55-15 > 20CM-2-55-15. The sequence goes on from CBDHGK010000041.1 coordinate 959,608, forward strand.
ATCATGGGCGTGAGCCTGGTCTCGATCGAAGGGCGTGGGATGCTCGGTATTCCCGGCACGGCCCGGCGGGTTTTTGGCGCGATTGCGCAAGAGAAGATCAACGTGCTGATGTTTTCTCAGGGGTCTTCTGAACAACACATATCGATGGTCGTCACCCGCGCCGAGGGTGCGGCTACGGTGCGCGCACTTGAGCGGGAGTTCCGTCGGGAATTCGGAAAACGGCAGGTCGACCGTATTACGGAGATCTCCGATATCGCGATCATCGCGCTGGTTGGCGAGGGGATGAAGTCGGTTCGGGGAGTGGCGGCACGCGCGTTAGGCGTGCTCGGGAAGGCGGACATGAACATCCTGATGATCGCGCAGGGTTCGTCTGAACTGAATCTGTCATTCGTGGTCGAAGCGAAGGACGCTCCCGAGGCGATCCGCCTGATTCACGACGGGTTCGAACTCGGTCAGTGAGCGTGATTTTCAATCCGACCGAGGGCGTGTCGCGCTGTCGATATAACGGAGACCGCGGCGATAGGCTTCCAGTTCCGCCCGTTCCACGTTTTTTCGAACCACCTTCGACAGCGGAGAATTCGGGTCTTCGATGAAGGCGGTGACTTCAGTAATTTGTGCGTCGATGCGGGCGACCTCGGTGGCGATATCGGAGCTGGTCTCCGGGCCCGCTTCGGTGGACGATGGGGGGATGGACGTCGATTCCGCGAGCTTCTGTTCCAGCTGTTCTTTTCGGAATTGGAGTTCCTTCAACTTCCACTCGTATTCTGTCGTCAGCTTCTCGCGCAGTTCGACTTCGAGGTGGGCCGCCCCGGTCCGTGCATTCTGCTCGGCTTGCTCCACCTCAGCTTTCAGCGAAATGCGCTCCGCCTCCCACGCATCCCGTGCCGCAGCGAACTCATCCTGAAGCTGACCGCGGGCGCCCTCAGTTTCGGCCACCCGATTGAGCAGCTCTTCTCGGACGGCATCCAGTTCGGCGCGCTCGACTTTGGATTCCTGTTGCGTCAGCAGCGCTTTCATGTCCTCAAGACTGTGCTGTAGCTGTTCGCGTTCCGTGGAGGCCTGCTGCGTACGCGCTTCGGCCAGTGCTTCGACCTCCCGGATCCGGGCGGCGAGCTCGGCCTCCTGCACGGCAGCGGCCCGACCTTCAGTGCGGGCCTTCCGGCACGCTGCGTCCAGGTTCTCGATCTCTTCGCTGAGCCGTCGGCGCTCCTGCTTCCACTTCTCGGAAGATTCCTCGAGTTCCTGCTCAGCTTCGCGAATCTTGTCCGCGTATTCCGCGCGGAGTTCCTCCAGGCCCGGGTCCGGTGTCACTTCTTTCGCTTCGATCAACGCCGCCTCGAGCAAGCGTATCTGTTCCCGGAGGTCGGTGCGCTCGGCTTCCCATTCCGTATTGGATTCGACTTCTTTCATTCCTGGTCCGTACTTGCTCCGCCACAGCCCGGGGGCACCGGTTCCATCCGGAGGCTTGCGCCGCATCAAATCAAGATCGCCGATCAACAACGTCGCTGCGCCCTCTCGAAGCAGGGGGCAATCATAACTCAGTTGTAAACTCAGACAACGAACATTGGCCGCACAGCCTGCGACCAGCTACCCGGGGGAGGATCACGTGAGGCACGTATTTTTCATCCGGCGTGTCCAACCGGCGTGTCCAATCTGAAATTCTGGAATTCGGATTATCATATATATGGTTTTAATTAAAAACGCACTGAATCATATTAAATAGTAGAATATCTTCATGGATTTACTCCGTCCCTCCCAGGCCGCTGAGGCACTGGGTGTGAGCTATCCCACTGTGAAGCAATGGATTTATCGGGGCCGACTCCTCTCTATAACGACACCGGGTGGGCACCATCGAATACCGCGCGGGGAAGTCGATCGGCTCTCGGCTGAACGGCTGGGGACCTCCGGCCGAGACACGGCAACGGCACCTTCAGCAAAGCAACCGGGCGATGGTGCTGTGATCAGCGGCCGCAACAAACTTCGAGGCCGCGTCGTGGACGTACGAAACGACGGCTTGCTGTCGCAGGTTCAGATTGACGTGGGCGGGCAGATGGTGACTTCCATCATCACGCGGGCCGCCGCTGACGAGATGGAGCTTGCCGTCGGCGTGGAAGCCTCAGCGCTGATCAAAGCGACGGAGGTCATGATTATCCGTGGCTGAGTCCCCACCCATTCTCCGTCGAAAACGGATCTGTTTCCCGTTCAGGGTGGGACTGGTTGTGTGGCTTGTCTGCTTCGGACTGCGGTCTCCGGCCTGGGCCGCCGCCGAGGACATTGTGGTGGCGGCCGCGTCGGACCTGAGCTTTGCCATCCGGGAGATCATCGACGATTTCGAGAGCAGTACGTCCCATACGGTTCGGCTTACGCTGGGCTCCTCCGGAAATTTCTTTACGCAAATCCGGAATGGCGCGCCCTTCGATGTCTATTTATCCGCTGATATCGCCTACCCCGAGCAACTGGAACGATTCGGACTGACCGAACCGGATTCATTGTTTTCCTATGCCACGGGCCGGATCGTGATTTGGGCGCGGAATGACTCATCGCTCGACCTGCTGTCGCTGGGGATGCAGGCGGTGGCTGAAAACGTGGGTCGGGTTGCAATTGCCAATCCCAGACACGCGCCTTACGGACGGGCTGCGCGGGCGGCACTGGAGTACTACCGATTGTGGGACCGCGTTTCCGATCGCCTGGTTCTGGCTGAAAATGTCTCGCAGGCGGCGCAGTTTGCAGAATCCGGCGCGGCGGGAATCGCAATCATCGCGCTGGCTCTGGCATCCTCTGATCCGTTGCGCGATTCCGGAAAATTCTGGGAGATTCCTGTCGCAGCCCATCCGGAAATGGTGCAGGGAGGCGTCATCCTCGCGCACGCTGCACGCACGGGGCGGGGGGAGGCGGCCCGCGCCTTCGCGGCCTCGATGCAAAGCCAGAGGGCCCGGGCCATCCTTGAACGCTATGGTTTCTCGCTGCCGTCGAATTGATCGATCATGAACTGGGTCGCGCTGGCAACGAGTGTACGCCTGGCCGGGGCGACGTCCATTATTCTGCTCTTGATCGGGATACCCACCGCATACTGGCTGGCCTATTCGAGATGGCGGTGGAAATTTCTTGTCGAAGCCTTCGTCGCACTCCCGATTGTTCTGCCGCCGACGGTGCTCGGCTTCTATATTCTCGTCGCGATGGGACCGGCCAGTCCAGCGGGCCAGTGGTACGAACGGGTCGTGGGGCAGCCTTTCCCCTTTACGTTTGAAGGCCTGGTTCTGGCTTCAGTGCTGTTCAGTTTTCCATTCGCGGTGCAGCCGATGGCGGCTGCGTTTGCCGCGGTTGACCGTCGGTTGCTGGAGGCCTCGTGGCTGCTGGGTGTCTCCAGAATCGGGACCTTCCGAAGGGTGATCGTTCCACAGTCGATCGGTGGCCTGGTGACCGGATTGGTGCTCAGTTTCGCCCACACCATCGGAGAATTCGGTGTGGTCTTGATGGTCGGCGGCAACATCGAAGGCGTCACCCGCACGGTATCCATTGATATCTACGACGAAGTGCAGGCGTTCAATTATTCGGCGGCCAACCAGACGGCTCTGATACTGCTGGCGTTTTCCTTCACGGTGCTTGCGTCGGTATACGCCCTCAACCGGAAGATATGGGGTGGGTGGGCTGGGCCCGGCGATCGAATTGTGCCCCGACATTGAATAAACGCATGGGTCGAAGGTCCGGCGACCGGTGACGGTGAGTGCGCAAAGAAATATGAGGACTCCAGTGACCGGAGAACGGTTGAGGGCGGTGAAACCGACCCTAAGCGTCGACATCGAGAAGCGCTATCGGGACGGGACCACCATCTGCGCGGCCTTTGAGCTCCCCTCGAACCCGCCCCGGGTATCGATCGTCTTCGGGCCTTCCGGTGCAGGCAAAACAACACTGTTGCGATGTATCGCCGGTCTGGAAACGCCGACGCGGGGAACCATTCAGTACGGGGAAGAAATATGGAGCCAGTCGGGCACGCGCAACTGGGTCCGGCCTCAGGAGCGACCCATGGGTTACCTGTTCCAGGATTTCGCATTGTTTCCCCACCTCACGGTGCGGCGCAACATCGGGTTTGGCCTGGGAGCGCTGACGCGTGATGTCCGTCGCAGCAAGGTCGACGCGATCAGTGCGCGACTGGGTCTGGAAGGTCTGGCGGATCGCCGGCCGGGCGAACTTTCAGGTGGCGAGCAACAGCGGGTTGCCCTGGCCCGGGTCCTGGTTCGTGAACCCCGGGTCCTTTTACTCGACGAGCCGTTTGCGGCCCTCGACGAACGGACGCGCGAGAGCGTCCGGTCCTACCTTCGACGGTTTCTGACCCAGTTGGACATCCCGGCCCTGGTCGTCACCCACGACTGGATCGACGCCCTGGCGCTCGGGGACGAAATGATGGTTCTCAGTCAGGGCCGTATGCTTCAAAGAGGCTCGCCCCATGAGGTGCTCACACATCCGGCCCAGCGGGAGGTGGCCGCCGCAGTCGGCGTGGACACGGTGGCCCCGGCTCGGGTGGTCGATCGGTCCGAAGGCGTGGTTCGTTTGAGCGTCGGCACAGCCGAATTGTCGGGCGTCGACCCCGGGGGGCTGGAAATCTCCTTCTGGGTCTGTATCCGCGGAGAAGATGTCACGCTCGAACAGGGACATGCGTTGCGAAGCAGCGCCCGAAATCATCTTCACGGGCACGTGCGGGCGCTGATTCCAAGGGGGACATTGACGAAGGTGGTGCTTGACGTGGGTTTCGAACTCGTCGCCCTCATTACGCGTCAGGCGGCGGTGGACCTCGATCTTGCACCGGGCGTTTCAGTATCGGCGGTTTTCAAGGCCTCTATTGTCCATCTCATCCCTCGGACATGATCGCAGTGGGTCCCGTTTTCATCGGTCGATGCAAACGTTGACCGTATCCAATTCGACATGAACGGATGATGGGCGCGCTTGCATGGGCGGACCGGCCGAAGATCGGTGGAACCCATTCAGCAGAATGCCCGGACCTCGGGCTGAGCTAGCAGCCCGTGGCAGAAGCGGCATTGATCTCAAAGGCCGCGTTACGGCCAAACGGGGCCGGATTCCAGGAGGCAACAACGTGACGACACGACGTCGCGAGGACGTTGCAATGCTCATTCATTGCGAGGAGGCGACGACAACGAAGACGGCCCCGTTTCGCCGTAACCCTTTGGGCGCAGGGGGGCCACCGACGTTTCAAACGGAGGCTGCAGGCGCCCCCCAGGCTTTGTCGTTCGTCGGTCACGATGAAAAGACGGCGCCTGCGGCCTCGGTTTCAAACCTCGGTGGCCGCTCCTCACTTCGCGCCTGCAACCCGAAGACCCCTGCGCGCGGCCCGCGAAACTTCTGCCACGGGCTGCTAAGTCACACTCGACAGGACGACCTGTAGTCCTTCGCGATTCGTGTCCCAGGTCAGGCGTTGGGAAGCTTCCAGGGGCTCCAACCAGGCATAGGCAACATGCTCATCGGACAGAATCACGGAGTGATAGCGTGCGACCTCAGCGCCCACCAGGTGCTCCCGCACCCGGGCTCGGCCCTTCTCGAAATGGAATTCCACACCGGTTTCGACGAAGTGGAGCACGTCGGTGATACCGGTTTCCTCTCCGAGCTCGCGTCCGGCCGAATGCATGAAATGACGATCCTCAGGTTCCATTTTCCCGGTGACCGGCTGCCAGATTCCACCCCGATCGGCTGGGCGCTGGAGCAGCAGGACCTGGATCTCAGGCGCTCTGCAGTAAACAATGACCTGAACCTTCCGTATGATGGCCTGAGACATGGTTGATATGCATTGTATACGGTCCCCCTGGATCGGTGTCCGGTGCCCCCTATGATCGAGGTTGGAGACGAGGCGCGGATTCCAGAAGATGAATTGGAATTCCGTATGGGCACCAGCAGCGGACCCGGCGGTCAAAACGTCAATCGCGTTCGAACACGGGTGACGGTGTGCTTCGATGTGGTATTGACGCCCAGTCTGACCGACCTCCAACGGGAACGCATTCTTGACTGCCTGGGGCCCCGGATCAACAAGGCGGGCATCCTCAAGGTGCGATCCCAGAAGCACAGGACCCAGCAGAAAAACCGCGCCGCCGCCCGGGAGCGCTTGATCGAACTGCTGGCGGGCGCACTCCACGTCGAGCGCCCCAGGCGGAAGAGTCGGGTACCCCAAGCCGCCAGGGAACGCCGGCTCGAGGAGAAGAAGCGGCGTTCACGCCGAAAGCAGGAAAGGACCCGAACACCGTCGGGAATGGATCAGGATTGAAGCCGTGAAGCAATCGAGGCTAACGATCGAGGACGGCTTGAGAGCCCTCCTCCGCTGGATGATGGATTCCGGGGGCGACGAACCGGTCATGGTCGGTGTCGGAGGCGGGTCTTGCGCGGGAAAGACGACGGTGTGCACTGCCATTCGGGAAGGGATTGCGGGATCGGGTGTTCTTGGTATGGATGGTTACTACCGTTCCCGTCGCCTGGGCCCGGACCCGGCGGAAGTTAACTATGACGAGCCGGACGCGCTGGATCTCCAGCTGTTAAAGTATCACTTGAAATGTCTCCGTGCAGGTTCCGGATTTCATAAGCCTGTGTACGATTTCAGAGACCATGTCCGCACCGGTACAAAATGGTTTGATCCCCGCCCCGTTGTTATTCTGGACGGTGTCTTCGCTCTCCATTCGAATCTCGAAGGTTGGCTTGATTTTGGAATCTTTGTGGATTGTGACGACGCGGAGCGATTGCGGCGGAGGCTCCTTCGCGACGTCGCCGAGCGTGGCCGTAGCGCTTCGGGCGTGATCCGTCAATACGACGCAACAGTGCGGCCGATGTTTCGACAGCATGTGGAAGCGACGCGCTCACGCGCTGACCTCGTCGTCTGGAATCCATAGGCTCAGTCGCCGCAGTTGAGGTGTCTCAATTGTGCTGGGTCCGGGTGCGCCCGACCCCGCCGGGATTTTACCCGCTCCGTGCCCGAAATTGCCTCCGTCTGGATTTCACATGGCCCGAAGGCCTTGTACGGCGGGGATCAGCGCCGCCATCACCGACACTTCGACAACCATGCACGCTAATGCGATCTGCCCGGATTGCCGATCTGTTTATTAAGGTCACCGACCAGGGAGATACGGGCATGGATGCGATCATCTTGAGTGAGCTGGAAAAAATAATTGCCTCGCTCGATGTGATCGAGAATCAGTTGATGAAGATAGACGTGTGCAAAGCACGCCAATCGGCGCAGGCGGAAACGCATACAGAGTTCCCCTCGATGCCGTTTCCGGGGTTCGACGATAATTCGTTCTCGCTTCCCATTTGAATTTCCACCGAGCAAAAGCCGTGCGGTCGCGCAGACTCCCGAAGTGGACGGCGCCCGACACAAACGGGCCTTTTCAACCACCAACAACCGGATTCGTCGTCGTCGGGCGGCCAGTGAATTCCCGACTGCCGCGCCCCTTAACATTCCGGCAGGCGAAACCGGCTCTTGCCTGAGAGCCCCCGTTGCAACACTGGAAGACCATCGGGCCTGCCGGGTCGGTGGTGAGCGTGATTTGCTGCTGGAGCGGCCAAGCGACCGGCTCAGGCTCGATGGTCCGATGGTCCGATGGTCCGATGGTCCGATGGCCCGGTGAACCGCACCGTTCGAGCGACCCGGTTGCGCAGAAGATCTATTGACAGACGAACGTTCGTGATGAACAATTCTTCCATTCGACCTTGCCGGTCGAGTGCTGTGGAAACCGTGAACTTGGAGTCGCACCCGGGTCCAACTCCAAGGTTGAACGTGCTGAGGTGTTGCTGATGTCGAGAGCCGTGGCTATCTGTTCCCTTGTGACCGTCGTGTGGCTGCTTGCGGCGCCGCTACCCGCCGTGGCCTATGTCGGGCCGGGCTCAGGCATCACCGTGATCGGCGCTGCCCTCGCGTTTTTTGGCGGCATCGTCCTCGCCATCATCGGTTTCGTCTGGTACCCCGTCAAGCGTTTGATGCGGGCGTGGTCTAAGAACCCCGCAACTGACAGACAATCCTGAGTGTGATCTACCTGGCCGCCTCTCTGGCCATCGCTTGCTTCGCCATCGGTCTTGGCCTCTTCCGTATTATTCCGGCAGCAGCGAGAGCCGTGCAGACCAGCCGTGACGCAGTCCGCATGATGGCCGATCGGACTCTCGATGATGCCGAAAAAGAGCAGGCCGTCCAGAAAGCGGCGCTCTCGCTGATCGGCAGCTTCATATCCATCTCCGCTCGCGGCGCCGGAGCCGCGGTCCTTTCCCTGCTGCTGCTGTTCGCTTTTGAGGTCACCGGGTTCGCCCCGATCCGAGCCGTCACCCAATGGCTGGCCACATGGGAAGCCATTGTGGCTGCATCCGTCATCATGACCTTTGTGTATTTCGTTGGGCGAAGGCGCTGAGGGGCGTTTAGATGAGGGGCATTTAGATGAAGGGCCTTGAAGAGAGCTACTCCTCCGTCGACCGGATCGTCCACCGACTTGCCTTCGCCAACCGCTCCATGCAGATGACGGCGATGGACATTGAAAGCACTCTTTTCTCAAAACGTTTCAAACATATCGCGGTGGATCAGCCGGTATTTGTCACCTCGCTTCCCCGGGCGGGTACGACGCTCCTTCTCGAAGTGCTGAGCCGGTTGCCCGGCTTCGTCAGCCACTGCTATCGGGATATGCCCCTCGTGCTCGCTCCCCTGCTCTGGGAGTTGTTCTCCGAGCGTTTTCGTAAGCCCGGAGATCTGCGCGAACGGGCCCACGGCGATGGAATGGCCGTCAGCTACGATAGTCCGGAAGCCTTCGAGGAAGTCCTGTGGCGGTTTTCCTGGCCGGACAAATTTGGAGACGACCACATCGCGCTCTGGTCACCCACCGAAGAGACCGGGGACTTCCGGAGATTTTTCACGGAACATATTCAGAAATTGATCGCGTCGCGACCCGGGAGCGAGTCCCCGGCGCGCTACGTGTCCAAGAACAACGCCAACATCGCACGCCTTCCATTCCTGCGGAAACTCTACCCGGAGGGCATCGTCCTGGTCCCGTTTCGCCATCCCCTCGATCAGGCCGAGTCGCTGCTGGGCCAGCACCGCAGGTTCCTCGACGTTCACGCCCGCGAAGCTTTTTCCCGGAAATACATGGAAGATATCGGACACCTGGAATTCGGAGCGCTGCACCGGCCCATACGGTTTGACGGAATCGATCAGGTCTCGGACCGGTACTCGACGGAAACCCTGGACTACTGGCTTGCATACTGGGTGATCGCATTCACGCATATCTGGCGCTTTCGCGATCAGATCACGCTGGTATCCTACGAAAACTGCTGCGAGGATTTTCGATCCGTGGCCGCGGCGATGGCCCGATACCTGCACGTGGATCGCGACGATCTGCTCGACGCGGCCGGTGACCGGTTCCGTCGGCCGAACCGCTACAGCAACGAAGCCGAGGTTCGAGACAGAGACCTGCTGGAGGGGGCCTGTCGATTGCACGATCAATTGTTAGAAGCCAGTATTGCCTGACCCGACGGCTCCGGTGTCGAGCCAGCGGTGACCACAGACTTCCGGTCGCGCAATATCGCTCATTGCATTGCGGCCAGCAGTGCAATGAATCGCCCAACGACGGCCCAATTTTGATTGCGAAACAGCACCTGCCTTCACTATCCTCGTGCTACAGAGATTGACGGGCCGATAAGCCGGGGCTTCGGCCGCACCCGCCAACCGCGTCGCATAGGGCGGTGCCATCGTTAACCGGCGAGTCCGTCATCCGCACCACGTCGGATCGCATACCCCGAGGTGAGTTCGTGGATATGTTTTTGGCAACGGCGGACAATCACTCCATATCGGAACTTCGGGCGCTGGCGGTATCCGTCGTAGCGGTGTTCGTCGTCGGCTTTCTCTCGCCCTCGGTTAACGGTATACATGCCCGTCCATTGCAGGAAGACCCGACTGTCACCGATCGCAGGATTCTTGCGGGGAGGCCGGGCACTCCTCCGGAGGTGCTGGCCGAGCTCGCCGAAGACAAGGACCTTCAGGTGAGACAGGCGGTTGCGCGCAACCGAGGTGCCCCTCCGGCGGTCCTGGCCCAACTCGCAGAAAGGCTGAGCACCAGCAAGGAAGTTGCCGAGAATCCGGTGACCCCCCCGGAAGTCCTGGCCGAGCTCGCGGAGAGTCCTTACCGGGATGTTAGAAACGTTGTTGCCAAGAATCCGGTGACTCCCCCGGAAGTCCTGGCGCGGCTGGCCCAACGGGACGCACTGGACGCTCGGAGGGCTGATGCCCGAAACCCGCGAACGGCGCCAGAAGTCCTGGCAATGCTTGCAGAAGCGCCCGATCCCGTCACCCGTGCGGCTGTTGCCAGGAACCCGGCGGCTCCTCCCGATATCCTGGTTCAACTCGCAAAAGAGAACAATGCGGACGTTCGAAGGGCAGTTGAGCGAAACCCGGGGACTCCTCCGGCCGTCCTGGCACAACTCGCCCAGGAGAAGGATCTGGATACTGGAAGATCTGTCGCGCAGAACCCAGCCACGTCTCCAGAGACACTGGCGCGGCTTGCGGAAATAGACGATTCGGGGATCAGAAGGGCGATTGCACGAAATTCACGGACTCCGCCAGAGGTCCTGGCCCGGTTTGCGCTCGAGAACGATGCGGCAATTAAAAGGGCCGTTGCGCGGAATGCGGCGACGCCTCCGGATATTCTGGCCGAGCTCGCAGTCGACACCGGCGAATATCGGATAACGGTCGCGGGCAACCCGAGCACACCCGCCTACGTTCTGGCCGGGCTGGCCAGGGAGACCGATTTGACGCTCAGAAGGGCGGTTGCAGGGAATCCGGGTGCGGGGGCGGCAGCCCTGGCCGAGCTGGCTGAAGACACCGACGTTGCGGTCGTCGATCGGGTCGCACTCAACCCGGGCACCCCGCCCGAAGCACTGGCCGGCATCGCTTCTTTTGACCGGACCGGCAGCGAAAGTACCGTCTGGGGCAACTGGGCCACGCCTGTCGCCACACTCGCAGATACTGCGGTTGTGGTCCCGAACCCGCGCTATACCATACTCCGGGAGATGCTCAAACCCATGATCTCGGCCAGCGATGACCTGGCCTATGCCATGAAAATCTATACGGACGGGCCGGCATACGAGAATGGGAATGGGACACTCCGGAAACAGAATCTGGTCTTGAACCTCTATCGACGCACCCAGACCGGATTTCGACTGCTAGAGCGCAAGGTTTTCAGTCAGAACTTTCCGCATGTCATCGCGGATCGTCGGGATCTGGACTTTCGACTGTCGGCCGTCGCGGCCTGGCTTGACGGTTGGCAGCGGACCCTGGGTGTCTCTGATGATGTCTCTGATGATGCCTCTGACGGACGCTAAGCCCTATCCGCAAGCGCTTCACTCGTCCCTATCGTCCCCAGACCAGCGGTAAGGCCGAGCGTTTTATCCAAACTCTTTTACGGGAATGGGCCTACGCTCGAATCTACATCACATCCAACGAGCGTATGTCCGTCCTTCCAATCTTCTTGACCCATTACAATCACCATCGAGGGCACGGCAGCTTACAATACAAACCACCCGTTACTCGGTTGCCTGGTGTGCACAACCTTGCTGGAATTCACAGCTAGTCGAATGCCTCCGGGACGTAGAACGTCTTGATGGTGTTTCCAGCGGCAGTGGCAATGATCACCTCTTTGTGGTCAGGATCGAGAGTCATTGTTCTTCCGGTCTCCCGAGGCTCCAGGGGAGCGGGAATTTTCATAAACGGTTGTCGGACTTCTCCGCTCGTCGGGATGTTCCAGATTTCGATGTTTCCGTCCTGGTGGCTGATCAACCGCTGCTTCGGAGGATATACCGCTCCAATGTCCGCTCCATACATCACAGCCCTCGGTTTCGTATTTCCGCTGGCAGTGCGATCAAAAACCAGGATCTTCGGTTCATTGAGCGCTTGTGACAAATTGCTGTATTCGTTAACCGGAACGAGCAAGAGATTGTGGATCGGATCCACTCGAATGCGGGGATTGCCACCCTTGCCCACGAAGATACCTTCCTTCTGCCGGCCGAGTGCCAGTTGCGTGTCGGGCCCGGACAGAACCCGGATGGGCGGGACGTCTCCTCTCGCCTCACGCGCGTAAACCCGGATTTCCTGCTTCGGCGTCGTGATGTAGATTTCGTCGTGCTCAGCGTCGATGGTCACCTTGTCGAACGCCCCGACCCCCATTATTCCCGTCTGCCCTCCTTGAATAACGCGAATCGGAGCTTCCTCGCCGTCAGCTCCACCCCGAAACGTCAGGATGGCCTGGGCGAGAGCGCTGGTGACAACAATTTCATCGTGAATCGCGTCATAGGCGAAGTCGTGCATCGTTCTACCGAGAAGAGACTTCTGACCTTCGATCGAGCGAATATAGGGTGTGTTTTCTTCCGCCAGCCTGGCGAAGATCGCAATCTGCGGATGGTTGACTCAGTTCGGTACCAGTATTTGCTCCCGCCTGCTGTCGTAGGCCACCGCAGTGGTCCTGCCGAAATTGAGCGCTTTCTTGCCGTCGGGCGCACTGCGGATTCTCCGCAACGGGGGTGTGTTGCCATCGGCCATTAGCGGATAAGCCGTGGCCGAAGCCGTGCCCATGTTGGACACCCACACCTCCCTGTTCTTCAGATCGAGAGCGATACCCGTCGGATAACTCAGGCGCGTCTGGTCCCCCTTGATCACCCGCGCGGGGGCGACGTTGCCGTTGGCCGTTGCTGCGGCGGCGAACACGAGGATCGACTGGCCAATGTCGTTGGCGACATAGAGGTCTCCGTTTTCCGGATTCAATTTCATCGCGGCGGGCCAGTTCAGCTGGGTCTGGTCGCCCTGGATGACCCTCAGCGGAGGCGTGTCGCCGCTCGCGTGGAGAGCGTAAATCTTGATTGCAGGGTCCTCATACCCCCCGGTGCCGGGCGTTGTGAAGTCGCTGTAGTGGCCCCAGGTGTTCACGTACATGAGTTGGTTTTCTTCGTCGACGGCGATGCCGTGGACGGAGTTCAGCCCTGTATTCGGTCCCACGAGTCTTCGAATGGGCAGATCCTCGCCCGAAGCGTCCTTGTGATAGACGTCAACCTCGGGCGGAAACTCGACGGTTACGAAAAGTTCGGATCTCGCTTCGTCAACAGCGATGTTGTAGACCCGATGAAGCGTGTGCAGTACGCGTTTCGGAGAGACATTGCCGTTGGCGTCGTGAGAAAACACGATCATCTTGTCGCCTACGTCGGATTCAAGGGAATAGATGTCACTGTTATTCGGGTCGATATACAGGCCGTTGTTGAACTGGATCTGCGTTTGATCGCCCTGGACCTGGCGCTTCGGTTCGGTGAACCTGGCGGTGGAGGGAGTATTGTCCAGCCGGTTGAAGACACGGTACGACCACAAATTGTTGTCCTGGAGAATGATCTCATCGTTGCGCAGGTCGAGCCCGATGGCACTGTAGGTGGGCTCGAGATCCCGGATCGTGCGTACAGGCTCGAGAACTCTCTCAGTACTCCCGGCACGGGGGCCCGGCCCTGGTATCTGCTGTTGCATGGCCGCTATCTGATTTTCACGCTGCAGCAAGGCCGTTAAACGGGTATCGAACTGCGGTTCCAACGGGGTGTCCCACGTGCACAACTCGGCGTCGGGAAAATGCTGGACGGAAACCAGTCGACCTGAGCCCGCACTTTGCGATGAGGCCGGCTCAGCCACAGCAGCGGCCAGTATGGTGGCTGTGATCGCAGGGACCACGAGAAATCCTATTCGGCCTTTCTTTCTTCTGATTCGCATTTCGCCTCCTCGTGATGCATTTCAGAATACATAAATCAATACAATTTGCAGTATGGGGGATCACCAAGCGCTGAAACAATGTCGGAGCTACATCTGGAAGCTAGAGGTCCCCGCCAAACGGATTGTAACTTATCATGAGTGCTGCGTTTTCCTGTCCTCTGCGCAAGCCAGTTGATCTCCTGAGTCAGCAGTTCGCCAACTAAAGATACGCTCGGTCGTTCATTCAGACATCCTGTCTGAACGACCGGCGACCCTCGCCATCTTCCTGATGGCGATGCCTATGGGGATAGGTGAAACGTCGCACCGGGTCCCATAAGGGCCCTGCACGGTCCCCCGTGCTGGGGACCGCCTTCATATTGAAGAGGCGGAGCCGAGGCGTCCAGAGTACTAAGATAATCGCTGTGCGTCAGGATGAATCCGTTCACTGATGAAGTTCTGATTCCCGACATTTGATGGGTACATTAATTGTGACGGGGACCACTAGAGGAAGAATCGGGAGGTGAATAATGCGGCTGCGATTGCTGAGGATGCCGCCAATCCGTCGACGGTTTCCTTATCAAATCCTAACTGAAAACTAATCCTCCAGAACCTCCTCTTTTTCGGCTTGCATAAGACGGAAGCGCTGAATTTTTCCATCCTCTCCGTACTGTATGAATACGGCTCCCACCTCCATAAACCTTCGACGATCCTCACGATCAGCATAGTCTGCGATGATGGGGAACGAAATACCCAGTCCGCCCCAAGGCAACACCTTGGAGTAGACCATCCGTTCTCCTTCGACTTCCTTTTCGGTCTGACGTTTTAGATAATAGCTAATCTCGACATTAGATCTCGCAAACTTATCGGCCCATTGCCGGACCTGCTGGGTGCCGATAAGCATAGCGGGTCCAATCTGTTTTTCATCGTGGGGCGGTACCTCCACCAGCACATCGGGATCTAAGGGCGCTATAAACGCATCGACCACTTGGTCGATTCCTTCTTCTCTTCCATCCATGGTTATGTGCCAGTCGCCAAGCGCATTCCTTCGACCCATAACCTTTAGCCTGTTTTGTGGCCCGACGGACAACCCAGTTGGAGTGAACGGTTTATGCCCTTCGAATCCGGTTCGAGGCTCGGTCCTTACGAAGTCGTCGATCTGCTCGGTAAGGGCGGAATGGGCGAGGTGTATTGAACCCGCGACACGAAGCTCGGGCGCGAGGTCGCGATCAAGGTTCTGCCGTCGGAGTTCTCCGGGGGATGAAGAAAGACTGGCACGACTGGAACGCGAAGCCCGAGTGCCGCGCGACGGCCTTCGGCTGCGACGCGGGTTGACATAACACCCATACGACGACGTTGACAGCGCTGCCATAGTCGTCAGCCCATGCTTGAACGCTTATCCGCTACCGAAGTAGCGGGTGAAGTCCTCGCCCGTGGATTATCGGTACGCCTCTTTCCGATGTCTGACCGCGACGATATCGACGACTCGCTCGGCGTCGTCGAGCGCATAGACAACACGGTATTCACCAGATCTCAATCTCCAGAGATCGGGTGAGCCTTTGAGTTTCCTGGTGCCGTGAGGACGGGGGTTCGTCGTCAGTGCTTCAATTTTGGTGAGCATTCGTCCCCGATGGGCTTCGGGGAGTCGCTCGAGTTCCTTTCTGGCGGAGCGGGCGAAGACGATCGACCAGTCAGTCACGCGCGTCCCGTTTGGAACGTCTTGACAGGCGTTTCTTGACCGATTCCAGTGACTCGCGTGGTTCGTTCTTCCGGGCTTCAGCTAACGCGCGGTCGTAGAAATCCTCCCACAATTCAGCGTGCTTCTTGAGGTCGATCACAGCCGCCTTCTTTTCGCCACCCTCATCAACGATAAACTGAACTCCCTTCATGCTAGGTATTATAGCGCCACTCCGAAGCGGTGGCCCGATGGCTCCCTCGGTTGCACTCGCTATGACGGAGGCTATCGCCGATGAGCCAATGGCGGTTCTTATGCCTGCACAGTCGGCGTAACGGTAAAAAGGATTCCTCCAGGAAGCCCCACATTTCGGGTGTAGCAAATGTTCCGAGTCGGTGTAATACAGGCATCGGACTGCTCGGAGCTGCTTGCAACCACCCCAAATTTGCGGCGATCTGCTGCCTCGAGAAGCATGAGTGCGCTCGAATCTTCGTCCTCGAACGGGTCCGGCTGGACGACACAGGACAAATTCCTTGGGGTGCCTTGTGACGACTGGCTAAAGGGCTCTTATCCGCCAATTGTCCAGCGTTGAATGCGGGCCTTCCTTCCGATAGACTGCCAGCCATGATGAGGCTCCAAACGTTTCACCTCCCCCTCCTCCTGTTGCTGGCACTGGGGATATCCTCCAACGTGATGGCGCAGACACCAGTGTTGGAAGAATGTGTTTTGAATCCGGCGACTGGCGTATCCGAGCAACAGGTCCGGTCCGGAGACCGACCACGGCAATACCGGCTGTTCGTTCCATCCAATCACTCGACCCCCCTGCCGCTCGTGCTCGACCTGCACGGAAGCGGCGGCAACGCCGAAGGGCAGGCGCGGACCAGCGGTCTGGAGATGCTTGCTGAACGCGAGGGCTTCCTCGTAGCGACGCTGGAGGCCGACACCGGCCGACGGTGGAACGTGCCGATAACCGAAGGCCGTGCCGACGACGTTGCCTACGTTGCCGATGTCATCGCCAGTGCCGGATCCCTCGCCTGCATCGATCGCACGCGGGTTTACTCGACAGGTTTTTCAGGCGGCGCGCGCATGACCTCACTGCTCGGATGCCGTTTTAATGATCAGATCGCGGCGATTGCGCCGGTGGCCGGCCTCCGGTGGCCGGGCCCGTGCGGAGGACGTCCGGTACCGGTCGTGACATTCCATGGGCTGGCCGACCCGCAGAACACCTACGACGGTCATGCCGAGGGCCGCGGCCCGGAGTGGCAGGAAAGCGTTCCCGAGGCGCTTGCCGGTTGGGCCGACCACAACGGATGCGATTCCGAAGTGATTTTCGAGGACCCCGCAGGCCCGCTGTCCACAATGCGATACGAGGGATGTGAGGGCGGCGCCGAGGTCCGGTTAGTCCGCATCGAAGGCCTCGGCCATACCTGGCCCCGTGACCAGGTCGACGCGACCGCCGTAATGTGGGAGTTCTTCACGCGCCATCGGTTGCCCGACTAGACGCGTCCGCATCGTGACTCCACCGTCGCTTCCGTCCGGGAACGCAGAAGCCCCTCGCTCGGACCTGCGAGGGGGCGACCAGTGATGGTCGTCCCTACCGCGACAAAGTGGATTTTCGCCTCTCTAAACCAAAACGCAACCGGCTGCGCACGGGTCGAGAGTATCTATCCGTATCTGTCCGATTCGAAATACGCCCGACAGGATTCGAACCTGTGACCTTCGGATTCGTAGTCCGACGCTCTATCCAGCTGAGCTACGGGCGCGAATAACATGTTGTGGACTGTATATGGCCGGCCCGTTGGATGGCCGGAATCCGTTCACAGGTCACAGAATTCGCAGTAAGCGCTTTGACTCGTCGAGCAAACGATCCAGATCAAGAGGTTTGGGCAAGAAGCAGTCCGCGCCGGCCTGGAGAATCTTGGACTCGATTTCCGGTCGTCCACTCATCGCGATGATCGCTGCTTGGTTTGCCGGATTTTCCTTGATACGGCGGCACACCTCAAGTCCATCCACACCCGGGATCAGTATATCCAGGATGATGAGGTTCGGATGCGAGCGTCCAATATCGATCAAGGCGGTAATGCCATCCGAGGCCGAGTGAACCTCATAGGTATTCTGGCGCTCGAAGAACATCTTCAGTATTTTGACGATGCTGTCCTCGTCCTCAACGATCAGCACCTTGAGCTTCTCTTCGGAAAGTCCGGGTGGAATGGGGATCTGGTGATTTCGGAGGAACGCCATCAGGTCATCCCGACTGATGCGTCGATGTCCGCCCGGTGTCCGATAGGAAGTGAGCAGATCCTGCTCGATCCAGTTGATCACGGAGCGGGGATTGACCTGCAGTAACTTGCTGACCTCGTGGGTGGTATAGATGTTCCTGTTGGGTTTATTGCTTGCAGCCATCCGGCGTTCCTACGGCGTCATCTCGTGCCCGGGACGTATTGTCTTTCTTGATACGGGCACCAATCAAAGGTCCCGGCGTGTCAAATCGGAAGCCGGAAGGGGACCTGATACTTGATTTCACTCGCACCGTCGGCCACCCAACGCGCCTCCGGTCCCGAATCCTCATCCGCTCCAAAAATGGAGCCAGGCACTTTCCCGGATAGCGGCGAGGACCCCGAAAGACGGGTATAACGTAACATAATGGGAATCCTTATGGAAATCGGCGTTCGAGACTGGCAGCCTTCGGATTTCGAGCGGATCAGTTCGCTTTGGCTGGGTGCCTACGCGCGTGTCGCCCTGGCCGACGCACCCGTGCGGGACGACGCGGGCCGGGTGCTGACCCGGTGGCTGTCCGATCGGTTTCGGGACCGACAATCCCTGGGATATGTCGGGGAACGGGAAGGTGATTTTGCCGGTTTTGTGCTGGGACGAATCGGCGACTGGGAGTCGGACCCTCCCATTCTCAAAAGGCGGCGGGTCGGCCTGATCGACGTGGTGTATGTGTTGGAGTCCCATCGCAGACTTGGGGTCGCGACGCGCTTGGTGCAGTATGTGATCGAGCGCGCCGAGGTCCGTGGCGCAACGGCGCTTGAGACAACCTTTGAAATCATTAATGAACCGGCGAACGGTCTCTGGTGGAGCCAGGGTTTCAAGCCCTGGATCGCGCGGGCCTATCTTCTCACCAATCCCTCGAGAGCACGACCCGGGGGAGTGCCGGATACAGATGGATGACGATGGATGATGCGTTCGATCCGTTCTTAGTAGTGGCGAGTGGGTCCAGCCCTGTCGCACCGCTCTGCTACACTGCATCGTCTTCATCCGAAGCGCAGGGTGCGCGGGGGCTCTGCCGCTGGAGAAACCATTGAAAATTATCGCGTGCATGAAACCGGTCCCGGATCCCGCCTCGCGCCTTGTTGTCAACGACAGCAAGAACTGGGTCAGAGATTCGGACCTGAGCTTCGTCGTCAACGAAGCCGACAGTTACGCTCTTGAGGAGGCTCTCGTCCTCAAGGAACAGCACGGCGGGGAAGTGGTTGCCATTTCCGTGGGGCAGGAATCCACTCTACGGGTGCTGCGCTCCGGCCTGGCCACTGGGGCGGATCGTGCGATCTTTCTTTCGGATGGACGTTTCGCAGGTTCTGACGAGTTTGTGACGGCACAGATCATCGCTCGAGCGATCGAGAACGATGGGGGAGCCGACATGGTCCTCACGGGAGTGCAGTCCGATGATCTCGGAACCGGTACGACGGGAATCATGGTGGCAGAGTTACTCGGATGGCCGCACACCTCTGTCGTTTTCGCGGTGGATGCTCGGCCGGAAGACGGGCGGGTTCAGGTGAAACGGGAGTTGGAAGGTGGCGTGATCGAGCGGGTTGAAGTGGAAACGCCTTGTGTCTTGACCCTTCAGTATGGGATTAACCAGCCGCGCTATCCATCGCTCAAGGGAATCATGGCTGCAAAAAAGAAGGAAATCCTCAAGTGGGGAATGGAAGATCTGGGACTGGGACCAGAGACCGTCGGCCCGGCCGGGGGGATGTATGACGTGATTGGCGTGTATGTGCCGGAACGCAAGGGCAATGTCGAGGTCATTACCGGAAGTCCCACCGAAGCCGCGGTCAAACTGGTGGAGAAATTGAGGAACGAAGCGAAAGCTTTGTAGGTGTGTTGTTTTGATATTGGCTCTAGCCGATCACGAAGCAGGGAAATTCAAGC
Source organism: Terriglobia bacterium (assembly GCA_965263045.1). GTDB lineage: Bacteria > Acidobacteriota > Terriglobia > 20CM-2-55-15 > 20CM-2-55-15. The sequence goes on from CBDHGK010000041.1 coordinate 979,176, forward strand.
CCCTTACGGCAGAATTGCTGGGTCTGGCCCGGCACCTTGGACAGGAACTTGACGAACCGGTGGGGGCCGTAGTCCTCGGTTCCGCCGTGGAGGGGCTGATTCCGGAATTGGGTGCCCGTGGCATAGAACGGGTGTTCATCGTCGACGACCCGAGGCTTGTCAGCTATAGCCCCGATGCGTTTGTCGCCGCGCTCCGATCCGTGCTGAACGGCGTGACCGATGCTGTGCGGAACGCCCGGCCCTATCTTGTAGTGGCGGGGCATGCGGGTATCGGGCCCGATCTGCTTCCGCGCATGGCCGCCAACTTGAGGCAGGGGCTGGTGGCGGCATGTGTCGATTTCGAGAAGCAGGGCGAACGGCTGGTCGTGACGCGTCAGATCTTCAATGCCAAGATGAACATGCGCGTGTCGCCCCGTGGGGAGGCGCCTTATTTTGCAACCATTGTTCCGGGTGCGTTTCCAGCCAACGACGTTCCTGAAGAAGAGCGCGTCGAGCCAGAGACACTTCGTCTCCAACTGGGCGAGGTGCAGATCCGTCAGAGAGTCCTCGGCAGGGAAGATGCCCCCATCGGCGATATCGACTTCGGGTCGGCGTCCACAATTGTGTCCGGTGGCCGGGGGCTTAAGGCACGCGAGAACGTGGGGCTAATTGTCGAATTGGCCCGGGCATTGGGAGGCGCAGTGGGGGCATCCCGGCCCGTGGTGGATGCCGGTTGGCTGCCTCGCGAGCACCAGATCGGGAGTTCCGGGCAAACGGTTGCTCCGAAACTGTATTTCGCGATTGGCATTTCCGGAGCAATCCAGCATCTGGTGGGCATGCAGGCGGCCCAGTGCATTGTCGCAATCAACAAAGACCCCGATGCTCCGATCTTCAAGGTCGCTCAGTATGGCGTTGTGGGCGATCTTTTTGAGATCGTTCCTGAAATCACAAAGATCATTAATGATCTGAATCCCACGCGGTCGGGAGAGTCCTGAATGTTTGATTTGGATCGACCATTTGACTATATTTGCATATTCTCTCTCAGAAGTGCTGCTGCTGGGACCGGAACACCAAGAGTAGTCGTAAAGGGGAATTAGTATGCGGAACGCTTCGTTTCTGATTGGGCTCTGCTTTATTCTGGCGATGGCGGTTAGCGGGACGGCTTTGCAGCGCGATCATGCCGATATCATGCAGGACGTGTCCGCTGCCCGGCGGGCCCTGGAATCAAGTATTGCAGCCGGCGACAGTGGGGTTGCGGCTGGGCAAGCCGAAAACCTGGAAGGGTTGTTCAGAGAAGCGATTCCGATTTACGAACGGATGAACCTCGATCCTGCGGTAATGATTGCGACCAAAGCGGCCGCCGCAGCCGCCGAGGCCGTTGCGGCCGCCAATGCGAATAATCTGGAGGCTGCCGGGACGGCACACGGAAGCATCCAGAAATCATGCGCCAACTGTCACTCACAGTTTCGGGAGAAGGCTCCCGATGGGTCTTTCCGCTTTAAAGCACAGTAGTTTCAGGCCCCTCCAGCGCAGGGTTCGGGTCCACATTGGCGTGCCTCCGACCGCGGGCAGAGGTCGCGCAGATTTCCGGAGATCGATGATTCAGTTTTTATTTAATTGACTTTTTTCTGGTAGGGCGAGTAGCCTCTTATCAGTGAGTGGTGTCTAAAAGATAGATTTCCTCCACCATCCCACTCTCCCCGCGGCCGAGCCGCGGGGTTTTTTTTGTGCCCGGATGCACCCTCCCCGCATCCAGCTCAGAATAGATTGGTCGGATCCATGCCTGGCCTGCGTTGGCGAGAATCTTCGCGAAACGCCCTCCCCGCGGCACCTTCGCGTAGCGCCATAGCGCACGGGATCCACTATGGGCGAAGAATGTGCACCCCGAAATCAACGCCACGGAAGGGATTGAAGTGATGGAAGCGATGAAAGCGATGAAAGCGGGCGATGGATTTGATGGGAGGAAGGGAAGTGGTGGAAGCCGGATGGAAGCGGGATGGAAGCGGGGTGGAAGCCGAATGGATGCGCCATGGCGCATCCACCGGACGGAGCTTCCCCTCGGACAAGCTGTGCGCCATCGCAGACGGTGACCCGGTGCCACGTGAATGGCCGTGGGATTCGCCTGCGGTACATTCAGTGCAGATGCTTCCGCACATTCGGACGTGCATCGCACTGGATCGCTCGGGGTCGGGTGTTGCGATTGATTTGCATCCCCCACAGCACCAGGTGTCACTAAAGCCCGGGTTCGAATCTGACGATAAAGACGAACAAGAGACAACCGGAGCACGATCGAACCATGCGTTTATTGCGCAGTCTGCTTTTTTTCGGACTGATTTTCGAAGGAATAGGACTGCTTCGTCTGGAGGTTTTGCTCGCAATAATCGCTGTCTGTCTTGCCTTTGTGCTGTGCTTTCATTTTGTGTGCGTTCGTGGAGTGAATTCCGCTTGATTCTCCTCTGCCGAGGTAATACCCTAGGCACCCTGTTCCGGAGACAATCGATACGATTTCTGCCTCTTCTGGTCCCGACAGCGTTCACTGCGATTCGCTACGCTGGGAACCACCGGAGGTAGCCCGTTACATAAACCGGTGCCGACAGCTTCCAGACTGCTCAGGAATGCGGCGGTGTTTTTTGATAGGTGTCTGGATCGGACCTGGTATCGGCAGCAGTCGAGTCGTGCACGAGTAGCGGCAAAAGTTCTTATCCGTTTCTTCTTCGTAGTACCTCGATCGATATCTCCGGTTTCGTTTGAGCAAATAGTGCGCGATGCGGCCGACCGACGGACGCGCTCCCGCTGAACCCTTTCCAATGTGCGAGGGAGGGTGGGTGGAGCGTTGTGTTTTCGAAACGCCCGTCATGCAGGAATCTTATGCACCCGACCCGGACTCCTGTCTTTCGGGAAGGGGCGAACCACGATACTTGTTGGACGATGCCGACAGCGATAACCCAAGTTCTAATTCTTGGCGACGATCAGAGACTTGAATCCGTCCTGACTGAATCACTCAACGGGTGTGCAGTCAGATACGCCAGTGCCGCGATGCTGGAGCAAGCCGGACTGCGGATTGAGGACGAACCACCCGAGTTGATCTTCGCCGACCTCGACGCAACCGGGACCGACTTCCTGGACTGGATGGCCCGACTGCGGCAGTCGGGTTTTGGGGGCAGTATCGTTGTGCTCGCGGGCAAGAACTCGATGCGGATGGCGCGCGAAGCCCTGGACAGGGGCGCGACCGGATATCTCCGAAAGCCGGTCGAGGGTTGGGAAGTCGAACTGGCCGTGAGAAATTCGGAGGCCCGGTCACGGCCAATCATGGATCGCTCGGATCCGGAGGCCGACGCCCGGGTATATGGTTCCAGTCCAGAGATTCAGGCTGTGCTCAAGATTGTGGATCAGGTCGCGCGTCGTGGCGATCACCTGACGTTGATTGGTGAGGCGGGTGCTGGCAAGCGCTTGATCGGCCGGCTGATTCACAATTCCAGCGCGCGCAGCCATGCGCGTTTCATGAGTCTCGGTTGCTCGGGACTGAGTGAATCGGTAATGGATCGGGAACTGTTCGGTTACCGCGATCAACACGGCGCGGGTGGGGGCGGCCGGCACCCGGGTTGTCTCGAAAAATGTGATGGTGGCACCCTGCTGCTCGATGAAGTTGGCGCGCTGGACCGACGGACGCAGGGAAAGTTGCTGCGATTTCTGACTCGAGGCAGCGTTAAAGCGGATGCCCACGACGAGAGAGCCCTCGACGTTCGTATTATTGCGACATCGGGCTGTGAACTGGAAGAGCCGGTGCGCGCGGGCCGCTTCAATCGGGAGCTGTTCGATCGGTTGCAGAGGATCCAGATTTCGGTGCCTGCCCTTCGACAGCGCCGGTCTGATATTCCGATTATTGTCGACCAGTATGTCCGAATCAGCGCCCGCATGGAGGGTAAGGTGCTCAACGGAGTGTCCGCATCCGCACTGGCGCGGTTGATGCAGTACGATTGGCCCGGAAACGTCCGTGAGCTGAAGGACATGATCGGTCACGCCGTCTCGGATGCGGAAGGCCCGGTGTTGGGAGACAAAGACATCCCTTCATTGCCCGAGCCCCGCGGATCCAATCCGGATGTCCTGGTGCTGGGTGCCACAATTCATGAAGTTGAGAAAGAGGCCATATTGCGCACTCTTGAAGCGGCGGATGGATCCACAAGCCGTGCTGCCAGAATCCTGCAAATGAGCGTTCGCAAGATCCAGTACAAACTCAAGGAATACCGTCAGGAAGCGGCCACAGCTGTGCGCCTGGAGACCGTCCGGAGTGTGTCTCAGGCCCAAACCCATCGGTCAAAAAAGAACCTCCCCTTGAGCAAAACCGATTTTGTAGCCCCTTCAGATCGATCGGAGTAAGCGTCCGTCTTTCCGTCCGCTCCTTTTAATCGCAGTCTTCGTCACTTTAAGGGTGTCCAACGGGGCACGCCCCCTGGATGTGTCGGTAGCGGCAGAACTGTGATAAGGATGCCAACGTGCATCACGATCCCCATGGAAGCGCGTGCAAATGGGATGGGGAACTGGGTGTCCGACTCACACTGGGTCCGATGCCCCCGGTGTCGTTGCCGCTTTGATGTATTCGGCGCCCTATGGTGCTGCTGCCGGTCCGGGCCTCGGACCAAGAATTGTCCGCACTGTGGTCTCTGCCTCTGTTCCCAACCCGAGTATCATGATCCGATCTGCTGGGTGGAACCTCCGGAAGTCTTCCGGAGACACGGATTCGATGCCTTGCTGGTGTTTTACATTTAGCCCGTGTGAACAGCCCTCACAGAATTCACAGCGCCCGTCGGGCTGAGGACGTTCGGGCCGTATTCGTTTCCGCGGCTCTACTCACGCACTTCGCGTGGCAGCGTTTGCCGCATGACGAATTCCCGCGCAACCTTACTGCCATCGGCCGCCTCGACATGAAATCGAAAACCCGGATTATCTGTGTCACCCGTCCGTTCAAGCGGATAGGTGCCCCGGAGATTCCGGAGCCGGAGCGTTGTTTCGTACTGGTGTTCCCGAAGATTCCAGACGAAGACGCGAATACCGTCATAAGCGGTCTCAACTCCAGTGTCGGTCCGCCGCTCCGCTACAACGTACCAATCGATTACGCCGGCACCGGGATCCTCGACTTGACGGAGTTTCTGAACCGCCACATAGATGCGGCCCTCCGTGAACCCGGCGAGTGGTTCCGGGGTATCGAATTCGATCAGCTGTGCGTAAACCCAGCCGACCTCGCTATCCGACGGACGGACTTTGAACCAGATGTCAGTCGCCTCGCTGTCAGGGCGGGGGGTCGTCCTGCGATCGAGGACCTCCAGCGTTGTACCCCGGCGAAGCCGTCGGATGATATCGGTGTCCCGCCCCGGGTCCAGCCTTAAGTTCACGATTTCAAGCGCACGCGCGGTGTTCTGAATCGGCAGAGTCGCGGCTTCAAGTACGTTCCGTTGCATTTCTGCCATCGAGCGATCGCTCAGAATCGTGCTCTCATCCATCCAGCCTTCGATCTGGTCGCGATCGCGAACGCGGTACCAGGTTCCGCGTTTCTCAATGATCGAAACCCGCTCACCTTCGTCCAGTGTATACATCGTTCGCGCCGAAGCCGAGGCGTCGATGCGGAGGGAAGTGCGGTCGGAAAGTACGGTTGCCTCGTCGATTGCGGGTTCCGGTTCCGGCAGACACCCTGTGATCATGACGCTGAAACCGAGCCAGGCTATGAGTGTGTGACGCATGCTGTCCATAGAATACAAGAGGATCGCATCGAGCTCACCACGAGAAAAGGGGGAAGTCGTGAATATTTTGCAGGGCTGTGCACGAACCACTCAACCGGTGCGGGTTTCCTGATCGGATGCGTTGTGCGCAACCATCGTCGCGCCCAGACCCGGGAGACCCATCGTCAGAGCCGGCCCATGGGCCCGTGTCCGCCCTACAGTCGTGATCAAACCCCTGCGGCGAATGAGAACGATCCGTGAAAGCCTCTCATCTGTGGTGCCCGTGCCCGGATATGACTCAAACCGGTCAGAAAACGACCTGCGTTTTCGAATGGAGCAAGACCCGCGTTTCAGTTTGTATCAGCGATGGGATAAAATCGGTCCCATGAGTGACCCTATCCCGGACCCACCGCAGGACTTCGAATCGGCGCTCGGGCGGCTCGAGGAGATCGTGCGGTCTTTGGAAGACGGTGAGCTTGGCCTGGACAATGCGCTGCGGCTCTTTGAAGAGGGCATCGGTCTATCACGGTTTTGTCACGGCAAACTGGAGCAGGCCCAGCGTCGTGTCGAAGTTCTGCTCAAAGACGCGTCCGGTGACGTCACTCCCGTCGGATTCGACGCCGGAGCCCCATCGCTCCACGAGCACGAGTGAAGACCGCCAACATTGCCGCCTTCTTCGAACAGACATTGCCTGCGATTGCAGAGACTCTGGGCCAGATTCTTCCTCCAGAAGCCCACGTCCCGACAAAGCTCCACCAGGCGATGCACTACAGCGTGTTTGCCGGCGGCAAGCGACTCCGGCCTGCGCTCTGCGTTGCCGGCTACTCGGCGTTTCGTTCCGATTGGGAAATCATTCTGCCTGTTGCGGCATCCCTGGAACTGGTGCACACCTATTCCCTGATCCACGATGACCTTCCGGCCATGGACGATGACGATTTCCGTCGCGGTATGCCTTCCTGCCACAGAAAGTTTGGCGAGGCGACTGCGATCCTGGCGGGTGATGCCTTACTCACGCTCGCGTTTGAGACAATTTCGGGTTGCGATCGCTTTCCTCCCGAGAGGATTCTGGGTGCGCTCACGGCCCTTGCCGTAGCCGCCGGCAGCCGGAAGGGAATGATCGGTGGTCAGGTTCTCGACATTGAAGGGGCAGCCACACCGCTCGATTCTGAACATCTCGACCTGATCCACCGCTCCAAGACCGGTGCGCTGATCGAGGCTTCGATCGTCATCGGTGCGCACCTCGGTGAGGCCGGGCCGGATGCAGTGCGACGGATTCGGGAGTACGGCCAGCATATTGGACTTGCTTTTCAGATCGTTGACGACATTCTGGATATAACTGGGCGAGAGCATGATCTGGGTAAGACCCCCGGAAAGGACCGGGATCAGAAAAAGGCAACCTACCCAGAGATGCACGGGATGGATGAATCCCGGCTGAGGGTGCGCGAATTGACCGCGAGCGCCCACGATGCCGTGGCGCATATCGGTGACGGCGCCGGTTTGCTGATGGAGATCGCCGATTATGTGGAGACGCGCTCCCATTGACCAAAACCCGAATCGATAAATTGCTCGTCGACCGCGGACTGGTCGAGTCGCGCGAGCGGGCCCGCGCACTGATCATGGCGGGCGACGTGCTTGTTGAAGACATGCCGGTTCGAAAAGCGGGCACTGGCGTGGATCGGAATGCCCCCGTACGGTTACGCCGGCCGCCGCATCCGTTCGTCGGCCGCGGCGGAGTCAAACTCGCCGGCGCGCTGGATACATTGGGCATTAACCCTGCAGGGTGGATTACGGCCGACATCGGGTCCTCCACGGGCGGTTTCACCCACTGTCTCCTCCTTCGGGGCGTGGACCGGGTATATTCCGTGGACGTGGACGCCACACAAATGGATTGGAAGCTGCAATCAGATCCGCGCGTGACCCAGGTTGAAGGCAATGCGCGGTACATGGAACCGGATTGGATCTCCGAGCCTCTGGATCTGGTCACCGTAGACGTCTCATTCATATCCCTGACCAAGATCCTGCCTCCGATCGCGCGCATCCTCCCCGGGGGTGCGCGGTGCCTGACGCTGGTGAAACCGCAGTTCGAGGTCGGACGCGGGAAGGTTCCGCGCGGGGGCGTTGTGGCGGACTCCCGGTTGCACGATGAGGCGATTGCTTCGGTGATTGCGGCAGCGGAAGAGCTCGACCTGCGACATCGTGCAACCTGCCCATCCCAGATCACGGGAAAACAAGGTAACAGGGAGTTTTTCGTCCTGTTCGAAAGACGATGAAAATTGAAACCGTTGGTATTATCACGAAGCCAGGCGCGCCCGACGTCGCCCAGATTGCGGCCCGGCTGACCGATTGGTTTTCCGAGCGTCGGATCGACGTCTGCCTGGAGGCTGAAACCGCACGGCAGAGTGGCCGGGTCGATGCCGGTGTGAGCGATGCGGAATTCGGCAGCCGCTCCGATCTGACGGTTGTTATTGGTGGGGACGGAACGCTGCTGGCGGCCGCGCGCCTTCTGGACGGCCGCGAAACACCGATACTGGCCATCAACTATGGTGGGCTGGGTTTTCTCACGGCGGTCACGATTGAGGAGCTGTATACCGACCTGGAACACGTTCTCGCCGGAGAATTCGCCAGCGATCTTCGGATGATGATCGATGTGACGCAGATGCGCAGTGGCAGTCCGATCGCGTCGCACCGTGCGCTGAATGACGTCGTCATCAATAAGGGAACACCCGCACGTATGATCGAAGTGGAGGTGCGGGTGGATGACGCCTACATGTCCACCTTTCGTGCGGATGGATTGATCGTCGCGACACCAACGGGATCCACAGCGTACAACCTTTCCGCCGGCGGGCCCATTGTCCACCCGAGATTGACGGCCGTTGTGATGACTCCAATTTGTTCGCACACGTTGACGAACCGCCCCATCGTGCTGCCGGAAAGTGTTCGAATCGTTATAATCTTCAATTCGCAAGGGGAAGAGGGCGTCTACGCCACCGTCGACGGTCAATTGGGTTTGTTGCTGGAAGGTGGCGATAAGCTGGAAATTCGCACTGCACCGCAACGGGTCCGGCTCATTGCTCCGATTGGGAAGAGCTATTTCGATGTGTTGCGCGGGAAACTCAAGTGGGGCTGATCCCCGTTGTCCCGCACATATCGCGCGAGCGGATCCAATCGGGTGCGCACACACCAGTGCGAAGCGCCGAACGACTCGACTCGGGGCTGCTACAATGAGATTGCGACACCCCGATAGAGGACAGGCTTCCACGGTGCCAGTGTTATCGTGACTGGACGCATGCGGCTGTTATCGTGACGACAGGCATGCCGCTGGGCCAATGCCCCCAAGGGCGGGGGCGCTGCCACAGCTGGATGGAACAGGCGGGGCGAGGAGGCTAACCAGACATGAAGGAAAAATCACCACGACAGACCGTGTGCAATGAACCGGGACCTTCCCCCAAGAAGCCATACTGCGGCGGTAAGCTCAAGCAAATTACGACGCTTGAGCCCGAAGTCGCGCAAGAGGCGGGTAAAGGCGTCGATGTACTCCGCTGTCAGGAATGCGGGGTGCTATATACCGAGGTGAGCCCGTATGCCGCTCTCAGGAAATAGGATCGTTCCCGGTCCGGATCGGTCAGGGTGTTTCGTTCACTCGTCGGACGGCCCGGGAAACGGCGACTTCGATCAAGCTCTGTTCGTAGGGATCTTCTTCTAAATCCGCCATTTCCAGGAGTTCTTCCGCCGCGATTGCGGCGACCCTCTTGACGTTTTTCTCGCTGAGAGCTTGTCGGTTCAGGGCCCGCGAGGCTGTGGGCGCATGTACGGGGATCACCGTGGAACTGGACACCACGATTTCCGGGTCCACGGCGACATTGCGCCGCAGCACGGTCCGTACGGATGCCGACACCGTCGGTCGTCCCCCCCCCGGATTCACTCGGAAAAAACCCACCCGCCACTTTGGATCCAATACTGGAAACGCTACCGCCGCAGGAAATTCACCAGGACGCATGCCATGTGCCGCGGCCAGAAGGTAATCGTTGATCGTCATGATATGGCTGCCCTTAACCGACTGCACACGGACATCCGCCCGCAAGTTGACCAGAGCCGTGGCCAGGTCGAAGTAGTGCGAATCCGGAAAGAGTGCGGCAAGCACGGTGACCCGATTGCGGACGAGGGGGTTGGCCATCATCGATATGGCCTGCTTCAAGAGACCGTTTTCCCCCCTGACCTGCCGCAAGACTTCGCCGAAATGGGCACCGGCGCCGATCGTGACCTTCCGTCTCCGGGTGCCAATTTCATCGAATCCGCGAATGCCACCCACCGCAACCAGCACTCGGTTGGCGATACTTTTGGTCTTGGAGTTGGCGTGGGTGACGACGAACGCACGTTCGCCGTGCTTTGCCAGGGCGCGTGCAAGGCCTGTAAGTGTTTGTGGTGCTAGTGCTTTCGGCATACAGTCAGCTCAAAAACAGACGGAGCGAAAAACCGGTCGGATTTTAGAGAGCGCTGAGAGGAAAGTCAAGTCAAACCCGAGTTCTTGTAATTGTTCAATGATTGTGTCACCCGATAACTGTTCAGTGATTCCGTCAACCGGTCGGGATTATGGAGACAGTCACATTGAACTCAAAGGAACAGAAGCGGTTACTGGTGTTGAACCAGATCAATCAAGGAAAGATGAACGGAGAACAAGCCTCAGAGATGCTGCGTCTGAGTCTGGGCCACGGGCGGCTGATGTTGGCCGAGTTTCCCGACGCGGAGGGCAGCGAAAGATCTCAGGTCCGGACGCCCGTTACAGAGACCGTAGCGACTGGCATATACCCGCGGGCTTCTCTCTCCGGGGTAGTGTTGCTACACTGTGCAGGATGGCCGCCGGCCATTCTGGAATACGATGTGCGGTACAATCCATTCCTCATCGGCGTTCATCACTTCCGATTCAACCATTTCCAGTTGCGTTCGGTCCAACACGGTTGTCGTCTGTCGGAGCGATAACGGATCGAGGTGAACAATCCCCATGCGCATCTATACGAAGTTTGGTGACCGCGGTGAGACCCGGCTCTTCGATGGGACTCGCGTTCGGAAATCCAATATTCGTGTCACCGCCTACGGGAACGTCGATGAGTTGGCGTCGGCGGTGGGAGTGGCCACGGCCTTTCTCGAAGACGAATCAATCCGCCAGGTGTTAAATGATATCCAACGGCAGTTGTTGACGCTGGGTGCTCAACTGGCTAACCCGAAGCCGGGAGATGCTCAGAATGACAAGTCTCGCCTGGCGCGCGAGTCGGTGAGCAATCTGGAAGCGATGATCGACCGGTATGAGGCGGACCTCCCCGAACTCCAGAGATTCATCCTGTCGGGTGGGGGGCCGGCCGGGGGCATGCTGCATCTGGCCCGGACGGTATGCCGCCGCGCCGAACGCGGCGTGGTCACACTGGACCAGGAGACCGCCCTGGATCCGCTCATCATCGAGTACTTAAACCGACTTTCGGACTTTTTGTTCGTACTGGCCCGAACAGTCAATCACAGGGAAGGGATAGAGGAAAACCAATGGTGAAACGAATCGCTCTAGTTCTGCTGGCAGTCGTGGCCGTCGCTTCGCCGGCCGCCGCACAGGACTTTTCATCGCTCGATATTTCGTTTGGTTATGGCAATTACGGCGTCGAAGGCGTCAACGCCGCCGGTACTGCGTTTACAACGGACCGTGTGAGCGGCTTTGCAATGCATACGACGTTCAACCTGATGAGTTGGCTCGGATTCGAGAATTTCACAGGGGCCTACGCGCTCGAGAATGACATTACCCTGATTACGAACACGTTTGGCGCCAAGCTGATCGCGCGCGATGTTCTGGATGGGCGCATATCCCCATATGTGGCCGGCGGCTTCGGATTCGGTTATTACACCAGCAATCGCACCGGCGGCGGATTGAGCACCGCGGCGGCCCGTTACGGGGTTGGTGTTGACTACAATTTGAGTCCCGGCATGGCCATCCGTTTCGACGTCGGCGGACTGGCGCTGGGAAGCGGACTCTTCAGCAACGGATGGCGATCCAATATGAATGTCACGGCTGGAGTCGTGTTCAACCTCGGCGGTTGAGTCGGAACCGAATGCGGCGTTGCTCGCGCTCGAAGGAGTGTGGGCGGCGCCACTGCAATCGAACTGGCCGGGGCAATCGATCCGGCTAGGGCAATCGATCCGGCCGGGGCAATCGATCCGGCCAGGGCAATCAATCCGGAAGGATCATTGCGATTCCTAGGAGCCGTCCACCCGCGGGCTCTCGTCCGGGTGTCGGCGTGGCGGAAGTCCGTGGCTCAACCGGTCGCTCGGCCTGTCCTGCCGGGCGGGTTGCAATCAGGCTCCGCCTGCCCGCCTCGGGCCGGTTCCCAGTTGTTTGAGGAATTCTTCGAGCGCTTCATAGGGATGCGCGCCCACGAGTTGTTGCCCTCCCGCGGCGAATGTCGGCACCCCGGTCACTCCCTGAGATCTGGATTTCGCCCAATCCGCATCGACCTGTTCCCGGAAGCGGCCCTCGGCCAGGGCTTCCCGGGCACCGACCGGAGAAAGGCCGACGGATTCAGCCCGGGCGACGAGGATCTCGATGTCTCCAATGTTCTGGCCATCCACGAAATATGCTCTGAAAACGGCATCGTGGATGGCCGCACCATTGGTCTGTGTTTCCGCCCAACATGCCAGTTCCTGGGCCAGTCGGCTATTGTAGGTATGGGTCCGCACGCCATAGGGCAGGCCCTCGGCATCGGCTCGCCCTTTCAGGCGCGCATTCATGGCGTCGACATCCATGCCGCTTCCAGCAAACAAGTCTTCCAGCAGGCGCCCTTCGGCGGGCGTCTCCGGGTGCAACGGGAAGTGCACCCAGCGGATGCTGATATCGAAGGCCTCTTTCAGTCGTTCAATACGCCCGGTACTGAGGTAGCACCAGGGTCACACGTAGTCGCTGAAAATCTCCAGTGGAACAGGTGTGTGCATCGCGATTCCTTTCACTCCGTGATCAGGGGCCATAGGCTGATTGCAACGAAACGGCATTGTCTTCGTCGTCGCTCCTCCTCGGAATGTATGGGCATTCCCTCGTCCTCGCGACGTCGCGTCGTCAACCTGTTGCCTCTTGAAATCCGGCCCCGTTGCGCTCCGAACGCCACTGCCGATGTCTCTGTTACAGGCCACTAGGACTGGCCAACGGAGCGGCCTCCCAGCATGCTACGCGACAGGGAAATGAAGGCTGTCTCGACCCCGTCGCCGGTCTTGGCACTGGCTTCGATGAACTCTGCGCCCAGGTCGGCCAACTGACCCATCACGTCTTCGTCCAGTTCCCAGTCCGTCTTGAGATCGCTCTTGTTGAGCACCACGATGAACGGCAGGTCGCCGAGCACACCGTCGTTGTTCTCACGCACGGTCAGTGCCGTCGTCATCGTTTCCGAGCGTGTCGGATCAACGACCAGCAGGAATCCGGCCGAGCCCCGGAGGTAGGACTGGCGGACACTCTCGAAGTCATCCTCCCCGTGCAGGTCCCACAGGATCAGGCTGAGATCGCGGCCATCGACATTCACCGCATGCCGGTCAACTTTGACGCCCACCGTCGTATGGTATTTTTCCGAAAAAGTGGAGTGGACGAAGCGCGACACCAAGCTGGTTTTTCCCACCGCGAAAGCGCCGAGCATGCACACCTTTTTTTGTGTCATTGCGCGCCCTCCGCACCGTTCTGGTTGAGCGTTATCTCGAAAGTGACCCTCCGGTTTCTTGGGTCGACTGGTAAAACGGCGTCGGCGACGGGTTCACTGTCGCCGACCGCCCGAATCGTGATCACATCCGTATCGATGCCGTCCGCCCGGAGCGAATCCGCCACCGCGCGGGCGCGGTTCTCGCCAAGCAGAATATTGGCCGCCCGATCGCCGGAGCCGTCAGTGTGGCCGACAACCTCCATTCCCACCTGGAGGTTCTCAGCCCCGGCCGCGTCGAGCAAGCGGGCGAATGTCTCGCCGATTCGCGTCAGGACGATTCCGGATGTCGAATCCGTAAATGCCTCTCCAGAGGCGAAGGTTATCTCAGATGCTTCGATTGCAGCTGCCAGCTCGAGAATGTGGTCGCCGATGCCGACACTCAGACTGGAATCGTCATAGTTCACGACCCCGGGCAGGAGTGCCGCCAGCCGTCGCGCTTCGGTGGCCCATGCGGTGTCGGAGGTCCCCGACGCCGTCAGCCGTCCGTTTTCGAATTCGAATGAGACACCATCCGGGGCCTCGAGCAGTCTGGCAGAACGCGCGACGACGAACTCCGGCGCGTCCGAATAAAAGGTATGCCACCGCGCGTTGATTCCCGATGCTTCGATGCCATACTGGACGAACAGAGTCTCGGGATCGTTGGCCATGGGATCGCGCAAACCTTCGACGCGGTATTGCCGCCAGAATTCCCGGTCCGAGTCCAGGACGATGATTCCCGCTTGCGCATCCACGGCGCTCAGGGCGCCCGACCACCGGCGCACGTCCATGAATTCCAATATCAGGAATCCTGTGACCAACACGCCCAGAATCACGGCTGGAACCATCATCCGATTCGAGGTCTCCGGAGGGATCGCGTAGCGTTTGAGCAGGCAGGCTTCCAGAAGCGGAATGGCGGCCTGGAACTGGCTGTTGTCTCCGTCGAAATCCTCAAGCCACCGTCCGTACTTGTGGTGAACCTGTTCCAGAGCGACCTTGAGCGGCTCTCTGAGATCTTCCGGCGGGTTACCGCGCACCACACCGACGATAAACGCCTGGGGCCCGGGCTCGACCAGAACGTTGAGCTCACCGAGCCGGATCCCGTCCAGTGACTCGGAATTTCCGGTATCGAAGGAATCCTTGACGAAGTCGCGGATTGCCGCAAGCATTGCCGAAACCGTCTGGGCGTCTTTGGAGGGAACCGTCGGATCCACGACGTGTTCGAGCAAGAGGCCCGTTTCCGCGTGGATCAGAAATATCTCCTCGAGACTGTAATCGAGCGTGTGCAGCAGGGCAACCTCGGCGAAGGGCCGGCCCGACTGGTAGGCCTCGAAACGCCACCGGAGTCCACGCACCGAGCAGGTGCTCTCCACCAGTGTGTTCAGCGATTCGATCATCGAAGTGAACGTTTCGGTGATGGACTTTCGGATCGCCGGGCCAATGACGGGAAAGATCGCGTTCACCAGTACCTGCGGGTCCCGCTTGATCGACAATCGTATTGTTTCTTCAACGCTCGGGGTGAGTGCGGGCTGTAGCGTCCGCTCACCTGTTGATGTGGAAATCGCGTCGGGAAGAACCGCGCTGACTTCCGATGCCCGCCGCCTGGGATCGTCGAGGCGATCTTTGAGCTCACCGATGGCTTCCTGCTCAGGGCCCAGCAGCAGCTTGCGCAGTTCGACCATCGGGTCCTGCTCCGGCTGCGGGCTGACGGCGTTTTGGTCTTCAGGCGGGTGTTCAGGCATTGGAAGCACGCGCTGGACGCGTCCCGGCGCTAGACGCCAGGCAGTTTGAAATTATTCTGCAGGCGAACGGAAATTTCGGCAAACAGGTCCGCGAGCGCGGCGCGATCGGTCTTTTCCGTTCGAAGCTCCTCGATATGCGCCTCCATGGTTGCGACAATCGCTTCGTTCCCCTTCTTCATTTCCGCGCTGAGGGCCTTGGACTGTTCGAGAATCTGTTCGCGAAGCGCCCGCTGGGTCTTTGCGGTCTGATCGTCGAGTTGACGGATCTTCTTGTCCAGGGAGGCCGACATCTCCTTCAGGTCGCGCCGCAGATCTTTCACGGTTGCAGTACGTTCACCCTGTTCCGTCTTGAGACGATCCGACAGCGCTTCGACTTCCTTCTTGATGTAGCGCTCCAGGGACTCGAACTTCTTGCCCGCATCGTCGCGCAGGGACGCCGCTTCCCGGGTGAGCCGGTCTTCCAGGCGGGCGATTCGTTTTTCCAGATCCCGGCTCTGAGCTCCAAACAGGATGTCGCGAATCTTGTCGACGTTGCCGTCTCCCCCGTCGATGTTGGGATTGCCGAGATCAGCCGATTGATTTTCTGCTGTCGGGGCTTTCGATTTCTTATTGCTGTTCGCCATCGATGTCCTCTTGTTCTTTACCCTTGCACCCCGTTTGCCAGCGCTGCTTGCCGATCGGCTGGCGCGGGGTGAAGGCTTCGTACTCTTCTTCTTTGTCTTCTTGGTTATACCGGCCATGAGGCTCCAACTCTGCTCCATCCGGGTCCCGTTGATGCGAGAGAGCTTTAGCGGGCGGACGGAAGCCTGTCGGGAGACTTTAATTGAGGACCAGAGAAAAATCCATAACTGATTGACTGCACAGATGGAACGAGGCTTTCTCGCAGCAGTATTGCGCCGCCGGGTGGACGGCGCATTTGCTCTATCCAGGGTTCGGGACGGAGCGATCCGGGCAATCGGAACAGGCACGGTCCGTTGAGGGATGTGGACTCAGCCACACGCGCGGGTCGTCCCGAAACCGGCGACGATGGAGAGGATGCCCAACGACTCGGGGAACCGGCAGGCTGCGCTACCGCGGATGCAACGGAGAGGGTAAACTACACGGGCCTCGAGATCCGGGGATCCATGACGCTTGAGCCGGGAATCGTGGCTCCAGTCCACTTGGAATACGAGATCGGGCATGACGCCCTGAATCCTCGTGTGCTGACACATTCGAGATTGTGGGCGGTTAGCTCAGTTGGAAGAGCGTTCGGTTTACACCCGAAAGGTCACAAGTTCGAGCCTTGTACCGCCCATTATATTTAGAATGAATGCTTTAATTGGTTGGATATTGGATATCGGATGGAGAAAGGCCGCGTTGAAGGGGAATATCTAATACCATTTAAAAGCTTGCTCCTGTCTGGAGAACCGCTCCGGTAATTCTTCGCGGATTTTGAGTCCGTTCCAGCCTGTCCCGATACTGGTATGCCCAGACTTTCGTAGACACTTTTGAGAGCTAATATGAGGCGATTGTCAGGAGTGTTTTCATGGGACACCGGAGATACACGGACGCGTTCCGGTGAGAAGCGATCCGCCCCTGACAGAGCTATTCTTTCAGAACGCTTACGGCGCCGCATCGGTTGACGATTCTGTGGGTGCCGGATTCTTGCCCCACCCTAGCAGGCGATCCAGTGCCCAGGGACCTCCGCCCACCGCCGCAAGGTAGAGGAAGGCAAAGCTGAAGAAAACGGCGTCCTCGCCCTGGTTCACGATGGGCCAGAACGCGCGGGGCTGGTGGCTGATGAAGTAGGCGACGGCCATTTCACCGGAAAAGATGAAGGCCAGCGGTTTCGACAGCAGGCCGAGAAGGAGTATGGGGCCTCCGATCACCTCCATCACGTGCCCGACGCCCTGGAGCCCTTGGAGCGCTTCCCCCGGTCCCGGAAACACTTCGCCCGCTGGCCACGGCCATCCGAGCAAATCCTCCGTTCCGTGAGTGAAGAATAGAAATGTCACGACGATCCGGTAAACGCTGACGAGCTGTGGCTCCCAGGCGGCCAGATAGTCGGTCGGCGGCTTGGTGAGTCCCCGGAACTTCGCGTCGAGGCTCCAGGGACCGCCGCCCGCCGCGGCCAGATAGAGGAAAAAGAAGCAGTAAAAGAAAGCCAGGTCGCCGCCATTGAGCCTCGGATACAGACCCTCCGGCGCAAAGACCGTCATATAAACGATGGCCTGTTCGATCACCAGGATCAGGGAGATCGGCCGGGTGAAGATCCCGAGGAGAACGGCCAGACCGCCGAATGCTTCCAGAATCCCAGCCAGCGCTGTCCACGTAAACAGGTCGACTCCATCGAAGCCTCCCCCAGGCGGGGGGTAGCCGAAGACTGTCTGCGTCCCGTGCGCCATGAAAACAATGGCGACGGCGATCCTCATGATACTCAGGATCTGTGGGCTCCATTGGCCGAGAAGCTGATTGAGCTTGCTGATCATAATGACTTTCCCCCTCGTGAGATGAGCAACGGCCGATGTCATGGGGCCGGCCTGAACACATCACCGCGGTTGTGGAGACGTTCTCCACGTGTGCAGTGTTTTCCAGTGAACGGATTCTATCGATCATGGGACGGCAGGTCGAGTCGAATCGGTGGGCGGGTGGCGCGTTGGCAACGAGGTCGGGAAGGGAGCCGGAAGGGACGACATCAGTTGGAGTGCTTCAATCCGGCAATACGTTGAATTTTATGAAGACGTCATCCGGAAGAGAAAGAGACTACGACCCGGCATCCTTGGTTGCCTCGCAGCCTTTAAAGCACGATCCGCACGATTTCTTCCGCTGAGTACTTTTTCCGCGTCTTTCGACGGTCAATCTTCTGCCGAGACTTTCTGTCTCATCCGATCGTCCTGCGGATCGTTCAGATCAGTGAAGTACGTACTCCGAGCGAATGAAGGTTAGTCCGCAAACACTTTACGCGCGAAGTGATGGATTTCTTTTCAGCACGACCGGCAATCAGCGCCGAGGGCGAGGGCCGTTCATTTTTTGTACTTCGCCGACGGCAAACGAGTTGGCCTCGACAATCTCGAATCGTTCGTGAACGACGGGTTGAGGTTGGCTCAAATGTTGATCAAGGAGGTCGACGTCTGACATGTGTGATAAGGAAAGACTGTGGCAGGCCGACGCGATCAAATATCGGTGCTTGGTGATCGATTCGGTTAAGCGTTCAGTTCTTTCCACGCGCTACGCAACTTGGCATGAAGCATAAGCCAAGCGGTGTTCGGCGATTTCCGCCGGGTATTCAGCTTGTGGAAAGCCCAGCGCAGGTCGTGGCGGAAGTTCCAGTGCAACTCCTCCGTAGTAGAGATCCGGCGCACGCTACCGTTGGTTTCGTAACCGAGTTCGACTAGGAGATCCCCGGCGATCGACTCAAACAGCAGCCGCTCGTTGGCGGTCATCTGGGTTTTCCACTTGTCCCAGTTGCTCTGCACAATTTCGGTTTCTGACACATAAGTACGTTTTGAGCCGCCGATGAGGAGTCGGCGTTCATCGCGCTCCAGGAAATTCGGCTTCAAAACGCCGGAGTCAAACGGCTCTCCCAGGAAAGCAAGCACTTGCCGCATCGTCTCTTCGGGAGCGGTAAGGAGTGCTTCATAACCGACCGCGAGGTACGCTCCGGAGGGCAGCGCCGCTCCGGCTGCGGATATCGTTTTCACGAAATGGCACCAATGGTTTGCGGCGACGTAGAGGTTCTGTGGACCGAACCCGGCGGCCAGAATGGACAGCGCCGCATCGCGGCCGTCGCGATAGATGTGTATGAACTGACAATCCGGAAAAATCTCGTGCAGTAACGGGATTTCCATACCGTACTGAGGCGTCTTATCGCCCCAACGCTCTTTGCCCTCCTGCTCCGCCCACGCCTCATAGAGCTGCGCGATGACCTGCCGGAAAGAGCGGCAGTGCTGAAAGCAGGACGGATCGAGGTTTAGTCCCCATCGCTTGACCCAGCGGAGGCCAAGAATACGTCGGCCCAGTTGGCGTGCTTCACGTTCGGTCCGCGGATCGCCATAGGCTCTGTAGTACAAGGGGATAAAGTGCGACTCGCCGGGAAACGTGATCCTCGGATGCGCCCGCAACAGATCTCGCAGCAAGGCGGTCCCACTGCGCGGCGAGCCAACGATGAAAATAGGACGGTTGTTCACGATGATTTAGCTGCCGACTCAGGCCGAACGCATCCGTGGTCTTCGGCGTTGTCTGAACACATCGGGTTCACTCAAACGACCTTCCTCAGTCGAAACGCTGAACGATTGCTTCACAAATCATCATCACGATGGCTGAAACGCTGGCAGCCTGTGGCATAAGTCTCAAGGGCCGCGCGTAGGGGTCTTCGGGTTGCAGACGCGAAGTGAGGAGCGGAACGATGGCTTTTCATCGTGACCGACGAGGGACAAAGCCTCCGGCCCGAATCCCCCTGCGCCCAAAGGGTTACGGCGAAACGGGGCCGTCTTCGTTGTCGCCGACTCCTCGCAATGAATGAGCATTGCATTGTCGTCGCCTCCTAGAATCCGGCCCCGTTTCGTCGTAACGCGGCCCTTGAGACTTATGCCACAGGCTGCCGGGTATCATCTCAGATTCTTCCCAGCAGCCATCCGTGCCAATCCGCGGGGTAGTCTCGGATATGGCGCTGCAAACGCTGCGCGAATCGATGGACGGCTGCATTTACAAACTCATTCTTGCCCGCGTCTCGATCCGCGACGATTGGCTCTTCGATAAAGACTCGATAACTCAGTTGGCTTTCCTGCACTGCAAATACGGTGAGGAGCGGGGAACCCTGCCTCCATGCCAAAGCCGGAGCTCCTGTCGCAAAGGAGGCGCTCGTGGCGAAGAAGTCTGTAGTGACGTTCTGCGTGCTGTGGTTCTCTCCCATTATCGACACGCAACCGTTCGCGGAGAGGCGGCTCTTGAGACGGTTCAAATACCCCAGGGAACCGTTTAACGGTATGCCTATCCGCTCGAATAGATATGGGGTTTCCGCACGTACATATAACGGTGCGAGCACCCGCAGCGCGAATCGTGACATAGAGGGCGCACCGTGTTCTTCACGACTCAGGTGGGTGAGGTCAATACCCGCAAGCGAGAGAGCCTGTTCGAAGATCGGCTGACTGCCAAATGTCATCACCCAAAACACCACTCCGCGCCCCTGGTCGAGGCTTTGCAGTGCGTGCTCTCTGCCTTCGGTTTCGATTCGAGGTTGCCACCCTCTGTGGCGCAACCCACGCACGCGGCCCCAGCCGTCCTCGATACGCAGACGGTAATGCTGCCGCGCCCATCGTCGCGCTTCATTATTGCCGCCCTCGGGGACCAGAACCTGCTCCATCTTCGCGGCCAGGCGGAGCACCTTTCGCGAATAAATCCGCAAGTAAAGCGAACTCGTGATGTCGATCAGCCGAGGGTCAAAGCTGCGCGGCAAGATCGTAGCCAGCGGATATCCAGCAATGAAAAGTAGCGTGAGCGGGATATCTCGCCATGTCACTAAGGACCGCTTGTTGGTCATGCCGGTCCAAGCCTTAGGTGCTTTTCCTCCACAAGACAATTGTATCAGTCTGACCCAGTGAACCTTTTTGGCCGAGCGGAGATTAAAGGCCCCCACAGCCGGTCGGATCGAGCGATGGAGATGATCGGACACTGACCTCCGAAGCTCTGGTAAATCTCAATTCCCATTGGGTGTCCAGCTAACGATGATGGGTCAGCCGCATTCGTTCATCGTTGCTATAGTAGGCTGGCTTCACAGATATTCTGGAAGATGTGTCACGTCGCTGAGTGCAAATGACCCGCGGGAAAGGCTGAGTGTGGGGGCGAGCAACCGGGTAGAGCTGATGAATTCTTCGTCATCGCGTGATGGTCAGTCGCTCTTGGTCCAATCGCGCGCGGTCATTGGACTTAAGGTGTTGGAATACACCGGCCTCGTACTGTTTACCGTTTATGTGCCGCGTTTAATGGGCCCTGAACTGTACGGTCAGTTCTCGGGCGTAATGGCCACGGTTGCCCTGCTCACGATGACCTGCGGATTGGGCAGCCGGTCCGTCTTCGGCCGCTTCATTCCAGAATATCAGGAACTCCACGACCCTGATCAGACGCGAACGCTATTCACGTACTACTTTGTGATGCGAGCAGTTCTCTCCGTCCTGCTGGCTTTCGCCATGGTGGTGGTGTTGCCTCGCGCCCTTCCCGAAGCGGCCGGCGCGCCGGTTTGGTGGGGCGCGGGCGCCTTAGTTTCCGCCTGTATCGCCATGACTTGCTACCAGCTTTTTTACGGCTTGAACGCGTTGGGCCGATGGCTCGTTCGCAATGCACTGCTAAAGTTTGTCGTGGTCGTTTTCCTGGTCGCACTCGGCGGGGCCACAGTCCTGGCAAGGGCCGTGGCAGCCGTGTTCGCCGCCGAGTTCCTGTTGCTGGTCGTCGGTCTGGTATGGAGCCGAACTTACTTCACCATTCGCTGGACCGGGGCACGGTCATTCATCCAGTCCCATCTTCGATTTGGTCTGATGTTTTTCGGTGCGAATTTCCTGTTGCTTGCCATCTGGCGATGCGGCGAGCTGATGGTACTGGCGTTCTCGAACAATCGGCCGGAAATCGGATTCTTCAGCCTCGCTAGCGCCATAGCGATGGCGCTGGCTGCGCTCATCAGTCAATTCGCGGCCCTGTTGGTGCCCACAATTGCAAGATTGCACGTCGCTGGAGAGACGCAGCGAACCGAGTCCTGGATTGCGCATTCGCTCAGGTATCTGACCATCTCTGCGTTTGGTCTGGTATTGCTGGTCCACGGTTTCGCCGACGTCGTGATCGAGGTGGCGTTGGGACCGGATTATCAGCCCGTGGCACCGAACATCAGAGTGCTGGTGTTGGCGTTAATCCCGTTGGCGCTGATCCACACCGGCATGACGCTTGCGACCGTGAACAAGAACCCAGTTCCCGCCGTTAGAGTGGGTCTTTCGGGACTGGTGGCGTTCGCCTTCGCAGCGCCGTTGATGGTCAAGTCGCATGGCTCTATGGGTGCGTCCGTCGCCGTGGTATTCGCGTTGGGCGTTGCCGGACTAGTCGCCTATTTTCAGTTTTCGTTGCCCACGGTACTGACGAATGCGCGATACTTTCGTGTCGTCTGCCTCGGGGCTGCCCTGGTTGCCTGGATGTTCATGCCCCACAATCAGGTTCTTTTCACCGCGTCTTGGACCATTATCGTCTTTTTGTTGCTGCTGTTTGGGACCAAATCTCTTACGCTGAATGAAGTGCGTAAGTTGGTGCGAACCTTGCGCTCCTGACAGCGTGTCTTTGGTAAGGTCGGGGCCCGACGGGACAGGTTTGCCACGACCCGTGAGTAAACACTTTATCGGGTCGGGAAAAATCTCGCTTCCGGTGATCGTAGACTTTCGTTTGACGTTTCCGGACTCCTCGCGTCACCGCCAGCGATCTCAGGAAAATACATGGACGCCATTTTACTGCTCTCGCAGGCCGTACCTCGGCTTTGGAACAGAGTTCGCGGCATCCGCAATTGCGATCCCGGTGGGTTCATCGTCTGTCATACCAAGCGATTCATGTTCGTGCCGATCGCGAAAATCGGCTCGACCACACTGAAGCGGTACACACTGAATAGTGATTTCCGCCTGAA
Source organism: Terriglobia bacterium (assembly GCA_965263045.1). Taxonomy (GTDB): domain Bacteria; phylum Acidobacteriota; class Terriglobia; order 20CM-2-55-15; family 20CM-2-55-15. The sequence goes on from CBDHGK010000041.1 coordinate 1,001,932, forward strand.
TGAAAAGCACGTCAGTGAGACTCGGAAAGTCCACCAGCGACTGGGATTCCTGCACGACGGAAAGCACCGAATTCCATTGCGTTATGCGCGCCAATCCCAATACGAAAGTTTCACGAAACTTGCGGTATATCGGGATCCGGTGGAACGCTTCATGTCGCTTTACAAACAGAAGATAAAGTCGCCTCCTGAGGATGCCTATAATTACTTTCACAAATGCAAGATCATTCATGCGGATCTGAATACGTTCATTGCCTTCGCTGAAAAGGAATTGGAACGCTCCGAACCGCTCTATCAAGACGAGCACCTCAGACCTCAGCACTGCTGGTACGCCCGTGAGGACGTCGATTACGTGGTGCCGCTTGAGCGACTCGATGCGTTCATGCAAGACGAGTTAGGATGTCGGGATTTCCACACGAGGATGAATCCATCGCCTCAAGTGTCGGTTAGCTTGGATATGTACCAGGAAGAGCGGATCCGCGAACTCTACGCACGCGACTACGCAATACAGTGTAATTATTGAACGCCGACGAAGTGGATTGGAAACCACATTGGTCAAGGGGAGCGCAACGACATCGGCCTCATGAACTCCTTCAAGGCTGTCCACAACCTCCGCTTCGGCGACTCGCTCGTCATCGGTGGTCTGAACCCGTACCCCGTTCTCCTTCATCGCGCGATAGTGCGCCCCCTCACCCCCCCCAGGGCAAACTGTACGACGGCCTCACTGGCGCGCGCCCCGAAACATGTTCCCACGGTACCGGCGACGAGAAACCTCACTATTGGTCCTGACTGAAAACGGCGGCCATCGCGTGCCGTTGAACCTTGCCTGATGCGGTCCGTGGGATGGTGTCGGTGACATAAATCTTTCTGGGGCGTTTGAAATCGGCAAGACGATCCTTACAGAACGCCGACAGGTCCGGCTGGCTCGCACCCTCTTTCAAGACCACCGCCGCGGCAACTTCCTCGCCCCAAGTTTTATGTGGCACCCCGAAACACACCGCGTCAGCAACATCCGGGTGCGTGAGCAACACTTCGTCGAGTTCGCGAGGAGAAATCTTTTCGCCGCCCCTATTGATCAGCTCTTTGATTCGAGCGACGAGTCGCAGATAACCGTCGGCGTCGAGAATGCCCTGGTCTCCGGTCCGGAACCAGCCGTCCACGAAAGACACCGCGTTGACTGCAGGATTGTTTTCGTAGCCATCCATCACGTTCGGACCTTGAATGACCACTTCACCTTCCGTTCCCACAGGTAGACGTTTACCGTTGGCATCCACAATGCGGATGTCCACGCCGGTTCCAACCCCGACGATGCCGGACTTCCGTTCCAAAGGCGGAAGAGGGTTGGACGCCATCTGATGGGAGGCCTCCGTCATTCCGTATGAGTCCAGCATCGGCGCGTCACACAGGGCTTCGATATCCTTCATTAATTCAGGCGACAGAGAAGAACTGCTTGAGCGAACAAATCGGAGGTTCCCGATGCCCGGAGGACGCTCTTTGCCCGACCGGGCGAGCGCCAGCGTATGGACGGTCGGCGCCGCGGAGTACCAGGTCGGATTGTAGTCGCCAAGGATTCGCCAGAACGACAGTGGATCGAACTTCGGCGGGACGACGAGGGTTCCGCCCGAAAGCAGTGTCGCCAACATCGATCCGACGAGTCCGTGAATGTGAAACAGTGGCATCAGCACCAGAGTCGTATCGTCAGGTCCGAGATCGTACGTGCGGACGATATTGCCGGCCGACGCTGTCAGGTTGCTGTGTTTGAGCGGCACGCGTTTCGGACGGCCAGTACTGCCACTCGTGTGGAGGACGAGTGCAACATCGTTCGCGTTCGGTGGTCCCGCTGTCTTTCCTTTAGTCGATTGCGATAGCCTGACGACACCGCAGGAATCGACCTCGGCCACGACGACCGGGATTTTGTCTCCTGCCGCGCGGCGTGCCTCTTCACTCCCCTCAGCGGGCACAACGAGCATCTGGGCGTTTGTGCCTTCGAGGAAGAAAACGAATTCGTCGTACCGGTAGCCCGGGTTCAGAGGTGCCGCCGTTCCGGCAACGGAGGCCGCCAAAAAGCAAACGATGCTGTCCAGACCGTTGGGTAACGACATCGCGACGCGGTTTCCCGGTTGGATGCCCAGGCCGCGGAAGGCGTCGGCGGTCGAGGCAACCTGAGCGCGAAGGCTTTCGTAGGTGACCTTCACTCCCGTTTCCGGAATTGTGACCGCCGTGGCGTTTCCCGGCGCCTTGCTGATCAGTTCAAGCAAAGTATTCATACGAAGTCGCCTTAGTAAATTTCGCGAGCGATGTACACGACAGCAGGAGCCCGGGAGTCGGTCGAGAAAGAGGTCGTCCTGTACCGACAGCCTGCCTTGTCCACAGTGGCTTATGTGGCTGAGGTATCCGCCGCTGGAGTTTCTATCCGAGCGCCGATCTATAGTGTAACCCGGCGCCATTCCAGGAAAGTACCTCGAGCGCCAGGTCAAGTTGACCTGTTTGATTTCGTTCTCGAAGTCATTGCAAAAGGTATGTAAGAGTCATTGTCCCCCCGCCTTCGATATCGACGCAACTCTGTATCACTCGGTGCAAGTCTGTGTGAAGTGTTGGTGTTTCGTCAGCCGAAGGTTTACACCCGAAAAGTCACAAGTTCGAGCCTTGTACCGCCCATTCTTATATTTTATTCACTCACCGGCAATCGCGACAGCCTCGCTTGTAGCCCGTCGTAGCAATTCGCTCCGGTCGCTCCGGGTAATCCGTTCACACGGCCAACATCATTGGTTCCGGGCGCCCCCGGCGGGCCGACTCCGCCCGCCGTCACCTCGAACACATTCGATCGACCTTGCCTTCCCAGCGGGGGATCGATCCGTCGCAAATCATAGGTTCCGGGCGCAATCTGCCCGGGCGGTAGGCAGCGCTGTGATCAAAATGCCACTCGGGTCCACCTCCGCTCCCGTCAGCTGCTGCGCCAGCGACACCTGGCCGCCCACCGTGAGAAGTTCACCTCAGATCTGTGATTGCGTTTGGGTCGCATCGGCAGCGGCTGTGTGCACAAAACGGTGGCCACCGCGCCACCACCGGTGGGGCTGCTAATCCCAGCCCGATCGTAAGCATGAGAATTCGGGCGGGCCGAGCGTGGCAGTCGTGTGCCAGGCGACCCCTAAGAAGGTTTTCCCGGATTGCAGGAGGAAAACAGCCTATTCCGCCCGGCACAAAATGAAGATGGCAACCCGATGGTGTTTTGTCAAAAAAAGCGGATGCCCTGTGTAAGATACCCGCGAGTGAGATGGTGGAGGAAATCTTGACGACTGATCTATTTTGACGGCGGATCGGCGTTTTGCTCACAACGCACACAGAAGTGGACCGCCCATATTCCCCGCGTTACTGGTGTTGGGGCCGGAGGAGGTCGTTGATGGTTTTCACGGGGTTGAACGTGATCAGGGGCACTTCGACGAAGACGGTGTTCCAGTGGGCCATGGCGCCGTTCCAGAGGCCGGGCAGCTCCAGGGCTTTGAGCGGTCTGCCCTGGGCGGATTTCTCCGAGATGAAACAGGCATTCGGATCGACGAAGCGGCGAAGGTCGAACGGTCGATCCCGGTAATCCCGAACACCACAGACAATATCAACGGGGTTGAAGTGGGTGGCGTCCCGGACGATGTCCTCCTGTTGAGGATCGGCGTGATTGATCTGAGACAGTTCGACAATCTGGAGGTTTTGTGAACCGTCCGGAGCGCTAACCCAGAACGGACCGCCGCCCGGTTCGCCTTCGTTTTTGACCATGCCGCAGACCCGGATAGGGCGGTTCAGTATGTTGATCAACGCTTCCGTGGCTGCAGAGAGCGGAAGCTTGCCGAGACCCTCCCGGGGCCTGATTCCGAGATGCGTTGAGGCGAATTCAAGAATTTCTCCACACTTCTCCCGCGTGAGCCCGCGGGTATCGAACCACTCGAGGTATTCGAATACCTGTTGTTGCGTTCGGATCAGAAGACCGCCGATGATCTTCTTGTAGGTGATGGTTTCGGCTCTGAGTCGATCCGGAACGACGTTGTCGATGTTCTTGATAAAGATGACATCGCCGTCGAGCTCGTTGAGGTTGTCGATGAGGGCGCCGTGACCTGCGGGACGGAAGAGGAGCCGACCGTCATCGCTTCGAAAGGGTTCGTTGTCGGGCGCAACGGCGATGGTGTCGGTGGCGCCTTTCTGAGAAGAGAAGCTCACCTCGAGGCTGCGAAGCCCGTGTTCGAACGACGGGCGGAGCGTCGTGATGAGCGATTGGAAAAGGGACTCGTGTTCGGGAGAAACGGTGAAGTGGATGCGGATTCGACCGCTTTTACTTTCGGTATAGGCGATGCCCTCGGCGAGATGTTCGTGTACCGGGGTTCGGACGCCTTCCGGATAGTTGTGGAACCCGAGCAGGCCTTTTGGCAATCCCCCATAGTTCATGCGGTCTCTGTGGAGCAGTTCGCGCAGGATGGGAATGAAGTTGCCGGCTGTTTGCAGCAGGGCCAGGGATTGGCCCTGCCCGGTGAGGTTCTGGTTGAGTTCATTGACGAACTGGAACCGGTCGAGGCACTGGGTGAAGCGGTCGAAGTCGGGGTCGATTACGGGGCTGGAATCCTCGAGTTTCTCGAGAGCGCTGTGCAGTGTTTTGAACATGCGCGAAGCGGCCCCGGATGCCGGCACGAACTTGCTTGTGCGTCCTGCGCTTTGTGCGGCTTCGCAGACGGCGGACAGGGGAGAGGATTCCCCCCTGCCGACCCTGGTAATGCCGTCATTGACGGTGCAGGCACGGTGGAGTTGGATGAACGGGATGCCGTGTTTGAACTGCTCGATCTGCGCCTCGACGCGTGAGACCGTGGTGCCCTGATCTTTGATCTGGGCGATGTCCTGTTTGCTGAAGGTGGGTGGGTTCACGGTGACTGCTTTCGGTTCACTTTCGGGTGATACCAGGGTGACGGGAGCCGGTTGAAACGGCCAAGCATGAAGCCGGCACGGGCCCCTGCAATTCTGAGAACGGGTTCCGGGCGATGCGCGGGTGCGGCCGGTTCAAGATCGGGTGCCGACCCATAGCCCCGCACCTGGCGCGAGTCTGCCAGTTTCCGTTCGAAAAGGATGACTTCGAACGGCCTGTCGCCGATGTTTTCGGGCAAGTGTCGCACGACACCCGGTCTGGACGGACCGCACCCAACTTCTCCGGCTTCGTGGTCTTCGGTAGTCACCCGTCCTTCCGGATCCGTGCTTTGGCCGTGAAACTCCGTCAAGAACACGCCGCAGGTTCCAATGGGATGTTCATGCATGACCGACCGCTCACCAGGACCGTAGGTGACACGAAGGACACGAATGGTCGCGTCCTCGTAGATCACCCGGTAGTGGTCTGCAGCAACCAGCGCCGGATCCTGGGCTGCGGCTGTAAACGAGACCAGAAAGATGAGAGCTGCGATTCTGTGAAAGTTCATGAGCAATCTCCCGGAGAGTGGGCGGTTTCGGTCGTAGACAAGAGAGGAGCCGGCTTTCATAACTCGTGTGGCCTGTCGGGCAGGAGCCGAGACCCGCAACCGCCCTCCACCCCGATTTCGCCTTGCTATCGATCCGGCCCCGTTTCGCGAGGCACCGCGGCTGACGAGATTCCTGGCGACCTCGATCCAGTTCAGTCCGGCGTTCCCGTTGATCCCACGATCGGCCCCAGTATCAAATCGGTGAAACCGACCCCGTCGACGCGCCCAGGTCCACATTGTACTTCCAGTCCGAATCTCTGGATACGGCCATCCGGGTTGCGTCCAGCGCGCGCGGGCGAGGAATGTCGGCCAGGTTGAACTCGATTTCACGCCAGCAGGTTGACTCCGATGCACCGCAGTCTGCCGCCAACATCGTCCCGTCTTCGCGTTTCGGTGCGCATCGGATCTCGGCCGGCCCCCGCAGGTCATTTTCGCATGCCTTTGGTCGGTTTCGACTCTGGGACACTGTCGCGTATCCGCCTGACATGACCCGGTCGAGGGCATCGGTTCGCCCGCACGGAAACCCGTACCGACCGGTGGGCTCGTGGCGGACCTCAGAATTGCTCTAACGTCCCAACGGGATGCAGTCGAATAGACGGTTAAGGATGCATCGGAGCAGATCGCGGCAACCGGGATCACGCTCCGAAGGATGGGTGTATTGAAGCAAGATTTGAGTCTCTTAATCGCAGAGCCCATCGAGGTGTTTCTGAAACGTCCGATGAGAACCACCACATCGATCGCTGGACGGCTGGACCAACTACTCGATCACTCGCTGGTGGTGGTTTCGACGAGCTATCCCGAAGGCATCCACATCCCATACGCCAATATCTCCGCAGTGATCCGGCCTTCGGCCAAGAAGCGGCTGTCCATGTCTATGTCCTGGCCGTTTACCGACAAGCGTTCTGCCTGAGTTCTTGCCCGAAGACTGTGTCGATCGTCGGTCACTTCCGACTGCAATAGCGCCCTCTTTCGTATCAACTCATCCTGTCCGATCGGAGAGCGCAACTACAGAAAAAGTCCGACATCACCGTCTATTCGGTTGAACTTGTGCACACAAAGAGGGCATCACGAGAAGCATGAAATGCGCTTCTGAGTTCTGATACTGGCGTCGCTGCGGTTGTGGGCATAGAATGACGTTCAGTATGTCCGTTCGAATCGTTCTCCTGTTGTTGATCACCCTGCACGCCCGTTTCGCTTACAGCCAGGACTGGCCGCAGTTTCGCGGTCCTGCCGGACAGGGGCACGCCTCAGAAGCCGCCTTGCCCGTGGAATGGAGCGAGACAGAGAACCTGATGTGGAAGATTCCAGTTCCCGGCCAGGGCTGGTCTTCGCCCGTGGTCGCCGACGGACGGATCTGGTTGACCACGGCGATCGTGGATCAGGAAGTGGCATCACTGCGCGCCATCGCCTTTGACGTTGAAACCGGGATGGAGATCGTCAACTCTGAAGTGTTTCACATGACGGGGGCGGTTCTCCTGAATCTCAAGAACAGCCACGCTTCACCCACTCCCGTGGTGGAAGGCGATCGGGTTTACGTCCACTTCGGCGCCGAAGGCACGGCCGCACTCACGACGTCTGGCGAAGTTGTCTGGACGACGGCCTTTCCCTATGTTTCGCAACACGGCAACGGGGGCTCCCCGATATTGTACGGCGACCTGCTCATTATCAATTGTGACGGTTACGATCAGTCCTTCGTCGTGGCGGTGGACAAGAACACGGGCGATGTCCGTTGGAAAACGATGCGGCAGGAACCGTTCAGCCAGGCGTATTCGACCCCCCTCGTGATCCGTGTCGGAGAACGGGATCAGATCGTCAGCGTTGGCGCATTTCAGGCAGTGGCCTATGACCCCGAATCGGGCGAGGAGATCTGGCGGGTCACCTACACCCGCGACGGGTTTTCGAATGTTCCCCGTCCGGTCTATGGGGACGGGCTCGTCTACATCGTCACCGGGTTCCAGCAGCCGTCGTTACTGGCGGTGCGGGTCGACGGCACGGGCGACGTGAGTGGGACGCACATCGAGTGGACGCGCGGGCGTTCCATACCATTGACACCGTCTCCCCTTCTTGTCGGCGACGAACTCTATATCGTCAGTGATATCGGCGTGATCAGCTGTCTCGACGCTGCCACTGGTGAGCCACACTGGCAACAGCGGGTCGTCGGCAACTATTCCGCGTCTCCGGCCTATGCCGACGGGCGAATTTATATAATGAGCGAAGAGGGAGTCACCACCGTCATTGAACCTGGAAGAGAGTTCCGGTCGCTCACCACGAATAGAATCGACGGCTGGACGCTGGCGTCGATGGCGATTGCCCAGGGTTCAATCTTCATTCGCAGCCACAGCCACTTGTACCGTTTCGGTATTCGATGACCCACAAGACCCACCCCCGATGAAGTCTCTCCCGCAGCTGGATTCCGTGACTTAACCGGGTTCCGCATTCTTCAGTTCGTCCGGCTCGATTTGAATCGGTCAGACCTTTTGCTATCGTTGAGGCTCAAGGGGGATCATATGGCCAGCGAGAGAGATCACTTCAGAAAAGCCGATCGAGCATCGGTACCTCGAGGACGGACTCCGAACGATGCTCCAGAGAAAGCAGAGGGAAATCCGGGCATTGTTTCCGGGACTGATCCGAAGACCGAACCTTCCGAAGTCCCCCTCAGTCCCGGTTTTTCGCGACGCGAACTGCTCAGGCGGGCCGGCATTGCTGGAGCGGTGAGCGCGCTGCCTGCGGGAGCGATGGGCGCGCTACCATTGTCCCTGATCCTGCCGGCTGGAGCATCAGAGCCGGCACAGGAGCCGTTTGAGACTCTGACAGCGGCCGAGTCCGACACGCTTGAAGCCATTGTCGCCCGATTGATCCCCACCGACGAAAACGGCCCCGGGGCAACCGAGGCCCGGGCCGCGCACTATATCGACCGCGCCCTCACCGGGCCGCTGGCTGCCTCCCGCAGCGCCTACGCCTCTGGAATCGAAGCCCTCAACCGCTACACGGAAACCTCGCGGGGCGCCCCGTTTGTCCAGCTCGGATCCGGGGACCAGGACGCCGTATTGCGCGAAATGGAATCGGACGTCGCCACAGGGTTCGTTCCCGACGCCTCGACATTTTTTGATCTCCTGAGAACGCATACGATCGAAGGCACGTTTTGTGATCCCTACTACGGTGGAAACGCCGACTTCACCGGCTGGGATCTGATCGGCTACCCGGGCGTTCGAATCGCAGTGACCCCCCAGGAGCAGAGTATGGATGAGGTCCCGGCCCCCAACCACCGGTCGGCCTACGACTATTCAATGTTCACGAAGGGAGGTGCCTGATTCATGGCCACGACGCTCGAACCGACCGACGTAGTGATCATCGGCGTTGGAGCTGTGGGTGGCGTCGCCGCTCTCCCCCTCGCCCGCGCGGGACTCCGAGTCGTCGGCCTGGAGGCCGGTACGTGGCTTACGCCGCGCGACTTTGCTCCAGACGAACTCCGTAACAACGTGCGAGCATGGCCGCAGGCGGTTCAGAAAGCCAACCGCGAGGTGCCCACACACCGACCCAACGGATCGGCGCCTTATTCGCCACGCCTGGCGACCCATCCGATGATGAATGCAGTTGGCGGTACATCCCTCCATTATTGGGGCCAGAGTTGGCGCCTCAATCCGTGGGATTTCAGGGTCGTCAGCGAAACGACGCGACGCTACGGCGCCTCACGCATCCCGCCCGGCTCCACGGTCGAGGACTGGCCCTTCGGACTGGAAGAGCTGGAACCCTACTACGATGCAGTGGAGTACGAAGTGGGCATTTCGGGCAAAGCGGGCAACGTCAACGGAACAGTCGATCCAGGCGGCAATATATTCGAAGGACCGCGCAGCCGTGAATATCCAATGCCTCCGCTCAGGGGAACGGGGTTTACTGAAAACATGAGCGGGGCCGCCAGAACGCTCGGCTGGCATCCGTTCCCGGGTCCGGCGGCGATCAACTCCCGGACTTACGATGGGCGTCCCGGTTGTGTCTATCACGGCTTCTGTTCTGAAGGCGGATGTCATGTGAGCGCCAAGAGTTCCACGGCCGTATCCACGATTCCAAAGGCCCAGGCCACAGGAAATTTCAGCGTCTTGACCCAGGCGCACGTCACCGCGATCGAGGTCAACGGTGAAGGCCGCGCGACGGGAGTGACCTTCATCAAGGACGGCCAGGAATGCTTCCAGCCGGCGGACGTTGTGCTGCTGGCCAGCTACACTTACGAGAACGTTCGCACGCTCCTACTCTCAAAGTCCGCGCCGTATCCAGATGGTCTGGCCAACAATCACGGCCAGGTGGGCCAGCACTATTTCAGCCATGCCACCCGAGGGGGGGTGAGCGCCCTGTTTCCGTGGAACCTCAACAAATGGTACGGCGCAGCGGCACAGGGCGTCGCCATCGACGATTGGGCCGACGATAACTTCGACCACTCGGACCTGAATTTCGTGGGCGGCGGAAACCTGTGGATCTACACGGAAAGAAGGCCCATCGCTGCGGCCGGGATGAATACTTTCGGGATAGCGCCGCGGTGGGGGTCGGAGTGGAAGGCGTTTATCCAGCAAAATGCCGACCGGTGGACCAACACCTATATCCAGAAGACGACACTGCCATACGCAGACAACTACCTGGATCTGGATCCAACGGTCACCGATCCACTGGGCATTCCCGTCTGCCGGATAACGGCCGACTTCAAGGACAACGAAAGGAAGATTACGCGGTTTATGCAAGACAAGATGGTCGAGTGGTTCCAGGCGGCCGGAGCGGTCGAAACACTTCGGGAAGATCTGGGCACGATGGGCCCGTCCACCCATGCCTATGGGGGCACCCGGATGGGCGACGACGGGGATACGAACGTCGTGGACCGGTGGGGCTTTTCCCACGAAGCGGGAAATCTCGGCATCCTGGGCGCATCGGTAATGGGAACCAGCGGCGCACGCAATCCCACGCTGACGGCTCAGGCGCTGGCGTGGCGGACGGCCCAGCACCTGGCGATGAACTGGCGAACGATTGGAGGAAGTTAGCTTCGACCGCCTCCCCGACGGCGAACCATCCGACCCGACCGGGATGTCGGGATTCGGCTGGCATGGAAAACGCACCGGTCTCGGGTGCCACACATCCAGCGGCGATGGCGGAAGGCCTCGGACCCGAAGCCACCTAAGAGCCCGCGCGCGAAACCTTTTTCCCCGTGCCCCGCCCACAAATCCAGCACCCGCACCCACCCCTTTATCGGGAATAACCTAAGCTTTTAGCCGAGCGATGACGATAGTTTCCATAGGTATTACGGGCCGTGAGGGGGCCTGTGGATCCGGTGCATCGTGGGGCACCCCGTTAGCCGGATGCGTGGAGGAGGTCTGCATGGAACGCTTTAAGTCGTACTTACTGGGCAACTTCGAGCAGCTGTTCATTCTCGGTGTACTCGTCGCGACAACGGTAATCAACTACACCGTTCCCGCGAAACTCGCGTTCCTGAATTTCTACTTCCTCCCGGTCATTCTCGCGGCTTACTATCTCGACCGCAGGAAGGCGATGCTCGGCGCGGTTCTCAGCGTCGTCTATACCCTGATTTATCTTGTCTATTCGCCGCATTCGTTCCTGACTGTGTCGACCGAGACAGACCTTTACCTACACTTCGCTGCCTGGGCCGGCTTCTTGCTCCTGACTGGAGGTGTACTGGGTTCGGTGCAGGAAAAGCTCCGTTCCGAGGTCGAATCGACCCGCCTCCTCAATGATGATCTCCGACGGAACGAGGAAGAACTCAGCCGGGCCAATGTCGCATTGCGAGACTACAGCGAGGATCTGGAATCCAGGGTCGCTCGACGGACCGAAGAACTCGAGCAGTCCAAGGTCGCCATTGAATCGCTCAAAGGGAAGGTCGAGGAGGCTCTCTACCGGACGATGGATCCGTCCGTCGTCAACCTCATGATCGAAGGTCGCCTCCGGAACGAGAAGAGAGACATGAGCGTGCTGTTCTCCGATCTGGTCGGATTCACCGCGTACTCTGAGAAATTGCCACCCGAGGTTGTCATCGGAGAGCTCAATCGCTATCTGGACCAGATGGAACCTGTTCTGCTGACCTACCATGGGCACATCGACAAGTACATGGGCGACGCCATCATGGCCGAGTTCGGAGCCCCACTCGACTTCGACACCCACCGGTTGCAGGCGGTACTGTGCGGTCTCAAACTCCAGGAAAAGCTTGCGGCCGGAGCGTTTCCCTGGCAGATGCGCATCGGGATCGGTTCCGGAACATCGATTGCTGGGCTGATCGGTTCCCGCCGCCAGTCCTATACGGCAATCGGCGATGTCGTTAATCTGGCCTCGCGCCTGGAAACAGCATGCCGGCCGGGGATGATCGTGATCGACCGCGAGACCTACGACTCGGTCCGCCATCTTGTCGATGCGCGCCCCCTGCGGCACCTGCGCGGTTCCGACGCGGACACGGTTGAAAAGGAAAATGAAGCCCGGGAGTTGAGAGCCCTCCTGGAGGAGAACCAGGACGATGTCGACGCCTGTTACCGCCTCGGCCAGCTTTGCCTCGCCCTGGGAGATACGTCTGAATCGCTCGAATACATCGAGCGCGCGATGCAGTTGGACCCGACGCGGACAGACCTGAAAGTGGCCTTTGCCGATGCCCGCCTGGGGGTTGGCAACGGCAACGCGATTCGAGTTCGGGGACGCTCACAGCCAACCGAGGCCTTCGAAGTTCTCGGCCTGCGCGATCCTCTTGAAGACCGCAACCGAATCCCAGCATCGTTCTACGAGAAATACGCTCAGGCGGCTGAACTGATCCGCGTTCCCGAAGATGTCATCCTGCCTGTGGAAGCGCTCGACGGGAGTGTCGGGCATTCCAGAACGGTGGCGATGGTGGCCTATGCGCTTGCGGATTCGATGCGACTGCCTGAGAGCGAAAAAACCACGATCATGCAGGCCGGGTTCCTGGCCGACATTGGCAAGGAAGTCCTCCCGCCGCACCTGCTCAATCGCGGCGGTGGCCTGAGTCAGAGCGAGTACGAGATCGTCCGTGAACATCCCGTAGAAAGCGTCCGTATTCTGCGGAAACACGGCTACCAGAACGAACGGATGCTCGAGATCGTGCTTCACAGTCACGAGTACTACGATGGTTCCGGCTATCCCAACGGCTTGCGGGGCGAAGCCATTCCCCTCGGCTCGGGCATCGTCTGTGTGGCGGATACCTATGCCGCACTGACCGCGAAGCGTTCGTATCGCGAAGCCTGGGATCGTCACGCCGCGCTCGACGAGATGGGCCGGAATGTCGACAAAGGCCTGTACGATCCGCAAGTTGTCGGCCAACTCGACCGCTTGATGCGCTAGGGCGGGCCCGTTCCTGCCGGCAGCATTGAGAGCCCGGATCCGGGCGGATCGGTCTATCCAAAAAATGTCTTGGCGAATTGTGTCCGTGGGTTACACTCACCGCACCGAGGGCCAGGATGCCGTTTCCGCGAAAACACAAAGCTCCGCTGACCACACGTCAGATCCAGACCATAGCTTACCTTCTGGAAGGCACCGATGAGTCCGCGCGCGAGATTGGGGAGACGATTGGATGTACGCCGCTTTCCGTATCCAGGATCAGCGAGAAATTCCGTATCCGAAGCTGGCGGCGCGAGGCTGACTCAGTCGCACCCCGTACATCGATTCCGAATTAGTGGCCTGTAACAGAGACATTGCCAGTGGCGCCGATGGGTCTTGCCAGGCGAGATCGCGAAGCGAGGAGGGCCACCGAGGTTTGATACCGAGGCCGCAGGCGCCGCTGTTTCATCATGACCCGTCTTACTTAGTGCCGGACAAAGATATCGACAGCAACCCCCATCGGCCCGAAGGGTTCGGGCGGAACCAGGCCGTCTTCGTTGTCGCTCCTTCTCGGAATGTAGGAGCATTCCCTCGTCCCCGCGACGTCCGGTCGTCAACCTGTTGCCTCCTGAAATCCGGCCCCGTTGCGCTCCGAACGACACTGGCGATGTCTCTGTTGCAGGCCACTGGCCAGCCCCACGCCGCGTCTCGTGTTCCGGTTTGCCTGATTCACAGGGCCAGCACGAAGCGATCCGCATGGGCTCGGGCGCACACCCGAATCGAACCCGTCAAAGAAACAAAGGTATCCTGATTCCGATCCGCCTCAATTCGGGGGTCCCGGATTTTCGAAGACGAATGCCCTTAATTCTCCGACGCGTTGGACTCCCAGTCCCATCATCGCGCCTTCGTGAAGGTCTGCATCCAGCGTAAAAAGCCGCTTGGGTTCGGGGGCCGCATCGAACAGGGCCGTTCCCAGCGCATAGGCAACGACGGGGTCGCCCCGCGCGTGGACAACGGCCAGAGGAGCCTCGATGCGTTCGATCTTGCCGAGAGAATCGTAGCGGGTTTCGAGCAGCCAGTCGATGGGAATACGGAACCGGTGACGGAGGGTGGCGCCCACGCTGGTGAACGGCGCTTCCAGGATCAGGCCACCGATGGTGACGCGTGTAGCCAGATCGACGCTCACCCCGGTCCCGAGTGACTGGCCCATGAGGTAGATGTTTGCCGGCGGATACCCGCGTGTGCGTGCCGTTTGATAGGCCGCCTGAATGTCCGCATAGGTGCCGGCCTCCGTTGGCGCACCCTCGCTCTGACCGTAGCCCCTGTAATCGTAGATCAGAATGTTGACCTGTAGTTCCTCTCGTAGAAACTCCGCCATTTCAGCGCGGTAGCCGATGTTGCCGCCATTGCCATGGCTGACAATCAGGATGTTGGGACTCTCCGCTTCCAGAAGCCAGCCATGAAGACGTACGCCGTCATCGGTTTCGAAGAAAATATCTTCGTAGACGGATTGAGGGGTGGCCACGAGTCCCGCTTCCGGAAAGTAGATCAGGCGATGTTCGAAGAACTTCGCGTAGAGCGCCAGGAGGAGGGCGGTGGCCAGAGTGATGCGGAGAGCGGACCCAGGGAGGCGGCGCACTGCCGACACCACGGATGGTCCGATGCCCGTGCTAGCCAAAGTACGCGCGTGAGACGAACCAGTAGAAACCGAGGCACATGATTGCGACGGAGGCGACCGACGTTACATGTTCCTTCCAAGGGGTTCGCCCAATGTAGAGAAGGAGGGGAAACAGGATCGCGACGAACGCGAGTTGGCCGATCTCCACCCCAATGTTGAAGGAAAACAGCGACATCGCCAGACGGCTCCGCCCCAGCTCCATTTCGCTCAGGACATTCGAAAACCCAAAGCCGTGGACGAAGCCAAAGACCAGCGTCACCAGCCAGCGATGCACCAGCTTGCGGCCGACAAAGTTTTCTATGGCGACATAGGCGATACTCAGCGCGATCAGGCTCTCGATGAGGCGCGACGGCATCGAGAGCACTCCGAGCGTCGCCAGGACCAGCGTTATGCTGTGGCCAAGGGTGAAGCATGTGACAACTTTGGCGAGGGAGACAAGCGTCGTGGTCGCCAGCAACAGGGCCAGCAGAAACGCAAGGTGGTCATAGCCGGTGAAGATGTGTTCGATACCCAGTTCTCCAAAATCGAGGATCGTGACCCAGAAGGGAATTCCCGTTGCGTAGTCGATATCGATGCTGGGGTAGTCGCGGTCGAGCACCGCGGTGCGGGCTTCATCCCCTTCACCGATTTGAAGCAGATGCCGGTGATTCTCCTGGGTCAGCCGGTCCAGGGTCGATACAACCGTGATGTCGGTGACGTTGGACTCGAACAGATACCGGAGGCTGATGCGGGCCACGTTTTCAGCCGTGAGGGAATACTCTGCCAGGGAGGTGTCCACAGGTGGATTGGGAGCCCTGAGCTGAAAGTGGGCCTCAATGGCTTCGAACAGCGCATCGATCCCAGCGTCCAGTTCTTCGGCCCCGACACGGCCGTCCTGGTCGAGGTCAAGGCGCGGACCTTCGTGGAAATCTGTCGCACTGAAGGTCAGCATCACACGGACTTCGGAGCCTTCGGCTGCAATCAGGGAATAGCTGGTCGAGAAATCATGGGCCAGTGCGGGCCCGGCAATGACGAGAAGACAAACGATTGCGCCGAGCAAGGGTTTTCGCTCCATCCATCGCTCCTCTATGACCGGACGCCGGTGCCGGGACATATAATAGTGACCTGTACCACCCGAATCGGGACCAGCGTTGCCGCGAAACGGCATAGTCTTCGTTGTCGTCGGCTCCTCGCAATGTAGGGGCATTTCCTCATCGCCGACTCCTAGAGTCCAACGCCGTTTGGTTGCAACGCTGGTCCCGATTCGGGTGGTACAGGCCACTCGCAGGCTGCTGGAAAACACCGTGATTGTACTGGTCCCGCTTTGCCGCAGTCAATTGGGGCCACGGAGGGTGGATGGAGAAATGATGTACGCCGTTGCAGTCGTCCTGCTTTCGCCGCTACTGGTGTTCGGTGTCTATCATCTGTCACTGTGGTTCAACGTGATGGGCATACGGACCCGCGTGTTCTGGCGTCAGGTCGCGCTGGCATCGGCCATCGCCCACCTCTTGCTGGTGATCGGATTCTTCGTATTCACGTATGTGGACTATCGACTCAACGCCAACATCGCCGGCGCTGTGGGCGTGTTCGATGTCTTTTTGTTCAGCCGGTCCCCCTTCTGGAGTCTGGTGTCCGTATTCGATACGGTTGCGATGGTCGTGATCCTGGGCACGTTCGGAACGCTGGACTGGCTGGGTATCGACTTCGGAACGACAGTGCCGGTCACGGCCGGCATTATCCTGTTGGTCGGAACACTGCAATGGTACTGGATTGGTGGGGCGATCGGAGGAGCGTTCGAGCGCCTGTGGGCTGGTTTAAAGGGCCCTGAAGATGACCCTCAGGATGGACCTGCCGATTGGCTTTAGCAGGCCGAGGCAGAAGTGAGGAGGGCTGAGCGTCCCTGTCATACCGATCGTCAGCTAAGTGGCGGGCTGGCGTTTACTTTCAGGCAGAACCGAATCGTCGATGAAGGGGCGGACACCGCGACGCGAGTACGTCGGCTCCGAAGTGTTCCGGCAGTCGAAGTAGTCCCATCGATTCATGTGGTCGGACACGAAGACCTCGTCGAATACGAGGAAGAGCATCGGTAGAATGAATGGTTTCCGGACATCGTGGATCTTGAAAACAGCATGAAAGCCCTCTTTCGTGAGCGAACTCCATTGATCTCGTTCTTCGTCGCTGAAGGCAGTGATGTGGTCGTTGAGCAGGTCACGGAAGAAGCGCAGTCGGTAGCCATCGTGAAGATGGTTGGTCGCGATTACCATCGACTCGTCTTGATGGAAGAGAATGGCCTTCGAGCTGCCGCGATAGGAGAAAATCTGGATCAGGGCGATGCCGATCGTCGCCAGTGCGACGAGGCCGATGACGATCGAGATGAACTGCCCGACCTGGTTCGACTGTGAAAACCCGCGTGCAACGCTCACCAGGACCGCCAACCCCAATAAGAGTCCCAGCATGTGGCCGGTCCGCATGCGGTTGATCTCTCGACGTGAAAAAAACACCATCGCGTGGCTTCTCCTGCTTCTGCTCTACAAGCTGACATTATAGCAATTCACGAATGACAAATTACGAGCCAGCCGCAGTATTTACTCTTCCGGGTACGGTGTGCGGTTGCGATACAGGACCCAGAGCAGCGCCAGCGTCGATCCCACGCCAATGGCATAAACGGGGCCGGGGAGCTGATCGACTGGGAATTCGAAATGGGCCAGCCCCAGCGCGAGCGCGTTGTTCCCAAGATGCAAAACCATTCCGGGCAATATCGATCCGGTCAACAACGCCACAGCGGTAATGGCTATTCCCATCGCCGCCGTCGTTACGATTCGAAAAAGGCTGAAGTGGAAAAATCCGAAGATGAGCCCCACAACGACGGCCAGGACCGGCATCGAAAACCTGCGCCTGAGTCCATAGAGAAGCGGGCCGCGAAAGGCTATCTCCTCGCAGATTCCCGGCAATACCGCAAAGAGAACGAAGATCTGCCACAGGGGCACACCCTCCAGCGAAAACTGCTGGTCCAGTTGTTCCAGGTAGCTTGAGGGCAGGGGAAAGACCGTGCTTGCGAGGCGGTTGATGACGACGGCAGTTAAGTGAAGCGGGCCGATCAGCAGGAGAACGACGGGCCAGAGCAGAGCGGGGACGGGTCTTAACGCCAGGGCCTCCCAGGGTTTGAGCCTGTAGACGCGAATGATTAAAAACGACGTTCCGGCCAATATCACGATTTCGTTAAACAGCGCCTGCATGCGGAAGTCGGAAAGTGCAGGGATTGATGCAGCGCCGACAAACAATACTGCCCACATCACGGCGTACCAGCGCCAGAGCTGCGATCGGAATGCTCCCAGGCCTCGGGAGCCATCCGGATGGGGCTCCTGCTTAGTGGAGATCAACCGCTCATCGCCCATGAGGGTGGTCGAATGGTGCACGACCCAGAGTGCCGCGACAGAGTTTGTAGCCAGCACCGCTGAGAGGGGCAGCCAGTCGATGTGTCCACTGAGGATTTCTCGAACCGCGACGCTGACATTGGCCAGCGGGATGAGGGCAATCGCTGAACGCAGGGGAATGTCCCCGATTGCGCCGGCGCCCGCCGGGAGCATTCCCAGCAGGTAGACGGGAAAAAAATACAGCTGGGCTTCCTTATACGATTTGGCGTATGCGGATACCAGCAGCAGTGCTCCTGCGACCAATGCGGCGAAAGGCAGATAGGTGAGAAGAATCGCTGCGGCAGCGCCGAGGCCGAGCTGAAAATTGAACGCATCGGGCAATTCCAGGATATCGAGCCGAGTGTACACAAAGAGATTGGCGACCTGGAGCAGCGTGATCACGAGGGCGGATGTCAGGATGACGAGTTGTTTCGCGACGACGATTTCTCTGCGGCCGGCCGAGGTCGTGAGCAGTGTTTCCAAGGTACCCCGTTCCTTCTCGCCCGCAATGATGTCCATCGCCACGACCGACCCGCCGGTCAATGTCAAGATGAACAGGAGCAACGTCAGGAACCTGCCGATGAGTAAACCGGAAGTTTCGGCGTCGGTGGCCACATTGTTCTCGACAGCGGCCAGGACGTCGGCCATGCGTAGATCGAATCCCTGGGACTCGAGCCTGCGCTGTACTTCGATACGGCGTCCGTATTCGAGGAGTGCCCGCATCTGGCCCGCACCGGCGGTTGAGTTGGCACGGTTGCCCGGGAATCCGATCCGGACGCCAGGCACACCGCTGATGCGTTGTTCCAGCCAGGGAATCGCCGTTTCCGATGCGATCTCGTTATTGCCGCGATCGCTTCGAGCGCCGTCATCGATATTCTGGCTCCATTCCAGTTCGGCACTCTCCGGACTGAATGTTTCCAGGAGGAAGTCGATCTCACCTGAGCCAACGCTGGATCGAGCATCCGCGACGGTGGCCTCTGCATAGCGAAAGGTCTGAAGTTCGGCGTCTGGATCGTTCCCCAGTTCCAGTGCCGCCGACTGGACCAGCGCTCGGGTTGGATTGATCCAGTCACCGGTGATGGCGTACCGGTATACGGTCGATGCCTGCTGGCGTTCCTGAAAACTGGTACTGAACCGTGTCGCAAACAGCATCAGCGGCATCACGAGGATCGGAAGGAGCACCGACAGCACAATCGTGCGAGGCGAACGCAGGAGCGTTCGCAGCTCAAGGGTCCAGATCAGCCCGATTGCGTTCCAGTCCACCGTTTACGCTCCCTGGGCATAGCGAATAAAGATGTCTTCGAGATAGTGATCGCCGCTGGCTTCGCGGAGTTGTTCGAGGGTCCCGGATATCAGAATCCGACCGTTGTGAATGATGGCGATCCGGTCACAGAGTTTCTCGGCTTCACTCATGACATGGGTTGAGAACAGAATTGTTTTTCCTTCATCCCGGAGCGCGGAGATTTCCCGATGGACCTCCAGAGCATTCAGAAGGTCGAGACCCACCGTCGGCTCGTCGAAGATCAGGACCGGGGGATCATGAGCCACGGTCCGCGCAATGGAAACCTTCTGTTTCATCCCGGACGAGAGTTTTTCTACGCGGGCATCAGCGTATTCGGACAGTTTGAAGCGCGCGATGAGTGCCTCCACTCGATCGGAGAGGCTTTCGGCCGGGTAATGGTTGATGCTGGCGAAAAACTCGACCGTTTCCCGTGCTGTGAGCCTGGGATAGAGCGCCGTTGTCGAGGAGTAGAACCCGAGGCGCCGACGTGCTTCACCCGGTTCACCAACGACATCGTGACCCATGATCGACGCCTGTCCCGATGTCGGCGTGATGATGGTCGACAGCATCCGCAGCGTCGTTGTCTTTCCAGCTCCGTTGGCGCCGAGCAGACCCAGAATCTCGCCCGCCCGGGCGTCGAAGCTCAGCCCGTCCACGGCATGCACCGGGCCGCGTGCTTCGTCGTAGAACGTTTTCCGAAGATCCACGACCGAAACCATCAGCATCGCCCGACCCATCGCCCGAACCGAGGATATGCCGGGTGCGTCATCGTCGCCCGCGTCCCCAACGGAGGATTTCGGTTTTGAAGAAACCTCCGAAGCTGCCGGAGTGGCTACCCATTAAAAAGTTCTCCTGCGAGAGAATCCCGTTCGCCACGGTCAGCGCAATGGCGATTGTGATGATTTCGACGGCCAGTGTCATCCCGATTAAATCCCAGGCGTAAACCCCTGCGATCGCGTCCCGGAACATTAATGTGACATTCACGACCGGCACGAGAGCCAGTCGAGGGCTGAGGTGGAGATCCGGGACTTGAAGGAACATCACTGGAATCAGAATTGCGATATAGAACGGTCCGATCATCGATTGTCCTTCGCGAAACGTTCGGGCGAAGGACGCCAGGATCATCATGGCTGCGGCGACAAACAGCGCCATCAGTCCAGCGCCGGCGACCATCACGATGATTGTTGTGAGTGGAAGTTGGACGTTGAAAGCGCCAGCGTCCGCGCCGATCAGGGGAACTAGAATGGCTCGAAGTGAAATCGACATGGCGACGACATTGAGCATCCCGGCCGTGAACGACATCGTGGCCACGTACAGATATTTGGCGATGACGATGCTGCTGCGCGCAGTCGACACCGTCATCAGGGTTTCCCATGTCTGGTTCTCGCGTTCGCCGGCGGTCGAGTCGATCGCCGGATAGACCCCGCCGACAACCAGCATGATGACCATGAGCAGCGGAACAAGCAGTCCAAGAATGAAGCGTCCCATCTCGTTGCCCGTGGCCAGGTTCTCCTGCTCGATCCACACGTGTTGAATCGCGGCCTCGGTGACGCCGGCGCTCCGCACCCGGTCGAGTAGGTGCTGCTGACGGTAGTCGGAAAGATACCCGTCCATCCGCGATCGTGCGGTTCGGCTGCGAGCGCGGGATCCGTCATACAGGAGGCGAAGCTGAAAGTCATCGACGAGCTTCGTGAGGCCGGCCGCAGGCTGGCTTCGGTCCGCAGTGAATGCGATCGCGACATCCAGATCTCCGGAGCGAAGACGATCCGCCGCGGAAGTGAGCGAGAGGACCTCAACCCGGGGCTGAATCTCGAGAAAAGTTCGAAATGGAGCGTGCCCGGCGGGAAGATCGATCAGGGCCACCCGGGAGCTCATATTGTCCGATTGGCCGGTGACGAAAGCGATGCCTGAATAGCCCAGCCAGAGTAACGCCGGGTAGAGGAAAATTGGCAGGATGATGCTGTTGATGACGATATTACGTTCGCGCAACGCCGAGCGCAATTCCCGGGAATAGAGTGTCCTGATCTCAGCGGCCCGCTCTCTCAACGGCATCCTCCGTAACCTGTGTCGAGCAATCCCGTTCCCTCGATTCAAATCAAACAATAAGGGCCCTCTCTCCGGGGAGGGATTGTACTCTATCCGTATGCCCTCGATCGCAATCCTGAGTCTTGGTGCGGGTGTGGCGGCTCTGCTATGGCTGGGGGCCGGTGCCTACCTCGGCTGGGGATGGCTGCGGTTTGAGGGCCTGCTCCAGGCGAGCGACAGGATCGACATGGACCACACACCGCTGCCATCCCTATCGATCATCATCGCCGCCCGCGACGAAGCCGCCAGCATCGGTCAGACCCTCGACCGACTTGCGGTCGTGGAATATCCGGATCTTGAGATCGTGGTGGTCAACGATCGGTCCGACGACGTCACCGGTCAGGTTGCGTCCGATCACTTGAGTGCCCTCAGTGGACTCACCGTCGTCGACATCGACACGCTGCCGGATGAATGGCTCGGCAAGGCCCACGCGATTCACACAGGCTCTCAGCAGAGTTCCGGAGAGTGGTTGTGTTTCATTGACGCCGATGTGACGCTTGAGGCGGACTGTCTCCGGCGCGCGCTGTCCCTCGCCCACGTTCGGGGGCTGGACCATCTGTGCCTGTTTCCAGCCCTGCGAACGCGTGGCGTACTCGAGCGCGCTTTTCTCATGACGTTTGCGTTCTACTTTGGAGCCTACATCCAGCCGTGGAAAGCGAAGGATCCCCGGTCCCAAAAATTTTGTGGTGTCGGCGCGTTCAACCTGATCCGGCGCGACGTGTATGAAGCCATCGGTGGGTATGAACGATTGCGTATGGAAGTCGCCGACGATATCAAGCTTGGAAAGCTGGTCAAGCAGTACGGTTACCGGCAGGATGCGATGGACTCCGACGGGCGCGTTCATCTGCGGTGGCAGAACGGTGGCGCCTGGGCCTACCTTCACGGGATCGAGAAAAACGCCTTTGCGGGCGTGGACTACAGTCTGTTGCGTGTTGTCCTCGGGAGCGCGGTCGTGGTGGTGATGAGCTTTCTTCCTTTCCTCGCTCTGGCAGTGGGCGATTTTACCGCGCGGGTGGCTTCCGTAGTGGCCCTCACGGTGATTGCACTCGCTTATGGACCCGTCAGCCGGCCACTCAATCGATCACGCCTCTATTTTGTAACACACCCGCTGGGTGCAGCCATGCTCTTGTTGGGTCTGTGGCTGTCCACGGTGAAAACGCTCTGGCGGGGGGCCGTGGTCTGGCGCGGAACAGCCTACCCCCTGCAATTGTTGAGAAAACATTGCGTATGAAGAATCGGCGGGTCTGTTGCGTATGGAACAGGAGTGTCCGGGCTCGGGACCGAGGATGATGCACGGCCGACCGACCCCGGCACCACGGCGGGTGGACCCACGCGGTGGATTCCCCGGTTTCGGGGAGAAGGGCAGCCGCCGGCCGGAATGTGCCGGCCGGCGGGGCGGATCGGATCAATCCCGATAACTGTCGACCGGCCCCAGGCGGGCACCGCTGAGGCTCAACCGTCAAGGTTCTCCGACAAAGGCCCGTGCACGGGTCGCGGATCTCTGAGAGAAGTCTACGAGTCCCGGGTCGCTAACGTTCCGGCATCAACTCCCGAATCCGCTGTTTGAACTCCGGATACATCGTTTCCGCTCCGCCCTGGGTCGCTTCCAGTGGAAGCGAGTAAACGCCTGCCGCTTCCAGCGCGTACGGATTTTCTCCGGGGAAATAGTGCGGAACAAATCCGACCTCCCGGTCCACTTCCGTGACCACTGTACACGGATACGGCGGCACTTGCTGATTCCGTTCCCAGAGGAATTCCCCGGTGCGGATCAGCGGCTCTTCCAGGTAAATGGGATCGTAAGTGATCGTGGTCCAGGTGATGACGTCGTCGTTTCGAATGAGGTATTCGACGACCTCGGCCCGGTCGCTTCGCGGCAGGCCGTTTCTTCGAATGTAATCTTCCTTGATGTGCGTGGTGTGGATCCGCAGCACATCGCCCACCCATTCACCGGTGGAAAATCCGGACCAGGTATGGGGCTCGTTCGGACCCGGGTGCGGCCGTCCGTCCATGTAGATGGGGCGGTCAACGGAACGCAGCCATTCCATGTGATACGCGGTGATGTTTCGTGTGACCGGATCAATTTCCGCAGTGATAAACGGGTCGGAAGGCCCTCGGGTAATGTAGTCCACGCCATGCGGGCGGCACTGCCACTCCGGCAGCGACTGGATCGAAGAATCCCACAGCTCGGCCCGGGCCCGGGATGCATCGTTGATCGGCATCCCCATATACTCGCCAAGTTCCGGACCGCCGGCGCGCTCATCGCGATCCTCATCGAAGACGGGTCCCCACTGGCCTGAGAGGTCCATCTGGGCCACTGCCGGAACGCTGAGAAGCATGGTGATGGCCCACACCATGGCCATACTCGGGACGGAAACAACCCTAATCATCTAAGCCTCCTGTAAGACTGCCGGGAGCGATCAACTCGCTCATCCTCTGGTGCAAATTCTCTAATGACCCGCGCTGCATGATCGGTTCGCCAATCTACTCGTAGGCGGAGCATGGGGTTGGATTCCACCTGGCGCCATTCGGTTCCTTTTTATAGTGGGTGCTCTGCATGTAGCGCCGGGTCAGATAGAGCGGATCCTCGTAAAATGCGGTCAGAACGAGCCAGGAGTCGGCGTCAAAGCCAGCAATAGCCGGCTCGTCAAAGCTGAACAGGTATTCCGTCATTTCCGTCTGATCACTGTAGGGCACACCGTTTCGACGGAGGTAGCCCATGCGCATTTGGTCGGTGACGACTTTCAGGCGTCCAGCCGCTTGCGATTCGGGTTCCCGGCCACCTCCTGCACGGGTCCATTCCGAACGGGAGAATCCTTGCCAGGAATTCTCATTCGGCGGTTCCACCGAAGTGTCGAAGTGGAGCATGCGGGTCTGAGTCCCGGCATCGGTGTCGATCCGGAGGGTGTTTTCATCCTCCCACGTGATATGCAATCGCCCGGGAATGCGCATGACGCCTCCGGCACCGTAATAGCGGCATTCTTCACCTGCGGCGGCGTCTGCGTCGGGATCCCAGGCGTCCGCTATTTCCTGCGCAGCCGGTGTCATCGCAGTGCTTTCGTAGTCGCCCTTACTGGCGACAACCATTCGATGCCGCCAGCCTTCAGTGACGACGGACACCCAGTAACCGGTCACATCGATGGGAGCGATATCTCTCGCCGGACCCTGGGGGCCCCGGCCCCGTTGCGCGAACGCATCTGCTGGAACGATCAACAGGAGGGCCACGAGAAGCCACCCCGCCCGGTGAATCCATGCCATGTTGCCGGGATTCACAAGATTTGCTGCTCCCTGCCATCGGGTCCGGAGATTTTTGGAAAGATTTCGATCACCCATATTATTCCCCTCTCCCGGCCATCGGGTGGCGGTGGTTCCGCGAAGAAAATCGAAAGGCCATGCTATTCCCCTCTCCCTTCCATGAGACTTCGATATACAGCCGTCACGAAGTCCGTCGGTGTCCAGTTGCGATCGTCGCCATAGAGACCGTCATAGGCCTTTGAGGGACGTTCAGCGAGGACCTGGTCCAGGGTCCATCCCCGGTTGATCATCTCCCGGACGTTATTTCGGACGATCGTGACCATGTCCCGGTAGTATCCCACGTCGGCCGTATCACTGACGCGGCCATGACCGGGTATGACCAGGGTGCCCCCTTCGCTCCGGAATTCCGGTATCGCTGTGTCGAGGACCCAATTCAGCGCGTCGACCACTCCATCAATGCTGCCGCCGTTCTCCAGGTCGATGAAGGGATACCGTGTGTGCGAGAAAAAATCACCAGTCACGATGATGTCGGAACGCGGGAAGTAAACGACGGTGGAGTCCGTTGAACTCGAGGGCATGTGGACCATTTTTACGCCATCGCCGTTGAAGAAATGGCTGAGCTTGTAGGAATCGCCATAAAAGGTATCCGTGGGGAAATTTTCAAAAGGAACGCCATCTTTGAGCATCCTGAAGAGGACTTCTTCACGGGCATATATGCTGGCCCCGACACCGGCGTCCTGGATCGATCCGGCGACGTTGCCACCCACGTAGGTGATTCCGCTGTCCTTGATGATCTGGTTTCCACCCGAGTGATCGGGATCTGCGCTGGTGTTGAGGATGTAACGGACAGGCTTCGGTGGGGCATAACCATCCCGATAGGCGAGCAGGGAGAGGCGCCCTTCAGCCCCCCAGTCCTGTATTCCGGCCCAGGGATAAGCGCGTCCCTCGAGCTGCGTCCGCTGGATTTCAGAAATCGTTTCCAATACGTCATCGGCCATGCCGGCCGTACCTGAATCCACGAGCAGGACTCCGTCGGGACCGATCGAGGCCATGATATTCCCACCGGCGCCTGCGAGCATGTAGATGGGCCCGCGGAGCCAGACGACATCGATCGGGGACTCCTGTGCACTGACGAACTGCGGCAAGGCTGCGACAGCCACGACCATTGCCAGCATGAGGGGCAGCGGATTCAGGCAAGTCCGGGGCTTCGACCATTGATTCTTCATTCCACTCTCCAGATTATTCTCATGAGACTAAACGGTATTCCACCCCCGGATCGATGACCCGGATGTTGATATTCAATATACCTGCGGATCACAGCGAGGATTGCTAGCGCTCCGGCATGAGTTCCCGGATGCGCTGCCGAAACTCGGGATACATGGTTGCCGCTCCTCCCTGGGTCGCTTCCAGCGGCAGGGCATAGACGCCCGCGGCTTCGAGCGCGTACGGGTTCTCTCCCGGATAATAGTGCGGCACAAACCCCGGTTCCCGGTCCACTTCCGTGACCACGGTGCATGGATACGGCGGGACCTGCTGATTTTCGGTCCACTGGAACTCTCCAGTGCGAATCAGCGGTTCTTCCAGGTAGACCGGATCGTATGTGATGGTCGTCCACGTCATGACATCGTCGTTTCGGATCAGATACTCCACGACCTCGGCCCGGTCGCTGCGAGGCAGGCCGTTTCTCCGAATATAGTCTTCTTTGATGTGTGTCGTGTGGATCCGGAGGACATCGCCCACCCAGGTGCCGGTTGAAAATCCAGCCCAGACGTGGGGCTCGTTCGGGCCCGGGTGAGGACGTCCATCCATATAGATGGGACGGTCGACGGAGCGGAGCCATTCAAAATGATATGCAATGATATTCCGCGTCACGGGGTCAATTTCAGCCGTTATGAATGGACGCGAAGGCCCCCGGGTGATGTAGTCGACGCCGTGAGGCCGGCACTGCCATTCCGGGAGGGATTGGATTGAAGAGTCCCAGAGTTCGGCTCGGGCCCGGGACGCGTCATTGATGGGCATTCCCATGTACTCGCCCAGTTCGGGGCCCCCGACCCGCTCGTCGCGGTCTTCGTCCATAACGGGCGCCCACTGCCCCGAAATATCCATCTGCGCCGACGTGGGGCCAGCGGTGAACGCCATCAGGGTGAGGCACAAACAGCAAAGTATTAAAGGATTGGTGTTCATATCTCCGTCGTGAAAAATAAAGGCGGGCCCTCAGATCGAGAATTCGAAGGAGGTCGCCCGGCCGAATATTGCGGGGAACTGCAAACCTCTATTATCTAGAGTGTTATACACCCTCTCAGGGTAGGCTTCCAAGTCGAAATCTGCTTTCGGAACCCTCCAGCGCCCATCCCCGTAATCCCATATCACGGCGTACCCGAGCCCCTGGTCGCCAATTGACTCCTGCCCCGACGGGTGCTAGCTTCCGCCCATGCCCATCGCCACGCCGACCGACCCCGAGAACCTGGCGAGAATCGATTCCAGCTGGACCCTCCTGATGCGCGTGACTTTCCGATTCTGCTTTATCTATTTCGCGCTTTATTGCATTACAACGAAAATCGCAGGTGGCCTGATTCTTCTTCCCGACCGGTCGATCAGCAGCCTGGGTATCGTTTGGCCCCTGCGAGAGATTACTTTCTGGGTGGGGGCGAGCATCTTCGGTATCCGCGAACCTCTTCAGTACACGGGGAACAGCTGGGACACGAATTTCTACTGGGTACAGGCCGCCTGGGTGCTGGCGGTCGCTGTCGCTGCGACCGCCATCTGGTGCCGGGCCGACCGCGAGCGGCCAGACTACAGGACCCTGCACAACTGGATGCGAGTCATCCTCCGTTTGGCCATCGCTTCTCAGATGTTCGAGTATGGCATGGCCAAGATCATTCCCGTTCAATTCCCGTACCCGTCCCTGATAACTCTGGTGACCCCGGTGGGCACCGTATCGATGCAGGGACTGCTGTGGACCTTCATCGGTGCCTCTCCCGTGTATCAAATCCTCACGGGGGCATTGGAGGTAACGGGCGGGCTCTTGCTGCTCTTCGGGCGTACCACGGTTCTGGGCGCGTGCATCACACTGGCCAGCATGGCCCAGGTCTTTGCCTTCAACATGCTGTATGACCTCGGAGTCAAGATGCTTTCGTTTCACCTGATTCTGATGGCATTGTTCCTCCTGGCTCCTGAGTTTTCGCGTCTGCGGGATTTCTTCCTGAGGAACCGCAGGTCAGAAGGCTCCAGTCAGCCTCGACTCTTCCAGACTCGCCGCGCCAACCGCTTCGCCTCGGCCGTTCCGGTGGTCTTTGGTCTTTACATGTTGGGTGTTTACACGACCGTTACCGGGATTTACTGGTATGCAGGCGGTGGGGGAAGTCCACGCTCGCCCCTCTACGGGATCTGGAACGTGGAAGAACTGTCCATCGACGGCCAGGAGCGTGCACCGGTCCTCAACGATTACGATCGTCGCTGGCGCCGCGTCATTTTTGACGAACCCGACCGCATGGTGTTTCAGCGCACGGATGATTCATTTGCACGTTACGGCGTCTCGATCGACGAGAACCGTAATGCCCTCGTTCTGAGCAAAGGCGAGAGCCCGACCTGGAGCTCCGGCTTCGTCTTCCAACGCCCGAACGATGATCACCTGGTCCTTGAAGGCGATATGGATGACCTCAACATCCGTATGGAACTGGTTCGGGTTCGGCCCGACACATTTCAGCTCCTCAACAGTCATTTCCGCTGGATCAGGCCTCCCGATCCGTAGCTGTCCTTCGCAGAAGTCTCGACGATGCCCCGCCCGGGACAATGGGTTGCAGTGGCAGAATTCACAGCTCGGATTCGTGTTTCCTGTATACGACCGTGGATTGCACCTCCTGCCCGGTGGCACCTCTCTCGGTCGTGACCGTCGTCAGCGTCTGGCCATCGGGGGCGAGGACGGTTCGCGCACGCGCAACACTTTCGCCATCCACTTTGATAACGACGTCGTAGGTTTCGGAGTTGACCCGAGTGTAGGCGTTGGTCAGGACATAATCCGTCCCCTGTACGGCGTAATCGATCCCGTCGAATCTGCCGGTCCACTCCAGATGGATCACGCCGCCCCGAACGCCGACGATGTCGTAGGTGACTTTCAGACCGTCCTCCCATGGCTCGATCCGGCAGGTTGTCCTCTTAAAGCGTGTGGTGCTTTGCGCAGACACGGTTACGTCGAGTTCCCACGTTCCGAACAATGGGTCTCCCGCCTGGCCCCTCAGCATGCCCGGGTGCACCATTGTGGCAAGCGCGAGCGAAACGCCGACAACGATTCGACTCCACATGGAGCAAAGGATCACACGCTCTATTGGGCCTGTCAACAGGGCGGCCGGGCGGTTCGGTCCCTGTCCGGGAACGATACCGCATGCCACCACACATTCAGACCGTTGTCGTTCACGATTTGCAGAATCGGCGGCCTGTCCCGGAGAATAAGGGGTGCCGACATGAGCATTGAACCATCAGGCCGGAACCCGGAATCCGGGCATGGCATCGTTTTCTTCGATGGTATGTGTGGCCTCTGCAACGGTTTTGTAGATTTCACCCTGGAGCGGGATCATAGGGCCTGGTTCAGGTTTTCCCCGTTGCAGGGTGAAACCTTTGCCACCACTGTCGCGCCAACCCCACCACGGAGCGGGATATCCCGGGGGAAACCGGGCCTGCCAGATGGGGAGCGGCTTGCGAGCATCGTTTTCTGGGACGGGGAGCGGTCGCATTTGAAGTCGGAGGCGGTGTTGCGGGTTTTCGAGGGTCTTGGCGGCACGTGGCGCCTGGCTCGAGGACTGCGATGGGTTCCGCGTACCATTCGTGATGCGGTCTATGATGTCGTGGCGAAAAACCGCTATCGCTGGTTTGGTAAACGCGAAGCCTGCCGTTTGCCTTCTGCAGCGGAAAAAGATCGCTTCCTGCCTTGATCCGCGGCCAGCTCCCCGCCCGTCGATGACCATCGGTGGAGGGACCCTCCCGCGGAATCTGCCGTGCTGTGCCCCTATACTGAAGTCGAGACGCAGATGAATGAAAGAGGAGAACCCATGGAGCTATCAGAAAAGACTTGCGTTCCGTGTCGCGGAAACGTGCCGCCGCTGACGGTGGAGGAAATCCGTCCGCTGGCTGCGGTCGTCAAGGACTGGACGGTGATCGAGAATCATCATATTGAGAAGCAGGTCGACTTCGCTGACTTCAAGGCGGCGTTGGAATTTGTAAACCGAGTCGGCGCGCTGGCTGAAGAGCAGGGCCACCACCCCGATATATATCTGGCCTGGGGAAAGGTCGGTGTCTCGATCTGGACCCACAAGATCGACGGGCTCACTGAGAGCGACTTCGTTCTTGCAGCCAAGATCGACCGACTCCAATAGCGCCCGGAACAATTTGGCCGGTTTCGACCGGCATCGGCGTGAGGGCCGCCGCCGCTTCCGACCATGCGGACGGGACGGATCCGTACGCCCGAATACCGATCAATGATTCGTTCAGGGTCGACTCTGTAACCATTCCGCCCGTACCGCGTCTCAACTTGCAATATCTGGCCCTGAGACCGGACTCTACTTGACTCGAGACGTGTCGCAACTCTAATAATTATAAGTATTACTTGTTTGTGAGCCTGGGGTCGCGTGAAGCCACGCGCCACCCGAATCGGAAAGGGGCGGCCGTGACGGACGACGCCATGGAGAAAACCTACGTCAGTCGAATCCCGATATACGAATCCAACGTGGCGTTGCACGCCTACGAAGTCCTTTCTCAGACCCGTGAAAGCAGCGGTTCCGTTCCCACCCCCACAGAACTGGACATCATCCGCGAAGATCTGGGAACTTTCTCCGACGTCGGCCTGAATCAGATCGTCGGGAACCAGCAGGCCTTCGTTGACGTATCCCGGGACGCCGTGGTCGCGGGCTATTGTCTATCGCTTTCAAAACACCGTGTGGTCCTGGAAGTTCTCGATGATATCGTTTCGGACCCTGCCCTCCAGGCCGAGCTCGAAAATCTCTCCAGAATGGGCTACAAGATTGCCGTCCGGAACACGACGCCGGAGTCATTGAACGGGTCCAGTCGGTCAGTCGCCGATATCGTTCGCGTGAACGTGCGGGATTTGAAGGATGACGAACTGGCCGGGCAAGTCGATGCGCTGTCCCGGTTGAGTGTACGGCTGTTGGCCGACAACATCGATTCCTACGAACAGTTCGAGCGGTGTAAGGCTCACAATTTCGAAATGTATCAGGGGTATTTCTTTTGTTCGCCAAAAAAGGCAGTTCCAGAGATCCCAGTGAACCGCCTGGGTGCGGTTCGGCTTCTGGGCAAGCTTCAGGATCCGGCGCTCCACCTGAACGAACTCGAACAGACCATCGGTACAGACCTCGCTCTGAGCTATAAGTTGTTGCGGTTTGTGAACTCGGCCTTCATCGGGCTGAACCGGACCGTGGAGTCAATCAACCACGCCGCATCACTGATAGGTATGGAGCGGATCCGCCTGTGGGCCAGCCTGCTGATGTTCTCGAAAATGGAGGACAAGCCCCGGGAACTGATGATCACTGCAATCGTGCGGGCCGCGGTATGTGAACGGTTGGCCTCGTCGGCGAACGAGGGCCCGAAAGAGACATTCTTCACCGTCGGACTCTTGTCCGTGCTCGACGCGCTCATGGATCGTCCCATGGCAGAGGCGCTCAACGAACTGCCGGTTTCGAGCGAAACAAAAGCGGCACTGATCGGTCAGGAAGGATCGCGTGGCGAGGCGCTCCAGTGTGTCCTCGCCTACGAGCGCGGCGAATGGGATCGGGTGCGTTACAAAGAGCTGCGTCCCATGACCATTCGGAGCCACTATCTGGATTCGTTGGGGTGGGCGCGCCGCATCAGTGAAGGCCTCAGTATTTAACCCGTCTCGACGACCTTCGGAGAGCTCAAAGTTCCCATGGCCCAGCCTTAAACCGAGCGGACCTGCCCCAGCCCTACGCCCGGGCCATCCATTCCGCCCAGACGGACTATGCCCAGTGGAATGCGATCAGTCTCCTTCCTTCGCCGTGTACCCGCCGTCGCAGGCCAGGATTCAGCCGAGTGCCTCGAGCGCCCTTTCGAGCCGCAGGCAGAACCCAGCGCACGGTTCGTCCTCATCCGCGCGCAGGGGTATGCCGATGTTCAACCGCACCTGTCCGCGCCGGGGCCAATGGGCACCCAGCGGGAGCAGGTCGAACGTGCCGGTGATCCGAAGCGGCACCACCGGAATCTGGAGCCGGGTTGCCATCACTCCAATCCCCAT
This sequence comes from Terriglobia bacterium, assembly GCA_965263045.1. Classification (GTDB taxonomy): domain Bacteria; phylum Acidobacteriota; class Terriglobia; order 20CM-2-55-15; family 20CM-2-55-15. Next base: position 1,033,670 of record CBDHGK010000041.1, read on the forward strand.
CTGCAGGGATCCCAGTGAGCCATCGATCGTCCGCTTGCCTTCAGGGAAGATCAGTGGGCAGTCGCCCTCACCGACCAACTCGCCGGTGTATCGCAACGATTCCCGCACCCGGCCCAGTTGTTGGGGCAGCGGATATGCGTTGAACGCCAGCGCTGCCAGAAAAAACTGGAAGCGGCCGAACCTGGCGGAGCCCGTCCCCCGGAAATATTCTTCCCGGACGGCCGGAGCGATTCGGCGTCGCCAACGTGGGGGCAGTCCCGTCAGGATTACGGGTGTATCCAGGTGACTGGCATGGTTGGATGCAAACAACACCGGTCCCCGGATGTGCTCGATATGTTCACGCCCTTCAACGACGGTTTGCACGAACGATCCCAGGAGCGGACGGACAAGGGCGCCGTGCAGACCACCGCGTAGAGCCCGGACCCACCGGTGGCGTGACCATCGCGGGGGCGACCATTCGGGTTCCCCATGGGGGCCGGGATCGGACATCGTCGCCGACGGCACCGGATGGCGGGCCGCGTCGACCTGGGCTTCGACTTCGGCGACCGTCACGGCTCGAGCGAAGTCGGTTTCGTCAAGTTCGATTCCGAAACGGGATTCGAGCCCGGCAAGCAGGTCGATTCGCTCGAGAGACGAGAGTCCCAGGTCTTCGGTCAGATGGGTGCCCGGGCGCAGATCCTTTCCCCGTGAACCGATCAAGCCCCCGACAATCTCGATGAGTGGGGACGGATGGCGGTCCCGATTCCGTGAGGAATCGGCTCCCTCGGCAAGCACTCTTTCCAGGACCTGCCTTCGCTGCACTTTCAGGGCGGCCGTAGTCCTTGGGAAGTCATCGTCGGGCCACACCGACCAGCTCCGAATGCGTTGGCCCGGTTCAAGGAGACGATTGCAGGCCTCGATCACCGTGGCGGGGTCTGGAGGTGGCTCATCGAGAATCAGAACCGCGTGCGGCACCTCACCATGGGCGCTCGTCACCGGTATCACGGTACTGTCCCGAACCCCAGTGATGTCGTTAAGAACCGCTTCGACGTCGTCCGGGTAAATGTTGAGACCGGAGGCGTTCACAATGACGTCTTTCTTGCGACCCCGGAAAATTAAGTTTCCATCGGTATCGATTTCACCGATGTCGCCCGTATGAAACCAACCGTCGGCGTCAGTCACGCGAGTCCCGACAGAATCAGTGTGGACATACTCCTCCACGACGCTTGGACCGCGCACACGAATCTCACCATCGTCTGCGATCGCGATTTCCTGATTCCCCAGGCTTCGGCCAATCGTGCCCCGACGTGCGTGGAGTGGATGATTAACCGTGACGACGGGACTGGTCTCGGTCAAACCGTAACCCTGAATCAATAGCAATCCGATTCGGGCCCAGAATTCCTCGACGCTGACGTTCAATGGTGCCCCCCCGACGACGAATGCCCAGAACTTCCACCCGAACTCTCGATGTATCTTTCGATAGTGCCACCAACGCCCCGGGATGTGCCGTGCTTTGAGGGGAGTGGTGCGTGTTTCCGGGTGGCGTCGTTCTACATCCGAGCGCAGCGTTTCCATCACATGAGGTACGGTGACCAGCACCGAGATACGGTGGCTTCGAATCGTGCGCCGAATTGCACCGGGATGGAGTCCGGACATGAAGACCACCGATCCTTCCAGCAGGACGGGTATGAAGATTCCCATGGATTGCCCGAACATGTGAGAGAGCGGAACCATGTCCAGGAATCGAATGGGCTGGAAAGGGCGTGCCCAGTGCCGATACCGGCTGATTTCCTGCGCCATGGGTGTCAGGTTCGAACAGATATTGCGGTGACGGTGCACGACACCCCGGGGCTCGGCCGTCGTGCCCGAGGTATACAGGAATTGTACGATGTCCTCTCCCGCAATCGGTGGGCCATCCCGGTCCGAAGGCACTGGAAGATCCGCCAGAGTATGAATCCGAAAAACGTTCTCCGCACCAGGGCCAGCCGCGGTGGCCTGCCCACGGACCATCAGTCGGGTGCCGGCCTGTGATTGGATCTGGGATACCCGTCCGGGGGTTGAGCCCGCATCGACGGGCACGACGATAACGCCCTGCGAGAGGCAGGCCCAGAAGATGGCGATCCATTCCGGGCGGTTTTCACTCCACAGAAGCAGACGGTCGCCGCGCCTGAAGCCCTGGTCCCTGAGGTGACCGGCAAAGCGCGCAATGGCATCATCGAGATCCTGGTACGACCACTTCTCAGTGCGAATTCCGTCCGAATAGCGGATGGCCTCGCGGGACCCCAGAGAGCGAATGGTCGGGAGCAGATCGAGCAGAGTTTCCATAACTACAGCGGACGCGCGTTCACCAATTGGCCGGCAGTATTACTAAAGCAAAATATGAGATTATTATTTCTATTACGTTGTCATTTAAATGTTTAATAGCACAACGCAATCCGCTCGTCGCCGTCGTCGCCGATGATTCCTCAATCGCTTTCCCACCCATACCCGTCACCCATGATACCCGCTTCCAGGTCCATCGATGTCCCGGCGGCATCGCGTCGGTCGACAGCAGCATGGTGTGCGTGAGGGCGCCGAGATGGACGCACGTGATTTCCAGCGGGCTCCCGGGTACCCGTGGGTGTATCCAGTTTGGACATTCCGACGAGCGCACGCGTAGCCAGGCGATGGGCAAACCCGCGCGATTGGAGCGATATCTTGCTGACTTAAAGGCAGTATTGATGTCCAATAGATAAGCTGAGTTTTCCGAGGAGACATACTGCTATGAAGACGAGCCGAAGCTCCAGAATCGCCATGTGCATCATGTTGTTCGCACTGCTGGTTCCATCCGGATGGGCCCAGCGGACCGAACTCAAACCGGGATTCAATATTTTTTCTTCTGCTGAAGATGTTGAGATGGGCCGCCAGGTCGCAGCGGAAGCGGAACGGGAACTGAACTTGATTGACGACGCCCTGCTGGGCGAATACATCAATCGATTGGGCCAGCAACTGGCTACCGTGACCCCTTTTGAACCCTACGCATATCAGTTCACCCTCGTTAACGATTCCGCGATCAATGCGTTCGCTCTTCCAGGAGGCTTTATCTATATCAATCGCGGCATCATCGAAGCGGCCGATCGGGAAGCAGAAGTCGTCGGGGTCCTCGCGCACGAAATTGGACACGTCGCATTGCGCCACGGAACGAATCAGGCCTCGAAGTCGTATATTGCGCAGGCCCCCCTGGCGATACTGGGAGGGCTCTTTGGTGGCGGTGGCGGTGTGGGTTCGATCCTCACTGAGTTGGGGATCGGCTTTGGAGCCAACTCGATTTTTCTGAAGTTTTCCAGGGATGCCGAGCGCCAGGCGGACTTGCTCGGCGCGCAGATTCTCTACGATGCCGGCTACGATCCGAAAGGGATGACGGAGTTCTTCGAGAAACTGGAAGCGGACGCCGGCAATCCCGGATCGGAATTTTTCAGCAGCCATCCCAATCCTGGCAACCGCCTGGGAGATGTGGCTGAGGAGATCGAAAGGCTGGGTGCGCCGCCGGCGACTTACCTGGATAATTTCTCTGAGTTCCGCCGGGTGAAAGATCGCCTTGGGGACGTCCCGGAAGCGCTGCCCCCAGACCGCGATCGGACCCGGTCAGATCCGGGCCCCCAGCGACCGCCGGAGCTGCCGTCACGCCGATATCAGACCTACCAGAGTGCAGGCTTCCAGATGATTTTCCCGGTGAATTGGGTGGTTCGCGAGACCGACGATTCGGTTAGCTTTGCACCCGAAGGCGGATTCGCCACGGAATCGGGGGGCCTCGGATACGGAATGCTCGTCTCTACGTTCCAGCCCAGCCGGGATCGAAGAGGCCGGCTGACGCTGGAGGATGCGACCGACCAGCTCATTGCAAACCTCCATCGGGCGAATCCATCGATGCGCATCGGGCAGGGTTATCGGCGCGAGAGACTGAGCGGGCGCGATGCCTTGTCGGTGGGTATTGCATCGGAGTCTCCCTTCACGGGTCCTGAGCGAGACTGGCTCGTCACCGCGTTCGGCGCTGGCGGTCGTTTTTACTATTTCATCGCAGTGACTCCTGAAGCGGCTTTCGACCGCTACGAGGAGACCTTTGGAAGGATCTTCAATTCCATCCGATTCCGGTAATTCAAGCCACTTGACCCTCATCCTCTAGCCCGCATAGATCACCAATCGACGCGTGATTGCGATTTTGCGTAAAAGAACCCTGGGTGGGCGCGAGATGGTGTGGGGGGAGCGTCTCAGGGTGAATTGACGAGTTTTTGGCGATGTGAGAAGCGGATTTTCGTGCTCAATAGAGCGTTGACGATCGCGATCAGACACACCTCGGCTCGGACTGGGTAAGCGAATCGATTTCAGGGACGAAGCCGCAGCGTCGGTGTCAGCATCGCAGTGGCATTGTTTGTAGGTTGCGGACAACGGCGGCATAGACCTCGGCGTAAGGACAGGCTTCAGCCATCGACACCCAGACGTTTCGGACCGTGAACCGGATGCGGGCACCGATCTTGAGCAGCTTCAGCCGGATCGTGCCGCATTGAGCGCGCGCCAGTTCGGTGCCCTGGAGCCCGAGTCGACGCAGGGCCTGCATGATCATGTAGGCGGCCGAAGACAGATACAGTCGGAGTTGATTGGCGCGCATGGTGGCCGCGCTGGTGCGGTCGGCAAACAGATCCAGTTGTTGCTCTTTGATCCGGTTCTCCATGTCGCCGCGCGCACAGTAGAGATCTTCATATAGCGCACGGGCCTCCCAACGTTGCGGTGTGAGGGAGGTGACGATGAATCGGGGATTGGCGCCCTTGGCCAGAACCTCGGCCTTGCCCACGACGCGCCGTTGCTGGCTCCAACTGTCTCGTGTGCGATAGCGGAAGTCCTTAAATATCCGTGCCGATTTACCGGTGGATTCAAACTCCGATTTCGCCTGAGCCATGGATTCAGCGATGACCTCCTGGAGTCGCTCGTTCTTGGCCAATCCCACCACGTAATCCACCTGATGGGATTCACACCAGGTCAATAAATCATCTCTGCAAAAACCCGAGTCGCCACGGACGATGATCGACACATCCGGCCAGCTCTTCCGGATCTGTCCGATGATGCGGGTCAGCTCCTCAACCGATCCGGCCGCGCCATCGATGTTGGAGCGTCGCAATCGGGCGCACAGCAGATGCTCACCCGAGAAGATATACAACGGCAAATAACAGTAGTTGCCGTAATAGCCATGAAAGAATCGTCCCTCCTGTTGCCCGTGGATCGGATCGTCGGTGGCATCGAGGTCCAGAATGATTTCTTCAGGCGCCGATTCATAGGCTGCGATGAATGCATCGACCATCCAGCGGTCAATCTGGTCGGCATCCATCGCAATTTTCTTGTATCGTTCCTCCGCCCCCACTTCGGCACCGGTCAACTCCAGCCGATTCAGCGTGCACTTGCCCGCCAGCGCCTTTCCCCGGTCGCTGGCTTGCCGCCGGTTGCCTCCCAGCGGATCGGCCTTATCGATGGCCACGGCGAGCATCGGATCGGTGCGTAGTTGGTCGTGATCGTTCAGGTCTTCATATCCCAGACACAGGCCATACACCCGTTGCCCAATCAATTCCTTCACCGTGTGCTCGATCAATCGCGGGTCCCGATGATCGGCGAAACATTCGGCAAGTCCCCCGACCAGTCCGGTTCGTTTTTCGACTTCCCTCAACAGCAGGACACCCGCGTCGGATGTGATCTTCCCTCCGTCGAATCGAGCCTTCACTTTTCGTTGATTAAGTCCGTGAAATTCGAACGTCGTTTGGTTACACTCTGTCGTCATAAGGGCCGCCTTTGTTTGGTTGCTAAAACGTCTTCGACAAACGCTTTATGCCAAACAGGGCGGCCTTTTCTGGTCCATCTGGTGATTTATGCGGGCTAGGAGTCTGCGCGGCAGAGGCTGAATAACTCGGATTTGTGACGATTCGAGAGCGTCTTTGTAGGAGAGCCGCCCGATTTTCCCAACATGGGCAGCTCCGAGCTGTGGGGACTCGATCCGTTGGTCCTGTGGAGAGCGTTATGGGTCCCGGTGATGCGGATTAAGCCCATTCGATCTTCCCGTTCATCCGTCGTAAGTTCACTGCCAGAGCCACCAGGCTCCATTCACAGGTGACGTTGTCCAAGCCTCGCAAACTGAACTGTCGGAATCCCAGCACCGACTTGATCCACCCGAACGGCGGCTCACCGATGTGCTTTCTGGCCCGGTAGCGATCACGCCCCGTCTGGCTTTTCATCTTTCGGACCATGCGGCCCAGGGCCGTGCTTTCGGGTTGGAGTGGGGCCGTGGCGAGATCTTTCTCACGACCCATCGGAACGTACCCATCTATTTGACGTTGTTCCAGCATTCGCAGATTCGACTCGGATCGGTATCCAGCATCCGCGAGCACCCGGTCTGGACGCTCCGACAGATTCGTGTTCAACTCATCCAGAGTCGGTCCCAACTGCCCGGTATCTGAAGCATTGTTGCTCACCGTTGTGGCGACGATGATTCGGGCCTCCGCGTCCACGACCGCCTGCGCGTTGTAGCATTGTTGGAACCCGTCGGCCGAGGTCTTCATGATCCGGCTTTCCGGGTCGGTGAAATTGTCTTGGGCCTTCCCCTTGGGTTCACCCCTCGGGCGTTTGAATGGTTTGCCCTTCTTTCCGCTTCCCGGTTTGTCGTCTCCAGGCTTCCTTTCCGCTTCCTGGTCTGCCGCCATCTGACGTTCTTCGAGTCGCTTCATCGCCGTCTGGATTGTGGCCAGCCGCTTCGTGCGGGTCGCCAACCCGTCGGGCAGTTCGTCACCGCGCCGGTCCTTGCCCTCAAGGGTCACCCCAAAACCGGCCAACGAAGGTCACCTCAAAACCGGCCAATGAAGGCGGCCCGGGACCAGGTTGTTTTACCGCGACTTGCCGTGATCGGGCAAGCCTGTTTTGGTACGCCAACTCCGTGGGCCACACTTGAGAATGTGGCCATGATGGAGGAGGCGGTCGAGCATGGCAGTCACGGCGGCACTATCCCCTAATAGCTTCCCCCAGTCCTCGACCGGACGATTCGAAGTCAGCAGCGTGCTGGTACGTTCGTAACGTCGCATCACGATCTCGAGCAGTTGCTCGGCGGCGGTCGGGGGGAGCTTACGCATTCCCAGATCATCGATGATCAGCAGGGGCACGGTCGCGAGCGATTCCATGTGTTTCCTGCGGTTACCGTCGATAGTGGCTTCGGCGATGTCGTCGAGCAGGGCGTGGGTTTCACGATAGAGGACCCGATAGCCCTGCAGGATGGCGGCCAGACCGATCGCCTGGGCCAGATGACTCTTGCCAGTGCCGGGTGGACCGAGAAACAGCGCATCTTCGTGGCGGGCGATGAAGGTGGCAGTAGCGAGATCGAAGACCAGACCGCGATTCATTTTCTTGTTAAAGGTGAAGTCAAAGTCCTGGAGTGTCTTCTGGGGATCGCGGAACTGGGCCTGTTTTCTGCGCCGTTCCAGCAGCCGGGTACTGCGGCGAGCCAGTTCGTCCGAGACCAGAGAGGAGATCAGGTCGATGGGAGCCATGGCTTCGGACTGTGCCTGATGGAGACGGGTTTCCAGGACTTCGGCGATGCCGCCCAGGCGGAGTTGGCGCAGCGCTTTTTGGAGTTCGATGAGGTTCATTGTTGTTCTTGCTCCTGAATCTTGAGGTTGATGAGATCGCGATACTGGGTCAGTTCGCGAATGAGGGGGTCGACCTGGCGGAGAGTCAGTGGAGGCCGCCGTTCCAGATAGCGGCGGACGAAACGGTAATCATGGACGTGGAGTTCGAGTGCCGCGGCGGAGGCATCCTCGACGGCGGAGACACCGTATTTTTTGGCCAGGGAGAACAGGCCCAGGATACGGCGGATGGCCGCCTCACCCTGGCGGAGATGGATGGCTTTGGCCAGTTCGCCGATGTGATCTCCGGCACGAGCCGCCCGGGCAAGCAATTGAACGGTGGTCACCGGCGTCGTTTTCGGATTGTCCTCGGGACGGACACGGTACCCGCCCCGTTTCTGGCCGACATGCTCGCGTAGTAGCTGATGGGTCTCTGGATCGAGGATCCGGACGTGGAGCGTATCCCACTGCACTTTGACGGCGCGTCCGATCCAGCCGGGAGGCAAACTATAATAGGCCGCCTCCACTTCCACGCAACCGTCCAGATGGACGACGCGGTCCCCGTACTGGTAGTAGCGGAACGGTTCCACCGGCAGTGGGAGCAGTGACGGCTTCTCTTCGGCGAACATGGCGGCGACCTGCCGTTTGGTCGTGCCGTGGATGCGCGTATCAGCCCAGCGGGTTTCCCATCGGTCCAGATGGGCCTGCGCCTCCTCCAGACTCTCGAAGCGGACTCCCTTCAGAGGGGTTTTCTTGGCGTGTCCGACACCCGACTCGACCTTCCCTTTACGATCGGGATCCCGAACCCGGCAGGGTAGGGCCACCACGTCGTAGTGAGCCAGAACATCTTTAAACAGCGGATTCAGAGTCGGATCGTAATAATCCGGATCGATCACGCCCTCGCGAAGGTTGTCCAGGACGATGCATCGGGGACTGCCCCCAAGCCGGCGAAACGCAGTCTCGTGCAGCTCGGCCCAGATTCGGGAACTGGAGCGGAACCGGAGCAGTCGGACCGATTTACGGCTGTAGCCCAACGTCATCACGAACAGCCGGGTGCGTCGGTACTTGCCCGTCTTCGGATGGCGCACCATCGGCCCATCACCGTAATCGACCTGTCCTTCTTCCCCAGGTCCGGTCTGGATGATTCCCACCGCTCCGGGCCGCTGGGATCCACGCAGTTTGCGCACGAAACGCTTCATGGACTGATAGCTGCCCGAAAAACCGTGATCCGAAACCAGATCCTGCCAGATGGACATGGCATTGCGGCCACGACTCAAACTCAGTTCGATGATCTCCCGATACGGTGCGCAGGCGCTGGCAGAGGGCGGCTCTGGGGTGGCGGGCAGATCCAGCTTGGACAGATCGAGGCTCCCAGAGTCGGTGGTCACCCCGTTGGCCGGTTTTGAAATGTCCGGCTTGGAGAGCCCCTTTATAGAGGGGTTTGTCGCCTCAAGATCGGTGGTCACCCCATTGGCCGGTTTTGACGGCGCCCGTTTCCCCCAGCCCCCGGGTGGCCGCACCGCGATCCCGGCCGCTCGCAGGTAGGACCCTGCCGTCTCCCGACGCACACCGGTCGCAGCCTCGATCCGCCGTAGCGGCCATCCGAGCCTTCCCAGTGCGATAACTTGTTGTTTCTTTTCTGTGCTCAAGACATTGCTCATACCGGCGGAAGCCTATTCGGCTTACCGCCGTTGTCAATGTCCCGGGCCTCAGTTCCGTTGGCCGGTTTTCAGGTGACCCTCATTGGCCGCTTTTGGGTGACCCCCGAGGCCATGCGGCTCCGATGACTCGGCAGCCCGTCCCAGATCACCAACAGAGGGTCGGGAATGTGACGCATCAGATGCTTCAGGAATTCGACAACCTGCGGACTGCGGATGGCTCCCGGATACATCCTGAAGTAGAAGTTCCACCAGGTCACTCCGGCGATTGCCGACAGACTCTTCCAGTTGAAGTGGTACTGCAGGACCGGAGTCTGCCCGCGCGGCGACCAGGTGCGGTACCGATGCGGTCGTTCCGTCAGCCCGCTTTCGTCGACGAATACGATCGTCCGGCCCTCTTTCCGGGCTTTTTTTTAATCCCGGGCCAGCTTGTCTTCTTCCACCGAAGGATCGCGTCTTCATCGCGCTCCAGCGCCCGACCCGTTGGCCGCTGGCAACTCCAGCCCATCTGCTGCAGAATCCGCCAGACGTGTCCGGGGTGATATCTAACACCGCACTCCTCTTCGATCAGATGGGCGACACGCCACCCGGTCCACAGACTCGTGTCGTACCCCAACGCTTCGGGTCCGCGTTTCAGTCCCCGCTCGATCTTCTTCAGATCCGCCGGGCTCAGCCCTGGCTTGCGGCCCGCCCGCCCAGCCTGCTTCAGTCCCTGCTTTCCTGATTCAGCGAGTTGTTGAGACCAGCGGTTCACCGACTGCCGGTGGGCACCGACTCGGCGGGCCACCTCCGCTTCCGACAGGCCCTGCTTTAACAGTCTCGCGGCTTCCATACGTCGCCGCTCTAATGCATCAAAGTCGCGTCGAACTCCTGCTGGATTTCCCATGCAGGAAGTATAGGACACTCATGACAGAATGTCACTATATTATACGATACTCAATAAGTGAGCCGCAGATTGAACGTTGCAAGAAACTCCTGACTTTCCCAGAGAAATTTCAGCAGCTGTCACTCGATCCGGACCCGGCCACACGTATCCCGTCGAATTTTTGGATTGAAGCATTGCCGGTTCTCGATCTCGCACTGGAAGAAGTACCAACGATAAAAAAGCTCGGAAGGGACAAAGCAACCGTAAAACTGGTCGATAAGTACCGCAACCGCAAGCTTAAAAGTGTTATTCATTTCCGCCGGATTATGGAGAGTTATGATCTTGCTGAAGACGAGCCAGAGGTGCGTGCCAAGGTGCTCCGTCGGATCGAAGAGTTTTTTTTGAATCCGAATCTCGAGACACGCTCCGCTTTCGACGAATTCGTTGTTGAGAAGAAACGAGTGCTCAATGCACTCAGCGCATGCGAGAGCTTCATGAGCCAGATGCAGCGCTTTAAGCTCAGATTCACAACGGATTATGACGAACGCAGCAATCTCAGAAAAGCCCTTCGCCAAGTGCGCGATTACTGCAAAGGCCTCGAGCAGGCCCTGATGGGCGATGATGATCCCGATGTGTCTCAAGATTGAACATGCGGAGCTTCATCATTAGTGTCAAGGCTGCACTGCGGTTTCGCGACTACAAGCCAAAGCCGCTCTCTCTATTGTCCGGCGATCGTTGGCTCAGACAATTCAAAAAGAAAGATTGGATACTGGCTGGGCAGCTTCTTGACAAGATTGTCTACTTGTCTGAGAAAACGACCCGCAGGATATTGGTTGACCAGAATGCGGTGTTGATGCGCCGGCTAGCTACAGCTGGTCTGTCACCGAAGCAAATTATATACGTTCAAGTCCACGATGCAGGCAGTAGCAGTCCTGTAATGCTAAATATTCTACGGGATGCCGCGGGGCTCGAGCGGATGGGATGCAAGTTCGTGGACGCTCACGATTCACTTCGCCTAAACTCAACCATGAACAAGCTTGGTGAGGGCGCCTTAATTTACGTTGACGATTTCGTTGGAACGGGAAATCAGTTATGCGGAACACGGGACTTTGCCGCGAAGAGTTTTGTTGGGTCGTTCTCGGAATTCCTACTCGTCCCAAGTATCTGTGAGGAAGCTCTCTACAGAATTGGCGAACGTGGAATTGAGGCTTTCGCGGGGCACGTCCATTCTAAGGCGGAACGTCCTTTACACGCCAATTCAACAATCTTCGATGCGGATGAGAAGGAACGAATGCAGCAATTGTGTGCGGACATCAACCCGAGGTTTGGCCTAGGTTACAAAGGTCTCGCGACGATGGTTGTGCTATACAGAAATGCTCCCAACACTATACCTATCATGTTACGAGGCAGCCAAAATCAGAAGCCGTTCTTTGGAATTTTTCCTCGGACGACAGACCTTCCGATTCCGAGGATCGGCTAGTCTGATTTCCTCAGCGATCATGGTTATTCCCAGTACGCCGTAAGATCCCAACGGCCTAAGCAGATAGGGAACTTGACAGCTGAATCTGCTTCCAATTTTCGTTCTTACCTGGGAGCGGCAAAGTATAAGATCAAATGAGCGAGATCATAGTCTTCGGAGCTACATTCATTGGTGTTCTTGATAGATTGCAAGTTTGTTAGCCGGATGCCGACGTGATGAAGACGACTGAGCCCGGCTACGGAAATCGGAATCAGCAGACAGTGTTGCGGGCGACCGAAGTAGAGGGAACGGATTACCTTCAGAAAGTGTATGTCCTGCGATGCGGCCATTGTTCATTCGAATACGGCGCGAACGGGTCGGATATCTTCCAGCGGAAGTGTCCGGCTTGCCAAAGGGGCGCGCCTGGCTTGGCATACTGAACTGATGCCAAGAGTCCTGCCAAAGGAAGACTTCTACCGAATTCGCGCGCCTGAGCATTTCTTTGCCGCAATGCGTGCTGATGTGCGTCTGCTGGCAAAGCATCGAGCGTATTTAGCTCTGTCGACGGTGATCATGTGTTGCCTAGACGCGTTGGCGGCTGGCAGTGGCGAGGCCACCCGCGGAAAATTCACCGAATTCGTTAAGCGTCACTTCCCAGACTTGTGCCGAAGTCTTGGCGCTGCTTGTCCCGGTAAGATTGGCTCCGAATTACTCTATGATTCTTTTCGTAACGGATTCACCCACCTTCGTAGGCCGAAGGCCGAGTTCGCCATTGCGGAGGATCACGAACTCGACGGCGAGTGGGCCGATAAAATTAGAGTCGAAGATGCAGTGTTCGTGGCGATCAACATCGATCGACTCGCACGGGAGTTTCTGTTGCTGCTGGACGTGCTTGAAGAGACTGCCTGACCAGGGTACAGACCGTAGGCGGGTGAACGTAGAGCCGTTCGGCCGACAAGAGTGCTTCTGATGCCGAAGAGAATGCCCGATTCACTCTGCTCCCGGCGAATCGAGAGTATGAACCGAAGGACATCGGGCCTGAAGCTATCAGTGATGTCGTCGTAGTCGCGGAGCTCCATTCGATCATTCGGCCATAGTTCATAGAATAGCGATGTCGCATTTAGAAGATCTCATCGTCGAGTACTACGACTGGAAAGGATATTTGATTAAGAGGAATATCAAGGTAGGCCGTCTAGCACACGGCGGGTGGGAAATGGAACTCGACGTGGTAGCGTACAATCCGCACTCTGGCCATTTAATTCACCTCGAACCTTCTATTGACGCAGATTCCTGGGACCGTCGACAGGAGCGATTCAGCAAGAAATTCTCAGCTGGCAAGAAGCACATTTTTCTCTCTGTGTTTACTTGGCTCGACAAGGGCACACGGATCGACCAGGTTGCAGTCCTGGTCTCTCACCCGAAAGGCCGAGACAGGTTGGCTGGCGGTAGAATTAAGTCGATTGACGAACTGGTCGCCGAGATCAGACAGACAATCAAGGGGCGGGGTGTGATTGCGAGGAACGCAATCCCCGAACAGTACCCACTGCTGCGCACGATACAGATGTTGGAGAGCGGGTACCATCGAATCGTTTAGAGCGTTCGATCTGGTTTTCAGACCTCTGGCTCATGTTGTTGGTTGCTTCGCCGGCGCATAGAGGATTTGTAATCTTATTTTACCGGAGCCCTAAAACACATGATTGTGGGCAAGCCGTTGTCCGGAAATTCCGCTCCTGAAGTCAAGTCTTTGCGTGCCGTCATGCGGCAGGGTTTTTGGGCAAGCCATTCACCGCACGTTGAGCCGTACCCTTGCTTACCCCGAGTCTCTCGGTTATCTGGCGCCAGGAGCAGCCCTGATGTCTGAGTTCTGCGACCTTTACGGCATCGACGTGGACCCGTGGCCGGCCCAGCCGCCTACCGGCCTTCCTTGCCCGTGTCAGGCCCATTAGGACCCGTTCTCGGATCAGCGAGCGCTCAAGTTCGGCCACAGCGCCGATCACCGTGAAAACCATCTTTCCCATCGGTGTTGATGTATCCACAGACTCGGATAAGCTGATGAAATCGATCCCGAGGGCATCAAACTCTTCGAGCGCAATGACGAGGTGCCTGGTGCTCCGGGCGAACCGGTCGAACCTGGCCACGAGCACGGCGTCCAAGCGTCGTCCCCGGGCATCTTTCATCATGCGATCCAGTTCCGGTCTTCGGTCCTTACTGCCTGAGATTCCGATGTCGATGTACTCGCCGAAGACCTCGAACCCTCGATACCCGGCGAACTCACGAAGAGCCACGAGCTGTGTTTCGGGATCCTGATCCTTGTTGCGGGTTGAGACTCGCGCGTAGAGAGCGACACGCTTGGGCGTGTGGGATAATTCGGTAGCCATTGCTTACCTCCTTGGGGTATGCGGTGGTCAGGCCCTTCGGGGTGTTTCCGCACCTCGGAGGGTCGCCTCGATCCTACCATGAACGAGGGGTCGGGTCTCCATCTATCGAACAGCGTTGGGAACGCTGAAATCCTTTGCCAGTAAGCGTTCTAGACACGCCGCGTCGTCCAGAGATCAGCCATCATCCCTCTAATCGAGCGACGACACCCCCACCCCCCATAACCCTTTTCCAGCAGTCAAGGGATCCCACCACTTGTCAAACGCGCACATTTTTTCGGCATTTTCGAGAGCAATTTCCTCCCGTCGAGGCGCAAGGGTTGCTGGAGACACCTGCCCAGTGTATGAGGTGCGGACACTCGGCTGGGCCAGATCGGACAGGAGCGCTCACAATCACATGTACGACAACACGACTTTGGGGTCGATAACAGAGATCGGTAAACACTAAGCGTTTTGAACGAAGCCGCTGGCGCGGCGGACGCTGCGCGTGGGCTGACCGAGGGGTGATCGTCAGACTGTAGAGTGTGGGCCTCAAAGGAGGCCCACATGACTGATTTGCGGAAACGGATGCTGGAAGAACTCCAGCGCCGCAATTTCTCTCCAACAACAATCCGAACCTATCTGCGAGTCGTTGAAGACTTCGCTCGCTATTTTGGCACGCGCCCCGATCGTCTCAGCCAGCAACACCTGCGGCAGTATCAGTTGCATTTGATCCAGGAGCGAAAGCTCGCGATCAAGACTGTAGGTCTGCACATTGCCGCGCTGCGATTCTTCTTTGTGAAGACGCTACGGCGTCCATACCTGAAGCTGGATCTCCCGTATCCCAAGATGCCGAAGCGACTGCCGACTGTTCTGAGCAAAGAGGAGGTCACCCAACTGATCGGCTCCGCAAACAACCTGCTCGATTACACGATGCTGATGACCTTGTATGCCACTGGAATGCGTCGGGCCGAGTTGATCGGGTTGAAGGTCCAGGACATCGATAGCCAGCGCATGATCATCCACATCCGTCAGGGCAAGCGCAACCGGGATCGCGATGTGCCATTGCCGCCAAAGCTGCTGAATACACTACGGGAGTACTGGCTCTGGATGAAGCCTGGGACCTATTTGTTTCCCGGCATGGTCGACAACTGGCGTGCCGACAAACCCCTCACGTCCAAGTGCGTGTGGTTGGCGGTACAAAATGCGGCGAAACGTGCCGGAATCAAGAAGCGTGTATCGCCGCACACGCTGCGTCACAGCTGGGCCACCCACCTACTGGAGAATGGCACCGATCTGCGCACCATTCAGATGTTGATGGGTCACTCGGACCTGCGAGCCACCAGCGTCTATCTGCACTTGTCTCGCCGTCATTTGCAGACGGTCGCCAATCCCGTAGAGACCCTGCCGGTTTCCAGGCTCGATACGGTGAAGCGCTCCAGAAAAAGGAAGCAGAAACAATGACGCGGTCCGCCGTGGAGGTGGCCGACATCCTGCGCGCGCGGGGCAACGACTTCATCGACCGTCATCGAAACAGAATCGATTTCCAGCAGCTGAAGGTGATGCATGCCATCGTGCGTTGCCGAACAGCCGCTCTTGGCGGTCATATCGATGCCTGCCCGCGATGTGGGGGCGAGGGGACCATCTCCTACAACTCATGCCGTAATCGCCATTGTCCGAAATGCCAGACTCAGGCGCGTCAGCGCTGGATCGCAGCCAGAGAACGTGAACTTCTCGCGACACGATACTTCCATGTCGTGTTCACGCTGCCAAAGGAACTACATGCGCTTGTCCTGCAGAATCCGGTTGAACTCTATAACCTGCTGTTCCGCACCGTGGCCGAGACGCTGCGGGAGGTCGCGAGAAATCCCAAACACCTTGGCGCCGAGATCGGCTTCTTCCTCATCCTGCACACATGGGGACAAAACGTGCTGTTTCATCCTCACCTCCACTGCGTCGTTCCCGCCGGTGGAATCGCACCGGACCGTTCGCGATGGATTCGGCCGCGCTACCCTTTCTTCCTGCCTGTAAAGGTTCTGGGGAAAATATTCCGGGGAAAGTTCGTTGACGGATTGCGGAAGGCGTTTCGCAGAGAGTGCCTGACCTTCGCGGGACAGATCCAGCAGTTATCCGAACCGAAGAGCTTCGCGGCTTTCCTGCGACCGTTATTTCGCCAACCTTGGGTCGTCTATGCGAAGCCGGCATTCGGTGGGCCCGAACAGGTATTACGCTATCTCGGACGCTATACCCACCGTGTTGCCATCTCCAATCATCGATTGTTGTCCTTCGACGGCGGCCAGGTCACGTTCCGTTGGCGGGATTACGCGCGTGGCAACAAATCAAGAACGATGACGGTTTCCGCCGCCGAGTTCATCCGCCGCTTCCTCCTCCACGTGCTGCCGAAAGGTTTTGTCCGCATCCGACATTTCGGTTTCATGGCGAACGCACAACGTTCCGCATCCATGGAACTTTGTCATCGTTTGTTAGGAATGGCGTCGACCGATCCTCACGAGGAAGCCCCTGCGAGCGACTCGGCCGGGTTATGTCCCGTCTGTCAGACCCCGATGAAGGTCATCGAGAGGCTGACCGCTGCGCAGATCGCATGGAGCTTCACTTCCATATGCTTTGCAGATACGTCGTAGCAGAGATTCCAGTTACACACTTTCCAGACGTGCTCGCGCACGCCGCCGCCCACGTGTGTCTTGATCTCAAAAATGCTTCCAAATCGAGCCTCGACCCGCACCGCAGACTCTCTAAAACTGCTGCTCCGGAACCCACACTCCTCGTCGCCACCCCGCCACTCGCCCTTGTCGAGTCCCGTCCCGTGACAATTTCAACCCGCATTCCCGTACTTTCTCCATAGCCCACCGCGTCCGCCGCAAACGCCACCGGCTTCCTTCAAACGTCGTTATCGAAAGTGCCCGAAAATCTCGTCCCCACGACGCTTTCTCGCTCGGCACTTCCGATGAACGCTAAATGTTTATCAGGAGTAATTCAGGAACTCCCCAAGCGACCCGGCCCCCGGGCACAAGTGCGATTGGGCGAGACTACGGGCAAACGATAGGCTGCGCAATCGATCTTAAATGTAAGCGTCCGAAGAAGACCGTATGGCTGAGTAGGTGATGACGGGTCATCCTTGTAGAGAGCCGCGAGCGCGGCCGAAAGCGAGGAAAGATGGAGACAAATGGATCGACAGGCAGGGTGCGGCGGATGCGGTCGAAAGCCGAGCGACGGCAGATCGTCGAAGAGAGTTTGCGGCCCGGTGCTTCAGTGGCCCGAGTGGCTCTGGCGCATGGGGTGAATGCCAATCAGGTATTTAACTGGCGCAAGCTGTTCCGGGAAGGGCGGCTCGAAGTGGAGGGGCCTTCGGCCAGTCTGCTTCCTGTAAAGATCACCGAACAGGTTGGACGAGGGTCGAGGCGCAGGTCCGGGACGACGACTCCTGGAGCGATCGACATCGACCTGGGCCATGCCCGGGTGCGAATCGAAGGGAAGGCGGATCCGGATTGTGTGCGCGCAGCTCTGGAAGGACTGGCCCGATGATCGCGCTGCCGACGGGCACACGGATCTGGATTGCGGCCGGTGTGACCGACATGCGGAAAGGGTTCACTGGATTGAGCGCGACAGCGCAGACGGTGTTGGACGCGAATCCGTATTCCGGGCATGTCTTTGTGTTCCGGGGACGGCGTGGGGATTTGATCAAGCTGCTGTGGTGGGATGGGGATGGATTGTGTTTATTTGCGAAGCGACTGGAGCGGGGTCGATTCGTCTGGCCGCAGGCTGAAAGCGGGAGCGTGTCGCTGAGTCGGGCCCAGTTGTCGATGTTGATGGAAGGAATCGACTGGCGACGCCCGATACGGACACACACACCGATGGCTGAAGTATATAGAAGGCTGAAACACGATTAACAGTGACCCGATTCGTCCGGTAGTTGTGGCACAGTGATGATCGTGGCGCCGACGCTTGCAGTCCTACCGAATCTCAACGCTCTCGATGCCGATGCCTTGAAGGCACTGGTCATTGAGCAGCACTCCGAACTGATCTCGAACAAGTCCGAAATCGACAATCTGAAGTTGCTCATCCTGAAGTTGAAGCGGATGCAGTTTGGACGCCGCTCCGAGAAACTGGACCGCCAGATCGAACAACTGGAACTGCGACTGGAAGATCTGGAAACGGTACCGGATGCCAAACCAGTAATGGCGGCGGATGCGCCATCGGTGGTTTCAAACCGGCCGACAAGGGGCCCGCTGCCGGCAGAACTGCCACGGGAAACCCAGACACTGCAGCCCGATGAAGACGCCTGTCCTGATTGTGGCGGCACGCTGGGCACGCTGGGCGCAGATGTATCGGAAACTCTGGAATACGTCCCGATGCGCTTCAAGGTGATCCGCACGGTGCGGCCCAAACTGAGCTGCAGGCGGTGTGACCGCATTGTGCAGCAGCCGGCCCCCCATCGGCCGATCCCTCGGGGCCTGGCCGGACCCGGTCTGCTGGCTCACGTCATGGTGGCCAAGTATGCGGACCATCTTCCACTCTATCGGCAGTCGGAGATCTACGCTCGCGTCGGGGTGGAACTGGAGCGATCGACGTTGGCCGGATGGGTCGGAGGCACGAGTCGGACTCTGGAACCTCTGGTCGATGCCATCCAGCAATACGTGCTCGAAGCCGACAAGCTGCACGGCGATGACACTCCGGTTCCGGTCCTGGCACCGGGCAACGGCAAGACGAAGACAGGGCGTCTGTGGACGTATGTTCGGGACGACCGGCCCGCCGGCAGTGGGGAAGCACCGGCCGTTTGGTTCGCCTACTCACCCGACCGCAAGGGCGCGCATCCGGGGAAACACCTCCAACGCTTCAATGGAACGCTGCAGGCCGATGGATTCGCTGGATTCAACAGGGTGTACGAAACCGGTACCGTTCGAGAAGCCGCTTGCTGGGCGCATGTTCGGCGGAAGTTCTATGACCTGTATGAAGCGCACCGATCACCGGTCGCGGAAGAAGCGCTTCAGCGCATCGCGGCGCTTTACGGAATCGAGCAAGAGATTCGCGGCCGACCTCCCGACGAGCGGCAACAGATCCGCCAGGCGCGAGCGCGACCATTACTGGAATCCTTTGAGGCGTGGCTTCAAAGATCCCTAACGAAGCTATCCAAAAAATCGGACACATCCAAGGCGGTGCACTACGCGCTCGGCCGATGGCCTGCATAACTGCGCTATTGCGGTGATGGTCAGATCGAGATCGACAACAATGCGGCCGAACGCGCGCTTCGAGCGGTGGCGATTGGACGCAAGAACTACCTGTTCGCGGGCTCGGACTCCGGCGGAGAGCGCACTGCAGCTATGTACAGCCTGATCGGCTCGGCCAAACTCAACGGCATCGATCCTGAAGCCTATCTATCTTACGTCCTGGCCCGGATCGCGGATCACCCGATCCGTCGCATCGAGGAACTGTTGCCCTGGAACGTCGCTCCTATCCTCGCCGAACAGTCCGTCACGACTGACTGACCCCCTCAATCTGGATGTGTCCACAACTCGAAGTTGTGGACACGACCGATCGCCTACCTCATCCTCGCTGCTGTCAACACGTGCTACTTCGGACGCTTACTCTTAAATCCAAACGGCAACTCTACCTATGAATGATCAGACCTCGCCAGAAACTCGCACGCGATTGGGTCCGTTACGAGATCGGTAATCGCGGACCGGGAGGGGCCTTGACTCTTCGTCGGGGCTATAGAGTTGCGGTGGACTGCGGTCTCAGCCGTACGTGTCCTCGACACTACCAAGCCGGCGAGGCCGATACTCAGGAGCAAGAGCGTCGTGGGTTCGGGGACGGAGGTGGACGGAATCGTGACTGTCACCAGCTTGACTGGATCTGGCCCAGTACCTAGTGGTCCCCGTCAAACAGACTGTAACTTATCGAGCTTCTTTCGGGCACGTTGAACTTTTTCAAGAATATCGGAAGCCGTTGCGGTCCAAATGAAGGGCTTCGGGTTCTGATTGTGACCCCCGACATATTCCTCCACGGCCTGGATTAGCTCAGGAACAGAATGGAAAACCCCGCGCCGAAGCCGTTGTTCGGAAAGATCCCGGAAGAAGCGTTCGACCATGTTCAGCCAGGATGCACTGGTCGGTGTGAAGTGCACATGAAAGCGCGTGTTGCGCTTCAACCAGTTGACGACTTTCTGATGTTTGTGCGTGACGTAGTTGTCGCAAATGATATGGATCTGTTTGTCTTTCGGCACGGAACGTTTGATCTGATTGAGAAACCGGATCCATTCCTGATGACGATGCTTCGGCATACAGGTCCCGATAATCGAGCCGTCCAGCGTATTGAGCGCGGCGAACATCGTGGTCGTCCCGTTGCGTTTGTAGTCGTGGGTGAGGGTGCCGCACCGCCCCTTCTTCAGAGGTAACCCGGGTTGCGTGCGGTCCAGGGCCTGCATCTGGCTCTTCTCATCGCAGGACAAAACAATGGCGTTTTCCGGAGGGTTCAGATACAAACCGACCACATCCTCCAACTTCTCGACAAATTGTTTGTCGTTGGAAAGTTTGAAGGTGCGTGCCAGATGAGGCTTCAAGCCATGAGCCCGCCAGATTCTCCCTACCGTGGACTCGCTGACGCCGGTTGCCCTGGCCATCAAGGACCGGCTCCAGTGCGTGGCGTTCGGAGGCTTCCCTTCGACCGTCTTCTTCACGATCCGGGCCCGCTTCCGGCGGCCGATCGAGGGAATCCGTCCACTGCGGGAAGCGTCCTTTTCGATTCCCCCGAGGCCATCTTCAACGAAACGATCGCGCCAACGTCCGGCCTTTTGACGAGTGATGTCCAACTTGGCAGCGATCTCCTGATTGTCCAGACCCCCGGCGGCCAGCAAGACAATTCGAGATCGTTCCGCCAACCGGACCGCCACACTGCGGCTTCGGCTCAGTCGCTCCAGTTCCTTCCGCACAGGAATGTCCAATTTAATCGTCGGTGCTCTCCTCATATATACTCAGACGTAGGAAAGCTGAATAAGTTACATTAACTGTGACGGACTACACTAGGGCCGCATCTATGGCGATGAATGAGACGTTGCCTTGGTATACACCGCCAGCTGTGCCCGTCGGGATGGCCAACCGCAGGTCCATGGATTCAAGGGCATTAGCTCCAGGTCCGAGGTCCAGATTCTTGATAGCAGGTGTCGAACTCACCGGCGTGTAGCCACCAATAGCCGAGCCGTATTCTAGATTCGAGACGGGAATAGAATTGCCCTGACCGTCCGCAAGGTCAGAGCCCGAGATGAGGATATCCAGGGTAACGTTGCCGACATTTTGGATAGTGATGGTGGTCGGAGAGCTTGTTGCGCCGGGTAGCAAGGTACCGAATCCGATGTTACTTTCCAGTATACCCACCCCAAGTAGGGCACCGTAGCTGAAGTTGTCTGAACCGGTATCGGTTGCTGAACTGCTGTCAGTTACTTCAGTCTGGACCGAATAAACGCCTGGTTCATCGTAGAAGTTCATGACAAACGTCAAGGCGTATCTCAGAGTGTTGGGATCGATCACCGTAGTCAGTTCGGATATTGGGCCTATGGGATTCGGGAGGCCTGTGGGCGAGACAAGGGAGTAGTTCACGGATGCGATGTCGCCGAAACCATCGAAATCAGTCACCAAGAACTCAAAGCCGACTTGGCTTATACCGCCCAACGTTGGGTCAATATTCCCACTGGACAGCTGAAAACCCGAGACAATTGGTATCGAGTTTCCTGAGGCAACGCCCGGCGCTGACAGGAGTACACACAGAGCGAAAAACATTAAGACAAGTCTTTTCACACTGAACGCCTTGAGTTGAGTCATCGGGGCGGTGCTCACCTATTCGTCGTTTCGGGGATTGATACCAACCGCGTGGTCTTTTGTCAACGAAGAACTCGCACGAAGAACTCGCACGGTCAATTGAAGAGGCGGCGACATCGCTTGTAGGAACCGAGGCAACACGGGGAGCGTTTGGAGCGTTGTTCCGTCCCTTGCCAAGGGGTAGCCTGCTGCAGTCCGGCCGCCTGACACCGCCGCGTCTCTTCAGCAATTCGAGCTCGGTTTGCAGAGCGGGCTGGTCGAGCGTGGACGGGTCCGCATGCCCAACAAGTCGTGCCCGTAAACGAACTCATGGAGGATTAGTCGCCATCAGTCGTCAAGTGTTTTTGAATGAGCATCATCAACGGCCAAAAGCCGACATCCTGGGAAGGGCCATCGTGGGCGAGAGGCTTCTGACCGACCCTTGTCAATAGGGTGTGATTCGGAGAGGGGGTCCCAAGCGGTCTCTACCCACACCGCAAAAACGAAGCGTGGATCATTACGCCCTGAGTTCTGTAAGTGACTCATCCGGTTCCGCTAGCGCCACTATCCCCGGTCTCCAAGCGGATCGAATTCCGGCCACCTGATACCACCGGCGCATTGCTGGTTTATCCCGATGATCACGGTCGGGGTCGAGGGGGTGCTGAGACCCCTTCCCGACACCCTGTTGACCCTATGGTGCCCCCACCCCCCAAGACTCTTTTTAGGGGGTAGAGGGAACTCACTACTCTCGAAATTCACATTTTTTCGGTGGTCGCGTGACCGGATAAGGGGGCCGCAAGTGGGGGTGAGCGGGAGCTTCAACTGCCGGCCCTATGAGAAGTAGCTTTGCCTCCTGAGATGCTGTTTCCAATGTTGATGGGCGGCCTGGTGGCTGATGCCAATCTGTTTTGCAATATCTCGGAACGTCATTCCCGTCTTACTCCGCAAGTAAACGACTTGAGATCGTCGATCTGAAGGGCGTGGGCCTCGAAACCAGGGGATCCTGTGCCGTAGAGCCCAGCTCTCTAGTGTAGTCCGTCACAATTAACGTAACGGCTCTGGCTGTCCCATTGCTGATCATATACGCGGAAAATAATGACCATTAGATCGGAAATCCCTGTGCGGAAGGAAGTCGAACGGCTTGGCCGAAGCCGCAGTGTGTCGGTCTGGCTCGGAGAACGATCCGAATAAGGTACAGTCTGTTAGACGGGGACCACTAGTGAGCTCCGAAGTGTTGGAGGGTGCGGAAAATCATGAAATATCCGTCGATAACGGTACAAGGACATACGTGAAATGCGGAGAACCTGCGAGGCTTCATTTAGTGTGAGGACTATATGATAGTGTGAGGACTATATGAGTGTAAGGTCCGAAAGGCCGGCTTCTCTTCATGGTGTGGTTGCCCTCCCCAAACCGAATTTACTCCGGTGCTGAGTCAACAACGGGTCCCTGAAGAAACCTGAAAGTACCCCATATGCCCGACTAGATTTGGACCATACCTGCCATTGCCTTGCCCCATAGTTTTAGAACTGTCCAAAGAGGCTCACGGCTAGCTACCGGGGCTGGGTTCTCCGACACCCGGCCCACGAGCCTTATCTACAAAAGTCGGTAGGACGTAGAACAGCACGTCGGAGGTGCTCGAATGAACTCGGAGGATAAAGAGAGACTAGAACCGCTTCTGGAGAAGAAGCGAGAATTGGAATTGGACGTAGTGAAAATGGATCCAGCTAAGTTCTTGACGCTCCAGCCAAGCGAGGAGTGGATCGTGGAACAAGACAAATTAAGGATGATAAAAGCCCAACACCTGAGCGAGGTCGAGGCGGAAATCGCGGAGATTCGTTCTCCGACCGAACCTGTTGAACCCATCCAGTGGAAAGGAACGGCTCGAGCGTGGGGATTGTGGGTTCAGGAGGCTTTCGATCAGGGCCAAGTAAACGCAAAGAGTCTTGACGACGCCCTCAAGCAAACAGCGAAACACTTCGTTGACAAGGATGGACACGAATTTAAGCCCAGGTCGGTGCGGTCGAATCTTTACAACAAAGCGTTAGAGGAGACTCCTTGACTCCTTGATTTTTCATTCCTGATCCCGCCGACATGGCAACGTTGGCATAATGTTGTGCCAACGTTGTGCCAATGACGATGAGTAGGCGCGCCGTGGCCTACTGCTCGCATGAATCAACGGGCAGAAACCCCCAAACACTTCTTAAAAACTCCGGAAATCGCCCATATGCTGGCGACCACCGAAACAGCCATTCGCCTTCTCGTGTTCAGAAGGCAGATTCCACATTTTAAAGTTGGGCGTCGGGTTTTATTTGACGAGGGCGAGGTGTGCTCTTGGATCGAGTCGCAGCGCCGGACGAGTCTGCAAGAGGCTGAGCTTCGAAAATGAGTCTGGACCTCGTGGGTTGGGCGTTTGATCAGCAGGGCGTGCCGGCGACCCAGCGTGCGGTCTTGGTGCGTCTCGCCTGGCACGCTGACCGGGAGACCCAAAGGTGCTGGCCCTCACTCACTCACCTGGCGAAAAAAACCGGCTTCGACCGAAGCACGGTTGCGCGAGCGATCATTTGGCTCAGAGACAACGGCTATATCAAGAAACTGGGGATACATCAGAGCGGCCGAAGGACTTATTGCTTATTGGTTGGAGAGCCTAGCCAGTCGCAGAGCGCGATTAGCCGTCCTGTGCCACTAGTCGCAGGGAGCACGATGGGGAGTCGCAGAGCGCACCCGGGCGGAGTCGCACAGCGCGACCCTAAACAGTCAATAGAACCGTCAATGAACCGTAAATCTAGGCGAAAGCGGCCGAAGAACGACGCTTTCGAACAATTCTGCGACGGGTACCTGAAGCACAGGAGCATCCCGTATGTGGATCGCAAGGGGACGACGGGAGGCTTTGTCCAACTGGCCGTGCTTCGAAAGAGGCTTGATCTTCCAGTTCGAGCGTCGCCCGATGGCTGGGAGCGTGCTGTAGCGAACTATTTCGCAACGCCGCAGGGCTCGTACACCCTGGCGGACCTATGTGCCCGCTACGACGTATTTCTCAAGTCAGCTCTGGATCGATTTAACAAACCAACGGAAGGTGGGAATGGAACAAAAACTGAGTCCCGTTTCGAACGAAACATGCGACAAGCCGGCCTCGCTGATTAAGCAGTTCCTAGTCGCTGCGGCAGAGATCCACCAACGGGAATTAACGCTCCATATGGTTGAAGCCTACAAAAGTGCCCTGCTGGATTTGCCGGTCACTGAACTCCGTGATGCTCTGAACTCAGCAATCCGAAATGTGCAGTACTGGCCGACACCTGCGCATATTCGCCAACAGTGGGAATCAATGCATGCGAAGCGCGACCAAGCGGCAGCGGAACAATCTTGGGATGGTGTGTTAGCGCACATCTGGAAATGGGGAATCGAGCAGTTGCCGGTGTTCCAGGGAGGAGAGTTGCTCCACGCCCCAGGATTCGACGACGTAACCGAGTTTGCGATGAGACAAGTCGGTGGGTATCGGGCGATCGGTGACGCCCCGGGGGATCAGTTGCGATTCATGAGACGCGATTTCGTTGCTGCTTACGGCCGATATCGGGAAACAGGTGGCTACCGGGCACCTTCGAGGTTGGAAGCCAAGCAACTACTTGAAGAAATAGGATCCGCTGCAGGAATCGATCCGAATAGGATCGGGACGAGCGAAGACCACTGAGTTTAGGTACCTTTCAAAGAAATGCTGCGCTGGCTCACAATCGAAAAGTTCTCACGCGAGTCCGGATATACTCCCGATGCCGTGCGCTCGAAGATCAAGCGCGGTGACTGGCTAGAAGGAAAGGTCTGGGTAAAGGCACCAGACGGACGGATACTGGTCGACACGGAGGGATACGAACAATGGGTAACAACCAGCAACCAGGTGTCCGCAGTCGGAGCGGGTCGTCAGTAGAGATCGACTTCTACTATCGCGGTGTTCGATGCCGCGAGCAAATTAAGCTACCGCCTACCGAAAAAAACCTCAGATACGCCGGCAGGTTCAAAGGTCGAATCGAAGATGAAATCGCCAAAGGCGAATTTGAGTATGCCAATCACTTCCCGGACTCTTCGAAGGTCAAGATGTTCGCCCGAATGCCCGGGAACAGAATCGATATCGAAACCTACCTCGGGAGTTGGTTGAACTCCGAACGGATGAACGTCAAGAGCTCCACTTGGCGTGGGTATGACCGGATTATCAGGGGACACCTCATCCCGGCTTTCGGCAAGTATTCTCTTTCTGAGTTACGGCGCCGACACGTCAAGGAATGGGCCGCCGGTCGCAATGTTTCGCCAAAGACGCTGGGCAACATCCTGTCCCCCCTCCGGATCGCCCTGGATGATGCGGTCGAGGATGAATTGATCGATCTCAACCCGCTGGCCGGATTCAAGATCAAGCGGCGCAGGTATGCCGATGGAGTCCGTATACAGGCCCGCCAGATCGCCCCCTTCTCAGTTGAGGAACGGGAAGCCATTCTCTCGCGTCTCGTAGGCCAGGAACACAACCTGATCCAGTTTGCGTTCTGGAGCGGCTTGCGAACATCGGAGCTTTGCGCCCTCGAATGGTGTGACGTTGACTGGTTGCGCGGTTCCGTGCGCGTGTCACGGGCCCTGACGCTGGGTTGTGAGGAGCCCGAAGAGACGAAGACCGAGGCCGGCCTCCGTGATGTCAAGCTCCTGGAGCCTGCAATCGAGGCGCTGCGTTCCCAGAAGGCGTATACGTTCCTGAACGGGGAAGAGGTCTTTCAGAACCCGAGAACGGGCAAACGATGGAAGGGCGATGGGCCGATCCGTGAGTCGCTGTGGATACCCGCTCTAAAACGTGCCGGTGTGCGCTACAGGAACCCGTATCAGACGCGACACAGTTACGCCACGATGATGTTAATGGCGGGAGAGCACGTCATGTGGGTGGCGAAGCAGATGGGACACACGGACTGGAGCTTTACCGCCCGGACATACTCCCGCTGGATACCGGATGACGCCCCTGAGGCGGGGAACAAAGCCGTTCAGATGTGGTCACAATCCGGTCACAGGGCGACCGTAAAAGACTGATTATATTAAGTATGGTGCGGGTTCGATTCCCGCCCCAGGAATATCTCATTGGTTTCAACGCGTGACACAGTCGGGCGACCTTCAGGACCCCGCCGAATATTGGATCCAGGCATTGAATCTGGCGCCTCATCCGGAAGGCGGGTACTACCGCGAGACCTATCGGAGCCATGATCAAATAGACGCCCTCCGTCCGGCTGCGGAGTTTTCCGGTTCCCGCTCGATTTCAACGGCTATCTACTACCTTCTTGAAGGGTCCGATTTTTCAGCCTTCCACCGCATCCGGTCCGACGAGATGTGGCACCATTACGCGGGCGGGCCGCTGGCAATCCATATGATCGATTCGGCCGGGGAATTCGTGACGCGAAGACTGGCTTCCCGGCTCGAAGGCGGAGCCCGTCCACAGATCGTTGTTCCGGCGCGGACGTGGTTTGCTGCCGAGGGAGAGGACCCGTCTGGCTATACCCTGGTCGGGTGTACGGTGGCTCCGGGTTTCGATTTCGCGGATTTCGAATTGGCCGGCCGCGACCTGTTGCTTCAACGGTTTCCTGCGCACCGAAGTGTGATCGAGCGATTCACGCGAACATAAATGAAAGGACGGAGTTTCATGACTGGTACTGCACTGTTGATCTCTATGCCCATCGTCGTCGGAATTTCCATCGTCATGCAGGCGGTTTTCATGGCCCAGATGGATCGCAGCATGGGAACGCTGGAGAGTGTGTTCATGACCTACGGCGGGGGGTTTCTCGTCATTGGGCTGGTGCTCCTGCTCCGGCGTGGGGGCAACATCGTGAACGTTACCGGTCTGCCCTGGTACGTGTTTACGGCCGGTATTTTTGGGCTGCTGATCATCGGGGGTATTTCCTTCTCCGCAGCCCGAGTCGGGCTCGTGTCCACCTTTGTCATCGTGGTGGCGACGCAGTTTGTGTGCAGCTCGGTGGTGGATCATTTTGGCCTCTTCGGTCAGACCGTCCGGGCCCTGGACTTCGCCCGGGTGATGGGCATCGGCATGTTGTGGGGCGGCGTGTGGCTCATTCTCCGTTGAACTCCCACTGGTGATGAGCACACACGTCGAAGCTGCAACTACCGTGAAAGCGGGGACCACATCCCGGCTCCGCGCTTTTCTCAGGAGCTTCGGTCCCGGGCTGCTCTGGGCGGGAACCGCCATTGGCGTGTCCCACCTCGTTCAGTCGACACGGGCGGGGGCCGAGGCCGGATTTGCGATGGCAGGTGTCATCCTGTTCGCCCTGATCCTCAAGTATCCCTTCTTTGAATTCGGCCCCCGCTACGCCGCCGCCACCGGCGAAAGCCTGGTCGAGGGCTATCAGCGCATCGGATCGTGGGCGGTGTGGTTGTACTTTGTGGTTGTGTTGATGACGGTCGTTATTACGCATGCGGCGATCGTTCTCTTCACGTCGTATCTGGTCCTGTATGCGCTGGGTTCGGACGCTTCGGTGATCCTGGCCGCCGCAGCTATCTATGTCGGTTGCATCACCCTGTTGTGGTTCGGCCGGTTCAGAGCCCTGGATCTTTCGATCAAGATCGTCCTCCTGTTGATGGCCGTATCGACTTTGATCGCGGCCTGCGTGGTGATTCCGAGAGCGGACTTTTCCACCCTCAGTTTCATGCCCGTGCCATCGGCGGCCACCCGAGTCCCCCTGGCCTTTATCCTCGCGGTGGCCGGATGGATGCCCTCCGATATCGCGATCTCGGTTTACAGCTCCCTGTGGACCCTGGCCAAGAACAAAACCAGCGGGGTGAGGGCCAGCTGCGTATTCCGGACGATCGTGATCACTGATTCCGATTTAACGTGATCACCGATTCCGGGATCATGATCAGTGATTCCGGGCATCGTGATCACTGATTCCGGGATCATGATCAGTGATTCCGGGCATCATGATCACCGATTCCGGCGATCATGATCACCCGTCGGTAGCGAAGTTTAGACCTGTTAGGTTCTTCCTTGAAAAAGGAGAACTTGATGGGAACAAGACGGCTATCGATGAGACAGTTACGCGAGATTCTACGACTCAAACACGAACAGAAACTCAGCCACCGGGCCATCGCCCGAGCCTGCCGAGTGGGAGTAGGGACGGTTTCGGAGTACGTCCGACGGGCGGCACGTGCAGGGTTGGAATGGCCGCTGCCTGAGGAACTGGACGAGGCCGCGCTTGAAGCGCGGCTGTTTTCCAGCGCGGGACCGGGCTCCCGGGAACGGGTGGTTCCAGATGTCGAGCGGATCCACCAGGAGTTGAAGCGTGTTGGAGTCACCCTCCACCTGCTCTGGGAAGAGTACCGGGAAGCGAATCCAAAGGGATATGCCTACAGCCAGTTCTGTGTGATCTACGGGCGGTGGGCCCAGAAACTGAAGCCCTCGATGCGGCAGGTGCACCGCGCCGGCGAGAAGACCTTCATCGACTTTTCCGGCAAACGGCCAGAACTGACGGATCCGCGGACGGGCACAACTAAACCAGTCGAGTTGTTCGTGGCCGCGCTGGGCGCCAGCGGTTATACCTACGCCGAAGCGACACCGAGCCAGAAACTCGCCGACTGGATCGGCGTACATATTCGCATGGTGGAGTTTTTCGGCGGATCGAGCCGGATCTGGGTTCCCGATCAACTCAAGAGTGCCATTACCCTGTCCTGCCGCTACGAAGCAGGAGTGAATCGCACCTACCAGGATGAGGCAGAACATTACGGCGCCGTTGTCATTCCGGCCCGGCCTCGGAAACCCAAAGACAAAGCAAAAATCGAAGCCACGGTCCTTCTGGCACAGCGTTGGCTCCTGGCCAGAATCCGGAATCACACGTTCTTCAGTCTGGCGGACTTGAACGGGGCGATTCGAAAGTTGCTGTTGGAACTGAACCAGCGGCCGATGCAGAAGCTTCGCGTGTCCCGCCTGGAACTCTACGAAAGGCTGGATCGACCGGCCCTACAGCCACTACCGACCGATCGGTATGAACAGGCCGAGTGGAAGGGCTGTCGTGCCAATATCGACTACCACGTGACCGTGGATCACCATCCCTACAGCGTGCCCTACCAGTTGATCCAGGAAACCCTGGAAGCGCGTTACACCGCCTCGATTGTCGAGGTCTACCACAAAGGCCGGCGCGTCGCCTCTCATCCTCGCCGCTACGATCACCAACCGTCGACTCTGTCGGAACATATGCCCAGTTCCCATCGAGCCCATGCGGCATGGACACCATCCCGGCTGATCCGTTGGGCGGAGAAAACCGGCTCTCAGACCGGCCGACTGGCCGAGGAGATGATAAAACGGTGGCCCCATCCTGAGCAGGGGTACCGCTCCTGCCTGGGATTGATGAGCCTGGGACGCCGCTACGGCGCCCAGCGGCTCGAAGCCGCCAGTGCCCGAGCACTTCGCTTACAGTCCTATAGCTACCGAACCGTCAAAAACATCCTGTCCTCGGCCCAGGACCGTTTGCCGTTCGAGGATTCCGAAACCCTACCCACGCCCCATCACGACAACATTCGCGGCGCCGCCTATTATGCGGAGCCAGAGGAGAGCACACATGCTAATGGAACAAACCCTGGAGAAGATGAACCAGATGAAGCTATCGGCCATGGTCGAAGCCCTCGAGCAGCAACGCCGCTCGAATCAGTACACGGATCTGAGTTTCGAGGAGCGTCTGGGCCTTCTAGTGGATGAAGAATGGACGGCCCGGGAGCACCGTAAGCTCACCCGGCGTCTGCGCGTGGCCAAGCTGCGCTACAGCTCTGCATCGCTGGAAAACGTCGACTTCAAACATCGTCGCAGTCTGGACCGTTCCCAAGTCCTCGCTCTGGGCTCCTGCGGGTGGATCCGGGACCGGCACAATCTGATCATTTCCGGTCCGACCGGCATCGGGAAAAGTTTTCTGGCTTCGGCTTTCGTCGAACGAGCCTGCCGGCGCGGTTTCAATGCCGCCTACGTCCGAATGCCCCGGCTCTTGCACCAACTGGCGGTCGGCCGTGGCGACGGCTCCTACGCTCGTGTTCTGGCACGGCTGGCCAAGACCGATCTGCTGGCCATCGACGACTGGCTCCTGGCCCCGCTACGCGATGCCGAACGCCGGGACTTGATCGAAGTCGTCGAGGAACGGAGCGAACGCTCCGCCATCTTGATCGCCAGCCAGCTCCCGGTCGCCGACTGGCACGGCGTCATCGGCGACCCGAACCAGGCCGACGCCATCTGCGATCGCCTCCTCCACAACGCGCATCGCATCGAACTGAAGGGACGATCCATGAGACAAACCAAGGCTGCCCCGAAACCCTCTTCCAAGGAGCCGGCATGAACCCCACCTGGCGACGAGGTAGTCCAACTCGGACTGGCGTCCGATCGTCGCGGATACGCGATCCTGGCGCGAAGGATTTTCAGGAATTCAGTAAGGACGGGACGAAGAATGAGAAAGAACCTAAAAAACAAACCAGTGGCCTGTGGAAAATGATGGGCTATGGAAATCCACAAAAAACGTGGATTCCCACAGCCCTGGAAAAGCCTGCGGCTTTTCCACATTTACACACAGGCCCGGCGATGAATATCAAGATTATGGAAGCATTCAAAACAAGAATCGTGGACTTCGGGAGGTCTAAACTGAGATCCTAACCCTCACTTCGCTACGGCGGGTGATCACGATGCCCGGAATCACTGATCATGATCCCGGAACTGGTGATCACGATCAGCGGAATACGCACCAGCGTCGCCACGGTCCAGATGGACTTCAAGATCGCCTACGTCGGGACGGCCGTTTTGGCCTTCGCGTTCCTCACGCTGGGTGCGACGGTCATGTACGGATCCGGGGAAGTCTTCAGCGCCGCGGGCACCGTGTTTTCAACCCAGCTGATCGATCTCTACATCCAGACTCTCGGCGCCTGGACCGAGCCGATTATCGTGGTTACCGCGGTTACCGTGATGTTTTCGACGACACTGGCCATCATCGACGGATACCCGCGCGTGATCGACCGGATTGTCCAGGTAATCCGTGAGAAGGATCCGGCGGTGACCGCCGACCGCGGAGTTTCGCCCGTGTACTGGATGGCCATGGGTGTCGTCGGTTCCCTGACGGTGCTGGTGTTGTACTTTTTTGTGGGCAATCTCACCGAGATGGTCGACTTTGTCACGATCGTCGCTTTTCTGACGGGGCCTGTCCTGGGCTGGCTGAACCTGAAGTCATCACCTCCCCTGCAGTGCCACCCCAGTATCGTCCGGGCACCGCAATGGTGTGTTACTCCTACGTCGGCATCGTCGGTCTGGGCACGTTGGCCGCGATTTTTCTGATCAGCCTCGTCGTCTGATCCGGTCCTCGAGACCGCTTTCATTGCAAAATAAACGCATTGTGGGACCTTGGCTGTCCGTCCGGAAGAGCAACCTTGATGCAGTTTTCGCGGTCTTTCATGCGCCGGCCAGCCCTCGGTCACCGGATCCGGTGTGCTGTGGGGTGTTCCGCACGTTGGCATTCACTTCCAGTCAGACGCCTGTTTTTTTCAGGAGGACGTGATTCCGGCAGTGCGGAGTTCGGAGAAAACACATGAAAGTGCTGGATCTAGAACTGGACTATCCCGGAACAGCGGATTGGGGTGGATCGGAACCATCGCTCGACCTGACAGTGTGTACCCGCTGTGGAGAGCCCTGGGGCTTTTCATTCGTGGAACGTGTGGAAATGTGGAGTTGCGACTACTGCGGTTACGAGGCGCGCGAAAAATCGGCGGACTATTGGCGGATGCTGGTCGTTGAACAGGAAGCACAGTCGGGCTAGTTCCTACCCTTCAACTTCGAGTCGGGGTCGAATCGGGGCGTTATTCCCTGAACTCACTGGTGGACGATCGGAGCGCCCGTCGCTCGAATTGTTTTCGCTGGGCCAGGCTCAGATCGGGATTTGCCAGAACCCTTTCCAGCAGTTCCGTGTTTCCCGGGTCGCCGTGCAGACGGTTGACCTCTGTGATCGTGACACCGTGAGGGGATCTTGAGAGGAGATGGATGGGATCGTCCGCGCCAAGCTCTCCCGTGCGGACCACCGAAAAGTAGAATCCGGAGCGGCCGCTTCTGCGAAAGAGTTCGATCATATCGTGTCGATCGAGTTTCAGGGCCAGCTTGTGACAGGGCTGGCGTGGCTGGGTCACCTTGAGAACGACGCTGCCGATCTGGTAAGTATCGCCAATGCAGACTTCGTCCTCAATGAGGCCCTCCGAAGTCAGATTCTCACCAAAGCCACCCCAGGCAAGCTTCATACCCAGCCGTGCTTCCCAGAACGGGTAGTGCTCCGAAGGGTAGGCATAGACGGCCTTATCCGGACCGCCGTGGACTCTGAGGTCGACCTGCGCGTCCCCTTCGAGGCTGTGGTCGAGGGTCCGGACCCGGTGTGGCACCGGGCTCTTGAAGATCCCCGTGGAAATCGCGCGGCCCTTGTATTTGATTGTCCGGGCCAGGCCCAGGTTGACAGAGATGAGCTTCATCGTTCTCTAAGGATCGCCGATCCGGCGATCTTTGTGCCTGATGACTCGTGAAAACAAGACAGTCACCGTGGATTCTAAAGCAGTTTCGGTCCGAAAGCCCTTTTACGTCTTGCGTCTTAAGGTGCGTCAAAGCACAATCAATCGTCAGGAAAATAGGGTCAGAGCCCTATGACCCTGATGATTTCCTGAAAAATGGGGAAATAGGGCTCTGACCCCAATTTCTCGGGAATCCCTCGCTAAGTTCGTGAAATACATGCCATTTGCAGACGCGATCAAGGCCGCATCTTCGGACGCGCTCAAGAAAATTGACAGTTGGTGGAACGATCGGCACCTGCTGCGCCTCCAGATGCGAAAGGTCGCCATCCAGATTCGCCATCGCGAAGACCAGCTCTTCATGTTCCTGACGCTGGTGATCGGCGCCGCGGTGGGTCTGACGACAGTCGCGTTCATCGTGCTCACCGAGAACCTGGGCTCCCGGATGTATCCCATCGGAACGGAGCTGCAGTTTCGGCGGCTTCTGGTGCCCGTGATCGGATCCCTGCTGGCAGGCATCCTGATGTATCGCTTCTTCCCGGACGCACGTGGCAGCGGCATTCCCCAGACGAAGGTCGCCCTGGCGGTTCATGGCGGCCGAATTACGCTGCGGACTGTCCTGGGAAAGTTCTGGCTCTCGGTGTGTTCGCTGGCCAGCGGTATTGCACTCGGACGTGAAGGACCGTCCGTCATGGTCGGGGCCGGTATCGCATCGGTGATGGGCCGTGCCCTGGGGCTCAAGCGGGACAAGATCGAAGCCCTGATTCCGGTCGGTGCATCAGCAGCGCTGGCGGCGGCCTTCAATACGCCCATTGCCGCAGTGCTGTTCTCGCTGGAAGAGGTCATGGGCAACCTCCATGCCCCGCTGCTGGGTTCGGTTGTGTTGAGTTCGGCCACCGCCTGGATTGTCCTGAACCTCGCGCTGGGGGACGAGGCGCTGTTTAGTGTGCCCGACTACGAACTGGTCCACTTTTCAGAAATCGGCTTCTACGTCATCCTCGGCGTCATCGGCGGTTATGTGTCGGTATTCTTTGTGCGGACGCTGCTCAAAATCCGTGAGTGGTTCCTGGACATGCCTGAACGCACGCGATGGTTCCAGCCGGTTGCGGGTGGGTTGACGGTCGGCGTCCTGGGATTCTTTGTTCCCGAAGTTCTCGGTGTGGGCTATGGCCGAGTCGGAGACGCCTTGAACGGTACGATGACGATCTGGTTCATGGCGTCGCTGGTGGTGCTCAAACTGATCGCAACGGCCACGTGCTACGGGTCCGGAAACGCCGGTGGAATCTTCGGTCCGAGCCTCTTCATAGGGGCCATGCTTGGAGGCACTGTTGGAAGCGCAGCCAACTGGCTCTTGCCTGAGTTCACCGGCAGTTCCGGGGCTTACGCCCTGGTTGGGATGGGGGCGGCCTTTGCCGGCATAATCCGGGTGCCCTTCACATCGGTGATCATGATCTTTGAGTTGACGCGGGACTATTCGATCATCGTGCCGCTCATGGTCGCGAACATGATCAGTTACTTCATTGCGCGCCGGTATCAGCGAAAGCCGATCTACGAAGCACTCGCGGAACAGGACGGTATTCATCTGCCCGCGGCAGCCATACAGCACCGTCAGGGGCGTTTGCGTGTGCGTCGGGCCATGCGGGTGCCGAAGGTCGTTCTTGATGCCGACCTCACACTCGACGATGCGCGCCTGCGCGTTCGAAACAGTCCGTTTGACGCGTGGCCCGTGGTCGACAAGAGAGGGCTGGTCGGGATGGTGACTCTGGATGAATTATTAAGCTCTTCGGGGGAAACGGTGGTTGAGGCGGCGGGAGTGAAGGCCGGGGCCCATCTCCACGACGACCACGTTCTCGACCTCGCCCTTGAGCGCATGGGCCAGGCCGGGGTCAACGTGCTGCCGGTCGTCAGCCGGCTGGATGCGCGACAGCTGGAGGGCATTGTGAGCCTCACCGACGTGATGCGTGTCTACGGTTTCAGCGGGTCGGACGATGAATCCGCAGAGACGTGACGGATTGTTCGGATGGCGTTCGGAGTCAGGCACTTCCTGATTGATAGTATCGTCGGGATCAAATCATTTTCTTACTCTGGACGCCTCGGCGCTGCGTCTTCACTATGAAAGCCGTCCCCCTGCACGGGGGACCGTGCAGGGCCTATATGGGAACTGCCGCGACGTTTCAGCTATCCATGTAAACCTCGGCCTCGGTAAGATGGCGAAGCTCGCCGATCGATCAGACCAGAAGGGAAACGCGAGAGAATTGCTCGTTCGAATCAACGATCGAGCAAACCATGATAGTGCGGACTTAAGACGCAGGACACTCGCCGCATTCTCGTAGGTTGGCCGGGAGCTGAACCCGATTCTGCCTGCGTGTTACGATGACGCATATGGCCGGAGGGTTGAATCTGAGGCTGGCGATGGCGCAGATCAACGCTGTGGTCGGCGATCTGGAAGGGAATGCCGCCAGGATCGTCGACTGGATCGGACAGGCCAGCGACATCGAGGCCGATATTGTCACTTTTCCTGAACTTGCCCTGTGCGGCTACCCCCCGGAAGACCTTCTGCTCAAGCCCCGCTTTATCGAACGTAATCTCGAGATTCTCAGAGAAGTCGCCGCCGCGGTGACTGGAATCACGGCAGTCGTGGGATTCGTGGATCAGCGCGACGGCATTGGCATTTACAACGCCGCCGCCATCCTGAAGGACGGCCAGACCGCGGGCGTTTACCACAAAATTTGCCTGCCCAACTACGGTGTGTTCGACGAAGTCCGCTACTTTCAGGTCGGGACGCTTTCGACGCGGATCGAAATCGGCGACGCCGGTGTCGATCTCAGCATCTGCGAGGATATCTGGTATCCCGATGGCCCTGTAGGCCAACAGGCGAAGGTTGCCGGGGCCGAGGTACTGATCAATATCTCTTCATCTCCATACCACGCGGGTAGGCGTCATGAGCGCGAGGCGATGCTCCGGGCGCGCGCCACCGATCATATGGCTTACGTGGCTTACAACAATATGGTGGGTGGGCAGGACGAGCTGGTTTTCGATGGAGACAGTCTGGTGTTCGATGAGAACGGCAACATCGTCGCGCGTGGGGCCCAGTTTGAAGAAGATCTGGTTGTGGTTGAGTTGGACCTGGAGGCTGTCCGTCGCTCTCGCCTCAACGATCCGCGGCATCGGCAGGCCCCGGGCTCGGATCGAAGAATCCAGGTATCGGTTCCCGCGCCGGAGTCCGGAAAACGGCCGCTACCGGAGGGGGAGCTTCCCGAGCCCCTGGAGGACGATGCCGAGGTCTACAAGGCGCTCGTCGTCGGTACGCGGGACTATGTCTGTAAGAATAAGTTTCACAAGGTCGTTATCGGACTCAGCGGCGGCATCGACTCGGCACTGACCGCAACTGTGGCTGTCGATGCGCTTGGAGGCTCGAACGTCGTGGGCGTGAGCATGCCGTCGCCGTTTTCTTCTGAAGGCAGTGTCGAAGACTCCAAAGCGCTTGCACGGAACCTGGGTATCAAGTTGATGACGATTCCCATATCCGGCCCTATGGAGGCGTACCGGTCGGTTCTGGCACCGTCGTTCAATGATCGCGATCCCGACGTGACCGAAGAAAACCTTCAGGCCCGGGCGCGAGGCAACCTCTTGATGGCTTTGTCGAACAAGTTCGGATGGCTCGTGCTCAGTACAGGAAACAAAAGCGAGGTCAGCGTCGGTTACTGTACGCTCTATGGTGACATGGCCGGTGGCTTTTCCGTTTTGAAGGATGTGCCCAAGACACGGGTCTTTCGCCTCGCTGAATATTGCAACCGGGCTGCGGGATCCGATCGCATACCCCGTGTCATCATCGAAAAACCGCCGTCGGCTGAACTGCGCCCGGATCAGAAGGATATCGACTCGCTGCCGCCCTACGATCAACTGGATCCCATCCTCCAGGCCTATGTTGAGAACGATCACAGCGTGAGTGAGATGATTGCCATGGGGTTCGATTCCGATACGGTCCGCCATGTGGTGAACCTTGTGGACTTAAGCGAATACAAGCGCCGTCAGGCCGCGCCCGGCGTGAAGATCACTCCGCGCGCATTCGGCCGGGACCGACGCATGCCGATCACCAACCGTTTTGGTCATTAGCAGGCTGTTGAGGAGCCTTTGAGGGCCTTTTCAGCGGATTTTCACGGCGTCCGTAGAGCGGGAGAGCTGAAATGCACCGTCCCTTCACAATTCTGGAAGATTGGGTCAAACAGGGGCGAATCCGTCTGAGGGACAATGGGATACACGAGATAGAGCGGAAGAATGTGCCCGCCCCATCCGCCGGAGAGCGAGAGATCGAAGACGACGCGTCCCTTCTGACAGATCTGGAAGTATTCGAAGCTTCCATGCAGGACGTGCGTCCTCTGGAACAGAACAGAGGGCCGGAGCGGGTTGTGGAACCTGCTGCGTTTCGACCGAATCGCGATGAGGAAGACGCTCTGAGGGCACTGGAAGAATTTTGCCGGAGCGGCCGGGTTGAACCGGTGCACACACGCGAATACGTCGAACATGTGGCGCATCCTGTGGGCCAGCTCTACCTCGACGACCTCCGGGCGGGCCGGTTCGCCTTACAGGCCCACCTGGATCTCCACGGCCTGACTCTGGAGCAGGCCCGACCGGCGCTGGATGCGTTTATCGACGCCTCGTGTCGGGCGGGCCACAGTTGTGTGCGTGTTGTGCACGGTCGAGGGCGTCACTCTCGGGGTCAGCGGCCATTGATGAAGGAGAAAGTTGAACGATGGCTCAGACACCGGAGGCTGGCACGGTTCGTCATCGCTTTTGCGTCTGCGCGATCTGTCGATGGGGGTGGGGGCGCGGTCTACGTGCTGCTTCGCCGAACATGACTGCTCACACCCGAAAGACACCAATGACTTTTCCGACGATGCTGAACTCGGTCGCGTCCGATCCCCGAACTTCGATCGGTGCATAGGCCGGGTTCTCCGGTCGCAACTCCACACTGTTCTTCCTGCGGTAGAAGCGCTTTACGGTCGCCTCGTCTCCCATCATCGCCACGACAATCTCGCCGTTCGCCGCCGTCTTGTCAGGGCGAACAAGGACGTAGTCCCCGTCGAGAATATGGGCGTCCTGCATGCTGTCGCCTTCGACCCGCAGCAGGAATGCGCCTTCGGGCGCCCAGCCTTCAGGAAGGCGCACGACATCTTCGATGTTCTCCTGGGCAAGAGTGGGCGTGCCTGCAGCCACGCTTCCGATCACCGGAATCTCATTCCCCGTGATGTGTCTGCGGGTGGGCCGATCCGGTGTGATCACAACGAGCGATCGCGACCGGTTGGCGTGACGCCGCAGATGGCCTTTGCGCTCCAGAGCTTTGATATGGTCGTGGACGGTCGCGGGATTCAAACCGAATCGATCGCCAATATCCCGGACCGATGGGGGGAATCCATGACCCTCCGAGTGGTCCGCTATAAAGGTGAGGATCTCGGCCTGCCTTGTGGTTAGTTGTTTCACCCAACATATGTTAGTATATACTGCGCCCGGAGTCAAGCATCCAAGCTGCCATTCTGGCGGGTTGTCTGTTCCAGCGCCGGATCCATCCGCCGGCGTGGCGTGGCGTTCGGCCGGGATCCTCGACGTACTCTCAAGGACGCCTCCGTCGCCTGCCCGGCGCCCCGCCTGCCCTGATGGCGTCTTTATTCATCCATTCCACCATTTATCCATTTCATCCGGGAAATCGAGTGGTCTTGGGGGCTTCGCGACGAAAACGTGCGGGAAATGCGGCTTAGATATGATCGGGCTGGCGCCGTCTGCGCCCGTTGGCGGGGTCTTCGTAGATATACTTGACGCGCTCTTTATAGATGAATAGGTTCGGATCCCTGTCGCGCGTCAGCCGCACGATGTTGCGGTCGTAGTATTCGATCCACCCACGGACTTCTTCATCATCCACAAGCTTGACGACGACTGGAATACGGTTTTTCGATAGCCAGTCGATATATTCGGATTCCCGGCGAGTGGATTCGCCGGGTGTCGGTCGTCGCCGTCCGGTAACCGTTTCCCCGCCTCTTCCTTTCCCGAACTGACTGATCCGTGCCATCTGCGATTAGTATACATGGAGGGCCGACATGCGATGCGCGCGGGTGTTTCGATCGGGTCTCGATGTTTTTCTGTGCGCCCGCAGAGCATAGCTGCAGGGTAACAAAAGGGAATGGGAGGAGGAGAGAAGAACTGCAAATGCGCTTTGTGAGCGCACAAACGTTTATCGAAGACCTTGAGTGCAAGTCCGAAAACAGATTTCTTCGCCGGACGGTCGCCGAGGGCACCTTCAGCAGCCCGTGACAGAAGTGGCATCAATCTCAAAGGCCGCGCGCAGGGGTCTTCGGGTTGCAGGCGCGAAGTGAGGAGCGGGCACCGAGGTTTGAAACCGAGGCCGCGGGCGCCGTCTTTTCATCGTGACCTGTCTTACACAATGCCGGACAAAGCCTGCAACCCGAACCCCCCCTGCGCCCAAGGGGTTACGGCGAAACGGGGCCGTCTTCGTTGTCGTCGACTCCTCGCAATGAATGAGCATTGCAATGTCGTCGCGACGTCGTGTCGTCACGTTGTGATCTCCTGGAATCCAGCCCCGTTTGGCCGTAACGCGGCCTTTGAGATCTATGCCGCTTCTGCCACGGGCTGCCAGGCATGGGTGCTAGAATCTGCGGGTGGAAATCGAAGCCATGCTATTCGATCTTGGCCGTGTCATCGTCGATCTCGATATGGGGGAATGCGAATCGATGCTCGCCTCACGTTCCGGTCTCAACCGAGCAGAGTTCCTTGGTGTGTTGTGGGACAGCGGTTGGATCCGTCGCTACGAACGCGGGGAAATCTCGACACGAGAGTTTCATCACTTCCTCAAGACCAGCGGCGCGCTCATGATGGACTTCGAGGAATTTCGGGGAGTGTGGTCTGAAGTATTCGACCCGGTTCCCATCCTGTCTTCGACGTTTCTTTCCCAACTCGGTCGACGTTATTCGATGACGCTGGTTTCGAACACGAACGAGGCTCATGCGGACCATATCCGCCGCCACTACGATGTGTTCGACTGTTTCGCCCATCATATTCTGTCCTACGAAGTCGGCGCCCTGAAGCCGGAATCGAAGATTTTTGAGGACGCCATTCAGGCAACCGGTCACCCGCCGGAAGCGGTCCTCTTCATCGATGATCGGGAAGAAAACGTCGCCGCTGGCCGTGCGATTGGAATGCAGGTCCATCGATTCTCATCTGCTGCTGGTCTTTGCCGCGCATTCCAGGACATGGGCGTAGATTTCCAATGGCCCGCCGAGAACTTGGACCAGGAATCGAATGGCGGACAGTGAGACTGCGCCTGTCGATCGTACGGTCCAGCGTCATCGGATACGGGATTCTGTTCGGTATGTCCCTGGCCCTGGCTTTCTGGCAAGGCCGTCTGGTGTCTCTGTTCACCTTTCCCGGCTGGTCTCAGATGCTGAGGAACATTCTGATCGGGGTTCTGATCGCAGGCGTGGCACTCTCAGGCGCACGGGCAATGCGTGGAACCTTCGAATGGGCGAGGGGCGTCGAAGAAGAATTCCGATTTCTACTCGCGCCTCTGGATCTGAGGGGGATCCTCGTCCTGGCCCTTGCGAGTGGAATCGCCGAGGAAACTTTCTTTCGCGCAGTCATGCAACCGGTCTTCGGACTCTGGGTCACCAGCCTCGTCTTTGGCGTCCTGCACTATCCCATGAATCGGCGGCTCATACCCTGGACCCTCGGTGCGCTTGCCATGGGATTCATTTTCGGCCTGATCTACGAGACCACCGGAAGCTTGGTGGCCGTGGCGCTGGGCCACGGATTGATCAACTTTTTCGAACTGCGTCACGTGGCTGAACCGGCTCCTCCAGGCGAGCCGGGTGCGTGATTTTCGCCCTCATTCGATGGCGGAACCCGACCTATTCCGGGATTATGTAAAATATTCTGATTCCCCGGCGCGCGGCCGGTGTAAGGGTTTCTGTTTGAGCAGGTTTACGGGTAGAATGAACCCGTTCTATTCCATGATCACCGCTGCGTTAAAATAGGATATGAAGCGACTGATTTCAGCGATCTGTTTCGTCCTGTTGCTCTCGGGAGAGGTATTCCCAAGGGCCCAGATCATCGGCGACACCCTCGCCGATGGGTCAGAATTCGTTTTTGCGCGTCTGGTCTATGGTTCCGGGATGGCCCGGTTTTCCCGCCGTGGAGGCTCCTGGCGGACCGATTGGCCCAAAGCCGACAGGCAGTTCATGTTCGGCGTCGACCGCTTGTCGAATGTCCGGATCGTTCTGGACGAGGAAGTGGCCGTGCCGATCATGGATCCGAACCTCTTCAGCTATCCGTTCCTCTATGCCGTCGAGGTCGGTCAGATGGAGCTGACCTCGCCCGAGGCGGACCGGTTGCGGGAATTCATGATGCGCGGGGGCTTCATGGTCGTGGATGATTTCTGGGGATCCTACGAATGGCAGAGCTTTGCCCGTCAGATCAAGATGATCTTTCCCGACAGGGAAGTCGAACAGCTCGACATGTCGCACGAGATATTTCATTCGTTCTACGACATTCCGGAGATTCTGCAGGTGCCCAACGTCAACAACGGCTGCCGCGGCTCCCGGACACACGAACAGGATGGCTATACGCCTTACGCGTTGGCCATATTTGACGACTCGCGTCGCCCGATGATGGTGATCAACTACAATACCGATCTGGGGGATGCCTGGGAGTGGGCCGACCAACCGTGCTACCCTCACGAATTTTCGGGGATGGCGTATCGCTTGGGACTGAACTTCATCGTTTATTCGATGACTCATTAAGTGGGTTAACGGGAGTCGACCGAGTTTTGATTCAATGCGAATCAGACGGCGTCGGTAGAATCAATGACTTGGTTCGAAACACTGT
The DNA here is from genome assembly GCA_965263045.1 of Terriglobia bacterium. Lineage (GTDB taxonomy): Bacteria > Acidobacteriota > Terriglobia > 20CM-2-55-15 > 20CM-2-55-15. Next base: position 1,075,848 of record CBDHGK010000041.1, read on the forward strand.
TTAAATATCAGCCGATTGTTTACGAGCGAGGGACTCTGGGTTTTCAGCTTCTGGACAGTCCCGCATTCTTCGCCCTGTTCGCCGTCGCAGCGCTTGTGGGCGCATACTTTCTGTACCGAACGATACAGGCGCGCGCGCCCTCGATGTCTTCCTGGGGCATGGTCGCCCTGCGGGCCGGCACACTCGTGGTGCTGGCATTCATTCTCATGCGGCCGGTTCTGAACATTTCGACCGTTCTGCCCCAGGAGTCCTACCTGGCTGTCGTGATCGACAATTCCGAGAGCATGCAGATCCAGGACAACGGGCAGGACGCCCGGGCCGATCTGATGATGGCCGAACTGGAATCCAGCGAGTTTTTCGCAAACCTGGCCGCGAAGTTCCGTGTGCGCATCTACCGTTTTGACCAGGAAGCGGAACGCATCGAAGATTTGAATCGCATGACGTTCAACGGGACCCGGACGCGCATGGAGAGCGCGATGGATTTGCTCTACCAGGAACTGGGCACGGTACCGCTGTCGGGCATTGTTCTGCTGACCGATGGCGTGGACAATTCCTCCGAGGAGTGGACCGAGGCGCTGTCCCGCGTCCAATCGCGGGGCATCCCGATCTACACGGTGGGCGTTGGCGAGGGTGCGATCGAGCGCGATGTGGAACTGGTGCAGGCATCGACTCCGAGAGACAGTCTCAGTGACTCGACGGCTGTGGCCGAAGTCTCGTTCCGCAGCGAGGGGCTGGCCGGACGAACGGCGACGCTGCAGGTCCGGGAAAACGGTGTTCTCCTCAAGTCGGAAGAAATCACGCTTCCCCGCGACGGCCAGATTGGGGAGGCGGCGATTGATCTGCCTGTGACCAACGAAGGCTCGCGTGTTTTCGAGTTTTCGATCGAAGCGCCGGATGACCGGATCGCTGAAAACAACGCACTCAGCCGGTTGATCGAGGTCCGGAACGAGCAACCGGAAATCCTCTATGTTGAAGGAGAACCGCGTTGGGAATATCGCTTCCTGCGCCGTGCGCTGGAAGACGACCCGACTGTCCATGTCGTGACATTGCTTCGGACGTCCCCGAATAAGTTCTATCGTCAGGGTATCGATGACGAAGAAACACTGGCTGAAGGTTTTCCAACGACACGGGAAGAACTGTTCCAGTACAAGGGCCTCATCCTGGGCAGTATCGAGTCCACCTTCTTTACACAGGATCAACTTCAGATGATCGTCGACTTCGTCAGCGAGCGGGGCGGCGGGTTCCTGATGCTGGGTGGACGGAATTCTTTCGGCGAAGGCCGTTATCAGAACACGCCCATCGCCGATATCCTGCCGGTCCGACTCAGCGCAGACGAATCGGACTTCGTCGTCGGAAATCTGGCCGTCGCAGTGTCCGACTACGGTCGCTCTCATCCCCTCATGAACCTGAACCCGGGCGCAGAGGAAAACGTCAGCGATTGGGACGCCCTCCCGCCGTTAACGGAATACAATCGGGTCGATGACGCCAAGGTGGGTGCGATCGTACTGGCCACCGCCGAGCTGGAAGCCGGAGGGCGCGACCGTCCCGTTCTGCTTGCCTATCAACGCTACGGTCGGGGGCGGGCGATGGCGTTTACCTCGTCGAGCAGTTGGCGCTGGCAGATGGAAATGGATCACGAAGACATGACGCACGAAATGTTCTGGCGTCAGATATTGCGGTGGCTCGTCAACGATTCTCCTGATCCTGTGATGGGGATTTCCGAGCGAGACAGCTATGTGCCGGGCGAGCCGGTCCGCCTGTTCGCGGATATTTCCGATGCCAGCTTTGAGCGGATGAACAATGCTGATGTTGTGGGGCGCGTGATCGATCCGGAGGGGAACTCCCAGCCCCTGCGGTTCGAGTGGACGGGGCTGCAGGACGGCACGTATCAGGCGATGATGTCGGGCAGCACGCCGGGTATCTACACAATGGAGGTAGATGCCAGCTTTGCAGGTGAAGATATCGGCAGCTATGAGAGTACGTTCCAGGTGCGAGACCGTCCGATCGAGTTCTACGACGCCGCTCTCGACAGCCGTTTTCTTCAGTCTGTGGCCGAAGACTCAGGCGGCCGCTACTACCCGTTGTCGGATATTGGAAGTCTCCCCGACGACGCCGTCTATGTCGAAGGCGAATCTTCGATCATCGAACAGCGCGAGTTGTGGGACGTACCGGCGCTGTTTCTCTTGCTGACGGTGTTTCTCGGGGGAGAGTGGTTCTGGCGGAAACAGAAGGGATTGGCTTAATGACGCGACGGGATCGTCATCCGGGCCCCAGAGTTGGCCGCGGGTTTGATCGGGCGCTGGGCTGGACGATCGGTGGGATGGTCTGGCTGTCGATGTTCTCGATGCCGGTCGCCGGCCGGGCCGATTCAGCTGCGCTGATCCTTGGCGGGGTTCCGGGAAGTCCCGTCCACGAGACGCGATTCGCTGAATGGACCGAGGCGACGCGGGCCGCTATGATCGAGACATTCGGGTTCAGCGAAGAAAACGTTGCAGTCCTCGAGAATCGTGAAGCGCGGGCAGACGATATCCGCGCGGCGTTCCGCAGCTTCGGTGACCGCCTCACCTCTGACGACACCTTCTTTCTGTTCTTTATCGGCCACGGGAGTTTCGACGGTAGCGAGTACAAGTTTAATACCATGGGGGCCGACCTCACTGCGGCGGACTACGGCGAAATGCTGGATTCCATCGACGCAGGCCGCACCGTCATCGTAAATGCTACGAATTCCAGTGGCGCGGCGATCGAGGTCCTTGCCGGAGAGAATCGCGTGGTCGTGACTGCCACACGCACGGGAACCGAACGCAACGACACGATTTTCTACGACTATTTTCTGGCCGCGCTCGATGACGCTGCCAGTGACGAAGATAAGAACGAACGCCTTTCGGTGTGGGAGGTCTTTCGCTACGCGACACTGGCGGTCGAACGTTTCTATGAAGAACAGAACAGGCTGGCCACAGAGCATCCGCAGATCTCGGACAACGGTCTGGAGAAAACCGGAGTCGATCCCGATGAAATGCCCACTCTCGCCAGATTGATCCAGTTCAATGCCCCAAGAGCGATCGACGTTGAGGATCCGGTGTTGCGGACGTTGCTTGCAGAAAGAAGCCAGCTTGAAAGTGACGTCGAAGCCCTGCGTTTGATACAGGACACGATGCCCTCCGAAGAGTACGGCGCCCGGATGGAAGAGTTACTCATCGAGCTTGCGCTGAAGAACCAGGAAGCGCGGGCCAGGGAAGCCAGCATTTCCGAACCTGGGGCTCCAGACCCGGATTCCGCAGAGCCGAATCAATAAGAATTGACGGAATCAATGAATTCAATGAAATCAACAAGGCGCGGCAATCCCTGCACGATCATCGTACTCCGCGTATTGCTTCCATTGCTGGTCACCAGTTGTGGCGCCCTCGGTCAGTCCGACAATGCCGATCCCGTCGAGCGTGCCCGCGGAGGAGACTACGCCGGTGCCGCGCCTCTGTTGGAATCGATGGTGGAGGCCGGGAATTTGGATCCCGGCGTCGTCCGGAGCCTGTACTATTCCTGGGTCCGGCAGGGCGAATACGAATCCTCTCTGGCCCGTTTCGAGGAACTTTCCGACCTCAACCCCAACAGCGGTGCAATCCGGCTGGGCGCTGCCCGTTCCAATCGGATCGTGGGGAACTATGAACGGGCACTGGAACATCTTGAGGCGATTCTCGAATTCAGTGACGTAGGAACGGCGGCGCGCGACGAAAAGGCTGCGGTCCTCAGAGACCTGGGGCGTCGGGAGGAAGCCGATGCGCTATACGCCGACCAGATCGAACGTTTCCGGAACGGCATCATCAGCCGGAACGACGAACTCATCTTTGTGGCGCGCGCGATGTGGGCGCTGGAATTCTTCCATGACGCCAACGACGCGTTCAGACTCGTCACGCAGGCGAATCCAAGAGATGCAGAAGCGTTTCTGGCCTGGGGCGATCTTCTCGCCGAAAAGTACAACGACCCGGAAGCCGTCGCCAGTTACGAAGACGCACTTCGAATAGACCCCAACATGCCGGAAGCCCTCCTGGGAATCGCGCGGGTTTTGTCTGGCGCCAACCCCGAGCGCAGCCAGGAGGCGGTGGAGCGGGCGCTGGAGGTGAATCCGGGACTGGTTGAGGGGTACCTGCTGCGGGCACGGCAACGGATCGACGCCGAAGAGTACGATGCCGCCGATGAAGAGACCGCCCAGGCTCTCGAAATCAACCCGCGATATGCCAAGGCGCTGTCCCTGATGGCGGCGACGCACTATCTGAGGGGTGAAGAAGCCGACTTCGAAGCGTATGTCCAGGATGTACTACAGACCAATCCGAACTACAGCGAAATGTATTATACGCTGGCCGAGTTGTGTGTGTCGGTCCGGCTGTATCGGCAGGCCGTGGAATTCGCGCGGGAAGCAATCCGCCTGAACCCCAGAGACTGGAAGGCGCGCAGCCTGCTGGGAATCAATCTGCTGCGTATCGGAGAAGAGGACGAAGGGAAGGCGACGCTTGAGGAGGCCTACGAGGGTGACGCCTTCAACGTCTGGACTGTTAACACGCTGACACTTCTGGACAGTTTTACGAACTTCGACCGCTTCGAGACCGAGCACTTTGAGATCAAGTTGCACAAGGACGAAAGCGCCGCGTTGGAGCCCTATGTCACTGAACTGCTCGAGGAAGCCTGGGACACGCTCAGCGCCAAGTATGGTTACGAGCCTGAAGCCCCGATTACTTTCGAGATGTTCCCCGATCACGAAGATTTCGCGGTCCGCACCCTCGGTCTGCCGGGACTCGGTGCGCTGGGTGTTGCCTTTGGAAAAGTCGTCGTGATGGATTCTCCGTCGGCGAGGCCACCGGAAGAATTCAACTGGGGTGGGACGCTGTGGCACGAGTTTGCTCACGTCATCACTCTGGGAACGACCGACCACAAGATTCCCCGCTGGTTTTCCGAGGGCCTGTCCGTCTACGAGGAGCGAAAGGCCGTGCCGGGCTGGGGCGATGATCTGCAGCTCGAATACCTGTCCGCCATCAACGACGACCAGTTTCTGCCCATCGAGGATCTGAACAACGGCTTCGTGCGTCCCACCAATCCGGGGCAGGTCATCCTTTCGTATTACCAGGCATCACTGGTTTGCGACTACATCGATGAAACCTACGGATTCGATGCGATTCTTGAGATGTTGTCGAGCTATAAGGACGGGCGCAATACAGAAGAAGTATTCGAAGAAGCGCTGGGCATCAGTCTCAGCGCGTTTGACCGGGAATTCATGGGTTGGGTGGGTGCCCGGGTCGCGTTCATCGATGTCGAAGCGTTCCGGGATCTCACCGAGCAGGGCATTGCAGCAATCGAGGCCGGGACTCTCGATGGGGCGATCGAGTCCCTGAGCCGTGCGATCGAGCTGTACCCGGAATACACCGGAGAGCAGAACCCTTATGAGCTCCTCGCTGACGTGTATGTCCAGACGGGCGCCACTCAAATGGCGATCGACACCCTCAGCCAGTTTGCGGCGCTTTCCGAATACGCCTACGGTACTTATCTGAAGTTGGCTGGATTAATGCGGGAGGCCGGTGACAGTGAAGGCGCAGCCGATATTCTGAGCCGGGCCATGTACATCCATCCGATGGACCTTGAAGGACACAGGGGGCTGGGTGAGGTATTGATGGAGCGCGAAGAGTTTGACGGTGCCGCGCGCGAATACGAAGTACTGCTCGGCTTGAACGCTCCGGATCTTGCGAATACGTATTTTAATCTCGCTTCTGCCCAATACGGTGCGGGCCGGGTGGCAGAAGCGCGTCGAAGCATCTTGCGATGTTTGGAAATTGCGCCGTCGTATGAGGCAGCGCAGGAGTTGCTATTGAGGATTGTGAGGTAATTGAATGGAAAGCGTCGAAGAACAAAAAGATCTCGAAACAGTAGAGAAATTTCATTCCGACATCGCTGCGATTGATAAGGAGGTCCGGAAGGTCATTGTCGGGCAGAAAGATGCGGTGGACCAGATCATCGTCTCGTTGCTTACCGGAGCGAATGCGATGATCACGGGGGTGCCGGGTCTGGCCAAGACGCTGCTCATTCAGACCATGGCGCAGGTCCTGCATCTGGACTTTAAACGAATCCAGTTCACACCCGACCTGATGCCGGCCGATATCACCGGTACGGAAATGATCGAGGACAATCGCACGACGGGTCAGCGCGAACGTGTCTTTGTCAAGGGCCCGATTTTCTCCAACGTCATCCTCGCCGACGAAATCAACCGCACGCCTCCCAAGACACAGTCCGCCTTGCTCGAGGCCATGCAGGAGCGATCGGTCACGGTTGAGGGCAAGACCTATGTGCTGGACAAACCGTTTTATGTCCTGGCAACTCAGAATCCCATCGAACTGGAAGGCACCTACCCGTTGCCGGAAGCGCAGTTGGACCGTTTCATGTTCAACATCGTCATCGACTACCTCAGCGAAACCGACGAGATCCAGGTCGTCAACCAGACGACTTCACTGCGCGAAGTGCAGTTCGAGAAGACCATCAGCGGTCCGGAAATCATCGAATTTCAGCGCCTTGTGCGCAAGATGCCCGTGGCTGAGCCTGTGATGAAATACGCCGTGCAATTGGCGCGGGCGAGCCGGCCGAAGGGGGAAGGGGAAATCCCGGATTTCGTGAAGAAGTACGTCAATTACGGTGCCAGCCTTCGGGCTTCGCAGTTCCTGATTCTTGGCAGCAAGGCCCTGGCCCTGATCAACGGCCGCTATAACGTGGCAATCGAAGACATCCAGACTCTGGCGTATCCCGTCTTCCGGCACAGGATCATTACGAACTTCCATGCCGAGTCGGAAGGGATTACCACTGAAGACATTGTCCGCCAGTTGCTCGAAGCCGTGCCGGTTCCAGATTCCGGTATGAAGGACTGAACCCGGCTTCTGAGGAATTGGAGGATCGAATGAGGACTGAACAGGCATTCCGATGAGCACGGCTATCGCACCGGGGGCAGGGAATCGCTTCATCGATCCGACGGTTCTGACGAAGATTCAGAATCTGGAGTTGCTGGCGCGGACCGTCGTTGAGGGCTTTGTGCAGGGTCTCCATAAGTCTCCGTTTCTGGGATTCAGCGTCGATTTCGCCGAGTATCGTCAATATCGCCCCGGAGACGAGATCCGAAGAATTGACTGGAACGTCTATGCGCGGTTGGACCGGCTGTTCGTGAAGCTGTTTGAAGGAGAAACCAACACCCACGTCCACTTTCTGATGGATGCCAGCGGTTCGATGGGATACGGCTCGGGTGAAGTTTCAAAAATGGACTACGCCAAGTATCTGACGGCGTCTCTCATATATTTTGCCTACCACCAGCGGGACGGCGTCGGGTTGGTGACGTTTGACGAAGAAGTGACCGGACATATCCCGGCAGGGCGAAAGACGGGTCAGTTGTTCAGTCTCCTGGCCGAAATCGAGCGGGCGGAGGCCAGCAAGGTGACCGAATTCCGCAAACCGCTGGACTACATGGCGGAATTCCTGAAGCGGCGGGGCATGGTCGTCATCGTTTCGGATTTCTACGATGAAGTCGACAACATCATTTCCAGCGTGAAGCATCTGCGGTCGAAAGGCAACGACGTCATCATGTTTCACATTCTCGACGATTTCGAACTGAATTTTCCGTTCGACACGATGACGGAGTTTGAAGATCTCGAAACGACGAAAAAATTGAATGTCATTCCCCAGCATTTGCGCAGGGAGTACCTTCAACTCATTCAGGGCCACGTTGGCGCGCTGGAAAAGGAATTTGCTTCGATGGGCGTGGACTACACCCTGATGAACAGCAGTGAACCGCTCGACGCGGGACTGTTCGCCTATCTCGCCCGCAGGGCTAAAACCAAGAGCTAACGGAACTACAATGTCACTTTTGAACCCTTTGTTCCTGTTCGGATCGCTTGTTCTAGCGGTTCCGATTCTCGTCCATCTCGTCAAGAATGACAAATCCGAAATCGTTCGATTCAGTTCATTGATGTTCCTGCTCCGGATTCCCAAGAAGGCGATCCGCCAGCAGAAACTCAGGAACCTGCTGCTGATGGCGATGCGCTTGCTTTTGATCGCGTTGCTGGTCGCCGCCTTCGCGCGTCCCTATATTGTCCGTTCCGATGACGCCCTCGTTCCCGATTCGGGCGATCAGGCCGTCGTCATCATGATGGACAATTCCTACAGCATGACCTATGGGACGACTTTCGAACGAATGAAGGACGAAGCCATCAGCCGCATTGATGGGCTCGCGCCCGGAGAGCCGGCGGCATTGGTGGCCTTCAGTGACCGCGCAACCCTGCTGGGTACGCCCACCGATGATCCGGCCGAATTGACGGCTCTGGTGGACGCGCTCGCCCCGACTGCCAACCGCACCAGTTATTATGAAGCGTTCGCGTTGGCCGATCGGGTGCTGGCGCAGCTTGCAGGCTATGACCGCGAACTCGTGGTCATATCGGATTTTCAGCGCAACGGCTGGACCCGAACCGCCCGCGAAAGTGTCATCGACGCGAACGTGCGGACCAAACTGGTCGATCTGGGGGTAGAAAATCCGGACAATGTCGGCATCGACAGCGTGGGTGTGGATGCCACTGTGTTCACCCGCACCTATGAGGGGCAGTTGCTGGTGCGGGTCAATAACCACGACCTGGCCAGACCTGCGGCCGTCAGTGTGATCCTGGAAATCGACGATCGCGTCGTGGATCGACAGGAGGTGGCGATCCCGGCCGATTCGTCCGTGCTGGCTGAATTTACCGGTTTTGATCTTCCGATGGGGTATTCGCGCGGGCGTGTCCAGATCGAGGATGCCGACGAGCTTGCCAGCGACAACGATTTTCGTTTCGTGATACTGCGCCGGGATCGATTGCGCGTGCTCATCGCGGACGCCGGTCGTTCCGAGCAGAGCTTTTTCCTGGAGCAGGCATTCACTTCGGCGCCGGATCTTCCGTTTGAGATCGATGTCCGCCCAGTGAGCAACCTGACCGCCGCCGACCTGGCAGATTTTGAAGTCGTCATTATCAACGACGTGCCCCGGCTGACGGATGAGTTTCGGGACACCCTGGACGAGTTGCGTGCCCAGGGGCAGGGGCAGTTGGTGTTCCTTGGAGAAAACGCGAACATTGAATGGTGGAACACCTATGGTGCCCTGCCCGTACGATTGGGCCCAAAGATATTTGTTGAAAGGGATCGGGACCAGGCATTTTATTCGCTGACCACCTACGAGAGAAGCCACGAGGTCTTTTCGCCCCTGGAGGAAGGCGCCCGGTTGACGCTGAACACCGCCCGGTTTTTCGCGTATTCTGAAATCGAGCCCAAAGAGGGCGCCGTGACCGTCGCCAGTTTCGAGGACGGTTCCGCGGCCATTGTCGATTCCAGTGCGGACGATCCGGGCTTGCTCGTGATCGGTTCACCCGTCGACAACGTGTGGAACGACCTTCCCCTGAACGTGTCGTTCCTGCCGGTCATCCATGAAATAGCGCGCTATCTGGCGCGCTATAATGACAGCAATTCGTGGTATCAGTTGGGAGAGGCCGTGCCGGTCACTATCGGAGGGGATGAGACCGCGGCTCTGATCGACCCGAATGGCGACCGGATCACGCTGGCGGAAACATCCACAACGGGCCGGCGGTTTTTCACGCCTGATCTGGCAGGTTTCCATGAGCTCCGCGTCGGGCCGGAAACGACGCGTATCGCCGTGAATGCACCGACGAGTGAGAGCGTTCTGGAACGCATGGTGCCCGACGACTTGCTGGCCAGCGTGCAGCGACTGGAGGGTGAGGTGACCCGGGGTGCGTTGCTTGCCGAAGCGGACGGGAACGGCTACGCCGAACGCCAGAATTGGTGGTGGTACCTTTTCTTGTTTGCACTTTTGTTGGGAATTGGGGAAATTTACCTGGGCAACCACGTGACTGAAACCGTGAGCCAGAGATCTCCCGCCCCCCCCCCAGGGCGTCATAGTGTTACGCTAGGGTCGGAAGTAAGCGTTGTCGGGCCTCGACAGGCCATCGCAGTAGACCATTCGAAGGAGCCGTAATGGAACCAAGACGGGAACTGTCACGCAGAATCCGAAGAGTTCGTCACCGATGGAACCAATTCGTCTGGTTTAAAGGGCTGGCATGGGTCCTTGGAGTTGGCATTGCTGCGCTGATTTTGAGCATGAGCATTGCCGAGTCCACTGAAATACCGGCGTGGATGGTTGTTGCGTTGCGCTTTGCGCTGCTGGGGGCGCTGATCGGCACTGCAGTAAAGATGCTGATCATTCCGTTGTACCGAAAACCCGACGATTTGCAGCTCGCGCGCTTCGTTGAAGAGAAGCATCCGGGGCTGGAAGACCGCCTCGTGAGCGCGGTTGAGGTGGTCGGTTCGCCCGAGACCGACAGAGGGCCATTCAGTTTCCTGTTGATTCGTGACGCCGTGGAGGCGACGCGACGGATCCGTTTCGAGGACCTCATCAATCGTAGGAAGTTCAACGTGTTTGGCGTCCTGACGGTCGCGTTTGTGTTGGCGCTGGCCATTTCCCTGTATTTTTCGGCAACGTTCTTCCCCTATGGCAGCGCACGACTGTTCGCCGGCTTCATCGAGCCGCCTCCGGGCCCGGATTATTCGATCGAAGTAACCCCCGGGGATACGACCGTGCCTCGCGGAAGCGATGTCGTGCTGGAAGCGATTGCACTGGGTTTCGATCCGGAACGTGCCGAAGTTCACTTGCGCTACGACAACAGTTCCCAGTGGGAAGCTTCGACAATGGACGTTGCACCGGAAATCGTCCCGACATTCCGTCGCCTGTTATTCAACGTTCAGGAACCGATCCGCTACTACGTGCAGGCCGGCGGGTTTCAGTCTGCTGAATTCGTGATTTCAGTGGCCGATTTGCCGCGCGTTGAGAGCATCGACTACACCTATAACTATCCGAGCTATACCCGTCTCAGCGCCCGCACGGAACGGGATGCGCTCGACATCGTGGCGCTGCGTGGAACAGAGGTGGAAGTGACGGTCCATGCGAGCCAGGAATTGCAGGGCGGCCGTCTGATTTTCGCAGACGAGATCGAGGTGCCCCTGACACCCGGAGAAGGACAGGTCGCGACCGCGACACTCACCGTAGACCGGACGACGACGTTCCGGATCGAACTGGAAAATACCCGTGGTCAGGAATATCTCAGCCTGTCCGAGTACGCCATGGAAGCGCTCGACGACCAAAAACCGCTCGTTCAGTTCACCGAGCCGGGTCGCGACTACCGGGCATCTACGGTCGAAGAGATTTTCACCGAACTGGAAGCTGAGGACGATCTGGGTATCGAAACCCTGGAAATCTATTTTTCGGTGAACGGCGGGGATGAAGAAATAATCGATTTGTTCGCCAACAACAGTACCGCGCCTAAGGAAATATCCGGTTCCTACACGTTCTTCCTTGAGGAATATGAGATACAGCCGGGCGACTTCATTTCTTACTACGGCAAGGCAGTGGATTCTAACCGGCCGTCAAACGAGGTACTAACCGACATCTACTTCATCGAAGTCCGGCCTTTCGGCATGGAATATTTCCAGGGCCAGCAGGGCGGCGGTGGCGGTGGTGGTGGCGGTGATCAATCGGCCGCGGCCTTGTCCCAGCGCCAGAAGGAAATCATCGCAGCGACATTCAGACTCGTTCGTGACGAAGAAAGCTTCGGCTCCGGAGAGTATTCCGACAACATCCAGGCCGTCGCCGAAAACCAGAGCACCCTGGCTGAACAGACCCAGACCCTGATGGGGCGTCTCACGCGTCGAGGGCTGGCTGTGGATGAAAAGATTGCCCAGCTCACCGAGAATCTCCAGCTGGCGCTCGAACAGATGGGCCCGGCTTCCCAGCATCTGCGTGATGAAAATCTGGAAGAAGCGCGGCCGTTCGAGCAAAAGTCACTCCAGTATCTGATGCGCGCCGAAGCTTTGTTCAACGAAGTGCAGGTCACAATGGGTGGTGGTGGTGGCGGTGGTGGTGGCGGGTCCCAGAACGCGGAAGATCTGGCCGATCTCTTCGATCTTGAACTGGACCAGAACACGAACCAGTACGAGACACTGGAGCGTGGTGAAGGGGCCTCTGGCGGTAGCCAGGAAATGAACGAAGCCCTGGAGAAACTCAAAGAACTTGCTGAACGCCAGCAGCGGATGATGGAGCAGCAGCGTCAGCAGGCGCTCGCGGGCAATGGGGGTGGTGGCGGCGGTAGCCAGCAGATGACGGCCGATGAAATTCGGCGGGAAACCGAGCGGCTGGCACGCCAGCTGGACCGGCTGTCCCGCGAAAATAACGATCCCCAGATGGCTGAAGTTGGCCGTGCTCTCGATCAGGCCGCGCGTAACATGCGGCAGGCCCAGAACGGCACGAGTCAACAGCAGCAACAGGCCTCCCAGGAGGCAATGGATGAACTCGAGCGTGCGGAGAACCTGCTCTCCGGTGCGCAGGGGGGGAGTCTTGAGGAGCAACTGGCCAATCTGGGACAGCAGGCTGGGCGTCTGGCCCAGCAGCAGCGGGAAATAGCGGACCAGACCGGAACGCTTGCTGCGGATCCGGAGACGGATGCCGAACGGCGAGCGGCACAGGTCACCGAGCAGAAAGAGGAAGCCGTGGCCGGGTTGCGGGCGCTTCAGGATGACCTCGACGCCCTGCAGGGCACGCCCTCAAGTCAGGAGACAGCGCGGCAGATCCGTGGTGCTGCGAACGCCATTCGATCCAATCGCTTGGTCGATAAGATGAATAACGGCCAGGAATTGCTCGACGGAGGCTACTTCGACTACGCAGCGCAGAGAGAAGAGGAAGTGGCTGATGCGATCGAGGACGTCGACCGTCAGTTGGCACAGGCGCTCGCCAGTGCGGCCGATACCGAGGAGCGGCAGGTTCAGAACGCGCTGAATCAGACCAGCGAGGCAATCCGGCGCCTGGAGTCAATGCAGCGGCGCTTTGAAAACGAACAATCTGAACAACAGCAGAGCCAGCAGGGCCAAGGTCAGCAGGGACAGCAGGATCAAGGTCAGCAAGGCCAAGAGGGCCAACAGGGTCAGGGTGGTCAGGGTGGCCAGGGACAGCAGGGTCAACAGGCCGGAAACGGATTCGGTGGGCCCGGTGGTCCCAATGACGGGCGAGTGGGAGGCTTCGGTGGTTTCGGGCCCCAATCTTTGAGTGCCGAGGACATTCGCCAGCTGACACGCGAGTGGGAACAGCGGCTTCAGGACGTCGACGACATTCGCAATTTGCTGGGTTCCGGCGACCCGTTGGACGAAGATCTCAACCGGATCATGAATGCCATTCGTGGGCGGATGGATGGCCAACCGGGTCAGCTCGCTGAAATTGAGGCTCTCGTCAACGAAATCATCCTTCCCTTCCGTTCGGTCGAACTCGAGTTGAGCCGGGAACTCCAGCTCCTTATCGGGCGTGAAAACATCCGTTCGGCCCAGGAAGACGAGATTCCTGCTCGCTATCGGAGGCTGGTCGAGGAGTACTACGAGCGGCTGGGCAACGAAAGCGATTAACCCGGGTTTGCTGGGGGCGAATTCTGGCATACGTCGCCGCCGTTTTTTCGTTATCTGCGGCTCGAATAAAGTGGGAAGCGTTCGCACAGTGCCGACACTTCACTCCGGACACGGGTGAGGTTGGCTTCGTTATCCACGTCTTCGAGCACGTCGGCGATCCAGTCGCCGATTGCCGCCATTTCCGTCTCTCCCATTCCCCGACTGGTCAGTGCGGGTGTACCGATCCGGATGCCGCTGGGTTTCATCGGGGGGTTCGTGTCGAAGGGAATCGTATTCTTGTTGACGGTGATCCCCGCCCGTTCCAGTGAAGTTTCAGCCTGGGCCCCATCGATGCCTCTGGAGAAGACGTCCACCAGCATCAGATGCGTGTCGGTGCCGCCCGACACCAGACGGAAACCGCGACTCGCGAGACTTTCTGATAAAACCCGCGCATTGCCGACGACATTGCCGATGTAGGCCTTGAATGCTCGGGTCGAGGCTTCCTTGAAACAGACCGCCTTTGCTGCGATGACGTGCACCAGCGGACCGCCCTGGATTTCGGGGAAGACCGACCGGTTCAGGTCTTTTCGATACGCTTCCCGGCACATGATCAGACCGCTCCGCGGCCCGCGTAAGGTTTTGTGCGTCGTGCTGGTTACAAAATCACAATGGGGGACAGGGTTGGGATGCTGGTCCCCGGCGACCAGACCTGCGATGTGCGCGATATCCGCCATGAGCAGGGAACCGTTCTCGCGGGCAATCGCAGCGAATTGTTCAAAATCGAGTGTGCGGGGATAGGCGCTTGCGCCGACGACGATCAGCCTGGGTTTGTGCTGGGCGGCAAGCGAGGCCACGACGTCGTAATCAATGACTTCGGTTTCTTTGGTGACACCATAGGCGACGACGTTGTAGTACTTGCCTGAGAAATTCAGAGGATGCCCATGGGTCAGATGCCCGCCGTGCGACAGATTCATTCCCAGAATCGTGTCGCCCGGTTTGAGGACCGTCAGATACACGGCCATGTTGGCCTGGCTTCCCGAGTGGGGCTGAACATTGACGTGCTCGGCACCGAAGACTTCTTTCGCGCGTTCGATCGCCAGACGTTCCACCACATCTGCGTATTCGCAACCCCCATAGTATCGGTGACCGGGGTACCCTTCGGCATACTTGTTGGTGAATACCGAGCCGGTGGCCTCGAGCACGGCTTCGCAGGTGAAGTTTTCCGAGGCGATCAATTCGAGGCCGCCGGACTGTCTCCGTTCTTCGTTCTTGATTGCCTCGTAAACATCTGGATCTAAGTCTCTTAGGGGCGTTTCAAGCGCCCCGATGACTGCTTCGTTCTTCATCAATTCCTCCCGGGGATCATCCCCGGCCACTCTAACACGCTGTGCTATAATTTCGCATAATGTTTGGCCTCCTTCCCCGGGGGACTGTATATATCCTCCTCTTGGCGTCCGCCCTCTATGCAGCAGTCGAATATGTCCCCGTTTATTACGGCGCCTGGATGTTCAACGACTCGATCCGGGAGGAAGTTCGGTTTGCCGGAACCAATCGGCGCACGGTCGGTGAGGTTCGCGCGTCGATCCTGCGATTGGCCGACCAACATGCGGCACCCGTCCTGGAAGAAGACATCGAAGTCACAGTTGAAGTGACACGCGATGGGCCATTTTTCGTAGTCGAGGTGTACTACGCGGTTCCCGTCGATTTGCGTGTGTATCAGCATGAAGTGGAATTCGATTGGCGCATGTCCGGTGAGACTTTCGCGGAATGATTTCAATCGAGCAGGGCCTCGGGATCGTTTCCGACCGTGTCGGGGCGGAGGCGGGAGAAGACCTGATGTCTGCCGAATCGGTCCTGCTCTCCGAGAGCCTCGGTCGCACGCTCCGCCAGGACGTGTTCGCCGACCTCGACTCCCCGCCTTTTGACCGATCCATTCGCGATGGATTCGCTCTCAGAGCCGAAGATGTCGGGAGTGTTCCCAGAGAGCTGGATGTCGTCGGAGAGTCGAGGGCGGGAAGTTCGTATGACGGTTCGATCGGGTCCGGCAAGTGTGTCGCCATCATGACCGGTGCGGAAGTTCCTTCCGGTGCCAACGCTGTGGTCATGGTGGAATACACAGAGAGGATTTCAGACCGACGGGTACGCATTCTCAACGGCGTCAGAATCGGTCAGAGTATCCAACCCGCAGGCACCGAATGCCGGGAGGGAGACCGGATCCTCGATTCGGGTCGTGAAATTCAGGCCCCCGAGATCGGAGTGCTTGCATCGGTGGGCTGTTCCCGCGTGCAGGTTTCGAGGCGACCGAGAGTGGCAATCCTGTCGACCGGGGACGAGCTTGTCGCAGTCGATCAGAAGCCGGGTCGGGCCCAGATCCGCAACAGCAACAGCTTGACGTTGTTCGCTCAGGTCCGTGCCGCTGGTGGGGAACCAGAAATGCTGGGCATCGTGTCGGACGATGTCGGCGTGCTTGCGCGAAAGATCGGCCAGGCTCTGGAACGCGATATCGTCATTACGTCCGGTGGTGTTTCGATGGGGAAGTACGATCTCGTTGAAGGCGTGCTGACCGATCATGGCGTCGAAATCGGTTTCAACAAGGTTGCGATGAAGCCCGGCAAGCCGACGGTGTTCGGATGGAAAGGCCGGACGTTTGTATTTGGTCTGCCGGGCAACCCGGTGTCCACGATCGTGTCGTTCCAACTCTTCGTGCGTCCCGTTATCCGCCGACTGTTGCAGGTCGGGGATCCCGATGATCCCCCCCTCGAAGCCAATCTCGAGCAGGACGTTGCGTGTGATCGGATGCGGGCTGCCTGCGTTCCGGCCCATGTCCGTTTCTCCGACGGGGCATACCATGTGAAGACGGTTGAGTGGAAAGGGTCTTCAGACCTGGTCGGGCTCTCCCGTGCCAACGCCTATGTCCTGATTCCGCAACAGGACGGGTCTCTGACGGCTGGAACGCGCGTGCGGTTCATTCCCATGGTGCGGTCCGGATATTGATAGGTGCTTAACGAATATGACGAACGAGTTCAGTCACCTCGATGACGGGGGCCGTGCCCGGATGGTCGATGTGGGCGGCAAAGATAAGACAGCGCGCTCGGCCAGTGCGGAGGCGTTGGTGGCCATGAGCCAGAGCCTGCTGGACCGGCTCAGGTTACAGACCCTGCCCAAGGGCGATCCCTTCGAAGTGGTGCGGATCGCGGGCATTCAGGCCGCCAAGAAAACCTCGGAGCTGATACCGCTCTGCCATCCACTTCCGCTCTCGCGAATCGACGTCGATATAGAGCTTACTGAAACCGGAGCCCGGATCGAGGGGAGGGCGGCCACTACGGCCGAAACAGGAGTTGAAATGGAAGCTCTTGTCGCAGCGTCCGTTGCGGCGCTCACCCTCTACGACATGTGTAAAGGCGTGGACAAGAGCGTCGAGATCGGCCCCGTTCGACTTCTTGAAAAGAGCGGTGGGAAGAGCGGGCATTGGAGCCGGAAGCCAGAGCAATGAGCCTGGGACGTGCAATGGTGCTGACGGTCAGTGACTCGGCTGCAGCCGGAGGGCGGGAAGATCTGTCCGGTCCGGAGGCCAGAAAGATCTTGGAAGGTGCGGGTTTCGACGTGGGTGACGTTCGGATTGTGGCCGACGAACGTGCGCTGATCGAGGATCAACTGCGTCAGGCCTGCGATCGGGACGCGGTGCGGCTGGTTGTCACGACCGGAGGGACGGGACTGTCGCCGCGGGACGTGACGCCGGAAGCAACAAAGGCGGTCGTTGATCGTGATGTGCCGGGAATAGCGGATCTGATGCGTGCAGAAGGGCTCAAGAAGACCCCTCGGGCCGCGCTGTCCAGAGGTATCGTGGGCCTGCGTGCCAGCACGCTGATCATCAACCTGCCGGGCAGCGTCAAGGGAGTTCGAGAATCGCTGGAAGCGGTCGTTCCGATCCTGGGGCATGCCGTTGAGGTCATTGGGCAATCTTCCCTGAACTGCGGCAGTTGATGCCTTCATCAACGACCTACGGTTGAGAAGCTGGAGTCTTTCGTTTATCCTAAACCGTCATCATGACTGAAACCGCGCTGACACCTTATATCCCGGTATTCATGTTCATCGGCCTCGCGTTCCTGTTTCCGATCGTCACACTGTTCATTGCGAAACTGGTGCGGCCTCAGACCGGAGGCGTTGGAAAACTCAGTCCCTATGAGTGCGGTGTCGAACCTGAAGGAGATGCCCGTGAGCGCTACGCCATCCGATATTATCTCGTCGCGATCCTCTTCGTCATTTTCGACGTGGAAACGATCTTTCTTTTTCCGTGGGCCATCATTTACGGTCAGCTCGCGTTGTTCGGACTGATAGAGATGTGCGTATTCCTCGGCATCCTGATCGTCGGCTATATCTGGATCGTTAAGAAGGGCGCGATCGAGTGGGCATAGGGGGCGACCAATGGCCTGGATAGATAATCGCTTTGAACAGAACATCGTAACGACTACCGTCGATACCGTCTTCAACTGGGCCCGCAAATCCGCCCTGTGGCCCATGACCTTCGGCCTGGCCTGCTGCGCGATCGAGATGATGGCGACCGGGGCTTCGCGATTCGACATGGACCGTTTTGGTGCGGGCATATTCCGGCCCAGCCCCCGGCAGTCGGATCTGATGATCGTTGCCGGTACGGTAACGCTCAAGATGGCGCCGATTGTCCGACGCGTTTACGACCAGATGCCTGATCCCAAGTGGGTCATTTCGATGGGTGCCTGTTCGAATGTCGGAGGCCCTTTTGATACATATTCCGTCCTGCAGGGAGTCGACCATGTGGTCCCCGTGGACGTCTACGTTCCGGGATGTCCGCCGCGCCCGGAGGCTTTACTCTACGGATTGATGCGGTTACAGGACAAAATCGACCGCATGTCGATTGCGAAGAGACCCACCGACGTCCGGCTCGACGAGGTCAGAGACGACGCCCGCATTTCGAAGGCCGCGCTGGCTGAAATGGATCGAATCAAGATGAAGGTCTAATTCGCTCAGGGGTCCGTCAAAGTCCGATATTCGGGGCTCTGTTAGCTCTCCGAAGCGATCGTTATTTTCACTATCGCCTCGGCTCCGCCTCGTTGATCCCCCGCACGGAGGAACCGTGCGGGGCCTGTCAGCTCAACGACGGTCTGAGGCAGTCCCTAATAGAGCCCGCATTCATGAGAATGCGGGCGGCGAAGGTCGCTCGGTCAGGATGACCGTTTGAGCGACTGCTGCAAGTCCCAAACTGGCCCCCGACGGGCCGTACGTAAGACTTTGACGGATCCTGCTAGTTCCCTCGGGGCGGACAACCCATGCCCGGCAACACCCACCTGATCGCACACATCCAGCAATTGATCCATGAACGGGGACCGCTCGCTTTCAGCGAGTACATGGATCTGGCCCTCTACCATCCGGAACACGGCTACTACGCTCGGGTCCGCAACCCGATCGGTCCGGACGGTGACTTCTATACTGCCGCGAACGTCGATCCGGCGATGGGAAACCTGCTGGCCAAGCTCTTTCGGCGGATGGCGGGAGCGATCGAACAGTTTGGCCTCGTTGAAATCGGAGCGGGAACAGGCTTGCTGGCCAGGCATATTCTTGAATCCGAACCGTTCCCCTACATCATCGTTGAAAAAAGCATTGCGATGCGGGAGCGCCAGCAGGAGACGCTCGCGGATTTCGAAGTGGAGTGGCATGATGCATTGCCCCACGGAATCCGGGGGTGCGTCTTTTCCAATGAGTTCTTCGATGCACTCCCCGTTCGCCGATTCGTCCGCCGTCAGGGGGCGGTTCGAGAACTCTTCGTTGCCGAGGGCTTTGTCGAAGTGGAGGGCGCACCCGAAGTCTCGCTCGACCTGGGGCAGCTTGAGGAAGGGTGCCGTGCCGACATCAGTCTCGAGGCCTGGGACTGGATGGAACGGATCGGTGGCTCCATCGAGACCGGCTACCATCTGGCGATCGACTACGGCTATCTGGGTCACGAGTTCTTTGCCCACCGGGGGGGAACGCTGATGTGCTACCGCTCCCACCGCGCCGAGGATGACCCATTCGATGCGACCGGGGAGCAGGACATCACGGCACACGTCAACTTTACTGATTTGATCGAGCGGGGTAAGGCGGCAGGCCTCGAAACGGTTGGAATCCGAAGCCAGATGGAATTCCTGATCGACCTGGGCTTGCTGGATCTGATGGAGCCGCTCACGGCCCGCGGCGACGCTGCGTCCCTACGACGAGTTCAGGCGCTCAAGAACCTGCTGCTGCCGCCGATGATGGGGGAGCGATTCAAGGTATTGCTCCAGAGAAAAGGAATCGAGTCGTCGAATCTTCCCGGCTTCGGGAATATCGTCTCTTGACGCATTGTTTCAGTCAATTACCGGCTGTGTTTCCATTCGATTGTGCGCTAAGATTACTGGTTCGCATACGAGAAAAAGGACTCGTTTGCGGCTGGACCAGTGCACTAGATTCTTTCACTAGGTTCTTTCAATAGATGGACTCGGTGCCCGGTCCCTCCATCGAAGTCGCAGCGCCGGTATCTTCCAAGAAAGCAGCATCGTGACAGAGGACAACGAAAAACAACCGACGCCGGGTCCGGGTGCCGGGGGGCCAGGTGCGAACACGTCACCAACGCCCGACCCGGCGCCCGACCCGGCGCCCGACCCGGCGCCCGACCCAGCGCACTCTGTCGAGCCTCCCCCGGCGACCGGCTCGGACCCGAAAGCGAAACCTCCTGATGTTGCGGAATCGGCCGGGGATGCCAAACCGCCGGTACCGAAACCGCCACCGAAGAAGCCCCGAGCGCCTGCCAAACCGAAGGGGCCGCAAAAGGAACCCTGGTCGGACGCTCTGGTGGATGTGCTCAAAGAAAGATTTCCCGATCAGGTCATCGAGGCGTACACGTTTTTGTCGCAACGGCAGCTGGTCATCCGCAAGGACCGGCTCACCGACATCATGGCGTTTCTTCGACGCAACGAGATCGAGCCGTTCGACTTTCTCAGTGACGAAACGGCCACACATTGGGCGAAGGACGAGGAGTTTGAACTCGTCTATATGCTGTTTTCCTTCCAGACCCAGGGGCGTGTGCGGGTAAAGACCCGCATCAAGGAATGGGAATCAGTCGAAAGTCTCGTCAGTATCTGGCCGGGAGCGGACTGGCTGGAACGCGAGGCCTACGATATGTTCGGTATCCAGTTTGCGAATCACCCGAACCTCAAGCGAATTCTCCTGCCCGAGGACTGGGTCGGTTACCCGCTGCGAAAGGACTATGACCTCCGCTTGCAGGATGTCGAGTGGGTGCGCAAGCATCTGGGTATCGATTCAGGTCAGAAATTCTACGTGGGTAAGGCGAAGCATGGGGATGAGTGATCGGGCCGGCTGGCGCTTACTGCCCAAAGCTACCAGATGAGTTACGCGATTCTCAGCTGAACTGAAAATGACAACACAAGAACACACCTTATTCGATTCGAACGAAATCACCCTCAACATGGGGCCGCAGCACCCATCCACTCACGGTGTGCTGCAGGTCAAACTGAAGCTCGACGGGGAGAAGGTGATCGACGCCGATTGCGTGATCGGCTATCTGCATCGGGGTGTAGAGAAACTGGGAGAACACCAGACCTACGGTCAGTTCGTGCCGACGCTGGACCGCATGGACTACATCGCGGCTATTTCCAACTGTCTTGGATACTGCGAAGCCATCGAGAAAATGCTGCAGATTGAGGCGCCCCCCCGCGCACAGTATGTCCGCGTCTTGCTGACCGAATTGAACCGGATCACGAGCCACTTGTTGTGGTTGGGAACCCATGCACTGGACATCGGCGCGATGACGGTGTTTCTCTACTGCTTCCGCGAGCGGGAGGAGTTGCTGAAGATCTTCGAGAACTACTGCGGTGCCCGTTTGACCACCCATGTATTTCGAGTGGGCGGCCTGCAGTACGAAATCTATGACGGCTTTGAAGAGCAGGTGCGGACATTTGTCAATTATTTCCCCGGTAAGATCGACGAGTACGAGCAGTTGCTCACGGAGAACAGAATCTGGATCGGTCGCACGCGTGGCGTCGGCGTCCTGACGAAAGAAGAAGCGATCGACATGGGAGTCACCGGGCCCTGTCTGCGCGCGTCCGGACTCGAGTGGGACATCCGAAAGTCCAACCCCTACGCGGCCTATTCGGAATTCGAATTCGATATTCCGGTCGGGGAGTATGGCGACACTTATGACCGCTATCTCTGCCGCATCGAGGAGATGCGTCAGTCGAATCGGATCGTGGCCCAGGCCGTGGAGAAGATACCGGACGGACCCATTAAGGCCAAGGTCAGCAAGATCATTAAGCCGCCTGCTGGAGATATCTACCATTCGATCGAGGCCCCGAAAGGCGAGTTGGGCTATTACGTGGTGAGCGACCAGACCACCATGCCGTATCGGGTCCGGGTTCGCCCGCCCTCCTACGTCAACCTGCAGGCCTTGCGCCAAATGGTCAAGGGGCACATGGTGGCCGATGTGGTGGCCGTGATCGGGACTCTCGATATCGTGCTCGGGGAGGTCGACCGCTAAGCCATGGATTACCTCGTCAGCTTCGTACTCACGCCCCTCGTAAAGATCGGGATCGTTTTCGGAGTCCTTTCGCTGGTGGTCGCCTATTTGACACTTCTCGAGCGCAAGGTGATTGCCTTCATGCAGGTGAGGCTCGGACCGATGCGTGTGGGGCCTTATGGTCTTCTTCAACCGATCGCGGATGGCGTGAAACTGATGCTCAAGGAGGACATCGTCCCCTCCGGGGCGGACCGCCTGATCTTCACCATGGCGCCGATTATTACCCTGATTCCGGCATTCATAGTCTTTGCCGTAATTCCGTTCGGACCGGAGCTGCCCGAATTCGAGCTCTTCGGCTATACGGTCGATCCATCGATTCGCATTACCGATGTAAACATCGGAGTGCTTTACGTCCTGTCGGTCTCCTCGATCGGGATCCTGGGCGTCATCCTCGGGGGTTGGGCCTCAAACAGCAAGTACCCGCTGCTAGGGGCGCTACGATCGGCGGCGCAGATGGTCAGTTATGAAGTCGCCCTGGGATTCTCCATCATCGGTGTTCTCATGTTGGCCGGTTCATTCAGCCTTGTGGATATCGTCGAGTCTCAGCGGGATGGGGGCTACTGGTACGTTTTCCTGCAACCGATCGGTTTTATTCTGTTTTTCATCAGCGGCGTGGCGGAAACCAATCGAGCCCCCTTCGATCTGCCCGAAGCGGAATCGGAACTGGTGGCGGGTTTCCACACCGAATACAGTGGATTTCGTTTCTCCTTATTCTTTCTGGCTGAGTACGCCAGCATGATCGTGATCGCATCGATGGCGATCACGCTGTTCTGGGGCGGCTGGCTCCGACCGTTTCCCGGTGTAGACGCGCTGGCATTCCTGGACCTGATTCCGGGCGTTGTGTGGTTCGGCCTGAAAGTTCTGATTTTCCTGTATATGTATCTCTGGTTCCGGGCGTCATGGCCCCGATACCGATACGACCAGCTTATGAACCTGGGTTGGCTGTATCTATTGCCGATAGCGATCGCCAACGTCATTGTCACCGCCGTGCTGGTATTGGTGCTGAGAGGATAGGATTATGAAAGTAACGCGTTCGGAAGGGCTCTCCCTGCTCAAGAAAATATTTCTGTTCGATCTCATCAAGGGATTGATGCTGACGTTTTCTTACCAGCGACCCTCGGTTAACTATACCGAGCAGTATCCCAAGGTGCGGCCAAAGGTGGCCCAGCGCTACCGGGGTGCGCCGCGGCTGAACAACGATCCTGAAACCGGCGCAACACTCTGCATCGCCTGTAACCTCTGCGCGCTGGCCTGTCCGGAGTACTGCATCGAAGTGGCCTGGGATCGGACCGAAGCCGGGAAGAAGGCGCTAACGACGTTTACCTTTGATCTGTCGCGGTGCATGTTTTGTGGCCTGTGTGAAGATGCGTGCCCAACCCCCTGCCTGGAGCTGACCCAGGACTTTGAGTTGGCTCTTTACGGCCGCAAGGACATGAAATGGGACCGTCAGAAACTGGAAGAGGGCAATCAGCCTATTTTGTATGCAAAGTAGATGGATATCGTGACTCCGCCCAATGCTTGAACTCATCGTTTTCTATACGTTCGCGACGATTGCCGTGGTTTCGGCCATCCTGGTAATCACCCGGCAGAACGCCGTTCACAGCGCGATGTTCCTCGCCGCGACGCTTCTCTCGGTGGCGGGCGTCTTTCTGAGCCTCCACGCTGAGTTTCTGGCAGGCGTTCAGGTCATTGTCTATGTCGGCGGGATACTCGTTCTGTTCGTGTTCGTCATAATGCTGGTCCCTTCCGACCGCGTAGTGTTCGAGCGCCGCTACAACCAGCAGGGAAAAGTGGCAATCGTTGTGGCCGCCATCCTGGTTGTGGAGTTTGGATACGGGCTCTACAGCGGACGGGGTTTCGAGTTTGCCGAGCCCGGGGCCGAAACGGTCATCGAAGGGAACAGCCAGTGGGTGGGTATGGTGCTGTATCAGAATTACTTATTACCCTTTGAGATTGCTTCCATTCTGCTGCTGGTGGCCATCGTCGGCGCCGTTGTACTTTCAAAGAAACCGCCGTCGGAAGAGCGGGCCGATTAAGAGGCGGGAAACATGGTACCTGTATATCACTATCTCTTTCTCGGCGTGGCCCTGTTCACGATTGGTGTGGTCGGTGTGCTTACGCGCCGGAATGTTCTGATTATCCTCATGTCGATCGAGCTGATGCTGAACGCCGTCAACATCAATCTCATAGCGTTCTCGGCCCAGCTGCAGCATGTCACGGGGCAGGTCTTCGCGATTTTCGTCATCGTCGTGGCGGCGGCGGAGGCTGCGGTGGGCCTGGGAATCGTGATCGCCATGTTTGCGAACAAAGAAACCGTGAACGTCAGCGAAATTGATTTGATGAAGTGGTAGTGGCGAAAAATAGAGCGTGAACTTTCTGGATCAAATCTGGCTGATACCGCTGTTCCCGGCCCTTGGATTCGCGATCAACGGGCTGTTCGGCAAGCGGATGTCCAAGGCCGCGATCAACGCCGTCGGCTGCGGCTCGGTGTTGCTGTCGTTCGTTTATGCGCTGGGCGCGGTGCTTCAACTGATTGGTCTGGAGGAAGAATCCCGCTCCCACACCGTCACTGTTTTCGAGTGGATCAACGCCGGAGCCGCGCACACTTCCCTTGGCGAACTGACACGATTCGAAGTGGCATGGGGTTATTTGCTGGATCCGCTGTCATCCGTGATGGTGCTCGTTGTGAGTGGAATCGGCTTTCTCATCCATGTCTATTCCACGGGCTACATGGCCGACGAAGACGGTTACTATCGATTCTTTGCCTACCTGAACCTGTTCATGTTCTCCATGCTGACCCTCATTCTCGGCAGTAACTACCTGATGTTGTTTGTGGGTTGGGAAGGCGTGGGTTTGTGTTCGTACCTGTTGATCGGATTCTTCATCACCAAGAGAAGCGCCGGCGACGCCGCCAAGAAAGCATTCGTCGTCAACCGTGTGGGGGACTGGGGTTTCTCGATCGGCATCATGTTGATCTTCTTTACCTTCGGCACGCTCGAGTTCACAGGTGTCAACGAAGCGATTCATGCGGGTGTTGAAGGCGGTCTCTATCATGCGGGCGACATGATCTTCGTCGGCATCGCCATCGCGCTGTTCATCGGCGCCACCGGGAAGTCCGCCCAGCTGCCTCTGTACGTCTGGTTGCCCGACGCCATGGAAGGCCCCACGCCTGTGAGTGCCTTGATTCACGCGGCGACGATGGTGACGGCCGGCGTCTACATGGTGGCGCGCAGCAACTTCATCTATCAACTGGCGCCTTCGGCGATGCTGCTCGTTGCCGTAGTGGGTGCGTTGACCGCGTTTATGGCTGCATCGATCGCGCTGGTTCAGAACGATATCAAGCGGGTGCTGGCCTACTCGACGGTGAGCCAGCTCGGTTACATGGTTCTGGCTCTCGGAGTCGGTGCGTTCGCTGCAGGCATCTTTCACCTCATGACGCACGCGTTCTTCAAGGCGCTCCTGTTCCTATGCTCGGGCAGCGTTATTCACGCCATGCATCACGAGCAGGATATGCGAAAGATGGGCGCGCTCCGGAGCAGGATTCCGGTGACGTTCGCCACGATGGCAATCGGTACGCTTGCGATTGCCGGGACGCCGCTGCTCAGCGGTTTCTTTTCCAAAGACGAGATTCTCTGGCGAACGTTTTCGAATCCGCAGGGGAGTATCGTCCTCTACGCCATCGGTGTGGTCGTGGCCGGAATGACGGCGTTTTATATGTTCCGCATGCTCTTCATGACGTTCTATGGGGAGTCGCGGGTGGACCCGCACGTGAAAGTTCACGAATCCCCGAAGGCGATGACGATTCCGCTGATCGTTTTGGCCGTAGGGGCCGTTTTCGCCGGCTATGTCGGGCTGCCGGTCTGGATCGCGGAAACGAATACCTTCGAGCATTTTCTGGAGCCGGTCTTTGAGCCCCTGCCATTCGCAGCCGCAGTCGGGGGTGGGGCCGTGGCCGAAGCCGCAGCCGTGGAATACTCACACGCGTTTGAAGCCGCAATGGCCGCATTTTCCGTTGCCGTTGCGTTCATCGGATTCTTAATCGCCTATTCGATGTATTTCAAGAAGAGCAATCGAGCCCGCGAACTGGCCACCCGGTACCAGGGCGCCTATCAGGCCCTGCTCGGTAAATACTATGTTGACGAGCTCTATGACTTTCTGTTCGTCAATCGTTCCAAGATTTTCGGCACCGGATTGTGGCGGTTTGACGCCAAATTTGTGGATGGCGCCGTCAACCGGAGCGCCTGGGCCACGGTCAAGAGTGCCGAGGGCTCGGGCTGGTGGGACCGATGGATCGTAGACGGCGCTGTCCGTTTGGTGGGCGGGGTCGTGAGGACCTTCAGTTGGCCCGTCCGGCTGCTCCAGACCGGCTACGTCCAGAATTACGCGTTGATGATGATCCTCGGCGTTCTGGTCTTTGTCGGCTATGTCTTGATCGGTTGACGCGAACGTCCATGGATCATAGAGCTCGATCCCTAATGTGTTGGTGTTTGGAAGACATTCAGTCAGGAAATCAGGGCCGGCCTGTTTCTTCACCCGGAGTATCGATACATGGAGTTTTATAGAACACATATCCTGACCATCGTGGCGTTCCTGCCTCTGGCCGGCGCGATCGTTCTGATGTTCTTTAACAAGGAGAACAAGGGAGCTATCCGCCTGTGGACCAACCTGGTCGGACTGGCGGGTTTCCTGGTGTCGATTCCGCTGTTCTTCTGGTTCGACTACGACATCAGCGGAGAGATGCAATTCGCTGAACGGGTGCCATGGATCGACGCTCTGGGCGTGGAATACGCTGTGGGCATCGACGGGATCAGTCTCCTGCTGGTGCTTCTGACGACGATGCTGGGCAGCATCGCGATCCTTTCCTCCTGGGAATCGATTCAGGATCGAGCCAAGGAATACTACATCTTTATGTTGATGTTGCAGACCGGCATGCTCGGTGTGTTCATCGCGCTCGATTTCTTCATGTTCTACGTGTTCTGGGAAGTGATGCTGGTGCCGATGTACTTCCTGATCGGCGTCTGGGGTGGACCCCGCAAGCTGTATGCGGCCATCAAGTTCTTTCTCTATACCCTGGTCGGCTCGGTGCTGTTGCTTCTGGGTATTCTGTCGCTTTACTTCCAGTATCCTGCGATTGCGGCGGCCGTGCCTGAAATCGCGAATCAGTTCGGACAGGGCTTCACCTTTGACATCCTGGCGTTTCAGGCGATGGGCCAGTATCTTTCGTTCGATGTCCAGTACTGGGTGTTCCTCGCGTTTTTCGTTGGCTTCGCCATCAAGGTGCCGATGTTTCCGTTTCATACCTGGCTCCCGGATGCGCATGTGCAGGCGCCGACTGCCGGTTCGGTCATACTGGCGGGCGTTTTGCTGAAAATGGGGACATACGGCTTTGTCCGGTTCAGCCTGCCGATTCTGCCCGAAGCGGCCGTTTACTTTGTTCCCCACATGATCGTGCTCGCGATCATCGCGATCATTTACGGCGCCCTGGTGGCAATGATGCAGAAGGATATGAAGAGCCTCGTGGCCTACTCTTCGGTGAGCCACATGGGTTTCATCATGCTGGGCATGTTCGCGCTGAACCCGAACGGCTTGAACGGGAGCATTCTACAGCAGATCAATCACGGGATTTCGACGGGAGCCCTCTTCCTTATCGTTGGCATTATTTACGACAGACGGCATACGCGTGAGATCGCCGAGTTTGGCGGACTGTCGACGATCATGCCCGTCTTTGCAACCGTATTCCTGATCATGACGATGTCGTCGATTGGGCTCCCGCTGCTCAACGGTTTCATCGGTGAGTTCACGATCCTGCAGGGGGCGCTTCAGGAAAACCTCTGGTGGGCTGTAGCCGGCGGTTCCGGCATCGTGCTGGGGGCGGCGTATATGCTCTGGCTGTACCAACGGATGATGTTCGGGAAACTCGACAATCCGGCCAACGAAAAACTGGCCGACATGAACCTGCGGGAGTTTGTCACGCTGGCGCCACTGATCGTTCTCGCTTTCTGGATTGGAATTTATCCCGCGCCGTTCTTCAGGGCGCTCGATGGTCCTGTCACCAAGATCGTGGAGAGCGTGAGGCCGGACTATTATGACGCGAATCCTCTCGAGGCCCGCAACAGGGCCGGGGTCGGGCCAATTGCTGAAGTCGTCGAAGCCACTCTGGAAATCGGGCAAGACGCTGGAGATAACGATTAGGTGGGCGACTTTTTCCAACTGCAGGATCTGGCGGCAATCGCTCCTGAGCTGGCACTGACGATCTTTGGCCTGGCGCTCCTCCTGCTGGACCTGATCGTCCGCGAAAAGCACACACTCGGGTATTTTGCGCTGGCCGGGTTGGGGCTCTCGGGCGTCCTCCTGTACCGTCTGGATGGAGTCAACATGTCAGCGTACGGCGGTCAACTGGCCGTTGACCCCTTCGCGGCCTACTTCAAGTTTATTTTCCTGATCGCAGCCGGACTGACCATCGGGATTTCGATGCGCTACCTGGACGTCGAGCGGGAACAGCATGGCGAATACTACGTGCTCATCCTCTTCGCCACGATGGGGATGATGTTCATGGCCGGTGGCACGGATCTGATTACGCTGTATATCGGGCTGGAGACGATGGCCATTGCGACGTATGTCCTGGTCGGATTTTTGAGGGGCAACCAGAAATCCAACGAGGCGGCGCTGAAGTATTTTCTCCTCGGCGCCTTTTCGTCCGGTGTCCTCCTTTACGGAATGTCGTTGCTATATGGCATATCGGGCTCGACGAACCTGACCGAGATAGCGGATGCGATCACACGGCGGCCCGTGGCCGATCCGGTTTCAATGCTCGCGATGATTACCGTGGCTGCAGGTCTGTTCTTCAAGATCGCAGCGGTTCCGTTCCACCAGTGGACACCGGACGCGTACGAAGGCGCGCCCACGTCCGTAACCGCGTACATGTCGGTCGCGGTGAAGGCTGCTTCATTCGCGATGATGGTCCGTATTTTCATGACGGCCATCTATCCACTCCGAGATCAGTGGGTGCCGCTTCTCGCAGCGGTCGCGGTGATGACAATCACCGTCAGCAACATCGCGGCGCTCACTCAGACGAATGTCAAACGGATGCTGGCCTACTCGTCCATATCCCACGCAGGATTTGTTCTCCTCGGCCTGATCGCGGGCAACGACACCGGTATGACTGCCATCGCGCTCTACCTGTTCGTCTACACGTTCATGAATATCGGTGCGTGGTCCATTATTGTCGCCTTGCGGCGCCGCGACGTTATCGGCGAATACGTTGAGGATCTCAACGGCCTCGTCTTCAAGCATCCAGGGGCGGCCACGCTCATGCTCATCTTCATGTTGTCGCTGGCCGGCATTCCGCCGACCGCAGGCTTCGTCGCGAAGTATTATCTGTTCGCCTCCGTAATTGAAACGGGTCACACGACGCTGGCCGTTATCGCCGCCTTGAACATCGCCATTGGCCTCTACTACTACATGCGTGTGGTCGTTGCGATGTTCATGTCCGAGACGACCGAAAAGACCGGCTTGTCGCTGTCGCCGGGGTTGGTTTCGGTACTGGCCATAACGTTGATTTTCACGCTCTTCATCGGACTCTATCCAGATCCTTTCATTACGATGGCGCAGGCGGCGACGCAAGGCTTCTAAAGTAGTGACGCCCGACGATTGGCGCGTGACCAACCTTCGGAACTGACCCGTACCGATTACTTGACGTGTCAGCTGCCACGCGTCGATCGTCAATGACAGATTGGTCATGTCCACGCTTCCAATTTACAAAGAATCCCTTTCCCTTCTCACGGATCTCTACGAACTCACGATGGCGTATTCCTACTGGAAGGCCGGGATCGCCGAACGTGAAGCCGTGTTTGTCGTGTATTTCAGGGAGCACCCATTCCAGGGGGGCTATACCGTAGCCGCGGGCCTCGAATCGATCGTGGAGTGGATCGAGGCCCTTCAATTCACCGAAGATGACCGTTCCTACCTTGGACAGCTCGAGGGTAACGACGGCAAGCCTCTCTTCGATCGCGAGTTTCTGGACTATCTGGCCGGAATGCGATTCGCCTGCGATCTGGATGCGGTTGCTGAAGGCACCGTTGTTTTTCCGAGGCAGCCGCTTGTCCGCGTGATGGGGCCGATTCTGCAATGCCAGATTCTGGAAACCGCAATTTTGAATTCCGTGAACTTTCAGTCGCTGATCGCGACGAAATCGGCTCGCGTTTCGATGGCCGCGCGCGGAGACTCCGTAGTCGAATTCGGATTGCGCCGCGCCCAGGGTATCGACGGTGGACTCAGCGCGAGCCGGGCGGCCTACCTCGGCGGGGGTGCGGCCACGTCCAACCTCCTGGCCGGCAAACTGTTCGGCATTCCCGTCCGGGGAACCCTGGCGCACAGTTGGGTCATGTGTTTCGATACGGAACTGGAGTCATTCGAGACTTACGCAAACGCGATGCCGAATAACTGTGTCTTTCTGGTCGATACCTATGACTCGCTGGGAGGCGTCCGCCATGCGATCGCGGTCGGGGAAAGGCTTCGGGACATGGGACACCGTATGATTGGAATACGGCTGGATTCCGGTGATCTGGCCTATTTGAGCATCGAGGCACGGCGCATGCTGGATGATGCCGGATTCTCCGACACCCTCATACTGGCGAGCAACAACCTGGACGAACATGTGATCGCCAGCCTCAAAGAACAGGGCGCGACGATCGGCGTGTGGGGCGTGGGTACGCATCTGGTAACCGCTTTCGACGAGCCGGCACTCGGCGGTGTGTACAAGCTGACGGCGGTTCGTAACAGCTCCGGGGATCGCTGGACCTACCGACTCAAACTCTCCGAGCAGGTAAACAAGGCCTCTATTCCCGGCGTCCTGCAGGTGAGACGATTCTCAAAGGGAGGAGACTTCCTCGGCGATGTGATTTACGACGAGCAGGCCGGTCTCTCGGACCCCGTGGTGGCCCTGGATCCGACCGATGCCACGCGGCGAAAGCGTATCCCATCCGACGCATCGGGAGCGGACCTTCTGGTTCCGGTATTGAGGGCCGGCCGGCGGGTGATCGATCTGCCGACTCTGGAAGAATCCAGGCGTCATTGCCGTTCCCAGCTCGAGGGATTTCATGCGGGCATCAAGCGCCTCGTCAATCCCCATGACTATCCTGCCGGAGTCGCCGACAACCTGTTCGAACTGCGAAACCGGATGATACTGGAGTTGAAAGGACCGTGACGCGGGCACTGATCCTGGTTGATCTGCAATACGACTTCATGCCTGGTGGTGCGCTGGGAGTGCCCGAAGGCGATCAGACGGTGGACGTTGCCAACCGGCTGGTGGAAGTGTTTGACCTGGTCCTCGCGACCCAGGACTGGCATCCCCCGGATCACAGCAGCTTCGCCTCAAACCACCCGGGCCACGCAACTGGCGATGTCATCGAGATCGATGGGACATCCCAGGTTCTGTGGCCCGATCACTGCGTTCAGAACACTATTGGGGCGGCTCTGGTGGCGGATCTGGAGACGTCCAGGATCACGCGGAAATTTCTGAAGGGCACGAATCCCGCAATCGACAGCTACAGCGTTTTTTTTGACAACGGCCATCGCCACCAGACGGGGTTGGGAGACCATCTCAGGCAGGCGGGTGTGGAAGCGGTCTATCTGATGGGTTTGGCGACAGACTACTGCGTTAAATACAGCGTGTTGGACGCCCGGGGCCTGGGTTTCCAGACTACGGTCATAAAGGACGGTTGCCGGGGGGTTGAACTTCGACCCGGCGACGGGGAGCGTGCGATCAGGGAAATGCGGGCGTCCGGTGCGCGTTTTCAAACGAGCCAAGAGGTTTCCGGGCACTGACCCGGGAACCATGGCGCCCGATGGGGTCGGGCGCATGCTCCCAACAGCAACTAATCGAAGAATTCGCTGAAGCGAATCGCGTTGACCTCGGTGCCGCTGACATCGTACTGAATGAACCGCAGCCCTCGAGCGTCGTAGGCGTATTCCGTGGCGTCGCTGTCAGGAAGTTCCTCTATGGATTCTTCAGGGCCCATGAGTTCCCGCAACTGATCCAAATCGCCGTCGTCCAGCCAGTTCTGAAGTGGGGCCGCCACAAGGTCTTCATCGAAAAGAGAAGTGATTTCGATCCGTCGGGCCGCGCCCGTCAGCTTGAACGTGTAGACGACGATTCCGCCGTCCTGATATGCCGTGATGTAGTCATCGACATCGGTCCGCGTGTTGGCAATCTCGCCCAGAACGTCTCCAACGTCGTTGGTGCGATCGCCGACCTCGACGCCGAGGACGCTGATGTTCCGGCTGGTAAAGTCGGGTTCTTCAGCAATGAGATCGACTTCCGTCAATTCGTAGACCGGGGGCGGTGGCGGCGGAGGGGGAGGCGGTTCCTCTTCGACCACGGGCTCGGGAGGAGGCCCGCAAGCGACCATTCCCACTGCCAGAATGCTAAGAAAACCGAGCAACGCCATCTGTTTTAACATTCGTCGTCTCCTTGTGTCGTCCTTATCGCTAACGTATATCGCCTTTATAGATAAATGGTTTATGGGCAAAGAGTTTGGTGTATGTCGGCGCTGAATTATATAACAATGAAAGCCACGATGAGTAGCAGAAAGAGTAGCAGAAAGAGTAGCAGAAAGAGTAGCAGAAAAGAGAAGCGAGAGATGTACCGGCAACTGGGTGGCCTGATGAGCGCGGGTATGGTCTTTCCGGTCTCGCTTGCGATTGGCTACGGGATGGGTTACTACCTCGACCGGTGGCTGGGGACCACCTGGATGACGATCGTGTTTCTCCTCTTTGGCATTGCCGCTGGATTCGTGAGTTTTTTCCGGACCATCTCGAAGATATGAAAATTCAGGAAGTTAAACGGGCCCACGGATCGGAACCGATCAGCTATCAGCAACCCGGGCCGGCTCGAAGTTCGCCGCTGCCCGTGTTTGAGGACTTCGCGCAGTTCGAAAGGCGCCTGGACCGGACGAATCTCGTCGTCATACTGATCGCCATCACGCTCGCGGGCATTCTGCATTCCCCCCGGGGGGCCGCAAGCATCGGGGCCGGCGGGGTGATTTCGTATGTCAATTTCCGCTGGCTCAAGCAGGCAGTGAACTTCGTAATCTTGCAGGGTGCCCAACGGCGGGTGGGTCGCCGCGTTGGGCTTCAGTATGCGGGGCGGTACGCGTTGATTGGCATCGCCCTCTTTGTTACAATCCGCTTTACACTCTTGGACGTGACCCTCCTTCTGGCGGGTCTCTTCTCCTACGTCCTCGCGGTACTCCTTGAATGTATTTTTGAGATAGGCAGGTCTCTGCTTCGAGCGGATCCCAATGGAAGAACATGAACCGATAATCGTTGAGTGGGTGAACCACGCCATTGGAGCGCCCGAAGGCGTCCACATCATCCCCGTGCAGATCGTCATGGCGACCTTCGTCCTGTTGTTCTGTTTCGCCTTCTTTGCTTTTGTTCGCTCGCGCCTGTCGATGGAGAATCCGGGACGATTGCAACAGGCGATGGAAGTGGGCGTCGAGTTTCTTGGCGATCAACTAGAAGAGATCATCGGCCACAGCGGACGGAAGTACCTGAACATCATCGGCACGCTCGGGATCTTCATCATGTTCTCCAACCTGATGGGGCTGATTCCCGGCCTGGTGGCGCCCACCAGCAACATCAATGTACCGGCGGGGTGTGCCATCGTCGTGTTTCTCTATTACAACCTTCAGGGTATTCGGGCGCAGGGACTTCTGAAGTACCTGAAGCATTTCATGGGTCCGGTATGGTGGCTGGCTCCCCTGATGATCCCGATCGAGATTATTTCCCATCTGGCCCGGCCGTTTTCTCTTACGGTTCGCCTGTTCGCAAATATTTTTGCAGAGGAACTCCTCGTCGTTGTCTTCTTCGGCTTGATACCACTGGTGTTGCCCCTGCCGTTCATGGCATACGCCGTGTTCGGAGGAATGCTCCAGGCCTATATTTTTATCATCCTAACCATGGTCTACCTGGCGGGAGCCGTGGCGACGGAAGATCACTAGAGTGACCCGACCCGGTCACTAGCCCGCCAACACAGTCGTATGTGTGAGGCCGACTGCACGAGGGATGTTCGGCAACCACCTCCATCCGACATTTTTCATAAAAAGGAGTTCAGAATGAATAAAATTAAAGCCGGCCTGATGCTGTCATTTATCCTGCTTGCCATGGCGACTCCCGCCCTGGCGCAGGGAGGCGAAGGCGGAGAGGGTGGCGGCGTCAACTGGGTGGCCCTGACTTCAGGCTTCAGTATGGCGATCGCTTCTGCGGTCTGTGGACTGGCCCAGGGCCGTGCCATATCTGCCGCCTGTGAGGGACTGGCCCGCAATCCCGGAGCCGCAGCCCCGATTCGGTTTGCACTGTTGCTGGGTCTCGTGCTGATCGAGTCTCTGGCGTTGTACACGCTGTTTATTATCTTTGTGAAGGTTGTTTAGTCCTGATTGAGAGTCGCTCATTTCTGTGTGGGCGGTCTGGACTCGATTGACTGGATCCTGAAGGTCGGTTGCCTGGTTCAACTGTGGATGCGTTCTGTGAGCGCACAAAATCAGGGAACTATTTAATAGCGCGGTGTGATAGACCACACCTGCAATGCGGCCGGGGCCAGTGCCCCGGCCGCATTTATTCGGATGAATTCGCTATGTGTGTCTCCCAGCCCAACGGCACGGACATCGAACAGTTGGGGTTCATGTATGGGTTTGCCCAGGCCTATCACCGGCGACAGGATCAGATGGCTTAGCAGCCCGTGGCAGAAGTCTCGCGGGCCGCGCGCAGGGGTCTTCGGGTTGCAGGCGCGAAGTGAGGAGCGGAACGATGTCTTTTCATCGTGACCGACGAACGACAATGCCTGGGGGGCGCCTGCGGCCTCCGTTTGAAACGTCGGTGGCCCCCCTGCGCCCATAGGGTTACGGCGAAACCGGGCCGTCTTCGTTGTCGCCGATTCCTCGCAATGAATGAGCATTGCAGCGTCGTCGCCTCCTAGAATCTGGCCCCGTTTGGCCGTAACGCGACCCGCGAGACTTCTGCCACGGGCTGTTAGGGCTAAGCCGGCAACGAGAACGCATATATTGGGATCGACAAGCCGTTTTCCAACATTGCTGAAATCCGAGTAACTGTATATAAGAAAAGGATTTCAACCGCTACCAGTTGTTCACTGGCGGCCTCCTTCCGAGAGTGTGTCAACCTCGATCCGGCTGAATCCCCTTCCGAGGGACATCAGACTGCCCTTGTTGATGGCCCGGCGCTCACCCTATAGGGCGGTCACCGCATAGATGGTTGTTCTGCTAATATGAGGCGCTTAGACAAAAGAAAGAGGGGGCGTCAGCGGCGTGCGCATTCAACTAAACGGAGAGCTTCAGCAGATACCGGAAGCTTTGAACATCCGACAACTGCTCGATCATCTGGACCTGCCAATCGAACGTATCGCGGTGGAGAGAAACAGGTCCGTCGTTCCCAGGAGCCAGTGGGAGGCGATTGCGCTTGCGGCAGAAGATCAGATCGAGGTGGTGCACTTTGTCGGGGGTGGGGCAGAGGTCACACCGGACGCCGGGCTGGTCATCGCCGGGCGGCACTTTTCTTCGCGGCTCATTGTCGGTACGGGGAAGTACGAAACGATGGAGATCATGGTCGATGCCCACCGAAGATCCGGCGCGGAAATGGTGACTGTCGCCGTCCGACGTGTGGATTTGAAAGCCCCCAGGGGAAAGTCATTCTTTGATCACATCGATACGTCCCGGTTCATGATCCTGCCGAACACCGCCGGTTGTTACAACGCCGAGGATGCCGTCCGCACCGCCCACCTGGGGCGGGAGGCCGGCTTGTCCGAGTGGGTCAAGCTGGAAGTAATCGGTGATGAACGGACCCTGTTCCCCGACACAGCGGCCCTGATCGAAGCCACGGCCACGCTTGTTAAGGATGGGTTTATCGTCCTGCCCTACACGAATGACGATCTGATCGTTGCCCGACGGCTGATCGATGCCGGTGCCGCAGCCATCATGCCCCTGGGGGCGCCCATCGGTTCGGGTATGGGCATTCAGAACCTGACTTCGATGCGCATTCTGCGCGAGCGAATCACAGAAGTACCCATGATTGTCGATGCCGGTGTCGGCACCGCGTCCGATGCCGTCCTCGCCATGGAACTGGGTGCCGACGGCGTCCTGATGAACACCGCGATTGCCGGTTCCCCAGACCCACCCGCCATGGCCGAAGCGATGAACTATGCCGTCCGTGCCGGCCGGCTTGCCCACGAGGCGGGTCGAATCCCGAAGAAGCTGTACGCGGCGGCATCCTCGCCATCAGAAGGATCGATTACATAGACGAGCGAATCATGGGCCTGCTTCCCGAACCCGAACCGATGTCCGGGAATGCGCGATGCGCATGGCGGCTCGGATGGATCGGCTGGCTGATGGGCGTCGTATTCACGGGTGCGGGAGCACTGATCCTCTCTTTCGGACCTGAAGAAATGGCGGAGGCGGAGGGCATTCCTGTCTGGTTCGCCTACTGGATGGGTTGTGTGTTTGGGGTGCCGGGACTTTTCATGCTTGCGATATCCGTCTTCGATGTCTGGCGTCGGAAACGGCTTTCCCTCAATTCGGAAGCCTGGCGCAGCGACCATCGGTGGAATCCTGACGGCGCCCGTTCGGAAGAGCTGGGCTCACTCGGTTGGACTGTCCTGGGGTTTGCGGCGGCCTGGGCATTCCTGATCCCGTTTACATGGTTTGCCCGTTCGGGTCAGATCCAGGGTCCGGGAGAGACAATGTTCAAAGCTATCACCTATGCCATTGATGCGGCGTTCCTGCTGGGGACTGTGCTTCTTGGATACCGCGTCCTGGGTTTTCTGAAGTACGGCCGCTCGTTTTTACAGTTTATGGGCCGTCCTTACCGGCCGGGTGGGGCGTTGTCGGCCCGTTTTTCGGGCCCTGGAAAGCTGGCCGAATCGATGGGCGGTTCCGCCGAACTGCGTTGTGTCGAAGAGCGTTGGGTCGATGTCGACGAGGCGGGTGGAAAAGAGCGGAGGATCGAAATGAGGAAGCTTTTCAGTGCAGTGCATCCGATTGCTTTTGATCCCACTGGCGGCGCAACCCTTCATTTTGATGTTCCTCCAGACGCTCCCAGCACGCGTCTTTCAATGGATCCCTATTGCTATTGGGAGATCGTCGTTTCTTCAGAAGCCCCCGGCATCGACTACGAGGGGATTTTCCTGGTCCCGGTCTACAGCGACTGAGTCAACCACGGCATCACTGAGGCGGTCGACTGACGTTTCCCCGGAACACTCCCCTTAGATGTGGATCGTTTTATGGGGGAAGGTCGCTCTGACTCGGCAGGGCTAGCAGCCCGTGGCAGAAGCGGAATTTATCTCAAAGGCCGCGTTACGGCCAAACGGGGCCGAATTCTAAGAGATCACAACGTGACGACACGACGTCGCGACGACGCTGCAATGCTCATTCATTGCGAGGAGTCGACGACAACGAAGACGGCCCCGTTTCGCCGTAACCCTTTGGGCGCAGGGGGGCCACCGACGTTTCAAACGGAGGCCGCAGGCGCCCCGCACGCTTTGTCCGGCCTTAAATAACATGGGTCACGATGAAAAGACAGCGCCCGCGGCCTCAGTTTCAAACCTCGTTGCCCGCTCCTCACTTCGCGCCTGCAACCCGAAGACCTCTGCGCGCGGCACTTGGGACTTATGCCACGGACTGCTAGGGGTGAAAACGGTCTGGCCATGTATAATACCGTTGAGTTCCGCGTCCCGAAGTTTGGAGTTCACAGGCTGGAAGCCTATGTTACGGCGCACGGGGTCAACAAGGATGATCCGGTAGGCATTGGTCGGATATCAATTTACGGAGAATCAGACATGTTTGAGACACCGAAAACGAACCGCACCTTGATACGGACGGTGCTCGGTATCACGATGGTCATCCTGTCCCTGGCAATACTTTCGTCGGCGTTGGTCCCAGTAAAGGGGCAGCCCGGCAACGCTAGCGCCGCTTTGACTGCCGCAGCGGGTGAGAGGCAGGCTGGACTCCTCATGGCGGGAGTGGGGGGCGCCCGAGCGTTCCCAATGCAGGAACCTTCTCGGACGGTGCGGCTCAGAAGGGATCCCGTACGGGTTATCCGGGATTCGAGTCCCAGCTTTAGCGGTATATCCGTGGACGTGGACCGCAACGAGGCGGTGGCGGCCGACGAAAACCTGCACCAGATCCTGGTGTACGACCGAACGGCGAATACTCCGCCTAACGCGGCGTTGACCGAACCCAAGCGGATCCTGGGTGGAGACCTAACGCAGATTGAGTTCGTGTGCGGTCTGTATGTGGATCCGCCCACGGGAGACATTTACGCCACCCATGCCGATACCGCCGCTAAGATGCTGGTTTTTTCCCGCGATCAGGAAGGGAATGTGCCGCCTGCGCGCCAACTGAACACTGGTTATTCGACCAGAGGGCGTGGAATCGCCGTGGATGATGGAAATCAGGAGCTCTTCCTGACCAGCCAGCACAACAGCGCAGTTGTGGTGTTCCGCAAGCAGGCGTCAGGGGATGAGCCGCCGGTCCGCTTGTTGCAAGGTGACCGAACCCGTCTGGCCAACCCTCACGGGATCGCCGTCGACAAAGGGAATGATCTGATCTATGTAACGAACCACGGGCACGTGTCCAGCAGATCGGCTGAAGGAGCCGATGCGAATGACCTGGAGCCAAATCGACCGTTAGGACGCGACATGGCGGTGCCCGGATCGGGGAGATTCTTGCCCCCGGCCATCACAGTCCACGAGCGCTCCGCCAGGGGCGATACGCCGCCTCTGCGAGTCATCGTAGGACCGAATACACAGTTGAACTGGCCCTCTGGGATCGGTGTGGATGAGCGTCGCGGCGAGTTGTATGTTGCCAACGACACCGGGCAATCAATCCTGGTGTTCAGCTCCGACGCGGATGGCGATGTGGCGCCAATTCGAGTGTTGAAGGGGCCGAACACGAATCTGGACAGCCCCGTCGGCTTGTTTCTGGACATCAAGAACGAAGAGCTCTGGGTGGCCAACTACGGCAATAATTCACTGACCATTTTCGAGCTGGGGGCCGAAGGTGACACGCCTCCCCTGCGCATGATCCGCAGCGCCCCGGCGGGACAAAGGGCCTTGATGATCGGCAATCCGGGAGCTCTGGCATACGACACGAAGAGGGAAGCTATTCTAGTGCCCAACTGAGTGGCCCACCCGCAAGTTGCGGCTTTCGCCAGGTTGGCGGATGGAGCAGCGGCCCCGATGCGCAGAATCGAGGGACAGGCGACACTATTGGGCCGAACGATGCACGGCATCGAATACGATGAGGTTAACGACGAGGTTGTAGTGCCGCAACAGTTTGCCCAGGCGATCATGACGTTTCCGGGCGGAGCCGATGGAGCCGAGCCTCCGCTGCGAGTGATTCAAGGCAGCCGGACTCAGCTGCGTCGGCCCGACAAGTTGGTGGTCGATCCGGTTAACAACGAAATCCTGGTTCCCGACTCAGGTAGAGTTCTGGTCTTCCCGCGGGAGGCGAACGGCAATGTGGCGCCGATCCGTATTCTGGAGGGAACCCAGGGGCAGGTTGCGGTCGATACCGTCAACGATCTGCTCGTCACCGGGGGCAACCGCGGCATATTCATCTTCGAGCGTACGGCCCAAGGCAATGCGCAGCCCCTCAGGTCCATCCAGGGGGCGAAGGCGGAGCTGTCCGGTCTCAGAGCGCTTCGTGTTTTCCCGCCGCGCGGCTTGATTTTTGCGGCCATCCGAGGAGCGGACGACAGTGCACCTCATGTGGGCGTCTGGGACATCCACGAAGACGAGGGCAACATTGAACCGCGCTGGACTTTTGCCGGACCCGGTGAGGTACTCGTTAAGCCCTTTGGCATGGCGCTGGACCCGAAGAACCAGACGGTCATCGTGTCCGACATGAAGGAGAACGCAGTGTTGAGTTTCCACGTGCCGGAGCTGTTCTAGGAGTATCCGGCCGGTCCCGCCTGACTGTTAGCGGCCTGTACCACCCATATCGGTCCCGATTCGGGTGGTACCGGTCACTCGATGATCAAGCGGGGCATGAGTTCGCACCCATCGCTGGGGTGGCGGACTCATTGTTCCCCTTACACATCGGCTTCTAGCAACTCTCGCCACGAATCTAAGCAAAGATATTTGAAATTTGGTCCGGTCGTAGCGGATTAGCGGCTTAAGCAGGGTCCGACACCGATGGCAGCGCAGACAGCGTCGCCGTATCGGCGTTATGTCAACCGGCGCGCGGACGGCCGGTGGATCACCGCGCGGGGGATTCAAGGCAGGATTTCTCAGATCGAGGTCGACTGTTCCCCGGAGCTTTTCAAGAGACGGCTCGATTCCGTTTTCGGCAGCGGCCCGGTGACAAACGGAACCGGAAAACGAGACCAATCGTTTGCCCCCGCACAGCCAACCGAACACGAGTCAACCGTTCGCGAACCCGCGCCACACGGCGCAACCTGCGTCCCATCCCGTTGCCGCCCCCCAGACGCAGGGAGCCGGATACGGATCTCCCGTTTTGGTGGTGGTCACTAGCCTCTACCTACCGGCACCGGGCGTTCTCCCGTGCTCCTCGAGCAGGCGGGGATCAACACGGGTATCTTCGCGTACTGATGCTGATTCTTCTTCTCTGCCTCCCAAAGATCAAACGCCTCCTGTAGTCGCATCCACATTCCAGGACCCGTACCCAGTGCCCTGGCCAACCGGTGAGCCATGTCGGCTGATATGTTGCGATTGCATGCCAGCAACTGCGCGACTGTCTGCCTGGATACCCCCAGAGCTTGGGCAAACTTTCCCTGGGTCAGACCGATGTCCTCCCAGATGTCCCGGAGTACTTCCCCCGGGTGTGCAGGCTTGATGCCCCTTCCATTTGTAGTCACCATTATTCGTCTCCCCGTAGTGTGCGCATCCTTGCCCGGCCGATCTGCATCATGGTCAGCAACCTCAATGGTAGTCCTCAAGATTGACCCCCGTGACCTCCCCTGCCACGTCCATCCGAAACACAATCCGCCAATTGCCAGTTACTGGATGCTCTTGGGAACCATCTCAGCACTTGTCTCAATGTCGGTGGGTGCGAAAGTCTTGTCCCACAGTTCGATATAAGCGCAGGCATTGAAAATGTCACGAATCAGGCTGGCTTCGGCCCGGCCGACGTCCCGAATCGTCAAGCGTTGAATGGTCCATCCCGGTTGCAGCATGATGTCATTCACACCGGGATGGCTCACGCGGGACCCGTTGGCCCGGGGTCATGCGCGGCTGAGGTAGTCCCGCCACGGGGACCAGTAGTACTTCTCCCAACCCTGGCTTACACCTGCGAAATCCACATCGACGACATTGACATGAACGAGTTCGACCCGGCCGCCATCCTCTTGCGGCCAGAACGTGAGGATTAAGGTGGAGTCGACGTCTTCGGTGCTCCAATTTGGAGAACGCCACGATTGGACGATGAGACGCTTCCCGACGACCTGCAGCATGGTGCCGGTAAGGACGCTGTCGAAGGCGCTGAAGGGACTGCCCGGGCGATCGGAGATTGTGACAGGAGACCCTGTGATGGCTGAGTGTTCA
This sequence comes from Terriglobia bacterium, assembly GCA_965263045.1. Lineage (GTDB taxonomy): Bacteria > Acidobacteriota > Terriglobia > 20CM-2-55-15 > 20CM-2-55-15. Next base: position 1,117,472 of record CBDHGK010000041.1, read on the forward strand.
GCCGGATCGAGGTACATATCGAACAGTCGATCGGGTGGGGCCGGTAGCGAGGCGGCAAGTTGAATTGTTCGGGGCATGCGGTTCCTCCTTTCCAGTACAGCAGAATTGATCGCATCTTTAACTCAGAGCACAGTTTGACGCGTCCACGGGCCGCGGCAAGCGCGCGACTGCCCTCGAGGCCAGGTTGATCACCCTTCCTGCCGGTCACCGTTAGGTGCTCATACCCCCAAGCAAGGTGAGAATGTTTCGGTCTGGGTCTTTAAAGTGGGCGAGTATGCCGCCCCAGGGCTGTTTCTCCGGTGGGCCCGTGAATTCGACGCCCCTGGACTCGAGCAATGCGTATACGCCTTCGATATCGTCCACTGCGATCGATGTGCCGACGAAACGGCCCACGAGATCTCTGGATTCCGGATCCCGGGGGTCACAGCGTTCAAGCCCGATGGATGGTCCACCGAGGTCGAACTGGGCCCAGCCGATTTTCTCATCCACATATCCAACTGGGAGCCCGATGAGATCCTTGTAGAAGGTGAAGGATTCCTGCCATTCAAAGGAGAAGACACGGACAGCATAGAGTTTGTAAGTCATGGATTGTTGGCCCGGTCACAGGTCAATTTAAGGATTGGGAGCGCGACTCGTTCTGTGCCCCCGCACACCGACTTCACGGCGCGCTGAAAGCATCATGGTAGCGCACCCGGCCACTTTTTCCCTTGAGCGCTTCCGGTTCCAGCTCCAGCGCCATAAACACCTCTTCAGGCACATCGTACTCAGAGTCAATACCGAAACGGACGGCGGGCAGAAAGCCGAAGCGCGGGTAATACGCGGCATGTCCCAACATGATGACGGCAACATATCCCAGTTTCCTGCACCGCAGAAGGCCGGCTCGAACCAGGGCAGTGCCGATGCCCTGGCGCTGAAGGTCGGGTCTGACCGCCATCGGTGCCAGTCCCATCAATTTCACTTCGGGATGCCCTGAAAGAGACACCGGCGAGAACATGATCTGACCCACGACCGTTCCGTTGTCCTCGGCGACAAGCGAGATCATTGGCCGCGCCTGTGCGCGCAGGGTGTCGACCAGCCGGGCTTCGGCCGGTGTATCGAAGGCCGCGACGTTGACGGTATACACCAACTGCCGGTCGTCGGTTTCTTCAGCGCGAATCAGCATCGTGATGTTCCAGTCCCACAGCGCCAGGTGCTACGCCCGCCGTACGGACCGATCAGCCGTTTTGTTCATACGCGGTTCGCAAGAATGTGTGCCAATCTTAGTTGGAAATTGAAACGGCTCCAAACCCCATGGTTTGATGGTATTGGAAGAAACAACATCAAGCCTGTAAGAGAAAGGAGCCGAGATGAGGAGTCTGTTACGTTCGGTAAAGAAACGCAAGAAGTCGCGTGTGCTGGGTGAGGTCGAGGTCCTGAGCCGGGAGGAATACTCGGGACTGGAATTGGACTCGAAGGTGGAGATGATTCGGGCGTTGATCCCACTGGGGTTGATGCACGTGGAGGAGTTGCTCGACGAGGAAGTGAAGTCGTTGGCGGGTGAGCGATACGCACGAAAGGAGGCGGCGTTGCGGGGCCGGCGACACGGGAGCAATCCGGGGACCGTGGGGCTGGGTGGCCAGCGGGTGCCGGTTCGGGTGCCTCGAGTGCGCAGCGTGGCGGGCGGGGAGATTCCGCTTCGGACCTACGAGGAACTCAGTCCGGGTGGCGCGGTGAACGAGCTACTGCTCAGACGTGTGCTGTATGGGATCTCCTGCCGGAACTATGAATCGGCCGCTGAAGCGATTCCGGGAGCGATCGGACTGTCGAGTTCGACGGTGTCTCGAGGATTCGTCCAGGCGAGTGCCGCGAAACTTCGGGAGATGCAGGAGCGGGATCTGAGTGGCGAGGACGTCGTGGCGATCTTCCTGGACGGGAAGGCGTTTGCCGACGCCCTGATGGTAGTGGCCCTGGGCGTCACGCTTTCGGGCGACAAACGCTTCTTGGGCTTCGTGGAGACCGACACGGAGAACGAGCAAGTGCTGACTCCGTTTCTCCGTTCGTTGATGGAGCGGGGCCTGGACATCTCTGAAGGCGTGCTGGTGATTGTCGACGGCGGCAAAGGTCTGCGGGCGGCGGTCAAGAAGGCATTCAGGAATCGAGCCCTGGTCCAACGCTGCCAATGGCACAAACGCGAGAACGTCGTGAGATACCTATCGAAGACCGAGCAAGCCGTGTGGCGACGCCGGCTGCAGCGGGCCTACGAGCGCCCGGAGTACGACGAAGCTCGGGCGGCGCTCGGAGAGCTCCATGGAGAGCTCGAGGAGCGAAACCAATCGGGGGCTGCGAGCCTTGAGGAAGGCCTGGAAGAGACCCTCACGTTGCATCGGCTCGGCGTGTACGGGGTCTTGGGCCGTTCGTTCAAGACGACGAATTGCCTGGAATCGGTCAATGCCCTTGTCGAGGAAAGGTGTGCGAAGGTCGATCATTGGAAGAACTCGAGTCAGCGGCAACGCTGGTTGGCGACGGCGCTCATCGACATCGAACCGCGCCTGAGGAAGGTGATCGGCTACCGTCATCTTCCAAAGCTCCGCGAAGCCCTCCAGCGAGAGCTGAAAATTGAGGCGAAGACGTCGACGAGATCGAAGAAGAAGGTTGCATGACCCATCGTGAGCCGTGGAGAGTTTCAACTAAGAATGGGCTTGACTCGTTCGCAACAGCCGCCGAACCTCCCCGGTGACATCGCCAGTGGTTTTCACCGACAGCTTGTGCGTTGCCTGTCCGGGTGCCGTAGCCCGGGTCAGCAGCTTCGAAGCGGGCGCTTGGGTGTAACGGAGTCCGACGTCTACGCGGGTACGCGTTGTGGCGGCCACAGCGGCAAATTGCCGGCGTCTCACGAACGGGATATAGGTGGCGCGCCCTTCGCTTGTTACATCCTCTCCGAAACCGCCCAGCACCTCACGCAGGCGATCAAAGATCGGTCGCAAGGCCGCCTTCGGACCGGCGTACTGTTGGTCGATGTAAGCCTGCTCGGTGGGCCGCACCCAACCGGCGGCACGTGCGGCCGCATCGGCGATGGCCCATTGGGAGTTCTGTCCCAGGCCGTGCGCCGTCTTCAACCACTGGCGTACGGACTTCTGGTCCAGCGAATCAATCCCGCTGGAATCAACCACGGACACCCACGCCTCCAGCGTACGCCCGGTGCGCTGCAGCATGGACTCGCTTACGGCCGCCATCATGCCCTCAGGATTCCTCGGTTTCGCAGGCATGTTTCCTCCGCTACAGAGTCGTATTCAATGGATCGTAAACAACTGGGCCATTCCCGCCATCCGCGCCGCAGGCCATCGAGTAGCCCTCGGGGCCGTCACGCGCTCTCCGGCGATCGGGGATCGCTTGCCTCTCGCTTGGGGAACAGTAGGACGATTGCGATGGCGAAGGCCATGCTGCCCAGGAGCGACAGAAAGACGAACCAGCGCCATCCGAGGCGGGAAACGCCCCAGCGCTCGAACAGGTAGGCAAAGACCCCGACCAGCACCAGGGCCTCCGCCATAAATGCAGCAGCCAGGGGATTGGCCAGCGCCATCGATAGCGCGTCGGGCTGAAACAGCAGGCCGTATACGAATACGCCGTTGACCCCCAGGAAGCCGAAGACGCCGAGGGCTCCCAGCCCGAACCGTTCACGTGCGCTGTATTCAGCCGGATGTTTCATGTGGACTAAAATCGACTCATCGCCGATAAGCTAGGAGTCTGCGCGGCAGAAGGACCAGAAATGGGCAGAAAAGGATCGAAGATAGGACATGCCACGAACTTACCGAACGTATATTCCAGAACAGAGCCTGCTGATGCCTCCATCATTGAGAGATTGGCTGGCTGAAGATCACCTGTCGTACTTCATATCGGACGCCGTGGATGCGATGGATTTGAGCGCGTTCGAACAGAGGTATGGAACGGACGGGCCGGGCAATCAGGCCTTCGATCCGCGGATGATGGTGAAGGTGATGATCTACGGGTACGCGACGGGAGTGTTTTCGTCACGGAAGATTGCAGCGAAGATGACCGAAGATGTGGCGTTCCGGATGTTGGGAGCGGAGAACTTTCCCGCGCACCGAACGATCTCGGATTTTCGAAAACTGCATCTTGAAGAGTTCGGGAACTTATTTGTGCAAGTGGTGAGGATGGGGCGGGAAGCCGGGCTGGTGAAGATGGGAACGGTGGCGGTGGACGGGACGAAGATGCGAGCCAATGCGAGCAAACGCAAAGCGATGAGCTATGAACGCATGAGAAAGCAGGAGACCGAATTGGGCGAACAGATTCGGGATCTGTTGAACCGGGCCACGGCGACCGATGAGGAAGAAGACCAACGTTACGGCAAGGACCGGCGCGGTGACGAACTGCCCGACGGGTTGGCGACCCGCACGAAGCGGCTGGCCACAATCCAGACGGCGATGAAGCGACTCGAAGAACGTCAGATGGCGGCAGACCAGGAAGCGGAAAGGAAGCCTGGAGACGACAAACCGGGAAGCGGAAAGAAGGGCAAACCATTCAAACGCCCGAGGGGTGAACCCAAGGGGAAGGCCCAAGACAATTTCACCGACCCGGAAAGCCGGATCATGAAGACCTCGGCCGACGGGTTCCAACAATGCTACAACGCGCAGGCGGTCGTGGACGCGGAGGCCCGAATCATCGTCGCCACAACGGTGAGCAACAATGCTTCAGATACCGGGCAGTTGGGACCGACTCTGGATGAGTTGAACACGAATCTGTCGGAGCGTCCAGACCGGGTGCTCGCGGATGCTGGATACCGATCCGAGTCGAATCTGCGAATGCTGGAACAACGTCAAATAGATGGGTACGTTCCGATGGGTCGTGAGAAAGATCTCGCCACGGCCCCACTCCAACCCGAAAGCACGGCCCTGGGCCGCATGGTCCGAAAGATGAAAAGCCAGACGGGGCGTGATCGCTACCGGGCCAGAAAGCACATCGGTGAGCCGCCGTTCGGGTGGATCAAGTCGGTGCTGGGATTCCGACAGTTCAGTTTGCGAGGCTTGGGCAACGTCACCTGTGAATGGAGCCTGGTGGCTCTGGCAGTGAACTTACGACGGATGAACGGGAAGATCGAATGGGCTTAATCCGCATCACCGGGACCCATAACGCTCTCCACAGGACCAACGGATCGAGTCCCCACAGCTCGGAGCTGCCCATGTTGGGAAAATCGGGCGGCTCTCCTACAAAGACGCTCTCGAATCGTCACAAATCCGAGTTATTCAGCCTCTGCCGCGCAGACTCCTAGGGTTTCTTGGAAATCCCGTACGTCTTCATCTTTCGGTGCAGGTAGCTGCGTTCCAGGCCCAGGACGCGAGCGGTTTGGGAGACATTCCAGCCATTCTCATCCAGCGAGGACAGAATCACGTCGCGTTCGTATTGGGTGCGGGCTTCCTGAAGCGTATGACCGGACTCGGTGCCGGCCCCGTTCGGGAGCGAGAGGCTCGCTGCGGGGACCGTGTCGCCGGCCACCATGATGACGAGGCGTTCGATTTCGTTTCTCAATTCCCGGACGTTGCCCGGCCAGGAATAGCCGGCCATGGCCTCGACCGCTTTCGGGTCCAGCGCCTTTGGAGGGCGTCCTTCCTCGGCGCAAAAAATGTCGATGAAGTAGCGTGCCATAACCGGAATGTCCTTGGCGCGCTCCCTCAAGGGGGGTACAAAGAATGGGATCACGTTCAGCCGATAGAATAGGTCTTCGCGGAAGCGGCCGGCCTTGATCTCTTCGGCCAGGTTCTTGTTTGTCGCCGCGATGATGCGGACGTCGACACTACGGGTCGATTGAGCGCCAATGGGCTGAAATCGCTGCTGCTCTATGGCGCGCAGCACTTTGGCCTGGGTTTTCAGACTCATGTCGCCCACTTCGTCGAGGAAAATGGTTCCACTCTCGGCCAGTTCGAACTTCCCTTTTTTATCCGACGTGGCGCCGGTAAAGGAGCCTTTGGTGTGGCCAAACAGCTCGCTTTCGATTAGGTCCTCGGGAATGGCCGCGCAGTTGACTTCGATGAACGGGCCGCCACTGCGCCCGCTCTGGAAGTGAATATTACGGGCCACCAGTTCCTTGCCCGTTCCGCTTTCACCGTAAATCAGGACACGGCTATTGGTCGGTGCGACCACGGCAATCTGCTTCCTCAGGGCCTTGACTGGAATGCTTTCACCCACGATGTTGTATCGGGCCTCGATCTGCTGGCGCAGAACTGAGTTCGTCTTTTCCAGTCGACGGTGTGAAAGGGCGTTGCTGGAGGTGAGCAGAATGTGCTCGATCGACAAGGGTTTTTCGACGAAATCGTAGGCGCCGAGCTTCGTCGCCGACACGGCCGTCGCAATGGTTGCGTGACCGGATATCATGACAACGGCCGTCGAGGCATCGGTCTGGCGAAGTTGTTGCAGGGTTTCGAGGCCGTCGATGCCGGGTAGCCAGACGTCGAGCAGGACGAGATCATAGGCGCCCCCTTCCAACATCTGAATGCACTCTTCTCCGGTCGCTGCGACGTCGACCTTGTAGCCTTCGTCTTCGAAGACGCCTTTGAGCGAGCGGCGTATGCCGACTTCGTCGTCAACAATCAGGACTTTTGGCATAGAGGAAGCTCAACCACGAATCTGGCCCCACGTCGGCCATTGGTTTCTGCGCCGATGTAGCCCCCGTGGTCGGCGACGATTCGGCTGGCGATGGCCAGTCCCAGACCCGTACCATCCTTACGGGTGGAGAAATACGGGGCGAACAATCGATCCCGGTCTTCGGGCGCAATACCCTGGCCGGTATCGGTGACAGTCAATCGGGCCGTTGTCTCGTCGCGGACCAGCTCACACCGGATTGTCAGTTCCTTGTCGTCCGTACCTGACATGGCATCGAGCGCGTTGTCGATCAGGTTGATCAGAACGCGCTTGATCTGTTGGCCGTCCATCAGGACGTCGGGCATCATCTCCGGGAACTCGGTTTTGACCAGGGTTCCATTGAATCGATCTTCGTAGAGAGACAGCGTACGGTCGACCAGATCCTTCATGGGCGTAGGCTCGGGTGCTATGGCCGGCAGGCGGGCCACGCGGCCGAATTCGTTAACCAACTCCTTGAGGCTGCCCACTTCTCCGACGATGGCATCGACGCATTCCTGGATCACTGAATGCGTGTGGCCGTCGACCGAAGGCATCCGTTCGAGGTTTCGCGCGATCCGTTCTGCCGAGAGCTGGATCGGCGTCAGCGGATTCTTGATCTCGTGGGCCAGCCGTCGAGCCACTTCGCGCCATGCCGTTGCCTTCTGTGCCTTGACGACTTCTGTGAGATCTTCAACGACGAGCACAAATCCGCCGGTCGTCAGTTTGCTGGCGATGACGGCGCTGTGAACCGCCTGCCCCCGGGCTCTCAGTGTCATTTCGCGCGTCAGCGTGCCTTCCTGATCTGAAACCCGCAACAATTCCCCGATCTGCTCCAGGTCGTCGGGTACAAAGATATCGTTCAGCCTTTCCGCATGTTCGGTTGAAAACATTGTGCGCACCGCACGGTTCACCTTCGTGACCCGGTACTCGTCATCGATCGAGATGACGCCCGTCGGTATCGATTCCAGGATAATTTCCGTGTAACGGCGGCGTTCGTCTAATTCACGTGTCGTCAACTGGAGCTGGTTTGCCATGTCGTTGAACGATCCAACCAGCATGCCGAGTTCCTCATCGGCCTCGACCCGCACGCGATAGTCCAGGTGGCCTGCGGAGATTTCGCGGGTGGCGCCGGCCAGCGCTTCGATCGGAATTGTGATGCGCTTTGAAAGGTGCAGGCCGGTCCAGACCGCGGCAAAGAGCACAAGCGTTGACATCAGGAGCATCATGTAGACGTAGGTGTCCCTGTAAAACCGTTGGTTCTGAATCAATTCGCTGTAGTTGAGCCTTTCTGAATCGATCGCAGCGGTGAGTTCTTCAAAGTGCTCCGGGCCGTAGAACCGTGCGGCCAAGACCGCGCCGTCGGGTTCGAGTCTGGCCAGGCCCACGAGCGAACCGTCTTCGTTGATCGTCACGCCACTCTGTCCCGACGCTCCGTCGTCCAGTAGCTCAACTGCCAGTTGAGTCTGGAGTTGCCGGGTTGAGTCTTGAGAGCTTGACGAACTTCTGAGAACTTCACCTTCCGAGTTCAAGACGACGATTGCCTCAATAGGGAAATACTCCCGAGCGGCATCGAGATCCTCCGGCGCCTGACCGGCCAGATAAGTGAGGATGCCGCGCGCGATCTTTTCATGCTCCAGGGCCCACTCGGTTTCGATCTGTTCGGCTGCTCGAAAGATCGAATCCACGGGGATGCTGAACCACTTATCGATGCTTCGATTGACGAGTCCGAAGGCGAACAGGAAGGGGAATGTGGCCGGGATCAGCGTCAATGCGATAAGCGTCAGAACAAGCCGGGTCTTGAATTTCGCGCCGGGCTTCTCACTCTTCTGTTCGACCCACAGCTTGAAGAGGCTCCGAGCCAGGACGGCACCGAAAATAATCAGGATGAGAAAGATGAACGTCGAGAGCGAATAGAGGAGTAGGATCTGGCTGGGCAGCGATGCGGTAATGAAGGGACCGAGGTTGAACGCGGCCTGCACAAAAACGATCAGGGCCAGACCCAGCAGTGCGATGCCGGCAAGGTAAAGTTTTCTCGTATTGTTGAATGTTTTGCCCGACGTCACGATTGGTGCTTGCATCGTGACACTATGGTAACGTACCCCTTTAAGTGGCCGCACCTAAAGTTGGACATACGCGACCCCTGATCGGTCACCTCATGTTGGGTACACTACGGACATTAGACCTTGAGAGGTTTGAAGAGGGCCGGGTCACGCCGCCCGGGGGCGGATTGACCGCGATCCGATAGCCGATGGCGAGTGCCGAAGAATTTGTCTGAGCAAACGGTTGGTGAGATCACCGTACGGAGGTATCCCGTTCGGTCAAGCGAGTGAGGTGAGACTATGGCGAAGTTCACGTTCAAAGGTCGAAAACGAGGTGGGGGAGATATCAGCGGAACCCGTTCAGCCGACAGTGCACAGGCTCTGGCCGTGGCTCTACGCCAGGAAAACATTATGATGGTTGAAGCCCATGAAAAACAGGGCTTTGACCTGTCGAGCCTGTCGAAAATCGAATTCGGTGGCGCCCCGAAACCCAAGGATCTGGCGATCTTCACACGACAGTTTTCGGTCATGATCGATTCCGGGCTGCCGCTGGTCCAGTGCCTGGAGATACTGGGCAGCCAGCAGGAAAACCAGAAGTTCGGGGAAGCGATCAAGACCATCCAGAGAGAAGTCGAAACCGGTAACACCCTGTCAGAGGGCATGCGGCTGAGTCCCAAGATATTCGACGAGCTGTATTCGAACATGGTTGCCGCGGGAGAGGCAGGCGGTATTCTCGATACAATTTTTCAACGGCTGTCGGTTTATATCGAAAAGGCCGTGAAACTGAAAGCAGCGATGAAGTCCGCCATGATCTATCCGGCGGCCATCATCTTTATCGCCACCGCGGTGATCACGCTCATCCTGTGGAAGGTGGTGCCCGCGTTTACGGAACTGTTTGAGGGTATGGGTGCGGACCTCCCGCTGCCGACGCGTATCGTTATTGCGGCCAGTACGTTCGTTCAGAATTTCGGGTTCTTCATCATCATCGGGATCGGGATCCTGGCGTACCTGTTCAAAGCCTACTACGCGACTCCGAAAGGTAAATACAACATCGATAAGATTATTCTGAAACTCCCGATCTTTGGGGATCTCGTCCGCAAGATCGCGGTCGCTCGATTCACCCGGACCATGGGGACCCTCATCGCCAGCGGCGTGCCCATCCTGGATGCCCTCGATATTACGGCCCGAACGGCCGGCAATGCCATCGTTGAGGAGGCCGTCTACAACGTTAAGGGTGCGATCGAACAGGGCAAAACGATCATAGAGCCCCTGAAGGAATCGGGAGTATTTCCCAGTATGGTCATTCAGATGATCGGCGTGGGTGAAGAAACCGGCGCGCTGGAAGAAATGCTGAACAAGATCGCGGATTTTTACGAAGAAGAAGTCGATACAGCCGTTGGGGATCTCATGACCGCTGTCGAGCCGGCGATGATGGCGGTGCTCGGGGTCATCGTGGGCGGAATTGTCATCTCAATGTACATGCCGATCTTCAGCCTGGTTGGCCAGTTGAGCGGGTAGCGTGGCCGATCCAGCGGCGGATTCAGCCGTAGTCATGGATCGCAGCAGGTGGCTGCTGCGATTGATCTGGGTCCGCGTCATCGCCTTCAGTTTTTTCGTCGCCGCTCAGCCGTCGGTGGACATGCTGGTCCTGCTTGCGGCTGTCTACGCGCTTTCCTTCTGCTGGTTTGCATTCCTTCGATTGAACCCGTCATACCTGTCCCAGGCCTACGCTCAGATTGCGGTCGACCTGCTGCTGATCACCTGGATGGTGAACCGGACCGGGGGATTGGACAGTTATTTCTCTTCCCTGTACTTTCTCGAAATCGTCATGTCCAGCATTCTGCTCAAACCTCGGGGCGCTTACGTCACGGCCATCGGGGCCTCGATGCTTCACGGCGTCCATCTCGACCTGGCGCATTTCAGGGTGATTCCTTCGACGACGGTAACCTTTCCTGAACTCTTCGAGCTCCAGTACATCGTTGGTGTGACGATTTTCGGATTTTGCGCGGTCGGTTTTCTGGCCAACGTGCTCGCCGAAAACTGGCACTCGTCCGACGCGGCACTGGAGGAGTCAACGGGTCAGGTCGCGTTTCTCCAGGCATTGACCGCGCACATTATCGATAGCCTGGACAGCGGTTTGGTCACGACCGACCTTGGGGGCAGGATTTTTATCTTCAATCCGGCTGCAGCAGCGATATCGGGCCGTAGTTCGGGAGAAGTCGTCGGACGTGGAATTCGGGAGGTATTCCCTGACCTCCCCGAAGACGCCGGCGTCGGAAAATTCGAAATCAATACATCCGAGCCGGTGGAACGACCGATGTGTCTTCAGTTTTCGGTAACTCCGGTGGCGATGGATGAACGCGGGCCCACCGGTTATGTGTGGTGTTTCGACGACGTGACGGAGATGCGTGAGATGGAGCGGGAACTGCGGCGCAAGGAACGCATGGCCGCAATCGGTGTGATGTCGGCCGGTATCGCCCATGAGATCCGGAACCCGTTGGCTTCGATCACGGGATCGTTCCGGCTGTTGCGATCTGAGTTGAATCTGGGTGCGGAACAACAGCAGTTGGTCGGCATCATCGCACGGGAAACCGAGAGGCTCAACCAAACGATCGACGACTTTCTGCTCTATGCACGCCCCGGCGTGCCGCAACCCGAATCGCTCCGGCTGGACATCGTGATTCTCGACGTCCTTCAGCTGATCGAGAACAGCCCCGACCGTCGGTCCGACCACGAGATACAGACCGCTCTGGAGCCCGTCACGATCCGGGCCGATGAGAGTATGATGCGCCAGGTTGTGCATAATCTGGCTGCGAACGCGTTCAAAGCCATGCCGGAATCAGGGACCCTGGAAATCGCGCTCCGGAAGACCGGTGACCAGGCCCGGCTCGAATTCAAAGACTCGGGAATCGGGATGACGGCGCAGGACATGGACCGTCTCTTCCTGCCTTTCCACTCATCGTTTCGCAGCGGCACCGGTCTCGGACTTTCCATCGTTTACCAGATCGTCACGACCCATCACGGCCACATCTGGGCGATGTCCAAACCCGGACAGGGCACCGTGTTCAATGTAGAATTGCCGGTGGGTCTGGCGGAAGGGGAACCACAAGACTCGAACGAAGGCCGTGACGCAGTTCCCATCCGTGACCGGGTGTGACCCATCTCCAATCTGTGTATAAGTCCGTATGAATTCCAAATCCAAGGTCCTGGTGGTTGACGATGAACAGTCGATCCGCGAAATGCTCCAGATCTTCTTGCGGCGAGAGGGTTTCGACGTGACCGTGGCCGAAAGTGGAGATGCTGGGCTGGAATCCATCCGTAACGATAACTTCGATGTGATTGTCTCAGACATCAACATGCCCGACATGAGTGGCATCGAACTGCTGCGTCGTGTGCGATCCGAAGGCTCGGCTGGGGATTTCGTGCTCCTGACGGCCTACGCGACTACAGATACCGCGATTCAGGCGCTCCAGATGGGTGCATTTGATTACATCCTGAAAACCGACAACTTTATGGACAAGTTGAAGCACATCATTGACCGGGCGCTCGAAGAACGGCGTCTGCGCGAGGAAAACACCTACCTCAAACGGGAGTTCAGAAAACAACACGGAATGGGCAATCTGATCGGTCGCAGCGAAAAGATGCAGGAGCTGTTTCGCATGATCGAGGTCGTCAGCGACACGAACAGTACGGTCCTGATAACGGGTGAGAGCGGTACAGGTAAGGAATTGGCGGCGAAGGCGATCCACCTGAACAGTTCCAGGATCGACCAGCCGTTTGTCTCGGTCAATTGTGGCGCGCTAACGGAAACGTTGCTCGAGTCCGAGCTGTTCGGATATGTCAAGGGTGCGTTTACGGGGGCGGCTGCGGACCGCAAGGGGCTTTTTGAGGTCGCTGATAAGGGAACAATCTTTCTGGATGAGATCGGTGAAACCAGCACGGCGACCCAGGTCAAGCTTCTGCGCGTCTTACAGGAGCGGATGATCCGCCGGGTTGGTGGGGCCAATGAGTTGCCGATAGATGTGCGGATTATTGCGGCGACGAACCAGGATTTGTCGGCGATGGTGTCGGAGGGACGGTTCAGGGAGGATTTGTTTTACAGGGTCAGCGTGTTTCCGCTGGAAATCCCATCCTTGCGCGGCCGCAAGGAAGATATCCCGCTGTTGGCGCACCATTTCCTGGAGCGACTCAAGCAGTCGATGGGGGGACAGATTGAAAGCATTTCACCCCAGGCCCTTGGGAAGCTGGAAAGCCACGACTGGCCCGGAAACGTGCGTGAGCTGGAGAATGCAATGGAACGGGCCTTCATTCTGGAGCCTTCAGTTGAAATTACCGAGGAGCATGTGTTGACTCCTTCCGGAGTTGGCGCGCGACCCAAGGCGGCCCCGGTTATTCCGCCCGAAGGACTGGATCTGGATTCCTATGTTGAAGACCTGCAACGGGACTATTTTCTGGAAGCACTACGGCGCACGAACGGGGTCCAGGTCAAAGCCGCAGAACTGTTGCGCATTCCATACCGTTCCTTCCGGCACTATATGCAGAAGCTCGATGTGCGAAGCAATCTGAAGGATTAGCCGCCCGTGATTATGTGCTACTGCAGGTCAATGCTTGAAACGATATGCGTCCAGATCGTCTGGTGGGCCTTCCAGGTCAGAGCCTTGCCCACCTGTTGACATCGTGACACATACCCGGATCGATCGGATTGCACCGCTGTGAAAAATTCTTCTATCGGTCGATCTTCAGCATCCTTCACGTATCCGACATTCTCGCGTTTGACGAGAGCAGAGAAGTCGCCCACATCCGGGCTGATCACGACGGGAATCCCACAGTTCATATATTCTGCGAACTTAGCTGGCGATGAAGTGGCGATGTTCGGTGACGGGGCAAGGAGAAGCAGTCCGAGGTCGGAAGCGTTGAGCAGTACGGGGACATCGCTGTGCTTCACCCCGATCACGGTGAAACTGCCTTCTTCCAGGCGGCCCCGGACGTGACGCTCAACCTCTTCCGTGCGTTCGGTAACGAGGAGGAGGTGGGATTCGGGGATGCTTCGTCGGAGTTCCTGGAACGTTTCGATTATACGGGAGGGATCGTACCACTCGAATACGGACCCCAGATGCGTGCAGACGAATTTCTGTGTCAGTCCCAGTTTGCTCCGGGTGTGGGCCCTGAGGGACTCATCAACTCGAAACAAACCTGCATCCGCGCACATCGGGATGGTCGACATCCGGGAGTCCGATACATCGTATGTGCGACCGACGTAGTCCCTGAGTTGATCGGAGACTACGATTAGATGGTCGGCGTTACGTACCGCGAAGCTTTCCAGGTTTTCCAGAAGTTTCCTCGAAATCGGCCCACCCTTTCCCAGAGCGATGTACTCTTCGGGAATTCGCCCATGCAGGTCGAGGATGACCGAATAGTGGAACAAAGGGCGGGCTGAAAGTGCGAGGGCAGCCGAGTAGAGATTGTGTGCGTGGACCATTGCAATCTTCCCTCGCCTGGAGAGTTGGTAGAGATCGGTATAGAAAGAAAGGTAGGCATGGCGGGAATGAAGTCTGAGCTCAGTCTCTGCCAGGGCTCCGGGGCGCAGACGGTCGGGATGGCGGTCAAAAACCATCAAAACCGGCCGGAATCGCGATTCCGTTTCGAGGTGTGTCAACTCTTCGAGGACGCGGGTTCGGTATCCGGACTGGCGCGACAGATCGCCGTAAGAAAGGATGAGGTTTGTGCAGGGCATCAATAACTCTATCTCGCGGCGCCTGCCGTCGGTTCAGGCGATCAACGAGCGGCGTTTCCGGATAACGAGTTCGGCCGCGCTCTTGCCGCTGAGAATGGAGTCTTCCATGGAATAGTAATCCCACTGACCATAGCGACCCGCAGTGAAGATCCGATTGGCCTCCAGGTATTGAATTAGACGGGCAAGATTCTGTTGTCGGTGCTGGTCGAACACGACATACGCATGACGCACGTCGATCACGTGCCGTGTCAGCACTTCATCTTCGGCTCGCAGCAAGCCCGCTTCGATCAGGCCCCGGATCGACTCTTCGAATGCCTGTTCCGTGTTCGGGGGCGTGGACGGATCGTGGGTGATTTCGATGTAGAGCGACGTTGTCCCTGGTGGGCCGGCGGTTTGTGAGAAGTTCATGGGAAAACCCACCCGGCTGAAAATAAATTTGTTTTCAGGAAAGTAGATCCAGTGCTTGTCGCTGATATTCGGACGATTGATTCCGATGTTCAAATTCAGGACGGAAATAGCCTGCAACCCTTCAGCGGCCATGCGCAGCGCATCGGGACAGTCCGTCAGAAGCTTGAACGTGAGCGGCAACGGTATGGTTGAAATCAGGAAGTCGAACCGTTCTTCGCGACCGTTTTCGAAGCGGACAAATCCTTTGTTCGCATCGATCAATGTTGCCGTGTGGTTATTGTGAACCCTGAGTGAGCGGGCTAAAGCCTGGGGCAACTGATCGATGCCTCCCGCCTGTGGGTACAGAAATCGCGGGTTATAACCCATACCTTCATTGGTGACGCCGAGAGCGCCGTTGACGACCTCTTCAATCGAGGGTTTTGGAATGGACCAACTGACCCAGTCCGCCGTTATTTCGCGGAGGTCTCTTTTCCAGAACTTTTCGTTAAACGGCAACATGAAGTGTTCTGCGATGCCGCTTCCGAACGTGGAGAGGATCCATTCGTGGAAATTTCTGGAGTCACCGTTGTTTGTACCCAGAGTCTCTACAAATCCCAGAAGACAGTCTTTGACGACGTCGGTTGGCAGTCCGAACGTATTGGCCTGAAAAGGGTAAGGCGTCGTGACCGATTTCGAGTAGATCGCTGCGCGCCGTTCATGGGGTTGGAACACCGATGGCAACAGTTGGTCGACAAGCGCCCGCGTGTACGGGTCCTTCAGGTGCAACAGGTGTCCGGTGACATCAAACGTGAACCGATCCTGTGTGAATGATCGGCACAGGCCGCCGACTGTATCTTCTGCTTCGAAGATTTCGGGTCCGATGTCTTCAAGGTGAAATCCGGCGCCCAGGCCCGCGAGTCCACCGCCGATGATCAGCGTTTTCATGAAGTGACATCCACTTTCATCAACAAATAGGCGGACGTCAGCCCCGCCGACAGAGCCGCCACGATGGTGATCACCGCCCAGCCCAGCGTGACCTGACTCATAACGAGTGCCGCCGCGCCCAGCAGAATGCCGGCGACATAGGCTATGGCTACAGCTTCGGGCACGGAGAGTTTCCAGCGCAGGAGGCGTAGAGCGAAGTGGTCGGGGCTGCCGAGTATGATCGGGCGCCCTTTGGTCCAGCGGATGAAACTGACCAGGGCCAGATCAAACAGGGGCAGACCGAGGATCAGGACGGGACTGATCAGCGCCAGCAAGTTGTATCGTGTGTATCCCGCGTTGAGCGAAAGGGCGGACAGCATGAATCCGACAAACAGGCTGCCTGCATCGCCGAGGTAGATCTTGGCAGGATGGAAATTGTACCTGAGAAACCCAAGCGTGGCGCCAGCCAGAATCACAGCCAGAAGGGCGACCCCGCCGCGGCCCGCGATGCCGTTCGCCAATGCCAGAGTCAACGCCGCGATCACGCTCACGCCTGCGGCCAGGCCGTCCATCACGTCGATGATATTCAGGGCGTTCGTCACTGCAAGGATCCAGAGAACGGTCAGCAAGACGGCTACATACCAGGGCAGGAATTCCAGTCTGATGAAGGTGCCGGAACGAACCAGAACCAGGGCTGCCAGGGTCTGTCCGAGCAGCTTCTGGGTTGGAGTGAGGACTCCGAAGTCGTCGATCAGTCCGACCAGCAATATAATGCTTCCAGACAGAAGCAGTCCCAGGGTTTCCTGTTGGAAGTCGGTGATCACTCCGGCAGTCAACAGGAAAGCGGCGTAGATCGCCAGACCCCCGAGGTAGGGAACCGCCTCGGCATGCTGCTTGAGGTTTCCGTCCGGATGATCTACGAGCCCCAGCTGCAATGCAGCGCGTCGCATCAGCGGCGTCCAGCCGAGGGCAAATACCATACTCAGAACGAATCCGACCAAATACATCATCTGATTGATCGCCGATGGTCCGCTGTCAAAGTCATTCTGCTTTCACGCGTGCGTTCTTCCCTACGATCCACACCTTCGTTGCTGCCAATCGTTGCTTCCAATTATATATACCGGCCATGCCGTGAAATCGGCGCGAAATCCTCTTTTCGTTACAGGAACTTCGACTTTGGACCCGTAATTTCCTGGGAATACCGGCTACGGAACCGGTCAGGTATCCTGCCCAGAAGCCAGAATAGATCACCCTGCCAGACGTACCATAAAAGCCGACGCACTCGCGCGATCGTTCGGATCGAGATAGAGGGTAGAGAATTAAATGGGTGCCTGAGATGCGTGTTCCGAATCCTGCGGAGGTCCATCGCGCATTGTTCCTGCTCGGTTGCGGATTTCGCAGTTTCGTGGATTCGGAAGCCCGCGACAAAAGATCGGACATGCCGGAAGCGTGCACCGCGCGCCGCGAAACGGCAGAACAAGTCCGTATCGAAAGCGAAAGAAAAGGTCGGATCCATCCCGCCAGACTCTTCGAACAGCACCCTGCGCCAGAATGTCGCTGGTTGCTGGAGGTCCGCCCCCCCATACAGGTACCCCATGCGCGTAATCGGCGTCTGTCTCCTTTCTCCCAGCCGCCGGCCGGCGGAATCGATCCAGTGCGTGTTGCCGTAGACGACATCAACCCCTTCAGTAAATTCAGCCGCGATCCTGAATAGGGTGTCTGGAAGGTACATGTCGTCCGCGTTCAGCCAGCCGAAAATATCCGAGGTTGAACCTGAAAATCCTTTTCCGATTGCGTCAGACGCACCCCGGTCATTTTCGCTGATCCAATGGCTCAGGTGGGATTCGTATTCCCTGATGATTTCGACGCTCCCGTCGGTGGATCCACCGTCCACGACCACGTATCTCAGGTTGGGATAGGCCTGAAGCAGCACCGAGCGCATCGTTTCTTCCAGGTACTCCGCTTGATTGTAGGAAGGTGTGACGACGGTGATCGAGGGCCATGGCGAACCGTCGAGGCGCATATCCGAAGGTTGGGAACATTCTTCAGACCACGGCCAGCCCGATTTCGGATCCGAATGCAAGTCCACGATTTTCGATGACATCATCATCAATTGCAAGAATGGGCTGGGGGGCTGGTTGGCATGAGATCGATCAGTTCCCGCGCCAAGTGGCCAGGCATTCCCTGTAGCTGGACTCCAGCTGCGATACCGACCGGTCAATGTCGAATTCCCGCGCGCGCGCCCGGCCGGCTTCGCCCATGGTTCGCCGGAGTTCGGGATCGGCAGCAAGCTCCAGAACCGACCGCGCCAGGGGTGCGATCGCGTGAGGCGCATGCACGTATCCGGTTCGGCCGTCGATCACGGCCTCGTCGGTGCCGTCGGCCGCCGTCGCCACCACGGGCAGCCCGCTGGCCATCGCTTCGGCGAAAACGCATGGCTGGCCTTCCCAAAGCGAAGTGAGGACGAATATGTCCAGGTTGCGGTAGATTTCAGGCATAGCCGTCTGCCAACCGAGCAGAGTTACATTGGAGGCGATTCCGTGGTGCTCGATTCGGGCTTCCACCTCGGAACGCAACTCGCCGTCGCCCACCATGACGAAATGGACGTTCTGATTCTCCCGAAGAACGAGCGCGGCCATATCGATGAAGTCGGCCGGTGCTTTCTGCGGCTTGAGGCATGCGACCATGCCGATTACGACACGGCCAGGGGCTACGCCCCACCGGGCAAGTAGCTGGCCGCGGGGGCCGGGAGCGAGGAACGTATCCGTGTGGATGGCATCCCGGCAGAGCAACCATTCGCCCGCCCGAATCACCCCCAGCGCTTCGGCTCGTGCGGCATTGGCCAGCGACACCACGACGGGTTTCGTCGTGATCAGTCGCGTGATTCGTTCGAGCCCGATATACAGGGAACGCGGCATCCAGTTCTGATAATCATTGAAGCCGAAACCGTGTGCCGTGTGGAAGATGATGGGGACGCGCGCCAGCCATGCCGCCCATCGTCCAAGGATGCCGGCTTTGGAGCTGTGAGTGTGGACAATTTCCGGACGTTCGCGACGGAACAGTTTCCACAGCTGGAAGAAGGCGCTCAAATCGCGGATTGGACGCACTTCGCGGACAAGATCGGGAATCCACACGCGCATGAGATCGGGAAGTCGCTCCGCGTCATCCCGTAGCAGGCCCTGCGGCCCGGACACCAGTGCCGGTGCATAGCGGTCACGTGGCAGTCTTTCCAGGGTCATCAGGGTGACTTTTTGCGCGCCTCCCAGTTCGAGCTTCGTGATCAGGTGGAACACCTTGATCCTCTTATGAGTCTCTGTCATTGACGTTCAGAATACATTGGGAAAATGAGAACTTAAAGATAGGATCATTCCACTGCTCCCGGACCGGCCCATCGGTAGACCAAACCTTCCAGTTCGGATGCTGTCAACCCAATCCCGTTCGAGGGTGTCGCTCAGCTGATGCGGTGAACCGCGTCGTCCGGGTCGGCGAACTGAAAGCGTGCCCTCGGACGGGCAACTTGGAACTCCCGGCGTTGGGACATGATGCCGACGATCGTTTCAACCTGGGACGGGAGCATTGATGGATAGAGCGGGAGGGTCAGTTCGCGCGTACCGTAGGACTCGGTCCGGGGTAGCTTCACATCCGGAAACAGTTTTCGGAAGGCCGTCAACTGGTGGACCGGACGGTAGTGGATACTGGTCTGGATTCCAGCTTTTCCCAGTCGACTCTCGATTTGGTCCCGTTCATCAGGGTCTGTCAGGACGATCGGGTATATGTGGTCCGCAGGCTTCCGTTCCGCCGTCGGGGAGTCGAGCGGTAGTATGCGCCCCGGAAAGTGGGATCGGATGCATCGGTTGTAGTGGGCGACCAGATCCCGGCGGCGGCGGTTGATGTCGCCCAGCTTTCGAAGCTGCGCCAGACCGATTGATGCGCGGATGTCGTCGAAGCGAAAGTTGAAGCCGATTTCCAGTACGTCGTACCGCGGATGGCGTCCGTTTCCTTTGTCCCAGCTCGCTGATGTCATGCCGTGACTTCGAAGAAGCCGGACGCGTTGGGCCACTTTCGGATCATTGGTCGTGACGAGACCGCCTTCGGCGGTGGTGATGTTCTTGTTGCCGAAGAGGCTGAAACATGCTGCTGTTCCCAGACTGCCTGCCGGGCGACCGCGATAGGTTGCACCGGGTGCATGCGCGGCGTCTTCGACAACGAAGAGGTTATTGTCCTGGGCCAGTGCCTCGAGTGCCTCCATCCTGCAGGGAATACCGGCGTAGTGAACCGGCAACAGAGCCCGTGTCTTGGGGGTGATCTTGCGGGCTGCGTCATCTGGATCCATTGTTGGGTCCTCGAGGCTGGCGATATCAACGAATATCGGGGTCGCCCCGCAATGGATGATGGCTGCCGCCGTAGCGGCAAACGTCAGAGAAGGGCACAGGACCTCGTCACCCGGGCCGATGCCAAGCGCTTTGAGCGCCAGCACGAGAGCGGCGGTCCCATTCGAAACGGCGACGGCATGAGACGTGCCAGCCACCTCTGCGAACGCCGCCTCGAACCGTTCAGTCTGCGGACCCGCTGTGATCCAACCGGACTCGATCGCAACGAGCGAACCCGCCAGTTCGTCTCCGTCAAACTCGAGTTCCGACAGCCTCGTATTCCACATTTTGCTCCAGGAATTCATGTTCCTTCATCGGGAAGTCTTCGTTGGCCTTGTCGTAGTCGGCCGGGCGCCCGACATCCATCCAGTAGGCGTCGCTCTGAAAACCGATTACTGTCGAGCCGTGGTCCAGGAGCCGCTGAAGCAGATCCGGAAAGTCGAACCGGGTGGATTTTGGAATAAAATTGATAACCGGGGGCGAAAATACATAGATCCCCATGCTGACGAGGTAATCGATCTTTGGTTTTTCCTCAAAACTGACGACCTTTCCGTTGGATTCGGCGTGAATGACACCGAAATCCACGGATTCGGTTCGCCGCTTCATGCCGATCGTCGCGGTCGCCCTGTTGCTGTAGTGGTGACGCACGATCTCACCGAAGTTGACATCCGTCAGCAGGTCTCCGTTGACGACGAGGATGCTCCGATGGAATCGAGGCAGGCGTGACAGTGGACCCGCCGTTCCCAGGGGCGTCGTCTCGTAGGTGTAGGAGAGATCCAGGCCCAGGTGCTTGCCGTCCTTGAAATATGCCTGGATCAGGCCAGCTAGATGGCCCACAGCCAATGTGACGTCTTGAAAGCCCTGGGCGGCCAGTTGTCTGAGGAGGATCTCGAGGATCGGGTAGTTTCCGACCGGCATCAGCGGTTTGGGTAAGGCCGTGGTGTAGGGCAGCAGCCGGGTGCCCTTACCTCCCGCCAATATGACTACGGGCGTTTGCGCGCAGAGCGACGCCATGGAGTCGGTTTGAATCACGACAGTGATTGGTTGTCCATGCCCACAAGAACGTCAAAATTCCGACATCTGTCCAAAATTTTGGCGCGAATCATCACATCGTCCCATATCCTGGAGGCGGTCGCGCCGGGTTGGGTGACCACTAAATGCTTTAGATTCAGCCATTTTCTGGCCGGATTAATGCGGAAAATGCGAATGCTTCGAGATTTGCTCACCGGATCCCTCCCTCGCGGTAGGTGCAACCACCATGCCAAAAGCCGGTAGCGGCTAGTGACCTGTAACAGAGACATCGTCAGTGGCGCCGATGGGTCTTGCCAGGCGAGATCGCGAAGCGAGGAGGGCCACCGAGGTTTGATACCGAGGCCGCAGGCGCCGCTGCTTCATCATGACCCGGCTTAGTAATGCCGGACAAAGGTATCGACCCCAACCCCCATCGGCCCAAAGGGTTCGGGCGGAGCGGGGCTGTATTCGTTGTCGCTCCTCCTCGGAATGTAGGCGCATTCCCTCGTCCCCGTGACGTCTGGTCGTCAACCTGTTGCCTCCTGGAATCCGGCCCCGTTGCGCTCCGAACGCCACTGGCGATGTCTCTGTTACAGGCCACTACGGAGAGGTTTCGTCCAGGACTGGAACAGTCCGGAGTTCGGGGTCCGCCGATGCTTCCGTCGCGGGAACAGCCGGTGGCCGGTTTTCGACCAAGCGGCGGACAGCACTGACGTATCGGCTATACGGGTGCATCTGCTGGGCGATTTCCAGCTCCGCCAGCGACTCGCGGATCCGATCCTCGGTCGAAAACGTCAGTGCCAGACCCACGTGCGGACCCACTTTGTTCGGACTCAGTCGAACGGCGCTGGCAAAGTACTCCTGAGACTGTTTCAGATACCGTCGCTCCTGTGTGTTCTGGTACAACTCCAGGGCCACCTGACCCGCTTCGTGGAGGATGCTCGAGTTAAACGGGTTGACGGCGGCCGCCGACTCCAGCGTTTGGTGGGCTTCCTCATTGCGGAGGAAACTCACTTCAGTCTGGGCCCTGCGGAGCAGTTCACCGGAAATGTAGATGACACCGGAGGAAAGCATGATGGCGATCGATATCGCACCGATCGTTCCCAGCGCCCATTTTGACGGCGGGTCCGTCGGTCCGCTGACCTGGCTTCGATTGCCCATCGAGGCTCCCAGGACGCCGATCAGGACAACGCCCACCGTTCCGACGCTGGCGAAATAAAGGTTAATGTCGATGAGGTTGTGCACGATCCAGACAAAAAGCGCGATGACGATGGGTTTCTGTTCGCCGATGAGTCGGGACAGGTGAGCCCGGCGTCTCACCAGATAAACGATCAACAGGATTCCGGCGGCTAATCCGAAGAGTCCCGTTTCTGACAACAATTGCAGCGGGGTGTTGTGGGCATACTGGCTCTCGTTGGCGCCGATTTGCTGGTGCTGCATGTATGCCACGGCATAGTTGTTGAGTCCCGTACCGAATGGGTAGGCGGCGAATATTTCTGTTGCCGTCAACCAACTCTGCAACCGAAGCGATACCGGATCGTACCCGCCGGCACGAAGCGAATAGATTCCCGTGCCCAATAACAACAGCAGTCCGATCACAGCGACCCCGAAGGCACGTCGGCGCCAGTCTCCCGGCCGCGTCATCAACCAGGCCAGCACGATGGTCAGAAGGCCGGCCACAAACCCGAACGATTGAGTCAGGGCGCCGGCCGTCAGCAGGAGCAACATACTGACCCCGAGGCCAATCCGGGTCCACGTGTGGGATCGGTTCCACAACATCCCGTGGAGCGGCAACGCAATGAGGAGAAAGCCCCACAGTGTCCCCGGCATTGCGAACGTTGACATGATTCGGGGCACCGACATCGCGTCCAGGATCGGCGTCCGAACGATCTCGCCCGTATCCGGTGAGATCGACAGGCTGTAACTGGTGTTGCCCCCGATGAATTCGTAGATGCCGTAGCCTGAGATGACAACCGAGAGCAGAACCAGCGTGACAACCACCCGGACTCTGGATTCTGGCCCGGACTCCCGGGACGTGTAGTAGAAGACTCCGAAGAGGCAATAATAAGACCACAGGATTTCGTAAAACTCCAGGGAGCGGTAAACGTCGATCGAGACCCAGAACGCGTGCCAGACCAGGAATGCGGAACCCAGCCCACCGCTCCACAAATACCTGGACGGGATTTTCCCGTCCAGCATCAGGATCAGGAGTGCGAAGGTGGAGCACAGCACCAGAATCATGCGTCCGGAGCCGGCCACCTCCGGCGGAGCGACCACGGCGCCGACCATAGCAGCCAGCGCCAGCAGCTGCGTGATTTTTTGCCAGTTATGAGTCATAAATCGGTCCCACTGGCTTGTGGTCCGGGGCCCTGTTCACCCAGGCCAAGCAGGTCCAGTTCGTACCCGTTCATCTGTTCTGCATTCTCGAATCTGCGAAGGATCCTGTCCGCTTCCCGGCGCAGGGATTCGCTCCGCTCAGTTTCGCCGGCTTCCTCGTACCACTGAGCGAGGGTTCGGGTTGCCGGTACAAAGTGCGGCTCGAGCTCGATGGCCCGTCTGAGTTCACGGATTGCCTCGTCACGCCTCCCCAGCGAATTCAGAGCTTCAGCAAGATTGCGACGCACAAACACGGAGACGGGATCGACATTCAGGATTTCCCTCGCGTTTTCGATCAACTGCAACAGCAATTTAGAAGCTTCGTAGCCATTGCTATTCAGTTTCCGCGTGAGGACACCATGGCGCTGTCTCCAGGCCACGATGAAGTCGGGATTCAAGGTGACGGCAGGTGAGAAGAATGCGTCGGCAGTATTGAGCCAGTGGGGATCCTGTGTCCGCCCGAATCGGTCCAGATTCATCGTGCCCAGGTTCGTCAGTAGAAGCGGTTGGTCTGGCGCCAGCGTGACCGCATGCCTGTGGGCCAGTTCTGCGGCGTCGAACCGTCCGTTCTGGAACTCCCTTTGGCCGGCTTCGTTGAAATATGAGGCCAGGGCTGGAACGAAGGTGGAGTGGGTGAACAGTATGACCAGAACGAGCGCAAGAGCCGTTTTGCCTTCCAGGGACCTGGGAAGACGGACGGTGGAGAATCGTGGCAGTGGCAATGGGGCAAGGGCGACCACCGTGAGGACGGCCGCCACCACCGGGATGCTGAAGTTATTGTCCACGAATGCGTGGGCGCCGATCCCGGCGGCGGCGAGAAATCCTGAATCCCTCAGAAACACTTCGTCTGTCGGTGGCCTCGCCCGTGCCATGGCCAGAAGGAAATAGGCCAACAGGGACACGAACAGCAGTGTCCCCGGAACGCCAATTTCAGCGGTGTAATGGAGGTATTCAGAATGGGCCATCTTGTGACGGCGTGCGTAACGTCCGACTGTTCCTTCAACCGCTACAGGGTACCGACTGGCTGCGTCCTCGTAGGCGCCCATCCCCAAACCGGTCAGAGGGGCCTCGCCAATCATATTCAGAGTCAGGCTCCACACCTGGGTGCGCATGTAGTTATAGGGGTCGACGGTGCCGATATCGGTGAATTTACGGATCAACTGAGGGCTGAAGCCCGCAAGGAGGACAATCAGGCCGATCGTCGCCGCAATCTGAAGCTTCCGATTCATCTTGTGCAGAGCCAGGACCGTCACGCCGAGTGCCGCCACGAGGGCGCCGCGAGACAGCGTCTGTGTAATTCCGTACAGCAGGAACATTGCCGTGGCGGCTCCCAGGATTCGCCAGCGGATCGTATGGTGGCGGGCGGCGGTCGCAAGGCTGATCGAGAATCCCACCAGCAGATAAGAGCCGAAATAGTTCGGGTTCACCATCGGACCCGACAGGGGTGGGATCTCGGTGACGAGGCTCCAGGCCAGGTGTCCGACGATGACGAGCGTCACCGATGCCAGAATGCCCGACCTCCATCGAATCGATTGCGTTCGGCTGAATCGGGCGACGGCGACAAAGAACAGGGCAAAGAGCAGGTGATGGTACCAGATGTTAAAACCGTCATAGCGGTTTCTGTCGCTGCCCCACACAGCCAGGAACATCACGAGGAGACTGGCGCCCGCCAGGGCGTAAACTCCAATCCCGAAATCGAGCGTTTCCCTGCCGTGCAGGCGTGCCAGGCATAGTCCTGCGATACCCAGGATCAGCGCCCGGTGGACGAGAATCGCCCATCCGTATGTCGATTCGCTTCCGAACGGGGTGATCAACACCAGCACGATGATGGCGAACCCGGCCAGATAGCTCGCTTGGGATGGCAGTCGGTTCGCGGACGGCCCAGTGGCATGCGTCGTTTCTGAATCGATCATGCGTTCCTTATACTACTTGGACAGATCTACAGCGCGTCATTTCAATAAAGATCGCCACCTTCTCCGGTTGACGCGACCTGTAAGCGCTCAAGATCATCCCCCAGATATATTGCGTGCGGTCGCCGTCCGAACCTGCAGGTGAACCGACCCACGACCGACCGTTCCGCAGCCCTGAAGCCTTTCGTATGCCATAATTTGTGAAGCGATTGACAAAATTTGTCGCTTCTGTAGGCTGGTAGCATCCGTAAGTGCAATGAAACGGCCACTTTTCCAGTTAGGACTTGCAATTGCTAAACCAATCAGCGTCCGCGCTGAGCCATCTTGACGTTGCACGCGATGTGGGCCCGGGTAGCTTCGGAATGTGCGGAAAATTTTGTTGACTATGAATTGTCGTAACCTTAACGTGCTGTAGAGTTGAGACGCTGAAGTCTCTGGGCCAATTTGCACACTTCCCTGGGAGGGAACGAAGGAAATGAAGAAGAACAAGGGTTTCTCGCTGTTGGAGTTGCTGATCGTTGTAGCGATCATTCTCATCATCGCGACGATCGCCATCCCCAGCTTGCTGCGGTCACGTCAGGCTGCCAATGAGTCGGGTGCAGTTTCAAACATTCGGGCAATCAACACATCACAGGTGACATATGTTTCCACGAACGGCGTCTTCGGGAGCTTTCCGCAAATTAGTGGTGCGGGCCTGATCGACAGCCGGTTCTCGGCTGACGGAAATCTTGTCGGTGGATACAACTATGCAATGATTCCGGCGGCTGGTGGAACGGGCACCTACTCGGTTTCCGCTACGGTCAACGGTACCAGCGGCCGATACAACTACTACAGCGGACCGGACGGAGTCGTGCGCTATACCGGTGTTTTGGCAAACGCCGAACCGCTGCCGGCCGGTGTCGTGGCGGGAACTCCAGTCGGTTAGTCGTTGGGCTTGCTCGGATCTAGTTTTTTCAGATACCGCTCCTACGATTGCTTCTGCCACTGATGAGGGGAGACGAGGGGGAGACGAGGGGAGATGAGGGGATCGGATTCCCCTCATCAACGGAAGTTCCAATTTCTGGAACCGTACAACGCATGAGAAAAACTTACTCAGAACAAGGCTTCTCCCTCCTCGAACTCCTGATCGTCGTAGCCATCATCCTGATCATTGCCACCATCGCGATTCCGAGCCTCCTGCGATCCCGGCAGGCAGCGAACGAGACCGCGGCGGTGACGACGCTCAAGAACATCAATGGCGCGCAGACGAGCTACCTGTCTACGAACGGTACATTTGGAAGTCTCGTCAATCTGTCCGCATCCGGTATGCTGGACAACCGATTTTCAGCCAACGGCGCGTTGATATCCGGATATACCTACAGCATCTCCGGAGGTGGGACTGGAAACTACTCGGTTACCGCGACCGCGTCCGGTACTCAGGGCCGATACAACTACTATTCCGGGATAGACTATGTCATCCGGTATCTCAGCGGAGCCCCGGGGGAACCCCTGCCCACTGGTATCAGTCCCGGGGATCCGGTGGGTTAGTCGTCGCCCGGTTCCCCGACTGCCTGAACCTCTTCCCGTCGCTTTCACAGCCTGTCTGAAGCCAACACGGTTTATTCCGTATCTAGGTTAGACTGTTTTCATGCGCTGCAGGAGAGCGAATACAAACCCCTTCGTCCTGGCGACACTCGTCGCGGCGTTCGTTCTGCCATCCACCAGTGCCCGGGGACAGTCGACTGGACTGGTGGCGCTATTGGATGGCGTCGAAGAAAAACTCGAACGCATGAACGACCTGTCGGCAGATTTTTTGCAGATTCACGAAGATTCGTTGAACCAAACAGTACAGGAGGCGGGTCATCTATATCTGAGGCGGCCCCGGATGATGCGGTGGGAGTATCGGACGCCGGAAGAGAAACTCTTTGTGACCGATGGCGACACGGTATACCTCTACCTCCCGGCCGCGGAGCAGGTGAACCGCGATTCGGTGGGTGACACCTTCGATGACCGGATTCCAATCATGTTTCTTCTGGGCCGGTCGGATCTCGAGAGCGAGTTCACACGCATCGGGCTGAATCCGGCGGGGATTCCACCCCGGGTCCCCGGTGCTGCGGTTCTCAGGATGTATCCCCGGAGGGCATCCGATGTCGACGAAGTGGTCCTGGACGTGGATCCGCTAACGTTCGATATACGGCGGGTCCGTATGACCTATGTCGACAGTTCCGTATCGGAGTTCGTTTTTGACCGGATTGAAATCAACAGCGGTCTGGATCGATCGTTGTTCGAGTTTGTGCCTCCGGACGGAACCGAAGTCGTAGACGGGATCGCCCAGTAGCGCTCAAGTTTTTCCGATGGTTGCCTGTAAGTGACGTTATGGACTTTGACTGCAGGTATTCCAAGCCGAACGGCGAAGTGGTCCGGGAACTCATTGTCGGGCAGGCGGTCGAGGAAATTCGCAGCCAAATCCGCGATCGGGGCTTCCTTCCCCTGTCTGTCAAACCCCGGATCTGGTCGTTGCCTTCAGTGGGCCGAGCCAGCCCGAAGAAATTCACGCCCCAGGACTTTATCGCATTCAATCAGCAGTTCGTCGCCCTGATCAGAGCTGGGTTGCCGATTCTGCGGTCTCTCGACCTGCTTCGCAATCGGATTGCCAATCCCAGCTTGCGTTCCTATATCGAGAAAGTCAGGGATCGGGTACTTTCGGGTGTATCTCTGTCGGACGCGCTTGAAGAGCAGGGCGTATTTCCGAAGGTTTATACCGCCTCCGTTTTTGCTGGCGAGCGTAGCGGGAACCTCGAGGAGGTTATCCAACGCTATGTCCGTTACGAGAAAACCATCGTGACTGCCAGCAAAAAGTTCCGCAATTCATTGATCTATCCGGCCTTTCTGGTTGTCCTTTCTACAGTAATGGTCGGTGTGATCCTTGGCTACGTGATTCCGCGTTTCGCGGAACTCTACGAAGGTCTGGGCGCGGGATTGCCCCTGCCCACCCAGGTGCTGATCGCGATTTCCTCGACCATCCAGAGTGGCTTGGTGTTGGGGATACCGCTGGGGGTGGGACTCCTCATCGGTCTCAGGATTTGGGCCGGTTCCATCCGCGGCCGAATTCAGATTGACGACCTCAAGTTGCGGGTGCCTGTTCTAGGATCCATTATGTCGATGTTTGCGATCGCTCAGTTGGCCAGGACGCTATCGACGCTCTTGTCGGGAGGCATTCCACTGGTTTCCGCGCTGGAGGTTGCGCATGAATCGTCGGGCAACCGCGTGATTGCCGACGCCATCGCGGTCGGTCGGACCGGCGTCCAGGAAGGAAAGTCCCTGGCGGATTCGCTGGAGGCGACGCGAAGGTTTCCGGAACTGGCACTGGAGATGATTCAGGTGGGTGAACAGACCGGCGCTCTGCCCGACATGTTGAACCATGTCGCCGATTTCTATGATGAAGATCTGGATCTGAGGCTGACGGCCCTCTTGGCCTGGGTTGAGCCGGTGATCCTGATCTTTGTGGCGGGTTTCGTTGCGGCGATTCTAATTTCATTGTATCTGCCCATTTTCAGCATTGGCGCTGCCGCGACATAACCTTCAAGGAAGTCCTGCCGTTACGGGTAACGTGTGATGAACGAGAAACAACCGATCGGTGCCGTCAACGCATCCAGCCGGGCAGCCAACGGACCTGAAGGCGCACGGGCCCTGGCCGAACGCTACCGATACGAGTTCGTTGACCTCGATAACGCCCATCTGGACGTGGACCTGCTTCGGTCGACGCCGGTCGATCTGATGTTCCGTTACAACTTTGTGCCACTCTCCATGGATGGGGGATCCCTCGTTATTGCCATGGCCGACCCGAGCAATCTCGTCGAAATGGACGAGGTAATGGCGCTCCTCGACAAGCCACTGATCATAAAGGTAGCGGCACAGTCTGAAATCAGCGAACTCCTGAAGAAATCGGAATCCACCCAGCGTGTGCTGGACGAAGCGACTGAAGGCTTCAGGCTCGATCTGATCCGTGATGACGATGGTGGCGATGAGGCGATGACGATTGAGAAGATCACTCAGGGTGAGTCCAGCCCCATCATCCGCCTGGTCGATACGATCATCTTCACGGCGCTGGGTCGCCGGGCGAGTGACATTCACATTGAAACCCGGACGTCCGAAGTCGTGGTCAAGTACCGCGTCGACGGGTCTCTGAACTTCGCGATGGATCCGATCGACAAGCAACATCACGGCACGATCATTTCGCGCATCAAGGTGATGTCTGAACTGGACATCTCCGAGAAACGCGTCCCCCAGGACGGCCGGTTCAAGACGCGCTACAAGGGACGATCGGTCGATTTTCGCGTATCGATCATGCCTTCGATTCATGGCGAAGATGCCGTCAT
Organism: Terriglobia bacterium; assembly: GCA_965263045.1. Taxonomy (GTDB): domain Bacteria; phylum Acidobacteriota; class Terriglobia; order 20CM-2-55-15; family 20CM-2-55-15. Next base: position 1,147,193 of record CBDHGK010000041.1, read on the forward strand.
ACGGATTCTCGACAAGGAATCGATCACCAAGGAGTTCCGCACGTTGAGCCTGGACGTGGTGGGCTTTACGGAAGAAGAAATGCGGCAGTTCCGGCGCTACATCAACGAGCCCTATGGCATGGTTCTCGTCACCGGACCCACCGGTAGCGGCAAGACCACGACGCTCTACGCCGCGTTGATGGAGATACGCAGCGACGAAGACAAGATCATTACCATCGAAGATCCGGTGGAATATCAGATCAACGGGATTACCCAGATTCCCGTGAATGAAAAGAAAGGCCTCACCTTTGCCCGCGGCCTGCGTTCAATCCTACGCCACGATCCCGACAAGGTGATGGTCGGAGAGATCCGTGACATGGAAACCGCCCAGATTGCGATCCAGTCGGCGTTGACGGGACACCTGGTCTTTACCACCGTGCACGCGAACAACGTCGTTGATGTGCTGGGGCGGTTCCTGAATATGGGCGTCGATCCATACAACTTTGTTTCTGCCCTCAACTGCATTCTGGCTCAGCGCCTGATTCGGGTGATCTGCACCAATTGCAAGAAGGCCGTGCGATATTCGGCGGAGACGCTGCTGGAGTCCAATCTCGCAGCCGATCAGTATTCGACCACCGATTTCTACGAAGGCGAAGGTTGTGTGGAATGCAATGGCACCGGATACCGCGGGCGAACGGCCATATACGAGTTGTTGGACCTGTCGGACTCGATTCGCGAAATGATCGTCGACCGGAAACCGACGGCCGACATCAAGCGCGCCGCACACGATCAGGGAATGATTTTTCTGAGGGATTCCGCACTGTCGAAGGTTCGGGATGGCGTGACGACGTTGCGGGAAATCAACAGGGTGACTTTCGTTTGACCAGAGGATTCCTTTCAGGCATAGGAGGTTTGTTCGGTCCCGATGTGCCGCTATGGGCAGTGGAGCTGACGACCTGCCGTGTCGTCGCGATTCAAGCTTCGCCCGATCGCCAGAGGGTGACCTCCAAATTCGTCGCCCCGGTCGCTACGGGTGCCCTTATCGGCGATTTTAAGGAAGCCAACATCATCGACGCGGCGGCGGTTCGCGATGCTGTCCAGACAGCGCTCGACGGAGCCGGGTTTTCGGGATCGGAGTTGTGCGTTGTGATACCCGACGAGGCAGTGCGGATCACAATTCTTGATGTCGACTCCCTGCCGGGGGCGGACCGCGAGCGACGGGCCTTCATCCGATGGAAGCTGAAAAAGAATGTTCCTTTCGACATCGACTCGGCCCACATCGCGTATCAGACGCTCAGACAGAACGGCCACGTGCGGTTGCTCGTCGCGTTATCGCGACAGGTTATCGCCGATCAGTATCAGGAACTGGTCGAATCGTTGGGGTTGCATGCCGGGATCATCAGTCCGGCAACGACGGCAGCGCTCAACCTATTGCCCGATCTGCCCAATCTGCCGGATGTTGGGGGTGACGTCCTGTTTGTTATGAAGGGCCCCGAATCGGTTACGACATCGATCTTGATCGCCGGGACGTTGCGCTTCTACCGGAAAGTGGCTCTAGATTCGCTCTATGACGCCGTTTACCCGACGCTGATGTATTACGAGGACAGGCTCGGGGGCAGCGGAATAAGTACGGCCATCATCTGCGGAGAAGGCATCGCGGAATCCGAAGTGGAAGCCATGGATACGGGTATTGGCATTCGAACCGGGCGACTTCATTCCTCCGAATTGGCTGATGTGTATAAACCGGCACTCGGGGTGCTCCAGTCGTCGTCATGAATTATTACCTGAACCTTTCGAACGACCCCTTCCCCCGCTACAGGGTAGTCAATGTTTTGCTCAGCCTCGTCGTCATCGGTACGTTGGCGTTTTCCGCATGGCAATTCGTCAGCCTGTCCGGGTATCTGGAAGGGGTCCGGGAACTGGCAGCGACCGAACAGGAGGCTCGGGTCCAATGGGAGTCGCTCGGGGATCAGATCTCTGACATTGACGCACGCTTGAGGCGTCCAGAGGTGCTGGCCGAGATCGAAGAGGTTCGCTTTCTGAATACCGTGATCGAACGACAGCGTTTTTCCTGGACGCTCCTGCTCGACGAAATCGAGCGGATTATTCCGCCGACTGTTTATCTGGTGGCGCTTCAACCGCAGGTCGATGCTTCAGGTGCAGTGATGGTACGGATGGAAGCGATCGGCCAGAGCATTGAAGCGCTGAGCCGCTTCATCGGCGACCTGGAACGGACCGACACTTTTCGCGATGTGGCCGTATCCAGCGAGGCGCACGGTGAGGTGGACGGAGATCCGGAAATTCAATTGACGATGACGGTCCAGTACCTGCCTCGATCGGGGGTGGTCCGGTGAACCGGATATACCGACGGCGAAAGCATCAATACGTATTCGCCAGCGTCGTGGCCATTCTTGGAGCCATCTCACTGCTGTCTTTCCTGATCTTGTATCTGCCGGTTCGGGCCGATAATCGCAGGCTGGAGGCTTCCATCGAACGGTTAGAACAGGAAAGCATGGACCGAGTTCAGAGACTGGAGCGCCTTCAGGACGCCGAGATCGAAGTGGAGAGCTCGCGAAGAGAGCGACTTCGATTCCTGGCCGCGAGGACCGTACCCCGGCAAGAGGGATTCGCCGCAGTCCTGCCCGATCTTGAGCAACTGGCGGAGGTTGCGGGGATTCGTCGCAGCCAGGTGCAATACGATCTGGACCCTGAGCCTGAATTCGGAGTCTATTCCGTGAGGATCAACATACCTGTCCGGGGGCCGTATGAAGCCGTCACCCGGTTTATTCGGGAGCTGGAACGCGCCGATCGAGTGTTCATACTGGATTCCATCGGCCTGAACGGTTCTCAGGTGGATGGGATGGATGAGCTGAACCTTTCGCTCAATCTGACGACCTACTTTTCTTATGAATCCTAGCGACAGCAAACACTTCAAGATATTGCTCATTCTGCTTGCCGTGCTGGTGGCGACGCTATGGGTGGGCCGCGAGATCTACCAGCTGGGGTCGGAGCCTCCCGCAGACATTGTCGATACCGCAGAGGGCTCGGAGTCTCTCAGAGCCGAATCGCTGACGATCGAAGCTGTCGACGCCGACCGCCTGACCGACCAGTCGGTTGCCGACACCGAACCCGGGCGAAATCCTTTTCAGTATGGTCTGGAACCCCCACCCGCTGTTCCTGTGTCCGAAGCTCCCCTTCCGCTGACTCCTGAACCCGGGGATAGCACTCCCTCTGCTGCGGTCGCTGAGGCGCCAGATTCGGCTCCATCGCCCGCGATTCCGTTCCGGTATAACGGTTATGCCGTCGTCGATTTGTCCGGTGAGATTTCCGCGCTCCTGTCCGACTCCGATCGGTCATTCGTTGTGATGGCCCAGGACGTGGTGATGGGGCGATATCGAATCCACTCGGTCACCGAAGCGTCTGTCGAAGTCGAAGACCTGGAGTTCGGAAGCCGTCAAAGCCTGCCCCTGATTACCGAATGAGCCTGCCCCGATCAGATCAGAAAGGCTTCGCATTGGCGGCATTGATCATCTTTTTTACCGCGCTGTCGATCCTGTTGGCTGCGTCCGTGCCGGCCTACCGCGTTCAGGCCCAGCGGGAACTCGAGGAAGAATTGATATTTCGCGGGCAAGAGTACGTGCGTGCGATTCAAAAATACCAACGCCAGCTCGGAATCTATCCTCCAAACACTGACGCCTTGATCGAAACCAACGGGATTCGATATTTACGCCGCGCCTATACCGATCCGATAACGGGAGAAAACTTTCGATTGCTCACCGTCAATCCCGACGGCACGATCAATGGTTCCACATTGTTCCAGCAAGCGGCCGGCCCTGAGCTGTTTCAGGGACGGACGCCCCAGCGCTTTGGCGCGACCGATTCACCTCTGGCAGGTGGCGACGCGGTCCGTGACGGCCGGGGCGGGGAAGGCGGAAGAGGTGGAGGCTTGCCCGGCGGCGCTGAAATCGGAGGGCCACAGGGATTCAATCCGACCGGAAGCCAACAGCCAGGCCTTGGCCAGCCCATCGCTCCCAATGCAAATCCGTTCGGAGCGCCCGGTGGATTCGCGCCTGCCTCCCAGGCGGGTCGTGGTGGAGGGTTCGCAGAGGGTCGTGCCGCTGGTGGTCCTCCCAGCCAGCAAAGCCAGCCGCCCGGGCAGGAGGGGAGCCGGTCCGGACAGATTGGGGCTGGAGCAGGTGCGGATCAGCCTCTTGCCGTCGGTGGTGTGGTGGGAGTCGCTCCCGCGAACGAAGACAGCTCGCTGAAGCTCTACAACCAGCGAGCGATATACAGTGAGTGGGAGTTCATCGCGATTCCGGGGTTTGGCACGATCCCCGCGGTGACATCGGCTCCGGGCCAGGTTCCCGGCCAGCCAGCCGGTCTTCAGAGTGATCAGTCTTCGCCCTTTTCGACTACCCAACCCAACCCTTTCAATCAGTGATCGGGTTGGGGTAGGTGATTCCACCCGCGGTGCACCCGGTGGCTTCGGGACGCGTCTACGGCACCGGGTTCCCGGCGCCCAACATACACCGTTTGGATCGATCATCGCTCCTGAAGTCCGATCCCGTTCCAACCGGGCTGGTTGCTTCCGGAATTATCAGCTTGCCGGCTATCGGGCCGGGCTGCTACACCACTAAGGCATCGACGACCTGATCGAAATGACCGTCGACTTTAACCCTGGGGAAGATATTCGCGATCGTGCCCTCTTCGTCGATGATGAACGTCGAACGCACCAGACCCATCGACTTTCTGCCGTACATATTTTTTTCCTGCCACACGCCGTACTTTTCGACGACTTTCTTCTCCGTGTCCGCCAGCAGAGGGAAATTGAGGTCAAATTGATCCGCGAATTTCTGATGAGACGCGACGCTGTCGGTGCTGACCCCCAGCACAACCGCTCCCGTACGTTTCAGTTGAGGCATTCCGTCCCGGAACGCGCAAGCTTCCCGTGTTCACCCCGGAGTGTTGTCGCGTGGGTAGAAATACAGAACGACTTTCTTCCCCCTCAGATCTGAAAGCTTGACCTTGGTGCCGTCACCTGCCTCCAACGTGAAGTCCGGGGCTTTCTGGCCAACCTTGAGTTCCTTTGCCATAGACAGCTCCTTGCAGTTAGAAAATTCGGACCAGTGTCCGATTTCCTGAGCGAGTATTTCTTGCCGACAACGGTCCACCGCGGAAACAGCGCGCTGTCTGTGAAATTGCCCTCGGAGTTTAAGAGGGGACGGCTCACATAATCAATGGCTGATGTCACTAGTATGAAAGTTCCGAACGATTGCCGGCTTTCGATCCGCAATCGATTGCCGGCCACTTGCGGAACCGATCAGCACCCCGGTCATTCCAGGAATGAATGGATCAACCCTTGCCGTGACCATATTTTCCGAAACACACGCTCGATCGCGTCTTCTGTTGTCGTCGATTCCTAATATTGCGCAAACTTCATCCAACCGATCCAGAGTCCGTGGAGTCCGTTGGAGCCGAAGCGCGGTGTGCTTGAAATCTGTTCTGACCGGTATCGGTGAGGCGCCGGTGTCGCAAGCGGGGCCTGCCGGGCACAACAACGGGGGATGTGTTCTCCGTGACTCGACCCTCTGGCTCAGGGATCTGATCGGCTATCATGCGGGCTGTAATCTATGTTCTAATTTGACGCTTTTCAAACAATGCAGATATCCGACTCCATTGCATTGGTGACCGGCTCCGCACGGCGGGTTGGCCGGGCCATCGCTGTCGAACTCGCCCGACGGGGTGCCCGTATGGCCATCCACTACCGGTCATCCGGGGACGAGGCATCCGAGACCCTCAAATTGGTGCGCGAACTGGGAGCGGACAGTGAAGCGTTTCAGGCGGATCTCACCGACGATGCAGCCCGTGATCGACTGGTCGAAGCGATTCAATCGCGGTTCGGGTCGATTCAGATTCTGGTCAACAACGCGTCGGAATTCGAGCCCGGGACGCTCGAAGACAGCACTCCGGATATGTGGGACAAACAGATGGACGCCAATGCCCGGGCGCCATTCTTTCTTGCCCGATCCTGCGCTGCCATGATGCGGGAATCCGGAAGAGGGAAAATACTGAACATCGCCGATCCCGCGGCCGAAAAGATCTGGACAGGTTATTTGTCCTACAGTGTTTCGAAGGCCGCACTGTTGGGGGTGACGCAAGGGTTGGCGAAAGCGCTCGCACCCCAGATACATGTCAACGCCGTCGCTCCGGGGCCGGTTCATTTTCCCGATTCCTACAGCCCGGAGCAGAAACGACTGGCGATTGAGCGGACACTGCTGAAACGTTCAGGGAGTCCGGACGACGTCGTTCGGGCTGTCGTATTTCTGATCGAAAATGACTATATCACCGGGGAAATCCTGCATGTCGACGGCGGGCGGCACGTTCGGTAGGTGTATGGCTTGACTTGCTATAAACCCTATGGTAAAAAGCGCCCCGGTGCCGTAGGACATTGAGCGGCGCGTCGGCGTAGCCTGACAGCTGCGGGTTCAAGATTCTCTGTAGGAGGCTGCCATGAACAAGGGTGAGCTGGTCGATCGCATCGCCAAGGATGCGAAGATTTCGAAAACACAGGCGACAAACGCTCTGAATTCTGCTCTGAACGGGATACAGCGTACGCTCAAGAAGGGCGGCAAAGTAACCCTTGTCGGTTTTGGGACTTTCTCGGTGGGGAAGAGGAGCGCGCGCACCGGTCGTAACCCACAGACAGGTGCCAGCCTGAAGATCCCGGCTCGACGGGTGGCCAAGTTTTCACCCGGTGCGGGCTTGAAGAAGTCCGTCAATCGGGGCCGCTGAGTCCAGGGTAGGCCGGGTTATAAACTGGACGCACGGGGAGTTATTGACGATTTCTTATATACCTGATGCGGGCAAATTGAATAGAATAGGGAGCTCTTATGGGCGTCACGGAACCGGCAGGCTGGACTGCGGCGCTGGGTTGACGAGTGCAGAACGAGGGACCCGATCCTGAGCAATGTCTCGGTTCGAACTCCTGATGAATGCCCTTGGGTAAACGAGTAGGTAAATCAGTCGAATTCAAAAGGGGAAGTTAATGCTTAGTTCAAATCGTCGTTTCTCAATTCTGGGAATCTTCATGCTGGCAGGAATTGTGACCCTGTCGGGTTGTGCGACTCGAAGCTATGTTGATCAGCAGATCGCACCGGTCCAGGCCCGTGTTGCTGAGTTGGAGTCCTCGAGTGAGGAGCATGCCGAGAGGATTGATGCGGTAGACAACCGGGCGCAACAGGGAATCGCTGGCGCAAACAACGCCGCGCAGGCGGCTCAGCAAAGCGCCGATGCCGCTGATGCGGCGGCTGCGGATGCCGACCGAATGGCCGAAGCCGCGCAACAGAGCGCAGATCAGGCAACAAACCTGGTCGGTGCGCTCGCGAGCCGGTTCGACGCACACAATAATTACTCGGTCGCACAGACCGTTTCTGTGAATTTTGCGCTGTCCAGCGCCGCCTTGTCCGACGCGGCCATGGCGACGCTCGGGCGGATCGGGGGTCAGGTTCAGCAGGGGGACTTCCTGGAAGTCCAGGGTTTCACCGATTCGACGGGCGACGAGGGGTATAACATCGCGTTGAGTGAAAGGCGTGCCAGTTCCGTTCAACGCTACCTCGTCAGCCAGGACGTAGCATTGTTCCGGATCGAAATGGTGGGCCTTGGGGAAGCAAATCCGACAGCGGGGAATGACACCCGGGAAGGCCGGGAGCAGAACCGGCGTGTTGAAGTCCGATTGCTTCGGGCGAATTAAGACAGTCGAGAGTTGATTCACTAAGAACGGGGGGCGAACCGATCGGTTCGCCCCCCGTTCTCGTTTGTTCGCAAATTCCGGTTCCCTCTGTGGGCACTGCGGTGCTTTAGAGCTTCAGCCGGGTTCGGTCATCTTTGTAGATTGGAAGTCGGCCGACGCTCGGTTGTGCGCCCATTGCGCTGGATGTTGCCAGTCGTTCTGGCAACAGGGTTGTGGCGCAGGCCGCCCCTCCTCGAGACGGGAGGCCTGATTGAGTGACCGCGGGGGAATTTCCGCGGTGCAATGTGCGAAGCCGGCCCCGTTGGGCCCGAACCCTTCGGGCCGATGGGGGTTGGGGTCGATATCTTTGTCCGGCACGATAAAGCCGGGTCATGTTGAAACAGCGGCGCCTGCGGCCTCGGTATCAAACCTCGGTGGCCCTTCTCGCTTCGCGATCTCGCCTGGCAAACCCAGCGGCGCCACTGCCGATGTCTCTGTTACAGGCCGCTAGTCCCTGAACAAGCGTGATTGATGAGGAATTGAAAGTGGAATAACCGCCGAAGTACCCGAAATGCCCCCTCTCCGTGCGAAAAAAACCTTGGACAGATTCTTTGGAGAAGGAGGCATTTCAGATGAACGATTATACGCGCAAGAACATGAGGAACCGCAAGCGGCGAATTGAGCGTCGGCTTGGGGATCGGAATTGGAAAGATCAGGCGAAGCCGATGCTGTCGGCGCGCAACATCCGGTACGAGATGGGAGACCGGATGAGGGGTCTGTCGGTGGGCGGCATCGGAATGATGCATCAGGTGGCGCGGCGGACCGGACTGATCGAAGCCATCGACAAGGACGTGCATGTGCTGAAGCGGCATCTGCCCTACCAGGAATCGGATCACGTGTTGAACATCGCCTACAACGCGTTGAGTGGGGGCACGTGTATGGAAGATATCGAACTGCGGCGCAATGACGAAGTGTATCTGGACGCGTTGGGAGCACAGCGGATTCCGGATCCGACCACGGCGGGAGACTTCTGCCGGCGATTTGAGGAAGACGACGTGGAGTCGCTGATGGACACGTTCAATAAAGTGCGGCTGAAAGTCTGGCGCCAGCAGCCCGATGCGTTTTTCGAGGAAGCGGTTCTGGAGGCGGACGGGACATTGGCCCCAACCACCGGAGAATGCAAAGACGGGATGGACGTGGCCTACGACGGGACATGGGGTTATCACCCACTGTTGATTTCGCTGGCGAACACGGCCGAACCGTTATACCTGGTGAACCGGAGCGGCAACCGGCCCTCGCATGAGGGAGCGGCCAAACGGTTCGATCAGGCAATCGCGTTGTGCCAGCGTGCGGGGTTCGATCAGATCCTGCTGCGCGGGGACACCGACTTCAGCCAGACCCGGTATTTGGATGGATGGGACGACCAGGGCGTGGGCTTCATCTTCGGCATCGACGCGATGAAAAACCTGGTGGCCCGGGCCGACCAATTGGAGCCGGACTGCTGGGCGCGCCTGGAACGTCCCGCCAAGTACGAGGTAGCCAGCCAACCCCGCCAGCGTCCCGACAAGGTCAAGGAACGGATCGTTCGGGAGCGTGACTTTGAGAATATCCGCTTGCGGGGCGAGGATGTGGCCGAGTTTGCGTATCGGCCCGGAGCCTGCGATCGGGACTACCGCGTCGTTGTGGTGCGAAAGAATCTGTCGGTGGCCAAAGGGGAGCAGGTGTTGTTCGACGACATCCGGTACTTCTTCTACATTACCAACCGTGCGGATCCTGCGGACCAGATCGTGATGCGTGCGAATCAACGGTGCAATCAAGAGAATCTTATTGAGCAGCTCAAGAACGGCGTACACGCCTTGGGGATGCCGGTCGGGGATCAGACCAGCAACTGGGCCTACATGGTGATGGCCTCACTGGCCTGGACACTGAAGGCGTGGTTTGCGTTATTGCTGCCCGAAACCGGACGTTGGGGCCAGAAGTATCAGGCCGAGAAGCAGACCGTGCTACGCATGGAGTTCAAAACGTTCCTGAACGCCTTCATGCTCGTGCCTTGCCAGCTCGTGCGTACTGGTCGGCGCATCGTCTTCCGGCTGATGGCCTGGAACCCGTGGTTGCCAGTCTTGTTTCGTGCCGTGGATGTGTTGCGTCAACCTCTGCGATGCTGACCCGATCATGGATCTGAGCCCGGGCGGTCGAGGTCCCGGTTTCTTTCAACCCTTCAAACAGACACGGCGAGGCGGCAACTGAAACAGATACAACACGAACCGCATACCTGGAAAAAGCGATCTGGGAACGGGAGCTTATGCCTCCAATTTTACGGCCGTGAACCGGCCGTTTGTCCACTGGTTATGCGCTTGTTTTGGGGCTAGTTTGGGGGAGTCACGTAGTATCCGGCACGAGACTGTCGGACTGAGTGCAACCGGTTACCCGTCCTGACAACGATTCGCCGCAGTACAGGGTCCGGTCCCTCTATTTTCGGGATATACCCAATACTGTAGCTTTGGCCCAGGGTCCGTCCAACTTGTTCAAACAGCGGGACGACGTCGTCCAGCGTTTTCGGAAACAGCACCTGACCTCCTGAAATCTCGGCGACCCGTTCCATGCGAACGCGCACTTGCTCCAGGTACTGCTTCGGTACCGGAGAATCTCCATAGATAATCTCAAGGTTCCGGTGTTCGTCTGCCCCTTCGGTGTTGCCGTCGAGATTGAGGTCTGTATTGACAGCAATGAAGTAGACGGGAACGCCTCGATCTGCAGCCGCCCGATACAGTTTGCCGAATCGTCGGTCGTCCTCGGGCCTCATCACGCGGTTGTGCCTGAGAATTTCCTTGTACAGGGATGTGTCCCGACCGTCGGTCAATACAATGATTGCGCGACGTTCCCGGATGCCTTTAAACGATCGTTCAATGGCACGCTCGAGGGATCGATAGAATTCTGTTGTGCCGGCAGGCCTCCATCCGCTGGTGATGGGGTTCAGCGCATCCAGTGTTTGTTCTCCGGAATCATCCCAATCGGTGAGGGTCCGCAGGCGGGCATCAAAAATCCCAAGCGAAACACGATCCTGGGGCTTAATGAATTCAACGAACCCCCGGGCGGCACGGCGCATGAAACTCCACTTATGCCGCGTGCTGCCGGAACTGTCAAAGAGTAGGTATACGTGATAGGGCGCCGTGCTTGACCCGAAGTAGCGGGCCTGTTGAGGTTCTCCGTTCTCAAGGATCTCGAAGTCTTCAACCCGCAGGCCGTCTACAGGCTGTCCGGCTTCGTCGGTGACCGAAACGTCGATGCTGACGACAGGTACGTCCACACTCAAGGTGAAGTCCTGGGCACGGGCGCTGTATGTGGACACCGACAGCACGCCTGCAGCCATTATACTGACCGCACGCGCTGCCAGACTGCTCACCCGAGACGCGGGCCCACGTCTAATTGTCGAGAACATTGTGTGGTATCGTAGCACAAGAAGTGGTGCACTCATCAGTATCCGATTGAGCCCGGGAACAGGCGAAAAATGGCGGGATCAGGCGAAGGTTTCTTGAAAGAGTTCTTACTGGCCGTAGCTGTTTCTGTGGTTGCGGTAATCCTGCTCAGTCCGGGTGTTTACGGAACTCCCGAAATCGCGGAAAGGGAAGACCGGAGTTGTCTCGTGTGCCACACCGCCCTAGGTCGGGCCGAACTCAACGATGCGGGGAAGTACTACGGGGAACGGCGCACGCTGGACGGGTATCCGGGAGAGTTGCCCCCGCGACTCGGTCGAGGCTGGTAGTTTTCGTTCTCCATTCGCGAGTTCTCAGCGATTACGTGTAAGGCGGATTTCGCGGTTACGGCCCCTCAGGTAGGTTTCAAACAGGGCGCTACTTGCTTCAAGCGCAACCCTGACTGAGGTGGGGCGCCAACGGTGCCACCCATCCGGTTCACTCTCGAAGACCCTGTAGTCAAACCACTTGCCCTCGGTTTCGGCCTGGACAGCGAATTGTTCGATCTGTTGAAAGGGCGCCCTCCGGTCATGGCTACCAAAGAGAAAGATAATGGGTGTTCGCAGCGCATCGACATAGTTGATGAGAGACCTTTCGTAGTACGGCGCGGGCGCCGCCAGAGGTGTCGAGCCTGTGATGTAACGTGTCCAGGCAGTCAGTGCAGGGTAAGACGAGGCAGTTGCAAGGTCCACGATTCCCCCGAGAGAGATTGCAGCCTGGAACCTGGAACTATCGCGCGACAGGGCGGCCGTAGCTAGAAATCCTCCTGTACCGGCACCGAATACTCCAACTCTTTCCGAGTCGATGAGTCCATCCCCGGCGAGGCGGTCCAGCCCGAAAAAGGCGTCCCGAACATCGATTTCTCCTGCCAGGCTGAATGCGGCCTGCCGAAACTCTCTTCCCTGACCCGAAGATCCCCGGACGTTCGGCGCGAAAACGAGGTAACCGTTGCTCACAAGTGACTGGATGAACGGATTCCAGGACAATGCGTTGTGTCCCTCGAGTGTGTCCCGGAAAAAGAGAACTGCGGGAAATCGCTCATCCGGGCTTCTGCCCGGGGGCCGGTACACCAGAGATGAAATTTCGGTGCCGTCGAAGCTGGGATAGCGGACCAATTCGGGTAGGGTAAACCGGGCTTCCTGCCGCAATTCCGGGGGCACCGAATTTGTCAGGGGTGTCACACGTCCCCCGTCGGGGGCGACAACCCACAGATCGGATGTGCGGGCCGGATCTGAGTGTGTATACGCCAGGCGCTCGGCATCGGGTGACCATGCGAGCGTTCCCCGTGGACTGGCGATCCGTCGGCTGTAACCTCCATTGGTCCCCGCGCGGTCCGAAATTTGAACGGAACGGCCGCCATCGGCGGGGATGGTCCAGACATGGAAACCGAAGTCCCCGGTGACCTGAACGAACGCAATCGTTTCGCCATTCGGGGACCAGCGTGGATGAAACTGATCCACCTCCTGATCGGTCAACGTTCTTCGGGTCCCGTTTTCGATGTCGGCGACGAACAGGTTGCTGAAGCCGCTTTCTTCGGAGACGAATGTCAGTCGCAGCGAATCCGGAGACCATGTGGGCGAGTAGTCCCGATAGCGCTGCGTTCCAGGCGTCAGCAGCCGGGAGGGTCCTCCGGCGGCGGGCACAAGAAAGATGTCTTCGTTGTCCATGCGATTGTCGTTCGGCCGCGGGTTGGAGACAAACGCGATCCACTGACCATCGGGCGACCACTGAGGCTCTGAAGCCGGCGTCTCCGTCAGTCGCCGGGTTGAATCATCTTCAAGGTCGAGAACCATCAGTTGCCGGACGCCGGACGCATCGGAGACGAAAAGTAATTCTGCGCCCTCGGGCGACCACCGTGGATCGGATTCGTCGGCCGCGGTTTGAACGAAGGCTATGGATGGGCCGCCTTCCGGCCGGACTCCGTGGATGTCTCCCTGGCCACCGGGTTGAGTGACGACATAACCAATCCATGTGCCGTCGGGCGACCACTGGGGGTCGGACTTGGGGAGGCCATCGGTGGTAATGCGTCGGGGAGCCCCGGCGTTGGCATCCACGAGCCAGATTTCTGAAGTGCCGCCCTGCGCCGATACGAATGCGAGGTTTTCACTGTCCGGGGACCAGGAGAAATCGTACGCTCCGGCTGCGCGCGACAGGGCGTCCGCACTCAGGGGAATCCGTGCGGATTCCTGAGTGAAGATCACACCAAAGGCCACGGAGACTAAGAATACAATCGTGATGAACGCGAGTCGGGGAAGAAATATCGTCCTGGAGACCCTGGAATTGAGTGTCACGGCTGTATGCGAAGGCGCGTTGGTTCGATCGGACGATCCCACTATTCAATGATGGACAAAGCGAATAATCCGGATAACATGAACATTCTACTTGATGAGGTGAACCCGACCCAGTGCAATTCGTAGTTTCCCAACCGTGGATCAGGCCATCCCATTGCCGAAGCGATCCACCGTGAAAGCGCGCGATTCTTGTAGAAAACGTTCTTGAAACTGCCGGTGGTTGAAGTTAACCTACGCGCCGGTCACATTGTCTGCACAATCAAGTTGTCTTAATCTAGGAGCCTGCGCCGTAGGAAGTGAATGAGATAATTGTGTCGCAGTTAGGAGGAGATTGCGATGCCGACGACGTTTCGCCCGTACCAGCCGGATCAGGGGTTGCTGCTGCCGCCGGATATGCGGGATTGGTTGCCGGAGGGGCACTTGGCGCACCATGTGAGCGATCTGGTGGACGGATTGGACTTGACGGCGTTTTACGCGCCTTACGAGGGGGACGGTCGTCGCAAGTCGCCGTATGAGCCGCGGATGATGGTGAAGGTGATGATCTACGGGTACGCGACGGGGGTGTTTTCCTCCCGAGGGCTGGCGCGGAAGCTGGAGGAGGACGTAGCATTTCGGGTGTTGGCGGCGGGGAATTTCCCGAGCCATCGGACGATTTGCGAGTTTCGCCGCCGTCATTTAGCGGATTTCAAGACGCTGTTTGTGGAGGTGGTGCGTCTGGCGCGCGAGACCGGCGTTGCGAACTTCGGCAAGTTGTCGATCGACGGGACGAAGGTTCGAGCCAACGCCAGCAAGCGCAAGGCGATGAGTTACGGTCGGATGCTGGAGGAGGAGCGGCGTCTGGAGGGCGAGATCGAAGCGTTGCTGTCGCGCGCGCGGGAGACCGACGCGGCGGAGGACGCGCGTTTCGGGGAGGCGTATCGCGGCGATGAGTTACCCGAGGAGTTACGCCGCCGGGAGGATCGGCTGGCGGCGATTCGGGCGGCCAGGGCGCGATTGGAGGCCAGGCAACGGGAGGCCGACGAAGCGCAGGGACGCGAGCCCGGTTCGAAGCGCAACCGGAAGGGCGGGCGGCCATACAAGCGGGAATACGGCGAGCCGGCCGAGAAGGCGCAGGACAACTTCACGGATCCCGAAAGCAGGATCATGAAGACCTCATCGGAGGGTTTTCAGCAGTGCTACAACGCGCAGGTGGCGGTGGAGGGAGAGAAGCAGTTGATCGTCGCCACCGAGGTGTCGTCGAACGCCAGCGACCAGGGTCGACTGGTCCCGCTGGTGGACGAGGTGGAGGCCACCCATGGGGAACGGCCGGAGACGGTGCTGGCGGATGCGGGCTACTGCAACGAGGACGACCTTGAGGCGCTGGAGGCGCGCGGCGTGGACGGCTATGTGGCCTTGGGCCGGGAGGGCCGGCGCGCGGTCGCGGTGGACGCGGCCAGGCATCCGGCGAAGGCCCGCATGGCCGAGAAGCTGGCGACCTCGGCGGGACGGGTGCAGTACGCCCAACGCAAATGGCTGTCGGAGGCGCCCAACGGGTGGATCAAGGAGGTGCTCGGTTTCCGCCGATTCAGCCTGCGCGGCCTGAACAAGGTCCAGGGCGAGTGGAACTTGGTGTGTCTGGCGTTGAACGTCAAGCGGATGCAGGGGCTTCAGGCAGCCTGATGACAGGGATACCGCCCGCAAATCAGGCCGAACGAGGCTCGATTCAAGCACCCGTGGCGCACCCATCGGCGCCTCGTCGTCCAAAACGCCCATTCCCCGGTCACCGATACCGATTGATCGCCATCTCGCGTAATTCGCCGAGTCGAAAATCATCCTACGGCGCAGGCTCCTAGATGTCTTAAGGAGGCTGAATGAGCTTATCAATTAATAAACGCGATGAAGATGGGGTGACCGTTCTGGAACTGTCGGGGCGGCTGACAATTGGAGAGCCGGTTCTCAATCTTCGGGACACTGTGCGCGGTGCCGTCGACGACGGTAAATTGAAGTTTGTGTTGAACCTCGCCAACGTCAGCTACATCGACAGTTCCGGGCTTGGCGAACTCGTTTCGATCTACACCACGGTGAGGAACAAGGAGGGTGACGTCAAGCTTCTTAATCTGACAACGAAAGCTAAAGATCTGTTGCAGATGACGAAGCTTCTGACGGTCTTCGACACGTTCGAAGCAGAGGCCGACGCCCTCGCTTCCCTGAAGGGCTGACGAGGGCCCGACGATCCTGGCGGAAGTGCGTGGGAGTCGAACCCACCGGACGCCGGTTCCCCGACATCCCGCTGGCTTTGAAGGCCAGGAGAGTCACCGGACCCTACTCACTCCCGTCAAAGACCATTATAACCATCACGGATTGCCAGAAGAAATTGGCAACTTCCATGGTGGCATTTCCCTGTACGCTTCGGGACCGGACATGTCACGGGCAGGATCGTGAATTACGAAGCGGCATTCCGGGCATTCGAAGCGCGGGACTATGCGCGCGCGGTCGAATTGCTCGAACCCGCCGTACACGCCTCCGGATATGCATCCGATATTCTCAACCACACCTATACGCTGGCCTTGCACTATTCCGGCGAAACCGAGCGTCTCGCCGATGCTGCGTTTCGGGTGGGGCAGCGCTTCCTGACCGACGACCCGGCCTCCGCCCTGGACTACTTTCAGAGGGCATTGTACGCGGGCCTGGATCGGGACCGGTCGCGTCAAATTGGGGCGATTTTAGAAGACTGGTCGGGGGCACGTTCCGGGGTGAGTCGAGGCGGACGGCTCCACGGAAGTCCTCTCCGCATTGCGCATGTTGTCGGATCTCTATTGCCGGGTCCTGTGAGTCACTACGTGCGCGGTTTGTGTCATAGCCTGAGTGATGCCGGCATCGAGTCGCGCGTGTTTACGACCGAAAGTTTCTCCTGTTGGTTTTTCAATCCAGGGCCTTACACTGCCGCTTCGATGGTGGAAATTGGCGCCCAGGTCTCGACGGGCAGTGTTGAGGGTGATTTTCTCGAGCGCGCAGATCGGGTTGCCTCCGAGATCTCGAGCGCCGGTTGCGACCTCGCCCTCTACCATGCTGATCTGGGCGAGCAGATCACGGCCCATGTGGCTGCGCTCAGACCGGTTCCCTTGCAGGTCAATGTCAATCATGACATGGAAATGGACGCAAACCTGTTTGATGGTGCGGTTCATCTCTTCAAAGATGCCTTCGATGAAACCCAGTTTCGGGATCGTCCGAGCCGCTGGATTCCGCCCGTAACAGGCCTGGATTCGTCAGGCGTGCTTTCAGGCGCCTCCGCTGCCCGGTTCCGTAGTCCAGGCCGCGCCGATCTGGGACTGTTCGAGACTGTTTCGGCTACATTCGGCGATGCCCGAACGACGTCGGACGACGGATTCCTCCAGGTTCTCGTCGAAATTCTCCGGCGGTCGCCGGGGCATCTCCACCTGTTTGTAGGTTCGGGAGACAGCCGGCGCGCCCGGTCCTATCTGCATGCGCGCGATGTGTTGGGCCAGGTGAGGTTTCTTGTGCAACCGATGGGCGGGACCGAGTATATGCGTTTGATCGATCTGTATCTCGGATCGTTTCCCAGTGCTGACGTTCAGTCGATACTGGATGCGATGGGTGCGGGTAAGCCCGCAATCGTGCGCGCTTATCCCGACAACGCGCGATCCAATCGTGGCGCCGTCTGTGTGGGACTTGACGAGATGATCGCATCCACGGCCGCGGACTTCGTGGAACGGGCCTGTCACGTGATCGCGGACGCCGAATACAGGGATGCCCTCGGTCAGGCGGCGCATCACCGCTTCCGCCAGGAGTTCACAACCGCCCGGCTGGGTTCGGAGTACTTAGATTTTCTGGAGCAGTTTCTTGGCTAGTGGCCTGTAACAGAGCCATCGCCAGTGGCGTTCGGAGCGCAACGGGGCCGGATTTCAGGCGGCGACAGGTTGACGACCGGACGTCGCGGGGTCTAGGGAATGCGCCTACACTCCCTCCTAACAAGTCGAGGAGGAGCGACAATGAAAACGGCCCCGTTGGGCTCGAACCCTGCGGGCCGATGGGGGTTGGTGTCGGGGTCGATATCTCTGTTACAGGCCTAGCATCACGGGCAGCGTCCAGCAGCCCGTGGAGGGCCCGGTGGAGGGGACGGATGCAGTCGAAATGCTGATCGTCACCGAGGTGGGTGTATGACAACCCATCTGCCGGTTGAAGATGGTTTCCATGCGAGTCATGGGGTCGTCGGGAAGCTTTCCGACACCGATTGGATGTCCCGAAACCCGCCATCCCGCGGCAAGGCGATTTCACTCACCGCCGGGGCTGCCGGCTGTGATTCCGGCCAGTGTCCGATGACCGCATCGGCAACCGGTCTATCGGGCCGAAAATAGCATAATTTTGACTACACGCATCAGCTCCGCTCGCCGATGAGACAGGGGAGCGCGGTTGTCAACTTCCGTGCCGGCGAAGAGGAACACATGGTTCAAACGGATCAGAAAGTCGCTCTAGTCTGGATATACGCGGGACAGCGTCCATCGGAACGACTGGAGACCCTGGGATCGATCGATGGCCAGCATCTCGAACTGATTGCGGTGGGTAACACCCGGGTACAGCGCGCCGCCGAATTGTTTTCCTTTTCCCGTCCCAATGTCTCCCTGCAGACGCTGGATTCGGTCTCCATGAGAGCGATCTGGAAGGCGATTCCGTCCGGGATTCGGGCCGTCGTGTTCTGGATGGATGACGGCAAGCGGGTCAGTCCGGGGTTCCCTCTGGAAATGGCCGCACCGATTTTGGAATCCGATCCAACCTCCGAGCGTCACCTGCACTACTGGGACGGCAATGCGCTTGCGATCTCGATGTCTATTGCCGAGGCCATCACCCTTGAGGACATGACCCTGCGGGATGACTGCCTGATGACAATGCTGTCCGACATCGTGGATCATCGGGGCGCAAACGTGGGCGGAAGTCGTGTCCGGCTCAAGTTTTCGCCTCTGGAGAAGTATGCGGCCATGGCGATGGAACCGATGGGTCTGGCATCCTAGCCCGACGCCCTCGCTCCTGCTTACAGTCCGAAAGCTCGCCAGATCCGGTTCTTAGCTCATCATTCCGGTTCAAATATTCATTTCGTGTGTGACTTCCTTCGTCCACCGGATGGCGTTTATGTAGGCGTTTCGAATGCCGGGCGGGTCAAGTTTCAGGGCCTTTCCGAACTCTGAGAGTCGTTCCCAGTCCCCTCGCTCGTATGCGATCGTGAAGTTGAGTATGCGTCCGAGGAGTTCTTCGTGTGTGATCAGAGCGTGAGCGATTTCATCGGATAGCGGTATCCGGTCGAGCACGTCCTCCATCGGACTGTCCAGCATGGCATCGAGAACGGAAAACAGACCGACGGTAAAGAACTGCTCGCTCAGCGGAAATCCGTTTGCGGCTGCGAGTTCTTCGCACATCTTGGCCCGGACAATGCCCGTCACCATCAGTTCCCGCGGCTTATCGTCCATCGAGGCCAGCATCAGCAGGCTTGCCCAGTTGCGGAGCCGCGATACCCCGATCAGCATGGCCGCGTGGCCAATGGAGTCCACATGTCGGGCAAGACCACAATGGGCGGAATTGAGGAACCTCAGCAGTTTATAGCTGAGCGTGACGTCCTGGCGGATTGTCTCTTCGAGATCTCGAGCGTTGATGTCGGGCGACTGGAGTTTGGCTACCAGCCGGGTTGCCGCCAGGCGATTCGTTGGAATCTGCTTGCCTTGGATCAGTTTGGGCTTGCAGAAGAAGTACCCCTGGAAATAATCGAAACCAAGGCGGGTGCAGAGTTCAAACTCGTCTTGAGTCTCAACTTTTTCCGCCAGAAGCCGGACATCGTACTTGTGGAAATTATCCACGAGCGGTCCAAGCGAGTCTGGATCGGTCGCCCTGAGGTCCACTTTGATGATGTTGGCCAATTCAACCAGAGGTTTGAGCCGGTCTTCGTAGACAAAGTCGTCCAGGGCGATGATGTATCCCTGATCCTTCAGATTGCCGAGCTCTTTAACAACGCCGGGTTCAGCGGTAACATCTTCTAGCACCTCGACGACAATGCGGTCCTTCGGCAGCGATTGGCAGTGGCCGTCAAGGATGAAATTGCGAGTCAGATTGACGAAGGCCAGACGGTCTCCGATGATCTCGTCGAATCCGAATTCAATGAAATTGAGTATGACCTGTGCGGTTGCGCTGTCGCCGTCGGTGACATTGGCCTGATCGGTCACGCTGTCGCGAAACAGGAGTTCATAGCCGTAGACGTCCAGACGCTTTGTATATATCGGTTGGCGGCTGACGAACGCGGTATGCGCTTTCTCGATGGTCGCCGTCGCTGTTTCTGTCACATCCGAGTGCAAAGTCATGGTAGTTCACTTCTCGTTATCGACTTAAGTCTCTCGATCCGATAGAGACTTCGGCTTCATCGGCAAGAAAAACCGGGACTTAGTCCTATTTGGCCGATCTGGCACAGGGCGACCGGTTCATGAGGGTTGAAGCGAGGGGCAACGCGTTTGCATGGTGTAAGATCAGGACGATGCAGTTGCATTACAAGAGCCCGTTGAATCAGGGCGTTCCCCTCGCGAGTCCCGGGGAATTCAGCCCCCTTGTCATCGGGAATCTGACGGTTTGGCCGCCGGTGGTGCTGGCTCCCATGGCCGGAGTCACCAATTATCCCTTCCGTTCGATTTGCCGGAGCTTTGGTGCCGGCCTGTACGTGAGCGAAATGATCAGTGCTCGACCGCTGGTGGAGGGTCGTCGGAAGACCCTCAAACTTGCTGGCTTCGGGCCCGGCGAGATGCCCCGCAGCCTGCAACTCTACGGCGTGGATCCGTATTACGTGTCGGAAGCGGTCAAACGACTGGTGGGCGAGGGGCAGATCGACCATCTGGATATGAATTTCGGCTGTCCCGTGCGCAAGGTCACCCGCAAGGGCGGTGGCGCGGCCATTCCCCTGAAGCCGCGATTGCTTCGGAGCATCGTCAAAGCGGCGGTGGATTCTGCCTCAGGGATTCCGGTTACGATCAAGTTTCGCCTGGGAATCGATTCCGATCACCTGACGTATCTGGAATCGGGCCGTGTAGCCGAGGAGGAAGGCTGTGCGGCGGTTGGCCTCCACGCGCGCACCGCGGCGGATCTCTACTACGGGACAGCCGAGTGGGAGGCGATCGGCGAACTCAAATCCAAGGTCCGCATCGCCGTTCTCGGGAACGGAGACATCTGGGAGGCCTCCGATGCTCTTCGCCTGATGCGGCAGACACAGTGTGACGGTGTCATTGTAGGCCGGGGCTGCCTGGGTCGCCCATGGCTCTTCCGCGACCTGGCGGACGTCTTTTCAGGGTGCGAACCGGGTGACCCTCCGGGTTTCGGTCAAGTGCTCGACACCATGTTTGCGCACGCACAACACCTCGTCGACTGGTTCGGAGAAAGAACGGCCATGGTTGCGTTCCGCCGTCACGCTTCCTGGTATACAAAGGGATTCAGCCTGAGCTCCGCCGTCAGAGACCAGATGATGCAGGTGAGAACGGTCGAGGAGTTAAGGAAATGTTTTCTGGACGTCGACAGGGAACAGCCCTTTCCGATTTCGGCGATGCGTATGAAGCGAGGCAAGCGCGGTGGCCGCCAGCAGGTGGCCCTCCCTGACGGATACCTCGACAATCCCGACGACACGACGGCGCCTGATGTTTCGGCTGAGGTCCTGGTGTCCGGTGGATAACCCTAATTTTCATATCTGATTCAGTGAATACAGCACTATCGGGATCTTCGAAGTCGGCTCAGTTTCGAGGCCTGTCGGTATTGATCGCGGTAGCCTTCGTCGACATGCTCGGCTTCGCGATGATTTTGCCGCTGCTGCCGTTTTACGCCCTGGATCTGGATATTTCCCCCCAGTTGATCGGCCTCATCATCGCGTCGTTTTCGATGGCTCAGTTGATGTCGGCACCTCTCTGGGGGCGTGTTTCAGATCGGTACGGGCGCCGGCCCGCCCTCTTGATCGGTCTGACTGCGTCGGCGATTTCATACGTCGTATTCGGGTTTGCGAACACTTTCTGGCTCTTGCTGGCCTCCCGGTTTATTCAGGGCGCCGGTGGAGGCACCACAGGAGTGCTCCACGCCTATGTGGCAGACACGGTGCCACCGGAGGATCGAACCCGTTCGCTTGGCTGGCTTTCGGCTGCAACCTCGGCGGGCGTGATGATCGGCCCAGTTGTCGGTTCGACCGCCGCATACTGGGGACAATGGGCTCCTGGCCTTGTAGCGGCCGGGTTGTGCCTGGTCAACATCGTGTTTGCCTGGGGATGGCTACTGGAATCATCCGGAGCAAACGATGAGAGTCGGACAAAAAAGCGGCAACCGGTGTGGCAAACGGCCTGGACGATTGTCCGGCACCCCACCCGCACGATTTCACAGTTGGTCTGGATTTACGCTCTTGGAATGCTGGCGTTCTCGGCGTTTACTTCGGTCATAACCCTGTACCTGGGATTTGAGTTCGCCATCACGGAGAGAAACATTGGTTACGTCTTTCTGTATCTCGGCTGCCTGTCTGTTGTAATGCGCTCCCTTCTGCTTGGACCAATCGTCAGTCACTTTGGCGAAAAGTGGACGATGCGGCTGGGCGCAACCAGTCTCCTGATCGGGTTCCTGAGCCTCCCGTTAGCCGGTGAGCTCTTTGTTTTGCTGGCTTTGATGTCTCTCATGTCCGTTGGGACCGCACTCACCTTTCCTTCGACAACGGCGCTCACCTCGAGATGGACCGAGAAATCAGAGCTCGGGACGACGATGGGAACCGCTCAGGCCTTTGCAGGTGTGTCGCGTACCGCCTCGCCCCTGGTTGCCACGATGTTGTTTCAACACGTCGGCCACACGGCACCGTTCTTCGCAGGTGCGGCCTGTGCCGCAGTCGTCGTTTTCCTTTCGCTGCAAATAAAGGACGGAGCGCCTGAAGGGGGGAACAGGGAAGACACGAATGCGGTGCCCGTCCTGGAGGAAGAGCCCGCTGAAGGCAGTTAAGGTCCCGCGAGACTTCTGCCACCAGCTGCTAGTGTCCTGAGTCAGAAGTTCCCGATATAAGATACGCTCGGTCGTTCAATCGGCCGACCATCTCTACCGCGTCAAGCGCGGAGGGCCGAACGACCGGCGACCTTCACCATCATCCTGATGGCGAGGCCTGTATGGATCGGCAGAATGGTGAAGTGGTCCCCGGAAGAACCCGCAGCGTTCCTCGCTGCGGGTGGACGGCTTTTATATTAAAGAGGCGGTAGCCGAGGCGTCCAGAGTAATAAGACAATCGGGTCGGACTGAGACACGACAATGAGGAACGAATTTGTGACTCACAACACTAGCCCGATCCCACCAGCCGGGTTTGGATGTTGATCTCCGACGTCAGTGTCCGGTGAACGGGGCATCGCTGGGCGATCTCCAGCAATCGCGAGCGTTGCTCCTCGTTCAACGGGCCCCCCAGTTCGATGGCGCGTTCAATACGATCCACTTTGCCTTCCCGGGTTTCGCACTCGGCGCAATCTTGGGCATGAATCTTCCCGTGGGTCAGGACTACGGTCACGCTTTCCAGAGGCCATTCCTTGTGGCGGGCGTATGCCGTGAGAGTCATCGAGGTACAGGCTCCCAGTGCTGCGCTCAGCAACTGATACGGAGTCGGGCCGGTGTCGGTCCCGGGGACTTCGGGTTCGTCTGAGGCCAGGTGGTGCGGCCCCACGATAATCTCCTGAGACAGGCCCTGGCCAGAACCGCGGACCATGACGACGCGGGATTCTGCGACTTGGTCCGCTTTTTTCGAGTTGTCTTCTTCTGCTGATGCGCTCATGTTCGAACCTCGTGACGACCCCGTTTGGTCGGGGCAGGGTACGTTGGCGCGGGAATGTTACCATAGGCCCCGTCGATTGAAGCGTGCGAAAAGAGGAGGCAATCGTGGCGGATCGGGGACACTGGGGATCGCGACTCGGATTTGTCCTGGCCGCGGCTGGTTCAGCGGTCGGGCTGGGAAACGTCTGGAAGTTTCCCTACATCACGGGGGTCAACGGTGGCGGCGCATTTGTCCTGATTTATCTCGGCTGTGTCGCCTTCGTCGGTTTGCCCGTGATGACGGCTGAAATACTTCTGGGGCGAGCCACCCAGAAGTCGCCTGTAGGGGCCCTCAAGGAACTCGGTGGCGGGCTCTGGGTTACGTTCGGCTGGTTGGGCGTTGCTGCCGCTTTCGTCATCCTTTCCTATTACAGCGTTGTCGCCGGTTGGGCGCTTCACTACACCTATCTGTCACTGACGGGACAGATTGTCGGCCTCGGCCCGGAAGCCGTTGGCCCGGTATTCGGCGAGCTGTTCACGTCGAACGGACTGAACGTGTTCTGGCACCTGATCTTCATGGCAATCACGGTTGGTGTGGTTTGGGGAGGCGTCAGCAAAGGAATCGAGCGCTGGGCGCGGATCCTGATGCCAATGTTGTTTGCCTTTATCGTGATTCTTCTCGTGAACGCATTCACGATGGAAGGCTTCAGCCAGGCTGTGGATTTTGTGTTCGGGTTTCACACCGAGAGCTTGACGGCGGCGGGCGTACTGGAAGCTCTAGGGCACGCCTTTTTCACTCTGAGCCTTGGGATGGGTGCGATGTTGACTTACGGCAGCTACCTCAAGAGAAGTGACGACATCGTGTCGGCGGCGGTCACTGTTTCTATTCTGGATACCATTATTGCCTTGTCCGCCTGTATGGTTCTGTTTCCCATTATTTTCACATTCGGATTGGAGCCGGGGCAGGGGCCCGGTCTTGTGTTCGTGAGTGTGCCGATCGCTCTGAGCCAAATGGGCGCCGGCACGTTCTTTGCCGTTGTGTTTTTTGGGCTCCTGTTTTTTGCGGCGTTGACGAGTGCGATCTCGCTGCTCGAAGTGGCAGTTTCCTACCTTATCGATGAGAGGGGATGGCCGAGGCACCGCGCCGTGTTGATATTTGGAGGAATCATAGCGTTGGTCGGAATACCGTCGGCACTCAGTGGGGGGACCGCGTTGTTTGGCGAGTCGTTTGCCGGTGTATTCGGACGGAACTGGTTTGATACCTTCGATTATCTGGCGACGAACTGGATCCTGCCTCTCGGCGGGTTGGGCATTTCCGTCTTTACGGCATGGCGTCTTGACGACGCGATCCGCCACCGCGAATTTCTCGAAGGTAGCAAGCTGGCGTTTTTTTACAAAGCCTGGTTGCTGTTGCTGAAGTTCGTCGTTCCCGTGGGAATCGTCCTGGTGTTCCTGCACGCGATTGGAGTTGTTTAGGAATAGTGAATCGCGGTGGGTTGCGCCCCCGCCCGTCTGTTTCCACGGCCGGACTCATCGGCGCGGTTCCTGATTTTTGTCTTACAGTCTACGGGTCGGGTTGGCTCGACTATTGGGCCGGCATCTTGTTTATGTAGACTTCTTCCCAGAATTTGATCAACGCAACCAGCAACGCAAGGACCAGGGGGCCGACGAGCATCCCGCTGAAGCCCACCATTTTCAGGCCGCCGAGAACGCCCACCATGACGAGGACCGGGTGGACCTTCGATCGCTCGCTGACAAGCTTGGGCCGGACCAGGTTGTCGATGTTCGTCACGATCAAGACGCCGTATACCAGCAGTCCAATGCCTTCGAACATATCCCCGGCCAACATCTTGTCGACGGCCGCAGGGACCCAGATCAGCGGTGTGCCGAACACCGGGAGGAAGGCCAGGACAATCATGATTGCGCCCCAGAAGACCCAGTTGCCGACACCGAAAATAATGAATCCTAAGGTAGCCGCCGAGCCCTGAATCACAGCCGTCATCACCTGTCCATAGAGCACGCCCTGAGTGACGTTGCGGACCTCTATGAACAGTTTTTCCTTAAGGCTCGGTTCGAGAGGCAGAATCTGCTTCACGTGACCTAAGAAAACCTCGCCGTCCCGAAAGGCGTAATACATGACGAAGAACATGATGAAAACGCCGAGGAGCAGCTCGGTCAGTGATCCGAGGATGTCGGGTGCCAGTTCGACGATGGATTCCTGGACTTGCAGGAACGCAGACTCCAGCATCTCCTGAAAATCAAACTGGTTGCCGGTGACCCCACTGAGATAATCCCCGAGACGCTGGACGTTGCTCAGCTCGAACGTTGTGAAGGCTCCTGACACTTCCTGCGCCAGCCGTTGGGCGATCAGAAACGAGGGCAATACCATCAGGACCAGAGCCAGGAGAATAGAGATTCCCGAGCTGATGCGCGGGTGGCCGGTCTTGCTGCGAATAAAGGCGTATACGGGAAACAGAGTGTAGGTCAGGACACCTGCCATGACAATATACGTTACGAACGGCCAGACGACGAGCATCGACAGCACGATGATGACGAGGAAGACCATTCCGAAAATTAGGTTCTCGCGTTTCATAGTCCGGCTTGACATTCGGGCCTTTCAGGCGCCGATCGGTCTCCTGATGATAGACGGCGGGAACGGATTTCGGGTTCGAATTGACATCAGAGCGCTACTGAAGGTGGGCGTATTTGGCGTAAAGCGCGAAGATTTCTCGAACATAGGCTTTGGTCTGGACGAAACCAATGTCGGATACGAAACTTTCCATATCCTTCAGATTTGATTTATCTCTCCAGCGTTCAACGTTCCGCTCGCCGGCGTTGTACGCGGCCAGGGCGAGTTCCGGGCTGTGGAATTTGCGCATCAATTCGGCCCAGTAATACGCACCGAAGCGAATGCTGACTTCCGGTCTGTAAAGATCGTCAAGCCCGAAACCGACGAGGCCGATTTCCCTGGCGATGCGTGTTGCGGTTTCAGGAATAAACTGCATCAGTCCGCGAGCCGATGCAGCGGATCGGGCACCCGCGTCGTAACGGCTTTCCTGCCAGATGATGGTATGGAGCCAGAGCGGGTCGACCGACGCGGCTCTGGCTTCGCGGCACACGATTTCCCCGAAAGCGGTTGGATAGAGCATGCCCATCAGGACCCGCGTTTCCTGGGAATAGTCTGAATCCAGAGAAAAGAACTCCGTATCTTCGGGTGGTCTCAAGCGGTCAGCGTAAAACATCGATCGCCTGAAGTCCGAAGCCAGGTACGCAAGGTCCGCCAACGCCTGGTCCCTCCATCTGGAGGCGGCACGATTTGCCCAGAAGAACGCTTCGTCCCACTGTCGCAGAAATACCAATTCGCCGACCATGTCGGTTTCCGACGATCCGGGGGTCAGGAATCCGCGCGTTCGTGAGAGACGGCGTTCCCGCGCGGTGGCCGACACCGCAAGGTTTGGGTCGGGATTGCAGGCGTTGAGTTCGGTGGAAGTCATTGTCTGTTGGACCACTTGTTGAAGCGCCAAGGTTGAATTCGTGTTGAGGCGGTTGTTGTCGATCGCGCGGAGTCCGTAGTAATTGAAGGGATCGCCGGAAAGCTCCGTCCAGATGCGGTCTGCTTCGTCTGTGCGCCCCAATTTGTCCAGGCTGGCGGCTTCAAAGAAACGGATTTCGGTTTGATCGGTGCCGTTGGGCGCCGGCCGGGTCCGCATCGTACGGAGTTGTTGAAACAGCCGAAGGGACTCGACGTAACGCGCTTCGCCATAGTGGATCTTTGCTTGCGTAAAAGTAAGGACTGCGCGGTCCCTGGGGCTTGGATTCGCCCCCAGAGCCTGTTCGATCTGTCGATGGGCATTACCGACGTCATCCATGGAACGATATACATCGACCATGTCGCGGACAGCTGAGTGATACACATCCGGCTCGTCGTACTTTTCGATCAATGCTTCGTAGGCCGCAATAGCGGCCGGATAGTCAAGCTTCCGCCAGTATGTGGTCGGAATCTGCCGATCCGCGTCGCGTTCCCAATCCGTGTTGGGGAACCGTTCAATCGTAGCCCGGTATACGGCTACGGCGTCGTCGTAGCGGCCTCGCTGAAAGTAAGTGCGTCCCAGTTCGTAATGCGCCTCGGCTCCGATCTGGGTGCGGTCTTCCAGCAGCGCTGAATAGATGGCTTCGGCACGATCGAAGATGCGATGGGTGTGGAATGTCTTTGCCAGACGGAGACTCTGGGTCCGGGTCGCGGGCCGTCCGTCCAGTCTGCGGGCAGCCTGGAGCGCGAACTCGTCGCCCTGATTCCGCTCCAGCAGGCGCCACATCGCGGCCTCGTCGCCGAGTATCGACGCTTGCATCCACTGAGACGCGCGATTGGAAACAGTCCGGGTGATTGCCAGCGCCACATCTTCAGGAGCGCCAGCGGCCAACTCGAGTCGAAGTGTGTCCGGGAATCCGGGGCCTAGTGAATCTAGGAATCGAATCGCGTCATTGGTGCGGCCGTCGCCGAGTGCAACCGCTCCGCGGTGCCACACCGAGAGGCTATGAAGGACGCTGCCAGCGCTCACATTGGCGAATTCAGTTTCGGCCCGCCTCCAATCACCCTGTTCTTGGGCGATGCGCCCCCTCAGGTAGTGCAGATTGTTGAGCGCGAACTCTTCGGGATCGATAGCCGCAGCCTGATCGAGCAATTCCGCAGAGGTTTCGT
Organism: Terriglobia bacterium; assembly: GCA_965263045.1. Classification (GTDB taxonomy): domain Bacteria; phylum Acidobacteriota; class Terriglobia; order 20CM-2-55-15; family 20CM-2-55-15. The sequence goes on from CBDHGK010000041.1 coordinate 1,175,135, forward strand.
AGTCCCCGCGCTCGAAAAAATCGAACGCGCGCTCGACGGTCTCGGTTGGAATCGTGAATGCAATCAGGAGTGTGAACAGGGAGGACATGGTCAAATTGTAGACGTCATTCGGTCCGCGTGAATCGGTGTATTATGAGGCCTATTTTATAGAGAGGGCCCTATTATGACAGCAACTTTAATCGACGGAACGCTGATCGCACGGGAAGTTCAGGACGAAGTCGGAGTCGAGGTCGCGTCCTTGAAAGCGATGGGAATCAACCCGGGACTGGCCGTCGTTCTCGTGGGCGAGGATCCCGCATCGGCTTCGTACGTCGGGATGAAGGCGCGCATGTGCGAGCGGCTGGGTATGACCAGCCGGAAGCTTGTCTTATCAGCAGACATCGAACAGTCGGATCTGCTTGCCCACATTCACGCACTGAACGAGGACGACTCCATCGACGGTATTCTTGTGCAGCTGCCGCTGCCCGCACACATCGACAAACACACGATCCTGGAGGCTGTGAACCCCTCGAAGGACGTCGACGGTTTCCATTCCTCGAATATCGGATCACTCGTCCTCGGCCACGAGAACCTTGTCGCCTGCACGCCACTCGGGGTGTTGGAAATGCTCATCCGGTCCGGCGTTCCCATCGAGGGTGCCTGCGCGGTCGTCCTGGGCCGTAGCGATGACGTGGGCAAGCCGATGGCCATGCTTCTGATGCACCGCCACGCGACGGTTACGATATGCCACTCGCGCACCCGTGACCTCGCATCCATCACGCGTGGAGCCGACATCATCGTCGCTGCTATCGGCCGCCTTGCCATGGTGACCGGTGACTTCATAAAGCCGGGGGCGGTCGTGATCGATGTGGGCACGAATCAGGTGACCGACCGGGCCGAGGTGGAGCGTTTGTTCGGGGCCAGCTCCGCACGGTTGGAACAGTTCGAGAAGAGAGGTTACATATGGGCCGGAGACGTGCATGAGCAGGAGGCGCTCAAGGTGGCTTCGAAGTTGTCTCCGGTGCCCGGAGGCGCAGGCCCGATGACGATTGCGATGTTGATGAAAAACACCCTGACAGGAGCCCGCCTGCGGAGAGGTCTGTAGTGTTGACCGTCGGTCTTACCGGAGGGATTGGCTGCGGCAAGACGACGGTGGGTGAGATGTTCGTCGCTCTGGGTTGCTGGCTGATTGATTCAGACCGGATCACCCACGAACTCTTCGAACCCGGGGAAGCAGTCCGCGAAAAAGTTGTTCAAGAATTTGGTCCTGAGATTGTCGACGATTCGGGACGGATTGACCGTGCCAGACTGGGGGCGATCGTATTCAGCGCTCCTTTCCGAAGAGAAAAATTGAATTCTCTGGTGCACCCTGCGATCAAGGAACGTCAGGATCAGTTTCTGGACGCTGCCCGGCGCGAAGACCCCCATGCAATCGCGATCGTAGATGCTGCGCTGATGGTCGAGACGGGGAGCTACCGGAGATACGACCGTCTGGTCGTCGTTACCTGCCGGCCGGAACAACAGCGCCGTCGTCTTGGGGATCGGGCGGGTTTGGCGCCGGACGGTATTGAAGCCCGGATTCAATCGCAGATGCCCCTGCCTGAGAAGGCCGGGCACGCCGATTTCGTAGTTGATAATTCCGGATCGCTTGCCGATACGCGACGGCGCGTCGAGGAGATTTACAGGGAGTTCGTGGGAGAGGCGCAGTAGGTGGATGGTCTTCTGAACGCGCGACAGGGCGCGATCTCAATTTGGGAATTCCTGATGTACGAGATTATGGACTCAGGCGGTTCAGCATCCGGGGAAACGGGATTGTTTCCCGGACGTGGTCGAGGTGGCAGATCCACGCAACCACACGTTCGATTCCCATTCCGAAGCCTGCATGCGGCACCGATCCGAATTTCCTCAGTTCCAGATACCACTCGAAGGCCTCGCGTGGCAGTTTGTGGGCTTCGAGACGTTCGAGAAGAAGTCCGTGGCTGGCGGTGCGTTGGCCGCCACCGATGATTTCTCCATAGCCCTCCGGCGCCAGGACATCCACACAGAGCGCGAGTTCGGGCCGGGCCGGATCCGGTTCCATGTAGAAGGCCTTGATCGCGGATGGATAGCGGTGGATCATGACGGGCTTGTCGAAATGTTTGGATAGAATCGTTTCGTCGCCGCCGCCGAAATCGCTGCCCCACTGAATTTCCGAGCCATTCTCTTGAAGTATTGCGATGGCTTCGTCATAGGCAATGCGCGGGAAAGGAGGGGTCATGTTCTCGATCGCGGATACATCACGTTCGAGGTCACGCAACTCCTCTCCACGTCTATCCAGTACCCGCCCGACAATGTGGCTGATGAATCGCTCGGAAAGGCTCATGGCGTCGTCCAGGGTGGCGTATGCCACTTCGGGTTCCACCATCCAGAATTCGGTCAGATGTCTTCGGGTTTTCGATTTCTCCGCCCTGAACGTCGGTCCGAAATTGTAGACCTTTCCGAGAGCGGCTGCCGTGGCTTCGCTGTAGAGTTGTCCCGACTGGGCGAGGAATCCCTGTTCTTCAAAGTAGTCCACGGCGAACAGCGTTGTGGTTCCTTCGCATGCCGCCGGAGTCAGAATGGGTGTGTCGCAGAGCGTGAATCCGTCGTCGTCGAGGAATTCCCGCGCGGCCCGGATAATTTCGTGGCGGATTTTGAGTATGGCGCGTTGGCGGCGTGAACGAATCCACAGATGCCGATGGTCCATCAGGAATTCAATCCCGTGTTCCTTCGGCGTAATCGGGAACTCTTCTTCGGCCGTCACGATCTGGAAGGCATTGATCGCGTTCACGTCCATTTCGTAACCCCCGGGTGCGCGTTCATCCGATCGCACGGTACCGGTCACCGTGAACGAAGACTCGTGGGTCAAATCGCTCGCCGCCTGGAACGTCTCCTCAGGTACGGCATTCTTAAAGACAACGGCCTGCAAATAGCCGGTGCCGTCGCGCAGAATAAGAAACCGCAGTTTGCCGCTGGAGCGTTTGTTGTGAAGCCAGCCGCGGATGGTAATTTCCTTGCCAACGTTGTTGCCGATGTCGTCAATGTAGATCGTTGTCATCGTTTCTTAAGCCCAGTCCGTATTTCCGCTCGAAGTCGATGGATGAAGCATGTGCCTCGGCGATCAAATCTTCGAGGCGGCTCCGGTACCCTTGGCCCCGGGACACATCGGTTGGAGCCGAAGCTTCCAGTGTCATGGGGCCTTCAAAGTCCGATCTTACAAGTTCTGCTGCGAGCTCAGGCCAGTTCAGCTCCCCTTCGAATGGCCACAGATGGTCGTCGTCCTTGCCGGTGTTGTCGCTGAGGTGGATCGCCCCGATGCCTTCGAGTCGAGGAAGCGGTCCCTGCAACCTTCCGTGGCCGGTATCGTAGCAGATCCGTATCTCCGCTAGCTGGGCCACTGTCAGGAACTCCCGGATCCGCTCGACGGTTGACCAATCGTTCCCGATATTTTCGATCAGGATGTTCACATCTGCAAATTCCGAGACATGGCGCAAGAGAGAGTACGCGCGCTCGAACCCGAGCGGGTTGAAATCATCATTCGGTGAGCCGAGATGTGCCACGACATGGGCGACGGGCTGGAGGTCGGTAAATTCCAGTGCGCGCTTCACCTCGTCGATGGCCTGTCCCCGGTCACGTTCGTTCGCCCTCAGGGCCGAGATCCAACGGACATCACGGTGTCCTATCCGTTCGCAGAACGGAAGATGGAGGGAGGGCGGATCGACGTCGTTGGACTGAAACCAACGCGCAAGATCTTTTCGCAGGGCCCGGTCGTGGTAATCCCAGTGAGGTCGGCTGGCGAAGAGTTCGATCTGTTTGTATCCTGCCTCTAGCAGTCTATCCAGCATGGCCGGACTCAGCTTCTGGTCGCCCATGGTGCAGGTCGAAATGCCGATGTCCATCCCCGTTATTTCCTCCAACTCCCCATGCTATGATGCTTTGCATGTCGCGTAAACATCTGGGGTTAATGCTCTGCCTCTGGTTTCCCATCGCAGTCGGTCCCGCTCAGGCACAGCGTGTGACCGCCGTTATTGAACGGGATGTGCGGGTGTTCGCCGTCGTCGCCGCTCTCAACGCGGCAGGATTCGACGTCGAACTGGCAGATCAGTATCACCCGGTGCGGCAAAGGGTCCGGGATGCGGTCTCCGGGATTGATGGTGACCTCATTCGCCGCCTCCGAGAGTTTTACACCGGGCGGAAAGGCGATGCTCTGGATGAAACGCAACTTGCGGGATACATTTCTCTTGCTCTGAGCCTGACGGACCCTCCCGCTCTGGAGTTCGCCTACGATCGGGAGTTAATCCCCCCCGACGCCCGGGAACTGGAAGGCTTTCTGCCACTGCTGCGGGAGTTTTACGATGCGGCCCGAATCACGCAACTCTGGGTCGGGATCGGTTCGACCTACGATGGCGCTCTCGATCGGATGGCGCCTCCGCTGCGAGAAATGATCCTTCAGACCGATGCCTATCTCAGAGTACCACTGGGTCAGCCCGGCCTCAGGCAACTGGTGATCTTCGTCGAATTGGCGGCTCCGATTAACAGCGTCAACGTGCGGAACTATCCGGACAATCTCTACATCGTGCTGGGTGATTCCACCACGGCTCGTCTGGAAGACGTCAGGCATGCTTACCTCCACCTGTTGCTCGATCCCATCGTCGCTCGAGAACGCGCGGAGCTGGGACGGGAGCGGCGGCTGACCTCTCTGATCGAGGGAGTTCCAGGTGTGCGATCCGAATATTCGGAGGACTTTGAAACCCTGGTTACGGAATCGTTGATTCGTTCCGTGGAATTGCGTATGGACGATCCCCAGCCTGACCACGCGTCCGACCTGGCGCGGGATCCCGCGCCCCTCATCGACCGGGCATACCGCGAAGGATTGTTGCTGGTACCGCACTTCCAAGAAGAACTGGCGCGTTTCGAAACCTCGGAAGTCGGAATTCGGGAGTTTTTCTCCGAAATGCTCGAGTCGCTCAATGTTGAAGTAGAGCTGGTCCGGTTTGAAGACCGATTCGATTCGATCACGGCCATTGTCGACGAATCCCCCCGGGCGGAGGTCCCGCCGGTCCCGCCTGTCGCGAGCCCGGTTCCTGAGATCCTCGGTCGGGCCCAGATCGCGTTCAACTCCGGTGATGATGACCGCGCGCGTGCCGAATTCGAACAGGTTCTGATTGAATTTGACCCGTCAAATGGCCCGGCGCTTTACGGTCTGGCCCTGGTCCTCAGTCGGGCCGGTGACCCGGTTCTGGCTGCCGAATACTTCAACCGAACTCTGGAAAGTCAAAGCGCCGAGCCCTCGATGCGCGTGTGGTCTCACATTTACCTTGGACGGATTTACGATCTTCAGTGCGAACGTGAGGCCGCCCTGGAACAATACGGATTGGCGCGCGACGTTGGCGACGATACCCAGGGGGCCCAGACTGCTGCTGCCGGCGGTATCGAACAGCCATTTGGTCCCGGCTGCGACTTCTGATCGCGGGCCGGATGGGCCTTTCGGGATTCATTGCTTTCGATGAAGAACCTGGATGAACTGGAAGAGACACTCGGCTATCGGTTCGCACATCGAGAGTTGCTCCAACAGGCTCTGACCCACCGTTCATACGCCCACGAACACAACTTCGACCCAATGGCCGACAACGAGAGGATGGAATTCCTCGGCGACTCGATCCTCGGGTTTCTCGTGTGCGAAGCGCTTTGCGATGCGAAGCCGAACCTCAGCGAAGGTCAGCTATCCAAGTTGAAGGGTTTTCTCGTCAGCTCCGCCAACCTCGTCCAATGTGCCGAGCAAATCCGCCTGGGTCAATACCTGCGTCTGGGCAAAGGAGAAGAGAAGACCGGAGGCCGGGGCAAGCAGGCACTGCTGGTCAACGCCTTTGAGGCGCTGATTGCGGCGATCTATCTTGACGCCGGGGTGGTTCGCGTTCGCGGCGTTATTCTTCCGTTCTTCAGCTTACAGATCGACGATATAACGGACGGAGGCAGTCATATTCCGGATTTCAAGTCAGCGCTTCAAGAGGACCTCCAGGCTCGCGGCCAGTTACCTGCGGATTATCATCTGGTCGAGGCGCAGGGTCCGGATCATCAGAAGCTCTTTACCGTTGAAGTTGTGATCGACGATGTCGGCGTGGCCCAGGGCCGCGGCCTGACCAAGAAGGCGGCTGAACAGGCCGCCGCGATGCAGGCCATGGACCTGCTGAAAAAGCATGCGGCTGACTAGTGACCTGTGCCACCCGTATCGGGACCAGCGTTGAATGATAGGATTGTCCAGATCCATTCGCTTTCTTCCACTGACGCACGGGCCCGCCTCTTCACTATGAAAGCCGTCCTCCCGCACGGGGTCCTCGGGGGGCCCTTTTGGGACTGTCCTCGACAATTCACCTATCTCTATAGGCCTCGCATCGCGAAGATGGCGAGCGTCGCAGATCGTTCAGACCACGCGTCAATCGCGACGGAGATGGTCATCTGAATGAACGATCGAGCGAACGCTTATGTCGTGGACTTCTGACTCAGGACACCACCAGCCCGTGGCAGAATCGACCGTGTCAAGGGGGGGACTGCGGCCGCCATGAGTCTGCAATGCAGTGTCCTCAAGAGGATATTGGACAGCATTCTGAGTTCGTTTGCCATACATTCGAGGCGACCATCGGGTAGACTGGAAGAAATTGAGCAGAAACGATATAGTGTCAGTATTCGGAACTGAATGTGTGCCAATCTTAGTTGGAAATTGAAACGGCTCCAAACCCCATGGTTTGATGGTATTGGAAGAAACAACATCAAGCCTGTAAGAGAAAGGAGCCGAGATGAGGAGTCTGTTACGTTCGGTAAAGAAACGCAAGAAGTCGCGTGTGCTGGGTGAGGTCGAGGTCCTGAGCCGGGAGGAATACTCGGGACTGGAATTGGACTCGAAGGTGGAGATGATTCGGGCGTTGATCCCACTGGGGTTGATGCACGTGGAGGAGTTGCTCGACGAGGAAGTGAAGTCGTTGGCGGGTGAGCGATACGCACGAAAGGAGGCGGCGTTGCGGGGCCGGCGACACGGGAGCAATCCGGGGACCGTGGGGCTGGGTGGCCAGCGGGTGCCGGTTCGGGTGCCTCGAGTGCGCAGCGTGGCGGGCGGGGAGATTCCGCTTCGGACCTACGAGGAACTCAGTCCGGGTGGCGCGGTGAACGAGCTACTGCTCAGACGTGTGCTGTATGGGATCTCCTGCCGGAACTATGAATCGGCCGCTGAAGCGATTCCGGGAGCGATCGGACTGTCGAGTTCGACGGTGTCTCGAGGATTCGTCCAGGCGAGTGCCGCGAAACTTCGGGAGATGCAGGAGCGGGATCTGAGTGGCGAGGACGTCGTGGCGATCTTCCTGGACGGGAAGGCGTTTGCCGACGCCCTGATGGTAGTGGCCCTGGGCGTCACGCTTTCGGGCGACAAACGCTTCTTGGGCTTCGTGGAGACCGACACGGAGAACGAGCAAGTGCTGACTCCGTTTCTCCGTTCGTTGATGGAGCGGGGCCTGGACATCTCTGAAGGCGTGCTGGTGATTGTCGACGGCGGCAAAGGTCTGCGGGCGGCGGTCAAGAAGGCATTCAGGAATCGAGCCCTGGTCCAACGCTGCCAATGGCACAAACGCGAGAACGTCGTGAGATACCTATCGAAGACCGAGCAAGCCGTGTGGCGACGCCGGCTGCAGCGGGCCTACGAGCGCCCGGAGTACGACGAAGCTCGGGCGGCGCTCGGAGAGCTCCATGGAGAGCTCGAGGAGCGAAACCAATCGGGGGCTGCGAGCCTTGAGGAAGGCCTGGAAGAGACCCTCACGTTGCATCGGCTCGGCGTGTACGGGGTCTTGGGCCGTTCGTTCAAGACGACGAATTGCCTGGAATCGGTCAATGCCCTTGTCGAGGAAAGGTGTGCGAAGGTCGATCATTGGAAGAACTCGAGTCAGCGGCAACGCTGGTTGGCGACGGCGCTCATCGACATCGAACCGCGCCTGAGGAAGGTGATCGGCTACCGTCATCTTCCAAAGCTCCGCGAAGCCCTCCAGCGAGAGCTGAAAATTGAGGCGAAGACGTCGACGAGATCGAAGAAGAAGGTTGCATGACCCATCGTGAGCCGTGGAGAGTTTCAACTAAGAATGGGCTTGACTCTCGGGACTTGGCGGGATAAATGTCCGGTCCGATCACGGATGAATCGATAAGCGCTATGATAGACGAACCGACCTACAAGAAATCTGTCCCCCGGGAGTACTTCGAGTCACTTGTAGTGACGGTCATTCTGGCGCTGTTCGGGACGACGTTCATCGTTCAGGCGTTCAAGATTCCCACTCCGTCGATGGAGAACAATCTTCTCGTGGGAGACCATCTTCTGGTCAACAAATTCGCATTCGGCACTCCAGGGTCCTGGGTCGATCGAGCGCTGCCGTTCCGCAACGTAGACCGGGGCGACGTGATCGTTTTCCGCTACCCGAAGGATCTCACCAAGCACTATGTGAAGCGGGTGGTCGGTCTGCCGGGCGAGCGTGTCCGGATTGTTGATCAGCAGGTCTTTGTTGATGGGAAACCCCTGGTCGAGCTCTACAAGATGCATACCAGTCCGCCCGGCGCGTACGCTGACCCGTTCCGGGATTATTTCCCACCCCGGCCGCATCCGGGCCGCCGCTACGGTGGTGTGGACCAGGATCCCTACTGGTACGAAGACTACATGATCGAGGATGAGATTCTTGTGCCACCGGGGCACTACTTTGCCATGGGTGACAACCGGGACAACAGCTCGGATAGCCGCTATTGGGGATTCGTCTCCACATCGGATATCGTCGGAAAGGCGCTCGTCATCTATTGGTCCTACGAAACCGAATCGGAAGACTACCAGCGGACGGCAGTGAGTGATCGATTAAGCCAGATTGTGGAACTGGGAACTAACTTTTTTACTAAGACCCGCTGGGAACGAACCTTCATGATCATCGAGTAGCTTATGCCCGCCGTTCGGCTACCTTTCCGGACCGTCCTGCTCCTGTTCACCATTCTTGTTGCCGGCTCGGTCAATGCCCGTCAAACTTCCGAGACCATCCCTCCGAATGTATCGCAGACTGCCGCGGATTCACTCTGGGATAAGATCGTCACGATACGCGCGGCTGAAACCTCTGCGACCCGGCTTCCGGACGCGGCGACGTCACTCCGGGTGACGGATATCGAGATGGAATCGTTCGTGTTCTTCTCAATGAGGGACGAAATTCCCGCCCGGGTGCAGTCGATCGATGTGGAGGTGGGGTATGGTACTATTTCGGCCGCCACTGAGTTGAGCTTCGATTCCCAGGAAGGCTCCGGCAACCCCATCGTCGACATACTTCTGCAAAGTTCCCACGGAGTGTTCGTCAAAGGGGCTCTCGAAGGCCATCGGGGAGAGGGCCGGTTCGAATTGCAGGAGGTTCGTGTGGATGGATTCCCCGTTCCGATTGCAGTGGTCGAGATCCTCGTTGACCGGTTTGTCAAACCGAGATTCCCGCAGGTCGATCTAGAAGAGGGCTTTCGTATCCCCTGGGGCATCGATGAAATCGCGATTGCTCCGGAGGGCGCCACGATTACTTACTAGAAGAGGCCGTTTCAGGGTTGAATTCTTCAACTCTGAATCTTGAGTTTCGACGGATCGTTTTAAGAGGCCTTTGCGGCCCGGAAGATATAGCTGGCACGGGAGAGTTCTTCGTCAACGATGTCGAGTTTCAGACTGCCGAGTTGCCTCTTGAGCGCGTCCATCTTGAAGTGGCCGTATTTCATCAATCGATAGGACATATCAAGCCACAGAGGCGTTGGAGTCGGGCCGACGACAGTCTGACAGACGAAATCGCCTCCAACATTCAGGACCCGTGAAATTTCGGCCAGGGACTGCTCCTGGTCAGTGAACAGCTGCAGGGCGGCACAACAGATTACGCCGTCGAATACACCTGAGCGGAAGGGCAGCGACAGTGCGCTTCCCCGGATGTATTGAACGTTCGGGTACTCATCTTTCTCGGTGAGATCTTCCGCCCGGTTGAGCATCTGTCGGGCCAGGTCGAAACCGATGACCTGGATCCCCTCGCCGCTGCGGCTGACGCTGCGTGTGAAGTTACCGGGTCCGCATGCCAGGTCGAGGACAAGCCGATGCCGCTCGGGCTCCATCAATCGCGTGATTCGATCGAGGTCTCGGGCAAATGATCGCCCACTGGTCAGGAAATATCCCGCGGGTCTCCAGATCTGGTCGTAAAGCAGAATTGCAGGTTTGAACTGAAGGATATGCTGGATGGGAGTGAGTTTCTCTTCGTAGTCGGGTAGGAAGTCCAGATACCCCTCCCGGAACGGATATCGGAGCCCGCATTTGCCGCAGTGCAGCGAATTGTCGTTTGTTTCGAGATCAGTTTCGGAGCGGCATGCAGGGCACCGGAGTGCGCGGAGGGCCTCCGGAGTTAGCGTGTCGAGGAAATCCGTTAATTGCACATCAAAGGCCAGTTGCGTCGAGCGAAAACAATCCGATCTTCAGGTTGCTGAGATTAGGCGATGAGACGATCCATGTCAAGAACCGGGACGCCGGAGGCCGGGTGCGAATAACTGTTAGAATGTGAGTTTTCAATGAGCTTCGAACTTGCATCGGCATACGAGCCACGCGGCGATCAGGAGACGGCCATCGACGGGCTTGTCCGTGGGCTGCGCGACGGAGAGCAGCATCAGGTTCTCCTGGGTGTGACCGGCTCCGGTAAGACATTTACGATGGCTAAAGTGGTTGAAGCAGTCGACCGGCCTACGATTGTCCTCGCACACAACAAGACCCTGGCCGCGCAGCTCTATCAGGAGTTCCGGGGGTTCTTCCCACGGAACGCGGTTGAGTACTTCGTGAGTTACTACGACTACTACCAACCCGAAGCCTACATTGCGACGACGGACACCTATATCGAGAAGGAATCGACGATCAATGACGAGATCGACCGGCTACGACTTTCGGCAACGCGGTCTTTGTTCGAGCGCCGCGACGTTCTGATCGTGGCTTCGGTGTCGTGTATTTACGGACTCGGCTCTCCAGAGGCCTACTACGGCATGCTCCTCATTATGGAAAAGGGGCAGCACACATCCAGGAACGGCGTGTTATCCAAGCTGGTGGAAATCCTCTACGAGCGGAATGACACTGACTTCAGGCGGGGAACGTTCCGGGTTCGGGGGGATACAATCGAAATCTTTCCCACCTATGAAAACATCGGGTTTCGCATCGAACTCTGGGGAGACGAGGTCGAGAAGCTGAGCACATTTGATCCGCTCACCGGAGACGTAGTCGATGTCCTCGAGCGATTGACCGTGTACCCAAAGAGCCATTTCGTGATGCCACGCTCGCGCCTGGACGCGGCCATCGAGACGATACGCGCCGAACTCAGGGATTGGGAATCCTTGCTGGAGCGTCAGGGCCGACTGCTGGAAGCGCAGCGCGTGCATCAACGCACACTGTTTGATATGGAAATGATCAAGGAGGTGGGTTATTGCCATGGAATCGAAAATTATTCCCGGCATCTTACGGGCCGGGCTCCGGGTCAGCCTCCGCCGACGCTTCTCGACTACCTGCCTTCGGATTCATTGATGTTTATCGACGAAAGCCATCAAACCGTGCCGCAGATCGGCGGAATGTACATGGGGGATCAGTCCCGAAAATCCAATCTGGTCGAATACGGATTTCGTCTGCCGTCAGCACTGGACAACCGTCCTCTCACCTTTTTGGAATTTGAGCAGAGGACCAACCAGTTGATCTACGTTTCCGCGACGCCGCGACCGTATGAGTTGACCAAGTCTGCCGGCATTGTGGTCGAACAGGTCATACGCCCGACGGGTCTCACTGATCCGAGGATTGAAGTGCGCCCGGTCAATGGGCAGATTGACGATCTGCTCCATGAAATCAGGGAACGGGTGGGGGCGGGAGAGCGGGTCCTGGTCACAACCCTTACCAAACGGATGTCGGAAGATCTGGCCGAGTACTACACCGAAGTTGGGGTGCGCTGCCGATATCTCCACTCCGAAATCGAAACGCTGGAGCGAATCAAGATTCTCAGAGGACTCCGTTCGGGTGAATTCGATGTATTGATCGGCATCAATTTGCTCCGGGAAGGTCTCGACCTGCCCGAGGTGTCGCTTGTTGCTATTCTTGACGCGGACAAAGAAGGTTTTCTGAGATCGGCCGGTTCGCTGATTCAGACCATGGGTCGTGCGGCCCGCAACGTCAATGGACTGGCGGTCCTGTATGCGGACACGATGACGGGTTCGATGAAGCAGGCGATTGATGAAACCGATCGCAGGCGAAACATCCAGCTCGATTACAACCGGGTCAACGGAATAACCCCGGAATCGATCATCAAACCTGTCGATATGCTGATGGTGTCGGTTTCTGAAGCAGACTACGCTCACCCGGTGCCACTGGGCCCGGCCGAGGACGATGCTGTTGATGATCCTGTCAAATTGGTGGAACGCATCGATGAGATCGAAGAAGAGATGCGGGAGGCAGCCCGAAGATTTGAGTTTGAACGCGCCGCCGAATTGCGTGACCGGGCTAAAGCGCTCAAGGAGAAGCAGTTGGAGATTGTATAGCCTGGGTGTAGATCGCTGCCCGGGGGAAGGAGAATTCCGGGTCAATAGCCTTCGTCTCTGACGGCCTTGAGTGTTAGAATTTTCAACGGAGAATTCCTATGAAATATGCCGCCTTGGTGAACCTCTTGTTACTGATTGTCCTGCCCGGAGCCAGTCTGGCCAGTCAGTCGGTCGGGGGGCAGGAAACCGACTACGTTGCGATGGGGGATGGAGCTTTCGAAGCGTCCGACTACGAGGCAGCGATTACTGCCTATGAGCGCATCGATGGAATCGAACTGCAACCCGAAGTCCATATCCGGCTCGGAGTGTCGTATCACCTCCGTGACCGCCTGGAGGAAGCCGAGGCCCTCTACCGGCAGATTCGGGATCGGGATGAGAGCCTGGCCCCGGCCCACAACAACCTTGGGGCTATTGCCTACGCGCGGGCTGATTATGGGGAGGCAGAAGACCGCTTCGAGGATGCACTCGAGCAGGATCCGGACAACCTGCTGCTTCAGGACAATCTCCGGGCGGCCAAACATGCCCGCCGGAATAACCGTTCGGTGAGTGCGGTGATCAACGCCGAACATGCCGAAAATCGCCTGCTCGTCGATGGCCGTGATGGTGATTTCATCGGAGTGGCCCTCCTCATGCCGGCGGACATGATCGAAGACCTGAAGTTCGAGGAAATTCGCGGGGATTCTCTGATGGCACGGAAGTTCTTTCCGGAAGCGATCGACGTTTATGCGGACGCAGTGGAGATCGACCGGGACAATGCCCGGCTGATCAATAAACTCGGTATCGCCTTTCACCAGAACCAGGATGTCAGAGACGCGGAGCGGCAGTATCGCAGAGCGCTGGACGCAAATGAGTACTTCGTGCCCGCTTTGAACAACCTGGGTTCGATCGAGATGAGCCGGGAACGTTACGACGCTGCGCGCCGGTACTTCAGCAGGGCGCTGATGATCAATCAGGAATCCCCGACTGTGCTGCAGAACCTGGGCTATTGTTTCTTCGCTCTCGAACGCTATGAAGATGGATTGACATTTTTCATCGCGGCGCTCCGGCTGGATCCGACGCTGTTCCAGAGTTCGGGTGGGGGATTCGGAACTATGGTCCGGCAGCCCCAGGAAAGCGAGTCCATGGTGAGCTTCTACCTGGCCAAGGTGTTCGCGAATGTCGGTGACGGCGATCGGGCGATCTCCATGTTATACCGCGCATATGAACAGGGGTTTACTCGTTCCGACATGCTTCAGGATTCGGTCTTCGATTTCATCAGTGAGGATGAGCGCTTCGTCCAACTGACCTCACTGCTTACAAACTGAGCGTCGCTCCTGAAATCCGATTCTGTAGGTCCCTATCGCGGCCCTCTAGACTGCTGCCACGGGCTGCTCGCTCAAATCCGCACAAACGACTCCGCTTCATCATCCGGCCTGGGTAAAGGAAAACGCCTGAACGTTGCAGCCTGAGACTCGGGATCTTGAGGGAGCCAGGTGATCGTGGGAAAAGTCCTGGCAACGATTTGGAATAGAGACTTTCAGTCCGATTCCTCCTCCGTATATACTGGGTCGATTCCGCGTCGTCGTCCCTAAACATTCCCATACGGAGAGATCGTGAACAAATTAGACCATGAACTGAACCAACTTGTGGTGGCCAACCGCATTCTGGCCAAAGAAGATGTCGTCGATGCCTATGGCCACGTCAGTTTTCGACACCCCGACAATCCTGAGCGAATTTTCATGTCTCGCTCGCTGCCTCCGGATCTGGTCGAGCACGGCGATCTGATGGAATTCCACCTCGACGGTGAACCCGTCGAGGACAGCCGCCAGCCTTATCTTGAGCGCTTCATTCACTGTGGGATTTACCAGGCACGGCCGGATGTCAATGCTGTTGTGCATGCGCATGCCGAGGCGATTCTGCCGTTCGGAATCACGGACGTCCCGTTGGGGGCCGTGGTGCATTCGGGCAGCTTCATCGGAAGCCGCGTGCCGGTGTGGGATATCGCCGACAAGTTCGGCGACACGACTCTCCTGGTGACGAACATTTCACAGGGACAGGATCTGGCCGAGTGTCTGGGTGACAACAGTGTGGCCCTGATGCGGGGGCACGGATTTGCGGCTGCAGCTGCAACCCTGATCGAAGTCGTCCGGCTTTCGGTGTACCTGCCACGCAATGCCCGGGTCCAGCTGGCCGCGATGCAACTTGGTAAATTCAAATCGCTTTCCGAAGGTGAAATCGCGGCGCGTGCCGCTGTATACAAACCCCACTCGGTCCAGACGTGGCGGGCGTGGCACTATTGGGCCAACCGGGCGGGCTGCGGCGACATTGTCGGGGACAAACCCCCGACGACGGATGCGCCGGCTAAAGACTGAGAATCGCTCCTGCCGGTCTGGAAGTCACCTGTGTGATCGACCATCCCGGAATCGGAGGCGTTGGGGGCGGGTCGATACACCCCAGGGTCCTCAAGTGAAGTGCGCGGACAAGCTGGAGCTATGGATTCGAGCCGCCAGGCCAGCACTCCATGCCGAGCGGTCGAAGGAGGTTGGATTGATTCGATATCGAGTCACGTGTTGGAGCGCCGTTTTGATCTCGGTGCTTGTAATTTCGACATATTTGCCGCCCGGGGCTTGGGCTCAGTCGGATGGTGAAAACTTCGATGCGAGGGATCTCTCCGGGATCTGGTTTCGCGGCGGGGGCGTCCAGCGTGGAGACCGTGCCTTCGGCCCCCGCGATACGATCCCGGCGATGACGCCGGAAGGCGAGGTCCGGGCGCGGTCCATCACTCCTCAAAGGGGAAGCCGCGTCGATTTCATGGAAGTGGCCGAATTCCCGGGCCTGTCCAACGATCCCACTATCGATTGCAACCCGACCGGTTTCCCGCGGATTCTTGTCGATACGGCTCCTGAGATCTTCGAGTTTATTCATACCGACGGGCGGTTGCTGCAGATCCACCAGGTGGAGCGAGCCATACGGGAATTGTGGATGGACGGCCGGGAAGTGCCCGCGGGGGACAACCTCGATATCATCGGGCCGGCGTGGTACGGCCATTCGGTGGGCTACTGGGAAGGCGACACGCTCGTCGTCGACACGGTCGGCATGGACGAGCGGGCATGGCTGGATCCCTTCGGGCTCCCGAAGAGTTTCAACGCGAGGATCCAGGAGCGCTATCGCAGGGTCGAAGCCGACGTCCTGGAGCTTCAGTTGACGCTCTACGACCCGACCTATTATGAGACTCCGTGGGTTTCGGACATGAAGCGGTGGACGCGTGACGCTCCTGAAAGGCAGACGATGTACGGTTGGTACGGGATGTTTTCCGGGCTCACCGAACTGATTTGCGCACCATCCATCAATGCGATCTTCGATGGTGACACTCAAAGATGAAACTGATTCTTCGGAATCATCGGACACATCCGAAAGAAGCGAGGTTCAAGATGCGAGGATGTTTCGTGAGTTTGATTGCCAGCGTCGTGGGAATGCTCATGCTCATCGGGCCCATGCCGGCACAGGCCGCTCCTGAAGAACAGGGATCCGAACCGGGCGAATTCGATCCGCGGGATTTTTCAGGTCTATGGTTTAACTACAGCTATCGGAGTGGCGGCCCCGGAGGCGTGCGTCTCTTCGGTCCCGACGAAAGCCATCCTCCGCTGACGCCGGCGGGGATGGCCAAGATGAGCGGGCGTGTCTCCGCCGAAGCCGCCGACGTGCCGACGAATTCGAATGATCCCATCTTTCAATGTGATCCCCTCGGTTTTCCGCGGATACTCGATCGCCACGAGACTGTTGAGTTTATACACACCCCCAACAGGCTCCTTCAATTCACGCAGTGGGAACGCCGTCTGCGTGAGATCTGGCTGGACGGGCGGGCGCTTCCCTCGAGCGACAACCTCATCAACCTGGGTCCGGCCTGGTATGGACACTCTGTGGGCGAGTGGGAGGGAGACACCCTCGTCATCAACACCGTCGGCATTAACGACAGTGCCTGGCTGGACCGCACCGGTCTTCCGATCAGTTTCGAGGCGCGCGTCGAAGAACGCTGGAGGCGCATCGACGCCGACACCCTGGAGCTTCGAATGACGCTCCAGGACCCGGCCTATTACACGGCCGACTGGGGCGGGGACTACCCCATCCTCTACAAGCCGGAAAACCCCGATTACACCAGCTACTACGGCTGGGATGGACTGTATTCCGGTATCACCGAGCAGATTTGTGCCCCCCTGGATGAGGTGGACACGTTCAACAGGAGAATCCGGGATCCGGCGAGCACCGGTATTCTGAACTAGTGACCTGGACCACCCGAATCGGGACCAACGCCGATGGGTCTTGCCGGGGAGATTGAGGCGCGAGACGGAAGTCGATGTCTTCACATCGACGACGGCTCGCAACGAAGATATCGCCATTCGGTGCGACGGCCACATCACTGGGACGATTGAAAGCCTCTGTGGAAGCGTTGTCCCCCATGACGCCTTTGGTGCCAAGCGAGAGAAGCTGCCGTCCATCCATTGTGAACTTGTAAACCATATGGTCGGTTCGATCTGTGACCCAGACAAAGCCTTCGAAATCGACGTCGATGCTGTGTTTGTCGGGAAACAGCCCCGCTCCCCAGCTATTGCGGATTTCACCATCCCGATTAAAAACGACCACGGGTGGTTCAGCGCGCCGGAGCACGAGGATGGATCCGTTGCCATCTGCAGCGACCGATATGGTGTCGCCCCAGGCGGCTTCACCACTGGGCGGGCCGCCGAAAACAGTCACCTCGTAGTCGTTGTTGGTGGTCTGGCCGGATACGGGCACGACGAGGATTGCTGTGGCGATGGCGGCCACCAGCGCTAAGTTGATACAGGTTTTTGTCATCGACATGCTCCCTCAATCCCGGGCGGGTTCGATCCGCATCACGGTTCCTGGATCGCCATTGGTTATGAAATAGATGAGTCCGTCCGGCCCCTGCCGGACGTCTCGGATTTCATGGAAATCCGTGAACAGATCTTCGCTCTCACCCGGGCCCTCTTCGCCGGTCTCGAAGCGTCGGATTCCCAGCGAGCGGCTGCCACCGATGAAGAGGTTGCCCTGCCATTCCGGAAAGGTGTCTCCGGTATAGAACATCAGGCCGTGGGTGCCCATCGCGGTACTCATCGCAATATAAGGTTCCGTGAATTCGACGTCCGCCGGCGCGTTGCCAGTCGGCTGACCACCCCCGGCGCCGCCAACCCCAAGATACGGCCAGCCATGATTGGCGCCGGCGATATTGTGGTTCACCTCGTCCCCATGTTCCTGCGTCCAGGGCTCGCCGGTGTCAGGGTGAATGGCCACGCCGTGAAAATTACGATGTCCCATCGTGAAGATTTCGGGGCGATAACCGTCCTGGCCCACGAAGGGATTGTCCCCGGGTGCGGTGCCGTCGTCATTAAGCCGCAGAAGCTTGCCCAGGTGATCGCCAGGCTCTTGAGCGCGGTCCTGCAAACCGTGATGACTGACGGCCATGTACAACGTGGAATCGGGAGCGAACGCCATGCGTGAGGACAGGTTTCCGTCGCGGGTGCCCCATGCTTCGGACACGAAGACATCAGTGACGTTGGTCAGTGCGTTCTGGTCGAAGGTTCCCCGGGCCAGCGCGTTGGTGGAACCCCCGTCTCCGGGCTTGTTGTAGGTGAAGTAGATCCAGCCGTTTGTCTCGAAATCGGGATGGAGCGCGATGTCCATCAAGCCCCCACTCCCCGGAAGATAGTGCACGTCAGCGACGACGCCGACGGGCTCAGGCGCGAGCACGCCGTCACGAATAATCCGCACCTCGCCATTCATCAGGGCCACGAGGATGGCGCCGTCAGGCAGAAACGCGAGGGTGTATGGATTCGACAGGCCCTCGGCGACGGTGGCCAGTTGAATCCGATAGTGCGTGGTGTCGAAGGTCGGTGCACCCGCTTCCGCCAGTGGATTGTCCATTACCGGGCTCTCAGCCGGGGCACACGCGGCGGCAAGGGAAATGATCATGGCGGCCAGGGGCGTCCCGTGGGGGAACGCACACCAGAGAATGGATTCATCATAGACTTTCCTCCGTCAGACCAGTGGCCATGGACTCTATCCGGCGTACAAGTGGCTGTCAAAGACTTTCCTTTTTCTGGGGAACCCCGATCCGCGGGTTTTGTCTCGGCCCGGAACCAGGATGGGAGCGGTGTTCGGAGAATGGTCCCGTCCTTCACGGTGTCGTCGGGGGTCGGAGCGAATACTATAATTGCCGGAAGGGTGGTACTCTCCGCGATAACATCTCTGGGAAAGACCGGTATCGCCGAAGCGCGGCCAGGAGGCACGAATGGCAATTGCATCGCAAAGGAACGACACGGAACTCAAAGCGGAAGATCTCTCTCCGGAGGTCATGGGGTTCGTCGATCGCTACGTGCATGGTTTCATTGATCGACGCGAGTTTCTCAGTGGTGTTGGGAAGCTCGCCCTGGGTGGATTAACCGCTGGAGCGATTCTTGAAGCCTTCAGTCCGAACTATGCTCTGGGTCAATTGGTCTCCCCCGAGGATCCCCGGCTTCAGGTGGAATACCTGAATTATCCTTCCCCCCAGGGCCACGAGGGGATGGGCGGCTATTTCGTGCGACCGAGAAACGCGTCCGGCCCCTTGCCCGGCGTGGTGTGTATCCATGGCGGCCAGAGGCTCTACGCCCACCACGAAGATATAGCCCGGCGCGTGGCTCTGGAGAACTTCGTGGCTTTTGCGCCCGATGCCCTCTCTCCGCTCGGTGGACATCCGGGAGAGCGCGCGGCGGCGCAGGCGTTGATGGCCCAGCTGGACCCCGAGGAGAGAATTCAGGACTTCATCGCCGCCGTAAATTTCTTGAGATCCCATTCGCTGACAACGGGCCGGGTCGGCATTCTGGGCTTCTGCTGGGGTGGGGGCATGGTGAACACGCTGGCCATTCGGATGCCGGACCTTGATGCCGCGGTCTCATACTATGGCGGGCAGCCCGATACCGCTGATGTTCCAAAGATCCGAACAAATCTGATGCGCCAGTATGGCGGGCTGGACGAACGCCTCATGGCGGGGTGGCCAGCCTACGAGGCGGCTCTCGATTCCGCCGGAACGAAATATACCGCGCATGTCTATGAGGGCGCGCAACATGCCTTCAACAACGACACCGATGGCCCACGTTATAGCAGGGCGGCGGCGGAGCTTGGCTGGCAACGAACAATCCGCTTTTTCGACGAACATCTGCAGTAGTCTGCTCACACAGCGTTCGCTTCGTTTCGTTTGACTCTAACAATGCATGATTGGAAGCGGGTGCCACGTATACGGGCACTCAGGACAGCAATATTTAGAACGGCAATACATAATGTGAGCGCTTGAATGAACCCCCGGGGGCGGACGATGGTCTGGTTCCAGCGGCGGTTCCTGACGCTTTGCTCATCGCAAGGAAGGGACACAATATGGATTTCACTTGGAAGCGGATCTCTGTCGGCGTCGCAGCTCCAGTCGCTGCCTGCCTTTTGGCCACAGCCCTTGCAAGCGGCCAGGCCGCGCCCGACCCGCAGCTGGCGGCGGATGTTTTCATCAACGTTCCCGCTCTCGGCGACATTCCGGTGGACGAATTCATGGACACGATGGGGATGTTTTCCAATGCCCTGAACCTGAACTGCACGGATTGCCATACGGCGAACAGCATGGATACATGGGAAGGATTCGGCGAGGAAACTCCGAACAAGGTGACGACGCGCAATATGATCGCGATGGTGAACGCTATCAACCGGGACAACTTCGGTGGCCTGAAGTATGTGACCTGCTACACCTGCCACCGGGGCGATGAGCGTCCGAAGGCCGTGGCGAGCCTCGCCGTGCAATACGGTACGCCGATCGAAGACCCCAATGAATATGAGGTGTTTCCAGGCTTCGGAACGCCTTCCATTGACGAGGTGTTTGAGGATTATATCGAAGCGCTCGGCGGGGCAGAGGCTGTGAACAACCTTACCAGCTATGTCACACAGGGGAGCTACGCGGGTTACGACACGGATTTCGCAGAAGTTCCCGTAGAACTGTTTGCTCAATCGCCCGACCGTTATGCCACGATCATCCATGGCTTTTACGGCGACAGCGTCAAAACCTACGACGGCAATGAAGCCTGGATCGCGTCTGCGGACCGGCCCGTGCCCCTGATGCGGTTCACAGGGGGCAACCTGGACGGTTCAAGGCTGGAAGCATTGCTGGCGTTCCCGGCGCAGATCTAGGAAGCGTTCAGATCATGGCGGGTGAACTACACGGCGATCGACGATGTCGACGTCCTGGTCGCTCAGGGATCCAACCCCGGAGAGCTTCCGGTGAATTTTTATTTTGACGAGTCCTCCGGCCTGTTGGTCCGTTATGTGCGCTGGACCGAAACGGCCGTCGGCACCATTCCCACCGAGGTCGACTTTTCGGACTACCGTGACGTGTCCGGAGTCCGAATGCCGTTTCAAATCGACCTGCGGTGGACCAATGGCGAGTCGATCATCCTGCTGACCGAGGTGCAGGCAAACGTTCCGATCGATGATGTGAGGTTTGCGAGGCCAGCTCCGGCTGAAGCACCCAACAGTCTCGAATAGCTTGCAAATAGAGCGGGGAAGGAGAGCGCGCATGCAGATCGCGGAGCGAAATGTTTATCTTGCGGAGGCGCCGAAAACCGGGAAATCGGGGATAAAGTTCTCGGTCCCATCTTGAGGCCGCCGGTGTCGAAGCTCGAATCCGAGCGACCTCAAGACAAGTGTGGCGCGCTCAGGAACGCAGGTTCTCGTTGAAGAACGCGAGCGTGCGGGTCCAGGACAGATTAGCCGCTGCTTCATCGAAACGCGGAGTGGTGTCGTTGTGGAATCCGTGCATCGTGTTGTCGTACATATGCATGGTGAAGTCCTTGCCCTGCTGATTCAGCGCGGCTTCGTAGGCCGGCCAGCCCGCATTGATGCGTTCGTCCATGCTGGCATACTGAATCATGAGGGACGCCTGGATCCTGCGGGTGTCATCGGCCGTGGGCTGGGCGCCGTAGTAGGGAACGCCAGCCACCAGGTAGGGCAGTTTCACCGCCAGCTGGTTGACGATGCCTCCACCGAAGCAGAAGCCCACCGCGCCGACCTTGCCATTGCACTCGGAATGCTCCCGGACAAATCTTACGCCCGAAACGAAGTCCTGGAGCATCTTGTCGCGGTCGAGCGTCCGCTGCATTTCCACACCGACCTCGTCTGTACCGGGATAGCCTCCCAGCGAGGTCAGCCCGTCCGGTGCGAGTGCGACGAAGCCGGCGGCTCCAAGCCGCCGTGCGACATCTTCGATATAGGGATTGAGGCCACGGTTTTCATGGACAACGAGGACGCCTGGAAGCTTTGCCGTGACCCGGGCCGGCCGCGCCAGGTAGCTCCGGATGATTCCGTGACCGTCGGGCGACTGTACGGTGACGTATTCGGTGCGGATGCGCGCGTCGTCGGGGGCAACTTGTTGAGCGTGGGCATAGTTCGGGCTGAGAGCGGAAAGCATCCCGGCAGCCGTCATCCCGCCCAGGGCAAACTTCGAAGCACCATCCAGAAACGCCCGACGGTCGATCATGCCATGGACATAGCGGTCAAATAAGGTAAGAACTTCCTTGGGGAAGTCTGTCGCTTTCATCCGTTTTACTTTCTGTTGCTCCATACTCCTGACTCCTTGAAACTTGCGTTGAATTCAGAGATTAAATAGAGGTGCGGGCGGTGGTTCGTGGGGCCCCGGCGGCCCCCCTTCGCATATGAATCGTCGCACATCAACGTGCCTGCTGCTGATCAATCACCACCATAAGGGTTGGACGGGCGTCCGCCCCCGTTGCTGGGCGCACACAGGAGGTCGTTGAGCGGGGAAAACAACCCGTGCCAGCCAAAATTATTGATCGGGCGAGCGTCCTGGGCCTCTTTTCTCCAGACCTTGATGTCCGAAATCCAGGGCTCGGTATAGTAGACCGGGTCGTACAGAGTCATTTCCATTTCCAGCGTCTCAGGATCCGTGAGCGTGTAGCGCTCGATAAACCGGGCCTCGTCGCTTTTCGGAAAGGCGAAGGTATCGAGCCACGCTCGGTTGTCGAGGCCAATGGTCTCAACGACGAGCGTATTGCCTTCCCAGTGGCCCACCGACATTCCCAACCACCCGACACCAATGTTTGCGTAGTCGTCGCCTGAAGGCAGTTCGCGTCCGTCCAACCAGATTTCGCGCGGAATGCGCTCTTCCTGCCAGAGTTGCAAAATACGCGAGGGAAGCTGAACCACTTCGTGATGGTCATGGTTGTCGTCCACGACGATCGCAGGGAAGCCCTTCGGATTGCACGTCAGGGCCGGGTAGTTGGAAGCGACCGGGTCCGTCATGGCGGGAACAATTTCCGGCAGGTAGGTACGGGAAGGCTTATGGGTCTTCATCCGTTCCCAGCCTTCCGGAGTCAATTCCGGGTGCGCCAGCTCCGGCGCGTGCCCCCGGGCCCCACCCACGCGGAACCAGTAACCCGAAAAATCGCGCGGATTATAGGTGGTGTTGTAGGGCACCGGTTCGAAATACTCCCGGGGCTTCCCATTGATCGGATACAGAATCGGACGCTGAGCAGCAGCCGCCGCGAGTTCGGCAAACGCCGTGAAGGCGAAGGCGAACACTACGATAGCGACGACTGATTTTATGAAACGATTTCGCATTTGGAATTCCTCGCCTGACCTTGGTTCCTTGAGTTTCGCGATTCGATATTCTTAACGGCGTTAATCTAGTCGAAGTCTGTCAGCGGATTGTACCGATCGGAGTCATTTCCACCCCGCATGAACACCTGCGTGCCATCCTCAAGGATGATCCGGCTGCACAGCCCGATGGGGCGGTCCTGGCTTCCCGGAAAGATAACGGCCGTCACGTCCATTCCGGGCTTCAGCGTCTGCCGGCCGTAGCCCAGTCGGGCCAGGGTGCTGACGTTGCTGTGCTCGATCGTCCACGTCGTCGTCTGACCATTTTCTTCCACATCGATCAGAATCGCGACGTGGGGATTGCGCCAGAGGACCTCTTTCACAGTGCCCTGAATTTCCTTGGTCGTGTCGGCAATGTAGGTGTCCCCCCGTCCGTGATGGGCTGCGAACAGCTCGCCGGTGCTGGTCGCGACTGTCACAACAGTAACGACCAGCAGTATCGTCAGAATGCGTTTCATATAAGTCTCCTTATCAAATCGGATGTCGGCGTCCGGCCCGTATATTCTTCTGCCCACGCGAGTGTTGGCGTGTGTCAGGATAGCGTTACCGGGATGTTAGTGGCCCCGGATTTAGCTTGTCAAATCAATTCAGAGCCCTCACGTTGAGCTGATTGAACGGCGCCCGGCAAGCGTCGCGGACTACCTTGGATCTCCGCGGAGCCCCATACCAGGACAGCCTAACTATACACCTCCAAGCCGCGACTGTGCAGATTGCGCTTCGATTCCCGAAACCCCGGTGTTTTCAACCGGGCGAATCCGGCTCGAAGGTGCTTCCGATTGCATTCTCAGATCGAAATGTCTCGATATTTCACCCGTGCAGCGCTCGATTCTGATGCGCCGTAGGAGTCAAGCCCATTCTTAGTTGAAACTCTCCACGGCTCACGATGGGTCATGCAACCTTCTTCTTCGATCTCGTCGACGTCTTCGCCTCAATTTTCAGCTCTCGCTGGAGGGCTTCGCGGAGCTTTGGAAGATGACGGTAGCCGATCACCTTCCTCAGGCGCGGTTCGATGTCGATGAGCGCCGTCGCCAACCAGCGTTGCCGCTGACTCGAGTTCTTCCAATGATCGACCTTCGCACACCTTTCCTCGACAAGGGCATTGACCGATTCCAGGCAATTCGTCGTCTTGAACGAACGGCCCAAGACCCCGTACACGCCGAGCCGATGCAACGTGAGGGTCTCTTCCAGGCCTTCCTCAAGGCTCGCAGCCCCCGATTGGTTTCGCTCCTCGAGCTCTCCATGGAGCTCTCCGAGCGCCGCCCGAGCTTCGTCGTACTCCGGGCGCTCGTAGGCCCGCTGCAGCCGGCGTCGCCACACGGCTTGCTCGGTCTTCGATAGGTATCTCACGACGTTCTCGCGTTTGTGCCATTGGCAGCGTTGGACCAGGGCTCGATTCCTGAATGCCTTCTTGACCGCCGCCCGCAGACCTTTGCCGCCGTCGACAATCACCAGCACGCCTTCAGAGATGTCCAGGCCCCGCTCCATCAACGAACGGAGAAACGGAGTCAGCACTTGCTCGTTCTCCGTGTCGGTCTCCACGAAGCCCAAGAAGCGTTTGTCGCCCGAAAGCGTGACGCCCAGGGCCACTACCATCAGGGCGTCGGCAAACGCCTTCCCGTCCAGGAAGATCGCCACGACGTCCTCGCCACTCAGATCCCGCTCCTGCATCTCCCGAAGTTTCGCGGCACTCGCCTGGACGAATCCTCGAGACACCGTCGAACTCGACAGTCCGATCGCTCCCGGAATCGCTTCAGCGGCCGATTCATAGTTCCGGCAGGAGATCCCATACAGCACACGTCTGAGCAGTAGCTCGTTCACCGCGCCACCCGGACTGAGTTCCTCGTAGGTCCGAAGCGGAATCTCCCCGCCCGCCACGCTGCGCACTCGAGGCACCCGAACCGGCACCCGCTGGCCACCCAGCCCCACGGTCCCCGGATTGCTCCCGTGTCGCCGGCCCCGCAACGCCGCCTCCTTTCGTGCGTATCGCTCACCCGCCAACGACTTCACTTCCTCGTCGAGCAACTCCTCCACGTGCATCAACCCCAGTGGGATCAACGCCCGAATCATCTCCACCTTCGAGTCCAATTCCAGTCCCGAGTATTCCTCCCGGCTCAGGACCTCGACCTCACCCAGCACACGCGACTTCTTGCGTTTCTTTACCGAACGTAACAGACTCCTCATCTCGGCTCCTTTCTCTTACAGGCTTGATGTTGTTTCTTCCAATACCATCAAACCATGGGGTTTGGAGCCGTTTCAATTTCCAACTAAGATTGGCACACATTCCGCCGTAGTGCCTGCCCATCCGGGGTGTGGCTTCGGCACTTTCCGGCCAGACGAAGGTCGAAATTCAATCCGATATACGACCTCCATTTGGCCGTTCAATACCGGTTTGGAGCAGTGTGATATAGTCCGTTTCCGTTCATGTCAAATATTGAAAAACTGGATCGATTACTCGTCGCCTGGCGTCCGTACTTTCTGAGTCTTTTGAGGATCATAACGGCCTTCCTGTTCATGGCGCACGGAACTCAGAAGCTGTTCGGCTACCCGGCATCTGATGAATTCGCCGCCTTCGGGTTGCTTTCGTGGGCCGGACTAACCGGGATCTTCGAAACCTTTGGTGGCCTGGCCATCCTTGTGGGAATCTTTACCCGGCCCATCGCGTTGATCCTTTCGATCGAAATGGCGGTCGTGTACCTCGCAAACCACGCCTTTGAGCACATCCTGCCGAATTTCAATGGTGGCGACCTGTGGTTTTTGTACTGTTTCATCTTCCTCTATATCGCGGTTGCCGGAGGTGGCCCCTGGAGTGTGGATAAGAAGTGGCGCGGTGTTGGAGAGCCAGAGGGCACCCTGGCCACCTGGGAACCGCAACTGCTGAGCGTGTTGAGGATTGCGATAGTGCTGGTGTTCATACCCCACGGAACCGAGGACATGATCGGCTGGCCGTGGCCCGCTGGAGAAGAGCCCTTCGAGGGCCCGGACTACGCACGGTTTCAGACATATGGCCATCTGATCGAGGTCATCGCCGGGCCGTTCTTTCTGCTGGGACTCCTGACCCGGCCGCTGGCATTCATGTTTTCCGGGGAGATGGCCATTGCATACTTCTATAGCCATCAGCCCCGGACGTTCTGGCCGATACTCAATCTGGGCGAGGACACAATTCTCTTCTGCTTCGTATTTCTGTATTTATCCGCGGCCGGTGGGGGGCCATGGGTGCTGGACCGGCTGTACTGCCATGAGAAGTCTGCAGGCACGTAGCAACGCCGAGCAGGATGGGAATGCGGGCTCTACTCTAATCGGTCCTGCGCGTTCGGAGATAACGAGGCATTCTAGCCAGACCCGAAACGTCGTGTCTCAGATCAATTGCCCCCGACGCCGAAGCTTCCCGGATCTCGAACCCTGCTGTTGAAACTTTCGACTTCGTTCATCGGTGCGCACGTCGCTTCCGTGATTCCTCCGAAGAGACCGAACCATCCATAATAAGTGAGATCTTCGCGCGGGATCCGGCTGAATACTTTCGTGTCCGACACCCAGGGCTCGGTATAGAACGTGGGATCAAAAAGCGTCATTTCAAGCTCGATGGTGTCGACGCCGGTCCGCGTGTAGCGTTCCTCAAATCGAGCGTCGATGCTTTTCTGAAAACCGAATATATCCATCCACGTTCTGTCGTCAAGACCGACCGTCTGGATGACTAAGGTATCTCCCTGCCACTCGCCTACCGAGTGTCCATACCATGCGGGCCCAAGAATATCGAGGTTGTCACCGGACGGAACGGCCCGCCCGTCCGTCCAGAGTTCGCGCAAGGTGTGTTCCCACTGGAACAGTTGCACCAGACGGTCTTCAAACTGAATGAACTCGACGGGTTCCGGATCGAGGATCAGTCGGGGAAATCCGTTCGGGTTGCATTGGTGGGTGGGATCGTTCCCGTCGCCGGGCCGCCGGACAGCTCTGACAAAGCCGCGGTGTTCTCCGTTCAGCGGCTCGCCTGCAAAGCGACCTCGGGTGGGTCGGGTCGTATCCAACTGCGCTTCGCCCGCCGGTGTCATAGGGGGGGGATTCGCGCTGATCGTGCGATGCCCACTCGTGATGTGCCAAAACCCGGAGAGATTCTGTGGATCGAATGCCGCTTGTCCCTGACTTGATGCAATGCCGGTCCACGACAATAAGCCCACGACCAGCAGGGCAGTCACTCTACCAATGAAATGGGTGAGATGCGATCGCACTCTAGAGCCTCCCGAACCGGTTCTTCATATTCCCCGGGCTGTATGTTCCCAAACGCCGCTCTTAGTCGACGGGATTTTCACCACGTCGACGGGACATGATTTCCGTGCCGTCTTCGAGAATCACGGCCACCACGATTCCAACCGGGGCACCCTGACGGGAGGGATTGACCTCAGCGGTTATTTTCTGGCCGACTCGAAGTGTGCGTCTGTTATAGCCCTGCCGAGCGAGGGTACTCACATTGCTGTTTTCGAATCCCCAGTTGACGACGTTGCCATGCTCGTCCTCGACATCCATGAAGACGACTACATGAGGATTGGCCCAACGGACTTCTGTTACGGAGCCCTCCAGTAGGATCGAGTTCTGCATATCATAGGCGTCCCCACGGCCGTGATGGGCCGCGAGCGGTCCGGCCGCGATTGCAAGGCCTGCAACTAATCCAATAACTGTCAGTAACTTATTCATCGATACCCCCTGTAAGAGTCCCGGTCGGTCAGGTTCGTGTGTCTACAGTTGGATGCGGCACCGCGAACGCCATTATGCCCGTAAGTTTAGCCTTTATTCCGTGTTATCGGAGATAGTATTCTTCGGTAAGTTGGCTTGTAAAGCAACACCCTGTCCGCTGAACCCCGTGCCATCAGGATGGTGGTATGGGTCGACTGTCGTTCGACCCCGGGGCGTATGAGGCGACAGAAGAGGGCCGGCCATTCAACCGGCTGAGCAACATGCCTCTGCCGGGAAAATTCAGAAATGACCGCCTCAAATACTATACGACCGAAGATCTGGCCGGAGTTATCGCTAGCAGCCCGTGGCAGAAGTCTCTCGGGCCGCGTTACGGCCAAACGGGGCCGGATTTTAGGAGGCGACGACGGTGCAATGCTCATTCATTGCGAGGAGTCGGCGACAACGAAGACGGCCCCGTTTCGCCGTAACCCTCTGGGCGCAGGGGGGCCACCGACGTTTCAAACGAAGGCCGCAGGCGCCCCGCAGGCTTTGTCGCTCGTCGGTCACGATGGAAAGACATCGTTCCGCTCCTCACTTCGCGTCTGCAACCCGAAGACCCCTGCGCGCGGCTCGCGAGACTTCTGCCACGGGCTGCTAGAAGGCCACTGACGCTCAAACGAGCGGAGGCCTACGATCCCACTAACTTTGCCTGTAGCGCCCAACCTATAAGGGCGGCACGTTTCTTGCAGAATCGGTTTCTTTTTGTCTGAGAACGGGGACATGTTGTTCTTGAAAAACGAACCCGGTTGGAGTGTCAAAAACTTCTACCGAGCTCAGGGGCCTGATCCATCGGTGTTCTGCTCGATGAAAAGTCACGACTGTACGAGGTAAACCATGAAGAAAGTTGCTTGTGTTATCTGCGTGATCTTCGCTCTTTCCGGAGCTGCCTGGGCCCAGACGACGAACCCTGGTTACGAAGCCGTGGCGTTCGGCGCACCTCCCGGCGGAGGGGAGTGGAGCGGTGACACCATCTCGGTCGCTGCCGACGGTCGGGGATCGATCCTCGCGTTCCGGAGGGCCGACCCTCCGGTCCTCGTGTTCAACCGTGCGGGCGAACTGCAGGACAGTTGGGGAGAGGGTCTGTTCCCCAATAACCACAGCATCGACGTGGATCACGAGGGTTCCGTCTGGATTACAGACCGAACGAACAACATGGTCCACAAATTTACGATGGACGGGCAGCCGCTGCTGGCGCTCGGCACGAAAGGCGTGATCGGCGACAAGAATTCGCAGGATGCCTTCGATGGACCCGGTGACGTTGCCATCGCGGCGAACGGCGACATCTTCATCCTGGACGGCAACGCTCGCATTGTGCATTTTTCGAAAGACGGAACCTTCATCAAGACGATCGGCGGTGTCGAAGGCGCCGGGCCTGGGGAGTTCGAAGGGGCGCATGCCCTTGCCCTGGATTCGGCCGGGCGGTTGCTCGTCGTGGACCGCCAGGAAGAAGCGGGCAATCCGCGCATTCAGATATTCGACCAGAACGGAGGTTTCATCGAAGAGTGGGCCAGACTTGCCGGTCTGGCGCACCCTTCGGGAATCGCTGTCGGCTCGGACGGGACGGTCTACATTTCGGAAAGCGACGACGCGAACATCACGCTGGTCCGGGATGGGAAAGTGATCGAATGGATCGCAGGTCTCGGAGCTCGGCCCCACAATATCGTGCTGGATGAAGCAACCGGGGACCTGTACCTGGCGGATTCCAACACACCCGGAGACATCAAGAAAATCTCCAAGAAATAGGGGTCAGAGCCCTATTTTCCCATTTAAACCCTCGTGATACGGGAGGCGTCGTATGGTGTCTTCCGCTTTCGTCGTGCCGGCTATTTTTTGATCAATTTGTTGATCTGTCCCGGCAGCAGGGTGTCTGCAAAATACAGTTCGCTGCTGCCCAGATCCCACACGATGTTGTGGGGCCGTGCCTGGAGTCCGCCGATTTCTTCAACGATTTTTCCGTCTTGCAACATCCAGATCGTCCGGCCATCGGTATCTCCGATGTAGAGGGTGTCGTCACCGGTAATCGCCAGCCCGGTCGGTCTCACGATGCCGAGTCCGGCCCAGATCTCTAAGAGCTCTCCATCCTGGCTGAACAGCTGGATGCGGGGGTCCCGCGCCCGTTGCTGCCAATCCAGCACGATCAACCGGCCTCTCGAGTCGATGCGTATTGCGTGAGGGGTGTTGAATTCGCCGGGCCCGGTGCCCCGGACGCCGCCGATCGATTTTATAAATCTTCCGTCTCTCGAAAAATGCACGATGCGGGAATTGCCGTAGCCGTCGGTGACAAAAATATCGCCGTTACGGGCAACGGCCACATCGGTGGGTCGATCGAAGGCCGTCGTCGAGCTATCGTCCCCGGTGACACCTTTCGTCCCCAGCGCCAGAAGCTGTTGCCCGTCCATCGTGAACTTGTAGACCATGTGGTCGGTCGTGTCCGTGATCCAGACATAGCCTTCATGATCGACATCGACGCTGTGGATATCCGGGAACAGGTCCGTACCCCAGCTGTCGAGCAGATCTCCCTCACGGTCAAAAATGAGCACCGGTGGTTGTGCCCGCCTGAGCACGATGATGGAGCCCCGGCCGTCGGCCGCCACGGACACGGTATCGCCCCACTCGTCGCCTTCAGGTGGCGCACCGAAGTGCTCGACTGTGTAGTCGCTGTTCGTGGTGATTTGGGCGGCAACGCTCACGGTCAAAGTGAAGATGGCGACTATTGTCCAGATGCAGTGCTTCATGGAGACCCTCCGTCGATTTTCCTGCGTCCAGGAATGATCTCTACCGATTGTGGGGGCATTCTGACCCGCCTGCCTTGAACCTGTCAAACAGGAGTGCGCGACGCCCTGCGGCCAGTCACGGTCAGGAGTTTCCATTTTCAAATACTGCACCGTGCGTGGTCACACCCAAGTGAAAGGGCGCGGAAACTACCCACGTGACCCCAGAGGGAATGTCGAAATTGTTTGTTAAGAGTAATGGCTGGAGCTCCGGACTACCGTTGGGGCAATCCGGAGAGCCAATGGTAATTCAGGATCAGCCAAGCTTGAACAAGGCCTGGGCGTTGGTGCGACCGATCTTCAGACGGTCGGTTTCCGATAT
This sequence comes from Terriglobia bacterium, assembly GCA_965263045.1. Taxonomy (GTDB): domain Bacteria; phylum Acidobacteriota; class Terriglobia; order 20CM-2-55-15; family 20CM-2-55-15. The sequence continues at coordinate 1,206,206 of CBDHGK010000041.1, forward strand.
GGAGGCCACGTCGAACCAGGTCGAAGCTTCGATGGCGTCCTCGAACGGATAATCGACCGAGAACAGAATCCGGTCGGACCCAACCTCCAGCATGGCGTCGATCATTGTCTGGGTTCGGAAGTTACCGCTCGTCGTATGATAGAAATTCTCGCGAAGATAGTCCGCCATCTTCTTCTTGGCCGGAATGCCCCGAGGCGTCCGGGCAATCCGGTGATCGACCCGCCAGATCATATAAGGCAGACCTTCCCCGAGATGACCCAGAATGACATTCACCTTCTGATACTGGTCAAACAGGCCGCTCGCCATGAGACGCAGTGCATGAAGTGATGTTTCCGCTCCAAAAGCCCATGCCGATCCACGAAACCAGGGGTGCCCGTCGTAAATGGCTTCCTGGCTGACGGGGTCGCGGGGATGGAGGTAGAGCGGGACGTCGAGTTTTTCCAGTTCCGCCCAGAAGTCCCAGTAGCGCTTGTCGTCCAGGTAGACGACGTTCCCAGCGGTGCCGACCTCGGAGAAGCCGTTGACGTTGGCCCCCATGAAGCCCAGGTCATTTATGCAGCGGTTCAGCTCGACGATGGCGGCGTCGGGGTCCTGCATGGGCAGTGCGGCAAAGCCTCGGAATCGATCACTTCGCTTGGCAATGGCTTCAGCCAGCACGTCGTTGGCTTTCTTCGCCAGTGTGACCGCTTTGTCGGGTTCTGGAACCCCCTGCACCGCCGGATTGTGCAGCGACAGGATCGAGAGCTCGATTCCATGCTTGTCCATCTCGATCAGCCGGAGGTCGCCGAGGTCGAGCAAACGACGCCGCATGTCGTCCCACGCCGCGAACCAGACCTTGTACAAATTGTCTCTGAGCGTTTCTTCCAGCGCGAAATGCTCTTCAAGGGCAATTTTGCCGTCCATATATTTCAATTCTCCGATTTCGATGTAGGTAATTTAGACGCCTTGTTCCCAGTGGCGTACTGCGTCCGGGTGTGATGGAAGGTCATACGACCTGCCAATCGTGAACCGCGACAGCGACAACAACCGACAATCATAGGACGTCGGGTGATCTGAGCCAAGGGGAAATCGTCGTTGCCGCGATCCTCGAGTGATTCGATGTTGCCACTAGCTCAGGAAGATGAGCCTTCGATTCCCTCGCCGGTGTACCCCGCCCCCAGCGTGCACTCCACCCGCGCCGATCAGGCGGGCAACAGGAGAACGCGCCACCCGACGACGAGCGCGACGAGGGCATCCGGGAGTCCAAAGGGCAAGCGGTAATTCCTCTGTTCGAACTGCGGCGGGTTATGGGTGCACGACTATCAAAACGTGGGGTCATAGACCCCACCTACAGGCGGGATCCGAACCGTGGCGTTATCTCGGGACAACCTGCTTGATCTGCCCGGCCGGACCCGGGGCTTCGGCCCCGAACAATGTAACGGGGTCTGCAAAATACAACACGCCGGTTTCCGGGTCCCTGGCGAGGTTATGCGGTCGTCCGTTGAGCCCCCCGATGATATCGGCGACCATTCCGTCTTTGAGGACTGTAATCGAGCCCTCATCCGTGTCCGAGATATAGACGGTGTCTTCGTCGTCGACGACTATTCCTGCAGGACGCTTGCCGCCGATATCGGTCCACTCTTCGAGGAACGTTCCATTCTGGTCAAAGACCTGAACACGCGCTCCGTTGACCGCGGTCTGGCGGTCGAGGACTAGGAGGCGTCCCTGCGAGTCAATCGCGATCCCGTGAAGCAGATCGAACTGTCCTGTTTCGGGTCCTTTCGTGCCACCGATAATCTTGACCAGGCGTCCATCTGACGTGAAGTGCATGATGCGGGAATTGGTGTAACCGTCGGCGACAAATATATCGCCGTTGTCTGCAACGGCGACGTCACTGGGCCGGTTGAACGCGGATGGAGATGCGTTATCACCGGCAAGGTCTTTCGTCCCGAGCGCCATCAGTTGTTCGCCTTCGACCGTGTATTTATAGACCATGTGGCTGTCCCTGTCCGTGAACCAGAGGAAACCTTCGTGGTCGAAATCAACACTGTGGGCATCGGAAAACATGCCTGTGCCCCAGGCCCGCAGGAGATCTCCTGCACGGTTAAAGTAAAGTACCGGCGGATCGGACGCTCGAAACACGACAACCAGTCCTTTGCCGTCCACCGCGACCGAACGGGGCAGGTTCCAAACCTCCTGACCCGGAGGCGGAGCGCCGAACTGGGTGGATTGGTGCTGTCCGTCCGTTGTGGCCTGGCCAGAAGCGGTGGACGCCAGGGCGCACACCGCCAGAACCAGAATGCTGTATCTCTTCATGGAGTCGTCCGTGAAAATGCGCCGCCGGACCCGCCTGGGCCTTCGAAACGGGGGTGGCGCGTTCCAAAAAAAGGCTGAGCCGGATTCAGCCGGATCGTGTAAGCTGCAGCTTCGAACCTTAGCACACGGGACAGACTCTTAGATCCGGAGGTATCCATGAAGAAATCATCCCCATTGCTCATACTAACTGCCGTTTTGTTTATAGCCGTCGTTCCCTTGCTTGCGCATCACGGTCGCGGCAACACTTACAATGCCAACGAGATTGTCACGTTGGAGGGCACGGTCACCGAATTGGCGTGGCGCAATCCCCATGTGGTTCTGTATATGGACGTCACCGACGAGAATGGCAATGTCGAAAATTGGGGTCTTGAAAGTATGAACGTCAGCAGTCTGGGCCGAAGAGGTTATAGTCGGAATACGCTCCGGCCCGGTCAGGAAGTGACTGCAAAGTTGAACCCTGCTTATTCCGGTGCCCCACGGGGTGTGATCCGGACGATCATCATGGCCGACGGTACAGAGGTATTGCAGTTTGGGGGTCCGATCGACGACTAGGGGCCCGTACCATTCCAGCTGACTCTGGATTACGCCACCCGACAGAGCGTTCGCCGATGGGAGCACCCTGACCGCGCTGGCGCCTGCCTTTTGAAACTGAACAGAACCCGTAGCGGTGCCGTAGCAAACCCGAACGCCCGACCCCGCACGTCGCACAATGGAGAATCAGGAATGCGAAATCGCTGGATATCTTTGAGGCCGGCCACCGTGGCCGTGCTTTTGTTCTCGTTTGCAGCTGGAGCGTGTTCTCCGATGGAGCCGGAACAGCAGCCTGATGGGACGGCAACGGGCGAGTTTGACCCCCGTGAGTTTTCAGGAATATGGCTCGGGAGGGGACCCCGACCCAACGATCCGCCTCCCCTCACGCCAGCCGGGATGGAGATGATCAGCGACCGTCGTCCGGACTACCTCGTGGATGTTCCCTCCGAGGGCAACGACCCCATGTACCAGTGCAATCCGCAGGGATTTCCCCGCCTGGCCTGGGATGAAAATGAGCCCTTCGAATTCATTCACGTTGAAGGTCGCATTCTGCAGAATTTTCAATGGGACCGGGCGGTTCGGGAAATCTGGATGGACGGTCGGGATCTGCCTTCGGGTGAAAACCTCGATAATCTCGGTCCAAACTGGTATGGCCATTCGGTTGCCGAATGGGAAGGCAATACGCTGGTTGTCAACACAACCGGATTTAACGAGGACGCGTGGCCGGATGAGTACGGAAATCCCCTGGGCTTCGATGGCCGGGTCGAAGGGCGCTACAGGCTGATCGACGCCGACACGATAGAGGGTCAAGTCACGATCTACGATCCAACGAACTATACCGCGCCGTGGACCCATGAACCGCCGACTCGGTTCAATCGGCTTCCGGAAGAAGAAGTGACTTATTTCGGGTGGTACGGATTGTATTCTGGTGTCACGGATGCGATCTGCGCTCCGATGTATGAACTGGGAGATTTCAACGCGAGACAGCGCGATCCCGCGATCTTCGGGACCAACTGATAACTCTCGGGGCGCTGTCTGCGCCCCCAATCGATTCCGATTCGTGCGGTCTCACATCGCGCAACTTCAGCGTTGATGTGATTGATGATGTGATCGATCGTGCTGGGGGATCTGTCGGCTACTTCTTTACGACTCGCCGGACCATACCTCCGGGTGTCATGGTATCGGCCAGGTACAAATCACCCGTTCCCGCATCTCGCGTGATGTTGTGCGGACGGGCCTCGAGCCCAGCAATCTCCTCGATGACCCGACCGTCCCTGACAACCTTGATTGTCTCACCATCGGTGTCCCCGATGTAGAAGGTGTCGTCATCACCTATCACGAGCCCTGAACCCATCGTGAGGCCAAGATCGGCCCACTCTTCGATGAAGGTGCCGTCCGGATCCCAGACCTGCAGGCGCGGGTGGTCGGAGTGACCATCCATGACGATCAAGCGGCCGCGGGAGTCAATCTGGACTCCATGGACTTCTTCCAGTTCGCCGGGCGCGGACCCGGGGGTGCCGCCGATGATATTGATGAACGCGCCGTCTCTGGAAAAGTGGACGACGCGGTTGTTGTCATAGCCGTCCGCCACGAAGATATCCCCGTTTGCCGCAACCGCGACGTCACTGGGACGGTTAAAAGCCACCCTGGAGCTGTTATCGCCCCGGACGCCCTTCGTGCCAAGGGTCAGCAATTGCTCGCCGTCCATCGTGAATTTGTAGACCATCTGGCCGTTCCGGTCGCCGATCCAGACGAAGCCTTCGGGGTCGACATCGATGTTGTGTGTGTCGGTGAACAAACCCGTGCCCCAGGCTTTCTGGAGTTCCCCTTCACGGTTGAACACAAGCACAGGCGGCTGAGAGCGTCGTAGGACGAGGATGGATCCCTTGCCGTCCGCGGCCACCGATATCGTGTCTCTGTCTCGCCCCGTTGCGTTTTCGTACGGAGGTTCACCAAACGGCGTGACCTCGAAGTCGGGGTTGGTGGTCTGGGCAGAAACACTCGCAGCCAGGGTTAAGGTGACCACTGTCAACCCGATGGACTTGTGCATGGAGACCCCCGTCGATTGTTCCGGTTGGTATCAAGAACAATAATTCGAATTGAACGCATTCTGGCTCGGCCGTCTTATGACTGTCAAACGTTTAGAGAGCGAACAGGTCGAGCATCGGACCCCAGGTCCACCCGGTTTTGGGCTCAGAAGCGGTGCGTGTAGGTGAGCTTCGTTGTAGCGCTGCGATCCAGAGTGACCCGATCAGCTCCCGGATCGTCCAGCCAGTTGTGCGCGTAGACAAAATAGAAGTTGTTGCCGGGACGCAAGATCCATCGAAGCCGGGCCTGCCAGCCGAGGACACGGCTTACAGAATCGTGTTGGACGTTGTTGACCAGGGAGATTGACGGGCTGAACTGGGTGTTCGCATTGAAACGCAGAACACGTGTTGAAAATCTGCCTTCCGGAAGATCGATGCGGTTCCACTCGTTGTTCACGTTGATGAGGACACCCGGCATCGGCCGGATGCCGAGATTCAAATCGAAGTTCCGACGGTGTCCCGAGAAAAAACCCCCGTTTTCATATTGCGTCGTGAGAGATAAGGCACGCCGATCTGCAGTTGAAACCGTCAGGCGGTAACGGGTGAAATTGTATGCCCCGTCAGCGGGGAGCACCACGTCCGGTGATATCTCGAAGTCTCGTTCCAGAAACTCGTATGTGGGTGTGAGGGTGAATCGGATGCTGTCTCCGGACTGAAAATAGACATCCGTCCGGATCGGTGTCGTCCGCGTGAGCGTACGGTTTTCGAGATCCGTTGTCAGGCGCAGGCCCCCATCAAACAGGAAATTGCGGACATAACGGCTATCGGCGGGCCGCGGCAAGAACCCCACAGCCGGACGGTAGTGTCTGACGCTTCGACGGTCGATAAATCCAACGGCGGGGTTGTGGCCTGCCTGTACCTCGCGGACCGATACGCGCGCATCCCATAATTCGTTTGGATAGTCGAGCCGGAAGCCGATGTTCGCGCCTCCGGCTTCGGCGGTGGTGTTCCAGACGTAGTAACCGCTCAGTTCCAGGTTTTCGTTCCCTCGAAAGCTGGATGTGCGCAAGGAAAAATCGGCTCCGACCGTGTGGCGGTCCGAGACGTTTGTGTCTCGCTCCGCTCTCCGTGTGTAGATCAGGCCTGCGTAGGACTGCAGGAAGAAGTTTGTTTTGGTCCGCAAGACGGTAAAGTCTTCGCCAACCAGGTCGTCCGAGCTTGCGGTGCGGACATGGATCAAGCCGATGTCTCTCGATGCGATCTGACCCGTCAGCTTTGCACCATATTCGATCCGCTGTGGCTGTCCGTCAACATCAAGTCCGATCCGGCGGCTGAAGAAAGGTGTCACGGCGCCGGGGTCATTCGCAAAATCGAAAACGGTGGTTCCCTCGAGGAAGAACAGTCGCCTCTCAGGAAAAAACAATGGAAAGCGTGTCAGGTTCACCCGCCGCTGATCGACCTCGGTTTCAGCGAAGTCCGTGTTTATGGTGAACTGTCCTCTGAGCGAGGGTGTAATGGCGTAAGTGAAATCGACACCGCCATCCCCCTCGAACTCGGATTCGCGGTTGCGTCCGGGAGCATCGACGTATTTTCCGGTCACATAAGGCTGCACGTCGAGTCCCACGCCCTGGCTGACGTCGGAAATTCCTTCGAGCAGTCCGGTATTCGCCAGTCGATTTAAGCCCTGGTTGCGCGCCCATCCTGTCCAGAGACTTTCCTCCTCCTTGCGCCGGATTGTCCGTTGGAAGTTCACACCCCACGCCGGTGCATTCGGATCGAAGTTCAGGGTCCGGAACGGGATTTCAATTTCGAGGGTCCATCCGATTTCGCTGACCTGAACCTCTCCGTTCCATATGCCGTCCCAGGCGCGGCCCGTATCGCTGGTGTTGGTCTGGTTGCTGGAACGGATCAGCGCGTCTCCCATTGAACCATTGGGATTCATTTCAAAATAATATGCAGAACGCGCGTCAAGAAACGTATCGAATGTCCACATGAACCGGTCATCGGCCGACAATGGTGCATCGCGTTGCATCGTATTCGCCATGACGCCCCCGGGCTCGGAGTCGTAACAAATGACGCCCATGTAAAGAGTGTCGCCACTCAACAGGAAGCGGACTTCGGTGCGTTCAGTGGCGGGTTGTCCCAGGTCCGGATCTTGTTGAGTGAAATCCCTGGCGGGAGTTGCCCTCGCCCATACGGCTTCATCGAGACGGCCGTCGATCTCGACGGCTTCGCCGTCCCCGATGCGGACGGCGCGGATTCGCGGGCGCCCCTCGTAAATAGCGAGATCATCCGTGGTTGTTGAGGGTGGAGCCGGGTTCCCATCTTGCGCAAGCCCTTCGTAAGGCCAGGAATGGAGTACCAAGCAGAGAGCGATGAGTCTTCCGAAATTCAACGTGACGCCTCAGCCGACACGGTCGGCCGTCAACAATCCCACTGACGCACGGCAACGTCAAGACACAATAGCGAGGTTGTACGGCGCCTCAGATGGAAGTCGAGTTTCAGGTCGGAAGAAAATTTCGCACGGTCCCTCTATCAGAGGCCCGGACTCAACTAAAGGCGCCCCTCGTCATCATCCTGATGGAGCACCTGTTGAGGATCGACGGAAGCCAGAAGCAGGCTCCAGAATGACTCCCACGGGTACTCCGGTCCGGGATACCATTACTATCCTGACAGTTGGAAGCCGTGGAATTGATAAGTGAGGAGTCCCAATGCGATTAGAGAGATTGAAGATGTGGATGACATGTGCGTTGCTGGCAGTGTTGTGCCCCGCCCCGGCGGGGGCGCAGGGAACCGAGCCATTGACGCTCGAATACATGCTCGATCGCGACAGCCCCGAGGCGCGCGCGCTGCGCCCACCCGATGCGCCGTTTCCGGCGCACAAGATAGTTGGAAATATCTACTTTGTAGGTGAAAGCCGACACGCCTCGTTTCTGATCACCACACCCGAAGGGCACATTCTCATCAACACCAATTACGAGCGGAACATACCCTGGATCCGCGAGTCTGTTGAGCAGCTGGGATTTCGATTTGACGACATCAAAATTGTGCTGGGCAGTCACGCGCACGCCGACCATATGGAAGGCGATGCGCTGGTTCAGGAGTTGACCGGCGCCCAGGTGATGGCGATGGGTCTTGACGTTCCCCGACTTCGGCAACTGCGTCCGGGCGGTAAGCCGCATCCAATCGATCGGGTGCTCCAGGAGTTCGATCGCGTCACCCTCGGAGGCATGACGCTCGAAGCCCGCCTCACCCCGGGACACACGCGGGGTTGCACGTCCTGGGCAACGGAAACCGTGGAAGACGGCGTATCCTACGACGTTGTCATTATGGGATGCATCGGTGCGAACGGCCGCATTGTCCTCGTCGACAACGCGGACTATCCCGAAATCGCGGACGAATTCAAACGGACATACGCGCTTTTCCGCAGCCTCGAGGCCGACGTCTTCATGGGTTCGCACAACGATCACTACAATATGGTCGAGAAACATTCTGCCATCGGGCAGGGTCCGAATCCTTTCATCGATCCTGAAGGTTACCGGCATGCAATCGACAACTACGAAAAGCTCTTCAACTACAAGCTGGAGGCACAGTCAGAGGCCGCGGGTCCGGGCCGGTAAGCGACATAGACGGGTGTCAGTGCGCAGCGGGTGGCCAGAAGCACGACGGAACTATCCGAGTCCGGGTGCGTCTTTCAGTCACCTGCAGGCGGCAGAAGGTCGGAGTCCCGACAAGGAATCCCGGCCAGGATTCGAATCCAGCTGAAGCGAACAAGGCGTCCCGAAGGATGCCTTTTGACGTTTCGCCCGATCACTAGTGGCTTGTAACAGAGAAATTGCTAGTGGCGTTCGGAGCCCAACGTGGCCGGATTTCAGGAGGCGACAGCTTGACGACCGGACGTCGCGGGGACGAGGGCATGCTCCTACATTCCCTCCTAACAAGTCGAGGAGGAGCGACAACAAAGACGGCTCCGTTGGGCCCGAACCCTTAGGGCCGATGGGTGTTGCCCTGAAAACGCCCGAGGGCGTCATCGGGGGCGACTGTTCAGCGGGGGTTCCGCATCCTGCTCGTATTTCTCCCAATTACGCACTCTGTAATCGGAATCATAGAATGGCCTCGTCGAGAGCACCGTTCGACATCATTCGCTGATCATCGCTACGGGCGGGTTTCCGAGCACAGCGGATGGCCAGACTCGCCAGCGAACTGCCGCAGTCGAGGGTGGGTGCGCTGAATGCCCGGGCGGTTCAGACAATCCCTGTCCCTCCAGAATAGCGTTTGCAAATGGGGCAGCGGACCTCTTCGCGCGGCCAATTGAGAGCTCTTATCACTGGTCCGGCATTGCAGCGCCATGGGCTCTTTACACATCAGTGCCCTTGTTATACTGTCGACCCTCTGGACAGGGCAGGTATTGTGCCACCCGACGGCTGACTGGTGATTGGACCGCTGGCTGTGAAGTACCGTTCATACGAAAACTGGAAAGCGCAGTTGTGTGCCCGTGAGTCACCGGACCCGTGGCTGAAGTGGGTCTGGCTGATCCTTGCGTCGGCCACCGTCGGACTCGGTATCACTCCCACGGCATCCGCCCAGAGCGTTCTCCAGTTTCCACGCGTACTGTCCTCCCCGGATGTATCCACCACTATTGGATTGACCAACCCCACACCCGTCCCGGCTCTGGTCACGCTGACGGCCTACGTCGCAGACGGCACGCTGTGGACCGGTACGGGAATTCAAAACCCGGTGACAGTGACACTCCCGGCTGGAGGACAGGTCAACCAGCGCGCTGCCGACTGGTTTAGTTCCGCCGGGACGTTCAACGGCTGGGTCCGGGCCACTTCGCCGTCCACAGGATTGTCCGGAGCGTTTCGAAACGTGAACGCTGCCGGCACGGAGTTGGACGGCGCCGTGTCCGGGGGCCCCCGCAGAGAGATGGTGCTGCCATTTGTGGCGGACGTCGAAGGCGCGGTTACCGAAATCACGATCGTGAACGTGGACGACGCACTGGCTCACGCGGACCTGACTCTGCGCGCGCAGGATGGCGGGGTCCTGGGCAACCTCACGCTCGAAATTGCTCCCCGCGCCCTCGTCCGACAGAGGATCGACGTCCTGTTCCCTGAGATCTCCCTCGTCAACGCTTCACATATCGGGGTCCGGTCGGATCGATCGGTTCTGGGCTACGAGGTGGTTGTCGATTACAGGGTCAGTGAAGGGGACATCGCCCGGGAGAGTCTTGCCGCCCGGGGGCGCGCCGTGGCCGCGGGACCGTCTTATGTCTTGCCGCAGTTCGCCACCGGTGGCGGCTGGTTTTCCCTCTTTGGGCTCGTCAACACGACGGGTGTGGCCCAGGACGTGACGATCACCGCATACGACGATGACGGGGAGATGTGGGGCCTCGACGAAAACCCGAGGCGGATCCGTCTGGAGGCGAATGCCGCACTCCGGACGACGCTCAGCGATCTGTTCGGGTTTGACGAAGCCGTACTGCAGACCGGATGGCTTCAACTGGAAGCCAGCGTCGGATACCTGGCGCCGTTTCTCGGTTTAGGACCGACCGAAGCTCCGTCTTTCGCCTTTGTGGCAGGGGAGGATCAAGGCCAGGCGGCAACCTATCAAATCAATTCGCAGATTCTGGACGACAACGTATTCACGAGCCTGACCTTCGTGAATCCGGGCACGACTCCAGCCACCCTCGAGCTGACCGTCATGCAGACCGACGGCACCACTCGGGGCGGGACCATTTTAGAACTTCTGCCCCGACAGCGATCCAGCGGGCCGCTCCACGCACTGGTGCCAGCGGCTCTCCAACAGGGGGCGGGCTGGGTGTTTCTGCGCGCCACCCCGCCGGTCATAGCATCAGCAATCACGGGAACCGACAACGGATTAGCACTTGGAGGTACAGAGATTCTCGCCGCGGCCGGTGGAGACTTTCTGGCTCCAATTCAGGTCACCGCAGCCATCACGGGAACGGTGCGCGACAGCGGTTCCCCCGTGAGCGGCGTGACCGTCGAGTTGACGGGCCCCGTGACTGCGACGACGACGACCGATCGGGAAGGAAAATATATCTTTTCCCAGTTGCCTGCGGGTATGTACCGCGTCACCGCATCCCGTACCGGGGCCACGATCAGTCCCGCTGAGCAATCGATCGAATTGAGTTCCGACAACATTGGCGGGGTGGATTTTCTTGCGGGCGGCATCGATCCTGCTGAGGTTCCGACTCTCCTGCTCGTAACGCCGTCATCGGTCTTCACGGGTGGGAGCGGGTTGAGCCTTCGGGTGCTGGGCGTTGGGTTTACGCCGGTTTCAGTTGTCGAAGTGGACGGACAGACGCTGGCCACGACATTTCTGAGTTCCACCGAACTGGTAGCCGCAATCCCGGCCGAGGTGCTCGAGACCGCAGGGACGCGCCAGGTGGTCGTGGAAACCCCACCGCCCGGAGGTGGGAACTCTGACGGTGTGACGCTGAGCATCAATGTGCTGCCGTCGGACCCCCTCATCGTCGGGCGGGCTGCGGTGGGCAGTTTCCCGGCTGGCGTGGCGATAGAACCCGACACATTCAGGGCCATGGTTTCCAGCGAAGGTTCCGATGATATCCGACTGCTGGATCTGGAGAATCTTCAGGTCGTGTCAACGATTGCAGTCGGCCGGTCCCCGGCCGATGGGGTGGCCATCGATCCGGTTCGCCGCAGGGGGATCGTGGTGAACGTGGGCAGTAACAACGTCACGGTCGTCGATCTCACGGAAAACCGGGTCACGGCCACGATACCGGTCGGCAGCTTTCCCCTCGGCGCTGCGATCGACCCGGACACGGGCCGGGGGCTGGTGGTGAACGGCGATTCCAATACGGTTTCAGTGCTCGATCTGGCGGGGACACTGATCGGAACGATCGCGGTCGGTGACCGTCCGGCGTCGGTCGCCATTGATACGGGTCGGAACGAAGCCGTGGTGACCAATCGGGGGAGCAACACGCTGAGTGTCATTGATCTTTCGACCCTTACAGTGGTGGCCGAGATCCCGGTCGGTGAGTTTCCGCGTGGAATCGGGATCCATTCGAATACTTCGACCGCCGTTGTCGCTAATGCGAACGGAGGTACTGTTTCGATTATCGACCTCGCCGCCCGGGCCGTTCGGGGGACGGTCCCCGTCGGTGCGGGACCGACCGGGGTGGCCATTCATGAAGTGACCCGTACCGCAGTCGTAACCAATAGTGGATTCGTTCAGGGTTTAGGCGATCTTGGGGCAGCGACAACGGTCTCGATGGTGAACCTGGACCGGATGGAAGTTATTGCCACCGTTCCAGTCGGTGCGGCCGCATTCGGTGTGGCGGTGCACGAAGCCGAACAGATCGCCGTTGTTGCGAATTTCGGCAGCAACGATGTAACGGTCGTGCGGATTCCGAACCCAACGCCTCAGGTGACCGACTTTGAGCCCAGGACGGTTCAGGCCGGCACGAATTTTACACTGACTGTTCGGGGATCCGGGTTCATACCCAGTTCTGTAGTAACGCTCAACGGAAACCCGCTGCCCACGACGTTCGTGAGTTCGACCGAACTGAGCGCCGAGGTGTCCGCAAACCTTGTAGGGGAGGTTCTGGTGGTAAGCCAGATCGCGCTCGACGGCTCCTCGCAAGTATTCGAACAGGTAACACTCGATAATCTGATCGTCGGTGTTTCGAGCCCCGGTCCGGGCGGAGGAATGGCGACGGGCGCGAACTCGATCGCGTTAAACAACCTCGTCCCGTTCCTTGTCAGCATCAGTCCGAACGTGATCGCGTCTGATGCCGGCGAGGTCGAGTTCACGCTGAGCGGCAATAACTTCGACCCTACCACGCAGATCACAGTGGGGAATGCGGCCCATTCCCCTCAAACTGTCACTGCGACCACGTTGACTGTGCGTGTCGCGGTGGGCACGCTGGGCACGGGTTTGGTCCCCGTCTTCGCATTCAATCCGCCTCCAGGCGGAGGGACCAGCCTCACGCTGTCACTCACGGTGACCGACCCACCCCCGTCGCCTCCCGTGATCAGCGAAATTCTGCCGTCTTCGGCGCCCGCCGGCTCCCCCGATTTGAATGTGACGATAGTGGGGAGCGATTTCGTGCCGGGGCTCACCACCGTTTCCATCGACGGTACCGATCCGGGTGGAACCGTCACGGAGACCGCGATCGAATTCACCCTTCCTGCAACGATGCTGGAAGTCCCGACAAACTTCGCAGTGCTGGTCAACACGCCCGGAGGCGGTGCCGCGGGATCCGCGTTCGAAGTCACCGGGGTCCCCCCGATTGTCAACAGCTTCAATCCGGACTCGGCCCCGGTCGGGAACCCTTTGCTGACGCTGGATGTCTTCGGTGCCGCTTTCGAGATGGATGCCCGGGTTGAGATCTCAGGGACGCCGGCCAACACGAACCGGCTTTCGGACTCGCACCTCCAGGCTGAGATGGGTCCGGGCTTCTTCCTCACCTCGGACAACCTCGAGATTGCCGTCGTCAACCCCATCGGTGGTCGTGTCGTCGCCGGTTTGTTTGACGTCACCTTGCCCGATCCGCCAACCATCGGCGACGTCGATTCGGGAGTTGATGCCGGCGTGCCCGGATCGCTCACGATTACAGGCACGGACCTGGCGAACGCGTCCGTTTCGATCGATGGGATGGCTGTGACAATCGATTCCCAATCCGACACCGAAATCGTTGTCAGCTTTCCCGCACTGGACGAAGGTCCCCACACGGTGACCGTTACCGGCCTGGGAGGAACGGATGCGGCCGGCTTTGATGCGGTGCCGCCCGTCGTCGTGGATCCACCCGATATCACAAGCATCCTCCCGACCAGTGTCACGGCCGGGGCACTGTCGACCATCGATGTGACTGGCACGAATCTCGGAGATGTCTCAGCCACGGTCAACGGCTCTCCGGCCACCATCAACTCGCAGTCGACCAACTCGCTGACCATTCAGGTTCCGGTGCTCGCTGCCGGGACGCACTCGCTCACCGTCACCGGTCCGGGCGGGACGGATTCCATCCAGTTTGATGCGGTGCCGCCTGTTCCGCAGCCGCCCGACATTATCTCTATCACTCCGACCGGTGTCACCGCCGGGGCTGTGCATCCAGCCTCAACGTGACCGGTACGAATCTTGGGAATGTTTCAGTCACCATCAACGGCGCCCAGGCCACCATCAACTCGCAGTCGGCGAACTCTCTGACCGTCCAGGTTCCGCCCCTTGGCACCGGGACGCACTCGCTCACCGTCACCGGTCCGGGCGGGACGGATTCCATCCAGTTTGGTGCCGCGCCGCCTGTCCTGCAGCCGCCCGACATTGTCTCTATCGCTCCGACCAGTGTCACCGCCGGGGCTGCATCCAGCCTCAACGTGACCGGTACGAATCTTGGGAATGTTTCAGCCACGATCAACGGCGCTGCCGCCACCATCAGCTCGCAGTCGGCGAACTCCCTGGTCGTTCAGGTCCCGTCTCTCGCTGCCGGGACGCACTCGTTCACCGTCACCGGTCCGGACGGGTCCGACTCCATGACATTCAACGCTGTGACTCCGACGGTGCCACCGACGTTGCAGTCGGTCACACCGAACAACGGTACACCCGCTGCGACCGTGAACGTCGCGCTGGCAGGGACCGGTTTTGTCGTCGGCGCCACGACGGTCGCCGTCAGCGGTACGGGTGTCACGGTGGGGAACGTGATCGTCCAGAACGCGAACGCGCTTACGGCAACGTTCACTATCGCGGCAGGGGCCACCCCCGGTACCCGGTCCGTAACGGTGACCACCAACGCGGGTACCAGTCTGGGGATCACCTTCAACGTGAATGCCCCCCTGGCCCTGACGTCTCTGATTCCGGCCCAGCGCGTGGCCGGCAGCCCCACGTTTACGCTGGACGCATTCGGAGTCGGCTTTATCAACGGAAGCCAGGTTTCGTTCAACGGGACTCGTTACAACGCCGTATTCGTCGATGCGACGCACGTTTCGTCTTCGATACCCGCGTCAGAAATCGCTGCCACTGGCGCATTCAACGTACTTGTATCCATTCCCGACGTGTCCAACCCCGGCAGCTTCATCGACTCGAACGCCCTGACTTTCAATGTCATCAATGCGGCGATCAGCCTGTCGCCGAATCCGGTTGCAGCCAGCGTCGGAAACACGACCCCTCTGACGGTATCTGTCAATCAAGCTGTTTCGGCTTCGACTGGCCTGGACATCACACTCGTCAGCGATCAACCCGGCATCGCCTCCGTCCCGGCGACCGCACATATCAACCAGGGAGCGATATCCACGACCGTGAACGTTTCCGGTGCCACCGTCGGTGTGGCCAACGTGACTGCGAGTTCCCCGGGTTACGGCAATGGAACCACGACGGTCAACGTAACCGCGCAGGCACAGCCGGTCGTCAATCTCTCTCCATCCGCGCTGACGCTGAGCGCGGCTGGAATTTCGACCGTGACCGTGACGCGCGTCAACTCGAACAACACCGTTCCCCTCACGGTCAACCTCACGGCCGACCGCCCGGGGTTCTTCAGCTTCCCGGCCACGGTGACGATCCCGGCGCTTCAATCGAGCGCCATCGTTACCCTGACCGGGATCCAGCCTGATGGTTCGCCGCCGGTCACTCTGACCCCCTCGGCAACCGGCCACCAGAGTGGTCTGTCAAGTCTGGTGACCGTGGAACTGCTGCAGTTGACAATGACTCCAGCGTTGCTGGTGAACCCCACGCTGAGCTCGAACCTGCAGCTCGTGCTGTCGAACCCTGCACCGACCGGGGGCACGACCGTCACTCTGGTTTCAAGCGACACCAACGTCGTAACCGTTACGTCGAGCGTCACGATTCCGGCCGGGAGTACACAGGGTACGGCCGTTGTGAACGGTGTTAACCCCGGTAACGCGACGGTGACCGGCATGGCAACGGGCTTTCCGCCGGTGATATCAGCAATCACGGTTCAGAACGTAAACCTCACCTTCACGCCGGGTTCTGCAACGTTCTTCAGCGGCGCCCAGTACGCCCGTGCCGTCACGCTAACGATGAATCTGAACGCGGTCGCAGGAGGGCAGATCGTCAACCTTGTCAGCAGTGACCCCGGCATCGCAACGGTTCCAGCATCGGTTACCATCCCAGCCGGCTCTTCTGCAGTAACACTGACCGTCACCGGGCAGGGGCCCGGCAGCGCCACGATTACGGCTTCGGCCCCGGGGCTCAACAGCGGCACGTTCACGGCCAGCCTGATTGCGCCCACACTGCGCGTCAACGACTCGGAAACCTTCACCAACACATCGACCGGCATCCGACGCACCCATTACGTCCGCATCCCAAGCCCGGCTCCGATTGGGGGTGTTCCGGTCACGTTCACCTCATCCGATCCGTCACTGCTGAAAGTCGCGCGCTGCAACGTTTCCACAGCTCAGGGCACAAACTGTGACGACACCGGTCTGCCCCAGGACGCAGTGACCATCACCGTACCGACCGGACAGAACTTCGCGTATTTCGACGTGATCGGCCAGGACACGGCCGTCAGCGATGTCCGGATCGATGACCCCGCCGGTATCGTTCGCGACGCGGCCGGGAACACCTATGTCTCGCAGTACAGCAGCCGGTATATCCGGAAGATCGATGCGGTGACCGGCCTGGTCTCCACCTTCGCCGGAACCGGGACCAACGCCGACACCGGAGATGGGGGACCGGCGGTGGCTGCGGCCATTGCCGGCCCGGTCGGGCTCGCCATCTACAACAACGAACTCTACATCGCCGTTTTCAATACCAGTGCGATCCGGAAGATCAACCTGGCCACCGGCAATATCAGCACCGTGCTGTCGGGTACGATTTCAAATCCATACCACATCGCGTTCGACGACAACGGAAACCTGTTCATTGCGTCGCATGGCAGCAATCGTATCCATAAGTACGATGGCACTCTGACGGTATTCGCTGGCGGCGGCGTCTCGGCTGCGACGTCCACAAACACCCTGGCGACCGCCATGGCGCTCGGACGCACCCACGGTCTGGCCACCGACGCTGCGGGGAACGTCTACTACTCCGACTTCGACAACCACATCGTCAACCAGATCGATACCGCTGGCATGGTCCACCGGGTTGCGGGTACAGGTTCCTCGGGTACGACGGGGGACCTGGCGGATGCGACCACGGGCCCGTTGTTCAATCCCGGCGCGCTGGCGCTGTATCGTCCGAATGGCCAACTCTATATCGCGGACCGGAGTAACCACCGGATCCTGCAGGTGATACTCAACGCCACTCAACCCGCGGTGAGTCCTCAACCCCTAACACGGGTGGCGGGAAGTGCTACTGGGCTTGCCGGTTGCTGCAACGACGGCCTCGCTGCACGGTTTTCGTTGTTGAATCTGCCCGACGCGTTGTTTGCCGACACAAGCGGAAACCTCCTCATCGCGGACCGCAACAATGACCGGGTCCGTGAGATCAACTCCGGGACCGGCACAATCGATACCCTCATCGGGGATGGCTTCTCCGGTACGACCGGAAACGGCCTGCTCGCCCGGGGAGCGAATGTCATCGCGTCGGCTCCGGGATTCGTCACGCAGATCGTTCCGATCTCAATCGCTCAATCCCTGTGGCAGATCATTAACCTCGGCGTCTCTCAGAGTCTCGGATCGCCGTTCACCCTTACCGTCCGGCAGAGCGGAAACGAGCGCATG
This sequence comes from Terriglobia bacterium, assembly GCA_965263045.1. Lineage (GTDB taxonomy): Bacteria > Acidobacteriota > Terriglobia > 20CM-2-55-15 > 20CM-2-55-15. Next base: position 1,223,712 of record CBDHGK010000041.1, read on the forward strand.
GCCGAAGACACGAACGTGTCGGTGACGGCGCTATCGCCGTTTACCCTCGACGGACCGCTCACGATCCCGACCAACTCGCGATCGACCGTGTTTACCGGCACGCCCACACAGGCGGGGACCGGACAGGTCCAGGTCGACGCCAACGGCACCCGTTTCACAGGCGCCACATCCGGCTTCATCACCGTCCTTCCGTCGGCGACTGCGGCTATGACGATTGACGACAGTTACAATGTGACCTCAACGGCGACAGGTGTTCGGAGACAGCACTACGTGCGGCTGCCGGCGACAGCCGGAGCGGGCGGCGTTGCGGTGGATGTGTCCGTCACCCCTGGAGGACCGCTGCAGATCAGTGCCTGTAACCCGGCGAATTTCACTACGAGCGCATGCACCGGGGACACACCGGCCAACGCGGTGACGCTTACCGTTCCCCAGGGTTCGAACTTCGCCTACTTCGATCTGATCGGTCAGGCCACGCAGGTGACTGATACACGGGTGAGCGATCCGACCGGTGTCCACGTGGCAGCGAACGGCGACGTTTACGTCGCCGAGTTCGGCGGGTACCGCGTCCGTAAGCTGTCGGGTGGGGTGCTGTCGACGGTGGCCGGTTCCGGGTCTACGGCTGCTGCGAGCCTGGGCGACGGCACGGCGCTCAATGCCAACTTCCGGCCGGTGGGAGTGGTGACCGACGCGGCCGGCAACATCTACATCGCCAGCTATACCGGCGACGCGATCCTCAAAGTGGATACGAGTGGCAATATTTCAGTGGTCGCCGGTGTCCTGAATTCGGCTGGCTTCGTCGACGGACCGTTGGGTACTGGAGCATCCGATGGACACCTGAACCTGCCCTATGCGGTGGACGTGGCGCCCGACGGCACGCTGTATATCGCCGACTACAACAACCAGCGTGTGCGCATGGTCCCGGCCACCGGCCCCAATGCCGGTGATCTGGTCACGCTGGCCGGGGGAGGATCGGGCGCTACGGCTGCATTGCAGGCGACGTTCACCGGGTTCATCTCCGGGGTGGTCGTCGATCCGCTGACCGGCAACGTCTATTTCAGCGAACAAAACAGCCACAAGGTCTGGGAGGTCACGCCTGCAGGTGCACTGACGCTGATCGCCGGAACCGGCACCACCACCTTCAACGGGGATCAGGCCGATGCCACCCTGGCCAATATCAACGCGCCAGAGCATCTGGACATCAACGGTTCATTCCTCTATGTGACTGATTACAGCAACCACCGAATCCGGCGCATTGATCTGTCGCAAAGCCCGATGCCCATCGTCACTGTCGCCGGGACCACATCGGCCGGATTCACCGGGGACGGCGACCTGGCCATCGTCGCGCGACTGAACCTGCCGTTTGGCGTATCGGTCGATGCGAACAACAACATCTTCGTTGCCGACCGCAACAACGACCGGATCCGTCAGGTGACCAACGGTACGGCCGTCATCGACACGATCATCGGCAACGGCACGGCCGGTTCCACCGGTGACGGACTCTCCGGTCGCGGTGCGACGGTTCGCGCCCAGGTCGCGCCCGGCGGACCGACCTATCTGCCGATCGAGGTCGGCGTCCGGGTCGATCCGTCATCCTGGCAGATCACGGGGCTGGGTACTTCACAGTCCACGGTCAGCCCGTTCTTGTTCACCCTCCGGCAGACTTCGAATTCCGGAACGAATGAACGCATGGCGGCCGACACCACGATCACGCCGCTGGGTGTCACCGGCTCAGGCTTCACGGTGCCGGCCAGTGTGACGATCAATGACAACCAGCCTTCCGTGTCGGTTACGGCCACACCGACCGGGTCGGCCGGGACCGGCGTCATCGATATCCCGGCCACAGGTACCAGCTTCAACGCCACGACCTCGGCATCCGTCGTCGTCACGCCGCCGGCCACGCTCCCACTGCTGATTGACGACAGTTACAATGTGACCTCAACGGCGACAGGTGTTCGGAGACAGCACTACGTGCGGCTGCCGGCGACAGCCGGAGCGGGCGGCGTTGCGGTGGATGTGTCCGTCACCCCTGGAGGACCGCTGCAGATCAGTGCCTGTAACCCGGCGAATTTCACTACGAGCGCATGCACCGGGGACACACCGGCCAACGCGGTGACGCTTACCGTTCCCCAGGGTTCGAACTTCGCCTACTTCGATCTGATCGGTCAGGCCACGCAGGTGACTGATACACGGGTGAGCGATCCGACCGGTGTCCACGTGGCAGCGAACGGCGACGTTTACGTCGCCGAGTTCGGCGGGTACCGCGTCCGTAAGCTGTCGGGTGGGGTGCTGTCGACGGTGGCCGGTTCCGGGTCTACGGCTGCTGCGAGCCTGGGCGACGGCACGGCGCTCAATGCCAACTTCCGGCCGGTGGGAGTGGTGACCGACGCGGCCGGCAACATCTACATCGCCAGCTATACCGGCGACGCGATCCTCAAGGTGGATACGAGTGGCAATATTTCAGTGGTCGCCGGTGTCCTGAATTCGGCTGGCTTCGTCGACGGACCGTTGGGTACTGGAGCATCCGATGGACACCTGAACCTGCCCTATGCGGTGGACGTGGCGCCCGACGGCACGCTGCATATCGCCGACTACAACAACCAGCGTGTGCGCATGGTCCCGGCCACCGGCCCCAATGCCGGTGATCTGGTCACGCTGGCCGGGGGAGGATCGGGCGCTACGGCTGCATTGCAGGCGACGTTCACCGGGTTCATCTCCGGGGTGGTCGTCGATCCGCTGACCGGCAACGTCTATTTCAGCGAACAAAACAGCCACAAGGTCTGGGAGGTCACGCCTGCAGGTGCACTGACGCTGATCGCCGGAACCGGCACCACCACCTTCAACGGGGATCAGGCCGATGCCACCCTGGCCAATATCAACGCGCCAGAGCATCTGGACATCAACGGTTCATTCCTCTATGTGACTGATTACAGCAACCACCGAATCCGGCGCATTGATCTGTCGCAAAGCCCGATGCCCATCGTCACTGTCGCCGGGACCACATCGGCCGGATTCACCGGGGACGGCGACCTGGCCATCGTCGCGCGACTGAACCTGCCGTTTGGCGTATCGGTCGATGCGAACAACAACATCTTCGTTGCCGACCGCAACAACGACCGGATCCGTCAGGTGACCAACGGTACGGCCGTCATCGACACGATCATCGGCAACGGCACGGCGGGTTCGACCGGGGACGGACTGACTGGCCGCGGCCCTACTATTCGGGCCGCTATTGCCCCCGGCGGGCCGACGTATCTGCCGATCGAGGTCGGCGTCCGGGTCGATCCATCCACTTGGCAGATTACGAACGTCTCGACGACACAGAATGGGCCGACGTTTACGTTTAATGTGCGGCAGACCTCTGCCAGCCTCGGCACCGCACGGATGGGGCAGGACACGACGTTCAGTCTCCTGTCGACTCAGCCGGTCGTGTTCACACTGCCTGCGACGTTGACGATCCTGGATAACCAGACAACGGTGACGGGGACGGCAACGACGGTCGGCGCCGGCCTGTCACAGGTGGTTGCTCAGACCAGTGCGACCGGCATCGATCAGGGTTCCACGTCGGACATCACCGTACAGCCATCGATTACGACCGTCGTTCCAAACACCGGACCCGCAAATGCGACGACTCCAGTGGTGATTAGCGGACTAAACTTGACAACGGCGACTGGGATCACGGCGCCCGCCGGCATCACGGCGACGATCACGAGTGCCGCCGGAGGGGGGGCGTCGCTGAATGTGGACATCGCGGTTGGTGCGGGGGTGACTGCAGGTGCTCAAACGTTGACTCTATTGACACCGACAGGCAACGTGAACTTCACCTTCACGGTGCAGTAGCCGGGAACCGTCTCTATCCAATCATCGACCGTGGTTACATGAACTGTGCGAAGCCAGAGTACCTTGCGATTTTCGCAGAGCGTCGTGCAATCAGGCCCTTCCACATGCGGGGAAACGAGTTGACACCCGAGCCGGCTGCGTCTAGCATCCGAGGTTGACGGAAACCAAACAATCCGGGGACGTTAGGGGATTCTTGTCGGGCGTCCTGTGTGACTGACGATTTTCATGCCTTCAGCACATTAAGTGTCAAGTAAGGAGTTCCGGATATGCGAAATCGGTGGGTGATACCAGTCTTAATGTGGGCATTCTTTCTGTCGTTGGTCGTCCTCGCTGTACCCGAGGTGTCGTTGGGGCAGGGGCAGGCCGTGAGGGGAGATTTCGATCCGCGGGATCTCTCCGGATACTGGATCGGGCGTACGCCCCGGGACAATGATCACCCTCCCCTGACACCCGCGGGCATCGCCATGATGGCGGGGCGCATTCCGGACTCCGAGGCCGAAAACGCTGCCGCGAGCAACGATCCGATGTATGACTGCAATCCTCAGGGTTTTCCGCGGCTGGTATGGGAGGAGAACGAACCCATCGAATTTGTCCACACCGACGACCGGGTGCTTCAGTTTTTCCAGTGGGATCGTACGCTACGCGAACTGTGGTTGGACGGGCGTGCACTGCCCTCGGGTGAGAACCTCGACAGCCTTGGACCGGCCTGGTACGGACACTCAGTGGCCACGTGGGAGGGAGACACGCTCTTCGTCGTGACCACCGGTTTCGATGAGAGAACCTGGATCGATGTGAACGGCAACCCATTGGGCTTCGACGCGCGAATATACGAGCGTTATACTCGGACCGGCGTCGACACCATAGAGGGTCGTGTGGTTGTCCTTGACCCGGCGAACTACACCGCGCCCTGGGCCCCTCTGCCGACGATCTTCACGCGAATGCAGCCCGATGACGTGAACCTTTTCGGATGGAAAGGATTGTTCTCTGGCCTTACGGAAGCGATCTGCGCGCCGGTGAACGAGTTGGGCGATTTCAACCTCAGAATTCGTGATCCTGGTATATTCGGCACCGACAACTAGTGCCCTGTCCTATAGATAGCGAGCATAGAATTCTTCGAGCCACGGCGCCCGGGCGGAACGGGGTCGGATTCTAGGAGCGACGACCGAGGCAATGCGCTTTCATTGTGAGAGAGGAGCGACAACGAAGACGACCCCGTTCCGCCCGAACCCTTTGGGCCGATGGGGGTTGGCGCCGATCTCTTTGTCACTCGCCACTCAGGATGGATGAGCATCACTTCGCGGCTCGCGCCACGACCTCGCGGTTCGTCCGCGCGACCTCGACGCCAAGACCCATCGGCGTTAAGCTCGCTATCTATGGGACAGGGCACTATGTGTTCCAACCTGCGAAGCATCGCTCACAAACCAGCGCACATACTAGCGGCCGCTCCTGCCCCCGCTCGCTGCTGACGGTTTGAAGAAATGTACCCGGACTCAGTCGATGTTTCCGTCGCGGGGCCGGGGGATGGGAGTTTCGAATCCGGGGTCGTAAGAGGTGTCCACGATGTTGCCGCCTTTGATGACCATAAGGATGTTCCGTGTCGCCGAGATGTCGTCGAGCGGATTGCCCTCCACCACCGTAAAATCGGCCAACTTTCCCGGCTCGACGCTGCCAAGATCTATGGCCTGACCGATCGATTCCGCGCCCCACAGGGTTGCCGCCTGAATCGCCTGCATGGGCGAGATGCCGATGTCGACCAGCATCTGCATTTCGTAGTGCAGGCTGAGACCCGGCATGTATCCTGAATCCGTGCCTCCAGCGACTTTCCCGCCCGCTTCTACAAACCGTCGCAGAAACTCCGCCACCTTGGTGAAGCCCTGGATGTCGGCGCGTCCCCGAGGCCGGGTCCACGGTTCGCGGACTTCGGCGGGTACGAATTGCAGACCGGGATCCTGGATGAACTCCCTGGCGGCATCGGCCCACTCCCGGGCGCGCGGCGTTGAGGCCCCCCAGCGCACAAACAGCGTGGGGTTGGCGTAGACACCCTCTTGCACCATCAGCTCGACCAGGGGGTCGAACAGACGCGTGTCCATCATACTTTCGGGGCTGGCTCCCTGCTCTGGGGAGATATCCATCTGCTCGAGGATCGCCCGGCCTACGGTGTCGGTATGTTCCATGTATTGGAGTCCGATCCCGGCAGCCGTCCGCATGTTCTCGGAGTGCCCCACAACCATGACGCCGGCGCGGTCTGCCTCTTCAAGAATGGCCCGCAACTGATCGAGAGTCAGGTCTAGATCCACCTTGAGCATATCAACGCCCTTCGCCAGGAGAGTTCTGACATAAGTCCGGGCATCGTCGACCGTCTGCAGGGAGACCCCGGGGCTCACGGATCCGTCGGACGAGTTCCGGGCATAAGCGCCGAATTCCTGGCTTACCGAAGTCAGCGTGGCGCCTTCTCCGGCCCTTGGCCCACCTGCGGCGATCCCCGACACAAACAGTCTGGGGCCTTTGATCGATCCCTCCTCAAGAGCGTTCCGCAACGCGAGCCTCCAACTCGTATAGTTGTTCGTATCGGCGATCGTCGTCACACCGTGCGGCAGAAACATCGGCAGCATATGGTCCCGGAGGTGAATGTGGGAGTCGACGAGACCCGGAAGGATTGTCTGGCCGACAGTGTCAATGACTTGAGCATCGGGCGGATACGACACCTGGCCCAAAGTTCCGACCGCGCGAATTCTGGATCCTTCGACGACAATTACGGCGTTGGAGATCGGAGGCCCTCCGGTACCGTCGATCACAGTGCCTCCCTCGAGAACGAGCGTCTGGCCCTCGGCGGAACCGCCGCAGGCCGCAAAGAACAACAAAATTGTGCAGATGACCGCTCTATGGCTTGTCACGATTCCGATCCTCCCGGGTCTTTCGAACTGACGGCATGCGCACTCTCAGGCACTATCTTTGGGTGGGCGCTGCATGAAGTACGGGTGAAGACAGGATTATCCAGAGGACCACTACAGATTGCAAGCAGGGAAGGCGGCGACACGAGCGGCTGAGTCTTATGGAGTATGAGGCGGGTTGAGACGGGTTGAAGTTATATGCCCCCGCCTGAACGGGGGCATCTCCAATCGAAACTATTCGTTCCCGTACCGATCCGGATACGTGTTTTGTATTTCTGTCCGAGTGATTCCTGGATTGCACTCCCACCAGCCATCCAGCGGCGTTTCTTCTTTGACCCATCGCTGCTCCCACGTTATGGGCGCGTTCAAGAACACAGGGTCTTCGTAGGTGATCACGATGCTCATCGTCTCGCCGTCGACCATGCTGTAGTGTTCAACGACTCGTTTTCGGGTTGAAGCCGCGAGATGGATATGGTCATCCAGGCCATCCGGGTCCCATGTGAAGTTCTGGGTCTCAATAATGAGATCCTCACCTTCCCACCGGGCAATTGCGTGACCGTGCTGGAAAAGGTCCGTCGGTGGCGGGTGACGGCGGCCGTCCATCCAGGCGGTGCGCACCCAGCCGGCGTGTTCATAATTAACAATCAGGCTGTCGGTTTTGAAGGTGAAGCTAAAGGGGCGGACGTCACCCAGGATACCCGGAGTCGTAACGGCCGCACACTCGTTCAACGTGGGTGACTGGTGCGCGTCGAAGTATTCCAGCCAGGCCCGTCCTCTCTCGTTGACTTGTACTTCCGGCCATGGGACGGAACAATCCGTAAGCGCCCTGCCATAAGCGTCAGTCAAATCGCCGCAATCGCCCCGCGGCCAACTGCGGTCCCGTGTCCAATTTGTCTTCGTGTACTCATCGACGTGGTCCGGGATCACCTGCTCGTCAGGATAACGGGCCTGGGCCGTGACATCCCCCGGCGCGAGTGCGACAGCGAAAACGATCACGAAGGAACTCACCAGAAGCCCGACCCCGGCTCGTTGCCCATGTGCCCTTTCGTGCCTTGGACGTGAGTGCCCTGGGCATTCACCATGTGCGCATTGCATCGTTCTTCTCCAGATACGAAACACGTAAGATTCCCTACAATTCTTCGATTGTGAGAATCCTGCATGCCCTCACGGGTCTGTGTCCGATTGGTGGCTATTGTCCCGGAACGCCGCCACCACCGCCAAGCCACATCACCTTGCCGTCAGCCAGCGTAACCTTCCCTGCGGCCAGAGCCTTGGCGCCTTCCTTACGTGAGGGACTGCCCTCTACCGTGACCGTCTCACCGACCAGCAGGCCGTTTTCCCAGCCGGCTCTTCTTGTCGCTTGCGCCGGCCCTCTCGAGGTGATGTACCAGAGGGATGTTTCACCGTTGGGTTCCGAGACTTCGACAGTCAATTCTCCATGCGGATTGATGATCCAGGTCGACCGGACAATTCCGGTGATCCGAACCGTCTGGTCCATATGCCAGAAGGTAGTGAACGAATGGTGGGCCAGAGCCGGAATGGCTGCGAAAAGGACGACAACCCAAACGGCTGCATTGGAGACTCTCATATCCTAAGAAACCTCCTTCCCAATATCTCTGACGCTCGATGATTGCTCCTGAACCGCGGAATCGCTACGCACTCGACATGGATATCGTGCGAGTAACTGACATTGTCAAGATTTACCCAGGGTTTCCTATTCGTTCCCAACAGCATCCATCGGTTGATGATGGCGTCAGTCCACCCGAAATCGATGTCCGATCACATGAAGGGCTCGATGATGATATGAACGACCGTCGTGGTAAAGGCAAACAGGGCCGTCGCGACCAGCCCGATCCGCACCATTTGCTTCATCTCGATCTGGCCTGTGGCGAACGCGGTTCCACACGCGGCTCCGGCCCACGGAAAAGCGATGCCGACGGCCGTATTCGGAATCAGTACAGCCATCGATGTCGGGCTGAATCCCACCTGCTCGGCCGCGGGAATGAAGATGCCACCGAAAAAACTGGTGGCTGCGACGCCGGAGATCAAATTGGTGCTCGCAGCGACGACATACGATGCAACAAATGGCAGTGTGCCCGATCCTAAACCCAGGCCTGCGACGGCTTGTCCCGCCACTTCAACAAACTGAAACTCGACCAGAACTTCAACGACAGCGGCTGCAGCGGTCACCAGAATCATAATGTCCCAGGGCGTGTGCGCCGAGGCATCCTTCCATCCGAGAACGAACTGCCCTTTTTTCCAATCCACCGGGGTGGTGAACAGCATCAGGAGCACTATCGGCGGTACCACGTACAGGTTCAGGCCCTGGCGGCTCCACGCTGTCAGCACATGCGCCGATCCGAGGACGAGGTTCAGCATGGCCGGCAGAATGAACAGGACGACCATCGTCATGAACACGAATAATGTTGCTTTCTCGCCGGGTGTGATCGGGCCGAGCTTACTCCGCTCCTCTTTCAGAAAAGCGGTCCCTCCAGGCACGACCTTGAATTCCGGCGGCAGGAAAAACCGCAGAACGAAGTAGAACACGGTGAGTAAGACCACGAACACGGGGAAGCCGGCCATCATCCATCCAAACCAGCTCAGGGCCTGGCCCGTAAGCTGTTCCAGCATCGTGACGGACAGGGCATTGTGTGGAATGCCCGCGATTGTGGCGCATCCCCCCGCGACACTGCCATACAGGGCACCCAGGACGAGGAATGCTCCAAAGTTGGATTTCCCCTCGGTCTCAGGCTGGACCGAGCGGACGAAGGCGGCCAGCGACACCGCCACGGGAATCATCATCGCTACAGTGGCTGCCGAAGAGACGACGGTCGAAATCAAGCCACACGCCAGCATGAAGCCGAAGGCCACCCGGTAGGAGCTTCCGCTGACCCAGCTCAGAGACATGAACCAGAGGGCGAAGCGCTTCGCCAGCCCATGCTTGTCCATGGCATAACCCACCAGAATCGTTCCCCAGATCCAGAAGAAAATTCTCTGGCCATAGAGCGTCGTTGTTGCGGCGACGTTCATGATATTGAACATGGGGAAAAGAATCATCGGGAGCAGGGAAGAAACTGCCCATGGGACTGGGCGTGTCATCCACCACGTGATCATCCATCCGAAGACGCCCAGCGCAAGGTGCCCCTCCGGCGGTACGCCCTCATAGGGAATCAGATAGAGAAATACGAATACGAGCGGACCCGACGCAAACTTCATCAGTGGCATGACAATCCAATCTCCCTCGTGTCCAAAGCAGGACATGGCCTGCCTTGTGAATTTCGATCAGCGGCGGACATCGGCAGACAGCAGTGATGGGGCTGCCTCCCGCCCGCGTTTAGTCCGCGGGTTCGATGCGCCGGATCATTCCCGCCGCGTCCGGGTCATCATAGCTCGTGAAATAGATGAAGCCGTCCGGCCCCTGCCGCAAGTCGCGGACCCACTGGCCGATGCCGCTGAACAGGTTCTCACGGAAAGCAGCGTTGCCGGTCTCGTCGAACGCGACGCGATGAATCTGATTCGTATTCAGGCCCCCGAGAAACAGACTGCCCTGCCAGGCTGGGAATGCATCTCCGGTATAAAACAACATACCCGACGGGTGGATGTCCGGATCGATCCATGAGATGTGCGGTTCGGTCACTTCGACTCCGGCTGGAATCGGTTCGTCAGCGGGCAGTCCTACGCCGTAGTTTGCACCCCCGCGGAGGATGTTGGCCTCGTCGCCGTGCTCGATCGACCAGATGTCACCGGTCTCGGGATGCGCGGCCATCGCATGGATGTTCTGATGCCCGTAGGTGAATATTTCAGGCAGTGCCCCGTCGCGGCCGACGAATGGATTGTCGTCCGGGGCTCGGCCGTCATCGCGGATTCGGAGTATCTTGCCGGCGTGATTGCCGAGTTCCTGGCCGCGCCCAAGGTTCGGGCGGCCGCCGGAGCTGGCGGACATGAAGATGGTTCCATCGGGAGCGAATGCAATGCGCGAATTCTGCCGCCCATTGGTTGTCGCCCAGGCGTCGGCGATAAACACGTCTTCGACGTCGGTTAGCTCGTTCCCGTTAAATTCTCCCCGCGCGAGGGCTTCGGTCACTCCCTCTTCACCTTCCTTGTCGTAGGTGAAATACACGAGGTTATTCTCGGCGAAATCGGGATGGAGCGCGATGTCCATCAAGCCCTTCGAAGCGTCGGTGTGGAAGACTTCAGGTATTCCGGCGATGGGCTCTGCCTGGAGTACTCCGTCACGAATCATGCGCAACTGTCCACCCATCTCTGTAAACAGCATGTCGCCGTCAGGCAGAAAGACCATTGAATAGGGGTAGTCGAGGCCGTCGGCGACGGGCACGAGACGAATTGCGTACTCTGCCGTGTCGAACTGTGTCCCCGCGACGTCCGCCACAGGTTCGGGGCCGGCCTCCGGTTCCGGCGGAGCGCAACCGGCGGCGAGCACCAGGACAAGCAGGACGATGCACCCCAACTGGAAACGATGATTTCGTAAGGACACGCTGCTCATATCCTGCCTCCTGAAAATAGTGGATACTCCCCGGCGCTCTGAGTATGTCGATACAGGCGCGCAATATACCACAGCCGGTACCCGGACCATATGCGTTTGGTCCTTGCCCCGAATCGGTGAATCAGATCAGGCACGCGAAGCCCCGGCACTGGGTCATCAGGTCTGCCGCAGGCCGCTGGGATCTTGAGCCAGTGGAGCCTATGCGAAATTCGCACGGACAGGCAGGTTATGAGTGTTCGTCCCGGCGCGTGGAAACGATCCTGGAGGCCGCCTGTCGCTGGTGGTGATGTCCGCAGGATCGTTCAGCCCGCTGTGCGTAGAGACTCTGATCAATGGCTCTCGTTTCGAGTGGCTTTGCCGACATTAACTTTTGATAGGTTGGTCCAGTCTCCAGACACGAAGTAGAATGGAGGATTGTGGTTTGGACCATTTCGCGGGAGCCTGCCCTCATCCATGGACGTTATTAATTTGTGTCTGGTCAGTACGCTGATGACGACGGTTGCTGCGGGTCAACTCGTCACCCGGAATCCCCTGGATGAGTTGAGGATCCAGATCGCCGGCGTGCTTGCCGAAGCCGGGGTTCCCTTCACCGGAGAACAGGAAAGGCAGATCGCGCTCCTGCTCGAGGCGCAGCGGCAGAGTTCAGAGAGCCTCTTCGGCGAGATCATGGATTTCAGCAACGGGGTTCCCGAAGGGGACCAGAGAGACCGGGCCCTGGCGGGCATCCAGTGGATCCACGACGAGTTTCGGTCTGTCCTTCCAGGCTACCTGACTCCCGACCAGCGGCAGGCGTGGGAGGCGTTCGAATCTACGGGGGCGTCCATCGGAGCACGGATCGAAGGCGATGATGGTGCTCAGACCGACCGTATCCAGGAAATCCGGGTCGTGAACAACCCGCTGACGGCTGAAAACAGCGTCGGTGGCGGCACGGGTCCGGGCAGCCTCCGGCAGTCCACTGAAGTCATAGAGCGCGGTGGAGCCGGAGCCTTCCATGGAAATTTCTCGGCCGCGTTCCAGGACGACGCCTTGAATGCCCGAAATCCGGTGGCGGGGAACAAGCCGCCGTATTACGAAAGGACAATCAGCGGTAACGTCAGTGGCCCCGTAATCCGCGATCGGTTGACGGCCAGTTTCAGCCTGCGCGACAACAGGCGAGAAAACGTGGGCACGGTCAACGCCCTGACGCTGGACGGACCTTTCGCCCTGGGCATCACACGGCCCAACGTCGACCGATCCTACGAGGGACGGGGCATCTTTCAGGTAACCGACACCCAGGCCTTGCACTTCGGAGCGGAGTACCGATCCGAGAGCCGCGAGAACCAGGGCATCGGAAACTTCACCCTCCCCGAGCGCGGGTCCAATTCCGGAGATCACGACTACGAGGTGGACCTGCGTCATATAGCCGTCCTTTCCGAGCGGTCCGTATATGAAACCCGCTTTTCATGGGAAAGTGAGCACAGTGAGACGACACCGCTGACGGTGGGTCCGGCAGTCAATGTCCTGGCCGCGTTCAACGGTGGCGGTGGGCAGACGCTCCGTCAGACGAGGGCCACCCACTATGGTTTCGGGAACCTTTTCTATTTCACCGGAGGGATGTTGACCCTACGCGCCGGTACGGAAGGGACCTATCGCAGGGAACGTGAAGTTAGTGAGGACAACTATCTGGGTCTGTTTACTTTTTCAGATCTGGAGAACTATCGAACCCGGACGCCTTCCCAGTATGACGTGAACCGGGGGAATCCGCTGCTGGAAGTCAATCACTTCCAGGTTGCCGCTTTCGTGCAGAACGATATGCGTTTGACCAACCGGCTGACGCTCATGCTCGGTTTCCGCTACCAGGGGCAGACCAATATAGACGGTAATCATGCGCTGGATCCACGACTGAACATCGCGTATGCGGCGGGGACTTCAACCGTCATCCGCGCGGGGATCGGCACCATTCACGAACCCTGGACTGTCCGAGACCAGAAACGACTGCTTCGATTTGACGGCCAGCGTCAGTTTGGTCTCCGCGTTTCACAACCCGGTTGGCCGGACCCGTTCCAGTCGGGCGACATCGAGACCATTCCGCCCGGATCACGGAGGATAAACACGGCGGATATGCGGACTCCCTACTACGTGACCACGGTCGTTTCCCTGGAACAGAGCCTTCCAGGGAACCTTCAGCTCAATTTCAGCGTGGATCACAATCGCGGCGTCAATCTGAAGCGGCGCCGGAATATCAACACCCCTTTCCCGGGATCGATCACCCTGCGGAACCCCGACGGTGTCAAACCCTTTCCAGACGAAGGCGACATCATCGAAGAACGCACCGCAGGTCTTTCCTCACATACGAATTACAGGATTTCTCTCAGACAGCGCTTCAGCATTTTCAACGTCGTGGCCAACTACGTCGGCAACAGGGGATACAGCGATGGCAGCATGATTTCCAACGCCTATGACCTGTTTTCCGACTGGGGTCCGGCCGGCTCGCAGGAGAACCATACGCTGACGGCCGGCATCAATTCCCGTTTGCCCCTGGACGTGTACGTGACCACAAGCTTCTCCGCCAACAGCGGGGAGATCTACAACATCACCACTGGAACGGACGACAACAAGGATGGGCAATTCTCGGACCGTCCCGAAGGTGTCCGCCGCAACAGTGAAACCGGCCCCCGTTTCTTTGCCATAGGCTTCAATATTTCCAAAGCGTTTCAACTTGAGTGGGGTCCGGGGGGCGGCAATAGCGGAGGTTCCCAGGTCAGTCTTTTTGCGAACATAAACAATGCGTTCAACATGACCAATCTTGAAGCTCCGGTCGGCGTGATGACATCGAGGAATTTCGGGCTGTCAACGAGCGCGTTCGCTCCCCGCGAAATCGAAGTCGGACTGAGATACCAGTTTTGAGTCGGAGGGCCGCCGCCGACCGTGGAAGCTTCGGGAGCTATACTGAAAGATCGGTGAAGTGTCCACCTCTCCAGAACAAGAAACTCTGTTGTTTCTTCTTGTCTGTCATCGCGCTGTTTCCGATGTCATCGGGTGCCCAGAATCCGGCATCCAGTCCCGATCTCTCGGCCTATGAGCTCGCCCCGAGGGTCCGGGCCGTCCGCCTGGCGCCTGGGGAGGAGATCGCACTCGACGGCAACCTCAACGAGACAGCATGGGAGGGTGCAGTACCTGCGACCGACTTCAGGCAGGAGGATCCCGAAAATGGCGCCCCGGCGACGGAACGCACGGAAGTCCGATTTCTGTTCAGCGAAAACAGCCTCTTCATGGGCGTGATCTGTTTCGACTCCGAGCCGGACGCGCTGCTGGGAAACACCATGCAGCGCGACGCGGCCCTGTCGGCTGACGACCGTTTCATGTGGACCTTCGATCCCAATCTGGACGGCACATCCGGATACGCCTTCGAGGTGAACCCGAGCGGCGCGATGGGCGACGGCACTCTGTTGTTGAGTGTAAACACAGGTTCCATCGAGCGGGCCTGGGACGGCATCTGGAATGCGCGCGTCCAGAAGTCCGAGATCGGATGGACGATCGAAATCGAAATACCTTTCCGGACATTGAACTTCGATCCCACCTCACCCGCATGGGGCGTGAACTTCCAGCGCACCGTGCGGCGCAAGAACGAAGAGAGTCTCTGGACGGGTCATGAGCGCAACCAGGGATTGTTCCGAATGATCAACGCGGGCCTGCTGGAAGGAATCACTGATGTCAGCCAGGGTATCGGTCTGGACGTCCAGCCGTATGTCGTCGGTAATTACAACGCAGCTCCGGGACGCGGTGTCGACGCCACATACACGGGCGACACCGGGATTGATTTCATCTACAGCATCACGCCGCAACTGAAGGCCAATTTTACGATCAACACGGATTTCGCCCAGACTGAAGTCGACCAGCGGCAAGTCAATCTGACCCGCTTCCGGTTGTTCTTTCCCGAGCGGCGTGATTTCTTCCTCGAAGGAAATAATTTCTTTGATTTCGGGCGCGAGTTTGGCCCCGTGGTCGTGCCGTTCTTCAGCCGCCGCATCGGCCTGACCGACGGACGACCCCAGCGCATCAACTACGGTGCAAAGATCACGGGCCAGGTGGGGTCGAACGACATCGGAATGCTCCAGGTGAGCACGGCGGCCGAGGCAGGTCGGGTCGGCGAAGACTTCACCGTCGTTCGTGGCAAGAGAAAGTTCTTTCAGCAGTCCTTCTTCGGCGGAATGTACACGCGGAGGGCCGAGCGCGAAGGCGGCGCGGCTGACCGCGAAAGCGGCGCGCCTGGAGTTAACGGCGGTGCGCCTGGAGTTAATAATGCCGCACCGGACCGCCACACGATGGGTGTCGACTTCTTCCTGGCCACATCACAATTCCGGGGCTCTCAAAACCTCAGCCTCAACGGATATTACGTCTGGACCACCGGGAGGGGCCCCACCCAGCGGGCGATGTACGGGATCCGAATGGATTACCCCAACGACCTGTTCCAATTGCGGCTGCCGTTTCGTGAGATTCAGGCGAACTATGATCCGGCCCTTGGTTTTGTTGCGCGACGAAACATCCGGCGATATAACCCCGAGCTCAATATTACTCCGCGGCCGCGCGACTCCAGTGTGATACGGCGTTTCAATTTCAGGATCGATACCGAGTTCATCACCGATACCGAGAATCGTCTGGCCAGCCGCGACTTACAGGTCATCCCCTTTGGTGTGGATTTCCAGTCGGGAGACTCTATTGTGACAAATATCCACCGCATGTATGAGCGCCTTGAAGGGGACTTCGACATCTCTGACGGTGTGACCCTGCCCGGTGGCGGTCAGTATTCTTTCACACGGTATCGGGTTCAGTTGCGGACTGCGAACCAGAGGGTTCTGTCCCTGTCGACGGTTTTCGAAGACGGAGACTTTTTCTCGGGCAGCCGCAGGGATTTTTCAGTTGATCTTGGCATCCGGCCACGGCCGGGTCTGCTCATCAACCTGGAGAATGAGTGGAATCGCGTTGAACTGCCGGAGGGTCAGTTTTCGACCCGCGTTCACCGTTTGAATGCGAACGCGCAGTTTGGCCCACGGATCTCCGTGGTTAACAACGTGCAGTATGATTCGGTCAGCCGTGTCCTGGGATGGCAGTTCCGGTCGCGCTGGATCGTTCGACCGGGCAATGACGTCTACTTCGTTTACGCCCAGAACTGGCTCGACGATGTGGACGGCCGGCGGATCACCCTGGACCGCACAGCGGCGACGAAGATCGTGTACACCCACCGCTTTTGAGATCTTTTGCCCGGTCAGTATCGGCAACGTAGATATCGCGCCTGCTACTGGGTTCTCAGACGTTCTCCCGCCCGGAACCCGGAGAGTCGTCCGGAAGACTCTCGAGATACTCGATCAGCTGTTCGAAAAAACCGATGACGCGGATCAGGCGCTCAGGTTCCGATCGAAGTTCCAGTAGTCCCTGCTTCCAGTCCGTCGCCGCCGGCACCCCGGCCATCATCCGATACGACAGTCGGGCGTCGGTCAGTGCCGGTGCGGGCGGGGGAAAGGGCTGATCTTCCAGCTGAAGCAGTTCGCCGAGGCGACCATGGAGCTGAATGCCCTGCTGTCGCAACTCCGATTGAGCCGGCTCGCTTGGGACATCCTCCAGGAACTGCACCTCCCCTCGCAGGTAGGACCGGGACTCGTCGAGGAGCGAGGTTTCAAAGCGGCGTTCACCCCGAACCAGAATGTTCATTCGGCCGTCCGGAAGCATGGCTAGTATCTCAACAATCGACGCCGTGCAGCCAATGTCGCTGACCGACCCTCCCGGGTCTAGCAGGATTCCGAAATCCCAACTGTTTTCCAGGCAATCCTGAATCATTTCCTTGTAACGCGGTTCGAAGATGTGCAGCCCGAGATTCGATTCCGGTAACAGGACCAGATCCAACGGGAACAGCGGGACAAGAGTGTCAGTCAACTCAGTGGCCGGGAACTCCTGGTACGGACGCTTCCCAATTGCAGTTCCGGGGGACCAACATCCCGCACCGGCCGCCATCAGTAATTGCAAAACCCTTCTGCGTTTCACTGCGTTTCCTCCGACAAAAAGGGGTCAGAGCCCTATTTCCCGAATTATCCTCTACAGCTATTCCCGTTACAAATCGGGAACAACGGGGCTGTTGACTTCTATTCTCGTTCCTTGCGACGCGAAAAGGCGTCGATTGCGGCCCATGAAGCGCTCCCACAGGTCTTCCGGATCCGAAACAAACACGTCGTCGGGTTCGGCCCGGAACAGCCCCCAGGCATCCGGCGCTCCGAGCTCGGCATCGAGCTGGCCTGGAACCCAACTCGCATAGCCCACGAATACGCGCAGGACGTCGGGATCGAATTCGTCTTCGAGCAGGGCCTCAATAACGTCTCCGTCCGTGCTCCACCAGACATCTTCCCAAACTCTCCGGAACGAGCTGTCGGGCGGTTCACCACGCATGAGCACCTGTACCCGATTGGGGGCAACCGGCCCGCCGTTAAACACCATATGACGGGGCTCGCCCGCATCGCTGCGTGCCATACCCGCAGGCTCGGTGAGAACCAGTCCCGCCGTGCCGCGGTCGTCGTGGGTGAGCAGAAGAATAACCGCATGCTCAAAGCGTCTGTCCGGCATTTCGGGCTTCGCAACCAGGAACACGCCCGGTGCGGGTGCGGCGGCTTCAAGCTGCGCCCAGAGAGGGGTCGGCGATGCGATGAGGATGACAGTCAGAATAAGCTGTGCGGTAATGCGCATTAGGATCTCATTCCACGCCGTTGGTCCGACCTCGATCATACACTCTCCGGTCAACCTCGCCACCGGGCGCCGTTCTGTGTCGCCGAACACGGTCAAGATGTGAACGAATCCACCGTTCCCACCGGGGTTACAGTTGTTAACATACGGTCTATATCCGCTCCCATGGAGGCCCGATGACTGTGTTCGGCAAACCGATTTCCGAGTACCTGTCGTTTCAGAAATACCTGTTGATCCTCACCATCGCCGTCGGCCTGATCCGATTCGGACTGTCGCTGGGAGGGGTCCCCGAAGGAATCGTGCAACTGTTCAGCATGACGGCGCTGATTCTTGTCGGTATCGTCTACTATCCCGTGCGGGTTCACATGAGGGGGTTCGGCAGCTTCAGGCACGTTTGGGTCTTGCTCGTGATTCAGCTCCTTGTCGCGGAAACAATCAGTGCCGCCGGGATCGGAATTGCGGCCTTGACGGAAATTCCCAACACATACAGCGGCGTGGGGCCCGACGCCGGCTACCTGGGCCACGCCCTTTTCCACCTGCTCGGCGGGCCAACGATCTTAGGATTGATCTTCTGGGCGATCGCCTCGCTGGTGTTGATCGTCGTTCGGAAGACCATCCCCGTATTGGATACCGAGAGCTGATTCGGGAGCAATCAATCAGCCAGTGTGTCGACGATGGGCTGCCCCGATTGGTCAATCAGGATGAGTGATCCTGAAGAGGACTGACCCGCGCTACCGCTGAAAAGGATAAATTGAGTGGTATATCCGCCGCCATCGGCCAGGTGGGGGAACAGCCGTTCCGTCGAGGTTATAGGTGCGGCCTCGTCACTCGGGGGTGTTGTGGTGATGAGCAATTCCGGACGGTCGTTGTAACGGGTGCGGAGCCCCACGACGGCAACTTCGGTCGAGGCCGAGGTGACGCGCAAAATTCCCTGGAAAGGATCCGGAAGATCCGGAAAAAATTCTCCCAGAAACCGGGCGGTGTGGCCGAACGCCGGCAAGACGGGCAGGACGACGGGTGCGGGCAATCCGCTGGTGGAGCCATCGAGTGAGGTGAGTTCCAGAGTCACTGTCGCGTTTGTTGATTGGTTGTTGGCGATGGCGATTCCGCTCTGAATACTTCCCGGTTGGCCGTTAATTCCGGTTGATTCGACATACATACGGAATGCCGTGCCTGCGGTGGGGGCGACACCCGATTCCGACAGCGTTATGTCTGCCGGTTTGTAAGAAAACACGGCCAAGGCTGTGGGTGAGATCCCGTCACTGATCGGAACGACCCGGATGGAGCCTGTCGTTGGCGCTAAAGCGGAACCGGCGGTTGTGAGCCGTCGGGAACTGCGCCGTGGTATTGAATACGAAAAACTGCTGCTGGTCTGGCCCGCGACGGTCACCTCTGCCAGATCGCCGGCACCGTCCCGGAATTCAATATTTCCATCGACGGGGTTGTCCGTTGGATTCACCAAGATGATTCCCGTGGTCCAACCGCCCCCATCGGCGAAATGCGGAATGAGAGCAGATCCGTTTGCAGCGGGCGCCGTCGTGTCGATCACGGGAAGCGTCGCCATCAGGAAGTCCTCACGGCTATTCAAAAGACCCCGGATGGCGATCACACCCAGGGGCTGGTCGGATGTGAAACTGAGCGTGCCCTGAAACGTTGCACCACTGAACGTGTTAAAAGGAGGCTGATCAAGAAAATTCGCGATTTGCTGGTTCGGTGGAATCGTTGTCGTGCCAAGACCAAGGTCGTTCCCGCCGCCGTCGGTATAGTAGAAGTCAATCGTTGCTGTCTGGTCGTTAGGATTTGCGATCGCGACGCCCGTATTGAGGGAGCCATCGACCTCAGCATAGATCTGCCCGGAAGTTACAAATGCCGTAGCCGGTACGCTGGTCTCACTCACGAGAAAGCCGCCCGAACTATAGCCAAAGATTGCGACGCCTTCCGGTGTTGATCCCCCGACATCGGGCCGGATCCGGCCGTATCCAACGCTGATCGACGGTGCGCTCCCGGATGTTGTCAGCGAACTGCCTCCCCGATCCGGCGTCGTATACGGATTGGCATCGATGACGATCAAACCCCACTCCGGGTTGCCATCGCCGCATTTCATCCCGTGGATATAGTGGAGGTATTGGGTTGTGGTTTCGGGGTTCGTGAACGTGTGATTGTATTCCGCAGGAAATGGATCTCCGGCTGTGACGAAGTGCGGATAGATGGGATCTTTGCGGCGCTGATGGAAGTCTGCCGCCCAGTTACCGATCGTCTTTCCGCTATCGAGTAGAACACCTCCGTTGGTGTTTTCGCTCAGCCACAACATTCTCTCGTAGACTTCGAGGAAGACGCCGTCCGTGTTGTCCCATTGGTTCTGAAACGTTTGATCCAGGTCGGTCGGTGTCGCCACTTGCGCCAGGTTATTGGTTTGAAAGCCGGTGATCTGACCCCGTGCACTGTTGTATAAAACCCAGCGGTTTGGACAGTTACCGCCGTCGGCGCCCTTGTAGTCGGTCAAAGGACGCACCGGCTGGGGATGGACGCCTTCGAAAGCGCAACCGGCGCCCTTCTGACCGAGACCGTTGTGCTGCACGACGAAATTCGTACCCCAGGATTGCCGACCCAGATCCAGGATCGTCTCGGTCTGCTCGAATCCTCCGATCAGGGGCGTCGCGTCGGACGATTCCCCAGTCGAGGTCAGATATCCGCCCGATTCGTTGATCCTCGGAAAACCCGCCTGGATCAGGGCGTAGCTGATGGATTTGCCTGGAAACAGATCATTGAACAGCTGGCTTTGTTCTCCGTAAAACGTGTACAGCCCTGAGGGTCGGTATCCGTCGGCGGCAAAAATTTCAGGGTTGCATGGGCAACCTTCGGTGCAATTTTTAGGTAGCCGGTTCTCGTGCGAGATCTGGTTGGCGCCCGAAAGCTTGATATAAGCTAAGGCGCGATACCAGTCCGCGCGGGTCTTGATGAAGGTGGCCACTTCAGCCAGCATCGCGGCGTAAACCTGTCTGTAGCCCAGGCCGGTCGGGTTGCCCAGGTCCATGCCTACACCGCAACCCGTGCCGCCCGCGTCATGCACGTCTTGCAGGTGCAGACGGCCGACTCCGCCTCCGCCACCAACCCGTGCTGTGTCATCGGCGTCCGTGGAGAAGATCCAGTCGGGCGTGCCTTCGTTACCGGCTTTGATACCCAGGCTATATAGTTTGCCGTTGGCCACCGCCTGCTCGATCTCGCGTTCCAGAATCGTGAAGTCGTACTGACCCGGGCCCGGGTTGATATCGCTCCACAATAACCGGATGAAGACCCCGGTGACGTTGGGGCTCTGCCAGATCGCATCCGACGTTGCCTCGTACGCGCCCCCGCGGCACAGCAGCTTGCCGTTATCGCCAATCTCGAGAGGAGGCGTGTTGAACGCGCACGATCCGATGGATTCGACAACACCCATATTGAGAGGGCTCAGCGTGAAAACACCCGATGGCGCCACTGGAAGCGGTCCCGTAAACTCATTCGGATCCGTTGGATTGTAGGCCTTTCGACTGGTGCACATGGCCGGGTAGCCCTGCTCTCCGTCGGCAGGTATGATCGAGTCTCTTTCGGTAAGCTGCTCCCAACGGACGGTGTCACCGCTCCTGATGTAGGTGACCTGGGGTGTGAAAGTCCCGTCGGTGTTCACCGTGACCGAATGGGTTTGTGACTGTGCGAACGCCGTGGCGCCACACATCGCAGCAACAATGACCATCCGGACAACCCGAACCCATGGGCCGCCGCGCAGCCAACACAGTCTATGCAGCCAGTCATTCATACTGCTCACCGTATGTCCCCCTTCGGATTCTAGTCCGTCATGTTAGGTTGAGGTCCGTCATTCTGCAAGGGAACTGACAGGGCACTGACAGAATAAGCTTCCGTCGTTGTGCTCCATGAGCCCCGACATCGGCCGGGGTCGGAGCCCCTTGGCGGCGGGATCCGGACCGCCCCGGCTCGGGTGGGAGCTGAAACACCTGCGGTGTTGTCGTTCGTGGGGTATCTGCTAGTCTTCGGAAATCCGCAATCGATCTTGAATTCACCCCGGGGGAGGAACCATGAGTTGCTCCGTGAAGTCCGCGCTCTCGATCCTGCTGTTGGGTGGGCTGGTGTCGACTGTGTCGAATGCCCAGACCCCCACGCCAGAAGCTCACGATGCCGCAGCGCGAGACGCGGCGTATGCCCCCGGACATGACATCACATGGATATACGATCGGCTTTGCGGAGCGTTCCCAGGCGCTGGCCACCTATGGCGCCTCGGCCGATCGTTTCGGAGACATCACCTCAAGGGCCCGGGTGGATGTTTTTCTGGCCATCCACACGAATCATGACAAGACCTTGGACCGGATCAACGCCTTGCGATTTCGGAAGGCCGGCGACCCACACCCCTTGGCTGATGCCGAAGCGGTCCAGCGTCATCTGACCGTCGTCGGTCGGTGCGCCGAGGCTCAACTGGACAGGTTCCTGGAATCGCAACATTAGCAGTCCGTGGCGGAAGTCTCGCGGCTTCTTTTATGAAGCGTTCCGGTCGCCGCAGTTTTGACTATCGGCAGGGATGGTCATGTTGTAAAGTGGGGCGATTCCGGGGATCGTGAATACCTCTCAACTGTAGAAAGCGCGGCTTATGACTGCACCTGTTGAGCTTGCAGAGCGGATCCGCAGCCGGAACCTTTCTTTGAAAACTGTACGCTCCTAAAGCTGACCAGGAGGCCGAGACATGCGTCAATTATTCATCGCTCTACTGCTGTTATTTGTTCCCGTGTTGCCAGCTGTTGAGGCTTTCGCTCAGGGTGATGCCTCAGCTGGAGCGGAGTTGTGGGGAAACCGGGGTCTGAACCGTTGTGTCGATTGCCACGGCACCAACGGCGAGGGCGCGTTCGGGCCGGATCTGGCCGGGCGCGATTTAACCCTGGAACAGTTCACCCGGGCGGTGAGGCGTCCGTGGGGCATCATGCCCGCTTACCCTCCCGTACTCTACAGTGATCAAGAAGTGGCCAATCTTCATGCCTATCTGACGGGTTTGCCGAAAGTTGCCGAGCCCGGTCCGTGGCGCACCCCGCTTCCGGCTAACGCGCCGCGCGCACAGGAGTTGCTCATCGCCGGTGTCGGATGCGCGCAGTGCCATGGTGATGGGCTCGCCGGCCCGCGGGCGGACGCCGGCTCGCTCGGCGCTGATTTCGAGTGGTGGAAGGACCTGGTTTACGACCACGCGGCGACCATGAACCTCGTGCGCGCGGATCTGGGGGAAAGTCCCGGACCCGTTCGGATGGGCAACTATTCGCGCGCGCGCTTGCCCGAGAGTGTGCTCGAAGAGATCTATCACTATCTTCGAGACACACTCGGATATCGTGTGCTGATCACTTCCAGAGTGACGCCCGGCCCGACTCCGGGCGCCTACAGCCTCGTTGTTGAAAACGGCGGGCAGGCGGAACTCGGACTCACCGCGGAAAACATTGTGGTCACGCTGAATCTCGAACCGGGAACCACGGTAACAAACGGTGGCGGCCCTGCATTCCAGGGCGTTGAGAACGGTACGGAGGCGGTCTGGAGCATTCCGCGGCTGGGACCGGCTGAAGAACAGAGCTACGGGTTCACGATCAGTGGCGGCGGTGGATTCGCCGGTGGCGCTACCGTGTGGCACCGGCAGGGAAGAAGCGACCGCGATCAGGGCGGCGTCGCAATGCCGTCTCGCTGATACCCGCCGCGGGGGGACGCCCGGGCCCCCCGCCGCCCCTTCCTAGCGGTTGTCGACGACGACGCTGCCTTGCTGGATCACCATTTCGATATGCAACACATCGTAGATGTCCTCGAGCGGATTGCCGTCCAGGATGACAAGATCGGCCAGTTTGCCGACTTCGATCGTGCCAATCTCGTCTTCCAGTTCCAGAAACCTGGCCGCGTTCCGGGTCAGCATCGTGACGATGTCGGGGGCTGAAAACACCAGGTGCAGGGGCCGCAGTTCATGGGCGAGCGATTCTTTCGGGTGAAATCCGGTATCGGTTCCAAAGCCTATCGTGACCCCGGCATCCCATAGATAGCGTGCGTTGACGGCCTTCTCTCCAGCCGGTCGGATCATACCCCCTCTCGGCACCGATTCCGGCCATGGACGGCCGTCGCGAAAGCGGGGCACGTTGTCGTCGGCATAGACCCCGAACACCGGGACTCCGAATCCGATGGTCGATGTCATCGGGATTCCGGCCTCGGCAACCAAGCGTGCGCCGTCGGTATCATCCAGCCCGCCCCCATGCGGTATGTGGACCAGCCGGTCGACCCGGGATTCGACGGACGCGATCATATCCACCGGAGTTGCCGCGTGAACGATGACGGGAATGCCGACCTTGCTGGCCTCGTCGGTGATTGCCATTAGAAGATCTTTCGCACGCTCACCTTCGAGCACCATTTCGATTCTGCTTTTCACAACGTCGGCTCCGGCTTCCGACGCGGTCCGGACCGCCGCCCGGGCTTCCTCTTCGGTCCCCGTCGTACTGGCCCGGCCCGAAGTCAGGAGTCGGGGCCCGACAAGTTCCCCAGAGGCGAGCCGGCGCCGAAGTTCCAGGATGCCTTCAAGGCCATCACCGGCGGACAGCACCGTCGTGAAGCCGGCGTCGAGAAATTCCTGCATGCGGTCGGTGGCCTGTTCACGGAGCCACTGATCCGCATCGCCTCTTATGATGTGTCGGTGCGCGTCGATGAAACCCGGCATGAGCGTCATGCCTCCGGCATCGATTTCAATCAGCCCTGCCGCTCGCGTGGCTCCTGAGGCAACGGATGCAATGCGTCCGTTCCGCACCACGACGGATCCGGACGGGATCGTCTGGCCGTTGCCGTTAATGATCCGGGCGTTCGTGATCACGAGGTCCTG
Source organism: Terriglobia bacterium (assembly GCA_965263045.1). Taxonomy (GTDB): domain Bacteria; phylum Acidobacteriota; class Terriglobia; order 20CM-2-55-15; family 20CM-2-55-15. The sequence continues at coordinate 1,248,526 of CBDHGK010000041.1, forward strand.
GGCGTCAAGGATCTGGCCGCTGCCGTGACTCCAGAGGGCAGCGAGCAACATGAATGTCGACAGTCGTTTCATCTGGCTAATCCTCCAATGATGGCGAAGGGCGATCATACCTTAAGCAGGCGGGGTAGACTGGATCTGGTAAGTAGAAGAGGTATTTCCATATAAAGTTATTCTCTCGGGCCATGAATCTGGAGGCCATTCAGATTTCATCGAATCCGGAACTCTCTTCGATCTGCAACTCCGGATGGTTGCAGGGAACCGCGACCCGAATCCATATAAACGGAAACAGCGGGTTCGGAAGCCAGTACACCCAGGCCAGACTGCGGAAGCGGGCTTGCGGAAGGTTGACAGCCAGTCACCTATGGAGAAACTCCTACGGACAGGACCCGGGAACATAGTTCCCGCGGAAGGCACCTGTGCTCAGGCAATTTTCCGAATATAGAAATTTCTCTCGAATGGCGTGATACCCCAGCCCAACCGATCCTCTGCGGGGATCAGATGGGTGGGTCGGTGGATGACCGGCGAATGTCGAGTCCTGGGCCGTCGGGCAGTATAAGTCCGCCGCGCGTTCACTCGGCGATGCCGCATCGGCCGCCTGTCGCCCAGTCTGTCTCCGCGCCTGTAACAGTGCCTATACGGCGCCGCCGATGCCGCCCTAGACGATGCCGCCGAATATGAGGATGCCGCCGTATATGATGTAAGCCATCAGGCTGGGCATCATGGCGACCGCCGCATCCAGGTTCCAATTCACACCGACACCCATGCCCATGAACGGCGGATAGGGGGTTTAAGCAGGGTCCGACACCTATGGCGGGGCGGACAGATGACTGAACCGACGCTGATCGAACCGAAGTAGCCGATGGCGGTAGCGCCGATTATTTGCCGTAATGGCGTATCAAAACCCGACACCCTCGAAACTTCGTGAAATTGCCTTGCAAATCCTTCACCCCACTTGCACTTGTGTTGCTTCGTCAACCAGTGTTACCTACCGCACTGACGGGATCCTTTACGGTTTTTCGTCTGAGGGTCAGACAAAGTAGATTCTGATTGCGTGGTGTTTTCTAAATTATTGATACTTAAGTTGTTGAATCGACGATCACACGGACATGAAGAAGTCAACAACAAGTCCAATGCGTGGGTTTGGATGGTGAATTGCTCCTAGTTTAATCCTGAATCATGGGAACCGGATTGGAAGGAGAATGACGACATGAAAGAGTCCGAGATGAGACTAACCAGCAAGCTGGTACCCCTTGCCGTCGTGGTGACGGTAATGATCTTCAGTGGGTACGCTCAGGCGGCCCCCACCTACTCGTTGAGTTCCTTTGGTACATGGCTTGAAGCAGAAGCCGAAGCGGTGATCGCCGGCGGCCACCTCGTTGCCATCAAAGATGCCACTGAGCAAGCGTTAATGGAAAGCATGTTCGGAACGTCTGCACATTTGTGGATCGGACTAAATGACGTGGCCTCAGAGGGAACCTTTGTATGGACTAGCCCGCATAGATCACCAATCGACGCGTGATTGCGATTTTGCGTAAAAGAACCCTGGGTGGGCGCGAGATGGTGTGGGGGGAGCGTCTCAGGGTGAATTGACGAGTTTTTGGCGATGTGAGAAGCGGATTTTCGTGCTCAATAGAGCGTTGACGATCGCGATCAGACACACCTCGGCTCGGACTGGGTAAGCGAATCGATTTCAGGGACGAAGCCGCAGCGTCGGTGTCAGCATCGCAGTGGCATTGTTTGTAGGTTGCGGACAACGGCGGCATAGACCTCGGCGTAAGGACAGGCTTCAGCCATCGACACCCAGACGTTGCGGACCGTGAACCGGATTCGGGCACCGATCTTGAGCAGCTTCAGCCGGATCGTGCCGCATTGAGCCCGCGCCAGTTCGGTATTGTGGAGTCCGAGTCGGCGCAGTGCATGCATGATCATGTAGGCGGCCGAAGACAGATAGAGTCGGAGTTGATTGGCGCGCATGGTGGACGCGCTGGTGCGGTCGGCAAACAGATCCAGTTGTTGCTCTTTGATCCGGTTCTCCATGTCGCCGCGCGCACAGTAGAGATCCTCGTATAGCGCACGGGCCTCCCAACGTTCTGGTGACAGCGATGTGACGATGAATCGGGGATTGGCGCCCTTGCCCAGAACCTCCGCCTTGCCCACGACGCGCCGTTGTTGGCTCCAACTGTCTCGTGTGCGATAGCGGAAGTCCTTAAATACCCGTGCCGATTGACCGGTGGATTCGAACTCCGATTTCGCCTGAGCCATGGCTTCAGCGATATCCTTCTTGAGTCGCTCGTTCTTGGCCAATCCCACCACGTAATCCACGTGATGGGATTCACACCAGGTCAGTAAGTCATCTCTGCAGAAGCCGGAGTCTCCACGGACGATGATCGACACATCCGGCCAGCTCTTCCGGATCTGTCCGATGATGCGGGTCAGTTCCTCAACCGATCCGGCCGCGCCATCGATATTGGAGCGCCGTAATCGGGCGCACAGCAGATGCTCACCCGAGAAGATGTACAACGGCAGATAACAGTAGTTGCCGTAGTAGCCATGAAAGAATCGTCCCTCTTGTTGCCCGTGGATCGGATCGTCGGTGGCATCCAGGTCCAGAATGATTTCTTCAGGCGCCGATTCAAAGGCTGCGATGAAGGCATCGACCATCCAGCGGTCGACCTGGTCCGTATCCATCGCAATCTTCTTGTATCGCTCCTCCCCGCCGACTTCAGCCCCAGTCAACTCCAGCCGATTCAGTGTGCACTTGGCCGCCAGAGCCTTTCCCCGGTCGCTGGCCTGCCGTCGGTTGCCTCCCAGCGGATCGGCCTTATCCACCGCCACGGCCAGCATCGGATCGGTGCGTAGTTGGTCGTGATCGTTCAGGTCTTCATATCCCAGACACAGGCCATACACCCGTTGCCCAATCAATTCTTTCACCGTGTGCTCGATCAATCGCGGGTCCCGGTGATCGGCGAAACATTCGGCCAGTCCATCGATCAACCCGGTCCGTTTTTCGACCTCCCGCAACAGCAGGACACCCGCGTCGGAAGTGATCTTCCCTCCGTCGAATCGAGCCTTCACTTTTCGTTGATTAAGTCCGTGAAATTCAAACGTGGTTTGGTTACACTCTGTCGTCATAAGGGCCGCCTTTGTTTGGTGTCTGAAACGTTCTTGTCAAACGCTTTATGCCAAACAGGGCGGCCTTTTCTGGTCCATCTGGTGATTTATGCGGGCTAGCGGCGACGCCTTCACGTATTCCAATTGGCAACCTAATGAGCCAAACAACAGCGGCGGGAACGAAGATTACGTGCATATGAGGGCGGGGACGGGCACATGGAACGATACGAGGGTCTCGCAGAATTGGCAAGGCATCATCGAGGTGCCCGCGAGCGTTCCCGAACCATCGTCATTTATCTCGATGTTCTACGGAATGGGGTTGTTAGGGCTGGCAGGCTGGCGGCGGCGAACGCAAGCTCGTTCTTCAGTCCACTAACGACCCAGATCAACCACCGTCGAACGTAGTCTCCGATGCATCGACTCGATGCACCTTGCTCGCAAAGTCGGATCACTCGTGTGACAAACCGCTTGACACGCGGCGGGGGCGGATAGGGGGTTTAAGCAGGGTTCGACACCTATGGCGGGGCGGACAGAGTCGCCGTAGGGGTGTCATGTCAACCGACGCGCGGCCGAAGGCCGGCGCGCGGGGGATTCAAGGCAGCGGGTCTGGCAGTCACCGGCTCAAATTGACCCTGCCAGGACGCATGGATCAAAGGTCAGACTGCCGTTACCCCGGCCCACCGGGTGAGAGATCGGCCTCCCGACGTTTGGTACCCTGCCCTCCTCAACCGGTCCCGGCCTGCTCGAACCAGACTCTGAATAACGCAATCAACATGTAAGAATCCCTGAGCCCGACCGGCCGATGTGAAACCGCGTGTTGTCCGACAACCGGCACTCTACTCTGAAGCGCTATTGATCGGGAAGCGCGCGTCGACCCACTGTGCGACATAGTCGAACAGATTCTTAACCGTATTGCGATACGGTCCACCATCGCAATTCCCACACGGTGAAAATCCATGCGTTGCCCCCTCGATGGCGATGAACTCTTTGTCTGCGCTCTGTGCAACGTCGTAGAAGTATTCGCTGTCGGTGATGAAATAATGGCCCTGCATCGCGCCGATCAGCACCGGAACGGTAATCGCAGTCTCGAGCGCGCACGGAACTGAAATGTTGGTCGAGCACCAATCGATCTTGTCGTAGTCGAGCGAATCCGTTGATCGAATCGCGTTTGTACTGAGGAAGGATTTGATCGTCAGGACTCGCGCACCTCCTCCAATGAGAGCGGTGTCTCCGAACGTACCGTTTATCGCTGCGAGGGCAGTGTCCGGTGGCCGTATCCCCTGGATGACCTCGGTAACGATCGTTCCATCATCCTTGACCATTCGATGGGGACGCTTCGTGCAGCACATGATGCTGGGGTCCATGGAAAAAATATTCGTGGTCCGGTCATTCCCTCTCGGAATGATGAACGAATCGTCGTCCGGATACCTCCAATTGCCCGCTTTCATCTGCTCCCGAATGTGGAGAGCACGGTCAATCAATTTATTCAATCGTCTGGATTGCGCTTGGCTGTATCGGTTGACGAATTCCTGGGAATAATTCGATGCGCCAATGGGATTGTAGCCATTGGCCATGCTGAACGGATCGAGCGACGGGTCGATGATATTGGGAAAATCCTCGTCCATTACCGCGGGGTTGATGGATCGCAGCCCGTTCGAAGCATTGGACGGGTGGGCATCGATCAACAACATCCCATCCGCGGGTGGCAGGCCGGCCAGGCTGTCGTCGCATTGTGTCAGTTTGTTCGGTGCCTGGCAAAAGGACAGACCCGCTTCCGCTACGGCCTGATAGAGTGATGTCGTCGCGCCACCACCGCTATGTCCCCATAAAAGGATCGTGGACACACCCTGCTCCTTGAGGTACTCCATGCCCGACCTGATGTCGAGCGGAATCTTCTCAAAGTCCACTTTCGCCTCATTGTTTTCAAACCGTGTATTCAGGCATAGGACCGCGATGCCGCGCCGGGACAGCTCGGTGCATTCCATAGCGGTAAACTTGTTCCCCGTGCGATGAACCGTCAGCACGCCCACGCTCGGCGACGGGTTGTTATCCGGCGTGTAGTACATGGCTTTGGCGCGGTTGGGCAGAGGTACGAACACCGGATCGCTTTGCGCCATCAGGGGCGAGACACCGAATGCAATAACGGCGCCTGCGCCTAGAACGGCCCGTATCCATCTTTCTGCGGTCATATACGAATCTCCTTCTTAGGTTCCCGGTGATGCTCGGGGACGAATGCCGGGGAGGTCGAAAGCCTCCCACTCAGAGCTTATTCCTTTCTTACGATCTCCTTAACCAAGCCTTCCTCCCGGCCTTCAACCCGCACGGTGGGAAGGGTACCGCTTCCCTGAGCCCGCGGCAGTGGTGTGGCCGGATCGGTAAAGTACAACACCCCGGTTTGCGGATCCAGCGCGACCGCGTGCGGCCGAGCCTGCAAGTCTCCAATCACATCGACTATTTTCCCGTCTTTCAGGATAAAGATCGCGTTGGCTTCGGTATCCCCGATGTAGACCGTGTCGTCCGCCGCGACGGCGATCCCGGTCGGTCGCTTCAAGCCGATGTTGGCCCACTGTTCAATAAACGTTCCGTTCTGATCGAAAATTTGAACGCGCGGGTTGTCTGCTTCGCTCTGCCACTCGAGAACCAGCAAACGATCTTTGGAATCGATCGCGAGGGCATGAGGAATATCGAACTCGCCCGGCTCTGATCCCTTCGTGCCGCCGATGATTTTGATGAACTGTCCGTCTTTCGAGAAGTGCACGATGCGGGAATTCCCATCACCCACGTCGGCCTGACCGTCCGCCACGAAGAAATCACCATTCCGAGCAACGGCGACGTCGGTAGGGCCGTTGAATGCGTCCGTCGATCTATTGTCGCCGGTCACACCTTTCCTCCCGAGGGCTATCAGTTGCTTTCCGTCGATCGTGTACTTGAAAACCATATGGATGCCACGATCGGTGATCCAGAGGTTTCCTTCGTTGTCGAAGTCGATACTGTGCGCATTGGGAAACAAACCGTCTCCCCAGGTTGTCTGGAGTTCTCCCGCACGGTTGAAGATGAGGACCGGGGTCTGCTCAACTGTCACTGCCGGCGGGCCGGAGGGCCGGATCACGACGATCGATCCTTTTCCATCGGTGGCGACCCATCGCGGCCGGCCCCATATATCTGCTCCGGGGGGAGGCGCGCCAAAAAGCGTGACGTCAAATCCGGGGTTCGTGGTCTGTGCAAAAGCGCCGGCCTCCAGAGCGAGGACGGCCAAAATCATACAAACGTATCTGTTCATACAACGCCCCTAGAGATGATTATTCCGGACAGGAAAACCTTACTTTCTGCCCGGATTCTACATCGGACCCCTGGGCTGTCAAGTCGAATCGTAATCAGGCGGATAAGCGGAACAGCAGTGTCTGACGACTATCGTAGCTCTGACAGTGTCGCCGTAGGGGTGTTATGTCAATCCGCGCGCGGGGCCAGGCCGGCGCGCGGCCGCTCGTTCAGAACGATCACCTGGTCGAGACACTCGCGGCGAATGGAGCCGATTACCCGCTCGACGAACGGACTCTGCCAGGGCGAGCGCGGTGCCGTCAGAACGTGCTGGACACCAAAGCCCGCGACGCGCCGGTTGAAGTACCGGCCGTGGATGCGATCTCGATCCCGCAGCAGGTACCGAGGCGCCGAATCCCATGGAAACGCCTCGACCATTTGCTGCGCCGTCCACTCTGCAGAAGGATGGTCTGCGACGTTGAAATGAACGATCCGACGACGATCGTGGCGGAAAACGATGAAGACAAACTGAACTCGGAAGGTTGCCGTCGGCAACGTGAAGAAGTCAACGGACACCAAGTCCTTCACGTGATTGTCGAGAAAGCTTCGCCAGGTCTGAGAAGGTGGCTTGCGATGGCGAATCATGTGCTTGGACACGGCTGCTGCGTCGACAATGGATTGGTTGTCGACTCCACGCACGTCCACCAGTCCGGAGCTTCGCCGAACTCGTCAACAACCGCTGCCAGATTCAGGCGAGTTCGGCAACGATGGCACCGTAGTAGTTGGCCTCGAAAACGGCCTTCGTAATCTGGTAGTGCCGGACTTCACCCCACGTCCAGAACTCCAGGTCGACGAGGCCGTTGGGCAGCTCGGTGATAGCGCTGGTGAGGACGACGAAGTGGTTTGGAAACGCCTCGAGGAGGCTTGTACCTGTGGCAGCGATGCTGTTTGCATCAGCGAGATTAACTGTCAGATTGCCCGGCGAAATCCAGAACACCGGGTTCATCGCCCAGGTCTGAATCAGCAAGAGAATGTCGCGTTGCGCCGGGTCGGGGTCGAGGCCCTCGGCGTGGTCGAACGTTCCGTTGCGAAACCAATTGCCTTCGCTGGAGACCGTCGAGTAGAGACCCGTCGCGTTGAGCCAGGAACTGACCTCCTCCGGGAAGTTGATGCCGGCGAGCGCATCGTCCGGTGAATCGAAGTCGAGCAGCAAGTTCTGATCGTCGCGTAGCGATGCCATCGTGATGAAATCCACCGCCCCGAGCCCCCATTGTGTCTGAAACTCCCGCGGGTTCGCCGGGGTCGGTGGGGTCGTTCTCGGTTTCGCTTCGCTGCCGTACATTCGGGTTTCCTTGATATCGCGGTCGGGCTCGATTACCAGCCCGCCGATCGAATCGTCGTCGCCGGAACGCCCGATCAGGCCGCGACCGTGAGTGTACAGGCCTAGCGTATACTCGACGTACCCCATCGGGTCGCGCTGGCCGTAGACGTGCATGAATGCGGCCGGGCCGCACAAGTTGATTTTGCCGTTTTCACCCAGGTCTTCGTCGTCAATGCGCGCGACGAGTTCTTGGGAAACTATTTCAGGTTCGACTTGGAAGTGATACGGCTCCTCGATGACTTCGTTGGCGAAGTCCACCGCGCGCGCCCGGGCACCGGCTCGCGTGCCGCCCGAGGCCGTGCCCTGAAGCGCTCCGAAGAGCGCCGTCGGAAGCTCTCCGCGGATAATCTGGCCGAAGCCATACATGACATCGGTGAACGTGATCATTCCTTGTCATCCTCATGCTTGGGCGGATCCGGTCGGATGCTTCTGATCGCGTCCTGCGCCACCTTCTTGAGGTTTGCCAGGGCGTCGACTTGCTTTTGTCCACCGTCGGTGTCCACGAGAGCGACCTCCGACGGGGTCCGGTTGGCAAAGTTCGGTTTGCCAGTGATCGGAGGCTTGACCGGAACCCTAGGCCGTCTCCTTGCCGGGGCCGGCGCAGGCGGTGTGAACGTGGGCCGGAGCGCGCCCCTCTTGACTGCGTTGCGCAGCTCGCGGACGTTCTTTGTGGTGGTGTCGAGTTTCTTTCGCTGCAGTGTGGCGGCCTTTTTGATGATCGTCGCGCGGTCCTTCTTGACGGGCAGCCAGTGGGGCGACGTCGATTTCTTCGGTGCCCGACGTGTTGGAGAGGAACCGGCGGCATCGGGCGTGTCGCCGCCCGAATCGGTCGCAGGTGGGGCAGCGGTCGGGTCGTTGTCCGAGCCTGTGCCGCCGGAGCGCGCGGCGGTCAAGGGCCTCCTTGGTCCAGCGTGAGATAACCAAGCAGCGGGTTGGATGATCCCCAGCACCACCGGCGCGATCTCTTCCGGCTTCCACTGGGGGCCGGAAGGGAGCTTGATCTTCTTGTCGGCCGGGTCGGGCTCGGGGGAGGCGATAAACGTTACCGTCTGTTCGATTCGCTGGCCGCTTCCGTCAGCAACCGCGACGCTCAGCGTGTTGACGCCCTCGGTGAGCTCCTCAAGCGTGATCGTCGTGCGCAGCACTAGCGCCGGACCTTGGAAGAGCTCTAGGGCGCCACGGTGGGAACGTTGTGGTCGGCGACCGAGCGTGGGCGGGGCCTCTTTGCCGCTCGCCCAGCTCGGCGACGTGCGGCCGTGATTCGATTTGTGCGCCAGGCCCGGTCGTGAAAGCATCGCGAAGATTGCGTCGGTCGGGGCGGCCGCAAGCTGCCGTGCGGTCGACGTCTTGCGGTGACTCGTCGCTGCAGAATCGGCCGCTGATCTGGTTGGCGCGGCCTTCTCGACGCGCTGAATGGCGATCGAGCGCGCCGCCTGGCGAGCCTTGAGGTAGCCGACGCCTTTTTGGGGCTTGCCCCGCTCGGACGGCACCATCGTGGGGGCGGCCAGGTTCTTGGCGTAGCCGGTCATGGTGAGCGGCTCGATCGCCGCGCCTCGGAAGGATGGCGGCGGGGAGCTTGGATCGAGCCGTTCTTCCACCGACAGGGGGCGACCGTTCTTCCACCGACGGGCGAGTCGGCGTTCTCGCACCGTGTTCGGTGGGCAACAGGCTCGCCAGGGTAATGGCGCCGGCGGCGGCGGTGGCGTCGGCATGCAACACGAACGGCAGCGCTGACCCCTGCAGTTCTTCAACGTCAAAGACGTCGAGTGCCCGCTCTGCTTCATTTAGCCACACGAACACGCGTTGTTGTTCGAGGGTCCCGCGGCCGAGAAACGAAGCCGGCACGCCGCTGAGGCGGAGCTCGACTTGGACGTCCCGTTGGTAGACAGCCGTGGGCGTGGGCTCGACGACCACGACCTCGGCCGGCCCGAGGGCGTGGTCGGCCATCTGCGTATCGACCTCCGCCTTCTGTGACTCGGCGATCGCTAGCTCGATCTCTGCGGCCTCCAGCGCATGCTCGGCGGTTGCGGCGGCCTGCACACCCTTCGCCAACTCCTCGATCAAGTCGTCGAGGCCGCTGAGCGCGCGAACGAGGGAGCGAATCGTCAAGACGAGCTCGTTGATCGGCACGCTGACGTCGCCGAGATCGATCGAAAGGCTCAACTCGACGTCGGGTGGCTGGTAGTAGCCGGTCCAGCGGGTACCCACGCGAGGCGGGGTGTAGCTGCCCTCGACGGCGAACTCCAGCGGAATCACCGGGTTGCTGTACCCCAGCACGGCACGGATCTTGTCCTCTACGCGATCCAGGAACAGTTCGGTGATTTGTTCGAACAGGTCGTCGGTGGGGTCGAGGGCGCGAACGTCCTCCAGAAAATCTTCAGCCTCGGCCGAAAAATCACCGACGGCCTCCTGGATGTCGTCCAAGATGACGACGTCGAGCACGTCATCCACGGCAGCCGACAGACTGTTTCTTACGAGACGGCGCCCGGCGGCAGGCAGGAACACATAGGCGCTCTTCCCCGACAAGAGTCCTGTTGCCGGCGACAGCACGGCCCGGCGAACCCCCCGGCGCAGCTGTTCGCGGTTGCTGTTGTCGGAAAACGTCGCCAGCAGGGCCATGGTCTGTTCCAGGGCGTCGGCGAGCGACGCGGCCAGGTCGGCGCCGAGCCCTGCGATGTCCTCAGCGAGCACGACGAGGCGTTCGGTCAGCTGGATCGCCAGCGCTCCGAGGTCGTCTACCCATTCGTGAATCTGGGCCTCGGCGTCGGCGACGAGCTCAGCGATCTCTTCGAGGATGAGTTCGGCGATGCGCCACAGTACGCGGACGATGAACGCCAGCAAATAATCGGCGAGGGTGCCGCCGAGTTCCTTGGCGAGCTCGACGACGACGGGAAGGTTGGGGACGAAGAAGTCGTGGCGGAGGTTGTCCAACCAGTCGGCATCGGCGTCGGCGGGCATGGTGTCGACGGCTTCATAAAGCAGCTCGCGGATCTTCTTACGTGTCGCGTCGGGAAGCGGAGTGAACACGTCCGAGGCAATCAGCAGCGTCTCTTCGGTGATCTCCGCCACGGTCTCTTCGTCGAATCCGGTCACGCGGGCGAGCTCCGTGGCGATGCCGGCGGGATCTCCGACGTGTTCGGCGGCGTCGGCGAACTCAGCGCCGACTTGTTCCATGGTGTGGGCCAAGAGGACGTCTGCCGTGACGACAAGGCTGCGACCGAACAACTTCATGACGATGCTCGAGCAGGCCTCGCGCAGCGCGCTCTTGCCCGCCAGATCGTTCGCCGACCAATCGATGACCTTCTGGTAGACGACGCCGATGGTGAAATCGAGTGTCGCCAGCAGCACCTCGTCGACATACAGCCGCAGGTCGGGCCGATTCCCGACGGCCTGATAGATGATGGGGACGAGTTCGGCCCGCACGCGTGCATCGATGTACGCACGCAGACCGTCGGCGAGAGCTTCGAGGGTTCTCTGCGCGTCGAGTTGTCCGCTCGCGTCGGGTACGAAGGCGCTGAGGTTGCTCAGCAGTGTTTGCGCGGCGGCGGTTGCGCCGATGCCCTGAGGGCCCGCCACGATGTCGAGAAACGGGTCGACTTCGGGATACTGGTTACGCAGCGCGTCGAGAACGGCGTCACGGATCAGGAACTCGACCAGGTCGTCTTGATTGATTGGCGTCATGGCCGGTCGCGCCAGCGCGGTGTTGATGTAGGCCTTGATCGCTTGTGGGGGCACGGCGCCATTGAGCAGGTCGCCGGTGAACGAGGCGCGCGTCTGCGCAGGAGGCAGACCGATGATGGCGGCCCGAACCCCGACATCGCTGATCTGCTGGACGCTGGCAAACAGCAGCTGTGTGGCCGACCATGTCACCGCGACGGGCTCGAGGACGTCGTCCGGGATGCTGGTGCCGCCCAGGTTCACCGCAAGATCGACAGAGGCATTGGCGACGTTCATCCAGTAGGTCGCGTTCGCGCCTGTGGGCTCGAAGGGCTCGTCGGGCGCCGCTTGCAGCAAGGCGCCGAGTTGCTCACGGAGCGGGGCCGAGTTCTCCCACTTCGCCTCGTCGATTCCGATGTGCCCCAGACCCTGTTTGAAAAGCTCGATTCCCAGCTTGGCGAGTTGCTCGAGGAGAAACCGCTGCGCTTCTTCGAGCACGACTTGCACACAGCGCTTGGCCATCTCCTGGCCTTGCGAGGGGTCGAAACGCTGCGGATCCTCGGCGAGCGCCAGGCCAAGCTCGAATCCGCTGCGCAGGGCCATCTTCACCGGCGCACGTATCCCGAAGATCAGCGAACGCGCCAGGTCCTGCGAGATTCCCGGTGGTAAGGTGACGTCGTCGGTGACGAGCCCGGCGACGTCGGACAGGACCTCGTCGACCATCACGTCTACAGATCGACGCACGACCCGGCGCGTGTCTTGGAGTCCGAGATTGGCGAAGAATCGGAAACCACAGCCGCCCTTGAACCCCACGCGAATGTGTGCCAATCTTAGTTGGAAATTGAAACGGCTCCAAACCCCATGGTTTGATGGTATTGGAAGAAACAACATCAAGCCTGTAAGAGAAAGGAGCCGAGATGAGGAGTCTGTTACGTTCGGTAAAGAAACGCAAGAAGTCGCGTGTGCTGGGTGAGGTCGAGGTCCTGAGCCGGGAGGAATACTCGGGACTGGAATTGGACTCGAAGGTGGAGATGATTCGGGCGTTGATCCCACTGGGGTTGATGCACGTGGAGGAGTTGCTCGACGAGGAAGTGAAGTCGTTGGCGGGTGAGCGATACGCACGAAAGGAGGCGGCGTTGCGGGGCCGGCGACACGGGAGCAATCCGGGGACCGTGGGGCTGGGTGGCCAGCGGGTGCCGGTTCGGGTGCCTCGAGTGCGCAGCGTGGCGGGCGGGGAGATTCCGCTTCGGACCTACGAGGAACTCAGTCCGGGTGGCGCGGTGAACGAGCTACTGCTCAGACGTGTGCTGTATGGGATCTCCTGCCGGAACTATGAATCGGCCGCTGAAGCGATTCCGGGAGCGATCGGACTGTCGAGTTCGACGGTGTCTCGAGGATTCGTCCAGGCGAGTGCCGCGAAACTTCGGGAGATGCAGGAGCGGGATCTGAGTGGCGAGGACGTCGTGGCGATCTTCCTGGACGGGAAGGCGTTTGCCGACGCCCTGATGGTAGTGGCCCTGGGCGTCACGCTTTCGGGCGACAAACGCTTCTTGGGCTTCGTGGAGACCGACACGGAGAACGAGCAAGTGCTGACTCCGTTTCTCCGTTCGTTGATGGAGCGGGGCCTGGACATCTCTGAAGGCGTGCTGGTGATTGTCGACGGCGGCAAAGGTCTGCGGGCGGCGGTCAAGAAGGCATTCAGGAATCGAGCCCTGGTCCAACGCTGCCAATGGCACAAACGCGAGAACGTCGTGAGATACCTATCGAAGACCGAGCAAGCCGTGTGGCGACGCCGGCTGCAGCGGGCCTACGAGCGCCCGGAGTACGACGAAGCTCGGGCGGCGCTCGGAGAGCTCCATGGAGAGCTCGAGGAGCGAAACCAATCGGGGGCTGCGAGCCTTGAGGAAGGCCTGGAAGAGACCCTCACGTTGCATCGGCTCGGCGTGTACGGGGTCTTGGGCCGTTCGTTCAAGACGACGAATTGCCTGGAATCGGTCAATGCCCTTGTCGAGGAAAGGTGTGCGAAGGTCGATCATTGGAAGAACTCGAGTCAGCGGCAACGCTGGTTGGCGACGGCGCTCATCGACATCGAACCGCGCCTGAGGAAGGTGATCGGCTACCGTCATCTTCCAAAGCTCCGCGAAGCCCTCCAGCGAGAGCTGAAAATTGAGGCGAAGACGTCGACGAGATCGAAGAAGAAGGTTGCATGACCCATCGTGAGCCGTGGAGAGTTTCAACTAAGAATGGGCTTGACTCCCCCACGCCGTACTCACCGGCGAGTTCGAACTTGGGATCGCTCAAATCCAACTTGCCGGTGAGGACGACATTGACGTACGCCATGGCCGAAACGGCGGCGTGAGCCTTGACGCCGCCTTTGATCTCGAGATCTTCGAGGAAGATTCGCAGCAACTTGGCGGCGACGCCGCGGATCCGGGGGTCTTGCTCCGCGAGCGCAATGAAATCGCCCACGGCGAGGCCGATCGCCAGCGTCACCCCTACGCCGGCTTCGGCGACCGCCTGCAAACGAAGTGCTACGCCGATTTCATCAAAGAGGTCGTTCGGGGCCTGGAGCTGGCCTGTGAGCCGAGCCGATGCCTGCGCGTGACCTGCGCCGCTTCCCGCGATGAACTTCGAGAACGCCGCCTCGACCTCGACCAGCGCGGAGGCTCCGATCTCGAGGTCAATCCCGCGTTTCAGTTCGCCGACGCCACGGAAGGCGATGGATCCCGAGCCCTCTGCGTGCAGCCAGTCGCCGGCCGCGTAGTCGGCTGAAGCGCTCAGGAGGTTTTGCGACAGATCGAGGTCAGGCATGTTGAGCAATCCTTAGCTGGTCCCGAAACCAAGTTGAAGACGAGACGGCGGTATCAGAGCTCCACCGAGGGGTCGACCCTCCAGTCTCGCCTGACTCCGTCAACACAAGCCGATGGCCCCACGCCCACACGCGGATTCCCGCCAGACCCAGCGCTTCGTGCCGAGAATGCCCGCTCGCACGGCAGAGGTCAAGGCCAGATCCTCGCATGACGAAAATCACCCGCCCGAGCGCCGCGGCGTCGGTCATCAGATCGCCATCGAGCGCTCCTCAAACTCAAACACCTACCCATCCGAGGTGCCAAGTTTCTCCTAACCTCTGCGTTATGACACTGTGATGTCTGCGAAACGCAGACGAACAACGGGTTCTCTCGGTTGGTCGCTACGCCTACTCGGGAGCCGCGCTGACCGCCTCCGTCAACTGCTGGCCCACGCGGGCGACCAACAACTTCGACCAGTTGTCCAATTCGTTTCGGCAACCTTCGGGGTCGATGAAGGGATTCGGCGTCTGGCCGACATTCGCATACTTCGGCATCAGGTTGTACTGTGGGCCATGGGCAGCCAGGAAGACATCGCAGGGAAGAGTTCGCAAGTATCTCAGACTGGCGATGTACTGGTCGACTTCGTCGGTCACCTTGCCGTCACCGTCGATCAGCGCGCCTGTGCCGAAGCCGCAGCCGAGAATCATAACGGCATAGCTCTGGCCACCCGCTTCCTCGGTCATTGTCCAGGTTGTGCAGCCCGGTGTGTGTGCCGGCGTGAGGTGGGCGACAAGTGTCGTGTCACCGAGCGTGACTTCACCCAGGTGCTGTAGCGTTTCGTCGACCGGATGCGGCTTTCCGCCCGGCATGATGCGCCCCACGACTGGCACATCCTCGGCCATGATCATCACTTCGGCGCCGGACAGTTCCTTGACCATCGCATTGCCCTCCACGTGGTCGGTGTGGCCGTGGCTGGCGAGAAGAATGTCGATGTCTTCGAAGTTGAAACCCAGCCTTTCGACCGACTGGCGGATTAGCGGGACGTTGCGTTCGAAGGTACTGTTGATCAGGATGTGACCTTCCGGAGTGGTCACCAGGAACGAGCTGAGTGTTTCGCTGCCGACGTAGTACAGGTTTCCAATAATTCGGTGCGGAATCGGTCGCATTTGCTGCTCACGAGTCCCGTTGATGCTTCGGGAAAGGACTTCCTGCGTGGTCAGTGCCGGTACCGATTGTGCCGGAAGGGGTGGCGCAGCGAGGACTGCAAACAGAAGCGTTCCAATCCAGGGGGCGATTCGCATGGCAGGCTCCTTTGTCGTTCCGAAAGTGTGGACGTCAACCTGTCCGACTGCACCGCTGCCGGTCACCGTCAATCCAGTCGGTCGCCGTTCGACAGTTGATGCTGTCCGGGCGGGTTCTATCATATCAGTCTCGCCCGGCTTGCCGTTGAAGTCAGATTCACACCTTGGCGCGGCGTCATTATCGGGCGCTCGCACAGTGCCCATAGAGCTCGAGCTGGCTGTCGCCGAGGCTCCTGGCCCGAGTCCGGACGGGTCCTCTGGATTTACGGTGGAGATCAAAATTCGGATCTGCTAGAGTCTGGCGACATCATGACCGGACCGGCTGTTTTCTAGGAGAGGGAACTATGAAGCGATATCTGGCGTTTGTGCCCTACTGCCTGGCGATCCTCGTCGTTGCCGGCCACGGAAACGCCATCAGCCGTGTCGAGGCTAGGGTGCAATCCGATGCCGTTCGGCAACACCTGGACATTGCCCGTGATGCTGCATACCGGCCGGGGCAGGATCTGACCTGGGTATACGACCGGCTGTGCTTCGAGCCCGCGCCGGTGCCCGCCGAGCCTCAGGCCCCGGTTCAGGCCGCACCCGCCCGGCGAGGCCCGCCACCGCGTTCGGTGTGGTACGACGAGCCCGCAAAAGTATTCGACAATCTGTACTATCTGGGTACCCGGACGGCCTCCGTTGCGGAAGGCGTGGTTGCGTGGGCCATCACTACCCCGGACGGTATCATCATGTACGATGCGACTTTCGACTACAGCGTCGAGGAGACCGTTGATAACGGACTCCGGAAACTCGGTCTGGATCCGGCTGACATCAAGTACGTCATCGTGTCGCATGGCCACACCGACCACTTCGGGGGATCGCGCCATCTCCAGGATACATACGGCGCCCGCATTATTCTCTCTGAGACGGACTGGGATCTGATAGAGCAGGACCGTGCGCCCGAAGACGTCAAACCACGCCGGGATATCGTGGCCACCGACGGGATGGAAGTCACCCTCGGCAATACCACCGTACAGCTCTACATCACGCCCGGGCACACGCCGGGTACGATTTCGGCCCTGATTCCGCTCAGGGATGGAAGCCGCAGCCACCTGGGGACCATCTGGGGTGGAAATAATTTCGGCTTCCGGTATTTCGAGGACCGTGCCGACGCCTTCGGGACCTACAGAGCCGCGGCCCAGCGCTATGCCCAGACGCTGTCCGATGCCCGCGTCGATGTGCTGATCACGAGCCATATTGCTCAGGACCGGCTCAAGGACAAGATCAACGCGCTACGGTTTCGGAAACCGGGGGATGCCCACCCTTTCGTCGACCTCGAAGCCCCGCTGCGCCATCTGACGGTTCTCCGCGAATGTGCAGCCGCTCGGTTGGCCGGCGAGCGGGAGGGGAACTGAATTGGGTGAGTCGGAGACTGGTCGGAGCGGACCGAGAGCCCGGGACATGGGTTGATGACGAAGCGAGTCCACCTGAGCCTGAGGCGACAGGGCGTTAGTCTTTCTGGTGGAAAAGCTCCGTACTATGGGGGCGGTGGAGAGTAGATATGGAATTTGGTCTTCAGTTTTTTCCCGACGTTGGTCCCGAAACCAAGTCGGGCGCACAATATTGGAACGAGTGCCTGCACCTGACCGGGCTCGCCGACGAACTCGGCTTTACTCACATCCGCACAGTTGAGCACCACTTCCAGCCTTATGGGGGCTATTCGCCCAATCCCCACCTCTTTCTTTCTGCGGCCTCTCAGCGCAGCGAGAAGGCGCGCCTGGTCACCGGGGCCGTGCTGCCCGTCTTCAACAACCCTCTGAAGATCGCCGGGGAAATCGGCATGCTCGATGCCATTTCGGGAGGGCGGCTCGATTGTGGCTTTGCCCGCGCATTCCTGCCCGTCGAATTCGAAATCTTCGGGCGCAGCCTGGACGAGAGCAAAGGTCGATTCGCCGAGGGCATGGCCCAGGTCCGCCGCCTGCTGGAAGAGGAGAACGTGACCGACGACGGCGAGTTCAACAGCTTTCGGAGCGCGACCACCCTGCCCCGCCCGACCCAGAAACCCCGGCCGCCTTTCTGGATCGCCGCATTGATTACGCCTGAATCATTCGAGTTCGCCGGAAGGATGGGCTACAACGTGATGGCCATCCCGTTGACCGGCGGCATGATGAGCGATCTGATCAAGATTTACCGGGATGCATGGAGCGCGGCCGGGCATCCGGGCCAGGGCAAGGTAATGCTGGCGCACCATATGTTCTGTCACGAGGACGAAGGCCAGGCCATGGAAATTGCCCGGGGTCCGCTGAACCGGTACCTGGAATCCATCGTCGTGGCCGCCGCCGGATGGCTCGACGGTAAGAGCTCTGCCGATTATCCCGGTTACGACAAGGTCATCGAGATGCTGTCGAAGGAGACCATCGAGACCCAGATGGAGAAGTGCGCCGCCTTTATAGGGACACCCGAATCGATCGCCGGACGGATCGCGGAATACCAGGAGATAACCGGGGGATTCGAGATCGCCTCGCTCCAGGTTAATTTCAACGACCTGCCCGTTGATGAAGCCGAAACGTCCGTCCGCCTGTTCGGCAAGAAGGTCATTCCCGAATTCCGAAGTTAAAACAGCGTTCAGGCTGGCTCAAGCGTGCAGCTTCAGCGCGCCATCGGTCGTCGGCAAGATCGCCGAAGGGGCCTGGCCCGTTAGCCGCTGCTTCTCCCTAATTCACTCAGCGACATCGCAGGCGAAATTCGCGGCATCATTCACATCGCCCGAGCCCTGGTAGACCGCATTTCCCGGATAGGCACACACCAGGCGCGTTCCAACTTCGGCGCCGTCCACATAGTGGTCGACGACAACCTGGTCGGGAGCAACACCGGTCTGCTTCCAGTCCAGGAGTGCGGCCAGGCTGTCAAAGTCGAATCCCCGGGACCCTCTTGGGCTCATGATGTGCCCCATTCCGGGAATCATAAACAGGCGGATTCCATCCCGCGCCGATTCACCCATTTCTGCTATGACCGCCTCGTAGTAGTCGACACTGCCGGACCATGTCGTGCTGGCATCCGCCCAGCCGCCGAAGACCAGGATCTTCCCCCCGCGACCCATGAACTGCCGGAGGTCTGCCTCGGTCGCATTGAGTGCCTCGATCATTTCCGGCCTGTTTGCCGTTTCGAAATCGTCCTCGAAGTTGATGGGCCTCTCCACCGGATCCCAGGACCGATCCTCGAACACTGCGGCTTTGAAGAACTCCACGGCGTTGATGGTCGGGGGCGATTCTTCCGGCGAATCCCAGTTCAGTTCGCTGCCCGGGAGGTAGTGGGCCGTGATGACTTCGCCTGTTGAGGGACGGGTCACCGGTCGGTACATCGAACGCGCGGTTTCGACCTGGGCCGCGGTCAGGCAGTCCGGACCATCAGCCGAGGCGCAGAGGAGTTCGCCCGGATCGAATTCGCAGGTCTGTGGATTCTCGATCAGGCCGTCCACGGCCCCGTCGACCTGGGCATCGCACGCTCCCAGGACCGCCTGATGGACCATAGACCGTTTCTCTTCAGAAATCGGGCTCTCCTCACTCCTGTGGACGGACTGATAGGTCGCCATCTGCGCAAAGTGATAGCGAGTCTTCCACAGGTCGAGAGTTCCGGGCACCGAAATGGCGTCCAGATCGGCCGGGAACATCTGCGCCATCAGCAGCGCCTGCCGTCCCGCGCCCCCGGCCTGATTCATAACCGACAGCGTGGGTCCGTTTCCGTAATAGGCGCCAATCACGGCTTTGGCGGTCTCGATCGTTTCGTGGAATGCCCTGTAGGAGAAATCGGTTACGCGCTCCGGGCTCCCCACCATGAATTCACTGGTAAATCCTTCGTGGCCGGTGTCGGTGCTGGACGTTGCATAGCCTTCGGCAAGGTTGGCCGACATCTGACCGTAGTTGATCGAACCGGCCCAGCCTCCGTTTCCAGCGGGTTGATAGTTGCCATTCCAGTCGTCGGTCGGGAGCCACACTTCGACCTTGATGTCAGAATCCGCGCTGGGCGCAAGCGTCATCGCAATACGGCAAAAGGCTGGAAGATCACCGAACCGATCCGCTCGCCCGTCCGGTGGGCTGAATGCTCCCCCAGCCACGTCTTCCGCAAGCGTAATGGTCGTGTCGGGCAGCGTCAGAGATGTCAGATCCGCACATATTGCCGGCGCGTCCGGGGGCATCGACTGGCAAGCGGACGAGCCGATGACACACAAAGAAACAATGATGAAACTGGAGACCCTTCGTGACATGGATTGAATCCTCATTCAGTTGTGTGTTTCATGCCGGTCGACCGCGTGCCCAACCGTGGGTCGGTCCGGCAACTGGTCGTCTGAATAACGCGGCGACGAATTTCGCGCCCGTCTTTACCGTCACAAAGCCAGGCTTCTAAATCTCTGGAATTGGAGCGTCGAGCGCCCGATTTTCCCTTGGCGCAAGTGTGATGTCAAGTTTCGACTCCATTGGCGTGCGGAAAGTCCTGAGGCCCCGGCCTCGGCCACAATCCGTGCCCGCTGTGTCGGGGCTGAGCGTCGAACTACGCCGGATCGCTCGGGAATCGGGGGCAGGGTGTTTATACTCAATCCTCTTTTGATGCACGGGTTTCAATGATGTCCGGGTTCTAATCAGACACCCGCTGTGGATCGCACTGATGGGCCTGGCACCCCAAGCCGGCAGTTGAGGTATGCCTCACGAGAAAATCGAAACACACGGGTGACTTTGATATGAAATACCTGAAATTTGCCGAAGATTTGGCCCGTGCGGGTGGAGAGATCCTGAAGTACTATGCCTCGCGGAACAAGCGCGTGGAACTGAAAGGACGCGCCAACCTCGTTACAGTGGCCGACCGGGAGAGCGAAGGGCTGATTGTCCGCGAAATCCGAGCGCGGTTTCCGGAACATGGAATCCTGGCCGAAGAGTCCGGGTTGGTCGCCACCTCAGCCGCTGCCTCGTCGGACCGATGGATCATCGATCCTCTCGATGGTACGACCAACTACGCGCACCAGTATCCGATGTATTCGGTTTCGATCGGCTTCGAGCGTGACGGCGAATTGTTGTGCGGTGCTGTGTACGATCCCGTACGGGATGAAATGTTTACCGGCAGCCGTGGTGATGGGGCGTTCTTAAACGGGGAGCCGATTGCGGTGTCCGACGTGGCCAATCTGGCAGATGGACTGCTGCTGACCGGCTTTCCCTATGAGATTCGAAAGAAGGTAGGCCCGGCAGTGGATCTGTTTCGTTCCTTTCTAATCGAAGCGCAAGCGGTCCGTCGGGCCGGCTCCGCGGCTCTGGATCTTTGCTACCTGGCATCCGGTCGATGCGACGGTTTCTGGGAGATGGACCTCCAGCCCTGGGACACCGCAGCGGGCACGCTGATCTTGCTGGAGGCCGGTGGTCGTGCGACCGATTTTTCCGGGAATCCGTTCCGCGTGGAGTCCAACGAAATCCTGGCGTCCAACAGCCGGATTCACAACGCGATGGTCGACACCATTGCGGGTTCCGAGCATTAGCGCCCCGCGAGACTTCTGCCACGGGCTGTCAAGCTTTACTCGGCGTTCATTTTCATAACCAGAAGCGTCTGATCGTCGTGTGCGGCGGTACCTCCGCTATAGCGCTTCAATTCATCCGCGATCACTTTGACAATTTCATCGGAGCTGTTGTCCCTGTTGTTCTGAACAAGTTCCGCAAGACGCTCGAGCCCAAACTCTTCACCTTCGGGATCTCGCCTTTCGGCAATGCCATCCGTGTAGAACACGATCAGGTCCCCTTCATGGATTTCGATAACGCGTTCCTCGTACTTCGAATCGGGAAGCAAGCCCAACGGGATACCGGAGACATTCAGAAATCCCACGCCCTTGCCATCGCCATGGGCACAGATCGGATAGGGGAGTCCTGAATTCGAAAAGCTCAGGCGTTTTGTCGCGGGTTCATACACGGCATAGACCAGGGCAATATACTGAGTCCCGATCGGGCGCTGGTTGAGAGACTGATTGACCAGCTCCAGCATTTTGGCCGGAGCGTATTTGCGTGTGGCCCGTGTGCGGATCACTCCACTGGCCAGCGCGCCATAGAGGGCGGCCGGTGCTCCTTTGCCGGAAACATCGCCGACTGTAATCGCAAACCGACCGTCATTGAATCGGATCAGGTCATAGAGATCGCCCCCGAGATGTGCAGCGGGCGTAAACAACGCAGCCAGCTCCAAGCCGCCGATCGGAGGTATTTTCTCCGGCAGCAGCTGGAGCTGGATCTGGCGGGCGATTTCGAGTTCGCTGTCCAGCCGCCTCTCATTTTCTGCGACCTTTTCATACAGCTCTGCGTTCACCAGAGCCGATGCGATCCGGGTGGCGAGCGTCATCAGGAGGCGTTCGTCGTATTCGGTGAAGTGATTCCGTTCAGGACTCTCTAAATCGAGTGCGCCGATGACGCGTCCCTTGTAAGCCAGGGGAATGACCATCTCCGATACCGTCTCGCTGTGCAAATTGATATAGCGGTCATCGTGACTGACGTCTCCAATACGGATCGGCTGGTTTTGGAGTACTGCAATGCCGATGAGGCCCTGACCGAGAGGCACGTCGAACTTTTCATAGGCCCCGACCGCATGCCGGAAAACCATGCGTGGACGCAGCACCTGATCGGACTCGTTGAGGAGAAGGATCGAGAAAATAGTGTAGTCGACGCTGGACTTGACGGCCTCGGCGATCTTGTTAATCACCTGTTCGACCTCAAGAGTGGACGCAATCTCGAGGCTCACGTCACGCAGCAACGACAACAGTTCGTGATTGCGTCGCTCACTTTCGTAGAGATTGGCATTTTCGATCGCGATGGCGATCTGGCTGGCGAGCAGGTCGAGGATCCGGACCTGTTCCTCTCTGAAGAAACCGATCTCCGGGCTTTCGATGTCGAGGACGCCCAGGACGCGTCCTTTGCTGATGAGGGGTACGGCCAACTCCGACTGGGTTCCGGCCACGACGTTAATATACCGGGAGTCCTTTGAAACGTCGTCTACGACCACAGGGACCTTGTCCCGCGCGGCCGTACCGATAATTCCATGCCCGATCGGCACCCGCAGATGCGTTACGACTTCCGCAGGGTGGCCCATCGAAAAACGATAGTAAAGCTCGTCCGTGGAATCATCGACCAGCAGGATTGCGAACACCTGGTATGGGATGAATCTTCGTGTGGTTTCGGCGATCTTCTTGAGCAGGGGATCCAGATCCAGAATTGCCGTGATCTCATGGTTGATTTCGATGAGATCGGAAAGAAACCGGGTATCCGAGAATCGCAGCATGGCTTCGTGGCTCATAGCAGCCCGTGGCAGAAGTCTCGCGGGCCGCGCGCAGGGGTCTTCGGGCAGCAGGCGCGAAGTGAGGAGCGGCCACCGAGGTTTGAAACCGAGGCCGCCGGCGCCGTCTTCTCATCGTGACCCGTCTTATTCTTAATGCCGGACAAAGCCAGTGGGGCGCCTGCGGCCTCCGTTTGAAACGTCGGTGGCCCCCCTGCGCCCAAGGGGTTACGGCGAAACGGGGCCGTCTTCGTTGTCGTCGACTCCTCGCAATGAATGAGCATTGCAACGTCGTCACCTTCTAGAATCCGGCCCCGTTTGGCCGTAACGCGGCCCGCGAGACTTCTGCCACGGGCTGATAGGGCCGCAGGGCTCACAGGAGCGCCCGGAGTCGGTCTACACATCAAGAACTCTGATATCGGGAAGATTTCGAAAACGTCCCGCAAAATCAAGACCATAGCCCACAACGAATGCATCCGGAATCTGAAATCCAACGTAGTCGGATTTAATCGGACGCGTCAGTTTACCCTCCTTGTGCAGCAGCGTTGCGATGCGGACCGCTGCCGCACCGCGCGTTTCCAAGAGTTTCTTTATGCACGACAAAGTTTCTCCAGTTTCCAGGATGTCATCGATGATCAGTGCATTCACTCCCTCGACAGAATCATCAAGATCCCGCAGGATCTGTGCCTTTCCCGTCGATTCCGTGGCCGTGCCATAACTGCTTGCGGATATGAAATCCAGGCGTACGCTCACAGCTGAATCGATCCTGCGGAGCAAATCGCTCGCAAAAATAAAGCCCCCGCGAAGAACGACAACGGCCAGGAGTTCGCTCCCTCTGTAATCGTGTGAGATTCTCCGGGCCATTTCGGAAATCCGATCCGAAATCTGTGCCTCCGAGATCAACACCGTGTCCTGTAGTTTGGAATGCATCAGCTGCTTTATCGATCGAGGAAGTGTTAGTTTACCTGTTCGGGACCTCCGGTTGGAGGAAACGTTCTCACATGAATCGACTCCATGGTCAGCCCATTCACGGATATGACAGTTTCTGAGTTACGTCGAGCCGCTCAGGCGATCTGGAAGGCCGCCCTGGATGCGGGGCACCCGGCAGTCTGTATACCACGGGCAATCCGCGTCACCGCCAATGGCTTTGCCGTCGGTGACGATGATCTTTCCGTCGACGGGCGTCTCATCGTCATTGGCGCCGGGAAGGCCGGCGCCGGTATGGCGCAGGTGGTGGAGCGTCTGTTTACGGACCGGATATCCGCTGGACTGGTGATCACGAAATATGGTCACCGCCTTCCCACCGATCGAATCCAGGTGTTCGAAGCTGGACACCCGGTGCCGGATCGATCCGGGGAGCTTGCCGTGGAAGGAATGCGGGAAATCCTGCGCGACCTGAGCCCGAAGGATGTCGTTTTGTGCCTGATTTCCGGCGGCGGCTCGGCGCTGCTGCCTTCACCTGCGCCGGGGATCACACTGGGAGAGAAACAGCAGGTCACTCTAAATCTACTCCGAGCGGGAGCGACAATCAGGGAACTCAACGCCGTCCGAAAACACCTGTCCGCGATCAAAGGCGGACAGCTGCTCCGATGGGCCGCTCCCGCCCGAGTCGTATCGCTGATCATGTCGGACGTCATCGGCGATCCGCTCGACTTCATCGCATCCGGACCAACGGCCCCGGATACGACGACGTATGCGGACGCGATAGAAATTGTCCAGAAATATCGCATCCCAGCTCCCGCTGCCGTCCAGGATCGCCTGGAACGCGGTGCCCGCGGAGGGATTCCGGAGACTCCCAAGCAGGGTGACCCGCTCTTCGACCAGGTTAGCAATCACGTCATTGCCAATAACCGACTGTTGCTTGAGGCAGCTTCCGGGAAGGCGCGGGAACTGGGTTTCAAGGCGATGGTGCTGAGTTCGGAGATCGAAGGCGAGGCCCGGGACGTCGGACGTTTCTTCGCGTCGATCGCGCGCGAGATCGGTTCCAGTGGCCAGCCGGTGTCCCCGCCTGCATGTGTGCTCGCCGCAGGAGAGACCACCGTCACCGTGCGGGGTTCCGGCCGGGGAGGCCGCAACCAGGAGATGGCCCTCGCCTGGGCGCTGAAAATGCAATCGTGGCGGAAACCCGTTTGCTTCGCCAGCGTTGCCACAGATGGGACCGATGGGCCGACGACGGCAGCCGGGGGGCTGGTGGATCCACAGACGTGTTCCCGCGGCCTGGGAAGGGATCTGGAACCGATCAAGTTTCTACGTGATAACGATTCATTCACCTTTCTGCAGTCGGTGCGCGACCTGATCACGACCGGCCCCACTCAGACCAATCTGATGGACTTACAGATCCTCATGGCGGGGTAGCCGTAAATGTTTCATCCTGGCTTGACGGAACTGGCCTGAATGCAGAAGACGCTTCATCAGGCCGGCGCCGGGTGATCGCCGTTTGAAAGCGCCCAAGGCCCCGACTATCATGTGGATGTCAAAAAACGCGTGGAGGTATTCAGGCGATGAGATCGAAACTCTATCGGGTGTCCGTAGTGGCGTTAATGTTGGTCGTCGGAGGCTCGGTCGGAGCGTCTGTGCCTGCCATCGCACAACGGGGAGGACCCCCGCCACCGATGGCGCTCGACAAAATCTCCATGCCTCCGGGTTTTCAGATCGAAGTCTATGCTGAAGGGCTGCAGGCTGCGCGGCAGATGGCGCTTGCGGATGACGGTACGGTGTTTGTCGGCAGCTTCGGCCTGTTTACGGGTGCGCCGGAGGTGGGCAACATCTATGCATTGAGGGACGCGGATCGCGATGGACGGGCCGATGCGGTCATGACGATCCTCAGCGGCCTGACCGTGCCCAACGGTGTCGCCTTCCGTGACGGCGCGCTGTTCGTCGCCGAAAACAACCGAATCACGCGGTACAACAATATTTTGCGTGATCTCGGGAATCCGCCCGAACCGGTGGTCCTGGCGGACATGCCCGTAAACGGGATCAACCACAGCTGGAAATACTTGGTGTTCGGGCCCGACGATAAGCTGTACGTGCCTGTTGGCGGTCCGTGCAACGTCTGTGAGAACGACGATCCGTGGGCGACCATCATGCGGATGAACCCGGACGGATCGGAGCTGGAAGTTTACGCGCGCGGTGTCCGAAATTCCGTCGGCCTGGCCTTCGATCCTGATCGAGGCGACCTCTGGTTCACCGACAACGGCCGCGACATGCTTGGCGACAATATCCCCAGCGACGAACTGAACCGCGCGACCGCCCGCGGGCAACACTTCGGTTTTCCATACTGCCACCAGGGAGATGTCCTCGATCCCGAGCTTGGCCAGGGTCATTCCTGCGGGGACTACCGGCCTCCGGTCGTAAAGATGGGCCCACACGTCGCCGCCATCGGCATGAAGTTTTACACGGGCGATATGTTCCCCGAACAGTACCGGGGACAGATATTCGTGGCACAGCACGGTTCATGGAATCGAAGTACCCCCATCGGCTACAGGATCGCAGTGGTCCGCGTCCAGGATGGCGTGTCCTCCGGTCAAGAGGTGTTCGCTCAAGGGTTCTACGACGGAATTCAGGTTGCCGGGCGCCCCGTCGACGTTCTGGAACTGGCGGACGGATCCATGCTGGTCTCCGACGATTTGCAGGGCGTGCTGTATCGAATCAGCTACCAGGATTAGCAGGCCGGTGATCGCTTGGCTGTCGCATGAGCGGCCACTTTCGAATGAGGTAGTTTAAATGAACTTTCCGGTATTGATACTGGCCCTATTGGTGACTGGAGGCTCGGTCCTCGCAGAACCCCGAACACCGGAAAGCCCGCAGGCGCCGCCCTTTGCCCAGTGGCTGAACCAGCTGCGGGCGGAAGCGCAGGCGGCAGGGATCTCAGTAGAAACGCTGGACGGCGCCCTGGGCGATGTCGCGCCGGTCGAGCGCGTCATGGAGCTCGATCGCAACCAGCCGGAAGTCCGGTTGGAGTTCTGGACCTACCTGGATCGGATTGCTTCCGGGCAACGCATCGAGGCCGGGCGACGCCTGCTGGAGGAGAAATAGGGGGCTGCTGGATGATATCGCCGGTCGCTTTGGCATTCCGGCCCCCATGCTGGTGGCGGTCTGGGGCGTCGAAAGCAACTTCGGTTCAAACCTGGGAGGCTTTCCCGTAGTCGATTCTCTTGTCACTCTGGCGTACGACGAACGCCGGGCGACGATGTTCCGCCGGGAACTCATCCATGCCCTCAGAATTATTGATGATGGCCACGTCGATCCCGACAACATGCGGGGTTCGTGGGCCGGCGCGATGGGCCAGGTCCAGTTCATGCCATCGACTTTCGTGGATTTCTCCAAAGACGGCGATGGGGACGGAAAGGTGGACATCTGGGGCAGTACGGCGGACGCACTGGAGTCTGCGGCCAATTTCATGTCGCGGGCCTGGCAACCCGGATACATCTGGGGGCGCCAAGTTGTCCTGCCCGTCGGTTTTGACCTGAGCCTTGCCGGACTGGACACGCCGATGCGTCTGGATGAGTGGCAAGGTCTGGGGGTTCGGCGTGCGGACGGCAGCCCCCTACCGGATGCCGATATCGAGGGTTCGATCATTCTGCCGGCGGAAGGCTCCGAGCCGGCATTCCTTGTTTATCAGAACTACCGGGCCCTGCTGCGCTGGAATCGCTCGCATTTTTTCGCAATCGCGGTCGGACATCTCGCGGATCGGATCGCGGGCCAGGGAACGCTGCGACGGTAGTTGCCTCGGGCTGCTAACCTTCCGTGCAGTTGAACGGCAGGACCTGATCTCCGGGCACCCAAACCCAGGACTTCGTCACGACCGCTGGCTCGGTCAGAAGCTCCGGATCGGTGATGGACAGCGCGTAGTCGAGTCGAGCCCCATCCTCGCTGGGGGAAAAGCGCTCGACGAGCGCGATCGCCGGGCTTTGCGGTAAACCATCCTGGCTGAAGTAACGCCAGCTGATCCGGTCGGTCTCCACGACCAGGGTGCGGCCTTCCCAGCGGCCCACAGAGTGGCCGAGAGGCGTAGCGGCAATCGGATTAATGCCCGGATCAATGTCCGGCCGAACGACCGGATCAGCCGACTCATCGCCGAGCATCGAGATGATCCGGACTGTGTCGTATTCCTCCAGGCGCAGGAGAATCTGATCCCCCTGATCCAGGAACTCCATCGGGTTGGGTTGCTCCATGATCAAGGGGACACCCTTGGGCGTGCACGCGCCAAACGGGTTGGCGGGCGAAAGCGGGTCCCACCGGGCTCGGGCGGCGCGCGCCGTGGCAGTGAGTTTGTCACTCACGTTGCGACTCAAAGACAGGGCCCGACCGTCGGTGCTCCAGACGCGAAAAATGCCAAGGGAGGCGTCCGATCCCCGGGGACCCGGTGTCTCATCCCGGCCGGTACCGAGGGTGTTATCGGTCCAGCGGGAGATCGGAGTGTCGAGGAGAATTTCCTGCCCGCCAGCGAGCAACATATTAGTGGCATACACTTGATTGGTGGAACGTCTCGAGGGAAACCCCGCCACCCGGACCGTCTGTCCAACGTTGACCAGATCCGCGGACACACCCACACGCGTGAGTCGGGTCACCGGAATGCTTTCAACATCCCACAGCGAGGTCTGGCCCTGCGGATCCGTAGTATTGATCGTGAAACGCACATGGGGGTTTCTCCAGAGCAGGCGCGTGATTTCACCTTCGACTTCGATCACCTGATCTGTGTGGTAGGCAACCTGAGCGGCATGATGGCCCAGGGCTGTGGTTGCGGAAACGACGGCAAACAGACTGAATAGGGTTTGTGCGACTACCTTCATACTCCCCCCCTTTTGTACATCTGGAACCTACTACTATCGGGTTGGCATTTCAACCGGCCGTGCCGTTTGCGAGATAGGCTTGCAAGTATCTGGACGTGTTGGTGTGTTGACCGGCGCCGCGATTGGCAGGTAAAGAACAAGGAAACAAGGGATGTTCGCAACGAGTCTTTCTTGTCGGGATTCGAGCAATGGATTGCGTCCAGCCTACCTCCCTTAGTATTCTTCGGGGAAGTTATGAAGGGCTTCAAAATAGTAGTTGGGTCCGTTGTCTGGTGCTCAGGGTTGCTGGCGACTCTGGGTGTCAGCCTAGTCGTTTCGCTGCCGACTTCCGCTCAGAACCGACCCGGGATCGCGAACACCGAACCTGCGGTGCCGCTATACATGGAAAGCGCGACTATTGCCGATCTGCGGTCCGCATTCGAACGGGGCGCCCTCACGGCGGAAAGACTCATGGAGCTCTATCTGGCCCGTGTCGAAGCCTACGACAAAGATGGACCGGCGATTAACTCCATCATCGCGCTGAACCCGCGGGTTCTTGATACAGCACGGGCGCTCGACGCTGAGCGGCGGGGGGCCAGGTTCGCGGCCCGCTCCACGGCATTCCCTTTTCGCTCAAGGACAACATCGACACAGGCGACCTGCCCACCACCGTCGGTTCATGCCTGCTCGCAGGCTCCCAGCCATTGGCCGACGCGTTTGTCGTTCGGAAACTGCGGGATGCCGGCGCAATCCTGGTCTCCAAGGACAATCTCAGCGAATTCGCCTCGGGCGGCGGCAGCGTGTCGGGCGCGACGGACGCGGCCATTCTTAAAGCGGGCGCCGTCCCCCAGGGCTTCAGTTCGATCGGCGGCCAGACCCGAAACCCCCACGACCTCCGGCGTGCGCCCTCCAATTCCAGCGGTGGGACGGGCGCGGGCATTGCGGCCGCGTTCGCGCAGTTTGGCCTGGGAAGCGATACGCGCGGTTCGGTTCGAAGCCCCTCTTCGGCCAATGGCATCGTCGGTCTCCGACCCACGCTCGGTTTGCTCAGCCGTACCGGTGTCGCGCCGCTTGCTTTGAGTCTGGATACCCTGGGTCCGATGGCCCGGAGCGTTTACGATGTCGCCGTAGTTCTGGGCGTTATGACCGGATTTGATCCCGCGGATGAAATCACACGCGAAAGCGTTGGCCGGTTCGAAACCGACTACACCCAGTTTCTCAGAATTGGCGCGCTCAGCGGCGCCCGCATCGGTGTCGGCCGCGATTTCTTCGGAGAAGATCCTGAAATCATCCGCATTGTTGATGGCGCCATCCGGACATTGGAACGACTGGGCGCCGTCATCGTCGACCCGGTTCGATTCCCGGATTACGTGCACGCGATGACGGATCCGATTTTTCCCCTGATCCGGAATGCCGAATTCAAGGCTCAGATCGCAGAATACTTTCAGGCGCGCGGACCCCAGTATCCGGCCACGCTCGAGGAACTCACGGCAAGGGCCAATGCGCCGGGGGGCTGCTACCGGGCACGCAGCCCGGAGAAAGCCTTCGCCCTGCGGTACTCCGCCGCGCACGCTCTCGATCTGGACGATCCGGTGTACCTGGCGGCATTGAACCAGGGTGTCCGGCTGGTGAGGTCCGGCACCCGGGCCGTCTTCGCGAATCAGGCCCTGGACGCCATCGTCTACCCGACTGCCTCAGTCGGGCCCCCGCTGATCCGTTCCGAGGATCAGGCCCCCGGACCGGCTGCCCTGCGGGAGGGTGAAACGGCGTTACGTGCGGCACTGTCGGGGGGGAGCACGCAGGTTCAGGCCGGACGTACCCGCGACATCGGCAACGAATCGGCTATCCTCATCACCAGCTACAGTGGCTTTCCTGAACTCGTCGTACCTGCCGGTACGACCACCGAAGGCCTGCCCGTGACGCTTTCCTTCATGGGTCCGGCCTACAGTGAGTCCACTCTGCTGGCCTATGGCTACGACTTCGAGCAAGCGACCGGCGCCCGTGTGCTGCCGAAAAACACGCCCTCCCTTCCGGAGGGGGTGATTCCGCAATGAAGTTTCGACCTTGCGGTGGGTCCGATCTCGTGTCGGAGCCATGGATGGGAACACCAATAAGTATTGATCGTATTTAAGTATTCATTGCATTTAGGCATTTAAGCGTGGGCAGAGGATCTCGGTCTTGTCTATGCTTGGGTGATAACAAAGTAGCAGACTGTAACCGACGAACGGAGAGACGACTTATGAATCGAAAATCGATTTCCACCCTTGGCCTATTGGCGGTGACCTTTCTGACTTTTCAGGTTCAGCCTGCGATCGCTGCTCAAAGCGATCTCAGTCCCAGCCAGGTTGAACAGAAGATCTGGTCACTGCTGGATGATCCGGAAGCGCCCTACGTTTCTCTGCCCGATGCGGACTTCCGCGCCCTCGGTGAGGGCTTCGATCTGCCCGATGGGGGCGAGGCGGTCACCGCGCTTGCTCTCGGCGCTCCCGGCGGAGCATTCGACCCGCGCGATGTAGCCAGAATCCCTTCCGAACAGCTGGGATACGAGGCCGATTGGATCGTAGAGCGTTACGAGCGCTACAACCTTGAGTGGGACATCACTGGATTCCGGTTAACGAGCCTCGCTCCAGATGCGGGGGATTATCCCTGGCTCGTCATCATGAACGGCGGCGCCGCGAATATGTACGAGTTCTACGTCGATCTGAAGAATCGACCTGGATGGGCACAGTACCTGGCGCAGAAACTGAACGTCATGATCGTAACCATTCCGGGCAATTTTAAATATGGCGGGTGGGATCGAGCGATCGAGGATATCCGCCGTCAACCGGCATACCTGCTCGACCGGGAGCTTCCGATGGAGGAATCCGAAGTCCGCAATGCCCTCCTGACAAACAGCGTCATCATGCAGGGTCTGAAAGCCCTCGTCATGAACCACACGCAGGGTGACATCCTGCTCGTTGGCCACTCGACTTCCGGCGAACTAGCGATGCTCGCCAACGAAGACCCGGAATTAGGAGCACGCCTCAATGGGCGCTTTCTGGGTTGGGGAAGCGGTGGGCCGGCGCGGCTCGATCGCGTACGTGAGGCCCGGAATCCGGACATCGTTGGAATAGCGGCGGTAGATAGCCAGCCCAAACCCATCCATATCCTTGAACGTCGTAACCCGGAAGGCTACAGCCGGGGATACAGCGGCTTCCTGAACCCGATGTATGAAGCTGGAATGTCTCACTATCAAATCGCCGAACGATGGCTTGAAGCCGAGGGACGTCGGAGGGCCAACTTCAAGCAGCAGATCCAAAACCTCGAACACGGTGGGGGTATCGAGCACAAAGGCCGGATCGAGGTGGAGCTCGAGAACCTCCTCAAGCAGACGGGTAACCCGTGGAAAGTGAACCTCGAGGACGTGAGCAAGGATCTGTTTTCCACGCATTTCACGCGCATGGATGGCTACACGCAGATGGTGTGGACTGTGGCGCACTATGACCGCAACCACTGGGTGCCTGAGGATCCCATGAAGAGCGTGGAAGTGTTCTTCGCAAACGAGTATCGCGCGAAGAATCCCGACGCCGCGATTCGCATCATGGTGTGGGACCCGCTCATGACCCACTACGGCCATCTGGAGCTGCCGAAGCAACTCGCTGCGGCAACGACGAGCGTTGTGCGCTGGTTCTTCAAGTAAAGCATTGAAGCCGGTGCGCCCTGCGAGCGCACACAATGGATTAATGTAGAGTTGCGAACCATCTCAGACTGTCCTTACAGGGATGCTTCGCCGCTACGCGTGATTTCGATATAATTGCTCCAATAATCCGGGTGAATCGAAGTTCTCCCGTGGGAGGTTCCGCAATGACCAGGTCTATTAGTATAGGGAAACGCTGGGGGCTCACGTTCGTTCTGGCGAGTCTGATTGTCTGGCTCGGTCAGGGCATTCTGACCGGTCCGGGCGAAATCACAGCGATTGTCAATGCGGGGGTGCCTGCCCTCCAGAGCCAGGAGGACAGAACGCCGGTGGTCATCGAGCGACCTCCGGTGCGTTTCATCAAGGATCCTAACCCTGCCTTCAGCGCGGTGGCTGTCGATTCCGAAAGCAATATGCTTGTCGTGGCGGACGAGAACCTGTTTCAGATCCTGGAGTACGATACGCGCGACAACACCCCGCCCGAGGCGCGTTTCACCGAACCCCGACGCGTCATTTCAGGAACCAACACGAAAGCGGAGATGATCTGTGGGCTCTATATCGATCCTGTGACGAAGGACATCTACGCCCTCAACGGGGATACGCAGCACTGGATGCCGGTGTTTTCCCCGGAGGCGCGTGGAAATGCAACCCCGAGTCGGGCGCTGTACGTGCCCGGCCACCCTTTCCAGATGGCGGCCGACGAGGAGAGGCAGGAAATCTACATGACGATCCAGAGTCGGAACTCCATCGCCGTCTACCGCAAGGAAGCGGACGCGGAAGAGCAGCCTCTGCGGACCATCATGGGGAGCGACGTGCAACTGGAAGATCCGCATGGGCTGGCACTCGACACACGGAACCAGCTGATCTATGTGAGCAATTTCGGGAACGGACTGGTCGGCGCTTCAGCGGAATCGGGAAGGTATGGGAAGTTTGAACCGCCGTCGATCACGGTGTACCCGATGGGGGCTTCGGGTAACGTCGCTCCGGTGCGCATCATCGAAGGACCCAGCACATTGATGAACTGGCCGGCCCACCTGGCGTTTCACGAAGAGCGTCAGGAACTGTTCGTAGCCAACGATGCCGACAATTCGATCCTGGTGTTCAGCGCAAGTGCCTCAGGCGATGCGGCGCCAATCCGCGTCATCAAGGGGCCCAACACGGGGATTCAACATCCGCCCGGAATTGCACTGGATTCCGTACTCGGGGAAATCTACGTCGCGAGCATGGGTACTCCATCGGTGACGGTATTCCCGGTGACGGCCGATGGCGATGTTGCGCCCTTGCGAACGATTCGAGGGGCGCCCGAGGGGACCCAGAGCCTCATGATCGGCAATCCCGGAGCTGTTGGCTACGACACGCGACGGGGAGAGATCCTCGTGCCCAACTGAGTGGCCCATCCGCAGATTGCGATGTTCGCCAGGTTGGCGGATGGCGGAGATGCCCCGGTCCGGGCGCTGTATGGCCAGGCCAGTAAACTGTCCCGAACAATGCATGACGTCCGCTACGACGCAGTGAACGATGAAATCGTCGTTCCCGTTCCGTATTCGGAATCCATTCTGACGTTCCGCGGAGAAGCCGACGGACAGGAAGCTCCCATTCGAATCATTCAGGGCCCCCAGACCGGGTCGATCGGCAGCCGGCTCGATGTGGACCCGATTCATGATGAGATTTTCACCTATACCAGCACCAGTATTAAGGTTTACCCGAGGGAAGCCAACGGCGACGCTGCCCCCATTCGCGTCATCGAAGGCCCCGACACCCAATTGTCCGCCGTCTACGGGATCGCCGTGGATCCAGTCAACGACGTTCTGGTCGTTGGGTTGAATAGCGGCTTCGGAACGTATCGGGCCAGCCTGGGGGATTCCAGAGATCCGGAACGGGGCGCTATCCTGGTATTTAACCGGACCGACAGTGGAAATGCGACGCCGAGGTCCGTAATCCGCGGTCCGAATTCAGGAATCGTTCGGATCAACCAGATGCAGGTCTATCCCCAGCGGAAGCTCATCGTTGTGGCGATGCCGGGGATTCGCGATGAAATGGAACCGGAGGGCGCTTTCCTGGGTGTGTGGAGCATTGACGATAACGGTGACATTCCACCAATCTGGAAGATCCCTGCGAATCCGGCAACGATGCTCAAGAAGCCATTTGGAGTGGTCCTCAACCCGGATGATGAGGAAGTGATTGTCTCCGACATGCGCAATCAGGGCGTGCTGGTGTTTTCAGTGCCGGAGATATTCTGACCTCCCGCACTCCTACAGCCAGCACGGTGGATCTGAATGCGGCATGCAGGGCCTTCCGCATGCCGCTACCGGGTGACACCGGAGCCTACATAGCAGCCGAAAAACGGTCTCACCTGAGACTGGCACCGTGGCACGGTCGATCCGGGTAGCCGCACCGTGCGCATGGGCGGCGCACGCTGTAATCATGATTACAAGACGACAAGTTCGTAGACTTGATACAATAATGGAAACCCATCCGAAGAGGAACAAACGTCAGTGCAGACTTCCAGAATGAGCAGAACGATTCCAGTTCTGTTCTCTTGTATAGCCGCCGTCCTGCTGTTCCTGCTCCCCGAATCGGGATCCACTCGGGGACAATTGGTCTCTATTCCACTGGCAGACCTGACACCGCTTACGGCCAGTGATTCCGTCAGGGCCGGTGAGGAATTCCTGGTCGGAACTCGGGTGCGTTTACCCGATGGGCTGCACGTTAATTCGAATCAACCGCGGGATCCCCGCCTCATACCGATCGTTCTGACTGTGGAACCCACGCCCGGGGTGTCTGTTCTTGAGGTTGTCTATCCGGAAGCAACAGAGCTTGAGCAGGCCGGCGCGGAAGAGCCCCTCACGGTCTACGAGAACGACTTCACGATCGGTGTTCGCCTGGCCCTGTCGCCCGATATGCCTCCGGGAGATCTGACCGTGGGGTCGAGTCTGCGATATCAGGCGTGCGATGAACAACTCTGTTACTTTCCAACCACAGTCTCTTCGGCATGGATGCTTCCCGTCGTGGCGAGCGACGCTCCCATCGCCCCGCTGAACGCAGGGGTGTTTGCCGATATCCCCTTCGGCACGGGTGCGGTCGGGCCCGCCCCGGCCGAGGTGGCCGACAGCGCGACGGTCGAACCGACCTCGGATGCCGCCGATGCCGTCGATGATCCGATCGCGCAGTTGGAGGCCTTTACGATACTGTCGACCACGGGTGGCTACCTGGGATCAGATGACTTCCTGACGTTTATCCACAATGCGGAGTCCGGCGTCGAGGAGCGCGGCCTGTTAGAGGGCCGGGGCATCGTCGCCGTGATTGCCCTGGTCCTGCTGGGGGGGCTTGCCCTGAACCTGACGCCCTGCGTCCTGCCGATGATACCCATCAACCTGGCCATCATCGGCGCCGGTTCGCAGGGGAGTAGACGAGGCCGCGGGTTCCTGCTGGGCAGTGTTTATGGCGCGGCCATGGCTCTGGTATACGGGGCTCTGGGCCTGGTCGTGATCCTGACTGCGGGTACGTTCGGTACGATCAACGCGTCGCCCTGGTTCAATGTGGCAATCGCTGCGGTGTTCGTTGTGCTGGGTCTGGCGATGTTTGATGTGTTGACCATCGATCTGTCCCGCTTGTCCACACGCATGAACCCGGGCGGCGCCCGCGGCTCATTCGTTCTCGCCTTCGGCATGGGTAGCGTCGCGGCTCTGCTGGCCGGTGCATGTGTGGCTCCGGTGGTGATTCAGGTCATTCTTTTTTCGGGCGATATGTACGCCTCCGGTACGACTGTGGCGCTGCTGCTCCCCTTCCTCCTGGGCGCGGGCATGGCCATACCGTGGCCGATTGCCGGAGCCGGCTTCGGCGCACTGCCGAAGCCAGGACCCTGGATGGTCCGCGTAAAACAGGCTTTCGGCGTCATTATTCTTGGGACCGCACTTTACTACGGATTTCTTGGATACACGCTATTCGCCGACCGTTGGGTCGATCCCGCTGACGTTTCCGAGAGTGTCGAGCGCATGATCGAGGAGGGATGGCATCCGTCTCTGTCGGAAGGGCTGGCCCAGGCCCAGGCCGAGGACAAGCTCGTACTGGTCGACCTGTGGGCCACCTGGTGCAAGAACTGCCTGGTGATGGACGGGACCACGCTTCGCGACCCCGAAGTCGTCGATGCCCTCTCAGACTACGTCAAGATCAAGTTCCAGGCGGAGAGCCCGGATCAGCCACCGGTGGGCGCGGTGATGCAACACTTCGGCGCCATCGGCCTGCCCGCCTACGTTATCCTCAGGCCCGGCGACTAGCGCTGTGCAGTCGAGATCGGGCACGGGGACATGCCGCGCATCAGACAGGTCGGGGGTTGTTTTTGTTGACGCTGGTTGCGCCGATGTTTAGAGTTCCGCAATGGAATGCGCCGACGAATCAACCGGCCCGGCAGGTTCAGACGTGCGCGAGTACATCCACAGATAGCACAGTAGTACGGATCGCAACGTAGTGATGTCCAGACTATACAACGTGTCGCGGGGTGTCCTGGCCATTGCTGCTCTGGTATGTCTGCTGCATCCCTCGATCCTCATCGCTCAGTTCACGACACCGGAGACGTTTGACATCAACCGCTTTTCCCCCAACGGCGGACAGTTCGAAACGTTTTTCGTGACCGAGACCGCTGCGCTCGTGGACGTGCTTCGGTCGAACACCGTCAGAGCCGACACGCGTGTCCTGGTGACCGCGTATTCCGATGGACAGCTCGCGCTGCTGACCGACCAGATGTCTTTTCACCATATCGCCCAGGGGGAAGCTGGCGGTCAGCCCTGGATGGTCACGTTCTGAGTGATCTGCAACACCGGGGTCAGTTTGACCCCTACGGTCGACGGGAAGCTCTACCACTTCGAAAACCCGGGAATCTACGATGGCCTGTTCATTATGGCCGACACGGAGACGTCCACGTTCTGGAACCACATCACGGGCGAGGCGCTCCACGGAGCACTCGTCGGTCACCGACTTCCAATATCGAACCTGCTCCAGATGAACGTGCAGCAGGCGTTGGAGATGGACCCCGATATGGAAATCGCAATCTCGACCTACGAAGGGCGGGTGGGGGGCGGACAATTCGCCAGGGATGATGAAAACGCACAGATGGGCACCCGATTCGCAGGTACGCTGGGAAACGAGGACGAACGGCGGCCTCGAATGGAGCTCGGGCTGGGAGTCTGGACGGATCAGACACAACGCTACTACGCTCTTGAGGCCATCCGTGCGGGCGACAACGCCGTTATTGATGAGCTTGATGGCCGAAACCTGCTGATCTACCTCGATCCGATTTCATCCACGCCGGCCGCTCTGTACGTGAACGCCGACGGCGCCCGGGTCGAGGGTCGAGACATCCGCCTGGATGATGACACGCTCGTTCGGGCCGGGGGCGTGGTTGGGCCCGACGGCGTGGCCATAAATGTAGAGCGCCCGTTGCAGCTCTTCACCCGCTGGTATGGATTCTCCCGGACGTTCTCCAGTCCGGAGATCTTCGGGGAAGAGTAACCGTTGGCCAGGGCGCTCCTATTTGGAGGAATGAAACCGATGAAAGTGTGGTTGGCCTTCCCGGCCACAATAGGGCTGCTCATTTGTGCCGCGACATCACTTGCGTCAGAACCGAAACTCCAGGAACTGGACGTGTGCGAGCCGGATGGTGAGGTTGCAAACCTTGACTTCACTCTCAAAGATACGAACGGCGAAGACGTTGCACTCAGCGACTACTCGGGTAAGGTCATTCTGCTGGATTTCTGGGCCACGTGGTGTGTCCCTTGCAAGATCGAGATTCCGGGTTTCATCGAGCTGTTCGACAAATACGAGGCGGAAGGATTCGTTGTGTTGGGCGTTTCGGTCGACGGCCTGGAAGAGCCGAATTTGTCAGTCGATGAAACGCTCCGCAGGCTCCAGGCGTTCGGTGACGAACTTGAGATGGACTATCCCATCCTCCTCGGCGCCCGGCGGCAGGACCTGCTGGATGCGTTCGGGCCGCCGATCGGTTTTCCCACCACATTCGTGATCGGGCGGGATCTCAAGATCTGCAGTCAGCACACGGGCTTTGCTCCGAAAGAAACTTTTGAGTCCGAGATCCGCGCGGCCCTCGGATATTCCACGCTGTAACGAGGCAGCAGCGGATCCATCCGCCAATACTTCGTTGCGCTTGTTCGGGTTGCCTCGACGTATTTCCAATACGCCTCGGCCAACCCTCCCTTCGCGCGCCTCGTCCTGGCGGCGCCTCCGCTGCTCCCGTGACAGGGCTTGTCGTAGTGCAGGGAATTCACAGTTAGCAGAGCTGCCGATAGCGGTTCCGGGACCGACACCTGACTTCGTCGCAATCGGGGCGTCGAACGCCCCGTTCGTCCCGCCTGAGGGCATTGGAGCTTGCCAGATTGCCCGATGCCTCACCGTTATGAGCCGAGAGGCTCGGGGAGGCCGAATGCACCTGAGAAGATTCTGAAAACTCCAGACCAACAATGCAGGGTTTTCAACAGTTACGAATGCTGCGGGAATCCTTTCTATATGTCATTTGGAGGCGAGTTTTTGCGTTTCCCCGCAACCGCCAGGGCCGTCAGTCCCATGCCGACGAGCAGGAGAGTCCGGGGTTCGGGAAGCGTATTCGTTCCGTAAAAGGCAATACTTTGAATCTGGTAGCCGCCGGCCAGGCTCAACTGCTGGGCTGGAGCAGTGTGCCGATCTCTCCGATGAACCGCGTAGGTCTTCTCCTGATTCTGTCCGTTGGGCCCAAGACCCCACATGGTGACATAGGTCAGCCAGTAGGATGA
Source organism: Terriglobia bacterium (assembly GCA_965263045.1). Classification (GTDB taxonomy): domain Bacteria; phylum Acidobacteriota; class Terriglobia; order 20CM-2-55-15; family 20CM-2-55-15. Next base: position 1,287,521 of record CBDHGK010000041.1, read on the forward strand.
CCCGGTGAAGTCCCACCAGATCATAGCGTTATTGGTGGCATCAGAAGAAAACACATTCGTAAAGAAATATTGACCGCTGTCGATGAGGCCGTATCGGCTCACCCATCCGTTGAAGTACTCAGCTCCCTGGGGCGTGTTGAAGGTGCCGTGGGCGGCTTCGTCGAAGAATACCGCCTGCGACCAGTTTCGTGGACCGCCCGGACCCGGTGGCGTGATCTCCATCAAATCAGCGCGTCCTTCGGACACTCCGGCGAAAAGCAGGGCGGCGACCGCCATGGCAAATAGTTCGACGTTTTTGAATGTCAGCATCGGACCTTCCTGTTTCGATCGCTATTGCGTCACGAACGGATCGCGGATCAGAATTGCTGGCGACGATACGTGTGAAGTTTCAGCCACGGTCAGTGCTATGTCAACGGTATTGACAGAGTCTCGCGAAGGCTCCTCCCCGGCTTTCAAAAGCTCTATCCCGGGCAGCCAGGCGCGGCCGAGTGGGGGTTCAAGTCCGGAGATTTCCGCGATTCCAACGACGACATAGTTCGGTAGTTCCGGGACGGACACCTGACTCGGGTGGGATCGGGTAGTCGAGCGTACCGATTGTTCCAGCTGTGGCCAGGGTGGGCTTCAATGAAACACGGGGAGTTGACGAATAAAACGGCCCCGTTCCGTCTCAGTTCGGGTGGGTCACGCCCCTTTCGCCTGCCTGCCCGGGCGCGGCGCGGATCTCGGTTCCATCAGGGAGTAAAACCCGCTCCGGGTTCAGCGCGTAAATTTCTTCTGCGATGGCCCTCGGTCCAGCAACGGTCAATTCCATGCCCGCGGCGAAGGTCGAAACCGTGAGTCCGAGTCGCTTCATGTTGAGGACATTTGTGAATTGCATCATCCATTCGACCCTCGGGCCGTCGCCATCTGCGACCTCGACCCTCAAGATCGGATGTGGATTCGTGAACGACCACTGGGTGACGAGACCACGAATCTCCACAATTCGATCCCGATCGAAAAACACCGCTGCAGAATGATGGGCAGCGCCTTGATTAATGGGCAGCAGCAGTCCAACGGCCACAAGCGCACCGACCAGCAATGTCGCTATCGTCGATCTCATATTGAATCTCCTCTGCACGGACGGTTGGCTACGGCACTCCGTAAACCGGGGCCAGAAACGGCAGCACCGTGTGCGAGTTTTCGATGTCGCACGCAAATTCCAGCCATTCCTCGTCTGTTCGATCCCAAGAGTAACTGTATCGGTACGGCCCGAGAATCATCAGCGGATCCTCGGTGACAACCTTCACGCGAAGGCGACCTTCGTCGAGCCAGTATCGCTCACTCACTTTTTTTCGCTGCGAGGACGCAATCGTGGGCGATCCGTCGCTGAATCCATGGGGGTCGTAGGTGAACTTGGTAGTTTCGACGACGAGCTGGTCGCCCTCGTACCGGCCAACCGAATAGCCCTGCAGAAAGTACTCGCCGACGCTCGGCGCCGGTTCGGAGTGCCCCTCCATCCAGACCGTACGCACGACGTCGTCCTTCTCGTACATCAACAGCACCCGGTCCGCCTGCTGTTGGATCTGAAAGTTGTAGGAGTCGGTCGCGATGCGGGGCATCGTGGCCGCCACGCAGTCGTACTTGGGGTACGCACGCTCATCCAGGACGCCCCTCAGCGCCTCCGCCCGCGCGTTCAACTGCAAGGGATCCAGCACTTCACGCCTTTCTGCACGCTCCCAGATCCCCGACAGGCCGGGAATAGCAGCGGACGCACCCGGAATCTGAGCGCTGGTTGGCATGGCCTCTGTCCCCGGGAATGTGTGCCAATCTTAGTTGGAAATTGAAACGGCTCCAAACCCCATGGTTTGATGGTATTGGAAGAAACAACATCAAGCCTGTAAGAGAAAGGAGCCGAGATGAGGAGTCTGTTACGTTCGGTAAAGAAACGCAAGAAGTCGCGTGTGCTGGGTGAGGTCGAGGTCCTGAGCCGGGAGGAATACTCGGGACTGGAATTGGACTCGAAGGTGGAGATGATTCGGGCGTTGATCCCACTGGGGTTGATGCACGTGGAGGAGTTGCTCGACGAGGAAGTGAAGTCGTTGGCGGGTGAGCGATACGCACGAAAGGAGGCGGCGTTGCGGGGCCGGCGACACGGGAGCAATCCGGGGACCGTGGGGCTGGGTGGCCAGCGGGTGCCGGTTCGGGTGCCTCGAGTGCGCAGCGTGGCGGGCGGGGAGATTCCGCTTCGGACCTACGAGGAACTCAGTCCGGGTGGCGCGGTGAACGAGCTACTGCTCAGACGTGTGCTGTATGGGATCTCCTGCCGGAACTATGAATCGGCCGCTGAAGCGATTCCGGGAGCGATCGGACTGTCGAGTTCGACAGTGTCTCGAGGATTCGTCCAGGCGAGTGCCGCGAAACTTCGGGAGATGCAGGAGCGGGATCTGAGTGGCGAGGACGTCGTGGCGATCTTCCTGGACGGGAAGGCGTTTGCCGACGCCCTGATGGTAGTGGCCCTGGGCGTCACGCTTTCGGGCGACAAACGCTTCTTGGGCTTCGTGGAGACCGACACGGAGAACGAGCAAGTGCTGACTCCGTTTCTCCGTTCGTTGATGGAGCGGGGCCTGGACATCTCTGAAGGCGTGCTGGTGATTGTCGACGGCGGCAAAGGTCTGCGGGCGGCGGTCAAGAAGGCATTCAGGAATCGAGCCCTGGTCCAACGCTGCCAATGGCACAAACGCGAGAACGTCGTGAGATACCTATCGAAGACCGAGCAAGCCGTGTGGCGACGCCGGCTGCAGCGGGCCTACGAGCGCCCGGAGTACGACGAAGCTCGGGCGGCGCTCGGAGAGCTCCATGGAGAGCTCGAGGAGCGAAACCAATCGGGGGCTGCGAGCCTTGAGGAAGGCCTGGAAGAGACCCTCACGTTGCATCGGCTCGGCGTGTACGGGGTCTTGGGCCGTTCGTTCAAGACGACGAATTGCCTGGAATCGGTCAATGCCCTTGTCGAGGAAAGGTGTGCGAAGGTCGATCATTGGAAGAACTCGAGTCAGCGGCAACGCTGGTTGGCGACGGCGCTCATCGACATCGAACCGCGCCTGAGGAAGGTGATCGGCTACCGTCATCTTCCAAAGCTCCGCGAAGCCCTCCAGCGAGAGCTGAAAATTGAGGCGAAGACGTCGACGAGATCGAAGAAGAAGGTTGCATGACCCATCGTGAGCCGTGGAGAGTTTCAACTAAGAATGGGCTTGACTCGTCCCCGGGATCAGGAGCACCGTGACAGCAGCCATTTTAATCAGGCGGCGCTTCCTGGGATTTCTGTTTGCCGACCTCATCGAATATCTCCCTCTTCAAGAGGAATTCTCCGGGGTGGCAAGCCACGTCCCGGAGACCGTCGGATTTGGTGTCTAGTATTGAGATGAATCCAGTTCCATCGCTATGCGTCGATTCTTAATAGGCGGATCAAGTTGCCTCCGAGGATGGCCTCCTTGTGGGCGTCATCCAGCGAGGGCGACTCTGCAATCAGGTCGATCGTGTCGGGCCAGTTGAACGGAATATCGGACCCGTATACCACCTGGCTCACACCGGTTTCGGCAACCAGATGGCGTAAACCCTCTTCGGAAAAGATCATGGAATCGACGAAAATTTGGTCTTTGAGATATTCACTCGGGTTCTTCTGATTGGCGCAGTTCGCATTGTTTCTCACGCTGCAGGCAACTTCAGTGCGGCCCAGGTAGGATGGCAGATAGCCCCCGGCGTGGGACCCGCAGATCTTCAGTTGAGGGAAACGGTCCAGAACCCCGTCAAAAATCATATGGGTCAGAAATACCGTTGTCTCCAGCGGATTTCCGATGATGTTGCCCAGGTCCCCCCGACCGGCAAGTCCGTCCTCGCGCACGATGTTGTCCGCATTTCCCGGGTGCATGAAAACCGGAACGTCCAGCTCCTGGGCCTTGGCCCAGAACGGGTCGTACTGCGCCGAAGTAGGAAGCTCATTGTTCACGTGACCGCCGATCGAAGCACCACGAAGGCCCAATTCGTTGACCGCATACTCAAGTTGCTCGGCCGCGAGATCGGGATGCTGCAGCGCCACCGACGAGAGCGCGACAAACCTTTCCGGGTGTGTGGCGCACCATTCTGCGAGGCTCTCGTCATGGATCCGGACGATTTCGGCTGCCAGGGGGCGATCGGCCCCATACCACCAGTATTGATTGATGCTGAGCGCCTGGATATCAATACCGCGCGTGTCCATTTCTTCCAGACGGTCCGGCCCCAGGACGGCACGGCTCCCCCCCGGGGCCGCCTCTGGCAGCCGGGCCCGGAGCTCGTCATTGAAGGCACAGTGAGCATGAATGTCCACGACCGTCGCAGCTCGCCCGCCAACTAACACTTCCCTGCGAGAGGATTGGGCCCGGGTGTTGCACCCTCCGGCCATCAGCAACGTCCCAGCCCCGGCGTATCCGAGGGCTCTTAAAAATTCTCTACGATTTGCCATGAGGGTCCTCCCGTATTGTTCGATCTCAGCCATTCAGGTTGTCCCATTCTCCGAAGAATACACGGAATGAGCTCGAATACGAGGGGACAAATCCGAATCGGTAGTCGGGGTCAACATTACGCACATCTCGGCGGCTCACCGAGCAGGTTGTACGCCGCGCGCGTGACGTCCCTTCACTGGGCGTTATGAAAGACGTCGACGGCAACGAACACGACCGGCTCTTCTCCATCATTTCGGTGCCAATGCGTCGTATCTTTGTTTGCAGAAGATGTATCTCCAGGTCCAAAATCCTGCTCGCTACCGTCTCCAAATGTAACGGTGTCCGTTCCCTGTAGAAAATAAACCACGACGGGTCGGTCCGCGTGGCTGTGGACGGCGTTGTGTCCCCCCGGTTCGATTGTAATCAGCCGCATCCGCAACTGGCGACCCTCCATGTTTTCGATCTCGGGTCCCAGGTCAATGACCTGTTTCGGCGTCGTGCTGAATCCCTGATTGCTGTTCGGAGCCAGTTGTTCGGAACTGGCCACCCGTGCATCCCAACCGAGAGCCACCGTCAGAATGAAAGCAGCAACCAGAAGACTGAGTAGGTAACGCGCTGATGTTGTCATATCCGATCCTCCCATTTACAGACCGAACGAAGGATAGTCAACCGAACCCTGCTTAGCAATAAAGGAATGGCCATCACCGGCCCGCGATCTCAGGACATGACCCATAGCAGCGCGGAACACTCGAACAGGGCGAAGCCTCTCCCTAGCCCGCATGGATCACCAAGCGACGCTTGATCGCGATTTTGCATGAAAGACTCATCGGCGGACGCGAGATGGGGTGTGGGGGAGGGTCTTCGGGTGAAGCGAGAAGGTTTTGGCGACATGAAAAGGGGATTTTCGTGCTCGAGAGAGCGTGGTTGGCCGCAATCAGACACACCTCGGCTCGGACTGGATAATCAAATCGAATTCAGGGACGAAGCGGGAGCGTCGGCGTCAGCATCGCAGTGGCATCGCCTGTAGGTTGCGCACAACGGCGGTGAAGACTTCGGCGTAGGGACAGGCTTCAGCCATCGACACCCAGACGTTGCGGACCGTGAACCGGATTCGGGCACCGATCTTGAGCAGCTTCAGCCGGATCGTGCCGCATTGAGCCCGCGCCAGTTCGGTATTGTGGAGTCCGAGTCGGCGCAGTGCATGCATGATCATGTAGGCGGCCGAAGACAGATAGAGTCGGAGTTGATTGGCGCGCATGGTGGACGCGCTGGTGCGGTCGGCAAACAGATCCAGTTGTTGCTCTTTGATCCGGTTCTCCATGTCGCCGCGCGCACAGTAGAGATCCTCGTATAGCGCACGGGCCTCCCAACGTTCTGGTGACAGCGATGTGACGATGAATCGGGGATTGGCGCCCTTGCCCAGAACCTCCGCCTTGCCCACGACGCGCCGTTGTTGGCTCCAACTGTCTCGTGTGCGATAGCGGAAGTCCTTAAATACCCGTGCCGATTGACCGGTGGATTCGAACTCCGATTTCGCCTGAGCCATGGCTTCAGCGATATCCTTCTTGAGTCGCTCGTTCTTGGCCAATCCCACCACGTAATCCACCTGATGGGATTCACACCAGGTCAGTAAGTCATCTCTGCAGAAGCCGGAGTCTCCACGGACGATGATCGACACATCCGGCCAGCTCTTCCGGATCTGTCCGATGATGCGGGTCAGTTCCTCAACCGATCCGGCCGCGCCATCGATATTGGAGCGCCGTAATCGGGCGCACAGCAGATGCTCACCCGAGAAGATGTACAACGGCAGATAACAGTAGTTGCCGTAGTAGCCATGAAAGAATCGTCCCTCTTGTTGCCCGTGGATCGGATCGTCGGTGGCATCGAGGTCCAGAATGATTTCTTCAGGCGCCGATTCAAAGGCTGCGATGAAGGCATCGACCATCCAGCGGTCGACCTGGTCCGTATCCATCGCAATCTTCTTGTATCGCTCCTCCCCGCCGACTTCAGCCCCAGTCAACTCCAGCCGATTCAGTGTGCACTTGGCCGCCAGAGCCTTTCCCCGGTCGCTGGCCTGCCGTCGGTTGCCTCCCAGCGGATCGGCCTTATCCACCGCCACGGCCAGCATCGGATCGGTGCGTAGTTGGTCGTGATCGTTCAGGTCTTCATATCCCAGACACAGGCCATACACCCGTTGCCCAATCAATTCTTTCACCGTGTGCTCGATCAATCGCGGGTCCCGGTGATCGGCGAAACATTCGGCCAGTCCATCGATCAACCCGGTCCGTTTTTCGACCTCCCGCAACAGCAGGACACCCGCGTCGGAAGTGATCTTCCCTCCGTCGAATCGAGCCTTCACTTTTCGTTGATTAAGTCCGTGAAATTCAAACGTGGTTTGGTTACACTCTGTCGTCATAAGGGCCGCCTTTGTTTGGTGTCTGAAACGTTCTTGTCAAACGCTTTATGCCAAACAGGGCGGCCTTTTCTGGTCCATCTCGTGATCTATACGGGCTAGCGGATCTTTCGCATTGCAAGAGGTGCGGGTCGGGCCGGGCCAAGAGGGAAGGAGATCTTGCCCGACCAGGGTTCGACGCGGACCCGACACGGGCACATCATGTGCTGCCGAGGGGCACGCCGATCTTCATTGCGAAGGGTAATTATTCTGACTATCCTCCATCATGTTGCTCAACAAAAAAGCAGCAAGAATGTCTGAAAAGTTGATCTACAGGGAATGGGCCGGCGATAGTTTCCGTCACCGGTCGCCGAGACGTGTGATAAGACGCTTCCGAACATACTTCGGGAGTACCAGGAGGATAAAACTAATGTTGATCAGGAGGGCCGGCCTGTTGATGCTCGCGGCATACCTCTGCGGATTTGTTCCTCAGCCTGTCGCCGCTCAAATCTACCAACCGGGCAATGTCGCCGTGAGAATTCTCAACCCCGGGCTTGAGGGCACCTACCGGGCAATCCTGCGAACGCCTCCGGGCAATTCCAAATCACATATCGGCATCTTTGTGATGCATACATGGAGCGCTAACGCAGACAATCCAGTCTGTATCGGTCTCTCCCGCCGGGGCTACACCACGCTGTGCGCCGACACCGAATTTATGGGCCGCAAGGGTGCCTACGAGGGCTACGAAGATCATGTTCCGGCGATTGTTGCCGGGATTTCGCATTTGCGAGCCGAAGTGCCCGGGATCACGCAGGTCGTCCTTCTCGGTCGCAGTATGGGCGCCCCGATGATGGCGTTCTATGCGAACGTGGCCGAAAACGGCGTTGCCGCGTGTCGCTCCCGAAAACGCATCCTCCCCTGCAATACCGAAAACCTGATCGACGGGGCGGGAGCCAGCATGTTGCCTCCCATCGACGGCATCATCCTGGCGGACGCGCATCTGGGTGACGCCCTGGCGACGTTCACCTATATGGATCCGGCCGTGACCGATCCAGAGATGCCGGGTTGGCGCGATCCGTCTGTCGATATGTTTGCTCCCTCCAATGGCTATCCGGGCGATGATGGGGCCCGCGCTCCGCTGTTTCGTGATGCCGACTACGACGCCGCCTTCGTGGAGCGGTTTCTTTCGGCGCAGGCGAAGCGCAATGCAAATGTCCTCGAACACGCCCAGGAACTGAGGGCCCGCATCGAGGCCGGCGATGCGGCCGGGCTGTATCCCGACGGCATGCTGCTCACCGTGCCCGGGGCGGAAAGTGCGGCGCGGTTGTGGCAGGCCGACCTCGACCTTCTGAAATGCACCAAGCGCGCGCATGTTTTTCTTACGCGCGACGGTCGGGCGGACATATCGCCGGGTCCCATCTGTTCGGTGCGGGTTCCCTCGGGACGGTTCGCCAATGCGGATTCCATCGGCTCGGTCCTGCACATGCCCATCCGTACCTGGTTGGGGGCGCATGCGCTGCGCACCGAAGGAGTCTATCGGCAGACTGAAAACGATCTCAGCGGGGTCGATTTTGAGTCGTCCAATACCAGCACCGTCGCCAACGTCCGGGGTATTACCAAACCGCTGCTGCTGGTCGCCAACAGCGCGCATTACTTCATCGTTCCGAACGAGATTATCTTCGACAATGCCGCAAGCGAGGACAAGACCTATGCCGTTACCGAAGGTGCGGTCCATGCGGGAACTCCCTGCGCAGCATGCGAGCAAGCGCTCGGCATGCCGCCGGGAAGCTTCGGGGACACCCTGGGCCGCGCCTTCGATTTCATCGATGCCTGGCTTGCGGAACGATTTTGACGAGCCACGGAACCCGGCAGGATTCAGGCCAGGGCCTGCCCGGCGGTGGGCCACACACGGGGAGATGCAGCGCAGTTCCGTAGAGGTGTGGATCTCAACTTCCTTCCGGGCATTTTCAGGTTTGCCGGAACGTGAGGGATCAGCGTCGGCGTGACGAACGAACAGTTTCCGACTTTCGACAAAGTTTCTTGAAGAGACCTTCGGTCAATTCCCTGCGGGAATCAGGGGGGGCCGCGCCTGCACCTGCTCGGCCTGCTCGACCCGGATCCGCTCCCCCCAGTCCTCGTAGCGACGCACAAATTCCGGGTCCCGGTACGCACCCGAAGGAGCATCCTCCCATGCATACACGGCATAGTTACCCGGAGCGATTCCCTGCATCGAGAACCGACCGTACTGGTCGGCGCTGGCGACCTTATACATGTCAGTCCGTCCGGCGTCATCCGGGATCAGGACGACCTGCGCCCCGGTGAAGGGCTGGTCCCCCACTTCTACGGCCCCATCCAGGCGCGCTCCGGCACCGCTGATCCAGAAGTCCAGGCCGGGCAGGTCGGGTGCGATTCCTACACCCGATGCCAGCACATCCTGTCCACCGACCCGGGCGGAGGCAACGTAGGCATCGGTGGGAAGTCCCCTCACCGACACGCGGTGCGGAGCCCTTGGCACATTGTTCACAACGAACCTGCCATCGGCGTCCACACGTGCGTTCGGAGCGCCGGTCGGCAACGCGTTCATTGGCTCCAGGCGGACGCGCAGCCTCGAAACATTGAGATCCTTCGCGCTTTCATCGACCAGGATCTGGCCTGAGATCTGAATTCCGGGTTCGACAGGGACGATCAGGTCCGTGACATCCTCATCCCGGACCTCTATATCGACGAAACCGGTGAACGTCTGCCGGCCGCCGCCTCCGGGCCGGTCCATCCTCAGCATCGCTGCGACCGTATAGGATCCGGGTCCCACGCCGGTCAATGCGAAACTACCGTCCTCGCTGCTGCGACTGTTCCGGTTACGATTCCGACGAAAGGTGACCTGATTCCGGGTCACTCCGCCCCGCGGAACAATGATGACGTTCGGGGCGACGCCCTCCTGGGAAGAGAACGGTCCGATGACCCTCCCCCGGACAGCCCGGGCCCGGGTCGGCAGCAGCGTGAAATCGATGGCCCGAATCTCGAGGCCGGGGTCGACGGCGATCGGCGAGGCCGACAGAGGATCGCTCACCCCAGGGTAGTAGGTGGCGACGTAGGTTTGCGCCAGCGTTTCCGGGATGGGTGCGGGGGTCGCACTCTGTAATCCACGAACCGATGCGGCCGATGGGGCCGCAGCCCGGACCGCTTCGCGGAGGGTGCTCAGTTCCCGAAAGCGGTCTTCGTAGGTTGCACTGACGTAGTATTCGTCGGGTATCAGCCAGTACAGGCGGTATTCGCCGAGGTCGTTGGTATTGGCTGAGCGGGAACGGGTCAGGACCTTCTGACCATCCACGTAGTCATACCACAGGACGCGCACGGTCGCTCCCTCAACGGGTGCGCCGTCTTCGTCGAAGATTCGGCCTGAAATCGAACCTGTCGGTACCAGGCTGATGACGACATCTGTTACTTCCTGCCCCGGTTCCAGTACCAGGACAGTGCCGGGTCGGGCGGGGCTGACCTGCCCGTACTGCTGGTCGACGTAACCGTCCCGCTCGACATGGAGCCGGTAGCTTCCCGGACTGATGTTGGCCATCCGGAATCGGCCGTCCAGATCGGTGATCGCGCCGAAAACGGGTCGTCGCCCCTGCTCGGGCCGGAGTATCAGCTGTGCGTTCGCCAGGGTTTCACCTGTACCCAGGCGGACGACGAAGCCTTCGATTACCGACGTTTCCTCCGGACTCTGAACCGGAGCCTGGCCGAGAGCCACCGAAGCGATCAGCAGCGCGACTGGAGCCCATGTGTTGTGATATCTATACATTTCGATCATCGGGCCCGGCTCGACCCGAAGGGGGCGGAATGTCCGCGAAAAATTCATACCATGATACGCCTTCGACCGGTGATGTGCTCGCCGAGATCCAGATCCGGCAGCGGCCGGTTGAACCGGTACCTCCGCGATCCGGAGGCACTGTCGTTCCATCCCGCCCACCCCATGGTATCTTCTGGATCCTGGAACAATCCTGTTTGGCTGAGGCGCATTGATGAGATTGATGAGATTGATGAGATTAATGAGCAGGAAGCGGATCTCACACCATCTCCGTTCACCCGGGATCAATGGTAACGGTTCCGTTCCGCCACGTTCTCTGACGGGTCGCAGACGCACTGAGACGGGTCGCACGCGCTGGCCGGGGATCCGAACAAGCTGCCTGCATTTCGCCGGGTTTCTGCTGGCTACGGCATGTTCGCCGCAAGTTGAAAACCGGGCAGCCCGGACGACAGACATGACGGTGTTCGAAGGGGCACGGCTTATTGTTGGGGATGTCAGCGAACCCATCGAAGACGCCGCTTTTATCGTTGAAAATGGCCGGTTCACCGCGGTGGGGCGAAGAGGGGAGCTCGAAGTTCCCTCAGACGCCGTTCGGGTTGACCTGAGCGGCAAGACCGTCATGCCCACGCTCGTCGACCTTCATGTTCACCTTCTCACTCATCTCCCGCGTGGTCTCGTTTCGTTTGAGACGCCTCTCCCGTTGACGGGTGAAAGCGAGGCCCGGGAGGCGGTCCTTGACGGGCTGCGGCGTCAGGCGTACTACGGGGTGGGCGCGATCTTGCAGATTGGGGGTGAGAGCGAGTTCGCATCCGAGATGCGGAACAATCCGATTCCGGGCGCCGCACTGTATCGCGACGGCGGATGGGGTATCCGCGGTACCTCGGTCACGAGCGAAGAGGACGTGCGAAGGGCCGTCAGAGAGCACAGTGCCGCGCAGGTCGATATGATAAAAATCTATGTCGACCGCGGCGGGGACGGTAATCGCGAGACTCTGACCGCAGCCCTGTATGGAGCGATTATTGATGAGGCCGACCGGCAGGGCGTCCGCGTGTTGGCCCACCTCCGAACACTCGAGGATGCCAAAGGCCTGCTGAGGGCGGGTCTCCACGGATTGGCTCACGGCGTGCGGGATGGTGCGATTGATGAGGAATATATCGGACTGATCAAGGAACGGGCCGACGTTTTCTTTACACCGAATCTCCCGCCTCGCGGCGTCCTGCCCGACCTCGAGTGGATCCGAGACGCCCACTCACCCGAAGCGTTCGAGAACATACTGGAGGAAGTCAACTCCGGCACATCGGCGCTGGCATTCAATCGCGAAAGACCCCTTGAACCGTTTGCCATCCAGGCGGCCAATCTGCGAAGGCTCATCACCGAGGGGATCCGGGTAGGCATTGGAACCGATAGCGCCGTGGGTTGGACCGCCCACATCGAGATGGAGGACCTGGTGGCGGCCGGAATGACTCCAGCCCAGGTCATTGTCGCCGCGACAGAAACCTCAGCCGCAATCCTGGGACTGACCGATCACGGCACGGTGGAGGTGGACAAGAGCGCATCCTTCATCGTGCTCGACAGCAACCCGCTCGAGGACATCACCAATACACGGCGAATTGCCGACGTCTATATTCGCGGAACGCGGGTCGACCGCCGAGCCCTGAGAGAAGGCTGGACCACTACGGCGGCAGAATAAACCCAGATCTGCGGCCCGCATGCCGCGCTTCGTGGTCGGCTCCGGGCTTGTTCCGAGAACCTGCGGATCAGACTCCAACCACGGATGTCACCTTTTAGCTCGATCCGGAACACGTCGCCAAGCGCATGGCCGATTTCATAGCGGCGAATTTCCGGCTCGAACGGCGACAGGAGATCCCGGCACCGTGCATAGCCACCGTTTCGATCCGACCCGTCGGTGTCGAATTCTCCGTTGACGTTCCAGTCGCAGTCCTAACGGACGCGTTAACCCGTTGCTTACCTGCCATTGGGTCAATCCTTCATCGACTTCGACTACATTGCCTCTGACGACCCCTCGACTCTTCAGTTCGGGCCGCAGACCGCATTTCCCTTGCAATTCGCCAGCCGGAGGGAAAGAATTGGCTGACACATATCCCATTCCAGCAGGAAAGGCCCTGTTATTTGTTCAAATCCCCCGGGGCAGGGCTGCCGAATGGATGAGAACATGTCAAGAATCTATTCGCGGCGGTTGCGACGGGATCGGCAAATTTGCGGGTCCAAATACACCGCGGTTTTCTAGAGAGAGGACTGCATGCACGTAACGAAAAGCAAAACTGTAATTTCGATTCTCGCGGTCTCGCTGATCGGGATTGTGGGCTTCTGGGCCGCCGCCGTTCCCGAGTCGGCCGCCCAAACTGCCCCGAGCACCTCTCGATTGGTCTCAGTCCAGGATTTCCCACAGATGGAAGCGTGTACCTGGCAGGAACCAGCCGCATCCAGCGCAAGTCGGGCTGCAGCATTGAGCGGGGAAGATCTGCTCGGCGCCCTGGAACTGCGCGGCGGGACTTCATTCCTGATGGCTTCCCTGGAGCAACCGGCGTCTGTGATGGCCGCTCCACCCCAACAGGGGCAGGGCATGCTGCAGGGGGGGCGCGGGCTACCCTCAGAATTTGATGCCCTCAGGCAGGGGACCTCGACCCATGTGCGCACGCTTGCGGATACCTATCCCACTTTTACCGCGGTCGGCGTCAATTTCAGAACCAATGAAGTGATCCTGCAGGACAACAATCTCTGGTCCGCTTACATCTTCAACCGGCAGGAGAACACACCTCCACGCGCCCGGTTTTCCGAGCCGAAGCGGATCATCGCGGGCCCTCGAGTCAAGCCCATTCTTAGTTGAAACTCTCCACGGCTCACGATGGGTCATGCAACCTTCTTCTTCGATCTCGTCGACGTCTTCGCCTCAATTTTCAGCTCTCGCTGGAGGGCTTCGCGGAGCTTTGGAAGATGACGGTAGCCGATCACCTTCCTCAGGCGCGGTTCGATGTCGATGAGCGCCGTCGCCAACCAGCGTTGCCGCTGACTCGAGTTCTTCCAATGATCGACCTTCGCACACCTTTCCTCGACAAGGGCATTGACCGATTCCAGGCAATTCGTCGTCTTGAACGAACGGCCCAAGACCCCGTACACGCCGAGCCGATGCAACGTGAGGGTCTCTTCCAGGCCTTCCTCAAGGCTCGCAGCCCCCGATTGGTTTCGCTCCTCGAGCTCTCCATGGAGCTCTCCGAGCGCCGCCCGAGCTTCGTCGTACTCCGGGCGCTCGTAGGCCCGCTGCAGCCGGCGTCGCCACACGGCTTGCTCGGTCTTCGATAGGTATCTCACGACGTTCTCGCGTTTGTGCCATTGGCAGCGTTGGACCAGGGCTCGATTCCTGAATGCCTTCTTGACCGCCGCCCGCAGACCTTTGCCGCCGTCGACAATCACCAGCACGCCTTCAGAGATGTCCAGGCCCCGCTCCATCAACGAACGGAGAAACGGAGTCAGCACTTGCTCGTTCTCCGTGTCGGTCTCCACGAAGCCCAAGAAGCGTTTGTCGCCCGAAAGCGTGACGCCCAGGGCCACTACCATCAGGGCGTCGGCAAACGCCTTCCCGTCCAGGAAGATCGCCACGACGTCCTCGCCACTCAGATCCCGCTCCTGCATCTCCCGAAGTTTCGCGGCACTCGCCTGGACGAATCCTCGAGACACCGTCGAACTCGACAGTCCGATCGCTCCCGGAATCGCTTCAGCGGCCGATTCATAGTTCCGGCAGGAGATCCCATACAGCACACGTCTGAGCAGTAGCTCGTTCACCGCGCCACCCGGACTGAGTTCCTCGTAGGTCCGAAGCGGAATCTCCCCGCCCGCCACGCTGCGCACTCGAGGCACCCGAACCGGCACCCGCTGGCCACCCAGCCCCACGGTCCCCGGATTGCTCCCGTGTCGCCGGCCCCGCAACGCCGCCTCCTTTCGTGCGTATCGCTCACCCGCCAACGACTTCACTTCCTCGTCGAGCAACTCCTCCACGTGCATCAACCCCAGTGGGATCAACGCCCGAATCATCTCCACCTTCGAGTCCAATTCCAGTCCCGAGTATTCCTCCCGGCTCAGGACCTCGACCTCACCCAGCACACGCGACTTCTTGCGTTTCTTTACCGAACGTAACAGACTCCTCATCTCGGCTCCTTTCTCTTACAGGCTTGATGTTGTTTCTTCCAATACCATCAAACCATGGGGTTTGGAGCCGTTTCAATTTCCAACTAAGATTGGCACACATTCGGGCCCTCAGACCGAGATGCAGTTCAACAACGGGCTCTACGTAGACCCGGTGAATGGGGATATGTATTCGGTCGAATCGGACACGGGTGACAAGATGGTGGTGTTTTCCGAAGATGCCGGGGGCAACGTCGCGCCCAAGCGCATCCTGAACACAGACCATCGGGTCTACAGCATTGCCGTTGACGAGGTCCGGGAGGAGCTGTTCATTACCGTCGAGTACCCGCCCGAGGTGGTGGTGTACAGCAAGACCGCCAGCGACGATGATGTCGCGATCCGCCGAATCGTCGGGGACCGCACCCAGCTGGAAACACCCCACGGAATCGCCGTCGACTCGAATCTCGGGCTCTTGTACGTCAACAACTGGGGCCATGCCACGGATTTCGGAGATTCAAGAGGTGGGACGACGGGTCATGAAGACAACGGCAGGAATATTTCTCCTGTGGGCGACTCCTCGTCAGGCCGGTACAATCCGAGCTCGATCACGATCTATTCGGTCGAGGCGAACGGGGACGTGGCGCCGATCCGAGTGATCGAAGGCGACCGGACGCAGTTGAACTGGCCGGGGAATATGACCGTGGACCAGGAAACCGGGGACCTGTATGTCGCCAACGACATGGATCACTCGATCCTGATTTTCACCAATTTAGACACCGCCGACGGCAACGTGGCGCCGACGCGGGTCATCAAGGGCGATCGGACCAAGCTGGTGCATCCGACCGGAGTGGCTGTGGACCCCGTGAACCAGGAGCTGTGGGTTTCGAACCTCGGTAATGCATCCGGGGTGGCGTTTTCGCTCGACGCCGACGGTGACGTGGCGCCCGTGCGCGTCGTCCGCGCCGCGCCGGAGGAGCACCAGTCATTGATTTTCGGCCGGACCGCCGCGGTGACGTATGACCCCAACCGGCAAGAAATCATCGTCCCGAACTGAGTGAACCATCCGCAGGTTGCGGCCTTCCCCAGGTTGGCGGAAGAGAACGCGGTTCCGACACGTGTGATTGAAGGTGTGGCTTCCCGGCTCGGCCGGACAATGCATGATGTGATGTTCGATGCGATTCACGATGAACTCGTCGTGACGAGTCCTTTCGCCCAGGCGATTTTGACATTCGCGGGCGATGCGGACGGAGAAGTACCCCCCCTGCGTGTGATCCAGGGTCCACGGACCCAGATCGTGAGCGAACGCGGGTTGGATAAAGTCACCATCGACCCGGTCAACAACGAGATCATCATCGCGACCAACCACGGAGACGATCGAGATCCACTCGGAGCCATTCTGGTATTCGACCGGGAAGCCGATGGCAATGTTGCCCCGAAACGGGTTCTAACCGGGCCCGCCACCCAGTTTGGGGGCGGCCGACCATCGATGCGGGTCGACAACAAGAACGACCTGTTGCTCGTTGCCGAGAGTGGCGGAATTCTGATCTATGATCGGACGGCCAGTGGGAATACGCCACCGATTGGAAGGATTCCAGGGCCCAGCGGCAACCAGTTCGACGTTTACAACGACCTGATCATTACCCTCAGGGGCAACTTCCTCTACGCCTGGGACATTCACACTCGGGGCGAAGGCACCCAGCCGGTCTGGAAGATTGCAATGCCGCTGGGGGCGCGAGCCGCCCAGACGGGACTTGTTCTGGATCCTGTTCATGACGAGGTCATCGTCGCGACGGGAGCCGGAAACCAGATTCTGGTGTTTCACGTTCCCGAAATATTCGCGGAGGACGCCATACCCTCGGATGATGACTAGATCCACGCCCCTTCGTTGGGGTCGCGATACGAAAAAGCAATGCTGAGGTTGAATGGGGGCCCACCGGGCCCCCGATCACTTTCTGGCGTTGCATTCTCAGTTCAGCGGCTGCTGTCGACCAGTGAGAAACCTGTCGGGGATATCTTTCTTACGAGCCGTCGTCGATATGAAGACATCTACGATCGTTTCGCGCCTCGATCTCTCCGGCAAGACCCATCGTCGCTGGCCTCGATTTGTGTGATAGAGGCCACCAGATTCACCGAAATCGGCGCCCGAATAGACAGGCAATGCGGATGCGGGGAGGCGATCCAATGAAGACTAGAACAATGACACTTCTGTGTGCCTGGATGATGCTGTTCGCACTCGCCGGGGATTCCGGCGCACATCATTCATTTTCGGTGCATTTCGATCCCACCGGGCAGACCCGCATCCAGGGAACGGTCGCGAACATCCGAATCCGGAGCCCCCACTC
Source organism: Terriglobia bacterium (assembly GCA_965263045.1). Classification (GTDB taxonomy): domain Bacteria; phylum Acidobacteriota; class Terriglobia; order 20CM-2-55-15; family 20CM-2-55-15. The sequence goes on from CBDHGK010000041.1 coordinate 1,304,648, forward strand.
ATTTTTCGGCGTGGATGTTGAGAATGCCGACGGCACCACCGAGCGCTGGCAGGTGGAGACTCATTCGGTACCGTTGCTGAAGCGGGTCAACATCGACGCGAACACTTTCGCGATCGGCCAGTCGTTGACGATCAGCGGAATGCCCAGCCGCGTGCCGGGTCGGCCGTTGATGTTTGGCCTGGTGTTCGAGACCACAGAGGGTCGGGTCTATGAGTGGGCCCCGGATCGACTGGTGCCCGAAGGCGGTCTGGCTTCGGGCACTGATGAATCAGGCCTGGAACGATTCGAGGGAGTCTGGGGCTATGAAGCGGATCCGAATCCCCATACGAATGCAGAATCTCCCTATCCGCTGACCCAGGCCGGCCTCGACGCCCGTCGGAGGTTTGATCCTCTCGATACGCCCGCGATGCACTGCATTCCGCCCAATCTACCGTCGATGCTCTATCTGCCGTATCTGTATGGCATCGAGGTCGAAGACGACGCGGTGCGTTTTCATCACGAGTACTACGCGGTCGTGCGTACGGTTCCCATGGACGGATCGGCCGCACAGGCGGAGACATCGGGGCTCTTTGGGACAGTCCGCGGCACCGTCGATGGCGGTGCGATCGTCGTCCGGAGCAACGGGTTTCCCGATCTCCTCGCAGGTCTGGCGTCGGACTTCGACCCCAATGGAGTGGGCGCCGACGTCCCATCCAGTGCCCGGAAGGAGTTTACGGAACGCTACACCCTCAGCGACGACGGTCAGACGCTGTTCGTTGATTACACGGTCGTGGATCCGGTTTACCTGACGGAGTCCTACAGCGGTCGGACCGAGTGGCAGCGCCTGGCCGAGGGGACAACCATCGAATCCTTTGTGTGCGATCCGGAGATCGCCGCGCAGTCGACCGAAGGGTAAGACACATCCCATGATGACCGACCGTGAGACTGCATCGTTAAAACAGTCCGGACAAAAGCGCCGTATGGCTCAATAAGTAATTCAGTTTTTGAAACTCCGAAGCGAGAATCGGAATAATCAGGCGATATCCCAGGGAGGAATTCATGTGCGACGAACACACAGTTAAGAGTGCGAACGAACACCTGAGCAACGCGGGGAATCTGACACGGCGGCAATTCGGCAAGTTGTCGGCCGGGGCTGGATTGGCCATGCTGTTACCCAGAGCCGCCAACGCGCAGGCGGTGACAGAATCGGACGTCGAGGTCACGACGCCGGATGGAAACGCAGACTGCTATTTCGTGCACCCGGCGAACGGCGAGTATCCGGGCGTACTGATCTGGCCGGACATACTCGGACTGCGACCCGCCTTTAGAATGATGGGCCGACGGCTGGCGGAATCGGGATACTCGGTTCTGGTCGTCAATCCCTTCTATCGTTCCAGAAGAGCTCCCGTTGTTCCCGAAGGTGCGAGCTTTCAGGACGAAGAAACCCGCAACACCGTGCTGCCGCTGGCGCGCGCACTGAATGCCCAGACCCACATGACGGACGCCAGAGCCTTCGTGAGTTTCCTCGACACGCAGGTGAGCGTCGACACCAATCGGAAAATTGGAACCACCGGTTACTGTATGGGCGGTCCGATGGTTATGCGCACGGCGGGGGCGGTATCCGAACGCGTGGGCGCGGGCGCCACTTTTCACGGCGGCGGCCTGGTGACCGATCAGCCCGACAGCCCGCATCTGCTGATCCCCCAGATGGACGCGCATTTTCTGTTCGCAATCGCTGCGAATGATGACCAGAGCGATCCGGAAGCCAAGAATGTGCTCCGGGAATCCTGTGCCAGTGCGGGTCTGCCCGCAGAAATAGAGGTCTACGAGGGTGCATTGCACGGCTGGTGCCCTCCGGACTCGGCCGTGTACAACGAAGCCCAGGCCGAACGCGCGTGGAGCCGGCTGCTGGTTCTGTTCAACACCGCGCTCGGTTAAACGACGTCCGCAGTCTACGGATCCCCGATTCCTAAGCGGGCTGAATGACGCCATCGGCGCCATCGGTATCCCTCTGACCTGGACGTGGACCAACTGTGCGTCGCACTCTGAATCGTCGATCGAACGAAAGGTATGCTGTATGAATTTGGGTTCATTCTCCGTAAGCCTCGCTGTCAAGAACCTGGCAGATTCGAAGAACTTTTACGAGAAACTCGGATTTGAACAATGTGGGGGTGATCCAGAACAAAGCTGGGTCATCATGAAGAATGACGATCATGTTCTGGGTCTGTTCCAGGGCATGTTTGAAGGTAATGTGCTGACGTTCAACCCCGGTTGGGATCAACAAACTAATGAGCTCGAATCATTTACAGACGTACGCGAGCTGCAACGCGAACTCAAGGTTCGAGGGGTGGTCCTCAGTAGTGAAGCTGACGAATCGTCCACCGGACCCGCCAGCTGCATGCTTTCCGATCCGGACGGAAATCAAATCCTGATCGATCAGCATCGATAAGCGATCAACAGTTGCACCGATCGATTGCGTTGAATTCGAGTAGCCCGACCGGCCACGGCAACTCTGAGACCGCAACTCCGCCCGTCAGAGCGGCCTTGCCGAACCGGGATGTAGCCGGACAGGGCCAACATTCGGTCCCGAGAAACACCAGCGAATCGACGGTGGTTTCTTTTTGAGATGTCATGTGCCATAGAATTCAATGATGTCGCGCCTCATCAAAGTCGTTGCCTATAGCGGTTACAAGACCAACGAACGCCCAAGGAGCTTTTGGATCGGACAGGACTGGTTCGACATCACAGTTGTCGAAGATCGCTGGCACGAGCCCGATGGCGAGTACTTCAAGGTTCGCACGACGCGCCTGAAAACCTATTGGCTCCGTCACGATCCGCGCAGCGATGTCTGGACGCTCCAGAGTGGGTACGACGGGGACGATCTGCTCCCGCGACCCAGGATCGAGTTGGTCGACGTCGGTGCCGACTGGGTGCGGGCAGCCGAGGGCAAGATCGAACGTTGCGAACACTGTCAGCCCACCCATGCGGAGGTTCCATTGGACTGGATCCTGAGCGAAGTGATGATGAAGGGCGGGCGGGTGGAATTCATGATGATGGACATGGCGCGATGCCCGAACTGCCGGCATGCATTGACCGAGAAGAGCCTGGTCGAACCGAAATAGCGAGCAGCCGCCGAACAGGCCTTGTAGCGGAAACCGACATTTCGTTGCCGCCCCAACCTTCGCATTTGCTAGAATTCCCCCAAGATTCCCAGGTGTGGCACTAATAATTTTTATGGGGGACGGACCCTGTAAAAGGACCGCATGTTCACGCCTGGGCTGCCGATATCGCGATCTGTGGCGATTTCGCAAATTGCGGCGATTTCGCAAATTGCGGCGATTTCGCAAATTGCGGCGATTTCGCAAATTGCGGCGATTTCGCATTCGGGCCCAAGACACCTGTGACGGGAGGTTTCTGGAATGTTGATTGCTCGGTATCTCAGCGCCCGAACCGCATTCGTGGTCGGCCTTGTTGCCGTAGTTTCGATGGGGAGTCCCTGGGAATTGCCCGCGCAGTATGAGCCCCCCTCGGAGCCTCCTGCGGACTGGGGACCGACGGCCATCGACTATAGCAACGTCCCATACCCGCATCCGGTGAGCTACTTCGATGTGAGCCTGAAGGGTGAAGACTATCGCATGGCCTACATGGACGTGGCCCCGGTGGGGCCACCGAGCGGTCAGACGATTGTCCTTTTCCACGGTATGAACTTCTTCGCGGCAGCGTTCGAAGTGACCATCGAGCGCTTGAGTAGTGCCGGATTTCGAGTCATTGCGGTGGATCGTCTGGGTTTTGGACGCTCTTCGAAGCCGGACATCCACTACAACCTCCACATGCCCGCCCGCCACACGAAGCAGCTTCTGGATTATCTCGGAATCGACCGCACGGCGATCCTCGGACACTCCATGGGCGGCATGGTGGCCACACGATTTGCATCGACCTATCCGGAGACGACGACACACGTCGTGTTCGTCAACCAGATCGGCCTGACCGACACGCGTCCCGGACGCGAGTGGACCGACCCGCAGGAGGCGTACCGAACGGCGTTGGGCACCACTTACCAGTCGGTCCTGGCCGGGCACATGCGTTATTACCCGAGGGGCTGGAAACCCGAATACCTGCATTGGGTGTGGGTGCAGTACGGTCTTACCTTGAGCGGTGACTGGCCTCGTATGGCGCGGGTCCGGGCGGCGCAACGGATGATCATCTACGAAGACCCTGTCGTCCACGAGTGGCCCTACATCGACACGAAGGCGCTCGTCATCGGCGGGGCAGAGGACCGGCTTGTCGAGGATTATCCAGCGCGTGCGCGGAATGTCGCCGAGCAGCTCCAGAACGCCGAACTCGTCATATTTCCCGAGGTCGGTCACGCCCCAGCGTTTGACAATCCGGACGAATTTCACCGAGAACTGATCCGCTTCCTGCAGTCCGATCCGAACGAAGCTGCGGATCAGTCCTGGAGAGATTCCGACGTCGGTGTCCGCTGACGCATGACCCAGGATGAAGTTGACATCGGTCTTGATGTGCGGTGTGCATCAGTTTCGGACATGCGGGTGAGGACACTCCTCGGTCGGGTCATCGTGTTTCTCCTCTTCGCCTGGCCCGTCTATTCCCAGGAATCCACCGAACCCGGCATCGACTACGAAACAGCCCACCTGGATCGGACAGTCAGCGCGGTCCGGATCGACGAAGAAATCACCCTGGACGGTCTGCTCAACGAGCCGGCGTGGAGTCTTGCCGAGCCGGCCACAGACTTCATCCGGTGGCGGCCCACACCCGGCGAGCCAGCCATCGAAACCACTGAAGTCTATTTCCTCTACGACGACGACAATCTCTACATCGGCGTCATCTGTCACGATTCCGAACCCGACCAGATCCGGATCAACGACCTGAGAGAGGATTACAGCTTCTTCGGAAACGATGGCGTCGCGGTTCTGATCGACAGCCTGAACGACGATCGCTCGGGTTTTATATTCGGTACCAATCCAGTGGGCGCCAAACGCGACTCCCAGGTCACCAATGATAGCGTCTACAACTGGGATTGGGACGGGGTTTGGAACGTCCGGTCGAGCCGGAACGACACGGGATGGGTCGCCGAGATCGCGATTCCTTTCAAGACTCTCCGGTTTTCAGGAGCATTGATCCAGGAATGGGGGCTCAACATCAACCGGCATATCCTGCGGGCCAGCGAAGAGAGTCAGTGGTCCCCGCTTCCATTGCGATATACCTTCAGCAGGGTATCGCTGGCGGGTTCGCTGCGCGGGCTCGAGAATATCCGTCAGGGCCGGAACCTCAAGGTGAAGCCGTATGCGATTACGAGCTTTGCACAGTCCCGAAGCCGCGGCTTAGAGTGGCAGGATCACTATGACGGTGGTGTGGATCTCAAGTATGGCCTGACACCTTCCCTGACGCTGGACGCCACATACAATACCGATTTCGCGCAGGTCGAGGTCGATCAGCAACAGGTCAACCTCACCCGTTTCAATCTCTTTTTTCCCGAGAAAAGGGATTTCTTTCTGGAGAATGCCGGGACGTTTTCCTTTGGCAGCGCCGGATTGGGGGGTGCCAGCGCCCTGGTGCCCTTCTTCAGTCGGCGGATTGGCTTGAGTAGCCGTCTGACGCCGGTTCCGATCCTCGGTGGAGCCCGTGTCTCAGGCCAGGCCGGCCGGTACGATGTCGGCTTTCTGTCGATGAAGACCGATCGACTGGATCCCTTGGAGGATCCGAACATCGACCCCCTTGCCGCCACCCCGTCCAACAACTATATCGTCGGGCGTATTAAGAGGAACCTGCTGACCAATTCATGGATCGGCGGTCTCGTGACTCACCGCGGCTCTACCGATGACGGGGACCACAACCGGGTGTACGGCGCGGATGCTCGATTTCAGTTCTTCGGCCGGCTGAATTTCGATTCCTACATCCTCAAATCCACAACGCCGGGGATGTCTGAAGGGGACCAGGCCCGCCAGTTCGGAACGTCATGGGTCGACGACGAGCTTGCCGTTTCGGCAGGTTATCTCACGATTCAGCCCAACTTCAATCCCGAGCTCGGCTTCGTGCGGCGGGACGATATGACTCAGTATGACGGATCATTTGCCTGGAGGCCGCTGATCCGAACCGGGGCGATCATCAGAAACCTTCAATTCCAGACCGATGTGACCTACATTCAAGGCGCAGGTTCCGGAGAAATCGAAACGCGCGACCACGCATTCACAACGGGACTCCAGTTCTGGAATGGCGGTCATATTCGTTATACGACGACGGAGCGGTTCGAGCGGTTGAAGAGTCCGTTTGCGATTCGGTCGGGGACCACGATTCCGGGTGGGGATCACAGTTTCCGTGAACACTCCGTGAGCGCCGCGAGTGATCCGAGCCAGACGATCAGTGGCAACGGCAGTGTGAATTGGGGCGACTTCTGGGATGGGGACCGCACTGCGTTTTCCGGTACCCTCAGCCTCAAACCCAGCTATCGATGGGGGCTCGACCTCAATTACATTCGGAACCGCGTCAACCTGCCGGATGGGAGCTTCACGACCGACCTTATGGGAGCCCGGCTCATCTACGGGTTCAACCCGTTCGCATTCTTCAATGCCTTTATCCAGTATGACGCTGAAGCGAACCGCGTCAGTTCGAACATCCGGTTCAATTGGACACACAGCCCCCTGAGCGACCTCTATATTGTCTACAACGACACGCGCGACACCCGCCGGGGAGAGCTGGTTGACCGGGCTCTCATTGTCAAGCTGACGAACCTGTTCAATTTCTAAAACGCCCACCGCCCGGGTGCGATCTGCGGCGACAACGATACCGGACCCTGCGCAACCGGTGGGTCATCACGCGTGTCCGTGAGGTGCGGGGCCGCCCCTCATCGGCCCTGTTCACCCTGGCCGTGCGGAACGCATCGTCGTTAGGCACGGGTCCTTCGATTCGGAGGAACGGTTCAAGCCAATCCGAAGTCCCGGGGTCACTTCCGTGTCGTCCGACATCGTGTCGATATGTGGACGGTGACAAATCATTGCATCAACATCGCTCGTTTTATAAACTTCCTCCAGTTTTCAAACTTTGCAATTCAGGGTACCGGGGGCTGAGGGTTCATGACCTGGGCCTAATGCGACCCGCACGACAATGAAGCGGAATGGATCTGCCCGGTCACCCCAAGCGGCTTCATCGATCGACGCAGGCAGAATGGAGCAACACTTAAAGGAGAGCTGACATGATGACGAAAGCAACGGTCGGTTTCGGAATAACAGCCGTCATCCTTGGAGTGCTGGTGCTGGGGTCGCCGCTCTGGATGGGCGCCAGTCAGGTCACCCCCCAGGCGGTCGAAATCGACAGCGATGATCTCGGTGGAGTGGTCTCGGGCGCAAACGGTCCGGAAGCCGGTGTGTGGGTGATCGCGGAAACAATAAATCTGCCGACGAAGTTCGTCAAGATCGTCGTTACCGACGATGCGGGGCGCTACCTGCTGCCCGACCTTCCCAGCGCGGATTACAGCGTCTGGGTGAGGGGCTACGGCCTCGTGGATTCGCCAAAGGTTCAGGCGGCCCCCGGGGAGGTCGTGAACCTGACGGCGGTCCTGGCGCCGGATGCGCATGCGGCGGCCCAGTACTATCCGGCCGGTTATTGGTTCTCCCTGCTCGAGCCGCCGGATAAGAGTGAGTTCCCCGGTACAGGCCCCGACGGTAACGGCATCTCGACAGATATCGGGAGCCAGGCCGCGTGGCTCAGGAACGTGAAGTCAGGTAACTGCATGGCCTGTCATCAACTGGGCAACAAGGCGACCCGCGAGATTCCAGCCAGCCTGGGCACCTTCGAATCTTCGGTGGCCGCCTGGGACCGGCGCATTCAGTCCGGACAGGCCGGCGGTGGAATGAGCAACGGCCTCAACCGGCTTGGCCGCGGGCGGGCGCTCGAAATGTTTGCTGACTGGACCGACCGTATCGCTGCTGGCGAACTGCCGCCGGTACCGCCCCGACCCCAGGGCGAGGAACGCAATGTCGTCATCACGCAGTGGGACTGGGCCGACCCCACCGACTACCTCCATGACGAGGTGGCAACCGACCGGCGGAATCCCACGGTCAATGCCTACGGACCCATTTACGGAGCGCTCGAACTCAGCGCCGACTACCTGGCGGTCCTGGACCCGGTGACCCACACAGCGAGCCGGGCGGCTCTGACCGTCCGCGACCCGGACACCCCGGCGACGTCGCCCGGAATGCCCCAGCCCTCGCCGTACTGGGGGGATGAGGTTCTCTGGGACAGCAAGAACAACGTCCACAATCCGATGTTCGATGAGAAGGGCCAGGTCTGGATCACCTCCTCCGTGCGCCCGTCCGACAACCCGGACTACTGCAAGGAAGGTTCGGACCATCCGTCGGCCGAGTTGTTCCCGCTCAACGGCGCACGCCGCCACCTGGCCATGTACAACCAGGAAACCGAACAGCTCACCCATATCAGCACCTGTTTCGGCACCCATCACCTGATGTTTGCCGAAGACGCCGACAACACGCTCTGGACGAGCGGCGGCGGCCAGGTCGTCGGCTGGCTGAACACCCGGATATTCGAGGAGACCGGCGATGAGCAGCGATCGCAAGGCTGGACCGCCCTGATCATGGACACAAACGGCAACGGACGGAGAGACGCATATGTGGAACCGGACCAGCCCACCGACCCCACTCGGGACAAGCGATTTGGTCGGGCCTTTTACGCCGTCGCTCCGGCACCCGACGGGTCTGTCTGGGGGACGGCTCTGGATTTTCCAGGCGCCGTTATTCGTCTGGATCCAGGTGCGAACCCGCCCGAAACTGCACTCGCGGAGGTCTACGAACTGCCCCTGGACAGCCCCGAAGCACCCGTTCAGGGATTCTCACCCCGTGGGGGAGACGTGGACCGCAACGGCGTCTTCTGGGCGGCGCTGGCCAGCGGCCATCTGGCCAGCTTTGACCGACGCAAGTGCGCGGGGCCATTGAATGGGCCCGCGGCGACGGGCCAGCACTGTCCGGAAGGATGGAGCTTTTATACGGAGCCACTACCGCAAATGAAAGGCGTCACGGATTCCGGGAGTTCCGAGTCCAGTTATTACACCTGGGTCGATCAGTTCGATACGCTCGGCCTGGGCGCGAACGTGCCGATCAACACCGGCAATGCGTCCGAAGGACTGCTGGCGCTCAAGGACGGCGAATGGGTCGTCCTTCGTGTCCCGTATCCCCTGGGCTTCTATACGAAATGGATGGATGGGCGCATTGACGATCCGAACGGTGGCTGGAAAGGCAAGGGCCTCTGGTCGACCGTGAGCACCCGGGCACCCTTCCACATGGAAGGTGGTAGGGGGACGACGAGCAAGGTGATGCACTTCCAGCTACGCCCCGATCCACTGGCCCGCTGAGACCGGTCAGATGAAGCAGCTTAGATGTAGCAGATTATTCGATTGAGACCGAAGATCAGCGCCGTTCCATTGTGGCGCTGGCGCGCAGGTTTCCGGGAGTAATCGGTCGAACGTGTTGACCTCGTCCCGCGCGGTGGGGACCACCCGGCGCGGGAGGGGAATGCGCGATTCGCAGTATGACGGTCAGCCGGGGCTCGTCTTAGGGCACCCAGGTTGGTCGTCCACCCGACACAAAAATGGGAATGTGGGGTGAACCTTTGTGACAGGTCGCGCAATTGACCTTGCTGTTGCCGGACCTGAAGGGCTCCTGTTCATTCAGCACCTCTACCATCCGGATCATCTGCCGCGCGACTTGCTTCATGGGGGTTTCGGGGATGTAGTCGGTCACGTCGTCATCACCCAGAAAGTGACAATACCGGCAGCGCGCGCCAAGCTGGTCTCGAATCATATTCATCTCTGCGCGCACTTCGTCGTAAGACATATCCGTGAAGATCTCGATGTTGGTCAGCGGTGGGGGGGCCTGCTCCTGACCTAGAGCTTTGGGTGACTGTACAACGAAAACGAACGTCACCGCGACCAGGGCCGCCAGTCCAAACAGCGAAAACGAATTGTTCCTCATAGTTCCAGTTCCTCCCGGTAGCAAATAGTACCATAGCGTTCAGGAATCGCCGGTAGCGACTGAGTGAACTACTTGACCTTGATCGCGGACTCTATCTTGACCCCTTTTTCCGAGATGCGCTGCCACGGCGTCTTCGGTCCCCAGAAAATCACCGTCATCAGGTAGAGCACCCAACGCGCCAACCATGATCGCGAGGCCGCGAAGAAGCTCACCTGGTGCACAAAGGTGTTCGGCTTGTTCCACGGGCAGACCTTCAGGCACAGGGTGCAGGACCAGGTATTGAATCCCGACACCCAGAACTTGAAACAGGAATCCTGATCCTGGGGCCACTTCCGATAGCCCCGAATCACCTTCTTGACCGGAGACAGGGCCTGGGGCGGACAGTTGGTCTCGCACAGGCGGCAGATCTCGCAGAAGTGCTGCACTCCGATATCCACCGGTTTGTCTACCAGGAGTTCCAGATCAGTCGTCACCGCGGCCAGCCGGACCCGGGGTCCGAACTTGGGCGTGATCAGGTAGGTGTGCCGTCCCTCTTCACCCAGGCCGGCATTGACGGCGTGCGGAACCAGGGCAATCTGCTCGTTCCGCAGATGATGGGCGGTGGCTGGATAACCCCGTTGGCGGATATAGGCGGCCAGCGTAACGGCAGTTTCAGCCAGATCGTAGTATGTCTTTCCGATCTCGCCGACGCTTTCATCGTTCCTGGGCGTCACCGTCGTATCGATCTTGAGATAGTCCATCTCGCGCCCGAATACGATGATGTACTTGTGGTTCAGATCGATCGGCCGGGTGACCGCTGGCCCGGTTTCCATCTTCGAGTCTTCGTATGAAAATGCCTCGCTGTAGACAAAGTCCTGGTTAATCGTGGTGATTCCGACGATATCTGCGCCAAGATACCTGGCCTGCTTTTTGATGTCTGTCGCCGCCGCCCTTGCATCGGCATAGGCCTGGCCATCGGCATTGGTATTGCCGTCCACCTGTCCCCGGAGCCCCATCGTCATGCCCCAGAACAGACCTGCAAAGGGATCCCGTTTCAGCAGGCTCCAACGACGCTTTGCGACCTGGGGTCCGTATCCGCCCACGTGAGCCTTGTTGAAGGCGGTATCTTTCTGATTGAACTGTTCGGTTTCCGCCTCCCTCAATCCCTCGGTACCGAGCAACGACTGCGGGCGCCGGCCGATCGGGAGAAACAAAGCGACGGTGAACAGTGTCCCTCCGCTGGCGACGACAAGCTGGACCATCTCAGCAAAGCCGTTCGAGAGATGGTCCATCGCCCAGGCCCATGTGTAGATGCCCAGCCCAAGGGTCATCAAAATGGCCTGAACCAGGCCCATTTTGAAGGCTCGGGGTACGTTTTCTTCCCGACAGGCATAGGCGAACATATAGGTAAAGATCGTGTAGCCCAGGATGAGGAGGAACAGGTAGTAGAAAATCACAGACCCTCCCTTTTCAGAGGTTTCCGGACACTCGCTGTCTGGCCGCTGCCTAAAGGACTGAGAGTCAGTGTAAGAAGCTTTTCGGCCTTTCGCGACTTGAGGGGCGATACCCGCCGACGGAAAACAACCGGCATCCACTCGGCCTGACCGTCTTCAGCCGCCAATAGTCCGGCGAGAGCGCAACCCGTCTGTTCAGTCCAACACAGTCTATACCAGCCCGTGGCAGACGTGGCATCAATCTCAAAGGCCACGCGCAGGGGTCTTCGGGTTGCAGGCGCGAAGTGAGGAGCGGCCACCGAGGTTTGAAACCGAGGCCGCCGGCGCCGTCTTCTCATCGTGACCCGTCTTGACAATTTCGGACAAAGCCTGTGGGGCGCCTGCAGCCTCCGTTTGAAACGTCGGTGGCCCTCCTGCGCCCAAGGGGTTACGGCGAAACGGGGCCGTCTTCGTTGTCGTCGACTCCTCGCAATGAATGAGCATTGCAACGTCGTCGCGACGTCGCGTCGTCACGCTGTTGCCTCCTGGAATCCGGCCCCGTTTGGCCGTAACGCGGCCCGCGAGACTTCTGCCACGGGCTGCTAGTCCTCGCGGCCTGCCGCCACGTCACGGAATGTTTCGTTGTAGCCTTCGACTTCATTGATCGGAGCGCATATGCCTTCGGTGATTCCGCTGAACAGACCCGTCCATTCGAAAAAAGTGTAGTTTTCGGCCGGCTCGCGCTGGAGCCGTCGAGGGGCCGCCGGCCAAGAGCCAGAGTAGAACGTCGGATCATAGAGCGTCATCTCGTGTTCGATGACATCGGCGCTGACCCGCCTGTAGCGCTCCTCGATCCGTGTGGTCAGGGAGACGGGATGTCCCGGCCTGTCGAGCCACGCCCTCTCGTCCAGACCGACGGTGTTGACGATCAGCGTGTCTCCTTCCCACCGGCCCACCGAGTGTCCGTACCAGGCGGGTCCAAGGAAGTCGAGGTTGTCCCCGGACGGCAATTCCCGTCCGTCCATCCAGATGTAACGGACCCGGTGCTCCCATTGGAAGACCTGCAGTACCCGGTCGGACAGCATGATCATTTCCAGCGGTTCCGCATCGATCAGGAGCTTCGGAAATCCCTGCGGGTTGCACTGGTAGTCGGGGTCATTGGACAGATGCGCGTAAGGAACATCGGGTTCCAGGGGATGAAATCGGGCGGCGCCGGGCGACGGGATCCGGTCGCGCATGACATCCATTGCCTGCGGTGTGAGCTCGGGACGGGTGCTCAGGCCGAAACCCTGAAACGCGCTGGCCCCTCCTATTTCCCAGATTCCCGAAAAATCCCGGGCGTCAAAGTCTGCGGCCGGGCCCTGTCCCCACACCGTGGGAAGCCACCCGAACGCAAGAACCAGTGCCGCGGGCAAAACAAGTGAGGTGAATCGTTTACACATTGATAGGACTCCTTCGCCCCAGCCGTCTTCCAGTATTTCGAAGAAAATTTATGTTGCTCCGCTCGAAGCCAATGCGGTCAGTAAGAAAAATATCGAATAGTCCCCAGTCTAGCAACTCAGACCCCGGCGTCAACTGGATCCGGCAGATGGCCACTCGTTGCCGCTGACATCTTCCAGAATGGATCAGCCTGAGACAGTGGCGGTGAGGGGGGGCATTCCTCGAACGACGTGAATCTCTCGCAATCAACTCAAACCAGAAAGCTCGGGGTGTGGGGGGAGGTTTCGCGGGCCGGGTTGCGTCCGGCCCGTCGCATATTAAAGTCTGTCTAAACCGTCGATAGCTGCGGAAAGATCCGTTCGATGTTGCCACGGTAGAGCTGCTCGAACTCACCGGCATCGAACAAGCCGGCATCGGCGAGTCCGTTGACGTCATTCACCATGTTGCTGTACGGATAATCAGTTCCGAACACCATCTGATCGATTCCCACAACCTGTCTGAGCGCACCCATCATCACCCCATTCGAGGCCGCCGCACAGTCGTAATAGAAGCCCCGGAGCTGTTCAAGGGTCGACCCCGGTTCCGCCGTCTGCCTCAGATACGCATCGAGATCGCCGCGGTGCCCGACAATGCGCTGCGAAAGGAAAGGCATCGTGCCTCCGGCATGCGAGAAGATCCATCTGATGTTGGGGAACCTGATCGGCACCTCGTTTTGGATGAGGCTCATGATCATCCGGGTCGTGTCGGTCCCATACTCAATCGTGTTCGGGCGCATGCCCTTGACGATGTTGATGCAGCAGGCAGCATCCGTCGGATGCGTGTAGATGGTCAAGCTGCGGCGATTGAGTTCCTCCAGGAGTGGGGTGAATTGCGGTTCGCCGATGTACTGGTCGCCGTTGCTCGTCGCCAGGAACGCGGCGCCCGCCCCCAGGGTATCCATTGCGTACTCCAGCTCTCTCAGGCTGTTGTCGACATCAGGCATTGGCATCGACGCCGCCAGAATGAAGCGGCCCGGGTAATCGGCCACCATCTGAGTGCCGTACTCGTTTCCTTCGCGAGCCAGTCGACGAATGATTTCCGCACCCTGGGCCTCGGAGACGCCCCGCTGTCTGAGACGGTCTGGCGTAAAAGCCCCGCCGGCCTGTCCCGTGGAAATCAGCGCCGTAGCTGTCCCTGTCCTGTCCATTGCTTCGATCGAAGTGTCTGGCGTCCAACCAATCCTGGCGTTGGGTACCAGATCGATGGCCTCGAGCTCTTGAAACCAGCCGGCCGATGTGAAGTGGTGATGGACATCGACCCGGCGGCCCGCGGCGATTGCCCTTCCATCCACGGGCACGGACGGCTCATCGGCTGGAAGCGCCCCCGGTTCCTGGCCACAGCCCGTAAGCAACATGCCCGCCCCTGCAGCTGCAAGTCCGGTCAGAAACTGCCGCCGCGGATGGACGGTGATTCCGCTATTGTGACCATTCATATCGTCAGGCTTCATGTTCTACCTCCAAAGGCAAAATGGGGCACCATTACACCCTCCGTATCGACGCATTGGGCCGCCCACCCGCAACGGTTCATTGTACCGGACGCCGTGAACGGCACCGGACGCCGTGAACGGGCGAGACCTTACCACGACCGACGAACTCCTGCGGTTGATGGCTTTTGGACAGAGTACTGTCAGAAGGTAGTCAATAGAAGAGCACAATTGCAATGAAAATAGAATCCTGGGTGGCGATCTCGTCCCTCGCGGCTGCAGAACCCCTGGGGTAGGCCGCATCGAGCGTGAAGACAGGTCTGTCACCATGCTGAAGCACTGGCACACCTGCACGTTCTCTGATATTAAAGGACGTGACGGAATCGATCGGGCTCGCTGTTGGATCTTTAGAATTCGTATCATTGAGCATACCCGCGGCTGCTGAGGATAAGCATGATGTCTGGACTGCCAAGAATTGTATCGGTAGCGGCCTTCCTGCTGCTGCTTGCAGCCTGTGCGGCGGATCTCAATCTTGAATTATTCATTGCTGTGGAGAATGGCGACACGAATGGTGTCGGGGCCTTGCTCGATGCCGGGGCCGACGTGCATGCGACGGCCAACAACGGCGTGACAACATTGATGACGGCTTCACTCGGAGGCGACACCGAAACCGCCAGGGTCCTGCTCGATGCCGGGGCGGACCCGAATGCGAGAAGCAGCAATGGCACCTCAGCCCTGACGAATGCGGCGATGGGCGGTCATACCGATACGCTCCGGGCCCTGCTCGATGCCGGGGCCGACGTGAATGGGAGCGCCGGTGCTGACACGACAGCCTTGATGAATGCAGCGACGGGCGGTCACACTGAGGCCGCTCGAGCCTTGCTCGATGCGGGGGCCGACGTGGATGCGCGAATCAACAATGGTGCGACTGCCCTGATACAGGCCGCAGGCGGAGGTAACATCGAAACGGTTCAAGACTTGCTCGACGCCGGGGCCGATGTGAACGCGGAAGGCAACACCGGGGTGACCGCCCTGATGATTGCTGCCGGTGGCGGTTACACCGAAACTGTACAGCTCTTGCTCGATGCCGGGTCCGATGTGAATGCGCGAATCAATACTGGCCGGACCGCGCTGGGCCTGGCCGGAGACAGATACTACGACGATATAGTGGACATTCTGCTGGCCGCTGGCGCGGAACCCGAGTCGTAGAGCAGACGGAGATCAATGTGGAGCCAGCGGCATCACATTGAGCATGGTGCAGGGTTGAGGATGGTGCAGGGTCGAGAATGGTTGCGATCGTGAACCTGGAATAGCCGCCGGCCCGCAGGTCGAACCCTTGGCTTGCGTACCAGGCGTGCCCCTGTTGAAGGTTTCGTGACAGAAGTGACGAAGCGGGCACGCCCGGTACGAAGGGAAGGATGCTGGCCCGATGTCGCTATGTCAATGAAATCCAGCATGCAGAAATAATAGAGACGGATCCGCCTCAACGCCCCCTCGCAGGAAGACGTACCCTGATCTGGACAGCGCTCTGACTCCATGTGGATGTTCGTCTGGAAAAAGTGCGGGCGCACTGAGCGCGCCCGCAGAGTGGGATGGTGGAGGAAGCCTCTCTTATGACGCTCGGAAGTTCGTTTGTTAAAAGAAATCTGTTCCTACGTCGTACGTTGCGAAAATGTGTGTGGAGGAGACCCGAGGCCTGGGATTCAACACCGCCCTGTGGAGGAGATCTGGGACGGACACCTAATTCGGTCCGTCAACACACTGTGATTTGTACTCAGCTCGAGAATTATTGAGAATCGCATAATATAGTGACACTAGAAGAGGCTGGCCTGCTTCCAGAATGCCGTGACAAGTCGCGGCCGGCGCCGCATCCGGCACAGTGCCCGACGTGCATGGTCGCTGAGCTGGCCGAAGTCTTTGGGACAGAAGTTCGGCAGTTCATGATGCTTCCAGTAGCCCCACAGATATTCGACTGGATTCAGCTCCGGTGCATACGCCGGCAGACGTTCCAGAACGAGTCGGCCCTGAGTTTCGGCGACAAAGTCTCGGACCATGCGGCTCCGATGACTCGGCAGCCCGTCCCAGATCACCAACAGAGGGTCGGGAATGTGACGCATCAGATGCTTCAGGAATTCGACAACCTGCGGACTGCGGATGGCTCCCGGATACATCCTGAAGTAGAAGTTCCACCAGGTCACTCCGGCGATTGCCGACAGACTCTTCCAGTTGAAGTGGTACTGCAGGACCGGAGTCTGCCCGCGCGGCGACCAGGTGCGGTACCGATGCGGTCGTTCCGTCAGCCCGCTTTCGTCGACGAATACGATCGTCCGGCCCTCTTTCCGGGCTTTTTTTTAATCCCGGGCCAGCTTGTCTTCTTCCACCGAAGGATCGCGTCTTCATCGCGCTCCAGCGCCCGACCCGTTGGCCGCTGGCAACTCCAGCCCATCTGCTGCAGAATCCGCCAGACGTGTCCGGGGTGATATCTAACACCGCACTCCTCTTCGATCAGATGGGCGACACGCCACCCGGTCCACAGACTCGTGTCGTACCCCAACGCTTCGGGTCCGCGTTTCAGTCCCCGCTCGATCTTCTTCAGATCCGCCGGGCTCAGCCCTGGCTTGCGGCCCGCCCGCCCAGCCTGCTTCAGTCCCTGCTTTCCTGATTCAGCGAGTTGTTGAGACCAGCGGTTCACCGACTGCCGGTGGGCACCGACTCGGCGGGCCACCTCCGCTTCCGACAGGCCCTGCTTTAACAGTCTCGCGGCTTCCATACGTCGCCGCTCTAATGCATCAAAGTCGCGTCGAACTCCTGCTGGATTTCCCATGCAGGAAGTATAGGACACTCATGACAGAATGTCACTATATTATGCGATACTCAATAGGTGTCCGTCCCAGATCTCCGAGATCTCGAGCTCCAATCAACGTTGCCTCTCAACGGGTGAGAAACCCAGGATAGCCCTCCGGCAATGGCAGGGAAGAAGAAGAGAGCGCCCACGGCCGTGAGCGTTACTCGGCAAGCTGGCTATCGCGTCCCGGAGCGATGATCAGGCGGTTTACGAGAAAGCGCTCGCCATCGGTGGGATGGTAAGCGCGGTAGGACAGCCGCGGAGGGCGGATCTCAAACAGGGCCCGCGGCGAACGCACCTGGAGATCGGAATCCTGACTCCGGAAGTCCACGGCCATCAACGTTTGATCCGGAGCCATGTAGAAGAGTTCCCTCCCGTCGCCGCGCCACCGCGATTGCATTCCGCCACCCTCCGAAATCCGCCACTGGCGGTCCGAAAGTGGAAACGGCGTCACGTAGACTTCGGGGCGGCCGGACGCATTCGAACTGAAATCGATCCAACGTCCATCGGGAGAAAACGAAGCCCAGTTTTCCGCAAAGCGCGTTTGCAATATCGGAAACGGCCTGCGATCGCCCGACATGGGCAAGGCCCACAGATCGTTGCCCGTGCCCCGGCTGTTGGTGACGTACAGGATGAATTCGCCGTCGGGAGACCAACTGACGGGCCACTTGCCGTCGGTGTCGCTGATGAGCAGTTCTTCGGGTCCCGTTCCGTCGGCAACCGTCTGGTAAAGGCTCAGTGCGTTTTCTTCGAACCGGTTGAAAACCACGCGGCTTCCGTCGGGCGACCAGATCATCCAGTTCTCATCCGCCGGGCTCGAAGTGAAACGCCTGCGACCCCCGTCGACCACGTCGTACAGCCAGATATCCCGTGTCCCCACTGCGGGGTCCGTCAACGCGACGGCCACCTGGTCTCCGAGAGGAGACAGTTCGATGTTCCCATAGTCCTCCAGGCCTCCCAGGGTGGCGAGTTGCTGCCCATCCCGGTCCAGCCAGAGGAGTTGAGAACGCACCGCCTCAGGTCCCGGTTCCTGCCCCATGACGGGAGTACCGGAAAGCTGAGCCATGCCCCCGACGGTTGCCACTCCGATCAGGCTGATGACTCCTATGGTTCCTGACATTTGCATATGTGTGAGGCAATTATATTCGGACCCGTGACATTCGACGACTACTTCGTCGAAGCCGAAGGACTCGTGTGGATCGATGGGTCAGCCACCCACGGTGTTTATTGCGGATTGGCGAGCCACCGCGCCCTCAGTCCGGCGCGATCCACTTCGCTTCCCCTCAGATAGACTGCGTAGATGCGCCGGGTGTTGGTGATGTCGTCGAGCGGGTTGCCCTCCAGCACGATGAAGTCCGCGCTCTTGCCGGTCTCGATCGTCCCGACGTCGTCGAATTGCAGGAGTTCGGCGGAATTGCCGGTTGCCGCCACAATGACGGCGGCCGGCGTCAGGCCTGCAGCCACCATCGCGGCCATCTCGAAGTGGGGCGCCCAGGGTTCGCCGCTGTCGGTGCCGAATGCGATCCGAACACCGGCCGTGTGAAGTCGGGACAGATTGTCGGCCCAGATTTCGAAGTCCTGACGGGGATGGCCGCCGGGGCGATCGTCGGCTCCGGGGACGCTCGCTGCCTGAAGCTGCTGTAACTGATCGGCGGGCACGCTTTCATTCAGCCAGCCGAGGTCCCCCGCTACGGCTCCGCCAAATTGCACCGGCACCACGATCACGTCCGGTCGTTCTCTGAAAAGGTCGATCAGTTCATCGTCAACGGCGCCGTCCCAGCCCTGATGCGCGAATGCATCCACGCCCGCCCGAAGGAGTCCCTTCACGTCTTCGAGCGCAAACACATGCGCCGTGACGCGGAGACCCTGTGCATGCGCTTCATCGATGACGGCGCCATACAGAGCCGGGCTCAACTTCGTCACCAGGCCTTCCCGGTCGTCCACCCAGATTTTGACGAGGTCGACATTCCGCCGGGCCAGCTCTTGAACGGCCGCTCGGCCTTCGTCTTCACTCGTGATCCAGTAGGGAATGTCATTGCGTCCGGGCTCCGGCGCGGAGATGCCGCGGCCCGCGGTGCGCAGTCGGGCGGCGTTGGGAATACTTTCGTCCCGAACCTCGTATGCCAGATCGCCCGCGTCCCGGCCCATGCTCACGGCCACACCCACTCCGTAGTAGGCCAGACGCTCGAGCTCCTCGACCAGAGCCGCGCGCGAATTCGCTCCCGGACCGTTTGTCAGGTGCTTGTGGGCGTCGATGATCGCCGGCATAACGGCCTTCCCGGTCAGATCGACACTCCGAGCGCCCGTGGGGATTTCCACTTGTCCGCTTGGCCCGACCGCAGTAAATCGATTATTTTCGACAACGAAGACGGAGTCCTCGATGGCCTCGCCCCCGTCGCCGACAATGAGCGTGGCTCCCTCGTACACGACCGCTGTCGCGGCTGTTGTCTCGACTGTGGGTGCGGTCGAACATGCGACGGTCAGCAACAGAGCCATCAAAGACAGACCTGAAATACGGACCGCGCTGCGCGATATCCAGGCTGCTCTGGGCATGAAAACCTCCTTAAGATTGGGTGTGGAAACCGGCCGGGCCAATGTGCCCTCGCCTGTCGGTCAAACCGTTTCCGCTATTGCAACGTCCGATGCACCCACGCGACCTTGCTCGAAGCGACAGCTTAAACCATAGCCCCTCATTGGAAGGGGGCCGTGAGCCGTAGGCGAAGGAGAGTTCATTTGACGGTCGGCCCTGAATTTAAGTCACTTCAGGGCTTATCTTCGCATAACCATGGATGTGGCCAAGGGTACAACCCTGATTGTGCGATTGACCTTTGACGGCGAGAATAGTTTCGCACGTATTGTGTCGTGGTCACATCTCGGTCAATCGGGTCGTGGAGAATTGGTGGCAATGATTGCAATTGGTGCCGTTACACGAGACTCTTGACTACCGCCAATGGCGTCCGGTAGAAATCGAACATGCAATGGATCGCGCCAGACGGCTTTGTAGTCGCAGCGCGTCAAAGGGGGTCGGCATGAACCGCAGGATACCAATCGATAGACTTCTGATTATTCTCGCCACGTTGGCCACGCTGACCTCGGTTGCCTGCCAGCCGTCCGAGAATCCGGGAGTAACGCTAGTCGACTCCGCATCGGCGACCCGTGAAATCCCAACGTTCCGCGTCGACCCAGACTGGCCTCAGGTTCCGGAACAATGGAAGCTCGGTGATGTCTCCAGCATCGCGATCGATGCCGACGACAACGCATGGATCCTCCACCGTCCCCGGGTGCTTTCTGGAGATGACGCCGCCATGGCCGCGCCCGCGGTGCTGGGCTTCGATCCCGACGGTGTATTCCTCAGGGCCTGGGGTGGAGCGGGGGCCGGCTATGACTGGCCGCAGAGAGAGCACGGACTCCACATCGACTATCAGGGCTATGCCTGGCTGGGCGGCAACAACTGTGCGGCCCGAAACCTGCCCGGACTCGAACCGGTCGACGACGATCAACTCTTGAAATTTACCCTCGACGGCGAGTTCGTCATGCAATTGGGCCAGAGCGATGCGAGCGGCGGGAATGCGGACACGGAGAATCTGCATGAACCCGCGGATGCGGCGGTTCATCCACCGACGAACGAGTTGTTCGTCGCCGATGGCTACGGCAACCACCGCGTCGCCGTCTTCGATGCCGACACCGGTTCTTTCAGGCGAATGTGGGGCGCCTTTGGCAACATACCCGAAGACGAAGACAACTGTCCGAACATCACGCTCAATTCCGTGCCCGACGGACCCGGCCCCGATCAGTTCAGCATCGTCCATGCGCTTCGTGTGTCGCGGGACGGTCTCGTGTATGTGGCGGACCGCGAAAACAGACGCGTGCAGGTGTTTACGATTGACGGGGAATACCTCGACCAGATCGTCTGGGGAGAGGCGCCGTTTGCACGTAACGTCGCCCTTTCGCCGGACCCGGAGCAACAGTTCCTCTACGTCGGAGGCGGTGCCGGGATCATGGTGTTCGCACGGCAGACCCTCGAGTTGCTGACGACGATCGAAGGTGAAGGCGTCATCGGTGCGGGCCATCAGATCCAGACGGACTCCGAGGGCAACCTCTATATCGCCGCAACGGGAGACGGCTTTCAGCGGTTGATCTTTGCGGGCATGTCGGCCGCCCCAACCCTGTAGTCTCGGACCCAGGTTATTCGGGGCGGGGATGGCTCGCCGCGTAGTCCATCAACAGCGTTTTGATCTTTTGAAGCTCGGTGGTCGTGTCGGCCCTCGCACTCCCGGTCGTTGGGCTCGCGGCGATTTGCTCCCGGGCCAGGCGAATCCGCTCGGCTGTCGCCGGGTAGGTTTGAAACATGCGCAGTACGTTTCGCTGCTCGGCCTCTTCCTTTGTGTGCAGCTTTTCTAGAAACCCCACAAGGGCGTTGGGATCGTAGCCCGCTTTCTGCATGTACTGGATCCCCTGGGAGTCTGCGTCGATTTCAAGCTGCGATCCAAGAAATAACAGAGGCGGGAGATAGTTTTCGAATTCGTTGGTTCCCTCAGTGCTGTCGGAGAACTGTATGACTCTGGAATCGGATCCGGATCCGCCGGCCGTTCCCAGGTATCGGTTGTTCTTCATACCGTCGCGCGCCACCACGTGGGCAATTTCGTGGGCCACGACGCTTGCAACCCCTGCTTCGTCGTCCATCGCGAGGATCAGTGCATTGCTGACATACAAGAAGCCGCCCGGGAACGAGACGGCGTTCAATTCGTCCGCATCGACCACCTTGATGGTGATCGGGACACTGGCACCGGAGTGCGGGGCGAGATTCTGCGCGATTCGGTCTACGAATTCCTGAACAGCGACATTTTCGACCAGCCTCACCCGCCGCTCGAACCGGCGTGTCGCCTGACGCCCGAGTCTCATCTCCCCAGTATTCGTACGGGTTTGAACCCGCATATCGTCCAGATCGACTTCGGGGACAGGAAGCCGGCCGGATTCGGGCGTCTGCGCGTGGGCCGATATCGGTGCGCTTAGAACAAGGAGTGTCGGGAGGGCGAGACAGCTTCTAACCATCCGGCCCACAAGGCGTCGTCTCATGGATGTGATAGGTGTGATCGGCATCCGCACACTCCTCGCGAACAACTTGGAACCTGGAACTCACCCACAGCGCGATCGGGATCGGGTTGGTTTTCCGGCGACTTCCAGAAAATATTCTGCACCATGACCCGCTGTCAGTCAAAAAGCAAAAAATTGGAGGCCGGCAGTCTTGAGAACACCCCTTCCAACCCTCGGGAGAACCACTGGTATTAATTGATTTCGATTTTTCGAAGTCTTTGCCTTTCCAACGGCATCCAGTTGAGTCCGGACGAGAACACGCTGTACGTCAGTGATTCAAATAGCGTCCACATCATCGCGTGGGATATCGGGCCGGATGGTCGGGTGGGTAACCGGCGCGACTTCGGCACGCTCGAAGGCCGGAGCAGCCGGGACAACGGCCTGAGTGGGATTGAGACCTACGCGGACGGGATGACGATTGACGCCGTCGGTCGACTCTACGTTGCGACCGGTGCCGGAATCGAGATCTTGAGCCCACAGGGCGAGCACGTGGGTACGATCCCAGTCCGGTGTCCACCCAGGGACTGTCAGAACGTCGCCTTCGGCGGCTCCGAGAAGAAAACGCTCTACATCGCAGGCGCGGGTTCGCTCTATCAGGTCGACATGGTCGCCCACGGATTCAGAGGGCGTGCGAAGTAGCCGGAAGCGAGTGCCAAGCTGTTGCAGCGCTGGAAATAAGAGGACATTGGTCGATGATGCGGGTGTGTTTGCGAGGCAATTCCGGCGCTTGAGCACGGGGAATTGGGTTGGTGGCGTGCGGACGCGGGTGGCAAAACAGCGACTTGCTTTGATGCCACCGGCGACGCACAGAGACGCGGGCGATGTGACTCTCCGTAATTTTTCATCGTTCTTCGTTAAGGACGGGTATACTGGCGCATGAGACGGGTATACTGGCCCAAGATAATGAGACTTCACAACTGAACGTCAAGTTGTGAGTCATTTCTCAAGCAGGGAGGCCTGCCCCGTTTGCGTATAGGGCACACAAGTGTCGCGCCTGGACAATAGGTTGGAACCGGGGTATACCTGGACAACATTTGATCCATCGATCGCATGCAAAACTGAGGAGGAAATATGGCAGCTACATGGGACAGCTTCTTGAAGAACATTCGACCTTTAAAAATTAGGATCTTCACACTGATTCTGCTACTGACGGTGACAACGGGAACGGCTTCGGCCCAGCTGACAACGGGCACGATTGCGGGGACCATTACCGACGAATCGCAGGCCCTCATTCCGGGTGTCGATGTCAGCCTCACGAACACGGACACCGGAACGACGCGGGATCTGGTCTCGAACGAGGTGGGACGGTACGAAGCCCCGAATCTGCCCATCGGCACCTATGAAGTGACGGCCGCGCTGCCCGGTTTCGGCACAGCGATCCGACAGGGTGTCGCAGTGACCGTCGGGCAGACGGCTGTCATCGACATTGTCCTGCAAGTGGGCCAGGTGGCCCAGACCATCGAAGTTGTGGCCGCCGCGGTGTTGGTCGAAACGACAGTGGCTACCGTCTCACACCTGATCGACAACGTGGAAGTCGAAAACCTTCCGCTCGTCAACCGCGACCTGACCCAACTCGCTTTTTTGCAACCCGGCATCCTGAAGGTCGGCAGCTCGGGCGACCAGGGCGTGTTCAGCGGGATGGGTGACAAGTTCAGTGTGGCCGGCGCGCGCGGCACGCAAAACCTGTTCCTGCTCGACGGCGTGTCCAATCAGGACTTGTCCGGCAATGCCCAGGGCGTTTCCGGTGCCCTCATGGGCGCCGAGACGGTGCAGGAGCTCCAAATCATAACGAACAACTACTCGGCGGAATACCGAAGCGCCGCGGGCGGCATCGTCAGCGCTGTGACCAAGTCCGGAACGAACGAGTGGCACGGCTCGCTTTTCGAGTTTTTCCGCCATGACGCCCTGAATTCCGAAAACTACTTCGACAAGGAATTCGGGAATCCAAAGCCGCACTTCAGACAGAACCAGTTCGGTGGCTCCGTCGGCGGACCGATCATACCGAACAGGTTGTTTTTATTCACCAGCTATGAGGGGTACCGGCAGAGGAAAGGCGAAACCGTCACCGCCAACGTCCCGAGCGTGAACGCGCGCGCGGGGAGGTTGGCCGATGGCACCATCGTTGATATCAACCCTGTCGTGCTGCCCTACCTGGATCTCTGGCCGGTACCCGGGCAGGGAAACAATATTGTCTCGGACCTCGGCGACCGGACGCTCATTGCCGGCACGCAAAACGAGCCCGCGAACAACAACTTCTTTGTCACTAAGATTGACTACGAGGTCAATGCCGATCACAGGATCTCGGGAACCTACAACTTCGACAAGGGAGATCGATCGCCCTTTGGCCTTCTTGGGACTACGAACGCGCAGGGAACGTCCAGCCAAAAGCACCTGCTCGGAGCCAAGTGGACGAGTGTCCTCTCCAGCGTCTCGGTCAACGAATTCAACTTCAGCTACAGCGACAGTGAGCCCGGGGGCGCCATCGTACTGAGCGACTTCGATTGGGAATCACGGGGACTGCTGTTCCGCGCGGAGCGGACGCGGATGGGCCAGATTGGGATCAGCGGTGGCATCAGCAGCATTGGCTACCGCGTGGACCCATCATATTACCGGCAGCAGAGCTACACTCTAAAGGACGGCTTTTCCACGATCCGGGGTGACCATTCGTTTCGGATCGGGGGCGAGTGGACGTATTTCAACTACAACATGCGTTCCTGCAGTCGTGGCTGCAACGGCATCTTTAGCTTCAGGAGCATGGAGCATTTCCTGGAGGGCATTCCGCGGCGATTCGAGGTGCAGCTCCCGGAAGGGGGCAACCGGAGCCGCGATATGGGCCAGCACCTCCTGGGGCTCTACTTCCAGGATAACTGGCGGGCCACGGACACGCTCACGTTCAATTTAGGCGTACGTTACGAAACGGCCAGCGTCCCCACCGAAGTGGATGACAAATTCTCCAATCTGGAGAATTTCTTCGCCGAAGAGGTCACCCTGGGCGTTCTCTATGAGAACCCAACGAAGAAAGCTTTCAGTCCGCGTATCGGCATCGTCTGGGCGCCGACTCAGAGAACGTCGATCCGTACCGGCTTCGGTATATTCTACGAGCACCCCATGCTGTACAACATCCGCACAGCGCTGCAGGAGCTGCCGCCTTTCAACCTGGTGGGCCGCATCGATGACCGCCGTATCCGGGCGAACATCGGTGAGGAGATCGACTTCCCCAATGCCTACTTTACACAGATCGACGAGGCGCGCGCCCGGACCAACATCCGCACTTTCCAGAAGGAGCTGGACCTGACGTATATTTACCGCTGGAACCTTACACTACAGCAACAGTTTGGGAACGACTGGATGGCATCGGCGGAATATACGGGATCGCGCGGCCTGCATCTCTGGAACCAGTCGTCGGGGAACCTCAACCGATGGGAGGGTTGGCCGGAACAGCCGCCGCCAGGCACGGACAAGTTCTTCCCCGAGGGCAGCGATTCAATTAATCCGAACTTTGGAGAAATGCGGTTCCAAAGCACGGCCGGCAACACCTACTTCCACGGTGGAGCCTTTTCGCTCCAGTACCGGCCGGCTACGGGGCCTCAGTTCAGCGCGGCTTATAACTACTCGAAGGCCATTGACGACGGTTCCGGCGTCACCAGCGGTGGCGATGAACTGCAGCAGTCCCAGCGTGGCATGTATCTCTGGGATTTTGACAAAAAACGAGGCCTGTCATCCTTTGACATTCGGAACTCGTTCACGATGAATGGCTCGTACGTGCTTCCGTTTGGCGACCATCTGACCGGTGCCGCGGGCGTGATCGGCCGGGGTTGGCAGATCAATGGCGTGGCGTCGTTGTCGGATGGGTATCCCGTGTCTGTGCGCGAATCCAGCAATGATCAGGAAGATCGCATCGGCGATGATTCTGATTTGCGGCCGGACCTGATTCCCGGCGGGCACACGAATTCGACCGGCGATCCCAACCGTTGGGTCGATATCTCGCAGTTCACACCGACGAGGCTCGGATACTTCGGCAATCTGGGGCGTAACACGGTGACCGGTCCGGGTCTGGCGAACGTGGATCTCTCGTTCTTCAAGAACACCGATCTCTCTGAGAGCACCAGCCTCCAGTTCCGGGTCGAGACGTTCAACCTGTTCAACCGCAACAACTTCGCAGAACCCGATGACATGAACGCCTTCAGAGACGGGGAGGTGAATCCAAGGTTCGCCCAGATCACCCGAACGCGGACACCCGCGCGGTCGATTCAGCTGGGGTTGCGGTTTACCTTCTAGCCGATCGCGTCATGGCGCGCACGCGCGCCATTGCGCTATAACTTGGGTCGCATAACCCTTGACCTGGAGTCGCCGAATCGGTCTCGATTCGGCGACTCCAGATTCCGAGTGAGTCGGCAGTACCTGTCCAACCTTCCTTCTGCACCCGCAAATGTCGAATCAAAACGTCATATGACACTGTCGGCTTCAGGAAAAACCGCCGTTGTGGGGACGGATTCTGATGGTTCCAGTACCGAGAGCAACGACAGAGATATGTTGGAGGCTGCAAAACGTTACCGAACAGCATAGAATGACGGATACTGCAAAGGCCCTGGACCGGGTCATTCACGCTATTTTTCGAGGAGGTTAGGTAATGGGTTTTTCACAGTTATCGTTCACAGCCCGGCATTGGGTTGGGGTATTGGCCGTCTTCTTGTTAGCTGCGGGTTGCACGCAACCGGTGGCGGCACCCACCGCGGACGTCGCTTCCGAAGAGGCGCATGTTTTTGAGACCGAATTCGTCAATATCCGGGTCGTCCCCGTTGCCGGCGAGCTCCGGAATCCGTGGGGGATCGCCATCCTTCCAGACGGCAACATGCTGGTCACCGAGAAAGCCGGTAGCCTCCGCCTGATCCGTGACGGCGCACTGCAGCCCGAACCCGTTGCTGGTGTCCCCGCGGTCGATTCCAACCGGCAGGGCGGCTTGATGGACGTGGTCCTTCATCCGCAGTTTGAGGAAAACAACTGGGTCTACCTGACCTATTCGAAACCCGGAGATGGCGTTGCGACGACGGCCGTCGCCCGCGGGAATTGGGACGGATCTCAATTGACCGAAGTCAACGACGTCTTCGTCGCCGACGCTTGGTCGGAAACCGGCGGGCACTATGGGGGCCGACTGGCCTTCGGTCTCGACGGCATGATGTACGTCAGTGTCGGTGAACGGCAGCAGAGCCATCGCGCCCAGGATACGACCGACCATGCCGGAACCGTGCTGCGCCTCCACGACGATGGGAGCCTTCCCGAAGACAACCCTTTTGTCGGCCGGGACGGCTTCAGGCCGGAAATCTTCTCCTACGGTCACAGAAATCCTCAGGGCCTGACGGTCCATCCGGAGACCGGAGAGGTCTGGGAGAACGAACACGGTCCCCGGGGCGGCGATGAGGCGAACCTGATCCTGGCAGGACGGAACTACGGTTGGCCCGTCATCAGCTATGGCCGGGAGTACTCGGGCGAAATCATCTCGAATCAGCCCTGGATGGATGAGATGGAGGCGCCGCAGTATTACTGGGTGCCGTCGCCGGCACTGTCCGGGATGATGTTTTACACGGGCGACCGTTTTCCAGAATGGCAGGGAGACATGTTCGTCGGCGGACTCCGGGGCACGCTCCTCCAGCGGGTGGTGTCACTGGACACCGATGGTGGCTTCGAAAGGGAATCGCTGCTGACGGAACTGCGGCAGCGGGTGCGCGATGTCCGGCAGGGGCCGGACGGCCTGCTCTATGTCGTGACCGACGGCGATACCGATCGTGGGGAAGCGGCCACAGGCCAGGTCCTGCGGATCGAACCCGCGGAATGAATCGGGTCGGACCTGCCGTCATCTTGAATACTCGGCAGGTCCGTAACATCGCAGTTTCCGATATCGGGGGATCTGTTCGAAGAGCGCCCGTGATGGTGGGTTGACCCTCCATGTTCGAACTGCCCGGGCATCGATCCATTGCATGCGTGGGTCTACTCGAGCGCCTCTGTCGCAAGCAGCGCCGCCGATACCGAGGTCGGCCAGCCTGAGTAGAATGCCATGTGTGTAATCAGTTCGCCGATTTCATCCCGTGTCACACCATTCTCCAGCGCCCGTTCCAGGTGGAGCGGTATCACATCTGTTCGATTCAGCGCGATTAAAGCCGACAGCGTGATCAGACTGCGGTCGCGCTTGGATAGACCGGGGCGCTCCCAGACATCGCCATAGAGCACTTGCTCGGTCAGTTCCAGGAGTTTGGGTGCGATCTCGCCGAGGGCCTTCCGCGGATTTGATGTCGTCATAGATTCCTCCTTATCCAGGTCTCCGCTCTTTGAAAAAACCGGAGCACTCTAACCACTAAGCAATGTCGATCGTGTCCGACCCGGAGAAATGGCCCGGCCTCCATTCGACGTCCAGTAACTCGTTTTGCAGTGATCGGTTGGGTTCAACATCGATCACGTTTTGTGGCCGATCGATGCACCAGCGCACTGATCGCCGCAGACATGAGCTTTTGATTATAGAGGCCGTCGATCCAATCGGCGACACCGTGCACGGTAGCTGACCCGGCATTGCATTGCATTCGGTGGGTGCGTCTGACCTCCAGGCTCCTGAGCAAACTCGTGTTCACCGTGTTGCCCGACTGACTCCACCGGGCCGAAGATCATGTTCCTTCCAGGTAGACTCCATCGAAAGTTTCTGTTATTCCATGAGCACGGTTGCTCTGGCCGAGGGGAGCTGGCTGTTTCCCGACCGGGATAGAAACTTCGTTTCGAGCGGTGGACATCCCAGGGGCGAATCATCGGTGGCTAACAAACGCAGGGGGGACGTGATGCAAAAAGGAAGTTTTATTCTATCGATACTCGTGGTTGTGGGCCTGGGTCTCAACGCCTTCGCGCAGCAGGACGCGGCTTCATTACTTTTCCGAGAAGATTTTAAGGAAGGACCCGCGGGCCAGGTACAGCTGACGCAGGACGCTGTGACGAACCCGAATCTGGAGCTGATGGTCTACGGGCCGGGTTCGAGACCCGGCGTTGGCCGGGACTCCGGGCTTCTGCTGGGCAACGAGGGAGACCCGACGAACCCGGGAGCAGTGGTGAGCGTTGTCTATACCGGCGTGGCCCAGGGAATCTGGGGCGTGATGCTCAAAGACAAGAATAACGCGCTCGATTTGAGCGGCACAGGCCGCATACGCTGGCGCGTACGCCAGAGAAGTCTTCACCAGATTCGTCCGCTGATCAAGCTTACGGATGGAACGCTGCTGGTGGGAGACTACGAGGAGCCGCTTTCGACCTATTTGCGCGAGAGCGAAGTCTTTCTTGTCGACGTTCACCGATGGCGGCCCCTGAATCCGGAAACGATGTTTGAAGCCGGCAACGTACGCGGTCAGCCGCTCTGGAAGACAGGCGTGGACCTGAGCAATATTGACGAGGTCGGTTTCACCACGCTGACGTCGGGCGCGGGCCACGGTACGTCGGGAAATCTCATCGTGGATTGGATCGAGGTCTACGGAAGTCCCGTAGAGCGGTAGCGCGCTGGCGTCCGTCAAGGGATAGAACCCGGCACGGGTTCTATCGACAGCGCCGCCTGAGGTGACGGCGCCGACGTTCAGCGGCTGTTTTCGGCAGCAACCGATCCCTTCCGGTCCGGCTGAGGACGGGATCGGAGGGGTGGGGCCAGGCGCTGGCCCCCTTCTGCACTGTCGGGCTGATTGCGGATTCACCGGCCAGCTTCCCGTGTCCGTGCTGCCTCTTCGTCGTCGAGTAGTTGTTGCCGGGCATCCGAGTCGATCAACCGGCCGTTGGCGATCACCGCGGCGATCCGCCCGGTGTTGGCAATATCAGCGAGCGGATCTCCGTCCAGCAGCAGAAGGTCGGCGAGCTTGCCGACTTCGACGCTGCCCAGATCGCTGCGAATGTTCCACAGGATTGCCGGATTGATGGTTGCCGTGCGCAAGGCCTCCTGCGGTGTCAGCCCGGCTTCAACCAGTCCAGCCAATTCGGCCATGATCGTGCGGCCGGTGCCGGAATAGTCGCCCAGCGCGAACCCGCGCCCGGGCCAGTCTGTGCCGGCCAGCAGCCTCAGGCCTCCCTCACTCGCCATTCGGGTGATGGCCAGGTTGAACTGTCGCGTCCGGGGATTGCCCCTCCCCGGAGCGCCCACCATGGGCGTCAACCATGTACCGTTTTGCACCAGATGGTGGATGGTCGCTTCGCACCGGTCCACGTTGATTTCGATCGGTGGCGGATTCTCCGCCTCAGATCTCAGCGAGGCGGGATCGGCGGCGCACGCATCCTGCAATCCGCTCAGGTGTTCGATCGCCCGTTGTCCGGCGTCGGAGGCCTCGATGATGTCGGTGTCGGGCGCCAGATGGCCGTCAAATGGCAGCCTTCTCTTTTTCGCCTCGTCGGCGACCGCATAAAACGTGTCCCGTGCCAGGCCGTTGTGGACCTTGATAAAGTCCACTCCGCCTTCGTCCAGTCGTTGAACGATGGCCCGCCCTTCATCGGGAGTTCGAACGATGGGGTGTGGCGGGAGTCCCGTCGGCGGGACCTCGATACCGTCGAGACCCTCGCCGGCGAGAAACAGGCGTGGGGACACCATTCCATTCCGAATCGCATCGCGCGCTTCGACGGCGTTGTACAATTTGGCTCCCATATCCCGAACACCGGTGATCCCGTTTGCAATGGCCAGTGGCAGTACCCGTATCGGGCTGCGCAGGGCGTGCACATGCATGTCCCAGATCCCAGGGATCAGAAACTTGCCGCGGCCATCAACAATCCGCGCGCCGTTCGGGATATCGACGGTGTTCGCCCTACCAACGCCGGCGATTCGGTTGCCGCGTATCACCACGGTCTGATCCCCCACACGCTCGCCCGTTTCGATATCTACAACGGATACATGTTCGATGGCGACCGAACCGCCGGGCACGGGCTGCTGCGCCAGCAGTGTCGATGCCGCTCCAATGACGGCGATCAGTGCCAGGGTCAGTATCGTGCGATGCATAAGAAACCTCCTCGTGGTTCGTCTCGATTGTGGGCGAACGGTCCACGGACCGGGCGCAACAGTTACTCCCGGCCTTCAAAAACGCCGACATGAACCCGGGCGACCGCGTGCATGTAGCCGCCGGTCCGGTATCGATCTCCGGCCGCAGTCCGAATGTGCTGCATGCCGCCGGGTTCGTCGCCGAGAGCCTCGAGGTACAGTCCCACATACAGATAGGCATAGAACTGTGACAGGACTCCATCGCCACCGGCCCGCAGCACCTCCGCTGGGCTCCGGTTGCCGCGATACATATCGTAAATTTCAAGCATCGGAATCCGTCGGTCGGGCCCCACCGGCAGCAATGCGGACCGGGCCGCCTCGACTGATTCGGAACGGGCCAAGCACAGAAAATGCCAGACGGCGTTCTCGACGTCGTTCGGGTTCACCGTGCGGTGCGATTCGAACTGGGTCCTGCAGTCTTCATAGCGACCGGCGTAGTAGAGGGCGATGCCACGCTGCCAGAGCTGGGGGGCGACGCCTGGGACAAGCCGGGCCACCGAGTCAAATCCAAGGACGGACTCTTCGATCTGACCCGCCTGAAAATCGTTCATCGCCTGGTCGAGGATCGACCCCGCATCCGCGGGGGTCTGTGCGACGGAGGGAACGACGAATATCAGAATCGCCAACAACGGTCGGAACATCTCGCATACCTCTTGTCGCTATTCGCCACACGGGCCCGCCCGGAATCGGCTGCCCCGTTCATCGGGGAACCAGATCAAACGCAGCCAGGGTGTTTTCGTTCCGAATGTAGAGAACGCCATTCGCAAGAGCGGGATACGCCCGCACTGTTGCCGGAAGCAGCTGCGCCCGTGCAATCGGCTGAAACGCATCCGGTGACGCCGGAGCGAGCACAAGCTCGCCGCCCTCGCGGAGGATCAACACGCGGTCGTCGGCAAGAATAACGCTTCCGGCTCGGAACTGGTCTTCGCTCCACGCGACCTCTCCGGTCGTCAGCTCGACAGCGCGGAGGCTTGGACCGAACTCCTGCCGGCCATGGTACCCATAAAGGTAGCCGGCGTAGTAGACACTGGTTGCGTAATGGTTCGAAAGTGCGTCGTTAGAAGTCCACAACGGATTGAGCCGTTCTCCATCCCAGCGGAGGACTCCGGCACCGGGTCCATACTCGGCGGATATGAAAATCAGATCGTCAACAACGACAGGTGATGCAGCGTTCACCGACGATGCCGAACGTGACCGCCAACGCTGGTTGAAGCTCACCTCTCCGGTTGCGGGATCCAGTCCAACCAGACCGTTGCGCGTCAAGAAGATTGCATAGCGGCTTCCCGAAATGGTGGTGCCTACGGGCGATGAGTAACTCGCCCCGTCGTCGGTGGCGCTCCATAAAACTTCTCCGGTCCGGGCGTCGAATGCAACAATGCCGACATCCTCACCGCCCACGTTTGCAATGACTCTGCCATCCTCGACCAGGGGTGAGCCGCCCGTGCCAAAAAAACCTTTCGGCACATCGAAGCGCTGTTGGGTGTCCTCGCTCCAGAGTCCGCGTCCCGTTTCAAGCTCGATGGCGTGGAGCTGCCCCTGGGCTCCCAGGCTATAAATCACGCCGTCGGCGACGACGGGAACGGCACGCGGTCCTTCGTCAAAACCGAAATCGTCGCGGTAAGTGGTCGGATAGCTGTAGTCCCAGAGACTCACTCCCGTCTCGGGATCGAAGGCTTCGACAACTTCACGACCCGAGACCCGATGAAACAGTATGAGGCGACCATCGGCGACAACCGGTCCACTCAAGCCTTCACCGACCTCCCGACTCCAGACCCGCCGGGGACCTTCGGGCCCCCACGTGTCTGCCAGTTCCGGGCCACGGTAGACTCCGTTGCGTTCCGGGCCGAAGAACTGTGGCCAGTCCTGGGCAAAGCCTCGGTGTCCCATGCCTAGGATGATGGGTGTTAACAGCGCCAACACAATTCGCATTCTATGTATCCCCTGAAGGTGCTCTTTCGACAGTGTACTCGACAATGGTTAAAGTACAGGCTCCACAATGTAAGGGGATCGGGGTGTCGGGCGGTGAAGGTCCTGATAGTGGATCCGTGACGGGCGGGAGGTTAAAGGGTCTCCGTCCTGGCGCGTTACCCGCAGTGATTCCCAATCGCGAATTCTATCGGGGTGTCCGGGCAGGGCGAGCGCGGGAGCGCTCAATCATGTTTCGTATGCGCTGTTCAAGGTTGGGTTGGACGATGCGCAGCCGCGCCCTCTGACCCGGAGTCAGATCGGGATCGACCAATCGCAGCAGGTTTGTCTGAGCTTCCCGGAGTGCGTGGTCGCTTTCATCAACTTCCAGGATGCGGCGGGTCAATTCATCGTCCGAGGCGTTGGCCCGGATGGCCTGTCGCAACTGGTTGAGCGCTCTCGCCCGCCGTTGCCCCAGATCGTTCCTCTCTCTCAGCGAATCTCGCAGTAAGGGAAGAACGTGCGCAAACTGTTCATCGTCTAATTCCAGTTCCTGTTGAAAACGGCTGACGTAGAATCCCTCGATGATTTCCTGGATCGGTGCGGCATCAGGGGCGCGGAGGTTTCGCCCCTGCGCCGGCCTCTGCGGCCGGATCTTTCCGATCTCACGCGGTCCCTGCAGCAACGCGGGAGCTGCGGATACGCCGGTCCCGAGCAACAGCATCAGGCTGAATATTGCTGCGATGAAGGCTTTCATGACAGGTCTGCTTCCGTGACTGCGCACATACAATTATTGCACCGACGAGTCAAATATCGAATCTTCGGAAAAAGCGATGGTGATCAATTCGCGGAGTGCTTCTTCTTCATCCAATTCGAGTTCATTCAGCGTGGTGAAAATCTCAGATCGCGACCAGGCCAGCGCTTCCGCTTCGGATGCTGCCGATTCCTCCAGAAACAGTCCCGACTCGAGACCGGAATCCGTTACGGAAAAATCGATGCCGTTCGTCGGTGAAATCCCCGCTGTTCCATTCGTGTCATTCGTGCGGGTGGCCAGATGCGCGGTCTGGTAATGCCATAGACCCCCGGCAGTCATGCCGGAAACAAGAATCATCAGCGCGAGGCTCCAGGATGCTGCCGGCATGAGCGTCCACCCGGTCCATCGCTGTAGAACCGACGAACGCTTTACCGAGCGGGCCAGCAGCCGGTCCCTGACTCCGGATCGCAGCTCAAGCCAATCCGCATTCGCAACGGCGGCATCCGCAGCTTCACTGTCTGAGTCTTCGGCGTCCAGTATGTCTTCACGCAATAGGGTCATGGACGTCAAAGTTGTCCGGCATGCAGCACAGGTGGCGACATGTCCGACACGCGGTTCGGCAAGAGGGATCCCATCGAGAAGGTTGATGAACTCTTCTGCGCTCAGATGCCTGAAGGTTCTGATTTTGTTCAACATCGCGTATACCGGCTTATCTCGGGCTGATGCCGGCTAACCTGCAGTTGCCTGCTCCTGAACCATTTTCGAATGTGTGCCAATCTTAGTTGGAAATTGAAACGGCTCCAAACCCCATGGTTTGATGGTATTGGAAGAAACAACATCAAGCCTGTAAGAGAAAGGAGCCGAGATGAGGAGTCTGTTACGTTCGGTAAAGAAACGCAAGAAGTCGCGTGTGCTGGGTGAGGTCGAGGTCCTGAGCCGGGAGGAATACTCGGGACTGGAATTGGACTCGAAGGTGGAGATGATTCGGGCGTTGATCCCACTGGGGTTGATGCACGTGGAGGAGTTGCTCGACGAGGAAGTGAAGTCGTTGGCGGGTGAGCGATACGCACGAAAGGAGGCGGCGTTGCGGGGCCGGCGACACGGGAGCAATCCGGGGACCGTGGGGCTGGGTGGCCAGCGGGTGCCGGTTCGGGTGCCTCGAGTGCGCAGCGTGGCGGGCGGGGAGATTCCGCTTCGGACCTACGAGGAACTCAGTCCGGGTGGCGCGGTGAACGAGCTACTGCTCAGACGTGTGCTGTATGGGATCTCCTGCCGGAACTATGAATCGGCCGCTGAAGCGATTCCGGGAGCGATCGGACTGTCGAGTTCGACGGTGTCTCGAGGATTCGTCCAGGCGAGTGCCGCGAAACTTCGGGAGATGCAGGAGCGGGATCTGAGTGGCGAGGACGTCGTGGCGATCTTCCTGGACGGGAAGGCGTTTGCCGACGCCCTGATGGTAGTGGCCCTGGGCGTCACGCTTTCGGGCGACAAACGCTTCTTGGGCTTCGTGGAGACCGACACGGAGAACGAGCAAGTGCTGACTCCGTTTCTCCGTTCGTTGATGGAGCGGGGCCTGGACATCTCTGAAGGCGTGCTGGTGATTGTCGACGGCGGCAAAGGTCTGCGGGCGGCGGTCAAGAAGGCATTCAGGAATCGAGCCCTGGTCCAACGCTGCCAATGGCACAAACGCGAGAACGTCGTGAGATACCTATCGAAGACCGAGCAAGCCGTGTGGCGACGCCGGCTGCAGCGGGCCTACGAGCGCCCGGAGTACGACGAAGCTCGGGCGGCGCTCGGAGAGCTCCATGGAGAGCTCGAGGAGCGAAACCAATCGGGGGCTGCGAGCCTTGAGGAAGGCCTGGAAGAGACCCTCACGTTGCATCGGCTCGGCGTGTACGGGGTCTTGGGCCGTTCGTTCAAGACGACGAATTGCCTGGAATCGGTCAATGCCCTTGTCGAGGAAAGGTGTGCGAAGGTCGATCATTGGAAGAACTCGAGTCAGCGGCAACGCTGGTTGGCGACGGCGCTCATCGACATCGAACCGCGCCTGAGGAAGGTGATCGGCTACCGTCATCTTCCAAAGCTCCGCGAAGCCCTCCAGCGAGAGCTGAAAATTGAGGCGAAGACGTCGACGAGATCGAAGAAGAAGGTTGCATGACCCATCGTGAGCCGTGGAGAGTTTCAACTAAGAATGGGCTTGACTCCCATTTTCTTGAGCTTCGTCAATGCGAAGAAAACGCTGGACTTGATCGTGGATACCGAACGGTCGAGTATTCCCGCGATTTCCTCGTAGCTCAAATTGTCATTCATTCTCAGCTCGAGTATGGCCTTTTGTTTGGGAGGGAGATTCCCCATGAGATCCTTCACGATGGCCCGTCTTTCCTTCTCAAGGAGTCGGTTGTGGAAGGACGGATTGACGCTCCCAATGCTTTCGTTGACTTCGACGAATTCCCGTGCGTTCTTTTTGACATGGTTGAGACAGTGATTGACGGCCACTCGATAAAGCCAGGTCTTGAACCGGGCATCCCCGCGAAATGCCGTCAGTTTTTCAAAGGCCTTGATGAAGACTTCCTGGGTCAGATCCATGGCGTCTTCGCGGTTTTTCACAAACCGGAAGCACAGCCTGTAGACCGGTCGCTCGTGGCGCGTCATAAATTCGTCAAAGGCCACCATGTCGCCGGCGAGGTATCGAGACACAAGATCTCTGTCTTCGTCTCTTTCCCTTGTGGCCTTCGTGGCTACCGGCATGATAGTCGCTGCGGTCTGACTCATGATCTTACAAACCCGGTCGGCAGAACAGCCGTCCGGTGTCGCGAACCTGTCGGATAAACTGCCGTAACAGATTTGGACTCCATCTATAGCCCTTAGGTTTAAAAGGCTGCTTCATTATATGTAGAATGATAGTCCGATGGCCCCCAAGATGCTCCAAAACAGTACTTTATCCCGCTTAGTCGTTTATCTCAAAAGATATAAGTTTCGGATGATCGCAGGCCTGTTCTGTGTCGTGGCGACTTCCGGCCTCGCTCTGGCCACTCCCTGGGTGATTCGATATGGGATCGACAGCCTGAGCGAGGGGATCACGCGCGAAGGGCTGATTTACTATGCCGGACTGATCGTGGGCCTGACGGTGCTGCAGGGAATTGCGCGATTTCTCATGCGTTGGCTGATGATCGGTGTTTCCAGGCGGGTCGAGTACCACCTCCGCACCGATGTATTTGAGCATATGGAGAAGCTTCCGCTTTCATTCTACCAGCGGAACTTTACCGGGGACCTGATGTCACGGGCGACGAACGATCTGAGCAGCGTCCGCATGCTGATTGGCCCGGGAATTATGTATACGGCGAACACGGTCGCCACGACGACAATTGCCATTGTGCTCATGTTGACCATCGACTGGCGGCTCACCATCGTGGCTCTCATCCCACTCCCCCTCATATCTTATGGGGTCCGGAAATTTGGTGCCCGCATCCATCACTACAGTCAAGAATCGCAACAGCGTCTGGCGGACCTGAGTGCCCGTGTGCAGGAGAGCTTGTCGGGAATCCGGGTAGTGAAGGTCTTTGTCCAGGAAGAACACGAAAAACAGGCCTTTGACGGCCTGAACGAACGCTTGCTGAACAAGAACATGGATTTGATCCGGGTCACCAGCCTCTTCTACCCCACCATGCAGTTCACCATCGGATTTGCGGCCGTCGTCGTACTCTGGTTCGGCGGGCGCCAGGTGGTCGAAGGGGTGA
Source organism: Terriglobia bacterium (assembly GCA_965263045.1). Lineage (GTDB taxonomy): Bacteria > Acidobacteriota > Terriglobia > 20CM-2-55-15 > 20CM-2-55-15. The sequence continues at coordinate 1,342,311 of CBDHGK010000041.1, forward strand.
TCACACTCGGCGATTTCGTCGCTTTCACAGTGTATCTGGGAATGCTGGCATTTCCGATGATCGCCGTCGGCTGGGTCGTCAACCTGCTTGAACGCGGCCGGGCGTCGATGGAGCGGCTGGACCATATTCTGGAAGCCGTCCCCGATATCGCAGATTCTCCCAATTGCGTTGACGACGAGATCCGCGGCGAAATTGAACTGCGGCACCTCAGTTTCGCCTACAACGGGGTACCCGTATTGCGTGACGTTTCCCTGCGGGTGCCGCAGGGAAAGTCGCTCGCCATAGTGGGTTCGACCGGTTCGGGCAAGTCGACACTGGCGCAGCTCATTCCGCGTTTATACAATCCTCCCGAGGAGACGGTGTTCATCGACCAGATTCCGATTGAACGCTATCGGGTTGAGCATCTGCGCCGGGCGATCGGTTTCATCCCTCAGGACACGTTTCTCTTTGGCGAAACAATCTTCGAGAACATCGCGTTCGGTGTGGATGATGTATCGAATGAAAGAGTTGAAGATGCGGCCCGTATATCAAGCATAATAAACGATATAGAAGGGTTTCCGAACGGCTTTCAGACCTTGGTCGGGGAGCGGGGGGTTACCTTGTCCGGCGGCCAGAAGCAGCGCACCGCGATATCCCGCGCCGTGGTGCGCGATCCCAGGATCCTCATTCTCGACGATGCGCTTTCCAGCGTCGACACGTACACCGAGGAGCAGATCCTGAACGACCTCCGAGAAGTCATGCGGGGCCGGACCTCCATTCTCATCAGCCATAGGGTATCGACGGTCAAAGACGCGGATGAAATCGTCGTCCTTGACAGAGGGCAGATCGTCGAGCGCGGCACCCACGACGAACTGTTGCGGTTGAACGGTCAGTACGCTGAACTCCACCAGCGCCAGTTGCTCGAAGAAGAAATCGAAGTGACCGAATGAGAGTTCTGGCAGAGGCATAGTAAGGATAATTTCATAGACGTAGAGCGGCAGAGACGCCGCGTAGGCTAGGAAGGAGAGTGAGGGTACCGTAGGCGTATATGCCAATACGCCGAGGATTCCCGAGCGATCCTGACGACGCATACGCGGATGGATTTGCCGCTCGGACAGGTTTAATGCAGGAAGAAGAAGTACTTGGCAAGGCCTACGATTCCTACCTCATGCGGCGGTTGCTTGTCTATCTGCTGCCGTATCGGCGAATGGTTCTGTTTGCTTTCCTCCTGATCATCGTCGAATCCCTAATCGAAGTCAGTTTCCCATGGCTGACGTTGATTGCCGTCGACAATTACATCCTCGCAGGGGACATGGGTGGCCTGTCGCTGATCGCTGCAGTCTATTTCGGTCTTCTGGTTGCGAAGTACGCCATCGGCTTCCTGCAGACCTATACGCTCCAGAGTACCGGGCAGCGGATCATGTACGATATGCGACGCCAGATTTTCAGCCACGTCCAGAGCCTGTCCAACAGCTTCTTTGATCGCAATCCGGTGGGTCGATTGATCACCCGCGTCACCTCGGATGTTGAAGTGCTCAACGAAATGTTTTCCTCAGGTATTGTGTCCGTGTTCGGTGACATCTTTACCCTCACCGGCATCATGATCGTCTTGCTCGTCCTCGACTGGCGGCTTGGGCTGATCGTTGCTCTGATCGTTCCGTTTATCGGCCTCGTCACGAGTGTTTTCCGAATGAAGGCGCGGGATGGTTATCGCAGGGTGCGGATCGCAATTGCCAAGATCAACGCGTTCCTGCAGGAACACATCACTGGAATGAGCGTTGTGCAGCTCTACAACCGGGAGCGCAAGAGTGCCCAGAGGTTCGACCGAATCAATCATGAGCATTTGAGAGCGACTCTCGATTCAATCATGGCCCACGCCGTTTTCTATCCCGTCGTCGAACTCCTCAGCGCGACCGCGATTGCCCTGATTATCTGGTATGGAGGCGGTCGGGTGCTGACGGATCTGCTGACCCTTGGAACGCTGATTGCGTTCATTCAGTATTCCCAACGTTTTTTCCGGCCCATCGCGGACCTGAGTGAAAAATACAATATCCTGCAGTCGGCAATGGCGAGTTCCGAACGAATTTTCAAGTTGCTCGACACCCCGCCGACGGTGGTTTCCCCGGCCGCGCCAACGGCCATCGTTGACGGTCGCGGCGATATCGAACTTCAACACGTGTGGTTTGCCTACAACGACGACGACTGGATCCTGAAGGATGTATCGTTTCGCGTCGGGCGAGGCGAATCGGTGGCCATCGTCGGGCACACGGGGGCAGGGAAGACGACGGTCACGAGCCTTCTGACGCGCTTCTACGACGTTCAAAAGGGACACATCCTTCTCGACGGTGTCGATATTCGGTCGATGAACCTTAGTGCCATGCGACGGCGATTCGCCGTTGTGTTACAGGACGTTTTCGTGTTTTCGGGAACGCTGGAATCCAATATTCGACTGGGTTCCGATATCTCGCCCGAGCGGGTTTTCCAGGCGACGGCCGACGTCAACATGGGGCCATTCATACGATCCCTTGAGAAGGGCCTGGACCACCCCGTCAACGAACGGGGGACAACGTTATCCGTCGGGCAGCGCCAACTCCTCGCCTTTGCCCGGGCATTGGCGCACGATCCGGAGATTTTGATTCTGGACGAGGCGACTTCAAGTGTGGACACCCAGACCGAGGGGCTGATCCGAACGGCGATCGAACGACTGATGAGCGGGCGGACGTCGATCATCATTGCCCATCGTCTATCCACGATCCAGCGCTGTGACAAGATCATCGTCATGCACAAGGGCAGGATCCGGGAGATCGGTTCGCACCAGGAACTGCTGGCCCAGCGCGGGCTTTATTTCAAGCTCTACCAGTTGCAGTACAAGGAGCAGGAGCTGGCCCCTGTCCAAGGTGATTGATCGTCATCGACTGCAGAGAAACAGAATAAGAACACCTCAAGTTAGCGGCCGTAGATCCGATTGAATCGCGGGATTGCATTATGTCGGACATCTTTCCCTGTTATGGGCCCCTCATCCCCATCGGCGTATTCACCCGACATTGCATTCAGGTGAATTTTCAGCCATTTCTTGACGCTGTCCTAAGCCTCGGATAGAATCCCGAAACTTACGAATCGAGGATGCGTCTGTTTTCGCAGATGCCTGGATGGATCAACCCGCCAGAGAGCGGGATGGAGGAAAAAATGAGAAAAGCGATTGCTATTGCTGCGCTCGCGGTATTTTTTGTTCCCATCTGCTGGCCGAAGCAGCCGACACGACTGTATTCCGGCTGCGACTCTTACCCGAAAATGAAGTGCCCGCTGTCGTTCTCGAAGGTGCGAGCGCCGATGCCACGATCACTGTCCGGGTGAGTCGCGATTCGAGAGGTACCATCGAGGCGGCTACCGTCATTTTCGACGTGGATTACCTGATGCCGCAGTCGACGACATTCAGGGGGCTTCATATCCACAACGCGCCAGTTGCGACTAACGGCCCTGTTGTCATCAATAGCGGCCTTGCAGAAGCGGATGGCGTATTCGGTACGACTGGCTCCATCACACGGACTGTCGACTACAGCAGCCTCGACACGGGGCCCCTTGCATCACTGGAGGGCTTGCTTGCTTCGCCTGAACTCTATTACGTCAACCTGCATTCGACGGATAATCGTTCCGGTGTCGTCCGCGCCCAGCTCCAGGGGAACGTGATGTCGTTCAGCCCGGCGTTACTTCCGGGAAACGAGGTGTCTCCCGTTGTCGGACTGGACGCCGATGGCGCAGCCCGAATTACAGTCCAGGTCCAAAGAGATCCGGCGGGGACGATCACATCGGGAGAGGTGACTTTCGCCATCGACTACAGGTTTCCCGGTAGCGTCACAATTACTGGCCTGCACATTCATAACGCGGCTGCCGGCAGCAACGGTCCGGTCGTGGTCAATAGCGGCGTCAACTCTTCTGGTCCGCTCGTAGACAGCGATGGCGAAGGCCGCATTTTCAGGGTGGCGACGATCGACCCGACGAACACGGTGGGGCTGGCCACGCTGAACTCGCTGTTCGCAGATCCGAGTCAGTTCTACGTCAATCTACACACCAGCGACAACCCGTCGGGCGCCATACGGGGCCAACTGGACCGGAACTCTTTGAATTTCTACACGCGTTTGACCGGCGATGAAGAAGTGCCTGTGGTGGCTGACAGTGGCTCGGCGTCCGGGCTCGTTTCGGTCACCGTAACACGGAACGGCAGTGGCAATATTGACAGTGGCGCCGCGGTTTTTGATCTGGACTACGATTTTCCTGGGGCGATCACTCTCAGGGGTCTCCACATCCATAACGCTGCTATCGGTACAAACGGTGGCGTGCGTGTGAGCAGTGGTCTCAGTGGTTCGGCTCCCATCATCGACGAGGACGGAGTCGGAATGTTAGTGCGCGAAGTGACAATCGACGCGACTGACAGCACAGGCATCGAGGCCTTGAACGGACTGTTCGTGGCACCACAGTTGTACTACGTGAATCTACACTCGGAAGCCAACCGATCCGGCGTTGTCCGCTCCCAGCTTGGCTACGAAACCTACAGATTCAGTTCGTCGCTCAGCCCAGCCAATGAAGTTCCGGCGGTCGCATCGGGCGCCACAGGGACCGCGTGGACGAGCGTTCTCGTCAAGCGGGATGGGAATGGTACGATTTTGTCGGGCGTGGTAAATTTTGATGTCGATTTTTCGATCGGAGGCGCCGCAACGATCTCAGGGCTTCACATCCACGAGGCGCGGGCCGGAGGGAACGGGTCCGTGGTGATCAATTCCGGTGTCAGCACTGAAGTCAGCGATACCGGAACCGGCAACGTTGCGAGAGAGGTCGCCATTCTGTCAACCGACACGGTAGCCCTCAACGCGATCGAAAGCATCGTCGACGACGCAACGGGCTTCTATGTGAACCTGCACACGACAACAAACCCGTCGGGGCTGATGCGGGCGCAACTTCTCGAATCCAACACCTTCATTTCCCAGATTGTTGGTGGTGGGAACTGGATCACGTCGGTGACCCTGACGAACCCCTCAGCGACGGAATCGGTCGAGGGTATCGCGAAGTTTTTTGATACTACGGGGTTGGCACTGCCAGAAAGCGTCATCGATCCGACGATACCATTCTGGATCCCGCCTTCGGGTTCTGTGACCCTCAACACCCACAACCAGGGATCACTGAGCGTCGGATTCGCCCGGATCGGTTCCGATGGTCCGGTCACCTCACAGGTTGCCTATATGGTGACCGATTTCACGTCCGCAGGTGCCAACATACCCGTTACGACGATCTCGGCGACCGCGGGAGTATCGATCGGCGGTGGAACGAACACCGGCGTTGCGGTTTTGAGCCTCACGGGCGCCGACATCGTATTCACGCTACTCGACGCTAACGGCGCAGCTATCGGGACCAAACGCGAGACACTCCCCGCCCTGGGGCACCATGCGATGCTGATTGACGAACTGTTTCCGGGTCTTGGCAGCTCCGCCGCGAGCGGGACATTGAAGATCGATTCACTGGAGGGGCCGTTCCCTTCAGGCCCGATGTCGGTGGTGATTGTGGAATTCGGGCCCGGTTCCCTGACTCCCGTCGTGGTGATCTCGAACTGACGGCGGCAACTGTTCATTCGTGGAAGAGTCGGCGAGTGCCGTCGTTCTTCAAGCACGGTTTCGCAACACAGATGTCGGGGACATGACAGGGAGCGCGCCCAGGTCCGTGGTCGTGAGGAGTGATTCCCACACCACACGCGGAGGCGCGAGCAACATGCCTGAGCATTCCTGGCAGTTCGCTTCGGATGCCTGTCGGTGCCCGCCTGCGTCTGGGGAGTCGCTGGTCCAGAGCGGGCTCTGAAGTTCAAGCTTGCGAACTGAGGCTTCACTCCCCACGTGTTCGTGTCGCCTCAGCGCATAAAATTATGATCTCTTTCGAGAATCAAGTAGCGATCGTGACCGGGGCGGGGCGCGGAATCGGCCGTTCGGTTGCGGTAGAACTCGGCCGTCTGGGCATGCGTGTGGCTTTGGTTTCACGCACACGTTCCGAGTTGGAGGAAACGGCCGGCACGGTCCGCGGTTCGGTGGTCCTTCCGGCCGATCTTCGAATCGAAGCGGAAGTTCGGAACGTCGTAGAGGCGGCCAGGCGGAATCTGGGGGCTGTGGACGTTCTGGTGAATTCTGCGGGTGTTTACCACTTTGGACCCATCAACCAGGCGGTTGAGGCTGATTTCGACCGTGTCATCGATACAAACCTGAAAGGTGTCTTCTTCACCTGCCGTACTGTGCTACCGGCGATGGTGGAACGGGGACGCGGTCACATAATCAATATTGCTTCGATCGCCGGAAAAGTCGGATCGGCAGGCCGCGCTCTCTATTGCGCTTCCAAGTTCGGCCTCGTCGGATTTACGGAGGCTCTGTCCCAGGAGGTGCGTGAAGCGGGAGTGCGTGTGTCTCTAATTTGTCCAGGATCGACGAACACCGGATTCTCGCCCAAGGAACAGGAGGGGAAGTCCAGGGAGCGCATGCTGCAGCCCGATGACGTGGCGCATGCCGTTCGCATGCTCCTGGGTCAGGAAGCGAACAGCTTCATCAGCGAGATCGTGATGCGGCCGACGAGGAAGCCGTAGGTGGAGCATCCGCGAGCCAGGGCACTTACGAGTCGGGGACCGCTCACTTCGTGGTACTGGAGCATGTAGCAGATTCGGGTCCATTTGTGAAAAAATATAGGAACATTCTCGTCGGCTGTATTGGGGGGGAACGGGTGGTTGCTGCGAATCGACTTGTTGTTCTGGTAACGGCCGGTCTCCTGGGGATCGGGGCCGTGCTGTGGGCTGTGGTGCCGATGGCCGCGATGCCACCGATGCCGCAGGCGATGAGTGCCGAACGCTTATACTCCATAGCCGATCGTGGAGGGGTTTCCCTGATCACCAGCGGAATCGACTCGCCGGAGCCGTCGGTAACCTATACGCGCATCCAACCGACACCGGGTAGCACTACGCCTTCGGGTATCGGGATTTTCGGATTCCGGAATCCAGGGGGCGAGCTCTTAACGGAAACCGGAATTTCAGCCTCACCCCTTCTGACATCGGGGCGCGTGTTTGTAACATTCACCACCAATGTCCTCAATACGGGTCTCGCAATCGTCAACCCGAACGACGAAGAAGTGCGAATCGATTTCTTCTTCTCGGATTCCCGCCGGGATCCGATCGATTCTGGTCATGGCTCGTTTACCATCGGTGCAAACCAGCAGACGGCCCGGTTCATATCGGAGCCGCCGTTCAACGCGGCGACGGCGACCCGCGGCGCCCTGACGTTAACGGCAACCCTGCCAGTGTCCGTGGTGGCGCTGAGACAATCGATCGCGTCGACTGGCGATTTTGTCTTCAGCAGCATGCCGGTGGCCGACCTCTCAGTGACTTCGACAGAGACTGTTTTTCTGCCTCATTTCGTTACCGGTGGACTCTGGACGTCACGATTGATCCTCGTCAATCCGACTGACGAAACCATTACTGGAAGAATTGGTTTCATCAGCCAGGGTAGTATTTTGCCGGTGTCTCCCGGTGTTACGACGCCGATACCGTTGAATGGAAGTACGCAAGCGCCGCAGGAATATTCGTTAAGTGCCCGGGGCTTCATCGAATTTGCGACGACCGACCCCAGCCCGTTCGTACAGGTGGGCTCGTTTCGCGTCGTTCCAGACGAAGGGAATATCGCTCCCATCACCCAGGTCGTTATCGCCACCCTCGACAGCAGTCTCACTACCATATCCGAGGCAACCGTGCCGCCTTCGGAAACCGGCAATGCGTTCCGGTTGTATGTGGAGAGTTCGGGTGAACTCGGCAGTGTAGGTTTTGTACAGTCCGGGATTGCGATTGTGAACATCGCGTTCGATCCGACTACAGTGACTCTGGAATTGACAGGACTGGACGGTTCGGTGATCGCGGTCACGGAAATTGTAATCCCGGCATCGGGACAACAGGCGCTTTTCCTGAATCAGGCGTTTGAGGCGACTCCCTTGCCCTCGCCTTTGAAAGGGGTCTTACGGGTGAGCTCGCCCGACACGATTGCCGTCGTCGGGATTCGTAACCGGATGAACGAGCGCATGAACATACTTTTCACAACAACGCCAGCGACAAATGAGGGGCGTGCGTCGACCACTGCAGAAACCTTCTTTTCCCACCTGGTCGATGGCGGAGGCTGGACGACCCAGACGATACTGTTCAGTGGAATCGCCGGGCAAATGGCCGACGGCGTGATGCGTTTCTTTGGTGTCGACGGGGAACCTTTCGACATCGATCTGGAGTAGAGTCTTTGGATCACGATTACACTCGTTTTGTTTTCGGATAGGTCGCTCGATCCTTGAGATGGGTCTGTTGCCGAAATGGAGGGATCTCAAAAGTGTCATTGAATCGAATGTCATACTTCGCTTCGGTGCTGATGTTGGTCTGGGCAGCTTTGGTCTGGGGATTCACGAACGATCCCCCGGCGAACAGATCAGGTGTGAACGGTATCGACTGTACCGACTGTCACGGTTTTTTGCCCGCTAACACGGGCCCGGGAAACGTTGCAATCACGGGCTTACCCGCGATGTGGAGCCCGGGCACGACCTATCCGCTTCAGGTTACTGTGACCGATTCCAACCCTCAGTTACAGCTCTTCGGATTTCAGATGACGGCAGTCGATTCTAACGGGGTACAGGCAGGTGCGTTCACACCCGGCGGTGGAACCCAGCTCGAATTCGGACTACCCGGGGGCATCGAACACTCTTTCGCCCAGCCAGGAAGCGGGAGCGGTACGTTCTCCTTCGACTGGATATCGCCGGCCAGTAGCTCTATCGGTGACATTCGATTCAATGCCGCCGGCAACGCCGCCAACGGAAATTTCTCCTCGTCTGGCGATTTTATCTACACAAGCGAAACAACGGTCTCAGCCGCGACCGAGGTCACTGAGAACGAAGTTTTCTATTTTCCCCAGATCGCGGACGGTGGCGTGTTTACAACCACATTGTTTATTACCAATCCGGGAGCGTCGACTACGACGGCGAACATAACGGTCACGTTTAACGATTTTGCCGACGGAGATGGTAATGCGATCACTCCCGTGTTTGTCAACAGCCAGGGACAACAGTTTTCCGGGACCATCAGTCTGCAGATTGCGGGAGGCCGGAGTCAGAGACTGGTATCCACGGCTGCGTCCGGTGCAACCGGGGTCGGATTCGCCACGGTCGCATCCGATATTCCCGTGACGGGCAGTGCGGTATTTTCGCTGTTTAACGGTCCGCCGGCGTCGTCATCCCTGGTTGCGGAGGCGGGCGTCGAACCGTCGTCGACGGGCACGGCCCAGGCCATCTTCGTGGATGAGTCCGGGTTCCGAACAGCCCTGGCCTATGCCAACCCTTCGGCGACCGAACCGGCGACCGTGACGTTCAGCCTGCTGAATGGCGAGGGGCAGGTGGTCCTGACATCCGCCCCAATCCAGCTGGCACCCTTGAATCACAGGTCGCAGTTTGTGTTTGAGTTGTTCGAGAGCTCACCGTTGGTGACCAATCACGTCGGTACATTGCAGATATCCAGCGATGTGGCTTTGACGATGATGTCGCTTCGATTCCTGGACGATTTTTCCATCTTTACGAGCGTGCCGCCCTTTACGCTTGTGCCGTAGTTGCCCCCGGAAGGTCTACCGTCGTGAAGGTTACTCTCTGCTGCCCTTCCTGCCGGAGGCCTCTCGTTGATCTCAGCCGCTGCGAGTGTGGATTGCTTCCGCGGGCTGTGGATGGTGTGTTGGATCTCATGACTCCCGAGCAGGAGTCCCGGTACGCTGAATTCACCGAAGCGTTCGAACGGATTCGATACGCCGAGGGCTTTGGTTCAGGGGATCTGGACCTGCCTTTTAAGGCCCGGCGCAACCGGCACATCTGGGCGGTTCGCCGCCGAACCTTTAAAAGGCTGAAGCGATGGGTTCTTGAAGCGATGCCGGAGGGGGGCCAGGCCCTGGATGCGGGTGCCGGGAACTGCTGGCTGTCGGGTCATCTCAGCCGGTGGCATTTCGACGTCGTGGCGACCGACGTTAACGGTGGTTCCCAAGATGGCCTGGCGGCCGGAGTTCATTATCTTGAGCAGGGTTGTCGCTTTGATCGGATACGTGCCCCGATGGAAGCCTTACCGTTTTCTGGGGAGACATTCGACCTCGTGGTGGCCGGCGCGTCATTCCATTACGCAGGTGACCCGGCAGAAACGCTTGAGGAATTCCACCGGATCCTCAATCCCCTAGGAGTGGTGATCATCTTCGACTCCCCGTGGTATGAGCGTGAAGCGGACGGTAGGCGAGCTCAGATGCAGAGAGCCCGTGACTACGCGCGTTGTTACGATTTGGACGAGACCCTTGCACACAGGGCCGACTGTCTGATCCGCTCCCGGTTCGAGGATCAGATTCAGTCAGCCGGCTTTGCGTGCGAGAGAATCAACGTCTCTCCAGGACCCGGCCGGACTCTCGAGAGGCTACGGGCTCGACTGTTCGGTCAGCACGCAGCCTCTTTTCCACTGTTGGTCCTGCGGAGGCAGGATTGAGAATGTCCGGTCCTCGGGCATATCTGGCAGGACTGAGCGTCCCCTTCGTCGAACAGCACATTGATTCGTTTCGGCTCATCGCCATTCGCAGGTAGCCATGTCTAATAGCCCTTCCACAGAGGCACGGGGGAACACCCGGGTAAGTGATGCCTTCGATCGACACGCATTCGAATATGACGCCCGGTTTTCGGAGAAACCCCTCGCCGTAGAAATCCGGACCAGGACCTGGGGCGTACTGGATCGCCTCTTTATTTCCGGACACCGCGTTCTAGACGTGGGTTGCGGCACAGGAGAAGATGCAATTCATCTTGCCCGACGAGGCGTCTATGTACGTGCTGTGGATATTTCAACTGTCATGCTCGAACGCCTTCGGGAAAAGGCACGGATGTTGGAACTCGATCGTTTCATCGACTGTTCGCCTGCCGACGGCCGCATTCTTGGTTACAGGGAAGGCAGGTTCGATGGAATTTATTCGAACTTTGGGGTTCTCAACTGTGTCCCCGATCTGAAGTGGCTACTCGAACTCGCCCGCAAAACCCTGAAGCCAGGCCGGCGGATGATTCTTGTCACGATGGGGCGTTGCTATCCGCTCGAGATTGCAGCGAACCTGGCTAAAGGACGCCTGCGCCCCGCACTGAGGCGATTCCGATCACCGGCTTTCGCGATTGTTGGTGGGGTCCGGTTCCCGGTACACTACCATCGTTTTAAATTTCTGAAAGAGGCGCTGAAAAGCTGTTTCGATCTCGAGCACCGCGAGAGTCTGGGCCTTCTCGTGCCCGTACCGGGGCTTGAGCATCTGGAACGTCGTTTTCCCCGGACATTCCGTGCCCTGAAACCGATCGATTCCCGGTTGGGACGATGGGGTCCCACTTCGGCACTGGGAGATCACGTCCTCTCGGTGTGGAGATATAGAGGTCCCTGAAGAATGGGCGCTGGAAAACGCATTCTTCTATGTGATTCGCAGTCGGAGTCCTACGCAGTGCGTCGTACCTGGATCCGGTCGGACCTGCCGCACATGGTTTGGATGGATTCGAGGTGCAGATTCTTGACTCTACGATCAACCTCCGGACTGCGGAAATTCGGCTTGCCGTGTCGCCTCAAGCCGGTTATGTCGGGATGGCCATGTCTTCGGGACCGCCGATAGATTCCGCCTTGCGCCTTCTGCAGGCGATCCGGTAACGAAACATTGAAGCAGCCAGATCAGCTATTCCGTTAAAATCAAGGCATCACTGATCGCATGCAAAAGGCGTCGCTGCCGAATTTCTTTGTAGTGGGGACAGGTAAGGCGGGAACAACATCGCTCTATCACTACCTGAGCCAACATCCGCGAATCTATATGAGCCCTATTAAGGAGCCTTGTTATTTCGCGTCGGAGATCCGTGCCGAAAACTACGACCGAACACTCCATCGTCACATACCAGGATTGTCTCGGGAGCTGCCACAGCTGACTAACGACGGCAGACGTTCAGGATGGCTGGTCTCGGAATGGGAGGACTACAGAAAGCTGTTCAAGGACGTTGGAGCCGAAACGGCAATCGGGGAGGCGTCTTCTGCCTACCTGTGGTCGGAAACGGCAGCCGGAAACATCGCTTCATGCCTTCCTGACGCGAGGATCATCATGATTCTGCGCGATCCTTCCGAGCGGGCGTTTTCGCAGTACCTTCACCAACTGGCCGTCGGCCTGATACGCTCCACGTTCCGCGAACATCTCGAAAAGTGCATGCGCAATGATGGACGAAATTTGAGCGTCTATCACCCTCTTCTTGAAGTTGGCTTGTACCATCGGCAGGTGAAGCGGTATCTCGAACGGTTTCCGCAAGACAACATCCGAATTTTCTGGTATGAGGAAGCGTGGGGACGTCCCGGCCGTTTGCTTGAGGACATCTTTCAGTTCCTGGCGGTGGATGCCACATTTCGCCCCGATACATCACGCAAGAACTTGGAGCGCAAGGCCCCGCGCTTCGCCGCCATAAATTACGCGGCAAAACGACTCCACATCACGCATTGGCTTAACGAAGCCACTCCCTCCAAACTGCGGCCTGTGATCATCAAACTCCTGTTTCGAAAAGGCCGTGGCGTGGCCATGGATCCGAAGGATCGCCAGTACCTCATCGACTACTACCGCGAGGACGTTACAAAGCTGGCCTCGCTGCTGGACAGAGACCTCAGTACCTGGCTGTCTTGAGGCGGGCTCTAAGGATGTCCCTTGGCTTACCCCATCGATTGACGATGATATTTGATGCACACTCTGTGGGTCGTGCCCGTACGGGCGCTGCCCATCGTCCGTCTTCATGAACCTGGTTGGGGCAGACCGTCGTCCTGGCTGGGTTGCGATCACGATGCGTATGGGCCGGCGATTGAGCCGTAGACGACTCAGCTGATCGCTTGGTACCACGAGAAAAGGCTTTCAAGATGGGATCGTCAGTGGGCTCGGCCTGATTGTCTTCACTATCTTCACTAATGGTCAGGTTCAGTTTGAGGCAAGTGGGCTTCCGCCTCCGTTCCTGTCGTTCCCAGATGGTTGAGGTTTCAACACTGACCGACTAGACTGAGTGTCTTGATTGGAAACAACGCCCACCATTTGTCTGGATCATTCCCGGACTGTCATTTGAGGAGACCGGCACGAACATTTGATTGAGTCGATGATGAAGAAAAGAGTCTTACTGTTTTTCCCATCCTACAGGAGCCTTGAGGCTGCGCCGCCGCTGGCGCTTCTGGCCCTCGCCTCGGCGCTTGAAGAGCAGGGCTATTCTGTGGATGTCGTCGATTCTACGGTCGAACCGAATTATATTCCGCGCATCCTGAATCAGCTGGACGAATCGCTACTCCTCGGAATTTCGATCGTTACCGGGCCGATGATCAGCGAGGCCATCGAAGTTGCGATGGCGGTCAAGGAGAAGAGACCGGATTTTCCGGTAGTCATGGGTGGTTGGCATCCGTCCACTCGGGCTGCACAGACTTTGCGGGAGCCTTACGTGGACGTTGTGGTTCAGGGACAGGGAGAAGCAACCCTGTGCGAAATTGCCCAGCGGCTGGCCGAGGGTCGTGATCTTTCCGGAGTGAGAGGCTGTTCCTTCAAGACCTCTGATGGGCGCGTCGTAGAAAACAATCCTCGCTCTACGATCAACATCGAAACCCTACCGCCGAAAGCCTATCACCTGATCGATCTGGATATTTATGCCCGGCTTTGTGGGCGTCGATGGCTCATGTATACCTCGAGTCATGGGTGTCCCTACGATTGCTCGTTTTGCTCCAACGCCAGCTTATACGGTCGCGCCTGGAATGCGCTTCCGGCTGAGCGCGTCGTCGCCGAAGTCGTCGAACTGGTTCGCGAATTCCGACTCGATCTGGTGGACATCGTCGACGACAACTTTCTTGTGGACAGGCAGCGTGGGGTCGATATCGCCCGGGGATTCCTGGCCTCGGGCGAGAAATTCGAATGGTGTGTCCAGTCGACAGCCAACTTTCTTCTGAAAACGAGCGACGAGGACGTGAAGCTGATGCAGCAGAGCGGGCTCGACCGAGTTTTCATCGGAGCCGAATCCGGCTCCGATGACATGCTGCGTTCGGCGAATAAGGTACACTTTCAACCTCAGCGCGTATTGTTCGATGTCGCCGAGAAGCTGTTCGACGCTGGGATCACCTGTACTTTTTCTTTGATCTTCGCCTTGCCGGGCGAAACCGCTTCAGATCGCAAGGCCACGCTCGCCATGATGCGGGAAATCAAGTCTCGCTTCCCGAATACGGAGTTTCACAGCAATATCTACACACCGTATCCGGGCGCGCCCAATTTTCAGCAGGCCGTCGGGATGGGGCTCCGCGAGCCGGAGTCGTTGGGGGAGTGGGCGGAGTTCTACCCAAAGTTCCAGCGATTGCCCTGGCTCAGTGAGAACGAGCACCGGCATATTCAGCGCATGCGGGAGTACATCCGAATCGCGTTCGCAACCAAGCGCATCCGCCGGAGTTCGAGTCGAGAGAAAATCGTGCGGCTACTGGTTCCGGCGGCCCGTGCCCGCTTGAACACTGGCCGTTACTCATTGCCGGTGGAACTGTGGTTCTTGAAGTCGGCGGCGCGCTTGCGTGCCGCCTTAACTCCAACCCGGGCGCGCTCCCACGTGCTTCAGCCATGAACGTTTCATTCCGGTTCCGCTCTCCAGGGGTCGCCGAGGAAAACGGTAAACCAGGCGTGATCGGGTGGATTCGTCCGTTTTAAGGATCGGACGCTCTGAAGCCCGGACGCACCAGGGCTCCCGAAGACGGTTATCCCTGCGGCGCTCGAGCAATATCTTCCCTTCGACAGACGCAGCGAAAGCCAATCGTCGGTGCCCGGTGATCCGGAGGACTCCTCAAGCGCGGGGCGGCAAGTGTGTCGATGCTGTCGAGATACCAATCCCCGCCTCGGATGGTGCGATACGTCGCTCCAAAGTGGTCGGTCTGATACGGTGAGCCCGGATAGACGTCGAACCAGTCTTCGGTCCACTCGAAAACGTTTGGTTTTGCCAGTTTCAAAGCGAGGCCCACACCTGATCCACATACGGAGCGGGTCGCTGGGTGAGGTCAACGAAGACCTTATATTGAGATTGGTTTACTTCGGTCCGGTATTGCTCTGGGCGGTATGGATAGCTGACGACTATAAGTTCGGACGTCAAAAACGTACCTCTTGCAGATACGGTGTCCACTCAGCGGCTCTGACTAGTGATTTCCACGGCAGGTGTATTCGCTTGGAGAGCAGCTTCGGCACTTCTCTGACGATGATCCTTCGTGTTCCACCGTCAAACAACTCTCGGAACTCCTCGTCGCCATACAATGCCCTACCGTCGGAGACGACGAGTGCAGGTGCGTCGTCTTTCAACACGACCATGTCGGCCCGGTTGAGATCGCGAATCCTTAGAATATCGGCCGGGATCGTGGTGATCGTAGCCCAAAGTTTTTCCTCTTCCCAGTCGACGAGCTTTCGAAGCATTTGAAAGTCTTCGAGCAGACCGCTGCTGGAAGTGGCTGCAGAATCCGAGCCCAGGGCAAGGTTCAGCGTCGGCGGAAGTCGACCGTAGTCGAGCGTTTGCCCGTAGAGGTAAAGGTTCGACACGGGGCAGGATACGACACTGGCCTTTCTTCTGGCCAGCAATCGCTGTTGGCTGCGTTGTGCCCCTAGAGCATGCACCAACACCGTGTTCGCTGCGAGCATTCCGTTGCCCTCGAGTTCGTCGATTTCCGACTGCGCGCGAGGGCTGAGACCTTCGGCGGCATGGATAATCCACGGAACATCGTCCGGTGTTTCCCGAAACGTATCCAACGCCCGGTCGTCAAGACCGAGAGAATGGGACCATCGGTAGTCCTGGACGACGCGGATCGGAAAGTTTTGACGGAAGCAAGGATGTTGCGGATTGTGGTGCGCTACCGTGGTGACGCCTGAAATCAGGTTCTTGAAGGCCCCGATTCGAAGTCGATCTTCCACCGGTATCGAGGTGCAGGCACGAATTGCGGGCGAATTCATCTGTTCTTTGATTTCCCCGGCCCATTCGTACATGTCCGTGTAGGCCCCGCGTCGCCCAAGGAAGGGAAATGAATTGAACTCGAGATGGTCGTGCGCATTGATCAAGCCGGGCAGGAGCAGATAGCGTTCATCGAGTCGGACCCGGGCAGCATGCGCCGGGATAGGTTCGATTCCGCCGGAAAGAGCAACAAGGGAGATCGACCGGAAGGACCCGTTCACGTACGCTCGTTCGGCGTGGATAGCGATAGGGGATTTCATGGTTATATCCGATTGCCAACGCAGAAGATGGCCGGCTGGCCCGGGGTCGGAAGATCGACGCGAGCGGCGGCCCGTTCCAGGACAGATGTGCACGGCGCGAGGGACTTGCGAATGCAGCTCGCGGACATGCCTTTCACGAGCTGTCAGTCAAGGCTTATTCAGGGGCACACTACCTGCCCCCATCCATGCTATCACCGGGCTACGAACGCGATAGATCCGTACATGTGGTGGCTTAACAGCCCGTGGCAGAAGTCTCAAGGGTCGCGTTACGGCCAAACGGGGCCGGATTATAGGAGGCGACGACGCTGAAATGCTCATTCATTGCGAGGAGTCGGCGACAACGAAGACGGCCCCGTTTCGCCGTAACCCTTTGGGCGCAGGGGGGTTCGGGCCACAGGCATTGTCGTTCGTCGGTCACGACGAAAAGACGTCGTTCCGCTCCTCACTTCGCGCCTGCAACCCGAAGACCCCTGCGCGCGGCCCTTGAGACTTCTGCCACGGGCTGTTAGGCTCGGCGTATTCAGTAGACTATGGCATCCGCTGGTCGGCCCAGACACATGATCGTCTTTTACAATCCACGAAGTCTTTCAGGCGGCCGCCGTCGCCTACCTCTGTCGCTGCTTTCGCTGGTACGTATGTTCGACGGTGATTGCGCGATCGTTGACGCCAACGTCGAGCCGGCTCCGGTCGAAAAAATCAAGACACTCTTCAGGCAATCCTCCACCCAGAACTACCTTGCGGTCTCTGTCATGCCGGGTCCTCAGCTCGTGAATGCGATCCAGGATTCCCGCGCGATCAAGAATGCCTCCCCGGACGTCACCACGGTATGGGGAGGCTACTTTCCATCCATTCATCCTCACGTCACCTTGACCGCCGACTATGTCGACTACGTCGTCAGCGGGCAGGGTGAGGTGACCTTCAGGGAGCTTCACCAGGCTCTCGCAGCCGGGGAGTCTGTCGAGGGTATTCCGGGTATCGCATATCGCAAAGATGGAACTGTCCGTCAGAACAGCCCGCGGTCTCTCCGGAACGTCAACTCATTTCGCAGCCTACCCTACCATCTCGTTGACGTTGAGAAATATGTTGTACCGACCTACCTGGGATCCCGGACGCTGTGCCATGTAACCAGCGCCGGTTGCTATGCCGACTGCAATTTTTGTGGAATCAATCTTGTCTACGACTGGCGGTGGATTCCTGAGGAAGCGGAACGGACGATCAACGTTGCCAGGTATTTCAAGGAAAAATACGGGATGAATGCGATCGAGTTTTTCGACGCACATTTCTTTCCGTCGGAATCACGGACAGTCGCTATTGCAGACGGACTGAAGCCCCTGGATATCGTGTGGTGGGGAGAATCCCGAATCGATTCATTGCTGAAGTACCGCGAAAGCAGTTGGAAGAAGATTAAACAGTCTGGTTGTTCGATGATTTTCTTCGGCGCCGAATCAGGCTGTGACGAAGTCCTCCAGCAAATGGACAAGCAGCAGTCGGTCGAACAAACATTCGAACTTGTCAGGAAGTGTAAGGAGCACGGCATCGTACCGGAGCTTTCGTTCGTTCTGGGTAATCCGGTGAATCCCGAAAAGGACGTCAACGAGACGATCCGCTTCATCTACCGAGTGAAGGAATTCTACCCGGAGGTCGAGATCCTGATCTTCATATACACGCCCGTGCCACAACCGGGTATGTACGACCAGGCTGTCGCTGATGGCTTTGAGTTTCCCGACACTCTCGAGGCCTGGACTTCCGAGCGATGGTTGAAGTTCGGCATGCACAAGGAGCCGTCGACACCGTGGCTGTCGGGATCTCTCTGGAATAGAATTCGCGATTTCGAAACTGTCATTCATGCCTACTACCCGACAGCGACCGATCTTCGTTTGTCGCGTGGTGTCCGAAATCTGCTCCGCCTGATGGGGAGTTGGAGATACAAGCTGCGGTTCTACCACTATCCGTATGAACTTCGGGCGGTTCAGCGGATGGTTGACTATCGGCAGCCTGAGGTCGAAGGCTTCTGATGCTTGAAGCGGACGAGGCTTACGCGCGCCTTGCATCCGTCTATGATGGGCTGAACAATCCGGTCACCTCACTGGGACGGGCACAAATTCAGAGAATCGGACCGGTATTCGCCGGGCGCGATGTATTGGACCTCGGCTGTGGAACGGGGGCTCCGGCAAGACAGGCCGCGGAATTCGGACCCAAGAGCTGGGTTGGCGTGGATCGTGTGACCGAAATGCTCGGCTACTTCGAGGGAACCGCTGTTCGAGCCGATTTCCGGACCCTGCCTTTCCCCGACTCCTCGTTCGATGTCGTTCTCTTCTGGATTTCGCTGGGCTATGTCGATGCTCCGGCGGTGGCGCTCCTGGAATCCGTGCGGGTTCTCCGGCCGAGCGGAAAGATGCTCATCCTCGATCTTCACCCGATTGGCGCCAGTCGGGGTTGGACGCGAAGTATGGGTGGGCTGACGATTCGATCGGTAATCCACTCCAGCGAGGCCTGGTCTCATTGTTTCAACATTGCCGGCCTGCAGGTCGTTCATGAAGATTCTGTCGTGATCGACGAGTCGATGCGCTCCTCGTTCGACGCGGCGGGGAAGGACTTCCTGGAATTCGAGGGGCAGGACCTGTTGATTTTCTACGAGCTCCAGAGAAAGCGTGCCGAAGCCCCGTAGCAATCGATAGCGCGTCAGTTCGAACAGTTCAGTGACTTCCGGACTAACATAGATTCGACCGAAGCGACTCTCTTACTGAATCGTGAGCCATGGACGGACTTCAAGCTGAATGTTCCCCCATATGGTGGAGCTCCCCGACCCGCAACATCTTGCTGCAAACGCAACTTTGACATGTCGGGTTCTCCGAAACACGAAGTGAGCGTCGAAACGCCAGCGCTTCGCCGCCGTTAATGTTTTTGTAATCGCCGATGACGGGTTGAAAAAAGCATCCGCGCATTCTTCCGGTCGTTTCGATGACCGCCGATACCCACGGTGCATTGCATCGAACTCTGGGTTTACGGGTGTGGTCGACAAGTGCGCGGAAATAGTGGTGGATTGTCTCGAGTTTTCGAAGGCCGGACTCAATAAACGGTACAGCATCGCTTCGTGCCAACGTTTCTATCCCGGATCTCATCGCTTCGAGATCCTCGGTTCGAGGTTGTATCCGGTCGGCAACAACAGAATGATCTTCGTGATTTCTGCCAAACGCCTCGGTCGTCAGATCGACTGGAAGAAACGAAATCTT
Source organism: Terriglobia bacterium (assembly GCA_965263045.1). Classification (GTDB taxonomy): domain Bacteria; phylum Acidobacteriota; class Terriglobia; order 20CM-2-55-15; family 20CM-2-55-15. The sequence goes on from CBDHGK010000041.1 coordinate 1,361,827, forward strand.
GTCGAAGCCGAGGGAGCGAGCCGATTCGACGAGTTCAGGCAGGCGGCCGACATTATCACGCTGTAGGGTCGATCGTGCGATGAGTCTGGGGCGGGGTTTGAGATAGCGGACTGAATCGAGCCCTTTCACCAGCTTCGAAAAGCCGTCAACCCCTCGAATGACTTCATAGGAGGCCGCGTCAGGTGCATCAAAGGAGACGAAGAACCCGGACACCCGCCTGAGCACAGCTGCGGCGTAAGAAGGCAACAGAAAGCCGTTCGTGGCAACGAGAACCGAGGAGCCGAGGAGGTGGATTCTCTCCACCACTTCTGCGAATCTGGGATGCATGGTCGGTTCTCCTCCAGAGAGTAGAACTTCCAGTGGCTTCCAACGTCCGATCTCGACGTACAGGTCGCTGAGCAGGGTGTCCGACATTTGACGGGCGTCCGCGGTGCTGAGCCGCTCGTTGTTTTGCCATATGGCGCAGGTTAAACAGCGGCTGTTGCAGATGTCATTCAGATTGAGGACCAGGATCGGAAGGGTTGTTATCCTGTGGGAACGTTGTTGAATTGCGACTTCGGCCATCTGAACAAAGATGTTTGTCATGAGGCGCTTCGTTTCACCTGAATGGTGTGTGAGTGCGATGGCAGCCCGTCGCAAATGAAAGCCTGCGCGGCGACGCCAATTATCTGATAACGTCCACTCCAATGCAAAAATGGATCGACGAGCTTCGCACTTGAGCAGTCCGGGAACACTGAAGGAAGCGCCTGTCAACAGAGCTTGTTTGCTTGATCGTGCGGGTGAATACCTCTTGCTGACGCTCGTCTTGTCCTTGCCCTTCGAAATTCGCCTTACCCTGTTTGGACTGAGCAACCTGCAGTGGCTTTTTGTCGTTGCAGCCATCGTCAGCGCCCCAGGACTCATCCGAAAGCGGCGAGCGTTGGTTCGGGAACCGCTTGTCATAGCGGTCGTCTCGCTGGCGCTTGTTTACTGGACATCCGCCCTACTCAGCGAGGCACTCACGATCAACGCGGTAAAGTCGGCCGTTCGTGTAACAACGGGAGTCGTGTTGGTATGCATGGCACTCGGTAGCATTGATAAGAAGCGAGTGCTTCACTTTTGGTGTGTGTCGTCAGTTGCGGCAGCAGTCTATGGGATCGTTGATTATTTCGGTTTTGGTTATCCCCATTTATTCCGAATGCTCGAGTTCTGGCAGGGCAGCATTCAGAGGTTGAGCGGATCTTTCGAGTACCCGAACACCGCGGCGACCTTTTTTGCAATGTCGCTGCCTCTGGTCTGGATGGTGCCGCGGCGGATGTCTTTGCGGCTGGGAGGTGTGGCAATCCTTTGGTCGGCGCTGATTTTGACATATTCGCGTGGTGCGTTCGTGGCCGCGGTCGGAGCCTATGTCGGGCTATGGGTGATGACTCGGGAAAGAAGGCGAGAATGGCGATCCCCTCTGGCATTCGTTTCGGTGGCTGTCCTCATTTTCACCGCAACCACTCTTTTCGAGCCAATGGTTGTTCAAAGGTTGTCCACTGTTTCTTCGGATAATCCGATCGCCGCCACATACGAAACGAATTTCAACATCCTGCGGCAACGTCCGGGCGTATCCGACGAAATGGAGGTCACGCTGCGCAATGTGGGTCTTTCAACTTGGAATGCATCTGGGCGAGGAAGCATGGTTCTGTCATATCGCTGGTTTGACACCATTGAGCGGCGATCGCTGGAAGACGATCCGATCGAGACACCACTCCCGTCTGACGTCAAGCAGCGCGAGAGCGTCACGCTTGATGCGTCCTTCCGCACGCCAGCCCGCCCGGGTTCATACCTTTTGATATGGGACATGAAAAGCAATCAGGGATATTTCAGCCGGATGGGGGTGATTCCGGGGATCATCGAGGTTGAAATCGAGTCTGGGGTTCAACGTTCGGGCGCCCAGGGCGACGTCAGCCGCTGGTACCGTCCCGACCGAGAGACAGAACCGTCAATTGACGCGTCAGTTTCTCGTATGGATCTATGGAAAGCGGCCGTCCGGATGGCCTTAGACCATCCGATTCTCGGCGTAGGCCCCGATAATTTCCGACTGATGTATGGGACGTATCTCGGGTACTCGAGGTGGGACTCCAAGGTTCGATCCAACAGCCTCTATTTAGAATTGGCAGCGACCTGCGGATTGTTGGGGTTGCTTGCGTTCGGCCTCGTCGCAGGTTCTATCAAATGGACGTGGGGGCCGGTTTCGGTGGCACTCGCGGTGTTTCTTGTTCACGGTCTTGTGGACGTATTCTTGTTGACGACCCCGATCTATTTCGGTTTCTGGATCCTCGTTGGACTTTCAGGCGCTATTGAGCCATTATCGGAAAACTGATGACCGACATTCTTTTAGGCCATGCGTACTTTCTCAAGGAGTTATAACCGAATCTGGTGTTTGAGGGATTGAAGAAAAGCGGCGTATCTGGTTGATTTGTTGTTTACGAGACTTCAAAGCAACCAAAGGAGATACGCCACTATGAGTAAGAGTATCGTTATTGAACGGGAAGATCGAGAAGCGATCGCAGACGCGGTGACCGATTTGCTACGAGCCGGAGCTCAAGAGCTGATCCAACGCGCAGTCGAAGCCGAATTGTCAGAACTGCTATCCCAGCACAACGATCGGCGCACCGAGAAGGGGAACGCCGGGGTGGTGCGCAATGGCTATCTGCCTGAACGCGAACTGCAGACCGGTTTGGGACCGGTAACGGTGCAAATCCCGAAGGTCCGTGCCAAGACCGGCGAAGCGGTGACGTTCCGATCGGCGCTGGTACCTCCGTACATTCGAAAGACGAAGTCGCTGGAAGCCGCGGTGCCGTGGTTGTATTTGAAAGGCGTCTCGAGCGGCGAAATGGGTGAAGCCCTAAAAGTTCTTGTCGGTCCCCAGGCGCAAGGTCTGTCGGCGAGCACGGTATCGCGCCTGAAGCAGGTCTGGGGCGAGGAGTACCGCCAAAGCTGCGAGGAGCGGCTGGATGCAAACCGCTGGGTGTATGTCTGGGCCGACGGCATTTACAGCGGACTTCGTGCGGAACAAACCAAGTTGTGTGCATTGGTCGTGATCGGCGTGAATGAACGCGGAGAGAAGCGTTTTCTGGCGATCGAAGACGGTGTCCGGGAATCGACACAGAGTTGGCGCGAGGTCTTGTTGAAGCTGAAGTCCCGTGGGATGAATATCCCGGAGTTGGCCATCGGTGACGGTGCGATGGGGTTCTGGGCCGAACTGGAGGAAATCTATCCCGGGACACGCCAACAACGCTGCTGGATGCACAAGACCATGAACGTGTTGAACTGCCTACCCAAGTCGGCTCAGGCGAAAGCGAAAGAGGCCTTGCACGCGATCTGGAAGGCCGAGACAAAGGCAGACGCCGAGAAGGCATTCGACCTGTTCATTGAAACCTATGAACCGAAATATCCGAAAGCCACTCTCTGCCTCCAGAAAGACAGCGAAGCACTGCTGGCCTTTTACGACTTCCCGGCCAAGCACTGGCAGAGCCTCAGAACGACCAATCCCATTGAGTCGACCTTCGCGACCATCCGCCACCGGACCAAGCGATCCAGGGGGTGCCTGACGCGCGACGGCATGCTGCACATGATGTTCAAACTGGGACAGTGCGCTCAGAAGAACTGGCGACGATTACGAGGATTCGATGATCTGGCCAAGGTGATTACTGGAGTGAAATTCAACGATGGTATCGAGGTGACAAACGTCGATCAGGCCGCCGCTTGATTCAGTCGCCTAAACACCACTTTTGACAATAACTCTTTCTCAAGTACGACGCCATCGAGCGGCGGGTGATGAAGCCGTATCCTCCACTGGGCATCCTGTACCTATCGGCTTATCTGAAACGCGCTGGGTTTGCGGTCGAAGTCTTCGACGCGACTTTTCAGGATTTTGCTGACTTTCGCGATGTTCTAGAGCGAGTACAACCTCGAATAGTGGGCCTTTATGCCAATATCATCACTCGCGCCAACGTGTTCAAGCTGGCGGAAATGGCCAAAGAAAACGGAGTCGAGCACGTTGTTGTAGGAGGTCCGGACGCTTCGGAATGGTGTGACGCCTACTTCCAGCATGGTGTGGACATCATCGGAATCAACGAAGGTGAGTTGACCCTCGAGGAGTTGGTGCCCCGGCTCCTGGATCGCGGGCGCGAGGGGCTCGAGGATGTGTCGGGCATCATATTCAATAAAGATGGCTTTCCATTCCGAACGCCGCCTCGGCCAGTCGTTGCGGATCTGGATACCTTGCCATGGCCTGACCGCGACGTCCTTCAAATGGACGACTACTTTGACGCCTGGAAGTCGCGGCATGGCGAATCGTCGGTATCCCTGATTACGGCGCGGGGTTGTCCGTTCCACTGTTCCTGGTGTTCAGCCGAAGTCTTTGGCCATTCGCATCGGCAGCGTTCGCCGAAAGATGTTGTGGATGAGATGCTCATGTTGCGGGAGCGTTATCACCCTGACATCATGTGGATTTCCGACGATGTTCTGACGATCAATCGTTCGTGGAGCTTGGAATTTTTTGCGGAAGTCAAACAGAGGAATGCCAGCCATCGTTTCGAGTGCCTGAGTCGGGCGGACCTGGTCGACCGCGAAATTCTGACAGGGTTGCGCGACAGCGGGTGCTTTCGGGTCTGGTATGGAGCGGAGTCCGGTTCCCAGAAAGTACTGGACAGCATGGAATGTGTGCCAATCTTAGTTGGAAATTGAAACGGCTCCAAACCCCATGGTTTGATGGTATTGGAAGAAACAACATCAAGCCTGTAAGAGAAAGGAGCCGAGATGAGGAGTCTGTTACGTTCGGTAAAGAAACGCAAGAAGTCGCGTGTGCTGGGTGAGGTCGAGGTCCTGAGCCGGGAGGAATACTCGGGACTGGAATTGGACTCGAAGGTGGAGATGATTCGGGCGTTGATCCCACTGGGGTTGATGCACGTGGAGGAGTTGCTCGACGAGGAAGTGAAGTCGTTGGCGGGTGAGCGATACGCACGAAAGGAGGCGGCGTTGCGGGGCCGGCGACACGGGAGCAATCCGGGGACCGTGGGGCTGGGTGGCCAGCGGGTGCCGGTTCGGGTGCCTCGAGTGCGCAGCGTGGCGGGCGGGGAGATTCCGCTTCGGACCTACGAGGAACTCAGTCCGGGTGGCGCGGTGAACGAGCTACTGCTCAGACGTGTGCTGTATGGGATCTCCTGCCGGAACTATGAATCGGCCGCTGAAGCGATTCCGGGAGCGATCGGACTGTCGAGTTCGACGGTGTCTCGAGGATTCGTCCAGGCGAGTGCCGCGAAACTTCGGGAGATGCAGGAGCGGGATCTGAGTGGCGAGGACGTCGTGGCGATCTTCCTGGACGGGAAGGCGTTTGCCGACGCCCTGATGGTAGTGGCCCTGGGCGTCACGCTTTCGGGCGACAAACGCTTCTTGGGCTTCGTGGAGACCGACACGGAGAACGAGCAAGTGCTGACTCCGTTTCTCCGTTCGTTGATGGAGCGGGGCCTGGACATCTCTGAAGGCGTGCTGGTGATTGTCGACGGCGGCAAAGGTCTGCGGGCGGCGGTCAAGAAGGCATTCAGGAATCGAGCCCTGGTCCAACGCTGCCAATGGCACAAACGCGAGAACGTCGTGAGATACCTATCGAAGACCGAGCAAGCCGTGTGGCGACGCCGGCTGCAGCGGGCCTACGAGCGCCCGGAGTACGACGAAGCTCGGGCGGCGCTCGGAGAGCTCCATGGAGAGCTCGAGGAGCGAAACCAATCGGGGGCTGCGAGCCTTGAGGAAGGCCTGGAAGAGACCCTCACGTTGCATCGGCTCGGCGTGTACGGGGTCTTGGGCCGTTCGTTCAAGACGACGAATTGCCTGGAATCGGTCAATGCCCTTGTCGAGGAAAGGTGTGCGAAGGTCGATCATTGGAAGAACTCGAGTCAGCGGCAACGCTGGTTGGCGACGGCGCTCATCGACATCGAACCGCGCCTGAGGAAGGTGATCGGCTACCGTCATCTTCCAAAGCTCCGCGAAGCCCTCCAGCGAGAGCTGAAAATTGAGGCGAAGACGTCGACGAGATCGAAGAAGAAGGTTGCATGACCCATCGTGAGCCGTGGAGAGTTTCAACTAAGAATGGGCTTGACTCACAGCATGCGGAAGGGGACGAAGGTGGAACAGGTGCGGGAGGCCTGTCGAATTACCAAGGACCTCGGTATGGAGGCGGGATTCTTCATATTGCTCGGATATCCGGAAGAGACAACGATGGACATCCGACTGACAATCGACTTTCTGAAGCAAACGAGGCCGGACGCCATTGGGACATCCGTCGCATTCCCGATCAAGGGCACGGAATTCTACGAGCGGGTCGAGGACCGAATCATCCTCGGTGACAACTGGTCGTCCCGTAACGAGAACAAGCTGCTCTTCAATGGGAAATATCCCAGACTCTATTACTGGTTTGCCGCCCGTTGGCTGGTCAAAGAAGTTAACGTTGCGCGAATGTGGCGGGAGGACAACCCTCCTTACGGCAAAATCATCGTGGAATTTGTAAAAATGGCGGTTGCGCGACTGGGCGTGGGGCTCGTGGATCTCACTTCTTTTTTCAGGACCCAGCCCGAACGATTGAAACGTCGCAATGCTTGATTTAATCCCTGGTAGCTTGCTGCCGGTTCCTTCAGCTTGTTGCCATTCGCTATACGCCGTGGCTCGTCGGGACTTAGACTACGCCGTGGCTCGTTGGGACTTAGACTACGCCGTGGCTCGTCGGGACTTAGACTACGCCGTGGCTCGTTGGGACTTAGACTACGCCGTGGCTCGTTGGGACTTAGACTACGCCGTGGCTCGTCGGGACTTAGACTACGCCGTGGCTCGTTGGGACTTAGACTACGCCGTGGCTCGTTGGGACTTAGACTACGCCGTGGCTCGTCGGGACTTAGACTACGCCGTGGCTCGTTGGGACTTAGACTACGCCGTGGCTCGTTGGGACTTAGACTACGCCGTGGTTCGTTGGGACTTAGACTACGCCGTGGCTCGTTGGGACTTAGACATAGTGCCGCACATGTTGGTCGCCCAGGCACGGACCAGTGGCCTCACACTCCGCCGAGCAGTGCGGTCTCTTGCCGCACGCGGGCGTGAACCCTTGGGAAAGTATGCGCCGTGCCCCGCACGTTGCCCGGGTTCCCTGCCATAGCCTCGTCGATGTATTCCTCATGACCGCTCCGATTTACTTTAGTTTCTGGATCCTGCTGGGTTTCGCCGAGAATGTGTGCCAATCTTAGTTGGAAATTGAAACGGCTCCAAACCCCATGGTTTGATGGTATTGGAAGAAACAACATCAAGCCTGTAAGAGAAAGGAGCCGAGATGAGGAGTCTGTTACGTTCGGTAAAGAAACGCAAGAAGTCGCGTGTGCTGGGTGAGGTCGAGGTCCTGAGCCGGGAGGAATACTCGGGACTGGAATTGGACTCGAAGGTGGAGATGATTCGGGCGTTGATCCCACTGGGGTTGATGCACGTGGAGGAGTTGCTCGACGAGGAAGTGAAGTCGTTGGCGGGTGAGCGATACGCACGAAAGGAGGCGGCGTTGCGGGGCCGGCGACACGGGAGCAATCCGGGGACCGTGGGGCTGGGTGGCCAGCGGGTGCCGGTTCGGGTGCCTCGAGTGCGCAGCGTGGCGGGCGGGGAGATTCCGCTTCGGACCTACGAGGAACTCAGTCCGGGTGGCGCGGTGAACGAGCTACTGCTCAGACGTGTGCTGTATGGGATCTCCTGCCGGAACTATGAATCGGCCGCTGAAGCGATTCCGGGAGCGATCGGACTGTCGAGTTCGACGGTGTCTCGAGGATTCGTCCAGGCGAGTGCCGCGAAACTTCGGGAGATGCAGGAGCGGGATCTGAGTGGCGAGGACGTCGTGGCGATCTTCCTGGACGGGAAGGCGTTTGCCGACGCCCTGATGGTAGTGGCCCTGGGCGTCACGCTTTCGGGCGACAAACGCTTCTTGGGCTTCGTGGAGACCGACACGGAGAACGAGCAAGTGCTGACTCCGTTTCTCCGTTCGTTGATGGAGCGGGGCCTGGACATCTCTGAAGGCGTGCTGGTGATTGTCGACGGCGGCAAAGGTCTGCGGGCGGCGGTCAAGAAGGCATTCAGGAATCGAGCCCTGGTCCAACGCTGCCAATGGCACAAACGCGAGAACGTCGTGAGATACCTATCGAAGACCGAGCAAGCCGTGTGGCGACGCCGGCTGCAGCGGGCCTACGAGCGCCCGGAGTACGACGAAGCTCGGGCGGCGCTCGGAGAGCTCCATGGAGAGCTCGAGGAGCGAAACCAATCGGGGGCTGCGAGCCTTGAGGAAGGCCTGGAAGAGACCCTCACGTTGCATCGGCTCGGCGTGTACGGGGTCTTGGGCCGTTCGTTCAAGACGACGAATTGCCTGGAATCGGTCAATGCCCTTGTCGAGGAAAGGTGTGCGAAGGTCGATCATTGGAAGAACTCGAGTCAGCGGCAACGCTGGTTGGCGACGGCGCTCATCGACATCGAACCGCGCCTGAGGAAGGTGATCGGCTACCGTCATCTTCCAAAGCTCCGCGAAGCCCTCCAGCGAGAGCTGAAAATTGAGGCGAAGACGTCGACGAGATCGAAGAAGAAGGTTGCATGACCCATCGTGAGCCGTGGAGAGTTTCAACTAAGAATGGGCTTGACTCTTCGCCGATGAAGATCGCGTTTGATGGCACCGTCGTGCATGGCCCGAAATCCGGCGTCGGCTATTACACACAGGAACTGCTGCGTTCCCTGGTAGCACTCGGGCGGCCCGACGAGTACTTCGTCTTTTCGCACCGGCCGCTTTCTCCTGATGTCGTCGCACCCACAAACGGAGTCCGTTTTTCCGACCGCCGATTTTGCCCCGTTCGTGCATTCTACCTGCATGCGATGTTGGGGGGACTCCTGTCGGGCGAGCAACCGGACCTGGTGCACTATACAAATTTCCTGGCGCCAATCGGTGAGTCCCGCCCCTATGTTGTGACCGTCCACGACATGAGCCTGGAGCGCCTCCCGAGTTATCATCCGATCGGAAAACGCGTATACACCAGGCGTCTCGTTCCACGCACAGCCCGGCGTGCCCGCTTAATTCTGACGAACTCCGAGTTCTCCAAGTGGGACATTGTTCGTTTCCTTGGTATTCCCGAAGACAGAATCCGGGTGACTCCGTTGGCCGCTGCGGAACTGTTCACACCGACCGAGGTCGGGGATCGTCGCCCGATCCTCGGGAAGTACCGACTGGACCGGCCCTACTGTCTGTATGTGGGAAACATCGAGCCGCGCAAGAACCTCGAGCGACTGGTGGAGGCATTTGGTGGACTTTCCGGCAGTGACCACCTTCTCGTCATTGCGGGAAACGCCTGGTTTAACGGCAGTAAGCTCTTCCGGACGGTGGCAAGGCTGGGACTGGAGCGGCGAGTACGCTTTCTCGGATATGTGCCCCGTGGGGAATTGCCTGCGCTGATCGGTGGCGCGACTCTGTTCGTTTATCCCTCCCTTCTGGAAGGCTTCGGTCTGCCGGTTCTGGAAGCCATGGCCTGTCGAGTACCGGTCATCACCTCTGCGGGTTCGTCACTCGCTGAAGTTGCGGGTGAGGCCGCAATGCTGATCGATCCCACCCACACGGACGAAATCGCAGGGGCCATGGAGCGCCTGATCGAGGATCCCGACTTCAGGGAAGAACTCGCTGCGAAATCGCTCGCCCGGGCTGCTCGATTCTCGTGGCAACGAGCGGCCGAACAGACTCACGCCGCATACGAAGACGTTGTTCGAGGCCGACTGTCGGGTTCGCGTATCGCGCGTCCGGAACAGGCGTCTCCGCGGCGCATCCGGCGGGCGGTTACCGAGACGCTCGATTACGCCGCTCACTTCGACTACCCCTTAACGATGGCCGAACTGCGCGAACGGCTATTCGACGTGCGGATCGATGGAGAAGAGCTGGCGGCGTATTTGAATGCAGCCGGAGTGATGATCCAGGACGGCTATGTGGCTGCAGACCCCGAGATTGTGGGTCGACGCGTGGAAAGGGAACTGCGGAGCGATCAGATCATCGAGGAGTTCTGGCCCCGCATACGCACACTCGGACGTTTGCCCTTCGTTCGCATGCTCGCATTTTCGGGTGCCACGGCGCACCGCAACATGAAGGACCATGACCTGGATCTCTTTGCCGTCGTGGAAGACGGAAAGCTCTGGATCGCGCTCTTATTCGTTACAGCCTGGGCCAAGGTCAGGGGACTGCGGAAGAACATCTGTCTGAACTACCTGATCAGCGATCGGGCCATGCCGTTGTTCGAGACAGACACATTTACCGCACAGCAGGTCGCCTCTCTCCGGCCGGTTTACGGGAGCGAGGTCTACGATCGACTCATTGCGTTAAATCCTTTCGTCCGGCGGCGTTTTCCAAACTTCGACCCGATCACTCAGCGCAGTTTCTATGACGACATCAAGGACTCACGGCAAAAACGAGTGCTGGAGTTCGCTCTCCGATACGGGCCGATCCAGGTGATGGAAGTCGGGAGCCGGTGGCTGCTCAGACGCTATCTGGAGAGGAAATGGGAGCAAGCAGACGCTCAGGGGGAGACTGCAGTCCGGCTCGGTAGGAGGTGGATCAAGCTGCACCTGCACAGCCACAAGGAAACGCTTCTGAGACGTCTTGCCGGAGCCGGGGGTGAAGCGATCGCCTCAGCGGGGGACCCCGTCGCGGGTTTCGGCGCTCCAGGCCCTGAAGAACGTCAAAAGCAGAATGTGAAAGTCCAGAGCCAGTGACCAGTTTCGTACGTAATACAGGTCGTGCCGGACGCGTTCGCCCAGATCCGTGTCACCGCGCCAGCCATTGGCCTGGGAGCATCCGGTCAAGAATGTGTGCCAATCTTAGTTGGAAATTGAAACGGCTCCAAACCCCATGGTTTGATGGTATTGGAAGAAACAACATCAAGCCTGTAAGAGAAAGGAGCCGAGATGAGGAGTCTGTTACGTTCGGTAAAGAAACGCAAGAAGTCGCGTGTGCTGGGTGAGGTCGAGGTCCTGAGCCGGGAGGAATACTCGGGACTGGAATTGGACTCGAAGGTGGAGATGATTCGGGCGTTGATCCCACTGGGGTTGATGCACGTGGAGGAGTTGCTCGACGAGGAAGTGAAGTCGTTGGCGGGTGAGCGATACGCACGAAAGGAGGCGGCGTTGCGGGGCCGGCGACACGGGAGCAATCCGGGGACCGTGGGGCTGGGTGGCCAGCGGGTGCCGGTTCGGGTGCCTCGAGTGCGCAGCGTGGCGGGCGGGGAGATTCCGCTTCGGACCTACGAGGAACTCAGTCCGGGTGGCGCGGTGAACGAGCTACTGCTCAGACGTGTGCTGTATGGGATCTCCTGCCGGAACTATGAATCGGCCGCTGAAGCGATTCCGGGAGCGATCGGACTGTCGAGTTCGACGGTGTCTCGAGGATTCGTCCAGGCGAGTGCCGCGAAACTTCGGGAGATGCAGGAGCGGGATCTGAGTGGCGAGGACGTCGTGGCGATCTTCCTGGACGGGAAGGCGTTTGCCGACGCCCTGATGGTAGTGGCCCTGGGCGTCACGCTTTCGGGCGACAAACGCTTCTTGGGCTTCGTGGAGACCGACACGGAGAACGAGCAAGTGCTGACTCCGTTTCTCCGTTCGTTGATGGAGCGGGGCCTGGACATCTCTGAAGGCGTGCTGGTGATTGTCGACGGCGGCAAAGGTCTGCGGGCGGCGGTCAAGAAGGCATTCAGGAATCGAGCCCTGGTCCAACGCTGCCAATGGCACAAACGCGAGAACGTCGTGAGATACCTATCGAAGACCGAGCAAGCCGTGTGGCGACGCCGGCTGCAGCGGGCCTACGAGCGCCCGGAGTACGACGAAGCTCGGGCGGCGCTCGGAGAGCTCCATGGAGAGCTCGAGGAGCGAAACCAATCGGGGGCTGCGAGCCTTGAGGAAGGCCTGGAAGAGACCCTCACGTTGCATCGGCTCGGCGTGTACGGGGTCTTGGGCCGTTCGTTCAAGACGACGAATTGCCTGGAATCGGTCAATGCCCTTGTCGAGGAAAGGTGTGCGAAGGTCGATCATTGGAAGAACTCGAGTCAGCGGCAACGCTGGTTGGCGACGGCGCTCATCGACATCGAACCGCGCCTGAGGAAGGTGATCGGCTACCGTCATCTTCCAAAGCTCCGCGAAGCCCTCCAGCGAGAGCTGAAAATTGAGGCGAAGACGTCGACGAGATCGAAGAAGAAGGTTGCATGACCCATCGTGAGCCGTGGAGAGTTTCAACTAAGAATGGGCTTGACTCTCCGGTCAACCCACCGAGCAGGGAGTGGCGCTGGTGGTAGCCGGGGAATTGGGTCCTGAACTCGTGGACGAATTCGGGTCGCTCCGGCCTGGGACCAATAAGGCTCATGTCGCCTCTCAAAACGTTCCACAACTGCGGTAGTTCATCCAGTCCCGTGCGCCGGAGAACGGCGCCGAACCGGGTGCAGCGAGGGTCGTTCGACTTCGACCATGTAGCGCCCCTTCCCTGTTCCGCATCGGGTCTCATCGTCCGGAACTTCAGGATCGTGAATACCCCCTCGTCCAGGCCGACGCGGTCCTGTCGGTAGAATACGGAGCCGCCATCCTGAATTCGAATACCAAGCGCGACAATGGCCATCACGGGACTCAGCAAGACAAGGCCGAATATCGACCCAACAAGGTCTGCGAATCGCTTCAGACGCCCTCCGAATCCGCAGACGGATGGATGGGCCAAACGGTAGTGGGCCGGTCCGTCTTCAACCCTCGACGAATTCTCTGATTCGGGACTTAAAACTTTCACGCGACAACCTCGACGTTTCCTGTCGAACCGAACTTTCCAACCATTCTACCGTGTCGAATCGGTCAATTGCAGACTGTAAATCCGGAATCGACTGTTTCTCGAAAAGGATCGAATTGACTCCGTCCTCGAGGAGATCCATCGCCCCCCCACCTCTGAAGGCGATGACGGGACAGCCACAGGAGCGTGCCTCCACGGGCACGATGCCGAAGTCTTCGCATCCCGGGAAGATCAACGCCCGGGCGCGCCGGTAGAGGTCCCGGAGTTTCTCGTTCGAGACCCAGCCTTTGAACTCGATGTTGGATCGCGCTTGTCGCCGCAGGCGCTTCATTTCCGGGCCTTCGCCCACAATCACAAGGCGTCGACCGGAGCGGTTGAAGGCTTCTACCGTCAGATCGACCCGTTTGTACGGGACCAGTGCGCCTGCCGACAGAAAGAAGTTTTCGGGTCGTCGGGGAGGAGAGAAGAAAACAGTGTCCACAGGAGGCGGGATGAGCGTCGCCGAGCGTCCATAATAGGACTGTATGCGCGCGGCGACGAAGCTCGAATTGGCGATGAACTGGTCCACGTCGGCCGCTGTTGCCCGGTCCCAGCGGCGCAGCCGGGGACCGAATGCCGCCAGACCCATTCGTTTGGGGATATCCGTCGCATAGTCTGCTGCGGCATCCCAGACGTAGCGCATCGGGGTATGGCAATAGCAGATATGTCGAACCTTGCCGGTGGGAACACCCTTGGCTGCCGAGTGACTCGAACTGATTACCAGATCGACCGGTCCTACGTCGAGTGATGCGATTGCGGATGGAATGTGTGCCAATCTTAGTTGGAAATTGAAACGGCTCCAAACCCCATGGTTTGATGGTATTGGAAGAAACAACATCAAGCCTGTAAGAGAAAGGAGCCGAGATGAGGAGTCTGTTACGTTCGGTAAAGAAACGCAAGAAGTCGCGTGTGCTGGGTGAGGTCGAGGTCCTGAGCCGGGAGGAATACTCGGGACTGGAATTGGACTCGAAGGTGGAGATGATTCGGGCGTTGATCCCACTGGGGTTGATGCACGTGGAGGAGTTGCTCGACGAGGAAGTGAAGTCGTTGGCGGGTGAGCGATACGCACGAAAGGAGGCGGCGTTGCGGGGCCGGCGACACGGGAGCAATCCGGGGACCGTGGGGCTGGGTGGCCAGCGGGTGCCGGTTCGGGTGCCTCGAGTGCGCAGCGTGGCGGGCGGGGAGATTCCGCTTCGGACCTACGAGGAACTCAGTCCGGGTGGCGCGGTGAACGAGCTACTGCTCAGACGTGTGCTGTATGGGATCTCCTGCCGGAACTATGAATCGGCCGCTGAAGCGATTCCGGGAGCGATCGGACTGTCGAGTTCGACGGTGTCTCGAGGATTCGTCCAGGCGAGTGCCGCGAAACTTCGGGAGATGCAGGAGCGGGATCTGAGTGGCGAGGACGTCGTGGCGATCTTCCTGGACGGGAAGGCGTTTGCCGACGCCCTGATGGTAGTGGCCCTGGGCGTCACGCTTTCGGGCGACAAACGCTTCTTGGGCTTCGTGGAGACCGACACGGAGAACGAGCAAGTGCTGACTCCGTTTCTCCGTTCGTTGATGGAGCGGGGCCTGGACATCTCTGAAGGCGTGCTGGTGATTGTCGACGGCGGCAAAGGTCTGCGGGCGGCGGTCAAGAAGGCATTCAGGAATCGAGCCCTGGTCCAACGCTGCCAATGGCACAAACGCGAGAACGTCGTGAGATACCTATCGAAGACCGAGCAAGCCGTGTGGCGACGCCGGCTGCAGCGGGCCTACGAGCGCCCGGAGTACGACGAAGCTCGGGCGGCGCTCGGAGAGCTCCATGGAGAGCTCGAGGAGCGAAACCAATCGGGGGCTGCGAGCCTTGAGGAAGGCCTGGAAGAGACCCTCACGTTGCATCGGCTCGGCGTGTACGGGGTCTTGGGCCGTTCGTTCAAGACGACGAATTGCCTGGAATCGGTCAATGCCCTTGTCGAGGAAAGGTGTGCGAAGGTCGATCATTGGAAGAACTCGAGTCAGCGGCAACGCTGGTTGGCGACGGCGCTCATCGACATCGAACCGCGCCTGAGGAAGGTGATCGGCTACCGTCATCTTCCAAAGCTCCGCGAAGCCCTCCAGCGAGAGCTGAAAATTGAGGCGAAGACGTCGACGAGATCGAAGAAGAAGGTTGCATGACCCATCGTGAGCCGTGGAGAGTTTCAACTAAGAATGGGCTTGACTCTGCGGATGGGTACAGGGGCAGAAGATATCTGTAGTGTTTGTAAATGCCCGGAAGCCGGTCCAGGGTCGAAGTGACAATCCGGTGGGACTCGATCGCGGGAGAAACCTTTCCCCTCTCGTGGAAGAGTGTAAGAATTGGTGCATCTGGCCAGAGCTCGAGCAAAGCTTCGAGAACTTTCTCTCCGCCGCGCATTCCATTGAGCCAGTCATGAACAATCGCAACTTTCATCTTCGGGGCGCCACCCGCCAAGTGTCGAGTTTGTCGATATGTTAAAACGGCCGTCGAATCCTGCCCGTCCTCAATCAATCGGGGGAGATGACATGTTCGGTCAGAGTTTTGCCCATTGGCGAATCGTGCTGGTCCTCGGGCTGCTCGGGCTTCTCCTGTATGGAGCTTCTCTGAACGACGGGTATCACTTCGACGACGACCTGATCCTGAGAGATTCTAACGTTACGAACGCCGAACGGTGGAGTCACTTTCTGAATCCTCTCCATCTCCGTCAGTTAACGTTCTTCAGTTTCTTTCTGAACTACCAGTTGGCGGGCGGAGACGCTTTCGGGTTCCATGCGGTCAACCTCGCGATACACATCGCCAACGGGTGGCTGCTGTTCTATCTCCTGCTACCCATGGTTGGGGGGTGGATGGCCGGTGCGGCCGCAGCGATTTTTCTCGCACATCCCATCCAGGTTGAATCCGTCGTCTACGTTTACCAGCGTTCCACATTGCTTGGCACATGTTTCGGGCTGATGGGGCTGATCGTCATGTCGGGTGGGGGCGGACTGGATCGAAGCGGCAATCAAACGGTTGGCCACAGCCCGGGCCGGTGGCGATTATTCCTGGCGTTCGTGTTGTTTTTTCTGGCATTCGAAGGCAAAGAAACGGCGCTGGCCCTGCCATTACTGATGGTCCTGATTGTGGGTTTGAAAAGCCGCCTGGCACGATGGATCGTAACCGTCGTCGCTGTGTTGTCGATCGCCGCGCTCGCGGTTCTGGCCAGACTGGGCGAACGCACGGTCGGGATTGGCGCTCTGGCAGAGGTGGGGCCGGTATCCTATTTGTTGACCGAGGTTCGGGTGTTTTATACCTACCTGAGATTGCTCATCGTTCCTTATCCCCAATCCCTGGAATACGACTTTGAAGCAGTTGAATCGGTGTTTCAGTGGCCCGTTCTCGGCGGGCTGGCCGGGCTGGGCGTCCTGATTGCAATCTCCGTCTGGCTATTGCGGCATCCTCGGTACCGTTGGGCCGGCATCGGCGCCACGTCGTTCTTTATTCTGCTGGCGCCGACCTCGAGCGTCATCCCGAGTATGGATTTCGCATTCGAACACCGTTTGTATATGCCGATGCTTGGTATCTCGGTATGCGCCGCATTCTGTCTTTCCAGGCTGGGGAGGAGAAACGTGGCCGTGGCTCTCATCGTCATCGTGCTGGGTTCTCTGACGCTGACCCGGGGTCGCGTGTGGGCTTCGGAAGTGACGCTCTGGGAAGATACCGTTCTCAAGGCGCCGGGCAAGGCCCGTGCCTGGTTTAATCTGGGAGGCGCCCATCTCGAGAGCAATCCGCTGCGAGCGAGGGAAGCGTTTTTGAGGGCGATCGAGTTCGACGACAGGTTGCCCGAGGCCCTGTACAACCTGGGAGTCATTGAACAGGGAGAAGGGGACGATCTGGGCGCGCTGGACTGGTACCAGCGGGCCCTCGAGCAGGATCCGGGATACTGGCCGGCGATCAACAACTCCGGTAACGTCCGTTTCATGCTGGGGGACTATGCCGGCGCCGTTGACGCGTTTGACCGAACTCTTGCGCTGAACCAGGATTACTGGCCTGCGCAGTACAATCTTGCTATGGTATACACGGCCATGGGGCGTCCCGACAGCGCGGTTCCGAAATTGAGGATCGTGCTGGACTGGAGCCCCGAATTTGCCGAAGCGCGGTACTTGCTGGCAGTTTCGCTGGAGCGGCTCGGACGGGGCAGGGAAGCCGCCGAGGAACTGCGTCGCCTCGGCAGTCGTCTGCCTGCCGCGGTTTTTCCAGACGCAGATTCGTTGTCGCCGCTGCCTGCGATAAACTGAGAGATGGTCGGAAATGGGGAGGGATAGGATGAAAAAGGCATTTCTGTCGGTTGCATTGCTGATGGCCTTTGCGCCAGCTCTGAAGGCTCAGACAACGTTCTACTTTCCGCAGATCGCCGACGGTGGTGTGTTCACCACGACGATATTCATAGCGAATCCGAGTTCTTCCGCGACGCCGGCCAACGTCACGATAACATTTAACGATTTCGCCGATGGCGACGGCAACACGATTGTTCCCGTGTTCGTCGACAACTTCGGGCAGCAATTCACCGGCAGCATCAGTTTGCAACTTGCAGGAGGCAAGAGTCGACGTCTCGTGTCGACGGCGGCCTCGGCCGCGATTGGTGTCGGTTTCGCTACCGTGACATCCGACATCCCGGTCACCGGCAGCGCGATATTTTCACTGTTCGCGGGGCCACCCGCGTCGTCGCCCCTCGTCGCAGAAGCGGGAGTCAATCCATCATCGACGGGAACATCCCAGTCTATCTTTGTAGACGAATCAGGGTTCCGAACGGCTCTGGCCTATGCGAATCCATCGTTAACTCAAACAGCAAGCGTGAACCTCAATCTACTCAACACAGAAGGCGTGTCGGTGTTGACCACGGCCCGGATGCTGCCTCCGGCCAATCACGTTTCTAGTTTCGTGTTTGAGTTGTTCGAGAGCAATCCGTTGACGTCGGGTCATGTCGGCACGATGCAGGTCTCCACGGACATACCCGTCACGCTGATGTCTCTTCGATTTACAGATACTTTTTCGATTTTTACGAGCGTACCGCCCTTCACTCTGGCATCGCTGATCTTGCCAATCGAGGCATGGGCCCGGCCCCTGGAAAACTGGATGGCCCAGCGGCCGTGGCTGTCGCCTCTCGCCTCGCTCGGCCGGATTCTTGGAACGCTGCAGTTCGGTGCGGGCTAGCGGGTTTTTCGGGCGGGTACTTCAATCGAATTCCAGCGGATATCGATACCGGCGGCGGTGCTCCCTATCAGCGTCGACGCCAGGAAGGACCGGGACTGGCCCAGCATCACTCGGGACTGAAGCCGTACTCACCCGTCGAAGACGTTAGGCCGGCATATGAACACGGATGGCCGTGAACAAAGAAGTTAAGCGTTACATCGACGCCGTCAGTCCCGAACGAAAGCGACTGCTTGAGCAGTTGCACGCTATAATCCTCGGCCTGTATCCCGACGCCGACGTCGACATGTCATATCGAATGCCGACGTACAAAGCAAAGGACGGGTGGGTCGCCATTGCGAATCAAAAGCACTACGTGTCTCTATACACCTGTGGGGCGCACCACATCGCGGAATTCAAAAAGCAACATCCGAAAATCAAAACAGGTACAAGCTGCATCAATTTAAAGATTACAGGCCCAATTCCGGTCCCGGCGCTCAAGAGGGTGATCCGCCACGCCATCGAACACCCAAAATAATCCCAACCCGAGTTTCGGGTGTGCCATTACGAGACATACGCATTGATTTCGGATTTCGTCCGATCACGACCACTCGTGTTCGAGTTGCCCATTCTTCAGCAGGCGCGCTCGGTGAACGCACGAAATCGATTACGTGGAAATGGGTGCCGTCTCAGGCCGGACCATCAGTGAGAGGTCGTATGCACCACCGTGTCTTGACACCAGCCGGGGGCAACACGACCTTTTAGGACGGTTAAGAGAACTAACGCCCCTGGGCCCGTCGATTGATGGTCTTGGCGAGGTCTTCGATCTCTTTGGCGAGTTCTTCGATTCGGCCACTCGCTTCCAGGATCTGTATCGACATCGTATATCCGTCGGCGGCGGCGACTTCGTCGACCAGGATTTTCGTCAGAGTCTCGAGTTCAGCAGTCGCCGTCTTGAGTTCTTCCTGTCTTTTATCGCGCTCTTCCTGCCGGGCCTGGGCCCGGTTCCGGGCTTCGGCATCCGGTCGGCGACCGCCCCGGATCTGAGAGAGAGATGGGGCCGCAGTCGCAAGCAGGGTTGCGGTAAGAACGAAACAGAGGATCTTTTTCATTGTAAGTCCCCTTGGGAAATTGATCGTTGGGCCAGTCTACACGACTTGAAGCTATTCGGCTAAGGTAAGACACGCACACCCTCTATCGGGAATCCAATATGGTAATGGCGACGTGGCCTGACGTGACCTGAGGTGGCCTGGGGGACCTGACGTGGTCTGGCGCGGCCATGCCAAAGGCATGGATGACGGCGCCAACCCCCTGGTCTGCGAATAGGCCCGTTCGGTGGGGCCACACATGATAAAATAAAGGGTTTGAATGAGATAGCAGCCTCGCTCTTGACGGGGCGCAAGCTGTCCGGGGCAATTCCGTTGGGGGCGCGTCGACCGGCACTTCAATTGCAGAATGGAAATACTCAGTTCCATTTCCGAATGGCTGGAGCAGGCGCTACTTCCCTATGGCGGCATCGGGTTGATGGTACTCGCGATGTGCGATTCATCGTTCCTCTCGCTGCCCGAAGTAAACGATATCCTGTTGATGACGTTTTCGATCCGGGCGCCGGAACAGATGCTGCTCTATGCCGGGTTGACGACTCTCGGCTCGGTCATCGGGTGTGGCATGCTCTATTCGGTCGGTCGAACCGGCGGCGAGGCCCTGGTCCGGAGGCGCTTTTCCGCTGACCGCTTGGAGCGTGTCCGTGGGTGGTACAGCCGCTATGGAATCCTCGCAGTGCTCGTACCGTCGCTATTGCCTCCACCCACGCCGTTCAAAGTCTTTGTTCTTTCCGCGGGAATGTTCGGTATTTCCTGGCCGCGTTTCATGATTGCCGTCCTGATCGGTCGGGGGATTCGCTATTTTGGCCAGGGCATCCTGGCGGTGATGTATGGGGCTGCCGCCCTCGCCTTTGTCCAGCAGAATTTCGGAATGATCGGGGTGGGCCTGTCGGTTGTCATTGTTTTTTCCACCGTTCTGTTTGTCGTTTCCCGGCGTCGCGTGGGAAATCAGGAAATCTGAGAGCGGTGAATTGAAAGATACACTTTCAAGGATGGTCAGGCGTACCGTGTTGACGCAGGCAATCGGACTGGCCGTCGTCCTCTTGTTGGCCGGATGTGGTGTTTCCCGAACCCGGGTTGTCCCTGCGGAAGAACTTCCGTTTCCTGCATTGGAGGCCTCTCGAGGGGAGTTGATCCAGAATCTCGAGGCGACCAGCAGTGCCGTAGGGACCTTGACCGCGGCGGTCAGTTTTACGGCTTCGGCTGGGGTACTGAGCCGGGGAGAGGAAACCGTATACCGGGAGACCCGCGGTTTTCTGGTCGTGGAGCGACCGACGCGGATCCGGATGCGCGGCGAGGCTCCTCTGGCGCTGGTGACCGTGTTTGATATGGTATCTGACGGTGAACAGTTCCAGCTCAACGTGCCGGTCCAGAATCGTGTATTTGTCGGGGACACCGTGACCCGGGTCACTGCGGATAACGCAATTCTGAATCTCAGGCCCCAGCACATTATGGATGCCCTTTTCGTTGACGTTGATCAATACGTCGATAGTCCGAACGTATTGGCCGTCTTCTACGAAGCCGTGGACGGGCGCCGCAGTTTTTATGTGTTCGAATTCGTGGACAGTGCGGGTGATGAGCCCCAGGTGATCGAGAAGCTGTGGATCGATCGCAGAGACCTCAGGGTTTCGAGGAAAGAGAGCTTTGGACCCCAGGGGGCGCGCGAGACCGACGTGACGTACGATCTATACCAGGATATTGAAGGAATCAGTTTTCCCGGGCGGGTTCTGATCGAACGGCCGATCGAAGATTACTCCCTGGAAATCAACTTCAACAGCACTCAACTGAACACGCCGATCGAGGAATCCGCATTCATGATTGCAGTGCCCCCGGGTGCGGAGTTGATCGAAATTAACGAAGCCGAACCGGGTCAACTGGACTGACCGGAATCAGCGCCGGAGTCTCGAGGACTGAGGACTTCTTGAACAAAGAAATCATATTCGCAAATCTCGCCCAGCGGCCCGTTCGGACGGGAGTCAGCGTTGTCGCTGTCTCTATCGAGGTTGCCCTGATCCTTTTGATCGTAGGGCTGGTGACCGGAATGAAGGTCGATATCGGACAGCGTGCACAGGGAGTTGGAGCGGAAATCATGCTTCAGGCGCCAGGCTCGTCGGTGTTCCTGGGCTTGAACAGTTCGGTGATGCCAGTCGCCATTGGCGAACGATTGGCCGAACTTGAGAGTGTCGAGTCTGTCGCTCCGGTCGTGACGCAATTCAATTCCCAGGGTGGTTTGGACATCGTATTCGGAATCGACCCAGACAGCTTCGGTGCCCTTGGGGGTGGTTTTTCCTTCATTGACGGACGCATCTTCCAATCGAGCGACGAGATCGTCATCGACGATCTATACGCCGAAGCCAAAGAAATCGGTGTCGGAGATGAGATATCCGTACTGAATCACCGGTTTTCGGTGTCCGGTGTTGTTGATAACGGAAAAGGCGCGCGGCTCTACATGGATCTTTCCACAGCCCAGGAAATGATGGGAGCACCCGGTAGAGCTTCGTTGTTTTATATCAAACTCGTCAATCCAGACGACACCTACGCGATTGTCGATCAACTGGAAGCGATGTTGCCGACTTATCCCGCGATCCCAGTGCGGGACATGGTTTCGTTGATGAGCAACACGAGCATTCCCGCACTGGACGCGTTTCTGACGGTCGTGTTGTCACTTGCGGTTTCTATCGGTGTTCTCGTCATATTCCTGTCGATGTACACCTCGATCAGCGAGCGGACCCGTGAAATAGGAATTCTACGGTCGCTCGGGGCTTCCAAGGGTTTTGTGGTCCGTATGATCCTCACGGAAACTTTCTGGCAGTGCATTGTCGGCATTCTGATCGGTATCGGGCTGAGCTTCGTGGTCGCCAACGCCGTCCAGCTCAGGTATGCCACGCTCGCGATTGTGATCCCTAACGGCTGGATCCTCCAGGCGATTGCCCTGGCGATGCTCAGCGGCATTCTTGGCGCGATCTACCCCTCCCTCCGCGCCGCGGGTCAGGATCCTGTCGAAGCACTCGCCTATGAGTAGCTTTTGTGATACAAGTCGAACCACCTGAAGTCGACCTTGCGAGACGATTCATGTTGTTGGAAACCATTGATATAACAAAGATATATCGGACCGGAAAGATTGAAGTCCAAGCTCTCCGAGGGGTGAGCGTCCGAGTCGATACGGGTGAAATGGTGGCCATCATGGGCCCGTCGGGTTGCGGCAAGTCATCCCTGATGCACATCCTCGGTGCGATGACCCAACCGACAGGCGGTCGAGTGCTTGTCGGTGGCCAGAATGTTGCGGAGATGGACGATTCTGCGCGCACCGCTTTTCGGCGGGACAAAGTTGGCTTTGTATTTCAGAAGTACAATCTTTTGCCAACGTTGACTGCGAGCGCGAACATTGAAATGGCCCGTCGCATACATGGTGACCACGGGGACCCGCAAGCGGACGCCCGCCTTGCGGAGATTTTGAGCCTTCTGAAATTGGAAGACATGATGGGCCGCCGTCCTACAGAACTGTCCGGTGGAGAACAACAGAGAGTCGCGATCGCCCGGGCTGTGATGAAGGAACCCGCAATCATTCTGGCTGACGAACCGACAGGTAATCTGGATTCGAAGAATTCCGAGATCGTCCTGACCATGTTTCGCGAGTTAAACCGTCGAATGGGACAGACAATATTTATCGTGACCCACAACCCTGATCTTGCCGCTTACGCGGACCGCGTCATCGAGATGCGCGACGGCCGGGTCCACAGTGACGGGGCAGGTGAGGGATCGGGTCAAAAGGGTTGGGATGTCGGTCTGTTGACTCCGGCGGCTACGAGAGAGGGATAGGGCACCGAGGAATTTATAACCGAGAGATTTGTAACGATGAAGAGTTGGATCATCTGGCAGTTTGGCCGAGGTTCTTTTCAATACGACGTCCTGTGCGGATTGATTCTAATTGCCATTTTTCTGATTCCACAGGCTGCATTCAACGACCGTCCCGAATTCAGGAGACTATCACTCCAGGATGAAGTTCAGAGAGTTCTCGACGATGACGGAAACGTGGTCTACGTCGTCGGGGTGAGGGCCCGCGCCTTTGCCGGCCCATCCGAGAGATTGGAACAGGAAGCGCGCGATACGCTGCAGGCGTTTCTGCAATCTGGGGAACCCATCGACATCTATCGGACCGAAGCCATCGACAATACGCGTGGCACCCTGGCGGCGTATTCGTTCTGGGTCGTTCGGCAATGAAACGTCTGTGGCATCCCGTGGCGTTCTGGTTCCTCTGCGGGGTCGGCGTTTCGTTCGGTCAGACCCCCACACCGTTGGACACCGTGTTGGAACAGATGGAGGCGGCTGGCGAGGCATTTCGCAGTCTCGAAGCCGACATTGAGCGCACAAAAGTGGTGGTTTTTGTGAACGACCACAGCACAGACTCGGGCAAGGTGTATTTCGCCGGTGCCGGCGAGGATAGCCGCATTCGCCTGAGCATACGCGAACCCGCTGAACAGCATTTGCTTGTCGCCGATGGCAAGGCGCAACTGTACCGTCCACGGATCAATTCTCTGGAAGAATACGACCTGCGTGAGCGGAGAGATATAGCAGAATTCCTGATGATTGGATTCGGAGCGTCGAATCAGATGCTCACCGACGACTACGACGTCTCAATCGTGGGCGAGGCGATGCTCGACGGCATCCAAACGTCAATGCTGATCCTGGAACCAAGATCCGAACGGGTTGCCGGTATGTTCCCCACGATTCAGCTGTGGGTCGATCAGGAACGGTGGATTCCCGTACAGAGCCGCCTGAACGAAGCCGGCGGTGACTATCAGATCGTAAAATATTCCAGCATCGTACTGAACGGTCGTGTCGGGAACGACATTTTCACATTGGACCTCCCCGAAGACGTCAACCGATAGACGTTTGCCGTTTCGCCGGAGCTGTGGCCCGGTCTTTTCGATACTCTGCGTCTCCTGGAGCGTATTCGTCCGAAGAAGATCGGACTCGGACAGATGATCTCGATTTGTCCAGACAGGGGCAACGCAGACGCCGGGATGTCGCCGGCCCTCCAGCCGAAGATTGATGAGAAATGCGGGCTAAGCTAAGCTCGGAGGGAGGCTTTGGCGGCGACTTCCGGCTCTTTCGCAGGTTCCACTTCTTCCTCGATTTGGAGCGAAAGATCTTGCCGTTCCAATCGGCTGGCTTCCTTCCATGTGTACCAGATTCTCTGGAAAACCGTCCAGTTGGTGAGGATCGCCATGATCCAGAGTACGACGGCCATACGGTCGGTTAAGGCCCCGATGATCAGGAGCACGACCCGTTCGGCGCGCTCGAGGAAGCCGACCTTGCAAGCCGGGATCAGGGACTCGGCGCGGGCGCGTGTATAGCTGGTCATGACGGATCCGATAATGACCATCGCGGTGAGTCCGACATAAAACATGCGGTCCATCTTGGCGTACCAGATGAGGAGACCGAACAGCATCAACATGTCGGAATACCGGTCTATGACGGAATCCAGAAATGCCCCAAAGCGTGTGACGGTCTGAGTGACCCGGGCGACGGCGCCATCGAGCATGTCGAAGACACCGGCAAAAAGCACGACGAACCCAGCCCAGAAAAACATACCCTTTGCGAAGAGGACTGTCGCAAAAATATTTACACCGAGACCGATGAAGGTGAGGATGTTGGGGTTGACGCGGTGCTTGGACAGACGGCGGACTAGAAAGTCCTGAGCCTTCTTGCCGCCTTTGCCGATCTTCCCGCTGATCGTGTGA
Organism: Terriglobia bacterium; assembly: GCA_965263045.1. Lineage (GTDB taxonomy): Bacteria > Acidobacteriota > Terriglobia > 20CM-2-55-15 > 20CM-2-55-15. The sequence goes on from CBDHGK010000041.1 coordinate 1,386,706, forward strand.
AATGTCATCAGGTGTTAAGGTTGGAATGCGTCCGGGTACCCACCATCCGTGCGATTTTACGCTAATTTCGAGTCATGAACAAATTGTTGCTCAGAGCGGGCGGCGCCTTCAGTCGTCGTGAATCGTTGTAAAGCTAATGACTTCGAAGGACCGGGCTCCGGCCGGGATTCTCACAGCTACGGTGTCGCCGTCCTGCTTGCCGAGGAGACCCCGACCAATCGGGGACGTGGTGGATATCGCACCCGCGGACAGATCCGCGTCCTCGGTCGTCACCAGCTTGAATACGACCTCTTCCTCCTTTTCTACATCGAAGAGCGTTACTGTTGAGCCGAGGGAAATCCGATCCCGGGGAATCTTGTCGACATTGATCATCGAAAGGTCGGAAAGCCGCTTTCTGAGCTGGCTCAATCGGGCCTGAACGTAGTCTTGACGTTCCTTTGCCGCGTGGTACTCGGCGTTTTCCCTCAGATCCCCCATCGCTACGGCCGTCTTCAGTGCCCGTGGGAGTTCAGTTTTCAGTTCCTTGTCAAGCGTCTTGACTTCTTCTTCTATCTTTCTTCTGGATTCCAATACCATCAGGTATCTCCATGCGCTCGTTTTGCGGGCGTGGTTCGCTCAAAAAAGTCTGAAATTGATGGTGAGAAATTTCCCAGGGTCCTGTCTGAAATCGTACACGAGTTTCAACATTTCGGAGACTGCCTGGTTGACGTTGTTGTAGAGGGCCGGATCGTTGATCAGCCGGCCGGCAGTCCCTTCGCTGTTGGCGACGTTGGAAACCATGGTGGACACGCCTTCCATCGCAGTCCGGGCTTCAACGAATAGGGTGTCATCCTGGCTGAGACGTCCGAGAGTGCCCTCACCCTGTTCCAGTCTATCCACGACGTTGCTGGCCTTTTCAACCAGCTCGCTGGCCTGGTCATAGATCGTTGGGTCGTGAATAAACTTGCCCAGGGTACCTTCGCCACTGTCTACATCCGCGATCAGGGCTTCCATCCGATCGACGGTGTCGGTCATACGGGCGAACAGGGCGTCGTCCGACATCAACCGGCCGATCGTACCGTTACCCGTCCGCGCATTCCGTACGAGTTGGTTGACCTCCAGCACGACGTCGTTCGCGTTGTCAAATACGGACGTGTCGGTCAGTATTCGGCCCAGCGTGCCTTCTCCTTCCTGAATCTGAGTGGCAATCTGTTGTACGCGTTCACTGAGAACGCCCAGGTTGGCAATGACGTCGTTGGTTCCCGTGATCAGTTCCCGAATATCACCGGCCCCCTGTCCCTGCAGTGTACCTCCATCCGGGAGCGGGGTTCCCGCTCCGGGGCCCCGGGCGATATCCACGTAGCTGTCGCCCAGCAGGCCAATCGTCTGTACCGTGACGAGAGAGTCCGAGAAGATGAGGTTCTGATACTGTTGGTCGATGCGCATTTCTACGGCCACAGAACGTTCTGGTTCGGGCTGGGTCGAAAGCTCAACCCCGCTGACGTTACCCACCGTCACACCCTCCAGCCACACTTCGGCGCCCGTGTTCATGCCGCTTGCCGAATCGAAGTATGCCGTAATCGTGTATGTGGGAGTGAAGAATCCCGTTTCGCCACCCACAAAAAAGATTGCGGCTGCCAATAGCACAAAACTGGTGAGAACGAGGATCCCGACACGTAGTTCGATCCAGGATACTGATTGACGCGTTGCCATGTTGTTCGCCTCCCCAGCCAGCCGATGACCGAGTGTTCGTCCAGCTGCCGGCCACTTGAATTTGCGATCTGCTGATGTTCGCGCGGTTCCCGTTCGCCACTCGAATGGATGCGCCTCACCGATCTCTCCGCCCACCCCGCTGGGCTGTTTACCTGAGAAACTTCTGAATGTAAGGGTCGCTCGACTCCCGCAGTACTTCGTCTGGTCCTTCAAAAACGACCTTGCCCTGATAGATCATGACAAAGCGCGTGTGGGCCAGACAAAACGTGCCGTCCTCCCTCTTGAACCGCACACTACCATTAGATTCCTCGGCGTACTCCGCCGCCACAGTAAATGCGTCCCGCAATCGATGCGTAACGAAGACGCCCGAGACTCCCTGTGTATCCCGCAGCCGGATGATGAGTTCGTTGATGCGTCGCGATGTGACCGGGTCCAAGCCGGCGGTCGGTTCGTCATAGAGGATGACCTTGGGTTCGGAAACCAGAGTCCGTGCCAATGCAACGCGCCGCTTCATGCCGCCCGACAGTTCGGAGGGCATGCGTTGGACGGCCTCTTCGAGACCCACAAAACCGAGAACTCTCCGGACCCGTTCTTCAATTTCATCCCCGTCAACGTTCAGTTCGTACAGGCGATAAGCTACGTTCTCGAAAACAGAGAGCGAATCGAAGAGTCCTGATTCCTGAAAAACCATTCCAATCTTAGGTCGGATCCCGATGAGCGCCCGCTCGCCCAGATGGGTGATATCCTGGCCGTCGATCATGACGGTGCCGTGGTCTGGACGCTCCAGACCCATCATCAGCTTCAGCATCGTTGATTTACCCGATCCGCTACCGCCGAGAATGATCTTGGTCTCTCCCTCGTTTAACCGAAACGACACACCGTCGAGCACCCGCAGGTCGCCGTAGTACTTCGTGACGTTTCGAAGTTCAAGGATGCAACCGGACGACGATTGAGTGCCGTATTCGGGCTTCTGATCCACCGTTTTCATGAATATGTCTGAATGATGCGCGTTAAGAAAAAGTCCGATACAAGAATGAGAACCGAGGACGCCACCACCGCGCGCGTCGTGGCGCGGCCGACCCCCTGGGTGCCGCCTTCAGTGCTCAGACCCGAGTAACAACTGACGGTGGCGATAATCGCGCCGAATACGAGGGGCTTAAGCAGGCCGCCCAGGATGTCGTTGTAGCTGAGTGCATCCCACGCCGAACTGAGGTAGAGGTTCGCGGAAAGGTGCAGCAAGCCGACGGCGACAAAGAGCCCACCAATCACACCGACGGCATCGGCGACAATTGTCAAAAGAGGCTGCATTGCCACCGTGGCGAAGATGCGCGGAACGACGAGTTTCTTTATGGGATCGGTCCCCAGCGCGCGCATCGCGTTGATCTGCTCGGTGACCTTCATCGATCCCAGTTCGGATGCCATGCCGGAACCGACACGCCCGGCCACCATCAGGGACGCAAGCACGGGTCCTAATTCCCGCACCAGCGAGATTGACACGAGCGATCCCGTCAAGCCGACGGCGCCGAAAGTGGAGAGTGTTGATGAAGTTTGAAGCGCGAGGACGGCCCCAGTGAAAAATCCCGTCAGAATAATGATGGTCAGCGACTGAACACCGACAGTGTCCATCTGAATCAGAATATCCTGAAAGTAAAATGGGCGTCGGAATGCACCGAGGAAAGCACGAACCGTCATCATCGTCAGATCCTGTACCTCGATGACAAGGGGCTTCGGGCTGAACATCATACTGCCGGTCATCCTATCGGAAGACCCATTTAGCGTCAACGGCGTCAGTGAGTGTACCGGTCACGACTTCACGACCGATGCGGATGCCGGAAGTTTGGGTCGATCCAGCGCCTAGCGGCGGGAAGCGGGGCTGCTATACTGACCCGATGTTGAGGTTTAAGACTGCAGGGGAGTCCCACGGACAGGCGCTGGTCACAATCGTCGATGGAGTTCCGGCGAATCTGGACCTGAATATCGAATTCATCAATGCCGAATTGAAGCGCCGTCAGGGAGGATTTGGTCGCGGCGGGCGCATGAAGATCGAGTCCGACAAGGTCCGGGTCCTCTCCGGAGTGCGGCACGGTCGGACGCTGGGGAGCCCGATTGCGCTGCTGATCGAGAATCGCGACTGGGCGAACTGGGATGACGTCATGTCGGTCGACCCGGTTTCGACGGAAGTCGCCAAAAAAAGGCGCGTTACCCGGCCCAGGCCCGGGCATGCGGATCTTGCTGGATCTCAGAAATTCGACCAGTCGGATGCCCGGAATATTCTTGAACGTTCCAGCGCACGCGAAACGACGGCACGAGTCGCTGCGGGTGCTGTGGCGAAGGAATTCCTGAAGGCCTTCGATATGGACATCCTGAGCCACACGACAGGTATCGGTGTGGCGAAGATCCCCGACGACTTCGTGGTCACATGGGAACAACTCGAATCTGTGCGCAATGACACTGTCGTTCGATGTGTTCTCGAGGACAGTTCCAAGCGCATGGTGGCCGAAATAGAGAAAGCGCAGAAACTGGGGGATACCATTGGAGGCACCTTTGAAGTCGTCGTTCGAAACCCGCCTCCGGGTCTGGGTTCTCATACCGGCTGGGACGTGAAAGTGGACGGGCGGCTGGCTCAGGCCATCATGTCGATCAACGCGGTCAAGGCCGTAGAGATTGGCGACGGCGTCAGAGTCGCAGAACTTCGCGGCTCAGTTTCTCATGACGAAATATCGTTCGATGCGGAGACCGGCCGCTTCAGCCGGTTGTCGAATCGAGCGGGTGGAATCGAAGGCGGCATGACCAACGGTGAGGATGTCCGGGTTATCGGGTATCTGAAGCCGATCCCGACACTCAAGAAGGCGCTCCGTTCCGTTGATATGATTTCGAAGGAACCGTTCCTTGCCGCCCACGAACGCTCCGATACCTGCACGGTACCGGCCGCCGGTGTGATTGCTGAGTCGATGGTGGCACTGGTCCTGGCCGATGCCGTGACCGAAAAGTTTGGCGGCGATTCGATTGGCGAATCCCATAGAAACTATGCGAGTTATCTGGAACAGCTCAGGAATTTCGGGCAGGCCGGTTGATCTGCCCCTGCATGTGCGTTCCGTGAGCCTTGGTTTCACGGTCAGGCGACCCTCAACTGCGTGTTCAAAAGGAAAGGCCAGTCAGTTAGAGATGTGACGATGTTAATTTCGAGCCATGAACAGACCCCAATGAACAGACCCCAATGAACAGACCCATCGTTAAGTACGGCGCAGACGTTCTCCAGAAAGTGTCAAAACCGGTGGAAAACGTTACCGATGCGGAGGTAAAGCTCATACAGGACATGGTGGAAACCATGTATGCAGCCCCCGGCGTAGGGCTGGCGGCGCCCCAAGTCGGGGTTTCGCAGCGGATCATGGTGACTGATACCAGCGCCGGCGAAAAAGATGACAATCTCCTCGTTATTCTGAACCCCGAAATCGTGTCTACTGACGGTGAGCAGTTCGAGGAAGAAGGGTGTCTGAGCATCCCCGGTTTCACCGAAGCGGTTCGTCGCCCGAAGAAGGTCGTCATACAGGGAGTGGACATCGACGGCAGGGAACTGGTCCTTGAAGGATCTGATCTCCTGGCGCGGGCTTTCTGCCACGAAATGGACCATCTGAACGGTGTTCTCTTCCTTGATCACCTGAGCTTCATAAAACGCGATCTCATTCGGCGAAAGATCCGAAAGCTCCTCAAGCAGGATGAATGGTAGGCGATGCGTCTCGCCTTCATGGGCACCGCCGGCTTTGCTGTTCCTTCCCTGGAAGCGCTGCTTTCGGACCGACACATCGTCAGTGCTGTCTTCACGCAACCGGATCGGCCAAGCGGGCGAGGTCGTAACGTTCACTTCTCCCCTGTCAAAGTAGCGGCGCTGCAGCTGGGTTTGAACGTTCAACAGCCGGAATCGCTCAAAGCGGACGGAATCCGGGACACGATCGAAGGCCTCGCCCCCGAGGCAATCGTTGTCGTTGCTTACGGAAAGATCCTGCCTCCATGGTTGATCGTTTTGCCCCCGTGCGGAATTGTCAATGTGCACGGCTCGCTGTTGCCGAAGTACCGGGGGGCCGCTCCGATCAACCGCGCAATCGCCAACGGGGAATCCCGAACCGGCGTCTGTACGATGCAGATCGACGAGGGGATGGACACGGGGCCCGTATATTTCTGCGAAGAAACGCCGATCGATCCCGACGAGACGGCTCCGGATCTGGCCAACCGGCTCGCGCTGCTGGGTGCACCGCTGCTGGTCCGCACGCTCGACGCGGTTCGGCAGGGAAGCCGGACGCCGGAGCCTCAGAATAACGCGCTGGCGAGCATGGCGCCCCGCCTCCGAAAACTAGACGGCTATATCGACTGGCGGGAGTCCGCGAAGACGATACATAATAAGGTGCGGGCTTTTCTACCCTGGCCTGCGGTTGTTGTCGGTTTCCGGGGCAAGACTTGCCGATTGCTCAAGTCGCGGCATTTTCGGGCTGTCAACGGCAGCCGCGAAGCCGGATCCGTTTCTTTTGCGTCTAACAGATTGACGGTGGGCTGTGGGGATGGCCAATCGCTCGAGATCCAGCGACTCCAGCTGGAAAATAAGAACGCCGTGTCTGGTGTTGATTTCGCAAACGGTGTTCATCTTGTTGACGGAGACCGGTTCACAACGATAGAACAGCCCTGATCCGGCCGGGCTGAGGATAGACTGAACGGTGTTGAAAACGATCAACCGCCCCCTGCGGGAGCAACCCGAACTACCGAGCGACGCCAAGGCCAGTCTTTGGGCCCGCATTGCCGTCGTTTCGCTGATGATCCTGTGCCTCGCCGTGGCTGGGATGCTCAGTGCGATGACGGCAATGCGCTTTGCCATTCGCGGGCAGGAGATCGAGGTCCCGGATCTGGCAGGTATGATTCAGGCCGATGCGGTGCGCGTTCTGACCCCACATGGTCTCGGTTTGGAGCTGGATCGGCGACGATTCAGCGACCGTATCCCGGAAGGTCGGATCCTGGGCCAGAACCCACCCCCGGGGGCGCGCGTCAAGCGAGACCGCAGCGTGCGGGTGGTGCTCAGCCTGGGTGAGCGACAATTTCCCGTTCCTGGGATTTCCGGGTCGAGCTTCAGGAGTGCGCAGATTCTGTTGAATCAACGCGGTCTTTCGGTTGGAAATGCCGTTTACTCGCATACCGGTGACGGCGAGCCCTCGACGGTGGTGTATCAGAGGCCCGAAGCGGGTGACGTGAGCGCCGACGATCCAGCGGTCAACATGCTGGTCTCTCTTGGCCAGATCGATCAGTATTACGTCATGCCGGACCTGACGGGCCAGGTAGCCGCCGCCCTTGTGATCCGTTTGCGTGCGGAGGGGTTTCGCCTGGGAGAGATCACCTATACCGCGCAGGTTGGCGTCCCTGCCGACCGGGTGGTCGCCCAACAACCGGCCGCCGGTCACAAGGTATCGAAGAACGAAGTCATTAACCTGGAAGTGAGCCAGTGAACGTACAAATCGCACCGTCCATACTTTCGGCCGATTTTACCCGCCTGGGTGAAGAGATCCGCACCGTCGAGGCCGCCGGCGCCCACATGATTCATGTCGACGTTATGGATGGACACTTTGTCCCCAATATTACGATCGGCCCTCCCGTGGTCACCTCAATTCGGGATGCAACCCAACTGCCTCTCGACGTGCATCTGATGATTTCGGAAGCCGACCGTTTCATACCTGCGTTTGCCGACGCCGGGGCCAGCAGTATTACCGTCCATGTCGAGACACTGAAACACCTGGACCGCACTCTGGATCTCATCCGCTCATGCGGGACCCGGGTCGGTGTCGCGCTCAATCCGGCAACCTCGCTGACCGAGGTCGAGCACGTGCTGGGTCTGGTCGACATGATCTTGATAATGACGGTGAATCCAGGCTTCGGCGGTCAGAAGTTCATTCCCTACACGGTTCGAAAGATCAGACGGCTCCGCGAGTTGATCGATCAAGCGGGCGTGCGGTGCATGATTGAGGTTGACGGCGGCATAGGTCTGGGCAACATGGAGGAAGTCCTGCGGGCCGGTGCCGGGATAATCGTGGCGGGCTCAGCCATCTTCAAAGCCGCGGATCCGCCCGCGGTAATACAGGAAATGTTGGAAAAGGCCACCGTGCTCGGTTATGATTCTAAGTACGTATGATCTAAGGGTTTTCCTTGATTTCAAGGGTCGGTGAATGTCTCGAAAGCTGTGCCAGCATTGGATTGTGGTCGCCTTCCTGTTCGTCACAGGATGTGGCGGATATCCGGATGACATCGATATCGGCGGTGACATCGATGAGCCCGACCGGACGTTGTTTAATCGGGCGCTTTTCGACCTGGATAACAGTCGGTACGTTCGAGCCCGTCTGGAGTTGAACACCCTCATCAACACGTATCCGGACAGTGAGTTCCTGCCTCAGTCAAAGTATGCCGTTGCGGAATCATTTTATCAAATGGGCACCCGAGCGGACCTGATCCAGGCCGAGTCTGAATTCAAGGACTACATCACTTTTTTCCCGACAAGCGACTTGGCAGATGATGCCCAGCTCATGGTGGCAATGACGCATGTTCGGCAGATGGAAAAGGCCGATCGGGATTCGACTCAGGCCCAGATGGCGGAGCTTGAGTTGAAGAACTTCGTTTCCAGCTATCCGGATAGTCCGCTGTTGGACGAAGCCAAGGAAAAACTGCGTGCTGTGCAAGAAGTGCTGGCTGAAGGTGTTTTACAGATTGCGAACTACTACTCCACCGTGAGCTCTTATCCAGCCGCCATCGACCGTTACCGCGAAATTCTTGAAAAGTACCCGGACTTTTCCGGAACTCCGGAGGCCCTGTATCGGCTTGGTGAAAACCTGCGCACCAACGAGGACGAAGGCGAATCGATTATTTACTACACCCGCGTTATCCGAGACCACCCGTTGTCGGAGTTCGTCGAGGTTTCAAAGGATAGTCTGGCCCAGTTAGACCAGACAATACCGGTCGCGAACCCTGTCGCCCTGGCACGGGCGGAGACGGCACCCGAGCCGGACGGGAAAGGCTTGCTGGCCCGCGTTTTCGGGATCTGGAGTCGGCGTCCCGACATATCTACCGAAACCACCGCAGCCTCCATCATCCCGGGTGAAGAGGGTACGGGCACCGGAGAGGAAGGCGTATTCGAGGTTGAAGGTGCCGTTGTTGGCCCGGATCAGCCGTCGGGGGCCCAATAGGCACCGACCGTGGGACAGAAGCTGCGGCGTAACCGGAAAGCGGACAAAACTCGGGGCGGCCTTTCGGCCGCCCCGAGTTGTATCAGGTTCGGTCGAACGGTCCTGGGAAATTGAATCGTGCCGGGTCAGCCGGTCAAGCGCTGACCGACCACTGAATTTATTAACTTTTGACTCGTAGGTGACCCCTCCTTCACACCATGACACAAACGATTCTGCTCGCAGATGACAGCACGACGATTCAACGGCTGGTGGCCCAGACCTTCGAAGGCGCAGACTATACAGTCGTGTCGGTCAGCAACGGAGAAGCCGCTGTTCGCAAGTTAGAGGAAATCCGCCCGTCTATAGTTCTTGCCGACACTTACATGCCGGGTAAGAACGGCTATGAGGTGTGTGCGTTCGTCAAGGAGCACGCCGAGCTGAGCACGTTACCCGTAATATTGCTGGTCGGTGCGTTCGAAGCCTTCGATGAATCCGAAGCGGAACGCGTGCGTGCGAACGGCCACATCAAGAAACCGTTTGAGCCCCAGGAACTGCTGGCGTTGGTTTCCGGGATGATCGACGACGAGGCCGTGGGGCGGGTCCATATCGAAGACTCCGATGACGACATCCTCGGACTGGGCGACCTGTTTCCCCAGCTCGACCCCCACAGCGGACGCGGGGAGCTTTCAGGCGAGGAAGTCGAAGCGATCGCCAACCGGGTGATCCAGAGGCTTTCCGTCGAGGTCATCGAGGGGATCGCATGGGAGGTCGTTCCGGATATCGCAGTCAGGGCTGTGAGCGATGAGCTGAAGAAGCGCGATGAAGCCTGATATCCCGAAGACATACGACTCCCGGGAAGTGGAATCCCGCTGGTACAGTGCCTGGGAATCCAAAGGGTATTTTCGCGCCGATTCCAATTCAACCGCTCCTAGGTTCGCCATCGCAATGCCCCCGCCGAACGTTACCGGCTCGCTGCACATGGGGCACATGCTCAACCACACAGTGCACGACGTCATCGTTCGTCGCAAGAGAATGCAGGGCTTTAATACGTTGTGGTTGCCCGGAACCGATCATGCGGGCATCGCGACCCAGAACGTCGTGGAACGGCAGCTGAGGGAGGAAGGCCTCTCCCGTCACGACCTGGGCCGCGAAAAATTCGTCGAGCGGGTCTGGGAGTGGAAGGCAACGAACGGAGACCTCATCACGAAGCAGCTCCGACGCATCGGTGTTTCCTGCGACTGGTCCCGACAGCGCTTTACTCTCGACCGGGGCCTCTCTGATGCTGTCCGCGAAGTCTTCGTGCGTCTCTACGAGGAAGAGTCGATCTACCGTGGGGAGCGATTGATCAACTGGTGCCCTCGATGCAGCACGGCTTTGTCGGACCTCGAAGTTGAGTACGAATCGCTGGAAGGGAAGCTCTATCACATTCGCTATCCGATCGATGGCAGTCCAGATCGCTTTGTCGAAGTTGCGACAACGCGACCTGAAACGATGTTGGGCGACTCCGGAATCGCCGTACATCCCGACGACGAACGGTACGCAGACTTCAAGGGCCTCAGCGCGGTCCTGCCTCTGGTCGGGCGCCGCCTGCCTTTCATTCAGGACGACGTCGTGGACCGTGACTTCGGCACCGGAGTTGTGAAGGTCACTCCGGCGCACGACCCTGCCGATTTTGATATGGGAGTGCGGCATGGATTGGAGCGGATCGGCGTAATCGGCGAAGACGGAAAGATTACCCCCGCCGGCGGCGCCTATAGCGGAATGGATCGCTTTGAAGCCAGAAAACGGGTGCTGTCCGATCTGGAGTTGCAGGGATGCCTCACCCGGATCGAGGCGCATGTCCACAATGTTGGACACTGCTCCCGTTGTAAGACGATTGTCGAGCCATTGCTGTCGACCCAGTGGTTTGTCGATGTCCAACCCCTGGCCCGGGAAGCGATCCGGGCGGTGGAGAACGGCGACGTCCGGTTTGTGCCTGCAAATTGGGCCAAGACCTATTTTGAGTGGATGTATAACATTCGGGATTGGTGTATCTCGCGGCAGCTCTGGTGGGGGCACCGGATTCCAGCCTGGTATTGCCCCTGTGGCGAGATCCATGTGTCCAGGACCGATCCCACGCATTGTCCGAAGTGCGGTTCCGAAGAATTGACTCAGGATGAGGATGTCCTCGATACCTGGTTCAGTTCACAGCTCTGGCCGTTTTCCACGTTGGGCTGGCCCGCGGAAACCGAAGACCTGAAGGCTTTTTATCCGACGAGTCTGCTGGTCACGGGCTTCGATATCATATTCTTCTGGGTTGCCCGGATGATCATGGCCGGAATCAAGTTCACCGGGGACGTACCCTTCAACGAGGTCTATATCACGGGGCTTGTCCGCGACCTCGAGAGGCAAAAACTTTCGAAGTCGAAAGGCAACGCAGGAGACCCCATGCTGGTATGCGATGAATACGGCACGGATGCCCTGCGTTTCACTCTGGCGCGCCTTGGGGCGCCGGGTTCAGACCTCGTCCTGTCCGACGACCAGTTGGACGGTTACCGTGCGTTTTCGACGAAGATCTGGAACGCGGCCCGATACATTCTCGGGTCCGGGACGGATTCCGACCGCCTGATTACCGAGAAGGAAATCCGGCTTGAAGACCTTTCGCTGGCAGACCGCTGGATCCTCTCCCGTCAGATGCGGGCCGTGGATGATGTCAACCAGGCGCTGGACCGCTACTTCCTGCACGAGGCGGCACGCAGCATTTACCAGTTTTTCTGGCACGAGTTCTGTGACTGGTATCTGGAGATGGTCAAGCTCCATCCGGAGGCGTCCAGACCGATCCTGATCCATGTCTTCGAAAAAGCGCTCCGCATGCTCCATCCGTTCATGCCGTTTATCACGGAAGAACTCTGGCAACGGATTCCCCACCACGGAGAATCGATCGTTGTGGCGCCGTATCCGAAACTGCGAACTGGTTTCTTGGACGAGGATGTCGAACGGAACGCCGTTCTGATTCAGGAAATTATCGTCAAGGTCCGGAATATCCGCGCCGAGGTCAACGTTGAAGCAAAGCAGTTCGTACCCCTTCGCGTGGCGACAGAGGACACCGACATTCGAGACATGCTCATCCGCCACGAGGACTACATGAAACGACTGGCGCGAGTGGAACGCATGGACGTCGTCGCTAAGCTGACGGGGGAACGGGTCGCGGCGCAGGCAGTAGCCGGAGGAGTCGCACTGGAAGTTCCCCTCTCCGGCGTCATTGATCTTGAAGCTGAGCAAGCGCGGTTGGCTCGTGAAGTTGAAAAGGTCCGGCGTGAAATCAGCTCGCTTGAAGGCAAGCTGTCCAACAGCAAATTTATCGAGAGAGCCCCGAAGGAAGTCGTCGCAGAGAATCGCCAGCGCCTGGCGGACTATCAGGGGCAGGAGGTCGCCCTGTCTGAAGGGATCGAACGGTTGCAATGAGTCTAGGATGACGTCCATCGATCTCACGGCACTCGAGGACCGTTTCCTGTCTGCGATCGAAGAGGATCTGGGTGCTGGGGACGTGACCTCCCTCGCGCTTGTCCCTGAGCGTGCCCAGGCCCGTTGCGTGATCGTTGCAAAGGAGCATCTCATTGTCTGTGGGCTTTCTGTCGCTCGAGAAATCGTCAGAATCTGTGACGGCGGCGTTCGGTTCAAGAGCGTATCCAGTGACGGCGCCGCCCTCGCCCCGGGAGCGGTACTGGCGACGCTCGCGGGAAACGCCCGATCCATCCTGGCCGCCGAGCGGACTTTACTGAATTTCATGCAACGGCTGTCGGGGATCGCGACCCGGACCACGGAGTATGTCTCCGCCGTCTCCGGAAGCCGGGCGCGAATCCTGGATACCCGAAAAACCGTTCCCGGGCTGCGTTTACTGGACAAGTATGCCGTGGCATGTGGAGGCGGCGTCAATCATCGTGTCGGTCTCTTCGACGCTGTGCTGATCAAGAGCAACCACGTTGTCTTTCACCCTGGTATCGCGGATGCCGTTCGCGCGGCGCGTGCGGAGGCAGACAGTTCGCTGAAGATAGAGGTCGAAGTTCGGAATTTGACCGAACTGCAGGGGGCAATCGACGGGGCTGCGGATAGTGTCCTTCTGGACAATTTCACGGCTGAACAGACGCAGCGTGCGGTCGAAATCGTTGGTGGGCGATTGCCGCTGGAGTCTTCAGGGGGCATAACGCTGGGCAACATTCGCGCCTTTGCCGACGCCGGCGTCGACTTTATTTCTGTTGGCGCTCTGACCCATTCAGTCGTCGCGGCGGATATTCACCTACAGATGAACGCGGATTGATGCTGACCTATACCCGCGAGACCGACCGGAACCTGGATTCGATCCTCTATTCCATGATCGAAAACATGACGGTCCCCGTATCCGGGGAGAAGCTCGCCGCCGATCTCGGAATCTCGCATTCGCGCGTTGCCCGGCTGGTTGAAAGACTCCGTGGGGAGGGCGTGGAAATTCTGGGTGCTCCGTTTGCAGGGTTTCGTTTGACACGGCTTCCCGACGTTCTGATTCCAGAACTCGTTCTCGAACGCCTCCACACGAAAACGATGGGACAGAATCTGCTCCATCTCTGGGAGGTGGATTCAACGAACGCTTTCGCTGGCGAATTGCTGGGTTCAGGCGAAGCCGTTCCGCACGGAACGACGGTGGTCGCCGAAAGACAGACCGCAGGACGCGGCCGTCGGGGAAGACAGTGGGTTTCGGCTTCAGGTGTTGGACTGTATGTCAGCATCGTCCTCAAACCGGATATGTCCGCAAACCTTGCCCCGCTTCTGACACTCGGCGCCGCTCTGGCCGTACACGACTCAATCAGGCGAACGACCGAACTTCAGGTCGACATCAAATGGCCGAACGATCTTCTCATTGGAAGGAAGAAGGTATGCGGCATTCTGTCTGAGATGCATGCGGAGCTGGACCAGGTGCGAACATTGATCGTCGGTGTTGGGATTAACGTGAATCATACCGAAATGCCTGGCGCAATCAGGAACATCGGGACTTCACTGAAACTGGAATCCGGTCATGGCCATTCACGGATCGAGATCCTTGTCGACTTTCTGACCGCGTTCGAAAAGATCTACGACAGTTTTGTCGCGAAGGGGCCGGTATCGATTACGGCACCGTGGGCAGAGCTTTCCAGTTTCGCATTCGGCCGGACGGTAAAAGTCCACGACGGCGTGCGTCAGATCGAAGGAATCACCGACGGGCTGAGCGCGTTGGGTGCGCTCAGAATTCGGCAGGATGACGGCGGTGTCGAAGAAGTTTACAGCGGAGATGTGATTGGCTGGGAATAGAGAGGAGCGCGCCGGTGTTGCTGACAATTGACCTGGGAAACACGAACACCGTTTTCGGCATATACGACACCTCCACGCTGGTCCACAGCTGGCGACTCTCGACGGATCGGCGGCGAACCGCGGACGAGTACGTCATGCTGCTCGGAAATCTGTTCTCACTTGGACACATCGATGCCGCAGTTGTCGGTTCAGTCATTGTGGCGTCGGTTGTTCCTCCGCTTGACCCGATCCTGGAGGAAGTATCCAGACGGTCGTTCGGCGTGGATGCCGTCTTCGTGACCGCAGAAAATGCAGGTATCCCGATTCTGTACAACGATCCCGGGGAAGTCGGGGCCGATCGGATCGTCGATGCCGTCGCTGTGTTGGATCGCTACAGCGTTCCGGCCATCGTGGTGGACCTGGGTACCGCGACGACGTTTGACGCCATCACGGCTCAGGGTGAATACTTGGGCGGACTGATCAGCCCGGGAATCGAGGTCTCAGCATCGGCCCTCATCGATCAGGCGGCGCGGCTGCCCAGAACAGACATTAAGAAGCCTCCGCAACTGATCGGCCGATCAACGGTGGCCAGCTTGCAGAGCGGGTTCTTCTGGGGGTACGTGTCACTGGTTGATGGCGTTATCGAGCGCATGAAAGTGGAACTTGGTCCGGAAACGCGAGTGATCGCTACCGGTGGCATGGCGAGCCTGATTCAGGAAGAGTCCCGGTGGATCGAGACGACGGACCCGAACCTGACGATGGATGGCTTGTACCTGGTCGCCCGCAAGCTTGGGATCGCGTGAGCGATTCCCGCCCCCAGGCGTACGCTTCGTGACATAATCCGTCGACTGCTTCGGATGCCAATAACAAGAGGAATAAGAAATGGAAGGTCGCTTCAGAGAATTAGCGTTGATCGTGACTCTTCTGCTCCTGGCGCTGGCTGGATGCGGGGGCGGCGACCGGCCGGCGGGTGGTTTCGCCGATACGGGCAACGGGGAACCCGTTCAGGGAGACTGGCTCATCGTGTCCCTGGGCGCTGAGGCCGACACGCTGAATCAGATTACGTCTTCGAACGGATACTCGACCCAGATTTACTACGGTGCGCTCAGCTCCCAGATCGGGGAAACGTTGCTGGGTTACGATCCGGAATCATGGCGCCCGACTAAACCCCTGCTTGCGGAGTCCTATCCCGAAATATCTGGTGATCTGCTGACGTATACGTTCACGATGAGAGACGGCGTCCGCTGGCATGATGGAGTTCCGTTCAGCGCTCAGGACGTACTCTTTTCTGCGAAGGTCGCCATGCTTCCTTCGGTCGATTCGGCACCCCTGCGGGGCTACCTTGCGGATCTCCTCGACGTGCAAACCGAGGGCCGGCAGGTGCAGTTCCGAGTCGGGCAACCCTACTGGCTGAATGACTACGTGCTGTCGAGCTTACCGCTGGTACCCAGGCACGTCTATGATCCCGACGGCGTCCTGGACCGGTATTCCTTTTCGGACATTATTGGTTCGTCA
Source organism: Terriglobia bacterium (assembly GCA_965263045.1). GTDB lineage: Bacteria > Acidobacteriota > Terriglobia > 20CM-2-55-15 > 20CM-2-55-15. The sequence continues at coordinate 1,402,383 of CBDHGK010000041.1, forward strand.
TCGCGTGACGATTCTCGGTTACAGGAATTTGCAGAGGCGTTTAACCGCCATCCGGCGAATCGTGCGCCGATTGGCACCGGGCCCTACCGATTTGACAGTTGGGACAGTGGTTCCCAGATCGTCCTGGTCCGCAACAACGAGTATTGGGGTGAGGCGGCTTACCTGGACCGGATCATCTACCGGTTTATTACGGATCCTACAGCTGCATTGACGGCACTGAGAAGCGGTGAAACCGATTTCTTTCCCAGGCTGACACCGATCCAAAGCGCACAGCAGACGGGGGGCGCCGCGTTCACCTCTGAATTTGGAAAGACCAGCTATCGAATTCCGGTGTACCGGTATATTGCATGGAATCCAATGCGGCCCTTTTTTGCGGACAAGCGGGTGCGGCAGGCGATGACGATGTTGATTCCGAGAGAGCGGATTATCGAGCAGGTGTGGTTCGGCCTGGGAGATGTGGCGATGAGCACTTTCAATCCCAGTTCTCCGGATTTCAACCCGAACATCGAACCTTACCCTTATGACCCGTCCCGGGCCGCGGCTCTGTTGGAAGAGGCTGGGTGGACCGATCACGACGGCGATGGGATTCGCGACAAGGACGGCGTCAAGTTCAGTTTCGAGTTGATGGGAACAGCTGGGACGCCGTACGTCGAGCAGCTGTTGCCGATATTGAAGGATCGGTTTGCGTCGGTTGGAATCGAAATGATCGAGCGGCGTCTGGAGTTTACTGTCATGGCCGACAGCGCGCGCGACAAACAATTCGATGCACTGACGATGGCGTGGCTGTCCGATCTGGTTGGGGACCCCTATCAACTGTGGCACTCGAGTTCTGCTTTGAACAGGGGGTCGAACTACGTGAGCTATAACAATCCTCAGGTGGACCGGATCATTGAAGATGCACGCGTCGAATTTGATCCCGAGCTGAGGCGAGAACTGTATTGGGAGTTTCAGGAAATCCTGCATGAGGACCAGCCCTATACCTTCCTGATGTATCCCGAGGATTCAGCCGCTCATCATCTCCGGTTTCAAAACGCTGAGTTTCTGCCGGCACGTCCGGGCTACGATCTGACCCGCTGGTTCGTACCCACCGCGTCTCAAAGATACGGACCGGCTGCTCAGTAGGGCTATCCGCAGGTATTCCTGTAAAGTCCTTGATTCTAACGGAGACGCCCTTCTTTCATGCGTGGATACCTGCTCAAACGGATCTTGCTCCTGGTGCCGACGCTGATCGGTATTTCCCTAGTCTCGTTTCTGATTATCCAGCTGGCGCCGGGAGATCCGGCGACCATGCGGCTTGGAAACGCAACGCAGGGGGTGCGGGATCAGGCCCTGGCGGAGCAGATCATTCGAGAGACCCGCGCCCTCTACGGTCTTGATCGCCCACTTCACGAGCAGTATCTAAGCTGGCTCGGCCGGATCGTGACGCTCGATTTCGGCAACTCGATCCGGGATCAGAGACCGGTGTTGGATAAGCTCCGGGAGCGGGTCCCCGTATCCATTCAACTGGGTGGAATTTCGTTGATTCTTGCGTATCTGATATCCATTCCGATCGGTATCTTTTCGGCAACGCATCAACACAGCAGAACGGATCGCGCGATCACACTACTGCTTTTCACCATGTATTCACTGCCGAACTTCTGGATTGCGACGTTAGCGATTGTTTATCTGGGCGGAGGCGAGTTCTTGGACTTCTTTCCTGTTTTTGGCCTCCAGACGATCGGTTCTGACAATTGGACTCTCTGGGAGCGCTTCGCCGATCGATTGTGGCACCTCGTCCTGCCGGTGACCTGCATGACGTACTACACGCTGGCTGCGCTGTCGCGGTACATGCGCTCCAGCATGCTCGAAGTCATTCGCCAGGACTTCATCCGAACTGCCCGGGCGAAAGGCCTCAGCGAACGTCTCGTAATTTACCGACATGCTCTCCGGAACTCTTTGATCCCGATCGTGACCCTCATGGCAAACCTTTTACCGACCCTCATCGGCGGCAGCATCGTGATCGAAACGATTTTTTCTGTTCCGGGAATGGGACAGTTGGGGTGGGAAGCCGTTCTTTTGAGGGACTACCCCGTCATTATGGCCGTGTTTACGATCAGCGCATTCCTGACCTTGTTGGGAATCCTGATCGCGGACGTCCTCTATACGATTGTCGATCCAAGGATCAGGTATGAGCAACAACCCGCCTAGCACGGGGCCATCGCATCGCCTGGATCGTCCGGAAACCGTCATCCGGCGGCGCGAAGATTACTGGTCGATCGTCATCCGCCAGTTTCGGAAGAACCGCATCGCCGTTGTCGGCCTGGTCCTTGTCCTGCTCCTGTTCGCCGTTGCCCTCGGTGCGGATTTCATCGCGAACGACATGCCGCTGATGATGAGCTATGGGGGAGCGACCTATTTTCCAATATTGAAGAACTATGGAGTCCGGCTTGGATTGACGCAATGGGAATCCCAGTTTCTGAACGTCCGATACAAGGAATTTTCGGAGAGAAATTTCGGCGACAATGACTGGGCCCTGTTCCCGCCGATTCGGTACTCGCCGACCGAGACGGATCTTTTCTCGGTCATCCTCCCACCGTCGGGCGATCATCTGCTTGGAACCGACGATATCGGTCGGGATGTGGCGAGCCGCATGGTTCATGGTTCCCGGGTTTCGCTTTCTGTCGGTTTCGTTGCCGTATCGATATACGTCGTTATCGGAATGCTGATCGGTGCGCTGGCCGGATACTACGGGGGATTGATCGACATCGTGGCATCGCGTCTGATCGAAGTCATGCTTACGATTCCGACCTTTTTCCTGATCATCACCGTCGTTGCGTTTCTGCCCCAGAGTATCTTCAACATCATGGTTGTGATCGGTTTGACAAGTTGGCCCACGGTGGCCCGCTTGATGCGAGGTGAGTTCCTCAAGACGAAGTCCTTCGAATACGTTCTGGCCGCGCAGGCGTTGGGCGCGAGCGACGCAAGGATGATCCTGCGCCACGTCTTGCCGAACAGTCTGGCGCCGATTTTCGTGGCCGCGACCTTTGGAGTGGCCTCGGCCATCCTGATCGAATCGACGCTGAGCTTCCTCGGTTTTGGTGTTCCCCCTTCGACGGCCAGTTGGGGTGCGATTCTGTCGAGTTCCCGGGTGCTTCTTCCCAGCGGATGGTGGCTGACGCTGTTTCCAGGCCTGGCCATTTTCATTACGGTCACGTCTTACAATCTTGTGGGCGAAGGTCTGAGAGATGCTGCGGACCCCCGCCTCAAGTAGATGCCGGGAGGCATCAGACGTCTGCTGGAGATGCGCTCTATGTGGGCAAAAAGGAACGCCAGACAGCCACCGAGCGGTCACAGATCCCACGTGTAACTGAAGAATCCCGACCCATAATTCCTCGTTCGGCTGGCTTCAGTTACATCCCGGTTTTATAATCAGGCGATACCAATGCCTGAAATGCGCACGTTCTATGACGAGTTGGGAGTGACCAGTCACGCCGGTGCGACCGACATCAAGCGTGCCTTCAAGGACATTGCTAAGGTTTACCATCCGGACATGAATCCTCCCGACAAAAAGGAGTGGGCGCATGAACAGATGAGCCGGTTGAACTTTATAGTGGATACCCTGCTGGATGCGAAGCGGCGCAGCGAATACGACGATCTGATTGCCAAGTTTAAGCGTGGGATGTTTCGCCGACCGCGTCGCAGCCCCCGCCAGGAATATGCGCTGCAGCGTGAACACGCTCGGATTGCTGTCGAGATCATGAATCTGAGTGGAAAATATTCGAACTGCAGGATCAAGATCACGCTCGGTACTGTAGCGAGCATATTATCGATCATTGCGGTGATCGTGATGTCGCGAGCGCTGGTTCCCTCTGCGATTACATTCTTCTATGTATCGTTTGCCCGGTTCTTCGCCCTGATCGGCTTCATGATGGCTGTGATGGGGGTTTATGACTACCTTCGGCGCGGGAAATACAGGCATCAGATCCGCGAGCTGGAGTCGCGCCGGCTGGCCCTGCGTCGACGGATGTATGAAGCCGGGACCGCGTATTGAGGGGAACGGACACCTGAAAAGCTTCGGTGTCCAAGCGACTCAATCTCGAGTTGTCGTTTGTTCGCTCAGTCAGTCTGCGATCAGCAGCGTCTCGGCAAAGGGCCAATCCGCGTCCACCCATTGGGCCGCACACCGAAACCCGCAAGCCTTACTGATTCTGGCGATCTCTTCGATATTGAACTTGTGGCTGCTCTCGGTCCAGATCGTTTCGCCTTCCTGAATGTGAATTTCCATGTCGGCGGCCCGGATGCGGACGTTCTGGTCGGAGCGGGCCCGGAGGTGCATTTCGATTCTCCGCTCACCCGCGTCGTAGCGGGCAAGGTGTTCAAAGGATGCGAGATCGAAGTTGCCTCCGAGCTCCCGGTTGATTCTAGCCAGGACGTTCAAATTGAAAGCAGCAGTCACACCGAGGACGTCGTCGTATGCCGCCAGCAGTTGCGGCACCGGTTTCTCCAGATCCGATCCGAGCAGGAAGGCATCCCCGCTTCGGATTGTGGACCGTAATCGCTTGAGAAACTCCGGAATTGCAGGCCGGTCGAAATTGCCGATCGTTCCGCCAAGAAACAGGAGCAGCAGACGCGTGTCTTGCGGTGTACGGTCCATCGCAACTCTAAGGCCTTCAAAATATGGCAACTGGAGAGGTTGGACGTCAACTTCATCGATATGCTCGAGTTCCCGCTGGCATCGGTCGAGGGCCGAAGCGGATACGTCGATGGGAAAATAGACGAGCGGCCCGTTCCGGGTCAGTTCCGAAATAATGCGATGGGTTTTGACCCCGGTGCCACTTCCCAATTCCGCAAGTACGACTGTGGATCCCATCTCTTGCGCCAGGTCCCCGGCGTGGCAATCTATGACCCGCTCGTCGGCCCGTGTCACGCCATATTCAGGGAGCAGGGTAATCACTTCGAATAAATGCGACCCGATCGCGTCGTACAGATATCTGGAATCGAGCGTCTTTTGCGAGTGTCCCCGAAGACTCTCCCGGACGGCGCCGGCAAACTCCCTGACATCCGAATCCGCCGGGTCGTGAGTTGCAGGCAGTATTCGGCTCATGCTTCCACGCAACGAAATGTAGAGTAGATATGCGGGTAATGCGGCTGGAACCAATTCCGGAATGACCGGCGGAGCATGTATCGCGAGGTTCTCGAAGAAGCCCCTTTCATCACATAGTGTTTGCCATCGAAGAAGTTTGAGGAATAGCCGGGGTAAAAATGAAAGCGTTCAAAGCCGTCAAACGGTTCGAATACCGTCGAGGTCCATTCCCATCCGTTGCCGATCAGGTCGGAGACGCCAAAAGCACTGTCTCCGCCGGGGTACGAACCCACCGGTGCGGCATTCCATCTGTGAGAGTCGAAGTTTCCGAGTTCCTTACGGGGGGAATCCGAGCCCCATGGGTAGTCCCGTTCCCCGCCGTCGGGCGTACCGTAACCCGCCCGGTGCAACTGGGATTCGGTGGGTAGCGACGCTCCCCTCCATCGCGCATATGCGGTGGCTTCAGCGTGGCTCACGTAAACCGGCCACGACAACGGCAGGGGCCGCACATCAAACATATTGCGCTGCATCCATGCTGCGCCTTTCTTTTCCCAGAAACATGGATGCCGGATGCCTGTCTTCGATTTCCATGCCCAGTCATCATCCTGCCACAGCGTCCGGTCATCGTATCCTCCGCTTCGAACGAATTCCAGAAACTGTCCGTTGGTCACATTCGAAATATCGATCCGGAATGCGGAAACGTCGGTTATGACTTCGGAAAACTCATTGTCCCAGCCGAAAGCTCCATCGCCCCATGTCTGTCCGAGAGTGGCACGCCCCGACGGAATTTCGACTTTTCCCTCCACGCTTTGCACAGAATCCCGGATTTCACGCTCGGGAGCTAAGGATCTCTTATGGTCCAGAGGCAGCCAGTGGAGCAGGTATGTCAATGTTTCAGCGTGCATCAGGCGGTGCTCCACAGCGACGTTAAAAACGAGTCCGTTTGCGAGATCATCGGATGCCCCGAAATCGGCTTTCTCAAGGAGTTCATCCACCGTTTGTCGGGCGCGCCGTCTGTATGCAGCGACTTCGGTAAGATCCGGCCAATCGGTCGGTGCGTCGGTGGGAAGGCCATCATCGACCGGGTCGATTCCGAATGCGAATAGATCGTCAAAAACCGCGTTGAACGGTTCGAGTCCAAGCGTCTTGCGGGCAAGGAGGTTCCAGTCGAATGCCTCGAAGTGTCCGACGTAGAAAATGACTCGATGTCTTTCAGCGATCGGGCGTTGGGTGATAGCAATCGGGTCCAGCATCGAAAACAGGCCATCCGTTGTGGCGCGCGCTTCCCGGAGACGCAGCGCCAGAGAATTTCTCAACTGATTGTGGTTGAAACCTGGAGACATCGATGCTTTGAGAGGCTACGTTCGTGGTTCAAAATCAAGTGTTTCAGTCCATCCCAATTCGCCAGCAAGAAGGGGAAACTTTTAGCAGGTAGCCAAGATCATGTCAACCTCTCCGGGCGTTGGGTCACGTTTCAGTCTTAATTTCAGCCTCTGACTGCGCCGGAGACTACTCCCGGTCTCACGCTCAGAAGGATTCGCCGGACCTCTCAGGACCGGATCGCGACGAAGAACGGGCCGGGGAATAGGTATCTCAATCAATGGATTGTAGAATACAGATGCCCCCTCTGTTTCATGGGATAGATGAGGCTTGATATGAAACTACGGTTCATCCTGTCTCTTGTTTTTGGAGCGATCGCTGCCGCATGTGGTGTCAGTGCCGCCCAGACCGAAGATCCAGATATCTTTCTGTTCTTTGAGGCGGCCCGATCGGACCCCGAGGTCGCGGAATCCGCCCTGGACGAAATCGCGGCCAGCTGGCGTGACGGTTTTACGCCGTTTATCGTCAATCTGGCTCGATTGATGGCTGCGGATTCCCCCATTCGCCAGAGATTGATGCGATTCCTGGAAACACAGACCGGTCAACGGCTCGGTCCCGACCTGGCTCGATGGGGGACCTGGATGTGGGATCTCCCGCCAGACCTGCATCCCGAATACGGTGTGTTCAAGGGTCTTGTCTACGGCCAGATTGATCCCCGGATGCGAGAGTTCTTCCCTCCCGGAGTGGCCTCGGACATCCGCTTGGACGAAGTGCAGTGGGGCGGTGTCGTTGTCAACGGGATACCGCCACTGGATCATCCCGTTCACGTGTCGGCCGATGAAGCGGATTACCTCGATGATGACAACATCGTTTTTGGCGTCTCGGTCAACGGCGAAGCCCGGGCGTATCCCAAGCGGATCTTCGCATGGCACGAAATGGCTCTGGATGAAATCGGTGGCACCGAGCTGACGATCATTTACTGCACGTTGTGCGGAACCGTATTGCCCTATGAGAGCGAAGTGGGTGGCGAGCTCCGGAAGTTCGGTACCAGTGGCCTGCTGTATCGTTCCAACAAGCTCTTCTTCGATGAAGCGACAATGAGTCTCTGGTCGACACTCGAAGGAAGACCCGTGATCGGGGAGCTTGTGGGTAGCGGCCTGAATCTTCAGCTGCGTCCCTCGGTGACGACGACATGGGGCGAGTGGAAACGCCGGCATCCCGATACCCGCGTGCTGTCCATCGATACGGGCTATGACCGCAACTACGATGAAGGCGTGGCTTACCGCGACTACTTCGCAACAGATAGGCTGATGTTCCAGGTTCCCCGTCTCGATGACAGGTTGGGGAATAAGGACGAAGTGCTCGTGATGCGTTTGGATTCGGGGCGCGCGGGACGCATTCCTGTAGCCATTGCCGCCGAATTTTTGCGTGAAAATCAGATTTATCCATTTGACGCTGCCGGGCGTTCGTTCGTGGTGATTACGTCTGCAGGCGGGGCAAACCGTGTGTACGCTTCAGAGGGGGTTCGGTTTGGTCCACAGCGCGAGTCCCTCGCGATCGTCGACACGACCGGGCGCGCCTGGAGGCTCGAAGAAGAGGCCCTGGTCGCCGAAGACGGCTCAGGCCTTGAACTCGCCCGTATCACCGCCAACCGGGCGTTCTGGTTCGGCTGGTACGCCCAGTTTCCGGACACGGAATTGATTCAATAAACGAGGTCCGACGGAGAATCCATCCGTGGCCGGACGGGTTCCGACGATTTTACGGGTGCCCGACTTTACCGTCAGATCCCGCTGACTTCCTCGTGTCTGAAGCAGTCAATCGTGTGGTCGTTTACGATTCCGGCGGCCTGCATAAATGCGTAGCAGATGGTCGAACCGACAAACTTGAAGCCACGCTTTTTGAGATCCTGAGACATCAAGTCCGAGACGGCAGTTTTTGCCGGGATATCCGACACCTTTTCCCACCGATTCCGAATCGATTGGCCACCGCTAAACTGCCAGATATAAGCATCGAAGTAAGCGAAATCTGCCTGAATCTTGAGGAACGCCCCTGCGTTCGTACGGGCTGCGGCTATCTTGAGGCGGTTTCTTACGATGCCGGAATTCTTGAGCAGCGTGCGGTGCTTGCCGTCTGTGTACCGGGCCATCTTCGCTGCGTCAAAATTGTCGAATGCCTTCCTGTATTCCGGTCTCTTTTTGAGAATTGTCGACCAGCTCAGACCAGCCTGAGCACCTTCAAGGATCAGGAACTCGAACAGGTCCCTGTCGTCGTGGAGTGGTACCCCCCATTCGTCGTCATGGTAGGCCATCATCAGGGGATTGTCCCCAACCCAGTCACAACGCTTTTTCATGACTTTTTCTTTGAAAGCAGACTCAACCGGGAAGCATCGGTAGAAAACGGATCCTCGGTCAACGTATCCAGCGCCAGAAAATCCGTGAAACCACAGGAACTCAAAAGTTCCACGAGTTCACGGTGGGAGTACAGACGGATCGAAGCCTTCCTAACTTCACGAACGGTGTCTTTGGCAAAGGTCCAGACAGAATCGAGACGGCCAGTGGCGGTGTCGAACGCGCGTTCCTCCAGCACAAGCCAATCCCCATAGGAGAACCAGTCCTTGTCCGAAAATCCCGGTAGCAGCACGGTTTCGGTGGTCAGGATTTCCAGGAGAAAGGGCGCTCCCGGCCTTAACGAGTGCCACACGGCATTGGCAAACTCCCGGTCGCCCTCTGCGTCGAAATAGCCGAAGCTACTCCAAAAACAGATCGCGCCGTCGAATTCGTCCCACCAGGGCAGGTCTCGCATGTCACCCAGGCGCGGGGTAAAGTGGGCGCGCTGGCGATCGGCCGCAGACCCGGCATAATCCACGAGGTTCGCCTGGCAGTCGATTCCGGTGACTTCGTATCCAGCAAGGGCCAGGGGAATACCGAGACGTCCGTTACCGCAGGGGACATCAAGAACGCGGCTCCCTGGCCCGAGACCCAGAAGCTTACGGACGAACCGCACCTCCTCGATCGTGGCATCTTCGGGTTTGATGTGAGGCAGGATGTCGGCCCAGTGAGTGGAGAAAAACGGTTTCCACCACTCTCGATTCGGAGTCTGGCTGGCCACGATCTGTCCTTTCCTGCGATGTATTCCTGCTGTTGCCGGGGGGAATGCCTAGGGACGGAATTGAACCGCCGACGCCTGCCTTTTCAGGGCAGCGCTCTACCGACTGAGCTACCTAGGCTTAGAGAGCGCTATTTTCCGGGAGTTCGGCTTCCTTAAGATACCGTAAAGTTCGGACTACGTCGACACCCGGACGATAGCGATATTGCACATCAGACCGTCGATATCATGCGGAGTCAGATCTTGGCTTTCAATCTCTGTAGAATCAACGGCGAGAGCCAGGGTTTCCGACTTCACGTAGTCCGACATGTTCTCAATCGCTTTCCGCAAACGGTCGTCGGCCTTGTACGCGACCCGGATGCGGTCTGTGACTTCCAGGCCGGAGTCTTTGCGCATGTTCTGAACGCGATTGACAAACTCGCGCGCAAAACCTTCGTCGCGCAGGGTGTCGGTCAACGTGGTGTCCAGCGCCACTGTGATGCCGTCGGTGGATTCGATGGTCCACCCCTCGATATCTTTTGTCGTCGTCGACAGGTCATCTGTTTCAAAAACAATTCGGACGCCGTCTAGCTCGGTTTCAAACCGTCCATCGTGTTCGAACGCGGCAATTTCAACCTGTGTCATTCCCCGAATGCGGGCTGCGACCTGATTCACCGTCTTTCCGAACCGCGGTCCAAGCTGGCGGAAATTCGGCGTTGCCGTCCTTTCGATGAGGGGGGAATCTTCTGCGACGAATTCGATCTCCTTGACGTTTATTTCATCCAGGATGACGTCGCGGCTATCGGTGACGAGTTTGCGGAGCGAGTCGGATACAGGAATCGAAATCCGCGCGAGGGGCTGCCGCACTTTCAGTCCATTGCGGGACCGCATGGACCGGACTAGAAAAACGACCTTCTGCGCAACCTGCATCCGACGCTCAAGATCCGTATCGATGAGTTCCTCACTGGGTTCGAACATCGGTGCCAGGTGGACGGATGAATGATTTTCGAGCTCCTGTCCGCTGATCAGGCAGCGATAGAGTTCATCGGAAATGAAGGGTGCGATGGGTGCCATCATCTTGATCACACCAAGGAGGCATTCGGTCAGCGTCTGGTATGCCGCAATCTTGTCCGGGTTCAGGGTTCCTTTCCAGAACCGTCTTCGATTCCGACGGACGTACCAGTTGGACAATTGCTCGACAACGAAGTGCGTCACCAGGCGTGTGGCCCGTGTCGGATCGTACCCATCCATCGCGTCCAGATAGTCGCGTGCGGTCGAGTGAAGAACGGACAGGATCCACCGGTCGATGTCCGGCCGTGCTTCCACTCCGACCTCCGCGTCGGGTTCAGACCCGTTGCCTCCGCTGCCGAAGCCGTCAATATTGGCGTACAGAGCAAAGAACGAATACGTGTTCAGTACGGTGTTGAACAGCTTCCGCTGAATTTCAGAAATCGCGTCCGGATCAAAGATCTTCGGTTTCCACGGAGGACTGGATGCGATCAGGAACCATCGAACGGCGTCCGCGCCGTATTGGTCGATGATTTCGAAGGGATCAACGGTATTGCCCCGGGATTTGGACATTTTTTGCCCGTGGCGATCGAGGATCATGTCGTTGACGATGACGTTTCGGAAACTGGGCCGGCCGAACAGATGGCAGCTGATCGCGTGCAGTGTATAGAACCATCCACGCGTCTGATCCACGCCCTCTGCAATAAAATCGGCTGGAAACGAGTGCTTGAAAGTATCCTCGTTTTCGAATGGGTAATGCCACTGGGCAAAGGGCATTGATCCGGAGTCAAACCAGACGTCGACGACTTCGGGTATCCGCCGCATAACGCCCCCGCAGGCGCATTCCAGCGTCACGGCATCCATGAACGGCTTGTGCAGATCCAGCGGTTCGGGCAGATCATGCCCGTGCTCGCGTAGCGCGGCGATGCTTCCGATGGAACGTTTGGCGCGACAGGATTGGCACACCCATATCGGTATCGGTGTGCCCCAATAGCGGTTGCGCGAAATTGCCCAGTCCTTGTTTTCCTCCAGCCAGTTTCCAAACCGACCCGCTCCCACTTCTGGAGGATGCCAGCCGATCGTGCGGTTCTGTTCGATCATCTGCGGTGCGTAGTCCGTTGTGCGTATATACCAGGACTTCCGTGCACAAAAAATCAGCGGAGTATCGCAGCGCCAGCAATGAGGATAGCTGTGGTGGTAGGTTTCCCTGGAGTACAACATCCCGCGGTCTTTCAGATCGCGGGTAATCGCGGGATCGGCGTCTTTGAAAAACATCCCTGCGAACGGACCGGACTCGGGGCTGAATTCGCCGTTTTGACCGACGGCCTGGATTATTGGCAGGTTGTAGGATTGAGCCACCAAATAGTCGTCTTCACCATATGCAGGCGCCAGATGCACGATGCCGGAGCCGTCTGTCGTCGTCACGAACCCCGCTTCGACGACATACCACGCCCGTTGCTCGACCGGAGAGAAGTCGAACCACCGTTCGTATTCTTTTCCCGCCAGTTGGCTCCCGCTGAACGACTCCAGGACGGGCGTCTCCTCCCCGAGCGCCGACAGGCGATCCCTGGCGAGTATCAGAAATTCGTCTTCGACGCGGACTTTCACATATTCGATGTCGGGGCCAACAGCAAGAGCGACGTTGGAAACCAGAGTCCAGGGTGTTGTCGTCCAGACCAGAAAAAACGTGTCTGTCTCATCCCTCAGCCGTGCCTTGACATATACGGACGGATCGTCCACGTCCCTGTAGCCGAGTGATACCTCATGGGTGGAGAGGGGTGTGCCGCAACGCGGACAGGAAAGCTGGACCTTGAAGCCCTCGTAGATCAGTCCTTTCTCAAAGAAGGAGTGCAAAGCCCACCAGACCGACTCGATGTAGTTGTTTTCACAGGTGATATAGGGCTGGTCCATGTCGACCCAGTAGCCCATCCGGTGAGTGAGCTCTTCCCAGATGTCTTTGTATTCAAAGACACTCCTTCGGCATTCCGCGTTGAAACGGTCGATTCCGTATGCCTCGATTTCTTCTTTATGTTTGATCCCAAGTCTGCGCTCCACCTCGATCTCTACCGGGAGTCCGTGCGTATCCCAACCCGCCTTCCGATACACCTGGTACCCGCGCATGGTCTTGTAACGGCACACCAGGTCTTTGATGGTCCTTGAGAAAACGTGGTGGATTCCGGGCGTGCCATTCGCGGTTGGAGGTCCTTCGTAGAACGTAAAGTCGGGGGCATCGTGCCTGTCGAGGGTCTGATCGAAGATCCGGTTCTTCTTCCAGAATCCGAGAACTTCTTCTTCCAGCGTCCGCGGTTCGAGCTTTTCGGGTAGTCGCTTAAACATCCCACCTAATTTAGCATGGAAAATTCAACCCGGCCGATCCGGGTCAGGCCTATCCGGGTCATGCGTTGAAAGCATATAAACGGCGAAAGAGCCCAGCCAGTGTTCACCGGCATAGTCGCCCGCGGCGATATGTGAAAGGGCATGCGCCGCATGGGCGTTGGCTGCCTCGGAAAGCAGTGTGCGCACGGGATCGTGAGGAGCCAGGGCGTCCCCGATGCTCCGCATGCACCATGCCCGGCTGAAGTTCAGACCGTCGAGGTGGACCATTCGCCCATCGGTGCGGTCGGTGACTTCAGCCGGAGTCAGAAGGTTTTGCAGGTGGCCATTGCTCAGGTCGGGTAGGAATTTGCGGAACCAATTCTGAAATTCTTCCGGTGGCATGACCCGTCGCATCAGATCGGCTTCAACCATGCTCGGTGAGAAGAAGTCTTCCCCATCGGGTTCCAGATGGGCGGGATAGTTTGCGTCTGTGGCGAAGTAGGCCATACTGCGTTCCCGAATGAGATCCGCCAGGCTGGTATTGCCTGTGGCCAGGGCATAGTCCAGTGCCAAGGCCAGGCCGAATGCCGTATTGGGATGCAGACCGGTCCGGATCGGATACGTCTGCCTGGGCAGGAATCGGGCAAACCGAGCGGCGAACGCCGTGGCGAGCGGTTCGAGGTTGGCCCCCCACCGTTCACCGTCAGGATCGTTCCAGCCGTGCAGCTCCTGGGCCAGTTTCAGCAACCAGGCCCAACCGTAAGTGCGTTCAAAGGTATCGGTGGTACTGCGTCGGAGGTAGTCGAGTTCTCCGGAAATATTGGCGGGCGAAAGATTTCCGGAAATACACGCCCGAACTTCTCCGGCTTCCGGCAGAGTGGGAAAGGTCTTGAGCAACCGAACCAGCATCCAGTGGCCGTGGACGGCTGAGTGCCAGTCGAAACAACCGTAGAAGGCCGGATGCAGCGTGCGGAGGCTCTGAACTTCGCCGGGCGAAGTGATCACGTGATCCAGTTTGTTCGGATACTCTCGTTGTATGCAGCCCAGCGCGAGGCTGGACAGGGTGGCGGCCTCGTCGACTTCGAAAGCAGCATTGGATTTTGTCATTGTACAGGCCGCATGATTCTGAGCCCGAATCGGGGTACGTCACAATTTGTTGACAGGCGGCGTCCAGAGCGCCGCTATCATATCGGAGTCGACATCAATTCTAAGCGTCTCCCGACGCATCGGTGCGGCGCAACCCGTCGCCGGGAGTCTGGGGCTCCGATCAAAGCGCTCCCTGACCATCATCCAGGAAGTCGACGATTCCGGTATCGAGCGAATACTCCGCTCCGACAACGAGCAAATTGTCGTTCCGAACCAGATGCTCCAGCATTTCAGACCCCCGCCGCAGGTGGTTGGCAGATGCATGGATGTTGGCCCGAACGGCATGCCGTACCAGCGCATCGGGGTCGTCCCCAAATTCAGAATCGAGCAAACCTTCGACGGACGGTCGAATGCGATCGACGATCGAACTCATGTTGCCCTTGCCGCCCGGTGTCGGGAGACCGATTGATTCCAAGGTGGCCAGAATGGCGCCACAGCTGGAGTGGCCCAACACCACGACGAGACGGGTGCCGAATCGGTGTGCCGCGAACTCGACGCTGCTGATTTGAGACGGCGCAACGATGTTTCCGGCGACGCGGATGACGAACAGATCGCCCAGACCCTGGTCGAAAACCAGCTCTGCGGGGACCCGGGAATCGGAACATCCAAGCACAATAGCAAATGGCTCCTGGCCGGGTACCAGTTGGGCGCGGCGGCTATGTCCGGTGGGCTCGCCACCGCCACCAGAATCAGAGGCGAAGCGGCGATTGCCGTCTCGTAGCCGCCGAAGCGCGTCTCTCGCTGAAATCATCGACGTTTTATTCTCCGGTATGCGATGTGCTCAGTTTGGAATGTCCTACGGAACGCTATCGGGGATGCTCCACAGCGCATCCGTGGTCGCAGAACCCTGCAGGTAAGTTGCTTCCATGTCGACGTAGACAGTCGCATCGTAACAGCCTTTGTCTTCGCAGGTGGATGCCGTGCCGACCGGATCACTCTGTGCATACGCCTGGCCATCCTTCCATGCGGCGTGGAGGTGGCAGCTCATGCACGTGCTCTCGACGCCGAATTGCGGTGCGTAGTGGGTCCCACCGTCGTTCCATCCGCTCGTTTCACTCGTGAAGGGAAGGTCTGTCGTATTATTGAAACCGGCCTCCAGGTGCGGGTTGTAGCACAGGACGGGAACCCCAGCGCTTTGGCCGCCAGTCTTGGGTTGTACCGGATCCAACATCTGGTAGGCGGCGCAACCCGCATAGTTGGCAGCTTGCTGATTCTGGGCGCGAAGCAGTTCTGGTTGCTGGCTGGCCATCGTCTCCGTGCTCGGTGCAAAGGGGGTGTCGGCGTTCGTCGACCACCAGAACGACTGCCAGGTCCAGCGCGTCAACCGCTCGGTGCTCTCGCGACTTGTAACGTGCATCGCGACCAGAATGGCAATGTCCCCTTGTGCGGCATTAGCACCGGCATTCGTGGCGCGAGCGGCTTCCTCGGGATCCAGCGTGAAGTGGATGAATGCGCCGAGCGGCACGATGTTGTCGGGACTGGCCGGTTCGTCACCGGTGCATACCGGATCGCCGGGTGAGTTTTCCGCCGGTACGAAGGGTCCGTAATCAACGTCAGGATCCTCCAGATCAACCCAGACACAGGTTGGCCAAAGATTGGCTCCCCACGCCTGAGGCTCGTCGGGAGGCCCAGGCCAGGTCTTCATCAGCGCGTATCGCGGACTGTTTGCGACCACGATATAGGTCGGTTTGATCGCTATCGCCGTGTCGGGCAGCACCACCCGGCCGATCGCTGTGCCCGGGCCCTGAAGCCCGTTGAGCGTGTCTCGATCGATCAATCGGTTCCCGAGAATATAGTCGGACGCGCTCGGGTCATAGCTCACGGTCACGGCAAGATTGTTCGGGCTATCGCGAAGTTGACCTGGAGCTGTCAGCGGGCGTGGCGTCGCCGGGCAGTCATCGGGTGTCGTGGCACAGTTGAGCGCCGAAGGCGTATCCCACGTTTCGTAGGTCCGCAGCCGCTGCCCGTTCCAGGTCTGGCGGGTCAACGCTGTCAACCCGGTCCATAGTCCCCAGGCATGCAGCGCAATCCGGTCGCCACCGGTTCCCTTCAAATCTTCGGTCCAGCTCGCGATAGTGGCCTCGTCCAGCGGAAAGCTGAAGCCCTCGATGGTCGGCGGAACGAAGGGTTCCGGAGTGATCAATCGTGGATTTGTAGGAGTGTCCGGGGTTCGGTCGGTCCCGGCGCCAGGCGAATCCGGGGGGCCACTACAGGAGTTCAGAAGCACTGCGATCAGTGCCATCATCAGCGTGAATCCTCGCATGGAAGCCTCCTACAGAGGGTTTGGATTATCTTTCGCGGTTGGTACAGGGTGCGTTATAGATACATTGGACTGCAAGACATCGATCATAGCGGTTTCTTCTGAATCTCCTGTGGGCTCTTGTTGGCAGCCGCTTCGAATCTGAGCGTCATTGTCCTGCCCCCCGGATCGAGGGGAAGGAGGATTCGGTCCATCGGTCTTCATGGATGCGGGGATGCCCGTTGTCGCGTCACGCATCGACGCAGTCGTGTGTCAAGCATATCAAAATCGACATGATGGTTCAGGCCCCACTGAATCGCTGAAGCCAAGGCGACCCGCTGGTGGGTGTCGTGGAAACAGTCGACAGCGCCAATAGCCTCAATGGCGCCAATCAGGGCACTGCCAGACTTTACACCGATATCTATCTTCGACCGGACAAAATTCCGAACAGCACGAACGTTCAGAGAAGCAGACCCCGACGAGAAACCGCTCGTCGCGGCAATGGCGCAGAGACGGGGACAACCACCTTCATTGTCTGGATTCAGAACTTCGAGTATAGTGGCAGCTTTTGACACGAACGGACATACCTCTGGGGCCGGTTGAGACCGAGAGGCCGGAAAATTAGGGTGTGATGGGCAAGCTGTAAACTTACCTGGAACGCCGCATGAACACGCCTGACGCGGATGAAGTTGACACGGTCGTGGCCGGTCAAGAAAAGGCGATCGATGCAGGTACGCCCAGGGTCCTGAGAATTTTCTACCGAGCAAATATCGAGGACCTTTTCTTTACGATGGATGTCGCGTTCTTTACGATGAGTGTTGCGGTCGGCTCTCAGCCGGGCATCATGATCAATCTGGAGGACTTATGAGACCGAGAGAAAAGTTCATGGCATCGTGCCTGTGCGGCTTGACCCTCGCCCTGGGCCTCGCGGCCGAAGCGCAGGAGAATCTCCCAAGGGACATGAGGGTCGAAGAGGGGATTTCCGGCATCATCGCATCCGGCGCCACCTGGCAACAGGCCTGGCAGGGTTTTGACAATGCCGACGGTATTCTCGGGACACCCGATGGCAACGTGTTGTTTGCGCAGGAGCAACCCAGTACGATCCGGAAACTGGACCGGAACGACTTCGACTCCGCCCACGTAAAGGACACAGGCGGAGCCGGCTCCGTAGCTATGGACTCCGCCGGCCGGCTGATTGCCGTTCAGCGGACATGCACCGATCCAGGGAGGGCGCCGCTTCCGTGTGACGAGCCCACGAAGGTATCGATCATCCATCCGGAAGGGGAACGTCATGTCCTGGCGGACAATATCGAAGGCCGGCCGCTTCCGCGACTCAACGACCTGGTGGTCGCCACATCGGGGACGGTTTACTTCAGCGGCGGGACTCCGTTTTACATTCAACATGGTGGGCAGGCCAGCGGCATCGATCCCGATGTCCGCTCCAACGGCATCACGCTCAGCCCGGATGAAGGGACACTGTATGCGACGAACCGCGAAGTGGTCGTGGCTTTCGATATCCGGCCGGATGGTACGGTTGGAAATCGACGCGATTTCGCTCAACTTCTTAACTCCAACGGCGACGGATTGGCTGTGGATGGGGCCAGTCGCCTGTATGTTGCGACGCAGCGCCAGGGCATTCAGGTATTCAGCCCGGGAGGCGCCCACCTCGGCACGATTCCCACCCCACGCAATGTCACCAGCCTGGCCTTCGCCGGGCCCGATAAGAGGATGCTCTACATCACCACGGGAGGCGCTCTGGCCCCCAACGGACAGGAATTCATGCCCGCCGAAGGGATCCGCAACAACGCCAAAACGATCTACAAGATCCGGATGCTGGCTCAGGGGTATACCGGGCGCCCAAAGTAGAAACAGGGAGACCGTTTGCTCGCATGGACTTAAACTTCCAGGGAAATTCCATTCTGACATTCGCTTGACAACCCCTTGGGCTTAGTAGTGGAATACCCACAGCATTCACCAGCAGATCTTAGTTCGCTCAGGAGGCGTTAATGAGAATCAAGAGTATTTCGGCCACGGTGGTTCTGGCTGTGGTTTTGGTCGTTATTTGGGGAGGACTGGCCGCAGCGCACCATGGCCGTGCGGGGATCTACGATACTGACACGCGCGTTGAAATGGATGGTGTTGTTTCGGAATGGAGATGGCGCAACCCCCACACTTACCTAGTCTGGGATGTCACCGACGACGACGGTAAGGTTTTGGCGTGGACCGGCGAAATGTCGTCCACCACGTCGATGATGAGCGAGGGGCTGAGTAGAAGAACCTTCCAGGCCGGTCAGGAAGGCACGTTCACCATAATCCCGGCGACAGCCGGGACGCCTCAAGGTGAACTGGTCAGAATGGTGCTGGCGGACGGCACGGTCCTGGTGGACCGGGAACCAGGGGACTAGAGTTTATCGTTAATGCTAGACACTACCACTAGGGAGTACAGAAAATGCGACATTGCACTATAGGTTTAATCGTTGCGCTGGCGGCCGTTCAGGTGATTCCGGC
Organism: Terriglobia bacterium; assembly: GCA_965263045.1. Taxonomy (GTDB): domain Bacteria; phylum Acidobacteriota; class Terriglobia; order 20CM-2-55-15; family 20CM-2-55-15. Next base: position 1,421,066 of record CBDHGK010000041.1, read on the forward strand.
GGCTGCAGGGGCTCAGGACCTGTACCCGGGGTGGTTGACCTGCCCAAATTGTCAGACGAACGACAATAGGATAGCGGCACGCGCAGAGACGGAGGGCCTGACATTCAATCCCCTTGACCTGTCGGGAGTATGGGGCCAGAACCGCGTTCAACTCAACCGGAATGTGCCGCCTATGACACCGGACGGACAGGCGCGATACGAGGCCACGAGGGCGGACGAAACTGCCGGCGGGCAGGCGCTTTCGAATTCGAAAGACGGCATGCTGATCTGCGATCCGCAGGGCTGGCCACGGTGGTTCACTTACAACTACGGATTCGAGTTCCTTCACGCACCGGACAGGCTGATCCAGTTCTTTGAGTGGGGCCACACGTTCCGGACCATCTGGACCGACGGGCGCGAACTTCCCCAAGATCCGGATCCACGGTGGTTGGGATTCTCGGTCGGCAGATGGGAAGGCGACACGTTTGTCGTCGAGTCCAGTGGTTTTGACGAGCGTTCCTGGCTTACCGAGAATCGGCAGGATCGTCGATTCGGATACACACATAGTGACGCGTTGCGGACAGAGGAGCGTTACAGGCGCCTGGACTATAACACGATCGCAATCACACTGACGATCACCGACCCGAAGACATTCACGGAACCGTGGGTGACTACTGCAAACCTGCTGCGGAGTCCTAAAACCGAGATCGGAGAGTATTTCTGTGTGCCATCCGATTCCTTCGACTATATCGAGAGCGTATTGAGACCCGCGATCGGTCCCGAAGCTCAGGACATTGATGTAGGAACCAGTAATCCTTAGTAGCGTTCAGGACAAATCCCTCCTGATCAGGTTCGGAGGGTCGCGCACCGTTTTGGTCGAAACTCTCCCTTGGAGCACGGAAAGATCAGGGGAGAGTACGCCTGTGAAAACTCTGACCGGGGTTTCAGGGTGTCAGGGATTTGTCCGCGGGTTCAGGCAGGTATATGTGCAAGTCTTCGAACGTAGGTGATCTGTAGTTCTGAAGTGCAGTCAAAATCGCTATATCTGGTCATCCGCGCTGTCCACCACCTCGGATTTCTCTGACAGGATGAGCCGCAACCGCTGAATTTTCCCCTCCGTGTTGTACTGCAGGAACACTGCCCCGTACTCCAGGTACATCGTGCGGCTTTGACGCGCCATATGGTTTGCGTTGACCCGGAACGAAAGGCCCAGTCCGCCCCACGGCAAATCTTTGCTGTAGATCATCGGCTCCCCTTCGAACGCACTCTGGGTCTGAAGCTGGAGTTTATAGTCAATATCGACTTGTGATCGCGCAACCTTGTCGACCCAGAGCCGGAGTTGCTCGCTGCCACGCAGCAGCACCGGGCCAATCTGTTTCTCGTCATGCGGCGGTACCTGTGCCAGCACATCGGGAGAGAACAGATCCATGAAAACGTCGACGCGTTCTTCAACACCCTCTTCCCGCCCATCCAGGGAAATCGTCCACTCGTCGAGATCGTTCAGTCGATCCACCCATTCCACGGCCAGGGCAACGATGTCGGGGCCGGCCTCCTCTTCCGGTGTCTCGGGCGGATTCTGAGCCTGCACGACAAGGGCAGATACAAGCGTGAACACGGCTAAAACAGTCAATCGACCCATATGGTCACTTCCTTAGGAATACGTGGTTCTGAATCTTGGTCAGTACAGCGTGGCTGTGAAAGAACGCTGTACTGACGAAGTTGTGAAGCCGACGGATTTTGCGCAGAGGAATAAGATCGTCAGTTCACCGACATTGCGCAGCGAAAACCGATAGTGAGGCCACGGAGTTCAGGATCGCTGAAGTTGCGGTGAAAAGTCGACGCCCGTTCACCGGGCCCGCCACGGCCTCCAACGGTCCAACCTCCGCCACGAGTACTCTTGTAGACACCGTCTTCGGGTCCCTGTGGATTGTCTTTCGGCATGAAGGGATAGTAGCTGGGGTCATACCAGTCGTTGGTCCACTCCAGCACGTTTCCGGACATGTCGTGGAGGCCGTATCCGTTCGGAGGATGAGCTCCGACGGCCATGGCCGCGGTGCCACCAAAGGCTCCGCTTTCGTAGTCGCTCTTCCATCCCCAGGGATAAGGCTGACGATCCAGTCCGCCCCGTGCGGCCTTTTCCCATTCCGCTTCCGTGGGAAGGCGTTTGCCGGCCGCATTGCAGAAAGCGTCCGCTTCGTACCAGTTGACGTTGAAGACCGCTTGCTGCTCGAGGCCTTCACGAATCTGGCCGTCATGCCAGTGCCAGGGTGGCTCCGTGCCCGTTGCGGTGAGAAATGCGGCGTAGTTCGAGTTTGTGACCTCGTACTTGTCCATGTAGAACGTATCGATCTGGACCAGGTTTGCAGGCCGGTCGTCCATCTTGGCGCGTGGAATCGAATCCTGTCCGTCCCGCCAGAGGGTCTGGCTCCGGCCCATCCAGAATTCGCCGGCGGAAATCAGTTCCATGCCTTCCGGCGCCGTTTGCGCCGCGCCTGGCAGCGCGGCGTAAACGTAGCAGAGAATTGTCAACGCAATGATTCGTTTCATAGTCTTAAATGAATAGATCCTCAAATCCACTCAGGGGGATAAACCCGGGTCCACCCAGCGGAGCGGTCTGCTGATACTCGTAGGCGCGTCCCGAAGGCGTGTCTTCGATGACGCTGCTGTAGTCGCTGCCCAAGGCCGAATGGATGGTGGACGTCATGTGATCCATCATCGTCTGTTCTCTGAATCTCCAGCCGGTCTCGATCATCCGGCCGCCTGTTTCGTCCGTCTTGCCCATGACCCGTCCGCCTTTAACGCCTCCGCCCAGCAACATCATGGGGTAGGCTTCGATGTAGTGATCGCGACCGCCGTGCGGGTTCATATCGGGTGTGCGTCCGAATTCGGTGACCACAACAATCAGGGTTTCATCAAACGCGGTCTTTCCGGGTTCGTGCCCGGGCATCGCAATCAGATCTTCAACCAGGCTCGCCAGCGCCGAATCAAACCTGGGGAGGCTCTGGTAAACGGAAACGCGCCCGGCAGTGAGCGGCGCTTCCCGGTCGTAAAGGACGTCGTGGTTGTCGAACTGACCGTTGCCGCCATTGGTGGAGTTGCAGACCCATAAGAATCGAGAGCCGGCGTCGGCTTTCAGGACGTTCCGGGCCAGAAGCATGCCGAGACCGAAGTTCGACCGCGCCCTGTTCGTATCCGCCCCGTACCGCTTCTGATCCTCGTCGCTGACATTCAATACCTGCTGAAACCTCGGATCCATCAGGAGCTTGATGGCCGAATCGTAGGATGCGGAATACTCCCCGGCCTTTGAGCCCAGGGCGTCATTTCGCACCGAGGAAACTTCCAGCATCCGGTTCAGGGTTTCATAGCGTTCGGACAGCTCCTCCGATTTGGCCGAACTCCCGTCGCCGCCGCCGAAGGTATCCAGGATTGTTCCGGTGGTCAGATCGAGGCCGGCATATTTAGGCGGCAACATCCCGGTTCCGATCGGAGGGCAGCGGGCGATGTCCAGATCGAAACTGACGTAGGTGGGAAATGTGTCTGACTCGCGGCGCTGGGGCTCGAGGTCCCGGGCGATGACGCTGCCCAATGCCGGTATCTCCCGGACCAGGGCGGGATTGAACGAGCGGCCGGCCTGGACATGGTACTGCGCAGGGAAGTGCACCAGAGCCACCCCCTTCATCCCTCGGACCACCGATGCATGCGGCGCCCACACGTCCATTCTCGGAAGCAGTGTTTTCGACAACACGAAATCCGAGTTTCCGGCGACGGCCTGCGGGTCCAGATCAGGGGCCGTATACTTGGTTTCCTTGAAGTCCAGGAACTCCGGCGGACTGGGTGCGCCGTTGTTCTGAATCACAATACAGTTCCGCGCCGTTCCTAAAGGAGTTACCCGGGAACTTTGCGCGCGAAGCTTGCGTGGGTGTGTGATTCCAGTGAGCGACCCCGCCACACTCACACCGAATAATTTCAACATGTCTCGACGGCTCAAATTCCCTATTCGTGGCATTGACTTCTCTCCTCGCTCCTGAAAATTATTCCCTAATCGGACGGTTTATAAAGCCAAGTGGGTGGCTCCAATCGAACACAACGGAGCCACCCACCCTGTTCCATCAGTGATTCAGCAGGAATTCCGGCGAGTTCAGCACAGACCACTGAATCTCCTCGAGGCCCTGCTCCCTGCCTCTATCAGCAATGACGCGATTCGCCACAGTCACTTCCTCGGGCCCCGGATAGCGTGATAGGCCGGCCAGGAACAACTCATCGATGGCGGCCTCGTCCGATACGCCCGACGCCAACAACTTCGCAACGCGCGTCTCGCCTTCAGAACTGACGCGGTCGGTAACGACGGTCGAACTCATCATCATCATGGCCTGCATCGGCGTGGCCATGGTCTTGTCGACCGGGGGCGCTTCGCGCCCACCCTGGTAGTATGCCGACATGAAGTTCGAGATGTCACGCCCGGCTCTGTTGGGAAGAGTTTGAGACTTGACATAACCGTTTTCGAATGGAGAACCGGTGGCCTGCGACATGATATCGGCAGCCTCCGGGCCCGTCAGAATACGGGCGAACCGGCGCGCATGGTAGGAACTGTACCCATCCTGCCATTCCCCCTCAAAGCGGGTGGAAAGCTGATAGGCGTTGGATTTCATAATCGTCTTGATGATGTGCTGGAGTTTGAGGCCGTTATCACGGAAGTCCGCAGCCAGTGCCTCCAGCAAAGCTGGGTTGGACGGTTGAATGGTCCATGGCGCTTCAGGCGGGTTCTCCGGATCCAGGCGAAGCAGATCAAACCCGTCGTAAGGCTCAACTATGCCAACCACCATCAACTTCTTCCACATGAGGTTGACCGCTGCCCGCGCAAACTGGACATGGGTTGGCAGAATCCGGCCCAGGGCCTTTCGCGAGTTCTCGCCGGGTCGCGGTTCTTCACCAGTCAGCATGAAAGCCGGCTCGTAGGTGCGGCCATCGCGTGGGAAACGGTTCTCCGAAATGGTGACGAAATTGCCGTCGTTGCCCGTGTTGTAACCCCCGCCATAATCGTCGAAGCTGGACTGTCCATTCTGGAACTGGGCCCCGGCCGAATTACCCGCATTGCCTACGGGCCGCAGTGTCCCAAAGAACGCCGCCTGCCGCCAGAAGTCACTTCGCCTCATGCTGGCCAGGTACAGGTTGAAGGTGTCGGCGTGCCCCGCGCCGTCGTGGCAGGAGAAGCAGTCCATGGTGACACCAAGGAACACCCGTCCGAGGTCGGAAGTGACCTCGTCAATCCAGTCCAGCCGGTTGAATCCTTTCAGGTGGTCGGCGTCGGTCCAGATGATGCACCGGTTCGCAATGTAGGCTGCGGGATCGTAATACTGCGCCTGCGGCAGGGTGGCCGCACTCTTCGTGGTGGGAGTGACGATGTCATAGAAGACTTCGTCATAGGGCCGGTCCGCCCAGACCCACTCCTTGGTCCAGAGGTGGAAGCTCGAGTCGTCCGTTCTGAAGACCTCGCCGTAGTGATACGCCCACTGTTCCGCATAAGCCTCGGTGCCGACGATGGTGTCGATCAGCTTGTTGCGCTTGTCCGGATCGGTGTCGTTGAGGAAGGCACGCGCCTCATCGGCCGAAGGCAGCAGGCCGTTCGCATCCAGGTAGGCCCGTCGTACGAATTCCTCATCGGTCGCAAGGGGGGCATGCGGGATGTTGTCGCGCTCGATGCGGTCGAAAATGAACTCATCGATGTAGTTATTGCGTGGAATTGGCTCATAGGCTGCCCCGGTGCCCGGTATGGCCTGGGAGGCGGCATCCGTCAACCGGCCGGCCTCCACGGCAGCATCCTGGGTGGAGAACACGGGTGCATGCGCGGCCTCCAGCTGATCATCACGATCGCTGGCTCCCTGCGGCTGGTTTTGTGCGACGACAAGCAGCGAGAGGGACAGGGCCATCGTGATCGCTACAGTCAACTTCACGGATTTCATACTGATCCTCCTACAGGATACGGAGCAAGATTTCTATCGGTCTACGGACCATCAGGCTATCGGTTCACGGGTGTCACGTCCCGGAACCCACCGGAACTTTTCTACAATTCTCATCTATAACAAAACAGTGCTGGATGTGTCCGGACGTTCGCTCCCTATATTTAGTGCTTATCCGTCCTACTGTCAACTACTTTGATGCAGAACTCTACGACAAAAATGTCCGACAGCCCTGATCTGTCCTCAAATGGAGCGAATCCAGTGTCCAGCTCGAAGATTGCAATGAATCTGAAGCAATTGGGATCAAGCACCAGGGCGATTCCGGTTGCCGCGACTCGGTTGCTTCACTGGAGTGAAATGGCCCTATTTATGGATCAACAGACCGGGAAAGTTTCCCGAACTGTTTTCCGGACATGGCTCACAAAAAAGTTAACGGCGCGGGAAGTGCTTCCCGCGCCGTCGATCGGCGTCCGCCGACTCAGGAACTAGAAGATGTACTTCAGAGCGAACTGGAAGATTCTGGGATCCCTGGATGAGTCGATCCGGCCAAAATTGCTCCGACCCAGGCGCGACCCCGGGTTCAACGGCCGGAAACTGTTCGTCACGTTGAACGCTTCGGCCCGGAACTCCAGGTTCTGGGTCTCGCCCACCGCGAATGTTCGGGCGAGCGCCATGTCCATAGCCCAGGTCCCGGGACCTTCAACGCTGGCTCGGCCGATGGTGCCATAGGTGCCCCTAGCCGGTCGCTCAAAGGCATCCTCGTTGAAGTAGCCTCGCCTTCGGGTCGTGCGGTTCCCATAGATGTCGTCCGAGACCTGGACGGCCCGTTCGCGACCGCCGTCACTCATGGTGTCCGAACCGCCATCGATCGTGAGCCATTCGCCCGATTGGATCCTGTATATGAGCGACGCTTTCCAATTGGAAGCCACCATGCGCAGGGTGTTATTGGCAAACTGCGGCGATTCGGCGATGATGGAGGCATTTAAGATGTGCCGTCGGTCGGCATCGGCGTTGTACCTGGCGATTTCCCGCACGAAAGGATTGACGGCCGCTTCCGGGACGTTGCCCCCGATCCGCTCATAGCGGTCCCAATCGGTAAGGATTGCGTGCGACCAGGTGTAGTTTGCATTGATACCCACACCGCTGGTACCGCGGCGCTGGAATCTGAGAATCATCCCGTTATAGCTCCCCGAGTTCTGATCCCCACGGCGGTTCATCCTCGAGTGGGTCAGCAACTTGATCCGTTCGGCCGGGTCCGTGGTCGGGTGGGCGAGATTAAACAGGCGGCGATCGTTGCGGCTCGCCCGGGGCCTCCCGCCGGGTCCGGGAACGTAGAGTTGGGGATTGAGATCGTTGGAGTCCCAGACGTGCGTGCTACGGTTACCGATGTAGGTCGCCTCGACCATCATGTCATTGCCCAACTGGTGCTGGATGCTGAGGTTCCACAGATACTTGGTCTCCGACTTCGCATCCCCGTTATGCACGATCACGCTCCCCGACTGGAAACCGTCGAAATCGGTGTCGAAGTTGGTCACGAATGGCGTCGGGTACGGATTGCCACCGGGAAAGTCGACGTAGGGGTCATCGATAAAGACATCCGAGATTCGGATATCGGGCTGCCACGGCGTCATCTGCTCGCCGATGTGGGCCGACATTCGCAAGATGTCGTAGGCGGTGCCGAAGCCCCCGCGAAGCGCCGTGCGGCCGTCCCCGGCGATATCCCAGGCAAAGCCAATGCGCGGCGCAAACTGGTTATAGCGATTGTTAAAGCCCGACCCCAGGCAGACTCCATTGTCGCGGCACGAGTTGTTGCCCGCATACCCGGCTTCGCCGGGGAAGACCAGGCCGTAGGGCGAGTTTGTGAATATGGTACTCGACTGTCGGGCATCATATCGATCTACGTCGAAATTCACGTTGTGGCCGGACCGCATGACCAGTTGAATCCGGGGCTCCCAGCGCACACCGAGATTCAGGGTCAGGTTGTCCGTCGCCTGCCAGGTGTCAGAGAGAAAGAATCCCACATGGTCCTGACTGGAGTCGTCTTCGATCGGTGTCGCCTGGCGGAAGCTGTCGACTGCTCCAAAATAAAAGTCCGCCAGAATCTCTCCGGTATACCAGTCGTCCGATGAGTACGTGCCCGCGGAATGGGCCTGGGATCGGGAATAGTTTCTCCAGTGGGCATAGGTCCCGCCAAAGGTGAACTGGTGGTCGCCCCGGAGAAAGCTGACACTGTTGCCGATCGAATAGGTCATGGTGGTAATGGGTCCGGTGCGCGAACCCAGGTCGAACTCGTCGTTGTCCCACTTGAAGCTGTCCGCCCCGGGGTAGATCACCGGATAGGCGAAGCTGTTGGCCCCATAGTCGTCAGGCGTGCCCGTATCGGCCACAAAGCGGACGATGGAGTGGCGGTTCACCCCCATGCTGAAGGAGTTGACCAGGTTTGGACCCAACAGGGATGTCAAACCGAGGGCATATGAGGTGGCGCCGTTGTTGAAGCCTTCCCCACTGCGTTCGTTGTGCAGAATGTTGACTCCGCCCTCCAGTTCGTAGGCGTTCGGCTCGTTGTAGAAGTCGCCCAAAAAGCGCCCGAACAGCGAGTGGCTGTCGTTTATCTGATAGTCGATCCGGGTGACCGCGTTGTTCTGGTCCTGGATTTCCCTCTGCCCGAATCTGAGGATGCCACACTCATCGGCTTGATCTCCCGGCCAGTCCGGTCGGGTCATCAGAGTCCGCGCGACCACGCTGAACGGGGCTCCGGGCAGGACTCGGTTGTTGTCATCGAAGAATTGGCCGCCGTCGGTTCCGTTCTGGTTGAGTTGTTCCGGACGCGACCTGCAGCGGTCCGACATGAACGTGCTGAAGTCGCCGTTGACCATGTCCGTGTTGAGGACGGTCTTGACCAGGTCGGCCGGATCCTCACGTAAGGTGGTAAGTTGGACACCGCCAAAGAAGAACAGCTTGTTCGACAGGATCGGCCCCCCGATGGTCCCGCCGTACTGGTTGCGCTTGAGTGTACTGTCTGAGATCGCGAAATAGTTCTGGGCGTTGAACGCGTCGTTGCGCACAAACCAAAACCCGCTGCCGTGAAATTCGTTCGTGCCCGATCGGGTCACCGCATTCACCCACGCGCCCGAGAACGTCCCCGCGGCTGGGGAGGTTGCGCTCGACTCCACTTTGAACTCCTGGAGCGCGTCGGGGAACGGCATTGGCAGGTTGTTGAGGTTGTGAGGATCGACGTGGACGGCCCCGTCCAGCGAGTAGAGTGTCGTGCCCTCGGCGCCGCCGCCGACAGACATTTCCACCGCGCCTCTGGGTTGCCTGTGAGGGCTGTCCAATCTCGTCTGGACGGCCCCGCCGGCCAGCAGAATAAGCTGGGTCACGTTACGTCCGTTGAGCGGCAAGTCCAGGATGCGCTCGCTTGCCACGAGCTCACCGATGCCCAGAGTCCGGGTTTCCACCAGCGCAGCGTCGGCCGTCACTTCGATCGTCTGGGCCACCTGGCCCACTTCCAGAGTGATAATTATGTTGGGACTGCTACCGACCGCCAGCACGATTCCAGTCTGCACGAAGGTGCTGAAGCCCGGCAGGGTCGCTTCCACTTGATACGGACCGAGCGGCAGGCTCGGGAGCGTGTAAGATCCCGTTTCATTTGTTACGGCGAGCCGGCTAACGCCCGTATCGGTTTGCGTCGCTGTCACCTCGACGCCCGGCAACCTTGCTCCGGTCGGGTCCTCGACCCTGCCGTTCAATTGTGCGGTCGTTTGCGCAAACACAGCACCGCAAGTAAACATTAGAACAAAGGACGCTGTCGCCAGAAGCCTGAAATTCAGCCTCATCTTACCCTCCATCTTTTTCCTCCATCGGTGTCGGATGCACCGGTACCATTAATTTCATAGTTGCAGATTCAGATACCCTTCTGGGGTATTTTATTCGCCACTTTTCGCCACGATATCGTGCGCCAGCAGGCTTGTCAAGGCAGCGGTCCCACATTTAATTGCAACAATTGATTACGGTTCAGGTCATCTGTTAAGCCGCTTTCAATATGTTGTTGCTGGAGATGGCGTCGTCGACCTTGACCTGAAGTGGTTAGAGATCGCGATATATCTGAATTTCGCGGAAGCTCGTCTCTCTACCCAGAAGGGCCGAGGCGCGCCTTCGGAGCACAACCCGCAATTTGGCCATCGGCCGGACCAACGTGTTCGGATGCGAATTTCGGAGTGGGAACTGATAAGTAGCACGACTTTACAAGGCGTTTATGATATTGAGCGACTGTTGTCATTAAAGTGTGTCCGGGAGATTCGGCGAGCGTCAATTGTCGAAACGTTTGTCGTCCAGATTTCTGGAACATCAAAGAATCGGGGATTGATTACAATGGGAAATCGAAAAGTGATCTCTTCGGTGGTCGTAGCGTCGGTGGTGTGCCTGTCGCTCGCGCTGGCCCCGGAGGGTCGAGCCGGAGCCCAGGCTCAAGTCCCGGAGGGCTGGAATCCGTGCCCGAGGTGCCAGAACAACGCGGACCGGACCGAAGCCCGGCTGAGGAACAACGTCGACGAGATCACCGACTACGATCGGCGTGATCTGTCGGGAGTGTGGGGTTATAACGGCGTCAACAACTCCCTTGTGAACGCGCCGCCATTTACGGAATACGGACAGGAACTCTACGAGGCCACGCGGGGCGAAGAATTCACATCGAACGGTCTGCCCCTCTACAGTCGAGGTTCGGAGAAGGATCACGGGCTCCTTCACTGTGATCCACTGGGCTGGCCCCGGATGTTTGACTACAACTACGGATTCGAGTTCGTGATGCTGCCCGACCGGGTCCTCCAGTTCTTCGAATTAGAGCACACCTGGCGCACCATATGGACCGACGGACGGGAGCTCCCTGCAGATCCCCCGGTGCTCAACTGGCTGGGATGGAGCGTCGGCCAATGGGAGGGAGACACCTTCGTTATCGAGTCGACTGGATTCGACGAGCGGTCCTGGATCGATCGAACCTCCGCCGAGGGTACGGAGCCCGGCGGCGGCTTACCCCACAGCAACCAGATGCGGGTTGTCGAACGCTGGACGCGGGTGGAATACGGTACGCTGGAAGCCCAGGTGACAATTCACGACCCGCTGGTGTACACCGAGCCGTTTGTGGGGGAGACGGGTTTGATCGGTCTGGTTCCCGACACGGAAATCTGGGAGAACATGTGTGTGGCGACCGAAATGGTTCCGTTTAACGAGAACGCCGATTCTCTGTGAAACGGCGCGCAGTTACTATCCGTCGATTCCGGTAGTGCTCAGCCCGGCGATCACATGCTCGACAATCGCCGGGTCGACCGACGCCCCAGCAAGCTCCGGCGAGAGGCGGTCGTCCAGCGGGGTATCGATTTCTGCGGAAAACACCGTGTCACCTTCCCGTACAGGCTTTTCACACCGGCCGCCGCCGTTTCGATCGACCGGTCTATCAGCATCCTGCATGCGCGGACAGCCCGCGTGCGGCGGTGTGCGTCCAGACCCCGGCCCGACGCTACGGTTCAAGAAATAAACCTTGCCACTATCAATGACTCAACCCGAGCAGGCCAACCCGCCGACAAGCGAGGTTGCAGCGGCGTCAGTGGAATCGAACCCCTCGCTCGCCTGGATGCTGGTGTTACTGGCCGGTAGTGGATGTGCTGCACTGATCTACGAGATCGTCTGGTTTCAGCAGTTGCAACTGGTGATCGGCTCCACGGCCATATCCCTGGGTCTCCTCCTGGCGACCTACATGGGCGGACTGTTCCTCGGCAGTGTTGTGTTGGGGCAGATCATCCCGGCGAATAATCATCCCCTACGCCTCTACGCGGTACTCGAGTTGGGAATCGGCGTGTTGGGCGTGCTGATTGTTTTCGGACTTCCATACGTCGGAGGGGCTTACGTTGCCGGTGCCGCGGGAGGTCTTCCAGGCCTCGCATTGCGGGCGTTGATGTGCGCAGCCTGCCTCCTGCCACCCACGATACTCATGGGGGCGACATTCCCTGTCGTTTCCCGGTTGATTAATACGACGAAATCCGGCGTTTCGCGAATAGGCTTCTTCTATGGCGCGAACATTGCAGGAGCCGTGTCGGGTTGCCTGCTTGCAGGATTCTATTTGCTCAGAGTCCACGACTTGCTGGTAGCGACCTGCGTGGCCGTTGCGATGAATTTGGTTGTTGCCGTGGCAGGTATTGCCCTGGCAACCTGGACGCCCTACTCCCCCCCGCCTGCCACCGTCAGCGTGTATCGCGCTCCAGGTGGTCGAAGCGCCACTACCATATATGTCGCCACAGCCCTTTCAGGACTCTGCGCGCTCGGAGCCCAGATCGTCTGGACGCGTCTCCTGGCCGTGCTGCTCGGTGCGACCGTCTACACATTCTCGATCATCCTCGCAGTCTTCCTGATTGGGTTGGGCATAGGCAGCGGCACGGGGTCCCTTCTTGCGCGACGAATCGAGCGTCCACGACTCGCACTCGGCGTCTGTCAGATTCTGCTGGTCGCCGCGATCGCATGGACGGCGTGGACCATCGCGAAGTCGCTGCCCCACTGGCCCATTGATCCAACGCTTGCCGTGAGCCCCTGGTTCAACTTTCAGGTGGATCTGCTGCGGACACTCTGGACGATCCTTCCGGCAACGATACTCTGGGGCGCGAGTTTTCCGTTGGCGCTTGCGGCTCTTGCCTCGCCACAACAGGATCCCGGCCGGCTTGCAGGGCTTGCTTATGGAGCGAACACTTTCGGTGCGATCGCTGGAGCGGTGCTGTTCAGTTTCGTATTGATTCCATGGATTGGCACACTCCACGCCCAGCAGGTCTTGATCGGACTCTCATTCGTTGCTGCGCTGATCGCCCTCGTACCGCTCGGCCGGCGAAGTGTCGGGACCGGCCTTTATGGAGAACCGTGGATTGGAAGACGCGGCATGGCCCGGGTGGGCGTTGCGGTGATCGTGGCTTCCGCCCTGATCGCGACGGTGCCCGAAATCCCGTGGCAGGTGATCGCATACGGACGGCGTACCGCCGTGATGATGGGTTCCGGGTTGGGCGGCGGCGAGACAGATCCCATCAATGTCCTGTACAGGGGCGAGGGTCTGAACTCGTCGCTCGTCATCACGGAGGATTCGGGACAGCGGATTATTTATGTCAATGGCAACGCCGAAGCGTCCACGGACCCGGACGACATGCGCCTCCAGAGGATCGCCGGACATATTCCGGCCTTAGTCCATCCCGGGCCTCGCGATGTGCTCGTGGTGGGTTTCGGAGCGGGGACGACGGCCGGGACGTTTGTGACGCACCCCGGGGTCGAACGGATCGTAGTTGCAGAAATTGAATCTTTAATTCCTCCGGCTGCAGGACGGTTCTTTGAGAGAGAAAACTACGGTGTCTTCGATGACGCACGGACCCGCATCATCTACGACGATGGCCGGCACTTCCTGTTCACCAGCGGCGAGCGGTTCGACGTGATCACTTCTGACCCGGTCCATCTCTGGGTGAAAGGCACGTCTGCTCTGTATTCGAAGGAATACTTTGAACTGGTACGGGACCACTTGAATCCGGGCGGGGTCGCCGCCCAGTGGCTGCCGCTCTACGATGGTGACGTGAATACCGTTAAGAGTGTGCTGGCCACGTTCTTCGAAGTGTTTCCCGACGGTACGGTCTGGACCAACATTATTGGGAACCGTGGCTTCGATCTGGTTCTCCTGGGCCAGACGCGTCCCACCCGAATCAACGTCGACGCGTTCCTGCAGAGGCTGGCGCGCCGCGATCATGCCGAGGTCGTCCGTTCGCTCGGTTCCGTGGGATTCAACACCCCGGTGGATGTGCTGACGGCATACCTGGGGCAGGCATCCGATCTCAGGCCGTGGTTGATGGATGCGCAGATCAATCTGGATCGGAACATGCGGCTGCAATATCTGGCCGGGTTTGAAATCAACCGCACCTCGCCCAGTCGGGTCTATGAGGAACTGCGATCCTATCGCCGATTCCCCGACGGCCTCTTCGTGGGATCGGACCGGTTCATCGGGCTACTCAAAGCCGTGTTCTGATCGACCCCTCCGCCCAGGCTTTCACGTGTTCCGCTCGATTTCTCAGGAACGAAATGGTTTCGGTGTCTGTCGACGCGACGTGTAAACAGACTGATTCCAGATCGATAGGACCGATCCCGCGTCGAGAAAGTCCAGCCTACGATCCCATCGGGTTTCTCTTGACACACACGCGAAGGCTGAGCAATTCTGGTCACGCCAGACTCTTGGGACAGAAGTCAGAAAGCTTCTCGAACCCTTTCACCACACAGGCACATAATTCCGGCCGCAGACCTTATGGGTCAGAGGCGATAGGCAGGCGAAAGATGAATCGGCACTTTATGTTAGTTATGATCCTGGCTTCCGGGCTGTTTGCGGGAGCTACCGTACTCGCCCAGAGTGGTCCTTATCAGGGCCGGCCCCACAACGAAATAATGCAGGATATCCGGACAGCATTCGGCAGCCTCGGCCAGAATCTGGAGGCGAACCAGGCAGCGGCAGTCGCTGACGATGCGGCCCGGCTGGAAGGACTGTTCACGGAAACAGAGGCTTTCTGGGCCCGGTTCCAGACCGAAGACGCAATCGGTGACGCACGGGGGGCCCGGGACACCACGGCAGACGTCGCCGCCCAGGCGGCGGCCGGCGACTTCGAAGCAGCCCAGGAGTCCTATACAGCCATCCGGGGCTATTGTGGTAACTGCCACGAGTTTCACCGCCGGGAGACCCTGGACGGCTTCGTCATCAGACCTTAGTTCGCTAGTCGGTGGAGAGCGCCTGGCAACGTCAGGAAATCGCCGGGGACCCGGTGGCATGCCCCATCCGCGATGGTCTGTTTCGGACTGGTGTGTTTCCTGCGATCGTTGAAAGTATGCAATCCGCTTGAATCGCACTGCGACAGATTGACGGTGAAGGAAGACTCCCTCCTGCCAGTACCCGGGCTTGGTGGATGCACCCCGTCTTCGGGTCGATGTCCGGGAACGTTCCCAAGGCCGGGGCCTCGTGAGGCCTCAGGCGGCGGTCGCAGCACTCGATTCGGGTCTCCGTGATACAGGAAACGGCCGCCACCATGGGACCACGATTCTGTCTTTGAGTTCAGGCCTTCTGGGCGGCTGGCGACAACTCCAATCAAACCCGAAACAGGGAGCATTCAGATTCCGCATGATCCTTCCTTAAAATTGCATGGAAATCCGCATCCCGCGGCGATCATTATTGACAACGGGAGGCACGCCTGACCTGGCGCCTTGTGGCCGCCGAACATCGACAAATCTCTGGATATGTCCGTCGATCAAAAGTCCAACGCCGACACGTTTGACCCCGTTGGCGTGGCTGTGGGAACATTGCCGCCCGCTTGTGACCGCAGCTCATCCGGCGGATAGAGGCTTCGGGGCGGAAAGAAGCAGGACATGAAGGGGATCAAACCCATCGTCAGCAACGGTGACCGCACTCCGGTTCTGGCGCATATAGCGCGAGAACGGAATGCTCGCCCGGACTTTTCTGTGATTGACGTTGGTGGGACCGTAGTCGGCTGGAGCGGAGGTGTTGTGAACGCAATCGTTGATATCAATCCACCTGTCTCCCGGCCGGATTCCGGAATTGTTTTCTTCAAGGCCAACATCTCCCGTGACGACGACTGGAAGGCAGTCGAGGCCCACGTTGCCAATCACGGTAAGTTCGATTTCAGCATTTGCTCCCACACATTGGAGGATATCGCCAACCCGCTCCTCGTCTGCCAGAAGTTGTCCGCCATCTCGGAGGCCGGCTACGTGGCCGTCCCGAGCAAGTTCGTGGAGTTGACCCGCTTCGAGAAGATTCTTGCGTCCGGCATTTCATATCGTGGATACATTCATCACCGATGGGTGTTCACAATCCGGAACGGCATACTCTGGGGCTTCCCAAAATTGGGGTTCATTGAGATTGATCCCTTCTTCGATCAGATCGGGAACCAGGCCACAGACTCCAATATCGATATGAGCTTCTTCTGGGATTCGAGATTGAATCTGCACATCGTCAATGACGACTACCTGGGTCCATCCGTAGACGCAGTGATTGGCTACTATCACACGCAGATGATCCGGGACGATGTGGATAGTGTCGCCGGCGCCGTCTACTCCTAGACCTTCAGGGAGGCCCGGTGTCTCAGGGAACCGATGCAAAACTTTGAGAATCGATTTCGCTATCACATCTCCCAGGGACTGCGGCTTGAAAGGGCGCTCGACATCGGGGCTTACCGCGGCGAGTTCGCTGGGCTCATCAACAGACTGTGGCCCCGCATCAAGGTATGGCAGTTTGAAGCGGATGAGCGGCAGAAGCCACGTAACCCGGAGGCCCTCTATGTCCTGCTGGGCAATCAGGTGCGAGAGTGCGACTTCTACACGGTCGATGAAAAAGATGCGTTTACGACGGGATCTTCAATCTATCGGGAAAACACTGATTACTATCGCAATCCCATCATTCTGAAAAAAGAGATGACGACAATCGACCGGATCATGGACCGGGTCGATTTCTCCGGAAACTGGAGAGAACACGGCCTGGTGAAGCTGGACACCCAGGGTTCGGAAGTCGACATCCTCGAGGGTGCCCGCAACTTTCTTCAATCGTTCGTGCCTCGGCTCATCCTGATGGAGACGTCCATCTTTCCCTACAACCTTGGGGCGCCCCTCATCGCCGATGTGTTCGCCTACATGACATCTATCGGTTATCGGCCGCTTGACGTATTCGATCTGCAACACGGTCCTGACGGTACCCTGGTTCAGATGGACGTGCTCTTTGAATTCGAATCCCCGCAATAGCCTGTTCCGACCAAAACAAGAATCCGAGCCATCCCGGAGAACATGAGGAATTGCGAATTCCGAATGGAAGGGATGGCGGGTCACTGAACCCGGATTGCGGTCCCGCCGTGTACGGTCTTATTTTCGGGCTGAAGCGGGGTCAATGCTGGGGTGGATCTTATCGATATCACGTCTGAAAAAAAAAGGCTCCGCCGGAGCGGAGCCTGAGTGTGAGAACTGATTGAGATACCTGCCTTATCGGCAGGGATGTCATTTCACATTAGGACTATCCTTGAATGTTTTTGAATCGCGTGACTATAGGGGCCCTGCCCCCTGCAACCGTCGCCGGGAACTCTTAATTCCCCTTACCGTTATTGGGGCCGGCGACGGCGGCGGTTCGATTGGCGACCCCCAGGCCCAGCGACACCCGGACTTCTTCCTCTATGCGTGTAATGTATTCGGGGTTCTCCCTGAGGAATTGCTTCGCGTTTTCGCGTCCCTGTCCCAGTCGCTCGCTGTCGTATGAGAACCAGGAACCGCTCTTTTCGACGATGTTGGCCCCCACGGCGAGATCGAGTAATTCCCCCACGTGGGAAATACCTTCACCGTACATGATGTCGAACTCGGCATCCCGAAAGGGCGGGGCAACTTTGTTCTTGACCACTTTGGCCCGGGTTCGATTGCCAACGATCTTGTCCCCGTCCTTGATCGCCCCGATTCTTCGAATGTCCACACGAACCGATGAGTAAAACTTCAGAGCCCGGCCGCCCGTTGTCGTTTCCGGGTTTCCGAACATGACTCCGATTTTTTCTCGAATCTGATTGATGAAGATCAGGCTTGTTTTAGATTTCGAAACGACACCCGTCAGCTTGCGGAGCGCTTGCGACATCAGACGTGCCTGGAGGCCCATCTGGGCGTCGCCCATCTCGCCCTCGAGTTCAGCGCGGGGCACAAGCGCGGCCACCGAATCCACGACAACGACGTCAACGGCTCCGCTGCGAACCAGCACTTCCGTTATTTCAAGAGCCTGTTCACCGCTGTCGGGCTGCGACACAAGCAGGTTGTCGATATCGACGCCGAGCTTGCGTGCGTAAACTGCATCGAGGGCGTGTTCGGCATCGACAAATGCCGCTGTCCCTCCAGTCTTTTGAGCCTCGGCGATCACGTGGAGCGATAACGTTGTCTTTCCGCTGGATTCAGGCCCGTAGATTTCGATCACCCGGCCCCGCGGGAAGCCTCCGATTCCAAGCGCCGAGTCCAGTGCGATGGAACCGGTTGGGATGATCTCCATCGCGGCAATCTCATGTCCACCGAGGCGCATGATCGAGCCTTTTCCGAACTGTTTTTCGATCTGAGAAACAGCCAGGTCCAATGCCCGTGTTTTTTCTTTACCTCTATCGTCTGCCATAGTCCCTCTTTGTCGTTGAATGGGCCGGTGGGTCACGCCGCCGTCGGGAGCGTGACCTTCAGGGCTGTGAGCCGGTCAGTCTGAGCTCTTGCTGCTCCAACACGTTGTCAGGTGTAGTTCGTCGCGGACCAGACCGCTCAGCTGGTCCGGAGTGACGTTCCCTTCGAAATACCGCTGTGCTTTATTGCGGTACTGATCTTCTCTGTTACGGTATCGATCTTCTCTGGGATTGAGCTGTTGCGCATGTGTGAAACACTCTTGCGCCTTCCGCCTCCACTTCATTTCAAGGCACAGCAGTCCCAGTTGGTAAAACGCTTCGCCAAACTGCGGGTCCAGTTGCGTGGCTTGCTTCAAGTGACTGATTGCACGTTTCTGGCGTCCATCCTGGTAATAAATCGCCCCCAGCATGAAATGAGTGGGCGCGCTGGGTTTGAGCTCGAGCGCGCGATTCAGATGGTCCATCGCACGTTTGTGATTCCCATTGTCAATGAGCAGTGAGGCGAGTGTCGCGTGTGCCGACGGTGAACTATCCCGCAGGCGAACGGCGACCTCGAGGAGCCGTTGGGCCTCATTGGAATTGCCGTGGCGCTTTTCTATCAGCCCCATCAGGAGCGTCGCCTCGAAGTGGTCCGGCTTAGACTCCAGGACGCGGGACAGGCACCTGTGAGACGCGGGGAAATCCTGTGTCTGGAAAAAGACTTCGGCCAACAGCATGCCCAGCTCGCAGTTGGCCGGGTCGTGCTCGAATGCCGACTGCAAAGAGCCCAGGCTTTCAGACGGCCGGTCCGAGGCGATGTGCTCATAAGCCCGTTCTATCCAGAGCATGAACTGCTGACGCTGGGATCCCCGGTAGAATTCAATGATCCTTTCCATCCGGGATCCGAGCCGGTCGACTTCTTCGTTCTCGGTCAGTCGCGAACTGATTCGCTTGCGCCATTCAGCTTCAAGGTTGGAGAGGTTGATACCCGCCGATTCCAGAGAGTCGGTCAATGTTTCGATCATCGTGTGGTCGATAAAGTTGTTCGCCCCCACGCGTTCGACCGTTTCAGCCAGCGATTCCACACGCTTATTCATGATCGACAATGCGTATTCCAGCGCGCTGACCCGCTCCAGGACATGTTCGTCCATGAAGTTCATCGGAGCCTCGGCGGGTGCAGAACCCGATGCCAGCAGGAGTTTCGTACCGCATTTCCAGCAGAACTGGCGCGTCATTGAATTTCGGGTCGTGCAACTCTGGCAGTGGATCATGCCTTAGAATCCTCAATGGATGGGCCAGCTGAGGTCCCTTTGTTCAAACTCTTAATAACTGTAGAATCCCCGGGCCGTTTTCTGGCCCAGATGACCGGCGTCGACCAGTTTTCGCAGTAAAGGGCAGGGCCGGTATTTGGAGTCACCCAGACTGTTGTGGAGGACTTCCATCACGTCGAGGCAGATGTCCAGGCCGATCAGATCGGCAAGCGCCAGGGGTCCCATTGGATGTCGCATCCCGAGCTCCATTACGGTGTCGATCGCTTCGGCGGTCCCGACGCCTTCCATCAGGCAGAACGCGGCTTCATTGATCATGGGGATCAGAATCCGGTTGGACACAAATCCCGGGCTGTCGTTTACCTCTACAGGTTTCTTACCGAATCGCTCTGCCAGTTTCCGCGTTTGATCAATCGTTGTTTCTGACGTCGTCAGGCCGCGGACGATTTCAACCAGTGGCATCATCGGGACCGGATTCATGAAGTGCATTCCGATGACGTGTTCGGGTCGCTGTGTTGCGGACGCAATTTTCGTGATCGAAATCGAGGACGTGTTGGAAGCCAGGATGGTGTCCGGTTTCGTGATGCGGTCGGCTTGCTCGAAAATGCGCGATTTCACCTGAAGGTCTTCAGTGACGGCCTCGATCAGAAAATCGATTTCATCGAGCCGGTTCCAGTCCGTCGTGGGCGTGATCCGCTTCACGGCCGCGTGCATTGCGGCTTCAGTCAGTTTACCTTTGTTGACTTCCCGACCCATATTCCGCGTAATCGTGGACAAAGCCCGACTCAGAAATTCTGGTTCGACATCATAAAGAACGACCGACAGGCTTGCCCGTGCGGCGACGTGCGCGATACCGTTGCCCATCGCGCCCGCGCCCACGACGCCCAGGACGTCCGTGGACCTCATACCTGGCATGGTTCAGTCCACCTCCCTCAACGTTCGACGGCAAGGGCGACGGCATTGCCTCCGCCCAGGCACAGCGTTGCGATACCGCGGCGTGCATCCCGTCGGACCATTGCATGCAATAGCGTGACCAGAATTCGGGCGCCACTCGCACCGATAGGATGACCAATTGCGATAGAACCGCCATTCACATTGACGCGGTCGGGGTCGAGCTTGAGTGCGTCGATGACGGCGACCGCCTGAACGGCGAAGGCTTCGTTGAGCTCTAACAGGTCGACGTCATCGAGACGCCATCCGATTTTGTCGACCAACTTACGAACAGCCTTGACCGGCGCCATCATTACCAGGGCGGGTTCGATCCCGGATACAGCCTGCCCTGCAATGCGCGCCAGTGGCGTGCGGCCCGCCCGGTTGGCGGCTTCAGCGGATGTGACAACCACCGCTGCCGCTCCGTCATTGAGGCCGGGCGCATTTCCCGCCGTCACTGTTCCATCGGTCTTGAAGGCGGGCTTGAGCTTGCTCAGAGCCTCGATGGACGTATCCGTGCGGGGGCACTCATCGATTTCGAACGGAACCGGGTCTCCTTTGCGTCGCGGTACGTCCAGCCTGATAGTTTCGTCTCTGAAACGACCTGCGTTGATCGCCGCTACGGCTTTGTTGTGACTTGTGAGCGCATAACGATCCTGTGCTTCCCGGGAGACACTGTATTTTTCGGCAACGATCTCTCCGGTGCAGCCCATGTGAAAGTCTTCGTAAACCTCCCATAAGCCGTCGTGGATCAGCGAATCGACCATCCGGGCGTCGCCCAGGCGGTACCCTTCCCGGGCTTTCAGGAGTAGGTAAGGGCAGTTGCTCATACTCTCCATCCCACCCGCCACAACAATCTCCGCATCGCCGGTCTGAATGGCCTGCGCCGCCAGGCCCACAGCCTTTAAACCGGAACCGCACGCCTTGTTGATCGTCATTGCGGCGACTTCCGCTGAGAGCCCGGCGCCAAGTGCCGCCTGGCGGGCGGGATTCTGGCCAAGTCCCGCCGCCACGACGTTGCCCATGATGACTTCGTCCACCTTTTCGGGGGCCAGCCCGGCACGTTCGACGGCGCACCGGACAACCGCCGCACCCAGCTCAGTCGCAGAAAGTGGGCTGATGGAGCCCCGGAACCGACCCACTCCCGTACGCAGGGCGCTGATAATGACGGTGTCTTTCATGACGGCGAAGTTACCATAAATGGCCGTGCGTGGCGCGGCACACACACAGAGATTCTGGCCCGGGGGACCGTCGTCGTTCGCAGAGCTGCATCGACCTGGCTGTAGAGTGCTGCCAGGGAACAGAGGCGTCCATTCCCACCGGAGGCAGCCAGGCTATCGGAGATTGAAGTTGACTTCGATTTTCAGAGCGACATCAACGGGCTGGCCGTTCCGCATTCCCGGCCGGAACCGCCATTTACTGACCGCTTCAATGGCCTTGTCGTCGAGACCGAATCCCAGGCTTCGCGTCACGCGCACGACTTCGACCGTGCCGTCTCTCCGGACAATCGTTTCCAGGATAACCGTACCCTGATATTTCGCTTTGCGCGCTTCTTCCGAGTATTCGGGCAATGTCTGTGCGAGCAATGTGGGTGTGGTGACGCCGCCACCAATACTGAAGACGCCGCCGCCGAAGCCACCGCCCTCGCCTTCGCCCACGCCGGGACCGCTGCCCTCACCCACACCCCGTCCCTGCCCGGTTCCAATGCCGCCGCCCACTCCCGGCCCCGCTGACGGTGGGCCTGGAATACCGTCAATCGCTCCCAGCATGGCCAGTTCGATCGTCTGTTCCGGGTCGGCCAGCTGTGGAACCACTACCGTGGGTGCCGCAACGAGGATTGGGTCAAAGTTGAGTATTTCAGGAGACGGCGGGACGAGCTGCTCGTCGTCTGCCTCGGGTAGTTCACCGAGAGCCGGAGGTGTTTCTTCCAGTAGCCCACCGCCACCGCCACCGCCGGACTGCTCATCCTCCTGCGGCAGTGTAAGGATCAACTGCGGAGCCACGAGGGGAATAAACGTTTCCGTGATCTCCAGCGGATCGAATCCCGTTCCGAACAGCGGAAACATCACGAGTACGATGACGATAACATGTGTCGCCAACGACACCATGCCTGGAGCGCTCTGGCTGTGCGCAGACCATACGTCCTTCACTTCGACGGGCGCAACGGACGCTTCGAATTTTTCCTTCGGATGGAGGACGTCGTCGATACCCGTACGTATCTGTGTGATCAGCGAGCTGAACGGCGTGGGCAGGTCGACCAGATTGTCAAGCGCCGTGGGATCAGGCTTGGCCGTTAGCTTCAAATCGACCGGAGGGTTCTTCCGTTCCTCGGCAATCTGGGTGAGTTGACGGCGTAGGGAAACAATCCACGAGTCGGAGGTAACCGATCGGAAATTTACAATCGACTCTTTCTTTTCAGCGGTCTTCATGCGATCGTCTGTGACCTGCAATTGGACTTGTCTATACTATGGTTTACGTTGTCAAGGGTACCACACTTGCGGATTCCTGAAACCAAGGCATGACGCGCAACCGTTACAGTTATGTCATCAGGGACCGGCTGCCCTACCTTGCGCTGAGCAGCGTCGTGGTTTCCGTCGATCGAGGGACGAAGTTTCTCGTTGTCGAACGGTTTCAGCTGGGGGAAAGCCTGACTGTCATTGCCGACTTCTTTGAGCTGGCCTACGCCCGGAATACCGGCGCTGCATTCGGTTTATTTGCGTCCCCGGATTCGCCGTATCGGGTGGTGGTCCTGTCGGGATTCGCCATTGCCGCGGCCGTCGTCGTCATCGTTTACAGCTTTCGGAGCCCGATCGAGCACCGCCTGTTGCAGACGGGACTCGCCCTGATCCTCGGGGGTGCCATCGGCAACCTTTACGATCGTTTAATGTACGGGTATGTCGTCGACTTTCTGGAGTTTCACCGGGGCACCTATTACTGGCCAACGTTCAATGTTGCCGACTCGGCCATTACCGTAGGCGTGTCATTGCTGGCCGTGGAACTTATTCGAGATGAAATTCGAAGCCGGGCTTGAGGATCGCGGCCGGCGACTAGACATCTTCCTGACCCAGTTTTTTGAAGACCTGACGCGGTCCCGACTCCAGTCCATGAACCGGAAGGGTGCAATTCGCGTAAACGGTGAAATAGAGAAGGCGGGGTACCGGCTTCAACCCGGTGATGTTGTTCAGGTCGCCCCGCCCGGGGCGGAACCGTTAATCCTTGAGCCCGAGCCGATTCCTCTTGAAGTTCACTACGAGGATCATGCGTTTGCCGTCATAGAAAAACCGGCCGGGATGGTCGTGCACCCAGGCGCCGGCAATCGCGGGGGCACGCTGGCGAACGCCTTGCAGGCGCGGTTTCAGAAATTGTCTGATGCGGGTGGGCCCTCGCGACCCGGTATTGTGCATCGACTCGACAAGTGGACTTCCGGACTGATCCTGATCGCCAAGACCAACGACGCGCACTACCGTTTGTCCAGGAGTTTCGAAAAACGCGAGGTTCGAAAATCCTATCGGGCGCTCGTCCACGGACGGCTGTCCGAGGAGACCGGAACCGTTGATTTGAGTATTGGTCGTCATCCAAGTGCGCGAACCCGTATGGCCGTCCGCCCGAAGGGTGGACGGCCGGCTGTCTCCGATTATCGGGTTCTCGAACAGGCCGCCTCGTTTGCGCTGATCGACGTAAGGATTCGCACCGGGCGTACCCATCAGATCCGGGTCCATCTGAATGCGATCGGGCATCCCGTCGTGGGTGATACCGTATATGCAGAGAAGCGGCATCGGGCTTTCGTCCGTAACTGGGGCGCGTTCAATCGTTACTTTCTGCACGCTACAGACCTGGCCTTTCCACATCCGGTAAGGGGAACTTCCATGGTCTTCCATTCGCCGTTGCCTCGGGAGCTGGAAGAACTCTGGCAGCGGCTCAAGTAATCCGACTAAAGAAATAAATCGGTCTGCAATCTCATGGCTTCCATATATATTGGAGATGTCTGCAGCGCGGGTGGGCGGGCAATCGCTTCCGATATGGGAGAGGAAAGTCCGAACTCCACAGGGCAGTGTGCCCCGTAATTCGGGGGCCCGTAAGGGACGGAAAGTGCCACAGAAAATATACCGCCACTGAAATTGGGGTCAGAGCCCTATTTCCCCATTTTAGACAACCGGTTGTGTTCCGGTAAAAAGGGGGAAATAGGGCTCTGACCCCAATTTCAGTGGTAAGGGTGAAAAGGTGCGGTAAGAGCGCACCAGCGGTTCGGAGACGGGCCGGCTTGGTAAACCCCACACGGAGCAAGGCCAAATAGGGAAGTGAGACGCGCCTCGGTGCGTCGCAGGACGGCCCGTCCGAGCTTCCGGGTAGGCTGCTCGAATCCCGGTGAAAGCCGGGATCCAGATGAATGATTGCCGCCCCGCCTGGCGGGGTACAGAATTCGGCTTACAGCCCATCCGCGGGCAGACAATCCACCTGAAAACTTGCCCGAAATCCGGAGGGGCCTTGGCTGTTCATGTCGTAACTGGTGGGGCCGGGTTCATTGGTTCACACATTTCCGAAGCCCTGCTGCGGCAGGGAGCTCAAGTTATCGTCCTCGACAATTTCTCGACGGGGAAGCGGAAGAACCTTCAGGGCCTCGAATCCTCATTAGAGGTTCGACCGGTGGATCTCGTCACAGAAGTCGAGCTTGCTAAGCAATTAGCGGGAGTGGACACTGTCTTTCACCAGGCAGCGATTCCTTCGGTCCCGCGGTCCATCAGCGATCCCGTGGCAACCCATGAAGCCAATATTGGCGCCACGTTGAAGCTCCTGGTCGCTTGCCGGGATGCCGGTGTCCGCCGTGTTGTCTGTGCGTCATCATCGGCAGTCTACGGAGACAACCCCACGCAACCCAAACGGGAAGACATGCCGGCCGAACCGATTTCCCCATATGGGGCCCAGAAGTATTGCGGAGAGGTCTACGCACAGGTGTTCTGGCAGAGCATGGGTCTTGAGACGGTCTCACTGAGGTA
The DNA here is from genome assembly GCA_965263045.1 of Terriglobia bacterium. Lineage (GTDB taxonomy): Bacteria > Acidobacteriota > Terriglobia > 20CM-2-55-15 > 20CM-2-55-15. The sequence continues at coordinate 1,446,361 of CBDHGK010000041.1, forward strand.
TTTCAACGTCTTCGGACCGCGCCAGGACGCCTCGTCCGAGTACAGCGGAGTGTTCGCGAAGTTCATTCCCTCCGTACTTAAATCGCGCAATCCGACGATCTTTGGCGATGGACTGCAGACCCGGGATTTCGTATACGTGGCCGACGTCGTAGAGGCCAATCTCATGGCTGCAACGGCTGAAAGCGCTGCCGGAGGCGTATTCAATATCGGGTCGGGCAGAGTCGTCACCGTCAAGACAGTCTTTGAGGAAACGCGGGCCCTGACCCGAGCTCGGGTCGAGGCCATCCACGCGGCTCCGCGGGTCGGTGACATCCGCCATTCGGCTGCCGATATCTCGCGAGCAGGAGAAATTCTCGGATGGACGCCTCAGACGGCGTTCACGGAGGGACTGGAACAGACGATCGAGTGGTACAGGGGCAACGTTAACAGTTAAGGGCGACGACTTTTGAGCGTTAGCCCGGAACTCTCAAACGGTTTCGTCGTCAGGGGGTGACTGTGATACTCAATTCTGCCTGACTGGTTCCGCCTTGCCCGTCCGTGACTAGGCTTCGGACGGTGTAGGCGCCGGGTGCGAGGCCCGAAGTATCGAAGGTTACGGTGGCGCCGCCACCGACAATTTGTCCGCCTGTTGTAGTCCAGGTGAAAGTCAACGCGTCGCCGTTCGCGTCGAAGGCCGTTGCTGTAATCTCGAGCGACTCACCGACAGCGACTTCGTCCGACGGTGCTTCCAGGACGACGAGCGGCGAACTGTTGGTCAGAAGGGTATCGACAGGCTGCGTAAAGCTGACTCCAAAGATAAAGCCATCACTTTCAGTATTGCCGGGGAAAGACAGGTCGAAGTTAGAGTTACGCCTGTAGCCCGCGTTGAAAGTCAGGCCTGAGCTGAGGCTCAGGAAGCGGAGTCCTGCGGTCAGGTCTGAAGGGCTCTGGATGACGTCGTTGACGGCCCCTGCGCCTATGAACGTGACCGTGGTGTATTCGAATATCCCTTGAATCAGGTGCTCGTTTCCTCCGAGACTGATGCCGGATGCAGGCCATGAAATTCCGATACCACTCCGCAATTCGTCCTTCAAACCAACCGGGACCGGTAGCTCAGCATCGGATGTCGCAACCACTCCCATACTGGAGTGAAGCATGAAGCTCAGTGGCAGCAACGACGAGAACATCAGGTCGATGCCGCCATCGGTTTTGCCCGTTCCAAGGCCCATCGTCTCGTCAGCCGTGGGAATCTTGACGAAGCCGGACAGGCTGATGCCGCCAACGTTGTCTGGTCTCCGCTGTAAGCGGTACTTGAAGTTCAGGGTCGTGTCTCCCCGCCCCTCGGCGAAGCGGCTGTCGACGAATGGCAAACGAGTGAAGAAACCGGGCTGCGACAGGTTGCGCGCCACGACCTGCTTCTGCGTTTCCAGCGTTGCGGTGACAGTCAGTCTGCCGGTCAGACCATATGAGACAAACGCGGGCACGGAATTGATGTCCAGGTCTCCGGGAGTGCGGTCGAAGTTATTCCATCCAACCCCGAAGGAAAACTGGTTCCTGTTCAGCGTCTCAACGCCGGCGACCGTGAACGTTCCGCGCTCCCCTGATGTCGTGGCGCTCATCTTGGAGATGCGCGTCATGCGGGTCGTCCGTTCCTGGTCGACTTGCCCGAAGGCAGGAAGAGTGAGAATTCCCAGAAGGGCGATGAAGCCGACCCGTTTCATAGACAATGTTCGTTTGCTCCGAGTTGCGTCGAAAATGTGGAACGAACCGTGACGATCCGAATGACTCCAGAGCCGCGGTCGAAATCTTAGCTCAGTTGGCGAAACTACGTCTAGACAAAAACCCCGACACGAGGATGGTCGTATTGCGATCGAGTCGTCAGACAAGGACGGAGCATGGTCCATCGCCCTTCAACGTTTCTGCGCGGTAATGACACGAGGAATGCCCTGAAGGTCAGTACGTGTCGGGGGCAGTTCCCAATTGCGCTCTAAGAGATTACGGATCGCCTCTTCCATCGAATACCCGATTTCGACCACAAGAGTGCCTCCATCGACCAGGCGTTCGTGTGCCTGGGAACAGAGACGTGCATAGAGGTCGAGAGGGTTGCCATTGCCTGTGAGCGCCACGGTGGGTTCGAAATCGCGGACTTCACGTTGAAGACCTTCGAAATCATTGGCCGCCACATACGGCGGGTTGGAGGCGATCAGGTCGAATGGTCCCGACCACGCGCCTAACAAATCCATACTGACGAATTCAACCTGGGCGCGCAGACTGGCTGCATTCTTCCGGGCTGTTCGCAACGCCTCCAGAGAAATGTCCGACGCGGACACGGATGCTTCGGGCAACTCCAGCGCCAGGGTGCAGGCGACACATCCGGAACCGGTGCCGATGTCGACGATTCGCGCATTGGATCGGAGCCTGGTTTCAAGGACCGCTTCGATGATCCACTCGGTTTCAGGCCGGGGTATGAAGACCGACTCATTGACAGAAAAAACTCTTCCGTAAAATTCCTGGACGCCGGTGATGTATTGCAGGGGTTCTCCCCCCGCCCGGCGGCTCACCATCGACTGGTACGATCGTAGTTTTTCTTCGCCGAGCGATTCATCTGCGTGAGCGTAAAGGAACGTTCGATCGACGTTCATGCAATGGGCGAGCAAAACGTCAGCAGTCAGCCGCGCGGATGCCACGCGACTTTCTTCCATGAACTGGGTTGCAGCCCCGAGAGTTTCGCCCAGCGTCACGCCACTGCTTTCTTGAGTCGTTCGGCCTGATAATGCGTGGTGAGCGCTTCAAGAATCGGTTCAAGTTCGCCGCCGGTCACGGCTTCCAAGCGGTGCAGAGTTAACCCGATTCTGTGATCGGTTACGCGGTTCTGAGGGTAATTGTATGTCCGGATTTTCTCGCTTCGATCCCCGGTGCCGACCATCGATCGTCGTTCATCTGCCAGAACCTGCTGTTGTTTCGCCAGTTCCAGATCGAAGAGACGGGAACGCAGTACGCGCATCGCTTTGGCCTTGTTCTTGATTTGCGATTTTTCATCCTGACACGAGACGACCAGTCCGGTCGGAAGGTGCGTGATTCGTATCGCCGAATACGTCGTGTTCACGCTCTGGCCGCCCGGTCCGGAAGAGCAGAATGTGTCCACGCGGATGTCTTTGTCGCTTACGTTGACTTCAACGTCATCGGCTTCGGGAAGCACGGCGACTGTGACGGCTGAAGTGTGGGTCCGTCCGCTGGCTTCCGTCGCCGGTACGCGTTGAACTCGGTGCACTCCACTTTCGTACTTCAACTGGCTATAGACCTGTTGTCCCTCGATCAGGAGGATAATTTCCTTGAAGCCTCCAACGCCGGTCGGATTGGATGACATGATCTCGACGTGCCATCGGTGGCGCTCGGCATAGCGGGAGTACATCCGGAAGAGGTCGGCCGTGAATAGCGTCGCCTCATCCCCGCCGGTGCCGGCCCGAATTTCAAGGATCACATTTCGTTCGTCGTTGGGGTCTTTTGGTAGCAACAGGAGCCTTAAATCATGCCGGCATGCATCCAGGCTGGCTTCAAGCGAAGCCAGTTCTTCGCCAACCATGGCCTTCATTTCCGGTTCTTCGTCTCCGGCTTCTAGCAAAGTTCTCGTCTCAGTCAAATTCTTATGGAGAACCCGGTAGTCGTCGAACCGGGAGACTATCGTGCCCAGCTCGCTATGTGCCTTGGCGATTTTCTGATAGCGGAGATTGTCGGAGACAACCTCCGGGTTACCCAGTTCCTCGGTCAGTTCGTGGTAGCGGGCTTCCAGTGAGGATAGCTTTTCAACAAGAATCGCGTCATTCATCGCTTCGTTCGCTGGCAATCGAGCCCGTGGATCTCCATACGTCCAATGGCACTCAAACCCGTCGATTTGGGGCAACGGTCGTCCCAACCGGACTTCCATACGCCGACCCTGTCACGGCCGCACAGATGCACTTCAGGCGGGGAAAGCTGGACACGGCCCGCCTACACCTTGTTTTTAGCGTACTTGCGCTGGAATCGTTCGACCCGGCCTGCTGTATCGATCAGCTTCTGTTTGCCGGTGAAGAAAGGGTGGCATTTTGAGCAAATATCCAGGTGGATCTCAGGCTTCGTCGATCGGGTGCGGAACGACTCTCCGCAGGCGCAAGTCACGACCGATTCGACATACTCGGGATGGATACCGTTTCTCATAGACCCTTATTATAGGGTGACTGCCGATTCTCGACAAGACTCGGCGTCGCGCGATCGGATTCGCGGTAAGCGGCCTGCTCTGAAAAGTGTCTTCCGGCGGGGCTAGGCGACCGCGATAAATGCCTGAGTATCAGGCAGCTGAGGCAGGTTTGGCCCCCCTGGCGAGTTTGCAATAGTGGGTGAAATCCGGTACCGTAGCGGCTCGCAAATAATGCAGGAGGAAGACAAGTCAAATGGTTAACAAACCCGAAGAATTGGCCGATATCCCTTCCGTTGATGAAGAGGGGAGCGGCCAGTTTCCCTCTTCCAAGCAAGGCGGAGAGGAGGAGGAGGAGGAAAGTTACGAGAAGCTTTTAGACCAGTATGGCGGATTTCGCAAATTCGAAGAAGGTGAAGTTCTCAAAGGGACCGTATTGAAGATCACCGACAATGAAGCCGTTGTCGATATCGGATACAAATCCGAGGGACTCATTCCCATCGGCCAGTTCCAGAACGAATCCGGGGAGCTTCTGGTCGCCGTGGGAGATGAGGTTGACGTCTTCATCGAAAAGACCGAGGACCGGGACGGACATATCGTTCTTTCCAAGGAAAAAGCAGAAAAGGTCCGTGTCTGGGAAGAAGTCGAAAAGGCCTACGATGATGGAGCGATCATGACTGGCCGCGTTATCGAGCGAATCAAGGGCGGCCTCAGTGTCGACATTGGCGTACGGGCATTCTTGCCGGGTTCCCAGATCGACGTCCGGCCGATAAAGAACCTGGATTCGCTCAGAGGGCAGGACATTCAGTGTCGGGTCATTAAGCTGAACCGTAAGCGCGGCAACATCGTCCTGTCCCGCAAGCTCGTCCTCGAGGAACAGCTGGATGTGAGGAAGTCCGAAACTCTGGAAACGCTCGAGGAGGGTGCGATTATCGAGGGTGTTGTGAAGAATATTACAGACTACGGGGTGTTCGTTGATCTCGGTGGTCTCGATGGTCTGTTGCATGTCACCGACCTTTCCTGGGGAAGAGTGAATCATCCCTCGGAGATGTTCAGGGTGGGTGATGAGACGCGCGTGAAGATCCTGAAGTTTGACCGTGATAAGGAGCGGGTGTCGCTGGGGTTCAAGCAGCTGTCTCCAGATCCGTGGTCCGTGGTTAGAGAGCGTTACCCGGTTGGGGCCCGGGTGCAGGGCAAGGTGGTGAACATTACCGACTACGGCGCTTTTGTCGAACTGGAACCGGGTGTCGAAGGTCTGATCCATGTATCGGAAATGTCATGGAGCAAAAGGGTGAAGCATCCGTCGAAGGTCCTCGAAGTTGAGCAGGATGTCGAGGCTCTGGTTCTCGATCTGGACGGTGAGAATCGACGGATATCTCTGGGTCTCAAACAGACTGAACCAGACCCCTGGAGCACTCTTGCCGAGCGATACACCGTGGATTCGGTGATTTCGGGACGCGTCCGGAACCTGACAGACTTCGGTGCCTTTATTGAGGTTGAAGAAGGTATCGATGGTCTGGTCCATGTATCGGACATTTCACAGCGCAGAATCAAGCATCCATCAGAGGCTTTGAAGAAAGGCGACCTGGTCAGTGCCGTCATCCTGAATATCGACGTCGACAGCCACCGACTGTCTCTGGGTATCCGGCAGCTGGAGCCCGACGGTTGGGATGAATTCTTCAAAGCGCACAAAGTGGGCGACAGCGTCAACGGGCAGGTGATCCGGCACGCCCCGTTCGGGATTTTCGTCGAAGTTGCCGATGGAGTTGAAGGCCTCTGTCACGTTTCAGAACTCGACGATGCCGATCGCGACAATCCGGAAGCCCGATTCAATGTCGGTGATGATATAGAGCTCCGGATCATCAAGCTGAGTCCCGCTGAGCGGAAAATCGGATTGAGTTGGAAGGCGACGCCAGAGGAAGCCGAACGGCACGCCGAGAGTCATCCGTCAGCGGATGAGCCGTATCGCGCGGATAACGATGGCGGTGCGACGCTGGCGGACTTGTTTCAATCCAAGGATGCAGATCAGTAGACCGATCGGAAGGTTGTTCGCTGGCCTGGTCGATTGACGGGCCGGCCGATCAATAAAAACGAGACGTCCTATGCGCAACCGTATGTTTATCTGGCTCCTTCTGGGTGGGGGAGCGTTTGTGCTTTTCCTTGTGACGGTCGCGGCCCTGATTGTGACCATAGGCTCAAGCGAGAGGGGCGGTGAGTTCGGTTTTGGAGATCGCATTCAGGTTGTCAACATAGACGGGCAGTTGACCGATTCCCGGTTACTCCTCGAGCAGCTGAAGCGGTATGAAGATTCCGAGGCGGTTCGGGCCGTCCTGCTCAACATCAACTCGCCTGGCGGGGGTGTTGCCACTTCTCAAGAGATTCACGCTGCGGTCAAGCGCCTTCGCGAAGAAAAAGGAAAGGTGGTTGTCGCCTATCTTTCCTCGGTCGGGGCTTCAGGCGCGTACTACATTGCCTGTGCTGCCGACCAGATTCTTGCCAGCCCGGGCACGATCGTAGGAAGCATCGGCGTGATTGCCGAGTGGTGGAACTACGGCGAATTGCTGGAGTGGGCCCGAGTATCGAGCATAATATTCAAGAGTGGGGAATTCAAAGATACAGGGACACCGACACGGGACCTGACACCTGCCGAGCAGGAATATTTCCAGGGGCTGATCGACGATATGTATGGCCAGTTCGTGGAGGCTGTGGCCTCGGGCCGCAACATGGAAGTCGACGAGGTCCGCGCGTTCGCCGATGGGCGTGTGTTTACGGGTCGAGAAGCGAAAGACTTGAACATGATCGATGAAACTGGGAATCTGCAGGATGCAATCGATCTCGTCGCGCGGCTTGCCGGGATCTCGGGGCAGCCACGTTTGATCGAGCCTCAACGGGAACGCTTTACGTTGCTGGATGTTTTCACAGGCGATTTATCACGCATCCTTCCCTTCAATGGGGGGAGCGCTGGGTCGCAGATGCGATTTCAGTACTTGTGGAAGTGAACTAACGGTAAGGAGTTAAAGGGTAATGACCAAGGCAGACCTGGTTGAAGAGGTGGCTCATGCAACGGACCTGACACGCAAAGACTCGGAAGTAATCGTGGATACCCTGTTCGAGAGCGTGATCAAGGCGCTCAGAGCCGGAGACAAACTGGAGGTTCGAGGTTTCGGAAGCTTCAGGGTCCGAGAGCGAAACGCCCGAGTTGGGCGGAACCCCAAGACCGGCGAGAAGGTCGAGGTGCCAGCCAAGCGCGTACCCTATTTCAAGCCCAGCAAAGAGCTCAAGGATCTGATCAACCCAAAGACCGATTCGGTTGGAGAGTCCCCGGTCCCGAGCACGTTTTAGTGCCGCATGGATTATCTCTGGAGTCCGTGGCGGTACGCCTATGTGTCTTCCACGACTGGCCCTGAGAGCTGCGTTTTTTGCATCAGTGAGTTTCCCGACGAAGATCGAGAGCGGTTGGTCCTCTACCGCGCCCAATTCAACTTTGTCATCATGAACCTGTATCCCTATACGGCAGGGCATGTCATGGTGGTGCCCTACGCGCATGTGGCTAAGCTTGCCCATGCTGACGCCGACCAGATGAACGAGATGATGGCCCTGTCGCGGCAGTCGGTGCGGATCCTTGAGCAGGTGTACCGTCCGGATGGTTTTAATCTCGGTATGAATCTGGGAGAATGCGCCGGGGCCGGAGTTCGCGACCACCTGCACCTCCACGTCGTTCCGCGTTGGAACGGCGACGCAAATTTCATGACTGTTACTGGAGAGACGCGCATGTTGCCCGAAGAACTCCAGGTGTCGTACGAGAAACTAGTGCCATTGTTTGAAGCCGAAGGCCGGAGCTAGTGGCCTGCAACAGAGACATCGCCAGTGGCGTTCGGAGCGCAACGGGGCCGGATTTCGGGAGGCCACAGGTTGACGACTCGACGTCGCGGGGAGAAGGGAATGCTTCTACATTCCGACGAGGAGCGACAACGAAGACGGCCCCGTTGGGCCCGAACCCTTCGGGCCGATGGGGGTTGCCGTCGATATCTTTGCCCGGCATTATTAAGCTGGGTCATGATGAAACAGCGGCGCCTGCGGCCTCGGTATCAAACCTCGCTGGCCCTCCTCGCTTCGCGATCTCGCCTGGCAAGACCCATCGGCGCCACTGGCGAGGTCTCTGTTACAGGCCACTCGGAGTCAGGTGTTGTGCTTGAAGAATTTCATTCCGCGCCTACGACCTGTGAATCTTCAGAACACACCGCGGGTGCAAGTCCACGCGGTCCTGACATGTTCTGATCCTGTGTGTCCGGATGTTCCGGGATCATGATCATACGGATTAGACTGAGGTTGCTTCAGAATTCGACCTGTTGATCGATTTATCGGGATATCCACGTGATGTGCGCCCGGTGTAAATCTGGAAGTCAAGACCTGTAAACCCTGGATTGCTGGGAGGGTCCATTCAATGCGCGTCTCATTCGTCCTTTCTGCGTCTCTCTTGGCGTCGGTGCAGTTGTTGGCCTTCATGCATGGATACGGAGCGTTTCTGTATTCAGAACACGAGTCCGCACGGGAGGGAGTCGTAGCAGCCCAGGATTTCGATCCACGCGATCTATCCGGAATCTGGCGCCTGACCCAGGGGCGTGGAGTTGAGCCAGCACCGCCCATGACACCGGCCGGTGCACTGATCTATAACGTGCGGCTGACCGACCGCGAAGCCGGTTCACCGGCGCTTTCGAACGACCCGATCTATGCATGTAACCCCCAGGGTTTTCCACGTCTCGCTTACGATGAAAACGAGCCCGTCGAGTTTATTCAGATCGGCGACCGGCTCTTGCAACTGTTCCAGTGGGAACGAACGCTCCGAGAAATCTGGCTGGACGGCCGCGAGATACCTGCGGGGGAAAGCCTCGAAGATCTGGGGCCGGCGTGGTATGGCCACTCCGTGGGCGAATGGCAGGGAGATGAGCTTGTGGTCACTACCGTCGGCCTGGATGAACGAGCATGGGCCGACCAGAGCGGAGCCTCTCCGCTGAGTCTTCATGCGCGGGTGGAAGAGCGCATCCGGAGGATCAGCGCGGATACCATCGAAGTTCACTTGACCATCGATGATCCGATGTTTTATACGGCACAATGGACAGAGATAGGAACGAAGACGTTCACACGCGAGCCCCCCGAGTCGTATATCTACTCGGGTTGGAAAGGCCTGTTTTCAGGTATTACCGAAGCGATCTGCGCACCGATGAACGAGGTGGATAATTTCAATCGGACCGTGCGTGACCCCGCAATTTTCGGGGTGGAATCGAGCCCGAATCAATAGTCGCCGATCGGGGTCTTCCGCACTCAATCGGGGGGCCGGTAGAAACCGAAACGCTCAACGCCTCAACCGTCAAAATCGCGTGTCACTTTTCCAGCTTGCTTTTTCATGAAGTAAGCGTCCGCGCCATTGGGGTAATAGCGTCGGAGGGTTTGAACGACCCGGAATCCGTGTCGCCGGTAAAACCGAAGGGCGACTCTATTGGTTGTGTCGACTTGCAATACGTAGCCTGTGATGTCGTCCGATTGCAGCATTTTTTCAGAGCGGTCCAGAAGCTGGGACCCAATTCCGGCGTTCCGGTAGCTTTCCAGGACGTCCAGAGTCACCAGGGTGGCTCCGGAAAGGGCTTCCTGTGTCTCGAACAATAGAAACCCCGCGATGGTTCCGTCGACCTCGGCGACCAACGTCACCGCGCTCGGTTGCGACATGAAATAGCGCAACTCGTATACGTCATAGGCAACGTTTTCTTCAAAACAACTTTGATCAATAGCGACAAGCGTCGGAAAATCGTCAGGCCGGGCGGGTCGAATAAGTCGTTTCATCGTTGAAGATGTCTATTGGTTCTCACTATGATAGCCCTAACTAACTGATGCAGCGTTGCGTACATCTTTATTTGTCGGGCCAGCAGTGCGATCGTGAGGCTTTTCCCGGAGACGACTTTTGCGAGGACCATGCGGATGTTCGCCCTCTTGATGACGAGCCGGGAGGGCATCCGTTCAGGAAGATGGTCGTGCGCCTGGTCGCCCTGGTGTTGCTGGTTATGTTCTTGATTCCCATCTACTACACTTTGAGGTCGCTGTATCTGGGACCGCGCGTACAAGTTCAGGAGGGCATGTGACCCGACCGCGAGTGGTCCTGTCCATCTTCACCTACGTATTGTTCGCGGCCGGAGCGCTGGCTCAAACCAATCTATATCCAGACCAGCCGCAGCTCTACTATGAGGGGAACTACAAAGACATCGGGCGCGTCGTCCAGGATTCAGAGCGGACGAACCAGTTTGTATTTGCCCGGCTGGTATATAACGGCCTGATCCCCCACTACATCAAAAACTGGTACACGGATTGGCCGAAGTCCGATCGTCAGCTGATCATGGGACTTCAAAGGCTTTCCAACGTCAGTATTGCAGAACACGAACGTGTAGTCCCGTTGAACGATCCGGATTTGTACCAGTATCCGTTCCTGTACACCAGCGAGCCAGGCCAGATGGTGTTGAGCGATGCCGATGCAGCGATTATGCGGGAGTATCTGGGGCGGGGTGGCTTCTGGGTGCTCGATGACTTCTGGGGGAGCTTCGAATGGGGGAATCTGGTGGCTCAGATGGATAAGATTCTTCCGGGTGCCGAGATCAGAGACATTCCGCGAAATCATCCGATCTTCCATACCGTTTACGACATCGACGCGTTGGTCCAGGTTCCGAGCCTGAACTACATTTTTGATGGAATCGTCATTGAACAGGATGGATTCGAGGCCTTCTGCAAAGGAATATGGGATGACAGAGGTCGGCTGATGGTCGTGATCAACCACAATACGGATCTGGGTGACGCGTACGAGCATGCCGACCACCCCCTGTATCCCCACCATTTTTCGGGGTTTGCCTACCGATTGGCCATCAACTTTGTCGTCTACGCGTTGACACATTGATTGCCTCTATCGTTCTCGCCGCCGGGAAATCGCAACGCATGGGCCAGCCCAAGGCCCTCCTGGAGTACAGGGGGCAGACCTTTCTGGGCCGAATACTTGCGACCATTGCTCGATCTTCGCTTCAGTCTCCGATCGTCGTTCTCGGCCACGATCGGCACGCGATCCTCGACAGGGTCGAAATTCCCCAGTGGATTTTCAACCCAAACTACGAAGAAGGGATGACGACGTCTTTTCAGACCGGCATACGTGCGCTTTCCGACGACGTGACCGCCGCAATGCTCTTTCTGGTGGATCACCCGCTGATCGCGCTCCTTACGATCGAAAAGCTGCAAACGCACGCGTCGGCGGAATCGATCGTCCTTCCGATCCGGAATGGTCGCCGCGGCCACCCCGTTCTGTTTGGCCGGGATGTTCTTGATGAAGTCCTCCAGCTCCCATCCCACCGGGGTGCGAATTCCGTCGTCGGTGCCCGGCCGGAACGGGTACTGGGGGTGAAGGTCGATGATCCCGGGATATTGGTGGATGTCGATACACCGGAGGAGTTCCGGGCACTGGATCAGGGTGGGCCAGGGACCGCGTTCAGATGATTGAAAGACACTCCGGTTTGTCGGGACTCACAGAATACGCGGCCACTGGAAGGAGCTTGAATTCGAAGACGGGAACGACACCTGGCCTGATCTGATCATCCTTGCTGGCCGACCTCTCGTTGCCGCCACTTCCACAGTGTATGCGCGACCCATCCGCACCGGTGGGCCGCTACGCATCCAACCCGATACATCGGGCAATTGGGCATTTCCGTTGAATAGTGGGAGGGAGGCACATCGGTCGTTGAGATCAGGCGTCGAACCCGATAGTAAAGGCTGTCTGAGGGCGGGATTGGGCGAGGCCGCCCGCCTCCAATCCAAACTTTTGGCGGAAGCTGGGTCCTTCAGTTATTATTAGTGGCTGTAGATTTTTAGAATATCGGAGGCTCGACAGCAAAATGGCAGGTGGAAAACTCAGTAAAACGGCTCGCGCGAGTCTTGGTAAGGACAGGGCCGGTGGATTTGTTAAACACTGTCCCCAGTGTGAAACGCCTATGATTGCCACCAAAGTAATTAAGTCAGCACGAATGCCGGGAGGTATGTACTGGGTTTGTCCTAAAGATGATGTTCGTCTCAAGACCTGACTCCGGAAATTAGGGATTTTCTTGGGTTTACCGAGCGGCTTGATTTCCCTGTTCGATAGCGTGTTATTGGAGTGCTGTGGTAATGGATGACGCCTTTCTGGACGGAATTGACGATCATTTCGAGCGGCTGATGAAGCTGAACGGAAACGGCCGCCGCAACGGAGCGTCCCGCAACCGTGCCCCGCGGGACCGGGTCCTCATCGAGATCATTGACCGGTTGGAACAGTTTTCCGGCGCGCAGCAAAAGGAAGTCCTGGGATTCGTTCGATCTCTGGGCGGAGATTCCGACCCTGGTGAGATCGGTCAGCCCTTAGAATCTGAGTTCGACGAATCTTAGCGGTTCGCCCCTGCGATTCACCGGCAGGGAGTTCTTAGGGAAGAAGCCAATGGAGACAGGGAAATCAGGGCGCGCGCGGATCGTTCTGTTCCTCTGGATATTCGTTGCCATCTTCTATTCCTACCTGGCTTCGGATTACATCCGTGCCGTCATGCGGGATGATGAATTCGGCGAATACATCACGTTTGCCGTAGAATTGGTGGGAAGACAGGGCCGGAGTAGCGATGATCTGCTGCAACTGGTCAGCGCAAAAGCTCGCGAGCTTGAAATTCCAACTGAGACGATCAGGTTTGACGTCCACGGCGAAGAGGATGCGCTCGGGCTGACGGTAGCCTACGCCGTCGATATCGACATTCCTCTAATTACAGAAATCGCATACCGGAGAGAGTTTCACCATGTTGCGGCATTCGACAGTCGGTAGCTCGGCGGGCTGCTAGACCTCAGGCGACTTCTCCGGTTTCCGCCAGAACACTCCTGTAAACCCGGTACAAGGCTTCGAAGTCGGCGAGACCCTTCTTGAGGATCGCCCCGAAGTTGGAAACATCAGCCGGATTAACAACAAGGTGGATGCTTTGGGCGTACGCCTGCATGGCGTCTAGCGTTCGGAATGAATCTCCCACTCCGACCACGTAGGAGTTCCTCCGTTGCGCCATCGGCAGAGGTGCCAGGTACTGGATGACGCCGTTCGTTTCAAGACTCGATCCCGCAAAGTTTTCAGCAAATACGATCAGATCGTACGGCGTATATTTCATACGCTCGATTGCCCGGTCGGATGTTTCGGCATTGTGACACTTGAATCCTAAATCCTGCAGAGTTGCTCTAATGCCGTCCGCCGTCGGACCATCGTCGCATATCAGTGCAGTCCGGTCGCCGATCTCGACGATGTCATTGTCTTCGGTACTCATGTCATTTCTTTCCGTATTCCACGTCCATAGTCAGGGAAGTGACGCCGCTCGTATCCTCGCCCCGCTCTTTCTTGACCGAATCGATGCCCCGGGAGGTGACGCCCTTGCTTGTGCAGTAAAGCAGTGCCGACTCTTCAGTGATGACGCCTTCCGTGAATAACTCAATCATAGTCATATCGAAATTCTTCCAACCGAAAGATGCGGATGCTTCCAGGATTTCGTAAAACGTTTTGCCTTCAGATTCCCCATGCTCGATTGAATCCCGGGTGCGGAGGTTGCTCCCCATGATTTCCAGCGCAGCCACCCGGCCGCCGCCCACCTTAGGCAGCAGACGTTGAGCGACGATCCATCTCAGGGTTTCCGCCAGCCTGATGCGGATCTGTTTTTCCTCTTCCTGATCAAACATACCCACAATACGGTTGATCGTCTGGCCGGCATTGATGGTGTGCAGGGTACTGAGCACAAGGTGGCCGGTTTCGGCGGCCGACAGGCCAATTTCAACGGTCTCACGGTCGCGCATCTCCCCCACGAGGATGACCTTCGGCGCCTGGCGGAGAGCGGCACGGAGTCCCGACGCAAATGTGTCGTAGTCGCCTCCCATTTCGCGTTGGTTGAAGGTCGCTTTCTTCTGAGGGTGGATGAATTCGACGGGGTCTTCGAGCGTAACGATATGAATCGAGGAGGTCTCGTTAAATTCGTTCAGCAATGCCGCCAGGGTGGTCGATTTGCCGCTGCCGGTAGCGCCGGTGACCAGAACGAGGCCTGTTTTTTCTTTCGCCATCGTTCCGAATACCGGTGGAAGGTTCAATTGCGACAAAGATGGTATTTCAGTTGACAGTCTCCTGAGTATGATCGTGTAGTGTCCCCGCTGGGTGAAGATGTTCACCCGAAACCGGGCCTTCTCGCCCAGAGAATACGACTGGTCGCAGGAACCGGTCTTCAAAAGATCTGTCGTCAGGCGACGGCTGCCGTTGATGAGATTGAGGGCCAGTGTCTCCGTCTGGTATGGCGTCAGCTTATCGATCGGTGGGTCTATATCGACCTTGATCAGTTCACCGGACGACTCGACCTGAAAAGGCTTGTCCGCGGTTATGTTCAGATCCGAGACTCCCGAGAAGGAGTCCAGCATGGTGCCGAATATGTAGTCAACTTCGGCTCTTCTCATAGTCCATCGACTCCAGCAAAAACGGACATTCTAAGTACGCGGTCCATTAATCGCAGCAGGAAACCACGACCGCAGCAGGAAATCACTACTGCCACTCTTCAGGTGGATTCTTCAGCAGCGGGCGGAATTTATTCTTATCATTTGACTTATCATATGCGTCTTCGGGACCGATGATCTTGTTGCTCAGCAGGCCCATGATGGCGTCGTCGAGCGTCTGCATGCCGTATTTCTTCCCGACCTGCAACATGCCCGGGATCTGGAAGGTTTTTGCCTCGCGGATTAAGTTTGAAATTGCAGGAGTTACGACAAGGATTTCCAGTGCTGCGACACGGCCCTTTTTGTCAATGCGCTTGAAGAGATTCTGCGCGACGACGCCCTTAAGAGCTTCCGAAAGTGTGTTTCGGATCTGATTCTGCTGGCCGGCTGGAAAAACATCAATGACGCGGTCTACTGTTTTCGCGGCGCTCGGAGTATGGAGGGTCCCAAACACCAGATGACCCGTGGCCGCAGCCTCGATCGCCAACGAGATCGTTTCGAGATCGCGCATTTCGCCGACGAGGATGATGTCGGGATCCTCACGCAAGGCGCCTCGAAGTGCGCTCGCAAATGACTTCGTATGCAGGCCGACTTCTCGATGGTTGACAATGGAACTGTGGCTTTTGTGAACGAACTCGATTGGATCCTCGACGGTCAGGATGTGATCTTTTCGGTTCTTGTTCGCATGATCCACGATGGCGGCCAGTGTGGTGGACTTGCCGCTACCGGTGGGGCCGGTGACAAGTATCAGACCCTTGTGGAGCATTGCGAACTTCGTCAGGATCGGTGGGAGCCCCAACTGATCAGCCGTCAGAATCGTAGACGGAATCTGCCGGAAAACCGCCGCGACTCCGTTCTTTTGATTGAAGAAATTGGCCCGATAGCGGGCCACTCCGGGGATCTCATACCCGAAATCGACGTCCCCGGTTTCCTCAAAGATCTTGATCTTGAACTCCGGGGCAATCTCATAAAGCATGGTCTTGAGATCATCGTTGTCCAGGGGGTCGTACTTGACGCGCTCCAAGCCCCCACTGACTCTAAGAATAGGCTGGGAGCCCGCAACCAGATGAAGGTCCGACGCGCCCGTTTCGTCCATCAGCTTAAAGAAAGCATCGATTTTAGCCATGAGTCCTTCTTTTCGTCCTAGACATATGTCGGTGCCCGGGGGGCGACATACTTTTGTGCACGAAACTGAATCAGTCGACCCTAAGCTCTAAAGGCCGGGCCACGGAACACCATTTAATCCTCGTTCACAGCTGGGCCGACGATCCTTCAACGGGTCTCCGTGGGTTATTATATCGGCTGACGCGCAAGTCGAAAGTATTTAAACTCTGTGGGATAGAAAAACGCTCATGGATCACCTCGAAGAAGGAACCATTGCACCCGATTTCGAATTGCAGACGCACGATGGCGCCCCGCTTAAGCTGTCCAAAGCCCTCAGTTCCGGGCCGATAGCGCTGGCTTTCTATAAGAGTGCCTGTCCGACCTCCCAGTTTACGTTACCCATTATCCAGCAGATTTTCAGTGGTCTGTCCACAAATTCGAGGCCCACGATCTGGGGAATCTCACAGGACGACACCGATGAGACCCGTGACTTCGTTGCCGAGCATCGACTGGAATTTCCGGTCGGGATCGATGACCACCCGTATTTGGTGTCTTCGACCTACCAGCTGCGTTACGTTCCGACGCTTTTTCTGATCGGTCGAGAACAGCGGATAGTAATGGCCGACTTCGGTTTCAGCAAGTCTGCATTGAACTCGATTGCCCGGGATCTGGCTGGATCACTCGGTTGCCGGGCGCCGTCGGTGTTCTCCGATATCGATGGTCTTCCCGACAGACGTCCCGGCTGAAGCTCCAAGAGCTGACGCCGGTCGGCGTCTCACCGGCTCAAACAGTTGGCCAAGATCAGCTTCGGGCGGTCAGCTTCCGACGAAAAGTCCGTTGGTGAACGCGCGATTCTTGGGGGGATGAACCGTAATGGCGGATGGCTGAGGCCTGGGCGTTTTCGAGTCAGACCTGCTTCGCTTTGCAGTCGATACAAACCCGGGTCCACGGGACCGCATCCAAACGGACTTCAGCGATCGCTTCCTCGCAATCTATGCAGATGCCGAATGTCCTCTGTTCCACCCGCTGGAGGGCCTCATCGATCGCCCGAAGCAGCTTTGTGTCCGTTTGTTTCAGGGCGAGATTCACATGAAGATCGTTTTCCTGGCTGGAATGATCGACCCAGTCACCTGTTCGCATGGTGTCGTCGGCCATGGTGGAGCGGTCCGGCGACGCTGCGATCTCATCGCGTTTGTTCAGAAGGGTTTGTTTGTATTTCTTCAGCACTGATGCGCGCATGGAATTTCGTTTCCCTTCATACTGCTACCTGTCTTGACGGGGTGTGAACCTGCCAGTCTATCAGGGTGCGTGACGGGTCTGCAAGCGCACTACCGACACAGCGCTCGGAGGTGCGCGAAGACGGGATCCTGGATGCTGAACGAATCATGTTTCATTATCTCGGCGTCTTCCATTCCTCGGATCCAGGTCGCGATCTCTCCGCGGAGGTGGCTTTCCAGGTCCACTCGGTTTGTCAGCGAGAATTTGGTCTGCAGGGCATCGATCTCGGCATCCGTCGCGGCCTGAAGGAATGGGACTGCTTTTTCTATCGCCGATTGACGCAGAGTTTCAGGCTGTCTGATCGGATTGAGTTCCTCGCTGGCCATACGCCACGGCTCGATCAGATCGCCGACCAATAGTCTTAATTTCTTAACGATGGCGGTGGAAAAGAGATCCGCGTCGTTGGTCTCCTCAAGAACGGACCGGACACGCGACCAGAGGTAGGACTCTTCACTTACAGTCAGTGCAAAGTCAGCGGGCAGCAAGTGGGTTTGAACGTGGGCTTCCAGTTCCTTATTTCGCAGTTTTCGGTCTGCAATGGACCGACGAACCCACGTCCGGCGTTTCCAGAATCCTGAGAAAAATTCCCGTCTATCGATCATGACAGTGGAGCGTGCGGCTGAAGCGACCCCCCCGGCGAGTGTCGCATGGTTGGCGAGCGAGTCCGTCGGCTGTTGAGCCGCGATTCGATGAGCGGTCGATTATCGACGCCTGCGCCCCGGACCGCCCCTTCCATCAGCACTACCTCCATGCGGCAGGCCCTGTGATATTCCTGCCCAGAGACTAATAAAGTCTGGCTCTGGTAGAATACCGTACATATGAAAGCGTGGGTACTTTCGGCAATGTTGGTTCTGCCCGTGGCGGCCTGCAACCAGAACATTGAGCGCATCAGCGATGGGCCGCGTCTGGAAGACTCTCCCGGACCGGAAGCGGTTTTGAGCCGTCCTCTCGGAATGCCTGAGTTTTCTGCGGCCGGCGATAATGGCGAACGTGGCGACCCTGACGAAGACGACGCGCCACCTTTCGTAAAGGCGTATTTCATGCACACATGGGTCGAAGCGCTTTACAGCGTACCCGCCAATCGAAATCCGAATCCCGACTGGAGCTCGCCGCTGATCGATCCGGTGAATGGGCGCGTCTGGTGTACCGATTGTCACGTTTCGGGGCAGGTCAACTTTGCGAATATCCCAAAACAGAGACTCCCACTGGTTGATGGGTTCGAAAACGATCCTGAATTCATGGCGGATCTTATGCGCAGATGGGTTGGGCGGCTGAACAGCAGCGAGTATGGTGCGAGCGCTAAGCTGACAGGCACCGTGACCTGTTTGACCTGCCACGAAACTGATCCCGCACCGTAGCAGCCCGTGGCATAAGTTTGAAGGGCCGCGTTACGGCCAAACGGGGCCGGATTCTAGGAGGAACAACGAGACGACGCGACGAGGAACAACGAGACGACGCGACGAGGAACAACGAGACGACGCGACGTCGCTGCAATGCTCATTCATTCGTCTGAGCGTCGTTGCCCTACTGGTTTTATCTTTCTTCTGCCGGAGCATCCGAGAGTTCGTTCTGTTTTGTCTCGATAAACTCTTCCAGGCCTTCCAGCGAGTCTTCGTTCGCGTTTCGGTAGAGCCGTTCGAGTTCGATCCGGGCCTGATTGGCGGCCTGCCCCCCCAGTGAAACGGCCCTTGCCAGTGAATCCATGGCGAGGTCGGTGCGGGCAATGACTTCCTGTTCCAGCGCTGAAACCTCGGGTGGCAATTCATCTGCTTCGGTGAGGTTGTCTCCTGCAGCTTCCTGCAGGAGGCGGGAACTGCGAGCCGCCTGGAACTGGTGCGACAGTCCGATCTGCAGGTAGGCCAGCGGATGCAGGCGGTCGAAACTGAGAACGGTCTCATATTCCTGAACCGCACGCGGATAGTCTTCTCTCAAGAAATGGACCGTTCCCAGCGCCATGTGGATGCTCGAGAAAACCTGCACGCGTTGCATGTTCGCCTGGGGGTCATTGCTGGGGCGCGGGTAGGTCGTCTGGGCCCCCAAGCGTGCGCGATTGGCCAGCTCGAACGACCGCGCCAATCCTCGCTCTCGGCCGCCGCCGAAAGTGGGAAGACTGTCCAGCATCACGGGAGGCAGGGTCAACAGGGCGCCAAGGTCGTTGCGGTCCACTTCCAGGATGTGTTCCCCGTAACGGATGATGCTATCGGAATCGTTTGTTTGTTGAGCGGCTGCCATTGCACGTCGGTAAATAAACGAACGTGTTTCTGCGCTGCTATCCGGAAATGCTGATTCAAAGCGCTCCGTTACATCGACAACGGCGCGCCAATTCTTCGCGCTGAAATGTGTCGCCACCAGTATCTGGTAGGCAATGGGCGCGGCCTCCGACTCCGGATGCCCCGCAATGAAGGTTTCTCCGAGTTCGATCTTGGTGTCCGTGACTGTCTCATTGTAAAGCGCCATGTATGCGTCATACTCAGCCTTGGTTTGAAACTCCTGGGCGTTTGCCGGGAGGTTGGATACCGTCAGAAGGCCGAGGATTGTAAGCAGAATGGCTTTCGGTTTCATCTCAAGTTCCATCCTTATGAAATCTTCGAATCGTGTATACCACCCAATTATGGACGGTTGTGCGTGATGTGGGCGAGCAAATAATGGTGTGCCGCCCGGATCAGTCGTAGTACTCCATGCCAAGATGGGTGATCAATTCCTCGCCACGTAGATAGCGCAGAGTGTTCTTGAGTTTCATCGACTGGATGAACAGGTCGTGTTCCGGGTACAGGCCCGGCGCAGACATCGGGCTCTTGAAGTAAAAGCTCAACCACTCCTGTATCCCATGCATTCCGCATCGCTTAGCCAGATCCAGAAAAAGTACGAGGTCCAGAACGATGGGTGCGGCAAGAATGCTGTCGCGGCACAGGAAATCGATTTTGATCTGCATCGGGCGTCCCAGCCATCCGAATATATCGATGTTGTCCCAGCCCTCTTTATTGTCCCCGCGTGGCGGATAATAGTTGATGCGGACCTTGTGAGTGAAGTTTCCGTAGAGCTCGGGATACAACTCCGGTTGCAGAATCTGGTCCAGAACCGAAAGCTTGCTTTCCTCTTTCGTCTTGAACGACTCCGGATCGTCGAGTACCTCGCCGTCTCGGTTGCCCAGGATATTGGTCGAAAACCATCCATTCAGTCCGATCATGCGCGACTTCAATCCAGGCGCGATAATCGTTTTCAACAGCGTCTGACCGGTCTTGAAATCCTTGCCGCAGATTGGGGCGCCTTTGTCGTGCGCCAATTGAACGAGAGCGGGCACGTCAACGGTCAGGTTCGGTGCTCCGTTCGCAAATGGGATTCCGCGAGACAGCGCGGCATAGGCGTAAATCATGCTGGGCGCGATGGCCGGATCGCTATTCCTGAGGGCCGTTTCGAACGCCTCGAGCGTCTGATGCACGGCCCCGGGCTTCATATAGATTTCGGTGCTACCACACCAGATCATGACCATTCGCTTCAGGTTATTGGCTTGCTGGAACCCGTCGATGTCAGCCATGACCTGTTCGGCCAGGTCCATCTTGCTCTTGCCTGTTTTGACGTTCTGGCCATCGAGCTTCTTTACGTAGTCGCGATTGAACACCGCCTTCAGTGGAACGACACTCTCGATTTCGGGCCGCACCTGTTCCAGGAGTTGTGGCTCCAGAACACCCGCTTTCGAGGCGGCTGCGAAGCAATTGTCTTCGAAAATGTCCCAGCCGCCGAAGACGAGGTCCTCCAGTCCGGCCAGCGGTACGAAGTCCCGGATGAGGGGAACCCTGTGATCGGTCCGTTTTCCCAGTCGAACGGTGCCGAGCTGAGTGAGGGATCCAACAGGCTGAGCGATCTGTTTCTTGACTGCTTCAACGCCGGCAATGAAGGTGGTGCTGACTGCGCCGAGACCGGGTATGAGGACGCCCAGTTTTCCATCGGCAGGCTCAATTGTTACACCTTTTTCAATCACTTCCACCTCTTACGCTCTCCGGTTGTGACGGAATAGAGCGGCTGAATTGTAGCATAGGAAATTCGTCACCTGAGGAGGTGATGGGGTCCACGGAAGTATCGAGACGGATCGCGGCTCGGACATGACCCGGAAAATGCACGATAATGGTTTGCGGTCCCTGAATGCCTTTCGATTCTGAGAGATCTTAGCGAAGGAGTAACTCCGGTGAGAAGGACAAAATTAGTCTGCACGATAGGCCCGTCATGTGATTCCGAGAAGATGCTGAATGGCCTGTTTGAAGCTGGTCTCAACGTAGCACGGATTAACTTCTCACATGGCGATTCTGACTATCACCGCACCCTGATTCGGAGAATCAAGTCTGTCCGCGAGAGACTCGGAATACCCGTCGCCATTCTGCAGGACCTTCAGGGACCCAAAATTCGGGTTGGGAAAATTGAAGGCGGAACGGTGTGGCTGGGTCGCGGCACAACATTTGTGCTGACGTCAGCAGCCGCATCCGGTGATCCGAGTCGAGTCCGGGTTGGATTCGACAAATTTCACGAAGAAGTCGAGACCGGGTCTCGGATCTTGCTGGCGGATGGGACGATCGAGGTCATGGTGGAGCGGGTAGATCCACCGGATGTCTATTGCCGGGTAGTTGTGGAAGGTGTCCTTAGTTCCTATAAGGGCGTGAATCTGCCTACGACGCGAGTCGAAATGGAATCGCTGACCAAAAAGGACCGGCATGACCTGGAAGTCGGGTTGGAAGAGGGTGTGGATGCGATCGCGCTGAGCTTTGTGCGGAGTGAAAAGGATGTCGAGGCCTTAAGGCAGGCGCTTCGTGGGGCGGGCTCAAG
Organism: Terriglobia bacterium; assembly: GCA_965263045.1. Lineage (GTDB taxonomy): Bacteria > Acidobacteriota > Terriglobia > 20CM-2-55-15 > 20CM-2-55-15. The sequence continues at coordinate 1,468,256 of CBDHGK010000041.1, forward strand.
CGTTCCGATCATCGCGAAAATAGAAAAACCGCATGCCGTCGACAACATCGATTCCATTCTCGAAGCCGCCGATGGTGTGATGATTGCCAGGGGGGATCTCGGGCTGGAAATTGACCTGGTGCGGGTTCCTCTCGTTCAGAAGATGATCATTCGGAAGGCGAATGCCATCGGAAAACCGGTGATCACTGCGACACAAATGTTGGTTCGGATGGTCGACAACCCGCGGCCGACGCGGGCAGAAACCGCGGATGTGGCCAATGCCATCCTCGACGGAACCGATGCCGTGATGTTGTCGGAAGAGACCGCCGCGGGCTCGTACCCTCTCGAAGCGGCCCGGATGATGCATCGCATCGCGACCGAGGTCGAGTCCTCCGTCGATGAGGGAAATTTTCGATGGGAGTTGGATGGTCGGAATGTCGTCAGCGACGCGATCAGCCGCTCGGCATACAACATAGCGCGCGCCACGGGGGCACGTGTGATTATTACGCCCACAACGTCGGGTTCGACCGCACGCCTCGTCGCGCGCTTCCGTCCGGTCCAACCGATCATCGCGACGACGCCGAAAAGGGCGGCCATGTATTTTCTCTCCTTTTGCTGGGGGATCGAGCCTCTGCTGACCGCATCAGCCAATAGCACCGCTGACCAGTTGCAGTTTGCCGTCGCCGGGGCACAGCAGGCCGGATGGGTGCAGTCAGGAGATCTGGTCGTGATTACAGGGGGCACCCCGCTCCATACTCCCGGGACGACGAACTTGATCAAGGTGGAGCGCGTGGAGTGAGGGGTCTGAGACGGGTTTCAGACTGAGTTTCGTGCGGTACCACCCAGTTACCCATGGGGCCTGTGGTCGCCTGCGGTCCCAGAATGACCCTATCGGGCGTGTGGAGTCCGTTCACCGGCAGCGTTCACCGGCAGTATGAAGTGCCGGGGTCGGTGTTTCCGACCGGTGATGCGTTCTGGATGACGGCAAGTGGGGTGTTCCTTATTTCAGCGCCGGGTAGTGGGTCACTTTGAAAATGCGTTTTTTGGGAAGCGTGGTAGGATTGCGCCACTCTGGCCGTTTTTATAGCTTTCAACCGAGGTGCTCGGTTGAAAGTATAACATGCGACCCTAGCTTATAATTCCTTCGGTATGTAGAATCATTATATGCCTAGACGCTCAAGCACGGACAATGTGAAGAAAGTGAAGGAAGCGGGTGAGCATGACTTCGCGGTAGTAGCTCGGCGAGTGGTCGAAACAGCAATTGGGGAACAGATGGACGGTTCGCCTATTGATGATCCGGATTCTTCCAAGAACCCGCATGCGGTCGCGTTGGGTCGTTTGGGTGGCCTGAAGGGTGGGAAGGCGCGAGCGGAGAAGTTGACGCCAGCCGCTCGGCGTCGAATCGCTAAGAGGGCTGCGCAGGCCCGGTGGAACAAGGACAAGGAATGAGTCCTGACAACCACCCCCTACCGCCACCGAGCAATGCGAATGATTTTATTGAGCAGCAACTCGATCAGCGTATATCCGCAATCGAGGGAACCTTTAAGGCTGACACGCTCACATTTAATGGGCCGCTGTTCGGTGGCGTGGACGATCTTCTCCGGAAGGCAATAGAGAAGAAGAATGCGCAGGCACCCGAAAATGATAAAGCTCTTGTCATACTTACTACCCTCGGAGGTTACATCGAAGTCGTCCATCGAATCGTCGACACGCTGAGAAAGCACTACGGCACGGTAGAGTTTTTGGTTCCGAACTATGCGTATTCAGCTGGCACCATTTTGGTCATGTCGGGCGATGCGATCCATATGGATTACTACTCGCGTCTAGGACCGATTGATCCGCAGGTAGATAAAGCGGACGGCACGAGGATGGTCCCAGCATTGGGGTATTTGGAGCGCTACGATGATCTGATGCGCAAAGCGAGCAACGGCACCATTAATGTGGCAGAGATTCAGTTGCTAATAAATGGTTTTGACCAAGCAGAACTTTACTCATACGAACACCAGAGGGAACTGTCTATTACGCTGCTGAAAGAGTGGCTCTGCAAGTACAAGTTCAAGGACTGGAAAAAGACGCGGACTCGAAAGAGAAGAGTGACCAGCGCGATGAAGGAGTCCCGCGCTAGGGCGATAGCGAAAGAACTGAACAACACAAAGAAATGGCACAGTCACGGCTATGGAATATCGAAGGAGGTATTGGAAAAGGACCTAAACGTGCAGATAGATGATTTTGGAAAAGTTTCCGCCGAGTCTGACCAGATACGGAACTATCACGATCTGCTTTCAGACTATATGGCTCGGCGAGGAGCAAAGGGCGTCATCCACTTCAATGGGGAATACACGCCCTTCATATAAGCCAAGGAGAACGACGCATGGCCACAAAGGAGCAAAAGACCGGGGGGATGAAGAAGGCACTCAACGTCAACAAGATACTGAAAGACAATCCCACGATAGATCGGGAAGTGTTTGGGCAAGCAGCAAAGATGCATGAGCAATTGAAGCAGTCTGGATTCAAGAAGCGTGGTTACCGGCTGCACACACGTTCGATCCGCCCCATGGACGCGGATGCCGAATCGGACGGACGAACAGTTCATCTGAGAAAGCAAGGGTAGATTTCTTTAAACTGACTATTATGCTTGACTGTCCATGATTGGTCAGGCATAATAGTCAGTATGAATCGGCTAGACACCAAAGCCCGCGCTCAGATCATCCGCTGCTTGGCGGAAGGTAATTCCATCCGATCCACAGTCCGAATCACTGGATTCTCAAAAAACACTGTTACAAAACTCTTGCTCGAAATGGCTCTCGTCTGTGCTGAGTATCAGGACAAAGCGTTTCGCAACCTGACCTGTAAGCGGCTGCAACTCGATGAAATCTGGAGCTTCTGCTATGCGAAGCAAAAGAATGTTCCTGCGGATAAACAAGGGGAATTTGGTTACGGCGATGTTTGGACGTGGACTGCGATTGATGCCGACACCAAACTGATCCCATCTTGGTTTGTAGGTCGCCGTGATGCTGGATGTGGCACAGCTTTCGTTCAGGATCTTGCTTCCCGCCTGGCACACCGCGTTCAGATTACGACAGACGGTCACAAGCCGTACCTAGTCCCTGAACAAGCGTGATTGATGAGGAATTGAAAGTGGAATAACCGCCGAAGTACCCGAAATGCCCCCTCTCCGTGCGAAAAAAACCTTGGACAGATTCTTTGGAGAAGGAGGCATTTCAGATGAACGATTATACGCGCAAGAACATGAGGAACCGCAAGCGGCGAATTGAGCGTCGGCTTGGGGATCGGAATTGGAAAGATCAGGCGAAGCCGATGCTGTCGGCGCGCAACATCCGGTACGAGATGGGAGACCGGATGAGGGGTCTGTCGGTGGGCGGCATCGGAATGATGCATCAGGTGGCGCGGCGGACCGGACTGATCGAAGCCATCGACAAGGACGTGCATGTGCTGAAGCGGCATCTGCCCTACCAGGAATCGGATCACGTGTTGAACATCGCCTACAACGCGTTGAGTGGGGGCACGTGTATGGAAGATATCGAACTGCGGCGCAATGACGAAGTGTATCTGGACGCGTTGGGAGCACAGCGGATTCCGGATCCGACCACGGCGGGAGACTTCTGCCGGCGATTTGAGGAAGACGACGTGGAGTCGCTGATGGACACGTTCAATAAAGTGCGGCTGAAAGTCTGGCGCCAGCAGCCCGATGCGTTTTTCGAGGAAGCGGTTCTGGAGGCGGACGGGACATTGGCCCCAACCACCGGAGAATGCAAAGACGGGATGGACGTGGCCTACGACGGGACATGGGGTTATCACCCACTGTTGATTTCGCTGGCGAACACGGCCGAACCGTTATACCTGGTGAACCGGAGCGGCAACCGGCCCTCGCATGAGGGAGCGGCCAAACGGTTCGATCAGGCAATCGCGTTGTGCCAGCGTGCGGGGTTCGATCAGATCCTGCTGCGCGGGGACACCGACTTCAGCCAGACCCGGTATTTGGATGGATGGGACGACCAGGGCGTGGGCTTCATCTTCGGCATCGACGCGATGAAAAACCTGGTGGCCCGGGCCGACCAATTGGAGCCGGACTGCTGGGCGCGCCTGGAACGTCCCGCCAAGTACGAGGTAGCCAGCCAACCCCGCCAGCGTCCCGACAAGGTCAAGGAACGGATCGTTCGGGAGCGTGACTTTGAGAATATCCGCTTGCGGGGCGAGGATGTGGCCGAGTTTGCGTATCGGCCCGGAGCCTGCGATCGGGACTACCGCGTCGTTGTGGTGCGAAAGAATCTGTCGGTGGCCAAAGGGGAGCAGGTGTTGTTCGACGACATCCGGTACTTCTTCTACATTACCAACCGTGCGGATCCTGCGGACCAGATCGTGATGCGTGCGAATCAACGGTGCAATCAAGAGAATCTTATTGAGCAGCTCAAGAACGGCGTACACGCCTTGGGGATGCCGGTCGGGGATCAGACCAGCAACTGGGCCTACATGGTGATGGCCTCACTGGCCTGGACACTGAAGGCGTGGTTTGCGTTATTGCTGCCCGAAACCGGACGTTGGGGCCAGAAGTATCAGGCCGAGAAGCAGACCGTGCTACGCATGGAGTTCAAAACGTTCCTGAACGCCTTCATGCTCGTGCCTTGCCAGCTCGTGCGTACTGGTCGGCGCATCGTCTTCCGGCTGATGGCCTGGAACCCGTGGTTGCCAGTCTTGTTTCGTGCCGTGGATGTGTTGCGTCAACCTCTGCGATGCTGACCCGATCATGGATCTGAGCCCGGGCGGTCGAGGTCCCGGTTTCTTTCAACCCTTCAAACAGACACGGCGAGGCGGCAACTGAAACAGATACAACACGAACCGCATACCTGGAAAAAGCGATCTGGGAACGGGAGCTTATGCCTCCAATTTTACGGCCGTGAACCGGCCGTTTGTCCACTGGTTATGCGCTTGTTTTGGGCCTAGTTGCCGTAGAGGACGCGTTCGGCGCGGACGTGGACTATGCGACCCTCCAGAAACTTTACGGTAAGTCGCAGGTCGAGTCCGAGACGCGCTATTCTCCCGCGCAGTGCATTGGAATTAGGATGGCAACCATTACTGGCGATCCAGACCCAGATCACATCAGTACAAGCTATGTCGAACGACAGAATCTCACCATGCGAATGCAGATGCGGCGGTTCACCCGCCTGACAAACGGGTTCAGCAAGAAGATTCAGAACCACGCGGCGGCTCTCGCGCTGTACTTTATGTACTACAACTTCTGCCGCGTGCACCAGACATTGCGTGTGACCCCGGCGATGGAAGCGAGCGTTTCAGATCACGTCTGGACTGTCGAGGAAATGGTTGGATTGTTGGAGGCGGTCGAGCCGAAAGGGAAAGAGCGTGGACCGTATAAGAAAAAGAATTCAAACTGACCCACTACCCAGTGCCGACGTCCGTTGACACGAACCCTCAACGTTCCGTAGAGTTAGGAGTTTGGTCCGAGGACGTGACTATTAACGAGGTAGATGATCGATGAAGATTCATGAGTATCAGGCGAAAGCGATTCTCGATCGCTACAAGGTTCGCATTCCCCGTGGAGAAGTCACCAGCGACCCGTCCGAAGCCCGACAGATCGCCGAACGCCTGGGGGGCACAGTCGTTGTGAAAGCCCAGATACATGCCGGCGGTCGCGGCAAGGGTGGTGGCGTAAAGCTGGCGAGGAGTCCTGAGGAAACCGAGCAACTGGCGCGAGAAATTATCGGCATGCAACTGGTCACCCATCAGACAGGTCCGGAGGGGAGCAAGGTCGAGACTGTGCTCGTTGAGGAAGGCCTCGACATCCGGAAGGAGCTTTATCTTGGAATCGTGATCGACCGTCAGGTTGGCCTGCCCGTGTTTATGGCTTCCACGGAAGGCGGAATGGATATTGAAGAGGTGGCCGCCAGTACGCCCGAACGTATTCTGAAGGAATGGATCCAGCCCGGGCTCGGACTCCAGCCCTACCAGGCCCGTAAGTTGGCGTTTGGTTTGGGACTCGATTCCAAGCTCGTGCGCGACGCAACGAAATTCATGATGGCGCTCTACCGGGCATTCGAAGAAACGGATGCATCACTTGCAGAGATCAATCCCTTCCTCGTAACGGGTAACGATCAGGTGTATGCCTTAGATGCAAAGATGAACTTCGATGACAATGCCCTTCATCGGCATGGAGATATCGCCGGACTCAGGGATCTGAACGAAGAGGAACCGCTCGAAATCGAAGCCAGCAAACATGGCCTGAACTACATCAAGCTGGACGGCAATGTTGCCTGCATGGTCAACGGCGCCGGACTGGCCATGGCGACGATGGATATCATCAAGCTGGCGGGCGGGAATCCGGCCAATTTCCTGGACGTCGGCGGAGGCGCGTCCGCCGAACAGGTTGAGAACGCGTTCCACATCCTGCTGTCCGACGCGAACGTAAAAGCCGTGCTGATCAATATTTTTGGCGGCATCATGCGATGCGATATCGTGGCATTGGGAGTGGTCGAAGCTGCGAAGAAAATGGGCATAAAGGTTCCGGTCGTGGTCCGACTCGAAGGGACGAACGTCGAACAGGGGCAGGAGATTCTTCGAAATTCAGGTCTGAATTTTCTTGTGGCTGAAGGCATGAAAGATGCGGCCGAACAGGTTGTAGCCGCCGCAAAATAAGTGAGGGTAAAGATTCCGTGAGTATTCTGGTCGACAAATCGACGCGACTGATCGTTCAAGGGCTAACGGGTCGAGAGGGCAGCTTTCATTCGGCCCAGGCGGTTAAATATGGAACCCAGGTCGTCGGTGGCGTAACGCCCGGTAAGGGGGGGACCCAGCACGACGGCATTGATGTCTTCAATACCGTGGTGGAGGCGCGACAAACAACGGGTGCCAACGCTTCGGTGATTTTCGTTCCACCGCCTTTCGCGGCTGACGCAATCATGGAGGCCGCGGCTGCGGGAATTGAACTTGTCGTGTGCATTACCGAAGGGGTTCCGACGTTCGATATGATTCGGACTATGAAGTTCCTCGAAGACAGGAAATCGACCCGTCTGATCGGTCCAAATTGCCCGGGAATCATCTCTCCAGAGAGGTGCAAGATCGGCATCATGCCAGGGCATATTCACCGCGAAGGCCGGGTGGGTGTGGTCTCACGCAGTGGGACCCTGACGTATGAGGCGGTGGGTCAGCTGTCCGCACGGGGTATCGGCCAGTCCACATGTATCGGCATCGGCGGAGATCCCATCATCGGGACCAACTTCATAGATGCAATCGGGTTGTTCAATGCTGACCCTGAAACCGATGCCATCGTAATGATCGGCGAAATCGGAGGCAACGCTGAGGAGGACGCCGCACTGTTTGTTAAAGAGAACGTGAAGAAGCCCGTTGTCGGGTTCATTTGTGGGCAGACGGCTCCGCCGGGGCGGCGGATGGGCCACGCTGGTGCGATTATTGCGGGGGGCAAGGGTACGGCCGAGGAAAAAATGAAGGCCATGCAGGACGCCGGCATCCATGTGGTTCGCAGTCCCGCAGATATGGGTGCTGCGATAGAAGAGGTGCTGGGTTAGCATGGAAGAGACCCTGACCATTCTTAAGCCGGACACGGTGAGTCGAGGCCAATCAGGCGCTGTAATCGGCATGATCGAGGGCGCAGGACTAAGAGTCCGGGCCGTGAAAATGCTTCACCTTTCAAAGGCCCAGGCCGAAGAGTTTTACGCGGTCCATCGTGAACGTCCTTTCTTCAAAAGCCTGGTTGAGTTTATGACTGAAAGTGCGTGCTTCGTCATCGTGCTGGAAGGCGACGACGCGGTCGCGCGACTGCGTAACCTGATGGGTGCGACTGATCCAGCGAATGCAGCCGAAGGGACGATCCGCAAGAGATTCGCGACCAACATTGAGCGCAATTCGATTCACGGATCCGATGCGCCGGAAACTGCTCGTTTCGAAATTTCGTACTTCTTCGGGCGTCTGGAGATTGTTTGAACGTGTGACGCTCCGCAGCCTTTGGCGCTGGAGAGCATCGGTTCCGAGCCTCGGGCTTCCGCTATTCCGCCCTGAGGACGTTCGCGTATGACGCACCTGGGCCGGGTTTTTATCGTTATAGGCGTGACCATGGTTCTTTGCGGTCTAGTGCTCACGTTTAACGACCGCTTGCCGTTTCGGCTTGGCCGACTGCCTCTGGACTTCCGCCTTCAAAGAGACAACTTTTCGCTCTACGTTCCTTTAGGTACGTCGATCTTGCTGAGCTTCATAATCAGTTTGATCTTTATAGTGATCAATCGGCGTTAGACCAAAACTTCGCTATAATTCTGAACGTCCGGGTGACATTGCAAACTTTAATACGTAAAGAGGACTACATGATGGCGGATATTGAGGCAATACTTGGTGACGACGGAAAGGCCCTGCTCGGACACGAATGCAAGACCATTCCCAAAGAGTCTCTCCATCTGCCGGGGCCTGATTTTGTAGATCGTGTGTTCGGCCTTTCCGATCGGCCGACACGTGTCTTAAGGAGTGTGGCCACATTAACCGGATCCGGTCGGTTGGCCCGATCGGGCTATGTGTCGATTTTGCCGGTAGACCAGGGGATCGAGCATTCCGCGGGCGCGTCGTTTGCTCCAAATCCGTTGTACTTTGATCCGTCGAATATCGTTGAACTTGCAATAGAGGGTGGTTGTAACGCTGTTGCATCGACGCTGGGAGTGCTCGGTGCTGTGGCTCGACGGTACGCGCACAGGATTCCGTTCATCATGAAATTCAATCACAACGAATTTCTGACGTATCCCAACAAATTTGATCAGATTCAGTTCGCGAGTATCGATCAGGCGTTTGAGATGGGCGCAATCGGCGTTGGTGCGACCATATATTTCGGGTCCGACGAGTCTTCGAGGCAACTTCAGGAAGTTACCGAGATGTTTCAGTACGCGCACGAGCTGGGAATGTGCACGATACTCTGGTGCTACCTCCGAAATTCGAGTTTCAAGACCACCGACCAGGACTATCATGCTGCGGCAGATTTGACCGGTCAGGCCAATCATCTTGGCGTCACGATTGAAGCCGACATCATCAAACAGAAACTTCCTGAAACTAACGGAGGATATACGGCCCTGAAGTTCGGGAAAACGCATAAAAAGGTGTACTCCGATCTGACGACCGACAATCCCATCGACCTCACGCGATATCAGGTTGCGAATTGCTATATGGGCCGTTCCGGGCTGATCAATTCCGGAGGCGCTTCCGGCGGCGAGAGTGATCTGAAGGAAGCAGTCACGACAGCCGTCATCAACAAGAGAGCCGGAGGGATGGGCTTGATCTCTGGACGGAAGGCGTTCCAGCGCCCGATGGCCGAGGGCATTCAGTTATTAAACGCGATTCAGGATGTATACCTGGCGGAAGAGATTACCGTCGCCTGAGGGTTTCAGCGCAGAAGGGAACTCCTATGGAGATCCGTCCGGGCCAGCGGAAGATTTACACTGTTACAGAAGTCAGTCGCCGAATCAAAGACCTTGTTGAACGCGAATTCACCGACGTCTGGATCGAAGGCGAGGTGTCCAACGTTCGCCGATCGGCGGCAGGCCATATCTATTTCACTCTCAAAGATTCGAGTGCTCAAATTCCGGCAGTGTGTTTCCGAAATGCCGCGATGTACCTGCGATTCAAGCCGCGAAATGGCGAGTCGTTCCGGGTCCGTGGCCGCCTGAGTACCTACGAAGCGCGCGGAGAGTATCAGATCGTTGTCGAGGTGTTGGAGCCTGCCGGACGGGGTGCCCTGCAGGATGCGTTTGATCAGTTAAAGGAAAAGCTGGCCCACGAAGGGTTGTTCGAAGCGACCCGCAAGCGCCCCCCACCACGATTCCCGTCCCGTGTGGGCGTGGTGACATCTGCGGGAAGTGCGGCCCTGCGAGATATCCTGTCCGTTCTGAAGCGACGCCACAATTCGATAGACATCCTGATCTACCCGACAGACGTTCAGGGCGATGGGGCTGCGCCTCAGATCGCCCAAGGTATTGATTATTTGAGCGGGTCCGACGTAGATGTCGTGATCGTGACGCGGGGTGGTGGATCGATCGAAGATCTGTGGCCGTTCAACGACGAAAGCGTAGCGCGATCTATTTTCCGGTGCGAGAAACCCGTGATTTCCGCGGTGGGACACGAAGTTGACTTTACGATCAGCGATTTTGTGGCTGACGTACGGGCACCCACCCCGAGTGCTGCCGCGGAGATCGTGGTCGGGTCAAAAGCAGAAGTGCTTGAGCGGCTGTCAGTCGTCGAAAGACGGATGACGGCGGCCCTCCGGTATCGGCTGTCCGAGTGCCGTCGTTTTTTGGCCGACCGCGCTGGCGGCCGCGGATTTGTTGTGGCCGAACAGCGGATGCGTCAAATGTCGCAGCGCGTCGATGACTGCATGTTCCGGCTGGAGCAGTTCGCGACGTCTGGCCGTTTTTTTCCATCTCGAACCAACGGCCTCGACCGGGCGCGGCGAGCGCTTGCGACCGCAATGCGGACGAGGCTTCAACGGTCAAATGAACGATTTCGAACACTGACCGAGACTCTCGATGCTCTGAGTCCGCTCGCTGTCCTGGAACGCGGGTACGCGGTCTGCCGCAGAGCTGACGGCACCGTCGTGCGCTCGGCGAGCGATGTTCACTTGGGCGCGGACATTCAAGTTGTGTTACAGCAGGGTGAATTGAAAGCCCGCGTTACGGGACTGAAGGAAGACCAAACCCACTTGGAATAGACGGGGGACACGGATGAGCGAGACAGAGATTCAAACAAAGGTGCTCGATCGGATCGGCCGAGCGATGGGCACGTTTTCGATGCTCCGTCGCGGGGACCGGGTTGGGGTGGGTGTTTCAGGAGGTAAGGACAGTCTGTGCATGGTGCACGCGCTTGCGGCCTATCGCGGGCGTGCCCCGTTTCCCTTCGAGATCGTGGCGGTAACGGTGGAGCAGGGAAAGTTTACCGGGCCCGTCAGAGGTCTCAAAGAGCAGTTCGAGCGGCTGGGTATTGAGTGGGTTCTCCGCGACGAACCCAGAACGATCGGTCTTGTCGAGAACGGTGTTGAGCATGGCTGCGATGTGTGCAGCCGGAACCGAAGAAGCGCGCTTTATCAGCTTGCGTCGGAGCTGGGCTGCACCGCGTTAGCGCTCGGCCACACTGCCGATGATTGCGCCGAGGCCTTGCTCAGGAACATCCTCTTCAACGGTCGAATCGCCGCCTTGCCGCCTGTGGCCGAATCGCGCAAAGGTTCCATGCGCGTGATACGGCCGCTGGTGTACGTCTCCGAGGATCTGACCCGCAGATACGTGGAACAAGCTGAACTGGTCGGCATTGGGTGCGTCTGCACGGATAAGGCAGGTCCCCGCAAGGACATTCGTGCGTTCCTGAATAAGATGAGTGAGGACTACATCGACGTCGGGGACTCGGTTACCGCAGCTCTGGCCAACGTCAACCCCTATACGCTTTTTGATTCTCAGCTCATTAAGGAGGGCGCTGATACGTCCCCCGCTTTCGTTTGAATCGAGAGTTGATTCGGTTTACGATGGGAGATCGAGTCATATTGGGGTGGCACCCGTTCGGCGGATTGCAGCTCCAGATGATTGGACAATTCGGGAGGCGAGTTCGAAAGCACTGGCCCGGGGACCGAGCCTGAACGTCCCAACCGCGTTGTCGCCAGTTGACACTTTTCTTGCTAATAAATCTTCCCTGGAGTTATATTTAGCCAGCTTGTCACAGGTCCTGTAACTGCGCTCTATCACAATGCTGTGCAGCAGGAAATCAGGCCACTGCAAACCCTTCAGCCTTCCGGGAAACGCTGGAATGGCTGACGCCGGGCGGCCGAGCGACATGAAATTCTGGTGGCGCGGTCGCACCTGGGCCGGTTCACGAAACCTGTGCCCGGGATTCGAGACAGCGTAGAGGACGCGAAACCTCGATCTCACACATTCCGATCCCAAGCCGGATCGCGCAGTAGTGCCGGATCGGATAAGGAACTTCAAGAATGCGAAATCCTTCCAGTAGCGCCATCACAGCTATCGTGGGGTCGCTGTGCTTTCTGTTGACTGGACCGGTTGGGGCCGTGTCGCTTTCAGAGAATGCAGCCGCGGGTGCGGAAGCTGGTTTGAAGCAATTTGACCCTCAGGATCTGTCTGGCATATGGGTGCGGACCGACCCGGACAGTACGGGAGTCGTTCGAGGGCGTTTCCGCACCGACAGCATTGGTCCCCCCGCGACAATTCCCGTCTTGACGCCCGAGGGTGCAGCGAAAATGAACGGGCGTGTGGGTACATCCGACGTCCCTTTGCCGGTGTATTCGAACGACCCTAAATTTAAATGCAACCCAAGTGGTTTTCCCCGAATCCTCTTTACGAGCGCGTACCCGTTCGAATTCGCCCAACTCGAGGGGCGATGGCTACAGTTATTTCAGTGGGAACGCGTCTTGCGTGAAGTTTGGATGGACGGACGCGAACTGCCGTCGGGGGAGAACCTCAACAATCTTGGGCCGGCATGGCATGGGCACTCCGTTGCCGTGTGGGAAGGGGATACCCTCGTTGTCAATACCGTTGGCCTGGATGATCGGGCGTGGCTCGACGGCGAGGGGCATCCGCTGAGTTTAACGACCCGGATCGAAGAGCGATGGAAGCGTACGGGGGCCGACACCCTGGAGGTCCAACTGACGGTTCACGACCCCACAATGTATACCACGCTGTGGGTTGGCGACCGGAAGATTTTCGCGCGAATGCCTCCAGAGGACCTGACCTTCTTCGGATGGTATGGGTTGTTTTCCGGCGTTTGGGAGTCCATCTGCGCGCCGATGAACGAAGTGGACGATCACACGACAAGATTCATGCTTCCTGGAAGCTTCGGTGTGGATCCCTAGTCGAGATCGCACACCCTGTCCGGGGAATGGGCGTCTTCGCGCCAGGAGGTGTCCAGAGCAAAGCTCCCCACTCACGCTCAACGGTTTCGAATTTCCCTGAACAGGATCTCGACTCTTTCGTTCAACTCCCGGGTTTCAGAATCATCGTTCCCGGCGACGGGTCGCGTTGTGCCCAGGCCTTCCGCCTGAATGTCGTCTACGGGGATGCCTTGATCGAGGAGATAGTCCCTTACGGAATCGGCCCGTTCTACAGATAGTGTGAGGTTCCTGGATGCGGGCCCGGAATCCTGAGTATGGCCTTCAATCAGAATCTCTGGTATCTCCCGAACACCGAGTATTCCCGCAAGCCGCGCCAGGTATTCCCGGCCTTCCGGTTCGAGGGTGCCGCTGTTCGATTCGAAATAGGACGCGGGTAACGTGACGGTCAACCCCCGCGCAGTTTCCCGCGCTCTGGCGCCGAACATCAGGGCGTTTCGCAGCGGGGGCCAGGGATCACCGAGACGCGCGACTTCGTTTTCCAGCGAGCGAACCATTCGGGCGGATTCTTCCATCTCAAGTTCCAGCGAGCGGTTTTCACTCCGAGTTGTCTGGAGAGTCAGGACCAGCTCGCTGATCCGCTGTTCGGATTCTTCCTGCCGTTGGTCGAGGCGCTGAAGTTCCTGCTGGGTCTGGCGGTACTGTTGATCGAGCAATTCGGCGCGCCGCGTCTCTTCGGCTAGCTCGTCGCGGATTGCTTCCGCGCGAGCGACCCGTGCGGCCAGGGCCGACAGGCGAATCGAATCGTTCACATACGGCAGAATCACCTCCATCGGCATGTTGCGACGCAGCAGTTCCTCCACTGAATCCAATGAGACTCGAGCCTTTCTGAGATCCGGTTCTGCGAATGCCATCGCACCGGCGGACTCGGCAACCCGGTAGGCCATCCGGGCCTCGGTGACCCGTGCCGGAATGTTGCCTTGAGGTGGAAGCGAAATCATCGAGTAGTCATGAGCGCCGATTTCGATACTCGACTGTTCAACCCGGATATCTTCGTCTCGCGGTAGTCCGCTGCGAAAGCCGACGACTCGATTGGGAGCGTCCACCAGGAAATGGGGTTCGGCGGTCACGATTATTCCGAAACGCTGCAGGGCGGTGGTGGTTTCCAGTTCCGCCTGACGGCCATCCACCTCCAGCTCGCCCAGATTCTCGAATTGGCCTTCAGGGGAGACGGCCCACACGACGAATGCCCGCAGCCTCGGATCCAGTGCTGAGAGACCTTCGATCGCATCGATTTCGACTTTGACCCGGCTCGACGTCGGTTCGCGGCGGACCTCTACCTGGCCGTCAGGCGAGAGTGGCACATCAACGCCTGAACCGGATGGAAATGTAACGATGCTCAGGTCGATCGGTTCGGTTTGAGCGGAAGCCAGAAGGAAACTGAGTGTGACGATAGACAGCATGCGCCTATTGAACAACCGATTATGCCGTAAATTCAACTAGTTTCGGGGCTTTTACGATGCTGATGACGGGCGTCAGGCGAGATCCATGGGGTGGATTCAACGGTGTGCACCGGCACAGGGCTGACTCGCGAGAGTGTGGGTTCACTCATGATTCAGGTTAAGATATTTAATTACAGTGGTATACGTTCTATGCCGCTTTCTTTCGCTGGACTGCCCGGGCGGGAAAATGTATTCTGATACCGCCTCGCTGGACGGGTGTCTTGTAGCTGACCTTTGTCGACCCAATTGTCGGATTGAACTCAGTCACATTTCCCGACGTGCAGGTTGCTGGGGGCCATCGTATCCGAAGCGGCCGGGGAGCCAATTCGGGCTAGGAGTGACCGATGAATCTTCTTAAAGTAGGAAAGAAAGCAGTAGCGATAAGCTCTTCTGCGATGGTAAGCGATGCCTTGCGTGTAATGGAGAAAGCCAAGGTCGGCGCGATCCTGGTTATTGACGATAGCCAGTTGAACGGAGTATTCACCGAGCGTGACCTGATGCTGCGTGTCGTGCTGCAGAATAAGAATCCTGAATCAACCCCGGTGACCGAAGTCATGACTGCCCCGGTCCTCACCATTGAAATGGATAAGGAGCCCGACGACGTCCTGAAGCTGATGCAGGACAAACACATCCGGCATCTTCCACTTGTGAATGACACGGGAGACGTCGAGGGGATGATTTCGATCCGGCATCTGCTGAGTGAGAAGGTGGAGAATCTGACTCAGACCCTGGATTCGATGGAAGCCTTCATAACTGCGGACGGTATTGGCGGCTAGCGCAGAACCCCATCCAATTATCATTCGTTCTTTGGCAGTGGCAGGATGCGGCGCGCAGCCGAACCCGCCCGACTGCGCCTGAATCACCGGACACCACACTTAGTAATATTCGTTTTCCTGCAGGTCCAGGAAGCACAGTCCCTTGCGTTCCGATTTCAGATTTCGGTGCTGCCGTGACCGCATGCGGATCGGTTAGCGGTCGTTGACTGCAATATCCGCAACAGCTAAAGTGCGGCAGGCATTCTAATTTCGATGGAGGTATGCATGGCCCTGTACGCTCTGGCGGCGCTTGTTCCGGTTCTGGCTGTGATGTTTTTCCTGGTGGTTTTACGTTGGCCGGCGACCCGGGCAATGCCGCTCGCTTACGTGTTGACGGTTGTCGTGGCGTTGTGGGTGTGGGGCGTGCCGGTGATCCATGTCGTTGGGGCGACGCTTCGGGGCGGCATGATCGCCCTCACGCTACTCTGGATCATTTTCGGCGCAATCCTCTTGCTGTTCACATTGCGAGAGAGCGGTGCGGTCACGACGATCCGACGGGGATTCATGGGCATTTCCAGGGACCGGCGCGTCCAGCTCATTATCGTTGCATGGCTTTTCGGTTCCTTCATCGAAGGGGCGGCCGGGTTCGGAACGCCGGCTGCCGTTGCATCGCCGCTGCTGCTCGCACTGGGATTTCCGGCGCTGGCTGCCGTTATGGCGACCCTCATCATACAGAGTACGCCGGTGAGCTTTGGTGCAGTGGGCACGCCGATCATGGTCGGCATGGGGCAGTCGCTCAACGTGCCCCTGGTGGAGAACGCGCTCGCTGCACAGGGGATCAGCTATCCAGATTTCCTTCATAGCCTGGGTGTGTTTACCGCTCTTCCCCATGCGATTGCTGGAATGTTCATCCCACTCATCATTGTTTGCATGACCACCCGATACTTTGGTCAGAACAGATCTTTTCGGGAGGGCCTGGCTGCCTGGAAGTTTGCCCTCTTCGCCGGCTTGAGCTTCGTGGTGCCTTATGCTCTTGTCGCGGTGTTTCTGGGTCCGGAGTTTCCGAGTCTTCTCGGCGCTCTGATTGGCCTGGCAATCGTAGTGGCGGGCGCCCGGGCCGGCATGTTTCTGCCACCGGGCGAGCCTTGGGACTTTCCGCCTAGGGGTGAGTGGGACGCAAGCTGGATCGGCAACATCGTTGCCGACGCCGGTGAGGAGCGCCGCCATATGACGCTCTTGCTGGCATGGGTACCCTACCTGATGGTCGCGGGTCTGCTCGTGGTGACGCGCCTGCCGTTTCTGCCGCTGCAGAGCTACCTGAGTTCCCTCAGCTGGAGTTGGTCGAACATTGTCGGGACGACTCTGTCTCAGAGCGTCGAACCGCTTTATTCTCCGGGAACGATTTTTGTACTGGTCGCTCTGGCGACCATCGTCCTGCACAAAATGACACGACAGGAAGCGACTTTCGCGTGGGCCGATGCGGCACGCAAGTTGGCCGGTCCGGCCGTGGCACTGATATTCGCAGTCGGTCTGGTTCGAGTGTTTATCGATTCCAACACCAATATCTCGGGAATGGAGAGTATGCCCCTCGTTCTTGCCGCTTACGTCGCTGACATTGCACAGGGCACATGGCCTTTCTTCGCACCCATGATCGGTGCGATGGGCGCGTTCGTGGCGGGCAGCAATACGGTCAGTGATCTGATGTTTGCCCTGTTTCAGTACGGCGTGGCCGACCGTATCGGTACGTCCCACGTTGTGATCCTGGGCCTCCAGGCAGTCGGTGGTGCCGCCGGCAACATGATCTGTGTACACAACGTCGTGGCCGCCAGTGCGACGGTCGGGTTGGTGGGGAAGGAAGGGGCCCTGATTCGAAAGACGATTGTTCCAATGATCTACTACGTCGTGGTTGCTGGGACGATAGGCCTGCTTTTCTCCTATGTGCTGTTTCCAAACATGTTTTAAGTCAGGTCTGCTGGGCATTCGTCCGGGCCGGCCCCCGCAGTCGAACGTATTGTTCTGACCTGGGGCTGGATGGCCGGACACTTCCTCGACTTGTTCCCCAACTCATTGCGTGTGTGAACTTCTGTCTTCTGGAACATTTCAATCTGTACAATTGAAAGGATTTGTCCCGGAGATCCCCAGCGTGGAGCGTATAAGATCGTGTCAAGAACTCTGGAAAACCGCACGGTTGCAATCACCGAGCATCGTTTTGAGAAAGAATTGAAGTCCTTGATTGAGCGGCATGGCGCCCAGGTCATCTCGTGTCCGTTGTTAGAGGAGCGGCCGGTTGAGAACCGCTCCCAGCTGCAGGAATTCATTGAGCAGGTCCTCGAAGACCGGTTCGACATCGTGGTGTTTTTCACCGGAGTCGGCGCGCGATTTCTTGGAGAAGAAGCCGCTTCCATGGGCCGTCTGGAAGAGTTCAAGGATGCCTTGAAGGAATTGACAGTTGTCGCGCGCGGCCCAAAGCCGCGATCCGCGATGCGGAAACTGGGGTTGAGCGTCGATCTAGCACCGGAAAAGGCAACGTCTGAGGGCCTGCTGGAGCTCTTTCAGACGGAGTCGATCGACGGAAAGCGCGTCGGTGTGCAGCTCTACGGTACGCCGAATCCGGAATTCGTCGCGGGTCTCGAAAACCAGGGAGCCCAGGTGACCCTCGTCCAGGTTTACAACTACGGCCCGGCCTCGGACCGGAGTCGGGTGATTGAATTTATCGATTTACTGATCGGAGGTGGAGTGGATGCGATCACCTTTACGAGCGCCCCTCAGGTCGAATCGTTAGTCGGAACGGCCGAAGTTTCGGGACGGGCGTCCGAGTTGCATAGGGTATTGAACGAACGAATTTCTGTTGCCGTGATCGGTGAAGTCACCGGGAGGGCATTGCTCGCCCGTGGCATCACGGTTCGGATACTTCCGATGTCGCCCAAAATGGCTCCTCTGGCAGACGCGATCGCATCACATTTTGAACGGATACGCTGATGAAATATTTTCCGATTTCACTCAACATTGTGAACCAACCCGTGACCGTTATTGGTGGAGGCCATGTTGCCGAGGGGAGGGTTCAGGCGCTCCTGGAGTGCCAAGCGCGCGTGACGGTGATCAGTCCCAGGGTGACCGAGGTACTGAGCTCTCTCCGTGACACAGGCAGCATCACGGTGCGCGCACGTGACTATGAGCCTGGAGATCTGGGGGGCGCGTGGGCTGTGCTGGCGGCCACCGATGATGCTGAAGTGAACTCCGCAGCCTGGCGTGAAGCGAAAAATGGGAACATTCTGATCAACGTGGCGGATGATCCGGCCCACTGCGACTTCATCATGCCGGCGCTCGTGCGGCGTGGTGATTTGACAATTGCGATTTCGACCGGAGGTGCGAGTCCGGCTCTGGCGGCCCGATTGCGCCGACGCCTGGCCGCGCTAGTGGGGCCCGAATACGGGAAGCTGCTGGAGGTGCTGACGCGCATTCGATCACGATTGAAAGAGTCCGTGCCTGACGATGAAGCGCGCAAGCAGTTGCACTACCGCATCGTGGACTCGAACATCCTGCGCCGAATTCTCGAATCGGACTTTGAGACATTGGAATCACGTGTTGACGAAATTATCCGGGATGCCTCGATGGGTTCTGCTGAGGCGTTGGGCTATGTGTCCATCGTGGGTGCCGGACCGGGGGACCCTGGCCTGATTACCTCACGTGGACTGGACTCGATCCGCACGGCTGACGTGATTCTGCATGACCGGCTCATAGATAAACGCTTGTTGGAGGAAGCGCCCCCAGGGGCCGAAGTGATCGATGTCGGGAAACGGGCTGGGAACCGTGGACAGATGCAGAATTTTATTCAGGAAACGATGGTCGAGCGAGCACGGCGCGGTCAGACGGTCTGCCGTCTGAAAGGGGGTGACCCCTTCGTATTCGGCCGGGGAGGCGAGGAAGCGCGAGCGTTGACCGAGGCCGATGTCGGGTTTGAAATCATTCCCGGAGTGACCAGCGCGGTCGCGGCGCCTGCGGCCGCCGGAATCCCCGTCACACACCGTGACGTAGCACATTCGTTCATGGTGATGACGGGTTCCAGGGCCGACGACGCCAGTCCGGAAGAGTGGGCGGGAGCTCGGAGTGTAATCGCCGGAGGTGGGACCGTCGTTGTACTGATGGGTCTGTCTCGGCTGGACATAATTGTCGGGCGCCTCAGGGAAGCCGGTTGTCCACAACAGACACCGGCTGCTGTGATATCACGGGGGACCTGGCTGGAACAGGACGTGCGGACAGGGACTCTGGTCAACATTAAAGCCCAGTCGAAGGGAATCGAATCACCCGCGGTTATCGTTTTCGGCGTGACTGTTGGAGAGCGGGCTCGCCTCGCCCAACTCCGGGAGGCAGTATCGGGCAGGAAAGTGTAAGGGGTCCGGTCTGACTATAATCGACCGTGGCCGTCAGTTTCGCAGCCTCGATTCGATCGCTGGGTTGCTCTGACTGTTATGCTGACCGCATGCGTTTCGACAGGAATTGAATGTCGGCGCTCGCCGGGCGCACATACAGAAGAAGAGGCTTGTCGGATAGATGTGATGATGGGCCCACGGCAGACAAAGCTCTAAAATACGAATGGCCGGTCGAAATGTTCTGCCTCGGGACCCCAAGTCGCCAACCTAAGGTCGTCCTCCTGAAATCGCTGGAATGATCGAGACTTCCGCGCCGTCGGGGACCTTTGTCTGTAAGTCATCCAAAAAGCGCACGTCCTCCTCATCGACATAAATATTGAAGAAGCGACGCAACTCTCCGCTTTCTTCGCACAGCCTGGATTTCAGTCCCGGATATTTCTGATCGAGTTCATCCAGGATCTCTGAAATCGTGTCGGCCTGAACATCAATTTCGGCGTCCTCTCCAGTGAATCGCCGAAGAGGTGCAGGAATAGTGACTCGAGTCGTCATCGAATGCCTCCGATATGGGTGATACAGACCACTACGCAGTCAGGCTGAGTTCGTTCACTGCCGCGTCGAATGCTCCGAGCTTGGCTTCTATCGTTTTGGGGGACTGAAGATTCAGCGCATCCTGTGTCTTTAGGCCGTTTCCGGTGTTCGCGATCACTGTGACGTCCTGCCTCTTGATCCTGCCCTGCGCCACGAGCTTTCGTGTGACCCCTAAAGCGACGCCCCCGGCAGTTTCGGTGTAGATGCCTTCGGTCTCGGCCATCAACTGAATGTTTTCGACAATTTCTTCATCGGTGACATCCTCGCCCCATCCGCCGGATTCGGAGATCACTTCCGCCGCGTAATAGCCGTCGGCGGGCGAACCGATCGCCAGTGACTTGGCGATGGTCGATGGTTTGACGGGTTTTATCTTGCGGGTTCCACTCTTGATCGCCGCCGTGATGGGATTACAGCCCGTCGCCTGGGCGCCGAAAATCCTGGTTCGAACCGGATCATCGAGCAACCCGAGCATCTCGAGCTCTTTCATTCCAAGGTGAGTTTTCGTGATCAGGGAACCACCGGCCATAGGCACAACAATCGCATCGGGTGAACGCCACCCGAGCTGCTCGGCAATTTCGTATCCGAAAGATTTTGAGCCATCGCCATAGTAAGGGCGCAGGTTGACGTTAACGAAGCCCCAGCCGTACCGATCCGCGATCTGGCTGCACAGGCGGTTGACGTCGTCATAGTTACCGCGGACCGCAATAACGTGAGCTCCGTATACCGAAGTGGCGTTGACTTTGGCCACTTCCAGATTGTCAGGAATCAAAATCCATGCAGGCAATCGAGCTGCAGCCGCGTTCGCCGCAACAGAATTCGCCAGATTTCCAGTCGAAGCGCATCCAACCGCCTGGAGACCAAACTCAAGAGCCTTATTGATTGCGACGGCAGTCACACGGTCCTTAAACGAAAGTGTCGGATAGTTAACACTGTCATTCTTTATATAAAGCTCGTCGATGCCGATAGCACGGCCAAGTTGCTCGGCACGAACCAGCGGTGTGCCCCCGGTGTTGAGACCGACCCTGGGGTCGTCGTCGATCGGAAGCAGTTCACGATACCGCCAGATAGAACTGTCTCGCGAACGGATGACGTCGCGGGTCAACACCTTGCCGATTGCTTCGTAGTCGTACTCGACCTTCAGCGGGGCAAAACACTCCTGGCAACCTGCAATCGGATCTTTCGGGTATTGACGCCCGCATTCGCGGCAGCTTAGCCCTTTAACAAAACTCATGCTTCTCTCTCCTCGATCCGGCGCGACGGGGTCATCCCCAAAAAAATAACCCGCGCCATACAGCGCGGGGTTCCCGATGAATTCCGCCGGACTGTTTAGCACATCTTTAACGTGGAGCAATTTGTCTTAAATCGCCACGCTGCCCAAACTAGAAAAACCCTACGCCAAACGGGCACAGGGCTTCGTGGGACACCTGAGCGGTTTAGCACATCTTTAACGTGGAGCAATTTGCGTAAATCACCACGCCTCTAACCAGCGAAAAAATGATAGCGCGGCCTATCTGCGGCGTCAACTGATGTTTTCACCCCGGGTTTCTACCACAGCAGGCAGATGGTTCACTCCGGACGCTCCGTCCCATCGGGAAGACCGGCAAAACATTGTGACGAGTACAGGTGTGGGGCGAGGGGCTATCTTAAAGGCACGCCCGGGCGATCGATTGTCACCGACGCGGCCTTCGAAGAAAGCGCATGGAGTGAGGGCTGTTGGTCGTGAGCCAACTTCGGGAAGCTGCCGAGGAGAGCGACTAACTCTGCCCGGAAAGCTGTGGCCACATCTGCAAACTCGTCGGGAGGCTGACCGTCAGGGTCGTCCCCTGTCCAACTTCACTCTGGACCGCTATTTGACCACCGTGCTTTTCGACGATGTTGTAGGAGGCGATTAACCCAAGGCTTGCCTTGACCCGCGAACCGGTCTTGCTGAACGTCGGGTCAAACAGGCGCGGTAACTCGTCGGCGGGAATGCCGACACCGGTGTCGGAAAACTCAAGCGTCACCCGTCCGATGTCAGTACGTGTGCGAATGGTAATCGTGCCCTCGCCCCGAATCGCCTGAACCGCATTCGTAAGTAGGTTGAGGAACATCTGGTTGAGTTCACTTACATATGAGGGAACCAATGGAAGCGATCCGTAATCACGCACGACGTGGATTTGATTTCCAATCCGGGTTTCAAGTAACGTCAACGTCGTTTCAATGCCTTCGTGGAGGTCGATTGGTTCGAAGACTGCACGATCAATCCGTGTGAAACTTTTCAAATTGTCCACGAGTTTTCCAATACGTTTGATCGCCAGTTCGCTGACTTGTTTGTTTTCCTCAAGACTCTCGAGCGCTGCCTGGAGACTACGATCCGCTCGAATCTCTTCCGCAGTAGAGCCCATTTTCAGTGCGGCCTGAAGATCGCCCGTGCATTTCGAAATGAGGCCAACGGCGCTGTTGATTACACCGACCGGTGTGTTCAGCTCATGAATGATTCCACCGACGATGCCTCCCAATGCCGCCATTTTTTCTGCCTGGATCAATTGGGCTTCGGCAGCCTGCAAATCTGCGAGGAGTTCTTCGAGCTGGTTGTTTTTCTTTCGAAGCTCGACGTTTTTCAAGCGGGCGATCTCGGCGGCCTGCTCCGATTTCGCGACCTCAAACTCTATTTGAAGATTCTTAACGCGGGAAGCGGCTTCATCGCCGGCAACCTCTTCTTTGATCCGTTGGAAGGTCCGTTGATGGTCTAGGGCCTTATCCAGATCTCCGGACAACTCGTATGCACGCGAGAGCGCTTCATGGCACTGGAAAACGCGCGGCTTGGCTCTTACCTCGATCGCTATTTCGAGCGCGTTCTGTAACGTATCGATAGCCAGGGCAGCATTGCTCTCCTTGATCGCGACGTGCCCGAGGTTGAGGAGGCTCGTGCTCTCCGCCTGCCGGTAGCCCATCCGTCGACGAATTTGAAGGCTCCGTTCATGAAAGTCCCGCGCCCGCTCATATTCATCGACATTCTGGTAAATCGCTCCGATATCGTTCAGCGCACGAGCTTCTCCCATCAGATTGCCCTGCGCCTGAAAAATGTCAAGCGCGCGCTGGTGGTATTCGGCCGCCTCGTCATAGTCGCCGAGGGTTTGGTAGACGGTCCCGATACCGCTTAGCGTGCGCGCCTCTCCGATCGGGTTTTCCAATTCCCTGAACATAGTCATGGCCCGATTTTCGTATTCCAGAGCGCGTTCGTAGTCTCCCAGTTCGTGATAGCCACTCCCGATCCCGTGAACCGTCCATGCTTCGTCGTCCTGATTCCCCAGTTCTCTGAACAGTTTCAATGCCTCGAAAGCGTTGGCGAGAGCGCGATCGTACTCGCCCATGCTGAGTTCTACCTGCGCGAGAGCCGCGAGGTTTCGGCTCCGGCCTTCAGGGTCGTTCAAGGCGTCAAACAGGGACAGGGAGTTCGTCAGGACGGGTAGGGCGGATTCGTGATTCGACAGGACCAACAGAGCGACACCGATCGACAACGTGCCGTAAGCAATCCCCGCGTCGTAGTCGAGCCGGCGTGCGATTTCGAGCGCGCGGCGGGAGACATCGAGCGCGCGTTGTGGTTCGTCAGCCCCTAACTTCCTTGCGAGCCGGACCATGAGGTCCACCATTTCCGGCGAGTCGCTTCCGCTAGCTTTGAATGCCTCAAATTTGTCTTCAAGTTCCTGAATGTCGGTCATCTTTACCAAGGGTTTGTGGATGCTGTTCGAGCCTGCAGAACGGGCGGTCCAATTATGTCACAATGGAATTGCTTCCCTTAGCAGCCCGTGGCAGAAGTCTCGCGGGCCGCGCGTAGGGGTCTTCGGGTTGCAGGCGCGAAGTGAGGAGCGGAACGATGTCTTTTCATCGTGACCGACGAGGGACAAAGCCTGTGGCCCGAACCCCCCTGCGCCCAAAGGGTTACGGCGAAACGGGGCCGTCTTCGTTGTCGTCGACTCCTCGCAATGAATGAGCATTGCAACGTCGTCGCCTCCTAGAATCCGGCCCCGTTTGGCCGTAACGCGGCCCGCGAGACTTCTGCCTCGGACTGTTAGGCACGATAGAAACACTGAGAACCGTATCTCTTCGAAATGCAGACCTGCCCGACTTACAGAATGAATTGTCCGGTACAACGAAGGCGCTGCTCGCAGTACATCAATGCGTGATCGAGTCCGGACGATCCTGAGGCTTCGCCCGCCCGAGGTTCGCATCACGTCAATGATGTTCCTGTACGTGGTGGGCCTCCTCACATTCCACTACATTTTGAAGCCACTTCGAGCACGGTTATTTCTCCAGAGCTTTCCCGCCAGCGATCTTCCTTATGCGTACCTGTTGACCGCTGTGTTCGCAGGGCTCATCGCGACGTTTTTGTTTCGGTTTGGCCGACGCGTTTCACTGGTGTCACTCATCACGATAACGAACGCCGGAATCGTTGCGACACTTTTCGTCTTTCTTGCGTTGGTCGAAGGCGAGTCGGCGTTCATTCCCTACGCCTACTACGTGTACCTGCAGACGGTATCAGGAGTCGCGATGGCGCAGTTCTGGCTTCTGGCCGCCCGTGTTTATGATTCCCGACAGGCAAAACGCATATACAGCGTGTTGGGTGCCGGGGCGATCACCGGTGCGATAGTCGGCAGTGTAATCCCCGGCTTTCTTTCAGCTCGCGTGTCCGTGGAATCGATGCTTGGCGTATGTGTTGGGATCGTGGTCGCGCTGACTGGACTGGCTCACCTCGTTTGGCGGTCCCGGAGAAAGGTCGTCGTAAGCGTTGCCCCAAGGCGCGAACGTGACTCCGAACGCGACCGGTTCCGGGGACTGTACCGGATGGTGTCAACCTCGACTCATTTGCGCTTAATTGGTCTGCTGACCCTCCTTGTCGTCGTCGGATCGCAGTTGGCCGAATGGCAGCTGAGCCAGGCGGTCCAGGTCAATTTCGAAAATCTGGGACGCGCTGAACAGGGAACCCGGATCAACGAGTTCTTCGGACGCTTCTACCTGGTTACGAATATCGTGGGCATGTTTTTGCAGGTTGTCGTTACAGGGTTCGTCGTCCGGAGGTTTGGCATTCTGACCACCCTCCTTTTCCTTCCGGTCGCGCTCCTTGCCGGAGGTCTGAGCGTCCTGATCGCTCCCGGTCTCGCGGCTGCCACGATCACGCGTGGAAGCGATGCGACGTTTCGATACTCGACAGGCCGAACCAGCATGGAACTGCTCTACCTTCCCCTGTCTCCTATGGTTCGAGAGCGCTTGAAGGTTTTTGTCGACGTGTTTGTCGACAGAGTCGGGCGTGGGGTGGCGGGCATTGTGATCCTGTTGCTGACCAGTTCGCTACTTCCATTCGGTCTGAGAGGGACAGCTTCCGTGATGGTCGCCGTTGTCGCCGCGAGTATTATCGTCGCTGTCCGTGTACGTAAGACCTATGTGGAAGAGTTCCGCCACCAGCTGGAGCGGAGCGAAGTGGATATATCGGAGATGGCGAACTTCGTTACGGATCCGGCATCGGTGCATATGTTGGTGGAAACTCTGAGGAGCCCCGAGGCCCGTCGGGTCACTTATGCTTTGAAGCTGCTTCAGTCGAGCGAAGGTGTCGATTTCCAGGCCGAGCTGCTTCCGCTGCTCGCACACTCTTCTTCGCGCATACGCCGGGAGGCAGTGCGTACGCTTCCCGCGCTGATAGGGAACTTTGAAAGTGAAGCTGAAGCTTTGCTCCTTGACGAAGATGACGGAGTCCGTGAGGCCGCGCTCGACTACATCCTGACCCATGCGCGTTCTGACTCGGATAACGCGCTCGAGCTCATGTTGCGTCACGATGACTCCGGAATCAAGACGCTGGCCGCCTCCTGGGCCGCGGAACATGCTCCCAGGGAGTTTCGCGCCCCACCGGATATTGTCCGTGGTTTGCTGGCGTCTGATGACTCTCGCTTTCGCTCCGCGGGTATTGATCTGGCGTCCCGATTGGACGAAACCGAGGGCGTCGCGATTCTCCAACGGTGGCTGAAAGCATCCGATGCAGAATTGGCCGGAGTTGCGGCAGGTGCAGCGGCGCGCATTGGCGCACTTCCACTGGTGAACGACGTGATTCGAATGCTTGTCAAGACCAGATCCCGGAAACATGCCAAGAAATCACTGGTCCGGTACGGGCAAGCGATCGCCGCCCAGCTGGGTGACTTTCTCAGCAACGAGACGGAAGACCTGCTGATCCGTCGTGAAATCCCGTGGGTGCTGGGGCGTATTGGCGGTACAAGAGCGGCCGAAGCGCTGGTGGGGAACCTTGGAGCCGAGGATCGAATGTTGCGCTATCGCGTCGTGAAGGGCCTCAGCTATATCCATCGGTACGAACCCAATCTGCCGGCGCCAAGTTCAAGGATCGCGGAGCAGATACTTCGAGAGACACAGAACTATTATGAATCGCTGCTGTTGTGTCGAACGCTGGGCCAACAGACAAGCTTGCTGGGTCGCGCAATCGACGAACGCCGCGACCGGGACATGGAACAGATCTTTCGTCTGATCGGGCTTCAGTACCCGCAGAAAGACATTTATTTCGCTTACAGTGCAGTCCGCGGGGATCACGCCGGGCGGCGGACGGCTGCACTTGAATTCATGGACAATGTATTGCGAGCCGATCTTAAATCCGCTATCCTCCCGCTCCTGGAAGACGGACCCACCGATCATCTGATTGATCAGGCGGCCCGGCGCTACGCGATTCAAGTTGGAGGGACCCAAGACGCACTGCGGCTGGTGCTGGCTCAATCCGACAGCTGGCTAACCGCGTGTGCCCTCTACGAAATTGGTGCGCGGAACTTAACGGAAATGATCGAAAATTGTCGTCAATTGACCCGTCACAACGACTTCCTTGTGCGAGAATCGGCTGACTGGGCTCTGGGTCGGCTTGGCCGTGAAGCTGCAGATTTCGAGTGAATGCATGACGATCATTGAGCGGGTATTTCTGTTGCAGGGTATCGATCTGTTCACTGATGTCGCGACCGAACAGTTGTCGTTTCTGGCAGCCATTGCTGAGGAAAAGACCTTCGATGCCGGGAAGGTTATCTATAGCGAAGGTGATGCGCCTGACGGTCTCTATGCCGTTATTTCCGGTGAAGTCCAGATGAAGCGGCTTGACGAAGACATCGACACGATTCGTACGAACGGTGCGTTCGGAGTGTGGGCTCTCTTTGACGATGAGCCGAGATTGACCGCAGCCCAGGCCCTGGTGGAATCCCAGATCTTGTTCGTCTCACGTGACGCGTTCTACGAACTCCTGTCCGATCACGTGGAAATCGTAGAGGGACTTTTCAAACAGCTTGTATACAGACTGCGGCGTCTCGCGTCGAATGTGGGGACGGCGCTGACATGAACACCGCCCACAACATCATGCTCGTTGCCCTCGGGCGAACGGATCCTGAACAAACCGAACGGACTCTGATTGATGGAAACTGCGAGGTCGCGAAAGTACGGGCGGCGGAAGCGCCCACCGCGCAAATGGATTCAGCTGCCGAAGTTGTAGTCGTGCTGATGGGACCCGAAGCAAGTGCTCGGGAACTCAGCGAACTTGTATCCGGCCTCAGCAAAGAGTCCTGGCCTCCGCCGGTTCTTTTTGTGGGTGACGCGACCGACCTTTCCGGCATCACCGACCATGCGTCATTCGTTGAACAGCTCCCGGACGGAGACCCGGCACGTCTGCTCGATGCCCTCGAGCGCGGATTGCGGTTTCGTGCGCTTCAGTTGGGCTACCGGGACTTTCAGGAAAGACTGATCCGTGCGGATGGCCTGGTGACCCTGGGGAGCCTGTTGGCCGGGTTGGCTCACGAAATCAAAACCCCGTTGGGTGCCATTCGAGGTAACAACGAAGTCCTCGAATCCGTGGCCGAGAGGGTTCGGATGCGTCTGGAAGTCTTTGGCGCAGAGCACCCGGATTACCAGTCCGAGTGCGAGGAAACATGCGAGGTATTCGACGAATCGGTTGGTATGAACAAAATGGCGATTGACCGGCTGCTGGAAATCGTCAAGGGCGTCCGCAACAATGCGAGAGCCGATGATCGCTGGGAGGCAATGGACATCAATGACGGAATCGAAAGTTCCTTAACTCTTCTTGCGCACGAACTTAAAGGTCGAATCGAAGTGATCCGGGAGTTGGCGGATCTGCCCGAATTCGAGGGCTGTCGGGGAGAAATCAGCCAGGTTATCCTCAACCTGCTGCTCAACGCTTCCCAGGCGATCGAAGGCCGAGGCACCATCCGGGTCCGCACCTGGGAAGAAGACAGCTCGGTTCGGGTAGCGATCTCGGACGATGGGCCTGGAATATCCGATGACGTTCAAAAGCGGATGTTCGATGCGGGATTCACGACGAAGTCCTGTGATGTGGGTTCGGGCTGGGGGCTTTCGATATCCCAGCGTATCGTTCAACGTCACGGTGGCACTCTCGAAGTGGAGAGCCTCCCGGGTTCGGGAACAACTTTTACGCTGAGTCTACCGAGGACATCCAAGAGTGAGTGAAAACCACCCAAAGCCAACAGTGCTCATTGTCGATGATGAGGAAATGGTGACCGTTTCCCTGAAGAATCCGACTCCATGACGACTATCGGTTGCTGACGGCAACCGTGCCGGAACAGGCGCTGGCCCTGGCCGACGAAGAGGCCGTCGATCTGATTATCAGCGACTATATGATGCCCTCGATGGACGGGATTACCCTGCTCGGAAAGTTCAAAGCGGTCCGGCCAGAGGCTATTCGGATCTTATTGACCGGCTACTCGGACAAGGAAAGCGCAATCCGGGCCATCAATGAGGTCGGGCTTTTTCAGTTTATCGAGAAACCCTGGGACAACGATTTTGTCCGGATGGTTGTTCGAAACGGTCTTGAGAAGCGGCAGCTGATTCGAACTCTCGACGAGAAAATACAGGAACTTTCCAGCGCGAATTCCAATCTGAAGTCCATCCAGACCGACCTGATCCGTGCATTCATGTAGCGTCTGAAGCCCACGGGTGCCGGCGCCGCCATCGATTATTTCTTGTCGTCTTCCGCACGAAACCCGATGCGCTCAAAAGGATTGAAAATACTGGACGCGATGTTCATGAGATGTGCCGCTATCCGTTTGAGATACCGGATGTAGAGGGCTGTTGCGACAGCGTCGCTCGCGCTGATATCCGGGTCCGGGGCGCCGATCAGTTCGTTGACGATTTCGTCGCATCTTCTTAGGATCCACCAATGGCCCTCCATCAGTCCCCGTGCACCTTCCGCGTCCGAGGTTTTAAGCATCGGCAGAATTCGTTCATAGATCTCTCCGACGCCCGTTTCAAGCCTGACAAGGTCTTCATTGTAACGCCCCGCCGTGAGGCGTGTCGGATGAGCGGCGGCCAGATCCTTGATATTCTTGGTATAGTCTCCGATCCGTTCGAGATCGATGACGATGCTGGTCAGGATCAGGCCGGGAATAATATTGGCGCCGCCTGTTATTGCCAGGTGTTTCAACACTTTGTGCCGGACGTCCTGTTCATACTGGTTAATCTTCTGATCCATTGCGTAAATATTCACGCTGACATCTGCGGAATCGCTCTGGCGCAAGGAGTGGACCGAGACGGTGAACATCTGTCGCGTGCTCTCGAGCATCGCGTGGGAGTCTTCAAAGGCTCGGGTTAGCGAATTCGCTGTGCGCCACAGCTCTATCAGTTCTTTGAATCGGAGCATTGCCAGGTCACCCCACCAGATAGATTAGCGTTAACGGAATTAGAAAAAATAATGCCGCCACATAGACAAAAGGAACGAGTCTTGAACGCGTCGCCAGATCCGCCATTGCATTCGCGCAATAGATCGGTAGTTGTCGTATTGGCCAGACGATGACGATGCCGAACACGTTGAACAGTACGTGAGCGAAAGCGACGGTTACGGCGGCCGAGTTGCCGGTCACCAGGGCCGCAAGCATCGCCGTGATCGTTGTCCCCAGATTCGCACCCAGCGTCATAGGGAATATCTGCCGGAGCGTCAGGATGCCGGCGCCCGCCAGTGGTACGGCAAGCGATGTTGTAATCGAACTGCTCTGTACCATGATCGTAAGCACAACGCCGAACAGGAAGGCGCGTATTGCCGTCTTGAAGAGCACCGCATCGAAAAAGGCTTCAACCCGCTCAACAACCAGTAGCTTCAGGTTGGCAATGATATAGCGCAGCGCAACAAACAGGAGCACGATCGATATCAAAAGCATTAACGTTCCGGACTCACCCGTGGCACCGGAAATCCACTCCGCCACCGGATCAACGATCAGCTTGATCGGGTTCACAAGAGTGAAACCGCCGGAACTCCTGAGCCATCCTTCGAGAACGGTGGAGAGCCGTCCGAGGAAGTTTGTTGCGAGCTGGAGAGGAAACAGGATTGCGACAGCAAGGACATTGAAGAAATCGTGGACTGTCGCCGCAGCGAAAGCCCGCCGGAACTCAGTGGGACGCGAGACGTGCCCCAGCGACACCATGGTGTTGGTGACACTGGTCCCAATATTGGCGCCGATGATGATGGGTATTGCCCCGGCAACCGTCAGGGCTCCTCCGGCGACGAGGCCTACGGCCATCGACGTCGTCGTCGATGAACTCTGGACCAGGCTCGTTGCCAGTATGCCAATGAATATTCCGACGAAAGGGTTGGCTGTTGTTGATAGCAACTGTTCGGCGAATCCCCGTCCGAAGAACTGAAAGGAATCGCCCATCAGTGTAATGCTCAGGAAGAAGAGGTACATCAACAGGAGCAGCAGTCCGAGCCGGAGCGGGCGGGGTAGAGAGTCCTGTTTGTAGAGAGTCGTTGCCACGCGCATTCGGCGCCCTTTCGAGTGTGTGTCTCTTGTTCCCGTTCCAGTTCTTGCGGTCCATTGGCGGGACGCTCGAAATGCCCGCAATGGCAAATTTCTGGCGGCGGGTCCATTGCCGCGACGCAGGCTGCCAGAAAACAGAGTGCTTCAGCACCTGTCATTTTCCGGGGGCAGATGAAACGCACCGGACCAGTGGTGTTTCGAGTTCATGCTACCGAGCCAAGAGACAAGAGTGGTCCACCAAAGTCGGAAGAATTCCGCTGCATAATATGGGCTGTGATATGTGATCTGGAGGCAGGTCCGGATCAGCGCATGGCTCCGATCAGGAAACCTTTCAACATCTGAAGTCCGACGAGAAGAATCATCGGGGAAAAATCCAGCCCGCCCATTGCCGGCAGAACCCGTCGTATTGGCTCGAGTGCCGGTTCAGTAACGCGGTTGACAAACTGGATCACGGGGTTGTCGTGTGGGAGCTGAAGCCACGAGAGGATGACGGCAGCGAAGACGATGAGCGAGTACAGATCGACGATATTGATCAGGATCATGATTCCATCATACGGGCGATTGCCTGAATTGGGGAGGACGCCGATGGCTGGCGGCCTGCTCATAGCCATAGGCCAGACCGAGAAGAAGAGCTTCGCTCCATGGGCGTCCGAAAAACGAGATGCCGACGGGTAGTTCTCCGAGGAATCCCATCGGAACAGTCACCGCTGGATAGCCCGCCACAGCCGCAGGTCGACTGCTGGAACTTGTTTCCGGGTCACCTCTGACGTGATCGGTGATCCAGGCGGGTTCCCCGGTTGGAGCGATGACGGCATCCAGGTCGTGTGCGTCCATCACCCGGTCGATGCCTTCCCGGCGTGAAAAGCGGCGGTTGTTTTCGAGGGCTTCAAGATAGCCGGGCTCGCTCAACGGCCCCTTTCGTTGGGCTTCAATCAAAATGTCCTGACCGAAATAGGGCATCGAACGCTCAACGTTGGCCGCATTGAAATCAATGATTTCAGCCAGCGTTCTAACGGGCGCCTCCGGCCCCAGCGACTCCAGATATCGATTCAGTCCCGACTTGAACTCGTAAAGCAGGACTTCGAAACTCGATACGCTGTACTGGTTCATGTTAGGGACGTTGGCGGGATCCACAATGTTGGCTCCCGCGTCCCGAATGACCTGGACGGCATCCTCAAAAACATCCCACACCCCGGAATCAAAATTGAAGTTTCGGGCCACGCCGATGCGGGCGCCTGCCAGTTTTCCCGTATCGAGAAACTGCATGTAGTCGGATTCAGCGCGAGTGTCGCCGGAGTCTGTGGCCGGATCGAGCGGATCGACACCCGTCATACTGCCCAGCAGCAGCGCCGCGTCGGCTACAGTCCGGGCCATCGGCCCTGCGGTGTCCTGGCTTTCCGCAATCGGAATGATCCCGGAACGGCTGACAAGCCCCACGGTCGGTTTGACACCGACGATACCGTTTCGTGAAGACGGGCACATGATGGAGCCGCTTGTTTCGGTACCGACCGCAAGGGGTGCGAGATTTGACGAGACCGCGACGGCTGAGCCCGAGCTGGAGCCACAGGGGTTGTAGTCCAGCATATAGGGGTTGCGGCATTGCCCGCCGCGCCCGCTCCAACCGCTCGTGGACTCGCGTGACCTGAAGTTGGCCCACTCACTGAGGTTGGCCTTACCGAGGATAATAGCGCCGGCGGCCCGCAATCGTCGGGTCAGGAATGCATCCCGGGGAGAGATCGAGCTCTCGAGGGCCAATGAGCCTGAGGCAGTCGTCATCCCGTCGGCCGTGTCGATATTGTCCTTCAGGAGCACGGGAATGCCGTGGAGCGGCCCCATGGGTCCCGTCGTGCGACGCTCTCTGTCCAGTGCGTCGGCTGTGTCGAGTGCCTGGGGGTTCGTTTCGATAATGGCCCGTAGTTCAGGTCCGGCGGTGTTCAAGCTGGCAATCCGATTCAAGTAAAGGGCGGTGATCGACCGGGAAGTCATCTGCCCCGACACCATCCTGACGGTGAGTTCGGCGACCGGCACTTCGTCCAGTTCGAATGCCCGAACCCCGATCGTTTCCTCGGCTGTTCTGTTCGCCGGTCCCCCCCCCCTGCAGCCGGTCGCCAACGCTGCGCCGCCCAGCACTGTGGAAAAGATAAACTGTCTGCGATCGACCACGTTGTCTCCCTCGGATCACCGAAGGGAATCGACATGAAGTCTGGAAGCCATCGCTTCCAGAGTGGGGGTTCCCTCGGCCTGAATAACGAAGCCGTAGCGGCGATTCGGATCGGCTTCTCGGATCAATGTGTGATTCGGACCAAGAAGTTTCTCGATCGTGGTCTCGATTGCGGGTCGGATCCGGCGGTCGATCTCATCCGTATTGGGGGTCTCGAGCCTGTCATTGAAGGCAATCTCCCAGAAGCCGGTTCTTGGCGTCAGCGAGCGGGGATACTCGGGTTCTGCCGTGAGTTTCCTGATCAGGACCAGGCAGCGACTGAACGTTTCCGCTAATCGATCCTCGGTGGTTCCCGCTAACCCTTGCTTGTTCGCGTATAGAATGCCCGGTCCCGGATCGGCCAGATCGAGCCCGAGGTTTCCCTGTTTGCCGATCATCATGACGCCGGGTCCATGGTCCACGTGCGCATAATCGGCCAGATCGATCCACCGGTAAGGCGGTCCGGTGTCTTCCCGCCAGCGCGCAAAAATATCCAGGAACGGGTCGAGGGCAACTTTGCCCGCCGCATCGGTGAACAGTTTGACGTTGATTCTCTGCAGTTCCATGAAGCTTCTTATGCCTTGGTGTACGCACTTTGCGCCTGTTCCAGGAACAGCGCCGCTTCCTCGATCCGCCGCCTCGAATCATCTCGGGTGATTTCGCCGCCGTTGCCTCGAGCGGCCCTGAAGAAGTTCTCAGCAAATGGCTTGTGGAACCGGCCGGTCTCATAGAACCTCTTTCGGAACTCAGCGACGCAATCATAGTTGTCCGATAACAGCAGCCCTTCGGTCGACAGCAGGGCATCGGCCGCTTTCCGTGTCGCGTCGATCGCTCCCTTGGCCGCTTCCCGGTAGCGAGCATCATCCAGCGCCAGTGTCGCCTCGAAAACGAGGCGATCGGCTTCCTCAAGCATGAACTCGGCCTGATCGACCATCGCGCCGGCGCACTCACCGACGCCCGTTTCCTTGTGATACTTCCAGCTTTGCCGGTTGTCGATATAAAGCTCAGGGGCCGCCTCGTAAGTGGGGAGCGTGAGGGCCTCGATCTCCGACTTCAGGCGGACTTTGCCAAGCCGCGCGACGAAGCGTGAAAATGTTTCCCCAGCCTCTTTCTCTTTCGAGTACAGGGCCGTCAGCACTTCAACGACACGGGGGGCGTTTCGTGCGGGAATCTTGGCCGTGACCATTCCATAGGCGTCTGCATTGCCATCGGTTGTGCCGCCGAGCACCACCTGAAAGACCGGGGCGGTGAATGCACCCTTGCGTTGAACCGAGCCCAGGAAGCCGATATCCGCGATGTGGTGCTGGCCGCAGGAGTTGAAGCAACCACTGATCTTGATGTTGATATCCTCCCGATGGGACGTCTGCTCCGTCAGGTCCGTGCCGCTCGCGAATTTCTCATCGAATACTGCGGCCAGGCCCCGGGATGACGTAATGCCGAGCTTGCAGGAATCGGTGCCGGGACAGGCCGTAATATCAGCGAGCCGGCCCGAACCGGTCCGATTCAGGCCGATGCGTTTGAGATCCTCGAACAGGGCCGGCAAGTCGGCATTCGAGACCCACCTTAGAAGCAGGTTCTGGGTAACGGTTGTTCGGACCGTATCTTTAACATAGGCGGTGCAGACTTCAGCCAGTTGCCTGAGCTGGTTGGCCGTAATGTCCCCGAGAGGGAGGAAGATCTCCACCATCGAATAGCCTTCTTGTGCCTGTGGGTGGACATTGGTGTCGAACCAATTCCCGAAATCGGGAGCGGACCTTGCCTCTAGGGCGAGCGTGGATCCCGGTTTCAGTGGCTGTTCGTATTGGGTGGATGCCGTCCGGACCGCGATTTCCCACTCCGGGTCGATGGGCAGCTTCCGACGTTCATCTTCGACCAGTCGGCGGAACTCATCGATTCCCGTGATGTTCACCAGGAATTTCATCCGTGCCCTGTTCCGATCGTCTTTTTCACCCAGGCGCGCAAACACCCGGGACATTGCCTGCGCCAGGGGCAACATCTGATCGGCCGGAATGAACTCGCTGTAAAGTTTGGCCTGGTGGGGGATTGCGCCCAGACCACCGCCAACATAGACCTTGAATCCATAGACCTTCCCCTGGCCCTCGTCGCGGACCGTCGCCACCGCGCCAATGTCATGCATCTTTGCCAGGCCGCACGGTTTATCGGCGCACCCGGAGTACGCGATCTTGAATTTCCGGCCGAAGTTCTGAGCATCGGGATGTCGCAGCAGGAACGCGGCCATGGCGAGGGCGTGGGGCGTCGGGTCGAATTCCTCCGTCGAGCACACGCCGGCTTCAGGGCATCCGGTGACGTTTCGCACGACGTTGCCGCAGGCTTCGCGGGTGGTGATTCCAACTTCAGCCAGTCTCCGCATCAGGTTCGGTGTGTCGTCAATGTCCAAAAAATGATACTGAATGTCCTGCCGCGTGGTGATGTGGCTGATTCCGTCGGCGTACTCTTCGGACAAATCAGCCAGCCGGATCATTTGTTGGGTGTTGAGCATCCCCAGCGGTATCTTGATCCGCTGCATCTGGACGCCTTCCTGACGCTGTCCATAGACGCCGTGCCGCAATCGGAACTCGAGGAAGACTTTTTCCGACATCTTTCCGGCCTGGACACGTTTGAGTTGGGTTTCAAAGACATCGATTTCGTCGCGAATGTCCGCAGGTAGATGTCCCCACCGATCTTCAGGGTTCTGGAGTTCGATCGGATTTTCGCTTGTCGCCATGGTCGGCTGCTCCGTTTGGTTTCGATTTGGCGGTTTATTCTATACTAATCTAATACAGTTTATCTACGATCACCCGTCACGATGGACCGGTCGAGGCTTCGCAGCGGAGGTGCGAAAGCTGCCAAATCAGTTTATCTAATTGATTTATAAGCCTATTGTGTTTATTGAGCCTTGCCTGTTCACTGGACCATTGTATTCTTGACTAAACTTATAAAGTAACTATAGAATCGATGGCTGACTGCAAGACTCCATGTGGCCCGAAGCGTAGCCTGAAGCGGATCGCTCAAGGCGTCTAGCAGTCCGTGGCAGAAGTCTCGCGGGCCGCGCGCAGGGGTCTTCGGGTTGCAGGCGCGAAGTGTGGAGCGGAACGATGTCTTTTCATCGTGACCGACGAACGACAATGCCTGGGGGGCGCCTGCGGCCTCCGTTTGAAACGTCGGTGGCCCCCCTGCGCCCACAGGGTTACGGCGAAACGGGGCCGTCTTCGTTGTCGCCGACTCCTCGCAATGAATGAGCATTGCATCGTCGTCGCCTCCTAGAATCCGGCCCCGTTTGGCCGTAACGCGGCCCGCGAGACTTCTGCCACGGGCTGCTTGGGACTGAGGAACATACAGCCTTGGAATTCGATATTCTACTACCGGTCGCTGGGTTTGCAGTTGGGATAATTGTCGGGATGACGGGTGTGGGTGGCGGTGCGCTTATGACGCCAGCCCTGATCTTCGGAATGGGAGTGACTCCGATTGTCGCCGTCGGTACGGACTTGATCTTTGCTGGAGTTACCAAGTCTGTAGGCGTGTATGCGCACCGGGTGGCTGGGAACATCGACTGGCCCGCCATGCGCCTGCTGTCATACGGAAGTATTCCCGCAACGATTTTATCGATTTATATGCTGAAGCGTCTCCCATCGCTTGAAGGCCTGAATGCCGCAGTCCTGCCTGTCCTTGGGGGCACTCTATTGCTGACCGCATTGGTCGTTGCCGCGCGGAGCCAAATCGAGGGCCTTACGGTCCGATTGTTAGGGAATTCGACCTCACTGGGATCCAGCTGGATTGTTCTTGCCGGTGCGATTCTGGGGATTCTGGTCACGTTGTCGTCTGTGGGTGCGGGTGCACTGGGTGTCGCTGTGTTCATGATCTGCAGGCCAATGATGGAGTCGAAGCGCATCGTGGGAACCAATCTGGCTCATGCCCTGCCACTGGCACTCATAGCGGGTGCGGGGCACTGGACTCTGGGAACTGTTAATTTTGGATTGCTGGCCGCGTTGTTGATCGGGTCGATGCCCGGGATTTATCTGGGCAGCTCACTGACGGGACGGGTCCCGGAACCCGTACTGCGTGGAGTCCTTGCCACGGTCCTCGGAGCGGCCGGACTGCTGTGCTTTTATTGAAATGATAAGAAATCCAGGTCTATCTAAAGATTTGATGTCCAGGAGGGTGGCCGAGGTGATCACCGTTCTCGGAGAAATCGGTGCGTCGTCCTCTCCTGCGGGGTTTGCTTCCAGCTTCGGGGCTGAAGACATGGTGCTTCTCGACCTCATTGCCGGCCATGCGCGTGGAATCGAAGTGTTCACCATTGACACGGGCAGGCTTCCGGAACCGACCTACGAGCTGATGACCCGGGTGCGGGAGCGTTACCCGGTGCCTGTCCGCATATATTGCCCGGAAACGCGAAGCCTGGAGAGCTACGTCGAGCAGAACGGTCCGGACGCCTTCTATCAGAGTGTTGCGCAGAGACAGGAGTGTTGCCACATCCGGAAGGTGGAACCTCTGGGCCGGGCTCTGGAGGGTAAGAAATCCTGGGTCACGGGGCAAAGACGAGAACAGTCACCAACACGTGACAACCTTGCCGTCAAAGTTTGGGACGATGCCAATGGACTGTACAAGTTCAACCCACTGCTGGAATGGAGTATGAACGAGGTCTGGACATACATCCACGAGAACCAGGTCCCCTATAACAGTCTCCACGACGAAGGTTATCCCAGCATTGGATGTGCACCGTGTACCCGTGCGGTCACACCTGGAGCAGATATCCGTTCCGGTCGATGGTGGTGGGAAAGCAGTGATTCCAAGGAGTGTGGCCTGCACACGGCCAAGGCCGGTTCGCTATGGCTGGGAAATCGGATTTGAGCCATCTCGACGTTCTTGAAGACGAGGCGGTTTTCATCCTCCGTGAGGTGGCTGCTGAATTCAGAAACCCCGTCATTCTTTATTCGATCGGCAAGGACTCCAGTGTCCTCGTTCACCTTGCGAGGAAAGCGTTTTATCCGGCGCCAATACCTTTTCCGTTGCTTCACATTGATACGGGTTACAAGTTCAGTGAGATGATCGAGTTTCGCGATCGTTTTGCTGCTTCGATTGGCGCCCGTTTGTTGGTGCACCGAAACGAAGATGCCATCGCCTCCGGGGCGCATCCCCTGAAACTGGGCGTGGCACGGTGCTGTGGACAGCTGAAGACAGCCGCGTTGCTCGAGGCGCTGGAACAGCATGAATTCGATGCCGCCATCGGCGGAGCTCGCCGCGATGAAGAACGTTCGCGGGCGAAAGAGCGCGTCTTTTCCTTCCGTGATGACTTTGGACAGTGGGATCCTAAGAACCAGCGTCCGGAGTTGTGGAATCTGTTCAATACCCGTGTCTTCGAGGGAGAGAGTATGCGGGTATTTCCCCTTTCGAACTGGACAGAGTCCGATATCTGGCACTACATCAAACGAGAAGAGATTCCAATCGTACCACTCTACTTCGCAAAGGAACGGGAGGTGGTCCGGCGGGGCGCCAACCTCATTCCAGCCGATGACGTTGGGAATCTCAAGAGCGGAGAAGAGCCGTCAACGATGTGCGTTCGTTTTCGTACCCTCGGTTGTTCCCCGTGTACCGGGGCTGTCGCCTCTGAGGCTGCGACGCTGGATGAAATCGGAATGGAGGCGGATGCCGCGATCCGGAGCGAACGCGAAACGCGGGTCATCGATCACGGCACAAACACGATGGAAGATAAGAAGAAAGAGGGATATTTTTGAACGCAACCGCGACGGCTGCCGCGATTGATCAGGTGAAACTGCTCCGGTTGACGACAGCCGGCAGCGTCGATGACGGCAAGTCCACCCTGATCGGGCGATTGCTTGTGGATACGAAGGGTGCTTTCGAGGATCAGATCGCGGCCGCTCGTGACTACAACGAGCAGCGGGGTGGGCGCGGAATTGATCTCGCCCTCCTGACTGACGGATTGAAGGCCGAGCGGGAGCAGGGTATTACGATCGACGTTGCGTACCGGTACTTTGCCACACCGAAGCGAAGATTCATTATCGCCGACACCCCGGGTCACGAGCAGTACACGCGCAACATGGTGACCGGGGCGAGTACAGCAGAGGTGGCTCTGATCCTCGTGGATGCGCGAAACGGCATGGTGACCCAGTCGCGCCGTCATATCTGCATTGCCCATTTGCTTGGAATCACCGACTTTGTAATTGCGATCAATAAAATGGATCTCATGGATTACTCCGAGTCCGATTACACGGAGATCAGATCGCAGTTTGCTGATTTTTTCGAGCGATTGGGTGTCCGCCACGCACGGGCCCACAACGCGTGGTATGTCCCTATGTCTGCGGCCAAGGGCGACATGGTTGTCCATCGCGGAGATCGGATGCCGTGGTATACGGGGGAAACCCTGCTTGAGTTGCTTGAGTCCGTCGAGCCGGCAACCGACGTCCCCACGTTGGGTGTCCGATTTCCGGTCCAGATGGTGTCCCGCCCTCAGACGAAAGAGTTTCCGGATTTCCGAGGGTATATGGGGCGTCTGGAATCGGGGCGCATCCGGGTTGGAGACACGGTCCAGGTTTTGCCGTCAGGGTTGACGAGCACCGTCAACAGCATTGTCAGTTTCGATGGAGAACGTGACAGTGTGGAGGCGCCCCGGTCAGCCACGCTGACTCTCGAAGACGAGATCGATATCTCGCGTGGGGATATGATTGTAGGTGGGGCGGACGATCCCCGGGTCACCTCCAAGTTCGCTGCAACGGTATGCTGGATGTCGGAGACTCCGTTGAAGAGAGGGTCGCGGTATCTGATCAAGCACAGCTGCCGTACGACAAAGGCCGTGGTTTCCAGTATTGATCACCTAATCGACGTCAATACGCTTAGAACTGACTCCGGCGAGCGCCCGTTCGAAAAGAACGCCATCGGGCGGGTCCAGATCAAGACTTTCCAGCCCCTGGTCTGTGACGCCTATCGATCCAATCGGAAAACGGGCGCGTTTATCCTGATCGACCCGTCCACCAACGAAACCCTGGGTTGCGGTATGATCGAAATGCCGCGTGACGGTTTCGCGGCCCACATATAGGTATCCACTGGGTCTCCGCGCAGGGACGGGTCGTTCCCAATCCGCCCGCTCAGACGTGATGCGGTTGGCCGGCCCCCGGGGTACGGCCCGGTGACCGGTGTTTCAGACCCCAGGGTTGAACGTGGGTCGTTGAACCCGATCGGAATCAAGCTGCAGGTACAGGTCTCAGTCCAGAATCGATCCTCGACATCGACTCTTTGAACCTCTAAATCGCGTTCGATTGTAAAGAAATCCGTCACATTTCGATTTTCTCGACCTACGATCGACAAGTAGCTGATGTAAACCATTTTATACGGGATTGTGACCTCATCGTGCGTCTGTTGCTGTAAGACATCTTTACGGTGTTCATCCCTGGTATGAGAATCGGCACAACCAGGAATCGTAAGACCTCTAGTAGTTATGTGACCGTAAACCATTGATATTAAATCCTTTACGATGCTTATCGATGAAGGCCGCATATCAAGAGGTTAGGTTGGCCCTGAAGATGCTGCGAAAACCTATGAGCGGCGTCGCAATATCGATTTCCATCACCTGTGGAGGCAATCGTGACTTGCTTCGAAACCTGAAGTCCCGCTATCGGAATATCGTTCACATATACGGCCGGAAAATTGTGACCGATTTCGTTCAATGCAGATTGCGGGTGGGTTCTGCTTCTGGGCTAGCAAGCTTGATGCGGTAAAGGTCGACTGGAACGTATGCGTGTGGATTTAAAAATTGAAGGCGAAGTTGCTCTACGA
Organism: Terriglobia bacterium; assembly: GCA_965263045.1. Lineage (GTDB taxonomy): Bacteria > Acidobacteriota > Terriglobia > 20CM-2-55-15 > 20CM-2-55-15. Next base: position 1,509,081 of record CBDHGK010000041.1, read on the forward strand.
ATGACATGGCGCAGCATGCGCGCCTGCGTGCGGCGATTTCCGTCGATCGCCGCGGTGATATTGACGCTTTCAATCGTGGCATCGGCCCAGACGGTGTTGCGATTTCCGCGGGTGGTGTCTGGGAGTGAGACGTACACGGGGATCGCGGTGAGCAATCCGACCCCGGAGGCGGCGACGGTGACGCTGACGGCGTACACGCCGGAAGGGAGCGTGTGGACGGGCGCGGGGATCAGTAATCCGGAGACGGTGACGGTGCCGGCGGGAGGGCAGTTGGCGCGACTGACGCGGGAGGTGTTTGGAAGCGGGGAATTTAACGGATGGGTGCGGGCGACGTCGTCCACGGCTGGGCTGACGGGATTTTTCCTGAACGGTAACTTTGCGGGAAGCGATCTGGATGGAGCGGAGGCGGGGAGTGCGGAAACCGAACTGATCCTGCCACTGGTGGAAGTCAACGCGCCGACGGTGACCGAGTTGACGGTGGTCAATCCGAACGAGACTGGAGCTGCGGTCGAACTGACGGCCTATGGAAGCGATGGGACGGTGCTGGGAGTGGTGAACCTGGGGCTGGCCGCGCGGGCGTTGATCCGGCAGCGGGTGGAGACGGTGTTCGCTGGGTTGGCCATCAGTGGGGCATCGCACGTACGGGTGCGGTCGGATGTGCCGGTGGTGGGATTTGGGCTGGTGGCCGACTTCGTGGCCGGTGGCCAGGCGAGAGAAACGGCGGCGACGATGGGTCGGCGGCTGGGGGCAGGCCCGGCTTATATCGTGCCGCATTTTGCCAGTGGCGGGGGATGGTTGTCGTTGCTGGGTGTGGTCAATGGCAGTGGAGTCAACCAGAGCGTCACGATCACGGTGTACGGGAATGATGGGGAACTGGCCCAACTGGGGGAGAATCCCAAGACGATCGAATTGGCTGGGAACGGATCGCTGCGGACGACGGTGGGGGAGTTGTTTGAACTGGATCCGGCGGTGTTGGAGACCGGGTGGCTGAAGTTGGAAGCCACGGTGGGATTCCTGATTCCGTATGTGGGCTACGGCGTGGTGGGGGCCCCGTCGTTCGCACTGGTGGCGGGAACCCAGACGGGGGCGGCGTCGCGGTATCAGACCTATGCCCAGGTGGCCGAGGGAGCAGGACTATTTACGGGATTGACAGTGGTGAACCCGGGGAGCAATCCCGCGACGATCGATGTGGTGGTGATGCGGCCGGATGGAACGACGGTGGGCACGACGCAGGTGACGTTGGCGGCGGGAAACAAGTCGGCGCAGTTGCTGCGGGAGTTCATCGCGGCATCACTGGAGGAAGTGGGCGGCTGGGTGTTTTTGCGGTCGACGGAACCGGTGCTGGGGGCGGTGGTGTTCGGATCGCGTTCGGGAAGGGCACTGGCGCAGGTGCCCCAACTGGATGCGGGCGGTGATTTTCTGGCGCCGGTGCAGCAGAGTGCGGCCATCACCGGGAGTGTACGGGAGGGAGTCAACCCGGTCGCCGGGGTCACGATGACTTTGTCGGGGCCGGTGAATGCAGGGACGGAAACCGATAGCGAAGGACGCTATATATTTTCCAGGTTGCCGGCGGGGAGCTATGGGGTGAGCGCCGCACGGCGGGGTGCGGTGATCAGTCCGTCCCAACGTGGGGTTGATCTTGGACCGGCGAACCTGGGTGGAGTGGACTTCGAACTGGGAGGGCTGGGAGTAGCGAACCCTCCAGCGGTATCGCTGATCACTCCAGTGTCGACGTTCACGGGTGGAGCGGGGATCAATCTGCGGGTGTTTGGGACCGGATTCACTCCGGTGTCGATTGTCGAGATTGATGGTCGGGCGGTTCCGACTACGTTCGTGAGTTCGGTCGAACTGACGGCGACGATACCGGCGGATGAGTTGGCGGAACTGGGAAACCGACAGGTCGTGGTGGTGACGTCGCCACCCGGGGGCGGACGGTCTGACCAGGTCGGGTTTGCGGTCAACAGCGTACCATCGAATCCCCTCATAGTGGGCCGGGTTGGAGTGGGTGCGTTTCCTGCCGGGGTGGCGATCGATGGCGCCCGTTCCCGCGCATTGATCACCAACGAGTCTTCCGACAGCGTCAGCGTGGTGGAACTGGATCCGTTGAGGCTGGCGGGCAGTGTCAATGTGGGTCGGTCGCCGGCCGAAGGCATTGCCATCGATTCACAGCGGGACCGGGCCCTGGTGGCCAATGTGGGATCCGACAGCGTTTCGGTGATCGACCTGGAACAGGATGCGCAGGTGGCGACGATCAATGTCGGCAGTTTCCCTCTCGGTGTGGCCGTTGATGAATTCGGTGGACGAATCCTGGTGGTGAACGGGGAAGACGATACCGTATCGGTCATTGACGCCGGGTCCTCAGCCGAGGTGGGCACCATCCCGGTCGGTTCCCGTCCAGGGGGAATCGCAGTCGATCCGATTCGGGCCCTGGCCGTGGTCACCAATCGTGGTGACAATACGGTCACCCTGATCGAGCTGGGGTCATTGACGCCGGTCTCCACCATCGCAGTGGGGGCGTTTCCCCGCGCGGTGGCCATCAACGCCGGAACGGGCCTGGCGGTGGTGACTAATGCCGGCGCCGGTTCGGTATCGGTCATCGATCTGGGGACGCCGACGACGGCGCCAGTCGAGATACAGGTCGGCACCGGACCCTCCGGGGTGGCCATTCACGAGATCACCAACACGGCAATCGTGACCAACAGCGGCGTGGTCGGGGAGGAAACTTCACCGGGAACCGCGACGGTTTCCATCATCAACCTGGATCGACTGGAAGTGACCCAGACCGTGGAAGTGGGCGCCGCCGCCTTCGGCGTGGATATCGATCAGGACCGGCAGATCGCTGTCGTGGCGAACTTCGGATCCAACGACGTGACGGTTCTGCGGGTGCCGAATCCAACCCCTGCCGTGACGGACTTCGAGCCGCGCACTTTCCCGGCCGGTGGCGGCGGCTTCACGCTCACCGTGCGTGGTAGTGGCTTCCTGCCCACTTCGGTGGTGACGCTGAACGGTCAGGCCCTGGGCACCACATTCATCAGTACCACTGAGCTACGCGCGGAAGTGACCGCCGATGTACTGGACCAGATCCTCTTCGTCCAGCAGATTGCTCTGGATGGCGGAGCCGATCCGATCACCCGCCGCATCCAGGTGCCGATAAACGTTGGGGTGAGCAATCCCGCCCCCGGCGGGGGCGCCTCACCGCCACCCGCCAGCGGGGGTCAGATCCAGGCCGAAAACGCTGTGCCGATACTTGAAAGCATCAACCCTATGCAGGTCGGGGTTGATGACGGCGTCTTTGTCCTGACCGTCAACGGGAATAATTTTAACGCCAGCAGCGAGATCCGGGTGGGTGCGATGGCGTTTCCTCCCGATACGGTGGCCCCCCTGACGATGACCGTGAGTCTGACCTCCACTCAACTGGGAGTTGGGCCGGCTCCGGTATCCGTGTTTAATCCTGCGCCGGGAGGGGGCAACAGCGCGTCGTTCACGCTCGATGTCATCGCGGCCCCACCACCCGCGCCACAGGTTTCGGCCGTAACGCCCGCCTCAGTTCTGGCCGGGTCTCCCGACTTGCTCCTGCTGATCGATGGCAGCGGCTTTCAAATCGACACCGGCGTGAGCGTCGACGGTCAGACGCTGGCCGTAACGAGCCAGACCGCGACCGTCATTGAGGCCCTGGTGCCGGCCAGCGTGCTCGCCAGTCCAGCCACGCTGAACGGCTTGGTTGACACCCCCGAAGGGGGCACCGCCGCCTTCAGCTTCAACGTCATCAATCCGATCCCCTTGCCGACCGGTTTCGCCCCCCAATCCACACCGGTGGGAACCGAGTCCTTGGGTTTTGAGGTCTCCGGATCCGAGTTTGGCCCGGATGCGATGATCGAGGTTGGGGGTACCGGGCTGCCCACCATCGTGTCGGGTCCAAACCTGCTCCAGACCACCATTCCGGGTAGCTTCTTCCTGGCGGAAGTGTCTCTGGAAATTGCAGTCAACAATCCCGGCGCGCCGCGCGCTGTCGTGGGCTTCTTCGACGTGCTCCCGTTTGTCGTTCCTGAACCGGCGCCACTGCCGATGGCTCCCGACATCACCGGACTGAGTCCCGCGACGGTGACGGAAGGCCAAGCGTCCTCATTGACGGTTACCGGCACCGATCTTGCCGATGTTAATGCCACGATCGACACGTTGGGGGCCACGATCACGTCGCAATCGGAAACGTTGTTGCTCGTTGACGTTCCACCGCTCACACCGGGTTTCCACACCCTGACGGTCACCGGGCCGGGAGGTGCGGACTCGGCCCAGTTTGAAGTCATTCCGATCCCGGCGCCCCAACCTGTGCCCCCGACGATTCCGGCGCCGACGATCACGTCGATCAATCCAACATCAGTGACCTCGGGCGCTTCGTTTTCCATCGAGGCTTTTGGCACCGGACTGGCCAATGTCACCGCCACCATTGATGGTTCACAGGAATCTATCAGCTCTCAGTCCGCCACATCCCTGATGGTTTCCGGGTCGCCACTCACTGCGGGAACGCATACACTGACCGTTTCCGGGCCCGGTGGTTCGGCATCCTTCTCGTTCCAGGCTGTTGCGTCGCCACCCCCACTGTTGCCCACCCTCACGACAATGGCCCCCAACACCGGAATACAGGGCAATACCGTGGACATCACACTCACCGGCACCCACTTCGATCAGCCCAATGCCATGGTCCTGTTCAGCGGGGGAGTGTCTGTGTCGTCAGTCACCGTCGTCAGTCCGACGCAGATAGACGCCCGAGTCGCGCTGACGTCGCTTGGCATCAATTTTGTCCGCGTGATGACCGACGCAGGAACTTCAGGTGCCCAGACGTTCACGATCAATGCCAACATTCTGCAGGGCGCCACAGCATTCTCCAGCACAACGCCGTTTGGCATGGTGAACGTGTCCGGATTCATTGACGGTATCGGAAACGCCGCGCAGTTCGACGATCCCCAGGGGATCAGCCTGTACGCGCCGGGGTTCCTCGCGGTTTCAGAAAACGGAGACAACATCCGCACCATCGAGACAGCCACTCGCCAGGTTCGGACCCTTGCCGGAAACAGCAGCTCCGGCTCCACCGATGGCATCGGGACCGCGGCGCAATTCAACGGTCCACGCGGGATATGGTTCGATGGCGTCTACCTCTTCGTCGCCGACCGCGACAACCACGTGATCCGCAGAATCGAAGAGTTGACCGGACAGGTGACGACAGTTGCAGGTCAGGCCGGCTTGTCCGGCCTCGTGGACGGTGTCGGCACAGCCGCCCGATTCTACGAACCTGTCGGCATCTGGGGTAATGCCAAATACCTGTTCGTGGCCGATTCGGTGAACAACGTCATCCGAAGGATCGATCGGGCGACCTGGCAGGTCACCACCTTTGCCGGTAACCCGGGGGGTCTCGGCGGCTTCAGTGACGCTGTGGGTCCATCGGCCTTGTTCTTTGACCCGAACCGGATCTACGGGAGCGCTTCGACCTTGTATGTGGCTGATGATGGCAACTACCTGCTCCGCAAAGTCGATCTGCAGACAGCCAGCGTCACTACGTTGGCCGGCATACCGGGAACCCAGGCAATCCTCGACGGCCCACAGGGTGTCGGCACATTCAGTTCGCTCCGGGGAGTCTGGTTTGACGGGACGCACGTCTATCTGACCGACGACGACGCGGTCCGCCGAGTAGATTTGACGGGCACTCTGGAAACGCTGGCCGGATCCTCGAACTCCGGAACGGCGGACGGAATTGGTGCTGCAGCCGGGTTCAACGATCCGAGGGATTTGTTCAGCGACGGGTCGAAATTCTGGTTGGCCGACAGTGATAACGACACGATCCGCGTACTGACGCCGGTGTTGGCCCCGGCTCAGACCTGGGTCGGTGGCGCAAGCGGACTGGAGAACGACTGGTCTGAGCCCACCAACTGGAGCCCGGTTGGAGTCCCCTCTACGCTTTCGGATGTCACCATTCCGTCCGGATTGACGTTCTACCCCATTCTCAATCTGGCCGTGTCGGTCCATGACCTGACGGTCGCAGTCGGCGCCAACCTCGACACCTCCGGCCACACGATTACGGCATCCGGTAACGTGTCGGCTGGAAATACGATTTCCGGACCCGGGGTTGTCGAAATGACCGGGACGGGTACGACCCTGTCGGGGACTCTGCCCGGACTGATCGTTTCGGGAACCGTTACCCTTGGAGCAGCCACGGTAGTCACCGGAGACCTCTTGGTCACCGGTACCGGAGCCTCCCTGACCGTAGGCGGCCAGATGATCACAGTTCAACTGAACCTGAGTATCGAGGCCGATGCCGTCCTGATCATGCAGAACCCTGCCGATCAGGTGGTGTTGATGGGCAATGCGACATTCGACGGTGGACCGAGCGTCGGACTGCTCACCGAAGGAACGATCACGGCGCACGGGAATTTTACCGAGGGCGGGTTCTCCGCGACCAGCTTCGCCGCAACCCTGAACCACACGGTCGTTTTCATGGGCTCGGGCACGCAAAGCGTCATGATGACCGGGCCCGGTCTGACAGGCAGCCGTTTCCAGGACGTTCAGATCAACGGCCCGGTATCGTTCGATACCGCGGTGCAGATCAACGGCAACCTCACGGTCTTGGGAACCGGTATGCTGTCGGGCACGGGAACGGCAACCGTCGAAGGCAACGCGACGACTGCGGTTGGAACCAACGTGACGATCAGCACGTTCTCGGTGGTCGGAAGCCTCACCGCGGGCGGCACTTTTTCACCGTCGACAACGAACTTCAGGGGCACCGGTCCCCAGTCCATTCCATCGGCCCCGGCCTACAACCACGTCACCATTTTTGGTTCCGCCCAGTTTGTCGGAACCACCACGATTGGCGGCAACCTGACCGCGTTTCTCTCGGGCGCGCCACAGACGATCAACATGAATGGGCAGTCCGTCACCGTAATGGGGAATTTTGACACGAGCGGCTTCTTCATTATGCAGAACCCCGCTGACCTGCTGATCGTTCATGGCGATGTCGATTTCAAAGGCTCATCGTTCAACGGGGGGAACGCCACCGCCGGCACGATCGAGGTCAAAGGGGACTTCAGCGTCTGCTGTTCGAAGAATATCTTCGCGGCGTCTGGGAGTCACAAGGTGGTGTTCAACCGCACAACGTTGCCATCCCAGACGGTCGGCATCTTTCCTGGTGGTCCCTCAGACGGCAACTTCTTCAACGACGTCGAGTTCGACAGCGCGGTCGGAGTTCGTATCACCGCCGCCGCGCCGATCAACGGAAACGCGACCATCACGTCAGGTACGGTTACGGGTACCTCGCCTGCATCGGTCACGATCGGCGGGAACCTGGTCGACAACGCCGGCCCGAACGCATGGCAGTTTATGGGGCCCACAACGTTTACCGGCTCTCCAGCATTGCCGTCGAATCTGACCGGCACCTTCACGTTTGGCGGCGCAGCCGTTCTGGGTGCCGATGTCACCTTCAACGGCGATGTGACGGTTTCCGGCGGTGGGGCCAGTCTCGATATCGGAGGCTTTGCCGTGACTGTCAAAGGCAACTTCGTCACGACATCTTCCGGTCGACTGATGATGCAGGCAGGGACCGGCAGCCTGGCCGTTACCGGAAATGTAGATTCCGCCGGCGGGAGTTCGCCCAGCGGTTCGATGACGGCGGGCACCCTGAAGATTGGCGGGAATTTTTCGAACACGGGGAGCTTCGACCCGACGGGCTCGCACGTCACGGAGTTTAACGGGAGTGCGGTGCAGACGCTGACGAATCCTCAGGCGACATCCAATACGTTCCAGGACGTCATCCTGGCCAACGCCGCCGGCTTGCTGCTCGCCACGCCGATCTACATCGACGGTCAATTGCAGGCAGACCTGGTCGGGGGGCTGCCGCCGTTGATTAGTAATGGTGGCGGCAACATCCTGTCTACGGTGAGCCTGGACGTGAGCGCGCTGATCCTGGACAACGTGCGGCTGATCATGGGCATCCTCGATCCCACCGGTTCGCTGACGCAGTTCGACAACGTCACGTTCCGCAACTATCCGACGACGCTGACTCGATTTGAAGTTCACAATCCCGGTACGGCCGGTCCGTTCACTCTGAACAACCTCAACTTCAGCGGCGACCCGGAGCCCACGACCGGCTTTTACGTCAGCGCCACCGACACCAACCCCATAGACAGTGCGCTGCAGCTCGATCTGGTGGGTTCTTCGGGCACGACGAATCCGGTGGCTCATACTTCGACAAGCGGCGGAGCCATTGTCAACTGGTCAAATCTGCTCCCGACGATCACATCCATTTCGCCGACCAGCGGTGTCCAGGGTGGGACGTTCCCAGTAACAATTATGGGTACAAATTTTACGGGTGGTTCCGTTGCCGTCAGCGGGGGCGGTGTCGTCATACCATCGGTGAACGTCGTCAACTCGACCCAGATCGACGCATTGTTCGTTTTGAGCGGCCCGGCATCCGCACGCAACTTAACGGTGACCAACAACGCGGGAACGAGTGCCCCCGCGACATTTACGATTGGCGCGAGCGACGTGGTCACCACGATACCGTTCAACACCCGAACTCCGTTGGCCGGTCACCCAGGCTTCGGGTCGGTTGATGGAACGAACGCCTCGGCCCGATTCAACTTCCCCACCGGATCCTGGAGTGACGGTACCTATCTCTACATCACCGATACCGGAAACCGGACGATCAGGCGCTACGAATTCGCCAACGGGCAGGTGACAACGATCGCCGGCTCACCCGGTGTCGCCGGGTGTGTCGATGCCGTTGGCGCCGCGGCCAGCTTCATCGTTCCGCGGGACGTCTGGGGCGATGGCGCCGGCAATCTCTACATCACTGATGTTCAGTGCAGAACGATCCGCAAGATCGTGCTTGCCACACAGACGGTCTCGACTCTGGCCGGGCTGTCCCAGGTGCCGGCTTCCCTCGATGGCCCCACAGGCCTCAGCTCGCGGTTCGCAGCGCCGCAGGGAATCTGGGGCGACAACTCGATTGACTTGTACGTCTCGGACCAAGGCGCTGTGCGCCGGGTGCGCCGGGACACCGGACAGACCACGACGATAGCAGGCGCGGGCGGCGTTTCTGGAACCCTGGATGGAGTCGGAACCTCAGCGCGGTTTTCGCTCTCGCTCCTGGGAATTACGGGGCTCGACGGCGGTACCGGCTCTGGAACTCTCTGGGTTGCCGATGCCGGCAGCCATACCATTCGGCAGATTGATATCGCGAGCCTCGCCGTCACCACTCTGGCCGGCTCGCCGGGTGTGTTGGGAACGACGGACGGTATCGGAGGCGGAGCACTCTTCAGCAGTCCCTGGGGTATCTGGTACGACCCAGCCCGAGGGCTGTTCGTCTCGGATGCCTCAAGCGTCTTACGGAACATCACGACGCCGGGTGGGGTTGTGACGACGGTCGCGGGTAGCACTGCCACGCTCGACTATGTTGATGCGGTGGGAACGTCCGCACGCTTCGATTCCCCGCGCCTGCTCTGGGGAGATGGTACTAATCTGTTCATCGTCGGTGGGAATCATGCAATCCGGCAGCTGGCGCTAGCGAGCAATGCGGTATCGACTCTTGCCGGGAGCCCAATCCCGAATTCCGGCATCGCCGACGGCACGGGAGTCGCTGCTGAATTCAACCTTCCCCAATCCGCCTGGGGCGATGGGATGGGCAACCTGTATATTGCCGACACGGTCAACCACACTATTCGAAGAATGGTGATCGCAACAGGAGCCACGACAACGTTTGCCGGAACGGCCACGGTGTCGGGTGCCCTGGATGGAATTGGCACAGCCGCTCAGTTCAATCAACCCGAAGGTATCTGGGGAGATGGCGTCAACCTGTATGTGGCCGACCGTGGCAATCACACCATCCGGCAGATCAACCTTGCGACCATGCAGGTCACGACCCTCGCCGGCTCGGCCGGTTTGACCGGAACGAGCAACGGTGTGGGCGCGGCGGCTCGATTCAACACCCCGCATGCGCTGTGGTCCGACGGTGTGAACGTCTTTGTGGCCGACCGAGATAACCACACGATCCGACAGATCGTTCTCGCCACGGCACAAGTCACCACGATTTCCGGGGCAGCCGGCTTTCCGGGGCACCTCGATCATACCGTCGGCGTCTTCGCCTTGTTCGACACCCCGCTCGGCATATGGGGCGACGGGGCCAACCTCTACGTCAGCGAGGGCGGGTTGTTCGCTGGGAAGGGGCACACGATACGGAAAATGGACCTGGCCACAGGAGCGGTTACCACCTTGGCCGGCACGCCAGGGACGGTGGGTTCCACCGACGGCACCGGAGCTCTCGCCGGCTTCAATTTTCCGCATGGCGTCTGGGGTGACGGCACAAACCTGTATATCGCCGACCACGGCAACCATCTGGTCCGCAAGGTCGTCATCGCCACCGGCGTGGTGACGACGATTGCCGGCGCCCCCGGCATTGCGGGTTCGGGCGCGGACAGCCGCTCTTTGAACCTCAACCTGCCCATGGCACTCTGGGGGGACGGTTCCACCTTGTTCCTGGTCGACGGCGGCAATCAGCAGATCCGAAAGATTGATCCACAACTTGAGTGATGACGACCGAACACTTCAGGCGAACAGTCGTTTCGATTCCCCTGTTCTGTTGGCCCCATAGCGACCAATTGACAACGCGGGAGAAATACCGGCGTGTCGACTTCTACACCATCGAAGTCTCGCCGAGGATCACCGACCCGTTGATGTACACCGAGCCCTGGGTGAGCAGGAACCGGATTTTACGCAGTCTGGAAACGGAGCTCTGGGACTACTTCTGCGTCCCTTCAGAGGCGGAAGATCATTCGGAACGGGTTCGGTTGCCCGCGTTAGGACTCTACTAATAAGAACCTTCTATCAGTATCGGCGGTGAGTCTCAGTGTCGACGCGCGGGCTCTCTGCCCGTATATCCCGCCCAGAGACGCCCACATGTCCGATTCGCTTACACGGAATCCGGATTTCCGCCGCGCCATCCTCGCTTTTGGCGGGTTCCTCGGGCTGTGAAGTCTGCGAAGCGTGTTCACCCGGGCGATATCCGAGCCCCGGACCGTCCTCATGCGGTCTTCGACAGTCCGCCCCTGTTGTGCCCCTGTTGTGCCTCTGTTGCGCCAACGCACAGTGGACAACCTGCGGGACCGGGAAATGTGTTGCCACGGTCGCGTTTCTTGTTGGCCTGCCGACCACAGGCTTCATACTATTCGAATATGCTGAACAGCTCGTGGATCAGTGACCGAAACCTGTGTGCCATCCCCGTGGCGCTCATCCTCTTCCTGTCTCCAGGCGCCGCCGCATCTCCAGGCGCCGCCGCACAGCAGCCTGCACCGGTGACGGTGATCGATCGGGTTACGATCATCGACGTTAGCCGCATGCCTGTGCTCGAGAATGGCGCCATTGTCGTCGAGGGCGGGCGCATCCGCGATATTGGCCCGAGGGAAACGATCCCCCGCGATGCGAACGCAATCGTCATCGATGGCACAGGCAAGTTCGCGATCCCTGGGCTGATTGACGCTCACGTTCATTTTGATCAGTCGGCCGGCCTCTTTACACGGCCCGACCTTGTGGACCTGCGGAGCGTCCGGACGTACGCCGACGAAATCGATCAGACGCGGCGGCGACTGCCCCAGACCCTGCTCCGATATCTGTGGTCGGGTGTGACGGGTGTTGTAGACATGGGGGGCCCGATGTGGAGCCTCGAAATTGATGATCCGTCCAGGTATTCCGGAGCCATACCGGACATTCAGGCTTCGGGGCCGCTGATATCCACTGAAGCGATTCCCCAGCTCGATAGCGCCGACCCTTCAATTGTCGCGGTCGACACCGTGGCTGATGCGCAGGGAATCGTCGGGCGCATTGCAGCCCGCGAGCCCGCGGTCATCAAGATCCTGTTCCTCTATCACCCCTTTGACGATTTTGATCACTATGCGGCAGTGGTTGAAGCCGCCATTGCCGAGAGCCACAGGTTGGGGATCCGGGTGGCGGTGCATGCCACCGACCTTCGGTCAGCAAGGACGGCCGTCGGCGCAGGAGCCGACATTCTCGTGCACAGTGTCGAGGATCAGCCGGTGGATACCGAATTTATTGCGATGCTGAAGGCGCGCGACGTGCTCTACATTCCCACGCTGCTTGTGACCGAAGGTTACGACGAAGTCTTCGGGCAGGCGGTAGACCTTAGCGAGATCGAACTACGGCTGGGAGATCCGGAAGCCATCCGGTCCTGGGGAGAAGTGGCGGGGCTTTCTTCCAGCTCAATACCCGGGGGCGTTCCCTCCGCTACGTTGCTCTACAGCCGGCCGACCGAGTTCTCTAATCTCAGGCGTATCTACGCGGCGGGCGTCCGAATCGCGGCCGGCAGCGATGCCGGAAACATCGGAACGCTCCACGGCCCAGCCCTTCACCGGGAGTTGGAACTTATGGTCGAGGCCGGAATGCGGCCGGTGGATGTAATCGTGGCCGCCACGGCAAACAGCGCCGCAGTCATGGGCAGTCAGGAAGCCGGTACCCTCGAGCGAGGCAGCATCGCGGATCTCGTGCTCCTCGACGCCGATCCGAGGCTCGACATCCGGAATACACGGAGGATCTTCAGGGTGATGAAAGCTGGAGAGTGGATTTCCGAAATGCCGTAATCCGACCGGGCCACTAGGATTACGGTCCTGAGCACTGAACGTTGCTCTGGAGTGGCGTTCCTCTGGCAGGGTGTGGGTTCCGGCGAGGCGGATCTGGGCAACGTGTATGGATGGGCTGGGTGGAGGAGGCAGTCGCCATTAGCGACTGCGGCATTCATATTGGGGCACGAAACCGGGTGCGTGGTTTCCTGAGATAATCAGAGGCGCCACACCCCGCCCGCCATGAAAGCGATACCGGCAATATGGCCTCCCGTGTCATCCCCGCTGAAGAGCCACATCCCGATGACAACGGCAACGGTCGGGAGCGCCATCCGGACGCTGTGCAACGATCGCCGCAGGAAGAGATCCGTGGCAGTTTTTGGTTGACGGTTGTTCAATATAAAGCCTCCATTTCGCTTCTGACCGGGAAGAGTCTCCGATTCCTTGAAACTTGGTTAATGCATGCAGCAGTCCAAAAGTCAAAATGGCGGTAACTTATTGAAAGGTATATATCGACGTCCGCTCCAACGTGGAAGCATCCAGGAAGTAGATAAAGTATATAAATATATTAGAATGAATTAGGATAATAAATGATATAGCTATTCGCGGATGAAGTGCGTCGCCTTTGACTCACAAACGGCTTCAGGGAGTGCAATGGGATTCCTGTTCCAGACTCCGATTCCGCACTCCGCTGCCGTTGAAGCTCTGTGCCACGCAGGGTCTGGAGCTTGGCGGAAGTCCTAGAGGTGTTATCGGCCGGGGAGGTGGTTCGGATTAGCAGGCTGCAGAAAAAACTGAGATTTCGGGCAGCTTGCACAGTCAATCAACAACGTAGCAGGGCATTTAATAAGGGTTTCACGATGACGCGTCGGCGCCATCTTCTGACCGATGAGGCTCTTGAGTAGGTCGGTCATCCGTGCAGCGGGGTTCGTCCGACCACACTCCTCATTGTTCGGGCCTCCTGGACCAAAAACCTGCCAGATGGAATCGTCTCTTTCACCGTTACCGGGCTCCTGGTTTTGCCGGACTGTCATTCCCGTCGTACTCAGTCGCTGAATTCCGGCTTCTTCCGAATCCGGTGCCATCTTAACCGCCCGCAACGCTCGCAGAAACCCATCTGCGACTTCTTTCCGACGGCTTTGTAGCGAACGGCACCGGCGTCCCAGTAATCCTGTGCGTGCCCGCACTTTCGACATTCCTGCTGCCACTGGCGGGTTCCCTCTTCCAGGGCCCTGTAGGCGCGCGTGGGCAGCACCGAGTAAAGGAATGCGTGTTTCGCATCCGATGGCGCCCGCGCGGCCAGCATGCGACGCGCGGGCATAAACTTGCGCGTCCCGATCAGAATGATGAGCGTGATAAAGGTGAATACCAACATCACACCCGTCATCCAGCGGTCGAGGCCGAACCAGAAGAGAACCGAACTGATGGCCAGAAGGACGGCAAGGACAATGAGTCCGTCCCCCAGGTGACCCGAAAGCCCCTCGATGTCGTATTGATCTTTCAACGATTGTGAAGCCCGGTTATACCCGGATATCAGGTTGTAACGCTTCTGATATGCAACCATGTAACCGACGATGACGAACAGCGTCGCGATGACAATTCCGAACAGCAGGCCGGCCAGGCGGACGTTGTCCTCGGATTCAAAGAAGGTCATCATCGGTGCGCATGGATTTTTGAACAGCCGGCCCCGGTCAGGCTTCCGGGATATCGGTGTCGGGGGAGCAACCGCCCATCATGTTGCTGCTGGCGGGGGTGCCCACCGACGCCCGCCCAACGATGGGACGCGCCCTCATTGTGGCACACGCCGAAGCCTTCAGAACGAAAAGCAACAGTATCCTGTATCTTGTTGCAGTATAGTTTCCTCTGAGCTGAACACTGTCGAGTGATCCCGACCGGGCCTTAATTCAGCATGTGTTCGACGCACGCAGACAGACTGGAGACGACAGACAATGAAGGACTATTCGACGGGTAATCTGAGCGCCATACGATGGAGTCTATCCGGATTGGTTCTAATCCTGGTACTGACCGCCGCGGGCGGCTTTTCCCGGACTGAGGCTGCCCAGGAGCCAGTTTCGGGAGGACCAGCGGATCCGTTATTGATTGACGATCTGGTGACAGCAAACCGAATCCTCTCCAACGAAGGCATCGTCGACGGCTTCGGCCATGTGAGTGTCCGGCACAACGGGAATCCCGAGCGCTTTTTTCTCGCCGCGGGATTTGCGCCCGAGCTCGTGACAGCCGACGACATCCTGGAATACGACCTCGACGCCAATCCGGTTAATCTGGGGGGAGCCCGCCAGTACCTGGAGCGCTTTATCCATTCCGAGATCTACAAGGCACGGCCCGACGTACAGGCGGTGGTCCACAATCACTCGCCCGCCGTTGTCCCCTTCGGTGTCAGCTCGGTGCCGCTTCGACCGATCTATCACATGGGTGCGTTTATCGGAGATGGGATTCCGGTGTTCGATATCCGCGAAGCTTTTGGCCGGACGCAGATGCTGGTGAGCAATCAGGCGCGCGGTCGGGCCCTCGCCGAGACCTTGGGTGACCGGCCTGCGGCGCTGATGCGCGGTCACGGAGCTACCGTCGTCGGTGCCAACCTGAAGTTTGCCGTGGGTCGCAGTGTCTATCTTGAAGTGAATGCGAGGCTGCAGACACAGGCCATGAGCCTGGGCGGAGAGATCACCTATCTGACTTCTGAGGAAGCCGAGCTCTATATGGATGAAGCCGGAGAAAGTCTGGGATACGAACGTCCCTGGTCGCTGTGGAAGCTCCATGTGATGGAGGAGTAGCCGCGTGCGCCACATCCCGTTCTCCAATCCGGACCCATGCGCTTGAGCAATCTGCGGTTTGTCACAGGTCTTGTCGTTGGTGTTGCCATGGCCGGTGTTATCTCCGGTTCCGGGCGATCCGAAGTCGTGGGGCGGGGGCCACCCGTTCAGACATCGGCATATGAGAACGTGCAGGTCCTGTTTGATGCCCCACCCGGGCAATTGCAACAGATCATGGAGGCGATGAGTGCCTCTCTCGGAGTCACGTGCGAATACTGTCACGACGCGAATGACCGGGCCTCGGACGCCAATCCCGTGAAGGAAACCGCTCGCGACATGATTCGGATGGTCGTGGAGTCCAGCGAGAGTTATTTCGAGGTTCTTGAGGCTCCCAGTTGCTGGACCTGCCACCGGGGTTCTCCCACACCAGAAATTGAACCGCCCATTGGGTCCGATCCGGTGATCCAGGTTCCGATCACGTCGCCGTTTTCAACGGTGAATCGGTCCTCGGGCGAGGTTTACCGAAACATCCGAAACTATGGAGACCTGCCGGCCAACAGACTTTCCAGGGTCATGGAAACGTATAGCCGCGATCTTGGGGTGGGTTGCGAGTACTGCCATGTCGAAGGTGACTGGGCGAACGATGCCAGATTGATGAAGTTGCTTTCGCGCCGGATGTTCGAGATTCAGCAAGGTCTGGAAAGCGAATACCTGCCGACTGACGGAGGGGTGTCGTGTTGGACCTGCCACAGGGGAAATACCTTGCCTGAGACCAACCTGCCTCCCGAAATGTTACCCGCTGACCCTTAGTGAGTCCACCCGGTGAGGCGGGGGGCCGAAGCCTGCGCTCACATACTGAATACCGGATTCGGGACATGTCGAGTCCCAGCTAATCGATGTTTCCGGCGACCTCTTCCCAGACCCGTCCAAACGCCAGTGGTGCGAACAGTCCGAATGTCCCGCGATCGGCTGCGGCGCCAAAGTTGGCTTCCGCAAAGGCATCTTCCGCCGATCGCTCCGGGTCGTACAGTCGGGTGGCTTCAGCCAGAACGGTTTCGATCGCCGCTCTGAATTCCCCTAAATCACGCGCCAGCGTCTGGGCGTCATCGACAAAGCCGTGCCCGGGGACGTAGTAGTCGACATCCATGGCTTCGGCCCGATCGACAGCTTCGAGCCATTCGGCCGCATAACCGGATCTGAGGGCGGGAAACTGACCGCTGAAGAACGACTCGCTCATGAACAGTACACCGGTGGCCGGCAGGTACACCATCAGGTCGCCTCCGGTGTGCGCGCGACCGAGGTGGAGAATCTGGATTTCGGTGTCGCCCATCGCCAGGGTGCGTCTGTCGGAGACTGTCTCTGTGGGGACGATAATAGGTGGTGCGTCCCTGTCCCGGTCCGGAGAATTATTCTGTGCCTCCAGGGCGGCTTGCGATTTCGGATGGGCGATAAAGGTCGTTCCCTCGGGAAACGCCGAATTACCGCCCGAGTGGTCGCCGTGTTCGGAAGCGACAACGACATAGCGGATCGGCTGATCCGTGAGTGTGGAGACTTCCTCAATCAGCTGCGTTACAGTGCCGGGGTTTCCCTGGCCGTCTGCGACGAGGACGCCGTCGGAGGTGACGACGACGAGACTGTTTGTGGCGTAGTTTCTTCCGAGTGCTTCAAACACGTAGACGTTTTCTGCAAGTTCTCGGAGCCGGGGGAACTCCTCTCCGGTGAGTCCGCGCTCGGCCAACCCGGGCATTGCCGGCCGTTGAGCTTCGGGTGGAGCTTCAACCGGGACTTCTTCCACGGGCGCTGCATCGCAGCCGGCAAGGACCAGCAACGCAACGTTCAACAACGCGCCAATCTCGACTCGCATTGTGCCTCCTGCCGATGTGATTTGAACCTCGGTCAGCGTTCAGTGTCCGATCGTGCGCTCGAGGAAGGCAATCGCGCGTTCAAGATGGTCGGGAGCGTAGAAGCCATCGCCGCCGTGGGCGGATCCGTGAACGACATCGAAATAGACGTCCAGGCCCAATGCTTCATAGACGCCCTCAAGCTGATGGGCCTGGTTGATCGGCATCTGGGGGTCCCGGTCGCCGTGGAGCAGCAGCAGCGGGGGGTCTCCCGGGTCGACGTGTTTGACGGGGCTGGCCATTTCGGCCAGTTCCGGTGCCGCCTCCGGTACGGCGCCCAGGAGAAGTTCGAGCGCGGGTGCGCGGACGCCGACGCCAAAAGGTGTCGACTGCTGCAAAATCGTCGTGAGATCCGAAGCCCCGTAGTAGCTGATAATCGCCTGAACGTCTGACGATGTGGTCAGGTTTCCCCCCACGTTCCCCTCCAGCTGGCTGTGGCCGTTGGTGACACCCACCAACGTTGCTAGTGGTCCCCGTCTAACAGACTGTACCTTATTCGGATCGTTCTCCGAGCCAGACCGACACACTGCGGCTTCGGCCAAGCCGTTCGACTTCCTTCCGCACAGGGATTTCCGATCTAATGGTCATTATTTTCCGCGTATATGATCAGCAATGGGACAGCCAGAGCCGTTACGTTAATTGTGACGGACTACACTAGGTGTGCTCCTGAAGATGAGCCGGCGATGGCAATGCGGTCGCTGTTGTAGCCGTAGTCACTGCGATGCGCGCGAAGAAAGCGGATCGCCCCCTTGATGTCATGAAGCATGGCTGGAAACTGCGCTTCGCTTGATTGCCGAAAATCCAGACTGGCGACGGCGAATCCGGCGGTGACGAACTGCGTCGGGACGCCTCTGTCCTTGGAGCCGTTCATCCATCTCCCGCCATGCACCCAGACCATGAGCGGAGGCGATGCTGGGTTTGAAGGCATGTAGATGTCCAGACCGAGATCCTTGCCGTCCACCGTTGCGTATACAATGTCTTTGTGTGCACGTGCGTCCTGTGCCAGCGCACTCTGCCCGGGCAGACACGCCAGTGCGAGCACCAGCGTCGCTGGCAAGAGGCGATTCGTAAAGATCGGATACATAGTACTGGGCTCCTGTGGTTTGAAATCGTTCCGATAGGATATTGCGGTTGAGGCTGGAGCGCCAACAATAATGGTAGCAAATCGGATTCAGACATATGGACCTGCGGCGGGTCTTGCTTGCCTTGCTGTTGTTGCCATAGTAGCCGTCGCGGCCCCAGGCTCGGTTCCGGTTCCCGCTCAGCTCGACCGGACCATGTTCTCCCCCAGAGCCAGTCACCCGTCGATCAACTATTACGATACGACATCGGATCCGGTATCGGCCCTCAACCGCGAACTCCAGGGCGGAGCGGTCGAAATGCGGCCCGATGGGCCCCTGGGCTACCTTGAATCGGTGCTGGAAGCCCTGGAAATAGACGTCGAGTCGCAGGTGGCGCTGTTTTCAAAGAACAGCCTCCAGACTCCCTATATTCAGCCCGACAATCCCCGTCTGCTGTATTTCAGTGACACCGTTGTCGTAGCCGCGATCCGGGGCGCGCCCATCATCGAGGTGGCATCAGTGGATCCGGAAAAGGGAGTCATCTTCTACGCGCTCGAGCAGCAGAGTCCGGACCAAAGACCCGCCTTCGAGCGACAAGATCAACTCTGCCTGCGATGCCACGATTCCATCAACAGCCTTGGCGTTCCGGGAATGCTCGCCCGCAGCGTCATGCCGTCGCCAGACGGGAGAATCAATCCTCAGCTTGGCAACTATCTGATCAACCATGAGAGCCCATTTGAAGAACGGTGGGGCGGTTTTTACGTTACAGGGAGTCACGGTGGATTGCGCCACCTGGGAAATGGCGTAATCACCGATCCACAAGATGAGGAATCCATTCGCGGCAACCAGGATCTGACGCTCACCTCGATCGCGGAACGCGTTGATGCCGGGGCCTATCTGGTTCCCTCCAGCGACATCGTTGCACTGATGGTGTTCGAACATCAGATGCACATGATCAACCTCCTGACGCGCTACGGCTGGGAAGTCCGCTACGCGGTCCGGAGCCATCTGGAAGGGGAACGGTCCGCGGACGTTGTCAATCTGGTCAATCTGGAAGATGCGCTGCTTGAGGTGGTGGACTACATGTTGTTCGTCGATGAACCGGTGCTGCAGTCACCGATTGCGGGGAGTTCCCGTTTTTCAGAGAAATTCGAGGCCCGGGGATTCCGCGACGGCCGTGGCCGATCCCTGAAGCAGTTTGACCTCAGTCGGAGACTGATGCGGTATCCGCTCACCTACATGATCCACACGCATGCCTTCGACGGCCTGCCGGTCGAAGCCAGAAACGCCATCTATGCCCGCCTCTGGCAGGTGCTCTCAGGCAGGGACGACGACCCGAGATATGACCGGCTATTGCCCGATGACCGACGGGCCATCATTGAAATTCTCCAGTCGACGAAAGCCAGCTTACCGGAATATTTCAGTACAAACTTCTGACGGATATCGGGATGCCGCAGGGTCGATAGTCTTGGGAATTACTCGAGATCTTGGACGGACACCTAACTCGGTAGGTCAACAAGCTGTGATGTGTGCTGAGCTCGAGAATTAGGTGTCCGTCCCAGAACTCTCGTTAATAATTAAAGTGTACCTTTAAATATTATCTCTAAATTACTCTATTTTAACAATTAAAAAAACTCGAACATGTCCGCTCTGGTGCATCTGGCGTACGGAAGTCCCGCCGATTCCGGGAGCACCACAGGGCGTTCGGGCGAATCGCCGGTGGCGTGTTATTGTGAAGCGATGCCGATCTACGAATATGCGTGTCAGGAATGCGGGGCTGAGTTCGAGTTTCTGGTGCTGCCCCCGGCGAATGACGCGTGCGCGTGTCCTGCCTGCAACAGCGGGAAAATCGAGCGGATGCTGTCACGATTCGCCGTGAGTTCCGAGGGAATTCGCGATGCGAACTGGAAGTCCGCCCGAAAAAAAGGCATGAAGGTCGGCCTCGAAAAGCAGATCGAAGATACGCAATACAAGCACCGGGTTTTGAAAGAAACCGACACCTCGGGC
The DNA here is from genome assembly GCA_965263045.1 of Terriglobia bacterium. Classification (GTDB taxonomy): domain Bacteria; phylum Acidobacteriota; class Terriglobia; order 20CM-2-55-15; family 20CM-2-55-15. Next base: position 1,529,432 of record CBDHGK010000041.1, read on the forward strand.
AGCTAGCGCCAGCCTCCGGTCTTTCCAATCTGCCGGGAAGGCCTCCTCTGGAACCTTTGCGAGACGTTGCGTCGTGTGCTTCAACGCGCGCTTCAACTCGACGACAACCGGCAGGCATGGGTTAGAATACTTCCCTTATGCGATACCCAACGACACTGTTCGCAATGTTGATGCTCATCCCTGCGGTGATCGCGCCGAGCCTGGCGGCCCAGCGAGGATCCGTCCTTGCGCCCACGGGTACGCTCCGCGCGGTCTACCTCGGGAGCAATCCCGTGCAGGGACGACTGGATGCTGCCACCGGCGTCGCCCGGGGGCCCGTGCCCGACCTCGTCCGTGGGCTGGCCGAGGGGGTGGGCGTGCCATATACCCTGATTTCAGCACCCAATGCGCGGGGTCTCATGGACACGATGAAGAGCGGAGAGGCGGACATCGGCTTCCTCGCTTATAGCGACGGCCGGGCGCTGGAAGTGGATTACGGCGGTGCGTATCTGGTCATGTTCAGCAGCTACCTGGTGCCGGCAAACTCAGCGCTCAACACGAACGCGGACGTCGACAGCGCCGGCGTGCGGGTGGGTGCGGTGAGAGGGCAGTCGCAGGAACTGTTCGTAACCGCCGAGTTAAACAACGCCGAGATCCGCTATTTCCAGACCGTGCCGACGCAGGCCGAGTTTGAAACGCTGCTGACCGGTGGAGAGCTGGACGCCTTCGCCATCAACCGGCAGCGTTCGCTGGACGCGGCAGCGGCTGCGGGATCCCGGTTGAGGGTCCTCAACGAGAGTTTCATGGAGGTGGAACAGTCCTTTGTCGTCGGGAAGGGCGACGCCGGAAAGCTGGAACTGATCGAAGAGTTTGTCGCCGATGCCCGGGCCTCCGGCTTCATCGTTTCTTCAATCGAGCGGGCGGGACTGGTCGGCGTGGCCGCCCCCTACGAGGGGAACGAGTAGAGCATCAAACGCTCCGAACCGCAGATTCGCTCTCTAAGCGTCGAAGCGGACGAGATCCTGATTTGCGCAGTCGCGACCCGGGTCGAGTCCAGATCTGCCGGTCCGATTCAGATTAATTATTGATGTCCACTGTACCCGGGAGCGCTCGAATCCAGAGCGTGTGTCTCATCCATTGAGGGCATCGGTGCACAATCAATGCCAATAGGAGAAATTGTCGTGTCGAAAACTGGAAAGCGGCCGGGATGCCTGACATTGACCATTCTGATTATCTCGCTGGGATCGTGCGCGCCGACTCCCGCCGGCGAAGACAGCGCCGTCGTCGAGTCCGAACCGGTAGCCCCCGTCGTTGAATGGACTCCTGTCTGGGAAGCTGTCGATGGAATGGAAACCCCGGAAAGCGTCTATTTTGACGCGGACTCGGGCTTTATATTCGTATCCCAGATCGCTGGAGATCCGGGGGCTCGGGACGGCAACGGCCGCATTGTCCAACTCAGCCGCGATGGCGCCGTGTTGTCGGACTCATGGGTCACCGGGCTGGATGCGCCCAAGGGATTGCGAAGTCACGACGGTGTCCTGTGGACGGCGGACCTCGACGCTGTCATCGGCATCGATATCGCGACGGCCGCCATCGTTGCACGGGTGGAGGTGGAGGGCGCCCAGTTCCTGAACGATGTCGCTATCGGCAACGATGGGACGGTATATGTGTCCGACATGGCGGCGAGCAGTATTTACGCCATCCGCGACCGTGGGTTCGAGATCTTTGCCGCGGGCGCAGAACTTGAGTATCCCAACGGCCTCCTGGTGGATGGAGACCGCCTGATCGTAGGGGCCTGGGGCGAACCGGCAGCTGATTTCAGCACAGAGGTTCCAGGCCGGCTCTACGCGCTCGATCTGGCCACAAAAGAAAAGACCCTGATTACGCCGGCTCCATTCGCAAATATCGATGGAGTGGAGAGCGACGGTCAGGGGGGATATGTGATTACGGACTTCCTTGCCGGAAAGCTCATCCACGTGACTGGCGACGGTAGGGTTCGGGACCTGGCCGAATTGGGGACCGGGACTGCGGATCTGGGGTACATCGCAGACGAGAGTCTTGCGATCGTGCCGCATATGCAGGAAAACAGGGTCGCGGCCTACGATCTGTCGGACTCGCTTCGATAGATCCGATCTTTCCGAATCGCGCGAAGTTCTGGCGACGGATCAACGTATCGAAGAAACGCACCCCGACACCGGTCCAGCGGTCGGAAATCGAATCGACCGCGGTGATTCAGTCCACAGATGAAGGGCAATTTATGACGACACCTGCTTCTAACCCACGACCCGGGCTGGCATCCCTTTGCATGATCCTGTTTCTTTCCCTCGCCCACCTGATCCCGGCCTACGGTGCCCCGCAGTCCGGGCCCGCCGGGGGCGAATGGCCGGTATATGGGGGCGACCTCGGAAGCACCCGCTACTCCCCGCTGGATCAGATCGACGCCTCAAACGTGGGCGAACTGGAAATCGTGTGGCGGTGGTCGGCACGCAACTTCGGCCCTGTCCCGGAGACTAACTACCGTACGACGCCGCTGATGGTGGGCGGCGTCCTCTTTACCACGGCGGGTTCGCGCCGGGCCATCGTCGCTGTCGATGCCAGAACAGGGGAGACGCTGTGGGTGTATCGGATCGATGAGAGTGAACGGGGAGCCCAGGCGCCCCGCGTCAACTCCGGGCGCGGCGTCGCATACTGGGATGGTGGCGGTGAGGATGAAGCGCGAATCTATTACATAACTCCTGGATATCGTCTGATCGCCCTGAACGCGGCCACGGGACGGCCGGTTCCCGGTTTCGCCGATGCCGGAGTCCTCGACCTGATGGACTCGCTTCGCGTTCCCGGGGGCGTGAACCCGGTCGGTACGATCGGCTCGTCTTCGCCACCTCTGATCGTCAATAATGTCGTCATCGTGGGTTCCGCCCATGTCACCGGCCGCAACCAACCCACGCCCGAGAATATCCCCGGTGACATTCGCGGTTTCGACGCCGCGACGGGCGGGTTTCTCTGGAGCTTTCATGTCGTTCCCGAAGACGGAGAGCCCGGAGCAGAGACCTGGGAAAATAATTCGAACCGGTACTCCGGCAACGCCGGCGTCTGGACAATGCTATCGGCGGACCCCGAACGGGGCATTGTCTACCTGCCCACCGAGGCTTCCACCCACGACTGGTATGGTGGGCACAGACTGGGTGACAATCTCTATTCCAGCAGTGTCGTCGCGCTCGACGCGCAGACCGGAGAACGTCTCTGGCACTTCCAGCTCGTCCACCATGACGTCTGGGACTTCGACAACCCGGCGGCTCCAATTTTAGTCGATATCGAGGTGGACGGGCGTCCGATCCCGGCCGTCGCACAAATCACCAAGCAGGGCTGGGCCTATGTTTTCAACCGCGTCACGGGTGAACCGGTGTGGCCCATCGAGGAACGGTCCGTACCGGTCGACACCAATGTACCCGGGGAGCGCCTCTCGCCCACCCAGCCTTTCCCGACGCGGCCTCCGGCTTTTACACGCCAGGGCCTGACCGAGGACGACCTCATCGACTTTACCCCCCAGTTGCGGGAGCAGGCGCTGGCCCTGGTCGAGGGTGTGCGCTTCGGACCGCTGTTTACTCCGATCGAAATATCGAGACCCGACAACGGGCCCCGGGGTACGGTCATGCTGCCGCGTTCCACCGGCGGAGGGAACTGGGAAGGTGGCGCCGTCGACCCGGAAACCGGGATCCTGTACGTGAGTTCGCAGATGAGTGCCGCGGTGGAGGGCCTGCTGTCTCCCGTGGAGGGGGTCACCGTTGACTACATGCTCATGCCCGCGGAAACGCTATTGGTCGACGGCCTGCCGGCGGTTAAACCTCCATATGGCCAGATCAGCGCCATCGACTTGAATCGCGGCGAAATGCTGTGGCAGATCGCAAACGCGGACACGCCAGAGGAAATCGCGAACCATCCGGCGCTGGCCGGCATTGAGCTGGGTCGGACGGGGCGCCCCAATCGCGTTGGACTGCTGGCGACCCGGACGCTGCTGTTCTCCGGGGAAGGTGTCGGGGGTCGGCCCGTCTTCCGGGCTCATGACAAGGCGACGGGCGAGATTCTCGCCGAAATCGAGCTCCCGGCAACTCAGACCGGCCTGCCCATGTCGTACATGGTCGACGGCAACCAATACCTTGTTGTGGCCGTCGCCGCCGAAGGCTATGCGGGGGAGCTCGTGGCGCTCCGACTTCCCTGAACGACCCTCCTGTAAATGCCGGGGTGCGCGCTGCACGATGGGGCCCCACCGTGGGCCCACTGTCGCCGGTCCCGTTCTCCCGTGCCTGGGCGCCCGAAATTAATCCTTAAGAAATCGGGGCCGTCATAGACCGCCCCTGCAGTTGGACTGTCGTCAATGCGGAAGATCGCGGTGGCTCCATTACGAAGATCAGGGCATCTTATATCTTGACCGTCTGGAAGCTCTCCGAATACGATCCTTCCCAACCGATTCCCACAGCATAAAGGAGGGATCTCGATGCGGATGGCCGGTGCCGGAACAGCCTCGATGACACTGATGATGCTTGTGGCGGGGATGTGGCCGGGGACGATGGCAGCCCCCCGTCAGGGAGGATCGCAACCGGCGCCACCCGCGGGCATCGTAGCCCTGCCGGTGGATTTGTTTACGACCGAAAATTTCTATTTCGATCGGGAGTATTGGGCTGATCCGCGTTATGCCCGGTGCAATACGCCCCGGGGACTCTCCGACATGTGGCGGAGGGGCCGGCTGGGAGAATGGGGAGATTGCGGCCTGGATCGGGACATTTCCGATATCGTCAGCCCGTACAGTTATCCGAGCGCGCAACAACATTATGCGGCGCTCGAGGCTCGGGCCGTGGCCCGGGGTGGGCCCACAATCCACACGCTGGGTACGATGCCTGATTGGGGCGGCGTGTATTCGCGGGGGAACCTTGAGGACCAGTGGATTGACGGTCGCAACCTTCAGACGGGGACGATGATATCGCTGCTCACGCCTGAGTACCGGCAGCGTATGGTGCAGGCGAACTATCACGAGACGACGAGCAATTCACCCCAGTGGGTATCGTCGTTCTGCTATCCCGAGGGATTCATGCGCTGGTATACGCGGGGTGCAGTCCGGGAAGTGGAGGTATTGGTCAATCCGCTGCAGGTTCAGTTCCTGGGCGGTGTTGCCGACAACTTCATCCGCAAGGTGCTCGTTGGCCGAGGGCACGTGCAGGAGGTGCCCCAATGGTATGGGGAAACCATCGGCTTCTGGGATGGCGACACCCTGGTGAGCTGGACGGCGAACGTCCAGGCGTGGACGCTGGGTATCTCGATGTTCGAGTACAGCTATTCGATGGAGACGGTGGAGGTCGTCCGATCGAACCCGAACGGAAACGGCCTCATCATCGAGACGACATTTTACGATCCCGAAGCCTTCACGCGGCCGCTGCACACGGTAACCGAATGGAATCTCCAGGCGGGACTCGACGATCCCGACATGCGCTATACCTTTGTTGAATGCCGTGTGATGAGCAATATTGTCAACGGTCCCGACGGCAGACCCACACAGCTGCTGCCCTATGACGAGGGTTACATCGATTATTTCGGCCGGCCCTGGGCCCAGAACTGGGAGAGGCACTTCGAGCAGGGGTGGGAGAAACCCACCAACTGAGGGGACAATTGCGGCGCACTGTTGGATCGTCGGCTTCAACCTGTTAATACGGGTGAACGGAGCCGGGGATCGACTCGGGAAAATCGGATCAAACTGCAAATTGTAAGGAGGCAGACGTGCGTGATGATCGCAGGGGTAACTACAATCCGCTTCAGGGCGAGGCCGAAGGGCGAATCACGCGGCGCCGCGCCCTGGCAGGCGCCGCGGGCGGATTGCTGGCCGCGGCCGCGATTTCTGCCTGCTCAGTCAGTGAAGGCCCGGAGACTGTGGATGTTGAGCCAACACCGACGGCGCCGCGCACCCCCGATCTGACGGGTCGGCTGGCACGATACATGGTCGAAGCTCGAGAGCTGACGTTGCCGACCAGCGTAGCGCTCGCGGCCAAACACCGGCTTCTCGATACCTTCGGTGCGATCGTATCGGGCGCGCGCCTGAAGCCCGGGGAGGTCGCGATCGACTATGTGCGCCAGCAGGGAGGCATCCCGGAAGCATCCGTCGCGACCACCGACATCATGACGTCGGCCGTCAACGCCGCGTTTGCCAACGCGATGTCCGGCCATGCCGATGAGACCGATGATTTCCACCCCTTCACCAAGGCCCACCCCGGCTGTTCGGTTGTACCGGCGGCACTTGCCATGGGCGAGCGCGAAGGCAGCACGGGCGAAGAACTCCTCAGGGCAATCACGCTCGGATACGATCTCTGCTGCCGGTTCCTGGTTGCGCTGCGACCGGCCCTGGTGCGGGCGAAGTTTCGGAGTGCGGAGGGCTACAGCTCGACATTTGGAGCCGCGGCCGCGGCCGCGGCTCTCGCGCGGTTCGATGAGATCGGGATGCGCTATGCCATTTCCTATGCAGTGCAGCAGGTATCCGGTGTCTGGAGCTGGGTCCGGGACGTCGAGCATATCGAAAAGGCCTTTGACTTCAGTGGCATGGGAGCACGCAACGGCGTTGCCGGGGCGACGATGATCCAGAGCGGATTCACCGGTGTCCTGGATGCACTGGAAGGCGAACGCAACGTCCTCGATGCCTTGTCCACCGATGCCGCGCCCGAGGAAATGGTGACGGACCTGGGTCGACGATTCTATGTTGAGGAAACGGCGATCAAGACGTTCCCGGTGGGCTACCCGATCCAGTCGCCGCTGGCGGCCTTCTTCACATTGCGCGACGAACATGGCCTGACGGTGGACAACGTCGAGCATATTCTGGTGCGTCTCCCCGCAGACGGTGCACGCATCGTCGACAACCGTTCGATGCCCGATGTCAACTGCCAGCACATCATGGCCGTGGCCCTGGTGGACGGCACAATCAATTTTGAGAACAGCCACTCCTTTGAGCGCATGTCGGAGCCTGCAATCGTTGCTGCGCGTCAGCGTGTGGAGCTGGTGGCGGATCCCGACCTCGTCGTGCTGGAGGCCCCGCGCAGCGGTTTCGTCGAAGTGACCACCCGCGACGGGGGCCAGGTGAGCCTGTTCGTGAGCCACGCCCCCGGCACGCCGGAGAATCCACTCGACACAGAAGCCGTCGCCGCGAAAGCCCGCGGGCTCATGGCGCCCATTCTCGGTGATGCAAAGACGGAAGCGATCATCGATCAGGTCAATGCACTCGAGGAACTCGGAAACGTCCGTGATCTGCGACCGTTCCTGACGCTTTAGTTGTAACGGCGTTCCTGACGCTTTAGTTGTAACGGTATGAGGCTCGGAGACTTGTGCCGCTCAGAGATCCGGAAGACCGGGCGAAGACAGGCATAGCTCTCCGTCCCACATTTCCCCTGCCGTCAACGATCTGTTCGACAGCGGCGTCCGGTTAGCAACACCTAGGAGTCTGCGCGGCAGAGGCTGAATAACTCGGATTTGTGACGATTCGAGAGCGTCTTTGTAGGAGAGCCGCCCGATTTTCCCAACATGGGCAGCTCCGAGCTGTGGGGACTCGATCCGTTGGTCCTGTGGAGAGCGTTATGGGTCCCGGTGATGCGGATTAAGCCCATTCGATCTTCCCGTTCATCCGTCGTAAGTTCACTGCCAGAGCCACCAGGCTCCATTCACAGGTGACGTTGTCCAAGCCTCGCAAACTGAACTGTCGGAATCCCAGCACCGACTTGATCCACCCGAACGGCGGCTCACCGATGTGCTTTCTGGCCCGGTAGCGATCACGCCCCGTCTGGCTTTTCATCTTTCGGACCATGCGGCCCAGGGCCGTGCTTTCGGGTTGGAGTGGGGCCGTGGCGAGATCTTTCTCACGACCCATCGGAACGTACCCATCTATTTGACGTTGTTCCAGCATTCGCAGATTCGACTCGGATCGGTATCCAGCATCCGCGAGCACCCGGTCTGGACGCTCCGACAGATTCGTGTTCAACTCATCCAGAGTCGGTCCCAACTGCCCGGTATCTGAAGCATTGTTGCTCACCGTTGTGGCGACGATGATTCGGGCCTCCGCGTCCACGACCGCCTGCGCGTTGTAGCATTGTTGGAACCCGTCGGCCGAGGTCTTCATGATCCGGCTTTCCGGGTCGGTGAAATTGTCTTGGGCCTTCCCCTTGGGTTCACCCCTCGGGCGTTTGAATGGTTTGCCCTTCTTTCCGCTTCCCGGTTTGTCGTCTCCAGGCTTCCTTTCCGCTTCCTGGTCTGCCGCCATCTGACGTTCTTCGAGTCGCTTCATCGCCGTCTGGATTGTGGCCAGCCGCTTCGTGCGGGTCGCCAACCCGTCGGGCAGTTCGTCACCGCGCCGGTCCTTGCCGTAACGTTGGTCTTCTTCCTCATCGGTCGCCGTGGCCCGGTTCAACAGATCCCGAATCTGTTCGCCCAATTCGGTCTCCTGCTTTCTCATGCGTTCATAGCTCATCGCTTTGCGTTTGCTCGCATTGGCTCGCATCTTCGTCCCGTCCACCGCCACCGTTCCCATCTTCACCAGCCCGGCTTCCCGCCCCATCCTCACCACTTGCACAAATAAGTTCCCGAACTCTTCAAGATGCAGTTTTCGAAAATCCGAGATCGTTCGGTGCGCGGGAAAGTTCTCCGCTCCCAACATCCGGAACGCCACATCTTCGGTCATCTTCGCTGCAATCTTCCGTGACGAAAACACTCCCGTCGCGTACCCGTAGATCATCACCTTCACCATCATCCGCGGATCGAAGGCCTGATTGCCCGGCCCGTCCGTTCCATACCTCTGTTCGAACGCGCTCAAATCCATCGCATCCACGGCGTCCGATATGAAGTACGACAGGTGATCTTCAGCCAGCCAATCTCTCAATGATGGAGGCATCAGCAGGCTCTGTTCTGGAATATACGTTCGGTAAGTTCGTGGCATGTCCTATCTTCGATCCTTTTCTGCCCATTTCTGGTCCTTCTGCCGCGCAGACTCCTAGCCGCCCGTAGCCCTGGGGTTGCGCATATTCTGCACCGCTTGCCAAATTTCGCATCCCTCTCCGCCTGGCGAAAACACCTCCGTCGAACCCGCGAAGCACTATTGACACCATGGGGCGAATTCTCCTACTATTAGCACTCAGCCTTGTTGAGTGCTAACGATTCTGACGTAAGGTTCTTAAGAGCTTAGGAGAAAAAAACAGATGAACATGCGACCTTTGCACGACCGCGTGCTGATCAAGCGCATCGAGGAACAGGAGTCGATTCGCGGGGGAATCATTATCCCGGATTCGGCCAAAGAAAAACCCCAGGAAGGCGAAGTTGTAGCCGTAGGGAACGGCAAGAGGCTTGAGGACGGGACGGTTCTGCCGCTGGAACTCCAGGCCGGTGATCGGGTCCTGTTCGGCAAGTATTCGGGGACGGAAATCAAGTTGGACGATGAGGAGTACCTGATCCTGCGCGAAGAGGAAGTCCTGGGTATTACTTCTGCGGCCAAGCAGGCGAAAAAGGCGAAGAAGTAGGAGGATATATTAAAAATGGCTAAGCAGATTATACATGGTGAAGACTCTCGTCAGGCGATTCTGCGGGGCGTAAACGCACTGGCCGAGGCCGTGAAAGTGACGCTGGGGCCCAAGGGCCGCAACGTCGTACTCGACAAGAAATTCGGATCTCCCCTGATCACGAAAGATGGCGTGACCGTCGCCAAGGAAATCGAGCTCGACGACCCCGTCGAGAACATGGGCGCCCAGATGGTGAAGGAAGTCGCATCTAAAACGAGCGACGTGGCCGGTGATGGGACCACGACGGCGACCGTTCTCGCACAGGCCATCTTCCGCGAAGGTGTGAAGACGGTTGCAGCCGGCGCGAATCCGATGGCTGTCAAACGCGGGATCGAAGGTGCCGTGAACGTGGCGGTGGAGCAGATCCACAGCCTCTCGACGGAAGTCAAAAAGGGTGAAATGATCGCCCAGGTTGCCACCGTTTCGGCCAACAACGACGCCACGATCGGCGGGATCATTGCTGACGCCATGGACCGCGTCGGTAAAGACGGCGTCATCACGGTCGAAGAAGCCAAGGCGATCGAGACGTCGCTGGAAGTCGTCGAAGGCATGCAGTTTGATCGCGGTTACCTGTCTGCCTATTTTGTGACCGATTCGGAACGCATGGAAGCGGTTCTGGAGAACTGTCTGATTCTGATTCACGAAAAGAAGATCAGCAGTATGAAGGACCTCCTGCCGACGCTGGAACAGGTCGCCAAACTGGGCCGTCCGCTGCTGATCATCGCCGAGGACATCGAAGGCGAGGCACTGGCGACTCTGGTGGTCAATAAGTTGCGTGGGACGCTTCAGGTGGCTGCGGTCAAGGCTCCGGGCTTCGGCGATCGCCGCAAGGCCATGCTCGATGACATCGCGATCCTGACGGGCGGCCGCTCGATCACAGAAGACCTGGGTATCAAGCTGGAAAACATTCAGCTCGACGATCTGGGAAGTGCCAAGAAAGTCACGATCGACAAGGACAACACGACGATCATCGAAGGCGACGGTTCGACCGAAGCCATCGAGGGCCGGGTCAAACAGATTCGGGTCCAGGTCGAAGATACGTCTTCAGACTACGATCGGGAAAAGCTTCAGGAACGGTTGGCCAAACTTGTCGGTGGCGTTGCCGTCATCAAGGTCGGTGCCGCAACCGAGACCGAAATGAAGGAAAAGAAGGCGCGCGTCGAAGATGCGATGCATGCCACACGTGCAGCCGTCGAAGAGGGCATCGTCCCGGGCGGCGGCGTCGCATTTATTCGATGTCTGGAAGCCTTGGAGAAGGTGTCACACGAAGGCGATGAACAGATCGGTGTGAACATCGTGAAGCGCGCTCTGGAAGAGCCCCTGAGGATGATCGTGCAAAATGCCGGCCATGAAGGGGCGGTTGTTGTGGGCAAGGTCAAAGAATCCAAGCAGCCCAACTATGGTTTTGATGCCAGCGCCGAAGATTATACCGACATGATCAATGCCGGTATCCTGGATCCGGCCAAGGTTGCGCGGACGGCGCTGCAGAATGCGGCTTCGATCGCATCGCTGATGCTGACGACTGAAGCTCTCGTGGCGGACGTTCCGGAAGAAGAAAAGGGCGGCGGTGCCCCGGCCATGCCTCCTGGCGGCATGGGTGGCATGGGCGGAATGTACTAGAGACTCGACCGACTCCATCGAAGCCCCCGACTCCCAAGGGTTGGGGGCTTTTTTATTCTCTTGCCTGAGCCCCGCCAATGCCGGCCCCGATCAAGCGGCTTTGATCATCTTCTCGAGTATTCGCCGGAATGTGCTATCACCGACCCGACTGTCTGTTTTTCCGGGCGATTTGTAAGAGTCGACCGCCGCAGCCGGTTCCCCGCGGATTGCTCGAGATCGGGGCGCCATTGTTTGAGGGTCCGGTATCGGTGTCCTTACCATAGCGTTCCGAGCGACGATGGCAGAGATTGTCTGCTGGCGAGGTGGGGTCATTGTCGCCGAACGCACTCCCCCCGGTGCCCGCTGAGCTTGCTCATAGCAATAACAGACATCCCGGAATGCGGCTCCGACCCGATTTTTGCGCGTGTGGTCCCCGCTGGAGTGCCAGAGGTCGGGATGAAATTGCCGAACCCGTTTCCTGTAGGCTCTCCTGAGTTCTCCCGATGACGCGCTGCGGGCGACGCCGAGCACCTGCCAGTAATCCCTGCCTTCGGTCGCTCGACGAATCTCCTCCATTTCCTCGTCCATCGATTCTGCATCGGGGGGGAGCAGTGTCAGTACGCCGGAAACAGCGAGCCTCAGCATGCGTCTCAGGTGCCCCGCGCCTGGATCGAAATGGGCTGAGACAAGCGTGTCGTGAATTTCCGGGTCTTCTGGAAGCAAGATTGTCCAGTCTTTGTAGGGCTCCCAAACTCGCCGGAGGGGCTCCGAGTCCATCGATTCCATCGCTTCGATCAGAAGCGCCCCGCCACTCTGCAACGCGTTCGGGAGAGCTACCTTCATCCGACGGAAGGAGAAATCGCGTGGGGCTTGTTCGAAGCAGCGGAGCACCCCGTCGGGGGCGCTCACGATTGTTCCTTCAGAGAAGTCCACGATTCGAGAACAGCCAGGGTATGTAACCTTCAGGCGTCCGGTGGAGTGGCTGACGATGTGGTGTCGGATTTCCCGGGCCAGTTGAAGAACCGTAGCCATACCGTTCATATCGGTCCGGGAACGATTTCCAGGAGGGAAACCGGTGGTCAAGAGAAACCGAACAGGTCGTTGCGCAGCGGAGGGTAGTGTCAAGTTGATTGCGAAAGCCCGAATCGCGGTGGGATCCCCGGCAATTGATCACTCCACCGTGACCGCAACCCAAGTTGCGCGAGAACGTTTTAGGAGCATTCGGAAAGGATAGAATTTCACTTGGTGCTTTCCGAGGCGGAAGAGATTCAGAACGAGACCGTGGACAGGAGGAGTCGTTGACTCTGCGCCGGTGACTGGAAGCTTCTCATATGTCTCGCTCGTTGTCGGACGGGCTGGTGTGAAACTTCCGCTCGATTGTTCGCGTATTGATCGGTTTCGTGGTGGACCGATGGCATGATCGTTCGTAGCGCCGCGCCGCAGCTTTTCAGCTTGTCGGTGACGAGGCAAAAGGGAGCCCTCCCTTCACCCTTCCAGAGACTGAGAAAGCAGCGCTCAGCTTCACGCCGGTTGCGTCTCGACTGTACGAGGATGTCGGTGACATTGTCGTCTTTTTCGACTGCACGCCAGGGGTATTGCCGATTGCTGTTGAACGTGACAATGCCCTTGCCTTAGTACCGAGCGGTCACGACGACTGTGAATTCTGTGAAGATTGTTCCTGTATCTGAAGGATCGTGCCCAGGGAAAGTAAGTTATGAGATTCTCGACAGTGGGAGTGAATCCGTTGATGACCACGACCCGATTGACAGTGTAGCTTCGGTTTGAGCCGCCCCGATGAGAATCCGGTCGACTTCTCATATTCCGGCGTGTTATATGTCTCCGTCCAACAACGTTTTCCACTCGTCAACCCATCCGTCGAGACGCAAGTGTCCGATCGGTGCAGACTTGGATGAGCGAATGAACTTCCAATCCGATGCCCCGGTCATCATTCGGAGCGCGGTCTCGGCAGAGACACGAACGAATCGGTCTTTCGGAAAGCTACTGGGACTCACAACTGACGAACTCCGGCTTCGTCCCTTGCTCGATTGGATTCATCCCGAAGACCGCTCGGCCCTGGGAGCGGCGCTCAAGTCGGGTTCCGGCTCGGTGAGTGCTCGACACAGCACGATGCGGAGAGACGAGTGGATCTGCTTCGACTGGACCGTTAAGACTGCGGCCGAGGGGGCCTTTGCGTTTGGGAGAGTGGCGGGTACGTCGGGAACTTCGACTACGCCTGAGTTTGCGGCGGCGGCTACGAAGGCCGAGGCGCTCGAGGCGATGGCCCTCATAGTCGAAGCGTCCAACCCGGGCATGAGATGCTCGATTCTGCTCGTCGATCCGAAAACGGGCCGCATTTTGGTCGGCGCTGGTCCGAGCTTCCCTGCCGAGTACAACAACGCGGTTGAAGAGTTGCACATCGGACCGACCGTGGGTTCTTGCGGCACCGCGGCGTTCTGGAACGTGCCCGTCATTGTCGAGGACATATCCGAGGACCCGCTCTGGCGTGACTTGCGCGAGGCGGCTGAACTCGCGGGTGTCTGCGCGTGTTGGTCACATCCCATTGCCGCCAGCGACGGCACCGTGATGGGCGCGGTCGCGATCTATGCTGACGAACCGAGATCGCCCAATCCGAGCCAAATGGATGGCCTCGCGATCGCTTCCCGGATGATCGGACTGGCGATCGACCGCGATCGCCTGGAAGAGCAACTTCGACAGGCAGCGCAGTTAGAAGCGATTGGTCGCCTCGCCGGCGGCATCGCGCACGACTTCAATAATCTCCTTACGGTAATTCTTGGGCACGTGGAGCTGATGCGCCGGCAGACGCTGTCGGCTCCGGCGCCTGAGACGCTGGAGGAGATTTCGCATGCCGTGGACCGGGCATCAGAGATCACGTCACAACTGCTCGCGTTTGGGCGCAAACAGACACACCGTCCAGAACGCGTTGAGTTGGGTGAAGCTGTGCTGGATATAGTGCGACTGCTCAACCCCGTAATCGGCGATGAAATCACAGTATCGGTGGTGTCGGATCCATCAGCCCGGTGGATCACGATCGATCGCCCACAGCTCGGCCAGATCATGCTCAACCTGGTAATCAACGCAAGGGATGCGATGCCGACCGGTGGTCGGCTCGAGATCGAGATCCGACATGCGACCCGGTCCGAGGTCGCGCGGATCGTGCCGGAGAACCCTCATGCGTCATTCGTACTGCTCACCGTGACCGACGACGGACAGGGAATGAATCCTCAGACAAAGAGTCGCATGTTCGAACCGTTCTTCTCGACGAAACAAGGCGAACAGAACTCGGGTCTCGGTTTGGCCACGGTGTACGGCCTGACTCGTCAGAACGGAGGGTCCATATCGGTGCGGAGCGAGGTCGGCGAAGGAACTACGTTCTCGCTCTACTTTCCGACTTTTGGAGCAGCGCCAGCCCCGCCGATCGATACTTCCGAGAAAGAGCGGAACCGGGGCTCTGTCCTCGTTGCGGAGGACAACGACGGGATTCGTGAACTCGCCACTCGAGTCCTGGTATCTGAAGGGTACAAGGTCACAAGTGCACGAAACGGAGTCGAAGCGGTTGCACTCGTTGAGGGAGGCCTCAAAGTCGACATGCTCGTGGCCGACGTTATGATGCCCCTGATGGGCGGAGTGGCGTTGGCCAAGCGGCTGCGGAAGCTGGTTCCCGGCATCCACGTACTCTACGTTTCAGGGCATCCCCTTTCTTCGACTGATCTCCCCGATTTCGAACCACGTCGAGAGCGATACCTGGCAAAGCCGTTCAGGCCAGCTCAACTTGTCGGAGAGGTCCGGCTCGGGTTGCCGCAACAGGGGATCGACCCGGACCTGGTCTCAACGCCCTGATGTCACCGGGTCCCCGTTTTCCTCGGCGGACGATCGGCGCCGACGACAGGCTCAACTCTTCCATTTGAAATGTCAGGTTGGTCCGGCCGATGGCGGACTGAGACCATGAAATCCGATCGATCCCGCTATTACGGACACCGTATCCCGCCCGAAGTCATCAGTCACGCCGTATGGAATTACAACCGGTTCTGTCTGAGCTTCCGCGACATGGAAGATCAGCTCGCCAGGCGCTGGGTCATCGTTTCTTAGGACCCATCCGGCAATGGAGAATGGTCGAGCCCGCACTGTGGGGGCGAAGGCACACTGGTTCCCTCCAATCGCACCAAGGTGTGTGCGGGCGACACGGTGGCGGATAAGCGGTTAAGCGGGGTCCGACACCTATGGCAGCGCGGACAGTGTCGCCATCCCTGTTTTGATTTGCTGACTCATTTCGACGTCGCAGTACTCCCCCCGCACATCGATCTTGGCGACAATACCTTCTAACGTTACCTTCTGACGTTGAAGCTGACATCGAACTTTGCGAAGCCGCCGCTCCGGCCGCGCCCGTGGGGCCGCCCACAGGGCCGAGCGGCTAACTGTTGATACCGTGGAAGCTCGCTTGAGAAACGACCAGTTCGGATCCTCAACAGAACAGGAGTCCCCAATCTGGTGCGATCCACCGGCTCTCGAGACCCGGGTTGGCCCGGATTCGAGGTATAAAGTTAACCCTCAAAAATGGACACACTCGACAAACGAATTCAGGATTTGCGCGACAAGATTCGGAGGCACGAGTACCGCTATTTCGTTCAGAACGACCCTACGCTTTCCGACTACGAGTTCGACCAGCTTGTAAAGGAGCTTCAGGGACTGGAACGGGAGCATCCCGAGCGCATCACCCCGGACTCCCCCACCCAGCGTGTGGGTGAACAGGTGAGTGGGAGCTTTCCTAGCCACACCTTTCGGGAGCCCATGCTCAGCCTTGACAACGTGTACTCGATCGACGAACTCCGCGATTGGGATCGGCGGGTGCGGGAACGTGTGCCCGATGACGTCATCGACTACGTCGTTGAGATGAAGATCGATGGTTTGAGCATGAATCTCATGTATGACGGCGGAAGTCTGGAGATGGGCGTCACGCGCGGTGATGGCCGGAGCGGAGAGGTCGTGACGGCAAACGTGCGTACGATCCGATCCATCCCATTGCGATTGAGGGAACCGGTTTCCATCGAGGTGCGCGGGGAGGTGTTTCTCGGTCGGGGGGCCTTTGCCCGCCTCAACGCGCAGCGTGATCGGGGGGATCTTCCACGATTCGCGAACCCCCGAAATGCTGCTGCCGGTTCACTGCGTCAGGTCGACCCCGCCCTGGTAGCCGAGCGACCCCTCGACTTCTTTGCTTATACGCTCCTGCCGCATCAGACGTCCCAGCGAGAAGACCTCGAACGACTGTCCGAACTCGGCTTGAAGGTCAATCCGAATTGGCTTCGCACGCCCTCCCTCGATGAGGTCATCGCCTTTTATGAGCGTTGGGAGTCCTCGCGCGAGGAACTGGACTACGAAATTGACGGGCTCGTCGTGAAGGTGGACTCTACATTCCTTCACGAAAAACTTGGAGCGACCGCAAAAGCGCCGCGGTGGGCGATCGCTGTCAAGTTCCCCGCGCGCCAGGCGACTACTTGGTTGGTGGATATCCGCGTGCAGGTTGGCCGGACCGGCGCTTTGACGCCGGTGGCAGAACTGGAAGCCGTGGAGTTGGGCGGAGTCACGATCCGCAATGCGTCCCTGCACAACGAAGACGAGATAGAGCGGCTGGGTGTGTCGATTGGCGATCGGGTCCTGATCGAACGTGGCGGGGATGTGATTCCCAAAGTGGTGAAGGTGGTCGAGCCCGCCTTCGATCGGCGGGCATTCAGGATGCCCGAAACGTGCCCTATCTGTCAGAGTCACGTTTTCCGCGAGGCCGGCGAGGTCCGCCGCCGCTGTCTTTCTCAGACGTGTCCGGCCAAAGTGAAGGAGGCGTTTCTTCACTGGGCTTCCCGGAAGGCCATGAACATCGACGGTCTCGGCGAGCGGCTCGTTGACCAGTTGGTCGATGGCGGCTTGCTCAAAGACGTTTCGGATCTGTTCGAGCTCCGGGCTGAACAACTGGTGTCGCTGGAGCGAATGGGCGCGAAGTCCGCCGAGAATCTGGTCCGGGAAATCGAAGCCAGCCGCGGGCTCGCTCTGAGCAGGGTCATTTACGGCTTGGGAATTCGCCATGTCGGTGATCGTACAGCGGGGATCCTGGCCGGATATTTCCATTCGATGGATGATCTGATGGACGCATCGCAGGCGGAATTGGAGCAGGTGTCCGAAATCGGACCGATCGTCGGGGAAACCGTATACCGCTTCATGCGGGAAGTGAACAACCGTGAACTGATCGCGCGATTGGGAGCTTTCGGACTGCAAATGGTATCGGCGGGTCCGCCACCGGACCGTCCGGCGCAGGTTTTTGCCGGTCAAACCATCGTAGTCACGGGTACGCTCCAGAATATGACCCGCGAAGAAGCGAAAGAAATCATCGAAGCGCGGGGCGGACGGGTCACATCTTCGGTGAGTCGGAAAACGGATTTCGTGATGGCGGGCGCGGACCCTGGATCCAAGATCGAGAAAGCAACCCGGCTTGGCATCCGCGTCGTGGAAGAGCCCGAGTTCAGACAGATGCTATAATTATTCGAAATAATTTGCCTGAGGCTTTGATGAAGAAAACAGCCGTTCTGGTCGTACTCGTGACGTTGTGGCTCAGCCACCCCGCGCATCCCGAGTCTCGATCCGCCCAGCAGCCTGTCGGTGCAGGCTCGGGTTCAGACGACGCAACGACCATTTCTGTCGATGTCGACCTGGTCAACGTTTTCTTTACCGTGACCGACCGGAGCGACGCACTGTTTACGGGCCTGACCGGGGATGACTTTCGCGTTTACGAGGACGACCAGCTCCAGACAATCACGAACTTCGATTCCGAAACAGACCTGCCACTGACGATCGCTCTACTGGTAGATACCAGCGGCAGTATCCGCGACAGGCTTCGCTTTGAACAGGAGGCTGCCATCGAATTTTTCTACTCAACGATCGAAAGGAGACGCGATCGCGGGATGCTGGTCTCTTTCGATTCTGGAGTCGATCTGCTACAGGACTTCACCGACAACCCCGAAACGCTCGCTGACGGCGTCCGGAAAATTCGTGCCGGCGGGGGCACGTCCCTTTACGACGCGATCTATTTGTCGATCAGCGAAAAAATGGTGAACGAGCCGGAAGGCCGGAGGGTGATGATCGTCATCAGCGACGGCGATGACAACGCCAGCCGTTTTTCGCTGACCGAAACCCTCGAGATGGCCCAGAGAAATAACGTTGCCGTATATACGATCAGCACCAACTCGAGCGCGAACTTCGAGACCCGGGCACAGCGGCGTGGCGACGAGACGCTGGAGACCTTTGCCGAAGAGACCGGTGGACAGGCCTTCTTCCCGCTCAGGATCGAGCAACTGGCAATCACCTTTCAGAACATCAGCGAAGCGCTCCGCGCCCAGTACACGCTGACATACGTCCCGACCAATCTTGCCCGGGACGGAAGTTACCGGGAAATACGACTCGATCCCATCGATGATGACTTTGAGGTCAAGGCCCGGAGCGGATACTACGCTCCACGTGATGATTAGCTTAAGACCGTGGCCGGTGACCGATCGTGTTACGCTGGGCGGGCCGGCTCCACCTCTTTGTTTTGAACCTCTCGGTATTGAATGACGACCGGTGCCGTGAGACCGCCCCCTGTCCCGCTGGGCCGATTCGAGATTTCCTTGTGTGTCACCGGGAACTGCTTCCCGCTTCCAGTTCGAGTTTGCGAACCTTGACCCCCGCTTCGGCGAACAGGCTGAAAGCGCTGTCGTTGAGCGGGTAGTCCCGGTTGTAAACCACGTCGGATATTCCAGAGTTAATGATCATTTTTGCGCAGAGGAGACACGGGGCGAAGGTGCTGTATATCGTCGAATCCGACAATCCAACACCGTGGTAAGCTGCCTGAACAATGGCGTTTTCTTCACCGTGCGAGCAGAGACATTCATCCAGGCCCGTTCCTGAAGAAGCCAGGCTGTTGCATCGGGGACAGCCGCCCTCGTTGCAGTTTCGGGTGCCGCGGGGTGTGCCGTTGTATCCGGTTGAAATGATCCGTTTGTCCCGGACAATGATTGCCGCCACCTTCCGTTTGAGGCAGTTCGACCGTGAGGCGGCGACCTTCGCAATGTTCATGAAATACTGATCCCAACCCGGTCGCGGAACCTCCCGAAGCAACTGCAGAAGGAGCAAATCGGTAGTGTGGTGGAGATCTGTCAGCGTGCCATCGTTCTGCACCGAATGGTCGGCCAGAGCTTCGACTTGTCGGAGGTTCTGGGCATGAGCCCCGCCACTGGCCTCCCGCTCTTCGAGCGCCAGAAAGTCGTCGTAGCTTTTGGGATCGGCTTCGCGGTTCCGGCTCTGTAAGCGGCGAAACCGGATATCGGGGGGCGCATCGACGAGAACCAGGCGGAAATGTCCGCTGGCTCGAAGCGCTTCGACCTCGGCCGGATTGCGGATTGAGTCGATGACGGTGTTGGTTCCGTCCTCTATTCTGGCGAGGATTCTCTGGGCAAGGACGGCGAAACCGTATTGCTGGCGGAGGTCATTTCCGGTCTGGATCAGGTTTTGACGGCTCGGTTCATCCCCACGCAAGCGGACCTCGTCCCGAATCACGTCCGAGAGCGAGTGGTAGGCGAAGCTCTTTCCTTGGAGGTAGCTCGCCACTTCACCTTTGCCGCCACCGTTCGGACCCGTCAATCCGATCAGCATCCTTCGTTCACCTCCTGTGGATGGGGTTATCGTACTATCAAAGATTGGGACATACTACTGAAGGGGGGGATTGGGAGTGACTTGAGTTCGCAACAAGTGTGGTTTCTACTTCTACCGGATCATCTTATCCCCCTGACGCCTCGGTTCCACCTCGTTGTCCACCCGCACCGGGGGACCGCTGCGGGTCTTGCTCTGGCCTGCCTCATGATTGTGTCGATCCTCAATAGGCCTTGCCATCAGGATGATGGCAAGGGTCGCCGGTCGTTCGGACAGGACGTCCGAATGAACGACCGAGCGTTCCCCTTCCACCACGGAGAGTGATTTCGAAATTGCCATACCATTCAAAACGTGAGCTCTTCAATCATTCCATTGTTCAAGATGCGGTAGGTTCGTCAATCGGTATGAGAGAAGCCAACTGCTTCCTTGTTGTCCTTGTTCGCCGTCATTCAGTACAATTTCTTATGCACTCAAGAAACTGTTTAAGTTGCGTTTCTTCAAACTGATAGGTGCCCCTCTATGAAATCGAGATTGTTGCCCGCCGTCCTGCTGTCGGTGTGGGCGGTGTTACCGACATTATCTGCGGCGCAGATTCCTGAAGATCGGGGATTATCCGGCCTCAAACAGGCATTGGATCGCCTGGATATAGTCTCCAGCGTGCTGCACACCGGCGCTCATCCCGATGATGAAAACAGCTCCATGTTGGCCTGGTTGTCCCGTGGAGAAGGGGCGCGGACGGCCTACCTGTCGGCGACTCGCGGCGAGGGAGGCCAGAACCTGCTGGGAACCGAACTCTTCGAAGCGCTGGGTGTGATCCGTACCGAGGAACTGCTGGCGGCGCGGGCCTTCGATCGAGGCAGACAGTTTTTTACGCCCAACTACGAGTTCGGGTTTTCGAAGACCGCAGACGAAACGCTCGAGAAGTGGGGCGAGTCTGCACTCGTCGGCGATTTCGTGCGCGTGATCCGTCAATTCCGGCCCGAGGTCATCATCTCACGCTGGTCGGGGACCCCTGCAGACGGTCATGGCCACCACCAGGCGGCGGGCATCGCGACATTGGAAGCCTTTCATGCGGCCGCGGATGCGAACCGGTATCCCGAGCACGGCCGACCCTGGCAGGCACGGAAACTCTACGTGTCCACCCGCGGCGGGCGGGATTCCGATGCAGTGGGTGATGTCCGAATCAACGTGGGTGCCTATGGCGCAGCGCTGGGCCGTTCCTATCACGAAGTGGCTATGGAAGGCCGCAGTCTGCATCGGACCCAGTCCATGGGAGCGGCCAGAGAACGCGGGCCCCGCTTCACGAGCCTCGACTGGATCGAGCAGGTCGGGCCCGGTGGTCCGGGAGACTCGATTTTCGAAGGGACTACGCACACGCTGCTCGATCTGGCCGTTCTGGACCCGTCGCTGCGGTCAGACCTGGAAGCGCTCCAGTCCGACATCGAAACGATTCGCGGCCGGGTTACGCTCGATGACCCGGCGGCCATTCTGGCCGATGTGGTTCGGGCAATCGGAAGAATCCAGAACCTTCGGTCGCGGACCCGGGTTGAACACGTCGACTTCCTTCTGGGCATCCAGGAGGGTGACTTTCACGAGGCGGCATCGTTGGCTGCCGGTGTCAGTGTCGAAGTGCTGGCCTCAGACGATGCCGTCGTTCCCGGTCAGGAATTCGATCTGATCGTTGCCGTCACCAACAACGGGCCGTTCGACTTCTCGACGGTGCACACCGTCATCGACATTCCCGACGGCTGGCAGACTGTCGGCATCCCGGCTCCGGTGGCGGTCGCCGCCGGAGAGCGGGTTGAACAGCCCTTGAGAGTAGCGCCCCACGCCCAGGCGTCGTTTACCGAACCCTACTGGTTGCGGGAGCCCCGGACGGACGATCGCTTTGCCTGGCCCGACGCCGAGGCAGCCACTTTGCCATTCGAGATGCCGTTGATGCAAGCCGAGACTGAGATCGAATTCGGAGGGGGTGCTTTCCGAATCCTGAGTCACGCCGAGTACGTTTACGTCGACGATGTATTTGGTGAGCGGAGAAGTCTGGTGAGCGTCGTTCCGGAGGTGTCGGTCCAATTGACTCCCGAAGGCGCGGTCGTGCCTCTGACCGGTGCCCGCGAAAAAGAATTCGTCGTGACGCTTCACAATCAGGAGCCGACGGGAGGCACGGCCAGGGTCAGCTTGACTCTTCCAGAGGGATGGTCGGCAACTCCCGCAATGGAGACGGTTCGCTTCAGTCGGGCCGGAGAGACCGTTGCGGTTCCGTTCATCGTGAACGTGCCCGCCCGGGCCGGCCAATTCGAGGTGGGCGCGTCGGTGGAACTGGACGGTCGGTCCTATCAACGGGGTTACCGCGTCATCGCCTACCCCCATATCGAAACGCGGCGCATCTATGCGGACGCCAGGTCGCGTGTAACGGTTTTTCCGCTCGAAACCCGGGCCGGAAATGTGGGTTATGTCGCTGGTGCGGGTGACCGTGTCGCAGACTCGCTGCGACAACTTGGCATCCCTGTATCTTTCCTGACATCGGACGAACTGTCCCGGGGCGACCTGTCCGTTTATGATTCGATTGTTCTGGGTATTCGCGCATACGCGGTACGGGAGGATCTGAGGGCGTATAACCAGCGGCTGCTTGACTACGTGGAATCCGGCGGAACCGTGATTGTCCAATACAATACGTACCAAACCCTGGAAGATGGTTATGCGCCATATCCGTTTTCGATCAACCGGCCGCACGACCGCGTGACTGTCGAAGACGCGCCGGTCACGTTCGTCGAGCCCGACCACCCGATGCTCAACTTTCCCAACCGAATCACGGCAGCCGATTTCGAAGGATGGGTGCAGGAGCGCGGTCTTTATTTTATGGGGGACTGGGACGATCGCTATACGCCCATCCTGGCGTCGAACGACCCGGGGGAAGAGCCCAGGCTGGGTGGCATGATGGTCGCCGAAGCCGGGTCCGGCCGTTGGGTGTATACCGGATACGCGTTCTTCCGGCAACTGCCTGCCGGCGTTCCCGGGGCGTACCGGCTGTTTTCGAACATGATCAGTCTGGGCAATTAGCGTGATGCGTCGGGATGACCTGAAACCGGAGCACGCCCGTTTACAAGGCCATCACTGGGCAGTGACCGGCGACCGTGCGTTCCGGGTCTGCGGCGCGGCACACGAAGTGCTGGCATTTATGATGGCTGTAAGCCATTGAAAATGTGAGCCAACCGAAAATCACACTTCTCGGGTGGCGTTGCTGCTTAGGCCAATGATGGCTTTTTCAGCATCCTGTTAGTGGAAGGGACCCGGAGGCAGTGATCCATCTCTGAAACGTTGGTCGGGGACACTGGTTCTGTTGAGGCTCTTCAGAAGAAAAGATCTAACGATGGGCAAACAACTCAGGCGACCGAGATGGTAATATTTAGAGGATGAAACTCCGGCTTCTTATTTTGACGGTTTCTGTATTCAGCGTCGTGAGCTGGGCCGAGGGGCAGGTTGCCCGGGAGAATCGATTTCAGATTCTGGGAACTCTTGTCGCCGACAACGCGGCCGCCCGTATTGCAATGCCCTTCGGCGATGAAGGCGTACGTCTTTCTGATTCCGGAGCGATTGACGAGGACCGGCTCATCGAGGAACGCCGGAAAGAAGGGAGTTCCATCATTGTGGGCCAGGTTGTGACGATCACGGCCATCGAATTCGATGACGACAAGATCGAAGTGGAACTCGACGGCGGAGGGAAGAACAAACGTAGTTTCTTCGATCGCCTGGAGGTCGGTGTTGGAAACACCACGCGGCGCGTCTCCGACAGCACGGCCAATGCTAAAGGGTCCAAGATCACGTTAAACTTCGACGACAAGGCCCCGGACGGTCTAACTCCCGATGACCTCCGAGCCTACCTCGCGCCCGTTCTCGATTTCGAGAAGCAGAACTTCATGGATTCCGGTATTGAATCTCTACCGGATGAGTATCAGGAAGCCGTCATCGCCAACGAAGCCAGGATCGGCATGGACCGCTCGACTGTTCTGATGGCCAAAGGACGTCCTGATGACAAGGTCTGGGAAACGGTCAGCGGGGTCGAGCGGGAGGACTGGATCTATTACCAGAGAGGTCTGGGTGCCGACTTCATCACGTTCGAAGGCGACATCGTAATCCGTATCATTCATCACTGAGAAGGCGGCCTTATTCGCCCCGTGTTCCTACCTCCGGCCATTCATACGCCTGATTCTTCTGTGCGCTGGATGCATGCGACTTGCGGGTCCCTTGTCCCGCCGTGTCTATGGACGCATGTAGTGGGGCCGGTGGGCAGACCTCCGGCATGAGGAGAGCGTGTGAGCTTCGGTACGTACGTCCACATCCCGTTCTGCGAACAGCACTGTCACTACTGTGCCTTCCCGGTTGTCGTCATGCCCGAATCTGCCCACGCTCGGTACACTCAATGTCTCCAGACTGAAATTCTGCGGGCGGAGCTTCCCGCATCCACCGACACCCTGTATCTGGGAGGAGGCACCCCGTCCCTGCTGGCAACCGGTCTGCTGGAAACCCTCATGGATGCACTCCCCCGTGGAGCCACTGAGATCTCGCTCGAAGCCAACCCGGGCACTCTGGATGAGAACCGCATGGATGCATTCGTCCAGCTTGGAATCAACCGGATCAGCCTCGGCGTTCAGTCCTTCGACGCCAACGACCTGCAATCGGCCGGGCGTTTGCATGAGCCGATGGATTCAGTCCGCGACTTCGAAGGACTTCGAAAAGCGGGTTTCGAAAACATCAGCATCGATCTCATAGCCGGGCTACCGGGCCAGCAACGTCGGGCATGGGAAGAAAATCTTGCATGGGTCGAACGACTCCGTCCCGACCACGTGTCCGTCTATCTCCTGGAACTGGAAGACAGCAGTCGATGGGGAAAGCACACCCCCTCTGTGCCCACCGATGAGGAGTACGTCTGGTTCTATTCGAGCATCGCGGATCGCTTGGCTTGTGCCGGTTATGGTCACTACGAAATTTCAAGCTGGGCCATGCCGGGGGCCCAGTGTCGTCACAATCTCGGCTATTGGAGCTATGTGCCGTATCGGGGGCTGGGTCTGGGAGCGCACTCGTTCATTGACGGAGTGCGCTTCTGGAACACGCGATCGATGACCGAATATCGGAACAGACTGGATCGAGGCGAGACTCCGATCGATCAGATCGAAGAGCGGACGGCGCGAATCCGCGTGGAAGAGGCCTTCCTGCTGGGTCTCCGTCGTCTGGACGGGTTTGACGTGTGGACCGTCGCCAAAGATATCGGAATCGACTATCCTCAGGAGTGGTTCGATCGAATGGACAGCCTGATCGACGCAGGCCTGGTCGAGTTCGATGGAAATATTCTGAAATTGAGACCGCCCGGCTGGCTGCTCGCCAACGGCGTAATCGAGGAACTTTTATGTCCGACTCTGTTGTCGATCTGCGAAGCGACACCGTAACCCAACCTTCCGACCGGATGCGCCAGGCGATGGCGGTGGCCGAGGTCGGTGACGACGTCTATCTTGAAGATCCGACCGTCAATCGACTACAGGATATGGCCGCTGAAATGTTTGGCCGCGAAGCGGGTCTCTTCGTCCCATCTGGAAGCATGGGGAACCTTGTTTGTATCCAGGCGCAGACCGAGCCGGGACAGGAGGTTATCTGCGAGAGCGAGGGGCACGTTTACGGCTACGAGATGGCGTCGATGTCGGCGATTGCCGGCGTGCTGCCCCGCCTCATCGAAGGTGAGGACGGAATCCTCCGATGGGATCAGATCGATGATTCCATTCGCCCCGCATCCTACCACCGCGCGCAGACGAAGTTGGTGTCGCTCGAGAACTCGCACAACATGGCCGGAGGTACTGTTTACCCGACGGCGGTGTCAGACGAGATCTGCGAGCGTGCGCACGAACGCGGTTTGAGAGTCCATCTGGACGGCGCGCGAATTTTCAATGCGGCCCTTGCTCTCGACGAGAATGTGGCCGATATCACCCGGCCCTATGATTCGATTCAGTTCTGTCTCAGCAAGGGGCTCGGTGCACCGGTCGGTTCGCTGGTCCTCGGGTCGAAGGAATTGATCGACAGGTGCAGGCACTTCCGAAAAATGCTCGGAGGCGGGATGCGGCAGGCCGGAATTGTCGCGGCCGCAGGAATTGTGGCTCTCGAAGAAGGGCCGCTCCGGTTGCACGAAGACCACACGAACGCCCGGGTGCTGGCCGAGGGGCTCTCCGGTGTGGCTGGCATCGACATCGATCCGCGGAAAATCCAGACGAATATCGTCATCTTCGGTGTCGGTGAAGCCGGAACCGATGCCACCGCGTTCCTTGCCGGACTCCGGAGTCGCGGAGTGCTGGCCGGACCCGTCGACGGCAAGCGCGTCCGGATGGTCACGCACCTGGATGTTACCCGTGAAGACATGGAACACGCCGTCGAGGTGGTCGATCAACTGGTTAAAGTGCCGGTCTGATGAATAAGATTCGGGTCGGAGTCGTATTTGGTGGACGGTCGGGTGAGCACGAAATTTCGATTCTGTCGGCCCAGTGTGTTCTCCGCGCGCTCGACCGCTCTCGCTACGAGGTCGTGCCCATCGCCATTACGAAAGACGGAAAGTGGCTTCGTGCCCGGCAACCGCTGTCCTTGTTAACTCCTGAAGAAGAAATCCAGCAGACAATTCAATCCGGTACGCCCGTCGTCATGAGCCCGGAACCCGACGGTCAACCGACCCTCGATGTCGTGTTTCCGATCCTGCATGGGCCCTTTGGAGAGGACGGAACCATCCAGGGACTCCTCGAGTTGGCGGATGTGCCCTATGTGGGCGCCGGGGTCCTGGGTTCGGCGGTCGGAATGGACAAGGACGTCATGAAGCGCCTTTTACGCGACGCGGGCCTCCCGATCGTCGACTACTGGAAGTTGATCCGCCCGGAAACCGACGCATTCGTGAGAGAACATGGGGCGACGCTTCCGTATCCGGTGTTCGTGAAGCCGGCCAATCTCGGTTCGTCGGTCGGGATTACGCGAGTGAACTCGGGGGACACACTCCGCGATGCGATCATCGAAGCCTCCGAATACGACCGGAAAGTAATCGTCGAACGCGGTGTCGCCGCGCGCGAGATAGAGCTCAGCGTTCTGGGAAACGACAATCCGTCGGTTTCAGTGCCCGGGGAGGTGCGGCCCGCCGGGGAGTTTTACGACTACCGGGCGAAATACATCGACGATGACGCGCAGTTAATCATACCGGCAGAATTGGACCCGGCTGAAGTAAGCGAAGCCCAGCGGCTGGCACTGGAAACATTCAAAGTGCTGGAGTGTTCGGGCATGGCGCGGGTGGATTTGTTCCTGGAGGACACCGGGAAGGGGGCATGGCGGTTTTTGGTTAACGAAATCAACACGCTTCCCGGCTTCACATCAATCAGTCAGTATCCCCGCCTCTGGGAGGCGTCGGGCATTGGGTATTCCGAGTTGGTCGACCGCCTGATCGGCCTGGCCATCGAACGCCATCAGCAGCGGTCAGAATGCCGCACGTCGTACAAAATACTGCCCGCAGTCGATCTGTGATCCCCGTCGGATTGCTCCGTCCCCGCTTCCCGGGAGTCACACGGCGCTTCCCCAAAAAATAATGGGCTGCATATGCTGCAGCCCGTGTTTAGTTCTCGGTCTTTTGCGCCTTGTTTTGTTGTTTGTAATCCGGTCGTCTTAGTGCGACCTTTTGTATTACTGGAGCTTTCGTATGATCCTTGGCGTTGTGCTTTGCCCTCCTTCAGGGAGAATTGAGCGTCAACACTACCCGTTGGGGTAGGCTGATGCTCACTGTGCCTAGTATTGTGGTGAAAGTTTTGCGTGTCAAGCAAATTCTGCCGTCATCAACGCGGCATGGGGACCTGGTAGTAGCCGGCCTTGTGAACGATTTCGCAGCGTTCTTCACAGAAGACTTCGATCCTGCGAAAAACGATTGTGTCGGATGGCGCCACGTTGGAGGAGATATAGGTCAGCACATACTGGTTGCGCGCCTGCTCCATCACCTTAGGAAACGCCGGTTCCAGCGCCGAGATCCCGACATGGTAAATGTCGCCGCCTGTGAGCCTGGAGTAGTCGTCGAGGGTGTTAAACAGTCTTCCGAAGAAACCCGTCTCCAGTGCGATCGAGTAAACCTGAATTTCCGAGTCGATCAGAAAGAGTATGTTGTCTTCAATCTTCTGAACGCTGCGCGTGTCGTTCCCGTCCGACACGATGACGATGATCTTGCGGCGTCCGTCATCGGGGCGGTTGCGCAGTGCCAGGGCTGATTGATAGACAGCGTCATGAAGCACGCGTGTATCGCGGTCGAGCGGAATTCTCGCGGTGTTGATCGTCGGTATGCCGTTGATGACGGGCCCGGGCTGGACCGCGGTCCCGCCGAGGAACTGGGGTGTCGGACGGAACGCCTTCAGCTCATCCAGGGCCGCCCGCAGTACTTCCGGATTTTCGGTGAAGTCCTGGACCTCCTCGACCGTGTTGTCATAGCGGTAGACGGCAACTTCGTCGAGTGGACCGAAACCGAACACGATCGACGGTATGGCTTCCTGGATTGCCGTCAGCGAGTCTCGATCGACTCCGGTGTCGATGACGACGGCTGCCGAGAGCGGCACCGGATCGATGCTGAACGATTGGATGGTCTGTTCGACCTCGTCTTCAACTAAGGTGAAGTCGGCCGCCGCCATCCCGCCGATCAGCGCGTCGTCGGCGCCTTTGACACTGAATGGGACGACAACCAGATCGACGCGCGTCCTGATCTGGAATTCCTGCGCCACGGTCGGCGAAACCGACACCAGGATCAGCGAAATCGAAAGCAGCAGGAGCGTCTCAGCGATCGTTCTCATACGGCGCATAGTAACCTTTGCGGGAACGAACGCGGAGGTCCCGGTTCCGCGGCCGAATCGTGATCTCCCTGTAATCACCATCTTTTTCGGGGTCCGTGGAGACATAGCCCAGACTGTATTGCGTCCGAAGTTCTTCCGCGATCTGGGCAAAAATGTCTTCGAAGTCATCGGAGTTGTCCAGGACGAATACCGCGCCCCCGGTCTCTTCCGACAAGGCCTTGAGCGTTCCGATGTCGCCCGTGCTTTGCCCGCCACCACCGAAGAAGCCCCGCCGAGGGAGCGAATTCGAAATCGAATAGATGACGGCGTCAGCCTGGTGGGCGCCGATGAGTGCTTCCGAGCGGTCGATGCGGCTGGTCGTATCTTCTCCGTCGCTGATGAGGATGATCGCTTTTCGCCCCGCTTCATCTCTTAGCCGCTCTTCACCCGCCAGGTAGACCGCGTCGTACACGGATGTGCCGCTTCCGATGTCCAGGGAGTAAATCGCATCAGCCAGGAGATCTGTACTTTCGGTGAAATCCTGGATCAGCGTGACCGCCCGATCGAAACCAATGATGAGCGACAGGTCTTGGGGTCGAAGGATCGATTCGAGGAAGGAGACCGCGGTTCTTTGTTCCTCCTCAAAGACCGGCCGGACACTCGGGCTGGTGTCGATCAGCAGGGCCAGCGTCAGCGGAAGTTCGTTCTCCCGGGCGAAATGTAGAATCTCCTGTGGCTCGCCGTCTTCTTCGACAATGAAGTCTTCGGGCCCGAGACCCGACACCAACCGGCCCCGGTCGTCAGTGACGGTGAACAGTACGTTCACCAGGTCCACACCCACGCTAATGGTGAACTGCTCCGCCCCCAATGGCCGGAAAGCCAATAGCGTCAGAACGATAACCGCCACGATTCGGATCATTGGCGTCATGGTACCATGCCGAGTTGTTATCTTTTCCTCGTGATCAACCATGGGTAGTTGGACGCACTGGCCGGACAATCTGTTAATCAATTCCGTCTTATTTCCCGACAATTGCGATGTTGAAGCTCACAAACACGCTTACCGGTAAGCTCGAGGAGTTTGGTCCCGCTGACGGGTCTACGGTTCGGATGTATATCTGCGGTCCGACGGTTCACGATTTCGTTCACATCGGTAATTTTCGGACCTTTGTTTTCGAAGACATCCTGCGCCGGCATCTCAGGAGCAAGGGATGGGCGATGAACGAAGTGATGAATATCACCGATGTGGACGACAAGATCATCCGCAAAGCCCTGGACGCGGGCGTGGATATCCGGACCTATACAGAGACATATATCGAGTCGTTCTTCGAAGACAGCGATCGCCTGAATATCGAGAAACCAGAGTCTATTGTTCGAGCAACCGACCATATTCCGGAAATGGTCGCGTTGGTCCAGCAATTGTTGGATAAGGGCTATGCCTATCGGGAAGAGGATTCCATCTATTTTCGTATAGCGAAGTTCGATGCCTATGGCCGACTCGCGCGTTTGGACAAGAGAAAATTGCGGCCGGGGGCGACCGTCGACGTCGATGAATACGACAAAGAAGCCCCGCAGGACTTTGTCCTCTGGAAAGCGCCGAAAGAAGACAACGAGCCACGCTGGGAGACCGAGATCGGAACTGGTCGGCCGGGATGGCACCTCGAATGCTCAGCTATGGCTATGAAATGTCTGGGCGAAAACATCGATCTCCACTGCGGTGGCGTGGACCTCGTATTTCCCCACCATGAAAACGAGATCGCACAGAGTGAAGCCGCGACCGGCACGCCCTTCGTCCGTTTCTGGGTCCATGGTGAGCACCTGCGGGTGGAAGGCCAGAAAATGGCGAAATCGGCCAACAACTTTTATCGACTGCGTGATCTGTTGGACAAGGGCTTCGAACCCCTGGCGATTCGATACCTGTTGCTGTCGGTTCCGTACCGGAAACAGATGAACTTTACGTTCGACGGATTGCATCAGGCGGCCCAGTCCCTGGACCGGATCAAAGAATTCCTGTTCCGCCTGCGTTCGAACGATCTCGTCGACGGGGAAAGCCCTGCCGTGTCCGGCACGCTCGAGGCCTGCCGTTCCCGATTCGAACGCGGTATGGACGACGATCTCAACACGGCCGTTGCGCTGGCCGCCGTATTCGACCTGATCAAGGCGGCCAACACCGCTCTGGACAGGAACGAGTTGGGAATAGAGAATCGAACCCAGATCGAAGAGTGGTTTGGGGTGATTGACGAACGCCTGGGAATCTTCGGGCCCGCCGCCGCCCCAGACTCGGACGACGATCGGATTGAGGAATTGGTCGCCGCCCGGAATCAGGCCCGGGCCGACCGCGACTTTTCACGCGCTGATGAAATCCGGGCACAACTGCTCGCGATGGGCGTTGTCATTGAAGACACGCGAGAAGGTACACGTTGGCGCCACAGATAAACCTAGTGGCCTGTAACAGAGACATCGCTAGTCCCTGAACAAGCGTGATTGATGAGGAATTGAAAGTGGAATAACCGCCGAAGTACCCGAAATGCCCCCTCTCCGTGCGAAAAAAACCTTGGACAGATTCTTTGGAGAAGGAGGCATTTCAGATGAACGATTATACGCGCAAGAACATGAGGAACCGCAAGCGGCGAATTGAGCGTCGGCTTGGGGATCGGAATTGGAAAGATCAGGCGAAGCCGATGCTGTCGGCGCGCAACATCCGGTACGAGATGGGAGACCGGATGAGGGGTCTGTCGGTGGGCGGCATCGGAATGATGCATCAGGTGGCGCGGCGGACCGGACTGATCGAAGCCATCGACAAGGACGTGCATGTGCTGAAGCGGCATCTGCCCTACCAGGAATCGGATCACGTGTTGAACATCGCCTACAACGCGTTGAGTGGGGGCACGTGTATGGAAGATATCGAACTGCGGCGCAATGACGAAGTGTATCTGGACGCGTTGGGAGCACAGCGGATTCCGGATCCGACCACGGCGGGAGACTTCTGCCGGCGATTTGAGGAAGACGACGTGGAGTCGCTGATGGACACGTTCAATAAAGTGCGGCTGAAAGTCTGGCGCCAGCAGCCCGATGCGTTTTTCGAGGAAGCGGTTCTGGAGGCGGACGGGACATTGGCCCCAACCACCGGAGAATGCAAAGACGGGATGGACGTGGCCTACGACGGGACATGGGGTTATCACCCACTGTTGATTTCGCTGGCGAACACGGCCGAACCGTTATACCTGGTGAACCGGAGCGGCAACCGGCCCTCGCATGAGGGAGCGGCCAAACGGTTCGATCAGGCAATCGCGTTGTGCCAGCGTGCGGGGTTCGATCAGATCCTGCTGCGCGGGGACACCGACTTCAGCCAGACCCGGTATTTGGATGGATGGGACGACCAGGGCGTGGGCTTCATCTTCGGCATCGACGCGATGAAAAACCTGGTGGCCCGGGCCGACCAATTGGAGCCGGACTGCTGGGCGCGCCTGGAACGTCCCGCCAAGTACGAGGTAGCCAGCCAACCCCGCCAGCGTCCCGACAAGGTCAAGGAACGGATCGTTCGGGAGCGTGACTTTGAGAATATCCGCTTGCGGGGCGAGGATGTGGCCGAGTTTGCGTATCGGCCCGGAGCCTGCGATCGGGACTACCGCGTCGTTGTGGTGCGAAAGAATCTGTCGGTGGCCAAAGGGGAGCAGGTGTTGTTCGACGACATCCGGTACTTCTTCTACATTACCAACCGTGCGGATCCTGCGGACCAGATCGTGATGCGTGCGAATCAACGGTGCAATCAAGAGAATCTTATTGAGCAGCTCAAGAACGGCGTACACGCCTTGGGGATGCCGGTCGGGGATCAGACCAGCAACTGGGCCTACATGGTGATGGCCTCACTGGCCTGGACACTGAAGGCGTGGTTTGCGTTATTGCTGCCCGAAACCGGACGTTGGGGCCAGAAGTATCAGGCCGAGAAGCAGACCGTGCTACGCATGGAGTTCAAAACGTTCCTGAACGCCTTCATGCTCGTGCCTTGCCAGCTCGTGCGTACTGGTCGGCGCATCGTCTTCCGGCTGATGGCCTGGAACCCGTGGTTGCCAGTCTTGTTTCGTGCCGTGGATGTGTTGCGTCAACCTCTGCGATGCTGACCCGATCATGGATCTGAGCCCGGGCGGTCGAGGTCTCGGTTTCTTTCAACCCTTCAAACAGACACGGCGAGGCGGCAACTGAAACAGATACAACACGAACCGCATACCTGGAAAAAGCGATCTGGGAACGGGAGCTTATGCCTCCAATTTTACGGCCGTGAACCGGCCGTTTGTCCACTGGTTATGCGCTTGTTTTGGGGCTAGTGGCGTTCGGAACGCAACGGGGCCGGATTCTAGTGGTCCCCGTCAAACAGACTGTAACTTATCGAGCTTCTTTCGGGCACGTTGAACTTTTTCAAGAATATCGGAAGCCGTTGCGGTCCAAATGAAGGGCTTCGGGTTCTGATTGTGACCCCCGACATATTCCTCCACGGCCTGGATTAGCTCAGGAACAGAATGGAAAACCCCGCGCCGAAGCCGTTGTTCGGAAAGATCCCGGAAGAAGCGTTCGACCATGTTCAGCCAGGATGCACTGGTCGGTGTGAAGTGCACATGAAAGCGCGTGTTGCGCTTCAACCAGTTGACGACTTTCTGATGTTTGTGCGTGACGTAGTTGTCGCAAATGATATGGATCTGTTTGTCTTTCGGCACGGAACGTTTGATCTGATTGAGAAACCGGATCCATTCCTGATGACGATGCTTCGGCATACAGGTCCCGATAATCGAGCCGTCCAGCGTATTGAGCGCGGCGAACATCGTGGTCGTCCCGTTGCGTTTGTAGTCGTGGGTGAGGGTGCCGCACCGCCCCTTCTTCAGAGGTAACCCGGGTTGCGTGCGGTCCAGGGCCTGCATCTGGCTCTTCTCATCGCAGGACAAAACAATGGCGTTTTCCGGAGGGTTCAGATACAAACCGACCACATCCTCCAACTTCTCGACAAATTGTTTGTCGTTGGAAAGTTTGAAGGTGCGTGCCAGATGAGGCTTCAAGCCATGAGCCCGCCAGATTCTCCCTACCGTGGACTCGCTGACGCCGGTTGCCCTGGCCATCAAGGACCGGCTCCAGTGCGTGGCGTTCGGAGGCTTCCCTTCGACCGTCTTCTTCACGATCCGGGCCCGCTTCCGGCGGCCGATCGAGGGAATCCGTCCACTGCGGGAAGCGTCCTTTTCGATTCCCCCGAGGCCATCTTCAACGAAACGATCGCGCCAACGTCCGGCCTTTTGACGAGTGATGTCCAACTTGGCAGCGATCTCCTGATTGTCCAGACCCCCGGCGGCCAGCAAGACAATTCGAGATCGTTCCGCCAACCGGACCGCCACACTGCGGCTTCGGCTCAGTCGCTCCAGTTCCTTCCGCACAGGAATGTCCAATTTAATCGTCGGTGCTCTCCTCATATATACTCAGACGTAGGAAAGCTGAATAAGTTACATTAACTGTGACGGACTACACTAGGAGTCGACGACGAGGGAATGCTCCTACATTCCGAGGAGGAGCGACAACGAAGACGGCCCCGTTCCGCCCGAACCCTGCGGGCCGATGGGGGTTGCCGTCGATATCTTTGTCGCTCGTCGGTCATGATGAAACAGCATCATTCCCTCCTCGCTTCGCGATCTCGCCTGGCAAGACCCATCGGCGCCACTGGCGATGTCTCTGTTACAGGCCACTAGGCCCGTTGATTTAATGCCGGTCAGGCGGATCCGCCGTTGGGATCTCCCGCCTCTGGTTTGAGTAAATGCAAGACGACCGACTGAATCCAGACAACCTTCCCAACATCGTCACGCCGCTTCCCGGCCCGAAGGCGATCGAGGTGATCGCGAGAGATGCACGATGGGTGTCGCCTGCGGCCACCCGTTCCTATCCGCTGGTGGCTGAGGGCGGACACGGCGCCCTCGTGGAAGACGTCGACGGAAATCGTTTCCTCGACTTCAATGCCGGAATCGCGGTGTGTTCGACCGGGCATTGTCATCCCGACATCGTTGGGGCCATCCAGGCACAGGCGGCGAAGCTGATCCACATGTCGGGTACCGACTTTTACTACGCGTTGATGCCCGATATCGCGGAGTTGGTAGAGTCGCTGATTCCATATGGAAACGGATGGAAGACGTACTTCGGAAATTCCGGCGCCGAGGCCATTGAAGCCGCCATGAAGCTGGCCCGCTTCCATACGGGGCGCCAGAACTTCATTGCCTTTCACAATGCGTTTCACGGGCGGACCTATGGTGCGTTGTCGCTCACCGGTTCGAAGCCCGCGCAGCGCAGGAAGTTCGGACCGCTCCTGCCCGGGGTGACACATGTTGATTTTCCCAATCCGTATCGAGATGGCAAAGGATCGGGCCTGGCCGCTGTGGATTACATTCGCAATAAGGTGTTCAAGACAATCCAGGCTCCCGACGAGGTGGCGGCGATCGTCGTCGAAACCGTGCAGGGCGAGGGAGGCTACATCGTGCCTCCCGACGACTTCTTTCCGGCACTGCAGTCGCTGGCCACCGAGCACGGCATTTTGATCATTGCCGACGAAGTGCAATCGGGTGCCGGTCGGACGGGTCGGATGTTTGCGTTCGAGCACTTCGACTATCAACCCGACATTATTGCGCTGGCGAAAGGCATTGCTTCCGGGATGCCGCTGGGTATGATGCTCGCTCGAGACGATTTGATGGATTGGCCTCCCGGGGCGCACGCCTCAACTTTCGGTGGCAATCCGCTGAGCCTGGCGGCGGCCAAGACCACGCTGGGTTTGATCCAGGACACGTATCTGGACAATTGCCGTGAGGTTGGAGCGGTGCTGCTTGCCGGCGTCGAAGGACTGATGCGCCGTCAGGACGTCATCGGCGACGTGCGGGGTTTGGGCCTGATGGTCGGTCTGGAATTTGTGCGGGACCGGGAAACGAAGGAACCGGCCGGCGATATTCGGGATGCCGTCGTTCGGGAGTGCTTCAATCGCGGTCTGATCGTCCTGGGAGCCGGGCCGTCGACGATCCGCCTGTCGCCCCCGCTTGTGGTGGATTCTGAACAATGCCGGTTTGGGATCGAGACTCTGGATGCCGCCATTACGGCCGTCTCGAAACGCTGAACCATGCCGTTGCCGCTGATCTGGAGCCGGCTGGTCGGATTCGGGCGCCGCTCCGAAATCCAGGGTGCCCAGTACCTTCGCTCGATCGGCTACCGGCTGCTCGCCTCTCCGTTCCGGACCCCCCAGGGTGAAATCGACATCGTGGCCCAGGACGGGGATTGCCTCGTGTTCGTAGAAGTGAAGGCGCGCCGCGCGGACCCGAATCCCGAGGATGCCGTCACTTCTAAGAAACAGCGGCGGATTATTCGGGCTGCACGCACATATCGAATGCGGCATCGGGTGCGGAATCAACCGTATCGTTTCGACATCCTCGCCGTCATCGAACCGGAAGGGGAGGCGCCGCGATACCGCCTGATCAAAGATGCATTCCGCGTGTCCGAGCATGTGTCTTGAATCACTGGCGCATCGACCTTGAACCTGCGCTTCACAGCACCGATAGTTTCTGCTGAGTGCGCGGGCAGATTCGAGCGGTACAGTGCGGCCTTGCCAACCCCGATGAATCCCGCACCTTCGTCGCAATCAACATGCATGAAAACCGTCTCTATATCCTGGAGGGAACAGTGTCCGCGGATTCACCGCCACCGCTGGTGTTCCAGCAATCCCTGGGATTCCTCGACGAGGAGGGCAACGGAGTTCGCTATCAGTCGGCCTGCTCCAACGGATTTCCAGCGCCGCCCGTGAACGATGACCGTCGACCGGGCGACTCGACGAGAGCGACCATGAAGTGTTCACGGACCCAGCCCCTTTTGTGGCAGCATAGGACATCCGCAGAAGGAGGGCACCGTCATGCGCATGACCGCATTGCTTCTATCACTGGTGCTGGGGGTATCCGCGCCCGCAGTGGCCCAGGAATGGGCAGAGTACCTCAACACGGAAGACGGCTTCCGGGTTAACTTTCCGGGCCCGCCAACGCGGGGCGAGATCACCTGGACCTCGCAGTTGGGCTACATGCTTCCGGGGAGCGTCTACAGTGTCGAGCGGGGCGGCGAGCACTACGCCCTCACCGTTATCGACTACACCAGCCTCGAACAACAGGGCATTGAGCGCTCCGAGACCTGTCCCCCCGGAAACGCGCAGTGCCGCGCGGATGCCGGTCCCGTCATCGGTCACGGTTACTGGAAGCAGGATGAACGCGGGGCGATCCTCTACGCGACGTTCACGATTCTGCAGCGGGACGCGACGCTGACGAGCCTGGCGTGGGAATGGCAGGACCGGGTTGAGGGACATTCCATACACCTGACCAACAACGTCGACGGGTCCCGTACCTTCGCACACGTCGCGATGCATCAGAACAAGCTGTATATTCTGGAAAGCACGGTCCCGCAGGGTTATCCGGAGCCGGGCCTGTTTCAGCAGTCGCTGGGGTGGGTGGATGCAGAGGGAAACAGTATTCGGTACGAAACCGTATACTCCAACGCCTACCACGGCATGGGCGAGTACCCCCTCCCTCCGATCGTGGGCCGCAATCCTGCAGACGCCGCGGGTGAGGGAGGCTCTCCGACGCGGAGTGGACGATAGATCGGGATGTTCTATCCTGTGCGGGCCCTGAACGGGGGTGACTTCTCTCGTGCCATCAGCTCTCCAGCGGTGCCTCCCGCCACCGGGCAAAAAATTTGCAAAGGCCGTTTCTATGGTCTATCCTCGCGCCAATAAAATTTGGACACCGCTTGCGTGGATTCACCACGGCGCTTGAAGCCTTTTTGGGGATTCTTTTTCGATATCCTTTTTGGAGATCCTTTTTGGAGATCCTTTTTGGAGATCAATGATGCGCCTGACACCGATTGTTTGGCTGGGCCTGGCACTCCTTGTTCCCTGTTCGGGATTCGGCCAGGAATGGAGGGAGTTCGCCAGCGTGGAAGACCGCTTCACCTGCAATTTCCCGGGCGCACCGGATATCACAGAGACCACTTATCAATCGGAGTACGGGGCGGTTCTGCCGGCGCGGATGTATAGCGCGGCTCAGGGCCAGAGCCGGTATTCCGTCAAGGTGGTCGATTACAACGCGGCCGAGCGAATACTCACGGCGAAGGCCGAGGCCTGTCCGCCCGGCGCTGAAACCTGCCGGGGAGGGACCGCGACCGGCGCTGGCTACTGGAGAAACGACGTGCGCGGCGCGATGGTCTATGCGTCGCGGCAGTTCATGGAGCGAGATGCGGATATGACACAGTACATGTGGAATGTCACGGACCTCGTTGAAGGCCATACGCTGCACCTCACCAGCAGGGCCGATCAGTCCCGTACGTTTGCCTCGATCCACATGCACGAAAACAAGCTGTATATCGTCGAGGGAACGGTGCCCGCAGGATATCCGGAACCGGGAATCTTTCAGCAATCGCTGGGATGGCTTGACGAGAACGGGATCGGGCTGCGCTACGAGGCTGTCTACTCCAACGGATACCCCGCCCCACCCCGCGTCGACCGAGCCGTTCGACCCGGTCAAGGCCGGATCGATGCCCCCGGGGCGGGTGGCCCGGAGCGCTGAACGTGCGCACCTTTGCGCGTATCGATTAGGAAGGAGCTGAAGTATGCGTATCAATCTGAATCTGGGTTTCGCGGCAATCTGCGGGGTCGCACTTGCGCTGCCGGCGTCGGGCCACCATTCCCATGGCCATTACTTCGACACGTTTACCGATATCGAGGGTGTGGTCCGGGAGGTGCATATGATCTCGCCGCACTCCTGGGTTTACCTGGACGTTAGCGACGAGAACGGCGAGGCGCAAATCTGGGCTCTGGAAGCGACGGGTCGGGCCGGCCTCGAAAACATCGGCGTAACGGGCGACTACGTGCGGCCCGGAGACTCCATCAAAGTACGGTGCCATCGCCACAGGGACGGCTCCAACGGCTGTCTTCTTGGATTCTTGAAAGCCCGGGACGGGACCGTCAAAGACTGGGACGGCAACAACGCCCCTGCGCCAGCCGATTTCTGAGCGCCCTCGGCGGACGGTTCGAACGATGACGAGCTCTAACCTTGATTCGGGCCTACTCCACTCCGGAAGTGGGGATCGCTCGAGAAAATACCGAATCTGATGGATGTTATCTCCGATGCGCTGTGAAACGGAAGATGAGCTTCGTAGTCGTCCTCCAAGTGACCGTCTCTCGGAGACAACCGTGGTCTACGATGCGGATACGACTCATGGCGGCAGCGGCGGCCCGGTGCTCGATGTCAATGGCGCCGCCATCGCCATCAACACCGCCATCATTCCGGACCATGGCGGCTCCAATTTTGACGTTCCCGTTGTCTTCGCGCGGCCCGCCAGACTGCTGTCTCCGGCTGCTACTTACCGGTTTGCCTGAGTGGCTAACGATGGATTCGAACCGGTTGTCCCACGGGTTCATTCAGGCGCGACGGGGACAGGCACAGGTCGAACTTAGGCTACGGATTTATTACCACTGTGTTTCGGACAGCGCGGATCGGCAATATCGCTCCAACTTACCCGGGACTGGCAAGGTTGCACTCAAGACCTCCCGTTAGTCCAACGATCTCCACCCTTCCTGTACCCAGGGACTTCGCCAGGGATTGCTTCCGGGTCATCACTTTTTTATACTCTGTTACATCGCGGGAATAACTCAGTGGTAGAGTGCGACCTTGCCAAGGTCGAAGTCGCCGGTTCGAATCCGGTTTCCCGCTCTATAAGATCAACAACTTGGAGCCTCTGTTCAAAAGTTCTACTGCGATTCTACCGCGTTTAGTTCACTAAGCCTGATTCGAGCATTCCAACCGCCTCATGCCGACTCTCCACGGATACGCGTGTACACGTTTAACCTCGTGTCCACACGCGCTCGAACAGGTTTTGGCGTTCATCCGGAAGTCCGGTTAGCCTGTATTTACCCGATCGGGCTGTTCGGAGTTCAATCAGCGCTTCAAAGCCAGCTCAAAATGCACGCCCTCAGTTTCTTGCAGCGCGGTCAGGATGCGGGTGAGATTGACGGCCGAAGGGCTGCCCTTTGGACCGAGCATGCGCATGAGACTTTTGCTTGGAATATCAGTATGCGTTTCAAGGGCCTGGAAGCCGACAGTTGCATTTACGTAGTCGCGGAGAACAGCCTTCCCCGTTTCTAAGTCGCCATTGATGATGGCCTCCACGCCTTCGCGGAGCAGACCGCAGCGGAATTCCGGATCCTGCTGCGCCCGTCGACGAACGGTTTCTTTGAAGTCGTGTGTCAGAGGCATTGTCGAGTCTCCCGTCTCTTTCGTCGTTTGTAGTCTGTCCAGTACTGCTGGGCTGCCTGAATGTCTTTGTTCTGGCGTTTCTTGGTGCCACCTCCCAGCAAGATCACGATCCGATCGCCATCTCGGCCGAAGTAGATGCGGTAGCCTGGGCCGTGGTCAATCTTACGTTCCTGGACGCCGGCTCCCACGCCCTCCACCTTCGAAAAGTTCCCCTGTTCCATACGGGTGAGCGCAATGGTCACTTTTGCAGCAGCGGTCGGATTGAGCGCTTCGAACCAGAGTTCAAAAGGCTTTCTTCCGTTCTCGCCGATATAGCCCCGCAACTCGATGACGTTTTATAGTAACGATATTGTTACTATAAATCAACGTGTCGGATCTTCTCCTTGGAGATAGAAGTCCGTAGGGCCATCCGAAAGAGTTCGAAGGCCTCAGACTGCCTGAAACCAGATCGAGGGGCCCACCCAACGCTCTTTCCCCGTACGAGGCCCTTCCCTACGCCGCCTGGACAGGTACTGTCAATTTGATCAGATAGGAAGAGAAATTTGAGCGAAGATCCGGAACTGGAGGCATTCAAGACAAAGTTCGATTTGCGTCAGTACGCGGCCCCACAGGGGTACACCCTGGACCGGAAGGAAACCTGGTCGGGCTCGGCGGTGATGAGACGGCAGGGAGACAAGTTCCTACATCTCTACAGACCGCTGAGCGTAACGCCAAATTCGGAGGCTAGAGCACTCTTGTCTTCTTGTCGTGCCAGAAGGACGTTGAAGGACTTGGCAGCCTCGAACTTCTAGCGCATTTCTACCCCGTTAAAGGACGACTTAGAAGCGACAACCCGAAAACCGCGGCGTCTTAATGCTTCGGAATGAACACTAGGGATGCAGTTGTTCTTTGTTTTCAATCGAGCGCCAATTTGCCAAGGTCGAAGTCGCCGGTTCGAATTCGGTTTACCGCTCTCTAAGATCATCAAGTTGACGCATACCCTCAGGAGTTCTGCCCCATTTCTGACGGGAATGGCTCCTCTCGAAGGTCGAGCTTGAGATCCGTCGGGTTGCAACTCTTAATCGAATCTGGCTTCCATGGGCATTAGGGCCGCTTTTATGGTTGCTCCCCAGATCGAGTTCCCCAATTCATTGAGATGGAGGTTGTCTTCCACGAAGATGTCCGTCATCACACTTCCATCGTTGTTGAGAAACGGAGTCGCTACATCAACGTAATATACGAGCGGATCATTGTCAGCAATGCTCTTGTAGCCGGCGCTTACCTGTTGTGCAACAGGCCAGACTTTCCAGCGTAGAACACTGGGCTTTACCGACAAGACATAGACTCGAGTTTCGGGTAATTCTTCATGAATCCTGCCAATAATCTGTCTAAGGTGATCGAGGATCATTTCCCTGGGAATCGGATTGCGGATACCGGTGTCGTTATCACCCTCGTAAATCAGAATAGCGCGCGGTTTGTAAGTCAGAGCGACACGATCCAGATAATGCAGCACGTCATGCATGACGCTGCCACCAAATCCCCTTGGTACAACTGTTAATGGAGCCAGGGCTGCCTTAGCCTGATCATTCCAACGAGCAATGCTGGAGCTACCGGTCAATACAATCGCACCTTCGGGCGGTCGATTGACTCGATCCTGTTCTTCAAACAGACGAATGGCACTTTCGAAACGCTCTGGGTCAGGAATTTGTTGAGCGTGTAGCTGTAAGGAAACTGCGACGAATGACGCAATAAAAACGATACGCAAGAACAATGTAGAAACGGTCTGTGGCATTTTGTTCTCCTCAGTCAAAGGCTTCTCTCAACGCATCCCTTTGGACGTCAGCCAAATCGTGGCGATCCGTGGGACTACTCGGGCCAACCCGTGCGGGGCAAACCTGAGAGGAGTCTCATAGCGTTCTGGTAGTACAGCTTCTTCAACACTTCATCCGGCAGACCGGCACCGTACAGCTTCCAGAACGCGTGATAGTCGCGGTAGTAATCGAAGTATTCGTCCGTGGTCTCGAATACGCGCCAGTAGTAGGGGAATTCGCTGGGTTGAAAGCTGTCCTTCCCGAAAAGAATTCGATCCTGGTATCGGGTGAAAAAATCTCGGACGGCACGCGGCTGACGTCCGAGATCATAAAGAATGGCGCCGACTTCGAAGTGAATGTGTGCCAATCTTAGTTGGAAATTGAAACGGCTCCAAACCCCATGGTTTGATGGTATTGGAAGAAACAACATCAAGCCTGTAAGAGAAAGGAGCCGAGATGAGGAGTCTGTTACGTTCGGTAAAGAAACGCAAGAAGTCGCGTGTGCTGGGTGAGGTCGAGGTCCTGAGCCGGGAGGAATACTCGGGACTGGAATTGGACTCGAAGGTGGAGATGATTCGGGCGTTGATCCCACTGGGGTTGATGCACGTGGAGGAGTTGCTCGACGAGGAAGTGAAGTCGTTGGCGGGTGAGCGATACGCACGAAAGGAGGCGGCGTTGCGGGGCCGGCGACACGGGAGCAATCCGGGGACCGTGGGGCTGGGTGGCCAGCGGGTGCCGGTTCGGGTGCCTCGAGTGCGCAGCGTGGCGGGCGGGGAGATTCCGCTTCGGACCTACGAGGAACTCAGTCCGGGTGGCGCGGTGAACGAGCTACTGCTCAGACGTGTGCTGTATGGGATCTCCTGCCGGAACTATGAATCGGCCGCTGAAGCGATTCCGGGAGCGATCGGACTGTCGAGTTCGACGGTGTCTCGAGGATTCGTCCAGGCGAGTGCCGCGAAACTTCGGGAGATGCAGGAGCGGGATCTGAGTGGCGAGGACGTCGTGGCGATCTTCCTGGACGGGAAGGCGTTTGCCGACGCCCTGATGGTAGTGGCCCTGGGCGTCACGCTTTCGGGCGACAAACGCTTCTTGGGCTTCGTGGAGACCGACACGGAGAACGAGCAAGTGCTGACTCCGTTTCTCCGTTCGTTGATGGAGCGGGGCCTGGACATCTCTGAAGGCGTGCTGGTGATTGTCGACGGCGGCAAAGGTCTGCGGGCGGCGGTCAAGAAGGCATTCAGGAATCGAGCCCTGGTCCAACGCTGCCAATGGCACAAACGCGAGAACGTCGTGAGATACCTATCGAAGACCGAGCAAGCCGTGTGGCGACGCCGGCTGCAGCGGGCCTACGAGCGCCCGGAGTACGACGAAGCTCGGGCGGCGCTCGGAGAGCTCCA
Organism: Terriglobia bacterium; assembly: GCA_965263045.1. Taxonomy (GTDB): domain Bacteria; phylum Acidobacteriota; class Terriglobia; order 20CM-2-55-15; family 20CM-2-55-15. The sequence continues at coordinate 1,572,573 of CBDHGK010000041.1, forward strand.
TGGAGAGCTCGAGGAGCGAAACCAATCGGGGGCTGCGAGCCTTGAGGAAGGCCTGGAAGAGACCCTCACGTTGCATCGGCTCGGCGTGTACGGGGTCTTGGGCCGTTCGTTCAAGACGACGAATTGCCTGGAATCGGTCAATGCCCTTGTCGAGGAAAGGTGTGCGAAGGTCGATCATTGGAAGAACTCGAGTCAGCGGCAACGCTGGTTGGCGACGGCGCTCATCGACATCGAACCGCGCCTGAGGAAGGTGATCGGCTACCGTCATCTTCCAAAGCTCCGCGAAGCCCTCCAGCGAGAGCTGAAAATTGAGGCGAAGACGTCGACGAGATCGAAGAAGAAGGTTGCATGACCCATCGTGAGCCGTGGAGAGTTTCAACTAAGAATGGGCTTGACTCTTCGAAGTGCACGTTCGAAAATTCGTCCAGCAAACGAGCGGCGCGGCCCAGATCGTTGGCGTGCCAGCCGAAGTGGGCCGCGATGAACTGCGTGTCGGGGTGATTTCGGAACAAGTTGTCGCGTTCGGTCATCAGAGCGTCGAAACCAATGTGGTCCGGCCCGTAGTTTCTGCGATTCGGAAACAGGGCCAACTCCAGCCAGCGTTCGTTCTCATAGTCGGGCGCTTCGAAAAACTCGGGTGGCTCTGCGGTGTGGATGAAGGCTGGAACCTGCAGCCGGGCCAGGGTTTCCCAAACTGGGTCGAGATCCGGATCGTCCACCCGCAGGCGGGAACCGTCGCGTTTCGTGAGCGTCAGACCGAAACTCTTGGAGACCTCTCCAACACCAATCGCGCCGGCTTCGATCGCCGCTTCGATTTCCTCGGCCGCCCGTTGGCCCCATCCCGGCTCCATATCACCGAAATTGATTCCGGCCAGCACGCGGAAACGATCACGGTGCGGACTGGCCCCGATCGCATCCAGCGTGCGTGCCAGTCGCTCACCCCTCAGGTTGTCTGCAGCCACGTAGACCTGGATGTTGAGCACGTCCATTTCCTGGACCATTCTCTCGATGGTGCCCGGTTCTGACAGCGCATTCGCATGACCGTGGACATCGACAACGGGAAAACGGGCGCTCCGGACGCGATGTTCGGCGGTCACGAGTGTGGATTGGGGCCGGTAGTCGACGATGCTGGGTGGAGGCATTTCCGGTGCCTGGCAGAGCTGTGGGCGGACTTCCGTCGTGCCCGGGGGGCATGCTTCGCCGGCTTCGATAGGAATCCTGTCCGCATTCCTCTGGACAGCGGTGAGCGATGACGGCAGAAACGACGCCACGATCAGAATTCCGAAATAGACCCGCAATTTAGTTGGCTGACGCATGACGTTGGGGGAGCCTCGTTGAATAGGGTGGTTTCACTATACTGGATTATTCTGACAGATCCGGGGTCCACTATTTATCTGTTCATCGATGGCCAGGTCGATGTCGGTATGCGCGACATTGAGGTCGCCGCACAGCACCTCCGGCTTTTCTTCTTCCAGATCCTTCAGGTACTTAAGGAAATCGGATTCCATTGCTGTCGATAAATCAGGCGTTTGAGTTCGTTGCTCGAGTGCGGCGTCTCGGCCGTGACCACGAACAGAGATTCCATCTCGACCGCGATGTCTCTGTTACAGGCCACGAGTCATGGGCAGGAATGCCCGTGTCCCTGCGGATGGAGCGGGATCTCGTCTGCACAGTATCGCGGTGCCCGAATAACCTGATCTTATCGGCGGAATTCGGATATATGGGTAAACCGTCTAAATCGGCGAGGGCTTCCAGGACAGGATCGTCCTGAGCGTTGGTTTCGGGCGGGCAAAGCACGTCCATGTCTATGGACTCTGTCGAATCAGCAAATCCCTTTTGATCGCCGCACGTATTCCATTGACGTTCCACGAGACTGCGCGCATCAATCAAACTCCTCGTCGTTATTGCGGTAAATAGGGACGGAGACCCAATTCGACGGAACCGACAGCCTCCCGATCACGAATCGAGAAAATCCGGTTTCCGTCCCGGATCTCCTCTAAGGGACCCTACAAAACCCGTTGGCTCTCCGGTATCATAGTGCCTTCTGGCGTATTTTGAGATAGCGACGTATGCACGGCCAGACACACCCGCGCAGTTGTTCGAAGATGAGGAGGTAACCGATGATGTATGCGCGCTTCGCCCTGACCCTGGGGTTGACGCTGTTGATTCTACCGATCGGGGCCGGGGCTCAGGAACTCTTTGATCCCGGTGTCAAGGTCGGCGAAATGGCTCCCGGTTTTCGGTTGCCGGATCAGGACGGCGTCATGCAGGAATTCGATTCTCTGAAAGGCGCCAACGGACTGGCGGTTCTCTTCTTCCGGTCGGCGGACTGGTGCCCTTTTTGTAAGACGGCGCTGGTGCAGCTCGAAGTCGCCCGACCCGGTTACGATAGCCAGGGCCTGAAGGTCGTGGGAATCAGCTACGACAGCATCAACATTCTGAAAACGTTTGAACAGAGGGTCGGGATCGGTTACCGCATGTTGTCCGACAATGGTTCTAAGATCATCAGCGATTTCGGAATTCTGAACTCGGATGTCCCCGCCGACAACCCACAGTATGGAATCCCTCATCCGGGCATGTTTATTCTGGACGCGGACGGTCGCGTCGTTTCCAAGTACTTCGAGCAGAACTTTCGCGAACGGTTTACTCCCGCCACTGTTCTCACCCGCGAATATGGGGATGCCGATGGGCAAGAGACCGAGATTCGAACCGAGCACTTTACGATGACAGCCAGGCTGAGCCAGGATCTGGCGGCCAGGGGAAACCGCATATCAATTTTATTGGCAATCGACCTCCCGGACCGAATGCATCTCTACGCTCCCGGAGTCGAGGGCTACCGACCGGTCGCCTTGAACATCGATTCCCACCCCGCGGTGACACTGCGTCCAACCGAGTTTCCCGAATCTGAAGTGCTTTACCTCGAGGCGATTGACGAGCGGGTTCCCGTGTACCACGATACCGTCCGGTTGACACGTGATTTCGTTCTCGGGGATACGACCGACGCGCAGATCGAACTCACAGGTTCGCTGGCCTACCAAGCCTGCAACGACGAAATCTGCTTCTTGCCAACGGAGGTTCCCGTCAGCTTTACCCTCAATGTCGGTAGTCTGGACCGGGTGGGGGTTACTGAAAACTGATCGGGACCCCGAGGCCATCCAATACGCGATTAATCCGGCAAAACAGCTCCGCCCCTCCACCGGATTTGTCCAGTGTGGCGTTGAGCCCAGACTGCAGTGGGCCCGCTTGCAACTCGGACGGATAAGTGGTTCAATCTTGCTGCATCGGGTCTAAAGGCCCCATATCGTCCTCGTGTGATTCTCGATATTTCGCGGTGGATGGAGGTTGTTTCCATGAGCCTGACAATTGAAACGCGCGCCGTCGGTGAAGTCGTCGTTCTCGACGTCTCGGGAAGGATCACCGCTGGCGATGGTTCCGACATCTTTCGCCAGGCGATCCGGGATCAGGTGGCGCAGGGGAGCAAGGACATCCTGCTCAACCTTCAGGACGTGTCCTACATTGACAGCAGTGGCCTGGGTGAACTGGTCCTGGGTCATGGGACCGTCACCCAGAACATATGCGATAAGTGTGGCGCCTCCGTCTTTCAAAACGACCATGGGGATTGGGATGCATGCCCGCGTTGTGAGGCGACCGGTCGGACGACCTGGGGACGATTGAAGCTGACCAACCTGAACAGCCAGGTCCGTGAGTTACTGGAGTTTTCCCGGCTGAACAGCGTCTTCGACGTTCATGAATCCGAAGAGCAGGCCATCCAGAGTTTTTGATCTCATTGGGCCCACATTCCTCTCTCTTATCCTGAGTTCGATCCAAATTTTGGCCCAGTCCGTGAGGGAGCAATCATGAAGCCTACGCCTGAAAACGCGCCCGATGTTTCCGCTGAATTCATGCAGGCATCACGGGCGCTCCTGATGGGCGACTACATGCCCAAACTGAGGAAGATTACCGACACGATCGCTGAAGAGGACGTGTGGTGGCGTCCCAACGACGCCAGCAACAGTGTCGGCAACCTCCTGCTTCATATGTCGGGCAGTCTCCGGCATTGGATCGTCACCGGCATGGGTGGAGCTCCCGAGGTCCGGGATCGAAGGTCTGAATTCTCCGCGAACGGTGGACCGTCCCTGGCGGAACTGATGGAACGGGTCGAAACCACCGCTGCCCGGATCGATCAGATGCTGGCCGACATCGAACAAGTCTCGCTTATCGAGAGGGTGGCCGTCGGGCGCTTTTCCGTCAGCCGATTGCACGCCGTCTATCATGCCATCGAACATTTCGGTTATCACCTGGGACAGATTGCATACGTCGCCAAGCTTCGAACGGGCCGAGAATTGAGCGAACCTTACTGATCCGGCCGGTTTTACGCCGTCAGTAGGCGCAGGTATAATGGTGCCCTGTGAAGGTGCGGCGCCGTACCCAAGCGGTAAGGGAGAGGTCTGCAAAACCTTTATGCACCGGTTCGAATCCGGTCGGCGCCTCTTGTTAATTCAGTGGTTTACAGGCTCGGCTTCTTGTCGGGCCTTGCTACTTGTCGGGCCCTTCTATCTACGTTCTATATACCTCCTATCTAAATGCAGCGAGACCTGTAGCGGTTGCTTGTCGATTCGCTCATACTCTGCGATCTGTCGGCCTGCCACGAAGTCCTCAATTTTCCTCGTCGCGTTCGCCTGTTGCCCTGCCGTGGGATGAGCGTAACGAAGGACCCTATTGATTTCCGCGTGCCCGAGCATCGCGACCAGAGTGACCCGGTCCAGGCCCGCTTCAGCCGCCCGGGTCGCCCAGGTATGCCGCAGGTTGTAAAGACGGAACGGCTTTACGCCACTGGCGTTCGGCGCCCGGGAATGGGCGTTATTCACCTTCAGGATGGGTTTTTCGGCGTCTTTGATATGGGGAAAGAGCAAGGTCCCCTTCTGAGTCGCCATCCTCCGCCCCCATGCGGTTTACTCAACCGGGCGGGTTCTGAACACGTCTGAAAAGCCGATGCGGGAGTCGTGTGGTTGGGTACCGTGTGATGTCGCGTGAATGACTTCATAGTTTCTCGATAACCCGGGGCAGACCGACCGCTGCACTTTTCATGCTTGCCTGGGTGAGGATTGTCATCCGAGAATACAGCAGGGCGCGGACCGGGAAGCTTCATACAGCCTCCGTGGGAGCGCATTAATCGGTTCATAGTCGCTCAAGCGACGTCGAAGCGGACCGTTCCTGGAGTTCCTGATGAGTTTGATCGGTTGGTCCTGGCTCTTTCTCATCATCTATGGTGCCGGCATGCTGGCTTTCGGCTGGATCGGCAGTCGGCGGGTCCACGACGCGGACGATTTCGCCATTGCGCGCCGCAGCTACGGCCCGTTCCTTCTGGCGTTCGCCTTTGCTGCCAGCACCGCGAGCGGGGCGACGTTCGTCGGCTTCCCCGGGCTGGTCTACCAGTACGGAATGGCGACGGTCTGGATAGCCTTTCTTTATCCAATCGGCGTGTATTTCGGGGTGCTCATCTCGATCAAAATGGTCGCTGGCGTCGGCAACAAGTTCGGTAACCGGTCGATCCCGGAATTCCTGGGCGATCGTTACCAGAACGATGGCGTCCGCCTTCTGGTGTCGATCTTCTCGCTCATGCTTTTCTTTTATATCGCGGGCCAGCTGGTTTCCGGGCTGGTGATGTTCGAGACCATGCTGGGGCTGGAGCCGATCTGGGCCCTCATCATCACGGGCGGCGTCTTGCTCGTCTATGTCGTCCTTGGGGGCGCCCACGCCGACATTCTCACCGACGGCATCCAGGGACTGCTGATGCTGCTGGTTTCGTTACTGACAATTGCCCTCGTCCTCGTCGGATTCGGCGTCGACGGGGGATTGCCCTCGATGCTCGATCGCTTGAGGGAACAGGATCCCAATCTGGTCGGGCCGCTGAATCGGAGCACGCCCCTGCTCCACTCCTGGTGGTCGATCATCAGCGTTTTCCTGGCGCACATACCTCTCGGCATGCTGCCGCATATCGGCAACAAGGTCTGGGCGCTCAAGAACGATCGGGATCGGTACCAGTTTGTCAAACTTGCCTTCGGCGTGGGCCTGACGCTCGGTCTGCTCGGAATCGGCGGTCTGCTCTCCCGAGCCGTTCTCGGAGATGCGCTTTTGGACCCGGGTCGCAACCCCAACGAAGCCCTGCCGGCCCTCTTCATCGCTCTCTTCCCGAATTGGTTTGCCGCGCTGATCGGGGTGGGGGTGCTTGCGGCCATCATGTCCACCGCGGATGGCCTGATCGTCTCTTCATCCCAGATCATTGCCAACGATATCTACCGACGGACCATTGTTCCGCGTTGGTATCCGCACATGAGCCAGGAGCAGGTCGACCGCCGCGTTCTGCGGATCAGCCGTTGGAGCACGCTGGGTGTTCTTCTGATGTGCATGGGTATTGCGTGGTCCACCCTCAACATGAATGTGACGCTGCTGGTGTGGATCGGGTCGGGCGGCATGATGGCGGCCTTCGCCGGCCCCCTCGTGCTCGGCGCAATCTGGCGCGGCGTCACCCTCAAAGGAGCCGTCGCGGGATTGGTCCTCGGGATGGGGACATTCATCCTGCTCCATTCCGGAGTGCTCTGGCAGCTCATCGATCCGAGGTCGCTCGGACCTTTTTCAGCCGTCGCTCAGTGGCTCGCTGGAGAGACGACCAATCCCTATTCGTGTGCCGCTCTGGGCGAATTCGTCTCGGTCGGTGCAACCTGGGCGGTCTCCAGGCTCACCCAACCGCTGAGCCAGGAACATCTCGACGCGGTGTTCGGGACCCGGGCAGCTTGAGCCGGCTCTGGTGCAGTCACCGATCGCCGTTCACTGGAGCAAAGAGTGGGTTCGACCCCTTTGATAGTTACGAACATTTCGTCAAGAAACCATGTATCCCCGAGACAGCCTTGACGCTTTTCTAGTTTGCGAGCGTAGTCAATGCCGATCTTCCTGCACCACCGCCGAATCGTCTCGTACGACACAATAATCCCTCGTTCTGCGAGCAGATCCTCGCCGTCTCGGAGGCCGAAAGCGAATCTGGGGCAGAGACCCGGACTGCGTGACTGACGACTTCAGGAGGGAATCAGGGTCTGCTGTCGCGGGCAGTCATCTCCTTCGTGTGACGCCGGGAGCGTTAGCGTGAGAACACCGGCCACAGACCTGACGGCAAAGAGGCATTCGATTGGGGGAGCAGGAAGCTTTGTGGGTCGCGATGATAGACTCAACCACGATGACGGGTGATTTCGGCGGTGCATGGGTGATCACCGCATCCGGAGTTGCCAGCGGAATCAGCCTTTCGGACGACTGCCCTGTTTGACACGATCCATGAACCCACTGAAGCGCATAGCCAGACCGTTCCTAGTCTTTGTCGAGGGGTACTATCCCGATCCTTTTGTCTTCGTGATTGTGCTCACGGCCATGACGCTGGTCGCCGCAGTCTTGCTGACCGGGTCCTCACTTGCGCTTGCATTGTCAAGCTGGGGAGGTGGGCTGTCGGCGCTGCTGACCTTCACCGCGCAGATGGCCATTGCACTCATCACGGCGCACGCACTCGCCCACACCGACCGAGTCGGCCGCATGCTCGCCTGGCTGGGTGGACGTCCGCGCAACCACGTTCAGGCCTACATACTGGTTACCGTCGTGAGTGGCCTGGCGAGTCTGCTGTCCTGGTCGGTCGGCTTGGTGACTGGAGGCATTATCGCCCGCCAGGTCGCCCTGGGTGCAGGCGCGCGCGGCGTCCGTATTCACTATCCTCTGCTGGTTGCCTGTGCTTATTCCGGCTTTGCGATATGGCACATGGGGTATTCGGGATCCGCTCCGCTGTTTGTCGCCACGCCGGGCAACGCCATGGAGGAGTCCATCGGACGCCTCATCCCGGTGCAGGAAACCATCTTCGCGTCCTGGAACGTGATCGGCGCTTTGCTGAGCCTCGCCGTGATTGCTCTGTGCTGCGTGCTGATGCACCCGGACGATGCTGACGTGGTCGAGGCCCGGGTGGAGGGACTCAAGGCAGCAAAGAACCCGGATGTGGCCGAGACACCTGCGGACTCGGTCGGCAGGAGTCTGGATAATGCCCGGGCGCTTTCGCTGGGACTCGGGCTACTCCTCTGCGGCTACCTGGGGCACTGGTTCTGGACCCGGGGTGTCGAACTGAACCTCGACATCGTAAACTGGACGTTCCTGACCCTCGGGCTGCTCCTGGCCCGTTCTCCGGTTCACTACGTTCGCCTGGTCATCGACGCGGGTTCGGCTGCGTCACCTGTACTCCTTCAATATCCGTTTTATGCCGGAATCATGGGTCTGATGGCCGGTACCGGGCTCGTGGGGCTCATGTCGGGCTGGTTCACGGCGATCGCGAGCGCCGAATCCCTGCCCTTCTGGGCATTCTTATCCGGAGGCATCGTGAACTTCTTCGTGCCGTCGGGCGGCGGGCAGTGGGCCGTCCAGGGACCCATCTTTATCGAGGCTGCGAAGGTGCTGGGGACGGATCCGGCTCTGATCGTGATGGGAGTCGCTTATGGTGACCAGTGGAGCAATCTGGTGCAACCGTTTTGGGCCATCCCACTACTGGCGATCGCAGGTATGCATCTCAGACAAATGATGGGTTACACCTTTGTCATCTTCATCGTTACGTTTTTCACCTTCGCAGCTACCCTTCTGCTTGCAGGTGGCTGAAGTGGATGACGCGGAGCCGTGGCAACCATCAAAAATTTGTTGTGCACCGTTGACCGAGTGATGGCGCGCTCACTCTAGCATACGGATAGATCCGACAAATACGATCCCATCCTATCCAGCACAAAACTGATTGAACGATCTGCAAAAACCACTATGCAACGGTTCAAATTCGGTCAGCGCCTCTTTTTAGTGTAAGTGGGTTATGGGCTTCGCCAAGTTGATGCTTTTGCCGGGGTCGGCCTACGCCCACCACCACAGAAAACGCCTCGCCCATTTTTTGGTGCCGTCCACGTCCCTGAGCTGATACCGGCCCCCGGTGTCCACATCGAGGTAGGACGAGCCAGCCGGCGCGACGGCGGCGATGTTGAAGGGTGGCGGTCCGGCACCACGCAACTCGAAGCGGCCGGACGCCACCGGGTTCGATCCGGCGACCTCTTCACCAAGATCGGTGACCGAGAGGTCGATGTCCTGAAGCATGACGCCGGTGCTCGGGTGCCGCGTCGTTGATCCTGAACCGTCGTCGTCGACGCGGACACTGAACCAGACATCCTGGAACCGGTGGAGGTGTGGGCGCGACGCGATGCGGGAGCCCGACACGGTGACGTCGTGTGCCGAGCGAATCGCAAGGCCGACATTGCTGTTGTTCACAACGTGGCACCGATTTACGCTCACCCGCTCGGTCTGCCGTGATTGAGGGTAGATGCTCGCTACGTCGCTCAGGACTATCCCGACCTGATTGCCGCTCGTCACGCAGTCTTCGATCAGCAGGTCACGCGTCGAGCTGGCGGATATCCCCGGGCCGGCCGCGTTCCCCGTGCAGGTGGCACCGAGAATCTCAACCCTACGTGTCCCGACGCCGACGAGATTCGTGCCCATAAGGATACCGGCGTTGTGCCTGCTGAGGAGGTAGTTCCCGCCATCGACGCGGATGTCCGACCCTGGCCGGGGCACGAAGGCCACCCGGACGTCGGTGGTGCCCTTGGTAGGCACGAAGACGTAGTTGCGATGCTCACTCCCACCGTCGACGTCGAGCCAACCGTCGGCGTCGAGTGTCAAGGTCGGCTTCGACGGAAGGCGGTAGTATCGGAGCTCGTTTGCGAATCGCCCAAGATAAGCCTGATACAGGCCGCCCCCGTCACCGGCCGTCATGAACGCGTCGAATTCGGAGCGCGGGATGGTGACCACCTCAAGGGCTCCGATGTTCGTGATCTGAAGACCGGGACCGTCGTTGTCGTAGGAGCGACAGTCGCGCACGACGACCCGCGCCGCGTTGGCGGTGCCGATGCCGGGGCATTTTCCGGCCAGGTTCAGGACGATCGGACTGCCGAGTTCGTCGACGAATTCCGGCGCGGTCACCGCGTCTGTACCCAGGCACCTCCGAGCAATGCAGCCCTCGAGCACCACGTCGTGTCCGGCTGCAACGTAGAAGCCAGGCTTGCTCACGCCGTCGGCGAGACAGTTGCGGAAGAAGCCCGTGGACTCGGGATACGAGCACGCGAGGCCGTTGGTCGCTGAGTCGTGCATCCCGGTGCCGTCCCCGAAGACGGCGACGTTCTCGACTTCGAAGTCGCGGCATGCGGCGACGCCCACGCCCGCGATGTTCATCGGGCCGGCCCTCACGTACCGCAGTTGCAGGTCGGCGATACGAAGCCTCGTTACGAGCTCGGCCGGGTGACCGGCCTGGGCAAGGATCCCACCGAAGCGCTCGTGGGCCGGCGTGCTCTTGGGGAGGTCGATCAGGAGCACCGTGTCTTCCGTCCCGCGGAGGACGAGCCCGTCGACCCCGGCGATGATGGGTCTTGTCAGGAGGTATCGGCCCGCCGGAATCAGCACGTCGGGGGCCTCGGGCCCGAGGGAGTGAGCGTGCACGATGGCGCGCTGGATCCCCAGCCAGTCCTGCTCGTCGTCAGGCGCGAGGGCACGATTCCATGGCTCCAGGAGTTCTCTGGGAAGGTCGACGAGCGTTTCGAGCGGCTCGCCCAGAGCGCTCAATGGGTGTGAGCGTCCGTCTCCGATCGCTCCGAAGGTCCGTACATCGATGACGTCGGGCATCTGCGTCCTCTCGACCGCGCGGCTGGGAGCCACCACCAGGCAACCGCCGCCTGGCCATTATGGCCCAGATGAGCCAGAGCGCGGAGTAGATATCGGGCTGTCCGCCCAGCGGCTAAGCCGTGGATCGTCGGAACACACTCACGATCGAGGTGTTACGGCGGGCAGGTCCAGCCACCGGTTCCATCGTTCGGTTGGCCAGCCAATTGTGTCGTCGGGTGGGTACTTCCTGAAATTCAATGCCCTTCGTGCGTCTCAGGAGCCCGGATTGGAAGCTGGTGGAATGCTTGCCCGAAAACCGGCGTCTTTCCATCAACTACGTAGACAGGAACGGTCACCGTCCTGGCTCTGACTGGCCTGCCACTGTTCAAAATCCTTCGAAGAAATAAACAATTTCCGGCCAATTTCCATGACCGGAATCTCGTTATCTTCAATGATTCTGCGAAAGTGGCGCACTGAATAGCCGGCCAACCGTGCTGCAGAGGAGATGTTCAGGAACGTTTTGGCATTCGCGTCAGATTCGGGGCCTTTCGACATCGCGCACCTCCTGTCTCTTACCCATGCACGCCAGGCTCCATTCACGCGTTGGAACTTACATGACGCTGGCTGTGGTACAAGTCAAGCGGTTCGGTGGCATGGAAGTGAAGACGTCTTGATGACGCGCTTCAAAACTGTTAATCCTGAATGGGTTGCAGCACCCGCTGCAGGAATGGGGGAGAACATATGGCGGATTTGGCTCTGATCTATGGATTGCGGCTGTTGCCTGCAGAAGAACTGGAGTCGGTCCAGGATGCAGTGATTCAGTTGAAAAACGGGAAAACGGCACGCGTCGCCATGCACCTGATGCATGGGGACCACGGCAGTATCCGGGACCAGTTGGACCAGAGTGTGGAGGCATTTTTCGACATTTATCCAGAGATGTAAGGCAATCGCTGATTCAGAGCCAGGATTGCCGGAGACTGCCGGAGCTGGAACGGGGGCACGGTTCGTGTGGCGAAGCCATTCTGAATGGCGAATCACTTCGAGTAGCGAACCCACTCTCAGTGGCCGCGATAGCGTATCAGGCGCGCAGATCTTCGGTTCGTTTCAGGGTTGCTTCAAGATCCTCGGCGGAGCGGCAGAGGATGAAGATCGTGTTGTCGCCCGCAATCGTGCCCACGATTTCCCTCCAGCCGGCGTTGTCCATTGCCTCGGCCACGGACGAGGCGCTTCCGGTGGTGGTCTTGAGGACGAGCAGGGGAGGGACGCCCTCCATTTCGATCACGTAATCCCGCAAGACTCGACGGAGTACCTGTTCCGGGGTGCGACGGGCCTCGGGCCTTCCGACGACATAGGCGTTGCCGGCCTTGACCAAGCCGAGCTCCTGAATATCCCGTGACAGTGTCGCCTGGGAGACGGTGATGCCGTTTTGGTGGAGTTCATCGGCCAGAGCCTGCTGGCTTTCGATGCGATTTCTCTGAACCAGTTCTAATATAGAGTTTTGGCGGTCTCGTTTGCTCCTCATCGGTGGAAGAAATTATATCGCAAAAGGGTTGACTTCATCGAAGGCTAAAGCGCATAATTATTCATTCCTTAAGGATGAATATTCATTTTAGGTGTGTGCAGCCGTATTATGAAGACATCGCCAACAACCGCAGCCTGGCCCGTTCTGGATAAATATCGCGATACGTGCTTCGTCGTGAAGCTCGGCGGCCAGCCGCTGACGGATGCGGACTCACTCAACAGCCTCGCTTTCGATCTGTCCATTCTCCGACAGTCCGGAATTCGTGTCGTTGTCGTGCACGGGGGCGGCCCGCAGCTGTCGGAAATGTCTGACCGGCTTGGCCTGAAAACAAAGAAGGTCGACGGTCGCCGCATCACCGATGACACGACCCTGAAGCTGGCAAAAATGGTCTTCGCCGGGGAGATCTCGACGGATATCGTCGCCGCTCTCCGCCGCCATGGAGTGCCCGGTATTGGACTGAGCGGGGTCGACGGCCACATGATCGACGCCGAGCGTCGCGCTCCGGTTTCCCGCGTCAACGAAGATACAGGCGAGGCCGAACTGATCGACTTTGAACATGTGGGCGATGTCCGTCATGTGGACCCATCCGTGTTGAACGTGTTGCTCGATCAGGGTTTTGTTCCTGTCGTGGCGTCTCTTGGATCCGATCAAGCCGGCTCCGTCCTCAACATCAATGCCGATACCGTTGCTGCGGATATTGCGATCGCCATCGGGGCAGAGAAACTGGTTGTGCTGTCGGACGTTCCCGGATTGTTAAGCGACGTCGGTGATCGCAACAGCCGGATTCCGGATATTACAGTCGATGATATCCGGGCACTCAAACAGAGTGGTCGCGTATCGGGTGGAATGCTCCCGAAGCTCGAAAGTATTATCCGCACGATCGAATCCGGTACAGAGGCGATCCACCTCCTGGATGGCCATACGCCACACGCCCTTCTCGACGAACTCAGTGGGCCCGGCACCCAGGGCACCTTCATTTATTCCGGCATTGCCTCAACCATCCCCCCCCTCAGGGATGCGGCCCCTCCCCTCAGGGATGCGGCCCCCCCCCTCAGGCATGCGGGGACTGTACCGATCGGGCACGGATCGGCCTGATGCGCGCCGCTCGGTTTGCGGCGCCCATGAATCCTCACTTTCGCGCCCTCAACGCCAGTATTGGTTTCGATAGACGTTTGCTTCACGAAGACATCGATGGGAGCCGTGCGTGGGTGCGTGCGCTTTCGCGCTCCGGACTGCTGTCCGAAGAAGAGGCGCGGGATATCGAAGCAGGCCTGGAAACCGTGCGTCAGGGGATCGTATCCGGCGAACTGCCTCTTTCAGACGAACTCGAAGACATTCATATGAATGTGGAGTCGCTGCTTGCCGATGCGGTGGGCTCGGTTGCCGGAAAGCTTCACACCGGCCGCAGCCGCAACGAGCAGGTGGCCACGGATCTGAGGCTCTACCTGCGCAGCCGCTCCCGTGAAATGGCCGCAGATCTTCTGTCACTGGTGGCCACGCTCGCGGAAACGGCCCGACGGAACCGGGACGTGATCATTCCGGCCTACACGCATTTGCAGCGGGCGCAGCCTGTGTTGCTGGCGCACCATTTCCTGGCATACGCCGAAATGTTTCTCAGAGATCACGAGCGGCTTCTCTGGGCCGCGAATCAGGCTGACGCCTGTGCGCTGGGCGCTGGGGCGTGTGTCGGCAACCAGTTCGGTATCGACCGGGAATTTTTACGTGAAAATCTCGGTTTTTCTCGTTTGACGCATAACTCCCTGGATGCCGTCAGCGATCGGGATTTCGTATGTGACTTCCTTCACGCGGCGGTCATGTTTCTCGTTCACGTGTCCCGGCTGAGCGAGGACATCATACTCTGGTCTTCGACCGAATTCGGGTTTGTCGACCTGGATGAATCCGTGGCCTCAGGGAGCTCCATGCTGCCGCAGAAGAAAAATCCCGACGCCTGCGAGCTGGGCCGGGCGAAGTGCGGGCGCGTGCTGGGCCATCTGGTGGCTTCGGTTTCAATGTTGAAGGGGCTCCCGCTGTCCTACAACAAGGATCTTCAGGAGGACAAGGAAGGGGCGTTTGACGCAGTCGATACGGTCTCGGCGCTCATACCCGTCTTCGAGATCGTTGTGGGTACGCTGCGGGTCAATCGCGAACGGGCGGCGGCCGCGCTTCGAGGGGGGTATCTTGAAGCCATTTCCGTCGCCGATTATTTCACGCGCAAGGGCATGCCGTTCCGTGAGGCCCACTCGGTTGCAGGCCGGCTGGTCCGCCTGGCCGAAGAGCGCGCCGTGTCGCTATCGGAGCTATCGATTGAAGACTACCGTGAGCATGCCGGTGAAATGGCTGACGCGGTGGATCGAGACCTGTTCGAAGCCATCACGCTGGAAGCGGCCCTCGAAAGCAAGGACGTCGTCGGCGGTACCGCCCCCCGGCGGGTGGCTGGGGAGATTGACCGGGTGAAGGCGCGGGTCGCCACGCTGCGGGAAAAGCATGCGCCCAACGGCCGCGAGGTCACACTTGGCGGATAAGAAGAAAGTCGTACTGGCATACTCAGGCGGACTGGATACGTCTTATTGTGTCCTGTATCTCCAGGAGCGGGGATTCGAGGTCATTACGCTCACCGTCGATACCGGGGGTTTTTCCCTGGCCGAACTCCATGAAATGGAAGTCCGCGCCCGCCAACTCGGGGCGGGGGAACATCACACGGTTGATGCAAAGGCGCAGGTGTTTGACGAGTACGTCAGTTACCAGATCAAGGGCAATATCCTGCGTGGTCAGGTATATCCGCTGGCAGTGGCGGCCGAGCGTGTCGTCCAGGCTTCGGTGGTGGCCAACTATGCCCTCCGCATCGGCGCTCAGGCCGTAGCTCACGGGTCCACGGGTGCGGGAAACGACCAGGTTCGATTCGACGTTGTCTTTCAGGTGCTCTGCCCCGAACTGGAGATCATTACACCGGTCCGGGACGAAACGCTGACCCGGGACGAGGAGTTCCAGAAACTGGCCGAGCATGGAGTTAATGTTCCCGCGTCGACGCGGCAGTATTCGATCAACACGGGGCTGTGGGGTGGCACCATCGGCGGCGGAGAAACGCACGACTCTTGGGAAGAGGTTCCAGCGCATGTTTATGACCTGGTTCTCGAGGGCGATCGAGCGGACGCGCCCGAGCAAGTTGCGATCGAGTTCGAAAAGGGAATTCCAACGGCACTCGATGGTACGGCCTATGCGGGACCGGAGTTGATTGCGGTGCTTGGGAAGATGTGCCGGCGGCATCGCGTGGGTCTCGATGTCCATATCGGGGATACCGTGCTCGGGATCAAGGGCCGGATCGCTTTTGAAGCGGGCGCTGGCATTGTGTTGATCAAAGCGCATCGGGAGCTTGAGAAGATCACTACGACGTCCTGGCAGCGTTTCTGGAAAGACCAGATGGGAGAATTCTACGGAAAGCTCCTGCACGAGGGCCTGGCCTTTGAGCCGGCCATGAGGGATATCGAGGCGCTGATCGACAGTTCTCAGGTACGTGTGTCGGGTGAGGCCCGCGTCCGCCTGGAGGCGGGTCATTTTGCCGTAACCGGTGTCCGCAGTCCGCACAGCATGATGGATTCCGACAGCGGCGTGTACGGCGAAATGCCGAAGCTCTGGGACGGTGAGGACACGCGGGGATACGGAAAAATCGTCGCCGTACCGGCACGACTCCATCGGGGCGCCGCCAGTGGTGGATCCGAGTAAATCCAGATCAGTTAATGTCGTTCGATCTGGGTCAGTGTTGTGGAGAAAGATGGGCGAGACTATTCAGTTAGACAAGATCGCGTCGGTGGTTAATCGCATCCGCTTGCCCCGCACCGTTTCGATCACTTCAGATCTCGATTCGGTTTCGGGAAATGCGATCGTCGTCCGTGTCGTGCCCGAAGGTCGAGCCAAACAGGAACTCGAGCTGGCCGATGGTCGCATGATCCGAATGTTCGGCGACGATGTAGTCGTCGGCGCCCTTGGATGCCGCCGCGCGCTGCGGGGATTTGTGGGCAACGTACCCGCCAGGGTAGCGGTTGGAGACCAGTTGGCCATACTGAACCGTGGGGGTGTTATAGGCTCATCGGCTTCATCCCATCCAGAACCCGAGGGTCCGCTGGCCTGCGAAGTTCTGGGCATGCCCATCATCGACGGCCGGATTCCGAACATTCGTGACAACGCGATCCAGAATATATCGAGCCTTGCCGGGATGTCGATCCCGCCGGTGGTAATCGTATCCGGCACGTCGATGGCGAGTGGGAAAACGAGTTTGCTCACGGAATTGGTGCAGGTTTTGTCAAAGAAAGGCATCCGTGTCGCCGCGGGCAAGCTCACCGGCGTTGCCTGTTTGAGAGATCTGCTTTCCATGGAAGACAACGGGGCCATCGAGACGGCTTCGTTCCTGGATGCAGGTTACCCGTCGACGGCGGGTCTCGAAGCACCGGCCCTGGTGGATACCGCAAAGTCCGTCATCGCCGGGCTCGCGGCAGACAGTCCCGAGGTCATCCTCCTGGAACTGGGCGACGGTCTCGTGGGCGACTACGGCGTGATCGATGTTCTTGTCGACCCTGAGATTCGGGATGTCGTGTGTGTCCACGCGTTTTGTGCGAACGACCTGGCCGGTGCATGGGGCGGCCTTCGTTTCGTCGAGCAGTATGGTCTCGATATCGACCTGTTTTCAGGCCCTGCGACAGACAACCTGGTGGGTATCGAATACCTCGAATCGGAGTTCGGTCGGCCTGCGATCAACGCTTGCAATCATCCCGCCCGAATGGCTGACGTCGTTTTGAAGCTCCTGAAATTGAAGAAAAGCAAAGTTTCCTGACCGTGCCATCGTCGAAGTGCCGGTCAGGAATGCGCACAGTCGGGTGCGCTCAACGAAAGCTTCAAACAGGTATAGATAATGACCCGGGTCCCTCGGACGCCGCGGCTCAACGACTCTGCGAGGCTACGGCGGTCGCCAGGGCGTTGAGAGCGGATTGAGGGTAACACCGTGATTGGACCGGGCGGAACCTGAACGGCGCGGATCTGCTGATTCCAGGCTCTGTCGTCGTGTTCACCGCTCCGCGCAACCATATGGCTCAGACTACAAACAATATCGGCGTCGGCGTTCTCGGTGCCTCTGGTTATATTGGTGCGGAGCTGATGCGCTATGTTGCGCTTCATCCGCGTCTGTCGCTTCGATGGGCAACCGCCAACCGGGATGCGGGTCGCGGGGTGGGCGAAATCTTTCCGAACCTTCGTGGCTTCGTGACCCATGATTTTCTGAAAGCGGACGAGGCTGAAGATCGGGTTGGCGAGGTGGGGGTCGTACTGCTGGCGCTCCCGCACCATGAATCCCAGGGAGTCCTGCCCCGACTCGCCGGTCGATATCCGGACACTGTTTTCATCGATCTCGCAGGAGATTTCAGGACGCCCGATGCCGATGGTTATCGCCGGTGTTACGGGCGTGACCACCAGGCGCCTGAATTGTTGGAGCGATTCGTCTACGGCTTTACTGAGGTCCAGCGCGAGGCGCTGGCGGGCGCGCGCCTGGTTGCCAATCCGGGTTGCTTTGCCACAGGAATGTTGCTGCTCCTGTATCCGCTGGCCCAGGCCGGCCTTTTGTCCGCACCCGTGTGTTTGACCGGTATCACGGGCTCGTCGGGTTCCGGCAGGTCACCGATCACGACCACCCACCACCCGGAGCGGGCCCAGAACCTCCGGGCTTACAAGGCCCTGGTACACCAGCATCTACTCGAAGTCGAGTGGTTCCTCAACAGAGGTTCCGGCCCGGATATTGAAATCCACTTCGTGCCACAGTCCGCTCCGATCACGCGGGGGATCTTCACAACCCTGTTTCTGCCCGGTCAGGGCGTGGCCCGGGTACGCGAGGTGTATGACCGGTTCTACGGTAAGGAGGCCCTCATCGATGTTGTTGGAGGATCGCCTGATCTGCGGACCGTACAGACGACCCCACGTTCGGTTGTTGGCGTCGACGGCGCCCCCGGGAGGGGCACGGTTGTCTTTTCTACGATCGACAACCTGGGCAAGGGTGCGGCCAGCCAGGCGATTCAGAATCTGAACTGCGTGCTCGGGCTTCCCGAGACGGAAGGACTGGATTGGCCGGGGGGCTTCGTTTGAAAAATACGCCGTCGATACCTCAGCTGGAAGACGCCTTCACGTTGTCGGTCTACGACAACGTCCGCTTGCCCCTGACGATCGTGAAAGGAGAAGGCAGCTACGTTTTTGATGACGGCGGTAATGGATATCTTGACTTGTATGGGGGGCACGCTGTTTGCAGCATTGGGCACGCACATCCGGACTGGGTGAGACAGATGCAGCATCAGATCGAAACGCTGACGTTCTATTCCAACGCAGTGTACAACCCGGCCCGGGCAGAAGCGGCCGAACTGCTGGTCACCCACAGCTACCCATCCATGCGTTCGGTCTTCTTCTGCAATTCGGGTGCTGAGGCGAACGAGACGGCAATGAAGATTGCGCGGAAGGCGACCCACCGCCCGCACATCGTTTCGATGCGGTGTGGTTTCCACGGCAGAACGATCGGAGCGCTCAGTGCGACCGGATTTCCCCCGATGCGCGAACGATTTCCGGAGAACATCGATCAGTGGAGTCGGTTCTTCGAGTTTGGTTCGTCTGCTGTATTCGATATGGAAGATCCAGAGGCAGTCTCCGCGATTATTATCGAGCCTATTCAGAGCGTGGCCGGTGTGTACATGGCGGACCCGGACTACTACCGGCGCTTGAGACAATTCTCGAGCGACAACGGTATCTGCCTGATTTTTGATGAAGTGCAGACCGGATCGGGACGCACCGGAGAATGGTATGCCGGCACCCACTGGGGCGTGGAGCCCGATATCGTCACCACGGCCAAAGGCGTCGGCGGCGGCATGCCGGCCGGGGTCGTGATCGTCAACGACCGAGTCGCCGCCACTGTCGATCCCGGTGATCAGGCGACGACGTTCGGAGGCAATCCTCTGGCGGGGGCCGCGATATGTGCGACCTACCGTGTTATCGAGAAAGAAAATCTGATCGGCCGGGTTCGGGATTATTCGGCGGAGGTTATTTCCAGGATTTCAGAGTTCGATGGCGTCCTGGAGGTTCGGGGACTGGGATATCTGCTGGGCATAGAGTGTTCAGTATCGGCGAAGGAACTGTCGGGCCGCTTGCTGGCGGAAAGGATTCTGGTCGGCACCTGCTCTCAGACCGACACAATCCGGCTGCTGCCTCCACTCACCTTGAACATGGACGAATGGGGACGTTTTCTGGACGTGTTCAGAAAGGTCGTTAAGAGTTGAGACGACGCGGATACCTCGGGCGTACACGCCAGGAGAGCCGGTAGCCAGCTCATGGCACCCAATACGACTGGTAACCCAGCGTCGGAACCTACGGGCGCAATGAATCACTTCTACAACCTTGCCGATCTCTCCGTCGAAGCGGTCGAAACTCTTCTCGACCAGGCGTCCGAGTTCAAAAAGCGGCCGCTGGGGACGGACCTGATCGGTCAGCAGATTGCGCTCCTGTTTCTCGCCCCGTCCCTGCGAACGCGCTGTTCATTCGAAGTCGGGATCCGCCAGTTGGGCGGCGGTGTGTCGTCGCTGGAGCCTTCGATGTTTTACGGTCTCGAGACGCGGGATGGTGTGAGGATGGACGGGGACATGGCGGAACACATCAGAGAGGCCGTGCCCGTCCTTTCGGGCTTCTACTCAGGTCTGGGTTTGAGAGTCATGGCGACGGGGAAGCATGCCGCTAACGATCTGGAAGATCGGATGTTCGAGGCGTTTCGCAGCCAGGCTCGTGTCCCGATTTTCAATATGGAGTCTGCCCTCTATCATCCATGCCAGGCACTTTCGGACATGCTCACCATGAGAGAGCTTCTGGGTTCGCACCGGGGACGCCGCTTGACGATAACCTGGGCGCCGCATCCACGCCCGCTGCCAACCGCTGTACCCAATTCCGTCCTCCTAGCTGCGGCACAGTTGGGGATGGATGTCACAGTCAGCCATCCAGAGGGTTTTGAACTTCCTGATTCGGTCACGAAGAAAGCGGCGGAATTGTCCCGGGCCGCGGGTGGACGGGTTTGCACCTCTTATGACCAGCACGCCGCGATCGAAAACGCGGAAATCGTCTATGCGAAATCCTGGGGCGCGCTTTCGCGCTACGACTCTTCCGCAGGGGAACAGGAATTGCGACAGTCCCATTCCAGTTGGATGGTCGATGGCTCTCTGATGAAGGCTTCTGCCAATGCTCACTTTATGCATTGTCTGCCCGTCCGTCGGAATGTCGTCGTGACTGATGCAGTGATCGATAATCCCCGATCCGCCGTTATCCAGCAGGCGGGGAATCGGCTTCATGCCCAGAAGGCTGTCCTAAAATCGCTTTTCGCAAGGGTGTGAACCCGGGAAGATTCGAGGCATAGAGCCCACACCAGAGGTTATTTCCATGTCCTGAATCTCCTAGGGAAAGCCCGTTCTCGGGGCACTGCTCGACACCTCTTTTGTCCATCAAGTTGGTTGTTTTGTTCAAGCTTGTGGATGGCCCTTGCCTTGCTAAGTAAGAGGGCAGGAGGTGCATCATGTCGCAACACGGAGCAAGCCAGGTGAGAACACGAACATTCCTGGACGTATCAACAGCAGCCCGTTTGGCCGGCTTTTCTATTCGCCATTTCCGCAGAATCATTGAGGAAGACGACATTCCGATCATGCAGGTCGGCCGCAAGTACTTCATCGTGGCGTCGAATTTCGAGGCCTGGAAGGAAAGTCAGGGCCAGAAACGAGTCGGAGCCTGTCTACAAAATTGATGGACCGACCGGGGGTTTGTCCATCAAGTAGACGGATCGGAGAGGCCTGCCACACAAACAGGGTGCTGAAAAAGCCATCATTGACTTTTCCAGCATCGCCACCCGAGAAGTGTGATTCTCGGGTGGCTCACATTTTCAAGGGCTTACAGCCATCAAAAATGGCGGCACATCGTGTGCCGCGCCGCAGACGGCTGATAAACTGCGTTTTTCAGCAGCCTGCTAAACCGGCCTGCGATGGACCCAAGGGGTCATGCCGGGGATAGTTGGTCGGTCTCTCACGGCTCATACGTCGATCGTGCCGTCGAGGTAGCAGACGGCGTGGCCGGCTATGAACACCCGGTCCTCATGCAGCTCGCAGAAAATCTCCCCGCCCCGAGCCGACACCTGCAGGGCATGCAGTCGTTGCTTTCCCGATTGGCGCCCCCAGTAGGGCGCCAGAACGCAGTGCGCGGAACCGGTCACAGGATCTTCGTCGATACCAAAGCTCGGAGCAAAGCAACGGGATACGAAGTCCGTGTTCTCACCCGCCGCGGTCACGATGACGGCCATCCCGCCAAGTTGGGCCAGCAGATTGATCATCGGAGTGAGCCTTCGAACCTCATCCTCGGTCTCGAATACGGCAACGTAGTAGCCGGAATTTTCGCTTTCGCCATATTCCAGAATCTGCGCCGGCGTCCCCCCGAGGCCGCGCAGAAGGTCTGATGGGGGCTCGTTGCAGGCTTCGGGTGTGCGCATGGGAAAGTTCATGCTGATCAAGCCGTCTTTCTGGCACACCATCAGCGGGCCACTCCGGGTGTTGAAACGGATGGTCCCGGATGCGTTCCCGAGGTAGTTGAAGACAACGAAGGCCGAGGCTAGCGTCGCATGCCCGCAGAGTTCGACTTCCGTCGTCGGAGTGAACCACCGGAGGTCGTACCCGTCTGTCGTCGGTACGAAGAACGCCGTCTCAGACAGGTTGTTTTCGGCGGCGATCGCCTGCATCCGGCCGGAATCGAGCCAGCTTTCGAGAGGACATACCGCGGCAGGGTTTCCCGCAAATAGTTCGGTCGTAAACGCGTCGATCTGGAACATCCGGAGCTTCACGGAACCTCTCCGCTCAAAACATTAATAAGTTCACTGCTGATCAGATCCGCTCCGTGGATCATGACTACTTCGGCCGGAGTAAGTCTTTTCCCATCATAGCCTGTAGAGGGGTGGGGACCTTCACTGAACCGTCCGCCTGCTGGTAGTTGTCGAGGATGGCGATCAGCATCCGCCCCATGGCACAACCCGTATCATTCACGGTGTGGCAGTAAAGGAGCTTGCCGTCGGCCGCACGATATCGGATATTCAGTCGCCGGGCCTGGTAGTCGGAGGCATTCGTGTCCGTCATGACCTCCATGAATTCTCCGGATCCGGACATCCATACCTCGACGTCTCTTTGCCGATAGCTCGCCAGGTACCCGGCATCACCGGTGCACTTGTCGACGATGCGGTAGGGCAATTCCAGCTGTTGCATCAGCCACTGGTTGATCTGTCCGAATTCTTCGTAGATGTCGGCGGACTGCTGAGGCGTGCACACGGCATTCAACTCGATCTTGTCGAACTGATGCACGCGCTTGATGCCTTTCACATCTTTGCCCCACGAGCCGGCCTCTGAACGAAAACAGGCAGTGGCAGCGAAAAGTTTTCCCGGCAGCGCGTCTTCGGCGAGCGTCCGATCCATGAAAAAGCTGAAATTGGCCGGTTCGGAAGAGCCGACTAGAAACAGGGGAAAGGGTTCCTCGACATTATCCGTCTTGATTTCGTAAACCTGATCCCGGCCCTCGGGGAAGTGTGACGTCCCATACAGGGAGCGTTCCCGGACCAGAAGTGGGGGCATTATGGGCTGGAAGCCCCTTTTTAGCAGTTCATCGGTCAGCAGCCGATGGATTGCCATCTGCAATATCCCGATATCTCCCAGAATGTATGCGAATCGTGACCCGGAGACCTTCCCTCCCTGAAGCGTATCGACGCCGCCGAGTCTTTCGCCCAGTTCGGTATAGTGCAGGGCCTGGAATAACTGGCTGCCTCCATGAACGGGTGTTTGTGGCATGAACTGCGCGGAATGATTCGACGTCCCCAGGTTTTGTGCGTCGAGGTAGCCCCGCCCGGGTATCCACGCGCACTCCTCAACGTTTTGATCTTCGCCCGCACCTTCGGGCATCTCGGGATCGATCCAGTTCGGAAACCAGTCCATGCACGCGGTCCATTTCGATGTGACGTCGGTGAATTGAGATTCAAGATTCTTCGATTTTTCTCGCAATCGCTGCCCCGCGCTGCGTGCGGCTCCGGGATCGGTCTTGCCGATCGACGCGATCTTCTTCTTTTCCGAGTTCAGGCCGTCGATCTCGCTCTGGAGTGCCCGCCGCCGGGAGTCGAGTTCCAGCCAGCGATCAACGTCGGCTCTGGCCGGGTCGACCTTTCGCAGGCGAATGATTTCCCGGAGTCGGTCAGGATTCGCCCGGGCGCGTTTCGGATCGATCATGGGTTTTATAAGCTTTCTTTCATCAGCCGGGTGAGGGCCCGCGTGAACTTCAACGTGTCGGTCAGTTCAGAGCCCTCCGCGATCAGCGCGGAGCCCAGCAGCAGCTCCGCGTAGTCGTCAATCAGAGGATCGTCTTTGTCGGACTTCACTTTCGTTTGAAGCTTCCCGACGATTTCGTGTGTCGGGTTGAGTTCCAGAATCCGCTTCTGCTTTTCCTCACGGCCTTGCTGCGCGCGCAGAATACGATCGAGCTGGGGGCTGATGTCTTCCTCGGAAACGACCAGACAGGCCGGTGACTCGGTCAGGCGGTTCGTAAGCCGCACTTCCTTGATGTGGCTGTCGAGCTTTTGTTTGAGCAGGCCCATCAGATCCACAAATTCAACCTGCTTTGCATTGAGGTCTTTTCGAGCCTTGTTCTGTTCCTCGTCGCTGCCCAGGGCGATGGTTCCTTTCCCGACCGATTTCAGCTTCTTTTCGTCATATTCCGTCAGTGCCTGGACCATCAGCTCGTCGACCGGATCGTTCAGAAACAAGACTTCGACGTCCCTTGCCTTGAAAGCTTCCAGATGGGGCGAGTTCGCAATCGATTCGCGGGACTCTCCAGTCAGATAGAAAATCTCTTTCTGATCCGAATTCATCCGCATCACGTATTCCTTGAGGGATGTCTTCGCTTCAGGATCATGCGAGGAATCGAACAGGATCAAAGGTACAATCCGATCTTTGTTTTCAAAGTCGAAGCTGACGCCTTCCTTGAGGACCCGCCCGAAATGATTCCAGAACGTGTCGTAGGATTCTCTGTCGTTTTGCGAAATATCGGCCAGAGAATCGATGACCTTGCGGGTGAGCCACTTCCTGATTTGTGAAATATGCCGGTCTTCCTGCAGTCTCTGCCGCGAGATATTCAGCGGCAGGTCGGAAGAATCAACCATGCCTTTGACGAATCGAAGGTAGCGCGGCAAGAGGTCTTCGCAGTTCTCCATGATCAGCACGTTCCGAACGTAGAGCTGAAGACCAAACTTGCCGGTTTCGAAGAACATGTCCATCGGCGCGACCGACGGCAGGTATAGCAATGCCTGATATTCGATCCGGCCTTCCGCCTTAAACGAGAGGTGCTTCAGGGGTTCGTTCCAATCGTGGCTGATATGCTTGTAGAATTCCTTGAATTCATCCTCGGTGACCTCTGAGGCCGGCCGCGCCCAGATCGGTCTCATGGAGTTGATCGGGCCGGCCTCAGCCGCATCCTTCTTCTTGTCCGCTTCCTTTCCGGTCGCACGATAGTGAATCGGGTAGGTTACGAAGTCCGAGTACTGTTTCACGATCCGTTTAAGGACCCAATCCTCGGCAAAATCCTCTACACCGCTTTCGGCATCAATGGGTTTGAGATGCAGTGTGATGGAAGTGCCACGGCGAAATTTTTCTGCCTCCGACAGGCTGTACTCGCCGTCTCCGGAAGACTCCCACAATGTGCCCTTGTCCTCTCCAGCCCGGCGCGTGAGCAGCGATACCCGGTCAGCGACCATGAACGCCGAATAGAAGCCGACGCCGAATTGTCCGATGAGTTTTTCGGTGAGTTCGCTGGTTTCACCCTTCAGGCTTTCCAGGATTTCCCGTGTTCCCGACTTCGCGATCGTTCCGATATTCTCGACCACTTCTTCCCGGCTCATGCCGATGCCGCTGTCCTCGATGGTGAGTATTCGAGCTTCCTTGTCGGATTCAATCATGATTTCGAAGAGTTCATCCTTGCCAAGCAGGTTCGGTTGGGTCAGAGATTCAACCCGTAGCCGGTCCAGGGCGTCTGAGGCGTTCGAGATTAACTCTCTAAGAAAGATTTCCTTGTTCGTATACAGGGAGTGGATCATCAGGTCGAGGACTTGCCGCGCCTCGGCCTTAAATTGCAGTGTTTCCACCGTACTCATGCGTTCTTTCCTCCTGAAGGTAATCTTCTATTCTAATGGTTCCCGCAGGTTCGGTCCATGATTGGAACGATCGAGGGCTCACCAGAACGACGGGCGCCGACGCTAACGGATCACGGCTGACCTGAAGAGATATACTGCCCCCCCTATGGTTGCCTTTCTCGTCCGACGACTCCTGTTCACCATCCCAGTTGTCTGGATCGTCGTCACCCTCGTATTCATACTCGTACACCTTGTGCCGGGGGATCCTGTGGCACAGATGCTGGGTGAGGGCGCCGCCGTCACCGAGGTCGACCGATTACGGCAGGAACTGGGGCTGGACCGTCCGATCTGGGAGCAGTACGTCTCATATATGTCGGGGATTGCGCGGGGTGATCTGGGAGTGTCGTTCAGAAATCAGGAAACGGTGGCGGAATCGATTGCACGACGATATCCGGCCACCATTCAGCTGGCCCTGACGGCGGTTCTGTTTTCCTTCCTCATCGCCGCGCCTCTGGGCGTGCTGGCTGCGGTCCGTCGCGGAGGGATCGTGGACCGATCGATCAGCATTTTCACGCTGATAGGATTATCACTACCTAACTTTGTCCTAGGTCCTCTGGTCATCTTATTGTTCTCGATCGAACTCGGTTGGTTGCCCGTATCGGGCCGGGAGAGTCTGGTTCATTTGATCCTGCCGGCTTTTACGATGGGAGGCGTCATGGCCGCAATAACGACTCGAATGGTACGGGCGTCGATGCTCGAGGAGATTCAGCAGGACTATGTCAGGACGGCCAGGGCCAAGGGTCTGTCTGAAACCCGCGTGATGTTTCGACATGCACTTCAGAACGGTCTCATCCCCGTATTGACAGTCATGGGGCTTCAACTCGGGAACCTTCTGGCCGGAGCGATCATCATCGAGACAATATTTTCCTGGCCCGGCTTAGGTCAGTTGTTGTTCCAGGCAATAAGCGCGCGCGATTATCCCCTGGTTCAGGGCTCCATACTGACGATCGCACTGACCTACATCATCATCAATCGCCTGACAGATGTGGTTTATTCCCTCGCTGATCCGCGCATCCGTTATGAGTGACTTCATCCGCAGGAACAAGCTGGCGTTTACGGGCCTGTTGATTGTCGCGGTGATTTTGCTGACGGCGATACTGGCGCCCTGGTTTGTCCCATATGATCCGGGCTTACAACAGCTACCGGATCGCCTGATGGGTCCGTCGTGGAATCACTTATTTGGAACGGACGAACTGGGTCGGGATATCCTCTCCCGTGTCCTGATGGGTACGCGCGTCAGCATGCGCGTCGGTACGACGGTTGTGCTGCTATCCGCATTAATTGGTGTTTTGATTGGCGGTGCGGCAGGATTCCTTGGAGGTCGCTTCGATGCATTCATTTCGTCGATCGTAATCGATTCATTTCTTGCATTCCCCGGTATCCTTCTCGCCATAGCACTGGTTGCGTTCCTCGGTCCGGGGTTGGACCGCATTATCCTGGCTCTGGTTGCCATGGGGTGGGTCGGATTCGCCCGGCTGGCACGGGGGCAGGTCCTCAAGGTGAAGACATTGGACTTCGTCGAGGCTGCGCGTGCGC
Source organism: Terriglobia bacterium (assembly GCA_965263045.1). Taxonomy (GTDB): domain Bacteria; phylum Acidobacteriota; class Terriglobia; order 20CM-2-55-15; family 20CM-2-55-15. The sequence goes on from CBDHGK010000041.1 coordinate 1,599,599, forward strand.
TCGGTGCTTCCGCACCTCGAATCTTCTTTCTGCATGTCTTGCCCAATATCATTCAGCCAGTCATGGTACAGGTCAGTGTCGGTATGGCGGTCGCTATCCTGGCCGAAGCTTCACTGAGTTTCCTCGGCCTGGGCATTGCGCCGCCCACTCCCAGCTGGGGTGCAATGCTCAATGCGGGCCGCAATTATCTGTTTGAGGCGCCCCATATGATTATATTCCCGTCTCTCCTGTTGATGACGACTGTCCTGTCGCTCAACCTGTTAGGTGACGGCATCCGTGACTGGCTGGATCCAAAATCAGTCCCCACAAGCCGGGACATCGCAGGTTCTTGAGGGAACCGTGTTCATGTTGTTTCGTGATCACGAGTGACATAATTCTCTCAGGTCCCCGTCGCGAGAAACTTGTCGTGGCACTGCTCGGAACAGAAGTGAAAAGTTTCGGATCCGCGCGTCATTGAAAGGGATCGGTCTTCACTGACGTAGGTGCCGCAGACGGGGTCTTTTACGAGTTTGCCGGTTTTACCCAGGTTCGAGGTGCTACCCGGCTGTGATCGCTCTGGAGACGCGGGTCCAAACATCCCACGCAGGGCCGAAATCGCCGCCATGACGATGACGAAAACAACAGCCACTCGGATGAAGAATCTCATAGACTCCCTTATGGAGAAATGGGGTTGCTCTCGGCGGCTACAATTTGCTCCCGAATCGAAGCGAGGCCCTGATAGGTGGGATCGATCAATTCCATCTGGCTGAGGGCAGTCTGTGCCGACGCCACATCATTTCTGCCTTCGAGGTAAGCCAGCGCAATGTAGTGATGGGCGAGCAGATAAGTGGGTTCGATCTCGAGCGCTCGTTGGTATTCCTGTATCGCTTCATCAATACGACCGGACCCGTATAGAGCCGTAGCCATGGCTGTTCGAATGGCCGCGTCTTCCGGGGCGCTTTCCAGCGCCCGACCAAACCATTCTGCCGATTCAGCGTAGCGATTGAGGTTGAACAAAAAATCGGCGTAGCGGAATATGAGCTCCCCGTCGTTCGGATTGGTCCGGAGGGCTTCGGCGAAGAACGCGAGCATTTGCTCATCAGTGACTTCCGGATGTAGATCCCCGGCCCCGGGTCCCTGTGCGCTGGCCAACGTGTCCGCTTCAACCCGCCTGCGCGATTCCAGTCGGTAACTGCCATACACGTATGCGACTGCCGAACCGAGGATGATTCCGAGCAGTGCGATGTGGATGTTCTTTGAGTTGAGCATGGGAGGTGGATAAGGGGAAGATTCCGGGCCTCTTCCCCCGCTGTCCTTACGAGTGTCGGTGCCGGCTACTGACCCTGGGCCGCCTGGGCTGCAGCGAGCAAACCGCTCGCCGCGTCGGCGTTGGGGCCGTCGGGCGCCAGCTCCAGATATTTTTCAAAAGCCGGAATGGAATCGGGAATCGTAGCCGCCGTTCCGAAGTAGGCGATCCCCATCTGGTAGAAGGCCTCGGCGTTGGTCGGGTCTAACTGGACAGCCCGTTCGTATGCACTCGCAGCATCCGCCATCCGCCCGGTGTTGGTCAGCAGCACGCCGAGATTGTAGTAGGCGTCGCCACCGATTTCCGGCCTGAGCTGCGCGGCCTGATCCAGCGCCTCGATCGCCGCGTCGATCTGGCCTGCGTTTCCGTATGCCACACCCAGGTTGTTGTAGTAACCCGCCTCGTCGGGCGCCAGGAGAATGGCTTTCTGATAGGCCTCGGCGGCATCTTCATGTCGACCCGCGCCCGCGAGAGCACCCCCCAGGTTTCCGAAAATGACGTGCTGGGTGTCGTCGCTTTCGGCGGCAATCGTGAATTGTTCGACCGCTTGTTCAAAATCGCCGGCATCGAGGGCCGCACGCCCGACGTCGAACGCCGCTGATGTGGCTTCAGCGCGCGCGCGTGCTTCCATGGCTGCCCGGGCTTCCGGTGTGTCGGCCAATTCCGGCAAGTTGAAGTCCGTGACTTCTTCCTCACCTGAGGCAATGACAAGGCCATCGACGAACGTCAGGTTCGATCCGTCTACCTGTAGAGTGACTCTGTAGTTTCCCCTGGGTACGGCGATCCGGTATTGGCCGTCGGTTCCGGTTTCCGTTTCGAATACCTGAGTGATGTCCTGGCGTTCGATGAGCATCACGGCGCCGGCCAACGGCGTGCCGTCGAAGTTGATCACCTCACCCAGAATCGTGCCGGTCTGCGCTTGCGATGGGAGCGCAACGGCGATGACGAGCAGCGCCAGTGGCAAGACACGACTAGCAAGTTTCATAAGTACCTCCATCTCTTAAACTCCTGCAAACTGAGATTTCGTTTCATACGGGACCGGGTCTCGGAGGCCGGCTTCGTGAAAAGCCCGGAGCCGGAGCATGCAGCTGTCGCATATGCCGCATGCCGCACTCTCATGACCATAGCAAGACCAGGTCTTATCCAACGGCGCCCCGAGCTCGAAACCTTTAAGAACAATTTCCGACTTCCGCAACCGAATCAGCGGTGTCACAACTTCGATCGCTGTTGCAGGCCGCGTACCGATATCGATGAGTGCGTTCATCGCATCGTAGTACTCCGGCCGGCAATCCGGGTAACCCGAGCTGTCTTCCGCAACGGCACCGATAAAAACCTTTTCCGCACCGATTACCTCGGCCCACGAAACCGCCGCTGAGATAAAGTGGGCGTTTCTGAACGGAACATAGGTATTCGGGATATCTCGATTCTCAAGATTTCCCTCAGGAATCGCTATCTCGGAGTCCGTTAAGCTCGACCCGCCAATCCCTCCAAGATAACCCAGATCCACGACCAACCGGCCAGCGATTCCGAAATAATCGGCCTGAGCATCAAACGCCTCAAGTTCCCGCTTTTCGGTCCGTTGCCCGTAGTTGGCGTGTAGTCCGAAGAGCTGATGGTCCGTCCCCGCGATCGCCGTCGTCACGCAGCTGTCCAGCCCGCCGCTCATGAGAACCACGGCCTTCCGACGTCGGGTTAATGTCTGACGTGTCCCAGCCATATAGGTTTAGACCGACCCCTCTCAGTTTAGTTTTCGGGGGGCTTCAAAGTCAAAGCAATACAGGCGATGACGCCCGGGGATAAAGAGATCGTAACCCTGTAGGAACGTTAGGGTTGTTTGGAATCAGACCCCTCTGATGTCGGCGCCCCAGATGTATTTATGAATCTGCAACTGGACTCGAACGCCGAGATTATCGGAGAGAACCCACTCGGAAAGCTTCTGGGCCGAAAGAAGGCCGTGGGCCGGGGAGAACAATACGGTGTTGGGCTTTCGGGTGAAGTGTTGCCGGTAGAATTCTCGTGACCACTCATAGTCCTGGTGCGACGATATCACGAACTTGAATTCGTCGTGACTTGCGGCGGTTTCCAGGTTGCTCCGGACAAAACTTCCGCATTCGTTGCTGTCGGGACATTTCACATCGATGATCTTGATCACCTGAGGGGGTACGTTGGCCAATGCGACGTGGCCCCCGGTTTCCAGCATCACGGTGTAGCCCGCGTCGAGGAATGCGTGCATCAGCGGATACACCCCGGCCTGTTCCATGGGTTCGCCCCCGGTAATTTCCACCAGTCGGGTTTTGTGTCGAGATGCTTCGGCGAGGACTTGGTCAATCGTCATTTCCTGTCCGCCGCCGAACGAATACGGCGTGTCGCAGTAGGTGCATCGCAGGCCGCAACCTGTCAGGCGAACAAAAATACATGGCTTTCCCGCATGAGATGATTCTCCCTGGATCGAATGGAAGATTTCGGTGACCTGTAGCGTGGCCGGTGCAGGCTTCATTGGAGCGTTTCTTTCACTGTGGCCGACTCTCCGTTCCTGAGGAAGGATTTCAGTTCATCCACGCGATTGACAATCGAGTAGTCGGGAAGGCTGGCCAGAAACAGCTTGCCGTATCCCTGGGTTCGCAGGCGGCTATCCAGGATTGCAAGTATGCCGCGGTCCGTGCGCGAACGAATCAGGCGTCCGAACCCCTGCTTTAAACGCAGTATTGCCGCCGGAACCTGATAATCGGCGAAGGCGTTCCCACCGGCGGTCTCGATCTGGCGCATGCGGGCCTGTACGAGGGGATCTGATGGGACCTGGAAAGGCAATTTATCGACGATGACGCAGCTGAGCTTGTCCCCTTTGACGTCGATACCCTGCCAGAAACTCGACGTGGCAAACAACACAGCGTTTTCCTTTCTTCGGAAATCTTCGAGCAGGCGGCTGCGGCTAGTTTTGCCCTGCAGCAGGGTTGGGTAAGGGAGGTTGGGCGCCAGAATCTTGTAACAGGCCTGCATCTGCTGGTAGCTGGTGAACAGAACGAATGCCCGCCCGCCTGAGACTGCAAGGATGCTCTCAATTTCGTCCGATGCCTTCTCCAGATATTCCGGGCTCCGATAGTGCGGCAGGTCGCCGGGTATATAGAGCGCCGCCTGCTTCTGAAAGTCGAATTCGGTGGACAGGGTGGACCCTTGAACGTCTTCAAGTCCGAGGCGCGACTGCATGTAGGCCGTGGATCCTCCGACGGTCAGCGTGGCCGAGGTCAGGACGCATGTGGGGACCTTTTCGAAGAGACTTTCCCTCAGAAGCGGTGCCACTTCGATCGGGCAGGCTTCCAGGAAAACGCCCCGCCCGCGCCGGTCGAGCCACGAGACGTAGTTGTCAGGATTGCCGTTCTTAAACACCTCAAGTTCTGAAGCAAGCTCTCCGGACCGGCGGGCGAGGTTTTCCCAACCGCCGCCGACGTCCACCTGTTTCTTGAAACAGCGACGCACGTCCAGGAGTTCGTCGAGGAGCGGGTCAATATTGTCCAGTTCCGGAAGGGAATGCCGGCCCTCTTTCAAAAGCAGAAAGCGGCCAAAAAAGTGATCCGAGGCGCGGCCTAGCGCATTGATGGAACCGTCGATTTGAACTTTCGAATCGCTTTCCTCGGCAAGAGATTTTGCATCATGTAGCAATTCCTGGAGCCGGAAGTTGCTGACGTGGAAACCAAAGTAGCCCGTCGCAATATCTTCAAGTTCGTGGGCTTCGTCGAAGATGACGGCGGTGTAGTCGGGGAGAATCTGAGCCATCTCCGATTCGCGGATCGCAAGGTCGGCAAAAAACAAATGATGGTTCACGACGACGATGTCCGATTCCATCGCCTTTTGCCGCATCAGCGTCAAAAAGCAGCTTTCAAATTCTTCGCACCGGCTCCCGAGGCACCGGTCTCGCCGTGCATCCAGCCGCGCCCAGAGTTCATCGTCATCCGAAATCGAACCGAGTTCAGCCCGGTCGCCTGTTTCAGTCGCCTCGGCCCACGCTGCTATTTCGGTGAAGTTGTCCATGTCTAACGGGCTGAAGAGCCCGTTTTCGTGGGATGTATGCAGCTTGACCTTGCAGAGGTAGTTGTTTCGGCCTTTGAGGTAGGACGCCCGAATCTCCCGGCCCAGGATCCGTTCGAGCAGCGGGATATCCTTGTAAAAAATCTGGTCCTGAAGCGCTTTCGTTCCGGTGGAGACCATCAGTCTTTGTCCATGCATCAACGCTGGGGCCAGGTAGGCCAGAGTCTTTCCCGTTCCAGTGCCGGCTTCGACGATGGCGTGGTTCCGACCTTCCAGCGCCTGGGTGACGATTCTGGCCATCCGCTCCTGGGACGGCCGGGGCTCGTAGTCGTCTAATTTCCGGGAGAGCAGACCTTTTGGTGAAAAGAAATCATTCATCAAGGCTAAGTGTATACTCGCGGGGCTCGGTTCGGGATGGTCACTTGATCCTGCCGCCGGAAGCCGAGATGCGTTTATTGAGATGCGGCATCCAGTGACCGTGTCCAGCGACTCCCCGGTTGGCTTCGGCTGAAATAGGGTTTATCATTCAATTCTTTTGCTGAGCGTCTTCTCAACTCTTTGGTTGAACCGCCCCGGGTTTCCCGGAGACTCCATTACTTGAGAGGATGGGGCTATGGGAAGACCAAACAGATACTCACCAGAAGTTCGTGAACGTGCCGTGCGGATGGTGTTGGAGCACCAGGGGGAGTACGGCTCGCAATGGGCCGCAATGGCGTCGATCGCATCGAAGATCGGCTGCACGCCGGAGACATTGCGGAAATGGGTCCGTCAGGCCGAAAGGGACGCCGGTCAACGGTCTGGAGTGACCACAGACGAGAAGCGGCGACTTAAGGAACTGGAACGGGAGAATCGTGAGCTGAAGCGAGCGAACGAGATCCTGAAGAAGGCATCCGCATTTTTCGCGCAGGCGGAACTCGACCGCCGAGGCAAATGGTGACCGAGTTTATTGACCGGAATCGGAGCCAGTATGGGGTCGAGTCGATCTGCAGGATGCTGCCGATTGCCCCGTCAACGTATTACGAGTACGAGGCACGGCGAAGGGACCCGGAACGAATGCCGGCCCGATTGAAGCGGGACGCGGAGCTGGGGGTCGAGGTGGATCGGGTCTGGCGTGAGAATCGTCAAGTCTACGGCGCCCGTAAAGTCTGGAAGCAGTTGAATCGGGAAGGAATTCTGGTGGCTCGCTGTACGGTGGCACGATTGATGCGAGATATGAGCCTTCAGGGAGTCGTGCGGGGACGGAAGTTCAAGACGACGATACCGGATGAAGCGGCTCTGCGACCCCCCGATCTGGTTGATCGGAACTTCACAGCGATCCGTCCGAACCAGCTGTGGGTCTCCGATCTCACTTACGTGCCGACGTGGTGTGGATTTGTCTATGTGGCATTCGTGATCGATGTCTTTTCCCGGAAGATTGTCGGCTGGCGGACGATGAACTCGCTGAAGACCGACATCGCCCTGGATGCCCTCGAGCAGGCGCTCTGGTCGCGATCCGACACCGGAGGACTCGTTCATCATAGCGACCGCGGTGTCCAATATCTGTCGATTCGATACACGGAGCGATTGGCAACGGCTGGAATCGAACCCTCAGTTGGTAGCGTTGGCGACTCCTACGACAACGCGCTCGCCGAATCCGTGATCGGCTTATACAAGACGGAAATCATACGACAAAAGGGCCCCTGGAAGGGCCTGGACGATGTGGAGTTTGCGACTCTGGACTGGGTGTCCTGGTACAACGAGCGACGATTGCCGGAACCGATCGGGGACATCCCTCCAGTGGAGTATGAGCAGATGTATTATCAGAAGCAGTCCGACCTCGTTAGGGCCGGACTCAACTAAAACCGTCTCCGGAAAACCCGGGGCGGTTCAGGTTGAGCGTTTTCTCAACTCTTTGGTTGAGCGTTTTCTCAACTCTTTGGTTGAGCGTTTTCTCAACTCTTTGGTTGAGCGCTTTCTCAACTCTTTGGTTGAGCGCTTTCTCAACTCTTTGGTTGAGCGCTTTCTCAACTCTTCGGTTGAGCGTTTTCTCAACTCTTCGGTTGAGCGTTTTCTCAACTCTTCGGTTGAGCGTTTTCTCGACTCTTTGGTTGAGCATTTTCTTACAGCCACGCGGACCAGAGTAGATGCTTCGACTTCCAGATCATGTAATGGGTCAGATCCATGCGCACATGGAAGAGACTTATCCGCACGAATGCTGTGGCCTGATTATCGGTACAATGGATGATGACGCCAGGGTCGCGGCCACGTCCCGCAGGTGTAAAAATCTCAACAGAGTCCGGGCTGTGGATCGCTATGAACTGGATCCCAGGGATATGTTGGCTGCCCAGCAGGAATTTGAAGACGGACCGTTGGACATTATCGGAATCTATCATTCACACCCGGACCACCCTTCACAACCGTCCCAGTTCGACACCGACCACGCATGGCCGGGTTGGTCGTATATGATTGGATCGGTGGAGAAGGGTAAAATCGGCCCGGTTCAAAGTTGGGAATTGAACGAATCCCAACACCGGTTTGACGAGGAACGGATGGAAATTGAACGAGATGCACCCGACTGTTGAGCGAGAGGAGCACGAATGTTGAGTGAGAGGAGCCGGAAAGGATGAGTGTGAATGTTAAGATACCGACGCCGTTGAGGACATTCACGGCCGGGAAAGCCGTGGTGTCCGTCGAGGCCGCAACCGTCGAAGAGGCTCTCACGAAACTCAACGATGACTTCGCGGGTCTGTCTGAGAGGATTTTTGATGAGAGCGGACAGATCCGCCGGTTCATTAACGTATATGTGAACGAAGACAATATTAAGGACAAAAACAACCTGGCCACCGAAATCGGACCGGGAGACACCATCTCTATCCTTCCCTCTATTGCCGGTGGCGGCCGGTCTCCTTCTGTAAAAGGGCCCGCTGACCACTGTACATCCACCCGATAAAACCTGGCCCGCGACACGTCAGTGGAGGGCCCGGTCCCCTGAGCTGCGTATGCCCGAGCGTTCTGAAACCGCCACCTCCGATAGGCTGGATAGTCCGGACAGGCCCGTCATCCCTCTCGTGGCTATTGTTGGGCGGCCCAACGTCGGAAAGTCGACGATATTCAACAGATTGATCGGCCGCCGCCGTTCCATCGTTTCCGACGAACCCGGTATGACTCGGGATCGGATCTACGGTGCGCTCGACTGGAACGGGACTTCATTCGAGGTCGTCGATACGGGAGGAATTTTACCGACCGAGGATTCCGAGATACCGCAAAAGATTTTCGAACAGGCCCAAGTGGCGATCGAAGCCGCGTCCCTGTTGTTGTTCGTCGTCGATGGTCGGGCGGGACGCACCGGAGGGGACGAGCATCTCGCCGGTCTTCTTCGGAAGGTGGGCCGCCCCGTCATGCTGCTGGTCAACAAGGTGGATTCCGACAAGCAGGAAGCGGATGTTGTCGAATTTGCCCGACTTGGCTTCAGCAAGACCTTTCCCGTATCTGCCGAACATGGCCGCGGATTTACCGATTTTCTGGATGATATTGCCGGTGTGCTGCCGGCCACGACTGAAGCCACCGGGGACAGTGGCGAGATCCGCATTGCCATCATCGGACGTCCGAACGCAGGAAAGTCGACCCTGCTAAATGCCCTTGTTGAAAAAAATCGGGCGATGGTGTCCCCGATCGCAGGAACCACCCGGGACGCGATCGATAGCGTTATCAAGAAGGATGGCCAGGTCTTCAGGTTTGTCGATACTGCCGGAATCCGCCAGCGGTCCCGAACGGGAGACAAAGCCGATCGATTGAGCATCATCATGGCCCGCAAGCATCTGGAGTTGAGCGACGTTGCGATTCTCCTCATCGACGGGCTTTTGCCGATCGCCGCGATCGATGCGACCATCGGGGGATACGCACACGAATCCGGTCGGAGCGTCATCGTGGCCATCAACAAATGGGACGTCGTGGAGAAGAATGCGTCGATCACGGCCGAATTCGAGCGCAGGATTCGGGACAAACTCAAGTTTCTCGAATACGCGCCGATCGTTTCCGTGTCAGCCAAGACGGGTCAACGTGTCGGACGGCTGTACGGCATTATCGCTGAGATCTTTGAACAACGCCGTCGCAGGATTCCTACGGGAGAACTGAACCAATTCCTGGAAGAAGTGAAGCTCGAGCGCGGCGGATTGCCCTCGGAAGTCAAGATTCGCTATATTTCGCAAGTGCGGGCATCCCCACCGACTTTCGCGGTGTTCGCGAATACGTCACGAAAATTGCATTTCTCCTTCCAGCGGTTTCTTGTCAATCGAATCCGCGATCGATTCGCATTCAAGGGAACGCCGATTATAATCAAGCAACGCGGAGGCAAAAGGAGTCGCGGTTGAGGCGTCGGGAAATTCCGGACAAGCTGTACTTCAAGATTGGCGAGGTCGCCGACATCATCGGTGTCGAGGCCTATGTCTTGCGTTTCTGGGAGACCGAATTTCCCACGCTGAGACCGAAAAAGACGGATTCCGGTCACCGCGTCTATCGAAAGAAGGATGTCGAAACTGTCGTGGCGATCAAGGAACTCCTCTACGAGAAGGGCTATACGATTGCCGGCGCCCGAAAACGCTTACGGTCGGGGAACAGTGATCCTGGAGACGAACTGCCCGAAGACGCGCTCCGGAAGGTCAACGAAGGTCTCCAGGACATATTGGCGTTGCTTGACGGAAATTCTGGGAAGGAGGTTTAATTTCGCGGTATCGTTGCCGGGACGGCGGTGTAGTTCCCGAAGGATCGCTTCAGTCCTGCAGATATGCGGGGGAGTTACACCTCCGTCCCGGATTTTCCGAACGGGACGTGGCGCAGCTTGGTAGCGCGCACCCTTGGGGTGGGTGAGGTCGGAGGTTCAAATCCTCTCGTCCCGATTTTGTGTTCAGTTTGCGATTCCTGCCGGTTCGACCTCGTTCGGTTCGACCGATATTGATGGCTAAACGAATCCTAATCACAAATGACGACGGTATTGCTTCACCGGCGCTGGGTGCACTGGAGCGGACCTTGTGCAACCTCGGGCGTACGACGGTCGTCGCACCGGAGCGCGAGATGAGCGCGACGAGCCATTCGATAACGCTCAACCGTCCGCTCCGGTACCAGAGACTGGCCGGCAACCGGTTTGGGGTTGACGGAACCCCAGCCGACTGCGTGATTCTGGCCTGCCTTCGGATTTTGGACTCGGATCCCGATCTTCTTGTTTCGGGCATCAACCGTGGGAAAAACGTGGGTGATGACGTGTTGTATTCGGGGACTCTCGCAGCCGCGTTCGAGGGCGCGCTACAGGGGATTCCGTCGATCGCGGTATCCACCGAATACAGTGAAAACATGGACTTCGCGGCGACAGCGGACCTGACCGCGATTCTTGCGTACAAAGTTCTCGATGAGGGCTTACCACCCGGTGTCGTCCTGAATCTGAACGTGCCGACTCTGTGGAATGGTGGCGTGGTTCTCACCCGGCAAGGCGAAAAGGCCGGGAAGACCGTGTTGATCGAAAATATGGATCCCAGAGGCGAAGAGTACTTCTGGGTTCACGAGGAGTCACACGATCACTCCGTGAATCCAGGCCAGGACTTTCCCTCAGACAGCGATGTTATGGCCGAGGGGTATGCCTCCCTGACGCCGTTGCAACTGGATCGCACTGCCTTTCGATACTTCAAGCCCCTATCGACGTGGACGGACATTGTCGATACTGCCGTCTTTAAGCCTGAAAGCTGAATCCATTTGAGATGTCCGGTGAGATCCCTATGTTAGAATGGAGCGCTTTTGCGGGACGTGGCTCAGTCTGGTAGAGCACCCGGTTCGGGGCCGGGGGGTCGGAGGTTCAAATCCTCTCGTCCCGACTTTCGGGAACAATGAAATACAGCCCGTTTCGGATTCAATCCGAAACGGGCTGTAGTCGTTTCCCGGACAAATCATCTCCGAAAATCCGGCGGCCGCGGCAAGCAAGCGGGCAGTCGATCGAGGTCCGGATCCGGACCGGAAAACTTGTTGACATATTCCGATGTTAGAATATATATATGGGCCCATGCCAGGGGCTGCGACCAATTCCGGTGCATTCAACGCCATTGCTGAGTCAAGGCGACGCTCCATTCTCGAGCACCTGGCGGCAAGGGAGTGTACGGCGGGCGAAATCGTCAATGCTCTCGGGATGGCGCAGCCTTCGGTGTCCACACACCTTCGGGTTCTGGATGAAGCGGGTCGCGTGTGTACGTCAATACGGCCGGAGGCGCGTATATCGAACGATTTGCAAGAACCCGAGGCCCCTTCATGAGTGGGCGAAGGCTCAAGGTCGACGGCCGTGAATGCGACCTCGATTGCGGGGGGCTCGGGATGAGTCGCAGCTCCAGTGTCCGTAATGCATTGACAGGAGCTAGTTTGTGAGCCAGATCGATTCGGATGTGAACGTCAGGAAACTCATACTTGTGCCCGCGATGATTGCGCTCTCAATCACCATCATTCGTCTGTTGGGCGAGCTCGGAGGTGGGTCATCGGCTTTGTTCAATCGGGCGGCTGGTGGTGGGGGTGCACTGGTTGGAATAGTGTGGCTGGTTCCCATCTTCGGAGCTTATTTCGCCGTAAAACTGGCTGGTGGAGGACATGAACCGGTTAGCGCGGGCCGCGTGGTCGGGTTTTCTGTTCTCGGCCTCGGGGCGGGGTCCGTCATTATGGGCCTGACGGTGGCATTGACCGGCGATCCGAACGTCAGCCTCAGTTTGCCCGCAGCCGCATTGCAACAGGTGGGCCTCGGAATCGCCGCCCTGGTCGCTATCCTGATTCAAAGAAATGTGTGGCCGGCCTTCTTTCGGACCATGCTGTCTTACGCTTTTGCCTCACGCATTCCCGTGGTCATCGTCATGTTTCTTGCCATGATGGGCGAGTGGGGCACCCACTACGAGTTGGGCCCTCCGGGCTATCCGGAGATGGGCTTTTTAACCGAATTTGTCCTGATCGCCGTGATGCCGCAATTGACATTTTGGATTATGTTCACCGTCGTGGTGGGCAGTCTGGTGGGTGGCGTCGCGGCCTGCTTGGTGAGATCAAGGAACGACGTGAGATCAAAGAACGACACGGAAGCAACTCAGACCTCGGCCTGACGTGACTCGCGGGTCGGTCGAATCGGAAACGCCAGGTCGTGCCTCAAAACATCTGTTCGCTGTGCGTTGTTGCCGTGCGCTATTGGTGGTGATGCCGCTCCCGCTTCGTTCCAACCGCTTGCCCAATCGGCCGAATGGGTCGAATCTCCCTCCCCAGGGGAGACTCTAGTCCCTGAACAAGCGTGATTGATGAGGAATTGAAAGTGGAATAACCGCCGAAGTACCCGAAATGCCCCCTCTCCGTGCGAAAAAAACCTTGGACAGATTCTTTGGAGAAGGAGGCATTTCAGATGAACGATTATACGCGCAAGAACATGAGGAACCGCAAGCGGCGAATTGAGCGTCGGCTTGGGGATCGGAATTGGAAAGATCAGGCGAAGCCGATGCTGTCGGCGCGCAACATCCGGTACGAGATGGGAGACCGGATGAGGGGTCTGTCGGTGGGCGGCATCGGAATGATGCATCAGGTGGCGCGGCGGACCGGACTGATCGAAGCCATCGACAAGGACGTGCATGTGCTGAAGCGGCATCTGCCCTACCAGGAATCGGATCACGTGTTGAACATCGCCTACAACGCGTTGAGTGGGGGCACGTGTATGGAAGATATCGAACTGCGGCGCAATGACGAAGTGTATCTGGACGCGTTGGGAGCACAGCGGATTCCGGATCCGACCACGGCGGGAGACTTCTGCCGGCGATTTGAGGAAGACGACGTGGAGTCGCTGATGGACACGTTCAATAAAGTGCGGCTGAAAGTCTGGCGCCAGCAGCCCGATGCGTTTTTCGAGGAAGCGGTTCTGGAGGCGGACGGGACATTGGCCCCAACCACCGGAGAATGCAAAGACGGGATGGACGTGGCCTACGACGGGACATGGGGTTATCACCCACTGTTGATTTCGCTGGCGAACACGGCCGAACCGTTATACCTGGTGAACCGGAGCGGCAACCGGCCCTCGCATGAGGGAGCGGCCAAACGGTTCGATCAGGCAATCGCGTTGTGCCAGCGTGCGGGGTTCGATCAGATCCTGCTGCGCGGGGACACCGACTTCAGCCAGACCCGGTATTTGGATGGATGGGACGACCAGGGCGTGGGCTTCATCTTCGGCATCGACGCGATGAAAAACCTGGTGGCCCGGGCCGACCAATTGGAGCCGGACTGCTGGGCGCGCCTGGAACGTCCCGCCAAGTACGAGGTAGCCAGCCAACCCCGCCAGCGTCCCGACAAGGTCAAGGAACGGATCGTTCGGGAGCGTGACTTTGAGAATATCCGCTTGCGGGGCGAGGATGTGGCCGAGTTTGCGTATCGGCCCGGAGCCTGCGATCGGGACTACCGCGTCGTTGTGGTGCGAAAGAATCTGTCGGTGGCCAAAGGGGAGCAGGTGTTGTTCGACGACATCCGGTACTTCTTCTACATTACCAACCGTGCGGATCCTGCGGACCAGATCGTGATGCGTGCGAATCAACGGTGCAATCAAGAGAATCTTATTGAGCAGCTCAAGAACGGCGTACACGCCTTGGGGATGCCGGTCGGGGATCAGACCAGCAACTGGGCCTACATGGTGATGGCCTCACTGGCCTGGACACTGAAGGCGTGGTTTGCGTTATTGCTGCCCGAAACCGGACGTTGGGGCCAGAAGTATCAGGCCGAGAAGCAGACCGTGCTACGCATGGAGTTCAAAACGTTCCTGAACGCCTTCATGCTCGTGCCTTGCCAGCTCGTGCGTACTGGTCGGCGCATCGTCTTCCGGCTGATGGCCTGGAACCCGTGGTTGCCAGTCTTGTTTCGTGCCGTGGATGTGTTGCGTCAACCTCTGCGATGCTGACCCGATCATGGATCTGAGCCCGGGCGGTCGAGGTCCCGGTTTCTTTCAACCCTTCAAACAGACACGGCGAGGCGGCAACTGAAACAGATACAACACGAACCGCATACCTGGAAAAAGCGATCTGGGAACGGGAGCTTATGCCTCCAATTTTACGGCCGTGAACCGGCCGTTTGTCCACTGGTTATGCGCTTGTTTTGGGTCTAGTGGCCTGTAACAGAGACATCGCCAGTGGCGTTCGGAGCGCAACGGGGCCGGATTTTAGGAGTCGATGACGAGGGAATGCGCCTACATTCCGAGGAGGAGCGACAACAAAGACGGCCTGGTTCCGCCCGAACCTTTCGGGCCGATGGGGGTTGCCGTCGATATCTTTGTCCGGCATTAGGTAAGACGGGTCATGATGAAACAGCGGCGCCTGCGGCCTCGGTATCAAACCTCGGTGGCCCTTCTCGCTTCGCGATCTCGCCTGGCAAGACCCATCGGCGCCACTGGCGATGTCTCTGTTACAGGCCACTAGACGCCGCTCTCCGAGCCAAATGAATCCCACGCGCTGGTCCTCTATCGAAGGGATTCTGGGGCGGGGACAGCGGCGGCGGGGGCGTCTACTGCTGTGCGTAAAGTAGCGACCGTTTCCCGCCGATACATCAGTTGTACATCCCCTGGCCGGACTGACTGCTTGTCTCAGACCGTCGCCGTCGGGCGAAATGTTCAGAGTGGGGATGGACAAGGTGTCAAAAAAGCGGTCAGAAGCCTGTTAACGGCTGGTTGGCCCATTGTAGTCGTGCCGGGGCCAGCTCGCATCCACCGTGATGGGACAGGAATGTTATGCGTGTCGAAGAACTTAAGCGTCACATCTTTGAGACCCAACAACTGCCGACCCTGCCGATCATAGCCCAGCAGATCATGAGTGCCGCAAACAGGGAGCAAGATAGCCTGCGGGTGTTGTCCGAGATCGTCGCTCAGGATCCCTCGCTTTCGATGAAGCTTCTAGGTTTGGCAAACGCCGCCCTCTATGGCCAGCAAGCCCAGGTCAGCTCGGTCCACCGTGCAGTCTCGGTCGTGGGCACACAGATGCTGAAGCGCCTGTCCCTGTGTGCTTTCGTGAAGGCCGCATGGAAGAACGACATACGGCACGAACACTTCTGGAAGCACTCGATCGCAGTCGCCTACGGTACCTCATACCTGGCACAACACCAGAAGGTCGCATCCGCCGACGATGCGTTCTGCGGGGGTCTTCTCCATGATGTGGGTGTCCTCGTGCTGGAGTCCATCCTCCCGAAAGCGTATGAACAGGTCGAAGAGCAGATTGTAGTGACAGACTGTCGACAGCAAACCGAGCGGGATCTGCTGGGTGTGGACCACGCCCAGGCCGGCGCCTGGTTTGCGGAGCGATGGATGCTGCCTCAAGTACTGATCGACGGCATTGCCGGCCACCATGCTGAAGATGAAGCTTCGATGGCCAGAATGATCCAGATTGCGGAACAGGCAGCGTTGAGTGTAGATCTGGGATTATATGGTGAAATCGAGGAGGAGCCCATGGATGAGCAGCAGGAGGTCGAAGACTACCTTCGGTCGAGAGCCGCACATATCGATGCCTTCTTCAGCATCGCCGGCAATCCGCCGGTTTGATCAAACACGAACGCATTAGATTCTGTAGCCTGCCAGTGACGGAAGGACAATGTATCGACGTTCCAGCATACGACCGCAACGGTCGGTTTGACCGGTGGTCGAGGCGCCCGGTCGACGGTGATTCCATTGTCGTATTCTGAACGGGTCATTCCTTCAACTCCTTCAGGTTCCGATACAGTTCCAGAGCATCCGGATTTGCCAGAGCCTCGCGGTTCCTCACCTGACGCTGGTGAATAATTTGCCTTACGGCCAGTTCTGCGATCTTGCCGTTCAGTGTTCTGGGAATGTCGGTGACGGGGATGATTTTAGTCGGCGCATGACGGCTGCTGGCCTCCTGCCGGATGCGAAGGCGCAGGCGATTGGCAAGATCTTCGTTCCAGCGAATGTTTGGACCCAGCCTCACGAACAGCACAACCCTTTCGTCATTGTTCCATTCCTGGCCGACCGCCAGAGCCTCAGCAACTTCGGAAAATTGTTCAACAATACGGTAGATCTCGGATGTGCCTATTCGGACCCCGCCGGGGTTGAGCACGGCATCCGAGCGTCCCCACATGATGATGCCGCCGCTGTCGGTGAGTTCGCAGTAGTCGCCATGATGCCAGACGCCGGGAAACCGTTCGAAATAGGCCGCGCGGTATTTAAGTTCGTCAGGGTCATCCCAGAAACGGACCGGCATGGATGGAAACGGAGCCGTGCAGACCAACTCTCCCTTCTCCCCGGGCGGTAGCGACCGTCCATCGTCGTCATACACCTCGACCTTCATTCCGAGGCCGCGCGTCTGAAGTTCGCCGGGATAAACGGATCCGATAGGATTCCCGAGCGCGAAGCATGAAACGATATCCGTCCCACCCGAAATCGACGAGAGGCACACGTCCTTTTTGACCTTCGTATACACGTAGTCGAATCCTGCCTCCGGAAGTGGCGAACCGGTCGAGAGGACGGTGCGGAGAGAATTCAGCCGATGCGTTTTGACGGGTTCGACGCCGGCGTCTTCGACCGCGGCAAGGTACTTCGCGCTGGTTCCGAAGACCGTCAATTCCTCCCGCTCGGCCATGTCGAACAGGTGGCCCGGCCCCGGAGAAAGCGGTGAACCATCATAGAGCACCACCGTCGCTCCAACGGCCAGACTGCTGACCAGCCAGTTCCACATCATCCATCCGCATGTGCTGAAGTAGAAGATCCGATCCCGGCGTGTCAGATCGGAGTGCAACACGAGCTCCTTCAGGTGCTGGATCAGCGTCCCGCCGGCACCGTGAACAATGCACTTCGGGGGGCCGGTTGTGCCCGACGAGTAAAGAATGTAGAGGGGATGATCAAAGGGAAGTTGTTCGAACTCCAAATTCGGGGGGCCGCCGCTTCCAACGAACTGTTCCAGCAGGACCGCCTTCGGCAGCTTCCCCAGATCGGGCGGGCTGTCGGTGTAGGGGACGACGATGACGTGCTCGATTGACACGACTCGCCGGACAATGTGTTCGACGCGTTCCAAGGAATCGAATCGCCGGGCGTTGTAGTAGTAGCCGTCGGCGCAAAAGAGGATCTTCGGTTTGATCTGGCCGAAGCGATCCACGGCTCCCCGCAAGCCGAATTCGGGAGAGCAGGAAGACCACGTTGCACCGATGCTGGCCGTGGCCAGCATTGCGATGATCGTTTCCGGGATATTGGGCATGAATCCAGCCACACGATCATCCTTTTTCACTCCGGCTCCTCGCAAGGCGGCCCCCAGCAGTGCCACCCGGGAGTGGAGCGCTTTGTAGCTCAGGCGAACGTTGGGTCCGCGCTCATTCCAGGATACGATCGCGTCCTGGTCGTCTCTGTAGCGCAGGAGATTTTCGGCAAAGTTTAGCCTGGCGCCTGGAAACCATCGGGCTCCCGGCATCTGGTCCCCGTCCTCGACCGTCCGTTCCGGTTGACGGGTTGCACGGATGCCGCAAAACCGCCACACCGTCAGCCAGAAGAGGTCCGGGTATTCGATCGACCACCGGTAGAGATCGTCGAATCCAGTGCATCGAGCCGTGGGGCGACTCTTGTCCTGGACTCGACGGACCTCCTTCATGAAGGCCTCCAGGTTCGAATGTCGGATCTGTTGCTCGGTCGGACTCCAGAGAGGTTCTGCCATAACGTTCACACAAGATTACTATCGTTCCGACGTCCCGTACCAGGGTTCCGGTTGTGTCGGCGATGAGGTTGGAATCCCTCCGAAGACGAACCACGCTGATACTCCACCGATGTCCTTTGCTGAAGGCAATCGGTCGATGTTTGGAAACAGGAACCCGCCGCGCAACTTCTGCCACGGGCTGCTAGTGAAGCGACCGGGTACCGGGCCGCCGCCACCGAGCCGCCGAGCGGGCCGGATGTGCCTGTGTTCCCGAAGATCGGATCGTGAAACCTGAAGGGAGTCAAGCCCATTCTTAGTTGAAACTCTCCCACGGCTCACGATGGGTCATGCAACCTTCTTCTTCGATCTCGTCGACGTCTTCGCCTCAATTTTCAGCTCTCGCTGGAGGGCTTCGCGGAGCTTTGGAAGATGACGGTAGCCGATCACCTTCCTCAGGCGCGGTTCGATGTCGATGAGCGCCGTCGCCAACCAGCGTTGCCGCTGACTCGAGTTCTTCCAATGATCGACCTTCGCACACCTTTCCTCGACAAGGGCATTGACCGATTCCAGGCAATTCGTCGTCTTGAACGAACGGCCCAAGACCCCGTACACGCCGAGCCGATGCAACGTGAGGGTCCTCTTCCAGGCCTTCCTCAAGGCTCGCAGCCCCCGATTGGTTTTCGCTCCTCGAGCTCTCCATGGAGCTCTCCGAGCGCCGCCCGAGCTTCGTCGTACTCCGGGCGCTCGTAGGCCCGCTGCAGCCGGCGTCGCCACACGGCTTGCTCGGTCTTCGATAGGTATCTCACGACGTTCTCGCGTTTGTGCCATTGGCAGCGTTGGACCAGGGCTCGATTCCTGAATGCCTTCTTGACCGCCGCCCGCAGACCTTTGCCGCCGTCGACAATCACCAGCACGCCTTCAGAGATGTCCCAGGCCCCGCTCCATCAACGAACGGAGAAACGGAGTCAGCACTTGCTCGTTCTCCGTGTCGGTCTCCACGAAGCCCAAGAAGCGTTTGTCGCCCGAAAGCGTGACGCCCAGGGCCACTACCATCAGGGCGTCGGCAAACGCCTTCCCGTCCAGGAAGATCGCCACGACGTCCTCGCCACTCAGATCCCGCTCCTGCATCTCCCGAAGTTTCGCGGCACTCGCCTGGACGAATCCTCGAGACACCGTCGAACTCGACAGTCCGATCGCTCCCGGAATCGCTTCAGCGGCCGATTCATAGTTCCGGCAGGAGATCCCATACAGCACACGTCTGAGCAGTAGCTCGTTCACCGCGCCACCCGGACTGAGTTCCTCGTAGGTCCGAAGCGGAATCTCCCCGCCCGCCCACGCTGCGCACTCGAGGCACCCGAACCGGCACCCGCTGGCCACCCAGCCCCACGGTCCCCGGATTGCTCCCGTGTCGCCGGCCCCGCAACGCCGCCTCCTTTCGTGCGTATCGCTCACCCGCCAACGACTTCACTTCCTCGTCGAGCAACTCCTCCACGTGCATCAACCCCAGTGGGATCAACGCCCGAATCATCTCCACCTTCGAGTCCAATTCCAGTCCCGAGTATTCCTCCCGGCTCAGGACCTCGACCTCACCCAGCACACGCGACTTCTTGCGTTTCTTTACCGAACGTAACAGACTCCTCATCTCGGCTCCTTTCTCTTACAGGCTTGATGTTGTTTCTTCCAATACCATCAAACCATGGGGTTTGGAGCCGTTTCAATTTCCAACTAAGATTGGCACACATTCCCTGAAGGGGAGACGGCGGGTGATTGCCGCGTCCCGACGCCGATCGGATGTGGGTCCAAACCGCGTTAAGGCCCACAATCGGGTCGCCGCCGTCCGTGATACCATCTGGGCGTTTTGTACCGGGTACCTGGCCGACGTGGCGTAAGCGTTTACGCATCATCGCAGACCGGAGTCCATTCTCGAATCCAGTTGAGACCGACGGCGCGCCATCCGGCGCCGGGATGTCACGGGAGTCGTTAGTACGAGTCGACCGAAACGGACGGAATGGTGAAGGTTAACGTTTCCGATCTTATCGACACCAGCACCGTAGGTGCTTTTCAGAGGCGGACGTTCGCCTTGTGCACGTTGTGCCTGATATTTGCGGGTTTCGACACCCAGGCGATGGGATACGTGGCGCCCGTCGTCAGTCCAGAGCTCGGTATCGAGAGAGGACAGATGGGCGCGATCCTGGGTGCGGCCAACTTCGGAGTATTGCTGGGCTCGCTGCTGTTCACGATGCTGGGCGACCGGGTCGGGCGCCGTCCTGTACTGATTCTCTCGACCATTATCTTTGCCATTCTGACGATACTGACGGCGCAGGCGAACTCAGTTAACGGGTTGCTGTGGCTGCGGTTCCTGGCCGGGTTGGGACTGGGTTCCATCGTTCCCAATGCAACCGCTCTGATCGGAGAGTACAGCCCGAAGCGCCTTCGGATTACGCTGATCATGTCGATCACGGCCGGTTTCACTGCGGGAGCCGCGGTCGGGGGTTTTGTCTCGGCTGCACTGATTCCGATGTTCGGCTGGAGAGCGGTATTCTATTTCGGCGGCATTGCGCCTCTATGCCTGGCGCTGGCCATGTTTTTCTGGTTACCTGAATCGCTCCAGTTCATGGTGCTCCGCGGCAAACCGAGCGCACAACTCGGTCGATGGCTCAAACGTGTAGACCCGGCGACGGCTGTTCCGACCGATATCGAGTATGTTGTCCGTGAAGAGAAGAAAGTTGGTGTTCCACTGCGGCATTTGTTCAGCGATGGCCGAGCCACGGTTACGATCCTTTTGTGGGTGGTCAATTTCATGAACTTGCTGAACCTGTTCTTCCTGGCGGGTTGGTTGCCCACCGTTCTGAGTGAAGCGGGCCATTCCACCCAGACGGCCGTCCTCGTTGGAACGCTATTACAGGTGGGCGGGGTGATCGGGACTTTTGGCCTCGCCTGGCTGATCGCCAGAAGCAACTTCATCCCGATTCTGACGGCAACGTTTGCGATCGCCACCGTGAGCATTGCCTTGATCGGCACGCAGTCGGTCTTGTTGGTTGTGCCCCTGCTGACGATCGTCATTTTCGTTTCGGGCTGGTGTGTCGTCGGCGGGCAGCCGGCTCTGAATGCCATGGCCGCGACGTTCTATCCGACGTACATGCGTTCGACCGGTGTCGGCTGGTGCCTGGGAATCGGACGTGTGGGCGCGATCGTGGGTCCCGTTGTCGGCGGGCAGCTCATGGCCTCGCAATGGTCGAGTGAGCAAATATTCTTTGCGGCCGCTGGGGCGGCTCTCGTTTCCACTCTTCTCATGTTCACGCTGCGTTGGTTGTCGGTCTCCGGAGCAAAGGCCTTCTAACCGGACAGCTGACCTTCTCTCTGTTATCGTTCAGATAACCATGACTTCAATGGACGATTTGCGGAGGCTTTTCGAGCATAAGTTCGGATCAACCGTCACGCGAATGGACCCGGTCGAGGGCGACCTTGGGGGCTCCCCGCGAAAGATAGTCCGGCTCGGGGCGGATGGACTCAGTGCGATCGGCGTGTTCTACGACGTGAGCGAAGAAAACGTCGCGTTCCTCGAATTTTCGAGGCACTTTCGGAGCCATGGGCTGCCGGTTCCCGAGATCTACGCCCAGGATCTGGCACATAACGTTTATCTCGAGGAAGACCTCGGGGATACGACGCTTTACCAGTGCCTGTCGGAGAATCGCGTCGGGGAAGTCGTGGACGCCGATGTGGTCGATCTATACCAAAGGGTCGCGGAAATTTTGCCGCGTTTTCAGGTCGAGGCCAGCCGCGATCTCGATTTCGGGGTGTGCTATCCGCGGCAACGATTTGATCGCCAGTCCATTGCGTGGGACTTGAACTACTTCAAGTACCATTTTCTAAAACTCGCCGGCATTGGATTTAACGAGCAAGCACTGGAGGACGATTTCAACTGTCTCACGGATTTCCTGCTGGAGGCGGACCGCGACTATTTTCTCTACCGGGATTTTCAGTCGCGGAACATTATGATCAAGGAAGCAGATCCGTACTTCGTCGACTACCAGGGTGGCCGCAAGGGTGCCTTGCAGTATGACATCGCCTCTCTCCTCTACGACGCCAAGGCCGACCTGCCCGAGCCACTGCGTGGCCGCTTGCTAAGCTGCTATCTCGACGCGCTCTCCGGTTTCATTGAACTCGACCGTCAGGCGTTCATGCGTCACTACTACGGATACGTCTACGTCCGGATCATGCAGGCATTGGGCGCCTATGGTTTCCGCGGTTTTTTTGAGCGAAAGCCACTGTTCATCGAGAGCGTTCCCTATGCCATGAAGAACATTCGCTGGTTGCTCGATCATGTCGAACTGCCGGTTAAAACGCCTGAGCTGTGCGACACGTTCCACAAGATGTCGACGTCGGAAAAATTGAACTCATGAACGGTTTCAAGGCGACGAAGGACAGGAAAGACACCAATGCAAGAAGAGCGATGATTCTGGCCGCCGGTCTCGGCACGCGACTGCGGCCGTTAACCGAAACGCGGCCCAAGGCGCTGGTCGAGGTGGCGGGTCGCACTCTCCTTGAGATCGCTCTGAAACGCTTGCGGCAATACGGAATTGACGAGGTGATCGTCAACGTGCATCACTTTGCCGGAATGATTGCCGAATACCTCGAAGCGAATGAAAACTTCGGCATGCGTGTCGAATTGTCTCGGGAGGATGCGCTACTGGATACCGGTGGTGGTCTGAAGAAAGCTGCCTGGTTCTTTCGTGACGACCCCGACCGGCTGGAAGAACCGTTCATCCTCCATAACGTCGATGTCATCAGCACCATTGATCTGGAGAGCATTCTTCAGTGTCATAGAGACCATCAGGCGCTCGCGACATTGGCTGTCCAGGAGCACGAAACGTCCCGATACCTGCTCTTCGACGAGGACCACCAGCTCTGCGGTTGGAGATCCGTCCCGGCAGGCGAAGAGAAACGTGTTCGAAGGGCAGAGCATCCCAGGGCGCTGGGTTTTACCGGCATACACGTCATATCTCCTCGCATGCTTCCGATGATGACTGAAGAAGGCACGTTCTCCATCATCGACACGTATCTGAATCTTGCCGCCCGGGGTTGCAGGATCGTGGCCTTCGGCGCTGACGCATACTCCTGGAGGGATGTCGGGAGTCCGGACAGTCTCCGAATTGCTTCCGAGCTGCCGCGGGATTGACCCCAGACATTCTCCAACCGAGCGGGCGACAGCCTCGATCCCCTGGGGGTGGAATCAAAGCGTCATTCGGTGTTCACCGCCGCCCTTTGGGGCGCTCGAGCCGGGGAGTAACGTGAGGGTCTCTGGAACGGATCTATCGTCCTGGCTTGCATTTTCCATTTATTGAGCCACGTTCGGGTGTGCAGGCCGTTGAAACAGGCTTGACAAGCGCCACTTGAGAAGCGATAACAGGCGCGTGGGGAGCGACGATACAGTGCCGGTATAACGGATTCGGTACTGTTGACCGGTTTTCGTGACTTACGATTGCCATCCCGCGTCGCTCACCCACGCCAACCCGCCACTGCGTCACCGAAATTTGAAGGAAGACTGCTGCGGTCGCCTGTCGTTCCAAAAAAAAGCCCGGCACGGGCCGGGCTTTCGACTGGAGTGCCGTGTCTATCGGCTGAGTTCGGCTCCCTGGCTCTGGATGAAGGCATCCATGCCGGTGATGCCGTCGTTTCTTACTTCATAGATCTGCTCCAGTAGCTCGCGGGCCTGTTCGGGACCGTTCAGAAAGACCGACCGGGCCAGCGCTTCCATCGCATCCTCGGCTTCCTCGTCCCGGGCATAGGCCATTCCCAGACGCAAATACGCCATGGCGTCTGTCGGCACCGATTCGAGAGCCTCTTCGAACTCGTCCTGTGCGTCTCCCCATTCTTCCTGGTTCAGATACACTGTGCCGAGCGTGAAATGGGCGCCTGAAAGAAGGTTCGCCGCCTGGTCCGCACCGATCTGTCCCCCTGCGGCATCAAGGAATCGTTCCAGGATCTCGAGCGCCTGATCGGCATACTCTTCGGCGGATTCAAAATGTGCCTCGCGTTCGGATTCGCTCTCGGGCGGCCGTTCCGCCATGACCGACGAAATCGTGATCAGCGTCGGAAGGCTCTGCGGATCAATTCTCAGCGCGAGTTCAGCGAACTCTATTGTCTTTTCGGCATTGTTCGCATCCTGGTAGGCGGACATGACGGTCTGGATAAAGAAGAGTCGGCTCTGGTTCGACGCCTGTTCAGCTTCCTGATATTCGGGACTCCCGGATTCAAGAGTCTGGGACCGTATGCCCCACGATTCGTTCGCCGTCTCGACCGCAAGTTGGCCGTATCTTTCGGTTTCATCAATCCGGTTCAGCCCACGATTCGCATTCATCAAGGACTGGTAGGCGTATGTCCGGTTCACCAGATGATTGATTTGAAAGTTCGTGAAGCCCTCGGCGTCGTCCGGGTCGTCGATTTCTGCGGTCTTGGAATCGTAGAATGCCTCTCCGGCGCTTATGTAGGCCTCACCGGCCGTCAGTATTCCCTGGTTGTTGTTCAGGCCGACGTATGTCTGCAGCCGAATGAGCAGGACCTGATGCGTGAGTTCGCTTTCGGGATAGTCGGTCAAGAACGCATCGGTCAGGGTCAATTTGTTAATGGCGCTCTCCTCAGCCTCGATTGCATTGGCGGCGTCAAATTCTGCCTCCGAACCGGCCATCGCGATGAGCCGCTCGTCAACCTCAACCTCCTGTTCAACCTCCTGTGCTGCGGCCGGCCAAACCACCACTGAGACAACCAATAGGATTGAAGCCAGGTGCGACATCGCTTTTCCTTTCATACTCATGATCATACCCATGACGCTGAAGTTCCTCCAATACTGTAGTGACCAAGCGCACAGATTAAATGCCCTCGATCACGGCTGTCAAGCTCTCACGCCCTTGATTTTGAGAATTGACGCTGGATCGCTGATTTCGAATCGATTAGCGCTCCCCCAGTTGCCGTTCGAGCTGATCTTTAGTCTCTTCGATGGCAGCTCTCCGTGGGCTGTCGGGATACAACTCGAGGTAAGACGTCAATTGACTCAATGCCCGGTCGTAGTCGCGATCGGCAAGGTGAACGTTAAACAACATGATCCGGACATCATGGAACTGTGGGTTCAATCCCAATGCACGATTCAACCGATCCAGAGCGTCATCGATCGCGCCGGTTCTATAGTGGGCGGCACCCAGATAGTACTGTGCAAACTCCGATAGTGGGTCGCGTCGGACCGCATCCTCGAGGTAGTCGAAGGCCTGGTCGAGGCTTGCTCTGGCTAGTTCCAGGTATCCCTCTCGATTCTGAACATCGTTGTACCGGAGGTAGATTGCGCCAAGGCTCACCACCGGTGCGGCCGTATTCGGGCTTAAGTCTTTTGCGATTATGAAATGACGGACCGCATCTTCGACCCGGCCGAGCGCTTCGTACTCGACGCCAAGTGCGTTCTGGGCTCGATAATAGTCGGGCGATATTGCGATGGCTTCTTCGAGTCGTTCGGAGGCCTCCTCGTGGTCCCCCATTTCCGAATCCTCGGCCGCTTGTTCGAACAGCTCAACCGCCTCGTCGGGGATGTGTACGAGCAATTCGCGCAAATCGACGGCACTGAACTCATCCTGTGGATCCTCATCGGTCTCCAGTGATTCCAGAATGATGACGGCGAGTCCCGTCGAAAACGGGCCCGTGGATATATCTGTCCGCTTCGGCTTGAAACCGGGGGCGGCAACCGAAATCTGAAAATCTTCGCCCGATGAGAGTTGGTCAAAAAAGAAATTTCCGTTTCCGTCGGTATAGACCGTATCGCGGACCACTCCCAGCGTTACCAGATTCACCGCGATCGGGTGATCGAGTCGACGGATGCCGCCGGAAATGACTTGTCCCTGGATGGCTCGTGTCGCGGTCCGTGCGCCCCGGCGTGTGGCTACGCCAGAGCGTGAGCTTCCCCCCAATCCGCCGCCTGGAACCTGAACAGCATTTAAAAAGGATGGTCCGGCCAGTAGAATCACGCACACCAGTACCGCAATGGGAATTCGGTGCATGGCGTGCTTTCCAGTGGTGATCATAGCCTATGCCTACGGATTCATTTTACTACCGGACCCGGCCGGCGGGTCAAGGAAGACCGTTTGTTTCTGGCGGCTTCACTCATTTGGGGGAAGCACACAGGCCGCGATGGTCGGTCCTGGATCTGGCTATCGGTCCGTTGAACACATGGGCTCGCTCGGTTGGGGCCGATGGGTTATTCGTCAGGAGCTGCACCAATATCTGATGTAAATAGCTGATAATAGAAGCCTTAATTCTAATCCACCGCCATGATTTGACGACTGGTGCCAAGGTGCACCCGGGCCGATTCCTGAGAGATCCGGCCAGCATCTGTTTAATTCGCGCCATCAACTAATGCACGATCCAGCCTCCGGCGGTGTCCTTAAATATCAGAAGCATGTTGGCTATTGACTTTTGATAGTGTTCATGCGCCGTTGCCCTCTCAATCCCGTCGTTGTGGAAATGGCTCGTATGGATGTTTCGACCCCCCAGTGGGTCCATGATTCTTTGTCCAGTACTATCTGCCCGTCTGACGCATTAAATTGTGTAATTTCAATGACATAATTCTTGACCTGACATGGGACGGTATATCAGAATATCGGTCAGCAATGCTATAAGCGTTAAACGCGGGCCGTGGGTCTCGATCGCTACGGATTTGAGACGTCTCGAGTTTAGTGAAAGTGGCCCCAATCGGTGAACAGGGAAGTCAGGAGGTCTTCGTCGATGACAAGGAATGGTCTAGTCGTGTGGGTGGCAAGCTGCGCTCTCGTTCTCGTAGCAACAGCCCGACCACAGGATTTGACGGCAGCACCCCAACAACCTTCGGCGGAAACGGTTGCCGGGTACGCCCAGTTGATGGACACCTACTGTGCCTCCTGCCATAGCGGCGGTCTCGCCAACCAGACCAGCCTGGTTCCTGTGCCGCAATTGATGGACGAAGTCGAGTCGGATCTTTCCAACATTGCCGCGGAAGTGGAAGTCTGGGAAAAGGTGGTGAGAAAGCTTGGTGGGCGCATGATGCCCCCCCCGGGAATGCCTGCGCCCGGCGAAGCGGACGTCGAAGCCCTGGTCGGCTTCCTGTCTGACCAGCTCGACCGCGCGGCGGCGGCGAATCCAAACCCCGGAACGAAGGCCCTGCATCGTATTAACCGGGCAGAGTACGGCAATGCCGTCCGCGATATGCTTGGTCTGGAAATCGATGTTGCGGCATTGCTGCCTCCGGACGTCGATGCTTTCGGATTCGATAACATTGCCGAGGTCATGGGAACCAACCCTGCGTTGATGGATCGCTACCTCTCCGCAGCCTGGAAGATAAGCTCTGCAGCGATCGGCGACGTTACGATGAGTCCGACATTTTTCACCTCGGTGAACTCGTCCGACCTGTCTCAGAATGACCACATCGAAGGGCTCCCCATCGGGACCCGTGGGGGGATGTACATCGAATACAACTTCCCGGTGGATGGGGAATATGTCATCAAGTCGACCCTGTTTGAAAACACCGTTGACGTGACGCGCGGTCTGGTGCAGGAGCACGATCTTGAGGTGACTCTTGACGGTGCACGCGTGAAACTGGTTCGCTTCGGAGGTTTCGTAGATGAGGCCCCTGCCTATTTGAGGCCGGCCCTGACCGCTTCCGAAATCTATAAGCGTTTCGAAACGCGGGTCCAGGTAGAAGGAGGCCCCCATCGCGTGGGTGTGGCTTTCCTAAAGAAGAGTTCTGCCGTGACGCATAATATCCTCCAGCCATTCTTGCGTGAGCATATCGATCCGATTTCGCCCGTCGGTATCCCGGCGCTTGAAGCGGTGACCATTGAAGGGCCTTTCAACGTCACGGGACCGGGGAATTCGCCAAGCCGGCAGACGATCTTCACGTGCTATCCGGATGCAGAGACCGAATCGGCGGCGTGCGCTGAAGAAATACTCACCTCGATCGCGCGAAAGGCTTACCGCCGACCTTTGAGTCAGCCCGAAACCGACACGGTGATGGGGTTCTATCGGACTGAGATCGATAAGGGCTCGACTTTCGACGCCTCTATTCAGACCGGTCTCGCCTACATCCTCGTCAGCCCGCAGTTCATGTTCCGTTTCGAACGGGATCCTGAAGGTGTGCCGCCGGGATCGATTTATCGCATCAGCGATCTGGAAATGGCCTCCCGACTGTCCTTCTTTCTATGGAGCAGTATCCCCGACGATGAGTTGATTGATCTTGCAATGGAGGGACGCCTTCAGGAGCCGGAGGTTCTTGATCAGCAGGTCCGACGGATGCTGGAGGATGAGCGTTCGGCAGCGCTGGGTGCGAACTTTGCCGGGCAGTGGCTCTATTTGAGAAACATTCCCAGTACCTCTCCGGATGCCGACATATTTGCGGATTTCGATGACAATCTCCGGCAGTCGCTGTTGCGCGAAACCGAAATGTTGTTTGAAAGCATGGTCCGGGAAGACCGGTCCATAGTGGACTTGCTCGACTCAGACTATACGTTTTTGAACGAGCGCCTGGCCAAGCACTATGGTGTCGAAGGCGTTTACGGTGATCAGATGCGCCGCGTGCCGGTGTCCGAGGAATACCGGAAGGGATTGCTGGGACAGGGAAGTATCCAGTTGATCAATGCGTATGCCAACCGGACCTCTCCGGTGACGCGCGGCAAGTATGTGCTGACCAACATACTGGGAACTCCACCGCCACCGCCGCCGCCGAACGTGCCTCCACTGGATGAGGATCCGGGCGTGCCCCTGTCCATGCGTGCGCGCATGGAACAGCATCGGTCGAACCCTGCATGTTTCGGTTGTCATTCCTATATGGATCCGATCGGTCTCGCGCTTGAAAACTACGATGCGATCGGGCGCTGGCGCACCGAAGAAGCGGGAGTGGAGATTGATCCCTCGGGTGTGATCCCCGTGTTTCGTGGGGCTGGCCCGATTGATGGACCCGTGGCACTCCGGGATGCCATCATGAGCCGCTCCGAGCAGTTTGTCCGCACGGGTGTCGAAATGCTGATGACCTATGGGTTGGGTCGAGGGCTGGAGGCGAGTGATATGCCGATCGTCCGTTCCATTGTTAGAGATGCGGGTTCGGAGGACTACCGGATCTCGTCATTGGTTCTCGGTATTGTGAATAGCGCGCCATTCCAGATGCGCGTCGCACGAACTGCAAGTAACGAAGCCATAGCTGAGAACGCTGACCTTAACTGACCACGAAGTAGGAGGAGTATCTGATGTTCATTACGCAGAAGCACCTTAACCGCCGCACCTTCCTGCGCGGAGTGGGTGCGACCGTCGCCCTGCCGTTTTTGGGCGCCATGGTTCCGGCGCGGAGGGCCCTGGGTCAGACTGCTGCGGCCATGCCGCATCGGTACGGGTTTGTATATGCCCCGATGGGAACCGTCATGAAGGAGTGGATGCCCGCACAGGTCGGCCCCGACTTCGAGTTTTCCCCGATCCTGGGAGCGCTCGAACCCTTCAGGGACAAGGTGAACGTCATATCGGGATTACGCAATCTCGGTGCGAACGGCCACTCACCAAGTAGTGGAACCTTCATGAGTGGCGCCTTCCCGGCCCGCGGGAGCACGATTCTGCTCAATACGACCGTGGATCAGGTCATCGCGCAGAAGATCGGCCAGGACACGACTTTCCCCTCGATGGAGTTTGCGACCGAGGATCATTCGTCTCACCTCGGTAGTTGCGCAGGAGATTTCCTGTGCTCCTACATGAGCACGGTGTCCTGGCGGACACCCACCCAGCCGCTCCCAATGGAGATCAACCCGCGCGTCGTGTTCGAGACGATGTTCGGCGGCTCCGAATCCACTCCCGAGGCGCGTCAGGCGCGCCTCGTCCAGAGCACGAGCATTCTCGATACTGTTGCCGAGAGCATCCGTGACTTGCGGCGGGATCTGGGCGCCGGCGATCAGGCCAAGCTGGGTGAATACCTGGAAAACGTCCGCGAAATCGAGCGACGGATTGTCCAGGGTGAGCGGCAGCGCAGTGAGGCGAACCTTGAAGCACCGCCGACTCCGGTGGGTGTGCCCGAGAGCTGGGAAGAACACGTCGACCTGTTGTGGGAACTTGGCGCTCTGGCCTACCAGGGTGACCTCACCCGCGTGATCACGTTCATGCTGTCGGCCGAGTTGAGCACACGCAGCTACCCGAATATCGGCGTCGCTGACGGACATCACCCGATATCCCATAACAATTTCGTTCCCGAACAGATGGCCAAAAAGGCGAAAGTGGACGCCTACCATGTGGAACGGGTCGCGAAGTTCCTTGGACGTTTGGAGTCGATTCCAGCCGGCGACGGGACCTCGCTTCTCGACAACTTTACATTGCTGTACGGTAGCGGCATGAGCAACTCCAATGCCCATGATCACGTCAATCTGCCGGTCTTTGTCGTCAGCAGCCGCTTGGGTGGCAATCGCCATATCAAAGCCGGCGTGGAATCTGAAACGCGGGACAACGAGCTTGTTCCGAAGTTCAGTGAAATGACAAAGATGTCGAATCTCCACCTCGCGCTCATTCAAAGCGCGGGCGTAGAAATGGATTCCTACGGCATCGGTGAGCAGGAAAGCGATGGAGTGCTTGACTTCTCCGTGTAGCTGAAGCGTTAGTTAAGGTCAATGGCTCAGGTCTGGATCCTCCCGATCCTCCGTCGGAAGGGTCCAGGCCATTATTTTTATATTTGTTCCTCGTAATTTTTCTTCGTGGGCAGTGAGGAGGTATTCGAATATGCGTGTTCGGCACATGCTCGGACTGTTTCTGATGGCGGCGCTCACCGTCCCTGGCGCGGCGGCACAGATCCGAAGTAGTGACGTTGATCTTGTCCGTGCGGTCAAGGACCAGGATATGTCGATGGCCCGAGAGTTAATTGCCGCCGGTGCCGACGTCACTGAGCCCGACAGTGAGACTATGACAGCGCTCCACTGGGCGGCGCACTGGAATGATCTGGAATTGGTGCAACTACTTCTGGGTGAAGGTGCCGATGCAAACGCAAGCAATCGTTACGGGGTGACGCCTCTCCACCAAGCAAGCCTCGTAGGGAATCCCGCGTTGATCGAAGTGCTCGTCGGAGCGGGTGCGGAGACGAACGCGGCCTTCGGTACTGGTGAAACCCCCGTGATGACTGCGGCACGGACCGGCAATGTCGAGGCCATACGCGTCTTGCTGTTGAACGGTGGCAGTGTGGACACCAGCGAAGAATGGCGTGGGCAGACGGCGCTGATGTGGGCAGCCAGTGAAGGCCATACTGAGATGGCAGCATTCCTGATCGACCAGGGAGCCAACGTCAATCAGCTTTCAACGCTGTCCGAGTTCGAAGAACTGACGGGCGGTAACGGCGGTGCTGAGGTGCATAGGCCTCCCGGCGGCTTATCATCCCTGCATTTCGCGGCGCGAAGTGGTGCCGATGCGGTTGGTGAAGTTTTGATTGCCTCAGACGCTGATTTGGAACTTGAGGAAACGCTCTACGGGTTTTCCCCGCTGGAGACCGCCATCATCAATGGTCACTGGGACTTTGCAGCCATGTTGATCGAGGTGGGCGCCGATGTGGACAATGGCGCTCTCTACACTGCAGTGGCGGCGCGCAATACACCGGCGTACACGAATCGACCCGCCCCACCCGAACAGGACGAGACGTACAACGCAATGGATGTAATCGAAATGTTGCTCTCAGCGGGAGCCGACCCCAGTCGTGTGCATGATCAGGCTGAAATGCCTGAACGTCAGGCCCAGGGAAAGATCAACGTCGCAGCAGGTTCGACACCTCTGTTCAGGGCGATGCTGTCGTCTGACTCTGAGACGATCGAGCTGCTTCTGGCTCAAGGCGCGAATGCTTCAGCCGCAGCCCGTGATGGATCAACGCCTCTGATGGTCGCTTCGGGTATGAGAGTACGGGGTCGCTACGATAATGGCCTGGGTCCTCAAGATCCTGCGAGGCTGGAGCTGGTAAAGTTGTTGCTGTCAAACGGTGCCAGGCTCGATGTAGCTCAAGGCCGGAGCGGTGACACCGCTGCGCACTACGCAGCTCGGGCGGGTAATCAGCGGTTGTTGGATTATCTGGCAGCGATGGGCGCCGACATGAACCTCGCAAACCAGGAAGAAGAGACTCCGCGCGGTTTGATCGCGGCCCGCATGGCTCGCTTGAACCCGTAGGTGTCGCGTCGGTGTCAGTCGGTTGACCGACGCCCGATGCCCGTTTAATACGATCGCTTTCTTGATTCGCGTACCGGTTGAGTCCCGGACTCCAACTGGTACGCGAATAGTTTTTTGCGAGGCGGTTGCTGCCATCGGGGCAATCGCCTACAGACACGTGCGGGTGTTCCGTTAACACTGTTTGTTGCATGTTTCTGATAGAGGAAAAGGAGACCATGAAGAGAGGTGGGGTGCCTAGCAGCCCTGGGGGGGTCGGAACAAGTCATCCGTACCAAGGCGCGCCACCGGATCCTGAGGCGCTGAGGCGCGGCCGGCAGACAGCCGAAAATGCATGCACCATGTGCCAGGACATGGAATTGGCGGAGGGCGAGCGATAGCGCCGTTAGAACTGGGGATATATCGTTCAGGCGATGCGCGCGAACGGTTCCGAGTCGACCCGCAATTGAAACACCGGGCCTGGAGTGCGGTACGGCAGAATCGAGACACCGGAAGACGCCGGAAGTCTCCGGAAGGAGGCAGCGAAAAATGAGACCCTGTGTGGCCATTGCACTGGTGGCCGCGGTTCTGACAACTGCGACCCTGACGACGACACTGAGGGCCGCTGGGCGGGTGAGGCATCATTCTCAGGCCGCAGCGTTCCATATGGATCAATGGGTCGAAATCGAAGGGGTTGTCCAACGCTGGCTCTTCAGAAACCCACATCCCGTCCTGTACCTCGAAGTCGCCGGAGAGAACAACGATCCCGTCATCTGGCAGATCGAATTTGCCCCGGCAACAGTTCTCGCCAAACGTGGGTGGGATACAGAGACGTTCTTGCCTGGACAGGACATTGCCGCGAGAGGACATCCATCGCGCGCTGAAGGCACTTATGGTATGGCGGCCGGAGCAGAGATTACACGCGAAGACGGCAACCGGGTCCGCTGACTGAGGAACTGGAATCTTCCCGGATGAAGGGTCTGATCTCTTGTGCGATGAAGTCACCAGGTGTCAATGAAGGGGCGCCGGACGGGCCTACTGAAGATCGATGGACCGAATACAGTTTGCGTTATATTTACCGCTCTCCTCCGATATGAACATTCGTCATTCCGGTACCTGCACCCGGTTGTATGCCGCTGAATCTTTCGTTCGAAATGGAGTAGTAAGAATATGACCTGCATGACTGACGGCGTAGGTCGGCACGGAATTCGAATCGTGCCGGCACTGGTGGTATTTGTGCTGTTGACGGTCGGCTACACGCCGCAAGACGTGTCGGCCCAACTTCCAGGCGCCTCGAATGGCGTGCCCGATCTGGAGGGGATATGGGCCCGGGGTCGGAACAATTGCACGCCGAATGGCGTGACCTGTCCCTTCATTTTCAGTGAGATTCCTCTGAAAGCACGCGCGATCGGTTTTATGGCGACATGGGACGAAGCTGCCGGGCCGAAGTACGACTGTGTGCAGGCGACGACGCCATCGGTAGTCGCAGACCCGTATTCTTTTCAGATCGATCAACTGGCGGACCGCGTCATTCTGACCTACGAAAAGGACGATATCGTCCGGACGGTCTTTTTAGAGGGTCATGGCCATCCCGAACCCAGCCCCTACGACTTTACCGTGCAGGGTTATTCGTCCGGGCGTTACGCCGGCGGCCCGACTGATCGTCGATACGACGAAGTTCACATTTGACCCCCACGGTCTCGACGACATGGCAAACGTACCCTCCTCCACACGGAAACGCGTGGTCGAGACCTATTCGTTGGACGGCGAGTCCTTAAGGGCCGAAGTGGTGACAGATGACCCGGTATTTCTGAACGAGCCCATCGGCTTCGCCATCGAATGGGTTCCCCAGGACGAACCTCTGATTTTGCCGTACGCCTGCCTGCCGGAGCTGGCGATTCAGCCGGCCCAGTTTATACCGTCCAAATATGAAGACCCGGACACGTTCATGTTCCGTTTGCCGGCAGCCTTTCCCCCTGCAGGAGAGCCTGATTGAAGCCGGATGCCCTTGTGAAGATTAAATCTGAGGTCTATCAAATGAAATACATTCTCGCAGCCTTTCTCATGATGACTCTCGCTCGGTCGGCAGTGCCCGCTATAGCCCACCACGCGACGACGGCTTTCTACCATCAGGATCGATGGACGGAGATCGAGGGGATTGTCCAGGGTTGGCTCTTCCGGAATCCCCACCCTGTCCTCTATGTTGAGGCGCCCGACGCGGACGGACAGCTCCGCGTATTCGAGATCGGATTTCCCCCAGCGACAATTCTGACGAAGCGGGGGTGGAGTCGGGAAACCTTCCGTGAGGGACAAGTCGTTCGAGCCAAGGGTCACCCGTCGAAAGCGCCAGGGACATATGGTCTGAGTGGTGCTGCAATCCACAGGGCCGATGGAACCGAGGTCCGGTAGAGGCCCATGTAAATTGTCGAAAACCAACGGCCTTAGCAGCCCGTGGCAAAAGTCTCGTGGGCCGCGCGCAAGGGTCTTCGGGTTGCAGGCGCGAAGAGAGGAGCGGAACGATGTCTTTTCATCGTGACCGACGAACGACAAAGCCTGCGGCCCGAACCCCCCTGTGCCCAAAGGGGTTACGGCGAAACGGGGCCGTCTTCGTTGTCGCCGACTCCTCGTAATGAATGAGCATTTCAGCGTCGTCGCCTCCTAGAATCCGGCCCCGTTTGGCCGCAACGCGACCCGCGAAACTTCTGCCACGGGCTGCTAGGTCTTGAACCGGGTCCGTGTGAGTTGCATACCATTAACGCTCGACCAGCGCTATTTCGATGGAAAAACGACTCGTACGTGATGTGTGCGGTCGGTCAATAAGGAGATCTATGATTCGAACCAGTGGAGCCTTCGTGGTGCTCGTTCTTGTCGGGCTGATGGCTCAACCGGTCGAAGCCCGGCCGGAATTCTTCATGCAGTTCCAGAATGATCCGTTTCGAAATGTGGACATGGATACATGTGCTGTATGTCACTTCAATGCGGCGGGCGGCGGTCCTCGAAACGACTTCGGTCTGGAGTTCGCGGAGGCAGGATTCCAGATTACGCCCTTGATGCGAGCGAATAATCCGGATCGATTCACGGTGACCACCTTGGAAACCGGAAATACACCCGCCCTCGCCGGATCGAGCGTTGTCTCCAGGATTTTCTTGTCAGATCCTGACAATGAATTGATGGTCGTTGAATTTCTCGGGTTGGACGAGGACAATGCTCTCCTGGATCCCGCCCGGCAGCTCGTGAGTCTTGTGGGCGGATTGGTCGGAGATGAGGATCAGCGGCCTGAGAATTCAACGAGCTTTTTTATCACCAGTGAAGGTTCCGGTGATGGAGCTAATCTGGGTGGTTTGGCGGGAGCGGATGCGCACTGTCAGTCGTTGGCGGAACAGGCAGGACATGTGGACAGGACGTGGCGCGCATACCTGAGCACGAGCTTTGAGGGAGAACCCGCCATTAATGCAGGCGACCGCGTTGGTGCCGGGCCCTGGTTCAACAGCAACGGTATTCTCGTCGCCCACGGAGTCCTCTCGACCTGCACAGTGATCGCAACAGGCTCAGCAAAATGGGTTCGCTGAATGAACGAGGCGAAGTCGTGAAACGGCCGCGGCGACGATCCCAACCGGCACGATATCCTGACAGGCACCCTGCCCAATGGAATGGCTGCAGTCGACATGAATTGCAATAACTGGACCAGCAATAGTGAAGGCAGCGCCCTTCTCGGGCACCATGATCGCGAGGGTGGAGGGGACAACGGGAGTTCCTGGAACTCGGCACACGCTTCCCGAAGCTGCAGCCAGGCCGATCTACAGGCGACTGGCGGTGACGGCCTGTTTTATTGCCTCGCTATTGATTAGACGACCGGTTTTTCGCGGTTGGGTTTTCTGAAGAAGGTCCCTGGCTGTCGGGCAGGGGACCTTCTCTTATTTGTGGCGGCCAGCAATCGGGCACTCTGGCCCGGGAACGGATCCAAGGCCTTGTGCAGTTGATTCTGTTTGAAGATTCAAGATTGAGAGGGGCTCCTTGAAATTCGGATACTTCA
This sequence comes from Terriglobia bacterium, assembly GCA_965263045.1. Classification (GTDB taxonomy): domain Bacteria; phylum Acidobacteriota; class Terriglobia; order 20CM-2-55-15; family 20CM-2-55-15. The sequence goes on from CBDHGK010000041.1 coordinate 1,635,735, forward strand.
CGCTCAGCGACAACGCGTATCCCAACAATCTCCGCTCGCCCGAACAGTTCATTACAGAGATTCGGGAGCAAGCGATATACGCCGACCAGTTGGGTATGCATTCGGCCTGGATTGGAGAACACCACTTTGACTCTCTCGGCGTCAATTCGCGTCCGGGTACCCTGCTGGCCAGCATCATTCCGATAACGAACAATATCCGCCTGGCGCCCGCGGTTGCCGTACTCCCACTGCATCACCCTCTGGATATTGCCGAAGAGTGGGCGACGATCGATCTGATATCCGGTGGGCGGGTAGACTTTGCGGCCGGCCGCGGCTACGACCGGCGGGAGTACGATCCCTTTGGGGCGCCGTTCATGGAGTCTGCGGAAATATTTTCCGAGGCCATCGATGTCATTCTGAAAGCCTGGAATTCAGCCGGCTCCTGGTCGCATGAAGGGAAATATTTTCAGATTCCGCAAATGCAGATCACGCCGCTCCCGGTTCAGAAGCCCATACCTTTCTTCATCGCGAGTTTTTCCGAAACCAGTGTCGACATGGCTGCCCGCCGCGGCCTTAACATCATCTACGCACCCTTTGCCGCCGGGATGGTGTTCGGAGGGCTCGAACGTGCCGTCGAAATCTACCGGGAAAAGTGTGTCCGTCACGGCCAGGCCCCGGGCCGGACCATGTGCAGTTACTTCGTGCACTTTGCGGACACACCGGCGGAAGAAGCCTTTGGTCGGCAGGCCCAGATGTCTTACTTCAAGAACTGCGCTTTGCCTGCTTTTCCAAAGAACCCCGCGAAGATGCCGCCCACGATGCAGTATTTCATGAAGATCTGCAACATCCTGGAGAACATGAAAGAGGAAGATCTGACCGACAAGTCAATCCTCATCGGCCCTTCTTCGAAGGCCATCGAAAACGCTGAAGCGAGTTGAAGCTGCGGGGATCACCGAGGTCATCCTCTATTTCAATGTAGGAAACAAACCCCACCAGCTGGTCAAGGAGCAAATGGCGAAGTTCATGGAGGAGGTCGCGCCAGCGTTTGCCCGGGATTGAACAACGGGGATCATCGGGTGCAACCGGCGGTCAAAAACCCTTGCCTCCGGGATGTAGCGGCCGTTTCTCGGGGTGCTATCGTGACGCCGTACCTATACGGTTTCGATTGTAAGGAGAGTGTTTATGATTTTCCGATGGGCGACCATCCTGGCCCTTGGAACCGCGCTGATGGCGTTGAACGTCGGCCTCGGCCGGGCGCAGAACTCCGACTGGCCGATGTACAACTATGACCTGTCGGGCACGCGCCATTCGCCGTTGACCGAGATCAACACCGGGAACGTTGGAGAACTCGAGGAGGCCTGGTCTTTTAATATCGGCCGGCTTGCCGGCTCGGGAGGCTTGACGGGAGGCTCTGAGGCGACACCCGTGGTCGTGAACGGCGTGATGTTCCCTGCCAGTGGCCGATTCCGTCATTGCGCTGGCCGCGGATACGGGAGAGGAAATCTGGACGTATCCGATGTCCATCGAGGACCCTCCTTCACGGCGCGGCGTTTCATACTGGGGCGGCAACGGCGACACCGCTGCCCGGGTCTATGTCACCTCAGGCAGCCGGCTGATCGGATTGAGTGCGTTTACGGGAGAGCCGACGGCAAATTTCGGTGACGGTGGCATTGTGGATATGGGCCAGGCTTACAACGGCGTACCGGCAGTGTTCGAAAACCTGTTGCTGGTGGGAACCAACGGCGTACCGGGGGCCGTTCGGACGTTTGATACCGTCACGGGAGCATTGGTCTGGGAATTTCGCTCGGTACCACAATCGGGCGAGTTTGGAAATGATACCTGGGAAGGAGACAGCTGGATGGACCGGACCGGAACCTACAGCTGGGCGTTTGCTCCGACCATGGATCCGGATCGCGGAATCTACTACGCTGTGTTTGAAACCGCCGGCCCCATTGACTACTGGGGTGGCGATCGCATCGGCGACAACCTGTTTGCGGGTTCTATCGTCGCGCTGGATATCCGCACGGGCCGGCGGCTGTGGCACTACCAGACCGTGCATCATGATCTCTGGGATTACGACCTTCCCGCCTCGCCGACACTATTGGATGTGAGCGTGGATGGAGAGATCGTTCCGATCCTCGCGCAGACCGCCAAAACCGGTTACATGTACATTCTGAACCGTGTCACGGGCGAACCCGTTTTCGGTATCGAGGAAGTCCCCGTTCCCCAGACCTCAGTCCCCGAAGATCAGGCTGCGCCGACTCAGCCGATTCCTGTGAAGCCACCTCCGCTGTCCCGGGTGAGCTACAGCCCCGAAGACCTCGTAACGGCCCAGGACACGAATGCAGAACATGCGGCCTTCTGCGCGGAGTTGGTTGAACGCAGCGGAGGGTTCTACAACGCCGGCCCGTTTACACCTTATGTGTTCCGCGAAGAAGGTGCGCCGCCCTATTCGACGGTTATCTTCCCCGGATCCGTGGGGGGTGCCAACTGGGGAGGCAATACGGCGGATCCGAGTCTGGGATATGTCATTGTCAATACGATGAGCGAAGCCAGCTTCGGTTGGATCGAGAGGAGCCCGGAGGGTGCGCGCGTACCCTACCGGCGGAACAGCATCGTGGGTCGGACGTCTAGGTTCCAGTGGTCGGACAATACGCCCGATTCCGGGGGCAACATTGTCGGCGCCGGTGAGATGGGCTGGCCCTGCCAGAAGCCACCCTGGGGTGAGCTGGTCGCCGTCGATGCCAGTACCGGTGATATCGCCTGGAGGGTTCCGCTCGGCATTACCGAAAACCTGCCCAGGGATAAGCAGAAGACCGGCCGGTTGAACTTTGGTGGTCCGACATCTACGGCCGGCGGCCTGGTGTTCATCGGTGCCAGCAATGATCGGCGCTTCCGGGCGTTTGATACCCGAACGGGTGAAGAGCTCTGGACCCAAGTGATCGCGATGAGTGCCCACGCTGTTCCGATTTCCTATGCTGTGGACGGCAAGCAGTATGTTGCGATCGTTGCCGGTGGACAACGCGGCGATGTGGACGATCCGGGTCCCGAAGGTGCGGAGGCCGTGGTCGTCTTCGCGCTGCCATAGCGTTTGTTCACTGTTCAAGGAGCGACACCAATGGGCCCGACGCTTCTGCCGACGTCTCTGGTCGGTTCCTATGCACAGCCGGAGTGGCTGATTGATCGCAAGCAGCTGGCCGGGCGTTTTCCACCCCGCGTCCGGGCCCCCGGACTGTGGCGTGTGGATCCCCAGTGGCTGGAGGAGGCGGCCGACGACGCCACGATCCTGGCAATCCGGGATCAGGAACGTGCCGGGCTTGGACATTGTCACCGACGGTGAGATGCGGCGGGAAAGCTACTCGAACCGTTTCGCGACGGCACTGGAAGGTGTCGATACGGAGAATCCGGGAACTGCGCTCGACCGCAGCGGCCACCCGAATCCGGTGCCGCGCGTCACCGGCAGGATTCGTAGAAAACATCCCGTCCAGGTGCGAGATGTGGAGTTTCTCAGAGCCAACACCGATCGCATGGTCAAGGTCACGGTGCCCGGCCCTTACACCATGTCCCAGCAGGCTCAGAACGACTTCTACGAAAACATGGAAGACATGGCGCTGGACTACGCAGGGGCCGTGAACGAAGAGATCAAAGGTCTGTTCGGTGCCGGAGCCGATGTGGTTCAGATCGATGAACCCTACATGCAGGCGCGCCCCGAGAAAGCACGTGCGTACGGAGTAAGAGCGCTCAACAGAGCGCTTGACGGTGTGGCCGGGAAGACTGCCGTTCATCTCTGCTTTGGTTATGCGGCAATTATTCATGAGAGGCCGGAAGGATATTCCTTCCTGCCTGAACTGGCTGAGGCGCACGTCGATCAGATCTCGATCGAGACGGCCCAGTCCTCGCTGGATTGCTCGGTGCTGGAAAGTCTTCCTGGCAAGACGATTATTCTGGGAGTGATCGACCTGTCAATCGCTGAAGTGGAGACGCCTGAGGTTGTGGCCCGGCGTATTCGTCGGGCGCTGGCACACGTCGGCCAGGATCGACTCATTGTGGCGCCCGACTGCGGAATGAAATACCTGCCGCGCGGGGTCGCCTACGGAAAGATGGAGGCCATGGTTGCCGGCGCGGCACAGGTCCGGGCAGAACTTGGCGGGTAAGTTCAGGGCCAGGCCCTGTCTTCCTAAGGCAACAGGGGTGCTCATCGTTGTCGAGGGTCGATGTGCTGAGCTTCGCACTCTAATCGAATCATCCGGACATGGCTTTGACCGTCCTGATCGAGGGGATGGCTGGCTAAGTAGGCGTTGACACATTCGAAAACGAACCGATCCCGGAACCGGGCGGGTACATGGTGTGTATAGGGTATCCAGGTGGTTCGGACCCATCCGGCCAGGCCATCGCGACCGGGATGGGTCATGTCCTTTTCGACGAGTTCCAGACGCGTCGCGGTGAATCCCGCCGCGGGCAACCAATTTTCATAGTCCGTGGTTGAATAAAAAAAGTATGGGAATTCGAATTCAGAAAAATAGTCGGCCCACGGCTGCTTGTGAATCACTTCTTCCATAGCACGGACAATGCCGGCCGCATTGCCTTTGCCACCGCAGGACACAACCAGCGAGCCACCGGCTTTCAAGAGCCGTGCCGCCCCGGCCAGAAAGGCGGGATGGTCGTCCACCCAGTGGAGGGCAGCGTTAGAGAAGACGAGGTCAAACCGTCGATCCGAGACCAGGTGCCGGGCATCCATCCGTTCGAAGGCAAGGTTGGGGTAGACATCCCCCCGATAGTGCTCTTTGGCGTAGTCAATGAAGGCGGCACTGCTGTCGATTCCCAGGACCAGGCCCGCCGGCAGGGCCCGAGAGAGTTCCGACGCGACCACACCGTTTCCACACCCGACGTCCAGTACGGTTTCATCCCCGGATAGATCGAGACGCCGAATGAGTTCACGCGCCCATGCCAGTTGAACGCTGGAGTTCTGGGCATAGTCTTCGGGGTTCCATTGCACAGTCAGAGCCTATTGGATGCCGTGACCTGAGGCAAACCGAGAGTCTCTTCGGGAGGGGGCATCGGCAGAGGCCGACCCGGGCGCGCCCATTGGGCCGTGCCGGCTGAGATTCCTGCGCCACGGGCAGGCCACCTCGAAAGGCCTGTCCCCACTTTCTCTCGAAGGCTCAACACGTTATACTCTCCCGTCGCGCCCCGCGGCTTAGGGGTGCGCCGTCGTAGCTGAGTCGATAATGTTTCCGAATAACTCAGAAACCCCGCCACCCACTGGCATCAAAGAGAATTAACGTGTCCCGTTTCGAGAAGGCCGGAGCCACTCTATTACGTTACCGGCTCGATGCGCCCGTGGGCGGATCCGGTGTTTCGGCCATGGATGTGGTGGTGGTTGAATTGACCGACTCCGATGGCGCAAGCGGTTTGGGTTTTTCCTACGTGATCGGCGGTGTCGGTGGGGAAATCATCCTGGCCGCGGTCCGCTCGCAGATTGAGCGGATTGTCCTCAATCAGGAGTGGGTACCCCCACAAATCCTTTGGCGACGCGTTGCGGCCACGTTTAATCGGACCGGTCTGGGACCCAATCTGGTTGGGCTGGCCGCCATCGATGTTGCCGCCTGGGACCTGGCCGCCAATCGTCTCGGAGTTCCGTTGTGTGTCGCCATGGGTGGTGCATCCCGCCCGGTACCCGTCTATGGGAGCGGCGGCTTTACGGCCAACCAGTCTCCGGGCGAAGCGGCGGAGATTGCAGCGGCCCACGCATCACGGGGGCTTTCAGGCGTCAAGGCTCGGGTGCGGGGAGAAGCTTGTGATGCGGCATTGATGGGAGCAGTGAGGGGTGCTGTGCCCGCAGACGTGTCCCTGATGATCGATGCGAACGAAAAGTGTGATCTCATCCGCGCGCATCGTCTGCTGGCCCAGGCCCGCGATCATGAGGCGCTGTTTGTCGAGGAGCCCTTGGCGGCCCATGCACTTTCCGGTTACCGTGCGTTGGCGGAATCTGGCCCTGTTCTGGCAGCAGGTGAACACCTGCAGGGGCGCGCGGCGTTCCTGCAGTTCGTTTCGGAGCGTCTGGTGGGACTGATTCAGCCCGACCTGGCGATGGCAGGCGGATTGACACCGGCATTAGAGATTGCCGTTATCGCTGAAGCTTTCGATGTGTCGATGTCCCCGCATTTTCTTCCCGGCCTGTTCGTGCATGTGGCCGGTGTCTCGCCGGCAGTGACATGGCTGGAAGAATTTCCCCTGCTGGAGCCTCTCTTTGAGGGGTGGCCCGAACTCGGTGCCAACGGTTTTCTGGAACCGCGCAACGTTGCAGGTCACGGCTTGAGCCTGCCTGAGGATGTCCGGAAGAAGTTCGCCCTGCGCGAATGAGTTATTATTGTGCGCCTGAGTTCAGCGTGAGGAAGAATTGTTGATGGATAATGCGACTGCCGGATTAGTGCAATGGTCGCCACGCATCTCCGGATGCCGCCTGGGGGTGTAGAGTCGTCCGGTCACGGGCTGCAAGGCGTCCATGATATAAGAACATTTACGGGCGTCCAGACTGTTTGGCTCATGAAAATGACGGACTAAGCCGGGCCGGACAGGTCGGAGATGGTTCGGATTGGATGATTTAAAAATGGCGAATCTTGGGTATGTGGGTTTGGGCGAAATGGGTGGCCTGATGACGAAGCGGCTGATGGATAAGGGCCACACCGTAACCGGCTACAATCGAACAAAATCGAAGGCCGGGTGGCTGATTGATCAGGGCATGGCGTGGGCCGACTCTCCCCGTGAAGTCTGTGAAGCTTCAGATATGACGCTGTCGATGGTGAGCGATTCCAGGGCTGTTACAGATATTGCGGAAGGGCCGGATGGCTTGCTGGCCGGACTCAGCGCCGGAAAAATCCTGATCGAGATGAGTACGATCAGTCCCGGAGTCAGCGTCGCCATAGCCGAACGTGCGCGGGAGCGGGGCGGTGACATGGTTGACGCGCCTGTTTCCGGCAGCCAGCAAACGCTTCGGGACGGAAAGCTTTCAATGATGGTCGGGGGATCGCCCGAGACCTTCGAGAAGGTGAAGCCAATCCTCGCCGACATCGGTCCGCGGACGACTTATGTCGGTGAAAACGGCCGGGCGCTGGCGATGAAACTGGCGGCCAACATCAGCGTCGCCGTGCAGATCCTGGCGTTCTCCGAAGGGGTCCTGCTTGCTGAGAAGAGCGGTATCGAACGTAAGACCGCGGTCGATATCCTGACCCACAGCGTCTTGGGCTCTGCCCTGGTGCAGTACCGTGGACCCTTCGTTCTCGAAATGCCGGAACAGGCGTGGTTCAATGTCAACATGATGCAGAAAGACCTACTGCTCGCGCTGGAACTCGGGCGCCAGGTTAACACCGTTTTGCCGACCGCTTCGATAGCGAACGATCTCATGACAGCTTCGAGGGGCATGGGTTACGGCGATGAGGACTTCGCCGTGGTTTTTAAGACCTTGGAAAGATTGTCTGGAGTTACGGAATGACTAAATCTGCGAATCCCTACTCTGGAGTTGAAGTCGAGCAATGGCTCCGCATGTATCGGGGCATGCAAAAGATTCGATTGTTCGAGGATGCGGCGAATGAACTCTACACCGAAGCGATCATGCCAGGGCTGGCCCACCTCTACTCGGGCGAGGAAGCCATTGCGGTGGGAGTATGTGAAGCGCTTCGCATAGACGACTACATCACCAGTACGCACCGCGGACACGGACATTGTGTGGCGAAGGGCGCGGCCGTAGACCGGATGTTCGCCGAACTACTGGGCAAGCGCGCCGGTTACTGCAAAGGCAAGGGCGGTTCGATGCATATCGCCGACCCGGATACGGGCAACCTCGGAGCCAACGCCATCGTCGGCGGGAGCGCCGGCATTGCAACGGGCGCGGCATTTTCAGCCAAGCGGCTCGGTACCGATCAGGTCACGGTTTGTTTCTTCGGGGACGGTGCGCTCGGACAGGGATTGATCTACGAGGTCATGAATATGGCCGCCCTCTGGAAATTGCCCGTTATCTACGTTTGCGAGAATAACCAATACATGGAATACACGCACAATTCCGAGTCCATCGCAGGTGACATTCGTCAACGCAGTGCGGCGTTCGGAATCCCCCCTTATCATGTCGACGGCCAGGACGTTCGGGCCGTGTACGAGGTCGCGAAGGGCCTGGTCGAGCGGTCCCGGAAAGGAGAAGGGCCTTCCTACCTCGTCGCCGACACCTACCGGTTCCACGGGCATCACGTCGGCGATATCAATCGCGCGTATTACCGGTCCAAGGAAGAAGAAACGGAATGGAAGACGGATCGCGATCCGATTAAGAATTTCGGTGCCTGGTTGGTCGCTGAACAGATTACCGACAGCAACGGCCTGAGTCAGATCGAGGCCGAAGTTCAGGACGAAATTGACGCGGCTGTTCAGTTTGCAAAGGATGCTGCCTACCCCGCTGTCGAAGAGGTGGATCAAGATGTCTATGTCTGAAACCGAAACTGCGGTTCGTCAAATCACGCTGGGCGACGCCGTTCGCGAAGCGCTCACCGAAGAAATGCGGCGCGATCCAACCGTTCTTGTCCTAGGAGAAGATATCGCCGAGGCGGGCACTGTTTTCAAGGTGCTGACCGGACTCGTCGACGAGTTCGGCCCAGAACGGGTCCTGGATACGCCCATATCGGAACCCGGCTTTACCGGGATCGCCGTCGGCGCGGCAATGACGGGCCTGCGCCCGGTCGTAGACATTATGTTCGGCGATTTCGTTGGCCTGACCATGGATCAGATGGTGAACCAGGCCGCAAAGATTCACTACATGTCCGGCGGCAAGTGGAACGTTCCGATGGTCATGCGAGCGACCATGGGGGCAACCCGCCGTTCGGCGGCCCAGCACTCGCAGTCATTGCACGCGTGGTTTTGCCATGTGCCGGGCCTGAAGGTCGTCCTGCCGTCGACACCCTACGATGCCAAAGGATTGATGAAGACCGCGATACGCGACAACAACCCGGTGGCATTTTTCGAAGACAAAATGATGTACACCCTGAAGGGGCCGGTTCCTGAAGAGGAATACACGATCCCCTTCGGAGTGGCCGATATCAAACGCGAGGGCGAGGATCTCACCATTGTTGCGACCAGCAGCATGGTGCAGGTGGCGCTTGGCGCGGCTGAAATGCTGGCCCAGCATGACATCAGCGCCGAAGTCGTCGATCCCCGGACATTGTGGCCGCTCGATGAACAGACGATCCTGGATTCCGTGAAGAAAACGTCACGCGCGATCGTCATGGACGAAGGATACGGCCGCTATGGCGTCATGGCCGAACTCGCCGCGGTGATCGCGGAGAATGCTTTCTTTGATCTGGAAGCACCTGTGAAGAGGGTCGGGGCGATGCATGTGCCGATTCCCTTCTCTCCACCCCTCGAGGACGTGACGGTGCCGACTGAAGAGACGGTGTTTGAGGCGGCACAGGAACTTTGCGGTTAGCAGCCCGTGGCAAAAGCGGCATTTATCTCAAAGGCCGCGTTACGGCCAAACGGGGCCGGATTCCAGGAGGCAACAACGTGACGACACGATGTCGCGACGACGCTGCAATGCTCATTCATTGCGAGGAGTCGGCGACAACGAAGACGGCCCCGTTTCGCCGTAACCCTTTGGGCGTAGGGGGGCCACCGACGTTTCAAACGGAGGCTGCAGGCGCCCCCCAGGCTTTGTCCGAAATTGTCAAGACGGGTCACGATGAAAAGACGGCGCCTGCGGCCTCGGTTTCAAACCTCGGTGGCCGCTCCTCACTTCGCGCCTGCAACCCGAAGACCCCTGCGCGCGGCCCGCGAGACTTCTGCCACGGGTTGCTAGAGGCGTACGCCTTAATTTCGAGATTCCTCATTAGAGGTGGTCGTTCCCTATCGCCTGAAAGCAGTGCGCGCCAGAGCCCGCAGCTATTGATCCTTAATCGGTTTTCCACTATTCTCAGTTGATCCCGATTCGAGAGAGAGGATCTATGATCGAAGAACCAGTTTCAGTCGAAAGCACACAGATTAAAGCACTTGTGGCCCAAGCCCACGTGGCCCAGGCGGCCTTTGAGTCGTTTTCTCAGGAGAAAGTAGACGCGATCGTCAAAGGCATCGGCAAGTATGTCTACGACAATGCCGCAGAGCTGGCGAGGCTTGCCGTCGATGAGACTGAAATCGGTGTCTATGACGACAAGATACTCAAAAACAAAGGCAAGGCCCGCATTATCTGGAACAGCCTGAAAGGGAAGAAATCCCGTGGCATTATCGATGAGGATACCGAGACCAACATGGTATTCGTGGCCAAGCCCATGGGCGTCGTTGGAGCCGTGACGCCGATCACGAATCCAATCGTGACGCCGATGTGCAATGCCATGTTCGCGATCAAGACGGGAAACGCCGTCATCTTTGCTCCCCATCCCAAGGCCCAGAAGTGCACCCAGGTCCTCACGGATGCCTTCATGCAAGTCGTGAAAGACCACGATGGACCGGATAACCTGGTTCAGACCTTGCCGCACGTATCGATCGAGGCGACCCAGGAACTGATGCAGACCGTGGATGTGATCGTCGCCACAGGCGGCGCCGCCATGGTGAAGGCCGCCTATTCCTCAGGCAACCCATCATTCGGAGTCGGGGCCGGCAACGTGCCGGTGATTGTGGACCAGGATGCAGAACTCACCGAAGCCGCAGAAAAGATCGTCGCCGGCGCATCATTCGACAACGGCATCATCTGCTCGCACGAACAGTTCGTTCTGGTCCCGGATGAGAAATACGACGAAGCGGTGGAGTCGTTCGAGGCGACTGGAAAGGTTTGGTATACCGAAGACGAAGGCCTCGTCCAGAAATTCCGTGATGTCGTGTTTCCGGATGGTCAGCTGAACAAGGACGTCGTTGGCAGGTCCTGCCGGGAGATCGGGGCGCTGGCTGGCGCCGACGTGCCCGAATCCGCTCGAATCATCCTCCTCCCCGCCAGCGGCGCGGGCACAGACGATGTTCTTGCCAAGGAGAAGCTTTGTCCCGTAGTCGCGATCCTGCCGTATAAAAACTTCAACGAGGCGGTTGCCCAGGCGAAAGCGAATCTTCTTGTGGAAGGTGCGGGGCATTCCGCCGGCTTGCACTCCACCAACGAAGCCAACATTCGCTACGCCGGACTGGAACTGCCCATCAGCCGTCTGGTTGTGAACCAGTCGTGCTCCTTCACGGCAGGAGGATCTTTGACGAACGGATTTGCCGCGACGACAACGCTTGGATGCGGCTCCTGGGGTGGCAACTCGATTTCCGAGAACCTGGACTACAAACACCTCATGAACGTTTCGCGAATCGGAAAGGTGATCGCGAACAAACCGGTTCCGACCGATGCTGAAATCTGGGCATAGCAAGTGCCGCGGATTCTCGATTGCCGCCGGTTCCCATTGTTCGCATGTGGGCTGACGTGACCGGACTTCAAGCACACATCAAACCGGCCGTGGAACCTGCCCCCGACGCATTCTGGGCGTCTATTGCCCGGACGGTCGAAGACAGCCCGATGACAGAGCGAAGGTAAGAGAGTCGGCTGACACTTCCACCCTTTAATAGAAAAGTAGAGGTTATGGCTAAAAAAGTCGTGATGCCAGCGCTTGAGATGGCGCAGGAAACGGGAACGGTTGTTGCTTGGCTCAAGAAAGAAGGCGAGGCAATTACCAAAGGTGAGCCGCTTCTGGAAATCGAGACGGACAAGGCAACCGTCGAGATCGAGGCCGGCGCAAACGGTGTACTTGCCGCAGTGCGGGCCGGGGAAGGTGACGAGATACCCGTGGGTCAGACGATCGCCTGGATCGTCGCTCCCGGCGAAGAGCCGCCTGAAGAGTCTGCCGGGACGGCTTCCGGGCGGACGATGTCGCAGAAGGCACCGGAGCCTGCACGTGCGGACGCCGCGGTGGCGAAGGCTCCCCCTGGAGGGGCTAAGAAGGCGGCCGGTGGTGGTAGGAAGGTCTCTCCAAAAGCCCGGCGCCTTGCGAAGGAGCAGGGAGTCGATCTCTCCACCGTTGTAGGGACCGGTCCGGACGGTACGGTCACGGGCGACGACATTCTTGCCGCTGCGGCATCCCCAGCCATCGGCCGAGCGGAGTCCAAGGGCACACCTCCACTGAGCGCGGTGGCCCGTCTGATGGCCGAGCGGACGACCCAGAGTTGGAACCAGGCGCCCCACTTTTTCCTGACCCGTCACGTGGATGCCACCCGGCTGAACGCGCTGCGGACGAAACTGAGACCCGGCGTCGAAGCCGACAAAGGCATCAAGCTAACGCATACCGATATCCTGGTCGCCATCGCAGGCCGTGTGCTGGCCGGTCATCCCAAGATGAACGCGAGCTGGAATGGCCAGGGTATCCAGTTTAACAAGGACATCAATGTGTGCCTTGCGATGGCTGTGGAAGACGGTGTCGTGAGTCCCGTGATCCCGGATGCCAACCAGGTGGATCTCGGCGACATTGCCCTCCGGCGAGGTGACCTGGCCGACCGTGCGCGAGCGGGTAAGCTGCGCCCCGCCGATATCGCTGGCGGGAATTTCACGATCAGCAATCTTGGCATGTTCAACATCGACGCCTTCACGGCGATTATCGTGCCGCCGCAGGCGGCCATACTTGCCGTGGGTGTGATTGCCGATCGTGTGGTGCCCGTCGATGGACAGCCGGCCGTCCGGCCCATGATGACGATCACTTTGTCGAGCGACCATCGGGTTGTGGACGGCGCCCAGGCGGCGGTGTTTCTCAACGATTTGGTTAAGGCGATTGAACACCCCGAAAGTGTGTTGTAGGGAATGCGGGACGGACACCTAATTTTGGAAACAGAGCGCAGGGTTGGAAGTCTCGTGCCTTCGAGTTTGGTCCTGACCGATCCGATTATCTTTTTACTCTAGACGCCTCGGCTCCGCCTCGTTGTCCACCCGCACCGTCGGACCGGTGCGGGTAATGTTTGGGACTGTCTTCAACATTCCGTCGATCCCCATAGGCCCCGCCATCAGGAAGATGGCGGGGGTCGCCGGTCGTTCAGACAGGATGTCTGATCGAACGACCGAGCGAAATCCGATGTTGGACTTAGAGGGAGTTGGAATCGAGTGCCCGAGGCGACAGGCTTCACGTCACTGGCTGATCGGCGATGTAGGCCTGAGTCCCGGAAGGCCTACGGCAATACAGGCGCGACGTAATCCAAGGTGTAGTTGAAGATCCACACCAGGAAGAGAACGATGGGGACGTGGATGAGAAACTGAATCATCGAATAACCGACGATGTCCCTTGCCTGGATTCCCAGGATCCCAAGGATCGGCAACATCCAGAATGGATGGATCAGGTTGGCCAGCGCTTCAGTCGCGTTGTAGGTTTGCACCACTCAGCCCAGATGGACCTCCAGCGATATTGCGGCCTCCAGGACATAGGGCGCCTCGATCAGCCATTTTCCGCCGGCACGAACAAGCCGAGAAATGCCGATGATGATCATCATCGTCATCTGCATCGTGAACGCGACGAGACCCCAGAAACCCGCGCCGAACCATTCAGCGGTCTGGACCACCAAGTTACCGATCAGCAGACTTGCGACGAACACGATGGCCACCGTGACGAGCGCAAGTGCGAATGCATCCGGGAACCAGCGTTCAACGAAACTGGATAATCTGAGGCCGACGACAGACAACCAGGAGCCGGTCAGGTCTTCATCAGGTTTTGTAGCCGAGAGATCATATCGAATCGGTTACCGATAAGAGCGACTCGATCAGTACAAAGGTCTTATAGTTTGGCAGCGCATATTTGATTACTCATAACCGACTGTCTATAGTTCACTACGGCAACGACGGACAGAATCGAAAGGAACGCGAAATGAAACGCAGCGAGAACGGTTTTCTGACGACCCACACGGGCAGCCTGATCCGTCCCCCGGTCCTGGCGGCATTTGCACGTGCCCGCCATCAGGGGGATGTCAACGAAGAAGCGTACGAGAATCAGCTTGCCGAGTCCATTGCCGGTGTCGTCGGCAGACAGGTCGAGGCCGGTATCGATGTCGTCAACGACGGGGAATTCGGCAAGTCCACGAGCTGGTCGCTTTACGCCCTGAAACGACTCGGCGGTTTCGAACTGCGTCCAGCCGAGGCGGGTGACAATCCATTCGATCGGGGAGCCGAACGCCGCTTGTTCAAAGACTTCTACGAAGACCTGGAGGGCAGCCGCGACCGGACTTGGTCGGTGGTGACTCAATTTGAAGCTGTGTGCGTGGCGCCCATTGAATACACGGGCCTGGACGAACTCAATCGCGATATCGGCAATCTCAAATCTGCAATCGAGGGTCGCGATGTTGTCGAAGCATTTCTGCCGGTTGCGGCCCCGGCGAGCGCGATACCAGACCGCAAGAACGAGTACTACAAGAATGACGAAGAGTGTGTCGTTGCGCTGGCGGCGGCGCTCGGAACCGAATATCGGGCCATTGTGGATGCCGGCTTCCTGCTACAGGTCGACGACGCCCGTGCCGCTGTGACCTATGACAGGATGGTGCCCCCGGCGAGTTTCGAGGAGTACTACCGCTGGGTGGAACGCCATGTCGAGGTCCTCAATCACGCTCTCGAAGGGATTCCGGAGGACCGTATTCGCTACCATGTGTGCTGGGGCAGCTGGCCCGGCCCTCATGTGACCGACGTGCCACTTGAGAAGATCGTTGATCTCATTTTGAAAGTCCGGGCCGGCGCCTACCTGCTGGAAGCCGCCAACCCCCGCCACGAACACGAATGGCAAGTCTGGAAAGACGTGAAGCTACCCAAAGGCAAGATCCTGGTTCCCGGCGTCATCAGCCACGGCACCAACATCGTCGAACATCCGAAACTCGTTGCCGAACGCCTGCTCCGCTTCGCCAGCGTTGTGGGACGCGAGAACGTCATCGCGGGAAGCGACTGCGGTTTCGCTCAGGAAGAATTCAATCGACGGGTCCACCCCACCGTGATGTGGGCCAAGCTGGAATCGATGGCGGAAGGCGCGAAGATCGCAACACAGGAACTCTGGGGCTAGAAGCGGGTCGATCACAAGCCGGCTCGAATCGGTAGGGGCGCTCCGCGAGCGCCCAATCAATAAGATCCCAGAGCAGAAGGCCCCAAACCGAGCGTTGCGTCCCTCCTTACCCAGTCAAGACTAAGTCCAGCCAAAATCGGTGGCAAGTAATTTGCAGCCTGTAATCTTGCAGGCTGCCGACCCCTCCTTCTCGTTTTCACTGCCTGATTGCCCGATAGGTTCCCCGCGATTTCCAGTCGGGATTGATGGTTGTTCCGGGGTGATTTTGGAGGAATTCCGTCGCTTCAAACGGGGAGTGAACGTGACGCATTAGGTCAGGAGCAACACCGCAACGCTGGCTCATCGAGCCACGTGCATTCAGGGAGGCCGCAACCGATCTCGAACACTAACCACTGACAGTGTTCTTCCCTCGATTGACTCACCGAAGCGGGGCGAATTTCAGAACATCCCGCACCGACATAAGAGGTTGACTCGTAATGTACTGCGGTATAGCATTTTCCCCTAGATCTCCTCGCCTGATCGAAGGCGGAGGAGTTATAAGTGATTGAAAAATTTATCGTTTGGTTTGAGTGGAGGAAAACTCTATGAAGCGATTAGTGATATGTCTTCTGGGAGTGGTGCTCGCTTCAACATTTGTATCCGTGCCGATGTTTGCGCAGGGTACAGCCCAGATTACAGGAACCGTGTCGGACACCACCGGCGCATTGCTACCGGGCGTTGACGTGACAGTGACGAACACTGCCACCGGCGTCACCCGTGCGGTAGTCAGTAACGAAACCGGAGCCTATTCGTTGCAGAGCCTTCCAATTGGTGCCTACCAGTTGGAGGTGAGCCTGCCGGGTTTCCAGACCTTCGTGCAGACTGGCGTTCTGGCAGTCAACGACTCGGCCAATGTCAATGTGAGCTTGCAGGTTGGCCAGGTGGCGCAGACCATCGAAGTCCAGGCGAATGCAGCCCTCGTTGAGACCCGTACCGTGGGTGTCGGCGAACTGATTGAAAGCGAAAGAATTCTGGAACTGCCCTTGAACGGACGGAACGTGACCGAGTTGATTGTCCTCTCGGGTGCCGCGGTGTCGACGGGAACGTCGTCTTCGCGGAGCATGCCGGGCCAGCAGGAGATTTCGGTTGCGGGCAGCCAGCAAGGCGCCGTGGCCTACCTGTTGGATGGTGCGCCCCACAACAACTGGTACGACAACCTGTCATTGCCGCTGCCGTTCCCGGATGCGCTGGGTGAGTTCAAGATAGAAACCAGTGCGCTGCAGGCCCAGCAGGGACTGCGCTCGGGCGCGAACGTCAACGCCGTCACGCGCTCGGGAACGAACGAGTTTCACGGCAACGCGTTCTGGTTCGTAAGGAATGACTTGTTCGGTGCACGTGAGTATGGCGCCAGTCGGAACAGTACGCTCAAGAGGAACCAGTACGGTGGGACCATCGGCGGACCGATCGTCGAGAACAGACTGTTCTTCTTTACCGGCTATCAGGGCACGATTCAGCGGCGGGATCCCGGGACCACGGAAGATTACCTCCCGACGCCCTACGCTATCTCTACAGGCGATTGGAGCCGGATGTTGGATCCATCATGCAGACCGCCGACTTCGAGTCTGTCCTCGACGCTCGAAGATGGCACGACGGCGTCCGGCTATACCGGTGGCAACCAGATCGATCCGGCCTTGTACAGCCCCGTCGCGATGAATCTTATCGGTCGATTGCCGAACAATCTGACCGACGACTGTGGTCGGATCCTATACGGAGACGTCCTGCAAGACGACGACTGGCAGCTGGTCAGCCGCGTGGACTATCAGCTGTCCGACTCCCACTCCATCCTGGGCCGTGTTCTGGTCACAACCGCGGATAGACCGAACCCATTTTCGATAACAGGAAATCCGCTGTCCAGCACCGTTGCCGGCTGGGATGACATGGCGCAGTCGGTCACGCTGGGCGACACCTGGCTGATCAACCCGACAACGGTGTTGTCGACCCGTCTGGCGGTCAACTACAGCGAAGTTTTACGTCTGGGTGCGGAATTCTTCAGCTGGGTCGATCTGGGCGTCAACGACTACTTCACTTACCCGGACGTGACGCAGTTCTTGCGGATGACCGCGGATGACGGTTTCTCGCTGGGCGGTTGTACGACCAACCCCGCGCCATTTAAGACATTCTCGGCCAGTATCAATTCGGACCTGAGTATGTCCCGCGGCGACCACCAGTGGGGTTTTGGTGGATATTTCAATCGACTGGACTCCAACGGATACGCCAACTGTAACTCGGCCGGGAACTTCGACTTTGAAGGGAACCACACCGGCTGGGGCCTGGCCGACTTGATGATCGGTCAGACGAATGACTTCACGCAGGCGACGCCGAACACGGCGCTGTCGAAGAAGTGGGTCGGGGCACTCTATATGGCCGACACCTGGCGCCTGACTCCCAATGTGACGATGAGTTACGGCCTGCGTTGGGAGCCCGATTATCCCGAGACTATCACGAACGACCGCATCGTCAAGTTCTCCCGGGCCGGCTTTGATGCCGGGACCAAGAGCTCGGTGTTCGTGAATGCGCCTGCGGGTATGTCCTTCGTGGGCGACTCCGGATTCCAGGGCTCGAGCGGCCGGGACCGGTACCTGGCGAACTTCGCACCGCGGGTCGGTCTGGCATGGGACCTGTTCGGCGATGGCCGGACTTCGATCCGTGCATCCGGCGGGATCGGTTATGACTATCCCGACGGGCAGTTCCATCTGTGGACCTCGCTGACACCGCCGTTCGGCGCGGACGTGAGGATCGGAAATGCGACCCTGGACGATCCCTGGGCGACATTCCCCGGTGGGCGGACCCATCCGGTGGACACCACGGATCCCAACATCGGGTTCCCGCGGTTCCCGCGCATGTCGGCGATAGGAGATAACCTCCGGTCGTCGCAGACCCAGAACTGGAACCTGGCCCTGCAGCAGCAGGTCGGGGGCGACTGGCTGGCGTCGGCGACGTACATGGGCAGCCACACCATCAACATGGCGGGGGCGACCCAGATGAACCCGGCGATTTACTTCCCGGGGGGTGCCGTCAACGGAGTATGCACGGTGAACCATCCCGGAGGGGTCATGATCCCGGCCGGCACCTACACCCTCAGCACCAGCGGGACGTGTTCGTCGAACCGTAATGTCAACAATCGGCGGATCCTGTCCCTGGTGGACGCCGCTAACGGACTCAATTATGGAGCTCTTGGCCTCACACACAGCGGCGGGACGGCCAGCTACAACGGGCTGCTCATCAGCATGCAGCGGCGCGCCGCTACAGGCATCAATGTCAACACCAACTACACGTGGTCCCACTGCATCTCTCCGTTCCACGATGATGGATTTGGCGGGACGGGTTTCAATGGAGACAACGTGTATCACGACCCGGACAACCGGGACCGCAGCCGCGGGAACTGCCAGCAGGACCGGCGTCACAACTTCACGTTCACGACCATCGCACGCTCGCCTGAATTTGCCAATGCCGGCCTCCGGGCGGTCGCTTCGAACTGGGGTTTGTCGGTGATCTACCGCGCGAATTCGGGCGACTATCTGAGGATTCGGAGCGGTTCCC
Organism: Terriglobia bacterium; assembly: GCA_965263045.1. Classification (GTDB taxonomy): domain Bacteria; phylum Acidobacteriota; class Terriglobia; order 20CM-2-55-15; family 20CM-2-55-15. Next base: position 1,654,307 of record CBDHGK010000041.1, read on the forward strand.
GGGATGGTGCGCGCAACGGCGTGAACCCGAGTAACCAGCTCGTGAACTACAACGGTGGTGATACGACGGCGGACGACGGGCCGGACGCGCAGTACCTGGTCCCGGCAGCGTTTTCGAGGGCCCCGGCCGGCACATTCGGCAACCTGGGCTATCGCAGCGTCCGGGGACCGAAGCAGTGGGATTTCGACGTCGCGCTGGCCCGGACGTTCAATCTGGGTGAGACCGAGACGCTGGAATTCCGCGTCGAGGCCTACAACCTGACGAACAGCTTCCGTCCTGGATCCAACGTTGAAGCCCGCGTGGGCCGCAGGAACTTTGGTGTGACTCGGGCTGTGAATGCCGAAGATCCCCGGATTCTGCAGTTCGCGTTGAAGATCGGCTTCTAACAGGAATCCTCAAAGTAGGAATGAAGCGGCGGGGCATTGCCCCGCCGCTTTTGTTTTCTGTAGACCCGACCCACAGAACCCTCGGCTCCATCCACTACCGAAGCACCGTTATGCCCAGACCGATTGTACGGCGAAGTGTAAGGTGTTTCACCGACTTACCGGATACGAGAGCCTTTGATTGCCAGTTTGCAGATCTTTCCAGGTGGAGTCATGCACACCAAATGCGGTGTAAGATAGGTGCGCCGCTTGAATCGAGGTTGTCTGAGAGAAGTCACTTCGGTTGATGGACGTCTTGCCCGAAACCAATTGGCGAGGAGAAGCTTGAAATGCGTTTTTGTCGTTTTGGAGAGAACCGTCTTGGCCTCGTTGAAGGCTCGCAGGTGCGGGACGTGACCGCCGCGCTCGATGTGCTTCCGGACTACCGTTATCCGCTGCCCAGAGTGGATCAGTTCATCGCCAATCTCAACAGAGTTTCGGAACAGGCGAAGGCCATTGCCCCAGACTCGGCAGTGCTGGAACTGGCCGGACTGAAGCTGCTGAGCCCGGTCGCCAACCCGAGCAAGATCGTTGGCGCGCCCGTCAACTACCAGAAACATGTCGACGAAGCCAGGGCCGATGCCGGGATCAACTATGGCAACCCCGCCCATCTGGCTCCGATCCAGAAGATCGGGGTGTTCCTGAAGGCCTGCAGTGCGTTGGTCGGCCCCGGCGAGGGCATCGCGCTGCGAAAACTGGATCGCCGCAGCGACCACGAAGTGGAACTGGCCGTGGTGATGGGACAGGCGGCAAACAATGTGGCCGCGGCCGATGCGCTCGATTACGTCGCCGGCTACGCGATCGGTCTCGACCTCACGATTCGGGGACCGGAAGAACGTTGCCTCAGGAAGTCCCCCGATAGCTACGCGGTCCTCGGTCCGTGGATGGTGACGGCCGACGAAATCGACGATCCGAATAACCTCAACCTGAAGATCACGGTCAACGGTGAAGTACGGCAGGATTCTAATACCAACCTCATGATTCTCAATGTCCGCCAGCTCATCGAATACGCGTCGTCCTTCTATACGTTGCAGCCCGGTGACATCATCATTACCGGGACTCCGGAGGGGGTTAGCCCGATCGTTCCCGGAGACACGATCGTTGCGACGATCGAAAAAATCGGATCCATGGAAGTCGCCGTGCGAGCCGCTTGATGAAATCGGAACTCCACTAAGCCGGTTTGACGCGTGTTGGAGGCGGGTGGGAATGAAAGAAACCAATGAAATCAAGGCGCAAGCCTTTTCCTTTCAGAAGCCCGAGGCGACAGCGGGAATGTGTGCCAATCTTAGTTGGAAATTGAAACGGCTCCAAACCCCATGGTTTGATGGTATTGGAAGAAACAACATCAAGCCTGTAAGAGAAAGGAGCCGAGATGAGGAGTCTGTTACGTTCGGTAAAGAAACGCAAGAAGTCGCGTGTGCTGGGTGAGGTCGAGGTCCTGAGCCGGGAGGAATACTCGGGACTGGAATTGGACTCGAAGGTGGAGATGATTCGGGCGTTGATCCCACTGGGGTTGATGCACGTGGAGGAGTTGCTCGACGAGGAAGTGAAGTCGTTGGCGGGTGAGCGATACGCACGAAAGGAGGCGGCGTTGCGGGGCCGGCGACACGGGAGCAATCCGGGGACCGTGGGGCTGGGTGGCCAGCGGGTGCCGGTTCGGGTGCCTCGAGTGCGCAGCGTGGCGGGCGGGGAGATTCCGCTTCGGACCTACGAGGAACTCAGTCCGGGTGGCGCGGTGAACGAGCTACTGCTCAGACGTGTGCTGTATGGGATCTCCTGCCGGAACTATGAATCGGCCGCTGAAGCGATTCCGGGAGCGATCGGACTGTCGAGTTCGACGGTGTCTCGAGGATTCGTCCAGGCGAGTGCCGCGAAACTTCGGGAGATGCAGGAGCGGGATTTGAGTGGCGAGGACGTCGTGGCGATCTTCCTGGACGGGAAGGCGTTTGCCGACGCCCTGATGGTAGTGGCCCTGGGCGTCACGCTTTCGGGCGACAAACGCTTCTTGGGCTTCGTGGAGACCGACACGGAGAACGAGCAAGTGCTGACTCCGTTTCTCCGTTCGTTGATGGAGCGGGGCCTGGACATCTCTGAAGGCGTGCTGGTGATTGTCGACGGCGGCAAAGGTCTGCGGGCGGCGGTCAAGAAGGCATTCAGGAATCGAGCCCTGGTCCAACGCTGCCAATGGCACAAACGCGAGAACGTCGTGAGATACCTATCGAAGACCGAGCAAGCCGTGTGGCGACGCCGGCTGCAGCGGGCCTACGAGCGCCCGGAGTACGACGAAGCTCGGGCGGCGCTCGGAGAGCTCCATGGAGAGCTCGAGGAGCGAAACCAATCGGGGGCTGCGAGCCTTGAGGAAGGCCTGGAAGAGACCCTCACGTTGCATCGGCTCGGCGTGTACGGGGTCTTGGGCCGTTCGTTCAAGACGACGAATTGCCTGGAATCGGTCAATGCCCTTGTCGAGGAAAGGTGTGCGAAGGTCGATCATTGGAAGAACTCGAGTCAGCGGCAACGCTGGTTGGCGACGGCGCTCATCGACATCGAACCGCGCCTGAGGAAGGTGATCGGCTACCGTCATCTTCCAAAGCTCCGCGAAGCCCTCCAGCGAGAGCTGAAAATTGAGGCGAAGACGTCGACGAGATCGAAGAAGAAGGTTGCATGACCCATCGTGAGCCGTGGAGAGTTTCAACTAAGAATGGGCTTGACTCGACAGCGGAACTGAGGGAGTTCTACGAGCGGCTGCGGGCAAGAAACATCGCGCCGCTCTGGGAGATTCTCGGGGATGTTTTGACAGCATCGCCTGCGACTCCCTGCGTGCCGGCAATATGGCGTTTCGACGAAATTCGACCCATGCTCATGGAGGCCGGCAAACTGATCACGACGGAGGAAGCCGAACGCCGGGTCCTGTCATTGCAGAATCCCGGGCTAAACGGTCAACCCTGGATCACGACGAGTTTGTATGCCGCGTTGCAGTTGGTCCAGCCGGGTGAAGTTGCTCCGTCCCACCGGCACACCGCATCGGCCTTGCGGTTTGTACTGGAGAACGGTGAGGGTGGATACACATCGGTCGATGGCGAGCGAAGCACCATGCAGCCGGGCGATTTCGTCCTGACACCTTCCTGGACCTTCCATGACCACGGAAATCCAGGAGACAAACCCATCATCTGGATGGATGGTCTGGATCTCCCGATCATCGAAATGCTGGGTGTCAATTTTGCCGAGACCTGGCCCGAGCGGACCTATCCGGTAGCTAAGAAGGAGGGCGACGCCTTGACTCGATTCGGTCACAACCTGCTCCCTGTTGAATACAAGTCTTCTTCGATGACAGCACCGATCTTCAACTATCCCTATTCGCGGAGCCGTGAAGTGGTCGAGCAACTGTATAAGAACGGTCCCGTCCATGAATGTCATGGCGTGAAGTTGCAGTATGTGAATCCCGCCACTGGAGGTTACCCGATGCCGGCGATCGCAGCATTCCTCCAGATGTTGCCGCCCGGCTTCAACGGGGAACCTTACCGTTCGACCGATGGAACGGTTTATTGCCCGACCGAAGGCAGCGGGCGGACGACGGTTGGCGACCTCAGCTTCGAGTGGAAACAGCACGATATATTCGTGATTCCGACCTGGTATCCGGTGGCACATGAAACTGCAAAGGGTGCTGTGATGTTCAGTTTCTCCGACCGCGCGGTGCAGAAGGCGATGGGACTGTGGAGAGAAGAAGCGCTGATTTCCAGTTGACGGCCTCGGGATCCATTCGATGGTCCGGCCCGACTTTCCATCGGCATGAGAATTCAGACCCGATCCTCTCTGTTGAATGTCCGTTGCCATCGGACTAAGCTATAAAGTGTGGACTCGGACAACGCGGCATCATTTGTGGCGTCATCATAGTCACCGTTCGGGTCCCGGATCGGAGGGCAAGTCATGAAATCGAGAATTTTCGTTCTTCTTATCGCCGGATTGTGGGTGTCGGGTGTAGCTGCCTATGCCCATCACTCATTCACGGCAACCTACGACGAAGATGCCATCGTTGAGATTGAAGGGCAACTGGTGCAGTTCCTGTTCCGCAATCCGCATTCCTGGGTACACGTAATGGCTGAGGACGAAAACGGAGAAATCGTGCGCTACGGAGTGGAATGGGGTGGTGCCGGCCAGTTGGGTGGTCAGGGTGTCACCCGTGGCTCACTCCGTCCGGGAGATCACGTCATCATCAGCGGAAACCCGGGACGCAACCCCGCCGACCACAGGATTCGGATGCGGTCGCTGTTGCGGACATCTGACAACTTCGGATGGGGGCAAGACGGAGAAGACTTCGATTAGCAGCCAGTTACGAATTGAAAACAGGTGTATGGTGGTCGCTCAGTCGAGGTGGCCGTGCCCCAGTCGGTTTTCTGTTGCCTGAGCGGCGGATCTGATCATCTCCGGATGAGATTCCGCCCGGCCGTTACCTCAGGCAGAAGCCTGCCGCTCTCTTCATCGGTCAATGATCCTGCTTTCAACAATCCCGGTCTGTGACTCATGAATGCCCTCCTGAATCTTGATGTCCAACGATGATCCGAGGCATACGCGACGATTTTCGAAAACCCCTAAGACTTTTGCAATCAATTCCTTGACAAAGGATGCGCGGCTGTAGATAGTGGGGTGTCGCTCGACGCAGTGCACGCTCCGGAACCCCCTCCGGGACAGCACGGCCGATACGACACGCCGGGAGGCTACAGGTCGGTTGAGCGCATTGTCGAGACCGGTTATCGAGATCCAACTGAGACTCCGGCGCCGATTCCGTATTCGAACCGGGCACGGTAAAACTCGGCAGAATGACAGAAGGATCCGGAATCGATTCGGCATCGAATGTGGCCATCCGGGACGGAAACGGTTTGTCGACATTACTGAAAACTCACTGCTCAATTCATATTTGAGACTGCATTTTTTCGAAGAAGTAAATCAGATGAGGTTCAAACTGATCGTTTTTGTGTTTGCTGCGATACTGGTATCGGGAGTGAATGCGGACGCCCACCATTCATTCACCGCAACCTACGACGAAGATGGAATCGTCGAGATCGAAGGGGAGTTGGTGCAGTTTCTGTTTCGCAATCCCCACTCCTGGGTTCATGTCATGGTTGAGGACGAAAACGGCGAGTTGGTTCGCTATGGCGTCGAATGGGGTGGAGCGGGCCAGTTGGCCGGCGGGGGTGTGACCCGTTCTACGCTGAGGCCGGGCGATCATGTCATTATCACCGGCAACCCGGGACGCAATCCGGCGGATCACCGCGTCCGGATGCGCAGTCTCCGGCGGACGTCGGACAACTTTGGCTGGGGATTCGACGGGGAAGACTTCGACTAGATCCTCGTCAGCACCGTTTGGGATCATTCAGGTGCGGGACAACGGGGCGTTGAAAGGAAACGATAAATAATATGGACTTCTTACTGTGGCTTGAATCGACTTTTGTCGGCACGTGGGTGCGCGAGTCGCCCTCTTTGTGGGCCTACCCCACTATTCTTTTCCTCCACTCTTTCGGTCTCGCTTCCCTGGTGGGTATCAGTGCCGCGGTCGACCTGCGCGTCCTCGGCTTTGCGAAGGACATTCCTCTGAAACCGCTGGGGCGGATGATCCCAGTGATGTGGATCGCTTTCGGAGTGAACGCCGTGTCGGGGATTGGGCTCATTCTGGCCAGCGCATCGACACTCATGGTGAACCCGACGTTCTGGGTCAAGATGGTATTCGTCGCAGCGGCATCGGTGACAATCTGGTTGCTGGACAAGCGGGTCTTTTCTGCCGATTTGGCCGACCATGCACTGCCAATGGAAAGCAAGCTCCTGGCGGCGGCTTCGCTCTTGCTCTGGACTGGAGCCATGGTGTCGGGTCGTTTGATCGCCTACCTGGGCCCGGAGCCTGGGTTCCTCGTCTATTAGCAGGATGCTGAAAGGCCATCATTGACCTAAGCATCAACGCCACCCGAGAAGTGTGATTCTCGGATGGCTCACATTTTCAATGGCTTACAGCCATCAGAAATGGCGGCACATCGTGTGCCGCGCCGCAGACGGCTGATAAACTGCGTTTTTCAGCAGCCTGCTAGTGACCTGTCCCACCTGAAACGGGTCCCGTTAGAGGTGGTGCAGGTCACTGGCGCGCGAACGACGAACGGATCCGCAGTGACTCTTCGTTTCTCTTCCACTCCGGCCAATCACCGGCGCGGTTGTTCCGCTGCAGAGTCTGGCTGCCCGTCTGCAGTGGGGCCAACTGTCGGGCAGTCCGTGTAATCAGCCAGACACGCCTGGTGGCCCGTAGTCCATACCGAACTGTCCCCGTGTGATGTGCTGCGTTGTCGTTGATCGATCGCGATTGGAGGTCCCCGATGGTCAGACACATTGTCCTCTGGAAACTCAAAGACTATGCGAACGGGCAGCGGAAGGACGCAAATCGAGTAGCGATCAAGGAGAAGCTGGAAGCTCTGGTTGGGGTGGTGCCGGGTCTTCTGAGGGCTGAAGTCGGTTTTGATTTTCGTGGAACCCCGGAGTCTGCTGACGTTGGCCTGTACTCCGAGTTCGAATCCCGGGAAGCATTCGAAGCCTTCCTCAGCCATCCGGCCCACAAAGCGGTCCAGCCCTTTGTCAAAGAAGCGCGCAGCGAAAGGATGATGCTGGACTACCTGGTTCCATAGCGTTCGGCGATGACACCCCCGTTACTGTGCTCGAACACCTTGAGTCTGGCCCGGTCGACCTCGGCCAGTAGCCCCGGTTCGTCGAGGGCTGGAACGCAGATGGCCTCTCCCAGACCGAGGCTCGCCAGGGAAGCCTGGACGACGTCGGCGGGCTCCATCATTTCGGCCGCGGGCAGGGACATCGGATCCGTTCCCATTATCTCGAAGAATTCAGTTCGGGCCAGGCCCGGGCACAAGGCCTGAACGCGGACGCGGGTGCCCTCGAGCTCGGACTGGAGTATCTGTGAAAACGTGTTGATGAACGCCTTGGTGGCTGCGTATACCGCACGCGGCGGCATCGGTGGCGACCCCATGGCCGCGCTCAGCGCAAGCCGTGATGAGACGTTGATGATGGCCCCTGCATTCTGACGGATCATCGCCGGCAGGACGGCCCGGCTCAGGCGGGTGACGGCCGTAATCTGGAGGGCGATCAACCGCTCGGCCTGGCTTACCTCGGTTTCGACGAAAGGAGCAAAACCTCCGAAGCCCGCGTTGTTGACCAGTAGCCTCAGAGTTCTGGCCCCGCTGATGCGCTGCTCCAGCGCCTCGATCCGCTTTGAATCCGACAGATCGGCGACGAAGGAATCAACGCAGACGCGATGGCGGTCCTGAAGCTGGCTTGCGAGTTCTTCGAGCCGGTCGCCGCGGCGGGCCACAATGATCAGGTCATGCTGGTCCCGGGCCAGACGTTCGGCAAATGCCTGACCCAATCCGGAAGATGCTCCTGTGACCAGGGCAAGGGGGCGAGTCGGTGCGTTTACGGTCATGTTGCCGCCTTACACAAGGGATACCCCTGCCCCCGACCTGGGGAACTGCTGCCACTGACCGTGAGCTTCACCGGTCAGACGCAAAATGGAACACTTCCTTGAACACTTCCGGGGCCCTCCTGTTGCAGGACTAAACGGGTTCCACCGGCCGATTCGCCGGAGCGGAAAAGGAAAGATATTACCTTTCGGGCCCTCCAGTCCAGGCGTAAGGGACCCGCAGGCATGTAATATACTCCGGGAGTTTACAGGAGATCCCGGACGGATAGACGAAGGGAACTGATGGGAGGCACGCTGTGGAAGGAAAGATAGGGCTGGAAGAACATTTCGCGATAGAGGAGACACTGGACTTCTCTAAACAGTTCATGCCGGCAGACTACTGGAACCTGTTGAAGGGCCGTCTGCTTGATTTCCATAAGCAGCGTATCGGCCTGATGGATGAGTACGGCATCCAGATGTTGATTCTGTCGCTGAACGCCCCGACCATCCAGGCGATTCCCGACGTGGCGCGCGCCATCGAGGTTGCCCGAATTGCGAACGACGTTTTGGCCGAGCAGGTTCAGAAGAGGCCCGACCGGTTTCAGGGGTTTGCCTCCCTCCCCATGCAGGACCCGGATGCCGCGATCCAAGAGTTGCATCGAGGCGTGAACGAGTGCGGTTTCAAAGGTGCGCTGGTGAATGGGTTTTCGCAGATTGGCGCAGAGGATTCGGCGATCTATCTGGACGAAGAGCGCTACTGGCCCTTCTGGGAAGTTGTGGAGAGCCTTGACGTACCCTTCTATCTGCATCCCCGGGACCCGATTCCGAGCCGCCAGCAGGTGTATGACGGCCACCCATGGTTCCTGGGTCCGTCATGGTCATTCGGGGTCGAGACATCCATTCACGCCCTCCGCCTGATGGCGAGTGGGATATTCGACAAGTACCCGAGGCTCAACATCATTCTGGGTCACCTCGGTGAAGGCCTGCCCTACAGCATCTGGCGGGTGGACCATCGGATCAAGAAGTCGCCGCAGGGTATTCCGGCAAAAAAACCTCTGGGCGACTATTTCCGGGCAAATTTTCATATCACGACCGCCGGTAATTTCAGGACGCAGACGCTGATCGACGCATTGCTTGAAGTCGGCGGAGATCATCTGTTGTTCTCGACGGATTATCCGTTCGAAGAAATCAGCGATGCGGCCGATTGGTTCGACGTGGCCAGCATCAGTGAATCGGACCGGGTCAAGATTGGCCGGACCAACGCGATCAAGCTGTTCAAACTCGGGGACATCTAAACGGAGCACCAACTTTGATTTCGCGAAAAGAACTCTTTGGCAATCCTCGGAATGCCCATGCCCGGATCAGCCCGGATGGGCGCCGTCTGGCGTATCTGGCACCGGTGAACGGCGTCCTCAATATCTGGGTCGGACCGGTGAACGCGGTTGAGAAATCGGCGCCCGTTACGAAAGACACGCATCGTGGCATACGCTCATTCTTCTGGGCCTATACCAACCAGCACGTCCTGTACTCACAGGATACCGATGGTGACGAAGATTGGCATATTTACCGGTCCGACGTGGATACTGCCGAGATCGTGGATCTGACCCCGATCGATCAGATCGCGGCGCGCATCCAGGGCGTCAGTCCCCGCTTTCCCGAGGAAATTCTCGTGGGGATCAACGACCGGGATGCCCGTCTCCACGATATCTATCGTGTGCACATCGGCAGCGGAATCAGAACGCTGGTTCAGGAGAATCCCGGTTTCGCGGGCTTCATGTGCGACGACGCATACCGTGTACGCTTCGCCCTCACCTTCACCCCCGACGCGGGCCACCTCTATCTGAAGCCGGATTCGAAGGCGGGATGGACGGAGTTCGCAAGAATCGAACCGGAGGATGCGATGACGACGCATCCGATCGGCTTTGACAAGTCCGGAGACCGCTACTACCTGCTCGACAGTTGCGGGCGCGACAAGAGTGCTCTGAAGTCGGTGGAACTGGAGTCGGGTGAGGAAGAACTCCTGGCCGAAAGCGAGCTTGCGGACATCGACGGTGCAATCGTGCACCCGACCGAACGCAACGTACAGGCTGTGACGTCGACCCATGCGCGACAGGAGTGGAAAATTCTCGACGCGGCCATCGAGAACGACATTGAGTATCTGACGGGCGTGGCCGACGGGGAACTCCAGATCACCAGTCGGACTCTCGACGACCGGTACTGGACCGTGGCCTATGCGATGGACACCGGCCCCGTTCAGTTCTATCTGTACGACCGACCCCGACACGAAGCGAGGTTCCTGTTCACCAGCCAGCCTGAGCTGGAGGGCCTGGGACTGGTTAAAATGCACCCCGAGGTCATAACGGCGCGGGACGATCTGGGTCTGGTCAGCTATCTGTCGCTTCCATTAGCCAGCGACCCGGATGGGCGCGGTCGTCCGGATCGCCCCGTACCCATGGTGTTGCTGGTTCACGGAGGGCCCTGGGCACGCGACGAATGGGGCTACAACGCCCAGCACCAGTGGCTGGCCGATCGCGGCTACGCCGTGCTCTCGGTCAACTACAGGGGGTCTACCGGTTTTGGCAAGAATTTTATCAACTGTGCGAACCGTGAGTGGGCCGGGACGATGCACGACGACCTGATCGACGCCGTCAACTGGGCCATCGACGAGCGAATTGCCCTGAAAGGCAAGGTGGCGATCATGGGGGGCAGCTACGGTGGCTTTGCCACGCTGGTCGGTCTGACGTTCACACCCGAAGTGTTCGCCTGTGGCGTTGACATCGTGGGGCCATCCAACCTGATCACTTTGATGGAAAATCCACCACCCTACTGGGTTCCGCTGATGCCCATCATGAAGGTGAGGACGGGTGACTATTCGACCCCGGAGGGGCGCGAGTTTCTGAAATCACGTTCGCCCCTGTTCCACGTGGACCGGATCTGCCGGCCGTTGCTGATTGCGCAGGGGAAGCAGGACCCGCGTGTGAAGCAGGCCGAATCGGACCAAATCGTCCGGGCTATGATAGAGAAGGGCATCCCCGTCAGTTACATGCTCTTTACCGAGGAGGGCCACGGGTTTGCAAAACCCGAAAACCGCCAGGCATTCTACGCCGTGGCGGAGGCCTTTCTGGCCGAACATTTAGGTGGTGCCTACGAACCTATCGGCGATGCGTTTGATGAAGCCGCGTTCACGGTTCCCGCCGGTTCGACAGAGGTTCCGGGTTTTGCGGACGCCTTGACAGACTGAGGGTGCGCCCGTTCGACCATTGCGGATCAGTTGTTCTGTTGACGATGACGAACGATTCGCCGGCGCTCGGTCGCTGCTGTCTGGTTCGTGAGTGGGACCGAGAAGGGATGAGCGTGTCGCAATGGCTGATTCTGCACAGCTATCAGGACACGCCACTCCGTACGTGGGCGGATCGGAAAGCTCCCAGATTCGGAGCTATCGGATCACCTCGGCACCGGCTGCAGGCAGCCTTATCTCCGTTCTATAAAGCGCTTCATCGGAGGGTACACAGAAATACTCCCAGAGTTCCGTATTCGGGCTCAGACTGATGGTGGCGTTGGTCACCCCGGGGCCCTGTGTACGCCATGGAGTCGTCGATGGTCAGGGTGACATCCAGGGTGGAGTAGTTCACCCGCCGGTAGCGTTCCGTCAGACCCATCTGCTGACTCTGCGGATAACCGGGGCCTGTGCCGAACATAACGAAAGCTCTATCGGTAAACCCGTTCGATAGCGCCTTTCTTGCATAGCTACCAGGCTCACGCGTAGTCGTCGGGCGCGCCGGTATCGGAACCGAGAACCGGGCAACATCATATTGTGCGAATGCCTCACTCCGCGTGTCCACGGAGCGGCACCGTCTCGTGCCGACCTCAAACACTTCTGGCACGAATCGCATCGAAAACACCTGAAGTCCAGCAAGGTTTGCGACGATTAAGTAAGTTGAGATGTGGATTGTCCTGTGTGCTCTCGGTCTGCTTGCTGGAGCCGTCATTGTCTATGACGTCGTTCAGCAAAAGCACGCCGTCCTTCGAAACTTCCCCATCATTGGGCACTTTCGATATCTGTTCGAGGCCATTGGCCCGGAATTGAGACAATACATTGTCACGAGCAATAACGAAGAGCGCCCCTTCAGCCGGGATCAGCGCAGCTGGGTTTATGCCTCATCGAAGAGCGAGAACAACTACTCGGGTTTCGGCACCGATGATGAACTCGAACTCTCACCGAACTACACCGTAATCAAGCATTCGGCATTTCCACTCCCCAGTGTTCTCCCGGGAGACCCCGGATACGATGGGCGTCACCGGATTCCCGTCGCTAAGGTTCTCGGCCGGCACCGGGGCCGTCGAAAGGCGTTTCGACCCGCATCGATCGTCAACGTGTCCGGCATGAGCTATGGATCTTTGAGCGGAGCAGCCATCGAGGCGTTAAACCGGGGTTCAGCACGTGCCGAATGTTTACACAACACCGGAGAGGGCGGCGTGTCGTCGTTTCACCAGTCGGGCGGTGAGTTGATCTGGCAGATCGGGACCGGCTACTTCGGATGCAGAGATGAGCAGGGGCGCTTTTCGATGGAACAGTTTCGAGAAGTTGTCGCCGCACACCCGATCCGTGCGATTGAAGTCAAGCTGAGTCAGGGTGCAAAGCCGGGCCTGGGCGGTGTCCTCCCGGGAAAAAAAGTGACCTCCGATATCGCCGAGGCGAGAGGGATCCCCGTGGGCCAGACCTGCGCCAGCCCCAACAGCCATAGCGCGTTCGCCGACGTGGACAGTATGTTGGATTTTGTCGAGACGCTGGCCGATGTCAGCGGCCTGCCCGTTGGTATCAAAGCAGCCGTCGGTGACATGGGTTTCTGGCAGACGTTGGCCAGTCAAATGGCTGCCGGCACACGTGGAGTCGATTTTGTAACGATCGATGGCGGTGAAGGCGGAACGGGGGCCGCACCCCTGGTGTTTGCCGACCATGTCGCTCTGCCATTCAAGAACGGCTTCAGCCGGGTCTATCGGGAGTTCGCAGAGCAGGGTATACACGAGAACGTCGTCTTTATCGGGTCGGGAAAACTCGGTTTTCCGGAATCAGCGGTGTTCGCATTCGCCCTGGGCTGCGACATGATCGCCGTGGCACGGGAGGCGATGATGGCGATCGGTTGCATTCAGGCCCAACGATGCCACACCGGCCACTGTCCAGCCGGCATCGCGACGCAGAGCAAGTGGCTGATGCGGGGACTCAATCCGACATTGAAAGCCGACCGGCTCGCGAGCTACCTGTGCACGCTGCGAAAGGAAATTGCGGCATTGGCGGGCGCCTGCGGAGTCGTCCATCCGGCATTTTTGACCGACGGCCACATCGAAATACTGGATGGCCGCTTCGGAACAACATCGCTGTTTGAACTCTTCGGCTACCGTAAAGGCTGGGGACTCCCGTCGGAGGCCGAGAGCGAGGAAATCTGCCGACTGATGGCGAACGTCGCTTCCCAAGCACCTGCCGGAGCTTTAGATATACCTACTGCATTCAGACTGGCAAGCTGACCCTGTTCCTTCCGACGAAGCCGATTGACGCCCCTACGTCGGGCGGCATACCATCAAAGTAGTGTGTGGATCCTGATCACTATCGTGCTCGTTCTCGGGGCGGTCACCGCCTACGATCTGATGCAGAAAAAGCACGCCGTTCTCCGCAATTTTCCCATCATCGGTCACTTCCGCTACCTCTTTGAAGCCGTCGGCCCCGAGCTCCGCCAGTATATCGTGACCAGCAACAACGAGGAGCGCCCGTTCAGCCGGGACCAGCGGTCCTGGATTTACGCATCCTCGAAAGGCCAGAACAACTACCGCGGCTTTGGTACCGACGACGATATCGAGCTCGCGCCGAATTATATGATCATCAAGCACGCGGCGTTTCCGCTGAAGACGCCGAATCCCGGAGAAGTCGGCTATGACCCGACCCACCCGGTGCCGTGTGCCAAAATCCTGGGAGCCGCCCGGGAGAGGAAAAAGGCATTCCGCCCGGCTTCGATCGTCAACGTGTCCGGGATGAGCCTGGGTTCGCTGAGCGTTCCGGCTGTCGAAGCCCTGAACATGGGTTGTGGCGTTGCCAGGTGTCTTCAGAATACGGGAGAGGGCGGAATCGCTTCGTGTCACCGGAAGGGTGGGGATCTCATATGGCAGATCGGAACCGGCTATTTCGGGTGCCGTGACGAGGGCGGACGCTTTTCCATCGAGCGCTTCCAGGAGACGGTCCAGTCTGCTCCAGTGCGGGCTATCGAAATCAAACTGAGCCAGGGTGCGAAACCGGGGCTCGGCGGGGTGTTACCGGGGGCTAAGGTCTCTTCTGAGATCGCCGCGATACGCGGCATACCGGTGGGTGAGACCTGCATCAGTCCGTCGAGCCATTCCGCGTTTGCCGATGTGGACAGCATGCTGGATTTCGTCGAGTTTTTAGCCGACACGTCCGGTCTGCCCGTCGGTATCAAGTCGGCCGTTGGCGAAATCGATTTCTGGCGTACCTTGGCTCACCAGATGGCAACGACGGGCAGGGGTGTCGATTTTGTGACAATTGAGGAATGTGTGCCAATCTTAGTTGGAAATTGAAACGGCTCCAAACCCCATGGTTTGATGGTATTGGAAGAAACAACATCAAGCCTGTAAGAGAAAGGAGCCGAGATGAGGAGTCTGTTACGTTCGGTAAAGAAACGCAAGAAGTCGCGTGTGCTGGGTGAGGTCGAGGTCCTGAGCCGGGAGGAATACTCGGGACTGGAATTGGACTCGAAGGTGGAGATGATTCGGGCGTTGATCCCACTGGGGTTGATGCACGTGGAGGAGTTGCTCGACGAGGAAGTGAAGTCGTTGGCGGGTGAGCGATACGCACGAAAGGAGGCGGCGTTGCGGGGCCGGCGACACGGGAGCAATCCGGGGACCGTGGGGCTGGGTGGCCAGCGGGTGCCGGTTCGGGTGCCTCGAGTGCGCAGCGTGGCGGGCGGGGAGATTCCGCTTCGGACCTACGAGGAACTCAGTCCGGGTGGCGCGGTGAACGAGCTACTGCTCAGACGTGTGCTGTATGGGATCTCCTGCCGGAACTATGAATCGGCCGCTGAAGCGATTCCGGGAGCGATCGGACTGTCGAGTTCGACGGTGTCTCGAGGATTCGTCCAGGCGAGTGCCGCGAAACTTCGGGAGATGCAGGAGCGGGATCTGAGTGGCGAGGACGTCGTGGCGATCTTCCTGGACGGGAAGGCGTTTGCCGACGCCCTGATGGTAGTGGCCCTGGGCGTCACGCTTTCGGGCGACAAACGCTTCTTGGGCTTCGTGGAGACCGACACGGAGAACGAGCAAGTGCTGACTCCGTTTCTCCGTTCGTTGATGGAGCGGGGCCTGGACATCTCTGAAGGCGTGCTGGTGATTGTCGACGGCGGCAAAGGTCTGCGGGCGGCGGTCAAGAAGGCATTCAGGAATCGAGCCCTGGTCCAACGCTGCCAATGGCACAAACGCGAGAACGTCGTGAGATACCTATCGAAGACCGAGCAAGCCGTGTGGCGACGCCGGCTGCAGCGGGCCTACGAGCGCCCGGAGTACGACGAAGCTCGGGCGGCGCTCGGAGAGCTCCATGGAGAGCTCGAGGAGCGAAACCAATCGGGGGCTGCGAGCCTTGAGGAAGGCCTGGAAGAGACCCTCACGTTGCATCGGCTCGGCGTGTACGGGGTCTTGGGCCGTTCGTTCAAGACGACGAATTGCCTGGAATCGGTCAATGCCCTTGTCGAGGAAAGGTGTGCGAAGGTCGATCATTGGAAGAACTCGAGTCAGCGGCAACGCTGGTTGGCGACGGCGCTCATCGACATCGAACCGCGCCTGAGGAAGGTGATCGGCTACCGTCATCTTCCAAAGCTCCGCGAAGCCCTCCAGCGAGAGCTGAAAATTGAGGCGAAGACGTCGACGAGATCGAAGAAGAAGGTTGCATGACCCATCGTGAGCCGTGGAGAGTTTCAACTAAGAATGGGCTTGACTCCAATTGATGGCGGTGAAGGTGGAACTGGTGCAGGCCCTCTGGTGTTTACCGACCACGTTTCTCTTCCTTTCAAGCAGGGTTTCAGCCGGGTGTATCGTGAGTTCGCGGAAGCCGGAATTCAGAATCAGGTCGTATTCAATGGATCCGGCCGCTTGGGTTTTCCCGAATCGTCCATCCTGGCCTTTTCACTGGGGTGCGACATGGTGGCCGTCGGGCGCGAAGCCATGATGGCCATCGGTTGTATCCAGGCCCAGCGATGCCACACGGGTCACTGCCCCACCGGAGTAGCGACGCAGCACAAGTGGCTTATTCGCGGGCTGGATCCCCGGCTGAAGTCCGATCGCCTGGCCAAGTACATCTGCACTTTGCGCAAGGAACTGATGTCGGTGTCGCGGGCCTGCGGCATCTGTCACCCCGCGCTATTGACCGATGCCCACATCGAGATCCTGGACGGACGATTCGGAGCAGCCTCTCTTTTCGAAGTGTTCGATTACCGGGATGACTGGGGTTTGCCCTCGAAGACCGCCATCACAGAGATCCGCAGGATCATGGAAGCATGTTCCGGGAATTCCCAGTCACCGGATTCGCTGGCCGAGATGGCAGGAATAAACGCCGACTAGGAGTCTGCGCGGCAGAAGAAACGCGGTACTCCATGTCGACGTTAAGTGTCGCGGGCAAACAATATGCCGTGGCCATGATGGTCAAAATCCGTTCTGTCGCACAGACTCCTAGCGACGAACGGAAGTGCCATCGTCGGTCTTGGCCGCGATTCCGCGATACAGGAACCCCCCGATACGGGGTACTTTTTCCATGTAGAACGTCTCCAGCTCGAGGTCGTGAAATCCTGCGCGTCTGATCAGCGATTCCATGTTTCGATCCAGGTGGCAGCCCTCGGCAAGGACTTTCTGAAACGGTGTCAGGCGCCGCTGCCATCGTTGGACCCGTGAATCGTTGCTGAGACCGTGTTCAACGAAGAAGAACCGGCCGCCGGGCTTGAGGACCCGGTAAATTTCCTCCAGCGCCTCATCGACCTTGCCAATACTGCATAGCGTCCATGTACTGACGACGCTGTCGAAGGTGCTATCAGGCATCGGGAGCGACTGACCGTCGAGCACACGGAGTTCCACTGCGATTCCGGAGCGCGCCGTCCTTTCCCGGGCGAGGCGGCCCATTCCCGGGTTGACGTCGATCGCCGTGAGCCGGTCAACAGCCGCGGGGTAGTGCTCCAGGTTGAGTCCGGTTCCGAAGCCAATCTCAAGCGTGCGACCGCGGACGTTTTCAAGAGTCTCGCGCCGGACCTGCTCGAAGTTTTCACCCGACATGACGCAGTTCAGAATGTGGGGAAACACGTAGTTCGAATAGATGCCCATCTTTCCGCTCTGAACCTCCGGGGTCACGTTAACAGAAGTTGCTGGCAATTGGCCCGGACTCCTGGCTTCGGGGCGATTGTGAGTCAAATTAGGATCACGCCGATGCTATAATGACCCGTTTGTTCGAGATGTCGTTCTTCGGCGGATACGGTAAAGATGCTCGGGGAACTGCTGAATAGAAACACTACGGAAGGCATTCCCTCATGAGCAGAACGGTACTCGTCGCAGAAAACGAGCAGATCGCCTGGGTCGGCTCCATTCCATTCTTTCTGGTTCATCTGAGCCCGGTCCTCCTTGTCTGGACCGGCATCCGGTGGGTCGACGTGGCGCTCTGCGTGGCACTGTATTTTGGCCGAATGTTTTGCATTTCTGCCGGCTTTCACCGCTACTTTTCCCATCGCGGCTACAAAATGGGCCGCGTCATGCAGTTCCTGTTCGCCTTCGGTGGAACCACTGCCGCGCAGAAAGGTGTTCTCTGGTGGGCCGGTTACCATCGCCACCATCACTGGCATTCCGATCAGGCTGAAGATATCCATTCCCCGAAGAAGGGATTCTTCTGGAGCCATATTGGCTGGATTCTGTGCCCGAAATACAATCGAACCCCGTCGGAAGTGATCGAGGATTTTGCCAAGTATCCAGAGATCCGATGGATCGACCGGCACTACCTCGTACCGCCGATCATGCTTGCCGTAAGCTGCTACATTCTGGGTGGGGCGAGCGCGCTGGTGGGCGGCTTCCTGCTTTCGACGGTTATTCTGTTTCACGGTACGTTCATCGTGAATTCGCTGACTCATCTTTACGGACGGCGCCGGTATGAGACAACGGATACCAGCCGGAATTCATTGCTGATTGCGCTCGTGACCGGTGGGGAGGGTTGGCACAACAACCACCATTACTACGAAACGACCGCGAATAACGGCTTTTTCTGGTGGGAGATCGACACCAGCTACTATCTCCTGAAAGTCCTGAGCTGGATGGGACTGGTCTGGGACCTGCGCTTGCCGCCGAGGTTCGTTCTCGAAGGCCGCCACGCGACCTTCGACGACTACGAACTGGAACCGCCGACTCAGTAGCGGTCTGCAATATTGTTGTTCGATAATGTCCAAGCCGCTGAAAATTGCGATTCCTCTAATCCTGGGCGCAGGCTTCCTTGCGTACCTCGTCTATTCGACCGTGGGTCTCGGGTCGATGACCTGCGAAGTCTGTGTTCGGTTCAACGGACAGGTGGACTGCCGCATCGCTTCCGGGACCACGGCTGAAGAAGCCGCCGACACCGGTCGCAACAATGCGTGTGCACTGTTGACGAATGGGCGGGATGAATTGATTGCCTGTACGCAGGTGCAACCACAGAGCACCATGTGCGCCCTCGAATCGTCGCCCTGAGCCCGCCTCAGGGAGTGACGCCTCCTCTGCCGACCTTTAACAGCCCGTGGCAGAAGTCTCGTGGGCCGCGCGCAGGGGTCTTCGGGTTGCAGGCGCGAAGTGAGGAGCGGAACGACGCCTTTTCGTCGTGACCGACGAGTGACAAAGCCTGGGGGGCGCCTGCGGCCTCCGTTTGAAACGTCGCTGGCCCCCCTGCGCCCAAAGGGTTACGGCGAAACGGGGCCGTCTTCGTTGTCGCCGACTCCTCGCAATGAATGAGCATTGCAGCGTCGTCGCCTGCTAGAATCCGGCCCCGTTTGGCCGCAACGCGGCCCGCGAGACTTCTGCCACGGGCTGTTCAGCCGTTCAGCCGTCGAAGTATCATAATGGCCTGCGCCACCGGCTGCTGATGGTGCATACCAATGGAGGTGCCTCGATGCGGTTGCTGGGATTTCTTCTAGTTTGTTACGTCGTTGTTGTCCCGTCACTGTGGGCGCAGTCAGCCGCGAACTCTGAATCGGTCCTCACGGTTCAGGGAAGCGCGGAGATACGTGTTGTTCCCGATCTTGCGGTTGTGCGACTGGGGGTAGTCGAGCAGGCGCCCTCGGCCCGGGAAGCGCAGGATGGGGTCAACACCGTGGCGGATCGGATTATAGACGCGCTCCCAGCGGCGGGTATCGAGGAGTCGGATGTTCAAACATCGCGGCTGACACTGTCTCCTGTGTATGGACGGCAGCGCCCGGGCGGGAACCAGTCGCCGCCGATCGTGGCGTATCGTGCGTCCAACACCATCACAGTTCGCATCGAGGCGCTTGGGCGGACTGGAGACGTCATCGACCGGGCGTTGCAGGCCGGAGCCAATCAGCTCGAGGGCGTGTCGTTCGAATTGCGAGACGATTTGGAGGCCCGGCAGGCGGCGCTGAGGAATGCTGTCGGAGAAGCGCGTGAAAAGGCCGGGGCCATTGCCGATGCCCTGGGCGTGGCACTTGTTTCCATACTTTCCGTCAACGAAGGCGGTGTTTCGGTCGCGATTCCGGCGATGGAGATGAGTCGCGCAATGGCCTCTTTCCAACAGGATGCACCCACACCCATATCTCCAGGTGAAGTGTCGGTGGCTGCATCCGTGACGATTCAGTATCGTATTGAAGCGGATTGACCACCGTCTGACGGCTCCCGCTGAGATCCCTGTGGCTGCCTGTATTCGGGAGCGTCTCCGAGCGAGGCCCCAACAGCGTTGACCGTTCAACGCTTCCCGAGTGTCAGCGCGTGGAACCGCCCGCTGCATTTCGTACACCGAAAGGCCTTCCAACACGAGAAATACCGTTCGAGGCCCCGCCGTCTCGAGCGGCGTGCCACGCCGCCACATTTGGGACATCGTCGCGCCCGCTTCTCTGTTTCCGCGTTGAGCCACAGCCATGCCCTCTGAATCCGACTACATTTCAGGCAGCGATACGGCCTGCGGAATATGCCCACGGCAAGATAGTCGGAGGACCTCTGAAGCGGAGCCGTTCGCCAGTGCGTGTTGTTGCAGCGGATGCAGTGCATCGTCGAATGGGCCGTGCGTTGGTTTTACGAATTTCCGGCCAGTGCGTTTCCTCGAGGGCCTCGGGTGACACGGAGGGCGTGGAAGTCGTCCTATGATCCCTTGCGATGTGCGAACGGCCGGTGAGCGCCGACCGTAGTATCAGTCCCGAAGTTCTATTCGCGGCGGTCTTGCCATTCCTCGTACCAGGCCATTTGGATCGCCTCGAGTTTCTTCTCGTTGGACGCCTTCGGGTCGTCGGCGAAATCTTCCAATTCGGTCGTCCAGCGGTGAAGATCGGTGAATCGCACGCCGAGTGGGTCGGTTTCGGGAAACCGATCGCACAGGGCAATGGCGATGTCTTCGGTATCAGTCCAGCCCAATTGTCTCTTCATTGAATTTCCCTGACGCGTTTATTCTTGAGCGCACGCCCGATGGCAGCATTCATAATGGTTTCTGCTAGGCGCATCGTCCGTTCGTTGAGCTGTTCGATGGCATCCCGAATCGCCTGGTGATCTTCAGTGTTGATGGCCGAGGTCAAAGTTTCCACCCCAGCCTCGATGGACCTCTTTTCGTCTGCCGGCAACTGCAGGTACTCTTCTTCCCGGCGACTCCGTTCGCAGGCGTCCAGTACGGTTTGTGCCTCGTTCCGCGCCTCGATCACCAACCGGGCATCGATGTCTTCCTCGGCATGTTCGAACGAATCCAGTATCATCGCCTCAACCTGTTCGTCCGTCAGCCCATAGGTGGGCTTGATGTCGAGGGACTGGTACCTGTTTGTCCGCTGCTCTAATGCTGAAACATTCAGTATGCCGTCCGCATCGATCAGGAATTTGACTTCGATTCGTGGCAGTCCTGCGGGCATGGGTGGAATTTCTTTAAGATCGAATTCCGCAAGGCTCCTGCAGTCGCCAACCAACTCGCGTTCGCCTTGTAAGACGTGAATCTTGACGTTGGTCTGGCCCTCGACGTAGGTTGTAAAGGATTCGGTCGCGCTGGCTGGAACGGTGGAATTCCGCGGAATAATCTTGGATACCACGCCGCCCATCGTTTCGATGCCCAGCGACAACGGCGTGACGTCCAGAAGCAGAGTGTCACGCCGGCTGCCCGACAGAATGTCGGCCTGTACCGCGGCGCCGAGGGCCACGACCTCGTCGGGATTCAGCTCGCTATGGACCGCCCTCCCAAATAGGTCCTCGACGCGACTCCGGACCAGCGGGGTACGCGTCGAGCCGCCGACCATCACGACTTCATCGATCGTTGCGGCATCCAGACCGGCGTCCTTCAGAGCCTGGCGGCAAGGCACCAGGGTCCTTTCGATGATGGCACTGATGCGTCCATCAAATTCATTCCGGGTCAATTCCCTTGAATAGTTGAATTCAGTCAACTCGATTACGGTTCTGTCGGAGGCCGAAAGATCTTCCTTCGCCCGACGCACGGCGGCGCGGACCATCTGGAGTCCCTGGTGGTCGAGATCTGACTTTGTTTCATCCTGGACCATCCGAATGAGTGCCTTGTCGATATCGTCCCCTCCAAGATGGGTGTCGCCGCTGGTGGAGAGCACCTCGAAAATGCCTTCCGTCAGTTTCAGGATCGAAATGTCGAAGGTGCCGCCGCCAAAATCGTAGACAGCGATGATGCCCTGTTTGTTTTCGTGGAGTCCGTAAGCCAATGAAGCCGCCGTCGGTTCATTGACGATTCGCAGGACATCGAGACCTGCAATCCGCCCGGCATCTTTAGTCGCCTGCCGCTGGGCGTCGTTGAAGTACGCCGGGACCGTGATCACGACGTTCGTGATTTCTTCTCCAAGATCGGATTCGGCCCGACGCTTGAGTTCCCGAAGCACAAAGGCTGACAGTTCAGGCGGAGTGTAGTTCCGGTCCATGACGTCTATCCGGATAATGTTTTCACTGTCGGATGACGCTTTGAACGGCAGTAGCGAGAGGTCGTCTGCGACATCCTCAATACCTTGCCCCATGAAGCGCTTGATCGAAAATATGGTGTGGCCCGAGTCGTTAAACATCTTCTCACGGGCAGCGTAGCCCACGCTTACGGACCGATCTTCGGCGAAGTGAACGACGGACGGGACCATGCGGCTTCCGTCGGCGCCGGCGATGATCCGTGGAATCCCGTTTTCGGCCACAGCTACCAAGCTGTTCGTCGTTCCAAGGTCTATACCCACAATTCTCGCCATCAGTGCTCCACCTCGTTTTCGATATCCCGTTCCATGTTTCGTATATACGCGGAGTGAGAAATGATGTCGGCCAGTTTGGAGAGTTGCTCGCGGCGGTTGTCGGCCATGTCCGGGTCCGACATCAAGCGGTCCCAACTGGTGAACGCATCCCGAAGCCTGTCGTCATACTGATCTCGCATCCTGGAAATTTGCGCTCGGGAGTCCTCAAGCGCCTCGACGAGCGCATCCGTGTCATCTCCGGATGCGCGGGCTGCCCGCAGTTGCTCCATTCCTTCGTTGATCTCGAAAACCTCGGCCAGCAATGCCCGGGGGACCTTGCTGCGGTCTACCTCGATACCCTGTGACCGAAGCAGGTACTCGGCCCTTTGGCTGGGTTCTCTCAACGTTCGGTAAGCGTCGTTCAACAGTGCCGTCATCTGCAGCGCATGTTCGCGATTTTCCGGTGTCGAGGTTGTGTGAAAGTCGGGATGGTATTGCCGGCTCAACTGGTGAAACTTTCGTTCCAGTGCGTCAAGATCGATGTTCAGCACCGAGTCCAGTTCAAAAACCTCGAAGTAATTCATTCCAGCTGGACCTGAAAAAAGGGCCGTCGGTAAACGGCCCTTTGAAATCGAACATCCGGGCGATATCAAATGGAGAAGGAGTCTCCGCACCCGCATGTGTTTTTCGCGTTGGGATTCATGAACGCGAATCCTTTTCCCGTCAGCCCGTCGTCGAAATCAAGAACCGTGTTGTTGAGGTAGATATAGCTTTTCATATCACAGAACAGTTGCACGTCCTCACGTTCAAAGACCTTGTCGCCTTTGCGGACTTCGGTCTCGAATCCCAGGTTATATGAAAGTCCCGAACAGCCTCCGCCTTTGACACCCACTCGAAGGCCGCCTGCATCAATCCCTTCCTTCTGCCGGAGTTTCTTGATCGCGTCGACCGCACGGTCTGTAATTTCAATCGCCATGAGTCCTACCGTTTCGAGCCCTATGCTTGTCCCGGGTCGTCACTGTCAGGGTGCTTCGTCTTCCAGTCCGATATCGCAGCCTTGATCGCATCCTCGGCAAGCACCGAACAGTGGATCTTGACCGGAGGCAGACTGAGTTCCTTTACGATTTCGGTATTCTTGATCGCGAGCGCCTCATCGAGCGTTTTGCCCTTGACCCACTCCGTTGCCAGACTGGAACTCGCAATCGCGCTACCGCAACCAAAGGTCTTGAATTTTGCATCCTCGATGATGCCACTGTCTTCATCGATCTTGATCTGCAGCTTCATGACGTCTCCACATTCGGGAGCGCCAACCAGACCGGTACCGACGTCGTCCTCATCCTTCTTAAACGAGCCCACGTTACGGGGATTGTTATAGTGGTCGACAACTTTTTCCGAATACGCCATCTGTCATCTTCTCCTTATTCTGCTGTCCAGTTAACGGTGCTCAGATCGATTCCTTCCTTGACCATTTCATAGAGCGGCGACAATTCCCGTAACCGCTGTACAGTCCGGGTGACTTTGTCGGCTACATAGTCGACTTCCTCTTCGGTATTGAACCGTCCGATTCCAAATCGAATCGACGTATGTGCCAATTCCTCGCCGACGCCCATCGCCTTGAGTACATAAGATGGTTCAAGGCTTGCTGAGGTGCATGCAGACCCCGAAGAAACGGCAATGTCTTCGAGCCCCATCAGCAGAGATTCGCCTTCGACGTAAGCGAAACTGATATTGAGATTGCCGGGTACCCGACGATCCGGATCACCGTTAATGAAGACTTCGTCCAGTTTCTCCTCAAATTTCCCTCGCAGGCGTTCGCGCAGTCCCAGAATTCGGGCTGACTCCTCTTCCAGCTCTTTCTGCGCGATCTCTGCAGCTTTGCCGAATCCTACAATTCCGGGGACGTTCAAGGTGCCCGAACGCATTCCACGTTCGTGTCCACCGCCGTCGATCATGGGGCTCAGGAGTACGCGGGGATTTCTCCGCCGAACGTATATCGCTCCCACACCCTTAGGGCCATACATTTTATGTGCGCTCAACGAAGCGATATCGACGTTCATCGCCTGGACGTCAAAGGGAATCTTGCCTGCGGCTTGTACGGCATCCGTATGGAACAGAACGCTATGATCCCGGGCAATTCGGCCGATTTCCTGAATGTCCTGAATGACACCCACCTCGTTGTTGACGGCCATAATGGAAATCAGAATGGTCTTGTCGGTAATGGCGTCGGTGAGGTCATCCAAATTGATCAGGCCGTCGGTACCTACGGGAAGGTAGGTGACGTGGATACCGCTCTTACCAAGATGTTTCGCGCTATCGAGAATCGCCTTATGTTCGGTAACGCAGGTGATGACGTGGTCGCCTTTCTGGCTGTACATTTCGGCGACACCCTTCAGGGCCAGGTTGTCTGATTCCGTTGCGCCGCTGGTGAAGACGATTTCCTTTGGGCTCGCGTTGATCAACGCCGCTACCTGCCGTCGCGCGCGATCCACGGCTTCTTCAGCATCCCAGCCGAACTTGTGATTGCGGCTGGCCGCATTGCCGAAATTCTCGCCAAAGTAAGGCAGCATTGCCTCGAGCACTCGAGGATCGACCGGCGTGGTGGCCTGGTTGTCCATGTAGATGGGTTGAGTTCTGGTCGTCATCCTCTTGTATCTCCTGTATCTCCTAATCCCGGCTACCCAGTTCCAGGGGCTTCAGGATTCTGATTCCGGCCTTTTCAGCATTCATTTCGAGCAATTCGGTCTCAGCCAGTTCGTGGATCGATGTTTCGATCAACACTTGAATGACTTTTTCCTTGATGCTGCGCAGAGGATCTCGAATCGAACACAGCTGAAGCTGCTCGCAGTCATCGGCAACTTCGCAGGGGGTCATCATGATTGGACCTTCCAGCGCTTCAATTACATCGATGACACTGATTTTTTCTGCTGTCCGGGCCAGCGCGTATCCACCTGTGGGACCGGAATGGGACTGGAGCAAACCCTTGCGAACGAGGCGCTGAAGAACCTTTGCCAGCAGTTGAGACGGGATGTTGTAAGTACGCGCGATTTCGGGGGCACTGTAGTCCTGTTCGGTGTGCAGCGTCAGGTGTTTCAAGGCGATGAGCCCGTAATCTGTTCTCTTAGATAACCTGAACATCGTGTCTTCCCGACCGTATCGGTCCGCGCCCGCCGCGGTGCTATTTCCCCGGGCGACGGAGCCTGTCTGCGATTCTCCTGGCGACGTCGACCGACTGCGAATTCGGTATCATTCCCGGCTTTGTTCCCGGATTCGTTCCTGGCCGGATTCCCGGCTTTGTACGCGTCAGCGTCACTCTCCACTGCTGTCGATACTATTCCCGATCAAAAAGATCGCCGATCAAAAAGGTCGGGTATAAGAAGCAGAGTAAATGATAGTCTTCAGCCCCGTCAAGCCTAAAGTGTCGTGGCGGGTCTGCGACGGCCGGAGGGCGCACCTCGATAGCTATGTATGTCGTTGTTTTATAAAGGATTACTGGCAGACATCGACTATATCTGAGATGCGATGTCAGGCAGGGTGAGTACTCCGCTGAGGTCCGGGATGCAGTTTTTCCGTTCGGGTGTCACGGGTGTGTAACGATCTACGAGGACACTCTGAAGCCCGGCCCCGGCCGCTGCGATGAAGTCCAGTTCGACGTCGTCTCCAGCAAACAGGATGTCCGCCGGTGGCTTGCCCAGCATGCTGGCAGCCGAGCGGAAAATCCGTGCGTCCGGTTTGGCGAAACCCGTTGAATGCGGGGTCACGACGACATCGAAGAACTGCCGGATTTTGAGGCCATCGAGGACTTCATTCAATCGGGAGTCGAAATTTGACACCACGCCGAGTCCGAAGTGGTTTTTCTTCAATGATTCCAGAACCGCGACCGTTTCCGGGTAGCAGCGCCAGCCCTGGCCCGTTCGAAAAACCTCATATACCTCGTCGAAGAAGTCGTCAAACCGCGGAAATGGGCCGAGATCGGCGAACACCGATTCAACCAGTGACTTCCAGTCGGTCCGTTCGATGGGAACTCCACGGGATCTCAACAGACGGTTGAATAATCTGTCAATCGTGGGGAAATCGGCATGAAAGCCGTAGTTTGAGGCGACGCTTCCGTAAATTTCTCCAACTGTTCCGCGTGAGCGGAACAACGTGCCCACCGCGTCGAACATCACCGCGCGGATCACAAATCGACCCAACAGCCTTTCTTCGATGAAGCACGCGCGCCATCGAGTATCCGCTGGCTGACCAGACCGTCCGTGAAGTTGGGGTGGGGTGAGGGGTGTCCCCCTTCGATGGCATTCACCAACGATTCAACCAGCGCGCGAAACGGCGGACGCAGAAAATGACCCGCCTCTTTGGGCAGACGGTATCGGGACGGGATATCCAGGGCTTGCACAGTACGGGAGCTCCTCTTGCCGCCCAGAATCGAGAGTCCGCGATAGTCGGGAATCAGCAGTTGTCCTGTGCTGCCGTAAATCCCGACCTGGGACATTTCGACGCCGGCGACCGCGCTCATGTGCAGCACGGCCTGTGCGCCGGATTCGAACTCAATGATCATCGCAAGCGCATCATCGCTGGTGACCGCTTCACCCTCACGTTCAGGCACGAAGGTCGAAAGATCGCACATGATGCGACGCGGCTCACCCATCCACATTTGGAGTGAATCGACTGCGTGAGAGCCGATCGCGCCGAGGAGGCCTCCTCCACGCCGTTTGTCCGACCACCAGTTCCACCCGACATCGCCGGTATCGGACCGCCATCCGAAGTGTGCGGAAAATTCCACCATCCGGATCTTACCCACGTAGTTTTGCCGAAGCAGATCCATCAGAAACGTACGGGCCGGAAGGTAGCGAAATTCAAAGTCCACCATGGCGACCACGCCGGCTGCGTCGGCCGCTTTCAGCATCTCTCCGGCTTGGATTCCGTCCAGAGCGAATGGTTTTTCGCACAGGATGTGAATTCCACGCTGTGCGGCCGATAGAACCATCGGGTGGTGGAGATCAGGCGGCGTCGTAATGCTGACCAGGTCCGGACGCTCGATGTCCAACATCTCCTCGAAATCCGTGTACGCGGCCGCGATGCCGTGCTCTTGGGCAACCGCAATGGCCCGGTCGTGGTGGCCACTGGAAAGCGCGACAACCTGAGTTCGGGCGTGGGACTGGAAGACGGGTATCTGGACTGCACCGGCAAACGACGTTCCGGCGACGACAACACGGAGCTTCCTGGCTTCGGTCACTGAAATTTAACCCTCGATCGGGACCGCTCGCGCGAGACGGCCCTCAAACAGCGGCACTGTATCAATTTTGACGATGGCGTTTCAATGCTGAGCCGGAGGAGCGTTTTCGCCAAACAGGTCAGGAACGCACCGGGCTGGAAGAGAGACGTCGGTGGTTCCTTCTAAGGTTAGTCCGCTTGAAATTCAGAGCGATATCGAAATGAAGAGCCGTTCGGGTCACGGGAAGGCCCTTTCCTGTCCCCGACTTCATGGTAAAATTCGCGGCTTCACGATGGCAAAGGTTCGTCCATTCAAGGCACTGCGCTATGCGAGCGCCCGGATTCCTCTGGATCGGGTGGTCACGCAACCCTACGACAAGATCAGCCCTGAAATGCAAGCCCAATACCGGGCCCGTCACCCGAACAACCTCATCCGGATCCTGCGTTCTGCGACAGAGCCAGGACAGGACCCGACAGTCTCGCCTTATCAGAGCGCATTTGAAACGCTCCAGGCGTGGCGCCAGGCAGGCATTATCGAGCAGGTCAGGGAACCCTCACTGTTTGCCTATTATCAGCGCTTCCGGACCGCGGAGGGTGGTCCGTTGCGAATGCGGAAGGGTTTGATATGTTTGACGCATCTTGAGGACTACGCCAACGGGATTGTCTTTCCCCACGAGAGGACGCTGACGGGGCCCAAGCAGGATCGCCTGGAATTGTTGCGTCATACCCGGACACACTTCGGGCAGGTGTTTCTTCTGTATTCGGATCCCTTGCGGGCCATCGACGCCGTTCTCGATGCGGCGACCGGAGATCCGCCTGAAATCACGGTTTCAGACGAATACGATGTGGGGCACATGCTCTGGCGGATTTCCGATATCGACGCGATCCACGCGATTCAGGCTGCGATGGTGGACAAACAACTCGTGATCGCCGACGGTCATCACCGATACGAAACCGCCCTTGCGTTTCGCGACGAAAAGAGGATGCAGGCGGGATCTGGCGATGCCGGAGCGTTCGAGTGGCTGATGACGACCATCGTGAACATGGAGAGTCCGGGAATGACGATTCTACCGACCCACCGTGTCGTCGGGAACCTCTCTGGATATGACCCGGTCCGATTCGTCGACCGCGCTCGGGAGTACTTCAACGTCCGTGAGGTTGGCAATTTGAAACAGTTGGCAGCCCATTTGAAGGACGGGAGATCCCGTGGTCCGACGATAGGGATGGCGACTATGGGGGGAGAGCGCTTTATGGTGTTTGAACTTCGGGACAGGTTTGATTTCGAGCGGGTGTTACCCGACGTGACATTGGCCCAGTCCCGTCTCGACGTCGTAATCCTTCACAGTCTGATCCTGGGAAAATGCCTGGACATATCCGACGCAGACGTCCGCGGAGAGCGCTACCTGCGCTACGTGCGCGGGTTGGAAGCCGCTGTTGCCCGGGTGCGGGAAGGCACGGCACAGGTGTGCTTCCTCCTGAACCCAACCCGCGTCGAGCAGGTCCGGGACATTGCACTTGACGGGGAAGTTCTGCCGCAGAAATCGACCGATTTTTTTCCGAAATTGCTTTCCGGCTTAACGATGTACTCGATGGACTGAAGGCCGACCGGTCAATCGCCAACCAAGGGCTTTTCGATGTCCCGAGGATCGGAATCTTCGGCCCACCGTTTCTTGAACATCGCCCGCAGGCTTTCCACCATCGGGTCTCGATGATCGTATAGCCTCCGCAGGGCGCGTGGCTGCCGGCGCTTTAACGCGTAGGCCGTCAGAAGTGGGATGGCGACGGTCGAATCAAGGTAGCAGACAACGGCGTCCGGCAGTCGGTCCGGATCCACCTTGCCCCAGCTCACAGCTTCGGCCGGTGTTGCTCCCGACAGGCCACCGGTATCGGGGCGCGCATCGGTAAACTGGAGATAGTAGTCGTGACCCTTCTCTTCGAGCCCCAGCACTTCCTGGATCTGCGGTTCGGTCTGCAAAATGAAATTCTTGGGCGAGCCGCCGCCGATGAGGAGCGTGGCGCTTTTCAGATTGTTTCGCTTCGCGCTGTAGACAATGGCGGCGGTTTCGTTGACGTCTGCATTGACGTCAATCAGGCACTTGCCGCCGAGTAACGCATTTGCCGCCACATTCATTCCAATCGAACTGTCTCCCGGTGACGAGGTATATATCGGAACACCGCATTCGTGGGCCGTTGCCACCAGGGACTTGTCCCGGATGCCGAGGACACGCTCCCGCTCCATGACAAAGCGCCCAAGCTTGTAGTGAAACTCGGCTGAGCTCATGGTGACCTGGAATTCAGGTGCGTTGACCACTTTTTTGATGAAGTTGTCGGTTTCCACGAGGACATCGTATTCGAAGAGGATGTCGTAGATACGAACGACGCCTTCCCGTCTCAGCACCCGGTCATCGAGGTCTGGAGAACCCCGGTGCATTTCCAGTCCCATGCCGAAGTGGATGTCGTGATACAGGTTGGCACCGGTCGAAACCATCCAGTCGATGAAACCGGCCCGCAGCAGTGGAACGATGGAAGCCATGCCCAGGCCGGCAGGGGTCATGGCACCGGAGAGACTGACCCCGACGACGACGTCGTCGGCGAGCATCCGTTCAGTGTACAAATGGCAGGCCTCGCGGAAGCGGGCGGCATTGTAGGCGTTAAAGGTTTGATCGATCAGCTCGACGAGGGAAGTGTCGGCTTGAATCGCCGGGGGAGCGATGTTCCTGCCTTTTAGGAAGTGCTTATTGTGCGCCATCGGCCCCAGGTCGGGTGTGCGTGTTTTGGATTAGACGGGCCGCGATTAAGTGCGCCGTCATGGTCCGCAGGGAACATCGTGTTCCATAGAGCCCACCAGCCCGGATCATACTCGTTTCTGCGGGCGATCCGCTGCCGGGAGAGCGAAATCGTAACCGGGAACGAGACCGGGTCCCTGGCTTACATCCGGAAGAATCGTTGATAATCTCCTCAGAACCCAGGCGAAAAGGGGTATTCTGACGGACTTTGAGAATGTTTTCAACACAGGGGCCTGTTACAGAATCGCAGAGGCGTGAGACACCAGATGGAAGGATCTAGCAGCCCGTGGCAGAAGTCTCGAGGGCCGCGTTACGGCCAAACGGGGCCGGATTCTAGGAGGAGACGACGTTGCAATGCTCATTCATTGCGAGGAGTCGGCGACAACGAAGACGGCCCCGTTTCGCCGAAACCCTTTGGGCGCAGGGGGGCCACCGACGTTTCAAACGGAGGCCGCAGGCGCCCCGCAGGCTTTGTCCGGTATTAAGTAGGGCGGGTCACGATGAAAAGACGGCGCCCGCGGCCTCGGTTTCAAACCTCGGTGCCCGCTCCTCACTTCGCGCCTGCAACCCGAAGACCCCTGCGCGCGGCCCTCGAGACTTCTGCCACGGGCTGCTAAGCGAGACATGAAGGACAGACTGCAATGAATGAAAAGCTGATCGAAACTCTGCAGCAGGCGCTCCAGGCCGAAGGATTGGACGGGTGGCTTTTCTACTGTTTTCGCGGCAGCGATCCGATCGCCGAGAACATCCTGAAACTGGATCGCTCACAGATCACGACCCGGCGCTGGGCCTATTTTGTCCCAACGGTGGGGGAACCGCAAAAGATCGTTCACGTTATCGAGCCCCATGTGCTCGACACTCTCCCCGGCATCAGGCGGACCTATCTGGCATGGCAACAACTCCATGAACATCTGAAGACATCTATTCTCGGCGCACCGCTCCAGAAGGCGTCGGCCACCGCTACCCCGGGGTCGGACACGCCGCGGGTGGCCATGCAGTACTCGCCGCTGAACGCCATCCCCTATGTTTCGCGTGTCGATGCGGGGACGGTGGAACTGGTCCGCAGCTTCGGCGTTGAGATCGTTTCTTCGGCCGATCTGGTTCAGATTTTCGAAGCCGTCTGGAGTGACCGCCAGTTGGATACGCATCTATACGCTGTCAACCATCTGCGTGAGATCGTCGATGTTGCATTCAACGAGACAGCACGACGCATCCGGGATGGCGTGGCCACCGATGAGTTCGACATCCAGGAATTCATCTGGCAGCAATACGATGCGCGGGATCTGATTTCATCGGACCGGCCCATCGTTGCCATCAATGCCAATTCGGCCGATCCGCACTACTTGCCCGACAGGGAGCGTAGTGCACCGATCCGGGCCGGCGATTTCATGTTGATCGACATCTGGGCCAAGCAGCCCCAACCGGGTTCAGTCTACGGTGACATTACCTGGACGGGCTTCCTCGGAGAGTCTGTCCCCGAGAAACATGAAGCAATTTTCCAGGTTGTCCGGGCGAGCCGCGATGCGGCGATAAATCTGGTTGAGAGTCGCTATCGCGAGGAAACGCTGCACGGTTGGGAAGTGGACGACGCGGCCCGGACATCGATTGCCGACGCAGGTTACGGCGAATACTTCATCCATCGCACCGGGCATTCGATTCACGAAGAAGACCACGGCAACGGTGCGAACATAGACAATCTTGAGACCCAGGACAGCCGCAGGCTCATGTTGGGCACCTGCTTCTCAATCGAGCCCGGCGTGTATCTGAAGGGCGACTTTGGAGTCCGTAGCGAAGTGGACGTCTATCTTTCCCCAGAAGGACCCGTGGTTACGGGCACACCCATTCAGCAGCATGTCATCCCCATCCTTGGCGGTTGATTCCGGCGCCCCAAGGCTATTCGGCTGAACGCACCGTATTCTGGACGTGCGCGCTCCGAGCGCACAGGGCGCGCGAGATCGCGGTTGTGTGGGCCTATTGAGCGCGCCTACAATTAAGACAGAACGCTCCACTAGGACCTGAATCGTCCCTCATGTAAAATATCCTTATCACTCATAATGGGTGGAGTGTCACGCAGAACTGATTTCGAGGAGGCCCGATGCGCTATCTTACAATCACTGTCGCAGTGATGATTGTTGTCGCCAGCCCGGCCAGTGCGCAATTGGACGAGAAGGTGGCGGACCGGTTCTGGGAATCGACACAGATTCTCGAGCAACTCATGAATGCTCCAGACGGAGGCATACCGCAAGATTTGCTCCGTCGATCGGAGTGTGTGGGAGTCATTCCGGCCGTCAAGCGGGCTGCGTTCGGGTTTGGTGGCCGATACGGCCGGGGGTTCGTGGTTTGCCGAAAGGATGCCGGGGAGGGGCCGTGGGGATCCCCGTCGATGATTTCGCTGGGCGGAGGCAGTTTCGGATTCCAGATCGGCGGTCAGTCGACCGACGTCGTGATGCTGTTTGTCACGCCCGACAGCATCGACCACCTCCTCAGGGATCAGGTCACGCTGGGTGCCGATATTTCGGCCGCCGCCGGTCCAAAGGGTCGGACTGTTTCGGCAGAGACCAGTGCGACGCTGAGGGCCGAAATACTGACCTATGGGAGAAGTCGCGGCTTGTTTGCCGGCATTTCGCTGGAAGGCGCGGTCCTGAAGCCCGATACCGAAGCCAATGAAAGCCTCTATGGTGGGGCGGTGGATGCGCGGGAACTCCTGATCGATGGGGACCGATCGATACCCAATCCCGCCCAGACCTTCATCGACACCCTGACGTCGTTCGCCGCCCGCGAAGAACCGGTTGGCGAGTAGGCAGCACCCCTGACACCAGCAGCCCGTGGCAGAAGTCTCGCGGGCCGCGCGCAGGGGTCCTCGGGTTGCAGGCGCGAAGTGAGGAGCGGAACGACGTCTTTTCGTCGTGACCCGCCCTACTTAATACCGGACAAAGCCTGTGGCCCGAACCCCCTTGCGCCCAAAGGGTTACGGCGAAACGGGGCCGTCTTCGTTGTCGCCGACTACTCGCAATGAATGAGCATTGCAGCATCGTCGTCTCCTAGAATCCGGCCCCGTTTGGCCGTAACGCGACCCTCGAGACTTCTGCCACGGGCTGCTAGATGGGACGGGAAACCTCCCGTCCCCGAAACTTCTTTCTGCAATAAGTCGAAACTGCGAGTTTCGTGAACGGCCCTGAGGAGGCTCGGTTTACGTTGATCAAGCGCCGATGGCTGTTACTGCTACATCTTACGAGCGACTGAGCAACGGAGCACTGATCTTCCAGCGCGACGTGGGCCTGGTGGAGGTGCGCGGCCCCGATCGAGTCACCTGGCTGCAGGGGATGGTGTCCAATGATGTGGCGCGTCTCACACACGGTCAGGGTTGCTATGCCGCCCATTTGAGTCCCCAGGGCAAGGTGCTGTCACAAATGGTGGTGTTGGCGGGCGAGGACACGCTGTGGCTCTTGGTTGAGGCTGGCAATACGCAGTCCAGTATCGAGGGGCTGGACAAACTGCTCGTTATGGAGGATGCGGAACTCGTTGATCGGTCCGGCGACATCGCCGTGCTGGCAATCGCCGGGGGTGGGGCGCGGCCTCTTCTGGATCGCTGGTCCGGTGGGCGGCTCAATCTTGAATCCCGGTACGAACATCTCGACGTCGATACTGTGCGGGTGGTTCGGGCGGACCTGGGATTTGACATGATCGTCCCGGCCGTCGACCTGTCCGGGCTCTGTAACGCCCTAGTTGAAGCCGGTGCCGAGATCGGCGATGCGCAATTGTGGGAGTGCATCCGGGTCGAGGGAGGTCTTCCAGCCTATGGCGTCGATATCGATGCCAGGACAACGTTGCCCGAAATTGGCGGAAAGGGCATTGACTATGAAAAGGGATGCTACATCGGGCAGGAGGTCGTCGCGAAGATCCGTTACATCGGCCATGTAAATCGACGCTTCGTCGGTCTGCGGTGCGAAGGGTCGTTGGTTCCCCAACCCAATACGAGCGTGATTCGTGACGGGCGTGACGTGGGGCGGATTACGAGCAGCGTGTATTCGCCTTTCCTGAAGTCGCCGATCGCACTGGCCTACGTGCGGCTGGGCGCAGATAAATCTGGAAGCACTGTTGAAGTCACCGTCGATGGGCTTGCCTTGAGGGCCACGGTGACCGACCTCCCATTCGTTTCACATAATTATTGAATTGGGGGAAGAGCGCTCTGTCTGAAGTCGTACGGGGGGACGGAATGAGTGTGCTTGGATGGAAGTCCGGTGTTTCCCGGTTTCGAACGGATCAGCCGGGGTCATCTTCTTCTTAACTTGCACGCACGGAATCGGTCACGAGCGTGGGTTGAAGGTCGAAGATTCGGCGAGGCCTTCATAGTGCTCGCGGTCGGATGCGCTCAACTTGCGGGGAACCACGATCTTCAGCCGGACGAAGTGATCGCCCCGGCTCCCATTCCGTTGGTTCAGGCCCTGGTTTTTGAGGCGGATCCGCTGCCCCGATCCCACGCCTGCAGGAATCTTGATCTCTGCCTTTCCATCGAGCGTCGGGACTTCAATGGTAGCGCCCAGCGCCGCTTCCCAGGGCGTAATCGGCACTTCGATTTCAGTGTTGTCGCCATCGGTTTCAAATTGGGAGCCCGGTGACATCTTCAGCCGAATGAAGAGATCGCCTCCGTCCACGCTACCACTTGGCAGGCGGATTCGGCTCCCGTCGCGGGCACCTGCGGGTATCCGAACGTCCACACTCTTTTGTCTGTTGTTGACACGGAGGTTGAGCTTGCGTGTCGTTCCGCGATGCATGTCCTCCAGCGGGAGGGCCAGCTCAGTTTCCACCTGTTGGCGGCTTTGACGTTCACTCCGGGCCTGGCCCGCGCGCGGATCCTGTCCCGGTGTGCGTCCTCCGCTCCCTCCGCGGGCGCCTCCGAATATTGATTCGAAGAAATCGCTGAAGCCACCACGGCTCGAGGCAAAGCCACCCCTGCCCCCCAGGATGTCGCCGATATCGAATTCCGTTCGGAATCCACCCCCCTGCCATCCAGGCGGTGGCGTAAAATCTGCCCCGTTCTTCCAATTGGCGCCCAGCTGATCGTAGCGTTTCCGTTTCTCAGGGTCGGATAGGACTTCGTATGCTTCCTGGATTCCCTTGAATTTTTCTTCGGCAGCCTTATCGTTCGGATTCACGTCCGGGTGATACTTTCGCGCAAGTTTCCGGTAGGCTTTCTTGATCTCGGCGGAGTCCGTCGTGCGCCCGACGCCGAGTGTTTCGTAATAGTCTTTGAATTTCAGAGCCATTAATTATTGATTACTGTTATATAGCTGATGTGGGGGGAACTCCAGAGCCAAGTGGCCTGTAACAGAGACATCGCCAGTGGCGCTGATGGGCCTTGCCAGGCGAGATCGCGAAGCGAGGAGGGCCACCGAGGTTTGATACCGAGGCTGCAGGCGCCGCTGTTTCAACATGACCCGACTTGATAATGCCGGACATAGATATCGACCCCAATCCCCATCGGCCCGAAGGGTTCGGGCCAAACGGGGCCGTCTTCGTTGTGGCTCTTTTTCGGAATGTGGGCGCATTCCCTAGCAGTCCGTGGCAGAAGTCTCAAGGGCCGCGCGCAGGGGTCTTCGGGATGCAGGCGCGAAGTGAGGAGCGGAACGATGGTTTGACATCGTGACCGACGAGCGACAAAGCCTGCGGCCCGAACCCCCCTGCGCCCAAAGGGTTACGGCGAAACGGGGCCGTCTTCGTTGTCGCCGACTCCTCGCAATGAATGAGCATTGCAGCGTCGCCGTCTCCTAGAATCCGGCCCCGTTTGGCCGTAACGCGGCCATTGAGACTTCTGCCACGGGCTGCTAGACCCCGCGACGTCCGGTCGTCAACCTGTTGCCTCCGGGAACCCGGCCCCGTTGCGCTCCGAACCCCACTGGCGATGTCTCTGTGACAGGCCACACGCCCGCATTTCTCACGAGTTTTCTGCTCCAGCGCCGGATCCATCCGCCAGGGCTCGGTTGCGCTTGGTCAGGCTCCTCGACGCACTGTCAAGTGCGCCTCCGTCGCCCCCCCGTCGCGCGCCTTGCCCTGTCGGCGCCTGGTTTCAACCAGGCCATCGAGTGGCCTGGCGGGCTTCGCGACGAAAACCCGTGAGAAATGTGGGCTAGAACGGAAATGGAGGCCGTTCTCAGACAGGAACTTCAAGGCCTTCGCGGGCGGCGATCACGTTGGGATGGAGCTTGGAGGCTTCCTCGAGGATAGAATCGATTGCGGTGTCGTTGTGGTAGGGATCGTGATGGAACAACACAATTTGTTTGGCATTGGCCTCGCAGCCGCTTTCGACAGATTGTTTCCAGGTGCTGTGGCCCCAACCTATTTTTGAGGGGTACTCGTCCGGCGTGAACTGGGCGTCTACGATCAGGCAGTCGGCATCCTGGGCCAACACTCTGAAGTTGTTTTCGCTCCACTCCGGGCCGCGTTCAACGTCGGTGCAGTAGGCGATGACCTTGTCGCCCTGAGTGATTCGATATCCAACACAGCCCTGCGGATGGTTCAGTTTCTTGACAAGAATGGTCGTGTCCGCGACCCGGAACGTCCCCTCGATCAGGTCGATGTAGTCCCGAATGCATGGCAGTTTGGACATATCGACCGGGAAATAAGGATTTGCCATTATTCCGGCCAGGGCGTCCATTACGAGGTTCGCGTCGCGTCGACCCGCAAAGTAGAACGTAAAGTGGTTCTCTTCCGAGTAGAGGGGTGTGAAAAAGGGAAGGCCTTGAATGTGGTCGATATGGAAGTGGCTGAAGAACACATGGGCTCGAATGCGGGATCCATCAAATTCCTGTTCCAACGCCTTGCCCAGCAAACGGATGCCCGTGCCTCCGTCAAAGATCAGAATCTCGTCGGTGTCGGTTCTTACTTCAACACACGAAGTATTGCCGCCATAAACCAGATTGTCTCGCTGGGGGGTTGGTGTCGAACCGCGCACTCCCCAGAATCGAACGCGCATTGAGCGCAGCCTCCGTCAAGAAGCGGCAGTATATAGCAGGCCGGAGCAAAACACACCCGGACCGGCCACTTTCCTGCAGCCCGGACGTTGAGCTTTGTATGATACGGGAAGGTCATACTTCGAGAAATTTTGGGAAGCGAACGAGGTTCCGGCATCCGCTGTCGGTGACGACCACAACATCTTCCAGGCGAACTCCACCCATCCCCGGGTAGTAGAGCCCGGGTTCTACCGTTACGACCTGATTTTTTCGGAATCGGTTACGGGCTTTGAGCCCGAAAAAGGGTGGTTCATGGATATCCAATCCAAGTCCGTGACCCGTTCCGTGAAAAAAGCCCTGCATACGCCCATTCCGGAGGCCGGTCTCAAAACCCTGGGCCTGGAAGTAGTCGAGGATGTCCTGGTGAATCTTATAGGCGTCCGCGCGGGGGCGGATCCTGCCGAATCCCATTTTCTGAGCCGCTTTGACGGCCTCATATGCCTGTTTCAGCCTGTCGGATGCCTGACCGCGCACCACGGTGCGAGTCATGTCGCCGAAGTATCCGCTCTTCTGCGACCGCGGGAATATGTCCATGATGATCGAAGTGTGGGCGCGGATTGGTCCGCTGCCTTCATTGTGGGGATCGACACACTGATCCCCTGAAGATACGATCGTGTGGCTCGGGACCCAGCCCTGCCCCATGATCGTCGTGTTTATGACGGCCTTCAGAATTTCGGAAGTCAGACGCCTGCCGTCGAGTACGAGATAGCCGCTCTTAGAAATGTTCGTCCTCCGGAGCGTCGCGATCCCCGCTTCCATGCCGCGTTCGGCCACACGGAGTGAGTCACGAATGTGACGGATTTCTTCCTCCGATTTAATCTCCCGCTGCTTCCAGAACGTTCCCGACCCCACGTTGAGAGAAACGCCCGATCCGCGGAGTTCGTCGGCCAGAGAGATCGGAAAGTCCGAGGGAACGCGGGCCTGACGAATCTTGAAATCCCTAAGCACTTCCAGCAGAATCTGCCCGGTCGAAGGGAAGCGGATACCCCGGGTACGCAATCGTGCCACGTAGTGGCTCTGGGCAAGCACGTGGTCCACCCTGGCCTGCTGGCGCGCACGATCGAGCTCGAGATCATTCATCACGATGTATCTCCGTCCGTTCTTCTTAAAGAAAATAAACGGGTCGGGTGCGAACATTCCAGTGGCCCAGAGCAGGTTGGCGTCGGTGTCGCTTGCCGCCACGATCAGCCGCGTATTGGTGGGTCCCGATGCCGTGGTATATTTAGCCATATCATGTCAAAAACAGCGGGAATCGTCGTCATCGGGAACGAAATTCTGTCTGGCGGCACCCGCGATGAAAACACGACCTACTTTCTCAAAGAGCTTCGGGGGCTCGGCGTGGATGTCCGCAGGGTGTCGGTCATTCCCGACGAGTCGACGGCGATCCGGGACGAGATCCGAAGCGCATCCCAGAACTTCGACTACGTTTTCAGTTCTGGCGGAGTCGGCCCCACGCATGACGATGTCACGATCGAGGGCATAGCGGCCGCCTTCAAACGTAAAGTGTGCCGCAGCGGTGAACTGGAAACCACGCTCCGAGGATACTATCAGGACAACTTGACGGATGCGATGTTGCGCATGGCCGACGTCCCCGAGGGGGCTTCACTCGTTCGTGGAAACCAGATGTGGTTTCCCGTAATCGTGGTGGAAAATGTCTACGTGTTTCCGGGCGTGCCCGAAATCCTTGCCTCGAAGTTCGAACGCATCAAGGAGAGGTTTCGTGAGGATCCGTTCTTCACCCGCGACGTGTATCTCGGTGTCGAGGAAGGGCATGTTGCCGACCTGCTGTATGAAGTCCTGGCAAAGTTCCCGGACCTGCTGTTGGGTTCCTACCCGACTTTTACCAATCCCGACTACACGGTCCGGCTGACGCTCGAGTCCAAGAGCGAAGACTACCTCGACGCCGCGTTCAGTTATCTTCTGGAGTGTCTGGCGGCCCGTTCGATTGCTCCAGTCTGAGATCAGTCGAACAGTCCGGGCTGGTCGTAACGCAAGGGAATATCGTCGATGACGGACTCGAAGCCCAACTCCCGGCACAGGGGAATGACCGTGTCCGGGCTGCCTTTGCGATAACGGAGCGTGTCGGGCACCATGTCGATGTCGATATCGCAACGGATACGGGCCAGTTCGCGGCTGGTGCGCGCCGTGTCGATATTTTCGCGAATGCGTTTAAGAATGCCGTCCCGTCCGCGGAAGGAGAGATGATCCAGGTTCGCTTCGGCGATATCTTCGATCGTCCGGCAGACGGAGAGTAGCTTTCCGGCCGTCTTGCCTCCAACACCCTGTATTCCCGGAATGTTATCGACCGAATCGCCGAGTAGTGCCAGGAGATCGGGAACCTGTGAGGGTTCGACGCCCATCTTCGTCTTTACGGCGGCTGCATCCAGCCAGGAATTCTTTGCCAGGTCGTAAATGTGGATGCGGTCGTCGACCAGTTGAGCGAGGTCTTTGTCGCCCGAAACGATGACCACCGGGTGTCCCGCTCCCGCCATGCGGACCGCTAAGGAACCGATCACGTCATCGGCTTCGTAAGTCTCGATGTCGAAAGCCGCAATACCCACGGCCTCGGTCATACGGCGGCAGTACTGAAACTGAACTTTCAGATCTTCCGGAGGCGCCGCACGATTCGCTTTGTAGTCGGCAAACATCTTGCGGCGGAATGAATGAGCCCCCTCGAACGCAGCGGCCATGTAGGGTGGTTCTTGTTCGCGGATGATTCTCAGGAGCGTACGCAGGTATCCCAGCACCGCGTTCGTTTTCATTCCCGACGGCGCGGTAATGCTATCGGGCAGGCCGTAGTAAGCCCTGAAGATATAGTTCATCGCGTCGATCAGGAAGACGGGATGCGAGTTCAGAGGCTGGTTTCGTGACATGGGGAATTCCGATGTCTGAGAGTTGTCAGTCGACCTTGATCGGGATGGGGCGGCCGGACTCATCGACTGCGACGTAGACAACGCGAGCGGACGTTACCTTAACGGTTTCGCGATGTCCTTCGGCGCCCGTTCGGTCCGCTTCGACATCCACTTCGATCGTGATGGACGTTGTTCCCACTTTCACGGTCCGGGTGTAGAAGCTGACCGTGTCGCCCAGGAATACCGGAGCGAGAAACTCGACGTTTTCCATTAGTTTTGTCACGAACAGTTTCGCTCCGTGTTTTCGCGCTTCAGCGCCTCCAGCCAGATCCAGGTGGCTCAAGATCACACCCCCAAAGATCGTTCCCAGCTGGTTCGTATCCTTGGGGAGCATCATGACGCGTATTGTTACGTTACGTTCGCTCATATGTTGCCTGTGCGATAAAGGTAGTCGTCCGAGTCATTCCACCACCTCGGCGTCAAGAATCCGCAATGCGCCGGTAATGGCTCGAACGCGCGGGATTCGGTCGCGGGTGCCGATGTCCTGTTCTTGTCCCGGTCCCAATCGCTGACTGATGATGATTCGATCAACCTCGGTTGTGGCCCCGAGCGCATCCATGTAAGTCGCTTCCATCAGGATCTGATCATAGGTCGTCGCGGCATTGTCGTTTCGGAGACCGATAAACCACAGGGGCCGGTCTCCTTCGGGTGCAGGCCGGAACTCTGTCTGGGTGATCACGATGTCCTTCGATGGATCCGGGCCGCGGAACCAGGTTGAAACAGCGTCGCCGTAAGAGCGATAGCCGATGACGACGGCGATCAGGATGAGGGCGATCCGTCGCCCGATGAGCCAGGTTCGCGAACGCAGGAAATCCAACTTCATCTACCCCGGTTCTTCCTGGAGCGTCAGCTGGGTGCTGATTCGCTGCCCGTTCCTGACGAACGTAAGTTCAACCCGCTCTCCCGGTTGGTGTGGTTCCAGAATCGTGCTGACATCGTTCATCGAGGTGATGCTCCGTCCGTCGAGGGAGACTACCACGTCTCCCCCGGTGGGAATCAGGTGAGTCAAGCCCATTCTTAGTTGAAACTCTCCACGGCTCACGATGGGTCATGCAACCTTCTTCTTCGATCTCGTCGACGTCTTCGCCTCAATTTTCAGCTCTCGCTGGAGGGCTTCGCGGAGCTTTGGAAGATGACGGTAGCCGATCACCTTCCTCAGGCGCGGTTCGATGTCGATGAGCGCCGTCGCCAACCAGCGTTGCCGCTGACTCGAGTTCTTCCAATGATCGACCTTCGCACACCTTTCCTCGACAAGGGCATTGACCGATTCCAGGCAATTCGTCGTCTTGAACGAACGGCCCAAGACCCCGTACACGCCGAGCCGATGCAACGTGAGGGTCTCTTCCAGGCCTTCCTCAAGGCTCGCAGCCCCCGATTGGTTTCGCTCCTCGAGCTCTCCATGGAGCTCTCCGAGCGCCGCCCGAGCTTCGTCGTACTCCGGGCGCTCGTAGGCCCGCTGCAGCCGGCGTCGCCACACGGCTTGCTCGGTCTTCGATAGGTATCTCACGACGTTCTCGCGTTTGTGCCATTGGCAGCGTTGGACCAGGGCTCGATTCCTGAATGCCTTCTTGACCGCCGCCCGCAGACCTTTGCCGCCGTCGACAATCACCAGCACGCCTTCAGAGATGTCCAGGCCCCGCTCCATCAACGAACGGAGAAACGGAGTCAGCACTTGCTCGTTCTCCGTGTCGGTCTCCACGAAGCCCAAGAAGCGTTTGTCGCCCGAAAGCGTGACGCCCAGGGCCACTACCATCAGGGCGTCGGCAAACGCCTTCCCGTCCAGGAAGATCGCCACGACGTCCTCGCCACTCAGATCCCGCTCCTGCATCTCCCGAAGTTTCGCGGCACTCGCCTGGACGAATCCTCGAGACACCGTCGAACTCGACAGTCCGATCGCTCCCGGAATCGCTTCAGCGGCCGATTCATAGTTCCGGCAGGAGATCCCATACAGCACACGTCTGAGCAGTAGCTCGTTCACCGCGCCACCCGGACTGAGTTCCTCGTAGGTCCGAAGCGGAATCTCCCCGCCCGCCACGCTGCGCACTCGAGGCACCCGAACCGGCACCCGCTGGCCACCCAGCCCCACGGTCCCCGGATTGCTCCCGTGTCGCCGGCCCCGCAACGCCGCCTCCTTTCGTGCGTATCGCTCACCCGCCAACGACTTCACTTCCTCGTCGAGCAACTCCTCCACGTGCATCAACCCCAGTGGGATCAACGCCCGAATCATCTCCACCTTCGAGTCCAATTCCAGTCCCGAGTATTCCTCCCGGCTCAGGACCTCGACCTCACCCAGCACACGCGACTTCTTGCGTTTCTTTACCGAACGTAACAGACTCCTCATCTCGGCTCCTTTCTCTTACAGGCTTGATGTTGTTTCTTCCAATACCATCAAACCATGGGGTTTGGAGCCGTTTCAATTTCCAACTAAGATTGGCACACATTCAATCAGGTAGTTGCCAACGCGAACCCGCTGGCTGGCACCGATCAATCCGCTTTCCGCTGCCGGGCTGCCGACGAGAACCTCTGTTATGAGAACTCCTGTATCCGTCCGGAGGTCCAGAATGTCCGACAGTCCCTGCCAGTTGGACAGGTTGATTCCGTCGAAGCCGACGTAAACGCGTCGCACACGTCCATATGTGAGCAAGTCGGTGGCGACGCGGTCCACGGTTTCAACCGGAACGGCAAATCCGATGCCGACACTGCCCGTGTTTGAGGGTGAAATAATGGCCGTGTTGATCCCGATCACCTCACCCTCGGGATTCAGCAGGGGGCCGCCGGAGTTGCCCGGGTTGATCGCGGCGTCGGTTTGGATGATCCCCTCGATGACGCGCCCATTGGTCGCTTCTATGGAACGGCCCAGTGAACTGATGATGCCCGTCGTCAACGTTCCCGCCAGACCGAAGGGGTTACCGATCGCCAGGACCTTTTGACCCACCTGCAAATCGGTTGAGGATCCCAGGGGTATCGGCTTCCATAGAACGTCTTCCGTATCCACGCGAATCACGGCGAGATCGTTACTGGGTCGATGCCCACGATCCGGGCCGGGTGTCTGCTGAAGTCCGAAAGGGTCACTTCCAGCCGCTGTGCGTTTTCGACGACGTGGTAGTTCGTGACGATGTGCCCCTGAGTGTCGATTACGACTCCGGATCCGGAGCCGGACTCGGGAATGGCGCGGAGGAAGAAATCATAGCTGACGGTTGTCGACGTGATGTTGACGACGCCACGACTCGACCGTTGGTAGATTTCGATGTTGTTGCGCTCGTCCGGAGTCAAGAGGTTCACATGTTCCGGTGGCGGCGGTGGCAACACGGGCTCCGGATCGGGCAGTGGTTCGGGTTCGGGTGCGGCCGCGACGAGACCGCCGAATTCGGTGTCCGAAGGAGTGGGGAGCTCCGCAGGAGGGTCTGGACGTGATTCAAGCGCGGCATACACGAGGGCAGCCGTGATAGTCGACGTCAGCAGAACGACTCGCAGGGTAGATTTCATCAACGCATTCGATGGTTTAAGGATTGCTACTCAAGCCGTTTTGTTCGGCCACCGCACTGCGTCAACTGGCCGAGACCGCCGAGGGTGGTGACGTCTGCGTAATTATGACGCATGCAACTCGACAATGTCACCGTCATCGAGCACGAACTGCCGGCCGACCCTGAGACCGCCCGGTGTCGCCCCACCCCATACCTTCGCGAATTTGAGATCGGTCGCCAGATTCCGATGGACGATTGCGGCAAGGTCGAGCACCGTGCCGCCCCGCCCGAGGACGAACGGATCCCTGAGGTCCGTCTTTTTGCCGGGCACCTTCGTATACACGCGCACGAGGTCCAAAAACTCGTAGATCTTCCGGCCGATCGTCTGAGTTTCAATCTGGGTATGTTTGATAGAGGAGAATTCGATGATGGGGAAGTGGGCACCATATGCTTCTCTCAGGATCTGTCCTCGATCTTCCGCACCGGGTGCGTCAAGTTTAGTGCCGACGATCAGGGTCTTTCTGTGGTCGAGTTCGATCTTGGCGTTGCGGAGGACGTTCACGGTGGATTCCATTCCATCCAGAACTCCGTCGTCGGAAAGATCGCTGATCCAGAGCACGGCGTCCGCATTCCCGATGATCTGAGGTACCCAGGATTCCATGTGGT
Organism: Terriglobia bacterium; assembly: GCA_965263045.1. Lineage (GTDB taxonomy): Bacteria > Acidobacteriota > Terriglobia > 20CM-2-55-15 > 20CM-2-55-15. Next base: position 1,698,636 of record CBDHGK010000041.1, read on the forward strand.
CGGATGATACGGGGGGCAGATCGACGAGCTGAAGGTGGACTTCTTCATAGGTAAGCATTCCGGGGATGGGTGCCCGGGTCGTGAACGGATAGTCGGCGATTTCAGGCCTTGCATGCGTCAGCGACACCAAAATGCTGGACTTCCCCGCATTGGGCGCGCCGACGAGGACCAGCTGCCGGGCGCCTTCACGTTCCAGATGAAAGGGATCTTTCCTGGCGGTGGATTTCTTCTGAGTGGATTCCTTCCGCAGGGCGGATAGCTTGCGTTTCAGTTCGGCCCGGATCTTTTCTGTACCCTTGTGCTTCGGAATAATCGCCATCATTTCCTGGAGTGCAGCAATCTTTTCCAGAGACGTCCCTCCCGCCTTGAATCGTTTCTCGGCTTCAAGATACTGCGGAGTGAGATTGGCGGGCATACGGTGAGAATAACAAAATAGGTGCCGCTCGACTTAAGCGGCGAACTCAGCGGTCCAATACACCGATGGCTAAAGTAAGAGCAGAGTCGCCTTCCCTCGCCTCAGCCGCCCCTCACCATCATCCTGATAGCGAGGACTGTAGGGATCGACAGAATGGTGAAGTGGTCCCCGGAAGAACCCGCAGCGTTCCTCGCTGCGGGTGGACGGCTTTTACGTTAAAGAGGCGATAGCCGAGGCGTCCAGAGTAATAAGATAATCGGGTCGGACTGAGACACGCTAATAAGGAAAGAATTCGTGACTCACAACACTGGCGCGCGGCGTCGCAAACGCGCATGGGGTATTGTTGGTCGAGGACGACATCGTCATCGCGATGTATGCTCCCGATCCGGATTTGACGTCAACAGAGGTCCAGCGATGGCTCGAACCTGTCGGCGGACCAGGGGCGCGGACAGCACCGCAACGGTGAGCGTTAAGCCGGAGACCAGCAGGAGCGTCCCCAGCTGGGGGACGACACCGACCGGTGCGGGAATCGCCCATCGGATGAGCGCGGTCACTGTTACTGCTGGCAGCAGCGGCCCAAGGATATCCTGTCTGTACCAGCGCCATTTTTCTCCCGTCAGGATTCGACGGTACATCAGCGGGATGCCGATCATGACGCTGCCGGCATTCATACAAACCCAGATCCAGGCAGCACCCTGGGCCCCGTAGCGGGGGGTGACCCAGAGTATCGCAGGAATGATGATTGCCACATTGACGATGTTGATGCGCACCGCCAGCGAGGTCCACCCATGCGCCAGCTGCATCTGATAGGGGATCCACATCAAACCGTTGATGAGGTTGCCGAGCACGAGCAGGCTTAACAGCGGTGCAGTGAGACGCGCCAGGTCCGCATCCTGAGTCCAGAGTTGCAGGAAGGTGTCCGAATAAAAGATAAGGACCCCAGCGGCACTGCCCAGCATGACGGTGACCAGTTGCGCGCCCTGATGGTAGGGCCGGGCCAGCCCGTCATAGTCCCCAGAGGCGTGGAGTTGGCTCAACCGTGGGTACCAGGCCTGTGTGATCGGCGAGATCAGCAGAAACAACCCGCCCGCCACGGTAGCTGCGAGTATGTAGTATCCGAATTCAGACAGGCTCAGCAGTTTCGAAAGCAGGATCTTGTCGACTTGCGTCAGCAGCAGGACCAGGAAGTTGATGCCGACCATACCTCCCGCGAATCGACCCACGTCGCGCAGAGCGTCGAGGGAGAAGCGGCCACCGCGGCCGGCGCGGGGAAGGCTGTGGTAGGTGGCAATGGCCATGAGAACCAGGGTTGCCAACGAGGCCACACCCTGCCATACGAAGAAGGCCACAATAGTCGGCCTCACCCAGGCCAGAATCGCAACGGCGCCGAGAGCGCGCACAGTCGACATGGCGCTGTTAATGGCGTTGAATCGCACCTGGCGCTGCAGGCCGACAACGCAACTGCCGTAAATCCCCGCGACAAAGCGCAGCCCAGCAACCACTCCCATGATCACGAAGGCCTGTGCCACAACCGCCACGGGTAGGTTGCCGCCCTGCAGCCACGTCGAGGCCAGCCAGTTTGCGCCCAGACCCACACACGCAGCGATCAGTCCGGCCGTCACCACAGCGACGGTCTCGATGCTGCGGAGCAGGTCGCGGATGGAGCGGGCTCCCTGGCCCCCGCCGGTAAAGCGGGCCATCTCCCGGACAAGGGTCGGCGTCATTCCCATGTCGAACAGCGTGAGCCAGGCCTGCAGGATGGCGAACACGCCGATCAGGCCGTAAGCCTCTATCCCAAGGTATCTGATGTACACCGGAATGAATGCGATGCCCATCAGGGCCGACCAACCTTGCCCGAGGTAATTTGCGACGAGATTCTTTTTGAGAGTCACGAATTCAGGACATCTTTCTGCCGACGTTTAAGCATGAATTGGTGTACTGCGTCGAACTTGCTGTTGAACTCGTAGAGCTCGTTGTAGCATCGCACCGCGTTCGCTGAGAAGAGCGATCGGTTGGCGATCACATCGGCCACAAGGTCGTTGAAATCTTTGGCGTCGAGGCGGCCCAGCAACCGGCCACAGCGGTATGCGGTGACAATCTCTGAAACGCCCGGGCTGTCCATCATGATGACCGGGAGGCCGGCTTTCAGGTACCCCATCATTTTTCCGGAACTTCCCCCGACGAAGGTCTGGTTTTGATAGAAGTTGTTCGTGTAGATGGCGGCCCCTACGGTTGCCGACCCGAACGCATCCGAAAGATCGTCGATCGGCACGGGCTCGGGCGCCAGCACAACATGCGCATCAGCGAGCTCGGAAATCCAGCGTATATCCGACTCTGGTAGGGTTTCGCGCGACTGGATGACCATCGTGTAGTACGGCGGACGCAGTTGGTTTCGCGCACACCCGATAAGAAATTCGATGTGTGACCACGCTGCGATGGAACCGGCGACCAGCACAACAGGCTCATCGGTTGCGAGTCCGAATAAGTCCTGGTAGTAGGTCGATTCGACCTGCGCGGCGTGTCCCCTGTAGGAATTGGGCAAGATGAATACCCGAACCGATCCATCCGCAAGCCTGTTCTCTTCAAACAGCTCTTCGCGCCGATACGCGTCCTGGGTGATGATAGCGTCCATGCGCCGCAGAACCCATCGTTCGACCAGCTTCTTGACGCCGCCGCCGTAGTGCCTCTTCTGTCGGAGCTCGTCGAGATACTCTAAGTGTAGCGACACGTAGAAGTGAGGGGTCGTGCCGGTCGCGATCGTGGCTGCACTCGCAACAGCGCCGCTGGCGTCAATCGCGATGACGATTTCACCTCCGAGTGCACGGACGCGTCGCCAGACGAAGAGGGGCATCCACAACTGGGTTAGCTGCTGCAGGAAGGGTTTGCCGAGCCAGCCCCGTTCGGCAAGCAGCGCATGCGTCGTCAAGCCCCGGACCCCCTCGGAAGGTTCTGAAAGGCTGATCATGTGGACATCGTGACCGCGATCAATCAAGTAGGACACCACACTGTAAACTGTCGGATTGACCCCGATATATGCGGGAGGGTGCACGATGCACACGACGCGGTCGCTGTCAGTCATGCACCATCCTTGCAGCCAGCTCCCGGAAGCCGACGCGGGGCTCCCAACCGATTGATCGGATCGTCGTGGGATCGGACACGAGGAGCCGGTACTCGGGCGTGAAGTCCGGCTTTGAGACGAGCGTGAAATCGGTACGGTCCACACCCAATAGCAAGGCACACTCGGCGATCCAGTCTTCAACGGAGTAAGCGACTCCGCTGCCAATTGTTGCCTCGAAGACCGACTCCTGGTTCATCAGAGCCAGAGCGCCTCGCATCGCGTCCTCTGCGAACAGCCATTCCCGTCGCACGGTCGGATCCGAAATCTCAAGGGTGTCGCTGTCTCCGTTCGAGATCCGCCGGAGACCCCGGATGACTTGCTGGCTGACGTGACGCTCAGCTCTCTGAGGGCTCTCATGATGAAAGAGATACCCGACGTAGGCCCGCATGCCCATGGCACGATAGTACCGCGCGGCGTACGCGGACTGGATACGTGCGACCGCGTAGGGGCTCGTCGCCTCGAAGGGGTCCGACTCGTGCACCGGAGAACTCGAAGATCTGAACTGAACGCCGCTTCCGGTTATGAACACCCGCGCGCGGGGTGCGTTGTCGCGGACGGCTTCGAGCACATTGAGCGCTCCGGTGGCGATCGTCTCGTGGTTCTCGAAGAGGGTCTCATGGTCTGTGCTGGAGTTCGCCGCGAGATGGAACACATAGGCCGGCTGCGATGAGCGAATGAGGTCGCCGACGAACGACCGGTCGCCGACGTCACCGACGTGCCAGGGACCCGACGAGCGCGCGACGCCGATCGGGTCGAAGCCCCTTTGTCGAAGCAGCCCGCACAGATAATGTCCATCCTGGCCGCTCGCTCCGAGAACGACAGCCGTTGGACTCACTAGAAATCGCGCGCCGACGAACGCTGTCGGTACCAGCGATCGTTGACAAGGATGCTGTTGATGTAAGTGTCCGCGTACAGGAAGTAACCCTGAGCCACAAGGTAGTCGATTGTCTCCGTCTCCTTTGCGCGCACATGGCCTTCCGTATAGGCGACCGTTTCGACACAGATCGCGGGAATGGGGTAATTGTCGAAGTCCAGCGACTGGAGCACCGCCAGGTCCAATCCTTCCACGTCGAGAGACAGGATGTCGGGATATGTATCGAAATTCATTGAGATGATCGCGTCGATCGTCTCCACGGGGACCTTTAGGATCTCGACTACCTTGTATTTGCCGGACCTTTCACGGCGCTTCGCCTCGTCCGCGTCTGTTGTGCTCAGACCCGACGGGTCAAAGACGTACAGGTCGATCGAACCCGGGCCATCGACACCCACGGCAACACTGAGGCTCGTGTCCCGCGGTCGAAACCCAGCGATCTCCCGGGCTAGTACAGGATTCGGCTCCACGCACACGCCGCGCGATCCGTCCCGGTAGAACAGGTAGGTATTGTTGCCTCCAACAGGGCTGTTTGCGCCAATATCGATGTAGTCGGGATGGTCAATGCCAACAGAGTCGAAGAGTTGTCGGAGAATGATGTCCTCACCCCCCGCACTGTAGTACGTCCGGAGACGTTTCTCCACCATCAATTTGAGGCGCCGACGGAATCGTCTCACCCCACTATGCCTCCTCATATCTTCCTTCTGCCATGGGCTGCTAACAGCCCGTGGCAGAAGTCTCGAGGGCCGCGCGCAGGGGGCTTCGGGTTGCAGGCGCGAAGTAAGGAGCGGAGCGATGGTTTGTTATCGTGACCGACGAGCGACAAAGCCTGCGGGGCGCCTGCGGCCTCCGATTGAAACGTCGGTGGCCCCCCTGCGCCCAAAGGGTTACGGCGAAACGGGGCCGTCTTCGTTGTCGCCCACTCCTTGCAATGAATGAGCATTGCAGCGTCGTCGCGACATCGTGTCGTCACGTTGTTGACTTCTAGAATCCGGCCCCGTTTGGCCGTAACGTGGCCTTTGAGATAAATGCCGCTTATGCCACGGACTGCTAAGCTTGGTTGGCTATACAATGCTGATCTCTGGCAAGGGGAAAATGAACTTGCCGCCACGCGCGCGGTATTCTTTTTCACGATCGAGGATGCCGTGCCGGAAGTGCCAGGGAAGGACGAGGTAGTAGTCCGGCTGCATCGCGAGTGCGTCTGCCTCCGATACGATCTCGATGTTCGTTCCGGGTGTGCGCCGACCGAACTTGCTTGCGTTCACATCGGAAATCGCGGGGAGGAGATCCGCCGTGATCCCGCAGAACTGCAGCAGGACGTTACCCTTCGTCGACGCGCCGTATCCGAGCACGGTCTTTCCTGATCCGACGAGCGCCCGGATCAGATCCAGAAGCGCGCGGCGATGGTCAAAGATCCGCCGCTCGAAGTCACGAAATGGACCGGGCGTGTGCAGCCCCATCGTTGCCTCCTGCGCCAGCAGCCAGTCAATAATCGGTTGGTTTGGGATGTAGGAGGCTGAGCGCCTGGTGGCCGTGACGGCAAAACTGCCACCGTTGATCTCGTTCATCTCGACATCGAGGACCTTCATGCCACATGCTTCGAGCAGGTCCTTCACGACCTGGAACGAGTAGAACTCAAGGTGTTCATGGCAGATCGTGTCGTAGGAGTTGGTTCGCAGCATCGACGGCATGTAGCTCTGCTCGAAGTGCCAGATGCCATCGTCGGCCAGGATCTGTTCGATATCCGTGACGAAGTCCATGGGGGACTCCAGGTCGTAAAACATGGCCACCGACGTAATGAGGCGGGGCCGCTCACCGGGGAGCGCGTCTGCGATCAGCTCCGCCCTGAAGAAGTCGGGAATGAGCTCGATGTCACGGTACGCGTCGATGAAGTTGGATCCAGTTGGATCGACCCCGATTCGCCTGGTATTGCTTTGGAAGCCCTTCAGAAGGGTGGCATCGTTGCTGCCGATGTCGAGGATGAGGTCTCCCGGCTGTATGGCCGCGGCCTTGCTGAGCGTACGCGCCTTGTGCGTTAGATGGTCCACCATCGACCGGTTGAGGCCGGATCGATACCCGTAGCCCTCGCCGTACATCTCGGCTGGATCGTAGGACTGCTTCAGCTGGAGCAAGCCACAGTCGGTGCACCACACCAGGTCCAGCGGACCCTTGGTGATCGATTCGTCGCCCGTCTCGGGAAACACGCCGGTGAGGCACTGCTCACCCAACGAGAGGACGGTCAGCAGGTTCGAGCTCCCGCTGATGCGGCACTTCGTGATTTCGCTGTACATCGGGAGTCCACATCCAATTTATCCCCGCAGGCCTCTGTCCTGAAACAGCGGAGCATCTTTAAGATAGTAAAAATCAGCCAATCTTCGCAATGGGAGCCGGATGCTGGATCGGCGAGGTTGGGTTCAGTCGACATGTCATCGTCGGGGTCCCTGGCAAACCAACGGCGCGCTCGCCTTGTCTTGGATGCTATGAACGTGGCAATCTGGCAACGACGGCTCCGGAACTTGCACAACTCCGAGCATGGGCTTCAATACTCGGGGATTGCCTTCCCGCCGCGGTTTTTAAGAAACTTCGCGTGCGTCAAGCCTCATGGTGATTGCCAGACGGGGGGCGAGTCTGCGGTCCGGTTTCACCGTGGGTCGATCCGTTACGGTTCTTGAATGTCGACGTTTGCGCCACCACCCGATGCCCCATCCATGCCTCAAACTGCATGGTTGGTCGATTCTCACTGCTGCAACCGGAAGTCATCTGACTGGAGCCTGGCCTGTCAATGCGACTACGTGAAATGATCGGGGCACTGCTTCGAAAGAACGGATACGCGCTGGTTCGGTTTCCGATCATGCGGATGTTGCGCCAGATAGATATCAATGTCGTGCTCGACGTGGGTGCCAACAGTGGTCAATATGCCCTGGAGCTGCGGGGGTCGGGATATACCGGCAAGATTATATCGTTTGAGCCAATGGCGGAGGCCTACGCGCAACTGGAGGCACACGCCGCACGCGATCCGAAGTGGCATACCGTTAATGTTGCACTGGGCGCCGACGATGATACGGCGACGTTGAACATAGCAGGAAATTCCGCCAGCAGTTCGCTGTTGGATATGCTGCCGGCACACGTACGGGCAGCCCCACAAACTGCATACGTCCGGACCGAAGAGATCCGAATCCGTCCCCTCGATGCCGTTTACAGCGAATTCTGCGGGGATGGCGATCGTGTCCTGCTGAAATGTGACACACAAGGCTACGAACGTGAAGTCTTGCAGGGCGCGGCACATGCGATTCGAAAGATCGACGGGCTGGATTTCGAACTCTCTCTGGTCCCACTCTACGAAAACGGTCCCCTGGCCGAAGAAATGATTTCACTGGTTCGCTCGCTCGGATTCGTTCCTTACTGGATCAATCATGGGTTCAGGGATCCTTCCACTCAGCAGCTGCTGCAAATTGACGGTTTATTCGTACGACGGAAGTGGGGCCCCCTAGCAGGATCCTGAAATAGCCATCATTGGCCTAAGCAGCAACGCCACCCGAGAAGTGTGATTCTCGGCTGGCCCACATTTTCAACGGCTTACAGCCATCAAAATTGCGGCACATCGTGTGCCGCGCCGCAGACGGCTGATAAATTGCGTTTTTCAGCAGCCTGCTAGTGCTTGACCGGCTCGTTCAGCCACCGGCAGAGGGGCAGGATCAGGAGTGTCATGATCGCCGCAATCCACGCAACACCGGAGAATCCAGTCTGGTCGAAGACGAGGGCGGAAGTGGTGGCCGCAAATGCGATCCCGAGTTGTGAAGAGGCGTTGCGGACGGCCATATACGATCCGCGGATCTCAGAGCCGACAAGCTCGGTCGTCAACGCATGCAGTGGAGCCTGACGGGCCGCAGCGGTTGCGCTGAGCACGCCGACCGCGAGGAACAGCCCCAAGCCCCACTCCAGATTGGAAACAACGATGAACAGTGGCGCCAGAATGACGTTGGCCGCGAGTATCATGGCTCGTTTTCCAACCCGGTCGGCGAGCCAGCCGGAAAGCGGTGCCGCAGCTGTGGCCGCCACGCCGGCCACCATGAACAAAAGTCCGATCCGCTCGATTCCGATGCCTTGCGATGCGAGCCAGACACCCACATACGTCAGAAATCCGACGAGCGCACCCGAAGTCAGAAACGCCGCAGACATTCCCGAGACACGGTCGCTGAACCTGAAATGCGCGAGGACACTGGATGGGGTTGGAGTTCGGTCCTGACGCTCGTCGGCCGGCAGTGTTCTAAGTGTGACTAGAGACATTATGGCACCCGCCACGGCCAGCCCCAGAAAAACCCACCGCCAGCCAAAGCGTGCCGCCACGAATGCGCCGGCCGGTATACTGATGACGAATACGAGGAAATATGCCATCGATATGATGCCCATCGCTTTTCCGCGTTGAGCATACGGGTAGTGATCACCGCTATATGCGAACGCCAGTGTCGATAGCGTTCCGGCTGAAAGGCCGGTCAAAAGGCGAGCCGCCAACAAGGTGATAAAATAGGAACTCTGGTAGGTCAGCAGCGATGCTGTCGCAAACACTGCCAGAGCCACGCACATCAGGCGCTTTCGACCGATACGGTCCGAAGCCGTTCCCAGCAGCAGGGCGAATGCCGCCGCTGCCAGTGCGTAGGCGGTAACGACGGTGCCCGCACGGCCCGGGGTTGTCTGCAGATCTTCGGCGATGGACGGCAGCAGGGGCGGGACGAGGGCGGTGTCGGTAACGCCCAGAAATAGAATCCCAAAGAGGATTGCTGCAGGTTTCCACTGGAATTTGCCGCGCTGATCGGCGTCTGTCGACACCGGCGGATTTTACCACAGCGTATTCATGAGCTCCGTGATCAGCGCGGGAATGAATCGGAAAGGAATCAACCTTGAAGAGCGAGTTCGGTGACGCCGAAGCCATTCGGGATAAAATCGAGTCGATTCCGGACGAGTTGCCCATCCTCCCTCTCCGTGACGCAGTCATATTTCCGACCGCGGTGATGCCGTTGACCGTCGGCCGCGACAGCTCGGTCCAACTGGTCAACGACGTTCAGGACAGCAACGGTCTGCTCGCTGTGCTCACGCAACGCGACAAGACAACAGAAACGCCGGGGCCTGAAGATCTTTACAACACCGGAACGGTATCGGTCATCCATCGCGTGATGCGGACTCCCGAGGGGAACCTGTTCGTAATCGTTATGGCGATTGCCCGGATGCGAATCGTTGAGTTTACGCAATTCGAACCCTACCTGTGCGCGCGGCTGGAAGTTCTTTCCGACGACGCGGAAGAAGAAACCGAGGTGGACTTTCAGGCGCTACGGAGAAGCGTCCTGGGTCAGTTCGAACGGGTGATCCGACTATCGCCGCAGCTTCCTGACGATTTACAGGCATTCGTCATCAACATCGAGGAGTCCGGGAGGCTGGCGGACTATATCGCCACAAATCTGCCCAATCTTCCTGTGGATTCAAAACAACTTGTCCTGGGTCTGACCAGTGCACGCAAGCGCCTGGAGTTCCTGAATACCGAACTGGCCAAGGAACTCGAGGTGCTGGATCTGAGGACTAAGATTCAAAGCCAGGTCGAGGAAGAGGTCGGCAAGTCACAACGGGAGTACTTTCTCCGCGAGCAGCTTCGGGCGATTCAGAAGGAGTTGGGCGAAACCGACGATTCACAACGTGAAATAGACGAACTGAGAAAGCAGATCGAGGAAGCGGGGCTTCCCGAAGAAGCGGCCAGGGAGGCAGAGCGCGAGTTGACCCGCCTGGGGCGCATGTCCCCGGCTGCCGCCGACTACACGGTTACACGGACCTATCTGGACTGGTTGGTGACGCTTCCATGGAAGGTGTTGACAACCGAAAAGTCCGACATCGTTCACGCAAAAGAAATTCTGGATCGTGACCATCACGACCTTGAAAAGATCAAAGAAAGAATACTCGAGTACCTGGCGGTGCTGGAACTGCGTCCCGAGGGCAAGGCGCCGATCCTGTGTTTCGTGGGTCCCCCAGGTGTCGGTAAGACTTCTCTGGGACGCTCCATCGCGCGCGCCACGGGGCGCCGGTTTATACGCATGTCACTGGGGGGTATGCGGGACGAAGCCGAGATCCGCGGGCACAGGCGGACCTACATCGGCGCGCTTCCGGGTCAAATCATCCAGAGCATCCGGCGGGCCGGAGCCCGTGATCCAGTGTTGATGCTCGATGAGATCGACAAGCTGGGCGCCGATTTCCGGGGAGATCCGGCTGCGGCCCTCCTCGAGGTCTTGGATCCGGAGCAGAATTCCAGCTTTCGGGATCATTATCTGGACGTCGAGTTCGATCTATCCCGTGTCTTTTTCATTACGACGGCGAATGTCCTCGACACGATTCCGTCCGCCCTGCGGGATCGCATGGAAACCATCGAACTGCCCGGATACACCGAGGAGGAGAAAGTCCATATCGCACGGGGCTATCTGGTGCCGCGTCAACGGGAGGAGAACGGACTTAAAACGGATCAGATAGAGTTTTCCGATCAGGCGCTCCAGGAGGTCACCCGCTACTACACCCGCGAGGCGGGTGTCCGAAATCTTGAACGGGAAATCGGCAACATCTGCAGGAAGTATGCGCGCCGGCTGTTGGAAGGAAACATACCGGAACCCGCCGTCACCGGGGAGGTCGTGGCCCGATTGCTTGGAGCCGCGAAATACAAAGCGGCTGAGGAACTCGAAGAGAGGGTCACCCGTCCCGGTGTCGCGGTGGGATTGGCCTGGACGCCTGTCGGGGGAGAGGTGTTGTTCGTGGAAGTGAACCTGGCCGCGGGTGGCCGTCATCTCACGGTGACCGGGCAGGTGGGTGATGTGATGCAGGAGTCGACTAAAGCAGCCTTGACATGGGTCCGCTCGATGGCCTCGCGATTGGGACTGGAGTCGGACTTCTACAAAGATCGCGACGTCCACATTCACGTGCCCTCTGGCGCGATACCCAAGGACGGTCCGTCCGCCGGTGTGACGATGGTGACGGCGATGGTCTCGTCGCTGATTGGCGAACCGGTCCGGCCCAGACTGGCCATGACGGGCGAAATTACCTTGAGTGGCTATGTTCTTCCCGTAGGCGGCATCAAGGAGAAGGTCCTCGCCGCCCGGCGTGCCGGCGTAAACGTGCTGTTGTTGCCCGCTGAAAACGAAAAGAACGTTCTCGAGGATATCCAGGAAGATCTCCTCTCGTCGGTTCAGATCAATTACATCAAGACGATTGAAGACGTACTGGCCATTGCTTTCGAGCGGGACGTCCTTTCTGGAGAAGTTGCCCCGGCTTCATCCGACGCGCCACCGGTGCCACGAGGTCAATGACGCCCACTGCTGCTCAAACCCAGTTCCGGGCGTGGTTCGAGTGTTTCGCCGGTTGTGGCACTCGTTTCGGGCTCGAAGAGATCGTTTACCGCTGCCCGTCCTGCAACTCGCTCCTGGAAGTCCGTCACGACGTCGATGCCCTGCGCCGGGTGACGCCTGTGGGCTGGAAGGAGTTGCTGGCATCCCGATTGGCCACGCGCGGAGGAGTCTGGTCTCAAAAGGAACTGGTTCTTCCCAACGTAGACGACCGAGACATCGTTTCCCTGGGTGAAGGCAACACCCCGATGCTTGCGAGTCCCCGGATGGCACAAGCGCTTGGGGTGGGAGAAATCTTCGTCAAACAGTGTGGCACCTCGCACACCGGCTCGTTCAAAGACCTCGGGATGACGGTACTCGTGTCCATGGTCAATCGGGTGCGCTCCAGGATCCGCGCCGTTGCCTGTGCCTCGACCGGAGACACGTCGGCTGCTCTGGCCGCATACTGCGCCGCCGCAGGGATCCCGTCCATCGTATTCCTGCCCAAGGGTAAGGTTTCGCTGCCGCAGTTGATTCAGCCCATTTCAAATGGTGCGCTGACACTGTCGCTGGATACCGATTTTGACGGGTGCATGGAACTGGTGCAGAAGGTGACCCAGGACTCTTCCATATACCTGGCCAACTCAATGAATTCCTTGAGAGTTGAGGGGCAGAAAACCATCAGTCTGGAAATCATTCAACAGTTGGGATGGGAGGTGCCCGACTACGTCGTGGTGCCCGGTGGCAACCTCGGCAACATTTCGGCAATCGGAATGGGTTTCATGCTGGCCCGGGATCTGGGAATCGTCGATCGCCTGCCCCGACTCGTTTGCGCGCAAACCGAAATGGCGAATCCGTTGTATCGGGCGTACCTCTCCGGATTTGAACATTTCGAGCCCATGGCGGCCCAGCCGACCATGGCGACGGCCATTCAAATTGGGAATCCCGTCAGCTATCCGAAGGCAGTCCGGGCGCTTCAGGCCAGTAATGGCATCGTCAGCCAGGTAAGCGAGGCGGAGCTGGGGGACGCTGCTGGATTCGGGGACCGGTTTGGCCTCTTCAATGATCCTCAAACCGGTGTTGCATTGGGAGTTACGAGGAAACTGATCGAATCTGGCGGGATCGGGAAGGACGCCCGAATCGTTGTCATCAGCACGGCCCACGGGCTGAAGTTCACTGACTTCAAACTGAAGTTGCATCAGGGCAAGGTGGCGGGTACCGACCCAGCCCTCCGGAACCTTCCGATCGAGGTGGCTGCCGACGTCGATATGGTGCGGCAAGTCCTCGATGGTAACCTACCTGCTTGACATTTCATGACAACGGGAAGCTATACTTTTTCAATAAGTTAGCGTTGTTCGAGGGTGGCGTGTGGTCAAAATGAACACATTACTGCGGCAGTTGTGCGCATTACTGGTGTTGAGCTGTTTCGCTGTACCGCTCGCGGCCCAGTCTGTCTTCCATTTTCCCCGCGCTGGGGGAGCCGTCGATTCGTCCTCCCACATTACGATTGCCAACCCCGCGGAGTCTGCGGTCGAAGTCAGGTTCGAGCTATTCGGGATGGATGGATTTCTGGCCGATACACCCGCGAATCCGGTGCGTTACCGGGTCGAAGCCCACAGTGTCCTGTCGATGGCGGTCGACACAATTTTCGCCGGATCTGCCCGGGCCGGATGGATTCGCATCAGCAGCGACCGCTCAGGATTGACGGCCCGGCTCCAGGCGGGAGACTTCGCCTCCAGTCTTGAGGAAATAGCACCGGGTAATCCTCTGGCCGATCAAGTCGTCGTCATTCCGGCCAGTGACCCGCTTGACGTGCGTGTGCTGCGAGTGGTCAATCCTTCTGATACATTCACCGCCGTCAACGTGACAGTATTCGACAGGCAGGGCAACGTCGCCGAGACTATACCAGCGGCGCTGGAGGCATACGCGGGTGCCGATCTGACGCTGGCTGCGAACGGGTCGGGATCCGCCGCGCGGATCACTGCGAGCCAAGCGGTTGTGGCGCAGTTGGAGGTGAGCACGCCGGATTCGCTGATGGTGCTCAATGGCCAGGCCGGAAGCGGCTCTACCGCAGCGTTTCGCGTCGCCCCCCATGCCGTGATCGGCAACGGCTTCGAATCGACGCTCGTCTTATCCAATCCGACGGGGCAATCGATTACGGTATTCGCAACTCTTGTCAGCCAGTCGGGCGGTCCCGTCCATTTATCCCAGAACCAGCCACCGCGGCGTCCGCTGACAATCCCGGCCAATGGTTCCGTTTCAATCGCGGTGGGCCAACTCACCGAACTGCTGTTTGTTCCAGCTGTGAATGGTTGGGTTGAAATCGAATCCCCGAACGTCGCGCTGGCAGGCGCACTGATCGTGTCGCGGGGTTCCAACCGGACGATCTACCCGCTGCAGGTGGGGGCCGAAAGCAATGTGTTCTATCCGCAGTCGGCGGAACTCGAATCTCAGATTGCAGGTTTGGTCGTCACGAATATTTCCGGGGTCGATGCTGCAGTCGATATCTCGGCGGTCGATGAGCACGGCTATACATTGGCGCAAACCTCGCTCGTCGTCGCCGCCAGGAGCAAGGAGACGCGGGTTCTTGGTGAACTGCTCCCGGGAATCGCCCGTATGCGAGGGGGCACCGTGACTCTGCGATCTGGGTCTCCGGTCTATGGGCTTCTGATGGTGGGGGGAACCGACGGTCTGCTTGCGGCCGCCGGGACTGGAACATTGTCGGTCGAAATCGCCCGGGACCCGGTGCCCCGGCCTGAAATTACGTCGGTTGAGCCCGCCGAGGTGCGACCGGGCGATACGGTGCGCATCCGCGGGTTGAATTTGAATGTTGACGGTTTGACCCTCGGTGGCCGACCGCTGAGCGCCCGTTCGCTGGCACCCGGAATCTCCATTCTCGCGGTCGATGTGCCGGCAATGATTCCGGGATTCGCCGACTTCAGAATTCGATCAGCCGAAGGTGTTGAATCCGAGCCCTATTCCATCCTCGTCCTTCCATCCGATCAGCAGTCTCTACGCGAAGTGCGGGGCCGGGCATTTTACCAGAAGATCGACCTGGGTTCGGATGGCCTCGATTTCGGGCGACCGGTCATGGTACCGATTCGTCAGGCGCGAGTCGATGTGTTCAGCCAGCTGACCGGGGAAGTGTTTTCCGTAGCGGGTACCGACCGGTATGGGAGTTTCCGCGTGTTGGTGCCCATTGGTTCAGAGTACGCGCTGCGCGCCGTGAGCCAGTCGTCGGAATCCGGGCTTTCGGTCGCGGACAACACGAACGGTGGCGCCCTTTATATCGTCAGTGCGGGTATCCCGGTTGAGACGGCTCCGGTGTTAGTTGCCCGGGATGAGGATCGCACGTCCGGCGCCTTCAATATCCTCGAAGTGATTCGACAGGGAAACGAGTTTCTCGATGACCTGGGCCCGGATTTGTCATTCCCGAATGTCAGTATTTACTGGAGTCCCAACAATACGGCCGTCGTCGGGGATGCTGAACAGGGCCAGATCGGCGGTACTTTCTTCAACCCGGAAACGAATACGGCATACATTCTGGGAGATCGCGCCTCCGATTCCGATGAGTTCGACGACGCGGTCATTCTCCACGAGTATGCGCATCTGTTGGCCACGAAATTTTCAAGAGACGATTCGCGTGGCGGCCCCCATGTGCTGGGCGATGCGCTCGATGCCAGAGTGGCCTGGTCGGAGGGTTGGGCCAATTTCTTTGCCGCCTGGATTCGCAATAGTCCGATCTACAGGGACTCGCTGGGATTTGGTGGCGCATCGGTTCTCGAATACGACCTGGAAGAAAATGTGCCCGCAGGGGATCAACCCGGCTATTGGAGTGAGTTTTCGGTCCACTCCACCCTGTGGGATCTGGCCGACTCGGAACCGGATACGGGGGATACATCTCAGCTCCCGTTTCAAGCCATATGGGAAGCCTTTCTTGAACTGAGTGATGACACTTACGTATATGTCACTTCGTTTCTGGATCGCCTGACCCGGATGTCGCCCCTGGACGCACCCGAAATAGAGCAAATCACCCGGAATCGCTCGATCGATTACGTCGCGTCGGCGATTCCCAGTGTGTCGAACGCGTTTCCACGTCTGGCGCGGGGTGCGGAAACCATCACTGGAGCGGTCGATTCCCTTTCGAGAGGGCGTGCTAACCTGGCGCAGTCGGCGCACCATATTGAATTCAGCGTCAGTGAGGGAGCTGTCTCCATACGTCTGGACATAACGGGCCTCGGCCCCGGCCAGGACCCCGGTGCCAACGATTTGGATCTGTTCCTGATGAATCCCCAGGGTCGGGTTCTGGCGCGATCGGATCGAGGTCTGAACGGGCAATCGGAGTTGATATCGACTTTCCTTCCCTCCGGCCGTTATGTGATCGAAATCCGGAGTTTCTATACCCTGGGTGAGACAGGCGCACTGGTCTTCAACTCAGGTTCCTACAACCTGCAGATTCGTCGTCCGTAGCAACCCTTTTCGATTCAGGTAGCGTTCTGGTAGGAATCGAGCGCGGCTCGCATGCCCGCGCCGGGGGCAGCGTTGAATCCCATCTCGAGAAGTATTTCTTCCAGCCCGTTGATGAGGAGCAGAACGTTGTTGCGCTGGGATGAATATCCCATCAAACCGATCCTCCAGACCTTCCCTTTGAGATCGGTCAGCCCGCCGACGATTTCTATTCCGTATCGATTGAGAAGCCTCGACCGCACCGCAGCATCGTCGATGCCCTCGGGTACTTTCACCGTGTTGACGGTCCAGGCGCGAACCTCGCGTTTTACGAACATCTCGAGCCCGATCGCTTCCAGCCCTGCAACCAGAGCCAGATGGTTCAACCGGTGCCGCTCGAATCGGTTCCCGAGCCCTTCCTCCTGGATGATGCCCAATGACTCCCGCAAGGCATAGTTCAGCGAGATCGGAGCCGTGTGATGGTATCGGTGATCGCTTCCCCAGTACTGTTCGATCATGGACAGATCCAGGTACCAACTCTGGACGGGGACTCGGCGCGACCGGAGCCGTCGCACCGCGTTTGCCGACAGCGTGACCGGGGCGAGTCCCGGTGGACAGCTCAGGCACTTCTGACTGCCGCTGTACACGAAATCGAGTCTATTGGTCTCGGCTTCGACGGGTTGGCCCGCAAGAGAGGCCACCGCGTCTACGATCGTGACGATGTCGTCGTCACCGAGCAGTTGGGCGAGGGGTTCGATGGGCTGTGCCACACCCGTCGAAGTTTCGACATGAACGAAGGCGACGACCTTGGGTCGTTTTTTCTTGAGGGCACGGCGCAACTGATCCGCGGTGACCGCTTCGCCCAATGGAGCTTCGACAATCTGAACGTCCCCCCCGGCCCGTTTCGCGATCTGAACCATGCGATCGGCGAAGAAGCCCGCCGAACAAACCAGTACAGCGTCCCCGGGCTCAACCATGTTAACCATGGCCGCTTCCATTCCTGCGGTTCCCGTACCCGATATCGGCAGGGTCAAGGGGTTCTCCACTTCGAATACACTCTGGAGACCTTTCTGGATGTCGTCCATGATTTCAATGAAAATGGGATCCAGATGGCTGACCAATGCCCGGGACATGGCTGAGAGGACACGGGGCTCGACATCGCTTGGGCCAGGTCCCAGCAGGATTCGGAAAGGAGGGTTGAACTCTTTCACAGTAGGTGTGACTCCACTAATCGTTGGTGCTCCGACAGGGTATATTCCCCGTGGACGTCATGGCGGCAGGCCCATCAGTCACGCGTCGGGGAGTGCGGGCTCGAGATTCTGTCCTTCGCCGGCGATGCTCGGATTCATCCTCCGGTTCCTCATCTCAGGCAAAGGGCTTTCGATATCTCAAGCAAAAGGTTTTCGATATCTCAAGCAAGAGGGCTCTCGATTCCTGGATCACCGATGGATGCGACGCTCCGATCGTGGTCGCGGTCACGGCGGGGAGTATAACTGCCGGCGACCGACTTTACGACCGCGCGGCACGGTCTCGCGCCAGGGAAAGCGCCAACCCGACGGCGTCTTCGGGTGAACCTGCCGGTTGAAATCCCGGTGCCGGGTAGCGGTTGCCATCGAGCGACGCGTCCCAGGTTCGGAGCCCGACGACGGGTGTGCCTACCTTGATAGCGAGGGCGATTTCCGATAGCGTACCGGGACCTCCCGAGATCGCGATGATGGCGTGTGCCGTCAACACGTTGATGACGTTCCGGGCATTACCCATGCCGGTAACGATCGGGAGTTCGACCCAGCGATTCGCCTGCTCTTCGGTGTCGCCCGGGAGAATACCCACCACCAGTCCTCCGGCTCGGGATGCGCCTCGCGCCGCGGCTTCCATCACGCCGCTGCCGCCGCCGCAGATCAACACCGCGCCGTGGTCCGCGATTTCGCGGCCAACGGTTTCCGCGATTTCCGAAATCACCGTGTCACACTGTCCCGAGCCCATCACACCAATCTTTAACTTTCGTTTCATGGGTGCTGATGGTGACCTGTAATGTGTGGCCCTCGAGACTTCTGCCAAAGGCTAGTGTCCTGACTCGGAAGTTCGTCCCTTACTAACGTGTCTCAGTCCGACCCGATTATCTTATTACTCTGGACGCCTCGGCTACCGCCTCTTTAATGTAAAAGCCGTCCACCCGCAGCGAGGAACGCTGCGGGTTCTTCCGGGGACCACTTCACCATTCCGCCTATCCCTATAGGCCTCGCCATCAGGAAGATGGCGAGGGTCGCCGATCGTTCAGACAGGATGTCTGAATGAACGATCGAGCGAAATCTTGTGTCGTGAACTTCCGACTCGGGACACTAGTTCATCTTCACGCGTATCCGGTTCAGGTCCCTTATGTACGACTCGATTTTGGCATTGCCTGTCGAGTCGGGAGAATGCTTCAGGTACCACTTGAGATCGCTTGCGGCTCCGCGGAACTGGCGCAGCTGCAATCGCAGCAGGCCACGCTCTTTGTAGAGTTCGGGGACGTCGGGTGCGGTCAGTATCATCAGGTCCAGCATCACCAGTGCCTTGTCAAACGTCTGTGCCTTTCGATAAAGGGCCGTGAGGTTGGCCAGCAGGCGCGTAAGAATCTGGCGGTTGGCGACCCGGCGCAGCCATCGTTCTGCGCCTTCACCGTTTTCGAATTGTCCGGGCGGAAGCAGCCCACGGCAGTCGTCACGCGTGAGGATCGATCCCCGATTAAAAGGGTCGATTATGATTTCTTCGGCACGCGAGGTGTATTTGACGAGGAAATGGCCCGGCATGCCGACGCCATCGATGCCGAAACCGATGCGGCGGGCGACCTCGATATAGATCGTCGACAAGGTGATCGGGATTCCCGTCCGCCGCTCGATGACGTCGTTCAGAAAGCTGTTGCGGGGATCGTAGTAGTGGTTCGAGTTTCCTCTAAACCCATAGTCCTCGAACAGTACCTGGTTGATGGCCGCAATGGTCTCGATCGGCGAGGCATCGGCCGCTGTCTTTTCTCCGACGCTATCTGCCATGCGATCGAGTACGTCCAGAAATGGGCTCAGTGACAGATGCGGGTACTCCTCACAAGCTACAAGCAGAGCGGCCTCTGCCAGCGGGATTCCCGAATCCGGAAGTGTGATCAGTTCACTGAACGTCTTTCTGGACCGGGTGGTCACGGAAGCCCTTCCTTGAACCACTGATCGAATTGCTGAATCGACTCCACAACCCAGTCCGCCTCCCTCAGGTGGGATCGATCATAGGAATGTTCCACGGCCAGGCACCGGAGGCCCGCGGATTTTGCGGACCGGATACCGCCGCCGGAGTCTTCCACGGCCAGGCACCGCCCGGGCTCGATGGGACCGTTGCGCCTGGCGAGTGCTGCGGTCGCTTTGAGGTAGGGTTCTGGACCGGGCTTTCCGGTATCGACATCCTCGGCGGCGACAATGACGGAAAAGTATGTGTCCAGTGAGCCCGCTTTGAGGATCCAGTCAATTTCATCCCGTCTGGCACCGGATGCGATCCCCAGCGGACACTGCTGGGCCCCGGCCCGTACCGCCCGACCCGCCCCCTCAAAGAGCACCTGCTGGTCTCCCAGAAGCGCGTAGTAGTGGTCGGACTTTCGGGCGACAAGCGCTTCCAGCAAGTCGGGGCTCATTTCCAGGTCCTGATCGCGGTACAGCGCGCGAAACAGGTCCCAGTCATCGAGCGCGAGGTACCGTTCGTAATATGCCGTGTCGGTCAGCGAAAGACCTTCTTCGAGCGCGATCGTTTTGAAGGCTTCCAGATGGATCGGCTCATCATTGGCCAGGACGCCGTTGAAGTCGAAAATTACGGCTTGAAACATAGTGATCGTGTCAATTCCCGGTCTCGAATGAGGCGATGAGCATGCGCTAAGTTAACATGGTTCCAGGGCAGGGGTTCCCGGGAAGGAGTTCCCGGGCGGGGCCCATCCTGGCGGGATGCGGCCCCAATCCGGCCCCGGCGGCGGGTGTTTTCCATTTGCGGCATGAGGCGTCCGCCGAATTGCATCCGGAGTGTGTACGGACAAGAATGCCAGAATGCCGATGAATTACGACGTCATCGTTGTGGGCGGAGGAGCGATCGGACTGGCCCTGGCCCGCACAATGGCCGAGGACCGATCGGTCCTGTTGATCGAGCGGGGCCCGGTCGGCAGGGAATCGTCGTGGGCGGCAGCCGGGATGCTGTGCCCGCACAGCGAGGCCGAAGAAGCCGATCCCCTCCTTGAATTGAACCTCCGCAGTCTGGAGATGTACCGGACATTCGCGTGTGATCTCCTCGATGAGACCGGCGTCGACATTGAATACCAGGACGATGGGGTAATCGTGGTCGCCGGGGATCTCGAGCAGTACCAGGGCCTGAGCCTTCGATGCGAATGGCAGCAGGGGGCCGGCCTGGATGTGGCCATGTTGTCCGGGGAGGAAGTCCGTCGCATGGAACCCGCCCTGAGCCTTGAAATCGAGGGCGCGATGTTCTGTCCCGGTGACCATCAGGTTCAACCTCGAAAACTCATCGATGCTCTTCGCCGGTCTTGCGCTATCCGCGGCGTCCAGATTCTGGAAAACGCACCGGTCGAAGGCGTCATTGCGACCGGTGACCACGTGAGCGGTGTCCGGTCGGGCACCGTGTCCTATGCTGCGCCAATCGTCATTCTTGCAGCCGGAGCCTGGGCGTCTGAGATTAAAGGAATGACTCCAACGATTCGAATGAAGCCGAGAAAAGGGCAAATTCTCTCTTTGGAAATGCCGGGCCCGAGATTCAAGCACCTGATTCGGTGGGGCCGGCTTTATTTCGTCCCACGCAGGGGTGGAGAACTCGTTGTGGGTGCCACGAATGAAGATTGTGGCTTTGACCGCAGGCCGACGGCGGCGGGATTGGGCGGACTGCTGGCCGATGCTCAGCGGCTGTCCTCCGTTGTCGGTCACTACCCCGTCCTGGAAACGTGGGCCGGTTTGCGTCCGGCGACCCCCGACGGGCTTCCGGCTATCGGAGCGTCCGGGCTCGCCGGGCTCTTCTACGCGCTCGGGCACTATCGGAACGGGATCCTTTTGACACCGGTCACCGCGAAGATCATCAGTGCGCTGACGCGGGGTGAGACGCCTGATGAGGCCGTGTCCGCATTCTCCCCGATGCGGTTTTCGTAGTGGCCTGCAACAGAGACATCGCCAGTGGCGCCGATGGGTCTTGCCAGGCGAGATCGCGAAGGGAGGAGGGCCACCGAGGTTTGAAACCGAGGCCGCAGGCGCAGCTGTTTCATCATGACCCGGCTTAATATTGCCGGACAAAGATATCGACCCCAACCCCCATCGGCCCGAAGGGTTCGGGCGGAACGGGGCCGTCTTCGTTGTCGCTCGTCCTCGACTTCTTAGGAGGGAATGTAGGCGCATTCCCTCGTCGTCGCGACACCGCGTCGTCAACCTGTTGCCTCCTGGAATCCGGCCCCGTTGCGCTCCGAACGCCACTGGCGATGTCTCTGTTGCAGGCCACTAGGCCCACCTCTCGCATCGGAGCACACAGGATGCTGAGGGACCGGCACAGCCTCGACCCACCTTTCCCGCTCCTACGGCCGACACCGGGTTTGCTGGCCTTCCGAATGCGTCGAAATCGAACTCTTCTGCTTGGCGTTGTAGACAGGCTGCTGGCCCGCTTACGACCTGCACACGAGGCGGTGGGAGCGAGGCCGAAGGCTCGGAATCCGCCTCTAGAAAACACTGCTGCCGGGAGCTTCCGCGGGTGGTTTGATTCGGGCAGAAACTCATAAGGATTCCCGTCGCGGGTGCCGATATTGGGGGAGAAGAGTCGACCGGTAACGATTGACAGGGCGCAACCCGGCGTCTTGATGCGTATCGGTGGGAGGCGTGATGCAGGAGAAAGCAAATCCCGACAAAGTGAGCGGTGAAAGAGGGACTCCGCAAGCGGGTCTTGAAGTGAAGGCCCGAATGGAACTGTTCGCTGCCGGGCGTCTGTGCAGGCTTGACCCAGGTACGACGATTGTATGTGCCGACGCTGAAGACGTTTGGCGGGTCGTGATGACCGGCCGGGCGCGAATTGGCTCCAGTCGGGATGCCGGCGACACCGGTGCTGTGGGGGTTCTGGAAGAGGGTGCGTGGATTGCGCCGCACGGGGGACGCGTGGAAGCGGACGGGTCCTGCACAATGATGGAAGTCAGCCGAACCGCGCTCGAGGGTCTATTGCCTGAAACCCGACTCCATGCCTACCAGTCGGCAATCGAAACTCTGGGATCAATCAACAAGGGTCTCGAAGCAGGTCTTGAGAGGGTTCGAAATCGACTCCATGGCGCCCAGCGGCTGCGGGATCAATCGCACAGTGAGGCTGCGGCGCTGCTCCATGCGCCTCCGGTCAATGCATTCCTGGACGAGTTGCCGGCGCTGCCGCCTTCAGCAGCATTTCTCGTTCAATCCGGTGGCGAGACCTCCATGGACGAAGTCGTTCGGGCAGTGAAGGGCGATCCCGGTCTGGCGGCGCTGGTCCTGAAAGTCGGAAACTCGGCCGCATTTCAGGGTTGTGCTCAGATCGCCGATATCCAGCAGGCCTGTCTGCGACTCGGCTATGCGCATGTCTATCAAATAGCGTTGAGGCAGGCCGTTGGCGGGATATTAGAAGTCGGTGGGGACTTGGAAGAGGTTCAGGATCACGCGACGTGGGTTGCAGCGGTGGCTTCAGAAATCGCGTTTACAGTCTCTAAGAAAGACGTCCAGATCGCGAACACCATTGGCCTCCTCCACCACGTCGGGGTCATGGCCCTGGCCCAGTTCAGCAAGAGACAGCCCCAGAACGAATGGCTGGCCGGGTTGTTGGATCAGGCGCAGCTTGGAGCCCGACTGCTTGAAATCTGGCAGCTCCCAGCCCGCGTGGCTCGAGCCGTTGCGATCCAGGACCGTCCTGAGGCGTTTGCCCCGGAATCGGTGGACCCGGCTCAGCGGGTGGATCTGGCGATACTGCATGTCGCCCACGCATGCGTTCATTATCTGACGGAGCCCGATGGAGAGTTCTCCGGGCCTTATCTGGAGGAGTATTTTTCGCTCCTCAAGATGCCCTACCCGACGTGTGCCGAATTTGCCGAGCAGGGGCTCCGCAAGAAACTGCGTCTGCGGCTGCCGGACCACCTGGGGGCGCAGCTGGACCCCGAGCCTTCGACTATTCGATGTGCATGAACAAACATCCCAATAACTCGGTTATCCGGACCGTCGGGTGGAGTCGTTGAGCAATGGAATCTGAATCCGTATTAGCCGCTCCCGAAGAATCACCAACCGTCGATGATCATTCGGTTGCGCCTCTTCTGGGATGTCTCCTCGTTGAGGCCGGGCTCATCACCGAACAGCAGTTTCACTATGTGCGCAGAATCCAGCAGAAGCTGCCGGGTGCATCCAACCTGGTGGATATTCTGGAGGAAATGCGGATCGCGACGCCGCACCAGGTTCGGGAGGGCCTGAAAGATCACAGGATCAATGTGCCGATTGGTTTGCTCCTGTTCGAACTGGGATATGTCCGACATTCGGACATCAAAATGGCACTTTCTATTCAGCGGGAGCTTCCCGACAAATCCATTGGCGGCATCCTTGTCGAAAACCATGCCTTGACGATAGAGCAGTTGTTTGACGTGCTGGCGCTGCAGCTGGGGCTCAAACGCCTGCACCCACTGTCGAACAAGATCCCTGCGAGTCTGCTGAAGCAGCCCATCGACTGGTACCGGGCACACGATCTGATTCCCATTGCCGAGCGTGGCAACGCGGTTGTCGTTGCCTTCGCAACTCCCCTGAACACGGAGCACATCACGGCGGCCAGTCGGGAATTCGGATCTTCGATTGTTATCGGCGTTGCATCGCCGAAGGAAATTCACGAGGCAATTGACCGTATCGACGAACGAAAATCGAAGGAGCCGGTTGTCATCGGCGAAAACGTTACCGTTGAAACCGTGCGCCAGATACTCCGCTCGGCCGCCCTGGCCGGGGTGTCCGACATCCACATCGAACCGCGGCGGGACCGGCTGCAGGTCCGCTTCCGCCAGGATGGGGTTCTGACCGACTTCAAGGCTCTGCCCCTTGAGTTGGCGGTGCCCCTGGCCAGTCGCATGAAGGTGCTCGCCAAGGCCGATATCTCGCAGAAACGCCGCCATCAGGATGGACGTCTCTTATTCGAAGATGCCGACGTCTCCGTCGAACTCCGACTGTCGACCTATGTTTCCGTTCATGGCGAAACGATCGTTCTGAGGTTGCTCAACACGCGCAGCGAACTGCTCGACATTGACAAACTCGGAATCGGTCCCCGGATGCTTCACGGGTTTGTTCAGGGTGCACTCGACGCACCCAGTGGCGTGGTGATTGTGACCGGGCCGACGGGTTCGGGGAAGACGACGACGCTCTATTCGGCGGTGCATTATCTGAATCATCCGCAAACCAGCATCATCACGGCAGAAGACCCCGTAGAGTATATGGTGGATGGAATCACACAGTGTTCCATCAATCCCAAGATCGGATTGACCTACGAGAACACACTCAAGCACATCGTGCGCCAGGATCCGGATATCATCGTGATCGGCGAGATCCGGGACACCTTCTCCGCGGAGACGGCAATTCAGGCGGCCCTGACGGGCCACAAGGTGCTCACCACGTTCCACACCGAGGACAGCATCGGCGGCCTGGTCCGGCTGCTCAACATGAACATCGAAGCCTTCCTGATTTCGTCAACGGTCGTTTCAGTCATGGCGCAGCGGCTGGTCCGACGCGTTTGCCCCCACTGCGCGGATGTGGAGCCTGTCGGGCCCAATCAGTTGGCTCGCCTGGGCTACTCGGTCGATGATCTTGCGGGCATGACCTTCAAAGTCGGACGGGGTTGCGGGAAGTGTCATTTCATGGGCTACAAGGGCCGGGTGGCGGTATTCGAGTTGCTCGTCCTCAACGAGTTGGTCAAGGATGCGGTCATCTCCCAGAAGAGTTCGTACGAAATTCGCCGATTGAGTATTGAAACCACCGGCATGGTCACACTACTGGAAGATGCCGTTTACAAAGCGCTGCAGGGACAGACCACGTTCGAAGAAATCATCCGTCAGATACCGAGAGTGGGAAAGCCCCGATCTGTCAGCGATATACGCAGGCTACTGGGAGAAACTCAATGAGCAACGACAAGTCGCTTCTTGAAAAGATTATAGAGCTCATCGATTCAGGCAAGCTGGAGCTGCCCGTGTTTAACGAGTCGGCCGCAAAGCTCCAGGCGCTGAACGCCGATGGCGATATCCGCACCTCGGAGGTCGAAGCCCTGGTGTCGGGTGACCAGGTGCTTGTAGCCGAAATCCTGCGGGCGGCGAATTCTCCCTTCTTCGGGGGACTCACCGAGATCCACACGGTCCATAATGCCCTGGTCCGGCTGGGCCTCAAAGAGGTCTCAAGGCTTGCCATTGCGGCCTCGCACAAATCCAATTACGATGCAAAAGAACCTGAGCTGCGCCGGATGATCCGGGAACTGTGGAAGCACGCTAGCTCCACCGCAGCCGCCGGCGCCTGGCTTGCGCGCAAGCTGAGTTTCGGGCACCAACTGGAGGAAGAGGCCTTTCTTGGGGGCCCGCTGCACGATGTAGGGAAACTGGTGATCCTGAAAGCCATCGACGAAATTGGGCAAACCGAAAACATGCACCCTCTCTCGCCCGAGGTCCTGGATGAAGTCATGCTGAGCGCACACGGAGAACTGGGATACAACTTTCTCTCACGCTGGAACATTCCAGATTTGTATTGCGAAATCGCGCGGGACCACCATCTGAAAGACTTTGAATCTTCAAGGGTATCGCTGTCCATCGTCCGACTGGCGAACCAGGCCGGCGCCAAGGTAGGCCTCAGCATGCAGCCGGACCCGACGATCGTCTTGGGCGCCCTACCCGAAGCTCAATACCTGAATGCGAAAGATATCGTGCTGGCGGAACTTGAAATTATGATGGAAGACACGATTGGCAGTGCTGTGGAGGCTTGAGTCCTTCCAGAGTTTGTGGGCCCCGGTTCAAACTTCACGGGCTTCGTTTGCTCTCACGTTTCATTCACGCTCGTCTCACCGATTCGGCTGGTATAATCACGCTGCATGATTGATCCGGCCATCATCAGCAAGGTTGATAGGGGGGAGCGCCTCAGCTTCGCTGACGGCGTCGCTTTGTACGAATCGGACGACGTTTTGGGCGTCGGTCGACTCGCGCACCAGGTCCGCCAGCGATTGAACGGCAACGCCGCTTACTACAATGTCAACCGGCACATCAACTACACGAATGTCTGTGTGATCGATTGCCAGCTGTGCCAGGGAGCCTATGCGCGAAAGCCGGGTGAAGAAGGTGGATATGCGATGACGCTGGAAGGCGTCTTTCGATTCGCGGCACAGGAGTACGACGATTCGGTGACCGAGTTTCATATCGTGGGCGGCCTCAACCCCGACCTGGAGTTTCAGTATTATCTGGATTTGTTGTCGGGGCTCCGGGAGCGCTTCCCATCGGTCCACCTGAAAGCGTTCACTATGGTCGAACTGGATTTCTTTTCCAGGATTACCCGGATGCCGCTCGAGTCCGTCGTCGAGCAGTTGCGCGCCGCTGGCCTGGGCAGCTGTCCTGGAGGGGGCGCCGAGATTTTTGCCGAACGCGCCCGTCCGCTGATTGCGGGCCACAAGATATCTGGCGACCGGTGGCTGGACTGTGCGCGAACCGTGCACGAATTGGGCATTCATTCCAATGCCACGATGTTATACGGGCACGTGGAGACGATCGCCGAGAGAGTGGATCATTTCGTCCGACTGAGGGAACTTCAGGACGAAACACAGGGCTTCAATTGTTTTATCCCTCTCGCGTTCCACCCGGAAAACACGGCTTACGATCAGCTTCCGCCAACGACGGGTACGGATGATCTCAGGACGATCGCCCTGGCCCGGTTGATGCTCGATAATTTCCCCCACATCAAGGCGTACTGGGTCACGATCACACCGGAACTGGCGCAGATCGCCCTGCGTTTTGGTGCCGATGATCTGGACGGCACGATCATAGAAGAGCGGATCATCCACGGTGCCGGGAGCGAGACCAGTCCTGGCCTTACGCGGCAAAGGATAGAACTGTTGATCCGGGAAGCCGGATGCGTCCCCATCCAGCGGGACACTCTCTACAACCCCGTCGCGGCTGAGCTGGCATCTTCCTAGTACCATCGGCAGGCACCACAAAGTCATCGAAGAGGATCGGGCTTCTGAGCGACAACCTGCTTGCATACCGTTTAATTTCTGACAGGCTTTCGGGCACGGGTATGCGGCCCTCAGGAGCGGAATGTGACTTCTGCCAGCATAAACGCCATTCCTTCCGGCACGAGGCTCAGTTCCAAAAAATCCGCCTTGAGCAGTGCCCGAATGTCGTCCAGGACGTCCTGGTCGAACTGATCGATACGGAACGTTGCCTTGTGCAAATCCGCTTCTGACAGCAGTTCGCAATCCAGGGCTTTCAAGCGCTTGATGATCCAGTGGAGCCGGCCCGCGAAAGTGGTGGTGTCGACGATACCGTCGATTTTGACGATCACGTCTTCAGGTAACCAGCAGAATGTGCTTCGGCCATAGAGAATTCGGAAATTGCTCCGTTTGACCTCAAGAACCAGACCGGCATCTTTCGGTATGTTGAGTCGGGATCGATGATAGGGAGATCCGCAGTAAATGAATTCGCCGACTTCAATTCGGTTGATTTTTGCCAATCAGCCCGTCGCGCACACGAAATCAGCGATAGATTCCAGATCAATTCGGGGGTTCTCGCCACATGTGGTGCATTTCGGGTCCTTGCGGACCTTGACCTGCCGGAAAGTCGCTTCAAGAGCATCATAGACCAGGAGTCGGCCGGAGAGGGTTTCCCCGATATCGAGCAGGAGCTTGATGGTTTCCGTTGCCTGAAGCACACCGATCGTTCCAGGCAGCACACCCAGGACACCGGCTTCCGCACAGCTGGGAGCCAGTTCAGGTGGCGCGGCCGCCGGGTACAGGCACCTGAAGCACGGACCTTCGTTAGGGACGAATGTCGAAACCTGTCCATCAAATCGGAAAATACTCCCGTAAGCGACAGGCTTGTTCAGCATGACGGCTGCATCGTTCACCAGGTAGGCGGTGGAGAAATTGTCCGATCCGCTCACGATGACATCGTATTCCCCGAAGATGTCGAGGACATTGGAGGCGTCGAGCCTGAGGTTGTGGGTGCGGACCTTGACGTCGGGATTTACCTCGAAAAGGGTCCGGCGTGCGGAGTCCGTTTTCGGTACACCGATGGACGATGTCCAATGCAGGATCTGCCGTTGAAGGTTCGATTCGTCCACGACGTCGTCGTCGATGATGCCAATGGTCCCCACGCCGGAAGCGGCGAGGTAGATTCCGGCTGGAGAACCCAGCCCTCCCGCTCCAACGAGCAGAACCTTGCTCCTGAGAAGCTTGAGCTGGCCTGGTTCTCCGACTTCCGGTATCAGCAGATGTCGGCTGTAGCGGGCCATCTGGTCCTTACCGACGGTTTCGGGGACGACGAGCTTAAACCCGTTGTCCTTCCAGTCGCGAATACCGCCAGCCATCGATCGCACGTTGGAGTAGCCAAGTTGATTCAGGCTTTTGGCCGCGAATGCGGAGCGGACCCCGCCCGCGCAGTAAACGACGATGGGATGATCCTTATCGGATAGCATCTTCTCAATTTTGACTTCGAGAAAGCCACGCGGAAGAAATTGGGCGTCTTCGATGTGGCCCTGATCCCATTCGTCTTTCTCACGGACATCCAGTAGCGTGAAGTCCTTATTCCCGGGAAGCTTAGCGTTGATTTCCTGAGGAGTTACTTCCTCAATTTCCTGCTTTACACCGGTGAGTAATTCGTTGAAATTGGGGCTCATATTGCTCCTCGGCCGACTTGACGGTTCTTAATCCAATCTAAATTGATCAACTTTGTCATGTATCCGAATGCTTAAGTTACAACAATGCTCCAGCATTGCGCAAGACTTGTGCTTCAAATCGGGGCGGCACCCGTATACTGCTGGAGGTCAGGCGACCCTGTCTCCCTGTTCCCACGCCTCGCCCCGGGTCCGGAGTTCGTCCAGCACCGTCTGCATACGCGCGTGCCATTCGCCGATTGCGGCCGCGTCGGCATCCGGCGGTATCCAGATCGCTGGGGCCGTCAATAGCATTGCCCGGGTGAAAGGTAAGGGGATCTGGAAGTGGTCCCAGCTGTTGAGTTGAATCTTGTGCCTCAGCGCAACGTGAAAACAGAAAATTCCAGCTCCAGTTTTACGGGCCAGTATGACGGGCCCCTGCTTGGCAACATAGCGTGGACCGCGTGGGCCGTCAATTGTGAATGCGACATCGTGGCGATTCCGGATTTCGCGAACCATCACTGCCAGAGCCCGGCCGCCCGCGCGCGAACTGGATCCCCGGGCGGCCCCATACCCATGACGCTGGATGCATGCAGCGATAATTTCTCCGTCGAAGTTGAGGCTGGTCATCACAACGATGCCTCTGTTCCTCCAGTGCCACGTGGCCGGGAAGATGCGCCCATGCCAGAAGGTGAATATGGCCTGCTTTCCCGCCGCGTGTATTTCGTTGAGGTGATGGAAGTCCGTCGCCTGCCATCGCAGACTCCGACCGATCAAGGCAATCGCCCAGTAACCGATCCATGAAACGATGCTGATCTTGATACGTTCGATTCTGGAAAAACGGCGTGACGGACCGACATCCATTCAAACGTAATCTTTGGGATCTCGAGTGAACTTGTCGTAACAGGCGGACGAGCAGAAATAATATTCCGTGCCCTTGTACTCGGATTTGAATTCCGCCATGTCAGGGTCGGTCGGCATTTGGCAAACCGGATCAGTTTCCATCGCAACTCCTTCAGTGATTTCAGGGATGAGTCCCCGGAATTTCTCCCAAGGATAAATCAAAATGAGTGCGCTGCAAACTCGACCCGTCGAATTCGGGAACATTGATCCGATACTCCGGCCGTGCACCGAGGGTATCCGGGGAGTGCGGGATGATCCCGTCTCAGGTGGGATTTGCTAATCAGCGCTGAATACAGTCCGTATCAAGCCGTTTTTCGGCAGGGTTTGCTGAATGATCAGGAATCATGGGTGAGGCGACCGAGTTCGCATCCGTGTACCCCTGCCCCGGGTTCGGGTGAACCCCGGGTTGAGTTTGCCTGTTGAGTCGTGTGCTCCTGAAAATTGCATACAATAGCCGACATGAAGATGTTGCTGTTCGACGTCGATTTGACGCTTGTGAACACCGGCGGCGCCGGTATTCGGGCCCTGAACCAGGCCACCCGGGATGTCCTCGGCGTACCCGAAGTGATGTCCGGTATCACCCCCCACGGAAAGACCGACCCGGCGATCGTTCGCGAGATAGTCAATCAAATCGATCAGAGTCATAGACATAATTTACAAAGTGTTGCCACATCAATTCTCGATGAATACTTGAGCTATCTGAAGAGGGAAGTCAGGGATTCCCAGGGCTACCGGGTCTTGCCCGGCATCGTTCACCTGCTCGAGGAAATCAGTTCCCGTGAGGACATTCGTCTGGGACTGGCGACGGGAAACATGGAGCGCGGCGCCCGGATCAAACTGGAGCGCGGGGCGCTCAATGCATTTTTCGAGTTCGGTGGGTTTGGCTCCGACGCTGAAGACCGCACGGCGGTGGTTCTCGAGGCCGCTCGGCGGGGCAACCTGGGCCGTCTGCCTGTGCCGGCCGGAGACACATATGTCATCGGCGACACGCCACGGGACATCGAAGCCGGGAAGAAAGCCGGGTTTCAGACCGTCGGGGTTGCGACCGGGAGTTACTCGACGGAGGCGCTCCAGGCAGCAGAGGCCGACGTGGTGATCGAAGACTTCAACATCGGAGGCGATCAGTTTCGACGCTCTATCCGCACCGTATAGACGTCGATGCGTTCCAGTGGTGTCTCATTAGCGGTTTCGACGGCCGCGATGCGCCGAACGACGTCCATACCGGCCGTCACTCTTCCGAATACAGTGTAGAAATTGTCCAGCGCGGGTTGATCGTCCAACACAATGAAGAACGAGGTCAATGCGCTGTCGAGTGCATCTCCCCGCGCCATTGAGACGATGCCGGCGACATGTTTAATTGCGCTGATCTCCGCCGTGACGGGGACAACGAACTGCTCGGCGTTGGCCGGGTAGGGTGCGGTTCGGGTGTTCAAGTCGCCCGTCTGAATCACGAATCCAGGCGCCACGCGGTGAAACGCGGTCATGTCATAGACACCCAGAAAAGCGAGACGCAGGAAATGCCGGACGTGATCGGGCGCTTCGGTGGGAAAGAGTTCCAGCGTGATATTCCCGAACGCCGTTTCCAGTACCGCCTGATATTCCGCGAGTTCTCCGACCGACTCCTGAGTGAACGGAGGCACCGCGGGCGGGGGTATGGCTCGAATCCTGACGTCGAGGATCTCGACGCGTTCAAGCGCGATCTGTCCGTCGTCGGTCGGCGTCATCGAGATTTCGTTCAGAGTTTCCAGCCCTTCAACAACGTGAGCGAAAGCCGTGAACTGTCCGGTGAACTGGGGCTGGTCCCCGATGCAGATAAAAAACTGCGAGCCAGCGCTGGAGGGCTCTGCCGGGAGCATCGTGGCCACCACGGTGCCCGATACAAAGTCGATATCGCTGATCTCAGGTTCCAGCCCCATGTGGAAGCCGCCGGCGCCGTATTCGGCCGATCGCTCGGGGTCTCTGGTGAAGGGATCTCCGGTCTGAACGATTCCCGACGGCACCATGCTGTGAAACGTTGTTCCGTCGTAGAAGTCTTTTGCAACGAGTTGAAGGAACTGATCCACGTGGGCGGGTGCCCGGTCAGGATAAAACTCAATCACGACCTCGCCGAGGGGAGTTTCGATCACGGCCTGGAGGTCTTGCGGGTCTTCAGGAAGCGGACCGGTCGCGTCAGTCGGGTTCTGCCCGAGGAGTAGCAACAAAAATAGGTAGCGCATGTGGGTTCTTTAATAAAGCACCAGGGATCTCAATTTTATCACGCCAGGTCCGAGCCTCTGCGAAGGGAACGGTCTCCAAATCTTGCGTGGATTTTATCCAGGGCCTCCGCCAGGCGTTCGCTCTGCCGCCGGGTTTCGAACAGTGATGGTTGCGCCGGTTCATCGCTTTCGCGGACCAGGGCGGTGGCACCCACACCGACCAGCCGAATGCTTTCCTCCAGAGTTAATTTTTCGAACAGCGACCGGATCAGGGCAAAAATTTCATTCCCGGTGTCGAGTGCTTCGGCGACCGATGCCTGGCGGGTAAACGTGGTAAAGCTCTGGTACCTCAGTTTGAGAGTAATGGTCCGTGACTGCAAGCCCTGGCGTCGCAACCGGGCGGCAACCTTATCTGAAAGCCGCCGTAGCGTTCTCAAAACAAGCGCGTTATCGGACGTGTCCTGATCGAAGGTCGTTTCGTTGCTGATGGATTTCGGTGCCCACGCCGAGACAACCTGACGTTCGTCCTGACCGCGGGACAGGCGCCAGAGGTGATCTCCCGACGCACCGAGTGTTTCGACCATTAGCTGGCGGGGTATGGCGGCGATCTCTCCGATCGTGCCAATGCCGAGCTTCTGAAGCCGGGTGGCCGTCTTCGGGCCCACGCCCCACAGCTTCGAAACCGGGAGGTCGGCAAGAAAGCCCTCAACCTCGGATTCTCCAACGGAAACGAACCCATCCGGTTTATTCAGATCGGATGCAATTTTGGCCAGGAATTTGTTCGGAGCCATCCCGATTGAAGCCGTCAGGCCGATATCTGTCTTGATCGCGGACTTGACGTCGCGGGCGATCGCTTCGGCGGGTCCCAACAACGCTGTCGAACCCGTCACGTCGAGAAACGCTTCGTCGATGCTGATCGGTTCGACCATGTCCGTATACCGGCGCAAAATTTCCATGATGGCGCCGGATACTTCCTGGTAACGGGCTATACGGGGGCGCAGGTACACGGCGCCCGGACATCGCCGCCATGCGTGACTGATCGGGAGAGCGGAATGAATGCCGAAGCTGCGGGCCTCGTAGGAACAAGCCGCGACGACTCCGCGACCGGTGCCGGCTTTCGGGTCCGCGCCCACGACGACGGGTCGGCCCTCGAGATCGGGTTGATCGAGTTGCTCGACAGACGCATAGAAAGCGTCCATGTCGACGTGCAGGATATGACGCATCCAACAACTATCCAGGAACTATTCAGATATGGTACATCACCAGTCGCTCGCGGCTTCGATGCTGCCGGACGAGGTCGGCGAAGGTGACGCCGTTCAGGACCGAACCGATGGCGCGGTCGACCTCGGCCCAGACCGGTTTGAAGTGGCATGTGCTTTCCCTGTCGCAATCGTCGTCGAATTTGCCGGACTCCAGGCATGAGAGCTGAACAAAAGGACCGCTGATGCTCTGTATGACGTCACCGATCGTGATTTCCTCAGGAGGGCGTGCCAATACGTAACCGCCGTCGGTACCCCGCTTGCTGCGAACGATATCGACCCGCTTGAGCAGCTGCATGATCTGGAAGAGAAATTTTGCGGGTATATGCTGACTCGTGGCGATGTCCTGGACGCGGATGGGTGAATCGGGATCGTAGTTGAGCGAAAGTTCGAGCACGGCCGAACATGCGTATTCGTCCTTGGCGGAAATCTTCATGCCGCCCCACTATAGCATGGGCCATAGTGGTGATATGAAGGCGGCGAGTGGTGTCCCGTGCCCCGGGGTTGAACCGACGGTCCGCGGCCATTTGCCCTGTTGCAGCCTGCCGGTAAACGGAGTTTTTCTCCCGTCTGCAAACTATCGCGGTTCCCCACCCTCGGGAGATTCCTCGGCTGAAGCTGTGGTGATCTTTCGAAGCACCCGATTCCACCACATCGCGGCTCCGGTCACGAACATGACCGCCGGAACGAGCCCGAGCGTGGCCCATAGTGCCTGAAGCGCGGGATAGTCCCGGAAGCGGCCGAAATGGAGGCGAGCGAGCCACGCCAGGGCGACGTCTCCAGGCCGATCTCCCAGGATCGCATCCGGATCCGAGAAGGTGTCCACAATGGTCTGGAAGGGTCCCGGGAAAGCGAGGTAGACACCGGAAACACCCCAGAGCAGCATGAAAGCGAAGACCCAGAAACCGAGGGCACTGTGAAGGTCCCAGTTGAACCGTGGCCAGCGCGCCCTCCAGCGAACGCCCAGGCTCCGTCGGGCTCTTTTTCGTCCCGGCCACCAGACGACGGCCCCGGTCAGCACGAGCAGAGTGATCAGGGCACTGCCGACCCCATTGATATTCCGGCCGTCAAAACCCATCAGCAGGTCGTCGTGAAGGCTTGTGAGCCAGAAGACGGCCTGGACTCCAACTGGAAAGGCGTCGCCAAGGTCTTCACCGGTATAGGGGTTGAAGACACGCTCCCGTACGTCGTCGCCTGACGCCAGGTTGACCGACATCACCGGTCGCCGCTCGGTCACCCGCCGCCCGACGCGGGTGACCGCATATCCGGGATAGGCGCGCTGGGCGGCTCGGGTCATTTCTTCGACGGACATCGGTTCCCGTTCGGGTTGAAACTCGGGCATTGGTGATTCCAGTACGCTGACGAGCTCTCGACTGTATACCAGCAGGCTGCCTGTCACGCTGAGCATCACGACGTAGAGACCCACCGATAGACCGATCCAGAGGTGAATCTGGAATACGGCTCTGCGAAGCCAGACAGTTCGGGGCTGGTCGATCCATTGCTTTAGATATGTCATCCGATGGCTCGGTATTATATCCGGGCTTTTCGTTCCAGGCAGCCAAGATCAACCGGAAGCCGTACCGGGGAACCTCCTGGTTGGGGTTGGCGTTCGGTGTGCCTGAGATTGCTCCAGTAAGGAAGTTGGCGCAGACTGGAAAAGGACCCGATCTGTCTGCCTGAATGAGATCCTGTGGGGGCACACGACATTTCGGTTATCGAGCTGTCTTTCAAGACTGCTGCGAGGCCCTTCGCTTCGATCCATCTGGGTCGATGATGTCGGTAACGGATGTCGGCAATGTTTCCACTGTCTGGTTATGCTGAAACTACGTCGCATAGAACTGCTCGGGTTTAAGTCTTTTTACGAGCGGTCTGAAATCATCGTCAACGATATCGGTGTTACAGCCGTTGTTGGCCCAAACGGGTGTGGAAAGAGCAATATTTCTGACGCAATTGCGTGGGTTCTGGGAGAACAGCGCGCACGTTCATTGCGCGGGGGCCGCATGGAAGACGTTATTTTCAGCGGTACCGATCGCCGCTCCCCGCTTGGAATGGCGGAGGTCACGATCAGTCTGGTGGATGATGCGCCCGCACACCGCAACGGTGGGCCCCCACCCGGGCCGAGGGAAATGACTGTTCAGCGCCGGTTGTTTCGGTCGGGTGAGAGCCAGTACCTTTTAAACGGCCGTCCATGCCGCCTGCGCGACATCCAGGACCTGTTTCTTGGCACGGGCCTCGGTCCCAACAGCTATGCCATCATCGAGCAGGGCCGGATCGGCCAACTCCTGACGGCCCGTCCCTCCGACCGCCGAGCCCTCATCGAAGAGGCCGCAGGCGTCACGAAGTTCAAGGCAAAGCGAAAGCTCGCCGAGTCCCGAATGCAGGCAGCCCGGAACAATCTGTCCAGGGTTAGCGACATCCTTGCCGAGGTCGAACGGCAGCGGAATTCGTTGAAGCGGCAGGCCGGGAAGGCGAGGCGCTATCGGGAGGTTCGCCACCGGATGCGGGAGGTGCTCGGAGCCGTATTCTCGACGCGAGCCGAGATTCTGATCGATGCCCAGGCGCACGTCGACGGTGCGCTTCGAGGAATCTCGTCGGAGGGCGAGCGTTTGGAAACGAAAGCCCGCGAAGTCGAAGCCCAGGTGCATCGATCACGCGATGGCGTCGAGACCGAAGAGAAGCGACTCGACGAGACGCGAGAAGTTCAGGTGACCACCAAGCTGGAATTGGAGAAAGCGCGCCAGCGAATCGAACGTTTCCAGGATCAGGTGGGTTCGCTGAACGAACGTCTTCGCGAGTTGGTCACCGAGAGGGACAGGATTTCCGAGGACGTTAAAAGCAGGCACTCGGAAATCGAGGTGAACGTTTCCAGGTTGGGCGAGGCCGATCGGAACCTTGTTGAAGCCCGGGCAAACCATCAGAAGGCGCAGTCGGCGCTGGAAACTACGGGGAAGCTTCGTAGAGAAGCCGAGGCGGCGATCGACGGACTCCGGAATCGCCGTTTCGATATTGTCAGTCGCGAAGCGGAAATTGGGAACGCGCTTTCAAGCAAGGCAGAATTAGTCCAGCGACTGGACCGGCAAGTCGCCGCCGTCAGACGCGAGGAAGAGGCGTCGGCGCTGGCGTTCAGGGAGTGCCGCATCCAATTTGAGGCGGCCCAGCTCGAACATTCCTCAAGACAATCCGAGCTCAGCCGCCTGGCTCTCGAACTCGAAGGTGTGGAATCCGACTTCCGGGAAGCTTCCTCTGAACTGGGAGTCGCGCAGCAGGCGGCTTTGGATGCCCGGTCGAGCGAGGAGGGCATTCGCCACCGGCTCGAAACGATACGTGAACTATCCCTGGACCGCGCTTACGGTACCGAATCGGTACAACGATTTTTCAACCATGTCAGGGATGAATCGTGGGCACCGATGGGAATCGTTGCCGACTTCATTGAGGCGGAACCCGATTACGAAGCTGTTGTTGAAGATTTGTTCCACCGGGAACTCCAATACGTCGTGGTCGAAGACCTGGGCCATGCAGAGAAGGCATTGGCCATCGCCCGGGGGGCCACCGACGGCCGCCTGGAATTCCTTGTGGCCAGTCCCCCAGCGGAGTCGTCCGCGGAGTCGTTCCTTGATGTCGAGGGCGCCGATGTCGCCGAGGTCATTGAGGACGCTATACCAGTGGTCGAGCTGGTGCGACTGGATCCGCGCCTGCAATTTTTCGCCAGCCATGTTCGAAATGCCTACATCGTCGAGAGTCTCTCCCTTGCGTGGAGCCTCTCGGGCCGCTATTGGGGCAAGACGTTTGTAGCCCGAAGCGGCGAAGTTGTCCGGGATCGAGTGATCAGTTGGGGTGAACGATCCAACCATGGCCCCCTGTCGCTGAAACGCGAGCTACGGGATTTGGATCGCCGCGTGGAGCAGGCCCATCAGCACGCCCATGCCGCCTCTCAAAGAGCGGACGAACTTGTCAGGCGCGTCGAAGGGTTGGAAGAATCGAGACAGGCTTTGATCCGAACATTGCAGGAGGCTGAAAAAGAAGCGCTGGGGCTCGATCACGGCCTTCAGAATCTGGCGGCCGAAGTTGAGAGAATCCAGCAACGCGTGCAAACCGCACAGGCCGATTTCCGCCGATTTGACGACGAGCGGAAAGAATTGGAAGACGGTCGTGTCCGCGCGCGGGCGGATCTGGAGGCCGTTCGGGCCGAGAAAGTCGCGGTTGACGAACAGCTGCAGACGCAACAAGCCGAAAGCGAGCGCCTGCGGAGCGATTTGGAGTCCCATTCCTTATCTGCAACCGAACTCGGATCGCTCCGTGCAGTGCTCGAGGAACGCAAACAGGCGCTTGCCCGGGACATCGCGGCGCTGGGGGCACAGGCGGCGGCAATCGAAGCCCGTCGCCGGCAGGTGGAAGAACAACTCGACGGCACGGAAGAACAGAAATCATCCGCGCTTGCAGCGATCGAGGCAGATCGGCTGAAGGGGGATTCACTCAGTGTTCGAGTCGAAGAACTGCAGGACCAGATCTCGATGGACCTCGATGGGCTAGAGACGCTCCGCCAGAATTTGCGTGGGGCAGAAACAGGATGGGACGAGGCACGCACCGCTCTCGATGAGTGGAAGGACCACCATAACCAGCTCGATATCGAAAAGACACAAATCGATGCCGATCTGAAACATCTGGCAAGTCTCTGCTTCAGCGAACTGGCGGAGACGATCGAATCGGTTTGCCTGGACAGCTTTGAGACTTTGACGCCCGAAGAACTGGAGGATCGTGACAGCGAATATCAATCGTTGCGCCGCAAGATCGATTCGATTGGTGCGGTCAACATGATGGCCGTGGAGGAATATGAGGAAGCCGCCAAACGCTTCGACTTCCTGACCGGCCAACGGCAGGATCTGCTCGATTCGATCCGCGACACGACGCGGGCCATTGACGAGATCGATACCGTGTGCCGGCAGCAGTTCAACGAGGCCTTCAACACGATCAATAAAGTGTTCACACAGTCGTTTGTCGAACTCTTCGGTGGTGGTCACGGTGCGTTGCGGCTCGTGGAGCAGGATGAAGATACCTCTGATGCCGGGATTGAGATTGTGGCCCAGCCTCCTGGCAAGAAACCGCAGAACGTTCTCCTGCTCTCGGGTGGGGAAAAGGCTCTCACAGCGCTTTCGCTCGTTGTCGCCTTATTCCGATTCAAACCCAGCCCGTTTTGTGTTCTCGATGAAGTAGATGCCCCCCTCGACGATGCCAATATTGACAGGTTCGCCAACTTGATCCGTATCATGAGCGATGACACGCAGTTCATCGTGATCACCCACAGCAAGCGCACGATGGAGACCGCGAACCAGCTCTACGGCGTTACGATGGAAGAACCGGGAATTTCCAAAGTCGTTTCGGTAAGATTGAATTGACAACGCCTCCGGCTGCGTCCACCATTTGTTTTTCAATTGAACTGTGGATCGCGAGGAATGATTCCGATGGTTTTGATCCAGACTGACCTGTCCGGCCTTAAGTTACATTCGCGGGGCAAAGTTCGCGATATTTACGATCTTGGAAATGAACTCTTGTTTATCGCGACCGACCGCCTGTCGGCGTTCGATGTCGTACTGCCGACGGCAATTCCGAACAAGGGACGTGTGCTCACGCAGATGTCACTGTTCTGGTTTAATCATTTCAAAGAAGTTGTTCCCAATCACGTGATTACCGACAAGGTGGATGAGTATCCGGAGGAAGTGCAGGGCTTCAGTGCAGAATTGGAAGGACGGTCGTTGCTGGTCCGCAGAGCCGAAGTGTTTCCGATCGAGTGTGTTGTTCGAGGCTATCTCGCCGGGTCGGGCTGGAAAGACTACAAGGAGTCGGGCGCCGTGTGTGGGATCAGCCTGGGACCGGGACTCTCGCAGTCCGATAAGCTATCCGAACCCATTTTTACTCCGGCGACGAAGGCGGCGACCGGGCACGACGAAAATATCTCGGAAGCGACGGCCGCCGACATCGTCGGGCGCGACACGATCAGCAGGCTCAGGGATCTCTCTATCGATGTCTACAACCGGGCTGCGGCATATGCCGCCGGCCGCGGTATTGTGATCTGCGACACCAAGTTTGAATTTGGCCTGGTGGATGGAAACATTACGATTGTGGATGAAATGCTCACACCGGATTCGT
Source organism: Terriglobia bacterium (assembly GCA_965263045.1). Taxonomy (GTDB): domain Bacteria; phylum Acidobacteriota; class Terriglobia; order 20CM-2-55-15; family 20CM-2-55-15. The sequence goes on from CBDHGK010000041.1 coordinate 1,738,205, forward strand.
CCCGGTTCTGGCCTGCCGCCATGTATGCGCCCGGGCGAGCACAACCCTCGTTCGACAAGCAGTTCGTCCGGGACTATCTTGAAAGTGTCGGCTGGGACAAACGCCCGCCTGCTCCCGGACTTCCTGCCGATGTCGCTCAAAGGACCGGCAGCAAGTATATCGAAGCATTTCGCCTGCTGACTGGCCTCAGCTTCGAATAAGTCGTCACCCCCGACTATGAGTATTTCGATTGGAAACCTGACTCTTCTTGATTGGCTGGTGTTCGCCATCCTTGTGTATTCGATCGTGATGAGCGCCATGCGCGGTTTTGTCCGCGAGGTCCTCGGCCTCGCTACAGTTGTCGCAGGAGTGTTGCTGGCAGCCTGGTTCTATCGCGATGTTGGAACGATCTTCCTCAGTATTATCCGGACCGAAGACCTGGCCCTCTTTTTCGGATTCTTTCTCCTGTTCGGGGCGACCCTCCTCGTCGGGTTCACCCTGATCTGGCTCACATACAAGTTTTTCGAGTTCGCGCACATCGAATGGTTCGACCGGTTGCTGGGGGGTGCGTTCGGCTTTGTGCGCGGATGGTTGATCGGTGTCGTAATCTTTCTGGGGCTGACGTCATTCGAAGTACAATCCGAGGCCGTAAGAAACTCAGAACTATCGCCTTACTTTCTTCCAGGCTCCCGCGTTGTCGCCGTCGTCACACCCTTCGAACTGAAAGCGAAGTTCTTGATCGGTTACGAGGAAATCCAGCGATGGTGGCGCGAGAACCTTTGATTCTGTAGCAGCGCGTGGCAGAAGTCACGCGGGTCGCGTTACGGCCAAACGGGACCGGATTCTAGGAGGCGACGACGCTGAAATGCTCATTCATTGCGAGGAGTTGGCGACAACGAAGACGGCCCCGTTTCGCCGTAACCCTGTGGGCGCAGGGGGGTTCGGGCCGAAGGCTTTGTCACTCGTCGGTCACGATGAAAAGACATCGTTCCGCTCCTCACTTCGCGCCTGCAACCCGAAGACCCCTGCGCGCGGCCCGCGAGACTTCTGCCACGGGCTGCTAGGAACATATGTTGTGAAAAAGCACTTGGAAAGCCTGATCACGGAGATGATCGATCGTGGCATACTTTTTGGGCAAGCCCGGAACGAATTCGAAAAGAAATTCATTCAGACCGCACTCAGCAAGACGAAAGGCAACCAGACCCGGGCGGCAGAAATGCTGGGTATCCACCGCAATACACTGAATCGAAAGATCAGTGTTCACAAGCTCAACGGCCGCAGATAGCCAACTTTCCGCGTGGATCTTGCGCTTCCTGTTATAGCTGCGTTTCTCATCGGCATGACCGGTATCGGGCTGTGGCACGCCCGGAGGGTCCGCTCGGCGGACGACTTCGCTCTGGGTGGACGTCGGCTTGGGGCGCCTGTTCTGGCCGGGACCCTTATCGCAACCTGGATCGGGACCGGTTCGCTCTTCGGCAACACTGAATTCACATATCAGTATGGTGTGGCGGGCTTCTTGCTTCCGGTTTCCGGTGTCGCCGGTATGCTGCTGCTGGCCTTCCTTGCGCCGCGTGTCCGCCAGATGCCGGCAACAAGCGTGCCTCAGATCCTTGGACTGCGCTTCGGCCGTGCAACACAGCTGTTGGGAGCGGTGGCTCTGATTCTTGCCTATCTTGTCATCGTTTCTTATCAGTATCGGGCCGGTGCCGCCGTCGCCGAGCGCATATTCCCAGCTCTCGATCCCACCGCGCTGCGCATCGCATTCGCTCTGTTCGTAATCCTTTACACGGCCCTGGCGGGTCTGACCAGCGTTGCGCTGACCGACGTCGTCAACGGTGTCGTGTTGAGTGCAGGCCTCCTGTTCGGGCTTGGACTGGCCTGGAACGGATGGAATCCTCAACTTCAGCCGTTTGATGCCGACTTGTTGCGGCCCGCGGCGGGTATGGGCGCGATCGCTTGGATCAGTCTGCTGCTGCCTTCGTTCCTGTTGATCCTGGGAGACGCCAACATGTATCAACGCTTCATGGCGGCCCGCTCTCCGGCGGCGGCCCGCCGGGGGGCATTCGGCGCATTGGCCGGACTCCTCGTCCTGGAAAGCGCCATCGTCGGCATCGCACTGCTCGCACGTGTCATGCTGCCGGTCCGGCTGGCGAATCCGGGAGATGCCATCATCGAGATGGCGTTCACTCTGTTTCCACCCCTGGTGGGTCTGCTGTTGGCGGCGACTGCCCTTGCGGTGATCATATCGACAGCCGATTCCTACCTCCTGGCGTGTTCGACGAGCGCAGCGATGGACCTGGCTGGAAAAACGGTCTCACCGGCTCCTCAGCGGATACTGGTGGTTGTCTTTGGTGTGTTCGCGCTGTTTCCGGCATTCTTGTGGGAGGAGTTCCTGAGTGTGGCCCTTTATGCCTACACTCTCTACGGAGCGAGCCTCACGCCCGCCGTTCTGGCGGCGCTGCTGCGTCCGGCGACGTCCAATCGTGCGGTCCTTGGTGGCATGATCGCTGGGCTGGGCACGGCTCTGATCTGGAAAATATGGCTCGAAACCGGTATGTTCACAGCCACCCTGGCCGGTGTCGACCCGGTGCTTCCCGCACTGGGGGCCAATGTTGGGGTGCTGTGGGTGCTGGAGCTGATATGGGGCAAAAAGACGTCGGGCCATCCGCCGCGTTGACCCTCAGCCTTCGCCTTCCTCAGCAGGCTTTCCCTCCAATGCGTCCGGCGCGGATTTGGCCTGGGCTTGTTTATCTGCAATTTGCTGCGAAATGTCAGCGGCGGTTTCGATCGGATCTCCCAACGGGAAGAGCCAGACGCTTTCCAACCGTCGCTTGAGAAAGCTTGAGATCAGGCAGAAATCCTCATAGTGCCGCTCCGGGCCGATGGGGCGGGGCGGAATCGATCGTTCGGAGCGGATCATGGCCGTCAGCGTCTCCACGATGTTGTCCACTGCATGTTCTTCGAAGGCGACGATCAGGCCTTCCAAAACGAGGGCGATCTTTCTTGTCCGTACGGATCCCGATTCCATCACAACGATATAGTCAAAGCTCCAGAGATCCTGATAGGACTCCCGATGCTCCTTACGCGTTCGCTTGATACGATCCACTTTGCGTCGCAACCGCTCCGCCTCTTCGAAGCGCGTCTCCCGGGCGAGTGCCGCAATCCGGGCAAGTGCGCCCACGACAGTCTCCTGTTCAAGACCTTGTATGAATCGAATGGCATCGTCGATATCTTCCTGGTAAGCCCCGCGACCAATGTCCGCATTACATGGTTTGGAGCAGGTGCGCATCTGGAAATAGAGGCAGTCCGGGTAGGGATCGTTTCCGCGGATGTTGTAATGGCAGGGCCGGATCCTGAACGTGCGTTCCACTCCCGCCTTGAATCGCTCCAGATCACGCCTTCGCTGGAACGGTCCGAAGTAAGCCACACCACGCTTGATCTGGCGTGCGGCATACAGCCTGGGAAATCGTTGCCGGCGGTTTATTTTCAGCAGATAGTAGCGTGGAAGCGTCGACATCTTCCGGTAGGTGTCGGGAAACCATTTCCGCCCTTCGGAGTGGAGCAGATACAGCGTTTCCAGGGGAGAGTCGGTCCGGCAGAATTCAACCCGATCGGTAATTTGCCGAAGATCCAGCGCCCGGGCTTCGCGGATTTCGGAATAAAATCGACCAATCCGTTCCGCCAGGTTGTGGGTCTTTTCGAGAAGAATGAGTTTGTCGTGGACATCGAAGATTCGGAACACTCCCGAGCACCGGGGAACAGACGGAAGCGCCTCCCCCTGCCGACGCACTTCTTGGTCGGGAACGGCCTGGAATTCGAATGGAATGGGCCCCGCCATTGGGGATGTTAGTCGGAGCTAAACGCATCCCAGTGAAAGAGTAACGATGCGCGGGTGTGCTCGCGTGCGTAATCCCATCCGTGGCGTCCCGGGTAGAGATAGAATTCATGGTCGATACCCCGGGATTCGAGAATATTGTGAAGCTGGCTGGCTCCGGTATAGAAGCCGTACTGGTCTTCGGTGCCGCAATCAAAATATACCTTGATGCCGTCGAAGTTCACTTCGCGGGCCATCCTCAGGGGGTTGTTTGCGTCCCATGACGCCATGCTCTCGGATACGCCGAATATTTCGTCAAAAATGGAGAGGTAGATCTGCTGCAGTCGCGGGCTGACCGTGGTGTCTTCGAAGTTATCGAGCAGCATCGCGCTGTGCGCGCTGACCGAGCCAAACAGATGCGGGTTCTTCATGGCAATCTTCAACGCACCATAGCCACCCATGGAGACGCCGCCGATCGCACGTCCTGCCCGCGTTCCAAGTGCGCGATAGTCGGCTTCGATCATCGGCATGAACTCTTCGGTCACCATGTCTTCCCATCGTTCGCCGGAAACGGAGTTGGTATAGAAGCTGTTTTCTCCGAAGGGTATGGCGACGATGAACTCTCCGATCTCACCAGCAGCGATCATCCCGTCGAGCATCAGGTCGGTGCGTCCACGGGTGCTCCACCTTTTTTCGTTTTCGTTAGCTCCGTGGAGAAAGAAGACGACAGGATATTCCCGCTCGCTTGATTCAAAGGAAGGCGGCAGGTAGAGTCCGTAGGGAATGTCGCGGCCGAGAATGGCACTCGGAAACGTCGAGTACCGGACACGCGATCCGGCGGGAATGATGTCCCGATCCGTGTCTTGCCGGAAGGTCGGACGTTGGCCCGCTATGGCGGGCACGCACAGGAGAACGACAGTCAACGCAACGAGACGACGCCAGCGCATGGCCTTATTCCTCTTTCTGTGCTGCGACTTCTTTCTCGGTTTCAGACTCCGTACCGACGGTATCGTCGAAATGTCGGATGAGCAGCGCTTCAGAAGCTTTATCGGTCATGTCCACTATGGCGGCCGCATTGACGCCCATCGTGATGGCAATCGTCTCGCTGAGTTCTTCGCGGGTCGCCCCGCACTTAATCGCCTTCTTGATATGTCCTTCGAGACAACCCTCGCAATGAGTTGCGAGCGATGCGGCAATCGCGACCAATTCCTTGGTCTTGCGGTCCAGTACCGAGCTCTTGTAAGTCTCCTGGTAGAAGCGGAAATATATTTTCCGCATTTTGGGCTCGACCATGGTGTAGGACGGCCATTTTTCTTTACCGGTATCACTGCCCATAAAGGCGTTGCTCCATCAGATATTCTTCCACTAGAAACATTTACATGCCAAAGAGAATACGGGTTACGCGGCGACGCCGTCAAGGACGTCGCGTACAGTTGCGGTGAGATCGGACAGGGGGAAAGGTTTGGGGAGCAGTCCCTGTATTCCGAGAGTCTTTATGGCCGCCAGGCGTTCGGGATCGGCATAGCCTGTCACTACCAGCACTTTGGCATCCGGATAAAGTTTGCGAATCGACCGTAGCGCGGCGAGACCGTCCATTACCGGCATGATCATGTCGAGGATAACCAGGTCCACGTCGGCATTCATTTGCTCCATGCCCTCGGCCCCGTTGGACGCCTTCAGTATCCTGTATCCGAGTTGTGAGAGAGAAATGTCCATCAGTTCAAGCAGATGGGGTTCGTCGTCCACGACCAGGATCACTTCCTGACTTTCAGATGTTTCCCCCTCGACGCCTCCCGACGGCGTTTCCGCCTGCCGCGCAGTTGGGAACCAGAGACGGAACTCCGTACCCTCGCCCTCTCCGGTCTCCACATCAATCGTTCCGCCGTGGCGCTTCACGGTGGCGAAGGCCATGCTCAGTCCAAGGCCGGTGCCCCGGCCGCGTTCCTTCGTGGTGAAGAAAGGGTCGAAGATCTTGCCCAGTACCTCCGAACCGATCCCCGGTCCCGTGTCGACGACGCTGAGACGAACCCCGCTGTTTTCGGATCGTGTTTGGAACGTAATCGAGCCCACGGCTTCCATCGCATCACGAGCGTTGACTGCGAGATTGACCAGCATTTGGGTCAGTTCTCCTTCGTCGGCCTCGATCATCGGCAGCATTTCGGCAAGATCAAGGTGCACCGACACCGTGGGCTCCAGCGTTTCCTTAAGTAGTTTTTCCGTCGCGCGCACCACATCGTTCAAGAGCAACGGTTCAACCGAGGGCGGTTCGTCCCGTGCCATGGCCAGGAGTTGTCCGGTCAGTTGCGCGCCGCGCCTGGATGCGTCCACGATTGCCTCGAGGCGCTGGCCCCTCTTTTCCGGGGTGTCTCTCAACTGAATCAGTTCCGCCGTCGGCAGGATGATCCCCAATATATTGTTGAAATCGTGCGCAATGCCACTGGCTAGGGTCCCAATGGACTCCATTCTCTGGGTGCGGGCCAGTTGATGGGACAGATTTTTCTGCTGGGTAATATCTCGAACGATCACCGAAACCCGGACCGAGTCTCTGACGGCGCTCACGAGTCCCACCAGGGGCTCGCCCGTTGCGGAGTGAAACTCTGCTTCAAAGTCCTGAACCGATCCGTTTTGACGAATATTGGCTTCGAATACCGTGGCAGTTTCAGGATTCGTGAACAGCGCTTTGAAGTCTGTCCACAACTCCAACGGCCGACACATCGTGCCTGCCGCTTGATTGGAATCAACGATGTGCAGATCGGATGTGCAGATGTAGACGGCATCCTGCATGCGCTCGACAAAGGTTCTGTACTTCGCTTCCGAAGCCGTCAGGCCTTCATAGAGTTCGATATTGGACAGGGCACTGGAGAGTTGAGGTGCGACCATCATCAAGATGCGTTCCGTGGCCTGGGAAATCGACGACGGGTCTTCGTCGGCCAATATCAAAAGCGCCTGACATGTGTCGCGGGCGGCCAGAGGAACGACGAGCCATGATCGCAGTGTCGGAGGAAATGGCCACCGGTCGGTATCGATTTCTTCGGCATCCAGATCCAGGAGTGCCACCGGCCCGCTCTTCGGGCTGACATCGGCCCCGAGCATGGAGAGATCGAATGAGGCCGGGAATGCTGTGTTGCCGAAGACCTTCGATGCGGCCTGCAAATCGTATCGTTCGTTCAGACTGCGGCGATAAAGCAGTGCATGCTTCGAAAGAGTGGCCGCTGCGATGACTTCAACCAACTCTTCTGACAGTTCAACCGTGGAGGTGTGGCGACTGATCGCTTCACCCACACGGCTGACGAAAGAAAGCTCATCGATTTTTGAGCGCAAAGCGGCATCGGCCTTTTCCAGTGCCACGCTCAACTGGGAAACAGGGTCGTCGCGCATCGTTTGCCTCACACCAACTTGAAAAAATTGTGGATATCTTCCGCTTTCGATTCGAGGTGCTCGGTGACCCCGGGCCAATCCTCAACATCGGACAGGGGTTCCTCGCCGATCAACCCCATTTGCATGGACTGAGCGACCCGATCGCTCACGCGTACGATATCGGCCAGAGTGTCGGTTCCCCCTCCTTCGTCCCCTTCCCCGTGGTGATCGGCAATGGCGTCAACAACGGATTGCGGCAGTTGCCACCGCTCAGCCAGCCAGACACCGGCCTGAAGGTGGTCAATGCCCAGCATCGCGCGCTCGACCGCTTCACGGGCGCCTCCCTCCTTGCTCAGACTCGCGTGGACGGTTGCGTACTCTTGCGGAAACTCTGTATCGAGGACGAGCACTCCAATGTCATGGAGCAGACCCACGCAGAAGGCCTCATCGGGAGATGCCTTCCCGGACTTCTCAGCGAGAAACGATGCGGCGTACGCGACCGCAATCGAGTGCTGCCAGAAGTCTTCCCGGCTTCCACCCCCCGATTTCCATCGATCTTTGACAAAGGCGCACAGGGAAAGCTGCCTCAGCATCGTGGACCCGATGATAGACAGCGCATGATTGAGCGTGCGGACCTCGGACCGCAGTCCGTAGTATGCGGAGTTGGCCAGACCCAGAACCTTCGCTGTCAGGGCCTGGTCACGGGAGACGATGCCCGCAAGGATCCGATGGCTGCTCCGGTCGTCTTCTGCCGCCAGCAGGATCTTGCGCGCCACCACCGGCAGCGTCGGCAGATCACGCAGCGCGTAAATTCGTCTCTTGAAGTCAACGGCCGTCGGCATACTCTGTCCCCATCCCAAAAATCGACCGTTCAGCTTCGAAACATTAGGGGTCGTTCATAGAATATGCGTTCACCAGAAGTCGATGAGATTGGCCGTAACCGGTTGACGCACAAGGATCTGGCGCCATCGGAGTGGTTGACAGTCCGTCGATCCGTTCAGTAAAATAGCGGGCTATCCTCGATGGGGGATCCGTTCCTAAAGAGCCTGCGAGTCATACGTGTTAAGGTGATGAAACGAACGTATTGAGCCGGACCACAGCACCATGATTCAGACACTATTGCCCGACCATTTGGCCGGTCTGACCGAGCACGAAACCGATCGCCGAATTGCTGAAGTCAGGGAGCGCCTGGGTTCGCGCCTGGTGGTTCTGGGGCACCACTACCAGCGGGACGAAGTGATCAAGTTTGCCGACGTGCGTGGGGATTCGTTCAAGCTTGCCCAATGGGCCGCCCAACAGAAGGATGCGGAGTTCATTCTGTTTTGCGGCGTTCATTTCATGGCTGAAAGTGCGGACATATTGAGTGGCGCTCATCAAAAAGTCATTCTGCCGGACCTGAACGCGGGCTGTTCGATGGCGGACATGGCGGCTTTGGATCAGGTGGAAACCTGCTGGGAAGAACTCGGCAAATTGACGTCTGAAACCATTATTCCGATTACCTACATGAATTCTGCCGCCGGCATCAAAGCGTTTTGCGGGCGCCATGATGGTGCCGTCTGCACATCTTCGAATGCGCCTGCTGTAATGCGCTGGGCTCTGGACCGTGCGGATCGGATTCTGTTCCTGCCGGATCAGCATCTGGGACGCAATACCGGATATCAACTGGGATTCCGCCTCGAAGAGATGTCGGTCTGGGATCCCTACGAAGAACTGGGTGGGAATACCCGCGAAGAATTGATCGAGAGCCGCATCGTTCTCTGGAAAGGCCATTGTTCTGTTCATGGGCGTTTCCTGCCCGAACATGTGACCCGCGTGCGTGAACGGCATCCCGATATCCGTGTCATCGCCCATCCGGAGTGCCGGTTTGATGTTGTTCAGGCGTCCGATGCCGTCGGCTCGACCGAACACATTATCCAGTGTGTGACGCAGTCACCGGTGGGAACCCAGTGGGCGATCGGTACGGAAATTCACCTCGTCAACCGCTTGCGAAACGAACATCCGGACCGATTCATCATTCCCCTCGATGATTGCGGGTGCCTCTGCTCGACGATGTTCCGTATCGATCCATCGCACCTGCTGTGGTCAATGGAAAGCGTGCTGGAAGATCGGATGGTCAACCAGATCTCGGTTCCCGAAGAAGTGGCCCGCTGGGCGCGCGTATCGTTGAATCGGATGCTGGAGATAACTCACTAGCAGGATGCTGAAAAAGCCATCAATGGCCTAAGCAGCAACGCCACCCGAGAAGTGTGATTCTCGGATGACTCACATTTTCAATGGCATACAGCCATCAAAAATGGCGGCACATCGTGTGCCGCGCCGCAGACGGCTGATAAACTGCGTTTTTCAGCAGCCTGCTAGTGTAGTCCGTCACAGTTAATGTAACTTATTCAGCTTTCCTACGTCTGAGTATATATGAGGAGAGCACCGACGATTAAATTGGACATTCCTGTGCGGAAGGAACTGGAGCGACTGAGCCGAAGCCGCAGTGTGGCGGTCCGGTTGGCGGAACGATCTCGAATTGTCTTGCTGGCCGCCGGGGGTCTGGACAATCAGGAGATCGCTGCCAAGTTGGACATCACTCGTCAAAAGGCCGGACGTTGGCGCGATCGTTTCGTTGAAGATGGCCTCGGGGGAATCGAAAAGGACGCTTCCCGCAGTGGACGGATTCCCTCGATCGGCCGCCGGAAGCGGGCCCGGATCGTGAAGAAGACGGTCGAAGGGAAGCCTCCGAACGCCACGCACTGGAGCCGGTCCTTGATGGCCAGGGCAACCGGCGTCAGCGAGTCCACGGTAGGGAGAATCTGGCGGGCTCATGGCTTGAAGCCTCATCTGGCACGCACCTTCAAACTTTCCAACGACAAACAATTTGTCGAGAAGTTGGAGGATGTGGTCGGTTTGTATCTGAACCCTCCGGAAAACGCCATTGTTTTGTCCTGCGATGAGAAGAGCCAGATGCAGGCCCTGGACCGCACGCAACCCGGGTTACCTCTGAAGAAGGGGCGGTGCGGCACCCTCACCCACGACTACAAACGCAACGGGACGACCACGATGTTCGCCGCGCTCAATACGCTGGACGGCTCGATTATCGGGACCTGTATGCCGAAGCATCGTCATCAGGAATGGATCCGGTTTCTCAATCAGATCAAACGTTCCGTGCCGAAAGACAAACAGATCCATATCATTTGCGACAACTACGTCACGCACAAACATCAGAAAGTCGTCAACTGGTTGAAGCGCAACACGCGCTTTCATGTGCACTTCACACCGACCAGTGCATCCTGGCTGAACATGGTCGAACGCTTCTTCCGGGATCTTTCCGAACAACGGCTTCGGCGCGGGGTTTTCCATTCTGTTCCTGAGCTAATCCAGGCCGTGGAGGAATATGTCGGGGGTCACAATCAGAACCCGAAGCCCTTCATTTGGACCGCAACGGCTTCCGATATTCTTGAAAAAGTTCAACGTGCCCGAAAGAAGCTCGATAAGTTACAGTCTGTTTGACGGGGACCACTAGCGTGCGGCGGATGGTTCAGCATCGATCAAGAGACAGGAGTTGATTGTGACGTGTTCGGTGATCGGATCTCCGAATAATTCGTAGCCCAAAACTCATAGCTCCCCCTGCAACCAACCAGTGCCCCTCATTGCCAGAAAACTGTTCACCGTCCGTGGCATCGTTCAGGGCGTCGGCTATCGATATTTCGCATTGGTCATGGCCCGGCACCACGGGATCGGGGGGTTCGCAAAGAACATGACCAGCGGAGAAGTCGAAGTCATGGCCGAAGGGTCTTCCGTAGCGTTGACTGAATTTCGACGCGAGCTGGAACGAGGGCCGGCCGGATCACGCGTGGACACGGTGACCGACTCAGAGCCCACAGATGAGAGTGACTTTTCAGGCTTTAATATTCTTTAGTTTATGAGGTCTAGTTTTATGGATGACTTTAAAAAATTGATCCGTGAAGTGCCGGATTTCCCGAAGCCGGGCATTCTCTTCTACGACATCACCACGCTGCTCAATCACCGGCCCGGATTTTGCAGGCTCATCGATTTCCTCACGCTTCAGACCCGTCCGATCCAGGCCGAGTATGTCCTGGGAATCGAAGCCCGGGGATTCATTTTCGCCCCGGCGTTGGCCTACAACCTGAATGCCGGCTTCATTCCGATCCGCAAGCCTGGGAAGCTTCCCGCCGCGACCGAATCGGTGACCTACGATCTTGAATACGGCACGGATACACTGGAAATCCACACGGGTGCATTCCCCCCCGGCAGCCGGGTGATCATTGCCGATGATCTGCTGGCGACGGGTGGTACGGCTCAGGCCGCAGCCAGGCTGGTGGAGAAGGCCGACGGCGTTGTGGCCGGGTTCACCTTCGTCGTGGAACTGGAGTTTCTAAGTGGCCGGGAAAAGCTCGGCGGCTACGACGTGTTTTCGCTGATCCAGTACTAAAAACAGTCGGGCCCCGATCAACCGTCAGCGGGCCGGTTCAAACAATTCCTGCTCCAGTCGGAAAAGTTCCCGATGCCGGGATCTGGAGTGTTGTTCACGAAGTTGAACGCCGTGCCGCCGGAACAGGTCACGCTGAGGGGCCGCCCGCTGTCGAACGCCCTCGCCAAGTCCGCATACCGGATATCACGCGCCGGCACCCTTGAAGGATCCGGCACATACCGTGAAAATTGGCCCGGGGGGTTCATAGCGGCGGGGCATCGTCCCCGGCGCCCGCGACCCACTGCGCGTAGGCCTTCGCGCGCGCGGTGTCGTGCTCCCGCAGGATGGTCGTTTTTTCAGCCTCGAGCGAGGCTTCGGCATGAATGGCAAGCCGCGCGACGGCAGGCGGCCGCGCGCGGGTTGACATAACGCGCATACGGCGACACGGTCCGCGCTGCAATAGGTGTCGGACCCTGCTTAAATCGCTAATCCGCGGCCCCTCGGCCGACTACCACCCACAATTTGATCTATAGTAAGATTACCGCAACGACCGACTGCACGGACAGAGCGGTTGAGCGTGTTTCAGTGCGTCCGGGTCGCTTGCTTTTCCTATTCTCTTGAGTTGCAAGAGATGAACATTATATGCACGTCTGCATGGCGCTCGGCATGTGTGCTGCCCCCGCGATCTGCCGTCCCGAGAAACAATCTCCCCGGCGAACCGCACTCTCATGGTAGATCCCGTGGCTGAGGCTGATGTGACAAGCGTGGAGAGCGAACGTGCGTCTCCGGTTCATCCTTGGCTAAGGCCGCCCCCCTGGTTGGCTCGGGTCGGCATCGCGCTCATCCACGCGGGGGCTGGCCTGCTCGTGATTTGGTCTGTCGAGGAGGTATGGACCAATCGGAACCTCCTGCGACTTCTAGTCGATTTTATCCCTTTGGTGGGAGCGATCCCTGCCATGTGGTTTCTCGTTTTGGCGACTGTGACTCTGATCGCCCTGGTGGCAGCCACCGAGGTCGGGAAGACGCTGTGGCGCTGGAGAAAACGTCAACCGGAGCGTGTAGTCGCCTTGCGGATACGGGCTTTTGTCTACACCGTGGTCGGATCTCTCGTCGTCATCGTTCTTCTCCTTAACACGTCCGAGTTCTTCTCCGGGCCATTCCGCCTTCGTTTTCCGTTTTTGGCCGGAATCTTTGCATCGTACGCATACGGGGCGTACGTCCTGTGGACTGCCTTGTTGCCGCGACTGCAACGCGCGTTCTCGTACCGCCTTCGTCGAGGTCTGGACATCCTGTGCATGAATGCGGTCTTATTGTTGGTCCTCGGCGAGATCAGCATTCGAACCGCGGCAAGATTTTCGTCCGCTCCGATCCTGGTTACAGATTCTTCGTCCCCGGAGATACGCCGCGAATCCCAACGCCTGAGCCCAGGATCAGTTCGCTTCAGTTTCCCCGTAAACCAGGGCGGGCACTATGACACGGAGTTTGTGTCCGGTCCGGAAGCTCCTGACCCGCTGGTAGTCAGCATCGGCGATTCGTTCAGCTATGGCACTGTCCCCCACGCCTACCATTTCACCACAGTTGCAGAACTCGAATATCCGGGCATCGAGATCTACAACATGGGCTATCCTGGCACGGGTCCCGCTGATTACCTCTATATGCTCGAGAGTCAAGCGCTTCCGTTGGAGCCAGACCTCGTCGTCATCCAGCTGTTCGTGGGCAATGACGTAACGACCGGTCCGCTCCAGGTGGAACCACGGCGTTGGTATGACGCTGAAAGCTATCTGCTTGCCACGGTGTGGCATCGGCTACAGATACTGAGGCGGGCGGAGCGCGCGGACCTGCCCCTGTTCTCTGATCAGCCCACCCTGGACCCGGGAGAGTTATCGCTCCTGTACCCGTGGCTGAGTGATCCCCTAATCGAGACCGCGAGTTTCAGCCCCGAAGTGTATTTCGACTTGGAGGCGCGAAATGCCAGGGAAATCGCCATACCACGCTTGGGTGGCTATGAGTTCTTCTTACAAACTCTCGCAGAGATTGAGCGGGCCGCCGGAGACGTACCGTTGGCGTACGTCCTTATCCCCGATGAGTTTCAAGTCGATGACACGGTGTGGAACGAGGTCGTGGCGAGGAGCGAAGAACCTCTAGAGCGCGATCTTGCTCAGCGGACAATCGTCGAATGGATGGAATCCCAGGGAATGCCCGTGCTGGACCTGCTACCCATTTTGAGGGCTGTCGAGCCGCTTGCGGATGGACGCCCTCACCTATACCACCTACGGGATACTCACTTCAATGCTCGAGGCAACGCGGTCGCGGGTCAGGCCCTCGGACTTTTTGTAAGCTCTTTACTGTCTGTTGAATCGGGGTCACCAACAACCGCGAATTTGCAAACAACTGTCCCAACACCACAAGACGAATTATCTTTCCCTTCGGAGTCAACTCCACCGCTGTCGGCCGCTGAAGCCGTGGAAATCTACGTGGCCTACGGTGCAATGCTTGGACAAGGAGTTGTGGATGGAAATACCGTACTCGACACGTCTCTGCTTCCGCATTCTAAGGATCGCATCACGGCCTCCATCCTGTTGTTGATGGCAATCACAACGAACCAGGATGAACACGACTCCTTGCGAAATGCCTTAATGATTCTGGCGTTCTTTCAACCCGACGTCGGCGAGAGCGGAATTGCCCTCGACTCAATGGGACCCAATCAGATGACTTGGCAAGATTACGTCGCAACCGAGATGACGGCGACCGCGACGGCTCTGACCGAACGGGGTTACTAGCGGGACACATCCCTCACCGCCTGCCCGCGAAATCCGAATGTGTGCCAATCTTAGTTGGAAATTGAAACGGCTCCAAACCCCATGGTTTGATGGTATTGGAAGAAACAACATCAAGCCTGTAAGAGAAAGGAGCCGAGATGAGGAGTCTGTTACGTTCGGTAAAGAAACGCAAGAAGTCGCGTGTGCTGGGTGAGGTCGAGGTCCTGAGCCGGGAGGAATACTCGGGACTGGAATTGGACTCGAAGGTGGAGATGATTCGGGCGTTGATCCCACTGGGGTTGATGCACGTGGAGGAGTTGCTCGACGAGGAAGTGAAGTCGTTGGCGGGTGAGCGATACGCACGAAAGGAGGCGGCGTTGCGGGGCCGGCGACACGGGAGCAATCCGGGGACCGTGGGGCTGGGTGGCCAGCGGGTGCCGGTTCGGGTGCCTCGAGTGCGCAGCGTGGCGGGCGGGGAGATTCCGCTTCGGACCTACGAGGAACTCAGTCCGGGTGGCGCGGTGAACGAGCTACTGCTCAGACGTGTGCTGTATGGGATCTCCTGCCGGAACTATGAATCGGCCGCTGAAGCGATTCCGGGAGCGATCGGACTGTCGAGTTCGACGGTGTCTCGAGGATTCGTCCAGGCGAGTGCCGCGAAACTTCGGGAGATGCAGGAGCGGGATCTGAGTGGCGAGGACGTCGTGGCGATCTTCCTGGACGGGAAGGCGTTTGCCGACGCCCTGATGGTAGTGGCCCTGGGCGTCACGCTTTCGGGCGACAAACGCTTCTTGGGCTTCGTGGAGACCGACACGGAGAACGAGCAAGTGCTGACTCCGTTTCTCCGTTCGTTGATGGAGCGGGGCCTGGACATCTCTGAAGGCGTGCTGGTGATTGTCGACGGCGGCAAAGGTCTGCGGGCGGCGGTCAAGAAGGCATTCAGGAATCGAGCCCTGGTCCAACGCTGCCAATGGCACAAACGCGAGAACGTCGTGAGATACCTATCGAAGACCGAGCAAGCCGTGTGGCGACGCCGGCTGCAGCGGGCCTACGAGCGCCCGGAGTACGACGAAGCTCGGGCGGCGCTCGGAGAGCTCCATGGAGAGCTCGAGGAGCGAAACCAATCGGGGGCTGCGAGCCTTGAGGAAGGCCTGGAAGAGACCCTCACGTTGCATCGGCTCGGCGTGTACGGGGTCTTGGGCCGTTCGTTCAAGACGACGAATTGCCTGGAATCGGTCAATGCCCTTGTCGAGGAAAGGTGTGCGAAGGTCGATCATTGGAAGAACTCGAGTCAGCGGCAACGCTGGTTGGCGACGGCGCTCATCGACATCGAACCGCGCCTGAGGAAGGTGATCGGCTACCGTCATCTTCCAAAGCTCCGCGAAGCCCTCCAGCGAGAGCTGAAAATTGAGGCGAAGACGTCGACGAGATCGAAGAAGAAGGTTGCATGACCCATCGTGAGCCGTGGAGAGTTTCAACTAAGAATGGGCTTGACTCCGAAATCCTGCCTTGATTCCCCCGCGCGACGGCCTGTGGCCGCGCACGGGTTGACATAATACTCATACGGCGACACTGTCAGCGCCGCTATAGTCTTCAGACCCCGCTTATTTCGCTTATACGCAGTTCTGGCTTGATGTCGATTTCGGGGGGAACCCTAGCTGCACCCTTGAGTTGGTTGGATTTGTTGAGCCAGTTTAACGAACAAAAGTTACAAATTAATTCGTATACTGCTGCAAAGAACAAACGTTCAGAAATTAGTCAACCATGCCGTATAGGTGTCCCAAAGTTCGTGGGAAGTCCAAGCTCTCAAAAATGTCTACTAAAGTCTGGAAGTCCAAGCACCATTCGGCCCAGCGGACCTGCACATAAAAGTGAATCCCGTGGTTGAGGATAGTAACAACCTCGAAGAGAGCGGCGGTGGATCTCCCGCTCATTCAAAGCTAACCGCAGCCCCTTGGTTGGCTACAACCGGCATCGCACTCATCCACCTGGTGACGGGCCTGATTTTGCTTGCAGCAACACGGGACCTGTGGGCCAGCCGGACCGTCCTGCAAATGTTAGTGGACCGTGTTCCTTTGGTGGGATCAATCCCGGCCATGTGGTTCCTCCTTGTGGCAAGTATCGCGCTGATCGCACTGCTGGCGGTGGTCGAGGTCAGTAAGGCGCTGTGGCGCTGGCGCAAAGGTCAACCGGAGCGTGAGGTCGCCCTGCGCATACGGGTTTTCATCTACGCCGTGCTCGGTTGTATCTTCTTCAACGTGTTTGTCCTTTCCACCCCCGAATCGTTCTCGGGACCTTTCCGGCTTCGGTTTTCGTTTGTGGGCGGGAATGTGTGCCAATCTTAGTTGGAAATTGAAACGGCTCCAAACCCCATGGTTTGATGGTATTGGAAGAAACAACATCAAGCCTGTAAGAGAAAGGAGCCGAGATGAGGAGTCTGTTACGTTCGGTAAAGAAACGCAAGAAGTCGCGTGTGCTGGGTGAGGTCGAGGTCCTGAGCCGGGAGGAATACTCGGGACTGGAATTGGACTCGAAGGTGGAGATGATTCGGGCGTTGATCCCACTGGGGTTGATGCACGTGGAGGAGTTGCTCGACGAGGAAGTGAAGTCGTTGGCGGGTGAGCGATACGCACGAAAGGAGGCGGCGTTGCGGGGCCGGCGACACGGGAGCAATCCGGGGACCGTGGGGCTGGGTGGCCAGCGGGTGCCGGTTCGGGTGCCTCGAGTGCGCAGCGTGGCGGGCGGGGAGATTCCGCTTCGGACCTACGAGGAACTCAGTCCGGGTGGCGCGGTGAACGAGCTACTGCTCAGACGTGTGCTGTATGGGATCTCCTGCCGGAACTATGAATCGGCCGCTGAAGCGATTCCGGGAGCGATCGGACTGTCGAGTTCGACGGTGTCTCGAGGATTCGTCCAGGCGAGTGCCGCGAAACTTCGGGAGATGCAGGAGCGGGATCTGAGTGGCGAGGACGTCGTGGCGATCTTCCTGGACGGGAAGGCGTTTGCCGACGCCCTGATGGTAGTGGCCCTGGGCGTCACGCTTTCGGGCGACAAACGCTTCTTGGGCTTCGTGGAGACCGACACGGAGAACGAGCAAGTGCTGACTCCGTTTCTCCGTTCGTTGATGGAGCGGGGCCTGGACATCTCTGAAGGCGTGCTGGTGATTGTCGACGGCGGCAAAGGTCTGCGGGCGGCGGTCAAGAAGGCATTCAGGAATCGAGCCCTGGTCCAACGCTGCCAATGGCACAAACGCGAGAACGTCGTGAGATACCTATCGAAGACCGAGCAAGCCGTGTGGCGACGCCGGCTGCAGCGGGCCTACGAGCGCCCGGAGTACGACGAAGCTCGGGCGGCGCTCGGAGAGCTCCATGGAGAGCTCGAGGAGCGAAACCAATCGGGGGCTGCGAGCCTTGAGGAAGGCCTGGAAGAGACCCTCACGTTGCATCGGCTCGGCGTGTACGGGGTCTTGGGCCGTTCGTTCAAGACGACGAATTGCCTGGAATCGGTCAATGCCCTTGTCGAGGAAAGGTGTGCGAAGGTCGATCATTGGAAGAACTCGAGTCAGCGGCAACGCTGGTTGGCGACGGCGCTCATCGACATCGAACCGCGCCTGAGGAAGGTGATCGGCTACCGTCATCTTCCAAAGCTCCGCGAAGCCCTCCAGCGAGAGCTGAAAATTGAGGCGAAGACGTCGACGAGATCGAAGAAGAAGGTTGCATGACCCATCGTGAGCCGTGGAGAGTTTCAACTAAGAATGGGCTTGACTCCAGACCGCCACCACGGCGGTGTAAGCAATCGCTTTGTCCTGTGCGCACTTCATCAGGCATGGTAGACCCAGATACAGTAGGTAGAGGCCGTAGAGCGAAATGAGAAACCCCAGGATACCCAAGAGGGGAACGATCTGGAGTACGCCACCAATCCAGGCCGGGGTAAACGAGTAAGCAGTCACTTTTAGGGCTTGGCTGGTGTTCTTTTGGGCTCCGAAGGTGGGTGCAAGGGCGTTAACGATCACCGAGATGATCAAGACCATCACGATCGCCATAACGATAGCGACGATCGATCCGATTATTCCGGCCCCCATCGGCGTCCGGAACGTACCGAAAAACGGTATCGACCGTCCGACGATGGACCCACCGATAAAGCCCGCAACGGCGCCGATAGCCGAGAGCGGAATGACATAGCCAGCCAGCAGTTGGCCGGTTGGCGTCTCCTCCCCGTCGATCACGTTCCATTCACTACCCGGACTCAGACAGATTTTCTTCGCGCGCTCGACAATATCCATGAAATTGCTCCCCGTTGCAGAATAGAGTGCCTAATCTGACTGATAAAAGTTAGTGCGTAGGGCATGGTATATCCCGGAAAACACGTTGACTCAGACGAGCCGTTCGTCTGAGCTAAAGAGATTCGGAAACGAATCGAGTTGAGATTTTGCCGAACGTTATCACTGATTCACATTCAAGGCTAGCAATCTGCGCGAAAGTTCCAGCGGAACAAACTGCTGCGGGAAGGATCGAAAGGAGATAAACCCGACGCACGGAGACTGTCCGAGCTGTTACGGGTCGGAATGGTGCGATCGGTCTGGCCGTCGTCACGGACAGCAGCGCAGAGTACGAATTTCAGGCGGGTCGTGTGCGGCGGCGGTCCAAACCCGTGGCCACACGGGGATTGAACCGGAACTGCAACAGTCGTCTAAAGTCGGTCTTCGTCTCTGCCGCCGCCGCGGGTGTTCAGAGCGATCCCTGGCGGGACTATCTGGAGAGTCTCAAAGATAAAGGTATGCGCCCGGAGATGGTTCGCCTGACTCTGGCACGGAAGATGGCAACCGTCGCTCTGACAATTTGGAAGAAAGGGGAAACGTTCGATGCCAAGAAACTGAGTGCGACACCATAGCCGTTTTCGAGTCCACTGCCGTCGGAACAGGCATGGCCGACAGAGCAGGAAACGGCGCGGATCGAGGGTGAGGATCTGCCTAACTTGTTGTCCACGGACTCTGTCCAAAGGGCACGTATTGTCTCTATCCCCCCTCGCAGGACCGGAAACAGCGATAGCCCTCGAGGCTCAGATAGATCTATAGTCGGCATTGGCCGTCCCGAATTTGCTGTTCAGTTTCCGAACTCCGTCACGGTGTTGCAAGGCCTGTTCTTCATTTGCTGGAAGGTTCTCGCCTAACGGAACATAGGGCTGGCTGCCTCGATAACGACTCCGTGTCCAGGCTGCAACCCGTCGGGGAATTGTTTCTCTTGACAGCCCCTTTCATAAATCGAGTTAAGGTGAATCCGTCCGATTTATGGATGGTATCTGCTGGAGGTGAGACAAGAAATCAATGACTTCGGGGTGGACGACGGGGGCGAAAATGCGACCAAACAGCTTGACCTGACAGTCCTGCACGCTTGCAGGAAGCCAGTTCTGTCGTATTCCCGACGTTGAATCTCATCACTGTTCAGTAAAACAGATTCATGAAATCCGTCGAAACGAATACGGCGCCGCGCGGGGCGCCCGCCGGACGATTGACGTCAAAAGAATAGCCGATCGTGAAATATATTGTGCCGACGAAGCCGAGTTGCAGGCCGCCCCCGATTCCGTACCGCCACTCAGGTCTCACGCTGGGGATGTCGGACGCCGACATTCGCGTTGCGTCAAACGCAATGACGGGAGCCACCGATGTGAGATTGATTTCGTCGAAAAGCGTTCCCACAACGTTTTCGATGAACGCCATGTCATCCGCTGCTCGGCGGTCGGCCGCCTCCGAATCGACATTTTGGACCAATGGTCTGAAAACGAGTTGGCGGGTCTCGAGCATGGAGATGAGGGAGGTGAGGTCTCCGACCAATGGCTCTAGGTCATGAGCGCAGCCGATGATCATGTCAATCGAGCCTTGAGGTTCGACAAGAGAAGACAAATAGGTGCCGGCGCCCGGCGAGTTTATGTTGTCGATGCTGTCAGATGCGGAGATGGCGTACTCCATACAATCGAGCAGTCGGTCCTCCAACTCCCCAGCGGTATCCAGGTCCGTCCCGTTGATAATTCGCACGGCCTGACGGACCGCTTCGGAAAGAGCATCGACTTCATCCGTCATCGCAAGGGCCTGACGCATTGCCGGATCGATTGTCTCGTAGTACACCGAAAGCGTAGAACGCGCGCTCGTCAACTGCCCTTCAAGCAATTCGCGGCCTGCTTCGAGTTCATTGGGAACTAACGGAACACCCCAAACGGTCGGTGACACGGTCAGGTTGGCCGACAGGAAACGGGTCCCTCCGATCTCCGAACCGGTCGCCAGGCTGTTCTGCGATACGCTGCGGAGAACAGGTTGGTCCCGTAACCACCAGTCGGTTCCCTCCAGAAAGTTCCGGTCGACGCTACCGCCAAAGAATCGCTCGGTGACGGGAACCGTTCCCAAATTTTCGATCCATCCCCCGTTCAAACGGGCATCAATCCGGAGCGGCCGGTGCCGTGCCGGGAACAAACTCGTCGTGTATCGGACATCGGCCAAGTGTTTGCGGAATCCCGTGCCGAAGCGGTCGCCGACGCTGGCCAACTGCAGACCGTACGACGTGGATAGCGCATGGCGACGCGCCCGGTTCGATAGGCCGACAAAGCCCTTGACCGACGTCTGACGCGTGCCGGCGGACACGTTAACCGGAAGTGTACTGGACGACAGCAGGCTGCCCGTACTTCCCGTTTCGATTCCAACGCCGCTACGCAGCGTGGGATTCTGGCGTCCCATCAGCAGTTCGACCTGCCCGCCCCCGCGATTCCGCCGAAGCTTTCCGGAAGGCGACGGCGAATCTTCATAGCGGTGAAAAACCTTCCATTTCAGACCACTGAACCAGGAATGCTGGAATGCAAGGGCGTCTTCGAGGGAAGCCCTGGCGGACTTAGAGTCCGGACCGGCGCGGCCTCCCAGAGTCAGCGCGTCGAATGGCGCCAGGCCTCTGGACACAAAATTACCGCCGGCCATCAGCTTACCTGCCGCCTCGTATCCGAGCACCGGAAGGAACCGGTTCGTATCACCTACTCCAGCACTTCCAGCCGGGTCCTGGTATTCCTGATCCTTGTCTTCGACCGTGCGCCCGGAAAGAAACGGTATGTGCGAGGAAAAAACCTGGTAGGTCAGTTCGAGCGTCTGCGGTGCCTGGTCGCCCCGGCAGTTCTCGATCACTGCGAGTACCACAGTTATAGCGACCGGCAGACCGATCGCGTCAGGGCCGGACCCGAGTGTATCCCGAATCCGGCGGGTGCTCTCAAGGACATCGCCGTCAACGTATAGAGCGCCTTGCTGTTGAGGCAGGCTTGGTCCGAGCGCCTCCAGTTGATCCTGGAACGATCCCAGAAAATCAAACGCCGCATCGAACCGCAGCTGGTCGACCCGATAGGAGGAGAGTTCCTGTGCGGAGATGCCTGCACATCCGGAACCGACAGCAATGTCGCTGTCCTGGGCGAGGCCTCCGGCAACCAGTGACAACCCAGCGACCAGAACTTGCAAGCTTGAGCCCAGCGCACGGACCACCTCGTTCACTGCTTCCTCGCTGGGACGACTTTCTGGACGGCCCGCTCGCCAAGCTTGCTTGGCGCCTTCTTCTGGCTGACCTTTTCCGCAACGGGCGCGGTTTTGGTAATCGCGTGTTTGACCTGGGCCCTGTTCATGCCCTTCGTCGCCGTCTCTTCTGCCAACGCGTTGTTCTTGGAATCGACCTTGACTTCGAGCTTCACGAGCGGATCGCCGAACTTGTCGGTCTTCTTTTCGCGCGTCAGGAACTGGAACTTGATTGTCCAGGTCTCAACGCCCTTCGACGTCCCGTTTGAAAAACCAAAGATCATCTTCTTCAGCCGATCGGGAGTCATGACCTCCAGATCGACGGCGATAGC
This sequence comes from Terriglobia bacterium, assembly GCA_965263045.1. Lineage (GTDB taxonomy): Bacteria > Acidobacteriota > Terriglobia > 20CM-2-55-15 > 20CM-2-55-15. The sequence continues at coordinate 1,760,400 of CBDHGK010000041.1, forward strand.
CACGATCCGCTTCTTCGCTCTGGGGATGACCTCCGTCTTTGTATTAGTTTTCTTCTTAGCAACTGCTTTGCTTGTAGCCACGATTTCTCCTTTCTTGCCGGATTTCGTACTTTAGGTGCAAGTCTTCTACAAGTTCTCTCCAACCTCACAGACTTGCACAGTCACCGTCCCCGGAACGTTAACAAAGCTTCGAAAGCGTTGACCGAGAGCGTCCCGTTAACGGCACCTATCCTCGGTGGGTTATCGTTGATTCCCATAAACAGCGCGCCGACCGGCTGTTCAGGCACTACAAAAACACAAAACCGTCCGGCGGCGAATCCGATGTTGACCGGGAGTTCTGGTATTGTCCGCTTAAGAACCGAATGACGAACTGGGACCAGATGCCCGCAGGTTTTTCACGCGACCGTGGCCGATTCCCAAGTTGCGAAAGAACGCGCCCGCAACATCCGTGGTGAGCCGGATTTAGGCTGTGCCTTGCCAATCGGAAAAGATTCAGAACGACTCCATGCATCGAGAGGAAGAGTCGAGCTTGCCGTGGAGACTTGAACCGTCGCATTTGTCGCTCTCGCTTGTACGTCGTCAAAGTAACTCGCACAAAAAAGCTGATCTGCTAAGAGCCGGTTGTCAATTCTTCGTCGAGCAATGATAACGCTCGATGTTGTCCGCATCATTGGTTGGTATCACGCTTCAGGCATGCGTTCCAAGTCTTCCTCCCGAAGACTGTCTTTCTTGATTGCTCTTGCGCCACCGCGAGCCCTGATTTCCGAAATATTCTGCAGAGTCGCGCGACGGCCTGTGGCCGCGCACGGGTTGACATAATACCCATACGGCGACACTGTCAGCGCCGCTATAGTCTTCAGACCCCGCTTATTTCGCTTATACGCACCGGTTCAGCCAATGCCTCCGCCAGTCGGAGCTCGGCCGCCCAGGCCCAATGCTGCATGAGCTGGAAATAACGCCCGACCCAGTCCGTCCACAGTTCATAGGGATGCGGACCGTCGCCGCGCCCCGCCAGCATTCTGTTCTTGTTGACCGCCTTATCGAACTCCGAATGGTTTGAGAGGCGCACGCTCGCACCGGTTGCCCCGCCTGGGCCGCGATGTGCGGTCGCACTACTGAATAAACCATTGAAACGATGCGGATACAGCCAAGGAGATACCTACGAACCGATAGCGGCTTCCTCTACTCGGAAGCAGGGTCTGATGACTGGTGCTGTGGGGTCAACGTCGTCGTATCGGTGTTGATCCAGGATTTTGCCGCGGCTTCGCGCAGCAAGAATCTTTAATTGGTTATGTCAACCCGCACGGGGGCAGGCCGGCGCGCGGAGGACTGGCTGAGGGGACTCCACACCGGCTCAGGGACACGTGGCGAAGGCCGATGTATCGGTGATCGCCTCTGCCGGCTGTCCCAGTGGGTTTTCGTACACTCTGGACTCGCCGGTAGCCGTATCGGTGACGGTCAGGTCATACTCGACGTTGGTCTGGGCGGCGGCAAAGACCCAGAAGCTGTTAAAACCAGTCGAGCATTTGTCCAGTAACTGCACCAACATCTGGTTGTTCGAGAGACCGAGGTAAAATTTTGCGCCATCGTCGCTGGTTGGGAAAACCAGCGCCTGACCGCTAGAGGCGGCCTCCCTCCAGTTCGTTTCGACCTTGAAGCGACCGCGGTTCAAACATTTAGTGAACGGACCTTCCGTGCATGTCTCTCGAAATATCTCCGGAAAAAGGATTTCAGTCTGGACCCGGCCCAATTGCTTGACGTTCAGCGCAAGGATGGCAGCCTCATCAGGAAATTTGATATTCAAATTGGAGGGCCCATCCAGGCAGCCCTCCATGGTTCCGTCCTCAAAAAAGTTGGGTATGTCCATGCGTTCCGTCAATAGAAAAGCGTCGTGGCCTCCGCCGAATGGTTCACTGTGCGACGGACCCATCTGCACGCCGTTTGGGTCAAGCACCCTTATTCTGAAATTGACCGAACTCAAGGAATTCCGTGCAAATATGGCTATTGCCAGTTGCTCAAATTCATTATGAGTGAACCCAAACCTTACGCAGTCGCCGATGCGGATGTGATCCGGTGCGGGGTAGTTGACGAGCTCGCCTACAGTGCCGGCCGGATCGGTGATCTCATAGCGAATGGTCACGTTAGGTCTCCCACACTGGGCCAGAAGGCTGTCTATAACCGCCGCGCCGACACCGTTTCCGGTCCCCGGTGTCCTGATCTTGATCCTTTTTCTAGCGTTCGGCCCCACCGAAAACATGTAGGGGTTCGTTTGCTGGGCGCCGTCTAAATTGGGCAGCGGGAAGGTCGGCACCCTCGCTCCTTGGGTGAGATCAAAGCTGTAGTCGCAATCCACACCGCTGTCGTTCCATACGACGATGTCTGAGCCCCATCGGTCCGTTCCAAAATCGCCCCACGGGACTTGCGGGATAAACGTTTCCTGGGCCGCCGAATGGTGGATGCCGAGTGGGCTCGCAATCCAAAACGGAATGCCGATGAGCGCGATAAAAAGAAGTTTTTTCTTTGAACGGAGCATCTGTCACCTCCAGGAGGGTTTAGGTGGCCGGACGAAGCCCCGTGCTTCCGGCCCTTTCGGTTCGGAATCCGAGCCACAGGCGGCGACCCTACCATTTCAAGTTGGACGCGTCAATGTCGGCGTCGTCAGCCCCGTCGTCCATCTGTGTCCACCTCCGTGCGAGTCGGACTAATGATCGGCTGCAACTCGGATTCATACGCAAGACAAGCGGCTTAAGCGTGCAAAGACAGGCGCGACAGCGCCCTGTTTTCCACTCGAATGACGATATGAACCGCCCCGGGATTTCCGGATACTCCATTTCTTGAGAGGATGGGCCATTCCAGCATTGACGTGACCATCGACGTTTACGGGCACGCTGTACGCGATCATGGAAAGGAAACCGCGGAGAAGATGGACGCTTTCTTCGCCGTTCCGGAGAATGGGATCGCGGCCACCTGATGATCCCCGGTTCGTCAATGTGGAATTGCGAGTTGTTAGATGAGTGTTAGATGGGGGTCGAAAGCGGCTCCCATTCTCTTCGATGAGTTGTTAAGCTCAAAGGTTGCGGCCCTGTAGCTCAGGTGGATAGAGCAGCGGTTTCCTAAACCGGAGGTCGGAGGTTCGAGTCCTCCCAGGGTCATTGGCCGAAACCTCATTCGTGGGCGCCCGTGGCCCCAAACTTGGCGCCATCGAGCCGATTCACTGCCGGTTTCATGTCGCTTTCGCTGACAGAATCTGAGACGGTCAAGAGCGCTCCGGCATTCCCCTCCACTAATCTAGTAGTTTGTCCTCGGGTTTGCCACGGCAGTGCGGTCCGCTCGCCCTCTCAATGAACCGGGCTACTCGGGGCAGGCAATCTCGCCAATCGCGGCATATTCAGCGGGGTACCGGGTGGCGCTCATGATCCATCCGACGCGAGTCTCATCCCAGCCATTGAGGTACGACCAGACGATTTCGCCCGCTGGGGTCACTTCGAACACGCGGCCCGCATCGGTCTCGGTAATCAGAATATTGCCGTTCTCCAATACCTCATGCTTGCCGCGAAAGCCCGAGTAAAAGTTGTTGGACTCATCGGAAGCATAGAGCGTCTCGACGCCATGGGTTTGCGGATCGATCTTCACTATTCGGCTGCCTCCCCGAAAAACGGGAGCTCCAGGGCGGTTGTCAAAGGCCGTGATCGTGCCGTCAGGCTGAAAATCCGGGTCGTGTTGGCCAATCGTCGGTCCCGCAATCCACCATTTGAGAGTGTGCGTCGCCCCGTCCAGGACCCAAATTTGGCTGAAGTGTCGGCTGGATAGCAGAATATCCCCAGCGCTAAAGTCGGGAAAGGCCTCGGCCATTTCCGCGGTCAGGATTTCAACATCGTTGAGATGCATCATGTCACTAGGATCGACGATATTGCCCAGCGCCAGGCCTTGAAGGTCCTGGGCGACCAACACGGCGACAAGGTCGATCAAGTCTATTCGTTTGCCCGTGTCCGGATCGATACGGGCGACTTTATCGAATCGGAACCCCCCTGTCTGCAAGGGCGTGTCCCGGTACTCAGCCGCATAGACCGGGGTCCAAATAATCCCGTCGTCGTCGACAGATATCGAGTGATGGGTGGGGACCTGATTCTGCCAGATTATCTCTCCACATGCCGAGACCCGTAGCAGACCAATTCCGTCCATGTTGGCCACCATGTCACCATTCGGATAGAGATGATCGCCATGGAGCAGGGCATCGAATGGAAATTTCATTCGATCGGTCTCGACCTTGAAGAAATCGGTCGGCCACTCGTGGAGGAGGGTGCCGTCAGCGGCATAGAGTCGCGCCCCGAGCTTATTACCGAAGAGCCCGGTCATGAACGTCACTCCGGGGGCCATCCGCTCCGGGATAGAGGTCACGAGGCCGTTGTCGGGATACCGCCGGGGCTCCAAGTGCTGCAAGGGGACGAATCCGAGGTAGGCCGCACCATTGACGCTATAATCCCTGGCTGCATTGATTGCGGCGCTCACGAAGTACGCCGGGAACAGTTGCAGGCTGGCCCATAACATGCCGGCCAGAAACACCAGAATCGCAGCCGACGCCACCGACACCAGAGCCGCAACATTCTGCTTCAACCAGTTCCACATAGTGCACCATCCACTACGCTACCGCGTTCCCACGCTCAACGCAAACGACTCGTTCCCGCCCCTCATCATGTGTCAGACATCCGGCCGGCCCGATGCATCTGGGCGTCACGAGAGGGAGTTCGGACGACATGTCCCGCATGCTGGAATCCACGCCCGTCGAAACTGACGGTGTCGCATTCCAATCGAAGGTGTCAGCCGCATTCTAGCGCCGCCGTGATTCCATGGCAGCCGCATCGGAGAGAGGTCTCGAAGGGGACACCAGCGTGTGACAAACTCCGTCCCGACGACGTGCACTGATGATATTGGTAGCAACGACCACCTGAGTCGGGCGATCCGGCTGCGATGGGGGATCCGCAATCGGTGGGCTTGAAGGTAAGTTGTTGATAAATGGTATGATCAGCTATTCGAGTCTGCCTGTCGCGCATCCGGCCCTGCGCCGGCGTTATCCGGGTTTGACGAGAAAAACGGGACCTGGAAGATCCGGAAACTACCAGACAATTCATGACTCAGCAAATGCCAGACGGTTTTGAAGTTTTTCGTGAGTTGACCGAAGGGCTGATCGAGGTCCTGGAGTCCTGGCCCTTGTACCGGCGCTTTGAGTACACCGACCCCGACCGGCATTTCCTCGATGCCGAAGGCGAAACCTTTGGAGTGCTCCCGCAAGAAATCGTTCTGCCCTGTTCAAACTGCAAAGGCGACGGGCGTTGGCGGCGGACTGGAGGGGGTGTGGGTGGGGAAGGTCGGATCTATCTCAACAAGGAACCTCACAACGCCAGCTATACGTGCAACGGTTGTGACCGGCGCGAGATCTACTTTGCATTTTACTGGTATCTGACGCCGGACGGTGGTCTGTTTCAAAAAATTGGCCAGTATCCACCGCTGCATTATTTCCATGTCGTTTCCAGGGATCTTGCAACCATGCTGTCGGATGCTGGCCTGAAACTCTATCGGCAGGCGTTGAGCAATCGGAACTCGAACTTCGGTATTGGTGCGGTTGCATACTTACGCCGGGTCGTCGAGCACGTGCTGGACGGCGTACTGGAACCCGGCCCCGGGAATGTCAGTGACGCTGACCGACGGCGGCAGGAATCGGGAACCCTGGAACAAGCCGGAAATTCGAACAGTGCAGAAGAGAAGATCGCACTTGCGGCGCAGATATTATCCGCTCCGCTCAAAAGCGGCGGGGACGATCCACTTGACCGCCTCGACCACCTGTTCAAGGTCGGGCCGGATTCGAAATCCGACGAGGCATGCATCGCACTGTTCGACCAGTTCATGCCAGCGTTCGAGTCCCTCGTCAGGGCGTCAAATGTGGCCCGTGATCAGGGCCCGGATGCGGTCGGGGATCATGCCAGCTAGTGGCCTGTAACACCCGAATCGGATGGCCCAGCTGCGGTCCGGACGCCCGATGGACCGAGCCGGGTTCTGTGGACCGGATGGTAGTCGGCGTTCTGAACAGAACCTCTGTTGATCGCAGGATTTTCCGGACCGATGCATCCTTGCTCCTCTGGTACGGCACGGTTTTTATGATGTAGAAGCACCGGACGTTTGAAAGTGGACTTCATGAGTTGGAAATTCGAAGAAGATGGGTCCGAGCGACTCGGGTCGGGCTCACTTGTGTTTGTCCTATTGCTGGCTTAAGATCAATGAGTTTGGAATCGATTGCAGTCCGCCTGTCGAGGTTTACAGGCCGGAGGAGGTGAGTCCGTTGGCGCGCAAGAAGTTGACTCGTAAAGAACTGGTCCAGAAGGACGAGATCACCTCAGTCCTCGAGTCAGTGACAAATTATGTTGTGGAACATGGAAAAACCATTGCCATCGCAGCGGCAGTCTTGGTCGTTGCCGTTGCCATCGTCGTGGTATCGAGCGTTATGGCGTCGAACCGCGAGGCCCGGGCTCAGAGCGCCCTGGGCGAAGTCATTCGGATTTATACGACGGCCATTGAAGGCATGACCGATGAGGCCAGATTCCAGGCCACTCTTGAGGCAGCGATCCGCGTTGAGGTTGACCATCCTGATCAGCCTGCAGCCCGGATCGCCCGGTACTATGCCGGTCTGAGCCATGAGGGTTTGGGGGATTCCGCTCAGGCAATCTCAATCCTCACCGAGTTGGGCGAATCGGATGATGCAGTCGTCAGCCAGGTCGCGCTTTTCGCATTGGCTGAAACCTATAAGAAACAGGGCGAAATGGAGAGAGCGATCGAGGCCTATCAGCTGCTGGCCGATACCGGGGGCTATTCCCAGAGTGCAGTCTTATACGAACTCGGCCGGCTTCATGAGGCAACGTCCATGCCGGATGAGGCTCGCGGCTATTACCAGTCTGTTGTGGGCGATCATCCAGACTCCCCGTTCTTTGCGGACGCGGACCGGGCACTGGTAAGACTGGGCCGCACCGATACCTCCGAAGACCCCTCATGATCGCAATCCGGTTCGCCAGGCCAGCATGGATCGAGTCGGTCGGGCTTCCAGTCAGGGCTTAGCAGATTGAAGGTGAAATCCAGAACTTCTCCCGATGGACCGCGCTTCTCCGGAGCCGCGAAAATCGATCTGGCCGATATCGGTACGGATCGTTTGATACTGGAGGGCTCTCTGGCGCCGGGCGAACTGGAACTATCCAAACACGGGCTTGAGCAGATCGGTGCTTTGGACTTTTCGGGTTTCGTCGAGCGGAAGAGCTCCGATTTCCGGCTGTCCGGGGCACTCGTCACCGTAGTGGAAATGGAGTGTGTGCGGTGTCTCAATTCGGTTCGAGAGTCGGTTCGAAGACAGTTCGACTTATATTTCCAGAAACGGGAGAGTTTCATCTACGCTGAACACGAAGAGATCGGGCTGAATCAATCCGACACCCAGACGTCGTTTTTTACCGGGACCGAGCTGGGGCTGAATGAGATTATCGAGGAGCAGATTCTTCTCGCTCTGCCGATGAAGCCTCTGTGTCGATCCCAGTGTCGTGGACTGTGTCCAGTTTGCGGGATCCACCTCAACAAAGACACGTGTGAATGTTCCTCCTCCGAGATCAATCCGGCATTCGAAACACTTCGAGAGTTTAAGAAACAATTGGAGAATCCCGGATAGGTCGGAGTTAATAACTAAGTCATGCCAAATCCAAAACGCAGACATTCGAAAGCGCGCAAGAACAAGCGGCGCACTCATGACTCTTTGACGGCGCCAACGTTTGCCGAATGCTCCAACTGTCACGAGCAGAGATTGCCGCACCGTGCCTGTCCCCACTGCGGCTACTATAAGGGCCGCGAAGTGATAGAGACCGCCGAAGAGTAAAGCTATCCCGTGACGAAAATTGCAGTCGACGCGATGGGGAGCGATCACGCTCCGGAGGTAGAAGTCGAGGGCGCCGTGCTCGCTGCGGCTGAATATGGCGTGCATGTCGTGCTGGTCGGTCAGTCCGATCGCATCGAAAAAGCCCTTGGAACCCACCAGACCGCCGGTCTTTCCATAGACGTCCACCATGCCAGCGAAGTCGTGGGTATGGAAGAATCTGCGATGAGCCCGCTCCGCCGGAAGAAAGATTCGTCGATACGCATCATCGCCAACCTGATGAGTGAGAGCCGCGTTTCCGGAATCGTCAGTGCCGGTAACACGGGCGCTGTCATGGCTGCAACTAAGGTCGTTGCCGGTTCGCTTTCCGTAGTGGACCGGCCGGCGCTTTCAACCGTTCTGCCGACACAGAAAGGCAAACCATCCATCCTGCTCGACGTCGGAGCGAATGTCGATTGCAAGCCCTTGCACCTGGAGCAGTTTGCGATCATGGGCGACATATACTCGCGCTTTATATTCGGCATTCGTCGCCCGCGAATCGGCTTGCTGTCGATCGGCGAGGAAGATTCCAAGGGCAACGAGCTGACCAAGGAAGTCTTCAAGACTTTGAAGCAGGCTCCACTGAACTTTGTGGGCAATATAGAGGGCCGGGATATCTTTAAGGGTGATGTCGATGTGATTGTCTGCGATGGTTTCACGGGGAATGTTGCACTCAAGCTCAGTGAGGGCCTCATAGAAACCGTCACGTCAATGTTGGGGGACGAACTGCGCCGAACGCTCTCGGCGAAGGTTGGATACATTCTGGCCCAGAAAGCGTTCCAGCAGTTCAGCCGCCGAATGGACTATTCCGAATACGGGGGCGCGCCTCTGCTGGGTATCAAGGGAATCGGCATCATATGTCACGGACGGTCGAACGCAAATGCGATTAAGAATGCGATTCGGGTGGCCCACGAATTCTGTGAACAGAATGTCAACGAAGAGTTCGAACGGGAATTTCATAGGCTTGGCCTGACGAAGCCGAATCATTCCAGTCCTGAACCCGTCGTCGGGAGTGGCACCGGCGTGTCGCCTTCCGGCGTGATCGGTTAGCATCCCCTTTCCTGTATCCTACGTATGCCATCCCATAAAATTGCTCTTATGTTCCCGGGTCAGGGTGCCCAGTACGCCGGAATGGGTCAGAAACTGGCCGACCGGTTTCCGTCTGTGGCCACCCTTTTCGCGGAAGCGGATGCGGCGCTGGGCTTTCCCATATCCGAACTGTGTTTCCAGGGGCCCGAGGAAGCGCTGAAGCTCACCGAAAACACGCAACCGGCGCTCCTGACGACTGCAATCGGAGCTTTCCGTGTACTGGCGGAACGCGGTGTCACGCCCGATTTCGCCGCCGGACACAGCCTTGGGGAGTACAGCGCTCTGGTTGCCGCGGGTTCGCTGGATTTTTCGAGCGCCGTGTCGCTGGTTCGGAAACGCGGGCGTTATATGCAGGAGGCTGTTCCGGTCGGCAAAGGTGCGATGGCGGCCATACTTGGACTCGATTCCGATCGGGTGCGAGCCGTCTGTGAGCGCGTTCAGAGAGCAGATGTCGTGACGCCCGCCAACTTCAATTCACCCCTTCAAGTCGTGATTGCAGGCCATCGGCCGGCAGTCGAACGCGCCGTCGTCGAGGCAAAAAGCGCGGGAGCCCGCAGAGCATTGCTCCTCCCGGTGAGCGCTCCGTTTCATTGCAGTCTGATGCAGCCCGCGGAGATGCGCCTGTCTGAAGATCTGAGTGCCATCGAATTCACAGATCCGCAGTTTCCCATCGTGACGAACGTCGATGCGCAGGTGGTGCGTACGGGTGCTGAAGCACGTGAAGCGCTGCGGAGGCAGACGTCCCGGCCGGTTCGCTGGTATGAAACCCTGCGTTTTCTTCTCGATTCGGGAGTCGACACTTTTGTCGAAGTTGGGCCAGGCAAGGTCCTGACCGGGCTGCTTCGTTCCGTTGAAAAGTCGGTTACAATGCTAAACGCGGAGGACGAGGCTTCGCTGGACCACGCCGTGGCCACTCTGCAAAGTCTGCAGTGAAGGGGGCCTCCCGCGTTCATCCGGCCGAGGCTGCCCTTCCCCGAGTTTCTTGCCCCACGGCGTATATAGAGAATCATTTGAAAGACGGAGGTTGTGTCAATGTCTTCTTCGGTTGAAGAGAAAGTCAAAGCGATAATCGTCGAGCAATTGAGTGTCGACGAATCGGAGGTCACGCCAACGGCTTCGTTCATCGACGATCTGGGAGCCGATTCCCTGGACACGGTGGAACTGGTCATGGCGTTGGAGGAGGGGTTCGGGATCGAGATTCCCGACGATGCGGCTGAGAAAATCACCACGGTGAAGGAAGCGATGGACTACATCGAAGCGCACGGTCCCAAGAAGTAGGCGGATTCGGAGGTTTCAGGTCTTGGAGAGGAGAGTCGTCGTTACAGGTGTCGGACTCGTCACCGCACTCGGAATTGGAACCGATGCGACATGGGAAGGCCTGCGCCGGGGTCGAAGTGGGATTTCACAGATCACACGATTCGACACAACGCAGTTTTCCACGAAGATCGCGGCAGAGTTGACCGATTTCGATCCGCTGGACTGGATCGAGAAGAAAGAGGTCAAGAAAATGGATCGGTTTATCCACTGTGCGATTGCCGCTTCCGCATTTGCAATGGAACAGTCTGGCCTGGAAATCACGCCGGAGCTTTCCGAAAGAACCGGGGTGTTCATCGGATCCGGTATTGGTGGATTTAACATTATCGAGCGGGAACACTACAATTTCATACGCGGGGGTCCCCGTAAGATTTCTCCGTTTTTCATACCATCGAGCATCATAAATCTGGCCGCCGGACAGGTCTCCATCCGGTTTGGGGCCAGAGGACCGAACTCTGCCCCGTGCACGGCCTGTTCGTCGGGAGCGCACGCAGTGGGCGATGCCTACGAGCTCATGCTCCGGGGTGCGGCCGACATAATGATTGCCGGAGGTTCCGAGGCTGCAATCACACCGATGGGAGTGGGTGGATTTGCGGCCATGCGGGCTCTGTCAACCCGCAATGACGCGCCCGAACGGGCGTCCCGGCCATTTGATTTGGAGCGTGACGGATTCGTGATGGGTGAAGGGGCCGGGATTCTGGTACTCGAAGATCTCGAGATGGCGAAGAAGCGTGGTGCGCCCATTCTGGCGGAGCTCGTCGGATACGGCATGAGTGGCGATGCCTACCACATTACACTCCCATCGGAAGATGGAAACGGCGGCTACCGGGTGATGCAGAATGCTCTGAAGAGTGCGGGAGTTCCGCCCGATCAGGTCAGCTACATCAACGCCCACGGGACGTCCACAGTTCCGAACGACCGCCTGGAGACGATGGCTATCAAGCGGCTCTTTGGAGACGATGCGGGGCGCATTCCCATCAGCTCAACCAAGTCGATGCTCGGTCACCTGTTGGGTGCCGCAGGAGCTGTTGAAGCCGGCATCAGCGTACTCGCGATCCAGGACCAGGTCATCCCGCCGACGATCAACTACGAAAATCCAGATCCGGATTGCGACCTGGACTACGTGCCCAACGAAAGCCGCGACGGCAGCCTCGAGTACGTGTTGTCGAATTCATTCGGATTCGGCGGCACCAATGCCGCTCTTCTCTTTAAACGTTTTAACTAGTGGCCTGTACCACCCGAATCGGGACCCGCGTTCGGGCCAAACGGCGTTGCCGGCGATATCTTCGTTGCGAGCCGTCATCGATGTGAAGACATCGACATCCGTCTCGCGCCTCGATCTCCCCGGCAAGACCCATCGGCGCCGGTCCCGATTTGGGCGGTACAGGTCACTAGGATTGCCGAATCGACGCACGTAATCCGGAGTCCGAAAGGGCCGTCCTCCGAAAGGGCTGTCCCAGGAAACGTGCGGGCCGCTGGATGCAGCGCCCCGATGGCATTGGAATCGGCGAGGTCTACCGCCTGCTTCCCGAAACTCGCGGATCGGCCGGCAATTTCCGAAAACCGGACATGATGTTCTGAACGAACCCCGGTTTGCTATCCTGCATCCATGTCGCAGCTACGTGAAATTATCGAATTTGACGTTGTGATCGTCGGCGGCGGACCTGCGGGTCTGGCCACCGCATACCGCCTGAGACAACTGCTCAATCAGATCGGACGGAGCGACCTGACGATTGCAGTACTGGAAAAAGGCAAGGAAATCGGATCGCACATCATTTCCGGCGCCGTGTTCGATCCGCGCGGGATGGATGAACTCATACCCGACTGGCTGGCCCGGGGCGCCCCTGTCGAGAGCACGGTCGAGGCGGAGCATGTTTACTATTTGACGCGGAACTGGAAACTCGGTCTGCCCGTCATTCCTTCACCGCTGCGCAATTCGGGCAACTACATCATCTCTCTGAACAAATTCGTCCGTTGGCTGGGGGAAGTGGTTGAAGCGAGTGGTGTGGATATATTTGCTGGTTTTTCCGGTGCCGGATTGCTGATTGAGAATGATCAGGTCGTTGGAGTCCGCACCGGGGACAAGGGCGTCGATCGGGCCCGGCGCCGGAAAGGGAACTACGAGCCGGGTGTGGACATTCGCGCCGGATTGACTGTGTTGGCCGAAGGCGTCCGGGGATCGCTGACAAAGCAGGTCGTGGAAGCGTTTGGTTTGGACACCGGCCGAAATCCGCAGACTTATTCCGTGGGTGTGAAGGAAGTGTGGGAGGTGCCCGGTCAGGAGTCCGAGCGTGGACGCGTCATTCACACGTTGGGATACCCGCTCTCATCGAAGCAGTTTGGAGGCGGATTTTTATACAACATGGATCGGGGCCTGGTTTCGGTTGGACTCGTCGTCGGTCTGGACTATGACGATCCGCGTTTCGATCCTCACCAGAAGTTTCAACAGTTCAAGGAACACCCCCTGGTCCGGGGTGCGATCGAGGCGGGCCGGATGGTGTCTTATGGCGCCAAAGCTATTCCCGAAGGCGGGTACTGGGCGATGCCCCAGTGTCACTTTGCCGGTGGCCTGGTTGTCGGCGATTCCGGCGGCTTCCTCAATTCGATGCGATTGAAGGGCATCCACCTTGCTTTGAAGAGCGGAATTCTGGCCGCGGAGGCGGCCTTCGAAGCGATTCAGTCGAACGATTTTTCTGCCTCAGGGTTGGAGCACTTCGAGACATTGGTTGAAGACAGCTGGATCAAAGAAGAGCTGTGGAAAGTGCGGAATTTTCACCAGGGCTTCAGGAAGGGACTCTGGAGAGGAATCGTGCACGCCGGCCTGGGCATGGTGACCCGGGGAAGGGGACTCCGGAACCGGTACGCGGGCGAAGCCGGCCATACCCGTATGCGCGCACTGAGGGAAACCGGCTCCGGAGATAACCCGAACGCCAGCATCACGTTTGATCGGGTGTTGACATTCGACAAGTTGACCGACGTCTACAATTCGGGAACCGAACACGAAGAAGATCAACCGGCGCACCTTGTGATTCTCGAACCTGATCTGTGTCATACCCGTTGTCGTCAGGAGTATGGCAACCCCTGCCAGTACTTCTGCCCGGCCGCCGTATTCAGTATGGAATCGAACAGTGACGGGTCGACAGGCCTCGCCATTGCTGCATCCAATTGCGTCCACTGCAAGAGCTGCGACATCATGGATCCTTATCAGATCATCAATTGGATCCCGCCCGAAGGTGGCGGCGGACCGGATTACAAATTTCTTTAGGCAGGGGCTCAGGCCAGGCTGGGGTTGTCTCGCGGATCCGGCGTCGGGGGAGAGCGGAGGCAAGACACGGCAGCGAGGCCGCCGTGTCTCACCTGCGGTTTCGCCGCGTTCACCGTGAGTTCGCGACCGTCCAGCTCGGCCCCGTTGAACTGGGATATTGCCTTGGCCGCATTTTCGTCTATCGCCCCAAGAACACGGGCAGTAACAACTGTTTCTGGTTCGCAAAAATTGAGTGCGTCCCAGACCACGGCAGGATGCATGATCGATGAAGGTTTCGAATATCTACCCGCGCTTGACGCTTTTGCCCAGCGCCATGAGAAAGACCGCGGTCTTACCGGCCGCGTGGGGCGAGAAAAAATCGACGACCTCGTCGTCATAGAAGGTCAATCCCGTCGCGCCGAGTCTCTGCGCGTAGGCGGTGAGATAAAACTTGCCGCAGATTATTCCAGCTTCGAGTTGAACCGCGCGGTAACCGCGATTCCCGAATCGTTCCAGAATGGCCGTCATATCCGCCAGCAAGAAGACCGCGACACTGGCGTCACCCGGAAGCTGTTGGTCCAGGCCCAGGTGGGCGGCCACATGGCGAAAGTCGCCCCGTTTCAAACATTCCAGTTGCTGATCTCCGTGGTGGTAGACGTAGGAACCGGACTCGATTCCATCGACAGCATTCACGATGAGGTACACGGTGTTCAGGTGCGCGCCCATGGGATTCAGGAAGTCGGCCGGGATTCCCCGGGTGGACCGGTCGAGCATCGTCGAGAGCTGTTCAAGCGTTATCGGTACCTGCGCAAATTGCCGAGTGGATCCGCGTCTGAGGATCACACTCTCTATCCCTTCGTTCGGGATCTGATTGTCTGACAGGGGCCGCAGGGAGACACCGTCGACGCGCGAGGACGGCGGAGGGACAATCGGAATTTCTGCCCTCCATGCCTCGACCTCATCCCCAGTCTGAAGCGACGACGCCTCATGCATGAGACCCATTGCAGGGTAGTGCACCTCGCTCCCTGAGAGAGGTACGGTTTCGAGGCCCAGCTCCCGGACACCGTCTCCGAGAGGTGGTGCGGCGCAGAGCGTAGCCCCGAGGGGAATCATCGTCAGAGCAACTTCGCGGTCTGTGTCCAGGTCCAGCAACCGATTCACCTCGGAGTCCACGAAACCGCATGTGACCTGTGCCTCGAACCCGAGCGATGCGGCGATTGCGAGCATGTTGGCAAGGATCGTGCCATTGTCCCAGCCAAAGTGGCGGTACGTCCGGGCCTGATACTTCCAGGCATTCCGCCAGTACGTGCCGGTAGAAATGATGGTCGCCGGGGCACGGGCCACGGCCCGGTCGTTTCCAGTGGCATGGAGCAGGGCAGCGCGATGGTCCCCTTCGCGCAGACGCCGCAGGCTGAAGTCGCCGGGGCCGAACTGGTACACCCCGGCGTCCAGACCACTCAGATTGCCGCACACAAGGTACAACTCGACAGCGTAGAGAGCGCCGGTACAGGATGCGGCCCTGAAATACCGTTTGGTATCCGGGTAGTCGATTTGTTTGGTGACACCGGCTGAAAAATACAGCAAATGCCCCAGATTCTTCAGATCCGGAACACGATCCGTCTCGGGACTGCCCCCGGTCCGTGCCACGGCCTCGAGCGCGGAAACCCCGGCCTTGTCAATCGATGGGGCCAGCTGGATCGGCTTGAGCGTGGGATAGATCTTGAACGGCAACGGCTGGTTCGTCCAATCCAGCCGGTGCGGATTGGTCCGGACGCTCGAGTACGAGTGTTTTGTGGCGTCGTTGAATTCCCAGGCGGCCTGGGTGTCTCGATTCGTCATCGTGTCTTCCTCTGCCCCCAAACCTTTGATCCCATCCGTGCGGGCGATCGAGGCGCCTGCCCAAGTATGAGGTCTCAGTTCCGCCGCGCGCCGGAGGCGACCAGGTCCTTGAGCGTTTCCCGTGGCCTGACCGCCGGCCAATCACGCGCGCTGTCATACCAGGTGTCGACGACTTCCGCGATTGCGGCCAGCGTTGTAGCGCCGATGAAGGCTTCGCGCACCTTGTCCCGCATCGGATGCAGATCGGCATATGCGATGCCGAATTTTCGAAACATCCGACCGGCGTCACCGTAATGCGCTGACGATTCCGTGACCTGGAATTCGATCGCCTCGCGTTGTTCGGCTACAGAGGGCGGTGAGACCGCACCCCCGGCCAGGAGGGCATCGCATTCGCGAAAGATAAACGGATTGCCAATTGATCCGCGAGCTACGGTCACGCCGTTGACACCGGTCTCGTGCATCATCCGCTGGACTGCGCGCGCTGTAAAGAGGTCACCGCTGCCGAGGATGGTGCCTGAACCTGCATGGCGCTTGACCCGTGCCAGGTAGGCCCAGTCTGAAGGGCCGACGTAGCGCTGGTCGACCGTCCGTCCGTGGACCGTCACTGCCGCGACGCCCAGGGCAAAGGCGCCATCGAGAATTCGGAAGAAGTCCGCCTCGCTACGGGCCGAGTTGTCGAATCCGCGGCGCATCTTCAGCGTCACGGGTCGACGGCCAGCCACCGACGTGATGACGGCTTTTGCGATCGCCAGGGCCTGTGGGGGATCGCTGAGGAGAAATCCTCCACGGCATCGGCCGAGGACCTTTCTGACCGGACAGCCGAAGTTAATATCCACGAGATCGTCGCCGGCGTCCACCAGATCGTTTGCCGCCTCTGCCATTGGTTCCGGACGGCTGCCGAGCAGTTGGCCTCCGATGGGATGGTCGTCCGCTCCAATCGCCAGCATGCGATTGCGCAGCTTTCCCTTGAGAACGACGTGATCGTCGAGAACGACTTCCGCCATTGCAAAGCCTGCGCCGAAGCGTCGGGAAACCATCCGCATGGGGCGGTCGGAAAAACCGGAAAGGGCAGCCTGGATGGCTGGTAACGGGATGTTCAGTGGACCCAGATGCAGCACGGATGGAGGTGAGCCTACACCAGTTGCGCCGATTCAGAAAGGAACTGTCCGTAGGTCCCTTTGAAGTCCTCAACCCGGCCGCCGTCGCAGTGCCATATTCGCGTAGCCACTTCATCGATCACATCGTGATCGTGAGTCACCAGCAACAGGGTGCCCCGATACCGTTGCAACGCGAAGTTAAGGGCATTGATGGCTTCCAGGTCCAGGTGGTTGGTCGGTTCGTCCAGTATCAGGAAATTGGACTGCTGCAACATCAGGCGACAGAAAATGATCCGTGCCGCTTCGCCCCCGGATAGAGCGTCCGTTTTTTTGAGCGCATCGTCCCCGCTGAACAGCATCCGGCCGAGCAGTCCGCGCAACTCTTCCTGTGAGGCGGCCGGATCGAAACTGTGCAGCCATTCGATGACGCTGACGCCGCCGGGAATGGAGTCCCGGTGATCCTGCGCGAAGTAGCCGACAGTCACTTCATGGCCCCAATTCACGTCTCCGGAATCGATGGAGAACTGCTGATGCGGGCGATCGATGAAACCGGTGGCATTCGGAATCAGCGACTTCAGCAGCGTGGTCTTTCCAGCGCCGTTTCTTCCAATCAGGGCGATCTTTTCGCCGCGCGTCACCGATGCCGTAAAGTCCCGAAACACAGGGATCGGACCGGCTACGCCGTCGTACGATTTGGCGAGCCGCTCGATTTCAAGTGGATGCCTTCCCGAGGGCCGCGACAGTTCGAATCGAATGAACGGACGTTGGATATTGGATTTGGCGAGAACAGAGGTTTGAAGCCGCTCCACTTCCTTCTTCCGGGACGCCACCTGCGACGATCGTGTGCCGGCCGCAAACCGGGCAATGAACTCACGCAATTGCGCAATCTTTTTCTCGCGCTGGGCATTGCCGGCTTCGATTCGGGTGCGCACCTGGGTCTTCGCCAGCACCATGTCATCGTAGCCACCGGTGTAGGCGATCACCGTTTCGTAGTCGATGTCTGCGATATGCGTGCAGACTTCGTTCAGAAAATGGCGGTCATGCGAAATAACGATGAGGCATCCGCCATAAGAACGAAGATAGTTCTGGAGCCAGTGGACCGAATCAAGGTCGAGGTTGTTGGTGGGTTCGTCGAGCAGCAGCACTTCCGGATCCCCGAACAGCGCCTGCGCCAGCAGAACCCTCACTTTCTGGCCGCCCTGCAACTGGTTCATCCTCTGGTCGTGCAGGTTGTCCGGTATATCGAGGCCGTTCAGCAAAGTAGCCGCATCGACTTCCGCAGTGTAGCCACCTTCGTCACCGACGATGCCTTCAAGTTCGCCAATTCGCATTCCATCTTCGTCCGTCAGAGTACTGGGATCCTTCTGGTAAAGAGCGTCGCGCTCCCTCAGGGCGTCCGACAATCTGGGATTTCCCATGATCACCGTATCCACTACCCCAAAAGCGTCAAAAGTGAAGTGATCCTGGGCCAGGACACCCATTCTGCCGGGCCGCGTGACGGACCCCCGGGTGGGGTCGATGTCACCGGTCATGATCTTCATGAGGGTGGATTTGCCTGCGCCGTTGGGTCCGGTTATGGCATAACGCCGTCCGGAAATGAAGTTGGCATTGACGTCTTCAAACAGGAAGCGGGCGCCGTAGCGCATGGTCACGTTGTTGATGGTCAGCTGCATGCGATAGACAACTCCACGACGAGAGGACGAACTCCCCATTCTAGCCCGAGAGTCCACCTCGATGGAATAATTGTCACTGCTTCAGCACGGCTGGTAACAGGGGGTCGCGAAGTAAAGCCCCGGTTCGAATCAGGTCGTTCTCATTCGGTGAAATCTTTTGAGATTTCAGTATGCCGCCGGTGTCCGTGGACTCGCGTTCTAAGGCGTACTAATATATGCGGCCAATAGCTTGGGAATTTCCCAAGCGACTACATAGAAGGGAGACTGGCAAAATGAGTGAAATGCAGACCGGGGCCGATTTCAAAGCGCAGTTGCGTGAGGGCCGTCCCAAGATGGGCCTGTTCTTAAACGCGCACAGTCCGACCGTCACCGAGCAACTGGCCCACAGCGGCTACGACTGGCTTCTGGTAGACAACC
The DNA here is from genome assembly GCA_965263045.1 of Terriglobia bacterium. Lineage (GTDB taxonomy): Bacteria > Acidobacteriota > Terriglobia > 20CM-2-55-15 > 20CM-2-55-15. The sequence goes on from CBDHGK010000041.1 coordinate 1,779,012, forward strand.
AGCATGGTCCGATGGGATATGAGACTCTATCGACGATGATTGGGAGCGTATCCAGTGGTGGGGCTATTTCTCTGGTCCGTGTCACCGGCTACAGCGACCGGGCAGGAATTCAGCAGTCACTCGACGTGGGGTCTACTGGAATCCTGGTGCCCTACATCAACAACGCAGACGAGGCGGCGCAGGCCGTCAGCTGCTGCCGGTATCCTACGGCAGGAACCCGATCTGTCTATTTTCCACAGCGAAGTATGAACAAAGATGGGTTGTTGGGATACGCGGGTGCGGCCAACGACAACGTCGTCGTGGCTCTTCAGGTCGAAACGGCGGACTGCATCAAAAACATTGACGCGATCGCCCGAGTACCCGGGGTGGACATTCTGTTTCTCGGTCAAAATGACCTGTGCATGTCGATGGGGCTTTACGAAAAGTACGAGTTTCCCTTGATGTATACGTCGGACGAACTCCAGGAAGCCACCGATAAGCTGCGGGCTGCGGCTCAGAAGAACAACATCATTCTAGGCTTGTTCCTGTTCGGAACGGACCGCGTCGGCGAATTCCTCGAGAAGGATTTCACCTTCATCAGCATCGGTAACGATTTGCATCATGTCCTCACACAGAGCGGCGCCCACGTCGAGGCTATGGAAGGTATTGCGGCCGACAAAGGTAAGGATTGGAAACGACGTCCCACGGCTTTGTTCTAGTGGCATTGAAAATGGGGTCAGAGCCCTAATTACCCAATTGACCGCTACAGTTATTCCAGTTACGTAAATTGGGTAATTAGGGCTCTGACCCCAATTTTGTCAGGACGCCTGGGGGTATTCGAAGTAGGAATTGTCCGGTTTTCCCCACAACCAGCCCTGGCCGTAGCGGACTCCGAAGTCTGTGAGCAGTCTGAGATCCTCTCTCGACTCGATGCCTTCAGCCACGATCTCGGCTCCGAGTGCCTTGGAAACCTTGACCAGTCGGAGGAGCAGGCGCCTCTTATTTCGATCCTCGGATGCGCCATCAACGTAGGCGCGGTCGATCTTGACGATGTCGGGCTCGAGCATGATCAGCGTTTCCAGGCAGCTGCGGCCGAAGCCCACGTCGTCGATGGAAATCTCGATGCCTTTTGCTTTGAAAGCGGCGACGGGTTTACGGAGGCATGCGGGATCACCGATGAACTGTTGCTCGCTGATTTCGATACAGAAGGTCAGGTCTTCGTGGGTGTTGGTGAGGAGATCCATCAACCTTTCGCTCGGCGTGCCCAGGATCGTTGATGGAAAGAGGTTCAGATGCAACTTGCCTCTGGGCATCAGCCGCTCGCTGACCGCAACGCAGGCCTTCAGGCATGAGAGGTCGACCGAAGCCAGCAGATTCGATTCCAGCGCAAACCGAAAAAAATCGGACGGCATTTCCAGGGCTCCAACCGGCCCTCGGCTCAGGAGTTCGTGCCCGACGATGTTTTCCTCAGCCAGTTCCAGTATGGGTTGGGATACCGCGTAGAAGCTGCCATTTTCGATTGCGGCTGTGAGGTCGCGCAGGCCCGGCACCCTGAACGCGCTACCCGCAGATATCACGTTCCTCCCGACGGGTGCGACCTCAACCCGAGCATCAGTCTTGAGCGCGCTGTAGGCCAGCTCGAGGATTTCTTCGATCGAACAGATTTCTTGCGGCGCCCCGACGACAGCAAGTCCTATGTGCACCGTCACGGCTTGCGGAAACAGGGCCAGAGGAGAACCTTCGACGGAGTGACGCAGCTTCTCGGCCACCTGTCGGCCCTGGGCGGTCCCTGTGTCGGGGAGCAACACCAGAAATTTGTCCCTGGAAATTCGTGCAATCTGATCGGCGGGGCGCAGCGCCGCTTTCAAACGCTCCGCAATCGTCTTGAGCAGAACATTGCCGACGGCATGGCCCAGGTTTTCGATGATGTCTCCGAGGGCGTCACATGACAGTAACACGGCAGAAAGATTGGCTCCTGCCCGGCCCGCCTCTTTCAAATGATTCCAGAGCGCGTTTTCAATCCCATGCCGATTCAAAACTCCCGCAAGTGGATCGATTGTCGCCAGTCTTGAATGTGTGCCAATCTTAGTTGGAAATTGAAACGGCTCCAAACCCCATGGTTTGATGGTATTGGAAGAAACAACATCAAGCCTGTAAGAGAAAGGAGCCGAGATGAGGAGTCTGTTACGTTCGGTAAAGAAACGCAAGAAGTCGCGTGTGCTGGGTGAGGTCGAGGTCCTGAGCCGGGAGGAATACTCGGGACTGGAATTGGACTCGAAGGTGGAGATGATTCGGGCGTTGATCCCACTGGGGTTGATGCACGTGGAGGAGTTGCTCGACGAGGAAGTGAAGTCGTTGGCGGGTGAGCGATACGCACGAAAGGAGGCGGCGTTGCGGGGCCGGCGACACGGGAGCAATCCGGGGACCGTGGGGCTGGGTGGCCAGCGGGTGCCGGTTCGGGTGCCTCGAGTGCGCAGCGTGGCGGGCGGGGAGATTCCGCTTCGGACCTACGAGGAACTCAGTCCGGGTGGCGCGGTGAACGAGCTACTGCTCAGACGTGTGCTGTATGGGATCTCCTGCCGGAACTATGAATCGGCCGCTGAAGCGATTCCGGGAGCGATCGGACTGTCGAGTTCGACGGTGTCTCGAGGATTCGTCCAGGCGAGTGCCGCGAAACTTCGGGAGATGCAGGAGCGGGATCTGAGTGGCGAGGACGTCGTGGCGATCTTCCTGGACGGGAAGGCGTTTGCCGACGCCCTGATGGTAGTGGCCCTGGGCGTCACGCTTTCGGGCGACAAACGCTTCTTGGGCTTCGTGGAGACCGACACGGAGAACGAGCAAGTGCTGACTCCGTTTCTCCGTTCGTTGATGGAGCGGGGCCTGGACATCTCTGAAGGCGTGCTGGTGATTGTCGACGGCGGCAAAGGTCTGCGGGCGGCGGTCAAGAAGGCATTCAGGAATCGAGCCCTGGTCCAACGCTGCCAATGGCACAAACGCGAGAACGTCGTGAGATACCTATCGAAGACCGAGCAAGCCGTGTGGCGACGCCGGCTGCAGCGGGCCTACGAGCGCCCGGAGTACGACGAAGCTCGGGCGGCGCTCGGAGAGCTCCATGGAGAGCTCGAGGAGCGAAACCAATCGGGGGCTGCGAGCCTTGAGGAAGGCCTGGAAGAGACCCTCACGTTGCATCGGCTCGGCGTGTACGGGGTCTTGGGCCGTTCGTTCAAGACGACGAATTGCCTGGAATCGGTCAATGCCCTTGTCGAGGAAAGGTGTGCGAAGGTCGATCATTGGAAGAACTCGAGTCAGCGGCAACGCTGGTTGGCGACGGCGCTCATCGACATCGAACCGCGCCTGAGGAAGGTGATCGGCTACCGTCATCTTCCAAAGCTCCGCGAAGCCCTCCAGCGAGAGCTGAAAATTGAGGCGAAGACGTCGACGAGATCGAAGAAGAAGGTTGCATGACCCATCGTGAGCCGTGGAGAGTTTCAACTAAGAATGGGCTTGACTCCCAGTCTTTGCAGGTGGTCATTGGCTTCTTCCAGAGCCGCGCTCAGGCTCTTGATGTCCGCTGCGGCCTGCAACCGCTGTGTGTCGTCCCTGAGCGAAGTGACAAAAACCGATCGTCCCTGCCACGTCGTCCGTTCGACCTGCATCTCGATTTTGTGAGCACCGATCGTCAATTCCGCGCGGTTTGCAGCCATGATGGGATAGCCGAACACGGTTCCAACGAGTTCCCCATCCGACCGGCCGAACAGCCGTGTGGCTGCCGGGTTCGCAAACAGAACCCGCCCGGCGCTGTCAACAATGACAACACCTTCGGGCATGGTGTTCGTAATTTCACGCAACCCGGACATTGCCTCATCCTGTGGGTCGAGGGAGTTTGATTGCTGGTTTCCTGCCATTCTTGCTAGCCCGCGCTGATCACACGTTGCCTGCCCCGGCATGTCGGGAACCCGGGTGCGAAAGCGCCCGACGACGACGCGTGAGAGATGCCGACAAACTGTTCTTCTCAATCACACTTATCGGTCCTCTGTGAGGGGATCTATAGGGATTTCGGGATGTTGTCGTGGCGATCGACGCTGATTTTATCGTTTGACGACCAGCAAGGGGCATTGTAGATGGGTGAGGAGTTCCTCCAATCGCTTCTCGAAGAATTGAGTGGTCGGAAGTAACAGAATTCCTGCGTCTGCGCCGCGAACGACGCCGCCCAGGAGAGCGGCATCCGGCCGGGCGATCGTTCGGAACCGGGCGTCCCGGTCGACACCCAGCCGATCGAGTTCTGTTTGTGCGCTCTGTCTGAGTCTTTCGACCGATTGGCCGGTCGCTGGCAACACGATGACGAGGGGCGTGTTGGGGACATGGACGATTCGTGCGGCGAGGCGAAGTGCGTCGACGGAGGCTTCCGTTCCGTCGTAGATGGCGACGACCGAACGCCCCGCATGGAGTCGGGGACCGAGCAGGAGCACCGGTGCATCCGTCCGTTCAAGAATCATCCGGGTCGTGGTGCCCAATCGGCGGGACCCGATCATTGACCAACCCCACCGGCCCAGGCTGATCAGGTCCGCATCATGGGCCGCCAGGAGAAGCTCTACGGCGACCCCACCACGGGTGACCTGAAAGGACCAGGGCAACCGGGCATGGGCGGCGATGGTCGCGACAGCATGTCTGGCCTTTGCGGCCTGCAATCTTAAATGCCGCTCGAGTTCTGGCCGTTCGACTTCACGGACCGCACCTGAAAACGATCCGATCGCCTTCGTGAAGGGCAGATCCGCTCCCCGGATCAAGCTTTCGTCTTCGACATACCACCCGCACAGTTTGGCCTCGAGCGCTACGGCCAGTTGAGCTGCGATTTCTAGGGCTGCCAGGCTGCAAGGTGATGCGTCCAGTGCGACGAGAATGCGGTTGTTGCTGCCTTCAACCGGCGTCATTGGCTGTCTTTTTCCGGAAAATGTTTGGCATCTGCGGGCCTGCTGAAGGCGAGCTGAGCCTCGGCCAGTGTTTTCAACCTGGCTTCAACCTTGCCATTGATGCTGTCGGGCGGAAAACTACCGGTGTCGTCCGCCGTACCTGCCTCGACGCCGGTCAGTAACTCGATGCCATCATCGATGGTTTCCACCGGGTAGACATGGAACTGGCGGGCTTCAACCGCCTCGATGACATCCCGCCGCAACATCAGGTGTTTGACGTTCGCCTGGGGAATCAATACGCCCTGTTCTCCGGTCAAACCGCGTGACCGGCACAAGTCGAAAAAGCCTTCGATCTTCTGGTTGGCCCCTCCGATCGCTTGAACGTGGCCATGCTGGTTGACGGATCCAGTCACGGCCATACACTGTTTGATGCCTACGCCGGAGATTGCCGAGAGCAGGGCGTAAAGTTCAGTCGACGACGCACTGTCTCCATCGACGCCACCATAGGACTGCTCGAAGACCAATGAGGCGGACAGGGACAACGGTCGCTCGGCCGCGTATCGGGCACCCAGGAAGCCTGCCAGGATCAGGACACCTTTCGAATGAATCGGGCCGCTGAGTTCGACCTCGCGCTCGATGTCGACAACCTCGCCCTTCCCAAGGCGGATGCGGGCCGTAATCCGGCTGGCCTTGCCAAAAGCGAAATCTCCCATCTGGAGCACTGCCAGCCCGTTAACCTGTTCCACCTGGTTGCCTGTCGTATCGATGGAAATGGTTTCTCGGAGCACCTCTTCCTGCAGCCGCTCCTGAATTCGATCGACCCGGCGCACCTGCGCACCGATTGCTACGTCGACCTCCGCGGCCGAGACCATGTGCTTCCCGACGACTCTTGCCCAGTAGTCACATTCCCGAAGCAGATCTCCGAGACTGCCGATATGCCCGCTGAGCCGTTCGGAATCGCCTACCAAACGTGCGCTATGCTCGATCACGCGCGCTACGGCCCCTCCGTCGAAGGGCAGGAGTGCGCCTTTTCGGACCAGGCCAGCGATGAGACGTGCGTACAGTCGCTCGTTTTCCTGACTGCGATCGAGTCGATCGTCGAAGTCAGCCGCAACTTTGAACAGACCCGCGAAGTCCGGGTCGTGCTGGCACAAAAGGTAGTAGAGGGTGCGATCTCCGATAAGGACCACCTTGACTTGCAGAGGCGCGGGTTCAGGTTCAAGGGAAACCGTACTCAACAGTCCCTGTGCCTGTCCCGGTGATTCGATTTCTATCTGTCCGGATTTCAGAGTTCGCTTCAGGCCTTCCCACGCATAGGGCTGCATCAGCAGCCGACGGGCATCCATAACCAGGAATCCGCCATTGGCCCGGTGGAGGGCTCCCGGTTTGATGAGGTTGAAATCGGTGACCAGCGTGCCCATCTGCGATTGGTGTTCGATCCGGCCGACAAGGTTCTCATAGACCGGATGAGCCTCATACACCACCGGAGCACCTTCGGCATCGCAATGGTCGACGAGGATGTTGACGCTGTAGCGCCGGATGGCGGGCGAGCCCTCATGGGACGCAGCCTGTGCTGTTTGAGAATCCTGGGACTGAATGAATTCGCCGGCATGGCGTGTGATGTCTTCCTGAACTGCGTCAAGGTAAGACAGGACTGAAGGGAGCTCGGAATACTTTTCCCTCAGTTCGTCAATCAAGTGTCCGACGGCAAATTCTATGATTTCCCTGTTCAGTGCCCGGACCCGCCGGCGGACTTCTCTTTCTAAGCGGGGCAGCGCCCGTAGAATGACCTGCAGCGCTTGCTGTAGGTCTTCGGTGTCTTTTTCCAATCGGTCTCGCTCCTCTGAAGGGAGTGCCTGAAAGGCTTCGCGGGAAACGACTTCGCCGTCCTTAAGGGGTGCGAAAATGATTCCCGCCGGCGTTTGAAGCACAGTCAGGCCTCGGGCCACGGCGTTCTCCTTCAGCCCTTCGAGTTCATGCTCGTGCTGTTCGCGTAACTCCTGCTCGGTCGAGTGCAATCGGGATTGATATTCCTCGCTTTCGAAAGCGGCGGGCAAGGTTGTTAATATCTCTTCAACCCACTCGCCCATATCGTTCTTCAGTTGCCGGGCTGTTCCCTGCGGAAGCCGGAGCAATCGCGGTTTGTTCGACTCGGAGAAATTGCTGACGTAACAGATCTCCAGGGGAACCGGCCGGTGGGCGGCCTCTTTCTTCAGGAAGTGCTCGACGATGAAGTGTCGCCCGGTTCCGGGAGAGCCCAGGGCAAAGGCGTTGTATCCGTCGTGTGTCATGCCGACGGCGAAGCGGACGGCTTCGACAGCACGCGGTTGGCCGACGATCTCTACGCCATCATCAATATCGGCCGTCGTTTCGAAACCGAAGGCCTTGGGGTCTGAGCGCGTATAAAGCGCATTGGCCGCGAGTTCTCGGGGAACTCCCATCCGTACCCTCCCTATACATTCAATCGTTGGCCAGCAGGGGATCAGGGGATCTATGTGTTAGGAGTCAGAAGCTGAGAGCTTTGAGTTACTTACTGCCCGTGTTGATCCTGAGTTTTCTAACTTGCAGCTTCAAACAGAGGACGGCCGACTTCAGTCAACGGCCATGAAGGGGCTCATCTGCAAGAGCGGTTATGGCTGGGGCGGACCTACTGCACCCGTTCGGCGACAAATTCAATGGCGTCGCGGAGGTCGGAGCCGCCACGCCCGCCACGCCCACCTCCGTCGCTACCACCTCCGGTTGCAGACACTCGGGTGAATGCGATCTCGTCTGCGCTGACGACACCGGTATAGTCAAGCGTGAGCGTGCCGCTGCCCCCGCCCCGGCCCTGAATTGTCTGTTCGAACGCAATCCGATTGCCGTCAACCACACCCATTTCGATGGGAACTCCGAACAGCGGTCCCATTGTCACCGTCCCGGTAAGGTCATCACCAATCACTTCGAAGTTGAACACCATGGAAACCTCACCGCCGGGCCCGAGTGCCGTCGCCCTCCACCGGCCACTGGCATCCTGACCGGAGGCCGGTAGAGCACTCACCAGCGTCGTGGCCAGAATCAGCGCCGCGGCCAGCATCGAGGTTCGGTGAGTCATGGATCAGCCTCCCGTTATTCCTGCCCGGGATTATACGTCCGTCTCTTTAAAAGGTCACGGGAGATTCTCCCCGTCGAAATGGGTGTTCGGAGCCCGTATTTTCGGGGTCTGGCGTAATGCCAGGTTCGATCCGTGTCGAAAGGCAGGATATGGAATCAGACGCGAACGCGAACTCTGCAGCCGTGCTCATGGTGCTGCTTGGTGGGGACCTTGCATCCGAAGTCATGAGCCACCTCGAACAGAATGAAGTCCATCAATTGACCGCGGCGATGGACCAGGTCAGCGGCCTGGCACCCGAGTGTGTCGACCGGCTGGACAAATTGCTGGATCTGCATGAATTCCCCAAGGCACAGCCGCCATCGTACTAGTGGCCTGTAACAGAGACATCACCAGTGGCGCCGATGGGTCTTGCCGGAGAGATTGAGACGCGAGGCGAAAGTCGATGTCTTCACGTCGACGACGGTTCGAGACGAAGATATCGCCGGCAACCCCCATCGGCCCAGAGCGTTGCGCCGAAACGGCATTGGCTTCGTCGTCAGCTCCTCACATATTAGGCGCATTCCCTCGTCGCCGACTCCTCGAATACAACGCCGTTTGGCCGCAACGCGGGTCCCGATTCTGGGGGTACAGGCCACGAGCAAGGTGCTGAAAAAGCCATCATTGACCTAAGCAGCAACGCTACCCGAGACGTGTGATTCCCGGGTGGCTCACATTTTCAATCGCTTACAGCCACCAAAAATGGCGGCACATCGTGTGCCGCGCCGCAGACGGCTGACAAACTGCGTTTTTCAGCAGGCTGCTAGTCCCTCAAGCGGCCCGTAAGGCTTGTGCCACGGCCTGCTATGCTCGCTCGAAGTTCGATCCGCCGGATATCCGGTGAATTGCACGCCAGACAGCCGATCGTTTCCAGCTGGATTCGATCATCTCCCCAGACTGACGCATGGCATCTGTTCGTGGTTGAGGCCCCGGCTAACCTGCGGGATCTCTCCGCACGCCGTCCGCCGGTATTGATCCGCATGCATTTCTACTAAAGTTTGACTCCAGCAATGCCGATGATGGACACATAAGGTGAAGATCGCAATGGGGTCGGCGACGGCTTCCTCAGCCGCGTGTGGCCGGTGTTCTAACTTGACGCCGATGGTGTGTGATTGATGACGATCTCGGTCAATTTCAGCGGTATAGCCGATCTGTATCTGAACCGATTCACGAATCTGCAGCGGGAACGTCTTCGGGTGCCCCCGGCTAACGTACAGACCGGCCAGGAACCGAAACTTTCGGTGTCGACGACGGCGGACAGCATGCGGCAGTTTGCCTCGGCGCTGTCCGGACTCGGGGACTCGGAAGCATTTCTGGCCACAGCGGCTGCGTCTTCCGATCGCGATGTTGTCCGAGTGACGGCACATGGCAGGGCGCGTGTAGCGGAACATTCCCTTGAGATTACCCAACTGGCAACAATGCAGGTTACGACGGCGACAACGGGCTACGCCGATACGGCGGATGTTGTTGCTGATGGTGGATCGGTTTCGTTCTCGGTGAACGGATCTACGACGACTTCAATTTCGATTTCATCGTCGACAACGCTGTCTGAGTTGAAGGACCTGATTAATAGCCAGAATTCCGGGGTTGTCGCATCGATTGCGAACGACGGTGTTAACAACCGGCTCATTATCTCCAGCCGGCAAAGCGGCCGGGGTCAGGGTTTCACAATAAACAACTCCCTGACGCATTCATCCGGTACGGTCTTAGGATTCGAGACCGGGCAAAGCTCCGTGTATGGCAATACCCGGAACGCAGGGAACGCACGTTTCAGTTTGAACGGAAATGACTTCAATGGATCTTCAAACACCTTCGAGGATGTGATAGAAGGACTGACCCTGACACTGGTTGGAGAGGGCAGTACAACGGTGACGGCTTCTTCCGACTACGTGCAATTGAGTCGAGATGCGGATCGATTCGTAAGGGAATTCAATACGCTGGATGCCGCGGCAGAAAACATGGTTGATCGCGAGGCGTCTTCGCGCGATCGCGTCATTCTCGATGCGACCCTGCCCCACATCCAGCGTCTGACCCGGGATGCGGTCAACCGTAGGGTCGATGGCCGCTTCAACTCTCTTTCCGACGTCGGTTTTACCCTTCAACAATCCGGCCGGCTGCAGCTGGACAAAAACAAGCTGAATGTTGCGCTCAACCAGGACGCAGCTCGGGTGGAGAGGCTTTTCAGTGGTAATCCCGACGGTGAGGGAGTTTTTGCGGATTTGAGTGCGCGCTTGGGAATTCGGAACGCTGCGGGTGGGACCCTCGGCTCGGCCCCTGGGGCAAACCGTTTCCTGAACGTGGGTGCAGACACTTTCACTGGACTGGGTTTCGGCGCCGACAACCTGAGCTACGTCCGAAACATGATTCAGAGCGCCCTCGATGGAATTGATAACGCCCCGGCTCGTGTCAATGTCCGGGCCTGAATCACATCCGATTCCCGCCGCCCCTGCCCGATGCGTTGCGACCGGTGACGGACTCGCACACACACTTCACAGCCCGGTGATCTGCCTTCCGGCGGGCGGCCGATCAGGGCTGCTGCGGACGCAAATGTTTCGCGTTGACGGCGCTTGGAAACGGAGCGATATTGACTGTGCGATCGGGCTGGTTTGGCCGCAACCAAACTGACCATTCAGGCGCGTTGATTCCGGGAGGGATGTGGAGCAATCCGCAACTCGCCCGGAGCATCGAAAAAGAACTCATAGATCTGGGGTTTGGCCGGTGGTCGTGTTTGGCGCACTCACGTCGCCATGGAGATGTGGGAGCCGCGTCGACCGGTCCGGTCGCATTTTTGTGCCCGGTTTCCCCGCGCACCGCACTGTCTCCGAACAAACCACCCCGATTATCGAATAAAACCGGCGAGACGGACCCCATACTCGAACTCTTTGCCGTGACAATCATTCATGCCGGTTGCCTGGGATACTGTGATCATTTACTGACTGCCGCTGATCGAATCCCCGAAGTGTATTCGTGCTGGCCGGTGTAGCATAGGCGTTCGAGCCCCGTTGAAGGCGCACAGCCGATCCATGCGGGGTGACGTCGTGGAGGTCTATGGATATGAGCGTCCTCCGGGGCCATGCGGTTCCTTTGATTGCCATCGCTTTGTTCGCCGTCTTCGCCGTGCTTGCCGTTGATACAGTGGCGTTCGAACTCAGTCCGTCCGTCTCGGCCCAGGCCCAGGACTCCCCTGTGATCGTACCGGTTCCCGCCGTCACCGGTCCAATTCCTGTCACTGAAGACTCCCACCCTTTCGCCGCAGCCAGCATCGCGCAGACGGCGATTGATCTGTCCGCCATTGGTTTTGTGGAAGAAGAGTTCTTTATCAGCGGTTCGGGAAACGTTTATGACTGGGAACCCGATGGTGGCCTCAGCGTCAGAACCGGTGGCCTCGAATACACGACGCGCATTCTTGTGCGTCGTCCCGTCGAAGGGAGCAACTTCAGCGGTACGGTACTGGTGGATGTGGCCAATCAGGGCGCCGGTTTCGACACCTATGCGATATGGGGACAGCTCAACCAGCATCTCCTTTTGAAGCGACATGCGTGGGTGGCAGTCACTGTATTCGCCAGAAACATAGGTGCTCTGAAAATGTTCGACATGGGCCGCTATGGAAACCTGGCCTATCCGTCGCCCGTCGAAGAGTGTGGACGCGTGCGCCCCGATTCATGGAATCGGCCGGCTGAGTTTTTCCCCAGGTCTGAAGAGGGGATCCGGTGGGACGTGATCAGCCAGGTGGGTGCTCTGCTTCGGTCAGACGCACGATCGAACCCCCTCGGAGACTTCGAGATCGAACGCGTTTATGCCGGAATGCAATCGGGCGGTGACCTGCCGACTTACGCGAACGCGATTCACAGAAACGTGCGGCTCTCAAACGGCGAGCCTGTTTATGATGGCTATCTCATCAAGGAAAGCGGTGGCCCCCGATCTCTGAATGCGTGTGCCGAACCGCTTGAGGACGGCGACCCCAGACGAGTGATTCAGAACGCCGGTGCGCCTGTCATTCAGATCATCGCCCAGGGCAGTATTAGTCCGTCCGTACGCCGACCCGACGGCGATACTCCGGGCGACCGCTTTCGCCAGTACGAGGTCCCTGGCGCGAGCCATTTCGATGAATGGCAATACCGCTACTATCCTCCAGTTGAAGACCTCAGGGCCATGGGCGTCCCGCCGATTTCGGCTCAATGGATATTCCCGGCCGAGTGCGAGCCCTACGGGCGGATCAACCGCTTTCCCCAGCCCTATCTTTTTGCCGGCGCGTTTGCCAACCTGGATCGATGGGTTCGTGAGGGCATTCCGCCTCCGAGAGCGGAGTTCCTGGCGCTGTCGGACGGCGATTTCGTACTCGACGAGTTCGGTAATGCGCTTGGCGGCCTGCGGACACCGTGGCTGGACGTGCCGACGGCGACCTTCTTTCCGTCCCGGGCTGGGGGAAGCACCCCATTCCGCTGCAGCGACAACGGCTACTGGGCTCCCCTCGCCTGGCCGCAATTGGAAGCCGTGTACGGAAGTTTTGGCGAATACGCCCAGCGCTTTCTGGAGGCCCTGGATCGGCTGGTGGAAGAGCGATGGGTCACGCCCGAAGACGGCGACAAAATTCGGGCGGAGCTGGGCCGTTCAAATGCGCTGGGGTATTGAAGAGATTCGGCAGTGACCCGTGCCCTCACGACGCATGGGCGCTTAACCGCACCTGGTGAACCCGACTGAAGAGAATCCACCCGCTATCGCCAATCGTCGATGACGTAAACGTCGGGCCGATTGTAGCTTCGCTCCGGTTGGGTTTCCATTGCGACACCAATAAACCGCGTCTGAAATCCCAGGCCTCTAAGCTGCCTGTAGGCCTTCCATCGGCCCATATTGACACCCACCGACAGCCGGTCCAGATCTCGCCCGGCTGCAACCGCCTCACATGCACCCACGAGCGATGTGAAATGCCCGCTCGCCATCGCCGAAGGCCGGACCGCTCCGAACTTGACGTAACACGCGTTGTCTCCGGCCTCGGTGGCCGACCCGCAATGGCATATGGCAAATGCAGCCAATGTCGAACCGCTATAGATCAGACAGATTTCTCCGAGGTTTTGATCGAGGACGGCACCGATCTCGATCTGCAAATTCAAGCCTTCGAGGATGTGGCCCGTCAGTTCGCTGCACGCAGCGATGGCCCGGGACCGGTCTTCTTCAGGGAGGGTCGATAGCCGTGCATAATTCACTGCTGTTGGGGCGGTTACGGTTTTGCTGAGGACGGGGATCAGGTGACCGGCTCTAAAGCCATATTTTTCGTACAGGTGGATATGCTTCGGGCTCTCGGGAAAAGTTAAAAGTCCGCGATGAGCAATGCCCCAGTCCTCAAAAATGGACATGGTTCGTTCCAGGAGTACCTGGGCGACCTTCCGGTCCCAGAATTCTGGAAGAACGGTGATCGGGCCGAAGAAGCCAAAGGTTCCCCAGTTGGCCATGAAGTTGGTGCCGATGAGTTTTCCGCCATGCTCCGCGGCGATCACGGATGTCGGTTCGGCTCTCCAACGGGTTGAAACCAGATCGCGGCCCGGGAACAGCGATTCCGGGTTTTCGACTTTCAGGAACGTGCCGAATGCCATCCGTAAGATGCGATTGGCTTCGGGCAACTCGGACTCTTCCAGGGGCCGAATGCGTACCTCGGTGTTCTGTGCCATCGATCAGTCTATGGACTATGGGGCGGGATATCGTCGGGAATTCTCATCTGCGCCTCAACCCGGCCCAGCCAGCTACGGATGTAGGCGATCGCCTCTTCCAGGGCGGAGAACCGACATGTTTCCGCACCGTGAAACAGTCCCCCGGGGCTTTCCCGCACTTCCCATGGTTTGCCCTCGACTGTTGACGGGTGGAGTGTGTAGTAAAAGTGCTCGTGTCCTTCGACCTTGATGGATACCAGTGTCTCATCATCGATATCGAAGCCACAGACGAACGCATCTGATGTTAATCGGCTTTCGGCCAACATTGTCCGGACCGACCGCTCTGTCTCTTCTGCTATCTTCATTTCCGAAACAGAATCTCTCTCGTATCAATACACCGGGTGACCAACCGAGCCACGAGACACAGGCTCCAAGATGGAAGGGGCGCTGACGAACAAGATGGCCTGTTCGACCCGATGGCGTTCGGCGGGCGTGATGCTTTCGAATCCAACGGTGTGTGAAAGGAATACGGGCGGTGCCCGCCGTCGGTCGTCGCTCGCCGTTGCTCGTCGCTCGCCGTCGCTCGTCGCTCGCCGTCGCTCGTTTTCGCTCCCAAAACGCAACCCTATCACAGCAGGAACGCCATTAGTTTCGGAGCCGATTTCCGAAGCGTGCTCCATTGTGATAACTATAGGGCCGTTTGATTCGGACCTCGCCGCAGGGTGTCTGGAGAGCTACAGTCGTGATCAAATTGCGATGATGAATTAAGAGGCCTCACCCCGGCACTTGAAGGTACGTGAAATAGAATGGCTATGAAACTGGTCGATCGAATGTCCCGACTGCAGACCGAATCGGCGTTTGAAGTCCTGGCGAAGGCCCGGGCCCTCGAAGCCCGGGGCCGGAACGTGATTCATCTCGAAATCGGCGAACCCGACTATCCCACGCCGGCTCATATCGTCGAGGCAGGCAAGAAAGCGCTCGATGATGGCATGACCAAGTACGGGCCGCCACCGGGATTCCCCGAGTTTCGAGCGTGCATCGCGGCTCACGTTTCCCGTACCCGGGGAGTCACCGTCGATGCAGAAAACGTCTGTGTGGTTCCCGGGGTGAAGCCCATCATTTTTTTCACGATGATCGCACTCCTGGAGCCCGGTGACGAAGTGATCTATCCGGATCCGGGCTTCCCGATTTACGAATCGATGATCCGGTTTACCGGGGCAATGCCGATTCCAGTACCGTTGCTGGAGAGTCGCGGTTTTTCGCTCGATCTCGATGTCCTTGCCGACCGGCTGTCGGAGAACACAAAGATGCTGATCCTGAACTCCCCCGGTAACCCCACCGGCGGTGTGATTCCTCGTGAGGATCTGCAGTTGATCGCCGGGCTGTGTCGCGAACGCGATGTCATGATCCTCAGCGATGAGATCTACTCTCAGATCGCCTACGATTCCAGTCCGAAATCGATCGTGGGCTGCGAAGGAATGCTGGAACACACGATCGTGCTCGATGGCTTTTCGAAGAGCTATTCGATGACGGGCTGGCGCCTCGGCTATGGAGTCATGCCGGTCTGGCTGGCCGAAGCGGTGGCCAAACTGATGGTGAATTCCAATTCGTGTACGGCCAGTTTCACGCAGCGGGCCGGTCTGGCCGCACTCGAAGGGTCTCAGGATTCGGTGGCCGAAATGGTCCGGGAGTTTCGCCGGCGGCGCGATGTGATCGTCGAGGGGCTCGGCGGAATTCCGGGCTTCGACTGTTCGTCGCCCGCCGGAGCGTTCTATGCGTTTCCGAACGTCACGCGGACCGGAATCGCTTCCGCAGATCTGGCCGATATCCTTCTGAACGAAGCCGGGGTCGCCTGTCTGAGTGGAGATTCATTTGGCCGCCACGGTGCCGGTTTCCTCCGGTTCAGCTACGCGAATTCGCTCGACAATATCACGGAGGCCATCGAAAGGATTCGTGATATATCCGTTCGTTGGGTCGAATAGAACAGCTTGCCGCGTGCCATTCCAGCACCCGGTTGGGAGCAGAGTCCACATGACTTCAAAAACTTTACGCGGGGTTGTTGCATGTTGCGTCCTGTTGATGGCACAGCAGGGCCTACACGGGCAGGATCTAGCAGTCACGCTCCTCGGTACCGGCGCGCCGCCGCCGGTGATGGATCGCTTTGGTCCAGCGACGCTGGTCGAAGCGGGAGAAGAGAAGTTGATCTTCGACGTTGGACGTGGAGTGACCCAGCGATTTTTCCAGCTTGGGATGCCGCTTCGGGAGGTGACCGGGGTCTTTCTCACTCATTTTCACTCCGATCATACCGTCGGTATTCCCGATCTCTGGCTGACGGGCTGGCTTTCTCCCCGCTTCGGTGGCCGCACATCGCCATTCCAGATCTGGGGTCCGGATGGAACCGAAGCCATGATGACCGGTCTTCGACAGGCGTATGCAGCCGATATTCGAATCCGGATCGCGGACCAGAACTATCTTCCCGAAGGTGTGGCGATCGTCGCGAAAGACATCACCGAAGGTGTTGTGTTCGAGCGAAACGGAGTGCGGGTGACTGCGTTCGACGTCGATCATGGTGATTTGATTAAACCAGCGATGGGATATCGAGTGGACTATCTCGGGCGGTCCGTGGTTCTTTCCGGTGATACACGATTCAGTGAGAACCTGATCCGATTCGCGGAAGGTGCGGACGTGATCATTCATGAGGTGGCAGCGTCAAGTGAAGAGTTACTTGCGAAATCGGAGGGAGAACGACTGATCATCGCCCATCACACCACTCCGGAGGACGCCGGGATCGTTTTCGACCGCGTGAACCCCCGACTCGCCGTGTATTCCCATTTCGCCCTGCGTGGCGATGCCGAGATCCCTGCGCCCTCTCTAGATGACGTCGTGGCGGCCACGCGGACGAACTACGACGGAGCTCTCGAAGTGGGTGAAGACCTGATGCGTATCGAAATCGGGGACACCGTCGAGGTGACCCGCTTTTCGCCCTCGCGGTAATGTCTCCTTCACGGCGCCCGTTCACGGATCATCCCGGCAGCAGCGCTGACCCATGCGGGGTGGTCATTCAGGCTGGGGATCAGCCGTAGTTCTGCGCCTCCTGCATTGAGGAACCGGTCTTTTTCCCGATTCTCGATCTCATCAAGGGTCTCCAGGCAGTCGGCAACAAACGAAGGACAGAACACGGCGAGGCGTTGGATGCCACGGGCCGGCATACCCTGAATCACGACATCGGTGTAGGGCTGTATCCACGGCGTCCGCCCCAGGCGGGACTGGAACGCGATCGAATAGCGGTCGTTGGGAATATCGAGCGTTCGGGCAACCTCGTGAGCCGTACGGAAGCACTGTGCCCGGTAACAGTTCTGGTTGTTTTCGTTGATCTCGGCGCAACAATTTTCCGTGGCAAAACAGGCGGCGTGTAAGCGCTTCAGGTGCCGTTCAGGCAGGCCGTGAAAGCTGAACAGTGAGAAATCGGGCCTGAAGGCATCGAGTGTTTCCCCCGAGGCAGCCCCGACGGCATCGATATAGCGGGGGTCCTTGTAGAAGGGTTCGATCCATTCGACCGGCAATGCGGTCCGGCCCAGAGACTGGACGTCGGCCTTCACCTGTGTCCGGGCCGTCTCCGTGGATGACCGGGCGTATTGGGGGTAGAGCGGAAACACGATGAGACGGTCCAGTTGTTCCAGTGGCAGTTCTTCGAGGGCCTGCCGGATACTGGGTTCTCCATAGCGCATTCCCAGCCCAATCCTGAGACCGGGACAGTCTCTGAGTTCATTCTCCAAAGCCCGTTCGAACAGTCGGCTGTGTTCGATCAGCGGCGATCCGGCATCGGTCCAGATTTTCTGGTACAGGGCGGCCGAAGAGCGGGTCCTCCTGGGAACGATGAGCCAGTGAACCAGCGGCCATCGGAGGATGACCGGAATATCGATCACTTCAGGGTCCATCAGAAACTGCTGCAAGTACGGTTTGAGCGCCTCCTTTGTCGGCGCCCGGGGACTGCCGAGATTGACGAGCAGAAGTCCGGTCATGCCCCTAGAGTGCCAGTGCCCGGGGACGGGGGCAACAGGGATTCCCACCTCCCGCGATGTGGAACGCAACCCGGCGGTGCAACCCAGCAGTTCCTCGGCCGAGCGCTCTGTTCCATTGGATCTGTTAGTATCTGCGATTACTTCCTCGTACTCGATGGTGACCCATGGCTGGATCCTCTAAGAAAGTAATCTTCGCCGCTCTCGTCGGCAATGCGCTGATTGCGGTGACAAAGTTCTTCGCGTCGTTCATGACGGGCAGTTCCGCGATGCTGTCGGAGGGTATTCATTCCCTCGTGGATACAGGCAACCAGGGGTTGCTCCTCTATGGGCTGAAGCGTGCGGCGAAACCGGCCGACGAACAGTTTCCTTTCGGGCACGGCAAGGAAGTCTACTTCTGGAGTTTCATTGTGGCGATCATGATCTTCGGCGTCGGAGCCGGCGTATCGATCTATGAAGGTATCGCCCACGTCCTCGAGCCCACGGAGATCGAAAACCCAACCGTCAACTATGTCGTGCTGGGTCTGGCCATGATCTTCGAAGGCGGGGCCTGGTACTTCGCCCTGGTCGAGTTCACCAAGGCCAAGGGCAAGTGGGGTTATGTCGAGGCGGTTCAGCGCGGCAAGGACCCGACATTGTTCGTCGTCCTCTTCGAAGATTCCGCGGCGATGCTCGGCCTAGTGGTCGCCTTTGGCGGGGTCTTCTTGACCCAGGTGACCGGACTGGGAGTTTTCGACGGTCTGGCGTCCATACTTATCGGCATCATCCTCGCAGGGACCGCAATCTGGCTGGCGTATGAAACCAAGGGCCTGCTGATCGGCGAGTCCGCCAACCGTCCGGTCGTATCGGGGATCCGCCAACTGGTCGCCGCCTCGCCTGACGTCCTCCACATCAACGAAGTGCTGACTATGCACATGGGGCCGGACTTCATTCTTCTGAATCTCGGAGTGAAATTCGTGGACGAGATTACGGCCGCCGAACTCGAGGCAAGCGTCGGCAGCCTTGAACGGCAGATCAAGACCACCTATCCCGAAGTGAAGCGGATTTTTATAGAGGCCGAGGGACGCGCCGCCGCCGGTTGATTACTCGCAGTTTGCTGCCGAGTCCTTAAAGTGTTCGAACAGCCGCTTCGACCCGTCTCCGGTCAGGCTGTCGAGCCCGTGTCCCATGCCTTCCTCCACGGCGAACTGCACCCGGAAGCCCCGGTCCCGGAGCAACTCCGCCTGTCCCACCATCGCCTGCCTCCAGCCCGCGTCCAGCTCGCCGACATGCATGTAGATGCACATTCCGGTCAGGGCGGCGACCCTCTCGCGGTTGGCATCCTGCAGTAAGCCGGGAAAGCCGGTCAGAGAGCGAAAATACTCCGGATAGGTGGCGGCCACGTGAAACGCGCTCAATCCGCCGTTAGACCGGCCGGTGATGTGGAACTTGTTATTTTCGACATTGTAGTCGTCGAGGATCTGGTCCAGAAGAGCCGGGACGATAGCGGCACCCGCACGGAAATATAACTGCCCCATTGGAGCCGCTGGACTGACAACGATATAGCCTTGCCGCCCCGCCTCCATCGCCCAATGGTTCTCCAAAGCGTTCCGGGTGATTCTCATCGTCTGTCCTCCGCCGCCAAATGCGAGCACGGCGGGGTATTCGTTTGCGGGATCGAAATCGTCGGGCAGGGCGACGAGGTAGTCGACCCCCATCCCACCAAAGGTGCCTGTCTTCTCTACAATTTCGGCATTTCCCGTGCCGGTCAGAACGAGGATTGAGAGAACTATGGCTGCCAGGAATTGTTTGGTCATATCTTTATTCTCGAAGCGAAGGTTGAATGGGTTCAGCAGGATTCGGTCCATTTGAATGAGTGATCCCGATGAGGATAGCATGCGGGGTCGCCGTTGGTTTCCATTGCTGAGAATTCGACAGTGCTCTGAAACGAAGGTCCAGGGGTTCCATGCAGCCGCAGCAAGTTGTCATCCGGAAGTTTCCACGGGTATGATTCCTTTCACACACACCCGCTCAGGAGTCATTCATGAGACGACTTAAACATCTATTATGGATCGTTCCCCTCCTGCTGGCCGTGGCCGTCGGTACGATGGCCCAGCTCACCTCGGACGCCTTGAACCGGGACATGGCCTATCACCAGAGCCTGGTCGCCTCGATCGAGGTCCGCAGTGACGATTTCGAGCATCTTCAGGAGATGCCGGTTCAGTTTTCCTGCTCCGGTGATGGAAGCTCTCCGCATATCGAATGGACCCCCGGGCCCGAGGGCACCCTCTCCTATGCCCTTGTGGCGACAGACTGGGATGCACCGTCCCCGAGCTTCCGTCTGCTCACCGTGCCCCACTGGGTTTTGTTCGATATCCCGCCATCCTTCACGGAAATTCCTCACAATGCCGGCATCGGCGAGCTCACCGAACTGGGTGTCCAAGTGGGGACGGCGATGGGTGGAACCGAAGGCTACCTCCCGGCGTGTCCACCGCTGGGACGGCATCAGTATCAGTTCCGCGTGTACGCTCTGGACGTTGACGTGATCCGCCCCGAGTCGAACACGCGGGGCGACGTGCTTGCCGCCATCCGGGGTCGTGTGCTTTCATATGGCGAGCTGATCGGGTTTCGAACGTCTGGGTGACGATCACAGAGGGCCCGTCGGCGTGAGCGATGTAACGCTGGCCTGGGAAGCACCCGCAGGTCAGGAGCAATCAAAAAGCAGAGCCCCGGTCGGGGATGACCGGGGCTCGTTTGCGTACGGAAGTTCGGACGATGATCCTATGAGTTCCGCCGACGATAGGCCGCCAGACCTCCGAATCCGATCAGGAGTAGGATCACACTGGACGGCTCTGGAACTTGTAAGCTCTGGTCCACAACACCCCTGTGATCGAAAGCGACGAACTCCGATGCAATAAACGGATTGAGCCAACCAAAGTCGATATTGCTCACCTGCCAGTCTGTCGCCTGGTCCCAGTCATTGCTGTCCGTTATGATCGCTCCTCCGTTGGCATAGAAGAGAAGCGCCTGAAAATCCGATCCGAACAAACTGGCAAAACTTCCAAGCTGATTCGTGGTCAAACCGCCACCAATGGACACTCCGTTGTTCCAGGCTGTTGGACCCACGACTTGACCCCACCAGCTTGGCCAGTTCGAGTTATTGACATAGGTTTGGAAGGCGAAATTGTTGGATACGGCGAAACCCGTCAGGGACGCCCCACCGAGGACATCCACCCAATACCCGCCATCGAAGAGTGGCCCCACCATTCCCGCGTATTCGCCGATGTTGACCTGGCCATTCTGGCCGGTCAGTGTGACGGGCGTCGCCTCGGCCACGCCGGCCGAAAGCAATAGAACGATGGCGAAGAGCGTTAGATTTTTCATACATGGCTCCTGTTGAAAGGCTGGAAACGGGGGGCGATATTGCATTTGACGATCATCTGCTGTGTACCCAATCCTGCAAGGGGATCGCGGCACGTCAGTTACCATTTGGTTCGCAGACCTCCGGCTTGAAATCACGGTGCCCCTTTGATCAATAGAATCAGAGACATATGGAATCTGAGAATGCGATTGGCCGAGCCAGGTATGATTCGCCTCTAACGATGGCTCGTTCAAAACCGTAAAGAATTCAGACGGCACTCAGGCATGCAGAAATAAATCTTGTTGATTCTAAACAGGTTGTAGTCCATTTTCGAGCGTTTTTAAAAGTGTCGGTTTTGATTACACTTTTACTGCTTTTCGAGCCCACTTCGGAGCAAAAGCCCGTACGGTCGATACCACGGTGATGGGGGAGGGAACTCAGCGCCGATGGAATGACGTAAGCGGTGTGATCGGTCTCGGCTGGCCGAGGGGTTGTCGTGTCGGTGGGCCTAGTTTACTGACACGAAGGAACTCGTTTACTTCAGTTCCGCGTCCATTTTTTCCGCTTCGACCAGACTGGGTCCGGCGGCCAGGACTTCGGGGCTGACACCGGCTTCGTAGGTGCGGAAGTTATCGGTGAACAACACGGCGAGCTTTCTGGCTGTTTCGTCGTAGTCTTCAGGCCGGGCCCAGGTGTTCCTCGGAATGAGAATTTCGTCGGGAACGTTGGGGCAACGCGTGACTGCGGCGAAACCGAACAGCGGATCTTCGGCGACGGGCGCCGCGGTGAGAGCGCCTGAATGTATGGCGTCGACGATCGACCGCGTATAGGCGAGCTTCATGCGTTCGCCGACGCCGTAAGTGCCGCCGCTCCACCCCGTGTTGACCAGCCACACATTCGATGCGTGTGTTTCAATCCGTTGTCTGAGCAGATCGGCGTACTTGCCTGGGTGCTGGATCAGAAACGGCCCGCCAAAGCAAGGCGAAAACGTGGCCTCCGGCTCGGTGACCCCCATCTCGGTACCGGCTACCTTGGCCGTATAGCCACTGATGAAGTGATACATCGCCTGTTCGGGCGTCAAACGACTGACGGGGGGCAGTACACCAAATGCATCGCAGGTCAGGAAAACGACGTTCTTCGGGTGCCCGGCGACGCACGGCAGCTTTGCGTTCTGGATGAATTCGATCGGGTAGGCGCCCCGTGTGTTTTCTGTGATGGAGTGGTCGGTGAAATCGACCGCGTGAGTATCTTCATCGTAGACGACGTTTTCAAGAACCGCTCCGAAGCGCAAGGCGCGGTAGATATCCGGTTCGAGTTCCGGCGCCAGGTTAATGGCCTTCGCGTAGCAGCCGCCTTCGATGTTAAATATCCCCTGCTCGCTCCAGCAATGTTCATCGTCACCAATGAGATATCGCTTCGGATCGGCCGACAGCGTCGTCTTGCCGGTTCCCGACAGACCGAACAGGATTGACGACTCACCCGTCTCCCGGTCTGTGGTGGCCGAGCAGTGCATTGAAAGCACACCGCGCTTAGGCATGAAGTAGTTCATGAGCGTGAGGACGCCCTTTTTCATCTCACCCGCATATTCGGTGCCCAGTATGACGAGCTCGCGGGATTTCAGATTCACGTCGACGCTGGTCTTTGATGTCATTCCGGTGGTATGGCGGTTTGCCGGGAACTGGCCGGCATTGAAAATGACGACGTCGGGTTCACCAAAGGCGGCGAGTTCGTCGGGCGTTGGCCGGATCAGCATCGTGTGCATGAACAGGGCGTGGTATGGGCGGGTACATACGACTCGGACCTTCAGGCGGTAGGCGGGGTCCCAACCGGCGAAACCGTCCACCACGTAAATCACGGCGCGTGTGTTGAGGTAGTCGGTCGCACGTTCCCGATTCACCCCGAATGTTTCTTCCGGTATGGGTACGTTGACCGGCCCCCACCACACTTCTTCGGTGGAGTCTGTGTGTTCTACGACGTGCTTATCCTTCGGTGAGCGTCCTGTCTTTGCGTGTGAGTACGCGATCAGGGCACCCGAACTGGCAATCACCGAATCCTTCTCTGTTCGAAGCGCTTCCTGATACAACGTTGCCGCGACGAGGTTGCGCCGGACATCTTTCACATGGATGCCGTACTGACTCAAGTCCAGACCTGTCATGAATGTCTCCGGGTTATAGAGTGCCCTTGTGGGTTGATTCTCGATTCGTCGATCTTTGACACATGCGTGATGTTCAATGACAAATCCTTCGTGACCGATCGGGGGCGCTTATGGCGCGTCCCGGAATCTGGAGCATGGTTGCCCCGAAGTTAATTATCCCTCCGGGACGGACAAGAAATAAATACTTTCGCGTCGTTCTCCACTGGGAGGGATTTGATAGAGCGACTTATATCGATTCGCTCGTCTTCATTAACAATCAGTCGTGTGCCTTCACTGTCCAGCGACGTAGCCGATGATCTCATATTTTTAATACTGTGGCGACTCGAGGAATCCCTTGGAATAAAAGTGGCCATACGGGCCAGGATGCGGACCCTGAGTTTTGGCGTGTGTGACGGGCTCCCCTTTCAGCGGGTAGTCCAATAGTTGCTTTTGTGGGCAGCCAGAGCGTGTCGAATGCCGAAGGACGGAGCCATCCGGAACAGATTCCGCCAAGCGCATGGCTTTAAGGAACCCCGGCGCACTTCCTCTGCTATATTGCCCTCAACCCGTCTGCATCTAAACCTGGGTTCTCCATGACCGAAGAAAGCATCAACTGCCCGTCGTGCGGGACCGAGCTGCCGGCGGGATTCAAATTCTGTGGCAACTGTGGGCGGCAGATCGAAGTCTCGGCGCGCCCTCAGGCGGCTGCGGCTCCAGCTCCCGCAATCGAATCCGCGGTTCGCGACGAACGCCGCGACGTCACCGTCGTGTTTGCTGACGTCAGTGGATTTACGGCCATGTCGGAAAGACTGGACCCCGAGAAAGTGCACACGATCATGAATGCCTGTTTTGAGGGTTTGGGGGTCGCGATCGACGGGGAGGGTGGCCATATCGACAAATACATCGGCGACAACATTATGGCGCTGTTCGGCGCTCCCCTCGCCCATGATGACGATCCCCTCCGAGCGGTGCGTGCAGCTCTGGCAATGCAGTTGTTTCTGGCCGGGTTTGCTGAGGAAAACAGGGAAGAGACGGGTGTCAGCTTTTCGATGCGCATCGGCGTTCATTGCGGGCTCGTGCTGGCGGGCAATGTCGGTGCGTCGGTCCGGCGCGACTACTCCGTCATGGGAGATACCGTCAACCTGGCTTCCCGCCTCGAGTCCGCGGCCCGTCCGGGAAGCATCCTCGTTTCCGAGGAAACCATGCGGCGAACACGGGGGCAGTTCGCTTTCGGACCCGCACAACACCTCAGCGTCAAGGGCAAGGCTGAAAAGGTTCACGCGTACGAGCTTGTTCGGGAACTGACCGAGATCGAAGCCGGCTTCGACTCACCGACAGAAGCCCCTTTCGTTGGTCGACGCGATTGTGTGGAGCGAATTATTTCACAGTGGTCCGAGCGCAAAGCCCGGGTTTCTAAAACCTGGGTGTCCGGTCCGTCCGGGATCGGAAAGACACGCCTGGTCGAGACATCTTCTCAGGAGGCCGGTGTGCGGCTGCTTCGGGTGACGGCGCGTTCGGCAACACGGCAACGGCCGCTGGGTCTGGTCCGACGGATTCTCCAGTCTGTACTCTCTGTTGGGGACACCGGTGAGGCTGTGCCGGAAACATTCGAGGGTTTTGCCGCGGCTATTGCTCCCCTCAGCAGGGGACTGGAATCCCACCTGGGGGCCCTGTGGTACCTTGCGGCACCGGACCGCGTTCAGGTTTCTCCTCCGGACCCCGACCCGCAGGTGCTGCGTCAAACGATCCAGCACGGATTCGCCCGTGTCTTGTCGAACCTGGCAAGTGTCGAGCCCGGGGTCGTCGTGTTTGCCGACGCGTTCGACGATTGCGACCCGGCGTCGGCGGAGCTTCTCGAACATCTTCCCGACACGGGATCGGCACTGCCACCGATCACCGTGGCTGCCCGCTCCGAGCCGTCTGCGACAGAAGATTGGCTCCACGTTGAGGTGCCTCCGCTGGCCCCGCAAGAAGTCGATGAAGTGCTTGAGCATCGGGCCTATGCGTCGAGCCTGGGGAAGGATCTACGCGCCGATCTGGTGAATCGATGCGGAGGAGTTCCGCTGTACCTTGAAGAGATGTTATCGACGTTGATCGCACAGCGCGTTGTGTATCCGGTCGACGACGGGTGGACATGCAATCCCGACGCGTCGGCCGCTATCCTACCCGAATCCCTGTTTGGAGCCATGGTTGCCCGCCTCGATGCTCTGTTGACACCATTGCGTCGTCTGATCAAGGAGTGCGCGGTCCAGGGAACGGAGTTCCGTACAGATGTGGCCCGGGAAGTGTCGCGGGCGAATGGAGGCGAGTTTGCCGACGTAGAAGCGCAGGTCGAAGGTCTGAGAGAAAATTACCTCGTCGACCCCGATCCCTACCGTCCGATCTACTGGAATTTTCGGCAGTCGCTGATGCAGGCGGCCTGCTACGAAACCTTACTGATGAGTGAGCGCAAGCGTCTCCACGATCAGACGGCGACGGCCCTGGCCGACATCGCTGGAGGATTTCAGTTCGTATCGCCGGTTTCCCTTGCACATCACTTCGAACTTGCGGAGTCCTGGATCGAAGCTGCGGCTGCCAACTACCGGGCCGGCGAGCGGTCGGCTGTGTTATTTGCCAATGCGGAAGCGGCTGACCGCTATACGCGCGCGATCGAACTGGCCCAGCGGGCCGGAGAAGCTGCGGCAGCGATAGCCCTGGATGCCTATGACGGCGCGGCGATCCTTCAGCTTCGTCTTGGCGATTATGACGAAGTGGAGGGGCTGGCGACCCGCCTGCTTGAACTTGCCCGCACTCCGCTTGACCGGGCGCGGGGACACCGGCATTTCGCGGCGGCATGTTTTCACACGGGCCGTGGTGAGGACGCCCGAGGTCATCTAACCAACGGATTGAAGAGCCTCAGCGAAACGGATCCCGAGCATGGGGTCATGATCAGCGAATTGCACTTCGATCTGGCACGACTGGACCTGCGTGAAGCCGGCTTGCCCTCGGCACGGGATCATGCCGAGACAAGTCGAAGGTTCCGGAATCCTTCAGACCAGGGCGCCACGGTCCGCCTCGACATCATCGACGGAAGGATTGCTCACACCGAAGGCCGGTTTACCGACGCCGTACGGCACTACACCCATGCTCTTGAAACGGCCAACAGGCTTGGAAGTGTTTCCGAACAGGCTCGTTCGTGCAACCACATGGGCGATGTATCGCGCGATATCGGTGACTATCATAAGGCCCAGGAACTGTTCTCCCAGGCGCTGGTCATGTGGGAAAGGATCGGGGAGGCGGAGGGAATCGCCGGAGCGCACAACAATCTTGCAAACCTGGCGATGAGCCGCGGCGAGCTGTCTCTGGCAAGGCACCATCACCGTCATGCGCTGACGGCGTTTTCACAGATCGGTAACGTGCACGGATCAGCGCTGGCGAGAGCGAATCTGGCCATTCTCGCGATTGAGAGCGGTGAAGGCGGTGATGCGATCGAACAGGCGCGTCTGGGACTGGCCCTGCTTGGAGAGGAAGGCAGTCACGTCCTGCGCTCGCTGACTGAGATTGTTCTTGGTGAAGGGTATCTCGAAACGGGAGCACTGGACGCCGCCGAAGAGATATTTCAGAAGGTTTTCGATGCGTCGGGGGAAACTCCTTTGACCCTGGCTGGAGCCGCACGTGGCCTAGGAGCCTGCGCCGTAGGATGATTTTCGACTCGGCGAATTACGCGAGATGGCGATCAATCGGTATCGGTGACCGGGGAATGGGCGTTTTGGACGACGAGGCGCCGATGGGTGCGCCACGGGTGCTTGAATCGAGCCTCGTTCGGCCTGATTTGCGGGCGGTATCCCTGTCATCAGGCTGCCTGAAGCCCCTGCATCCGCTTGACGTTCAACGCCAGACACACCAAGTTCCACTCGCCCTGGACCTTGTTCAGGCCGCGCAGGCTGAATCGGCGGAAACCGAGCACCTCCTTGATCCACCCGTTGGGCGCCTCCGACAGCCATTTGCGTTGGGCGTACTGCACCCGTCCCGCCGAGGTCGCCAGCTTCTCGGCCATGCGGGCCTTCGCCGGATGCCTGGCCGCGTCCACCGCGACCGCGCGCCGGCCCTCCCGGCCCAAGGCCACATAGCCGTCCACGCCGCGCGCCTCCAGCGCCTCAAGGTCGTCCTCGTTGCAGTAGCCCGCATCCGCCAGCACCGTCTCCGGCCGTTCCCCATGGGTGGCCTCCACCTCGTCCACCAGCGGGACCAGTCGACCCTGGTCGCTGGCGTTCGACGACACCTCGGTGGCGACGATCAACTGCTTCTCTCCCTCCACCGCCACCTGCGCGTTGTAGCACTGCTGAAAACCCTCCGATGAGGTCTTCATGATCCTGCTTTCGGGATCCGTGAAGTTGTCCTGCGCCTTCTCGGCCGGCTCGCCGTATTCCCGCTTGTATGGCCGCCCGCCCTTCCGGTTGCGCTTCGAACCGGGCTCGCGTCCCTGCGCTTCGTCGGCCTCCCGTTGCCTGGCCTCCAATCGCGCCCTGGCCGCCCGAATCGCCGCCAGCCGATCCTTCCGGCGGCGTAACTCCTCGGGTAACTCATCGCCGCGATACGCCTCCCCGAAACGCGCGTCCTCCGCCGCGTCGGTCTCCCGCGCGCGCGACAGCAACGCTTCGATCTCGCCCTCCAGACGCCGCTCCTCCTCCAGCATCCGACCGTAACTCATCGCCTTGCGCTTGCTGGCGTTGGCTCGAACCTTCGTCCCGTCGATCGACAACTTGCCGAAGTTCGCAACGCCGGTCTCGCGCGCCAGACGCACCACCTCCACAAACAGCGTCTTGAAATCCGCTAAATGACGGCGGCGAAACTCGCAAATCGTCCGATGGCTCGGGAAATTCCCCGCCGCCAACACCCGAAATGCTACGTCCTCCTCCAGCTTCCGCGCCAGCCCTCGGGAGGAAAACACCCCCGTCGCGTACCCGTAGATCATCACCTTCACCATCATCCGCGGCTCATACGGCGACTTGCGACGACCGTCCCCCTCGTAAGGCGCGTAAAACGCCGTCAAGTCCAATCCGTCCACCAGATCGCTCACATGGTGCGCCAAGTGCCCCTCCGGCAACCAATCCCGCATATCCGGCGGCAGCAGCAACCCCTGATCCGGCTGGTACGGGCGAAACGTCGTCGGCATCGCAATCTCCTCCTAACTGCGACACAATTATCTCATTCACTTCCTACGGCGCAGGCTCCTAGCCCGCATAAATCACCAGATGGACCAGAAAAGGCCGCCCTGTTTGGCATAAAGCGTTTGTCGAAGACGTTTTAGCAACCAAACAAAGGCGGCCCTTATGACGACAGAGTGTAACCAAACCACGTTCGAATTTCACGGACTTAATCAACGAAAAGTGAAGGCTCGATTCGACGGAGGGAAGATCACATCCGACGCGGGTGTCCTGCTGTTGAGGGAAGTCGAAAAACGAACCGGACTGGTCGGGGGACTTGCCGAATGTTTCGCCGATCATCGGGACCCGCGATTGATCGAGCACACGGTGAAGGAATTGATTGGGCAACGGGTGTATGGCCTGTGTCTGGGATATGAAGACCTGAACGATCACGACCAACTACGCACCGATCCGATGCTCGCCGTGGCCATCGATAAGGCCGATCCGCTGGGAGGCAACCGGCGGCAAGCCAGCGACCGGGGAAAGGCGCTGGCGGGCAAGTGCACGCTGAATCGGCTGGAGTTGACCGGTGCCGAAGTGGGGGCGGAGGAACGATACAAGAAAATTGCGATGGATGCCGACCAGATTGACCGCTGGATGGTCGATGCATTCATCGCAGCCTATGAATCGGCGCCTGAAGAAATCATTCTGGACCTCGATGCCACCGACGATCCGATCCACGGGCAACAGGAGGGACGATTCTTTCATGGCTATTACGGCAACTACTGTTATTTGCCGTTGTATATCTTCTCGGGTGAGCATCTGCTGTGCGCCCGATTGCGACGCTCCAACATCGATGGCGCGGCCGGATCGGTTGAGGAGCTGACCCGCATCATCGGACAGATCCGGAAGAGCTGGCCGGATGTGTCGATCATCGTCCGTGGCGACTCGGGTTTTTGCAGAGATGATTTATTGACCTGGTGTGAATCCCATCAGGTGGATTACGTGGTGGGATTGGCCAAGAACGAGCGACTCCAGGAGGTCATCGCTGAATCCATGGCTCAGGCGAAATCGGAGTTTGAATCCACCGGTAAATCGGCACGGATATTTAAGGACTTCCGCTATCGCACACGAGACAGTTGGAGCCAGCAACGGCGCGTCGTGGGCAAGGCCGAGGTTCTGGCCAAGGGCGCCAATCCCCGATTCATCGTCACCTCCCTCACACCGCAACGTTGGGAGGCCCGTGCGCTATATGAAGATCTCTACTGTGCGCGCGGCGACATGGAGAACCGGATCAAAGAGCAACAACTGGATCTGTTTGCCGACCGCACCAGCGCGGCCACCATGCGCGCCAATCAACTCCGACTGTATCTGTCTTCGGCCGCCTACATGATCATGCAGGCCCTGCGTCGACTCGGGCTCCAGGGCACCGAACTGGCGCGCGCTCAATGCGGCACGATCCGGCTGAAGCTGCTCAAGATCGGTGCCCGCATCCGGTTCACGGTCCGAAACGTCTGGGTGTCGATGGCTGAAGCCTGTCCTTACGCCGAGGTCTATGCCGCCGTTGTCCGCAACCTACAAACAATGCCACTGCGATGCTGACACCGACGCTGCGGCTTCGTCCCTGAAATCGATTCGCTTACCCAGTCCGAGCCGAGGTGTGTCTGATCGCGATCGTCAACGCTCTATTGAGCACGAAAATCCGCTTCTCACATCGCCAAAAACTCGTCAATTCACCCTGAGACGCTCCCCCCACACCATCTCGCGCCCACCCAGGGTTCTTTTACGCAAAATCGCAATCACGCGTCGATTGGTGATCTATGCGGGCTAGGGCGCGTTGCTCTGGCCCGTGGCAGGGCCGGCATCGCTCTCGATCACCTACGAATCAGCCTGGAAGAGTTCAAGAGAATAGAGCGTGCGCAGGAGGCGGCGCGCACCGAGTTGTTCATTGCCGAAGCGCACTCGGCGCTGGGCGCCGGGGCCCTCGCCCGCGATTGCGCCGCCTCAGCGCGCAGACAGTTTCTGGAGATTGGTGCCGAAACCGATGCACAGCGTGCGCTGGCACTGCTCGAACGATTGGAACAGATCGACAACTAAAAGTGGCCTGTACCACTAGAAATTGAAATTGATGCCGATTCCGACGTAGACGGAATCTTCGTCCCAGTCGTCGGAGCGAACGTAGGCGAGGCTGATGCCGAAACCTTCGGGCGGGCGCCACTGGAAGCCGAGCGAGAAGGGCGTTCTTGCGTAGATGTCGTCTTTGCTCGAGGCTTCGGCGACCAGGTGGATGTTGTGGTCCATGGCCACATCGATGCCTCCATATACGATGGACCCATTCGCTTCCTTGATCGCTGGGTCCTGCCAGATCTGCTTGAAACCCGCATGAAAACGAACTGGGCCCGCAGCCTTGGAGGCAGCCAGATACACCGACTCCTGTCGGAACCACTCCTGGCCTTCACGGACCATTCCACCGATGCTTATTTCAGGAGCGCCGTTCTGGTCTTTCAGCAGACGGAGTCGGACGTTCCCCTGTCCGGCGAGCATCTCTGGGTCCGTGGCCGAAAATCCGAGTCGGCGTCCGTGTCCCGAGCCCGGTCCCGGTCCTGGCCCCGGCCCTGGCCCCGGTCCTGGCCCCGGTCCTGGCCCCGGTCCTGGCCCCGGCCCTGGCCCCGGTCCTGGCCCCGGCCCTGGCCCTGGTCCTGGCCCGCCTGCCGCGATGTCGGGAAAACCGTAGGAGCCAATCAGGAAAGCGCCGATCTCGAGCCAGTCCGTCGCTCCGTAGCTGAAGAGAATCGCGTGGTTCGCAACGACTTCGTTCTGGAACTGGAACAGGAGAACACAGGATTGTGGCGAGAAGTCCCCGGCATTCATCGTGCCGGACGTGGGATTCTGGAACATCCCCGTCTGACCGTAATAGGTGATGAGGCCCCCGCCGCCGGCATAGCCCGCGTCTCGATCGCGGCTCTCACGCGACTGAGCCCAGGCCGGAACGGCCAACATCAAAAAAACTACCAGCGATGAAATCTGACGCATGTCGATGCCTCTATTCAACTGACCGATTACTTTGGGGATTAATAATGCTACTTGACGAGATTGGGCGTGGAGTCTAGCATGACTGGATGCAAAAATGGGCGAGGACCTCGATCACCGTTGCAAGTATCGCAGTCAATGCGTGGGCGATCGTCGGTTGGGTTTCATCCAAAGGATGGGCCGGGAAATTGACGCTGGGCGCACCAGAATACGCAGCACTGATCGTCATCGGCACAGGAGCCTTTCTAGCCGTGAACTGGTACTGGATTGATGCTAGACGCCCCAGCAAGCGGTTTCACGCCATGCACGATCAATTGGCAGCGCTACACGGCAATATCTCAAGGGGATACCGGAACGGTGAACACTGCTGGATCGACATTCGGAAAGTTACTGAGCGCTTGGATAGCTTGTCGGTGAAGTACCCGAAGGTGGAGTGGCCCGTCACCGGCCAGATCGAGAAGAATTGGCGCGGCTTCCTGACGTGGCTTATCGTTTTTTCCGACGCATCGAACATCAAGGCGGCCCGTAAAGTCGCTAAAGAGCACAACTTTATTTCGTAATTATCTACTTGACGGATAATGGGTCCACA
This sequence comes from Terriglobia bacterium, assembly GCA_965263045.1. Classification (GTDB taxonomy): domain Bacteria; phylum Acidobacteriota; class Terriglobia; order 20CM-2-55-15; family 20CM-2-55-15. The sequence goes on from CBDHGK010000041.1 coordinate 1,810,911, forward strand.
CATGGTGGTTCATGCCAGAAAACCTAAACCACTATATATAGGGGTGTTAAATCAAATCCGATTATGCGCTTTGCGAGGTTCAAGATGACAGATAGTATGGGTCCCCATGAAGGGCTCATTAAAACGTTTGTGGTTGTGGTTGGCCACAGTATTTGCGGAGTACTTTGTCCTGCAACTTTTTTCGGCAGCGTCAGTAGCTTATCTCGGCGGCGAGTGGCTCCGACCGGAGGCAGAAGAGATGCCTAGCGTCATCCCGCCTCTTTTCTGGTCGATTTTCTTCCTGATCGTCCTTCTTTGTACGATGAGACGTGCTTTCATCCTTCCTTTCATGGGATGGTGTGCAGAGGCGGTGGAGTGGTGGTATCGACCCTCACCGCTGCGAAAGGAAATAGATGCAATGATGGTGGATGTTCGACACGCATCCACACCTACAACCTTGAATCCAGAAGACCCCGGCAATCCTCATTTTATAACCGCAGTCACGAGCGAAAAACTCCACCTCCTACACGCGAAATTGGCAGAACAAGAATTACCCCCGGAGCATCCACTTCCAGATCCAGAGGATGATCTTAAGGTGTGGTATCTATATCTAAAAAGGATCAGGAGCCTCGTGGATTGAGCACGGGGCGCTGGGACTCAAGAAGGATTCATGGTAAAGCTAAAGGGGCTTGGGTTCGACTATGAATTTACAGTTTCAGAAGAAACCACGACATGTGGTAAAGCGCTAAGACACAACATCTTGTAAAGCCGCTGTAGAAGAAACAAGAAACTAGGCTACATGGCGAATGGAGGGCGCTGATATGAGACCAGTACTCGATCCAAAGCGTGATTTGGTAGGTGCGACGCCGGAGACATTGGCTCGCGCCCTGTTCCGGCGCGTGGTCCCGTTACGACCGGGCCCCCGACGCAAGGCCGTTGTCGGCGACAAGATCACGGAGAAGAAGGTTGCGCCCGACAAGACGGGCGACAGTGTTGCGCATCTGGGCAAGCGTGCCTGATTCGCGGATGTTGTGCTTACCGGCGAACTCGTCGATGTACCGCTGAAGGTGCTTCGCGCTCATCTTGTGGAAGGTTCCCTTATGCGCTCGCTTGAGCATGGACCAGAACGACTCGATCCCGTTGGTGTGGGCCATCCCGTTGACGTACTCGCCAACCGAGTGCTTGACGGTCCCATGCCGGAAGGGAAGGCCGGTGTAGGCCGTAGCATCGTCGGTGTAGACGGTCGCGCCGGGCTCGGCGTGATTCATGACGAAGCCTTGAAGGGTTTCGGCGTCGGTGGATCGAACTACCTTGGCCGAGACCTGTTTTGTGGCGCGATCCTTGGCACCCACAACCGCCGTTTTCCCAACCGGCCCACGGCCAGTGTCTTTCATGGTCTTGCGCTGCGCGTTGCTCATGTTCCGACGCTTCCCACCGAAATAGGTCTCATCGACTTCTACCGGACCAGAGAAACCGCCGTCAGAGTCGGTAGCCCACGCTTGGCGAATCCGATGCAGCATGAACCACGCGGTAGGCTGCGAAACACCAATGTCCCGGCGCAACTTCATGCTGCTCACACTTTTGAGGCTGGTCAGGCACAGGTAGATGGCGATGGCCCACTTGCGAAGAGGGACGTTAGATCGGGCAATCGGCGTTCCGGTTCGGACGCTGAAGTAATTCCGGCAGTCCGTGCACCAGTACGGCATGGGCTTGCTGTTCGGGACTTCCCGTGTGGCGACGCTACCGCACTTCCCGCAGCATCGGCCAGTGGGCCAAAGAACAGATTCAAACCACTCGGTGGCAGCTTCTTCGGTCGGAAACATGTTCATGAGATCGATGAGTGTCAAACCCTTTCGATACGATTTTCCCGGTGCGGTGTAGGTGGTCATGTGGTCTCCTGACTAATGAGACCAGTCTACAGGATACAGATGAATTTGTCAAGTACTCTTATTAATCCCCATTACTTTAGCATCGGCATGTGCGCGAGGCAACGCATTGACAGGTCGGACGGTGCACAATTGCTGTGTCGGGAATCGCTATTCCGAAGGAACCCGGTAGGGTCAACGCGCAATGTTGCACGCGGGCGTTGTGCAGATATCCCTGGTTTCCCATAACCGTCCGATGTTGCCGGAAGGGCTGACGGCGTTCAGGTTGGTCCGCGATCAGACACGGGAGTCGCCGATGAATTGTGAGAGATCAATGGCCCGGATCACGAGTCGCCGATCGACCCAACTGAAACAGCGATCGTTGGAGGGTGCGGTCAGGCCGCGACCGGCCGCTGCCTTGCCTTGATTGTCGATTATCGTCGGATTTCGAGAATCAGTGCCGTGAAAGCCGCCTCGATTGCGGCTGGAGTTTCAAGATCGCGAAATTCAATCCCCCCCCCTGACGGTAAGAGGTTCGCCCAATCTTGATTCACTCTGGAGAGAGAGTCATCCAGATGTACTGGAATGATCGAACTCCGATCCGCAGCATAGAGCCCATCGCCATTCGAGTCGCGGGCGAAGGTTTCCGTGACAAGCGACCCGAGCCAGGGCGATCCGACAGAACTCTCTGACAGGATAAGTACGAGCTTGGTGTACAGCAGGACTTCCGACCGGAAGACCGAAGCCCTCAACGAGTCGTCATGCTTCCACGGCGAGGTCCAGCAACGGATACCGTCGCTCTCGAGTCGGTCACGCAGCTTCTGGACGAATGCGTCATCGGCTGCTGAACAGTAAACAAGAACCGTAGTCAAAGAGGAGTCTTTTCCGAGCGAATCAAGGTAATTCAGAAAGACTTCCGGAATACCGGTCCCGCGCAGGAAATCCCCTGAAATGGGCCCTCTCGAACGGAAGCAGGTATCGACTCCGATCGTTGACGGTGAACTGTGCGAAACCGTTTCCAGGCCCAGAACGCCACCGAGGTCCAGGTTCCCGAGAATAGTTCTGCCCATGATCGTCCCGTGGAGGTCTGCGCCAGAAAGGTTGGCTCCGAAGAAATTGGTGCCGAGCAGGCGAGCTCCCGACATAGTGGCGCCCTCGAAATTCGCACCTCCCAGATACGATCCGCTGAGGTCCGCATTGCTCAAATCGGCAAACCGGAAATCGGCGCCCCCGCAGTGGGCGCGAAAGAGTTTCGCCCCGGAGAAGTCTGCACCTCGCAGATCGGCTCCGGCCAGATACGCGCCGGCCAGATGTGCATCCTTCAGGTTACAACTGCTGAGGTGAGCTCCCTGGAGACTGGTACCCACCAGATCAGCCGCGGATAAATCCAACGCTTCATCCGGATGTTGATCCCGCCACCGATTCCACTCGACGACACCACTCTTCAACAGGTCTAGCCCCTGAACAAGCGTGATTGATGAGGAATTGAAAGTGGAATAACCGCCGAAGTACCCGAAATGCCCCCTCTCCGTGCGAAAAAAACCTTGGACAGATTCTTTGGAGAAGGAGGCATTTCAGATGAACGATTATACGCGCAAGAACATGAGGAACCGCAAGCGGCGAATTGAGCGTCGGCTTGGGGATCGGAATTGGAAAGATCAGGCGAAGCCGATGCTGTCGGCGCGCAACATCCGGTACGAGATGGGAGACCGGATGAGGGGTCTGTCGGTGGGCGGCATCGGAATGATGCATCAGGTGGCGCGGCGGACCGGACTGATCGAAGCCATCGACAAGGACGTGCATGTGCTGAAGCGGCATCTGCCCTACCAGGAATCGGATCACGTGTTGAACATCGCCTACAACGCGTTGAGTGGGGGCACGTGTATGGAAGATATCGAACTGCGGCGCAATGACGAAGTGTATCTGGACGCGTTGGGAGCACAGCGGATTCCGGATCCGACCACGGCGGGAGACTTCTGCCGGCGATTTGAGGAAGACGACGTGGAGTCGCTGATGGACACGTTCAATAAAGTGCGGCTGAAAGTCTGGCGCCAGCAGCCCGATGCGTTTTTCGAGGAAGCGGTTCTGGAGGCGGACGGGACATTGGCCCCAACCACCGGAGAATGCAAAGACGGGATGGACGTGGCCTACGACGGGACATGGGGTTATCACCCACTGTTGATTTCGCTGGCGAACACGGCCGAACCGTTATACCTGGTGAACCGGAGCGGCAACCGGCCCTCGCATGAGGGAGCGGCCAAACGGTTCGATCAGGCAATCGCGTTGTGCCAGCGTGCGGGGTTCGATCAGATCCTGCTGCGCGGGGACACCGACTTCAGCCAGACCCGGTATTTGGATGGATGGGACGACCAGGGCGTGGGCTTCATCTTCGGCATCGACGCGATGAAAAACCTGGTGGCCCGGGCCGACCAATTGGAGCCGGACTGCTGGGCGCGCCTGGAACGTCCCGCCAAGTACGAGGTAGCCAGCCAACCCCGCCAGCGTCCCGACAAGGTCAAGGAACGGATCGTTCGGGAGCGTGACTTTGAGAATATCCGCTTGCGGGGCGAGGATGTGGCCGAGTTTGCGTATCGGCCCGGAGCCTGCGATCGGGACTACCGCGTCGTTGTGGTGCGAAAGAATCTGTCGGTGGCCAAAGGGGAGCAGGTGTTGTTCGACGACATCCGGTACTTCTTCTACATTACCAACCGTGCGGATCCTGCGGACCAGATCGTGATGCGTGCGAATCAACGGTGCAATCAAGAGAATCTTATTGAGCAGCTCAAGAACGGCGTACACGCCTTGGGGATGCCGGCCGGGGATCAGACCAGCAACTGGGCCTACATGGTGATGGCCTCACTGGCCTGGACACTGAAGGCGTGGTTTGCGTTATTGCTGCCCGAAACCGGACGTTGGGGCCAGAAGTATCAGGCCGAGAAGCAGACCGTGCTACGCATGGAGTTCAAAACGTTCCTGAACGCCTTCATGCTCGTGCCTTGCCAGCTCGTGCGTACTGGTCGGCGCATCGTCTTCCGGCTGATGGCCTGGAACCCGTGGTTGCCAGTCTTGTTTCGTGCCGTGGATGTGTTGCGTCAACCTCTGCGATGCTGACCCGATCATGGATCTGAGCCCGGGCGGTCGAGGTCCCGGTTTCTTTCAACCCTTCAAACAGACACGGCGAGGCGGCAACTGAAACAGATACAACACGAACCGCATACCTGGAAAAAGCGATCTGGGAACGGGAGCTTATGCCTCCAATTTTACGGCCGTGAACCGGCCGTTTGTCCACTGGTTATGCGCTTGTTTTGGGTCTAGCTGGCCTCTGTTTCCCACCCTAGGCTGCCCTCAAATCGTTGGAGCTGCCAGTCCCAACAGATGCCCGATCCGGACACCAATTGCGGATCAACTGAGGTTCGGCAGGGCGATCAATTTCCGGCGTTATCATTGTGCGGACCGGGCGCATCGGCAGCAATGATGTGATCTCCGCTGGCATTTTCTTCGACCTTATCGTTGTGTGGGTGGGGTGTGTCGGCAGTAACCGTTGAATCGCCGCCGACGTTTTCTTCGGCGATAGGGTTGTGTGGGAGTGGCGTATCGGCAGCGACGGTATCGTCGGCGCCGGTCGGTTCTTTAGGGCGATCAGTGTGCGGAGAGGTCGCATCGGCAGCAACAACTTTATCAGGGTCCGCACCGTCTCCGGTATTTTCATTGTTTGGCGAAGATTTTTCAGGCTCGATGGCTGCATCGCCGTCGGTGCTGTCCTGACCCGAAGCATAAAGAAGTCCGTTCAAATATGCCTTAGAATCGTTCAAAACATTCCGCAACTGGAACAGCTCAGTTACCTGAGCGTCTTCGTCTTCGAGCAATGCCTGGAATTTCGCGCCCGTGTCGGCCAGGACTCCTCGGACCCGGTCAATCTCCAGGACGGATTTTTGGGCCGCCTGATCCTGTCGCGCGATGACGAGGTTATCGGCGACAATCCGGTTCCGCTCGTTCTGCAATGCCGCACCGACGATTTCAAACTGCAGCTCCAGTTGTTGCTTGATCTGTTCGACGGCGACTCCACCGAGCTCCGTCAGGAGACCGACAAGGCCCTGCACCAGCTCTATATTCGCTCCGGAGTAGGCATTTCCTTCTTTATCTGCGTTCCGAGGTTGAACGTCATCATGGACTGTTCGCGTCATTAATCAATTACCCCGTCTTTGGGTCTCGGGATGGTTTCCATTCCCTGCGCTTTACGGATTTGAAGCAATACCCACCCAGGACTGTACCCGCCGACACGTTCGCAAGGGTCTTGTGCTTCCTTGACATCACTTCCGAACTGAACCCGGACTATGTTGTGAAGCGGTCAGACGGTACTTCCGATCCCCATCTCGGCTCCGTGGCTTCAGTGTTCGTCATGCAGTGATTCTTGAGCGATTCTTCTCATTATTAGAGTTCTGACAAGGCTGGAGTCAAGGATCATCCGTGTTCGAATTTCTAATTGTTGCACCCGATCGTTTCGCCCCGAGGCTGCTGCCGTTTGTCGGGCGAACAGCGTCCGTTCCAACAACGTCCAGACTGGGGCGCGGCTGGCAAGAGTCCGTAGGCACGACCTCCTATTGGTTAGCCCCGGTCGATTGGACCAACTGGCAGAGTGGCGCGTTTTCGGATGGAGCCATACTGTTGTGGGTTGAGCCGCGCCTTGGTGCGGCGGGCTTCACCCGGACGGTCACCGAGGCGCGGCGCCAAGACCGCCGGGACACGTTGGGCGCGGTTGGGAGACTTCCTCGGCCCGGGATAACGTGGAAACACTTCCAGGACTGGGAAGAGCTTCCGAGTCAGAACCGCGGAACCCAAGGAATGGTGTCGGGGGGACGGGCTCGAACGGGGCCCCTGGGGGAAAAAGCACATTCGGGGCTACCTTGCCTGCTCCGGGCCGGCGCCGTTAGGGCATCAGGCCTTCAAGCTCTATCTGGCTTTGCTCAACTTCAAGGCAGACCCTGCACTTACAACCGCTCGCCAGGGCACGATGAGAATTCCAGATCATGGTCTGAAGTTCGGCAAGCTCCTCAATATTTCGAAGGTCATCGGATAGCAGGCGGCGAATCGTCGCCTCTTTTCGAGTCAAGCCCATTCTTAGTTGAAACTCTCCACGGCTCACGATGGGTCATGCAACCTTCTTCTTCGATCTCGTCGACGTCTTCGCCTCAATTTTCAGCTCTCGCTGGAGGGCTTCGCGGAGCTTTGGAAGATGACGGTAGCCGATCACCTTCCTCAGGCGCGGTTCGATGTCGATGAGCGCCGTCGCCAACCAGCGTTGCCGCTGACTCGAGTTCTTCCAATGATCGACCTTCGCACACCTTTCCTCGACAAGGGCATTGACCGATTCCAGGCAATTCGTCGTCTTGAACGAACGGCCCAAGACCCCGTACACGCCGAGCCGATGCAACGTGAGGGTCTCTTCCAGGCCTTCCTCAAGGCTCGCAGCCCCCGATTGGTTTCGCTCCTCGAGCTCTCCATGGAGCTCTCCGAGCGCCGCCCGAGCTTCGTCGTACTCCGGGCGCTCGTAGGCCCGCTGCAGCCGGCGTCGCCACACGGCTTGCTCGGTCTTCGATAGGTATCTCACGACGTTCTCGCGTTTGTGCCATTGGCAGCGTTGGACCAGGGCTCGATTCCTGAATGCCTTCTTGACCGCCGCCCGCAGACCTTTGCCGCCGTCGACAATCACCAGCACGCCTTCAGAGATGTCCAGGCCCCGCTCCATCAACGAACGGAGAAACGGAGTCAGCACTTGCTCGTTCTCCGTGTCGGTCTCCACGAAGCCCAAGAAGCGTTTGTCGCCCGAAAGCGTGACGCCCAGGGCCACTACCATCAGGGCGTCGGCAAACGCCTTCCCGTCCAGGAAGATCGCCACGACGTCCTCGCCACTCAGATCCCGCTCCTGCATCTCCCGAAGTTTCGCGGCACTCGCCTGGACGAATCCTCGAGACACCGTCGAACTCGACAGTCCGATCGCTCCCGGAATCGCTTCAGCGGCCGATTCATAGTTCCGGCAGGAGATCCCATACAGCACACGTCTGAGCAGTAGCTCGTTCACCGCGCCACCCGGACTGAGTTCCTCGTAGGTCCGAAGCGGAATCTCCCCGCCCGCCACGCTGCGCACTCGAGGCACCCGAACCGGCACCCGCTGGCCACCCAGCCCCACGGTCCCCGGATTGCTCCCGTGTCGCCGGCCCCGCAACGCCGCCTCCTTTCGTGCGTATCGCTCACCCGCCAACGACTTCACTTCCTCGTCGAGCAACTCCTCCACGTGCATCAACCCCAGTGGGATCAACGCCCGAATCATCTCCACCTTCGAGTCCAATTCCAGTCCCGAGTATTCCTCCCGGCTCAGGACCTCGACCTCACCCAGCACACGCGACTTCTTGCGTTTCTTTACCGAACGTAACAGACTCCTCATCTCGGCTCCTTTCTCTTACAGGCTTGATGTTGTTTCTTCCAATACCATCAAACCATGGGGTTTGGAGCCGTTTCAATTTCCAACTAAGATTGGCACACATTCCTCTTTTCGTTTCAACTCGGATTCGAGGGTCGTCGGGTGCTGCTCAGACTGCCCGAAGTCGGGCCGAAGTTTTTCGATCGCCTTTCCGGATGATTCCCCGTTCGGGCTATGCCGATATGGTTTCGTCGATATCGTGGCGCTCAACTTGTCGTTCGGTATCAACTTTTCCTCCTCCGGGTCCCAGCCCTTGGCGGATACCGCCGGTAGCCGCGGTGACCTAAATGCGGCTCTCGTAAGTCTGAGGCCCTTTCGGTACTGGACCGAAGCTACCCCGGTGACACAGAAAAAAACAAGTGTAATAAGACTAATAATTATATTTTATGTGGAATGCGCCGTAGGGCTTCATTGTCAGACGGGCAGCGGGCGCAGTCAGACGGGCAGCGGGCGCAGTCAGACCGGCGGTGGGCGGCGGACGCACTCTGCGTTAGTCGCTCGCCCTGGAAAGTTCCAATTCGAGAATCTGTGGCACTTCTGTACAATGAGTGGCCTGCAGCCCGGACCCGGCCGCTCGGTGACTTTCGGGAACAGGAGGGAATTTTATCCTCTGGCGTCGTCACGGGAATTGAATTCGATCTCAGTCAGAGTAGACTCTGATGGATTTCTAACGCTCCGTGGCCGCCGACTTTAACCAAAAAGAATGCAGAAAGCATACACAACGGACGAATGGAAAGCGCTGTTCCCGATTAAAGAGTTCACTTCCGAGGACTTCGAGAAACGAACCCTCGTGATCGTCAAGAGAGCCTCAACGCTTGTCTCGATCCGGCTGGACAAGGACGAGGAACCGACGACCCACTACGTTGACGCCGGATACTTCGACATCACGGTGGAGGCCGGCGCATTCACCTATCCCGACCAGGGACCCTCGGAGGAATCGCGAGGATACGATGATATCCGGGCGCTTCCGATTGCCATACAGCGCGCGGTCGCCTACGTCGAATCCCACGAGCAGACGGCCCTCGCCCAAGGGCCCGCGTCCGGTTAGTCCGGGCGTTTGCCTGTCCGATCGCACGTGACCTCTGGATCGATCGCCATCGCCGCCTTTCGTTTCGTCGCGGTGATCGATATCGACGAAGAGGCGCTCTTCGATGGATCGAGCGGCGATACCGACGTGTTTCTCTGTGTCGTAAGGCGTATCCTAAAGGGCTTGGCGGTCCGTGCGGCCCCCGGGACCATGAAACGGATACAATACCGGGCGCCGACGCTGATTTCACGAATTACAGATGCATGCGGTTCCCAGGGCAGTCGAATGACCGCGATGGGCGCAATAATAGGACCCTAAGGCACGATGACGGGGGGAGCCTGTCCGATCGAAATGTCACAGAATAGTCTGATTTGGGATTGGGCTGGTTTCACCAGTCCGCTGAGCGCGACCCAGCAGGAGGAAATCTGCTGGATTGATGGTGGATTGCGCGATATCTGGCAACTGGGCCGAAACGTGATCCTGGCCTGGTCCATCACTGAAGACGGCATCGATCTTCTGCATATTCCGTATTTCGACCTGCCCGATCTGATGGAACCTTCATCGGCCGGGGATGCACAGCGCATGCTGTTAAGCTTGCCGACCGATCCGGGGCGGGTTTCCCCGGACGGCCTGGAAGACATTCAAAAGACCATCAACTGCGGGGCCCGGCATATCCGGTTCCTCAATTATCGGGACAACCACCTCGAACTGCCTCTGCTCGAAGTCCTCCTCCGCCGGTACATGATCCTCCATTCGCAGAATCGTGCGGCCGTCCTGTTCGACATCGATGGTTTCTCCCGATACGCGGGACTGACCCAGGTCACCCAACTCAACAGCCTCAATCATTCCCTGTACAAGGCCCATCAGAAACTCGCCACTCGAAGCGTGGCCGTTGATTTTCAACGCAGCACGACCGGTGACGGCTTCTACGTGTGGAATCGGGAAGACTCGCTCGAGGCGAATGTCGGGCTGTATCACCTCATGCATGCCGCGCTGGCCGACAACGCAGTCGGCAGGATCAAGGCAACGGGCCACTCGACACCGTCGTTGAGAACTTGTTTCCATCTGGGTGGCTTCTATGAAATGTTTCAGCCCGAACTCCTCACACCGACGACCTACAGCTATATCGTGGGTGACGTGACGATCGCGCTGGAGCGCCTGATTACGAAGTCCATGCCCGGCCAGATCCTGGTGGGCGATTTCAATCTGAAGATCAAGCCCGATGACCCTCTGGATCGACCGGCCATCAACCCCGTCGAGTTCGTGGAATGGCTTCAGGGCTCGTTGTCGCGGATGGAAGGCATGGTGCTGGGCGGCGAAGAAATCGATTCGATCGAGTGTTACCTGACCGGTGATTCAGAAGCGGACGGAACATACAACGTCAAGAAGTATGCCGTCAGCGACAAGCACGGGCGAATCTATCATGCCTACAATGCCAAGATCAGTGTCAACCGCCGGAACGCCTCGCCCATCTGGCTTGGAATTCAGAACAAGGACGTGCAGCTCGAAGTCGCCAGGACGGTGCCCGTCGGCTGAGGGGGGCAATTGCCAGGAATGCATCAACGCCACGGGACAGGCGGCGTGAGCAATGGACCGAGTCGTTCTCCTCTCATTGATCAGGTACCCCAGGAATCGCATTCACCGGGTCTATTCTTCGAGCATCGTTAGGTCGAGCCGCGCCTGAAGGCCTGACCTGACGAAAATCGACACAACTCAGGTTACGCCGACTCCGTTGTTCCACAGCCGGATGCTCGACATTCGAGTTGCTGAGACGATGAGCCACACCTTGACGCAGCTGATGAAACAGGACCTTCTTGCCCGCGGACCACTCCAAGAGATTCGTCTCAGCCTGACCACAAACTGCAATCTGCGATGCGTGTATTGCGCCGTGAGCCAGTCCTCCTACGTTGGCGCAGAAATGCCTCAAGATATGGTGCGTCGATTAACGTCGTTCATCAAGGAAGTGTCCCGGAAACAAATGCCGGCCGCCGTGCATGTGAATGGACATGGTGAAACGACATTCATTGCTCGGTGGGTCGATCGGTGCCGTCCGCTCCTGGATGCAGGCGTGCCGGTCGCAATGACCACCAATCTGTCCAAGGTGTATTCAGAGCAGGAATTCGAAACATTGGCGCGGATGGACCTGCTGATGATCTCCCTAGACACTGCCGACCCGGACCTGCTGCGCAGAATGCGCCGGAACGTGAATTTGCAACGAATGCTGGACAACATCGCAGCCATTCGGAGCGTCGCTGTGCGCATGAAGAGTCGGCCACCAAGAATCACTTTTTCGTGCGGGCTTTACGATCAGAACAGTCTAGTCATAGAGGATCTGGCTCGACTGGCCGTAGCGGGCGGCGTAGAGAGCGTCGGCTTCTGGAATCTTACCCAATGGGATCACGAGCGGTTTCCCTATGACCAGACGGATGTGGCCCCCGGTGATCGAGCCTACCCACTGCGCGACCTCAAACCCAGTGATCTCAGGCCTCGGATTGAGGCAATAAAGAGCGCTGCGGCGATTCTCAGGGATAACGGAATCCGAGCGAACTTTAATGGGAATTTCGTTGACGTTTTGGCTGAGAGTCTCGATGGCCCTGTTAGCGAATCCGAGACTGTTAATTCCAAAGGAGTGTCAACGGGTGTGACACGGCATTGCCTTGACCCTTGGCGCTACATGGAAGTAGCTCCCGACGGGAACGTCAGACCGTGTTGCGCACGGCCTCCGATCGGAAATATCGCAAATGCAGATCTGGACACCATTTTGAACGGAGACTCGATACGGGGGATCAGAGAGAACCTCTTGAGTGGAACGCTCGATCACGAGTGCGCGAGCTGCTTGCTCCGGCCGCTGGCGAGTACAGAGACGCTCGGCTTGGAGGTGCGCGCTCTGTTCAGATCAGCGAGTCCTGCGAAGATGGCCTTACATACGGTCTGGGAATGGCTCAGATCGAAAATTCAACTGCGAACTCGAATTCGCCGTTGGTACGCGGGTGCTGACAAGGACCCTAGCATCGGTTGAGAATCTGAAGCCACGGAGTTAGTCTGAAACAGGTGGTCCGACATCCCGTACGAAGGTCTCCCATAATGACAAAAATGGCCCTACTTCCGGCAGAAACAAATAGGCCCTAAATCATTAGTACTCAATCAGTGGACCTGGGGAGGATCGAACTCCCGACCTCCTGACTGCCAGTCAGGCGCGCTCCCAGCTGCGCCACAGGCCCATACCGCAAGTTTATCCTAGCGAAAAGGGAAGGGCGGGTCAATCGAAGCCAGTAGACCAGTCCGACTCCTCCCGCCACCGCGAAACGTTGTCCAAAGGCCCGGCGAAAGACAGGCATTGGATCAAGGATTTCCTGCCCGCCTGCATCACTGCATTCGAATCCTGCCACTCCGGCTCACGACGATACCCCTCACTTCCCCGTGTGCATTGCTGACCGTGATCGTCGCCATCGGGCCGACGTTGCCCAGGGGATGAAATTCCGGCGCGTTGTTTGCCCGTACCGTGTAGCCGGACCGCATTTCGTGGAACTGGATCGGGACCCAGGCCGGGGTCTGACATTCGACCCGATAGCGTGTGGTGGATGTGACACGCAATCGACAGTCCTGGTTGCGGACGATGGCCAGAATCCGGGCGCGGTGCAGTTCGCTCTGGACTTCGTGGGCGGCGGCGGTCAGTGCATAGGTTTGCTGTGCGCGGTGGATCGACGGGATGGTCATCATTGCAACGATACTCATGATGGCGACACCGATGCACAGCTCGAACAGGGTGACGCCGCGATGGCGGTCTGAGCGAAGGGTCATGGGCCCGTCCTTGAGGGGATTGGAGGCAGGGAAGAGGCAGGGGTCATTTTAGTGCCTGGTCCCGATCGGGGGAAGCACAATCGGAGCTCGGGAGTCCGATGAGTGAATAATCGCCCCCGCAACATGGATTTGCTACACTGGAGGCCTCTTACCCGGGCTTTTGCGCCAGCGCTCGGACCCGAAGCAAGTGGTTTCGCTTCACGACTATCCGATCGCTTTCCCAGCAGGGTGACCCAGTGTCCAGGGACTTCAAAGATTCCTTCAAGATTGCGGCGATCAGCCTCCTCGTGGCTCTGGGGATCGTGGTCCTGTCCTGGCAGGCCTTTTTTAACCAGGTCAATGACATTGCCTACGACTTTACGCTGCGCCTTTCCGGCACCCTGGACCCGGCCAGTTCCGTGCAGATCGTCTCGATCGACGAAGAAAGCCTGGACCATGTCGGTGCCTGGCCGTGGTCCCGGAGCGACCTGGCCCGCTTGATCGACAGGATTTCAGCAGGTGAACCGCGCGCGATCGGGATCGACTTTCTGCTCGACGATGCCAGGGACCCCGAGGGTGACCGTGCGCTGGCCCGTGCGATCCAGGAAACGGAAAACCTCGTCCTTGCGGCACGTATTGACGACGCGGGCGAAGGGACGCGGTGGCGCAGGCCTTTAGCGATGTTTGAGTCGGACTCGGTCCGACTTGGACATGTCCACGCGGATCCGGACCTCGACGGTGTGGTCCGCAGGATTGCTTCCCTCAAGCAGGCCGGGGGAGAGGTGGTCAGCGCCCTCGCAATAGAACTACTGCGTGTCGCAGATCAGTTGCCTGCAGGTTTCGAAGAGGCGCTGGGTGGCAGCGTCCGCATCGTTCCGGAATCGCTCCTGCTCCGCTTCATAGGAGACCGGGGCACGTTTCCCCAGGTGGGGGCCTGGAAGGTTCTGGACGGGACGGTTGACGGTGCAGTCTTCGACGACCGCATCGTCCTGGTCGGAGCCACCGCCGAGGGACTGGGTGATGACTGGATGACGCCGTTCTCCGTCTCCGGTCGGCGGATGAGCGGTATCGAGATACACGCGAACGCGCTCGATTCGATCTATGCCGGACGCAACGTCGCTTCGGTGCCGGATCTGGTCGTCTTGTTGGGCCTGGCGGCCTTGATCGGCATGCTCTACGGCTTGGATCGGAAGATTGAAGGAAAGCGGTTCTATATGGTCTCAGCCCTTACGATTCCCGTTCTCGTGGCCCTGTCCGGACTGTTGCTCGGGATCTTCGGAATCTGGTTGCCGTTTCCGACCTTCCTGGCCGCAGTGGGTTTCGTTGTCCCCGCGCTGGAAGTCCGCAAACTCGTTGGCGTGAATCGGGATCTGGATGAGAAAATCTCAACCTTGTCGGTCTGGGCCGCAGAGAGTCCCGAGTCGAGCGGCGATGATTCCATCTCACGGGCTGCATTGACCGACCCGGTAGCCGACCCCGAGGTTCGCACACGGTGGCTTGAAGTCATCGATGATTATGAACAGAATCGCTCGAAACGGCATGCGCGCAGGGCGGATCTCCTCGGAGCGGGGCGCCACAACGCCCCATGGAAACTTGAGGCAGTCGATTTCTTTAACGCGCAGTTGTACCGGTTCGTCAGCTTCAACAAGGCGGTTCTGGCCAGTATCGAGGATGTGATCCTCGTCAGCGACCCCTCCGGCCGGGTGGTGTATCAAAACCCTGCGGCTGAGCGGCTCTATGGTTATCGGGAGGATGCGTCACCGGCCTGGGAGTATCTTTCGGCCCTGCTTGACGGCAGGCCGATGCTTGACGAATTCGCCGGAGTCTTTTCCTCAGACACGCCGCACCGCCTGGATGCCGTGCCCTCCATGAATGGCTTGAAATTCTATGCTGTAACGCTCGCACCGATCGCGCAGATCGGTGTGGTGGCAACCCTCCACGATGTGACGGCTCAACGCGAACTGGACCAGGCCAAAAACGATATGGTGGCGCTGGTTTCGCACGAATTGCGGACCCCGTTGACGTCGATTCGCGGATATGGCGATATGTTGGCAAAATACGGTCTTGTCGAGGCCAGAGGTGCCGGGTTTCTGCAGTCGATATTGAGCGAAACAGACCGCCTGAGCGAACTGATCCAGTCATTCCTGGACATTGCCTACATCGAGTCGGGTCGAAAGGCGCTGGACGTAACGGACTTCGAGGCGGGCGGTATCTTGAAGGAGTTGATCGCCGGGCATCGTCCGCTTGCGGAACCGAAGGACATCGTGCTTGAGGTGGGCGAGGGGCCGGGCCGGGTCCGTGCGGACCGGATGCTCCTCTATCAGGCATTGGCGAATCTGCTATCGAACGCAATCAAGTATTCGCCCAACGGTACCCGTGTCCGGATTGATACGACGAACGGAAACGGTCGCGTCAGTTTCCGCGTTGAAGACCGGGGCTACGGAATTCCGACCCGGGATGCGGCCCGGGTTTTTGAAAAGTTCTACCGTCGTTCCAACAGGGAGACCCGGCAGGAGAGCGGCTTCGGTCTCGGTCTTCCCTTTGTCAGGGAAGTGGCGACCCGTCACGGGGGCGACGTCACCCTTGAGAGCCGGCCCGGCGGAGGTTCCGTATTCTCACTGTGGATGCCACTACGTTGAGTCAAATGCAGGCACAATCCAAAGTCAGACCCAGGATTCTGGTGGTCGATGACGACCGCTCGATATGCAAAATGCTGGGCTCCCTGCTCGATCTGGAGGGCTATGACCACACGGTCGTCAGCCGGGGCGAGGAGGCACTGGAAGTGCTTCGTACCGAAGCCATCGACATTGTCATCAGCGACATCTACATGGGCGATGTGTCGGGGTTGGATGTTCTGGCGGCCGCGCGCGAATCTTTGCCGGATGCCGAGGTCGTCATCATGACGGCCCACGGCTCGGTTGAGACCGCCGTCCGCGCGGTCCGGAACGGGGCGTTCGACTATATCAGCAAGCCTTTTGCGGTCGAAGACATCCTGGGCGTGATCCGTCGCATCGAAGAAAAAGAACGTCTGATGTCGAGCGTTGACACTGTTCCTGAATTCGCGGATGACTATCCCGATACCGGCATCATCGGGACAAGCCGCAAGATGGTTGCGATTTATAAGAAGGTGGCGCGTATTGCAGCGATCGACGCCCCGGTGCTGATCTACGGGGAGACCGGCGCCGGGAAGGAACTCATCGCCACAGCCATTCACCAGAACAGCGATCGCTCCGGGGCACCTTTCGTCATCATCAACTGCGGAGCGTTGACGGAAACCCTGCTCGAAAGCGAACTATTCGGGCATGAGCGCGGGGCGTTCACCGGAGCTGTCGGTACGCGCAAGGGCTTGTTTGAGAGCGCGGCTGGCGGGACCGTCTTCCTGGACGAGATATCGGAAACGTCGTTGACGTTCCAAGTTAAGTTATTGCGCGTGATCCAGGAGCGCGAAATCCGGCGCGTTGGATCGAACGATACCGTGGGTGTGAACATCCGGACGCTGGCGGCCACGAACCGCGATTTAAGAACCATGGTGGCCCAGAAGCAATTCCGGGAGGACCTGTTTCACCGCCTCAATGTGTTTACTGTCTCTGTTCCGTCCTTAAGGGATCGTTCCGAAGACATCCCGGTGCTGGCGTCCTATTACCTGAAACATTATTCGGCCGAGCATGGTTCGCCGGCACGATTTCTGCCTGCGGCGATCTCCCTGATGTGCCGATACGAATGGCCAGGCAATGTACGAGAACTGAAGAACGTGATCGAGCGCACCCTGGCATTCTGCGACAACGGTATTATCGGACCGGAAGACCTTGAACTCGGAGGCGCCGAGGTGGAGACTCCGGAAGCGGATACGGGTTCCCTCCAGTCAATGGAACGAGATCACATTGTCCGAATTCTCAGAGAAACAGGCGGAAACAAGAAGCGGGCCGCCGAAATCCTCGGGATTGAGCGCCGGACGCTCTACAACAAAGCCAAGCGTTTGGGTATTGATTTGAGGGGCACACCGGAGTAAGATCCGCTGGGTGGGGGCAGTGCGCCTGAATCTGATCGGCGTACTCGTTTAACTTCATATCGATACCGGATAGTCCGAGCTAACGGACGGGTAAAGGAACGGCCGAACGGCCGAACGCACGTATGACGCAAGGCATGATCCAACCGAAGACGCGACCAGTGATTGCCAGCGTGATTGCCAGCGTGATTGCCAGTTGGATAGTCGTAGCCATAGTCAGCCTGGGGCTGACCGTGTGCGGATTGGCTCAGACCCGGGACAACGGCCAGGGGGTCGAGGCGCGTCTGATCGGCATAGCTGATCAGTTCAATGACGATATCGAGAGCGATCCCGGACTGGGCTCGCTGTATGCCTTAATGCTGGGAGTGGAATACGGTACGTCCCAGAGCGAAATCGTCTGGGCGCTCGATCACGAGGTTTCCTGGGGGCAGATTACGATTCTGTCCTACGTACAGGCCACGACCGGCCGTACATTCGAGGAGTTGACCGCAGACGGCACGCACACGAGTGCTCGGAACACGTTAGAATACGCGACCGGCATGGAGATGAGCCACGACAAGATGGCTCTGTCGCTGGAAGGGCTTGCCGCGCGCGCGGTCGGGGAGCGCAATTCGCGGATCTTTGACCGTCTACGGGCCAGTCGTCGTGTCGACATTTTGCCCGATCTCGGCGCGGGTTTCGGTTTGTTCCAGGAAGCGCTTGATTTGCGTGAACTGGGACCACACGATCCCATAAAGGTTCACACCGGGTCGGGTTTTGCCAAGGGTGGTACGGAGAATTAAATGAAGAAAAGCGGACTATTGTTTGGGCTGCTGTTGATACCGTCGCTGGCGTTGGCGCAAGGCATCGAGGTCACTTCAATGTATCCGCCGGCTGAGGTGCGTCCGGTGTCGGGAGCTGAATTCGTCAAGATCGATTCCAGCCTGCCAACTTTAGATATCGGAGACGAGATTCGAACCGGTCCGGGTGGTTCTATGACATTGTCTTTGCCGGATGGATCTTACGTCGTAGTCTCGGAAAACACGACGCTGAAAATCGAGAGATTCTGGGGCTCCGATGTCAAGAACCTGATGCGCGTCGTTTTGGGCAAGGCCCGCTTTTTTATTCAGCGCTTGGGCGGAAGGCCCAATCCTTATCGGGTGAATACTCCAACGGCATTGATCGCCGTCCGGGGGACGACCTTTGAAGTGAGTGTCGATAGTTCTCAGGTGACCGAGGTCCTCTGCTTCGACGGACGCGTCACCGTGGAGACGGCGGGGCTGTCGGATCGGGAGGTTATTCTCGATGCCGGCCGGAAAACGTTGGTGCGGGATGGAAGCTATCCTCTGACTCCGGTTGAAATCGATGGAGATTTCGGTGCCACGCGCGTCCTCGAGTTGGTCCGAAAAGGCGACGATACGGCGCCGGAACTGCGATCGGCTCCGGCGTTTAACGCTGTTCTGACAGACAATGATCGAAGAAATCGGGCCCTGGGCCCACTGTCGAATCCTCCGACAAATCGAAGCGTCCTGAGTCCGGATATACGCCGCGGCAAGCTCAGTTACCCGCGCTGAACCCGCGGGCGAACCGAATCTATTGATGAAAACCGATTTAGAGGGGGCGCGAAAGGAGCGCCCCCTTTTGTTTGTGCCGGCGTCCACTGCGGGCTCTCTTGTTTCGGCGGGGACGGGCCTCTCACCGCATCTGAAGCGTCACCTGGATCGATTTCTTGATGATTTTCCCAGGGAATTCCATGTCGGCCAGGATCCCGTTCAGTTCGTCCGCAGATATCCGGATCCCCCTGACCGGGAGGTTGTCGGTTTCATTGCCTCGGCATTCTCCTACGGTAACGTCAAGTCGGTGCTGGCCAGTGTAGAGGCCATCGTTTCCCGTATGGGGGACCATCCGGCCGACTTCGTAGCACGTTTCAATCCGCGAGTCGATGGGTGGGTATTCACGGGCTTTCAGCATCGCTGGAACAACCACAGAGATCTATCGGTACTGCTCTGGATTCTGAGACGATTCCTTGAAGAGGATGGGTCTCTCCAGACGGCGCTCGCTGGGGATATGTCTTCGGGAGAACCTTCCGTGGAGCGGCTTCTGGACCGCTTTTCCCTGAGAGCTCTCGGATTCGGACATGAGCAGTTCTTCTCGCAGCGAGACCTGGATCAACGCCGGGGCGTCCGGTATTTCTTTCCAAGGACGTCGGCCGGGAGCGCATGCAAGAGGCTGAACCTCTTTTTGCGCTGGATGGTGCGTCCTGACGACGGAGTTGATTGTGGTGTCTGGAGCCAGATCGGGACCCATCAACTTGTGATTCCGCTCGATACCCATATCGCCCGGATCTCCGGCTATATCGGCCTCTCGACGATGCGCAGTCCGGGATGGAAGATGGCCACGGAGATTACCGAAGCGCTTCGGCGTCTCGATCCATCGGATCCCCTTCGCTATGATTTTGCCCTGTGCCACCTGGGTATCGCTGGTGATTGTCCAAGAAAACGGGATCCACTCAAATGCGTTCGATGTCCCATCGAACCCGTCTGCCTGCTCTGAAGTGCTCCAGCCTGGGTTTCTCACCAGTTGAGCGGCCACGTTAGTGGGAGCCCGAGATATGGGACGGACACCTAATTCTCTAGGTCGGCAGACATCACGGTGTGTTGACATACCGAATTAGGTGTCCGTCCCAGATCTCCCGCCCAGATCTCCCGCCCAGCAAGGCTTATTCGATGTGAGAAACCCTGGCTCCCGAACTGGTGATCTATACGGGCTAGCCCTTCGGCCTGAACATGGGAGTTCCCCGGTCCGAATAATCAGGATTTTCCCGACGCCGGCGTCTGGGGGGGGGCGTCTATCTTTTCTTGCAAAACGTGTGTCTTCGGACAAGAATTTCCAGCAGCCCGACTGATCGAACCGACGGAAGGGAGCAGTTTTATGGCTCGCGAAGGTGCCACACCGGCCCACGATACATCCAATTTGATCCGCAGCCTTTTTGCACTGTTGCCCATACCGGTCGCGGTGATTGATGCAGACGGCAATGTCGTTTTCGCAAACTCCACGTTCGACGACTTTTTCCCGAAAATCACTTGCGTGAAGCAGATGCACGATCATGCAGTGCGTGCTAAAGGGTCAATATTCGATTTCGATAGGGTGCCTCTCTCGGACCCGGGTCTGCATCTTTTTGTCGGTCGAGACACGACTTGCGAGGAACGTTTGCGGCAAAAACTCTTCCAGATGGAGAGGATGGGATCGATTGGCCAGATGGTGTCCGGCGCGGCTCACGAATTGAACAATCCACTGGCATGCATTGTCGGCTACGCCCAACTGTTGTCTGATGTGGCACTGGAACCGTCGACGAGGAGGATGGTCTCCATCTTAAAGAAAGAAGCGGAACATGCCGGCAACATCGTTCAGAACTTCATGAGTCTGGCGACCCGGACGCAGTCGGACAAGAGGAGTTTCGATTTGAACAGCGTCGTGGGCAAGGTCCTTTCTCTCCGCAGATACGATCACGACATTCACGATATTGTCACGATTCCCCAACTCCAACAGGATTTGCCCCAGGTATTCGGAGACCGTGGGCAGATCGAACAGGTGGTGCTGAACCTCGTCGTCAACGCTGAGGTCGCCGTCCGGGCGGGGGGTGATCCGGCCTCTGAGATAGCGATCCGTACAGCGACTATCGAAAATCGGGTGCGACTGGAAGTGACCGACAGCGGCATTGGTGCGCAATCGATTGTTAAGGAACTTAGTTTTGAGCCTTTCTTCCCAACCGCAGGTAAACTCGGTGGCAACGGAGGAATCGGCCTCAGTTTGAACGTATGCTGTGAAATTGTGAAGGATCACGGTGGTGCACTCTATGCGTGGATGAGCCGGGGCAGAGGGTCGACGTTCACCATGGAACTTCCGGTCGCAACACCCATCGACAGCCTCGGGCCGGGGACGCTAGAACCCAGTTCCGGCGCGTCGCTCCGCGGCAAGCGGATCATGGTAGTCGACGACGAGGTGATCATCACGGATCTTATCGGCGATTATCTCGGCCGATTTGGTGCGGATGTTGAGTTCTTACACTCCGGGACGGCCGCTTTCGAACGCCTCTTGGCGAAATCGTACGATGCGGTCGTGTGCGACCAGAGGATGCCGGGTTTAAACGGGCAGGATCTCTATCGAATGGTCTGTTCAGTCGACCCGGATCTTGCGCGGCGCTTCATTTTTGTCACCGGTGACGGGCTGAACAGGCTGACCCACGAGTTCCTGGAGGAGTCAGGAGCCCTCTTTCTGCGAAAGCCGTTCCGACTGGAAAACCTGCTGCGCTCGATTGAAACGATCGTAAGATCCTGAGGTTGCGGACCTCAGATTCTCCGCAGTCGTCAGGTCGGTGGGCACGATACCCACGTTCGCGGGCGATCTCCTATTCCTTGACCACTGCATTTCGTAGTGTTCCGATTCCTTCCAGGTCGATCTCGACAACATCGCCCGGGCTGAGAAACACCGGAGGTTTGCGACCGACGCCCACTCCACTGGGCGTACCCGTAGAAATCACGTCTCCCGGTTCCAGCGTCATTACTCGGGATATGTATGAGACGAGATCGGGTACCTTAAATATCAGGTTCCGGGTGTTGGAGTCCTGCATCGTCTGCCCATTCAGGCGCAGCCGAATGTCGAGCCCGTCGCCGTCGCCAAGCACCCCCGTCCCCACAATGCAGGGACCCATCGGGGCAAAGGTGTCGAAGGATTTCCCCCGGATCCATTGACTGTCGGAAGACTGCAGATCCCGCGCGGAGACGTCGTTGACGATCGTGTATCCGGCAACGTAGGCCGTTGCCTCGTCGACGGGAATGTGGCGTCCCCTGCGGCCGATGACGACTCCGAGTTCGGCTTCGTAGTCGATTCTGTCGCTCATTTCCGGAATCGCGATATCGTCGCCGTAACCGATGACGGCATTCGGGTACATTGCGAACAACAGAGGTTCTGTTGGAAGGGCTTTGCGCACTTCCCTGGCATGGTCGTGGTAGTTGAGCCCGATGCCGATTATCTTCTGGGGAGCGAATACCGGTTGGCGAGGCCGGAACCCGCCATCAGGGATTCGGAAGGCCTCCATGGAGGTCATATCCACTCTCCCGAGTTGCTGTTCCAGTCCCTGGAGACCATCCTTCTGGCGGAGGGCGTCTTCGATCAGCGTCGTCGGCGACCCGAGGTCGACCCGTCCCACAGCGTGCGCTGCGGTCAGGTCGAGACACCCTCCATCAAGCATGAGTCCCAGGCGAACTTCACTCCCGGTTATCGAAAAATTCATGAATTTCATGTCTTCCTCCTGTAAAATTCGTCACGACCGCAGAGTGGAATATTCGACAACCATAGCGGGCCTGCTCCCGTCATCAGGTCCGAACCGGGTGATCTGTCCGATTCTGTGGGGCCTACGATGAAATCCCCATTACAGCCATCCACCTTCGAACCCTTCCTCGAAAACCGCCGATCGTTTCTCCTCCTGCGATGGCTCGTGATCATTCTCGCCTCTTCTCTGACTTTGTTCAGCAACCTCAGGAGCCAGAATATTAACGGTATTCTTGTCCTCGTTGTCGCATTTTCTGCTTCCAATATCGCGATGAGTTTTCTTTCGCGGCGGTCGTTCGTCGCTGTGCGGTCGAGCCGCCTGGCCATTCTGTTCGATACGATATTCATTTGCGGATTTCTCTATCTACTCCGTGTTTCTGGTCCGCCGATCCACTACCCCTTGATGGGGATTCTGATTGTGGCGCTCATCTGGCGTAACTTGAGAGTCGTTCTCGCTGCACAGTTGGTGGTCAGCATTCTCTTTGTGACGTTTGCCTACCTCGACTACCTCGGATACTCCCCATCCGTGCCTCTCGAACAGTTTCTGGTAATGGCTCTGTTCTTCATCGTGGCGACTTACTACGTGTTCTTGGTGTCCCGGTTCGACCGTGACGCACAGACGTCCATGGCCATGTTGGAGGAAACGAAGAATTCCAGAGTGATCGCTGAAATTGCGCGCACGCTGTCGACATCGATGAACACGCAGGACATTTACAATGAAACCGTGCAGCGGCTCCGCGATGCGATGGAGGGAACCCCCTGTTCCGTGGTCCGGGTTGACGGTGACGAAGCGATCGTCCTGGCAAGTTCCAGAGCTGAGGAGGAGATCGGTGGGACCATCGCTCTGGAGCGTATTCCCATACTCCACACCGCGCATCGGGACAATCGCGTGGTCTATCAGGACCAGCAGAACACCGCTATCGGATTGGGCGCCAGCACCATCGCCATTCCCATCATGATTCAGGGCGAGATAGAGGCCATCATCTGTCTCGAGGCGGAGCAATCTGAATCCGAAACATCCAGCACGCGGACTCATTTCTTTGAGGCCATCGCAAGCACTGCCGGAAACGCCTTGAGAAATGTTCAGATGTTCGAGGAAATGAAACATCTTGCGCGGACGGATTTTCTGACCGCTTTGCCAAATCACCGCTTTTTCCAATCCACCCTGTCACGGGAACTGAGTCGGGCTCAGCGACATAACCATGCGCTGTCCCTCCTCATCGTTGATTTGGATTTTCTGAAAAAGGTGAACGATCGATTCGGCCACCCGGCCGGCGACACCGTCATTCGGGGTGTCGCCAAAACGATACAGTCGACCTGCCGGGAGATTGACTTTGCCGCGCGTTATGGCGGCGAGGAGTTTGTCGTGATTTTACCCGAAACAAATCTAGATGGAGCGATCCTGGTTGCTGAGCGAGTCCGGACGAGTATCGAAGCCACCGATGTCGGAGTCGTCGGCCAGGTGACTGCGTCAGTTGGCATAGCGAACTATCCAGCCAACGCGGCCTCCAAAGAAGATTTGATTCGTGTGGCCGACCAGGCCCTGTATGTGGCTAAGGACGGCGGCCGAAATCAGGTCGCCTATTTCAGCTATCAATTGACCACGAAGTAGTCCGGTTCCCGCCCGGCGGTCCGTCGATTGTCAAGCCATCCGGCTTCGAGTTAGGATATTTTGGTTCGTTTGACTTTCTGGCCGGCGCCGGGGCTCGGGCTGTGGCCAGGTCTGGGATACGATGTCGAAGTTTATAGAATTCATCGACGTTCACAAGGCCTTCGGCCGGAAGATCGTGCTTGACGGTGTGTCGTTTGGTGTCGAAAAGGGTTCCACCTTTGCCATTCTTGGCCCCAGCGGCGCGGGCAAGACCGTTCTGCTGACGCACGTGGTCGGGTTCACATCTCCCGAGTCTGGACAGGTCCTGGTTGGGGGGCAGGATGTGACGGTCATGACCGAACGTGAATTGAATCCCGTGCGTAAAAAGGTTCAACTGGTCTTTCAGTCCGGCGCCCTTTTCGATTCCCTGACGGTTTGGGAAAACGTAGCCTTTGCGCTCCAGGATATCGGTCTCAGCGATCAGGAAATCGACGATCGCGTCGCGGAAAAACTGAACCTGGTCGAGATCGAAAACCTGGCTGAACTGATGCCCTCGGAACTCAGCACGGGGATGAAGCGGGCAGTGGCCATCGCTCGGGCGCTTGCAGTTGAACCGGATGCCATCTTGTACGACGAGCCGACGACGATGGTCGACCCGTTACTGTCGCAGACTATAAACAGTCTGATTTCCAAGATGCAACGGAAACTCGGACTCACCCAGATGGTCGTCACCCACGACATCGCAAACTGTGCGGAGAAAGTGGCCGACCGTGTTGCACTGCTCCACGCGGGCAAGTTTGTTTTTAACGGGACGATCACGGATCTCTATCAGAGCGGTAATCCGGTTGTCCGGGAGTTCGTGGAGGAAGACCACTTTCGTTTCCAGCACCGATGAGACAGCCAGCCGGGACCGGTCCCTGACACAATCCCATCGATCGATGCGAAATAATCCTCTGATCATTTTTGACCTGGACGGGACCCTGGTGGATTCCAAGGCCGACCTGTGTAAATCGGTGAACCATGTCCGAAGCGAGTATGGGTTGCACCCGGTGAGTGAGACCGTGATAGCCGGGTTGATCGGCGATGGAGCGGCCGTGTTGGTTCGCCGTGCTCTGGAGAACAAAGTGGCCGAGGCGGACCTCGCCCATGGGTTGACGATGTTTCTGGATTACTACCGGGAACACATGCTGGACGAGTCCGATGTCTATCCCGGAGTTCGGGAAACGCTCGCGGCGCTCAACGACTCGAAGCTGGCCGTTCTCACCAACAAACCCTATCGTTTCAGTTGCAGGATGCTCGAAAAGCTGGGAATTTATGATTGCTTTGAGGTCGTGTACGGCGGCAATAGTTTATCCGAGAAGAAGCCGGATCCCGTCGGTATCATCCAGATACTGTCAGATACGCAGGGAAGTCGGGAGACAACCTTGATGGTGGGTGACTCTTCTGTAGACGTCCAGACCGGCCGAAACGCCGGCGTCCGGACCTGCGGCGTGACCTACGGTTATGCGCGCGAGAGCCTGCAGGCGGATCCGCCCGATTACCTCATCGATAGTTTTTGGGAGCTTCCAGGACTCGTGCAAAGAGATTTTTGAGACGGGGGGGTTGCCGCAGGCTGGTCGGTTGGAAGCGATGTGCTGAATTGTAACGTTCGGGTCCGGGCATCTTGTTCCACTAACGCCTCGGCTCCGCCTCCTCACTGTGAAAGCCGTTCACCCGCACCGTCGGAACGGTGCGGGTAGTTCCAGGGAGCTATCCCAACATTCCGTTGATCCCTATAGGCCCCGCCATCAGGATGATGGCGGGGGTCGCCGGTCGTTCAGACAGGATGTCTGAATGAACGACCGAGCGAAATCCTATTTCGCGAATGTTCGACTCATGTCACGCGCCGCCAACGATCACCGGAAGGTAGATTCGAGAGCGCGCTCTTTCGGGGGCCCACCTACATCCGGTCCGGTACGGTGATGCCCATCAGGCCCAGTGCCCGGGTCAGGCTCCGTCGGACAAAATCCACCACGAGCAGATAGAACAGTTGCCGTTCCCGGTCCTTTTCGGTCAAGACTCTGTACGTGTGGTAGAAGAGGCTGAATTTCTGAGCAAGAGTGAACGTGAATTTAGCCAGAGTCGCCGGTTCCATGCTGGAGGTGACCTGGGCAGCGATTTCATCCAGCCGGGAAGCTGAGAAGATCAGTTCCCAGACGTCGTCGGATTCATCGAGGAATCCGGGCAACTTGTCGCTAGCGAGAACTTGATCGAGCTGCCCCGGCCCAAAGCCAGGATGATCGGCTTCCATTCGGCGAAAGATGTTGTTCGCACGCACGGTGGCGTATTGGATGTAAGGACCGGTCTCTCCGTCGAAACTCAGTGCTTCGTCGAAATCGAAAGCAATCACTGCATTTCGGGTGAAGCGAAGCAGAAAGTAGCGCAGGGCGCCGACGCCTATTTGATGGGCGATGTCGGTTTGTTCGGATTTGGTAAAGTCGGGGTTCCGCGTCCGGACTTCCTGGAAAGCCTTGTCTTCCAGGGTATCCAGCAGATCATCCGCCTTCACCCCCTGTCCTTTCCGGCCGGCCACTTCCACATACGGTTTCCTTCGATCTTCGTCCGACAATTCGATGCCGAGCTGGGCTGCACATGCCGGCGTCAAGGCTACCATTTCGTATGAGAAGTGGATCGACCGCTGGGCCGCATTCTCATGGCCCAGTGCGCGCACGCCTTCACGGACAACGGTTTGAGGATAGGACTGGCGAACATCGATCACGTTGTACACCGCCCGCCCATGTCCAAACGCGGGGTGCTCCTTGCTCGGTGCGTCTCGACCCGACGTCGTGACCCAGACCGGTGCCCGGTGGGGGTCGTAAGCGAAGGTCTCATATTCGAAGTCGCGATCCAGCAGTCCGAGTTTCCACAGTTGATAAGCAATGTCTTTGCCGACATAGGTCACGGTCCCGTTTGATCGCACAATGACCTTATCTTCGGTGCCCGATCCGGTTTCCAGCCGCATTACCCAGCAACCCTGATTCTTTCCATTTTCTTCAAAGAAAATAGCTTGCTTTGCCTTGAGCAGTGAGTACGCCTCATCCCAGAATTTCAGATGCAGGATGTCGCTTTCCCGGGGCAGCAGATCATAACGGACGTCGATCCTCTCCATGGTCCGGAGATGACAACCGACCACGGCCATGGCGACGTCTTCGGCCATCTCGGCGGTTTCATTGTCCCCCGCTTCGATTTCCTTCAGGGTCTGGGTCCTTCTCACGTGTTCGGGATCCTCGGTCTCGTAAAAGGAGGAAGTCCTGGCGTACAAATCCCAGCAGTAATAATCGAACTTTTGTTCGGGATCATCGATCAACGCCCGGACCTCTTCGACCGAGCGGTGTTCGATAAAGCGAAAGCCGACGATCACATCCGCGACTTGAACTCCCGTATTGTCGATGACGTTCTGCACTTCCACCGGGTTGCCGCAAAAGCGGAGCGTGCGGACGAAGGTGTCTCCGATTGCTGCGTTTCTGAGGTGTCCGATGTGAGCGGCTTTGTTAGGGTTTATATTGGTGTGCTCAACGATGACCTTGCCATCTGATTGAGGGAACCCTCCGAACGCGTCGCTGGTGAACTCCGCCATCGATTGGGCTAGAATGTTCGCGCGATCCACGAAAAAATTGATGTAGCCCGGCCCGGCGATGCTCAGCTTGTGGATTCCCTCGATCTCCAGGGTGTCTAGGATTCCCTGGGCGATCTCTCGAGGGGCTTTCTTGAGGGTTTTGGACAGACTAAGGCAAAGGGGTGTTGCCAGATCTCCGAATTGAGCTTTAGGCGTCTGATTGAGGACAATTTCAGTGTTTTCGATCTGCCATCGTTCCCTGAGTACAGCTCGGAGCGCATCGCGGATACGGGCGTGCAGGGTCAGTTGCATGACCGCCCATCATAGCAGGCCCGGCCCGAATAACGGTGAGTGGCTACGGGCTAGGGACGTGGGCCAGCGCACAGCGGCGTGGGTCTCTCTCACGGTTCCGCACCCTCGGGCGTTGGGGATCTTGAAGACCGCGGGTTCGTGCGAACGGTCGTCCAAGACCGAACGATCCGGGCTTCCGTCATCATCAGGGTGACGGGGCGAATCGCAGCAGTGGAGGAGCGTCGAAGGCTATTCCGAGCACTCGACACCGGTCTTGCCCTCCGGTAGGGCGACTTTCCAGCTGCAGCAGTGGAGACGCACTGTCAGTGGAACCCAGGGATCGGATGACCCTGGAAGCCACCATCGTATTCGAACTGAGACACAGTCCGTCGGACACAGACTATACGCGAGATTTCTGGTTGTCGCCTTTGTGTGGAAAGGGCAGCAATCCCAGGAAAACTACCAGCAGTACCGAGAAAAGCGATGACGCCACTCTGAGGATGGTATTCACCACGCGTTCATTGTAGCAGGGTTTAGTTGCCCTTTTGTCTATACCCGTAAATCCTGGATTTAAAACTCAGACACGGTCCTCCCACGCCGTCAATTGCGTCTGCGATTAACGATCGAGTACCATGACAGCCTTGGCTGGAGCGACGTGAAGACACTTTATTTTGACTGTTTTTCTGGAATCAGCGGAGATATGACCATCGGTGCTCTGCTGGATCTCGGTGTGGACTTTGGCTATCTGAAGGCCGAGATCGGGAAGTTGCAATTGCTGGAAGACTCCGGATTTGACGCGGATATCGATCTGAGGTCTTCCCGGGTGATTCGGGCCAACATCAGTGCAACCAAGTTCGATGTCGTGGTCGGGAAAGACGGCCCCAAAGTCGGGGAAACCGCCCACAACGCGGACTTGGGGTCGCATGGGCACGCCCATTCCCACCCCAGGGACATGGCTCACGACGAAAGCGAACCTGCTCGGCATAGCCACGATCATGGTCGAAGCCATTCCCACCGCACCGCCTCCGAGGTCATCGCCATGGTCAAGACAAGCAGTCTGGCGGCAAACGTCCGCGCGCGGGCCGTGGCGATATTCCAAAAGCTGGCTTTTTCGGAGGGACTTGTGCACGACAGGGCCCCCGAAGATGTGGCGTTTCATGAGGTGGGCGCCCTCGATTCCATCGTGGACGTCGTGGGTGCGGCGATTGGTCTTGAAGCTCTCGAGGTGAACCGCTTTCTGTGCTCTCCGGTCAACATCGGTGGTGGCTTTGTTCGGTGCCAGCACGGCCTTTACCCGGTTCCGGCTCCAGCGACGGCCAACCTGCTCACCCGTGCCCCGGTCTATTCGAAACACGTGGAGGCCGAGTTGGTCACTCCCACAGGTGCGGCGATCCTGGCCGCGACCGTAGACCGTTTCGGCGGGATGGACGGATTCGAAATCAGAGGGGTCGGTTATGGTGCCGGTACCTTGGATTTTGACGAATTCCCCAATTGCCTCCGCTTGATCGTCGGTGTCGAGACTCCGTCGTCGCGATCTGTGCCACAAGGGGAAATCGTCGTCATTGAAGCGAACATCGACGACATGAGCGCTGAAGAGCTGGCGTATGCCGCTGAAAAACTGCTGTCGATGGGGGCTCTCGACGTTATTACGATGCCCGTCGTCATGAAGAAGGGTCGACCCGGACATTTACTGCAGGTGCTTGCCCGGCCGGAGGACGGAGAACTTCTGTCGCGTGCGATTTTCGAGGAGACGACGAGCATCGGTGTTCGCAGTCACTCCAGTTCACGCCGCGTCCTCGACCGTGAGATCGTCACGGTGGAGACACCGCACGGGAAGATTGCCGTAAAGGTGGCTCGCTTCGAACAACGCGTTCTCAATGTCAGTCCGGAGTACGAAGATTGTGCACGACTGGCCCGTAAAACCGGGCTGCCATTTCATCAGATCCGTGATGACGCCATGAAGAGTTACGAGGCGCTTCCAAACAACGGGTGAACGAAAGACCATGTCTGATTCTTTTTACATTACAACCCCACTCTATTATGTCAACGCCCCGCCTCACCTAGGCGGCACCTATACGACCATCGTATGTGATGCGATCGCCCGCTATAAAAGGATGATGGGATTCGATGTAAAACTGTTGACCGGTACGGACGAACACGGGCAGAAGATCGAACGGTCGGCCAGGGAACAGCGGATCGAGCCGAGGGAACTGGCCGATCGTATTCAGGCGCAGTATGCGGATCTCTGGAAGCAGCTTGGAATGAGCCATGACCTCTCGGTCCGCACGACGGATCCACGACATGCCGGCGCGGTGGGGGAAATATATAAAAGGGCCAAGGCGAATGGATTTATATACAAAGGGGAGTATTCGGGTTGGTATTGCGTGTCATGTGAGGCTTACGCTGCCGACTCCGACCCGAAGGTGGCTGCCCCGTGCCCGGACTGTGGGCGCGAAACCGAATGGTTTTCAGAAGAGAGCTATTTCTTTAAGCTGTCGGACTTTCAGGACAGGCTGCTCGATCACTATGGGAATAATCCCCACTTCGTGCGGCCCCCCACGCGCAGAAACGAAGTTGTTTCCTTCGTAAAAGGTGGCTTGCGTGATCTATCAATCAGCCGCGCCTCGTTGAAATGGGGCGTTCCGCTGCCTGATGACGCCGCCCACGTATTCTATGTCTGGTTCGACGCGCTGACCGGGTATATGACCGGGATCGGCTATCAGTCCGACGAGGCCATGTACTCGAAGTACTGGCCAGCTGACCTTCATCTGGTCGGAAAGGACATATTGAGGTTCCATGCCGTTTACTGGCCGGCCTTCCTGATGGCAGCGGATCTGCCGTTGCCAAAGACCGTTTTCGGACATGGCTGGTGGCTGCTGAAGGACGAGAAAATGTCCAAATCCCGTGGCAACGTGTTCGATCCCGGTCTCTTGAGCAAGGTGTTCGGCATTGAACTACTGCGGTACTTCATGCTGCGCGAAATGGTGTTTGGCCAGGACTGCAACCTCAGCATCGATGCGATCATCCAACGGGCCAATAGCGACCTGGCGAATGACCTGGGCAATCTGCTCAGCCGCACGGTAGCCATGGTGCGTAAATATCGCGATGGCGTTGTCCCTGGACCCGGGCGTGGGCAGGGAGACGCGGATCTGGAAGCGCTCGCGCTCCGTGTGGTGACCGAGTATCGGGAACGGTTCGAAAACTACGACTTCTCCCGTGCGCTGGAGAGCGTGTGGGCACTGATCGCAAGAGTGAACAAGTATATTGTGGAAAACGAACCCTGGGCGATTGCCAGGGATGAAAAGGAAGCGCCCAGGTTGGACGGAGTGCTGTTTCATTGTGCTGAGGCCTTGCGTTTGTCGGCCGTGATGCTGGCGCCGGTGATGCCGGTGTCTGCGCAAACGATTTGGGACCAGCTTGGGCTGGATGGACGGGTGGACGAGGTTCGGCTCAACGAACTCCCATGGTCGGACCAAATGGTGGGGGTTCGATTGCGGGGAGGGGAATCGCTGTTTCCCCGGGTGGACCCAAAGGTCGTGTACGCCAGGCTAGACGCGGGGGTTGCTCCCCGCGATGACGCGGGTGCACCCGCGAAGTCTGGTTCAGACTTGCCCGCACTCGCGCCACAGATCGCGATTGAGGATTTCGTGAAACTCGATCTGCGAGCAGCGACTGTTGTTGAAGCCGAAAAAGTCAAGGGAGCGGACAAACTTCTGCGACTCGTCGTCGATCTTGGATTCGAAACCCGGCAAGTACTTGCAGGAATAGCGAGCGCCTACGACCCCGCCGATCTGATCGGTAGAAAGGTCGTGGTTGTTGCGAATCTGAAGCCCAGAAAGCTCCGGGGTCTGGAATCGAACGGCATGATCGTGGCCGCGTCTGTCGGCCCTGAAGGCGATCCCGTCCTCGTTGGATTTCACGAAGAAGTCATCAATGGTTCGAGGCTTACATAGATTGCGATGCTGGTCGACTCGCACGCGCATCTGGATGACCCCCGTTTTGACGACGACAGAGACGCAGTTCTAGACCGGGCGCAGGCGGCCGGTGTGACCGCAATTCTGACGATCGGGAACGGCACCGGCCCCGATGACATGGCATGCGGCCTTCAGTTTGCCGAGGCCTACGACTGGATTTACACCAGTGTCGGCATCCATCCTCACGATGCCGCCCGCGTCGAATCAACGCACTTCGAACTCATGCAGGAACTGATTCAGAGGCCACGGGTCCTCGCGATCGGGGAAGCCGGACTCGACTATCACTACGACAACGCCCCGAGGGACGTTCAGCGCGCAGTCTTTCGCAAGCAAATCGAATTGGCTCGGTTGACGGATCGGCCCCTCATCGTCCATACCCGGGATGCCGACCGCGATACGATTCGGATCCTGGAAGAGGAACAGCCGGATCGCGGCGTCATTCATTGCTTTACCGGCGGCGGGGCGCTTGCCGACTGTGCACTGGAGCTTGGTTTCATGATTTCGTTTTCTGGAATCGTTACGTTCAACAGCGCGGATCGAATTCAGACAATCGCAGGAAGGGTACCCGCAGACAGAATTCTTGTTGAAACCGACTGTCCGTATCTCGCACCTGTACCTCACCGTGGCCGGCGTAACGAGCCTTCCTTCGTCCGGGAAACTGCCCGGAAGCTGGCCACTCTGCGGGGTGTAACGGCTGAAGAAATCGAGGTCCAGACCAGCCGGAATTTCCAGCAGCTATTCGGTCTGGCCTGAAAGTATTGGTTGGGCAGATCGCCGATTACATGTCGTACAATGCAGCTTCCGTGAAAACCGCACTCACACAGCAGGAAATCTACAGCCTCGTTGCCTCCGATCTGGAGCGCGTTGAGGAGGAACTGAAAGGGTATTCGAAATCTTCGGTAAGGCCCGTTTCCGAAATCGGACGCTATCTCGCCGAAGCGGGCGGCAAACGCGTTCGGCCCGCGCTCCTGCTGCTCACCGCGCGTATGCTTGGAGAGGTGTCGCCCTCGATGATCCGGATGGCTGCGGTCGTGGAATTGATCCACAACGCCACCCTCGTCCACGATGACGTCATTGATGCATCGGACATGCGGCGGGGTCGCCCCTCGGCCAACACCCGCTGGGGAAACCCGATGGCGGTTCTTGCGGGTGACTGGCTGTATATGCAGTCGTTCGCGGTGGCGCTGAACGAAAAGAATTTCGACGTTCTTTCAACGCTGATTGGTATCACACAGAAGATGGTCGAAGGTGAGTTGTTGCAGCTGACAGTGTTGGGGCGCGCCGATGTCAGCGCTGATCAATTGCTCGATATCGCAGAGCGTAAAACGGCTTGTCTTTTTGCAGGATGTATGCGGCTGCCGGCCATAATGGCGGGTGCGGACCCGGTTTCAGTGGAACAGCTGACCCGGAGCGGGATGAATCTGGGAATGTCGTTTCAGCTCGTTGACGACCTCCTTGATTTAACATCGACCCGGTCGGCTATGGGCAAGCCCGTCGGTAGCGACCTCAAGGAGGGGAAGGTTACACTGCCCCTGTACTACGCGATGGAAGCTGGCCAGCCTGAAGTAACGACGAAGATTCAACAGGTGCTTGACGAGGGCGCTTTCAGTACCGTGGCCGTGGAAGAAATTCTCGCTTTCGCGGATCGCGTCGATGGTGTCGAGCGAACGAGGAATCTCGCCCTGGAATATGCGGGCCGGGCGATCGCCACAGTGGAAACCTACCCGGCGTCGATCTATCGCGACGCCATCGTCAATATTCCGGAATTCATTCTGAATCGAAAGTTTTGAGACCCCGTCGCGGAGCGTCTTCAATCTGACTTTGAAGTCAGGGCCAGAATGACCGCATTCAACATTCTCAGCTAAGGCCTTCCCCAGCCAGCGGGAGCTCCGGCCCGCCGGAGTTCCTGTCGAAGGTCCGTGATCCCCTGACCTACTTCCGCGACACGGGCTTCGGCTGCCGCGAGTTGGTCCTGCTTGGCCTGTATTTCCGGTCCCAGCTGGTATTCGCGGTTGTACAGACTGCTTTCTGTCAGTAGTCGCTGATTCAGGTCGATGATCTCCTGTTGGGTTAGCTGCAACCGTTCTTCCGAGCGCGTGAGTTCTTCCCGTGCCTCTCTGAACATTTCGCGCCAGGTCTCTTCTGTTCGAGTGCCCGCGTCGTCTTCGCCTTCAGCGCCTTCGGCGCCGGCATCGGCTGAAGGCGCTGAAGGAGATGGAGCCGGGGACGGGGTGGGGTCCGATGTTGTCGGGGTCTGGCTGTCAGAGCTTGAAGTGGAACGGCCGGTCGCAATACTCTCGTTCGTGAACACGCGCCCTTCGGCAACCTCCCGCTGTGTGGCCCGCTCCCGGCGCGCCGCCTCGGGTAGCGACTGGGCCCGGGACTCAATACAGAATAACCCCAACACCAGCAAAGCGATCAACTGCACCTTCATTGTTGACTCCTGTCGGTAAGGCGCGTGCTTTCGAGTAAATCATGCGCCGCCTTTTCGAAAGTTTCCACTGGGGTGTCTTCGTAAACCTGTTCCATGAATGAAATCCATATGGGCAGGGCGGCACGACCGCCGGTCTCTCCAGTTCCCAGGTTGATTTTCTCGTCAAACCCGACCCAGACGCCGGCCGTCAATGACGGTGTGAACCCCATGAACCAGGCATCGGTAAAGTCGTTCGTCGTTCCGGTCTTCCCGGCCACAGGCCGGCCGAGTGACCGCGCACGGACGGCTGTTCCGCTCTGGACCACTTCGGCCAACATGTCCACCATTTCCGCCGCGCGTTCGGAAGAAATAACGTCGTGCGGTTCAGGGAGGTTCTCCTCCAGAATATCACCGTCGTAGTCGGTGACGCGATTGATGAGGCGCGGTTCAACCCGGACTCCATCGTTTGGAAAGGTCGAGTATGCAGAGGTGAGTTCCAGCAGTTTCATGTCAGTGGCGCCGAGGGCAATCGGCAAGAAAGGCTCGATGACGGAGCGAATTCCGAAGCGGGCGATGAGTGGAATCAGCCTATCGAATCCGATTTCATCGAGGACGCGAACGGCCGGTACGTTCCTCGACTGGGCCAGTGCCCGGCGAAGGGTTATGGGGCCGACATACTGGCCGTCGTAGTTCGTCGGTCGGTAGCCGTCGAAGTCCACGGCTTCATCCTCGATCACATGATCGGGCTGCATGCCGTAATTGAGCGCTGCGGTATAGAGTAATGGTTTGAATGCCGATCCTGTTTGTCGGAGGGCCTGGGTCGCCCGGTTGAACTTGCTGTGTTCGAAATCGTATCCGCCGACCATGGCCTTCACTTCGCCTGTGCGTTGATCGATTGCTATGAGTGATCCCTGAACATTCGGTCGCTGCTCAAGAGACAGCGCGATGGTCTTCTCGGCCGGTTCGACGGAGTGCACGAGGAACTCGGCCACGTCTCCGCGAGCCAGGATGGCGTCCGGTGAGCGGGCCCCGGTCCAGCTGATGTCTGTTGCGGTGACTTCGTCCCGGTATTCCCCGACGCGAACGGTGGCGCGTGTTGAATTCGCTTCAAGGACGATGCCAGCAACGATGTCCCCGTCCTGCAGTGGCCGTTTCCATGCTTCCAGCGAATGAGACTCGATGTCGTCGAAACCGTTTTCGATGAGGTTCGTCGTGATTCCTCTCCAGCCGTGACGCTTGTCGTAGTCTCGGAGGCCGCGCCTCAAGCTGGCTTCCGCCGCGCGCTGCATACGGGCGTTGAGCGTCGAATACACACGCAGTCCCCCTTCATGGACGGCGTAGGTGCCATAGGTTTCTTCCAGGTACTGTCGCAGTTCCTCGACAAAGTAACGCCCGAGCTGGTCCGGGTTTTGCGATTCTTTCAAGCGGATCGGTCGCCCCTTGGCGGCCTCGGCTTCAGCGACGGGAACCTTGCCTTCGGCAACCATCCTGTCGATCACGTAGTTGCGCCGCATCAGGCCGCGCTCTGGGTTGGCCACGGGCGAATACAGGCCCGGGGCTCGCGGCAGAGCCGCCAGCGTTGCAGCTTCTTCCAGCGTCAGGTCTCCGATATTCTTCCCGAAATAAAAATCGGCAGCCGCTGCGAAACCATACATACCGTGTCCCAGGTAGATCTGGTTGCTGTAGAGCGTAAGGATTTCGTCCTTCGTGTAACGCCTTTCGATCTGGATGGAAAAAAGAGCTTCCCGCAGCTTCAGGGCCCATTTTCTTTGAGGAGACAGGAATAGGTTTTCGGCCAGCTGCTGGGTAATTGTACTGCCGCCTTCGACCACCCGGCCGGCCAGAACGTTCTTGAGGGCGGCACGCGATATTCCAATGAAATCGAGTCCCCAGTGGCGATAGAAGTTCTGGTCTTCGACCGATACGATCGCATCCCTGAGCACTGACGGGATCTGGCTGGCATCGATGATGAGACGGCGTTCGAGCGCAAAAGAGCCGATGACGTGCCCGTCGTCACCATATACTTCCGTCACGACATTGGGACGATGGGCCTCCAGTGATTCAACCTGTGGAAGATCGCTGTTGTAAACGAAAAGCACACCACCAGTTGCACCCAGAGCAATGGAAACCACAAGAAGTACGACAAAGAGTCCTGATCCGAAATAACGCCGGAATGCATCCCTCATGGTCCCAGATTATATCAGAGGGCCCCCGGGGGGACACCGAATGCGGCGATCGGGGCGCGCGTCGTATCAGAGAGGCACCGCGCTTTTGGATGATGGTGAATCCGGTTTCGTGCTAAGAACTGATCTTGAGCACAGCGAGAAAGGCTTCCTGGGGGATATCGACTTTGCCCACCCGTTTCATGCGCCGTTTGCCTTCTTTCTGTTTCTCGATCAGCTTGCGCTTTCGCGAGATATCGCCGCCGTAACACTTGGCAACCACATTCTTCCTGACGGCCGGTATGGACTCCCTTGCGATCACACGACTTCCGATCGCAGCCTGGATCGCCACTTCAAACATCTGCCGGTGTATGAGCTGCTTCATTTTTTCCACCAGGGCCTTGCCCCGCGGATAGGCACTGTCGCGATGAACGACCCAGGACAGCGCATCGACCTGTTCGCCACCCACCAGCATATCGAGCTTGACCAGATCCGAGATGCTGTAGCCAGAGAGGTTGTAGTCGAACGAGGCGTACCCTCTGGAAACCGATTTCAATCGATCATAGAAGTCCAGAATGATTTCGTTCAGGGGCAGCTCATAGGTGAGGAGGACGCGTGAATCGGAAACGTACTCGAATCCCTTCTGGGTGCCCCGGCGCTCTTCAAGTAGTTTCAGTATCGGCCCCAGGTAAGCGTCCCCAGTCATCACGAGTGCTGTGATAATCGGTTCTTCGATCGCCTCGATATCTCCTGCCTCGGGAAAATGACTCGGGTTGTCGATCTCAACCAACGCTCCGGTCTTGAGGAGAATACGGTAGCGTACGCCCGGAGCCGTCGTGATCAACGAGAGTTGAAACTCGCGCTCTAACCGCTCCTGGATGATTTCCATGTGGAGCATTCCCAGGAATCCACAACGGAAACCGAAGCCGAGGGCCGTCGATGTTTCGGGCTCGTAGAAAAACGACGAGTCGTTGAGCTGGAGTTTGTCGAGCGCATCTCGAAGGCCTTCGTATTGGTTCGGTTCGACCGGATAAAGCCCTGCAAATACCAGGGGTTTAATCTCCTGAAATCCTGGAAAGGGTGTATCGGTTCGCCTCTGGTCCTCGGTAATCGTATCGCCGATTTGGGTGTCCGACACCGTTTTGATATTCGCGATAACGTAGCCGACCTCGCCGGACTTCAGGCAATCGGTCGACTGCATTTTGGGCGAGCGAATCCCGATTTCTTCCACCTGATAAACACTGTCGCTTGCCATGAGGCGGATACGGGTTCCCTTTTCGATCCGGCCGTCGATCATTCGAACCAGCACGATCACGCCGCGGTAGCTGTCAAACCAGGAATCGAAAATGAGGGCTTTCAGCGGAGCGTCCGGATCTCCGACAGGTGGTGGAATCCGTTCGACGATTGCTTCCAGTAGCTCATCGATGCCGTCACCATGTTTCGCGCTGATGAGTAGCGCGTCACCGTTCTCGATACTGAGTAGGGTCTGCATTTGCTCCTGAACACGCTCAGCTTCGGCTCCGGGCAGGTCGATCTTATTCAGGATCGGGAGGATTTCAAGGTGGTTGTCCAACGCAAGATAGGTGTTGGCCAGTGTCTGGGCCTCCACGCCCTGCGATGCGTCCACGACCAGCAGAGCGCCCTCGCAGGCGGCGAGGCTTCGGGATACTTCATAACTGAAATCGACGTGTCCGGGCGTATCGATGAGATTCAATATATAAGCCTCACCGTTCAGGGCATCATAATTCAACCGTACGGTGGCCGCCTTGATCGTGATTCCACGTTCTTTTTCCAGGTCCATCGCATCGAGAACCTGCGCCGACATCTCACGTTGAGACAGCGCACCCGTCTTTTCCAGCAACCGGTCGGCCAGTGTGGACTTGCCGTGATCAATGTGGGCAATGATAGAAAAGTTACGTATGTGTTCCAGCCGCATGACTTTCGATTGTAGCCCAAACGGATGAGTGGACGCTTGGTGGCGGGGAGACCTTTCGTTGGTCGGAGCGAATAAAGACAGGACCCTTCAAAACGGGCCGTCAGTGGGTGGATCTACGGCGGGACAGACGTCAAAACAGTTCTGGGCCAGGAGGGCGGCTCCGATAATTCCTGCATTGTTGCCGAGTTCGGCAGTCACGATGCGGCATTCGGAAAAGGCCTGAGTGTAGGCGCGCTGGCGGGCTTCGAGTCGGGCGGACTTCAACAAGAGATCGCCCGCTCCTGCCAGACCTCCACCGATCACGATCAATTCCAGATTGAGTAGGTTCATGAGATTCGCGCACGCGATGCCCAGATACCGCCCAGCTTTCGCAAAAACGTCTGTGGCATCGGGACCTCCCGCGAGGGCGGCGGCGTGAATTGCCTTTGCCGTCAGCGGAGTGCTCAGGGTGTGCAGTTCGGACGATGGGTTGTGGTCCATCGTCTGTTGCGCCATCCCGACGACGCCTGTGGCCGATGCGACGGTTTCCAGACAGCCCCGGCCGCCGCAGGCGCAGGGCAAACCGTCCGGGTCAACGATCATATGACCCACCTCGGCTGCGTACCCCTGATGCCCGTTATAGGGGCGACCGTCCAGGATCAGCCCCGACCCGACGCCTGTTCCGAGGGTCAGGCACGCAAGGCTCGCGGTCCCCCGGCCGGCGCCGCGGGAGAATTCTCCCCAGGCGCTCACATCGGCGTCATTGGCCCCGACGACGGGCAAACCAAGCCGGTCGGATAGCTGTATCTCAATATTGACTCCGTTGAGACACTGTAAATTTGGGGAAAACTCAATGACTCCCGTCGCTTTCGAACGGAGTCCCGGTATACCCAGGCCGACTCCGTCGGGAGGTCCCAGACGAGAGAGTTCTTCAACAGCCGATTCGAGTGAGTCCAGAAGCGCGCCGGCGCTCTCGGTCACTGTAGGTTGAACTCGGAAGTTCAGAATTTCGCCGGATTCATCGACCAGCCCGGATTTGGTCGTCGTTCCGCCAATATCGATACCGATCGACTGCATTGCGTTTCCATGTTACGGCAAATCTGATTAATTGGGGTCAGAGCCCCTGTTTCCGAATTATCGCTCAAGTCCGATGCTGCCTTCCTTAAATCGGAAATATGGGCTCTGACCCCATTTTCTGATTTGTGTCGCGCCGTCTCCTTCTGCCACACTGCTGCTATAAGAGGAGGACAGTTGTATGGGCATCAAGCAGATCAGTGTCGATGAGGCGCGACAGGTCATGGAGGCCGCTGGCAACGTCGTGTATGTTGACGTTCGAACGCCTCAGGAGTTTCAGGAGGGGCACCCTCCGAAGGCGATCAATATACCGGTCGTGTTCCCCAATCCCCAGACGCGCCAGATGGAGCCGAATACAGACTTCATCAAGGTCGTGGAGGCGCACGTTCCAAGGGACACCCCGGTGGTCGTCGGTTGCAAGATGGGTGGGCGTTCCCAGATGGCTGCCGACCTGCTGAACGGTGCCGGTTATGTCGACGTGTCCAACATGCAGGGCGGCTTCGGCGGAGCACGGGATCGCATGACCGGAGAGGTCATCGCGCCCGGCTGGACGCAGAGGGACTTCCCCGTGGAAACTGAGGTAAACGAACGGAATGGCTATGAGGTGCTGAAGAAAAGCGCAGTTTGAGGCCTTGAAAAGGGACGGTCAGAGCAGCATGCCGGCGATGGATGCAGTCATGAACGTCGCCATCGTTCCCCCCAGCAGCGACCGCAGGCCGAGGCGGGCCAGATCGTCCCGCCTGTCGGGAGCAATCCCACCGATACCGCCAATCATGATGCCGATCGACCCCAGGTTCGCGAATCCGGCCAGGGCATAGGTGACGATGACGACCGAACGTGGATCCAATGCGCCCGGAGTTTCCA
This sequence comes from Terriglobia bacterium, assembly GCA_965263045.1. Taxonomy (GTDB): domain Bacteria; phylum Acidobacteriota; class Terriglobia; order 20CM-2-55-15; family 20CM-2-55-15. Next base: position 1,851,235 of record CBDHGK010000041.1, read on the forward strand.
TGATCTGGGTCAGGCTGCTGTATGCGACGAACTCGTTCAGGATCACTTTCTGCCCAAGAAGGCTGCCGACGGTCAGAACGTCGTTCCATGGTACGCCCAGAGTGAACGCAATCGGCGCGAAGAGCACTCCGAGGATCTGCTGCAGGGTGATTCCGACGATTCCCAGGATTCCGTTGGCCAGGGCGATGAGGGCGACGAAAGCAATCAACATCGCCCCCACGTTGAGGGCCAGCCGCAGCCCGTCGGAGGTTCCCCGTGCGATGGCATCGATGAAGTTGACGCTATCCCGCCCCATGGCCACTTCGACGTGGCCGCGAGTCTCGGGTGCTTCCGTTTCCGGGTTCATCATCTTTGCGATCACGAGTCCGGCGGGAGCGGCCATGACGCTGGCAGTCAACAGGTGTCCCGCGTCAACGCCCAGCCGGACGTAGCCGGCCATGACGCTTCCGGCAATCGTCGCCATCCCGCCTGTCATCAGGGCCATCATTTCCGATTCGGTCATCCTGGGGACGAATGGTTTCACGACCAGAGGTGCTTCCGTCATGCCCATAAACACGTTTGCCGCGGCGGCGAGAGACTCGGCTCCACTGGTGCGCATCGTCTTTTCCATCACTTTGGCGAACACGAGGACGACCGGCTGCATGATGCCGAAGTGATACAGAAGCGAAAACAGTGCCGCTGTAAATATGATGATCGGCAGGACCTGGAACGCGATCAGCACCCCAAAGGACTCGGTGTCTGAGGCCAGCGGCCCGAACATGAAGACAGAGCCTGCGTCGGCAAACCCGAGCATCGTTGTGATTCCCCGACTGATGGAGTTGAAAACGATCGCACCTGGGCTTGTTTTCAGAATGAAGAGAGCGAAGCTCAACTGCAGCGCCAGCCCCCACCCGACGACGCGAAAATCGATCGCCTTCCTGTTGTTTGAAAGTCCGTATGCGGCCAGCAACATGAGACCCAGCCCTCCGGCACTGATCAGGTTTGTCATTGATCCCTCGCTTGGGGATTGGCGTTTCGAAATCTCACTGTCAAATTCCTTGAGAAGTATAATTGAAAGCTATGGAACAACGGGTCTGTGGAGTCGTGTTCCATGTCGTGCGAGGTGACATCTCCCGTGTCGGGGCGGAAGCGGTCGTGAATGCGGCCAACAACCATTTCTGGATGGGTGGTGGTGTGGCGGGCGCACTCAAGCACGCCGGCGGTCGGACGATCGAGATCGATGCGATGGCTCAGGGCCCGGTCCCGGTTGGAGAATCTGTGGTAACGGATGGAGGATGCCTCCCGGCCCGTTACGTGATTCACGCGGCAGTCATGGGACAGGATCTTCAGACAAGTGCCACAGCGATCCATGACGCCACTGGAAGTAGCCTGGCCTGCGCCCAGGCCCTGGGAATCGAAACGATTGCTCTGCCTGCATTCGGGACCGGTGTGGGGCGCTTTCCACCGTCCGAGTCGGCCCGGATCATGATTGGAGCCGCGCTGGTGTTTGTCCGGGCTTGTAAAGGACGCAAGCTGAAGGAGATCAGTTTCGTTCTGATTTCAGATGAATTGACAAAAGTTTTCGGCGAGACTCTTGTGAACCGAATAGCAGCCCAGGGCCATTAAGAAAGGGGAATCACAGCATGTTTTGTCCAGCTTGCCGGTCTGAATACGTCGAAGGAATCGCCGACTGCGGGGACTGCGGTGTTGCACTCGTGGGACAAATGCCAAAAGTTGATGATAGCGACGAACCACTGAGAATGCTTCGGATTACCGGGCCTACCGAGGCCCCGATGATTCAGGAATTGCTCGAAAACAATGCGATCGAGTCGATATTGCAGGGCGAAGCTTCAGCCTCGACGATCCCGGCAGCCGGGGATCTCAACGAAGTGCGTATCTGGGTTTCGGATTCCGACGCCTCCCGCGCACACGAAATTATCGAGGCGTTCTTTGACGACGACAGCGGTCAAATCGAGGAGAACACCAGTCCCGTCGAATAGTCGGTATTGTTCCAGACCGGTCTAGTGTAGGAATATAACGATATGGATAATTTTACGCTCGCCGTCGTCATAGGTATCGCTGCAATACTGTGCACGTTTTTGGGACTCGTGCTTGCCGACAAGGGCGCACCCGACCCGACCCAGTCCAGGAAATCCCGGCGCAAGAAATCGACGTGAGTGAGCCCTTCGACCGTTGACCTTCCCGGGGCTTACCTCGGCAGTTACAGCTGCCAGACATCCCGCGGCCTTCAGAAGCCCGAAAACCCGTCCGCACGGATCCAGTTTTTTCGACTACCTTCCGGAGGGACTGGCTGCCTGAGGATGGACACGTCCCCTCGGAAACATCCGCCGTCTGAGGCGCCGGGTGAGCGCTGACCCGAAGAACAGACTCCGTCCCTGCACACAAGCAAACTGTCGACAAAGGGAACTTCCCCTGACAACTTGTGGTCCCGGTTTCTCCACCTGTGACTGAAAAATGGGGTACAGTGTCTCCCGGCACAGGTCGACGTGCCGATCGTGATTTACGGACTGGAGGTTTTGACATGCGGAATCCGCTGAACCTACGACGAATAGTGTTGACCTTTATGGGGACCCTTCTCTTCGTTATCCATCTGGGAGCCCAGAGCGACTCCGTGGTCCGGATTATCCAGACCAATTCCGCGGGTACGAACGCCCAACTCATCGACCCGGCCACCAACGAGATCGTGGCCGTCATAGAAGGCGTTCCGCAGGCACACGCGGCGGTCGATCATCCCGATGGCTACTACTACTACTTCGCGAACGAACTGGAACACGCCGTCGACGTCGTGGATACCCGGACCCTCAGACCCGTCATGCATATCCCGTTGAGGGACAGGCCCAACAAGCTCGTCATCAACGAGCGCTTGGGAAAAATGTATGTTGGAATCCGCGACGCGCCATTTGTCGAGGTCATCGACCTGGCGTCCCACGAGGTCGTCAAAAGTATCCCCATGGTCCGGGGCGTGCACAACGTCTATGCAACGGCCGACTATCGGTATATTATCGCCGGCCTGGGTGCGAACCCGTCTACGACGGAGGAGCACACGATCCAGGTGATCGACTCCAATTCCGATGAGGTGGTATGGGGCGTCGCGTTGGGCGGCCATCGGGTCCGCCCCATGGCGATCGAATCCAACCCTGACGGCTCGCCGAATCGCGTGTTCGCCCAAGCCACCCGGCTCCATGGGTTCTATGTCGTGGATTGGGATCAGCGAAGGGCGGTCGACTTCATCAGTCCGCCTCCCATACCGCTGTCACGGAAGAACTTCGATGGCATTCAGGAGGGAACCGGCCATGGCCTGCTGGTTCTGCCCGACCAATCGGCTCTCTGGTATGCCAGTCGACTCGATAGCAGCATTTACGGATGGTCCCTTCCTGATCTCGAATTCATTGGCGGCGTGGAGGTCGGACCGTCGCCTCAGTGGCTCACAGCCACGCCGGACAGCCAGACTTTGTATGTCAGCGTCGTCGGCAGCATGGAGACTCTCGCTGTGGACCTCGACACACGAGAAATCGTTGCCCGGATTCCCGTGGGCCACGCGCCCAAGCGAGTCTCGACCCATGTGATCCCGTCCGACCGGGCTGAAATCGAGGGGGTCCGGCGATGACCCGGCCCATTCCAACACTGCGGTATCGAGTTGTGCTGGGACTGATGGCCGGTGCGGCCATTTGCACCGCTTTCGATCTTCCAGGAAATTTACTGGTGGCAACTACCCCAGCGCCACGCGCATTTTCTGCTCCGGCCCAGGGCGCCCTTGATTTCGAGTTCTACAGAGACAACGTGGAACCAATTTTCGTAAAGTCGCGCGGGGATTTCCTGCCGCCCGATCCCGGTGATCCCGCATGCGTCATGTGCCACACCTGGCAGACCAACACTCCACTCAAGCTCGAGCCCCTGGAGGAGGACCCCAACGGTGGAGTCTTCTGGACTGAAGCACAGTCCCGTCGCAACTTTGAGGTTGTCTCGAACCTCGTCGTGCCGGGAGACCCGGAAAACAGCCGGTTCCTCCGGAAGCCTCTCAGCGCCGCTGCCGGGGGCACGGTGTCCCATACAGGCGGCAAGTTCTGGACATCCCGGGACGATCCGGAATGGCAGGTCGTCGCAGAGTGGGTCCGGGCAGGGGAAGGTTCGACCGCCAGCACGCTGGCTGCCCCCGATGTGGACTTCGAGTTTTTCCGGGCCTGCGTACAGCCGATCTTCCAGGAACCGCTTCCAGACAGTCTGGCCTGTGTCACCTGCCACTCTGAAGGGGCGGCGGCCTTTGTCGGACCGATATCGGATGGACTCAGATTCTGGAACGAGGAAGAGTCGCAGAGCAACTATCGGAGCGTGATGCGGTTCGTGGCGCCCGGATACCCCACCCAGAGCCGCCTCCTGATGCATCCGCTTCATCCTGATGGAGGAGGCGACTACGCGCACAACGGGGTGCGGCGATGGAGGTCCCAGGACGACCCGGAGTGGCAAATGCTGGCGGCATGGGTACGGGGAGAGCGAACCGGCAACAGCTGTCAGCGGTGAACCTTGATATGCAACTCCCGAAGATAAGCGACACCCGAAGTCCGTATGGGTTATCCGCATATGACCCTGGGGTCCCCGCCGCATGGTGCCTTTTTCCGAAAGCGACGCGCTTGCATGTCTTTACAGCGACCCGAGCGCCATATGGCATGCCTCTGATTCGAAGGCTGGATGGAGCTTCGAAATTGATAAGCTCTGAATATTCATGATACGTTTCGGCTGCGACCCCACGACTGCGCTGCGCAGTTATGGCGCGCAGCTAGCCACAAATTTTTAACAACGCGGAGAAAACGGAGAAAACGGAGAAAACAATGAGACTTCTTCTTGCATTATCGGTTGTCGCCACTCTTGTTGGCCCATTGACGGTCGAGGCTCAGGACACCCGGATGGGTTTTTTTGTTACAAGCCAGGGGCCGGGTAACGGGGCCGACCTTGGCGGACTGGCCGGCGCAGACGCCCACTGCGAGGAACTCGCAGCCGCTGTCGGCGCGGGGGGCCGGACCTGGCGCGCCTACTTGAGCACTGAGGCCGCAGGGGGCCGCGGCGAAAGCGCCCGCCAGCGGATCGGCAATGGCCCCTGGTACAATGCCCATGGCGTGCTTATCGCAGCCGATGCCCACGATCTGCACCTGTACAACCGAACCATCGCAAAGGCCACAGCCGTCGACGAGAGTGGCGATCAAGTCAATGGCGTCGGAGACAACCCCAATCAGCACGACGTTCTGACGGGCTCGATGGGCGACGGCATGGCGTTCTTCCCCGACGATGCGGACCACACCTGCAACAACTGGACGAGTCGCGGCGAAGGCAGCGCCATGGTCGGGCACACGGACCGGTACGGTGGGGGCAATCCTTCCTGGAACGCGGCGCACGCGTCGGCGGGTTGCAGTCAGGCCAATCTGCAGGCCACCGGCGGAGGCGGTCTGTTCTATTGCTTTGCCGCGGACTGATATGCCCACACCGCCTCGGTGAATAACCAGGCAACAGGGAGCCTGAACTGTTGCGGCCCCCGGTGGCCGCCCCAGCAGGCTCCCGCCTGAACGGGCCCGAAGAGTTCAGTCGGCGGGTGAGCGTGCCATCGACCGGAACCCGATCGGTAGTTTCAGGATCAGCATTTTCGCGCCCTCAGGAAGAGCCATAGGCTGGAAGGGTGTTGTTATCGTAACGCTAAGGTGACACAGCGAATAGAGTTGGAAACGGCCCCGCGCCGTCCGGGCGAAATATCCGCATCGCAATCCGGACCCGTCGGGGACCGCAATCCGGATGTCTTTCTCTTCCACCGTCGGGCTCATTATCGGACTTGACCGGGGAGTATCAGAAACGCGCCCGCCGCCAGCCGATCGAATCATTCCGTTGGTGCACAAGGGCCCGACTTCAGCCTAATCCCACTCTTTCTCGACCCCCGTGCCCCGGGCCGAATCACCATGCAGTGGGGTCACGAACCCGAGAAGACAGCCGTTGGATGCGTCCCTGAGTTGATGGCACCGTACCTTGATGCGGTCGCCGGGTCGGACATCGTCCGGTCCGATGCCGTTTCGGAGCAGCCCATCGGGGCCGGTCGCCTCCAGCGCCCACACGGTCGGCGGACCACCCGCGTCCTCGATTTCGACGTAGATCCAGGAATGGGGGTTGATCAGATGCACCTCCCGGACCGTACCCTCCAGAATCTTGAAATCGCTGATTTCGTAGTTGCCGTGGGAATGGTGCGCCCAACCCGGCAAGGCCACCGAAACCGCACAAATGGACCAGAGGCCCCAGGACTTGAACTGCATGTCGACTCTCCTGGCAGCCCTTCAGATTTGTGTCACAGACTGCTCGCACCAAAAGTTTAATAATCGTCGCTCCCGGCATCCACCGACGGCGTCATCGGCTGCGGCCCGGCGCCGGGAATCCGTTGATGTAGACAGACTCATAGCGAATGCTGTTACCGGCATCGTCGAGAAATCGAAGGGACTGCTGAAACAGCCCCGGCGCCGGCATGCCCGATGGCACAGTGGCCTCCACGATATACAGACGATCCTCGTGCATGTAGATTGCCGCAAAGGTACGGGACTGATCGGGATTGGTGAGTTGAAGATGACGTCCGTCAACAAGGTCGAGAAAATTCCAGCTGAAAAACGTCAGTTCGGCGTCCCTTTGAAAGAATTGCCACGCCGCGTAGGAAATCGCGCCCCGCGTGTCCACGATCCAGGATCCAACGCCCGATGATGCGGACCCCGAACAAGCGGTGTGGGCATCCGGAGGGCAGTCCCGGGCTCGCGCCGTGTGTATTGCTTCGGCTTCGGTGTAGTCGACGACGGTGACCGAGTAGCGGTTCGGACCGTCCGTGTAGGAATACTCGCGTGCTGGGAATATGGCCGCATACTCAGACGCGTAGTCGAAGGCCCTTATCGCAGGCTCACCCGGGAAATTGACACTGAAGAAATCTCTCTGGCTTGCATACTCGATCCAGGCCTGGGCAACGGCGGGTCCCGCACTGAACAGGATTATCGCTGCAGGAATCAGCTGAAGAACGCGCATTATGGATCCTCCCTAAGACCGATCTGATGCTGATAGAAGCGGGCCCCTCCGCCCAGAAATGTTCGCCGTGGTCCGGTCCACGCCTGCCATAGGCGTGGACCGGGCCGGATTCATTGGACGATACGCAAGAAATCGTTCCACCCGATCGGCTGCCCGTGTATGGGAACAATGGTATCGACCTCGAGTGCGAGGCGTTCAACCTGATCGTAGAGCGCCTGGTTGGCGGGAGTGGCCGTGTTCGGGAGCCGTTCGTGCGTGTCAAGCAGATCGGCTTGGATGACGATTTTCTCTTCCGGGAGATAGGCCATCAGCATACCTTCGACGTGATCGAGCGGCTGGACGTAGTAGATGTTCATGTTGCGCCGTCCATCGCTCAGCACATAATTCTCCGTCACCCGCTCGTACTGGTAACCCTCTGCAAGCTCGGTTGGAGGCCAGAGCGAGACCATGTCGGGCCGGAGGGTCCGCTGATCGTAGTTCAGGACGTCGCGGGTATAAAAATCGAAGTTCTTCCAATGGGTGACGATCGTCGCTCCGATGTGCATATAGGTCCGCAGGCCACCCATGTGGTCATGGTGCTGGTGTGTATTGACCAGATAACGAATGGGCCGGTCGGGAACGAGCCGGACGATTTCTTCGATGACGGCCAGGTTCCGCCCCTCATCGAGCGGCGCTTCGACCACGGCAATAAAATTATCGAAGCGGACGGCCACGCTGTTGTGGGAGGCGCCGCCCAGCAGGTACACGCCATCGGCCACCTCGGTTGTTTCAACCCTGACCGGGAACGTCGCCTGTTGGACGGAGTCGGGAATGCTTACCGGATCGCCGCATGCGTTCGGCCGGATGTCGCTCAACTCGCCGCCGAAAGCGTTATGACCCGCGGTAATGCTCTGCGCCCCAAAGTTGTCGTCCCATCCTTCGTGATGATGCCAGCCGGTTGGAAAGCGAACGCCCCCGCCGACGTCGACATAGCTCGCATTGGTGAATTCATGCTCGTAATTCATGTCCCCGAGCACGGGATCGGGAACCCAGGTATGTATCCGCTGTAGCATGTTTTCCGAGTTTATCGTGGCGTCCACCCGGTATTTCCCAAGCATCGTGATCGAAACTACAGCCACCTTCTCGGGCGTCGTTGTCGGTCCGTCGCGACCCATTTCTCCGAGTTCCCAGCGCCACACGGCTTTCGGGTTGGCACCCGGCAGCTGAGCCGCTCGCAGAAATCCGTGGGGGTTCAGCCACAGGTCCAACTGCCAGCGTTCGGCATCCTCGGGAGTGGCCGCCACCGGGGAGCCGTCACGTCCGTCGACATGCCACGCATAGTCTCCGCTGACGACGAATGTCTGGTGCAGGTTGCGTTGGGTTGGCGTGCCATCCACCCAGCCCAGACCCCATTTCCACGATGCCGGGTTGTGCCCCGGTGTCCGATCGAACTCCTCTTGCATGGTTCCGGTTTGCCAGTTCATCGTGCGCGTGTAGTTCATCAATGGCTCACCGCCCGGCCAGTCGATATTAGTGCCGTGCTGCCGCTGCTGCCCAACGATGTCGGCTGAAGCCGTTCCCGAAATCGTGACACATCCGAGGTCGTTGGCCCCGATCGCGGCGGTCGCCGCCTGAAGGATCGGCTGGGGGTCCACATAACCCGGCGGCAACGTTGCGGCCGGAGTTTGCCACCCGCTCCGGGCCGGAACGACCAACGCCAGCAGGACGACCGAAACAGAAAGAACGCCAATTCTGGCTGTCATACAACCTCCTCGATGTTGATTAATTCCGAAAACCGGCCGTTCCCCGCCGTCCCCACCCCGGGCGCGGGCTTCAGGGCGTCATGGACAGGATCGCTGGACCCGTCCCTGGGGCCGAGTCTCGTAGAACGACATGTCCGAGTCTCAGGTCTAACGGTAGGTAATCCCATCCGGACCCCGTCCGACGGAGACCTTCCCGGCCACTTCCAGGGTCGCGGTATCGATGGCATAGACCGCGCTTTCGCCGGCAGACGCCACGTAGGCTCTCGAACCGTCGTCGGAGAACACGATGCCCCCGGGGTTGCGACCGACCGAAACCGTATCCACGAGTTCGTGTGAATCGGCGTCATAGACGGAGACGTCCGCTGAACCGGAGTTCGGGACGTAGACCCGCGCTCCGTCCGGGCTGAATGCAGCTCTCACCGGCGAATCACCGGTGGGTGCGGTGCCGACGACACGCCGACTCGCTGTGTCGACTACAGTCACAGTGTTGGCGCGGCGATCCCCAACCCAGACATGCTGGCCGTCGGGCGAAAGCGTAATGCCCTCCGCTCCATCGCCAACGGGAATGGAGGCGACCAGGCTGTAGTCGTTCAAATCCATGATCGAAACCGTGTTGGAGTCCCGGTTGCTGAAATAAGCCCAACGTCCGGTCCGATCGATGACGACCATGTGCGTCCCCTCCGCCTGGGAATCGATCGAACGGAGTATCGTGTCTCTCTCGGCATCGATAATGACGATTTTCTGCGTGTTTTCGCTCGTGACCACAGCAATCCGTCCGTCCGGGGTGAAAGCAATGCCATGAGGGAATGAAAAGTCCGCGGTCATGATCGTCCGGGTTTCCCGCCGTCCGGCGAGGTCGACAACGGACAGGGAATCGTCCCCGACATTGGAAACATATGCTTTGTCACCACCCGGAGCTATGGCCAACTCATGGGGTCCCTCGCCGACTGCAATCGTCGCTGTCACCTCCAGCGACGCGGCATCGATGATCGTCATCGATGCGGACTGCTTGTTGAGTACGTAGACGTGATGATCCGTCTGCGCCAGAGCGTGACCGGCAAACAGAGACGGGATCAGAGCAACGGCCACGAGAAGTTTCTTCATGATGGTCCTGCCTTCCTCGGAAGAATTCGATGTTTGACCCAGCATACTCCAGCGTGGACGCCAAGCCTAGCCCGTATAGATCACGAGATGGACCAGAAAAGGCCGCCCTGTTTGGCATAAAGCGTTTGACAAGAACGTTTCAGACACCAAACAAAGGCGGCCCTTATGACGACAGAGTGTAACCAAACCACGTTTGAATTTCACGGACTTAATCAACGAAAAGTGAAGGCTCGATTCGACGGAGGGAAGATCACTTCCGACGCGGGTGTCCTGCTGTTGCGGGAGGTCGAAAAACGGACCGGGTTGATCGATGGACTGGCCGAATGTTTCGCCGATCACCGGGACCCGCGATTGATCGAGCACACGGTGAAAGAATTGATTGGGCAACGGGTGTATGGCCTGTGTCTGGGATATGAAGACCTGAACGATCACGACCAACTACGCACCGATCCGATGCTGGCCGTGGCGGTGGATAAGGCCGATCCGCTGGGAGGCAACCGACGGCAGGCCAGCGACCGGGGAAAGGCTCTGGCGGCCAAGTGCACACTGAATCGGCTGGAGTTGACTGGGGCTGAAGTCGGCGGGGAGGAGCGATACAAGAAGATTGCGATGGATACGGACCAGGTCGACCGCTGGATGGTCGATGCCTTCATCGCAGCCTTTGAATCGGCGCCTGAAGAAATCATTCTGGACCTCGATGCCACCGACGATCCGATCCACGGGCAACAAGAGGGACGATTCTTTCATGGCTACTACGGCAACTACTGTTATCTGCCGTTGTACATCTTCTCGGGTGAGCATCTGCTGTGCGCCCGATTACGGCGCTCCAATATCGATGGCGCGGCCGGATCGGTTGAGGAACTGACCCGCATCATCGGACAGATCCGGAAGAGCTGGCCGGATGTGTCGATCATCGTCCGTGGAGACTCCGGCTTCTGCAGAGATGACTTACTGACCTGGTGTGAATCCCATCACGTGGATTACGTGGTGGGATTGGCCAAGAACGAGCGACTCAAGAAGGATATCGCTGAAGCCATGGCTCAGGCGAAATCGGAGTTCGAATCCACCGGTCAATCGGCACGGGTATTTAAGGACTTCCGCTATCGCACACGAGACAGTTGGAGCCAACAACGGCGCGTCGTGGGCAAGGCGGAGGTTCTGGGCAAGGGCGCCAATCCCCGATTCATCGTCACATCGCTGTCACCAGAACGTTGGGAGGCCCGTGCGCTATACGAGGATCTCTACTGTGCGCGCGGCGACATGGAGAACCGGATCAAAGAGCAACAACTGGATCTGTTTGCCGACCGCACCAGCGCGTCCACCATGCGCGCCAATCAACTCCGACTCTATCTGTCTTCGGCCGCCTACATGATCATGCATGCACTGCGCCGACTCGGACTCCACAATACCGAACTGGCGCGGGCTCAATGCGGCACGATCCGGCTGAAGCTGCTCAAGATCGGTGCCCGAATCCGGTTCACGGTCCGCAACGTCTGGGTGTCGATGGCTGAAGCCTGTCCCTACGCCGAAGTCTTCACCGCCGTTGTGCGCAACCTACAGGCGATGCCACTGCGATGCTGACGCCGACGCTCCCGCTTCGTCCCTGAATTCGATTTGATTATCCAGTCCGAGCCGAGGTGTGTCTGATTGCGGCCAACCACGCTCTCTCGAGCACGAAAATCCCCTTTTCATGTCGCCAAAACCTTCTCGCTTCACCCGAAGACCCTCCCCCACACCCCATCTCGCGTCCGCCGATGAGTCTTTCATGCAAAATCGCGATCAAGCGTCGCTTGGTGATCCATGCGGGCTAGCAGCCCGGGAGCGGACGGATGTCTCCGACATCGGTCTCGGCCAACGATGTTGGTATCGAATGCTGACGCAGAGCATGCAGGTCAGGGTTGTTCAGTTCCGGCATCACCATCCGGATTCTCTTCAAGTCGCGTCCGCAACTCGTCGATGCGACGGTCGAGGTCTTTCTGTTTGATCGACATCCGGATCGTGTAGGCGAAGAAGAGGACGAAGAAAGCGGAATATGCCGCGACGAGCCACGTCATCGGGAGAGTACCATCTGTTCGATGTACTCGACCTGCTGGCTGCTCTGTTCCAGGTCCAGTCGCCTTCGGAGCATGTAGGTGTAAAGCAGACCCAGAGAAAAGATAGAGACGAGAAAGGCGACCCACATCGCGGAGTCGAGGCCCGAGCCTTCGCCACCAGCGATGACGGGCGACGGGTGTTGTGTGCGCCACCACCGAATCGCCATATAGTTGATCGGGACGTCGGCCGCTCCCAGGATGCCGAAGACGGCCTGCAGGGACGCGCGTTTCATCGGATCGGATACGTATGCGCCCAGCATCAGGTACGAGACAAAGATCAGCGCCAGCAACAACTGCAATGTCAATCGTGCGTCCCAGGTCCACCAGATGCCCCACACCGGCTTCGCCCAGAGCATGCCCATCGAAATATTCGTGGCCGCAAACAGGACGCCGATCTCGGCAGAACAGTAGGCTCGACGGTCCCACTTCAGGTCTTTGTTGTAGAGGAACATGATGCTGCTGAAACCCACGATGATAAAGGCAACGTAGGAAATGATTCCGGCCGGCGCATGAATGTAGAAAATGCGCTGAACCGTACCCATGCTGGACTCGGTCGGCGCGTAGATGAAGGCGCAATAAAATGCCGCCAGCATGCCGACAAGGGTTGCGATTCCCAGTTTGCGGTCAGCCATAAGAGACCTCTTCTCCTTTTATTCCTATACCTGTTCCTCGACTACTTATTCCTCTACGACGAATTCGAACACCAGGTAAGAAATGGTGAAAAAGATGATATCAAACCCGATCACTAAGTTCACCCATGCGGAATATCCTTCGCCGGCCTCACCCAGCGCGGCCGCAGTCGCGGAGACGGCGGCCAGGATGAGAGGGAGTGTCAACGGTATCTGGAGCACCGGCAGCATGACTTCACTCATGCGCGTGTGCGATGAAATCATGGACAGGATGGTCCCGACAGCGGCGAAACCGAGTGTGCCAAGAATCATGATCAGGATAATCCAAAGCAGCCGGACATCCACCTGCAGGTCATAGAAGACCACGAAGAACAGGAAAATCACCACGTCGGACATGAGCATAAACAGGAAGTTGCTGATGACCTTTCCCGTATAGAGCGTTCCCCGGTCTATGGGTGCCAGGAGCAAACCCTGCAGGGAATCGTTGTCCAGATCGATCGCAAGCGAACGGTTCAAGCCGATGATTCCTGCAAACGTCAGGGCCACCCAGAGGACGCCCGGCGCGATGAGCACCCGTTGGGTTCCCGCGGGTTCGAATGCGAAGTTGAAGATAACCATTACAAGGAGGCCGAACATCATCATTGAAGCGACGGTTTCCTTGCGGCGTAACTCGAGGGCGATATCTTTCCGGACCAGTGCGATCAGCGCATTCACTCGGGATCCTTTCCGCGAACATAGCGCCGGTATGCATCGCGAATGCCGGGATCCGATCCCTCTCCTGAATGTACAATCTTGCCGCGATCGATAATGTGGGCGTACATCGCACTCCGCAGGCCCAGTTCAATGTCATGGGTCGTCAGAATAACCGTGCGACCCTCCTCGACAGCCTGATCCAGCATCTGGTTCAGTATCTCCACTGCGTGTGCATCGAGCCCGGTGTAGGGTTCGTCGAGGAGGAGAACGCGTGGATTGTGCATCATCACGCGGGCAAGGCCGACGCGTTGAAGCAGGCCCCGGGAAAATGAACGGACGGCATCATTCCGTCTGCGGTACAGTCCGACTCTCTGAATCAGACCGTCGATGTATTCCGGCGTGTGTTCGATTCCGTAGAGCCTGGAAAAAAAGTTCAGGTTTTCGCGTGGTGTCAGGTCCCGGTAAACATAGGTGTTATGGGAGAGCAGTCCTATCGACCGTCGCACTTCTTCAGGTTTCTGCCCGATATCGAATCCGTGGATCGAGAGTGTCCCCTTGCTCGGTTTAGCAAGCGTCGCCGCAATCTTCAAAAATGTGGTCTTGCCCGCACCGTTTCTCCCGAAGAGCGTCACAGAGACGCCTCGGGGCACCCTCAGATCGATGCTTCGCAGGGCGGGAAAGTGACCGTAGGTCTTGGATATACCGTGGGCCTCGACCGCGAAGGTGTCATTCATGGGCAATGGGAACTCAGTGGTGATGAGAAATCCGGAGTTTCCGAGAAAGTGAACAGTTGAGAGCTGAAAGCTTCGGCGTCGTAGGCATTAACTCATAACCTGAAGAGAACAACATCATCGCGTACGCGTGGCTCTATTCTAGTGTTGTGAGCAACACATTCGTTCCTTGTTAGCGTGTCTCAGTCCGACCCGATTATCTTATTACTCTGGACGCCTCGGCTACCGCCTCTTTAATGTAAAAGCCGTCGACCCGCAGCGAGGAACGCTGCGGTTTCTTCCGGGGACCAGTTCACCATTCCGCCTATCCCTACAGGCCTCGCCATCAGGATGATGGCGAGGGTCGCCGGTCGTTCGGCCCTCCGCGCTTGACGCGGTAGAGATGGTCAGCCGATTGAACGACCGAGCGTATCTTATATCGAGAACTTCTGACTCAGTCCACTAAGCGTGCTTTTTATCCCGGGATGCGGGTTGAAGCGTTTCGATCACGCGGGATAACTCACCCCGCAGTTCCTTCATCCGCCGCTTGTGTCGTTCCTTAGTGATGGCACCCGATTCCCGAGCCGCTTCGGTTTCCGTGATCTTGTCGAGTATGGTTTCGCGGTGTCTGCGCAAGGCCTGGCGGTCCTTCCGATGGGTGCGTTCTTGCATTATCTGGATCGAGAAACTGGCGGCCCAGATGAGGAATGCGCTGGTGATCAATATGATGAAAAGCGTGTGTGCGGCCATCGGGTTGGGAACCTGGATCGGTCCCTGCGCGTGGGCCGGGAGGGCGAAGTTGAGTCCGATGACGACGGCAAGCAGTCTCCGCATCGAATCAGTCCAGATTCGTCCCGCAGTCTGCGCAGAACTTGTTCTGGGGCGAGTTCCTCTGGCCGCAACCGGAACAGATACGAGAGCCGGCCACGCGTTCTTTTCTCGCTCCGACTTCATGCCGAATCAATGCATCGAGATCCTGAGACGATTCGATCCGATCAATGTTTCCCATGACTACTGCTACTTCGTCGGCCATCTCTTCCCGTATTATCTTGTAGTCTTCTTGCGACAGTTTTCCACACTTGTACTCGAAATCCAGGTCCTGGATATTGCCGAGGACCACATCCTTTTTCCGCTGCAGCAGATCCCACTGGGTTTCCTCGAGTATTGCAGATTCGATGGAATCGTCATTCGCAAAGAGGGGCCAGCAGATTGCCGCGAGAAGGCCACCACCGAGCAGTCCGGAAAATAAGTAAATCATGGCGCGGTAGGGATATGCGAAAGCTAGTCTTCCGGGATAAAGTCCTCGAGTTCGTCTTCAAGTCGCCGGTCGAAATCATCTGCCCGTGTCTCTCCATGCGCCGGTGCAACCGGGCTCCATCGGCCCCGGAAGCGGACCGCGTAATAGGCGACAAGCGCGAAGCCCACCATCAGGGCGACGAATGGCATCAGCCATGAAGCGATGTTGAACCAGCCCGCCGTGGGCGGCGCCGCAAGGATGTTCAAGCCGTATTTTTCAGCGAAACGGTTCAGGATCGTCTGCGGGTCCATGCCGTCTTCGATGAACGCGTCGACTTCGGCCCGCATCGGGTTCGCGTTTGGGCAACCGATGTGGCTGCACACTCCCAACGTTTGATTGCAACCGCCACAGTTGCACATCAGCTCACCGTAGACAACTTCGGGCCCCACGACTTCCGCCTCCAGGCGCGAACATCCTGCAGCAGTCAGCAGCAACAGAAGGAGCGGAAAGCTACGCGTGTACCTTTTCAGTCTTGGGAGTTTCATCTGTTTCCTTATGACCTGCGGTCTTTTTCGGTCCAGAGCCCCGGTGACCGGGTCCCCGGTTTGGCAGCAACGCGATCAGGGTTCCGAATCCGATGACGAAGCCGCCGATCCAGACCCATGACACCAACGGGTTGCGATACACCTGCATGATGGCGCGATTGTCCTCGGAAACACCGGCAAATACTAAGTAGAGGTCGTCCTGAAGCGTGGCGCGGACGGAAACCTCGTGGGTCTGTTGTTCGATGGCCCGATAGAAGCGGATTTCAGGGAACATACGGGCGACCTGGACATCATTCTTGAACAGACTGACTTCGGCCTGGGTGAGGTCGTAGTTCTCCGTTTCGCTTGTCTGGAAACTTTCGGCGCGCAGGACATAGGGGCCGATCGTTATCGTATCACCGACATCGACCTCTTCCTGGACTTCGACAGTAAATGCCTGGCCGGTGAACCCGACAAAAATGAGCACAATACCAAAGTGGACAATGTAGCCGCCGTAACGCCGCGTATTCCGCAGCGTGAGATTGATCAAGGCCTCGATGAAACCTTCTCCGGATGTGCTGCGTCGTGCGCGGGCTCCCTTGAAGAACTCCTGAAAAATCGTCATGGCGACGAACATCGTCAGCGTGAGCGATATCAATGCGTACGCGCTGTCGATACCGGAAACGCCCAGGGCAATGCCGCCGATCAGCGCCACCGTGACCGGATATAAGAATGCCCGCCGAAGGCTGGCCGGGGAAGAGCGTCTCCATGCCAGCAGCGGTCCGACTCCGGTCATGAAAAGCAGTCCCAGCCCGATGGGGATCATGATGGTATTGAACCAGGGTGTGGCTACGGTCACCTTCACGCCCTGAATCCATTCAGAAAACACCGGCAGCATCGTGCCGAAGAGGACGGCGAAACATGCGGCCACGAACAGCAGGTTGTTCAGCATGAAACCGCTTTCGCGCGAGACGAGCGATTCCATGGTGTTTTCAGTCTTCAGATAGCTGATGCGATCAAACAGCAGGTAGAAGGATCCCGCCAGGACGAGGATGATGAACGCAAGAAAATAACCACCAATCGAAGACTGCGCAAAGGCGTGCACCGATGAAACGATGCCGCTTCGCGTGAGGAATGTGCCGAATATGGCCGCCGTGTAGGTCAGGATGACCAGGACCATGTTCCACACCTTCATCATGCCCTTTTTTTCCTGGATCATGACCGAGTGGAGAAAGGCCGTTCCCAGAAGCCAGGGCATCAGTGACGCATTCTCGACCGGGTCCCAGGCCCAGTAACCGCCCCATCCCAACTCGACGTAAGCCCACGCGCCGCCCAGTACGATTCCGGTTCCAAGGAAGAACCAGGAAATCATCGTCCACCGCCGGGTGGTCCGGATCCAGGTGTCTCCGGTCTGCCGGCTCGCCATTGCAGCCATCGCAAACGCAAAAGGGACCGAAAATCCGACGAATCCCAGGTAGAGCATGGGCGGGTGAATCACCATCATGAAGTACTGGAGCAGGGGATTGAGCCCACGTCCATCCGCGGCCGTGAACGCCCGCATCGTTCCATCGCCGGCAACAGTGACAAATTCATTGAATGGGTTGACGACGAAGAGGTTCAATGAGGTGAAGAAAATCGAAGTCGCCATCAGGACGGCTACGACATAGGGCATCATCGCGGTGTGGCGCTTGCGGTTCTGGATGAAGACCAGCGCCGAATAGAGGCTCAATATCCAGCCCCAGAGCAGTAGGGATCCCTCCTGACCGCCCCATATGGCAGATATCTTGTAGAACAGCGGCAGATCGAGGTTCGAATTTGCCTGGACATATCCGATCGAGAAATCGTTGGTCAGGAAAAGATATCC
Organism: Terriglobia bacterium; assembly: GCA_965263045.1. GTDB lineage: Bacteria > Acidobacteriota > Terriglobia > 20CM-2-55-15 > 20CM-2-55-15. Next base: position 1,868,866 of record CBDHGK010000041.1, read on the forward strand.
AAGGGATGTGATGGCTACGGTCAGTGCAGCGAATACGCCGATGCCGGCGTTGCGGCCACTGGCTAGCAGACGGTCATTCTTGATACGGATGCCGAACAGTGACGCAGCGATCGCGTAAACCGCTACCGTGAAGGCAAGGGCCAGGGCGAACTGCCCGAGTTGAGCCATGTATTCCTGTCTCTAGGATCCGCTTCCGATGATCGGCGCGGTGGAGTCTAACTGAGTGGTTTCCGGAATCACGATGCCGGCCTCAGTTTCGCGCTCATACTTGGAAGCGCACTTGGCCTGCAACTTGGTCGCCGTGAAGACACCGTTCCCGTCGTATTCTCCGTCTACGACCGCTTCAGCGTAGTCTCTGAAGGTGTCGGGAAGAGGATCGGTCCCGACATAGTGGACGGTCAGCCGCTGGTCGCCTTCACTGATGATGAAGTCTACTTGGTCCACCCCCAGCTTTATGGATCCGGGAACGACCTCGCCCGCGACTTTCAGCCGTTCCTCACCGAGCGTGTCCGCCATGGCATAAAGTTCGGATACAGTCTGGAAGTACGCGCGGGTTTCCTGGAAGGCCGAATAGCCAATCCACACCAAGGCGAGAACGATCACGCTCGGCCCCAAAATAAATTTTAATTGCTTGCGCGACATAGGTGCACCTCTCCTCTCTGATCAGTTTGCATCCTAATCAGCTGGCTGATCGGGAATTCTGTAACAATCGCTACTGAGTATTCTACCCAAAACGGGTGGCGAAACTTAAATTAATTCGTCCTTTTTTAAAGAATATGAGGTTCGTCGGACCCCGAGGACGAGGAAGAAAATCGCTGTGGACAGGCCCGCAGAGGTCAGACAGTACTCACAATAGGCCTTGAGAATCACAATCTGGATTCCGGTCAGGATGGCCGAGGTCAGAAACGCCGCCGCCGAGGGCCAGAAGATGAAACCGAGCGTATTTTGTCCGCCGAAGACTTCAAAGACCGCTGCAGAAAATACGCCGACATAGAAGGCCAGGCCAAACCAAGACAGGGGCATTCCGGCGACTTCCGAATACACGCTGTTGAGAACGTCTCCGCAGCCTTCGGTGATGTGGCAGGGGATCGGTCCCGAAGCTCGGGACAGTGACAGGTACATTGTATCGACCATCCCCACAAACGAAAGCCCAAGGATCGCTCCTGGGACCCGGCTCATTCCGCGTTTTCGATCGCTGTGGAGATCGCGCTTTCGAACTCGGCAAAACTTCTGGGCAGGGGCAGCATCTCGCCGTTGACAAAGAACGTCGGGGTGCCTGGAAGTCGCATCTCCTGAGCATGTTGCATATCCGCCATGACCCTGGATTCGGCGCCACCGGATTGATAAGCCGCGTCAAACAGGTCCCCGTCGAGTCCCAGACGCTCGGCATAGAGTCGAAACAGCTGGGCGGGGCTGGAGTGCGTGGCCCACTGGTTTTGAAGCTCGAAGAGCAGGTCATGCATTTCCCAGAATGCGCCCTGTTCGGCAGCGGCTTCCGTTGCAATCGCAGCGGCGAGGGCATTCGGATGGATCGATGTGAGCGGGTAGTGATGATACTCGAGCTTCAGCTGGGTTTGAAATTGATCCATCAATTCAGCCACCACAGGATGGAAGGCCCCGCATGTCGGACACTGGTAGTCGCCGTACTCGACCAGGGTAACGACCGCGTCTTCCGGGCCCTTGACCCGTAAGGTGTCTGCCTGAACCGTGGCCGGGTTCCGTAGCGTGAGATTGGTCCCCGGTTGCCCCTCTTCGGCGCTGCGGAAGAAGAAAACCGCCAGCGCGACTGCGGCGACGACGCCAATCAGTAGGATGGCGATCGACTTCTTGGTAGACCCCTTGGCAGCGCTGCCCTCATGTCCCCTCGACGACGGACTGGAGTTATTAGTCATGGCTCCATATTAATTTCCGATGCGACCCATGGCAACCATCGAAGGCACTCGATCGCGCAATTTTTTCCGCCCCAGGCCGCGATCGACCCTGCCGGCGGGGAGCTGAAATGGGGGGAGTGAGGGATCAGGGGAGAGAAAAATACCGAAGAAACGGAAAATTTGCTTGAAATCTCGATGACCCACTCCAACAATTGATTCGTCTTGTATTGATACAAGATTTCTTCTAGTGAGTACTAGGCTGCTCCAGCCAGGGACGGTAATCGGCTGCATCGGGTCGCAGGATGACTGAGGCGGGACGGACCCCGGGCGAAAGGGATTTCGCGAATTAGAGCCAGATGTAGACGGTGAAGGAGACTAGAGGAAAGGGCCTTGCAGCGTAGGAAGCGTTGTGAGGCCTTTCTCATTTTCGACTTCAGAATCCGAGTCTTCAACCGCAGCGTTTCGCCGTTCCAACTCCTTGATAAGATTCCAGTTGTGCCCTGTGCTATAGTCGGGCGTGGCCGAATATACCGAAGAACACGCGCGTGCCGGCATCGAGGCGCCGCTGCCTGCAATCGAGTGCTGGCCCAACCAGTATCCTGGATACGAAATCAAGATAGCGGTGCCCGAGTTCACTTCCATTTGTCCTAAGACCGGGTTGCCCGACTTTGGGGTTCTAAGTCTCCGCTATCGTCCCGACACTCGCTGCCTTGAGCTGAAATCGCTGAAGAACTACTTTCTCGCCTACCGGACACTCGGGATTTTCTATGAGAACGTCGTCAACCGTGTTTTGCGCGATGTTGTTGATGCGTGCGCCCCGGTGGAGATCGAAGTGGTCGGAGAATTTAACGCCCGCGGAGGCATGCGGGCCGTGGTCACGGCCGAGCACAGGAAAGCGGAGAATTGAACAATCGGATTCCCTAGCCCGAACTTCTCACCAGTTCGGGGGCCCGGGTTTCTCACAGCAAATAAGCCTTACCAGGCGGGAGATCTGGGACGGACACCTAATTCGGTCCGTCAACACACTGTGATTTGTGCTGAGCTCGAGAATTAGGTGTCCGTCCCAGATCTCGGGCTCCAATCAACGTTGCCGCTCAATTGGTGAGAAACCCGGGCCCTTAACTCTCTAACTGACCCAGAACTTCACGGACCTGTTGGGCGATCATTGGCGCTCCAATACCGAAGGCTTCGATCAATTCATGGGGAGCCCCGGAGCGGGGCACACCGCGCACGGCGATCTTGTGGACGGGGACCCGATTGCCGATCGCATTGAGCACCGCATCGCCAATGCCGCCATCCCAGTAGTGGTCTTCGACGACGATGATTTGTCCGGTCTCTTCCGCGGCCGTTTCGAGGGTTTCAACGTCGATCGGCTTCACCGAATAAGCGTCGATCACCCGGATGTTCACGCCCTCGGATTTCAGCGCAGCCTGCGCGTCGAGGGCTTCGTGCAGCGTCACGCCGGCCCCGACAACGGTCGCCCGATCCGACGGCGAACTCCGGAGGACCTTGGACCCCCCGATTTCGAATCCCTCATCGGAGGCATAGAGTACGGGTGCCGCCGGCCGCGTCGTTCTCAGATAGGCAATGCCCGAGTGGTCCGCCATCGCGGCAACGAGGTGTTCTGTGGATACCGCGTCGGCTGGGTACAGGACGACCGAATTCGGGATCGCCCGGAACATTGCGATGTCTTCCAATCCCATCTGTGAGGGCCCATCCTGCCCGATCGAGACCCCGCAATGGGAGCCGACAAAGTTGATATTGGCCTGGGAAATTCGGGCCATACGGATTTGATCGAAAGCGCGTGTCAAGAAAGCGGCGAATGTCGATACGAACGGAATCTTGCCACAAGCGGACATGCCGGCCGCAACTCCGACCATGTTTTGTTCGGCAATAAACATTTCGAAGAATTGTTTGGGGTGCGTGTCCAGCAGTTTCTGCGAGAACGTGGAGTTCTTGGTGTCCCCATCGAGTGCCACCACTCGCGGATCCTGGTCGACGAGCTTGACCAGCGCGTCCCCGTATGCCTGCCGGGTAGCTGTTTTGCTTCCCAGTTCCCGGGATACCTGAATACGGTGCGACCCGGGTCCGGATGCAGATGCCGGGGCCTTGCGCGGCTTTGGGGTGAAACCCCCGTTGTCGTGAAGCTCGGAAAGTTCTTTGAGCGCCGTTTCGAGTTCGGATGTAGGGACCGGTTTTCCGTGCCAGTTGTCCTTGTCTTCGAACAGCGAGACACCTTTGCCCTTGAGTGTTCTGGCCACGATCGCCCGGGGCTTGTCTCCGCCGCTGGCTCGGCACTCTTTAAAGGCGTCGATAATCTGATCGTAGTCATGGCCGTCGATGGTGACGGTAAACCATCCGAAGGCTCGAAATATCTCGGCAAAGCGATCGACATCGAATCCATACATCGTCCGCTGGCTCTGGCCCTGGCCGTTGACATCGACGATGGCATAAAGATTGGCGGCTTTGTGATGACTGGCAAGCGCGGCCGCTTCCCACACTGATCCTTCGGCGCATTCGCCATCGCCCAGCAGAGTGAATGTGTCGTAGCCGATACCATCGAGCCTGGAAGCGAGGGCGATACCGAGCGCTGCAGATAAGCCCTGACCCAGGGATCCGGTGGCGACGTCAACCCAGGGTATGCGGGGTGTTGGATGCCCTTCGAGGTCGCTGTCGATTTTTCGCAAGGTCATGGGCGAGGCAGGGTCGATGAAGCCCGCTTCTGCGTACGCTGCCCAGAGCAGGGGCGCTGCGTGACCCTTGGAGAGAACAAACCGATCGTTCGCGCGATTGCCGGGGTCGGCCGGGTCGTATCGCATCTCCCGGAAGAACATCACCGCCGCGAGGTCGGCTGCGGACAGGCAAGAAGACGGGTGCCCCGAACCCGCCTCAGTCGTGGATTGTATGGATGACACGCGCATTCGGCGCGCCTTTTCTTTCAGGAACTCGATCGATGTAGCCATGGCTGGAATGTGCTCTCTTAATGGAGGTTCAAGAACGGTTGATCGACAATGCTTCGGAAGGTCGTGGGGATTATACGATGCTTCGTTGGCCAGATGAGGGGCAAACTGAGGTGTGATTCGCAGGTGGGTGGACAAATACAGATCAAGCCAGTGGGCCCGACGCCAATGGGCGGGACTGGCCGCGCGGTCCGAACAGTGCAGGGAACATCGAGCGGGCCCCATGGACCCGCACCCTCGCCTACTCGGCGTCTTCACCCCGCCCGAATCGCAGACCCTTCAGGTAGTTCAATAAATCGGCCTGCTCCTTGGTGGCACGCATCCCCGCGGGCATGTTTGTGGCAGGATTGTCGATCTTCAGTTCGAGAGATTTGAGAGCCGAATTCACGCGCTCGATCTCCTTGGTCTTCGTTTCCAGATCTTCGGAACCCACGGACGCCGCTTTGGTGGTGCTTTTGCTCTTGGGTGCCTGCTCGGCTTTGCCCTCGAGCGCTTTCACCTTTTCGAGGGCCGCATCTTTGAGGCCGCTGGCCTCCGCAATCTGGGCGCGCAGCACGTCGCGTTCTGCGTTCCACTCCTCGGCCTGCGATTGCAGCGCAGTTTCCTGCGATTCGCCCCCGCTTTTCGCAGCGGCCGCAGCCGAATCTTTCGCTTTCTTCAGCGCCGCCTGCAGCGGCTGCATTTCCTGGGTTCGCAGCTGCTCCTGTTCTGCCTTCAGGACCTCCATCTCGACGCCGAAACGGTCCAGGAGAGAATTTCGAAGGGCTTCTTCTCGCTCTTTGATCGTCTCTTCGAGTTCCTTTGCCGACGGCGCCGATTCTTTCTCCTGTTCGGTTTTTAGTTCCTCGGTGATCTTCTCCCTGAGCGTGTTGGCTTCCACGATCTGGGCTTGCAGCTTCTTGCGCTCGGCGTTCCATTCCGAAACCTGAGCCTTCATGTCCCGGGTGTGTGACTCACCTTCGCTTTTCGCCGCGGCAGCTGCGGATTTCTTTTCTTTCTCCAGGGCCTTGACCGTGTCGGTCAATTCATCCCTGCCGCTATTGGCTTCGACGATCTGGGCCTGCAACTGCTTGCGTTCGGCGTTCCATTCGGCAGCCTGGGTCTTCATGTCCTTGCTGCGTGATTCACCCTCGCTCTTCGCCGCAGCACCGGCGGAGCTGATTTCTTTTTCGAGGGCCTTGACCGTGTCAGCCAATGCATCCCTGCTGCTATTGGCTTCGACGATCTGGGCCTGCAACTGCTTGCGTTCGGCGTTCCATTCGGCAGCCTGGGCCTTCATGTCCTTGGTGCGTGTTTCACCCTCGCTTTGGGCCGCGGCAAGGGCGGAGCTGATTTCTTTTTCGAGGGCTTTGACCGTGCCGGCCAATGCATCCCTGCTGCTATTGGCTTCGACGATCTGGGCCTGCAACTGCTTGCGTTCGGCGTTCCATTCGGCAGCCTGGGCCTTCATGTCCTTGGTGCGTGTTTCACCCTCGCTTTGGGCCGCGGCAAGGGCGGAGCTGATTTCTTTTTCGAGGGCTTTGACCGTGCCGGCCAATTCATCCCGGCTGGTATTGGATTCGGCGATCTGTGTGACCAGGTCCTCCCGCTCGATGTTCCACTCTGCAGCCTGGGCTTTCAGAACCGCCTGCTCCCCGGCCGTAGTGCGTAGTTCTTCGATGTTCGACTGCAGCTTCTTCCGTTCCTCGTCCCATTTTCCGGTCGCTGCGGATAGGGCCTTTTCAGCTTTGGCACCAGCCGCCCGAGCGGCATCTGCACGGGATTGGGCCTCCTCAATTTGTTCACCGTCGCCACCCGACTGTGAGTTTCCGATGGCGACCTCGAGATCAGCTTCCAGCTCAGCAATAGCGGCTGAAAGCTTCTCCCGCTCGGAGGTCCATGCGTCTTGAGCCCCCTGGTGTTGGGTCGCCAGTTCCGCCCGCTCGCTTTCCAACCGGGACGCGAATTCGGCCTCAATCCCGTCTTTGACAGAATCCGCCTTGCTGCCTTCCTTTTCGAGCCCGGAGATTGTTCGGTTCAGGCGATTCCGTTCGGATTCCCAGTCTCCGGTCGCGGAGCTGAGCTGACCTCGAACCTCTTCGACCTGGCCCTGGGCCTGGGCCAACTGGTCTTCGAGTGCGGCAACAGCCGCATCGTTGGTGCCCTTGCGCTTCTTTTTGAGATTTTTGCCGGTCAACGCATCCTGTTCAAGTTCCGCGATGCGTGCTTCAAGCCCCGCACGTTCGTTCCCCCACGCCTTCTGAGCCTCGTGCAGTTCCGGTTCTCCGGTCTCAATCTCCTGGGCCGCACTCTGGAGTCTGTCGCGTTCTTCTTGTATAGAATTGCGCTCGTCTGACAGTGTTTCTAACTGCTTCCGGGCAGCTTCAAGGGCCTGCCCGAGTTCTTCGGCTTGCTGATCGAGACTCCCGCGCTCTCGCTCGAGTGAGTCAACCTTCGATTGCAGCGCACCGAGCTCTTCGGAATCAACTGCGCCATCGGGAGACTTCCCGGCACCTGAACCGGGGTCGAACCGGGCGCGCAGCTTATCGGCAAAAGAGGGTTTCTTGCCTTTGGAGGGCTTTTGAGGGCGAGCCGGGGCCTTGGATGGTCGTTCGGCTGGAGGCGGAGCCTGCGGCTTGGGTTGGGTAGCGAGTTTCTTCTTCAGGCGGTCGAGGTCGAGCTCGAGTTGGCCCCGTTCTTTCTTCCAGGCCGTGCGCGCCTCTTCCACCCGCGCATCGGCCTGGTCCTCAAGCTCCCGGATGCGGGCCTTGTATTCGGTTTCCTTAGGGTCTTTCTTGGGAGCCTCTTTCTTGGGAGCTTCTTTCTTGGTGCTCGCCCGGCGCGTTGGATTGTTCGCCCGCTCGATCATCTCGACGAGGCGGGACTCGACGGCGGTTACCGAAGCTTTGAGCTTTTCGCGTTCCGCCTTCCACTTGTCTTTCCCTTTGACCAGGGCCTCTTCAGCTTTCACTCGCGCGTCGGATGCCTTATCCAACTCGACCTGTAGCTTGGTCGCCTTTCCGTCATCCCCACCCGTTGATGGGCGAGCGGTCTTGCGAGCCTTCTCCAGGAACTGATAGAGGGTGTCGACTTCCGAGTGGAGTCTGCGGCGCTCCTCGCGCCAGCTCTCGGAAGCTTCATCGAATTTTTCTTCGATGCTGGCGCGCTGACGCTTAGCCTCGCTCAGTTCATCTGCCAGATTGTCTTTTGTGGCCATCGCACCCGCGGTTGGGACTGGTAACCGATTCCCCAATTGTCTCAGTCAGGCATCACTCCGAAGCGCCTATTAAACTAGAGAGACAGTGGACTGTCCAGCCGGAAGCCGGCTGCAATTCGCTTGATTGAGTGCCCCATCTTCTACATCGTAAACCGATCGTATCCCCGAGGGAAACTGTCACTCGGTGTGGGAGAGATTTTCGTCGCCCAGTGCAGTGCCGCCAGGGTGTTCGGAACAAGCCGATACGGTCTTCGGTACCAGGCATCGACCGGTTCATTGTGAGCCGTCCTGGGATTCAGGTCCGATGAGGGATTGCCGAGAGTCGACAAGCTTTCCGGGAGTCCCCTGCGTCCGAGGGTTTCCTTGCGGAATTCACGGATGCTGGGCCGAGTCGACCCTCGCCCCGGGCTGCGTTGTAACCGGGTGCGTGGACGGTCTCTATGTTTCGTCTAACCGGTCCCGGTTGTTCTGGCGGGCCCGGCGACGGCGGCTAGCGCCTCCGGTGAATCAACGCATCGAGGCTGTAACGGCCGGGCCCGTGCACGACGAGTAGCAAGGCGGTCCCAAAAAATACGATGGCGTGATGGCGCGGAAAAACCTCTCCCGTAAACACCAGCAGGAAGCTGATCATCCCCAGCATCGTCGCGTTAACGATCGCCGGCACCCGACCGAAGATTCCGATAATCAGGAGGACGCCAAAGGTGACTTCCAGCCACGGCCATGCGTATCCGAATGGCGCCGCGAATGCAGGAGGCAAGATGGCGGCACGGTCCTGGAAACCGGCAATCGTAATAAACGTTCCCAACCCATTGCTGAGTTCGGCCTCGACCTTTTCCCACCCCGCCGACAACACATATGAACCCAGCGTCACGCGGCTGAGCAGGAGCGAAGGATCGAGCAGCCAGCTCGATCGGAGCGCGTCCGCGTCGGCAACCGCAAGACTCGGGTCGATCTCGATGCCTTGGGTCACGTGGTTCATGTCCTCCAGTGACGGAGTCCCCGAGAGGCTTTCGATCGGGTGAACCTGCCACATCCCGGGTCAAATGTTATCAAGCGCGGTGTGGTCGGGGGATCGATTTCCCAGTTGTCTCTATTCTGTGGACCGCACATCCAGATAGGCACCCGTCCCGGATTTCGTAGTTCGGAATGAGCGGAGAGGGTGGGATTCGAACCCACGGTGGAGTCACCCCCACACCGGTTTTCGAGACCGGCCTATTCAACCGCTCTAGCACCTCTCCATAATTGATTCTAAACTACTTATTGAATCCGACTACTTTCTGCAATTCCTCCGATGGGGAGATTTGTGGAGACTCTGTTTCCGTTAACGTCGGTAACTTTGCCACGGCATCCCGCTTGTAGTCCATAGACAAGTGAGCATATCGGGCGGACATTGACGGTGTTTTGTGCCCCATGAGCTCCATGCGACCCTTGTCGGCCACGTTGCCCATGGCCAGCCAGGATCCGTAGCAGTGCCGGAGATCATGGAATCGGAAGTCTTTCAGGCCTGCTCGGTCGCGAGCATTTCTCCATGCAGCCTCCCAGGACTTCCATGGCTGTCCATATCGGCGAACGAAGACCAAGTCTTCGGGCGTCCGGTCCCGCTCTCGTCGCATTTCATCAAGCGCGGCGAACACGTCGGGAGTCACAGGGACGGTGCGAGTCTCGCCGTTTTTGGCGTAGCAGCTCAAGACGGTAATCGACCGGCTCGCCATATCCACACTCGACCACTGGAGAGTGCGCAACTCAGAGGCCCTGAGTCCGGTGTGGAGCGCAGCCAGGACCACATTGCGAAAATCAGCCGCGCATGCCGACAGTAGACGTTGGGCTTCTGCGGGCTCTAAGTACCGCGTCCGTCCCGATGGTTCGTCGTAGAAGTTAACGTCCGCCATCGGGTTTTCCTCGAGCCATTTCCACGCGACTGCCTTGCGGAGCATCGCCTTTAACAGCGTGAGCTCCCGATTGACGGTCGAGCCAGACCGTACCCGGTAGAAGCACCCACATTCAGGGCAACGGCCTCCTGTGGCCTTGTGTTGACGTTTTTCGAAGCCACAAGTACAGGGCGTTCGCCGGTCGAGCTTAGATTTCTCGATGTCGAATGCACTGATGGCGGATAATCGTTTTCCATCGAAGAAAGGCTTCAATGCCACGGAGGATGTGAGCAGGCGCTGGTACGAGCTGAGCTTCACGGCTTCCTTCCGGGTCCGGAGAAATTCGCTGAGCGCGTCTTCGAACAATGGGTCTTCGGCTGTGCCGGGCTTTTCCTCGGCAATCCATCGGCCGTCCTTCCAGACCTGTCCGCTAACGGCCAGCTTGCCTTCCGCGGCTCGCGTTTTCCGATTGCTCGTTTTCTCCTTGGCCAGGGTGCGCGATACCGGACCGATATTCTCCCGGTACCGCTGTCCCTTGTAGACGAAATCGATCATCCACGAGCCATTGACTCGGTAAAGATTCGGCGGGTACTTCTTGTCTTTCACTTTTTACGCTCCTTTCGCGCCACATTCTTCCGGCGCTCCTTGTTAGCGGCGCTTCGTTGCTTGCTAGCTTCGTAATACTGCTTCTGATTCTGATAGCTCCAAAACTCCTCTCTACACTCCTTCGAACAGAACCGCTTCGGCCCCCGCCCTGTCGTCATGATGCTTCCGCACCCATCGAGCTGACACTTTGAGTGAACCACTACGCCGGCTTGAATGAGATTCAAGTAGTCAAATACGAGCCGCGCATGGGTCGTCTCGATTGACGCGTTGACGCGCCTGTATGTGCCGTCTTGGTGAAGGCGGATCCGCTCCCTCGGCCTGCGACGCGCGTCGGCGTCGAGTGCGTCGGTCAGAATATCCAGATCCGCGGGTGCCACTCCCGCACTGGTAGTGCCGGAAGACACGGCCCGGTATGTCGCCTCGGCAACGCGACTTAGCCGCTTCTTGAGGGGTGCCAGTTCTTTGCTCATGGGCGATGGGAGGCTATCGAGATGATTGATATTCAGAACCGTACCCTTGTGGGAAGTTTTGAATCGCGATCCGACCTGAGGCGACATAAAGGCCAGGCGCCGGATGATCTGCTCGAGCGTTGCACGCGCCCGGTCCCGCAACTCCTGCTTTTCCCTCATCGTCATAGTGGCTAGTCCTCCTGTTCCCAAAAACTGGGTGCCAGATAAGGGTACACGTTTTTATCTAGTATTCAACATAAACTTTGTGACAATAATTATTTGTTGAGAGACTCTAGGGGTGTCAAAGGAGGGCTTGAAGCAATGGCAGAGCAATTGTTGGCCGCGCCAGACGTGGCAAAGATGTTGGGCCGGTCCGAAAGCGCGATACGGCAGATGACCTTTCGAAGGGAGTTGCCGTTCAGAAAGTTGGGGCGGCGAGTCGTCTACTTCGAGAGCGAAATTATGGCGGTTATAGAGAGCGCTCCGGGCCTACGGCCAAACGAGATTGAAGAACGCTCTCAAGCAGGACGGCGGTCCTGAATTGGGGTGGATCGTGAAGGTCACGGACCTTGAGATCAGCCGGATAGCTGCCGCAATTGTCAGGTTTCAGGAGTGGCAGTGGCGGCAACTCGAACTGAAGGAGCAGCAGAAGGTCAAACGCCGTATTAAATCAAGAGAAAGAGTTGCTGGCGGAGCCGTCCGCATGGAGGACGTTGAGGCGTGAGAGGCGCGACACAGGACCATCCGCGGCACAGCCAAACCGCCCAGGCGGAAATGGAAGAGCTTGCCACGCAGTTAGAGCACATGCACGCAGAACTCGTGGCCGAACTCCGCCATGAACTGCTCACCCGCCTTCCTCGGCTCCAGTATTTCGCTCTACAGGCGGTCGAACGGCCGACGGAGCGATTTGCCGGTGAAAAGAATATCGCCCGAACCATATTGGAGCGAGACATTCCCCGACAGGAAGTGGAGATCGAGGCAATGCTTCATTTTCTCGAACACGCCCCTGGGGAACTTCTGGGCCCGTTCCTCGTTGCTGATTATTCTCATCAGCGGGAGCTGGTCCTGAGCGTCATCCGGGAGGGAGGAGTCATTGACCGCCACAGGAAGTGGAGGGCTCTTTGAGCGAGTTCGGAAAAGCGGCGGCGGCGGTCCTCAGTGAGAGGGACTATGAGCTACACGAGCGTGAGGCGATTCAGGAAGAAGGGAGGGAGCCTGACGCAATCGATCCACAGATCGGCGCTGGATCAGCAGATGCGACGGAACTCCAGAGCTTTATCGAGTTTGCACCCACATTCTTATCGAGCGAGGATCCGCCGGCCCCATACCTGATTGAAGATTTGCTGCCAGAGCAAGTTCTCCAGCTCGACCATGGGGAGCCGAGGACCCGGAAAACATGGGCTGCACTGGAGATGGCTATCGCGCTGTCCACCGGCACACCCGCGTTCGGTCTAGAGCGGTTCGCAGTCTCACAGGCTGTACCGGTTTTGTATTCATCGCAAGAGGACGCCGCTCGATTGGTCCGGATCCGTGCCAAGGCACTACTTCGTGGCCGCGGAACCGAGACATTCCCCGAAACCCTGGCATTCTCTGTTCACAAGGGAATCAATCTGGACTCCATGGCCTGGCGAGAGAGGCTACTCACCGACGTTAACCGCTACGGTTTGCGATTGGTGGTTCTGGATCCTATTCGTCGATACAGCCCGAACACGGACAAGGGACCTGCTGAAGTTCGTGAAATCACTGGTTTCCTGCGGACACTGACGATCGAGACCGGTGCCAGCGTCGCAATTATCCATCATGATGTGAAGCCACCCGCAAATGGACAGGACGCTCGACGGCGCAGTCAGCGAGCCAGCGGCGGCGATTGGTTTGCAGCTTCTGAGTGCCCCATATCGTTTGAGCAGGCCGGCGACAAGACAACCCTGGTCACGCCCGAGGATTTCAAGGTTTCGTCCGACCCGCTGCCGTTTACCTTCACGATCGAGACTGACGACGATAGATCGCCTACCGTGGCGCGAATGATCGGGGAGACCACTTCGTCCGGTGAGGCGACCACTCTGGCTGTCGACGAAGGGGTGATGTCCTACCTCTCAGAACATCAGGGCGCGTCTGGCCGAGCGATAACCCAGGCCCTCAGGAAGGACTCCGATACCGTCCGGGATTCTCTGGAGAGATTACTCGAGGCCGACAAGGTGGATTGCGTCGATTTAGGACGTGGAAGGGGGAAGAAATGGACCGTTCGATAGGGGTGTACTTGGGTGCACTCAGTGCACCGAGCACCACCTCGGTGGGTGTGTGCACTCTCCCCTATGGGGAGAGCACCACCACACGCACACACACACCAGGAAGATTGAGTGCAGTGCACCTAACCAACACGGACCGGCGAGTACCAGCACACCGGAGGGGGAGGGGTACCTCGAATCTCTGGAGCTCTCCGCCCCGTGGACCGCGCGGTGGACACATTTCTATCAGCGTCACCCCGGTTGGAACTAGTTTTTGGGAGTTGGACCAATGAAGACAAAAGACAGACCACCTAACCATCTGTCAGGCGACTCGAAAAAATGGTGGCTTGAAGTCATAGGTGGCTACGAACTTGAGGAGCATCACCGGAAATTGCTGACGGGATGCTGCGAGGCGCTCGACCGTGCCGCTGAGGCCAGGAGGGCCGTGGCTCGGGATGGTGCGTACCAGAAGAACCGCTTTAACGACCTAGTGAAGCACCCCGGTGTCGGAGTTGAGAGGGATGCAATGACGACGTTTGCAAGATTGCTGAGGGAGCTTGATCTGGATGTTGAACCGCCATCGGAGGCGAGGCGCCCGGCCCAGCTAAGAAGCATTCGAGGGGGACGATAACCGTGCCAGTCAAACGCCGGGTAGCAAAGAACAGAATTTCGGACCTGACTGATACAGCCTTGGCCTTCTTCCTCGATGAGCCATTGCCGGCGGATGCCGAGAAAGGATTTGAGATTTTTTGCCTGCGGAACGACAGCGGCCTTGTCCAATGCCGCGGGAGCACCCTATGGGCCTTACATCAGGAATCCATCCTGGAGCTCTTCATCGAGCAACACCCGGGAGAAAGGCCGGTTTATTGGTGGGAACACGAAGCACCTGAAGCGAAGCCCGAATCTGAATCAGAGGCAGCTTTTCTCAAGCGCCACGACCTGTTGCTGCCCGGCGAAGTAGAGAAATTGAATTCATGAGGAGGAACAAATGGAAACGACAGTAGATCGGCCAGGTGAGTACTACGCGTTTTATGCCGGAAGGGAGGGTCGGACCGTTATCACGAGGGAATACATCAACCGGCGAATCCGAGAGGACGCAAGGAAACGCAATCGAGCAAAACCCCTAGCAGCGCAGCTTGAGGAACGAAGACGCGAAATCGAACTCTAATCGAACTTTAAAGGAGGAAAAGTGAACCTTTCATCTTTGTTTGCAGCATCCGCAGAGGGTCGGCAATTGGTGGCGGCCCAAAAACAAAAAATCGAAGCCCAGCGGCGCCAGGTATTGAAGGAAATTGACGAACTTGAAGTGGATTTCGCAAAGGTTGCCCCACTGGCCGCTCAGCGGGTGGACAAGGCACGAGCCGGAGTAGACGTAGCCGAACGGAAGCTGGAGGCCGCACGGGCATCACTACGAGAAGCGCGCGCCGAGCAGATAGCGCTCAGCCCGGAGTTCCGGGTGAATCATCTGCGGCGGAAACTCCGCGACATGGACCCACCGGCAGTCATCGAGGAAACGCTTCAAGAGTTGCGCAATGAGCATTCTGTACTGTCGAAGAAGCTTCCGACGAACGATGAGCGAGCAACGGGAGAGGTTCATGCGCGCAGCGGCGAGCCGGAATTTGCTGTCTACACCAACTCCGAGGCTCGAGCAGCCCGACTCAAGGCCTTGGTCGTCGCCATGAACGAAGTGGCGGAACTGAGTACGCGGGTTGCGACAGATGGAGATGCGCGGACAAAGCTTGCGGAAATCACCACGAAACTTCCCGAGATCGGCGAGCCGATCCTAGCTCACTAAGGAGTAATCATGAAAACAGAAACAGAGATTGGACAACGTGCGTCCGGCATGACCCTGGGTCAATTCGCTCAGAGCATCGCATGGGCTATGCGCAATAAGACCTCAGCAAACAAGAACTCAGTGCCCGCAATGAGGGCCGCAACTGGCGCCGGGGAAACCGTTGGTGCGGACGGCGGCTTTCTAGTCGACACGCAACTCTCCGAAGGGTTACTGAATCGAATTGTGGATGTAAGCAACGTCTTCTCACGCACGACCCGGATCACAGTCGACCCGGGAAAGAATGCTCTCTTTGTAAATACGCCCGACGAAACCTCTCGTGCCGATGGCAGCCGCTGGGGAGGCGTTCAAGTCCATTGGATCGAGGAGGGCGCAACACCGACGGCAACGAAACCGAAACTCCGCGGTGTAAAGCTCAAGCTCCAGAAGGCAATCGGTCTCTGCTGGGCAGTCGACGAATTAATGCAAGATGCGGCGTCTCTCGAGGCTGTGTTGTCGGAAGGCTTCCGTGAAGAGCTGAGCTTTGAGTTGGAGTCCGGCATCGTGGCCGGTCCTGGCGGTGCGAAGATGCTTGGCATCCTCAACTCCGACGCCTTGGTCGAAGTGGCGAAGGAGTCGGGCCAGGCCGCAGCGACGATCAGCTGGGAAAACATCAAGAAGATGTGGGCGCGTTTGTGGGGCGCTTCGAAACGCAATGCCGTGTGGTTGGTTAATGATGATGCTCTCCCTGAACTGTTGGAATTGACCGTGACCATTAGTTCCGGGGGCGGAGTGGTGCCGGCGTTCGGCTCCGATTCGGACGGTCAGCTGACCTTGCTGGGGCGCCCGGTCATCCCGTGCGAGCACTGCTCGACCCTGGGCACAGTCGGGGATCTCGTCCTGGCCGACCTGTCGCAATACGTCATAGCACACAAGCCGATAAACGAAGCGTTTTCGATGCATACGGGGTTCACGGATGTAGAGACAGCGTTTCGCATCGTCTATCGGGTGAATGGTCAACCGTTGTGGCCATCGGCTGTCACGCCAAAGAACGGCAGCGACGAGGTTTCACCTTACGTGGCTCTGGCAACGCGGGCATAACTGAGTCCGCGCCGGCTCCGGTACCAGCCTGACGCGGTTGTGTGGGAGTGGTGGTAATGGGTTGCCGCTCCCACACGCCTTTTTTACAGCGGATGAACAGGAAGCGGATGAACGCGATCAACTTTAGAGGTCGATGCTACCGGGCCAGACGGACTGAAGATTTTACAGTTGGGCAATTATCCCGACTGGTCTCTCTCGCTCGAGATTCGGTGGATGGTGCCGATGGAACACCGGAACAAAATAAGCGCGACCGTGAATATTGGGGGATCGTCTCACCGCAGCTCCCGGCTGATTTGTACTTTTCGGCCACGGCAGAAGAGAAACAGGCGCTTGTTGATCAGTCAGCTCAAATCGTTTCTGGCGTCTGGGATGCCCTGACTGCTGCGTATTCCGCTGATCGTGATCACCAGTTCCGGGATCATGATCAGTGATTCCGGGCATCGTGATCACCCGCCGTAGCGAAGTGAGGGTTAGGATCTCAGTTTAGACCTCCCGAAGTCCACGATTCTTGTTTTGAATGCTTCCATAATCTTGATATTCATCGCCGGGCCTGTGTGTAAATGTGGAAAAGCCGCAGGCTTTTCCAGGGCTGTGGGAATCCACGTTTTTTGTGGATTTCCATAGCCCATCATTTTCCACAGGCCACTGGTTTGTTTTTTAGGTTCTTTCTCATTCTTCGTCCCGTCCTTACTGAATTCCTGAAAATCCTTCGCGCCAGGATCGCGTATCCGCGACGATCGGACGCCAGTCCGAGTTGGACTACCTCGTCGCCAGGTGGGGTTCATGCCGGCTCCTTGGAAGAGGGTTTCGGGGCAGCCTTGGTTTGTCTCATGGATCGTCCCTTCAGTTCGATGCGATGCGCGTTGTGGAGGAGGCGATCGCAGATGGCGTCGGCCTGGTTCGGGTCGCCGATGACGCCGTGCCAGTCGGCGACCGGGAGCTGGCTGGCGATCAAGATGGCGGAGCGTTCGCTCCGTTCCTCGACGACTTCGATCAAGTCCCGGCGTTCGGCATCGCGTAGCGGGGCCAGGAGCCAGTCGTCGATGGCCAGCAGATCGGTCTTGGCCAGCCGTGCCAGAACACGAGCGTAGGAGCCGTCGCCACGGCCGACCGCCAGTTGGTGCAAGAGCCGGGGCATTCGGACGTAGGCGGCATTGAAACCGCGCCGGCAGGCTCGTTCGACGAAAGCCGAAGCCAGAAAACTTTTCCCGATGCCGGTCGGACCGGAAATGATCAGATTGTGCCGGTCCCGGATCCACCCGCAGGAGCCCAGAGCGAGGACTTGGGAACGGTCCAGACTGCGACGATGTTTGAAGTCGACGTTTTCCAGCGATGCAGAGCTGTAGCGCAGCTTGGCCACGCGCAGACGCCGGGTGAGCTTACGGTGCTCCCGGGCCGTCCATTCTTCATCCACTAGAAGGCCCAGACGCTCCTCGAAACTCAGATCCGTGTACTGATTCGAGCGGCGTTGCTGCTCGAGGGCTTCGACCATGGCCGATAGCTTCATCTGGTTCATCTTCTCCAGGGTTTGTTCCATTAGCATGTGTGCTCTCCTCTGGCTCCGCATAATAGGCGGCGCCGCGAATGTTGTCGTGATGGGGCGTGGGTAGGGTTTCGGAATCCTCGAACGGCAAACGGTCCTGGGCCGAGGACAGGATGTTTTTGACGGTTCGGTAGCTATAGGACTGTAAGCGAAGTGCTCGGGCACTGGCGGCTTCGAGCCGCTGGGCGCCGTAGCGGCGTCCCAGGCTCATCAATCCCAGGCAGGAGCGGTACCCCTGCTCAGGATGGGGCCACCGTTTTATCATCTCCTCGGCCAGTCGGCCGGTCTGAGAGCCGGTTTTCTCCGCCCAACGGATCAGCCGGGATGGTGTCCATGCCGCATGGGCTCGATGGGAACTGGGCATATGTTCCGACAGAGTCGACGGTTGGTGATCGTAGCGGCGAGGATGAGAGGCGACGCGCCGGCCTTTGTGGTAGACCTCGACAATCGAGGCGGTGTAACGCGCTTCCAGGGTTTCCTGGATCAACTGGTAGGGCACGCTGTAGGGATGGTGATCCACGGTCACGTGGTAGTCGATATTGGCACGACAGCCCTTCCACTCGGCCTGTTCATACCGATCGGTCGGTAGTGGCTGTAGGGCCGGTCGATCCAGCCTTTCGTAGAGTTCCAGGCGGGACACGCGAAGCTTCTGCATCGGCCGCTGGTTCAGTTCCAACAGCAACTTTCGAATCGCCCCGTTCAAGTCCGCCAGACTGAAGAACGTGTGATTCCGGATTCTGGCCAGGAGCCAACGCTGTGCCAGAAGGACCGTGGCTTCGATTTTTGCTTTGTCTTTGGGTTTCCGAGGCCGGGCCGGAATGACAACGGCGCCGTAATGTTCTGCCTCATCCTGGTAGGTGCGATTCACTCCTGCTTCGTAGCGGCAGGACAGGGTAATGGCACTCTTGAGTTGATCGGGAACCCAGATCCGGCTCGATCCGCCGAAAAACTCCACCATGCGAATATGTACGCCGATCCAGTCGGCGAGTTTCTGGCTCGGTGTCGCTTCGGCGTAGGTATAACCGCTGGCGCCCAGCGCGGCCACGAACAACTCGACTGGTTTAGTTGTGCCCGTCCGCGGATCCGTCAGTTCTGGCCGTTTGCCGGAAAAGTCGATGAAGGTCTTCTCGCCGGCGCGGTGCACCTGCCGCATCGAGGGCTTCAGTTTCTGGGCCCACCGCCCGTAGATCACACAGAACTGGCTGTAGGCATATCCCTTTGGATTCGCTTCCCGGTACTCTTCCCAGAGCAGGTGGAGGGTGACTCCAACACGCTTCAACTCCTGGTGGATCCGCTCGACATCTGGAACCACCCGTTCCCGGGAGCCCGGTCCCGCGCTGGAAAACAGCCGCGCTTCAAGCGCGGCCTCGTCCAGTTCCTCAGGCAGCGGCCATTCCAACCCTGCACGTGCCGCCCGTCGGACGTACTCCGAAACCGTCCCTACTCCCACTCGGCAGGCTCGGGCGATGGCCCGGTGGCTGAGTTTCTGTTCGTGTTTGAGTCGTAGAATCTCGCGTAACTGTCTCATCGATAGCCGTCTTGTTCCCATCAAGTTCTCCTTTTTCAAGGAAGAACCTAACAGGTCTAAACTTCGCTACCGACGGGTGATCATGATCGCCGGAATCGGTGATCATGATGCCCGGAATCACTGATCATGATCCCGGAATCAGTGATCACGATGCCCGGAATCACTGATCATGATCCCGGAATCGGTGATCACGTTAAATCGGAATCAGTGATCACGATCGTCCGGAATACGCAGACTGCCGCCGCCGACATGGTCGGCAGTAGTTGCAAGACCATAATCGAGAGACAGCGGAGGAACGCGGAATAATGACCATTTCAAACCTCGTAGTCGATCTAAAACTCAGCGCGAAGTCTTATAGCAACGACCTGAAGAAAGCACAGCGGGAAACTAAGGCATTCGAGAAGGAAATGGCCGGCATCACGAGGTTGGGGAAGCAATTTACAAATGTCGGTAAGACACTGACGGTTGGCCTGACTCTGCCGTTAGCCGCTGCGGGAGCTGCAGCAGTCAAGGTCGCTGCTGACGCGGAAGAATCCGAGTCCAAATTCCGTGCGGTGTTCAAGAACATGGCCGATGACGTGTCCGCCTGGAGCGAGGCGCACGCAGAGGCCACGAATCGGTCTGCTATCGACTTGCGGGACTTTGCATCGACACTCCAAGACACCTTTGTTCCGTTGGGATTCATGCGAGGCGAAGCCGCCGAGATGTCCAAATCGTTGGTGGAGCTGGGTGTTGACCTGGCGTCATTCAACAACAGGGCAGAACCCGAAGTTATCCAGAACCTGACTTCCGCCATCGTCGGCAACCATGAGGCGGTGCGGTCGTTCGGAATCGTCATCACACAGGCCACCCTGAAGCAAGAGTTGATGAATATGGGGATCCAGGGGGGCGTCCAGGCCGCTACAGAGCAACAGAAGGCCATGGCTCGGATGAATCTGATCATCAAGTCCACTACTGATGCTCAAGGCGATGCAGCCAGAACGGCGGAGAGCTTCACCAATCAGGCCAAAGGCCTGAGCGCCAACATCAAAGATGCCGGGGTAGCGATCGGAAAGATATTCATGCCGCCGCTGACCAAGTTGATGGAGGCGTTGAATGGGCTGTTGGACGTATTCAACGGCCTGAGTCCGGAGATGAGGGCGTTCTTGGTCGGAACGGCCGCGATGGCGGCGGCAATCGGCCCGCTCATGTTTGCAATCGGGCATCTGCTGACGGCCCTGCCGGCGCTAGGACTGGCAATCAAGGCCCTGGTACTCACCGGAACAGCTCCTGTCGGACTGCTGATATTCGGGTTTGGCGCAATCGTGGCCGGGCTTGTCGCCTTCAGGAAAGAAATTCAATCTGTGGCCAATGACTTGGCATCGAAGCTTGCGGGTGCCCTCTCATCGGTCCTGAGCCCGATAGCCTCAGTGGCGGACGCCATCGGGTTGGATGGTATGGCCGGCAAGTTGAACAGCGCGATTCAGTCCATCGATAGTGCGAAGCAAGGCTTCGAGTTCATGGCCGTGGAAGTCCTGAAGGATGAAACGGCGCTGCTGGACTACAACCAGGCCCTGGGCGCAACAGCGGGGGTTCTTGAACAGACAGCGGTAGCAGCCGACACGGCCACGGTATCCGTAAAGGCGTTGAGCGATCTGGATTTCTTCAAGCCGGATTATGTGGCCCGGGTTACTGAGGGTTGGCGTAGCGGTGTCAATGGGCTGATCGAGCTTGGGAATCCCAATCTGGTTCCGACGCAACTGGACCGGGGGATTATGAAGGTAAAGGTCACAACCGAGCAGTTGGCGGTAGCAACGCAAATGGCCCAGGGGGCCGTGGAGTATTACGTTGCTGGAGCTGTCCAGGGCTGGGAAGAAACATCGAATGCTGCGATTAAGTCGGCTGCGGATCAGGAGAAGGCATACAACGACCTTCACAACTCGATCCAGAAATCGTTTGGCCAGGTCTTTACCGCAATGCTCGCCGACGGAAAGAACGCGATGAATAAGCTCGGGGAATACATTAAGAACGTGTTCTTCAAGATTCTCATCCAAGACGTACTCGGCAAAATCGTGGCCGACTTCACGACGGGATTTGTCGGCAAGATCCAAGGAGCCATCTCATCCGCTGTCGGCGGTATTACCGGCGGTGTTGGTGGCGCGTTGGGCAGCATCGGCAGCTCAGCTGCCGTAAAGGGCGCAACAGGATCTGTTACATCGGTCGGTGGCAGCGCAACCTCTCTCGCCTCAGCAGCCGCAGGCCCTGCTGGGATAATTGCGAGTGTCGGCGGGGGTGCCCTCGGTGGGTTCATTTCGGGGGTTATGAGCCGGAAGGCCGATGGGATCATATCGGGCGGCGTCGACGAAATCAAAAACCTCCTTCGCGGATTCATTTCAGTTGACCTCCCGAACTTCGCCCGCAGATTCGAAAGTATTGAGGCGGCGATTAGAGTCGGTCGGCCTTCCACCGGCCAAATCCAGTCCCTCTACACGCCGGACAATGGCATTCAGTCGGGAGCGCCTTCACAACAGGGCGTGTCGGTTGGCGAAGACATTCGGGGAATCCGCGCATTACTCCGGCAGGTATTGGCGCAACAGCAAAGCGACAGTGGCAAGGAAATCATGATGGACGGTGAGAAGGTGGCGCGGATCCAGGCACGACACCTCCACGACCTGACCAGGGACGAGGGTATGCAGGTTGTGGGGGCGCGATGAGCAGTTTTAAGCGAAGAGGTAGGGAAATCTGATGGCACGAACTGGGGGTCTTGAAGTAACCGGGTTGGATGATCTGTTGTCTGCCCTGAAGCAGTTGGACAGCCGGGTCGCAAGCAAGACCGCTATTGCCCGGGCACTGCGGAAGGGCGCGAAGCCCATCCTTGAAGCGGGCATACGGAATGCCCCTGACGACCCCGATACGGACGGTTCACGGGTGGCCGATAACATGGTGACGCGGATAACGGAACAAACCGCCTTGGAAGCCATTGCCAGGATCGGACTCAAGAAGTTTTCCTTTGTGGGTCGGTTTGCTGAGTTCGGCACGGCGCATCAGTCCGCCCATGCGTGGCTGCGCCCCGCCTTTGACCAGAATGTCGCGGAGGCAAAAGCAGTTGTTGCGCTGGAACTGAAGCGCGAGATTGACAAGGCCATGAAGGCACAGACACGCAGGGCACAACGCAACAAACGATGAGTTTACAGCCGGGTTCGGTTGGTGAGCAGATCAAACATTCCCTGACCATCCAGGGCGCGAAAACATTAACCAGATCAGAAGCACAGGAGGGGGGTATGGGTCTTACTAGAGACGAGATTTTTACATGTAACGACAGGAACGTAGAGGAGGTTTCAACGCCGGAATGGGGCGGCTCGGTTTATGTACTGTCCCTTGACGGGACGGGCCGAGATGAATTTGAGGCCGGGTCTATGGTCAAGAATGACAAATCTGGGGAATATGACGTGGTGACTGCAAATCTGCGGGCCCGTTTGGTTTCTGCTACGGTCTGCGATGCGGATGGAAACCTGCTGTTCACCCCGGAAGACGTCGCAGAGTTGGGGCAGAGGAACAGCGCGGTTCTTTCCAGGATCTACGACGTGGCAGCACGGCTGGCCGGCATCACGAAGGCCGACCTGGATGAACTGGTAAAAAACTCAGAAGCCGTCCTGAGCGCCTCTTCTACGTCCGAATAGCGCATCAGTACGGCATCTCCGTTAAGGAGTTCCTGGCCCGGTGGTCTAGCATGGAGTTATCTGAACTTCAGGCCATGGCCATCATTGAAGACGAAGACAACAGGAAGACAGACCCGGAGGGCATGAGTCTGTCTGAGAAGACCGCATACCTGCGCGGTATTGCCGACACCAACGCAAGAAACAAGGGGCGATAATATCCCCGACAATATCGGGCGATATTATCTGGGTTTAGCGGCCGCAATATCAGTCCTCAATAATCTCCTCAACTTCGACGTCAAGGCCGGCCCTCAGAGCCGACAAAATGCGTCGATAGTTGTCCTTGTCCAGTCTGGAATAGACGTAGCCTTGAGGGATCGAATCCACACCTTCAAATTCGACGGTTAACCAATGTTTCTTGCCGCGGCTGAAAAGCAGGAACGGATTGATTAAGAGCCCTGCACCGTATCGCCTGTGCTGGGACAGTTCGTAGATGACCTTCGTAACGTTCGTATACGGGATTCTCGCGTAGAGCTCCCTTTCTGCACCATCGTCCTCGTGCGAAAACTCCATTATCATTTCGTTCGGATAGAGTTCCAGTCGGGCATCGCGCTTCCTTTCATCGCCGTCTTCCTCTGTCTCAAAGAAATCGACCTTATCGAAGACAACTGATCGAGTTTGCGCCACGGAAACCATGGGCGCGACTAGGGCAACAACTAAGACCAGGACTCCCAGTAGCTTCATCGTTTACTCCCTTGTCGACTGCGCAGGCGGGCCACAGGCAACGCTGTGCGGGTTGTTGAGGGGCTTACAACAGCGATATTGCGTGTCGGATATGTGCTCACTGTACACCCCACGCGAGCAAAGGCAATTAAATTCGCGGGGGTTTACCAGGCGCGGAAAAGAAATCTTGCGGAACTCGGCGACATAGGACTATCGTAAGGGCGCTAGAAATAGAAGCGCGGCCGAAGAGAGCGTTAACTCTCTCCGACCGCTAACCGTAGAACCCGAGAGACCCAGGTTCATGGCTTTTCGAATTCTAAACCAGACCGACCCTGATCAGGGCCAATCACCCGCCGATAATATCACCCCAGCCCCGTTTTACCGCGCAATTTCTGCATCGCCACCCATGAGCCTGCTTTCACCCAGAGGGGAGATTGATCATGGCTAAACGCAAACACGACAAGAACGCAGTCTGCTTCACGCGCGACGATTTCCAAACACTGGACGACGTGCGCCACTGCCTTAGTAGCCTGCTTCGCACGCTGCAGCAGTGTGGAGAAGGAAGTAAACACTGTTCGGATCTAAAAGGGTACGTCAGCTTCTTGGATGATCTGATGGCCCGGATCTCTGACGGTGAAATGACCGAGGAGCGACCCTACACGCTCTCTCAGCAGCGGCGAGAGTTGGTTGGCAAGGTCGCGGGTGATCTGGAATCGTTGTGTGATTTCATCACCAGCTACAGCACCGACGCGACACCCGCAGCCGCCCTAGACTTCTTCATGGAGCTGTTTGGGCCGCTCAGAGACAAGGTGGGGGCCGTTGAACGCGAACTGCTCCTCCAGGAACAGCCCGAGACCGCTACCGTGGTCACGTTCCCGGTATCCGGCGGGACGGGGGATGCGGCATGACGCCCCGTCTTGTGGTGGCTCCAATAGCAAGCGCGCAATTCTAATTGGCAGTCCGGGGTGCGGCGGTTCGAGTCCGCCCGCCCCAATTCACAACAGATCCGAGCGGTACTTCTCTTCGTCTGCTAACTTGCCACGCCAGCGGGAAACTTGCTCATTGCGGATCCCCGTTAGTTTCTCGGCATCGCGCATCGAAATCGTCGACAGAACGGACGACGATTTATCTCCTTTCCTGCCAGTGCTTTGCCGAACAGTTACAGTCCCTTCCCACCACGCCACAAACTCCCGCTGTTCGGCCACCTTCTGCTCCACAGCCCGCTCCAGCTGCGGCCAGTCCTTGATGCGCTTTGCGTGCTCAATCACCGCATCAGCCTCGGATTGCCGAACTTTCGATCGTTCTGGATCGTGTTTGGTTAGTGCGGCTCCCGGTGTCGTTTCGACTGCGTTCCCCGCAATCGCTTCACGACCAGCTTGACGTGGCTTGACGCTTCACAACACCGATAATCGCGACACCCACATCGTTCCGGGTCTGGCTCCTCGTGTACCCAAGACAGTTCCGATTCGAAGTCAGCGGGCAGGGCTCTGCATTCGGGCA
Source organism: Terriglobia bacterium (assembly GCA_965263045.1). Taxonomy (GTDB): domain Bacteria; phylum Acidobacteriota; class Terriglobia; order 20CM-2-55-15; family 20CM-2-55-15. The sequence continues at coordinate 1,893,842 of CBDHGK010000041.1, forward strand.
TCCTGAATAGTATCAAGTCGAGGTTGACGGCGAGGCGATGGCCGCTCAGGATGTCATTCGGCTGTCATATAAACGACCGCGTGAGACCGACTAGAACACTACCGTATGGGACGATTCACCAATCCCGCAGCGACCCCGAAAAAGCACTCCGCCTGGATTGACAAAGCTACATATGGTCTATACGCTCGCGCCGACGGCTGCGTCGTTTTAATTGACATCACAAAATACTCAGGAGGAGAACACGATGAACGAATTGTTAACGAGAGCCTCACGCCGAATACTCATGCTTGCGATGGTGCTGGGATTCGCAGCGCCACCGGTGATGGCACAGTTTCCCCCGTTTATTCATAACGCCACGACCAACGCGACGGAAACACACTTACTGATCTCTGGGGAACGGTTCCCGGTGGGCAGTCAGGTGTGGCTGGCCCAACAGCAGTTGTTGGGAGTGGTGGTGGGAAATGACGGCACCACGATCACCGCGCTACTACCGCCCGGGCAGCTTCAGCCGGGGACCTATGTGTTGCGAGTGATCCATCCCTCGCTGGGAAGGCAAGGGCGATCGAATGTGTTTGAAGTGACGTTGGGAGAGGTGGGTCCGGCGGGCGTCAATGGAATGGACGGGGTTGATGGAACCGACGGAAATGATGGCCAAGATGGGGTCGACGGAGTGAACGGTGTGAACGGATTGCCTGGACCGGCTGGAGCGAATTGCTACGACGGGATCGGGACGACGGTGGCGGATTGCCAGGGAGCGCAGGGACCCCCGGGAGCGGCGGCGGATGTGTGTGCGGTATTCACGGCGCTGGGACAGGTACCGTTGATGGGCACGGGCCTGCCGTGCAGTCCGACGGTGCGGTTCGTGGACAACGGTGACGGGACGATCACGGATAACCAGACGGGGTTGATGTGGGGAGTCAAGCCCATTCTTAGTTGAAACTCTCCACGGCTCACGATGGGTCATGCAACCTTCTTCTTCGATCTCGTCGACGTCTTCGCCTCAATTTTCAGCTCTCGCTGGAGGGCTTCGCGGAGCTTTGGAAGATGACGGTAGCCGATCACCTTCCTCAGGCGCGGTTCGATGTCGATGAGCGCCGTCGCCAACCAGCGTTGCCGCTGACTCGAGTTCTTCCAATGATCGACCTTCGCACACCTTTCCTCGACAAGGGCATTGACCGATTCCAGGCAATTCGTCGTCTTGAACGAACGGCCCAAGACCCCGTACACGCCGAGCCGATGCAACGTGAGGGTCTCTTCCAGGCCTTCCTCAAGGCTCGCAGCCCCCGATTGGTTTCGCTCCTCGAGCTCTCCATGGAGCTCTCCGAGCGCCGCCCGAGCTTCGTCGTACTCCGGGCGCTCGTAGGCCCGCTGCAGCCGGCGTCGCCACACGGCTTGCTCGGTCTTCGATAGGTATCTCACGACGTTCTCGCGTTTGTGCCATTGGCAGCGTTGGACCAGGGCTCGATTCCTGAATGCCTTCTTGACCGCCGCCCGCAGACCTTTGCCGCCGTCGACAATCACCAGCACGCCTTCAGAGATGTCCAGGCCCCGCTCCATCAACGAACGGAGAAACGGAGTCAGCACTTGCTCGTTCTCCGTGTCGGTCTCCACGAAGCCCAAGAAGCGTTTGTCGCCCGAAAGCGTGACGCCCAGGGCCACTACCATCAGGGCGTCGGCAAACGCCTTCCCGTCCAGGAAGATCGCCACGACGTCCTCGCCACTCAGATCCCGCTCCTGCATCTCCCGAAGTTTCGCGGCACTCGCCTGGACGAATCCTCGAGACACCGTCGAACTCGACAGTCCGATCGCTCCCGGAATCGCTTCAGCGGCCGATTCATAGTTCCGGCAGGAGATCCCATACAGCACACGTCTGAGCAGTAGCTCGTTCACCGCGCCACCCGGACTGAGTTCCTCGTAGGTCCGAAGCGGAATCTCCCCGCCCGCCACGCTGCGCACTCGAGGCACCCGAACCGGCACCCGCTGGCCACCCAGCCCCACGGTCCCCGGATTGCTCCCGTGTCGCCGGCCCCGCAACGCCGCCTCCTTTCGTGCGTATCGCTCACCCGCCAACGACTTCACTTCCTCGTCGAGCAACTCCTCCACGTGCATCAACCCCAGTGGGATCAACGCCCGAATCATCTCCACCTTCGAGTCCAATTCCAGTCCCGAGTATTCCTCCCGGCTCAGGACCTCGACCTCACCCAGCACACGCGACTTCTTGCGTTTCTTTACCGAACGTAACAGACTCCTCATCTCGGCTCCTTTCTCTTACAGGCTTGATGTTGTTTCTTCCAATACCATCAAACCATGGGGTTTGGAGCCGTTTCAATTTCCAACTAAGATTGGCACACATTCGATGTGGGAGAAGAAGACGGGGTGTGGAGCCCAAGATTTGGATGACGTGCATTGCGTGAATAACATATATAAGTGGTCCACAGCGTTTGGAATTGTTAAGCCGGTTGGGCCGTTGTTTACAGACTTTCTGGCCAATTTGAACCGGGCCGATGGGGAGTCCGTCAGTGGCGTAGCATCGGGCAGGAAGCACTATGGCGACTGGCGGATCCCGTCGATCAATGAGCTTAGGGGAATCGTGGACTGCAGTCATGCGGACTGTCTTGATCCAGTGTTTGGTCTTATCCAGGCGGGCAGGTACTGGTCGTCGACTACCAACGCCCTCGGTCTGAACGTCGCGTGGGCTGCCAACTTCGGAGGTGGCCTCATTGGCGTCGTGTCCGGCAACGGCAAGAGCGGCAGCCTCTCTGCGCGCGCGGTGCGAGGCGGCCGGTGAAGTCTTATTTGCTTATTTGATTCGGGGGTCTGGGGACAAGCCCCCGGCTCGTCCCTTGTATGAAGTGAATGGAGGTCGGAATGGCATACAAGGAGCACCTGCCCATTTACAAGAGCGGGTTCGGTTGGTGCTCTGCAAATTCAGGCTTCAAGTTGGTTGCCATAGATTGCCACGGTTGCCACTTTTTGGCCGTGTTTGACTATGGGGAGATTCGTGGGGACTCTGTAGTGAATTCCTGTTAAATCACGTTGAATACAGTTAACAGTGCGGGGTGACCTAAGTCCAATAAAAAAGCGGGTTTCGGTGTGTTTTCATGCACATCCAAAACCCGCTATAAAAGGTTTTCGAGACCGGCCTATTCAACCGCTCTAGCACCTCTCCGGATTGGCCCCCTGCGCGGTCGGCCCTATATTATTACCATTCTTTGGCGCTTCGAGGATCGGGAGTATTTTTCGTAGGTCAGGAAAACGCAGGAGAGCCTTCGAACAGGCTTGCTCCTGCAGCGGGTGTGTCCTCGGCCATCGGGCAGCCCGTAGCCCCGACCCCCTCGGGCTGGCGGCTGGACGCGAATGCCCTCCCTCACGTATCTCTTGTTCTTGAAAATACCCTACAGACCCGCGATGCCTCCAGCCTCCGCACGCGCAACCGAGGGACACAGTTCCTGTTCGATCCGTATGTTGTTGCGTTCCAGCGTGCGTCCGATGGCCCGGTCGTAGTTGACGATGGCCTTGGCGTAGTCCACAAACGCACGGATTTCATTTGTTTGCGCCTGCGTGACGTTCTGCTGTTCGTCCAGGACAAAGCGGATCGCGGAGGCGCCCAGCATGAATTTCCGTTGTTCGGCGTCCAGGCGCCGTTCGGCAAGGTCGCGGGCCGTCACGGCCGCTTCGATCCGCGCCCGGTTCATTTCGATCTGGTTATAGGCATCGCGCACCTGTGTGGCGACCGCCTGTGCGGTGGCTGCGATGAGGGATTCGGTCTGCCGTCTCTGAACCGTCAACCGCGCGACGTTCGCTTGTGCGGACTGGTTGCTGAGCGGGATCTGGAGTGAAAACCCAACGGAGTAACCGGTAAAGTTGAATCCGAAGATGTCGGAGAACGCTCCGCCGATACCGCCCGGGATCTGGGTCACCGTCGCCCCGCCAATCCCTGATCGGATAAACGTGTCACCGCCCACGCCCGACTGGGTATAGGAGGCCGACAGGTCCAGTGAGGGGAGCAGGGAATTTTCGGCGAAGGCCAGGTTGATATCGTTGTTCCGGATGTCCAGTTCTGCCTGGCGGATTTCCGTCCGATTCAGCAGGGCCAGCTGAATGGCGTCTGCAACGGGAAGGATTTCGTCTGTCCGGTTACGGACGTCTTCAACCGGGTTCAGCGAAAGCAGGACGAGGGCCGGATCCGGAACCCGGCTGACCACGCGCTTGATGCTGTCTTCGATCCGGGTCCGGTTGTATCCGGCGACCACGAGACTCTCCCTTCGCGTGGCCACTGCCGACTCTGCCTGGACCACCTCGATCGGGGCGAGCGTGCCGATTTCGACCTGCATCCGATTGTCTCTCAAGGTCCGCTCGGCCAGTTCCAACGATGCCTGTTGCACGCGGATGTCTTCCCGCGCGTATACGAGATCCCAATAGAGGTTCGTGGTCTGGGCGACCAGATCCATCACCTGCTGCTCGAACTGGATTTCCGACATCTCAACGTTGTTCCGGGCAATCGTGATCTGGCCCATATTGATCGCGGTTCCGAAGTTTCGGAGAAGCGGTTGCGTGAACCGGTAGGTCATCTGCCCGTTGTATGCCGGATTGACGGTGCTGAACAGGCTGTTGGTGGATAAGCGGTTCATCGCGAAGCCGATCTGGTAGGACGAACCATACTTGAGTACGTGGTTGTAGGTGACGCCGTAGTTGCCCGAAAGGCGTGTGTTTGTGAGTGCGCCGTCCAATTGCGTTGACGACGCGGACGTGTTCCGGTTGACCGTCCCCGAGAAGGTCAGGGTCGGATCGAATCGCTGGTAGGCCGCTGCAATGGCGTACTCGGAAATCGAAGGTGCAAACCGGTTCACACCGATGTCGAGATTACTCTCGAGTGCCATTCGAATGACGTCGTTGATCCGCAGGGGGACGCTGCCACCCTGGGCCAGCGCCACCAGGGACGCCGGCGGGACCTGGGATGTCTCCAGCGCCGTCAGATTCACCTGCGTGGGCCGATAGCGATCGAGAAAGTCGCTCACCATGTTCTGAGCCTGGGCCGGAACCCCGGCAAGCAAGCCCCAACAAGCCACCCATACCAAGTACTGCCTCATAAAGATCCTCCTGATTCGAAAACTTTGATCGTGGAGCGCGGGCATTCGCAATGGTCGAGCACGTCCAGTACTACTGTTTACGTTTTCGGCAGATAAATTGTTACGTATCAGCAGTGTCCGACCCTTCAAGTTTAACGCGTTTTAACGCGAATTCGACCAAAGCCCGAAGCCGGGTGCGCGGACGGACTTTCGTGTCATTAATTCTGGCGGAGTCGTTCTGGGTCAGAAAGACAACGCGTCGGACGTTGACGCACCCAGGCAACATTGGAATTTTCAATGGGACGCGTCTGTCCTCGGCTAGCTGTCTTCGCGTCGGAGTTCGAAAAAGCTCCGAAGCATGACGCTTGCTTCAGCTGCGCGGACGCCGGAGGTGACCTGGACCTCGTGATTCAGGCGTGGATCCGTGGGAATGTTATAGACAGAGCCTGCGGCGCCGTAGCGGGGGTCCGCGCAGGCGTAGACCAGCCTGTCGATGCGGGCGTGGATGAGGGCTCCGGCGCACATCAGGCAGGGTTCCAGCGTCGTATACAGTGTGCATCCGCCAAGCCGGTAATTCTGCCGGGTCGCCGACGCCGCCCGAATCGCCCTGATCTCGGCGTGGGCTGTCGCATCCTGAGCGCGTATTGATGCATTGTATCCGCGGCCGATGACCGCCCCCTCGAAGATGACGACAGCCCCCACCGGGACTTCGCGCATCTTTTCGGCCTCCCGGGCAAGTCCGATCGCGATATCCATGAAATAGACATCATCAGTCTGATTGTCTTGTCCCATCGCGCTGGCCTAAACTGTAACTTATGTGTCCTTTGATCCGTTTGATTCGTTCGTTTCGTTATGTCGCTCTAAGCATAGCAATGCTGAGCTGCCTGGGTGCCCCCATCTTTGGACAGGGGGTCCGGATGTCGCCCGACTTTCTGCCCCTGGATGTCGGAAACCGCTGGGAATACGAAATCGTGGATCCAGGCGGACAGACGCTGGAGGGCTTCGACATGGAAATCAACACCTACACGATTGTCGATGGCACCAGTTACTACGTGTTTTCCAGCTTTCCCTTCGTTGGGGCGGCCGATCCCGTGGGCGTTCGTTATGATCGCGACCTGCGGCAGTACCTGCGCTTCGACGGGGAACTGGAAGTCGAACTATTCCCGGTGAGCCGGGTTTCGGTTGAAGTCATCGAAACCGATGCCAACAATCTGCCTCTCAGAGCGCGCTTTGATTTTGGAGAAATTGTGTTGGTTCTGGAGCGGGGCGTGGGTATCGTCGGCGGTGAATTCAACGGAGAATCGGGCAGCCAGACCATAGAACTCGCAGCGGCGTTGATCGGAAACGAGCCTGTGGTGGGCGAACCCGACGTTCGGACTCCGGAATCACGCGTGCCCATAGCCGACCCCACCGAGAATGTCGGGGAGGTATCCGAGAGCAGCTTGACGCTGCAGGTGGATGTCGTTGCCGATGAGGACGAACATCAATTCGTACTCCGGGTGCAGAATGTTTCCGATCGGCTGCTCGCCTTTGATTTCACTTCCAGCCAGAACTTCGATTTTGTAGTGACGGAACCGGACCGGGGTGTCGAGGTCTGGAGATGGTCCGAGAGGTTGTTCTTTTCCGATGTGGTACGCAGCGAGGGGCTTCGAGCGGGTTCGGAATGGAGATTCGAAGCAGCCTGGAATCACCGCGACAAGGAACGGAATGAAGTGATTCCCGGCGTCTACGAGGTCGTCGCGACACTCGTCGCGGAGTCTCCGGTCGAGTCCGCCCCGGTCAGGATAGAAGTCAGGTAATCGTGGGAACACCCAAACCCACGAAAATGAGGAGAATGACGATGTGCCCGACACGATTGATAGTTCGCCAGATTGGCGTCTTCAGCCTGCTCATTCTGTTTCTAGCGTTCCCGGTTTCGGCCCAGATTGAAGAGCCGGTCGATCTGGACGCGATATACAGAATCAAGGATGAGGGTCTTAACCGTTCAGAGGTAATGGAAATAGCGAGCTATCTGACCGATGTTTACGGGCCCCGTCTGACAGGATCCCCGAACATTCGGATGGCGGGCGACTATGCCAAGAGCAAGTTGGTCGAGTGGGGCCTGGTCAATGCTGAACTGGAGCCATGGGGTCCGTTTGGTCGGGGTTGGACGAACGATCATTTTTCAGCGCACATGACGATTATGGGCCAGAGCTACCCGATAATCGGATATCCAAAAGCCTGGACACCGGGCACGGCCGGTATGGTTTCCGATGAGGCCGTGCTTGCGGTCATAGAAACGCCCGAGGATATCGAAAAATTCAGAGGCCAGCTGGGAGGGAAGTATGTCCTGACCGAAGCCATGCCCGAAGTACCTGCGATGTTTGAAGCACCGGGCCGGCGCTTTACGGATGAAGAGCTCGAAATTCGGTCCCGGCAGGCTGTCCGCCCTCGGAGGAGAGGCGGTGGACGTCGGAACAACAATGATTTTCGTCAAACACGGATGGAGTTCTTTGTCGACGAAGGGGTCGCCGCCCTCCTGGAACCCGGCAGGGGTTCCGGTGGCACCGTCTTCGTTCAGAGCGGAGGACGCTGGGAGGCTGACGCCGACCCCGTCGCGCCGCAATTGGAACTGGCTGTCGAGCACTACGGCCGCATATACAGGACTCTTGAAAAGGACCTGACCGTTACGCTGGAGACGAATATTCAAAACACGTTTCATGACGCCGACCTGAATGCGTTCAATGTCGTCGGCGAGATTCCCGGCACCGACCGGTCTGACGAAGTTGTCATGCTTGGCGCCCACTTTGATTCCTGGCACACTGGTACGGGCGCGACCGACAATGCCGCAGGATCGGCCGTCATGATGGAAGCGGTGCGTATCCTGAAAGCGACCGGTTTGCCGATGCGTCGGACGGTGCGCGTGGCCCTGTGGACGGGAGAAGAGCACGGCTTTTTCGGTTCCCGTGCCTTTGTGGCCGAGCATCTGGCAGACCGTCGGACGATGGAACTGAAAGCGGGACATTCAAAGTTCTCGGGCTACTTTAATGTAGACAACGGAACTGGAGCAATCAGAGGTATTTATGCTCAGGGCAATGAGCGAGTCGAGCCAGTATTCTCCCCTTGGATCGCGCCGTTCGAAAGCCTGGGGATGGCGACTTTCAGCATCCGACCCACCGGCGGAACCGACCATCTCGCGTTCGATGAGGTGGGACTGCCCGGCTTTCAATTCATCCAGGATCCGATCGAATACAACAGCCGCACCCATCATTCCAGTATGGATGTCTACGAGCGGTTACAGGCTGAAGACCTGATGAAGAATGCCGTGATTGTCGCTGCCTTTGTCTACCATACGGCGAACCGAGAGGACTTGCTGCCACGCAAGCCGCTGCCCCGGCCACGGGAGGCTCAGGAATAGCAGACCGCTTCCAAGCCGAATGTGCGGTCGATGACCCCACGGGTCCGATCTACGTGGGGCTCACCGAGCACTCCAGCAGTGATTCTGTGAGTGTCTGTATTGAGCGGAAGCCCGGTAGACTGTTGCAGATTTCACCGAGGGCCGGGGACAACTGAATTTGCGTGATTGAAGCCAAACGGGATAAGGTTGTGCAGGCGTCGATACGCTGGCTGGAGGGACTATGAGCGAAGGAATCAGTTTAGGCCGCGACTGTGAAGTCGTGGAAGTGCCGGGGGGTCGGGCGGTCCAGTTGACGAAGGGGACGGCGGTGTCCATTACACAGGCATTGGGAGGTTCCTACACCCTGATGGTTCCCTCTCTGGGCGGATTGTTCCGTCTTGCGGGTCGCGATGCCGACGCAATCGGAAAGGAAGCGGCAGCAGAGGAACCGGTTTCCGGTGCGACCGGGGAACCTCAATCTGCGGCCGACCTGCGCGATCAGATTTGGCTGCAGTTGAAGACCTGCTACGATCCGGAGATTCCGGTCAATATCGTGGACCTGGGTTTGATCTACGAACTCGACGTCGCGCCGTCCACCGATGGCGGCTCGCGGGTCGATGTAAAGATGACGCTGACGGCACAAGGATGCGGCATGGGTGACTCGATTGCATCCGATGCCCGCCAGAAAATCGAAGGGCTTTCCGGTGTTGATGCGGCTGATGTCCAGATCGTTTGGGATCCGCCCTGGACTCCCGAACGGATGTCTGAGGAAGGAAAAACCCGACTGGGAATTAACTGAAAGACCCGATCGCGATTGTATTGTCCGGCTCGATCGAGTCACTCCGGCCGGGATGCTGAATTACCGCCAACCGACAACCGAATGCCCTCCCCGAAAGACGGCCCATCGACCTATCCTTACGCCCGCCGTGTGGATCAGATCGATGACTACCACGGCCACAAGGTTGCCGATCCCTATCGGTGGCTGGAAGACCTGGACTCGCCCGAGACCAAGAAGTGGATTGCTGCCCAGAATGCCGCGACCGAAGCCTGTATTTCGACGGTCACAGAACGCGAATCCATTCGGGAGCGGGTGACGCGCCTGTGGAATTTCGAAAAACATGGCGTGCCTTTCAAAGAAGGCGGTCGCTATTTCTACTTCCGTAACAGCGGGCTTCAGAATCAGAGTGTGCTCTTCGTGATGGACGGTCTCGACACGGAGCCCGGCGTAATCCTGGACCCGAATACGTTGTCAGAGGACGGATCCCTCGCTCTAGGCGTGCACAAGGTGAGTCCCGACGGGACGTTGATTGCGTACAGTCTCTCGGCGCAGGGTTCGGACTGGCAGGAGATCCGGGTGCGGGAGGTCTCCAGTGGTCAGGATTTGTCTGACCGCCTGGATTGGGTGAAGTTTTCCAGGATCGCCTGGAGCCGGGACGCGGGCGGATTCTTCTACAGCCGGTACGACGCGCCCGGATCGGAGGATGTTTACCAGGAGGCGAACTACCATCAGAAACTGTTCTACCATCGCCTGGGTACGTCGCAGGGCGACGACGTCCTTATCTACGACGACCCTCAGGAGCCAAAACGGGGCTTTGTCGGAACCGTGAGCGATGATGGGCGCTACCTGATAATCCACGTCTGGCAGGGAACGGAGCCGAGGAATCGGATCTACTACCGGGATCTCCAGAGGTGGCCCAACCTCGAAGAGAGGCGCGTTTACAAACTGCTCGACGCCTTCGATGCCAGCTATGAGTTCGTTGGAAACCGCAAAAACGAGTTCTGGTTTTTGACCGATCAAAATGCTCCCAGGCGGCGCCTGATTGCCATCGATATCGACAATCCTGAACCTGCCGATTGGCGGGAGATCGTAGGGGAAAACGCGGCGACACTTGAGGCCGTCGTCGCCGTTCCAGGTGGCTTCATTGCAAGTTTCCTGGAGGATGCGCACAGCCGTCTCGACCGTTACAGCGCTGAGGGTCGTTACCTGCGCACACTCCCGCTGCCCGGCCTGGGAACTGTCACGGAGTTTCGCGGGAGGGCGGCCGACGCTGAGGCATTCTACGCATATACAAGTTTCACCGCTCCCCCGGCCATCTATCACTACGATGTCGCCTCCTGCACAACGGAGTTATTCCGGAAATCGACGCTCCAGACGGAGCTTGGAGCCTATGAAACGCGCCAGGTCTTCTACGCGAGCACGGATGGCACACGCGTCCCGATGTTCCTGATTCACCGGCGTGATCTGGACCCCGACGGGACGCACCCGGTGCTCCTTTACGGCTACGGGGGGTTCAACATTTCTCTCACGCCCGCCTTTGCTCCCTCCCGCATCGCCTGGATGGAGATGGGGGGCGTCTATGCCGTTGCCAACGTTCGCGGTGGGGGCGAGTACGGGGAAGAGTGGCACCAGGGGGGCATCTGCCGGCAGAAACAGAACGGCATTGATGATTTCATTGCGGCCGCTGAGTGGTTGATCGAGAACCGTTATACGAACAGTGAACGACTGGCGATCACCGGTGGCAGCAACGGTGGAATGCTTGTCGGTGCGAGCATGGTGCAACGTCCGGACCTGTTTGCCGCGGTTGTCCCCGCTGTCGGTGTCATGGATCTCTTGCGTTTTCACAAATTCACGATCGGCTGGGCGTGGACATCGGATTATGGCTCGCCGGACGACCCGGATGACTTTCCCGCACTGCTTGCCTGTTCCCCCTACCACAACATCCGTCCGGGAACCGCCTACCCCGCCACGTTCATCACGACGGGTGACCACGACGATCGAGTGGTTCCGTCTCACAGTTTCAAATTCGCTGCGGCCTTGCAGCATGCTCAATCGGGCCCGAAACCGACGATGATCCGCATTGCGCTCTCGGCGGGGCATGGCGCTGGTAAGCCGACGTCCAAGCAGATCGATGAAACAACGGATGTCCTGGCCTTTCTGAAGCAGACATTGATGCCGTCAGAAACGAACACCTGAGTATCGATTTCAAACGACATTCCAGACCGCAAGCCGCCCGTGGGGTTCTTCCAGAGTGCAGGCTACGGTGATAGTATCGCCACGTGAAATGGCTCAAACACGCCTTTGCCATCGAATCGCCCGACGCCCTGGAGGTGACCGGCGAGCAGCGTGCGCTGGTCGATCGGTTGTCGGGGGAAGTCGTCCGGCGTCGGATGACGTCGCCCGCACTGTTGCTGCTGGAAATGCACCGGCCCTTCAATTATGTGTCGGCCCAGCTCATGCACTTTTTCCAGCCCATCCTGTCGATCCTGACCGACACGGACGGCTACGAGCAATTCGCACACTTCCTTGAGCGGAGAGGATCCATAGACTATCTGATCGGTCGCATCGAGGCGCTCCAGTCGGAGGATTCGTCGGGCGGGAGCTCAAAGTCAGCTCCCCGGCCCTCCGACCCCATCGCCGAACAATCTCAGCCACAACATGAAGACGATTGAACCGGACGGGATTCGCGTGATCCTGGCGACTGACTGCGGCAGCACGACGACCAAGGCGATTCTGATCGAGCTGCAGGACGGGGCTTTTCGACAGACCTGTCGTGGTGAAGCGCCCACGACGGTCGAGGCTCCGTTTGCCGACGTAACTGTGGGTGTGGTGAACGCAATCACCGAGGTGGCGGAACTGGCCGGCCGACGGCTGATTGATGAAGACGGCCGGATGATCCGCCCGGCGACGACCAAAGACGGTTGCGATATTTACATATCCACTTCGAGTGCGGGGGGCGGCTTGCAGATGATGGTGGCCGGGGTCGTCCGGCAGATGACGGGCGAGAGCGCTAAGCGTGCGGCTCTGGGTGCGGGCGCGATTGTGATGGATGTCATCGCCTCAAACGACAAACGCAGGCCGCATGAACAGATTCAAAGAATCCGTGAACTCCGGCCCGACATCATCCTGATTTCAGGGGGAATCGACGGGGGCACCACCAGCCACGTCGTCGGGATCGCCGAACTGATCGCGCCGGCCAAGCCTCGTCCACGTTTCGGCAGTGGCTACAGTCTTCCGATTATTTACGCGGGCAACACAGACGCCCGGGAGTTGATCCGGGACGTCCTCGGAGACGGATTCTCGCTCAAGATTGTTGAGAACCTGCGGCCGGTGCTGGAAAGGGAAAACCTCGCGCCCGCTCGAGATGCGATTCATGATCTCTTTCTGGAACATGTGATGGCGCATGCGCCCGGTTATGACAGGTTGATCGAATGGACCGATGCGCCGATCATGCCGACTCCGGGTGCCGTGGGTAATATTCTGAGGACGATTGCGACCCGGCAGGGAATCAACGTTATCGGCGTTGATATCGGAGGTGCGACTACCGACGTTTTCAGCGTCTTTGACGGCACCTTCAACCGTACGGTCAGCGCCAATCTTGGAATGAGCTATTCGATCGCAAACGTCTGCACGGAAGTCGGCATGGAAAATGTCCTCCGCTGGGTCCACGTTGATATGGACGCGCGCGAACTCCGCAATCGCGTCAAGAACAAGATGATTCGCCCGACAACGATTCCCCAGACCGAGGAAGCTCTGGTGTTCGAGCAGGCGGTTGCACGCGAAGCCCTTCGGCTGGCTTTTCTTCAGCATAAAGAATTCGCGACTACGCTGCGCGGCGTGCAGCAGCAGCGCACCGTGGGAGACACGTTCGAGCAGAAGTCCTCCGGCCAGACGATCGTCGACAACATGGAGCTCGACCTGTTGGTGGCCTCGGGAGGTGTGCTCTCACATGCGCCCCGAATGCAACAGACCGCAATGATGCTCATCGATGCATTCGAGCCCGAAGGCTTTACGATGCTGGCGAAAGATTCGATCTTCATGATGCCGCACCTCGGCGTTCTGGCCCAGGTGCACCCGGGAGCGTCGCTGGAGGTATTCGAACGCGATTGTCTCGTCTATCTGGGGACTTGTGTGGCCGCGTCCGGAACAGGAAAACCAGGAAGGCCATGCTTCAGTTACTCGATTCGCGGACGGGCCTCGGAGGATTCCGGGTTGGATTCCGGGTTGGATTCCGGGTTGGAGTCCGGCCAGATGGACGTCGGCGAGATGCGCCTGTTCCCCTTGCGTGAAGGAGCAACGGCCATGGTCACGATCGAGCCGGCAAAGGGTTTCGACTGCGGGGCGGGCCCGGGTCGGGCGCGGGAGACCGAAGTGCGCGGGGGCACGGTGGGCATCGTGCTGGATGCGCGGGGGCGACCGCTGGATATTCCCGCCGAACGGCAGGCCAGCCGTCAACGGGTGTCGGAATGGGTTGAGGCGATGGAGCTATACCCGGAAGCGCAGACACCGGGGGACTGACGGTGAGCGCCAAGGCATACACTCCAGGACTGCGGGTATCGCCGGAGACCCGGCACCGGGTTCGGCGCCTGCTGCCGATTCCCGGTGAGGTATGCGTGCAGGTCGATGATCGTGTGGCGTCGGAACAGCCCATTGCCGAAGCGTATATGCCGGGCGAAATTACGCCGCTCAACATCGCCAATCTGCTCGCCTTGCCGCCGGCTGATGTCGCCGAGTGCATGTTGAAGAACCGGGGAGATTCGATTCAGGTCGGGGATGTCCTGGCCCGGACCAGGGGCATCTTCGGGATGCTCAGGTCGGAGTACCTGTCGACGGTCGCAGGCACGATCGAGTCGATATCAACAGTGACCGGGCAGTTGATTATTAGGGGTGCGGCCGTACCGTTGCAGGTACAGGCATACCTGTCGGGACGGGTGGTCGAAGTCATTGCCGGAGAGGGCTGCGTCATCGAAGCCGATATCACGCTGATTCAGGGTATCTTCGGCATTGGCGGCGAGGCGTTTGGGCCCGTGCGTATGGCGTCGAAGACTCCCGATCAGGAGCTGACTCCGGAGCTGATACTACCGGACATGAACGGTGCGGTGGTGGTCGGTGGAGCCCGCGTCACATCCGAAGCGTTAACCCGGGCCAGGGACACTGGGGTCAGAGCGATTGTGACCGGGGGCATCGATGATGAAGACCTCGAAGAGTTTCTCGGCTACAGCCTCGGTGTCGCTATCACGGGTACGGAGCAGGTGGGATTAACGCTGATCATGACCGAAGGCTTCGGACAGATCGCAATGGCGGAAAGAACCTGGCGTCTTCTGGCGTCAAGGGCGGGGGCCCGGGCTGCCGTCAACGGGGCAACGCAGATACGTGCCGGCGTCATGCGACCCGAGATCCTAATTCCGCTGAACGGACCGATGGGCACGACGGGAAGGGCCGGGGCGGGTTCTCTCGGGCATCTGGATGTGGGTGCCCCGGTGCGGATCATCCGCGATCCGTACTTCGGTTTGCTGGCACAGGTGCGCGACCTTCCGCTGGAACCGCAGGTGCTGGAGTCGGGCTCCAGGGCGCGGGTACTCGAAGTGGAGTTGGACTCAGGCGAACGTGTTATGATCCCGCGCGCGAACGTTGAATTAATCGAGGGCTAGCAGGGTGAGGATTTCGACTGCATTCGTGGCGGTGTGCGCGTTCTTAGCGCTTCCAGACCCGGGGCTGGGGCAGGCATTGCCCCCGCAACCGCCATCCAGCTTACAAGTCTCCGATCACCCCTGGGACAATGGCTCCCAGATCGATCTGACGTGGACGCTATCTGCCGATGATGCCGTCCTCGGAGGATACATCGTGCGTCAACGCACCGGAGACGGGCCCGCGTTCGTGGCCGTCGAGATCGTGCCTCCCGCGACCACTGCTTTCACAGTCACCAACCTGAGTCAGGAAGAGTCCTACGTATTCCAAGTTGTCGCTCTGGCCCAGGACAATCAGGAGTCTGCTGTTTTGACCGCAGCCACTCCGATTACGCCAACGATGGAGTGGTTCGATGGTTCCCGGTTCTGGTTTCTGGTCACACTGTTGATGTTTTCCGGATCTGTCATTGTCTACATCCTGCTAGCCCGCAGGGGCGTCACGATGAATGTGCGCAAGATTGCAGGTCTGGAAGCGATTCACGAGGCTGTGGGACGTGCGACGGAGATGGGCCGCTCCTGTCTGTTCATTCCGGGTATTCAGGACATGAACGATATCCAGACGATCGCGGGTATCAACCTGCTGGGACATGTGTCGAAGACGGCGGCCGAGTATGACGCCAGGATCGAGGTTCCGACAACGCGCGCCCTCGTGATGACCGCAGCGCGCGAAACAGTCCAGACTGCTTTTCTTGCGGCAGGTCGTCCGGAAGCATACAACCCCGATTCGATTTACTACGTGACCGACGAGCAGTTCGGCTATGTGGCCTACGTTCAGGGCATGATGGTTCGGGAGAAACCCGCGGCCTGCTTCTACCTGGGATCATTTTTCGCCGAGTCTCTGATTCTTGCCGAAATGGGGAATTCGATTGGTGCGATTCAGGTGGCGGGCACGGCCCAACCGGCGCAGCTTCCATTTTTCGTTGCGGCGTGCGACTACACCCTGATTGGTGAAGAGTTTTTTGCGGCCTCGGCTTACTTGTCGGGTGAACCCGAGCAGCTGGGAACGCTCAAGGGTCAGGACGTGGGAAAGTTGATCGTCGCCGCCGGCATTATCGCTGGAGTCGCCGGTTCAACGATAGCCGTCCTGACCGGTTCGGCGTTCGTGCAGTCGCTGGTGGATTTTTTCACTCAGACCATGTTGACCTAGTGGACCGACATGAAGCGTTCCATCCCATTGCTGATTACGGCCATAGGCGGCCTCGTCCTGATCGTGGCCTACTTCATCCCCTTCATGCAGGGGCTGGGCGAACGCGTTGCGATCTGGTTCGATCTGCTGGCCGCCATCGCATTCGTGTTGGGCGGTGGCAATCTGATGAAGCTGCATCTCAGAAAGATATCCGACCGCGGCCCCGGTTGGGGCTACTCGGGAATCGTGCTTGCATCGTTTCTGGCGACGCTTTTCGTGGGCCTGGGCAAGATCGGGGTCTCCCCTTCGGTCCAGTTCCCTGACTTTGCGTGGTCGGGCCAGTACCGCATCGTCGGCAGTCCGTTCTGGTATCTCTATCAGTATGCGTTCCAGCCTCTGACGGCGACGATTTTCGCCTTGTTGGCTTTTTATATCGCCTCGGCCGCTTTCCGCGCGTTTCGCGCGAAGAATCTCGAAGCCAATCTCCTGCTGGGAACGGCATTCATTATCCTTCTTGGCCGGACGTTCGCGGGAGTCGCGCTCACCGACTGGATCGATCCCAACGGGCCGTTCAGTGGCCTCAGGATCGAGAACCTCACCGTGTACATCATGAGCGTATTCAATACGGCGGGGAACCGCGCGATTATGATCGGCATCGCGCTGGGGATCGTTTCTACTTCACTGAAGGTCCTGCTGGGTATGGACCGTTCGTATTTGGGCAAGGAATAGACGATGGCGGAATTTCTTATCGATCAATGGTGGCTGGTTCTTGTCGTCCTCGGTTCGATGACGCCGTTGGCGGTGCAATGTGCGAGCGCCGGATTGTTACCGACGTTGAGATCACTCGATCGCCGCTGGATCTTCCTGCTCATGCTCTGGAGCGTCCTTGTTCCGATTTACTACATTGGCATTACCGGAGAGACCTTTCCTGAAGTTCCCTCCACCTTGTCGCAGGCGACATTCGACGAAATCGAGGGTCTGGCCGAAGGAGATCGGGTATTACTCGCATTTGACTTTGACCCCACCAGCGAAGGCGAACTGGGACCGATGGCCACGGCATTCGTGAAGCACGCAGCTGAGAAGCAACTTCAGATGTACTTCATGGCGCTCTGGCCGGTCGGTCCCCAGATGATCGACAACACGATCGACAGGGTCATTCGGTCCGACTACCCGGACCTTGTCTATGGAGAGGACTACGTCAATCTTGGATTCAAATCCGGGAACGAGGCCGTCATCCGGGTGATCGTGACCAATCTCCGCGAACTGTACACCACCGACAGTCTGGGTACCGCCGTCGAGGATATTCCCATGATGGATGGCATTGATAACATCCAGCAGATGGATCTCGTCATCAGCATCTCCGCCGGATATCCGGGCACGAAGGAATGGGTGCAGTACGCCCAGACCCCTTATCCTGAGCAGGTTCGGATTGTTGCCGGGGCGACCGGCGTTCAGGCGCCGCTGCTCTATCCCTATATTCCGAGTCAGTTGCCCGGACTGCTGGGAGCGATCAAGGGCGCGGCCGAATACGAGAAGCTCGTGGTGGACTCCTATGTCGGAGAAAATCCGGACCCGAAATACCTGGAGGGTCTGCGCCGGATGGGGCCCCAGCTGGTGGCGCATCTGTTGATCATTCTTCTGATTGTCGTTGCCAATCTGTTGTATTTCATCGATCGGCGAGCGGGTGTCCGCTGATGAAACGCGAAACCACGATCTGGTTGGCCGTGTTCCTGATCGGTGCGTTGGCGCTCGGTGGCCGGGCGTTGTTCACAGAGACCGGAATGGGGCGTGAATACGTGCAGGCCGTTCCCATGGCCAACGCTCAATGGACCCAGTACGATCCGGCGACGTATGGCGAGTATGCAGCGGCCGTGGCCGCCGATCCGGCGCAGACCGAGTACCTGTTCAGCGTCCCCCGCAGCATCGGCCTGTGGATGGCAGCGTTTTTCACGCTCGCGGTGATGTCGTTCATGTACCGGGACAACACCTTCTACAAGATCGCAGAGGCCGTCCTGGTCGGCGTTTCTGCCGCCTATTGGATGGTTGTGGGATTCTGGGACGTCCTGGTTCCCAACCTGGCCGGGAAGATTTCGCCGGGCACCGTCCAGGCCTGGGCGATGCCCGGATTGAGCGGCCCGGAAGCAGTCCAGGACCTGTCTTATTTGGTTCCGCTGGTTCTTGGAATCATGTTGCTCTGGCGTCTTTCACCGAAGGGCGCATGGATTTCTCGCTGGCCGCTGGCGTTCGTCGTCGGAACGACGGCCGGTTTACGGCTGGTTGCCTTTCTCCATGGTGACTTCCTCGCACAAATCCGAAATACGATTCTGCCCGTTGCTGTCTTGAACCAGGGGACGTTCGACTTCTGGGGTTCACTGGAAAACCTGCTTCTTGTCGTCAGCGTTCTCTGCTGTCTCGCCTATTTCTTTTTTTCATTCGAACACAAGGGCGCGCTCGGGGGTGCGGCCACCGTCGGTATCTGGGTTCTGATGATCACCTTCGGAGCGAGCTTCGGGTACACAGTCATGGGTCGCATCGCCCTAGTCGCAATTCGTTTCGAGTTTCTGCTCGACGACTGGTTGTGGCTCATCGACCCGGTGGGCCGACGTGTCCTTGGATGATTCCGGCTCGAATTGCCCCGGTTTCTTGGTGCCACTATCATTAGTTTGAGGGCAACGAACCTCTTGATATAATTGCCGTCTTGCTGACACCGGATACCCGGGTTTGCCGCGATGGAAGAAGAAAGCATTGAAGAGCTGCTGAAAACTCCGCCTGAAGCTGCGGTTGTCGAGGAACGACTCCGCACTCCCGTGACTATTCTGTTCAGCGATATCAAGGGTTCGACGGCCTACTTCGAGCAGAAGGGCGACCTCGAGGGGCTGGCCATGGTCGAACGCCACAACAGCCTGCTGTTTCCATGTGTTGAAAACAGGCGTGGCCGCGTCGTCAAGACCATCGGAGATGCGATCATGGCTTTATTCAATGACCCCGTCGATGCGGTGAGCGCAGCCGTCGCGATGCAGATGGCCCTCGATGAAGACAATACCGACCGTGAAGATTCCGAGCAGGTCCAGGTAAAAATCGGTATCCATACGGGTCTGGGCTTGATTCAGGGAAACGATGTCTTTGGTGACGTGGTCAACGTAGCGGCCCGGGTGCAGGGTCAAGCGCAGCCCGAACAGATTCTCATCACCGATAGCCTGCTTTCGGCCGTCCATACGGCCGGCTATCAGGTGAGCAAGCGCGGGCGCGCCAAGATGAAGGGCAAGGACGAGCCGATTGATATCTACGCCGTTGGATGGTTGCCGCGTGTAACCCAGCAACTGATCGACGATCTTGAGGCGGAGGCTGCAAAACTACGAGAGGAGTTCAGAGATTCGAAGTCCAAGAGGGAAGAAGCCTTTGATCGGTCGCGCGATGAATGGAGAGACGATCGACGGAGACTGAACGCGGAAATCGAGAGGCTGGAAGAGAAGGTGCAGGAGGCCATGGAGACCGCACGGCAGGAGGCCGACGGTGAATGGCAACAGCAGATTGGCTTCAAGATCGAAGCCGCAGAGCAGGCGCGACTGCAAGTTGAAGGGAATCTGAAAAGCACCAGGGAACGCTTTGAGGCCGAGCGCGTCGGGTTCAAAGAACAGATTGCCGGTCTTGAATTGCGGCTTGTTGAATCCATGGAGCAGGTGAATAACCCTGCAAGGACGGCCAGCCTGGTTCGAGACCAGGTCCAGTCTCGATTGGCTGAAGCCAAACAGGAATGGCAATCACAGTGGGACGCTGAGCGCAGGCGCCTGATGGAAGCGAAATCGAAGAACGCCGGGCCGGCCGACCCGATGGCCGAAGCCCGCCGTCAAATGCAGGAGCGGATCAAGGCCAAACAGGAAGGCAGGGAACCGAGCCAGAGAGGACTCGACCTCAAGACGGAGAATGAAGAACTGAAACGGGAACGCGATGCACTTCAGGCGCGCATGCAGCAGATGGAGAGAATGGCCCAACGGGCCGAGGCAAACCTCCGCACAGAGGTGTATGACGATCTCCGGCATACCTACGACCAGAAAATGGAACAGGCAAAGCTCGCTCGATCTCAGCTCGGACAGGAAGTGCGGACGCTGACCGAGGAGTTGAACGCGGAAAAACAGGCTGCGTCGTCGCGAATCCAGCAGCTGGAGGAGGCCGTCCCCGCGGCTGAGGAAGCCGCAAGAGTACAGGCCATCGCGGAAGCCCGATCAGAATTTCAGGCAAAGTCAGACGAGGCGGTTCGTGTGGCCTCTCGCCTTGAAAGACAGAGTCGAGAGCACGCTGAAGAGTGGCATTTAGAGCGGGCCCGACTTGAAAAACAGATCGCGGAACTCGAATCGCACGTTAAACAGGCCCGGGAGATGGCATTCAAACGGTCCAGTGACCCGACGATGGAAGAGCTCAATCGTCTGCGACGGCAGTTGGAAGAGGAATTCAAGGCGAAGGCCGTAGAGTGGGAGACGGAGAGGCGTCGCCTCAGCGAGAGAATCCAGGATCTGGAAAACCCTCCGAACAACGACTGACTGGCCTGCATTCGGTATCCCACACAGCATTCAGCTTTCGAGCCCGTGTTTCGGAAGGGACGACTGACCCAGGCCTGGAGTTTCGAAAGCGTCCATAGTATCGCCCCGGTATTGCCCCTGTTCCCAAGTCCGCATGTGGATAGCAATCCGGATCTGTAGACAGGACCTCGTGGCCGGGCCCCGACGACGCACTCGAATCAATTGACAACACCCATTGCTTTGCTAGACTGGCTCTGTCTGTGGCTTGATAATCGTCGCTCATTTTCAGTCCCGGGCCACTTTCGAACGTCATTCATCAGCGTGAATTCTGAAGCCTTTCGAGGGAGCGTGCCATGTCCAATGCCCATCTCCTCAGCCTAACGGGAACATTATGCCTGTTGGTTGTCACGTTGATCAGTATGCCGGCCTCCGGTCAAACCACTGATTTTTCAGGGGAATGGGCCGAGCGGAGTCACGAGGACAACTGGAGCCGCCGGGGGGGGCCGTGCCCGTCTCCCCAGTGTGGGGGACCCGCCCTGGGCGACTACCTTGGATTCGCGCTCACGGACGCGGGTCGGATGAGAGCCGATACCGCCGATGCATCGGAATGGGGACTGCCCGAATTCCAGTGCAGGCCGCATCCGGTCCCCTACGTCTGGCGGGCGGCGGGAAATCTGCGAATTAATAAGGAAATCGATCCCGTGTCGCGCCAGCTCGTGGCCTACCACATCAACTGGGTGCGGTCTTTGGACAGGACGATCTACATGGACGGACGCCCGCACCCGCCTGAGTACGCGGCCTACACCTGGGAAGGTTTTTCGACAGGACGATGGGACGGGAACACCCTGGTCGTGACGACGACCCACCTTAAAGAGGGTTATCGAGTCAAGCCCATTCTTAGTTGAAACTCTCCACGGCTCACGATGGGTCATGCAACCTTCTTCTTCGATCTCGTCGACGTCTTCGCCTCAATTTTCAGCTCTCGCTGGAGGGCTTCGCGGAGCTTTGGAAGATGACGGTAGCCGATCACCTTCCTCAGGCGCGGTTCGATGTCGATGAGCGCCGTCGCCAACCAGCGTTGCCGCTGACTCGAGTTCTTCCAATGATCGACCTTCGCACACCTTTCCTCGACAAGGGCATTGACCGATTCCAGGCAATTCGTCGTCTTGAACGAACGGCCCAAGACCCCGTACACGCCGAGCCGATGCAACGTGAGGGTCTCTTCCAGGCCTTCCTCAAGGCTCGCAGCCCCCGATTGGTTTCGCTCCTCGAGCTCTCCATGGAGCTCTCCGAGCGCCGCCCGAGCTTCGTCGTACTCCGGGCGCTCGTAGGCCCGCTGCAGCCGGCGTCGCCACACGGCTTGCTCGGTCTTCGATAGGTATCTCACGACGTTCTCGCGTTTGTGCCATTGGCAGCGTTGGACCAGGGCTCGATTCCTGAATGCCTTCTTGACCGCCGCCCGCAGACCTTTGCCGCCGTCGACAATCACCAGCACGCCTTCAGAGATGTCCAGGCCCCGCTCCATCAACGAACGGAGAAACGGAGTCAGCACTTGCTCGTTCTCCGTGTCGGTCTCCACGAAGCCCAAGAAGCGTTTGTCGCCCGAAAGCGTGACGCCCAGGGCCACTACCATCAGGGCGTCGGCAAACGCCTTCCCGTCCAGGAAGATCGCCACGACGTCCTCGCCACTCAGATCCCGCTCCTGCATCTCCCGAAGTTTCGCGGCACTCGCCTGGACGAATCCTCGAGACACCGTCGAACTCGACAGTCCGATCGCTCCCGGAATCGCTTCAGCGGCCGATTCATAGTTCCGGCAGGAGATCCCATACAGCACACGTCTGAGCAGTAGCTCGTTCACCGCGCCACCCGGACTGAGTTCCTCGTAGGTCCGAAGCGGAATCTCCCCGCCCGCCACGCTGCGCACTCGAGGCACCCGAACCGGCACCCGCTGGCCACCCAGCCCCACGGTCCCCGGATTGCTCCCGTGTCGCCGGCCCCGCAACGCCGCCTCCTTTCGTGCGTATCGCTCACCCGCCAACGACTTCACTTCCTCGTCGAGCAACTCCTCCACGTGCATCAACCCCAGTGGGATCAACGCCCGAATCATCTCCACCTTCGAGTCCAATTCCAGTCCCGAGTATTCCTCCCGGCTCAGGACCTCGACCTCACCCAGCACACGCGACTTCTTGCGTTTCTTTACCGAACGTAACAGACTCCTCATCTCGGCTCCTTTCTCTTACAGGCTTGATGTTGTTTCTTCCAATACCATCAAACCATGGGGTTTGGAGCCGTTTCAATTTCCAACTAAGATTGGCACACATTCGGGTTATCTGCGGCGCAACGGTGTCAAATTCACCGACCAGGCCACGGTCACCGAATACCTCACCCGGCATGGTGACATCCTCACGGTCGTTGCGATCGTAGAAGATCCCGTCTACCTGGCCGAACCCTGGGTTTTTTCGGTGAGCTTCGTGCAGGATACACACACGGAGTTGATTTACTATCCGTGCACAGTTGTTGAGGGCATCAATATCTCTACCGAAGTGCCGCACTACCTGCCCGGCGAGAACCCCTTTCTCACCGACTGGACGTCCGAATTCGGTATACCGGAGGAGGCTGCGAGAGGCTATCGGGAAACCCTGTATCCCGATTACCAGATGAAAATAGATGCAATATCGTCTGACGGCGATGCGAACTGATCGATCAAACTGTTGGAGCAGGAGATGACACTGAAAGCATTGAAGCCCGGGATGGTTCTGTGGGCCATACTGGCCACCGCCGCTTTCGCCTCGATTGCCGATTCCACAGAGTGGTCTCCTGCGGGGGAGAACCAGAACGCCAGCCGTTCCGAAATCGGTGTGCTGCCCGTGCGCGGGAACATCTACATGCTGGTGGGGGCGGGCGCCAATATCACTGTTTCGGTGGGCCGCGATGGGGTGTTGCTGGTCGACACCGGGTCCGGGCAGATGACGGACTCCGTTGTCGAAACGGTTAACCGACTGGTCACCGCTGTCACATCTGCACCCGTTCCCGCTTCGACCTGTGTGGGGCCGAATTGTTCCGGCGTCTCCAGCGTCTTTGGCTGGTCCGGTCCGGAATTCAATGGGACCACGATTGCACGGGCGCCCGCCAAACCCATTCGTTACATCATCAACACCAGCATCGATGCTGAGCACACCGGGGGAAATCAAACCCTTCGCCTGGCCGGCGGGTCGCTGACTGGAGGCAACGTTGCCGGAGCGATCTCGGATTCTGGGCAGGGTGCAGCGATTCTGGCCCACGACAACGTGCTCGTGAGGATGAGCGAGCAGGTCTATGAAGACGGTTCCATATCTGAAGACGCCTTGCCGACCGAGACGTATCTAAGCGACTCCTATAAGCTGAGCCATTTCTTCAACGGCGAGGGCGTGCAGATGTTTCACCTCCCTGCGGCCAATACAGATGGCGATTCGATGGTCTGGTTCCGCTATTCCGATGTCATCAGCGCAGGGGACGTATTTTCAACGACGAGCTATCCGGTGATCGACATCGAACGCGGCGGAACCATTCAAGGAGTCGTCAATGGATTGAACCGAATCCTTGATGTGGCCTACGCCGAGTTCAGATCGCAGGGTGGAACGATGATTATTCCGGGTCACGGAAGACTCAGTGATGTTGGAGACGTTCCAAACTATCGCAACATGATGGCGATCATTCGCGACCGCATGCTGGACATGATTCAGAAAGGGATGACATTGGATGAAGTGAAGGCTGCGAAGCCAACCCTCGACTATGATGGGCGCTATGGTTCCACGAGCGGCCCCTGGACCACAGACATGTTTCTTGAGGCGGTGTACCGGAGCACTCCTCCGAGTCCGTAAACCCCCGTCGGCGGGTTGCAAATGGATGGGGACGGCATCGCTCAGCTCTGAGAGCATCAAAAGTTTTCATGGGAGGCGCACAGTATGAGCGTTAGATTAACTCCGATTCTGGTCGCACTGTTTCTGTTCCAGATGACGGCCTACGGCCACCACTCCCTGGGGGCGACCTACGATCAGCGATCGGAAGTCACACTTGAAGGGACACTCGTCCGGTTTCTGTTCCGTAATCCGCACGCCTTCGTGCACGTTGAGGCCCCAGACGCTGATGGTGCGATGCAGCGGTGGGCGGTGGAATGGGGCGGCGCGGCCCAGCTCACGGGCCAAGGCGTGACCCGAAACACGTTCAAGATCGGAGATCATGTGATCATCACGGGGAATCCATCCCGCACCATCACGGACCACAGAGTGAAAATGAACACGCTCTACCGGACTGAAGATGGGTTCGGATGGGGCACTCGCCCGGGTGAAGTCGTCGAATAATCTCGGGGGCAGATCGCGCGTCCAGGGAGTGACGCAATGATCGGAACACGTAACTGGACACCCAATGAACACTAGAAGACTGTGGATACGCGTCTCGACATCGGCGGTCCTTGCGGCGTGCCTCGTAACGACCCACGCTTTCGACGTCCAGGCGCAGAACCGTGGGGGTGGCGGCGCCCGCCCGGGTCCGGGAAGCCGCTTCGATACCGCCGAGGCGGGGGCACCGATCGATCTGGTTGGATCCTGGGTGTCGGTGGTCAGCGAAGACTGGCGCGTCCGCATGGTGACCCCGCCCCGGGGCTACTACGAATCGGTTCCACTCAATCCGGAAGGCCGCCGGGTCGCCGATTCCTGGGATCCGGAAGAAGATGAAGCCAACGGCCAGGCATGCAAAGCCTATGGCGCCGCAGCCATTATGCGGGTGCCCGGTCACCTCCGCATCCGGTGGGAAGATCCGAACACCCTGCGGATGGATACCGATGCCGGCATCCAGACACGTCTGTTTCACCTTTCCCCTTCAACGCCTGGTGAACTGTCCTGGCAAGGACATTCCCTTGCGGAATGGGAGTATGCCAACACAGCTCCGGGCGATCCGTGAATGTGTGCCAATCTTAGTTGGAAATTGAAACGGCTCCAAACCCCATGGTTTGATGGTATTGGAAGAAACAACATCAAGCCTGTAAGAGAAAGGAGCCGAGATGAGGAGTCTGTTACGTTCGGTAAAGAAACGCAAGAAGTCGCGTGTGCTGGGTGAGGTCGAGGTCCTGAGCCGGGAGGAATACTCGGGACTGGAATTGGACTCGAAGGTGGAGATGATTCGGGCGTTGATCCCACTGGGGTTGATGCACGTGGAGGAGTTGCTCGACGAGGAAGTGAAGTCGTTGGCGGGTGAGCGATACGCACGAAAGGAGGCGGCGTTGCGGGGCCGGCGACACGGGAGCAATCCGGGGACCGTGGGGCTGGGTGGCCAGCGGGTGCCGGTTCGGGTGCCTCGAGTGCGCAGCGTGGCGGGCGGGGAGATTCCGCTTCGGACCTACGAGGAACTCAGTCCGGGTGGCGCGGTGAACGAGCTACTGCTCAGACGTGTGCTGTATGGGATCTCCTGCCGGAACTATGAATCGGCCGCTGAAGCGATTCCGGGAGCGATCGGACTGTCGAGTTCGACGGTGTCTCGAGGATTCGTCCAGGCGAGTGCCGCGAAACTTCGGGAGATGCAGGAGCGGGATTTGAGTGGCGAGGACGTCGTGGCGATCTTCCTGGACGGGAAGGCGTTTGCCGACGCCCTGATGGTAGTGGCCCTGGGCGTCACGCTTTCGGGCGACAAACGCTTCTTGGGCTTCGTGGAGACCGACACGGAGAACGAGCAAGTGCTGACTCCGTTTCTCCGTTCGTTGATGGAGCGGGGCCTGGACATCTCTGAAGGCGTGCTGGTGATTGTCGACGGCGGCAAAGGTCTGCGGGCGGCGGTCAAGAAGGCATTCAGGAATCGAGCCCTGGTCCAACGCTGCCAATGGCACAAACGCGAGAACGTCGTGAGATACCTATCGAAGACCGAGCAAGCCGTGTGGCGACGCCGGCTGCAGCGGGCCTACGAGCGCCCGGAGTACGACGAAGCTCGGGCGGCGCTCGGAGAGCTCCATGGAGAGCTCGAGGAGCGAAACCAATCGGGGGCTGCGAGCCTTGAGGAAGGCCTGGAAGAGACCCTCACGTTGCATCGGCTCGGCGTGTACGGGGTCTTGGGCCGTTCGTTCAAGACGACGAATTGCCTGGAATCGGTCAATGCCCTTGTCGAGGAAAGGTGTGCGAAGGTCGATCATTGGAAGAACTCGAGTCAGCGGCAACGCTGGTTGGCGACGGCGCTCATCGACATCGAACCGCGCCTGAGGAAGGTGATCGGCTACCGTCATCTTCCAAAGCTCCGCGAAGCCCTCCAGCGAGAGCTGAAAATTGAGGCGAAGACGTCGACGAGATCGAAGAAGAAGGTTGCATGACCCATCGTGAGCCGTGGAGAGTTTCAACTAAGAATGGGCTTGACTCCGATCCGTTACGGGGAAATCTGAAGGCCGTGACAACGAGCTTGCGGGCGGGATACCTGCGTAAGAACGGGGTTCCCTACAGTGAAAACAGCATTGTCACAGAGTATTTCGACCTGATCACCGGGCCCTCCGGTGAGGAATGGCTCGTTGTTTTGTCCGAGGTTACCGACCCCTTGTACCTGGTCGCCCCGTTCATTACGAGTACGCAGTTCAAGAGGCTTCCCGACGACACCGAGTGGAATCCGACGCCCTGCTCAGCCCGATGAGATTCGCGCAATCAGACTAATTTCAACGCCGATCCCTTAAATCTTGAACGGGGCATCCGAAATGCGTTTTCGGACGTCTAAACGTAGGACGAACCGAACAACGAGGGCGTGCTTGCGTGGTTAAGAATTTCATTCCAAACTGCGATTTCTGTGGCGATGAAATTCCGCTTGATCAACATACCCGACGGAATGTCCCCTCAAATGGTGTCGAACTCCTTATGGTGGCTCTTGGAAATTCCGACCCTGCGCTCGAGTTCACACAGAAGCCGGACGGAACAGTGGATCTCGATACCTGCCTCGATTGTTATGTGCGATTAGCGTTCAACCATTCCCACACGGTCAACTGACCCGGCCGAGCGGTCCAGACACCGACCCTACAGCGTTGTGCTGGCTCGGGCGCCTCAACGTATCTATCGATACGCCTCGGTCACCCTCGCTGCGCACGCCTTGTATGGCCGGCGTCTGGACCGCTCTCTGTGGGCTGAGTCGGTCGAGCGGGCCATCCAACCGCCCATACGGCGTTGTGCTGGCTCGGGCGCCTCAACGTATCTATCGATACGCCTCGGTCACCCTCGCTGCGCACGCCTTGTATGGCCGGCGTCTGGACCGCTCTCTGTGGGCTGAGTCGGTCGAGCGGGCCATCCAACCGCCCATACGGCGTTGTGCTGGCTCGGGTGCCTCAACGTATCTGTCGATACGCCTCGGTCACCCTCGCGGCGCACGCCTTGTATGGCCGGCGTCTGGACCGCTCTCTGTGGGGCTGGATTGGTCGAGCGGGCCATCCATCCGACCCTACGGCGACTTGCTAACCCGCATAGATCACCAATCGACGCGTGATTGCGATTTTGCGTAAAAGAACCCTGGGTGGGCGCGAGATGGTGTGGGGGGAGCGTCTCAGGGTGAATTGACGAGTTTTTGGCGATGTGAGAAGCGGATTTTCGTGCTCAATAGAGCGTTGACGATCGCGATCAGACACACCTCGGCTCGGACTGGGTAAGCGAATCGATTTCAGGGACGAAGCCGCAGCGTCGGTGTCAGCATCGCAGTGGCATTGTTTGTAGGTTGCGGACAACGGCGGCATAGACCTCGGCGTAAGGACAGGCTTCAGCCATCGACACCCAGACGTTTCGGACCGTGAACCGGATGCGGGCACCGATCTTGAGCAGCTTCAGCCGGATCGTGCCGCATTGAGCGCGCGCCAGTTCGGTGCCCTGGAGCCCGAGTCGACGCAGGGCCTGCATGATCATGTAGGCGGCCGAAGACAGATACAGTCGGAGTTGATTGGCGCGCATGGTGGCCGCGCTGGTGCGGTCGGCAAACAGATCCAGTTGTTGCTCTTTGATCCGGTTCTCCATGTCGCCGCGCGCACAGTAGAGATCTTCATATAGCGCACGGGCCTCCCAACGTTGCGGTGTGAGGGAGGTGACGATGAATCGGGGATTGGCGCCCTTGGCCAGAACCTCGGCCTTGCCCACGACGCGCCGTTGCTGGCTCCAACTGTCTCGTGTGCGATAGCGGAAGTCCTTAAATATCCGTGCCGATTTACCGGTGGATTCAAACTCCGATTTCGCCTGAGCCATGGATTCAGCGATGACCTCCTGGAGTCGCTCGTTCTTGGCCAATCCCACCACGTAATCCACCTGGTGGGATTCACACCAGGTCAATAAATCATCTCTGCAAAAACCCGAGTCGCCACGGACGATGATCGACACATCCGGCCAGCTCTTCCGGATCTGTCCGATGATGCGGGTCAGCTCCTCAACCGATCCGGCCGCGCCATCGATGTTGGAGCGTCGCAATCGGGCGCACAGCAGATGCTCACCCGAGAAGATATACAACGGCAAATAACAGTAGTTGCCGTAATAGCCATGAAAGAATCGTCCCTCCTGTTGCCCGTGGATCGGATCGTCGGTGGCATCGAGGTCCAGAATGATTTCTTCAGGCGCCGATTCATAGGCTGCGATGAATGCATCGACCATCCAGCGGTCAATCTGGTCGGCATCCATCGCAATTTTCTTGTATCGTTCCTCCGCCCCCACTTCGGCACCGGTCAACTCCAGCCGATTCAGCGTGCACTTGCCCGCCAGCGCCTTTCCCCGGTCGCTGGCTTGCCGCCGGTTGCCTCCCAGCGGATCGGCCTTATCGATGGCCACGGCGAGCATCGGATCGGTGCGTAGTTGGTCGTGATCGTTCAGGTCTTCATATCCCAGACACAGGCCATACACCCGTTGCCCAATCAATTCCTTCACCGTGTGCTCGATCAATCGCGGGTCCCGATGATCGGCGAAACATTCGGCAAGTCCCCCGACCAGTCCGGTTCGTTTTTCGACTTCCCTCAACAGCAGGACACCCGCGTCGGATGTGATCTTCCCTCCGTCGAATCGAGCCTTCACTTTTCGTTGATTAAGTCCGTGAAATTCGAACGTCGTTTGGTTACACTCTGTCGTCATAAGGGCCGCCTTTGTTTGGTTGCTAAAACGTCTTCGACAAACGCTTTATGCCAAACAGGGCGGCCTTTTCTGGTCCATCTGGTGATTTATGCGGGCTAACCCGGTCGAGCGGGCCATCCAACCGCCCATACGGCGTTGTGCTGGCTCGGGTGCCTCAACGTATCTGTCGATACGCCTCGGTCACCCTCGCGGCGCACGCCTTGTATGGCCGGCGTCTGGACCGCTCTCTGTGGGGCTCATCCGGTCGAGCGGGCCATCCAACCGCCCATACGGCGTTGTGCTGGCTCGGGTGCCTCAACGTATCTATCGATACGCCTCGGTCACCCTCGCGGCGCACGCCTTGTATGGCCGGCGTCTGGACCGCTCTCTGTGGGGCTGGATTGGTCGAGCGGGGTTGTTAGAAGTTTACCGCGGGTGCAGTTTCGGCGGCGTTGATGGCGTTGAAGAAGTCGCGCTGATCAAAGCCCGTCATTCCGGCGATGATGCTGGCGGGGAATTGCCGCACCGCGGTGTTGTAGGTCTGGATCGATTCGTTGTAGCGGCGGCGTTCGACGGCGATCCGGTTTTCGGTGCCGGCGAGTTCATCCTGTAGAGCGAGGAAGTTCTGATTCGATCGGAGTTCGGGGTAGTTTTCCATGACAACCATGAGACGACCGAGCGCGCCTTCAAGCTGTCCGGCGACGGCCTGGCGCTCGCCGGCTGTACCGGCTTCGCCCCACTGGCTGCGCAGCCGGGTAACCTCGGTATACACCTCTCGCTCCTGATCGGCAAAACCCTGGACCGTGTTCACCAGATTGGGTATCAGGTCGTACCGTCTCTGAAGGACCGTGTCGACTTGTGCCCAGGAACTTTCCGCCTGCTGATCCAAGCCCACCAGTCGATTGTAGGTCCCGACGTAGCTCCCGCCAACGATCAATACAGCGAGCACCAGAGCACCGATAATGATCCAGCCTTTTGTGGACATGTTACCTCCTGTACGAAAAAGCGGCGATGCCGATACTCATCTAGAATAACGCATAGCGACTCATGGATGCACATGGGCGTCGACGCTGTCGACCACGGATTCTACGGTTCGCAGGTATCGGTCGAACAGTTCCAGCGCCTCGACGTTTTTCGCAGCCTGGCGGCCCTCCTTCAGCGTCTCGATCACCAGGAATACGTCCTCGTCAAACCGGATGTGTTGGCCCAGTGCTTTCAGTGCGTCTATCTTCCGGGGGGGGATCTCGTCCTGGTACAGCCGGAGCGCCGCCCGAAACAAAACGAGGACGGTCGAAAGCGATTCGACCATCATGTCGAGCACCCGCCGGGGTTTTCCTTCCGTCAGCAAAAAGCCTTCTCTAAGACGGATCAGGCTCGACTTCATTTCGTGTTCGAGAATGAGGCGGAGGTTCTCCGGATTGATATCGATCTGGTCGAGGACATTTTCACCGTAGAGCACCTGGTGAGATTCCTTGATGTCCATGAGTTCTATCGGAAAAACATCGGCCGACTTTTGTAGACGTTCGAGGGTGAAAAACAGAGGCGGGGGATTTCCCGATTTGCGCCATGCGAGCGACGTCTTCGACAATGCTGTCAATTCGCGTGTGCCAAGAGCATTGGCGACGACAAGAATATTGTAGTCGGAACGCTTGCCCGTATGATCGCCCGCCGCAGCAGATCCGTATAAAATGACGGAGCGAATTCCCGTTCCCAGGGATTGCTGCAGCTTTTGTGCCAGCTCTTCAGGTTTCAAGACTTTCCCCCAACTTGATAGACGCCCGATACGATCACCATGAGCGTCCCGCGCCACCGCCTCCCGACATTCCACCGCCGAACCCTCCGAAACCGCCGCCGCCACCGCGTCCGAAACCGCCACCGCCTCCACCCATGCGACCGCTCGAAAGCAGCATCAGGGCGAGCCAGGGATGCCGGATGATGACCGGCACCAGAAGCAGCAGTCCGAGGAATCGCAGCAAGCCCCCCAGGGGGCTCCTTGTCTGGGCGACCGGGGCGGAGACCGCGATTGTTCCAGTCAGCTCCACACCAGCATTACCCGCGATGAGCAGTGCCAGCGTATGGACTCCAGCCGCGAGTCCGGCGCCGTATTGAGCCTGCCTGAAAGCCGGCAGAACGGCTTCGTCGAGGATGCGGCCCGCTATCCCGTCGGGAATGATGGGTTCCAGCCCGTAGCCGACTTCGATCCACACCTGTCGGTCTTCGATGGCAGCCAGCAGCAGCGCACCGTTGTCTTCGCCGACTTGTCCGATTCCCCAGCGTTCGAAGAGGCGATTGGAAAAATCCGAGATCTCGCCACCTTCGAGCGAGGCCAGCGTAACGACGGCCACCTGTGCTCCCGTTTTTTGTTCCAGCTCGCGGAGCAGGACTTCGAGTGAGTTTGCCTCAGGTCCGATGACGCCGGCAAAATCGTTGACCAGGCCCCGGAAGGCGAGTCCTTCCAGGAGCGCGTCCGACTGGAACGCAACGGCTGGCGAAGCCAGAAGAACGGTCGGCGAAGCCACAAGCAGGAAGAGGACCAGCAGGATCGAAATGCGGCGCATGAGATTACATTGTAGCAGTCCTTAAGAGTGGTGGCTGCGATGCCCGGCGAGGTCAGGGGAGGCCAGGTGACGCCGGAGCATGGATCCGTTGTTTGATCGGTGGTCGCCAATATTCATGGCCAAGACTTCCCGAACCGAATCGGATCTCCTTGATCGGTGGAGCGACTCCCCGTCCAATCCGGAGTGGCGTTTCAAAGCAGTACACGGGCAGAATGGGACGAATGTTGCGGATGATTCGAGTACGATGGTCTTTCAACAGGAGGACGCGCATGAAGGCAGTCTGGAACGATTCGGTCATAGCGGAAAGTGAGGAAACGATCATGGTCGAGGGTAACCACTATTTTCCACCGGACGCGATCCGGCGGGAATACTTTCAGGACAACCCCACCCATACAACGTGCCCCTGGAAAGGTCAGGCCAACTACTATGATATCGTCGTCAACGGGGATGCCAACCCGGCGGCAGCCTGGTACTATCCCGAGACATTGGAGGCTGCGAACAACATTCGTAACTACGTGGCATTCTGGAAGGGAGTCGAAGTCACTCCATAGCAACAAAAGACTCTGGGGATTCAACCCGAGCGCGATAATTTCGGATCCCGATTGCAGGTGCGCTCCATGAGCGCACAGAACTGAAGTTCATCAAATTGCGTGCGGTCGCAGACCACGCCGGCGGTTCGACGGTCCGAGCGTTGGCCAAGGTCAGTAAACCCATCATCTGTGGTCCCGGAAATCTTCGTGTCCTGCAATGAGACATCGGGATCGTGGAGGGAACATAATGCGATTCACACGCGACAATCTGGCGCAAAACTTGACGAATCGGCCGGGGAAATCAGCCATGAGACGCTATTTGCTTTCTATGTTCTGCAGCCTTTCTATACTCGCCTCCTGGATCGCACAGGAGGCGCGGGGGCAGGAGGCGACCGCTTTGGCCCACGTAGACGCAGCCAGAGCCGCCGCGTCCGAACCGGGGCTCTATGACTACACCCTTACGTTCGATCTGCTCTGTACCGAGAGGGAGCCACGTGAACCGGAGCCACCGAGGCCTGCCGATACTACGATCCGCGCGGCACCGGAGCGCTCCGAATGGTATGTCGAGCCGGTGAAAGTCTTTGACAACGTGTTCAATGTCGGGACCGGCTTCTATGTTTGGGCCATCACGACATCGGACGGAATCATTCTGCTAAATTCGGGCAGGGATTACGCCGCTGAAACCGTCGTCGAAGGACTCGAAAGAGTGGGTCTCGATCCGGCGAACGTCAAATGCGTCATCATCCACACCCCGGATATCCGGCACTATGGCGCGGCCAAACTATTTCAGGACCGCTATCGATCGCGGATCATGTTGTCCGAAGCGGATTGGAACGTCATCGAGGCGACACCGGAGGTCCCCGAGAGGCTGAAGCCCAGGAAAGACATCGTCGTGACCGATGGCCAGACCCTGACGTTGGGTGACACGACGCTGACCCTCTATGTCACGCCGGGCAACAGTCCGGGCACGCTTTCCACGCTGGTTCCTCTCCGTGACGGGAGCCGGCGGCATGTCGGTCTCCTGATCGGAGGCCGGGACTGGGACGCCGTGGAGCAGGGAGTCGTGTATTTCTCGAGTGAAGAAGTTGCCATGACTACCTACAAGGCTTCAGCCAGTCGTTTGCGGGACATTGCAGCCCGGGCCGGCGCGGATGTCTTTCTGTCGGTCCGTTCGCTGTACGATCGAGAAGCCGACAAGGCCCGCGTATTGATGGAGCGCAGACCCGGGGACCCGCATCCTTATGTAAACGGGAGCGCTATTGACCGCTATCTGACGGTGACGAGCGAATGTATGGATGCCCAGTTGGCGTGGAGGGCGATACCGTAGCACGGCATGCGAGTCGCGTGCGGGTGCAATACGAAACGTTTCAGATCCGTAGAGCCACAGGAGGACGACATGCCTGACAGCGCATGGGAAGAATTGGACGGCGGCACGCAGGACGCCTGGGAAGACCAGTTCCAGGATCCCGACACGGATTTCAGCCAGCCGCACCGGCGGGACGAATCCAGGGAGACACTCGACGACGGGACCCTTATCGACACGACGGTCGACACATACGCCACTGTGAATGTTGAAGGACGCGAGTATGCGGCTAGCCTGGTCCACAAGTGCAACAAATGCAATGGCGGGCACGTCGATTCGCTCAGGGCCGTCGAAGGATTCACCGTGGACATTCCCTACACTCCGCTCCACGTGTCCGACAAGAAGTTCGGACAGGGCAACGGACATTTGTATTCCGAGGTGAAGATTACGGGGCATCTGCTGCGCCGGGTCGAAACGCGCACGCGCCGAACGCCACAGGCCGCCCCGCAGGTGGAGATCGTCTGGGAACGCAAGGAACTCGACCATGTGGAGCAGCGGGACCTGGTGGTACTGGAGGAATTCGGTTCGATCGTCGACTGCATTCTGGGAGTCGAGGAATCGTCGATCAGCTACGCCGTGCCTGATACCGAGATGTTTGCACTGGCCCTGGCCCGTGTTCCGATTCTTGCCGATGACGTGAGCTGGACCGACCAGGGCCGTGTGATTCCTGACCTCGCCGAGGCCCTTGCGGGCATCGAGGGGCCCGTGTTCCGATTTGTGGGAGGGACCGGTGATGCCGAAATGTTTGTCGAACACCAGGTCGGCAAGCAGAGGGTCGAACTGGGGCGGGTGTCACTGGATGTTTCCCTCGACGGCCGGCATGTGGTCGCCAAAGTGTACACACCGGGAGAGCCCTGTTAATGCGACTCGCCGAGCGCAACGTGCGGGCATGTTGCCTGGTTGGTGGCCTGCCCCCCGGGGATTTGTGAGCGTGATGCACGATATCCCGCTGAGCATGCCTTTGCCGAGACGACGCGTACCCGGAATAATCGGTCCAACCGTTCTGACTCAGAATTCAGAGACTCTCCAAATGACCAGCCCTTACTGAGTGCGACATTCTGAATCCAGACATTGCGGCCTGGGAAAACGTCTGCACCGTAAATGACGGCCCAGTCGCGGAGGATCACCTACGGCGAAACGTCTTCCCGGATACCCGCGATTCGCCGTTCGGGGGACGGCTTTGCGCTGGTGTGGAACGCGGTTCAATTGCGCGAGAATGGACCAGTGCATGATGCCGCCGGTAAGGGCTCGGAGATAATGTTCGGGCTCGTGCGGTGATTGAAGGGGCCCTGCGCGAGGGCAGGTGATGCCTGAGAATGGATCGGAAAAAACAGACACTGCGCCGATCGAGGGGACCACTGAATGTCAACCGGAAGGCGGGTTCACTCAATACAGATCTTGCAGGGTCGATATCCGGCGCCGAGGGCTTCGCCCAGGTCTCTGAATACGCGCGTCAGTTTTTTCGAATCGTAATATCTGCAGCCCGTCTGGTGCAGGGTCTTCGACCTGTGGCTCCCACGGTAGGGTCCGGGTCCCGGTTCTTCGGCCTTTTTTCTACCGGCTGATTTGTGAAGCAATACGCCGGCTCCCGCAGCACCCGCCGCGGTCGCGACCAAACCGATCACAAGTTTCTTGGTCTTTCCCATAGTGGGCTGATGTTATAGGAGGGGAGGAGAAGATCAAAGGGAAGGGCGGTTCCTGCACGCTGGGAGGGAGTTCGGAAGGCGCGGGCTGTGCGGGTAACGGAGCTGAATCGCTTGCTATGACTGGAGCGGATCATCGGCCGGTCCTGACGCGTCGACTCCGAAAGCCGCAAGATCGGACGGTAGCCGATGTGGCGCCATAGTGTCACAAATTATATCGTTGTGTGATATGACATGACGGCCTTTTCTATCTGAATTGGAGGGCGATGGTGATCCACAATAATCACCCCTATTGACAGTGTGGCCGCATCGTGTCTCCATTCCACGTCGATAGATCATAATCATCTCAATGTTTTCATTTCCACTTGGCTTCTGGGAAGCCTTCACCGTGATCCTGATTGCCCTGGCCGCAGGCATGGTCCAGGCTGCGGCTGGATTCGGACTCGCATTGATTGCAGCCCCGCTCCTGCTTCTGGTGCACGGACCATTTGTGCCCGGACCCATGATGGCTGGAGGCATGCTGCTGACGGTTCTGATCCTCATCCGCGATCACTCGCACATCGATGTGTCCGGTCTGACGTTCGCCCTCGTCGGGCGAATCATTGGAACGGCCGGGGCCGCGGGATTTCTGCTGATCGCTACCGAAACACTGTTCGATCTGACCTTTGCCGCCCTGGTCATGTTCGCAGTCGTCTTGAGTGTTGCCGGCATCCAGCCTCAGCCGAACAGGAAGAATGCCGTTATCGCGGGCACGTTGTCCGGTCTGATGGGAACGATTTCTTCGATTGGGGGACCACCGATCGCCCTTCTATACCAGAATGCCAGTGCGTCCCGCCTGCGTGGAACGCTGGCCGGTTTCTTTCTCGTCGGATCGACGGTTTCCCTCGCCGTTCTGGTATGGGTCGGCCGCTTTGGAACCGAGGAAGTGATGCTGTCCCTGTTGTTGTCTCCGCCGGTGGCGTTGGGGTTCTGGCTCGGAGAGCCGCTGCGGACCCGAATGTCGGAAGGGGCCATTCGCCCACTCGTACTCGGTCTCTCGTTCGTATCCGGTATGATCGTACTGCTGCGCGTGCTGCTGTAGTCGCCGCACTGAATTTCATGGGATGGGACTGTGGCGCAGTCTATGAAGCTGTGATTAATTCGGCCGCATATTGTCAGTACGGTTTATGACTGCACGCATCTGATGGATTGGGCGCTCAGCCATGGAAGGACCGGCCGAAGGACGCTGGGTCCCATGCTATGGAATGCACGCCCTACAGAAGGATGCTGGACCCCGGGGAGGAGCTAAAGATGCCAAGAGCAGGGACGACGATACTGGATTCCGGCGACGAGTTTCCGAAGCTTGAGATCCAGCGCGTCGGCGGGGGTACACTCACCCTGCCCGATGAACTCGGCGGAAGCTTTGGTGTGGTTCTGTTTTATCGCGGCCACTGGTGAGTGTACTGCCGTCAGCAACTGACCGCTTTCTCCAAGGCCGGCAAGCTAGTGTAGTCCGTCACAGTTAATGTAACTTATTCAGCTTTCCTACGTCTGAGTATATATGAGGAGAGCACCGACGATTAAATTGGACATTCCTGTGCGGAAGGAACTGGAGCGACTGAGCCGAAGCCGCAGTGTGGCGGTCCGGTTGGCGGAACGATCTCGAATTGTCTTGCTGGCCGCCGGGGGTCTGGACAATCAGGAGATCGCTGCCAAGTTGGACATCACTCGTCAAAAGGCCGGACGTTGGCGCGATCGTTTCGTTGAAGATGGCCTCGGGGGAATCGAAAAGGACGCTTCCCGCAGTGGACGGATTCCCTCGATCGGCCGCCGGAAGCGGGCCCGGATCGTGAAGAAGACGGTCGAAGGGAAGCCTCCGAACGCCACGCACTGGAGCCGGTCCTTGATGGCCAGGGCAACCGGCGTCAGCGAGTCCACGGTAGGGAGAATCTGGCGGGCTCATGGCTTGAAGCCTCATCTGGCACGCACCTTCAAACTTTCCAACGACAAACAATTTGTCGAGAAGTTGGAGGATGTGGTCGGTTTGTATCTGAACCCTCCGGAAAACGCCATTGTTTTGTCCTGCGATGAGAAGAGCCAGATGCAGGCCCTGGACCGCACGCAACCCGGGTTACCTCTGAAGAAGGGGCGGTGCGGCACCCTCACCCACGACTACAAACGCAACGGGACGACCACGATGTTCGCCGCGCTCAATACGCTGGACGGCTCGATTATCGGGACCTGTATGCCGAAGCATCGTCATCAGGAATGGATCCGGTTTCTCAATCAGATCAAACGTTCCGTGCCGAAAGACAAACAGATCCATATCATTTGCGACAACTACGCCACGCACAAACATCAGAAAGTCGTCAACTGGTTGAAGCGCAACACGCGCTTTCATGTGCACTTCACACCGACCAGTGCATCCTGGCTGAACATGGTCGAACGCTTCTTCCGGGATCTTTCCGAACAACGGCTTCGGCGCGGGGTTTTCCATTCGGTTCCTGAGCTAATCCAGGCCGTGGAGGAATATGTCGGGGGTCACAATCAGAACCCGAAGCCCTTCATTTGGACCGCAACGGCTTCCGATATTCTTGAAAAAGTTCAACGTGCCCGAAAGAAGCTCGATAAGTTACAGTCTGTTTGACGGGGGCCACTAGCTGAAGAAGGCGTCAAAGTTGTGGCCGCTTCCGTAGATACGGAGGAAAACGCGCGCAAGACGATTGACGAATGTGGGCTCAATTTTCCGATGGGATTCGGTCTCGATATGAAGTCGGTATCGGCTCTGACCGGATGCTTCTACGAAGATCGCCGCGAGATTCTTCATAGCACGGGGTGGGTCCTCCGGCCTGACGGCCGGATCATGGTGGGTGTTTACAGCTCGGGCCCGATTGGTCGGCTCGTGTGGCAGGATGTGGTTGGCTTAGTCCAATTCGCCCGGTCGCAGGGCTAGGCAACTGCAGTCCCCATCTCGTCCAGAGATTCATAATGGGACCGTTGGGCCGATCGTCATTGATTAGTCAGCGGTTGAATCGGCCAAGGCCGCTTTGATATAAGGCTGAAGGACCGCATAGTAGCGGAGATGGCCGGCATCTTCCGGGGCCTGATCCCTAAAGACAAGGAATGCTGGTACTCTGTGACCCTAAAGTCGATTCCGAACATACCGCTACCGAAAGGCACTGCGGAGTCGAATCCGCAGTAAAGCAAGCAGCCCGTGGCAGGATTTTCGAGGGCCTCCGAAGGGGAAGGTATGCGCGGTCAGTGCCGTCGAGGATGAGTTCCAGACGATGAGTTCCATATGAAACGCAGCAACAAGCTCAATCTCTTCCAGTTGAAGAAAATGAAGCGGAACGGGACGCCCGTTGTCTGGATCACGGCTTACGACTACCCCCTCGCCCATGTATCCGAGGAGGCCGGCGTCGACATGATTCTCGTCGGCGATTCTGGCGGCATGGTGCAACTAGGCCACGAAACAACGAATCCGGTGACGATGGATGAGATGATGATTCTCGCGAAGGCGGCCCGGCGTGGGGCTCCGGAGACCTTTATCGTCGGTGACATGCCGCAGGGTTCCTACGAGGTGTGTGACGAGGACGCCGCCCGAAACGCGCTGCGGTTTATCAAAGAGACCGGCTGTGACGCCGTCAAACTGGAAGGTGGCCGCCGCATGGCATCGCGTGTCCGGGCTGTTGCAGACGCGGGCATCATTGTCATCGGACACCTGGGCCTCACGCCTCAGAGCGCGACATCGTTCGGGGGCTATCGGGTCCAGGGTAAGACCCTGGAGAGTTTCGAAGCCACTATGGAAGACGCGTTCGCGTTGCAGGAAGCCGGCGCTGTGGCTATCCTGCTTGAAGCGATGCCCAGCGAGCCGGCCGGACAGGTGGCGCGGGCCGTTGAAATACCCGTCCTTGGAATCGGAGCCGGCAACAAGGTCGATGGCCAGCTCATGATTATTCATGATGTCCTGGGATTCTATCAGCCCTTTCGCCCGTCGTTTGCCAAGTGCTACATCCCGCAGGTCGCGTCCAGATTCCTCAGCCAACTGTCGAAGTGTGCCGATGTCCGCCTGATGGGCAGAGATGAACGCAAGGATGGCCTTCTGACGTTGACACAGCTTGCCGTCGAGGAATACGTGTCCGAAGTCCGCGCGGGAACTTTTCCAAGTTCTGAATACTGCTATCAAATCCAAGCTGACGACATGGACGGTCTCCGACGCTCGCAGTTCTGGCAGAAGCCCCGGAAAGCATCATCAGGTTGACCGCATCCGGAGTCGACGCGGGCCCTTCTCCCAGATGCCTGGATGGTGGCTGAGGACCGGCTGTGGGGTTCGGCCAACAGGGTCGAAATCGATCGCAGTGGCCGCTCGACCCCGGTGGCCGCGGCCCACGAGACTTCTGCCACGGGCTGCTAGCCTGGGTTTCTCACCAGTTGAGCGGCCACGTTAGTTGGAGCCCGAGATATGGGACGGACACCTAATTCTCTAGGTCGGCAGAGATCACGGTGTGTTGACATACCGAATTAGGTGTCCGTCCCAGATCTCCCGCCCAGCAAGGCTTATTTGATGTGAGAAACCCTGGCTCCCGAACTGGTGATCTATACCGGTTAGGGTGACTCGAATGTTTCCGTCGGGACGGGTTAACCATTTGAAGACCGGTTCCGTGCAACGGCCGGTCTGATCGATCGGTCAGGACTGTCCAGAGGAACCGACTGGGTTCCGGGAATAGACTTTCAGATTCATGCCCCGTCGACTGCCGATCCCCGATGCCATTGAAGACTACCGCGACGTCCGATGGCTGCGGACCGAAATGGCGTCTGTGAATACGGCCCAAGAGGCGGAGCGCTTTATTGAAGACATTGGATTTGCGGGCTGTCTGACAGACGCGCGGCGGCCCGGTCCATCGCTG
This sequence comes from Terriglobia bacterium, assembly GCA_965263045.1. Lineage (GTDB taxonomy): Bacteria > Acidobacteriota > Terriglobia > 20CM-2-55-15 > 20CM-2-55-15. Next base: position 1,934,446 of record CBDHGK010000041.1, read on the forward strand.
TACATTGCAGTTTGCGGAAGGCGTGACGCCATCATGCCGCCTAACGTCCAGAAAGATCCGGAGAGTGCCCTCACATGGCAGCTGAAGGATGCGGTGATGAAGCGTGGGCGCGTTTACTACGCCAAGCTTTCCCGGGGTAAAACCATGTTTCTGGCTCCGCGGATGATCCCCTATTTCAAGGCCCTCTGGGGAATTCCACCGCGTCAGGAGGGCATGCGTTTGAGCCCTTCGGCCCGATCCATCCTCGGGGTGTTGCGCCGGGAGTGGGAAATGGCGACAGCCGATCTGCGTTCTGAATCGGGTGTGACGGATCGGAAAACGTTCACACGGGCCATGGATGAGCTCCAGGCGGCGATGCTCGTCGTCCCCAGTGAAGCCATCTATCATCCGAAGTTCACCTACCTGTGGGAGTTGGCCACGGAGCGATTTCCCGACGAGCTCGCTGCGAGGAAAAAGCAGTTAACGGCGGTACGGGAAGTCGCGCGATGCTATCTCGACGGCGCGGGTCTCACCCTGCACGGCGAACTGGCGCGCGTCACCGGTTTGTCACGGGTCGAAGCCGGAATCGGGAACCAGGTCCTGGTCAGGGAAGGGTTCGCGCAGGCGATTGCACCTGGAACGTATCGCCTGAGCCGTCTGAGTGAGAGTCGGTTGTCTGCGGGTGCAACGGGCAGATCTCCGAAATAAGTCCGACCGGACGCTCCGGAGACGGTTTCGTGCGCTTAATGCCTGCGGATAAACTCAAGTACAGCCCGGTTAAATGTCTCCGGCTGTTCCCAGTAAGTGGAGTGTCCCGCATTGGGCACGATCAGGCCTTCGGAATTTCTGATTCGCGCCGTGTAGTATCGCTGCAGGGGCGGTGGCGCGGACAAGTCCGCACCTCCTGTGATCAGCAGGGTTGGAGTCTCGATCCCCTCGAGAAGCGAGAACGTCAGGTGGTTTCGCAGCGGCTGTGTTTCCAGCAGCGGCCCCGCAGGACGGCTCCTGCTTTGAAGCTCGATCCAGCGGCGCGTGCCCTCCGGGTTGGCGGCCCGGTACAACGGCCCCAGCTCGCGGAACCAGACCGGCAAGTCCGGGTACTGGGAAGGTCGCAGCGTGCTGACCAGATCCAGATACTCTTCATCCTCCACCCGACCGACGTTGTTGGCAATCACGAGGCTCCGCAACCTCTGGGGAAACGACACCGCATAGTCCATGGCGACCGAGCCGCCAGCCGCCGTTGCCACGAGGTGAAAACGACCCACGCCCAGGTGATCCAGGAGGCCCTCGAGGTCGTCGGCCGCAGTGCCGGGCTGCGGGCCCGACGGGTCCACGACCGACCGGCCCCATCCGCGCCGGTCATAGGCGATGAAGCGGTATCCGGCCGCCGTGAAGGCCGGAATTTGATGTTCCCAGACCTGGCTGCTGCCGGACCCTGCGTGCAGGAACACGGCCGGTACTCCGCCGCCACCGGAATCGCTGAACCAGATGCGGACTCCGGGCAGCTCAGCGTAGCCCTCGCGGGCTGGGGCCGTTGGTTCGGCTGATGCTTGAGGCCGCGCATGCGCCGACGATTCAACGCCGGGCAACACCCCGCTGCCAGTGATCACAAGAAGTGACGCGCTGATCAGCCATTGAAAGCACCAGCGAATCCTGTCCGTGCTGCGCAGTCGGGCCATCCGCCGAGAATACTACGCGCATCCGCTTCACTCCATCCTTAAAAGAGATCTTTCGGCTGGACCGGCCTCACGCGGTCAGGCATCCGAGAGTCTGACGGCTCCACCCGACGGCATCCATGTAGCAGTCCCGGATCGGGCCCTGTGCCAATCCGTAGAATTGTACTTCGTCCCAGTCCGCACGCTCATAGGCCACAGTGCAGCGCAGGGCCTGACCAATAGTGCCAGACCGATCGATGATCCCGGCCTTGACGATTGCTGCGATCGGGAGATTCGACAGGGCATCTTCGATCGGGAGGTCGAGCAGCGCGTCCAGAACTGATAGCAATCCCGCCGAGAAGAATGATTCCTGTTGCGCTTCTTTCTTTCCCTCGGCCAGGCGCTCGCACATGCGTGCGCGGATCAGGGCCACGCTGATCAGCTCCCGTGGTTTGTTGTCGACCGCCGACAACAGGAGCACACTCGCCCAGTTGCGGAGTCGTTCGGCACCGACCATTCGTGCAGCGTGACCGATTGACGCAACCTCACTGGCAAGGCCGACTGCAGCCGAATTCGCATAGAGAAGTAACTTGTAGCTGAGCGTGATGTCCTGCGAGATTGTCTGTTCCAGGTCAGATATTGTCAGTTCAGGATCCTGAAGTTTGGACACGATGCGGAGCATCGTCAAGCGACTTACCGAAAGATCTCCCGCCATTCTGGCCGGCTTATACAGGAACCGTCCCTTGTAGTAGTCGAAGCCGAGGCTCTTGGGGAACTCCAGGTCATCGTAGGTGTCCACGCTGTCGGCGAGGAGCTTCCCTGGAAACCGACTGAGCGCCTGGACTCGATCCCGTAGCTCGTCCGGCAGATATTTCGTCACGTCGATCCTGATCGCGAAGGCGTGCTGGGCGAGCGTGCCGAAGGCGTCGTTATCGGTGGGGTCGGAAAGAGCGATCCGGTAACCTTGACGCACCAGTGCCGAAATTTTGTCACCGTAACCATCCCAGCAGGGCTCGTCGGAAAGACATAGAACGACACGCGACTTCGGCATGTGCTCGAACAGACCGTCTCTGAACTCCTGACTCGTCAGATGAACGAAGCCTGTGTGCTCTCCGACAATCTGATCCAGGCCGGAATCGGTAAACGTGCTGAGAATCGCGCGCGCCGCCTCCGACTTTGCCATTCCCGTCGTCGCCAGGTCTCGGTGAGCGCGCAACTCGTAGCCGGCAACTTCGAGTCCGGACTGGTGAATCGGTTGTCGGCTGAGGAGGAAATCCTGTTCCGTATGTATCATTGAGTCGCCCATTTGAATCGTGGTTTGTTCGGCCTGAGTCGTCCGGTTAATTCATTCATTTGTCGTTCCCGCACTTTAAGTCACGTTATCTCGTGAGGTTTCCGCCGCGTGCTGACCCCGCCAGGTCATTGAGACGCGTTATAGTTTCGAGCAATCCTCGTGCCAATCTCGGAGGGGCTCTGCCGAACGCGAGCGCGTCTGCCGCAACGCGCGTCTGCCGCAGCGATAAAAATCTCCGGCGGCCCGGATGTATGGCTAAGACCGTTCGAGAACGGGTCGTGAATCAGAGCTTGTCATTTCGGCAAACCCATTGGATTTACTGCCGGATGGACAGGTGGCGCGGGGAAATCGAATTGGCCGCCCGCGTTCTGCAACGGACACCTTGAATCAAAGTGCTCTCACAGAACGGAGCGGCCTGTGACTGCAGCTCGTGACCGATTGCAGCTTAGCCCATGCTGCCTTCGTCGGCGGAAGGACCGTAGATGGACGGAACCGACACGTTGAGTTCACGCAGGTAGACTGAAAGCTGGCCCCGATGGTGGATCACGTGGTTGAGCACAAAGGTGCGGACCACGGCGATCTTGGGCAGCGTCATCAGGGTCTGATCGCCCTGCTTGAGGGACCAGTCTTTCATAAACGTCTCGTCGCTGCACCCGGCAATCGCCGCGCGTGCAGCAGCGACGTTCTTGTCGAAAAGCGCAAGAACTTCGGCCTTCGAACCGCCTTCAAAGGGTGTATAGCCGGCGGCGAGATCGAGATCATCATGGTCGATGCCGGCGCTGGCCCATGCGGGCATCTCGGCAACGTGAGACACAAGCCGACCGGCGGTCATGGACTTTTCATGGGGCTTCCAGCCGTACTGGTCTTCTGGAACGCGATCGATAACGATGCGCGATGTCGCCATTTCCTGATCGAATTCAGGTATGAGAGAGGCGCTGATTGCCATTATTTTCCTCCTGTGGGTTAAAAGGTCGGCGAACATCTTACATCAGGTCATGTGGGAAAATCATGTGCAGGTGCCGGACCGCCCGGATGAACAGGTGAACGGTGATCCGATATCGTGTGGTAAAACAGGATCGTGTCATTGTTGATGTTATGATTACCGTTCGAATGGAGGAGTATGCGATGAAATGGACCAGTTTCGCAGCAGTGGGCGCACTCCTTGTCCTGTCGGTGTCAACGGTGGCCGCCGCGGGTCAGGAACTGCGGACACCGTGGGGCGACCCGGACCTGCAGGGGATCTGGAGTAATCCCTACGTGACACCGCTGGAACGGCCGGAAGAGTACGGCACCCGGGAGTTCCTGACGGAAGAAGAAATCCTGATCGCCGAGTCGGAATTGCTGGAACAGTCCCAACTGCCGGGTCGTGACAGCCGGAGTGCGGCAGGGACGGAAAGAGATGTGGCCCTCGCCTACAACGACCACTGGTTCGGTGATCCTTCCATGGACCGGGGCGCGCGCACGTCACAGATCATCGACCCGCCGGACGGGAGAATTCCACCGCTGACCCCCGAGGCACAGACCAGGATCGGAGCGCAGAGAGAGTATCTCCAGGCACTGCTCCAGGGTACTTCCGGGGGGCGGCCGGGACCGATCTCACCGCGGCGATCGGAACCGCCTCCCGACTACAATCTCGACCGAATGAATCGCACGGACGGTCCCGAGGACCGGAGCGGCCCTGAGCGGTGTTTCGGTTTCAGTCTGCCGGTGTTGCTCGAGTCCGGGACTTTCGGAGGGGTCGCGCGAATTGTTCAGTCACCCGGAAGCGTGGGCATCAACTACGATATGGGTCAGGGCCAGGGCTTCAGCCGTGTGATCCCCATCACGGATCGCCCACACCTTTCCCCACATATGCGGCAGCGCTACGGCGATGCCCGCGGCCGGTGGGAAGGAGACACGCTTGTCGTGGACGTGACCAATTTCCAGCAACAGACGGATTTCGAGGGTTCCCGCGAAAATCTGCATCTGATCGAACGCTACAGAAGGATCGATGCCGATACGCTGGCGTTCCAGGTCACAATAGAGGACCCGACGACGTTTACAGCACCGTTCACCGCGGTCCAGGAGCTGACGAAGAACAGCGAACAGGCCAATCAGGTTTACGAGGGTGGTTGCCATGAGGGTAACTACGGCATGGTCGGCATGCTGGTGAACACGCGTGCCGCGGAAAGGGCCTTTGCGGAAGGGCGGGGTCCGGATCCGGCGACACAGGACAACGCCACCGGTGGCGGCGGGTAGTCGGCCGAAGACCGGAATGTTTCTTATCGCTTTCCTCGAATCTCTCGCCGAGTCTCCGTGGAGCATCGGGCTCCATGAGTCGCGATACGCCTACCCCCTCATCGAATCGGTTCATGTCTGGGCGCTGTTTTTGTTTGTCGGTCTCGTGGTCGTGTTTGACCTGCGTCTCGTCGGCTGGATTATGCCGCGCGTGGGGGTGCGGGAGGTTTACCGGCGACTGATACCGTGGACCATAGCCGGCTTCGTCATCATGGTTATCAGCGGAGCAATGCTCTTTTCCGCGATACCCCTGCGCTCCTATCAGAACATTTTCTTCCGCGTTAAAATGATCTTCCTGGTGCTGGCCGGTTTGAATGTCTGGGTCTTCCACTCGGGAATCTACCGGCGTGTGGCCACATGGAGCCTGGAGGCGGTGCCTCCCAGGTCAGCCCGGATTGCCGGAGCTCTTTCCCTGGTGCTGTGGGTCGGCATCATCTTTTCAGGAAGAATGATTGCGTACAACTGGTTTGACTGTGACCGACAGCCACAACCGGCCATCATCAATTATCTGACCAACTGCGTGCCGGTCGAGTCCGAGTACTGATGTCGCTGCTGCCGTTCTTCGAGTGGTGCGAACAATTGCCCATTGGCGAGGCGATTCGGAATTCACTCTGGCTGTTTCCCGTAATCGAAGCCTTTCACCTGGTGGGTCTGGGCGTGCTGGGAGGCGCCGTGTTGCTGCTCGATCTGCGGCTGCTGGGCCTGGGTCTGAAGGGCCAGCCGGCGGACGAGGTCGCCAGGGCCGCCGAACCCTGGCTGCTGGGCAGTCTCGGGTTGATGCTCGCCTCCGGCTTTCCGCTATTTCTCTCGGAAGCGATCCGGTGCTACTACAGCACGGCCTTCTGGGTGAAGATGACTTCGCTGCTGCTGGTGATCCTGTTTACATTCACGGTGCGGCGTCGGGTCGCGCACGGGGCAGCATCGATACCCAAGCTGGAATGCCAGATTGCCGCCCTGGTCTCGCTGGCCTTGTGGGCAGGTGTGGGATGGGGCGGACGCTGGATCGGGTTTTCCTGACTCCGCCCCTGCATTGGCCCGCTTACGGGCGTTCGACCGGTGCGCCTGTTCCCGACGATCCTAAGAATAACGTTCTTCCGTCGGGTAGGGTCAGGTCCCTGCCGTTCGCTCTCCGTGAGCCATCCTTCGCCCGGTAGCCATCAACGACGATCTCGGTACCCGCTACGAGAGAGTCTCTCGTAAAGCCGCGCCGGTACAACACATTGGGGGTGCCGGCTTCAACGGCCCATCGTTCCATGGTCCCATCAGGGAGTTCGACTTCGACGTGGATCCACGCGTGGGGATTGGTCCATTGCATCCGCACGACGGTGGCCGTGAAGTGGACCGGGTTGTTGGCGTCAAATTCGGCCGCGAAGGCGTGATGGGCCGACGCGGGCGCTGCGGCCAGAATCAGAATCGCGCCAACAATCGCGACGGTGATGGCTGATGTAGCTGACATTGGGTGCGGTCTCCTTTTCATATTCACTCAGTTTAACTCGATTCACCGGGTTTTGCCGGACCTCAGGGTTCAACCGGCGGGTTGCCCGACCAATGTATTTCATAGACATCTTCACCCGGCGGTACCTTGCGCGTGATGTCGACATCCATCGTCCGGCCTTCCCAGCGCGTCACAAGGGGTTCGCTGCGCAGGTGGCCGTAGATGGTTTCCTCGACGTGTTCGAAGCATCGGAAGTCCAGGAGCTGGGCGTCGGGTTCCAGCCGGCGGTAGAGCGGCAGACTGATGGTCCACGGTCGCGTGAACACCTTGGAGTCTTCAATCGTTGCTTGGTAAAGGATCGCATCTCGGCTGATGGGAGTGTAGCGTTCCTCAACTTCCAGCGCGTCGCTGTGAAAATTACCGGACCTGTCGAACCAGGTGTAGGGCGTGAAGTTCATAACATCGACAACCAGCGTGTCGCCCTCCCAGCGCCCGAGGGAGTATCCCATGAAGGCCTCGCCCGGATAGGGGTCGACGGTGTCAAGATTGATCGTTCTCTGGGCATTGGCAAACTCGAAAACCATCATGACTTTGTTCGTACTCTGAACAATCTGGAACGGATAGGGCAGATACATCGCACGCGGCACTCCCGGCATATAGCATTTGATTTCCGGGTCGCGGTCCAGCCAGTGGACTTGATTATCGATCTTCCGCTCCGCCGCCCAGGGTTGGTAGGGAATCTCGTCGCCTTCGACCACTCCCATGCCCGGCGGGGCCCAACCAATGGTGCCGAGCGCAACGACCGGGGCCGCCAGCACCGGTACATCGGGGTACACGCCGGCCTGGGCCACCAACGGCCGTGCGTCGTGGGTCTGAAGGTCCCAGTTGGCCGTGCTGTGGGTCTGCCATATCCCACTGAAGTCGGGTTTGCCGTCTGCGGTGCGTACGATTGATGACGCGCCCGCTGAGTCCATGTTGAGGCCGGACATCGGCGACGTCAGCATCCACATCAGCGATGCCCCACCCACGATGATGGCGGTCACGATCACGATTATTGCGTCTCTGAATCTATTTTGCATGGATCGAGTGACCACCTCAAGTGATTGACTTCATGGGTTTGGCCGTCAATAGTTTCCGCATGGCGCTCGATGCCGGCCGGGATCTCCGAGCATGTTACATCGGCTGCATGTTGCTTCATCAAAACAACAAAGTCAACATAGTCAGTTCCCAGGCTGTGACTCATTCATAAATCCGGCGCCGGGCCGGTTCAAAGCTGAGGCCGAACGCCCGATCGGATGTCGGGCCGGGAGCAACCGCGCCCGGGCATCGAGGAATCCGAACCCCTCCCGAAGGACCTGGAAACCGCGCCCAGTGGCCAGTTCCAGAACCTGTACGTCCGTTTGTCGGCCCCGATCAATCGATCGGGCTCGGGATTCGCTGAGGTGTCGGGCATCGTGATCGACCAGAGGAGTGTCTTGGTCACTGAACTGCAAGGTGGTTTTCAGTGGAGTGCCCCGATACTTGTTGCGATAGCGAAGCCATATTCGGGCCGTTCCAAAATGCGCCGGTCGGAAAACCCGATCCGGCAATGGTGATCGCTCCGGGCAGGAGGCGGCTCGTTTGCACCGATCGACAAGTTTTCAACGACTTGCAATAGTATCTGCCATCGGATTGATGTTGCTGGTGGCGTGTCGCGCCCCGTTTCAGGTGCGGGTGACGGATCTGCGTGGTGGGGCCCGACCTTATTTCTATGAAGGTGAGTCCCTGAAAATGCACGTCCACTGGGGTCAGGAAGCCAGGGACATGGCCGTAATCTGTCAAGTGCTTGACACGTATCGGGGAGAAACAAAGTGGCAGGGGCGTTCCACCGTGCCGAACGTGGAAACCGGGTCCCTCGAGGTCTTGTCGTTTGATCCGCCGCTCCCGCTGAACGGCCAACTCGGGTTGACCCGGGGTGGGTATCGATGGATATGCGAACTCGAAGACGCCGCGCGGTCGTCGGTCTACTTCGACATCATTGAGCGATAGCAGCCACCTCATAGAGCGCTAACAGCCACCTCCAGGCCAGCAGCGGTCAGGAAGTCGTGGATGCCCCCCTGCATGCACGCTCGAACCGCGGATCGGGTTCACCGGGGTGCTTCACGGGTTCTCGGTCTCATCGAAAACTTCTCGGAAATACAGGGCATCCTGCGTATCCACACAGATCGATTCCCGAATGCGGTCTTCTGGAGGCCGTCTCCGCAATGTCACCGTTTTTGACCACGGGCCGGAAAGGACGTTCGGGTCTTCGACCGTGGCCTCATACACCAGGGTGTTTGCGTCGCTCATGTGATAGCGCTCGACGACATGTAGATCCTCAGTGTGGAACGTCCCGAGTCTGTGAATCCAGGTCTCATCGTTAAAGCCGATGACATCGACAACGAGGGTGTCTCCGTCCCATTCGGCCACCGAGTCTCCCATGTAGGTTGGAAACCAATCATCGGGGTGGTCGCGTCCGTCTGTTGGAATGATCCGGAATCGGTGTTCGGCTTCGTAAAGAAATATTACTTCTCCCGGAATCTGAACGATTCGGAGCGGATGTGGATTGCCCGTCTGACGGGGGATGCCGCGGGGAATGCAGCGTAGCATCGGATCGTCGGCCTCGGTGAATGCCCGCACACGGTCCATCACTTCCGGCCGGTAGGGAAGACCTCCGCCTGGATTTGCGAGCCTGTTCGCCGAGGACCGCTCTTCTTGTTCGAGAGTGAAGTTCGATATGTCCAGCATGTTGGTCTGCCAGATGCCCGAAAAATCGACCCGGCCATCGGGGGCACGGGGTATCAATTCAGATGCGTTGTCGGTCGCGACGCGTTCGTTCCCGTTCTGCGGCAAGACAGCGGCAATGGCCCCGGGCAGCAGGACCAGAGCCGTCAACGCCAGCGTCGTGACGGCGGCGACCAGACGGCGATGGGTCATGTTGGGGTTCCCCCTAAATAGACGTGGTAGACATGGGCCCGAGTCCGGGCAGTCGATGCCTATTGGTTTTCGCTTTCTGAACTGGCGCCGATCGGAAGAATCCGTCCGTCGGGCAGCGTCATCCGGTTGCCGCCCGCAACCGGCCGGGCTCCGACTCGAGCATGCCAGCCCGTGACGGTCACGGTGTCTCCCGGACTCACCGTGTTCCGGGACCAGCCCTGCCGGACCATCATCGTTGGAGGATATCCTTCAAAGCCCCAGGTGACGACTTCGCCGTTTGGCCCGGCAACGTCGACGTAGAAGTACATGTGCGGGTTTTTCCAGTCTACCTTGTTGATCACGCCCGTCACGGTGAAGGGCTGGTCCTTGTCGAAGATCGCTGCAAACGAGTGATGGGCACGTGCCGGCGTTTCACACAGGACCAGGACGCATACGATGACCAGAGTGCCAGAAATACGTTTCAACATGCGTTCTCCTTATGCCTGTCTTGATCGGGCATCCAGGCAGGCACGACGATTCGGCCCGTGAGATGCCAAACGCTCTCAGATTAGCGAGATGCGCGGGCCCGGGTCAACTGATGTTGCCCGGTCCGGCTGCTTCTTGAGCCAGCCCATCGATCGATACGGTGCCGGTGAGTTTCTTGCGGAACACTGTCCAAATTCGTATCAGGCACCGATAATGACAGGCACTCGCCGAGAGGGGTGAGACAAGAGAACGGTTTTCGTCCGAGTTACTCGATAGAATGACAGCGCATGAGACCCCAGCATGGAGGATAAGAACAATGGGAAATCCGAGGGAGGCACCTGACGTGGAGCTTTACATGGAAAGGGTGCGAATCATATGCAGCGGGATAGTGGGTGAAGAGTTTCTGCCGCTGGTTGAGCAGGCGCAGAAGCTGACTTTCGGGGAGGACGATTCGAAGCTCGAGCCGGCCCGACAGCTCTACCAGCGTGCATTCGATCTGTTCCGCAAAGGCTATAGTCTCTTCCTGGATAATCCGGAATCCTACGAAGCGCTCGTGACCTGGAAGGAGGAGACGACGCTCCCCTGGAAGGAGGCTGGGACCATCGTCGACGGGAAGGGACGCCCCGGCGTGCACGAGGCTCTTTTCGAAGGTTACGACGACTGTCTGAGCGATTATCTCTTCTGTCTTGCCCAGCTGGCGGACGTATACCGTCGGGAAGGTCGGACTTCCAGGGCGGCGGACTGTAACACGCGTGCTGAAGAGCTGCGCCTGTTTGCCCAGATGATGAGCCAGGACCGAAAATAGTCGAACCTTGAATTGCTGTGGGAATGAAGGAGAGTGTGGAGCATCCCGACATCGAAATGACCGTGGGGCTACAACCATTCAAGGAATACACAGAGCGCCTCAGACTACGGCGTGAAATGGTTGAAACCTGTGCCGGCCGCCATCGGATGATGGTCCGCCTGCGATTGGCAACGGCCCTGCTGGTCTTCATCGCGCTCTGGGTTGGGGCGCGCCAGAACCCGGTACAGATATGGCCGATCCTCGTTCCGGTTGTGCTCTTCATTGGCCTGGCCATCTACCACGGAAAGATCCTGCGGCGCTCGCGCCGCGCATCCCGCTCTGTGGAATTCTACGAACGGGGTCTGAGGCGAATCGACGGGACTTGGGTCGGGGAGCCGCCATCCAAGATCGCCTACGTCGACGAATCGCACCTGTACGCACCGGGTCTGGATATATTCGGAAAAGACTCTCTGTTTGGACTCCTCTCGACGGCCCGAACCCGAACCGGCGAGGAAACTCTGGCCCGGTGGCTCGGTGAACCGGCCCTTCGAGAGGAGATTCTCCTCCGGCAGCAGTCGGTCGAAGAGCTCAGATCCAGGGTGGATCTCCGCGAAGATCTTGCGATTCTGGGGTGGGAGGTGCGGGCCACCCTTCACCCGGAGCGGATGACGCGCTGGGGACATTCTCCCCCTCTCCTCGAATCCGTCCCCCCACGCGTCATCGCGCCAATCCTTGCCGTCGGCGTTTACTACACACAAATCGAGTACTGGTTTCGGGGAGGCAGCGGACTCTCTGCCGCTCTGTTCCTGGCGCTGGCTGGCCTGTTCGGTTTGTATTTCAGGGATCGGGTGCGCAAAGTGATTGACGCGGTCGAACAGCCCGAAAGAGAACTGGAGGTGCTTTCGCTGCTTTTTTCCAGGCTCGAGCGTGAGAAATTCAGCTCTCCCAAACTTCAGGGATTGCGACGGGCACTCGATACCCGCGGAAACCCGCCCTCGAAGGAAGTCTCCCGACTCGTCTTCCTGGTCGATCTCCTGAACTCCCGACGGAATCAAATGTTCATGCCACTCGCCGCTCTGATGCTGTGGTCGACGCAGGTCTCTTTCGCCGTCGAGGGTTGGCGTCGCCGCTGTGGCGCGTCACTGGGGGGCTGGCTGGATGCGATCGGCGAATTCGAGGCCCTGTGCGCCCTGGCGGGATATGCCTACGAGCACCCCGAAGATCCATTTCCCGAGATCGTGGATGATCCCTGCTTTGACGGCACCAGTCTGCGGCACCCGCTGCTTGGGCGCGATGACTGTGTGCCAAACTCGGTGCATCTGGGACCCGATCTCCAACTCCTGGTGCTCAGTGGTTCCAACATGTCCGGAAAGAGCACTCTCTTGAGGACCATTGGCGTCAATGTGGTACTGGCCCTGGCGGGGGCCCCAGTGCGTGCGGACCGGCTGCGTCTGTGTCCGTTGGCGATGGGTGCCACGCTGCACATACAGGACTCGCTCCAGAGCGGTACCTCGCATTTTTACGCCGAGATTCATCGATTGCGAGACATCATGGAACTCTGCGAGGGCCCGCTTCCGGTGCTGTTTCTGCTGGATGAAATCTTCCACGGCACCAATTCCCACGATCGCGCGATCGGCGCGGAAGCCGTGGTGCACAACCTGGTGGAGTGTGGCGCGCTGGGTCTGGTTACAACCCACGACCTCGCTCTGGCAACAGTGGCGGACAGATTGGCCCCGAAAGCGGCCAACGTCCATTTCGAGGACCATCTGGAAGAGGGGACGATGGTATTCGACTATCGCCTGCGGCCGGGCGTCGTCGAACGGAGCAACGCCCTCGACTTGATGCGGGCCGTCGGTCTGAAAGTGTGAGGCCCGGCGCGGTACCGCGGGCTGTTATGGCGCCTCCAATAATTTGCGGAACTGGCCGGAGCGCAGCGTCTCGATGCCGAGATCCTCGAGACGGGTGCGCAGTCGCCGATCGGAGGTGACGGCGAGGATCTCCCCCCGCGTCGTTGCATCTCCTGCCAGTTCCGTTCCTGCCAGTTCCATTCCTGCCAGTTCCATTCCTGCCAGTTCTATGATGCGTTCATCCGCATCGGAGCCGGGGTGGGCGAAGTATACGGTAACGCCATCGACCGTCGCGGGGTCGGTCATACCGTCGGGCGGTCTTCCATCAAATACAACCGTCACCCCTACCCGTTGCTGTTGACGCAGTTTCCCAAGCTCCGTGATCAGCCGGCGTTGGGCTCCAGGTTTGTCGCGATGCCAGCCGATCCGTTGGCCCATGACGTTGTTGCCGTCGATCAGGTACACCCGGCCATTGTAACGTTACAGGCTGCGGTTCGGAGGTGTTAGAGGGGGGGGGGGGGCGAGTCCTCGCTCGACAACGCGTCATCGTAGTCCCGCGGGCCGAATAGATCTTCGATTGCGGAGTCGATCGCACCAATTGCGTAAGTCATTTGAAAGTTTTCTTCGGTGGTCAGTTTGTCCATTTTGAGCCGCCTCCGTGCGGCGGGCTGGAACATCATGTTCCGTGCCGTAGAGAATCTGTGCCCAAGATCGTCTCGGGTCACATGGGGGTCAAGCAAATTGTCGTAAAGATTTTTCGAAGGTTCGAACGAAAGGGAGCTGGAAATTATGTTGTGTATTTGCCAGTCTCCCCCGCGTCCTTCCGTTGACCTCATTTCCGGCCTCCCGTAGCATGACCCTCTGGCAGAGCCCATGCAGAATGACGCAGCCCTGAAAATCGTTCTTGAGACCGTTGACCCGGCCGAGGTGGCCGTGATCAAGACTCTGCTCGAAGCCGAGGGCATTCCCTATCTCACACGGGGCGAGGACCGCTACGACGCGTTTCGAGGTGCGTTTCGAGGCACTGTATTCAGTCCACGGGGTCGACCGGTTACCTTTCTCGTGCCTGCCGCCATCTATGAAGAAGCCCGCCTGGTGCTCAGTGTAGGCGAGTCGCCTCTGTAGGACGCGTGCAAAGGGTCCTTTCTATTTCGCTGGCTCCTGCGCCGGGTTCGCCGGTGTCGGGCCCCGCGGGCACCCGGCCCCCTTTTTTGGCGTGAAATGATCGTGTGCCGGTGTGGATCCACAGGAGCGCACCTCATCGAAGGGCACCTGGAGGCATGCCGCCTCTGGCCGTCGCCATCGACGGGAGGCAAATCGCAGTGTGCGGCAGCGATGCTGTAGGCCCCGGACAAAACTCAGGGTTGGTTCGCAGCGAGGTATGCAGTCACGAACTCGTCGACGTGCCCCCTCAGCGAATTCAATACGAAGTTCGGATCACCCCCGTGCGTGCCGATGCTGCCCGTCGTCCAGGTCACAGCCATGTTGGTGAGCACCGTGAAATCCGGATCGGTGGGTGCGAAAACGTCGCTGTCGTTGACTCTGAGGTAGTAGGCATTGCGGAAGAATGAAACCTCAACGTTGTAAGCGGACCCCACGCCGTTAATGGCGACATAGATCCATTGAGCTCCGGCATCGTCTTCCGGCAGTGGCGTTAAGTTGAGCGATTGCAGCCGTCCCTCGATCCCTGTCCTTACCTGTTCCCGGGTCAAACCGATTTCCATCAGAGCGGGGGGTACATCAGCAACGAGCAACTTGATGTTCAGGTAGTTCTCGACTTCCAGTCCAGACCCCGACCGAGCCGCCTGCAAGGCCCGAAGTGCTTCAAAGTCAGTTCGGATGTCCCCGGACTCCCCGGAGACCCGGCCGCTATATGTTGGCTCGGACGCCGAATCCTGACTAAAAACGGGCACGACAAACAAACAGGAGGTGAGCACGACGGACAATATCAGTCTGGTATGCATGGTGAGTCCTTTGTAGGCGGCCTGTATTCCTGAGGAAACCACGCTTACGTTACAGCCTGCGCGGGGCGCGTCCCAAGAGAAAACTTTTTTTGAGGCGTCGCGGGCCCCGTAGCCGCCCACGTCCATTCAACCAAACTGTTTCCTCTTCGCTCCATTGCACGATTTCCCTGATCCATCTCTGTCGTCCGGCGGCCCTGTTGAACGCCCCGCTGTTAGTCGCGCGTCCAATCCGGCCCGACGAGGAGGCTACATCGGGTCAAATCTGAGGACGCCTTAAGTCTCGCCCCGCAGTGCGAGGATGGTCCCGCCTTCAGAAATCTGTTCGAGAAAGGGCTTGTAGGCGTCTTCCATGCCGACTGTGCCCGTGCGGTCGGCGTGCTTCCGGGCATGTTGGTCGTCGTCGCCGATGGCGCGGGTGTCGATGTTTGCGATTCTATCCTGCCCTTTTGCAGTGGTAAGGGCGCGGGAGCCAACGGTTCGAAACAATCTCGATGATGGGCCGGGATGGCCAGAACCTCCGGCAGGTTAAATTCTGCAGAGAATTTCTCCCCGTTCCCCTGCCGCTACGGCAGGCTTCGGAAGATACTGTCAAGGAAGCGCTCGGCGTTTCCCTGCCACGAGGCGTAAGCGGCGAGAACCCCCTCCTCCTGAATCTGGTCCGAACTCATTCCCGCGGATTTCTTCTGTCGAACCATTTCAACGGATTGATCGAGCATGGTGTGAAAACGCCGAAGGTCGTTGACATTCGCCCTGGCCGGCCCGTGGCCGGGAATGATTCTGGCGTCAGAAGCGACCTGCTCCAGAACGTCGCCAATATTGTCGGTGTATCCGATTGCGTTTCCGCCTCCGTCGATATCGATGAACGGAAACGTCTCGACCCAGAAGTGGTCACCCAGGTGGACAACATTGGATTCGGAAAAGAAAACGATAACGTCCCCATCCGTGTGTCCAGGCGGATAATGGACGATCCGGATTTCTTCGCCGTTCATGTGCAATGAGACGGCATCATCGATCGTGACGATCGGCCAGGCAGCCCGGGGTTGATCCATCAGACGCCGACGCACGTTGCTGTGCGCAATGATCGGGGCCAGGCTGCCGAAGAACTCGTTGCCGCCTGTATGGTCCCCATGGAAGTGGGTGTTCACGACAAAGCGGAGAGCCCCGTCGCTGATATCGGAGAGTGCGGACTCTATTCGCGGTGCGAGAGGGGCAAACTGGTCGTCCACGATCAGGATCCCATCCTCGCCTGCCGAGACGCCGATGTTCCCGCCACTCCCCTCTATGACATGGATCGGGCCTGTCAAAGATGTTGTCCGGATCTCGACGTCGTCGAAGTTTCGCTGCGCTGCGATTTGAGCGCTCAGAGTGGCGAACAACGCACAACACACAATTACCCAAAATTTCTTCATGCCTTTCTCCTGTGCGGCCCGTAACGTTTCTGCGATTGTGACTGTAGAACCTGATGATATCCCAGATAAGACAGTTCGCTGTCAATTCGATCAGCGATCGAGTCCAGGTCACGAGCAGATTTTTCAGGCAGGGTCTTGATGGCAAGATCCCGACTGAGTCCACTAAGGACAGGGCTGTCCGACAAGCCCGTACATAACTATAGGGTACGCCTTATACACCGGTCAGAATGGTGATATCTTCAGACTCGGGCTCACCAGCTACTGGGGATATCGAATGGTCATTAAGACGGGACTCCGCGCGGCAGGCCACCTGGAAGCTTACCGGGGGCGGATTTCACAAAACTTCGAATTGCCGATTCACATCGGTCGTCTGGTTGCGCAGTGGGACGAACCCGAATTCGTCCCTGCGCCGAACGCATCCCGGATGCGTGACCACGACTACGTCGTCGGCTTGGTCCACAAGGGCGTTGCCGTCGCGTTCCCCATGTGGGTAGCCGACAACTATCACGTTATCAATTGTATGATCGCCGGGGATCCCGTGGTCTATACGACTTGCGAGCGCTGCCAGTCGGGGTCGGCTTTTCTGTCGCTTCTTGACGGCAAGCCGGTCAAGTTCAGTGCTCTCGGAATGTACAACGCCTCGCTGACGATGACCGATCGGGCCGATTTCTTACAGAGGGACGGCAGTCTGTGGCTGCACTATGAAGGTGTTTGCATCGATGGGAAACATCGCGGGACGTTCCTGGCCCAGATACCGACGTTTCATACCATGTGGGCTGAATGGAAGACGAATCATGCGGATTCGCTGGTATTGATCGAGCCTCGCGACAGGCACCATCGCGACGCGCGCCACGGGCACGGCCGTGAGGAGTACTTCGCCAGGCCCGGGATGGATCCGCCGCTGGTTCTGACGATTACCGGTGAGTTCGACGAGCGTTATCCGGAAAACGAGATCGTGCTGGGTGTCAATTCGGACGAGATGACAAAGGCCTATCCGCTGAAAGAGGTGAAGAAGAGCGGGAGTGTCGTGCATGACCGGATTGGTGACGTGCCTATCGTCGTGCTTGCAGGGCCCCGACCGGAGCAGGTCACCATGGCTGCTTATTCTTGCCTGCTCGACGGAAGAGCGCTGACCTTTGGTCTGGACGGAGCGGCCTTCGTGGATCGGGAAACCAGGTCCATGTGGGACATCGAGGGTCTGGCGCTCGAGGGTCCGCTGGCCGGACGGCGCCTTGAGGCCCTCCGCTGGCAGTACGTCCGCTGGCACGCCTGGTTCTATCCCCACCGCGGCACCCGGCTTTATCTTCACGAGCGCACACTGCCGGCGTATCCGGGCTCCAATCCGGACGTCGGCTCGTTTCGGCCCATACTCGATGGACTGACCCGCCTGGAGCGGCCGATGACTCTCGAGGGTGCGGTGTTCGATCTGAGCCTTCCGCATGAAGCGCCGGAGGGCCTGACCTTGCGTGTCGGCAATGACCGGCTCAATCTGTACCGTTTCAACATGGCCGAAGCCGCCGAGGACTATGTGCAGATGGAGGGAGCCTGGTTCTGTTTCCCGATCAGCAAGAAAGTCGGCAAAAGATACTCCCGCCGCGTGGGTGTTTTTGTGATCGAGTCGGATCCGGAGAACCAGTATGCCGACCCGTCACAGTTCGTTCGCCTTCCCGACCCGGCCATTGCCTGGTCGGACATCGTCACCGACGTGAAATTGGACGAGATCATGCCGCCCGAGCTTCTGGACGGTGCGGGCAAGACGCAACACGGTTTCGCTGGACTCTTCGAGTGTCTGCGGCGGGCAACTTACGATGTCGTCGAAACCGCTTTTTTACCGCATACACAGTTGCGATTCGGAACATTGAACGCAGTCGCGGCGACGATCAACGCCGATCGCTTCGCCATCTACAAGTGCCCCGATGGCGAACCGGATCCTGAAAGAGGTGCCTCATGCGATTCAGATCGATCGCTGGATTCTGCGCTCGATCCCCGCCATCATGTACCGGGATCCCATCTACGAAATGGGACAGTTGGCCGAGAGCGAGATCCAGTGGTCCGATCTGCTGTCCGACAAGCGGTTTGCCGCCACCATCCAGTCGTATTGCCACGGGTGACGACGGACTCTCCTGGCTAGGCGGTCACAAACGAACGCATGCGGGCCTGGACAAAATCCTGAAGAAGGCACTGCGTCTGGCACCCGGTGCAGCGTGTCGGTTCGGGACGTGGGACTCCTGGATCGCGACGCAGGTGACGGATCATCAGGGCTGACGCGCGCTCGGCCAACTCCAGGTACCATTCGCCCGACGGGGGACGGTGGCCGTGGAACCGGGTACCGGAGGAGGGGCTCCAGACCAGCGGAATGCTTGCAACCCCTTCCTCGGCCAGCTCCTGGACGCCTTCGAGCAGCAATTCCATCGGCTCGACGCCCGCGACGAAACCCGAGTAGATCCTTCCTCCGGCACCGAAGATCTCCACCGCGACGCGCAATGCCTCTCGATACTTCTCGTAGCCGAGCCGCTTCTCCTTTCCCGGGCAGACCGCCCGGAAGAACGCCGGATCGAAGCACTCGAGGTTGAAGCCCAGGCCCCTGATTCCCTGGCGATGCAGCCGCTCCAGATCGCGGAGATTCTCGGGGGGCGTCATGATCGCCGTGCCGGGAAGCTCCGTCATTCCCATCGCTTCCCGCATGCTCTCGAGATAGGTTTCCAGAATTCCGATTTCCCGTTCCCCGGGGAGAATGCCGCCAGTGATCTCGAAGTGACGGGCCACTCCCGACTCAAAGGCGACACCGAACACCTCGCCCACTTCCGCCGCCCGCTTTTTCATCATGAC
The DNA here is from genome assembly GCA_965263045.1 of Terriglobia bacterium. Lineage (GTDB taxonomy): Bacteria > Acidobacteriota > Terriglobia > 20CM-2-55-15 > 20CM-2-55-15. The sequence goes on from CBDHGK010000041.1 coordinate 1,953,339, forward strand.
TTCGTCGTACTGCTTGAAGGTGTAGTTGAGATTGCAAAAGGCGCACTGCGAGCCGTCCGCAAAGAGCACACAGGCGTTCGTGTGAGACACGGCAATGCAATCCTCACCGACAAGTTCCGCGATGCTGGTCATGGGCGTGCCGCCCGAAGTCTTCCGGTCGTAAAACGCGGGCCGTTCGAGCCACTCGAGGGTCGATAGCTCGTGTTGCCCTTTCTCGAGAATCAGCTGGTCTCCCCGACGCTGCACCCGGTACGGAGAGTGCTCGTTGAGCCGGACCTGCACGACCGTGCCTTGCGGAAGACGCATCTCCGCCGGACAAGCCTGATCATGATGGAGGTCGAAATCGTATTCGAACAGATGATGCACCTGCTCCTTGAACTGCGTCCCAACGCCCTCGTAGGCCGCATCGGCAATCTGAATACCATCCACCAGAAGCCGGGTTTTCAACAATAGTTCTTCACGCATGATCGTTCCTCTAGGGTAAAGCGAACTTTCTTCTATAACCTCGGGGCGACATATAAGTCGGGTGACGGCGGATGAAGCCCTCGATGCGTTCTGCATAGGCCTGCATCAAATGGCTTACCTGCTGAGATCTCGACAACTCTTGTGGACACGACAGCGGCTCCTGAACCTCGATGCGGAAGCGCGCAGTCGGATCGATGCCTGCGAAGCACGGCAGGATCACGGCCCGGCTCAGCAGCCCAAGCGTGATGCCACCGGTCGGGAACGCGTATTTCTTGCCGCAAATCTCGACGGGCTGCCGGTGTTCGCCCGCGCCACCATCGCCGGCGATGTTCACGAAGCCGTTTTTCCGAAGGTGATCGTATGCCTTCTTCAAGTACTGCACGCCCAGATCTTCCTGCCCGAACAGCTCATCGTCGTCAACATGAAATCGCGCACGACGCCAAAGCGAAAGGCGGTCTTTCAGGGACCTGCTGTCCGATTTCGGCAAGCGCATCGTAAACAGGTGATACACCGGGTACTCCTGTGTTCGCAAGTACCACCTCAGAAGCCGTGGGAAGCCGAGATGGCTCACCAGCAGGACGACACCGTTGCCTCCCTTCCGGGCCTCTTCCAGCCGAGACCACCCGTCGATATCAAGAAACGACTCGAAATCCCGCGCATCCCGCGCCATGATGAGGGAGTTCAGATAGCGCTTGAGCTCCGCGGTCACGAACAGTTGTTTTGCCAGTCGCTGGTGATCATCCGGGGTCGTGTCATCGGGGAGCGCCTCGCGCAACCAACGATCCGCCATGACTCTCGAGTGACGTTGAAGACGATATTGCATTCGCCCTCGAAAGCGCAGCCAACGGACAATGAGCGGAAAACGCAAGCGCCCCAGAATCTCGAGCTCGAGACAAAACAACAGATACTTGGTCAATCGGAATAGGTTTTTCATCTCAAGCTCGACGGGCGAGGACCCGCCAGAAGAACGCCTTTGAAACTCGAAGCCATTCGGCGGGCCGGGCCGCGTCGCGTGAGAGGGCCAGCTCGAGCTCTTGGTGCAGGAGCGATTCGATTCGAAAAGCCCGGAAGAAGTCGCGTACCTCGCCTTCCGATGAGAAATGATGGGGTATTCCGGCCTCACCGGCACCATTGAAGACGTGGGGAAACATGCCCGGGCTGATGTACGTGTGTGACTCCACGGATTCGCCCCGACCATACATACGATTCTCGCGGGACGGCAGCGTCACATAACAAATACCGCCGCCCCGGAGCTTGGAATGCATTAGCGCAACCATCGCCTTCACCCTTTCGGTCGTTCCATGGTAGATGCTGTTGAATGCAATCACGGCATCGAAGTACCCATTGGGATAGGGAATATCTTCCATTTCGCCGCACCACAGGGTTGCCGTGCGCCCCTGTGACTCAAGCCATCGCCTGCATATCGTGATGCCCGAGTCCGAATGATCCATCCCGTAGGCTTCGAAACCCTGACGCGACAGGAGGTCGATATGCCTGCCGATACCGCAGCCGACGTCGAGGACTCGCGTGATCTCTTCCTTTGCTTTCCAGTCTGAGACCAGTGCCTGAACACCACGGTCCGGTATGCTCCAGAGCCGCTTGGCGCCGTCGCCTTCCCAGATTTCCTGCCACTGCTCCATGTCAGACTCGACCCGGATTTGCCGCACCGCGGAAACCGAGAACCGCCGCCCCCGGCTCGTCTCGAATCTCGATGAACCGCGGGATCTTGTACTCGGCCAGCCTCCCGCGACAGAATTCGAGTACCTCCTCCGGCGTGCACGCCTCCCGGCACACGAGGGTCGCCTTGACCGTTTCTCCGCCCAACAGCGAAGAGGCCGGTGAGACGATCGCTTCCCGGACCTTGGGATAGCTCAATAGAACGGCTTCGATCTCCGCGGGATTCACCTTGCGCCCCGCCACGTTGATGAAACTTCGGCGGCGGCCCGTGACGTAGAGACGGCCTTCGCGGTCGATGCGGCCCGAGTCGCCCGTGCGAATCCATCCGTTTGCGTCCGGCAGCCGTGTCGGCTCGAGTGGAAGATCGCCCCGGGCCGTCGACATCGACCAGGAGGCCGACGACGCGCTGCTGACGGCGATATCGCCCTCTTCATCCTCGGGCGCCGGCTGCCCGGAATCATTCCAGATTTCCACACGAGTGCCCGGTATCGGGCGCCCCACCGAATCGGCAGTGGCCTCAGGATCGCTGTCCATATTGACGGTCACCACGCCGGTTTCCGAACTCCCGTAACTCTGACGCAGGACGAGCCCCAGGCGGTCGTGGACCTTGACCCATGTGTCGCGATCGAGAGGCGCACCCCCGGTAACGCACAACCGCAGGTGTGACAAGTCCACGGGTTCGGGCATCGGCGTGTCGGCGAGAACGGAGAAGATGAACGGCACTGCCGACAAGAACGTAATGCGATGTCGTTCGAGCAGACGCAGGGTGTCGCGTCGTTCGAAACGTGGTTGCAGCACCAGCGTCGCGCCAGAGGCCAATGACGCCAGCAGCCCGCTGCAGAATCCCTGGCCGTGGCTCATGGGAATGGCGCACAGAATCCGGTCGTCAGGTGTGAGGCCGAGCGTCGCGCTGTAGGCCGATGACAGGGCTCGAAGGTTGGCGGACGTCCGGACGACGAGCTTCGGCCTACCCGTCGTCCCCGAGGTGAACAACGCCAGTGCGGGCCCGTCTTCGGTCGGAGATGGAACCGGCCCGCACGACTCCCTGACGGCTTCCTGTTCGGCCAGAAATAGTCGGTCGAGCACCTGGTCCTGGACGAGTCGACGACACATCGACGACCACCGATCTCCAGCCAGCAAGGTCCTGCATCGCGTCAGCTCCAGCGCTTCTCTGATCTCGGTCGCCGTCCAGTCCGGACTCAGGGGAACCGCTACGGCTCCGATGCGGGACACGGCCAGAAATGCGCGAACGAACGGGGAACCGTTCGGGAGGATCAGAGCCACGGTATCGCCGGACTGGACGCCGCGGGCGGCGAGGTCACCCGAGAACAGCCCGACCCGTCGGTCAAGCTCTTTCCAAGTGAGCTTTTCGCTGCCGTCGACAACGGACAATGCGCACGGGCGATCGATCGCATGGCGCGAAAGTAGTTCCGTCGTCATCCGACGCTTTCTTGCTTCGCCTCGGGCGTGTTCCCCAGCTCCCGATGAACGAGCTCGGCGAGCGTGTGCAGTGACTCGAAATGCTCGATGGTCAAGAGGCTGTCATCGAGAACGATTCCGAATTCGTGCTCGATCGTGACGACGAACTCCAAGAGCGCAACGGAGTCGAGGGAGAGCCCCTTTTTCACCAGAGCGACATCGGCGTCGATATTGCCAGGATTCGCGTCCCTCAAGACCTGCTGCAAGACGGTCTTGAGACGTTCTTCAACTGTTTTGATTTCCAAGTTTGCTCCTCCTGCGGGCCGCTCGAAGCGATTGTCCTGGCGGGATTCTAGAATACTTTTTGGTTAGCCCCCAGGATTACTAATCGAGTATAGGAGAAAGGCGCGCCTTCCCGTTATAGAATCTGGTCGGAATGGCCACTTGTGGGGTTAGGTCGCAGTCCCCGGTGGTGGGGTCGAATAAATCAACGGACTGAACCGCGCTGCGTTTGACTGCGTGACACTGAAAACTCTGGCACACTAACTGGAGGTACGACGGTAAGACCACTCGATGAAACTGCTATTTGTTACGCCAAAACCCTTTTATCCCGAATCGTCGGGAGGCGCTCAATTGTCGTCGCTGCTTCTGTTCGAGCGACTGCAGGAGCGGGGCTGGACCATTGAAGTGATCAGCGGCATCGACCTGTTGTCGCCGCGTTTGCGACGCCATATCTGGGCAAATCTATCGCACTTCCGGCTGCCGACGTACGTTTTGAGCGACGATGATCAGGCCTATCGGTGCTGGCGTCGGCCCATCTGTCCGCTGTTGCCCGTCGCCAAGGGGATCGACCGGAAACTCTGGGCCGCCTGGTTTGAATGTCGCCTTAAGGCGTTTAAACCCACTGTCGTCCTGGGCGAAGCCGCGGCCACCGAGCCGTTTTTCAAACAGGCAATCGGTCTGGGCTACCCCTGTGTCAAGATGATCCGGTCCCTTCCCGTGGTCGATATCCCGAGTATAGTCCCTCCTGAATTGCACTGGATCGGAAACTCACCCTACAGTGCGGCGATCGCCCGGGATGTGACGGGGCGTCCGGCGCACTTTGTGTTGCCTCTGATAAACCCGGACATGTATCGGGCTGAGACCCACACTCCCCGCCTGATCACCTTCATCAATCCGACGGCTCAGAAAGGGGTTGAGATCGCCACTGAAATCGCCCGTCTACTGCCCGACGAGCCTTTTCTCTTTGTAAAAGGTAAGTGGTCCGGATTCCGGCCCGGTCGGATCGAGAGGATTCTACGGCCGGTCCGGGTTCTGCCCAACGTCGAGATCTGGGAAAACCAGACGGATATGCGCAGGGTCTATGCGTTGACCAAGATCCTGCTTGTCCCATCGCAGTTCATCGAGACATTCGGACGCGTTATCATCGAAGCCCAGCTCAATGGAATCCCGGTTGTTGCATCAAGGGTGGGTGGGGTGGCTGCCACACTTGGCCACGGAGGTATCCTCGTCGAGCCCCGTAACGATCCGATGGCCTACGTCCAGGCACTGCGGGTACTATTAGACGATAGAGGACGTTATGAGCACTACGCCCGGCTTGGACGGGAAAACGCGGACCGGCCCGAGTTTAATCCCAACGTTCAGGCAGATAAATTTGACTCTTTCCTGCGAAATGATGTGCTGGGCCAGGGAGCGATGGGGAGCCGGGCGTAGATCACGCGCGGACTCGACCCGGACCGATTCTCCTGCCGACGGGCTATTCAGCAGGCAGGGCGATCCGATCAAGACGCAGCCGATAGCGGAATGCACAGGATCAGCGTAATTATTCCTTTTTACAACGCCGCAGCCTACATGGGTAGCTGCATTCGGGCGCTGCTCGCTCAGGATTATCCAAGGGCGCTGTATGAGGTCATTTTAGTGGATAACAATTCGACGGATGGCTCGACCGAAATAGCACGTAAGTTCGACGATATAAGGCTGCTGTCGGAGACGAAGCAGGGGGCGTATGCCGCCAGGAACTGCGGTTTATCGGAAGCCACCGGTGAGATTGTAGCATTTACCGATCCCGACTGCATTCCTCGCCGGGACTGGTTGCGGAACATTTCAAAGGCGATGGAATCCGACCTGTTAAAGGTTGTTGTTGGATCGCGCGACGCGGCGAACGATTCGTCGATTCTCGCAATGCTTTCAGCTTACGAGAACACGAAGGACGAGTTCGTTTTCAGCAGTCTCAACCCGGCTATCTACTACGGTCACACCAACAACATGGCAGTCAGAGGAGAGCTCTTTGATTCGATCGGTCCATTTGCCGAACGACGGCGCGGTGCCGACACGCTGTTCGTCCACGCTGTTGTAAAACAATACTCGTGTGAAGCGGTGGCATTCAGCTCGGGCGTCAATGTACGACACCTGGAGTTAGATAGCCTCGGGGTGTACTACCACAAGGTCTCGACCTATGGCCGCAGCAGGCGAATGTATCGGTCGATTGCCAAAGTTGAAGCCTTGACCATCGGCCAGCGCCTCGGGATTTTTCGACGGGTCGCCTCCAGCCAGAACTACCGGTTTCTCAAGTCGGCAGTATTGTTTTCTTTGCTTGCCATCGGCCTGGCTTATTGGATGTTAGGCGGCTTGCGGGCCAGATGCCAGCTGCTGCGTAATCCGGAAAGTGGCGCCATCTGAGCGCCCGTCAGGATTTGTGCCAGGCTTTGTTCGCTGAGAGTGTGAGTTTATGAAAATCACAGACCGCGTGTTCTGCGTCGGCTTGAACAAGACCGGCACGACCTCGATTAAGCGGTGCTTTACCGTCCTTGGCATCCAACCCATCGCCCCGAGCGCCAAGCACGACTGGAGAGTACTGCGGGCGGTCTTTGACCGTAACGACTATGGCCCAGCGTTGAGGCTGGCCGAAAAATACCGCGCTTTTGAGGATCGCCCGTGGAATGTGTGGCAAATGTACCGCAAGCTTGACGAGCGCTTTCCCGGCAGCCGCTTTATCCTTACCAAACGCGATCCCGAGCGCTGGTGGGGCTCTGTGGAGCGGTGGCTGTCCTATACCAAGCCGCGAATGGCGACTGTTTATCGCCAGCATCTCGCCGCGAAAAACCTCCTCATGGGTTCGATGATTGAAGCCTACGAGCGCTACAATTGCGAGGTCACAGAGTACTTTTCCGGGCGGGACGACCTGCTCGTAATGGAACTGGAAAAGGAGCAGGGCTGGGAGCGGATCTGCCGTTTCCTGGGACGGGCGGTTCCGCCTGTAGAATTCCCTCATGCTAACCGACAGTACTATGACGAGCGGGACCTGAAGAAGGACCGGGTCAAGCGACACCGCAACACCTCGCCATCGAAAACCGGAACATCGACTCCACCTTGTCTTTACTGCGGAGAAACTGCGACCACCCATCTAAAGCCGCCACGGCGTTGGATGCCCCAGGTGCTGCATGCACGCATCCGCAGCAACCATATCAAGACTGTAGAGAGGGACGCCAGGCGCTTGCGGGCGGGCCCCGAGCGGATCGAACTGTTGCGGCGGCAATGGCCCAATCTGCGTTTGGACGACATGGCGGTGGTGTGCAGCTTTTTCAATCCGGGAGAGGATGCCGGTGCCCTCGAGCGCTACTATCAGTTTCGGCAGGCGATCGAGCGCAGCCACCTCCCGCTGCTGACGGTCGAACTGGCCATTGGCCTGCAGCCCTATCAGCTTGGAACCCCTAATGCAAACCTCTTGCAAGTGCGCTCCGCCGATGCGATGTGGCATCGAGAGCGCCTGCTGAATCTGGGTATCGAGGAGCTATTGCGCCGCGGGTTCCGCAAGATCGTCTGGTTGGACAGCAACATCGTTTTCGAGGACAGCGAGAGCTGGCCGTGGGCTGTCGCTGCTGGGCTCGAGCAATCCGCCGTCTGTCAGGTTTTCAGCCATGTGCTGATTCATCGGCATCGGGGAGAGCCCGTGGCCGCCGGGATCGGCGCAGTCAAGTACTTCGAAGAGACGCAAGAATACGTCAACCAGACCGCTCTCCGCCCAAGCGCCCGCTGGCCGGCAGGCCGGCCACCCGGATATGCCGGTTTCGGCTGGGCAGCCAACGCCGATGTCCTGCGGAAGGTGCTGCCCTACGACCGGGCGATTGCAGGCGGCGGTGATCGCATGCTCTTTGCCGCCGGCCACGGCTATAGCGACGCCTGGTTCCGCTCGATCACCAAACAACTGACCCACTACCGCTTCCCGCGGTGCGGTGCCTGCAGGCACCGTATCGCAGCCCCGGAGTACACATGGCACTACGCGACGTGGGCGCAACGGTGGGCGGCGGCGGTCGAGAACGGCGTGGGCTACGTGGAACAGATAGTTCGGGATTTTTCGGGCGTCGCGAGCCCCGGGGACCCCACAGAGATTGCCAGCGTCCTGCTCCGGCACCGGTATGATCCCGAACGGGATATCAAGTCCAACGAACTTGGCTGTTTGGAGTGGGCCTCCGAACGGCCGTCACTGCAACGGGATGTTGCCCATTACATCATGGCATCCGAGCAGCGCGCCACGGGCTGAGGGGATGGAGGCGGCCCGCATTCGGGGTGATACGGTCACTTGGAAACGCACACGCTGGAACGGCTCAAGACAAGCTGGGGGTAACTGAAAGTGACAGAGCGGGCACGGAATACCGAATCCAACGGTCAGCAAGAAGCCGTGCAGGCGCTCGATGTTAGGCAAGCCCCGCCATCCAACGTGATCATTCACATCGGCAGACACAAAGCGGCCAGCACCTTCCTGCAACACGAGTTCTTTCCGCAGCTCACCCGGAACCTCTGCATCGACAAGGGTGAACTGTTTCATCTGCTGGGCGAGCAAGAGTTTTCAGCGGCTCGTTTCCGACAATTCGTCGCTTCCAACCTGAGGCAATTCAAGGGTACGGAGTGCTTGAACTCCGATCGTGACGATCTTCTGATCCTCTCCCGGGAAGGCTTGTCGTTTCCTCCCATGGATGCCGATATCGAACGTTACGCTACAAATTTGCGACGGAGTTACCCCGACGCGCGGGTCATCTGCATCATCAGAGAGCAATTCGATTTGCTGACGACGCTCTATGTCTGGCATACCTGCAAGAAGTTCCTCACCGGCTCACTCGACAGCTATGTTCGCGGGCTGATGACATCGTCGGGTGCGGGTTACTTACTCCACAACGAAGTGGTCCGAACCTATATGAACGCTTTCGGCAAGGATCGCGTACTTGTCCTGCCTTACGAGTTGCTTGTGCGTCAGCACAGTGCTTTCCTGCGACAGATTGTCGACTTCATCGATCCACAACTGGACTATCGAAATCCTCCGGATCGGTTGAATGTCTCCTACAAGAAGCGTGCCGTTATCCGCGGAGTTATCGCTTTCAACGTTCTGGTTCATGCGTTCTTCCTGGTGCCCCACCACCTGTTGGGCAAGGCTGGTTTCGTCGCCGAGGGTCCGCTTTTCCGGCAGTTAGAATACCGCTTGAAGAAATTCAGTCGCAAGAAGCTGAGCTCCGTCCTCGACCGTTTGGCGCCAAACGGACTGGACGCAGGACTCGCAGCGGAGAATTTTGAAGCGTATGGAGAACTGTTCGCCCAGACCAACGGAGAAATAGAGTCGCTTACCGGTCTCGATCTGGCGACGTACGGTTATATAACGCCTGAGAACATGGAAGCTTTCGTCCGGGAGCACGGCAGGGGTAGCCGTTGAGGTTTCGCTTTTGGGTGTCGGCGACATCCATGCCAGAATTGTTGGGCATAGCTCCGGAGTTTTCGCCCCTGCTATTCGGGCTGATCCGACGGTGCAGCGCTGAGGTCGAGTTTGTGTATTGCCGTGGGGGGATAAGCCAACAACCATGACCCACTCCACTGACTCCAGCCGCAGAGCCTTCGAAAAATACAAGACCGACGTAGGCCGGAAGGCGGATCGAAGCCACGGTGCCCCTGATGGGCGCACTCCGGTGCCGGTCCGATCCCTGCGCCAGTTGTTTTTCGAATTCTGGCGACTCGTTGGGCGCGAACGCGGACCGGTTGTGTTGGCCCTCGCCGCGCTGACGCTGGCGACCGTTCTGGGCCTCATTCCGCCCGCTGCCACCAAGTTCATCGTCGATTATGTCCTCGGTGAGCAGCCCATACCCGAACGGTGGCAATCGTATCTGCAGCTGCCAGAGGATCCCTTCCGGCTTCTGATATTAACCATTGTCGCCGTCACGCTCGTTGCGGGCCTGCGAATCGCTGTCCACACCTGGAGCGACTGGCAGGCGACGCGATCCGCTAAACGCTTACACCTGTCAGTTCGTTTGAAGGTATTTGCACACGCCGTGCGGCTGCCACTGCACCGGGTTGATGAGCTGAAGTCCGGTGGTGCGGCGAGCATCCTGCGCCAGGACGCCGGCAGCGTCGGCGACTTGATTCACGGCATGGAGTCAAGCCCATTCTTAGTTGAAACTCTCCACGGCTCACGATGGGTCATGCAACCTTCTTCTTCGATCTCGTCGACGTCTTCGCCTCAATTTTCAGCTCTCGCTGGAGGGCTTCGCGGAGCTTTGGAAGATGACGGTAGCCGATCACCTTCCTCAGGCGCGGTTCGATGTCGATGAGCGCCGTCGCCAACCAGCGTTGCCGCTGACTCGAGTTCTTCCAATGATCGACCTTCGCACACCTTTCCTCGACAAGGGCATTGACCGATTCCAGGCAATTCGTCGTCTTGAACGAACGGCCCAAGACCCCGTACACGCCGAGCCGATGCAACGTGAGGGTCTCTTCCAGGCCTTCCTCAAGGCTCGCAGCCCCCGATTGGTTTCGCTCCTCGAGCTCTCCATGGAGCTCTCCGAGCGCCGCCCGAGCTTCGTCGTACTCCGGGCGCTCGTAGGCCCGCTGCAGCCGGCGTCGCCACACGGCTTGCTCGGTCTTCGATAGGTATCTCACGACGTTCTCGCGTTTGTGCCATTGGCAGCGTTGGACCAGGGCTCGATTCCTGAATGCCTTCTTGACCGCCGCCCGCAGACCTTTGCCGCCGTCGACAATCACCAGCACGCCTTCAGAGATGTCCAGGCCCCGCTCCATCAACGAACGGAGAAACGGAGTCAGCACTTGCTCGTTCTCCGTGTCGGTCTCCACGAAGCCCAAGAAGCGTTTGTCGCCCGAAAGCGTGACGCCCAGGGCCACTACCATCAGGGCGTCGGCAAACGCCTTCCCGTCCAGGAAGATCGCCACGACGTCCTCGCCACTCAGATCCCGCTCCTGCATCTCCCGAAGTTTCGCGGCACTCGCCTGGACGAATCCTCGAGACACCGTCGAACTCGACAGTCCGATCGCTCCCGGAATCGCTTCAGCGGCCGATTCATAGTTCCGGCAGGAGATCCCATACAGCACACGTCTGAGCAGTAGCTCGTTCACCGCGCCACCCGGACTGAGTTCCTCGTAGGTCCGAAGCGGAATCTCCCCGCCCGCCACGCTGCGCACTCGAGGCACCCGAACCGGCACCCGCTGGCCACCCAGCCCCACGGTCCCCGGATTGCTCCCGTGTCGCCGGCCCCGCAACGCCGCCTCCTTTCGTGCGTATCGCTCACCCGCCAACGACTTCACTTCCTCGTCGAGCAACTCCTCCACGTGCATCAACCCCAGTGGGATCAACGCCCGAATCATCTCCACCTTCGAGTCCAATTCCAGTCCCGAGTATTCCTCCCGGCTCAGGACCTCGACCTCACCCAGCACACGCGACTTCTTGCGTTTCTTTACCGAACGTAACAGACTCCTCATCTCGGCTCCTTTCTCTTACAGGCTTGATGTTGTTTCTTCCAATACCATCAAACCATGGGGTTTGGAGCCGTTTCAATTTCCAACTAAGATTGGCACACATTCACGGCATGCTTTACAACCCATGGCGGACGGTTGTGCAACTGGTCGGGAGCCTGTGCGTCCTGGCGTTCGTGGATTGGCAACTGCTGGTCGGCGCCCTCCTGCTGATCCCATTGACGGCCCTGTCCCATCGGACCTGGATCAGCCGGATTCGGCCGGAGTACCGCAGGATTCGGCGTCAACGCCAATTGATCGACGGGAGTGCAACCGAGGTCTTTGGTGGGATGCGGGTTGTCCGTGCGTTTGGACGGCAGCGCCGTGAGACCGGTCGCTATATGCGGGACATCCATCTGGTGGGCCGCCAGGAGTTGCATGTCTGGTGGTGGGAGCGCCAGGTCGGAATTGTCTGGGATGCATTGATCCCCATGTTGAGCGCAGCGCTGTTGTGCTATGCCGGCTACCAGGTGCTGGAAGGTACGCTGACCCTGGGCGACATGATGATGTTCCTCGTGTACCTGTTGATGCTGCTGCAACCGCTCGCCATCCTGGCCCAGAGCGCTGTTCGATTCCAGAACAGCCTTTCGGGGCTGGACCGTGTCCTGGACCTGCTGCTGGAACCCCACGAGCTGTCCCAGACGCCGAATCCGGCCTTTGTCTCCAAGGACAAGGCTGCCGGTACGGTGGAACTGGAGTCTGTCAGTTTTCTGTATCCAGGGTCGGACACCCCTGCGGTCCGTAACATCGATCTGCGCGTCGAATCCGGGCAAACGCTGGCGCTGGTTGGCCCCAGCGGATCCGGCAAGACTACGATCTGCAATCTGATCGCGCGTTTCTACGATCCCACTTCGGGTCGGATCCTGCTCGATGGGCGTGACCTGCGGGAGATCGATGTCGAAAGTTTAAGGGCTCTGCTGGGAATCGTCGAACAGGACGTCTTTCTATTCGACGGAACGATTCGCGAGAATATCGGTTACGCCAGGGGAAAAGCCACGGATGAAGAAATTCGCAATGCTGCGCACGTCGCCAATGCCACGGAATTCATCGACCGGCTGCCTGGAGGTCTGGAGACCGTCATCGGCGAACGTGGCGTGCGTCTCAGTGGTGGTCAGAGGCAGCGCCTTGCGATCGCCCGGGCGGTCCTGGCAGACCCGCGAATCCTGATTCTCGACGAGGCAACCAGCAACCTGGACACCGAGAGTGAACGCCTGATCCAGCTCAGTTTGGAAAGGTTGATCAGAGATCGGACCTGTTTCGTAATCGCTCACCGTCTGAGTACGATCGCACATGCCGACAGAATCGTCGTGCTGGATAACGGACGTATCATCGAATCCGGCAGCCATGTATCGCTCCTTGCCGATTCGGGCCGCTATCGGGAGATGGTCACCTCGCAGTTGACGACGGTTCTCGGCGACGAAATATAGTAGTCATCGTTGCCTGAACCGGGACGGAGTGAGGGCCTTCAGCTACCTGACTGAAATATTGACGATAGCTGTTTCCAGCGATCGTTTCCGCCCGAAATGGGCCCGGACAGTTGCACCAACACCTTTGCGAGGGCGTAAGATGCCAATAGCATAAGGACCGGTTCGATGGGGAACCGAAAGCGCCCTCGATCCGACCAGGTCAGGTAGAAGGGCAGAGGCGAGGTCACTACATACAAAATCAGAAGGTGTGCCAGGCGTTCCCGGCGTGCAAACCAGGCTCCGACTATGCCCAATACGAGTATGGGAAAATAAGCAGCGCCGGCGACGAACCGCTCGAAACTGGATGAACTTGCCCCCAGTTGAGTCCAGAAACGCACGACTCGATTCCGAGTGCGCATGAGAAAACGTTCAGGGTATTCCCGCAAAAGACCCACAACCTGGGAGCCGAGGGAGGTGCTGGGTTCGGACTCTATTTCTACGAGATCCGGAAGGTCGATGCCCATCGCGGAGCGTGCACGTGAAGAGAAATTGCCCGCCAACACTTCCCGTGCGAAATTGGAACGGATAAAGACGAACTGGTCAAAGACGACATAGTTGCGGATGAGCCAGGGGGTCATGACCGCTGCACAGCACGCCATGATCGTAACTGATCTCCATAGTCGAAATCGCAAGGCGATTTCGTGCCTCCCCAGGAACCACAGCAAAGCGAATGGGTAAAACGCGATTATGACCGGATTGACCAGGGTCGCGAGTCCGCAAAGCAACCCGAGCACGAGGCTTCGAGAGACCGTCGTCCGTTTTGCGAGTTCGAGCGTTTGCTGAAGGATCAACAGACCGAGCAGAGTGAGCAGGGTGCCGTACTCGATCTTCTGGACTGAAAAGTGAATCGAGGCCGGGTAGAAGGCGAAGATCAGGGCTGCCAGCAGTCCCGGCCAGTCGCTGTTGAAAACCAGCTTCCCCAGTCTGAACAGCACATAGCAACTCAAAATCGAGAGAACAATCTGAAACAACTCCAGGGCGACGGCGGCCGAAACCGTATATGAACCGAAAATCCAGAAAGCCGCAGCAACAATGACGGGGTTCACCGGGGCTTTCCATGAGGTCGGTACGGGCTGTTCGGGCTGAATGGTGTTGCCCGGGGGGCCGACGGCTCGCCCAAGCACTGGCCACGCAAACCCGTCACCGTTGGCGAGAGAGTAAGCGATTTCACCTTCCTCGTTCCCGAAGGCGAGGTCAGACGGGAATTCCCATGTCTGCAACAGCAGCATCGTGGATACACGCGCTGCAAAGGCCAACAGCAGGATTGCCAGAAGAATTTTGCGAGTTCGAGCCTTGCCGTCAAGGGTTTGGTCTGTCATAAGCTACGTCAATCTACCACGACTGCCGCAGTACCGACTCCGGACAATTTTCAGAGTTTCGCGGTGGCCCTCACCTCGATTTATTGGGATTCTCAGGCTTCGCATAGGACGTAGACTTCCGAAATTGGCCGTGCTTCGGCAATCCACCACAACCGATGAGATTGAGTGTGCCCCCGCCCCATGGAGCGCGAACCCCGCTAGTTTTTGTTATCGATGCCGGATTGTTTCATCTGAAAACCTCAGGACTTGCGCGAGGGGAAACTCCCCGGCGTCACCAATCTTTCGGAGCGTGAGTCCATGCGGATGCCCGTATAATCGTCAGAGATGTTCGATTCAGCTAGAACCGTAGCCATCGAATCGGTTGTGGCTCTGGGCATTCTTTTGGTCGTCAGCGGGTGTCAGACCGAGGTGCTACACCCGGGCACCCCCTCCGGCCTCAGGGTCGAACGATTAGCGGGCAACCCCATTATCCGTCCTGAAATGCTTCCAGATAGACTGGGAGAGAACATCAACGGTCCTTCACTGATTCGTGTCCCGGAATGGATAGAGGGCGCACTCGGCCGTTACTATTTGTACTTCGCGCATCACCACGGATCTTTCATCCGATTAGCTTACGCGGACGACCTGGCCGGGCCCTGGACGATTCATGAACCCGGATCTCTTCACGTCGATCACACAGCCTGCAATGAGCTTGAGGGCACCCGGTTTGACCAGAATATGCATATCGGATCGCCCGAAGTACAGGTCGACGACGAATCACGTCAGATCAGGATGTACTTCCATTGTCCCGTGTTCGTTGAAGGTACTGACCCTCCTAACGACCGAAGACGACAACGGACATTTGTTGCGACTTCCACGGACGGCCTCAGCTTTCGGTCCTATCCGGAGCGTCTGGGAAGAGGTTATTTCAGGGTCTTTCGCTGGGCTGGATTCTATTACTCAATCAGCTACGGCGGAATGTTTTATCGATCCAACGACGGACTGAGTGGATTCAGCCCGGGGACTGAGGTGCTCAATGCCAATACGCGACATTTTGCGGTAATAGTTAGAAACGACAGGCTGCTCGTGTTCTATACATTGAGAGGCGATAATCCTGAAAGGATCGTGGTATCTGATATCGATCTGAGTTCAGACTGGACCACCTGGTCTATAAAAGATCCCCTTGTCGTCCTTGAACCGGAATTCGACTGGGAAGGCGGGAACCTGCCGGCAGTGGCCTCGGCTGGGGGGATTGTAAGGGAGCCCGTTCGCCAGCTGCGTGATCCGGCCATTTTTGAAGACGCGGGCCGGACCTATTTGCTCTACAGCACTGCCGGCGAGTCTGGAATTGGCATCGCCGAGATCTACCTGAATTGATTTTGATGGCACCAGGGGTGCCGTATCGAAATACAGCAGACTCAAGATTGTGAATCCACTCGATACGGACCCGATTAAGTACGTGTTCTATAGTATTTTATCGGATACTGCGTGAAGTGTTCCGACGGGCCACACCCAACAAAAAAGGCCACCTTCCGGTGACCTTAGCTGCCTGCTGACGTTCCCCCTGTTTGGAGATCAGCCAAGACCGGGACAGCATTGCGTGATAGCCCGTCAGATTGGTCCGATCAGAAAAGATTCTTAGTTTTTCAAGGGAATCCACGCGAAATGCTCTGACGGGCTTTATTGTCACAGCGGCGGAAGTCTCCCAGGTGCGCGGGAGAGCGTACGGTGGAGACGTTGGGACTGACCCTGTCGGGATATGCTCAAAGGCGTAGCGTGAAGCATGATAGTCTGAGCCTCCACCCGCAGAATAGGTCAAAAGGTCATTTCGATGGGGATTCCGTCAAGTGAACTTGTCACCGTGAACACACCATGAAGCAGCGTCGTCGGAAGGCACTATTCGGTGTCATGGCGATCGTCTGTTCAATCGGCATCTCGTTGGCCATTGCGGAAGGGGCACTTCGGCTGCTTGGCTTTGAATACAACTATGACCTGAAGATCGAGCACACCGGAGAGGAGTGGCGTGACTACCTCATGTTCGAAGAACAAATGTTCGAGCCGGACCCAATCTTGCTGTGGAGGCCCAGGAACTCAGACGACGACTATGTCCCGTTCAACAGCTATGGGTATAGAGGTCGGGAAGTCGATAGGACGAAGGGCGACGATGAGCTGAGAGTGCTCGCTGTGGGAGATTCGAATACCTTAGGTCCGGCTGGATACTCGTGGCCGGGTTTCCTGCAGGAGGTCCTGGATTCTTCGTGTCCAAACATCGTCCCGACGGTGTTAAACGCTGGCGTCTACGGCTATTCTTCATTTCAAGGCGTGCGTCGCTTCGAAGAGGGCTTGCAGTTTGCCCCTGACGTTGTCCTGGTCTCGTTCGGATGGAATGACGCCATTACAACCACGAATTTGCCCGACAAATACTATGGCGAAAGGGCTTTGCGGTTTTCATCGATCAAACGTTTTCTGGCCCGGAAAAGCCGAATCTATCATTTGGTACGCGCCGCGTCGGACAGGTTGCTCGGTGAATCTTTACTCACGGCCGAGACGTCCGGCATTGCTCCCCGTGTCACCGAGGCAGACTATCGAAGCAACCTCACGTCGATTGTCACGGCATCGCTGGAAAGAGGAATACTGCCGATTCTCCTGACCCGTCCAAACGTCGTCAATCTGGACTCGGAGTTCGCTCCGGTGTTGGCGTGGCGGCTCAACCTGACAAATTACAATAAAATCGTTGGTGAGGTGGCGCGTCAGTTCGAGATTCCGCTAGTCGATGCATACGAGATTTTTGCCGGTCTACCCCAACAATTCCTTGACGAAAATCACCTGACGGAATCCGCTGCGGGCCACCTGGCCGGACGAGTTTATTCGGAGATCAACGCGAATTTCGATGACTGTGCGGAATACACGGCACCAGGGGAAACCAGCCGTCGGGCCGGGTCAGCTCCAGCAGCCGATGTGACGTATGTGGATTCAGATTCAATCCGGTTGAGAATCGAGCCACTGGATGTCGTCGCTGGCCGAGATTCCTATTGGCTGTGGCTGGAAGGCATAGAGTCCGGAAACTCTGCAGTGACGATCGAATACCGGCTGAACGGTGGCAGGGTTGAACGATTTCAGGCCGAGTTGGATGCCGACGGCCGAACCCGCTACTACGTCTCCCCTCTCACAAGGAAGGGCGTATATGAATTCGTCGCCTTTCAGCCATCGGACTATGACTCTTTCGTTCGATCTGACGTAAACCTTAGGGTCCGGTAGGACTTCCGAATCGCTGGACCGTTCCCGTGGCGGCGAATACCGCACACACACCTGCCTTCTCCCTGGCAGTCCGCCACGCTCGTCCCGATCCCGTTGCAACATTTCGCACCACTGATTCCCGGTAATCCCGGGGGCGCCGGGCAATCCGTTCACACTGATCTGCCCACCGAAATGCCCGCTGGGCTTTCGGTAACTCCAGAGGAGGAAGTGCCATCAAGTGTAACCCCAACAAAAAAGGCCACCTTCCGGTGACCTTTCCTGTCTGCCAAGTATTGCGGGGATAGGATTTGAACCTACGACCTTTGGGTTATGAGCCCAACGAGCTACCGCTGCTCCACCCCGCCCAACCATAGTAAGAACTCTGCTTGAGATCGTCAAGCTTCTGCACGAATCAGCGCAGACCTTGACGTCACCAACTCATATGAATACGTGTAGCGGGAAAATAGGGAATTAGGGCTCTGACCCCTATTTAGGGAGGACGAGGATCACTTCGCCGGGTCGGACGAGTTTCAAGTCTTCGCGTGCGCGGCGTTCGATTTCCGTCGGTTCGGATCGGAGGTTCCGAATTTCCTGGACCAGGGCACCGTTTTCGGTCTCCAGCGTTTCGATCTGGGTCTGAAGATCGGCCAGTTCGGATCCCTTGCGGCGGACTTCCAGCAGGCCACGGTCGCTGATGAGTGTCAGGACGAGGGTGGCCAGCGTCAAAAGCCCAAAGACCCCAAGGCCCACCCGGACCATCGCTCCATGAATTATGCTGCGGTTGTCCATCGTTTTCCGTAGTCGATCAGATTAGCAGTGTTTTCCAGGCTCGCTACCCCGTCACGATATACACAGATTGGATGCAATATTTGCGTGCATCGAGTTACGATCGGACGGCTTAAGCCGAATAATCAGGCGTCGATTATACACTTCGCCGGGCCGGTCTAGAAGGCTTATTTGACTGCAAAATCAATGATTTCGAGCGTTCGGTCACCTTCTCTGCACGCCACAGATCGTCGGGAAATCGATCTCCTTCCTGCCTTTGACGGTGAAACCTGTTGAATCATGGGACCCGCACTTTCTTCGCCACTGGAAGACTTCAGGCCGTTGTATGCTGCTGGAATGTGGTCGGGCGTGATGTGCATTATGCCGCCCGGTGTGCGATGGCGGACGGAGCCGGAGATCCCGGCGGTGGGTACGGGCTATTTATGATTGATGCCATGATCGCGTTTGTAACTTGCGCTTCGAATGAAGAAGCGGGCCGGATCGCTGAAATACTGGTTCAGGAAAGGCTCGCGGCGTGCGTCAATGTCGGCTCGCCGGTCCGGTCCTGTTACCGGTGGGAAGGCAAAGTGAGCTGGGACAGCGAATATCTGCTCGTGATCAAGACGACTGCCGGTGCAATCGATCGGGTCCGACAGCGGGTTCTGGAAGTTCACAGTTACGATCTGCCGGAATTCATCGCCTGCAGGGTCGATGCCGGATCGACTCCGTATCTGAAATGGATCGACGATTCAGTCCGTAAAAGCGACCCGTGATCCAACGCTGAAGTCCGTCCCGTCGGGCGGCACCCAGTCTTACTCTTTCTTTATTCGTCCTTTATTCGTCGAAGGCGTTGTCGAGATCCGCGATCAGGTCTTCGATGTCTTCTATTCCCACCGAAATTCGGACCAGCCCGGACGTGATCCCCAGCCGTTCGCGGTCCTCTTCCGGCAATGATGCGTGTGTCATCGTTGCGGGATGAGAGATCAGGGTTTCGACGCCACCCAGGCTCTCGCCCAGGGAACAGAGGCGGACGCGCCCGAGAAAACGGGATGCCGCTTCCAGCGAGCCGAGGTCAAACGCGATCATCGCGCCAAAGCCCGACATCTGCCGTTTTGCCAAGTGGTGCTGCCCGTGGTCGGGAAGACCCGGATAGTACACCTTGTGCGCCTGAGGTTTCGACTTCAGGTATTGTGCGATCGTCAGCCCGTTCGAGTTGTGGGCTTCCATGCGCACCGGGAGTGTCTTGATACCGCGTAGCACCAGCCAGGAATCGAATGGTGACAGAATGGCTCCGGCCGCGTTCTGGATGAAGTGGAGCCGCTCCCCATCTTTTTCATCCTTCAGGATGACCACACCGCCGATGCTGTCGCTGTGTCCATTCAGGAACTTCGTCGTACTGTGGATGACGATATCGGCGCCCAGCGCAATCGGCCGCTGCAGGTAGGGGCTCATAAATGTGTTGTCCACCACGAGACGGCAGCCCGCATCCCGGGTCGCACTGGCAACGCCGGCGATGTCCGTAATAGACATCAGCGGGTTGGTCGGAGTCTCTACGAAGACCATTTTGGTGTTGGGTCGGATCGCTGCGCGAACGTTGTCGACGCTTGATGTATCGACCCAACTGAACTCGACCCCGTAGTGGCTGACGATGTTGTCGAACAGCCGGATTGTCCCGCCGTAGACGTTCTCGGTACACACCGCATGGTCACCCTGCTTGAGGAGGAGTTGCGTAATCGCGGTTTCGGCGGCCATCCCCGAGGCGAAAGCGCAGGCCGATATGCCGCCCTCGAGCGCCGTCATATTCTGTTCGAGGGCGATGCGAGTGGGGTTTTCGGTTCGTCCGTATTCGTAGCCCTTGTGTTTCCCCAGACCCTCCTGAACGTAGGTCGAAGTCTGGTAAATTGGAACCGTCACCGCCCCTGTGGATGGATCGGGTTCTTGACCGGCGTGAATGGCGTCGGTTCTGAATCCCATGGATATAACCTTTCGATGGAGTAACCGAATTCAGGACAAGAAGGCCCCAGATTACACGGAATTGGCGGATTAGGAAAAACCTATATCGAAGCACGCGAAGGAATTGCGATGTTTCGATGTCGGCAGCGGTCGCGGAGACCGCCTCGCCTGCGGCTATCGAGACCTGCCCGACGACGGGCTAAGCCTGCGGATCGCGATTGTCGATTTCTTCGAAGTAGTCGGCCCTGACAAGGATTTCACGCGGCTTGCTGCCTTCGGGTGGCCCGACGATGCCGTCGGCTTCCATGGCATCCAGGAGACTGGCAGCACGCCCGTAACCGATTCGGAGGCGCCGCTGCATCGCAGAGGTGGACGCTTTCCCCATGGCGACGACGAGGCGGACGGCAGTGTCGTAGAGTGGATCCAGGTTGCCGTCGGGTTCCATCCGGGCGCTTCTTTCTTCGGGTGACTCCAGGATACTTTCGTTGTAGACGGGGCGGCCTTGCGCTTTCAGATAGTCGGCAACACGGCTGACCTCTTCTTCGGTGACCATTGGGCCGTGGGCGCGCATGATGCGGGACGAACCCGGAGGAAGAAACAGCATGTCTCCGCGACCGAGGAGGGTTTCGGCGCCGTTCGCATCGAGAATCGTCCGCGAGTCGATCTTGGAGGCGACGCGGAAGGAAATCCGGGCTGGAAAATTGGCTTTGATCAAACCCGTGATCACATCGACAGACGGCCGCTGCGTGGCCAGAATCAGGTGTATGCCGACGGCGCGCGCCATCTGGGCGAGGCGTGTGATCGAGTCTTCAACGTCCCGCGATGCGACCATCATGAGGTCCGCCAGTTCGTCGATCACGATGACGATATAGGGCAAGGCCTCCCGGTCCTCTTCTTTTTCCGCTTGACCGATTCCGGGAATCGGAAGTTGCCGGATGTGATCGTTATAGGCTTCCAGCGACCGGACACCCCGTTTGGCGAGTTTCTTGTATCGTTCTTCCATCTCGCTGACGGCCCACTTCAGCGCGTTCTGTGCCGCTACCGGTTCGGTCACCACGGGCACCAACAGGTGTGGAATGTCCTGATAAAGCCCAAGTTCGAGACGCTTGGGGTCGATCATGACTAATTTGACCCGGTCCGGTTTTGACCGGAACAACAGAGACAGCACCAGTGAATTGATTGAAACGGATTTTCCTGTTCCAGTCGATCCCGCGATCAGGAGGTGGGGCATCCGGTGCAGGTCGGAAACGATGATGCGACCGGTAATGTCTTTGCCCAAAGCCAGAGGCAGCAGGGCATTCGATTTCAGATACTCCGGCGATTCGATCAGTTCTCTCAGCGTGATCGTGGCCCGGTTGGGGTTCGGAACTTCGATACCGACCGTCGATTTGCCCGGGATGCGGTCAATGCGGACCGACTCGGCTTCCAGAGCGAGGCAGAGATCCTGATCCAGACTTGTGATTTTCGAATATTTGATTCCGGGTTCAGGTTTAAACTCGAATGTGGTCACGACCGGCCCCGGGTGAATCTGCTTGATCTGCCCGACCACTTCGAACTCTTTCGTCTTTTCTTCAATCAGGTCCGCCCGTTCCCTGAGTTCTTCCTCATCGACCGGGACCGGGGCTTCCGGCGCCAGCAGGAGATCGGGAGAGGGAAAGTTCACGCTCTTCGGCGAGAACGCCTGCATCTCGGTGACCACCGGCTCGTCGATCGGGATCAGCGATGGTTGCGTTGCGACTCGCCGGGTCTTCGGTGCCGGCGGTTTGGTTTCGCCTGGTTGCACGGGCTCGGGCTCTGGCCCGATCACGACGGTTGCCTGACCCTGTTTTCGCTCGATGCGACGTCGGGCACGTTCGAGGGACTGTTTTTCCAGCCAATCGACCCCCTGTCGCCACCAGGTTTTCAAGAACCGCAATCGCGGCCGGACAATAGCCGTCGTTTGAGCAAAGGAAAAAGTCGTCGCGAGCAATAGAGACACCAGGAAGGATGAGACCAGTACGATCACCGTTCCAAGGGGATTGAGCGTGGCGCTCAGCCATTCGGTGATGAG
Source organism: Terriglobia bacterium (assembly GCA_965263045.1). Lineage (GTDB taxonomy): Bacteria > Acidobacteriota > Terriglobia > 20CM-2-55-15 > 20CM-2-55-15. The sequence goes on from CBDHGK010000041.1 coordinate 1,975,454, forward strand.
TTGGCCACCCCCACCACCGGCCGGTATCTGGCTGTCAATACGGGGGATCGAAGGCGAAAGCGCCAGCGCGGTCGCAAGCGTGACGATCATGAGCGCCATGCCGAATAGACGTGGACCCACATTGCTGACGCTCCAGGACGCCAACCAGTGGAACGCGTATATTCCCAGAAACACCGGCAGCATAAAGCCCGCATAGCCGATCATTTGAAACAGGAGGTCCGCGGCGTAGGAGCCCACGACGCCAATGAGGTTTGCCGGTTGAGCATCAAGCCGCGGGCTTCGGCTGATGTTGAACGACGGGTCACCGGCGTCAAAGGAAACCAGGCTGAGTCCGACGAGAACGGCCACTGTGACCAGGAGAAGGCCGACGAATTCGTTAATTCGACGATGGTCGGTGGGCGTGAGGTATACGGTCCACTTCATCAGGCCGCATTTTATCTAAATCCAACCGAGAATGCGAGTAAGACCACAATACCCAGCGCTATGCGGTAATAGATGAATGCATATGTTGTATGTGTCGCGAGAAAACGCAACAGGAAAGCAATGGCCAGGTATCCGACGATACCGGATGTCAGGATGCCGATGCCGAGCATCGTCATCTGATTGCCGGTGAGGCCCTCAGAGAAAAGGTCGAATATCTTCTTTGTTCCTGCTCCCGCGATGATGGGAGCCGAAAGAAAGAAGGAAAAATGGGCCGCGCTGTGACGGTGCATCCCGCGGAACAGGGCGGCGGTGATGGTTACTCCCGAGCGGGAAACGCCGGGAATGATGGCCAGGGCCTGGGCAAGACCCACGACGAGAGCGTCCTTCCAGGAGATGCTGTCGAGATGTTTATCTCTCCGCCCGGTCCGTTCTGCCACGATCAGGATCAGGGCGAGACTGATGAGGGCAAACGCAACGACCAGGGGGCTGCGGAGATAGGTTTCGACAAGGTCCTCGGCGGCCAAACCGGCCAATGCGCCCGGGATGGTCGCCGCCACGATCAGTCCGACCATGCGCGCGTCCGGTTCGTTTCGATGTCCCTGAGCGACACGGATTCCGGCCTGAGCAAACGCGAGCCAGTCTTTCCTGAAATACCAGAGGACGGCAAACAGGGTGCCGATGTGCAGCGCCACATCGAAGGCAAGACCCTGGGCTTCCCAGCCGAGGAACCAGGGAACGAGAATCAGGTGTCCGGTGCTGCTGATCGGCAGGAATTCCGTGATGCCCTGGACCACCCCCAGAACGATTGTCTCGAATACGTCCATCCCGGACCCGTCAGATTTCCATCACAACCGGAAGGATGAACGGGCGTTTGGAGAGCTGCTTCGAGACATAGCGTCTGAGGGCGCGGCGGATCTTGTCCTTGATCACGGCCCAGTCTCTACGTTCTTCCAATGACGAAGATTCGATGGTCTCGATGACAAGATCTCGGCACTCATTGACAAGGCCGTCGTCATCGGTCACCGTCATGCCCCGAAATACAATTTCCGGTGGGCTTTCCAGTTGGCCCGTCTGCCGGTTGATGACGATGACGGGAAGGACAATGCCGTCTTCGGATATATGGCGGCGGTCGCGGACCACGATTTCTGCGACTTCCTCCAGACTGCCCTGATCAATGAGGACGCGGCCGACCGGGGCTTTTCCTGTGATCGCGATACTGTTGGCGTCGAGGCGGATGACGTCCCCGGTTTCGGCGATCAGCACTTGCTTCCGGATCACCCCGGACTGTTTGGCAATCGCTGCGTGCCGGTGAAGGTGGCGGTAGTCACCATGAATCGGCACGAAAAAGTCCGGCCGGATCAGCATCATCATGAGCTTGAGTTCTTCGGCACTGGCATGACCACTGACATGCACCGGAGAGGACGTGGAGCTGTCCTGGTATATGACGTCCGCGTTGCGCCGATAAAGGTGATCCATCATCCGCGATATGGCCCGTTCATTGCCCGGAATCATACGCGCCGACAGGATGACGGTATCGCCGGGTTCGAGCGTGAGATCCCGGTGTTGCTCCAGCGAAATCCGGGACAGGGCGGCCATGGGCTCTCCCTGGCAACCGCTGGCGATCACCGCGACTTCGTTTCTAGGATATTTCTTGATTTCTTTTGGTCGAATGACCAGGCCCGGTGGCAGCCGTAGCGCCCCCAGCTGTTGTGCCATTTCGGTGTTTGCCATCACTCTGCGTCCTAGAAAGGCCAGGTGACGGCCGTGTCGATGCGCCGTGTCGGCGATAATCTGGATCCGGTGAATCGCCGAAGAAAAGCAGGACACGACGATGCGTCCTTCAGATTTCCCGAAGATGGCGTCAAAGCGTCCTTCCACGGCGCGTTCCGACGGTGTGTAACCGGAACGTTCCGCGTTCGTGCTGTCTGAGAAGAGGGCCCGCACGCCCTCGCGGCCATAGGCTGCGAAAGCGGCAATGTCGAACTCGTATCCGTCAATGGGCGAATAGTCGATCTTGAAATCCCCGGTATGAATGACGAGTCCGGCCGGAGTTCGAATGGCGAGCGCAAGTGAATCGACAATGGAATGGGTGACCGCTATGAATTCAACACCGAAGGGTCCCAGTTCGATCTTGTCGTTCGGGTGAATTTCAATCAGCGTCGTTTCACTGAGGAGACCGTGTTCTTCCAGTTTGCGGCGTACCAGGGCAAGCGTGAAGGGACTGCCATAGACCGGGACATTGACGTAGGGAAGAATGAAGGGCAGTGCCCCGATGTGGTCTTCGTGGCCGTGGGTCAGAATGATGGCGCTGACTTTGTCACGATTTTCCAGCAAGAACGTGATGTCGGGGACCACGATGTCCACGCCCAGCAACTCCTGTTCGGGAAACAGAATGCCGCAATCGATCACAATGATGGACTCTTCCGACGAGAAGGCCATGATGTGCATCCCGAATTCGCCCAGACCGCCGAGCGGAATAACATCTACGCTTTGATTCATGGGCTGGGATTATATACGAGCGAGTGGTGAAGCCGGACAAAGGCCTCTACCGGGAGGTCGCCGGGCCTGGCATCCGGATCAATCGCTGCGCGTTGGAGAATGTCAATGAGATTCCGGCGTCCGAGGTGTGGATAAATGGGTGCGAGGTTGTTCACGAGTTTCTTTCTCCGCGAAGCGAAGGCTCTTCTGACAAAGGCGACAAACTCCGGCAAATCGACGGCATCGGGGTGCCAGGTCAATCGGATCACGCGCGAGAATACCTTGGGTGGGGGCGTGAACGCGCCGGGGGGCACAGTGAACCCGCCTTCGATTGCAGCGTAGTACTGCATGCCGACTGACAGCGCGCCGTATTGACTTCCGCCGGAGGTGGCGAGTATTCGCTCGGCAACTTCTTTCTGAAGCATTACCGTTACGGAGTCAATGGCAGCCCGTGCCGCCACAAAACGTTCGATCAGGGGCGTAGCGACGTTGTAGGGCAGATTGGCGACGACATGATAACGGGTCGGACAGATACAGGTAAAGTCCACCTCAAGGGCGTCGCCCTCTATAACTTCGACGTTCGGCCCCGCCTGCTCGCGAAGAGGAAATATCAAATCTCTGTCGAGTTCGATCGCGATCACCCGACGAACCCGGCCGGCGAGGGTTGCCGTCAGCGTCCCCCGTCCCGGACCGATCTCGACGACGGTGTCGTCGGTGGCGACCTGTGAGAATCCCACCATGCGATCCAGAATGGCGGTATCGGAAAGAAAGTGCTGGCCAAGGTGTTTTTTAGGCACGAGAGCAGGTGGATCGCAGTTCGGAGGACCTTCGCCCTTTGCTGACAGGTAACAAACGTCCCGTACGGGATTCGAACCCGTGTCGCAGCCTTGAAAGGGCTGTGTCCTAGACCAGGCTAGACGAACGGGACAGCGGTGTACGGGGTGAAATCGCGACCCGCAGCCGAACCTCCATTTGTACCATTGAACGGAGGTCAAATCAAACCACGGTGCGGCGTTGCGGCGCACCGGTGAGGGCCCGTCTATCGGTCAAGGCTGGAATCGTTTCGGCGGAGACGGATGATCAAAGAGTGGACGGGCAAAATCTCGAGTTCCCTTTGACACGTTCGGCAAAAATGCGTGTAATGGTAAACCCGATAGCGGGTCTCGCTCTTTTTCTATTAATCAGGAGGACAACATGCCACTGCGGTTAGGGGCCACGGCGCCCGATTTCACGGCCGACACGACGGAAGGTTCGATTCAATTTCATGACTGGATCGGGGATAGCTGGGCCCTGCTGTTTTCGCATCCCAAGGACTTTACGCCGGTCTGCACGACCGAACTGGGGACCGTGGCGAAGCTTAAGTCCGAATTCGACAGGCGCAATGTAAAGGTCATCGGGCTGAGCGTCGATTCGGTTGAGGACCACAGGGGCTGGTCGAAGGACATCGAGGAGACCCAGGGCGTCGCACCGAACTATCCGATGATCGGGGACGCGAACCTCAAGGTGGCCAAGCTCTATGACATGCTCCCCGAAGACACGCAGGGAGGAGCCGGGGAACGGACGGCGGCAGACAACATGACGGTTCGCAATGTTTATGTCATCGGCCCCGACAAACAGATCAAACTCATTATCACCTACCCGATGGCGACGGGCCGGAACTTCGATGAACTGCTGCGGGTCATCGACTCGCTCCAGTTGACGGCCAGCCATCAGGTGGCCACTCCGGCGAACTGGCAGGATGGGGACGATTGCATCATTGTCCCGGCAGTGTCCGACGATGCCGCAAAGGAAAAATACCCCGACGGATGGACGACTCTGAAGCCCTATTTGCGACTTGTAAAGCAACCGAACAAGTAGCGGTTCGAAGGTGCGAACCGCTAATCGTCATGAGCTGAGGCTGGTTGCTGACAATGCCAGAAATGACCCTTTCAGCAAGCGGCTCCTGTCGGAGTTGCCGGATCGTTTTCGACCGATCACGGTCAGCGCCTGGCATTTGACCTGGATGGCAGGCGCCCGACCGGGTGGAGACGGATTCTGATGCTGATTTCCGACGTTCTCGCTTCTCATAAAGAATGGCTCGATTCCGACGGTTCACGCGGTGAACGCGCAGAACTTCGGAATGCCGTGATGCAACAGGCCGACCTGCATGACGCCAACCTCGAACGCGCGGACCTCAGCGGGGTGAGGCTGAGTGTCGCTGATCTGATGCGGGCCAACTTGAGAGGAGCCAATCTTCAAGGTGCAGATCTCTGGATGTCGGACATGCAGGGTGCCATCCTGGAGGGGACGGATCTGCGTGGGGCCAACCTCAGCGAAGTTACTGGCCTGACGGCGGGCCAACTCTCTCGGGCCATCGTCGACACTCAAACCCAGCTTCCGGGCGAACTTTCAGATTAAGACGCGACCCTCAAGACTCCCGCCACTAACTTGAGAGTCGGACAGGATTCGCTGACGATCTTCATCGGTCGGCGCGGGCATTTCTCAGCGTGGGGCCCACCGCCGGGCGGGGGGTCCTCCCGCGCTTGGGCGCACGAAAGAGATTCGAACAGTGTGCGGTCACGAGCCGCTCTTACAATTTGTACTGCTACCGGAATGCAGGGATGCCGGTAATGGACTGTCCAAGAATCAGCGTATGCATGTGGTCGGTCCCTTCGTAGGTATACACCGATTCAAGGTTGACCATGTGCCTGAAGACGGGATATTCCGACGTCACGCCGTTGGCTCCCATCAAATCACGGGCAACGCGAGCCGCTTCCAGGCCCACCCGGACGTTGTTGCGTTTCGCCAGAGATGTCTGCGCGTGGGTGGAGGTTCCCTCGTCTCTCAGCTTTCCAAGCCTCCATGCAAGCAACTGGCCCTTGGTGATGGCCGTCAGCATGTCGGCGAGCTTTTCCTGCACGAGCTGGAACGAGGCAATTGGACGGCCGAACTGCTGCCGTCCCTGGGTGTAGTCCACCGCCCAGTCGTAACACGTCATCGCAGCGCCAATTCCACCCCATGCGATGCCGTAACGCGCGTGATCCAGACATGCCAGGGCGCACTTGAGTCCCTGACCGCCGGGTAACCTGTTCTCTTCAGAGACCACGACGCCGTCCATGATCAGGTCCGAAGTGACCGATGCGCGGAGAGACAGTTTCTTCTGAATGTCGTGTGCCTCGAATCCCGACGTGTCCGTTTCGACAATGAAGCTCTGTATCTCACCGACATCGTCCTTGGCCCAGATGATGGCGATGTCGGCAATCGTACCGTTTGTAATCCAGCGTTTGGTTCCGTTGAGAACCCATCCGTTCCCCTGACGCCGCGCCCTTGTCTCGAGGCCGGCCGGGTCCGAACCATGGTCCGGTTCCGTCAGCCCGAAGCAACCAATCGTCTTCCCCTCGGCCAACCGCGGGAGCCACTGCGCCTTCTGGTCGTCGGAGCCGTAAGCAAAAATGGGACGCATGACCAGAGCACCCTGAACGCTGACAAAACTCCGTAGGCCGCTGTCGCCCGCTTCCAGCTCCTGCATCATGAGACCGTAGGCGACATTATTCATCCCGGCGCATCCGAATTCTTCCGGCAGGTCGGCGCCGAGGAGGTTGAGCTGTGCCATCAGCGGAATGAGTTCGGATGGAAAGCTGGCTGAATCGAAGTGAGCGTCGATGATGGGATTGACGTGATCGTTGACGAACGATCGGACCATGTCCCGAACCATCCGTTCTTCGTCCGACAGGAGAGCTTCGATCTGGTAAAAGTCGACTCCCTGGTAAGCAGGCATCTGAGTCTCCTCGAAAAGCGCTTTAGTATACAGTAGATGGTCGGCGGAGGCCGGCCTGTCAGGACTATTAAGTCATTGAGTTCAGAGTTGATAGACTTGAAGTCGTAGCCACCCGCTTTTGACTTGCAGCTGTAGACTTCATGAATTCCAGATTACCCACTGAAATCGTACAAACGCTCCGGGAGAACGGGCACGAGGCCTATTTTGTCGGCGGATGCGTTCGCGACATGGTGATGGGAATCGAGCCGGCCGACTACGACATCGCCACGAGCGCCCGACCGGAGGCAGTGATCGAAATCTTCCCCCGCACCGAACCGGTCGGTGTTCAGTATGGCGTGGTCCTTGTCCTCAGTGGAGGAGTGGGATTCGAAGTGGCCACGTTCAGATCGGATGATGTATACGTCGACGGCCGGAGGCCAAGCGGCGTTGTCTTTACGACTTCAAAAGAGGATGTGTTGCGCCGCGATTTCACGATCAACGGATTGCTCTACGACCCGATTGAAAGTGAAGTCATCGATCACGTAGATGGAATGGCCGACATCGAGCGACGTGTCGTACGCGCGATTGGCAATCCACGCGCCCGGTTTGAAGAAGACAAGCTCCGCATACTCCGGGCCATTCGCTTTGCCGCCCGGCCGGGGTTTTCGATTGAAGATGAAACCTGGGTCGGGGTGCGCACGATGGCGGCAAAGATCAATCAGGTCAGCGCCGAACGCATTCGAGATGAACTGCTGAAAATCCTCGTCGAAGGTGGACCCGCCCGCGGGATCGGTATGCTCGAGGAATCGGGACTGCGCGCCGCGATACTGCCGGAGTTGATCTGGACCGATCATATCCACCAGTGCCTCGAGCTGATCGAAGGCCGGCCCGAGGCCGGCTTCGCAATGGCGCTTCTGTTACACGAATGTTCCCTTAAAGACGTGGATCGGATCGTACGGCGCCTGAAGTTGTCAAATGCGGACGCCGCTCGCGTGCGAGTCCTTGTCTCCAGGCAATCGGACTTCGAACATGTCCATGAGTCGGCAACGGCACCACTGAAACGATTCCTCCGCATCGAGCGGTTTGCGGACCATATGGAGCTTCATCGATTGCACCATGCCGCCGATGGAGGCCACTCGCCGGCCCTGCGGTTCATGCGGAAAAAGCTCGAAGAGTGGTCCGAGAGCGACCTCTGGCCGGAGGCCTTGATATCGGGAGACGATCTGATTACATTGGGAATGGAACCCGGCCCTTCATTTCGAGAAATCCTGACACTGATCGAAGACGAACAATTGGAACAGCGCATTGTGGATCGCGATGACGCCCTCCGGTTCCTTCGGCAACGATTCGGCGCGGGATAAGGACACCTTCACTGTGACTCACCTGCTGGCGGCTATTCTCCTGATCAACCTGAACACGGCAACCATCAAACAGCTCGATGAGCTCCCGGGTGTGGGGCCGGTTCTCGCGCAGAGAATCGTGGAATTTCGAGAGAAACGGGGCGGTTTTCGAAGTATCGAAGAGTTGCTTGCCGTGCCCGGAATCAGCGAACAAAGATGGCAGGTGTTGCGCCTTCGACTGGAGGTGGCAGCACCGGATTTGGAGGCTCCGTAGCCGGGGACGACGTTGCAGCGGGCAGCAGCGGCGCCGGATCGGCCAGCGGCGGCGCTTCAGTTTCGCTCAAGAAGAATCCCGTCGAAAAAGAATGTATCGGACAGTACACGCGGGGCGCGGTACCGAAAATGAAGGGCGTGGTGTACCGGTTTTGGCAGTAGGGTGTGGCCAGCGACATCGTGTCCGCATCAATATTGACCAGTTCAACCCCCGGTGGATCGTAGAATCTGATTTCCTCGTCTGCCCTGACCGGGTAGAGGGCGTCAGCCGCGAGCATGAAGGCCGTCCAGATGGGGAGGGCTGAACGGGAGCCCTCGAGATTCAGTTCCCGGTTGTCGTCGAATCCGACCCATGCGATCGCCAGCAGGTCCTTCGTATACCCGGCAAACCAACCATCTCTCGACGTGCCCGTCTTACCGGCCGCGGGCAGGGTAAAGCCCCTTGAGCGGACGCCGGCCCCTGTGCCGCGATTGATTACGTTTTCCAACAGGTTGGTCATCAGGTAGGCCAGTTCGGGCCGAATGACTTGCTCGGATTCGATCGCGTATGTCTTCGTCACCGCACCGTTTTTGTCGGCGACCTGCCGGAGCGCCCGCGGTTCCACCCGGACTCCTTCGTTGGCCAGGGCCGTGTAGGCTCCTGCCATTTCGATCGGCGTGACCTCAAAGGAACCCAGGGCAATCGATGGATATGGCCGGATGTCGCCGTTGAGCCCCAGGCGATGCGCCAGTTCGGCCACCCGGTCGAAACCGACGCGCTCGGCGACCTTCACGGTTGGAACGTTGAGAGAGCGCTGGAGCGCTTCCCGAAGCGGAATCATGCCGTGAAAGACGCTCTTGTAGTTGTTCGGCTCGTAGAACTTTTCCTCCTCGAAGAAGAAGAGCGTCGGCTCGTCCATCACTGTTGTCACTGGCGTAATGATCGAAGCTTTGCCGATCGTTCCGAGTTCTTCCCGTTCCGGAAGTACCACGAAATCCATTTCTTCGAGCAGACCGTCGACGGCTTCGTCGGCCCCGGGAGCATCACGTAACCTGAAGTACTGATCCTGCGTCAGAATCGGCCGGGCACCGTCCTCGAAATCGATTGGGGATTCTTCCTCGGAAAGCCGTGCCACGGAGCGTTCTCCCGGTTCGGCCATCAAGCCGAAACCGAAGCCGTCCATGAGGATTGCCGCCGAGGGGCCATCGGGAGTCGCAATAGTGTCAACCAGCGGGTTGAAGGCGGTCTCAAATGCAGTGGCGTAAACGAACGGTTTGAAGATGGATCCGGGCTGACGAAATGCTTCAGTAATCCGGTTGTACTGGCTGTTGGCGTAGTCGCGCCCGCCGACCATTGCTTTGATTTCGCCGGTGTGGGGATCCAGAACGATCAATGACGCCTGAACCGGTGGTCGGCCCGACGACGGCCCCCGGCCCATCGCTTCGAGCTGTGAGTCCGCATTGGCAATGCCTGAAGCCACGGCTTCGACAGCCGCCTTCTGAAGGTCCGGATCGAGCGTGGTGTAAACCTTTAACCCGTCGTTGAAAAGCTCCTCCTGGGAGAAGTCGTCCAGTAGCTGGTCCCGAATGTAGTCCACCATATATGGGGCTTCGCTCTCGTCCACTCTCATCTCAGCGATCTGGATTTCGGCCAGCCGGGCTTCGGCGAGCTGGGTTGCGTTGATCATATCCAGTGCGTACATTTCATTGAGGACGATGTCCCGGCGTTCGAGGGCCAGGGCCATGTTACGCCGTGGCGAAAACGCACTTGGGGCCGGGAGCATTCCCACCAGCGTGGCCGCCTCGGAGACGGTGAGATCGGCGATGTTTTTGCCGAAGTATGCGGCGGCCGCCTCGCCGAAGCCGTGGATGGCGAAAGAACCCCGGTTGCCGATATACACCTCATTCGCGTACATCGTCAGGATTTCGGCTTTCGTCAATCGATGTTCGAGGATCAAGGCCATGAGGATTTCTGGAAGCTTCCGGTTCCAGGTCCGGTCTCCCCGATCCAGAAAGAAGTTCCCGGCCAGTTGCATCGTCAGCGTGCTGGCCCCCTCCAGGCTTTCAGCCCGGACGTAGGTCGACATAAAGGCGCCACCGGCCCGGATCAGGTCGATTCCAAAATGGCGAAAGAAACGCTGATCTTCAGCAGCCACGAGGGCATCGGTGAGGTGCGGCGGCAGCTGTTCCCATTCGAGCAGGCGCCGCTTTTCGCGTGTGTCGTCAAACAGGCTCGTGACCAGTTCAGCCGGAAGTTCAATCTGAGGAACCTCGAAACCGGTGAGCACTTCCTGGATGCGATCGATTTCGGTGCCGCTGAAATCAAGCCGGAAGTCGGGACGTCGCTCGGGAGACACGACGATGCTCGAACCGGCGTCGCCGGGAATGAACTGGTAGACCGCGTCCTCGGAAGGCGTCCGATCGCGCGGCTCAAGACCCGCCCGTCGCAAGCGAAGGATCACGTCGTTCGGCCGGATCTCCTGTCCCGCATGGACGATGTAGGGAGTGGCGTAGATCTTGGCGGTGTTCTGGAAGACTTCGCCCGAGAGTCTGCGGTCGATGATTGTGGCATAGATCGTGTAGTAGTGCATGAACACGACGCCACCCGCGATGGCTGCGATCAGCATCAGCGCGGCGGAGATTTTCATGAAGGGAGAAAGCAGGAAAGCTTTCACAGGTCCGGATTTCTGCTTTGACCGTCGCGTTTTTTTCTGGCTGCGCGTGTGCCGCTGCATACGCGCCATATTATAGCCCAGAAAGTGGTATAAGGCTCATCGGCATCGTCAGTTAGAGTCCAGCCCCAGCCAGTCGGGCGTCCAGGGTGCTTCGCGGGTCCAGGCCGATTTGCTGAAGTGTGCGCGGATCCATACAGTCGAGGGCAGGGGCCGGTGCCAGACCCACGAGCTCTCCGCCGAGAATCGAAACACCGGCGTCTTTTGCCATACTGTGAATGGCCTCGAAGACTCTTTGAATCCCGGTTCTCTCGTAGTCGGTGAGGTTCATCGAAACCTGCGCGGTGCGGGTCTTCTTCATATAAACGCCCAGGGCCTTGACACCCACCAATCCCCCTCCCGATTCCCTGATCTTCGATGCGATGGTGCGCGCAAGCCTCACATCGTCGGTCTTGAGATTGACGTTAAATGCGATCAGGACCTTCCGCGCCCCGATGAACGTGGCTCCAGCCCCCGGGTGGGCCCGGGTCGGGACAAAATCGGGTCGCAGCACCTCCCGGACCGACATTGCCTCGCTGAGTCGTTCAAAACCTATCTTTCGGATCCGCTCCAGCTTCCTGCGACCCGGCACCTGGGCGGCCCATCCGTAGAGATAGACGGGAATCTCCAGTTCTCTGGCAATCCGGGCGCCCAAATCGCGGCCAAGCCGGACGCATTCCTCCATCGAGACATTGCGCAAAGGGACAAAGGGTATGACATCCGTAGCACCGGTTCGGGGATGTTCCCCATCATGCGAGCGGAGATCGATCCGCTCGGCGGCGACCCGCACCGCAGCCACGAGGGCATCGGGCAGGCTCTCCGGGCGCCCGGCCAGCGTGATCACCGATCGATTGTGATCGGGGTCCATATGCCGGTCCAGGATCCAGACCCCATCGACACTGCAGAGGGCGCTTTCGATCGCATCGACGACCCGCGTTCGGCGCCCGTCGCTGAAGTTGGGAACGCATTCAACAAGTGGCGTCATGAGGCAACGAAAATCCTTCGACCCCGGCGCGCTCAGGCGGATCCGGGTGACTCGGCGGCCAGAAGCATGTCGTAATGATGCCGGGGAATCACCCTCGGCCGTGCGCTGGCCTTGTCGACGACCACATGCTTGGTGCTCCCTTCAGCCAGCAGAGTGTTCGATTCCGCGAGAATGATCTGGTAGGCAAACAGCAACGTGCGTCTTCTGAGGCGTTTCAACGATGTCCGTACGAGGACTGCGTCATCGTAGCGTGCGGGCGCGTGATACCGGCACTGAACGTCGGCCACCGCGATGGCAATGCCGTCATCGATTTCCATATCGCGATAACGGAAACCCGACGCCACACAGAAGTCGGTTCGTCCAATTTCCATCCAGACCAGATAGTTCGAGTAATAGACCACACCCATCTGGTCGGTTTCCGCGTAACGGACACGCAAGCGGGTTTCTGCGACGATGGGCATTAGTTGATTATCTTACGGATCGCATTGACGCGGTTTCCCCGCGACCGGATTCCGGAGCGCCCCGACCTTGTACGCTCTTGCTTGACCACTCGTGGAGATGCCAGTAGGATGGCTGCAATCGAGGTGATAATCATGAAAGTTTCCAGCCGCGTTCTGATCATTCTGGTTTGCCTGGCCGCTTCATCGACAGCCGCATTTTTCCAGGCGCAGACTGTACCCGATATCGTCACCGCAGCCAATGCGTTTCTTGCTTCGCTTGACGCGGAACGATCCGCCGAGGCACGGTTCGACTTCGATGATGAAGAGAGGATGAACTGGTGGTTTACTCCCGTCCCGCGCGTGGGACTCATGCTGAGGGAGATGGAACCCCATCAGCAACAACTGGCCCAGGCGCTGATCGCCTCTACCCTGAGTTCCAGAGGGGCCGCAAAAGCCGCGACGATTGTGAGTCTCGAGCAGATTCTGAATGAGATCGAGGGCCCGCGTGAAGCTGAATACGGTGGGCTCATTCGCGATTCGGAACGCTACCATTTCAGCATCTTCGGTGAACCCTCGAGGAGCGGTACCTGGGGCTGGCGGATGGAAGGCCACCACATTTCTCTAAATGTGACGATGGCCGACGGCGAGGTCATTGCCGCGGCACCGACGTTCTTCGGTTCAAACCCGGCTGAAGTCAAGGAGGGCCCCCGCCGGGGACTGAGGGTTCTGGGGAATGAAGAAGACCTTGGACGTGCGCTGCTGGCGTCTCTGGAGCCGAGCCAGAAGCAAGTCGCCGTCATTCAGGGAACCGCATTCAGCGAGATTCTCACCACCAATTCCCGGGTGGCCGAAATTGATGGAGACCTGACGGGTCTGGCCGCTTCGGATATGACCGAAGCGCAACGGAACCATATGGCGGCACTGATCGGTGAGTATGCCAATCGACTGGCCCCGGATATCGCGGCCGCTACGCTAAGCCGCATTCGGGAAGCCGGCGTTGATGGAATCCATTTCGTATGGGCCGGAAGTGAGGAACGCGGTGAGGGGCACTACTACCGACTGCAAGGACCGACCTTTCTGATCGAGTACGATAATACGCAGAACAGCGCGAACCACGTCCATTCCGTGTTCCGTGACCTGGAGAACGATTTTGGCCGTGACACCCTCCGGGCGCACTATGAAGCCGACCATCCCACGGCATTTGCGGACTGAAGACTCCCGGATGTCGATGCTTTGAGGCGGCATCTTTAATCATCAGGGCTGAAGAGTTTTCTGTATATCGCCAATAGCAGGCTGCTGAAACACAAGGTTTTGGCAGCCCGCCCCGCGCCGAAAGACCTGCCAGTCAAACAGCCAATGATGGCTGTTTCAGCCTCCTCCTAGTGGCCTGAGTCAGAAGTTCGTTGAATATTAGGTTAGTCCAGATCCGATCGATTTCTTCCACTGACGCCTCGGCTCCGCATCTTCACTATGAAAGCGGTCCCCCCGCACGGAGGACCGTGCGGGGCCGTTTTGGGACCCTCTTCGACGATTCACCGATCCCTGTAGGCCTCGCCATCAGGAAGATGGCGCGGGTCGCCGAACGTTCAGACCACGCCTAAATCGCGACAGATATTCTCATCTGAATGAACGATCGAGCGAAATCTTATGTCGTGAAATTCCGACTCAGGCCACTAGACGTCGGGCTCGACGTAGGTTCCGTAAACGCTCCGGAGCGTGTCGCACATCTCTCCCAGAGTCGCATATGCCCGGACACAATCCAGAATAGGATCCATCATGTTGCCCCCGTTGCCCGCCCCCTCCCCGAGCGCGTGTAACGTCTGGTCGACCCTGTTATTGTCCCGTTGATCGCGGAGTTGTTTGAGAGCCGCGATCTGGTCATCGGCGACGGCTTCGTCAATTTTCAGGATATCGATCGGCGCCTCGTTTTCGACTTCGAAATCGTTGATGCCGACGATAATCTGTTGCTTCCGTTCAACAGCTCTCTGGTGTTCATAGGCGGCATCCTGGATTTCCTGTTGCGGAAAGCCGTGCTCAATCGCCTCGACCATGCCGCCGAGCCGGTCGAGTCGTTCGAAGTATTCCCGGCATCCCCGTTCCATTTCGAGGGTCAAGCGCTCGACATAGTAGGAACCGCCTAGAGGGTCGGGCGTGTGGGTGACGCCACTCTCGTGTGCAAGAATCTGCTGCGTTCGAAGCGCAATGCGGGCGGTATCTTCAGTGGGCAGGGCCAGAGACTCATCGAGCGCGTTCGTATGGAGCGACTGCGTCCCGCCGAGAATGGCCGCCAGTGCCTGAACGGTCGTACGAACGACGTTGTTATAGGGCTGCTGGGCTGTGAGCGAGCATCCTGAGGTCTGGGTGTGAAACCGCAGGACGGCGGCCCTGGGATTCTTCGAGCCGAAGCGGTCCCGCATGACGGTGTACCAGACCTTTCGCGCGGCCCGGTATTTGGCAACCTCTTCGAAAAGGTCGTTCTGGGCGTTGAAGAAAAATGACAGTCGGGGGGCAAAGTCATCGACGTCCATCCCGTGTCGCCGCGCCCATTCAACGTATTCGATGCCGTCATACAACGTAAACGCCAGTTCCTGCACCGCGGTCGCGCCTGCTTCACGGATGTGATAGCCGCTGATCGATATCGTGTTCCAGCGGGGAACGTGCTGTGTCCCGAATTCGATCGTGTCAACGATGAGCTTCATGGACGGCCGGGGCGGGAAGATGTAGGTCTTCTGGGCGATGTATTCCTTGAGAATGTCGTTCTGAATCGTTCCAGACAGGGTCTCCCATGGGATGCCCCGTTTTTCGGCCGCCACCAGGTACATGGCCCAGATGATGGGGGCGGGAGCGTTCGTCGTCATCGAGGTGCTGATCTTGTCGAGCGGGATCTCGCGAAACAGCGTCTCCATATCCTTCAATGAGTCGATGGCCACACCGCACTTCCCCACCTCGCCGGCCGACATCGGGTGGTCGGAGTCGTATCCCATGAGGGTCGGCAGATGGAAGGCCACCGACAGGCCCGTCTGACCTTGACCCAACATATAATGAAAGCGCTTATTGGTGTCTGTGGCGGTTCCGAATCCGCTGAACTGCCGCATCGTCCAGAGTTGTTCCCGGTACATTGCCGGGTGTATGCCCCGGGTGTAGGGCGGCATTCCGGGAGCGCCGAGCTCCGATTCCGGATCAAAGCCGTCGAGATCTTCAGGCGTATACAGGGGGTGGATTGCGACGCCCGACGTCGTTCGGTAGCGGACCTTGACCTTGCCGGTTTCGGCCGTCGGAATCGTATCTTCTCTGGGGAGTTCAGCCATGCGCCCTTCTCATAAGATTTGCCGTCAAATTATTCATGCTATTGCGGTTGGGAGGCGCTGTCAATCGAGACAGGAATCGATAGAGATGGGAGAACCGAGGCATTCGCGGAAGCGGTCTGGCGCTGCCGGGTCCGGGCTGGGGAGTGTGCTATCATGCGCCGCTTACCCGGGCGTGATGCGGGAAGGACCACGGTATGGCTGAAATAAAGATTACCCGACGGGAAGACGACTATACTCGCTGGTATACCGATGTGATTGCCGCGGCTGAGCTGGCGGATCACGCTCCCGTCAAAGGATGCATGATCATCCGTCCCAACGGCTACGCCATCTGGGAGCAGATGCAACGTGCGCTGGACGATATGTTCAAGGCAACGGGGCATCAGAACGCGTACTTCCCCTTGTTCATTCCAGAAGGCTTTCTTCGGAAGGAGGCCGAACACGTCGAGGGGTTTGCTCCCGAAGTGGCCCTGGTGACCCATGCCGGCGGGGGCAAGCTTGAAGAGCCCCTGGTCGTGCGGCCGACGTCGGAAACCATAGTCTGGCATGCGTTCCGCAACTGGATTCAGTCCTATCGCGACCTTCCATTGCTGATCAACCAGTGGGCCAATGTCGTTCGCTGGGAGATGAGAACCCGCCTGTTTTTGCGGACGACAGAATTTCTGTGGCAGGAAGGCCACACGGCGCATGCGACCTATGAAGACGCCGAGGTCGAAACGGTGACGATGCTGGGAGTGTACCGTCGTTTCGCGGAGGATTACATGGCGCTGCCCGTCCTCTCGGGCTTGAAGAGCGAAAGCGAGAAGTTCGCCGGTGCCCATCACACCTATTCGATTGAAGCGATGATGCAGGACGGCAAGGCGCTGCAGGCTGGGACTTCCCATCATCTGGCGCAGGGTTTTGCCCGGGCCTTCGACGTAAAATTCCAGAATGACAAAGGGGAGATGGACTACGTCTACGCAACAAGCTGGGGCGTGTCGACCCGTCTCGTCGGCGCCCTCATCATGGCGCACGGCGATGACCGGGGCATCATTATTCCACCCAAACTGGCCTCGACCGAACTTGTGATTGTTCCGATCTTCAGGAAACCGGAGCAACGGGCTGCCGTAATGGAACGGATCGATCAGTTGACGGCCGGCCTTCATGGGATTGGCTTCAAGGTCGATGATCGGGAACAGCGGAGTGCCGGGTGGAAGTTCAACGAGTGGGAGCGGCGGGGGGTGCCGCTGCGGATGGAGATCGGACCGAAAGATCTGGAGAAGAATCAGGTGGTTCTTGTGCGACGTGACAACAGGGAAAAGAGCTTCGTCCCCCAGGAAGGCTTGTCTGAGACAATTGCCGAGGCTCTGTCCAGGATTCAGGCCGATCTGTACCAGCGGTCCATGGAATTACGTGAGGCACACACCCACACAGTGGATGACTACGGAGCGTTCAACGAAATACTCAACGGTGAAGGTGGTTTTCTCTGGAGTCACTGGTGCGGGGGCCCGGGTTGTGAAGCAAAGGTGAAGACCGAAACGAAGGCGACGATCCGTTGCATACCCACCGAAGGTGAGGCCCAGCCTGGAGCGTGCGTCGTCTGTGGCGGGGGATCGGAACGTCGGGTCGTGTTTGCCCGGGCGTATTAGCGGTGTCGTCGGGCGGCCCCGTTCGGAGCTGGTCCCCCTTTATCTGAGCGATTCTCGCCCGTTGGATTGCAGCATGTCTGATGAATCCCGAATGTGGTTGCGGCAGTTTCTCTACCTGGGTCTGTTGACGGCGTGTGTGCACATGCTGCTGGCGGCCTCAGGGATTCTGCTGTGGGTCCGGACCTCATCTGCTGTTCTGATGGCGTTCGGAATGGATGCCCTTGTCGGTGCGGTCCGGGAGCTGATTATCGTCCGGAGGATTGTTCACTACGGTACCGCAGATGTTGATCCACAGAACGATCGTCTTTTGTTCGGAACCGTCGCCTGCGGGTATATCCTCGTCGGGCTGATCGCTCTGGCGGTGGGCGTCGGCCAGCTCTGGCAGCGCCATGCTCCGGGAGCGACGCTGCTGGGTGTGGTGCTGGCGGCAGCCGCGATGCTGATGATCCCGATTATCGGGTCCTATATGAAGGCACTGGCGATGGAGATACGCAGTCCGGCGCTCAAGGCCGCCGCAATCTTTACTTTCGGAAATTCCTACCTGTCGATGGTGCTCCTGATCGGTCTCCTGATCAATGCCGGCATGGAACGGTGGTGGGGCGATCCGCTCGCCGCCCTGGTCATGGCGCCATTCATCTTCTACAAGGGAATTCAGATCCTTTCCGCACACCGGGACGAAGCCCTGGTCCAGTGATCGTGCCTCCCGTCATTTGTACTCAGAAATTGGAAAACATGCTTGCGAACAGGGGGGGCATTGGAGGATAGTCAAGGTAGCAATGAAAATGATATTCGTTTTCATTTAGCGGGATCGGAGTAAAAGTGATAGAGCTAGACAAAGCCGGGTTGAAATTGTCGAATGCGACCGTCTCCCAGTGGTACCGGATCGACCGTCTGGACGGGCCGGAACGGGAGTGTCGCCGCCTCCTTGACCTGGGTTTCACCCCCGATGAACAGGTCGCTGTAGTGCGATCGACGCCGCTGGGAGATCCTCTCGTCGTCGTCGTTCGGGGGACGCAGCTGGCGCTTCGAAAACGCGAAGCCTCCTGGATCCTGGTGCAATGAAGACGCCCGTCGAGGTGGCAGACCTGGCAGAATCGGACGCCAGGCCGCTGACGGTATGTCTGGTGGGTATGCCGAATTCCGGCAAGACCACCCTGATGAATGCTCTCACCGGCGGTCACTTCCACACCGCGAATTATCCCGGCGTTACAGTCAGTTTGCTTCAGGGCAAGACCCGTCCCGAGTGGGGGCCTGCCCTCAACCTCGTCGATCTGCCCGGTGTGCATAGTTCGGTCAATCCGTCTCCCGAAGAGGAGCTTTCCTGCCGCGTCATCGAGTCGCAGGATCGGGCCGTTCGCGCCGATGTATTTGCTCTGGTCGTGGATGCGACGCAGTTGGAACGCCACCTGAAGTTCGCGGGTTTCGTGGCGCGCCAGCGAAAGCCTGTGGTGCTGATTCTGACGATGGCAGACCTGCTTCCACGGGTCAATCAGTTGCTCGATGCCCAGCGACTGGGCCAGGCCCTGCGGATTCCCATCGTGACGGTCGACGCCCGGCAGGGAACAGGCATCGCGGAACTTGTGAAGGAGCTTCGGGCTGCTTCGGTGCACGAGTGGAAGCCGAATGCCTTGTCAGAGCTCAGTGAGGATCCGGTGATTGCCTTCTCCGCCGTGCGGGAATTGTTGGATGGTTCCGGCGCCCTGGTCCGAACCGAGCACCGGGTCGAGGGGGACTCCATTACCGCCCGGATCGATCAGGTGGCGCTCCACAGGCAATTCGGATTCCCTCTGTTCGTGGTCGTACTGGCGGCATTGTTCGCTTCGATTTTCTGGATGGCAGCGCCGTTCATGGACGCCGTCGAAGCAGGGTTCGCCTTCAGCGGAAGCCTGTTGACCCGTGTGTTCCCCGAAGCCATTCTCGTCCAGTTTGTTGCTGAGGGCCTCATCGGCGGCGTGGGCGCCGTCGCCGTGTTTTTTCCGCAAATCGTAATCTTGTTCTTCCTGATGACGCTGTTGGAGGATTCCGGATATCTGGCGCGGGGCGCCACGCTGGTGGACCGACCGCTGTCGTACCTGGGACTGCATGGCCGGTCGTTCGTCCCGATGCTTTCTGGTTTCGCCTGCGCTATCCCGGCGGTCCTGGCCGCGCGTTCGATTCCAACCTTGCGTGAACGCCTGTTGACGGTGTGGATCCTACCGCTGATGAGCTGCAGTGCGCGATTACCCGTCTATGCCCTGCTGCTGGCGGCGCTGTTGCCGGATGCGGCCTGGGCGGGGCTGACGCTTGCGGCAATCTACCTGGCCAGCCTGTTAATTGGATCGGTATCCGCCGGCCTCGTCGGACGGTTCATTATGCCCAGCGAGGAATCCTCGCTACTGGCGATGGAGTTGCCCGTGTACCGGGTGCCGCGATGGAAAGTCATCCTCCGCATCACATGGTCGCGATCATCTTCGTATCTCCGAAAAGCCGGTATGCCAATCGTCGTGATCGCCATAGTTTTGTGGCTTCTCTCGAATTTTGGCCTGGGAAGCTTTCAATCGCAATTCGCTGGAAATGACGCACAACCGCTGATTGTCCAATCGAAAATGGATCGATCCCTGGCGGCTCAATTGGGGCAGTTTACCGAACCGCTGCTCGAACCAATGGGTGTGGACTGGCGTGTCGGCGTTGGCCTGATCTCGGCGTTTGCCGCACGGGAGGTCTTCGTCAGTGCCATGGCAATTGTGTTTTCCGTTGAAGGGGAAGACGAAGCCACGCAGGCGGCCGGGCTGAGGGAGCAGATGCGAACCGCGACGTTTGCCGGGACGGAGCAACGTATTTTTACCGTGTCGAGTATGATCGGCCTGATCGTATTCTTTTTCTTTTCTCTTCAGTGCATTGCGACCGTCGCCGTTGTCCAGAGGGAGACCAATTCCTGGCGCTTTGCCGGGATTCAGCTGCTCTTCTATACCGGTGTCGGCTACGGCGCCGCAGTGGTTACAGTTCAGGGACTCCGCGCCCTGGGTGTGGCGTAGCCCTCTTTTCTCCCGTTCTCTTTCGGTCGAAATCCGCAATCATTTCCGGGTCCTGCCGGTTGCCGTGGTGCGGTTCACCGTTACCCGCCGCCTGACAGGAAAACGAGGCTCATCGTGATCTGGAGCCGCTTCGATACGGATCGAGTCGGGGCCGATTGCCATGCGCTCAGATTCTGCACCTGGATCAGATCTATTCCGACTGCCCGCTGCAATTAAATTAGACTGCAGGATTCGTTCGCAACCGCGAGGCCTGCTCGCTTCCGACCACCTGCCCTCGTGGCACACTTCGGCCGCCACGACGGCTGGAGTCAATAGAATCAGCCGCCGCCTTCCCGGTTATAGTCTTCCAGCGTATTGATGTTTCGGAAGTTATCCGACCCGAATCCGGCGCGTTGCAGTGCTCCACCGGATATCTCCTCGTGTTCGACGGAGGCTGCAAACCCCTGAATCGAACGCCGACCCGATACCAGGTAGGTTTCGACGTGTTTGAGGAGTCCACGTCTGGCGCCGAGACAGAGGGCCACGTATCCCTGGATTCGACAGAGGAGCAGGTCTCGGTGGGAGTCCTGGAGCCGGCGGGCCAGATACCTGAGCAACTGCGGTTCCAGAAACGGCATATCCACCGCCGCAATCAGGTTGTTCTCAGTTGTCGTGGTTCCGAGGGCCGTTCGGATGCCCTCGAGCGGGCCACGCCCGGGTTCCGCGTCGGGAAGCGGCTCGCGGCCGACGATCCGGACCGTGTCGGCGGCTTCGGACATCAGGCCGACCATGTGTTCTACAAGCGTGCCCCCCCGCCAGGGCAGGGAGGCTTTGTCGGTCCCCATGCGGCGCGCCTGGCCGCCGGCGAGAACGAAGCCGGTGAGCGCATTATCGGACATGGGTCGAAATCATATCCCAGCATGAAAGATGGGTCGCGAGGAAGTCGATGGCTCACCTGAGTCTCACATTATAACATCTTGACGTTTTAACGTTACAGCGCTAGTATCGTTTTATGGTCGAACCGAAGCGGACCACCATTTATTTCGATCCCAGCCTCCACAGGGCCTTGCGGATGAAGGCGGCAGAAACCGATCAGAGCGTGTCCGATCTGGTCAATAGCGCAGTACGGCGTAGCCTGGCTGAGGATGCAGAGGACCTTGAGGCTTTGGATGAATGCAAGCAGGAGCCCGAACTCAAGTTCGAGGACGTCGTCCGAAACCTCCGTCGTCGTGGAAAAATTTAGCCTCCACATGAAGCCCGGAGCCGTCCGGGCTCTGGATCGGGTGCCCCAGCGGGCACTGAAGCGGTTGATCGCACGCATCCGTAAACTGGCTGAGGATCCAGGTTTAGAAGGTTCTGAGCCGGTCTCCGGGTCGGGACAATATCGCCTCCGGCATGAAGATTTCCGGGTGGTGTACTGGGTCGATCGAGATGCGATGTGTGTGGTCGTCGGTTGGATTGGAATCAGGAGACGGAGACCGGTTTCCGAGGGTGGAGATTGAGCCCGAAGCGGTCTATTTTCAGACCGGGCTGGTCTCTCGCTTAATAGAAATCCCGGGACTGGGTTGGGGCTTCAGTTATCGATAGTGCGTAGATCTTTTGTGCTTTTACGGAAACAACGTTGTCGATGTGCTGGAGCCGGCCTTCGATCTGAATGAACCGTTCTGCCGTAATCAGGGAGCGGTTTTTCTTCAGCATATCCGGTGTGAATATCGCGTTGGCAATGCCGGTTTCGTCCTCCAGACTCATAAAAACAAAGCCTTTGGCGGTTCCCGGGCGTTGACGCGCAATCACGCAGCCTGCGGCTTTAACCCATGTTCCGTTCGCTGTGTGCTGAAGGTCCACTGCCCGGCGAATCCCCATCTGATCGAGACGGTCACGACACAGGGCCATCGGGTGGGGGCCTGTTGTTAAGCCGGATATCCGAAAATCGGCCAGGAGGCGTTCTTCAGCGTTCATCGGGTGCAGTGGGGAAGCCGTATCGGGCGTCTTTCCCCGGTCGAACAACGGACCGGAGGGTCGGGAGGCCCGTTCGACCTGCCAGAGCGCGTCTCGACGATGTATCCGCGTGTCCGTGCGGATGAAATTCAGTGCGCCAACCTCTGCCAGCAACACCAGTTCTTTTTTCTGAAGCTCGGGGATACGGTGCGCCAGATCTTCTATTGAAGTGAAGGCTTTACGGCTGCGTTCTTTAACGATTCGGAATCCCGCCACTGCGCGAAGCCCTTTGACGTAGTTCAGGCCGAGCCGCAGGCAGAGTGCTTCTTCCCGGCTGGCCTTTACCCGTGTTTTCTCGAGGCTGCAGAGCCAGTTGGATCGTGCGATGTCGATGGGGAGGACACGCAGACCATGCCGCCCGGCATCTTTGACCAGCGTCGCTGGACTGTAGAACCCCATCGGCTGATTGTTTAATATTGCTGCTGTAAATGCTGGTAAATAATGGCACTTAAGATATGCGCTAGCATAGGCGATGAGGGCGAAGCTTGCCGCATGAGATTCCGGAAACCCATAGAGCGCAAAGGATGTGATCGACTGGACGATTCGATCCTGGGCCTCTCCGGTGATGCCCTTT
Source organism: Terriglobia bacterium (assembly GCA_965263045.1). Taxonomy (GTDB): domain Bacteria; phylum Acidobacteriota; class Terriglobia; order 20CM-2-55-15; family 20CM-2-55-15. The sequence continues at coordinate 1,998,317 of CBDHGK010000041.1, forward strand.
TTCTCCATCCCTTCCCGTAATTTGATTTCGATGTCGCCCATTTTTTCTTCGGCCCGCTTGAACCCAAAGGCGCGGCGCAGTTCTTCGGCTTCTCCCCCACTGAACCCGGCGGCGATCATGGCCAGCCGTAAGAGTTGTTCCTGGAAGAGCGGAACGCCCAGTGTCCGTTTCAAAATAGGCTCGAGCGATGGGTGGGGATAGGTCACAGGTTCACGCCCCTGCCGCCGGTTCAGATATGGATGGACCATCTGGCCGACGATGGGGCCTGGCCGGATGATGGCTACCTGAACGACGAGGTCGTAAAAGCGGGTGGGTTTCAAACGGGGCAGGCAGGACATCTGCGCACGGCTTTCGATCTGGAACATACCCACGGTGTCGGCCCTCTGAAGCGTTTGATAGACGGTTGGGTCATCTGCAGGTAAATGGGCCAGATCGACGGTCGCATCATGATTTTCTCGAATGAGTTGGATCGTGTCTTCGAGTACGGCCATCATTCCCAGTCCCAGCAGATCGACTTTGATGATGCCCATTTGGGCACAGTCGTCTTTGTCCCATTGAACGACCGTGCGCTCCGGCATCGATGCCGGTTCCAGCGGCACGACCGAATCCAGGGTTCCCTGACAGATCACCAGGCCGCCGGAATGCTGTCCGAGGTGCCGGGGCAGTTTTTGGAGACTGGCCGTAAGCTCCAGAAACTTGCGGATACGGGGATGACGTGTGTTCAGTCCAGCAGTCCGGAATTTTTCCTCCAGACTGTCGCCCGGGTCCTGGTATTCCCAGCGGCTGACCAGCTTAGAGAGTCGGCCGAGTGTTTCCGGATCGAAGCCCAGGGCCTTGCCGACTTCACGCGCTGCGGACCGACCCCGGTAGGTGATCACGTTAGCGGTCATGGCTGCCCCACGCCGTCCGTAGCGGGCATAGACGTACTGGATGGCCCGTTCGCGCTGATTCCCGCTCGGTAAATCCAGATCGATATCGGGCCATTCCCCGCGCTCTTCAGAAAGAAATCGTTCGAAGAGAAGGTCCATTCCCACCGGATCCACCGCCGTGATCCCCAGTGAATAGCACACGGCGCTGTTGGCTGCCGAACCACGCCCCTGGACCAGAATGTTTTCTAGGCGGCAGAACTGAACGATGTCCCAGACGATCAAAAAATAGCCGGCGAGTTGAAGCCTTTCGATTAAAGCCAACTCCCGTTCGAGTTGATGCCGGGCTTTTGGGTGAAGCGGCCGGTAGCGGTTGCGGGCGCCTTCATACGTTCTTTTCCGAAGAAACGAGTCCATCGTGTCGCCGTCGGGGACGGGATATGGAGGAAATTTATAGCCGAGATCGTTCATCGTGAACTCGAGTCTCGAAGAAAGCTCGCCCGTGTTGGCAATGGCTTCGGGAAGGTCTTTGAAAACGCGTGCCATCTCTTGCGGGCTCTTAAAACGGCGTTCGGCGTTGATGGCAAGCAGCCGTCCTGCCGATTCCAGCGTTCTGTGGTTGCGGATTGCGGTGAATACGTCCAGGATCTCGCGATGGTGGGTGTGCCGGACCCCGTTGGTGGCAAGAATCGGAAGCCGCAGGTGTTCGGCCATTTGACGGCAGGCTTCAAGCCGCGCTTCTTCCTGGCGGTCGAAGTGGCGTTGCAACTCCACATAGACATTGGAGTGCCCGAAGATACGCGTGAGTTGGATGAGGCACTGGCGCGCGACCGGCATACCCCCGTTCCCGAGTGCTCCGGCCAGTGGGCCCCGTTCGTCTCCGGTCAGGCAGACGAGGCCCGCGGCATGTTCGGCCAGTTCTTCCAGCGTCGCCATGCCTTCGCCTTTGCCCGCGCGCATTTTTATGCGTGTGATCAGGCGGCAGAGATTGCGATATCCCTGTCTTGTCGCCACCAGCAGGGGATAGCGGTGTCCGCCCGTGACAGTGATTTCAGCACCGATATGGGGTTGAATGCCTGCACGTTGTGCTTCCAGATGAAACCGCGGCGCACCATAAACCCCCCCCTTGTCGACAATGGCCATGGCAGCCATGCCCATGCCTGCCGCTGTGGCTGCAAGGTCTTCAGGCAGGGAAGCGGCTTCAAGGAAACTGAAAGCAGAGGCTGCATGGAGTTCGACGTACATGGAAGTTCACAACAGAAAGGGTTTGCAAGTTTTTCCCTGGCGTCTTCAGCGTCTTTGCGCCATAGCGGCCCGCGAGACTTCTGCAACGGGCTGATAGAGGTGAAAGGCTTTTCTTTGCCTCGCTTCAATCGTATGTCGCGTCGACGAACCATTGGTGTGTCTGCGGGTCCCGGTAAATGCGATAGAGGGCATGTTCCTGGCCATTCTGGACTTCGACATCCCATTCCTCCCGGTTCCAGGGATCTTCGCGCCACCATTCCCCTGAGCCATACCATGGTCCGCGTGCGGTGGTGACCTTCCCGGATTTGCCGGAGAAGAAGATCCGGGAAAGTTGGCCTCCAAGCCTTTCGACGGTTGCCTCCAGAGGCGGCCTGAAGATACGCAGAGCCATCGAAACCGGGCGGGGTGTGGGCAATTGCCTGGCTTTCGGGCGTGTCGGAAGCGTGAAGTGCTGGATGCGGAACCGATCGGGGCGATGTGTGTCGAGCAGGCGGGGTGAGCCGATGCGCTCGTTTCCGACAATATTTCCGATTCGGGCCAGTGTGAGCTCCAGCTTCTCAGGCTCGGGTGCCAGGGGCATGAATAACCCGTTCTGGATGCGGCGCGGTTGGACGGGTTCTGCAGTAAGAGTGACACTGATGACGGGGCGCGGGGGGCGGTGTGCGTCCAGATCCAATTGCAGAAGCTTCAATAAAACCCTGGAATCCCGTGTCGGAGTCGGCAGGCGGAGGGTCCGGATGAAGCAATGGGGGGATTTTCCCGGGTTGTTTTCGGCATTGCCGGGGTCCGGGTTTTTGTTACCGGATAAGGGTTCCAGCGTCAAGGTGAGACGCAATGCGTTGGTGGCCCTGTTGCGCGCTTCCAGACGTTTGCAGAGTGGGTTTAACAGTCTGCTGAATATGAATGTGGTAGCCTCTAAAGAATCAATAGATTCATCGAGTTCCATAGATTCTTTAAAGCATGGCTTTTCATTTAAAGCCCTCAGAGGACGGGTTGTTGCACCACGCGCCATCTGTTGGAGTCGGAGGCCTTCCTGGCCCAGGCGTTCCACCACGCCAACTTCGGGAAGTTGGGCCAGATCCTGGAAGGTCCGAACCCCCCACAGGCTGAAAGACGCCTGGGTTTCTTCTGATGCGGTGAGGATGTGGAGATCGAGGGGTTCCAGTTTTTTTGCTTCATCACCCATCCCAATGACCGTGATACCCGCCTCTGCTTGTGCAGCATGGATGGCTGCATCCGGGTTCGAAGCAATGGCAACGTGGACTTCCAGTCCCAGTTTGTCGGCCGCTCGAAATAACTTCTGTGCCATTGCCCGGGGTGTGCCCCACAGTTGGGATAATCCGTTCAGGTCGAGCGCGACCGTACCCGTCGCCGTATCTTCCACGCGGGGTGTGAAAAAATGGGCGCAGTCGATGAGGGCACGGTGTGCGGAATCTTCCTGTTTCCTGGACCGGTAACGCAGGATGAGATCGGGGAATCGTTCGAGTTGAAGCTTTGTCATCCCGATTTGGATTCCCAGCATTCGGGCAAAGGTGTTCGTTGCAATCACTGTAAATAAAGGGAATGTGCCATCGAGGATGGCCATCGGCTGGCGCCGCAAGTCGGGTTCAGTACGTATAAAGGCCTGGACCGGGTAGTCGGGAATATGAATGCATCCATAGAGTGGGCCCGAGAGTGGGCCCGAGAGTGGGCCGAAGCGCGTGCCGGGCTTCGGGTCGGTATTGAGGCGATGCTCGATGATCTTTGCGCTAGAACTCATGGCAGGACACTCCTTCGATATTCGAGATATTCATTCCTTGTTTTTTTTGATTGGGAGGCTTTAGCCGGTTCATCCGCAATAGTCCGAAAGTGTGCCGCTTGGATAAAGAAACGCTGTGGTGTCCGGTTCCAGCAGATGCCGGGATTGATTCTGGACCGCAGGATTTGAACTTGTGGGCGGATTCCGTAGAAGAGGTGTGTGGTCCAATCCGTGCGGTTCAGTTCCAGGCCGAGGACCAGGGACGCACATGTCCGGGTGCACGCTCTTTGTCCAATAAAAATTAATATGGTGGGTGTATTTTGCACAGCACGTTGCAGCCGAAACCATGAAGAGGTCGGAACGCGGCGGATTTCACTATTAGAAAAATCCCCGAGGTCGACCCCGATCAACCCAAATCCACCGCCTTGAATCAGCAGATCCGTTGCTTTGAGCGTTTGGTCGATGTCGGGCTTGGGGGTACGGATCCAGAGGAGTCGTTCCAGATCGACACCCATGTGGTCTGCGGATGCTGGATCAAAAATGCCAGCCGGATCGATAAGAGCGCAAACCTCTTCTTTATGGGTGACCTGGGCCAGTGTGGAGAGTAAAAGACTGGTCCGTCCCGACGAATTGGGTCCAACGATCTCGGTAATCCGGCCCCGTGGAAACCCGTTGGACAACTGGTCGACGGCCTGAATGCCAGTCAAAAGCGTCTCGGAGTGGGCGGTGTGGGGTCGATCGAAAGGGAACGCGCGTCGACTGTTGAAGGCACGGTCGTTGAAAACCGTATCTTTGAAGATCTTGTCTTTCAGGCTCTGTTCGAGAGTGAGCTTGGACGGCGTGCGAATCGGCGCGGAACGCATTCGGGAGTTGTACCAAACATTTGTTTGGTAGTCAATCCAAATACGGATTGTTGAAGAACGTCGTTGTCGGGAAGGTTCCCGGATCGTTTGTGTTACGATTTTTAGTTCTGCTTCAGGTATCTAACTATTCCAAAGGAGATACGATTGTGAAGAAGTTTGGTTTTCTGTTTCTTGTGGCCCTGTTGGTGAGTGGTGGGAGCGCGTTTGCGCAAGACGCTTCTCTGGTTGAGAACGCGGTCAATGCGATCAACACGAACGATGCCTCCTACTTCGAAATGCATGCGACGGCAGATGCGGTCTGGCTCGATGAAGACGGACATGCCATTTCCGGTGAACGTTTCTTGGGATTCATCAATCGCTTCGTCTTAAATCACCCCAGCGAAATGAAGGTCGAGAACATTATGGTGAAGTCCGCCGGTGATGTGGCCTGGGCGTATTTCAGGTACGGAATGGAAATCGATGGAGCCGAGGTGGCCGCAGGCACGGGCAGTGCAGTTTTCCAGAGAGTCGGGGGCGACTGGAAGATTGCCATGATCCATGGGCCGCGCGATGTGGTGGCCGCTCATTAACTGAAAAATATTTGACAACACGTCGGGTTGGAACCCGATACAACCTGGATGGCTTACAACGAAGCGGTTGCCGAACGAATTCGAAAGGTGCTCGTCAGACGCAAGGGTCTGGCGGAGCGGAAAATGTTTGGCGGCATCGCTTTCATGTTGGACGGCAACATGTGTTGTGGCGTCGTTGACGACAAAATCGTCTTACGGCTGGGTAAAGAAGGGTCCGACGAAGCGCTCAAAGACCCTTACGTTAAAGTCATGGACTTCACGGGGCGGCCGATCCGAAGCATGGTCTATCTGGACCCGGACGGTGTTGCTCGAGAAACGGAGCTCAAGAAGTGGCTCGATCGTTCCGTGAAGTTCACCTCCTCCCTCCCCAAAAAGGGGTCAGAGCCCTAATTCCCCAATTTCCCCTTACAGTTTTTATAGGAACCAGTAATACCTCTTGTGTTAAGCGGCGAATTGCTTTTTAATTTTTGTCAGCCCTTCTTGTATTTCGCTCCAAAATAATTTATGCCGCGATTCACTCGAGTTGTCGTTCCGGGTCTCCCCCATCACATCACCCAGCGTGGGAATCGAAGGTCGGCAACTTTTCATGATTCTAGAGATCGTGAGGTTTACATGCGTTTGCTCGGCGAATATGCCGAACGGCACAGGTTGGGTATCTGGGCTTATGTTCTGATGACAAATCACGTCCATCTTGTGGGGGTGCCAGAAGATGAAAATTCACTCCCCGCAACAATTCGGGATACTCACAGCGCTTACGCTGCGTATTTCAACCGGACGTATGATGCCGTCGGCCATCTCTGGCAAGGACGTTTCTTTTCATGCGTATTGGATTCCAATCATCTTCGAAATACCGTGCGGTACGTTGAACTCAATCCTGTTCGTGCGGGGATTGTTAAACGTGCAGAAGATTATGATTGGTCCAGTGCAGCTGCTCATTGTGGAATGCGACTCGACACTCTGATGACGGACAAGTTGCCACCGGGTTCATGGCCCAAAGACTGGTCGGCATGGCTCGGAGAAGGAGAGCCGATCGAGCAAACGACTTTAATCCGCAGCCGGACACTTTCGGGGCGTCCGTGGGGTTCTGATAGCTTTGTGCTGGAATTGGAGAGACGCCTTGGACGACGGATCCGTCCGCGCAAACGTGGTCGGCCAGTGAGAAAAAATGAAGAGGTTTTAGAGCCTCTGAAGTGACGGAATAAATGGGGAAATAGGGCTCTGACCCCAATTAATTTTTTAGCTTGTCGAAGTACTGCGCACGGAACTTGGCGACTTTGGGGTTGATGACGTACTGGCAGTACGGCTGATCCGAATTCTGGCGAAAGTATTCCTTGTGGTAGTCCTCGGCGGGATAAAAATGTTCCAGGGGAGTTAACTCGGTGACGACAGGGGCAGAGAAAACTCCGGACTGATCCAATTCCTCAATAATCGCCCGGGCGATGTCTGTCTGTGCATTGGAATGAGAGAAGATCACCGAACGGTATTGCGTGCCGGCATCATTGCCTTGTCGATTGAGCGTGGTCGGATCATGGATCGAAAAAAAGATTTGTAGAATTTCCCGGTAAGGTGTCACCGAGGGATCGAAAACGATCTGGACAACCTCGGCATGGCCGGTGGCTCCGGTACAGACTTGTTGATAGCTGGGATTGGGCCGCGGGCCACCGGAATATCCGGATTGGACCGAGTGCACGCCCTGGAGTTGCTCGAACACGGCTTCGAGGCACCAGAAGCAACCGCCGCCAAGCGTTGCTGTTTCTGTGGGTGAGTTACTCATGGGACCTTTTGACCGGGTTGATTTTTACCACTTCTTTGTCTTAGCCTTCAAGTCGTGATGCGCATACCTATTGTATTGTGTCTTGCCCTCGTTCTTGCGGTTTCCGCTTCGGCCCAGGTTGATATTTCGGTTCTTCCCGCCGCGGTATACGTCGAGGCTCTGGGTGGGGAGGTCATTCCCGTCGAGCGAGTTTTTTTTCACCTGATACTCCACAATACGTCGTCCGAGCCTGTCGAGTTTCAATGGCTGCGATTTGATCTGGTCGGGACGACAGGGGGGCTCGTGTCGGGCCAGTTTTCCGGGCCCGCGCTGATCGAACTCTTCGACGACTCCGTCGAGCGCCGCCGCATCGAAGTGACGCCGCCCGGCACTCTGGTCCTGGGTGCGGACGAGCGGAAAGCACTTTCGGACATGTCCCTCGAACTGCCATCGGGGTTGATGGGGCAGACGCTGATTGTGGAAACCGAATTTATGCAAGGTGAAAACCTGGGGTCGAACAAGGTGTCGATCCCGCTAGCCGTGATGGAAGGCTTTGTCGGGCGTTTGCCGTTTGATGGCCGTTGGTATGTTGCGGCCGAACACAGCGCACTGGATGCACACAAGCGTTTTGTTGCAGAGGCGTTTGCATACGATTTTCTGAAAATTGGCCCGGATGGAAAGAGTAATGAAGGGACCGGCGGTCGCAACAGTGACTACTTTGCATACGGGCTGGATGTTCTGGCTGCGGCTGACGGGGAAGTGGTCTATATGCGCAATGACGTTCCGGAAAATGTGCCGGGTCAGGCAATGGCGGCAGTTCCAGGCGGTAACGCCATCGTCATCCGCCATTCCGAGAGTCACTACACTTACTATGCACACATGCGTCCCGGCGGTATGAAAGTGGGTGTGGGCGCTCAGGTTCTTGCGGGCGATCCCATCGGTGAGGTCGGCAACTCCGGGGACTCGGTCGAACCCCACCTCCACTTCCACGCGATGAGCGGGCCCGACCCCGGCGTGGGTCCCGGCATCCCGGCTATGTTTGAAAACTGGATCTCGAATGCCTATGGGCGGCGAGGGGTTGTCCAGCAACTGGGGACGATACGGCGCGGGGATTTTGTAGCGCGACCGTGAAGCAGTTAAGAGTCACCCGTCAGCAGTGACCCGTCTGATAACGAAATCATAACGATTGATTCTCAACTCCAAACTATCATGAGCCGCCTTGCGGCGATCGAACACGATCGTAAATAGCGGATCTCACCGTTCTTGTGCTCTACAATTCTGTGTAAGACCTCGCCCGAATGGGTGATCGTATCGAGTCCCCACCGATCGCACCGCAGCAAACACGGCCAAGCAGCCCGTGGCAGAAGTCTCGCGGGTCGCGCGCAGGGGTCTTCGGGTTGCAGGCGCGAAGTGAGGAGCGGCCACCGAGGTTTGAAACCGAGGCCGCGGGCGCCGTCTTTTCATCGTGACCCGTCTTACTTAGTGTCGGACAAAGCCTGGGGGGCGCCTGCGGCCTCCGTTTGAAACGTCTGGGGCCCCCTGCGCCCAGAGGGTTACGGCGAAACGGGGCCGTCTTCGTTGTCGCCGACTCCTAGCAATGAATGAGCATTGCAGCGTCGTCGCGACGTCGTGTCGTCACGTTGTTGCCTCCTGGAATCCGGCCCCGTTTGGCCGTAACGCGGCCCGTGGGACTTCTGCCGCGGGCTGCTAGGGTTCCTCCGGGGCTGCTCATGATTTCCAGCAAGAACCGTATCTCAACGCTTCGACGGGTCTATTCGATAGAGCCTCTCAAACAGATAGTTTGTGGACAACTTCGACGCGTCAGTGGGTCGTAGTGATCCCTAAGGTCTTATTATCAGGTCAGATACCAATGAGAGTAATCTGAGGACTCGGAATTGCTTATGACATCTCAGCCATGGTCTAAGCACCCAATGCCGGGACCGGTCGTGCTGAATTACATCAGGGTTTCGGTCACAAAAGATACGCGCATTGTCGGGAGAAATAATGAAAAATATTTTTCGTATTGCTGTCATTACCTTGTTTTGTTCCGGAGTCCCGCTCCTGGCGAACACACACGCGGCAGCCACATGTTCACTTCTTGATGTGCAAGCTGCGGTTAATCTCGCAAACACGGGTGACACGGCAACAATCCCGGCAGGTACATGCACATGGGATACGACGCTAACCCTAGCGAAAGGGATCACCCTGCAAGGTGCTGGAGTCGGCCAAACGATTATTCGCGACAATGTGCAGGCCCCCAGTCAGGGGCTGCTGAGTTGGACGTGTGAGCAGAATGGTATCCATCGTCTAACGGGAATCGAGTTTCAGGATGGAGGCCGCGCATCCATCACAGCGAATGGCGTTGTCCGAATCAACTGCACCAATCTGGGCACAACGAGTATTCGAGTCGACAACAACAAGTTCGACAACTTGAATGGCGTGAATGTTCGTCCGGATAGAGCTGTCGGCGTCGTCGAGAATAACGTCTTTATCAACTCGCCAAATCGATTTGCGATTCAAGTATTCGACGTTTCATGGGGTGGAGTGGGAAGTCTCGGGGACGGATCATGGTCTGCTCCGCTTCTGTGGGGTAGTGATCAATTCCTATTCGTCGAAGATAACGTGATGACGGTCACAGGACCCAACAGCTACGCCTGCACGGACGGATCTCGCGGACAGCGGGTTGTTTTCAGATTCAATACGCTGACGAATTGTTCTTTCGGCGTGCATGGCACCGAGGCCAGCGGCCGTAATCGTGGAGGCGTTGGCATCGAGATTTACAAGAACACACATGAGGGACTCTACAGCGAGGCAATCCTGGTAAACGTTCGTAGCGGATCTGCTTTGATCTGGGGAAATGCAGCACGCAACCTGGGCCCAGGTATGCCCCTGGCAGCGCGGTTGACCCAGGATCGTACTGTCGCCGTTTTTAATACATGGCTCGGATCGGATGGGACGAACCCGTGGGATGTCAATGACGGTGCGAATCCGTATCAAACGCGGACCGCAACCAATGCCGCGGCACTGTCAGTCACCTCAGCTGGCGCAGGCTGGACGCCCGACCAATGGGTGGGTTTCACCGTCCGAAAGACATCGGGATGCGTTCCGTCAGGGCCGGCCACCTCACGAGTTAACTGCCATTCGATAATCCTGGGCAACAGCATAGACACCATCAGTTTTGCGTCTGCCGGATTCGGCGCCGATATGAGTTTTGCTCCGGGCGATACCTTCGAACTGAACAAAGTATTGGAAGTGATGGATGGAGTGGGCCGACGCGGAGGCTCACTGCTGTATGGCCAGGTGCCCGGTGTGCCCTCAGGCTGGAACGACCAGGTCACGGCTCCCATTTATGAGTGGCTCAACACGAACAATGGGGCAGACATTGACACGGAAATACAACAAACCTGCACCGGCACGTGCCGTGAGAACGAGCACTATTACAATTACAGCCCCGGAGGCTTCGATGGCTCATCGGGAGTCGGCAGCGGTCTATTCGGGACTATGCCGTCGACGTGTACGGTCGGGGTTTGGTATTGGGCCACAGATCGGGGTGAATGGTGGAGCAGCAATGCCGGGTTTGACGGGCAAGCGTACCGCTGCACGGCCCCGAACACCTGGTCGGTGGCGTACACGCCGTTTACATATCCGCATCCCTTGGCGGGTCCTCTCGCGCCGGCGACGATCACGGCGCAACCGACAGATCAGACCGTTGTTGAGGGGAACAGCGCAACGTTTACCGTGGTGGCCACGGGCAATCCCTCACCTACCTACCAATGGCGAAAGGGAGGTGTGGACATCCCAGGCGCGACCAATTCGAGCTATACAACGCCGGTGACGGTGGCGGCGATGGACGACCAATCGACGTTTGATGTGGTGGTGAACCATTCGAGTGGGAGTCTGACCAGCACCACCGCAACCTTGAACGTGACCTCTGCCGCAGTTGGGGCGCCGTCGATCACAACACAACCGGTGAATCGAACGGTTGTGGAAGGGCAGACAGCGACGTTTGCGGTGACCGCTACGGGGACTCCGAGCTTGACGTACCAGTGGCGGAAAAGCGGCGTGGATATTAGCGGTGCGAGGGCGTCGAGCTACACGACGCCGCCGACAACCGCGGCGGATGACGCATCGATATTTGACGTGGTGGTGAGCAACGGCGGGGGAACCGTCGTCAGCTACGATGTGTCGCTCACGGTGAACCCGACGGTGGGTACGGCGCCGGCAATTACAATGCAACCGGTGAATCAAACGGTTGTGGAAGGGCAGACAGCGACGTTTACGGTGACCGCTACGGGGACTCCGAGCTTGACGTACCAGTGGCGGAAAAGCGGCGTGGATATTAACGGTGCGAGGGCGTCGAGCTACACGACGCCGCCGACAACCGCGGCGGATGACGCATCGATATTTGACGTGGTGGTGAGCAACGGCGGGGGAACCGTCGTCAGCTACGATGTGTCGTTGACGGTGAACCCGACGGTGGGTACCGCGCCGTCGATCACAACACAACCGGTGAATCGAACGGTTGTGGAAGGGCAGACAGCGACGTTTACGGTGACCGCTACGGGGACTCCGAGCTTGACGTACCAGTGGCGGAAAAGCGGTGTGGATATTAACGGTGCGAGGGCGTCGAGCTACACGACGCCGCCGACAACCGCGGCGGATGACGCATCGATATTTGACGTGGTGGTGAGCAACGGCGGGGGAACCGTCGTCAGCTACGATGTGTCGTTGACGGTGAACCCGACGGTGGGTACCGCGCCGTCGATCACAACACAACCGGTGAATCGAACGGTTGTGGAAGGGCAGACAGCGACGTTTACGGTGACCGCTACGGGGACTCCGAGCTTGACGTACCAGTGGCGGAAAAGCGGTGTGGATATTAACGGTGCGAGGGCGTCGAGCTACACGACGCCGCCGACAACCGCGGCGGATAATGCATCGATATTTGACGTGATGGTGAGCAACGGCGGGGGAACCGTCGTCAGCTACGATGTGTCGTTGACGGTGAACCCGGCGGTGGGTACCGCGCCGGCAATTACAATGCAACCGGTGAATCAAACGGTTGTGGAAGGGCAGACGGCGACATTTTCGGTCGTTGCCACCGGCAACCCGCAACCGACGTATCGGTGGAAGAAGAATGGCGGCAATATCGCCGGTGCCACAACGTCCAGCTATACGACGGCGGCCACGGCCGCAGGAGATGACGGATCGATTTATAGGGTGGTGGTGAGCAACGCAGTTGGACGGGTCTTCAGCAATCGAGTATCGCTTGCGGTCAATGTGGCGGTCTCCGTGCCGACGATCACGACGCAACCGATGAATCAGGCAGTGGCGGAAGGACTGACGGCGACGTTTACAGTCGTGGCTGCCGGGAATCCGGCACCGACGTATCAGTGGAAGAAGAATGGCGGCATTATCGCCGGTGCGACAACGTCCAGCCATACGACGGCGGTCACGGCCGCAGGAGATGATGGATCGATTTATAGAGTGGTGGTGAGCAATGCGACGGGACGGATCTTCAGCGATCCGGTGTCGCTGTCGGTGAACGCTGTGCCTGTGCGACCAGCGATTGTGACTCAAGCGACGAGTCAAACGGTGGCGGAAGGGCAGATGGCGACATTTACGGTCGTCGCCACGGGAAACCCGGCACCGACGTATCAATGGAAAAAGAACGGCGGCAATATTGTCGGTGCGACTGCGGCCAGTCATACGACGCCGGTCACGGTCGCAGGAGATGACGGATCGATTTACAGAGTGGTGGTGAGCAACGCAGTTGGACGGGTCTTCAGCAATCCGGTGTTGCTTACCGTGAGCGCAAGCGCCGCCAGTTCCGACGCCACATCCAGCATGATCCATCTGTCTGTTCCAGTCGATGGAGGCGACAGCGTTGAATCGCCTGGGGACGAAGATGGGGCGTCAATTGTAGGTCATGGCCGGATTCTCCATGAGTCCGTCGACTCACTGATTGCGGGCACTGCAATGGTCAGGTTAATTCAAAATGGGGTGCTCGTGAACGAAACCGGAGTGCCCCTTTCCGGTGGTACCCATTCCGCTATCTTTCCCGTTCAGCTCAGGGTTGGGACTGGGCATGGCACGCAATCCGCAGGCATTGATACCATCAACACGGCTGTCGCATTATCCAATTCGACCGGAGCAGATGCTTCGATAATTTTCACCTTAAATAGGCCGGACGGGACAATATTCAGGCAAGGCGGGTTGACTCTTGCGGCATACGCCCAGCTCACAGCCTTCCTTGATCAGGAGCCGTTCAACATTCCGAAAACGTGGTCGGGCACTTTCGAATTCGATTCAACCACCCCGCTTACGGTGACGGCCTTCCGAAGCGTCGTGAACCAGCGCGGCGAATTTATTTTCACGAACATCCCAGTCGCTCCAGTCGAAGCCGGTGCCATAAGTCGAGGTGTTTCTGGAGAACTATTGGTTCCCTTCATGGCATCGGGCGGTGGCTGGACGACCCAGCTGGCCCTGACTAACCCCACGGAAGAACGCCAGTTGGGAACGGTCCACTTTCTTGGCCAGGACAGCGAGACTCAAAGTGCTTTTCCGATCCAAGTCATGATTGACGGTGGTCCCGACTCCACATTTGATTATTCGTTGCCGCCGCACTCGGCAGTTCATCTGTCCGTCGGACTGTCGTCGGAACCGTTCCGGGTCGGCTCCGCCCGAATCATTCCGGATACATCGGCCAGCCCCTCGACTGCGGCGATCGTTTCCTATAGCCGAAACAGCACAATCGTCTCCGAGGTAAGTGTGTCTCAAGGGCCGACTGGAGTCTTGTTTCGCACGTACGCGGAATCGTCTGGTGCTATCGAGGCCATCGGATCGGTGCACAGCAATATCGCAATCACCAATTCTACGGCAGAAAATAACGTGGTCTGGCTAGAACTGTTTCACCTCGACGGCACTCCTGTTGGTGCGTCAACTTCCTTTACCCTAGCTCCGCGTGGCCAGATGAATCGGTTCATCTATGAACTGTTCCCTGACATTTCAAACGGTTTCGTGGGAATTGCACAGATTTCCGCAGGCGCACCGGTCGGCGTGTTCTCTTCACGCATGCGGGTTAACGAGCGCAAGGAGTTCGTCATCGGAGCCTTGCCGCCAGTCAATACCGAGGCGGTCGGACCGACATCCGAAACGGTGTTTCCGTTTTTCGCAAGTGGCGCCGGCTACTCGACAGAGTTCATTGTGTTTGCCCGATCCGGTGAAACCGTATCGGCAGATCTTTCCTTACTGTCCCAGGATGGATCGGTGGTGGACCTAATCTCAACGGGAGATAGTACTGGAAAGGAACAGTAGCCAGCATCGGACTGTCGCTGTCGAGGCGGGTCATGCGTGAAGGGAACAGTCATGCCGGACACCCAATTAACTGAAACATTGGATCTTGCAGACTTGATTCGACGGCCGTGGGCGGTGCCGGGCGTGCTGGAACTCGTCTCCGAGCATCGGATGTGCTCTCCTCCTCCGACGTTGTCGTGTTGATTGGATGATTCTTGGGAATCGACCCGACGATTGAGATAGTATAAGCTTGGCGCAACGTCGACCACCTGGAAAGACAGACAGCTTTTCCCTTGTTAAAATGTTAAAAATTGATCCGGCACATGTCTGTGCGGCAGCGAACTAGATGATTCAACTCAAAACACTCCAAGAAATTGAGCGAATGAAAGTCCCGGCAAGAATCAACGCCGAGATACTTGCCATTGTGCGCGAAAACTGTGTGGACGGGGTGTCGACCTATGACCTGGACCAGATCGCCGAGGAAGAGGCGATCAAGAGGAAGGGTACGCCGACTTTCAAAGGCTACCGGGGCTTTCCCGGGTCGCTGTGCACGTCGGTCAACCACGAGGTGGTTCACGGCATCCCGTCGAAGCGAAACGTTCTGAAGACGGGGGACATCATCGGAGTCGACTTCGGGATCACTTATGACGGCTTTGTCGGGGACCACGCCATGACGGTGCCGATCGGGGACGTGCCCTCAGAAGTGACCGAGTTGATGCGCGTGACCCGGGAATCGCTTTACTGTGGGATCGAGCAGGCGCGGGCCGGGAATTACTTGTCCGATATCTCGGCGGCGATTCAGCAAACCATCGAGCCTCACGAATATGGAATCGTACGGGAGTTCTGCGGTCACGGAATTGGTCGGGCGCTGCACGAAGATCCTCCTGTCCTGAACTACGTCCAGAACGGCCGGGGACCGAAGATCAAAGTCGGTCTGGTCCTGGCCCTGGAGCCGATGGTCAATCTCGGGTCTGAGAAAGTGAAAGTCCTCGATGATGGCTGGACCGTCGTGACCCTGGATGAACAACCTTCCGCACACTTCGAACACACCGTAGCCGTGACTCCCGACGGCCCGGTCATTCTCACGGAACTGTAAATACGTCGGTGGGACGTCCGTTAGCGTTCAGGGGCGTAGTAACCGTGTCGGTAATTGACCTGGAATGCGGGTGCCTCCGGAGGTGTCGGAACGTAGACGCGTACGGACCGCCAACTTCCGTCGCGGCCCGAGTTCGTGGGTATGTATCCCAGGGTGTAGCGTTCCCGCAACTCGCGCGCGATGGTTTCAGTCAGTGCCGGAATCTCGTTGACCGTCTGTGGAAAGAAGGCACGGCCTCCGCTCGCATCCGCCAACGCTTCCAGCGCATTGCGCGCCTCCCGGCCTGCTGCGGAGTCATTTAGGACGCCGATGGTGTAAACGGCGGCGTCGGACTGACGCACGCTCTCCAACACCTGGTCAAAGATGGCCTCACTGGAATTGTCCGCACCGTCGCTGACGAGCAGTATCGCTTTCTGGTCGTAGCGCCCCTCCCTGATTTTTTGAAGAGAGGTCATGATCGCGTCAAACAACGAGGTCTGGCCATACGGGCGGATCGATTCCAAAGTGTCTTCGAGAACGCCAATGTCGGAAGTGAAATCCTCGGCCAAGCGCACGGTATCGTCAAAGTGAACGAGAAAGGCTTCGTCCTGAGGATTGCTCAACCGTACAAAGGAAATGGCGGCGATGTCCACACGTTCCTTCTTGCGTTCCATGCTGCGGCTGTTGTCGATGACGAGACCCAGACTCACAGGAAGATCCTCGTGAAGGAACAGAGAAATGTCTTGTTGCACCGTGTCCTCGAAAATCTCGAAATTGGCAGCTTCGAGCCCGGCAATCTGGCGGTCGCTTTCATCGAGTACAGTGACACTGAGTTCCACCAGGTCCACGTTGACGTTGAGCGTGAACACCGGCTCCTGAGCCTGAAGCAGTCCGCCCAACAACAGAGCTAGGGTGACGCCCCCGACGACGATGATGAGGTGTCGCCCGGGTGTCGGAGAGGACTTGGGTTCCCCACCGGATGGGCAATTCAGAACGCCTGTGTGACACTGACGCGGCGGCCCTGTAAATTGACAGTTATTCATACAGGTGCTTTAATTTTTTCTATGGGCGGTTAGCTCAGTTGGGAGAGCGCGGCGTTCGCAATGCCGAGGTCGAGGGTTCGATCCCCTTACCGTCCACTTCTTACCCTGCAGGGCCGGCGGCGGTCGGCCTCCGGTCCCGGGCGCCCTATCTCTGGGTTCCGATCAGTCGCTCAATACGGGATCGGCCTTCATCAACGTGCTGCTTCGCGTGGTCGAAGACCCCGAGGACCTTTTCCTGTCCCGCCCGCGTGAAACGACGGCCCGAATGCAGTCCCTCATCGACGGCGTCGGTGACGTCAGCCACCCAGTCGTCGACCTGCGACCGGATGTCTTCCTGCAATTCGTCCAGGTGTTCGATGCCGCGCCGTGCCCGTTTTCGGATTTGTTTTCGGGTTCGGGACCCACTCTGGGGGGCGTAGAGAAATCCCATCGTGACCCCGAGGAGCGCGGCGGTAATGAACAGTCCAACGGTTTCAGTTTTGGTTCCAGGCATGTTGCACCTCACTGCGTTTACATAAAGTGGATCTGTTGGTTCTGATTTTAGTCTCCGCTCCGACAGATAGCGAGCCTAACGTTCGGTCCGCAGGGCATGGACTTCAGATTCGAATCGCCGTCGCGCGGCTTTCTCACGGATTTGCGGGCCGGTCCGGATCCCCGGGGCCGGCCCGTGATCACAAATCGGGTGCCCGTTCCACAACCGAATCGTGTTTGAGTCGTGACCTTGGGCCCGAGCCCTCATCCCGACCATGACATCCGCGTGGAAACGCGTTATTGTGTTTCAGTAGTTCGAGAGTCTTTATGTCGAAGAACAAGCGGTTGTTACTGGGATTCGCCGCTCCCGCCCTTGTCGTTACGATCACGCTCGGATTTCAGGAGCGGGGACCGGGCACCGTAACTGGCGCACTGATCGAGTCTCCATTCGATGCCCAACGGGCCTTCAGCGACCTGGAGACCGTTGTTGCTTTCGGGGCCCGTCCATCCGGAAGCGTAAACCTGTCGCGGACCCGGGACTATATCGTTTCGGAGTTGGAGAATGCCGGACTCGAACCGCTCCTGGACCCATTTGTCGCGCTTACGCCGATCGGGGAGATCGAGATGGCCAACGTACGAGCCATCCGTCGGGGCACATCGGGAGAGGAAACGATTGCCGTTGCAGGCCATTACGACACGAAGCGATTCGATTTCAGCTTTCTCGGAGCTAATGACGGCGGGTCCAGCACGGCCGTGCTGCTTGAACTGGCGCGCATCGCTGTGGACCTGCAGCTCGAAAACGATCTCGAATTCATATTCTTCGATGGTGAGGAGGCCGTCCTGGATTGGACCGCAACCGACAGCCTGTATGGCAGTCGTTTCGATGTCCGGCGCCGCTTCGAAGAAGGGACGCTCGAAGACTTGAAGGCACTCGTTCTCGTCGACATGATCGGCGACCGCGACCTGATGGTGCTCGAGGAGGCGGCATCTACACCCTGGTTAAAGACCCTGATCTGGGACCGGGCCACGGGCCTCGGCTACGGGGAGCATTTTGGCAACACGCCTTCGGCGATCGAAGACGATCACATTCCCTACCTGAGGGCGGGTATCGATGCCATAGACCTGATCGACTTTTCCTATCCGTACTGGCATACACCGGGCGACACCGTAGACAAGACCAGCCCGGATAGCCTGAAAGTCATCGGAGACGTTCTCTACCACGCGCTTCCCGATATCGACACGCATACCGTACCCTGAAGCGGCTGATTCCTACGTTCGCTTGCCGAATACAAAAGCCACAACAACGCCGACGAGATAGAGCAGGATCATGGGCCCGGCCATGATCATCATATTGGGGATGTCTGCGGTCGGTGTGATGATGGCTGCCACGACGAAAGCGATCAGCACCGCATACTTTGTATTGCGTAAGAGGAAGCCTGCTGAAACCACGCCGAGCCGGCTCAGAATGAAGATTACTGGAGGAATTTGAAAAATGATGGCGAGGCCGAGCTCTATCGTGAGAAACAAGTCGAAGTAGCGGGTCGCGTCGATCATGGCCTGCAAACCCGCCCGTTCGCCCCAGTTGATCAGAAAGTCCAGGGCAAAGGGAAACGCGATGAAGTAGCCGAACAGGGCACCGACCATGGCCAGGACGCTTCCCGAGAGTACAAACGGAATCGCCCATCGACGCTCGTGCTTATACATGCCGGGCGCGATGAACAGCCAGAGCTGGGCAAGAATAAAGGGCGAGGCGAGAAAGAGAGACGCCACAAAAGACACCTTCACGAACAAATTGAAGGGCTGCGTGGGGCTGATGAATACCAGCGGCTGATCCCCGAGCGCTTCAAGAATAGGAAAGGCGATGACTCTGTAGATCTGGTCAACGAAAGCCCAGCACACTACGAATGTGATCGCGACAGCGATCAGAATCCTGAAAATACGATGGCGCAGTTCCTCGAGGTGGTCGAGAAACGACATCTCTCCGGAAAGTCCCGGTCTCTGGGCTTCTACTGGCGGCGTTACAGCCATCTATGAGGGCTTTTGCGCGGAAGTCTCCGATGGAGTCGACATTGCCTGATCCGATTCAGGCGGCGTCGATGAGGCAGGTGCGGCCGGATCGGGAGTGACCGATTCGTTCATACTCACGTTGACGTCTTTCTGGATATCCCGGAAATCGCGGGCGGTGCTGGAAATTTCGTTCTCTGCGTCCTTCAACTGGTCGTCCCATGAAGCTTTCAAGTCATTGGTGGCCCGTTTGAATTCGCGGAGTCCCTTTCCCAGCGACTTGCCCAGCTCCGGCAGCTTTTTCGGACCGAATACCAGGAGCGCGATGATGAAGATTACGAGAAGCTCCTGAAAACCCAGTTGGCCCATAAATCGTACCTCCGACTAGAAGATCACTTCATCATAGCGGCAGGCGCGAAATGGCGTCAAACTAAAGTTCCGCCCATGGACGCTGGTCCTGGATTCGTGATCGCCACAAAACAAAGGTTTTGTTGCTCGAATTTGACTGACGCCTTTTGTTATAATCGCACTACTCGTTTCGAAAGGGGTTCACATGAAGCTAAGATCATCCCGGACTATACTTTTCTGGACCGCAGCTTTAACGGCGACAGCGTTGTTGGGGGGTCTCTACAGTACGCAAGTCGACGCGAGGGCCCGGGTTGAGGAAATAGAGGGTGAACTGGATGACGCGCTCAAGACCTTTACGGCGTTGCTGAGCCTGGTCGAAGAGAATCACGCGACCGAGGTCAACCCGGAGACTGCCGTCTACGGCGCGATCGACGGCATGCTGCGGACGCTGGATCCACATTCCAAATTCTTTACTCCAGCCGACTTTACACGGCTCAGGGAAGATCAGCAGGGGCGCTACTACGGTCTTGGCATTACCGTCAGCAGCCGCTTTGGCAAGGTCACGGTCGTATCGCCGCCATTCCCGGGCGCGCCCGCTGAGAAGGTCGGCTTGCGGGTTGGGGATGTGATCAGTCATGTGAACGGAGAGGCCACCGAGGGCTCTGACCTGACTTCCATCGTGGGCAAATTGAAAGGTCCCAAGGGAACCCCCGTGGATGTGACCATCGTGCGACCGGGTGTCGAGGAACCCCTTGAAATTACGATCGTCCGCGACGAAATTGCCAGGTTTACGATCAGTAGCGCGTTTCACATTCGGGAAGGTATCGGTTACATCAAACTCGATAGCTTCGCAGAAACCACCGGGAGCGAACTACGGTCTGCGCTCAGAGACCTTCGGGACGATAGCGACGATAGCCTGGAAGGGCTCATATTGGACTTGCGCGGGAATCCGGGCGGGCTCCTGCAGCAGGCGATCGATGTTTCAGAAACTTTTCTCCAGAAGGACCAGGCGATAGTCGAGACCCGCGGGCGGACGAGCGGATCTAATCGTCCGTACGCGTCCCAGCGGGTGAACAACGACAACCTGTATCCCATAGTTGTCGTCATCAACCACCAGAGTGCAAGTGCATCGGAAATTGTGGCAGGGGCCATTCAGGATCACGACAGAGGCCTCATCGTGGGCGAAACGAGTTTCGGAAAAGGTTTGGTGCAATCGGTCTTTCCACTGAATAAACGGGCCGGCCTCGCGCTGACCACGCAAAAGTGGTATACGCCAAGCGGGCGGTTGATTCAGCGGGACTATTCTGGAATATCCGAATTTGACTACTACAACCAGCGCGGCGAGCCACCCGCTCCCTCCGATGACGATATCAAGTACTCCGACCTGGGACGGATCGTTTACGGTGGTGGAGGCATTACTCCTGATGAATTGGTCTCGATGGGAGAGTTGAACGAGTCTCAGGATCTGATGGACAAACGTTTTGTGTTTTACTCGTTTGCCAACCAGTACCTTGTAGACCACCCCGTTGTCGATTCTTCGTTCGAGGTTTCTGATGAAATGATCGATGACTTCATCGCACACCTGCGGGAAAGAGACGTACAGATCACAGAGGCCGCAGTTGCCGAAAACAAAGACTATGTTGCACGGAAGATCAAATACGAGATCTTCTACAACCGCTTGGGAGTGGCGGATGCCACGCAGGTACGGCTGGAAGGAGATGAACAGATCCTGGCCGCATTGAATCTCTTACCTGAGGCCAGAGATCTGTCGACCAGAGCGCGTGGTGAAATAGCTCGGCGAAGGTAATCGATCAGTTCCGAATCTCATCCAGTAACGGGCGGCCCCATCGGCCGCCCGTTTCGTTTGTGCAATGAAGAAAATACGTTTGACGCTCGAGACGTCACAATCCGAAATTCTCGTGGACTCCGGTGGCTACAAGAATATCTTGGACCATCTCGGGGCAGCTGGCCTCCATCCCCCCTTCATCGTTGTCTCCCAGCGAAAGGTGCTCAACCACGTCGGGAAGCGCCCTTTTGGCCGAAGCCCCATAATCATGATTCCGGATGGAGAGCGCGCCAAAACGCTCCGTACCGTGAGCCGCATTATCGATGCCATGGTCGGGTTGAGGCTGACCCGGGAGGCCACTGTTATCGCGCTCGGCGGTGGGGTCGTGGGCGACGTGGCAGGTTTTGCTGCTTCTGTCTACTTAAGAGGCATCTCCGTGGTCCAGGTACCCACAACGTTGCTGGCCCAGGTCGATTCGAGCGTTGGAGGGAAGACGGGCGTCAACCATGTGACTGGCAAAAACCTTATCGGATCCTTCCATCAGCCACGACTGGTCCTGGCTGACCCGGAATTACTGGCTTCACTACCGCCGCGCGAATATCGGAGTGGACTCTGGGAAGCTCTCAAGTACGGAGTGATCCGAGACCGAGACCTTTTTGATCACTTCGAACATCGCCTTGCCGACATCCTTCGCAAAGACCCGATGGTAATGGACGATCTGGTCTACCGTTGCCTGCGCATCAAGTCCGATATCGTAGAGCTTGATGAAAGAGAAGGCGGATTGCGGCGAGTTTTAAACTTTGGCCATACGCTGGGACATGCGATTGAAGCCGCATCTAAATACCGCGGTATCACCCATGGCGAAGCCGTAGGGCTTGGCATGATCGGAGCCACGCGGATCGCAGAAAGATTGGGCCGGATCAAAGCCCGGGAAGCGTCCAGAATCGATGGCGCTGTCCGGTCTGTTGGACCCTTGCCGTCAATCGCGGGGTTGTCGGTGAAGGAGATAACGCAGTCGATGCAGCATGACAAAAAAATCCGTGACGGGAGCATTCATTTCGTGCTTCCGCACCGGGTGGGCAAGGTCGAAGTTGAGTCCGGCATTCCTCCGAGGCTTGTGGGTACCGTACTCCGGAGCCTGTCCCGATGAATGACTACCGGGCGCCACCCGGTCCCGACGTCCAGAGAATGTTTGCAGCGATCGCGGATCGGTACGATCTGCTCAACCGACTGCTATCGCTCCAGGTTGATCGCTACTGGAGGCGCAGTACGGTCCGTCTGATACGCTCGATGGGACCCTCTCCAGAAGACATTTGCCTGGACCTTTGTACAGGAACCGGGGACCTCATGCTTGATCTCAAGCGCCATCTTGACATCGAGGTGGTCGGAGCGGATTTCTGTCATCCCATGCTGCTCCACGCACAGGCGAAGATGGGAACCGGTTCCGAACCCTCGCACACCAGTCTCGCGGGTGCGGATGCGCTGGCTCTTCCATTTCGTGATCGGACCTTCCGTTTTGTAACCGTGGCGTTCGGCCTCCGTAACGTGGAAATCATGGACCTTGGGCTCCAGGAAATTCTGCGTGTCCTTGTGCCTGGCGGAAACCTCGTTGTCCTTGAGTTCTCGCAACCGGTATGGCCGGTGTTCCGAGCGGTGTTCAGATTCTACTTCAGTCACATTCTCCCCCGCCTGGGTACCTGGATTTCGGGAACCGACGGACCATACCGGTACCTGCCGGATTCCGTCGGCCGCTTCCCATCGCAGCCGGAACTCGCTCATCTGATCACGTCCGTTGGCTTTGAGAGGGTCCGGTACCGGAACCTCACGGGCGGTATCGCGGCCCTGCACTGGGGCACCAAGCCCGGTGGCGCATGAAGGGTCGTTTGGCCGTCGTATATGGGTGCCACCGGAGGAAATTGCAGTACGTGGCCGGTGGGGACGGGCCCTTAAGAATCCGAAATCCATTCTGGAATTTCCGGGGTCGTGATTGATGGTGTGCGCTCATCGAGCGCGCCGGCAGAAAAAGGGAGTGACGGACGTTGCTATTGCGGAAAGAAGTTGTCTAGATAGAAGCGAATGAGTTCGTTCCCATACAGTACGGCGACCAAAGCGCCTCCGCCGAGAAAGGTGCCAAAAGGGAGTTCGTAGTCGCGTCCTTTTCCAGACAGGCGGATGAGGGCAAGTCCGATGACGGAACCGAGGACTGATCCCAGCAGAATGGTCAGCAATGTGAGCGGCAAGCCCAGGAACGCGCCAACCATGGCCATCATTTTGACGTCACCCAGTCCCATTCCTTCGATTCCACGGATCCGGTAGAAAGTTTCCCGGACCAACCAGAGCAGGCCCCCTCCAAACGCCACTCCAGCCAGGCTGGCCGTCAGGGCAACCGCGTACGGGTTGGATACCTCCGCTCCGACGAAGGAGGATAGTTGTTCGACAAACGGGCTGGGAGAGGCCAGATAGAGGGTCACCAGGATCCCGATCCAGATTCCGTTCAGAGTTATGACGTCGGGAAGAATACGGTGGTCGAGGTCGATTAGAATCAGCACGATTATGGAAGCTGCAAACATGAAATCGACGGCCCAGGAAAAACTCAGACCGTGTTGCCACGCAAGCAACACGCTGATCGTCCCCGACACTGCTTCTACACCGGGATATCGGAGTGAAATCCGGGTCCGGCATTTTCGGCAGCGGCCACCGAGGAATGCGTAACTTAGCAGCGGGATATTGTCGTACCCTGCGATCAAAATCTCGCAATTCGGGCACCGTGAACGGGGGCTGACAACGGAGATGCCCAATGGCAGTCGTGCGATACAAACGTTGAGGAAGCTTCCGACACAGAGCCCGAACAGCAATGCGATGGTCAAATCCATCACCGCAGTATACCGAACCGGACGCGCCCTCCGTGCCGGAAGCTGTGCCTCGATCAGAGAGTCTGGAATATAGCCGCGGCCCTTTGTATTGATGGTGATGACCGGGGGTTATCCGGCCGACTCAGCAACTTTCCATTCGTGGTCATTCTCCTTCCACACGTCGAGTCGACCCGACCTCTGCTGGGCAAACAAGTTATGGTATAGTGCGTCGCTTCATTCCAGCAGACCCATGCGAAACCTTAAATTAACCGTTGCCTACGACGGCACCGCCTTTCACGGGTGGCAGTTTCAACCCGGTGTCCCGACGATTCAAGGAGAACTGGAGAGTGTCATCGGACGGATTCTGGACCACGAAGTCACAACCCACGGTTCAGGACGCACCGATGCCGGTGTCCATGCCCATGGACAGATCGCGCACTTTCACACGGACAAGGCAATCGATACCGATGCTTTTCACCGCAGTGTGAACGCATTGCTGACTCCGGACATTCGAGTCATATCGGTGGAAGAAATGCGGCTCGATTTTCACGCGCGCGCTTCAGCCCGTGCCAAAACGTATGAGTATCACCTGTGGCGATCCCCGGTCGTATCTCCATTCCATTTCCGATATGTGCATTCGATCTGGCAATATCTCGACCCGGACAAGATCGATCACGCCACGGCGCAGTTTCAGGGACGGCACGATTTTACGTCATTTTCCGCTGCCTCCACTGCCACCGCCAGTGCCTCCCGGGAGGTGTACGAAGCACAATGGGAGCGCAGCAGTGAAGAATGGATATTCCGGATTCGAGCAGACGGTTTTCTGCAATACATGGTCCGCACGATCGTGGGAACGTTGATTGAAGTCGGCCGGAAGCGAATGGAACCCGAAGAGATCGTAGACATATTCGCCGCCCGGGACCGGCAACGCGCGGGTCCGTCGGCCCCCGCCAAGGGCCTTCATTTGGTGTCTGTTGAGTATTAATCCTGTTGAACGGATGGATCTGAACACTGTGCCTTCGCCGTGGCCGGTCGTTTCCGGCGGTATCGGGGTGAAGTGGTAACATGGCATTCGTTATGTCTGACGCCGGACAAGATCTGATTCACCTGATTGATCCCAAGGCACTACCGGTGCACATCGCCGTCATCATGGACGGAAACGGACGCTGGGCGAATCAACAGAGCCTCCCCCGGGTGGCCGGGCATCAGGCCGGGATTGCGTCCGTGCGCGATGTTCTTGAAGCTTCGGCCGAACTGGGAATCGGGGCGTTGACCCTGTACGCGTTCTCCACAGAAAACTGGAAGCGTCCGAAAAGGGAAGTCGAGACGCTCATGCTTCTTCTGCGGGAGTATCTCGACAAGGAACTCGACAATATTGATCGGAATAACATTCGATTCGACACTCTGGGCGATACGGACCCATTGGGCCCGTCAATTCAGCGGGAGCTGGAATCGGCCATCAACAGAACGCGAACGAATACCGGCCTTCGATTCAACGTCGCGCTCAACTACAGCGGCCGTGCAGAAATTATCCGCGCTGTGAACTCGATCCTGTCTGAGGCCAAACAACATCCCGCGCTGCTGGACGGAATCACAGAGGAAGCACTGGTCCGCAGGCTCTACACGGCTGACCTGCCCGATCCGGACCTGCTGATACGAACCAGTGGCGAACTCCGTATCAGCAATTTTCTTCTGTGGCAGATTGCCTATTCCGAGATCTGGGTCACCGATACACTCTGGCCTGATTTCCGCCGACAGCATCTCTACGAGGCAGTCATTGCGTTTCAAAAGCGCGAACGCCGCTATGGTGGATTGGCAGGTCGCGCCGATGGCGTCCGTGTTCCCATGACGCGATGAAGCGTCTGCTGACCGCCGCGGCCGGCCTCCCGGTGGTTCTGGGTGTGACGTATTGGGGGTCGGACTGGATCTTCGCTTCGATGGTGGCGCTCGTGGGTGTCCTGGCGTTGGATGAATTCCTCGGTCTGGCCGCGTCGAAGGGGTCGGGTTGGGAAGTGACCCGTCCGGGCCCCTGGTTCCTTCCTGTGGGTGCAGCCCTGACGCTCTCTTTTCTCGGTTCTCCTGCCTGGACCGCCGGCGTGTTCCTAGTGGGCGGGGTTAGCCTGGTGACGACCGTTATCGGTTCGCGAGCACGCCGCGGGGGATTGAGGCGGGTCGGGGGCCTCCTTGCAGGTTTGATGTATACCTGCATGCTCCTTGGATTTCTCGTCGTACTGCCGCGTTTCGCGGTATTTGTTGTTCTGGGAATTATCTGGACCGGAGACACGGCCGCCTACTACGTCGGTCGTGGGTGGGGAAAACACAGACTGGCGCCCAGGATCAGTCCGGGCAAAACGATCGAGGGGGCCGTTGCCGGACTCCTGGCAAGTCTGGCTGCAGGTATTGGACTTGGTGGCCTGTTCCTGGACACACCCTCCGTGTGGCTGGCGCCGATATCATTGATGACGGCGGCAGCCGGGCAGGCTGGCGATCTGTGTGAGTCAGCGCTCAAGCGCGGTGCAGGTGTCAAGGACTCGTCGAATCGCCTACCGGGGCACGGAGGCATCCTGGATCGCGTCGATAGTCTTCTTTTCGCCGCTCCCGTGTTCTATTTACTCTTGCGGATTGTTTGATGAAGCGTATCGCCATTATCGGTTCGACGGGATCCGTCGGCTGCAACACACTGAACGTCGTCGACTCTCTCGACGGCGAGCTCCAGGTCGTCGGCCTGGCGGCAAACCGTTCGGTTGGCGTCCTGGCCGGGCAAGCCGCCCGCTATCGTCCCCGGACTGTCGTTGTCGCCGATTCCTCTCAGGTGGAACGGTTCCGAATGGAGTGTGCGACGCTGGGGATCGACGTGCCCCGGATCCTCGGCGGGAGGGAAGGGCTTCGGCAGGTGGCCGCGGCTCCGGATGTCGACCTCGTCGTATCCGCCGCAGTCGGTGCGGCGGGACTGGAACCGACATATGCGGCCCTGCAGTCGGGGAAACGGGTTGCGCTTGCAAATAAGGAAGCGATGGTCATTGCTGGTGAGCTCTTGCGAAAAACAGCGGACAAGAATGGGGGAGTGATTCTACCGGTCGATAGTGAGCACAATGCGATTGATCAGTGTCTCCGCGCGGGTCGAAGTCAGGAAGTCCGCCGCCTGATCCTGACGGCATCCGGTGGGCCATTCTTGAATCGACCTATTTCCGAGTTTGGGACGGTGACCCCGGAAGAGGCTCTCAGGCATCCGACCTGGAAGATGGGACCGCGCATAACCGTAGACTCGGCGACACTGATGAATAAGGGTTTCGAGATTATTGAAGCCCGCTGGCTCTTTGACATCCCGTCCACGTCGATCGATGTCGTGATCCACCCGCAGTCGATCGTCCATTCCATGGTCGAGTTTGTGGATGGCTCGATTGTGGCGCAGCTGGGCGCTGCGGATATGCGCGGGCCGATCCAGTATGCACTCACGTATCCAGACCGCAGGGCGTCGCCTGTTCCATCGCTGGATTTGACCGCGCTGCCTGCACTCGAGTTTCAAGATCCCGACCATAAGAAATTTCCGGCTCTGTCGATGGCATACAGGGCCATCAAACTGGGTGGTACCGCTCCTGCCGTCCTCAACGCCGCGGACGAGGTTGCAGTTGAAGCCTTCCTCCAGGGCCGCATCGCCTTCAGCGAAGTGATCGAGGTCATTGAGGCCGTCCTCAGCACCCATGCGCCGGGCCCGGTCGATACTGTGGAACGGGTGCTTGCGGCCGACCAGTGGGCGCGCAACCGGGTGCACGAGGTACTGGCGCGAAGGCCGGCACCACGCGCCCCCTAGATTCCAGTGCAAGGAGCGGGAGCGGAGCCCCGCGATCACGTCTGAACAATAGATGACCGAAAATGCCTGTGAACCCGATTTTGATCGTGTGGTCCGATGGACTGAACGTCACCAAAACACGGCCTCGACGCCATCCAGATCTAACCGAAGTGGCTGTGCTTCCATGATAGAATTCTTAGGACTTTGCTGACATGTAGAGTCTGATTGCGATGGCGACACTTTTATCCAGTATTGTAGGGGCCCTGATCGTTCTGGGAGTGATCATTGTCATCCATGAGGGTGGTCATTTCTTAGTTGCGAAGCTGTTCCGGGTTCGCGTCGAAACGTTTTCCGTCGGCTTTGGCCCACGGCTGTTCGGATTCCGATACGGGGAGACCGACTACCGGCTCAGCGTCCTCCCCCTGGGCGGATACGTCAAGATGTCGGGGGAGAATCCCGGCGACGATGTCACGGGCGATCCGAACGAGTTTCTTTCAAAACCCAAATGGCAACGATTCCTCATCGCCTTTGCAGGTCCTGCAATGAACGGCGTACTTGCGGTGGCTCTGCTGACTGGGCTCTACATGTACGGAACGAATGTACCGGAGTTCCTGCAGGGTGAAGCACGGGTCGACATCGTTGAAGAAGGGTCTCCGGCCGAGACCGCGGGATTCCAGCCTGGCGATCTGATTGTCGAGTTCGATGGGGAAGAGAACCCCAACTGGCAGGCGGTGGAAATCAACGTCATCCTGAGTCCGGAACGACCCATTGCGGCCACCATCGATCGCGATGGAACCCGCCTCAACATCACTTTGGTTCCGGCACGTCAGCCCCGTAACGAGACCGGCTACGCGGGCATGTTTCCACGCAGCCGCGTCGTTATAGAGGGGTACTCCGGCCCGGATTCGCCGGCCGAACGCGGGGGCCTGCTTGCCGGCGATGAAATCATAGCTGTGGACGACGTTGACCTCCAGAGATCCAACCGCTCGATCAACGAAATCATTCAGTCGGGCGAAGGCGAGATACTTTCCGTATCGGTTTTGCGCTGTGTCGGTGCCGTGGGTTCTTCGGTTCAAAGCTCAGAAGAACCTTGCGAAACCCAGCGGGTGGATTTGGAAATACAGCCTGAAGTCAATTCGGACGGCCAGCGGATGATCGGGATCATGTACCCAACGGTCCCCATGGTGATGATCGAACTTGGTTTTGTGGATTCGGTTGCGCGGTCGCTCCGAACGAACGCCGGCGACGCCATGCTCATCTTCGAGATACTCGGCCGACTGGTACGACGCGAGACGTCCATGCGATCGCTGGACGGACCGATTGGAATCGTTAACTATTCCGGGCAAGCCCTGCAGGCCGGCATCGCGCCGCTGGTGCGTTTCATGGCTTTGATCAGTCTCAACCTGGGTGTTATCAATCTCTTGCCAATACCGATACTGGATGGCGGTGTCATGTTTCTGCTCCTCATCGAGGGCATCACACGGCACGATTTGAGCCTGGCTGTGAAGGAGCGCATTGTCCAGGTCAGCTTCGTCTTCCTGCTGACGCTGATCGTTTTCGTAATCTACAACGATGTGGTCAAACTGATTCCGACACAGCCTCCGACCTGAACCCATGACAAAGATCTCGCCCGAAATGCAGGTCTTTAAGGAATATTTAGCAGCAAACAAGCTAAAGCAGACCCCCCACCGGAAACTGATTCTCGAAACCTTTTTGACCGGCGAAGGCCACCGCAGTGTCGAAGACATCTACCGCGACGTACGCGTTGAAGAATCAAGAATCGGGTACACGACCGTCTACCGCACGATGAAGCTACTGACCCAGGCCGGATTGGCGCGTGAGATCGACCTGGCGGATGGTCTCACCCGCTACGAACATCTTTACAACCACACCCATCATGACCATCTGGTCTGCACAGGTTGCGGGAGGTCGATCGAATTCCTGAACGCCGAACTGGAGAAGATTCAAGAATCAGCATCGTCCCGACTTGGTTTCAAAGTCCTCGACCACAAATTACAGATCTACGGGCTCTGCTCCCTGTGTCGCTCCTAGTATTGTGAGTCACAAATTCGTTCCTTATTAGCGTGTCTCAGTCCGACCCGATTATCTTATTACTCTGGACGCCTCGGCTACCGCCTCTTTAACGTAAAAGCCGTCCACCCGCAGCGAGGAACGCTGCGGGTTCTTCCGGGGACCACTTCACGATTCTGCCGATCCATACAGGCCTCGCCATCAGGATGATGGTGAGGGTCGCCGGTCGTTCGGCCCTCCGCGCTTGACGCGGTAGAGATGGTCGGCCGATTGAACGACCGAGCGTATCTTATATCGAGAACTTCTGTCTCAGGCTCCTAGCCCGCATAAATGAATGTGTGCCAATCTTAGTTGGAAATTGAAACGGCTCCAAACCCCATGGTTTGATGGTATTGGAAGAAACAACATCAAGCCTGTAAGAGAAAGGAGCCGAGATGAGGAGTCTGTTACGTTCGGTAAAGAAACGCAAGAAGTCGCGTGTGCTGGGTGAGGTCGAGGTCCTGAGCCGGGAGGAATACTCGGGACTGGAATTGGACTCGAAGGTGGAGATGATTCGGGCGTTGATCCCACTGGGGTTGATGCACGTGGAGGAGTTGCTCGACGAGGAAGTGAAGTCGTTGGCGGGTGAGCGATACGCACGAAAGGAGGCGGCGTTGCGGGGCCGGCGACACGGGAGCAATCCGGGGACCGTGGGGCTGGGTGGCCAGCGGGTGCCGGTTCGGGTGCCTCGAGTGCGCAGCGTGGCGGGCGGGGAGATTCCGCTTCGGACCTACGAGGAACTCAGTCCGGGTGGCGCGGTGAACGAGCTACTGCTCAGACGTGTGCTGTATGGGATCTCCTGCCGGAACTATGAATCGGCCGCTGAAGCGATTCCGGGAGCGATCGGACTGTCGAGTTCGACGGTGTCTCGAGGATTCGTCCAGGCGAGTGCCGCGAAACTTCGGGAGATGCAGGAGCGGGATCTGAGTGGCGAGGACGTCGTGGCGATCTTCCTGGACGGGAAGGCGTTTGCCGACGCCCTGATGGTAGTGGCCCTGGGCGTCACGCTTTCGGGCGACAAACGCTTCTTGGGCTTCGTGGAGACCGACACGGAGAACGAGCAAGTGCTGACTCCGTTTCTCCGTTCGTTGATGGAGCGGGGCCTGGACATCTCTGAAGGCGTGCTGGTGATTGTCGACGGCGGCAAAGGTCTGCGGGCGGCGGTCAAGAAGGCATTCAGGAATCGAGCCCTGGTCCAACGCTGCCAATGGCACAAACGCGAGAACGTCGTGAGATACCTATCGAAGACCGAGCAAGCCGTGTGGCGACGCCGGCTGCAGCGGGCCTACGAGCGCCCGGAGTACGACGAAGCTCGGGCGGCGCTCGGAGAGCTCCATGGAGAGCTCGAGGAGCGAAACCAATCGGGGGCTGCGAGCCTTGAGGAAGGCCTGGAAGAGACCCTCACGTTGCATCGGCTCGGCGTGTACGGGGTCTTGGGCCGTTCGTTCAAGACGACGAATTGCCTGGAATCGGTCAATGCCCTTGTCGAGGAAAGGTGTGCGAAGGTCGATCATTGGAAGAACTCGAGTCAGCGGCAACGCTGGTTGGCGACGGCGCTCATCGACATCGAACCGCGCCTGAGGAAGGTGATCGGCTACCGTCATCTTCCAAAGCTCCGCGAAGCCCTCCAGCGAGAGCTGAAAATTGAGGCGAAGACGTCGACGAGATCGAAGAAGAAGGTTGCATGACCCATCGTGAGCCGTGGAGAGTTTCAACTAAGAATGGGCTTGACTCGCATAAATCACCAGATGGACCAGAAAAGGCCGCCCTGTTTGGCATAAAGCGTTTGTCGAAGACGTTTTAGCAACCAAACAAAGGCGGCCCTTATGACGACAGAGTGTAACCAAACGACGTTCGAATTTCACGGACTTAATCAACGAAAAGTGAAGGCTCGATTCGACGGAGGGAAGATCACATCCGACGCGGGTGTCCTGCTGTTGAGGGAAGTCGAAAAACGAACCGGACTGGTCGGGGGACTTGCCGAATGTTTCGCCGATCATCGGGACCCGCGATTGATCGAGCACACGGTGAAGGAATTGATTGGGCAACGGGTGTATGGCCTGTGTCTGGGATATGAAGACCTGAACGATCACGACCAACTACGCACCGATCCGATGCTCGCCGTGGCCATCGATAAGGCCGATCCGCTGGGAGGCAACCGGCGGCAAGCCAGCGACCGGGGAAAGGCGCTGGCGGGCAAGTGCACGCTGAATCGGCTGGAGTTGACCGGTGCCGAAGTGGGGGCGGAGGAACGATACAAGAAAATTGCGATGGATGCCGACCAGATTGACCGCTGGATGGTCGATGCATTCATCGCAGCCTATGAATCGGCGCCTGAAGAAATCATTCTGGACCTCGATGCCACCGACGATCCGATCCACGGGCAACAGGAGGGACGATTCTTTCATGGCTATTACGGCAACTACTGTTATTTGCCGTTGTATATCTTCTCGGGTGAGCATCTGCTGTGCGCCCGATTGCGACGCTCCAACATCGATGGCGCGGCCGGATCGGTTGAGGAGCTGACCCGCATCATCGGACAGATCCGGAAGAGCTGGCCGGATGTGTCGATCATCGTCCGTGGCGACTCGGGTTTTTGCAGAGATGATTTATTGACCTGGTGTGAATCCCATCAGGTGGATTACGTGGTGGGATTGGCCAAGAACGAGCGACTCCAGGAGGTCATCGCTGAATCCATGGCTCAGGCGAAATCGGAGTTTGAATCCACCGGTAAATCGGCACGGATATTTAAGGACTTCCGCTATCGCACACGAGACAGTTGGAGCCAGCAACGGCGCGTCGTGGGCAAGGCCGAGGTTCTGGCCAAGGGCGCCAATCCCCGATTCATCGTCACCTCCCTCACACCGCAACGTTGGGAGGCCCGTGCGCTATATGAAGATCTCTACTGTGCGCGCGGCGACATGGAGAACCGGATCAAAGAGCAACAACTGGATCTGTTTGCCGACCGCACCAGCGCGGCCACCATGCGCGCCAATCAACTCCGACTGTATCTGTCTTCGGCCGCCTACATGATCATGCAGGCCCTGCGTCGACTCGGGCTCCAGGGCACCGAACTGGCGCGCGCTCAATGCGGCACGATCCGGCTGAAGCTGCTCAAGATCGGTGCCCGCATCCGGTTCACGGTCCGAAACGTCTGGGTGTCGATGGCTGAAGCCTGTCCTTACGCCGAGGTCTATGCCGCCGTTGTCCGCAACCTACAAACAATGCCACTGCGATGCTGACACCGACGCTGCGGCTTCGTCCCTGAAATCGATTCGCTTACCCAGTCCGAGCCGAGGTGTGTCTGATCGCGATCGTCAACGCTCTATTGAGCACGAAAATCCGCTTCTCACATCGCCAAAAACTCGTCAATTCACCCTGAGACGCTCCCCCCACACCATCTCGCGCCCACCCAGGGTTCTTTTACGCAAAATCGCAATCACGCGTCGATTGGTGATCTATGCGGGCTAGCCCGGCGCCCGCAGGCGGCTGGCCAGTTCGAGAGCCCACCCGAACGCTGTTTCCATGCCCCCGGTTTCCGCGACTCCGCGCCCTGCAATCTCAAACGCCGTGCCGTGGTCGGGCGAGGTCCGGACATAGGGAAGACCGAGCGTGACGTTGGCGGCGGACCGCGGGGCGATTAGCTTCACCGGTATCAATCCCTGATCGTGATACGGAGCCAGAACGATATCGAACTCCCCGGCGTGCGCCCGCTGATACACGCTGTCCGCCGGGTAGGGTCCGGAAACCCGTATGGCGTGTGTCCCACACTCCAGGACCGCAGGCTTCAGGATGCGATCATCCTCGGTTCCGAACATACCTCCTTCCCCCGCATGCGGGTTCACAGCGGCCAAGGCGATTCGGGGACGATCGTAACCGTACCGCCGGAATTCGGAATCAATCAATCGGATGAGATTGACGTAAGAGGGTTTTGAAAGCGATGAAATCGCGTCGGATAGCGACATATGTGTGGTTGCCAGGACTACCTTGAAGCTTTCGGTAAAGAACGACATTGCGGCATGTCGAGCGCCAGACTGCTCTTCGAGAAATCCCGTCTGTCCGGTAAAGGCGGGTCCGACCAGTTCCTTGCTGACCGGCGCCGTGACCAAGGCCGCCAGGTTGCCCGAGCAGGCCGCCAGGCCGCCCGCCTCCAGTGCGACAAGGGCGCGGCGGCCGGACTCGCCCGTTCCCTTGGCCCAGGGGGTCATATCCCCATTTCCGGTCGACGAAAACCAGAGACGTCCTGTGTGGATGTTGTCCAGGTTGGTGACGGTGGACCACGGAAGATCGGGCGCGAATCTGTGGAGATTGACTTCAAAGTCAGCCGTTTCGCCGTAGAGGACCCACGCGGCACGAGACAGAAAACCAGGGATCGACCGTAGGATGATTTCCAGACCAATCCCTGCTGGATCTCCGGCGGTGATCCCGATTTTCATCAAATATCCCTGTCCCGGAATCCGATACGTGACCGGACTCAGTCGCTGTTTTCACCGTCTTTATAGATATATTTGATGTTGTGCTTGAGGACCAGAAGGTTGGGGGCCGACGTGCGGTTGACCTTGAGGGAGTCTTTGTCGTACCACTCGATTATGCCATGAATCTGCTCGCCATCATTTAACACCAGGACCATCGGCGTCCGGTTCTGCATCTGTTTAACGTAGTAAAAATTCTCGGCATTCGTCTGGTCGGTCGGCGCCGGTTTTCTCCTGACTTGCCGGACCGTCATCTGCTCTTTCACTTCTGACAGGCTTGGACGGATCAATTTCCGATTGGACATCGCTTTCCTCGTTATGCTCTGGCGTATTGTCTAGCAGCCCGTGGCAGAACTCTCGCGGGCCGCGTTAAGGCCAAACGGGGCCGGATTCTAGGAGGCGACGACGCTGCAATGCTCATTCATTGCGAGGAGTCGGCGACAACGAAGACGGCCCCGTTTCGCCGTAACCCTATGGGCGCAGGGGGGCCACCGACGTTTCAAACGGAGGCCGCAGGCGCCCCCCAGGCTTTGTCACTCGTCGGTCACGACGAAAAGACGTCGTTCCGCTCCTCACTTCGCGCCTGCAGCCCGAAGACCCCTCCGCGCGGCCCGCGAGGCTTCTGCCACGTGCTGCTAGGGTCGGAGACGGTTATACCCGTAGTGATTGCGAACTTCCTGACCCGAACGGGTGTATTCCCGCCAGCCTACCCAGCCGTTGTGAGTAAGTTAAACTCGGGTCGTCAAACGAAGAACTTTTTTGGAATCGGATTCCTACTGACTACGGTATGTCGTTCACCCTAATGCACGTATTTTATCGGTATTCTCAGGGTTTGTCATTCAGTAATTCAGCGGTTGACGGGTTCAAAGTGAGGGCAAGCCGATCGGCCATCATTTGCCGATTAACATTGGACTTCAGGTTCCCTTCGATCAATTTGAGACAGTCCCCAACCTGGACAATGCGGTCCAACGATGCCGAACCCTGAAGGTGCTCCAGTCGTTCTCGGATGTCGACATTGACAAGGCGGTGATCCAGGCCTGTTTCAAGAAACAGCAGGTCCGAAACGAGCACTCCAAGGATTCGAATGCGTTCCGGAAAATCATCCTTTGAACGGGTGAGTTCGGCGCTTGCAACCAACAGGTCGACGAGCATCTCGTCCCGGGCCGTCATTGCGGTTTCCAGAAAGTGCAGCAACGTTTCGCGCTGCAACACTAATTCTTCGGCGTCTGTGTTCATGGCGCGGCCGATGCTCCCCTGAGACCACCTGACGGTGCGCTCGTCGACTATGCCGGCCTTGCGGATATCTTCAAGGGGAACGGGGGAGAAACGGTAGATTTGACTGCGCGACCGGACGGTAGCGGGTAAGTCCATGGAATTCGTCGTGATGAGGAAATAGTGGGTGGCCGGCGGGGGTTCCTCAAGCGCCTTCAGGAGAGCGTTGGCGGCCGCCGTCGTCATGCGTTCAGCCGGATCAATCAAATAAATCTTCGAAGTGCCCTCCAAGGGTTCGAACTCGAGAGTGGACCGCAGTTTGCGGATCTGTTCGATCTTGATCTGACGGGCGTCACCTTCGAGAGTCAACGTCGCGACATCAGGGTGGAGTCCCTTTTCGATCTTCTGGCAATGGGTGCAGGTGCCACAGGGTGGGGATTCCTGATTCTTGCACTGCAGTGTTTTCGCAATTCGGAGCGCGCACGTGCGCTTCCCCACGCCTTCGGGACCCGTAAAAATCATAGCGTGCCCCAACCGGTCGGCTGTGAGTTTGCGGTCCAGCTGGGAAAGGACGCGGTCGTTACCCAAAAACGGATCCGCAAAGCCCATGTCAGTCAAGCTCCAGAAGGCGACGGATTTCAGACTGAATATTGTCGATGGTTCCCCGGGCTGGAACAATCTTGATCCGTTCAGGGCTCCGCTCGGCAAGTTCCAGGTAACCGCGTCGAACTCGCTCGTAGAACGCCAGTTCCTCAGCCTCGAAGCGGCCTTCGTCCTCCGCCTGAGATCTGTTGCGTTCTCTCGCCCGGGTGAGGCCGACTTTCGTTTCGATATCAAGCAGAATCGTAATCTCTGGCACGTGCGGACCGCAAACGAGGCCGGTCATGCCATGGATGAATTCCAGAGGCAGGCCCCGGCCATATCCCTGATACGCCAGTGAAGCATCGAAGAAACGGTCACAAAGGACGACGTCACCCCGATCAAGCGCGGGACGGATTTTTTCTGTGATGTTCTGGCTGCGCGATGCGTAGAACAGGAGGAGTTCGGATGCCGGTGTCAACTGGATCGTTTCCGAGTTGAGGAGAATCCGCCGAATACCCTCGCCGACGGCGGTGCCGCCCGGTTCCCGGGTTACGGTGTGGGCGATGCCCCGCCCGGTGAGACCGGCTGACAGTGTCGAAATCTGCGTGGTTTTGCCACACCCTTCGATGCCTTCAAAGCTGACGAACAAGCCCGGTTTCATGACCGGAAACCCTCGGAGTTTGGAGTCTTCATCCGCTTCCGCTTACGTGAAAGAGTCCACTGGTGACCCGCGGTCGGTTTAGGGGGAAATCTCGAATGGCGAGGGGGCCACACCTGGGACATATTACACCACCCGGCGGTCTGGGCGGGGCCTGACGGCCCACCCGGTTCGGCCACGAATGACGCCGTGGAGCGAATCGAGAACTTGACTTGGACTTTCGTTCTCACTGGAGGGCACCCGGGAGGTTTGCACCCGATTGGCCCGTTGGTGCGTGGTGACCCGAACCGGTGTGATTCGAGCGCGTAGAGGGACGGGCTACAAGGCCGCTGAGGACGGGAAGTGTTCAGTTTCAAGTGCCGGGTACTGTGTCATCGCTTCGGCAGAGGCCAGCGCGGTTTCGACTTCTGCTGAAAGGTCCAGACCGTATTCGATGTGTTCGATCCGCCTGAGGTTGGCCCGTGTCTCCGGATGCCGGGGCACGAAGAGTGAACAGCAGTCCTGATCCGGCAGGATCGAAATTTCGTAGGTGCCGATGCGGCGCGCAAGTCCGATGATTTCTTCCTTGTCGCTGCCGACCAGTGGCCGCAGTACCGGCATCGAGATAGCGCGGCTGATGACATCGATGTTTTCCAGCGTTTGGGAGGCCACCTGCCCGAGGCTGTCACCCGTCACGAGGACGCGGGCTTTTTCACGTTTTGCCAGTATTTCTGCGAGCCGGAACATATAACGGCGATACAGAATGACACGCGTTTCGAGCGGCGTCTCCACCATAATCCTCCGCTGAATGTCTGCGAATGGCACCAGGCAAATTCGCGACCGGCCCTGGTGGGCGGCCAGAATGGTGGCGACCTGCTTCGCCTTTTCCTGAGACTCTCTGTTCGTGTGCGGGAAGCTGTGAAAGTGGATGAAGAACGCACTGCAACCGCGCCGCATCATTTTCCAGGCGGCGACCGGTGAGTCGATGCCTCCGGAGAGAAGGACGCCGACCTTCCCACCCGTGTGACTGGGCAAACCGCCATACCCGCTGATCCGTTCCGCTGATATCAACGCCCGGCCTTCAACCAGCTCGATCCGACAGACCAACTGGGCCGCACTCAGATTCACGCGGGCGCCGGAACGTTGCTGAACGTATTCGCCCACCCGCCGGTTCACCTCCATCGAGTTCAGCGGGAAGCGCTTATCGGGTCTGCGGGTATCGATGCGGAAGGATTCAAACTGGAGGTCTTCAACGAGGCCCCAGACGGATTCCGTCAGGGCTTCAATCTCCCAATCCACCATCAATGACTCGCCAAAGTAGGCGATTCCGAATACCAGTCGCAGCCTGCGCTTTATCTCGTCGAGGGCCACCTGCCCGTCGAAAGTGAGGAGGAGTCTGCCTGAAATTCTTTGGACCTTATTGACGCCACATCCGCTCAGTATCTGGTTGATATTGCGGCATAACCGTTTTTCGAAGTAGTCCCGGTTACCCTTTTTGAGGCCCAGTTCACTGTAATGGATGACGATCAACCGCTGCATGAATAGGCAATTATGCACTAAATATGGTAAGAAAGTTAGAGTGCGCCCACGCTGGATGCGGTCGTTGAGAGCGTGTCGAAGACGGCTGTTCCGGTAAGAAATTCTTCGACAGAGACACCCATCCGCAATCGGATTATCAGCCGCGCACCCGTGGCCATCCTATTCTCATTCGTTAGTCCCAGGAATGGCCGCTCCCGGTACCTCGTATGACTCAGATCAGTGAAAATCACCAGCGCTTACTGGAGCGTATCCAGTCAGCCGCTCTGCGTGTGGGCCGGGATCCGGCGTCCGTGCGACTCATCGGTGTTACGAAGAGGGTCGATGCCCGTCGGATTCAGGAGGCGATCGACAGCGGACTCAACGATATCGGCGAAAATCGATTGCAGGAGGCCGAGGAGAAGATTCCCTTGCTCCATCGGGGGCATGGGGCCGGTTGCGCTGAATTCCAGACTCATTTCATCGGTCACCTTCAGGCAAACAAGGCTCGAAGAGCTGTCGAACTGTTCTCCTGTATTCAGTCGGTGGATAGTGTTTCGCTCGCCCGACGTCTGGATAAACTGACCCACGGGCGTTTGAAGGTCCTGATCCAGGTCAAGCTCGAGCATGAAGCTTCCAAGACGGGGGTTCTCGAGTCAGATTTAGGATCGTTGATTGACGTTATTCAGGCCTCGACCAATCTGGATCTTAGGGGCCTGATGACGATCCCGCCGTTTCATGAGTCGGCTGCAGACGTACGCCCGTACTTCCGCAGATTAAGCCTGAATGCGCATGAGTACGGTCTGGAGGAGCTGTCGATGGGAATGAGTCATGACTTCGAGGTCGCCATCGAAGAGGGTGCAACAATGGTGAGAGTGGGGACCGCATTGTTTGGAGATCGCCCTTGACGCTCGAGATCCGGGTGATTCCGAATGCCGCACGCACGACCTTCGTCCGACGGAACGAGGGATGCCTCGTTCTGAAGGTGAACGCGCCTGCACGGGACGGAAAGGCGAACAAAGCTGCGATACTATATCTGGCAGATGCTCTTGGCGTGGCACCCTCGACGATACGGATCTATTCCGGAGAAAAGACTAGACACAAAAAATTCGAAATAATAGGCTTGGACGCCGGTCTCGCGGGGGATGCACTCGCGGGCTTTCTGGCGAAAAACATTTCTTGAGTTGATGTCCAAAGAAACGCAGCAGCCGGATTCTGCTCCGGAAATCACGCCTCCGCCCATGCCCAGCAAGCCGCTCGGCATGGCGGCAACGCTTGGGATCTGTGCGACGGGATGGTTTTTCCCGGGCGCCTCTCATCTGTGTCTGGGACGATGGGGCCGGGCCATCGCATTTACGATATCAATTCTGGTGATGTTCGGGCTGGGGCTCGCGATGCAGGGCCGACTTTACGATATGGCGCCCGAACAGCCATTACATATTTTCGCGTTTCTGGCCAACGTCGGTGTCGGCATACCGTATTTCCTGGCCCAGGGCTTGGGTCTGGGCGTCGGTTTTCTCTCTAATCCCAGCTACGATTATGGCAGCACGTATCTCTGGGTGGCCGGACTGCTGAACTACCTCATCGTGCTCGACGCATTCGACATCGCCCAGGGGCGAAAGCCGTGACCATATCCCACTTCAGTTCGTTGTTCGTCTTCGCTGTGGTCGTATCCGTCGTATTTTCGCTGATCAATAAAACGCAACCCCGCGAACAGCTCCGCTATGGCGTCTTCGTGTTGCTGTCGTTTCTGGGTGTTGCATTTGTGGTTAGCTGGATTATGTTTCCCTTTCCCTTCGCCTGAGCAGCGGATCCATCCGCCAATACGTCGTTGCGCTCGATTGGGTTGCCTCGACGTATTTCAATACGCCTCGGCCTACCCTCCCTTCGCTTGAGCAGCGGATCCATCCGCCAATACGTCGTTGCGCTCGTTCGGGTTGCCGCGACGTATTCCAATACGCCTCGGTCAACCCTCCCTTCGCTTGAGGAGCGGATCCATCCGCCAATACGTCGTTGCGCTCGCTCGGGTTGCCTCGACGTATTTCCAATACGCCTCGGTCAACCCTCATTTCGCGCGCCTCGTCCTGGCGGCGCCTCCACTGCTCCCGTGATACGGGGCTTGTTGCCTGGAGCGGTTGTGCAGGGAATTAGGGAGGCAGCAGCGGCTTTGCCGCTGGCTGCCGGTTCATTCGGAACGATTCGATGGGAGCGGACTGTAGAACAGATTCAGCCACAGCGTTGAGTGAAATCGTCGCAGAGCGATGAGTCCGCCGATTTGGGTGGTACAGGTCACTGGACCCCGTTTCGGAACCAGCCGTAGCCGATTAATCCCAGCAGGCCGATTCCGAGGAGGAGGGTGGTGGAGGGTTCGGGCACGGCCGCCGCAGCCAGATCCTGGGAGGCATTGATGGTCGAGCCGGGCACCGGGCCCAGTCCCAACAGGTCCAGGGCCAGATTCGCTGCGTCGCCATTGCGGATCGGTTGCAGGGGAGCGCCGTAGGAGGGCCGCCCGTTGGCGGGGTTGAGTCGGGTTGAGCCGTTCAAAGCGTAGAGATCAGCACCGCCGGGCATACCCAGTCCCCAGACATAAAAGGGAATCGTGTAGTTCAGAGGGTTAGAAACAGTGCCGTGGCCCGTGCCCGTGCCGCCGTGATCGGAGGTGAGGATAATGGCCGTATTCGCCTGCAGCTGCGGCGTGTTGTCGATCATGTTGAACAGGCTGCCCAACAGGCCGTCCACCGCCTGAACCGCATTCAGCCAGGCTTGAGAGCCCCATCCGCTGCCGTGTCCGGCTGAATCCGGATCCCTCAAATGAAGCAAACTATAGTTAAACAGCGAATTCTGCATTGCGGCGACAAAGCCACCTGCACCATTTACAAGCGTTGCCGTGTTGCTGTTGTTGACGTAGGCGTCGATTTTGTCTTTGCCGTTATCGGGGCCGGTGACATCCGGCGCACCGTTAAAGCCGTTGTAGCTTCGTTGATAGAGGACGAACTTGCTCTTGCTGGCGTAGAGGCTGGTGGAGAGGCCGTTATCATGCACGACGTCGAAAACGCTGGAAATATACGGTAGCGTTGGATGGTTGTTGTGGAGGGTGACTCCCGGTGCGGGATCTCCATTGTTCGTGTAATTGTGGCCCTGGGGGCCGGCCACACCGCGACCCGTAATTTGGGATGTGTGGTTGGGCAGTGTATTGGTGTGGTCGAAATCCGTACGCGCATTGTCGGTGAACGCACCCTCGGTCCTCAGTCGGTAGAAGTTGGGCGCGAGAGTGGAGCCCAGTGATGTGACGCCGTCCGGGCGCAAGCCATCAACGCTGATCTGGATCACATGTTGGACGGTATGAGGAGCCGCCTCGCCCGGCACGACCATTCCAGCCAGGAAAGCCAGTATCAGGACTGTCAGTCTGAATCGCATTGACCGTTCTCCCTCCATGTACGCGATTGGTTTCGAGACCGCGGCTGTGTTAAGCCGCCCCGACTCAGGGGTTCGGATGGCTCACGCGCATCGTCTTCGCCGGGTCAACGACGTCGCTCTGATGTGGCCCGAGCCTCAGCGGCCATTCCGCCCCTTCCGCCTATTCGAGGAAACCGAGCGTTCTTTAGACGTAGAGTAGTGGCGGGCTGGCGGCGACCGCAAGTCTTTTTTTGCCTCGCCATCGGATTCATGGACGCGGGTCCGCCGTACCGGTTGAAGGTACCCGTGGCCGACAGTTCAGGTGTCATTATACGTTTCCCGAACCTGAGTGATCACGGCGCGGGAACTTGCACCGGACCGATGTAGGAAGTGGCCACAACCACGTTGTCGACCCACTTCCTGGCCTCACCGTTCGGATTTGAGCCGATGTGGAACGAAAGGCCGAAGCGATCGATTTTCAGGCTGCTGATGTCGCGTAGCCTGAGGTTCGGGAAGTCGGCGACGAGCACACCGTCGAGCCAGACGGTGACCTGCCCATCCCGTTGGCCGGGGGTGTTGGCCCTGACCATATATTCGTAGGAGTACCACTGGTCGAGCGCGGGCACGATGTCGGGCCGGCCGAGGAAGCTCGGGCCGAAGTCGTAGCTCTGATTGGAGAACGGTATCACCGTGCCTGTGGGGAAGAAATGGTCACCAAATTGGGTCCGTTGCTCGGGGTGGTAGATGTAGATATTGAGTTTGCCGGGCGCACCCGTCTGCGGATCGATCCTCCGGTTCTCCAGGTTGACGAGGAATTTGTTCGTGCCGTTGGCCGGAACTGCGGGTGTGGCCACCCCGTTAACGTAGTAGCCGGCCGAGATGATGGCTCCGTTGTGGCTCGAGCCGAGGACGTCGTGGGGAGGCCGGAACTTTGAGTAGTAACGCAGATACAAGACATCGCGTGTTTGAGCCAGATCTTTTTGAATGGTATTGCTCAGTTCGGAATTGCTCTGAGGGACCGTAAGCTCAAGGGCCTGGCTCCCGCCGAAGACGTTCTCTGGTTCTGTCGCAACTCGAAGGTTATTGATTCGACGGACGGTATCCCAGTTCTGCTGAAGGTCGGTCACCTGTGTGTACGTCTCGAATCTGTCAGCGAAGATGACATCCGGGTGGGCCTCGATTCCAATGTCTCCCGGGTACTGCGCAGCCAGAC
The DNA here is from genome assembly GCA_965263045.1 of Terriglobia bacterium. Taxonomy (GTDB): domain Bacteria; phylum Acidobacteriota; class Terriglobia; order 20CM-2-55-15; family 20CM-2-55-15. The sequence goes on from CBDHGK010000041.1 coordinate 2,041,113, forward strand.
CGATTGGGGCCTGCGCAGTCAAAGTGAAGTTCGTAATGCCGTTGGCGGTCCAGCCTCCACCGGTGGTGGGGACGGCGTTGTTTAGGGTTTCCCAGTTCGTAGAGAGCGCAACCGCCGCCAGGATTTCAGCCCGCGTACCGTTGCTCGGTCCGACGTAACGGGCATTGTCGACCTCGATGCCGGGCGCCACGCCGACGGCGACGGCATTGACCGCGTGGGTCAGACCCGGATAGAGCGTGGTTGTATGGACGGCGACCGAGGTTGCGAAGAAATTATTACTGTCCAGATCCAGGCCGAACAGCGGTGTGAAATAGGTCGGTCCCAGGGGGTCCTGGGGAGTGGACGACACCAGATCGGCCGATGTGAATGCGAGCAGTTGGTCGCCGGTCGGTCGAAAATCCATGTCGGTGGCCGTCGCCGCGTACAACCCCCCGCCCGCGGCCTGAGTGATCACCGCGTAGGGCGCGGTGGTTTCCGCGGTGTCGGTGACGGTTTGAACCGTTCCGGCAACGACGCCACCTGAGGGGACGGTATAACGGATGAGGGAATCCCGATTACTGCCGGTGGTGTTGAAGCGATTGACCCCACCGACGTAGGTTGTGAAATACCCCGTGTCGGTAAAGTAGATCACCTGACCGGCGAACAGATCGACCAGAGGGACCCAGGAGAATTCATCAAAGTTGCTCCCCCCATCCGCAAGATTCCCAAAGGTTTGCTGACCGAGAATGACGATATCGCCCGTCATTAAGGCTGGAGCCGCGCCATTGTTCACGGTGAACGTCGGTGACGTTCCGGATATGGTTATGGTGTTGCCCGCCGCGTCGATGGCCGTGCCGGGCGCGACGGATATCCCCAGCGTCCCCTCAGCGGTGATGCCGCTGATGGTGACGGTTCGGAGGGCGGGTCCGCTGCCCGATACCGCCAGCGTGCCTGTGGCCGTGCCGACCTTGTTCAGTGTCACATCCGCGTTCCCCAGAGTGATGGCCGCGGCTCCGATGTAGGTGACCGTAAAGTCCACCGGCCCGGTCATTGTTCCGGTCGTGCTGGGCGCTGAGATGGTGAAGGTGGGCGAATTGGCATCGATGGCGTCCCCGGTCTGGCTGATCGGGGTCGTAAATGCCGCGCCTGGAGTGCCGGAGGAATCCGTAATCGTGACGTCGACCGGGATGTCGGCTCCTGCAGGCACGTCGGCGCCCCCTTCGATCACCGTAATCGTCGCCCTATACGTGGTGCTATCGATTCGGGTGAAGGAACTGCCCAGGATTGGAAAGCCGCCAATAGTTCCGCTGATCCCACCCGAGGCTGTGGTGTAGTCGTCGCTGTTGGGTGTGACGGTAATCGTCGCCGTAACCACATCGCCAACCTTGGTTGTTGCATTCGGTACGGTAACGCCGGTAACCGCGGGTGGGATGTATGGGATAAAAGTAAAATTTGTGATCCCGTTGGCGGTCCAGCCGCCTCCGGCGGTGGGGACGGCGGCGTCCAGCGTTTCCCAGTTCGAACGACGCGCCACCGCCGCCAGGATCTGGGCCGGCGTGCCGTTGCTCGGTCCGACGTAGCGCGCATTGTCGACTTCGATGCCGGGTGCCACGCCAACCGCGACGGCATTGACAGCGTCGGTCAGACCGGGGTAGAGCGTGGTTGTATGGTCGGCGACGAAGGTTGCGAAATAATTATTACTGTCCAGGTCCAGGCCGAACAGCGGTGTGAAATAGGTCGGTCCCAGGGGGTCCTGGGGAGTGGAAGACACCAGATCGTCCGACGTGAAGGCCAGCATCTGGTCGCCGGTCGGTCGAAAGTCCATGTCGGTGGCCGTCGCAGCGTATAGGCCTCCGCCTGCGGCCTGAGTGATCACCGAGTAGGGCGGGGTGGTTTCCTCGTTGTCGGTGACGGTCTGGACCGTTCCGGCCGGGACGCCACCTGAGGGAACGGTATAGCTGATGAGGGAATCCCGATTGCTGCCCGTGGTGTTGAAGCGATCGACCCCACCGACGTATGTCGTGAAATACCCCGTGTCGGTAAAATAGATAACCTGGCCGGCGGTCAGATCGACCAGAGGGACCCATGAAAATTCATCAAAGTTGCTGCCTCCATCCAGAGGATTCCCCCAGGTCTGCTGACCGAGAATGACGATGTCGCCAGTGTTTAACGTTGGAGGGGCGCCGTTGTTCGCGCCAAACGTCAGGGTCTCTCCGTCGCCGACTGTCATTGCAGTCTTCGGTATGGTTGCGCTGGCAATGACGGGTGGCGTCGAGGCAGGCGTGGAAGGCGCCAGAACCGAGACACCGTGACCGTCGGTTCCGGAAATCGGAAGACCGCGCGGACCAACGGTCAGACTTCGGCTGGAAGTGAACCAGCCGGTGATCATCAGCGGGATCCAGGAAGCGCCATTGTCCGTCGATCGGGAAATGCCAGCAGTGGACGCGATATAGATGGCGCCGTCTGTGTCCACCACGAGCGCCCGATCCGCGGAGCCGGCGTGAACTCGCGTCCAACTGGCGCCGTTGTCCGTCGACCGGAAGACACCGCCGCCCGCTCCCGCACCAGCAAAAATATCTCCAGCCGGGCTGGGAGCCAGTGTGCTCACGTAACGGGTCAAGCCATTATTGACCGCGGTCCATGTGTTTCCGTGATCTGTCGACCTGAAGGCTCCGTCACCCGCAGTGCCGGCGAACACGTGCCCGAATACGTTGACGGCCAGTGATGTGACCTCTGCATGCGTCGGGCCAACGTTCATGGGTACCCACGAGTTCCCATTGTCGATTGAACGGTGTACGCCTCCGAACGACAGTGCGGCAAAGATATCTCCGTTCGGATTGATCGCCAGAGACGTGACGGTATTGTTCGGAATCCCGAGGGGCATCCAACTTGCGCCCCTGTCGAGGGATCGGAGCACACCGCTCTGGCTCGTTCCGGCAAAGATGTGGCCGCTGGTGTTCATCGCGAGTGCTCGAACAGCTGGATTCGTCGAGCCGATATTCAATTGAGTCCAACTCTCCCCGCCATCGAATGATCGAAAAATGCCGTTGCCAAAATGCCCTTCACTCGCGCTTCCCGCCAGTAGGGCACCCTCTGGGGTGAATGCCAGCGCGTCTACGCGGGCGCCGATCAGCCCGATGTTCGAAGGTGTCCAGGACACACCATCGTCGCTTGATCGAAAAACGCCGCCCCCGCGGGAGCCAGCGAAAAGGATTCCGCTCGAGTCGAAGGCGAACGCCCACACATCTGGGTTCGTCAATCCTTTGTTGATCGGGGTCCAGCTGTCGCCGTTGTCAGAGGATCTAAAGATTCCGGACGAGAACGTTCCTGCGTATAGCTGTCCGTTTGCCCTCGCAGTCACCCTCCAGGCCCAGCCGACAGTCGGCAAGAGGCTCCAGTTCGTTCCGTCGTCCTGGGATCGGTAGATACCGCCCGTGGTCGCTGCGAACAGCTGTCCGCTCGAGGTGACAGCGATCGAAAAAACTTGGATACTTCCCAATCCGACCTGCACCCAACTGGCGCCACCGTCGTTTGATCGAAAGACGCCGCTGGTCTGAGTTCCCGCAAAGATATCGCCGATCCGATTCGACGCGACCGCATGCACGGCCGGGTCGGTCAATCCCTTGTTCTGTTGTGTCCAACTGTTCCCGTTGTCAATTGACCGAAATACGCCCTTACCCCATGTCCCGACGAACACCGCGCCTCCGGGGTCGATCGCGAGGCTCTGGACTGCCTCACTCAAGACCAGCGTCCACGTATCACCCAGATCGGTGGACCGGTACCCATCGGCAAAGATGTCCCCGCTGGAAGTGACCGCCAGGCTGTTAGCGCCACCGGTCAAAAGCACTTCGTTCCAGGTGGCACCGCCATCGATGGACCGGAAGACTCCGCTCCGCGACACGCCCGCAAACATCGGACCCGCGGGATGCGTAAGGAGGGAGCGGACTTCGCCACCGGTCAGTCTGTTGGTGTGAACCCATTCGTTGACCGGCTGCGAAGAAGCGAGGCTTGAACCGAAGAACACGAGGAATGAGAGCGCACGGAACTCGAAGGTCATGGCACGGATCCTTCCAGGCAACACCTTGAGGCGTGAATGAAGTCCACCGAGAGCGCATTCCCGTTTGTAGGTCCCTGCACACGAGGTGCGGCGAACGTTTCGGGCCTGGCGACTTCGGTACCAGCAGCCCTAGTTTACCAATTCGCCGGCGCTTCGGACGATGAAAAATGGTGTGTAATATGGACAGTCTCACTGGACAGCAGATGGAGTCACGTCGATCGTTCCCGGGGAGCTCCAGAGGATCGTCGTAGCTGGGGATTCGAAGTCCACGAACAACCCTATCGCGTCAACTCGATCCTGTGGAACGGTATCGACTCCGACCCATGTCGAGGAGGAGCCTCAAATAGCTTTGCCTTCAAAGTCCAGGAAACTGACGTGTTTGTCCCTGCGGTATACTTAGCGATATGGGACGCGGGATTGGGTTCATTGGGTTAATTCTGGCGTTGGCCGTCGGCGGGTATCTGTACACGGAGCAGGCCAGCGATATCATACCGGGGGCCGGAACACCGACGACGGCCGTCGACCTGACCGCCGTGCGATTGGACCTGAGGGCCATCGCCAACGCCGAACGGATCTACTTTGCGACAAACGGAAACTACGCCGCGCTCGATGAACTGCGCGCCGGTGGTGACACCCACATCACGCGCGACGCCCGCCCCAACTTCACGTACTCGGTCGAAACCAGCGCCGCAGGGTTCCGAGTTATCGCCAACTACACCGGCCCCGACCCGAACGCGCCCAGACGCATCAGCATCGACGAAACGCTGACCGTCCGAACCGAGTAGACCGGAACCGACGGCCTCTCCAGATCAACTGACGATCCGCGTCCATGACTTTCCCGGGTCGATCACATGCAGCAATTTGTTGAGATCGGATTGCCATCCTAGTTGACAGCTTCATGATTCCGTCGGTCGCATGGGTTTGATGGAGCTGAGCGCGAAATTGCCGTATATTCAGAAATGAGCACGCGCCACAAGCGAATGCCGGTCGAAGGTTAGCTGCAGGTCACTGTGGGCGCCAGTCGCAGAATCCGCTGTGGTCTGGATCGACTCGGATTACCTTGGGAGCTCGTTATAGGCGGGCAATCCGTCGCCCATGTATCGAAATCACAGGGAGGCCCGCCATGCATCGATTCGAGCTGTGGACAATAACCCTCCTCCTCTGCTGGAGTGTGCTGATGTCGGGCTGTTCCGTGGCTAGCAGTCAAGAAACCCCTGAAGGCTGGCGCCGCATCGAGCTTGAGGGCGCCTTTTCATTCTCCGTGCCCGAGAGCGTCCGTGCACAGGAGGCGCAGATCGTGGACTCCCTCGCCGGTAGTCTGAGCGACGAGCGCATCGACATCCTCTACGACTATGGCTGGTATTCCAGTCCGCTGACCGAGTTCGATGCCCAGTTGGTCGCATCGAGCGATGGCAGCCTGGACGGGCGACCCGCAAGGTTCATCGAAACGGAGAACCTCGTCGGCGTGCATGTACCCACCGTTGTTGATCCGAACCGTTTTACAATGATCGTGCGATTCCGAGCCCCCGAGGACCGGGAGCTCGCCTCGGCCGTGATCGCCACAGTCCGCTTCGAATCCGGGCAAATCGATCCGCCGTAGGAGAGCCCGGACCAAGCGGGCATGGCCCGGGTTCGACAGTGAGCCCAGTGACAGGTCCCGACGCTGCGACCGCTACCTCTGATCCATTCAGACCGCAGGGTTCGAAACCAACCGTTCAGGACGTCGTGAAGTGCTGATCGATGGCATTGACCAGGGCCGGCATCGTCGCGGTCGGGGAGACGATATCGACGTGGAGACCGAGCATGATCGCCGTGTCGCGGGTCGCGGGGCCGATTACGGCGATTGCGGGTTGGAAGAGTAACCGCAACGGGTCCGGGGCGTCGAGCATTCGAACCAGGTTGCGGGCCGTCGAGCCGCTGGTCAGGGTGATGCAGTCAAGCGAACCGGCCTCCAGGAGGGCGAGGAGTTCACCGCCGCCCGTCGCTGGAATGTGATTCCGATAGACCGGGACGACGTCGACCTCCGCACCCCGGTCCTGGAGTGTTTCTGGAAGTAATTCGTTGCCGGATTGGGCACGCGGCAGAAGAATACGCACGCCCCTCAGGTCTTCTGGGAAGGTTTCGAGAAGCCCTTCAGCCCGGAAGTCCTCCGGCACGAGGTGGGCCTTAAGATCTTGTTCCTGAAGCCGTCGGGCCGTTTGACTCCCGACCGCCGCGATCTTTGTGTGGGCTATCGTTCCGGATCGCTGGAGGAAAGCATCCACGGCGTTTGCGCTGGTAAAAATTATCCAATCGAAATCGGCGAGTCCTGCGATGGCCCGATCCGCCGGGTTCCAGGTTTCAGGTGGGCCGATTTCTATCGTGGGTATCGAGATAACCTGTGCTCCTGAATTTTCGAGCAAGGTCCGAAGCTCCCAACCCTGGTTGCGGATCCGGGTAACGAGAACTTTCTTGCCTTCAAGTCCCATGCCGGCGGATCTCTTCGAGAACGCTCTCTGCTCCTGCTCGACGGAGTCGGCGGCCCAGTTCCGCTCCGATTTCGGGCGGGTTCGATCTTGGCCCACGCGCAGTATCCGAAATCACCCGGCTGCCATCCAGGCTCGCGATCAGGCCTTCGAGGACGATTTCATCTCCATCCATCTGGGCATACCCTGCAATCGGAACCTGACAACTTCCCTCCAACACAGCCATCAGTGCCCGCTCGGCAAGGACGATATCGTGGGTGTCCGGGTCTTCGAGAGCCTGTAGCGATTCGCGGGTCCCATCGTCATCGCTTCGGCAAACCAGGCCAAGCGCACCTTGTCCCACAGCCGACAGCATGACGTCAGCTTCCAGGTACTCCGTAATGCGTCGCTGAAACCCCAGCCGTTTCAAACCCGCTGCAGCCAGAATGATACCTTCAAACTGGCCTGAATCGAGCTTTCCAAGTCGCGTATCGACGTTCCCCCGCAGCGGCAGAATCTTGAGGGCAGGAAACCGATGGTGCAATTGGGCCTGACGGCGGAGACTGCCGGTCCCGATGCGTGCGCCGGCCGGCATCTCAGCAAGGCGCCTGCCGCTCGATACCAGCGCGTCGCGGGGATCTTCACGCTTGGTCACCGCCGCCAGCACCGTGCCGTCAGGAAGAGCAAAGGGGAGGTCCTTCAGGCTGTGCACCGCAAAATCAATCCGGCGATCGAACAGGGCCTCATCGAGTTCCTTCGTGAAGAGGCCCTTTCCACCCACCTGGGCCAGAGGCACATCCTGGATGCGATCGCCCGTTGTCTTGATAGGAACGATCCTGACATGCAGGCCGGAAACACGGCGCTCCAACTCGGATTGCGCCCAGTGTGCCTGCCATAATGCCAGCGCGCTGCCGCGGGTACCGAGGGTGAGCGACCTAGCGGTCTTTGACATTGAATGTCTTTCGAACGAATTTAATGTATTCAGGGCCCTCGGGCTGGTGGGCCATATCTTTGAGATGCGTGATCGGGTGGTGCAGAATCTTGTTGATCATCGATTGGGTGATTCGCTCCAGCGCTTCCAGCTGCTGGGGGTCCATGGGAACCAGCTGCTTGCGGTGCCGCTCGATCTCATCGCGGCGAAGTTTTTCGAGGGTGTCCCGTAACTCGACGATCGTTGGAACAACCTCGCGGGATTGCAGTTTCGAGCGAAATGCCCGGACTTCGTCATCGACCATCTCTTCCGCCCGCATCGCTTCATTCATCCGCCCTTTGATATTTTCGTCAACCACCTGCTGCAGGTCGTCGATGTCGTAGAGAAAGACATTGTCGATTTCGTTCACAGCCGGATCGATATCCCTGGGGACCGCGATATCAATGAAGAATATGGGTCGGTTCTTCCGCTGGCGAATGATGCGTTCAGCCTGGAGCTTGGTGATGACGAAGTGGGGTGCGCCGGTTGAACTGATGACGATGTCGGCCCGGTCGATATGGTCGTTCAGATGCTCGAATGGGATCGCCGCGCCATCAAATACCTGCGCCATCTCAACCGCACGCTCGAACGTGCGATTAGTGACCAGCACCATGGTCACGCCGGCACGCTTTAAATGCTTGGCCGATAGTTCACCCATCTTGCTGGCGCCAATGATCATGACGCTCTTGCCCTCGAGGTTTCCGAATATTTTCCGGGCCAGTTCGACGGCTGCGTAGCTCACCGATACTGCGGATTGTGCGATGCCGGTTTCGGTCCGAACTTTCTTTGCGACCACAAATGCTCGATCCATCACCGACCCGATGTGAACCCCGACCGTACCGGCATCATGGGCAAGCCGGTAGGCCTCTTTGATCTGCCCGAGAATCTGGGGTTCGCCGACAACCATCGAATCCAGGCTCGCGGCAACCCGAAAAATGTGGCGGATGACATCGTTGTTCCTGAGCATGTACAGGTGTTTGACAATGCTGTCGGAAGGCACGCGATGGTAGGCACAGAGAAAATCGCGGGCCGGAGCTTCATCGGACGCTTCGACGAGGACTTCGACCCGGTTACAGGTCGACAGGATCATGGCTTCTGAAATTCCATCGCGTGACACCAGGGAACGGAGTGCGTCGCTCATATCCCCGTTTTCGAACGCAAGCCGCTCCCGAACTTCGACTGGAGCTGTTTTGTGGCTTAACCCAACCAGTGCCAGTTGCATAGGAATCGAGGGAAACGCTCGACGCCGTCGTGCCCGCCGCGAGACGGGTCATTGCGTGAACGAGTGCAATCCTCCAAAGTAATTGGCTCCGAGAAACGACACAAGGACGCTGACGAACCCGGCAATTGCCAGGTATGCGGCTTTCTTACCCCTCCAACCCGCAATAAACCGATAGTTGATCAGCAGCAGGTAGATGAGCCATGTGAACAATGACAACAGAATTTTCAAATCGGCGCCCCACAGCGTGCCCCAGGCCGACTGGGCCCAGAGGGCACCGGAAATAATGCCGGCCGTGATGAGGGGAAATCCGATCGCCAGCGAACGATACGAGAGGTCATCGCAAATTTCGAGCGACGGCAGCCGGTAGTAGAAAAGAGTGTGGTGCTTCGACTTCAGCTCGCGTTCCTGGATCAGGTACATTGTGGAGCCCGCGAAACAAATAAAAAGAGCGGCGTATCCAAGAAAAATAAGAGGTGTATGAACGTAGATCCAGTTGCTCTGGATCACGGGGGGAATCGAACTGGACGGATCATACGCGACGTTTGCGATAAACGTCATGATAAAGATCAGCGGAAACACAAAGATGCTCAGTGTCGTGATCCGATACCGGGCGTAGGCAATGAGGTATCCCATCGCGACCAGGACGGCGAAAAACGAGAAGGCCTCGTAGCGCTGCGTTAGCGGCATGTAGTTAAGTTCGTTCGCCCGCAGAAGGATCGAAAGAGCCTGGCAGATGAATCCGGCGACGACTGTGTAAAGGCTTGCGCGAAACAGCGTGTACTTCCTGCTGAGAACAGAAACGACCGAATGCAGTAAGCCCACGGAATAGAAGGCCAGAGCGACCCTCAACAGCACAACGTGCATATCCGAATTATAGCAGCAGTCCCCGTTATTGGGCACACCGTGTGTGCCAGCAGCCCGTGGCATAAGTCTCAAGGGCCGCGTGCAGGGGTCTTCGGGTAGCAGGCGCGAAGTGAGGAGCGGAACGACGTTTTTTCGTCGTGACCGACGAATGACAATGCCTGCGGCCCGACCCCCCTGCGCCCATAGGGTTACGGCGAAACGTGACTGTCTTCGTTGTTGCTGACTTCTCGCAATGGATGAGCATTGCAGCGTCGTCCTCTCCTAGAATCCGGCCCTGTTTGGCCGTAACGCGGCCCTGTCAGTAGCAAGTGAATATGTCCGCTTTCTGTAGCAAATGAAGTGTCCGGTTTGGGTTGTTGAAAAGAGAGGTGCTCAGGTTTGAGCGGGACTCTCCAGGATTGCAGTGTGCTGAGTTGCGGAATGTGGGCAAGCGGAGCGTAGCGAAGCTGGCCCACATTCGGTGGAGTTCGATCGCCGGACCCGCGGATGGGGTTGCCCGGCTCATTTTTTGACCCCAGGATGCGCTCAGAACGGCAATCGCGGCTGGAGTCGACGCCCAGTCCGTCAGATTTGCCCGATTGGATGTCGCCCGCATCAGGCGGCCGCGGTCTTGCGCCTGGAGGTTTTCTTGCCAGGTGCGGTCGGGTCCCCGAGCAAGCAACCGGTCGAATCATAGCGGCCAAGTTCATGGGGCCCGTAGTGCAGACTGATCGTGCCGTCGAGATGTTCACACACCAGGACGCGGCAGCGCGCCAGACTGAAGCGAAACTGTTGTTGGGGAACCTGTAGCCTCCGCTTGTGGTAGCTGACGGTATTGTCATTGCCCACGACCCGTTCTTCCTGATGGGACCAGATCTTGTCCAGTTCCGATCCCCGGTACCCGACGAAGGCGGTCCCCACCTCGTCGGCTTTCACCGTGAAGCGGCTATTGTGACCCGTGGCGATCCATTCCCCCAGAAACGCATTGGCCTCCTCCAGGGTCGTGATGCCCCGCAGCCGGAGTTCCTGAGGCAGCCGGCCTTGCCAGGTCCCGAACAAGCGCTCGCATCGGCCCCGGGCTTCCGGACTATGGGCCGCGATTAATTCGATGTCCATCTGATTCAACGCCCGTTCCACCTGCGTCTTCTTTCCCCGATCGGGCGGTTCCCCGGCCGTGGGCGTGTACACGAAGTGGCTGGCCCGGTCCGAATACAACGCACAGAAGACCCCGCGCTGTTGGATCACCTCCTTCACGCCGGCCATGACCGTCGGGGTCGATTCTTCATCCACCAGCTTTGCGTAATAGACTTCGCTGGTGGCGTCATCGAACACCACAATCATGTCCCATTGATGGGCGCATCCCGGAATCCACCGGTGCGATCTGCCGTCGATATGGAGCAACATCCCCGGCAACGGCCGTCTCGGCCGCGCCTTGCGGTGCGTTCCCCGTTTCCGCGCCCGGGCCACCAGCCCGGCCGTCTGCAGCGCCGTCTTCACCCACGTGTAGCTGAGATCGATCTGATGCTCCTCGTGCAATTTCTCGACAAAATGCTTCACGTTGAAATCAAAATATTGTTCCCGGTATAGCCGTAGCACTTGCTGGACTTGCTCCACGGCTACGCGTTTCGGGCTCGGCCGCTGCGTCCGCCGGTCGAACAATCCGTCGTAGCCGTGAGCCTCCCACCGCTTCCGCCACCGCCGCAGCTGCCGATCCGATATCCCCAGGATCTCCGCCGCCTGTATCCAGTTGATCTGTCCACTCATCGCTCGCGTGATCACTTCCTTCACTTTCATCGCCCGCTCCAGTTCCCGGGCGGGATACATCTGCATTCGCCTCCCTCCTTTGCGAATGCATCCTCATCCACTCCCCGGCTTGATTAGGACCGGACACTTCATTTGCTATGACCACCGGACAGATCATGTGCTACCGACAGGCCGTAACGCGGCCCTTGAGACTTATGCGACGGGCTGCTAGCATGAAAACCTTATGGGTATCGACCTCACTGCTCTGGTTGCGCCACTCGTGGTCCTGCTGGTGTCGCTGAGTGTGCATGAGTCGGCCCATGCATGGATGGCGGACCAGCTGGGCGACCCGACCGCCCGGCAACTGGGCCGGATCTCTTTTAATCCGCTCGTTCATGCCGATCTGTTTGGCACTTTATTGTTCCCGCTGATGGGTTTTCTGCTGGGTGGCATCATATTCGGCTGGGCCAAACCTGTTCCGGTGAACGTTGCCCGGCTGCACAACCCGAGGCGCGACTATATGCTCGTTGCCGCTGCGGGTCCGGTGAGCAACGTGTTGATGGCCGGCGGCCTCCTCGGGCTGCTTGGAATTCTGAAATCAACGTCTTCGGCGGGGGAACTGCTTCTCAATCAGGTTGTCCGGGGCGTGGCCGGCGGTGACGGTTTCTTCGCTCTGCTGCTTTCGATGGCGTATTTCGGAGTCATGATCAACCTGATTCTCGCGATCTTTAACATGATTCCGGTGGCGCCTCTCGATGGAGCCGCGGTCCTTTCAGGCCTGCTACCCCGTTCATTGTCACGGACTTACGATGCGCTTCAGAGCTACGGTTTTGTCATTTTAGTTGGACTACTATATCTGGGAATTCCCGGATACCTGTTCAGCCCCGTAATCGGATTCGTACAGTCCTTCCTCGTCTTTTGACAACTCTTTAACAGCAGGAAAAAGGTTCTCGGTGGGACGCCTCCACCCAGCCGAATAGATCTGGGTAACTCTGTGGTAGCACTGGAAATCCGTGAGCGCCTTCAGGTCCGTGTTCGACCTTCAGCAGGAATTTTCCGGCAACAAACGCAAGATGAAGTGGACCACGGTTGTCGCAGCAGAGGGATAGTCTTTGTAGAATGACGGGGTTGCCTTTCTGGCAGCCATCAGCGAAAACTGGGTCCTATGCGGTGTGTGGGCGTAAAATTCAAAGAGAACCCGGCTGAAGTCCGCGGTATTCTGCAGGGCGGGGCAAGGCGGACCCGGTCGGTCGCGGGCGAAACCATGGGCGGAGTCCAAGGGGCCTAGAAGCTTAAGTAGTGAACGAGATAGTAAGATTTATCCATTTGGTGTCATTGAATTTAAACCGATAGGTATGACCTCTTATTCCTGAATGGCGCACGAACTTAAAATCACGCTCGACCTCTATGAAGGTCCCCTGGACCTCCTGCTGGACCTGATCCGGGGTCAGAAACTCGACATCTACGACATTCCCATCGCTGAGGTATGCGCGCAGTACCTGGACTACCTCCAACTGATGAAGGAAATGGATGTGGACGTCGCCTCCGAGTTCCTCCTGATCGCGGCTCAGTTGATCTACATCAAATCACGGATGCTCCTGCCTCGCGAGCCGGATGCCGTTTCTGCGGAAGAAGAAGATCCACGTGCCGAACTGGTTCGAAGGCTGCTCGAACACGAAAAATTCAAGAATGCCGCGGAGATGTTGTACCAAATGGAACTTGTCGAAAAGTCAACCTGGACCCGACCCGGTGGCTTGGAGATCGAGGCGAGCGAACTCGAACCCGAAGTAACCGCGACACTGTTCGACATGCTTGCGGTTTTTCGTGATGTACTGAAGCGCCTCGAAGAACGCCCGTCGATAGACATCGACAGGGAAGAGTTTACCGTCGAAGAGATGGCGGCCCTGATCCTGGGCCAGCTTGAATCATCGGCCTCCGGCCTCGGGTTTACGAAATTGATGGAGCGTTTTTCGACACGAAAGGCGCTGATTACGGCGTTCCTAGCCCTTCTGGAGCTTGCCCGGGTCCGTGCGATCCAGATCGGCCAGAAGGACCCCTTGGGAGATATCCACCTCCGTGCGAACCCGAAGTATGAGCGATCCCAATCTTTCAGCCTTGCTTGAGGCCATTATCTACCTCGCCGACGAACCGGTCCGTCTCGAGCAGATTCAGAAGGCGCTGCCGGAGTATTCCCGCCAGGTCGTGACCGACGAACTCCACGCCATCGTAGAGCGATTTCAGACCCGCAACCACGGCATCGAGGTTCGCGAAGTGGCCGGGGGCTATCGTTTTTCGACGAAACCGGAACACCACGAAGTCCTCAAAAAATTCGCACGTAGCCTCGTACCTCCCACCCGGCTTTCGATGGCTGCGCTTGAAACGTTGGCCGTAATTGCGTACAGACAACCCATTACGGTTCCTGAAATTCAGGAAGTACGTGGGGTTCATGCGGCCGGGGTAATCAAGACATTGCTAGACCGAAAGCTGGTCACCGCAGCCGGTCGCAAGGACGTCGTCGGCCGGCCCATTCTCTACAAGACCACGCGCAATTTTCTGATCCACTTTGGCCTGAAGAGCCTTGACGAACTGCCCAGCATGGAAGAATTCGAAGATTTGATCAAGTCCGAGCACTCCGGGGAGCAGGCAGAGCTTCCATTGGGCCCCGGGGGATCGCAGAGTTCCCCGACTTCCGATGGCGATCGCGCCACAGAATAGATCTCACCCGCCCAACCGCGAACGCACATTTCCGCTAATATAGACAGGTGCGGAATCGATTGCAGAAAATTCTGGCCCATGCCGGTGTGGCCTCCCGGCGCAATGCGGAAAAAATGATCCGGGAGGGCCGGGTTCGGGTCAACGGACAAATCATCTGCGAAATGGGTGTGCAGGCCGATCCGTCGATCGATGTGATTTCGGTGGATGGCAAGCGCCTCCGCCGACCCGGGATACCAGTCTACATCCTCCTGCACAAGCCAAAAAACGTCCTGTCGACGCGCGATGATCCGCGCGGCAGGCGCACCGTTATGAACCTTCTCGATGTGCGTCTCAGAGATAAGGTGTACCCGGTGGGCCGGCTTGACTACGCGTCGGAAGGTTTGCTGATCTTGACCAACGATGGGGAATTCACCCGCTTCATGACGCGTGCCGGGGGTGCGGAGAAAGTCTATCGCGCAAAGGTTTCCGGAACCCCGACCGACCGAACGCTGGGCCGGCTCAGGAAAGGCATCCGGCTGGAAGACGCACGCACGGCACCCTGTGAGATCCAGGTTTTCCGGACGGGAGCGAATACCTGGTATGAGATCACCCTCCGCCAGGGACGGAACCGGCAGATTCGGAGGATGTTCGACGCCATTGGCCACTCCGTCCTGAAATTGCGCCGAACGCGCATCGGATTCCTTGAGGACAACAAGCTCGAGACCGGTGGATGGCGCCACTTGACGGAGGCCGAGGTGGACAGATTCTATCGTCGATACGGAAACAAGACCGCAAACGATTTGCCAGAGAAGAAGCCAGGGGCCGGAGTGCGAAAGAAAGCAGCGCGAAATACAGCCGCGAGGAGGCGACAATGACGGCAAAAGAGATCCTCGAAGCCTATCGAACCGTCGCCGTCATTGGACTGTCGTCACAGGAGACTCGGCCGAGTTACGGTGTCAGCCGTTATATGCAGGCCAGTGGATATCGCATTATCCCGGTGAATCCTAACGAGAGGGAAGTACTCGGCGAGAAGGCCTATTCCCACTTACGCGAGATCCCTGAGACGGTCGAAATCGTCAATGTCTTCCGGCGATCCGAATTCGTCGGAGAGATCGTGGATTCTGCGATCGAAATCGGCGCCCGATCCATCTGGATGCAGGAAGGTGTTCGCGATGAGGCCGCGGCCCAACGCGCCAGGGAGGCGGGGCTGTCCGTCGTCGTGAATCGGTGCATCCTCAAGGAGCACATGGCATTAAGTACGTAACGAAGGCGTCCGTCATCACTTGTGCTGTTTCCTGGATCGCCGTCGAAAGGCCTTCAACCTCCGAATGATCTCTGATTCCGCTCCGACCTCCCTCCCGTGATAGTAACGATCCCGGATCAGGTTGTCGGGCGAATGTGTGCCAATCTTAGTTGGAAATTGAAACGGCTCCAAACCCCATGGTTTGATGGTATTGGAAGAAACAACATCAAGCCTGTAAGAGAAAGGAGCCGAGATGAGGAGTCTGTTACGTTCGGTAAAGAAACGCAAGAAGTCGCGTGTGCTGGGTGAGGTCGAGGTCCTGAGCCGGGAGGAATACTCGGGACTGGAATTGGACTCGAAGGTGGAGATGATTCGGGCGTTGATCCCACTGGGGTTGATGCACGTGGAGGAGTTGCTCGACGAGGAAGTGAAGTCGTTGGCGGGTGAGCGATACGCACGAAAGGAGGCGGCGTTGCGGGGCCGGCGACACGGGAGCAATCCGGGGACCGTGGGGCTGGGTGGCCAGCGGGTGCCGGTTCGGGTGCCTCGAGTGCGCAGCGTGGCGGGCGGGGAGATTCCGCTTCGGACCTACGAGGAACTCAGTCCGGGTGGCGCGGTGAACGAGCTACTGCTCAGACGTGTGCTGTATGGGATCTCCTGCCGGAACTATGAATCGGCCGCTGAAGCGATTCCGGGAGCGATCGGACTGTCGAGTTCGACGGTGTCTCGAGGATTCGTCCAGGCGAGTGCCGCGAAACTTCGGGAGATGCAGGAGCGGGATCTGAGTGGCGAGGACGTCGTGGCGATCTTCCTGGACGGGAAGGCGTTTGCCGACGCCCTGATGGTAGTGGCCCTGGGCGTCACGCTTTCGGGCGACAAACGCTTCTTGGGCTTCGTGGAGACCGACACGGAGAACGAGCAAGTGCTGACTCCGTTTCTCCGTTCGTTGATGGAGCGGGGCCTGGACATCTCTGAAGGCGTGCTGGTGATTGTCGACGGCGGCAAAGGTCTGCGGGCGGCGGTCAAGAAGGCATTCAGGAATCGAGCCCTGGTCCAACGCTGCCAATGGCACAAACGCGAGAACGTCGTGAGATACCTATCGAAGACCGAGCAAGCCGTGTGGCGACGCCGGCTGCAGCGGGCCTACGAGCGCCCGGAGTACGACGAAGCTCGGGCGGCGCTCGGAGAGCTCCATGGAGAGCTCGAGGAGCGAAACCAATCGGGGGCTGCGAGCCTTGAGGAAGGCCTGGAAGAGACCCTCACGTTGCATCGGCTCGGCGTGTACGGGGTCTTGGGCCGTTCGTTCAAGACGACGAATTGCCTGGAATCGGTCAATGCCCTTGTCGAGGAAAGGTGTGCGAAGGTCGATCATTGGAAGAACTCGAGTCAGCGGCAACGCTGGTTGGCGACGGCGCTCATCGACATCGAACCGCGCCTGAGGAAGGTGATCGGCTACCGTCATCTTCCAAAGCTCCGCGAAGCCCTCCAGCGAGAGCTGAAAATTGAGGCGAAGACGTCGACGAGATCGAAGAAGAAGGTTGCATGACCCATCGTGAGCCGTGGAGAGTTTCAACTAAGAATGGGCTTGACTCTGTCGGGCAGACACTCCATATCCGCGACTCCCTCAGCGGTGTCGTGCGCGGATTGGTACCCTTCGCCATAACGTAGATTTTTCATCAAACGCGTGGGAGCGTTCCGCAAGTGCAGGGGCACCGGCTCGGCCCGGCTGTTTCTGGCCGCATCCGTGGCCGCCGCGTATGCGGTGTAGACGGAATTAGATTTCGGAGCCGCAGCGAGATAGATCACGCATGCCGCCAACGCCAAACCGCCCTCGGGCATTCCCAGGAAATTCACCGAATCCTTAGCGCCCAGCGCGATTCCGAGCGCATGGGGATCGGCCAGACCCACGTCTTCGGAGGCGAATCGAACGAGCCGACGGGAAACGTAGAGGGGATCTTCACCGGCTTCAAGCATCCGCACAAGCCAGTACAGGGAGGCGTCTGCATCGGAGTTCCGAATGGATTTGTGCAACGCTGAAATGATGTTGTAATGTTCCTCACCATCCTTGTCGTAACGGGGAACTTTCCGCTGGGCCACTGCTTGAATCGTGTCCATGGAGATCTCACTCCCATTGGCGACAGATTGTGCGCCCAGTTCAAGGATGTTGCACGCCACGCGGGCGTCTCCATTGGCAAGACCAACGATCGCCGAAGCCGCATCCGGGGCGAGCAACAGACCGCAGCAACGCACCGCCCGCTGGATCAGAGAGGCGATTTCCCCGTCCTTGAGCGCCTCCAGGGCGAAAACGCGCACGCGTGACAGCAGGGCGGCGATCACCTCGAATGAGGGATTCTCTGTCGTCGCGCCGATCAGGATGATGCTCCCATTCTCGACATACGGAAGGAAAGCGTCCTGCTGGGCCTTGTTGAATCTGTGAATCTCGTCAATAAATAAAATGGTCTGGCGCCCACGCCGATGGACGCCCTCAGCTGCGGCCATGATC
Source organism: Terriglobia bacterium (assembly GCA_965263045.1). Classification (GTDB taxonomy): domain Bacteria; phylum Acidobacteriota; class Terriglobia; order 20CM-2-55-15; family 20CM-2-55-15. The sequence continues at coordinate 2,058,811 of CBDHGK010000041.1, forward strand.
TCCCGTATTTCCTTGATCCCGGACAGCACCGCGCTGAAGCTCAAAAACTTCGAGCGCGTCCGGAGCGCAACGATTCGGGCGAGCGTCGTCTTGCCCACGCCCGGAGGGCCCCAGAGAATCATTGACGGAGTCTGATCGTGCTCGATGGCGAGTCGGAGTGCTTTTCCGGGTCCAAGCAGATGTTCCTGTCCGACAAACTCTTCGAGCGTGGTGGGACGCATTCGTTCGGCCAGAGGCACATACCCGGCGTTCGGAGTCGCCGATGGATCGTCGAATAAGGAATCCATGGATCAGCAAGCCTCGAAACCGCGACACCGGGCTGCCTCGTATAGAAAAATAGCCGCCGCCGTCGCGGCATTGAGTGAATCGACAGCGGGGGCATGCGGAATCCGCACGATGCTATCGCAGGCATGACGTTCCTCGATGCTCAATCCCGCACCTTCATTGCCCAACAGTATTGCGGTCGGCGCATGCCAGTCCTCGGTTTCAACGCTATGGTCGGAATCCAGGGTCGCCCCGATCACGCGGACACCACAGGATTTTATCTGATCGATTGCCGCGGGGAATCCCAGACCCCACACATGCGGGAAACGGAACAGACTGCCGGCGCTTGCCCGAACCACTTTGGCATTGAACCGGCTGGTCGTTCCTTCGGTCGCGATACAGCCGCTTGCCCGGAACGCTTCCCCGATTCGGAGTATATTTCCCACGTTTCCGGGATCCTGCAAACCACACAGCACGATCAGCAAAACGGGTGCATGGTCGAGCATCGATTCGAGTGAGAACGTTGGAGGCTGAACCAGGGCAATCACTCCCTGGGGTTCCCGGGTCGCACTCATGGATCGAAAAACTGGACGGGCCACCGTATAAGTTCGGTCAGCGTGGACATTACAGGTTTCGCCCTGGAGCACGAAGAGTTCCTTCACATCAACGCCGCTCTTCGACACCTCGTCGAGCAGGCGGCGCCCCTCGATCGGGAGCAACCCATCCCCGGTAAGTCCGCCTTGCCGGAAGGCCCTCCGGATCTCGGCGAGTCTCGGATTGTGCTTACCGATCGGTTCGGTGTGCATCATCGGCTGCTTCATCGGCGTATTATGGCAGGGCCGGTGTGGTTATGAGTTATAAGAGTTGGGAGTTGGTTGTCCTAGCGTTTGACTCTTGACTCGTTGTGGACGAAATCTGGTAATGACGCGCCATTTCAGAGCGGATCAACTGGACCCTCCAAGCCTGGCCGAAATCGGGCGCATGCTTGTATTGGGTGGCATTGTCTGCTTTCCAACGGATACTGTCTACGGACTTGCCGTCGATCCGGCGAACCCTGAAGCGGTGGAGCGGTTGTTCATGCTCAAGGGCCGGCTCCCGGCCAAACCCATACTCCTGCTGCTGGACTCCATCGAAATGGCCCGGACCGTTGCTCTGGGGAATCCCGTCTTCGATGAAGTCGCCTCGGCGTTCTGGCCGGGTCCACTGACGCTTGTCACCCGAGCGCAGACCCATTTATCAGATCGTGTCACGGCCGGTACCGGGACGATCGGCGTACGCTGGCCCGACGCACCTGTACCGCAAAAAATCATCGAGGTGTTTGGTTCACCTGTGACCGGTACGAGTGCGAATCGAAGCGGACAACCCGGAGTTCGGTCAGCTCGGGAAGCCCTGCACCAGTTGGGCGAAGGAATCGATGCCCTCATCGATGGCGGCCCGGTGGAAGAGTCCATCGCTTCCACGCTCCTCGACGTCTCCGGTGATCACCCCGTCCTCCTGAGAGAAGGACCCATCAGCTATCCATTGCTGGACGAATTCTTTGACGGCCGTATTCAGAGGACCCCGGTATGAACAGAGCTCGGTTGAGCCGGGTCGCGCTCCCCATTGGATGTGCATTCCTTAGCGTTGTGGCCTATGCCGCCGTTACCTACCTCCAGGTGCGGGGAGTTGCCTCAACGGATCAGGCGGGTCCGGCGGATGCCATCGTCGTTCTGGGAGCCGCACAGTACAACGGGCGACCATCCCCTGTTTTTCGAGCTCGACTGGATCATGCCCTGGATCTGTTCGAGGCCGGCTATGCCAGCATCATCGTCACCACCGGCAGCTTCGGGCCGGATCCCAATTTTTCCGAGGCCCATGTCGCAGCCGAATACTTATCGGAGGGCGGTGTCGACCTTTCTCAGATCATCACCGAGCAGGGAAGCGGTTCGACATACGATACCGTTTTTGCAGTCGTTCGGTTGATGCAATCCAATGGATGGATGAGGGCTCTGATCGTCAGTGACGGCTTCCACCTGTACCGTGTCCGCCAGATCTTCGAAGACAATGCCGTGGGGGCGCTCGTGTCACCGGCACCGGGCAGCCTGATTGAAACATCGCGCACAAGCCGGGCCTGGTACAGCTTTCGGGAAGTTTTGCTGATTACGGCATACCGTCTGGGAAAACTCATCGATGCCAACTGAGGCCCGCCGGAATTTCATTGGTCAGGGTAAGTCGCGCACCCGGATCTCTCTCAGAAACTCGTAGTCCCCGGCAAGGCCGAGCCGCATCCCCTCGATCCGGTTGTTAATCACAGCGACGTTGTTGGTGTAGTAGAGGTTCACATAGGGTAACTCGTCGGATACGGTCTTCTGGATGTCCGCGTAGTACGCCCTCCTTTTTTCAAGATCGGTTTCTCTGCGGGCCAATTCGATCCAGCGGTCAACCTCCGGATTGCGATAATGTCCGCGATTCGCACCGTTCGGAGGAATCATGTCCGAATGGAATATCAGATTAAAAATGTCGGGATCGTTGTTACCGCCAACCCATCTCAAGGAATAAATCTGAAAATTACCTGCGAGAACATCAGAGAAAAATGTCGCAAACTCATTGGATCGAATTTGCATGTCGATGCCGAGATCTGTGAACTGTTGTTGCAGCACAGCGGCGACCAGCAGGCCCAACGGGTCCGTGGACGTTCGATAGGTAAAACTGATCGCATCGTACCCGGCGTCTTCCAGGATCGATTTCGCAAGTTCAGGATCGTAAGCATAGCGGCTGACATCGGATGCGTATGCCCAGTTTTCCGGCGGGAGAATCGAATCTGCCAATCGTGCCTGATTTCGCCATAAATATCTTACGATTGCCTCGCGATCGACGGCATGCGCGATCGCGCGGCGCACACGGAGATCCGAAAACAACGGGTCCTCCAGGTTGAACGCCAGGTACTGGGCGTTGGTGCCCGGGCTGTTGAGTACTTCCAGATGCGGTTCCTGACTAAGCGCTTCGACCATGTCGGCCGGCAGCATGTTCAAGGCGATATCGACGGTCCCTTTGCGCAGTTCCAGAGCGCGGACAACCGCGTCGGGTACGATCTTGAAACGGACGGCGTCCAACCGGGGCGCTTCGCCAAAGTAGTCAGGATTCGATCGAATCACGATCTCACTGTCACGAATGTAGTGCCCGAAAACAAACGGTCCGGTTCCAACAGGCTGGCTCGAAAAGTCGCTCCCGGCGCCTTCGGGGACGATCCCGATCGCGGGGAGAGCGAGGTTCCAGAGAAACGGCGCAAAGGGCTCGGTCAACGTGAACCGCACTGTCCCCGGATCCAGGGCCTCGACCGTGTCGACCAAGCGGTAGGCGCCCATCTTCGATGTCTGGACGGTGCCGTCGAGGATGCTCTCAAACGTGTACACGACATCATCGGCGGTCAGTAGTGTTCCGTCGTGAAAACGGACATCGCGTCTTAAATGGAATACGTAGGTCGTCGGGTCGGGGATCTCCCAACTCAGGGCCAGGTCGGGCAGAATATCGGATTGTTCGCCTTTGCGGACCAGTGAATTGAACAGGAGCTGGTCCAGCCGTTCCGAATACGCGTCTACGCCGATTCTCGGGTCGAGGTTGATGGGAGGACTGTCGAGCGCAAGTGTTACGATATCCGGCTGCGCCAGGGGGTGGCCACACCCTGCCCAAACGCACGTGCAGAAGAGGATCGAAGCAAGATGTCGAAAACCCCCAGTCATGGTGGCTATGGTAGCACCGCACGGGAAGTCGTGACGGGTCGTGAGGAAGATATGTTCCCCGCGTTCCGGCTCACCGCTCTGTCTTATTTCGCCTATCTCACATGCACGCGTTCGACGATGGGAATCGATTGCCTGAGCTTTTCGATTTGACGGATCAGGCGAGGTCTGGCAAGGGGCCGGTTTCGGAGCGGTGAGAATTCGATTTTCTGTTTGAGGTGCAGGATCCGCTCGATGGAACCATCAATTCGCCTCCGAAGAACGGAATCGGCCCGCGCCGTGGCCACGATGAAGTCAAACGCGTCTTCAAGCAATGGTGTGGTCTGTGAAAACAACACCATATCGTTACCGGCCTCGATCGCTTTCAGGAAAGTCTTCGCCGTGAGCCCCATCGACGTCACCGCACCCATCGTGAGATCGTCCGTCACTACGACACCCTGGAAACCTACGGTCTGGCGGAGAATCCCGTTCACCACGCGGTGGGATAGTGACGCCGGCAGCGGACGGATGTCTCCTAGCGAAGGGTAGTGTCCGTGCGAAACCATGACCATCTCCAGTTTGTCGCAGAGGTCATTGAAGGGCACCACATCTGCCGACAGAATTTCACGGCGACTGCGTTCAATGCGCGGCAACACGAAGTGCGGATCCCTCCGCGCACCGCCGAGACCGGGAAAGTGTCGTGCGCAGGCCAGTATTCGCTTCCTCTCGAATTCCTCGATGACGACCCTGGCGAGACGTCCCACATTTGCGGCACTGGCACCCAACGTCCTTTCGCGAACGATGCAGCCAGCCATTCCAAGATCCAGGACCGGCGACAGGTTGGTGTTGAAACCGGCGACTTCAAGTTCTGATCCAAGCAGCCGGGCTCCAGTGCGGACCGCGGAAGTACCCAGATCGGCAAGATCCGCGACCGAAGGGATCGGGGCAATCACGTGCTTGAGTCGGTCCAGGGCTCCGCCTTCCTGATCGATGGCCAGCAGTGGCGGCAGTTTGGCCTGCCTTTGAAAACGGAGATTAAGGGCGTAGATCTGATCGAGACTCTCGATATTTCGCTGAGAGCAGATGATGCCGCCAGGACGGATTTTTTCGAGAATTCGATGGCTCTCCGGGTCAGGTGCCGGACCCTGGAAACCCACCATGAAAAGCTGGCCGACGCGTTCTTCTAAAGTGAGGCGTGATAAGTCCTTCATTCTGCGCACTTCGCGGTCGCGACCTCATACCGGGAAGTCGATCATTTCGACTTCGGGGGCCAGCCCCCGGGTTCAGTCGAGGCCGATTTTGTCCTTAAGGTCAGCCAGAAGCTTCAGGGCCTCCATCGGTGAAGTGAGTTCGACGTTCACATCACGCAGTCGGGCCCGCAACTCTTCCTCTTCGGGAGAGAACAGCGACAGCTGATTGATAACAATACGTTTTTTTCGTCTGGCTCGAACCGTGAGATTATCCGACAACTCGCGCTCAGTTTCCTCATGTTTTTTCAGAATCTCACGCGCTCGATCCAGCACGGTGACGGGGATGCCGGCCAGGCGGGCCACTTCGATGCCGTAGCTGCGGTCTGCGGCTCCCGTTTCTATTTTTCGCAGGAAGAGGATCCTGTTTCCGGATTCGGCGACCGTAAGATGAAAATTGCGAATCCCAGGAAGCAAATCGGCCAACTCGGTCAACTCATGGTAGTGCGTTGCAAATAAGGTCTTTGCACCTACCCGTGACTGCAGGTGTTCGATGACGGCCCAGGCGATGGAAAGACCGTCGAAAGTGGCCGTGCCGCGACCGACCTCGTCGAGAATTACGAGGCTGTCCGAGGTGGCCGCGTTGAGGATGATGGCCGCCTCGGTCATTTCAACCATGAAGGTGGAGCGCCCACGTGCGAGATCGTCCGATGCCCCGATCCGCGTAAAGACGCGATCCACGACAGGGCAGCGGGCGAGTTGAGCGGGCACAAACGACCCCATCTGGGCCAGGATTACGATCAGCGCACTCTGTCTGAGATAGGTCGACTTTCCGCCCATATTCGGGCCCGTGATAATGTGGATCCGGCTCCCGTCGCGGTCCATAAACAGGTCGTTGGGGACAAATCGTTCCGCCCGATGTTCTTCGGCGAGCGCCTCCAAAACCGGATGGCGACCGGCCTTGATGAGTAGCGTTCCGTCCGTGGATATTTCGGGCCGCTGGTAGTTGAACTTACGCGCCAGCACCGCGAGCCCTGTCAGACAGTCGCAGACTGAAACGATTTCAGCCGTGTGTCGAATCCGGATCGCGCTCCCCGCAAGCGTGTCTCGAATGCCCTGGAACAGCTCTTTTTCCAATCCAATAATGCGCTCTTCGGCGGTCAGGATCTGCTCTTCATACTTCTTGAGTTCTTCAGTGACAAAGCGTTCGGCGCCCACCAGGGTTTGTTTCCGCACATAGTCGTTGGGCACCAGACGCAAATTGGCTTTCGAAACCTCGATGTAGTAGCCGAAAACGCGATTGAAACGCACTTTGAGCGATGAGATCCCTGTGCGTTCCCGTTCACGCACTTCGAGGCTGGCAAGATAGGCCTTGCTGTTTCGGGAAACCGTCCGTAACTCATCCAGCGCCGAATTGAAGCCATCGCGAATTATGCCGCCATCGGCAAATGTTACAGCGGGCTCATCTTCTATGGATGTTTTGAGTAGTTGGTAGAGATCCTCAAGTGGATCGAGCGCCTCCGCCAGTTCTTTTAATCGATCCGACTGCATCATTCCAAGCGCGGCGCCGAGAGCGGGCAACCGCTCGAACGCGGCGCGCAGCGACACAATTTCCCGGGGAGTCGCAGATCCAAGGATGACCTTGCTGAGCAGTCGTTCGATGTCGGCCATGCCGTCAAATGAGGCCCGCGTTTCATCCAGTCGCGGGGTCGATGACACAAATTCTTCCACCGCATTCTGGCGCAGCGTGATTTCTTCGGGGTCGACGGACGGGCGAATCATCCATTGCCGGAGCAATCGGGAACCCATCCCTGTCGCTGTCCGGTCTACGACTCCAAGGAGCGTATCCTTACGGCTGCCACCACCCGCGGATTCCAGCAGTTCCAGATTTCGAATCGAGGAGGAATCGAGAATCATGTACTCCGACCCGGTACCGCACTGCAGGCCGGATATGTGCTCCAGGGCAGACTTTTGCGTCTGCCGTGCGTAGTAGATAACGCCCCCGGCCGCAGCGATGGCCAGTCTCTGGCCGGAACAGCCGAACCCATCGAGGCTGGAGGTGCCGAACTGCGATTGAAGCGCCCGCGCGGCGGTGTCCTCTTCGAAGGTCCAGTCATCGATCGCCGAGTGGACGCATCCGTCAATCTTCGGGATGCGCTGTTCCGCAGATCTGGGGAAGACGATTTCCCTGGGCCTGAAATGTTCGACGTCAAGCCACAGACGGTCCCAACGATCCTCTTCCTCTCGCTGGATTGCTCGAAATTCACCCGTTGAAAGATCCAGGAAAGCAACGCCGAGAGCCTCGGTCTCTTCAATCAGGCCCATCAGAAAATTGTTCTCACCTGACTTCAGCAGCGTAAGATCGGTCACGGTGCCCGGAGTGATGATTCGGGTGACTTCGCGCGGAACAAGCTTGACGCCCTTTTTCGGCGGTTCCGTCTGGTCACAAACAGCGACCTTGTAGCCCTTTCTGAGGAGTCTGGCGATATAGCCATCCGCCGCATGATGAGGAACCCCGCACATCGGGACCGGGGAACCACTATCTTTGTGCCGCGCGGTCAGCGTGATTTCCAACTCGCGGGCGGCCGTCACCGCGTCTTCGTAAAACAGTTCGTAAAAGTCTCCAAGACGAAACAGCAGCAGGGTGTCGGGCACTTCCTCCTTGATGGAGTGGTACTGCCGCATCATCGGCGTCATCTCAGGTTTGCTGGTCATTGATGAATTTTCCGGGCTGATTGCATCAGCCGGCAGCCACTATAATACGGAAAGCTGAGATTGACCGGACCGGGACCCAAATGTGAGTTTTCGACCAGCGTAGGGAGGCCATGAGCCGACCTGAAGAAGTGATGAGCCAATCCCTGAACCTGCTTTCGGTGGACACGAGTTCCGACTGTGGCAGCGTTGCCGTGGTGTCGCACGGAAAGGTCCTGGGAGAAATCCGCCTGGCAAATTCCATCCAACACTCTGAGCGTCTCTTTCGCTCGATCGAGTTTCTTTTCCAGCAGGTCGAACTGACTTTGAACGAAATTGACATTTTTGCGGCCGCCCGAGGACCGGGCTCTTTTACCGGGCTCCGCGTCGGTCTGGCGGCGATTGAAGGATTCGCTTTCGCCCGGAAGAAAGCATCGGTCGGTGTATCCACGCTGGTGGCATCGGCCTGGCAGGTCCGGCGAGACAATGCATTGATATCGCCGGTGATCAACGCGCGACGCAGCGAAATTTACAGCGCTCTATATCGCCGCCAGGGCGAAGAACTCATTGAATTGCGCGCACCGACCGTGCTAAAACCCGCCCAATGGCTGTCAGCGCTCCCCAACGAACCCATTGTGTTTTGTGGAAGTGGCGCTCATGAAATCAAACCGGAAATCGCAGAGCGTTCTGAATGGGAAGTGATGCCCGTGAGCCCATATCTGGCGGCTGCCATCGCCGACGTTAGCGTGACGGCTAACCGGGAACCGCTCGAACCCCTCTACGTCCGCCCCGCGAGTGCCGAAGTCAACAAATCGGGCTGAATCAACGATGAAAGCCGTTTCTGTAAGTGTGCGACTTGCTGTCAGAAAAGACATCGACCGTATGGTCGAGATCGAGCGATCGTGGGTCCACTTGTCTCACTGGTCAATCGATGCGTACCACCGCCTGGTTGAGGAAGACACGTTTACTCGCAGCCTGGTCGCAGAAAGTGAACAGGCCGATGGAAGGCTCGAAATCGCGGGGTTCGTGATTTTTCATATCGCAGACCGGGTTTCCGAGATATATAACATCGCCGTCGACGATAGCCACGCGCGCCTCGGAATCGGGACTTCCCTGATGCAGCGTGTGATGGAGTGGTCGCGCGAAGAGGGGGCCCGCCGACTAATGCTGGAGGTCCGAAAATCCAATCACGGGGCCATCCAGTTCTACAACCGGTTTGGGTTTCGTATCGCCGGTGAGCGCCACAACTACTACTCCAACCCGCTGGAAGACGCTCATATCATGGAGAAGGATCTGAGGCTCTAGTACAGATGAGAATTGCGAGTCCGGGATTCAACTTCGTGATTCCGAAAGCCGACGGAATTGCCCTGAACTCTAGCAGCCCGCGGTATAAGCGGCATAAATCTCAAAGGCCGCGTTACGGCCAAACGGGGCCGGATTCCAGGAGGAACAAAGAGACGACGCGACGTCGCGACGACGCTGCAATGCTCATTCATTGCGAGGAGTCGGCGACAACGAAGACGGCCCCGTTTCGCCGTAACCCTGTAGGCGCAGGGGGGCCACCGACGTTTCAAACGGAGGCCGCAGGCGCCCCGCAGGCTTTGTCCGGTATTAAGTAAGGCGGGTTACGATGAATATCCATCGTTCCGCTCCTTACTTCGCGCCTGCAACCCGAAGACCCCTGCGCGCGGCCCTTGAGACTTATGCCGCGGACTGCTGAATCAGTCACTCCGAACTACATCATTGAATCGCCCGAGAAGCGTGTGTTAAGTTTGCGGAGCTAATACGTCAACCTTTCACAACGAAGGAGGAACGCCTTGTTGACGAACGACGAGGAGATCAAAGACTACCTATTCTCCAACGATCCGAATTTCCGCCGTCTCGCGGAGGAACATGGGTCCTACGAAGTGATGCTGGGTGAACTTCATAGCCGCCCCAGAGTGACGAATCAGGATCAGCTCGAAGAAGTCGATATTAAGAAGAAGAAATTGTACCTGAAGGACCGAATGAGCCGAATGATTCAGGATTACCGTCAAACCCAAGCGGCTCACCAGTAACCCTCTACGCAGATTACGCACGTTAAATCACACGTTTCGACAGCGTGTGATTCGCGTAATTCTGCGTAACTCTTTCCGTATCGAATAGAATCGTCGCTTCATGAAAGAGAGAAGAATGTGTGCCAATCTTAGTTGGAAATTGAAACGGCTCCAAACCCCATGGTTTGATGGTATTGGAAGAAACAACATCAAGCCTGTAAGAGAAAGGAGCCGAGATGAGGAGTCTGTTACGTTCGGTAAAGAAACGCAAGAAGTCGCGTGTGCTGGGTGAGGTCGAGGTCCTGAGCCGGGAGGAATACTCGGGACTGGAATTGGACTCGAAGGTGGAGATGATTCGGGCGTTGATCCCACTGGGGTTGATGCACGTGGAGGAGTTGCTCGACGAGGAAGTGAAGTCGTTGGCGGGTGAGCGATACGCACGAAAGGAGGCGGCGTTGCGGGGCCGGCGACACGGGAGCAATCCGGGGACCGTGGGGCTGGGTGGCCAGCGGGTGCCGGTTCGGGTGCCTCGAGTGCGCAGCGTGGCGGGCGGGGAGATTCCGCTTCGGACCTACGAGGAACTCAGTCCGGGTGGCGCGGTGAACGAGCTACTGCTCAGACGTGTGCTGTATGGGATCTCCTGCCGGAACTATGAATCGGCCGCTGAAGCGATTCCGGGAGCGATCGGACTGTCGAGTTCGACGGTGTCTCGAGGATTCGTCCAGGCGAGTGCCGCGAAACTTCGGGAGATGCAGGAGCGGGATCTGAGTGGCGAGGACGTCGTGGCGATCTTCCTGGACGGGAAGGCGTTTGCCGACGCCCTGATGGTAGTGGCCCTGGGCGTCACGCTTTCGGGCGACAAACGCTTCTTGGGCTTCGTGGAGACCGACACGGAGAACGAGCAAGTGCTGACTCCGTTTCTCCGTTCGTTGATGGAGCGGGGCCTGGACATCTCTGAAGGCGTGCTGGTGATTGTCGACGGCGGCAAAGGTCTGCGGGCGGCGGTCAAGAAGGCATTCAGGAATCGAGCCCTGGTCCAACGCTGCCAATGGCACAAACGCGAGAACGTCGTGAGATACCTATCGAAGACCGAGCAAGCCGTGTGGCGACGCCGGCTGCAGCGGGCCTACGAGCGCCCGGAGTACGACGAAGCTCGGGCGGCGCTCGGAGAGCTCCATGGAGAGCTCGAGGAGCGAAACCAATCGGGGGCTGCGAGCCTTGAGGAAGGCCTGGAAGAGACCCTCACGTTGCATCGGCTCGGCGTGTACGGGGTCTTGGGCCGTTCGTTCAAGACGACGAATTGCCTGGAATCGGTCAATGCCCTTGTCGAGGAAAGGTGTGCGAAGGTCGATCATTGGAAGAACTCGAGTCAGCGGCAACGCTGGTTGGCGACGGCGCTCATCGACATCGAACCGCGCCTGAGGAAGGTGATCGGCTACCGTCATCTTCCAAAGCTCCGCGAAGCCCTCCAGCGAGAGCTGAAAATTGAGGCGAAGACGTCGACGAGATCGAAGAAGAAGGTTGCATGACCCATCGTGAGCCGTGGAGAGTTTCAACTAAGAATGGGCTTGACTCAGAGAGAAGTGAGGGGTGGGTCTTTGGCTTAACCCTGGCGAGTGCGACCACAGTACTGCTTTCGATTCGCGTCTCGCAGTCGTTGCTCGCCATGGCATGTCTGGTGTGGATTGTTTTTCGCCCCAGGCCTGTCCAGCTGCCGCGATACTGCCTCCCGTTAGTGGCCTTCATGGCCGCCACGCTGCTGTCGCTGGGCATGTCTGTAGATCCCGGAGTCGGGGCACCAGCGATCCGGAAGTTCGTCCTATTTTCAATTGGAATTCTGGCGGCCAATTTTGTCACCACACCGGGTCGGGCGAGACTGTCCTATGGCCTGCTGATCGGCGTCGCGGCGATCAGCGCGGCCCTTGGGCTGGTTCAGTTCGGACTGGGTTATCAGGAATTTCTTCTGACCGGAGCGCTTCAGGACGATCCCACGGTACTGGCTCGGGCCACTGGATTCATGGGTCACTGGATGACCTTTGGCGGTCAGCAACTGCTCATCTGGTGTGCCGCTCTGCCCGGACTGGCGGTCCTCGGACGCGCATGGATCCTGCAACAATCGGTCATCGGTGTTGGAATCGTTGCCAGCTTCACGCGCAGTGTCTGGATTGGCGCTTTCGTCGGGGCATCCGCCGTCGCATTGACCATTCCGCGCAAGACATTGATTACACTTGTCATTCCAGTGGCGGTTGCCGTTCTGGCAGGTTCACCACTGATTTATCATCGGTTATCGATGAGCCTGGAGGAGGACTTCGGCCCCGACATCGGACGGCTTGCGCTGATCGAAACCGGACTCCAGATGGTGCGCGACCATCCCTTATTCGGTGTCGGTCCACAGCGTATTGCGACGGAGTTTGTCACCTACTATGACCGAGATAATCGGGATACCTTCTACTTTGGCCACCTGCACAACAATTTTCTTCAGATTGCTGCAGAACGGGGCCTGTTATGTCTGATTACGTTTGTGTGGTTTTTTGTCGAGTTATTCCGGAGACTCTGGCGCTTCAAGCGGGCCCCAGACCCCGTGTTGCGATGGGTGTCCCAATCGGCCCTCGCCGCGCTTGTGGGTTTCCTGGTGGCTGGCCTGTTCGAGTTTAACTTTGGCGATTCTGAAGTCCTGATGTTGTTTCTCTTCATCGTATCCGTCCCTTTTGGCATGGCAGGCCGCAGCAAAAGTGTGTGACGACGTCGGGTCTGTTCTCAATGCCGGTCTGGTTCCCGGTCGGGTTTCACGACTTCGAGTTCGAACTGGATTTCCTTTCCGCGCATGACGGCATTGAGGTATTGCTCCCAGAACTTTCGAAGGAAACGGAGCCCTGGATATCGTTGGTCTGAATTAATCAGCAGTTCCACACCGAACGCTTTCCAGACATTCAGAACCGTGACCCGGCAGCGGCGCTGTCGAAATCGCACATCGGTATAGAAGGCAAAAACCGCCGACTCGTCGGTGAAATTTCTAAACGAGTAGCTGTTGAGGTGATTGCGGTGTGTGAGATCGGTGGCGAAATCCGGATTGGTCCAGTGCGGTGCGATGAGACGGATCAGGCCTCCGGGGCGAGTAATTCTATGGAGTTCGCACACGACGGCGGTGGGATTTTGTACGTGTTCGATGACATGGCGCCCTACGATTTCATCAAAACGATTGTCTGGAAACGGGTAAGGAATGTCATCGAGATCGTGAATGACGTCCGCCCCTGTTCGCGGGTTGACGTCCATTCCGATTGCTCCCGCTATTTTGTGAACTCCGCAACCGATGTCCAGCAGCCGGAGGTCGGATCGGTCCGTTCCCGGAAATCGATTGAGTTTAGCGGATTCCATGTGCTTGTATGAACTGCGTATGGTAATACCCGGATGGTAAAGGACGCAATTTACTTCATCATACCGCTGGGGGCCGCCGCGATAATCGCGGTCTGGTTCACATGGGTCGGGGCTGGGGCGGTCCTTGTTGGTTTCGCAGTTTTTGTTGCCTTCTTTTTCAGGGATCCCCATCGCCGGATTCCTTCCGGGGCAGGCATAATTGTGTCACCTGCCGATGGTAGAGTCGTTAGAATACAAAACGAGGGCGATGCAACGCGCATCAGTATTTTTCTTTCAATTTTTAATGTTCACGTGAACCGATCACCGATCGCAGGGACAATCACCGGGATTCAATATCGGAAGGGGAGATACCGGGCGGCATTTAACGACCTGGCAAGCACTGATAACGAACAGAATCTGCTCATAATCGAAGGTGAGGCCATCCGCATTGAGTGTTCTCAGATTGCAGGCCTGGTGGCACGACGGATCGTGTGTTGGAAACAGGTCGGAGACGTGGTTGGACGCGGCGAAAGGTTTGGACTGATTCGCTTTGGCTCTCGGACGGATCTGCTGGTGCCATCGGACGTGGTACTTGATGTTCAGGTCGGTGACCGGGTCCGCGGGGGAAGTTCAACGATCGGCAAACTCTCGTCGCATCAGAATCGTTGACTAGGTTGACTAGAATGAAAGCCACAGGTGCAGATCGTAAACGCTTTCGGGACCGGCCCCGCGTCCGGACGGGCCTGTCGATCATTCCCAGCCTCTTTACGATCGGCAACATGTTCTGCGGGTATTACTCGGTGGCCTCCAGCCTGCAGGGTAACTACGACACTGCGGCGGTAGCGATTGGTGTGGGTGCGGTGCTCGACATGCTCGACGGACGCATTGCACGCATGACCAATACAAGCAGCGATTTCGGTTTGGAACTGGATTCTCTCGCCGATCTCCTGACGTTCGGTATTGCACCGTCGGTGCTTGCGCTGAACTGGGGTATTGGCTCTCTTCAGGCCCTTCCGGCCGACCTGGCGCAAGACGTTTACAAGTTCGGCTGGCTGGCGACCTTTAGTTTTCTGATTGCGGGCGCCCTGCGCCTGGCGCGATTCAACGTGTTGGCGCACAAAGTCGGCGACCCTGCCAAATCGAAGGGCGATTTCGTCGGCCTGCCGATCCCGGCCGGGGCGGGAATGGTTGCCGCAATTGTTCACTTCCAGAAGGCGCCGCTGACTCAAATTGCCTCGACGTTGCTCTGGTGTCTGCTTGTCGCCACACTCGCTTTCCTGATGATCAGTACGATTCGCTATCCCAGCTTCAAGAAAATCAATTCTAAAAAGCCCCTACCGCGCAGTGCATTGGCCGGTACGGCGATGTTGATCGGACTCATCGTGTTTTATTCCGAGATCGTTCTGCTGGTCATTGCGACGACCTACATGGCGTCGGGTCCCGTGTCGCGTGTCTCACAGGCCCTCAAGCGCGGACTCGCCCGTTTCCGGGAACAGCCCGAAGGCCGGAGGGAATCGCGGGGAGACCTTTCGTGACATCTCCCATCGACGCAGACGCTGCCTTTGATTTGATCTGCGCTCTTGCCGGCCAGACTGTGAGATCGTGAGTTCCGTCCTGCGCGATGTGCGTGAGGGCTTCGTACTTGCGATGCAGAGGCCACACCTAGTCATCCTCGACATGGTCGCCAAGCTGGTCTGGATTACGCTCACTGTGGCGCTCTTCGGATTGGCCGGAATCTGGTTCGCATCCAAGGTGGAACTGACCCAAAACGATGTTCTCGCTCTCCAGAGTGACATTCCTGCCCTGGTCGGGCTGACGCTGGTTCAGTCCGTCATCGCGCAGGGATCCTCACTGGTGGCACCACTCGCGGTGGCGGCCATTCTGAGTATTGGAGGATGGGTACTGATCGAAGCTTTTGTGCGGGGGGGATTGCTGCCATTGACGGATCGAACTTTTGTCAAGGATGCTCTCATCCACTTTCCCCGCTTCCTCTGGGTGGGCCTGCTACGGCGCACGATCCTCGGCCTCGGTGTTGGTTTAGTCGTTCTGATCGTCCTGGGACCACTCCTGACGGTGCCGATGGGAGAATGGGGGCGATTCTGGCCAGACGTTCAATGGGCCGCACTGGCCGGGCTTGGGATGCTGGTGCTGCTGGCATTCGGCCTGATGACGGTTGAGACCCTCATTCGCAGTGATGCCGTGGGAGTACTCGGAGTCGATCCCTCCGGCGTCGTCGGCATCGTATTCGTGCTCGCACTGGTTGAATCTGCGGTGGTTCTGGCTGCTGCAGTGGCGGCCACCCTGATCATACAGCGGGTCGGGTCACTCGGAGGCCCGGTTGTCGTTGGGATCTTTCTGACCGGTGCTCTGAGCGCGGGCCACAGCTATTTACTTCTTGTGCGATATTCTGCCGTTGGAATAATGCGCCGGAATAGCCGGGACGGAGTTGTTACCGAACATGCAAGTGACTTTTGAGGAAATCCTCATCCTCGATTTTGGCTCGCAATACACGCAGTTGATTGGCCGACGGATACGTGAAACACACGTCTATTCGGAAATCCTGCCGTTCCACACGCCGATTGAAGACCTCCGCAAACGTCAACCGAAAGGAATCATTCTTTCTGGTGGACCGAGTTCGGTCTATGAGGACGATGCGCCGCGATGCGATCCCGCGCTATTCGAATTGGGCATCCCGATCCTCGGGGTCTGTTACGGAATGCAACTGATTGCCAAAGATCTGGGTGGGCGAGTCGAACCGGCCCGCGCGCGAGAATATGGCCATGGAACGCTCACGATGGTCGCCCCGTCTGCCATCCTCAACGGTATTCGGAGAGTCTGGATGAGTCACGGTGACCGGATTCTCGATCCTCCTCCGGGGTTTCAGGTCACCGCGCAATCCGACACCACCACGGCCGCCATGGAATGGCCTGAAAAGAGAATATTCGGAGTCCAGTTCCATCCCGAAGTGGCGCATACGGAAAACGGCACGGAATTGCTCCGCCGCTTTGTTTTCGATATCTGCCATTGTTCCGGAACCTGGTCACTCGGCTCATTTCTTGAACAAGAGATCGGGCGAGTCCGCGAAAAGGTTGGTGATGGCCGGGTCATCTGTGCCATCAGTGGCGGTGTGGATTCCACCGTTGCCGCTTCGCTGGTTGCGCGCGCCGTGGGCGACCGTCTGGCGGGCATTTTCGTAAACACCGGGTTTTTGCGGAAGAACGAGTTCGAGAATGTCCTTGAAACGCTTCGAAGCAACCTGAACCTGAACGTCCGCGGCGTCGATGCAAGCCAACGATTCATGAGTCTGCTGGCAGGTGTCGTGGATCCTGAAACGAAGCGCAAAATTATTGGAAACGAATTCATCCAGGTCTTTGAAGAACAGGCACGCACCCTCGACTCGGTGGATTTCCTGGTGCAGGGGACCCTCTATCCCGACGTGATCGAGTCCGTGTCGGTCCGTGGACCCTCGGCGACGATCAAGTCGCATCACAACGTCGGGGGTCTGCCCGACAAGATGGATCTGAAGCTCATAGAACCTCTGCGCGAATTGTTCAAGGATGAAGTGAGGGAATTGGGAGCGGAACTCGGCCTGCCGGAGGACATGGTCTGGCGCCAGCCTTCTCCCGGTCCTGGATTGGCCATCCGCATCATGGGCGAAGTGACACCCGACAATATCCGCATCCTTCAGGAAGCTGACGACATTCTCCTCGGCGAAATCAAGGCAGCGGGCCTCTACCGGGAAATCTGGCAGTCGTTCGCCGTTCTGCTTCCGGTCCGGAGTGTGGGCGTGATGGGAGATCTGCGGACCTACGAATACACGGTCGCAATCCGCGCGGTCACCAGTACCGACGGCATGACGGCCGATTGGGTGCGGTTGCCCTACGATCTGCTCGGAATGATTGCGAATCGAATTGTGAACGAAGTCCGTGGCGTCAACCGGGTCGTGTACGACGTCACGTCGAAGCCTCCCGCGACCATCGAATGGGAATAAGAAGCGATACGTGATCGTTGCAGTGTCGGGGTCTCGAGTCGATGACTAACTTCGTACATCTTCACCTCCATTCCGGCTTCAGCCTCCTTGACGGCGCATGTGCCCACGATCCCCTGGCTTCAAAGGCCGCCGAGTACGGCATGCCCGCCGTTGCCGTGACCGATCACGGGAACCTGTTCGGAGCCGTGGGATTTTACGAAGCGGCCCGAAAGAAAGGCGTCAAACCCATCATCGGCTGCGAAATGTATGTCGCGAAGACGTCACGCCATGACCGCGATCCCCGGAGGGCACGCCCGCACCATCTGATTCTCCTGTGCGAAAACAACCGGGGATATCAGAACCTGATCAAGCTGGTTTCCTCAGGGTATCTGGAAGGTTTCTATTACAAGCCCCGCATCGACAAGGAACTTCTGGCCGCTCACAGCGACGGGCTCATCGGCCTTTCCGGTTGTCTGAACGGCGAGGTGTCCGCCAACTTACTCGCAAATCGTTATGATGCCGCGGAAGCGGCCGCCACCGAGTTGGGTGACATATTCGGCCCGGAGCGATTTTTCTTAGAGGTCCAGGACCAGGGGCTTTCCAGGCAGCGCCAGATCATCCCGGATATGTTGAGAATGTCCCACCGTACCGGATTACCGGCCGTGGCGACCAACGACTGCCATTATATGAGCCAGGATGACGCGAGAGCCCACGACGTTCTGCTCTGCATTCAGACCGGCAAAACGGTCAACGATCCCAACCGGATGAAGTTCTATACAGACCAGTTCTATTTCAAATCCTCCGACGAAATGGCCCTGGTGTTTGGCGACTATCCCGAGTTGTTGAGCCGAACCGGGGAGATTGCCGATCGCTGTAAAATCGACCTTCGGCCGATTGACAATCCGTTTCCCGAATTCGACGTGCCCGAGGGCTTTACGGTCGATTCCTATTTCGCGAAGGTTGTGCGGGACGGGTATGGGGAACGGTTGGAACATCTGAAGAGACTCGCTGACTCTGGGGAGCTGAAGCACCCGATCGAGGAATACGAACGCCGACTTCAGGATGAAATCTCCATTATTCAGGGCATGCGCTACTCCGGCTATTTCCTCATCGTGTGGGACCTGATCCGTTACTCCCGAGAAAGTAACATTCCGGTGGGTCCGGGACGTGGGTCGGCCGCTGGAAGTCTCGTGTCCTATTGCATGCGGATTACCGACCTCGACCCGCTCCACTATGACCTGCTGTTCGAGCGTTTTCTCAATCCCGAAAGAGTCACGCTGCCGGATATCGACATTGATTTCTGTATGAACCGGCGAGCGGACGTGATCGACTACGTCACACGCAAGTACGGACGGGAGAATGTTTCTCAGATCATCACTTTTGGCACCATGGCGGCGAGGGGTGTCATCCGGGACACGGGCCGGGGCATGCAAATGCCTTATTCAGAGGTTGATCGGCTGGCCAAGATGATCCCGGCGGAACTCAATATCACCCTCGAACGCGCCCTGGAACAGAACAAGGAATTCCGAGCATTGGTCGGACGCGACGAGCGCGTTAGAGACATCGTTACCGTCGCCAGGAAACTTGAAGGCCTGGCCCGACACGCCTCCATGCACGCCGCTGGAGTCGTCATATCTCCCCGCCCGCTCACCGAACTTGTTCCGCTCTATAAATCAAGCAAAGACGAGATCATGACCATGTACCCGATGACGGACGTCGAGAATATCGGATTGCTGAAAATGGATTTTCTCGCGCTGACGACGTTGACGATTATCGATGACACTCTCAAAATGCTTCGCGCGACCCAATCCGTTGATCTGAAAATTGACGAAGTCCCACTCGACGACCCGAAGACATACGAATTGTTCTCGAACGGCCTGACCAGCGGTGTTTTTCAATTTGAAAGCTCGGGCATGAAAAACATACTGCGGCGATTCAAGCCTTCCTGTATCGAGCACCTGACCGCCCTGAACGCCCTCTACCGGCCGGGGCCCATCGGCGGAGGTATGATCGATGACTTCATCAAGCGGAAACACGGCACGAAGAAGATCGAATACGAGCTCCCGGAACTGAAATCGATCCTTGAAGAAACCTACGGCGTCATCGTTTACCAGGAACAAGTCATGCAGATTGCCCATTCGCTGGCTGGATACTCACTCGGGGAGGCGGATCTGCTGCGGCGGGCGATGGGCAAGAAGAAGGCCGGGGAAATGGCGGCCCATCGAGAAAAATTCGTCGAGGGCTCCCGGTCCAAGAATCTAGGGGACTCCAAGAAAATTACAAAGATTTTCGACCTCATGGAACAGTTTGCAGGCTATGGATTCAACAAATCTCACTCGGCCGCTTATGCCCTGCTGGCCTACCGTACTGCCTATCTCAAGACGCACTATCCCGCTTACTTCATGGCGGCAGTACTGACCAGTGAACGCGGCAATACGGACAAAATCGTCAAGTACATCAACGAATGCCGGGAAATGAGTATTTCGATCCTGCCACCCGATATCAACACCAGTGACGTCGATTTTACACCGACACCGGACGGCATACGATTCGGTCTGGCGGCCATCAAGAACGTTGGGGCCACGGCCATCGGTTCCATCGCGGAACGCAAGCCCTTCCACTCGGTGCTCGACTTCTCAGAGCGCGTCGATCTCAAAACGGTCAACAAACGAGTTATGGAAAGCCTGATCAAGGCCGGCGCGTTCGATAGTCTGGGGCTGGATCGCGCCACCGTGTATAACAACATCGACCGGGCCATCGAATGGGGACAACGGAAACAGCACGAAGTCGCAGTGGGTCAAGGCGGGCTGTTTGCCCTCGTCGAGGAACCCGAATCCGACGCCTCCGTCATGGTGGGGACCGACCCCTGGCCAGAAGCCTTAAAACTGGCCCACGAAAAAGAAACACTGGGCTTCTATATAACAGGTCATCCGTTGCGGCAGCACGCACGGGTGCTCGGGTCGCATACCAATGCAACCACGGGCAGTCTGGGGGACAAAACGGCGGGTTCGGAAATCGTCATTGGCGGCGTTATCGCTCACTTGCGCACGATGCGGACAAAAAAAGGAAATCGCATGGGTGTAATCCTGCTGGAAGATCTGGAAGGTGTGATCGAGGTCCTCCTGTTCCCCGACACATTTGCCAGGACCCAGGCCACGCTGACGAGCGATGCGCCCGTCATTGTGCAAGGCAAGCTCGACAGCGACGAGTCGACGACGCGCCTCCTGGCCACCGACATCATAAGGATTGACCGCGCGGACGAGAAGTTGAGCACGACCGTTACCGTGGCCATTGATGGCGGGGCCGCACCACCGGATCTCGCCTCGCAATTGCTGCCGTTGGTCGAACGGAAGTCCGGGCAAGCCGAGCTTGTTTTTGAGATCCGTTACAAGAATCAGTACACAGCCATTGTCCGTCCCAACCCGTATCTGAAGGTCCTCCCTGACCGTGAGTTCGTCGATTTTGTCGAAGGAATATGTGGCCCGGATACTGTAAAGTGCAGTCGATGAAGCAGAGTCCCGACAAAGACGGTGCGATTCGAGATCTGGAAAACGAACTCGAAGCTCTCGCGAAAATGGGGGAGGCTCGGGTGGGTGGAGACCGTATCGAGGAACTCGAGTCCGAACTCAACCGGCTGCGTCAGGAAGCGCTCGCCAGGATGACGGCTTACGATAAGGTGCAACTCGCCCGCCATCCCGAGCGTCCATACTTTCTGGACTATGTTCCACTCCTCTTTGAAGAATTTGAGGAGTGGCATGGCGATCGAAAGTTTGGCGACGACCCGGCTGTTGTCGCTGGATTTGCACTGTTCCAGGGCCATCCGGTCTGCCTGGTGGGGCAACAAAAGGGCAGGGGCACCAAGCAGAAATTAATTCGGAACTTCGGAATGCCGAAGCCCGAGGGTTATCGCAAGGCGTTTAGAATTATGAAACTGGCGGAGAAATTCGGGCGTCCCGTACTCACGTTTATCGACACTCCCGGCGCCTATCCCGGCATCGACGCCGAAGAGAGGGGACAAGCCGAAGCGATCGCGTTCAACCTTCGCGAGATGTCCAACCTCCGGGTCCCCGTCATCGCCACCGTTACGGGAGAGGGAGGCTCGGGTGGTGCGCTGGCGATCGGTCTGGCCGACCGTGTCAACATGCTGGAATTTTCGGTCTATTCGGTGATTGCCCCTGAAAGCTGTTCTGCGATTCTATGGCGGGATCAACTGCACGCGGCCGAGGCGGCGGATGCCCTCCGGCTGACGCCGGATAATCTGAAGAAGCTGGGGCTGATCGACGAAATCATCTCTGAGCCAGTCGGGGGCGCGCAGAACGACCCTGCAGCCATGGCCTTGGCACTTTCAAGAGTCCTGCGAGCTCAACTCGATGAGCTTGAACGTATAGACATCGAACCGCTTTTGGATTCGAGATATCAGAAATATCGAACGATGGGCGCGTTCGGAGAATGAGTCCCGCAACGGCCGTTCGCACCCGATCGGTTGGCGGCAGTTTTTGGGGGTCCGGGGCGGCGCGAATGCAGGTGCCTGCTAGTGGTGGTCGCCGCTCTCACCGCGATTTACGGCAGCGATTCCCGCAACTAGAACCAGGATAAATACGGGTGCCAGCACGAGAGCTCCCATCCCGAGAGCAGCCAGAATATCAGACATTAAACGTTCTCCTGTCAGGTGAGCGAGGTTCGATTCCGCCGATTCCACGCCTGCGGTATCGGGCCTGGAACCAATCCAATTGATCATCCCAGAAAATCCCATGGCCCACAATAGAGAAGTCCCCAGCCCCTGTCGAAGTTTCGCTCCGGGCTGCACGCGCACACCGGGTTCCCACGCACCAATCTCCCTGTGTCAAACAGACGTATGGTTATCGAGCTTCGCAATCCCGCCATCGCCTCCCCCGGGGCCGGGTGGGCGCCTCGATCGGGTCGGACACCAGGAAATCTCGCAACGATGCCTTCGGTGAGTTGTGCCCTCTGGTGGGCTCGGACCGCTGCTACGCCGATCACGGGCCACGGCGTCTCAACACGCTCCGGTTGAGAGATGGAATTCCGGTGATGTGTCGCCTGGAACCGCGAATCGAATGGATTTGTGTGTCCGTCATCGAACTAGCGAATGGTAGAATACGGAGATATCATTTCTTCGAGGAGAGGACATGCTTATTAAGCGACCCGCCGACATCAAGTCGTCTGAAATAACGGATGAAAAATTATATCGGAACCGCCGCCAGTTTCTGAAAACCGCAGGATGGGCCACGATGGCGTCGGCCGGCGCAACTATTCTGGGATCGGGATGCACGTCCGGGGGCACTGTTTCTGCTGCCCGCCAGCTCGGGGAATTCGACACCGATGAGGAAGTAACGCCGGAGGACGCGGTCACCGGTTACAACAATTTTTACGAATTCGGGACGGCCAAGGACGATCCGGCGCGGAACGCCCATACGCTGCGGCCGAGACCCTGGACCGTTGAGGTCGACGGCCTGGTTCCGAATCCCGCCACGTATGACCTCGATGATCTGATCGGCGAATTCACGATGGAGGATCGGATCTACCGGATGCGGTGCGTTGAGGGATGGTCGATGGTCATACCGTGGTACGGCTTCCCCCTTGCCGATTTGATCAACAAGCTCGATCCCCTGCCCAGTGCCCGTTACATCCGAATGGAGACCCTTGTCGATACCGAACAGATGCCCGGCCAGCGGCGTGGGCTATTTGGCTATGCCCTGAACTGGCCTTACGTTGAAGGTTTGCGCATGGATGAAGCAAGAAATCCGCTGGCGTTGATGGCCGTCGGGGTCTACGGAAAAGAAGGGCCGAACCAGAACGGAGCGCCCATACGCCTGGTCACGCCGTGGAAATACGGCTTCAAGGGGGTCAAGTCCATCGTCAAGATCAGCTTTGTCGAAGACCAGCCACTGAACACATGGCAAGAGCAACAATCGAACGAATATGGCTTTTATGCAAATGTCAATCCCAACGTCGATCATCCCCGCTGGAGCCAGGGACGGGAGCGGCGGATCGGTGAAATCCTCCGTAGAGAGACACTGATGTTCAATGGTTATTCAGAACAGGTCGCCCATATGTACACCGACCTGGACCTGAGGAGAAATTTCTAAGTTGTGGACGGAGCGTGAACAGGAAGCGGGCCCTGAAGTGGGGTGTGAAGCCGGCCGTTTTCCTGCTCTGTTTCGCACCGATCGTTCTATTGACCTGGAATTTTTTCACCGGGAACCTCAGCTTTAACCCGATCGAAGATATTACCCACACGACGGGTCGCTGGTCGCTCCGCTTCCTCCTGGCCACACTCGCCATCAGTCCCATCCGGCATCTGACGGGGTTCAGGGAACTCATCCGCTTCCGGCGGATGCTGGGGCTCTTCGCATTTTTCTATGGCATCGCGCACTTCACGATCTATATCTGGCTGGACCATTTTTTCGATATGGTGGCTGTCTTCGCCGACATCCCGGAGCGGCCCTTTATCACAGCGGGTTTTACGGCATTCGTCATGATGATTCCGCTCGCGATCACGTCCACGAAAAAATGGATCGGCCGACTCGGAGGACGGCGCTGGCAACTGATCCATCGTCTGATCTACGTCAGTGCCATCGCCGGTGTTCTTCACTACCTTTGGATCGGCAAGGTCATCGAACTCGGTCCCGTCGGCTATGTGGGTTCCTTTACCGTTCTCATGGGCTTTCGCCTTCTGTCCCGTTTTCGACCCGACATCGTCGGACGCACGGCACGCCGGGAGAGCCGGGCGACCCGCGCCTGAGTCGCTATGCCAGCCGAACCGCAGTCTGATCTGCCCACGGGCGGCAGACGGTACAAATACTACGATCTGGTGATGGCGGCGTTTGTCGCCGTCCTGATTTGCTCAAACGTTATCGGCGCGGCCAAGGTTGCTACGGTTGGAGGCTTTGCATTTGGTGCCGGCGTCCTTTTCTTCCCGATCAGCTATGTATTCAATGATGTGCTCACCGAGGTGTACGGCTACGCCCGAGCACGCAAGGTGGTGTGGGCCGGCTTTGGAGCCCTCATATTTGCCTCAGTGATGAGCTTTGTCGTTGTCTGGCTGCCGCCGGCAGCCGACTGGCCGGATCAGCCGGCGTACCAGGCCGTATTCGGCCAGACCCCTCGAATCGTATTCGCCTCGATTGCGGCGTTTTTCGTCGGGGAGCTCGCCAATTCATTTGTGCTCGCGAAAATGAAAATTAAGACCGAGGGACGGTTTCTGTGGCTGCGGACAATCGGTTCGACGGTGGTCGGTGAGGGCGTGGATTCCGCTGTTTTTTATCCGGTCGCGTTCTTCGGACTGTGGTCCAACGATTTGTTACTCCAGGTCCTTGTCTCAAACTATGTGATCAAGGTCGTCTGGGAAGCCCTCATCACGCCGATCACCTACGTCGTTATCGGTTTCCTGAAGAACGCGGAAGATGAAGACTATTACGACCGCGAAACCGATTTCACGCCATTCTCGATCCAGGTCTAATTCGTTCTGTAGTTGGTGAAATCGATGTTGATTCCGAAATCATCTTCCTTAATCAAGGCAATGGTTTCCTGGAGCGCGTCACGACTCTTGCCGCTGACCCGGACCAGATCCTCCTGGATTGATGCCTGGACCTTGATCTTGCTCTGCTTGATCTTTTTGACGATCTCCCGGCATTTTTCAATCGGTATCCCGCTCTGTATCGCGACTTCCTGGCGAACCGTTGATCCTGCAGCCGGCTTGATTTCACCCGGTGTGAGGGCCTTCAGAGGGACCTTTCGCCGGACCAATTTCAGTTCAAGCACGTCATACACGGCCTTCAACTTGTAGTCATCCACACTCACCAGGATGAGTTTGTGTTCTTTGCGGTCGAGCTCGATTGTCGAGTGGGAGCCTTTCAGGTCGAAGCGGTTGGCCACTTCTTTTCTTGCCTGTTCAACCGCGTTCAGGACTTCTTCGAGATCGACCTGGGACACGATATCAAACGTGTTGCTTGGCATAGTGGAGTCTGTGCTGGCTGATGTGACCCGGAGCTCACGAAAGGGGCCCGTCAAGGTCCGTGAAGGCCCCTCTCGAGTCGTTTCAGGATCAGAACGGAATATCGTCGTCGGTAATGGCCACACCGTCAGCAGCCGGTTTCTCGGCCTCACGCCGGGAGCCGTCACCACCACCCGGGGATCCCAGCAACACCATGTCCCGGGCCCGGATATCGAACGAGGTCCGTTTGTTGCCGTCCTTGTCTTCCCACTGGCGAGAAGAGATGCTGCCTTCGATGTAGACCATGCGGCCTTTCGCCAGGTATTGCCCGCAAATCTCAGCCAGCCGCTCCCATGCAATGACGCTGTGCCATTCCGTTCGTTCCTGACGCTCACCCGAGTTGCGGTCGGTCCATGAATCGTCCGTTGCCATGGAGAAACGGCAGTAAGCGGTCCCGCTGGCGGTGTACTTCAATTCAGGATCGCGACCCAGGCGTCCAATCAGGGTCACTTTATTTATAGATCTGGCCATTGGTACTCCTCGTCTGGCCCGGACCGAACAATGGTGTTACGGACCCGCAAGCGCTTCGATTTCCTGCTCGGCACGGACCGCTTCGCTACTGTCGGAATAGTCTGAAACAACCTGGCGGAGGAAGGTCAACGCATCCTGAATCTGATCCATCGCGGCTAGGGCAAGACCTTTCTTAAACAGGGCAGTGACCGTTTTATCGCTCTCCGGGTACTTCTGCAAGAGAAAATCGTATTCGATAATCGCCTGTTCGTACGCCTCCTGATTAAAGTAAGCGTCTCCGATATAGAGCTGGGCCTCGGATGCCCTGGGACTGGAGGGGAAAACGTCGATGTATTCTCTGAATCCCTCGATCGCGAGTTCGTAGTTGCCGGCCAGCATATCGGCAAAGGCCAGTCGCATCAGACCTTCTGGAGACTCCAGCTCGGTCGACGTGGTGTTCAATGTCGTCAGTTGCTGGGATACGGAATTCATTTCTCCTCGCAGCTCTTGGAGGTTTCGATCCATGACCTCGACATCATCACCGAGGTTGGAGACGAGGACTCGCATCTCACCGCTCAGCCGGTCGGTGCCGGTCCTCATGTCATCGATCGATGCCGAGATGCGCTCTACCGAGTCAGCCAGGGGAACGACGCGATCGAAGAGTTGTTCAACCAGTCCCTGCAATGTAGAGTTGCGATCGTCCAGGCTATTTTGAATTTCGGCAACCTGTTGCGTCAGACGGATGATGTCCGCCTGCAGCTGGATAATTTCCTGCCGCTGACCGTAGGAGAGGCCGGACGACGTCAATACAAAAACAGCGACGAATAGCAGTTGCCTCATCATGCTTTCCTCAATCTGACGTCAATGGTTCGTCACGTGCTCGAAAATGGTTCGTCACTTGCTCCTAACTGGCATGGGGCCGCATCAGGCCGGCCCCATGCGCGGGTTGGAAGCTCGACCGCTATCGCAGTACGAATTCGACCCGACGATTGCGCTGGTAGCAGCCTTCGGTCGTGTCCCTGCAGGTCGGACGGTCCTCGCCGAAGCTCACCGTATTGATCCTTCCCTGGGCGACGCCTTGTTCGATCAGATACTGGCGCACAGCATTGGCACGTCGGTCACCCAGGCCGATGTTGTATTCCTGGCTGCCCCGTTCATCCGCATGACCACTGACAGTGAATTGAACGGCTGCGTTTTGTGCGAGGAAGCGGACGTTGCTCTGGAGCTGTCCCACTTGATCGGCGCGGAGATCCGCCTGATCATAATCGAAATAGATTGGCTGCACCGTGGTGTTGAAGAGCTCCTCAACCGTCGGTGCCGGACGATCCGGCACGGGTGGAGCCGTGGGCGGCGGTGCCGCGGCGTTAACGGTGACACGCACGGTATCGGTTGAGGTGCCCCCCGGGCCCATCGCGGTGGCCGTGTAGGTCACCGAAGAATTTGGACTGATCGAACGTGTACCCGATGCGGGAACGCCGCCGATCCCCGGTTCGATGCGGACGGTGTTCGAATTGCGCGCGGACCATTCAAGGGACGTTGTCTCACCCTGTTCGATGGATGCCGGCGATGCGGTCAGGGTCACCGCCGGAGCTGGTGGTGGGGGTGGCGGTGCCGCCGCTTCCGGCGGTGGTGGTGGTGGGGCGGTGGCAGCCCGCCCACAGGAATAGGAAAACATTCCCATCAATACGAGGAGCACGACATATGTAAAAGGCGAGGTCCATCGCCCGCTCCCGCCGCTTTGGGCGGCCCCACCGACTCGATAGTCGGATCTGCCAGTTTCCGATGGCTTTCCAGATCTCATTGGTACAGGTCTCCTTGTAGTCTCTGTTGAGGAAATCGACTCTCATTCTCCCATGTAACCGGACCATGAAGGATTGACATTATTCCCCTGGCTCGTCAATCGTCTCACTTTTGTTCCGTCAGCCAACATCGAATAGATCTGGCGGGATCCCCCGCGGCTCGATTCGAATACCAGATGTCGTCCATCGGGGGACCAACTCGGGCTCTCATTGTTACCCACCCCGCGCGTCAGCTGCACCGTTCGATCTGTTGCGAGGTCATAAAGATATATGTCAAAAGGTGCTCCGCTTCGTTGCCAGTGGAACGCGATCGTCAGCCCGTCGGGGGACCATGCCGGTCCCCCGGCATTGCCGCCACCTTCAACGATCCGCCTTACGTTACCACCCTCTGCGTCGATAATGTAGAGCTGAGGCGGGCCGTTCCGGTCCGACACGAAGGCAATTTCCCTTCCCGTGCTCGGATTCCATACCGGGGAAATATCGACGCCTCTCGAATTGGTCAATCGCCGCCGGTTTTCTCCGCGAATGTCGGATACGTAGAGTTCCATATCGGGCACGCCTCGGACTTCATTCATGCTCGAGGAGAACGCGATGCGGTTGCCTTCGGGCGACCACGCTGGAGTCGTCGTGGTACCCGAGAGCGTGGAAAACTGAAAACCACGCCGGTCGATGGGCGATATGACGGCTATATCCGCTTTGTCACGGGCATAGCTGGTATAGCCGATCATCGCTCCGTCTGGAGACCAGTTCGGTGTGACAGCCAACGAACGCAAGGTCGTCAACTGGTATGCGGAGGCCCCGTCATAGTCCATGACGAAAATTTCCCGGACCACTTCGCCTTCGGGACTCATCCGGTCCGATTCGAAGGCAATCTTGGTTTGAGCCACACCCTGAATGCCACCGCCGAGCGTGGCGACAATCAAGTCTGCAAATTGATGGGCAATCAAGCGGACCGACCGTTCGTTCATCTCTCCACGATATCGCTGGCCACTCACTTCGCGGTCTTCGAGGCGGGTTCTCAAGTCCCATAGCCGCGCTTCGAGAACGAACTGATCCTGATTGAGCGATGTGTTCCCAAACGCGATGAACTGGGCCTCTACGGCGGTTGAAGTCCAATCTTCGGGATCGATATCGCCGGGGTTCCCAAAGCGGCCCAGCGGATAGAAATCGGGGCTGATGAGCGAAATTACTCCTGAGAAATCGATATCGTTCCAGAGCGTTTCATTGAATGCAGCCCGCAGCACTTCATATTCAGTCCGAAGCGCTTCAGGGGCCTCGCCGTCGCCGGTTCCGGCAGGGAACTGGGGTAGCGCAAGACGGATCGATGTGGCGCCCGTGCGGGTACCCGTTTCAATTTGTGCCTGCTGGGACAGCAGTGGAGATCCCGGCAGGAAGAAGAGACAGCACAATACCCACGCGATTCTACTCATCGGTTGTACTCAAACCAGAACCTCACATTGACGCTCCGGCCCCTGAAGGCTGCTGGCAAACTTGCCAGCGGATTGGATGCGAAGATGGCCCGCATGGCCGACCGGTCCAGCGATGGAATCCCGCTACTCTCTTCGATCTGTTCGTTTACAATCGAACCGTCACGCAAGATATCGAAGCTAACATAGATACGTGGCGCCTGGCGCACATTGCCCGCGATCATCGATTGAAGCCAGTTTTCGGAAATCCTGCGGGTTATCGATTCCACGTAACGGCCGTAACGTTCTCCGAAGGCGCCATCACCCACCGCTATTGAACCGGTACCGTCACCCGCAGCGAACTGTCCGTAGCTGATGGCGGGCAGTCCCCCCTCGCCAAACGGTACCGCGTTGTCCGGAGTGGGCGCCGGATCCGGCGTCTCGCGCGGTGCGGGCGTCGGTGCGGGAGGTGGGGCCGTTTCCACTGGAGGCAGGGTCTCGGGCACCGGCTCAACTGCGGCGACGGGTACCTCGGTCACTGCCGATTCTTCGGGTGTGGGGGCAGGCTCCGACTCGAAGAAACCGGCGGATTCATTCGCGAAGGCGGTCTCATTCACCACCTCCGGGGCGGGAAGGGGAATGCCGGAAATACTCGAGACGATGTCCACGCGCACACCTTCGCCCCCAGCCTCTTCCGATCCCCACCCTGCTATTCCATAAGCAGGGAATACTCCCGGCAACAGGAAGAACGTGACTGCCAACAGAAGGTGCAACCCGGCTGACATGAGCAGGCCGCGGCCTAGCTTTTCGGGATTCTCTCTCATGGCTCGGGTGCGTCCAGCGGCTGTGTGACCACGCTGATGTTTTCGATTCCCGCCTGGTTCAGTCGGTCCATGACAACGGCGATTGTTCCGAAAGGGACGGACGTGTCGGCTCTCAGGTAGATGCTTCGGCGATCCGGGTCCAGACGGCGGGCCTGGATTTCCGGTACCAGTTCGTTAATGTTGATCGGATCGCTCTGAAGAAAGATTCGCTGCTCGCGATTGATGGAAACAACCAGCCGATCTTCGGCGAGTGCCTGAACAATTTCGGTGCGCGGCACATTGACTTCGATACCTGACTGGACTACCGGAGCCGTGACCATGAAAATAATCATCAAAACCAGCATGATATCGATAAACGGGATCATGTTGATCTCCGAAAGCTCGGTCTGCGTCTTGCCACTACCTGTTGTAAACGCCATCAGCTCAGGTTCCTACTTGGACCGGCGAAGCTGCGCAACTTGGGACCGGCAAACCTATGCATCGAGGCCGTTCTTTTCGGCGATCGCCAGCAGTTCTGCCTGCAGGTCATCGAGTTGCCCTCCCAGGCGCCGGATTTCCGCCACGAATAAATTGTAGGCCACAACCGCCGGTATTGCTGCAAAAAGGCCGGCGGCGGTCGCAATTAGGGCTTCGGCTATGCCGGGGCCCACTGCATTCAACGTCGTCACGGTGTTGTTCCCCAGCCCGGCAAAAGATCCCATGACACCCCAGACCGTACCGAATAATCCGATGAAGGGCGTCACCGCCGCCGTCGTTGCAAGGAGCGTCATCCGGGACTCCAACAGAGATACCTGAGCCGCCGCCGCGCGATGAAGCACACGTTCGAGCATCGTCATCGTCGCCACCTGTGTCTGAACCGTGAGATCCGCCGCCGCTGTTGTGGGGTCAATCAACCCGTAACCCGCTTCAAAAACCGGGATGAGCGGTGTAAATCGCAATGTCTCACGGGCGCTACGGATTTCGGGCAGACTCTGTGCTTTCTCGAAGACTTGCCAGAATGCGTCCGATTCCTCGCGAATTTTCCGGAACAGAAGACCTTTCGAGAGAATGACACCCCAGGATGTGATCGAAAACATCACCAGGATCACAAGGACGACGCGCGAAATGAGCCCGGTGCTCGCGAGCAATGCCAGGATATCGGCCCCGCCCTGAAGAATCCAAACGCCAGGAAATGCTGGATCAGCCACGTCAGTCCCCCCTCACCAAGCGGAATGGTTATCCAGCTTGCCTCAAGAAAATAACAGACTTCCCGTCATCGAAAAAGAACCCCGTGCCGAAGTGAAGGACAGAGATCTGGCCGCCCCCGGGCCATCGGCGGCCAAACCAAGCCATTGGCCATTGAATCGCATGGGTCGTTGTCATATAACCGACTGTTATGCTTCTCTTTCTTCGCGTACGGCAT
Organism: Terriglobia bacterium; assembly: GCA_965263045.1. GTDB lineage: Bacteria > Acidobacteriota > Terriglobia > 20CM-2-55-15 > 20CM-2-55-15. The sequence continues at coordinate 2,089,903 of CBDHGK010000041.1, forward strand.
TTCGCCCTGATCGACGAACTCGAGCTTGAGTTTGAAGGCGGCTTCAACCTGTTATCGGGCGAAACCGGCGCCGGCAAGTCGCTCATCGTTGACGCACTAGCCTTGATCGCCGGAGCCAAAGCATCAAATGACACCATCCGCAGTGGGGAAAGCCGGGCCATTGTCGAGGCCGTCTTCCGAACACCAGACTCTCTGGACCTTGCTGGCATTGGTATCGATCCCGAAGACGAACTGGTTCTCCGACGCGAGATATCGGCAGACAACCGGAATCGCGTGTTCATCAATAGCCAACCCAGCACTGTGACGGCATTGCGTGCGATTGCCCCGCACCTGGTCGATATTCACGGCCAACACGAGCAGCAGACGTTGTTGGACCCCTCCGAGCAACTCGCAATGATCGACGACGCTGCAAAGGCCGGATCTCTGAGGAGCCGGGTCCGCACACTGTATGACGCCATCCGGTCGCTGGAAGACGAACGCGCCGTCCTCGAGCAGGATGAATCCGAACTCCTTCAGCGCGCCGACCTTTTGCGCTTCCAACGTGAGGAAATCGAGACCGTAGGGCCACGAAAGGATGAGACCGCTTCCCTCGGAGAAAAAGTCCGGGTTCTGGGAAATTCAGGAAAGCTGCTCGAGGCCGCTTCGGGAGGCTACGAATCCCTGTACGAGGCCGATGATTCGGTCCTGGCCCGGCTGGCGTCGGTCGAACGGAGTATCCGTGACGCGGGAACCCACGATGACCGACTGGCAGATATCGCAGCACAGGCCACGACGGCACGGGCTCTTGTCGAAGATTTATCGTACGCCCTCCGAGACTATCTAAACCAACTCGAGGTCGACCCCGGGGAACTGGAACAACTACAGGCCCGTCTGTCAGAACTGGAGCGACTGCATCGGAAGTACGGACCCGACCTGCTCGCGCATCTGGAAACCGTAATCCAGGAGCTGGACAATATAGGTCTTCGGGATAGCAAACGGATTGAAATTACAGCACAACTGGAAGCGCTCAAAAACCAATACCGGACCGTGGCCGAGGAGTTGAGCCAACGCCGCCGGAACACCTCTGAGAGCCTTGCAATGTCCGTGACTTCCGAAATCCGGTCACTGGCCATGCCCGCCGCCGAGCTCAAAATCGACTGGACGACGCTCGATCCAGGACGCGCAGCGGGCATTGACGCGCCCCGGATTCTTCTCAGACCGAATCCCGGAGAGCCCGCCGGGAGGCTGACTGATATCGCATCCGGTGGAGAACTTTCGCGCGTGATGCTCGCGCTCCGTACGGTCATGGTGGCCGATGACACGGACCGTACCCTGGTGTTTGATGAGATTGATGCCGGCATTGGCGGCGAGGCCGCCGAAACGGTGGGTCGGAAGCTGAAGCTTTTGTCGGGCACCTATCAGGTTCTTTGTGTCACTCACCTGGCCCAGATCGCGCGATTCGCCGATCGGCATGCCCGAATCGAGAAGCTCGTCATCGATGGGCGGACCGTGACGCGTGTAGAAGCCCTCAGCAGCGAGGGACGTGTCGAAGAACTGGCGCGAATGTTGAGCGGTCCGAACGTCAGCGCCGCTGCCCGGCGCCATGTCCAGGAATTGTTAGAAAGGCAATGATTTGCAATTTCGGTAACTATGGATATACATTGCGAGGCAGTGTAGTCGCCCGATAAAAACCAGAGCCCCTGGTTTTTCTGGATTGTCGAAGCGAGCACAGACGTCCGGTCCAGGCAAGCAGCGGTTCTGGAGAGGTTTGCTGGAGAGGTAGATCTTGGAAATTGAAATGAAGATCAGGGGTCTGATGATGGACCCCATCACGAATATGCCCATCGTGATCCTGAAGGAGGCCGCTGGCAACGCCATTCTCCCCATCTGGGTGGGCGTTTCCGAGGCCAACGCGATTGCGCTGGAAATCGAGAAGGTAGTGACTCCCCGTCCCATGACCCACGATCTTCTAAAGAACGTGCTGATCGGCCTCGACAGCCATGTCCAGAAAGTGGTCGTAACGGCAATTCAGGACGATACTTTTTACGCTGTCATCTGGATCGACAGCGATGGCCGGCTGATTTCGATCGATTCCCGCCCGAGCGATGCGCTGGCTCTTGCGCTTCGAATTGATTGCCCGATTCTGGTGGAAGACGACGTATTGCGGAGTTCCAAGGGGCAGACGAGCAACCCGGAGCAGAGCATTACGAACGAAGACCTCAAGCGGTGGCTCGACCAGAACGACGAGGACCTCGGCAAGTACAAAATGTAGTTGGTTTCCGACGCGAGCATTCCATCTGGGACAGGCGACGCCACGGGTTGCTAACCGTTTTCGGACCTGTATTTGATGGGGTTGGGGTGGGAAACGGGACGTTCCGGGTTAGTGATGCGACCTGCGAGTCGCCTGGCATCTTCGAAATTGTTGATCAGGATATTCTCCACCCACACTCCCACCCCAACCGCACGGACGGCTTCCAGGCTCTCGAGGTCGGTCGTGTGAATCACAACGTCACCCACGAAAGACTGATAGCGTTCAGCGACAGCCCTTGCCGAGACTTCACTCGAACCGGTCACCGTCATCAGTGGCCCGTGAGCCCCGGAAACCGCTTGTGAGCCGATCACGGGACTGACCGCGACCACACCCGCGGGGGTCCGGGACAGGGCATTGCGAATACCGGGAACTGCCAGTATGGGTCCGACACTGAGTACGGGGTCGCTCGGAGCGATAATGACCCTGGAGGCTTCCATGATGGACGCGATCACACCCGGAGGCGCAACCGCGGCCTCAGCTCCCTCGTAGCTGACGGCGATCGCCCTGTTCGGACCCGCCTCCTGAGCCAGGTACTCTTCAAGAGACCAGGTGCCTTCGCTGTGATGTATCCGGCTGCGGATGCGTTCGTTGCTTGCGGGCATGATGCGGGTTCCGATCCCAAAACGGTCGGCCAGTTCGGCGGTGGCCTCTTCAAGCGTCGCACCGCTGTTTAAGAGAGCGGACCGCAGCAGTTGCGTGGCGATATCGTGATCACCGATCCGAACACTCGACGGCATGCCCAGTCTCCGGATCGTATCGTGACAGTTGTATGTTTCGTGCGGCCGCTCCCAAGCCCGATGGGGATCGAGTTCGCCCGACAATGAATACAGGATCCGATCGATGTCTGGGCTGACGTGGAGACCCCAGACCTCATAGTCATCCGCCACATTGGCAACGACGTGGATTTCCTCTTCCGGCACAACCTCGACGAGACCCATCAGGAATTTCGCAGCCCCGCTCCCACCCGCCAAAACCGTCACGTGACTCATGAAGTAAATATGTCCTATATTCGGTTCGATTCGGCAATGCCCACATGTTCAATGCGGGCCAGATCTGATCTACAGCCATCAATCATGGGTTCGACTCGAGGCCGGGGAAGGCACGCTCGAGAAAACTGAAAACGGCGTCCGTATATCGCTTCGGAGCCTGACGGAACGCACGTCCATGACCGGCCCCCTCTATGACCAGGAGATCACTCGATGGATTAGCCGAAGCCCGATACAGCCGTTCTGCCCGATCGGGCGGCATCCGGCGGTCCTCACTGCCTGCAATGAACAACATCGGTACATCCGATAGACTTTCCACCGCCCGCTCGACATTGCTGTCTTGCAGATCAAAACCCATCCGCATCCGTGTGAGATAAATCAACAGGTCCGCCACCGGAAATGCGGGCAACCGGAAGATAAGACCCACATGATGGGAGACCGTTTCTTCGAAAGAAAGAAACGCGCTATCCGCAATGACTGCCCCGACCATCGGACACCGGTTGGCCCCCAGCACTGCAGAAGATCCACCCAGGGATACCCCCCAGAATACTTTCTTTCGACCTGGAGAAACACCGTCGATGAATTGGGCGGCGGCACAGACGTCCTGACTCTCGTCCACTCCCAGCGTCGTGTAGGCGTCGCCGCTTTCGCCGTGATTCCGGTACTCAAACAAGAGCGCCCCGTAGCCCCGCCGGCGGGCTTCACCGGCTCGTTCCAGCAGCTCCTGGCGCGTCCGATTCAGTCCGTGCACAAAAACGATTGCGGGACGGTTGCCTTCGCCCGGATCCCACCAACCCCGGAGCCGAACACCATCGGGCGAGATGAACTCCACGTCCGTTACCGACAGGCCGACCGACTCCGGTGCGATCGGATTGCGATCTGTGAAGCGAAATCGGCTGTTGGTAATCAGGAACGAGCCCCCCACGGGTATTACAACCAACGGAATCAACACGACAATGGCTACGACGGCCACGGCGACCACGCGTAGACGGGGGGTCCTCCGGTTCATGGCCGGACCGTCATCGGAGGCTCGCAACCGGGCCTGATATGTCCGGAGTCTCGCCGACGATCGTCGCTCGAAGGCTCGCCAGCACCTCGTCGGTCCCTTCGGCGACCACTTCATAGGTGATGTCCGCCGGAGGCGTCATCGTGACGATTCCGTCAATCGTATAGCGTCGCTTTTCCTGGGCTTCGACAAGGTCCGTCAGCACGACAAGCAGGGGCAGGGATTCGCCGTCTCGATGGATGACAAGACGGCGGCCAAGAAAATCCGATACGACTTCTCCCGTTCGTTCGGGTTGAATGCGGACACGAAACTCCACGGGTATCTCGCGTATGGGTCCGTCGGACACGTTTTCCAGGATGAGGCTCAAATGATGGCGAAAAATATGCTCCTCGGGCCTTCCGGATTCGCCTTCGAGTTCCAGTTCAATATGCACCTGGGAGTAGTCTACATTGGCCTGGCGGGGTTGGACGACCCAGGTCAGGAACAGTATGAAGAGCACGCCCGCATAGGGATAGGGGCTTTCCAACCCCAGCTTTCGAACCAGCATCCGGGCCCGCGGCGACGGCGATTTCAGGAGGCGCTTTCCGCATTTCGAGCAAAACTCGCTATCAGACGGAATCGAAGCGCCGCAAAATCTGCAAAACATCAGACCCAATCCCGTGGTTGGAAATAAGTGACGGCCGTTTCCTCAACGCTGCCGGGCTCGGGGTTCCGGTCGTAGCCCCAGCGGGCCATTGGAGGCAGGCTCATCAATATCGATTCGGTACGACCCCGTGTTTTCAGGCCGAAAATCGTGCCACGATCGTAAACCAGATTGAATTCTGTGTAGCGTCCACGGCGCCATGCCTGGAATTCCTGCTCGGTTTCGCCATAAGCCGCATCGCATCGTTTTTCGACGATGGGGGCGTAGGCGGGCAGAAACGCATCTCCCACGGAACGCACGAACTGGAACATCGCTCGGAGGTCGTCCTGGAGATAGTCGAAGAAGACACCGCCGATGCCACGCATTTCACTCCGATGCCGAATGGTGAAGTACTCGTCGCACCATTTTTTGAATCGCGGATAGTACGCAATATCGTGGCTATCGCATGCCGATTTCAATGTGCGGTGGAAATGTGTGCAGTCCTCGGCGTTCGGATAACAGGGCGTCAGATCCGCTCCTCCGCCAAACCAGGCGGCATCACCTTTTTCCAGATATCGAAAGTTGGCATGGACAATCGGCACCATCGGATTTCTCGGGTGCATCACGACGGATACGCCAGTAGCGAAGAAGTTGGTGCCGGATCCGAGGGGAATCTCGTCGGCAAATTCTTCGGGAAGGTTTCCATGAACCCGGGAAAAGTTGACGCCGCCTTTTTCGAAGACTCGCCCCTCTTCCAGAATCCTTGTGCGACCGCCTCCCCCGCCTTCCCGGTCCCAGAGGTCCTCACGAAAATGTTGACCGTCAATGCCGGACAACGTTTCCGTAATTCGGTCCTGCAATTGCCGGAAATAGTCTGCGGCATCATCGCGTAACGACATCCTGCCATGATAGCGCGGTTTGAGTATTGATGTGGTCGGTGGGAAATTTGAAGTGCGGGATCAGGACGCCTGGGGTCGTTTGCGCCACTACATCACTTCGGGTAACATGCGCGCAACTTAAGCGTCATGGTCACAATTCTCGATTCCTATGTCGAATCCGTTCGCGGAGAATTCGAAAACAAGCTCAGCGAGTGGGTCGAAATTCCGACCGTCAGCGCATTCCCCGACCACCGGTCTGATATCGATAACGGGGTGGCGGCGGCCATTCGATATCTCCGCGAACTTGGTGCTGAGGCTGAAGTCGTTCCCACGCCCGGAAACCCGGTCGTATGCGGCAGATTCGAATCCGATCCAGAGCACCCGACCGTAACGGTCTACAACCATCTTGACGTACAGCCGGCGGACGAACCGGAATGGATAAGCGACCCGTTCCGGATGCGGATCGAATCGGGCACCTACACCGGGCGGGGTACCACCGATGACAAAGGGCCGGCGCTGGCCGCCCTCCTGGGCGCCCGATACTCGATTGAACAGGGCATACCGCTCAACATCCAGTTCATATGGGAGTTTGAGGAGGAAATCGGTAGCCCTAACTTCGAGGATTTCATCAAGAATCGGCTCGGCGTTCTGAAGACGGAATCCGTCGTCATTTCCGATACGATATGGATTTCCAGGACTCGACCCGCCATCCCGTTCGCTTTGCGCGGTCTTCTCACGGTCCGTGTCTATCTGGAAACCGGATCTCGCGACGTTCACTCAGGATTAACCGGTGGTGTCGCCCGGAATCCGCTGACCGAGCTATGCACCTTGATTGCCGACTGTTATGACCGTGACACCAGACGGATCAATATTCCCGGCTTCTACGAAAACGTCCTGCCCGCCGATGATGAAGAAATCCAGGGGTTTGTTGAATCCGGCTTCAACCCGGAAGTGTTCCGGCAATCGCACGGTTTGATCCACATGAAAGAGACCGAGGCGGCCAGAATGTTGCGGCTCCTGTGGACCCGTCCAACCTTTGAGGTCCATGGCATTGTCGGGGGATATTCCGGGCCGGGCGTGAAGACATCGATCGCGCCGCGCGCGGAAGCAAAAATCAGCATGCGTCTGGTGCCCAACCAGTCTCCCGAACGACAGTACGAATTCTTAAAGCTGTTCCTGATGGAACAGAATCCGGGAATTCAGGTGGAAATGGACTCGATGCTGGCCCCTTTTCTCGGCTCCCCGACAGGCCCATACGCGGATGCAGCCACCGCGGCCATGAAATTCGCTTTCGGGAAGGACCCCGCATTCGTTCGTGAGGGTGGGTCCATCGGCGCCGTCGTCACAATGCGCAATTACCTGAAGGTTCCGATTGTCTTGCTCGGCCTCAGCCTCCCGGAACACGGCTACCACTCCGCCAACGAAAACTTCGACTGGGGCCAGGCTTCCGGTGGAATTCGGATGTTCGCCCAATACTTCGACAATCTCTCAAAGCTCCCCGGAAGAGCCGACTGAAACGACGCTGAACCCGTTCTCAATCGTTTCTTCAACTGGGCCTCTGGTGCTGGGCAGGCTGCCGAGCAGATGAATTGTTCCCCAGCGGGCTAATGGTCCCCGTCAAACAGACTGTAACTTATCGAGCTTCTTTCGGGCACGTTGAACTTTTTCAAGAATATCGGAAGCCGTTGCGGTCCAAATGAAGGGCTTCGGGTTCTGATTGTGACCCCCGACATATTCCTCCACGGCCTGGATTAGCTCAGGAACAGAATGGAAAACCCCGCGCCGAAGCCGTTGTTCGGAAAGATCCCGGAAGAAGCGTTCGACCATGTTCAGCCAGGATGCACTGGTCGGTGTGAAGTGCACATGAAAGCGCGTGTTGCGCTTCAACCAGTTGACGACTTTCTGATGTTTGTGCGTGACGTAGTTGTCGCAAATGATATGGATCTGTTTGTCTTTCGGCACGGAACGTTTGATCTGATTGAGAAACCGGATCCATTCCTGATGACGATGCTTCGGCATACAGGTCCCGATAATCGAGCCGTCCAGCGTATTGAGCGCGGCGAACATCGTGGTCGTCCCGTTGCGTTTGTAGTCGTGGGTGAGGGTGCCGCACCGCCCCTTCTTCAGAGGTAACCCGGGTTGCGTGCGGTCCAGGGCCTGCATCTGGCTCTTCTCATCGCAGGACAAAACAATGGCGTTTTCCGGAGGGTTCAGATACAAACCGACCACATCCTCCAACTTCTCGACAAATTGTTTGTCGTTGGAAAGTTTGAAGGTGCGTGCCAGATGAGGCTTCAAGCCATGAGCCCGCCAGATTCTCCCTACCGTGGACTCGCTGACGCCGGTTGCCCTGGCCATCAAGGACCGGCTCCAGTGCGTGGCGTTCGGAGGCTTCCCTTCGACCGTCTTCTTCACGATCCGGGCCCGCTTCCGGCGGCCGATCGAGGGAATCCGTCCACTGCGGGAAGCGTCCTTTTCGATTCCCCCGAGGCCATCTTCAACGAAACGATCGCGCCAACGTCCGGCCTTTTGACGAGTGATGTCCAACTTGGCAGCGATCTCCTGATTGTCCAGACCCCCGGCGGCCAGCAAGACAATTCGAGATCGTTCCGCCAACCGGACCGCCACACTGCGGCTTCGGCTCAGTCGCTCCAGTTCCTTCCGCACAGGAATGTCCAATTTAATCGTCGGTGCTCTCCTCATATATACTCAGACGTAGGAAAGCTGAATAAGTTACATTAACTGTGACGGACTACACTAATACGGGATCAGATTGCGGGCCACAACATCCCAGTAGCTTTGGTGGTTTCCGCTCCGCGCGTCGTCGAGGAACCCCTGAACGTGTTGAATGAGGCTGGTGGGGCGGTGACCCGGCAGGTTCTGTGGATGCCGCCGGCCATAGGTCGGGAAGTAGGATCGGATAAAAACGGCGTCCTCCGAGAAAGGGAAGGCGCCCACGTTGGCGATGTAGTCCGCCCATTCCGGTAGATCGTAGAGATAGAATTCGACGTTGGAGGTGTAAAAGACAGAGACCTCCAATCCTTTTTCGTCGAAGTACTGTGCCGTCGCCCGCAGGGCGTGGGACCCGGCAAAGTTACCGACGATGGGAATCAAACGGTTTTCTCTCTGAAACTGTTGTAATCGGGAAAACAGCGTGTCACTGGAAAGGTAGCTCTGAAACTGGTTTTCCGCGTCCGTTTCGCGGATCAGCGACTCAAACGTCGGGTAGCCGGCCGATGACCTTCCCAGAGTGGAAAACCGCATTCCCAGCCCGGCCACGAAGAACGAACGGTAAACGTGCTCGATGCGTTCGATATCGAGTGCACTGAGCGGAAGTCCGTAATCGTCGAGCAGAACCCTCTCGATGTTGCTGAGGTTTTCGCTGAACAATTGCGGATCGCGATCGGTGGAACTCACTTCGAGCAGCATGGCTTCAAGTTCAGTCTCGCCTTCCTGTGCGTCACATCTTCTCGACAGAAGTTGACACAGGAAGTCGTGCCGATCGCGGGCTGCCTCGATCAGCACCTTGAATACGAGGTGCTGTAACAGGTTCTGCCGCCGGATATCGGCGATGATGGCAATCGATGGCCGGGCATGGACGATGTAGGTGAAGTTCTGATCCGGCCCCACTCCAATATACGCACCACCGGTTCGCACATTTTCCCGTAAGCTGGGAATCACGTGCAGATAGGACGTTTCGTTGGAGATGAAGTTGTCGGTGTCGAAAAAACCCTCCAGCTCGGAGAGACGTTCGATCAACCCGGCAAATTCCGCCCGCGTAATCTGGACCCGCGGCAGTGTCTGTGAATTATTCCCGGATGGCGGGCGTCCTCCGGCCCAGGTGAAAATAACCCCCAGCACAGCGGTCAGTGCGAGAATGACCCACAGCCAGCGCCTGACGATGTGCTTGGGTCCCGACACGATCACCGGAGCATACTATGCCTGCGAATTGTTCGATCGACGCGATCCACGGATGCGGTCCGCGCCGGGTCAGAGCCGTTCAGTTTCTGCTGCAAGCGCCTTCTCGAAGCTTTCGGAAAAATAATCGATTTCGCTGTCCGTCAAGTGACCGACGTGACCAATACGGAAGATCTCGCTGCTCAACTTCCCGGGTGCACCTGCGATCAGAATTGAATAGTCATCCCGCATGCGCGCGCGAAAGCGCCCGATGTTGAACGCATCGGGAACAATCGCTCCCGTAATACCGTTTCCGGGCCGTTTTGCATAAACTTCCAAACCGTTGGCTTCGACGAGGTGGCGCATTCGATCGGCCACCTCAGCCCGTCTTTTGTAAACGCCCCCGGGTCCCATACCGTCGATTATATCGAGTGCCGCATCCAGCTGATGCATGAGGGAGAGCGGAGGAGTCACCGGAACCTGGTCGATATAGGAGGACCAGTTCCACGTGAATCGGGGCGATCGTGCCGCCTTCGACCGCTCCCAGGCCCGGGAACCGATGGCGACGAGTCCCAGACCGGGTGGCAGCATGAGACCCTTCTGTGAACCGACAACGACTGCATCAATGTTCCATTCATCCATTTGAAGCGGGGACACCGCCAGACCGGAAACGGCATCGACGACGAGCCACTTGTCCCTCTCACGCACCACCTGTCCGATCGCTTCGACAGCGGAAAGGACACCGGTGGAACTCTCACTCCAGCAGAGGTATATGACGGAGGCCTCCGGCCACCGTTCCATGGCCTGGCGGACGTCAGCGACAGAGGGTCCGACCCGCCAATCGACATCAGCGCAATGGACTTTAAGCCCGAAGCCGTTCCCGATGGCGGCCCATCGTTCGGCAAAAACTCCACCCACCATGACGATGATCTCGGATCCGGGGGATGTCATGTTCACAACGGCCGATTCCATCGCACCGGTTCCGGAACTGGAAAGAAACAGAATATCGGAGGTGGTGCCGAACAACGGCTGTATGCGGGACTCCAGACGGGATTTGAACTCCATGTATTCGGGAGACCGGTGAAAAAACAGTGGTCTGCCCCCGGCCTCGGCCACCGCGTCGGGTACCTGCATCGGTCCCGGTAATAGCAGCAGGTAACGTTTCACCTAGAGTGCCTCCGTTCTCGGGTCGAATCATCCGGTTGACCCAGCGTGTCGCCTGGCCCATACGCATCAACTCATGTCTCATTAGAGAATATGCCGATGGGCAATCGAAGCTCAGATTACCAAATTCCATTCCAAAAACCGTGTAATCTCTCCCAATCCGTGTACCCTGTGTAGATATGTCTCAAGTACCGCAGCCACCACCAAACGCACTGCCTCCGGGAGCCGGCCTCGTATACAAGCTGTTCGCAGCTGTTGTTCTGGTGATGCTGGGAAACCAGGCGCTCTCGATCTACGTTGAAACGCTCTGGTTTGAGAGCGTCGGTTTCGAGTCGGTGTATTGGTACAGGCTTGCAATGCAGTGGGGGACCTTCGGCGTATTCGCGCTGGCGACGGGGGGATCGCTTGGATTCCTGCTGTTGTTCCTGTCGCCACGCACAGGGGAAAGCCGATCTGTCCTCGAATTCGGAGGGGAAAAGCTGATCATTCCGCCACCGGAGTTCTTCCGGAGAATGGCCGCCGCAATCGCGGTCGTATTCGGCATTCTCTTCGGCCTCGCATACAGTATCAACTGGCCTGTTTACGCGCTGTTTCTGAACAGGCCTGCCCCGTCTGCGGCCCTGGACCCGATTCTGGGTCAGGATCTGAATTTTTACCTCTTTGTTCTTCCAGCACTGGAATCGCTGTCATCCTGGTTCGTTTCGATCAGCGTCATCACGCTGCTGGGGGCCATGCTGGTTTCTGCACTGGATCAGTCGAAGCAGTTTCGTGGCCTGTCCCTTGGCTTGACATTGACTTTGCTGGCTCTGGCGACCCGGGCCTACCTGTACCGTTTTCACCTGCTTTACCAGGAGCACCCGCTGATATCCGGTGTGACCTACGTCGATGACAATGCCATCATTCCCGGCTTGTGGTTCCTGACGGGTGCCTTGCTTATTGGTGCAGCCATCAGCGCCTACAATGTCGCCGCGGGCCAGGTGCGGAACATTGTGGTCGCGGCCGGCTTACCGGTGGTTGTCTATGTGTTCGCCTGGGTCCTGGTGCCCGGCTACGTGACCAATTTCGTGGTTCGACCGAACGAACTCGTTCGGGAAACACCCTACATCAGTCACAACATCGAGCACACGCGCCAGGCCTTCGGATTGGCGGAAGTGGAAAACATCCCATTTGAACCGGCGGTCGCTGGACTGTTCGATCCCGATTCACACGCACAAACGCTGGACAACGTCCGACTCTGGGATTGGCGCGCGCTGCAGTCGACGCTGCAGCAGGTCCAGGAGATCCGCACGTACTACGACTTCGCCGACGTTGATGTGGATCGGTATGTTGTCAATGGCGAAAAGCGCTCAATGATGCTGGCGACGCGGGAATTGAACTTGACGAACCTGCCGGCCGGTTCGAGTAACTGGATTAATGAGCGCCTGATCTTCACCCACGGCTATGGAGTGACGATGAATCCGGTGAGCCGATTCACCGACGAAGGTTTGCCGGAACTGATCCTGCGTGACATGCCGGTGGAAAGCACGGTCCCGTCAATCGGCCTCGAACGTCCCGAAATCTATTTTGGTGAGCTGACCAACTGGCCCGTCTACGTCAAGACCGGGCAGCAGGAGTTCAACTACCCTGAAGGGGACAGCAACAACTATTCGACCTATGAAGCCACGGCCGGCATTCGGGTGGGATCGATGCTGAGGCGGTTGATCCTGGCGTATGAAACCGGGGAACTGACGACGTTGCCGTTTGCCCAGGATGTGACTCCCGACAGCGAGTTGTTAATGCGCCGCAATATCCGGGATCGAATCAATCGTATTGCGCCTTTTCTGATCTACGATGATGACGCCTACATCGTTGTCGGAGATGACGGGGGGCTGTATTGGATGATCGACGCGTTTACGGTGTCCGATACCTATCCGTATTCGCGGCAGATCCTTTTTAGCGGCCAACCCGTCAACTATATCCGTAATAGCGTCAAGGTCGTCATCAACGCGTACGACGGGAGCACCCGTTTCTATGTCTTCGAGCCCGACGATCCTGTCATTCAGGCATACCGGCAAACGTTTCCCGATCTCTTCCTTGACGCCGAAGAAATGCCGACGCACCTGGCTGCACACGTCCGCTATCCCGAGTTGATGTTCAGGATACAGGCTCTGGTCTATGCCACGTATCATGTCGAAGATGAACAAGTGTTTTATAACCGGGAAGATCTCTGGACCGTCGCCCAGCAGGGGCGCTCGCAGGCCGGTTCCGATGAGATCGAACCCTACTTCGTTCTGCTCCGTTTTCCCGGCGAAGAGGACGTGGAGTTTGTATCGATCCTGCCATTTACACCCTCGAACAGAAACAATCTGATCGGCTGGATGGCCGCACGCAGTGACGGAGAATCTTACGGCAAGTTGAGAGCGTACCAGTTTCCGAAGACCCGGTTCGTGGATGGTCCATTGCAGATCGAGGCGCGGATCGACCAGGACCCTGAATTGTCCTCGCAGTTGAGCCTGTGGAACCAGCAGGGATCCACCGTCCTTCGTGGCAACCTTCTGGTCATACCCTTAGACGACACACTCCTGTTCGTTGCGCCCATATTTCTCCAGGCCGAACGCAGCCCCATGCCCGAACTCCGAATCGTCGTGCTGGCGACACAGGACCGCATGGCATATGGAGCTTCGTTTGAAGAGGCGTTGAGCAACCTGCTCGATCGCAGCTTTAATTTTTCTCCGGAACCGGGAACTGACATTACCGAAACCGGTCTGGACGTTCTTCCGCCCGAGCCGTCGCCGGGGACGGGCGACGGCTTGCCGACCGCCTTGATCCAGCGCGCCAACCAGGCCCTCTCAGATTACCAGCGATTCACCTCCGAAGGGCGCATGGCCGCTGCCGGACAAAGCCTCGAAGATCTTCAGGAAGCGTTGGACGCACTCGGCCTGTCGGCTCGCTAGACCCAATGGTCCGCTGACGGCCTCTCATCGGTCGGGCAGCAGCCAAAGTGTGACCCGGGTGGCATAGAGCGGACCGCTCGATTCGGTGAACTTTTCCGGTGTCCATCCAGATGGGCAAGATTCCGGCACCCCCTCACGATGTCGATTCAGATGGGATTGGAGTCGGTTCAATGTATCTCATTGAATGCATGAATGCCTTACGGACAGAAAATTTTAATGTAGCACGTTAAACAATCAGCATATATGGATGTAAACACGTGCGTTATAAACGGACGAGCGTCTTTCGTGGATAGAGCCTGCCTTAGCGGCCAACGAAGAAAACGACGTCTTGAAACCCAGGCCTGACGGGCCTTTTGAGCAAAAAAACGCTTTTGAGTCCCATGTTTCAGACCTTCCAGCAACCGGCATGCCTGGGACACCCCGTATACGGGACCGTCACACCACAGGACTTCTGAAAGGCCCATCGAAAGGCGTCAACAAATCTGTCAGGGGCCTTCGAACCCGATGCCTATTGATCGAAAAGCAGCCCTGTTTTTCAACAAGGCTCGAATTGCCCGGATTCGGTGCAAAATACCAGATTCAATCGCTTTAGAGACTCACAGGGCGGTTTGTGGAGAGTTTTGCACAGGTTTATCCACAGTCGGTGTGGAAGCCATGAATTTAGTTAGGATCCCGGTGCCTGGGAGCGATCGATCCGGGGTGTGGGTCCGGGCGGACGATGCGCACCGAGGCATCGGGTCCGGCCATGAGTTGACATAATACTCATTATGCGACGTTGGTATTCCTGCGTCAGTGCTTGAACCGGAACGGCCTGCCACCCCATAATCGACGGGTGAGGCTCGAAGATACACTCCAGCGCCCGCTACGCGACCTCCGGGTTTCGGTCACCGACCGTTGCAATTACCGATGCAACTATTGCATGCCCCTGGAAGAGTATGTCTGGACCGAGCACTCGGAGATACTGTCGTTCGAAGAGATTACGCGCCTGGCCACGATCTTCATCGGGCATGGCGTGGAACAAATTCGATTGACCGGTGGTGAACCGCTGGTCCGCCAGAACCTGCCGGAACTCGTCTCCGGTTTGACCGCACTCGCTGGCTTACGCGATCTTTCCCTGACCACGAACGGGTCCTTGCTCCGGGCGCGCGCCCTCGATCTGCGGCGGGCCGGCCTCAAGCGCATCAACGTAAGCCTGGACACCCTGCGCCCGGATCGCTTTGTTGATTTGACCAAACGGGGCAATCTCGCCGAAGTGCTCGCCGGAATTCAGACCGCGCGCGAGGTCGGCTTCCGGTCGATCAAGATCAACGCCGTCGTGATTCAAGGCGTGAACGATGATGAAATTATTGACCTGGTCGACTACTCCAGGACGGAGGGTCTTGAGCTGCGCTTTATTGAGTATATGGATGTCGGCAACGCAAACGACTGGAGCCTCAAACGGACCGTATCCAAGAAGGATATTCATCAGATAATTCATGCGCGCTACCCTTTGAGAGACCTTGGCCGCCGCGACGGCCGTGCGCCCGCAACGGATTACGCATTTGTCGACGGAAAGGGATCGGTGGGCATCATTGGCTCGGTCAGCGAACCCTTCTGCTCCAGTTGCACCCGTGGGCGGCTGACGGCCGATGGCCGGCTCGTCACTTGTCTTTTTTCAGAGACGGGCTTTGATCTGAAGTCCCTGCTTCGAGGTGGAGAAAGCGACGATGCAATCGCTCGCGCAATCCGATCGGTCTGGAGCAATCGGCGAGATCGATACTCCGACCAACGGTGGGAGGCCCTCAAGACGGGCAACTACCTTGAGAGCGGCAGGAAGATTGAAATGATCACGCTGGGCGGTTGACGATCGACCCGGAACTTCCGCCCCGCCGGATTCCCTGCCCCCACTCTTCCCCGTTTCGCATCATTCAAATCAATCGAAAGAATCGAATTAATGTCGGATTGGACAGTAAAAAGGGGGCTTGAGGCTCAATGCCTGCAAACCCCCATCGCTGTCGGGTAAACCTCTAGTGCAGGGCGTGTCGCTGTCGGTTGCCCGTCACTGTCGTGTCAGGCGTCGATCACTGAAGGCGGGGGATCAGGTAGCGAACCCTGAAGCCGTCGCTGACTCGACAGTGAATGCGAAGTCGAGCGAACAGTAAACGCGATCACACCATCCGGAGGTTCGGACTCCGAGGACACGTTCAACCGGTGTCGAGTCGTGTCCCCGGAATCCATCGAAGCCGGCCAGTTCTGAAGAAAAGCTACCGTTTTTTCTTAGCTGCTTTCTTCTTGGCTGCTTTCTTCTTAGCGACCTTCTTCTTTGCCGCTGGTTTCTTCGCTACTTTCTTTTTAGCGACTTTCTTCTTCGCAGCCGGCTTTTTCGCTACTTTCTTTTTAGCGACTTTCTTCTTCGCGGCCGGCTTTTTCGCTACTTTCTTCTTGGCTGCCTTCTTTTGAGGCGCCTTTTTTTTCGTGGCCATATTGAAGCTCTCCTTATCTCTCTTATGTTGTTTTCGTTTTTTGTACCGTGTACGCCGCTATACGAGGGCGACGCACGATAGTACTCTCCTACAATCGCATCGTGTTTTCCACTTAAGAATTCAAGCTGAACCTGATGCGACAGGATATTCTTTTCTTAAGGATTCCCAGATCAGGTCCCTAACCTGTCGATTGTTGAATATGAAAAACCAGTCACGTATGGTTTTCTATGTGCGCTTTATCCTGTCATTGACCGTTGCCTCGTTTGCGTTGGCCGGTTGTTCGGGATTCGAAGTACTGACCGAACAGTCGCTCCAGGAGGCTGCCACACGCTGGGACGCCAATGGACCGGGTCTCTATCGTGTGATTATTGAAATGAAAGGTGGACGCGTCGAAGCGGGCGTATTCGACTCTTTGGTTCGTGCAGGGCATGTCGTCAGTCTGAGGAGAAACGGCCAGGTCATATTGCCGGACCGCGCCGAGGACTACTCGATCCGTGGACTCTTCCGGATGCTTGAACAGGAACTGGCGCTGGCCCAGCAGCCCTCGCTGTTAGGGGCACCACCCGGATATGCGGTGCACTTACTGGCCCGCTTTGATCCCGACAACGGCAGACTGGAACGCTACCGTCGGACGGTTACAGGGGTGGACAATAACATTGAGATTGCGATTCTGGAATTCGAACCGCAGTGAAGGAATTATTCGAGTCCGTAACGCTTGACCTTGTTGATCAATCCCTGATGGCTTAAGCCAAGCAGTTTCGCTGTCTTGCGGCGATCCCCCTGAGCTTCGGCCAGGGCTTGGCGGATCATCTGGATCTCCAGCGTTGCGACACGATCCTTGAGGAACTTCTTAGCTTCGGCAGCGGCCGGCGGGTCTTCGGTGGGAACGGCCGCCAGATTTGTTTCACGGACCGGTTCGGACAGATCATCAAGCTGGACCACTTCGCCGCTGCACAACACCAACGCACGCTTGACTTCGTTTTCGAGTTCACGGACATTGCCGGGCCAGCTGTAGGAAACCAGCGCCTTCGTCGCCTCCGCAGAAAAGCCTGCCGTACCACTGCCAAGTTCCGGCCCGTACTTCTGAAGAAAGTGTGTCGCCAGCAGTGCGATATCGCTGCGGATCTCACGCAGAGCGGCCATCTTCAGGTGAACGGTGTTCAGCCTGAAAAATAAGTCCTGCCGGAATCGTCCGGACTCAATTTCGCTTGAGAGATCCTTGTTTGTCGCGGCGACCAGTCGAATGTCAACCCTCACCGGTGTCCGTCCACCCACCCACTCCACCTCGCGCTCTTGCAGCACCCGAAGCAACTTCGCCTGAGCCGTCATGCTGAGATCTCCGATCTCATCTAAGAAGAGCGTCCCTCCCGAGGCGGATTCGATCCGGCCAACCCTGCGTTCGACGCCGGTGGCAACCCCTTTTTCAATACCGAATAGCTCCGCCTCGAGCAGCGAGTCGGGTAAAGCCGCGCAGTTCACAGCGACGAAGGGTTTGGTGTGTCGCGGTCCCCCGTGATGAATGGCACGCGCTGCCAGTTCCTTTCCCGTACCATTTTCACCGGTAATCAGAATCGAAATACTCGTCCCTGATACTTTATCGATCAGGCTGCGTATGGCGTCCACCCGTTTCGTTGTTCCCAGAATGTTTCGAGATGAAAATCGCTCAGCGACGGCATGCCTGAGCGACTGATTCTCCTGAACCAGTTCCTTCTGCTTTTCTTCCAGGTCCATCAACTGACGCGCGTTGCCTAGAGCCACTGCCGCCTGTGAGGCCAGCGCTTCGACAAACTGGGCGTCTTCGCTGCTGAATCGGCCGTCCCGCTTGTTGAGGACCTGAAACACTCCAAAGACATCACCCTTGTAGTTCCGGATGGGTACGCACAGGATGTTTCTTGTCCTGAATCCGGTCAGGGAGTCGATGGCCGGATAGAACAGCGGCGAATTGTACGCGTCTTCAACCGTCATCGTCTTTCCAGTCTTGATCACCGCACCCGCGATGCCCATCCGCGCATCGAAACGGATCACTTCTGAAGTTCCCAGGGCGACCTTCGCCCAGATTTCGCCCTTGGCGGCATCAATCAGGAAAATCGTAGCGCGCTCGGCATCGACCAGCTTAGCGGCCTCGGTCGCGATCAGATTCAGTAGTTCGTCGAAGTTCTTTTCAGAATTGATGCGCTGACAAATATCGAGCAAGGTCACGAAACGTTCGATGACCATATTGGGGGCGTGAAAGTTAGCTTTCATGTCGTTGCAAAGGTAGACATCTCGTCAAACAATGTCAATAATACGCGGCATGACGCAATGTTTTCGAGGTTTTCCTGAAGAAGGGTTGCGTTTCCTCAGCGCTCTCAAGCGGAACAACAAGAGAGAGTGGTTCCAGAAACGAAAGGCAGTTTACATCGAATCCCTCAAAGAGCCCATGGCCGCCTTTATAGTAGCCGTGTCGGCAGATCTCGCGACTTTCGCTCCGGAAATGATCGGCAACCCCAGGGTTTCTGCTTATCGAATCTATCGGGACACCCGATTTTCTCCCAACAAGGCTCCGTACAAAACGCATGTCGCCGCAGTCTTTCCCCGACGGGGACTGGAAAAGCATGCGGGCGCGGGATTCTATGTGCATCTCTCACCCGAGGAAGTGTACGTTGGGGGCGGCCTGTTCCGACCGCTTTCCGCCGATCTCCACGCCCTTCGCGAACACCTCGCGGCCAATCACGCGTTGTTTCGTTCCACGGTTGGCGCCCCACGGTTTCGCAAACTCTTTGGGACGTTTTCGGGGGAACAGCTGACGCGCGTGCCCCGTGGTTTCGCCAGGGATCATCCGGCGGCGGACCTGTTGCGCTACAAGCAATTTCTGGCATCGCGGAGCTTGGAACCCGCACAGGCAACGACCCCGGGCTTCTATCCGGAAGTGATCAGGACCTTCAAAACACTCCTGCCGATGATTCGCTTCTTAAACGATCCCATTGCCGCCCGAAACCAGAACGCGGACCGAATCGGGGGCGGCGAACGCTGATTCGGACCTCCCGCATGTGAGGCCGTCCTAGAAAAAATCTGGAATATTAAACGTCCTTGCTTTCAACTAATCTAAGCAAGTATGCAAGGAAACAGACTTATGAAGCCGATACAGTGGGGTAAGAATCAACCCAATTTCCGAAGGATGACCCGAAGGATGACCCGAAGGATGACCCGAACGATGACCCGAACGATGATCCGGGGGATAACCCGCGGGATAACCGTTCTAGCGGCGGCAGCGTTGATATGGCTGATCTCCCCGGCCTTTGGCCAATCACCGGAGACGGATGTATTCCCTGGGACAGCGGCGACCGCGACAGGTCCGTTAGAGCATCCGGATGCATTCTTATTTGAACCCGCTGAATCTTACGCCGAACTATCCGCACTGACCGAGGCTGTCGCGCAGTACATCAGCCCCGTCATTATCCGGAGCGCGCCCCTCTTACCCATGCCCAGGAACAACTTTATCGACGAACATGTTTTTTCGCGCATCGAAGCGGCGGGGATCGAATCGGCACCGTTTAGTTCGGATACCGAATTCATCCGGCGCGTCAGTATCGACCTTGTAGGGAGAATCCCTTCTGTGGATGAGATTGTCAGTTTCGTTAACGACACCGCTCCAGGAAAGCGCGATGTTCTGATTGACAGCCTCATCGCTTCCCCGGAATTCATCGACAAGTGGACGCTGTTTTTCGGAGACCTGTTCAAGTTGAACGGACGAGCCACGAACGTGAACC
This sequence comes from Terriglobia bacterium, assembly GCA_965263045.1. Taxonomy (GTDB): domain Bacteria; phylum Acidobacteriota; class Terriglobia; order 20CM-2-55-15; family 20CM-2-55-15. The sequence goes on from CBDHGK010000041.1 coordinate 2,109,890, forward strand.
GGTTCACTCAGGGCCGGGACGCGTTCTATCTTTATCTGAAAGAATCGATCACGGCCAACAAACCCTACGACTTGATGGTCGAAGAGATGATCACGGCAACGGGAGACAACCATGCCGACGGTGCGGTGAACTTCCCCGTTGGCGGAATCGTTCCAATGGGACCCGTTCAGGATACTTACGATGGACTGGCGGTGCAGGTGGCATCCATGTTTCTCGGAATCCAGGTTGTGGACTGTGTGCTCTGCCATGATGGTGCCGGCCATTTGGAAGAGGTCAGCCTCTGGGGATACCGGCAATTGCGTAGTGACATGTGGGGCCTGTCGGCCTTTTTTGCCCAAACGCAGATCCAACGGGAACGTATCAGTCTTCAGCCCCGTCTCATACGCTACAACGTTTTCGAAAACCCAAGCCCGCGTTTCAGTTACAACCTCAACACGACCGAGGGAAATCGCAGTACACGGTCGCCAGTCGATGGCGTCAGCGTCGTCGTTCCCAGGTATCCGTTCACGCTCTCATCAGGAGAGACCGGAGAGGTCGGTGATGGTAACAACCGCAGGGAGGCGTTGGCCAACTATGTCACCGGCGACATCCAGTTTGCCCGGGCAATCGTGAACTACGTCTGGGAAGAACTCATGGTGGAAGCCTTCGTGACGCCATCCAATGCGTTTGATCTGGATCGTCTGGATCCCGACAATCCTCCACCCCAGCCCTGGACAATTCAGCCCACGAACGCGGCACTGCTTGACGCGATGGCGGTGTGGATCGAGCAGAACAATTTCGATCTGCGAGCGTTGATTGGCCTGATTGCGAAATCCAGAACCTACCAGTTGTCTGCTGCCTATCCCACCGAATGGTTTCCAGAGTACGTGCCTTACTACGCTCGAAAATTCGCGCGCCGTCTCGATGCCGAAGAAATTCATGATGCCGTGATGACGGCCACAGGCGTTGGTGCCAGCTATACCATCCGGTCGCGAACCGGAAGCGTCCTGGGGCCCTTTCAGCGCGCGATGCAGTTTCCCGACACACGCGAGCCGCTCTCCAATCGAAGAATCGCCTTGTTCCTGGATTCGCTCGGTCGCGGAGATCGGGACGTGACGTTCCGGTCCTCGGACAGCTCTGTGCTCCAGGCGCTTAATTTGATGAACCACAGCTTTGTCACCCAGCGGATCGACGCGAGTATCGGGACGGGAACGATCGCACAAATATTGTCGGACACCCTCGATCCGGCGGAAATTATCCGGCAAACGTACCTGGCAACGCTCTCCAGATTTCCAACCGATGATGAAATCGCGTTGCTGCTGCCCATGATGACCCAGTTGGGTGCCGCCTCCGGAGCCGAGTCACTACAATGGATCCTGATCAACAAACTGGACTTCATTTTCAATTACTAACGGCACAAGTATGACAATGCGCATGAACAGACGAACGCTTCTCAAAACCACACTGGCCGGAGTGACAGGCTACTTCGCCGCGCCGTTGGAATCGTTGGCGGAATCGACGGTTACCTCACAGGGGGTCCCGACACTGTCAACCGCCCGCAACGTTATTTTCCTGTTGATGCGGGGCGCACCCAGCCAGGTGGACACGTTTGATCTTAAAGTCGGCTCCTGGACTCCGGATGATTTCTCTCCGACGACGGTTGGCGCGATGGACTTCCCCGAAGGCCTGCTACCCGGTATCACGCAACAACTCGATAAGATTTCCGTGGTGCGTAGCATGCAATCCACCGCATTGGTTCATCCGCTCCTGCAGCAATGGACACAGATCGCAAGAAGTCCGACCAGTGCGACCGGTTCCATTGCGCCGAACATCGGATCGATCGTCGCGTTGGAAACTGAGGCCGCCCGCCGCAGTGACCAACCCTTACCCGGCTTCGTTTCGCTCAACACGGGTGGGCGGATTGCAAAACAGGGTTACTTCGGTGGTCTTTACGCACCCTTTGACGCGGTCGCCGATCCGGACGGTCTGGAAGGTTTGAGTAATCCGGCTGGCGAGGGGGTCTTCAGCGCCCGCTACGACATGCTGCAACTGCTGGACGCACGATTTCGCGAACCATCCCGATATGGAGCTGTACTGGAAGAAATGCATGACTTCTACTCCAGCGCTCGCCGGATCATGTATGAGCCCGAGGTCCAGGAGGCATTCGAATTTACGGCCGCAGATTCCGAACGCTACGGCGATTCCGAGCTCGGGAATTCATGTGTGGTTGCCCGGAATATCCTCGCCGCGGATCTGGGAACCCACTACATCCAGATCAACTCCAGCGGTTGGGACCACCACCAGGACATCTACCTGGACGGTGAGGGGCTATACGAGCGCAGCGCAGAACTGGATCCGGCTCTTGCGAACCTGTTGTCCGATCTGGCCAGTATGCCGGGCTCCGCAGGCCAGACCCTGCTCGACGATACTCTCATCATCGCAAAGGGAGAATTTGGCCGCACGGTCGGTGATCTGACCAGCCAGAGCGGCCGGGATCACTACTTTGTTCACTTCACTATGTTTGCCGGTGGTGGCACGGTCGGTGGCCGCGTGATCGGCACGACGACGTCCGACGGGCGTTTTGTCGAAGACCCGGGCTGGTCGGGCAACCGGCCGGCAACGGCCGAAGACGTCGCGGCAACCATCTATTCCGCCCTGGGCATCGACCATACGACAGTGCGCAATGACGACCCCCTGGGGCGGGGATTCCGCTACACTCCAGACACACCCCAGGAGTCCATGCCGATCGTGGAGCTATTCGAGTAGAATCTCCTCTTCGTCGTCGGAAATATCATCGAACACGTAGATGCCGCGTGCGCGCTGAATAGCGCACAGCGGGCAATCGGGCTCGAAGTATTCTCTTGAATCGAAGTCTTTCGTTCGGGACCGTACCAGGGTTCGGTCAGGCTGGTCCAGGTGCACGAGTACAAAACCGTCTTTGCGCGAGACGATCGCGTGGGCGCCATATCGGGCGCGAATCTCATCGTCAGAAAACATAAGGGGGTTCGACCAGAACGCATTGCAGGGCGGGGTCGGGAATGTATCTTCGCTTCTACGCTCAAGAGGGTAAGGGCGAACGCTATTGTACCCCAGACAGGGGGGCTAACTTCGTCCGTAATCGTCGTCCAGGCGAACGATATCGTCCTCACCGAGGTATGCACCACGCTGAACCTCGATGAATACGAGATCGTCCGTGCCCGGGTTTTCCACCCGATGTGCGGCACCAGAGGGAACATCCACACTGTCTCCCCCGGTCAAGGAAATTGTGCGCCCATCCAGCGTGACCAGTGCCTGGCCGCACACGATGGTCCAGTGTTCGGATCGGGAAGCGTGGCGTTGATAGCTGAGGCGTGAGTTGGGGCGAACGACAATCCGTTTGACCTTGTAGCCCTGATCCTCATCGAGGACCGTAAAATTTCCCCACGGCCGGTGGTCTGTTTTTCCAATATCGTGCGTCATCCGCTTCTTCACCTATAATACGGTTGCATGCAAAGTTTGGAGGGTCTAGGTTGAATTCAAACTTGACTCCAGAATGCCGAAGGGTAACCTATCTGGGAATGACAATTCCGTAATTGACTGACAAAAGGACCTTCATGTTCGTTCGCTTCTGGGGGACCCGGGGTTCCATCCCAACACCCGGGCCAGGAACGGCCCACTACGGTGGCAACACGTCCTGCGTAGAGCTTCAAACCGAAGACGGCAATCTCTTCGTCTTCGACTGCGGCACTGGTATCCGCGAACTCGGACTCTCGCTGCTGGGGCGGTCGGCCACACCACCGAGAATTCACATCTTGATCGGTCATACGCACTGGGATCATATCCAGGGGTTTCCGTTTTTCACTCCCGTATTCCTTCCGGGCACCGAAATCAACATTTACGCCCCCCTCGGATTCCAGCGCAGCCTGGAAGATGCGATGTCGGGACAGATGCAGTATTCGTATTTTCCAGTTAAGCTGGATGATCTGTCGAGCCGTATCCATTACACCGAACTGGACGAAGGATTCTTCCGCATCGGGAACTCACTTGTCGAGACGCAGTATCTGAACCACACGGCGCCGACGATCGGCTATCGAATTTCTGAAGGCTCGACCAGCGTGGCCTACGTTACCGACCATGAGCCATTCTGGCAATCTTCGGGTCCAGTATTCCACCATCCGGGGGATCAACTGCACATTGAGTTTGTACGCAACGTCGATCTCCTCATCCACGACGCCCAGTATTCGGAAGACGAATACAAGGGTAAGATCGGCTGGGGACACAGCCCGATCGGCTACGTTCGGGATGTTGCTCTCGCTGCTGGCGTCAAGCGTCTCGCTCTTTTTCATCATGACCCGACCCACGACGATGCCTGGATTGAAAAACTGGAACGGGGACTCCAGAAGGCCTTGGCTTCTCACAGTCCCCCAATCGAGATTTTTGCCGCCGCCGAACAGATGGAACTCCAGATCGAGGGCCAGACATCCCGATCCGATTACACACGGGACTCGGCTCTGGAACACCGCTCGACGCTGGGCCAGCGCGTCCTGTTTGTCAGTTCCATCCCCAACGATTTCACCTTGATGGAACGCACGCTGGTAGACGACGGCCTGATTCTGATGCCGGCTTCCGACGCCGCGGTCGCCCTGAAGAGTTGCGATGACTTTGCACCCGCACTGGCAATCGTCGATGGCAGTGCGCTCGAAACCGATCCGGCGTTCGTTCGGGCGTTGCGCGAGAAGACGGCTAGTCCGGATTTGCCCGTCATTCTGTTGACCGAGGGGCACGATCTCGATGGCGGAAAGTCCGGTTTCGGTGATGCCACCGACTACCTGGAACGCCCGTTCAGCCCACCGATGTTACGTTCGCGGGTTCGGGCTTGGATTTCCCGAACAGTTCTGGAAAAAGCAGCGTTGCCGACGAAGCCGTCATTGGATCGAGGTAACCCATCGGCCAGCACGTCGCTGGGTGAGAACTTCACCGACGTGCTCCGAAAGACTGCGCTTTTCCAGCATCTCGACCCAGCTCAGCTCAACGAGCTCATATCGAATGCAAGCGAACAGGTCTTTCCGCCCGGCTATCCGATTCTGAACGAGGGTGACATCGGAAGCAGCGTGTTCATCATCGTCTCGGGTCGCGTTCGCGTAATCGAAAAGGTTCCAGACGGTCCGTCGAACATGTTCCTCGGCGAGTTGGGAGCAGGCGAGATTTTTGGTGAAATCGGCTTTCTCCGCGATACCCCACGCTCGGCGACGGTTGCGACACTGGAACAAACCCGGTGTTTGGCTCTTCCCCGTGAAGAATTCCTGGCTACCCTGGAATCGTCCCCGGCCCTGTGCATCACGCTGCTGCGGGTTCTGGCGGGACGACTGGCCGATGCGGATCGACTCCTGGCCCGTTACGCCCCGGACCCGTTAACGGGACTCCCCGGTCGACGCGCATTCCACGACCTCTACTACAGGCTCGCCGCCGGGGCTCGCCGCCGGGGAAACAGCGCAATCCTCCTGCTCATCGACATCGAAAACCTGCGGAGCATCAATAGTGAATTCGGATACACGGTTGGGGACGATGTACTGAAAGCGACGGCTGAAGCGTTGATGCAGTCCTCTCGATCAACCGACCTCATTGCGCGTTACGGGAGCGACGAGTTTGCCGTGTTTCTCACGGATTCCGACCCGGAAATCTGCAAACAGATTACGGGAAGGCTCCATGAACACCTGGCGACACTGGCGCAGCGGCAGGCGCTTCCCGTCGGTGTGCGTTTCGATGTCGGCGTGGCCACGAGCGAACAGGCACCCGAAACGATCGACGGCCTGCTGCGCAAAGCTGACGATGAGATCCGGAAGAAGAAAGCGGCAAAGACCCCAATCTCCTCATAACCGCTGGCGACTCGTGGCCTGTACCACCCGTCACAGGATCGGATGATCAGGCCGGGCCTGGTCGTAACGCCCGAGCAGTCGCGATTTCCCACTAATACGCCTTACCCGATGACTCTGATACACGTTGGCTCGCGAATTGAGTCAAGCCCATTCTTAGTTGAAACTCTCCACGGCTCACGATGGGTCATGCAACCTTCTTCTTCGATCTCGTCGACGTCTTCGCCTCAATTTTCAGCTCTCGCTGGAGGGCTTCGCGGAGCTTTGGAAGATGACGGTAGCCGATCACCTTCCTCAGGCGCGGTTCGATGTCGATGAGCGCCGTCGCCAACCAGCGTTGCCGCTGACTCGAGTTCTTCCAATGATCGACCTTCGCACACCTTTCCTCGACAAGGGCATTGACCGATTCCAGGCAATTCGTCGTCTTGAACGAACGGCCCAAGACCCCGTACACGCCGAGCCGATGCAACGTGAGGGTCTCTTCCAGGCCTTCCTCAAGGCTCGCAGCCCCCGATTGGTTTCGCTCCTCGAGCTCTCCATGGAGCTCTCCGAGCGCCGCCCGAGCTTCGTCGTACTCCGGGCGCTCGTAGGCCCGCTGCAGCCGGCGTCGCCACACGGCTTGCTCGGTCTTCGATAGGTATCTCACGACGTTCTCGCGTTTGTGCCATTGGCAGCGTTGGACCAGGGCTCGATTCCTGAATGCCTTCTTGACCGCCGCCCGCAGACCTTTGCCGCCGTCGACAATCACCAGCACGCCTTCAGAGATGTCCAGGCCCCGCTCCATCAACGAACGGAGAAACGGAGTCAGCACTTGCTCGTTCTCCGTGTCGGTCTCCACGAAGCCCAAGAAGCGTTTGTCGCCCGAAAGCGTGACGCCCAGGGCCACTACCATCAGGGCGTCGGCAAACGCCTTCCCGTCCAGGAAGATCGCCACGACGTCCTCGCCACTCAGATCCCGCTCCTGCATCTCCCGAAGTTTCGCGGCACTCGCCTGGACGAATCCTCGAGACACCGTCGAACTCGACAGTCCGATCGCTCCCGGAATCGCTTCAGCGGCCGATTCATAGTTCCGGCAGGAGATCCCATACAGCACACGTCTGAGCAGTAGCTCGTTCACCGCGCCACCCGGACTGAGTTCCTCGTAGGTCCGAAGCGGAATCTCCCCGCCCGCCACGCTGCGCACTCGAGGCACCCGAACCGGCACCCGCTGGCCACCCAGCCCCACGGTCCCCGGATTGCTCCCGTGTCGCCGGCCCCGCAACGCCGCCTCCTTTCGTGCGTATCGCTCACCCGCCAACGACTTCACTTCCTCGTCGAGCAACTCCTCCACGTGCATCAACCCCAGTGGGATCAACGCCCGAATCATCTCCACCTTCGAGTCCAATTCCAGTCCCGAGTATTCCTCCCGGCTCAGGACCTCGACCTCACCCAGCACACGCGACTTCTTGCGTTTCTTTACCGAACGTAACAGACTCCTCATCTCGGCTCCTTTCTCTTACAGGCTTGATGTTGTTTCTTCCAATACCATCAAACCATGGGGTTTGGAGCCGTTTCAATTTCCAACTAAGATTGGCACACATTCCGCGAATTCGACTATCCTAGCGAAATTCCGTTAACCCGCAGGAGGCAACGTGTCCAAGCGAAATCCGGAGGTTCAGTCCTACATCCCATCTTCGAAGTCACTTCCGGAAATCACCTTGAAGTCGTTGGTTCTCAGCGTCACGCTCGCAATCGTCCTCGGCGCGGCCAATGCCTACCTTGGACTGTTCGCAGGAATCACGGTCTCGGCGTCCATACCCGCAGCTGTGATATCGATGGCCCTGTTGCGTTGCTTTAAATCTTCCAACGTTCTTGAGAACAACATCGTTCAGACCGCTGCTTCGGCCGGAGAAAGCGTGTCTGCAGGTGTGATTTTTACGATCCCGGCGCTCGTGATCCTTGGGACGTGGACGCGTTTCAGCTACTGGGAAACAGCAATGATTGCGGGCTTCGGTGGCTTTCTGGGCGTCTTGTTCACGATCCCTCTCCGGCGGGCCTTCATCATCGAAACGCCACTGAGATTCCCTGAAGGCGTCGCGACCGCGGAGGTATTGAAAGTCGGCGACGGCCGTGGTAGCGGCATGCGACATATTGCAGCCGCCGGATCCATCGGTGCCATCTTCAAACTGGGGGAGGCCGGACTCCGGCTTTGGGGCGGTGTCATCGAACAGGCCACCTACGCCGGAGGAACAATTCTCTACTTCGGAAGCAATCTTTCGCCCGCGCTCATTGGAGTCGGATACATCGTGGGTTTGAACATTGCCGCCCTCGTTTTCATCGGCGGTGCGCTCAACTGGTTCATCGCGATACCCATGCTTGCGGCCCTCAACGGGATTGCTCCGGATGAATCCGCAGTGAGTGCTGCGGGTGTGCTCTGGTCCACTCAGACACGCTATCTGGGCGTCGGCGCGATGGTAGTCGGTGGGCTCTGGGCTCTGGTACGTCTTCGGGTCAGTTTATTTCAGGGTATCCGTTCCGGTGTCCGCGCCTATCGCAAGGCCCGGGAAGGGGGGCCATCCCGAATTCCGCGTACAGAGCAGGACATACCGATGCAATGGGTCGGGATTGTTCTGGTCCTATCGGTCGTTCCTCTGTATCTGATCTTCAACCACATCACCGGCCAGTCGGGACTCTCCGCAATCATGGCCGTCATCATGATGGTGGCGGGATTTCTCTTTTCAGCAGTGGCGGCTTATATGGCCGGTCTGGTCGGATCATCCAACAACCCGATCTCGGGCGTAACCATAGCGACAATTCTAAGCGCTGCAATTCTACTGTTTATCTTCCTCGGTGCCGACAGCCCAATTGGACCGGCTTCGGCCATTCTGATCGGTTCGGTTGTGTGTTGCGCAGCCGCGATGGCCGGCGACAATCTCCAGGATCTCAAGGCCGGGCATCTCCTTGGAGCCACGCCGTACAAACAACAGATCGTCCAGGGGGTTGGTGTCATTTCCGCAGCCGTCGTCATCGCTCCAACACTGAATCTTCTGCTCGATGCCTACGGCATCGGCATTCCGACCGAGGCACATCCGGCGCCCCTCGCCGCACCGCAGGCAACGCTGATGGCGTCGGTAGCCCAGGGTGTATTTCGAGGAGGTCTTCCGGTGGGGATGGTCGCCATTGGAATGGCGATTGCCGTTGGAGTCATCGTCCTGGACGTGTACCTCGAACGTAGACAAACGGGCTTCAGAACGCCCGTTCTTGCGCTGGCGGTCGGTATCTACCTGCCCCTGGAACTTTCCGTGCCCATTTTCATTGGTGGACTGATCGCGCAACGGGCCGCCCTCAGACGGGAAGGGGCCGAAGATCGCGGAGTCCTGTTTGCCGCGGGTTTGATCACCGGCGAGGCGTTGATCGGCATCGCTATGGCGATTCCAATCGTCATATATGCCCGCCCGGATGTACTCGCCTTCTGGGGAGTGCATGACGGAAATGTGCCCGGGGTCGTCCTGCTGGGCTTGGTGGGTCTGCTGCTCTATCGCGCCGCTATCGGGTCCGTAGCTCGAACGTAGACCGGTTGCCACACTGCCCAACGCCGATGACTACCTCAGGGCCGCCTCCAGAGATGTCGATGCGTCCGTCTTCGGGTCGCGATACTTAATGATTACGGGCGCATAGACGGAAACACCATTCTGGCTGGCAAACGCACCTGTGGCGGGGCGTGAACCCGGCACCAGGACGGCTCCCGGGGGTATCGTCAATGGAGCCTCATCCGATCGCTGATAGATTGCATCCCGAACGGTGTCATACACCCGTACGCCTCCCGTCAGCAGCACTCCCGGCGCCAGGACGGCCCGCTCGCCCACAATCACGCCTTCGTACACGCCACAGTTGCCTCCGACGAATACGTCATCTTCGACAATCACCGGAAGCGCCCCCGGAGGTTCCAGCACGCCGCCGATCTGAGCGGCGGCCGAGAGGTGCACCCGCTTTCCGATCTGGGCACATGAGCCCACGAGCGCATGAGAGTCCACCATGGAATCGTCATCCACCCACGCCCCGATGTTGATGAACATGGGCGGCATACAGATCACGTGACGCCCGACGTAGGCGCCGTCTCGGATGCTGGATCCGCCCGGCACGACTCGTGGGTCCACCGCGTTAGCCCGTCGGAGAGGCAATGTGTCTTTGTCCAGGAAGCGGAACTCCCGGGACAGATCCCGGCGCGTGTTTATCCCCAGTCTAAAGGCCAGCAGAATTCCCTGCTTCACCCATGCGTGGGCCTGCCATCGCCCGTCCAGCTTTTCTGCGGCGCGGTAGCGGCCCTGGTTGAGTCCGTCGCGGAACTCGGCGATGAGTGCCACCCCGTCCTCACGCGCCTGTTCGGGGGGGAGGGCACTCAATCGATGAATTTCGCTCTGGATGTCAGCCATGGCTGCCTGTCGGGCCGTTCGCGCCCTTCTTCTTAAGCAGTCCCAACTCCGATGCCCTCTGTCGCAGCAGGTCTCGCGTCTGGGATGACGGTCGAGTCAGCGGCAGGCGATAGGCTTCTTCGCCGAACCCCATCATCGCGAGGACGGCTTTGACCGGTATCGGGCTACTCTCGGTGAAATTGGCCCGCATCAACGGAAGCAGACGGTAATGCAGCGTTCGGGCACGCTCGAAATCACCCGCCAATGCCCCCTCGACCATCTCCACAACCATGGCGGGCGCCTGATTGGCAACGACCGAAACCACCCCGTCGGCACCAGCCGCAATCATGGGCAAGGTCAGGGCGTCATCGCCTGACAGCAGGCGAAAGTCCTCCCTGCGGCATCGAAGGATCTCCATGATCTGGCCGAAGTCCCCGGAGGCTTCTTTCACCCCGGCGATGCCGGGCAGTTCAGCCAAGCGCAACATGGTTTCGGCATTGATGTTGCCGCTCATTCTGCCGGGTACGTTATAGACGACGACGGGAATATCGTTCACCTCGCTCAACGCCTTGAAGTGTTCGAAGAACCCAGCCTGAGTCGGCTTGTTGTAGTAGGGGCCGACCGACAGAACGCCGTCCGCTCCGAGTTCCGCCGCCCGCTCGGTCAATCGCTCGGCGCGGGCCGTCGAATTGCATCCGGCACCGGCAATCACCGGAACCCGGCCGGCCACCCACTCCACCACACGGGCGATCACCCGCTCCCATTCGTCGTTCTCCAGCGTGGCGCCTTCGCCGGTCGTACCGCAGGGCAACAGCATCTTGACGCCGCCTTCGATCTGGAACTCGACCAGACGAGCCAACGCATCCTCGTCCACGCTCAAATCTTGGCGGAAAGGAGTGACGAGAGCGGTTCCCGTACCTTTAAGGTTTACCTGAGATACCATTAGCTATGACTATGAATTGATGTCACTATAGTTCTACGTCATCCATCGTAAAGACCCCTTTCCTCCCCCGAACCCAGCGGGCGGCCCGAAGCGCTCCCATCGCAAAACCCAGCCGATTTTTTGCCGTGTGGCGCAATTCGATCGTGTCGCTTTCGGAATCGAAGCCCACGACGTGAGTCCCAGCCAGCGTCCCGGCCCGTATCGAGCAGAGCTGCAGTGCGTCTGCCGGGATGGGTCCCTGAGGTGACCCTTCCACGGTGCGGGTCTTGCGCTCGATCTCGCCGATGAGGATCTCCGCGATCCGGAGTGCCGTTCCACTGGGACTGTCGGCCTTACCTTTGTGATGTTGTTCTTCAACAAAGACATCGTACTCGGGCAGTGATTGTATCAACTGGGCCGCCCGCTCGAGCATCCGGTAAAACACGTTCACGCCAACCGAGAAGTTTTGGGCATAGACCAGCGCGGATTCGGAAAACCATCCGTGCACTTCCTCGAGATGGTCATACCAGCCGGTTGTTCCAACGACGATGTCCACTCCGCAATCTGCGGCCAGCTTCATGTTTTCCATCACTGCGGCAGGTGTCGAAAACTCAATGCACACGTCCGCTCTCTGGAGTCCCCCCGCGTTGGGTAGCGGGTCCAGATCAAACTTAGATACGATTTCGTCACCGGCCCCGACGGCGAGGCGTTCGACCTCGCGCCCCATCTTCCCGTAACCGATCAGCGCAATTTTCATCGTTAGAGTTTCGCCGCTCCATCACTTAAGCAGTGTTCGTGCCAATCGATCATAAATTTCGATACCTTCCATCAGGTCGCGTTTCAGGATTTTCTCATGCGCGGTGTGCGCGTCAAGTATGGAACCTGGACCGATCAGGAGCGGCTTCCCCAGATTACTCAGGTAGGGGACATCGCTTCCGAACGAAACCACGGTCTCGGAAAATCCCTCGACGATATGCATGTGTTGGGGGTCTGACGACGCCTGAACGTCGATCATTGCACGGTTACGGACCACCCGACCCAGCCGCAGCCTGGCACTGGCAACATCCTCGACCGTCCGCAGCATGATCGAAGCCTTCGCCTCGGGCGCCAGGATATTGGCGCGCTCCCCGCCACCGATTACTCCGACGTTGCATGTCCCCCCACCCAGAGTGGGATCCACACCCCAGTCTGCGTGCACACATTCATGCAGGACGTCGATGAGCGGATGGACGGCCGAAATGCCCGCTTCCGGATATCCCGAATGGGCCGCCTGGCCGGTAATGTTCAACTCCGCGAGTAGCGTTCCTTTCTGAGCCCGTGCCAGTCGGTTATCGGTCGGTTCTCCAACGATGACAAAGTCGGAGGACCACTCCAGGCCGTTCGCAGCTTTCGCGCCGTCCCCACCCGTTTCCTCGCCTACGAGCAGAAGAAAAGCAAAATTCCGAATTCCATCCCCACGCAGGCGTTCGCCTGCAGCAAGCATTGCGGCGAAGATGCCCTTCGTGTCACAGGCGCCCCGGCCGTAGAGCGCCTGGTCATCTTCGGACACCTTCAGAGCGGGTGGGACGGTGTCGATGTGGGTACAAAGGACGACCCTGGGATCCTCGCCGGCATAGGCGACGACGTTGAACCGGTCTGCGCTTACCGATTGCTTCTGGACGCGGTAACCCTGCTGTTCCAGAAACGATGCGAGGAAACGTCCGACGTCTCCTTCGGTCCCGGTGACGGAGGGGATCGACATCAGCTCTTTCGTTAATTCGAAAGGAGTCATAGACAAGAACTCGAAATAATCGGATCTAATTAACCGCTCGAGGCGTTCATTATAGATCGGTATCGATTACAATCTGCAGGTGATTACCGAAGCAGAATTTACCCAGGCCAGCGATGCAGTGCTCGATCTGCTCAATCGTTCACTCGACACCATAGCCGATGATCACGAAGTCGAAGTCCTGTATCAGAGTGGCGTGTTGTCGCTGGAAATCGAAGATCCGGTCTTATCGAAGATCATCGTGAGCCCCAACAGTTCGGCCCGTCAGATCTGGATTTCTGCGCAGTCCACCAGCTTCAAGCTGGACTGGTCGCCGGATAGAGCTGCTTTCGTTTTCCCGGAAACCAACGAGCCTCTCAACGTACTCATCGGGCGGCTTGTGGGTGAAGAACTCGGTATCGGTCCGATTCGCCTGTAGTGAAAGCAACGACCGGGCCGCATCGTCCGTCGGGACCGCTCATCCGAGAGAGGCGTTCCCTTCCATCCCCTCCAACGCTTCCATCCCTTCCATGTCGAGTTGTAGCCGTTGGCGGGCTCAGCGGTCTTTGTGGATCCAGACTGCGACCACGACACTCAGCCCCATTTTGGCCAGATCCACGAGGGTATAGGCGGCATGAATGATTCCGAAGGTAACCAGTTCCGGGGGCCGCGGATCCCGCGGCACAAAGTCGAGGGCCCGCCCGAGGGAAACGATCAGCGGTGTCAGGCCGAATGTTAGAACCAGCGCCAGTATGAACATAACCCAGGCGCCTATATGAACCCGCCGGGACCCTGAACGCCATACGAGCCAGAGTAAGACGGCGCCCAGCCCTGTCTGGACGATTCCCCAACCGACAAAAAACAAACGGTTCAGTTCGGATGACAGGTAGCGCATGAACTCCCGGGCGACACCGTTCCCCAGGGTGGCGGTCACGTTGTTGAATCCCTCGACTGACCCTGCGATCAACAGGCGGTCGATGAGATAGAAATTCTGCGTGGCCACAACGGCCATGAACACCGTACCCATGACCCAGGCACCGATCAGCGCCAGCGCGGCATCTCTTTTGGAATCTTTGACCACAGGCGTTACTGTCCTTGGCCACCGGCGTTTACTGTCCCTGGCCCGTCAACAGTCAACGGCGACGGATCAGGCCCTTGGCATTCAAGGCGAATCCGTCCGGAAGCGCTTCCTCGATTCTCGGACGAAAACCCTTCACGGGCCACTCCTGATCCGCGAAAATCTCTGCGATACGCCGTCGAACCCTCGGACGGTCATCGGTATCGACATACGCCTCAAGGAGACACTCACGGACCGATTCACCGATACTGGCCAGAGCTTCTATCGCCACGATCCTCACGTCGTCATCCGAATCGGTCAGAAACGTCTGGAGGGTGGGGCTCATTTCTCGGGTGACATGGCCTTGGATGGCTCGAAGCAGGCTGACCCGGTGCTCGGAAGCCGTGAACTCGCTCTCGGCGACCGTCTTGATAATTTCTATGAGGTGGTCGATCAACTCTTGTTCAGGCACGATCCGCGCCAGAGCCTGCACCGCCCAATCCACGCGGTGGTGAATCTTCATGAATCGAAGAACAGGTTGAACCGCGTCGGCTCCTTTGTTCACGAGCATCTCGACGACCATCCGCTTTTCTTCGACGTCCTGGGTGATGACGAGGCTCGATATGGTAAACCGTTTCACCAGACCAAATATGGCCTCCGGCGTGCCCCACTCGAACAGCCGTTCGGCGGCTTCGATCCGTGGGCCTTCCTCCCCGTGCGGTTCCGTCAGCCGCTTCACGGCACGGTCGATTTGTTTTTGCGAAGGGGCACCGCGTTTGAATAAGTCGAACATAGGTTGCGCAGTAGTGACCGGGTCTTCAGGATGGATGGGCTGTCGAAAAGGCCGGCTAGTCCCCTATTCGCGTCAAGGAAAAGGGATCTACCCGTGCGTTCTGGATGCGGAATCCCCAGTGCAGGTGGGGTCCGGTCACCCGGCCCGTTGCGCCGACGAGTCCCACCGATTCTCCCCGTTCCACGATCTGGCCAGGCTCGACGTCTATCTGCGACAAGTGAAGGTACACCGAGTAAATACCCAGACCGTGATCGACGATCACCGTATTCCCATTGAAAAAGTAGTCGCCGGTCTCCGCGACCCGTCCCCGACTCGTCGAACGAATCGGTGTTCCCGCGGCAGCAGAAATGTCTGCGCCGGAATGGGGATTCCTCGGCTGATCGTTAAAAACACGCCAATGACCAAAATTGCTGCCTTGCGCATTCGGGATCGGAACGACGAAGCCGCCATCCCAGAGGATTTCCGGTGTGATTCGACTGAAAACCTCTCCCAGTATCCGGCTCTCCCTTCGGGACCGTTCCAGGTTTTCGGGACTCAACTCTACAAATCGGGGTGCCACCGTGAGCCGCGTGATCGGAAAGGTTTTGGCCAGGACCCGGATCGTTTCGTCACGACCTTCGCGCCTTCCGTCCGAAAACCGGAGGGTGACCGGTGCCGGGTATTCTCCGGGGTCGAGATCCAGGTCCGCGCCGATAATCGCCACCCAGTCACTGCCCGACCGAACCAAGGGTATCGTCCGGTTCCGCCACTGCACTTCAACACGGTCCAACCCTTCCGCGTCTGGATATTCCAATAGCAGCGCGTCACCCTGCACCACTGAGAACACTGTGAGCATCAGAGCAAGAAACGACATGTCCCCTCCATTTGATCGCCCCACGCCATTCCCCGGATCAGATCGCGAATGATCCGGGTGAGGTCAATCTGTAGTTTACGCTGTTCACCGGGAAAGATCAGGTCCCCTCCGGAATCCGGGGGGCAGTTTGCCGACACACAGGGGACTCTTTATTAGCCTGTGGCGCTGCCATTCGTACTTATCATTTATCATGGGTCTCGTGCCGAGAGCCGCGCAAAACAAGCTGCTGACACTCGAAGACATCTATCGTCCCGACCGGAATCCGATCTTCGAGGGCAGACCATCAAGTGTCCGACAATGGATTAACGATGGCGAGTACCTGGAACGCCCCCGCAACGAAGACGACGAAGCTTCGTGCTGGATACGGATCGACGCCCGCACGGGTGAAGGCGTCGACCTCTACGATTTGGTCCGCATGAGGGCGGCGCTGGGGGAGTTTCCCGAAGTCCAGGCGGGGGACGTGACACGAATGTCGGCTCCCTCGAACCTCCAAATCAATTCCGAGGCCTCAGCCACACTCATTCTGCACAACGGCCAGCTGGGCTATTATCGGTTCGGAGCTGAGCGCATCACCGTACTTGACCGGGGAATCGACATGGAGGCGGGTGCGAATTTCAGTCCGAACGACCGGTGGGTCAGCTACGTTAAGAACGGCAATCTCCGGGTCGCCGACCCGTCGACAGGAACGACGCACACACTGACGACCCGTGGCGGTGGGCCCATTCTCTCGGGCCGCCTGGACTGGGTTTACCAGGAAGAACTCTACGGTCGCGGTGACTTCACCGGTCACTGGTGGAACCCGGCCGCAACGCATGTAGCGTTTCTGGAACTGGATACGTCGCAGGTCGCTGTGCATCGGATTCCCGACTACGCTTCAAGCGGGATTGATCAACAAATCCGCTACCCGAGGGCCGGAAAAGCAATCCCCGGGGTCCGCTTGGGTGTGGTCCGTGTCCCGGACGGTCGATTGCGTTGGGTCGACACCTCCCGGTATGACCTGATCGACCACATGATTGTCCGTGTGACGTGGGCTGCAGTCGGAGCCGCCGTCGTGTATCAGGTACAGGACAGGGAGCAGCAGTGGCTGGAACTGGTTTCCGCCGATTGCGACACCGGCCAGTCCGAAACCATCTTTCGCGAATCGTCGGATCATTGGGTCCGGGCCCGCGACAACCCGCACTGGCTCGATGACCGCTCCTTCATCTGGCTTTCGGAACGCTCAGGATGGAGCCACATTTACCACTACGGCCCCAGCCATCAGCTGAAGCGATCCGTGACGGCCGGTGACTGGGATGTGCGCGAAATTCATGGGATTGACACGGAGCAGAACTGGATCTATTTCTCGGCGACAGAACACAGCCCGCTTGCAACCCACACCTATCGGATTCGATTGGACGGAACAGACATGGAGCGGCTCACCCATCCCGAAGGCACACACCAGTCCACGTTCTCCCCGAAGTTCCGATTTTTTTTAGACACCTGCTCGAGGGCAACCACGCCGCCCGAAGTTCATCTGCATCGGGTTCAACCGCCTGGAGACGATCGAACGGCAGTGGCACCCAGTCTTTTGAGCGGAACTTCGATTCCCCATTTCAGTTCCTTTGCCTGGGGTCGAACTGAACTGACCGAGATACCCGCCCGCGATGGGTTCACACTTCCAGGCATGATGATCCGACCTCCAGATTTCGATGCCAGCCGCCGGTACCCGGTCCTGTGCCATGTATATGGAGGTCCGATGACGCCGAAAGTGCAGGACGCGTGGGGTGGGTCGATCCATGCCTGGCACCACATGCTGGCCCAGAGGGGGTCGATTGTCTGGGTTCTGGACAATCGATCCTCAAGTGGTCGCGGTGCGGTTGCGTCCTGGCCAATCTATCGTCGATTCGGACAGATGGAACTATCGGATCTTGAGGATGGCATCGCCTGGCTCACGTCGCAACGGTATGTCGATCCGGGCCGATTGGGGATCTGGGGTTGGAGCTTCGGTGGATACCTGACCGCATATGCGATGACCCACAGCGAACTGTTCCGAATGGGAATTGCGGGTGCCCCGGTCACAGACTGGAGGCTGTATGACAGCATCTACACCGAGCGGTACATGGCGCACCCTTCAGGCAATCCGGATGGCTATCGGGACAGTTCGGTGCTTGAGGCCGCTGACAAGCTCCACGGCAAACTCCTGATCCTTCACGGCACCATGGACGACAACGTTCACATCGAACACTCAATGCGACTCGTCCACAAGCTTCAGCAAGCGGGTAAGGACTTTGAAACCATGTTCTATCCACAATCCAAACACAAAATTGAGAACCCGGAGCAGCTCTATCACATGCAGAGAGTGATGACGAATTTTGTTCTGGACAACCTCTGAGAGCATCGAGAACCAGATCTTACCCTTGGAGAAAGACGGACGCATCGCCTGGACGCGATCCTCAACAACGGTGCGGGTGCGGGCTGATATTCAGCGACAGTGCGGCTGTTTCGTGGAATAATTTGGACCATGGATAGCGTTTCCGTATTCGCTGCATTCGCAGCTGGTATCGTTTCGTTCCTCTCACCGTGCGTCCTTCCTCTTGTTCCTGGCTATATTTCCATTGTTTCGGGTGTATCCCTGGAACAGCTACAGTCGGACCGCAGCCGATCGATGACCCGGATGGTGGTGCTCAACTCCGTTTTGTTTATTGTTGGATTCTCAATAACGTTCATCGCTATGGGCGCTTCAGCCACGCTGCTGGGTCGGGTGATCATGGGGCAGATGGCCATCCTCTATCGAGCGGCCGGCGTTGTCATTATTGTTTTTGGCCTGCACCTGATGGGAATCTTCAAGATCCCTTACCTGTATCAGGACAAGCGCTTTCACAATGTGGACAAACCCCGGGGTATGTTCGGCGCCTTTGTCCTGGGCCTGGCGTTTGCCTTTGGCTGGACGCCCTGTCTCGGTCCGATTCTGGCCGGAATCCTGACGTTTGCCAGCACCCGGGAAACGGTATACCAGGGCATTTTCCTGTTGGCCGTTTACTCGGCCGGCCTGGGGGTCCCCTTCCTGGCAACCAGCCTGAGCCTGAACCCCTTCCTGTCTTTCTATGGACGTTTCAAACATCACTTTCGCGCGGTCGAACTGGTCAGCGGCGCGCTTGTTATTACGGTGGGCGTCCTGATTCTCACCAACAACTTCACCCGACTCTCCGGCTACCTTGGCTTCCTGAATCGATTCGCGCTGTAATAACCTCCGACCCCAGGCAGAACGGTGGTCCGGGCTTCAGACGTGGATCAGCCATGCCCGCCGCGCTGCCTCCAAGCAGGGCGGGCGAGGGACCGCAACCCGGATCGGACAAGCTTCTGTCTGGTTCTAATTTGCGTGTGTTAAAATCACGCGCCCATGGACGAAATCCTGGAACGTCTGCTATCCCGCGCCGAAGAGACATTCGGCGCTGAACGGGTTGCTGCGCTCAAGCCCTTCCTCGAGCAGGCTGCTTCGGACCTGGCCGCACTTTCCCGGTTCCCGCTGGACACCACCGATGGCGCCTGACGATCTCTCGTTGAAGGCCGTGTCCGCCCGGATACGGGGAGGCCGATCGTCATCTGTTCAAACCGTAGCGCTCTTCCTCGACCGAATTGCCCAGAACGACTCCAGGGTTCATGCCTGGACCACCGTGGACACCGATGGCGCATTACAGCAGGCCGAGGTCCTGGACCGCGAGGCCGCCGAAAGCCGGTTTCGCGGCCCACTCCACGGCGTGCCCGTCGGGATCAAGGACATCTTCAGCACCCGTGGACTCCGAACGACGATGGGGTCCCCGCTGTTCGCAAACCACGTGCCTCACTGTGATGCCGAAGTCGTTCACCGTCTCAGGGAAGCGGGCGCGATTATCTTGGGAAAAACCGTGACGACCGAGTTCGCAGCCCTGGACCCAGGCCCGACCCGGAACCCGTGGAATCTGGAGCATACGCCGGGCGGGTCCAGCAGCGGTTCCGCCGCCGCCGTCGCGGCCCGGATGTGCCCAGCGGCGACGGGGTCACAGACCGCGGGGTCCATCGGTCGTCCCGCAGCTTTCTGCGGTATCGTTGGCCTCATGCCTACAGCGTCGCGCCTTTCCCGGAAAGGTGTTTTTCCCAATTCATGGTCTCTGGACCACGTCGGCGCGTTCGGAAACACGGTGGACGATGTCGCGGCAATGACATCGGCAATGTCGGCCCAACCCGTCAACCCTGCCCCTGACCTCGACACAGCCAGCGTCTCTATCGGAGTCGTTCGGGAGTTCTTCCGTGACCATACTGAACCGGAAGCATGGGAACTCCATGAACAGATGCTGGAGCGGTTGAGGGCTGCCGGCCCACAGGTTGAAGAGTTGACGCTGCCCCCCTCCTTCCATCAGGCAATTGCGGCATTGAGAACGATCATGCGTGTCGAACTCGCTTCGGCTCATGCCGATCTTCACGGCCAACACCGGGCAGACTATGGCGTTCAGATTCGCGGCCTCGTCGAAAGCGGTCTTCTGATTTCTGCGACCCAGTATTTGCGGGCACGCCGATTGCGCCGCGTATTTCAAAGAGAAATGCGGGAACTGTTCACCCGTTGTGACGTCATCGTTTCGCCGGGAGCCCGGGGCACCGCTCCACGAAGCCTCGACAGCACCGGGGACCCCATCATCTCCGCGCCCTGGACACTGGCAGACTTTCCAACCCTTTCGCTGCCGATCGGATTCGGCCCCGGACATCTGCCTGTCGGCATTCAACTCAGCGCGAAACCGCTGAACGAAGATCGCCTGCTGACAATCGCAAAGTGGTTCGAACAGTGGCTGGGTCGTCGAGAATTTCCCGAACTCGCATGCTGACAAACGACGAGCTGGCTCTACGATAAGAGGACATTATGGTTCGCGCATCGACAGCACTGGCACTTCTGAAGGTCCTGATAACGGCAGCCTGGGCAGACTCCGAGCTTTCTCAATCTGAACTGAACTACATCAAAGAACTGGCGCGGCGGTTCAACCTGGACGACTCAGACTGGTTTGAGCTCCAGCCATACATTGAAGATCCCGTTTCCGATGAGGAACAGATGGCCGTCATTCAGGACCTGCTGTCCCGTATCGGATCGGCCACCGAGCGTGGCGCCGTCATTGAGCATCTCGAAGCGATCATCCACGCCGACGCCCGCGTCACGTCGGAAGAGCGCGAACTCTGGCGCCGCTACGAAGAAATCCTGAAAGAGCCCTCTTCTGTGGACTTGATGACGCGTCGCATGAAGAGCCTGTTCCGGTCACCGCCGCGCCAGTCCCGTATGGACGTGGACGAGTTCCTGAGGAACAAGATCCTGTTCAAGTTACGCCTTAAGGCGGGCGATGACCCGATTACTCCCGAGACACACCGTCTGGCCCTCCTGGGTGGACTGATGGGTATCGTGGCACACGCTGATCACGAAATTAATGAGCGCGAGCTGGAGGAAATCCAAAGGCGACTGGCCGAAAGCGGCCACTTCAACGAGGAGGCGTTGGACCTGCTCGTGACGATTATTCACGAGGAGACCGTTCGCGGACTCGATCGCTACCGGATCATCAACGAGTATGCCGGAGACGCCACCCTTGAAGAACGGTGTGCACTCCTCGACCTGCTGTTTGCCGTCGCTGCGGCCGATGGCGGGTTGACTTATCCCGAGCTGGAAGAGTTACGGGCCATCTCTTCCGCCCTCCACCTGAGCCACAAGCAGTACATTAACGCCAAGTTTCGCGCCCAAGACATAGAGGCATAGGGCGCCCTGACAGTATTCCGATGAATCCAGCCAGCAGCCTAGCCCGCATAGATCACCAAAAGGACCACAAAAGGCCGCCCTGTTTGGCATAAAGCGTTTGACGAGAACGTTTCACAAACCAAACAAAGGCGGCCCTTATGACGACAGAGTGTAACCAAGCTACGTTCGAATTTCACGGACTTTTCCAACGTAAAGTGAAGGCACGGTTCGACGGGGGGAAGATCACCTCCGATGCGGGGGTTCTGCTCCTGCGTGAGGTCGAGAAGCGGACGGGTCTGGTCGCCGGACTGACCAGCTGTTTCAGTGATCACCGGGATCCGCGGTTGATCGAACACACGGTGAGAGAGTTGTTGGGTCAGCGCATCTACGGACTGTGTCTGGGGTATGAGGACCTGAACGATCATGACCAACTGCGGACCGATCCCATGCTGGCGGTGGCTGTGGATAAGGCCGATCCGTTGGGGAAGAACCGGCGACAGGCTCCAGACCGGGGCAAAGCTCTGGCGTGTAAGTGCACGTTGAACCGTTTGGAACTGACCGGAGCCCAGGTCGATAGCCAGGAGCGATACAAGAAGATCGCCATGGACGCGGACAAGATCGACCGCTGGATGGTCGATGCCTTTGTGGCGGCGCACGAATCCCCGCCCAAGGAGATTGTGTTGGATCTGGATGCGACCGACGATCCAATCCATGGGCATCAGGAAGGCCGGTTCTTCCACGGCTACTACGGCAACTACTGTTACCTACCGCTCTACATCTTCTCAGGAGAGCATCTCCTCTGTGCCCGGTTGCGACGCTCCAATATCGATGGGGCGGACGGATCGGTCGAGGAATTGAGCCGGATGATCGGCCAAATCCGACAGAGCTGGCCAGAAGTGTCGATCATCATCCGGGCCGACTCGGGCTTCTGTCGGGATGACTTACTCCTCTGGTGTGAGGAGAATAATGTCGACTACGTGATCGGATTGGCTAAGAACGACCGGCTCAAGGGAGAGATCGCCGAAGAGATGAGTCAGGCCAAAGTCGAGTTTAAGAAGACTGGGACACCGGCCCGGGTGTTTAAGGATTTCCGGTATCGCACTCGAGAGAGCTGGAGCTGCCAGCGACGCGTGATCGGCAAGGCCGAGTTCCTGGAGAAAGGCAGCAATCCCCGATTCCTTGTCACGTCACTGTCGCCGGAACGCCTCGATGCACGCGCACTCTATGAAGACTTTTACTGTGCACGGGGTGACATGGAGAATCGGATCAAGGAACAGCAGTTGGATCTGTTCGCCGACCGCACCAGCGCGGCCACGATGCGCGCCAATCAACTTCGACTGTACCTGTCCTCGGCTGCATACATGCTCATGCACGCGCTGCGCCGTCTGGGACTTAAGGATACCTATCTGGCCCGCGCTCAGTGCCAGACGATCCGACTGAAGCTTCTTAAGATTGGTGCCCAGATTCGCCTGACAGTTCGCAACGTATGGATCTCGATGTCGGAGGCCTATCCCTACAGCGAAATCTTTGCCACCGTTGTTCGAAATCTCCAGGCAATTCCTCTACGCTGCTGAGCACCGACCCGATCCACGGACCCAAAATGAAATCGTTTTCTTTGCACAGGCCGAGGTGTGCCTCACTGCCGGCCTCCACGTCCTGCCGAACCCGACTAACACATCATCTGCCGATATCAACACCCGCGAATCACTACCCTGATGCCTGATCGCAACCGAGGTGCCCAGAAAATCAATTCTTGTGGCCCAAATCAACTCGATTCCCAAGTTGGTGAAACATGCGGGCTAGCCGCGTGCAACGGAAATGACTCTGGGCTCGTGAATTGAAAACAGCGGCGCAACCGACCGGAAGGTTCCCAGGGCAATCCGCTTGAACTGAGCGGGTTTCATCCCGACGATTTCATCGGCCTCAACACGCCGCCCGATCACAAGATGGCCGTCTCTCCGGCGGGTCACTTCCCGGCCGAGGCCCGCCAGCTGCCGGTTCGACCACGAACCCATTTCTGACTCCGGCCGTTCGTCGTGTTCGTCCTTGAACCATGCCAACTTTTTACCGGAGCCCAGTGCGGCCGTTATGCCCCGAACGTCGCGCTTCCACTTGAGGGACCATTCGCGTTTGTCGTAATATTCCGGGCCGACTTCGAAAAGCAACCGTACGCAGTGACGCGAAACGGCGATTTTGAAATGGACGTCTTTCTTGTAACCTCGGCGGTCGGCACCCAACGCGGCCCATGTGTCGTCGGGCGGATTGACCCTGCGGCGGGCGTGCTTTGCCACATGCACGTACAGGGGCTGGTCCACCAGTCCGGAAACAGCCGGAGCCATGGCGGCCCCGATTTCAGCCAGTTTGGGCTGGATTCTACTGCGAAGCGCCTCCATCCGCTCATCGAAATCGGCGAGGTCGAATACCTTGAAATCTTTTGAATTAAACAGCTGCATAGTCCCCCATATATTGTGCATTGCCAGACCCCATTCTAAAGCATCGTATCCAGCCGGGCTGCCATCTGGGCTCTGGAAGTCCACGCGGGCTGTCTGCGGGACCCGACACCCGGGGGATCGGTCGGAACAATCCGGGACACCAGCGGCCAGATTCAGTACACTTTGAGGGATGTTCACCGATTGCCGCATAGGTCCAGACCGTCTGCCCCGTGCCCTCCGAGGCCTGGTCCTTGGACTCGGGCTGGTCTCTCCATCCGCCATATCCGCGCAGGGGGTCTATGCCGCCAACCAGATCCCGGCCAACGGAGTCCAGATTGAGTATCGACTCTCCATTGAAGAACCCACCACCCATCTCTATACGGTGGAGATCGACATTCGCGGTGTCCAAAGTGATCACCTCCAGGTCGCCATGCCCGCATGGGCGCCGGGTGACCGTCGGATTCGAAACTTCGCCCGAAATGTTCAAAACTTTCAAGTGCGGCTGCGATCCGGAAATCGACCTCTGAGTTGGGCAAAGACCGATACCCACACCTGGGAGGTGATGAAACAGTCCGCTGACGATCTGGTGATTACCTACCAAGTCTACTCGACGAATTTAACTGCAGAAATGGCAGACATCTCCGGACCCGCGACCTACATGTATGTTGTCGGACACACGCAAGTTCCCGTCGCACTGCGGTACGAGAAACCGCGCTCCTGGGATATCTACACTGGACTTGAACGTCGGGGCGGCGCTTATCGGGCACCCGATTACGATGTGTTCATCGACGCACCGGCGTTCGTCGGCGAGGCCCGGGTCCACGAATTCACTTCGGCGGATGTTCTGTATCGCCTCGTTTTCAGCGATCCGGACGTCGAGTTCAACGAAAATCAACTCCTCACCGACATCGACGTCATCGTCGAAGCGGCGGTCGAACTCTGGGGTTCCGCGCCGCATGAAAGTTATACGTTCTTGTTCAAAATCGTTCCAACACCCGGCAGCAGCGGCCTCGCACATCTCAATTCGGCGCGTATCACGGTCGGAGCGAACGATTTTGCCAGTGGCCTCCGGTACGAACGCTTCCTGTTCGTCGTCGCACATGAGCTGCTTCATCTCTGGAACGGGAAGCGTATCCGACCCGCCACCGAGAGCACCATCGACTACACGCGTGAAGTTCCCAGTCGCCTGCTGTGGATGACCGAAGGGCTCACCAACTACTATGCACGGCTGCTGCTGGTGCGCACAGGTATCCTGCCGCTGGATGCCTATCTGGTCCAACTCGGACAGGTGGTCAATCAACTGCAGCATGCACCCGGACGGTTTCTCATGAGCCTGCAAGAAGCCAGCTGGGACGTCTGGGCCCCGAGCGACAACGCCGACAACAACAGCATTTCGGTCGGCGCCAAAGGCGAGGTTGCGGGCTTTCTCCTCGACCTTGAAATCCGGGCACGCTCCGGCGGCGCGCAGAATCTTGACGATGTCATGCGCTACCTCATGCAAACCTATGCCAGCCAGGGTGTGGGTGTCCCTGAAGACGGATTTCTGAGTGCCCTGAACACGACCGTGGGGTCGGATTTCGATGAGTTTTATGCGACGGTCGTTCAAGGTCGCACGGAGCTCGACTACGCACGCTACGCGGCTCACGGGGGCTTCAGCGTACGCGTGGACCGGCAGCTGCCCACGCTATACGTGGGGATTCAGTATGTTGAAGCCGATGGCGGACTCGTGCAGGTTTCCAGGGTCGTTCCCGATAGTCCGGCCGCGGCGGCCGGTCTCGATACGGGTGACGTTCTGCTTGCGTTCGGCGACGGTCGCCTCACGTTCGGCAACTTCCAGACAGAGCTGCGCCGACGAAAACTCGGGGAGACGATCGACCTGACCATCGTGCGAGGAGAACGGATCCGTGTGCTGGAACTCGAGCCCGGCGAAAACCGCCAGGAGATCTGGAGCATAGTCGATGCGCCGGATCGAACGCCGGAACAGATGGAAATCCGGAATGATTGGATGGGCGTGATCAATTAACCCGGAGGATTTGATGGAAATCGAACTCGTCTACTGCCAATCCTGAAGCTATGAGCCTCAGGCGGTCCGCCTGATCGAGCAGCTCATCACAGAATTCAGGGCCAGGATCAAGCGCCTCGTTGTCGTGCCGTCCGACGGCGGGCGCTTCGAAGTAAGTTTGAACGGGGCGCTCATTTACTCCAAACTCAAAACAGGGCGTTTTCCCGAGTACGATGAGATCCGGAAAAATCTTCCGTAGGCACCCGGTACGATTCGCCAGTCTTCCCTTTTGATAAGTCTCACCCTCCGTCCAGATTCAGTGGATCGCACGGGCCTCGGCCATGACCCAGATGGAGCCTGTTTCGAATCGCCCCTGCGGTAAAGATTTTTCCGTTCTTGACCGCTTCGGGCAGACTCTGCCCATGGGCAAGATGGGCCGCGATTGCCGCGGATAGAACACACCCGGTTCCGTGACACTCCCCGTTTTCGATGAGCTCGCCTTTCAGGGTCGCCATTTCCTGACCATCAAAGAAGACGTCCAGAGCCGTCGTACTTTCCAGATGCCCACCCGTAACCAGGACGTTTCGAGCGCCCAGTCGATGGATCGCCCGCGCCGACGCTTCCATCTCCGATGGCGTCCGGACGGGCCGTCCGATCAGGCATTCGGCCTCGTTCAGGTTGGGTGTCACAAGTGTGCACACCGGCAGCAGTTGTTCGCGAATAACATCCAGCGCACCGGAATCAAGGAGCGTAGCCCCCGAAGTTGACTTTACGATGGGATCCACGACCACCCCACGGCAGTCGTAGCGGGCGAGCTTTTCGCAGACAATCTCCACGTTGGTTACGGTGGATAACATACCGATCTTGACGGCTCGCGGAGCCATATCGGAAAGTACGGCGTCCAGTTGCGCCGCCAGTGCACCGTCTGGCAAGTCGAACACTTGGCCGACGCCTTCCGTGTTCTGCGCCGTGAGCGCCGTCAGCACGGCTGTCCCGTAGACCCTCAGTGCGGAAAAGGTTTTCAGATCGGCCTGAATCCCGGCCCCTCCACTCGGGTCCGAGCCGGCGATTGTCAACGCCACAGGGGTCATCTCGACTCCCCGATGGCTGAGCGATTGTGCTGAAAGATTCCATGGCTCATCGCCGCATTATATCCTTGGATGAAGAGCCCCCCGATCGAGGGTCGTCCAAAGCGATCGTGTTCGGTAACTTTCGAGCATGAGACTGCTACAATATCTGCATGTTTCGGAGAGCAATCGTCGTTTGGCTGTCCCTGCTGGCTACCGGATTCTCGCAGGTTCCTGCCGGGCCCCCGTATGACCCGAACTCCCATCCCAATCCGATTGTCACGTTCGTTAAAAGTGCCGATTTCGTGGCGGCAACATACGCCGAAGCCGTCGAGGATGCCGGTATTGATATGCTGGGCCTGTCGTCCAATGAAGGGACCCGGGAGCGTATTGAAACTACCCCAGGTCGGGTCGATGAAGTGAGAATCCTCGGTCGGGATACGGAGACCCTGTTCTATCCCGTTGTGCGCCAGCGTTTCATGCTGCATGACGGCGAGACCCTCACGCTCTATTCTTTCAGAAATCCGATACCGGACATTCCGGATCGATTGCTGGTCTCAACGCTCAACCAACATGCCTTCGCCCCGGAAGACGATCCGGAGAAGAGTCGATTCGGATACAGCGCTCGACCCGAGGAACTCACCGTTGGCCCGGCTCCGGCACTCTTGTTCGACAACGACGGTGAACTGACCTTATTCTGGCAGGACGGGAATACTGCTCACGTGGTTGATTCCACGATCGGAGTCGAGGCGCTCCTCCGCCTCGTCGAGGACCTTCTCTGAGCAGAAATGGCATAGACCGTCCGTCAGCTGCGTGAAATTGTGAATCGCATCGACAGGTACATCTTTCGCGAAGTCCTCGCACCGACGCTGATCGCTTTGGTAGCGCTGACATTCGTCATGGTGGGCCGGGAACTGAGCGCGCTCCTTGAACTCGTGGTCCGCCGCTCGGCAACAGGCTTCGAAGTCTTCTCGATCGTTGCCGCCATCGTCCCCGGAGCGTTGATCGTTACCATCCCAACGGCCGTTCTTGTGGGTGTGTTGACCGGGTTCGGGCGCTTGTCCTCCGACAGTGAAAGTGTTGCCTTCAGAGCCGCGGGCCTGTCCATGCCGACGATCCTGCGTCCCGTGCTGGCGCTTGGGGTTCTGGCCTGGGGCCTGAACTTCCTCCTTTCGGTCTGGGTCGCACCAGCGGCAGCCCTTAACCTGCGGCAACTGACGCGATCGATCGGAATCCGACAACTCGCTTTGGAACTTCAGCCCTGGGTCTTCAACGAAGACGTCGAAGATCTCGTTCTGTATGTTCAGGACGTGTCTCCCGACGGCAGCGAGTGGCGTGGGATTCTGCTGGCGAATCTCGAAGATCCGGATCAACCGAAGGTGACGTTCGCTCAATCGGGCCGGCTTGTCAGTGATCCCGACAACGAGCAATACCAGGTCACCCTGGTGAACGGCAGCACCCACGTTGTTTCGCCTCTGGCCCCCGACCGCTACGCCTCAACACAGTTCGGCACGTTTACCCTGCCGGTTCCGATACCACCCGAGCCCACCGAACCGGTTGAAGCGACTCCAATCGAACAGTCCACCCGGGCACTGTGGGACCGGGTTCGTTCGGAGGAGGCCAGCTACAGTGAGCAAGTCGAGTTTCACCGCCGCCTCGCGTTGCCGTTCGCCAGTATCGCCTTCGCCCTGATCGGCTTCCCTCTGGGTTTGTCGACCAACAGAGGGGGGCGCTCGATGGGACTGGTAGTGAGTGCGGCGCTGATGTTGATTTACTACATGGTCTTCATTGGAGGAACGCAGATTGCCGGCAACGCGCAGATGTCTCCCTTTCTTGGAACCTGGGGGGCCAATCTCGGGTTCGCCCTATTGGGGGTGACGCTGATCCTGCGATCAGACCGTGAACGGAGCAATCGCGCAATGGAATTCCTGCTCGATACCGGTGAGTGGCTCCGCGTACGCATATCGTCGGTGCGCGGCGGCCCCAGGAGAATCGGGCAATGGGCGTATTCGATGACGCATCAGCCAACGTGGTTGCGCACGCTGGACCTGTATGTCCTGAAGAGCTTCTGGTTTTTCTTTTTGCTCGTGCTCTTCGTTTTCGTATCCATGTTTGTCATCGTGACGCTTTTCGAATTGCTGCCCGATATCGTTCAGAACAACGCCAGCCTCGGTGTCGTGACCAGCTACTTCTTCTATTTGCTGCCACAAATTCTGTACTGGGTGATACCTCTCGCCGTGCTGGTCGCCGTTCTCGTGAACCTCGGAACCTTGACGAAAGCCAATGAAACCCTGGCCGTCAAAGCCGGAGCGATCAGCCTCTACCGGCTGTCTGCGCCCCTCCTGCTGACCGGCCTCCTGTTATCCACGGGCATCTACGTGATGCAGGATTTTCTGCTGCCGTACACGAATCAGCGTCAGGATGAGTTCCGTAACCAGATCAAGGGCCGACCGCCCCAGACATACCGTGACCCGCTGCGGAAGTGGATGGCCGGATCGAACGACCATATTTACTACTACAACTACTTTGATCCAGATCGGAACTTCTTCCCGGGTATTTCGGTATTCGAGGTCGATCCCGATTCGTTCTCCCTCCAGCGATGGACCTTCGCCGAACAGGCGAACTGGAACGGTCAATCCTGGGCGTTTCTGAACGGATGGACGGCGTCCATCGATTCAAGCGGCCAGATGGATGCTTACGATTCGTTCGATCGGCTCGACTATTCACAGATCCGTGACAACCCTGACTACTTTAAGAAAGAGGTCCTCACCGCGTCTCAGATGAACTATCCGGAATTGAGCCGCTATATCCAGGACCTGAGCCAGAGTGGTATCGACGTCAGCGGTCTGACGGTGGATCTTTATCGCAAACTATCCTTCCCTCTCGTATCGATCATCATGGTCATTATCGCAATACCGTTTTCGTTTACCACGGGGCGGCGTGGGAGCTTCTACGGGATCGGTATATCGATTGTCATCGGGATCAGCTACTGGGCGGCCTTTGAACTCTTCGACAAGCTGGGAGGAATAAACCAACTCTCACCGTTGATTGCAGCCTGGTTCCCGAACTTTATTTTCGGCCTGAGCGGCTTCTGGCTTCTCCTGAAGGTCCGGACATAGTTCCGGGACGGACACCGAATTCCCCGTTTCGGAGGCCGCGCGGACGGTCAAACGAACATCGGGTCACCGTCGCTCATTTACGCCCTCGGGTGATGCTCCTGATAAATGTGCTTCAGCCGTTCCCGAATCACGTGCGTGTAGATCTGGGTCGTCGAGATATCGGCGTGCCCCAGCATCATCTGGACCGAGCGCAGGTCCGCGCCCCGTTCCAGCAGGTGAGTCGCGAAGGAATGTCGGAGCATGTGCGGTGTGACCTTCTTTGCGATCCCGGCCCGTTTCCCGTGTTCCCGCAAAACCATCCAGAAACCTCCCCGCGTCAGGGGTTTTCCTCGATAATTCAGAAAAAGATACGGGCTCGTTTTTTTGGGACGTCCACCCGCGATGTAGGCCCGCACTGCATCGGCGGCGGACTCGCCCAAGGGGACAATTCTCTCCTTGCTCCCTTTGCCCATCGAGCGCACGAAACCGTTCTCCAGATCGACGGAATTCATGGTCAGGGCGACGAGTTCGGACACCCGGAGTCCCGTGGCGTAGAGCACTTCGAGCATCGCCCGATCTCTCAGGCCCCTTGGTTTGGTTTCATCCGGCATGACCAGGAGCCGATCGACTTCGTCGAACGTCAGGAAGTGTGGGAGGGGTTTCCAGGCCTTCGGCACATCCACGGCCGAGGTCGGATTTTCATCGGTGGCGCCATCGAGGATGAGGAAGCGATACAGTCCCCGGACTGCGCTCAAAGCGCGGGCCGTGGAACGGGCCCCGAGCCCGTGATCGTATAGATAACCGAGAAAGGCGGCAACGCCCCGCGCCTCGACAGTCAACACATCGCGCGGGCCCAGGTACTCCAGATACAGTTTCAGGTCGCGGCTGTAGGCACTGATCGTGTTCGCCGCGAGCCCCTTTTCGATCCGCAGGTAGTGGACGAAACGGTCGATCCACTGATCATTCGTCAATGTGTGGGGCTGCATCTTCATGCGCTCTTGACAAATATCTGCCTGAACTCGGAGAGCTCCCGACATCGGAGCAAATAGGCCGCGAGAATGTAAACTGTGCCCGCCGATGCAATCGTCAAGGCCAGGGCGAATACGCGCTGACCTAGAGGTTGACCCACGTAGAATCCGGGCCAATTGATCATCGACACGGCCACAAACCCCAGGGGCACGGACGCCACCGTGAACTGCGTCAACGAATCCAGAATGGATTTGACACCGATCGAACCCTGGGTCCGGTTAAAAATGACCATGAGTGCCACAGCGTTGAATACACCTGCCAGAGAGGTTGCCAGCGCCGGGCCACCCACCTCGAGCGGACGAAAAAAAATCAGGTTGAACACGATGTTCAACACCATGGCGATGACGGCGATCCTCACGGGCGTCCGCGTGTCGTGGAGGGCGTAGAACGCAGGCACGATCACCTTGACCATCGAAAACGCCGACAATCCCAATGCGAAGTACAGCAAGGGTAAGGCGGTCATCGCTGTGGAGGCCTGATCGAATTCTCCGTGCTCAAACAGAACCTGAATAATCGGCGTACGCAGGAGCACCAGACCGACGGTCGACGGTACGGTGACGAACAGAATCATGCGTGCTGCAAAGTTCAGTGTCGACCGCATCTGTTCGATTTCTCCGGACGCAGCATTTCGGGATAACATCGGCAGGACGACAGTCGCGATTGCGATCGCGTAGCCGCCCAACACCAGTTCCATGACCCTGTCGGAGAGATACAGCGCCATTTGAGGGCCGTCGCCCAGAAATGACGCGAATTGACCGCCGACCACTATATTAATTTGAACCACGCCCACACCGACGACCACCGGCCCCATCAGTCTGGCCGCGCGCCGGACACCGGGATTGGAAAAATCAAGGCGCGGCCGGAAGCGCCAGCCGTTGCGCACAAGCTGGGGCAATTGAATGGCGATCTGGGCGATGCCTCCGATGACGACGCCGATCGACAATGCTTGTTCAGGACTCTCAAACACGTCCGCCACAAACGAGCACCCGATGATGCAGAGGTTCAGGAGTACAGGGGCAAAGGCGGGAGCCCCGAACTTATGCATGCTGTTCAGGACGCCCATGGCCAGTGCAGACAGACTGACGAGAAAGATGTAGGGGAACATGATCCGCGTCAGCAGCGCCGTCAATTCGATCTTGCCGGGAGTGTCCATGAAGCCATAGGCGATCGCCCGTACCAGCAATGGCGCAGCCACAATTCCGACGACGGTTACACCCGCCATGACGAGCGTCACAATGGTCAGCATCGTGTTCGCGAATTCCCAGGCATCCTTGCGCTTGTCTTCGCTGAGATAGCTTGAAAAGATCGGGATAAACGCGGCGCTCACCGCACCTTCGCCGACGAGACGCCGCAGCAGGTTGGGAATCCGATAGGCAATCGTGTAGGCATCGGCTTCGACCCCGGCGCCCAGAAGGAACGCGATCCGCTGGTCTCTGACGTAACCAAAAACGCGGCTGACAAGGGTGATCGCGGTGATCAGTGAGGCGGAGCGGAGCAGCTTGCCTTGTTCACTCATCTGGGCTGTTATACTAGCAGTCTGTAGATGTAAAAGGAACGGGCACAGCATCTTAGAGCCGTGCCCACGATTGGGAGCGGGTCGTTGTGAAGCTGAAGACAATCGCGGAGAAACTCGGATGCGCCCTCTCGGGCGATCCCGACATCGAAATCACCGGTGTGTGCGGAATTGAGGAAGCCGGCCCCAGCCAATTGACCTTCGTCTCAAACCCCAAATACGCCGCCAGCGCCCGCACCGCTCGCGCGGGAGCGATTCTTGTGACCGAAGACTTTCCTGTGCTGGATACTCCGACGCTGAGGACGCCCAACCCCTACCTGGCTTTCGCGCACTCGATCGAACTGTTCTACACACCACCCCGACCGGCATCGGGTATCGACCGCACCGCCCGGATTGCCCCATCCGCACGCATCAGCCGCGACGCCTCGATCGGCCCCTACGTCGTGATCGAAGATAAGGTCGAAGTCGGCGACAGCGCCGTCATCGGACCGTTCACTCACATCGGCGAAGGCACCCGGATCGGGAAGGGTTTTCGGAGCCATGCCCACGTATCCGTTCGAGAGTATTGCGTCATCGGCAACAACGTGGTCCTCCAGGATGGAGCACGGATCGGATCCGACGGGTACGGTTACGCGAAGCAGGACGATGGGAGTTACTACAAGATCGTCCAGTCCGGTATCGTGGTCCTTGAAGACAACGTCGAGGTCGGCGCGAATGCTACGATCGATCGGGCGACGGTGGGTGAGACCCGTATCCGCTCGGGCGCCAAGATCGACAACCTGGTGCAGGTCGGGCACGCATCCCAGGTGGGTGAAAACACGTTGCTTTGCGCCCAGGTTGGACTGGGAGGCAGTTCCAGGATCGGCCGGGACGTCGTTCTGACCGGCCAGGTTGGCGTCGCCGGGCATCTGGAAATCGGCGACGGCGTGGTGGCCACCGCACAGACGGGAATCCCCAACTCGGTTGAAGCCGGGACGACGATTTCTGGATATCCCGCAATCGAGAACCGTCTCTGGTTGAAGTGTTCCGCCGTGTTCAAACGGCTCCCCGAACTCCTCAGGCGGATCGATGCCCTCGAGCGTGGCCGCAAGTAAGCGATCGTTCCCTTCTTTCCCTACCCCTGTTGAACCCGGTGGCCTGCTTCCTGTCCGTCGTGGATCGCTTCACCTGATCGCTAACTGGTGACAACGACTTCGGAAATATCTGCAATCTGAAGAAAGGTATCGAAGAGCCTCTTCAGGAGCCCGATCCGGCGTTCCCGAACGGATGCGTCCTCATGCATGACGAGAATCTTATCGAAAAAATTGTCGACAATCGGTCGCAGCGACGCCATCGCCTCCAGGGCCTGGGCGTACTCGTTGTCGGCGGCCCATAGCGCGATCTGGGGTTCGACCTGCCCGATCCGTTCAGACAAAGCCGCCTCTTCGGGTTCCATCCCGACCACAGCCTCTACGGGACTGGAATTCGCGCCCGAAGAGCCGGATTGCTTCAATATGTTCTTGATCCGCTTGAAGGCAGTGGCGATCGCAAGGAAGTCCGGGCTGTCACGAACCGCATGCAGTGCCCGGACGCGGTCCAGGACGTTTGTCGGACTGTCGGGGTCTGTCGCGAGTGCGGCATTGATTTCGTCGTAAGCGAATCCCATGCGGCCCAGTATGTGCCGCATTCGATCCTCATAGAATGCCTGTAACGTATCTGCGATGTCGCCTGCCACTCGGCCATCGGCTTCAATGGCCCTCTGGAGTGAGAAGCGCTGACGATGATCGAGCAATATCTTGATGATTCCCTGCATGTGGCGGCGCAATCCAAGAGGGTCTTCCGAGCCGGTGGGGATCAGGCCCACCGAAAAGCAACCGAACACGGTATCGAGCCGGTCAGTCAGCGCCAGGACGGCGCCCGCCGCCGAGGCCGGTGATCGATCCTCGAGCCCCTGAGGACGATATTGGTCGTAGATTGCGCCGGAAATCTCTTCGGACGCGCCCTCGCGGCGGGAATAGAGTCCCCCGACGATGCCCTGAAGATTCGGAAATTCTCCAACAAGGTCCGTCGTCAGATCGCATTTAGCCAAGCGGACGATGTGATCGAGGTCATCGGGATCGACGCCTGCCTGGGTGAGTTCGTTCACGGACCGAGCGAGACCCGTCATCCGATCCACCTTGTCTTTATACGTTCCCAGGGCCTTGTGGAAGACGATTGAGTCCAGCTGCGGAACTCGGGCTTCCAGTGTCTGCTTGCTGTCGACCTGCCAGAAAAACAGAGCGTCGCTCAGGCGGGCGCGTAGCACACGCTCGTGACCCTTACGGATCATTCCCTGTTCATCTCCGCGGGTGTTGATGACTGCCAGAAAATTGGGAAGCAGGGCGCCCGCGGTACCTTCGAGAGCAAAATATTTCTGGTGTTCCCGCATTACCGTGATCAGCACTTCCCGGGGCAGTACCAGAAAACGTTCCTCAAACCCTCCGGCGATGACGGTTGGATATTCATTGATGTACACCACCTCGTCCAGCAAATTTGCGTCCATGATGATCTGTCCGCCTAATTTCTTCGAAGCCGACCCAAGTTCGGACTCCACTTTCACCTGACGGGCGGACTGTGAAACGAGGACGCCATTTCTTTCGAGCTTGTCCAGATAGTCCTCGAAACCGGTCACACGGATCGATTGGGCCCCAATGACCCGATGCCCGACGGTTTCCGCTCCGGCCTGAATGCCGTACAGCTCCAGGCCGACGACGCTGGAACCGTGGAGGGCGAGGACCCAGCGGATCGGACGTGCGAATCTCTGGCTGGATTCCGCCCAATACATCGTTTTCCGAAACGTCAGGGAGCGAACCAGGTCGGGAATCGCGGCAGACAAAACCTCCGATGTGGGTTTGCCGGTAACTTCGGACCGAAATCCCATGTAGCTTCCACGTCCGGTCTCGAACACCTCTAACTGATCCACGCCGACACCGGATTTTCGTGCGAATCCTTTCAGCGCCGGTGAAGGTTGACCGTCCTTGTAAGCAATTCTCTCGGGTGGGCCCAGCGTCGTCACCGTCTCGTTCGATTGCATATCGGCCAGATCGTCCACATGCACAACCAGTCGCCGGGCCGAGCCGAGTGTTTGCACGGTTCCGAACGTGAGCCGGGCGCCCTCCAGCAGCTGTTTGAACTTCTGCTTCAATTCCTCAAGAACGGGACCCATCGAACGCGCCGGAATCTCTTCGCAGCCCACTTCGAGGAGGAATGCCTCACTCACCGGAAACCTCCACAGACGGGTTGGAAGCGTTGGAACCGTCGTCGAGAAGCAAGGGGAAGCCAGCCTGTTCGCGGCTCTTCAGATAGGCCCGGGCGATACCGCTGAGCAACTTTCGGACGCGTGCGATGATGTGGACCCGCTCGGTGGCGCTCACCGCGCCACGGGCATCGAGAATGTTGAATATGTGCGAGCATTTCAGGCAGTTTTCGTACGCGGGAAGCACCAGACCGCGGGCCATCAACTGTCGCACTTCATCTTCGAATTCGTCGAAGAGACGAAAATAACGGCCGATATCGGCGACTTCGAAGTAGTACGTCGAAAACTCAAACTCGTCGCGATGCCGTACTTCGCCATAACTGATGTGGTCGTTCCAGGGGACGTCGAAAACGTTTTCGGCATCGTTCAGATACATCGCAATGCGTTCCAGTCCGTATGTGATTTCCCCGGAAATGGGCATCAGGTCCAGACCGCCGATCTGCTGGAAGTAAGTGAACTGCGTAATTTCCTGACCATCCAGCATGACTTGCCAGCCGACGCCGGTGGCTCCCCCCATGGGCCACTCCCAGTTGTCCTCCTCGAACTTGATATCGTGTTCTTCCAGGCGAATGCCCATCGCCGTCAACGATTCGAGGTAGACCATCTGAATGTCGGCCGGCGGCGGTTTAAGGATGACCTGCAGCTGATGATGTTTCTCGAGGCGGTTCGGATTCTCCCCGTAGCGACCATCCACCGGGCGGCGGGAAGGTTCGACATAGGCCACGCGATAGGGTTCCG
The DNA here is from genome assembly GCA_965263045.1 of Terriglobia bacterium. Classification (GTDB taxonomy): domain Bacteria; phylum Acidobacteriota; class Terriglobia; order 20CM-2-55-15; family 20CM-2-55-15. The sequence goes on from CBDHGK010000041.1 coordinate 2,146,362, forward strand.
GCCCCAGAGCCCTGAGAAACGTTTCCGGGTGCATCGTGCCCGCACCGACTTCCACGTCGTAGGGTTGTTGCAGAATGCACCCCTGTCGTCCCCAGAACTCCATCAGGGATTGGATGAGGTCCTGAAAATTCATCGTTCGAAATACTGCTCTATCCAGAGTTTGTTGAGCTGGTGCATGTGCTCGAGTCCGGCCACGCTCGGGGGCAGCGTCTCGGCATGTAACGATTCTGTCATGATCCAGTAAACCGCATCGACTGTGTCAGGCGGCACTTCCGTACCCCGTCCATCTCCACACGAGCGACAGGCCATCCGGGTCAGTCCCGGCTGAAAGACGCGCGCTTCCCCGGTTCCAAGTTGTTTCGCACAGATCGAACACCTGAAAAAATCCGGAAATACCCCGGCCAGCCGTAACATCCAGACTTCGAAATAGCACCGCGTCAGATCCAGCGAGCACACCGTCATCAGGCTCCCTCGGGCCAGACCGAAAAGGCGAAAAACCGCGTCCTGAACTTCATGGTCGGGTAGAAAACGGTCCACGAGGTCTGCCAGGTGCGACGCCAGCATGGCGCGGTCGTAGTCTTCAAAGAGCTTCATTGGGGAGTCGATCAGCTCGGACGACCGTATCCGGACCAACTCCAGCGTTTCCTTTTGAAAGAACGACACCCGCGAGAGGGACAGCGGCTCCAGCGAGGCCCCGAAACGGCTCTTCATCCGTCTGACACCGTTCGCCACGCCGCGAATCTTGCCGTAGTCACGACTGAAGAAAACGACGATACGGTCGGCCTCTGCAAGGGGATACGTCTTTAGTATGATGGATTCGCTCTCGTGCAGAGGCATAGCCGTCCAAAGCCGAATTTTTGATTAGAACATGACCCACCAACCCAGCGCCACCACGATCCCCCGTTTTGATGTTGTTGGACTTGGTTTGAACGCGATGGACTACATCACCGTCCTGGAGCGGTTTCCCAGGCCCCAGACGAAGGTGCCCATTCAGGAAGTACGCCTCGAGCCCGGCGGCCAGGTCGCCACTGCCCTGACCGCCTGCTGCCGTCTCGGTTTGAAGGCGAGCTATATCGGCTCTGTGGGTTCCGACCACCTCGGTACTCTGCAGATGGAAAGTCTGGAGCAGGAAGGAATGGATACATCCGGGATCCGGATCGTCAAGGGCGCCACAAGCCAGTTGGCATTTGCCCTCGTTGAAGCGGGTGTCGGCGAACGCACTATTCTCTGGCATCGCGATGCGAGGCTCATATTCCCGCCCTCAAGCCTGAGTCGGGAAATGATCACCGCCGGGCGTATGCTGCATCTGGATGGACGGGACAGCCGCGCCGCACTCCAGGCCGCCCAGTGGGCGCGGGAGGCCGGCATTCCGATCGCGATCGACATCGATCAGATTTATGATACGACCACACTCGAGCTACTTGCCCTGGTGGATTACCTGATTGCGGCAGAGGATTTCGCGCGGGATCTAACCGGACACCGTGACGCAACTCGCGCGGTCCACGCACTGGCAGCGCGTTTTCCACAGGCCTTGACCGGCGTTACCCTCGGCGTGCGTGGATCGATATTCCTGAACGGAGGTCAGATCCTCCGGTCCCCGGCCTTTGACGTTCCAGTTCGGGACACGACCGGAGCGGGCGATGTATTCCATGGAGCCTTCATCTACGGAGAGCTTCGTGGCTGGGAACTTCGCACAACCCTTCGATTTGCGAACGCAACAGCAGCCATGAAATGTCGGGAACTGGGTGCCCGGGCCGGGATACCGCGTTTGAGTGAAGTTGAGGCATTCCTTAGAACGGCAAGGGAAAGAAACGGGACATGATTGAAGCAGGGATAGGTTGGCAGAGACCCGGGAACTATTGGCCGAGCGCTCTGTGTCAGGAGCATGTCGGGGGCTTCGGCTATTCGCCGCGGTAGGGTCGACGTTTGAAGTCCCGCGCCTCGTCTCTCAGGTTTTCGGCGCAATCCAGGGTGAGAACGAAATCGTATTCCTCGATGGCGCGGTCGCGCTCGCCCATGGCATCAAGGACCTTGCCGACCCAGAGATGGGCCCGGCCTTTCACATCCACGTTTTCGCTGTCAATGAGCGTCGTAAATGCTTCCAGCGCCAGATCCAGCTTTGATCGACGGACGTTCGTCTCGCCGATTCTGAACACGATCGGCTCGGAATCCATCCGGTCATAGCCATCCGTACCGCTGACGACTTTTCCGAGGATATTCTGATAGGTCTCGACGGCGTCTCCCCATGATTCGAGCCGCCGGTAGACCGACGCCTTACCCGTTTCCAGCAGGAAGTTACGCGGATACTGAGCATGGAGATCTTCCAGTACGGACAGGGATTTCTCGTACTCCCGTTCGCGATTGTAGACGACGACGAGCACCATCTTTGCATTGGTCCGGCCGTGATTCCCGAGTTCGGCGGCGTACTCCAACTCCCGTATTCCCCCCTCCTTGTCGCCACGCCCGATGCCGAAGACGCCCAGTAGAAAGCGGACGACCCCAGGCAACACCCCGAGCGCATAGTCGTAGGTTCCAATCGTCAAGCGCGCGTCATTGTAGGCGGGATCCAAGCGGAGTACATTCAAGTGGTCTTCACGGGCCTTCTTGGCCACCCCGTTGGCCGCCAGGTAGGCGCGTTTCACCAGAGCCTCAAAACTTGCCAGGGTTCCGTAGGCGACTCCCCGGTTGTAGAGCGCATCGATATTTTCCGGATCTTCTTCCAGCGTTGTCTCAGCGACCTCGATCACGCGGTCGAGCACGTTCCTGAGGCGGGCTTCCCTCGCCTCATCCACCCGGTCATCGGCACTGTCACCACCGAGACGGTTCCCCATGTATCGGTCCAGACTGAGCTTTTCCTGTTCGAAGACGATTTTCAGCCAGATCGAGGAGGCCAGAAGGTTCCACAGCCGTCCGTTATCAGGTTCAGCTTCGGCCAGGACTTCCAACTTTCGCTCGGCCACATCAAAATCGAGGCTGTACAATGCAGTGAGAATCTCCGGATCGACCGGATCCGGTACCGTGCGGGGGGCTTGTCCCCGGACTGGCCCGGCATGCACCAGCGCGAATGACACAACAAGAAAAACAACCCGGGCCCAGCGTGTCAGAATGATTCCTTTTCGAGACAACATCCGGACGGCAACCGTTCCGTTCGTCACGTTCTCTCTCATTGCCGTCAATTCAATCATCTTCCTCTACGAAATCTCCCTCGGGCCTGAGCTGCAATCATTCATTTTCAGTTACGGTGTCGTTCCGAATAATGTATTCCAATGGCCCGCATCAGGGCAATCATTAGCTTCAATCACTGTCCCATATGTTACGTCCATGTTCCTGCACGGCGGCTGGCTGCACCTGATCGGCAACATGTGGTATCTCTGGATTTTCGGTGACAACGTTGAAGACCGGCTGGGGCACTCCCGATTTTTGGTGTTCTACCTGCTCGCCGGTCTCGGCGCCGGGTTCATCCACACCGGCGTCAACTACTATGTTGAGATTCCCAGCGTCGGTGCGAGTGGAGCCATCGCCGGAGTCCTGGGCGCCTACCTGCTGCTCTATCCCTTTGCGCGTGTGACGACGCTGATTCCCATTTTTTTCTTCTGGCAGATCATCGAAGTTCCAGCCGTCGTCATCCTCGGCCTTTGGTTCGTCATGCAGTTTCTTTCCGGAACCAGCGCTCTCGCTATTGCGGACGCAACATCCGGGGGCGTTGCCTGGTGGGCTCACATTGGAGGCTTCCTCGTCGGGATGATTCTCCTCGCTGTTTTTCGTCGCCCAGGGCAGGCCGTCCGCCGCGCCTGAGCATTAGACGCCGGCTCAGGTAAATCGACACCAGAGCGTGACGTGCAACGCGTCATCCCGGAATAATAGCCGGGACCGTGAACACCCGGAAACACCATCGAAGTGCAGGCCTGTCCTTTGCACCACGGCCGGCTGAACGAAAGCGAAGCCGGACTGCGTCAGAAAGGGTGTCAACCTACCGAGCTGTTCAGTCCGACAGGATGAGCCGTCCGCCTGAACTCTGAAGGTCTTCTCAATCCAACGGGAGGTTTCAGAAGTGGAGACGCAGGCCGAATTGGATCTGGCGGGGCGCGAAGGCGGAGGTGAATCCGAGCGGATCCGTCGGCGTCCGCGACGGATCCCCTTCGACGTCAAACCGCGTCAGAGACGTTCCGACGACGTTGTTCACGCCGGAATAATTCACCCGGTTGAACATGTTGAACGCCTCGGCAATCGCCTCTATTCGGTAGTCGCGGTCTCTAGATACGAATGCCTTCGTCAGGCGCAGGTCGAAGCTGGCGAATCCGGGTCCCCGACCCGTGTTCCGCCCGGCAAAGGGTGGGCGATCGGTATTCGCGTTGGTGTCTTCATTGGCATCGAATCCCATCAACAGATTAAAAGGACGGCCGCTCGCGATCGTCACGATCGGAGAAATGGTGAGATCGGCCAGCGCTTTGCCAACACCGAAACCGCGTTCGAATGGAGAGGTGAACACACCGCTCATGACGAAGCGATGGCGTTGATCGTATGCCGACAACGACCGTTCGGCCTGAAGATCCAATTGGTTCGATGCCTGTAGATCCGTTATGAAATCGACCGTATCGTCGATGGCCTTCGACACCGTGTACGAAGCATGAAACATATGGAAATTGCTGAATCTCTTCCGCGCCGTGACCGTCATCCCGTGATAGATGGAACTCCCGGATGACTCGACCTGATTGTCCTGCAGCAACTCGGGGTTAGCCGGCCCGAAAGTTGGGCCGAACGCATTGGTCCCAGTGATCTTCAGATTCGTATTCCGCGAACGCAACAGCTTCGTTCCACGGTTGATGATGTAGCTGATACTGGCCGCCATATCGGCGCCCAATTCCCGTTCCACTCCGAGACTGGCCTGTTGACTGTACGGATTGACCAGATTGGGCGCTGAACCGAGCAACAGCGGAGGTGTGATTCCGGGAGCGAGACCGAACGGCGCGATGTCAGACACGGTGATCTGGCGCGATCCGATAACTCCCTGCTGCTTCAGGCTGCCCCATATCTGGGCTGAGGTCGCGGTGATTCCTAGATCCGGCAAACCGGTCAAGGGCACGAACAACTGGGATATCTGCGTGCCGTCGAGCACCCGTTCAATGAAGACGACGGCCTGATAGACCGACGCGTAATATATCCCGTAACCGCCCCGGATCACGGTGCGCTGATCGGGGCTGTATGCGAATCCGAATCGGGGCGCGATGTTGTTCGTGTCGCGATGCAATGGCGTTGGCTGGAGTTCCACGTCGTATCGCAGGCCCAGGTCCAGCGTCAATGATGGGGACATCCGGAACTTGTCCTGAACATAGGCGGCAACGAGTTTGTTGGTGAGATTGGCTGTGGGATTTCCGAATCCCTGCTGATAGGACAGCGGCAAACCCAGATTGAAAGCCTGCAGCGAATTGATCGGCTCGCTCAACGCAGGCAACAAATCCGCTCGTCCCAGATCGGAGAGTCCGGCCCCAACCGCAGTCGAGGTGCCATCGCCCCCAATGCTATCAATCAACTTCTCCAGCCCCACCGCTTCACCAAAAATAAAACGGCTGCCAAAGAAGATTTCGCTCTGGGTCTCGATCGGCAGGTAGTGAAAATCTCCACCGAATTTCAGCTCGTGATTGCCCCATACGAAGGTGAAGTTATCGACCCACTGAAAGCGTTTTTCCGTTCGAAACGAAGGCAGGAAGAAATCACGACCCAGCAGCGCGGTTCCGTTAATATTGATCTCGGGTCCGAACGCGTCTGCGGGAATCGAATTGAATTCCCGCCGTGCAAACTGGAAGCGGAATTCGTTAACTCGATTGGAAGCGAGGAAATGGGAGTCCCCGAACACCAGGCCGAAATCCTGGATCTGCTGATTGACGCCTCTGGAGGGTCCTTTCAAGCCGCCGAACGACCCGCCGATCGTATCGACATCTGAAAAGCTGGTCCTGAGGAACACCTGGTGACGGCCCGTGGCCTGGTGATCGATCCGTAGAGACGCGCGGTTGTCGCTGTTTCGAAACGGAAAGACGCCGCTATTTGCCCGTAACAGTTGAATGGTGTCCGGGTATGACGATTCGGAAGTCGTCAACGCGCTCTGCAGGGCAGAACCGAGAACCTGGAAGGACGGTGTCGGGGCGTGGCCCAGTACCTGGATTAACGATCGCTGGGAGGCCGTGGGCTGGAACAACTCTTCGCTCTCGAGGAAAGTCGAGAAGTTTGATTCTTTCTGACGCAGGCCTTCGTAGGAAAAGAAAAAGAAACTGCGATTGCGAACGATCGGACCGCCGAAGCTGAAGCCACTCTGGAGCCGCGAAAACGGCGGATCAATGTCGGATCCTCCCGGTCCAAAGGCAAACGGGTTCCGCGCATCCAGGGCCTGGTTTCGAAGAAAAGCGAATACGGTTGCAGATACGTCGTTCGCACCCGATCGTGAAACGATATTGATCAATCCGCCCGCAGCCCGGCCAAACGCCGCCGAATAGTTTGACCGATTGATCTGGAACTCCTGGACCGCCTGCTGGCTGAGGGTAGACCGCACTGCGGCCACTGCATTGTCGTTGTTGTCGACACCGTCAATCGTCACGCTGTTGGAACGGCCGTTCTGGCCGGCAAAAGAGAGCCCGGAAGTGGGAGTCTGAGGCAGCGAAAAAGCGATCAGGGCCTTCGAATCGGTGACGCCCGCGGTCAGGAGGGCAAAATCCAGAAAATCCCGCCGGTTGATGGGCAGGCTGTCCACTTGCAGTTCCGTGACCGTGTCCGCCTGCTGCGTCTGCTCGGGTTCAACCACCGGGGCCTGGCCGATGACGACAATCTCCTGCTGGAGTTCGACGGGCGTCAGCCGAGCATCGATGCTGAGGCTCTGGCCGACACGGAGTTGGATCGTGCGGCGAGTCTCAATAGCGAAACCGGGAGTTTCGAAGCGGACTTCGTAGGCGCCGGGGTTGAGCAGAAAGAGATGATAGGTCCCATCGTTTTCGGTGGTCGTCGTCCAGCTGATCCGGGTATCAACGTGCGTCCCCGTGACGGTGACATCGGCGACGCGGGCGCCGTCGGGATCAAAAACCCGCCCGTGGATGTCTCCTGACGACGTTTGAGACTGCGCTCCGGCGCTGGCTGTGATCGCAACGACGATGCAAATACTACCAATGACCTTCATGGTCCGTTCCCGGTCTCTGGACTCTTCTCCTTTTTCTTCAGTCTCTTGTATTCGTTTCGAAGGCTCTCAAGATGCGACCGTTCTTCGTCGGCAAAATCGCGAAATATCTTCCGTCCCCTCGGGTCGTCCAGTTGCTTTGCAAAATTACTGAAAAACCGATGCGACTTGCGTTCAAGGTCGATTGCAATCTCCAGCGCCTCCATGTGCGTCGTCTCCTCCCGCACATCAACGTTGAGCAATTCCCTTTCCGGAAATATCTGGTCGGCGATTTTTCGACTGACGGGAAGCCGGGCCGGTTCGCGACGTAGCCAACTGTCCTCCGCGATCAGGATCCGGTATTCGTGTTGCAGCTTGTCGAGGTGCCCGGACTCTTCCGTAGCCAAATCTTCAAACATCCGTTTGCCTTCAGGGTCCTGGGTCTTTCTGGAAGCGTTGATGTAAAAACTGTATCCCCGCCGCTCGACTGCGAGTGTCAGTTCAAGCGCGTCCCGGGCGAATATCTTTGCCTGCCTGTCCCGGACACTGAGACCCGCATCGCGCACCTCTTGGGCCGCACACTCCCGACAGAATCCGAATATCGCGTATCGGCTATAGACGGCCTGAAAATCGTTTTTGTCGGTTTCTTGCCGGATAAGGTCTTCGATTCGACGGGAGGGAAACTCCTCCGTTTTGCCGCATCGGTTACAAATGAAGTGAATATGGTTGGGCTGGCTGACCAGGGCCTCGTACCGCGTCGTGTCGGCCGGTTTTGACTGCCGGATCATTCCCGATTCGAGCAGGATTTTCAGAGTCCGGTAGATGGTGGATAAGCCGATCCGGTGACCCTGTTCGAGAAGGCGCTCCCGGATGTCCTCAACAGATGGATGATCCTCAGCATTCTGCAATGTCTCCCAGACGAGGGCCCTCTGGGCAGTCTTTTTGAGTTTCTTTTCGGACAGGATGTCCTGGAAGCGCTTTTTCTGCTTCATCGGTGAGGAATTATACAAGGCCGGCGATTGAAGAACGAGGGATTCACGACGACGCCAGTCCGATTACGTCGGTAAGCCGTGTTACGCTGGCTGCATGGGCCCGTGTGCTATAGTTTAAAATTACAGATCCACAAGAGGGCCACACATGAAAAACTTCCTGCTTTTGACTCTTTTGTCTGCCGGCTTGGCAGCATGCACTTTCGAGATGCCGGAGGCCGCAGTCGACCCCACATCACCTGCCGGAGGAGCCGGTTCAACAGCAAATCTGCAGTCCGCGCCGGATTTCGACCTTGCATCGCTGGCGGGCGGCACGCTGTCCTCCGAATCGCTCAAGGGCAAGGTTCTGGTCGTCGATTTCTGGGCCACCTGGTGCAAACCCTGCATCGAGGAGATACCGAACTTCAACCTGATCCATACCGAACAGGACGGTGATCAGGTCGCGATGCTGGGCATTACCGTCGAATCCGGATCGTTTGAAGACGTTGTGCCCTATATTGAACAGCTTGGAATCGAGTACCCCGTTGTCATGGGCGACGAAGAAGTCGTGACCGGGTTTGGAGGCCTGATCGGTTTCCCGACGACGTTCGTCGTCAGTCCGGACTGGAAAATCTACAAAAAGTACCTGGGAATGAAGACGGGCAAGAAGGAACTGATCGAGCAGGACGTCATCGACTTGATTGGTTCCCAGGATGTTGCTTCGGCCTTTTAGCCGCTTCATCCCAGAAAAGACATCGAGAAAAGGCGGCCCCGCGGCTGCCTTTTTTGGTGCGCCTGCTGAGGATCCGTAGACCGCGGGCGGCTCTTCAAAGCGGGAGGGTCTTCAGAGCGGGAGGGTCTTCAGAGCGGGAGGCTTAGAGAGAAAAGCAGAAACTTGGAGAAAAACTCCCCGAACAGAACCGCAACGACGGCGACGTAGAGCAACCCCGTCGCGGCCTGCGTGTGCCCCAGCCCGATGGTACTCCAGATCATCCCGCCCAGTACGATTGGAGCGACCACGCCAAACAACACACGGGGCCAGAAGAACAAGCCCTGACGCACCAAAAGCTCCAGAGCAATATTTGCAAGTGTCACGTCTTGCTGGAATTCGAGCACGACGAGACTCAACACGATGGTTACGACACGAAACGCAATCGCGCCGATATACACCTTTGTCAGAAGCCTCAGCGGATTGATCGACAGCTTGGGCACGATCAGATACCAGTGTCCAAAGACCATGGCGAGCATGACGGATCCAAGCAACGCCGTCGCCCCGAGATGATTCACCACGAGCACCCAATGCTCCCACCCGCCCAGTTCCATCAATAACGTGAAAGCAAGCGAGTCCATCGTAATGGAGACCAACCCGATTCCCGTGGCGAGGCTCAGCAGGACGATCGCGGGTCGGAATTGTTCGATGTGGACCGTGCGGTTGTAGAGACCAGCCAGAATTGCGGCAACCAGGAGCAGAATGGCCGGCCACGGACTCGCACGCACGGGCGAAGCAAAGAGAAGATCAAAGCCGAGGGTGACGCCCATCAAAATGGCCGCTGTCTGGCTTGCGAATTTGAAAAAGCCGTTTCCAACGACCTGGGGCGAAATAAACAGCAGTGTCCACAGCATCCCGACGGCCAACTGGGAAAACAAAAAGAAAAAGGTTGATGAAATCATGATTCAGCAGCCCGCGCCCGATGCCAATCCAATATAGCATTCATTAAACGTCGCTCACTCCGGTGTGACACCGAAGTACTCTTCCGACGCGGTCCGGACCGCTGCACTCGAATTCCAGGCAGATCGGTCGATCAGTATCAGGAACTTCCAGAGTGCCCGGTGTTTCTCCTTCAGGATCCGTATTTCGTCGTTGTTCGCCCCCGACAGCGGTTGGACCTTGCCCCCGTCGAGGCGGGCCGGAACTTCCGCTTCCGGAAGCGACATTCCCAGCGACGGACAATAAACGATCACCTGATGGGTCAGAAGGCCTGCGGCGGATGCAATCGCTACTTCAGCGGTTTCGCGTTCGGACGGACTGAAGTGAAAGCGTTGCTCGAGATCTGCCTGTCGTCGGGCACCCACCGATACCGTGAGCAGGTAGCAGGGTTTGTACAGTCTCCGCGTCTCTAACCGGTCCAGTACATGGCCGATCCCGGCATGTCGGGGGAACTCCTGACGCAGGAGCCAGAGCAAGGTGTCGTCTTTGAGCGTTCTCAGGCGGACCGCATCCAGGCCTTCAGCCAGGGCCAGTTCGACCGCCTTCGATATCATCGCCCCGGATGCGAGCTTCGTGTGATGAAAGTAGACCCGCTCCGAAAGGGTGTAACGGATCCTCAGCAGGTTAACCAGTTCCGAAAGAGCGTCGCGGCGCAATCGGCCGTGCTTTTCCAGTCGCACGATGAGGCGCCCGTCTTCCTGGTCGAAGGACTGGAATATTCGCTCGTCATAGTAGGTCGATAGGCCACAGAAATACGTATCGCGACGAAGATAGTCCAGCAGATCTGCACTGATCGCGCCACTGACGATGTCGGACGCAAAGCCGGCCGTTCCGGACAGTATCCCAACGACTTCCTCCCGCACACCGTGCTTTGAAAGAATGTCTGCAATCGAAGAATGCTCCAGAAAATGGGCAAACCGGTCTGCGTCCTGATCATGGCGGGGCAGAACACGCCGTTCGTCCTCAAGGGTGTGGCCAAATGGGATATGGGTGATGTCGTGCAGCAGGGCTGCGGCACGAATGACACTTTCCTCGGCATCTGAAACGGCGGTCTTGACGCGGACGACATCGACCAGACGATGGGCCATCCATGCCGTGCCGAGAGAATGTTCAAACCGGGTGTGCAACGCCGAGGGATAGACCAGACAGGCTGTACCCAACTGCTTGATCCCCCGGAGCCGTTGAAACTCAGGAGTGTCGATCAACTCCATTTCCAGCGCACCCAGTTCGATGTCGCCGTGGACTGCATCTCGGATCAGTTTCTGCATGGCTTAGCTGAACCCACAGCGTGGGGAAACGCGCTCTTGCCCCTCCCGGTCACCGACGATTCCTCCGGGACCGGTGTTCATCTCCAACATCCGCTACCGAATTATGCACGCATCCTCGACGGTGTGGAACCGGTGGATATGCTTGAATTCGGAGAAGCCGCCGGCGGTGGCCAAACACGCTATAATGCCCGCTGATTCAATACTGGAGGTGTGTCTTGAAGTTTCTTGCGTTTGCAGTTGTTTCGCTGGCTCTTGTGATCTCCTGTGCGCCCACCGAACCCGATCCGGTCGCCACACCGGAGACGCCAACTCCGGCTGCCAGCGCCGAGCCGGACGGTACGCGGGAACGACCATTCGTCGGGCACGGCATCATACAGGAAGTCGGTGACGGCCAACTCGTCATTCAGCACGAAACGATCCCGGGTTTCATGGCCGGTATGACGATGGCTTTCCCCGTCACCGCAGAGGCCATGAGCGCTGGTTTCGAAGTCGGCGACGAGATCATGTTTGACATCGAACTTCTAGCAGAGGGCTACCAGGTTTTCAACGTCGACGCAATAGACGCCGACAACGGCGCTGGCGAGGAAGACGACTAGTCACAGCCCGGCCCCTGATTCGGAGGGCCGTATGGCGGCTTGAAATCAGTTTTCTCCGGGTGCTACGATGCTCGGACGGCTTCACGCCGTCGTCCGCCTTGGGAGGTCGTCTAATGGTAGGACTGCAGACTCTGACTCTGCCTGTCGGGGTTCGAATCCCTGCCTCCCAGTTCCCCGCACCAGCGGCCGCGTCTGTTCTCCATGACCCATCCACGCCGTCCTGATCGCAACGCGGTTCTCCGGAGTGTTGCCAGATGCCGCTATGCCGCGGGTCGGAGATCTTTGTCCAGCCGGAAGTGTTCCGCAAAGCCGGGGGGCCAGCAACACCGCCGGACTCGACGTCGTAGCGGAAGGTGGCTGAATGCAGTTTTCTCTTGACCTCCACTTCGCTCGGGCCGATTTGAATCCAGACCCGGCATCGCTTAGTCAAGATTGCCCGCGACCCTGATTTCGTCCATCACCTCGATACGCCCATCGAGACAGTACAGGTCTCCCGAACGCGTCGCCCGCAGCTGGGTGCCCCCGGCAAACAAGTCCGTCCCTGGGCCTGGATCCACCGCCGCACGCTGGCCCGGGATCGCCAACAGGGATTCTCCGCGAACATTCCTGCCATCCACCCCGACGGTTGGCAAGACGATACGGGCAATCAACGCGTCCTTAGCAATGGAGGTGAACGACCCGCGTTCCCGAACATCAATGGTGTCCGACTCGTCGGGTAGTCCCACCAAATTCCGGTTGTACTCGACCGCCATTTCCATGCTCCCATCTTCCCCGTTGATGGGAGGCGAACCGTGCGCCAAGCAGTGACGGTGATGTGTGCCCGGGGGCTGATTGTTAACCCGATGGACCAGCGCCAGGCAGGCGTCATCATCGACGCCGTGGCACACGCTGGCCCCTTCCAACGCTTGTTTGATGGCATCGATCGTGAGAGATTCCCCCTCCTGACGGCTAACCTCGGTGATGGCTTCCATCTGGTAGAGCCTGATTCTGACTACAATCGACATCCTGGATACCTGCACGATCGAGTTCCTCGTCGGGCCCGAACCCGTTTGTGGGTCACAGTCCAATCCGAATAATGGACAAGTCCCTGCTGTGGAGGTTAATTTGGCACGTCGGTACCCAGTTCAAGAAGTAGGTGAGTATATAGCTATAATAACTAAAATTGTTCATACAGTTGGGGCGAAGTTGGGTGTTGAGTGTCAGAACTTTGACAGTCTAACCGCAAGATATGTCACTCCACCGACGCAACGGCGCAGCGACACCCCACGGTATTTGATCGCTATCAATCGATTAACATATTCGTTTTTAATGCGACTACTCCAAACCGAAACAACTGCCGACAGACGAACCGGATGCAGTCCACCGGATAGGTGACACGTCTTTTCATCAACCCCTCCCTTCCCAGTCCAAGCCGCTACGATCGCGATCGCATCGTAAACATATAAAACGAAAACAACGATAATTTCGTACGTTCTGCCGTCCGGACTACGTCTTGTTAGCTGTAGGACACTGGAAACCGTCGCTGATATCGCCGTGTCGGCGGAAATTGAGAATCGTTAAACGCCAGGCCAAAGGGTGTTTGCGGACGCACATCCATAGACAGGCGTACGTCCACCCCGGGGTCGAAGGCTTCGACAATCGCACAGCAGTTCCACAGAGCCTCGATCGGAGTGCCTGCATGAATCGGCAAATGGAGCCATATCCGGAAGGGATTGACTATCAGAGGCTCTTTGAAGACTCAGTTGCACCGATGTTCCGGGCAGCGCCGAACGGTCGGTTCCTGCTCGTCAACATAAAGCTGGCAGAGCTTCTCGGCTTTGCTACGTCGAAAGATCTGCTGCTTACGCTTGCCGACATCAAGAACGATATTCTTGCCGTCGGGGACGCATCGAATGATCCGACCGAAGCAGGACCCGGAATGGTCATTCAGCGGGAAGGCACGCTGGCGCGTCGGGATGGTGAAATCATCCGTGTTTCGATCCATGCCCGTGTCGTCTTCGAAGGGGGCACCCCCGCCTACAGCGACGGCATCTTGCTGGACATATCGGATTGGCGAAAATGGGAAGAAGGAATGGGTCGGACAACCCACGGGCCGATTCAATTTACACGGAAAGATGCATCTTCGTCGCTGGAAAAGCGGTTCAGGGATTTATCAAGAAGGGAAACTCAGGTCGTCCGGGCCATCCTGGACGGGAGCCGGGTCAATTCAATTGCCCGCTCGCTCGACATATCCCCGAACACGGTGCGGCAACACCTTCAGTCTGCGTTCAAGAAACTCGGGATCCGGTCTCAGGAAAAATTGATCGAACAATTCAAAGGAAGAATCTAAGCGGCCGCTTCTCTGGAACCGGATACATGAGGCGAGAGTTCACCGCGCTGGACTGTCACCGGAACCCGACCCGCATCGAGGCATCCTTGCTGCAAGCGCATCCGTCGAGGGCGGATGTGCAATCAATTCCCTTTTGAGCTGTTGTATTTTTTAAAGTCATAGCAGATAGTGCGTTATGTCTTCGCCAGCAGAACTCAACGTCGAACTCGCACGCGCCGTCGAACGCCTGACGCGCATCGTCGACGCCACCAAGCTACTGAATTCCACCCTGGACCTTTCAGAATTGACGCGCATCATCCTGCAGATCGTTCGGGACGAAGTCGGTGTGGAGCGAGGAACGGTGTTTGTAATCTCCGAAAATCGTGAGTACCTGCGATCGGTAGTGGCTCAGGATGTGGACGAGGAAATTGAGGTCCGCCTGGGATCGGGAATCGCAGGATCCGTTGCGGAGTCGGGCAACGTCATCGACATCGACAATGCCTATGAGGATGATCGATTCGACAAGAGCTTCGATGCACGACTTGGTTTCAAAACGCGCGACATCTACTGCATGCCCGTCCGCAACCGCGAGGGCGCAACAGTCGGCGTGCTTCAGCTGCTCAATCGCAGCCGGGGGCTGACCGAACCGGATATCGATTTTCTCGACGGCATTTCCGTGCATATCGGCCTTGCACTGGAGAAGGCCGCAATGCACCAGTACATCGTTGAGAAAAAACGCATTGAGCGCGAGCTGGACCTGGCGCGGGAAATACAACAGGAGTTTCATCCCAAGCTCCCCGAATCCTTCGGTGGCATCGGGTTGGCCGGATCGTCGACGATGTGTTACGAGGTTGGGGGCGATTATTTTTCGTTTTTCCCTCTCGACATGGACAACCGCTTCATCGTAATGCTGGGAGACGTCTCCGGAAAAGGAATCGGGGCGGCGCTGGTGATGACCTCCGTTCATGCGATGTGCCGCACGTTGGTCCGGCATGTCCATTCGCTGGAACAGATTGCTTTTATCCTAAATCAGATGATCCTGGATTCGACCAAGCAACAGACCTACTTGACCCTGATGATCGCTCTGGTGGACCCGGTTGAGCGCTGCGTGCACCTGATCTGCGCCGGTCACAATCCACCCATCATGGTCGACGGTTCAGGCAGCGCCCAGCTTTTGAAAGAGGGCGGGGGTCCGCCGGTCGGAATGCTCCCCGGAATCCGTTATCGCCGCGAGCTGATCGACGTCGATCCCGGAGCCGTACTGCTCTTGTACACCGACGGAGTCAGCGAAGCCGAAAACGACACCCAGGAGCAGTTTGAAACCGACCGGCTGGCAACCGTGGTCCGGCAGAACCAGGACGCATCAGCGACCGAAATTCATTCTGCCATACGCGGCGCACTGAGCGACTTTGTCGGTGACACCCCGCCTAACGACGACAGCACCATGGTCGTCCTCAAGTTTTAGTTCCGCCGTGAGGCTCCCACTCCGGAATTTCATCACCGGCGTCGTCCACCTGCGTTGTCTCGTCTGCCTCGAAGGCCGGGTATTTGACGGATACTTTCAATCGCGGCGGTGCTGTGGCCATTGTGGCTACTTCTTCGCCCGGGAAAGCGGCTAGTTCCCGGGTTCGGCCTACATCGGCTATGGCGTGACCGTCGCGATGGCGTCTGGCATATGGATCCTCCTGGGTTATATCCTGGGACTGGGCTGGAGTTGGATCGTCCTGGCGGCGATGGTCTCGGTGACTGCCTTCTTCCCGATCTGGTTCTTCAGGTATTCGAGAATGCTCTGGATGGTCCTGGACCTGTATCTCAATCCCCCGGTGCGCGAGGATTTCGAACCGCGTGGACGGTAGCCCACCCACTTGCAGCCATCGAAGCAGCCAGCTTAGAATGGACCCGCGAGGCGCTCGGGCAAAGCCCACTGCGCTGCGAAAGCCATGGCCCCATCGTCTAGTGGTTCAGGACGTAGCCCTCTCAAGGCTAAAACACGGGTTCGACTCCCGTTGGGGCTATTTTCTTTGTATCTGGGGGAGTCGAAGCAATTCCACGAACTCCCTTCAACCCCAATCAAACAAGCCTTTCTCTTATCTGCTGTGGTCCAGCCCTATCCGATGTGATCCGCATAATTCCGCTGGGAGAAGATGATGGGAGGACGAACAATACGTCAAACCTAGCGCCTCATGGAATCGAACGACCGTTATATCCCAGTGGAAAACTTAAGGCTGTCCAGGTTAAGAAATGTCATGGTCGGCAATCTCGCGGCTTCGCTGCCTAATCCTGAGTGACGGAATCAAGAAAGCCGTGCCGAACGGCGTCTCCACCCTAATAGGCCAATCATTCCAAGACCCGTCCCTAATAGGGTAATCGAAGAGGGTTCGGGGATGGTCGTCGCAGAGGTAATCTGAACGTTGTCAATCGCCGCACCACCGATAGGATCCCCGAAACGGAGCGCACGAATCGCTCCGATTCCGCTAAACGTGTGGAGACCTGGGATAGGCCACGTGTTCGACGCGAAAATGATACTGTCGAGAGTACCCCCGCCCGAATCCAGCGCGAATGCCTCGAAACCGCCGCCATCGCCGCCAAAGTTGAACGTTATTGCTTGGACGTCGAAGCCGAAATTGAGTTGAATCGCACCAAATTGGCCAGCTTCAACCAAACCATTGCCAAACGTTCCGAATGGAAGATCGTTCGGGAAGGTCCCGAAACAGGCGATGCAGGCAGCCCCGGGCGCGTCTTCCTGGAGCGTGATGAGACCCAGCGACGTGTTGACGGAACCGAAAATGACAATATCGGAACCACCTGCAACCGTATCAAAATCCAATGTAATCGTTCCCGCCTGTGCCGGCTGTGCAAGCGCCAACATCCCTACCGCCACAAGGCCCGACAGTAGCAGAGTCTTCATGCAGCCCCCTTGAGCGACCCAAGATGGATCACCACTAGGAGCCTGCGCCGTAGGAAGTGAATGAGATAATTGTGTCGCAGTTAGGAGGAGATTGCGATGCCGACGACGTTTCGCCCGTACCAGCCGGATCAGGGGTTGCTGCTGCCGCCGGATATGCGGGATTGGTTGCCGGAGGGGCACTTGGCGCACCATGTGAGCGATCTGGTGGACGGATTGGACTTGACGGCGTTTTACGCGCCTTACGAGGGGGACGGTCGTCGCAAGTCGCCGTATGAGCCGCGGATGATGGTGAAGGTGATGATCTACGGGTACGCGACGGGGGTGTTTTCCTCCCGAGGGCTGGCGCGGAAGCTGGAGGAGGACGTAGCATTTCGGGTGTTGGCGGCGGGGAATTTCCCGAGCCATCGGACGATTTGCGAGTTTCGCCGCCGTCATTTAGCGGATTTCAAGACGCTGTTTGTGGAGGTGGTGCGTCTGGCGCGCGAGACCGGCGTTGCGAACTTCGGCAAGTTGTCGATCGACGGGACGAAGGTTCGAGCCAACGCCAGCAAGCGCAAGGCGATGAGTTACGGTCGGATGCTGGAGGAGGAGCGGCGTCTGGAGGGCGAGATCGAAGCGTTGCTGTCGCGCGCGCGGGAGACCGACGCGGCGGAGGACGCGCGTTTCGGGGAGGCGTATCGCGGCGATGAGTTACCCGAGGAGTTACGCCGCCGGGAGGATCGGCTGGCGGCGATTCGGGCGGCCAGGGCGCGATTGGAGGCCAGGCAACGGGAGGCCGACGAAGCGCAGGGACGCGAGCCCGGTTCGAAGCGCAACCGGAAGGGCGGGCGGCCATACAAGCGGGAATACGGCGAGCCGGCCGAGAAGGCGCAGGACAACTTCACGGATCCCGAAAGCAGGATCATGAAGACCTCATCGGAGGGTTTTCAGCAGTGCTACAACGCGCAGGTGGCGGTGGAGGGAGAGAAGCAGTTGATCGTCGCCACCGAGGTGTCGTCGAACGCCAGCGACCAGGGTCGACTGGTCCCGCTGGTGGACGAGGTGGAGGCCACCCATGGGGAACGGCCGGAGACGGTGCTGGCGGATGCGGGCTACTGCAACGAGGACGACCTTGAGGCGCTGGAGGCGCGCGGCGTGGACGGCTATGTGGCCTTGGGCCGGGAGGGCCGGCGCGCGGTCGCGGTGGACGCGGCCAGGCATCCGGCGAAGGCCCGCATGGCCGAGAAGCTGGCGACCTCGGCGGGACGGGTGCAGTACGCCCAACGCAAATGGCTGTCGGAGGCGCCCAACGGGTGGATCAAGGAGGTGCTCGGTTTCCGCCGATTCAGCCTGCGCGGCCTGAACAAGGTCCAGGGCGAGTGGAACTTGGTGTGTCTGGCGTTGAACGTCAAGCGGATGCAGGGGCTTCAGGCAGCCTGATGACAGGGATACCGCCCGCAAATCAGGCCGAACGAGGCTCGATTCAAGCACCCGTGGCGCACCCATCGGCGCCTCGTCGTCCAAAACGCCCATTCCCCGGTCACCGATACCGATTGATCGCCATCTCGCGTAATTCGCCGAGTCGAAAATCATCCTACGGCGCAGGCTCCTAGCTCTTCATCAGCACGATAGCACGTTGGGAGCCATTTTCTGATCCCCCTTTAGACACACCATCGATGTCCTTTGGATTCGTTATATTACGAATTTTGGTACTGCGGACATTGGTCGAACCGGGATACCCCGTGACGGTAAGAATCATCTATTTTCGTGAAATAAATAGTAATAACGTAACGAAACCCGACATTTTCAAAAACAGGACGAGTTGCCCGGTAAGTCATTCTCATGAATCAGGTCTTTGTTCTTTGGTCCACCTCGGCGCTCCCGCACTGTCTGCATTCTTTACGAAAAAGGGGGGGGACTACGATCGCGGGCCTTGTGCCAAAGAGGCCTTTTCTACACTGAACCGCCCCGGGTTTTCCGGAGACTCCGTTACTTGAGACAATGTTGAACCTTCGACGGCCTCCGGTCTAGAAGTGGCCCGCACATGCCCCGCGGGTGCAGGTCGGATACCTCCGCGACATCCTCTGCCGGATCGTCAGGGGACAAATCGACTCCCTCACATTTTTCTTTAAATTTCTCCCGTCTCAGACCGATAGAGAATATAGGGAACCGGCCTTGTGGATTCCGGGGATGAAAGCTTACTCGGGTCCCGCGATCGGCGCCGATGTGTTTTCAATCCGGGGCTAATGGCCGCCCGGCGAGACCTCAGAATTCTGGAAAGACCGATCTGGCACCTCAGGTGGTTCCCTGAATCTGGCTGGAGGCTATGAATCAATGATTTCTGACAACACGGCAAGAAACTTCTATTTTGTATTGCTGGCAGGTCTTGGAATCCTGCTCATGGTGTTTGTCGCCGCCATGGTCTCTCACCAACGGACTCTGGAGTCCTACACTGCGCTAGCTGCCTCGACCGGCCAGTGGGAAGAGCGACTGAACGGCGCCTATGCCATCCAGGGTGAGGCATATGGGCTGATCGCGGATCAAATCGGATCGCAAAGTGAGGCATCCGTCCGGGCGCAGGCAATCGATGACGGCGTGCGCCGGATACACGCCGCTTGGAGCGAATTGAATACGCCTACCGAAGACCCCAAGTGGGCCGTCGTCCTGGAGCGGTCAGGATCGGCCGTTTCAGAGAAGATCGACCAATTGTCGATTGAAGCGCTTCGGGGAGCCCTGGCGTTACGCCGTGGCGAGGCAGGGGAAAACCAAGTTCAACGTGCCCGAATCGAGGCGACGCATCAGGACCTTTCCGTGGTTCTCACCGGTCTCCAGAGTCAGATCTCCGCCGCGCGTGCGGGATCTCAGACGGGGCAGACTCAGGCCATGGTGGCTGCGGTCCGTGCTGAAAAACTGATGATTTACAAGCTGCTGGCATTCGTCTTCGTTGCTGCCATAGGCATTGTCCTGTTCGGTTTCGACTCCCGTCGGGCGTCGCGGCGTCAGGATGCTGGGAGCGTATTGTCCGAAGCACCGCCGCGCGACGACCGACGGGCCGCTTGAGACCGTTTCGAACTGTTGCAACGCTGGGAGCTCAGGCTCCAACAGCGCTCACACTCCATTCTCACCTGCATCGTCACTGGAATACCCGTCGAAGCCGATCAAACGTTTCGTGAGGGTGTCGGGAACAGCGCCATGTGGCCCTTTTCCCGCCCTGTAATCCGGACCAGGAACGGGACCCCCGGATCCGGCCCTGCTGCGGCAGTTCTGAATCGGGAGTGAACGGCCGGCCCGACGGTTTCGAGAACGGAAAACTCGGCGAACGGCGCCACGACTCGAGCGCCGCCGTTACCCAAACAGAATTATGCGGCCCGTGGTTGAGGCTTCCAGCAGGGATTTGCCCGAAGCACATCCGTAATCTTTGGGTTACTGAGCGGTTTTGAGAAGTAATACCCCTGGCCGAATTCGCAGCCCATCCGGCTCAGTAGCTCCAGTTGCGCTTCGGTTTCGATGCCTTCGGCAGTGACGACGAGCCCCAGCTTTTGAGCGAGGAGAAGAATCGTCTCTACGATCTGTAACTTCTCGTGAACGTCTTCCATTCCGTTCACAAAAGATCGGTCGATTTTTAGTTCGTCGAGCGGAAAGTCCTTAAGGTAGCTCAGAGAAGAGTATCCGGTTCCAAAGTCATCCATTACAACCCGGGCGTCCAGCGCCCTGAACTCATCGAGCACTCGCAGTGACTGGTCCGGGTCTGTCATCAGGAGGCTTTCTGTGATTTCGAGCTTCAGCTGCGCTGGATTGACGCCTGTGTCCCTGATCGTGTCTCTTAGAAACGCCAGAAACTGCGCGTCGATCTGGCGAATCGAGAGGTTCACTGAAACCGACAATGCCATCGTGTCACTGAAATCCTGTGACCAGGAGGCAAGGTTCTGGCAGGCTTCTCGAAGAACCTGCTCACCGATGGGCACCATAAGACCCGTCTCCTCCGCGATCGGGATGAAATCCAGGGGGGCGACCAGCCCGTGGCTCTGATGCCGCCATCGCACCAGGGCTTCGAGTCCTCCGATCCTGCCGTTTGCCAGCGATACGATGGGTTGATACCAGTTTTCGAAATCCTGCTGGTTCACGGCCTTCCGCAGGTCGGTTTCGGTCCGTAAACGGGTCACCGCGGTCTGTCGCATATTGCTGTCGAACACCTGGACCCGCTCCCGCCCCAGAGCTTTCGCATGGTACAGAGCGGTCTCGGCTTCCCGCAACAGGTCCGGTGCCGGTTTGTCGCCGTTGCCGATGGCGACTCCGACGTGCGCGTTGACGAAAATTTCGTGCGCACCCACTTCGAACGATGGTTTCAGTATTTCAAGGAGACGATGTGCCACCTGTGCCGCGCAGCTGACGTCGTAGAGATCGTCCAGGAGCACCGTAAACTCCCCTCCACCGTGACGGGCCAGTGTATGGCGTTCTGAAAACCTGGAAATCGTATCGGTGTCCCGGAGTTCGGACTCGACACGCCGGGCGAAGGCTACGAGGAGCTGGTCGCCGACGGCATGCCCGAAACTGTCCGTTACAAGTTTGAGTCGATCGACATCGATGAACAATACAGCAAACAGATGTTTACCGAATCGTTTCGAGCGGGCAATCAGACGGGCAAGCCGATCCATGAACAGGACCCGGTTTGGCATTCCCGTCAGGGGGTCGATAACCTTTGCAGAGGTGATGTCCGACTGCGAGCCGGCAATGCGGCGGGCTGTATTGGATGCGTCACGGATGGCGAGGCCGCGGCTGAGAACCCACCGGTAGGATCCATCCTCGTGCAGAATCCGGTATTCTTTTTCGAAGTATGAATCGGCGCCATCCAGGTGCGCCCGCAGGTCGGCTTCGACTCCGGGCCGGTCGTCTGCGTGAATCCGGTCCAGCCAGGTTTCCGGTCGGGGCGCCAGCGCGGCTCCAGCTTCGCCCAACATCTCTTTCCACCGGTCAGAGAAGTAGACCTCACCGCTTCTGAGGTCCCAATCCCAGATTCCGTCGCGAGAACCCGCTGCCGCCAAGGCATAGCGCTCCTCGCTCTTGTACCGTTGCGCCTCGGCATTTCGCAGTGCGATCTGGGTGCGGATGCGGGCCAGTGCGACCGGAAAAGTGATGGGTTTGGTCAGGTAGTCATTCGCGCCCAGCTCGAACGCCTCGATCATGCCCTGGCTTTCGTTCTCTGCCGTGACCAGAATTACCGGCAGTTCGCTCAGAGAGAAACGTTCCCGAATACGCTTCAAGACATCCAGCCCACTGAGAAGCGGCATTTGGATATTCAGAAGAACGAGGTCGAACACGGACGATTCAACCCGTCGGCAGGCGTCTTCACCGTTGGAGGCAACATCGAATGTAAGGCCTCCCTTCGCCAACCGCTGGCGGATCATGTCCCTGTTCCACTCTTCGTCATCAACGATGAGGATGTGGCCGCGCAGGGGACTCACGACCGGACCTCCGTTGATCGACCAAGGAGTATGTTAATGACCTTGAGATCCCCGCCCAGTTCGACCGGCTTGGTCGAAAACTGATCGAGTCCCGAAGCGACAGCCCCATCCTGCTCCGACACCACCGCCTGGGATGTCGGATTCACGACATGGTGCGATATAGGCAGCACAATCAGGCACCGTTCGAGGTTTCGTTGAAGCACACTCGCCTCGAATCCGGCGTGCCCTGCATGTTCAGAAGATCTTCAGCGTTCATGCCTTTGAGCGACTCCGCTTGCGCATTTGCCAGTCGAGGCGCACCACACATCACCATAAGCTTTGGGATGAGCGCCGTCTTCAACGCATTCCGGACCATCACTGACATTCGCATTGGCTGCTTTTCGGTCTGCATCTGATCTCCTGGCCAGCCCTGAGGCTTCGCCTCCGGGGCCTATCCCTGGCACGTGTTACCTGCTTATCGGCGTCCGCAAGTACCGGCTTTAACGGATTGACGGGGAATGGGCCAAACCGGCGCAGGTATTAAGCCGCAAGGAGATCAGCGACCCGAACTGGGATATAATTCCCCATCACAATGGAGGCTATAGCGCGATGAGAAACCAGCTTGAAGGCAAGACGGTACTGCTGATCGTTCCGCCCACCCAGTTCAGGGAAGAGGAAGTATTTGAGCCGCAGCGAATCCTTGAAAAAGAAGGGGCGAAGGTCGTTGTGGCATCGACCTCAGCAAGAACCTGCCATGGAATCCGGGAGGGCGTCATCGATGCGACGCTGGCGGTGGATGATGCGAGTGAGGAGTCCTATGATGCCGTCGTCATTGCCGGTGGTCTCTCTGTACCGGAAGTCTTCTGGAAAAACAAAAAGCTTGTCGAATTCGTGACTGCGATGGCGGAAGCGGGCAAACTGGTCGCTGCAATTTCTCTCTCGACCGTGATTCTGGCGAAGGCGAAACTGCTCGAAGGCCGTGAAGCCACCGTCTACTACTTACCCGAAGCGCTTGACGAACTCAAAAACGGCGGTGCGACCTACGTCGAGAAAAAGCTCGTCGTCGACGGCAACCTCGTCATGGCTGAAGGACCGGGCGGCGTCGCTGCGTTCACCAACGCCATCATCACTTCGCTGGCCGGGTAGGTTAACAGTTCGCGGGTCTTCTGCCACAGGCCACTAGTTCACCGTGTCCGGTTGTGCCTGCATCGACATCACGTTAAAGTTGCTCTCCCGCACCAGGTTTCCGGAAAGAAAAACCTGGAGTGTGTAGCTCCCCGGCTCGTCGAAGGACACATTCGTAAAGAAAGTGATGTTGTCGGCCGACCCGGGAATCGGAATGGCGAACTGCCCGGGCGCGGAGCGCGCGGTGTCGTTGCGCTGCGGATTCAGAATGCGAACTTCTGTCTGAAACTCCCCCTGACCCTCCCAGTGGTTGACGACAGCGAACTTGACAACGACCGCGGGAAATGCCGGCATATAGACGTTCTGGAATACGCCCATCAGGGAAAGTTTGTTGCCGGCTTCCAGCCGAACGTCATCGCAAAGGATCGAGTAGGCAAGCGTTGCTCTGTCCATTAGACTCCTCTCTCTGTGGTCCGGCCGTCACCTGTGCCGGCAATCGGGCTCTGATTCAGCCGATCCAGCAAACGACGATGGATATCACCAAAGCTACCATTAGACATGATGACGATCCGATCTCCCGGCCGGGCGCGGGCGGCGACAAAACTGACGATCTCTTCAGATGAAGCCATTGCATGGGCTTCGGTTCCGTCTTGACAGGCTTCAACGGCGACCCGCTCCGGGGACATTACGCCATCGGGCTCCATCCTGGCGGGCAAGTACACGGGCGCGATGAGCACCAGGTCGGCAACCGCAAGGGCCTGGGCAAATTCGCGCTCGAACAGGCGTCGACGGGAAGTCTGGGAACGCGGCTCGAATACGGCCCAGATGCGCGCGGTGGGGAACTGGGAGCGGACGCCTCTGAGTGTTTCGCGGACCGCTGTCGGGTGATGGGCAAAGTCATCATAGACGGTAACCCCAGAAACTTCTCCTCTGACTTCCAGGCGTCTCCGAACGTTTCTAAAGGTCCGGAGCGCAGCGGCGGACTCATCTTTCGAGAGACCCAATCGATGGGCGGTGACGATGGCACTCAGCGCATTGGCGACGTTGAATTCCCCGACGAGGGGAGTCCAGACGCTATTCCAGAGGTGCCCCCCTTTCAGGACGTCGAAGCGGGTTCCCGCCCCCTCAGAACTGATGTTGCTGGCGGTCCAATCCCCCTTTTCGAGGCCGAACGTTTGTACGGGAGCGTGCGCGTCGGCGAGCAACTCCTCAACGGCGGGACTCTCCACTCCGGCAATGATGAGGCCGGAGCGGGGCACGATGTTGATCAACCTCCGAAACGAGAGCTGGATGGCTGCCAGATCCGTGTAAATGTCTGCGTGATCAAACTCGATGTTCTTGATCAGGGCGATCTGAGGGAGGTAGTGCAGGAACTTGGGTCCCTTGTCGAAGAAAGCCGTGTCATATTCGTCACCCTCAACGACGAAATCACCTCCGGAACCCAGTTGATAGCTACTGGAAAAGTTCTCGGCGACACCGCCTACGAGGAACGAGGGATTTCGCCCACCCACCTGGAGCATCCACGCCAGCAGTGCCGTGGTCGTTGTTTTGCCATGCGTGCCGGCAACGACGGTCGACCGGCGCCCCCGGATAAAGAATTCCTTCAGCGTTTCGGCCATTGAGCTGTAACGGATTCCCGAATCGAGAACGTATTCCACTTCAGGATTGCCGCGCGACAGCGCATTGCCGATCACGACCAGGTCCGGCGCCGCGTCACGAATGTGGGATTCCCGGAATCCCTCAAACACCGGAATGCCCAGGCGCGCCAGAAACGTCGACATCGGAGGGTAGACCGCCTGATCGGAGCCGGAGACCCGGTAGCCGGCCGTGGTCAGCATTCCCGCCAGAGAGGCCATGGCGGTGCCGCATATTCCTGAAAGAAAGATCTTACGGATGTTCTCGTGCAATGGACCGGTCATGTTATCGAGCTACGGCGGATTCAAGCAATGCGAACTCGGCCCCGCGTTCGAGCGACAAACGGGCCTGCACCCCGAAGGGAACAACCGCGTTGGGTTTGGCGGAATGGCCGGTCGGGAATCCGAACAGGACTGGAATCTTCAGGTCTCGGAGCGCGTCACGGAAGACGTCTTCAATGGCGTATTTCTGGTCCGGATGCTGCGTACAATGCAACATCTCGCCCACCACGCAACCCCGCACCCGCTCGAACTTTCCAGACTGCCGGAGGTGGGTCAGCATCCGGTCCACCTGATACGGACGGCAGTTTGCATCTTCAAGCACCAGAATCGTATCGGTGGTGTCGATTTCCCACGGCGTGCCCAGGGTTGAAACGACGAGGGAGAGGCACCCGCCCGTCAGCCTTCCTTCCGTCGTTCCGGAGTGGAGGACCCGGCATCCCTCCGTTGGAAACCGAACCGCCTCGCCGTCGACGAGCATCCGAAACAGCAGCCCCCGGTCATAGGCCGAATCTCCCTGCCGCACAGTGGTTGCAACCATCGGACCATGAAAACCGACCACGCCCGCTGATTGAAAAGCGGCCAGCAGCATCGTCACATCGCTGGAACCGCAGAGGATCTTGGGGTGGGCTCTGATTTCGGATTGATCGACCAGGGACAACAGATGTCCGCTACCGTAACCGCCTCGAGCGCAGAAAATCGCGTTCACCGTGTCATCGCGCAACATCGCCCTCAATCCTTCCGCCCGATGCGAGGCAGATCCCGCGGTGTAGCGATCCTGTTCGAGAATGCCTTCGGTCACGCGCGTCCTGAAACCCTGGGACTCCAACTCGCGCAGCCCGTCTTCGAGCATCGTGGCCTTGAGATGACTCGCCGGGGCGATCACACCAATCGTATCGCCCTTTCGGAGGGCGGGCGGTCGGCATAGCTTCAGGCTGGACATATGGATCTCAGGCGCGACGTCTTTCCCAGGCTTCAGGGTTGACGAGGTTTGCAGGACGGTTTCCCGTCAAACCCGACACGAGGTTCTCGACCGCCATCATGCACATGCGCAGCCGGGTCTCACGGGAACTGCTTGCAATGTGGGGGGCGAGCACGACGTTGTCCAGCGAGGTCAGCCCTTCCGCAAGCGCAGGTTCGCGCTCGTATACATCGAGTCCGGCACCGCCGATTTCACCCGATCCGAGAGCCTCAACCAGAGCCTCCTCGTCAATGACGGGCCCCCGCGACGTATTGACGAGGATCGCGGTGGGCTTCATGGACCGGAGCGCGTCACGGTCGATCAGGTGGCGGGTCCCCTCGAGCAGTGGAACATGGAGGCTCACGAAATCGGACTCCCGAAGAATGGCATCCATATCCATCGCCTCCGCACCCAGGTCGGTCACGATCACGTCGGGCACAGCTTGGGGGTCGTAAAAAAGCACACGCATTCCGAAACCCTGCGCTCTTCTGGCAACGGCTCGTCCGATTCTTCCCAGTCCGACGATTCCCAGAACCTTGCCGAATACATCGTGACCCAGAAGCAGGCGAGGCCCCCAGGCGCCAAACTGTCCTTCCCTCACGAATCGGTCCCCTTCAACCACCCGACGGGCGGCGGCCAGCATGAGGGACCATGCGAAATCAGCCGTCGTCTCGGTGAGGACTCCGGGGGTATTGGTGACCAGAATGCCCCGCTCGGTCGCACCCGGGATGTCGATATTGTCAAAACCGACCGCGAAATTCGCAATGACCTTCAAGTTTGGACATCGATCCATCAGTTCCGGGCTGATCGAGTCGGTGAGCAGTGCAAGCACCCCATTCACGCCCTGCACCCGGCTCAGCAGTTCGTCTGGAGAAAGGACCCGATCGCTTCGGTTTCCATCCACTTCGAGACTATCCTGGAGGAAGGAAACAGCTTCGTCAAAAACCCTGCGGGTAACGAATACCTTTTGAGACACACTTAACGCTCCAAACCAAGGGAACGGTGGACTTTACCTGATCCAGGCCGGCCCGGGAGCGCCGTCGCTCCGTTATCGGATTCCAAGCCACCGGAGAGGGTCAAGCGTATGCTATAATCCATGGTTTTGTCGAACTTGAATAGTCATAGGAGCTAGATGGAATGAATCGTGTCTCACTTCTCGCTGCAGCCGTTCTGCTGCTGGGCGCCTGCGGCGCCCCTGTTGAAGAAACCGAGTCCACCGAACCCGAACGCGTTGTAACGTTTTTCGAAGGTGGGCGCGCTATCCTTGGAAATGGAAGCGAAGTCATCGAAGATGTCGCTTTCGTCGTGGACGATGGCGTCATAACAGCGATCGGGCCGTTGGCGGAAGTCGAGCATCCTCCAGGCGCCGAACGCTACGATCTGTCCGACCACACGGTAGTTCCTTTCCTGCACAACATGCATGGGCATGTCGGCTATCTCGACCGATTCGGTGAAATGTCTGCGGACGAATACACGCGTGAAAATATCCTCGTCGATCTCGACCGGTACCTTTATTACGGCGTCGGCAGTGTCGCCGTCCTCGGCTCCGACCGTGACGACACCTCGATTCAGATCCGTCGGGATCAAGAGGGCGGGGCCCTGGACTCAGCACGGATCATGTCTGCGGGTCGCGGGATTACTGCGAGGAACGGGTTTCCACTACGGATCGAAGCGTTGGCGGATGTGCCTTACCAGGTCGCCAGTGAGGACGAAGCCCGTGCCGCGGTCCAGGAGTTGGCCGCCGAGGGTGTCGATTTCGTGAAGGTCTGGGTGGACGATGACCGGCGCGTTTCGGGTCAGGTATATCGATTCGGGCAGCTGACGAATCAGTATTCAACCGTGACCAAGCTGAGCCCGGCGCTTTATGGTGCCATCATCGACGAGGCCCACCAGAACAACCTCAGGGTCGTGGCCCACGTCCGATACCTTGCCGACGCCAAAGGACTGGTGGATGCGGGCATCGACGGCCTGGTCCACAGCATTCGCGACCGCGGGGTCGACGATGCCCTGATCCAGGCGATGATTGACAACGACGTGTTCTATGTCGCCACGCTGACCGCCCATGAATCCAGCTTCATCTACGCTGATGAACCGGAATGGTTGCGGGAGGGCTCGTTGCGGGAAAGCGTATCCGGCGCAATCATCGGCCGCCTGTCCAGCCGCGGAATCGTGGGTACGATGCAGCAGGATCCGGGCCTGCCGAATTTGCGCGCTGAATTCGAGACCGCGATGGAAAATTTTAAGGCCCTCTACGATGCCGGTGTGGCGGTGGGGCTGGGCACCGATTCCGGAGGCACTCACAGGTTCCCGGGATTCTTCGAGCATCGCGAGCTGGAATTGATGGTCCAGGCCGGCTTGACTCCGATCGAGGCCATTACGGTCGGCACCCAGAGTTCCGGCCGGCTGCTGGGGTTCGAGGACACGGGAACGCTCGAAGTGGGGATGCGGGGGGATTTCATTATCGTTCCCGGTGACCCCGCCGCGCTTGTGACCGCGACCCGCAATATCGCTGCGGTTTTCCGCGGTGGCATCGAAGTCGACCGATCGACCATGATGAGCACGTTCACTACGGTGAACTGACCGGTCCAGTATCACTGAAGATGTGCGGGGCGCCCCGATCGATCCGCGGGCGCCTCAATGTCTCCACCGTTCTTGCAGAATCTGGCCTGTCTTTCAAGTTCGCATTCCGAACTCCTGTCATGTGATATCCGGACACACCTTACGGGAGTGTCCTGATGAAGGACCTCTGCTTTCTCCGATAGCGCCCAGAAACTGGAAAACTAACCTCACTACATGAACTGGCCCAGCCAAGACAGACCGCGAAAGAGGACATCTTCATGGCAGAGAACAAACGCACGTCGCTGTGCGATCTTCAGCTGACCCTCGGAGCGCGCTTGGTATCGTTTGGCGGATGGGAATTGCCGGTCGAGTATAGCGGGATCACGAAAGAACACAATGCCGTTCGCACGGGAGCTGGTCTGTTTGACGTCAGCCATATGGGGGAGTTCATCGTCCGGGGTCCAGGATCTCTGGACCTCCTGCAACATGTCACGACAAACGACCTGGCCCGGCTTTCCGATGGGAGGGCGCAATATTCGGTGATGACCTCTGCCGAAGGCACGGTCATCGATGATGTGCTCGTGTATCGTATGGCCTGGGACCAGTACATGATGGTCGCCAATGCAGCGAACACGGATGCCGATTTCGACTGGTTGTCCACTCAAAACAAATTCGACGCACGATTAGAAAATGTCAGTGACCGCACGGCCATGCTTGCACTTCAGGGCCCGAGCGCTCAGGAAGTGCTGCAACCGCTGACCGATGTGGATCTCTCGGCGGTGGCCGCATTCGGTTTCGTACAGACCCGAGTGGCCGGCGTCAAAGTAATTCTCTCCAGAACCGGATACACAGGCGAGGATGGATTCGAACTATATATCTCAAATTCGGATGCCCCCTCGGTTTGGCGGGCGCTGCTCGACGGCGGAAAATCGTTCGGCATTCTGCCCGCCGGTCTGGGGGCACGGAACACCCTGCGGCTGGAAGCTGGACTGTTGCTCCATGGAAACGATATGGATCAGACGACGACGCCTCTCGAAGCCGGTATCGGCTGGGTTGTGAAGTTCAAGAAAGGGGATTTCGTCGGACGCGAGGCCCTCCTCAGACAATCAAAATCCGGCGTCGGGCGAAAGCTGGCCGGGTTCCAGATGCTCGGACCGCGGATCGCCCGGCACGACTATCCGGTTCTAGTGGACGGGAAAACAGTAGGCCGCGTCACCAGCGGTGGGCCATCTATTACGTTGAAGAAGAATATTGGTTTGGCGTATATTCCTGCCGAACACGCAACCGTTGGAACGCGGTTTCAGGTGCAGGTTCGCAAGAGTGGCTGCGACGCCGAAGTCGTACCCACGCCATTCTACAAACGGAGAGCGTCGATATGAATCCAGATGACTTGCTCTACTCGAAAGAACACGAGTGGATCCGTGTCGAAGCGGAGTCCGCTACGATCGGCATCACCACGCACGCGGAACAGGAGTTGGGCGAGGTTGTCTATGTCGAACTGCCGAAGGCGGGAGATCGATTCGATGCCAACGAGTCTTTCGGCACGGTCGAATCGGTAAAGGCCGTTTCCGAGCTCTTCATGCCAGTATCGGGTGAAGTCGTCGAAGTCAACGAGACGCTCACCGCCACGCCCGAACTCGTCAACGATGACGTCTACGGAAAAGGCTGGATGATCCGCATACGCATGGGCGAGCCCTCAGACGTCAACAACCTGCTTTCAGCCGCCGAGTATGCGGGGTACACCTCCGCAGCCGACTCGAAATCCGAGGAATAGTCGTTGCGTTACATTCCGAATTCTCCGACGGGGCGGCAGGATATGCTGCACGAAATCGGTGTGGATTCGATCGAAGAGCTCTTTGCCGGTATTCCAGCGGGCTTGCGTCTGCAACGGGTTCTGGACCTCCCTCCGGCGATGACCGAACCGGAACTGCTGGACTTTTTCGATGCCGCTGCGCGCCGCAACGGCGTCCGCGCCGGAAGCTTTCTTGGGGCCGGCGTCTATCCACATCACATCCCCGTCGTCGTGGACGCCTTGATCTCGAGGTCCGAGTTCTTCACCGCCTACACTCCGTATCAAGCGGAAATCGCTCAGGGCACGCTCCAGGCGATTTTCGAATTTCAGACCTATATCACGCAGTTGACGGGCATGGAGGTGGCCAACGCCTCCCTATACGACGGGAGCACGGCACTGGTCGAAGGCATCCTGATGGCCCACCGGATCCGTCGAAGAAATCGTTTCCTGATCTCGCGGTCCCTGCATCCGGAATACCGCCAGGTCATCGACACCCACACCAAAAGGCTCGGGCTACGCTTCGAAACCGTCGATTTCTCCGACAGTGGACAGATCGATATGAACCAGATCGGGTTGGCACTCGACTCCGACGTCGCCGGCGTCATCGTCCAGTCCCCGAACTTTTTCGGTGGCATCGAAGACGTGGCCGCGGTATCGGCATTGGCGCACACGCACGGAGCACTTTCGATCGTCAATGTTTGTGAGGCGATGTCTTTCGGACTCCTGGCTCCACCCGGTTCCGCCGACCCGGGGAAACCCTCCGCAGACGTCGTTGTCGGTGAAGCCCAGTCGCTGGGGGTTCCGATGAATTTCGGCGGGCCTCACCTGGGATTCATTGCGACCCGCCAGGAGTTCGTGAGGCAATTGCCCGGCCGACTCGTCGGCATGGGCCTCGACTCCAACGGTCGGCGTGGCTTTGTGCTGACCCTGGCGACACGGGAGCAGCACATTCGCCGGGAAAAGGCGACTTCGAATATCTGTACAAATCAGTCCCTGTGTGCGCTGATGTGTACCGTCTACCTGGCGCTCGTGGGCCCGGAAGGACTCCGGGAACTGGCCACACAGAACGTGCAAAAGAGCGCATACCTCATGAATCAGATTGCCGACAAGACCCCTCATGAAATCGTGTTTTCCCCACCGCGCTTCAACGAGTTCGTCGTCCGGCTCGGGGAGGACTACGACGCTGTTTTCTCGCGCCTTGAAAAATCCGGATGCATACCGGGGCTCGAACTGGGCCGCTTCTATCCCGAGTTCGGGAATTGTCTCCTCATCTGCGCAACAGAAGTTCACCGGAAACAGGACATGGATGCGCTGGTGGAAGGTCTTGCGGGATGAGGGGAGCCAGTCGGACCGGGTCGCATATCAGTTTGAACGAACCGCTCCTCTTCGAGGAGGGTGGCACCGGTCGGCAAGGGTTCGACCTGCCGGCGCTCGATATTCCCGAACCCGATATCGACACGCTGATCCCTCCCGAATTGCGCCGTAAAGAGATCGGGGACATGCCGGAACTTGGCGAAAGCGACGTCGTGCGCCACTTTACTCGCCTGTCGACATGGAACTACAACATCGATCTGGGCCTATATCCGCTGGGTTCATGTACCATGAAATACAACCCCCGGATCCATGAACGCGTGGCCCGGTTGGATGGATTTACGGCCGCTCACCCCTACATGCCTCCGGAGTCGATTCAGGGTGCACTCCATATTCAGAAAACCCTTGAGGACTGCATCGCCGAGATCACGGGCATGCATGCGGTCACGTTACAGCCGGCCGCCGGAGCCCATGGTGAGTTGACGGGTCTGCTGATCGTCCGTGCCTGCCACGAGGCACGGGGAAAGCCCCGAAAAATCATCCTCGTTCCCGACTCGGCCCATGGCACGAACCCGGCGAGCGTGGCCATATCCGGATATCAGTCTCAATCCGTTCGGAGCGGTCCCGACGGTACTCTGGATCTCGGGCATCTGGAATCTCTGGTCGATGAAGATGTGGCCGGCATTATGATCACGAACCCCAACACGTTGGGGCTCTTCGAAAGCGAAATTCAAAAAGTCACCGCCCTGCTGCACTCCAGAGGCGCCTTGGTATACATGGACGGTGCGAACCTGAATGCCATCATGGGGATCACGCGGCCCGGAGATTTCGGTATAGACGTCCTGCACCTGAACCTCCACAAGACGTTTACCACGCCGCATGGGGGCGGTGGCCCCGGAAGCGGTCCGGTTGCGGTTGCACCGGAGTTGGAGCCATATCTTCCGCATCCGACAATCGTGCGACATGCCGACGACACGTATGGCTTTGATCCGGACCGGCCTCTATCGATCGGACGGGTCAAGGCCTTCGGTGGGCAGTTCGGTATGCATGTGCGGGCCCTGGCCTATATTCTGGCCAACGGAGGCGAGGGACTGCGCGAAGTGTCGGAAACAGCGGTCCTCAATGCCAACTATCTGCGGAAGAAGCTGGAGGGCCGATTTCATCTGCCCTATGCTGGACGATCGCTCCATGAGGTTGTCTTTTCAGACCGCTTTCAAAAGAGGAACGGTGTCGGCGTTGGAGATATTGGAAAGCGGCTGATGGATTACGGATTCCATCCGCCGACGGTCTCGTTTCCGCTGATTGTTTCCGGTGCGATCATGATCGAACCGACTGAAACCGAGAGCAGGCAGGAGCTGGATGCCTTCATCGAAGCCATGCTGGGGATTGCCGACGAAGCGGAGACCGATCCAGAAACCGTCCGAACGGCTCCCCACAACACGCGCATCGGGCGCATCGATGAGGCCGGGGCGGCCCGCCGTCCCATCCTTCGCTGGCAACCCGGCGAACCTGAGAAGTGACGGGGATCTGAACCTGGGGCATACCGTCGCCTTCCTGCGTGATGTATGACCGGTCGCCGAATCCGGGCCGGGCGCCATTTGAATTTGTAAAGCCTTGGCAGAGACCGCAGCCGGGAGTTCCGGATGTCACACATCGAAGGGAAGCCATTGTCGGGATCATCAGCAGACGGCAGGTTATTACCCCTGCTCGTCGTTTTGTTTATCGGCAGCGGGTGCGCCTCTCTCATCTATGAGGTGGTCTGGTTCCAGCTGTTATCGCTCGTCATCGGTGCGTCGTCGATCTCGCTCGGTGTGCTGCTGGGGACGTTTATGGGTGGCATGTGTCTGGGGAGCCTTTGCCTATCCCACCTGATTTCACCCACACACCATCCCCTGCGTGTCTATGCCTTGTTGGAACTGGGTATCGGGGTCATCGGCGCTGTCATGCTGTATGCGATGCCCCTGATGGGCGGTGTTTACACAGCATGGGCCGGCTCTGGCCCGCTCGGCATGTCCGTGCGCGCCCTGGTGGCGGCCATCTGCCTCCTGCCGCCGACGATCCTCATGGGAGCGACGCTCCCGGCGATTGCGCGCTGGGTCAAAGCCACACCAGGCGGCGTCTCCTGGCTCGGCTTCTTTTACGGCGCCAACATCGGCGGCGCGGTTGCGGGCAGTCTTCTGGCCGGCTTCTACCTCCTGCGTATCTACGACGTCGCGGTCGCCACGTTTGTCGCTGTGTCGATCAACCTCGCTGTGGCTGGAATGAGCTTTATATTTTCGAAGCGGACCCCCTACGAAGCGGATAGTTCGGTCCAATCCGGCCCGGCCGGCCCCCGGACGCCGTGGCCGCTGTATGTTTCGATCGCCCTTTCAGGGATGACGGCTCTAGCTGCCGAAGTGATCTGGACCCGTCACCTCTCCATCCTGCTGGGCGCCACCGTGTACACATTTGCCCTCATCCTGGCGGTCTTTCTCTTTGGATTGGGATGCGGGAGCAGCGTGGGGTCAGCCACGGCCCGCCGGCTCGAAGCTCCACGGGCGGCTTTGGGAGTGTGTCAGATTCTTCTCTGCGCAGCAATCGCCTGGACGGCATACTCCATTTCTGAATTCTTACCGTACTGGCCACTCGATGTCACGCTTGGGTCCTCCCCGTGGGTGACCCTTCAGCTGGACTTGATCCGGGTGGTCTGGACAATTCTGCCTCCCGCCGTTCTCTGGGGAGCCAGTTTCCCGCTGGCCCTGGCGGCTGCGGCCCGACGCGGGCGCGACCCGGGCCGACTCGTGGGCGGTCTCTACGCAGCCAATACCCTGGGTGCGATCGTGGGATCCCTGGCTGCGAGCTTCATCCTCGTTATTGCGATCGGCAGCCAGCATGCGCAGCAACTCCTGATCCTGATATCCGCCGTGTCCGGATTGCTGATGCTGGCACCAGCGACGCTGGCTCGGCTCCGGGGAGGGGGCGACCGATTTCGGACCGTGGCCATCCTTGCGACCACGGGACTGGCCGTCGTCGGCCTCACCGCCACCGTGCCGGCCATTCCAGGTGAATTCGTAGCCTATGGCCGTTTCCTGCCGACGCGTGGCCAGGGCACGGAGGTCATTTACATGGGAGAGGGTCTCACCGCATCGGTTGCCGTCACCCGCCATCCGAACGGCATTCTCAACTACCACAACGCGGGCAAGGTCCAGGCCTCGAGCTACGCACCGGACATGCGACTTCAACGGATGCTCGGACATCTGGTGACACTTGCTCCCGAGAACAACCAGTCGTTCCTCGTGATCGGTCTCGGAGCCGGTGTGACCGCCGGTGCCGTCAGCATTGAACCAAACGCGGAACGCGTTGTCATTGCCGAGATCGAGCCGCTCGTTCCTCGGGTGGTCTCCGAGTATTTTGGCGAGTACAACTTTGACGTTGTGGACAACCCGAAGGTTGAAATCCATATTGATGACGGGCGCCACTTCCTCCTGACGACGGAAGAAAAATTCGACGGTATCACCTCCGACCCGCTCGATCCCTGGGTCAAAGGCGCGGCCGCCCTCTACACCGAAGAGTTCTGGCAGCTGGTCCGGTCGCGTCTCAATCCCGGAGGCGTCGCGACCGTATTCGTTCAACTCTACGAAAGCACCGAAGAAGCGGTGAAGAGTGAAATCGCAACGTTTCTGGAGGTCTTCCCCGACGGCGCCGTATTTGCCAATACGATCGATGGTCAGGGATATGACGTGGTCCTGTTCGGGCAGGCGGAACCTGGCGATTCCATCGATGTCGGGCGGATGGATGACCGGCTGCAGAGTCCGGAATTTGAGCAGGTTGCCCGCTCTCTCGGCGATGTCGGGTTTGCCTCCGTATTCGATCTGCTGGGAACCTACTCAGGTCAGATCAGCGATCTGAGTGGGTGGCTGGAAGACGCGCCCATCAATCGAGACCGCAACCTCCGTTTGCAGTACCTGGCGGGCATGGGACTCAACCTGTACCGGGCCGATGTGATCTTTAGAAATATGATTGCCGGTGGCGTGGTCTTTCCGGAGCGATTGTTCACCGGTCCCACCGCTATGCTGGACGAACTGGCGCGCAGAGTTCAGCTTCGAGTGGGCCCCTGATCGCACCATTTCCGGCCTGTGGGCACTGCGTTTCTAATGCGCTTACCTTTCCACTAAGATTGACCCTCAACCCACACTTCCCCGTCTTCGAAATGTTCCTTTTTCCAGATCGGAACGATCTTCTTGAGGCGGTCGATGGCGTAGTGACAGGCGTCGAAGGCCGCCCGGCGATGCGGGGATGTCACAATCACCGCCACCGACGCCTCGCCGATTTCCAGTCGACCCAGACGATGGACGATTCCGATGGAGTCGATGTCCCACATATTCCGGACGAGCTGACCGATCTCTTCCAGCTTCTTTAAGGCCATCCCCTCGTAGGCCTCGTAGCTCAGGTACCGGGTCGCTTTCCCTTTCGACTCGTTCCGGACGACACCCTCGAACACACAGATCGCGCCATCGGCGTCACAGAGCAGTTCACGGGAGATTTTCCCCGCGTCGATCGGTGCATGCGTGATTTCGTAGAATTCGTGGGCGCTGCGGACCTTCAGCGAATCCCTGGTCGCTTCGCCTCCACTCACAGGTGGAAATATTGCAATCTCATCCCCATCGCTGACCCCGTGTGAACCCTCGGCATACTCCTCGTTGACCGCCGTCAGGAGCAGGGAGCGATAGTCCTTTAAACCGGGGTAGCTCGATTCGAGCTGTTTGAGGATCTCGTCCAGCGTCGCGCCATCGACGACATCGAGGGAGAGCCTTCGGGACCCGACAAGATCCACCAGTGACGCAAAGAAAACAACGCTAATTTGCACTCGACTCCCCGGCATTTCAGCGGATGCTGAAGCATTCGGGCCCAGCATCTGAACGTGCGTTTTGAGACGGCTATCACGGGCCATAGGACGTGTCCCGCCTGAATCGAATTGGATGATATCACAACGTGATAGACTCGTATTCTCCATGAGATACACCGTTTTGACGGCGCTGATGAAGGCAATGATGATGACGGTGCTGGTTGCCCTCAACGGCTGTGGTCCGGGCTTGTCGGCCCGCAATGCGCGCACCCAGATTGCAAACCTTGGCGGGGCGGAACTCATACCGTCCGATATTGCGATTGAACGTGTCGTCGCGGGGGCGGGAGACCGTATGATCGCCGAGACCAGCGTCCAGATGGCGTTTCAGTTTGAGAAGGGCCCCGACGGTCAATGGCGAATTGTGGCGGCCCGGCTGGGTGACCGCCAATGGGTGGACGTCGATCGACTTCTCGAAGCACTCGAGTCCCAGTCCCAGATCCAGACCGATGAAGCCATGAAGCAGTTGGCCCACGCTGTGGATGCCTACCGCGATGAACATGGCGGTCTTCCGGAAATCGCTCCCGACAGCTACCTTTCGGACGTCCTCCACCCACTGTTCCTGGGGGAGTTGATCCGAGACGATGCGTGGGGCGGGGCGATTCGCTATGAACGGGGAAACGGAAGTTACCAACTCCGCTCGTCCGGGCCCGATGGTGTGGTGGGCACGGGGGACGACCTCCTGTTCAGTCCCCCATCCGAGTGAGGGAGAAACGGTTCTTCCGACGTGCTAGTATTGTCGCCACATGCCTATTCGTAAAGTAGCGGAGGCTGCGCTGCCGACTCGATTCGGCACGTTCCGGATATCCGGATTCGAAGACGAGAACAGCAACGAAAGCATCATTGCCCTGGTCATGGGTACCCCCTGGACCCAGCCGTCTGCGCTGGTTCGCGTCCATTCCCAATGTCTGACCGGTGAGAATTTTGCCTCCTCCCGTTGCGATTGCGGCGACCAACTGGAACTGGCTTTTCAAAGGATCGCCCAAGAGGGTGCCGGTATCCTCATCTACCAGCACGCTGAGGGTCGGGGCATCGGGCTGATGAACAAACTGCTGGCCTACGAACTGCAGGACACGGGCCATGACACGGTCGAAGCCAATCACCAACTGGGCTTCGAAGCCGATGCGCGCTCTTACACACTCTGCGCGTCGGTTCTAATTGAGCTGGATATCCGGAGAATTCGCCTGATGTCCAATAATCCACGCAAGATAGAGGCCCTGGAAAACGCTGGAATCGAAGAAGTCGAACGCGTGGCTATCGAAATTCCTCCTTCAGACACCACCGAACACTACCTGCGGACGAAAAAAGACAAGCTCGGGCACCTGCTGCGCGAAGTTTGACTGACCGTTCGCAGGAAATCCGGTACGGTCACCACGCGATGTCTTTGAGGCGCTTCGCGATGACCCCGGCTGCGGACAACAGGGGGCCGGCGTCCACGTCGACCGCTTGACCACCTAGAAAAGTAGCGACGACATTCTTTCGGTTCGCCGAATAGACCATCGCTGCCACAGGGTCGTAGACAGGTTGAAGGGCGGGATCGGTGAGATCCACGACGGCCATGTCCGCCAGCTTACCCGGCTCGAGGCTGCCGACATCCTGCGCCATCCCAAGGGCCCGGGCTCCTCCGAGGGTTGCCAGATGGAGTGCTTCGGGCGCAGTGATTGCCGTGGCGTCTCCGGATCGAGTCCTCTGAAGGAACGCGGCTACCCGCATCTCCTCGAACATATCCACAGCGTTGTTGCTGGCGACGCTGTCGCTTCCGAGGCCGACCGGTATGGCCGCGGCAAGAAACTCCGTCAGCGGCGCGATACGGTGACCGAGTTTGAGGTTCGACTTCGGACAGTGGGCGATGCCGACCCCGTTTACCCGGAGCCGAGCGACATCGCCCGGGTCACAGTCGATGGCGTGAATGACGAGTGTTCTCTGACCCAGCACGCCCAGTTGGTCCAGGTAGGCGATGGGACTTACACCCCGAGCCACGACGGGAATACCCCGGCTTTTCAAATAGTCGGCGAACGGGCCCCGGCCCGAGCGGACGAAGTCCCCTTCGGCCTCCGATTCCGCTAGATGGACCGCAATCGGAAGACCCTCTTTGGCCCCCAGACGACCGACCTTTTGATACAAGCCGGCCGAAACGGTGTAGGGTGCGTGTGGAGAGACCCCGACACGGCATGTCGGTGATTCCTGTATGCGAAGCGCACTGACCTTCTCCCGGAGGATTCGAATCGCATCCACAGCGGTCTCTTCAGCCGGACCGAACACTTCCTGATAGGCCACCCCCCGCAGTCCAAATCGGGTCATGGCCGACCAGCCGGCACCGACATCGGTCACTTCGCCCACAGTGGTCACTCCGCCTCGAAGACATTCCACAGTACCGAGTTCGGCGGACACCCGCAGATCTTCATTCGACAGATGCTCGTACTTTGCACGTGTGAGGCGACGAATCCATTCGAAAAACGGAAGGTCCTCCAGCAATCCCCGCAGGAGGGTCAGCTCCAAATGGATGTGGGTGTTCACGAAGCCCGGTACGATGGCGCAACCGTCGAACGACTCCACAGAAACCCCGTTCGGAATGGATCGGACGACATCGACAATGCGGGATCCATCGATCAGGACGGCGCCATCTGGGACCGGCGGACCGTTGACCGGACAGACCCAATCCGCGCTTATGGCCTTCATAGAGAGGAGAACTCTTGTCAACGATCGATGACGAACTGAAATCGCACGGGGAGAGGAACATCAGCTTGCTTCCGAACCAGATTCCAGTCCCTGTTC
Organism: Terriglobia bacterium; assembly: GCA_965263045.1. Classification (GTDB taxonomy): domain Bacteria; phylum Acidobacteriota; class Terriglobia; order 20CM-2-55-15; family 20CM-2-55-15. The sequence continues at coordinate 2,185,994 of CBDHGK010000041.1, forward strand.
TGGACTCCTTGACTGGAGCCCTGGCCGCTCGTATCTGATTACGATTCGCGTCTTCGCCCGGATTGCCCGATCGCGTCACAGTGGTTGCGATTTTCGGTGTAGATAATTGCGATGGCCGCCATGTCCGCCGCGCTTCGCAAACCCGGCGACCTCCAGTTCGGCAATCTTATCGCGCATCTTTCGAGCCATCGACTTCCAGTTCTTATATCACCTCAGGAGCCGAGCGCGCTTAGAGGATACGTGGAACCATTGGAAAATAAGGTCGCACATCCGGAATGCTGAGCGATCTACGTCGGGTCCGAGGCGCTTGCGCGCCGAAACAGCAAAGCCGATCCGACCCACAGCGTGGCAAAGAACCCAGTCAAGATCAAACCGTCCCGCGGCCACATCGGTCCACTGGAGCCCAGTCCACTGACCACCGCGATCACGGCGACCAAGGCCTGGGCAAGCGCCGTGGCGAATAACGCGCGCGCCATTCCACGGGGTTTGAAGTGCGCAACAAAGGCACCGATGATGCCGACGGCGAGGACAGCGAAGTACATCAGGTTAGCATCGTCGTTCGGGTCCCCAATTATGCCGACAGCGCCGTTCACCCATACGAGGAGGAATGCTGCCGCCAGCGCAACGCCAACGCCGGCTCGGTACGCCAGGATATTACCCGCCTGCCTCGCTACCAGCTCATACGCGAGACCACAGCCGAACAAGAGGCCGCCCAAGATAGCGAAATCGAATGGGTCCCAGTTCACTTCCGCGTTGAACTGCATCGCCACCAAAGGCACTAGCAGGATGAGCGCGACGACTCCAGCCCACACAATCAGTCTTCTTGTAGTGTTTTGCATAGTGATCAGTGAGAAGTTCTCTATCACAATTGAGTCAAGCCCATTCTTAGTTGAAACTCTCCACGGCTCACGATGGGTCATGCAACCTTCTTCTTCGATCTCGTCGACGTCTTCGCCTCAATTTTCAGCTCTCGCTGGAGGGCTTCGCGGAGCTTTGGAAGATGACGGTAGCCGATCACCTTCCTCAGGCGCGGTTCGATGTCGATGAGCGCCGTCGCCAACCAGCGTTGCCGCTGACTCGAGTTCTTCCAATGATCGACCTTCGCACACCTTTCCTCGACAAGGGCATTGACCGATTCCAGGCAATTCGTCGTCTTGAACGAACGGCCCAAGACCCCGTACACGCCGAGCCGATGCAACGTGAGGGTCTCTTCCAGGCCTTCCTCAAGGCTCGCAGCCCCCGATTGGTTTCGCTCCTCGAGCTCTCCATGGAGCTCTCCGAGCGCCGCCCGAGCTTCGTCGTACTCCGGGCGCTCGTAGGCCCGCTGCAGCCGGCGTCGCCACACGGCTTGCTCGGTCTTCGATAGGTATCTCACGACGTTCTCGCGTTTGTGCCATTGGCAGCGTTGGACCAGGGCTCGATTCCTGAATGCCTTCTTGACCGCCGCCCGCAGACCTTTGCCGCCGTCGACAATCACCAGCACGCCTTCAGAGATGTCCAGGCCCCGCTCCATCAACGAACGGAGAAACGGAGTCAGCACTTGCTCGTTCTCCGTGTCGGTCTCCACGAAGCCCAAGAAGCGTTTGTCGCCCGAAAGCGTGACGCCCAGGGCCACTACCATCAGGGCGTCGGCAAACGCCTTCCCGTCCAGGAAGATCGCCACGACGTCCTCGCCACTCAGATCCCGCTCCTGCATCTCCCGAAGTTTCGCGGCACTCGCCTGGACGAATCCTCGAGACACCGTCGAACTCGACAGTCCGATCGCTCCCGGAATCGCTTCAGCGGCCGATTCATAGTTCCGGCAGGAGATCCCATACAGCACACGTCTGAGCAGTAGCTCGTTCACCGCGCCACCCGGACTGAGTTCCTCGTAGGTCCGAAGCGGAATCTCCCCGCCCGCCACGCTGCGCACTCGAGGCACCCGAACCGGCACCCGCTGGCCACCCAGCCCCACGGTCCCCGGATTGCTCCCGTGTCGCCGGCCCCGCAACGCCGCCTCCTTTCGTGCGTATCGCTCACCCGCCAACGACTTCACTTCCTCGTCGAGCAACTCCTCCACGTGCATCAACCCCAGTGGGATCAACGCCCGAATCATCTCCACCTTCGAGTCCAATTCCAGTCCCGAGTATTCCTCCCGGCTCAGGACCTCGACCTCACCCAGCACACGCGACTTCTTGCGTTTCTTTACCGAACGTAACAGACTCCTCATCTCGGCTCCTTTCTCTTACAGGCTTGATGTTGTTTCTTCCAATACCATCAAACCATGGGGTTTGGAGCCGTTTCAATTTCCAACTAAGATTGGCACACATTCTCACAATTCCCGCGGACGTCTCAACGAACACACAGAGAGCGAAGCCGAACAGTCCTTTTTCTTCCTCTGCGCGCTTTTGGAGCAGATCGTTGAAGGTCTGTTCGATCGGCTCTCCAAAGCGCTCGCGGTACTGCTTCGGGTAACGCCTGACCAGTGTTCGGTACACGTTTCGGAATCGTCGTATTGAGTGTTCATATGCCATACGCGAAAGGACTCGGCGAGAGTCGTTTCTGTTTGGCAACGGCTACGACCTCGCGGTATCGCCGCAACTCCGCATCGAGCGCTTTTTGGCCGAGGCCAGTAATCTTGTAGTAGATCCGCCGCTCGTCGTCCATTTCAGGGTCTATCGCTTTGTCGCGCTCGCGTACCAATCCAGCGTCGATCATGCGACGAATTGAGCCGTAAAGCGTGCCCGGCCCCATGGTTACCTTCCCCTGCGAGTCCGACTCGACCTGCTTCATGATTCCGTAGCCGTGCCGCTCTTTCGTAGAAAGCGCGAGGAGGATATGAAGCACCGCTGGAGTGAGAGGCGCCTGCATTGTACGCTTTGCCATATGCCGATACTATATCCGTTGCGGATATAATATCAAGGACTACTTTCGGAAGCGCCGGCTGGATTCCCCTGGAGAAATCCAATAACTCCTCCTGCCTCCCTTGGAGCCCGAGATATGGGACGGACACCTAATTCTCTAGGTCGGCAGACATCACGGTGTGTTGACATACCGAATTAGGTGTCCGTCCCAGATCTCCCGCCCAGCAAGGCTTATTTGATGTGAGAAACCCTGGCTCCCGAACTGGTGATCTATGCGGGCTAGCACCTGCGAAGCCGCAATCCGGGAGTATGAGGAGTGAGGGTCTGGAACGCTCGTCACGAGAGCCCAAGAGCAGGAAAGGAAAGCGTGTCGGGACGTTGAATGGCCGCTATGATGCGCGGGTTGGAGCACTTTAGGCAAAGGTGTTTCACGGAACCGCCCGGGCGTATCGCAAGCGATTCGCACGTTCAGCTCAGAGTGAATTCCGCGTGGGTTATTGAAGTTGATAGAACTCGAAAGCGATCTCGTCTACTCAGACGTCTACCGCCCGTTTCGGAACGTGCCCGAAAATGAGATGTTCCTCGTTGATTCTAAGATTCGGGACGAGAGGTTCGAACCTCCGATCCCCTGATCCCGAACCAGGAAACTGTCGATTTTGACGATGTGCATGCGTGCCGGTCCTACTTCCCTTCCCGCTTTGCCTGTTGCCAGAGGCACTCCATTTCCTCAAGGGACCATTCGGAACTGGGTTTGCCGTCTCGAAGCAAGGCCTGTTCCACATACTCGAACCGGGACCGGAATTTACGGTTCGCGCTCTTGAGGGCCGACTCGCTGTCCATTTCCAGGAATCGCGCGATGTTGACGAGCACAAAAAAGGTATCGCCCAGTTCGCTTTCGATGGCATCACGACGGACGTCGCCCGTTGATCGCGCAATCTCCACACGGAGTTCCTGGATTTCTTCCTGAAGTTTCTCGAACACCGCATCGATCCCGGGCCACTCAAAGCCCACCCGAGCGACTCGGGAAGAAATCTTGTGCGCTTCGTGCAGTGCGGGAAGTTTTCTGGGAATCCCATCGAGCAGGGCGGGGGGATCGCCGTTGGCATCGTCTCCCTTTTCGGCCTTTTCCCGCCGCTTGATGGCCTCCCAGTTATCGACGACGGCACCGGCATCGGTGGCCGTCTCGTCCCCAAACACGTGCGGGTGCCGCCGTATCAGCTTTTCAGAAATACCGTCGATAACGTCTCCAATATTAAAGCGACCCGATTCCTCTCCCATGCGCGCGTGGAAGACAACGTGTAACAGAAGATCTCCGAGTTCCTCGGCCAGCCCGCGATAATCCTCGGCATCGATCGCTTCGATGACCTCATAGACTTCCTCGACAAGCATCGGTTTCAGAGAATCGAAATCCTGTTCCCTGTCCCAGGGACAGCCATCAGGCCCCCGCAGTCTCGCCATGATGTCAACGAGTCCTTCAAATTTGCCTCCCGTCATCGAACCTCCCCGGTAAAACTGGTTATTATAGACGACGTCTCCTGACGCGGCTCTTTCTTACTGATTTCAGATGGGTTACACATCTCAGAATTCGTGCGTTGACTCCGGGTGCGGCTGCTTTGACCGGTGGTATATTGGCATCCGGCCCACGGAGGCGGACCCGGGGAGTTCAGGATGAAGCGAATCCCGGCGAATTGAGCAACAACGATATGCGGGAAACACGGCGTCTGCATGAGCCACGACAGGTGCGGGGCTGCACTTGTGGTTCGTCGAAGATACCAGCCTGGTTCGGACTAAAGCGAATCCCCACCTTCTTCACCGGACACCGAAATTGACCGACACGTCGCACATCTACTATCTAAATTCCGACTTCGACCTGAGCCTCCAGACGCACCCGTCTGTCAGCCCCGCTCTTGAACGTCAGGTGCACGAGCTTTCCGTGCAGGCGTTGATCGGAGCTGAAGAAACCGACGCCGCATGGGTGAGGGCAGACGTGCCTTCAGACTTCACAGCCTACCTCGCCGACAACGGAGTACCGGTTCCCGAGTTGCTCCGACACCCGCAAATCGACCCGGCCCGCCGTCTCCGACCCTTCGGCTGGAACCAGGAAGCGATCCAACAGAATGGCCGATGTTCCGAACCCGCACTCCATCCGCCACTATCGGTCGTCCGTCGCGTCAACTCGCGTAGCTTCGCATGTGGCCTCGAAGCAGAGCTGTTTCCCGATGACGCACGCGGCACGTTTATCCACAGCGTTCCCGAGCTCGAGACGTTTCTGACACGCGCTTTGGCCAACAGCGAATGGGTGATCAAGGCCGAGCACGCGAACGCAGGGCTTGGGAACCACCGTCTGCGCAGGACCCGCCTTTCGGACCCCGCCCTCCGCTTCGTAAACCGCCGGCTGTCCCAGGACCATTGCCTCCTCATCGAACCATGGCTCAACCGCACCTGCGACCGCTCGATGGTCTTCGACGTTCCGTTCGATGTCGCCCAACTGCGCATTCACGAAACCGTGTGCACGGATGGCGGAGCGCTGGTGGGATCGGTCTTCGACCCCGTACCGCAGGCCGACGTTCCGTGGCGCGCTCTGGCCGATGCCGGCGAACGAATCGCCGCGCGCCTCGATAGCGAGGGTTACTTCGGTCCCGTCTGCGTCGATGCGTTTGAATGGTGCGACGGCCATCACACACGGCTGCGGCCACTGGTGGATCTGAACGCCCGGCAGGCGATGACGGACGGCGCATACCGACTATGGCAGGGGCTCATGCCGGACCGAACGCTGTTCTACCGGTTCTTCAACCGGCGGAAGTTGACGGCCCTGCCGAACGAGTTAGGGCGTGTCGTGGATGCACTCGGGAGTCGCCGATACGATCCTTCCCTGCGGCGCGGGATCCTCCTGGCATCGCCCTTGCGACTGGGATTCGGCGGCGAAACTCGAATGCCTGGAAAACTGGCGGTCATCTTCGCTGGCGAAATACGGTCCGAGATCTTCGCCCTCGAGCGCTGGTTTCGGGACGCGTTCGAGGTCTGAGGTGTCGGTTCGAATCCTCGTCGTCGTCGGCCCGACCGCCAGCGGCAAGACACGGCTCGGCGTCGAGGTGGCTCACCGGCTCGGCTCGGAAATTCTCTCGGCGGACTCGCGACAAACCTATCGCGGCCTCAACATTGGCTCCGGTAAAGATCTCGACGCGTATCAGCAGGTGGAACCACCGGTTCCCTACCACCTGATCGACGTCGCCGATCCCGCCCGGATCTACTCATTGTTCCGATTCCAGCACGACTGCTACCAACTGCTCGAGGCGATGAGTCGAGCCCAACCCTTCGCCCGCGGTGTGCCCCTGGTGATGGTCGGTGGCTCAGGCCTCTATGTCGAGGCCGTCCTCAGGGGCTATCGCATCGCCGACGTCCCCGAGGACGTCCGGTTACGCAAATCCTTGATGTCACGCAGTCACGAAGACTTGCTCCGGGAACTCGATCGGCTCGACCCGGAACAGCAAGGCCAGACCGATCGCGCCAGCAAAAAGCGAGTCGTACGCGCACTCGAAGTCGCACACTATGCCCTCCACCAGGATATCCGCTACAGCGCTCCGCCACCCGTGTCGATCGACTATGCCGTCTTCGGCATCGACGTTCCCCGCGATGAACTCTGGCGTCGCATCGACATCCGGCTCAACCAGCGGCTGCGACTGGGTTTGATCGACGAAGTTCGGGGCTTGCTCCGGGCGGGCTTGAGCGAGGCGCGGATGAATCAGCTCGGCCTCGAGTACCGCGAGGTCACCGCCTTCCTGAAGGGCACCAAGACCGAGCAACAGATGCTCGACGATCTCCGAGCCGGCATCCGGGGGTTCGCAAAACGGCAGCGGACCTGGTTCCGCGGTCTTCCGGCCCGGGGCATCGACGTGACCTGGGTCGGACCCGGCGACCACGACGTGCTGCTGAGGCACGAGTTCCCGGCTCGGGATTAAACGCACGGCTATTCTTCCGAGAGGCCAGGAGCCAGTAGTCCCATCTGCTGCTTCATCTGCTGGATCTTGGCCTCGGCGATCTTCCGGGCGCGTTCCGCTCCGGTCGCTAACAAGCGGTCGAGTTCATCCGGGTCCTGGATCAACTCGAGATAGCGTTGCCGAATCGGCGCAATCGTTTCGATCACGACCTGGGCCACGCCCGTCTTGAGGTCGCCGTATCCGCGGGAGTGGGCGAAGTGGGCTTCGACCGCCTCCCTCGACTTGCCGGTGATCGCACCGTAGATCCCCAGGAGGTTGTTGACTCCGGCGTGCCCGGGATCCTCGGAGAAACGGATCTCGCGCCCGGAGTCGGTGACTGCGCGCTTGAATGTCTTGAGAATCCGGTCGTCATCGTCGGTCAACCTCACGGAGTGACCCTGGGCCGTCATGCTCTTGGACATTTTGGAAGCCGGGTCGTCGAGACCCATCACGCGGGCTGCGACCTTCGGGATGACGGGGGTGGGCAGCTTGAACGTATCGCCGTACAGGTTATTAAACCGCCCAGCGATGTCGCGTGCCAACTCAATGTGTTGCTTCTGGTCCTCCCCTACAGGGACTTCGTCCGCGTCATAGAGCAGGATGTCCGCGGCCTGAAGAACCGGATAGGTGATCAGACCAGACTGGATCGTCTTCTGTTTGCCCGACTTCTCCTTGTACTGCGTCATCCGTTCAAGCCAGCCAAGCGGGGTGATGCAGGTCAGGAGCCAGCAGGCTTCGGCATGGGCCCGCACGTGACTCTGCACGAACAGCGTGCTCTGTTCGGGGTTGATACCTGCGGCCAGCAGCAGCGCGGCAAGGCGCCGTGTGTTCTGACAGAGGGTCGGGGGGTCCTGCCACAGCGTGATTGCGTGCAGGTCCACAATACAGATGAAGTTTTCCTTTTCGCCCTGACCCTCCACCCACTGCCGGATGGCGCCCAGATAGTTCCCCAGATGCAGATTGCCCGTCGGCTGGATACCCGACAGCACTCGTTTCTTGCTCATCCGTGACACACCATTCGAAGATTTCGACGCGCCGACCGTCCGGGGGCCGACAATATCACGTCAGAGCACAGGAAATATAAACACTCTGACGGTCCGGATCGAGGGGTCGCTTGCGCATGCCACGTGCGGCGAGAATGCCCTCCCGTTGTGGGGACTCAAGTGGAAGCGCGGATACGGCCGGACTGCATGGCGGATGATCGCTGATGGAAAGCGATGAATAACCGAGGGGAGGGGCTGATCTTGATCCGGGCATCGTGCTCCCCGCGGAGTTGAATTCACAATGCCACGCCTAGCAGCCCGTGGCGGAAGTCTCGCGGGCTGCGTTACGGCCAAACGGGGCCGGATTCTAGGAGGCGACAACGTTGCAATGCTCATTCATTGCGAGGAGTCGGCGACAACGAAGACGGCCCCGTTTCGCCGTAACCCTTTGGGCGCAGGGGGGTTCGGGCCACAGGCATTGTCGTTCGTCGGTCACGATGTAAAGACATCGTTCCGCTCCTCACTTCGCGCCTGCAACCCGAAGACCCCTGCGCGCGGCCCGCGAGACTTCCGCCACGGGCTGCTAAGGTTCACCGGATTCGGCGGGATCAAACCGGGTCGGACTCAGCTGTTGGAAACCCGGCTTCGCGGAAGCGAAACCGGGCTTCAACCAACATTCATTCCAAGGTTCGACTGGGAACTTCCCCCTGTCTCATCTTAATTGGGGAACACGAAAACATCAGGATTTCCGTGCAGTTCACGTTGCTCGCCCCGGATCCACGACTCCAGGTGCTCGATATCCTGTTCGTAGTCGCAGTCATAGTACATCAGCCGGATTTCGGGAGGCTCCCGGTTGAACACCGTTTGAAACTTAAACGGATGGAGGAAGAACGTCGGATCCTCGACGGTCACTTCCCACGTGATCGCATCGGCTCCCGTCCGGGTGTACCTTTCGGTGAGATGCAGCTCAGTGCTGTGCCCCAGCCCGTCCGTGTCCAGATAGGTGCTGTCGCGGAAGCCGATCGAGTCGACAACCAGGGTGTCGCCCTCCCAGTGGCCGATCGAATGTCCGGCCGGCTCCGGATAATCGGGCGCCTCCCGCGGATGCTCCCGGCCGTCCATATAGATTGCCCGCCAGCGGTAGTGGTCCTCATGCAGGAGCATCATCATCTCGAGCCGCTCATCGTAGGCGAACATCGAAAGAGCGTTCGAAAGCAACTGCCGGGTGAGCCCTTTGTGCAGGCACCCCTTGGTGGAATAGTCCTTGAGATCGAAGGTCCGGTGCTGCTCGGCGCCATAGCGTGTAAACGCGATCTCCTCGCCGGGCAGCAACGCCTCCGTAATGTCTCTTGTGCTGTTGTGCCAGATGCCCCCGAAATCCCGCGGATCCCAATCCGCCTGGGCGGCGGCGGGGATGGGAGAAAGCATGACGGCGCTGACTAGAATCACGAAACAAAGTGAAAGCTGAATGCCATTCCTCATGTCAATACCTCTTCTGGAATCGTACGGTAGCGGGGTGACGCCACCCAATTCTTGTAGCTTCTCCCGGTTTGACCGGGACGATCACGCCAGGGTCGTTTTCATCTGCCGCCCAGTTCTCTGCCGTCGGGCAGGATCGTGGTTCGGCTTAAGACGCGGATGAGTTCACTGTTTCTCGGAAGAGCACCTTCCACCGTGACGACGTCGCCAATTTGCAATGATTCCGCCGTCCAGCCCCTCCTGAGCATTCTCAGGGGAGGCGTCTGGAATTCCACGCCCCAGTTCGTGACGTTTCCGTCGTCACCGACGACATCGATGTAGAACCATATGTGCGGGTTCCGCCACTCCACACGCGTCACGGTTCCCTCCAGTGTCGTCGTCTCATCGTCGAGGTATAGGGCGACCGTGGAGTGGTGCGCCACGGCCACGGCTGCGAAGCAACAACAAAATAAGGCGATTTGTAGAGTCCGGAACATGCGAACACCTCCTGAGCAACCGCGGAACCAAGAATTCATTAAGATAGCCCTGCCCGGGAGAGGACGGGGACATGCTGCGCCTAGGCTAGGGGAAAGTCTAGTTTTCGCAGAAGTGTTTGTCAATCGTACCGGCGGACGCAGATCACACGGGCGGATATGAGTGGCGATTTATCGGTCTCACTGATATCACGGGACTTGAGGGCCAGGTATCCGTCGGCAGCTTTCGTGGCCCCCGCGGTCACTGAAACGATCTCCAGGCGCATTCAGCCACGATCTGGCAAGGAAAAATGGAGGTATGCTAGTGACCTGTGCCACCCGAATCGGGACCCGATTCGGGTGGTACAGGCCACTGGTCCCCGGACAGTCGGGGTGTACCCAGTTCCCGTGCATACATCACAAGCGGAGGATTCGATGTTTCAATCAAGAGCAAGCTGGTTGTTTGTCTTAGTTGCGATGGTCGCGACCTGGCCGGCGGGTCTGGCGGCGCAGAACAGAAACGCGCCCATGGCACGGTGGTGGGAACCGAACCGCGACCTCCCGAATCCGTGGGTTGGGCAGGTGCTGCCCCTCCCTCAGGGTCGCAGCTGGGGTTCGACGGCCGGGGTCGACGTCGATCCAACGAACGGGACCGTCTGGGTTATCGATCGTTGTGGATCGAACACCTGCGTGGGTTCGAATCTGGATCCGATCCTCCAGTACGATGCGAGCGGCACGTTCCTCGAGAGTTTCGGCAGTGGGATGTTCGCCTTCCCTCACGGCATTCACGTCGACCTGGACGGGAACGTCTGGGTGACCGACCCGCTGCCGCCCGATGGGAGAGGGGCAGGCGGAAATGTGGGTCAACAGGTCACGAAGTTCAGTCCAAACGGTGAAGTCCTCATGGAATTGGGGACGAAGACGGTGACGGGGAGAGGGACGAACACCTTCAGTTCGCCCTCCGATGTCGTTGTCGGCAGAAACGGCGACATATTCGTGGCGGACGGACATGCCGAGGGCACGAACGAGCGCATCGTAAAGTTCGACCGGAACGGGAAGTACATCATGGAGTGGGGGGTGCCTGGCTTTGGACCTTGCGGAAGCAACCAGTTCTCAAGCCTTCACGCGCTGGAAATCGACTCCCAGGGCAGGCTTTTCGTCGGGGATCGCGACAACAACCGCATTCAGATCTTCGACGGGGAGGGCAACTTCCTGGAATGCTGGTTCCAGTTCGGACGCCCGAGCGGGATCCACATCGATGCCAACGACACCATCTACGTCGCGGACTCCGAATCGAGGACCGACGCTCCCGACTATGGCGGTCCTCCGAGCCCATTCAGGCGCGGGATCCGGGTGGGAAACGCAAGGGACGGGACCGTGACGCACTTCATTCCGGACCCCAACCCCGGAGGCGGCAGCAGCGCAGCGGAAGGGGTTGCCGCCACTGACGACGGCGTCATCTTTGGCGCAGAAGTGGGCCCCCGCCAGGTCGTGCGCTACGAGCAGCGGTAGGGTGACGCGCCGCGCGAACCGTTGCATCGAGCATGTTAGACGACCTTTGTTGGCAGAAGTAGGCCATCACGGACTATCGGATGCGCACCGGGTGGAGGCGTGCCCGTATTCCCCACCCTGTTGCGTGGTAACGGCACACTCAATCCCTTGAAACCGCTGACAACACATCGTGGGACAGGAATTGGTTATGATAACGGTTTGATGAATCGGCCTCGGGTGTACATCTCCGGGCTGACCGGGTTCCTTGCCCCCGGAGTGCATTGTTGATGAGAATCATTCATTCCTTAAACAGCACGGAAACGTCCGGCCCGAGCGTCGTTACCGTGGGCAATTTTGACGGTGTCCATCGGGGCCATCAGGCGATCCTGTCGATGGTTTCCACCCACGCACGGGAGTTGGGCGGACTATCTGCGGTGATCACTTTTGAACCCCATCCGCTCGCCTGTATCGCCCCGGAGCGGGCACCAACGCCGATTTCGACGCTCGAGCAAAAAGTCCGCCTGATCGAAGAGGCCGGCATCGACGTTTTACTGATTCAGCGGTTTACCGAAGAGTTCTCCCTTATGCCTGCGGCAACGTTCGTCGAGCAATACTTCGTCGGCGGTTTGTGTGCCCGGGCGTTGTGTGTGGGCCACAATTTCCGCTTCGGACACCAGCATCGGGGCGATATCAATACCCTGCGGGAGGCGCGGTACAACTTCGAAATCGTCGAAGTGCCTCCGGTCATTATTGGAGACCGTCCCGTCAGTAGTTCCCGCGTCAGAGAGAAGATCGTCGAAGGGCATGCGCGGGAGGCGCGGCGCCTCTTGGGCCACTGTTACGAACTGGCCGGCAGAATCGTTTCCGGTTTGGGCCGCGGCGGTCGAGTCACCGTGCCCACACTCAATCTCGAACCGGACAACAAGCTCATTCCGGCCGACGGCGTCTACCTGACACGCATCGCGGTGGATGGCGAGGATTGGGCCGACTCACTGACCAACGTCGGCGTGCGGCCAACGTTTTCACAGACCGAGCGCACGGTGGAAAGTCACCTGCTGAACCGGACTCCACCCGAGGGTGCGGCGCGCGCCCGGCTCCGTTTTATATCGCGCCTCCGTGACGAGCTGAAGTTTCCAAGCGCGGATGCTCTCAGGGAACAGATCGAATCGGACCGCGCCCATGCTCAAATATTCTTCCGACGCTTCGGTCACTATCGACAGGAAGACCCGCTGGCATGCCTGCCATACAGCCCGCGATGACCAATGAAATTGAAGTTGAAATGTTCTCGCGGCCCAATTGCCACCTCTGTGATGTCGCTCTCGAGGTCATTGGCGCCCTGGAGGAACACTATCCATTGAAATTGAGAGTCATCAATGTCGAGACCGAACCGCAACTAGAACAGCAATTCGGCACCGAACTGCCGGTCGTTCGTATTGGCGGTCAGACCCTGTTCAAATACCCCATCGAGGGTGCAGCGTTGGAAAGGGAGCTAAAGCGATTGTGGAACCAGTAGATATCCTGACGATTGCCGCCCACCCCGATGATGTGGAACTGACCTGTGGTGGCACCCTGCTCAAGATGGTGAGCCAGGGTTACTCGGTTGGCATCCTGGATCTGACCGAAGGCGAGATGGGCACCCGGGGCACTCCCGAAATCAGGGCCGGGGAGGGGGAAGCCGCCCGTCGGGTGCTTGGCGCCCGGTTCCGGACCGGTATGAACCTTGGCGATTCCCAACTGACGGTCTCGATCGAAAACAGAATGGCCGTCGCACAGAAGATCCGGAACCACCGACCCCGGACGGTCATCCTCCCCTACTGGGAGGGCCGCCATCCCGACCACTATACTGCAGCGACCCTCGGCTATGAGGCCTGCTATATGGCGGGACTCCGGAAGGCGGCGCTTGAGGGCGAACCGCACCGCCCGCATAAGATTCTGTATTCAACTATTTACTGGGATGTCCGCCCCTCATTCGCCGTCGACATCAGCCCGCACTTCGACCGGAAACTGGAAGCCATTAATTGTTTCGCCTCGCAGTTTCACGGGGATATGACGGAGATTGAGAAGCTGTTTCCCGCCTGGGCCCAGCTCATCGACCGGATCCGGACTCAGTGCCGGTTCTACGGCCACATGCTGGGTGTCGAGTATGCGGAACCGTATGTCGTCAAGGAAATTGTGGCCATTGACGATGTCGTTGCCATGCCGGTTCCCTCTATTTGAAATCGGGCATGACGGGGTTTCTGCGATACGGTTTAAACCGTTGAACCCGCTGTCCTGTCTCCTATGAGTGAGGTCGTACTTCAAGAACATCTTGAATAAGGTTCTTCCCAACTTGAATTTCCACCGTCCAATTACCTTGACACCGCGGAAGCCCGGTCATTACGATGAGTAGATCTGATTCCTGGAGAATCTGACCATGATTGATAAGCTGATTCGATTGACGATGGCGGTCGTATTCCTGATCGTGACAACCGCCAGTCCGGCGCTTGCTCAGAACAGACCCAAGAATGGGGACATCGAGAATATCGGAAACCGCGACATTAATTCGGGTTTCTTTAGCTGGAACTTCACCTCCCTTGAAAAGGAGATTGCTCTCGGGCGCGGTATGGCGGCGGAGCTCGAACGTCAGGTTCGCCTCGTGGACGATCCGGTAATCAACGAATACGTCAATCGCGTCGGCCAGAACCTGGTTCGAAATTCAGACGCCCAGGTGCCGTTCACCTTCAAGGTTATCGAAGACGACAGCATCAACGCGCTGGCGCTGCCGGGTGGATTCGTCTTCATCAATACGGGCATCATTCTGACGGCCGACGAAGAGGCCGAGTTGGCCGGTGTCCTGTCTCACGAGATCGCTCATGTCACCGCAAGGCACGGCACGGAAAATCAGACGAAGGGCCAGATCATCAACTGGGCTTCGATTCCGCTGATCTTTCTGGGTGGCGTCGCCGGGTTTGGCATTCGGCAGGCCGCCGGATTCGCCATTCCGGCACAGTTCATGAAGTTCAATCGCGGCGCTGAGGAAGAAGCCGATTATCTGGGCAGCCAGTACGCCTACAAGACCGGATACGATCCGAATGCGGCTGTGACTTTCTTTGAAAAGATCCAGGCCCGTGAAACTGCAAAGCCGGGAACGGTTTCTTCGTTGTTCTCATCGCATCCTCCAACCGAGGCCCGAATCGAGAAAACACAGAAGAACATCGCACTGGTGTTGCCCGACCGTCCGCAGTACGTGCTGACGACGTCGGAATTCATAGATGTGCAGCAGCGGTTGATCGACTACGAGAACCGGCGGCCGGTTGAAGAAGAAGACAACAGCCGTCCAAGCCTCAGACGGCGTACCGCCGCATCCCCCGATCAGGGTGATGCCGATCGCGCGGCCGACGAAGAGGTCATTACCACCGGGCAAAGCGGCCAAATCGACGCAGGTGTGGATGATGGGCCGCCCCGTCTGGAGCGTCGCGATGATGATCCCGACCGTGAACCGATCGAGGACGACCGTCCGGTTCTGAGGCGCCGTTCAGGGGCCTGAACGTCGCTCAAGCGGAGCAGTGATTCAAAGGGTGGCCCCCGCGGCCACCCTTTTTTCGTGCGCGTTTGCCGCTCGGGAATGGGTATTGATACCAGGAGCATCCAGCGGGTATCATCTCCCCTGGTCCATGGGGTCGTAGTTCAGCTGGTTAGAACGCCGGCCTGTCACGCCGGAGGTCGCGAGTTCGAGTCTCGTCGGCCCCGTTTAGATGCAGTGAGTTAGCCCGGGAGCGATCCCGGGCTTTGCTGTCTGAGTATGCACAGTGCGCGGATTTCGGGGCCATTCCGGGCCCAGCGTGACACCTGCAGCGTTCAGACGGTTGCCGTTGAGGTCTATTGTCGACGCGTTATCTCACCCCGCTCAGGTTGGAAATCAACCGATGAAGATCACGGACAAATGCCACTCGATCACCGGGCATAACTGTTTAATATGCGACTGTTCCCAGCCCCGCGCGGGTGATGCGCCGCTGGCGGACGAGGCTGGCATAGACGCCGATTTTATCGCCGTGGCCTACAATCCGGCCGGGTGGTGCGCGTCGATTCAGCCATGCTGGTCGCCGCGATCGAACAGCAAGCGTGCACAAAGGCTACTCTTACGCTCATTGCCCGGGATATGAACATCCTGGCGCTCCAGTCCCAGTTGCCCGAGCCCGATGGCGTCATCTTCAGTACTGTGCCCACCCCGGTCCGGGACCAGTTGCAGCAAGGGTGGCCTGGCACGCCGGCTGTGCGCTGGATCCGGGCTTTCCTTTGCCCGTTCTCGCCAATGCCCGAGGTATACTGGACCTGTCGTGAAAAACCTCTTCGGTGCAGTTGTGCTGCTATCAACGTTTGCGTTGCAGGGAAGCTCCGACGTCCAGCATCCGGAATCCGAGTTCGTGTTCGCGCGCGTTCAGTTCAACATGAACTTCGACGCGGTTCTCGAGCGCGAGGCGCCCTGGCACCACGACTATCCGTATTCTGAAGATTTCTTCCTGGGAATCGTCCGGGAACTCACTGGCGTTCACACCTCACCCATGGCTTACCAGATCGTGGAACTCGACAGCCCGGATATTTTTCACTATCCCTTCCTGTACGTTTCCGAGCCCGGCTACATGGCGCTGACGGATCAGGAAACAGAAAACCTCCGCGAGTATCTCGACCGGGGTGGTTTCGTGATGTTCGACGACTTCCGTGGCCGCGACCTGGCAAACCTCCAGACACAGATGAAGAAAGTATTCCCCGAGCGGGAAATGTTCCGCCTGGGTCCGGGCGAGCCGATCTTCAACAGCTTCTTTTCGATCGAGACCCTCGAAATGCAGCCGCCGTATTCAGACGGGCGCTTCCTGGGTGAAGGGGCCCAGTTCTGGAGCATGCAGGACGATGCGGGACGTCTGGTCATCATCGCAAACCAGAACAACGATTTTGGCGAGTACTGGGAGTGGGTCGATCGCGCCGAAATGCCCTTCCAGCCTGCAGCCCTCTCGGTTCGGTTTGGCGTCAACTACCTGATGTACGCACTGACGCATTGATCCACGGGATGGCAACCGGCACCAAATTGGGCTCTGACGAAGTGCGTCGCCCACCCGTGTGCTCCGAAGAACCCGACGACTCCACACCTGCACAGGCGCCCTGGGCCCCAGTACGCAAGATTGGAAGCTGGGCCATCGCCGCCGGACTCCTGTGTGCCCTGGCCGGGGGAGCCGCCAGCAGCCAGATGGGGACTCTGGAGCGGGCGACGAATGGGGACTCTCCGGATGCGGAATTCCACATGGTGCGTCTCGTGTACGGTGGGCTTGGGCAAGGGGGATTCAGGGGTTTTCGCAATCGCTGGTGGGCCATCGACTATCCCGATGCCGAGATTCATTTTCTCCCGGCACTGAGTCGACTGACCAACCTGTCGGTCGCCGATGACAGCCGCCACCTGCCCATTACGGATGATCGTATTTTCAAGTACCCGTTCGCATTCATGCAGCAGCCCGGCCAGGGGAACTGGAGTCCGAGCGAACTGGAGGCGGAGCGTCTGAGAGAGTATCTGGATCGCGGTGGGTTCTTGCTGGTCGACGATTTCCACGGCGACTATGAATGGTACTTGTTTGCGGCGGGTATGAAACGGGTCTTTCCGAATCGCGAGATCGTCGAAATTCCGGATGACGATGTTCTCATGAACATCTTCTTTGACCTCGACGACCGCATCCAGATTCCCGGACTCCGGCACCTGGCTCTCGCTTCAGGCGGTCAGATCGTTGCCCGGATGCAGGGCCAGCCGCATTGGCGCGGCATATACGATGACCGTGGCCGCCTCGTAGTTGCCATCAGCTTCAACATCGACATGGGTGACGCGTGGGAACATGCCGACGATGCGTACTACCCGGCCCAGATGACGGGGCTCGCCTATCGTCTCGGCGTAAACTACGTCATCTATGCGATGACGCACTGAACGACAGTGATGACGCACTGAACGACAGTGATATCGCACTGAACGACAGTGAAATCGCGCTGACAGACAGTGGATCGCACGGGCGCGGTGCCCCGGCCTCAAGACTCTCCGCTCACCTGCACGACGATACTTCGCCGCCGTGACCGGGTGTCAAAATCAACCACGACGACCTGCTGCCAGGTTCCGAGCAGAAGGCGACCCCGGATGAAGGGAATCGTCACCGATGGCTTGAGCAGTGCCGCCCGCAGGTGACTGGAGCCGTTGTCGTCTCCCCATGTCGCGTGATGATGGTAGTTCCTGTCCTCAGGTATGAGCGCTTCAAAAAATTCCTGAATGTCCTGGACAAGTCCGGGCTCGAATTCGACGGTCGTCACTCCGGCCGTTGATCCCGACACAAAGACCAGCACCTGCCCTTCGTTGAGCCCGCTCTGATCGACGGCTTCAGCGACTCCCGTTGTGATGTCGTGGACGTCACAATGCCCCTCCGTTTGAATTCCAATTTCCCGTGTCTGGATCATGTGTCACTCCTTTGCCCGCCATCATTGCGGGACCAGCCCGGGTGCGCCCCGCATCGACAAGTTGCCGTGTCGGGTTTCGTACCTGAACGCGATCGGCCTAGTGATTATGGCCTCTGATGGAGGACATCCGGAGCGCATTGACCGTACCACCCCGTGGGGATGACATCGTTTGACCCGCAATCGCTTCTCCGATAACATCCGACCCGCTTCTCAAAACTGCGGGTTTCATCATTAACGGAGCAGGCGCGTGGGCAAACTCAAACTGCACTGGCAAATCCTCATCGCGATCTTACTGGCGGTTGTCGCCGGCATGCTGACCGAGGCTGACACAGCGTTGCTCGGTGTCTCCCTGCCGGGCATCTACGGCTTCATGGGCACGCTGTTTCTAAATGCACTCCGCATGCTCATCGTGCCGCTGATCATGTCATCCATTATCAGCGGTGTTGCCGGGCTGGGTTCAGGCAGCGACCTGGGCCGTCTCGGCATCAAAACCGCGTCCTTCTACATTGCATCGAGCCTGCTAGCCATATTCCTGGGCCTGGTCGTGGTCAATCTCGTCACACCGGGAATTGTGAACGGACAGCCGGCCGGGGAGATCCTGGGCCTTGAGGACAACACCGCCGATGTGGTGGCCCAGGTCGAGGGCCGGGGCGCCGGTGACATGGCGGCACTGTTCCTGAGGATGATTCCGATCAACATCGTGGGCGCTGCCGCCAATGGCGAAATGCTGGGCCTGATCTTCTTCAGCATTCTGTTCGGTTACTTTCTGAACTTCATCCCCGGAGACCTCTCCGACGCCATGCAGCGTTTTGCCAGGGGCGTCTTCGAAACCATGATGCGCATCACGATGTGGGTGATGATGTTCACGCCGCTCGGGGTCTTTGGCTTGGTGGCCGGCGAGGTCACCCGGACGGGTTTTGACGCCTTCCTTCCGCTGCTGACCTTTTTCTTCACGGCGCTCTTCAGCCTACTCGGGCACGCGCTGGTCACGCTCCCCCTGTTGTTGTGGTTGTTTGCCGGCGTCAACCCGTGGAGGCATTACCGTGCAATGTCACCGGCGATGCTCACTGCATTTTCGACAGCATCGTCCTCGGCGACGCTGCCGCTGACGATGGAATGTGTCGAAAAGAACGCAGGCGTGTCCAACCGGACAAGCAGCTTCGTGTTGCCGCTGGGCGCAACGGTCAATATGGATGGAACGGCGCTCTATGAATGCGTCGCCGCAATGTTTCTGGCCCAGGCCTACGGCCTCCAACTTGGTTTCGTCGAACAGTTCACCGTTGTCTTCGTGGCCCTGATCACATCCATCGGCGTCGCCGGTATCCCTGCAGCCAGCCTGGTCGCGATCACGATTATTCTTTCAGCGATCGGACTGCCGGTCGAAGCCATCGGTCTGATCCTCGTCACCGACCGAATTCTGGACATGGTCCGCACCTCGATCAACGTCTTCAGCGACTCCTGTGGTGCCGTGATTATCGCGAGCTCCGAAGGTGAAACTGGCATTCTGGCAGCGGTCGCAAGCGAACCGAGGGGCGCGGTGCCACATGTAAGTGACGCCGAATGACCGTTTGGAAGATCGCGGGGGCGCCTGTGGCACGCGAGATTCCTTCGTAGCCGGACTTTGAACATACGAAGCCATCGGAGTACCGCAGAGACAAGTCGTCGGCGACGTTGCCATCACGGAAGGCACGCGGATCGGCCCGTATTCGAAAACGATGTCGGCACAACCACTGAGAGAATCGCATTTGATTTCGGCGTCGGTTTCGTGCTCGGGAATGCACTCCGAGCCCAGGCTCCGTCAAGGATCGAACGTGGACCGGCGGTTGAAAAAGGCACCGAGTTGTGGGACATTAGCAAGTTGTCCCCATATACAGGTTCACGACTGACCTATGGCACTTCGAACAGAAATTGTTGATCTCCTGGCCGAAAAGATCTCCGATGAGCTTGTTGAACGGGAATTAATCGAACTCCCACCCGATTTTTCCATTCGAGAAAACCTGTTTGAGGCTTTAAACGCAGAGGTCACGATCGAAGAACGGCTGAATGATGAAGTCCGGAGTGTGCTTAACGAATACGGCAACCAGATGCGCGACAGCGGCGCATCCTACCAGGAGATGTTCAAGCTCATCAAAAAGAAGCTTGTACGGGAGAGAAAGATAATTCTGTGAGACTTTCGCGCGACAAGATCAACATCCTCTCACATTGTGTGTCGGACACTCTCGCAGAAATTGACGAAGTCACTTTCAAAGAAGATCGAAATACCATCCGCCTTGCGGCCCTTGAAGTTCTGATCAAATGGTTGAAGAAAGAAGAGGCCATCGACCAGATCGCCCGGCAGAAGATCGAGTCACAGAGCCGCCCGATCCCGGAAGGCAGTGACGAATGGGATATCCTGTATCGAAAGTACTACGAAGAAGAGTTGGGGACCATCACCGGCGCCAGAGCCCGCCCCGATTCAGTTTGACGATTGCATTTCACTGGACAGAATAACGGCTTCGGCAATCTCGCGCATCGTCCGCCGGGTCTTCATGCTCTGTTGACGCAGCCGGCGATAGGCCTCGTCTTCCGATAGCGCCAGCTGCGACTGAAGCACGCTCTTGGCGCGTTCGACCACCTTTCTCGCCTCCAGCGCGGCTTCCCTTTCCTGGATCTCAACGGCCAGGTTCGTGTTCTCAATGGCCAGAGCCGCCTGGCCGGAGACGGTTGCCAGGACACGCATGTCGTCATCGGAAAACACCCGCTCTTCATCCGAATAAACGTTAAGGAGACCAATGACGAAGCCCTTGGCCATCATGGGTACCGAAACCAGGGAGCGCACCCCTTCTTTCTTGGCCAACTCCGGGTAGAGATAATCCGCCTCTTTAGTCACGTCTTTGACCATCAAGGCCTTACGCTGCTTCACGACGCGGGATATCAGGCTCTTCCCTATCTTCAGGTTGGGTTTTTGCCAGTATTCGTCACTCGAACACTTCGCCGCTTTCAGAACCAGTTCGTTCTTCTTTTGATCCACAAGCATGATGGAGCAGACCCGCGCCGGCATCGTTTCGCCCAGCATATTGACAATCAACTGGAGCATCTCGTCCAGGTATTGGCCGGAGGCCGCAATCTGACTCACCTGAGACAGAGTCGAAAGCTGCAAGTTGCGCCGCTTTGTCTCTTCGTACAAACGTGCGTTCTCGATGGCCCCTCCAACCTGGTGGCCGATGATTGAAATCAACGTGCGTTCCGGGTCGGTGTGACGGTGGGCCTCACGGTACTGGACGTTGATGACACCGATGACCTTGTCGGGAGGAACGATGATGGGTACCGAAAGAAACGCGTCGTAGCGATCCTCGGGCAGATTGTTAAACACCTTGAACCGGGGATCCTTCCCTGCATTCCGATCGATCGACACAACCTCGGCGTTCTCGGCCACCCACCCGGTAATGCCTTCTCCAACCTTGACTGCAATTCTGCCGATCAAACGCGGGTGGGGGTTCTTCGAGGCCCGCAGGAACAGATGGGGTTCAGATTCGTCCACCAGATAGAGGAGGCAGGAATCGCACCGGGTGACGTCGACCACGAGGTCGATGATTTCCCTGAGCACCTGATCCAGATCCAGGTTGCAGCTGATCGACTGGCTGATCTCGTGAAGTATCCGCAGTTCCTGGCTCGCGCGGTCGAGCGATTTACGGATGGTCTCAATGGAGTCCTTGCGAGGCATAAGCGATAGACGGAAAGGGTCGCACTTTTCTCGGGCCGGTGCAACGAGGGACTTCCCCAATCGCGGGCGCCCGGGGGTGTGCTCCCATGCCGCGCCGATTCTCCTAGGCTCGCTTGGGTTCAGTTGCGCTGGGAGATCCAGCCGGAATGCCGGCAAACTGCGTCATATCCCGCCGCAGCCGCCGTCGCCGGGCGCCCGGCCGGAGGGGAAATCAATCCTCAGGGCACGGCTTCTTCCGTGGATGATAAAGTGGTGAGTCCGGGTGCTTGTCTGTCGCCTGAAAGCACAACTGGCCGCAGGCGGGTTACCGAAGGGGTGATTGCCGGTGAACAAGGAACGCGTATGGGCGATCGTGACTCTCATCGGCTTTGGTGCGCTTGTGGCCTGGTCCTATGGGAGCGGGGGCATTATCGCCGTCCTGTTCGATGTGGACGCGAATTCGGCTGAGAAAATCGAAGCGATGCGGGCTTTCTTCAGCAGTTGGGGGCCCCTGGCACCCATTGCCTATATCTTCCTCGTCGTGGCTGAAGGCGTCATTGCACCCATACCCGGAGCGATCCTCTACCTGCCCGGCGGCGTGATCTTTGGCGGATTCTGGGGGGGAACGCTTTCCCTCATCGGCAACGTGGTCGCCGCCGGCATCTGCTGCGCCCTCATGCGGACGCTCGTCGGACGGACGTGGAGCAGGGATTTCTTTACGGCCGGCCGGCTCGTTAATGTGAAAGATTTCATTCTGCGACACGGCGTCCTCAGCATCGCTCTGCTGCGGGTCAACCCGGTCACTTCGTCAGACATCGTGTCGTATGCGGCGGGCCTGACACCGATTTCGACCACCGCAGTCATGATCGGAACCCTCTTCGGTATGGCACCGCTCTGCTATATTCAGGCTTACCTCTCGATGGAATTATTTACAGTATTCCCATGGTTGATCTGGCCTCTGGTGGTCGGCTGTGTTCTTTATGCGGTCCTGGCTGCAATGGCAATCTGGCGGCTTAAGGGCCCTCAGGTCGAAGAAACCAGTTAGTGGTTCCGGAGCTCACCCGATGCGTTTCAGCTCTTTCTGGATCTATCCTACCGCTTCGATACTGCTGATTTATCTGGCCCGATCCCGTGAACCGGACCATTCCGTCGCTGCATATTTCATCTTAATACCGTGCGGGATGTTGTTCTGGACTCTGATCGAATACGGACTCCACCGGTACGTCTTTCACTGGCGCCCTCAGAATACGCGTCTGGCGAACATCATCTCCGGCTTCCATCTCGTGCATCACGGACAGCCCCGGGATCCGGGATGCATCCTGGCTCGAGCTCGAATCACTCTGCCGCTGTCGGCAATCATCCTGGGACTGACCTACGGAGCCTCCGGCAGCGCCAGTTCGGCTGCCGGTGTCACGATTGGCGTGTGGGCCGGCTTCCTCTACTATGAGTGGGTTCACTACCGGGTGCACACCAGCGCTTCAACCGTGGGTCTCCGCGGTCATCGCAGCCGGCATTTTCGCCATCATTTTGTAGATGACACACGGTGTTTTGGCGTGACCTCCCCGTTGTGGGACTTCGTTTTCAGGACCTACCTGAGAGCCCACGGGCCGGACTAGTGTCCTGGGTCGGAAGTTCACGTCATAAGATTTCGCTCGATCGTTCATT
Source organism: Terriglobia bacterium (assembly GCA_965263045.1). Classification (GTDB taxonomy): domain Bacteria; phylum Acidobacteriota; class Terriglobia; order 20CM-2-55-15; family 20CM-2-55-15. The sequence continues at coordinate 2,209,028 of CBDHGK010000041.1, forward strand.
CAGATGACCATCTCCGTCGCGATTTACGCGTGGTCTGAACGATCGGCGACCCTCGCCATCTTCCTGATGGCGAGGCCTACTGGGATAGGTGAATCGTCGAAGAGCATCCTAAAATGGCCCCGCACGGTCCCCAGTGCGGGGGGACGGCTTTCATAATGAAGATGCGAAGCCGAGGCGTCAGTGAAAGAAATCGATCAGATCTGGACAAAAATTTTAGTCAACGAACCGCCGACTCACGACACCAGCAACCGGCAGTGAGGTCGGTGCGCTCACAGAGCGCACCTAGGAGTCTGCGCGGCAGAAGGACCAGAAATGGGCAGAAAAGGATCGAAGATAGGACATGCCACGAACTTACCGAACGTATATTCCAGAACAGAGCCTGCTGATGCCTCCATCATTGAGAGATTGGCTGGCTGAAGATCACCTGTCGTACTTCATATCGGACGCCGTGGATGCGATGGATTTGAGCGCGTTCGAACAGAGGTATGGAACGGACGGGCCGGGCAATCAGGCCTTCGATCCGCGGATGATGGTGAAGGTGATGATCTACGGGTACGCGACGGGAGTGTTTTCGTCACGGAAGATTGCAGCGAAGATGACCGAAGATGTGGCGTTCCGGATGTTGGGAGCGGAGAACTTTCCCGCGCACCGAACGATCTCGGATTTTCGAAAACTGCATCTTGAAGAGTTCGGGAACTTATTTGTGCAAGTGGTGAGGATGGGGCGGGAAGCCGGGCTGGTGAAGATGGGAACGGTGGCGGTGGACGGGACGAAGATGCGAGCCAATGCGAGCAAACGCAAAGCGATGAGCTATGAACGCATGAGAAAGCAGGAGACCGAATTGGGCGAACAGATTCGGGATCTGTTGAACCGGGCCACGGCGACCGATGAGGAAGAAGACCAACGTTACGGCAAGGACCGGCGCGGTGACGAACTGCCCGACGGGTTGGCGACCCGCACGAAGCGGCTGGCCACAATCCAGACGGCGATGAAGCGACTCGAAGAACGTCAGATGGCGGCAGACCAGGAAGCGGAAAGGAAGCCTGGAGACGACAAACCGGGAAGCGGAAAGAAGGGCAAACCATTCAAACGCCCGAGGGGTGAACCCAAGGGGAAGGCCCAAGACAATTTCACCGACCCGGAAAGCCGGATCATGAAGACCTCGGCCGACGGGTTCCAACAATGCTACAACGCGCAGGCGGTCGTGGACGCGGAGGCCCGAATCATCGTCGCCACAACGGTGAGCAACAATGCTTCAGATACCGGGCAGTTGGGACCGACTCTGGATGAGTTGAACACGAATCTGTCGGAGCGTCCAGACCGGGTGCTCGCGGATGCTGGATACCGATCCGAGTCGAATCTGCGAATGCTGGAACAACGTCAAATAGATGGGTACGTTCCGATGGGTCGTGAGAAAGATCTCGCCACGGCCCCACTCCAACCCGAAAGCACGGCCCTGGGCCGCATGGTCCGAAAGATGAAAAGCCAGACGGGGCGTGATCGCTACCGGGCCAGAAAGCACATCGGTGAGCCGCCGTTCGGGTGGATCAAGTCGGTGCTGGGATTCCGACAGTTCAGTTTGCGAGGCTTGGACAACGTCACCTGTGAATGGAGCCTGGTGGCTCTGGCAGTGAACTTACGACGGATGAACGGGAAGATCGAATGGGCTTAATCCGCATCACCGGGACCCATAACGCTCTCCACAGGACCAACGGATCGAGTCCCCACAGCTCGGAGCTGCCCATGTTGGGAAAATCGGGCGGCTCTCCTACAAAGACGCTCTCGAATCGTCACAAATCCGAGTTATTCAGCCTCTGCCGCGCAGACTCCTAGCCCGCATAAATCACCAGATGGACCAGAAAAGGCCGCCCTGTTTGGCATAAAGCGTTTGTCGAAGACGTTTTAGCAACCAAACAAAGGCGGCCCTTATGACGACAGAGTGTAACCAAACGACGTTCGAATTTCACGGACTTAATCAACGAAAAGTGAAGGCTCGATTCGACGGAGGGAAGATCACATCCGACGCGGGTGTCCTGCTGTTGAGGGAAGTCGAAAAACGAACCGGACTGGTCGGGGGACTTGCCGAATGTTTCGCCGATCATCGGGACCCGCGATTGATCGAGCACACGGTGAAGGAATTGATTGGGCAACGGGTGTATGGCCTGTGTCTGGGATATGAAGACCTGAACGATCACGACCAACTACGCACCGATCCGATGCTCGCCGTGGCCATCGATAAGGCCGATCCGCTGGGAGGCAACCGGCGGCAAGCCAGCGACCGGGGAAAGGCGCTGGCGGGCAAGTGCACGCTGAATCGGCTGGAGTTGACCGGTGCCGAAGTGGGGGCGGAGGAACGATACAAGAAAATTGCGATGGATGCCGACCAGATTGACCGCTGGATGGTCGATGCATTCATCGCAGCCTATGAATCGGCGCCTGAAGAAATCATTCTGGACCTCGATGCCACCGACGATCCGATCCACGGGCAACAGGAGGGACGATTCTTTCATGGCTATTACGGCAACTACTGTTATTTGCCGTTGTATATCTTCTCGGGTGAGCATCTGCTGTGCGCCCGATTGCGACGCTCCAACATCGATGGCGCGGCCGGATCGGTTGAGGAGCTGACCCGCATCATCGGACAGATCCGGAAGAGCTGGCCGGATGTGTCGATCATCGTCCGTGGCGACTCGGGTTTTTGCAGAGATGATTTATTGACCTGGTGTGAATCCCATCAGGTGGATTACGTGGTGGGATTGGCCAAGAACGAGCGACTCCAGGAGGTCATCGCTGAATCCATGGCTCAGGCGAAATCGGAGTTTGAATCCACCGGTAAATCGGCACGGATATTTAAGGACTTCCGCTATCGCACACGAGACAGTTGGAGCCAGCAACGGCGCGTCGTGGGCAAGGCCGAGGTTCTGGCCAAGGGCGCCAATCCCCGATTCATCGTCACCTCCCTCACACCGCAACGTTGGGAGGCCCGTGCGCTATATGAAGATCTCTACTGTGCGCGCGGCGACATGGAGAACCGGATCAAAGAGCAACAACTGGATCTGTTTGCCGACCGCACCAGCGCGGCCACCATGCGCGCCAATCAACTCCGACTGTATCTGTCTTCGGCCGCCTACATGATCATGCAGGCCCTGCGTCGACTCGGGCTCCAGGGGAGTCAAGCCCATTCTTAGTTGAAACTCTCCACGGCTCACGATGGGTCATGCAACCTTCTTCTTCGATCTCGTCGACGTCTTCGCCTCAATTTTCAGCTCTCGCTGGAGGGCTTCGCGGAGCTTTGGAAGATGACGGTAGCCGATCACCTTCCTCAGGCGCGGTTCGATGTCGATGAGCGCCGTCGCCAACCAGCGTTGCCGCTGACTCGAGTTCTTCCAATGATCGACCTTCGCACACCTTTCCTCGACAAGGGCATTGACCGATTCCAGGCAATTCGTCGTCTTGAACGAACGGCCCAAGACCCCGTACACGCCGAGCCGATGCAACGTGAGGGTCTCTTCCAGGCCTTCCTCAAGGCTCGCAGCCCCCGATTGGTTTCGCTCCTCGAGCTCTCCATGGAGCTCTCCGAGCGCCGCCCGAGCTTCGTCGTACTCCGGGCGCTCGTAGGCCCGCTGCAGCCGGCGTCGCCACACGGCTTGCTCGGTCTTCGATAGGTATCTCACGACGTTCTCGCGTTTGTGCCATTGGCAGCGTTGGACCAGGGCTCGATTCCTGAATGCCTTCTTGACCGCCGCCCGCAGACCTTTGCCGCCGTCGACAATCACCAGCACGCCTTCAGAGATGTCCAGGCCCCGCTCCATCAACGAACGGAGAAACGGAGTCAGCACTTGCTCGTTCTCCGTGTCGGTCTCCACGAAGCCCAAGAAGCGTTTGTCGCCCGAAAGCGTGACGCCCAGGGCCACTACCATCAGGGCGTCGGCAAACGCCTTCCCGTCCAGGAAGATCGCCACGACGTCCTCGCCACTCAGATCCCGCTCCTGCATCTCCCGAAGTTTCGCGGCACTCGCCTGGACGAATCCTCGAGACACCGTCGAACTCGACAGTCCGATCGCTCCCGGAATCGCTTCAGCGGCCGATTCATAGTTCCGGCAGGAGATCCCATACAGCACACGTCTGAGCAGTAGCTCGTTCACCGCGCCACCCGGACTGAGTTCCTCGTAGGTCCGAAGCGGAATCTCCCCGCCCGCCACGCTGCGCACTCGAGGCACCCGAACCGGCACCCGCTGGCCACCCAGCCCCACGGTCCCCGGATTGCTCCCGTGTCGCCGGCCCCGCAACGCCGCCTCCTTTCGTGCGTATCGCTCACCCGCCAACGACTTCACTTCCTCGTCGAGCAACTCCTCCACGTGCATCAACCCCAGTGGGATCAACGCCCGAATCATCTCCACCTTCGAGTCCAATTCCAGTCCCGAGTATTCCTCCCGGCTCAGGACCTCGACCTCACCCAGCACACGCGACTTCTTGCGTTTCTTTACCGAACGTAACAGACTCCTCATCTCGGCTCCTTTCTCTTACAGGCTTGATGTTGTTTCTTCCAATACCATCAAACCATGGGGTTTGGAGCCGTTTCAATTTCCAACTAAGATTGGCACACATTCCTCCAGGGCACCGAACTGGCGCGCGCTCAATGCGGCACGATCCGGCTGAAGCTGCTCAAGATCGGTGCCCGCATCCGGTTCACGGTCCGAAACGTCTGGGTGTCGATGGCTGAAGCCTGTCCTTACGCCGAGGTCTATGCCGCCGTTGTCCGCAACCTACAAACAATGCCACTGCGATGCTGACACCGACGCTGCGGCTTCGTCCCTGAAATCGATTCGCTTACCCAGTCCGAGCCGAGGTGTGTCTGATCGCGATCGTCAACGCTCTATTGAGCACGAAAATCCGCTTCTCACATCGCCAAAAACTCGTCAATTCACCCTGAGACGCTCCCCCCACACCATCTCGCGCCCACCCAGGGTTCTTTTACGCAAAATCGCAATCACGCGTCGATTGGTGATCTATGCGGGCTAGCTATCACCGAATCGCTGAGCCGCTTTGGGCCCGAATACCGCTACTATCGGCGTACTGAAGCTGGAGAGCGCAATCTCTCGTTTGACTCGCCCCAGTAAAGGCCATTTGTTTAGCAGGGTGTTAAGCTAAGCCTCGGCAAACTCTTCAGGCAGCGTCTTGATCGCAACGTCACGCCCCGGCTTCGTATCCCGAGCACGCCACACTTCGCCCATGCCACCCTTGCCCAGGAGGCTGAAGATCTCGTAGTGGCCAAGTGTGGTGCCAGGTTCCATTTTTTTTGGAAGGTTCGTGCGCTCATAGAACGCACCGACAGAATTCTGGCTAAATACGACGAGGGAAGGGACTTGAGGTCAATCAGAAGGTCACATCCCTGTATAACCCTGCCACCTCAACCGGTAAAGTGGCTTGTACTCAAGGGCCCAATCGCCTTTGGAAAACCTGGAATGTTCCCGGAGACGATTACTCGCAAACAAAGCCGAAGCTTTTGTCTGTTCTCCGCATCCCTTCAGTCGCCGGATCTGCCTCTAGTGCCCGAGAAGTCGCTTCTCGAAAGCCAAGGTCCCGACGGAGGTCGTCTGACGTACAACAACCTACATCTCCATCATCTCCATGTGAATCGGTTCTGTTCCACGCCGACTGAACAATTTACTGAACAATTTCACGCCGAATACCATGTAACACCATGGTCGTACCCAGCTAACAGGCACTAAGAACCAACAAGATGCTATGAATGAGTTGTTGTGTGAAGCAGGCGCTCTTCCATGTGAGCTACGATCCCTGCAGATAAGATGCGTATTATCAGCGATATATAATGACTCGTCAAGACTGATGACCGGCTGCGTCGGAGCAGGAGCGCATCGCCGTTGAGCTGGATGGGGCGCAGCATTCGGATGACGACGCCACCGTCGTAAGGACATGCTCTTACAGGAAAACGGCTATTTCGTGCTGCGTTTCCTTGCCGAGGACCTCACGAAGCATCTCGATGTTGTACTGGACACGATCTTGCGGTCGTTGGCGCGCCGCAAAGAGGGACCGGGACGCTGTCGCTAACACCGCCGACCCAGTATACGGTGGTTCGCATTCCAGCCGACCACGATCAGGTCCGAACGACTTCGATTTTGGCACGATATCCGAGCCGGGCCAGATACTGTTCGCAGTTTTCCCAAGTCAGGCCGAATTCTCGAACGTCTGCGAGGCCCAGTCGGCTTGTAATGTCACGTACGGCTTCGAAATTTCGCTCCTCGAAGTCCTCGTCCATCATGGCGCGTTCAGCCCAGTCGACGAGTTCGGCGAGATCAATTCGACGCCTCAGATAGTCAGATAACCGCGATGCCAGTATTTCTCTTGTGATCATTCCTGTTCGTCCTTGCTGACCTTGCGATGTCCAAGGTCGGTCGGAAACTTCTCGTGCACTTCCCGGAGTGTCCCCTTCGAATCGAAAATCTCCTGACAAAAGTCAACCGTCGATTTGTCCAAATCGACGTACTTCACGTAACGAGCGATCCAGCCCGAGCGTCCTTCAACGTCGTACCAATACCGCCGTCCCCCGCCAGGCACGTCTTCCCAGTTGGGAAATTTCCGTTCGTTCTGACGCCGTTTTTTAACATCCATTTCAGCTTAGCAAACACTATCCCTTAAGACAGCAATTCCCGTGAAATGGCGAACTCACAGCATGAGACTGAACAATTTACTGAACAATTCTACGCCCAATACCATGCAACACCATGGCCGTACCCAGCTAACAGGCACCAAGAGCCAACAAGATGCTATGTACGAGTTGTTGTGTGAAGCAGGCGCTCTTCCAACTGAGCTACGATCCCTATTCGTTCGCATTTTAGCAGTTAGCTCCGACAGCATGTCGGGCTTTTCCGTGATGAGTGCCGCTGGGGTGCATTTTCGCGACCGACCACCACAAATGCCACATTCCGTCCGATCACCCGATCGTGACCCCCACCGTGCTCATGATCTTCGGAGCTCCCAGGAGACACATCTCTAAGTTCACGGTTGGTCGCGGTGCTGCACTTGTCGCACACTTCGTGTATGGGGAGGGCTGAATAGTGCCGACGGACAAGAAACGAATCCACTTCTCGGTCGATGACGATACGTACGACGCTCTTGCCCGCCTGTCGGCCAAGCGCGGTGAGTCTGTAGCCGGTGTGGGGCTGAGCCTGATCGAACAAGCTCTGGAATATCAGGAGGACCTCCATTTTTCGCGCATCGCCGATGTGCGGTCGAAGACGAGGCAGAAGCGGATCTCGAACGACAAGGCCTGGCCCTGAAATATCGGATTGAGTATCTGGAGTCTGTCGTTCGGTGCGATATTCCACGTCTTTCCAGTGCCGCGCAACGCCGAATCAAGCAAGCCATTAAGACGAAGCTGACCTCTCATCCGATAGAATTCGGGAAACCCCTTCGCTACAGTCTACAAGGAGCCAGACGGCTTCGGGTCGGTGACTACCGCCTGATTTTCAGGATCGAACCTGACGACGTCATCCTGATCCTCAAGATTGCTTATCGCCGAGAAGTCTACGAACAATCGGTACGGTGGGTGTGACCCAGCAATTGTAGCGTCTACGGCTACTTGAACCCCAACTTCTGGCTGGTGATCAGCGACAATGAAATTTCCCGACGGAAATAAATGATAGACGTTCAACAGGCCAGTTTCGTGCGGCACCCGATGAGTGCCACAGCCAGCGTGATAACCTGTGGATCAAGAACAGAACATGCATTTCATGCACAACAGGAGCGCCGCCATGCCTATTTCGCGATCAGCCAGACGGTGGGTTCTTGCAGCAACCGTCATTTGGACTGCGCTGCAGGGAGGCCGCGCCTACACCCAGAATGTTCAGCCTGTAAACAGTGGCGCGAATCCGTATCGCACCATTCGAAATTGGGGGACGTTGCCGGAGGGAAGGCCGTGGGGAGCCGCGAACGGCGTCGATATCGACTCCGACGGCAAGTCCGTCTGGGTGGCTGATCGATGCGGGATGCGCGAAGGTTGCGTTGGGTCAAAGGTCGACCCGATCCAGAAGTTTGACGAGTCGGGGAATCTCCTCAGAAGCTTCGGCGGGGGCATGTTCGTGTGGCCGCATGGCGTCCATGTCGACCAGGATGGGAATGTGTGGGTGGCCGACTCCCGGCGCCCGACCCCGGAAGAGCTCCAGAAGTTTCCCGAAGAAAGGAATAAAGGCAGCGTGGTGGTCAAGTTCAGTCCGACGGGCGATGTGCTCATGACGCTCGGTCAGTTCGGCGTGGGGGGCAATCCTCCCGACGCGCTGACGGACCCGACTGACGTGGTGACCGCGTCGAATGGCGATATCTACGTGGCCGAGAGCCATACGCGCGGCGCGGGTCCCAACACTGTGGGACGCATCTCGATGTTCGACAAGACGGGTCGGTTCATCAAGACCATCGGGAAATTGGGGACCGGGCCGGGCGAGTTCCGAAGGCCCCACGCCATCGTGTTCGACTCACTGGGTCGGCTGATCGTAGCCGACAGGCAGAACCATCGCATCCAGATCCTGGACGCGAATGGAACCTATATCGGCGAACACGGAGAGTTCGGCCGCGTCAGCGGGATGACGATCGACGAGGACGATACGATCTATACGAGCGATTCTGAATCGAGCGCGAGCAATCATCCGGGCTGGCAGCGGGGGATCCGGATCGGGAGCCTCCACGATGGCAAGGTGACGATGTTCGTTCCGGGACACGAAACGGATTCTCCGGACGGCGCTTCCGGAGAAGGAATCGCGCGTGACGACGCCGGCAACCTGTACACTGCCGAAGCCACAGTGACGGGCGTGACAAAGTACATCAGAGACTAGCAACCCGTCCGCACCTTGTCGTCCGCCGGACACTTCTTCTGCGTCTTCCAGCGGACCTCCGGTGTCCCTTCTTCTGCCGGCACCTCACGTGCCTCGAAAGACCTCCGATTTTTCCCACACGGAACAAACCAGCGAGATCTCTAGCCTGCATTTCTCACGGGTTTTCGTCGCGAAGCGTCGGAGGCGCCGTCAGGGCAAGGCGCGTGCCGGGCGGGCGACGGAGGCGTACTTTGCAGTACGTCGCGAAGCCCGACCAAGCGCAACGCCGCACTGGCGGATGAATCCGGCGCTGGAGCAGACAACTCGTGAGATATGCAGGCTAGAATTGGAATTCCATTCCAAGTTCGATTGTGCGCGGTGAGGTCGCGTTAAAGGACCGCATGAAGAACGAAGAAGTCACGACCCCGCTGGGCAGTCCCGGGTGTGGCATGTTGAAAGCATTGTTCAGATTCGCGAAGACGTTCATTTGAGGCCCGGCGGACCCGGACCCAGGGTTCAGTCCGAATGCCTTCGAAAAATTGAAGCTGACGTCGAAGTAGTTCGGTCCGATCTCGCTGTTTTTGACAACGCCGGGAGGCCGGTCATTGCTGACTCCGTCCCCATTGTCGTCCTTCCCCGTTCTGATGGTGTAGAAACCGCCGCTCCGGGCTTCGATGACGGTCGTCAGGTAGACATCCAACGGCAACCGGGCATTGACGCTGGCACTGAGGTGGTGGCGCGGACGTTCTGGCTTACCCCATTCCTTACTGAGGTCATAGCTGTCGACAGGCGAGGACACGCTGAAGCCCCGCCGGTCTTCCTGGTTACTCAGACTATGTACGTAGGTGTAGTTCGTATTGACTACGAAGATGCTGAAGCGCTGCCGCAATGAGGCTCTCACGTGATGGTACCGTGACAGGCCGCTACTCTGCCATTGAAGCACCTGGCCTTCACTGGGATTCGGCCGGATGCCCGTTTCTGGTAACGGCGCATTGATGTCCCGGGTTCGCGGTGACTTGACCGCTCGAGTGAAGTCGTAACCCAGGGTCACGAAGAGATTGTTGGGCAAACTGCGTTCCACGCTTAACTGTCCCACGGGGAAATATGCAATTCTCATATCCGGGGCAATCTGACGACGCGATCGAGGGCGGATGCTGCCCGATGTGAACGGGTCCGGCCACCCCGGATTGTCGATCCGGATTTCGTATACCCGTTGCCCGTCGAGGCGCGTATTCGCAAGTGTATTGAAATTGACCCACTGGGAAAACACACCGAAGCCTCCCCGGATGACGGTCTCATTTCCGAGCGCGTATGCGAAGCCGATCCGTGGATCCACGTTGCCCCAATCGCTGATGTTGGTTTGGCCCTGGTAGCGTAAACCCAGCATCAGCGTGAATGTGTTTGACAGTTTGATATCGTTCTGAGAAAAAAGGCTGATCTGTGTGCGGCTCAATTCGAACAGAGGATCACAACACGTCACCCTGTAGTGCAGCGGTGTGCCGGCGCGGTAGCTGGCAATGTCGGAAAACGTGAATTCGCCATAGAAGTTGTCTTCCGAGATCGAACGTTCGCTCCGGCGCAACATCTGAAATCCGCTCCGCGCGGTCAGTTTATCCCCGGCAAAGTAAATCAGATTGGACAATTCGTAATCATTTCCATCCACCCGGCGCTGGTTCTGCGCCCCGCCGCCGGTGAACGCGTCCTTGACAACGATCCCTGTCGCATTGCTGAGCGGATTGGTCTCGGCATGATCTTTTCGCCATATGAAGCGGATGTCGTGCACGGTTCGCTCGGAAAGGATCGATACTTCGCGGAGATCGATCATGTAGTCCTGTGTTTGTGTATGCGAGGCGCGTTCGGGCAAGGCGAAATCGCCGACGTTCTCATTCCGGCTGTCCCGGGTGGCGAATTGGAAACCTATATTCAGCGAATGGGCGTCAGCAAGCTGCAGGACGCCCTTGAGGTCGTAATAGCGATTCAGGGTCGGCCGCGTGATGCCCAGCGAAAACGGTCCCGTGGGTGTTTCGGCCTTAACAGTGCCGACATTCTCCTGTTTGTTGTCGCTGACGGTGAAATTCAGGGAGAGCCGGTCGCCAATGATTGGGCCGCTGATATTTCCGTCGATCGTCCGTTCATAGTAGGGCGGCTTATTGCGGGCAAAAGGATTGCGGGCGTTCAGCGACTCGTCTTGAAATGTCGATGCAAGACTGCCATGGACGGCTCCGACACCGCCCCGCTCGATCACTTCTGTTCTCGCGCCCAGGTCATGCAGGCCCCGCCCGTTGGCGTGGCCGGTTTCGACATTGAAAGCGTTGTTTGTGACGCGGATCTGTTGAATTCTTCCGTCCTGGCTATTGTCGTCCGCGGCATCGTTAGTGAAGCCCACATCCTGTTCGCTCTGATAGTTTTCCCATGCCGCTTGCTGTGTCTCGGTCAGGTACAGGGGAAGCTTGTGAGTCAAGCCCATTCTTAGTTGAAACTCTCCACGGCTCACGATGGGTCATGCAACCTTCTTCTTCGATCTCGTCGACGTCTTCGCCTCAATTTTCAGCTCTCGCTGGAGGGCTTCGCGGAGCTTTGGAAGATGACGGTAGCCGATCACCTTCCTCAGGCGCGGTTCGATGTCGATGAGCGCCGTCGCCAACCAGCGTTGCCGCTGACTCGAGTTCTTCCAATGATCGACCTTCGCACACCTTTCCTCGACAAGGGCATTGACCGATTCCAGGCAATTCGTCGTCTTGAACGAACGGCCCAAGACCCCGTACACGCCGAGCCGATGCAACGTGAGGGTCTCTTCCAGGCCTTCCTCAAGGCTCGCAGCCCCCGATTGGTTTCGCTCCTCGAGCTCTCCATGGAGCTCTCCGAGCGCCGCCCGAGCTTCGTCGTACTCCGGGCGCTCGTAGGCCCGCTGCAGCCGGCGTCGCCACACGGCTTGCTCGGTCTTCGATAGGTATCTCACGACGTTCTCGCGTTTGTGCCATTGGCAGCGTTGGACCAGGGCTCGATTCCTGAATGCCTTCTTGACCGCCGCCCGCAGACCTTTGCCGCCGTCGACAATCACCAGCACGCCTTCAGAGATGTCCAGGCCCCGCTCCATCAACGAACGGAGAAACGGAGTCAGCACTTGCTCGTTCTCCGTGTCGGTCTCCACGAAGCCCAAGAAGCGTTTGTCGCCCGAAAGCGTGACGCCCAGGGCCACTACCATCAGGGCGTCGGCAAACGCCTTCCCGTCCAGGAAGATCGCCACGACGTCCTCGCCACTCAGATCCCGCTCCTGCATCTCCCGAAGTTTCGCGGCACTCGCCTGGACGAATCCTCGAGACACCGTCGAACTCGACAGTCCGATCGCTCCCGGAATCGCTTCAGCGGCCGATTCATAGTTCCGGCAGGAGATCCCATACAGCACACGTCTGAGCAGTAGCTCGTTCACCGCGCCACCCGGACTGAGTTCCTCGTAGGTCCGAAGCGGAATCTCCCCGCCCGCCACGCTGCGCACTCGAGGCACCCGAACCGGCACCCGCTGGCCACCCAGCCCCACGGTCCCCGGATTGCTCCCGTGTCGCCGGCCCCGCAACGCCGCCTCCTTTCGTGCGTATCGCTCACCCGCCAACGACTTCACTTCCTCGTCGAGCAACTCCTCCACGTGCATCAACCCCAGTGGGATCAACGCCCGAATCATCTCCACCTTCGAGTCCAATTCCAGTCCCGAGTATTCCTCCCGGCTCAGGACCTCGACCTCACCCAGCACACGCGACTTCTTGCGTTTCTTTACCGAACGTAACAGACTCCTCATCTCGGCTCCTTTCTCTTACAGGCTTGATGTTGTTTCTTCCAATACCATCAAACCATGGGGTTTGGAGCCGTTTCAATTTCCAACTAAGATTGGCACACATTCAAGCTTGTTCCTCATCGCGTCATACATCCACCGGATTCCGGCCAGCGCCTGATCCTGCTGCTCGCCCTGGGGCGGGCCCTGGCTGAAATCCCACGTTTCGCCAAACAGGTTCTCCGCAGCCTGACGCTCATCTTCAACAAGCAGCGCCAACTGCCTTTCCTGGTCATCGGTAAGAGGGAGCCGCGCTTCCTCCAGCGCCTGGGTGAACTGGTCCTTGAGTTCGTCGACCGGATTGCGGACGGTGAGCTGTCCGAAAACCGACGCTGTCAATAAACTACAGATCAACCCGAGGCGAAGTAAATTCATTGCACCCTTCAGATACTGGCCCTTTTTTCGGTTAATACGGAGCGTGGAATCGTGATTATACCTCAAGGGCAGGAAGTGCATGCGGTGGCACAGGCGGTATCAGGGACCCCTGAGTGAGGAAGACGCCTGAGGTCTATCAATCGACCACGTGGATATAATCCACCAAAGGATACTTCGGGCACCGAGCCCGGTTGACAATAACGCAGTCCACCGATTACGGGCCGCTGTTTCGCCCCTGGATGGCTTCGAAGGGGAGCGACCCGGGAGTCAGCTCGTTCAGTTCGATCCGAATGCCGTTCAGATCCACGATGTCCGAAATTAGCGCATCGGTGGAGCCGACACGCACATCGGAAGGGTTGGCTCCCCGCTGGTTGAACATACGAATGGCTCCATCCATATTTTCCACTTGCAGGGAAAAATGACTCATTCCAGGTGGCCTTTGCGGGTTGGCTGGCTGCAACTCCACAAACGTGTTCTGGCTAAGCTGGATGTAGATCAGCCTGGGTTCTCCGCCGGGATTGGTGACTCGAAAGGCCTCGGAGAATCCCAGGGTTTCGGTGTAGTAATCCACCGCCCGGTCGATATCGGGAACACTGAGTCCGACGTGATTCAGGCCAACAATTCCACGATTGCCCGTCTGCGCAACAACAGACTGGAATGTCAGTCCGACCAGGGCCCCCGCCAAGAATAAGCTACAACCACGCATGGAAGATCCTCCTCGCTGTTCCCTCGGCATCTACACGTTATGACGGATCACGAAAGAGCTGAAGCGGCTCCTGAGAGCTCCAGTCAGCTGTCATCCCGTCGCCAAAGTATCTGACGTTCTCTCGCAGAATGGGGAGCACCTCAACATACTCACGCTGGCCAGATCCGAAACATAACAGGCGATCGAATCCGGCGTCGACATGGATGTCGGCCACAAGTGGGTCCAAGGCAAACCCTTGCCCCATAGAATTGAAGTCGGGCGGAGCCAGGCCTCGGGAAAGACGTTGATCGAATCCTCCTCCACACAGCCTGGCTATTTGGACGCCCTGGGTCCGCCTGAAGCGATGAGTCCGCCTCCAACCCCAGGCTGCCGCAGCATCAGAACGCAGGAGGCGGCTCGTTGAATCTCGCGGCATCGATCCCGACATTGAACTGCACGTCGGTCAGTTGGGAGGTGATCATTCCCGTCGTCCACGACTCCGACCAGAAGTAAGGCACCATGACCCCATCGACCTCGCGGTAGTCGCTGTATTCGATCATGGTCGACACCGGGCCCACGGCGGTCGCCGTCCAATACAGAACTTTGATCAACATCCCGGACTCGTCGAAATAGAAATTGACCGGAAGCTCCGTCCCCCGGGTGCCCTGGGCGACCGTGATGGTCTGATCGCCCACGAAAACGAAGCTGACGACCCAGCGGGTGAAGTTTTCCCGGATTTCAGCCGGAAAGGACAGCAGCGCCTCGACGCGGGCGCCGTACAGATTGCCACCAGACAGGGGGATCAGGGGAACCGGCATATCCGGATTGGAGTTCCACCCGTTCTGGCCGTCGTAAACGCGGTAGTGTTCTCCCGAAGCTTTATGAAAAATACGGGTGAGTCTGTTTGGAGCTTCAGCGTAGAGTTCAAAAGGAGTGTCGAGATGGCCGGTTTCGAAACCCGCATAGGTCCCCCGGATCACGACACTCTCGATACTCTCCACGGCCTCGGCCCCACCGATGGCCTCTATATAGGTATCAAACACTTCCTCAACTGGAGGTGCCAGAGGCGTCGGGTACAGGGTCATCGAATTCGGATTCTCTACAAGGCCATACTGCAGAGTCAGATCAGGCGCGGCTTCCGGAATTGAGGTCGCGCGATGACAGGTGAAGCATGTCACGCTCTTCAAACCCCCAAACTGCGTGTCGTTGATATCGTTCACCATCCGTATCATGTTCCGGGCAATCCGTATCTGGTTTGTTTCCTCGGCGAAGGCGTCCCAATTCTCGAGGCTCTCGAGGACGTGGCAATCGACGCAGTCCTTGGTGAGCGCAGATGCGAACATCCCCATCGTGTTCCAGAACTCGTCCACGGTCAGGCCCGTGAGTACCTGGACGTTGTTAAATACTTCGTCCGCCATCGGGGGGTTCTGCCGGGGCGGTTCGGCCGATTCGACTGCGGAGGCAAAGGGCACCATGGCTGCGATCACCAGGGCCACCGCGCCAAGAACAATTCGTCTCTCTCCGAATATCATGATGTATTTACCCTCAAAACTGTACGCGAGGCGCCCGGACCCAGGCACGAATGGTCACGCCCTTTAACTGGCTGGATTTCCCCGTTTATCCTTAAGAATAACAAGCCACAGCGTAGCCGATCGAGTATAAGGTCGGATGTCGGGACGATCAATTGTATTCTCTGAGTCGTCGTCGGGGTAACCACCGTCTCATTTGTGCCGCACGGGCGCAAAAAATATCTTGAAAAGGTATGGGTGAATTACACATTGACTGGGAAGCCGGGGCTCTTTGTAACCACAAGTAAGGCGATTAAAAAGCGCCTTCCCGTGAGTACGGGCCGCCGGGAACGGACCATGACGTCAAAAGGAGCGGCCGGAGCCGCTCCTGTGGGTGGAACAAACTGACTATCGATTACGCCACCCAATCAAGCGGCGGCGAACCACCGTTCCTACCGGTCCGGCGCAAAGGTCTCGATGTATTCGAGCGCTTGCGATGGGATGCAGAGCTGCTCTTCAAATTCCTGATCCTCGTCCCAGTTCAAAACTTCCGTTATCGTCACGAAGGGCTCGGTATAGTTCACGGGATCGTCGATCGTCATCGTGACTTCCAGAGAATCGTGATCGATGCGGTGATAGCGTTCCTCTATCCGTGCGTTCGTACTGATCGGGTGACCTTGCTCGTCGGCCCAGATGTCCTCGTGAAAACCCGTGGAGTTGACGACAAAGGTGTAGTCATCCTCCCACCGTCCGACCGAATAGCCGTTGTAGCGCGGATCGGCAGAACCCGGTTCGTAGGTCCCAATGTCCATTGGGAGCGCCCGTCCGTCTGTCCAGATCTCGCGCCAGTGACGCATGTACTGCATCAGCATCACCACCCTGTCGGGCATCTCGGCAAACGAAGTTCCACGAAGCTCGTAAACGACGTTGCGCGGAAATCCCAGGGGATCGCACACACGATAGCCGTCATTCGAGTCAGCAACCGAGCCGGCGCGCGGCCCGCTGAACGGCAGGTTCGCATCGAACTGTTCCTGTCCAAACGGGGTCATTTCACCGAACTGAGCGTCGAAATTAACCCGGCCCTCCCATACTCCGGCCAGGTCGCGAACCGGCGCGGGCGCCTGGGCAGCTCCGTAAGGCGCCAGGGTGAGAAACAGAAGCGCAAAGAAGCACACACAGCTGGAACGCATGGTCATGTTGGGTTCTCCCGCTTATCTTGCGGCGCCGCGGCGATTGAATTCCGTGCCATCCGGTAAGACAACGCGGAACAGGTGACCGCGGTTGGTCCCGTCCAGCGCCGGTTGCACGGCAACATCGATGACATCGCCGGGCTTCACGGCGTTTCTCAACCAGCCGATGCGCGACAGAGCCGATGGGCTCCCCGTTTCCGACTGCCAATGGCTCACGGTGCCGTTCTCGTCGGTGACATCGAACGCAATCCGGGTATGTGGATTCGTCCAGGCCACGCTGACAATCGTCACCTGTTCAAACGCAACTTCCTTAGAGCTTTCGTAGATCGCACCGAACGCATGGTGCGCGTATGATGCCGTCACGCCCAGCGACAGGGCGAGCAGCGCGGTCAGCATTGCTACTCCGATTGTCTTCATCTGTCCTCCTCGACCTCTTGCAGGTACCTAATAATGATCATCAGGGCGGTCAAAACGCTATTGTCAATGTATCAATGCGATACTATTCCTCCGCCCCTTTTATGTCAACGCCGGCCGCTCGGGCGGCGGCATGTGGAATCACCTTAGCAGCCCGTGGCAGAGGTCTCGCGGGTCGCGTTACGGCCAAACGGGGCCGGATTCTAGGAGGTGACGACGCTGCAATGCTCATTCATTGCGAGGAGTCGGCGACAACGAAGACGGCCCCGTTTCACCGTAACCCTTTGGGCGCAGGGGGGGGTCGGGCCGCAGGCTTTGTCATTCGTCGGTCACGATGAAAAGACATCGTTCCGCTCCTCACTTCGCGCCTGCAACCCGAAGACCCCTGCGCGCGGCCCGCGAGACCTCTGCCACGGGCTGCTAGTCTACCGCTCCGGCGCAAACGTGGACATGTATTCGATCGCTTCCGAAGGGATGCAGAATTGCTCTTCGAACTCCTGGTCCGGGTCCCAACTTAAGACCTGATCCATCGCCACGAACGGTTCCGTATAGGCCACAGGATCATCGATTGTCACTGTGACTTCCAGCGTGTCGTGGTCGATGCGGCGATAGCGTTCTTCGATCCGCGCGCCGACGCTCCGCGGGTGACCTTCCGGATCACTCCAGGGGGCTTCATGAAAGCCCGTCGAATTGATGACGAACGTGTAGTCATCCACCCACCGTCCCACAGCGTAGCCCATGTAGGCGGGGTCGGGAGCACCGTCCTCGTAGGTCCCTACGTTCGTTGGGAGCTCGCGTCCGTCTGTCCAGATCTCGCGAAATGTACGCTGGTACTGGAACAGCATCAACATCTTGTTCGGTGCCTCCAGAAATTCCACGCCGCGGAGCTCGTAGAAGATGCTGCGCGGAAATCCCAGCGGATCGCACATGCGGAAGTCGTCGTTCGATTCCGACACCGCAACCGCTTTCGGCCCTCGAAACGGCCGGGCCGCGTCAAAGCGCTCCTGCCCCCACTCGGTCATTTCAGGAACCGGCTCAAGGTCCATGACCGCAGTGCCATTCCAGACGCCGTTCAGGTCGCGGACCGGCGCGGGCTCCTGGGCAGCTCCGTCAGTCGACATGCTGAGAAACAGAACCACGAAGAAGCACACACTATTGGATTGCCTGATCATGTCGGTTGCTTTCCCTTAATTGTCGATTCCGGTGCGATCGAATACCGTGCCGTCGGCCAAAGTCACTTTGGCCAGATGACCGCGCGGTGTCTCGTCCGTCGCCGGGTTCACTTCGACGTCGATGACATCGCCGACTTTCACGGCGTTCCTCAACCAACCGATACGCGACAGAGCCGATGGGCTCCCCGTTTCCGTATTCCAGCGCGTGACCTCGCCGTTCTCGTCGCTGACATCGAAGGCAATTCGGGTGTGCGGATTCGTCCAGGCCACGCTGACAATCGTTACGTCTTCAAACGCAACCTCCCTTGAAGTTTCGTAGATCGCACCGAACGCGTGGTGCGCGTCAGACACCGTCACACCAACCGACAGGGTGAACAACAGGGCCAGCAACGTTACCTGAATTGTTCTCTTCATCTCTCCTCCTTCACCTTACTTCTTTACCTCTTCCGGATTGACACAACCGGATTTGCCCAGAATGACCACGCCGTGAGCCTGTTGGGCTCGGACCGGGTCGGCTACATTATTGCTATCAAATTGCTGCCATGCTAGCTTTCGTTCCTCTTTTATGTCAATTCGTTCATCAAATTAAGGGATACCCCCAGCACGCTAACCCGTCGAAGCATTTCGCACGGAAAGTTGAAGGTGCTCAGCGCGTTGAATTCCTATAAAGCAGCTGTGACCGAGATGCGGCTCTTAAAGACGAAGTTGATAGGGATGTTAAGACCTTACTTCTTAAAAGGTGCCAGATAAGGGGCGCCTTGACCAAGCTGCAACAGAACCGATTCTGCAGCATTGGCGGCAATGCCGTGGGCTTAGCCGCCTTTCTTCACAATCAGCGCATCCAGCGCCAGGCATCCATCAGAATTGGCCCTGAGTGGATTGATTTCGACGCTGTCGATCGCGTCACCGTGGGCGGCGGCGAACAACGACAACCTCGAGATCGCCCGCGAAAGCGCGTCCAGATCAGCGGCAGGCCCCCCGCGCATTCCTTTCAGCAACGCCACACCTTTGAGTTCCTCGATCATCTCCCGTGCGTCCTCCTCACCAATTGGCGCCCGGCGGAAGGATACATCCTTTAGTACCACGGTGAAGATGCCACCAAGGCCGAACAGCACGACCGGGCCAAATACCGGGTCTGTTCTGGCGCCGAGGATACATTCGACCCCACCGGTGACCATCGGCGAAACCAACACGCCGTCGATGGCCGCCGACGGAGCATAGGCGCGCGCGCTCGTAACGATGTCATCATAGGCCGCCGCTGCATGCTGTGCGGGTACGTCCAGCCGCACCCCTCCCGCCTCGGTCTTGTGCAGAATATCGGACGACGCGACTTTCATCGCGACCGGTGCGCCGAATTCGCTCGCCGCCGCTACGGCCGCGGGCCCCGATGTTGCGAGACGGTCGTCGACTACGGCCAGACCTGCCGCCCCCAGGACCACCTTTGCCTCGCGTTCGTCCAACTTCCCCTCCGGCAGTGGCGCAAGATCCGGAATGTCTGGCAACGTCGCCCTTCCCTTTGCGAATGCCTCGCCAAAGCTCATCATCGCCGCCATGGCAACGATGGCGCGGGTCGGGTCCTCGAAGCTGGGAAATCCGGCATCGTCGTAGCGTTTGCGAATCTCCTCCGACGCCAGCATCACATGCAGGAACAGCCGGTCCCGGTAGTGCTTCATTGTCCGGGTCAGATGTCCAAGCAAGGGATCACCCAGGTCGGCAGAGCCGGCCACCAGGGTCCAGAATCCAATCAGCGCGTCATAGCCGCCACGATCAAGCATTGCCTGAGTGAACCTGGGCACCAGGCTGAGGTCGTTGAAGAACTGTGCCGTCACGTCGACGGGGTTGCGGGGCGACGCAAAGGGCAAAATCTGCTTCAGTTCCGTCTGCGCGTCTTCCGGCATCGGTCGAACGTCGAGCCCGTGATCCGCGGCCGCGTCAGCCATCAGTACGCCGGCCCCACCGGAAATGGTCACCAGCCCCAGCCGCTTGCCTGCGGGATAGATACGCGGGCGACAGGCATAAGCGATGTCCAGCATTTCCTCGGTCGACTGCACCCGCCACGCGCCGTGCTGGCGCAACACCACATCGTAGATTGCGTCCTCGCCGGCCAGCGAAGCGGTGTGCGAACGGGCTGCAGCCATCCCCACCTTCGAACGTCCGACCTTCATGAAGATCACGGGTGTACGGTTGGCCCGGGCAATCTCCAGCGCCTCGACCAGCATCGGGCCATTCTTGATGCTCTCCGCATAGGCCATGATGGTGTGCACGTCATCGCGCCCTGCCAGCAGACGGATCGCCTCGGCAACATGGAGGTCGGCCTCGTTGCCGGTGGTCAGCCAGTACCGGATGCCGAGTCCCCGCATATGCGCGGCCATGTAGATATGGCTGCCATAGGCCCCGGACTGGCTGGCGATCGAAATGCCTCCGGGATGCGGTGTCGCCCGGTCGATCGACGTGCTGAAAGTGGGGTAGAACCGGGTCTCGGAATTAAAGGCGCCGAGGCAGTTGGGACCGATAATCCGGATCCCGGTTTCGGCCGCAATCGCGCTCAGTTCGTCTTGCATGAGGCCGCCGTCCGGCCCGGCCTCGGCGAATCCGGAAGAGACGACCATCACCGTTCGAGCCTTCTTCGCCGCCGCCGCACGGACCTGTTCGGCAACCATCGGCGCGGGCACCGCGACCAATACGAAGTCCACTTCGCCATCGATGTCGCCCAGCGTCGGATATGCGCGCAGCCCCTGCACGGTGTCATGTCTCGGGTTCACAGGGTAGATGCCACCGGCGAAGCGTTGCTTGATCATGTGGCTCAGCGGCCGCCCGCCGATCCGTGCCGGGTCGTCGGAGGCTCCGACAATGGCGATGGAGCGCGGGTTGAGGAGGTCGTCTAACGTCGTCATCGGTTTCACCATGGCGACGGGTGTGCCCGAAGAGCTGACGGCGCTCGGGAGGCGCAGCGGTGGGGTGTGGGTGTTGACACGTTCAGTACTCAGCCGAAGCAAATTATGCAGATATCGCCGACAACGCTGCAGCGTGATTCCAGGATCCAAACGCACGTAAGCGAAAAACCTAACAGTTCCTGGCTGATGCCCGGTGACGGCCAACAGCGGACGCATGCGTCTTCAGAAATTGCTGCGCGTGTTGCATCGTTGGTCCTGGTAGTGTCGCTCGGATCGGTCCGACCTCGCGCATCCGTTGCGGCTCGAAGCGCGGTCAGGTGATTGCTCCGCTCAAACCTTGATCGACCCCCATCGCCTCTCGACCCCTCATCTGCCGTCCGGCCCCGGATCCCCCGCGCGCCGGAGAAACGACATCACCGCGGTCTTCCGATCGCGGAAGGCGGACAGGAACGGGCGCCCCCCCGGGAATAGTGCCATCGGCGGCGGCTCTCAAGGTGCTGATGCGCTCAACTTTGTGTCAACTGCTTTGTCGAGGGAAACAACCTACGCAGCCCGAACGGAACCAGTAACAGTTTTAGATAGTTGCTTTCGTCGGCTAATCCGCTGGGATGCCCTAATTGCTCCGGTTGCTCTGGATGACCATCCTTTTGAGGCAGATGGAACGTTCCAAAAATCAGATCCCAAACGACGAATCCCACGCCGTAGTTGACGGCATATTTGTGCCCGGAGGGAACCTCTGTCGCGTGATGCCATCGATGGACCTCCGGCGTCACGAATATATAGTTCAGGAATCCTCCCTTTACATCGCCGCCACAATGAGAAAAGACCGCGGTTACTCTGATTGCGCTGACCCCGACAAGGATTGCGAATGGATCGAAGCCAATGAGGCCCAGCAGAGTAAACACCAGAACATTTCGAAGAGCGTAATCAATGGGGTGCAAAACTAACAAATTTGAGGCTTTCAGATCCGTTACCCTGTGGTGATAGGAGTGAAGCTCCCACAGGAACGGGACTTTATGTTGCAGCCGGTGCATCCAGTAACGGAAAAGGCTGACTAACAACATCGTCACAGGAACTTGTAACCAGAACGGCCCGAGTTGCTCCGATAAAGCAAAGAACGAATCGCGGCCGAAAAAGAACTCTGGGAAGAACGCCAGTACAGGTAAGAAAATCATACCGGCCACGGCACCTGAGATATACAGATTGACCAGCGTAGACGAAATATCCCGTGCTAGAACAGACCGCTGAGAAACAGCGTGTCTATATTTGTAGAGTCGCTCCAAAATGATCATTGTGACGATCATTGACAACGTAAACCATTTCGTCTGGCTGAATGCGTTTCCGTCAGTTAGAACGCGAATCGCGTAAAAAAGCACAAACAACCCAGGAAGAATCAACAAACTACTGATATAGGTCATGTTCCTGGCTGGCATTGGTGAGTTCCCCCCAAGTAGACGCATGATCATTTTCCCCTATTTTCGTCGAACCGTGTTGTAGAACGTATCGAAAGAGCCCTATATGTGCCCTCAAGGACTAAGACGACGCACCGAAAATTATAGACCGCAGAAATCCTGGAATCGCGACAAGCAAATATCTATAGACGCTGTCAAACCGAACCGCCACACCAGTCGTGGCAGCCTCGTATGCCACGGGCTGTTAGGGCGGTGTCCACCGCAGGACGACTCTGGCCGCGAGGGCCTGCGATTGTCACGGTTTCTCGTCGGGAAGCGTCGGAGGCGGGGTCAGGGCAACGCCGCCGCCGGGGCTTACAATGCGGCACGAAGCGGAAAGTGCGGGGAAATTTCAGAATGAGGGTTTGTGCGGTATAGTCCCCCACAAAAGATCAATACAGTGAACTTGCGAAGGCACACATCACGTGAAAACCGACAGCAACGGGGAGTTTCGGCCCGAATTGTATCGAAGCTACCTGCGCGTCCTGGCTCGAGTCGCACTGGCGTCAGGCGGTGCGCTTCTAAAAAAACTCGAGGCGTCCGACATCGTACAGGATGTCCTGTTGCAGGCCGTCGTCACTCTACCGCAGTTTCACGGACACACAGAGCAGGAATTTGCGGGATGGTTGCGCACGATTCTGACGCACAAGCTGACCGATGCCGCCCGGCACTTTAACCGGCAAAAGCGAAATGCAGCCCTGGAGCAGAGCTACCGCGAAACCGTGGAAGACTCAGCGGCTCGCCTGGGAACACTGATTCCTGCCGACCTGACGTCTCCGAGTCTGCGTCTTTTCAGAATGTGTGCCAATCTTAGTTGGAAATTGAAACGGCTCCAAACCCCATGGTTTGATGGTATTGGAAGAAACAACATCAAGCCTGTAAGAGAAAGGAGCCGAGATGAGGAGTCTGTTACGTTCGGTAAAGAAACGCAAGAAGTCGCGTGTGCTGGGTGAGGTCGAGGTCCTGAGCCGGGAGGAATACTCGGGACTGGAATTGGACTCGAAGGTGGAGATGATTCGGGCGTTGATCCCACTGGGGTTGATGCACGTGGAGGAGTTGCTCGACGAGGAAGTGAAGTCGTTGGCGGGTGAGCGATACGCACGAAAGGAGGCGGCGTTGCGGGGCCGGCGACACGGGAGCAATCCGGGGACCGTGGGGCTGGGTGGCCAGCGGGTGCCGGTTCGGGTGCCTCGAGTGCGCAGCGTGGCGGGCGGGGAGATTCCGCTTCGGACCTACGAGGAACTCAGTCCGGGTGGCGCGGTGAACGAGCTACTGCTCAGACGTGTGCTGTATGGGATCTCCTGCCGGAACTATGAATCGGCCGCTGAAGCGATTCCGGGAGCGATCGGACTGTCGAGTTCGACGGTGTCTCGAGGATTCGTCCAGGCGAGTGCCGCGAAACTTCGGGAGATGCAGGAGCGGGATCTGAGTGGCGAGGACGTCGTGGCGATCTTCCTGGACGGGAAGGCGTTTGCCGACGCCCTGATGGTAGTGGCCCTGGGCGTCACGCTTTCGGGCGACAAACGCTTCTTGGGCTTCGTGGAGACCGACACGGAGAACGAGCAAGTGCTGACTCCGTTTCTCCGTTCGTTGATGGAGCGGGGCCTGGACATCTCTGAAGGCGTGCTGGTGATTGTCGACGGCGGCAAAGGTCTGCGGGCGGCGGTCAAGAAGGCATTCAGGAATCGAGCCCTGGTCCAACGCTGCCAATGGCACAAACGCGAGAACGTCGTGAGATACCTATCGAAGACCGAGCAAGCCGTGTGGCGACGCCGGCTGCAGCGGGCCTACGAGCGCCCGGAGTACGACGAAGCTCGGGCGGCGCTCGGAGAGCTCCATGGAGAGCTCGAGGAGCGAAACCAATCGGGGGCTGCGAGCCTTGAGGAAGGCCTGGAAGAGACCCTCACGTTGCATCGGCTCGGCGTGTACGGGGTCTTGGGCCGTTCGTTCAAGACGACGAATTGCCTGGAATCGGTCAATGCCCTTGTCGAGGAAAGGTGTGCGAAGGTCGATCATTGGAAGAACTCGAGTCAGCGGCAACGCTGGTTGGCGACGGCGCTCATCGACATCGAACCGCGCCTGAGGAAGGTGATCGGCTACCGTCATCTTCCAAAGCTCCGCGAAGCCCTCCAGCGAGAGCTGAAAATTGAGGCGAAGACGTCGACGAGATCGAAGAAGAAGGTTGCATGACCCATCGTGAGCCGTGGAGAGTTTCAACTAAGAATGGGCTTGACTCTCTTTTCAAAAACGAGCGAGCGAGTTACCTCGTGGAGGCTTTGGATGCCTTACCTGAAGACCAGCAAATGGCCGTAGAACTCCACCACCTCGCAGACCTCGAGGTAACTGAGATCGCCGAGCTAATGAATCGAAGTAAAGCGAGCGTGGCGGGCTTACTCCGTCGAGGGTTGAGCGGTCTAAGAGACAGTTTGAAAGACAAGCAACAAGAACTACTCTGAACCAACTTTGTTCACGAATCAGGAATAGAAGGCATCGCTGGCGCGATCAGACCGAAGGAGAGCTGATTAGTGGCCTGTAACAGAGACATCGCCAGTGGCGTTCGGAGCGCAACGGGGCCGGATTTTAGGAGTCGACGACGAGGGAATGCTCCTACATTCCGAGGAGGAGCGACAACGAAGACGGCCCCGTTCCGTCCGAACCCTTCGGGCCGATGGGGGTTGCCGCCGATATCTTTGCCCCGCATTATTAAGCCGGGTCATGATGAAACAGCATCATTCCCTCCTCGCTTCGCGATCTCGCCTGGCAAGACCCGTCGGCGCCACTGGCGATGTCTCTGTTACAGGCCACGAGTTACAATTTGTGTGTGTCGGTAGCCGAACGGCGAGGCCAGGGCCACAGAACGAACGCGACGATCATTATCGCCAGTAAGATAACGAAGACACACCACAGGACCAGATTCCGCTCAGTGGAAGGATCCAGGGCCAGCGCCTCCTCATAGCGTTGCTGGACAACCATGACAAAGCCCGTGTTGCCTACTGGCGCAAACCCGGCAATCCAACGACCACTGTAATCAGCATGTTGGGTTCCAACAGGATCCTCATAGTTGTCGTCCGGATCGAGTGACAGCCTGGAATCATCGAGTTCCTCGGCATGGACCCAGTTCATATTCGGCACCATCGAAGCAGTCTCCACGGCGGTGTCGCCGCGCCGGTATGCGGGATGAAATAAGATCACGGCATGACCACGGTGGAGTTCGCCGTCCACTACGGGGCCATTGATATCTTCCGGGGCGGCAAGCACCACTCGACGGCGATTGTCATCATCGGGTACGAAGACCGCATCCGTTGTCACACCGGCAACGAGTACGCCTATAAATTCAGCCTTCGCATCCAAGATCGGCACCGACATCGCGAACTTGTAGAGATCGTCATTTCTGCTGCGGTATACCCTGGAGAGATGAATCGACCGTCT
Source organism: Terriglobia bacterium (assembly GCA_965263045.1). Lineage (GTDB taxonomy): Bacteria > Acidobacteriota > Terriglobia > 20CM-2-55-15 > 20CM-2-55-15. The sequence continues at coordinate 2,234,800 of CBDHGK010000041.1, forward strand.
GCCCTGCAAACCGGTGTGAGCCCGGGCGCCCTCGAAATAATCTCTCCAGTTGAAACGCTCTTGCGTAAGCTCGGCCTCCACTTCTCCCACGCGCGCCACCTGGACGCCGGCCCCATCCATAACCGAGCAGCTCGCGAAAGGGATAGACTCCCCCCTGCAGGTCTGTTCCAGATAACGCTGCAAACCGGCATGGTCCGCCAGCGCGAGCAGTTCGGACAACGTGGTTTCGCCGGCGGCCCCCTCGATGGCATGGCTTAAATCCCACACCTGCAGCAGCGCGGTTCTGGCCAGATTCTTGGCGGCCGAGCTGTTGCTCCGGAGGGCCGTCTGAATTAGAGCCTCCGTACCGGCCTGATACACCGCCACGGCCATGATGACGGTCAGGATCGAAATGAGCCCGACACCCGAAATCAGTCCGGTGGCAACGGGGTTTCGGTGGCACGACCGAACCGCGCTCTCTTTCCGCCTCCACTGGCGGGCCGTGGTCTCTTCCCTGGCCTGATAACGGCCCAGATCCATTGCCAGTCCATAGGCTGATCCGTATCGCTGGTCCTTGTCCTTGCTGAGGCATTTCAGACAAATGGCTTCCAGATCCTTGTCGATATTCGGACTTCGTTCGCTGGGAGGATCGGGGGGGTCGTAAGCCACCCGCTTCAAAGTTTGTTGAAGGGCCTCTCCGTGAAACGGCGCCGACCCGGTCAGGAGCTCATAAAGTATGGCTCCAAGCCCATAAACATCGGTTGCCGTTGTCAACTCGTGCCCGGTTGCCGCGGCGCTCGTAGGGTCCATCGCCACAGGCACATGGACATCCGTGGCGGTTGTCAATTCGTCCTGGGAGGGGTCGCCCCTCGGCATCGCTGCCATCGCCTGTTCCGGAGCCATATAGACGGGGGAACCGCCACCAGGACCGGACCGTACTGCCTCAGACCCTGAACGGGCATTCTCGACCAGGCGTTTGGCCAGGCCGAAGTCCGTAACATACGGTCTTCCGTCTCCGTCCAACAGGATGTTGGCAGGCTTGAGATCGCAATGGAGAATTTGCCGTTGATGGGCGTAGTGGATCGCCTCGGCGATCGTCCGGACGTACTGCGCAGCTTTGGCTGAAGGCAAAGGCCCACCCTTCCTGATGAGTTCAGCAAGACTCTGGCCATCTATAAAATCCATGACAAAGAAGTGTTGACCCTGGTGCTCGGCTACCTGGTACACAGTGACAATCTGGGGGTGTCGCAATCCGGCCGCTCTCTGCGCTTCCTTGAGGAATCGCTCGACGTCCGCCCCGATCGCAAAATTGCCTTCCTTGATGGTCTTGATCGCGACCGTTCTCTTCAATCTTTTCTGGTAGGCTCGATATACAATTCCCATGCCTCCGCGGCCAATTTCCTCGACGTCCTCGTAGTCGTCGCCAAAATCGGGACGGAACATGAACATGTCTTCGTTTTCGAAATGTGTCCGGAGCGCTTTTTCGAACGATGGGTTCTGGGCAGCTATCGCTTCGCGGCAGGACTTCTGCTGCTCCCCTGCTTCGAGTCTGAGCAAATAACGGACGATGATTGCGTCGATTTGTTGTTCTCGACCTGAACTTTCGTCGCTTGACTGCTTGGATTGGTTCACCGGAATCCGCCTTCCAGACGTTCTCTATTGCCGGGTTGCTGTGGGTTTATGATACTGCACCACTGTCAAAGCTCATCGCGTTTATCTGAATGAAGCGCGCCTCTTAAACGTGCCAGTCAACATATCGATCGACCCGCTGCAACCCACACTGGCACCGGTGAAATCACCGCCGCCATCGGCATCTTTGTGATCGCCGGCGAACCAGAAATCCGCTGCCACTGTCTCAAGCCCCGGAGAGCCGGGCGAGCAACGCTATCCGCCGCAGCCGCCACAACCGCCACAACCGCCGCAACCCCCACCCCCACAACCACCGCCACACGCCTCAGCCGTCGAAGACTTGCTCTTCTTGAACGCCTCTCCGATTTCTTCATAAGGTGTGCCGGCAAGACCCGAAACACCAAGGAGGGCTGTCGCCAGCGCGTAGCGAGTTCCGGCGGAGTCGCCGACCGCGTCCAATGAGTGCTTCAACTCCTCGATGTAGGCCTTGCCCCGGGCCGTAAGCCGATCCGGAGCGCAGATGGAGATCAGTATCCCGATGCTGACAACGAGAAGGACAATCAGAACACCAATCGGTTCTTCGCGTTCAAGACCGACGAGCGCCCTCATGCCACCGACTCCTGCGAAAACTGCGCCTCCCGTCAGGCCCACCCGCCAGCGGAGAGCCTCCGCAATCCCATCACTCAACAGATGCTGCTGTTGGAGCGTCTCTTCGTACGCCAGACAATGCGATCCCACCCGGTCGGGAAGGTCTCCACTGAAGACCTCATCGGAACTCCGGGCAGTCGAAAACCAGTCGTAAACCGTGGCCTCCATCGCAATCAACACATTCAATTCCTCAGGGTTGTCGGTCTGTTCGATTCGACACCCGGCATTCGCGGAGAACAAAACCTTCTCCGTGGTGATCCGCAGAAAGCCGCGCTCGGCCAGCCCGACGATGATCACACGCGTAAGCTCGTTCTGCCCGCCCTGCATGTAAGCGATTTCGTAGGGATCCACGCGCTTGGGAATGACGGGCGCCGTCATCGACTGCGTGGGATCCCTGGTCAATATGTACCAGCGGCACGCCAACAGTGTCGCTGCACTGATGATGAGGTAGAAGAGAAGGAACTCTGCTCCAGACAGACCTGTGATCGGATTCATCATGACGATCCTCCGTTTACCCATGGTTTCGGAATGATCCAGGAGCGTTTCGTGTTGACCCTCCTGAAGTGGATGTCTTCATCGAACCGGACTCCGGCTTCGGGCCAGATATCATCGGGCGGTTCATCTCCAAAGAAGCGGCCATAGCTTTCCTGCGTCCGCTGGTACCAACCGTCAAACTTACCTCTCTCTTCAGAACCCCCTTGTGTGGGCTCGTGATGAAGCACTGTCTTCAGTACCTCCCCGCAAAATCGCTGCCAGTAAGACCTTGTGTATAAGAGATGAAGGTGCCAGGCCTGATCGACCTGATCCGAGGGCGTAACAGGGTGGCCTGCGACAACGGCCAGAAACGCAAATCGCCGGTACTCGGTAATGACCCGGGCGGTGTAACCCCTGGACCAGCCGTTGTCCCGCGCCAACCTTTGAGAAAACGGGAATACCATTCCTCCCTGGTCGAATCGGAAAGCGCAAATGTGCTTGTAGAGATCGCTCTGGTTTTGAGTCATGTTGAACTGTCGCTCCATGATCTCCCCGTGCTTTGCCTTCACTTACAAAGACGACAGGAAGCGTCGGACGAACCGCAAAAGAGCGCTGATTGTGATGAAAATCAGGTGGCTGGATGATCGGAATCAAGCTTCATGGCTATCGGGATCTTTACGACACCGGCCATGGGAAAGTATCGATTCGAATTGAAATTGACCTCGGATTTCTTGCTGCCATCCCCATCCACCAGCAATGCATGAAGACCGAGTGCGCCTTCGCCAAGTCGCTGTTCGAGCGCACTCATGCGACGGGTCAAATCTGCCAGCGTGGGTCGCATTCAGGACCTGCCCGCTGGGTCGAGGTGTAGTGTTCGCCGCACCATCCAACCTTTGATGCGCGAGGTCGCTTTCGATTTCAAAATCGTTAGCCGATCGAGTTCTCTGGGATAGTGGGTGAGCAGTTCGTAGCCATCCGAAGTCACCCGAACGGTATCGGAATGACGGACGCCACCGATTCCTGGGAAGTAAATACCGGGCTCGATACTGATGACCATGTTCTCAGCGAGCCGATCCCGGCTGCCTTCCGCGACCCAGGGTGGTTCGTGGTTGCCCAACCCGAACCCGTGCCCCGCGCGGTGTAAGCGTTGATCTTCCCCTGAGTATCCTTCGTCTGAGAGAAACTCATTCACTGCGCGGTCGAGATCCGCACATGGCAAACCCGGTCGGATCATGTCAAAGGCTATCCTGCGCGCCTCCGTAACCGTCGCGAACGCCCGTCGCACCCCGGCCGATGGCGGAGCCGTGAAATACGTCCTTTCGCATTCGGCGGCGTAACCATTGACGCGAGTCAGCGCCAGGGCGATATGAGGTCCGTCGCCAAGCCGGTCGCCCAGCTCCGGCACAGAGTGCGGCATTGCGCTCCGGGGCGCCGCCCACGTCGCCATGACGACTTTTGTCGTAAGCGGTTCCCAGTGATCGACTTCCCGGATGATGCGGGACGTTACGGTTCGAGTCTCCCCAAACCCTTCGGCAACTGCCGCTCCGGAATAAGAGACGCGCATCAGCCGTTCGACCGCATAGTCCGCATATCGGGCGGCGCGCTGGATCATCGCAATTTCTGCCGGAGACTTCACCCGACGCAGTTGGTCCACCAGGGGTGCCACGCGCAACGCATACTCTTCGAGCTGGGCCGACGTGCCCAGGGGAATCGAGGGTTCGACGCCGATCTGCTGATCTCGATCGACCAGCGCGAGCAGACACTCAGACCATCCCTCTCCCTCGGGGGCTGGATACTCTCTGTAACTGTTGACTTGGTCGGCAGCAACGTTGTGGGCCTTCTTCATGTGCTCGGATTCGAGTCGTGGGACAAGCAGCACGGCCTGCCCCCGCGGCCGAACCAACATGAAGAAGGGACGTTCCAGGGGCTCGAACGATGCTCCCGTCAAATAGTAGATACTTTCGGAACTCGACACGATGAAGAGATCCAGGCCGGCCTCCTCGACGAGGCTGCGGAGTGCCTCAAACCGGCTTCGATACTCGTCCGGTCGAATCCCCGGTGTCAGAACGCTTGTTTGTCTCCGCGGATTCATTGATTAAGAAGGACTGCGACCCCCTGATCGAACAATTCCTTCCCTCGAACCAACACCCTGCCCCGCCAATCCGGATCTGCCGGATAGAATGTGGCCCTCAGGTTTGTCTTGTGCGGGCTGGCCACGTCGCCATCGCCATGCTGGTGGACATAGTTCTCCTTTCTTAATGCGCCAAGTACCCGAACCTGTCCGTAGGTTCCGAACTCCTGACCGACGAAATCGACCTCGACGCCATCCAGGAGTGTCTCAACGCCACTATGATGCCCGCCCCGTATCTCATATGCGACGTTGCCTTCGTCGCTGCTGAAGGCCTGCACCCGCTCGCCGAGGAGTGTGCGGAGTCGATCGTAGCTGCCCTGTGAAACCAGTACCGTGTCTTCCCCGAACGGACCGAGACCGGTATGGACGTCGATTGCGAATACCTTCTCCACCGGGCCGAGATTTCGAACGAGGAAGTCCGAATAAAGCCGAACGCTCGGCTGGGGTTCGTGACCTCCGAAAAACAGGCCTTTCGGATAGTCGTACTGCCCGGCGACAACAGCGGCCTCGAGCGTCGGTCGTCCGTGTCGAAGAATCAGCCATGCGGCCCGGAGGGGAAACATGTCCACCGCCGACAGCCTCGTGGGGTTGAGGAAATCATCGAGGTCCCCATATCCCTCCGGATGTCCTCGGTAGGCTTCCCCGTTCGGAAGGAAGTTCCGATTCAAATCGACGTTGTTCTCGTTGAAGCGGCGGAGCCAGGCCATCCCGTAAGGATTGAGGACGTGGACGAACACGATCGCCATGTCTTCAGGCAACACCGGCAGGTCCTCGATCAGTCCAAGCTGTATGGCTGACCCCGCAAACGCTTCCACCCCATGGGTGCCCGAAATGTGAAGCAGCACGCGGCGTGGAGATTCCGAGCCGAACCAGGCGATATCGATCGACAGGTCCTCACCATCGGGTCCGGTTGCCTCGAGCGGCAGGATTTCAGGCCGGCCCCCGGCTTCCAGAGCGCGAGCCCGAAATCGGTCACGTGCCGTTCGGTAGTCGTTGGAAAAGTATTCGCTTTCAGCGATCCGTACCCCCGCTGAGTCAAGATTAGAGCCGAAATCCACACCGATCCATACAAGCGCCGCAACGGCAAGCAAGACCAAGCTTCCGCCGATAGCCGCGAGGCGGTAGGTTCGGAATAGATCGGGTTTCTTGGGGTGATCGTTCATCGTGCCTCCTCCTCGTCGGAAAATGCCATCACGGCCGCATAGACTCCCAACACCACCTCGGCCATGCGCTCGTAGTCGAGTCGATCGGCCCCGTCCTCCGCAGTGTGATAGGCCTTGTTCCTGAAGAAACTGGTATCGGTGATCATGACAGCCTCGTGACCGGCGGCCCAGAAGTTTGCATGATCGGACCAGTCCACGCCCTCGACCCATTCGTGGGCACTCATCGAGTAGACGGGCAATCCCGCAGCGCTCCTCATCGCCCGCTTCACCTGACGAACGACTCTCCCCTGGCCAATCCGCCCGATGATGGTGACGAAGTTTCCCTGAGACGGATATAACCAGTTCAACAGTCCGATCGGGAAGCTCTGGCTGTCGGGCTGATCATTGAAGTACCCGATCATTTCGAGATTCAGGAACACACGAATACTGGCGTTCTCATCCAGAAGTGAACGGACGTAGACCGCGCTGCCGCCATACTCGCTTCGAAACAGGCCGTCGCCGTCAGCTGTCTTCGGCTCCTCGAGCGTAAACGCTACCAGTTCCACCTGACGTCCCAAGTCCGCGCTGCCCAGGAGGTGCGCCAGTTCGATAAGACCCGCGACTCCGCTTGCGTTGTCGTCCGCACCCGGGAATTCGCCGAAGGCGTCGTAGTGAGCCCCGACAACGATTCGGGAGTCGGTACCGGGCCCGAACACTCCGATGACATTGCGATAAGTTTCCTCGTCCATCGGATATGGCTGATCCTCTACGGCCCCACCCGCCGCCGCGAACTCGTCGCGAATATATGCCGCGACACGGCCCAGGTTTTCCGGGTGACGCCAGTCGCGCGGCACGAATTCCTCGGAAAGAACCCGCGTGTGACGTTCCAGACGCAAAGGATCGATCACGGGTGTCACCGATGTGGGCCCTCGACCCAACATGGGCTGGGTGACGATCACCCAAGCCAGAATGCCAATCATTGAAACCAGAGCGGCACATCCTATGAAGAGAGTCACCTTCCTGTCTCCGTGTCCTTTCACATTCATCGTCGAACCCTCTGAAATTGACGGGCAACCAGGGTCGAGATCGCCCATCGCGACACCATGAAAATCCCAAACCACAAAGCGAACGCGGCCGTATTACCAGGATCGGTCAGCCCCGCGGCAAGCAGACCTGCCCCCGAGACGCTGATCACGGCGACACCTGTCAGCCATGCAAAGCGCACCCAGGGTGAGAACCAGAACGGGCCGGGGACATCCCCCAGATAGTGCGGTCCATTGTCGGTTTCGAGCACTACGGCGCGCTCTATCAGGCCATTGAAGACCTGCCGGATCGCACCCCCGGCCAGGGCAACGATCAGGCCAACAGCCCCAGCGACGATGGCGCTCCAGAAGGACAATCCGACGATCGCCTCAAACCTGGACGCGAACCCGGTGGAGAATCCAAGCCAGGCGACACCGGCCAGAGCGACTGCGTGGACAACCCACCAGGTCCAGAACTGAGGCTTGCTGGTCTGAACCGGAATCGAAACAACGCCCTGTTCAGCGTCCGCATGCTTACGCGCCATGTCGGCATTGTCCGGATTCAGACGAACGTACTCGCCGAGCAAACGCTCGGCTTCACTCGCGTTCCAGTTCGCCAGATGAGCTTCCGCCTGGATCTCCAGCAACGAGAGCCGGACAGGCAGTTCGCGGTCCTCAAGCGCTTGAACACAGGTTTCCAGAACCAACGGGTGCCTCGCGGCGTTCGAAGCCAACGACCATTTTGCAGCCGATTTGATCGCGATGTGTTCCAGTTCGTCGCTGAATAATTCGAAGGGCAACAGGCTGCGGATTGCCTTCGCGCGCTCAGACTGCGTGTCCCGCCCGACACCATCGAGAACGATCCAGCAATCGAGGTCACCGGTCGTCTGAATTTCTCTCGACTTGACGTCAAAACGAAGCCCGAGTGCTTGCAGCTTGTCGAGTTTGACTTTTGCGATCCCCTGGCTCGAGGCCGAGTTCAGCCACTCCCGCAGCCGGCCCCGCACAAGATCCTGCCGGTCCAGGACGCCGATGATCTTCCGGACGGCCTCCGCGTTACCCGTCGCCAGAAACTCGGCCCAGAGCAGATCGAGGTCGAGGCAGGTTCGAACCGGCGCGAGCAGAGCGTTTCGAAATTCCGGAATCTGGGACTGCAGAGTGCACTCAATGCTTTCGCGGATCCCCGCGTAGTCGGAATCGTCGAGGCAAGATTCGAGAATGTCTCGGGTCTCCGCATCACCGGCCTGACGGAGCAGTTCGAGCAGAGCTTCAGCCCCCAGGCCGGATACCGATCCCAACTGACGCTCATACACTCGGACCAGAGACGGCCTGTCCTTTGCAATTCGAGCGAAGAAGTAGATGGCGAGAGGAATCGAGCCTTCGGGACAGCTGTAGCAGTCCCGTGTCAGGAAACGTCGTAGCGCACTCTCAACATCGGGCTCCACCGGAGACCGATAGTACGAAGAAAACAATTCGTCCAGAGAAGGTTCGTCGTCCCCTACCGTCGTCTCATCAGAATCGGAACCCGCCCCGTCAGTGTTGGCAAGGCCAAGCGACAACACTTCGCTATCTCCCTCTCCGACCTTGCGATCGAGCAGGTATGAGATAAGAATCCAGAACAGAAAACCTTCCATGTCAAAATCCTCCCGTATTCGAGTGTTGTGGACAATCTACGGCGTGCGGGTCCGAAGGTTCGCGTACGGACGTGACAGTTTCGGGGGTGTCACAGCCGAACGGCTGTCACGATTCGACGCATAGCGCAGGCTATTACGACTTCTGGGATGATTCAGCCAGGCTGAGTGATTCGCGAATCTCGTCGATGCTTCCCGGAGCAATCAGACGATATTCGTAGCGGTTGCGGGCTTTGACGCGTTGAAACGCCACCGAGTCGCAAAGGACGAGATCGACGCTGCGCAGTGTCAGAGACTTTCCGTCTTCCAGGAGATGTGCCTGAAGCGTGTGGAGATCGCCAAGTGCAGGCGCGAGCATGCCCTCCGCTCGCTGAAGGAATAATGGACTGACCGAAACCAAGGCGATCATCGAAGGCTCACTCATATCCTGAATGTTGACTACGGCTTCGCCCGGATCTCCGATCGACACCGAAACCAGCGGCCATCGTTCCGGCAGGTGCGGCCGGACGAACGCGGCGCCTCCGCGTAGACAAACGATCAAAGCGCCCAGGGGCACCTCGGTCGCGGATTTGAGTTTATCGAGCGACCATGAATCAACCCGGCAGGACAACCTGGGGTCCAGTTCCGTAAGAAGCAGTTCTTCAATTCCGGGATCGGTGGACACCACCAGGACGTGGTCCGGTTGTGCCTTCAGTCGTTCCATGAGGCGACTTCCAAGCTGCCTGCTCGTGTAGCCACACTCCCGGGCCAGTCGAATCGTCATATCGATCACACCATCGAGGTCCCGGGGAATGGCTGCTGTAGAATCCGGCGCGATTACCGTCAGCGGGCGTCCGGGATGTCGACGCAGCCAGCCGTCCCCGACCAGTTCGCGGTAGGCGCGACTCACCGTGTTGTAATGAATCCCGTTTTGGCGGGCCAGCTGCCTCACCGTGGGCAGCGCGTCCCCGGGCTGGAAACGACCCGTAGCGATGAGAACGATAATCTGCTCCATCAATTGCTTGTGAAGCGGTATCTCGCTTTCCCGATTCACCCCTAAGGTCGGAGTGAAGCGCTGCGGGTGTTTCGACGCCGAGGGGGACATTTCGGCAGATTCTAGCACCGGGGAACCGTTACGCATAACAAACCATCACACGGCCAGTATCCGGTTCTGCTGGTTCTAGAGTAACCTCCTTTTCGAATCAATCGAACGGTACCTGGAGGCATCCATGGAATCGAAATACAACGTCATCAACACCGGTGAAGGCCTGATCAAAGCCTGGTCGAAGGGCGTCCCTTTCGACGAAAAAACCATCGGGCAGCTCAGCAACCTTGCGAAGATGCCGTTCATCCATAAGTGGGTGGCCGCAATGCCCGATGCGCACTGGGGTATGGGTTCGACAGTCGGGTCAGTGATAGCAACCGACAAGGCGATCATTCCGGCAGCGGTCGGTGTGGATATCGGCTGCGGAATGGTTGCTGCGCAGACCACTATCCGGGCCGAGAACTTGCCCGAGAATCTGAAGGCCGTGCGCGCCAGCATTGAGGCGGCCGTCCCTCATGGTCGAACCGATCGTGGCGGACGAAACGATCGCGGCAAGTGGGGTGATATCCCTGAAACCAGCCGGAACGTGTGGAACACAGAGCTCAAAGACGGGTATGCACGCATTATCGAGAAACATCCCAGGCTCGACCGGGGCAATCACGTGAACCACCTTGGAACGCTGGGCACAGGCAACCACTTCATCGAGGTCTGCCTGGACCAGGGCGATCAGGTCTGGGTGATGTTGCACAGCGGGTCTCGCGGCGTGGGAAATCGCATCGGGGCGTTTTTCATCCAGCGCGCGAAGGAGGACATGCGCCGCTGGTTCATCAATCTGCCCGATGAAGATCTCGCCTACATTCCGGAGGGTTCCGAGGAATTCGGCGACTACTGGAACGCCGTGAGGTGGGCTCAGGACTTCGCGGCCGCGAACCGCAGACTCATGCTGTCGGCCTCAGTCCACGCCATCGGTCAGGCCCTCGGCCGTGCGGTCGGCCTTAATTCAGTAGTGGTCAACTGCCACCATAACTACCTTGCCAGGGAAAAACACTTTGGTAAGAACGTATGGGTCACCAGAAAAGGCGCCGTCAGAGCTCAGGAAGGCGACATGGGGATCATTCCGGGCTCTATGGGCGCGCGCTCCTTTATCGTTCGCGGCAAGGGGAACACCGATTCCTTTAATTCATGCTCACACGGAGCCGGACGCACGATGTCACGCGGTGAGGCACGTCGCCGTATTTCGATCGAGGATCATAAAATAGCAACGGCCTCGGTCGAATGCCGAAAGGATGCCGACGTCCTCGACGAGTCGCCCGCAGCCTACAAGGACATCGACGCCGTGATGGAGGCGCAGAGCGATCTGGTCGAGATCGTCCACGAACTGCGCCAGGTCGTTTGTGTCAAAGGGTAGGGCGAAACAAGTTCGGCCTCAGGGTCGAAGGGGGCTTGTGAATGGCCTCAAATCCCCGCCGGGAGGTCAAGAGTGCATGTCAATAGTTGGAGTGAGGTTGTCGGACACCGCACGGTTTGCCAGCGTCTGGGATGAGGTCTGGTGTCTGGTGACCAACGAACTCAGGTCTCCGTGGTGACCGATTCCTTTCAATTAATTGTTGGTATAGGCAACTTTATCCTCGAGGCGAACCAAACCCCCTGCCGCGACCCTTGCCGTAATGCCGCCATGACCTCGCATGGCGTTGTATCCGCCCGCGCCCAACTGGCTCTCCATCTGGCTGCAGGGGTGACACAGACCGCTATACTCCAGCACTGCATCGCCGATGCGAAAAGACTTGTCTTTCAATGCCAGCAAGTTGATGCCGGAAACAACTATATTGCGACGTAACAACGAAGGCGGGATGGTTTCCCGTTGAAGGCAGGCGGCGACAACCTTTAGATGCTCCTGCTGGATCAAGGTCACCTGCCTGGGATTTCCGGGCCGACCGCCAAAGCGGTCACCCTCCAGCCCCTCGTCGGGGTTGATCTGGACGGACTCGAGAGCGATCATTGGCTCTCCCGGCGAGGGCCTGATCCCGATCCACTCCACGCGTCCAACCTGGGGCAGCGTATCGAGCAAGCGCTGCAGGGGTTTCGATTCAGCCAAACGACTCTCTCCAATGCGTCAGGAAAACGGGTGCTCACCCTGCCGGGTGACCTTTACCTCCCGAATCGGGGCCAGCGCCGATGGTTGTTGCCTCCTGGAATCCAAGGCCGTTTGGCTCGGACGCGGGTCCCGATTCGGGTGGTCAAGGCCCCTAGTGTAGCCCGTCACAGCATTTCGCACAGTAGTACCTGAAAAACTGAGCGACTCTTCTCTACTCGGAACTATCAGCGTGAGGATCGAATGAGTGAGACAGTGTCGGCAGAAAACCGGGTAGGGGAGATATGCCGGAAGACGAAGAAGAAGTACTCGTCTGAGGCAATTGAATGGATCATTGCGGAGGGCTACTCGGAGGGGCTACGCGATGAAGCGTGCATCGCAGGGGTGACCTTGCTCTTCCTGTCCTTCAAACAACGTGAGCTATGGCTGCGGCCCCTGGGTGTCAACCAGATACTCCAGGATAGCCTGACGGATTTCGGGTACGGGTTCCTCCATGCCCTGTTCCTCGATCATTTCACGGATGACACGCATCCATTGGGACCGCGTCATTTGAGGCGTCGTGATCAGCGTGTGGTCGTGACAGACCATACAATGTTTGGCGACCACTTCCCTCCCGTCGCCCGGCTTCAACTCCTGCCGCGTGGATGGCCTGACTTTCCAGTTGGCGAAAGCCTGGGTGGAACCGATCAGCGCACACGCGAAGAATAAGAACAGCAAAGTCATTCGCTGATTCCTGTTCCCGGCGACTAGCATCCCTGTCTGTTCCTCTCAGATGACCTCGAGCGCAACCCGATGAACTGAGTTGTTCAGGTAGCCCCGGGGATTCCATCCGGGTACCACAGGCGGTTGAGATCGGCCGTTTGTGTCGGTCGCTCGAGCCCATATTTCGTAGTAGCCTGTCGTGGGCAGACGCAGTTCGATCTCCCAATGCTGCCAGGCGTAGCGATTGGTCGGTGCTTCGAGCCGTGCTGCATGCCATGTCTGCCCGAAGTCATGACTGAGATCGACACGAATCACCTCGAAGTCACCGGCCCACGCATGACCGCGTATTCCGAGCGATCTGCCAAGCGGGACCTGCGCTCCGGAAGCCGGCCGCGTGATGATCGACCGCACCGGCATGGACTGAATGATTTCCATCTCTTCCTCTGGAACATCCGTTCCCGGACGGACCGGATTCCTGTTGATGCGGTAGGAATACCCCGTCATGCCTCGCCCATCGTGAATACGGTCCCGAAGCGAAATACGCCGGAGCCACTTTGCCGATGCCGAGCCAGGCCAACCCGGGACGATGAGTCTGAGAGGAAATCCATGGACGGGAGGCAGGGGTTCGCCGTTCATTTCCCAGGCCAGCAGGTTATAAGGGTCGAGAGCCTTCGAAATCGGAATGCCCCTGGAAATTGTTTCAAGGTCCGGATTTCCACTCAGATGAACGTCATCGGAGTGATGTGCGGTATAGATTGCGGTGGGTCGGACACCTGCGGCGTTCAACACATCGGCCAAGCTCACGCCGGTCCACCGGGCACAGGCCACAGCCCCGACCGTCCACTGCATACCACTTGGACTGGGCTTGAATCCGGCACGACCGTTCCCCCCGCATTCCAGTTGAAGGTTCCAGCTGTATGTCGGGAAGTCGTTCTTCAGGTCATTCAGAGAAAGTTCCAGCCGCCGTTCGACCTCACCGTCGATTACGAGTCGGTATCCCGTACTGTCCCGCCTCTCGGCCATTGCAGACGGATATCCGTTGTTGCGGACATAGTGGTAGCGAGTGGCTGTGACAGGGCTGTCCAGGTTGTAGGGACGCGCTTCAGCGCCGAGGGGACGCTCGTTAAGAACAATGAGATCCTTACCTTCGGGGAGCACCGTGGGTTTGTTCTGCGCCCGCGCCGCTGGAATCATCCCGGCCGGCATGTACCGTAAATAGGGAATGTGGGCTCCCAATGTAGTCGCCGCCGCCCACAGCCCGCCGTTTAGAAAGCCACGGCGGGTTATTCGATCCGGTCGTTGTTCCCAGATCGTCCGGATTTCACCTTCCGGTCCTGGATGCGGCCCGAAATCGTTAGGTTCCTTCCTCATGATAGGTTCCAAGGCTGTGACTCGATGTGTTTTTCCGGGACATTCTTAAGACTCAACCAAATGTCAATCTAGCACCGTGACATGAGTTTTGGGGATTCTTATGTTTGATCGAATAGATCAACTTTCTGGAGTTTGAAAAGCAAACAGACTCTTCAGGATTCGGTGACCGATCTCATATGGAGTTGACGGAGTTGTTCCGCTCCAATATCAATCGATCCGGCGCAATCCAATGCGCCGATTTCATTCTTTCAGGCCGTTTCCAAGGAGCGACCGCCCGCTTCTCAGAATTTACCCCGCTGTCTTCATGAATAATCTGTCAGTAGCAAGTGAATATGTCCGCTTTCTGTAGCAAATGAAGTGTCCGGTTTGGGTTGTTGAAAAGAGAGGTGCTCAGGTTTGAGCGGGACTCTCCAGGATTGCAGTGTGCTGAGTTGCGGAATGTGGGCAAGCGGAGCGTAGCGAAGCTGGCCCACATTCGGTGGAGTTCGATCGCCGGACCCGCGGATGGGGTTGCCCGGCTCATTTTTTGACCCCAGGATGCGCTCAGAACGGCGAGTCAAGCCCATTCTTAGTTGAAACTCTCCACGGCTCACGATGGGTCATGCAACCTTCTTCTTCGATCTCGTCGACGTCTTCGCCTCAATTTTCAGCTCTCGCTGGAGGGCTTCGCGGAGCTTTGGAAGATGACGGTAGCCGATCACCTTCCTCAGGCGCGGTTCGATGTCGATGAGCGCCGTCGCCAACCAGCGTTGCCGCTGACTCGAGTTCTTCCAATGATCGACCTTCGCACACCTTTCCTCGACAAGGGCATTGACCGATTCCAGGCAATTCGTCGTCTTGAACGAACGGCCCAAGACCCCGTACACGCCGAGCCGATGCAACGTGAGGGTCTCTTCCAGGCCTTCCTCAAGGCTCGCAGCCCCCGATTGGTTTCGCTCCTCGAGCTCTCCATGGAGCTCTCCGAGCGCCGCCCGAGCTTCGTCGTACTCCGGGCGCTCGTAGGCCCGCTGCAGCCGGCGTCGCCACACGGCTTGCTCGGTCTTCGATAGGTATCTCACGACGTTCTCGCGTTTGTGCCATTGGCAGCGTTGGACCAGGGCTCGATTCCTGAATGCCTTCTTGACCGCCGCCCGCAGACCTTTGCCGCCGTCGACAATCACCAGCACGCCTTCAGAGATGTCCAGGCCCCGCTCCATCAACGAACGGAGAAACGGAGTCAGCACTTGCTCGTTCTCCGTGTCGGTCTCCACGAAGCCCAAGAAGCGTTTGTCGCCCGAAAGCGTGACGCCCAGGGCCACTACCATCAGGGCGTCGGCAAACGCCTTCCCGTCCAGGAAGATCGCCACGACGTCCTCGCCACTCAGATCCCGCTCCTGCATCTCCCGAAGTTTCGCGGCACTCGCCTGGACGAATCCTCGAGACACCGTCGAACTCGACAGTCCGATCGCTCCCGGAATCGCTTCAGCGGCCGATTCATAGTTCCGGCAGGAGATCCCATACAGCACACGTCTGAGCAGTAGCTCGTTCACCGCGCCACCCGGACTGAGTTCCTCGTAGGTCCGAAGCGGAATCTCCCCGCCCGCCACGCTGCGCACTCGAGGCACCCGAACCGGCACCCGCTGGCCACCCAGCCCCACGGTCCCCGGATTGCTCCCGTGTCGCCGGCCCCGCAACGCCGCCTCCTTTCGTGCGTATCGCTCACCCGCCAACGACTTCACTTCCTCGTCGAGCAACTCCTCCACGTGCATCAACCCCAGTGGGATCAACGCCCGAATCATCTCCACCTTCGAGTCCAATTCCAGTCCCGAGTATTCCTCCCGGCTCAGGACCTCGACCTCACCCAGCACACGCGACTTCTTGCGTTTCTTTACCGAACGTAACAGACTCCTCATCTCGGCTCCTTTCTCTTACAGGCTTGATGTTGTTTCTTCCAATACCATCAAACCATGGGGTTTGGAGCCGTTTCAATTTCCAACTAAGATTGGCACACATTCAGAACGGCAATCGCGGCTGGAGTCGACGCCCAGTCCGTCAGATTTGCCCGATTGGATGTCGCCCGCATCAGGCGGCCGCGGTCTTGCGCCTGGAGGTTTTCTTGCCAGGTGCGGTCGGGTCCCCGAGCAAGCAACCGGTCGAATCATAGCGGCCAAGTTCATGGGGCCCGTAGTGCAGACTGATCGTGCCGTCGAGATGTTCACACACCAGGACGCGGCAGCGCGCCAGACTGAAGCGAAACTGTTGTTGGGGAACCTGTAGCCTCCGCTTGTGGTAGCTGACGGTATTGTCATTGCCCACGACCCGTTCTTCCTGATGGGACCAGATCTTGTCCAGTTCCGATCCCCGGTACCCGACGAAGGCGGTCCCCACCTCGTCGGCTTTCACCGTGAAGCGGCTATTGTGACCCGTGGCGATCCATTCCCCCAGAAACGCATTGGCCTCCTCCAGGGTCGTGATGCCCCGCAGCCGGAGTTCCTGAGGCAGCCGGCCTTGCCAGGTCCCGAACAAGCGCTCGCATCGGCCCCGGGCTTCCGGACTATGGGCCGCGATTAATTCGATGTCCATCTGATTCAACGCCCGTTCCACCTGCGTCTTCTTTCCCCGATCGGGCGGTTCCCCGGCCGTGGGCGTGTACACGAAGTGGCTGGCCCGGTCCGAATACAACGCACAGAAGACCCCGCGCTGTTGGATCACCTCCTTCACGCCGGCCATGACCGTCGGGGTCGATTCTTCATCCACCAGCTTTGCGTAATAGACTTCGCTGGTGGCGTCATCGAACACCACAATCATGTCCCATTGATGGGCGCATCCCGGAATCCACCGGTGCGATCTGCCGTCGATATGGAGCAACATCCCCGGCAACGGCCGTCTCGGCCGCGCCTTGCGGTGCGTTCCCCGTTTCCGCGCCCGGGCCACCAGCCCGGCCGTCTGCAGCGCCGTCTTCACCCACGTGTAGCTGAGATCGATCTGATGCTCCTCGTGCAATTTCTCGACAAAATGCTTCACGTTGAAATCAAAATATTGTTCCCGGTATAGCCGTAGCACTTGCTGGACTTGCTCCACGGCTACGCGTTTCGGGCTCGGCCGCTGCGTCCGCCGGTCGAACAATCCGTCGTAGCCGTGAGCCTCCCACCGCTTCCGCCACCGCCGCAGCTGCCGATCCGATATCCCCAGGATCTCCGCCGCCTGTATCCAGTTGATCTGTCCACTCATCGCTCGCGTGATCACTTCCTTCACTTTCATCGCCCGCTCCAGTTCCCGGGCGGGATACATCTGCATTCGCCTCCCTCCTTTGCGAATGCATCCTCATCCACTCCCCGGCTTGATTAGGACCGGACACTTCATTTGCTATGACCACCGGACAGATCATGTGCTACCGACTGTCTTCATGGGTAGTGGGTCACTTTGAAAATGCGTTTTTTGGGAAGCGTGGTAGGATTGCGCCACTCTGGCCGTTTTTATAGCTTTCAACCGAGGTGCTCGGTTGAAAGTATAACATGCGACCCTAGCTTATAATTCCTTCGGTATGTAGAATCATTATATGCCTAGACGCTCAAGCACGGACAATGTGAAGAAAGTGAAGGAAGCGGGTGAGCATGACTTCGCGGTAGTAGCTCGGCGAGTGGTCGAAACAGCAATTGGGGAACAGATGGACGGTTCGCCTATTGATGATCCGGATTCTTCCAAGAACCCGCATGCGGTCGCGTTGGGTCGTTTGGGTGGCCTGAAGGGTGGGAAGGCGCGAGCGGAGAAGTTGACGCCAGCCGCTCGGCGTCGAATCGCTAAGAGGGCTGCGCAGGCCCGGTGGAACAAGGACAAGGAATGAGTCCTGACAACCACCCCCTACCGCCACCGAGCAATGCGAATGATTTTATTGAGCAGCAACTCGATCAGCGTATATCCGCAATCGAGGGAACCTTTAAGGCTGACACGCTCACATTTAATGGGCCGCTGTTCGGTGGCGTGGACGATCTTCTCCGGAAGGCAATAGAGAAGAAGAATGCGCAGGCACCCGAAAATGATAAAGCTCTTGTCATACTTACTACCCTCGGAGGTTACATCGAAGTCGTCCATCGAATCGTCGACACGCTGAGAAAGCACTACGGCACGGTAGAGTTTTTGGTTCCGAACTATGCGTATTCAGCTGGCACCATTTTGGTCATGTCGGGCGATGCGATCCATATGGATTACTACTCGCGTCTAGGACCGATTGATCCGCAGGTAGATAAAGCGGACGGCACGAGGATGGTCCCAGCATTGGGGTATTTGGAGCGCTACGATGATCTGATGCGCAAAGCGAGCAACGGCACCATTAATGTGGCAGAGATTCAGTTGCTAATAAATGGTTTTGACCAAGCAGAACTTTACTCATACGAACACCAGAGGGAACTGTCTATTACGCTGCTGAAAGAGTGGCTCTGCAAGTACAAGTTCAAGGACTGGAAAAAGACGCGGACTCGAAAGAGAAGAGTGACCAGCGCGATGAAGGAGTCCCGCGCTAGGGCGATAGCGAAAGAACTGAACAACACAAAGAAATGGCACAGTCACGGCTATGGAATATCGAAGGAGGTATTGGAAAAGGACCTAAACGTGCAGATAGATGATTTTGGAAAAGTTTCCGCCGAGTCTGACCAGATACGGAACTATCACGATCTGCTTTCAGACTATATGGCTCGGCGAGGAGCAAAGGGCGTCATCCACTTCAATGGGGAATACACGCCCTTCATATAAGCCCAAGGAGAACGACGCATGGCCACAAAGGAGCAAAAGACCGGGGGGATGAAGAAGGCACTCAACGTCAACAAGATACTGAAAGACAATCCCACGATAGATCGGGAAGTGTTTGGGCAAGCAGCAAAGATGCATGAGCAATTGAAGCAGTCTGGATTCAAGAAGCGTGGTTACCGGCTGCACACACGTTCGATCCGCCCCATGGACGCGGATGCCGAATCGGACGGACGAACAGTTCATCTGAGAAAGCAAGGGTAGATTTCTTTAAACTGACTATTATGCTTGACTGTCCATGATTGGTCAGGCATAATAGTCAGTATGAATCGGCTAGACACCAAAGCCCGCGCTCAGATCATCCGCTGCTTGGCGGAAGGTAATTCCATCCGATCCACAGTCCGAATCACTGGATTCTCAAAAAACACTGTTACAAAACTCTTGCTCGAAATGGCTCTCGTCTGTGCTGAGTATCAGGACAAAGCGTTTCGCAACCTGACCTGTAAGCGGCTGCAACTCGATGAAATCTGGAGCTTCTGCTATGCGAAGCAAAAGAATGTTCCTGCGGATAAACAAGGGGAATTTGGTTACGGCGATGTTTGGACGTGGACTGCGATTGATGCCGACACCAAACTGATCCCATCTTGGTTTGTAGGTCGCCGTGATGCTGGATGTGGCACAGCTTTCGTTCAGGATCTTGCTTCCCGCCTGGCACACCGCGTTCAGATTACGACAGACGGTCACAAGCCGTACCTAGTTGCCGTAGAGGACGCGTTCGGCGCGGACGTGGACTATGCGACCCTCCAGAAACTTTACGGTAAGTCGCAGGTCGAGTCCGAGACGCGCTATTCTCCCGCGCAGTGCATTGGAGTTAGGATGGCAACCATTACTGGCGATCCAGACCCAGATCACATCAGTACAAGCTATGTCGAACGACAGAATCTCACCATGCGAATGCAGATGCGGCGGTTCACCCGCCTGACAAACGGGTTCAGCAAGAAGATTCAGAACCACGCGGCGGCTCTCGCGCTGTACTTTATGTACTACAACTTCTGCCGCGTGCACCAGACATTGCGTGTGACCCCGGCGATGGAAGCGAGCGTTTCAGATCACGTCTGGACTGTCGAGGAAATGGTTGGATTGTTGGAGGCGGTCGAGCCGAAAGGGAAAGAGCGTGGACCGTATAAGAAAAAGAATTCAAACTGACCCACTACCTCTTCATGAATAATCTTGACCCGTCAACGCGGTTATGCTAAAGATGTGAGGTCTTTGAACCATCTGCAAAAGAGCAACAGACTGTAACCTGAGAAGGTCTCCCGGGCGGGGGATAAGAGGAGACAAGCTCACGCCCGTCGACCGAGCTATTCCCCGGTGTCTGTGTCGAACAACAGCCCATGAATGCCACAATATTTAACCTGACTCCAGCAGTAAAAACGGTCCTGTTCCCGCTTGGAATTGCGTTGGCCGGATCCCTCTATCTTCAGCCAGCCCAGGCCCAGTCCTCCGCCTCGCCTGTCGGTCCCACGGCCGAATACGTCGAATACAACGACGTGATCGATCGCTACTGCGTGACCTGCCACAGCGGAACCGAGGCTATGGCCGATCTGTCGCTTGAAACGGCCGACCTCGAGCAGATCAGCCAGGACGCGGACCTGTGGAACAGGGTCCTGCTGAGAGTGCGGGACGGTTCGATGCCGCCTGCAGGAACGCCGCGTCCGGACAGGGCCACTTCTAATGCATTCGTCACCTATCTGGAGATGGGGCTTGGCCGTACGTCCATGGCCGACTCCGACCCGGTCAGGCCCCTTCTCCATCGCCTCAACCGTGCCGAATACACCAACGCGATCCGCGACCTGATTGCTTTGGAGTTCGATGCCGAGTCGTTTCTACCCGCCGACAATTCGGGCGATGGGTTTGATAATCTTGCGGCTGTGCTCTCAGTATCGCCGCTGCTCATGGAACGGTATCTGCTGGCGGCACAGAAGATCAGCCGACTCGCCATTGGAGAATCCTCGAGTCCCAACGCCATTGAGATCTACTCGGCTGCCGACGCCCTGTCACAGGACACCCGTTTGAGCGACGACCTTCCTTTGGGATCGCGTGGCGGACTCGCAATCCGCCATCACTTCCCAGTCGACGGTGAGTACGGCGTCAGAATCCGACTGCAACGGGAGCAGACATTCTACATCCGCGGACTTCTGGGCGAGCCCCACCAGCTCGACGTCTTTCTGGACGGCGACAGACTCCGTAGATTTGAGGTGGGGGGTGAGCGCCATGGCCCGTCGGGACCCTCCCACCCACGCAGCGGCAATGTCTATGTCGGTGACCCCGAACAGGCGGTCTACGAGCTGGGAGGTGCGGAAGAGGGATTGGATATCCGATTCCAGGCCAAAGCGGGTACCCGGGTCGTCGCGGTCGTTTTCGAGAAGAAAACCCTGGAGCCCGAGGGCCTGATGGAGGTCGCGCCGCGTCCGATGGCGTCCGACTACCGGGAATATAAGGGCGGCGACCCGGCAGTTGAAGATGTCACGATCTCTGGGCCCTACCGGGCAACGGGTGTGGGGGATACACCCAGCCGCCGCGAGATCTTCCAGTGCCGCCCAGCCGGCAATGCGGGGGCCGGAAGCCCCATCCAGGCTGATGAAGAGGCCTGCGCCCAGAGCATTCTCCAGAGGCTGGCCCGCCGCGCTTACCGTCGGCCGGTGACGGAACCCGATCTCCAGGCTCTGCTTGACCTTTACCGTAGCGGCCGGAGCGAGGGGGGCTTCGAAGCAGGAATCGGACTGGCACTTCAGAGAATACTGGCCGGCCCGGAGTTCCTGTTCCGCGTCGAACGCGATCCGGAGAACGTAGCGTCCGGTACGGCGGGTCCCATCAGCGACCTGGAACTGGCCTCCCGGTTGTCGTTCTTTCTCTGGAGCAGCATTCCGGACGACGCGCTTTTGGATGTGGCCGAAGAGGCCAGGCTCAGAGATCCCGCTGTCCTGGATGAGCAGGTACGCCGCATGCTTGCCGATCGACGCTCCAACGCTCTGGTGGACAATTTCGCAGCACAGTGGCTGAACTTGCGAAATTTGAGTTCCTTCAGGCCCTCCGTCGGGGTGTTTCCCGATTTCGATGCCGAGCTGCGTCACGGCTTGCAGCAGGAAATAGAGCTCTTCCTCACCTACACGCTGCGCCAGGATCGCAGCGTGTTGGACCTGTTGGATGCGGATTATACGTACCTCAACGAACGGCTGGCTCAGCATTACGGAATTTCCGGTGTTTATGGCAGTAGCCTTCGGCGCGTCATGCTGAAGGATGACAACCGGAAAGGATTGCTGGGCAAGGGGAGTGTCCTGATGGCGACGTCGCGTCCCAACAGGACGGCCCCGGTCCTGCGCGGCAAATGGGTGTTGGACAGCTTGCTGGGTACGCCACCCCAGCCGGCCCCGCCCGACGTTCCGGCCCTGAACGAGAGAAGAGAAGAAGTCGAGGGCCTCACGATGCGCGAGCGGATGATCGAGCACCAGATTAATCCTGCTTGCACCAGTTGCCACGCTTTGATGGACCCATTCGGGTTCGCGCTGGAGAACTTTGACGCGATCGGTCGGTGGCGAACCACCGAAGATAACGCCCCTATTGATGCGTCAGGAGTGTTGCTTGACGGCAGCCGGTTCGAGGGCCCGGCCGGGCTTCGGAACGTGTTGTTGAGCGATCCCAATCAATTTGTCTCGAACTTCACTGACAAACTTCTCACCTATGCCCTGGGTCGACAACTCGAATATGACGATGCTGCGGTCGTTCAAGAGATCGTAGAGGAGAGCGCTCCCAGCTACAACTGGTCGTCTTTGATCATAGGTGTAACCAGAAGCACTCCGTTTCAAACGGGAAGGGAACAACGACCATGATGATTTTCAAAAAGTCCATCCCCCGTCGCACATTTTTGCGCGGCGCTGGGGCTGCAATAGCTCTGCCGCTGCTTGACGGAATGGTCCCGGCCTTTGGGGCTCAAAATGGGGCGACTGAACCCATAGTCCGCGCCGGTTTCGTTTTCGGTCCAAACGGGAGAATCATGGACACATGGACGCCCGCAACCGAGGGTGCCGGTTTCGAGATGACGCCCACTCTGGCGCCGTTCGGGCCATTCCGGGATCAACTTCTGGTGCTCAGTGGCCTGGACATCAAGGCGGCTGATCCGCGCGAGAACGAATCGGGCGGAGTTCACGCGCGCCCCTGTGCCGCTTACCTGACGGGCATTCATCCCAAGCCGAACAGGGCGGTGGGCATTTCGGTGGACCAGGTCATAGCCAGGGAGCAGGGCAAGCACACCCAGCTGGGCTCGCTCGAACTCACCATGGAATCCTCCGACATCGTCGGCGTATCCGACGGCGCTTACAGCGGTGCCTATCTGAAGACAATCTCCTGGCGAAGCCCCACCCAGCCGCTGCCGATGGAACACAATCCGCGCAACGTATTCGAACGCCTGCTCGGGGAAGAAGGAAGCACGGACCCCCTCGAGCGCCGCCGCACTGTCCGGAACCAGCGCAGCATTCTCGATTCCGTAACCGAGGGTGTGAATCGCCTGTCGGCCGACCTCGGTCCCGGCGACCGCGGCAAGCTTACCGAGTATCTCGATTCGATTCGCGATATCGAGCGGCGCATCCAGATCGCTGAGGGGCAGACCGACCGGGAAATGCCGAACGTGGAACGGCCCGCAGGTGTCATGCCCACCTACTCAGAGAACGCCAGATTGATGTTTGATT
This sequence comes from Terriglobia bacterium, assembly GCA_965263045.1. Lineage (GTDB taxonomy): Bacteria > Acidobacteriota > Terriglobia > 20CM-2-55-15 > 20CM-2-55-15. The sequence continues at coordinate 2,258,112 of CBDHGK010000041.1, forward strand.
TGATTACACTGGCTTTCCAGGCCGACTTGACTCGTGTCTTTACCTTCATGTGGAGCCAGGAACAAGGCGCAGGAGACTATCGAGAGCTCGACGTATCCGAGGGGCACCACTCGTCCTCGCATCACGGTGGAACGGCCAGGCTGATCGACAACTGTGTGAGGATTGATGGCTTTCATTCGAACCTGTTTGCCCATTTCCTGGACAACCTGCGCTCCACCTCGGACGGCGATGGCTCACTGCTGGATCATTCGGCCATTCACTATGGCAGCTCCTTAAGCAGCGGCATGGGGCACGTCCATCACGACGTTCCTGCGTTGTTGTTCGGAGGAGCCGGCGGCAAACTCAAGGGTGGCCGGCACCTCCGCTATGAAGATGAGCCCCTGTCGAACCTTTACTTGACCATGCTGGATAAGCTAAATATTCCCGCCGAGGGCTACCTCGACCCAGAGTACAGCGACGCCACCGGCATGCTGGATATCGATAGACTGTAGATACGGGAGTTGGAGATTCCGGCCAATCACCGAAACGAAGTGAACGGAACGAAAGGTATGGGGAGTATGAACAATACAGCGAGGGGTTTGTCAGTTTGGTTGATCCTGTCCTTGGTGTCAATCACAGGGCTGGCCGCCGCAGGCGGCCAGCTCCAGGTTTTGGATGCGGTCAAGGCAGGCGATCATGAGGCCGTTCGTTCCCTGCTCTCCGAGCAGAATATCGATGTCAATGCTCCCCTGGCGTACGGCGAGACCGCGCTGACCTGGGCGGTAACCCGGGACGATTCTGAAATGGTCGAACTTCTGATTCGGGCCGGCGCCGACGTCAACCGGGCGAACGACTATGGCGTCACGCCTCTCTCGATGGCGTGTACCAACGGGAACCGAGTCTTGGTCGCGCAGCTGCTCGGCGAGGGAGCGAATCCAAACGCCGCCCAGGCCACAGGAGAGACGCCCCTCATGACGTGCGCGCGCACGGGCAATGCGGAGGCGGTCAGGTTGCTTCTGGATCAGGGGGCAACTGTAGACGCGAAAGAGTCCGAGCGGGACCAGACGGCTCTGATGTGGGCGGTGGCACAAAGCCATTCGGAGACCGTGAAGGTTCTGATTGAGCACGGGGCCGACGTGAATGCCACGTCGGCTACGGTGTCTGTTCACACACCCTATATCATTAACGCAGATTCCGGTCACCTGTATGACTTCTACAACGAGAATGTCTATCTTCCCGAAGTGAAGGGTGGCTTTACGCCCCTGATGTTTGCTGCGCAAGCGGGCGATTTGGAGTCTGCCCGGATCCTGCTGGAAGCTGGAGCGGACGTGAATGGCGCCACGCGGAACGACGGCAGCGCCCTGGTGCAGGCCAGTATCAACGGTCAGGAGGAAACTGCGCTTTTCCTGCTAGAAAACGGCGCGGACCCGAATGCAACGGATGGTTACGGGCTCACGGCCCTGCACTGGGCCGTGCAGGAAGGTTTGACAACCCTCGTCAGTCGTCCCAGGGCTTCAAATGACCGTTTGTGGGTTCAACAGAACATGCCGGATTTGATCCGGTCGCTCGTGGCTCATGGCGCGGACCCAAACGCTCGAATCCGTCAGGATTTCATGCCGTATGAAGTTATTCGTTTTGGTCGCAGCCTGGGTAATTATCTGCCCCAGGTGGGCTTGACCGGTTCGACTCCTTTTTTGCTGGCAGCAGCAGTTGCTGATCTCCCGTCTATGCATGCCCTGGTGGAAGGGGGAGCCGATCCTACGCTGGCAAGTGAGGAGGGGACGACGCCTTTAATGGTAGCGGCCGGCATGGGCCCCGACCGGGGTTTCAGATTCACTCCCCAGCAGCGGAAGAATTTCCTGGAAGCCGTCAAGCTTACGGTGCAATGGGGCAATGAAATCGGTGTGGTCGGGCCGGAGGGCCGGACGGCACTGCACGGTGCGGCATTAAATACATTGACCGAAGTCGTCCGGTTTCTCGTGGAAAACGGCGCCGACATGGAAGCGAAGGACCTATATGGGCAGACGGCAATGAGCCTCGCCCTGGGTGATCCCGATGGGCTGGTCTACCAACACCTTGCCGACTACAACGCCGACGATAAGTTTCGCAGACGCTCTGGAGGACCGCACAAGGAGACCGTGGACTTGCTTCTGGAACTGGGGGCCGCCCCATATGTCAGCACGGGCAGGGACGTAGAGAAGTTTTGATCTCTATCGCTTAGTTCGCAGTTACATATCCGTGCAGTTAAGACACGGTTTTCACTTCACAACAATCCAGTCCTGAAATTGTCGATCTTCTGTCAAGCCAGCGCTGCTCGATTGATCGGGTCGCGACGTGGGTGGTGATACGGTGGTCGCAGCCAGCCAATACCCACGGAGAACCTACAAATTGAAACTGAATCCACACCCTGGAGGAAACATGAAGCGCTATTTACTGTCCCTGGTCTGCGTCGTGCTGGCAGGCGGATGGAGTCTGACTGAATCCGGAGCGCAGACCACCACTCCGGAAAGTCACGACGCCACAGCCAGGTCTGCGGCCTACAAACCTGGATTTGATTTCACGTGGATTTACGACAGAAACTGCGGAGAATTCTCCAGAAACGTCATCAATACCCCCAGTCGGCCCCCCGCGGCAGCGACGGCTGCACCGCGAACGCGAACGATTCCGCCGCGGGAACAGTGGTATCAGCCGCCGGCAAAAATATTCGACAACCTTTACTATCTCGGTAGCCATGAAATGACGCTTGCCGACGGTCGGTATATCCAGGGCCTGGCCATGTGGGCGGTCACGACTTCGGAAGGCATTATTCTGCACGATACAGCCTACGACTATATGGTCGACGACCAGATCGTCGACGGACTGCGACAGGTGGGGCTCGATGCGGCCGACATCGAGTACGTCATTATCGCCCATGGACATTCCGACCACTACTACGGGGCAAAAACGCTCCAGGACCGGTACGGAGCACGCATCATCATGTCTGAAGCCGATTGGAATCTGATCGCCGGCGACAACAGCCCACCGGAGCTGAAACCCAGGAAAGACATGGTGGCCACCGATGGGATGGAATTGACGCTGGGTGATACGACCCTCACGCTCTACATTACACCGGGTCACACTCCGGGGACGATATCGACCCTGATCCCACTCAAAGATGGAAATCAATGGCACCTGGGAAGCATCTGGGGAGGCAACTCCATGGGTGTCCGGTACTGGACCGAGCGCACAGAGGGTCTGGGAATCTATGCGGCCTCGGCACGGCGTTTTCGGGACATCGCGGCCAGGGCCCGCGTGGATGTATTTCTGGCCAGTCATACCAACCATGACAACACTCTGGCCAAGGTCAACGGTCTACGATTTCGGAACCCGGGCGAGCCGCATCCCTTCGTTGACTCAGAAGCGGTCGGGCGACATTTGACCGTCGTCGGTGAGTGCGCGGAGGCGCAGTTGGGCTGGTTCCTGGAATCGCAGCAATAGCCCGACCCCCGCGCACTTCAGGCCCGTCTGCGTGGGAGCGGGTGGAATTTTTGGGAGACTGGCCCCCGGCTGCGGCCTGCAGCCGGGCGGAAGCGACGCTGCCACTCAGAGATACAAGCGGACATTCACCATGTCGTCGACTCTACGGAAGCAAGCTCAGCACTGCTCTCGTACAATGCTCTTGTAGGACGGGCGAATCCGGAACTACAGGCCCGACATTCAGGCCCGACAATGTTAGGCCGCTCTTCTTCCTCCCGCCTCTAAACACTCAGTCGGGTTAAAACCTGTCACCGTCGCTGAGCCACCGATCCACATAGTCAAAGGTGCGTTTCACCGTGTCGCCGAATTCCGGACGACATGGCGTAAACGAGTGCGTGGCGCCTTCGACGTAGACGAGCTGTTTGTCCCGGCTGGCGGCATGCTCCAGCAGAATTTCATTCGGCACGACGAAATAGTGGCATGACATCGTCATGATCAACACGGGCACGTCGACGCCTTCCAGATTCGTCGGAGCGCTGTTGATCGAAGAAGCCCAATCGACTCCCGTGATCGAGTCCTCCGTCATCATATAGTCCGGGGTCGTGCGGAGCGCCTCACTCGCCAGGAATTGACGGACCGAGTATTGCTCATAAGTTCCAATGCGGTCGTGGCGCCCGGTCGGAGGACGCACGGAGTGGACGATCTGGTTTTCCTCGGTTCCGTCGGCTTTGAGCAGGAGATGTGGAGCGCGTGACCGCGATATCAAATTCACGTCAGACTGGAGAGGACGGGCAATCATGGACGCCACTTCGAACGGCTCATCGTTCTTGTACCGACCCGTTCCATTCTCGATGGCCTCCAGACGGTTCTCTGCAGCCGCAATCAACCTCTCGTTTCGGGCGCCTTGAGCCGCAAAGAAGGCCTTCAGAAAATCCTGGCTGTAAGTTGCGGCACCGTTTGTGCGATCGTAGCCGTTGGCCTCGGCGAACATGTCAACCACGGCATCTCGCTGCGTTGGATCCGTTTCTTCGGTTACGGCCGGATCCACATAGGTCAACAACCGGAACCCCTCTCCCAGATGAACATCCAGAAACACAATGCCGTCCGCGGTGGGCAGATCGGACAGTTCCCCCCGGCAGGGATAGATCTTCTCCGGTCCCTGGCACACGCCCGGGCCATTTTCCGCAATGTTCTGATAGAACGCCATCACCGGCCCGCCGATGCTGTGGGTCAGGAGCAGCACCGAATCCACGCCCGGTAAATCTCGAAGATACTCAATGGACTGGCTGATGGCCGGGAAGATCGGTTCGTATCCTGTTCTGGACGAGTTATGATTCAGCAAGAGTACGCGGTAGCCACGGCTCGCCAATTCCTGTCCTGACGGGTGATCGAAGTTGTTTACCGGGTCTTGCAACAGGTTCAAACTCGTACCCGGATGGTTGTATACAAGAGCGATATGGCTATTTGGACCCGGGTTCACCGGCTCCACCAGCAGCGCACTGGCACGACCCAGGTCGACATACGTCGACTGGGTTGTCTGTGCCCAACCCGCCTGGGTAGCCAACATCATCGTCAGAAAACATAGGACCAGTCGCATCGAAGCCCCCTTTTGAACCGTATACATTCGGATCTTGATTGCTCTATCGGCCATCGCGTAATCGTGACAGATTAAGAATTCTATATCCTCAGCCTCTCAGAAGAAAGAAAAGAGTCAGATATTCAGTTAAACTGACCCCACGGCAACAAGGATTGTGCATTACCGGCGATGACCGCTATAGGAGAACGGGAATTGTCGGACGCCGGTCGCCGGATTGACAGGCCAATGCACAGTTTCTACAATTCGCTGACAACCGCTCCGAATTCCACGAGGTGACTCCAATGCAACGAGCGACCGCATATATGGCGTCCAGTGTCGTCTGCGCCATTCTTTCCTGCGGCGCGGCCGCCTCGCAGGACACAATTCCGACTGGAGGTCCGATTCCCGACATACGCGGCTTCAGCAGCCAGGTGAACGACCCGGAAGCGGTGGCGGCGATCGAGGTGGTCGTCCGACATGTGGCCGGCCAGGTGTATGTGATTGCCGGCGCCGGTGGCAATATGACGGTCATGGCCGGCGATGATGGAATTTTTATCGTCGACACAAATTACCCCGTCTTCTATGACCAGATCATGGCCGCAATCCGACGGATTTCGGATGGACCCATCCGATTTGTGGTCAACACGCACTCGCATCCCGACCACAGCGGAAACAATGAAAGCTTTGCCAGAGGGGGCGCGGTGATCGTGGATCAGCCCAACCTGCGCCGGGCGCTGATCGGAGACCGCAGCGATTCGGATTTGCCGGGCGGATTGCCCGTCATCACATCGGCCGGGCCGATGACGTTTCACCTCAACGGAGAAGAAGTCCTCTTCATTCCGTTGAAGCCCTCCCACACGGACGGCGATGCGGCCGTGTACTTTACCGGATCCGACGTGTGGGCCTTTGGCGACGTGTATCGGACCGACTATCCATCGCTGAATCCCACCATCGGCGGCACGATTGATAATTTCGTTGAGATTTACACCATGGCGCTCGATCGGACGACTCCGAATACAATTTTCGTCCCCGGCCACGGGCAACTTTCTCCCAGAGAGGAGTTGATGGCAGTCCGTGACGCCGTCGTCGTTATTGAGGCCCGTATGCGCGACATGGTGGAACGGGGCATGTCGCTGGACGAGATCATGGAGGCCCGTCCGTCCAGGGAGTTCGATGCTCGATTCGCGAGCGAATCCAAATCGCCCACCACGGGCAATACGGTCGAGCGCGTTTACAGCCGCTTTTACGATGATATTACCAGGGGGCTGGCCCAACAGCAGTGAGTGCGGGGTCCAGCCTGAGCACGAACGAACGGACCGGGGTATAGTTGAGCCCGGGCCCGGTGTGGCCTACACTCCAAACGCAATCGCTGTTTCACGATTCCAACAGACGGAGGGATCCAGGTAATTCCGATGATAAATAAGAAATGTAACCGGACCTTTGCTTTGGGTTTTGCGGCCATCCTTGCCCTCGGTGCTTGGGCCACACTGGCCATCGCACAGCGCCAGGTCGCCGCGCCCCCGGTACCGACGCTGTTGCGAGGGAATGTTTACTGGGCCCAGGGGGGTGCGGTGGGCGCCAACACGGCCTATATCATCGGGGACACGGGCGTCATCGCTTTCGACGTTTTCGAGTTCAGCTCTACGGTCAGGGACGTCCAGAATGAACTCGCCCGGATCACGTCGAAACCTGTGACACACGTGATTTTCAGCCACACCAATCCGGATCACATCAAGGGAATTTTTGGTTATCCCAGAGGCTTGACCATCATCAGCCAGGCGAACACCGCTGCGAAAATCGAATCGATTTTCCATTATCTGCGGGATGCGGAGCGGGTGCATTTTCAACCCACGCATATCGTGGACAGGCGGGCGGATCTGGAGATCGACGGTGTGAACATCACCCTGCTGCACTGGGCTCCGGCGCATACCAATGGCGATCTGGTCGCCTACCTTCCCGATCAGAGAGTGGCGCTCATCGGCGACCTATCCGGTGGGGCCAGCGTTCATCTGGAAGACCTGGGTTCAACCGAAGGGGCGATCGAGAGTCTGAAACAGATTGTGGCTCTGGACGCCGACATCTACCTTGGCGGCCATGGCGAGCCGTTTACGAAAGCTCAACTGGAGATGAACCTGGCCGAAGTAACGGCGAGGCGGGCCAGAATCGTTCAACTATTCGAGGCCGGCCAGTCCCTGGCCGCAGCAGAACAGGAGATGGGGGAGACTCTGGGGCCACCCCCGCCCCCAGGCACTCCCCAGTCGCTGCGGCAGATGTTTGCCCGGCAGCTTCCCGAGATACCGGGTCTGGAGATATTCCGGCCCTATCGGGGGATGAGCTATACCGAGATGGTCTATACCGAACTGGTCCGGGCGGGGCGTTAGCCGGAACCCGACGAGACCGCGCTCGAGAGCCTGACCATGCTTAAATGAGACAAAAGTCGGACACTTCCCGCCTGCGGGATTACTTTCGCGTGCTCAGAACCTGCGCGAGGGCATCAACCTCCGCTTCGCCTGGCCTGGCGTGGTGATGGAAATACGTTTCAATCGAGACCCGGCTGGGGGCAAAACCCGCTCGAAGCCAGGCCGCCTGCCACACGTGAACCATATCGCCCCGGCCCACGATATGGAGATGGGTCCTGTCGAGATCCCTCAGATGGACCGGTACGGCTTCCTGCACCCGCCCGATCAGACCGCTCCATACTGGAGGCGGCTCCGTTAACGAATAGTCAAAGAGGAAGTTCTCGTGTTGGCGGGCAAGGCGCCCCAGTTCGGGCAACAGAGCCACGTCTTCGAATCTGCGAAAACTGACGTAGACGGCGATCGCCCGCGCCTCACCTTCGGCCAGTGCTTTGACGGCGAATCCATAGAGCGGCCCGATCCCTGTACCGGTGGCCACACCCACGATACGCGTCGCATCGGGCGCGATCTCCTCCTGGATGGGCGTGTGGAACGGCCCATGGAAGTAGACTTCATTCCCAACTTCGAGTCTCTTGAAGCGAGGTGTCAGACGACCGTCGCGAATGACCCGATACAGATGGGAGAAGCGCTCCCCGGCGGGCTCTGCAGATGAAACGGTGTATGCGTGGCGTTGCAGTGAGCCATCAGTGTTTTTGAGCGCCAGACTCAAGACGTGGCCCGGCTCGTAGCGCGCCGGCTCGTCGTCGACCGCCTGTAATGTAAGCCAGAGACTACCCTCCGCCATCTCCCGATTTTCGACGACGCGGGCCGCCCGCCAGGGAGGCGGGGGCCACAGGCCCTGATTGTATCTCTGACTCATGTTCGTTCCGCTAATTCACAAGCCCGGCATTGGCGACGCTTCCCAACGTCTGTGAAACGGCCGAACTGCTCATCGAGCAACACCATACTTACACGGTCCCCGGCTGAAGGCGGGTGTATTGCCGTAGAGCAACCTCGAAGCGATCTTACCACTCGCTCTCCTGGATCCTCTCCTGCTGGGAAAGGACTGAACCAGTCATTGGACAAACTTCCGCCTGATACCCGGCAAATCCATGGCTGGCCCTCTCAGCCGGAACGAAGAAGCAGATGGGTGTGTGTGAGCGTGGTGTGGTGCGGTGCCTCTGGGGGCAAAGGCAGGTTCCTCAAACGGCGTCACCGGTTGACATCATGATGTGCGAACCATGTTGACGATCGATGACGACCGTGCAGCCAAGTTGAAGGCCGAGATGCGCCGATCGGGTCAGTCAATGAATGAGGTTGTCAACGATCACCCGCGGCGTGGCCTCAATGCGAAGCGTGGGTTCAAACTCCAGAAACCGTTCAAGTTTCGTTCGCGGATGCTGAATCTGCGGGGAGGGCTGGACTACGAAAACGTTGGCGATCTGCTCGAGCAGCTTGAGGGTCCGTCGCACCGTTGATCCTCATTGACGCCAACCTGTTCCTATACGCCTACGACGGGGCCTCGCCGGACCATCCCGCGGCCAAAAATTGGATCGAGATGGCCGTGTCCGGTGCCTCACCTATTGTTCTACCCTGGCAAACAATCCTCGCCTTCTTAAGGATTACAACGAATCCCAGGGCAATGAGCTCACCGCTGTCCCGGAAACATGCCATGGGCATCGTTGATGAGTGGCTGGCTCGCCCACAGGTCAGTATTCTCAGTCCCGGTGAACGGCACTGGGGAATATTGTGGGGCCTGATCGAAATGTCGCAGGCCAGCGGTCCACGGATCATGGACGCTCATCTGGCAGCGCTGGCAATCGAACATGGCGCAACGCTGTACTCCGCCGACCGGGACTTTGCACGCTTCCCTGATCTGGACTGGAGAAACCCGCTGATCGATTGATCGATTCTGCGATCAGAGCGTGACCAGAGGACGGTCTGACCTGTATCCTCCGTACTCCAGTCCCGTCAGGTCTGCCATGTCCTTCTTGAATGTGGTGATGTCTGCACGGTCAAACTGGTCGATGTGGTCATGGCCACACGCCCGCGCAAGGACCTGCAGCAATTGAGTAGACGCATTGAGGAAATTCGAAAGCTTCTTTGCGCCGACCGCGACATCGAGCCGGGCCCTCAGTTCGGGTTTCTGTGTGGCCACTCCAGCCGGGCAGTTGTTGGTGTTGCACATCCGGGCACCGACACAGCCCACGGCCTGCATTGCGGAGTTGGCCAGGGCGACGCCGTCGGCGCCCAGGGCGAGGGCCTTGGCGAAATCGGCCGGCATCCGCAGACCGCCGGTGATGATCAGTGAGACGTGGTTCGCTTTCCTCCGGTCGAGGTAGTGCCGGGCCCTGGCCAGTGCGGGTATCGTTGGCACGGAAATGTGATCGCGGAAGATTAGCGGTGCCGCTCCGGTTCCCCCGCCACGACCATCGAGGATGATGTAGTCCACACCGACCTGCAGCGCGAATTCGATGTCGTGCTCGATGTGGTTTGCCGAGAGTTTCATGCCGATGGGAACACCGCCTGAGATGCCACGGACGCGGTCGGCGAACCGGGTAAAATCCTCGACCGTTTTCAGGTCCCGGAAGGTGGGCGGCGAGACCGCAGCCTGCCCCTCTTCGAGGCCACGGACTTTCGCAATCTTGCCGACCACTTTATTTCCAGGCAGATGCCCCCCGGTTCCAGTCTTCGCGCCCTGGCCGCCTTTAAAGTGGAACGCCTGGACGCGTGTCAACAGTTGTTCCTCGAAGCCGAATTTCGCCGAAGCCAGTTCGTAGAAGTATCGGCGGTTCGCGGCCTGTTCTTCCGGCAGCATTCCGCCCTCACCGGAACAAATTCCGGTACCGGACATTTCCGCGCCCTGGGCCAAAGCAGTCTTGGCCTCCTCGGAGAGTGCCCCGAAGCTCATGTCGGATACGAAGAGAGGAATATCGAGTTGCAGCGGTTTCTTCGCGTTGGGTCCAATGATGAGTTCGGTGCCCACATGTGCGTCGTCCATCAGGGGCTTTCGAGCGAACTGGGCCGTCAATATCTGGATGTCATCCCACGTGGGAAGAGTCTTCCGCGGAACACCCATCGCTCCCATCTGCCCGTGGTGCCCGACCTTCGACAGGCCGTCCCGCGCCAGGTCGTGGATGGCCTGGACATGGGGTTCTTCGGGAGTCGGCCGGGCGGCCGGCATTCCGTCGGTCGAGTCGGACGTGGCCGGCGGGGGAACCTCTTCGGTTGCGGGCAATCCAGCATGCGAACCGTCACAGTAGGGCGGGTTTCTTGTGTGCTTGCACATACAGAGGTGGGCGGTATCGCCCTTCTGAGCCGTGAAGGCGAGGGGCGTAAATTCAGTCCCGACATGAGAGCCATCGCAATAAGGCTGGGCCCCGGACTGACCGCAGGCACACCAGTGAAGTTCTTCACTCTGTTGAAACTGGACTTCGATCGGCTTACGATCGGCAACGCGCGGTGTAGGCATTGATTGCTCCTTTGCTGGTTAAGAAGGCAATCCGCAACATTAACAGATGTATCTTTCGCTGACATCATCCGGGTTGTGATGACCGACGGGCCGATCGGACCGCAACAACCATAAACGCCGGTATCGGCACCTATGGCCTGCTGATATCCAGTCCCAGAGAAATCACGCGGGTTTTCAACAATCGGATCGCAAAATAGACGATGAGGCCGAGCGGGCCGAACAGGAACGTCAGCACCAGGCAGGGCACAACAAGCAGATGGGGAATCTGGCTCCGGATCGCATCACGAACTTCCCAGCTCCCGATGAAGAGATCGAAGGCCAGGTAGTGGACCCACCCGGCCAGCAACAGCCATGGATCCGAAAAAAGCAGCTGAACATCCGCCAGGGAGGCGAACCCGCCTTCCGCAACCCTCCAACGTGCGAGGACGAGGCCACTATAGACGATGCATAGCAATAACGGCCCGACGACTCCGGTAACACGGTCGGCCACTCCCCTGCGCCGTCCCCCAATCACCAGGATCAACCAGCCCCCAATCGCGACGACGTTAGACATCTGAAAGACCTGTTCCGGAGTCATCGAGTTGCCCCCGACTGTGTGGACGCCGGGGTCCGCCGGACCCTGACCGATGAAAGTCCAATGGCCCCAAGTGTCGCCAACAGCCAGATGGCCAGTGCCCATACCGTCACGATATCGGGTGCAATGACGGACTGGCCCCGCAACGCCTGCCATGTCAGGATGCCAAACAGTCCCAGATACCCGGCTGTTGCAACAAAAGCTACTTTCACACTTTCTGGATTGGTGCCCGTCCGTCTCCGGCGGAGCGACAGCCACCCCAGCAAGGGCAGGATCTGGAAACCGTGCAGCCCGAGAAAGTGGGGAATCCGCAGGTCGCCATGCTCGGTGGACCACCCGACGCCCCATAGCCCGGGTCCACCATCGGGCCCTCCTGATGTGTGCGCACCCACAGTCGTCACAGCCCCGCCCGAGCGCAACGCTTCGGATTGTTGTGCGGTCGGACTTAACATGATTCCACCGGACGCCGATCCCAGGACCGTCACCAGGACGGCCAAACGTAGCCACCAACCCCAGGCTGGATCGGAAAACTCCTGCCGGAACAGGGCTGCGCCCACTCCCAGCAGCGCCAGCCAGAGAACGAGGATCGCCAGTCCCATCACGCTGAACAGAGCGCCATCCAGAGGAGTTGCCACGTTGAAATGGCTGGTGGTCCTGCGCGCCGCCTGAACCGCAACGATAGCAACCTCGACGACGAGCACAGCCGAGAACAGCCATGCCAGCGCGCGCATGAAACGGGGCCAGACGCTGATGAATCGATAAATCCAAGCCAGCGTTCCCAGAAAAATCGCCGTTGACGCAGCGAACTTGGCCGGCTTCATCCATGCCGGCGCACCGGAAATGATGGTGCTGTCGGAAATGATTCCGATCGCAAACACCGCCAGTGCGACCAGCATGAACAGGCTCGTGGCCGTCAGCACCCTGCTGTCGGACCATGCCTGTTGTAGTTCTCCAGCAATACGATCGATGAGTGACATGCTCGGATCTCCTTCTTCAAGTGTTGACAGTGTCAACATACTACGGGGCGAATGTTGACGTTGTCAACACCTCTATGTCAAAATACTTCTCATGCCACCCGCGAAAACGAAACTTAAGCAGAAGGCCTCCCGGAGCTATCACCACGGAAACCTCCGGGACGCGCTGATCAAAGCCAGTCTGCGTTTGATCGAAAAGAAAGGCGTTCGCGCCCTCACACTCAGGGAGATCGGGGCGAAAGTGGGTGTTTCCAGATCGGCCGCCTACCGCCACTTCGACGACAAGGCCGATCTGTTTCTGGCAATTTGTGACGCCGGTTTCGAGCAGTTCGCGGATGCGCTCGACGAGGCCCGGCGGGGGGCGGGAACAAGTTTCGCTTCACGCCTGACGGCGATGAATCTAGCCTATGTGCGCTTTGCGGCCCAGCATCCAGCCTACTTTGAAGTCATGTTTGGATGGGCCGACGCCCCTCGCAGGCCTTCCCGTCCGGCAGGCGCCCGCGCGTTCGGAATCCTGGAAGAAACGATCCGTCAGGGACAGGAAACGGCCGACGTGCGGGCGGGGGACTCGGTGGAACTCGCGTGCTTCGTATGGGCCGAAGTCCATGGGATCAGCATGCTGCGGCTTGGGGAAAACCTGCAGCCCGGCGGGGCCGGAACACACTTCGTCGAGCAGTGTTCCGAATTTCTGCGCTGTGGCCTTCGACCTCCAGTCTCCTAGGCAGGAGTGGCGGTGGCGCACAAGCCACACCGAAACCCCCAGGCGAGCGCTGAGGTCAGCGGCCGGAACCGATCACTTCAGCAGGACTGTCCCGGTCCAATCCTCACTCGGCGGGCTTGCTCGGTTTCTTCGGCTGATCTTTGCTCGGGGCCCGAGCCTCTGCTCTTAATGCTCGAAGCAGCACTCTCTTGCGCAGTTTTTCTTTGCGCTGACGGTTATGGCGCGATTTATCACCAGTCAACTGTGACATTGCCAGACCTCACATGGTTGCATCAAAATATAGATTGCAGCGATTCATAAACGATATCCCGGGTTTCGGGAAGGGCAACTTTCCGGGAATCACGCATACACCCATCCCCTGAAAGAACGGTGACTATTGTACGAGATGTCGGTTCTCGGGGCACAAATGTTTGACGTGCAAGGTTCGAACTCATCGTTAATGCAGGCCCAAAACGAATGCAGGCCCAAAACGCAGTGCGTCGATTGGTGGTCCGAGTGGCCGCTGAGGTGGAGCCGGTGCAATCGCCCCTCGCAAATTTGTACCGGCACTCCAATTGTGCGATATTGCGCAATCGTGAGACGGCCGGACCCAGGGAAAACCACATAAGACTGATATGGGCGCTGAACCATATGTACGGCAGGATCCCAATCCCGCTCCGCTCAATTTCAGGATGCCGGAGATGGCCATCGACGCTCATATGCACGTGATCGGTCCGTTCGACCGATTTCCTCTATCGCCCCGATCGAAATATCAACCCTTCCCCGCACCCTGGGATGAACAGCGGGACATTCTCATCGATCGGATGGGTTTCTGGGGTTTCGTCGTGGTGGCTGCAACCTGCCACGGCACCGACAACACAGTCGTCATCGACGCCCTGGAACACATGAATCAGCGGGCGGCTGGAGTGGTCAGCATCACCGAAGACGTCACTCTCGAAGAACTCAAGCGCATGCACCAGGCCGGCGTCCGCGGCGCGCGCTTTGCGTTCCTCCCGCACATCGCAAGTGAGGCGACGCCCTCGGAAGTGATCCTCGACATCGCGAAAAAGATCGCGCCGCTGGGCTGGCACACCGATCTCTATTTCCTTCCCGAGACCTTTGACGTGATGGAGCCTCTGATACGATCCCTGCCCACACCCGTCATTATCGACCACATGGGTCGGCCCGACGTGAGCCTGCCGGTCGAAGAGAACGACTACTTTAAACGCCTGCTCGAACTGGCCGGCAGCCGCGGCGACATCTTCTTGAAAGTGACATCGCCGGACCGCCTCACGCGTTCCGCCCGTCCCGAAGATTGGACACGCGCCCTGCCTTTTGCGCACGCATTAGTGGATCACTTCCCGGGAAACGTCATCAGCGGCACCGACCGGCCACGCCCGAATATGAACACGGTGATCGTGACCCCCCGTCCGGACCCGCCCAGCAAAATGCCCAATGACGGTGACATTGCAAACCACTGGATCTGGCCCGTGGCCCACAACGATCTCCTCCTCCTGAAGCGGATTCTCGTGGACAACCCGCGCAAGCTTTACGATTTCAGGGAGTCCTGATGCCGCACTTGAGACTGGAAGTCCCGGAAGAATGGTTAGAACGAGACTTCATCGAATTGACAGGCTTCGATGCCCGACAACTGCTGAATCATCTGGTCGACGTCGTGGCGGATCTTCGAATGGAGGACGTCGAGGCGGAACCTGGAATGGAAAATGTAGCGATCGGAGGACAGGGACAGGAATCGGGGGGCGCGCCAGGCGACCCACATGCACCCGGGTGGGTTCCTCTCATCAATAAGCGCAACCTCAAACACGCGATAATCCCCGTTGCGGAGTCCGGTGTTGGAGGAGACCGCGCCAGTGGGTTTATCCACCTGACATTTGCTGCCGGCAATGACACCCAGGGACGCACCGCCACGGTTCGCCGGCGTGTGGCCGAAACCCTTGGACACGCGATCGACACTTTCGTAAGGGATCTCCCCCAATTGGGGTCGGTTACGGTCCATGTGCAGGACATCGACCGGGATCGCGGCTACTCCACCACCGCCGAACGGAAGAGACAACGGGGGGAGTAGATTGATGTTTACGGATCAGCGCGAATGGGGTGGATACGGCTGGATGAGGGCGGATCCTGTCTGAGCGACGACTCGCCTTCCGACAGGTTTACGCTGTCGGAAGGCTTTCTGTTGTTCAGCGCCTGCTTACTTATGCTGCAGCCGCGGCAGCTGCCTCGGAGTCGATCATCCGACGCGCAAGACGGATAAAGAGCAAAGCCGTCACCGGCATGATCGCCGCGTAGATCAACGCCGCGACTGCGAGATCCGGATTCTGGAGGATGTTAAACGTGATCGCAAAGGCCAGTGCCAGGTTCTGCACACCCACTTCGTAGGTGATCGTCACGATCTGGGTTGCGGGCAGCTTAAACAACTTGGCCAGCCCAAAACCTAATCCCATGGTTAGCAAATTCATCGTGAGAACCATCACCCCCAAGGTCGTGATCTCGTCCACGATGGTCCTCCAACTTGTAATCACACCGAAAGCCAACACAAGGTACAAGAGGTACAGCACCATTTTCCGGATGGGTTCCTCGGCTTTCTTCGCTTGATCTTGCCACTTGTAGCGAACGAGCATACCCAGAGCAATAGGGACCAGTGTCAGTGTCATCAATCCCCCGAGCATGTTCCACACCGGGATCTCGATCTGCCCCCCGGTCATAAACGTTCGAAGCGCCAGCGCGATCATGAACGGAATCGTGAATACAGTAATGACGCTTGTGATCGCCGCCAGTGTGACGCACAGTGGGACGTCACCTCGCGCCGCAAATGTGTAGGCGTTAGACGTCACTCCACTTGGGCATACGGCCAGAATGACCAGACCGACTGCGACTGTCGGCACCGGCTCAAAGAGCCACGCAAGGGCAAATGCCGTGACCGGCAGTCCGATCAATTGAGCTACCAGACCAATCCCCGCAGCCTTCGGAAATATGATCACCCGTTTGAAGTCGGCTAAAGTTAATGACAGTCCTAGGCCCAGCATGACGAGACGAAGCACCCAGGGGACCACTGTAGCGTTGATGACCTGAACCTGTTCGGCCAGAAAATCCATAGTCTTAATTAACTCCTCAAAAAGATGCGGACGTGCTCAAAAACGGCGATTCGCACTCGTCTCCGCATGGACAAAGTCAGCGCTATAAAAGTAATCGCATGGCTCCTGACCAGACCGCAGCGACAGCAACCCAGGGGCTTTTCCCGTAGATATCAAGCTCGCTATCTATGCCCTGAAACCACGAGAAGTCTATAGAATTCGAGGAGTTAACGTCAATTAAAGCCTTTAAGTCGAACCCAGTTCATCAAACCGGGCCAGCCGTGGCAGAATGGATTCATCAATTGTGTCGCTTACAAGCCCTTTCAAAAAAGAAGCCGGGGCGTTCACCTGGAACGTCGAATCCGTCCTGCGTGACTATCGCGTTGGGATTCGGAGCCGCCACTGCAGTGTCCAGGGACGCAAGGAAGTATTTTCGGGCAAAGCGAAGTTTGGAATCTTCGGAGCCGGAAAGGAAGTGGCCCAGATGGCCATGGCCTATGCCTTCAAGAATGGCGATTTCCGGGCGGGGTACTACCGGGACCAGACCCTGATGTTTGCCCTGAACCTCCTGACGCCCATTCAGTTCTTTGCCCAGCTTTACGCCCACGCGGATCTCGCAGCAGAGCCCGCTTTCGGCGGCCGGTCGATGTCGGGTCACTTTGCCACCCGGCTTCTGGACGACGACGGAAACTTTACTCCGCAGGTGGATCGCTACAACTCATCCGCCGATCTTTCTCCCACCGGCGCCCAGATGCCCCGACTTGTGGGACTCGCCTATGCCTCGAAACTCTATCGAAAAATGAGCAGCTTGAAGGAAGCGGGGGCGCCATTCTCCAACAACGGTAACGAGGTCGCCTTCGGTACGATCGGCAACGCCAGTTGTGCCGAAGGTGTGTTCTGGGAAGCCGTCAACGCCGTGGGCGTCCTCCAGGTCCCGATGTTGCTCTCGATCTGGGACGACGGATTCGGAATTTCGGTTCCGAACATTTTTCAGATGGCCAAAGGTGACATCGGCCGGATTCTGGAAGGCTTTCGCCGTCGGAAGGGCGGACGGCCAGGTATCGACATCTATGCGGTCCAGGGATGGAACTACCCGGAACTCTGTGCCACTTACCTGGAAGCGTCCGAACGGATACGGGGCGACCACGCACCGGAAATAATCCATGTCACCGACCTGACGCAGCCCCTGGGCCATTCCACATCGGGCAACCACGAACGCTATAAGTCGAAGGAACGGCTGGACTGGGAGAAGGAATTCGACTGCCTGGCCAGGATGCGGAATTGGATTCTGGAAAAAGGCTTTGCCACTGCAGAACAACTCGACGCGATGGAGGCGATGGAGCATCGGGAGGTCGTGGCGGCACGCGACCAGGCCTGGGAGCAGTACCGGGAGCCGATCGAAAACGAACGACATACCGTCCTCTCGATGACCCATGCCATCGAACAGGAAGCCGGGAAGCCGCAAAAGATAAACCGTCTGCGGCAATCACTCAAAGGTGCTCTGATGCCGCTGCGCAGAGACATCATGGCATCCGTCACGGAAATCCTTCTGGCGGTGAAAGACGAAGACGTGAACACCGCCCCCTTGCTGTCGTGGAAGCACGAACAGGATCTGGCGAACCAGCGGCGTTACGGTTCAGACCTGTACGGCGAAACCGCGGAATCCGCGCTGGCGGTGCCGATCGTAGAGGCCCGGTACCCGAACGAGGGGGACCGACTCAAAGGGTTCGAAGTTATTCAGTCCTGCATGGATGCTGCGTTTTCACGGTTTCCGAACCTCATCGCCCTCGGAGAGGATGTCGGTCTCCTGGGTGGCGTCAACCAGGGCTGGGCTCATCTGCAGGCCAAGTACGGTCCGGACAGGATTACAGATACCGGCATCCGGGAGGCCACCATCGTCGGACAGGCGATCGGGATGGCATTGCGAGGCTTACGCCCCATTGCAGAGATTCAGTACCTGGACTATATCCTGTACGCGCTCCAGATCATATCCGACGACCTGGCATCGCTGCGATGGCGCACTCGGGGCGGGCAGAAAGCGCCGGTCATCATCAAAACGCGGGGACATCGGCTCGAAGGCATATGGCATTCCGGCTCGCCCATGTCCGGGATCATCAATCTCGTTCGCGGTATCTACGTGTGTGTCCCCAGAAACTCTGTCCAGGCCGCGGGATTCTACAACACCATTCTCCGTTCCGACGACGCGGCATTGATTGTCGAGGTTCTGAACGGCTATCGCAGAAGAGAACTGGTTCCGGAAAATATCGGCGAGTTCACGCTCCCGTTGGGGGTGCCCGAAATTTTGCGGACCGGTCGCGACGTTACAATAGTCACCTATGGCGCATGCTGCGCCATTGCCGAAGCGGCTGCGACACTATTGGAAACGGTCGAAATCGATGTGGAGATCATTGATGTGCGCACGCTACTTCCCTTTGACATCGACGGTGTCATTCTCGAATCGCTCAAGAAAACCAGCCGCATTCTCTTTCTGGATGAGGACTGCCCAGGAGGAGCGACCGCATACATGATGCAGGAAGTCATTGAGCGTCAAGGAGGCTTCGAGTGGCTGGATAGTGCGCCAAAGACACTGACCGCTCGCCCGCATCGACCCGCTTACGGCTCCGATGGGGACTATTTCTCTAAACCCAATCGAGAACATATCGTTGAGGCAGTCTACGGGCTGATGCACAGCCACGATCCGGTGAAATTCCCACCGTTCCTCTGACCCTGCTGATCCGGATTGGTATAGTATCCGGACGCGTGAAGCCTTCTTCGGCGGTTCGACCGAAATGCAGATCACAAACAAACAGCCCGCAGAGCATCCGGTGAGGAAGTCCCGGTGAGCCAGCAGGAAGCAGCAATCTCAACACAAATGCCCTGGTACTCCACCATTTCGCGATACCAATGGAAAATCCTGCTCGCGGCAAAGCTCGGATGGATGCTGGACGCGATGGATTTCATGCTCTATGCCATCGCGGTGAGCGAACTCACAGTCTATTTCGGGTTCAGCGACGCCACCGCCGGAATCCTTGGGACGGTCGCGCTGGCAACATCGGCGGTCGGCGGCATAACATTTGGTTTCGTCGCAGACCGTGTCGGCCGGACGCGCGCGTTGATGTTCACGATCCTCGTCTTTTCGTTTGCGTCGCTGGGAACCGCAACCTCGCAGACATTGTTCCAACTCCTGCTGTGGCGCGCCTTGCTCGGAATCGGCATGGGAGGCGAGTGGGCCACAGGCGCGGTCCTCATCAGCGAGACCTGGCCACCGGCGCATCGAAACAAAGCGATCAGCATTATGCAAACAGGATGGGCACTGGGTTATCTCCTGGCGGCCGTTCTCGGGGCCATTGTCCTGGGCCCAGCCTGGCTGGGCGCCGATTCCTGGCGGCTGTTGTTCGCCCTGGGAGCGGCTCCGGCGCTGCTCGTGCTGTGGGTGCGCCGTAGCGTCCAAGAGCCGGCTGTCTGGACCGAACAGCGGGCGACACCCCGAAGCGATCGCCGCAACCAGTTCGCTGTGATCTTCGGTCGAGACCTCGCGGGTCGGACGCTGCTAATTATCCTCCTCAGCGCCACCGTGCAGTTCGCCTACTGGGGTGTCTTTTTCTGGCTGCCGGCTTTTCTCTCCAGACCCGTTGAGGATGGGGGCGCCGGTATGGGCATTGTCGGCTCGCTCGGTTGGATCATTCCGGTTCAGGTCGGGGCCTATTTCGGATACCTCACGTTTGGATTCATTGCGGACAGAATCGGACGGCGCCGCACGTTCGTCATGTTCATGCTCGCGGCAGCCGTTCTGGTGCCAATCTATGGACAGATGGCGCGCAGCCCGCTGATCCTGTTGCTGCTAGGACCCGCCCTGGGTTACGTCGGTCACGGGTACCTGTCCATGTTCGGCAGCTTCATCGCCGAGCTGTTTCCCACATCTGTGCGTGCAACCGGCCAGGGTACCAGCTTCAGCATCGGACGCCTCCTGGGCGGGTTGGCGCCCTTCGTGATCGGTTATCTGGGGGCCTTGCCGGGTGTTGGAATCGGGCTGGCACTCGGCGTCACGTCGGGTTTCTTCCTCCTGGCCGCGGTGTTGGTGTTTACGCTCCCCGACCGAAGCGGCCTGCCCCTCGAAGCGTAGCCGGCCGGATGACACAATCCTTGCCGCTCGGCCGACTCTGATCACAGTCCGAACACGCGTTGTATGGACGACGGGCCCGACGTTCGAGCCTCAGAGAGCGCAGGTTCGAAAACCGGCGACAATGTTGCGGCGATGGCGCATGAAGAAGTTTCGCCAAGTGTTGCGGATCATTTTGGAACGCGAAGCGAACCCGCCGCCGCGAAGAACCGGCTTCTGCCCGAAGTACGGCTGAGAGTATTCCTTGTAGGGATCCAGCGAAAATTCCGGGTACGGTTCCAAGACGCTGTCGGTCCACTCCCAGACGTTGCCCATCATCTGCCGGCAGCCGAAGACACTGTCCCCTTCCGGGTAGGCGCTGACGTCGACGACGTCGGGATGGCTCCAGTCCAGATTGGCGTGCAAGGGGGTCGGCGAGGCCTCACCCCACGGGAAACGTCGCTTCTCGTAGCCTCCGGCGGCCACTTCCCATTCGGCTTCAATCGGAAGCCGGCGACCGGCCCACGCACAATATGCCCGCGCCTCATACCAGTTGATGTGAACAACTGGATCGTTCGCGCGGAGCGGACACTCACCGTCGAATTTCTTCTGTACCCAGCCTCGGCTCGATTTTCGCCAGAACAGCGGACTGCTTGCACCCTCACGACGACGCCACTCCCAACCGTGCTTCCCCCAGAACCGCCTCACGCCATAGCCATCCGCTTCAACGAACCGAAGAAATTCCGCATTCGTCACCGGTGCCGTGGCAATCCGGAATGGAGCGATCTCGACATCGTGTGCCCATTTTTCATTGTCAAATACGTAGAACCCGTCGTTGCTGGCACCGAGGGGATACGATCCACCCGGAATCTGGACGTCCCCAGGCTGGAAATCCGGGTCTGGCGGTACGATCTGCGCTTCGAATGCCGGTCTGGGGTATCCCAAGGTCTGCCGCACCATACACAGGTTTTCCGAATGCATGTATTCGTGTTGTATGGCCAGCCAGTAGAAGTAGCCTTCGGTTGGATCGATTTGCCGTCCTGTCAGGCGAGCGAGCGAGCGGTCGAGGACGGTCTGCAGATAATCCAGCGTCTGGTCGCGGGTCAGGTAGTCGTGATCCCAGCGGAGCTTGTAAGACACATTGAAAGCGTCGTAGATATCATCCCCGCGCTCGAGGCTCGGTTTCGACTTGTCGAGATTACGGAGGATCCAGTAGTCCTGAAACCACCCAACGTGGCCGGCTTCCCAGATGGGAGGCTCGATAAAGTGCTCCCTGGGACCCAATAGCTGCGCATCGGAAAGATCGGTAAACAGCGTGAGTTCTCTCCTACGGGCTTCGCACAAATCCTCGATCAGCTCCGCTGCAGTCGGTTGTATATCTGCTGGCATCAAATCCGGAAAGGGGCACTGCGCATCGGACACGCCGGAGCCTCGCCTGTGGCTACGGCTTCATGGACATAAACAGGTTGTTCAGGGACTCGGCAAGCGTCGGATGAGCGAATACACCATCGCGGATCGTGGTGTAGGCTACATCTCCCATCATCGCCATCTGCAATACAGACATCACTTCGCCGCCCTCGATTCCGAGAATGGCACACCCAAGGATGCGATCGGTGTCCACATCGATGATGGCCTTCATGAATCCCCGGGTTTCGTCCATCTCGATCGCACGCGCTACATGGGTCATCGGGAGCCTGGCGATACGAATGTTCCGCCCAGAGCGGCGGGCTTCGGCTTCAGTGAGACCGACCCGGCCCAGTTGAGGATCTATGAACACTACATAGGGTACCAGCCGACCCTCGGTGGTCGCCCGACCATCCTGGAGCAAGTTCGTTGAGACGATCCGGTAGTCGTCGTATGAGATGTGGGTGAATGCGGGTCCGCCTTTTACATCCCCGAGGGCGTAGACACCTGCAACGTTCGACTCCAGGCGATCATTGACTTTGACGAACCCCCGCCCATCGGTTTCGATACCCGCGTCCGCCAGATTGAGACGGTCACTGTTCGGCACACGGCCGGTGGCACCGAGGAGGTGTGAACCGGATTTGATCCGCTCACCATAGGGAGTGCCTACGGTCAGCTCTACCTGCCCATCATCGCCGCGCCGTACGGAAATTGCTTCGGTATCAAGCAGTACTTCGATCCCCTCTCCGCGAAGGATTTCGGTAATTTCTCCGGCAACGTCGGGATCTTCGCGGGCGAGCAGCTGCGGCCCACGTTGCATAATGGTGACTTCGCTGCCGAATCGCCGGAACATCTGTCCGAATTCCAGTCCGATATAGCCGCCTCCGAGAACCAGAAGATGTTCGGGGACTGCGTCTAGTTCCATGATCGACGCGTTGTCCAGTACAGGCACGTCAACACTGTTGATACTGGGGGAAATCGCAGGACGGGTGCCTGTGTTGATAAAGATCTTCGCGGCCCTCAACGTCCGAATGTCACCGTCCGGAGCGGCGACTTCGACAGTGTGAGGACCCTGGAATCGGGCCTCCCCCCTCAGCAGCTCTACACCAGGTGTACGCTCCAGGCCTCGCTCACTTCCCACTCGAAAACTTGTCACCACGTCCCGCTTCCGCTGGCGTACCCGGGCGAGGTCCAGAGTGACTGGAGCCGAGCTTACGCCGTAGTCGGCGCCTCGACGGGCCAGGTGGGCGACCCGGGCGCTTGCAACCATCGTTTTCGTAGGCGTACAGCCGACGTTGATGCAGGAGCCACCGACCGCACCCCGTTCAACGATGGCGACGTTCCACCCTGCCCTGGCCAGGCCGACTGCCAGCGGCTTCCCCGCCTGACCTGTACCGATGACCACCGCATCATGCGTATCGTTATTGGACATTGTGTCTCACTTTCGCCTCTGGCCAGCCTCCAGCTGTGAGGCTGTCGCTTGACTGATTTGTCTTCTACCGGCGATCCGGCGGCCGTAGCCGCTGACAAATATCGCTGCTACCAGTATTTTTCGACGTGGATCTGGCCCGGCGCCTTCTTTTTGTGTTCCCGAAATCCTTCCCGTTCCAATACTTCCATTACGTCCTCGATCATCGCGGGGTTGCCACACACATAGACATGCGTGTCGTCGGGGGACGGTGTGAATCCCCATACCTCCGGGACATGCGCGCTTCCCCAGAGGTGTTGAACATAGCCGGTCGCACCGCCCCACGGAGCAGCCTCCTCCTTCGGACGGCTGATGATGGGAACGTAGCTGAAATTGACGCACATTCTGTCCAGCGCCATCAACTCACCTCTATAGCCCAGGTCCCACGAATGACGCACGCCGTGAAGGATTGCGAACCGCCGCTGGTCTCCACACTCGAGTTGGGTTCGCAGCATGCTCATGTACGGAGCAAGACCGGTGCCGGTCGAGACGAGTACGAGATGCTTATCAGCAGGTGTGTCCTGGAGCGTAAATGTACCCGTCACCTTCTTCGATAGCCACAGACGGTCTCCGTTTGACAACGCGAACAATCGCGGAGTGAGGGCGCCGGAAGGAACCAGAACCACGTAGAATTCGATGTAATCTCTTGCCGACGGCGATGAGGCGACTGAGAAGGCGCGCTTGATCAGTTTGTCGGAATCGACTGTATCCTCCTCGGGATCACATCCTTCACAACGTGGAGCGCGGCCGGGAAGCCCGAGTACCGTGAACTGACCCGGCAAAAATTCGGGCAGGTCCCAGCCATCGGGTACGACTCGCAGGATGACCAGCCCGGGCGAGACCTCTAATTTCTGAACGAGGATGGCATTCGTTCGGTTATCCATTTCGCACCCCTTCCCGTTAACCAGCAGTGTGGACTCTCGAGGTGCTCAAGTGCAACTCAGTCATATTATCGCGGGGGTTCGAAATGGGGAATCAGGCACTTCACCCCCCTATCAGCCCGTGGCAGAAGTCTTGAGGGCCGCGTTACGGCCAAACGGGGCCGGATTCTAGGAGGCGACGACACTGCAATGCTCATTCATTGCGAGGAGTCGGCGACAACGAAGACGGCCCCGTTTCGCCGTAACCCTTTGGGCGCAGGGGGGTTCGGGCCACAGGCTTTGTCTCTCGTCGGTCACGATGAAAAGACATCGTTCCGCTCCTCACTTCGCGCCTGCAACCCGAAGACCCCTGCGCGCGGTCCTCGAGACTTCTGCCACGGGCTGCTATTGCGACCGTATCAATCATCGACCACGTGTTGAATCGTGGCCGGCCAGCGCGAACAGTTTTTCAGATCTCCCCGGAAAGAGGTATTTTCCGGGTCACCGTGAAACCTTCGATCACAGGGAGAGCCCCATGCTACTCACACAGTGGAACGAATCGGGTCGGAACTGGGAACCAGGCACCGCGCTGCCAGGACCACCAAACGGGTTCGATTTGCAGATCTGATGGGACTACCGGTATGCAAGGATGACTCTATTCCTAGACGGGGAAAACAGTCCCGGGGCGCTACAGACGGCTATCGAGTGAGGGAAGCGGAAGGACTCCGGGTCGCCTCAGCACGCAAAGCTACGTAGTCGATCTTGTGGGTGGTTGTTCGCGGCATTTCAGATTTAATGAGGTATCGGCGAGGCCGCATGTAAGGCGACATCGTTTTTCGGGCGTGGAGATCCAGTGCTTCACGGATATCGGATTGGCCAACGATAGGAACGACCGCAGCCCAAACTTCATGACCCAGCAGGTCATGCGGAACACCAAATATCGCAAGTTCACGTACCAACTCTGATCTGTCGAGCAGTTCCTCGATTTCGGTTGAGCTCACACGGACACCCATTGACTTGATTTGATGATCGCGTCGACCTTGAAAATAGATGAAACCTTCCAGGTCGCGGTAGCCGTAGTCGCCCGTAAAGAGAGCCCGTCCCGGGGTTAGACAGCCTGGCTCCGCAAGTGGATCACTCCGAACGGCGCGCTGCGTACTTGCGGGATCCGCCCAATAGCCTAGAATGTGTGCCAATCTTAGTTGGAAATTGAAACGGCTCCAAACCCCATGGTTTGATGGTATTGGAAGAAACAACATCAAGCCTGTAAGAGAAAGGAGCCGAGATGAGGAGTCTGTTACGTTCGGTAAAGAAACGCAAGAAGTCGCGTGTGCTGGGTGAGGTCGAGGTCCTGAGCCGGGAGGAATACTCGGGACTGGAATTGGACTCGAAGGTGGAGATGATTCGGGCGTTGATCCCACTGGGGTTGATGCACGTGGAGGAGTTGCTCGACGAGGAAGTGAAGTCGTTGGCGGGTGAGCGATACGCACGAAAGGAGGCGGCGTTGCGGGGCCGGCGACACGGGAGCAATCCGGGGACCGTGGGGCTGGGTGGCCAGCGGGTGCCGGTTCGGGTGCCTCGAGTGCGCAGCGTGGCGGGCGGGGAGATTCCGCTTCGGACCTACGAGGAACTCAGTCCGGGTGGCGCGGTGAACGAGCTACTGCTCAGACGTGTGCTGTATGGGATCTCCTGCCGGAACTATGAATCGGCCGCTGAAGCGATTCCGGGAGCGATCGGACTGTCGAGTTCGACGGTGTCTCGAGGATTCGTCCAGGCGAGTGCCGCGAAACTTCGGGAGATGCAGGAGCGGGATCTGAGTGGCGAGGACGTCGTGGCGATCTTCCTGGACGGGAAGGCGTTTGCCGACGCCCTGATGGTAGTGGCCCTGGGCGTCACGCTTTCGGGCGACAAACGCTTCTTGGGCTTCGTGGAGACCGACACGGAGAACGAGCAAGTGCTGACTCCGTTTCTCCGTTCGTTGATGGAGCGGGGCCTGGACATCTCTGAAGGCGTGCTGGTGATTGTCGACGGCGGCAAAGGTCTGCGGGCGGCGGTCAAGAAGGCATTCAGGAATCGAGCCCTGGTCCAACGCTGCCAATGGCACAAACGCGAGAACGTCGTGAGATACCTATCGAAGACCGAGCAAGCCGTGTGGCGACGCCGGCTGCAGCGGGCCTACGAGCGCCCGGAGTACGACGAAGCTCGGGCGGCGCTCGGAGAGCTCCATGGAGAGCTCGAGGAGCGAAACCAATCGGGGGCTGCGAGCCTTGAGGAAGGCCTGGAAGAGACCCTCACGTTGCATCGGCTCGGCGTGTACGGGGTCTTGGGCCGTTCGTTCAAGACGACGAATTGCCTGGAATCGGTCAATGCCCTTGTCGAGGAAAGGTGTGCGAAGGTCGATCATTGGAAGAACTCGAGTCAGCGGCAACGCTGGTTGGCGACGGCGCTCATCGACATCGAACCGCGCCTGAGGAAGGTGATCGGCTACCGTCATCTTCCAAAGCTCCGCGAAGCCCTCCAGCGAGAGCTGAAAATTGAGGCGAAGACGTCGACGAGATCGAAGAAGAAGGTTGCATGACCCATCGTGAGCCGTGGAGAGTTTCAACTAAGAATGGGCTTGACTCATAGCCTATGCACACATAGTCACCGCAGTGGACGATTTCACCCACCTCTAATGGATCGGCGATCGTGCCATCGTCACGGACGATCACCACGTCCACACCAGGAATTGGCTTGCCGATACTGTTCGCCCTCGCCTCAACGAGCTTCGGATCGAGGGCGCACGTACGAAAAGTCTCAGTGAGCCCATAATTAAGGCTGATCTCACAGTTGGGGAACAGCGACCGCAGGTCCGCCAGCACCCGGGCTGGAATGGATCCGCCGGTGTTCACAAGCAGCCGAAGCGATTTGCAATCGGTTTCACGGATCGGCGACACCCCCCGTACCAAGTAAGTATAGAGGGATGGTATTCCAGCCAGAACCGTAGGACGGACATCTGCGATCGCCTGGCAGACACCAGACGGATTCGGCTGTTGCGGCAGGACGAGCGTGCGACCCAGGATGAGTGTCGATAGGAGCTGGCCATAGCCGTAATCGAACGACCAGGGGATCGGGCAGAGAACGCTATCATCGGCCGTTAGCCCAAGGTAGTCTGAAACCGCGAGGCTCCCCCGCAGCAAGTTCCCATGCGATTGCGTGACGCCTTTGGGCCGTCCCGTTGATCCCGAGGTAAAGATTATGGATGCGGGTCCATCAAGGGCGCCGGGGGCAATCGCGGTCGAGGCCAGTTCCTCATCTGCAATGTCATCTGTTGAAATCGACCTTACCCTGTCGGAAGACACCGGAGGTGGATGAGCGGGGTTAAATATCAGAGCGGATGGAAGCACTGTTTCGACGGCATGGAACAAGTGCGTCTCCGGACTTGCACTGTCCATCAGGGTAACAATGCCGCCAATGGCCCATGTCCCTGCGATCGCAGCTGCGATCTCCGAGTCGTTCGTCGCCCACACTAAGACGCGCTCCCCGGAGCGAACTCCTGCGTGGGAAAGCCCACCGGCGAATTGTTCGGCGCGGCGGCGCCATTGGCGAAACGTCACGACACGGTCGCCGCTCACGATAGCAGGCTTCTCGCCCCAGGCTTCTACCGTCTCGCAGAACGCGTCCCAGAGGTTCTCGGCCATTTCAACTCCCCGGACATTCTCCTGTCTTCATGTGGAATGAAGGCATCGCATCAGCTCCTTTGGGTCAATGCGTGCTGATCGGCCGGCCAGTTGAGGTGCGATTCGGTTACGTCTTCGATCGTGTGGGTTCCTCCGCGGGTCCGGACAAGAAACTCAAGGGGTTCCGGATGACTGATGAACCGGGTCGGGCTTGCCGTCAAACCATACGCGCCCGCCGCACCGACAGCCAGCAGGTCGCCCACTTCGGTAGGTGGCAATTCGATGTCTGTCGCGAGCACGTCTATGGTCGTGCATAGCGGGCCGACGAGCAGAAGCTTTTCCAGGGGAATGGCAGGGGAGGCCTTCGGGCCCAGATGCCAGATTCGCCAGTTGCGGCGAATCACGGTCCCCATCATCCCAAATGCAGGCAGCAGGTTGTTGAACCCCGCATCACAGATTCGAATTTCGACGCCACGGCTCCGCTTGCACGCAGTCACCCGGGTCAACAGATAGCCCGCGGGGCCCACAATCCAGCGCCCCAATTCCAGCACGAGCTTGGCACGACCCAGCCGTGGATTGCGCCGCAGTTCTTCGATCTGGGGATTAATCAATCCCGCAAGTTTCTCCAGCGACAACTCGCCTTCGCCCGGCAAGTAGGGAATACCGAAGCCGGACCCGAAGATAAGCCGCTCGGGCTCGAGGGAGTGTCGTGTTGCGAGGCGAGAGAATAGCTCGATGAATATCGAAAAATTATCGGCTATCGCCTCCTCGTCCAGACAATTTGTGCCGGAATAGATGTGGAAGCCCCGCAGATCCAGGTGTGACCATTCGTCTTTCTGGCTGAGCACGTGGTCTACTTGCTCTTCGTCGATCCCGAATTGACTCGGCTTACCCGCCATGTTCACACCGAATTTGCGAGGAACACGAGCCGGGTTGATCCGAATCAGGCAAGGCATGTTGCGGTCCGCGTCACGGGCGTACGAGTTGAGCGCTACGACTTCCTCGGGCGACTCACAGACAACCTCGCCACAGCCAAGCTCGACTGCACGCTGGAGTTCGTCGGGGCGCTTGCCGGGCCCTGAGAAGCTTGCCTGGTTTGCGTCAAAGCCGGCGTGAATAATACGTTCGAGTTCACCTATCGACGAAACGTCGACGGCTGGGCACTGGGCGCGCAAGAAGCGCAACAAACCGAGGTTTGGATTGGCCTTCACGGCATAGCTAACTGTGAAATGGCCTCCAAACGCCTGGTCCAACGCACGGATTCGGTCTCTCACGTCATCGACGAGATACACGAAACAGGGCGTCGAAACCCGGCCACCGACCGACTCGAGGATATCTCGCGTGCGTTCGTCCATTGTGCAGATGTCTACCGGACGAATGAGGAAAGAATCGACAACCTCGCTGCCCCTGTCACCGATTCGCTATTCTCATGTCTGATTGCCGTCGCTTCACGTAGTTCAGAACCTTTTCGATGCTATCAAAATTGTCGAGATTCACGTCCATGGGATCGATACGAAGTTCACAAGATGACTCGACGAACGTCAACAATGAAACCAGAGAAAACGAATCAATGATTCCCGAGCTGAAAAGAAGCGATTCGGGTTTGATGTCGCTCGTGTCGAGGCCAATAGATTCACGCAGAAATTTGAGAAGCGATTCTTCGCTGAGTGACATAGGTTCGTTTAGGTCAGATCACGGAATCTGGCGCAATCCGCAATGCCCACGGTAGTTATTTGATCACCTTGAGAGCGTCGGCGCACTAGGATATTTCCAAAAAGACAAGCTTGGCAAATGCACGGACGATAGTCCACGATGAGTCTAGAACCGACAACGCGGGCAACAGGCCCGCGGCTGAAACGAAAGCCAGCGTCATGCAGGTAGACACGATCCGCAACGGTAGGGTGTCCGGTATGGCCCACTTCCTTTTTCTCTTTGTCCGAGTCCAGAACACAAAGATCGCGACACCCGTTGCGTGATACAGGCCCCACAGCAACCAACCCAAAGTAGCACCATGCCAGACGCCGATGACAAAAAACGCAGCGTACGTGCTGAGGTAGGGATTGCGGGTCAGTCCAATTCCGGGCATGTAAATATAAGTTTGGCACCAGCCGGCCAGAGTCATATGCCAGCGTCTCCAGAATTGGGCAATGTTTGGAGCCAAGATTGGCCAGTTGAAGTTCTCCATGATTCGCAGCCCGAATAAGCGTGCCCCACCGATCGCAATGTCAGAATAAGCGCTGAATTCGAGGTACGTGATCACGAAAAGTAGCAGCAGATAGCGCCACAATTGGACTGTCGACAGTTCGTCGAGCGAATTGATCAGCACAACAGAACTGGTGTAAGGACGCAATAGGGGTTCGACGAGCAGATCTGCAATGACAAAGCGCTTAATCAGTCCGTGAGTTATGCGTGTAAGACCCGCGACCAGGGAGTCGAGGGACCAGTCGGACTCACGGTTAGCCATGAAGTGATCGAATCGCTCAATTGGACCTGCCGTAAAGATCGGTACCAGCGTCATGTAGGCGAGAAAGTCCAGGAATCCGTGCTGCCTCAGATTCCCCCGGTTGACCTCGATCGCATAGTGGATGAATTTGAAGGTGAAGTAACTGATTCCGAGAGGTAAAACGAATCCGGTCGTACCCGATTGCAGGGCAGGCGCCACGATATTTGGGAGACGGAGTTTGTGATATAGCAGGTAGCCCAGTATGCCGAGCCCGAGAAACAGGAACAGACGAGTGCGCAATCGGCGCTGTGCCACAAACCGTGGGATGTAAAAGAATGTCAGGGCAAGGCCGGTCACAACCAGCGTGATTGTCAGCTCAATGCTGGCCAGGTAGCCTAGACAGGAGAGACCGACCAGACCCAGCCGGAACCTGCCAGGAAGCCGCCACATGGCCAACGCAGTCGCGAACAACCACAGCCAGTAGACGGGCGACTGTATCATTGCGCTCTAATCCAGACCGGTAGAGGCTTCTGCGTCCAGGAAGCCTAGGGGACGTGGGCTTCGGCGGCGGCCGTCATTATTTCGCTCGCCCGATGCGCCACCAGCTCCGTGCAGCGGACGACCGCATCCATGTCGCTGAGGTGAGCCCAGTCATAAAATGCGGAGTCGGGGAGATCGAGCGAAGAATTCAAGTCGATATAGTCCACTCCCATCTCGATTGCGAGCGTCTGCGTTCGTTTCCGAATATCGTGAAACATCGTTTCTCTATCATATTCCCTTAGGAACCCGTCGCTGACAGGCGCCTCGACGATGAGCACGGACATCAACGTGCGACCTTGCAATTCCTCGATCATTTCTCGAATGAATTCAAAGGATTCCTCGAGGGCTTCGGGCTGCAAATTGTCCCATCGGTCGCTGATGTCTTGATCTTCCGTCTGTCGTTCTTCACGTGAAAGGGGCTCACGACTGAGAAATTCTAAATCGCCCCGCGCGAGTGGCCTTGTGAGACGGGTTAGCGGCAAGCTTAATCGAGGCAGAAAGAAAGACCAATTGTCGATCAAATAGTTACCGGTTGGATACCTCCGGGCGAACCCGTGTTCTGCCCGCTCTCGGTCGAGCACCGTCGAACGAAAGCCAATGTTGCCGCGGGAGGGGCGATTGCCCGCAGGACCCTGGAACAACACGGGTGGCGTCACGCCGACGATCACCCCCCCACGCGCTCCATCCGGGATCATCTCCAGAAACCCGGCGGTTTCCGCTAGCGTCTGGAATGCGGTTGTGAGCTTGAAAACCCTGGGCGCAGGGTACAAGCGGCTGTTGAAGTGCCCCTCCAACAAGTCCTTCGACATCGCTTCACGTATTGTGGACCCCCCCGTGACAATGACGATCGGGCCTTCGCGAGAATTGCGTGACAGACTGAGGGCGTCCACGGTCGCATACAGTTCGAAATCAAAAGGGTCGGCGGTGAATAAGCGGTCCCCATACCTGCTCACAATGTCGGCCGTCAGTCCGAACAACAAAGCAAGAAAAGCAATGGCAACGAGCGAAAAACAAATTGCGAGCGCAGGCCAGTTCGGCAGAGTGAGGCCGCGGTAGAAGTCACCAGCCACGCCAGCCCGGAGTGACACCGATCTTCGGTCTGCTGCTGGCGTTTGAGACATCTTAGAAACCCTGGTAACGGAATATCTGAGTCCCGGTGGCGAATTGCGTGAGTTTCAAGAGAGCGAGCACCAGTCCGCAGCCCAGGATGACGCCCTGAGTGATCGAACCCAACCACCAGGCGAATCTACTCATAAACTTCAACCTTCAACTTCCGCATAGCACCGAATGTGATCGGACGAGCACTTTGCCATTGTACGCTCGCCGGCGAGCACCGCTGGGAACGAACCGCCTGAAACGATTCTCCAGGAATGCAGTGTACCCTTGGAACATAACGTATTCAATCGAGTCGCCCCGTTTTCAGGAGAGCGCCTTCGCTGATCGCAACGCCGACTGCAGAATAGGTACGGTCTTCTCCGGTTAACGCCCACTTCGCAAGTTCGCTTAGGCCCGATCGAAGGCATGAGGCTTAACGAAACTATGCAGCCGTTCCCGGTGCCGATATGAAGGGATATCCGCGCTTGTTCGAACGAGAAAACAACTCGGTTGTTACAGAATTTACGGATTCGATTGGTCAGTATCCGGGCCTTATGGTGCCCTGGCGGATTACGGCCTTCGGATAGGGGAGTAGCGGAGACTTGAGCGCATATCATTGCGAAATCGACAGTTTGAATTAACTTGTTATTCGAAATCGCACCCGAAAAATGGATGATAAAGTAGTATCGCCATCGTCACCCGTGCTGGAATTGTAGTGAATCTCCAACTATTCGGGGAGCTGTCCGATTAGACAACTTCGAACCATCGATTCGGCTCTTCGAGAACAGGCCAGAATCACTCCTTCCGCTATCGCCATTCTCGCCTCGGGCCAAGCTCCGATGACCTACGGTGATCTGGCCGTGCAAGCCGAGTACGTCCGCAACGTTCTGGACGGAGCCGGAATTGGCCGCAATGACAGGGTCATCACGGTGATACCGAACGGGCCGGAAATGGTTGCCCTGTTTGCAGGCGTTACCGGATGTGCGGCGGCGGCACCCCTCAATCCCGCTCTCACGGCCGGCGAGTTCGAGGCGCTCCTGATCGACCTGGAAGCCAAAACGATGATCGTGGAAGCGGATCGCGATACACCCGCAGTAACGGCTGCGGAGAAGCTCGGACTTTCGACTATCGAATTAGCGGCGGACCTCGACGCTCCGGCCGGGACGTTTCGACTGACCGGCACCCCGACCGGAGAGGGACCCCACAGCCGGACGGCGATCGGCGATGTCGCCCTGGTCCTTTACACCTCGGGGACCACATCGCGGCCCAAGATCGTTCCACTGACCCATGAAAACCTCATGGCGGCGGCGAACAATTTCACTGACTGGTACAAGTTGGAGCCCGCGGACCGTAACCACAGCTTCATGCCCTATTTCCATCTGCAGGGGATCCTTGGCGGCATGCTGACGTCGTTGGCTTCGGGAGGTAGCATCGTCTCAGGGCGCGGTTTCGACGGCGACTCTTTCTTCGAATTGCTCGATGAGTTCGGCCCAAACTGGTATACCGGCGGCCCCACCTATCATCAGGCCATCCTCTCGCGTGCGCACCGGCACCGCGACACCATCGCCCGCCGCCCGCTGCGTTTCATCCGATCGTCTTCGGCACCCCTGGCGCCACAGGTCATGCTTGAACTCGAACATCTTTTTGGGGTGCCGGTGCTCGAGGGCTTCGGCTTGACCGAGACTTGCATGCATTCGCTCAGCAATCCACTGCCCCCTGCGATACGCAAACCCGGTAGCGTCGGCTTGTCGGCCGGTACCGAAGTCTCGGTGATTGACGAGACCGGCAGGGACGTGGCGCCGGGAGCCAGCGGCGAAGTCGTATTGCGAGGCCCCACCGTCATGGCGGGCTACGTAAACAATCCCGAAGCGAACGAAGCCGCGTTCATAAACGGCTGGTTCCGCACCGGCGACCAGGGCCATTTCGACGAGGACGGGTATCTCGTGTTGACCGGACGGTTCAAGGAGTTGATAAATCGAGGGGGAGAAAAGATCTCCCCCATCGAAATCGACCACGTGCTGCTGGATCATCCGGACGTCGTTCAGGCGGTATCTTTTTCTGTTCCCCATCCAACCTTGGGCGAGGAGGTCGGCGTCGCGATCGTCCGAGCCGCGGGATCGGGGGTCGACGAGGCGGACATCCGGGCCTTCGCTGGGGACGCACTGGCCACCTTCAAGATCCCCCGCTACGTGATCTTTCTCGACGCTATTCCCAAAAGTGCGATCGGGAAATCGCAGCGTCTTGGGCTGGCTGAAAAGCTTGGCCTTGCATCGGGCGTCCGGGAAATGCCCTCCACCGACGCGGTGCCCGACGAAAGCCCTACGGAGTCCACGGTGAAAGAAATCTTGCTCTTAGCGCTGCGGATGGAGGACGTGGGCCTGGAGGAGGATTTCTTCCAACTCGGCGGTGATTCTCTTCAAGCCGTCAACTTTATTGCCGATTTGACACGGTGTTTTAACGTCGATATTCCCTTCGGGGCGATTTTCGACAACGCCTCGACTGTGGCAGGCATGGCACGCCTGATCGACGCGCTGCATGCCGACGGGTCCGGGCGATGGGTGCACTCCCGACCAAGGCGTTTGTCGCGTGACGAGGCGTTGCCCGCGTCATTCACCCAACAGGGGTTTTGGGTCAGCTCACAGCTGTTCCGGGATCAGCCCATCAACAACGTGGTTAAGGCGGTCCGGCTCGGCGGCGACCTCGATCCTGACAGGTTGGGCCAGGCCCTGGCGTCTGTGATCGAGCGCCAGGAAAGCCTGCGCGTCCGGCTCGATTTGAAAGATGGACGGCTGCTTCAGTTCCCGACAGCGCCCGGTAGCGTGGCGATAAACTTTGTCGATGGCGGGGAGATCCCCGGCGAAGACAACGCGGCCCGGGTCACGGACCGCGCTGTGGCCTGGGCGGTCCAGGAGGCCCAGCGGCCGATAGACGTTGGTGTCGGCCCATTGTGGCGGATAGGACTGCTGCGGCTGTCTGAATTCGATCACGTCCTGCTTGCGGTGCTGCATCATTCGATCATCGACGGATGGAGCCGAGAGGTCCTGATCGATGACATGTTTGCGGCTTATGCGGCCCTCATCGACGGTAACGAATCAGCGCCGCAGCCGCTGGATTTGCAGTTCTGCGACTTCACGGCATGGCAGCGGCGTTGCGGAGAGGAGGGCGAGTTCAACATTGATCTCGACTATTGGCGGAACAAGCTGAGAGGTGCGCCGGCCATCCTGCGGATGCCGGCGGATCATCCCCGTCCCGAAAGGCCCGCCTGGCGCGGTCGCCGGGCAACGACGTTGCTGCCTCCATCGCTGAGCGGGGCGCTACGCGAACTGGGACGGGCCCGCCACGTCACGTTGTTTATGACGCTTCTGGCGGGATTCGATGCCTTGCTACATGCCTATACCGGCAGTACCGACATTGTAGTCGGTGTGCCCTCGGCCAACCGGCTGACCGTTCTTTCGAACAGTCTACGGGGTGTTTTATGAATCCCCTGCCGTTTCGTGCCGATCTCGGCTGCGATCCCAGCCTCGAAGAGCTCATAGAGCGGATCCGCAGCGCTTCGACGGAAGCTTATGCCCACCAGCAGATCCCACTGGAGATACTGATCGACGAACTGACCACAGGCCGGGGTCTGGGCGAAGAACCCTTGTTCGGCATATTGTTCCAGTTACGCAACTACGGACGCCGGCGGCTGAGAACTGCGGGTGGCCTCAGCGTCATGCCCTTCGAGTTTGACGCCGGCATCGCCTCGCTCGAGTTGAGTGTCGACTGGGAAGAGCAGGGAGACGGGCTGCTATGCGGCTTTACTTACCGCAACGACCTGTTCGACGAAGCCACCGTGGCCAGTTGGATGGCCCACTATCGAACCATCCTCGAAACCGTGGCCGAAAACCCCGAC
Organism: Terriglobia bacterium; assembly: GCA_965263045.1. Lineage (GTDB taxonomy): Bacteria > Acidobacteriota > Terriglobia > 20CM-2-55-15 > 20CM-2-55-15. Next base: position 2,293,794 of record CBDHGK010000041.1, read on the forward strand.
AAGAAACTGTCCGAACTTTGAGACTTAAAACCCGGCCTTCGAGTATCTTGACCCGACATCGGTGCAGGCGACGGAAAGGCCACACTCTATGAACAATCCACGACGATCTGCGTAATAGTCGCCTGGGTATCCCCTTCGGTGCGCCCTGCAATCCTCAAGGGCAACAGCTTCAATTATTTCCATCCGGGAGGCGCCTCGAACACCGTCAATCCCCGGAAGGCTTGCCTGCGCACGACCTCCATGGTGGGGGCCCTGTTTCCTGTTCAGCCTTGCCGGCCTCCGGTAATCAGTCCTGCCCGACGATGGTGACGTGCACGATTCTTCCTCCCACAATCGTCATCAGGGGCCGGACGTCCTTCGATCTCGTCGGCTGGAACAGTCAGGTAGTCCCGGTCCAGGACCAGCAGATCCGCAACCTTTCCCGGTTGAATCGAACCCAGATTGTTCTCCTGAAAAACCAGGTAGGCGTTTCGCCTCGTGCGGGCGATGAGGGCTTCCTCGCGATTGATCGTCTGGCGCAGGAGCTCCCCCCGCCTACGATCTTTTCCGTCACGGCCCGCCAGAGGATTGTAAACGGACGGTACGGATTCACCGCGAACCTATCGCTTCCCAGACCCCACACGATGCCGCTGTCCTCAATCAGCGCGAGCGGCGGAAAATTGTAGGAAGGGTCGCCGATCTTTCAGACCACGCGGTGAGCGCGACAGCGATAGTCGCCTAAACGAACGACGCATTCCTCTGTAGTGAACTTCAGACTCAGGACTCTAGATTTCGGTCGGCAGCCTCGAAAAACCACGAAAATTGGGTGTGAGCACCCGCGTGGCGTGCGCCGTGTCGACCTCCCAGCGTCGGCTTGCCTGAATCAGTTCTGTAAAAAGCAATCGGGCCATCATCCGTCCCAGCGGAGCACCCACGCAAAAATGGACACCCATGCCCATCGCCAGATGGCGTTGCTTGGGGCGATGAATGTCCAGCACGTCGGGATTCTTGAATTGACGTTCGTCGCGATTCGCAGCCCCGATGTGGAGCAGGACCTGGGCATTTTCGGCAATCGTCTTCCCATGCAGTGCGACAGCGCGCGTGGGCGTGCGCACGAAACCCTGGGCCGGCGCGTCCCAGCGCATGGCTTCTTCCACAAACTGGGGTATCAACCCGGGATCGGCCCGGAGCGCGGTCCAAACGCCTGGATGGACGGCCAACGCGTAGGTCAGGTTGGTGAACAGGTTGTTCACGGATTCAAATCCGGCGGTCAGAAAGGTCATTGTCGTCATGACCGCCTGCTCTGTAGTCAGTGTATTTCCACTATCTTCGGCCACGAGCATGGCGCTGAGCAGATCTGCTGACGGTGCAGCGAGACGCTCCTCGGCCAGCCCGCTGACGTAGTCGCGGAGGTTGCGCATCGCGATCTTCTGTTTGGTTTCGGTTCCATCGGATGCCCGTTCGGAGAGAAAGAAATCGTCGAGCCATCGCCGCAGCCGAATGAAATCCGCTTCCGGGACGCCGAACATACCGCCCAGGACGGCCGCATTGACAGGCGCCGAAATCTCGGCAACAAAATCGAACGGTGCTCTCTGGCGTGCGTCGGCCACCAGCCGCGCGATCAGGTTCGTAATCTTCGGACCCATCGCCTCGATCGTGCGGGTCGTGAAGGCTTGATCCACAAGACCGCGTGCGGTTGCGTGCGCAGGTGGATCGGTCGTTCCCAGGGTTTTGCCAATCCGCTCGGGCCTGTCGTGCAACAGGTTGCCCCGGCGCTGGGAAGACCACGTCTTCCAGTCCCGGAGCGCCGCGGCGACATCCTCAAAGCGGGTGAGCACCCAAATATCTTCCGTCGTGGAATAGTGCGCCGGATCCTCATCCCGCATGATTTTGTAGGTGGGATAGGGATCGTCGGCGGCAATGAGCAGTGCGCTGTAGTTGAACGGTTTCGTGATCACGAACTCAGTTGTAGTTTCGCCCGCCTCAGTCCGCACAGCGCCGGCATCAGTAGGAGGTTGAGCAGCTTCGACGTGACCAGACCTCCCTTGGTTGTGGACTCGTCGCCCGTTGCCCCATTCGAGTCTAAGGCAATCCGCTGCGAACGACCTCTCGAATCGTCGCCACGCGAAGGGGATAGGTTCCGATGACTTTCACGGTGCGTGTCCCACGTTTGAGCTGGGCGATCGCCTTCCCGACTCCGGGACTCTCCATCGTACCGATGAAGTCCACGTGATAGACCGACTCGGAGTCGGACCCGCGAACAGGGCGTGAAAGAACGTTGGTCAGTGGAATCCCGCACTCAACGAAGGGCCGGAGTACTCCCGAGTCGCGCCGCTCGGCGTGGGGCACCTGAAAACAAATGCTGGTCTTCAGTGCATCGCTCGAGGGTCTCTCGATCTCGTGATTGTTCGGAGCGCACATCAGCAGAAACCGCGTGTAGTTTTCGGGATGATCCTGGATTCCCGACAACAAGATTTCTCCGCCATAGACATCGGCGCTGCGTGCGCTCCCGATCGCACCCGTATGCGGCGTCTTGTCCCGGATGACGAGTTCGACCGCACCCGCCGTGTCGAATGCCGGCACGGGCTTCATTTTGAGCTGGGTCTTCAATGACTGCTCGCACTGGGCCAATGCGATCGGATGCGAGAGAACCCGCGAAACATCTTCGATCGGTGTCCCTTTCGGAACTATGAGGCAATGCGATATGGTCTGCACCGTCTCGTCGATGATGACCAGGTCGTCCTGCGCCAGCAGATCATATGTTTCATCGATCGGGCCGGCGAGCGTGTTCTCGACCGGAATGACCGCGTACGGGGCCTGACCACGGGCGACGCTGTCGAATACGTCCTGGAGCGTGTTCAGCCCCAGGAGCCGCGAATTTCTGGGTACGAAGTCGAATGCGGCGTCCTCGCTGAACGCACCGGGTTGTCCCTGGTATACGACGTCGTACTCGGCTGTGGCTGAAGACGTAGAGACTTTCATCTGGACTGACCTACTGCTCCTAATGATATCGCGTGAAAATGGGGTCAGAGCCCTATTTCCCCTATTTAATAGCCGAAATAAATGTAAGGCAAAATAGGGGAAATAGGGCCCTGACCCCTTTTCTAGACCAGGTAGCGGAGCAGGTCGGGGCGGTCGTTCAGATACTCTCCGTAGAAACCTAAATCGTTCATCCGCTGGATCAGGGGTTCCAGATCTTCCTTGTCCCTCAATTCCACTCCGACCACCGCGGGCCCCCTTTCCCGATCTGTCTTCTTGGAATACGCGAAGTGCGTAATGTCGTCGCCGGGACCGAGGACATCGACGACAAACTGGCGGAGCGCCCCGGCTCGCTGCGGAAATCGCACTATGAAATAGTGCTTCACGCCCTCGTAGATCAGCGCGCGCTCCCGAATCTCTTCGATTCTCCGGAAGTCGTTGTTGCCGCCGCTGATCAGACAGGCCACGGTTTTTCCTTTGACGTGCTCCCGAAAATCATCCAACGCGGCGATGGCCAACGCTCCGGCGGGTTCGACAATGATTCCATGATCGTTATAGAGCCTCAGAATCGTAGCGCACAACCGGCCTTCGGGAACGGTTACGACCTGGTCGAGCACTTGCCTGCAAATCCGAAACGTCAGCTCACCGACGCGTTGAACAGCCGCTCCATCGGTGAACGCGTCGATGGCCTCGAGTCGGACCGGATGGCCGGCGCGGAAGGCCTCAACCATGGAGGGCGCCCCTTCCGGCTGCACACCAATAACCTCGGTTTCCGGAGATACCGCTTTGACCCAACTGCCGACGCCGGCGGCCAACCCGCCGCCGCCCACCGGCAGGAACAGGATATCGATCGGGTTCGGGGCGTCTTCCAGCAACTCGATCCCCAGGGTCGCCTGGCCTTCGATCACGACGGGATCGTCGAACGGATGCACGTAGATCGATCCGTCGGCCCCCGATCGAATGACAGCTTCCCGTTCAGCATCGTCAAAGACGTCACCCACCATTTTGATGTCGACTAACGATCCGCCAAGTGCGCGCACGCGTTCGATTTTCTGATTCGAAGTCGTCAGCGGCATATAGATCGTTGCGTGAATTCCAAGTTTCCTGGCTGAGAACGCGACGCCCTGGGCATGGTTACCGGCACTGGCACAGGACACTCCGCTCTGGAGTTCCTCGTTCGAACAACTGCGGATCTTGTTGTAAGCGCCCCGAATCTTGTACGAACGGACAACTTGCAGATCTTCGCGCTTGAGGAACACGTGGGCTTCGTAGTCTTCGGAAAGGTGCGCGTCGCGTTCGGTGGGCGTATGAACGATGACGTCCTTCACACGGCTCGCAGCCCTCCCGATGGCGTCCGTGTCCGGACGCCAGGTGAGTTCGGGAGTTTCTGGCCGCGTCACTTGGCTACTTGCGCTTCCTTGGCAGCCGCTGCACCCGTTGTCTCCTTGACCGGACGCTCCGTCTTGGCTTCAGGCCTCAACTTCCGGACCTGCTTCCCGGTCCGCCAGATTTCCTGATTCCCCAACGCGTCCAATTCCGCCTCCAGACTGGCCCGGTAATCCTGCTTGCTGCATGATTCGATCACGATCGCAGCTTCCTTCCCCGAGCGTACGCTCTCGTAGAGTTCCTCATACACCGGCGTCACGGCTTCGCGAAACTTGTGACGCCAATCCAGCGCTCCCCTCTGGGCTGTCGTTGAGCAATTGGCATACATCCAGTCCATGCCGTTTTCGGCCACCAGGGGCATCAGACTCTGTGTCAACTCCTCGACGGTTTCATTGAAGGCCTCGGAAGGGGAATGGCCGTTCTTTCGGAGGACGTTGAACTGCGCTTCAAACACTCCCGCAATAGCCCCCATCAACACGCCGCGCTCCCCGGTCAAATCCGAACAGACTTCCTTCCGGAAATCAGTCTCAAAGAGGTAGCCGGAACCGACACCAATGCCAAGTGATATCACACGTTCCAGGGCACGTCCGGTCGCATCCTGAAAAACCGCATAGCTGGAATTCAAACCCTTACCGGCCACGAAAAGCCGCCGGAGCGAGGTTCCGGAACCTTTGGGCGCAATCAGCACGACGTCGACGTCATCGGGCGGAATCACACCCGTCTGATCCTTGAACGTCACTGTGAAACCGTGCGAGAAGTAAAGACATTTGCCCGCGGTTAAATGCGGTTTCACGTTGCCCCACTGGGCGATCTGCCCGGCATCGGAGAGCAGATACTGGATGACCGATCCACGCCCGGCCGCATCTTCGATGTCGAAGAGGCTCTCGCCTTCCACCCACCCGTCCTGAACAGCCTTGTCCCACGAACGCGAGTTCTTCCGCTGCCCCACGATCACGTTGAATCCGTTGTCCTTCAGATTCAGCGCCTGTCCGGGACCCTGGATTCCATAACCCAGGATCGCGATGACTTCATCCTTCAAACATTCGCGCGCCTGATCCAAAGACCATTCTTCCCGTGTCGTCACGTTTTCTTCGACGTCGCCGAAAACTATCTTTGCCATCTTATTTAAACCTCCGTTTTGGGGACGGGGGAGTCCTCGTCCATCCCCAATTTATCTCTCATCAATCTATTTCTCATCGATCTGGGCGAAGGTGGGCCTCGTGACGGCAATGCTGCCTGATTTCACGAACTCCATAACGCCGAAAGGTTCCAGCCTGTTGAACAACTCTTCAATCTCATCGGGCGACCCTGTCTTTTCAACCACAACGTAACCGGAACCCGCTATGAGAATTCGGGCACGGCTGGTCTGTACTACTTTGCCGAGAGAATTCCCGACGGCTTTCGCGTCGAGGGACAGTTTGAAGAGAGCGACCTGTCGCTCATGGGTTTCAACAACGCGGTGGACGCTGACCTCGAGCACACCAATAGCCGCACCAATCTGCTTGACGGCCCGGCGTACCCGGTCCGAGGTTGCCCGGACAATGACGGTATGCTGATACTGCCTGGATGTATCGCCGTTCGTACAGGTGAAGCTTTCGATCTTCACGCGGTGCCGCCCCAGGCAAGCCGCCAAACGCAGCAGAGAACCCGAGTCGTTCTCCGTCAGCGCCGAAACTGTAAATTGTGGGTCCAAGGGTTGCCTCAATACGGGTCTATTCCAAGCGGATCTCGGAACAGGCCGCACCGGAAGGGACCATTGGGAACACGTTGTCTTCCCGTTCCACCGCCACTTCCAGGAGGAAGGACGACTCCGATACCAACATCCGATCGATGGCCTCACCGAGCTTTTCTCTTTCAGTGACCCGGTGCCCTTCCATTCCGTATGCCGCCGCAACGGCCACGAAGTCCGGATTCATCAACTCGGTCGCCGAATAACGGCGCGAAAAGAATAATTGTTGCCACTGCCGGACCATTCCCAGGTACTCGTTGTTCAGGATCATCATCTTGACCGGGATTTTCGCCTGGAAGATCGTTCCCAACTCCTGGAGCGTCATCTGGAAGCCGCCGTCACCGATAACGGCGACAATCGGCCGATCCTGCCGTGCGATGGCCGCGCCAATCGCCGCCGGCAGCGCGAAACCCATGGTCCCGAGGCCACCGGAGGTAATGGTGCCACTGCCTTCGTCGAACTTGTAATAGCGGGCCGCAGCCATCTGGTGTTGTCCGACGTCGGAGACGATAATGGCGCGTCCTTCGCTGCGCTCAGACAATTGATGGATGACTTCCGCCATCCGGAGACCGGGAGATTCGGGATGAATGTCTTTCTGTATGACCCGGTCGATTTCGATCCTGTCGCACTCTCGAAACTCAGCGAGCCACTCCTCATGGGAAGCTGGTCCGACTGCTTCAGCGAGAGCCTGCAGGGCTTCCCTGGCATCGGCGACGATCGCAACATCGGTCGCGACGTTCTTGTCGATTTCGGATCGATCGATATCGATATGGATTACCTTGGCCTGCCGCGCATACTGGGAAAGGTCCCCGGTAACCCGGTCGTCGAACCGCATCCCGACCGCAATCAGCAGGTCGCACGTGTTGGTCTTGATGTTCGGACCATAGTTCCCATGCATTCCCAGCATGCCAGTGTGCAGCCGATGACGACTCGGTAGCGCCGAAAGACCCAGCAACGTGCATGCGAACGGAAGGCCTGCCTTTTCGACGAACGCTTTCAGTTCTGCCTGCGCCCCGGAAAGCAGGACGCCCTGTCCCACCAGAACAAACGGTTTTCGCGACTGATCGATCAACCGGGCCCCTGCCGTAACGCTCGCAGGATCCAGCATGGGCCGCGGCCGATACCCTCGGACCTCGGCGGAGATTACCGGCTGGTAGTCGAGGGTACCGATCTGGGCATCCTTCGTGATATCGATCAATACAGGGCCCGGACGTCCCGACCGTGCGATAAAAAGGGCCTTGGCAATCACTTCGGGGATTTCTTCAGGTCGTGTGATCTGGTAGTTCCACTTTGTCAGGGGTGCGCTCACCGAAATGATATCCGTCTCCTGAAACGCGTCTGAACCGAGCATCTTCGAGGGCACTTGCCCGGTAATACACACCACGGGAGTGCTGTCCATCTTCGCGTCCGCGATTCCGGTGATCAGGTTCGTCGCTCCGGGTCCGGATGTAGCAATACAGACGCCCGGCCTTCCCGAAGCGCGCGCGTAGCCCTGGGCGGCATGGACCGATCCCTGTTCATGGCGGACAAGAATGTGCCGGATCTGATGGTCATACTCGAACAGGGCGTCATATACGGGCATGATCGCGCCGCCCGGGTACCCGAAAACCGTACGGACACCGCCCTGTAAGAGCGAAAGCACCACGGCTTCCGAACCCGACACCGTCTGTGGCGGCCGGACAAAAGTGCCCGTCGAAGTAGCCGATCGCGCTTCCTCCTCCGTGCTTAATGTTGTCTTGCTTCGCGACATCTCACGCTCCGTCTGTCGTACAGCCTTCCGACGCGGGTGATACAGCCCGGGCGTACTTGTAGAGGGCCCCCGAAGTTACACGTAACGGCGGAGGAGACCACCCGGCCCGACGCGCGGCTATTTCATCGGCGGCCACATCCAGATTGATGGAGTTGTTCGCCGCATCGATCCGTATGCGGTCGCCATTCCTGACGAGCGCAATGAGACCGCCTTCCTGAGCTTCGGGAGTGATGTGGCCCACGACAAAACCATGGGTGCCTCCGGAAAAACGCCCATCCGTAATCAACGCGACGTCGCTACCCAGACCGGCCCCCATGATCATCGAACTCGGGGTCAGCATCTCGGGCATCCCGGGTCCCCCTCTGGGTCCCTCGTAGCGAATGACAACAACGTCGCCTGCTTTGACGCCCCCGGCCGCAATACTGGCGTTCGCCTCCGCCTCGCTGTCGAAAACTCTGGCCGAACCTTCAAACGTCTCCCCTTCCTTCCCGGTGATCTTCGCAACGGCACCCTTCTCGGCAAGGTTGCCGTACAGGATTCTCAAATGGCCACGCGCGCTGATCGGATCGTCCGGGTTGCGAACGATTTTCTGACCGCTCCGGAGAGACGGCAACCCGGCCACGTTTTCGGAAAGTGTCGCGCCGGTAACGGTCATACAGTCCCCATGCAGCAGTCCACGATCCAACAGCATCCTGATGACGGCTGGGGTTCCGCCAACCGCATGGAGGTCTTCCATCAGGTACTGGCCGCTCGGACGGAAGTCGGCCAGAAGCGGTACACGGCTGCTGATTTCCTGAAAGTCATCGACCGTGAGATCGACCTGCAGGGTTCGGGCAATAGCCAGCAGATGGAGGACAGCATTTGTCGATCCGCCCAGAACGATCGTCAACGTAATGGCGTTCTCAAATGACTTGCGGGTCAGGATATCCCGCGGGCACAGGTTCATTTCCAGAAGCGATCGGAGCGCCGGGCCCGCACTGCGGCACTCTGCGATCTTCTCGCTGCTTTCGGCGGGATTGGACGCGCTGAACGGGAGGCTCATCCCCATAACCTCGATCGCGCTTGCCATCGTGTTGGCCGTAAACATCCCCCCACAGGCGCCCGCACCGGGACAACTCTGACGGACCACTTCCTGGAACCGTTCCAACGTGATCTTCCCGGCCAGGTGCTGGCCCAATGCTTCGAAGGAGGAGATCACATCGAGTTTGTCTCCATCGAGATGCCCGGGAGCGATGGTGCCTCCATAGATCATGAGCGCCGGGCGGTTCAGACGTGCCATCGCGATCATCGCCCCCGGCATATTCTTGTCGCAGCCCATGATCGTTATCAGGCCGTCATAGTGCTGGGCCGAAGCGATCGTCTCGATGGAATCCGCAATCAGGTCTCTCGACGGCAGCGAATACCTCATTCCAAAGGTCCCCATCGAGATTCCATCACTGACACCAATGGTGTTGGATACCAGCCCTACCAGATCCGACGACCGGACACCCACTTTCGCCTCGCCTGCTAGGCTGTTCAAGTGCATGTTGCAGGGATTGCCTTCATATCCCGTACTGATGATCCCAACCTGAGCCAGATTGAGGTCCGATTCCGATAAACCGGATCCGAGCAACATTGCCCGGGCGGCGGGACGGTCATAGGCCTGAGTCAGATGCTTGCTGATCCGATTCAGCTCTGTTGTGGCCGTGTTTTCATTCATTCGGTATCAACTTGCTTTCGATGCCTTTTGCTTTCGATGCGTTGACCGATCCCACGATGAAGTCGCCCATTTCAGAGGTCGAAACCGGCGCCCTATCTCCACCGGACCGCAGGTCGGCAGTGCGGTAGCCTTCACTGAGAGCGCTGTCCACGCCCGCGCGGATGGCGCCGGCTTCGGCCGAAAGCTTGAAGGTCAGCTCGAGCATCATGGCAACCGATAGAATCGCTCCGATCGGGTTGGCAATCCCTTTTCCCGCAATGTCGGGCGCCGTACCGTGAACCGGCTCATACAACCCAATCGTCGCTCCGATACTGGCGGACGGCAACATGCCCAGGCTCCCGGCCAGAACCGACGCTTCGTCGCTCAAAATGTCGCCAAAGATGTTGTTCGTCAGGATGACGTCGAACTGGCGTGGATTGGCAATGAGTTGCATCGCGCAGTTGTCAACCAGCATGCTGCTGAATTCGACATCGGGATATTCGCGCGCCACGTCGGTAGCGACGCGGCGCCACAAAACCGACGATTCCAGGACATTTGATTTATCAATCGAGACCACCTTCTTGCGACGTTCTCCGGCAATCTCGAACGCCATCTTGGAAATCCGGCGAACCTCTTCTTCGGTATAAACCTCTGTGTTATGTGCGATTCCGTGATCAAGACCTCGAGGCAGTCCGTAGTAAATGCCGCCCAACAACTCGCGTACCACCACCAGATCCACTCCGCGAATGTGATCGGGTCGAAATGGAGATTGATCCAGAATCGCATCGGGCACCGCAACAGGACGAATGTTGGCGTAGTTTCCGAGGAGCTTGCGAAGGTCCAGCAGACCTTTCGCAGCATCGGGAACGGTGGGATCGGTGGGCTGCACGGCAAACCCAACAGCTCCAAGCAGGACTGCATCGACACCCGCTACCATTTCGCGGGTCGGGGCCGGTAGGGGGTCGCCCGTACTTTCTATGGCTCCCGCCCCCATTACGCCTTCGATAATTTCGAAGCGGTGCCCATAAGCTTCTCCGATCGCCTCCAGCACACGCCGTGCTTGGTCTACAACCTCCGGACCGATGCCGTCTCCCGGCAGAAAAGCGATACGCCCTTCCATATTCCCTACTCTCCAACTGCCTTTTCGTGGCCGTCCGTCCCTGTCCACAAGACTTTGTTAATCGCATCCAGATAAGCCCGCGTGGCTGCAATATTTAAGTCGGTACTGGCCGCCCGACCGGATATCGACTTGCCCAATGCTTCTACCTGCATAAAAACTTCCCCAACGGCTTCGCTGCCTTCGGTGACGGACTTTGCCGAATACCCCAGGAGCTTACCCTTACATCCTGTGATCTGATTGATCACACGAATGGTGGCATCGACAGGGCCGTCACCGGTTGCGGAATCGGTGTACAGGACACCTTCCTTTTCCAGACTCAAGGTCACCGTCGAAACCGCGTCAGATTGACCGACGATATGGAAGTGCTTCAGGGCAAACGCTGCAGGAACATTGGTGAGCCCATGGTTGATGATTGCAACCAGGTCGTCGTCGTAGATAGTCTTCTTCCGGTCCGCCACCTTGGTGAACAGCATGTAGGCGCGTGCCAAGTCGGCTTCGCTGAGTTGATACCCCATTTCGCGGTACCGCGCAGCCAGGCCGTGGCGCCCGGAATGTTTGCCCAGCACGATCTGGTTCTGGGGGACACCCACAGACTCCGGGGTCATGATTTCGTATGTCAGAGTTTCTTTCAGCACACCGTCCTGATGAATGCCGGCTTCATGGGCAAAGGCATTCTTACCGACGATGGCCTTGTTCGCCTGAACTTCCATTCCGGTCAAGGTCGATAGAACCTGGCTCGTTCTGTAAATTTCCTTCGTATTGACCCCGGTTTCCATATCGATCAAACTCTTATGGACCTCGATAGCCATGACGATTTCCTCGAGTGAGGCGTTTCCGGCACGCTCCCCGATCCCGTTGACGGCACACTCTACCTGGCGGGCGCCATTCTGCACTCCCGCAAGAGAGTTGGCTACAGCCAGACCCAGGTCGTTATGACAGTGGGTGCTGATGGTGACGCTTTCAATGCCCGTGACGTTCCGCAGTCCGTGGATCAAGGCTCCGTACTCCGAGGGCAGGCAGTAGCCCACCGTGTCGGGGATGTTGACGACCTTGGCGCCGGCCTCTATAGCCGCTGCGATTACGGCGTAGAGATACTCCGGATCAGAACGACCTGCATCTTCGGCGGAAAACTCGACGTCGTCACACAGAGAACACGCCAGTTCGACGGACTTCACGACCATTTCCAGAGCTTCTTCCCGGGTCTTGAGCAACTTGTGTCTCAAGTGGATGTCGCTGGTCGCAAGAAAGGTGTGGATCCGGGGACACGCCGCACCCTCAAGCGCCTCCCAACAGCGACGGATATCGCCGGGGGCCGCCCGGGCAAGGCCCGCGATGGATGTTTCTCTCACTTCAGCGGCAATACGCTTGACGGCTTCGAAGTCTCCATCCGATGCGATGGGGAAACCCGCCTCGACAACATCCACCTGCAAACGCTCCAGTTGGCGCGCCAGCCGGAGTTTGTCCTCAATGTTCATGCTGAAACCGGGGGCCTGTTCCCCGTCTCTCAGCGTCGTGTCAAAAATCGCGATCCGATTCATGGCTATTCCTTAGCTTTGGGCCTGGCGGCCCACAACAGCATTGGGCCTCTAGGCCCTCGCCGGGCGAACAACAATCCATCGACGTCCGGCCTCCTCGGAGTCCGAAACGCCAGCCTCTTACGCTTCCATCTCCCGTAACTCCTGCTCCTGACTATGGGCTCCGAGAACGCCGTAGATAAACAAATCCTGAAACTCTCGTACAACTTCGTCCGGTTTGACCGAACCCGAAGGCTTGTACCACTGATAGGTCCAGTTCAACATGCCAAGTAGCGCCAGCGCGGCCACTTTCGGGTCGGCGGCGTCGGCGGTTTCGTGACCGGATTTCTGCATCACCGCGCTCACGAGCTCTGTGACGAGCCGGACATATTGCTTCTTCCGGCGGTTGATCTTGTCCTGGTGCGATCTCGAAAGACCCTGGCACTCGTGCAAGAGCCCGGTTACCGCCAGTTTCCGCCCCTCCAGAATTAGTTTTAAGTGCAGTTCGATCATCTTCTTCAGACGACGCACCGGGTCTGCGATTGCTTCCAGCGGATCAACAACGTATGCCTCGGTCATGTCCATTCCGTAGTCGAGAATGGTGAAGAGAAGGCTTTCCTTGCTGGGAACGTGGTGATATAAACCGGCCTTGGTCAGACCGACAGCCTCGGCGATTTCATTCATCGAGGTGTTGTCATAACCCTTTCGGTGAAAAACTTCCGCCGCGATCTCGTATACTTTGTCCCGCGGTGCAGTTGATTTCTGCTTCGGTTTAGAAGTGCCGTTCCGATTCGCCATAGTCTATCTACCTACCGACCGATCGGTAGGTAGATAGATTATCAAACAGACGCTCTGAAGTGCAATATAATTTACTAATATGACGAACCCACAAGCCCGGACACTTTACGACAAAATATGGGATAGCCACGTTGTTGTACAGGGCGGCGAAACCCCTTCTATCCTTTATATCGATCTTCATTTAATCCATGAAGTTACTTCTCCTCAAGCATTTACAGGTATCCGCAATCGGGGACTCAAAGTCCGCCGTCCGGATCGAACACTGGCGACTGCGGACCATGTCACGCCGACCGTCAGCCGGAACATTGCCGACGCCGGCGAGTTGGCCGTCGAACAGCTCCGGAGCCTGGAGCAGAGTTGTGCGGATTTCGGAGTGCGCCTCTACACGATCGGCGACAGCCGGCGCGGCATCGTTCACGTTATCGGACCCGAACTGGGACTGACCCAACCCGGTCTGACGCTGGTGTGTGGAGACAGCCATACGTCGACGCACGGAGCGTTCGGAACGCTGGCTTTCGGCATCGGGACTACCGAAGTGGAGCATGTACTCGCGTCCCAGTGCCTGCTTGAACGCAAGGTCGGAAACTTCAAGGTCGATTTCGAAGGCCAGCTTCAAGCCGGCGTAACCAGCAAGGACATGATCCTCGGGCTGATCTCGAAGATCGGTATCGGAGGGGGCACCGGCCATGTCATCGAGTACACGGGTCCGGCAATTCGAAGCCTCGGGATGGAAGCCCGGATGACGATTTGCAATATGTCGATTGAGGGCGGCGCGCGCGCAGGCCTCGTCGCTCCCGATGACACGACCTACGAATATATGTCCGGACGGGAGTTTGCGCCCAGAGAGGAAGACTGGGATCGCGCTCTCGAGAAATGGCGCCAACTGCCTAGCGATCCAGAGGCGGTCTATGACAAAACGGTCACAATCGATGCATCGGTGCTGGAGCCGATGATCAGCTTTGGCACAAATCCGTCAATGTGCGCACCGATCCGGCAGCGGATTCCGAGCCCAGCGGACGTCGATAACGCCGTCGAACGGGATCAACTCAAGGCGGCACTGCAATACATGGACCTTGAAGCTGGAGAACTACTGATCGGGCAGAAAGTGGATGTCGTCTTCATCGGCAGCTGCACGAACTCGCGGATCTCCGACATGCGTGAAGCCGCGAAGATTTTCAAAGGCCGCAAGGTGAGCGAAGGTGTCCGTGCTCTGATCGTTCCGGGATCGGAACAGGTCCGTGTCGCGGCCGAGAGCGAAGGGCTGGACCGCATTTTTGAAGATGCCGGTGCCCAATGGCGCCAGCCCGGATGCAGCATGTGTCTGGCGATGAACGGGGACCAGCTACGGCCCGGGGAACGCTCGGTGAGCACCAGCAACCGCAACTTTGAGGGGCGGCAGGGCCAGGGTGGCCGGACGATGCTGGGTTCTCCCCTAACGGCAGCGGCGGCGGCGGTGACCGGCAAGGTCGCCGACCCGCGGGAGTTCTTACCCAGTTAGCCTGAGGTTTGAACCATGAAAAAATTTGAAAAAGTAGTTTCGTCCGCCGTGTGCCTGCCTCTGGAGGACATTGACACCGACCAGATCATCCCCGCCCGGTACCTGCGCACTATCGATAAGGCGGGGCTGGGCGATCACTTGTTTCATGACTGGCGGTACGACACAGACGGCCGGCCGCGCGAGGGATTCGTCCTGAATGATCCGGGCTCAAAAGCGTCCCAGTTGCTGATTGTGGGTAAGAACTTCGGATGCGGAAGCTCCAGAGAGCACGCCGTCTGGGCCCTCATGGACCATGGCATCAGCGCCGTGATCGCTCCCGGATTCGCCGATATCTTTCACAAGAATTCCTTACGGAACGGCTTGCTGCCCATCACTGTTGATGCGCCTTCGCACGAAGCCTGCCTGCAGGCCGCCGATGCGGGCGCCGAATTCGTCATAGACCTGGACAGCAACAGCGTCACCGCCGGTTCTCTGTCCTTCGGATTCAACATCGACAGTTTCGCCCGAAATTGCCTGCTGCAGGGGATCGATGATCTGGAATTCATCCTCCAGCATGAGGCAGAGATAGCGGCGTATGAGCAGGATCGCCCAGCAGGATAATAAGCACGATGAAGGCGGACCACGACCGCGTTCTTCAAAGCAGCGACTCGATACAGATCCTTCGTCCGCGTCGGGTCCCGGCGTTGATGTTTCAACCGTCTCTTTTCTGGTGACGGAAGGGTTTGGCGTGCTCACCCACATACTCGGCCACCACGTGGCCCCCTCCGCGTAGGACATACTTGTAAATCGTCAGACCTTCGACGCCGACCGGACCACGGGCGTGGGTCTTGAGCGTACTGATACCGACTTCGGCGCCGAGTCCGAACCGGAATCCATCGGCGAACCGGGTCGAAGCGTTGGCCACGACCGTGGCCGAATCCACCTTCCGGAGGAATTCTTCCCGAACATCGGCATCCTCGGAAATAATTCCGTCCGTGTGATGCGAACCAAAACGATTGATGTGAGCGACGGCTTCTTCCACACCATCCACCACACGTAGCGCAAGCCTCAGGTCTCCGTATTCGGTGGACCAGTCTTCCTCGGTTGCAGCCTCGAGTTCGGGCAACATCTGACGGGTCCGCCCGCAACCCTTGAGATGAATACTGGCTTCCGATGCGGCCCTGCTGAATACAGGCAGAAACTCCTGAGCGATCTTCATATCCACCAGCAAGGTTTCCACTGCATTGCAGACAGCGGGATACTGGGCCTTGGCATCGATCGTCACCCGAACGGCTGTGTTGATATCCGCCTGGTCGTGAACGTAAATGTGACAGATCCCTTCGGCATGCCCGAGGACCGGTATCTGGGTCGAATTCATGATCTGGCTGACGAGTTCATTCGAACCGCGCGGGATCACAAGGTCCACCCATTCCGGATAGGACAGCAGGTCCTGAAAATCTTCGCGCGTATCCACCAACTGGGCCCATCCGGACGGCAATTCCGTTACTTGTTCTTCCAGCTTCCTGACAATGGCCATAAAGCCGTGGTTGGAATTGAGCGCCTCCCGGCCGCCCTTCAAAACGACGGCGTTCCCACTCTTCAGCGCCAGCGACAGAATCTGGGGGATCACGTCGGGCCGGGATTCGAAGACCATGGCGATCACCCCGAGGGGAACCGACACCTTCTCCAGTTCGAGCCCGGAATCCAGCGTCGTGCGCCCGAGAACCTGGCCGATTGGATCCGGAAGAGCGGCGACATCCCGGATCCCCTGAACCACCTGTGCCAACTTTCCCGCGTCCAGCTGAAGCCGCTTGTAGAGGCTCGTCGGGATCTTTCCCCGGGATGCATCGAGATCTTTAGCGTTCTCGGCCAGCAGGAACGGTCCGGCTTCTTCTGTCAGCCGCGCGAAGGTTTCCAAAGCCTTGTTGCGAGTCGCTTCACCCAGAGTGCTGATCCTGTAGAACGCATTCTTGGATTGCTTCAGCAGGGCTTCGGTCCCGACCGGCTCCGGTCGCCTGGATTCAATGTGGGTCGTCATCCGTTCTCTCCGAACATCACCAGGTGATCCCTGTGAATGATTTCATCGTGGTCTGTTGCTCCCAGTTTCTCAGAGATTTCCCGGCTATGACAGCCCTGAATCTCGCCGATCTGGTCCGAGGAAAAGTAGACGATGCCCCGGCCGATTTCACGGCCCTGTTCGGTTTCCACGCTCACCACTTCGTTTGCCCGGAACGAGCCACGGACCGAGGTCACGCCGCTGGGCAGCAAACTGGCCTTCTTCTCGATCAAGGCCAGGGCAGCGCCCGTGTTGACCTGGATGACTCCGCCGAAACCGGATGAAAGACCAATCCAGCGTTGACGATCTTTGAGTTTCAACGTGGGTCGGATCAGGGTGCCCGCGCACTCGAGGATGGCATCTTTCCCGAGCCCGGAAGCGATCACGGTGGTGACGCCACTGAGCGACGCCAACCGAGCCGCTTCGATCTTGGAAGTAACGCCGCCTCGCCCGTAGGCGGACTGCCCTTTCAGGTCCAGTTTCTTCAGGTCTTCGAAGTCATCCACCTTCTCAATCGGCTTTGCCCCGGGGTTTTGCTTTGGATTGCTGTCGAAGATACCGTCAACGTCGGTCAATATGAGGAGCATGTCCGCGCCCAGTTTGGAAGCCACCAGGGCGGATAGCAGATCGTTGTCTCCAAAGCTATGAGTCCGCGCGTCCTCCCGAAGCTCCATCGTCGATACGGAATCATTTTCGTTCACGACCGGAATCACGTCGTATGAGAGCAGCCGCTCGAAGGTGTCACGAAGGTTAAGATACCGTCGCCGGTCGGAAAAATCATCCGCGGTCACAAGCAGTTGTGCCGTCATCAGGCCGTGGCGCGCAAAATACCGCTGATAGCACTGCATCAGCAGGCCCTGTCCAACGGCCGCACACGCCTGTTTCACGGAGACGTCCGACAGCTTTTCGATCCCGATCCCGAGCGAAACCCGGCCGAGGCCCACGGCGCCTGAAGACACCAGGATCACCTTCTTTCCATCATCCTGGACGAGGCGGGCGCATTGAGAAACGAGCTTCCCCAGTCGGGACACGGCCACCGCGCCATCTTCCCGGGTCAGCAGACGCGTTCCCAGCTTGATGACAATCATCCGGGCTTGTTGCATTTCTTTACGCATGTTTACGAATACTCAAGGGACTCACAGCAAGAACAGCGATTCATTCAAGAATCACCCGAGCCATGGCCGAACAGGTGAATATAACACCTGGGGTCCTCTACCAATGGTCGGAAGGATATTGTCAACTTATTGAGTATCGCATAATATAGTGACATTCTGTCATGAGTGTCCTATACTTCCTGCATGGGAAATCCAGCAGGAGTTCGACGCGACTTTGATGCATTAGAGCAGCGACGTATGGAAGCCGCGAGACTGTTAAAGCAGGGCCTGTCGGAAGCGGAGGTGGCCCGCCGAGTCGGTGCCCACCGGCAGTCGGTGAACCGCTGGTCTCAACAACTCGCTGAATCAGGAAAGCAGGGACTGAAGCAGGCTGGGCGGGCGGGCCGCAAGCCAGGGCTGAGCCCGGCGGATCTGAAGAAGATCGAGCGGGGACTGAAACGCGGACCCGAAGCGTTGGGGTACGACACGAGTCTGTGGACCGGGTGGCGTGTCGCCCATCTGATCGAAGAGGAGTGCGGTGTTAGATATCACCCCGGACACGTCTGGCGGATTCTGCAGCAGATGGGCTGGAGTTGCCAGCGGCCAACGGGTCGGGCGCTGGAGCGCGATGAAGACGCGATCCTTCGGTGGAAGAAGACAAGCTGGCCCGGGATTAAAAAAAAGCCCGGAAAGAGGGCCGGACGATCGTATTCGTCGACGAAAGCGGGCTGACGGAACGACCGCATCGGTACCGCACCTGGTCGCCGCGCGGGCAGACTCCGGTCCTGCAGTACCACTTCAACTGGAAGAGTCTGTCGGCAATCGCCGGAGTGACCTGGTGGAACTTCTACTTCAGGATGTATCCGGGAGCCATCCGCAGTCCGCAGGTTGTCGAATTCCTGAAGCATCTGATGCGTCACATTCCCGACCCTCTGTTGGTGATCTGGGACGGGCTGCCGAGTCATCGGAGCCGCATGGTCCGAGACTTTGTCGCCGAAACTCAGGGCCGACTCGTTCTGGAACGTCTGCCGGCGTATGCACCGGAGCTGAATCCAGTCGAATATCTGTGGGGCTACTGGAAGCATCATGAACTGCCGAACTTCTGTCCCAAAGACTTCGGCCAGCTCAGCGACCATGCACGTCGGGCACTGTGCCGAATGCGGCGCCGGCCGCGACTTGTCACGGCATTCTGGAAGCAGGCCAGCCTCTTCTAGTGTCACTATATTATGCGATTCTCAATAAGAAGCGAATGACCCACTCATACCGGATTCCCACACGTTTATCATGCAACCGTGGCGGCTCCCCAAGTCGCAACGGAACGCGCCCTCAACATACGATGGTGGTCCGCTGTTATTCGGTGTGTGGCCAATCAGAAAAGATTCAGAATGACGCCACCCACTGAAAGGAAGCGTTGGGCTTATCGTGGAGACTTGAACCGTCGCGTCTGTCGTTCTCGCTGACGGGTTGGTTGGTGTGAGACTTCCCATCGATTGTTCGTGTACCGTTCGGTGTCATGATTCGCCCAATGCCTGGTCGTGGGGAGCGCTGCGCCGTATCTCTTCAATTTGCGGTTGAGGATTCGCTGCGGAGTCTTTCCCTGGCCCTTCAATATTCGGCGAAAGAAGCGCTCCGCCGCACGACAGTTGAATCGTGACTGGACGAGGATATCGATCACGTCGCCGTCTTGATGTAGGAAAAGGATCGGGTGGCTTTCGTCCCTTGATTCTGTCAGCTACGGGGTCAAGTGGACAGAACAGGGTCTGACGACCCAGGCAGCGCTGCCAATGTCGTCGTATGGGTGTTATCTCAACCCGTGCGCGGCCTCAGCCCGTCGCGCGACCGGATTCGCGTGACCCGGGCCCGGGAATCGGTCCACATTTTCCCGATCACTATCGCGACGAGTCCGCTTACTTCGCCGATACTCTGACAAGCTGTCGTGCCCGGCGAACGGTACTGTCCGGGTCCGAGCCATCGGACCGGGAGAGGGCTGACTTCCTCGGGTTGAATTCTGCGGACATTGCACGATCAATCCAGCTAGTATGGATACGTCTGATTTATCACTGTGCCCGAAATTGTTCCAGGAATTATGAACAAGCCGATCGACCGCCGGGACTTCGTGAAAATGGCCGGTGCCACCGGCGCGATTCTTGCAACCGGTGCCTGGAATCCGGCGTCCGCCTTTCAGGGGGCCAGCCCCCCCGGTCCGGATGCAGCGGAACTCGAAGCCGTCTTGCGTGCACTTGACGCCTCGCGGTCTGCAGGCACCGACTATGCCGACGTACGCATTACGCGGAGCAACTGGGAGAGCGTCAGCACTCGCGAGCGCCAGATAACGGACGTCAGCAAAACTGAAAGCTACGGAATCGGAATTCGGTCTCTTGTGGGTGGTTCATGGGGATTTGCCGGCACCCGCGATTTGTCCCCCGATTCGATCACGCGCACTGCACGGGAAGCCGTATCGATCGCCGCAGCCAACAACAGGATCAACCCTGTAGAAACAACGCTGGCTCCGAACGACGCGGTTCCCGATGGACGCTGGATTACGCCGCACGAGATAGACCCGTTTACGGTTCCGGTTGAGGAAAAGGCCGACCTCCTGTTTCTGGTCAACGAAGAAGCTCTCCGCGTACCCGGTGTCCGTTTTGTCACGTCACGGGTGAGATCTGTTCGGGACAACAGGCTTCTCGGCACTACCGATGGATCCATCATTCAGCAGACTTTTTATCGAATGTTCCCGTCGGTCAACGTTACCGCGGTCTCCGATGACAACTCCGATTTCCAGGCTCGTAACGCCCGCCTGTCACCGATGGGCGGCGGCTGGGAGTATGTGCTAAGGCTCGAAATGGTCGAGAACGCCCTGCGGTGGGCTGAAGAAGCCGTGATGAAACTGGGGGCCACCCCAGTGGATCCGGGACAGTGGGATCTGGTCCTGCACCCAAGTCACCTCTGGCTCACAATCCACGAGTCCATCGGTCATGCGACCGAACTCGACAGGGCGCGCGGCTTTGAAGCCAACTACGCTGGGACCTCTTTTCTCGCCCCTCCCGAAGCCGTTCTCAACCAGTTCCGCTACGGGCCCGACTTCATGAACATCCAGGGCAACCGAACCGAACCCGGAGGCCTGGCCACCTGCGGGTGGGATGACGAAGGTGTTTCCTCTCGCGCGTGGGACATCGTCAAGGGAGGCATCTTCGTGAACTATCAGACGACACGGGAATCCGCGGACTGGATCTCGGATCTGACGGGTGTCACCGAAAGCACGGGAACCGCATATGGCGAAGGTTGGTGGGCGATCCCCTTCCAGCGCATGCCCAACGTCAGCCTCATGGCGAATCCTCAGGATGTGAGTGAAGCCGATGTGATTGGCGAAACCGAACGCGGCATCTACATCGAGGGTGACGGGTCGTATTCGATCGATCAGCAACGCTACAATTTCCAGTTTGGCGGGCAGACGTTCTGGGAGATACGGAACGGCCGCCGAGTCCGGATGCTGCGCGATGTGGCCTACCAGGCGCGAACACCCGAGTTCTGGAATTCCCTCGCGCTGCTGGGCGGGGAAGAAACCTACAAGATCGGCGCCACGTTCAACGACGGGAAAGGACAGCCGCCGCAGTCCAATGCCGTTTCACACGGTTGCCCGATCGCGTTGTTTCGCGACATCAGCATTCTGAACACGGCATAGTTCTATGCAGACCAACTCCGCAGACCGACACGGACTGACGCCGGATGAGGCGCGTGAAATCACCGACAAGTTGCTGGGATTTGCGAGGGCCGACCACACTCGTTTGTTTGTGTCTTCGGAAATACTGTCCAACACACGAACCGCGATCAACAGGATCACGACATCGGGTGCATCGGTCGACACCAACCTTTCAATCACAAGTGTTTTCGGACAGCGGGTGGCATCGATCCGTACCAATCGGCTGGATGATGAGTCACTTGAGCGCGCTGTCAGCGAATCCGAAGCGCTCGCGCGGATCGCACCCGAAGATCCGGAGTATCTGCCCGAGTTGGGCGAACAGGACTACGAACCGGTCGACGGCTATTACGACAGCACCGCCACTCTAACGACCGAAGCGCGAGCCCGAGCCGCCTCACAGGCGATCCGCGCAGCAGAAGAAGCCAATACCGAGGCGTCCGGTTTCATTTCGGTGAACGCGGGTTCCCGATCCGTCGCCACTTCAAATGGAGCGTTCGGCCACTACTCCGGGACGGGCGTGAGTTCAACACTGACGGTGCGCACACCCGACGGAGGCTCGTCGGGATGGGCCGGAGACGAGGGTGGAGACTGGGAAACGATCGAATCGGGACGCATTGCTGCCGACGCGGTGGCCAAGTGCGACCAGTGGCGGGGCAAGACCCCACTGGACCCGGGCAACTACGATGTGATCCTGGAGCCGACGGCCGTGGGCAACCTGATGCTGCGGCTCATGTTCTCACTCAGTGCGCGGGCAGCGGATGAAGGGCGCAGTTTCTTCTCCAAACCCGGCGGCGGAAACCGCATCGGCGAGCAACTCTTCGATGAACGTATCACGCTATGGAGTAACCCGGCCGAATCGAACGCCGAAATGGCACCGTTCAGCCGTGCCGGTCTTCCCCTCACCCGGGAAGTCTGGATCGAGGATGGCGTACTCCAGGGTCTCCAGTATTCGAGGTTCTGGGCCGGCCGGAACGACGTGGTCCCACGGGCCAGCGCAGGCAACTGCATCATGTCGGGAGGCGACGCGACACTGGACGACATGGTGCGGGAAACGCAACGCGGGGTTCTGATCACCCGACTCTGGTACATTCGATCCCTCAACCCGCGGACTGTCTCCTACACCGGTTTGACCCGGGACGGCACCTTTTTGATCGAGGATGGGCGAATCACTCGCCCCGTCACCAATTTTCGATTCAATCAGTCGATAACCGAAATGCTCGCCAATATTGAAATGATCGGGATCCCCCGGCGTGTCGCTTCCGGTGAAGGGGCCTATGGACCTCCGATTGTTGTACCTCCCCTTAAAGTCCGCGACTTCAATCTCGCCAGTGTGAGCGACGCGATTTAATCACGCGGGGACCGTGTCGCCGTATGGGTGTTATGTCGACCCGTGCGCGGCCTGCTAGGACGGGTCGCCAAAGTCATTTCGGTAGAAACCGCAATTGGCCCGAATGCCCTTCAGTCGCGGGGCCAACCTACCGTGGAGTTCGTTCACTGTGCAAGCGTTGCGGTCACGCGTTCTTTCCGACGAGCGTCGAACAATTCCCCTCGACCTCACGGGACGACGGGAAACAGCTCGTCCGTCTCTAACGGTTGCACGCCGAAGGCGTTCAGCGACATCGAGACCAGCCGATAGTTGCTGACGGTCATCAGCGCGGAGATCGTTTCCCGAGTGTCAAACTGTTCGGTCACCTCCGCCCACGTCTCATCCGAAACCATCGTGTCGCGATACAACTCGTCGGCGAAGTGAAGCAGTGTGACTGCGAACGGCTCCCACTCCGGGTGGTCAGGCCCGGCGGCGATCCGTAGTGGCTCCAGCCCGTGGTCGCGCGCCCGCCCCACGCTGCCCACATGCTTGGCCCACTCGTAGACCGCCTGGCAGTTCCACCCGATCCGCAGGATCAGCAGCTCGCGATGGTACGGCGCGAGAGGGGAGATTCGGTTGACGAAACCCGACTGGCCGCTCCGCGCCTCGGCCAGTGGCGGGTGCCGTCCGAAGGTTCGCGCCACCCTCAGGCCGTCGCCATCGAGCGGCGCGATGCGCGGTCGAAGGAGTGGTGGATTCGGGTCCGGTGCCGCGACACGATACTGGATGTCCGTCGGGAGCCTGTCACGTGTCCAGTCGTCTGGCTGCACCCCCATCGCATTGAACATCATCGAGAGCAGGATATGCTCGTTGACGTTCATCACGGCTTCGACCATCTGGCTCAGGTTGTAGCGAACGCCCAATGTGGTCCAGGTCGCGTCGGTGACCGACGAGTTTCGAAACAACTCGTCGGCCAGACTCAGCAGGCTTGCATCGAACGGATTCCACTCATCGGCATCCGGTCCCATAGCGACCTGTCGAAGCTCGGTCCCGGTCAAGCCTGCTCGTCGGCCGCTCGCCGCATGTGCGGCCCAGAAGTACTGGTTCTGGGCGAGCCACGCCGTCCGAAGGACCAACAGCTCCCGTTCGCGGGGCGGCAAGGACGATTCCCGGGAAAGGAAAGTGGCGAAGGGCAGGACTGCCTCGACCAGCTCCGGTACGTGGAGCAAGGTCGCGAGACCATTGCCCACTCGGCCGTCAGGAGCGTATTGTGCGGCGAGCGCCCGATGTCTATCGCTCCATTGGGATTCCGGCAGCGGAGGGATGCGCGGCCTGGTGAGTCGCACCGGTTCCGTGCTGCCAGGCGGCGCCGATCTCGACTGAGCAGTCAGCTGAGTGGCCGACAGCCCGAGGCTGGTGATCAACAGAACATGAAAAAAGCGCTTCATCGTCAACTCCCGTCAACAGTTCTCCCACACAAGCGTTGCAACAGGGCCACCGTCGAGTTCAGCTCTAACTTTCCTTACAGAGGCCGAATCCGGACATTTCGGAACTTAACGACACCCGCTCCATACTGGAGCGCGAAGGGCCCCTCCACATGCGCGTCATGCATGATGTCGACCGTGCGCGTGCCGTTCAGCGTCACGACAAGCCGTGAGTCGTCAGCCGTGATTTCGTATGTATTCCATCGCCCTCCTGCATTAACTACAGCCTGAGGCGCTGCAACGTTTACGATGCCGCCGGTCCTGTAGGTTGGATCGGGTCGGGTGTCGTAGATGTTCACTTCGTAACAACTATCGTCTCCAACATCCTCCCCGTCCGAGCAACGAATGAAGATGCCGCTGTTGGCGGGTTCATCCACCCAGAACTCCAACCGGAGTTCGAAGTCTCCATAGGAGGCTGCCGATACGAGAAACCCGTTGCCGCTGTCGGCCCCAACGGAACCATCATCGGCCAACTCCCAGTTGGCATCACCGATGTTGTTCCAGCCTGCGAGACTGGTACCGTCAAACAATGTCGTCCATCCGTCGCTGTCCTGGCCGGATGCCGCGGGCGAGGAGTGACCACCCAAGAATCCGACAACGAGAAATCCGAGTGTGATTGTCGCCAAGCGTTTCATTTAGACCCCCTGGATTAGAATGTTGAACCATTGACTCACTGTTCCTGATACATGTCGTCAACTGTGTTCGGAAGGTCAACGTCCGCGGGAACATTTTCGCTACTCAAGATACTCCAATATCATGGGAATCCAGAAAGAGTTGCATCGCCCACGCACGTCAAGACCTGTCGGTGCCATTGGGAGCCGAACCCAAGATACCGCGATTGTGATCGATCTGGGGTTAGCCCTTAGCGCGGAAATTCAAACGTCACGATCAAGAGTGAAGGATCGAACTCCGTGACCTGGTGCGGCACACCCTCGGGGATCACCAAGAAGTCACCCCTGGACACCGTGTGCACTGTTCCTCCCTCGATCCGCCTCCCAACCGTCTGGCCGTCTTCGACGATATCGACGATCCGGCCGTCCGTCGTGATGGCTCCACTTCCGTCCACGATCGCCCAGAGCTCGGCTTCGGCGGCATGCTGGGCAGCCCGCTGCGGAGGGGTTCGACGGTCGACCGCGAGCCGATACGCCAGTCCCGTCGTGGATGCTGGATCTGCACGCTCGAGCACTGTCGTGTTGGCGTAGGCCACGCTCGCATCCAGCTGCGCAGCGTGCGAGGCAACATCTGCGGCGGAGAGCAGGAAAGCGCGCGTCGGTCCGTAAGTCGTGTTGACTGCTGATTCCCCCTGCTGGCTCGAGGCGGACACCGCGAAGAGCAGAAAGAAAGTGGCGGCGATAGCAATCATTCTCATGCTGACCTCCTAAGGAGTTGATCGATGGGGGCGATGATTCCCCAGAATTGGATGTCGTTTTGCGGATACTGTCCGCTCACAAAGATTCATCCTCTCAGATATGGAGCAGATTGCATATTAACTGTAAAACCAACGACCGCTTTCAGCTAAGAGGGGGACACTCGGCGGAGGGAAAATAATCGCCGCCGAGGCCAAGCGGATAAGACTTTCAAGCGGTGCGCGACACCTATAGGAGCCGTGAGAATTTCATAGTAAGGGCGTTATGTAAACCAGCGCGCGACCACAGGCCGTCGCGCGGTAAGTTACTGGGCTTCGCGGCAGAACCGTGCTACGCGACCCGCGTCCTTAGCAAACTCATCGGGTAGAGTTTCAGTCGCTGCCTCACGGCCCAGTTCAGTGTCCCCTTCACGCCACACCACTCCCTTTGGTCCCCTTGCCGATGGCAGAAACGATTTGGCCGGGACCTGACCTCGCAACGGAAACCTCCAACGATCAGCGAAGTTGCACTCTTTTATCTCTGCGATGTAACGCGAAACTCTTCATTGGGCGGAGGAATCACCGCAGTCTCCCTAGGGCGCTCAAGCTGCGGCACCCAGTCGTAAGGCAGGCGGTATGCCCGGTACATGCGATTGCGATCGCCAGCGAAGTATGGATTGACGTACTCCCAGACGATCTCTTTGTCTGCAGTCACCTCGAAAATGCGTCCGGGCGCCCCCGCGGTAATCATCGTGTTGCCGTTTGGCAGGCGCTGGGCTGAGCTGACGTTCAGACTGAAGAACGTGGCCCGCCCCTGGACGGGAACCGAGTACTCCCAGATGCTTTCTAACGTTACCGGGTTTATCTCCAGGACGCGAGACCCGAAGCGGCTGACCGACGAGCGGCCTGTCGGTGCCGTCGCGGTTGGGGCACCATAGCCCGCGGCGCCGCCGTTGTCGAAAATCAGCAGATTGCCGGCGCCGGGCAGCCCAGCCGGGATGAGGTGCGGGTGATGCTGGCCCACGATCTGGCCCAGCTCGGCTAGCGCTGGTGAATCGCGGTAGTCGGGCCCCATCTTCCAGACAATAGCACCGGTGCGATCAACGACGGCTACGATGTTCGCCTGACGGCTGCTCCAGATAATATTATCCGGGTGAAATCGTTCGTCCCCTTCGTCATACCATCGATTTGGACCCACGTATGACGCGCTGTTGATGTGCAGCCAGTCGGCGCTGCCCCGTGTTTCGCTAAATCCGGGATAGCGGTAGATTGTATTGCGGGCCTCGCCGCTGAAACCAAGTTCGTCGATATGGTCACTGGCCAGCCATTCCCACACGATGTCGCCGTCCCAGCTGACCTCGAGAATGTAGTCGTCTTCGAGCAGCTTGTCGGAAATCTCCGGCTTCAGGACGTTGCGATGCGCCAGAATGAGCGTGCGGCCCCCATCGACGATCGGCTCAGCGTCAGGGGCGTAGTAGCCAACGGGGCTGCCCTCGCGCTGCCAGTCATGGTGCTGCCGGGCCATCCACCTGGGTTCTTCGCCTTCTTCTTCCACCAGTTCGGTGCGATCGAACTTCCAGACGACCTCGCCATCCCAGTTCACCTGGATCAGTTCCAGCGCCTCCTGGTGCCCCTGCCGAGATTGAGTGCCACCGACAACGTAGCCGCCCGGCAGGATGCGAACCGGACCCGGCGCAGCAGCCACTTCGGTCCAGTGCTTGACCAGGTTGCCATTCATGTCAATGAGCGCAGCCCCCGCCGCGGTGTTACCTCCCTCCCGAATCTCGAAGACGGTGAAGCCGCTCCAGGTCTTGTCCGGATGGAACACGGTGGTGCCGGTCGGGAAAACAGACTGATACGTGAGCAGTAACGACGGTGTCAGCACGAGGGTGGCTATCAGCATAATAAGTCTTTTCAATTTCAATCTCCTCCAGAGCCCCCTGGCGACTCCGACACAGGGCAGAACAGGTTAGCCCGGCATGACGCGACCTTCCGTAATCCATGGTAACGGGTTGGATGAATCAGACTACATGCGGGAGTCAGGGTCAATCATTACGCCACATCTATTACGGCACATCTCCGTGTAGGCGACGGTACAGGCACGTTCTATGAGAGGGGTTGTCAAGAGAAACAGCTCCCCACCAGCAGGGTACTCTGACGATGAAACAGGTCTTGGCAACCAGCCACTTTCTCCGTTGAGCGACTCTCGAGATCCGAGGTTTCCGAATAATGGGTTCACTTGTAGCCCGTCAGCGCATTTCGGTCTCGACATAACGGTCCATGTACTTCTGCATCCCATCGAGGTCGAAAAGCGTGGCCCAATGTGAATACATTTCGAAATAGGTACCAACCACGTGTTGGACTATGACTTCGCATTTTTCCACTCCACCATTCGAAGTGCATGCTGTAGCGCGTGGTCGGCACAGTTTGAAAAGTCAGTTGGAAACAGAACTTTCTTGAAGGACTCCATGTTGCTTTCCCCCGATTCAACCCGCGTTCTACGTTTCGCGCTCCCTTTCCCCAATCGAATGGCTGGGCTGAAAGATCCAGAACGACTGCGAATCGAACGAATTACGGTGCAACACAGCTGCCAAAATCCCCGCCGGCAACCGGGGCGATAAACCTTTGAGACACATCACCCGACCCCGGTCTCTGCGATGAGGGCCATAAGCCGAAAAACCCCGGCATGCCGTTGTGACACGATGCGCGTTTGAGGGCCGGGAATCGAAGACAAACTGTCTTCAAATCACACGGTTCGCTCAGATAAAGGCGAGCGCGTGGCACCATGCTACAATCGGCCAACCCATGAGTAGTACGACCCAGGACGCCCATCAGAAGACCCTCGACCTGAGCGAATCGATCGGCAAGGTCATCAAGGGAAAGCGGCAAACGATAGAACTGGCCGTGGTCGCGCTCCTGGCCGAAGGGCATTTGCTTATCGAGGATGTCCCCGGCGTCGGTAAGACGACACTGGGCCACGCGATGGCGATGGCGCTCGGATCGAAGTTTCATCGGCTCCAGTTTACAAGCGATCTGCTGCCATCGGATGTCCTGGGCGTGTCGATCTACAACCCAAACGTGCACGAGTTCGAGTTTAAGCACGGTCCGATCTTCGCCAATATCGTGCTCGCTGATGAAATCAACCGGACGACGCCAAAAACTCAGAGCGCGCTGCTTGAAGCGATGAACGAGAACCAGGTGACGATCGACAACATCACCCATCCATTGCCCCGTCCGTTTATGGTCCTCGCCACCCAGAACCCGGTCGAACATCACGGGACCTACCCTCTTCCAGAATCACAGTTGGACCGATTCCTGATGAAGATCGAAATCGGTTACCCCGACGCATTTGCAGAAAAAGAGATCCTGGGAGGTTTCAGCAACGGGAACCGCCACCAAGCTCTGGATTCGGTGCTGACTCCGGCAGAGGTTATCGATCTCCAGAACGAAAGCAGGCGCGTTCACGTTGGGGACGCGCTTGTCGATTACATGATTGAGATCGTCAACCACACCCGAAATCACAATGAAATCGAATTGGGCGTCAGTCCCCGGGGTACGGCCGCTCTGTTCCGAGCATCGCAGGCGCTCGCCCTGGTTCAAGGCCGCGACTACGTGCTGCCAGACGACGTCAAGACACTGATTCCCAGCGTCTTCGGACACCGACTCGTCCTGGCGCGATCGAGCACGGGAGACACGCAGGGCTCCACGACTGTCCTCGCAGAAATCCTCGATCGCGTTGCCGTACCGGCCTGACGTCCCTCTCAATATGGTGAGAAGACTCAGCATGTCGCCCGCGAGAATGCTCGAACGTCTGTGGGAACTGGGAGGATTCCCCGCTGACCGGCAGGAACACCGCCAGATGGCGCGGCATTTCTTCAAGGCCATCGTTCTGCTCGGATTTGCGTTGCTGGCTGCCCTCTATTCCAACAGTTCGGCCCGCGATGGACAGATTGTGTCTGCCGGAATCAGTGCATTCATCGCCCTCTCAATAGCTATTGGGGTGGGTGTCCGCTTCGTACCGCGTCTGGCCACGGGCGTCGACTGGGACTGGCTCCCCTTCTTCACGCAATACCGTTTGACCCGCGAAGGATGGATCTACATCGCTGCTACCGTGATCGTGCTGTCGGCCGCAATCAACACGAGCAATAACCTGCTCTACATGATTCTGTCGGCATTGCTTGCAGTCATGATTCTCTCCGGTTTCCTTTCAGGCATTAATTTTCGGGTCGTGCGGCTATCATCGCGCCTACCGGAGTATTGCTTCGCCAGGCAGCCTTTCAAGATGACGATTGCCATCAAGAACTCGAAACGCGTGTTTCCCACGTTTTCCATGAGTGTCCGCGCCGTTGCTCCGAATCGCTTTGAGTTCGCTCCCTACTACGTTCCCCTGGTTCGGGCGAACAGCCAGGACACCCGCACGGTCGAAGCGGTTCTCCTGAGCCGGGGGCGGCACCATCTGAAGGAACTGCACCTCCGGTCACGATACCCGTTCGGCTTCGTCGCTAAAGAACGCCCCGTTCCGGTCGATGCGACCTGCATTGCATTTCCGGAGATCCTGCCACTTGAAACGCTCGACGTCGCCGTTGACGACGTCATGGGATCGTCGGAGCGCTTCGAACGTGGACATGGGATGGATCTCTACATGATCCGGGAATACCAGCCTTCCGACAGCGCGCGGCATGTCGACTGGAAGGCGTCCGCGAAAACCGCGTCGTTAAAGACTCGCGAGTTTGCGGCTGAAGAAAGCCGCAGTGTCGGGCTGGTCCTGGACCGGTACGGGCAAGCCGGAGACGTAGAGCGATTCGAAGCCATCGTTTCCCAGGCGGCGTCTCTGGCGCTGTATCTTTCACAAGATGGTGCGGCAGTTTCCCTCTTGTCCGACGACTGGAGCTCCCCCCCGGGGCAATCCGACAACCTGATACAATCAATCCTTCACTATCTGGCGCTGGTCGAAATGACGCCGGATGCTGACTTCGTTGGTTCGGGTGGGAACGAGACGTTGGTGTTTTCTCTTCGTCATCCGTCCGACACACAAACGCAATGGAACGCTACTTCCAAATCTCATTCCATGCGCTGATCCTCACAGCGTTCATTGCCCTGGCGGAAACTGGCCGCATCGACATTGGGGCCATCCTGCTGTTCCTCGTCTGTTTCGGCGTCACGGCACTCAGAGTTCTAAAGGGACGGCCTCCCCTGCTCACCTCGCGCGGGGCATTCTTTTTATCGCTGGGCTACATCTTCTTTTTCGTTTTCGACAGCCTGGTTCTCACCGGTTCGTTCATCAGCGCCATCATCCACATGGTCCTCTTCCTGGAAATCGCGAAACTGGCCCAGAAGAAGGAAGACAAGGACTACCTGTACCTGATTCTCCTCGCTTTCCTGCAGGTACTTGCCGCATCCTCACTGACCATCGACATATCCTTCGTCGTCACCTTGTTCCTATTCCTGGTTGCGTTGGTTTCGACGCTGATGAGCTTTGATATCTGCCGTTCCCAGCGAGAAACATCCGAAGCCGGACACATTCCGGTGGATGGGCCGTTGGGCGGAATGAGTCTGTGGGCGACGAGCTGGATTGTCATCATCGGACTATTGCTGTTCTTTGCGCTGCCTCGAATCGGCACGGGATATTTCAGTCGCGCGGCTACCCAGGCGCTGCTGCTGTCCGGATTTACAGACACGGTCGAACTGGGTGACATCGGAGAGGTCAAACTCAGTTCCGCCCTCGTCATGCGCACCCGGGTGCTCGACGGGGCGCCGTCTTCCATTCCCAAATGGCGGGGCCTCGCCCTGGATACATTCGACGGCCACACCTGGTCCAAGTCGAATCGGCGGCATCGACGGCTGCGGCGGTCAAACGACGACCAATTTCGGGTCCAGCCGCTGACCGGGACCGGAGAGCCGGTGCGCTTCGAAGTCTTCCTCGAAGCGTTGGCCACACCCACGCTGTTTGGCCCCCACGCGATTCGATCCATCGCCGGAGATTTCCGGGGACTCGAACGTGACGACGCCGACGCAGTCTATCAAAGAGTCCGATCCGCACGGAGGACGCGCTACGAGGTTCTTTCCGAAATCCCGGTGAGAAACGCCGCCCCAGAAACTATGGTCACCATCGACACCGCGGACCCGCTGCCTGAAGATGCGGATATTTACCTGCAGCTGCCTCCGGACCTGGACCCCAGGATCGTTGATCTTGCGGAGATGGTTTCCATGGACGGTGACTCGGTGGTCGAGAAGGCGTCTCTGGTCGAATCCTACCTGCGGACGAATCTCGAGTACTCTCTCCAGTTGACCTGGGATCCGGGCGAGCAACCTTTGAGCACGTTCCTTTTCGACTCCCGGTCCGGGCACTGCGAATATTTCGCCTCATCGATGGCCATTATGCTCAGAGCTGTGGGTATACCGACGCGGATGGTCAATGGTTTTCTGGCGGGTGAGTACAACTCGATTGGTGATTCCTACATCGTCCGCCAATCCGATGCGCATAGTTGGGTCGAGGTATACGTACCGGGCAAGGGGTGGTTGGAATTCGATCCAACGCCTGCCGACCCCAACCGGAACGAGATCAGCATGCTGGTTCTGATCTCGCATTATTTCGACGCCGCCGAGTTATTCTGGAACGCATACATCCTCACCTACGACTCCGGATCACAGCTGCAGCTGTTCCAGAGCGCTCAGGCGACCGTTCAAACATTTCAGAGGTCCCTCCGTGGTCGCTCCAACTCGTGGGCCGCCCAGATTCAGGCAGTGTCGGACCGAGCTTCCGCGCGGATTCGTGAGGTCATCGAAACCCGATGGTTCTGGTCTCTGGTGCTGGGCATCGGTATGGTGGGACTCGGGTACAGGTGCCGCTCAACGATTCGAACACAATTGAAGATCTGGAGCCTACGGCTTGGCAGAGGTAAGGCTGACAGCGACGTCGTGACGCAGTTGTTTTACCGGGCCGCCGCGCTGGCTGCACCCCGTACCGGTGGGCGTTTGCCCCACCAGACCTGGAGGGAGTGGATGGGAGAGCTCCCCGACGAAGGCCGCAAGCGCCTGATCGCCGCCGCGCTCAACGTATTCGAAAAGGCCCGCTACAGCCGCTCCCCGGTCACCCCGGAAGAATTTCTGAATCTTGAAGAAACGATCCAGCAACTCAAGAGTGCCTGAGGCCTCCACCTGCAATGTCAACAACAACCCTTAAAAAGCCGACACGCGTGGGCTTCGTCAGTCTTGGCTGCCCCAAGAACCTCGTCGATAGCGAAGTCATGATTGGGACGCTGTCCCAGCAGGGCTACGAAATCACGACGGATCCCGAATCCGCCGACGTGATCGTCGTCAACTCTTGTGGCTTCATCGACAGCGCAAAAGAAGAGTCCGTGGATACGATTCTTGAAATGGCACGCCTGAAGGAAGCAGGGCGCTGCCGGAAGCTCGTCGTCGCGGGATGTCTCGCCCAACGATACCGCGAAGAAATACGGAAGGAGATTCCCGAGATTGATTTTGTGTTTGGTCCTGACGATCTGGGCAGCATCCTCGAAGCGGTTCAAATCAACAGCGACGATCCTGTACCGAAGATCGCAATCGATGCACTCTACACGTCACGCGAAGTCCCCACGATTCCGAGAATTCTGACGACACCGCCACATATGGCGTATCTGAAGATCTCTGAGGGTTGCGATCATACCTGTGCCTTCTGCGCGATTCCCAGCTTCAGAGGGCGATTTAGGAGCCGCTCTGTCGAAGATCTGGTCCAGGAGGCTGCGCGGCTTGCCGACGGCGGAGTGCGGGAACTCGTCATCGTTTCCCAGGACACACTCGCCTACGGTAAGGATCTCGGAATGGCGAACGGAATACTCAGTTTGCTCGAGGGTCTACTTGCCGTTGACGGCCTCGCATGGATACGATTGCTTTATTGCTATCCCAATCTTCTCTCTGAACCGATTGTCCGGCTCATCGGAAGCGAACCCAGATTGTGCAACTATTTTGATATTCCTTATCAGCACGCAAGCCCTGGAATTCTTGAAAGAATGCGTCGCGGGGGCGGACGCGAGGCGTTCCAGAGGCAGGTCGAACTAATACGCAAATGTGTTCCCGGGGCCGGATTGAGAACCTCGTTTATTGTCGGTTTCCCGGGTGAGACAGAATCAGACTTCCGGGAAGTTGTTCATTTCGTCGATAACGTGCACTTCGACAACCTCGGCGTGTTCGTCTATTCGGACGAGGAAGGCACGTTTGCTGAAAGTCTTGATCGTAAAGTTCCGCGCGAACTGGCCGTCGAAAGACGGGAAATTCTGATGGAGAAACAGAGTGGAATCTCCCGGAGCACATTAAAGAACTTCGTTAGCCGCCGGTTACCCGTTCTTCTCGACGGTGTCTCCTCGGAGTCGGACCTTTTGTTGGAAGGACGCATGGAAACCCAGGCCCCGGAAATCGACGGGAAGATCCTCATCAACGACACGGCCGAGGAACAGCCAGAAAGCGGCCAATTTTACCTCACAGAAATCACCGACAGCATGGAGTACGACCTTCTGGGGCGAATCATCACCCGGCTATGAGGGTTCCGGAGGTCGAGGACGACGATGCCGGCACAGTGCCCGACATGCGGAACGAAAGCGGCGTACCGAAAGAATCCGTTTCGTCCGTTCTGTTCGGAACGATGCAAGCTGATCGACCTGGGAAAATGGGTTTCAGGTGTCTACCGCATTCCGACTGAAGAAAGCACACAGGGAGAATTCGAAGATTCCGATGGAGACATCGAAGACGACTGAACGTACCAAACCCGACGCGGCACGGAGCCCGTTGGACTGGATCGCTGTAACCGTCGCAACGGCAGGTGGAGCCGGGTTCGCACCCAGGGCTCCAGGCACGATGGGGTCTCTGGTTGGTGTCGGGCTCTTCGCTGTTATCAGCAGCTCCGGTTGGACTGGCTTTTATTGGCCTCTGGTGGTCGTGATCGGTCTTGCGGGAGTCTGGTCGGCCGGTCACGTTGAGCAGATTTACGGTCACGATGCTTCGAGAATCGTCATAGACGAGGTCATCGGGCAAATGATCACACTGGGACTCCTGACCCGTTCAGCGACATCCGCGTTCGCGACAGAAGTGATTCTCGGCTTTTTGCTTTTTCGGTTTTTCGATATCCTAAAACCCTTCCCACTCCGTCGGCTTGAACGGTTGCCACGCGGTCTTGGAGTGGTGGCCGATGACGTTGGGGCCGGGATATACGGCCTTATGATGTTGATGTTCCTTAGGTTCCTGATGGCAAGGATTTCGTGAGCGATATAACGATCAAGCGCGTGCTTCCCCAGGCCGCTCTCCCGGGAGGCGAAGTAATGATCGAGTACGGAGGCGTCGAACTCCATGGAGATCGCCAACCCGAAGTGCGATTCGGGGACCACGACGCACAGGTCACGATCGCATCGAACGAAGTGATCGTCGCCCGGGTTCCCGAATCTTCCTCCGAAACGGGCACGTCGGAGCTATCCATCGCTAAGAATGGCGACTCGAGTGGCCCGTTCCCGTATGAGGTGGGCAAGCGGCTGGCAACCAATCTCCACCCGGTCGCCAACCCCGCAGTCGATGGCGAAGGCAATATTTATGCGACCTACTGCGGCCGCCGGAGCCAGAAGACCCCGGTATCGATCTACAAAATCAGCCCTAGCGGCGCGGTGACGCCACACACCGTTGAAATCATTAATGCCACCGGCCTGGCTTTCGGCACGGACGGAGAACTCTTTGTGTCGAGCCGGCATGAGGG
Organism: Terriglobia bacterium; assembly: GCA_965263045.1. GTDB lineage: Bacteria > Acidobacteriota > Terriglobia > 20CM-2-55-15 > 20CM-2-55-15. Next base: position 2,328,925 of record CBDHGK010000041.1, read on the forward strand.
TAACGTCTACAAGGTTGATTCCAGCGGAAAAGCAAACATCTATATCGAAGGCATGGGAATCGCCACCGGGCTGGCCTTCGACAGAAAGGGCAATCTCTACGTCGGCGACCGGAGCGGCAGTATTTTCAAGATCAGTCCGAATCGCGAGATCTTCGTCTTTGCAACGCTGGAACCCAGCATGGCTGCATACCATCTCGCATACGGCCTGGACGACTACCTCTACGTTTCGGGCCCGACGACGTCGAGTTTTGACTCGATCCATCGGATCTCCCCGACGGGTGAAGTCGAACGGTTCTTTACGGGACTGGGGAGACCGCAAGGGATCGCCTTCGATATTGAAGGCAACATGTACGTCGTAGCCTCCTACAGAGGCCGGAGGGGAGTACTCCGCTTCAGCGGAGCCGGCCGGACTCCAGAACTTTTCGTCTCGGGTCTGGGACTGGTCGGCCTTGCGTTTGACTACAGCGAGAACATCGTCATCGCGGATGCCTCTTCCGTGTACCGTGTGCGCGCAGGAATCATGGGAAGACCTCTTCCTTAAATTACCTCTCTTCTTCCTTCGGTCTTTTCTATGTTGACGGCAGAGATTATTGCAATCGGTTCAGAACTATTGACTCCCCGATTCAAGGATACAAATTCCATCTTTCTTACGGAGCAACTCAACCGGATGGGGATATCCGTGGCGATGCGGACGATCGCGGGAGATCACCTGGTCAACCTTGAACACGCCCTGAAGTCGTCCATGGACCGCACGCCGATAATCATTACGATTGGCGGCCTCGGCCCGACCGCAGACGATATCACGCGCAAAGCCGTCGCCCAGGCGACACGCCGTCAGTTGGTACTGGACGATGCTGTGCTGGAAAAACTCAAGGCCCGGTTCGCCCAGAAATCCATAGCGATGCCCTCTAACAACGCACGCCAGGCGTTGGTCCCGGCAGGCGCTGAAGTACTCGACAATCCGAACGGCACGGCACCCGGCCTGTGGATCTCCAATGAGAAAAACACCTTGATCCTGCTTCCTGGACCTCCGCGGGAACTTGAACCGATATTTGAGAAAAGTTGTTGTCCGCGGCTGATCAAAATGGCGGGATCACTCGCAATGTCCCGCCGTATCTACAGAACCACCGGCCTTCCGGAATCGACGCTCGACGCCCGCATCGCGCCCATCTACACCCGGTACCGGAATCCGGAAACGACGGTGCTATCCAAACCGGGACAGGTCGATATCCACCTGATCTCGCGGGCAAAGACAGCCAGAGAGGCGGATCGGCTGGTCGAAGAACTCGGGAATCAGATCGATCAGGAACTGGGTGACTTTGTGTTTGCCCGGTCCGATCAGCAACTGGAAGAAGTCGTTGGGATGTATCTGGTCATGAAGGGTGCCACGATCGCGGTTGCCGAATCCTGCACAGGCGGACTGATGGCCGAACGCCTGACTTCGGTACCAGGAAGCTCCCGATATTTCAGCTCAGCAGTCGTGACCTACAGCAACGAATCCAAAATGGCGTTGGTGGGCATTCCGCCGCTGGTGCTGGAAATGGAAGGGGCGGTCAGTCAGGAAGTGGCCGTCGGACTGGCCGAGAGCGTGCGAAAGAAGGCGGATTCAACGATCGGAATCGGCATTACCGGCATTGCGGGTCCCACCGGGGGCACACCGGAGAAACCGGTCGGCACCGTACATGTGGCCGTGTCGGGGCCAGTTGGCATCCGCCACCTCCAGTTCGTATTTCCGGGCGCACGCGACCGAGTCCGCTGGCAGTCGTCTCAGGCCGCTCTCGATATGGCCCGACGGTACCTTGAAACTCTCTGAGCGTGCGGGTGTTCATCGCAATGGATCTGGCACCCTCTGTTGTCCGGTCCTTATCTGAACTGCGGGCACAGACCGAACCCTATACGCGCAACCTCCGGTGGGTGCATCCCGAATCGATGCATCTAACCTTGAAGTTCCTGGGAGAGGTTGCACCGTCCCGATTAAGAGCCATCAGAAACCGGCTTGGCACGATCCGCTGCGCCGCTTTCAAAGTTTCTGTTTCCGGTGTAGGCTTCTTCCCGAATATGCGGGCTCCGCGGATTTTATGGGCAGGCGTGTCTTCGAAGCCTTTAGGAACCCTGGCTGCAAAAGTGGAGAGGCAGATGATCGAACTGGATTTCCCTCCAGAGCGCAAAACATTCACACCTCACCTGACGCTGGCCCGAACCCGGAGGGACGGGCCCATGAGCCAAACTCTCGTTCAAGCCGCCCAACGGTTTCGAAACACCGTTTTTGGAGACTTCACAGCGGACCGATTCCATCTGTACGAAAGCCGGCTTGACTCATCCGGAGCAACCTACAGGAAACTGGCCGACTACCGTCTGGTTTAGCATGAGCACTTCTGTTGCAGTTATCGGCGCCGGAGGATGGGGTACGGCCTTGTCGATCACGATGGCCCGCGCCCGTAAACGGACTCGACTCTGGGTGTATGAACAGGAGCTCGTTGAAACCATTCGTCGTGAACGCAGAAATCCGATTTATCTGCCCGGTATACCGATTCCCGAAACGGTCCAACCCAGCGCTTCCATCGAGGAGACCATGGAAGGGGCGGAAGTCGTCATCAGCGCCGTTCCTTCCCATCTTTGCCGGAGTGTCTACGAAAAACTGCGACCGTTTGCCCAGCCGGACATGCTGTTCGTCTCGGCAACCAAGGGCATCGAGAACGGCTCATTGATGCGCATGTCAGAGGTAATCGAAGACGTGATCTCTCCGAAGTTCCCGCCCAGGGTTTCGGCCATTTCCGGGCCAACTTTTGCACTCGAGGTCGCGCGAGGAGAACCGACGGCGCTGGTCGTCGCTACCCCGGACGAAGCACTTAGGCGGCGTTTGCAGCAGGAATTGTCGGCACCCCTTTTTCGGCTGTATACCAACCCGGATATCGTCGGGGTCGAGATCGGAGCTTCAGTCAAAAACATTATCGCAATTGCCGCCGGTGTCGTGTCGGGCTTGAAGCTTGGACACAACGCCACAGCCGCACTGATTACGCGAGGATTGGCCGAGATCATGCGACTTGCTGCGGCCTGTGGGGGAGAACGGAACACCCTGGCCGGGTTGGCCGGGCTGGGCGACCTGGTCCTCACGTGTACGGGACAACTCAGCCGCAACCGCCGGGTCGGAATCGCGCTGGGTGAAGGCCGGAAACGTGACGAGATTATTTCGAGCATGCCGATGGTCGCCGAAGGCATCAAGACCAGTGAGTCGACAGTGGCTCTTGCCGAGAAGCTTTCGGTCGAAATGCCGATCGCCCGGGAGATATATTCCGTCCTGTACGAAGACAAGGATCCCAGGGACGCGATCAACGAGCTTATGGTGCGGGAATTGAGAGAGGAGTAACTTCGCTGGCAATGGAATTTATCACCCTTTTTGGTCCACCAAAACCAAAGGATCCGAGCGTCGTCGAGAAAATCCAGAGTGCTGTCTCGCGAACGAGAACTGAATTTTCCGAGAGGCTTCAGGACCTGGTTGAAGGGAAAAAAGAGATTGATTCCCAACTGTTGGAGGATCTTGAGGCCGTGATGATCGGGGCTGACATCGGGGCTGAAACGACAGGAGGGATTCTGGACGCGATCCGGGATCGGATGTCGCGGGACGCTCTGAAAGACCCGCTCGAACTGAAGGAAGCACTGAAGACAGAAGTCAGAAAGATCCTTGCATTGGAGAGCCGGAAATCCGCTGAGGTTGCCCCGGGCAACCCCTTCGTCATCCTCGTCGTCGGCGTCAATGGGGTCGGTAAGACCACAACCATCGCGAAACTCGCGCATCGCTTGGTCGCCGACGACAGGAAGGTCCTGCTTTGCGCGGCCGACACCTTTCGTGCCGCCGCTGTCGAGCAACTCGAAATCTGGGCCGAACGTATCGGCGTTCCCCTCGTGCGGCAGCAGCCCGGCGCCGATCCTTCAGCAGTGCTGTTTGATGCGCTCCGGTCGGCAAGAGCGCGCGGCGTCGACTATGTGATTGTCGACACCGCAGGACGACTCCACACCAAGAACAACCTGATGGCAGAGCTGGAAAAAATGACTCGAATCGCTGCACGTGAGGTGCCCGAGGCACCCCACGAAGTACTGCTGGTCCTGGACGCCACGACGGGGCAGAATGGGCTGGTTCAGGCTCGTGAATTCACCAAGACCGCTGCACTGACCGGTTTGGTGCTGACGAAGTTGGACGGCACGGCAAAGGGAGGCGTCGTGACATCCATCGTCAAAGAGTTGCAGGTCCCGATTCGTTTCATCGGAACGGGTGAAAAAATCGATGACCTTGTCGAATTTTCTGCCGACGATTTTGTCAATGCTCTATTCGCGGCGTGACACCGGCGCATACAAAAATACGCACTGCCCGCAAGCCGCATAGATCTGCCGGTACTGTCGCCGACCTTCAAATTAATTTGGCAGTGCAGAGGCATCCCTGGAACAAGGTGGTCCGACCGAATGCAGGGGAAACGGCTAATCTCCGAAGGCGTGCCGACGCTTCCTGCTGCATTTCTTTCGCGCCTGGGTGTTGAACGGATCAGTCATGGGTATGGTGAAGATGATCTGGGTTTTGCCATGAACGACAAAACGTACATGCGGCGGGCCCTGGAACTGGCTGAACGCGGGCGGGGGCTCACTAGCCCCGGCGCAATGGTCGGTGCGGTTATCGTCCAAGATGGCGACATCGTCGGCGAGGGTTTCTATACATGGAACGGCGTGGACCATGCCGAAATTCAGGCACTGGATCTCGCCGGCGAACGTGCGCACGGAGCCACGATCTACCTGAGTCTGGAGCCCTGCGCGCACCGGGGCAAAACTCCGCCGTGCGCCGAAGCCCTCGTCAACGCCGGAATCGCGCGCGTCGTTGTCGCAATGGAAGATCCGTATCCCGAAGTTGACGGTCGCGGAATCGAAGTGCTCCGCCGAGCCGGCATTGCAGTCGAGTGCGGGCTCTGCCGGACGGAGGCTCTTGCGATCAATGAAGCGTTCGTCCATTCCGTTGGCAGCGACCGGCCCTTCGGTCTCCTCAAGATCGCAATGTCACTTGACGGAAAGATCGCGACGGAAAATGGCGAGTCCCAATGGATTACGTCCGAAGAATCCCGCCGCCGTGTCCAACTCCTGCGGCATGGAGCGGACGCCCTGTTGACGGGTAGCGGTACGGTGCTTGCGGACGATCCCCGATTGACCGATCGAAGCGGAATCAAACGGCGCCGTCCTCTCATCCGCGCTGTCATCGATCGCCGCGGCCGACTCGGCGGCCACCTCCAGATTTTTTCTTCACCTGGGATCCTCGTATATACCCAGGTATCGCATCTGGAAGTCCCCCCTTCCCACGAGGTAGTGCTGGGAACCACCGGACTACGAGACGTGGCTCGCGATCTGGCTCGTCGTGATGTCCAGACCCTGATGGTCGAGTGTGGCCCGGATATGGCTTTCGATGCGCTGAGAAGCGGCATCATTGATAAAATGGTAGTTTTCGTCGCCCCCCGGATACTGGGCGGACGCGAAATCCCAGCGATCGGGTCCAAAGGTGTCGACGCACTGGCAGACGCCGTAGAGATAAAGAACTGGCATGTCGAACGCGTCGGTCCGGATTTCATGATTACGGGTTATGTTCACAGGGATCATTGAAGAGGTCGGAGAAATAGTCGGGGTATCCGACTCCGGTGACTTCCGGCGGGTCGTCATTCGGGCGCCCGGAGTGATCTCGGGCATAGAGGCCGGATCCAGCGTCGCGACTGACGGCGTCTGCATTACGGCGCGCGCAGTGGACGGCGATACATTTACGGCGGACCTGTCGCGCGAGACGCTCGAGCGAACCACGCTTAAACAAGCCACTGCCGGCACACACGTAAATCTTGAACGCTCGATGCGTTTGGACGGGAGATTCGGCGGCCATATTGTTCAGGGGCATGTCGACGGCGTCGGCAAAATTCAGACCTTTGACCGGACAGGCGACGACTGGATGCTGCGGATCGAGTACGACCCCAACGATTCGTCGCGCCTGATCTGGAAAGGATCAGTGGCAGTTGACGGGATCAGCCTGACGATTGCCGCGCTGGACGAGATGACATTCGCAATTGCAATTATTCCATTCACGCTGGAGAACACGAATCTCCGAGACCGAAAGCCAGGAGATGGGGTGAACGTCGAATATGATGTCCTGGCCAAATACGTTGAAAAGCTTGCCGGCGGATATCTGAAACAGATTGAGGGAGCCAAATAAATCGATGATGTTTGCAACCGTAGACGAAGCGATCGCAGAAATTAAAGATGGTCGCATGATCATCATAGTCGATGACGAAGATCGGGAAAACGAAGGAGATCTGATGATCGCCGCCGAAATGGTAACACCCGAGGCAATCAACTTCATGGCAACGCATGGGCGTGGGTTGATCTGTCTGCCGATGGCGGGGGACCGGCTCGACGCCCTGCACATTCCTCTGATGGTCCCCGATACCACCAACACCTCCACCTACGGGACTGCTTTCTGTGTTTCCGTCGAAGCCAAACGTAACGTGTCGACGGGGATTTCAGCACCGGACCGGGCTCAGACAATCCTGACCGCAATCGACCCTGCGACAGAGGCCGGTGATCTGGCACGCCCGGGGCATATCTTTCCGCTGCGAGCCCGGGACGGCGGTGTCCTGGTCCGAGCCGGCCAGACCGAGGCCTCTGTCGACCTTGCCAGAATTGCGGGGCTCGACGCCAGCGCCGTCATATGCGAGATCATGCGGGAGGACGGCACGATGGCCAGAACCCCCGATCTCATCGAGTTCGCCGAACACCATGGCCTGAAGATCGTCACCGTTGCCGACGTGATCAAGCACCGCCTTCGGACGGAGCGCTTTGTCCGGAAGGTTTCGGAAACTGTGCTGCCGACGAAGTCCGGTGACTTTCGGATGATCGCCTTTGAAAGCACACTGGATGGCGAAACCCACGTCGCCCTGGTTCGGGGCGATATCGAAAACGGAGAGGACGTTCTCGTTCGCGTCCATTCGCATTGCCTCACAGGTGATGTTTTCGGGTCGACGCAGTGCGACTGCCGCGCCCAGATCGAGCGCGCGATCGAGATTGTTGCCAGCGAAAACCGGGGGGTCCTGCTGTACCTCCATCAGACGGGTCGCGGTTTCAATATCGTAGATTCGATTAAGGGCCGGCAACTCGAATATCATGGCAAACATGACGCCGATGTAAACGAAACGATCGGCCTCAAGGGCGAACAACGGGAATATGGCATCGGAATTCAGATTCTGGCTGCTATGAACATTCGTTCACTGCGCATTTTGACGAATCACCCCAGGAAATTAGTGGCGCTGAAGGGTTACGGCCTGAAGGTAGTTGATCAAGTACCACTGGACGACCCAAGTGGTTGAAATATAAGCAGATCCATCCTTCCCTCGAAAGCCGTTGTAAGGTATGGTAGGGTTACGCGGGATTTATACCGTTTCCGCTGTCTCCACGGGTTCGATAGGGATGCCGCTCATCGCGTGGATTCGAGGCGCAATACGCGATAGGAAGGCATATCAGCTTTAGATGTCGGACCGGAAAATCATTATAGAGAGCCTTGCCAGGGCCAATGCCCGTATTCGCACGAACCGCCTGATCGGCTGCATCGCCGGAGCCCTCTCCACTATGATCGCGATCGCCGTGGTCGCGACGGCCGTCAACCTGTTTTTTCCCCTGCAGCCGATGGTCATTGGAGCGTTCTGGGCCCTCTGGTTTGCCGCGCTGGCAACCTGGGTTGTGCGGAGCCTCGGAACCGGCACCGGACTATCTGAGGCAGCGGCCGACATCGATCGACAGGCAAGCCTGAATAACGAGGTCGTCAGTGCGTACTGGTTCCTGAACCAGAATGTCGACAATCCCTGGGTTGACCTTCACGTCCGTCGTGCAGCCGCCACTGTGCGGGGTTTGGATATCCGGGGCCTGTTTCCCAGAATTTTACCACCGACGTCTTACATCGCCGCGGGCGGGCTTGTGCTGCTGGTCGCCCTCAATCTGGCGCCAATCGAACCGGGAGCGAATGATTTTTTTCCGGGCACTCCAACCGACGCTGACGTTCCTCTCGAAACGGAGGAACTGTTCGACGAAATCCAGGAACTGCTCGACCGGGCCGAAGAACTGCAACCATCACAGAGCATCGAAGATTTCCAGGCACTGCTGGAATCGCTTGAATACTCCGACATTCAACTCGAAGAAGCGGAGCAGCAGATGGAGGATGTCGAGTCGCTGATCGACGAAGGCAATCTCACGGTCGCTGCCATTCTGGAAGGCCTGGAAGAAGTGGGCGAGGACCTGCAGCAGTCCGAAGACACCCAGGCCGCTGGAGAGGGACTGATAGAGGGCAGCCTTGCTGAAGCGGCATCGGAACTGGAGGAGCTTGCGCTCGATCTCGGCGCAGGCCGTGAACCCGCGTCAGACCTGAGCGATGCCCTCGCCGAAGCGGCCTCGAACAGGCGGCCGGGCCTGGAGGACCTCGCGAACCAGATGGAGGCAGGCGCTGCGGCATTGGAGAACGAAAACCCTGAAGCGGTCGAGGAAGCCCTGCTCGGTTCCGTTGAATCCCTGAACCGGCTGGCGGACATCATAGAGAGCCAACAATTGCAGAACGAGGCTGCCGCTCGGATGGAAGCGCTGCAAGACGCATTGAGGCAAGACCAGGGCGATACTGAATCCTCGGAATTCGATCTCCCGGAAGATTTTGTTCCAGCGGGTCCCAGTGACCAGAGCGAAATGGCGCTTGAGAGTGGACAGGGCAACCAGCAACCGACCGAGGGAGAGACCTCCGGCAACCAGCAAATGACCGGGGATGGATCGTCAGGAACGGACCCGGGCACCGAGTCCGGTGGTGAGGGCGGAGCACAGGCCGGTGAGGCACCTGGAGGAAGCAGTGAGAACCTCAGCATCGACGCCAGCGGGATGATCCCCACGGGATTGGGCTATTCACCGGCGATCAAAGAGGGAGCCGCGACAAGTCTTGACGTGCAGCTCCAGGAAGAACTCGTCGCAGTACAGATGGAAGAGTTCCCCAGCGACTCCAATGAAGACACCGAAGATTTGTCCTCGCGAAGGGAGGCGTCGGCTCTGGATTACCGGAACCTTCCGTCGGATTTGACACCAGCACAGCAGGATCTGCTGAACCCGGACCGGATTCCACGAGAGTACCAGAACCTCATCAAAGAGTATTTCGAGACCATTCGTATCGAGCCATGATCGTAGAACTGGATCAGCAGATCGAACTGTTCCAGCGGCAGTTCAAGTTAGTCAAGCAAGAAGTCTCTAAGGTCATCGTTGGCTACGACGAGATCATCGATGGCATTCTGATGGGACTCCTCTCCAGAGGCCACGTCCTCCTGGAAGGCGTACCGGGACTCGGGAAGACGAAGCTCGTTCAAACGCTCAGCGGGGCCTTGCAGCTTCGTTTCTCACGCATACAGTTCACACCTGACCTCATGCCCGCCGACATCACAGGAACCAACGTGATCCAGGAAGGCGACTCCGGCGAAAAGCTCCTCCAGTTTCAGCCCGGACCGTTGTTTGGAAACATCATCCTGGCGGACGAAATCAACAGGGCCACCCCGAAAACGCAATCGGCCCTGCTGGAGGCGATGCAGGAAGAGACGGTGTCCGTCGGCAAGGAAAGCTACAAACTGGAACTACCGTTCTTCGTCCTGGCAACGCAGAATCCGCTCGAAATGGAAGGCACGTATCCACTCCCTGAGGCCCAACTGGATCGCTTCTTCATGAAACTCAGGGTCGGCTATCCCAGTGTTCAGAGCATGCACACCATTCTGAACCGGACGACCAAGATCGATGAGCCGGTACCGGAACGCGTTCTGGCGGGACCCCAGATCCTTGAGATGCAAAAAACGATTCTGGCCGTCCCGATCGCCCGCCCGGTGCAGGAGTACGCTGTGCGGGTGGTTCTGGCCACACATCCGGAAACTCCAGGCGCTCACCCGATCACGAACCAGTACGTTCGGTATGGAGCAAGTCCGCGTGGCGCCCAGGCGCTTGTGCTGGGAGGGAAGATTCGCGCCCTGCTGAACAATCGAGTCCACGTATCGGCAGAGGATATCCGCGCGATTGCGCTTTCCATTCTCCGCCACCGGGTTCTGCTGAACTTCGAAGGCGAGGCTGAACAGGTCGAGACCGACTCGATCCTGGAAGCTATCCTGAAAGACACACCCGAACCGTAGTGGCTCGCCGTGGAAATCGAACACCGACGGAAGATTGCGCCTGGTCGCGCATTCGGACATCGCTGACCGAACGCCCGGCGACGGTGTCATCATCAAATGATGACGAGGCCCCGAGAAACTACCAGAACCCTGGCGATTGCCCATTAGCCGCCCGTGGCAGGAGTCTCGCGGGTCGCGAGACTCCTGCCACGGGCGGCCGGTCCCTTGAGCGCTCATCGATCCGGGTGGACGGTATTCATCACATAATAGACACTCCTCAATAGATGGCCACCACAGCAATTGCGGGATTCGACGAACACTTCATGCGGAAGCTGGAGTACCTCGCGTTGGTTTCCAGGCGCTTCTCAGGCCACTTCAAAGCAGAAAGGCGAGCCAAGAAACTGGGATCCGGGCTTGAATTCGCCGACTATCGCGGCTACGTGCCCGGAGATGACTTCCGATATCTGGACTGGAAAACCTATCTCCGGCTGGGAAAGCTCCTGCTGCGGCTCTATGAAGAGGAACAGGACCTGCCGATATATCTGTTCGTCGATTGCAGCCAATCGATGACCTACGGTTCGCCGTCCAAACTGGCGTACGCCCGTAATGTCGCTGCCGCCCTCTGCTACATCGGCCTGACCAATCTCGACCGTGTCACACTGGTCGCCTACGCAGATGGAATCCAGCGTGAACTATCGCCACAACGTGGAAAAGGGCGGATCTTCCGCGTGTTCCAGTTCTTATCTGAAATGGAACCCGGTGGCGCCACTCACGCACAGGAAGCATTCAAGGTGTTCTGCACCGGCAACCGGCGCCGCGGCCTGGCGGTGGTAATTTCCGACTTTTTCGATCCCGGCGGATATGAGCGCGGATTGAATATGCTGCGCTACTTCAAACACGACGTGTTTGTCGTCCAGGTGGCGGCGCACGAAGATCTGGATCCGGGTATCACGGGTCAGCTTCAGTTGGTCGATTCTGAAAGCCGAATCAGCAGAGATGTGGCCGTTACCCCGGAATTGCTCGAGGCGTACAAGAAAGAGATGACTCATTTCTCCGACGAATTGGGGCATCATTGTATTAAATACCAACTGGGTTACGTGCGGACGGTGACCAATTTCCCGTTCGAAGACCTGATACTTCAGGTATTTCGCCAGGGCAGATTTCTGAAATGAGCTTTATCGCATTATCCACGGCCCAGGTTCTGTTGCTTTCGGCATTGACCGCCGGTGCCGTGTTGGTGCTGTTTTTCCTCAAGCTCCGGCATCGACGTGTTGTGGTCGGTTCCTCTCTTCTCTGGCAGCGCATCCTCGACCATCGGGACTCGATTTCGATTTGGGAGAAACTGAGACGATGGATCTCGCTCGCCATTGCCCTGGCGATCGCGCTTCTAATCGCAATTGCCCTCGGACGACCGTATTTTGCCGGAGCATTTGAAGGCCCGATTGGGCCCGTAATCGTCGTCCTGGATTCGTCTCCTTCGATGGAAACGCGGACCGCTTCGGGACAGACGCGTTGGGAGGTGGCCGTGGCTGAAACTGGACGGATCCTCAATCGTCACTCTCCTTCAGGCTTCATGGTTGCGGACACGGCCGGACGGGTCCTCTCACCTTTGACTCAGGATCGAAACGAAATATCGCTCGCAATTGAGCTAATGCGTCCCTTTGGAGCCCTTGGGCAATTCCCGGCGATTCCGGCCGAAGATGCCACTGTCTATTTCGTCAGCGATGGTGTCACTCCCTTGGAATTGCCGGAATCGGTGACTCCGATATCTGTATTCGAATCTGCAGACAATGTCGGCATTACGGCTTTCGATGTTCAGGTCGATCCCACGAGCCAGTCCGGATACATGGCATATCTGGAAGTCGTGAACTACTCAGATGAAGCCAAGGACACTCGGGTCCTGCTCAGCGGCGTGGGAAGCCAGCGCCTGACTCAGGATCTCAGGCTCAATTCGGGAGAAACCTGGAGCATTTCCTTGGACCTTACCGACTTCCAGGGAGGCGGCATGCGCGTCAGCGTACAAGCTCCAGGCGACGCATTCGCGCTCGATGACGTCGCGTTCGGTTACCTTCCAACGCCGACCAACAACCAGGTAACGCTCGTTACCAACGCTGTCGGAGGATATCTGGAAACCTTGCTGGAGCTCTCGCCGAGGGTTGAATTGACCGTTGTCAGCCCTGGTAGTTTCGAGAACGACCCTCGTGCCGACGCCTATGTGTTCGACGGCTTCGTCCCCGAAGAAGGTCCAACCCGGCCCAGTCTCGTCTTCGGATCCGGTGGGGTCGATTGGCTGCCAGATGCGGTCGGGATCCAGGAAGAACCGGTGATCACCTCATGGAACGAAGACCACCCTGTAATGCAATCGGTGCCTCTTTATGATCTGAAGATCGATCAGTCCCAGTTGTTGGTTCCGGACCAGGATATGGAAGGCCACACCGTCGTCGCTCGGTCGGGAGAAACACCTCTGATTCTGGTCCAGACCGGACCGACTCGACCCAGGTCCGTGTTCGTCGCCTTCGACCTCGCAGATTCTGACTTCCCGTTTCACCTCGGCTTTCCGATCTTCGTCGAAAATGTCATGGCCTGGTTCTCCGGTGAAGGACTCGCCGAACGCCACAGTCTGGGCGAGATCGAACTACCAATTGACGCAACTTCGGTGACGCGTCTGGACGGGTCGGCGGTGCCTACCCGCAACCGGTTTGGACAACAGGTGATCGAGGCCACCGAAGCGGACCTCTACACCGCTATTTCGGAGGGGCAGCGTATTCGTGTGGCTGCAAACCTCACAGACTCCAGACTCTCAAATGTCAATCGAACCTCGATGACTTCGGATTCTGGGTTTGGTTTGAGTACGGTGCTGGCCGGCAACGAACTCTGGTCGTTCATGCTGTTCACTGCATTGATGCTGGTCGTTGTGGAATGGTGGACCTATAACCGTCGGATTACGCTGTAATCGACTTGGTGCGCAGTTTCTTTATAAGATAACGGAACTCATATGATTACGTTCCAGACACTTTGGCCGCTGTTGATGCTTGCGGCGATTCCATATTTCTGGTGGGTGAGCCGACGATCCCTGATGGATCTGAGTCCGGGGCATCTAAAGCTTGGAACTCTCCTGCGATCTGCGATTGTTCTATGCCTTGCGTTGGCCCTGATGCAGCCGGTGCTGACCCGCTCCGGGGACTGGATTTCGGCCGTTTACCTGCTCGACGTTTCCCAAAGTGTCTCGCCCCAGGCGATTTCGGCAGCGATCGACTGGATCGAGGAAACCGATGCGGTGGGTGACCCGGACCATAGCCGATTCATACCTTTCGCCGCAAACTCCCTGGTGTTTGCCGAGCTCGACGATTTGAGAACGGTTCAGGTAACCACGGTCCCGACCGATGGGGCCATCGACCAGAGCGCCACCGACCTTGAAGCCGCTTTGACCCAGGCATCCCGCAGTTTTGCTCCAGATCACCTCAAACGTCTGGTACTGATCTCGGACGGCAACGAAAACGCGGGTGCAGTAAAGGACTCGATCCTCCGCATGACCCAGGAAAACGTAGAGGTTTTCACGCGACCGATCGCGGCTCGATCCGGCTCTGATGCCTGGGTGGAGGAGGTCATGGCTCCAGTAACTGTTACTGCGGAAGAGTTATTTCCGCTCGAAGTTCTTATCCATAGCCAGGTCGTCACGGCGGGTGAGGTGGAGGTTCGGTTCGGTAGCGATGACGCTGAAATCCGAGAAGTCGAACTGGATCTGGGAGTAAATCGAATTGCATTCGAAATCCGGCCGACCGACACGGGGCCGACAATGATCGAAGCGGAAGTGAGAATCCCGGGGGACCGCTTCCCGGACAATAACGTCTTCCGACAATCCGTCGTCGTCGACGGACCGCCGCGCATTCTCTATGTTGAGGGACGGACTGAAAGCGCAGACTACCTCCGGAACGTACTCGAAGGCGAGGGTATAGAAGTTCAGCTCTCGGCTCCGGGAGAAACCCCCTTGATGCTGGAGGAATTAGATACCTACGCAGCGATTATATTGAGCGATGTCGAAGCCGACACGATGACGCCGATCGAAATGGAAGCGCTGGCTCTTTATGTCCGTGAACTTGGCGGCGGTTTTCTTCTGCTCGGTGGCGAATCCGTATACGGTGAAGAAGGTTATTCCGAAACGGCCGTCGAAGAGATTCTACCGGTTAAGTTCGACCTGGAAAGACCGTCGGTCGCTCTCATCATCGTGCTCGACAAGTCCGGCAGCATGGGCGGAGAAAAACTAGAACTCGCCAAAGAAGCATCCAAGGCTGCCGTGGATGTGCTTCAGGACGATCACATGATCGGCATCGTCGCCTTTGACTACGACCATTACTGGCCTGTCGATCTGCAAGTGGCCGACGATCGCGAAGAGATCAACCGGAGGATCAGCAGAATCATTGCCGGTGGAGAAACCAATATTTATCCGGCATTGGAGGAAGCTTCTAACGCGCTGGTCGACGTTGAGGCGGAGGTCAAGCACGTCATTCTGCTGTCGGACGGCCGATCGCTGCCTGAAGATTTCGAGGAGCTGGTGGTCCGAATGAGCGAGGATTCGATAACAGTTTCTACGGTAGCCGTAGGAAACGGCGCGGATCGCGAACTTCTGGCGAACATCTCGGCATGGGGCAGCGGCCGAAACTACTTTATGGAAGACGCCAACCGTGTGCCGCAAGTGTTCACAGACGAAGCGGAGCTGGCGACTCAAGGCACGCTGCGGGAGGATCCTTTCCAGCCCGTTGTTATTAAGGAAATCGAGGCGTTTAAGGGAATCGACTTCTCAAACAGCCCGCCGTTGCTCGGCTACGTTTCCACTCTCGGAAAGGAAACGGCGGAAATCCTCCTGGAATCCGACATCGAGAAACCAGTCCTCGCCCGGTGGCAGTACGGCCTGGGAAAAAGCGTGGCCTTCACTTCGGACGTTAAAGACAGGTGGGCCGCAGAATGGCTCGATTGGGACGGATACAGCAAGCTCTGGCCTCAGCTGGTACGCGAAACAATGAGGCGGAGGGACGATGGCCGGCTCGATTTGCGCATCGATAAGGTGGGTGACGAGGCACGGATTTCGATTACGGCTCTCGAAGAGGACGGACGCTTCCGGGAGCAAATGACATTTCAACTCACCGTGATCGATCCACAACAGAACGTTTCCGTTGTAGACCTCCGACATTCCGGTCCCGGTACGTTTGAAGGAGAGTTCCCTGTCCCTGAACAGGGCCACTACCTGTTTCGGGTGGCTGGGGATGAGGCCGGATTGTCACGGATATTGCCTTACTCCTACCCCGACGAATATCACTTCTATCCGCCCGATACGGAACTTCTACGGGAAGTGAGTACTGTGACCGGCGGCACGTTCGACGCCAATTCAGCCGAAATTTTCGCTGCGCGTGGGCAAAACACTGAGAGACCCACCGCCCTTTGGACCTATCTGGCCGTCGTCGCCCTCTTGCTCTATCTGTGCGACATATTCCTGCGCCGGATTCGCGTCTTCGAAATGATCAACCCGTCGAAGCCGACGGGCCTCGATAACCCGGCCGCCAGCCCTCACAGGGTTGCGTAGTACGCGGTCATGGCCGGCAGTTCAAATTAATTCTAAAACGTTAGGGTGCCTGCGAGGGTAATTCGCAGCGCAGCATACACCACCCATCCTCCAATCACTACGGCCGGACCCAGACGGGGAGACGAATCCCCGCCTAACAACCGATAGCCCACGACCAACAATACAATTACCCATATCGAAACGACGTCGATCATACTTGCGCCCACGAAGAGGTCCGCCGACACCGAATCAGAATCGAGAAACCGGGCCAGACTCAGTCGGCCGACCTGGACGGAAGGCATTCCCGGCGAGCCCGCGCCCAGAAGAACAATTCCCTGTGCCAAGTGATAGAAAGCTGTCGGAACAAATCCCAGCGCTGTCACCGACAGGAAACTCCTGTAACTGCGCGAGCGCCCGAAGCACGAACATATTGCGAAAAACAGGCCCGAAACAACCACGACAGCGACCGCGGGTCCCAACACGGAGAACACGAGTCCCGTCATCCAAACACCGCGCAGGGTCGAATCAGCGGGTTGAAACTTGAAATAGACCACGAGGCTCGTGAGGGCCGCAAACAGTGTGGGAATGAACACGGGCGCGACAATGACTGGCTGAGCGGTCGCCTCTGACAGCGTCGGCGACGGCATCCAGATCACCCGGAAGGCTTGGTAAAATCCCCTCATATTGAGCGGTCTGCAATTCTACCCGTGGGGAACTGATGGTTGTCCCGCGAAGTAGTACACGCGTCACTGAGACGATGCAGAAAACTCCTCAACACCTTTTCGATCGGTCCGTCTCGTAGGGCGCCGCGCGGCTGGCCGGAATATAGCTCGGTCGTTCAGCCGCCCGTTAATTCTGTACTTCGCCCAGGACGTCCACAGCCACATCGACCACACCGATTTCGACCCGGCGGTTGCTCGCGCGCGCCTGGGCGCTCGTCCCCTCCGCGCGGGGACTCGACTGGCCGTAGCCGCGAATCGTGACGATGTCGGCGTTAATACCCGACTCCACGAGGTAATCGCGAACCGAATCCGCCCGTCGCTCAGAGAGCTGTTGATTGTATTCTTCGGTACCCACGTCATCGGTGTGCCCGTACACATATACGGAATAACCGCTCGAAGTCAGGAGAACGCCCGATATCCGGCTCAGCAGTTCACGTTCCTCGGAGCCCAGATCAGCCCGATCAAATTCGAATTCGATCGCGTCCGTTCCGAGGTTCATGACCAAGCCCAACGCAGTCCGGCGTGTCTCTACAATCGCACCCAGTGCGCGCTGCAGCCGGTCCAGTTCCGCTTGGCGTTCGCGTCGGATCTGTTCCGCCTCCCGACGCGCTGTGGCAGCTTCGGCTGCGGCCGAAACGGCCAGTGCCTCAGCCTCGGCGCGTCCCAACTCAGCATCCCGGCGCGCTGCGTCAGCATCCTCACGAGCACTCGCAGCTTCAAGCGAATTCTCCTCCGCGGCGATGGCACGTGTCATCGCTTCATCGGCCGCATCCGCCGCGTCAAGAGCGACTCCGAGTGCCTCGGAGACCTGGACGCCGATGCCGGTCAGCCGCGTATCGACTGCTCCAACACGATCTTCAATAATCGCCATCTCTTCCAGGATCAAATACCCTGTGCCTCCGATCCCGATCAGTACGACCAGGGTCGCAATGATCATTCCGGCCAGAGGCGCACGATATCCGGAGTGCGGCGTGTCGGATTCAGGCGCTTTTTTCAAAGAGTTCATATTTCTTTCAAATGTCTGCGGTCTTGTAGAGTATCGTGCGATCCATCAATTGTTCTGCATATCAAACACCTCGACCATGCTGAAGCGCTGCCGGATGATCGACGGGTCCCGATCCGCGGCTTACGACCCCCTGGGACGTCCCAAATCTCCATTGCCGCGGGCTTTTTCAACGGTTCGCTTCTGATTGAGTTGCTGTCGAAGATTCTCATTCGCGCTCTTGAGGTAGTCAATCAGGGTGCCCAGCCGATCCTCTGCCGACGTCATTTCAAGCAGCCTCTGTTTCTCGCGAAACTCCATGTCCAGCACATACGCAACCATGAACGAGAGCTCGGAGGCGGAATCAGGGAGATCCAGCTCAGCCGGTCTTTCTCCGGTAAGTTCCACGCCCTTCCTGTAGGCATCGACATAGAGCTCTCCCACTTCCTCCCGTAGCCCCGCCAGGCCCCGTCCCGGTGTGTCCACGTCAGCGACCGTTGCTATGACGGCTCTCCAGAACGGGTCCGGTGCCTTCAGTTCCAGAATCCGGAACCGCTCCCCGCCTTCGGTCATTATGTTCAGCCGTCCGTCATCGAGTCGCTCAAACCGGACTACACGAGCAAGCACACCGACTTTTTCGATACTCGAGGCTTTTTCGGTGTCGCCCGTGAATAAGACGACGCCAAAGGGCATCGAACTATCGATACAGGCCTCTATCATCGTCTTGTATCGTTCTTCAAAAATGTGTAGCGGCAATCGGACGCTCGGGAACAGGACGATATCAGGGAGCGGAAACAGCGGGATTTCAATGTGGTCGGAATCTGGCATCAGCTCTAGGATTACGAGCGACGCCACCGGTAGACTGCAGGATTGTCTCCGGGTGCTTTCAGACCGGAGGACGAACGGCGGACCCGCTCAAGGTGCTTCTGACGTGTACTCCCCGGATTCGGGATGAGATTTGACGGGGAGGACCCGATACTATATGAACAGCTCTTCGTCGTGCCGGGTTTCGTCCTTCTCGTTGCGGTCTTTTCGATGCAAGAGGAATTCGAAACCCTTGCTGACGCCCCGCGCCAGGGCCCCCACTTCCCGAACCGGCCGAATAATGGAGTCCTGAACGACGTTGACCGTTTCGTGCACCCGGTCGCTGACATCACGGCTCATGCGATCAACCCGCTCCAGCTGATCCTGCAGGGTTCGGCCCGTCTCGCCGATCATTTCTTCGACGTTCTGAACCTGCTGTCGAGCGGCACGACCGACCTCAACGACATCCTCAGAAACCGTCTTCAGATTGTCCGTAACTGATTTCAGCGATGGCATCAACTCGCGGAGCTGGACCAACGTCAACTCGATCTGCGCGGCCACGCGCCTCGACATCAGATAAAGGCTCAACAATATGCCGGCCTGCAGCATCACGGCAGCGGCGGTCAGAGCAACGAAAAGAGTCAACAAACCTTCCACGGCATCCTCCGATCAGTCGGTCGTGTCTCTCTCCTGAAAATAAGCCTCTTTGCCCGCATCAATGGCTGCACTGAATTGACCTTTCTGCTTCTCGAAGACGTCTTTACCCCTGTCCACCAGGTCACTACCCCTGTCCACCAGGTCACTACCCCTGTCCACCAGGTCACTGACCTCACCCTTGCCACGATCAACCAGGGAAGTTACTTCGTTGCTGACGCGACGGCCGCCCTCCTTCACGAACTTTCGGCTCTCTTCAACCTTGCCGTCCAGCAAGTCGCGTCCCTCCTGGGTTCGTCTTGAAATTTCGTTCCGGACTTCCTGGCCCGACTGGGGTGCAAACAGCAGCGCGACTGCGCCACCCACGCCCGCACCAGCGAGAAAATAAAGGAGCTTGTCTCCGAAGCTACCACTCATATCGACCTCCCATTAACCTAGACCGATAGTAACACAGGAACCTTTGCCTATAGCGGAGACTAGTGGCCTGTAACAGAGACTTCGCCAGTGGCGTTCGGAGCGCAACGGGGCCGGATTCCAGGAGGCAACAAGTTGACGACCGGACGTCGCGGGGACGAGGGAATGCGCCTTCATTCCCTCCTAACGAGTCGAGGAGGAGCGACAACGAAGACGGCCCCGTTGGGCCCGAACCCTTCGGGCCGATGGGGGTTGGGGTCGATATCTTTGCCCGGCATTGTTAAGCCGGGTCATGATGGAACGGCGGCGCCTGCGGCCTCGGTATCAAACCTCGATGGCCCTCCTCGCTTCGCGAGCTCGCCTGGCAAGACCCATCGGCGCCACCGGCGATGTCTCTGTTACAGGCCACTAGCCATACTTGAAGTGCCGGCGAATCGATTCAACCTGTCGCCGGCTCACCACTATGGAGAGGTCTTCAATTGATGCTTCGCTCACCTTTTTTACGGAACCGAAGTGATCAAGCAATTTACGTGCCGTCTGACCTCCGACGCCCGCAATGTCGGTCAATTGGGTCGCCTTCACCCTTTTTGCCCGGCGCTGACGGTGAAAGGTGACGGCAAACCGATGACTTTCGTCACGAATCTGCTGGATCAGGCGCAGGACTGGGGAGCGCGGCTCGAGCATGATCGGCTCGTCTTCGCGACCTGCGATGTAGATGATCTCCTCACGCTTCGCGATACTCGCCAGCGGCTGATCGACGAGGTTCAGGTCATCGAGAGCAGCCTGTGCGGCGTGGAGCTGGCCCAGGCCCCCATCAATCAGAATGAGGTCGGGCATTCTGTGATTCTCTTCCACTACACGGCGGTAGCGTCGGGACACAACCTCGCGCATGCTCTTGAAATCGTCCGGTTTACCTGAAACGGACCGAACCACGAAACGGCGATATTCTGAATTCCTCATCGCGCCGTCACGCCAGACAACCATTGAAGCGACGATGTCGCTGCCCTGCAGGTTGGATATGTCGAACGCCTCAACGCGCCTTGGCGTCTTTTCCAGTTCAAGTGTGTCGCGAACATCGCGGACTATCGTTGCAGCCGAGGGCGCTGCCGTACGGAATCGTTGATCGAATGACAACCTGGCATTGCGGCGCACCAGTTCCATCATTTCGCGTCTAGACCCGCGAAGAGGCGTTCGAATTCCAACTTTCCGTCCCTTCTTCGCCGTTAACTGCTCCGCCAGAACTCGCTGATCCTCGAAATCAATCGGCACATGAACTTCAACGGGTATGAATGGTGCATCCAGGTAGTACTGCTTCAGCAGCGCGCCTATGAAATCCGCCATATCGAAACCGTCCTGTTGTTCCCAGAAGAGTTCTTTCTTGTTGACGACGCGCCCACCACGCATATGGAACACGGACACTGAGACCTGTGGCCCATCCCGGTGCAAGCCGAAAATATCGATGTCATCGGATCCCGCCGAGGCCATTTTCTGTCGTTCGGCCACCTGCTGAATCGTGCGAATGGCATCACGATGATGACCGGCGGCTTCGTACTCCTGGCGATCTGCGGCAGCAGCCATCTTCTCGTTCAGACGGGCAAGCAGATCGCGGGTCCGCCCTTCGAGGAACAGCCGGACGTCCTGAACCGTCTCCATATACGCTTTGCGGCTCGATAGTTCCACCACGCACGGCCCCATGCATCGATGAATGTAGTACTGCAGGCAAGGGCGTCCCCGTTTGCCGTCAATCCGGATGTTGCAGTTACGAACCAGGAAATGCCGTTCGATCAGTCGCAGGGTCTTTCGAGCCAGACCGCCCGGGAAAAACGGGCCGAAGTACAGCGCACCATCCTTGCGAACCCGGCGTGTGATCAGCGCCTTGGGATAGGGTTCGTTGAGCGTGAGCTTTATATACGGGTAGGTTTTGTCGTCCCGAAGCAGAATGTTATATCTGGGCTTGTTCTGCTTGATCAGATTGTTCTCGAGCGCCAGGGCCTCGCCTTCGGTATCGGTGACGATAAACTCCACATCCCAGATCTGGTCGATTAGTCGATCCCGCCGGGGGTCATGCGTTCGGGATTCCTGGAAATAACTTCGGACCCGGCTACGCAGGGATTTCGCTTTTCCGACATAGAGCACCTCGCTTCCCGCATCCCGGTATAAATACACGCCGGGTCCCGTCGGGATCGTCTTCAATTTCGCATCGAGCTTTGGATTCGCCAAAATACTAATTCCGCGGGAGCGAGTCGCTCAATTTATGGCCAGTTAAGCCGCCGACTCGTAGACCCGCAAGGGTTTACGGACATTCTCGAAATTATAACAAGCCTTGACCGAACCTTGCCTTTAACGTAGAGTGCCGCCTAGAAAGGCCCCTACAAATGTGAGCGGAGCGGCTGTCGGAAAGAACTGCCAACGCGTGGCAGATCCCCGGCGTGTCGGCTTACGGCCCGGACGGGTCTGGATTCCAGGTGTCCGCATCATGACCACGGAACAATTATCTTTCACTGGCAGGGGCCGGTGACATCGAAAACGGCACAGATTCGCCGTAACCAATCCCTCGCTCGGGGCTTCGCTGCTCCCGCCGCGTCCGGCACCGACTACGCCGGCCACGATGAACAGTCATCGCCTGCGTCCCCGGATTTCCACCTCAGTACGCAGGTCTCGCTCTCGGACAGCAGCCCGGCAACCTCCAGCCACGTCCCCCGGGAACGGGGCCGCGGCCGTCTCGCATGAAACGCCGCGTCCCAACCATTCTGGGATTAGTTTTCACGCTCTGCTTCGCATTTCTGGCGGTCAATCGACTCGACTGGACCACGGAGAGCTTCCTGACCAGCCTGGACATGCAGTGGCTGGACGCTAAGTTCAGAATGCGTGGAGAAAGAACGCCCGGGACCGACTTGGTCCTCGTCGCACTCGACGACAGGTCCCTGGAAGCGCTGGGTTCAGCCCGCCTCTTTGAGCGGCACCATGCCGCACGGCTGGTAGAACAGCTCGATCGAGCTGGGGCTCGCGTGATCGGCTTTGACATCACGTACAGTGAAATCGACCCCACCAATCCGGAAAACGACATCCTCTTTGCAAAAGCGATTGAGGATGCCGGAAATGTTGTCCTGGGGGTGTATTTCGAACTGGAAGCGACGACGGGACAGAGCGGTGAACGGGGAGAGTTGACTCCCGAGTTTCAGGAAATCGTTGTCGAGAAGCAGGTGTATCCTTCCCTCCGGACCAACGGCAGCAACGGGGGCGAATCGCTGATTCAGGGCAATACGCTGGTCATGAATCTTCCGGCCCTCAGCCGTGCCGCTGCGTCATTCGGTTCCGTCAATGTCCACACCGATTCGGACGGCTCCCCACGCTACCAGCCACAGTTCATCGAATGGGGCGGGCGCTTGTATCCGTCACTCGACCTGCAACTGATGAAGCGCTATCTAAATGCGCCGTCGGTGGGGGTGACCTTGCAGGACGGCCGAATGGAGCAGGTTCAGGTCGGCGATTTCGTAATCCCGACAGACCGCTTCGGGCGATACATGGTCAATTTCAGCGGGCCGTCCAATACATATCCCACCGTCTCGTGGATCGACGTCGAAGAAGGACGGGTCGATCCGGCGGCGCTCCGTGACAAGATTGTCCTCATCGGACCAACGGCGATCGGTCTGGGCGACGTGCTGCCGACACCATTCGACCCGGTACTCCCCGGGGTCGAAGTGCACGCCAACGTCATCGACAACGTTCTCCAGCAGAGCTACCTGGTGCGCAACACCCTGACCTCCATGATCGACCTTTTCCTCATCATTGGCGGCGGGATCCTCGTCTCGCTGTATCTTCCCAGGATGGGCGCAACACGAAGCATCGTATACACGATCGTGGGATTGGTCGGATTCACCGCCCTGAACATCTGGGCATTTGTTCAGTTCACCTGGGTCCTGAGCTACGTTTATCCAGGACTGGCCCTGGTCTTGACGAGCGGGTCTCTGATTTCCTACAAGTACCTCACTGAAGAACGGGAGAAGAAGCGGACCAAGCAAGTCTTCTCGCACTACCTCGATCAGGCCGTAATCGACCAGGTCATCGACCAGCCCGACAAACTCAAATTGGGTGGAGAAAAGCACAGCCTGACCGTATTGTTCTCCGATATTCGGGGATTCAGCACGTTCTCAGAACAGTTGAGCCCCCAGGAACTCGTAGCCTTCCTCAATACTTACTTCGACGAGATGACGGAGATCATCTTCAAGCATCAGGGGACGCTGGACAAATTGATTGGCGATGCGGTGATGTGTTTCTGGGGACATCCGGTCGAAACCGAGGAACATCCGCTTCGCGCGACCGTAGCCGCGCTGGAGATGATGCAAGCTGTCGGACGCATACAGGAAGCGGTCGAACTGCCCGGAGGGCATCTCTTCGACATCCGTATTGGCGTCAACACCGGCGATATGGTTGTCGGCAACATGGGTTCGCAACATCGATTCAGCTACACCGTGATGGGCGATGATGTGAACCTGGGAGCGCGACTCGAACCCCTGAACAAATATTACGGCACCAACATCCTCATCAGCGACAGCACCTATGAAAGAGTCAAAGACCGCGTCTTCTGCCGGGAGCTGGACTGTGTAAAGGTCAAGGGAAAGGACCATGCCGTAACGATCTACGAACCCCTCGGATTGAAGCCGCCGGAAACGGAACGGCGCCAATCCGACCGCCGCGATTCTCCGACTCTTGGGAAAAAGTTCAAAGGCGCCTACATTGCGGCACGGCACGGAGAACGGCGACGCGGAAGTGACCGGCGGCAGGGAACAGCAGAGCTGATAGTCGATCCGAAGTGGGAGGAAATTCGAACTGTCTTTGAGCACGCACTCGAACTGTACCGGAAGGCGGATTTCGACGGTGCGGACCAGGCATTCGACCATGTAATGATGCTTGCGCCCGGGGATGGCCCTTCGCGTATGATGAAGGCGCGGCTGGAACAGTGCCGTGTGGAGTACGTTGGTGCGGCGTCCGATTTTGACCCGGTCTACAAATTTGATGAAAAATAACAACAGACGCTGGGTCGGGGCAGCTTCCAATCGGAAGAAAACTTTGGACGATTCTCACAAACTGCGTGAAATATTTAGGACCCTCGGGCAGAATTGCGTGGTCATGGATATAACTCGCGATTTAAGCCCGAAAGCTGCTCCTGCGATCGTCATCGTGTTGATGATCCTGATTGCAGCTCTACCCACCCCTTCGTTCGCTGAACCCGTCCCCGCAGTCGGAGACATCATTCTCGTGGGAACGGTCGCACGCTCCGGCCAGCGATTAACGAACGATGCAACACTGTTTGAGGGCGATTTGTTGAGCACGGCCACTGGCAGCGGCGGGGTGCTCCGCATCGGGCGAGGACGCATCGAACTGGGCGAATCAACCCGTGTCGAGATAGCCCGGGCTCGGCCCTTGAGCATCGTTCTGCTGTCGGGTTCCCTTGCGTTTAACTTCCCTGCGGGATCAGAGTTCGAATTTATCACCCCCCAACTCGAGGTCCGGTCGAATCCCGCCGTCGATGCTGTTTCAGGTGAAATCACCGCCCAACCGGCCGAGGAAGACCGTGTCAAAAGCCGCAGCGGCACTGTAAGTGTGCTCGAAAGACAAGAGTATGGCGCGATCCGCAACGTCAACGGAGGCGAGATTCTGATCGCAACTCTGGTTCCCAGCGTCTCGATCCCGATCGCAGGTCCTGGGGTAGCGCCGCAAGGGACCGACCCGATTGCCGCGTTTGAGGCCGTCGACGGCGACGTCCGTTTGCAACGTGTCAATACAACGCTCACAACCCGCGTGGAGAATCCCGGTATCGCTCTTTTCAATGGAGATACGGTCAGCACGCTCCAGGGTCGCGCAGACATTCTTTTCACTGACCAGAGCCTGATCAGTCTGGATGTCGGTACCACGGTAACGATCGAAGAACAGCCTCAGCCTACGGGCATCCTCCGGACGATCACCCAGGGTCTGGGCAACTTGTTTTTCGACATCCAGCAGGTACTGGGTACTGAAACCAGTCTCGAAACACCGACCGCCGTAGCCGCGATACGAGGCACCGAAGGCACCCAGGAGGTTCCCAACGAAACTCAGAGTACGCATTCTCTGAATGAAGGCCTCGAAGACGTTACCGAACGGATCACACAGCAGACCGTCACCATAACTGATGGCCAGCAGGTCACAGCCATCCGAGGCGTCGGTTTCACTCCGGTCGTCGCCCTCCTGGCCGCAATCCCAAGACCAGGCGTTGGTGGTGGCGGGGGTGGTGCCGCCGGTGGAGGTGGAGCTGGAGGCGGTGCAGCCGGGGGCGGAGCAGGTGCCGGGGCCGGTGCAGCCGGAGGGGCCGCAGCCGGTGCAGCAACACAAACCGTGTCCTCGGTAGCCTCGGTTGCCGCAGCGACAGCCGGCACAGTCGGTGGCGTCGCCGTGGCCACAATCGTTCCCACGACAACACGCAACGAACCGGCGGCGGCAAGCGCGACCATACCGTTGAGCCGGCCGGGCGGCGGCTAGCCTCCCGCCACCAGTCAGAATCGACCCATTACCAAGGTCATCGAAGGGATCGTGTTGCTGACTCAGGAGACTGGCGGGCCATGGCCGCCGCCCCACGTCCACCCGTCAACTTCGTTTCTGCGCAAAACAGCCCGCAACCTGGCTATTCGCACCCGCGGTCCTTTCGTCGGCGATCCGGCGTAGAATGATCCGGTCCGGCCATGTTCAAAGACTACACTGATACGCTCGCCCGAGGGGATAGCGCTCCCGAATTCGAACTCAAGACTGCGACAGGCGAAACGAGTCAAGCCCATTCTTAGTTGAAACTCTCCACGGCTCACGATGGGTCATGCAACCTTCTTCTTCGATCTCGTCGACGTCTTCGCCTCAATTTTCAGCTCTCGCTGGAGGGCTTCGCGGAGCTTTGGAAGATGACGGTAGCCGATCACCTTCCTCAGGCGCGGTTCGATGTCGATGAGCGCCGTCGCCAACCAGCGTTGCCGCTGACTCGAGTTCTTCCAATGATCGACCTTCGCACACCTTTCCTCGACAAGGGCATTGACCGATTCCAGGCAATTCGTCGTCTTGAACGAACGGCCCAAGACCCCGTACACGCCGAGCCGATGCAACGTGAGGGTCTCTTCCAGGCCTTCCTCAAGGCTCGCAGCCCCCGATTGGTTTCGCTCCTCGAGCTCTCCATGGAGCTCTCCGAGCGCCGCCCGAGCTTCGTCGTACTCCGGGCGCTCGTAGGCCCGCTGCAGCCGGCGTCGCCACACGGCTTGCTCGGTCTTCGATAGGTATCTCACGACGTTCTCGCGTTTGTGCCATTGGCAGCGTTGGACCAGGGCTCGATTCCTGAATGCCTTCTTGACCGCCGCCCGCAGACCTTTGCCGCCGTCGACAATCACCAGCACGCCTTCAGAGATGTCCAGGCCCCGCTCCATCAACGAACGGAGAAACGGAGTCAGCACTTGCTCGTTCTCCGTGTCGGTCTCCACGAAGCCCAAGAAGCGTTTGTCGCCCGAAAGCGTGACGCCCAGGGCCACTACCATCAGGGCGTCGGCAAACGCCTTCCCGTCCAGGAAGATCGCCACGACGTCCTCGCCACTCAGATCCCGCTCCTGCATCTCCCGAAGTTTCGCGGCACTCGCCTGGACGAATCCTCGAGACACCGTCGAACTCGACAGTCCGATCGCTCCCGGAATCGCTTCAGCGGCCGATTCATAGTTCCGGCAGGAGATCCCATACAGCACACGTCTGAGCAGTAGCTCGTTCACCGCGCCACCCGGACTGAGTTCCTCGTAGGTCCGAAGCGGAATCTCCCCGCCCGCCACGCTGCGCACTCGAGGCACCCGAACCGGCACCCGCTGGCCACCCAGCCCCACGGTCCCCGGATTGCTCCCGTGTCGCCGGCCCCGCAACGCCGCCTCCTTTCGTGCGTATCGCTCACCCGCCAACGACTTCACTTCCTCGTCGAGCAACTCCTCCACGTGCATCAACCCCAGTGGGATCAACGCCCGAATCATCTCCACCTTCGAGTCCAATTCCAGTCCCGAGTATTCCTCCCGGCTCAGGACCTCGACCTCACCCAGCACACGCGACTTCTTGCGTTTCTTTACCGAACGTAACAGACTCCTCATCTCGGCTCCTTTCTCTTACAGGCTTGATGTTGTTTCTTCCAATACCATCAAACCATGGGGTTTGGAGCCGTTTCAATTTCCAACTAAGATTGGCACACATTCGGCGAAACGATCTCCCATCGAGACCTCCGGGGCAATCTATCACTGCTGTTATTCCTCCGGGGAACGTGGTGACCCAACTGCAGGCGGCAACTGACTCAGTTGGAGTCAGATTGGGATGAACTCGATCGGAGAGGCGTCCGGATCGTCTGTATTGCAGCCCAGAAGATCGACGGCCTCGGGGGCGCAAAAAAGTTCGTCGAGAAACATAAATACAGATTTCCAATCCTGTTCGACGAAACACGCGAGACCACGCAGACTTATGGTGTGTACCACCAGTTCGGACTCGATGCGTATCGAATCGCCCACCCCAGTGCCTTCCTGATTGATGACATGCAAATCATAAAATGGATTGCCGTCAGCCCCAATCAGGCCGAGCTCCCGAGCACGGCACAAATCCTCGAAGCTATCTCAGCCGACGGTAAATATTGAAACCCACCTTGAACGTATCGCTGCCGTTCACGGTGTACTGTGCCGTCGTCAACGGACGGGTGGTCGAAAGCACGAATTCAAATGTATGCCGGAAGGTCGCCTTTTGAATGCCCACGGATACGGCCGGCCGATCGAAGAATTCCCCTGTAAAGCCCTTGACCCGGGGAACATATTCTCCAACTAGGGATACCGAACGCGTCAGACCAATCCCGGCACCGATGCCGATGGCTGCCGTGTAATCAAACTCCTCCCCAAAGAGAAACTGGTCCGGAATAAACGAGTCATCGTCCCGCGTGTTGAAGGCAATGCTGGGAACGAGGGAAACCGAGAAACGATCACCGAAACTGCGGGTCGAAACGAATTGCATAAATGGCGCGATTCTCTCCCGAAAGTTATCCCGCCCTTCGACTCCGGCACGAAACTGTGTCGAGACTGGAGCGCCTGAACTCTGTGTCGAAAGCTGGAAGTGAGAGCTGAATTCGACGGTCCGATCCAGGTTGCTGCGCATCGCAGAAACGCTCATCCAGTCCGTTAAACCGACCTGGACGCCGAAGGTGACCGCCGCGTCGCTGTCGAAACCGAACAGGTTTCGAGGCGAATCCCTGTCGAAGACGGGTTGGGAGAAACGATGCCCGATCAGGAATTCGACCCCTCCCCGCTCCATGCCCTTGCCGTTGGGCAGATTTACGATCCGAGGACCCAGAAAGGCACCTTCTGAAGTGAAGGAATCGACCGGGCTGACCGAAATCGGAGACGGCCCACCCACCCCAGATTCCGCCTGGCTCTCAGGTGTCCCCGGCGCCACTGGAGCGGAAGGCGAACCTGAAGCCAACCCTCTGGATGCGAGGTCTGCCAGATAACGCATACCCTCGACTTCAACAACCAAACTGGCATTGTCTGGATCGGAGAAATGCAGAATCGTCGAGCTTCCTAATGGCTCCGTATCATAAGTGAATCGATCAGAGAATTGAGATCGCAGCAATGGTGAGATCATGAATTCGTTGTCGGCAAAGGCCAGACCGAATTCGTTTCGTGGCCCGCCACCTGCGGGATCGACATGGCACACGACACAACCATCGACTGTCGGGTTACGGAGTGGGTCCGCCTGATAAATCTGGAGAAACCCGGGAAAAGCCGCCGCGGGCACTGAACCCACAGCAAGCAATATCATGAATAAAACGCTCCTGCCGATACGCATCATAGTTTTCCTCACCGTTTTCCTCACCGTTTTCCTCACCAGTTAGTCAATCAATCTTCCAGTTGATTCAATCTTTCCACCGAGACCGGACACTGACACCGTCGGCGACTTATTGAACCGATGTGGGGATATATGCGGATTGTGTGGGTTGTAAAACCTCCAGGGCTTGTCCCGATAGGCTCCAGCGTAGTCCACTCCGATACGCGGGCCGGCGACTATTACCCCGGCGTCCAGGCTACGGTCTTCGATCCACAGCGAATCCTCTTCCAGGCTCACCCCATTCAGGTTCTTGTCGACCCCCATGGCCTGACACAGTTTGGCCGGCCCGCTGCCGACGTCCGTATCACGACAATCGCGCTGCCTGTTGTTTCGCATCCACGCCAGACTCTCTACAGGTTCGATCGCCCGAATCAGCACTGCGGCGGGGTATCCGGCCCGTTCAGTCACAGCGTTCAGACAACAATGGGTTCCATACACGACAAACACATAGGCATAACCTGGCCGGCCGAACATCACCTCCGTCCGAGGAGTTCTGCCTCTGGACGCATGGCACGCCAGGTCGTCCTCGCCAACATAGGCCTCGGTTTCAACGATCATTCCGGCCCCTCGTTCTATCCCGACGGAGCGGACGAGGACCTTCCCGATCAGATCCACGGCAACGTCGAGCGTTGGTCGGGCATAGAATTGACGGCCAAGCTTCACGGTCTCTCGCTGTGGGTCAGTCCGGCCGAGGGCATCAGCGCCACCGACAGCAGGCCAAGAACACTCACGATGGTGCCGACTACAAATACCGAATGCAGCGAACTGGCAAGCATCGACTGGAACGCCTCGACAAGCTCCGGTGACACCGTGTCACGGATCGCCGGCTGCAGGAAGGCGTTCGGATCGTCAACCAGTTGCTGGAAGCCCTGATCCACTCCGGCTCCGAGTCTGGACCCGATCGCTGAAATCTGGGCCGTCATGCCCCGCGCCATTACGGCACCCATGATCGCAACACCGACAGCGCCCCCGATGCTTCTAAAAAACTGCGCTGTCGACGTTGCAATTCCAAGCCGGTCACGCGCCACCGAGGACTGTACGGCAATGAGTTGCGTAATCATGACCAGGCCCATTCCCGATCCGACGAGGCCGACGTTCCACAACACAACACGAATCTCACTCTGGCCCGTCATCATGGTGAGCAATACGAAGAGTCAAGCCCATTCTTAGTTGAAACTCTCCACGGCTCACGATGGGTCATGCAACCTTCTTCTTCGATCTCGTCGACGTCTTCGCCTCAATTTTCAGCTCTCGCTGGAGGGCTTCGCGGAGCTTTGGAAGATGACGGTAGCCGATCACCTTCCTCAGGCGCGGTTCGATGTCGATGAGCGCCGTCGCCAACCAGCGTTGCCGCTGACTCGAGTTCTTCCAATGATCGACCTTCGCACACCTTTCCTCGACAAGGGCATTGACCGATTCCAGGCAATTCGTCGTCTTGAACGAACGGCCCAAGACCCCGTACACGCCGAGCCGATGCAACGTGAGGGTCTCTTCCAGGCCTTCCTCAAGGCTCGCAGCCCCCGATTGGTTTCGCTCCTCGAGCTCTCCATGGAGCTCTCCGAGCGCCGCCCGAGCTTCGTCGTACTCCGGGCGCTCGTAGGCCCGCTGCAGCCGGCGTCGCCACACGGCTTGCTCGGTCTTCGATAGGTATCTCACGACGTTCTCGCGTTTGTGCCATTGGCAGCGTTGGACCAGGGCTCGATTCCTGAATGCCTTCTTGACCGCCGCCCGCAGACCTTTGCCGCCGTCGACAATCACCAGCACGCCTTCAGAGATGTCCAGGCCCCGCTCCATCAACGAACGGAGAAACGGAGTCAGCACTTGCTCGTTCTCCGTGTCGGTCTCCACGAAGCCCAAGAAGCGTTTGTCGCCCGAAAGCGTGACGCCCAGGGCCACTACCATCAGGGCGTC
Source organism: Terriglobia bacterium (assembly GCA_965263045.1). Lineage (GTDB taxonomy): Bacteria > Acidobacteriota > Terriglobia > 20CM-2-55-15 > 20CM-2-55-15. Next base: position 2,360,056 of record CBDHGK010000041.1, read on the forward strand.
GGCAAACGCCTTCCCGTCCAGGAAGATCGCCACGACGTCCTCGCCACTCAGATCCCGCTCCTGCATCTCCCGAAGTTTCGCGGCACTCGCCTGGACGAATCCTCGAGACACCGTCGAACTCGACAGTCCGATCGCTCCCGGAATCGCTTCAGCGGCCGATTCATAGTTCCGGCAGGAGATCCCATACAGCACACGTCTGAGCAGTAGCTCGTTCACCGCGCCACCCGGACTGAGTTCCTCGTAGGTCCGAAGCGGAATCTCCCCGCCCGCCACGCTGCGCACTCGAGGCACCCGAACCGGCACCCGCTGGCCACCCAGCCCCACGGTCCCCGGATTGCTCCCGTGTCGCCGGCCCCGCAACGCCGCCTCCTTTCGTGCGTATCGCTCACCCGCCAACGACTTCACTTCCTCGTCGAGCAACTCCTCCACGTGCATCAACCCCAGTGGGATCAACGCCCGAATCATCTCCACCTTCGAGTCCAATTCCAGTCCCGAGTATTCCTCCCGGCTCAGGACCTCGACCTCACCCAGCACACGCGACTTCTTGCGTTTCTTTACCGAACGTAACAGACTCCTCATCTCGGCTCCTTTCTCTTACAGGCTTGATGTTGTTTCTTCCAATACCATCAAACCATGGGGTTTGGAGCCGTTTCAATTTCCAACTAAGATTGGCACACATTCAATACGAATCCAGTCACCATGAGTAACATACCCACCAACATCACCCACCGGAAGTGAAGCCATAGCAACAGTCGCCCCCCCACGATCGAGAACACGACCCAACCCATCAGGAGTGGCGTCAGCACCGACCCGGCGCGGGTGGCGCCAGTCCCCAAAACGCCCTGAACGAACAGGGGAATGAACGATATCAATCCGAATATCGCCATGCCAGAGAGAAAACCGTTGATTACCGCGCAATACACGACCCGATGACGCAAAAGATCGACGGGTATCAGAGGCTCCGCAGCCCGCCTTTCCGCCCGGATGAAGAGGACCATGGCCACTACCGAGCCCACGGCGAGTGCTACATTGGTTGGCGTAAGCATCTGGAAAGTTTCTCCGGTACGCACCAGCACTAGCATCAGCAACGTTACCGACACCGTAAACGACAGCATACCGAATACATCGATCTCCCTGCGCCTTCCTTCGGCGCGCTCGTCCACAAACTGAGTTCCAATAATGACGGCGGCGGCAAGACCAAAAGGAATATTCAGATAAAAAATCCACCTCCAGCTGATCTGCTCTGTAATGATGCCGCCCAGCAAAGGCCCGACGATCGAGGCCAATCCCCAAACACCACTGAAGTAGCCCTGGACACGCGCCCGTTCAACAGGCGTGTACAGTTCAGCGGCGATTGTCATGGCAAGAGGCAGGAGGCCGCCTGCACCCAGCCCCTGAATCACACGAAATACGATGAGTTGACCCATAGACTGGGACTGTCCGGAGAGAACCGAATCCAGCAAGAAAATCGCAATCGCCCACAGGTAGAGGGGGCGTCGCCCGTATAGATCGGACAGCTTGCCCCATGCAGGGACCGTTACGGTCGAGGCCAGCAGGTAGGCGGAAAAGACCCAGCTGTAAAGTTCAAGCCCACCCAGCGCAGAAATCACGGTGGGCATCGCTGTGCCCACAACGGTGGCCTCGAGTGCCGCCAGGAACATTCCGATCAGGATCCCGATCGTAACTGTCAGCCGCTTCTTTGGGTTTTGCACAGTTTATATACTGATGGGGGCAATTGCGGAGATTGAGTGGAGATTTCGAGCGGCAAGAGACGCAGTCGAAATCGCGAACCGGACGCTACCGCTCGCCGACTTCGGCTGGCCGCGTGGTTCCCCGACACCTAGGTGGGAGGTGGTCCGAGCAGGCGGACCACTGGACTGGAAAACCTTACGCGGCCCTGTTCTTACCCTTGGTCTGCTTCTTTATCTTCCAGTGTGCGAAAGGATATTTGTGCCCACAGTTTGGACATTCCCAAGCGCCCTGGCGGGCATCGGCTTCCGACTCGTGGAACATGCTTACCACGAGATGACACTGCAGGCACATTGTCGGCTGACTATTAATCCTTTTGCTGTCAATAACTTTGGTCATTTTTCTACCGCCCTCAATTTCTGCCGGGCAAATCCCGAGTGTTCGATGAATACCTAGCTTCCTTTTTTAGACGGTCGAAAATCGAAAACCGCACCATTGTCGATGAATTCCCCGTCAGAATACCCGATCGTCAACTCTTAAGCTACTGAAAAACCGGCATGTTCTCACCCTCTGGAGCAGAAGAATTCGTGCTATCATCCCGCTAAATGCGTGTGCCGGTAATCCCGATCGCGGTGGTCACGATACTTGTCGGGGTCGTCGCTGGCCTGGTGACTCTGATTCCGCCCGCCGAACGATTCCTCTTAGCGCCCACGGTCACGGCCCTCATCGACATCGACGGTGTTGAAACCGACGTGGCGATCGCCCCCGACGGTATTCATTATGCGGTCATTTCTTCAGGTAACCTGTGGTTTGTCAATACCGAAACTCCATCACAACTGACTGAAACAACTGAGGTTGAATCGTCTCCAGCCTGGACTCCCGACGGCAGCCGGATTACGTTCACGCGAGAGAACGACACATTCGTCATTCAGCCGGAAAGCCGAGCCGAAGAGCTGTTTATGGCTGACGCGGCGGATCTGTCCTGGTCCCCAACCGGTCAAACCGTGTTCGTGCGCGGAGGCGGATTGTGGGTCGCAAACGCGACAGGGGCAGACGCTCGTCAGATCGTTCCCCCCAACGCCAATCCCGACGTGGACATCCGGGCACCGCGGTTTTCGCCAAGCGGCAGCCAGATCCTCTTCATCCTGTCGATGCTGGGTCTGCACGGCGAAGTCTGGATGGCCGACACATCCACAGGGGACGCTATTCCTGTGATTGCAGACCGCAGCGCTGAGAACCCGACGGCGGCCGAGTGGATCATCGACAACCGACACATCGCCTACATGACAGATCGCGGGGGTGGGCTGGCGGTCTGGTATGTCGACCTCGATAAATCCACACTTGTTCCCATGACGGCGCCGATGATGGGCCGGTCGCTGGCCCCGATCGGGATTGGAGTCCATGATGGACGGGTCGTTCTGCCCCGACACTTCATCGATTCCGATATCCGTACTTCTGAGGGCCGAGCGCTGGTCGCGACCGAGCATCTGGAGTTTGACCCTGCGGTTTCACCGAACGGGGACTTGATCGCCTACACTGTAGAAAACAGAAGCCGCTTCGAAATATGGGTCGCTCGGATTGATGGCGAGGAGCCTCGCTACCTCGCCCTTGGAAGGCATCCGCGCTTCTCACCCAGCGGCAACGAAGTCGTCTATTCGAGAATCGATCTCGACGGTAACAAAGACATCTGGAAAGTCGACGTGCGTACCGGTGTACCCGAACGACTCACCGATGCCGCAGAGATTGACGACCTGCCCGACTGGTCCCCCGATGGCCGCTCCATCGTTTTCGCCTCCGAACGTGACGGGAAACTGGCCCTCTGGACCATTCCCTCTTCCGGCGGGCAACGGCTGAAACTGAACGACGGCGGGTATGCGCCCCGGTATGCTCCGGACGGAGACCGTATTGCCTATTGGAACAGGGATGCTCTGTGGACTGCCGACCCGGATGGGGGCCGTCCCAGTCGGGTCTCAGACGTCGCCGAGCCTGTTTTCGGTGTCTGGAGTCCGACCGGACCGGTCTATTCAGAGGCCGGTCGGATCGTGGCTGATCCGTTCGTAGAACTCTCCCTGGAAGTCTGGCCATCCTTTGACCGACATCCAGACGGTGGTTGGGTGGTCGCGGCGCTTGAGGTCGAGAAGACCGAACTCTGGGCGCTGGATCTCGTCTTTACCGACTAACGATATGGAGTTTGAAAACAAAATCGTTGTCGTTACCGGGGCCACCAGCGGAATCGGTCACGCCACAGCCTTGGGGTTCGCACGAAAGGGCGCCATTGTCGCCGGCATCGGAAGAGATGCCTCTTCCGTGATCGAATTATCCACGACAGGAGTACGCAGCTATCGGGCCGATCTGTCTCTGGAAACCGAAACGTCTGAGGTCGTGAATGCCATTGTCGAGGACCTTGGCGGCGTCGACGTGCTCGTCAATGCCGCCGGCATCATCGCGACCGGAAGCATCGAAGACACCACGTTGGCAGACTACGACGCCATGATGGGCATAAACGTCCGGTCAATTTTCCATCTCATGCAACTGTGCCTTCCATCAATCGTGGCCAGACACGGGAACATCGTCAACGTGTCGAGCGTCACAGGGCTGCGGGCTTTCCCTGGGGTTCTCGCCTACTGTGTCAGTAAGGCGGCATTAGACCAGCTCACACGCTGTGCCGCGTTGGAATTGGCTCCCAGAGGAGTACGCGTCAACGCGGTCAATCCAGGCGTCGTACGCACGAACCTTCATTTACGTTCGGGGGTTGGTTCGGAAGCCTATGACGCCTTCGTCGAACACTGCAAGACCACCCATCCGATCGGACGCATCGGAAAACCTGAGGAGATAGCGGACCTGATCATGTACCTGGCGTCGGATCTGGCTGGATGGATCACCGGTGCAACTTACTCCATCGACGGCGGCCGCGCCGAAACATGCGCACGATAACGGGCATCAACCACAATGGGGCTGGAGATACTGGCAGCGGCTGAACCATCGAACGATTTCCGCACGAGTGCGGGCATTGCTGAGCATGGCACCCACAGTCGGTCGGCCGGGAAATCCATGCCCGAACGCACAATCGTATCCGATCACCGTGCAGTTAAAGACCGCTAAAACGGAGGGCCGTCGCATCGTGTTTTCTACAGGACAGACCGGCTACATGGGTCGCCGACCTCTGATATAGTAAGACCCAGGATGCTTGGACAAAGTCAGGCGATGGCAGTCCTTCAACGATTGCATCAATTGCTCAGCACGGAAGCATCCAGCGAGGAGCGGAGCGAAGCGATTTCTCGACTGCGGAGCCCTGAAGATTGGACGCGGATGCTCAGGTCTTCCCGAACTGAACCGGTTCTCATTTTCAAACACAGTACCCGCTGTGATATTAGCTCGCACGCGCTGAGCGAGGTCGGCGATTTTCTGTCGCGACATCAGGACGTCCCGTTCGGCATTGTCGATGTCGTCCAGGATCGAAGTCTATCCGATGAAATTGCAAACCATACGGGTATACGCCACGAATCGCCCCAGCTCATTGCTATTGCGAATGAACTTCCGATCTTTCACGCCTCACACTGGTCTATCAACGTCAATGAACTCGAACGACTCCTCGCTGACTCCGAGGAGTGACACGCCACGTAAACCGGTCCGATTACACCTGCCCGAGCCCCGGTGCGCACTGCGGAATTACGACTGAAGGGTCTCAACAATGACGGCTCCCCGATTTACGAACGGTCTCGCCACTGAATCCAGTCCCTACCTCCGGCAGCACGCCCATAACCCCGTCAACTGGTTCCCATGGGGTCAGCACGCGCTCGATCTGGCGCGGGCAGAAGACAAGCCCATCCTTCTCAGCATCGGGTATTCGGCATGTCACTGGTGTCACGTGATGGAACACGAATCATTTGAAGACATCTCCATCGCAGAGCAGATGAATCAGGAATTCATCAACATAAAGGTCGATCGTGAGGAGCGGCCCGATCTGGACCAGATCTACATGAGCGCGGTGCAGCTGATGACGGGCAGCGGTGGGTGGCCCCTGACGATATTTCTGACACCGGACGCCTTACCCTTCTACGGGGGTACCTATTTCCCCCCGGAGGACCGCCAGAACCGGCCTGGATTCCGGAGAGTCCTGGCGACGATTTCAGAGGCCTACCGGGAGCGGCGAAACGAAGTCGTCAAGAACGCCCAAACGCTCATTGAACACATCAATGCGCAGTCGACCCGGGCCAACGCCGACGGCAAGATCGACGTAGACCTTCTAGAGCAGGCGCAAAACGGAATCGCCGGGCACTTCGACACGGATCACGGGGGCTTCGGCTCCGCGCCCAAATTCCCGCCCAGCATGACCATCGATTTTCTCCTGCGCCATCACCACAGGACGCACAATGAAGTCTCCCTTCAAATGGCCAACCTGACGCTCCGGAAGATGGCCCTGGGTGGGATCTACGATCACCTTGGGGGCGGATTTCATAGATACTCGACCGACGAACGGTGGCTGGTCCCTCACTTCGAAAAAATGCTCTATGACAATGCACTTCTGGGTCGCGTCTACATCGATGCGTTTCAGGTCACCCGCGATCCGCTGTATCAAAGGGTCGTCGAAGAAACGCTTGATTTCGTAGCGCGGGACATGCGGGATCCCGGAGGCGGATTTTACTCTACGTTCGACGCAGACAGCGAGGGTGTAGAAGGAAAATACTACGTATGGAATCGAGACGAGTTCGACGAGGTGGTCGGCGTCAATGCCAACATCCTCGCCCGATATCTCGATGTGACCCCACAGGGCAATTTCGAAGGCCACAATATTCTGCACATTCCGGAACCTCCCGACGCCTTTTCCAGAAGTGAGGGTATTTCCTCCGAGCGGCTGGAAGAATGGATGATCGACGCGCGCCGCCGCCTGCTGGCGCATCGCGAAAACCGCGTGCGACCCGATCGGGACGAAAAACTTCTAACTGACTGGAACGGGTTGACGCTCCGAACGTTCGCAAACGCGGCCACTCATTTTGGCCGGGCCGACTACCGCCAGATCGCGGAATCCAGCGCGGATTTCATGCTGTCGGTCATGTGGGACGGGAAGCGGCTCCTGCATTCATTCAAGGACGGAAAGGCGCGATACAACGCTTATCTCGACGACTACGCCAATCTGGCCGACGGCCTCCTTGCACTCTACGAATTGACTTTCGAACGACGTTGGCTCCAAGCATGCGTTCAGCTGACGGAACACATGGTCGGCAATTTCTGGGATGAAGAAAACGAAGGGTTCTTCTTTACCAGCAATGATCATGAATCCCTGGTGGCCCGGACCAAGGAATATTTTGACAACGCGACTCCCTCGGGAAACTCGGTCGCCGCCGATCTGCTGGCGCGTCTGGGCAGGCTTCTGGACCGACCCGATTTCACGGTCAAAGCGGAACGGATCTGCCAGAGCGTCCGCGACTATGTCCTCCGTTATCCTTCGGGCTTCGGGAAAATGCTCGCCGCCGGCGACTTTCTGGCAAGCCCGACTCAGGAAGTTGCGCTTGCCGGACGGCCCGATCCTTTCCTCCCATCTCTGAGAAGGCGCTACCTGCCACGAACCGTCGTTGCGGCAGGTGATTCGGATAACATTCCGCTGCTACACGGCAAAAAAGCGATCGATGGCAAGCCTACGGCGTATGTGTGTGAAAACTACGTCTGCAGTCAACCCACGACTGAAAGATCGGTCTTTGAAACGCTTCTCGATCAATCATGACATGGAACGAGTTGATGGACAGAATGCAGCGTGCGGGCCTCGAACCGTATGAAGAGGAGTTCATGGACGACTACGGTGTCCTGGCCACTCGGAAGTACACCGCACTCGAAGGGCGCTATTTTCGATGCATGTTTGCCGCAACGCGCGTCGAGGGATTCTCTTTCGAAACCTATGTCTTTCCTTCGGCGGCAGACGCGATCGAATTCAAGGAATTAATGACCGCAGGGGCCCAATGGCGCCGACGTGACAACCTGGTCTTGCACGGAGCGCCGGAACATCTTGATCGGATTGACAACGTTATCCAGAACGAAATAGACGGCCTGTAGATAGTGTCATGAATGGGAGTTTCGAGAAATAAGATTTCGCTCGATCGTTCATTCAGATGACCATCTCTGTCGCGATTTACGCGTGGTCTGAACGATCGGCGACCCTCGCCATCTTCCTGATGGCGAGGCCTACAGGGATCAAGAGAAACTTCGCAGCGCGTCCCGGAAAGGCCCTGCACGGTCCGCCGTGCAGGGCGACGGCTTTCATATTGAAGCGGCGGAGCCGAGGCGTCAGTCGGAAGAAATGATCGGATCGACTACGTTTTCCAGAACGAAAAGAATGGCCTGTTGCGACGTGTGTTATTCGGTGAGTTCGGTACGGTATTCCGTGGCCTCGCCAAAGTTCTGGAGACGGGCCCGGGGCCCCAGAATGAAGCGTGAATATTCGTCTCTCAATTCTGCGGCGATCGGTTTCGGCGGATCTGCACGCACGGTCCTCGGATCGATTACGCGGCCGTCAACACTCATCCGGTAGTCGAGGTGCGGCCCGGTCGCTGTGCCGGTCATACCAACGCGTCCGATCGTCTCTTTCTGCCCCACCCTCTCGCCAACGCGGACTGCGATCGAAGACAAATGCGCATATGAAGTCGTCATTCCGTTCGGATGACGCAGCGTCACCATTCGCCCGAATCCACCGTTTGTACCGGCGAAGGTAACGGTTCCGGTCGAAACGGCCCAGACCGGCGTTCCCGTGGGCGCGGCATAATCGACGCCAAGATGAGGCCGGACGGTTTTGTAAATCGGGTGGAGCCGGTTATAGCTGAAGCCAGAGCTGATCCGCGTAAACTGCAGTGGCGACGGAAGCAGAGAGCGTCGGGCGCTCATACCGTTCTCGTCGTAATACTCCTCGCGAAACCGGTAAGCCTGCATGGGTTTCCCCTTGTTGACAAATTCCGCAGCCACTACTGGACCGTATTTCACAAACTGACCGTCATGATATTTCGCCTCCACGATCAAGCGGATGGCATCACCGGAACGGATGTCCTTGTAGAAATCCACCTGCGCCTCAAAGACGCTGGCCAGTTCCATCACCAGCCATTCTCCCTTCGGAAAACCTTCGAGTGCGCCCCACAAAGAATTGGTCACTGTCGCCGATATCGTGTCCGTGCGGGATTCGAGGGGCAGGGACTCCACGCGTGCGATGAAGCCGCCGTCATCGGGCACGACCTTTAGTACACGTTCATCATCAACGGAATACACAAAGTTGATGAGATCACCATCGGGTCCCATGAGCAGACGGTATGAACGTCCCGGCCGGAAACTCCGAACATTGAACACAGAACTGACCGCCTCCCCAACCGCGTAAGCCACAGCGTGTGAAACATCATGCCCTTCAAGTGTGGTCGATAGGGTTTCGTTTCGCTCAAACGATCCGTCGACGATCACGGGAGGAGGCAACAACGGCCCTCTCTCGGAGGCGGCCTCGGCCTCAAGTTCGACTTCCCAATTGCGCGGTACCGCCACAACGACGACCGCTAGCAGAAGAACCCACATACAGCCCACGTGACACTTGTAAACGCCCATCCAATCTCCACGCGAAGTGCTGAATTCAAAAAAAAAGCCTGAACCAGGAACCTCTCGGACTCCGTAGGTCAGGCGCGACCGGATCGTCCCAAAGCGACAACCACGCATATATTACACGTTTCCACATATTTTTGAACACCTTGGTACGGTGATTCTGAACCCGGAGTCTCACATGCTGACACAGAAGTCGCAGTGATCTGCATCAGTTCTAGTGACTGGCAATCTTTCGGGTAGGCGTTCCGCGTAGACATGAAAGACCACGAAGGAATAAGCTGAATCCCAACGGTGAAGGCATTAACATTGCTGCGTTTGAAACGTCAAATACCCTGTCGGCCCACCGGGCAGATCACCGGCCTGGCGGTTTTGTTCTTGCAATTGTGCCCCCAACGGATATTCAATTTACATATCGCTATTGGAGGAAAGATCATTTGAGAATAGGTATCGTCTCTGTACTTATGTTCGCCGCCGCATGCGGTCTGGTTCTGACACCGGCAATTCTTGCTGCGAAACAGGAGGCCGAACAGACGGAATCGGCCACCGAACGAGCGAAAGACCCGGTGTGTAAAATCTCGGTACGTCGAGATCCCGAACTGTCGACCGATTACCGGGGAGAAACGTACTACTTCTGCATGAAGGCCGACATGGAGGCGTTCAAGAAAGATCCGGAGAAGTATCTCGACGGCAGCGACCACACGCATCCCGATCCGAAGGGATAGTCGTCACCCTCCCGGCTCCGTACCCGGTTATTCCAACCTGACGTCCGGCGAACCTGGGTTTGCAGATGCACCCGGATAGTAGTGGCTGAGAATTTCCTTGTAAGATGCGCCACGAATGGCCATCACTCCAGCGCCAATCTGACACAATCCCACTCCGTGTCCCCAGCCCGCTCCGGTCAGGGTCAGGCCTCCCGGGCGTCGGTCCACGACGAAAGCAGAACTGTAAAGGTGTGATGGTGATAGCACCCGGCGGATTTCCAGTTCCTTTCCGATATTGATCGCACCGGAAGTGCCTACGATCCTGAGCTGGACAATCCGTCCCGAGGCCCCCCTCTTAAGCGGTGTCAACGCGAGATCTCCCCCAAGATCGACGCCGGTGCGCGATTGCACGAGTTCGGCCAGTTCGCTGAAAGAATATTCGACCTGCCATCGATAGAAATCGACCGTCTCCTGATCGAATCCGGGGAGGATCCGGGAAAGCAGATCCGGATCCTGCGAGTTGCAATAGGCATCTGGCCGTGTACGAATCCACTCGCCGTCGACCCGTGGCATGTTCCCGCGACCATCAAATACGGGCGTCAGGTAAGGCACCCGACGCTCTTCCCAGGCCGAACGATAATCTTCGCTGACACCGCCACAGCACTTTGAAAAACGGGCATCGCAGACATCTCCATCAAAATACAGAAACTGTCCGGCTGTTTCGCGAACCGCTCGGTTCGTGGGTTCCGATCCATTTGATGCGAGCCCCTGGTAGCGTTGGCAATGATCGTCGGCACATACGTCGAAGTGGTCGTGTGACTCCCTGCCGTACCAGCACTGTATGTCCCACTCATTGGGGCCAATCTGTCGCTGGGAGCGAAACGCCCGACCGAAGTCGCGATTTCGAATTTGTGACACGAGCCAGCTCCTCGAAATCACCGCATGCGCTTTGAGAAGTTCCAGTGGACTGTTCACGCTCATCTCGGACGAAATCACGCTCTCGACGTAGGTATCGACCGCCACGTCATTGACGAGCGTCAGACCATTGCCGGTTTCTATAATCCGTAGCCCTCCCCGAAATCCCTGCTCTTGCTGCCGTTGCCAGTGGAAGCCAACACCAATGGTCACGTCGTCAACCGTAAACGAGTGGGATTGCGGGTCGAGAGGGGCCAGCTCAACCGATTTTTTGAATTCGTATTGACCTGGGGCGTAATCTTGGCCGGACGCACTCCTGAATTCGCCGTTCAGGGCCACGCGCAATGTAGAGCGTCCTTCAACGAGTCCGACAGCGATGTTCACTCCAGCCTCAGTCGGCGGGCAATGGCCGTGACGATTCGCGGTTCGAGGGACACTTCCGCATAAACTTCGCGAATGTCCTCGGCCGTGATCTTTTCGAGGTCGGACACGACCGGAAGCACGACGACACCGCACAGATCGATCGAGCCGGGACTCCAGGTCAATTCGCCCGTATGAAAGACCCGGGGGCGATGGACCGATCGTGGGAATACGACCACAACCCAGTAGCCTTCCTCATGGAAAGCCACAAGATTGACCATGGGTTCGACGCGGTCTTCATTGACGCCTTCCAGGCTGACGACCAATTCGGTAAATCGCCGGTCCAGGCGGTCCGGATCAGAGTCTCTAATGACGAAAGCGCTCCTGGGATAGTCCGGAATGATTCCACCCGACGCACGCGCGAGATCGTCGAACAGAGGCATCTCACCAGCGAGGCATGCCTGAAAATGCATGTGATCGGGAGCGGAGGCTCCGCACTCCGGACCGTTGTACAGGACCACGTAGCCCGGCAACCGGAGTGCCAGTTCGAGCATCGTGAGGAAGTGCCCTTTGATCCGCTGGGGCGTGTGTTCTCTCAAGACGATCGACAGATGATTGTCGAGAATCGGAAACGGATTGCAGGTGATCACAAACGTCGGGTCGAAAACCAGTCCTTTTTCCGGATCGGGCAGGTTTTCAGCGCACAAAAAGCATGCCCTCTTGAGAATCGCATCGGCATCGACGGGCGCCGTCGTGCTTTCGATTCGATGGGGGATGTGACGCGCGACGACAGGAAAGCCCTTGACGACGAATTCCCGGGATCGCGCACGTGTGAGGCCGTCCACGCCGCGCCTCAACTGAGGCCATTCCTCGATCTGCGATTTGAACAGGCGGTCGATCTCGGCCGGGATTGATACCGGCTCTATGGGAACCTGTATGCGTTGATCCCAGCTCAAGGCATATCTCGCATTCCGCTATCCACTGCGGCACCGGGGGAGTGCTGTTGAATCCGAGCCTGGAGTTCCACCGTGCGAAGCCAGTCTTTGTAACTGTTGCGGAGATTTGATTGCTCCCGGGAGACACCGGCATCGGTATTTTCCTCCCATCTGCGGCACAGATAGAGCGAATCATAGATCCGACCGATTTCATATTCACGGGACACACGGAGTCCCAATGCATAGTCTTCGCCATAGCTGACATTGGGAAATCCAAATTGGCGAATCACTGCGACGTTGTAAGCACGAGGAGCGCCCAGGCCGTTAACACGCAGCAGGTTATTGTGGCCGTTGTCTCGGGTCCATTCTCTGTGCGCCACGAGTCCTGGAACGATCTCGTTTAAATCGAAATCCACGGTGGTGTATGAGCCAGCCAGCATCGCGTACTGATTCAATTTCATTTCGGCAACGACGCGGGCAAGGACGTCAGGACTTGCGAAGAGATCATCGGAATCCAGTTGAAGGGCAAAGCGGCCACATGCCGGAGAAAAAACCGCATGGTTCCAACAACCTCCAATTCCAAGGTCGTGGCTCTCGGGAACCATCCGCACCAGGCGCGAATCGTCAAACGATTCGATCACGCGACCGGTCGCGTCGGTCGAATGGTTATCCACGACGATAACGTTGAACCCGAAGTCGGCTTCCTGGCTGAGAGCGCTCCGGATCGCGTCTCCGATCGTTCTTTCGCGATTGCGGACCGGGATCACGGTGGTCGCAGTCAGGGCAAACGCCGTGTCAGCAGGTGGGATCCGGCCCATCTGCGGGGACAAGAAAGCACCGATTCTTTTGAGGTGATTCGTGGCGACCGACTCCATCTCGCCCTGATAATCCGCCTGTGACGCATCCAGATAGTCGAACTGGCGTTCCGCTGTCGGTCGCATGTCCGGATCGTCAGCAGCATAGAGTGGTTCCGGTATGCGGACGATGGGGGAGTCGATCGACAGTTTCAGACGCAGGTCGTACATTGCTCCCCATCGAAGGCTACCGTCCAGTGTTCCGTGCCGTTCGAGGGCTTCTCGAGCCCGCCCGACGGATACAGCGATGAGGGGTCCGAAATCGAAATCGTCGCGCAGGCTGCCGATTTGATAATCGATCCGGGATTCCTGGGTGGAGTCCGCATAGACCAGTCCTGCACCGCGCGCCACCATCACCCCGGTCATTCTGCGGAGCGTCAATGCCTGCAGCTTCAGTTCGTAGCGAGAGTCGGCAAGGAATAGGATTTCCTCGTTGGCATTCGAGAGGAGTTGCTGAAGAGTCGCCCCAGAGCGATCCGGTAGGTAGTTAACCGAGGTCATTGCGCAGTGCGGTCAAGCTCCCGGGGGCGCACCGCAATCACGCCGCTCATTCGATTCGCCCTCAGGAATTCAGTCAGTTCCTGGTCCACAACCTGTCCTTGGCTCAGAGAGGCGTGGCGTATTCGAACCGTTTCGTCGCGGATGAGGAGCCCGCAATGAAACACGTCTCGGTCACGCCGCGTCGACGCGAAGAAGACAAGATCTCCGGTCTGAATGTCGTGTTGTCGTCTCATGAACGCTTTCTTGGGAATCGAACGGACCCGGACAGTTCTCGCAGGCATTCCAGTGAGAGCACGGAGACATCGACGGCGCTCGACGACACCCGGGCCCTGGGTCCGGTCGCGGACAATCCCGGTACGTGTGTTATTCCGAATCCATGTCGTCATGTAGTGATTCCGCTTCTTCCAGTCGACGATACCATCGGAGTATCGAATGTTGCGAAGGTTGTCGATGAACTCGTCGGGTGTCGAGGCACGCGCGAGCGCTACCACGGTCTCCAGATAGGTGACACAATCGAAGCCATCAAACGATGCGGTAAACACTTCCCTCTCATCCACAGCGCCGATGAGCGAATTCTTGTAGTAGGGGCAATTCAGAAACTGTTCGCTGAAGATTGCGATACGGGCACCCATTGCCGACACCGACCGCACCCGATCCAGTGTCTGCCGGACAATCGTTCGCGTCAGGCCCTTGGGAATTTCTGACATCCGCAACAATTTTATCAGAGTCATTGAGGGAGAGTTCCGGGGCAGGTGCACTCGGCGACACTTGTTGGAGCCGCGCACTTCATGCCGACTCTTGTTGGAGCCGCGCACTTCATGCCGACTCTCGCTGGAGCTGAATCGCCTGCAGCAGACCGGCGATGGCCCGTGTCCCGATTTCTGACGGGGCGTCAAAGCCATGCCCCACACTACATCGGTGACCTGTATCAGAGACACCACGCTGCCGGCGGGTGGACGTGGGAAGGGTTTGCTTTCAATCCTTAAAGCATTGGGGTTGAAGGCGGAGCCTTCCGAGGAATCCACGACGCGGCGCTTGAAAACACAAGTGCGTTGAAACCCATGAAGGACTGACAAATCCGAATCGAACCCTGTGGCCATTGCTTCCAACATACGGGTCGCAGGGACCGGGACAGGCGGCAATCGAGCTTAATCAGACTTTGATTGCTTATGAATCACGCCTTTTGTAAACTTCCCCCTGATTCAACCGATTCGCCGCCGCCGGCGTCCGCAGACTTTGACGCATCGAATCGTCCACACCGTCGGAGACAGCATTCTGTCGGAAGTAGCGCACTAAGGAGTCACCCATGAATTTGGCCCATGTTCATATTATTCTGAATCACTTCCCGACGATCGGCACCGTCATCGGTCTTGTTCTGTTCGTTATCGCTCTTGCGCACAAGAACAATGAGTTGAAACGATTTGCCCTGGATCTATTTCTGATCACGGGAATTCTGGTGATTCCAACTTATCTGAGCGGGAGTGGGGCCTCGGAGATCATTTCAGTGAACGAAGGCACGTCCGAGGCCCTGATCCAGGCCCACCAGGACGACGCCCTGTTCGCCTTCCTGTTTGCTGGACTAACAGCCGCATTTGCCTGGCTGGGACTGTGGGAATTTCGGCGCTTCGGGGCTGAGAAGACATGGAACTCCGCGGTCGTTCTGCTTCTCGGGATTGTGACCGTAGGTCTGATGATCAACACCGGAATGGCCGGAGGTGAAATCTCACACCCGGAAATCCGACCCATAGATGAAGCAACCGGCTTGCCCGTGGAACCCGCACTGGCGGAGGGGTCCGTCACCGGTGCGATCGAAAATTTCATCATCATCCGTCCATGGGTCTGGCCGGCAGCCGAAATTCTTCACTTTATCGGAATGGCGCTGCTGTTCGGGGTCGTACTCCTCATCAATCTACGGATGCTTGGGGTCGTGCGGGGGATCTCGTACGCGTCGCTGCACGCACTGCTGCCCTGGGGAATGGCCGCCTTCGCCCTCAACCTTGCGACCGGAATGTTGTTCTTTATCGGAGCCACAGCCCAATACACCAGCAACGTTTCTTTCTTTTTCAAGATTGCGTTGGTGCTGCTGGCTGGTATGAATATCATCTATTTCACGGTATTCGATGACGCCTGGACCATTCGAGCGGATGATAGTCCATCGATACTGGCGAAAGTCATGGCTTTCTCGACCATAGTGCTGTGGTTTGGCGTCATCTATTTTGGCCGGATGATGCCCTACATCGGCAATTCGTTCTAATCACTCAGGCGCTGGCGGGGCTCTCAACCGAACACCGCCACGATTCCCTGCACTGCTTTCTCGCAGAATCTCTGATCGCGAATCTTACCGGCATCTCCCGCATTGTTGATGAAGAGCGTCTCGACGATCAATGCGGGTGGGTGGGTTCGCGTCAGCCAGCCCAGGTTATTTCGCTTCTTTGACCCACGGTCCCGCGTCTCCAGGGATGCGGCGATCGCAGCGCTCATCCGGGTGGCCACACCGACGTTCTTCGTGGAGTAATACAGAACCTCCGTGCCCCTCGCCCGTGCACTCACCGCGCTGTTGAAGTGGATCTCGATGGCCCAGTCGAAAGGTTTTTCTGCATGGAGCACGTTCACCTCTGCAATCTTCTGGCCCAGATTCTGAAAACAGGATATGAAAACGACCGAATGCCCCGCTGCCTTCAAGGCGTCCCGGAGCTCCCATGCGAGTTTGTAAGCCTCGAGGTGTTCCTTCAGGGCAAGCTTCTCATTGATCGCTCCGGGGTCGTTCTTACCGTGGCCGGCCGAAACACAGAATCTCATGGCTACTCCTTGTACGCTGTCTACGATTCAAGTTCTTCGGGTCTTCGAAACCAGGATATCTCTACCCCGCGCCCACTCGGCACCCGAAACCGGGAGCGCATAGGATCCGGGTCGCTCGATTCGTCATCCGGCCCGGTTACACCCATTATCCTTACTGCTATCAAACGTCGACTGCTCTCATCAATTAAAGGTGCGAAGCATTGAGGATTCGCCCCGCATACGGCGCGATCTTTCCGGTCGGGCCTCTAGTCCCAAAACAAGCGCATAACCAGTGGACAAACGGCCGGTTCACGGCCGTAAAATTGGAGGCATAAGCTCCCGTTCCCAGATCGCTTTTTCCAGGTATGCGGTTCGTGTTGTATCTGTTTCAGTTGCCGCCTCGCCGTGTCTGTTTGAAGGGTTGAAAGAAACCGAGACCTCGACCGCCCGGGCTCAGATCCATGATCGGGTCAGCATCGCAGAGGTTGACGCAACACATCCACGGCACGAAACAAGACTGGCAACCACGGGTTCCAGGCCATCAGCCGGAAGACGATGCGCCGACCAGTACGCACGAGCTGGCAAGGCACGAGCATGAAGGCGTTCAGGAACGTTTTGAACTCCATGCGTAGCACGGTCTGCTTCTCGGCCTGATACTTCTGGCCCCAACGTCCGGTTTCGGGCAGCAATAACGCAAACCACGCCTTCAGTGTCCAGGCCAGTGAGGCCATCACCATGTAGGCCCAGTTGCTGGTCTGATCCCCGACCGGCATCCCCAAGGCGTGTACGCCGTTCTTGAGCTGCTCAATAAGATTCTCTTGATTGCACCGTTGATTCGCACGCATCACGATCTGGTCCGCAGGATCCGCACGGTTGGTAATGTAGAAGAAGTACCGGATGTCGTCGAACAACACCTGCTCCCCTTTGGCCACCGACAGATTCTTTCGCACCACAACGACGCGGTAGTCCCGATCGCAGGCTCCGGGCCGATACGCAAACTCGGCCACATCCTCGCCCCGCAAGCGGATATTCTCAAAGTCACGCTCCCGAACGATCCGTTCCTTGACCTTGTCGGGACGCTGGCGGGGTTGGCTGGCTACCTCGTACTTGGCGGGACGTTCCAGGCGCGCCCAGCAGTCCGGCTCCAATTGGTCGGCCCGGGCCACCAGGTTTTTCATCGCGTCGATGCCGAAGATGAAGCCCACGCCCTGGTCGTCCCATCCATCCAAATACCGGGTCTGGCTGAAGTCGGTGTCCCCGCGCAGCAGGATCTGATCGAACCCCGCACGCTGGCACAACGCGATTGCCTGATCGAACCGTTTGGCCGCTCCCTCATGCGAGGGCCGGTTGCCGCTCCGGTTCACCAGGTATAACGGTTCGGCCGTGTTCGCCAGCGAAATCAACAGTGGGTGATAACCCCATGTCCCGTCGTAGGCCACGTCCATCCCGTCTTTGCATTCTCCGGTGGTTGGGGCCAATGTCCCGTCCGCCTCCAGAACCGCTTCCTCGAAAAACGCATCGGGCTGCTGGCGCCAGACTTTCAGCCGCACTTTATTGAACGTGTCCATCAGCGACTCCACGTCGTCTTCCTCAAATCGCCGGCAGAAGTCTCCCGCCGTGGTCGGATCCGGAATCCGCTGTGCTCCCAACGCGTCCAGATACACTTCGTCATTGCGCCGCAGTTCGATATCTTCCATACACGTGCCCCCACTCAACGCGTTGTAGGCGATGTTCAACACGTGATCCGATTCCTGGTAGGGCAGATGCCGCTTCAGCACATGCACGTCCTTGTCGATGGCTTCGATCAGTCCGGTCCGCCGCGCCACCTGATGCATCATTCCGATGCCGCCCACCGACAGACCCCTCATCCGGTCTCCCATCTCGTACCGGATGTTGCGCGCCGACAGCATCGGCTTCGCCTGATCTTTCCAATTCCGATCCCCAAGCCGACGCTCAATTCGCCGCTTGCGGTTCCTCATGTTCTTGCGCGTATAATCGTTCATCTGAAATGCCTCCTTCTCCAAAGAATCTGTCCAAGGTTTTTTTCGCACGGAGAGGGGGCATTTCGGGTACTTCGGCGGTTATTCCACTTTCAATTCCTCATCAATCACGCTTGTTCAGGGGCTAGTAGCCCGTGGCAGAAGCCTCGCGGGCCGCGTTACGGCCTAACGGGGCCGGATTCCAGGAGGCAACAACGTGACGACACGACGTCGCGACGACGCTGCAATGCTCATTCATTGCGAGGAGTCGACGACACCGAAGACGGCCCCGTTTTGCCGTAACCCTTTGGCGCAGGGGGGTTCGGGCCACAGGCTTTGTCGTTCGTCGGTCACGATGAATAGACATCGTTCCACTCCTCACTTCGCGCCTGTAACTCGAAGACCCCTGCGCGCGGCCCGCGAGACTTCTGCCACGGGCTACTAGACCTTAGGTTTCCCGCGTTGCGCCGCCTTCGCGAAACTGGTCCATGCGACCTGACAGGTGGATCTTCGATTTTCGGAGAAGTCGAACAACCCTTCAACTCCCGAATTCAGGAAGACCTCAATGGTGTAGGCCCGACCGCTCAGGTCACTAAATATGATTCCGGAAAACTATCGGATGTAGAATGAGCGAAAGAACTCACTTAGGGAAAGGAGATCTCGGGCATGAAGATTGCACCTCTGGTGAGCCATGGGAGTACGGCCATCGTTCTGGGGTTTCTTGTGGGCGTCTTCGGAGTCCCATATGGCGACCTCATGGCTCAGAGTGCGACAGAGAGTGGACCGGCGAATGGGATTGCGATCCCGAAGTCGGCCTGCGCCACCTTTACGCGGTAGAGGCCCAGCGGTATGAGGACGATGTGATGTTTGACATGTATTCGAACTGACCCGATTTCGATTCGACTGCGTTGGTCGCGGCGGCAGCGCCTGAGGGGCGGCAGGGCCCCAGCAACGAAGCGAAATTCAGATCGGGCCAATAAGCGCGGCGTCGATGTGAGCAGCAATTTTCAGATCAGGAGGCATCCATGAAAGAGTGGTTCTCTATTTTTATCCTGGTTGCGGGTGTGTCAATGGTCAGCGGACCGTTACTCGCCCATCACGGCACGCGGATCTCTTACGACAGGGAGAACCCCATCAGGGTCGAGGGTACGATAACGGAATTCATGTTACGCAATCCCCATGGTTCTGTATTCGTCGACGTGAAAGGTGGGGACGGCAGCGTCGTCAACTGGGCCCTCGAAGGTGGAACGATTCGCAGTTTTATCGAGGGCGGCTTTACCCGGACAGTGCTCCCGGTCGGACAGGCGGTGACCGTCGTGCTCTATCCCTCGAGAGTGGGCGCTCCCGTTGGGGAGATCGCGTCGATCACGCTTCCTGATGGCAGACGATTTCTGAGAGGGCCGGAGGACCCGCAACCGGAGCCGTAGATTAGCCTACAGCGTAAAACGCCGTATCGACGTAACAAAGGGGAGATCAAGAATGCCAAATCGTTTCATGAGGGCGATCCCGTTGGGGGTATCGGTGCTTTTTTTCTCGATGGCGGCGCCGGCCGAGACCATCCGGCCAGCGGGCCAGGAAGGAGCTTCGACAGGTCAGTTCGATCCACGTGATCTCTCGGGAGTCTGGTACCGCGAAGGCGGCAATCGCAGCATCAATGAAGCCGTCCCTCCATTGACACCGGAGGCAGAGGCTGTCCTGAACACCCGCATTCCCGCTCGCGGCCGCAATGCGGGCGAGCCACTGAACGGGGAACACTATTCCCGGGTGAGAGCCGTCGTGCCAGCACTCTCCAACGACCCTATGATGGAGTGCAATCCGCAGGGTTTTCCACGGCTCCTGCTCGACCCGGAACCGGTCGAGTTTCTGCACGTCGGGGCCGGGAGAGTCCTCCAGTTCTTCCAGTGGGAACGGCAAATACGCGAAATCTGGACCGACGGACGGGAACTGCCCACGGGCGAGACGCTGTTCAACCTTGGAGCGGCCTGGTACGGGTATTCGGTCGGCGACTGGGAAGGCAATACGCTGGTCGTCAATACCGTCGGCTTTGATGACCGGGCATGGGTCGACATGTTCGGCTTGCCCTACAGTTTCGATGCGCGGATAGAGGAGCGGTACCGCCGGGTCGGCATCGACACTATTGAGCTTGAGCTGACGCTGTTTGACCCGGCGATGTACACCGAGCCATGGGTGTCGGACACGAAAGTCTTCCGGCGGGAGCCGCGCGAGAACTACACCTTCCTGGGGTGGTACGGCTTCTCCGGAGGAGTCATGGAAGGAATCTGCGCGCCGCTCGATGAAGTCGATGAATTCAACAGTCGGGTCCGTAATCCCGCCGGCGTGGGAACCACCAATTAGCAACAGTTTCGGTGATATGAAGGGGACAAAGGCGTTTCAGAATTCGGCGCTATGAGGCACATTGCTCATCGCAGGTCTCAGAACAGGAGGACACAATTGAACATGAAGACACTGGTCCCGGCGGCGTTGACGGTGGGTCTCCTCATGGGTTCCATCCCGATGGCGGCACACCACGGAACCAATATTTCCTACGACAGAGAAAAGGAGTTCACCGTGACGGCAACCGTGACCGAATTCCGATTTACGTCACCTCATCCGCAGCTTTACCTGGATATCGTGGGCGAGGACGGGGCCCTAACAGCCCGTGGCAGAAGTCTCGAGGGCCGCGTTACGGCCAAACGGGGCCGGATTCTAGGAGGCGACGACGTTGCAATGCTCATTCACTGCGAGGAGTCGACGACAACGAACACGGCCCCGTTTCGCCGTAACCCTTTGGGCGCAGGGGGGTTCGGGCCCCAGGCTTTGTCGTTCGTCGGTCACGATGAAAAGACATCGTTCCGCTCCTCACTTCGCGCCTGCAACCTGAAGACCCCAGCGCGCGGCCCTCGAGACTTCTGCCACGGGCTGCTAACCCATTGGTCTGCAGAAATCGCCGCTAATTTTCCCGCCCTGATCCTGCGTGGCTGGACCCGGGCACGTTCGACCGAAGCGCTGATACCGGGGACGCGGATTACCGTAACCCTGGCCCCTTCCAGGGCCGGTACGCCCAGTGCGCTTGTGCGCCGGATCGTCGGCGGGGACGGGGAAGAGATACTGGGAGCCAACTAAGTTACGTCAAGGGGTTTCAAAATGAGATGTCGCTCCGCGAGTTTGATTCTTTCTCTGGTTGCTATAATCCTGCTGCCAACCCCCACATGGGCTCAACGCGGGAGAGTCTATGACCCGCCGTCGACGGCGCCATTTGATCCACAGGAATTGTCGGGCGTGTGGTGGAAGAGAGAAGGGAGCCGCGAATTCGGCTCCGAGCCCGGCCAGCAGCCACCACCGTTTACACCAGATGGACAGGCGAGGTTCGACGCCAACCTGCCCGGGTACGGGCCGAGGGCAGTGCCGCCGGCGATTGGAAACGATCCTTTTGGCGCGTGCAATCCCGATGGTCTGGCGCGAATTCTGTTGTTTAACCGGCCGGTGGAATTTATTCAGCTGGAGGACAAGCTGATCCAGTTCTTCCAATATCACCGCGTATTGCGGGAAGCCTGGACGGACGGGCGGGAAATGCCGTCTCAGCCGGACATTCCCCGGTGGTATGGGTATTCGGTCGGCCATTGGGAAGACGATACCTTTGTCGTCGACTCTTATGGTTTCGACGACCGGCAGTGGCTCGACAATCTCGGCTACCCGATCAGCGATGAACTGCGATTGCAGGAGCGATACCGCCGGACTGCCTTCGACCGGATGGAGATGACGATCATCGTCAACGACCCGAAGACCTACACTGCGCCCTGGGTGTCGCAGACCAAAACGTGGCACCTGCTGACCGACACTGCAGAGTATTCGGCGCCTGGATGGAACGGACTCATGGAGGAACTCTGCGTGCCCCTCGACGAGGTCGATCAGTTCAATCGGAGGGTACGGGATCCTGCCGGGGGCGTGACCGGGCCCTAGCAGCCCGACCGCATCCGCGATCGGTTTTTTTATCGCAAGCGCATGACTAGCGTGCGGGCCGCAGGTATTTGACCTCGGCGTTACCGGAATAGTAGGCCCAGGTTCCGGCGAGCGGGACCTGGCCGACCCCGGGGAGCGACCAGTCACAGACACCGTCGGGAAAGATCTGCCGAAGACGGGCGAGCTGATCGGCCGCGATCGACTGTGTGTAGTCGCTTCCCTCGACGGGATTCAGCGTGCACTTCAGGACGTCGTTGGCCCCAGGCGCTCCCGCCACCATGCGGGCGTCCGTGCCGATAGGAAACAGTTCCCCGCAACGGTCCTGGTCGGTAATCCTCGTGGTCGCCGACGTGTAGCACGCATCAACCAGGTCGGCAGGCCGATGGGCGGCCACCTTCTGTGCCTGCGGCATCTCCGAGCGATCCGCACGAATGTCGGTCACCCACCGGTCCAGGACAGTTACGGCACGAGGGGAAACCGTCCCGAGGATCGAATCCGGACCGCGGTGCCCGACCTCGTGCATGAGGAGTATGACGTGGTTGTCGATGCGTCCATTGGCCTTCAACAGCCGGGCGCGTGTGACCCGAGAGTGATAGGCGTCATGCACGTCGACGTCTGCCGCCTCACCCGGGGGGCAGGGCGCGGCCGTGCAGATGCCGTCGGTATAGCCGCGGACGTCGAGGATCGGGATTGTCGTCAGACCTCCGGCTCCGGTGTTGAGGCGCCCGGTCTCGTATGCGATACGCACGGCGTCGGGATTGGCGTGGGCCCGCTGCCCGGGCCGGATGACACCGTTCGTGTCGTGACCGCCAATCCTCGCGTTCAGTTCCGCGAACTGGTCGAAGGTAATGATGCCGTCGTTGAACGCCTTCAACCCGTACTGGATACCGACATTATCCCATGGGCTGCGCGCAAACCCCGTTGCCGGATCGACGCCATACACGTTGACGAGATTGTCCTGGTAGGTGCAGCGCACGTTGGTCCATTTCCCTGGCTCACGGGTCTTTGCGCGGGTTACGGAAGCGTCGCAGTTGTCGGGCGACTGATTGGGAAACCGTGTCGAAGGTCCGGTGCAGTATCCGAAGCTGACCTTACCGGACACCTCACGCATCTGAATGTCCGTCCACGGCATGCCGGTACTGTTGAAGTAGTTGACGAGCAAATTGCAGTCGTTGATCGGCGTGTTGAACGTCAGCACATCCGAGTAGCTGCGCCAGGGCATGATCCCATCGTAGAGGCCGGGATAGCCCTGTGCGATGAGATGTTGCGACATCGAACCACCCGACGTGCCCATGCTGATGGTCGCCTCCGGCGGACCGAACCGTTCAATAAACCTCTCCT
Organism: Terriglobia bacterium; assembly: GCA_965263045.1. Lineage (GTDB taxonomy): Bacteria > Acidobacteriota > Terriglobia > 20CM-2-55-15 > 20CM-2-55-15. The sequence continues at coordinate 2,383,635 of CBDHGK010000041.1, forward strand.
TGATCTTCGCCGCTGTCTCGGCCTGGACCACGTGGTTGGTGTTCGTTCCCGTGACCATCAGCGAGCCGCCGGCGAGGGCGTAGCCCGCGCGAATCAGTGATTCGTGCAGGTTGTTGTTCTCGCCGCCCACGTAGCCATTTTCCGGGTCGAGCGTGCCGATCGAAGTTCCCATGTGGTAGGCCGCCCTGACGCCACCGCGGTGGGACATGATCAACTTGCCGTTCCAGCCGGTCTCGTTTCGGGTCGGGGTCGGCAGCCCTCCGGCCGCCGGGTCGTGCAACAAACTGATGACGTAGGCCGACCGGTTGATGATGCCCATCTCGTACCAGTTGATAAGCGGCACCGTCTTTCCGTCCGTCGTCGTCGTCATTTCGATATCGGTGGGCTGCGGGCGATCCGGATCAAGGTCCTTCCACTCGCCATCAGTGCTCCGATAGAAGTAACCGGTCACCATTGGTGCCGCGCAGCTTTCATCTGTAGCGCCAGCTAAACCGTGGGCTTCGTTCTCACAGACGAAGGGTGTTTGCTGTGGACCCGCGAACAGCGTACCGTTGATTGGGTGATTGATGAGCGTGAGCGCAGCTTCGATGCCGCCGGCCGTTACCGCCAGCTCATTGTCACCTTCGCTCAACCCGTCAACCAGTCCGATCCATCCGCCATTCCCATCGGGGTTGAAGGTTGCGGCGACATCCGCACCGCCGACGGATACTGCTGGAGTCGCCGTGGCTCCGGTGATCTTCACCAGGGCGTCGCCGCCAGTCACCAGTTCCGGAAACGACGACAGGACCTCGACGTTCAGTTCCTGGCCCCGGGCCTGAATGCCCGGAGTTACCCACAACAGGAAAACGCACAACGCCGTAAGACGCATCAGCTGCCTGGTCACCGGATCCTCCCTATCGATGGTATTTGTGCGATCTTCAGCATTCACCGATACCAGCCCCATTCCGGCTTGCATGGTTCTTGAATGCTCCTCGATGAACGCTTGGAAACTCGGTAAACGATACTCGACGTGCGGTATGTTGGCAATCAGAAGGTCAAGTCAAGACACGGACTGTGTGGGAGTTGATGATGGAAACGGGCAGTTTGCAGTAAGAAATCTGTATGCGCGAATGTGTGCCAATCTTAGTTGGAAATTGAAACGGCTCCAAACCCCATGGTTTGATGGTATTGGAAGAAACAACATCAAGCCTGTAAGAGAAAGGAGCCGAGATGAGGAGTCTGTTACGTTCGGTAAAGAAACGCAAGAAGTCGCGTGTGCTGGGTGAGGTCGAGGTCCTGAGCCGGGAGGAATACTCGGGACTGGAATTGGACTCGAAGGTGGAGATGATTCGGGCGTTGATCCCACTGGGGTTGATGCACGTGGAGGAGTTGCTCGACGAGGAAGTGAAGTCGTTGGCGGGTGAGCGATACGCACGAAAGGAGGCGGCGTTGCGGGGCCGGCGACACGGGAGCAATCCGGGGACCGTGGGGCTGGGTGGCCAGCGGGTGCCGGTTCGGGTGCCTCGAGTGCGCAGCGTGGCGGGCGGGGAGATTCCGCTTCGGACCTACGAGGAACTCAGTCCGGGTGGCGCGGTGAACGAGCTACTGCTCAGACGTGTGCTGTATGGGATCTCCTGCCGGAACTATGAATCGGCCGCTGAAGCGATTCCGGGAGCGATCGGACTGTCGAGTTCGACGGTGTCTCGAGGATTCGTCCAGGCGAGTGCCGCGAAACTTCGGGAGATGCAGGAGCGGGATCTGAGTGGCGAGGACGTCGTGGCGATCTTCCTGGACGGGAAGGCGTTTGCCGACGCCCTGATGGTAGTGGCCCTGGGCGTCACGCTTTCGGGCGACAAACGCTTCTTGGGCTTCGTGGAGACCGACACGGAGAACGAGCAAGTGCTGACTCCGTTTCTCCGTTCGTTGATGGAGCGGGGCCTGGACATCTCTGAAGGCGTGCTGGTGATTGTCGACGGCGGCAAAGGTCTGCGGGCGGCGGTCAAGAAGGCATTCAGGAATCGAGCCCTGGTCCAACGCTGCCAATGGCACAAACGCGAGAACGTCGTGAGATACCTATCGAAGACCGAGCAAGCCGTGTGGCGACGCCGGCTGCAGCGGGCCTACGAGCGCCCGGAGTACGACGAAGCTCGGGCGGCGCTCGGAGAGCTCCATGGAGAGCTCGAGGAGCGAAACCAATCGGGGGCTGCGAGCCTTGAGGAAGGCCTGGAAGAGACCCTCACGTTGCATCGGCTCGGCGTGTACGGGGTCTTGGGCCGTTCGTTCAAGACGACGAATTGCCTGGAATCGGTCAATGCCCTTGTCGAGGAAAGGTGTGCGAAGGTCGATCATTGGAAGAACTCGAGTCAGCGGCAACGCTGGTTGGCGACGGCGCTCATCGACATCGAACCGCGCCTGAGGAAGGTGATCGGCTACCGTCATCTTCCAAAGCTCCGCGAAGCCCTCCAGCGAGAGCTGAAAATTGAGGCGAAGACGTCGACGAGATCGAAGAAGAAGGTTGCATGACCCATCGTGAGCCGTGGAGAGTTTCAACTAAGAATGGGCTTGACTCGTATGCGCACTCTGTACCCAGAATAACTTGACCCCAGTGATTTTGCCGCGCAAAATCTGTTGCACAAGGGTAAAGCCGTCGGCAATCGCCAGTCATAGCCGTCAGTTTTCAAGGAGGTCCTGATGATAGCGAGAGCAAGCGTCATCTCATTTTTCGTTATTCTAAGCCTGCCGGGTACGATTTTTTCCCACCACAGTGTCACCTCGACGTTTGACGTCGGCAATATCGTCGAAATGGAAGGAAACATCAGGGCGGTCCAGTGGCGCAATCCACACGTACTATTCACGGTTGGGGTAGCCGAGGGCAACGGCGCAGAAACGCTTTGGAGAATCGAAACAAATTCGGTGAGTATCCTGCGTCGAATGGACGTCTCGAGTGATGTCCTGCGGGTTGGGGAAAGAGTCCGGATCGCAGGTAATCCGGCACGTGGCGGGGGCAATGAACTCTATGCCCGCAACCTGCTGTTGCCTGATACGGAAGAAGTGTTGTTGAGTCCCGGATCGGAAGCGCGCTGGGGTGGGGAAACAATCGGCACCTCTGAAACCTGGTTCGCAGACTCAGGCGACGGGTCGAATCCGGCAAGCGGTATCTTCCGTGTATGGAGCACGTCGCTGGGAGCACGGAGGGCCGGGCTGGGCTTCTGGAACGCAAGCTATCCCTTAACTGCATCCGCCCAGGCCGCAGTCGACGCATTCGATCCCGTCGGCGACAGTCCCATTCTCAACTGCGCTCCAAAAGGCATGCCGACGGTCATGGAGCAACCCTATCCGATTGAGTTTGTCGATCGCGATCAGGCAATCCTGCTCCGGCTCGAGGAGTACGACACGGTGCGCACGATTCACCTGAATGTTGATCCCGGGGGCGAGACGCAGCCTCGAACGGATCTGGGCTTCTCCGTTGGGCGCTGGGAAGACCGGACCCTGGTCGTGACTACAGACAGCATCAGCTGGGGCTATTTCCACCACGTCCTCGGGATACCGCTGAGCGATGCAGTGGAGCTCGTCGAACGTTTCACCCCAAGCGTGGATGGCAGCCGGCTCGACTATACGATGACGATTACAGATCCATCGAACTTTACGCAGCCGGTCGTACTGGAAAAATACTGGCTGTGGCTCCCGGATGTTCGCGTAGAACCGTACGCATGCGCTGTGGACGGATAGGGTGGCCAACAACGTACGTCAAGGGTCGAGTATTCAAAACAAACCGGCAGAGCTAAGGGACCGGCGCCATTCACTTCAGTGCTTCAGTCCCGTTCAGGATGGCGATGGTTTTGCGACGAGTGGACCTCCCAGACTCTCATAGAGACTATTTATGGCCCGCTATGTTGCAACTCGTGGAAGCGATCCCGATAGCGCGATCGACCGGAGCCAATCTGGCACAGGTTCGACCGTCGGCTCTTCAGTTGACACTACAGGGGTGGTTCAAGGGCGCAGCCGGAGGAGTAGCACCCGTGATTAGTCAAGGTTGTCCAGACTGGTGCTTGAGGAGTAAAGTGACCCAACTGAAATCGACAGGGCCACCGAGGGAGGAAGATGATGGCAAGTACGGCACTACCGGTTAATCAACCGAAACGACCCGCGACCATCCGAAGAAGCGAACACACCATTCGATGGGTTCTGGCCCATGATCCTCCTGTAGTGTGGGAAGACGCCTCGGAGATATTTGCCGAAACCGTTCGTGAGTCGACGAACGGTGACGTTGAGGTGGAGTTGTCGACCCTAAACGAGTTCAATGTGAAAACCGGTAGGGTTATCAACAGGGTAGAGCTGATTCGCTGTCTGGGCCGTGGCGAAATCGAGATGGCTCATTCCTATGTCTCAGCACTCGGCGTCATTCATGACAAATTTTGGGCGCTAGAATTGCCGTTCCTGTTTCGGGACTACGACCATGCTGAGCATGTGATTGAGAGTGAAATCGCAGCAGAATTCCTGAACGATTTGCAGCCAAAAGGTATTCGAGGTCTTGCTCTTGCTTACAGTGGTGGTTTCAGGATTATTCCATCAAATAGACGCATAGAACGCATGTCAGACATTGAAGGCATGACGATCCGTACGGCAGAAAACCCGATCCCCGGCGACATTTTCAGGAGTATGGGTGCCTCTGCAATCTCAGCCCCGCTGGAGAAAATTCCGGAGCTGTCAGCCGCCGGAAATATTGATGCGGCAGAAATCACCTATGTGCGGTTTATGGGTACGGGTCTCAACAAGATTTACAACACCATCAACGAAACCAGCCATAGCCTGTTTATGACTGCCATGGCAGTCAATGAGACTTTCTTCCGCGACCTGACAGAGCCGCATCAGGAGTCAGTTTTGCAGGCCGGTCAAGTTGCTGCAAGAATCGAGAGGGCCAAGTCTATCAGTGAGGAACGCAGAATTATCGAGTCGGCGGCGGATAATGGCATGGAGATTGTACGGATGAACGCTGAAGACCATGCTGAGTTCAGAGCCAAAACGATGGAAGTCTACGATGACTACGGACCCAAGTACGGGCTCGATCTGATCCATCGGATTCGTGATAAGGCGTAACGAAACTCGCTACAGTCCGTTGGGATTACCCTCGGTAAGGCTGTGGTAGGTCACGATGGGGACGGGTTCGCCCTGCGACTTGTCTAACGCTTTCCAGTAGTTCCCCCTGTCATCGGTATAAATCGTCCGGCACAGGTTGTCGGAATCGTTATGCCAACTGATGCAGATGAGATCACCCTCCAGCCACCAGTCGCCTAGCCGGGGCGTTGTTGCACCGTCCTGATAAGACCGGAATACGGAGGAACTGTAATAGCTTACAAAATCGTAACCGCGTTGTTCGTGCGTACCGGTCACCGTCTTATCAGCGAACAGGTCATACACTTCATCACCGCTCAGCGCACGTCGACCCATGTCGCAGGCGGACACATTCAGCGAGATGGCAAGGGCAATGGAAACGGCCAGATTTTTCATTCGAAGCAGTCCTCGCACGTAATGCGAAGTTATCTTGACTGGGCTACACTAACAGGATGCTGAGAAAGTCCTCAATGGCTTTCTCAGCGGCACGTCCGATGCCGCGGGGCAGGCGGCCAGAGAACTGAGCCTTTAGGCAGCCTGCTAACCCCCGAGTGACGGAGATCCTTCATGGATACATTTTCCATTGTTCCCCATGTCGTAAAAGGCCAGGTCGTTCGGTCGATCAAGGCCGAAGGCACCATATATGAGGCTGCGCAGATCATGCAGAGTCATGACATTTCCGCCGTCGTCGTATTGGATGATAGCAAGAATTTGATTGGCATCGTGACCGAGCGAGACATGGTGCGTCATGTGGTTGCGGCGAACCTCAAAGCAAGCGATCTGCACGTAGGTGAGATCATGACCCGAGACGTTAAGACCGCTAAACCGGATGACTCTGCCCACACCGCGTTGGAGAGAATGCGCGAAATCAAGGCGCGCCATCTACCGCTTGTGGACGACGATGGTGTGGTCGGAATGGTGTCGATGCGGGATCTGCGAAATTTCATTGCCAAACACCCCCGCAAGTCACCCGGGCCGCTGAAAACCCTCCTATCCAGATTTCTATAACGAGCGCGCAGTAACGGCGTATTCGCCACCGACACACACTGCAGTTAGATCATGTTTTGTATCAAGTGCGGCCATAAGGGAAAAGAAACCGAAGGAACGAATCCAAGGCTGTGCAGTCACTGTGGGCACCAGGCTGTTGCCGATGCGTCGAAAGATGGTTTGAGCGACAAAGGGCTAAAGGCTATTGTCGACAGGGTTTCGCTCTATGGCGAAGTCTTCTTTCTAAAGCGACATGTCGCCTATGGAATTCAGCGTCTGTTCAACCATCGATACAACAATGCAAAGGCGTGGCTGATCGGTGCTTCCACGGTACTCATTTGTACTCTGATATTTGGAATTCTGTACGCGATGGTTGGGGTTTTCTGGGTGACAGCCGTTGCGGGCGTGGTCGTAATCGTTCAGTTTCTCCGCGTGTCGGGAAGGAGAACGGTTCGGTTCGAACTGGTGGATGAATTTTTTGAGGTCAATTCCCATGATGCGCTGGTGACGGATCCCGCGTCGGCTACAAGGAGGTTTTTGGCTCAATCGGACAAGGAGCTTCGAGTTCTGCTGGGCCGGATTCTGGTTTGTGAACAGAAGGATTTCGTCAGCTTTCTCCTGATGAACAAGTTTCCCCTGAACCATGCCTGCCCGGTGATTGGGCCAGGTGGTGACGCTGATCCAGTGTTTCCAGATCTGGTCAGCGATTCAAAGAACAAGAAGCTGGATGTATTCATACTCCATAACTACACCCCCCATGGCACGATGTTTGCAAGCAACGTCGTGAATTCGCCCGAATGGTTTGGTGAGCACGCTGACGCTCATTTCATCGATATTGGGCTCCGCAAAGTCCAGACGGAGCAAATGGGGAACTTGATGATGCCGTTATCCAGTATTCCGGATGCGGGACAGAAGAATGCTCAGAAAGGTGGCGAGCTGACCATGATTCGCCCGAAACTAATGCTGACCACGCTGGGCCAGTGCCTAGAGGAACGATGTCCCATCGACAAACTGTCGGATCAGACCGGTGATTATGACAAAGGCCACGGCGGTGTGGAGTAACCGGCTCTAAGAGTGAGTTCACTTCTCGGCATCTGCAGCGCAGGCGACTCGGGTATCAGGCTGGACGCAGACCTGTATCGAGCCATGTTGGCACAATTGCCCGAATATCCGGAACGCATCGGTCAGATCAAACGGAACAGCCTTTGGCTGGCTGCCGAAGATACTAAGCTGGCGAGTGCACCCTGGGGCGAAGTTGCTTTCGAAGGATACCTCCCGCGGGGCGTAGCCTCACTTCCAGACGTGTTCAAGGTAGGACGGACAGACCTCGCCCTGAAGCTGCCCCTGGGTGAGTTTTCCGCGTTTATCGGCAGCTCCGAACGGGACAATCGGTTCCATCTTCTGCGGTCTCTCTCCGGCGGCGAGCGTCTCTACTACTTGCAGAACGAAGGCCTCATACTGTTCTCCTCAACTGTCAGGCCCCTGCTGGTTTACCAGCCTCAAAACCGTTCCTTCAATATGCGCAAGCGGAAGGAACTGGTGATGACTGGTCTGACCTTGTTCGGCACGGACACGTTGTTTCGTGAGATCCGTGAGGTGTTGCCGGGTCACCTGGTGAGCTTCGAAAACGGGATACTCGATGAATACTTTTATGGTCAGGATATCCTGCATCCGCTCACAGGAGACCCGGAATCACTGGCCCGGGGCTTCAGGCAATCACTCACGGAATCGGTGCAATTGGCTATTGGTGATTCAGCCAGGGTTGCTGTAGCGCTTTCAGGCGGTATCGATTCCGCGGCCATTACAGCGGCAGTCACCGATGTGGTCGGGCCTGACAATGTGGTGGCCTTTACCCACGTTTTTGATGACCCAACCCACAACGATAAAACACCGTTTGCGAGCGACGTTTGCCAGTGGTTGGGAATTCGGCAGCATAAGGTTTACCGCATCACCTTCAGTGACTTCCTGAAGGCGATACCCGAAACCGTGTGGCGAGCGGAATCTTTCGTGCACTGGCCAAAATCGTTTTTGTTGCCTTCCAGCCGGTACATCAAGGCTCACGGATTTGAACAGTATCTGAGCGGATTCGGTATCGGCAGCCACATGGCCTACTTCCGTGACTTGTCTCGGTTAGCGGGAGGACTGCTTAAACCGGATCTACTGTTCAGGCTTTTCCGCAGGGGTCAGTTCTCCGGTCAACCGTGGCTTCAGGAATTGGAACGCCTTCACCCCGGTCTCGCCATACCGAATCGTCGTTTGTATTTCCTTATCCTGTCTCTGATGAGAGCCCAGGGAATGATTTCACCTGTTTCGGACTACTATCCCGCCGAATTCCAGCTCTTGCTGGGCGAAGACAGCCAGCCGGAGTTGGACGGACGGGCCTCGATCGAGCGCGAACTACAGATTCAGAGTTTCTCTCACCTGGTTTCCTGCATTGACGTAACTCGATGGGAGAAACCCCTCCGGGAAATCGGTGCCAATCGTATATCACCGGCACACTTTGCGAGTTGCCTGCCCTATGCGTATCTGCATTGTCTCCCTCGGCCAGCGCTGTGGAGCCAGGAACGTGGGCTGCGCCCGGGCAAACACTTGTTGCGCCTTGGATTCAAGGATGCACTGCCGGATTCGGTGCTCTATCGCAAGAAATCATGGGATGACGCAGTGGTCTCACCGACCTGGTTTCGTGCCGGTATCCGCTGGATGGATCGAGTTGCGTCTCACCATTCACTGATTTTCGATGACTACGATAAGGAATGCGTCAACCTTTGGGATCGCCGCTCACCGCAGGCGGCCGTCACCGGACTGCGTTTCTGGCATAAAATATTTCTGGAAATGGAACCGACCCAGCATCCACCCACCTGGGAGGTCATTGCGAACTCGCGCCCGTAGTGGTCGGACTTATGGCATGAAATCGACCGCTTCCAGCTTGAACTCATCTGCGTATCGTTTCTGTCCCATGGAAACACTCCTGAGGTTGCCTCATTTTAGCCCTCAAAAGTGTCTGCGATAGTCTGGGAAGTCCAGCTTCGCAGACTCAACGATTCCTCTCTGTCCACGGTGTCGTTCTGAATCTCTTCCGCCTCGCAAAGCACCGACTGAAATCCGATCATTTCCGAATGCTCCGAGAACGTTCTTTCGTAACTTGGAATACGGTCACGGCGGGGTGATCAATCGACGAGGATTCGACCGCGATTCGGGCTTTGACAATCAACTTGACAGCACCTGATTCGATAGTGTCAACAAACTGTCTATGTTGGCTTGCTGTTCCAGGCGTTGAATAGGCTTCGGAGGACCTGCTCTGAATCCCTAATAGCAACAAATGGAATTAGTTATTCCGCCCATTTCAGAGCGATGCAGACGCTGGGATTCCCCTCTAATCCTTTGGCTCCGAAATTGCACTTCCCGTCAAACGGTAATGAAAGTACACGTTACAGGACCCTATGCTCGCAGGAATTTCTACAATGACTGTTCGGCCGGAGTCCTGCGGTCGCAACTTCGAAGGGTCTGGCCCGGGGCCGATATCACCATATCCGGTATCGACGAGGGTGGGTTTTGGCCGACTGAGCAGGACGCCAGCGTTCTGGCCGGCAGTGGGCTGCTCTATGGCAACGTCTACGATTCGGGAACGGACAACCTGCGTCGTTTCCTGCGCTACCCGGCTGTCATGCAATGGTTCGACAAGAATAGCTATCTGCTTGCAGTCGGAGTTCAAGGGCGGCTCGAGCCTGAGATGGTGCAGAAATACCTGCCAACGTTCGATGCAATGCAGCTTCGGACCGTTGGCGATTCCGAAAGTGCAGTGATGCTCCGGGAGGCTGGTGTAACCGCTCCAGTCCTGGAGTGCGCCGACCTCGCCTATTTGATTCCCGCTGCAACGATCCGGCGAAGGATACGCAGTAGCTCCGAGAGAAGACCCCTGCTTGGAGTGGTGGCATCCCAGCCCGACCGGGGCGTCATCTACGCGGGTTCGGATGGTTTTGAAGACCGGATCAGGAACGCCGTCGGTTCACTGGCGAATCGCTTTGATATTCGATTCTTTTCTTTCGACAGCGCCGCCGATGACTGGCTGCCCGCCTCCTGGAGCTGCACACCCGACTGGGTGACCTACTCGAGCCCCGACCGAACGTCCATCGCTGACTTTACGAATGCGATTACCGGCGTCGATGTGTTACTGACTTCACGCTTCCATGGATTGGTGCTGGCGGCCTCTGCGGGAATTCCTTTTGTCGCGTTGGGAGCTCCGGGGGAGAAAAACGAACGGGAGTGCAAAGCGCTCGGCTATCCGGCGTTCACCACATTCGACGCAACGACGGACGAGATTGTTCGCTCGGTCGATGACGTGTGGGGAGAGCGCTCCCAGCTGCGGTCGCTGCTCGAAACGGCCCGGACATCAAGAGTGAGGCTGGCCGAGCGCACCATCGACGTGCTCCGAGCGCCTCGATCCGTGGTTTCTGAAGCGTTTGCGTCAGTACCGTGCGGCACCAGGGACGGACAGACGCTGCTGGTTTGGGCGGCTTCCGGAAGCTTTGCGTCAGAGAACCGCACTATCTTACAAAGTCTGGCCCCGTTCGACTGTGTTGTTTCGCCGAATGCCATGATCGACCATGCCGGAATTGCAGAGCGTCTGATTCTGCCTCAACACGGGACTATGAACTGGGCTGCGTTTCCCGTGGATCTGCAGAGACGCCTGAACGGGAAGTACGACAACGTCGTCATTTGTCACGCCGGAACAGAAGGCTTGCTGGCGGCCAATCTGGCGGAAATTGCCTCCCGGTCCTCTGCACACTCTGGTGCAGGGAGAATATGGGAATACAGGCTTTGGACGCAAACGGCACAGACCGTCAGCACCGGGAGCGTCGAGGCTCAGGTGCCCGAGGCTGTGCCGGCCAATTAGAAGGGAAAGTATCAATGAAACTAACGCCGGCACAGATCAATACTTCGTGGTTCTGCGACTTCCACAGTAACGCCAGCACCGCGTGTGACTACTGCTGGGTGACGATGGGCGCAATCGAATCGATCCAGGGATCTGGACCGGAGGGCAGAGGAGTGGCTTGAATCGATCGTCAAACCCATACCGGCGAGCGCCGTGATCGACTTTATCGGAGGTGAGCCTACGATTTTTCCCCGCTTCCATTGGGTGCTGGAACAGTTGTCGGCTACACATCACTGGGCCGTCACGCCCAACATGAGCGCAGACCGTTGGAAGGCATACGCGAAGGATCCGATTCGAAGTTGTGGGTCATGGACCGCGTCCTACCATCACAGCAGTAAGGATCCGATCGAAAATTTCGCTGAGAAGTGCGTCAGTTATTGTTCCTCGAATTCATAGGAAAAGTAGCGGATCTCGTTCTTGTGAGCCTCGGCTACCAGGTTTTTCGTCGATTCGTCATAATAATGAGAATAGTGTCTGGCCTCTTGTCTGTAGGAGTTTATGCGCGAAAGGGGGAGAAGCGAGATTCCTATTATCCGGCATACCTGATCCCAGTCTTCATCCATCCTTTCATACCTCCCGATAAAATCCACGAGTCAAGCCCATTCTTAGTTGAAACTCTCCACGGCTCACGATGGGTCATGCAACCTTCTTCTTCGATCTCGTCGACGTCTTCGCCTCAATTTTCAGCTCTCGCTGGAGGGCTTCGCGGAGCTTTGGAAGATGACGGTAGCCGATCACCTTCCTCAGGCGCGGTTCGATGTCGATGAGCGCCGTCGCCAACCAGCGTTGCCGCTGACTCGAGTTCTTCCAATGATCGACCTTCGCACACCTTTCCTCGACAAGGGCATTGACCGATTCCAGGCAATTCGTCGTCTTGAACGAACGGCCCAAGACCCCGTACACGCCGAGCCGATGCAACGTGAGGGTCTCTTCCAGGCCTTCCTCAAGGCTCGCAGCCCCCGATTGGTTTCGCTCCTCGAGCTCTCCATGGAGCTCTCCGAGCGCCGCCCGAGCTTCGTCGTACTCCGGGCGCTCGTAGGCCCGCTGCAGCCGGCGTCGCCACACGGCTTGCTCGGTCTTCGATAGGTATCTCACGACGTTCTCGCGTTTGTGCCATTGGCAGCGTTGGACCAGGGCTCGATTCCTGAATGCCTTCTTGACCGCCGCCCGCAGACCTTTGCCGCCGTCGACAATCACCAGCACGCCTTCAGAGATGTCCAGGCCCCGCTCCATCAACGAACGGAGAAACGGAGTCAGCACTTGCTCGTTCTCCGTGTCGGTCTCCACGAAGCCCAAGAAGCGTTTGTCGCCCGAAAGCGTGACGCCCAGGGCCACTACCATCAGGGCGTCGGCAAACGCCTTCCCGTCCAGGAAGATCGCCACGACGTCCTCGCCACTCAGATCCCGCTCCTGCATCTCCCGAAGTTTCGCGGCACTCGCCTGGACGAATCCTCGAGACACCGTCGAACTCGACAGTCCGATCGCTCCCGGAATCGCTTCAGCGGCCGATTCATAGTTCCGGCAGGAGATCCCATACAGCACACGTCTGAGCAGTAGCTCGTTCACCGCGCCACCCGGACTGAGTTCCTCGTAGGTCCGAAGCGGAATCTCCCCGCCCGCCACGCTGCGCACTCGAGGCACCCGAACCGGCACCCGCTGGCCACCCAGCCCCACGGTCCCCGGATTGCTCCCGTGTCGCCGGCCCCGCAACGCCGCCTCCTTTCGTGCGTATCGCTCACCCGCCAACGACTTCACTTCCTCGTCGAGCAACTCCTCCACGTGCATCAACCCCAGTGGGATCAACGCCCGAATCATCTCCACCTTCGAGTCCAATTCCAGTCCCGAGTATTCCTCCCGGCTCAGGACCTCGACCTCACCCAGCACACGCGACTTCTTGCGTTTCTTTACCGAACGTAACAGACTCCTCATCTCGGCTCCTTTCTCTTACAGGCTTGATGTTGTTTCTTCCAATACCATCAAACCATGGGGTTTGGAGCCGTTTCAATTTCCAACTAAGATTGGCACACATTCAAATCCACGACTATCTGTTCATTGCCATTGGCGTACAGCGGCCAATTGGGCTTCATGTCCGTTCCGCCTAACCACTGTCTGAATGCAGGCCGGACAAATTCTCCGGATTTCCTCTCGCAAGTCGGGAAATCCAAGCTGGTCTCAAACCAATACCAACTCACCATCCTGTCCCAGGGATTCCTGTCAAAACAAAACTTCAGGTAGTCCGCCCATATCCCCTTTCCCACCAGATCCCTGATTTCCCGATGGCCTGAATGCGACTCCACTCCTTCGTGATTCCGTGGGGTGTAATTATCTGGAACGGGAAGAAAAGCCGTCACGGTATCGCCCGGGCCGCAGATCTTCTCTAAAGCGAACTCTATGCTGGAGCTTCCGGTTCTTCTTGTCTTCAGGAAAATGAACTTATGTTTGTGTGAAACGATCATATTGAGTACAAGCCCTAACTTTCTCCGAAACTGGCCGGAATACGATCGATTTATATCACAGGAATTCGCCTCGTCGACTCCGATGACGACCTCGAATTGTCAGAGAACCTGGGCATAGACCTGTCCAACTCGTACGTTGTCAGTGCAATCGCTCAGAGAGATGGTGGTGGGCCTAAATCAGATGGTGGCAGGTTCAACTTCTACAGTGGACCTGACGGTGTCGTGCGTTTGAGAGATGCGGTTCCCGGTGAGTCGCTACCAACCGGCTTAAGTCCTGGGGACCCGATCGAGTTCCCGGCACGGTAGTAACGCAAGAATGTGTGCCAATCTTAGTTGGAAATTGAAACGGCTCCAAACCCCATGGTTTGATGGTATTGGAAGAAACAACATCAAGCCTGTAAGAGAAAGGAGCCGAGATGAGGAGTCTGTTACGTTCGGTAAAGAAACGCAAGAAGTCGCGTGTGCTGGGTGAGGTCGAGGTCCTGAGCCGGGAGGAATACTCGGGACTGGAATTGGACTCGAAGGTGGAGATGATTCGGGCGTTGATCCCACTGGGGTTGATGCACGTGGAGGAGTTGCTCGACGAGGAAGTGAAGTCGTTGGCGGGTGAGCGATACGCACGAAAGGAGGCGGCGTTGCGGGGCCGGCGACACGGGAGCAATCCGGGGACCGTGGGGCTGGGTGGCCAGCGGGTGCCGGTTCGGGTGCCTCGAGTGCGCAGCGTGGCGGGCGGGGAGATTCCGCTTCGGACCTACGAGGAACTCAGTCCGGGTGGCGCGGTGAACGAGCTACTGCTCAGACGTGTGCTGTATGGGATCTCCTGCCGGAACTATGAATCGGCCGCTGAAGCGATTCCGGGAGCGATCGGACTGTCGAGTTCGACGGTGTCTCGAGGATTCGTCCAGGCGAGTGCCGCGAAACTTCGGGAGATGCAGGAGCGGGATCTGAGTGGCGAGGACGTCGTGGCGATCTTCCTGGACGGGAAGGCGTTTGCCGACGCCCTGATGGTAGTGGCCCTGGGCGTCACGCTTTCGGGCGACAAACGCTTCTTGGGCTTCGTGGAGACCGACACGGAGAACGAGCAAGTGCTGACTCCGTTTCTCCGTTCGTTGATGGAGCGGGGCCTGGACATCTCTGAAGGCGTGCTGGTGATTGTCGACGGCGGCAAAGGTCTGCGGGCGGCGGTCAAGAAGGCATTCAGGAATCGAGCCCTGGTCCAACGCTGCCAATGGCACAAACGCGAGAACGTCGTGAGATACCTATCGAAGACCGAGCAAGCCGTGTGGCGACGCCGGCTGCAGCGGGCCTACGAGCGCCCGGAGTACGACGAAGCTCGGGCGGCGCTCGGAGAGCTCCATGGAGAGCTCGAGGAGCGAAACCAATCGGGGGCTGCGAGCCTTGAGGAAGGCCTGGAAGAGACCCTCACGTTGCATCGGCTCGGCGTGTACGGGGTCTTGGGCCGTTCGTTCAAGACGACGAATTGCCTGGAATCGGTCAATGCCCTTGTCGAGGAAAGGTGTGCGAAGGTCGATCATTGGAAGAACTCGAGTCAGCGGCAACGCTGGTTGGCGACGGCGCTCATCGACATCGAACCGCGCCTGAGGAAGGTGATCGGCTACCGTCATCTTCCAAAGCTCCGCGAAGCCCTCCAGCGAGAGCTGAAAATTGAGGCGAAGACGTCGACGAGATCGAAGAAGAAGGTTGCATGACCCATCGTGAGCCGTGGAGAGTTTCAACTAAGAATGGGCTTGACTCTAACGCAAATTCCCAACCGCGCTTCCAGTGAGGAAGCAACTGACACGTAGCTCAACGGTTCGGGTGCCGTGCTTTGCCATCTGGCACGGTGCATGCATTCGAGAAGTGTCGCTGGATTTCCCTCCGCGTCCACGTCATTGCCTACCGTGTCATGGTGGACTTTATGATGCTCGAACCGGCGAAATGCCCGACGTGTAAGCAGCCGCTGAGCGAGAAGACGTTGGTGGATCCGAAGTAGGCAATACTCGGCAGCCCCCTGCGGGGGGTGTCCAGAACGGCTTCGCGCTGCCGACAGAGCTCTCTCTCATTGGGGTTTGCACTATTAATAATACTGGCAACGTTTAGAGAACTTTTGCGAATTACTGGTCACCTGAACACTCATCATCTGGAAACTCATATGCATCATCTACCTGCTGTAACACGCCGCGAACAACTTTTTGCACATCACTCCATTTATCATCACGAGTTTTTTCATTAAAGGTGAGAAACATCCTCCTGCCATCTGCCCTAAACCCAAATCGACCTTGAACAGTAGCCAAAGGCATTCCCAAAGCCCCTTCGGGAGCACCATCAGGAGGTTGTGTGAGATCTCTTCTCACAGACCAAAGGTCATTTCTCATAATCGCGTCATAAATCTCACCTGTTTGCACAGGCGTTAACCGCGCATAAAAAATAATCATCAAAACATGGCAACGGAATTCTCCGCATATTTTCATTGCTATCGTAGCTATGCTCGGAACCCATGCTGTTTACAGAATAATAGAAAGAAAAATCCTCTGGAACAGGCTCTTGCGCCCTTGCAGTGCCTGCCATAAGGACCGTGAGTAACGTCGCAGCAACTATGCCTCTCATAAGAAAAGAAGAATTTCTCACTATTTAATATGTGCACAAAGGCTTTAAGAATCACACCAGTTCCAACAAGTGCATCGTAGAAGAAATCTTTGATGCATCAAAGGCATTTATCGAATGCAAGAGAAAGATCCTTATCATAAAGGAATCAAAAAATGCGGCGGACAAGCGGAATCAGCAGGGTCTGAAGACGATCGGAGCGCGGAAAGTGTCTCTTAGTTTTTCAGTGGATTCTGTCCGAAATGCGCTGACGGGCTACAGGTGGGCAATAATGGCCGAATAAGGGGCAAAACCGGCGATCACCAGCTACTAAAAGTCGGAATAAACAGCATGTAAGCTGTGGAAGCGAATGTTCGGGGCTGCAGAAAACGGAATGGTCGCCCTCAAAAGTGGGACCAACAAGGGGACCAAACCATGCCCAAAAGGGACCATTTAGCCCGCATAGATCACCAATCGACGCGTGATTGCGATTTTGCGTAAAAGAACCCTGGGTGGGCGCGAGATGGTGTGGGGGGAGCGTCTCAGGGTGAATTGACGAGTTTTTGGCGATGTGAGAAGCGGATTTTCGTGCTCAATAGAGCGTTGACGATCGCGATCAGACACACCTCGGCTCGGACTGGGTAAGCGAATCGATTTCAGGGACGAAGCCGCAGCGTCGGTGTCAGCATCGCAGTGGCATTGTTTGTAGGTTGCGGACAACGGCGGCATAGACCTCGGCGTAAGGACAGGCTTCAGCCATCGACACCCAG
This sequence comes from Terriglobia bacterium, assembly GCA_965263045.1. GTDB lineage: Bacteria > Acidobacteriota > Terriglobia > 20CM-2-55-15 > 20CM-2-55-15. The sequence continues at coordinate 2,400,455 of CBDHGK010000041.1, forward strand.
ACGTTTCGGACCGTGAACCGGATGCGGGCACCGATCTTGAGCAGCTTCAGCCGGATCGTGCCGCATTGAGCCCGCGCCAGTTCGGTATTGTGGAGTCCGAGTCGGCGCAGTGCATGCATGATCATGTAGGCGGCCGAAGACAGATACAGTCGGAGTTGATTGGCGCGCATGGTGGCCGCGCTGGTGCGGTCGGCAAACAGATCCAGTTGTTGCTCTTTGATCCGGTTCTCCATGTCGCCGCGCGCACAGTAGAGATCCTCGTATAGCGCACGGGCCTCCCAACGTTGCGGTGTGAGGGAGGTGACGATGAATCGGGGATTGGCGCCCTTGGCCAGAACCTCGGCCTTGCCCACGACGCGCCGTTGTTGGCTCCAACTGTCTCGTGTGCGATAGCGGAAGTCCTTAAATACCCGTGCCGATTGAACGGTGGATTCAAACTCCGATTTCGCCTGAGCCATGGCTTCGGCGATGACCTTCTTGAGTCGCTTGTTCTTGGCCAATCCCACCACGTAATCCACGTGATGGGATTCACACCAGGTCAATAAATCATCTCTGCAAAAACCCGAGTCGCCACGGACGATGATCGACACATCCGGCCAGCTCTTCCGGATCTGTCCGATGATGCGGGTCAGTTCCTCAACCGATCCGGCCGCGCCATCGATATTGGAGCGCCGTAATCGGGCGCACAGCAGATGCTCACCCGAGAAGATGTACAACGGCAGATAACAGTAGTTGCCGTAGTAGCCATGAAAGAATCGTCCCTCTTGTTGCCCGTGGATTGGATCGTCGGTGGCATCCAGGTCCAGAATGATTTCTTCAGGCGCCGATTCATAGGCTGCGATGAAGGCATCGACCATCCAGCGGTCGACCTGGTCCGTATCCATCGCAATCTTCTTGTATCGCTCCTCCCCGCCGACTTCAGCCCCAGTCAACTCCAGCCGATTCAGTGTGCACTTGGCCGCCAGAGCCTTTCCCCGGTCGCTGGCCTGCCGTCGGTTGCCTCCCAGCGGATCGGCCTTATCCACCGCCACGGCCAGCATCGGATCGGTGCGTAGTTGGTCGTGATCGTTCAGGTCTTCATATCCCAGACACAGGCCATACACCCGTTGCCCAATCAATTCTTTCACCGTGTGCTCGATCAATCGCGGGTCCCGGTGATCGGCGAAACATTCGGCCAGTCCCCCGACCAGTCCGGTTCGTTTTTCGACTTCCCGCAACAGCAGGACACCCGCGTCGGAAGTGATCTTCCCTCCGTCGAATCGAGCCTTCACTTTTTGTTGATTAAGTCCGTGAAATTCGAACGTGGTTTGGTTACACTCTGTCGTCATAAGGGCCGCCTTTGTTTGGTGTCTGAAACGTTCTTGTCAAACGCTTTATGCCAAACAGGGCGGCCTTTTCTGGTCCATCTGGTGATTTATGCGGGCTAGCGCAACCTGGGCCACAGGGGCTCCCTCCTGGCCCCCCAATCGGACTGCTTCGCTCTTGAATTTGCGGCTGAATCGCCACCGTTTATCATTCGCCATCGGACACCTCGCTGGGGCATTTTCACCCCTTTCTCAGGTGTCCGGAAGATCGCGGGAATTCCACTTTGTTGGGGGCCGGACTAGGATCGACCAGCATCGGGCGGTGCAAACCGTGCAGCAGACGCTCGATGATTTGAAAGTCGTCACGCATCCCGATAAGACGTTCATCGGGAGAACGGAACGTGGTTTTGATTTTCTAGGATACAAAATGAATGGGGCGGGACTCGTTGGAGTAGCCCCGACCACTGTTCAGCGGTTTGTCGCACGTGTCATCCGGCTTTACGAGCAAGGTGCATCAATTCAATGCAACGAAGAGTACGTGCGACGGTGGTTGATATGGTTCGTCAGTGGTTTGAAAGCTGAGTTTGCTTCCTTCGCCGTCGCCAACCTGCGAGTCCCATCAGTCCAAGACCGCCGACCAACATCGTAAGCGATGCGGGTTCGGGTGTTGCGATGGGTGCGTTAGCAAAGATGAAATTTCCGGCTTCGACTCTATTCCCAATTGTCGCGTCCTGAAATCGGACTCGGTTGTTAATTGTTCCGACCTTTGTTTGGATCAACCAGAAAGGAGTGGGGCTGAGACTATTATCAAACCGCACGCCGCCTCCGGAGGTGTAAGTTAATGCAGTCGATGTTGCAGTTACTCCGGTGAAAGAGAAGAGCAAATCGAGGACGGTCCCATCGCCCAATGTGAGTGAGAAGCCGGTGACGTCGGTTGCGGTCAAGGCCCCGGTCCTCCCGGCTAAGATGGTTATGGTTCCGGATACGGTGTGCGTGGAGGTGGGGAAGTTGGGGGAAGGCAACGTGTAAACAGTATCGGCTGCGGAGATAGTCGAGAGCATGATGACGACAATGCAACTCAAGCCTCCGATGCGAGCCCAGTACTTTAAATTAGCGGTCATGAAATTCTCCTTATCACCGCGGGGGCGTTGAGCGTTATAGCTCGATGTCGAAGGCCCAAAGACGTCAACCTTCGACATATCGTCAGCAGATTGGTGGCCAAACATGGAGGGTTGCGTGGACACTTGACTTTTTGCTGTCCCCGTGGTGTTAGAATCAACGATTTGAAAATCAATAGTTTAGAAAACACCGGGTGAAGAGACCTTCGCAATTCTGACCACTCTGAAGGGAAACCGTAACGAATCCCGACTGTGCGGTAGCGAACATAGTTGACAAAGCACCAAAGACCTGTATGAGAAGAATGACTTGCAGGGCCACTCGGCGTGTTTTCGAGGGTGTCGGATTTTGATACGTTATTACGATTTATTTAACTGAAAATAAATGATTTTTACCGCCACGGGGTATCCCGGTTCGACCAACGTCCTCAGTCAGCGGCTGCATACACGTCGGGCATTTCGCCGGTTCCAACATCTTAAAGTCCACCATTCCGCTCCTGCCCGTAACCCGCTCCAAGATCCCATCGAAGGGTAATTCACTATCGTCGGGATGGCAGTGCTCGCATGTTCTTTGTTTTCAATCGACTGCCAATCTGCCAGAGCTGGAAATTACAGGTTCGATCTCAGTCGCCTGTTTGAACCATTTGTCCGTGTTCTGTCCGTATGTACCCGAAAACTGGAACCTACTGGGCCCAAAAACGAGTCCCTGATTTCAAATAGTTTGTTGGGTTTAGTGGCATGGGGTTGTCTAGAGACACCATAGAAATTCGACTTGAAAACCACTGTACCCCGGAAGGGACCGGGGCCGGAGATACGAAGCGAGAAGCCGAATAGGAACTGTATCTGCGTTGCCTATTTGTTGCCTAGCAGCCCGTGGCAGAAGTGGGGTTTTCTGAGTTGAGAGTTTCAGGTCTTCGCCCGGACGGAACGGCGTCTAAATCGATTCTGGAGCGCTGAGGATGGAACGAGAGCGATTCACAGTGGCTCCAGAGCAGTATTAAGGTGAATAAGGCCATGACATGTTGGCCCTGAAGGCCTCGTGGTGTGCCGTTTCCGAAATTGTTCCGAAGGATCAGGCTCAGATTCAAAGCGGCATATTGAATCAGGACGCGCTTGAGAATGTTGTCCCGATGTCGGAGGTGAACCCGACGCATTGCGCCGGTTTCCAGCGTGTGTGCGAACGGTCGTTCCAACATCAGTCCGCGCTGTCGGAGTAATTGCTTGCCCCGGTTGCCTCGGATTCGTCGCCGGTTGGCATAGACGGCCTGTTTTTCTTCGGACTTATCTTTCCAGTTGCGTCGGCCCCGGTCCGGTTCCGAGATGTAGCTGCGAATGTTGAGGTCTTTGAATCCGGTCAACGTATCGTTACTGTGATAGCCCTTATCCGCCACCAGTTCGGAGAGCACATCGTTCCGAAGTTTCGATCCAGGATCGGCGGCCAAGGTCTCCATCTGATGCGCGGCTTGGATCATCGTTTCTTTGATCGTCGTCGTGTCGCCCTGATCGGCACCCTGCACCGTGACCGCCAGGATGGCTCCGGTCTTCATGTCGGCGGCATGCTCCACCTTATGGGCCAGATGCGTTCGTCCGTCCTTCATCTTCGTGATTCGCGCATCCGGGTCGTGGGGATGCTCCCACTCTTTGTTCGATCCTTTCTTCGACCGCTTGCGGTCGAGTCGCCCCAGCTCGGTTTGCGTCGGTGTCTCGATCCCAGACGCCTTGGCCAGCCGTGTCAGGAATTGGTTGTAGGCTTCTCCGGTGTCCCGGCGTACGATCGACCGCATCGCCGCGTTGGCTTCCAGTGTCGATGCATCCACGCCCACCGTCTTCCCATCGATCAGGCCCTCACCGGCCAACACGCCCAACATCCACGAAAAGACCTTTCCATGTGTTTCCAGATCGATCAACCGTCGCGTCCGCGAGACTGTCGAATGATCCGGCACCCCTTCGCTCAGCCCGACTCCAAGGAATCCTCGCAAACTCAGAGAATCGGCACACCGCCACGCTATGCCACGCTCCGAATCGATTCCTTCGAAATAGCCCACCAGCAACATCCTAAAATACTTGCCCGGCGCCACGCTCGGCCGACCCATCACCTCAGCGTAGAACTGCTCACAGGCATCTTCGACGAACCGGTCGAACTTGGCTTGGTCCAAGATTCGGTTAACCCGTTCGTAGAACACGTGGCCCGCTGTCCGCGGCAACTCTGCTGTCGCAACCCATAACGTGGCTTGTCGGTCCTTTTTCCGTCCCATTCCCATATCGCGTTCTCCTTCCACTATCTTCCTCGCGATACGGTCGCATGGGGTCCGTTGTTAACTATGAAGTTGACTTGCACCACGGGCTGCTAGTCTGTTTCGGTAGACTTCGTATCTGTTCCCAACCTGCAAACGAGTGAAGCCCGTGCCGGTCAAGCGTTTTAGGTGGTTTTCGGTAGTATTACCAAGTGTGACTTTGCAGACTCAGGTTCTAGCGGTGGGATTCACGTCAAGAGGTCCCGGCGAAGCTGCGGCCGGGTCACGCTACGGTACGAAAAGTGTGACCAAAAATGTGACCAAACCATGCCCAAACATGCTAAAAGTGACCAATTGCTGGTCACAGTTTGGGTCTAAATGACTGATTCTAAAATGCCGAAGGCGGGATTCGAACCCGCACACCCGAAGGCACCACCCCCTCAAGATGGCGTGTCTGCCAGTTCCACCACTTCGGCTGGCTAATTGTCCGTCTCTGCTTCGGGCTCCGGTGTCCCCCCCAGGGTCGGCTCACCGCCCCCGGCATCCTCGGTGGCTGCCGGTTCCGCCGCATCCGTATTGGTCTCGACGACGACTGTCTCGACACTGATCGGCTCGATATCACCGCTGATGACGGAACCCGTACCCGGCTGGGAGATCATGACGGTCAGTGACAACGACGTCACCATGAACATCACCGCGGCTACGGTCGTCAACCGGTGAAGGAGGGTGGTCGAACTCCGGGCTCCGAATGAAGCCTGCGTCCCTCCGCCCCCGAACGTACCCGCAAAGTCTTGTCCTTTACCCTGCTGCAACAGCACGACCAGGATGAGAAACACCGAAACGATTATATGGATGATGGTCAGAATTGTAATCATGTTGAATTCGTGATCTAGGGTTTTCCGTAACGGATTATTGCCGCAAACGATTCCGCATCAAGACTCGCGCCGCCGACCAGGGCTCCATCGATATCGGCCTGCGCCATCAGGTCGGCAATGCTCCCCGGCTTGACACTGCCACCGTAGAGTATCCTCAACGACTCTGCCACAGTCTGCCCGTAAGATTCAAGAATCGCTCCTCGAATCGCAGCATGCATCCTGCCGGCTATCTCAGGCGTTGCCGTCTGTCCGGTCCCGATCGCCCAGACCGGCTCATAGGCGACAATGATATTGGAAAGCTCAGAAGCAGTCAATTGAGCCAGCCCGGCCCCGAGTTGTGACTTCACGAGCTTTTCCGCCGTTCCCCCTTCTCTTTCCTCGAGTGATTCGCCCACACAGACGATGGCTTTCATTCCCTGGGCCAACACGGCCGATATCTTTCGGGAGACCGTTCGGTCAGTCTCGCCAAACAGTTGCCGCCGCTCCGAGTGTCCAATGATCGCGTATTTGCAGCCCGCGTCGCGCAGCATGGACGCCGACACCTCTCCGGTGTAGGCTCCTTCCTCTTCCCAGTACACGTCCTGCGAGGATATCGCCACAGGCCTGCCCTTCACGGCATCCGCGGCCGCCGAAAGAACCGTAAACGGGGGTGCGACAACGACGTCACAGTGATCCACACCGGCAATAGCCGGGAGCAGCGCATCAAAAAACGCGCGCGTCTCGGCTTGGGTTTTAAACAATTTCCAGTTTCCAGCAATGATCTCTCGACGCATCTTTAGTTTCCTGTTAGTTTCCTGTTTTTCCGCAGCTTGTGCGAGTCGGCTGCTAACGCTCAACCTTCCGGCAGGACTTCCACGCCAGGCAACTGCCGGCCCGAAAGAAACTCCAGGGCCGCGCCACCGCCTGTTGAAACATGACTGATCGAATCCCGCAGACCGGAGGCGCGGACCGCGGCCGCCGAATCGCCGCCCCCCACGATTGAGAACGCGCTCGAACTGGCCACGGCCCGTCCAACCGCCAACGTCCCTTCGGCAAAGTTCGGATTCTCGAAAACTCCCATCGGTCCGTTCCACACCACCGTCTTGGCACGGCCAATCACTTCACTGTAACGATCAATCGTTTGGGGTCCGATGTCGAGTCCCATCTCTTCAGGTGCCGTATCCGATGTAAGAACCGTGCGGACGGCCTCACCCTCAAAATCCCGAGCTACGACATGGTCTTCGGGCAACAGGATTCTCCGGTCGTAATTCCGCGCTGATTCCAGCAGTTGCCGTGCCAGTTCCACTCGATCTTCTTCGACGAGCGACTTTCCTGTGACCATACCCTGTGCCCGAAGAAAGGTATACGCCATCGCGCCACCAATCAGGATGTCATCGGCGATCCCGAGAAAGTGCTCGATCAGCTCGATCTTGCCAGATATTTTCGCCCCGCCGATGATGGATACATACGGATGGGCCGCACCTTCGAGCGCCCGCCCCAGGGCATCCAGTTCCCGCGCCATCAGGAAGCCGGCCGCAGACTGTCCGGCGTGCGAAACCATGCCGACGGTCGATGCGTGGGCACGATGAGCCGCTCCGAACGCGTCATTGACGTACACGTCGCATAACCGGGAGAGGCGGGCGGCAAATTCAGGATCGTTGGCCTCTTCCTCAGGGTGGAAACGTAGATTTTCAAGCAGCAGCGGTGCACCCGCTTCCAAGCGATCAACCATGGTTTCCACTTCGGGTCCAACGCAGTCGGAAGCGAATTGGACAGTGCGACCTGACAACTCGCCCAATCTCACAGCGACCGGACCCAGGCTCAGTTCGGGGGTGAATAGACCCCGCGGTCGGCCCATGTGCGAGGCCAGAATGAGCCGGCCACCCTTTCTGAGTATGAAGTCGATCGATTCCAGCGCTGAACGGATTCGGGAATCGTCGGTAATTGTGCCATCCGAAATGGGGACATTGAAGTCGACGCGCATGAAGACGTGCCGGCCGGAGAGATCCAGATCCGTGATCGATAACTTGGACAATGCGTTCGGTCGGATGTGGGGTCACAGACCGCACACCATCATTCTCTTGTCGCTATGTGGGATCACAGACTGCACATACCTTCGGACACACGATGTAGGTACGCTCTGTGAGCGCACACTGTCAGTTCTGCGGTCTGACAGGACTCCAGGGTCGCCCGTCCTTAGTTCAGTACAATCTTGATCAAGTCACGCAAGCGGCAACTGAAACCCCACTCGTTGTCGTACCAGGCAAACACCTTGAGCAGATTGTCACCCAGGGACTTCGTCAGCGGTGCATCGACGATTGATGAATGCGGATTCCGCAGGAAATCGATCGACACCATCGGCTTCTCCGAGTACTCGAGTATGCCTTTGAGCGGCCCGTTCGCCGCTTCGGCAAGCGCTTGATTTGCCGATTCGGCCGTAATCGGTTTGGCAGTCTTAATCGTCAGATCCACTATGGACACGTTGGGTGTCGGGACGCGAATCGCGATTCCGTCCAGTTTCCCTTTCAATTCGGGCATGACAAGGCCGATGGCCTTGGCGGCTCCCGTCGAGGTTGGGATCATCGACAACCCCGCAGCGCGGGCGCGCCGAAGATCCCCATGAGGCAAATCTAGAAGCTTCTGGTCGTTTGTGTAGGAGTGCACCGTCGTCATCAGGCCGTTCTCGATTTGGAACTTCTCATGGAGCACTTTGGCCACCGGTGACAGGCAATTCGTCGTGCAGGACGCATTGGAAATAATGTTGTGTGTCGATTTATCGTATTTGTCATCGTTTACACCGACGCAGATGGTGATGTCTTCACCCTTTGCAGGAGCTGAAATGATGACCTTTTTCACCGATCCTCGCATATGCTTTGCCGCCGCCTCTCCGGTCGCAAAGAAACCGGTGGATTCCAGAACAAGGTCGACGCCGTAGCGGGGCCAATCGATCCGGGCCGGATCTCTTTCGCTCGAAACCTGGATCGTCTTTCCGTCAACCAACAGCCCGCCCTCGACCGCCTCGACATCGGAATCGAGATTCCCTAGAACTGAATCGTACTTGAGCAAGTGCGCCAGCGTCGGCGGGTCGGTAATGTCGTTGAGCGCGACGATGTCGATATCCGCATCACCTCGAACCGCACGATAAAAATTTCTACCGATCCGGCCAAAGCCGTTAACCCCAACCTTTATTGCCATGAATGCTCTCCAAATTCAGATTTACCGCATCAATCCACGGACGCGATGGTGGGCAACCGGGAACTGGAAGCCAAAAGAAACGACCCATGATAACCGATCTCCCAAACTTTCAGAATATACTGGCGACACATGTACGTGCTGTACACGTCCGTTCTCGGTCTGGGTCTCGTTCTGACACTTCCCTACTACCTGATTCGCTTTCGAAAGTATCTGCCGTCCATCGGAGAAAGACTCGGTTTCCTCGGCCCGGAAAAAGGTGGAGCCACGATCTGGGTCCATGCGGTGTCGGTCGGCGAAGTCAAGGCTATGAGTCCACTGCTGGACGGGCTTCGTAAGCAGTTCCCTCAGAAGCGGATCGTGCTTTCAACCACGACAGCCACAGGCCGCGCCTTGGCTCTGGAACGGTCCGACCTCGATCGTGTGATCTATTTTCCCCTGGACCTTCCCGGTTCCGTCCGGCGGTGCCTGGATCGGATCCAGCCCGACCTTGTCATCGTTGCCGAAACCGAAATATGGCCCAATTTCATCCGCGCTTGTGGCCGTCGCAAGATTCCTGTTTTCATGGTTAACGGACGGATCTCGGACCAGTCGCACAAAAAATACCGTCTGGCACGACGATGGCTGGGGAAGGTATTCGTCCAATACCGCGTCCTGGGAATGCAGTCCCAGATGGACGCGGATAGAATCTGTTCAATCGGGGCTCCGCGAGACAAAGTCGTGGTATTCGGAAATCTGAAGTACGATCTGAGCGAAACCGCCCGTGGACTGGACGAAACGTTCCAGGCTACGCTCAATCGGTCACAGCCGCTCATCGTGGCCGCCAGCACTGCGGCCGGAGAAGAACCCCTGGTGCTCGCAGCCTATCGACAGTTGCGCAAGACTCAACCCGGACTGAAATTACTGATTGCGCCCCGGCGTCCAGAACGTTTTGGTGACGTCGAGCGAATGCTTCGATCAAGCGGCTGGACTTATACCCGAAGGTCCACGATCACGCCGGAAACCGCACCCTCCGACGTCGTATTGCTCGACACGATCGGTGAACTGACCGCGGTTTTCGAATATGCAACGCTGGTCTTCATGGGCGGCACGCTGGTGCCGAGGGGAGGGCACAACCTGCTGGAACCGGCTCGATTCTCAAAAGCCGTTATCTTTGGCCCGCACATGGAAAACTTCCGCGACATGGCACGGACGTTTCTCGATTCACAGGCGGCCGTACAGGTTAAGGACGTCGACGGACTCATCGATCGCGTCCGCATGCTGTTGAACGCGCCGACCGAAGCAGCTCGGATGGGAGAAAGCGGCCGCCAACTTGTGGAAAACAACCGGGGCGCCACAGCACGCTTCCTGGAAGCCGTCCGCCTGTCACTCGGACTGGATGAAGACACGGCGATGGTTCGATGAGCCGCATATTCGGGACGTTCGTAAAGACACGGGCCCGTCTCTACGACAGCGGATTCCTCCCCGCCCGACGTCTCAATCATCCGGTTATCAGCGTCGGCAACCTCACCCTCGGAGGTACCGGCAAAACGCCCCTCGTGATCGAGTTGGCCACTCAATTCCGGAACCTCGGTTATCGTCCCGTGGTTTTGTCGCGGGGATATCGACGGCGTAGCCGTGGAATCGTTGTCGTCAGTCGCGGTCAGGGGCCGGAAGTGGACTGGTCCGAAGCCGGGGACGAACCTTCACTGATGGCCATCCGGCTTCCCGGGGTGGCCGTCGTTGTCGGTGGGGACCGCTACCGGGCCGGTCTTAGTGCTGAATCAGCCCAGCTGGGTGATTTATTTATCCTCGATGACGGTTTCCAACATCGAAACTTGCACCGCGACGTCGATCTCGTGGCAATCGACCCCATCGAATGGTCGGAAGACGAACACCTGCTCCCCATCGGGCGATGGCGTGAACCGCGAAGCGCGCTTGAGAGAGCCCATGCAGCCCTGGTCCATGAGTCAGAACTCGCGCCGGCTCCACATCTTTCGCTTCCCCGTTTCAGCGTCGAGACGATCGTCGACGGTATCGTGAAGGACGGCAACCTCATCGCCCCGGAAACATTTGCCGGAATGCCGCTATCTGCTTTTGCCGGGATCGCCAAACCGGAACGATTCTTCCGCGCGCTTGATGATATGGGATTACGGCCGCATCAAATGAAAGTATTTCCCGACCATCACAGGTACCGCTCCAGAGACTTGAGCAACCTGGGCCCGGGGGCCTGCATAACGACGGAAAAGGACGCTGTCCGCCTGCCTGGGAGCGACTGTTACTTCCTTCGCATTTCTGCTAAGATACGGCGCTTTGAAGCGCTTCGGGACCTCATTCTCGAACGGATCAATGGAACCCAGTAGCATCTTGATTCGTGGGCCCAACTGGGTCGGCGACGCTGTCTTGAGCATACCCGCTATCAAGGCCGTGCGCGCTCGATTCCCGCACAGCAGCATTACCCTCATGGTCCGCCCGTGGGTTGGTGGGCTCTTCCGTTCTGCTGGTTTCATTGATGAAGTCTGGACGCAACCGAAACCACCACTACGGGAATGGTTCGGCACGGCGGGCGAGGTCCGTCGAAGAAGATTTGACCTGGCGCTGCTGCTACCAAACTCATTCGAATCCGCTCTCACCGTGTTCGCCGCGGGTGTTCCGGTGCGGGCTGGCTATGCGACCGACGGCCGGGGCTTCCTGCTCACCGAGCGTATCGCCAAACCGATCGAAAAACGGCATCAGGTAGCTTACTATCTGGACTTGGCACGGTCCGTATTTGGAGCCCTGGAGGAACCGACTTCAGAGATCGTCGCAAGCGATGAGGCACGGATCGCGGCGCGACGGTTGCTCCGATCCAGCGGTCTGGATCCCGGGGCCGGACTGCTTGTGTTGAATCCGGGGGCAGCATTTGGTTCCGCGAAGCGCTGGCACGAAGACCGCTTTGCGCAGGTGGCCGATCAGATTGTCGAAGAATTCCATCTTCAGACCGTCGTCATCGGGTCGGCGTCGGAAACCGCTCTCGCCGACCGCATTCGCTCGTGCATGGAGTACCCCGTGGTTGCGCTCACAGGTCGAACGGATCTGGAAACGCTCCTGGGAGTATTGTCACTGGCATCGATCATGATCACGAACGATTCAGGCCCAATGCATATGTCGGCAGCATTAGGAACTCCAACTGTCGCGGTCTTTGGTTCCACTGATGCGGAGGTCACGCGACCCATCGGCCCGAGGACCCGCGTCGTGCGACACGCAATGGCCTGCAGCCCATGCCTGCTCCGAGAGTGTCCGATCGATCACCGATGTATGGAAGCCGTCTCGGTCGAAGATGTATTCGAGGCGGCAAGAGCAGTGCGCCTCGAGCCAGACCCGGGCGAATTCGTTTCATGAGGTCGGAGAACACGAACCACGGGGCGGTATTTCTGGACCGGGATGGAACCGTTTCCGAAGAAATCGGCTACATGTACGACGTCGCCCGCTACCGCATATTCCCGTGGACAGGTCACGCCATCCGAAAAATGAATGACACCGGGATGCGCGTGATCCTGGCAACGAATCAGTCCGGCGTCGAACGCGGTTACTTCACCGAACGCATGGTTCATCGAGTCCACGACCGCCTGCGTGACGCAATCGCACGATACGGGGCCCGGTTGGATGGCGCTTATTTCTGCCCGCACACAACCGCGTCAGACTGCCCTTGCCGAAAGCCTCGACCTGGAATGCTGATTAGAGCTCAGCGCGAGTTCGGAATAGATCTCAGCAGTTCGTATATGGTGGGCGACCGGATTTCAGACGTGCGAGCGGGCAAGGCTGCCCGTACCCGAACGATCCTGGTAATGACGGGCGACGGGCAAAGAGAGAGAGCGCTATGTCAGGATGATGAGATGCAGCCTGACCTGTTCGCTGAAGACCTGGCCGAAGCTGCAGAACTGATTCGGAAGGGAAGATGACGCTCAACACCCTAATTGATGCGTTTCAGGGTCGGCGCGTCGTGGTGTATGGCGACCTGATCGCTGATGTGTTTGTGTACGGAGAGATCTCTCGCGTCTCCCGGGAGGCCCCGGTATTGATTCTGTCTCATCGGGAGACCCAGTTGGTGCCTGGGGGCGCCGCCAACGCCGCGCACAACCTCTGGGCCATGGGTGCAGAGCCCGTACCCGTGGGCATTGTTGGCGACGACACGGAAGGACAACAGTTGCTCGACTATTTCGCCTCACTCAACGTCGACACAGGCGGCATCCGGAAGCTCAAATCCTACCGGACGCCGACCAAGACGCGGGTCATAGCCGGGGCGGCGCATGCCTACCACCAGCAGGTCCTGCGTCTGGATGTCGGAGCGCCCCACAAGTCCACTGTTGGGCGACGGGCCATCCTCGGTGGCCTCCGCAGCCGTCTCAAGACGGCGGATGCCGCTCTGATTTCCGACTATGGGTACGGCCTGGTCGAACCTGCGGTGAGCTCCGAGTTCACTGAGACCTCCATCCCGGTAACCGTTGACTCCCGATACGGCCTCGGGGAATACCGGGGCCTGACCGCAGCAACGCCAAACGAACCTGAGGTCGAAGAGACCCTCGGTATCAGCATCGGAAACGATCTGAACAAACTGGAGCGAGCCGGACGGAGACTGTTGCGCCGGCTGAAACTTGAAGCCCTCCTGGTCACCCGAGGAAAGAACGGTATGGCCCTGTTCGAGCGCAGGCGGAAGACCACCCACATACCCATATACGGTACGGACGAGGTCACAGACGTCACGGGTGCCGGCGACACTGTCATTGCCGTGTTTACGCTTGCCCTGTCCGCAGGGGCAAGCTTCCGTGAAGCAGCGCGGCTGGCCAACTATGCGGGAGGAATCGCTGTGATGAAGCATGGCACCCGAACCGTCACCCGACGGGAACTCACCGAAGCCGTCGCCGCCGATTCCGACCGGTACTGACGGGCCGATGCTGACTTGATGAAACTCCGCAAACTCGACGAACTACCCGCGCTGGTTTCAGGCCGACGTGTGGTCCTGGCGAACGGATGCTTCGACATCCTTCACGTCGGACACGTCCGCTATCTCAGCGATGCCCGAAGCTTTGGCGACGTGCTGGTTGTCGCAATCAACAACGATGCCTCCGTACGCCGGCTTAAAGGGCCCGGACGCCCTATCCTGACATTGGATGAACGGGTGGCTCTGGTAGCTGCCCTGATGTCGGTCGACTACGTCGTGACTTTCGGGGAACTGGATGTCCGCGCCATCATCGACTCCCTGCACCCCCATATTCATGCGAAAGGGACCGACTACACCGAGGATACGGTCCCCGAACGCGATCAGGTCGCCCATTACGGTGGCGAAGTGCGCATCGCCGGTGATCCGAAGGATCACTCAACCAAAGACACGCTGACGCGGATACTGGAGCGGTTTGGCCCGCAGGTACGGCAAAACAGACCCGATCGGCACTAGTGGCCTGTAACAGAGACATCGCCAGTGGCGTTCGGAGCGCAACGGGGCCGGATTTTAGGAGTCAACGACGAGGGAATGCTCCTGCATTCCGAGGAGGAGCGACAACGAAGACGGCCCCGTTCCGCCCGAACCCTCCGGGCCGATGGGGGTTGCCGTCGATATCTTTGCCCCGCATTATTAAGCCGGGTCATGATGAAACAGCATCATTCCCTCCTCGCTTCGCGATCTCGCCTGGCAAGACCCATCGGCGCCACTGGCGATGTCTCTGCTACAGGCCACTAGGAAATCGAACAAAATTCCGCACACCCGTCAGGCGGACCTGCTTGTCGACGTCCAGACTTGTCACTCGTAACCCGTGACAATCTTGTGATAGCTTCTGATCAGTTTCTCAGAACACGGCAATGCACCCGGAAAATTCCATCGCAACAACGTCAGGTGCGCCCAAACGCATTCTCGTCGTTAAGTTTGGTTCCCTCGGGGACATCGTTCACTGCCTGCCATCGGTCAGCCAGCTTCTGCACCACTTTCCAGACGCGGAGATCGACTGGCTGATAGAACGAAAGAACAAGATCGTAGTAGACATGAGTGGCCTGGGTGTTCGACTGGTGCCGATCGACACCTACCAGTGGCGATACAGTCCCGGTATCGGCAGCGCCAAGGAGATCCTGGACTTCGTCTGGGCCCTCAGAACAGACGGCTACGACTGCACGATCGATTTCCAGGGATTGCTGAAATCCGCCTTCGTTGGCTACCTCTCCGCCGCCCCGGTCCGGATCGGATGGGAACGGGATTTTCTCAAGGAATCCGTTAGCCGTTTCTTCTATACCGAGGTCGTCAAGCCGCGCCGTGTCCACATCATTGACCAGCAGATGGAACTACTTAAACCCTTGGGTATTTCGCCGGACTGGAATACGCCCGTACCTCTGGAAGCATCAGCCTCGGCCCGGGACACGATTTCACGGAAACTGGGTGATGCCAGAGATTTCGTCCTGATCAATCCGGGCGCAAACTGGATGACGAAGCGGTGGGACCCGGAACGTTTCGGGCAGCTGGCGGCAAGACTGATGCATGAGGGGCTGCCGGTTGCATTGACCTGGGGACCTGGCGAGGACGACCTGGCGCACCGAATTGAAGCGGTTGCGGGTCCGGACATTCTCAAGATCAGTTCGACCCTTCCGGAGCTCGTTGCGCTGTGTGAACGAGCCCGTCTCTTCGTCGGTGGAGACACCGGACCCATGCATTTCGCAGCGGCGGTCGGAGTGCCTGTCGTGGCCATATTCGGTCCGAGCAGTAGCGACCGCAACGGCCCGTTCAGGCGTGAGGACATTGTTGTCGAACGCCGGTTGGATTGTCGGCCCTGCTACGAAAGAGCCGCCTGCCCGCTCGAACATCTCAACTGCCTTAAAGAAATTTCGGTCGATCATGTCTATGAGGCGTGCAAAAAGCGGCTGAGTTTCGAAGCACGTTGGACCCCAATCTCGGGCACCACCGAGGCCTGATGCTCAAGCGTCTCGCACGCGCACGCGTCCCCCTCGGTTTTGTCCTCGCAGCCGCCGTTCTATACCTGGCACAGCCTGCCATGCCGATGTTGGCCATCGGACTTCCCATCGCCGGGACGGGCATTATTTTCCGGGGATCGGCTGCGGGAGTCATCCGCAAAAACACCTCACTGGCACAACTGGGACCGTATCGCGTGACGCGGAACCCCTTGTATTTCGGCAGCTTTCTGCTGGCGCTGGGCTTCGCCATCATGAGCGGGAACCTGGTCGCTGGCGTGCTTCTCGTGGTTCCATCGGCACTGATCTATCCGGTCGTGATCAAGAGCGAAGAGGCGTATTTGCGTGACTCCTTCGGCTCGGAGTTCGACGAGTTCCGCCGGAGGGTCCCCTGTTTCCTGCCCCGGCGGATCCCTTCGAAGATATTTGAGTCGTTTTCCCTCGATTGCTATCGTGCTAACAGGGAGTACAACGCCGCCATAGGATTTGTCTCGATGATGGTCATTCTGTGGCTGAAGTACGTCCTGACCCGATGAGGATGCTTCCCCCGGACCGATCCCGATGGATTGCAATGCGTGATCGCCAAATAACCCGTTGATTTCAGTGACCCCCGAACCTATACTTTTTCCGTAGGGGAAAGTGGGCCGTTGAGCCCACTTTTTGTTTGCGTGGGAGTTGAGCTGGATCAAATACGTCAGCTTGTCAATGAAATCGTTGTTGCCGAAGGGTTTGACCTGGTCGATCTCGAGCTCAAAGGTTCCGGACGACAGCGGGTCCTTCGTGTTTTCATTGACAAGATAGACGGGGTTTCGCACCGCGATTGCGCACTGATCAGTGAGCAGGTTGGAACGGTTCTCGATGTAGAAGATTTATTCAAATTTTCCTACACGCTGGAAGTTTCCTCACCGGGTCTGGATCGCAAACTGGTCAGCAGGGATGACTTTGTGCGATTCCAAGGACGTTTAGCAAAGATCCAGACTCAATCTCCGCTTCACATTCAGAAGGTTTTTAGGGGCCGGCTTCACGGGATCCAGGGGGACAACGTTCAACTGGAGATGGCCGGGGCCGAGCTGCTGGAAATACCGTTCGACGTGATCCGAGAGGCACGCTTGGAAGTAGATTGGGACTTGGAAATGACGCGCCGTCCAAGGAGTCGATAACGATGTCTAATGTGCTGTTCCAGACGATCGACCAGATAAGCCGGGAAAAGGGGATCGATCCCCAAGTCGTCATCGATGCGATCGAAGATGCAATAGTGGCCGCCTCTCGGAAGTACTTCAAGACTGAGGAAGAACTTCGATCCAGAATCAATCCGGACACGGGCGAAATAGAGGTGTTCGGGGTTAAGAAGGTCGTCGACACGGTCGAAGACGAAACGTTTGAGATCTCGCTCGAGGAGGCTCAGGGGCTCAGAGATGGCGTTCAGGTCGATGACGAACTGGAATTTCAAAAACCGACCGACGGACTCGGACGCATTGCGGCACAGATGGCCAAACAGGTCATTTTTCAGAAGGTCCGGGAAGCCGAAAGAGAAAGCGTCTACGCCGAGTACCACGAACACGTCGGCGAAATCGTCAACTGCATCGTAAAGCGATTCGAAAACGGCGACATTATCGTGGAGCTGGGAAAGACCGAGGGTCGGCTACCACGCCGTGAACAGTCTCGACTGGAAAGCTTTACTGTCGGTGACCGGATGCGAGTGGTCATTGTCCGGGTTGAAAAGACAACCCGAGGGCCGCAGGTGATCGTTTCCCGGGCGGACTCCATCCTTGTTCAGAATCTTTTCCAGACCGAGGTGCCGGAGATCTACGACGGTACCGTGCAGATTCGAAGCATTGCACGGGAGGCCGGCGAACGGACCAAGATTGCTGTGACCTCAAGAGAGCGGGACGTGGATCCGGTTGGCGCCTGCGTCGGAATGAAAGGCAGTCGTGTACAGTCGATCATTCGTGAACTGAGGGGCGAAAAAATCGACATCATCCAGTGGTCCGACGACCTCGAGACGTTTGCAACCAACGCGATCAGCCCCGCACAGGTCAGCCGTGTTTCCATACTCGACACGCCGAGTACCGAAGGGAGAGAGGGCGAGGAGCCACTGCGGGTAATGGAGATCGTGGTCGAAGACAGTCAACTTTCGCTTGCAATCGGGAAGAAGGGCCAGAACGTAAGACTGGCTTCAAAGCTTATCGGCTGGCGCATCGACATCAAGAGTGAAGCGGAAAAGCGCACCGAAATCGAAGACCAGATCGGTCGCCTCCAGGCAGCAACGCCGCTGGAATCCATTGCTGGCCTGACTCCGGGCATCATCAGCAAACTGGCCTCAGCGGATATCACGACCGTCGAACAACTGGCTGACCGGGCGCCGGAAGACCTGGAAGCGGTTCCGGGAATAGGTGGTAAAACGGTCGACAAAATACGGGACGAACTCTCCGAATATTACGCGACAATGCCGACCTATGAAGACGACCTCGAGCGTTCGACCCAGGAACGGATGTTCGGCAAGTCCGAAGAAGAAGACACCCTGCAGGCCGAGGCGGTGGGGCTTGGGAACTCTCCCGACCCCGAGGCAACCCCCACCGGAGCTTCCGATGCGGGCACCCAACCGCCTGAGGCCGGGAACGCGGTGGACGCCGGGGAGAGCAACGTCGCCGACGCTGCGGCGGCTGAAACGACCGCTGCCGGTGACACCGAACAAACTGATGACGCCACGTCAGAGCCCCTATCTCCGGAAGCAACCGTCGACTCTGAAACTTCCAGCGAGGCCCCCCTGCTGGTGCAGGCCGGTGACGGGCTGGACTCTGACCTGAGCCCAGTTGCCGAAGCGGTGGCAGATGAAGGCGCAGAAGTTTCAGACGACCGGGGACAAGAGTAAAGGAACGGCAATTGAACGGTAATGGAACGGTAAAGGAAGAATGAACCACGCGATCAGCGATAGAAACCTAGTCGAGTCGTGATGGCCAGGAAACACGGACCGGGATGTCCGCCCGGCGTTGGGCGGACCAACATGGTATCGTGAGTGTTTGGATATCTGAGGCAGGGAGGTTAAGGGTACAGAATGGGGAAGCTGCGAGTCTACCAGCTAGCGCGCGAACTCAATCGTGACAATAGCGAAGTGATTCGAGAGTTACAGCACCTCGGTGCGCCGGTCACCTCACACTCCAACACGGTCGAAGACCGCATGGCGGAGCAGTTGAGGAAAACTCTCGGCGTATTCGTCATCGAAAAACCCAAGAAAAAGACCACAGCGAAGAAGGCCAAGGCTGCAACACGGAAAACTGCAAAAACTGAGACCGAACCGGACGAGAAGAAGCCGGAGAAAGTCACACCCGAACCCAAACTGGTCAAGGCCAAGCCAAAGCCAGCCGAACCCGCTGAAGCACCCCAACCGTCGGCCACCGTCGAAACACCACCCGAAACGCCGGAGGCCAGCCCGGCAGCTGCGACCGTTCAACATGCGGCGCCTGCGGCCGGGTCGCCGCCCGTTCACAAATCAGAACAGCCCGCCCCCGGTGACACGGAATCGAAATCGCCCGCTGCCAAGAAACCTGAACCACCGCCACGCCCGGTCGAACCGCGAAAGACAATGCAGCAGTTGGCCCAGGAACGACTTCGCCAGCAGAATCGGCCAATTCCAACGCCGGGCCGCAGGCCCTTACCTCCCCGTGAGGGACGATCCGCGCCCATTCGACCTGGACCGGGGAGTTCAGTCCCTGCTCGCCCCAGGGGTCCCATGCCACCCCGGCATGACATACGTCGCGACCGCCCGAGGCAGACCCGGGCCCAGCGCGTCGCACGTTCGATGGAACGACGGCCGATGCCCCAACCGAAGGCGGAAGCGGTTCGCGAGTTCCGTCGGGTCACGTTGACCGAAAACCTGACGGTCAAAGACCTGGCTGAAAAACTGGACGCGCGTTCTAAAGACGTCATCAAGAAGCTGATGGACCGCGGGATGTTCGCGACAATAAACCAGGCGCTGGACAAGGATCTGGCCGTGGAACTCTGCAAAGATTTCAACGCAGAAGCCGATTTCGTCACGTTTGAAGAGAGCGTGATGCTTGAAGCCGTCGAGGTGAGCGAGCCTGAAAACATGGAGACGCGGCCTCCTGTGGTCACGATCATGGGGCATGTCGATCACGGCAAGACCTCCCTGCTGGACGCGATCCGGAAGACCCGCGTCACCGAGTCCGAACATGGAGGCATTACTCAACATATCGGCGCTTACCAGGTTCAAACGGGCGACCGCAAGATTACGTTCCTCGACACACCGGGCCATGAGGCATTCACCCTGATGAGAGCGCGTGGCGCCTCGGTCACCGACATAGTGATTCTTGTCGTGGCGGCCGATGACGGCGTCATGCCGCAGACATTGGAGTCGATATCTCACACGAAGGCGGCCAACGTTCCACTTCTGGTCGCAATCAACAAGGTCGATGTCCCCAACTCGAACGTAGAAAAGGTCAAACGCGAACTGGCCGAAAAGGAAGTTCTGGCTGAAGACTGGGGTGGAGACACCGTCATGGTGGAAGTATCAGCCAAACAAAAGACCAATATCGAACTGCTGCTGGAAATGATCCATCTCGTAGTTGATATGCGCCAGCTCAAAGGAGACCCGAATTTCCCGGCGATGGGCACGGCGCTGGAAGCGAAACTGGACAAAGGGCGGGGCAACGTCGCTACTATGCTGGTGCAGAACGGCACACTGAAAGTTGGAGACAACTTCATTGTCGGCGCCGTATACGGCAAGGTGCGTGCGATGTATGACGAAAACGGCAAACAGGTAACCGCGGCGGGTCCGTCGGTTCCCGTCGAAGTGCTGGGCCTGCAAGGACTCCCCATGGCCGGAGACGCGTTTCAGGTGATCACTGATGACACGAAGGCGCGCCAGATCTCGCAGTTCCGCCAGGAGAAGTTGCGAGACATAGCGCTCGCCAAGAAATCCCGACTGACATTGGACCAGCTGCATGTCCGAATGGAAAAGGGAGAGGTCAAGGAAGTTCCAATCGTCTTGAAGGCCGATGTTCAGGGTTCGACCGAGGTCCTGACCGAAATGCTGAACAAGCTCGAAACAGACAAGGTCAAAGTTCGGATAATACATGCCGCGGTCGGCGCAATCACTGAATATGACGTTCTTTTGGCGGCAACCTCGAATGCCATCATCGTCGGCTTCAATGTCCGTCCGGAGAAGAAGGCATCGGAAATCGCGGCTCACGAAAATGTCGACATCCGACTGCACACCGTCATCTACAACGTTGTGGACGAAATGAAACAGGCGATGGTGGGTGTATTGGATCCGGTTACGAAAGAATCCTTCATGGGGACTGCCGAAGTTCGCGATACCTTCCGCGTTCCGAAGATCGGAACGATCGCCGGCAGCTACGTTACCGACGGCCGAATCGCCCGGAACGCCCAAATCAGGTTGTTGCGCGACAACGTCGTCATTTACGAAGGCAAGATTGGGTCGTTGAAACGATTCAAAGAAGACGCCGCCGAGGTCCGTTCCGGTTACGAATGCGGCATCGGATTACAGGGCTACAACGACCTCAAAATCGGAGACGTGATAGAAGCCTTCTCCACCGAGCAAGTCGCTGCCGAGATTGGAATTTAAGACCGGCGACCCCGCGGCGTCGGTTGACAATTAACGGCTGGGCCAGGGTTGACGGCTGGGCGGGATGGGTCAGGAGCATTCGCACTGGCCGGTCCACCCGGACGTGTCGCTGTTCACTCTTCACGGCATCGCATGCATATCGGGCTGCTCCAACTCGACATCCATCTCCCGTACGCACATTCACTGAAAGATAAACGCATGGCCTTGCGGAGTCTGAAGGATCGGTTGCGCAAACGCTTCAACGTTGCCGTCTCCGAACTGGCCCATCAGGACCTCTGGCAACGAGCCGGGGTCGGCGTCGTCAGTATCGGTCCTGATGCGGGCTACCTGGAGACGCAATTGAATCTCGCACTCGAAGAGGTCGAGCGGACTTTGCCGGACTGCACGGTAAGCGGAATTGTCGAATTCCTCTGACAGGCTGCTGTAATATTTAGTATTCCGGCAGCCTGCGGCGCGGCATCGGACTTGTCGTCGTTTTCGACGGCTGAATTAGCCATCGAGGGCTTTTTCCCGATCGAGGTCATGGCTGAAAAGAAGAGATTGGAACGGCTGGCACAACAGCTGAAGATTGAACTCGGCGCACTGATCGAAAGCGAGATCGACGACCCGCGCGTGGACTTGCTCGCTGTGACCCACGTCCGTGTCTCAAACGACATGCGACATGCTCGGGTCTATGTCAGTACCTTAGGCGCTGAAGGGGCGCGTCGCACGGCTCTAGAAGGACTGGATTCGGCACGGGGTTTTCTCCGAAGACAGTTGAGTCACCGGCTGGGGTACCTCAAGCGAACACCGGAATTGACGTTTCACTACGACGAGTCCGTTGAAAAAGAAATGAGAATCGAAGAGCTTTTGGGTCAAATTGATTCCGAGGAACGATGATTCAGAAAGTCGTCGAAACGATCCGGTCGAACTCAGACTTTCTTGTGGTCAGCCACGTGCGTCCCGATGGTGACTCCCTCGGTTCACAGCTCGCGCTTGCGCTGATCCTTCAAGCTCTGGGCAAGAAGGTCGAATTGCTCAGTCGGGACCCTGTACCTGCGCGCTACGTTTCCTTACCGGGCGCCGATCAGGTCCGACTGGCCTCGCGGGCTGCGGAAACCCGCGACGTGACGTTCGTGCTGGAGTGCGGCAACATCGACCGTCCGGGAATTTCCGGACTGGATCGTGGCCTCATCGTCAACATCGACCATCACCACTCAACCAAACCGTTCGGAAATATCAGTTGGATTGAACCCTCGGCGTGCGCAGTCGGACAGATGATTTATCGGCTCATGAAAGCCCTCAGTGTCGGTATGACACCGCAAATTGCGACCAACATATACGTTGCGGTCCTCACGGATACCGGCTCATTCCAGTTTTCATCGACAACGGGCGACACGTTCCGGCTGGCCGCTGAACTGGCAGACCATGGGGCAGACGTGTCTGGAATCGCAATGCAGGTGTTCCATACCAACCCCATTCAGAAGGTGCGTGCGATGGGGAAAATCCTGAATGCGATGGAGTTGCACGCCGGCGGTCGCGTCGTATCGACGGCGCTCTCCCGGGATGACCTTGGGGTCGCCGATGGCGACGACATCGAAGGGTTGGTCAACTATCCACTGACAATCGCCGGGATCGAAGTCGCTGTGCTGCTTCGGGAACTGGAAGACGGCTCCTATCGTGTCAGCATGCGGTCGAAGAACGACGTCGACGTGTCGACGGTTGCTGCAAAATTCGGAGGAGGCGGACACCGCAAAGCGGCGGGTTGTCAGATGGTAGGTTCACTCAATACAGTAGAGCAACAGATCGTCTCCTCGATTCAGGTCGAAATGGGAAAGGCCGCCTCGGCATCATGAATCCGGTTTGAAGTCGACTTGAACGGCGTCATCATTATTGACAAGCAGGGCGGAATGACGTCCCACGACGTTGTCGGCCGCATCCGGAAACGGCTGGACATCAGCCGGGTGGGGCATCTGGGCACCCTCGACCCCGCAGCAACGGGTGTGCTGCCATTGACGATCGGTAAGGCAACCCGCCTGGCGCGCTTCATTTCGTCTTCACCTAAAGAATACTGCGGTGAAATCCGTTTGGGCTGGGCGACAACGACCGGTGATGTCGAAGGTGATCCGCTCGAAGAGCCGAAACCCGTCGATGTCGGCCGGGAGGCTCTGCTGGAGGCGATGGGATCACTCACCGGGACGATCCGTCAGGTGCCACCCGCCTATTCCGCCAAGAAGATCGCGGGCGTGCGAGCCTACAAGCTGGCGCGGAAGGGCCGTCGCGTGGATCTGGAGCCTGTTGAAGTCGAGATCCAGTCTTTCGATCTCGAATCGTGCGAGCGGGAGTTGATCCGCTTCAGGGTTGTCTGTTCGGCGGGTACCTACATCCGAAGCCTGGCACGGGACCTCGGCGAGATACTCAAAACGGGCGGACATCTGTTCTCTCTTCGCCGAATTCGGGCCGGTGTTTTCGACATCGACCAGGCGATTGCACCCGACGACGCATCCTGGGAGCACGTCATCCCCCCCGAGCAACTGATGTCTGATCTGGCCCGGATGGATGTCGGGCCCGAGGCGGAAAACCGTATCCGGCACGGCCTGCCAATTCCGACCGAACACGAAGGATCACCGCTCCGCATCTTCAACAAAAAAGGTGAACTTATCGCGATTGCAGCCATCGAAAGGGGTTGGGCACTACCTCAGGTTGTGTTACTCTGAATCTTCAAATTTTGAAGGAGATTAGAACGTAAAGAATGGCTCTGACGACGGAATCCAAAGGCTCGATCATCGACCAATATCGAATCCATCCTTCGGATACGGGGTCGCCGGAAGTTCAGATCGCGATACTCAGTGAAAGAATTTCTTACCTGACTGAGCATTTCAAGACACACAAGAAGGATCATGCCTCCCGCCGGGGACTGCTGAAACTTGTCGGCCGTCGGCGCCGCCTGCTTGAATACCTCAAACGACACGAAGTCGGTCGTTACAAAGAGGTAATTCGAAAGCTCGGGCTCCGCAAGTAGCCGGGCCAGATCCTGCTCAGGAACTCCGATCGATCCGTCCCATCCAGTGAAATATGACATCCCGGAAAATTTTTGGGGAGTCTGGCATCAACTCTGAGCATGAAGCGAACTGTCTTTTCTTGCCTCAGTGCCACGTCCGGGCCGACAAAAGGAACTTCACACAACTATGAATATTCATAAAGTCAGTCGAATGATCGGCAATCTCGAGTTATCGATAGAAATTGGCAAACTCGCCACTCAGGCAGACGGTGCCGCCTATGTCCGGTATGGAGATACGGTGGTCCTGGTGACCGCGTGTGGCGCGAAGGAAGCCAGCGCGAATGCTCACTTCTTTCCGCTCACCTGCGACCACAAAGAAAACTTTTACGCAGCCGGGAAAATTCCGGGTGGCTTTTTCAAACGCGAGGGCAGACCTGGAGAGCGCGAGGTTCTAACCAGCCGGATGATCGACAGGCCGATTCGACCGCTGTTTCCAGAGGGATATCGAAACGAAACACAGGTCATCGCCATGGTTCTCTCCGCGGACGAGGACAACGATCCATCAACATTGAGTATCGTCGGCGCATCGACCGCCCTCTACCTTTCTGTGCTGCCGTTCACGCAGCCAATCGCTGCCGTTCGCGTCGGATTGATCGATGGCGCCTACGTCATCAATCCGACTTATACACAGCTGGAAGACAGCCGGATGAACCTGGTCGTTGCCGGGACCGAGGATGGCGTCACGATGGTCGAGGCCGCAGCGAACGAGGTCTCAGAAGAATTGATGATCGAGGCGATCGCGTTTGGCCACGACGCGGTCAAACAGATCATCGACATGGAAAAGGAACTCTACGACATCATCCGACCGGAAAAGATCGAGTTTCAATTGCCCGCGGTGCCCGCCGACATTGAGGGCCAGGTCGAAGGACTCATCCGCGAGGAACTCGAAGACGCGCTGAACACACAGAAATACGACAAACTGACCAGCTATGCGAAGGTGGACGATGCGAAGGCCAAGTCCATTGAAAGCTTTGGTGAGGTTGAGGAATCGACACTCAAAGACGTGAAAAGCGCGTTCAGCGCACTCAAGGAAAAAATATTTCGGGACCAGATTCTCCACAACGACACCCGCCCCGACCGGCGGGCGACCGACGAGATTCGACCGATCTGGATTGAAACGGGCTTGTTGCCGCGAACCCATGGTTCGGCGATTTTCACAAGAGGAGAAACCCAGGCGCTGGTAACGACAACACTGGGAACTTCGAACGATGCTCAGAGGATGGACCGGTTGGAAGGTGAGTCGTTCAAACGATTCCTGATGCACTACAACTTTCCTCCTTTTTCGGTCGGTGAAGTGCGCCGGATGATGGGGACAAGTCGCAGAGAACTTGGGCATGGCAACCTGGCTGAGCGGGCGATTCTGCCGATGCTCCCCGGCGAAGAGGACTTTCCGTATACGGTCCGCGTGGTATCAGAAATTCTGGAATCCAATGGATCATCTTCGATGGCCACCGTCTGTGGCGCAAGCCTGGCCTTGATGGAGGCTGGCGTTCCGATGAAGAGGCCGGTGGCTGGCGTCGCGATGGGACTGGTTTCTGAAGGCGATAAGTATGCTGTACTCAGCGACATTGCCGGTGCCGAAGATCACTACGGTGATATGGACTTCAAGGTCGCCGGAACGCGAGAGGGTATCACCGCCCTGCAGATGGATATCAAGATTACAAACGTCACCTTCGAAATCATGTCCAAGGCGATGGAACAGGCGAAAGGCGGCCGTATGCACATCCTCGAAAAAATGGATACAGCGATTACGGGCCACAAGGAAGATATTTCCCCGTACGCGCCCAGAATCCATACGATCAAGATACCGGTCGATAAGATCCGCGACGTGATTGGCCCCGGCGGCAAGATGATCCGCTCGATCGTCGAACGGACCGGCGTCAAGATCGATGTCAACGACGACGGGACAGTCAACGTTGCATCATCGGACGGACCGTCAGCCCAGAAGGCCATCGGCATCATCGAAGATCTGACGGCGACTCCCGAGGTTGGAAAGACCTACCTGGGAAAGGTGGTGCGTATCGTCGACTTCGGTGCTTTCGTGGAAATTTTCCCGGGCACGGACGGACTGCTTCACATATCTGAAATCGCCGAGCATCGGATTCGTGAGGTGCGCGACGAGCTCAACGAAGGCGACCAGTTGATGGTGAAAGTCATCGCCATGGAAGATAACAAGGTCAAGCTCTCACGCAGGGCTGTCCTTCGAGAGCAAAAGGCAAGTGCCGGATCCGGAGCCGATAAGAGTAAGGAATGACGACGGCAGTCACCCCCGGAGGAGCATCATTGGGACGCTCCTCCGTTTCTCATCCCGTGGCAGGTCCTCAGTCGAGATCGATGTCCCGGATCGGCATTTCCAGCTCGTCGGCATGCTCCATAGCTTCTTTGAACTTCAGATTGATCAGGTCCTCGCGACCTTGTTCCTTGGCGAACGCCTGATCGAATCTGTCTGAGGCCGTCTCTTCATCCCTTTTGACCCGGCTCACCGCGTCCTCAAAAGAAACAGTTTTCTTCTCGGGCTGTTTTGTAAACAGGACATCCCCGGTCTCCGAATTGACCGTCAATGTCGCGTCACAGCACGGGCATCGGACCTGTACTTTATTTCTCTCTACCATCTTCTTAGTATAGTTGGTCTGTGGCACCGTTCAGAGTGACGCGGTCAAAATTAAGCAACCACCGGTCCCATTCCTAATCATGACTCCCGACTACTTCCAGTACTCATCCCATCTGCGATCAACCAACTTCACTGTGTTCTCATCCATCTCCAGCGGCGCGGGATAGCCTTGCTTCCACGTGGCGTCTATTCCCACACAGCCGCTGTATACGGGACGGGCCCCCACGAACTCCTGCTTCTCGAAAATCATGTCACGGGCCGGATCGAAGCGCGTGAAGATACCCCACTGCAGGTTCTCGTCGTCCTCCAGAACGACATCGGAGCTGACGGCGACGATGAAGCCGACACCCAGCGACGCCTCGATCAGCCTGTCAAGCACGTCCCTTGCCTCCCTGCTGACCACAACGATTAACCATCCACCGTCAAGCAGCTTCCAGCTTTCGACGCGGGAATCAAACCGATCGGGAGCATCCCGGAGCACCGGGGCATCCGGCTGCAGCACTGGACCTGTCGCGTCGATGACGAGCTTGCTGCCGACATGGGGTTTGAACGCGGTGAAATCCAGCGTGTCCAGCGGTGCGACCGGAAGCAACAGAACACGATCGTCGAGCGTGCTCCGATGCCAGATTTCACTCAGAACGTGACGGAAGTCGGCGGGATCCTGATCTCCCCGGACAAGAATCATCACTTTCGTCAGTGAGAGTTGCCCGGTCCCGAGCAACGACATCGCCGTTTTCAGTACTTCCCGCGGATGGCGCTCCTCGAGGGAGACGACGAGAAGGTTGTGAAAACCGGCGCCAACGTACGCATGCATCTGAACGACATTCGGGTTGATCAATCGAATTAACGGACCGATCATCTGCCCGGCCGCCATGCCGATAAACTTGTCCTCCTGCGGGGGTTTACCGACGACGGTCGCAACGTAGATCGGGTCTCGCCGACGCGTCACGCGTCGAAGGTGAAACACCGGAAATTCGGCAGCGTCCGAATAATGCCCGAAGTGATCCCCGAACGGCCCTTCGACCCGCCGTTCTCCGACCGGCACGACGCCTTCAAGAACGATCTCGGCCTCCGACGGCACGTGGGCGTGGATCGAAGTCGCCGGTGTCATCCGGATTCCACGCCCATTGAGAAAGCCCGCGAATGCCACTTCATCCATATCTTCTGGAAGGGGCAGAATTGCTGCGATCATGAGGATGGGATTGCAGCCGATGACGACGGCGGCCTCAAGGTCTTCACCGCGTTTTTCTGCTTCCCAGTAGTGGCCCCGCCCCCCCTTCATGCTTTGCCAATGCATTCCGGTCGACCTCGGGTCGAAGATCTGCATGCGATACAGGCCAAAATTGCGGCGCCGGGTTTCAGGATGCCGCGTGATGACTGCGCCGTAGGTGATGAATCTTCCCGCATCCTGCGGCCAGCACTGAACCACCGGGAGCTGACCCAGATCGGGCGCCTCGATGACTTCCTGGCACGCGGCCCGGCTCCTGGATCGCGGCTGTGACAGCAGCGCCCTGGCAATCGTCTGTCGAGATCCCCAAAGTTTTCCCAGTGTCGGGGGATTGATACTCCCTGCAGCCGCAAGAAGTTCTTCGGCCACGCCCGCGGGTTCCTGTCCCAGTGCATCCACCACACGGTCGAAGGTGCCAAACAGATTCATCAACAGCGGGAACTTCGATCCGGCCGGACGCTCAAACAGCAGCGCCGGCCCCCCTTCGTTCAGGACGCGCTGCGCAATTTCCCCAGCTTCGAGAATGGGATTGACCTCTGCGCGGATCCGGCGCAGTTTACCGTTCGATTCAAGGTGGGCTACGAAGGCCTGCAGGTTGGGGAATGGCATTGATAATGGCGCGGGTCGACGCGTGAGACTACGACCCGACGAAGCATCTTACAACGGGTGGCCCGTACAGGGCGTGTTTTCCCTGGAACGAATACAGAAATGACCAACAGCGGATTGCCTGTCCGTCAGCGGAGAATTGATCGTTGGGTCTGCGTCGGACCTCGGCGGTAGTACGATTTAAGAATCGCGCACCGGGCGTCAAAGATGGGCGCCGCACGCTCGAATCATAGATTCGTCAGGCCATTTGTAAAGGCCTGATCAATTGCTGCGCCCCCGGCGCAGGCTTAACAACCCGTGGTAGAAGCGGCATAGATCTCAAAGGCCGCGCTACGGCCAAACGGGGCCGGATTCTAGGAGATCACACCGTGACGACACGACGTCGCGACGACGCTGTAATGCTCATTCATTGCAAGGAGTCGGCGACAACAAAGACGGCTCCGTTTCGCCGTAACCCTTTGGGCGCAGGGGGGCCACCGACGTTTCAAACGGAGGCTGCAGGCGCCCCCCAGGCTTTGTCCGGTATTAAGTAAGGCGGCTCACGATGAAAAACCATCGTTTCGCTCCTCACTTCGCGCCTGCAACCCGAAGACCCCTGCGCGCGGCCCTCGAGACTTCTGCCACGGGCTGCTATGGCGTGGCCTGAATCGTCTGCCGGAACGAAAGGTTGTTGATGTCCCGAAATCGAGGGGTCCCCGGAGGCAGCTGCGACGGAACCAGAAACTCCGCGTCGAAAGTAAAGTTCCGACGAGCCGGCTGGGAATATACGCCACCACAAGCGCACTTCAGCTGGCCAACGGCCTGACCGGAGTGATACAGCGATACCAGCGAACCCAGATAGTTCAAAGAGCTAAACAACCAAACCTCCGTAGCCTGAAATAAGTTGTGAACGCCGCCATCGCCGCCGAAATCAAAGTCGATCGGCACAGTTGCCGCGCCGGGATGGGGAGAAGTGAGCGTCTTTCCCGTAGCAATTGCCATTCGGTACCATGTGTTTGACGCAATTCGCGAAGGGGTGAACGTCTGAGGGGTGACGAAAGAATTGTCGTCGTTCCAGGAATTAGACAGCAATTTGACAGTGTCCGCAATGACGGCGGCGAATGAATGCGTGACACCCGGTGCGCCTCCGAAACCCGCCGCGCCTGGGGGTAGATTCAGCTGGCCGGGGGGGGGCGGGAAAACCATAGGCGAAGACGGCTGGGAGGCGCATGGGACCAGCGGGTCGCTGTCGGCGTTGTAGTCGCCCTGTACATAGACGGGGTTTTCCGACGCGACCGTGAAGCCCGGATCCGGAAGGTTGGAACCACAGCCGTTTATCAGCCTGATTCCACGCCGAAAGTAGTGCACCTTGCTTCGTGTGGCCTTGTTGGTGTTGAACCGTGTATTCCAGATGTCGATGCTCAACGGTGGCGAGGTGGGCGGCGGCGTAGGCGGTTCGGGCACCCGCGGAGCCGGCGCCCCAGCACAGGGAGTGGCAAGCGGCAGGAATGCGCCGTATTCGTCAAGAAAACCGCTTCCATTGATGTCCTCTCCGGGGTCGAGCGTACGGTTCGGCGTGCCCGTAATGCTCAGCGGATTAATGATGTCCTCGAAGCCGAACTCACCGGTTTCATAGCCTGCGGTGGCTCTGTTTCCCCGCCGGTCAGAAAAATAGAAAATATAGCCGCCGTTGTTGAACGTATTCGGGCCGGTGTCGAACGGAGGGGCATTGAACGGCGCCGCCACTCCTTCCAGCCACCGGCGCAGGTTCGTAACATCCAGTTCCACCAGCCCCATGATTCCAAGCTGGGACATGTTCGTCTCTGTTCCGCCGAGCGGGGTAATGAATTGTCGACGTTCCCCTTCACGCGTATCGTACAGCTTCATTTCCCAGTATTCGGTGGCGACAGTACTTGGAGGCGCGGCGCCAGGGTCCAGGCGCTGGAACCTGAGCACCGCATCGGGGTCTGCCGTCGAAATGCCCAGGTTCAGGAGTGCCATGGTCACGTCCTCGTATGTTCCATCGGCGAGTTGCCTCTCCACCTTGATAAATCCATCGATGGCCGGGCTGTTGGCTCCGTATTGGGCACCGCTGGGGTCGGTGTAATTCGGGTCATTGGCTATTGTCATTGCGAAGGGGATACCAGAAGCAGGGGCAAAGCCGCCCAGACCGGCATTCAACGGATAGCCCACACCGCCAGCCAGATCCGCCGCGCAGTCCGACAACAACACGCGCACACTGGCCTGGTTGTAGAGCCGGGACTGGCCGAGAATCCCGTTGGGGTCTTCACCAGCCGGGGGCCGGCGGACGATCTCGATCGGATTCGCTCCGCCGCCTGCGAATGGAAGGGTCAGGGGTTTCGCGCCCGTGGCGCCGCTGAGGACATTGCCGTTATAGGTCGTCAGAGAAATCGTCGACCACAAGGGGTTCGCAGGGGAAGTGAGACCGGCATTGACACTGCCCTCCCCCATCGTCAGATCCCGAAAGTTCAAGGGACTCGTGATCAGCCTCACCCGGCCCGTGGAATTGACCACGCCCGCTGTTGGGTTGACCAACCCGTTATTCATTTCCCTACGGACAACCTCCCCAACGACGGAAACCTTCTGACTCAGGGTCAGTATGGACCCGGCATTCTGTGAGAGAAAGAGGTTGCCGTTGGTGTGGACGCGTCCGCCAAAATTAAAATTGTTTCCGGCGTGGAAGGCCAGATCAGAATCGGAAAAAACTCCAAACTGGAACACAGGAACCAGAGCGACCTGGACCTCGCGACTGAGTCGCGCCTCAGCACCTCGCCCGGCCTGCGCGGTCACAGTCAGGTCGAACGGAATGACCTGTGCAAAGAGCCCGGCGCTGGCCCCTTCAGCAACCGTGATCACGCGGGAGCGGGAAACCTGACTATTGTTGGCGTGGGGGGCCGCCGCCGTGCCGTTCGCGCCACGGACCACACCCGTAAAAGTAGTTGCCGTCAGACCGGTGTAGGTCAGTTCCTCACTGCCGACCATGAAGTAGCCCGTAGTGGGCCAATTGGCCGTAGAAACCACTGGGACGGTCGTCACCGCGGCGGTGATTGCCGCGGACAAAAACGCTTGTTGGCCCCCCGTAATGGTGTACTCGGTATAGGTCACATTGGGTAATGCCGGTCGTTCGACGGCGAGTTCGATCGCGTCTATGGCCGCTTGAGGCGGAAATATGGATGCCTGGAACAACTTGGACAAATCCGAATTCTGTTTTTCGAGACCGGCTTCGGCTGCATAGAACGCATTGGTGTAGTCGAGGTCGTTTCCGCCAATGTTCTGTTCCGTCCTCACCTGGTCCAGAAAACCCATGATCAGGCCCGTCATGATGACGATAACGATCAGGGAAGTCATCAGAACGAAACCGCGTTCCCCTTGATTATTGTTGTTCATGTGCCTCGTGCCCTGCTAGTTGTAGCGGTTTCGAAACGTTGAGTTTCGAACGTTGACCTTCGAAACCAGTCCGAACCTATAAAAGTCGGCTGTCTGTGCGCTGACTTCCGCTGAACGCCCCTCGATAGAAATTTCAACAGCTCGAATCTGATTGGGAGAAGTGGTGGTCGTCACATTTACTGTGGGATTCAGGAGATTGTAGTCAAAGAGGTCGTATCGAAACTGAAGGTTATATATGTCTTCGGCGACGACCTGGGCGGCCAGATCGTTGGTCCGTCGCATAAGCTTGGGATGGAGAGGGTCGGTATTGTCCAGATAGTAAGTGATGATCTTGACCCGAGTGGCGGCGGTTGGCGGAAATACGCCCGGGTTCCCGGGGCGGTTGTCGAGCGAATAGAGGTTGCCGCTTGCCGCGGTGGGTTGATTGACGTCGAGCGGTTCTCCGCCGTTGAATAGCGAGCGATTGAGGCCACCGGTGTTGACAAACGTGATCTGGCCAAAGACAGAGCCGTTGACGTTTGTCAACACAAACAGGTCGCCCACAAGGATCTCAAATGCGAATGTGTGCCAATCTTAGTTGGAAATTGAAACGGCTCCAAACCCCATGGTTTGATGGTATTGGAAGAAACAACATCAAGCCTGTAAGAGAAAGGAGCCGAGATGAGGAGTCTGTTACGTTCGGTAAAGAAACGCAAGAAGTCGCGTGTGCTGGGTGAGGTCGAGGTCCTGAGCCGGGAGGAATACTCGGGACTGGAATTGGACTCGAAGGTGGAGATGATTCGGGCGTTGATCCCACTGGGGTTGATGCACGTGGAGGAGTTGCTCGACGAGGAAGTGAAGTCGTTGGCGGGTGAGCGATACGCACGAAAGGAGGCGGCGTTGCGGGGCCGGCGACACGGGAGCAATCCGGGGACCGTGGGGCTGGGTGGCCAGCGGGTGCCGGTTCGGGTGCCTCGAGTGCGCAGCGTGGCGGGCGGGGAGATTCCGCTTCGGACCTACGAGGAACTCAGTCCGGGTGGCGCGGTGAACGAGCTACTGCTCAGACGTGTGCTGTATGGGATCTCCTGCCGGAACTATGAATCGGCCGCTGAAGCGATTCCGGGAGCGATCGGACTGTCGAGTTCGACGGTGTCTCGAGGATTCGTCCAGGCGAGTGCCGCGAAACTTCGGGAGATGCAGGAGCGGGATCTGAGTGGCGAGGACGTCGTGGCGATCTTCCTGGACGGGAAGGCGTTTGCCGACGCCCTGATGGTAGTGGCCCTGGGCGTCACGCTTTCGGGCGACAAACGCTTCTTGGGCTTCGTGGAGACCGACACGGAGAACGAGCAAGTGCTGACTCCGTTTCTCCGTTCGTTGATGGAGCGGGGCCTGGACATCTCTGAAGGCGTGCTGGTGATTGTCGACGGCGGCAAAGGTCTGCGGGCGGCGGTCAAGAAGGCATTCAGGAATCGAGCCCTGGTCCAACGCTGCCAATGGCACAAACGCGAGAACGTCGTGAGATACCTATCGAAGACCGAGCAAGCCGTGTGGCGACGCCGGCTGCAGCGGGCCTACGAGCGCCCGGAGTACGACGAAGCTCGGGCGGCGCTCGGAGAGCTCCATGGAGAGCTCGAGGAGCGAAACCAATCGGGGGCTGCGAGCCTTGAGGAAGGCCTGGAAGAGACCCTCACGTTGCATCGGCTCGGCGTGTACGGGGTCTTGGGCCGTTCGTTCAAGACGACGAATTGCCTGGAATCGGTCAATGCCCTTGTCGAGGAAAGGTGTGCGAAGGTCGATCATTGGAAGAACTCGAGTCAGCGGCAACGCTGGTTGGCGACGGCGCTCATCGACATCGAACCGCGCCTGAGGAAGGTGATCGGCTACCGTCATCTTCCAAAGCTCCGCGAAGCCCTCCAGCGAGAGCTGAAAATTGAGGCGAAGACGTCGACGAGATCGAAGAAGAAGGTTGCATGACCCATCGTGAGCCGTGGAGAGTTTCAACTAAGAATGGGCTTGACTCTCAAATGCTCCGGGACCAATGTTTTCCACCCAATCCACCCGTGGATTGGCCGGGTTAGCGATCGCGGAAATGTTCCACCGGGGCGCACTCTGATCCACGGTGAGAATCGTGATTGCATCCGTCGCGATTCCACCGATCATGGGACCGACGCCGTCGCCCGGCGTCAGCATGGCCAGTACGCCTTGGGTCGCCGGCGGAGGAGCTCCAGTATTTAGATTTCCCAGATTCATACCCGGGCCGCCGCGCACCAGGGCGACGGCATTGGCACCGTTCGCGATGCCAATGCCGGTCGACGACAAGCCGGTGCCGGCACGGAGCACCTCTCGCGCGATTTCATTCAAGGCCACGCGGATTTTTTGTTGGGTGTCCATCAGGTCACGCATCGTAGCGGTCGAGGAGAAAACGTTCCCCAGGAAGGTAAACGTCCCCAGCAACATGATCAGGGCTGCGCCGCTGGCCACCAGGAACTCCACCAGGGTAAATCCACTCTCGTTTGATCTTTTCATTCGTTTGATCACTTCATTGGGCCTTGCATGGACCGTCGGCGTTGAATGAATCGTCCTATTTAGAAAAGACGGCCCGAGAGCGAAAGGAGCGGAACCGATCCGTTTCCCCGTCATCACCTGTCGCCGTCAACGATTCGGTTAGCTGAATCGTGCGATCATCGAGTTGAGCGTGACGGTTGTCAGTGCCCCCCGAAACGAATAGCGGACCTGAATTTCGACCCGCCGGATATCGGGATCGACCCCGCCGCCAGACAGCAGGACATCGGTCAGAGCGATCCGGCGTTCAAACGTACCCAGGCTCCTGACCTGAGGGCCGCTGGGAGTCTGCAGCGTCACGGTTTCAATAGGCGCGGCGGCATCGTCTGCGGTGTTGGCGATACCGTCCACACCGGGTTCTCTCAAAACCTGAAAACCGTCGACGAAGATGCCGCCATTCGTTGCATTTGCGATATCGGCGAAAGTTATATTCTGGGTATTGCGCGCTGTGAAGACGGTCTCCATTGCTTCCCGCGCTTTCTGCTTGGCCAGAAGTTGTTCCTGGCTGATCTGGACCGATGCAACTCCAGTCGTCATCGTAAAGGCGGCCCCCATCAACGCGATCGATAGAAAGCCCATCGACATCATCACTTCGATCAGCGTGACACCGCGTTGAGTGCCCGATCTGTCATGCTTGGTCATCATTGCTGTTCCCAAAGGGCGGTGCGCCATGCGTACCTTTTGATTCTACCCGTCGCTCCACTCAACGTCACCGCCCGGGCTGTCGCGATCGGTCCGCCCATGGTGAATACCGTGCCGTTCAATATGGAGTTCGCGCCGTCGACGAAGGTCCCGTCGGCCAGAAAGATCCCGACCGTTCCCCCGCCCAGGTCGACCGCTGCGGCATTGCCAAAACCGTCCGGCGTGTCGATAGCTCCCATGGGGAAGGAAAAGGTATAACCTGCCGGCAGGGTCACGTCTGCGAGCGTCGTCGTATTGACGAGGTCGTCGCGTCGGACGATGACGACGTTGTTATTACCTATGAACTGAAGATCGACGATACGCCGCTGGTCAATGGCAACCTGACGCGCCAACAGCATCTGATCCGCAACTTGAGCGAGCGCGACGTCCGCCGCCAGAAATATCTGAGTCTGCTGGAACTGGATCATCGCGACACTGCTGGCGAGGATCATGATGATCGCAATGACGACAATCGCCTCGAGCATGCTGAAGCCGGCCCGACTATTCTGGACGCGATATTTATTTCTGACTTTCATGTGTCAATCACAAATTAACCCCGGGCCATATATGCGTCAAAACATTTCGCGCACAATCGGTGCCTTTCGAAAGACGCGGGTCAGCTCATGTCACTGCCGCCTCGAGAGTGGCGATGCCCGGGAAAGCCATCCGGTAGTGGTTGATTCTATCAGTTCAGACGCGGGTGGCAGGGTTAATTGGCGCTGGGGCGGTTTCTGTTTCAGGACTTTCGGATTGTTGACCCGGTCTGGGAGTGGTATTCCTGCAGGCTGCAGACGGTTAGAGATTCCCGCTGCAGATCACGAATGCCGTTCACGGCGGCCAGTGCGCCCGAGGACGTGGTAATACAGGGTATCCGGTAGTGCATCGCCGCGCTCCGGATGGCCTTTTCGTCGAAAAAAGACTCCCGGCCCAGCGGAGAATTGATCACCAGGTCCACTTCCCCGCTCTTGATCCGGTCAACGATGTGGGGCCGGCCTTCGTTCACTTTGAAAATCGGGGTCGTTTCGATGCCGGCCAACTTCAACACGTTTGCCGTGCCCGAGGTCGCGATGATCTTGAATCCCATCGATACTAATTTTGCTGCGATATCCGCAACAAACCTCTTGTCTTGCTGATTGACGCTCAAGAACGCGGTACCCGAACGCGGCAAGACCGTACCTGCACTGATCTGGGCCTTGATGTAGGCCTTTCCGAAAGAATCATCGATTCCCATCACCTCGCCCGTGGACTTCATCTCAGGGCCTAGGATGGGATCGGCTCCAGGGAACCGGGCGAACGGAAAGACAGGTGATTTAACGAAATACTGGGACACAGTCAGCTCGTCGGCGAGGTTGAACGCCTCGAGACTTTCCCCCAGCATGATCCGGGCCGCCACCTTCGCCAAAGGAACACCTGTGGCTTTGCTGACGAATGGGACAGTGCGCGAGGCTCGCGGATTGACCTCCAGGACATACACTGAATCTTTCTGGACTGCGAACTGCGCGTTCATCAGCCCGACGACATTCAGGGCAAGCCCGAGATCAACGGTATGGCGCCGGATCGTCTCCCGATGCGCTGTGCTTAACTGGTATGTCGGCAGCACACAGGAACTGTCGCCGGAATGGACGCCTGCTAGTTCGATATGCTCCATGATGCCACCGATCACAACGCGCTTTCCATCGGACAGGGCATCGACATCGATTTCGACCGCGTCTTCGAGGAACCGGTCAATCAGAATCGGGCGCGCCCGCGACACCTCGACGGCTTCAGCCATGTATTCGTCGAGGGCACGGTCGTCGTAAGCAATGACCATGGCGCGCCCCCCAAGTACGTAGGAGGGCCGCAGAAGTACCGGATAGCCGATCTCATCGGTAACCGCGTGCGCCTCTTCCAGGGACACCGCTGTGCCGTTAGGAGGTTGCGGAATATTCAATTCTGTCAGGAGTCGGTCAAAACGCTCGCGGTCCTCGGCTAGATCAATCGATTGCGGCGATGTTCCGATAATGGGTACGCCGGCAGCCTGCAGGTCGAGAGCAAGGTTCAATGGCGTCTGCCCGCCGAACTGAACGATCACGCCGGCCGGTTGCTCCTCCTCGACGATGTGAAGCACGTCTTCGAGCGTCAACGGTTCGAAATAG
Source organism: Terriglobia bacterium (assembly GCA_965263045.1). GTDB lineage: Bacteria > Acidobacteriota > Terriglobia > 20CM-2-55-15 > 20CM-2-55-15. Next base: position 2,437,897 of record CBDHGK010000041.1, read on the forward strand.
AGGCGATCGGACGTGTCGTAGTCTGTCGATACGGTCTCGGGGTTGCAGTTGACCATGATGGTCTCGCAACCCGCTTCCTTCAGGGCAAACGAAGCGTGGCAGCAACAGTAGTCAAATTCGATACCCTGCCCGATTCGATTCGGCCCACTCCCGAGGATCATTATCTTTCTGGCGTCGGTGGGTTCAGATTCGGTCTCGCTCTCATAGGTCGAGTACAGGTACGGTGTGAACGACTCGAACTCCGCCGCGCAGGTGTCGACACGTTTGTACACCGGCTTCACCGAGAGCGTCTCACGTGCGGCAGTTATTTCCGACACGTCCGTCCGGCGCAGTACGGATATCCGGTGGTCTGAAAATCCGCTGCGTTTCGCCTCCAGTAACAGATCGGCATCAAGCGTGTCTGTGTCCTGGATGCGAGCCGCCAGTTCCACAACTTCCCGCATCTCGTTCAGGAACCACGGATCGATTCCGGTCAATTCCGCGATTTCCCGAACTGATGTTCCTTTCGACAGGGCGTACATCACGGTGTGAAATCGGTCCGGATTCGGCGTGGTCAGGTTTTGCCGCACGCGCTCCGTGTCTGTCTTTTCCGTACCAGGATTGCGGCCGGTTTCCAGCGAACGCACACCCTTCAGCATGGCTTCCTTGAACGTGCTCCCGATCGCCATCACCTCGCCAACCGATTTCATCTGCGTACCGAGTACGGCGTCGGCGTCTTTGAATTTCTCGAAAGCCCATTTCGGGATCTTCACGACGACATAGTCCAGCATCGGTTCGAATGATGCAGGGGTCTTCTTGGTAATGTCGTTCGGGATTTCATCCAGCGTGTATCCGATCGCAAGCTTGGCCGCGATCTTGGCAATCGGGAATCCGGTGGCCTTCGAAGCCAGAGCCGAACTGCGAGACACACGCGGATTCATTTCGATGACAACAAGCTGCCCGTCATCAGGGTTCACGGCAAACTGGATGTTCGATCCTCCCGTCTCGACGCCGACCTTTCGAATCACCGCAATGGCGGCGTCTCGCATGCGCTGGTATTCCCTGTCGGTGAGTGTTTGAGCGGGTGCGACTGTTATGGAATCACCGGTATGGACGCCCATGGGATCGAAATTCTCAATCGAGCAAATGACAACGACGTTATCATTCACGTCCCGCATCACTTCCAGCTCGTATTCCTTCCAACCGATTACGGACCGTTCCACCAGTACCTGGTGCACCGGGCTCAGATCGAGACCTCTCTGAACAGTCGCCTGGTATTCCTCGCTGTTGAAGGCCACTCCGCCGCCGATTCCGCCTAGAGTAAACGAGGGCCGAATCACAGCAGGAAAACCAATCTGCTCAACGATGCGCTCCGCTTCGCGCATGTTGGCTACGACCGCACTTTCCGGCGTTGCCAGGCCAATCTCCCGCATCGCATCCTTGAACAGCAAACGGTCTTCAGCCAGTTTGACCGCCATAAGCTTGGCGCCAATCATCTCCACATTGTGCTTTTCAAGGACCCCGGCCTCGGCCAGTTCGACGGCAAGATTCAGGGCTGTTTGTCCGCCGACGGTGGGCAGGAGTGCATCGGGCTTTTCGCGTGCGATAATCTGGCTCAGAAAGTCCGCCGTCAGCGGCTCCACATACGTCCGGTCCGCCAGATCCGGATCGGTCATGATCGTGGCAGGATTCGAGTTTACCAGGACGATATCGTAGCCTTCCTCACGCAACGCTTTGCATGCCTGGGTGCCCGAATAGTCAAACTCGCAAGCCTGGCCGATGACGATCGGGCCGGACCCGATAATCAGGATTTTCGAGATGTCACTGCGTTTTGGCATCGCGGATGTTGTCGAAAAACTTCTGGAATAAATAATAAGAATCGTGGGGACCCGGAGAAGCCTCCGGGTGATATTGCACGCTGAAAACGGGCAGTTTGCGATGTTCGAATCCCTCGACCGTCTGATCGTTGAGATTCAGATGGGTGATTCGGACCGTGTCGTCGTCGAGGCTCTCCGGATCGACCGCGAAACCATGATTCTGTGAAGTAATCTCTACCCGTCCACTGTCGATATGCATCACCGGATGGTTGCCGCCGTGGTGCCCGAACGGCAATTTGAACGTCCGCGCGCCCAAAGCAAGAGCCATAATCTGATGGCCCAGGCATATTCCGAAAACCGGCTTCCTGCCGATCAGCTTGCGAACATTCCGAACCGCGTAGTCCACCGCTTCCGGATCCCCGGGTCCGTTGGACAGAAATACTCCGTCCGGATCAAGGTCGAGCACCTCCCTGGCATCCGTCGTCGACGGAACCACCGTGACCCGGGCACCCTCGTGGGACAGATCGCGAAGAATATTGGTCTTGATTCCGAAATCATAAGCGACGATATGCCAGCCCGCCTCACTCGCAGACCGCCCCGGCCCCAGATTCGAAAACTCGACAAAATCCACCGGCTCTCGCTCGGCCGTATACCGTGTAGGGGTCGTAACGACACTCGCCAGATCGCGTCCGACCATTTCAGGAGACCCTGTGACCTTCCGACCCAGCGATTCCAGATCATGATCGACGAGGGAAACGATCGCCCGCATCGCTCCCCGGTCCCGGATGTGGCGCACCAGGGCGCGCGTGTCGATTTCGGAAATGGCTGGAATCTTGTGACGCGTCAGATACTCGTGCAACGGCTCAGACATCCGCCAGTTGCTCGGATGGGGCGTCAATCGGCGGACGACGAATGCTTCAAGAAAAGGCCGCCGCGACTCGGCGTCCTCGGCGTTGATTCCGGTATTGCCAATCAGCGGGTAGGTCATGATTACGATCTGACCGGCATAGGAGGGATCGGTGAGGATCTCCTGGTAACCGGACATCGACGTATTGAAAACGACTTCCCCGATGGCCTCTCCGGCGAACCCATGTCCTGCGCCACGGAACACGCGTCCGTCTTCGAGAAGCAATGTCGCTTTCATTAATCGATGGAGCCCATCTTGTTGACTGGCCAGTATCTGAAGACTGCTTTTCCGTAGATATTCTCGTCGGGGACAAGACCCCACATGCGGCTGTCGTTGGATTGATTGCGATGGTCGCCCAGGACGTAGTAGTGACCGGGTTCGATATAGACTGGCGAGAAGCTTCGACGATCAAAGAAATTGAGCGGCACATAGTCCTCGTTAAGCAGTTGTCCGTTCACGTGCACGTCGCCTTCCCGTACGTCGACAACGTCACCGGGCAGACCGACGACACGCTTGATATAGGACTTCGTCGAATCGAGCGGGTACCAGAAAACCACGATATCTCCGCGCTCGATCTGATCAATTCTGTAAAGGAATTTGTTGACGAATATCCTCTCCTGATCGACGAGCTCCGGAAGCATGCTCGTTCCCTCGACCTTCACCGGCTGGTAGAAGAAGACGACGATGATGATCGCCGCGCCGATCGCGAAGAACACGTCGCGCGCCCAACCCTGTATCTCACTCAAAAGACTGGGCTGGTGCGGTTCAATTGGCTCCGGTGGGGGCCCAACCCCAACCAGCGGTGATTGTTCCACATTCATTGAACTGACCTTCGCGTACCTGCTGCCTGACTGAAGGGGCTGAATTATTCTAGAAGATTCAGGAATGAATCGGAAGGGGTTAAACAGCCCGTGGCAGAAGTCTCGCGGGCCGCGTTACGGCCAAACGGGGCCAGATTCCAGGAGATCACGACGTGACGACACGACGTCGCGACGACGCTGCAATGCTCATTCATTGCGAGGAGTTGGCGACAACGAAGATGGCCTCGTTTCGCCGTAACCCTTTAGGCGCAGGGGGGCCACCGACGTTTCAAACGGAGGCTGCGGGCGCCCCACAGGCTTTGTCCGGCATTAAGTAATACGGGTCACGATGAAAAGACGGCACCCGCGGCCTCGGTTTCAAACCTCGGTGGCCGCTCCTCACTTCGCGCCTGCAACCCGAAGACCCCTGCGCGCGGCCTTTGAGATTGATACCACTTCTACCACGGGCTGTTAAACAACGCGCCGGGTGACACCCGCCCGAACGCCTTATCTCCACAGAGTAAAACTGTGAGTCGTACCGAAAACAACTCCAACACGATGGTTCAGCCGCCTCAGACCCGCTGTGGCACCCACATCCCACTCCAGACCCAGGGCCTGCCACCGGAATCCGATTCGGGCCTGAGCTCGATCCTCGCCGCCGAGCGTCGGAAACGACTGGAAGTTTTCCAGACCGTTGATCTCGGCTGCAAGGCTCGTATTCGCGCTGAGGGGAACAATCGCGGCCATACCAAAGAGGAGCACGTCCTGCTGTGCAGCCGCCCGCACGGCGTCGTCCAGTATCCCGAGACCGACGTTTCCAAACATATACACCGGACCAATGGTCTTGCCGATGAGGACCTTTCCAAGGAAATGCGTGCCGTCAGTTCCTAAACCGCTTTCGTTACTGGCATTCGGGAGGACAATCGATGGCTGAAAACTGAGATCCGGGAGCGACCCCGATTCGGACAGAATCGCGATCTTGGTGGAGATCACGCCGTCGCCCCAATCGTTGCGCCGCCCCGTTCCACCCTCCCTGACCCACAGGAAATTGTGCAGCGTCCCCGTCATCTGGAACTCGGCACGCGAACCGAGGCCAACGTGGACTCCGCCGGTTAACGCTCCCAGCAGATTCCCACCCAGGTTCGATACCGGAAACCGCGCGCGTTCGAAATAACCCAGACCGTTCTCGAGCACCACATCTCCCTCGGGTATCAACCTCGGGTCCTCCGTGAGGAGAGGGCGTTGTTGTGCAAGGCAATCGGCTGGAATGAGCACGACGACACAGATCACCAGCGCGACGCCGGCCCGGCTGACCCAACAAACGTGTTTAGTTAGACCCGAAATCACAAGACCCCCAATTCATGAGCGATCAGACCTCCCGCAACGATCGCGGCCGTTTCCGCGCGCATGAGGTGTGATCCCAGGCGCACCCCGGTGAACCCGCGCGTGCGGGCGGCCTTCAGTTCATCACGAACCCAGCCGCCCTCAGGACCGATCAGATACACGACCGGGGAGCCTGAAAGAGCCGACTCTAGCGGACCCTCGCTCTCCGGGGCAAACACAATCTTCGATTGACCATAGACGTTCAGTACGTAGTCGAAATCGGTGACTGGTTCAAGACGCGGAAGATGATAGTGCTTGGACTGCTTGGCGGCCTCAACGATGATGCGCTTCCACCGTTTCTCGCGGCCCGGCCCCGGAGCGTTGGAACGGCTGGCGCGAAACGGAATGATCCGCGTCACGCCGACCTCCACGGCCTTTTCGAGCAACCACTCGAACGCCGTGTTCTTGATCAATGCCTGGGCCAGCACAATCTCCGCCCCGGGTTGCGGCATGCGCTGATGACCGGAAATACTGATTTCAGTTGAGGTCGCACCCTGAGCTGTAACGTGTCCCTCCCAGACGTACCCCGCTCCGTCGAATATCTCCACAGCCTCGCCCACTCCGGTGCGAGAAACTTTGAGATGTCGATGCTCTTCACCGTTTACGGAGACAAGACCCTCCCGGATTTCCGCATCGGGCCAGTATATGGACTTAGTGGACACGAAACCGCACCTTCATTGCGACCCACTCGCCACGTTGAACCTCGCCTTCGATATTGAATCCCTCCTCACGAATCGTTGTCCTCATAGCGACCATCTGAGCAGCGAGCACGCCAGAAAGAATAGCCATTCCCCCGGGTGCCAGGATGCGGCCGATTTCTCCAAGAATATTGCTGATGACGTCGTACGTCAGGTTCGCAAGCACCAGGGGGGCACATCCCGTGGACAAGGCGTCGATACTGCCAACGAATAGAGGAGCACCGACTCCGTTGCGACCGAGGTTCTCCCGTGCTACATGGAGGGCATCCGCGTCCAGGTCACACGCCACTCGAACTGTGAATCCGAGCTTTGCGGCTGCGATCGTCAGAATTCCGGATCCAGTTCCCAGATCGATGAGAGGACCCACCGCCGTATCGATCTTCTCGAGCGACTCCAGCATCAATTGCGTCGTTTCATGGGTCCCCGTGCCAAAGGCCAGGCCTGGATCAATGCCGATAACAATCCGGTCGGACTTGATCTCATCGCCCTCTTCCCAGCTGGGAACGACTCGAAATCGGTCTCCGACGGCAAAGCTCGTATAGCCCTTACGCCACTCACTGGTCCAATCTTCCTGTTCCTGTGTTCCGAACCGCACCTTGGACACAGGGTAGCCGTTCCGCTCAAACAACCGACCGACACGGGCTTCAACCAAGGGGGGCACGCGCTCTTCGTCGAAATAGAGAACGAGTTCGATTCGCCGATCGTCAGGTGAGGGTTTTTCCCAGACGCCAAGAATACGATCGCGCGAAAATTCGCCAACGAACGCATCTTTCAGTTCCTCGGGAACATCAACTGTAATGGTCAGCCAGGACATTGGAGAAGAAGGTGCCCCGTAACACGATGCAGGGAATCCGGGTGGAACCCCAACATCGGAAACTCTGGATGTAGCCCACAATTGATGGCAACACCGGTTGGAGCCGTCACGGCGACACTTGTTGGAGCCGTCGATGTCTGTCCTCACCGAATGGGTGAATATCTATCCGTTACCGTTTCTCGGGTTCGGGCAGTCAGAGATCGCCCGTTTGCGGCTAACCGAATATCTCTTTTACCTTTTCCAGAATTTTCTTCTGAATGGGCTGGTTCTCGACTTCTTCTGTTTCTGCCAGCGTGGACAGGATCCCACGCTGTTCGCGGGTCAGTTTAGTGGGCACACGCACGCTGATGTTGACGTAGAGGTCACCCCGGCCCTGGCCATTGGCGTCGGAAATACCGGCTCTGCGAATTCGAAACACGCTGTCAGGCTGCGTACCCGGAGGAATCTTCAGTCTTTCTTCACCATCCAGCGTCGGCACCGAGATCTCGGCTCCAAGGGACGCCTGCACGAACGATATTGGAATATGGCAGAAGAGATCGTCATCACGGCGCTCGAAAAATTCGTGCTGACCCACGTTGATCAAGACATAGAGATCGCCCGGGTCCCCACCCCGGGGACCCGCGTCCCCTTCATTGGCCACTCTGAGCCGCGAACCGGAATCCACACCCGCCGGTATCTTGAGTTCGAGGGTCTTCTCTTTAACAACACGGCCTTCACCATGGCAGCGCTTACACGGATCCTTGATTAACTGACCACTCCCCTGGCACTGGCTGCAGGTACGGGTGATCGAAAAGAAACCCTGCTGAAATCGGACCTGGCCATAGCCATTGCAGGTAGAACACGTCGTCGGACCACTGCCCCTCAGAGCGCCGGCGCCGTCACATTTGGCGCAGGATTCGTGGTGAGGGACTTTGATGCGGGTTTTCTTTCCGAAAGCCGCCTCTTCAAAGCTCAATTCAAGATCATAGCGGAGGTCTGAGCCGCGGTCCGCCGACCGGGCACCCCGGCGGCCACCACCCGCGCTATCGCCGAATCCGAAGAGGTCTCCAAGAATGTCACTGAAATCTGAGAAAACACCGGGATCGAATCCGCTGGCTCCCGGTCCCGCGGCCCCGCCGACACCCGCGTGCCCGAATCGGTCGTATCGGTTTCTTTTCTCCGGTTCGCACAGAACCGAATAGGCTTCGGCGGCTTCCTTGAAACGCTCCTCCGCTTCCTCGTTCCCGGGATTTCTGTCCGGATGGTATTCGAGCGCCAGCTTTCTGTAGGCGCTCTTGATTTCCCCCTCGGAGGCATCGCGCCCGACACCTATGACTTCATAGTAGTCGCGCTTCGAGGTCACTTCAGAGACTCCCCGGAATTCAGCGAAGCAGGCGTTTTCACGCTTCGCTCCTCTCGCCCGATTCGCCTCCGGACGCATGGGCCACGGTCACCAGCGCTGGACGGAGCAGCTTTCCGTGCAACAAATAACCGCGCCGCAACTCCGCGAGAACCGTTCCCTCCACCACCTCACTGGAGACCTCCGTGTTGATCGCCTCGTGGACATTCGGGTCGAACGGATGCCCGGTCGCTTCGATAGTCTCCAGACCGGAACGCTTCAAACTGTCCAACAGCTGCTTATAGATTAAGTCGAATCCCTGCCGAACCCTTTGGCCGTCGCCATCCCCGGAACCTGCATCGTTGAGGGCAAGCTCGAAAGAATCCACGACGTTGATCACCTCTCGCATCAGCTTCTCCGACGCATATTTGACGAATTCAGCGCGCTCTCGATCGGTTCGTTTCTTAAAGTTTTCGAACTCCGCTTGCGTCCGGAGCAAGCGGTCCTTGAAATCGTCCCGTTCTGACGTGAGCCTGTGAACGTTCTCAGACAGTGCTGCGGGATTGACGTCAGGGTCGAGACCTGCTTCGGCGGTCTCCTCAGATCCGAAAGTCGGATCCTGGTTTTCGAGTTCTTCACTCATCAGTTGGTTTCGTTCGGTTGTCGATCACGCCGAAGGCGCCGCGACCTTTAAACCAAGCCACCATTATAGCAGGATGCCTACAGCAGGATGCGGTATGGCAGGATGAGGGCGGTGCCCCTCCGGGCATCGATGCCGGGGAGATATCCGGGATAGAGGAGTACGGGAGGCGGCTCAGGCCGTGATTATCCGATCAAATACATCCGCCACACAGCCAACAACTGAAATACCCTTGCGGTATTCCATGCGTGTAGGCCCGATAATCCCCAGAAATCCCGCAGTCCCGTCTCTCCGACCGTAAGACGATGTGATGAACGTCAAACCCTGCATGCACGGCGCACCGAGTTCGGACCCGATCATGATCTGGACACCCTCCTCCCGGTCGTTCGGCAGGCATTCGTTCAGTATCTTGACCAGACGATCTTTTTCCTCAAACAATCGGAACAGTTCTTCGATCCGCCGCATGTCCCGGAAGTCGACTTTCGACAGTATGTTTCCCGTGCCCTGGACATAGACGAACTCCGATGCAGTGCCTGCCTCGTCGAGGCTTTCACTCCAGGACTCAAGCAAGTGGGCCAGTAAGCGGTCATACAGCATGCGCTCTTCGAGCATCATCTGAACGAGTTCCTTTCGGATCTCGGGAAGCGTGCGGTCCGAGAAACGCTCGACCAAGTAGTTGCCTGCCCGTGTCAACTGCTCCTGGGTGAACGCACCCTTGACGCGGATCAACTTCTGCTGGACCAGCCCGGATTGCGCAACCAGAATGACGAGAATCTTTTCGTCGTCGAGGCGAACGAATTCGATATGCTGCATGACGCTGATCTCGATCGGAGGCGAGATGACGATCCCCACGTTGTGAGATATGTCCGACAGCAGATGGCATGCCGTCGACATCATGCTTTCGGGAGTGCTGGCCCCGGCAAGCGCCTGGTTGATGTAGTCTTCGGCCGAGCGCGTTGGCTTCGCGGCGTGACCCAGGCCCTCGACGTAGAACCGGTATCCAACCTCCGATGGCACGCGGCCGGCCGAAGTGTGGGGCTGGAGCAGGTACCCCGCTTCTTCCAGATCCGACATGATGTTACGGACCGTCGCTGGAGAAAGTCGCCGCTGCATCATCTTGGAAATGGTGCGCGAACCGATCGGCTCCCCCGAGCGGATATACTCGCTGACGATGAGCCGGAGAATCTCTTTCCCCCGTTCGTCGGGTTCGCCCCCGGTTTCCGTCGTATCCACCATAGTTGAACCTATAACACCCGGTTGTCAGTGTGTCAACGCAGCCGGATTACCGTCACGGGTGGACCGCTGAAAGCGATCGCAACCGTCTCCTGCAGGTGATCTCCATGAGGGTACGACATCAGGCGCAACTTCTATTGGGTGCCCACAGACCGCGCATGGAGTCGATCTGAGCCTATTACCGGGACATCGGACCCGGGGTGCTCTTCGCCCTACATTGCCGTTTGTTGCCACGGGGCTAACCGGCTGCGCGGACTCCTGTTGCGTCTCGATGCGCGAAGCGGGTTTCGAAATAGTCACCGAACGCCTGAACGAAAACCGAAGTCATGTCCTCGATACCGGGGCATGCGTCCAAACATTCTGCAATTCCCAGCATCCCCCGCTCCAGGGCCGCAGGATCTTCAAACCGGGTGGCCCGCGCCAGCAGGTTGCGGTCACACGTAAGCGGCATCGAACCATGCTGCAGGAAGCCCCGCCGGAGTCGCCGTTGGGCGCTGCCCGCGATCTTCCGGCCGTTAATCATCAACTCATATCGCGAAGGTGAGACAAAACAGGGGTCGTCGAAGTCTGTATTCTCACTCCTCCGTCCGCCATTTCTCCGGACAGTATCGGGTGAAAGCACCGGATCGAGCCCCAACCGGCGATACCCGAGCGACAAGGCCTCAGAAATGCGGCGATAGGTTTGATAAATGGATCCACCGTCGAACTGCTTCGGATCGTTGGACGCGATCGCGTAGGTGAGTTCGTCATCGTGGAGCACCGCGCGGCCACCGGTCGGACGGTGAACGACGCTGAGGCCCTTTGAATCGCAAAATCCGACGTCGACAGCCTTTTCCAGATTCTGATTGCGGCCCAGCGAGATCGTGGGCCGGGCCCAGGAGTAAAAACGTAAGATCGTCATCGGTGAATCGCTCCGGTCAACCGCTGAGAGAAGAGCGCCATCGACGAACATATTCGTCTCGCCGTCTAAAGCCGGGTCCAGCACCAAGTTCCATCGGCCCTTTTCAAACACACGAACCCCCAACCCAGAATCAGGAATCCACTGCCAATGCTCGAGGACGCCGGTACATGTCCTCAATGTTCTGATCCATGACCCAAGCACCAAAAGTTGAACTCAAAGCCAAGCACGAAGGGGCGCCATAGGGCGCCCCTTCTTCGATCGTGTCGGCGATTCAGATTTATGGCACCGTCATCGGCAGAAACTGATTGACGAAATCATTCGTCTGAGGATTTCGAATCAGGACCATGAAGGCGATGGTCGTCCCTGAATCCAGGCCCCGCACTGCACCGGTAAAATCAGAAACGCTCGCGATTTCGAGGTTCTGGCGTCCCGCAACAATCCGGGAAATGATCATGCCACGCGCCAGACCCGCTTCGTCGGCCTCGCTGTCGGGTTCGACCGAGTCGATCATCACACCCCGCAAGTTCCGGCCACCCGGCAGGGATCGTACCTGCGGGGTGATGTCCTGCACGCGAATTCCCAGCCCGGTTTCACCGTCCTCACTCTCGGCTGGAGGTCGCACCGCGGCCGTCTGATCCCCGAACAGCACCTCGCGATCCGCGATGGTGACATTCAGCGTGAGCTGCTCTCCGGAGCGATAGACCGCAATCGGTACCGTTTCACCGACTTGCTGCATCGCGACGACCTGCAGCAGTGTCTCGCCATCGGTGACGGGTTCGCCCGCGATCTCTGTAATGACATCGCTCGGCTGGAACCCGGCATCCTCAGCAGGACCGCCTGGATACACACTTTCAACCACAACTCCATGGTCCAGTCCGAAAGCACGTATTAAAGCCGGATCCGGATTGCCATTATACGTAATGCCGATCGATCCTCGCGTCACGCGCCCACCTGTGACGATCTGGTTATAGACGTCGATCGCGACATTCGACGGCAACGCAAAGCCCAAACCAGCAAACTGTTGCGTGTTGGAAATGATCGCGGTATTCACGCCGATCACCTCTCCCAGCATGTTGACGAGCGGTCCCCCACTGTTTCCAGGGTTAATCGCCGCATCGGTCTGGATGAACCGCTGAAACTGTCGACTACCGGGAACGTCCCGCCCTTTCGCGCTGATGATACCTGCAGTCAGCGTCTGCTCGAATCCGAACGGACTGCCCAGCGCCAGGACCCAGTCCCCGGCGTTGACGGAATCGGAATTGCCCATCATCGCAACCGGCAGCTCACGCCCAACGTCTATCTTCACGACGGCCAGGTCGGTCTCCTCATCCACGCCGATCACGGTACCTTCGTATTCGGCATCGTCATCGAGCCGGACCGTGATGGCGTCGGCCCCCTCGATCACATGGTTGTTGGTGAGAATGTAACCGGCCGCATCGACAATGAAACCGGACCCGAGACTCCGGACGGGTCGGTTCTCCTCAGGCTGAGGCGTCTGATCGCCGAAGAAATCGAAAAAGTCCCGGAATTGATCGGGCACTGCCCCGCCCCGTCTTTCACGAGTCGACTCCACGTCGATGTTAACTACAGCGGGCCCGACCTGATTCGCGACACTGGCAAATCCAGTCGACAGTTCTACAGGATCGGGGACAGTGAGTAAGTTGGGCTGCTGAGTGGCCGTCACCCGTTCCGATACGATTGTCCCGATCGCGATTCCCATGGCCAGGGTAATCACGATGAAGCCGGAGTAGAGGATGCGTCGTCTTTCCATGGGTCAACCTTCCCGTGTAATTAAGTTGTTTGGTTCGGCGATTATAGCTCACCCGGAGCCGTCGGCGAAGCCAGCCGCCGGTTTAAGCCGGAAAGCTGCCTACGAAAACTCAACTATTCATTGGACGGATATAATTGGAAATCGTCTATGCTCATCGTAACTTCGCGCTCACGCTCCGTCCGGCAATGCCTTTCGCAGTCTTCAGACGTTCTTCCGCCAGAGCCAGGGTTTCCTCGCTCTTGCAGAACGTGAAACGGATCAGATTCTTTCCGGCAGCGGCATCCCGAAAGAAACTGCTTCCCGGAACGGCGGCAACGCCCACTTCGGTAACCAGGAACCGGCAGAACTCAACGTCGTCGGGGTAATGCCAGCCGGATATGTCGCTCATTATGTAGTACGCGCCGTCCGGCACGATCGGGTCGAAGCCGGCCGCCCCGAGAATCTGGATCAACCGGTCCCGACGCCACTGATAATCGGCCACCAGTTCGTCGTAGTAGGTTACCGGCAGACCCATTGCAACGACGCCGGCTTCCTGTAGCGGCGCCGCGGCACCCACGCTGATGAAGTCATGCATCTTTCGGATGGCGTCTGCAATGGGCCCGGGGGCAATCGAATACCCGACGCGCCATCCCGTCACGCTGTAGGTCTTCGACATGCTGCCGATCACCACTGTCCGCTCGCGCATCCCGTCGATCGTAATCATCGAAACGTGACGGGTGCCGTCGTAGACAATATGTTCATATATCTCGTCGGTAACGGCCAACACGTCCCACTTCTGGCAGAGGCGGCCAATACACTCGAGTTCTTCGGTGGAGAAAACTTTTCCAGTCGGGTTGTTCGGCGTATTGATAATGATGGCTTTGGTCCGTTCGTTGAACGCGGCGGCCAACTCCGCCTCGTCAAAGCTCCATGCCGGGTAGTGGAGACCGACGTAACGTGGAGTCGCTCCTGAAATCACGGCATCCGGCCCATAGTTCTCGTAGAAGGGTTCGAAAACGATCACTTCGTCACCGGGATTGATGACGGCCATCAGAACGTCCATCATGGCTTCGGTCGCGCCGCAGGCGACGGTGATCTCGGTCTCCGGGTCCACGTCAATTCCCAAGAAACGCTTTGTCTTTACCGCCAGGGCGTCTCTGAAGTTTTTTGCACCCCATGTAATCGCGTACTGGTTGACGTCCGCGAATATCGCGGCTGCGGCTGCGGTCTTGAGGACTTCGGGAGCAGGAAAGTCTGGATAGCCCTGGGAGAGGTTGACTGCGCCGTGCTTGATCGCGAGCCGGGTCATCTCCCGGATCACGGACTCGGTAAACCGGCCGGCTTTCCGTGAAATGGGTTTCCTGAACATCAAACTCGAGGCGGGGTAGATTTCGACCCCGTCATTGCCAGCGCTTCAAACAGGACGGTAACCGATTCTGGCAAGGCCGTGTATTGCATTGTTCCACGGTTTCGGACGCGGGCCGAGATGGGTCCAGCAGCCCGTGGCATATGTCCCAAGGGCTGGTAGAACGGCTGTTACCGGCCACCGGTACCCGGGTAGCCCTGACCCAGTTTCTCGGGATCGTTGTCGGCCAGTATCTTGACCAGTTCTTCGTAGAAGTAGTCGGGGTCGGCCTCCTGGACTTGTCTCCGATAGGTCTCACGACCGTCGTCGATCTCACGTTGCAGGCGGGAATAGAGATCGGAATGGGTACGGCCTTCGAGAACCTGTTTCTCGTATCCCAGTTTGATCTCGGACACGAGCATCCGGGCCAGGCGGCGCGCGTCCGCACCAACATCAGGATCGTCGCTCCCGTCTGGACCGGGCTGTACCACAGCGCGTTCGACAGTGCGTTCCACTGCACGTTCCACGACGTCGGGCTCAGACACCCCACCCCGGCCAAAGAAACGGATTCGAAGCCCGAAGTTCTCGATGGCCCGCTTCAGAGCATCGGTGGTCGTGCCAAATGCGTCCGGGTCAGTCAGCCCCGTGGCGCAGACAGCCGCGATCGTCTTGGACTGAACAACAATCGGTGCGAAAAACCAATCCGGATCGCGAGTGACCTCGGAAACCATGTCTGGAAATGCCGTTTCACCCACTGCGTGCCACAGGGCAAGCCCGTCGGGCTTGTTCAGGTAAACGGCCACACCGTCGGAGAAGTGCTCCGCTGCGGCCAGGAAGCTCTTTAGAATTTCGGTCTGGGACGCGGCGTCTCCAACACGTCGGTGGAAGTCCGCCACCAGACGCCAACGGTTCGCTTCGGCCGTCAAGTCGAGTTTCTCCTGCTTCCATCGCTCCAGCGTATCGGCCGCATCCTTCTGAAGCGTTCGCCGCAATCCATCAAGTTCGCCGGCCAACTGTTCTTTGAATCGGGCCTCGAGTTCAGCCACGACTTCGCCGCGCACCGTCTGCCCTGTTTCTTCACGGATCCGGCGATCGTCATCGGTGGCGCGGGCACGGAACTCGGCTTCCTTGTCCAGCACCGCCTTCTTCTGGCGTATGTTGGCTTCCGCTTCCATCTGCGCCACTTTCTCACGCACACGGCCTTCTTCTTCAGTGGCCCGTGCTCGAAACTCGGCTTCCTTGTCCAGCAGCGCTTTCTTCAGCCGCACGGTGCCTTCCGCTTCCATCTGTGCCGTCTTCTCACGCAGCCGATCGTCTTCTTCAGCGGTGCGCGCGCGAAATTCGGCTTCCTTGTCCAGCAGCGCTTTCTTGAGACCGACGTTGGCCTCCGCCTCTAAAGTGGCGCGAAACTCTTCGAGCATGCGATCGAGTGCCGTTGACAGCTCGGGTGTCACCGCCTCGATCAAACGATCAACGTACAATTTGCCCTTGGCCGGGTCTTGGGGAACCTTGGCAGACACGCTTGAACTTACCTCCGCAGAAAGTCCAGATTATAGCATACGGACCTGTAAGACCCTTGCTGGTAACAACTTAAAAAGGAATCCGATCATCGCTCAAAAAATGGAGACACGGTTCATGCCGCATTTCTTCGTGACAAACCTATATAATTGGACAGACCTGCGGGGGCGCACCGGTTTCGACGGAGGCGCAGATGCAGGAGATGCATGCCGAGGCCCATGTACCTCGTTAAAACGTGGAAAACAATCAACTGCTGACAATCAGTTAGCATTGGCTGCTTAATACCCAGCCACGTCCTTGATTAATTCGCCTGTAGGTTGATTAAAGGGCGTCACTTTTTGCAGGATAGCCTGTCGCAGCTGGCCCGGCGGCGGCGGGTGAAACTCAAGGGGCTGGTGTTCCGACCGGGTTGCAGGGGCCTTCGGGCCGGGACACGAGACAAATAGGAACCTGACAAGCATGTAGACTCTTCTGTTGATCGTTTTCGGACGCGGGTTCGATTCCCGCCGCCTCCACTAAAATTGGATTCCAAGGGCTTCCAGAGTCAATGATTGGCTAACGAAGCAAATCGAAGCCAGTCGCAAGGTTCCACGTCAACAGGCAAGGGCGCGGCAGTCCTGGATACCGACCTGACCCGCCAGCAACTCGCCCATTTGCTAAAGCAGCAATACGAGCGGTGGTGGAACATCGACATCAAACGGTTCCGGAGCAAACAACAATTCCTCGGAGACGCTGGCCGGTATGCCCGCCGTCCCCCGATCGCCCAGCATCGGTTTCGGGAAATCGATCGTCAGGAAGTCCGATTTCTGACGAAGGACACCCGGACCAAACGGACGGTGATCACCCGGTACACCACTTCCGAGTTCCTTGCCACTCTGGCCGATCACTTTCCCGACCATAACCGGCACAACATCCGGTACTTCGGCCCGCTTTCCCCGCGCGTCAAAGGCCGGACTCACGACGCAGTCTTCGCACTCCTGGGTCAGGAACGGCTAGCCCGCATAGATCACCAATCGACGCGTGATTGCGATTTTGCGTAAAAGAACCCTGGGTGGGCGCGAGATGGTGTGGGGGGAGCGTCTCAGGGTGAATTGACGAGTTTTTGGCGATGTGAGAAGCGGATTTTCGTGCTCAATAGAGCGTTGACGATCGCGATCAGACACACCTCGGCTCGGACTGGGTAAGCGAATCGATTTCAGGGACGAAGCCGCAGCGTCGGTGTCAGCATCGCAGTGGCATTGTTTGTAGGTTGCGGACAACGGCGGCATAGACCTCGGCGTAAGGACAGGCTTCAGCCATCGACACCCAGACGTTTCGGACCGTGAACCGGATGCGGGCACCGATCTTGAGCAGCTTCAGCCGGATCGTGCCGCATTGAGCGCGCGCCAGTTCGGTGCCCTGGAGCCCGAGTCGACGCAGGGCCTGCATGATCATGTAGGCGGCCGAAGACAGATACAGTCGGAGTTGATTGGCGCGCATGGTGGCCGCGCTGGTGCGGTCGGCAAACAGATCCAGTTGTTGCTCTTTGATCCGGTTCTCCATGTCGCCGCGCGCACAGTAGAGATCTTCATATAGCGCACGGGCCTCCCAACGTTGCGGTGTGAGGGAGGTGACGATGAATCGGGGATTGGCGCCCTTGGCCAGAACCTCGGCCTTGCCCACGACGCGCCGTTGCTGGCTCCAACTGTCTCGTGTGCGATAGCGGAAGTCCTTAAATATCCGTGCCGATTTACCGGTGGATTCAAACTCCGATTTCGCCTGAGCCATGGATTCAGCGATGACCTCCTGGAGTCGCTCGTTCTTGGCCAATCCCACCACGTAATCCACCTGATGGGATTCACACCAGGTCAATAAATCATCTCTGCAAAAACCCGAGTCGCCACGGACGATGATCGACACATCCGGCCAGCTCTTCCGGATCTGTCCGATGATGCGGGTCAGCTCCTCAACCGATCCGGCCGCGCCATCGATGTTGGAGCGTCGCAATCGGGCGCACAGCAGATGCTCACCCGAGAAGATATACAACGGCAAATAACAGTAGTTGCCGTAATAGCCATGAAAGAATCGTCCCTCCTGTTGCCCGTGGATCGGATCGTCGGTGGCATCGAGGTCCAGAATGATTTCTTCAGGCGCCGATTCATAGGCTGCGATGAATGCATCGACCATCCAGCGGTCAATCTGGTCGGCATCCATCGCAATTTTCTTGTATCGTTCCTCCGCCCCCACTTCGGCACCGGTCAACTCCAGCCGATTCAGCGTGCACTTGCCCGCCAGCGCCTTTCCCCGGTCGCTGGCTTGCCGCCGGTTGCCTCCCAGCGGATCGGCCTTATCGATGGCCACGGCGAGCATCGGATCGGTGCGTAGTTGGTCGTGATCGTTCAGGTCTTCATATCCCAGACACAGGCCATACACCCGTTGCCCAATCAATTCCTTCACCGTGTGCTCGATCAATCGCGGGTCCCGATGATCGGCGAAACATTCGGCAAGTCCCCCGACCAGTCCGGTTCGTTTTTCGACTTCCCTCAACAGCAGGACACCCGCGTCGGATGTGATCTTCCCTCCGTCGAATCGAGCCTTCACTTTTCGTTGATTAAGTCCGTGAAATTCGAACGTCGTTTGGTTACACTCTGTCGTCATAAGGGCCGCCTTTGTTTGGTTGCTAAAACGTCTTCGACAAACGCTTTATGCCAAACAGGGCGGCCTTTTCTGGTCCATCTGGTGATTTATGCGGGCTAGGAGTCTGCGCGGCAGAGGCTGAATAACTCGGATTTGTGACGATTCGAGAGCGTCTTTGTAGGAGAGCCGCCCGATTTTCCCAACATGGGCAGCTCCGAGCTGTGGGGACTCGATCCGTTGGTCCTGTGGAGAGCGTTATGGGTCCCGGTGATGCGGATTAAGCCCATTCGATCTTCCCGTTCATCCGTCGTAAGTTCACTGCCAGAGCCACCAGGCTCCATTCACAGGTGACGTTGTCCAAGCCTCGCAAACTGAACTGTCGGAATCCCAGCACCGACTTGATCCACCCGAACGGCGGCTCACCGATGTGCTTTCTGGCCCGGTAGCGATCACGCCCCGTCTGGCTTTTCAGCTTTCGGACCATGCGGCCCAGGGCCGTGCTTTCGGGTTGGAGTGGGGCCGTGGCGAGATCTTTCTCACGACCCATCGGAACGTACCCATCTATTTGACGTTGTTCCAGCATTCGCAGATTCGACTCGGATCGGTATCCAGCATCCGCGAGCACCCGGTCTGGACGCTCCGACAGATTCGTGTTCAACTCATCCAGAGTCGGTCCCAACTGCCCGGTATCTGAAGCATTGTTGCTCACCGTTGTGGCGACGATGATTCGGGCCTCCGCGTCCACGACCGCCTGCGCGTTGTAGCATTGTTGGAACCCGTCGGCCGAGGTCTTCATGATCCGGCTTTCCGGGTCGGTGAAATTGTCTTGGGCCTTCCCCTTGGGTTCACCCCTCGGGCGTTTGAATGGTTTGCCCTTCTTTCCGCTTCCCGGTTTGTCGTCTCCAGGCTTCCTTTCCGCTTCCTGGTCTGCCGCCATCTGACGTTCTTCGAGTCGCTTCATCGCCGTCTGGATTGTGGCCAGCCGCTTCGTGCGGGTCGCCAACCCGTCGGGCAGTTCGTCACCGCGCCGGTCCTTGCCGTAACGTTGGTCTTCTTCCTCATCGGTCGCCGTGGCCCGGTTCAACAGATCCCGAATCTGTTCGCCCAATTCGGTCTCCTGCTTTCTCATGCGTTCATAGCTCATCGCTTTGCGTTTGCTCGCATTGGCTCGCATCTTCGTCCCGTCCACCGCCACCGTTCCCATCTTCACCAGCCCGGCTTCCCGCCCCATCCTCACCACTTGCACAAATAAGTTCCCGAACTCTTCAAGATGCAGTTTTCGAAAATCCGAGATCGTTCGGTGCGCGGGAAAGTTCTCCGCTCCCAACATCCGGAACGCCACATCTTCGGTCATCTTCGCTGCAATCTTCCGTGACGAAAACACTCCCGTCGCGTACCCGTAGATCATCACCTTCACCATCATCCGCGGATCGAAGGCCTGATTGCCCGGCCCGTCCGTTCCATACCTCTGTTCGAACGCGCTCAAATCCATCGCATCCACGGCGTCCGATATGAAGTACGACAGGTGATCTTCAGCCAGCCAATCTCTCAATGATGGAGGCATCAGCAGGCTCTGTTCTGGAATATACGTTCGGTAAGTTCGTGGCATGTCCTATCTTCGATCCTTTTCTGCCCATTTCTGGTCCTTCTGCCGCGCAGACTCCTAGGCAAGCCGTGGCGGATGCGGTGGGCAGCTTCGATGAAAAAGAGCTTTGGGATTGATCACGCTCGTGGATAGCTAAGGTCAGAGAATGGGGTGGTCAGGAAGACTCCAACCGACAGAGTCTCCTCAGTAACCCCCCATCGGCGCGCCCACCCCGGAGCGGCTGAAATAAGTTGAACTCGATGTCCGCACTGGCACCCGGGGCCAACGGGACTCTTCATTTCGCGGCCCCAAAAATTTGACCACGGCGCGGTCTCCAGACCTCCAGGACTCAGAGAATTGACCGTCCTTCCCTGCACCACCCGGTTCGTAAGACAGTACCCTGGGCACCAGAAACGAGTTTCTGATTTTCGTATAGATTAAAATGGAGTCCCGAACTCTTGGTCCTTGGATGTCTCGGAATGCTCTCGCTGCCTAAACCGCAAGCGCATCCTCGCAGCAATTCATCCCCCCGAGGCGACACAGAAAATCCTCGAGTGCCTCGGTCTGCCCTCGCCTGTACCACCCATAGTAGAAAACAGACCCGCGCTTAAGCTAGCAGCTCGAAATTGGCTTACCAGACTTCGTCGACGAAATGCAGGTCGAACGCATTCTCTTCGACCTCGGAATAGTACAGGTATTTCCCGTCAGGCGAGATTGCCAGCCCAAGCCAGGGCCGCTCGACTTCCGCCAGCAACTCGGGGCGCCCCCCGCCGTAAGCCAGGAAATAGAACCCCGGCATCGATGGCAGCTCAGGAGACAGGAAGACGACGCCCGTGCCGGTCAACCGCATCTCGGTAGGCCAGCGCGTGCGCGTGAAGCGCCGCGACGCCAGATCTGGGGCCACTTCCATCAACTGTCCCGCTCTGTTACCCACAATGACGGATCCCCCGGGGGATTCATCCGCGACGATGCCGGGGGTCCCGCTCAGGACTCGTTCGATTTCACCACCCTGGACTGGCATTCGCGCCAGGTAGCCAATGTCTCTTTCGCGGCTGAGGAAGAAGAGGATGGATTTTCCGTCCCGCGACCAGCGCGGGTTGAACTTGTGCGAGTCGTCCTGGGTCACCTGGGTCAGCGCACCGCTTTCCGGCGAGACCAGAAAGATCTGGACACGCCCCTCGACAACCGCCGGCATTGCCAGTTGCGTCCCTTCGGGCGACCACTGGGCGGATCCGGCCATCGGTGGAGCGTTCGCGGTCAGCTGTCGTTGCGCGCCGCCGTCAGCGTCGCTGATCCACAACTCGGCACTACCCGACCGGTTCGACTCAAATACCAGCCGTCCTCCGTCCGGCGAGACCGTCGGGTTCGAATCGATGCGCGACGACGCAATCAGTCGCTCCCTCGTTTCGGATTCGCCCAGTGTCACGCGCCAGATATCACTTTTGATTACGCCTCTAGCGAATGCCATGCGCGGGGTTCCGTTTCCTGACGGCGCCAACGCGAAGCCCAAACTGTCCTCGCCCGACAGCGCCAGCAGATAGGGGTCGCGCCGGCCCGCCGGATCGAGACTCCAGAATCTCCTCCTGCCTCCCACATCTCCGCTCGAAACCAGGATCTCGGTCCCATCCGGAGTGAAGGTCGGAGTCGTTGTCCAGTCGCCCTAACTCGTCAAACGTTCAGGAGGCGTTCCAAGATCCTCCAGGTTCTGAACAAAAACATCACTCAGAAACATTCCCGATTTGCGCACGAAGGTCAGCAGCCGGCCGTCGGGCGATAGATTCGGGGCATAGTCGCCGAGAAACCCTTCCGGTGAGGACGTTAAGCGGTCGAGGTTCTGGGTTCGGATGTCGAAACGGAAGATCCCCTGCCGACCCGTCCGGAAGTCCCCACTGGCCAGAATCAGTCCCTCCCCGTCCGCCGTCCAGGTGAGGTAGGGCTCGGTCAGCCATTCGATCGGGCGCGGGGGAGCGGCCCCCATCGTGCTCAACACCTCTTCTTCTCGACTATCGAGGCTCAGAATAACGATGTCGGCGCTCTCCTGTGGTCCCCGCCGGTGCACCCTCAGAAAAGCGATCTTCTCTCCGTCACGCGACCAGGCAGGACTGATCTCCGGGCTGTCGGTTTCGGCCAGCGGTTCGGGCGTCCCTCCGTCGATTCCTGCAACATAGATATCGTAATCGCGGCGGCCTGGCCGCATCCAGGAGAATGCCACACGACTTCCGTCAGGAGAGAAGGTGGGCGAGAATTCCACGCCTTCCAGAGAAGTCAGCAGGGTCACCTCTGGTGAGGCCCTGGGGTTTACGTTCCAGCGATAGCCCACAATCGCAACCGCGATTACGGCGAAAACGACGCCAACCGCCAGGCCCGTTCGGAATCGACCTCCAAAGCGAGTCGCGTGGAAGACGGGAGTGGGGTGATCCGGGAGGGACGGGCTCAGCCCCGCGCTGAGTTCGGGGGAAACGTCTCGCGAGACACGCCACTCCTCAATTTCCGACTTGAAGGCATAGACACTCGCCTTCTTCTTGTGGAACACGCGGCGCACCGGAAGTTTGGCGTCCCGCTCCCAGCGTTGGACCGAGCGCACCGTAGTCCCCAGGTAGACGGCGATCTCCTTCCAGGAGCTCAACAAGTCTTCGCTGGGTCCGTTGGGAGGGTTGGGGCCTCCCCGATCCGTATCGGCGTGCTCAGGCATCCTTACTCCTTTCCAGTGCTTCCCAAGAGAATCCAGCGCCCCGAGGCAAGCGCCGCAGGCAGGACCTCCCACGTTCAAGGGATTGTATCACTACGGTTTGGCGCTACCGATCGATGACGACAAGGTGACGACACCCCGGCGACCGCCCGTGTGGCGCGACCTGTCGGCCCCGTGTCGCACCTTGTCTATTTCGGAATCGTGGGCCCGCTTGCAGACTTTGCGCAGTGACAGCGGATTCTAGAAATGAGCTGAACCGATCGATAGCAAAAAAAGGAGAAGACAACCATGACCAACGATTGGACACGCAATATCTCTCGGGCGGCCCTGGCCGCTCTGATGATCTTGATGGCCACCGCCGGGGCGCCCGCCGCCGCCGCCCAGGGAAAGGACCCCATCTCCGGGGTCTGGCTCCTCAGTATCGACGGGGCCGCCCCCGTGCCGGCGACCTTCGCAAATTCTGGCTCCATCATCCTGGCCGGCGGAATGACTCTTCCGCAGAACGCCTGTACTTCCGGGGCAGTGGGACTGGGTGACGGTCACGGACAGTGGAACTTTCGCCGGCAGAACCACCGGTTGCGCTGGACGACGGTGAACACGCTGAAGGGACAGGAAGTCTTGCCCTACGTCAAGATCCGCGTCAGCGGCGTCGTGCAACAGGGGCCGAATGGCCCGGTCTTCAGCGGCAACGGCGTGATTGCAACCTACCCCGACGCCAACGCTCTGCTCGCCGGGACGCCGACCTGTACCACCCAGGTTCCGGTCAACGGATTTGCATTGAGCGATGAGGGAGACATGCTTTAGCGGGTGCCGAATTTGCCGGGCCGACCTGGGCTCAACCTCGTATGAACGCCCACACTTTAAGGAGTAGACAACCATGACCAACGATTGGACACGCAATATCTCTCGGGCGGCCCTGGCCGCTCTGATGCTCTTCATAGCCACCGCCGGGGCGCCCGCCGCCGCCCAGGGAAAGGACCCCATCTCCGCGGTCTGGCTCCTCAACATCGACGGGTCCGCCCCCGTGCCGGCGACCTTCGCAACGTCGGGCTCCATCATCCTTGCGGGTGGAATGACTCTTCCGCAGAACGCCTGTACTTCCGGGGCGGTGGGACTGGGCGACGGTCACGGACAGTGGGGTTTTCGCCGGCAGAACCATCGGTTGCGCTGGACGACGGTGAACACGCTGAAGGGACAGGAAGTCTTGCCCTACGTCGAGATCCGCGTCAGCGGCGTCGTGCAACAGGGGCCGACCGGCCCGGTCTTCAGCGGCAACGGCGTGATTGCAACCTACCCCGACGCCAACGCTCTGCTCGCCGGGACGCCGACGTGTACCACCCAGGTTACGGTCAACGGATTTACATTGAGCGATGAGGGAGACCTGCTCTAGCGGGCGCCGAATTTGCCGGGCCGACCTGGGCTCAACCTCGTATGAACGCCCACACTTTGAGGTGTAAATCCCGGCCGCTCCATTCAATTTCTGTTATCGAAATTGCCGCAGTCTTTCGAGCCGTCCTATTAGGGGGTTTCTTCGTTTTCGTTGCTGCCAATCCTCAAGACTCCATGGCTCAGCTCGGCTACTGGACGGAGCGAAGTTGAGCAGGGGAGTATTGTCCATGCCGAAGTTGCGCTCGGGGTACAGTTTCCTGTTTAATCTTGGGGAAAGACCCGCGGGAACAGTGGAGGCATGAGACGGAAACTGGAAGTCACATTTTTATGGAGCGGCGGCCTCTGTTTGCTCGTCGTTCTGTTACGATGGTTCGCCCTCAGCGGATGGCTGGGTCCCGTTCCCGCACGGAGTCTGGAACGGGGTCTGGACACGGGTGCACTCTTCTATGCCGAAATCGACATCGACACCCATCGAGACCGACCGTACGACGGGTCGGCTCTCTGGACCGGCGACTTCCGCTCCTGGTTCTCTTGCTTGGCGTTCCTGTCGATCGGCCTGGGGTCTAATTTCCGGGAACTCGGCCATTAGATGGCTGGGGGAAGTCCGCTCGCGCTGTATCTGTTCGGCCAGACGTTCAATTTCCGGCTCACGCTCGCCGTCGTCTGGCCCGTCTTGTCCGGCGCGATCCTCTCCGGGTTTGTTCCCTGACGGACCCGCGCCGCGGAGTGTGAACCGTATGCCTGATGGAGGTTTCAACATGCACACAATCCAGTTTTCTTTATCGAGGGTGGGAGTGGCGGCGACGCTGCTTGCGGCCATGGTCCTCTCCCTTGCCGCTCAGTCTGGAGAGTACCAGTCCGAGTTGGAATCCTACCGGGTCGTGACCGTGGTTGAAGCGCTGCAGGATCCATGGTCCATGGCCTTTCTTCCCAACGGTGACATGCTGGTTACGGAGCGCCCCGGCCGACTGCGGGTGGTGCACAATGGCGTGCTCGATCCCGCGCCGATCTCCGGTACGCCGCCGGTTCGCTCCGAGGGGCAAGGCGGACTCCTGGACGTGGCGCTCCATCCGGACTTCGAGTCCAACCGGTGGATCTATCTCAGCTACTCAAAGCCGAACGAGGATTTCAGCCAGGGCACAACGGCCGTGGTGCGGGCCAGGCTGGAAGGCCGTCGGCTGGTGGATCTGGAAGAGATCTTCGAAGCCGAAGCGTGGTCGGGCGGTGGCGGCCACTACGGTTCCAGGCTGGCTTTCGACCGGAACGGCTATCTCTTCATCACGGTTGGAGACCGGGCGGTCGATCCCTTGTCGGTGCCCGTTGAGCGCCACCCCGCCCAGGACCGGACCAACCACCAGGGGACCGTCGTCCGGCTGCATGACGACGGACGCGTCCCCGCGGACAATCCGTTCGTGGGCCGAGCCGACGCTTTGCCCGAGATCTGGAGCTTCGGACACCGGAACCTCCAGGGCCTGGCCATCGACCCGGAGACGGGGGATGTGTGGGCCACCGAACATGGCCCCCAGGGCGGAGACGAATTGAATGTCATTTTCCCCGGTGGCAACTATGGCTGGCCCGTCATCGGCTACGGCGTGCAGTACGGCGGAACCGGCTTTCACCTGGGCCGACAACGCGAGGGAATGGAGCAGCCGATCCAGTTTTGGACGCCTTCGATCGCTCCCTCGGGGCTGATGATCTACACCGGCGACGCCTTCCCGGAATGGGGGGGCCATATTTTTGTGGGCGGCCTGGACGGCCGACAGATCGCGCGCGCCCAGCTCACGCGGAGTGAAAACCGATACATGGTGGAACGATTGGAAAGGCCCGGTCTGCTCGTGGGCTTCGGGCGGATCCGCGATATCCGGCAGGGTCCCGATGGCTACATATACGTCGCCGTCGACGACCGCCGCGGCGGGTCCACGACTCCGATCGTGCGTCTCGAACCGGTCGAGACGAACTGAACCCTCTCGGGTTGTGAGGAGATTTCCCGGGGCATCGCGGCGCCTGACTCCAGAGCAGGAATTGCCCCGGAAATTATCCGGAAGAAATTCCGGCTGAAAATTCGGCCCGGCGTTCCAGTGAAACCAGCCATCTCGACCAGGGTCGCCGAATGGAGACCGGCAACCCTCGGGAGCACGAAAGGTTCCGGCGCTTCAATCAACTGCCGCAATCGCCCTCCCATCGAGGCGGATCTCCTTCCGGCCTGAGGGCCCCGGACAGCTCCACCAGCGGGCGGGCCCTCGCCATGAACCCTGCTGTGGCTGACAATCCGGCAGCTCGCAGGAACTTGCGTCGGTTGTTTCCTAAAGTCTCCTCGATTTCGTGAATCGTTGTCACGCACCAGCTGGACGAGGGAAAAACGCGTCAAACACCCGCCGACACTATCGCTACCCGTCGCGAGACGTCAATGCCTTACAGACTCAGTCCGCGGCTCAGGCACACCCTCCCCGAGGTGTGCGGACTTGGCGGAAGGCCCTTTCCTGAGGTGCGTTCTGATAGAAATAGGCCGAATCGAATGATGGCTTACGGACGGATTCGATTCCTGTTGGGACGATTCGGGCAATCCCTGAAGGGGTCCGGGATAATCGAGAGGACCCGCCGCTCACCCCGGAAGCTCCTTTTCTCTCGACAGCTTCGAACACATCCAAGACAATACTATCCAGCTTTCCCGGCAAAACAACCGGATGGTCCTCTTAGACATCGACAGACTCAAAGGAGAAGAGCCATGATGCGCTATTTGGCCTGTGTATTTTGCAGTGTCTTGCTTCTGGCGGGTTGGGGCGCCGCCCAAGCCAACGCCCAGGCCTCGGTTGCCGAGGCTCACGTGGCCGCGGCCAGGGCCGCAGCATACGAGCCCGGCCATGATTACACCGGAAGCCCTTTCGATCTCTGCGCTGAACCCGACCTCACGCCCGTCGGGCCCGCGGCTCGGCCAGGGGCCGCCGCACCGGCCGCCGCACCGACGATACCCCCGCGTTCCCAATGGTATACGGACCCGGTGAAGGCGTTCGACAACCTCTATTATGTTGGCGGCTCCAGAGCCGACAACTTCAGCGTATGGGCGATCACGACAACCGAGGGAATCATTCTGATCAATTCGGGTCGTCATTACTGGGCTGAGGAACTGATCGTCAACGGCCTCAGAACGATGGGTCTCGATCCGGCCGAGATCGAGTACGTCATCATCAATGAAGGCGAAGCGAATTTTTACGGGGGATCCCGACTGCTTCAGGATCGTTACGGCGCGCGCGTTCTGGTGTCGGAGGCCGACTGGGACGTGATCGAGCGGCAGACGGTTCCGTCCGAGATCAAGCCGAGGAAGGACATGGTGATCACGGATGGCCAGGAAGTGACGCTGGGCGATGTCACCGTGACCCTCTACGTGACGCCAGGGCACACGCCGGGCAGCGTTTCGATGCTGATCTCACCGCTGAGGGACGGCAACCGGACGTACGTGGGCAGCGTCGTCGGCGGCCGGGGCGCCGGAGGTACCCAGCCACAGGACGGGGTCCAGTACTACGAAACCGAAGTCGAAAGCTTCCGACTGTGGAGTGAATCGGTAAAACGGTTCAAGGAGATCTCGCAGAGGGCCGGCGCGGATGTCTTCGTTGCCCATCATCACAGCTGGGACAACACACTGGATAATCTTCGCGCCCTGGCGTTCCGTCAACCGGGCGATCCTCATACGCTTGTCAGCGAGAGCGCCGTCGATCGGTACATGACCGTTGTTTCCGAATGCATGGATGCTCAACTGGCCTGGAGAGCGGGCAATTAGTCGGCGCGCCATCCCCGTTGAAGAATCGCTCAAACTCGCACTACAGATGGCAGAAGCCCTCGAAGCGGCACATGAGAAGGGTGTCGTCCCGGATCCTAAACCGGCAAATATCAAGGTCACCGAAGACGGCAAGGTCAAGGTGCTGAACTTCGGTCTGGCCAAAGCATTCGCAGGCGAGCAGGCGGATGCCACGCTGTCGAACTCGCCAACGCTCAGTATGCACTCGCTCCGGGTACACTGAACACCCTTCGCCAGTGGCAGGCGCAGAACTACGCGAACGACCCTGGAGCCTGGGTATTCCCTTCCGAAAAGCTCACGACACCTGTAAACCGGGATGGCCTCTGGCGCAGGTCGATCCTGCCGCGACTGGAAAAGTTTGGCCTGGGTTGGGCCACATTCCGGGTCAAGCGGAGGACGCATGCCGCGCTATCACGCGAGGCTGGAGTGGATCCGAAACTGGTTGCGGATCAGTTGGGACACGGGATCGGAGTCAACCTGAATACCTACACGGTCGCCGGACTAGACCAACGGCTCAGAGCTGTTACGACTCTGGAATCGAGCCTAATCCACTAGACAGATCACACACAGTCCGCAGGGAACAAAAGCATAAAAAGGCAAGATCTGATCGCAATCAAACAGTCACATCTCCGGATAGGGGACGATAAAGGTATGTGGATTGTTGCGGACCAGCGAGTCAGGGTGCGAAGGGCAAATGGACGTGTTAAAAATGCGAATTCTTGAGGATTGAGATTGAACTAGTAAACGCTACGGCGTTTGAACGAAGCCGCTGGCGCGGCGGACGCTGCGCGTGGGCTGACCGAGGGGTGATCGTCAGACTGTAGAGTGTGGGCCTCAAAGGAGGCCCACATGACTGATTTGCGGAAACGGATGCTGGAAGAACTCCAGCGCCGCAATTTCTCTCCAACAACAATCCGAACCTATCTGCGAGTCGTTGAAGACTTCGCTCGCTATTTTGGCACGCGCCCCGATCGTCTCAGCCAGCAACACCTGCGGCAGTATCAGTTGCATTTGATCCAGGAGCGAAAGCTCGCGATCAAGACTGTAGGTCTGCACATTGCCGCGCTGCGATTCTTCTTTGTGAAGACGCTACGGCGTCCATACCTGAAGCTGGATCTCCCGTATCCCAAGATGCCGAAGCGACTGCCGACTGTTCTGAGCAAAGAGGAGGTCACCCAACTGATCGGCTCCGCAAACAACCTGCTCGATTACACGATGCTGATGACCTTGTATGCCACTGGAATGCGTCGGGCCGAGTTGATCGGGTTGAAGGTCCAGGACATCGATAGCCAGCGCATGATCATCCACATCCGTCAGGGCAAGCGCAACCGGGATCGCGATGTGCCATTGCCGCCAAAGCTGCTGAATACACTACGGGAGTACTGGCTCTGGATGAAGCCTGGGACCTATTTGTTTCCCGGCATGGTCGACAACTGGCGTGCCGACAAACCCCTCACGTCCAAGTGCGTGTGGTTGGCGGTACAAAATGCGGCGAAACGTGCCGGAATCAAGAAGCGTGTATCGCCGCACACGCTGCGTCACAGCTGGGCCACCCACCTACTGGAGAATGGCACCGATCTGCGCACCATTCAGATGTTGATGGGTCACTCGGACCTGCGAGCCACCAGCGTCTATCTGCACTTGTCTCGCCGTCATTTGCAGACGGTCGCCAATCCCGTAGAGACCCTGCCGGTTTCCAGGCTCGATACGGTGAAGCGCTCCAGAAAAAGGAAGCAGAAACAATGACGCGGTCCGCCGTGGAGGTGGCCGACATCCTGCGCGCGCGGGGCAACGACCACGAGCGCCCCAAAAGACTGCGGAGCGATCAACCGACATCCTGCGCGCGCGGGGCAACGACTTCATCGACCGTCATCGAAACAGAATCGATTTCCAGCAGCTGAAGGTGATGCATGCCATCGTGCGTTGCCGAACAGCCGCTCTTGGCGGTCATATCGATGCCTGCCCGCGATGTGGGGGCGAGGGGACCATCTCCTACAACTCATGCCGTAATCGCCATTGTCCGAAATGCCAGACTCAGGCGCGTCAGCGCTGGATCGCAGCCAGAGAACGTGAACTTCTCGCGACACGATACTTCCATGTCGTGTTCACGCTGCCAAAGGAACTACATGCGCTTGTCCTGCAGAATCCGGTTGAACTCTATAACCTGCTGTTCCGCACCGTGGCCGAGACGCTGCGGGAGGTCGCGAGAAATCCCAAACACCTTGGCGCCGAGATCGGCTTCTTCCTCATCCTGCACACATGGGGACAAAACGTGCTGTTTCATCCTCACCTCCACTGCGTCGTTCCCGCCGGTGGAATCGCACCGGACCGTTCGCGATGGATTCGGCCGCGCTACCCTTTCTTCCTGCCTGTAAAGGTTCTGGGGAAAATATTCCGGGGAAAGTTCGTTGACGGATTGCGGAAGGCGTTTCGCAGAGAGTGCCTGACCTTCGCGGGACAGATCCAGCAGTTATCCGAACCGAAGAGCTTCGCGGCTTTCCTGCGACCGTTATTTCGCCAACCTTGGGTCGTCTATGCGAAGCCGGCATTCGGTGGGCCCGAACAGGTATTACGCTATCTCGGACGCTATACCCACCGTGTTGCCATCTCCAATCATCGATTGTTGTCCTTCGACGGCGGCCAGGTCACGTTCCGTTGGCGGGATTACGCGCGTGGCAACAAATCAAGAACGATGACGGTTTCCGCCGCCGAGTTCATCCGCCGCTTCCTCCTCCACGTGCTGCCGAAAGGTTTTGTCCGCATCCGACATTTCGGTTTCATGGCGAACGCACAACGTTCCGCATCCATGGAACTTTGTCATCGTTTGTTAGGAATGGCGTCGACCGATCCTCACGAGGAAGCCCCTGCGAGCGACTCGGCCGGGTTATGTCCCGTCTGTCAGACCCCGATGAAGGTCATCGAGAGGCTGACCGCTGCGCAGATCGCATGGAGCTTCACTTCCATATGCTTTGCAGATACGTCGTAGCAGAGATTCCAGTTACACACTTTCCAGACGTGCTCGCGCACGCCGCCGCCCACGTGTGTCTTGATCTCAAAAATGCTTCCAAATCGAGCCTCGACCCGCACCGCAGACTCTCTAAAACTGCTGCTCCGGAACCCACACTCCTCGTCGCCACCCCGCCACTCGCCCTTGTCGAGTCCCGTCCCGTGACAATTTCAACCCGCATTCCCGTACTTTCTCCATAGCCCACCGCGTCCGCCGCAAACGCCACCGGCTTCCTTCAAACGTCGTTATCGAAAGTGCCCGAAAATCTCGTCCCCACGACGCTTTCTCGCTCGGCACTTCCGATGAACGCTAAATGTTTACCATGAGTAATTCCACAGTGGCTTCCTCAACGATCTGCCGCAATTCAATGGTTAGGCTTTGAGATTCAGCCGCGCTGCACCTTAATCTTAATTGGCGCTCCACAACCAGAACTGAACGAGGAGAAACACGCCAAAGAGTGCAGCTATGGCTATAGTAAAAGCCTTGCCAAATGTCGGCTCATCCCGTTGATCGCGCCGAAACGACATGTCGAATCGCTGAATCGCAATCCTGTGAGACAGCCTTCCGTCGAACGAACCGACTGCGCACACGAACACTGCGATCACGAAGATTATGATCAGTTCATGGAGATCCAGTCGTCCATTCAATGTTGTGACCTCGTTCGAAGGCGATGTCTCTCTTGCCTCGTTTCATAATACGAATGAAGGGACTTGAGTTCAACGAACAGTCACATCCCTGTATTACGCCCTACGCTTCCATCTGTAAGACTTAGCGCAACGAGATTTCACATTGACGGTTAGGGGACCACACAGGCATCTGGATTTTCAAGGGCCATGCTTAGGGGATTTCGGAGGAGGTTTTCGGGGATTGAACAGGCTGAATCAGTGGCACCCTAAGGAACCGACACCCGTTCCTTCAGTTCTTCAATCCACTTCAGGACGGTGTTGATCTGGGAGGAGGATGCCTCCCCAGAAACCCGTCTAAGGATACAGCCTGGGGAGTCGCTCAGCTCGAAAGACGGTCCAGCCTTTGGGGCGGTCATCGTCTATGAAAAGCTCGAAGACCTTCTCTGCTGGCATATCGTGAGTGACCTCAACAATCCGCACCCAGTTGTGGCCGCTTCCCTCTCCAACAGGGTTGCCCTCTGCGTCTGAAACGAGGCCTCCGAAATTGACAAGGACGTTGCCGGTTTCTGGCATCCAATCGGCATCCGATATGAACCGCGAGAAGAACTTCTCATCTCCCGGACCTCCATAAGACCACACTTGCCTCACCTCCATGTTTTCCTCGTCGACGCTGTACTCGACGGCTCGACTGAACGATTCCGATGGCGCCATTGGTTCCTCGAAAGGTCGAGCCCGAAGGTTACCGTTGTCGAACATCAGGATCGTACCGTGAGGCGTGATCATCGGAGCATGCTGGTGATATGGCCATAGAAGGTCACCTCTCGGTTCCAAAAGGAAATCCTGCCATTCGGGGCCCCAATCGTCGTGGTTGCCCAAAATCCAAACAAGCTCGCTGGTCTCCAGATCTATCTTGACCACCGCGTCTTGGTAGCGCGGGGATGCAATGACATAACGCTCGCTGTCATCCATCACCACGGCGTTGGTGTGCGCCCAGTCGCGGCGAGGATTCCTTGACGTCTCCCCGTAGACCTCCGCCCAATATCCGCCACCGAGCGAGCCATAGCCGATCCGGTAGGGATCAAGCAAATCCAGCAGTTTGGCTTCACGGAGCACCTGGCCGTTCCGGCTGAATTCCACGAGGACGTCGCCAACCACGTCCGAAGTGGATCTCGGAGCCTCCGGGTCCATGTCGCTGGTCGGGTACTGATCGAAAGGTCGAACCTCAGTGCTGACTGTCAGGATGTTTCCAGATCCGGTCTCAAACGCCTCATGGTGGAACGTCTCCGTATCGACATGAATGCTCTGCTCACCCACATCGTCTTCCGGAGCACGATTGGAGTGCCATTCGGACACCACGTTCCCAAGCATGTCGATTTCATAGAGTCGGCCCGCCCGCCCCGATCTGTAAAGGAGATTGCCATTTTGTAACCGACGGGCATCCGCCACATCGTGTGTGGCTTTGTAATACCAGACCACCTCACCGGCCTCGTCGACAGCCACAAGAAACGAGTAATCAATCTCGCTCTCGTCCTCAGACCGATACACTGGCTCAAGCAACGTGACACCGGGTTCCATACGGTCTGGTTCGCTGACGCTGACTTCGATTGGAGGAAAATCATCCGGCAAGGGTTCCGTCGTTATTTCAAGCGGCTCTGAGATAGCTGTTGCTCCCTCCTCGTCGGTGATGACCACTCGCACGGTGTGGTTCCGACCCGGTCGCATGCCGAGGATCGGAACGAAATGATTCGTAGACGAAGCAACTCTTGCGTCTACTCTCCAGGTCCGCTGACCGTCATCAAACTCCAAATCGACTGTCGTGGGTCGATCCGTCTGGAATGCCACCAGTGCTGCAAGAGGTACTGCTTCACTGGGTGTCGGATCAAGCTCCATTCCTTGGATCACTGGAGGCGGAGAGCTACATGCTGTATTCAGGGCGGCAATAACGATTAGACTAACAAGTGAGAAATACTTGCTATGCATCGGAGCTCCTTCAGAGAACGCACACCGTTCAAGACTGGCAGCGCGAATTCACTGGCAACGGCCTGTTAGATTGGAACTTAGAAAAGCTGGATGCAGTCTAGCAAATGGACTGGACAGGGCGGCAATAAAACCTCACTGGAACACAACCGGATTTATCGCTCCTTGACGCCGGACGGTTAAGGAACCGGCACCCGTTCTTTTAGTTCTTCAAACCAATTCAGAACGATGTTGACTCTTTGAGCGGGAGAATTGCCTCCATCGGTTTGGCCTGCAGCGAATACCATCATGAATCGTTCGCTGTCTGGAGTGATGTCCTAGTCCCGATAGGCGTTGAACACCATGAAGCCTTCAATTGGAAGTGTCCGTTCATTTGTCCATATGGGTAATCCCGAGTAACTTCCCAAAAGCCGACTTCTGAGACCTTGAGTGCCGTTTCGGGGAGTCAGTGCCGACGATCAGGTGTCGCGATCGTCGCGCCACGTAAAAGGCACGTTGCCGAGTAACGACGGCCAGACAATCCAACTTATTAGAAGCCAGCGACGCAATAAAACCCTCCCATCACAGGCGGCTTTGGATAAACTTGTAGCTGGTGATCTGAGCGTTTCCTTTGAGTTTCGCACATGCGTACAACGACCTTTCAGGTTGTTCAGGAATTCCGTAACGCCGCACGACGGCTGTGGCGAGCGCCGGGATTTCTTATTGTTTCCACCCTGTTAATTTCAATTGCGATCAGCGGAATCACCCTCACTTTCAGCTTGGTCGACGCTCTTCTGCTCCGCACTCTACCTGTCCGTGATCCCGAGAGCTTGGTTCAACTCTTTGAGCTTCGGCCCGGTCTTCGTCCGGGGGAATACTTTACGGTTGATCTTCGCCAGTTGATTGCGGATTCATCGACCACGCTTGTGGACGTAATGGGAGAACTAGAGGTCACAACTTCGCTCGAACAAGCGACCTCGACCTCTCAGGTGGATGTCGGCCTGGTCACGGCGAACTATTTCGAGGATTTGGGAGTACAGGCCGTGTTGGGCCGTAGTCTCGATCAGGCTAACGAAACTACCGACGGCAAGATCGCCGTCCTATCTCACCCGGCGTGGGTTCGACACTTCGGCAGCGATGCTACGGTCCTCGGCCGAAACGTGCGGGTCGGAGGCTATCCGTACCGAATCGTCGGTGTGATGCCGAGAGGCTTTAACGGAACTACTCTCGATAGCGGACCGGACCTTCGAGTGCTGTATGCCAACCGTGGGGACTTCTGGGACCCAGGCGTCAATTTTGAAAGATTCAGCACCAAGGTCGTGGCCCGCCTCCAACCTGGGGCTTCTATAGAGGCGGCCAAGCAGGAAACGGAAGTACTCTGGTCTAGAGTCAGAGAAGAGATACTTTCCGAAGAAAGTGGATCCCTCGGCCCATTTGATAGGGAAGCCTCGGTCGAACTGCGCTCCATCGCCAGGGGAACCTCGGCCGTCCGTACCGAATTTCGCAGGACACTCCTGCTCCTTTTTGCCGGCACAACACTGCTCCTCCTCATGGTTTGCCTGAATGTTGGTGGCCTCTTGCTGGCGCGCGCGTTGAGTTCCAGGAAGGAGACGGCGGTCCAGTTGGCCGTCGGCGCAACTCGAAGCCAGATTGCGCGCAAATGGGTTGCGGAGAGCCTGCTTGTTGCGGTGTTCGGTGGAGCGGCAGGTATCCTGCTCGCCGCCGCAGGGATGCCGGTATTGCTGGGATGGCTGTCACCCGTGATTGGCTTTGCTGGAATGGGACGGCCCCCGATGTTGGAAGTCCCTCTGGACTTGAGGATCTCGATTTTCGTGCTGGCGGTTACCTTGGGCACTGGAATCGTTACTGCCCTAGTCCCCGCGTTCTGGTCTGCTCGAAGCGACTTACACGCGGCGTTGAGGGCTTCGATCAGCGATCCCAGGAGTCACCGCCTGCAGTCCGGTTTGAGTGTGATTCAGGTGGCGTTTTACACGGTGCTGCTTCTTGCAAGTGGCTTGATGATTCGTACTCTCTGGACCCTGGAGTCGGTGGACGCTGGATTTGATCGCGAAATGCTCATCCGGTTCTCGATTGACCCGCAAATGGCGGACTATAGCGCGTCGGACGCATGGTCCTTTCAGCAGCGACTACTGGAAGAAACAGAAAGGCTCCCTGGCGTCGAGGCAGCTGCCCTCACAAGATCTCCCGTAATGCAGGGATTCGGCGCGGTGATGTTCGCCGTCCCTCCTGGCCCACCTCTTGAAGACAGTTCGTGGAACACGAACGTGAATGACATCACGCCAGGCTACTTCGAAGCGATGGGAATCGATCTGCTGTACGGGAACTTCTTTGATGGTCAGTTTGCCTCCGGTGAAGGTCCTGTCCCGGTCGTGGTCAACGAAGCGTTCGCCCAACACTTCTTTGGCTCCGAGAACGCGGTTGGGCGGGTTTTCGATCAAGGAAGGGTGTTTGAAACTCCACGCTATCGAATCGTCGGCGTGGTTTCAAATGCCAACTTTCGTTCGCTGCGCGAAGCCAAACCGCCGATCTTCTATCAGAACGGGTTTGGTCCGGAAAGTCCGCCTTGGATTTTCAATCTCGTCGTCCGCACAGCATCGCCTCGAACCCTGATTCAACCGGTCCGGGCTATCGTTCGGTCAATCGACCCACGACTGCCCCTGCTCGAGACCGCCACCATGGGCGAGGATATTGATCGATCTCTCTGGCGGGAGCGGTTGATTTCCAGCCTGGCAGGCTGGTTCACCGTGATTGCACTGGCAGTCGCTGCGATCGGTCTTTATGGGATACTCGGTCACCACGTTGCGACGCGTCGGCGTGAGATCGGGCTTCGACTTGCTCTAGGGGCGAGGTGGATGAACATCTTTTGGGTAGTGTCCAAGAGGGCGCTGCTCATCCTGATCCTGGGACTGTTGATGGGTACGGGGACGCACCTCCTTGTTGGGCCAGGGATCGAGAATCTTTTGTACGAAGTGCCCATCCTCGACCTTGCATCGATTGTTGTCACGGTCGCATTCCTGTTACTCGTCGCCGTTGCAGCCAGTGCGTTTCCGTTCATCCGGACTGTTTCCCTCGATCCAGCATCAACACTACGACAGGAATAGATCACGGATCTGGCTCGGTAGATTGTCGGAATCTGAAAAGTCAGGTGCCAGATTGGATGTAACTTCCCGGAAAACCTTCCTTGCCCAAGAAGTCGGCTTCTGGGAAGTCATGTGGGCTTCCTACTTGGACGTGTAGCCGAATTCTGAGACATTTCCACTGCTTCCTCGGGGGCGATCGAGTGAGCCTCCTACCCTTCTCTAGTCCCCGACACACACGCCTTTTCATTTGACATCCAAATAGAAGCAGAGTATTCCATTGGTATGTCAAATGGAGAGCAAACGAAGACCGATGTGTTGCAGGGCACGCTCGACCTGATGGTTTTGCAAACGCTGGCTACGCTCGGGCCGTCACACGGTTACTCAATCGCCGACCGTGTAAAACAAGTCTCATCCGGAGCTCTGCGTCTCAATATGGGCACTCTGTATCCAGGCCTCATGCGCCTGGAGCAACGCGGGTTCGTGCGCACAGAGTGGAACGTCACGGAAAACAACCGTAGGGCACGCTTTTACATAATCACTCGTTCGGGGCGTAGGCAACTTACTGCCAAGAAGGCCGAATGGGACCGAATGGTCTCCATCATGGACAGACTCCTGCGGGAACAGAACTGAGAGCGGATGCGTTCATGACGACACTACGCGAATGGCTACGCCGATTCTGGGGGACCTTTCGGCAGAGTCCACCTGATTCTGAAATGGAAGAGGAATTGCGACTGCACGTCGATCTGGCGCGTCAGGATATGTTGCGCCGCGGTGACTCGCCGGACAACGTGGAGCGGGTCGCTCGGTTGCAGGTCGGCGGAGTCGCTCAGGCCATGGAGGCGATGCGCGACCAGCGGAGCCTGCCTTGGTTAGCGGATTTTGGACGGGACCTGCGTTATGCCGTACGGACGCTCGGACGCAGCCCCGGGTTCACAACAGTTGCACTGTTGACATTGGCGTTGGGGATCGGAGCAAACGCCGCGAATTTCTCAATAGTGAACGGTGTGGTCCTGCGTCCTCTGCCTTTTCCGAATCCTGATCAGTTGATGTATCTGAGCACCGAGTTTCAGGGGCAAGGGTTCACGGATTTTTGGGTATCGCCGCCAGAATATATGGAGTTCGGCGAGATCAACCAGTCGTTTTCTGTCGTCGGAGCATACAGAGACGATGAGGTGAATCTGACCGGGGACGAGCGGCCTCGGCGTGTGCGTGCGGCTCGGGTCAACGCGCCCTTACTCAACGCACTAGGTCTTGAAGCCGCGCAGGGGCGACTGTTTGTCCGGCGAGAAACGGAGGCGACAAGCGATGCGGCCCAGCGCCCCGCTATCGCGATTCTTTCTCACGAGCTGTGGCAAACCGCGTTCGGTGGACGGCCGATCATAGGACAAACGGTGGAAGTCGACAGCCGGCGCCATGAAGTCATTGGTATCATGCCGCCGGGCACCGATGTCTTGGAGAACGGCACCGAGATCTGGTTGCCTCTTGGGCTGAACCCGGCCAACCGCCAGAACCGTGGCAATCACGCTCTTTATGTCATCGGGCGGTTGAAGGACGGTGTCTCTGAGGCGGCAGCGCAAGTAGAGTTGAGCGCGCTGATCCAGAACTGGGGAGAGCGTGTGGGTGTGGAGCCCGGAGGGGGCGTGTCGGGTCACGTCTTCGCACCACTGAACGAAGAGTTTACGGGTCACCCCCTTCAGATGAAACCGCTGCGCGACCGGGTCCTTGGTGGCGCCAGTCGGTCGATCTGGGTATTGCAGGCCGCAGTAGGCTTCGTGCTGCTGATCGCTTGCGCGAATCTCGCGAACCTACAACTGGTCCGCGCCGAAACGCGCCAGCGAGAATTTGCAGTGCGCACGGCACTGGGCGCGCGCCGAGGTCGACTGCTACGGCAGCTAGTCACCGAGGGAATATTGCTGTCGCTCATCGGCGGTGCCCTGGGTCTGCTGTTGGCCCGCGCGAATGTGTGCCAATCTTAGTTGGAAATTGAAACGGCTCCAAACCCCATGGTTTGATGGTATTGGAAGAAACAACATCAAGCCTGTAAGAGAAAGGAGCCGAGATGAGGAGTCTGTTACGTTCGGTAAAGAAACGCAAGAAGTCGCGTGTGCTGGGTGAGGTCGAGGTCCTGAGCCGGGAGGAATACTCGGGACTGGAATTGGACTCGAAGGTGGAGATGATTCGGGCGTTGATCCCACTGGGGTTGATGCACGTGGAGGAGTTGCTCGACGAGGAAGTGAAGTCGTTGGCGGGTGAGCGATACGCACGAAAGGAGGCGGCGTTGCGGGGCCGGCGACACGGGAGCAATCCGGGGACCGTGGGGCTGGGTGGCCAGCGGGTGCCGGTTCGGGTGCCTCGAGTGCGCAGCGTGGCGGGCGGGGAGATTCCGCTTCGGACCTACGAGGAACTCAGTCCGGGTGGCGCGGTGAACGAGCTACTGCTCAGACGTGTGCTGTATGGGATCTCCTGCCGGAACTATGAATCGGCCGCTGAAGCGATTCCGGGAGCGATCGGACTGTCGAGTTCGACGGTGTCTCGAGGATTCGTCCAGGCGAGTGCCGCGAAACTTCGGGAGATGCAGGAGCGGGATCTGAGTGGCGAGGACGTCGTGGCGATCTTCCTGGACGGGAAGGCGTTTGCCGACGCCCTGATGGTAGTGGCCCTGGGCGTCACGCTTTCGGGCGACAAACGCTTCTTGGGCTTCGTGGAGACCGACACGGAGAACGAGCAAGTGCTGACTCCGTTTCTCCGTTCGTTGATGGAGCGGGGCCTGGACATCTCTGAAGGCGTGCTGGTGATTGTCGACGGCGGCAAAGGTCTGCGGGCGGCGGTCAAGAAGGCATTCAGGAATCGAGCCCTGGTCCAACGCTGCCAATGGCACAAACGCGAGAACGTCGTGAGATACCTATCGAAGACCGAGCAAGCCGTGTGGCGACGCCGGCTGCAGCGGGCCTACGAGCGCCCGGAGTACGACGAAGCTCGGGCGGCGCTCGGAGAGCTCCATGGAGAGCTCGAGGAGCGAAACCAATCGGGGGCTGCGAGCCTTGAGGAAGGCCTGGAAGAGACCCTCACGTTGCATCGGCTCGGCGTGTACGGGGTCTTGGGCCGTTCGTTCAAGACGACGAATTGCCTGGAATCGGTCAATGCCCTTGTCGAGGAAAGGTGTGCGAAGGTCGATCATTGGAAGAACTCGAGTCAGCGGCAACGCTGGTTGGCGACGGCGCTCATCGACATCGAACCGCGCCTGAGGAAGGTGATCGGCTACCGTCATCTTCCAAAGCTCCGCGAAGCCCTCCAGCGAGAGCTGAAAATTGAGGCGAAGACGTCGACGAGATCGAAGAAGAAGGTTGCATGACCCATCGTGAGCCGTGGAGAGTTTCAACTAAGAATGGGCTTGACTCCCTGTATGGTCGCCTAACCGTCAATGTGACTGTTTCATTGACCTGAAACCCTGCCTGTAGTCTTATTCAATCGATGGAATCCGGCATCAAACTCGGCCACTACGAAATCCTGTCCCCGCCTGGGAAAGGAGGCATGGGTGAAGTGTGGCGTGCCCGGGACGCGAAGCTGGGCCGTGAAGTTGCCATAAGGACGCTGCCCGAAGAGTTTGCGAAGGACGCCGACCGCCTGGCTAGGTTTGAACGTGAAGCCAAACTTCTCGCTTCGTTGAACCATCCGAACATTGCAGCCATCCACGGGTTTGAAGAAGACTACGGGACGCACTTCCTCGTTCTTGAACTTGTCGAAGGAGACACACTCGCTGATCAGTTGAAGCGTGGTGCCATTCTCGTCGAACAATTTCTCAAGCTCGCCCTCCAGATCGCAGAAACGTTGGAAGCCAAGGAGGATCGAGACACTATAGTAAGGAGCGCATCATGAAGAGTATCTCGAAAAGTCAAAGTAGTTGCAGTTGGCTATTGCCCCGGCTGTTCGTCCTCGGCGTCCTGTTGGCGCTCACACCTGGGCTGGTTCTTGGGCAGAGCCAGTTCCACCTCGAGGAAGCGACGATTAATGACATCCACCAGGCAATCCAGGCGGGACAAATCAGCTGCCAGGGATTAGTGCAAGCGTATATCAATCGAGCGAAGTCCTATAACGGCATGTGCACTCAACTTGTCACTCAAGATGGGGGGCTCATTTCTCCTGCTCAGGGTGCTGTGCGCACAGGATCGCTCATAACGTATCCAACTGAAACGGTGCCCGTATCGAGCCTGCTTCCGAATTTTGACCAGTACCAGGGATTGCCGATTGAATTTGGCAGAATGGAACCCACAATATCTGACCCGAGTGTGCAGCAACAGTTTGGTATGAGGGTCGGCATACCCAACGCGGGCCAGCTTAATGCGCTTGAGACGATCAACATTCGTGGCGAGCGATCTGTGAGCTGTAAAGCCACGTGTGATGCCCATCCATCGACCGGCCGGCTTCCAGCATCATGTCCCTTAGCGTGTGATGCATTTCGCCAGCAACCGGACGCATTGGAAAGGGCAGGGGCACTCGATCTGCAATATGGCACCAATCCTGACCTGGAGAATCTGCCGATGTACTGCGTTCCGTTCTCCCACAAGAATTGGTATGACGCAACGGACATGCGCTCCACAGGTGGGAACGACGTGAACTTTGCCATGGATGTGCCAAAGGTGGACTCACCCGATATCGCTAACCTTCGCGAAAAAGGAGCGATCATTTACGCCACCGCCACCGCCGCTTCGACGGGTCTGACGGGAGGAACTCCCACTACAGATGCTCCAGCGAGAGCAAATTCTGTCGTGTATGGAAGTACCGGGCTCGCTGTTTGGGGCGGCCAGGCTTGCAACCCCTATGATACCGAGCGCGTGCCCAGGGGGACGAGCACGGGTTCCGGCGTTTCTGTCGCTGCCAATTTGGTGACCTGTTCAATTTGCGAACAGGGCAACGCCTCCTGTAAGGGGCCGGCCTCCAGAAATAATGTAGTGAATCTCCTGACTACCAAAGGACTGATGATGCACGGCGGCATGAACAGTCAGCGTGTAGGTGACCGCGCCGGTATTCATTGTCGCACCGTCGGCGATGCAGCCCAGGTTCTCGATGCCGTCAAGGGGTTCGAATCCACTGATATGTTCACCGCCCTGCCGGAAGCCTTGATCCCAGAAGAACCGTTCTCCAGTTTTGTTGTTCGAGATATCAACGACAAGCCGCTCACGGGAATGCGCATCGGCGTCGTGCGTGAATTCATGGTCAAGCATACAAGAAATGATGTCGCGATCAGCGATCAGATTGACAAAGAGATCAAGGCGATTCTACGCGACCAGCTCGGAGCCGAACTGGTTGAATCCGTGGATCCGCTGTATCTCGATGATCCGACCATTCCGAATATGCGGTACACCTTCCAGGACGCTTTCGCCGAGATCCTGGCACACAACGCACCGGAATATTTCTGGCAAACCACCAGCTCTGGCGAACTGGAATTCGCAGTGCCCGGCTGGGATGTGCGGACGGTGGACTACGCGATTGCGTTGGCGCTTGGCGAAGCGCCCTTATCGGACAAAGTCAATCTGCGCCGCATCAGCAGGGGGTTGGACAATTTCAAAAGTCCCTTCACGGTGAACAAATATCTGCGCGAAAGAGGAGATGAGCGGATAAGGGATTGGGCAAGTTGGGTCGCCAACGCGAAATGGGAAAATGACAGACAGCGAGCGGGTTCCGAGAACGCGGTAAATGTGCAAGACATTCGGGCTCGGTCAGGCATGATGAGCTTCCTGAAGATGCAGACGGTCCTGAGAC
Organism: Terriglobia bacterium; assembly: GCA_965263045.1. Lineage (GTDB taxonomy): Bacteria > Acidobacteriota > Terriglobia > 20CM-2-55-15 > 20CM-2-55-15. The sequence goes on from CBDHGK010000041.1 coordinate 2,479,522, forward strand.
TGGTGGTTCTGAAGGTGATGCATGAAAACGACATCGATGTATTTGTGAATCCGGAAAATACGATTCCACACAATAAGCTTGGCGGCCCTTCTGAACCGGCAATCAACAATCGCAATTCGGGGAGTTGCTGTGGGCAATTCACTGCCCTTATCGGAGGCCCCGAGATTGATGTTCCTGCAGGCTATGTCCGAACCGTCTACGAGCCTCAGTGGGTTTTGAGTTCAGACAAGACGAGTTACAGCTCTGTCACCGGCTCCGTCCAGTCGCAACTTCCTCACCCAATGCCCATTAGCATGATGTTGTGGGCGGGTCCGGGTAGCGACCCAGCGGTTATCAAGACCGCTTCTGCCTATGAAGCGGCTACCCATCACAGAGTGCCTCCGCCGGAATTCGGGCCACTTCCAGGCGAGCCATAGAGAGATGCGCGTGAGGTAGGAATCCTCCGGGTAGATGGGGTCATGAGCCGGCCTCCTACCCCACCGTCACGTAAGTGGTACAGATCGCTGCTACCTCACGTTCCTGAGTTCGGTCAGTAGGTTTTCGCGCGATATCGGCATGCGGTCCATCCACACCCCGACCGCGTTATGGATGGCCGCAGCCACCGCCGGGGCCCCGGGCGCCATCGGAGGTTCACCGATCCCGTGCGCGCCGTATACTCCATATGCTTTTGGATGCTCGACCAGGATCACTTCGATCTCATCGGGCACATCCAGGATGCTCGGTGCCCGGTAGTCCAACATGTTGGGGTTGACCGGGATGCCTGTCGATGTATCGACGAGCAGTTCCTCGCCGAGAACGGCACCCAGCGCCATGACAACGCCACCCTCAATCTGCTGCTCAAGCGCAAATGGGTTGATCGCCCGCCCCACGTCGTGGGCCGCCACGTAACGGGTGACCGTAACGGTTCCGGTTAGGGTGTCGACTTCGACTTCAACAGCGTGCGAGGCCCATGCCGTTCGCTGCCAGTCGGTGTCCTGTCTGTATACGGCCCGTCCCAGAATCGGGAAACCCGCACTTTGGACGACCGCGCCGACATCCAGACGCGTGGATGGGTCGGCCGTCATGAAGACCGCGCCGTCACGAATGTCAAGATCGTCCGGGCTGACCTGGATCTGCTCGTTCCGACGGGCAGCATCGCTGATGAGTCGATCAGCAGCGTACCTCAGGATCTGATTCTTTGCGTCGACGCCAGCTTCATACATTCCGCGGCCGCCGGTGTTGGTTTGTCGACTTCCGCTGGTGCTTCCCGTATCCGTGGTATTGTCCGTGTCCACGTAGGTCGCGATGCTGACGGTTTCGAACGGAACACCGACCGCCTCAGCGGCGATCATGGCCATCTGGGTCCGCTCGCCTGGGCCGATTTCAGTAGAGCCCGAAACACACTGGATGCTGCCGTCCGTGTTCACGATGACCTGTCCAGTGGCCGGATTCGTTCCACCCCCGTGGCTGCAGGCATGGGCGGCGATGCCAATGCCGTGGAAGATGCCTGGACTCGTTTCCCGGGCACGCGGAGCGTGCCAGGTCTGTTGCCATCCGATGCGGTCGGCGACGGCGTTGATGCAGTCGCGGATTCCCGGATTGCTGAAGGGCCTTCCCGTATCGGGATTCCCGGTTTCGTTCAGGTTCTGGAGCCGGAACTCGACCGGATCCATGCCGATTTGGTCCGCCGCGCGTTCGACCATCATTTCCAGTGCGAACGTTCCGTTCGGGTGGCTGACGCAACGGTACGCGCCGGACTTGAAACTGTTGGTGAAAACATCGGTCGCTTCAAGCCGGAGGTTCGGGATGTTGTACAGGTGCTGCATCCCAAACCACGACCCGTTTGCGCTCCCGCCTCTCTGGGCTCCAACATTGGCGTACACGCGGAAGTTCCCGGATTGAATTGTCCCATCCCGATTCACACCGAGTCGCATTTCGTTGCGGAACTGGGGGCGGTGGGTCCGCGAGATGAAGTCTTCCTCACGGGTATACATCGTCCTGACCGGGCGACCCGTTATCCTGGCGAGAATCGCCGTGTGGATCTCGGTCACGTCCACACCCGACCGATATCCATACCCCGACCCCATGTAGCCCGATTGGATGACTCGAATGTGGTTTGCGGGAATCTTCAGCGCCCGCGAAAGACCCGCCCGGGACCCGTGTGCGTGTTGGCAGGTGTAATAGACAACGAGACGGTCCTGATCCCAGTACATCAGTGAGTTCGTCAACTCCAGCGCAAGGTGCTGTTCTGTGGATTTCTCGAGAACCGCATCAAGCGTGGTGTCCGAGCGTGCTCCGTCGGGGTCCCCCCGCACCAGGGGCGGCGTGACCGAGATAATCGTGCCGTCTTCAGTGTTGTCCCATTGCTTAACCGCAAATGGGCTGGTGCCTTCCATCATGCCCAGCGTGGCTGGAAGAACGTCGTAATCCACTTCGATCTGCCGGATCGCTTCATCAGCGATATGCTCGGTTTCCGCCGCGACCACCGCAATGGGCGCCCCGACTTCAAATACCTCTTCGTTGAACAGGAATCGGTCCGGTGGGCTGCCTCCCAACCGAACGTCCGAATACTCGGGCGGCAGATTGAAACGGTGCAGGATAGCGACAACACCGGGGATCTGCTCCGCCCGGTCCGTCCGTATAGCCGCAATACTGGCGTGGGAACGGGAGCTGCGGAGCGTTCGAGTATAGAGCGTTCCAGGCATCTGCATATGCTGCACGTATTTGCCGAGCTCGGTAACGATACCTAGGCCATGGAGGCGGGGTATGCGTCGCCCGATCACCTGGAACTCCTGTGCCCCTTCCGCCTGGAGCGGTGGTGGCGGGGGCGGCGTGCGGGGCGAAGGAACGTTCAGGGCCCCCGCATACTGTTCGATAACGGGTTCGACCATTTCCGGGTATTCGCCGACAAGTTCGTGCCACTCCGGATTCGTCGACAGGCTATTCCATTCTTCGTCCGACAGGCTGGCCGCATACGCCGGGTCTTGTACGATTCGCAGGGCATCCAATTCTCTGTTCATGTCACTTCTCCTTAACTACGGCGCGACGGGCGAGCCAAGCTCTTCCAGAATCTGGCGGACCCGGGCCTCGTCCAGCATGGTGGGGTCCCAAACAGGGGTGATCGTACGTTCCGTTCCGGAGACGCCCAGTATTCCCGGCCGCCCCTCCAGTTCCAGAGCCAAGTCGTCGTAGTCCTCGATAGTTCCCTTAGGCGTAACGAAGCTGAACTGCCTGGATTCCCTACCCCCCGGCGGCTACCTGAGGCACTTCCGGCTCTTCAACGGCGATCGGAGTGGACGAGTAGGTGATCTGCTGGCCCCGCATCTCAGCAGCGGCCTTCTCAACGGTTGTCAAGATCTTCGTGTACTCACCACAGCGGCAGATGTTTCCAGCAAGTGCCTCTTTGATTTCCTGTCGGGTCGGGTTGGGGTTGTTTTCAAGCAGGGCGTAGGTGGACATGATGAAGCCCCGCGTACAGATGCCGCATTGGAAGCCACCCTCATACCAAAAGGCCTTTTGTATCGGGTGGAGTTCCGCAACCCCCGGCCCGTTGGCAATCCCGGCCACCGTTTTGATCTCCTGGCCGCGGCCGGAGCGTGCGGTGAGCAGAGCACACCCATTCACAGCCCGCCCGTCCATCACGATCGTGCAAGCGCCACACTGCGCACGATCGCAACCCAGGTTGGAGTTGGACAATTCCAGCCGGTAATTCATGGTTTCCCAGAGGCTCTCGCGCACATCCACGGTGACATCATGCGCCTGGCCGTCGATGTCGAGGGTGACCCTGCGCGACCGTATGGGATCTATGGGATCCGCTTGCTGCGGTCGAGCCTCCACCGGTTCGGGAATCAGCGTTGACGCGAAGCCGGCACCGCTCATCACGCCGACCGCGACCGCCCCCGCATTACCGCGAATCAGAAAATCGCGTCGCGTAATCGCTGGGGTAGCCGGTATCCGTTCACATGACTCCGGCTCTTTCCGTTCGTTCAATTCAGTTTGGTTGGGATCCTTACCTTCTGCCATTGAGTCTCCTATGTGACCCACAGTCGCCGCTACGTCGGACGCTATCAACCCCGGGTACTTCGCCTTCACGGCAAGGTTTTCTCGCGGAACACCGGGTTAACGCCATGATTCTAGGCTGGCTGAGGTACGCGGTCAACTGACAATAACCGGTGTCTAATACCGGGCATCTCATGTAAAAATCTCTTTGGAGTTGCTCGCGAGAGGATAGTCAGAATTAGAGCACTTTAGCAATGAAGATGGGGTTCATTGTGTGGCGATTTCATGGCTCGATCAAGGGGAAGACGACCGACGACACTGCGTTACTGGACATCGACATCGTCCTGAACTGGTTTGAAGAACTGAAGGAACGCGTTCCGTTGCCGTGATCGGCACGACGCTAGCCCGCATAGATCACCAATCGACGCGTGATTGCGATTTTGCGTAAAAGAACCCTGGGTGGGCGCGAGATGGTGTGGGGGGAGCGTCTCAGGGTGAATTGACGAGTTTTTGGCGATGTGAGAAGCGGATTTTCGTGCTCAATAGAGCGTTGACGATCGCGATCAGACACACCTCGGCTCGGACTGGGTAAGCGAATCGATTTCAGGGACGAAGCCGCAGCGTCGGTGTCAGCATCGCAGTGGCATTGTTTGTAGGTTGCGGACAACGGCGGCATAGACCTCGGCGTAAGGACAGGCTTCAGCCATCGACACCCAGACGTTTCGGACCGTGAACCGGATGCGGGCACCGATCTTGAGCAGCTTCAGCCGGATCGTGCCGCATTGAGCGCGCGCCAGTTCGGTGCCCTGGAGCCCGAGTCGACGCAGGGCCTGCATGATCATGTAGGCGGCCGAAGACAGATACAGTCGGAGTTGATTGGCGCGCATGGTGGCCGCGCTGGTGCGGTCGGCAAACAGATCCAGTTGTTGCTCTTTGATCCGGTTCTCCATGTCGCCGCGCGCACAGTAGAGATCTTCATATAGCGCACGGGCCTCCCAACGTTGCGGTGTGAGGGAGGTGACGATGAATCGGGGATTGGCGCCCTTGGCCAGAACCTCGGCCTTGCCCACGACGCGCCGTTGCTGGCTCCAACTGTCTCGTGTGCGATAGCGGAAGTCCTTAAATATCCGTGCCGATTTACCGGTGGATTCAAACTCCGATTTCGCCTGAGCCATGGATTCAGCGATGACCTCCTGGAGTCGCTCGTTCTTGGCCAATCCCACCACGTAATCCACCTGATGGGATTCACACCAGGTCAATAAATCATCTCTGCAAAAACCCGAGTCGCCACGGACGATGATCGACACATCCGGCCAGCTCTTCCGGATCTGTCCGATGATGCGGGTCAGCTCCTCAACCGATCCGGCCGCGCCATCGATGTTGGAGCGTCGCAATCGGGCGCACAGCAGATGCTCACCCGAGAAGATATACAACGGCAAATAACAGTAGTTGCCGTAATAGCCATGAAAGAATCGTCCCTCCTGTTGCCCGTGGATCGGATCGTCGGTGGCATCGAGGTCCAGAATGATTTCTTCAGGCGCCGATTCATAGGCTGCGATGAATGCATCGACCATCCAGCGGTCAATCTGGTCGGCATCCATCGCAATTTTCTTGTATCGTTCCTCCGCCCCCACTTCGGCACCGGTCAACTCCAGCCGATTCAGCGTGCACTTGCCCGCCAGCGCCTTTCCCCGGTCGCTGGCTTGCCGCCGGTTGCCTCCCAGCGGATCGGCCTTATCGATGGCCACGGCGAGCATCGGATCGGTGCGTAGTTGGTCGTGATCGTTCAGGTCTTCATATCCCAGACACAGGCCATACACCCGTTGCCCAATCAATTCCTTCACCGTGTGCTCGATCAATCGCGGGTCCCGATGATCGGCGAAACATTCGGCAAGTCCCCCGACCAGTCCGGTTCGTTTTTCGACTTCCCTCAACAGCAGGACACCCGCGTCGGATGTGATCTTCCCTCCGTCGAATCGAGCCTTCACTTTTCGTTGATTAAGTCCGTGAAATTCGAACGTCGTTTGGTTACACTCTGTCGTCATAAGGGCCGCCTTTGTTTGGTTGCTAAAACGTCTTCGACAAACGCTTTATGCCAAACAGGGCGGCCTTTTCTGGTCCATCTGGTGATTTATGCGGGCTAGCCCACTACGAGATCACTGACAAACTCGGCCAAGGCGGCATGGGTTTGAACCTCCGAGAACGTTCAATGGTCTTGTAGCCAGATTAGTCAGAAACAATGCATCTAAGGATTGGTGCTTGGCCCGGAAAAAAGGATTATTCGACCAGTTCCATGCCTTCAGCCACTATCTGGTCGACAAACTGTTGTTGCCATCCATCAATGGCCTTTCGATAACCTTCAGGATCGATGAATGCCCTGTAGCCTTCTCCCTGCTTCATACGTATTATCTTGTCACCCAGACCGTACCAGTAACCGTGTCCACCCAGAAAGATATCCACCGGCATTTTCTTCAGCTTTTCAAATGTGCCTGCAAAGTCCTCTGCCATGTTCGGATATTCGGGGTGACCCAAAACGGGCCTTGCTGCAATCCTGACACCACCTAGTAACAAGACATTATATTCTTGGTTATCCTCCTCTGCGACCATGGAAAATGAAATGCACCCCCTGGTATGACCCGGTGTAAGGTTGACAGTTAGTGCTATATCGCCAAGCCGGATGACTTCCCCGTCCTCTACGACCCGGTCAACCTTTGCAGGCCGCCAGTCGCCGCCTCTGAAGTCAGTTGCGCCCCCAGTCTCAATCACCTCTTTGTCTGCGGCAGATGCCAGGATTGATGCCCCCGTCATTTCCTGCATACGATAATGACCCTCAACATGATCGCTATGTGCATGGGTGCCAACAATTAACTTGATGTCTTCTGGATCGAAACCCAGCTTTCTGATGTTATTTATGATGACCGGGACAGAGACAGAATGTGTGCCAATCTTAGTTGGAAATTGAAACGGCTCCAAACCCCATGGTTTGATGGTATTGGAAGAAACAACATCAAGCCTGTAAGAGAAAGGAGCCGAGATGAGGAGTCTGTTACGTTCGGTAAAGAAACGCAAGAAGTCGCGTGTGCTGGGTGAGGTCGAGGTCCTGAGCCGGGAGGAATACTCGGGACTGGAATTGGACTCGAAGGTGGAGATGATTCGGGCGTTGATCCCACTGGGGTTGATGCACGTGGAGGAGTTGCTCGACGAGGAAGTGAAGTCGTTGGCGGGTGAGCGATACGCACGAAAGGAGGCGGCGTTGCGGGGCCGGCGACACGGGAGCAATCCGGGGACCGTGGGGCTGGGTGGCCAGCGGGTGCCGGTTCGGGTGCCTCGAGTGCGCAGCGTGGCGGGCGGGGAGATTCCGCTTCGGACCTACGAGGAACTCAGTCCGGGTGGCGCGGTGAACGAGCTACTGCTCAGACGTGTGCTGTATGGGATCTCCTGCCGGAACTATGAATCGGCCGCTGAAGCGATTCCGGGAGCGATCGGACTGTCGAGTTCGACGGTGTCTCGAGGATTCGTCCAGGCGAGTGCCGCGAAACTTCGGGAGATGCAGGAGCGGGATCTGAGTGGCGAGGACGTCGTGGCGATCTTCCTGGACGGGAAGGCGTTTGCCGACGCCCTGATGGTAGTGGCCCTGGGCGTCACGCTTTCGGGCGACAAACGCTTCTTGGGCTTCGTGGAGACCGACACGGAGAACGAGCAAGTGCTGACTCCGTTTCTCCGTTCGTTGATGGAGCGGGGCCTGGACATCTCTGAAGGCGTGCTGGTGATTGTCGACGGCGGCAAAGGTCTGCGGGCGGCGGTCAAGAAGGCATTCAGGAATCGAGCCCTGGTCCAACGCTGCCAATGGCACAAACGCGAGAACGTCGTGAGATACCTATCGAAGACCGAGCAAGCCGTGTGGCGACGCCGGCTGCAGCGGGCCTACGAGCGCCCGGAGTACGACGAAGCTCGGGCGGCGCTCGGAGAGCTCCATGGAGAGCTCGAGGAGCGAAACCAATCGGGGGCTGCGAGCCTTGAGGAAGGCCTGGAAGAGACCCTCACGTTGCATCGGCTCGGCGTGTACGGGGTCTTGGGCCGTTCGTTCAAGACGACGAATTGCCTGGAATCGGTCAATGCCCTTGTCGAGGAAAGGTGTGCGAAGGTCGATCATTGGAAGAACTCGAGTCAGCGGCAACGCTGGTTGGCGACGGCGCTCATCGACATCGAACCGCGCCTGAGGAAGGTGATCGGCTACCGTCATCTTCCAAAGCTCCGCGAAGCCCTCCAGCGAGAGCTGAAAATTGAGGCGAAGACGTCGACGAGATCGAAGAAGAAGGTTGCATGACCCATCGTGAGCCGTGGAGAGTTTCAACTAAGAATGGGCTTGACTCCAGAGACATCATAAGCAGTATCAATGATGATATGTCCATCCGACCCCGTAACCAGGTAAGAAGCAGCCTGCACATACTCTCCGACGAAATAAATATTGTCGACAATATTAAAGGGTTCAACGGGTACGGTTCGATCTGGATGGTCCTCGGGCGGTGAGACGGGTGCTTGCGCCAAGGCGCCCACGGAATACAGAAGAAATACCAAGATATTAATCACATGTGACTTTTTCATTTTTTTCCCCGAAATCTGTGATGGAGTGTTGAGTCTATCAATAAGCTGCGATTCCCAGCCATGTGAAGCAGGGTCGTAAGCTTCCCCATCAGAGAGACAATTCATAAGTGGAGCTTTCTGGCAATATGAAGCCAGGAGTTCCTAATGAAAAAGTCACGGTTTACTGAGACACAGATCGTCTCGATTCTGAAAGAGGCCGATGCGGGTCGCCCCATTACAGATGCCCGGTTCAAACTTGAGCGTGAAATCTTTATTTTCCGCCGAATCCCCCGGCCCAACCGTCCGATTCAACATAATGGGTTTCAAGCGTCCAAAGATCTGCGAATGAATGCAGGCGAAATAAACCGGCAAAACGTCCGGGAATGAAAAGAGTCCCACAGTGAAGCAATCCAGCGCCTCTTCAGACAGACAATTCGCCCTTCCTGAATCACATCACTAATTCTTTACGATCTTCCTGAATGAATTGGCCTGAGGAGCGGCCTGATACAGGTCACCCTGATCCATCGTAATAAAATGCGTGTGTCCGCCGAGGCCCTTGATGGTTTCCATCAGTATCCCGTTCTTCATCTTTACGACGGTTTCACCCCGCTGGTCGCCCACCCAGAGTGTGTCGTCCGGGTCGATGTGCATCCCCGAAGGCCGGTTGATACCGGGGATCCATTGTTCCAGGAACTGTCCCTCCTGATTGAAAACCTGGATTCGCGCGTTGGTGCGATCTGCAACGATGACACGACCTCTCGAATCCATGACGACTGCGTGCGGCAGATCGATTTGACCGGGCCCTGTTCCCTTCGTTCCGCCGATGATATTGACGAACTTCCCATCCTTATTGAATCTCACAATGCGGGAGTTTTGATAACCATCGGCGATGTAGATGTCGCCATTCGGTGCGACAAATAGGTCGCTTGGTCCATTGAACAAGTCCTGGGAAGTGTTGTCACCGCTGACACCTCTCTTCCCAAGCGACATAACGAGCTCCCCTTCCGCAGTGAACTTGTAAACCGCGTGCTGTATTCTGTCCGCAACCCAAACGAACCCATTATGATCGACATGGATACCGTGCGCTCCGTCGCCGAACTCACGGTTGCCCCAGTATCGAATGAGTCTGCCCTGAGGGTCGACAACGACGACAGGCGTATCGGTGAGGCGCCGAAGAAGAAAAATGTTTCCCTTCCCGTCCGCAGATACGGAGATTGGTAACCCCGATTGCAAATTGGGCGGCAACTGGAACCATGGCGCAGAGACGTTATAGTCCATGGTTGTTACGGGAAGAATGTTAACCCGATTCGCATCGGACACCTGGCTATACACCATCGCGGCCATTGCAAACAGAACAAAAATGACTGAGAAGGTCTTTGGCATTTTCCCCCTTTGGTTTGGCCAGGTATTATACATCGTTACTTTTCTTGATGACCCTCAGCACCGTTAGGTCGGGCGTGTGTTTGGATTTCAAATCCAACGGGCTTCGTAAAATGCAGGCAAGACGAGAGTTTTAGCCGCCGTGTGCAGCAACTGTGTACGAATAGGGTTGGTCAGACGATGGCTCCCCATAACGCCGCAGCGTTTACTAATCCAATCTCAATCCCCAAGAACCCGCATTTTGAACAGTTCATTTGCACTTCGCGCCCTGACTCGCTGGTCCGCGACAATCCACGTACCTTATGGTCCCCTAACCGTCAATGTGAAATCTCGCTGCACCGGGTCCTACAGATGGAAGCGTAGGGGGTGATCCAAGGATGTGACCTTCTGATTGACCTCAAGTTCCCTCCCTCGTAGTATTTAGCCAGATTTTCCCAGTTCTCTTAGCGACACGCCAAAAAATGGAATCTGGCGCTAACCCGCATAAATCACCAGATGGACCAGAAAAGGCCGCCCTGTTTGGCATAAAGCGTTTGTCGAAGACGTTTTAGCAACCAAACAAAGGCGGCCCTTATGACGACAGAGTGTAACCAAACGACGTTCGAATTTCACGGACTTAATCAACGAAAAGTGAAGGCTCGATTCGACGGAGGGAAGATCACATCCGACGCGGGTGTCCTGCTGTTGAGGGAAGTCGAAAAACGAACCGGACTGGTCGGGGGACTTGCCGAATGTTTCGCCGATCATCGGGACCCGCGATTGATCGAGCACACGGTGAAGGAATTGATTGGGCAACGGGTGTATGGCCTGTGTCTGGGATATGAAGACCTGAACGATCACGACCAACTACGCACCGATCCGATGCTCGCCGTGGCCATCGATAAGGCCGATCCGCTGGGAGGCAACCGGCGGCAAGCCAGCGACCGGGGAAAGGCGCTGGCGGGCAAGTGCACGCTGAATCGGCTGGAGTTGACCGGTGCCGAAGTGGGGGCGGAGGAACGATACAAGAAAATTGCGATGGATGCCGACCAGATTGACCGCTGGATGGTCGATGCATTCATCGCAGCCTATGAATCGGCGCCTGAAGAAATCATTCTGGACCTCGATGCCACCGACGATCCGATCCACGGGCAACAGGAGGGACGATTCTTTCATGGCTATTACGGCAACTACTGTTATTTGCCGTTGTATATCTTCTCGGGTGAGCATCTGCTGTGCGCCCGATTGCGACGCTCCAACATCGATGGCGCGGCCGGATCGGTTGAGGAGCTGACCCGCATCATCGGACAGATCCGGAAGAGCTGGCCGGATGTGTCGATCATCGTCCGTGGCGACTCGGGTTTTTGCAGAGATGATTTATTGACCTGGTGTGAATCCCATCAGGTGGATTACGTGGTGGGATTGGCCAAGAACGAGCGACTCCAGGAGGTCATCGCTGAATCCATGGCTCAGGCGAAATCGGAGTTTGAATCCACCGGTAAATCGGCACGGATATTTAAGGACTTCCGCTATCGCACACGAGACAGTTGGAGCCAGCAACGGCGCGTCGTGGGCAAGGCCGAGGTTCTGGCCAAGGGCGCCAATCCCCGATTCATCGTCACCTCCCTCACACCGCAACGTTGGGAGGCCCGTGCGCTATATGAAGATCTCTACTGTGCGCGCGGCGACATGGAGAACCGGATCAAAGAGCAACAACTGGATCTGTTTGCCGACCGCACCAGCGCGGCCACCATGCGCGCCAATCAACTCCGACTGTATCTGTCTTCGGCCGCCTACATGATCATGCAGGCCCTGCGTCGACTCGGGCTCCAGGGCACCGAACTGGCGCGCGCTCAATGCGGCACGATCCGGCTGAAGCTGCTCAAGATCGGTGCCCGCATCCGGTTCACGGTCCGAAACGTCTGGGTGTCGATGGCTGAAGCCTGTCCTTACGCCGAGGTCTATGCCGCCGTTGTCCGCAACCTACAAACAATGCCACTGCGATGCTGACACCGACGCTGCGGCTTCGTCCCTGAAATCGATTCGCTTACCCAGTCCGAGCCGAGGTGTGTCTGATCGCGATCGTCAACGCTCTATTGAGCACGAAAATCCGCTTCTCACATCGCCAAAAACTCGTCAATTCACCCTGAGACGCTCCCCCCACACCATCTCGCGCCCACCCAGGGTTCTTTTACGCAAAATCGCAATCACGCGTCGATTGGTGATCTATGCGGGCTAAACTCGGCCACTACGAAATCGTTTCTCTACTCGGTAAGGGAGGGATGGACGAGGTGTGGCGTGCGCGCGTTAGCAGATTGTGCCCCTGTCGCGCCGTGCACCCGGGATGCTGTCGTTAGCGCCTATCGACGTTTGTACTCACCGTTGTCTCATCACCTCGACACGCAACGGTGACCACGCCATGCCATCCGGGCTCTCGTGAGCATTCGCCAGAATTCCTGGCTCTGCTTCGCCAAGAGAATCCAGATCGAACATGCGGATAGTGCCTTGCCCCGGATCGCTGACGAAGGCTACAGCATCGTGGATCAACACTCCGAAGTTTCCGTCCTGCGGTGTGCCGTCGCGCAACTGCACCTCGCTCAGCATGACCCGTGACGCCACATCAAAGAGGCGAAGGTACTGGGGAACGTACCCTCCTCCGCCGCCGTTGGGCACGATCGCGCGTCCGCCGGGCCCGATCTCGATCCGGCCCGCGAAGGGGCGCGAAGCGACGGTCGCCACAACCTGCAGCGACCGAGTGTCAATGACGGAGATAGTCTCCTCCTGTCGGTTGGCGACCCACACCTCGGCGCCGTCCGGAGAGACGGCGATACCCTCAGCCCCCGGTCCTGTGCGAATGACCACGGGAGGGCGATCCTCCTCCAGAAAGATGACGGATAGCGTCCCCTCGGCACCGCGGCTGGTTACATACGCTCGGAGTCCATCGGGGCTTAGCCGCAACATGTGGCCCTCCCGGCCGCCGGTAGGGTATGTCCGCACGACCTCCATGCGATTCAGGTCTATCAAGGCGATTTCATCGGAATCCTGCATCGTCGCTAGCGCGCGCTGTCCGTCCGGGTGGAAGAGGGCCGTGTGGGGCCGCGAGTTCGGTCCGAGATCGATGCGGCCCATGATGCGGGCATTCAGTATATCGATCAGAATCAGGTGCCGGCCCGGACTGTCGTTGGGCCCATACTCCCCGGTCATGGCCAGACGCCCGTCCGGGGAGACCGCCACCTCGTGGGGGATGATCGGGCCTACCGGTAGACGGGCAACCTCAAGACGTGTCTCAAGATCGATGAGGGAGACGCTTCCGCCGGCGCGGTTGGCCACGACGAGTGTACCGTCCTGGGCGAGAGCGGCGGCGCACGGTGAGAGCAGAATCGCGGGGCCTAGGAGCCTGTCGGCAATAAGGTTATTGAAGGATGCAAGGCGGCGTATTGGATGAAGAGGCGGCGAAAAGAGTCACAGACCATCCAAATGGAGCGGAGACAGCCTGTATGTTGTCTGTAGAAGCTGCTTTCCAAGAACCCTGGACCTTGATTCATGCTGCCGACATCTGTATCCCCCTGTCCCGCGCGATACAGTTTCAATAGATTGTGTGTCAGGCACACCAGCGTCCACTCTGCCTGCACGTTCTCCAGTCCGCGGAGACTGAACCGGCGGAAGTGCCGGCATTCCTTGATCTGTCCGAATACCGGTTCCACAATCGCCTTGCGCATCTTGTAAACCGCCCGGCCGGCCTCGCTTTGGAGTTTCTGTCTCATTTGCTGCAGAAGGTCACCTTCATCCGATACCTGGATGGGTGCGGCCGATGCGCCATGTTTATCCCTGCCTGTCGCCACGTGCAGGTCGATGCCTTCAACCCGCTTGTCGGTGACTTGCTCCGGGCTCCAATAGCCGGTATCGGCACTGCACGCCACCGGGGAGGCTCCCGTATTCTGCTTCACCTGTTCCAACATCGGTGCCAGTTGTTGTTTGTCGTTGCTCTGCTGCGTGATGTTGGCGGCCACGATGATTGTGCTTCGCTATCCACGGCAATCTGTGCATTGTAGGCCTGTACGAAGCTGCCTTTGTGCGCCCCGTCGGGCATGATCCGGCTGTCCGGGTCCGTGAAGTTCCGTTGCGCCTTTGGTTCCGGCACCGCCTGCTCGGGATCGGGAACCTGCGGTGGGCGCCCCGGAGTCTTCCGACCTGTCTCAGCCTCCTTCTGGAGCCGTTCGGCGGTTCGGGCTTCCGCGGCCGCCTTCGTCTCCTCGGCCTTCTGCCGGGCTTCGGCTTCCAGTGCCGCCTTCGCCTCCCGGATCTTCTTCAGCCGACTTTCACGCCGGGCCAACTCGTCGGGTAACTTGTCGGCCTGTCCTCGCCGTTCCTTCTCATCCTCGGCCGCATCCGCCGCTTCGGCCTGCCGGAGCAACTCTTCCACTTCGGCCTTCAACTTCTCCTCGGATTCACACATCCGACCGTAACTCATCGCCTTGTGTTTGCTCGCGTTCCCCTGCACCTTGCTCCCGTCCACCGCCACATGCCCCAGTTTCACCAGCCCCGCCTTCTGGCACAATTGCAGCGCTTGCAGGAACAGTCCCGCCAGTGCTCCCAAATGCCGCTTCCGAAACTCGCTCACCGTGCTGTGATCCGGATGGGAATCCGCACTCAGGTACCGAAACGCCACATCCTCGTACGTCCGCTTCTCGATCTGCCGCGAGCTGACCACTCCGGTGCAATAGCCATAAATCAACAACCGCACCATCATCACTGGATGGTACGCCGCCTGTCCCCTCCCGTCCTTCTCCTCGTAGGACCGGTAGAATGCCGAAAGATCCAACGTGTCCACCAAATCCACCAGGAATCGCGCCAGGTGATTCTCCGGTAGCCAGTCGTGTAACGACGGCGGCATCAACAAGCCCTGGTCCAGATCGTCGATCAGAAAGCATTTCATAATGCCTCTTTCTACCAATCTCTTCAGCCATCTCAGGTCCGGACTGCTCTTCCGATCCGTGAATCTATTCCCGACAGGCTCCTAGGATCAGACAAACTATCGATCGCATCAAGGTGTTCCGCACTGAGCGGTGAACCGAGGCGGCGGTGAGGCACCCTGTCCAACACAGTAGCGGACCGGACCTCCATCTATCTGTTCGAGGGATTTGACTACGAATGCCCCAAAGTCTGACATGATCCCCAGCATATGTTACGAATTGGGTCGGCTTTCTTGTCATCGGGCGTGGCTTTTGTGACGGGCTCGCGCTGTATATTACTCTCTCTTACCTCTTTGTGTCCAAGTGTGTGATTGGATGGTCCGGATCCGTTGGTCCATCAAGTGGGGTCAACTTGGACAATGAGGCCAGTCTAGAGTCTTTGCAATCACCACTAGCTTGATGAACCTACCAGACAGGTTGCTAGGAACTAGCGGCCGTGTACATGGCTATTTACCGCTCGGATGACAGATACGGCACGCAAGAACATTGGTACTCAGCGAAGATCCAGAATGTGTGCCAATCTTAGTTGGAAATTGAAACGGCTCCAAACCCCATGGTTTGATGGTATTGGAAGAAACAACATCAAGCCTGTAAGAGAAAGGAGCCGAGATGAGGAGTCTGTTACGTTCGGTAAAGAAACGCAAGAAGTCGCGTGTGCTGGGTGAGGTCGAGGTCCTGAGCCGGGAGGAATACTCGGGACTGGAATTGGACTCGAAGGTGGAGATGATTCGGGCGTTGATCCCACTGGGGTTGATGCACGTGGAGGAGTTGCTCGACGAGGAAGTGAAGTCGTTGGCGGGTGAGCGATACGCACGAAAGGAGGCGGCGTTGCGGGGCCGGCGACACGGGAGCAATCCGGGGACCGTGGGGCTGGGTGGCCAGCGGGTGCCGGTTCGGGTGCCTCGAGTGCGCAGCGTGGCGGGCGGGGAGATTCCGCTTCGGACCTACGAGGAACTCAGTCCGGGTGGCGCGGTGAACGAGCTACTGCTCAGACGTGTGCTGTATGGGATCTCCTGCCGGAACTATGAATCGGCCGCTGAAGCGATTCCGGGAGCGATCGGACTGTCGAGTTCGACGGTGTCTCGAGGATTCGTCCAGGCGAGTGCCGCGAAACTTCGGGAGATGCAGGAGCGGGATCTGAGTGGCGAGGACGTCGTGGCGATCTTCCTGGACGGGAAGGCGTTTGCCGACGCCCTGATGGTAGTGGCCCTGGGCGTCACGCTTTCGGGCGACAAACGCTTCTTGGGCTTCGTGGAGACCGACACGGAGAACGAGCAAGTGCTGACTCCGTTTCTCCGTTCGTTGATGGAGCGGGGCCTGGACATCTCTGAAGGCGTGCTGGTGATTGTCGACGGCGGCAAAGGTCTGCGGGCGGCGGTCAAGAAGGCATTCAGGAATCGAGCCCTGGTCCAACGCTGCCAATGGCACAAACGCGAGAACGTCGTGAGATACCTATCGAAGACCGAGCAAGCCGTGTGGCGACGCCGGCTGCAGCGGGCCTACGAGCGCCCGGAGTACGACGAAGCTCGGGCGGCGCTCGGAGAGCTCCATGGAGAGCTCGAGGAGCGAAACCAATCGGGGGCTGCGAGCCTTGAGGAAGGCCTGGAAGAGACCCTCACGTTGCATCGGCTCGGCGTGTACGGGGTCTTGGGCCGTTCGTTCAAGACGACGAATTGCCTGGAATCGGTCAATGCCCTTGTCGAGGAAAGGTGTGCGAAGGTCGATCATTGGAAGAACTCGAGTCAGCGGCAACGCTGGTTGGCGACGGCGCTCATCGACATCGAACCGCGCCTGAGGAAGGTGATCGGCTACCGTCATCTTCCAAAGCTCCGCGAAGCCCTCCAGCGAGAGCTGAAAATTGAGGCGAAGACGTCGACGAGATCGAAGAAGAAGGTTGCATGACCCATCGTGAGCCGTGGAGAGTTTCAACTAAGAATGGGCTTGACTCAAGATCCACTTGGCTGTAGAGTCGCCAAATCGTCAATGTGATCTCGTTGTGCCGAGTCCTACAGATGGAAGCATAGGGGGTCATACAAGCATGTGACTGTTCGATTGACCTCAAGTCCCTTCCCTCGTACTATTTAGCCAGAATTTCTCGGTTCTCTCAGCGACACGCCAAAACATGGAATCCGGCATCAAACTCGGCCACTACGAGATCGGTACACTCCTGGGTAAAGGCGGCATGGGTGAGGTCTGGCGTGCCCGTGACACCAAACTCGGCCGGGAAGTCGCCATCAAGACGCTCCCTGAAGAGTTGCATTGAGCTTCTGTTTGTCCAGAGCCCTAACAAATCCGCTTCCCGACTACTCCTTCTTTATGACTTGCTTAAACATCCCTCCGGGCGCCCTCTCAAGACTCGAACTCACCGCGTTAGTTCCCGAATACAGCGGCGTGACGGGATCTGCCAGATACAAAACGCCGGTTTCCTCATCCAGCGCGATGGTGTGTGGCCGGGCCTGCAGATCTCCGATCACATCGATGAGTCTTCCGTCCTTATTGAAGATCATGATCGAATTATCATTCATGTCGCCGATGTAGACCGTGTCGTCCTTGGCAATGACGAGTCCAGTCGGTCGCTTCAAGCCAATATTGGCCCACTGTTCGATAAACGTTCCTTCCTGATCGAAGATTTGAACGCGCGGGTTTTGCGCTTCCTCCTGCCACTCAAGAACGAACAAGCGGCCTCTTGAATCCAGCGCGAGGGCATGAGGCAGATCGAATTGGCCGGGTCCTGATCCCTTGGTACCGCCGATGATTTTAATGAACGTCCCGTCCTTTGAAAATTTCACGACTCGGGAATTGCCTCCCTGGGTGCCCTGGCCGTCCGAGACGAAGAAATCACCGTTTGGGGCAACGACCACATCACTAGCGCCGTTGAACGCGTCCCTCGAGCTATTGTCGCCAGCCACGCCCTTCTTCCCAATCGCCATGAGTTGCCTGCCGTCCACCGTGAACTTGTAAACCATATTCGCGGCTCTGTCCGTGATCCAGAGGAACCCTTCATGGTCCAAGTCGATACTGTGTGCTTCGGTGAATAAACCTGTGCCCCAGGTCTTCTGGAGTTCTCCTTCACGGTTGAAAATGAGGACAGGCGGATCGGAGGCCCGGAGCAAGATGACCATCCCTTCGCCATCGACGGCTACCGAACGTGGCAGGTTCCACACATCTTCGCCGGGGAGAGGCGCGCCAAATAGCGTGACCCAATAATTACTGTTCGTCGTCTGCGCAAAAGCACCTGGAACCAGTGCGAAGACGACCACCATCATGCAGACATAGTGTTTCATCGAAACCTCCGCCAGTCTGTTGTACTGTTTCGTCCCTACGGAACGAAATGTGAAGAATCTCGGTGAATACTACGGTGGGACAGGAGTTGGGGTCAACCAGTCTTGAAAGTATCAATTGACATCCCGTGCCGCGGTCCGCTCGAGCCAATCCATTGATCGACGTAAATGAAGGTGTCCGCGTGCGATCAGAAAATAGATACGCCACCGCATCGTCGTTGTCCCGGCGTCGTTTGTAGAACTGATGCAACGGCTGCAATTGTCATAGTTTTCTAGGTCAAATCCTGCCAAATCCCTAGCGGACGCCGAGCATTGCCCCCCCCCCCCACTACTCCGGAGTTAAATGAGATGGGTGGGGTAAACGCTTCGGCGTTGCCCGCGGAATAACCGGCGCGTCCGTGTTCTTTCCCTTCAATATGTCCGCCGGTCCTGCCACTTCTCCGGTTAGGGGGTTATACAGGGATGTGACTGTTCGATTGATCTCAAGTTCCTTCCCTCGTAGTATTTAGCCAGATTCTTCTCGTACCAAGATTCAGTTGCAGTTTGCGAGCACTATGGCGCTTTCGGCAGGCACACAGCTCGGTCCCTACCAAGTCAGCGATCAGATCGGCGCCGGTGGCATGGGATAGGTGTATCGTGCCACCGACACCCGCCTGGACCGCACCGTTACGATCAAGGTCCTTCCTGACCATCTCGCTTCAGAGCCAACACGCCGTAACCGTTTCGAGCGTGAGGATAAAGCAGTTAGCGGTCTCAATCATCCGCACATTTGCACCCTCCACGACGTAGGCGAACAGGACGGTACCCATTTCCTCGTCATGGAGTTGGTGGAAGGCGACACACTCGCCGATACGGTGAAGCGTGGTGTCGTCAATCTGAGGCCACCCCCAACACGCGTTCGCAGCCAGCCACTACGAACGGTGTGGGGTCCGTCGTCCGCCGTCGGGGGTCCATCGGTTCAGTTGCAGGAGTTGAGGGTACCCACGACCTGCGATGGGTCCAAGTCCTTTTCGCAGACCCAGACATCATTGACATAGGTGCGAATGGCGACTTCCATGTCGTCGTAGTCGTTGTTCTTGATGTTGATATCGCCGTTGGTGCCGCCTCCGCCCTGCCATATCAGCACGGCCCCCGCCCCGTCGGGGGCGGCACCATCGGTGTCGACGTTCGCGACGTCATAGAAACCGTTACCCTTGATAGTGACGTCGGTGCTGCCATAGTAGATGGCGATCGCTGCCAGGAACCATTTGCCTTGCGCATCGACGCCAAGAAACTGGTTGTCCTTGATCGTAGTGTGTGGCGTACCCAGGAGCGCCACGCCGCGGTTGCTGTCCATGAACACGTTGTTCTTGACTTCCGCCTTGCTGTTGACGAACCCCTCCAGGTAGATGGGGCGGCCGACGTTTTTGGTCACGTTGTCCTTGACGACGATCCGCGAGCTGTGGAACCACATGATCACGGGCCCGTCGGACATGTTCTCGAAGTAGCTGTTCTTGACGTCCACGTCCCCTATGCCGTTGATGACCGTGTTCGGCCCGCCACGGGTCGATCCACGCATGATGTGCGGACCGAACACCATGGCAGTGGTGTCATCGGTCGCTGAGAAGTTCATGTTTTTCACAGTGCTGTCGCCGTTCCCACCCCACGCTGCGACGTTCTGGAAGTACCCGCCTGGTGTTTCCGCGCCCGGCACCGGGTTGGAGGCAATCATGCTCATGTTCTGGAGCGTCCAGTCGAACGGAAATTCAAGGTGGAGCGCGGTGGCCCAGATCCCCGCCTCCGGGACGCCCGGGACGATGATGTAATCGGAGTCATACAGATACGCCACGGGGTCATTGGGCACCGCGGTCCAAATGGTGCTGTCCCGGTTCTCGCCCGTGATAGTCCCCCTGAAGCCTTCCACTACGACGACACGGTTCGTATAGTAATGGTCGACCGTCTTCTTGTCGCCATCGGTCAACTCGACCCGCCCGCCCCATCCGACGTCTTGCAGCGCGAACTCAATGTTGTCGGCGTCGGTCGCGCCGCTCATATCGCCAGACGGCCCCACTCTGATCACGTTCTTCCCCCACACTGGACCCGGAGCAGCCAGCATCAGCACGAGAGCGCTCACGCATCCCCATCGTCGGGTTTTCATGCCTATCATCAAAGTTGTCATTGCCAGTGCTTTCATATCTTCGACTCCTTTTTCTGTCTTTGTGTTTGCGCGTTGCTTACTGAGATAGAAGCTTCATCCATTGGAACGCCTTATTCCCTGGCGCAGTTCTGATCCTGCCCTGGTCTGACGTACATCAAAGTGAGTGTTGATGTAACGGCGACGACCGGATTCGTCGTTCCGCGTACGGGCATGTCGCTCGTGCTCGCCTGGCCACTTGGTCGTATCCGATGGAGTTACCTGGGACTTACCCCTTTGGGAGAAGCTGGGGGCCAGGCAGAGGACCGCAAGTCCCACGAATACCCTGAGACACTGCCTTCTGAGTGAAATTTTCATGATCATTTCGTTGAAGGCGAAGAACTGCATTCGTAAGGGTCCCGCTCAATGTCGCGTGGGGCTGGATTGCCCTCTTATCTATGTCCGCGGAAAAACGACAAGAACACCGTCAGAAAATCAGATAGTAATTTGGTCGAGCTGCACGTATCGTTATGAAACCGTTGGAAGGGAGGGACTTATCGGAGAACGAGCATGGGAGATTCTTCACCCGAGGTCACTGAACTCCTGGGTCGCTGGTCGGCTGGAGATAAGGGTGCCCTGGAAAAACTGACGCCGATGGTCTATGGCGAACTTCGCCGCGTCGCTCGAGCTTATATGGCGCGAGAGCGAGGCGACTATACGCTCCAGGCAACGGCCCTGGTCAACGAGGCATTCGTGCGGCTGTGTGGCTGGGAACGGGTCAGCCTGAAGGATCGGTCGCACTTTTTTGCTGTCTCAGCCCGGTTGATGCGAAACATCCTGGTGGATCGTGCCCGAGCCAAGGGTTCTGTGAAGCGAGGTGGAGAACTGCTGCGGATCACCCTGGCCGACAATCTATTACTGGCCTCAAAGGACTCCGAACCCGATTACATCGGACTCGACAACGCCATGAGAAGGCTGGAAGAGATCGACTCGCGTAAGAGCCAGACTGTAGAGCTCTCGTTCTTCGGGGGATTGACCGTTGATGAAATTGGCAAGGTACTTGGGGTGTCGGAGTCCACAGTGACGCGGGACCTGAGGTTCGCCAAATCCTGGCTGCGCCGGGAACTGTCGAGCAAGGCAAAGGGAAATGATAGATCCAGATCGCTGGAAACAGATTGAAACCCTCTTTCATGCGGCCTTGGAGCGGAACCATCGAGAGCGGTCTGGTTTTCTGGACGCAGCCTGCGGGAACGACGCGGCGATGCGTGCGGAAGTCGAGTCGTTACTCAATCAGAATTCCATTGCGGATTTCCTGGATGGACCCTCAACAGTGATCCCCGGCACAAGACTCGGTCCCTACGAGATCCGCGACCAAATAGGTTCGGGTGGTATGGGAGATGTGTATTCTGCCACCGACACCCGGCTGGATCGCACCGTCGCTATCAAGGTCCTCCCCGAGCACCTCGCTGACGACTCACAACGCCGGGAACGCTTCGAGCGCGAGGCCAAAGCCGTCAGCAGTCTCAACCACCCCCACATCTGTACCCTCCACGACGTCGGCGAACAGGACGGAACACATTACCTCGTCATGGAGTTGGTGGAGGGGGACACGCTAGCGGCCCGGTTAGAGAAAGGACGACTGCGACTCGATCAAGCGTTGGAATACGCCATCCAGATCTCCGACGCGCTGGATAGAGCTCACCGCAAGGGAATCGTCCACCGCGATCTGAAACCCGGCAACATCATGCTGACCAAGTCGGGTGTGAAGTTGCTGGACTTTGGATTGGCGAAGTTGAAAGGTGATGCTGGACCGGCTTCCTCACTGTCCCAAATGGCTATAGCAGATGGCTCCAAACCCCTCACGGCTGAAGGAACCATCCTTGGTACTTTGCAGTACATGGCCCCCGAGCAACTGGAGGGTAAGGACGCAGATTCTCGAACAGACATCTTCGCGTTTGGTGCTGTCGTGTACGAGATGGTCACAGGCAAGAGGGCGTTTGAGGGGACGAGTCAGGCGAGTCTGATTGGCGCAATCATGCACTCCGAGCCACAGCCGATCTCCTCATTGGAACCGATGACTCCCGCCGGGCTGGATTACGTAATCGACGTGTGCGTGAGCAAAGACCCGGACGACCGCTGGCAAACGGCTCGTGACCTGTTCAGGGAGTTGAAGCGGATCGAAGCCGACGGAGCGGTTCCAACCGAGCCTGCATTGGCACCTGGACTACGGTCGCGGGTAGGCTGGCGGCCGAGGGTGCCGTTAGCTATCGCTACGTTGGTCGTGGGAAGCCTTATCGCGGGCCTTGCCCTATGGATTGCGAGGACGCCGGCGCCGCAACGTCTTGCACGGTTCGTAGTTACAACGGTGCCGGACGGGCCGCTCCGGGTTAGTGCCTTTCAGACCGACGTCACGATCTCACCGGACGGGATGCGCATCATCTATGTAGCTAGGGGCGCAGGGGTGCCAGACCGCCAGCTGTATGTGCGGCAGCTTGATGAGATCGAGCCAACACCCCTGCGGGGCGGGGCGGGTGGCGCCAGTCCGTTTGTCTCGCCGGACGGGGAATGGGTAGGGTTTTTTGACACGCGAGATGACTCGCTGAAGAAAGTGTCGATCCTAGGAGCCTGTCGGCAATAAGAAATCTGGAGAAGTCTGAAGCTGAAAGACCCATCGCGATTTCAGGATGAAGGCCACCTTGGGAAGCGTTTGCTCAGACAGATCCATGAGATGAGATTGCGGCAGCCCCCATTGAGCGCGATACGTATTTTTCATCCGCGGATTCTGTGTTTGCCAGGATCTCCCTGCTTCGATTCAAGCCGCCAGTGGCTTGAATCCTCCTCCGTAACGAAACAACTTCAGGATGTTGTGGGTCAAACAGACCAGTTGCCATTCCGCACGCACGTTCTCGAGACCGCGGAAACTGAAACGCCGGAATCCCCGGCATTCCCGGGTCTGTCCGAATACCGGTTCCACAATCGCCTTGCGCATCTTGTAGACGGCCCGCCCCACATCGCTGTCCAGTTTCTGTTTCATTTGCTCCCGTACGCCGGCGCCTTCAGCCGCTCCGGGCGGGCCGCCGGAAGACTTCGGGGATGCGCCGGTCCGGACTCGCCCCGTGGCCACGTGTAAATCGATCCCTGCGGCTCGCGGGTCGGTCACCTGCCTGGGGCTCCAATACCCGGCATCCGCGCTGACCGCGACGGGCCGGGTCCCCGTGTTCCGCCGCACTTGCGCGACCATGGGCGCCAGTTGCTCTTTGTCATTGGCGTCCTGAGTGATCTCGGCCGCGACGATGACTTGCGTGTCATCGTCCACAGCGATCTGGGCATTGTAGGCCTGCACGAAACTGCCTTTGTGCGCGCCGTCGGGCATGATCCGGCTGTCCGGATCGGTGAAGTTGCGCTGCGCCTTCGCATCCGGCGCCGCCTGCTTCGGATCGGGAACCCGCGGTTGGCCTCCACCCGTCTTCTTCCCCGTTCGCTCCTCTTGCTTCCGCCGCTGGGCCATCCGCGCTTCCGCGTCCGCCTTCGCCTGCGCCGCCTTCTGCCGGGCTTCCGCGTCCAATTCCGCCCGGGCCTGTCGAATCTTCTTCAACCGGCTTTCCCGCCGCGCCAATTCCTTCGGCAACTGGTCGGTCAGTCCTTGCCGTTGCTTCTCATCCTCGACCGCGTCGACCGCCTCGGCCCGCTTCAGCAACTCCTCCACTTCCGCCTTCAGCGTCTCTTCGGCCCCCCTCATCCGCCCATAACTCATCGCCTTGTGCTTGCTGGCGTTCGCCTGGAGTTTCGTCCCGTCGACCGCCACATGCCCCAGTTTCACCAGCCCCGCCTTCCGGCACAATCCCAGCGCTTGCAGAAACAGTCCCGCCAACGCCTCCAAATGCCGTTTCCGAAACTCGTTGAACGTGCTGTGATCCGGATGCGTGTCCGCACTCAAATACCGGAACGCCACGTCCTCATGCGTCCGTTTCTCGATCTGCCGCGAACTCACCACCCCGGTACAATATCCGTACACCAACAACCGCACCATCAGCACCGGGGAGTAGGCCGCCTGACCTCGTCCATCCTTCGCCTCATAGGAACGGTAAAACGCCGACAGATCCAGCGTCTCCACCAGGTCGGCCACAAATCGCGCCAAATGATTTTCCGGAAGCCAGTCGTGTAACGACGGCGGCATCAACAAGCTCTGATTCAGGTCATCGGATCGGAAGCATTTCGTCATGCCTTCTTCTACAAATCCACCCGTCCAGCTTAGGTCCCATCCGGTTCTTCCCCGACTTCTGTCGCCACCCATCCCCAATCTATTCCCGACAGGCTCCTAGGGGGTTCGCCGGTCACGATCTGTGAGGCTTGCGTGGATGGTCAATTTCGCGGTGCCAGTTGGGGAAATGACGACACCATCGTATTCGCGAGCGATCAAAGCGGTGGCCTGTTACGCGTGCCAGCTGGCGGTGGCGAGCCGGAGATGTTGACGACCGTGGATCCGGGCGAGATCGCCCACTTGTGGCCGGAGGTGCTGCCGAACGGACACGCAGTGCTCTTCACCGTCTCCCGCGCGGGAGGTACCACTGGGGCACGGTTGCCCACCGCCGAAATCCTCGTTGACGATATCACTGATTCCGAGGACATTGCCGTGCTTGACTTGGAGCCCGGCGAGCAGACGATCCTGGTTCGAGGCGGTAGCAACCCGCGCTACTCGCCAACCGGACACATTGTCTATGGGGCGGCGGGCGCACTGCGGGCGGTCGGGTTTAATGCCGAACGTCTGGAGCTGACCAATGGTAACCCCGCTCCCGTTCTGGACAACGTGATGATGAAGGGCAGCGGCGCTGCCAACTTCAGCTTGTCGCGCACCGGTTCGCTCGTTTATGTCACCAGTGACCTACAGGGCGCTGCCGATAGCACGCTCGTCTGGGTGGACCGGCAGGGGCGGGAAGAGCCAGTCGGGGCACCACTACGGCCGTATGGGTGGCCGCGAGTCTCGCCTGATGGTACGCGACTAGTGTTTGGCATCGCAGACCCGGCGAACGTTGACATATGGGTCTATGACCTAACGCGGGCAACTTCCAGCCGACTGACCTTCGATGACGCAGCTGACACTGACCCACTCTGGACGCCGGACGGGGAGCGTGTCGTGTTTCGATCCGAGCGAGAAGGCGGAGGGTTGTTCTGGCGCGCGGCCGACGGCACCGGCCCGGTCGAGCGGCTGACGAGGAGCTCGAACCGTCAACGCCCGTACGCCTGGGCGCGCGGCGGTGAGCTCCTGGTCTTCCACGAAGACACCGGAGCAACGTCGGCTGACATTCTGGGGGTCCCGCTGGAGGGCGAGCGCACGTCCGAGCTGCTGATCCAGACACAGTTTTCTGAACGCCGTCCGGCGGTCTCGCCCGACGGCCGGTGGATCGCCTACCAGTCGAACGAGTCGGGCCAGGAGGAAGTCTACGTGCAGCCATTCCCTGACCTGGCAGGCAAGTGGCAAATCTCCAGTACTGGAGGTTTGGCACCGGTATGGGGTCCGGATGGGCGCGAGCTGTCCTATCGCAATGGGCAGGCCGTGTTGCGGGTTCCCATTGACACCGAGGGACCTTTCATACAGGGGAACCCCGAGGTGCTGTTCGAAGGGCAGTACCTACCTGGCGACGGAGGCTTCGGGAACAACTACGATCTGGCGCCTGACAGCCAGCGTTTCATCATGATCAAACCCGCGACCGACGATACGTCCGAAACGTCGCAGATCCACGTCTTGCTCAATTGGTTCGAAGAACTGAACGAACGGGTTCCGGTGCCTTAGTTTATCGTCCTGTTTCGCTCAGATCGTCCAGCCAACTCCCCGAAAGCCTCCCCCAAACTGACTGGAACAGGACTGTAGAAATTTCACTTCCCTGTATCGTCCCCGATACGGAAATGTGACTGGGTTATTGACCTGAAATCACACTTGCAGTCAAATTCATCCAATGCAACCCGGCACGAAATTCGCCCACTACGCAACAACAAACACCAGATAAGGAGCGTCCTCTCATACTGCGACAGCACCTCGGCCTCCCCTGTAAAAATGACGACCCCGAAGCGTGATACCATCAGCAAAATCAGAGACACTTGAGGCTCCCGGAGCGTTTAGCTCCGAAAATGCATCAGTGCCTGTTGGAAGGCCCAGGCAGAAGCCCAGAGCAGTATTGGGATTCATCGCGAAATCATGCGCTAGGGGTTCATGGCTCACGAGCAGACCCGGAGGCCTCGATGCGACTCCCATGAAACCGGCTTGAGATACTGAATGCGGCGCCTATTGCTCAGTGACATCCACGCGAACATGGAAGCGCTGAACGCCTGTCTGGCGCGAGCGGACGAAGTCGGCTTCGATTCCGTTATTTGCTGTGGGGACATCGTCGGTTACGGCTCCGAACCGAACGAAGCCGTCGAAAAACTCCGCGACCTTGATGCACTCACCATCCGCGGAAACCACGACCGGGTCGCCTCTGGTCTGGACGAACCCACCGGCTTCAATCCGCACGCAAAGGCCGCCGCATTTTGGACTCGTGAAACACTGACAGAAGAAAATTACGCCTACCTGCGTGCTCTGCCAGTAGGTCCGCTCGACATCGACAATGTGGCCCAACTGGTTCATGGGGCGGTCACTGACGAAGACGATTACATCATGTCGGAAAGTCACGCTGCAGAAAGCTTCGCGTTGACGGAATCACATATCACGTTCTTCGGACATAGCCACCATACGGCCGTCTTCACATCCGACCGTTCCGGCAATGTCGTCGAAGAACTTCAAAAACGCACACGGGATTCGATCACGACGCAGCTGAGCCAGGACATGCGGTATCTGGTCAATCCCGGTTCAGTGGGTCAGCCTCGTGACGGCGACACTCGGGCTGCATTTCTCATATGGGACAGCGATGCGCTTCAGCTCGAATTCTATCGCGCTGAATACTCATTCGAAAGTACACAGGAGAAGATGGCGAAGGTTGGCCTGCCAAACTACCTCATCGAACGACTCACCTTCGGACGTTAACTTCCGCCTGGCTCCTGTGGCTAAACTTTGGATCGCCTGCCCTTGGCTAGAGCGCATATGCACGGGAGGACGGTCAGACGATCAGTTTCGCGCTGTCGGCGTGGTCGCCGCTTTTCATCGCTAGTCAGACAAAGTCATTTGAAATCGATGAATGGCAGGGAGGGATTGACTCGCACCAGTTTTCCCGCATCGGGTTCGCTAATGATTTTCGTTGCGATCTCTGATCCCGTGGCCCTACAGTGTCTGTTGTTTAAGCAAAATCACCAGGAGTTGACTATGTCGTTATCGTTGAATACCCGCAAGGTTGATGGAGTCGTGTTCGTTGATATGTCAGGCCGGTTGACCATTGGTGAGGCTGTCCAGTCGATGAGACAAACCGTAAAGAGCTTGGTGGCCGAGGGCAACCGCAAGTTCGTCCTTAATTTGGGTGAGGTGTCCTACATCGACAGCTCAGGCCTCGGGGAATTAGTAGCCACGTATACGTCACTGAGGAACAGCGAAAGCAATGTCAGAGTCAAGCCCATTCTTAGTTGAAACTCTCCACGGCTCACGATGGGTCATGCAACCTTCTTCTTCGATCTCGTCGACGTCTTCGCCTCAATTTTCAGCTCTCGCTGGAGGGCTTCGCGGAGCTTTGGAAGATGACGGTAGCCGATCACCTTCCTCAGGCGCGGTTCGATGTCGATGAGCGCCGTCGCCAACCAGCGTTGCCGCTGACTCGAGTTCTTCCAATGATCGACCTTCGCACACCTTTCCTCGACAAGGGCATTGACCGATTCCAGGCAATTCGTCGTCTTGAACGAACGGCCCAAGACCCCGTACACGCCGAGCCGATGCAACGTGAGGGTCTCTTCCAGGCCTTCCTCAAGGCTCGCAGCCCCCGATTGGTTTCGCTCCTCGAGCTCTCCATGGAGCTCTCCGAGCGCCGCCCGAGCTTCGTCGTACTCCGGGCGCTCGTAGGCCCGCTGCAGCCGGCGTCGCCACACGGCTTGCTCGGTCTTCGATAGGTATCTCACGACGTTCTCGCGTTTGTGCCATTGGCAGCGTTGGACCAGGGCTCGATTCCTGAATGCCTTCTTGACCGCCGCCCGCAGACCTTTGCCGCCGTCGACAATCACCAGCACGCCTTCAGAGATGTCCAGGCCCCGCTCCATCAACGAACGGAGAAACGGAGTCAGCACTTGCTCGTTCTCCGTGTCGGTCTCCACGAAGCCCAAGAAGCGTTTGTCGCCCGAAAGCGTGACGCCCAGGGCCACTACCATCAGGGCGTCGGCAAACGCCTTCCCGTCCAGGAAGATCGCCGAGTCAAGCCCATTCTTAGTTGAAACTCTCCACGGCTCACGATGGGTCATGCAACCTTCTTCTTCGATCTCGTCGACGTCTTCGCCTCAATTTTCAGCTCTCGCTGGAGGGCTTCGCGGAGCTTTGGAAGATGACGGTAGCCGATCACCTTCCTCAGGCGCGGTTCGATGTCGATGAGCGCCGTCGCCAACCAGCGTTGCCGCTGACTCGAGTTCTTCCAATGATCGACCTTCGCACACCTTTCCTCGACAAGGGCATTGACCGATTCCAGGCAATTCGTCGTCTTGAACGAACGGCCCAAGACCCCGTACACGCCGAGCCGATGCAACGTGAGGGTCTCTTCCAGGCCTTCCTCAAGGCTCGCAGCCCCCGATTGGTTTCGCTCCTCGAGCTCTCCATGGAGCTCTCCGAGCGCCGCCCGAGCTTCGTCGTACTCCGGGCGCTCGTAGGCCCGCTGCAGCCGGCGTCGCCACACGGCTTGCTCGGTCTTCGATAGGTATCTCACGACGTTCTCGCGTTTGTGCCATTGGCAGCGTTGGACCAGGGCTCGATTCCTGAATGCCTTCTTGACCGCCGCCCGCAGACCTTTGCCGCCGTCGACAATCACCAGCACGCCTTCAGAGATGTCCAGGCCCCGCTCCATCAACGAACGGAGAAACGGAGTCAGCACTTGCTCGTTCTCCGTGTCGGTCTCCACGAAGCCCAAGAAGCGTTTGTCGCCCGAAAGCGTGACGCCCAGGGCCACTACCATCAGGGCGTCGGCAAACGCCTTCCCGTCCAGGAAGATCGCCACGACGTCCTCGCCACTCAGATCCCGCTCCTGCATCTCCCGAAGTTTCGCGGCACTCGCCTGGACGAATCCTCGAGACACCGTCGAACTCGACAGTCCGATCGCTCCCGGAATCGCTTCAGCGGCCGATTCATAGTTCCGGCAGGAGATCCCATACAGCACACGTCTGAGCAGTAGCTCGTTCACCGCGCCACCCGGACTGAGTTCCTCGTAGGTCCGAAGCGGAATCTCCCCGCCCGCCACGCTGCGCACTCGAGGCACCCGAACCGGCACCCGCTGGCCACCCAGCCCCACGGTCCCCGGATTGCTCCCGTGTCGCCGGCCCCGCAACGCCGCCTCCTTTCGTGCGTATCGCTCACCCGCCAACGACTTCACTTCCTCGTCGAGCAACTCCTCCACGTGCATCAACCCCAGTGGGATCAACGCCCGAATCATCTCCACCTTCGAGTCCAATTCCAGTCCCGAGTATTCCTCCCGGCTCAGGACCTCGACCTCACCCAGCACACGCGACTTCTTGCGTTTCTTTACCGAACGTAACAGACTCCTCATCTCGGCTCCTTTCTCTTACAGGCTTGATGTTGTTTCTTCCAATACCATCAAACCATGGGGTTTGGAGCCGTTTCAATTTCCAACTAAGATTGGCACACATTCCAATGTCAATCTGCTAAATCTCACCAAGAGCGCAAAAGATCTTCTGCAGATGACCAAATTGCTGACGGTTTTTGATACCTATGAAGACGAAGCGGCAGCAATCGGCGCCCTCAATAGCTGAAGCGGCAGTCAGTCTCTATTTCAGAAATCAGTTGATTTGCGCCGCAACTAGGAAAAATGCGCCGCAACGTCCAATTCAGGCAGGAGTATGTCCGGGATTTCCTTCTCACAAGAAGTCACTATCGACCTTGTCGAAGCCGGCGAAATCGTTCGTTCCGTACCTGTAAACCGCAGCCCATTCCACATCGGACGAGGTGGGGACGGCAACGATCTCGATATTAACGACGTTCGCGTGTCGCGGAAGTCGGCGTCGATCGTTCGCCGCGAGCAGGCCCATTTCATCGAAGACCTGGGTCAACGCCGTGGGCTGTTTGTGAACGGCGTCCAAGTCCAAGAGGCCATCGCTCTGAGTCCAGGTGCGGTCATTACCTTCTCCAACGCTGACGCCATTCAGCTGATCTTTCGTAGCGGGGCGACTCAGGAGTCGCTCAGTGATCTGCTTTCACGTTTAGGAACATCGGCGGGCGACGACCGCGGTCGTCATGACCTGCGCCACCTGAGTCTTCTGCTCGAGGCCACAACGCTCCTGCAGTCGCACATGCCCTATCAGGAAGTCCTGGGCGCCATGGTTGACCGGGCGATCATCATCACGGAAGCAGACCGCGGATTGCTGCTGGCTTCGGATGCGAACGGGCAACGGGTACCCGTAGTCGTTCGGAGTCGGGGTGGATTTAATTTGCCCGTCAATTCAGTGTCGCCGAGCGAGACGGCGATCAAACACGCTATTAGAGAGCATCGAGGCTACATTCAGAAGGATATCGAACTTGCAGAGGAATCTGTCCAACAGGCGGCCAGCATCGTCAACCAACAACTGCGATCCGTGATTGCCATTCCTCTCTACGCGCATGCCAACATCGACGCCTCTGACACTACAAATGTCTCATCGGGGAGATCGTTGCTGGGAGTTCTGTATTTGGACAGCCGGAAACCTGCGGCTTTTTCAGGTCTTGGGACACAAATACTTGACTCGCTCGCGACTGAAGCTGCAAGCGTCATGGACAATGCCCGATTGATGGAACTTGAGCGCGAGCGTCGGCAAATTGAGCAAGATCTCAATGTGGCCCGCGACATTCAGCGACGCCTCCTTCCAAATGGCTTCAAGGGATACGAGTTTCTGGATGTATCGGGAGTCAATGAGTCCTGTTATTCAGTCGGCGGTGACTATTTTGATGTGGTGGAGTTGGGGGCAGGGCGCGTCGCTTTCGTTATTGCAGACGTATCGGGTAAGGGGCTGTCGGCCGCGTTACTGACAGCGATGTTACAGGGAGGGTTTTCCGGAATCACACTGACGCCGGATCCAATACGACTGGTCAACCACTTCAATCAGTACGTTTGGACGCGCTCGGAACCCCACAACTACGCCACTGTGTTTCTAGGCATCATGGACGAGGATGGCCAGGCCGAGTTCATCAATGCCGGTCATCATTCGGCCCTGGTGCTTCGAGGCACGGATGTCACATCGCCTTATGAATCGGAATGTTTCCCGGTGGGCCTGTTTCCCGAAGCCGAGTTCAGTTCGCACACAGCTCAGCTGGAACCCGGCGACACTCTCGTCATGTTCACTGATGGGATCAACGAAGCTACTGATGTCCATGGCGAGGAATTCGGCATGGATCGTCTGTCAGAGATCGTTCGTTCGAATGCCGGTCAGCCGGCGAAAATATTGCAGTCCTCCATTCTTGAGGCAGTTACGGGATTTTGTCGGGGTGCGCAGCAGGGCGACGATATGACATTGCTGATCGTACGCTATGTGGGGAAGCGTTAGGATGAGCGTGCTGTTCTGGGCTTCCCTTCTGAATGTGCAGGGTCGTCTCAACAGAGATGCGCATCCAAACGAATGGACCGCCGATTATTCGGTACTTTTCGTCAAGTCTGGAGCAATGATTAGCCCTACCGGAGTCGGCAAGCCCGACGGCGTTACTCGCGAGTAATCGGTGCCCGTAGTTGGGACAACGCGGCCCTAGGAGTCTGCGCGGCAGAAGGACCAGAAATGGGCAGAAAAGGATCGAAGATAGGACATGCCACGAACTTACCGAACGTATATTCCAGAACAGAGCCTGCTGATGCCTCCATCATTGAGAGATTGGCTGGCTGAAGATCACCTGTCGTACTTCATATCGGACGCCGTGGATGCGATGGATTTGAGCGCGTTCGAACAGAGGTATGGAACGGACGGGCCGGGCAATCAGGCCTTCGATCCGCGGATGATGGTGAAGGTGATGATCTACGGGTACGCGACGGGAGTGTTTTCGTCACGGAAGATTGCAGCGAAGATGACCGAAGATGTGGCGTTCCGGATGTTGGGAGCGGAGAACTTTCCCGCGCACCGAACGATCTCGGATTTTCGAAAACTGCATCTTGAAGAGTTCGGGAACTTATTTGTGCAAGTGGTGAGGATGGGGCGGGAAGCCGGGCTGGTGAAGATGGGAACGGTGGCGGTGGACGGGACGAAGATGCGAGCCAATGCGAGCAAACGCAAAGCGATGAGCTATGAACGCATGAGAAAGCAGGAGACCGAATTGGGCGAACAGATTCGGGATCTGTTGAACCGGGCCACGGCGACCGATGAGGAAGAAGACCAACGTTACGGCAAGGACCGGCGCGGTGACGAACTGCCCGACGGGTTGGCGACCCGCACGAAGCGGCTGGCCACAATCCAGACGGCGATGAAGCGACTCGAAGAACGTCAGATGGCGGCAGACCAGGAAGCGGAAAGGAAGCCTGGAGACGACAAACCGGGAAGCGGAAAGAAGGGCAAACCATTCAAACGCCCGAGGGGTGAACCCAAGGGGAAGGCCCAAGACAATTTCACCGACCCGGAAAGCCGGATCATGAAGACCTCGGCCGACGGGTTCCAACAATGCTACAACGCGCAGGCGGTCGTGGACGCGGAGGCCCGAATCATCGTCGCCACAACGGTGAGCAACAATGCTTCAGATACCGGGCAGTTGGGACCGACTCTGGATGAGTTGAACACGAATCTGTCGGAGCGTCCAGACCGGGTGCTCGCGGATGCTGGATACCGATCCGAGTCGAATCTGCGAATGCTGGAACAACGTCAAATAGATGGGTACGTTCCGATGGGTCGTGAGAAAGATCTCGCCACGGCCCCACTCCAACCCGAAAGCACGGCCCTGGGCCGCATGGTCCGAAAGATGAAAAGCCAGACGGGGCGTGATCGCTACCGGGCCAGAAAGCACATCGGTGAGCCGCCGTTCGGGTGGATCAAGTCGGTGCTGGGATTCCGACAGTTCAGTTTGCGAGGCTTGGACAACGTCACCTGTGAATGGAGCCTGGTGGCTCTGGCAGTGAACTTACGACGGATGAACGGGAAGATCGAATGGGCTTAATCCGCATCACCGGGACCCATAACGCTCTCCACAGGACCAACGGATCGAGTCCCCACAGCTCGGAGCTGCCCATGTTGGGAAAATCGGGCGGCTCTCCTACAAAGACGCTCTCGAATCGTCACAAATCCGAGTTATTCAGCCTCTGCCGCGCAGACTCCTAGCCCAAAGTCACTTCTACGGTTACGTGGTTACACAGGAGTTGAGACTTTTCTTGCATATAAATCCTATCTGTAGTTAGAGTTAGCCAGATTTTCACGGTTCCTTTAACTGCACACGGAAACGATGCAATCCGGCACCAGACTGGGTCACTACGAAATTCTCTCCGCCATCGGTAACGGCGGCATGGGAGAGGTGTGGCGAGCGCGGGACACGAAGCTCGGTCGTGAAGTTGCGATCAAGACACTGCCCGAAGAATTTGCCAAGGATGCAGATCGTCTGGCCCGGTTTGAGCGTGAAGCCAAACTCCTGGCCTCCCTGAACCACTCCAACATTGCAGCCATTCATGGAATGGAGGAGGACAAGGGCACGCATTTCCTCGTGCTGGAACTCGTTGAGGGCGACACGTTAGCCGATCGCAACCCCCGGAAACTTCGTCGTGAGAGGCGCCCATCACATTGCTGTTGATTCGAAGGGCAGTCTGTACACCGCGGAAGTGCACCCGGGGAACCGGGTCCAGAAGTTCGCTATCAAGGAAATGGGGCCCGTACCCGAGCCGTAGCCACGAGGGGACTGGATCGACGTCTTCACAGGCGTTTTCGGACGATTTCGTCGCGCACGGAGCAGTGACAGGCCAGCGTTGACAGCGTAAATCTCCCAGCCTATAATCTGCGAAAAATTCAGCTTTCGTATTTGAAGATAAAACTCATTACGGTACGCCAAGTGACGCTGTTTCGGTCGAAGACGGACATGCTCGTTCACGGGAGGTCTTAGATGTCTAATCGAGTTCTTATTTCGGGAGCCGTTCTGGCTGTTTTGATTCTCTCGGCGTCTCCGGCCGTGTTGCCCGCAGCGGGCCAGGCCCTGTCGAACACCGTTCCCCCTGAGGACGCCGCGTTGGCGGAGTGGCCCCCGCCTCCATCGACGTACACGCTGCCCCGCACGCCGTGGGGCGACCCGGACATACAGGGCATATGGGATTATCTGACGTTTATCCCGATGGAGCGGCCCGACGAGTATGCGGGGACGCCCGTCTTGTCCGAACAAGGGTGGGCGGTATGGCTTGACGACAACCCGGTCAGTAATCAGGCAATTGCCAGTGGTCAGCAGTACAACAATTTCTGGAACAATCGGGATTTCGTCAGAGACCGGCGCACCTCACTCGTTGTGGATCCGCCGGATGGCAGAATCCCCCCCATGACGCAGGAAGCGATATCGAGGTTTGAGGCGCATGAAGCCGCAATGAACGCGCCGGGGCGCAGCCGGTGGGAGTCATGGTTGGACTTCCGCACGATGGCGCGATGCATCGCGGCGCACTCGCCGCAGGGTCCGATGGACTACAACAGTGGAACGCTGATCATGCAGTCGCCCGGGTGGGTGGTTCTGGTCCGCGAGCGATTGGACACGCGCGTCATCCCGCTGGACGGGCGTCCGCATCTGGACTCCGACATCCGCCAGTGGAATGGGGACTCTCGTGGCTACTTTGAAGGGAATACCCTCGTCGTCGAGACGACGAATTTCACGGACAAGCAAATGGGGACCGGCAGGCTCGGGCCGAAAACGCAGGTCGGGGCTTCGGCTGGACCCGCCTTTATCCCCAGGGGAATCACTTTCGGGACTTTTAAGTTGACCGAGCGTTGGGTGCCGATCGGCCCGGACAAGATCCAGTACTACGCCACGATCGAGGATCCCGAGACGTGGGAGAGGCCTTGGACCTTCATGCTTCCTTGGGTCAAAGATGACGATTATCTCCTGCTCGAGTTCGCGTGTATCGAAGGAGACATCAGCGTGGGGGCCGCCCTGGCGGGTGCGCGCCGCATAGAGGCGCAAGAGGAAGCCCTGGGAGTAGGCCCTGGGGGACAGCAATGATCGGTCAGGGTCAGTGAAAGAGGAGGTCGAGTCGATGCGCAATCAGTTAAGCCGCTGGCTGCTACAGATCAATCACAACCGCCGCGGCCGTTTGTCCTGCTGTCTTCGGCGGCGCCGGTCCAAGGACAGACGGCCGCGGGCCGAATTTGAGGCGTTTTTTTGGAAATTGGCGTATTCAGAAGGTCAATCTACAAGAGGATTTACCAGGAGCTGAGATCGCTGTGCCACCTCATCAATCGGTCCAACGGCTCCGCAGCGCTGCGCGGTCGACTCGCCCTCCTCGGAAGTACACGTCCGAAATAGTACGCGTGTTTCTAATGTCCTCGAGCGGGTTCGCTTCCAGAACCACGAAATCGGCGCTTTTTCCGGCCGCGACCGTGCCCAGCTCAGTGAGGCCCAGGTGCTGAGCGGGTGAGCTCGTCCCGGCGACGATGGCTTCTGCCGGCGTCATCCCGAGACGGACGAAGATCTCAAGCTCCCTATGCCCCGTATAACCGAAGAAGTGTCCGGGCACCGGCCCAGAATCGGTTCCGAGGATGAGGTCGACTCCGGCGGCCTGCAAACGTGAGAATCCCTCCACGAGTTCCTGCTCTCGCTGGGTCGCCGCCGCTTCCTGAGCGTTGCCTGCTTCTGCCTGTCGGGCTTCGTACTCCTGAAGCAGGCGGTCGGCTGCTTCCGTAGGTGTCGCTTCTCGCAGGAACGGATCGGCCCCGACTGGCTCGCGGCGCAGCTCGCCCAACCCGAGATTCGGGACGAGAAAGGCGCCGAAAACGGCCAGCTGCGCCGCGACAGCGTCATCGAGCGCTGGCCCAATGCGTCCGTGGAGGAAGCCGGCGACCCCGGCGTCGAGTAGATCGGGCATGTCTTCGGCGCTCTGCTGATGGACGAAGACCTTCATCCCGTTGGTGGTCGCCTCCTCGACGATCGCATGGTAGATGTCGGGGGAAAGCTTGTCCTGATTTCCCCCTCGGTCGTCCACCCAGATCTTCACGAAAGGGATTCCCTTGGCCGCGATCTCACGGACGGCATTTCGGCCCTCCTCCGGGGAGCCTGCTCCTCGCAACACGGTGAGTCCCGTCTCCCTCTCGACTTCCAAGGTGTGACCGATGAACTGGTTGTTCGGACCCTGACCGGGCGGACCCATACCTCCCGCAAAGAGGAATCGAGCGCCGCCCACATCCCCGTTCCTCTGCGACTGTTGAATCTCGAGTGCAAGGTCGTCCGGGTCTGTGCCGGCGGAAAAGACGGCGCCGAATCCATAATAGGCGTACCGCTCCAGGTGCTCGATCACGTTTTCTCGCGAGTAGTTTTCCGCCCCCCAGCTGGCGAACCCTTCGTATCCCAGGTGCGTATGGGCGTCGATGAGGGCGGGAATGACGGTGCTCCCGGCGAGGTCGACGCGGGTGGCGTCATCGGGCAGGTCGATCCCCCCGGAGCGTCCGACCTGGACGAACCGGCCTTCGTCTACCAGAAATGCGGCTTGCTCGATGACGCTCCCGTCCCCGACAATCAGCCGTGCACCCTCGAACAGTGCCGTTCCGCTCGCCCCCGGTGCCGACGAGGCGTCGGTGGGCCCGTCGGTTCCGGGGTCGGAATCGGAGGGCACACATCCCCCAAGCAGGACCGCAGCGGATAGCGCGGCAACGATACCGATGATTTCGTAGTGGCCGAGTTTTGCAAGCGGTTCCATGTTGAAAGTCTGGCTAAAGCATACGAAAGGTGGGAATTGAGTGCAATGAATCTGTCAGTCGGTGTCAGTGGTGAAATCTCAGTGGGACACAACCTGTCCCTGGCGAATTCGTAACGAGCCGAAAGAATCTATTGATCTCGCTGCGTAAAGTAAGGATTCTCTCCAGGAGAACGGCGAGGAGATCAAGCCGTGCTGATGAAGAGCTCCGGTGTGGAGTAGCGACGGAACTCGCCGCCGGACTCCAGAGCAGTCTCCGAGGAAACCACACCGATCGATTCCGTGTTGGATAGGATTTATGCCGCGATTTATGCCGCGACCGGAGTCTGATACAGACCGCGGCAATGGGCTTCCCATTCGTAGTGGCTGAACCTTGCCTGAGGCCTCGGCGTGTCGATAGGCGGTCGCCCGTCCAAAGAAGCATGCGTCCGCTCAGTATTGTAGAAGTCTTTGAACTGGGAGAGTTTCGTCTCCAGATCGACTGCGGACCAGAACAGCATACGATCCAGGTACTCACGTCGAACCGTGCCAATGAGTCGTTCCACGAACGGGTGAGACACCGGTACATAGGGCACGGTTTTGACTTCTTTGATCTCCAACACGCGAAGATTGGCCTTCCATTGATGGAAACGGTAGATGGGATCGTTGTCGGCGCTGAGGTATTTCGGTATAGAAGACGAGCCTCGAATCGCATGGTTGAACATGCGGCAGAGGACTTGGCCGTCAACAGTACCGGCGTGGATGCCGAAGCCAATGATCCGCCGCGTGTATTGATCCATCACTACCAGAACCCAATGGGTTCGCAATATCGCGCACTCACAGCGAAATAGATCGATGCTCCAGAGGCTGTCTTTCGTATGCCCTAGCAACGAAAGCCAGGACGGGCCGCTAGAATTCGGATCGGGTCGATAATGGATGGCCAGAACCCGGCGGACGACATCTTTGTCGAGTTCG
The DNA here is from genome assembly GCA_965263045.1 of Terriglobia bacterium. Taxonomy (GTDB): domain Bacteria; phylum Acidobacteriota; class Terriglobia; order 20CM-2-55-15; family 20CM-2-55-15. The sequence goes on from CBDHGK010000041.1 coordinate 2,517,707, forward strand.
ACGCCGAACGACAGCGCGATCTGCTGAGCGATTCGTGGACAGCCCCAGCGGGGATTCCGGCGTTTCATTTCGACGATCGCCGCCACCAATTCTTTAGAGGGGCCTTGGGGTTCAGACCGGCGGCGGTCCTTCGGCGAGAACAGGAGCCGGTACTTGCGTTGACGCAAGGCGCGATGGAAATCCAGAATCGTCGAGGGCTTCACAACGATCGCAGAACGAAGGAGGCGAGACGGGCGCATCAGCAGGGCACAGATACCGGCCAAGATCCGATCCCAAGCTCGGAGGTTGGGCGAGCGTTGCCGAGAGCGATTGAGAATCAGGAGTTGGTGTTTGATCAGAATCAATTCGGCGACGAGGGACCGGATGCCGCCGGGTCCCAGGAGCCGAGCCAGGGTCGAAACGAGGTGGATCACGAGGATAATGAGGTCACGCATATCGGGCGATTCTATCGACCGCGCCGAAGAGTGCAAGACTTGACATTTCAAGGAATTGCCAGTTTGGATAGTAATTCGCCAGGCACAGGTTCCGGTGCCTTAATGCATCGTCCCGTTTCGCTCAAATCACCCGTCCAACCCCCGAAAACCTACTCCAAATTGCCCAAAGCAGGGCTTTTGAAAATTCACCTGCCTGTATCGTCCCCTATGCTTCCATGTGACTGTTTCATTGACCTGAAATCCGACCTGTAGTCTCATTCACACAATGCAACCCGGAACCCAACTCCGCCACTACGAAATCCTCTCCGCCATCGGCAAAGGTGGCATGGGTGAAGTGTGGAAGGCCCGTGACACGAAGTTGGGCCGTGAAGTTGCGATCAAGACTCTGCCGGAGGAGTTTGCGAAGGATGCCGACCGGCTGGCACGGTTTGAACGTGAAGCGCGGATGCTCGCTGCGTTGAACCATCCGAACATCGCAGCCGTTCACGGATTGGAAGAAGCCGCCCACGACTGACCTTAGGGGGGAGATAAATGAAAGCGCGTATTACGTTTCTAATTGGGATGATATTAATTGTGGGCCTGTGCGTGCCTGCACCTGCCCACGGGCAGGACCTTGGGCCTGATGTGAAGGAGCTCGCGGATGGAGTCTATGTCTATTCGAAGGAGTACAATTCGAATGTCGGCATCATCCTCACCGAGGATGGCGTGGTGTTGATCGACACCGGCCAAAACCCGAACGAGTCCGTCGTGGTGATGGACCTCGTCAAGCAACTCACCCCGCAGCCGGTGCGCTTTATCATCCATACGGAGCCGCACGGCGACCATACGTCCGGAACTTTTGTCTTCTCCCCACCTGCTAACGTCATCGCCGCCGAGGGCGCCGGAGCATTGATGGCAGGGAGACGTCCGCCGGCGGATGTTCCAGGGGCCCGCAATGTTTTGCCTCACATTGAATACGGGGACAAGATGACCCTCAGACTAGGCGACCGCACGGTGGAACTTCTCAATCTCAAGAACGTCCACAGCGGATCGGACACCGCGATCTGGCTCCCCAACGAACGCATACTCTTTGCTGCCGCGACTGTCGTTGTAAAGCGCTACTCCAACATCCGCCCGTTCATCACCATCCCGGACATTCTTGCGAGCATCGAGCAAATGCGCGCTTTGTCACCCGAGGTCGTCGTCCCCGGACATGGTGCCCCCGGGACCACCGAGATCTTCGACGAAAACGAGCGCTACTTCGCGGTGCTTATCGAACGCGTTAGGAGCCTGGCGGGCGAGGGCAAGACGCTGGAGCAAGTCAAGGCGGAACTGCGCATGCCGGAATACGCCGACTGGCTCCGTCCGGAAGCCTTTCCTTCCAACGTTGATGCTGCTTGGCGTGTGGTCAAAGGCGAAAACTGACCCTGAGAACGGCCCCTTAGCCAAAAATCGACAATCAGATAATGGACCGATGGAGGGGAGCCACTCGTGAAACAGTCGAAATATCTATTTTCAACGGTTTTAGTCGCGGCGCTTTTGTCCGGCGGCGCCAGTGATGCGCTCGCCCAGAAGGAGATCACTCTCCTGGCGCCGGCTTCCAGCCGGAGAGCGCTCGACAGAATCCTTCCGAACTTGGAAGCTGAGACAGGCTACATGGTACGGGTGACTTACGCCCTCGCTCGGACCTGTCCTTCGCCAAAACCCCATCCGAAAATCGCAAGGCATGAAATTTCAATGGATTGCACGATTGGTTAGTAATTCGTAACACACAGGTGCCGCTTCGAGGGCTTCTGCCATCTGTAGTGCGAGTTTGAGCGATTCTTCAACGGGGATAGCGCGCCGACTAATTACCCGCTCTCCAGGCCAGTTGAGCATCCATGCATTCGGAAACAACGGTCATGTACCGATCGACGGCGCTCTCGCTGACAAGCGTATGAGGATCGCCCGGTTGACGGAACGCCAGGGCGCGAAGATTATCCAGTGTGTTGTCCCAGCTGTGATGATGGGCAACGAAGACATCCGCGCCGGCCCTCTGCGAGATCTCCTTGAACCGCTTTACCGATTCACTCCACAGTCGGAAGCTTTCGACTTCGGTTTCGTAGTACTGGACCCCGTCCTGTGGCTGGGTACCTCCGGCGCCCCGGCCGCCGACGACGCTGCCCACGTACGTCCGGTTGCCGTCCCTCAGCGGTGAGATCAGCATCGAAACGCTGCCCGGCGTGTGCCCTGGCGTCACGTAGAGGGTCACGGTGACATCGCCCAGCGTCACTTCCTGGCCATCCGTGATCACCATGTCCTTCCTCGGCTTGATCTCGGGCGGAACCGTCTGCCGCTCGATCACGTCCCAGTCGGCCTCCGACACCAGAACGCGCGCGCCGTAACGATCCTGAAGCAGTCGGGATCCCCCGTAAAAATTCGCTTCGCCTTCATTGATAATGACGTACTCGATCTCGGCCGGATCGAGACCCATCGTTCTGAGGCCGTTGACGATCAGTTCCTCAGCCCAGTAATGACGACCCGAATTGATCAGAATGATTCCCTCGGTTGTCGTGATCGCCCATACGCTGAAGTTGTCGGCTCTGGAGCCGCCAACATAATAGAGGTTGTCGAACGCCTTCACCGGGTCCGTATACCATTGGGAACGCGGGGGTATCGTCGGTGCGGCGGCCGGTGCGGCGGCCCCTGGCCGAGCCGCGGGCCCGACGGGCGTGAGGTCGGGTTCAGCGCAGAGATCGAAAGGGCTCCCGGTGTAATCATGGCCGGGCTCGTATGCTGCGGCCCTGGCCGCGGCCACGTGAGCCTCGGCAACCGAGGCCTGGGCGTTGGCTTGGGCGGCGCCCCAACCCGCCAGAAGCAAGACACTGCAAAATACACAGGCCAAATAGCGCATCATGGCTCTTCTCCTTTGAGTCTGTCGATGTCTAAGAGGACCATCCGGTTGTTTTGCCGGGAAAGCTGGATAGTATTGTCTTGGATGTGTTCGAAGCTGTCGAGAGAAAAGGAGCTTCCGGGGTGAGCGGCGGGACCTCTCGATTATCCCGGACCCCTCCAGGGATTGCCCGAATCGTCCCAACAGGAATCGAATCCGTCCGTAAGCCATCATTCGATTCGGCCTATTTCTATCAGAACGCACCTCAGTGGGGATTTTCATCCTTCGGGGTGAGCGCAGCTCATGGACGTCTGGTTTGAAGAACTAAAGGAACGGGTGTCGGTTCCATAGCTGACACGGCCTGTTTCGCCCAAATCGCCTTTCCAATCCCCGAAAACCTCCTCCAATATGGCCTAAGCATGGCCTTTGAAAATCCACATGCCTGTATCGTCCCCGATACGGAAAAGTGCCGTTTTAATTGACCCCGCCTCCCTCCTGTAGTCTTATTCATCCAATGCAACCCGGCACGACGCTCGGTCACTACGAAATCTTTTCGTTTTTATGCAGAGGCGGCATGGGTGAAGTGTGGCGTGCACGCGACACGAAACTCGGTCGTGAAGTTGCTATCAATACGCTGCCGGAAGAGTTTGCAAAGGACGCAGACTGTCTTGCACGCCTTGAGCGTGGAGTCAAGCCCATTCTTAGTTGAAACTCTCCACGGCTCACGATGGGTCATGCAACCTTCTTCTTCGATCTCGTCGACGTCTTCGCCTCAATTTTCAGCTCTCGCTGGAGGGCTTCGCGGAGCTTTGGAAGATGACGGTAGCCGATCACCTTCCTCAGGCGCGGTTCGATGTCGATGAGCGCCGTCGCCAACCAGCGTTGCCGCTGACTCGAGTTCTTCCAATGATCGACCTTCGCACACCTTTCCTCGACAAGGGCATTGACCGATTCCAGGCAATTCGTCGTCTTGAACGAACGGCCCAAGACCCCGTACACGCCGAGCCGATGCAACGTGAGGGTCTCTTCCAGGCCTTCCTCAAGGCTCGCAGCCCCCGATTGGTTTCGCTCCTCGAGCTCTCCATGGAGCTCTCCGAGCGCCGCCCGAGCTTCGTCGTACTCCGGGCGCTCGTAGGCCCGCTGCAGCCGGCGTCGCCACACGGCTTGCTCGGTCTTCGATAGGTATCTCACGACGTTCTCGCGTTTGTGCCATTGGCAGCGTTGGACCAGGGCTCGATTCCTGAATGCCTTCTTGACCGCCGCCCGCAGACCTTTGCCGCCGTCGACAATCACCAGCACGCCTTCAGAGATGTCCAGGCCCCGCTCCATCAACGAACGGAGAAACGGAGTCAGCACTTGCTCGTTCTCCGTGTCGGTCTCCACGAAGCCCAAGAAGCGTTTGTCGCCCGAAAGCGTGACGCCCAGGGCCACTACCATCAGGGCGTCGGCAAACGCCTTCCCGTCCAGGAAGATCGCCACGACGTCCTCGCCACTCAGATCCCGCTCCTGCATCTCCCGAAGTTTCGCGGCACTCGCCTGGACGAATCCTCGAGACACCGTCGAACTCGACAGTCCGATCGCTCCCGGAATCGCTTCAGCGGCCGATTCATAGTTCCGGCAGGAGATCCCATACAGCACACGTCTGAGCAGTAGCTCGTTCACCGCGCCACCCGGACTGAGTTCCTCGTAGGTCCGAAGCGGAATCTCCCCGCCCGCCACGCTGCGCACTCGAGGCACCCGAACCGGCACCCGCTGGCCACCCAGCCCCACGGTCCCCGGATTGCTCCCGTGTCGCCGGCCCCGCAACGCCGCCTCCTTTCGTGCGTATCGCTCACCCGCCAACGACTTCACTTCCTCGTCGAGCAACTCCTCCACGTGCATCAACCCCAGTGGGATCAACGCCCGAATCATCTCCACCTTCGAGTCCAATTCCAGTCCCGAGTATTCCTCCCGGCTCAGGACCTCGACCTCACCCAGCACACGCGACTTCTTGCGTTTCTTTACCGAACGTAACAGACTCCTCATCTCGGCTCCTTTCTCTTACAGGCTTGATGTTGTTTCTTCCAATACCATCAAACCATGGGGTTTGGAGCCGTTTCAATTTCCAACTAAGATTGGCACACATTCTGAGCGTGAAGCGAAACTCCTAGCATCTATAGACCATCCTAATATCGCGTCAATATTATGGGCTGGAAGAATCCAACGTCGACGTGCCGAAGCTCATGTTTGAAGGGGTGTTCTGCACCCACTCGTTAGACATTACGCCCGACTGAGAACGCTTTCTGATGATCACCATGGGCTCGAGAGGCGACACGAACGAACCCGTGAAGCTCGTCGCAGATTAGAACTGGTTCGAGGAGGTGCTGCGCCTGGTGCCTGTCAACTAAATCGCCGGGTTCGAGCATGTCTTATTTCGCCTATCATTTCCAGAGAGTAACTCTTAGTAACCGAATGCATCGAAGACTCATTGACACCATTTTGCTTCTCCTAGCGACGGTATCGGCGGCAATCGCTGCTCCACAAAACGCAAGTATCGCTCCAGCTCAAAGGGATATGTCCGCCTATGAAGGGCGGCCGCGCGTTAAAGCTCTGCGCCTGAATGCCGACGAGACGATTTTGCTGGATGGCCAGCTGAATGAGCGGGTATGGGAGCGGGCGATCCCCGCGACGGATTTCATCCAACAGGACCCGGATTTGGGGCAGCCCGCAACTGAGCGGACCGAAGTGCGATTCGCGTTCAGCCAGACCGCTCTTTACATGGGAGTGACATGTTACGACGCGGAACCCGACCAACTAAAGGGCAATAACATGTTGCGCGACGGTTCGCTTGCCGCCGATGACCGGTTCATGTGGACGTTTGATCCGTATCTGGATGGCCGCTCCGGTTACTCCTTCGAAATGAATCCCAGCGGCGCCATGGCCGATAGCCTGCTCGTCCAATCGTTCAGCGCTGCTGGGGGTGCAATTCGTAACTGGGACGGCATTTGGAACGCCAAGGTCCATCAAAGCGACGTCGGCTGGACGATCGAGATCGAGATTCCGTTCCGAACACTGAACTTTGATCCCAATGCGCCGGCGTGGGGCGCAAACTTCCAGCGCACGGTGCGCCGCAAGAACGAAGAAAGCCTTTGGACGGGATGGCTTCGGAACCAGCGGCTCATCCAGATGTCAAATGCCGGATTGCTTGAAGGAATCTCCGACGTCAGTCAGGGTGTCGGGCTGGACATCCAGCCCTATGCGACCGGCAGCTACATTGACGCAAAGGGCAGAGGTCTGGGCTCGAATTTCGAAGGAGACGGCGGCGTCGATTTCAATTACAACATCACACCGCAGCTCAAAGGCAATCTCACAATCAACACCGATTTTGCGGAAACCGAAGTCGATCAGCGGCGCGTCAACCTGACGCGATTTCCATTGTTCTTTCCCGAACGGCGCGGATTCTTCCTCGACGGTGCTACCTTCTTTGATTTCGCGCGAGAACTACCGACAAGCAATGCCATTCGACCCTTCTTCAGTCGCCAGATCGGATTGGATGCCGATGGTCAGCCGCAGCGCATCCATTACGGAGCGAAACTCACCGGCCAGATCGGTCTTTATGACCTCGGCGTGATTCAAATGCGGACCGCGCGCTCGAACCACTTGATCGGTGAAGATTTCACCGTCTTGCGCGCCAAACGGCGATTATTTCTGGTTTCCCACGCCGGCTTACTCTACACACGACGCGCGGGAAGGCAAACCAACGCGCCGGATCGCCACACGCTCGGAATCGATTTCTCCCTGGGAACAACAAGACTTCGAGGTTCCCAGAACCTGGAAGTGAGCGGCTACTACCTCTGGACTACGCAGACCGGAAGTGAAAAGGATACGGCGGCATACGGGTTCCGGGTCGACTATCCGAATAGTTTCTGGGACGCGCAGGTATCGTTGCGCGAGATCCAACGCGGTTATGACCCGGCCGTGGGCTTTGTCAATCGCCGGGGCGTTCGTACTTACAATCCGATACTCATGATTACGCCGCGACCCCAGGACAGTCGTGTGCGCAACTACTTGTTTGGGGCCGGTCTGGAACTGCTGACGGATACCGAAAATCGGCTGCTCACCCGTTCACTGAATCTCAGGTTGTTTCGAGTGAATTTCCAGTCGGGAGACACCTTTCTAGTCAACGTCACTCCAACATATGAACGCCTGGAGAGAGATTTCGAAATCTCGCAGGGGGTGTTGCTACCCCACGGCAGCGCGTACAGCTTCACGCGCTACACGGTCCAGGCCGCAACCGCAACGCGGCGTATGGCCTCCGTGACCACGAGGTACGAAATCGGAACATTTTATTCCGGGCGCCGACGGGATTTCGAATTAGACATAGGCCTCCGGCCTCGAGCCGGTGTACGGGTAAACCTGAACAGCGAGTGGAGTCGTGTCGAGCTACCGGAAGGAACCTTCTCGACAAGCGTGCTGCGGCTCACAGCCGACAATCAGTTCGGTCCATGGATCTCCGTCGCCAACAACATACAGTACGATTCGGTCACTCGAATTCTTGGATGGCAGTCTCGATTCCGATGGATTGTACGTCCGGGCAACAATATCTACTTCGTCTACATCCACAATTGGATCGACGAACCGGCCCGCGGCCGTTCCACTCTCGATCGTAGCGCGGCGGCAAAGATCATTTATACACACAGATTCTGAACGCGAAAGGCATCCTCGATTCGCAAGTGGCGGACGAGCTTATTTTTTGCCCAAAATCGCCCTGATTGTTTGCTACGCGACGTAGCCTCATCTGTCCGCGAATTGGAGACGAACATGACCGAAGCTCAAGCGAGGCCTAATTTAAGAACATCGGCTACTGGCGTGAGCTTCGCCTTCACGTTTTTGTAGGTGTTCACGAACTTCTGATCAGGCTTCGCTCGGGATGCATCGTTACGATGCTGGCGCTTGTGCTGGTCCAATTCTCGACGTTGCGCGGACGTAAGCGGAACGGCCTCCAGATCGGCGCCGAGCTGTCCCAGATTTCTTCGCCTAACCCTAGATGCTCCTTGACGCTGAGGCCAAGAATATTTTCCAAATCAAGCTCATGTTTCATCCTGTATCCAAGAACCGCGTTTGGGCAAGCTGTTGTACGCCACGGATGTTCGATCCCGCAGTCGGACCCTGCCATATGGTCAGGGAGCAGCGGTTAGTGGCGGTGTGGTCGCGGGCGGGCGGCGGCGTTGGGTCGCTTGCTCGTACGCGTAAGCGAAACGAAGGAGCATCCCTTCGCTGAACGCTCGACCGAGAAGCTCAAGTCCCACGGGCAAGCCGTCAGAGGTAAAGCCCGCTGGCACGGTGATCGCGGGGAATGCGACGAGTGGGCTCAGGCGTCGGTTGTTACCCCAAGCGTAGGCATCCTCGGTCTTCGCATTGGTGAGGGCGTCGGGCGCAATCTGGCTCGGCTGATGATCGAAGGTTGCGTAAACGAGAGCATCGAGTCGAGCCTCGGTCATGATAGTAAGAACAGATCGACGTAACTTTTCTTTAGTTAGCAGAACCTCCAGATAACCGATATCCTGCGTCGACTGGCCTACGACGTCCATCAAATCACTCGCGCGCCAGGGCGTGACTTTCCCCGCGAGTAGGATCTCTCGCAGGCTCGAGACCGGCGCGTTGGGAAGCCCCGCCAAATATTCGTTTATGGCCTGCTCGGTCTCGAACTTGTTCTTGACGTAGGTTGCATCGACCAGCTCGATGTGCAGAACCTCCACCGGATCGATTACTTCGGCTCCTAGAGATGCGATGTCCCCGAGCGCCAGGTCGATCACCGCCTTGACCTTCTTGTAGTCGTCGGATTCTGGATCCGCTTTGGGGTCCATAGGCTGACGGATGACACCGATACGTGCGCCAGTCAATCCGTCCTTATCGAGAAACATCCGATAGCTCTCGGGAATCCGTCCTACCGAGTCTGCGGTCACCGGATCGTTGGGATCGTAGCCAACGAGCACGTCCAAGAGAATCGCCGCGTCCGCCACCGTGCGGGTCATTGGCCCCAGGGTGTCGCTAGCCGGATTGGCCGGCAGCATTCCAAACCGGCTCACCAACGGCACGGTCGGTCTCAACCCGACCAGACTATGAACTGCGGAAGGTCCCCGTATCGAACCTCCCGTGTCCTCTCCGATTCCCACTAGGCCGAAGTTCGCCGCGATGCCCGCACCCGTACCTCCCGAAGAACCGCTCGGGTTACGCGTTGGATCGTAAGCGTTGCGGATTGCCCCGAATGCCGAGCCGACGTAACGAGACGCGAATTCTCCCATATTCGTCTTAGCGAGGATGATCGCGCCGGCCTGTTTCATCCGAGTCACGATGGTCGCGTCTCGCCCCGAGACGAAGCCCGCGAAGATCGCCGAACCGTAGGTGGTCGGCATGTCGCTGGTTTCGACTTGGTCCTTGAGCAGAACCGGGATGCAGTGCAGCGGCCCGACGAGCCCCGAAGCTTCGAGAGCGGCATCGAGCTCGTCGGCTTCCACAAGCGCCTGGGAGTTGACGTGCTGGATGGCATTGAGCTCGAGCTCCTGCTTGTCGTAAGCCTCGATTCGGTCGAGATAAAGCTCTACGAGCTCGCGGCATGTTATCTCTCCCGAAGTCAACGACGCCTGCACGTCGTCGATCGTTGCCTCGACCAGCCGAAAGCTCTGCGCTCTCGCGACACCCGTTGCGAGCAGCAAGACGGCTACTATCCCCGCAATCAATCCGATGTTTGCGGCAATCTCGAGTGCCTGACCGGGGTTGACCTTCTTCATTCTTCTCCCCCATTTACGAGACATGTGGTTCTTGTCAGCGTTCTGGCAAACCTTATCAGTCTTATGCGGGCGATTCACCGAAAATCCGGTCGTGGACCTATTCATGTGTCCTCGAAACGGCCAATGCTTCTTGGTAATGACGGACGTCGTTGATGACACCGACAACAATATACGGCTCCCCAAACAACCTCATCGTGAACTGGTTTGAAGAACTGAAGGAACGGGCGCCGGTGCCTTGATATCTCGAGGTCAGTGCCTGTTATATCCGGTTAACGCCCACCGAGACTTCGTATACATCCAACTCATCGAGGTTGGAGACTGCTCCCAGCAATCTAAACCCTGATCAGACCAGCCACTCACCATGCAATCGGGCACCAATAGAGGACTCACCGCAGCGAACAGTCCTCGGAACAGGCGTATCTGACACATCCGAAGCCGGTGCGTACTTCTACCTAGGTGATCTGCTGCTGCACGTAAATCGAGTCAGAGACGCCGAAGCCTACCTCGGCCCAGATCTGGAACTGGATCCCCGTCTCAGCGAGGCCTTGACGTCGATGTCGTTGCTCGACTTCCGTCGCGGTAGCGATTCTGAAGCTCTCGGATACCTCGAGCACGCTGTAAAGACGGAGGGAGCTGGCTACCTTCCGCACTTCCTGTACGGCCGGGCGTTATCCTCGTGGACTTCCGAACGCGACCTCCTCGGTCTGGGCCAAATTCATTTGAGAAAGGCCCTCGAACTGAAGCCCGATATGATCGATGCATACCTGCGGCTTGGCTTTGCCCTATTGCGCGAACAGGAGTCCGTTGAAGAAGCTTCGGAAGTCGTGGGCGACGTGGCTGAGCTTGACGTAAGCACTCCTGAGATTGTGATTGCGAGGGCCATCCTCTTGTGGCTCTCTGGGAACGGCACCGAAGCACGGTCGATTCTTTCCGCCCTAACTCGCGACTTGCTGGATCCAGCCATACGGATACAGAGCGAGGAGATCCTTGCCGAGATGGACGCGTCCAGACGCCTGATACCGGCTTCGCCTGGAGAATCGGAAGTGGGCAGCGCCGATCCAGCCATTCCGCACTAGGCGCGAAGGCCAACTTCAAAGAAAGGATGCGCGTTCATAGACCGCGCCTACAACCGGAAGCGGTGGACTAGCCCCACTCGTGCTCGACGCCGTGGCCGCGGTCCGCATCACCATGCAGGGGTGTCACGAACCCTAGAAGACAGCCGGGAGAGCCATCCCTGCTCCGATGACACCGCACGCGGATCATGTCACCCGGCCGAACGTCTTCCCTTCCGAATCCATCGCTCAAAATCCCATTAGGGGTGCCGGCTTCCAAGGCCCATACCGCAGTCTGCCCATCCTCGCCTGTGATTTCCACGTAAATCCAGGAGTGCGGATTGACCAGGTGCACCTCCTGGACCCTGCCCTCATAAGTCGTCCAGGTCGACTGGTCGTAGGCGTTGTGCGAATGGTGCGCCAAGCCCGGCAGGCCCAAGGCAACGGCGCCAATGACCACACAGCTAAACACTCTGAACTGCATCCTCTACCTCCTATCCATCGAAAGAAAATGGTTCAAGTAGTCTCGCTATCGCGTTACTTCGACCTCCACCCGGGCTCATCGCAGAAACTCACCTTCTCCTGGTACTGGAAATCCGTTCCTGTAGACCGACTGGTAGCTAACGCTCTCGCCTTCCTCGTCGAGGAATCCCAGCGATGTCTTGAAAAGCATAGGCGGGGCTGACGTCCCCGGTACCGTGCCCTCCAGGATATACAGACGGTCTTCGTGCATATTGATGGAGACGTAGGTGCGCGATCGGTCTGGGTTGGTCAGCTGCAGGGAACGTCCTGCGACGCGGTCCACCAGAGAGAAAGAAAAGTGCGTCACCTCTGCGTCTCTTTGAAAGAGCGGCCACGTCGCGTAATCAATCGCTCCCTGCTGGTCCGTCTGCCAGCGGTTTACGCAAAGGTCTCCATCGCCCCCTTCCGTCCGGCATTGTTCGACGCGCACCGCATGTTTTTCCTGGAGTCCTCTGTAATCGATCACGGTCACCGAATAGCGCCTCGGGCCATCCTCGTGGACATAGACACGCCCGGGCAAGTCAATGAAATACTCCGACATCCAGGTGATATCGCGGACTGCGGGTTCGCCCGGCAAAAGGACCGTGAACAAGTCTTCCTGGCTGGCATATGGGACCCAGCTCTGCGCCAAGGAAGAGTGCGGAACAATCAGGCTTAACGCCAGAGAAATGACGGGAATCAAGCGCATCGTTGATCCTCCCAAAATCCAAGTAGCCGGTTGGCTCTTCAGAACGAGGCCATGTTATACCGACGGTTTCCCTTGAGGCGAGTTTTTTTAGCGAGTCTCTTTCCACCCGTAGGCGCTCATGCGTTAATTTAGAGTGCCCGGGCCAGAAGAAACCCAGTGTCCTGTAGGTACTGTCAGGTTAACTCGTCGCATGGCACAATGCCGGGATGAAGACTCGCCAATCCCGTTACATTAGGCATCGCTTTCCGCCAGAGATCATCAGTTACGCTGTCTGGGCCTATTATCGGTTCAGTCTCAGTTTTCGCGAGGTCGAAGATTTGCTCGCCGAGCGTGGCGTGAACGTGACTTATGAAACGATCCGACAGTGGTCCGTTAAGTTCGGAGTGCAGTACGCTCGCCGGTTGAAACGCCGTCAAGGCCGTCTCGGTGACACGTGGCACTTGGACGAAGTGTTCGTGACAATCAATGGACAGCGCCACTATCTCTGGCGTGCGGTCGATCAAGACGGCGACGTGATTGACATTCTCCGACAACGCCGTCGAAACGGGCGGGCAGCGCGGAGATTCTTTCGCAAGCTCTTAAAGAGTCAGCGACGTAAACCATTTCGCCTCGTGACCGACAAACTGGGCAGCTACCGTGTCGCACATCGGAAAGTTATGCCCTTGGTGACTCATGACATGGACCGATACGCGAACGATCGAGCGGAGATATCGCACCAACCAACACGACAACGGGAGCGTCAGATGCGAGGCTTCAAATCACTGGATCAGGCCCAGCGATTCTTACATGTTCACGGAGTAATTCAGAATTTGTTTCGACTAGGTCGGCACCGGATGAGAGCCCGTCCATCACCGGCTGTTGCGAGCGCGATCTTTCAATGTGTGGGCAGCGGTGACAGCGGCCTGACCTTGGGCCAACCAGCACCGTTATGGCTTGATTTCGTTAAATTGACAGTACCTTTCTAGGTGTAATTCTAGGGGAAACTGGCTCAGTTCATGGCAGTCCAGGAGTCAAGCCCATTCTTAGTTGAAACTCTCCACGGCTCACGATGGGTCATGCAACCTTCTTCTTCGATCTCGTCGACGTCTTCGCCTCAATTTTCAGCTCTCGCTGGAGGGCTTCGCGGAGCTTTGGAAGATGACGGTAGCCGATCACCTTCCTCAGGCGCGGTTCGATGTCGATGAGCGCCGTCGCCAACCAGCGTTGCCGCTGACTCGAGTTCTTCCAATGATCGACCTTCGCACACCTTTCCTCGACAAGGGCATTGACCGATTCCAGGCAATTCGTCGTCTTGAACGAACGGCCCAAGACCCCGTACACGCCGAGCCGATGCAACGTGAGGGTCTCTTCCAGGCCTTCCTCAAGGCTCGCAGCCCCCGATTGGTTTCGCTCCTCGAGCTCTCCATGGAGCTCTCCGAGCGCCGCCCGAGCTTCGTCGTACTCCGGGCGCTCGTAGGCCCGCTGCAGCCGGCGTCGCCACACGGCTTGCTCGGTCTTCGATAGGTATCTCACGACGTTCTCGCGTTTGTGCCATTGGCAGCGTTGGACCAGGGCTCGATTCCTGAATGCCTTCTTGACCGCCGCCCGCAGACCTTTGCCGCCGTCGACAATCACCAGCACGCCTTCAGAGATGTCCAGGCCCCGCTCCATCAACGAACGGAGAAACGGAGTCAGCACTTGCTCGTTCTCCGTGTCGGTCTCCACGAAGCCCAAGAAGCGTTTGTCGCCCGAAAGCGTGACGCCCAGGGCCACTACCATCAGGGCGTCGGCAAACGCCTTCCCGTCCAGGAAGATCGCCACGACGTCCTCGCCACTCAGATCCCGCTCCTGCATCTCCCGAAGTTTCGCGGCACTCGCCTGGACGAATCCTCGAGACACCGTCGAACTCGACAGTCCGATCGCTCCCGGAATCGCTTCAGCGGCCGATTCATAGTTCCGGCAGGAGATCCCATACAGCACACGTCTGAGCAGTAGCTCGTTCACCGCGCCACCCGGACTGAGTTCCTCGTAGGTCCGAAGCGGAATCTCCCCGCCCGCCACGCTGCGCACTCGAGGCACCCGAACCGGCACCCGCTGGCCACCCAGCCCCACGGTCCCCGGATTGCTCCCGTGTCGCCGGCCCCGCAACGCCGCCTCCTTTCGTGCGTATCGCTCACCCGCCAACGACTTCACTTCCTCGTCGAGCAACTCCTCCACGTGCATCAACCCCAGTGGGATCAACGCCCGAATCATCTCCACCTTCGAGTCCAATTCCAGTCCCGAGTATTCCTCCCGGCTCAGGACCTCGACCTCACCCAGCACACGCGACTTCTTGCGTTTCTTTACCGAACGTAACAGACTCCTCATCTCGGCTCCTTTCTCTTACAGGCTTGATGTTGTTTCTTCCAATACCATCAAACCATGGGGTTTGGAGCCGTTTCAATTTCCAACTAAGATTGGCACACATTCCAGTCCAGGATGTGAGCCTCAGTTTCCCAGAAGCCGACTTCTGGAGAGTTATCGCCAGAGACTCTACTCATCTCTGAGCGCCACATTCGGGTCCATCTCCGACGCACGGCGCGCCGGTAGCCAGCATGCGGCGGTGGCGACCAACATGATCGTCGCAGCTACAGAGACCAACATGGTGATGTCGACCGGATCGACACCGAACAACAGCGATGCAATCAGACGGTTTAAGGCAAGCGCACCAACAAGTCCGGCAGCGAGCCCGATGGCGGTGAGCAGCAAACCCTGCTTCATCACCCGTGCGAGTACGCTCCAACGATTCGCGCCGAGCGCCAGCCGAATGCCGATTTCACGGCGACGTTCCGCAACTGAGTAGGACAAAACGCCGTAGGTGCCGATAGCCGCCAGCAGAAGTGCCAGACCTGCAAACACGCCAACGAGCTCGGCCAGGAGCCGAGGCCGGCGGATCGAATCAGCGAATACGGCGTCCATTTGCTGGAACTGGACAACAGGGACCGTGCGATCCACTTCACGCACAATACGCTCGATCGTTTGTGACAATACCAGCGGTGGAACAGTGGTGCGCAGGACCACATTCATCGTATCGGGCATCAACGGGATTGCCTGCTCAAGAAGGAAGTACATTTCGGTTCCTGTTTCCTGATCGATACCGCCCTGCTTGACGTCCTTGGCGACACCTACCACTGTGAACCATACTTCCCGGCAACACGGACGGAGGCGCTGCCCGATCGAATCTTCGTCCGGCCAATACGTGTTCACCAGCATTTCATTGACGATGGCAATCCGCCCAGTCGACGCAGCATCCGTCGGCTCGAAGCTTCGACCGGCAATGATAGGGATACCCATCGTCTCAAAATAATCGGACATCACGTGCTGGTAGTAGTCAACGTTCTCGTAAGGTCCTTCCGGTGGAGCCGTGTAGTTGTCTATGTCCGTGTCGTTAGCGTTGAGGGGACGGTCTGGGGGCAAACCCGACATGGCCGATACGGACTCGACACCCGGCAAGGCCCGAAGCTGGCCGAGAAGGCGCTGATACGCTTGCAAACGAGTTGATGGCTCCGTGTAGTTGCTCTGCGGCAACGTCATCGAGAACGTCACCAGGCGCGACCGATCGAATCCAGCATCGACGTTCGTTAGATTGTAGACAGTGCGCACCAGCAACCCCGCGCAGATAACGAGCATCACGGTCAAAGCGATCTCAGCTACGACGAGGCCGTTGCGGAGGTGATGAGCCGTATGCGTTGCACCTCTAGCCGCAGCTTCCTTCAGCGCCGCTGCCACGCCTTTCAAGGGCGTACGCGTGATGGGCGCTAGGCCAAAAAGGAAGCCGCCCATCGTCGCAACGCTCAACGTAAAGAGCAATACTGGCGTGTCCAGCGAGACCTCGCTCGTACGCGGCAGGCTTGTTGGATACGCCTGAATCAGTGAGTCGACTCCAGCGCGGGCGAGTCAAGCCCATTCTTAGTTGAAACTCTCCACGGCTCACGATGGGTCATGCAACCTTCTTCTTCGATCTCGTCGACGTCTTCGCCTCAATTTTCAGCTCTCGCTGGAGGGCTTCGCGGAGCTTTGGAAGATGACGGTAGCCGATCACCTTCCTCAGGCGCGGTTCGATGTCGATGAGCGCCGTCGCCAACCAGCGTTGCCGCTGACTCGAGTTCTTCCAATGATCGACCTTCGCACACCTTTCCTCGACAAGGGCATTGACCGATTCCAGGCAATTCGTCGTCTTGAACGAACGGCCCAAGACCCCGTACACGCCGAGCCGATGCAACGTGAGGGTCTCTTCCAGGCCTTCCTCAAGGCTCGCAGCCCCCGATTGGTTTCGCTCCTCGAGCTCTCCATGGAGCTCTCCGAGCGCCGCCCGAGCTTCGTCGTACTCCGGGCGCTCGTAGGCCCGCTGCAGCCGGCGTCGCCACACGGCTTGCTCGGTCTTCGATAGGTATCTCACGACGTTCTCGCGTTTGTGCCATTGGCAGCGTTGGACCAGGGCTCGATTCCTGAATGCCTTCTTGACCGCCGCCCGCAGACCTTTGCCGCCGTCGACAATCACCAGCACGCCTTCAGAGATGTCCAGGCCCCGCTCCATCAACGAACGGAGAAACGGAGTCAGCACTTGCTCGTTCTCCGTGTCGGTCTCCACGAAGCCCAAGAAGCGTTTGTCGCCCGAAAGCGTGACGCCCAGGGCCACTACCATCAGGGCGTCGGCAAACGCCTTCCCGTCCAGGAAGATCGCCACGACGTCCTCGCCACTCAGATCCCGCTCCTGCATCTCCCGAAGTTTCGCGGCACTCGCCTGGACGAATCCTCGAGACACCGTCGAACTCGACAGTCCGATCGCTCCCGGAATCGCTTCAGCGGCCGATTCATAGTTCCGGCAGGAGATCCCATACAGCACACGTCTGAGCAGTAGCTCGTTCACCGCGCCACCCGGACTGAGTTCCTCGTAGGTCCGAAGCGGAATCTCCCCGCCCGCCACGCTGCGCACTCGAGGCACCCGAACCGGCACCCGCTGGCCACCCAGCCCCACGGTCCCCGGATTGCTCCCGTGTCGCCGGCCCCGCAACGCCGCCTCCTTTCGTGCGTATCGCTCACCCGCCAACGACTTCACTTCCTCGTCGAGCAACTCCTCCACGTGCATCAACCCCAGTGGGATCAACGCCCGAATCATCTCCACCTTCGAGTCCAATTCCAGTCCCGAGTATTCCTCCCGGCTCAGGACCTCGACCTCACCCAGCACACGCGACTTCTTGCGTTTCTTTACCGAACGTAACAGACTCCTCATCTCGGCTCCTTTCTCTTACAGGCTTGATGTTGTTTCTTCCAATACCATCAAACCATGGGGTTTGGAGCCGTTTCAATTTCCAACTAAGATTGGCACACATTCCATACAGGAAAGTGGAAGTTCTACAGCAACTATCGAGGCGAAACGGAGCCGAAGACGATTCAATAGACTCCATTTGGCTTACCGCACCACGGAGCAGTCGGGATTATACTGGCTGAAGTGTTTTCTAATTGCCTCGGTAAAGAAGTGGTCGTGTGTTCGGTTCGTCGCTTGCTGAAAGCTATGAAGAACATCGACTTGAGTCAGACCATTGCGATTCTGATCGCAGTTCCCATACTCAACTGTGCGCTGGCTGGGGCCCAGGTGTCGGTTTCGACCGTGATCGGCACCGGCATGCCGGGCAATTCGCTTCAGCAGGTCAACAACCCATACGGCGTCGTCATCGGACCTGATGGCGCGCTCTACTTCTGCGATCGGGATAATCAGCTGATTCGACGCTTGGATCTCAGTACGGGCGATACGACCACGGTAGCTGGAAACGGCGAACGAGGATACAGCGGGGACGGAGGGCCAGCGACTGAGGCTTCCTTGAACATGCCCCACGAGATCCAGTTTGACGAGGCAGGGAACCTTTACATCGTTGAGAGAGACAATCACGTCGTCCGCAGAGTCGCCCGGACTACCGGCGTCATTTCGACCTTCGCTGGAACCGGGATCGCCGGCTTCTCCGGCGACGGGGGAATAGCTTCTCGAGCACAACTCCGGAGCCCACACAGTATCGCGTTCCATCCAGATGGGTGGATGTGGATCGGCGACATAGGAAACCACCGCATACGCCGTGTGGAACTGTCCACAGGCACGATTGAGACATACGCGGGTACGGGCGATCAGCAGTCAACGCCCGATGGGGCGTCGCTCGCCGGTACGCACCTGAACGGCCCCCGGGCTATGGCACTCGACCCAGACGGGTCTCTGTACTTAGCGCTCCGCGAAGGCAACGCAATCTATCGCATCGATCTCGCGGAGGAGACGATCCATCATGTAGCGGGAACCGGCGAGACTGGGTATACCGGCGACGGTGGCCCCGCGACGCTGGCTACGCTCGCAGGTCCCAAGGGGCTCGCCTACGACCCCGCGGGCCGCACACTCTTCGTGGCAGACACGGAGAACCATGTAGTGCGGAGTGTTGATCTAGTGACCGGGCTCATTACGACGGTTCTCGGAACCGGCGAGCGCGGCGACGGCCCGGAATCGGATCCACTTCTCTGCCAGCTTGCGCGTCCGCACGGCATCTTCGTAGATTCGTCTGGATCCGTATACGTCGGCGACAGCGAAGCCCACCGCATACGATACCTCCGCTAGTGGTCCCCGTCAAACAGACTGTAACTTATCGAGCTTCTTTCGGGCACGTTGAACTTTTTCAAGAATATCGGAAGCCGTTGCGGTCCAAATGAAGGGCTTCGGGTTCTGATTGTGACCCCCGACATATTCCTCCACGGCCTGGATTAGCTCAGGAACAGAATGGAAAACCCCGCGCCGAAGCCGTTGTTCGGAAAGATCCCGGAAGAAGCGTTCGACCATGTTCAGCCAGGATGCACTGGTCGGTGTGAAGTGCACATGAAAGCGCGTGTTGCGCTTCAACCAGTTGACGACTTTCTGATGTTTGTGCGTGACGTAGTTGTCGCAAATGATATGGATCTGTTTGTCTTTCGGCACGGAACGTTTGATCTGATTGAGAAACCGGATCCATTCCTGATGACGATGCTTCGGCATACAGGTCCCGATAATCGAGCCGTCCAGCGTATTGAGCGCGGCGAACATCGTGGTCGTCCCGTTGCGTTTGTAGTCGTGGGTGAGGGTGCCGCACCGCCCCTTCTTCAGAGGTAACCCGGGTTGCGTGCGGTCCAGGGCCTGCATCTGGCTCTTCTCATCGCAGGACAAAACAATGGCGTTTTCCGGAGGGTTCAGATACAAACCGACCACATCCTCCAACTTCTCGACAAATTGTTTGTCGTTGGAAAGTTTGAAGGTGCGTGCCAGATGAGGCTTCAAGCCATGAGCCCGCCAGATTCTCCCTACCGTGGACTCGCTGACGCCGGTTGCCCTGGCCATCAAGGACCGGCTCCAGTGCGTGGCGTTCGGAGGCTTCCCTTCGACCGTCTTCTTCACGATCCGGGCCCGCTTCCGGCGGCCGATCGAGGGAATCCGTCCACTGCGGGAAGCGTCCTTTTCGATTCCCCCGAGGCCATCTTCAACGAAACGATCGCGCCAACGTCCGGCCTTTTGACGAGTGATGTCCAACTTGGCAGCGATCTCCTGATTGTCCAGACCCCCGGCGGCCAGCAAGACAATTCGAGATCGTTCCGCCAACCGGACCGCCACACTGCGGCTTCGGCTCAGTCGCTCCAGTTCCTTCCGCACAGGAATGTCCAATTTAATCGTCGGTGCTCTCCTCATATATACTCAGACGTAGGAAAGCTGAATAAGTTACATTAACTGTGACGGACTACACTAGCCTCACGACCGGGCATCCGCGTCAACTCACGTATTCGACAGTTGCCGATGCTAACCAGGATCTCGTAGTGTGCGAGTTTAGTGCCGGATTCCATTGGATGATTGAGGCTACAGATAAGTTTTTAGGTCAATGAAACAGTCACATTGACGGTTTGGGGACAATACAAGCACGTGGATTGTCGTGAGCCGATCTTCAGGCGTTTTTCAGCGAAATCGACGTGTTCAGAGGGTCAACATCCGCGAAGATTTAACAGGACTTGACCTTGCCTTTTCGTTGAAATTTTACGCGAAGTTGAGCTCTGATCAGACCACCGCTGCGTCTGAACTCCTTGCGGAAGTTAGGTGCCACATCCATATACCGACAACAACCATCCACACAAGTGCGAGAGAGCTCCCAGACAAATTGATCGCCATTCCCAATTCAGAGAAGCCAGTGAAAGCCATCACGAGACCGGCAACCGCAATAAGAATACCGCCGAGGATTGCCATCCACCCGAGCCATTTCGGGAAGCTACGATCCGACACAAGAGCTACGCCGTAGGTAGTCACTGTAATACCGAACAGTAGAGCTAAGATGCTGGCAAGGCCGATCTCAATCTGTCTCACCGCGACGGTGGCAAGGAACAGGATTTCTTTGTCGGTTCCCGAAGCGACTGCCCAACGGTCCACCATAAGTTTCAGCGCTATGCCATCAACGGCCTGAGTGGGAGTCAAGCCCATTCTTAGTTGAAACTCTCCACGGCTCACGATGGGTCATGCAACCTTCTTCTTCGATCTCGTCGACGTCTTCGCCTCAATTTTCAGCTCTCGCTGGAGGGCTTCGCGGAGCTTTGGAAGATGACGGTAGCCGATCACCTTCCTCAGGCGCGGTTCGATGTCGATGAGCGCCGTCGCCAACCAGCGTTGCCGCTGACTCGAGTTCTTCCAATGATCGACCTTCGCACACCTTTCCTCGACAAGGGCATTGACCGATTCCAGGCAATTCGTCGTCTTGAACGAACGGCCCAAGACCCCGTACACGCCGAGCCGATGCAACGTGAGGGTCTCTTCCAGGCCTTCCTCAAGGCTCGCAGCCCCCGATTGGTTTCGCTCCTCGAGCTCTCCATGGAGCTCTCCGAGCGCCGCCCGAGCTTCGTCGTACTCCGGGCGCTCGTAGGCCCGCTGCAGCCGGCGTCGCCACACGGCTTGCTCGGTCTTCGATAGGTATCTCACGACGTTCTCGCGTTTGTGCCATTGGCAGCGTTGGACCAGGGCTCGATTCCTGAATGCCTTCTTGACCGCCGCCCGCAGACCTTTGCCGCCGTCGACAATCACCAGCACGCCTTCAGAGATGTCCAGGCCCCGCTCCATCAACGAACGGAGAAACGGAGTCAGCACTTGCTCGTTCTCCGTGTCGGTCTCCACGAAGCCCAAGAAGCGTTTGTCGCCCGAAAGCGTGACGCCCAGGGCCACTACCATCAGGGCGTCGGCAAACGCCTTCCCGTCCAGGAAGATCGCCACGACGTCCTCGCCACTCAGATCCCGCTCCTGCATCTCCCGAAGTTTCGCGGCACTCGCCTGGACGAATCCTCGAGACACCGTCGAACTCGACAGTCCGATCGCTCCCGGAATCGCTTCAGCGGCCGATTCATAGTTCCGGCAGGAGATCCCATACAGCACACGTCTGAGCAGTAGCTCGTTCACCGCGCCACCCGGACTGAGTTCCTCGTAGGTCCGAAGCGGAATCTCCCCGCCCGCCACGCTGCGCACTCGAGGCACCCGAACCGGCACCCGCTGGCCACCCAGCCCCACGGTCCCCGGATTGCTCCCGTGTCGCCGGCCCCGCAACGCCGCCTCCTTTCGTGCGTATCGCTCACCCGCCAACGACTTCACTTCCTCGTCGAGCAACTCCTCCACGTGCATCAACCCCAGTGGGATCAACGCCCGAATCATCTCCACCTTCGAGTCCAATTCCAGTCCCGAGTATTCCTCCCGGCTCAGGACCTCGACCTCACCCAGCACACGCGACTTCTTGCGTTTCTTTACCGAACGTAACAGACTCCTCATCTCGGCTCCTTTCTCTTACAGGCTTGATGTTGTTTCTTCCAATACCATCAAACCATGGGGTTTGGAGCCGTTTCAATTTCCAACTAAGATTGGCACACATTCCTGAGTGGCTCCTGCAACTGATAGACTCGACCCAGCGCCAACCACGCCCAAGTAAGCCCAACTTGCACCACCACCCTTGGACATCAGCCTCGACAGTAAAACCAGAGCGACCACTATCAACAGTATGCCGAATAGCTGCATCAGGTGGCTGGCTATCCAATTGCGGTCAGCGGCATATTCCGTGAAAGCAGCCAGCGGGTCGTTCGGATCGGCACTCGATGGATGCAAGAAGGTTCCTACTAAGAGGGTAAAGGCTCCGGCAATAGCGGCTAGAGTTATAACCGAATCTGGTGTTTGAGGGATTGAAGAAAAGCGGCGTATCTGGTTGATTTGTTGTTTACGAGACTTCAAAGCAACCAAAGGAGATACGCCACTATGAGTAAGAGTATCGTTATTGAACGGGAAGATCGAGAAGCGATCGCAGACGCGGTGACCGATTTGCTACGAGCCGGAGCTCAAGAGCTGATCCAACGCGCAGTCGAAGCCGAATTGTCAGAACTGCTATCCCAGCACAACGATCGGCGCACCGAGAAGGGGAACGCCGGGGTGGTGCGCAATGGCTATCTGCCTGAACGCGAACTGCAGACCGGTTTGGGACCGGTAACGGTGCAAATCCCGAAGGTCCGTGCCAAGACCGGCGAAGCGGTGACGTTCCGATCGGCGCTGGTACCTCCGTACATTCGAAAGACGAAGTCGCTGGAAGCCGCGGTGCCGTGGTTGTATTTGAAAGGCGTCTCGAGCGGCGAAATGGGTGAAGCCCTAAAAGTTCTTGTCGGTCCCCAGGCGCAAGGTCTGTCGGCGAGCACGGTATCGCGCCTGAAGCAGGTCTGGGGCGAGGAGTACCGCCAAAGCTGCGAGGAGCGGCTGGATGCAAACCGCTGGGTGTATGTCTGGGCCGACGGCATTTACAGCGGACTTCGTGCGGAACAAACCAAGTTGTGTGCATTGGTCGTGATCGGCGTGAATGAACGCGGAGAGAAGCGTTTTCTGGCGATCGAAGACGGTGTCCGGGAATCGACACAGAGTTGGCGCGAGGTCTTGTTGAAGCTGAAGTCCCGTGGGATGAATATCCCGGAGTTGGCCATCGGTGACGGTGCGATGGGGTTCTGGGCCGCACTGGAGGAAATCTATCCCGGGACACGCCAACAACGCTGCTGGATGCACAAGACCATGAACGTGTTGAACTGCCTACCCAAGTCGGCTCAGGCGAAAGCGAAAGAGGCCTTGCACGCGATCTGGAAGGCCGAGACAAAGGCAGACGCCGAGAAGGCATTCGACCTGTTCATTGAAACCTATGAACCGAAATATCCGAAAGCCACTCTCTGCCTCCAGAAAGACAGCGAAGCACTGCTGGCCTTTTACGACTTCCCGGCCAAGCACTGGCAGAGCCTCAGAACGACCAATCCCATTGAGTCGACCTTCGCGACCATCCGCCACCGGACCAAGCGATCCAGGGGGTGCCTGACGCGCGACGGCATGCTGCACATGATGTTCAAACTGGGACAGTGCGCTCAGAAGAACTGGCGACGATTACGAGGATTCGATGATCTGGCCAAGGTGATTACTGGAGTGAAATTCAACGATGGTATCGAGGTGACAAACGTCGATCAGGCCGCCGCTTGATTCAGTCGCCTAAACACCACTTTTGACAATAACTCTAGCGGCTACGGCACATACCTTATTGTTGTTGCGTTCAGACATTTATTTAGGACCTCCGTGATTAATGGTGTTCTACGTAGGTCTTCTGTGTGGGACAACTACAATTATCGAGAACCCGATAATTTTGCAACAGCTTACCGGGAAGTGGTGCATCCAATTCTCGATGTCCGCCAAGGGATTTATGAGGACTTGACCCGGAAAATCAAGGCACCAGCACCCGTTCCTTGAGTCTGGCGATGCTAGGTGCCCGTTTGCACCGTACCCCTCCTCAACAGCAAACGAAAAACCATGTAGTGAGTTACCAACAACGCGGGGACTATTACCGCAGGAATAAAGTAGGACCACTCGGAGGCGTTGTCGGCCTACCCGAAAGTAATGCACCGAATTCTCAAGGTCCGAGAACAGGGATTCGTCTCTACCTTGGGAATGTGTGCCAATCTTAGTTGGAAATTGAAACGGCTCCAAACCCCATGGTTTGATGGTATTGGAAGAAACAACATCAAGCCTGTAAGAGAAAGGAGCCGAGATGAGGAGTCTGTTACGTTCGGTAAAGAAACGCAAGAAGTCGCGTGTGCTGGGTGAGGTCGAGGTCCTGAGCCGGGAGGAATACTCGGGACTGGAATTGGACTCGAAGGTGGAGATGATTCGGGCGTTGATCCCACTGGGGTTGATGCACGTGGAGGAGTTGCTCGACGAGGAAGTGAAGTCGTTGGCGGGTGAGCGATACGCACGAAAGGAGGCGGCGTTGCGGGGCCGGCGACACGGGAGCAATCCGGGGACCGTGGGGCTGGGTGGCCAGCGGGTGCCGGTTCGGGTGCCTCGAGTGCGCAGCGTGGCGGGCGGGGAGATTCCGCTTCGGACCTACGAGGAACTCAGTCCGGGTGGCGCGGTGAACGAGCTACTGCTCAGACGTGTGCTGTATGGGATCTCCTGCCGGAACTATGAATCGGCCGCTGAAGCGATTCCGGGAGCGATCGGACTGTCGAGTTCGACGGTGTCTCGAGGATTCGTCCAGGCGAGTGCCGCGAAACTTCGGGAGATGCAGGAGCGGGATCTGAGTGGCGAGGACGTCGTGGCGATCTTCCTGGACGGGAAGGCGTTTGCCGACGCCCTGATGGTAGTGGCCCTGGGCGTCACGCTTTCGGGCGACAAACGCTTCTTGGGCTTCGTGGAGACCGACACGGAGAACGAGCAAGTGCTGACTCCGTTTCTCCGTTCGTTGATGGAGCGGGGCCTGGACATCTCTGAAGGCGTGCTGGTGATTGTCGACGGCGGCAAAGGTCTGCGGGCGGCGGTCAAGAAGGCATTCAGGAATCGAGCCCTGGTCCAACGCTGCCAATGGCACAAACGCGAGAACGTCGTGAGATACCTATCGAAGACCGAGCAAGCCGTGTGGCGACGCCGGCTGCAGCGGGCCTACGAGCGCCCGGAGTACGACGAAGCTCGGGCGGCGCTCGGAGAGCTCCATGGAGAGTGCGTATTCCGCTGATCGTGATCACCAGTTCCGGGATCATGATCAGTGATTCCGGGCATCGTGATCACCCGCCGTAGCGAAGTGAGGGTTAGGATCTCAGTTTAGACCTCCCGAAGTCCACGATTCTTGTTTTGAATGCTTCCATAATCTTGATATTCATCGCCGGGCCTGTGTGTAAATGTGGAAAAGCCGCAGGCTTTTCCAGGGCTGTGGGAATCCACGTTTTTTGTGGATTTCCATAGCCCATCATTTTCCACAGGCCACTGGTTTGTTTTTTAGGTTCTTTCTCATTCTTCGTCCCGTCCTTACTGAATTCCTGAAAATCCTTCGCGCCAGGATCGCGTATCCGCGACGATCGGACGCCAGTCCGAGTTGGACTACCTCGTCGCCAGGTGGGGTTCATGCCGGCTCCTTGGAAGAGGGTTTCGGGGCAGCCTTGGTTTGTCTCATGGATCGTCCCTTCAGTTCGATGCGATGCGCGTTGTGGAGGAGGCGATCGCAGATGGCGTCGGCCTGGTTCGGGTCGCCGATGACGCCGTGCCAGTCGGCGACCGGGAGCTGGCTGGCGATCAAGATGGCGGAGCGTTCGCTCCGTTCCTC
Organism: Terriglobia bacterium; assembly: GCA_965263045.1. GTDB lineage: Bacteria > Acidobacteriota > Terriglobia > 20CM-2-55-15 > 20CM-2-55-15. The sequence goes on from CBDHGK010000041.1 coordinate 2,543,670, forward strand.
GACGACTTCGATCAAGTCCCGGCGTTCGGCATCGCGTAGCGGGGCCAGGAGCCAGTCGTCGATGGCCAGCAGATCGGTCTTGGCCAGCCGTGCCAGAACACGAGCGTAGGAGCCGTCGCCACGGCCGACCGCCAGTTGGTGCAAGAGCCGGGGCATTCGGACGTAGGCGGCATTGAAACCGCGCCGGCAGGCTCGTTCGACGAAAGCCGAAGCCAGAAAACTTTTCCCGATGCCGGTCGGACCGGAAATGATCAGATTGTGCCGGTCCCGGATCCACCCGCAGGAGCCCAGAGCGAGGACTTGGGAACGGTCCAGACTGCGACGATGTTTGAAGTCGACGTTTTCCAGCGATGCAGAGCTGTAGCGCAGCTTGGCCACGCGCAGACGCCGGGTGAGCTTACGGTGCTCCCGGGCCGTCCATTCTTCATCCACTAGAAGGCCCAGACGCTCCTCGAAACTCAGATCCGTGTACTGATTCGAGCGGCGTTGCTGCTCGAGGGCTTCGACCATGGCCGATAGCTTCATCTGGTTCATCTTCTCCAGGGTTTGTTCCATTAGCATGTGTGCTCTCCTCTGGCTCCGCATAATAGGCGGCGCCGCGAATGTTGTCGTGATGGGGCGTGGGTAGGGTTTCGGAATCCTCGAACGGCAAACGGTCCTGGGCCGAGGACAGGATGTTTTTGACGGTTCGGTAGCTATAGGACTGTAAGCGAAGTGCTCGGGCACTGGCGGCTTCGAGCCGCTGGGCGCCGTAGCGGCGTCCCAGGCTCATCAATCCCAGGCAGGAGCGGTACCCCTGCTCAGGATGGGGCCACCGTTTTATCATCTCCTCGGCCAGTCGGCCGGTCTGAGAGCCGGTTTTCTCCGCCCAACGGATCAGCCGGGATGGTGTCCATGCCGCATGGGCTCGATGGGAACTGGGCATATGTTCCGACAGAGTCGACGGTTGGTGATCGTAGCGGCGAGGATGAGAGGCGACGCGCCGGCCTTTGTGGTAGACCTCGACAATCGAGGCGGTGTAACGCGCTTCCAGGGTTTCCTGGATCAACTGGTAGGGCACGCTGTAGGGATGGTGATCCACGGTCACGTGGTAGTCGATATTGGCACGACAGCCCTTCCACTCGGCCTGTTCATACCGATCGGTCGGTAGTGGCTGTAGGGCCGGTCGATCCAGCCTTTCGTAGAGTTCCAGGCGGGACACGCGAAGCTTCTGCATCGGCCGCTGGTTCAGTTCCAACAGCAACTTTCGAATCGCCCCGTTCAAGTCCGCCAGACTGAAGAACGTGTGATTCCGGATTCTGGCCAGGAGCCAACGCTGTGCCAGAAGGACCGTGGCTTCGATTTTTGCTTTGTCTTTGGGTTTCCGAGGCCGGGCCGGAATGACAACGGCGCCGTAATGTTCTGCCTCATCCTGGTAGGTGCGATTCACTCCTGCTTCGTAGCGGCAGGACAGGGTAATGGCACTCTTGAGTTGATCGGGAACCCAGATCCGGCTCGATCCGCCGAAAAACTCCACCATGCGAATATGTACGCCGATCCAGTCGGCGAGTTTCTGGCTCGGTGTCGCTTCGGCGTAGGTATAACCGCTGGCGCCCAGCGCGGCCACGAACAACTCGACTGGTTTAGTTGTGCCCGTCCGCGGATCCGTCAGTTCTGGCCGTTTGCCGGAAAAGTCGATGAAGGTCTTCTCGCCGGCGCGGTGCACCTGCCGCATCGAGGGCTTCAGTTTCTGGGCCCACCGCCCGTAGATCACACAGAACTGGCTGTAGGCATATCCCTTTGGATTCGCTTCCCGGTACTCTTCCCAGAGCAGGTGGAGGGTGACTCCAACACGCTTCAACTCCTGGTGGATCCGCTCGACATCTGGAACCACCCGTTCCCGGGAGCCCGGTCCCGCGCTGGAAAACAGCCGCGCTTCAAGCGCGGCCTCGTCCAGTTCCTCAGGCAGCGGCCATTCCAACCCTGCACGTGCCGCCCGTCGGACGTACTCCGAAACCGTCCCTACTCCCACTCGGCAGGCTCGGGCGATGGCCCGGTGGCTGAGTTTCTGTTCGTGTTTGAGTCGTAGAATCTCGCGTAACTGTCTCATCGATAGCCGTCTTGTTCCCATCAAGTTCTCCTTTTTCAAGGAAGAACCTAACAGGTCTAAACTTCGCTACCGACGGGTGATCATGATCGCCGGAATCGGTGATCATGATGCCCGGAATCACTGATCATGATCCCGGAATCAGTGATCACGATGCCCGGAATCACTGATCATGATCCCGGAATCGGTGATCACGTTAAATCGGAATCAGTGATCACGATCGTCCGGAATACGCAGAGAGCTCGAGGAGCGAAACCAATCGGGGGCTGCGAGCCTTGAGGAAGGCCTGGAAGAGACCCTCACGTTGCATCGGCTCGGCGTGTACGGGGTCTTGGGCCGTTCGTTCAAGACGACGAATTGCCTGGAATCGGTCAATGCCCTTGTCGAGGAAAGGTGTGCGAAGGTCGATCATTGGAAGAACTCGAGTCAGCGGCAACGCTGGTTGGCGACGGCGCTCATCGACATCGAACCGCGCCTGAGGAAGGTGATCGGCTACCGTCATCTTCCAAAGCTCCGCGAAGCCCTCCAGCGAGAGCTGAAAATTGAGGCGAAGACGTCGACGAGATCGAAGAAGAAGGTTGCATGACCCATCGTGAGCCGTGGAGAGTTTCAACTAAGAATGGGCTTGACTCCTACCTTGAGAATGGATTTCATGGTTCTGGGCTTACGGCATCGGTAGCAAACGCTCTTGATCCTGAGCCAGTTGCACGTCAAATGTTTTGACTGTGATGGCCACGAAGCTGTAGTAGCCCATCAGGCCGGCAAGATTCATTACACCCTGCTCCCCAAACAACTCCAGCGCATTCGCAAATGTCTCCGCGCTCAGTTTTTCGCCACCAAACACGTCACGACCAAACTCAATGATCGTAGTTTCCGCATCGGCCAAACCGGCTGGACTGCGGCGGTGTTTCACGATTTCTATGATCTCGTTTTCGAGACCCGCCACTTCGGCGTTGTCCTCATGCTGCGTCCATACATACTGGCTATCAACTTCCCGAGCCGTCGTGAGAATCACAAGTTCGGTGAGGCGCTGGTCGAATTGCGTGCCATACCTTAGGTATGTGCTCGCTGGGAAGATGTGCTCGGCCATCTGTGGGGAGTACATCCACATACCGACGGGTCCCCTGAGGCCGTCGGCGTAACGGCTTTCGGGATTGACGATAATGTCAAAGACGCGTTGTCCGTATTCATCGAGATCAGCTGCACGATCGACTGTCGGAAGCCGTGCCATGGAGTCCTCGTTTATGTCGGCCGGAAGCGTCACCGGATACTGTCCGGTCCCCCTCAGCTCTGCGCCGACAGATTCAAGAACTGCGGTCCCGGGCGTGCTCTCGTCTCTGCACGCGGCGAGGCCTGCAACCGCGACACACATCACAATCATCAACGAATGGGACCACTTCATGTCATACCTCCTGAAGCGTGCTGTGGCTGGCCACACAGCTGACACGACTTGAAACTTTCGCCAGTGACACTTAGCACGACAAGGATTCACCCCGAACCGAGGCACCACATTGCGCCTTACCTGGTTCCATGGAAAGCTGCACGAATATAATCACACGAAGGGATTCCGGGCAATTAAACTCTCAAGTCCTCGAAAACATTCCCGGACAGTGAGAAACGCACTGTTTAGAGCAGTTGTCAGATGTCCGGTTTGGGCACAATACAGGACTTGGAATCAAAACCGACCTATTCCAGGAAGCATCGCGTGGAATTTCTGGGGTCGAACAGGCTGTCTTTAGCGAACGCTACGGGACCGGCACCCTTTCCTTCAGTTCTTCAAACCAGTTCAGGACGATGTCGATCCGGGGCGATTCCACGCCCTCTCCGCCAATCGCGTCTGTACTAACCAGCACGACGAAACGCTGGCCGTCGGCAGTGACGTCAAAGTTTCTTAAGTTGACTTGGGAGAAGAAACTTGCCCCTATGGTCCCCTGTGAAAACAAGAGCACGGGACTGCTACGTGACAGTGTCGGTTGTGTAGCGATCCCCATCGCCTGAAGTTCATTAAATGTCTTAAACATCAGTTCCTGGCCTTCCCGAATCCATACTGGAGTTCGTCCTCCATCCGTCGTGATCCGTTGCCGACCGCCAGACCCCACCGATGGGTAGGGATTCGCATATAGTTCATCGTTGCCAGTTTCTCTCGACGTATAAACGAACCACGTGCCGTCGGGCGAAAACTCGGGATGACGACTGCCAGCCACACCGTTGCTCGGGACGATAATTTCAGCCGTTTCGGATGGGTCTTCTGGCGCACTGTTCCATAGGTGAATCCCCGCGTCAGAAGCAAAGAGCAGGGCCGTGCCATCGGGCGACCAGGAGCCAGGACCACGGTTGCTGGGCGAATCCGTGCCGGTCAGAAGGGTTGGGGCTCCACTGAAATCCGATGGAACGGTCCAGATTGCCCCTTCTCTGCGAAATGTAATTTCCGTACCATCAGGCGACCACAGGGGGCGTTGACCACCATCAAACGACCTGATTAAGAACGTTATTTTCGATCTCATAGACCCAGATATCGGTCTCCGCACCGCCGGCAGCAGGGTTGACTTCAACCGCGATACGCGTACCATCCGGAGACAGTCGTGGATGTTGGTAAGGCTGGGCGGCCACTGGCAGGACATCCAGATTTCCGTCGCGGTCAACCCAGGCGATAACCGTTGTTGGAGACCCAAAGCCGCTGGACCGGGTTGCAAGCGACCCGTCGAGCGATACAGAAAACGCTCCTCGACGACTACCATTGTTGATATTCAGTGCCTGCGCGAGAGCAGCTACAGGCTCACCTGATGTTTCTAGAGTTTCTGGGTCGAAAGGCTGCGCCAAGAGCGTGTTTTCCCTCATGAAGAGAAGATAACCCCGTGTATACAATGCGCTGGAATCAGCGTTCACGAGAGCCTGAGTGTTTCCTGTTTGTAACGAACTGGTGTAAACAGTTCCGTTCAAGTCCTCTCTCGCGTAATAGAGGAAATTGTGAATGTGTGCCAATCTTAGTTGGAAATTGAAACGGCTCCAAACCCCATGGTTTGATGGTATTGGAAGAAACAACATCAAGCCTGTAAGAGAAAGGAGCCGAGATGAGGAGTCTGTTACGTTCGGTAAAGAAACGCAAGAAGTCGCGTGTGCTGGGTGAGGTCGAGGTCCTGAGCCGGGAGGAATACTCGGGACTGGAATTGGACTCGAAGGTGGAGATGATTCGGGCGTTGATCCCACTGGGGTTGATGCACGTGGAGGAGTTGCTCGACGAGGAAGTGAAGTCGTTGGCGGGTGAGCGATACGCACGAAAGGAGGCGGCGTTGCGGGGCCGGCGACACGGGAGCAATCCGGGGACCGTGGGGCTGGGTGGCCAGCGGGTGCCGGTTCGGGTGCCTCGAGTGCGCAGCGTGGCGGGCGGGGAGATTCCGCTTCGGACCTACGAGGAACTCAGTCCGGGTGGCGCGGTGAACGAGCTACTGCTCAGACGTGTGCTGTATGGGATCTCCTGCCGGAACTATGAATCGGCCGCTGAAGCGATTCCGGGAGCGATCGGACTGTCGAGTTCGACGGTGTCTCGAGGATTCGTCCAGGCGAGTGCCGCGAAACTTCGGGAGATGCAGGAGCGGGATCTGAGTGGCGAGGACGTCGTGGCGATCTTCCTGGACGGGAAGGCGTTTGCCGACGCCCTGATGGTAGTGGCCCTGGGCGTCACGCTTTCGGGCGACAAACGCTTCTTGGGCTTCGTGGAGACCGACACGGAGAACGAGCAAGTGCTGACTCCGTTTCTCCGTTCGTTGATGGAGCGGGGCCTGGACATCTCTGAAGGCGTGCTGGTGATTGTCGACGGCGGCAAAGGTCTGCGGGCGGCGGTCAAGAAGGCATTCAGGAATCGAGCCCTGGTCCAACGCTGCCAATGGCACAAACGCGAGAACGTCGTGAGATACCTATCGAAGACCGAGCAAGCCGTGTGGCGACGCCGGCTGCAGCGGGCCTACGAGCGCCCGGAGTACGACGAAGCTCGGGCGGCGCTCGGAGAGCTCCATGGAGAGCTCGAGGAGCGAAACCAATCGGGGGCTGCGAGCCTTGAGGAAGGCCTGGAAGAGACCCTCACGTTGCATCGGCTCGGCGTGTACGGGGTCTTGGGCCGTTCGTTCAAGACGACGAATTGCCTGGAATCGGTCAATGCCCTTGTCGAGGAAAGGTGTGCGAAGGTCGATCATTGGAAGAACTCGAGTCAGCGGCAACGCTGGTTGGCGACGGCGCTCATCGACATCGAACCGCGCCTGAGGAAGGTGATCGGCTACCGTCATCTTCCAAAGCTCCGCGAAGCCCTCCAGCGAGAGCTGAAAATTGAGGCGAAGACGTCGACGAGATCGAAGAAGAAGGTTGCATGACCCATCGTGAGCCGTGGAGAGTTTCAACTAAGAATGGGCTTGACTCGAAATTGTCCCCGTCAGGTAGAAACTGTGGAGCTAGATGGGCCACATTTTCAGAAGAAGAATCGACTGAAGTTACGGTTGTTCGGGTGCCGCTGGCCACATTGAGTCGGTGGATGATGCCTTCGGAAGAATATAGTATTTCTCCATCACCATTCCAGGTACCGCCCCCCGGTCCTGCCGTTTCCGTTAGGATCTCGGGCGGTCCGCCTCGGATGTCAATCCTCTTGAGCATTCCATCGGCATCGAATCCGACAAAACGTCCATCGGGTGACCAGAATGGATTCGACGCATCTTCCGTTCCCGGAAGCTGACGAACATCCAATGAATCAAAGGAACGCAGCCAAATCGACCGACCGCGAACCGTGTCGACAAAAGCTAGGAGTCTGCGCGGCAGAGGCTGAATAACTCGGATTTGTGACGATTCGAGAGCGTCTTTGTAGGAGAGCCGCCCGATTTTCCCAACATGGGCAGCTCCGAGCTGTGGGGACTCGATCCGTTGGTCCTGTGGAGAGCGTTATGGGTCCCGGTGATGCGGATTAAGCCCATTCGATCTTCCCGTTCATCCGTCGTAAGTTCACTGCCAGAGCCACCAGGCTCCATTCACAGGTGACGTTGTCCAAGCCTCGCAAACTGAACTGTCGGAATCCCAGCACCGACTTGATCCACCCGAACGGCGGCTCACCGATGTGCTTTCTGGCCCGGTAGCGATCACGCCCCGTCTGGCTTTTCATCTTTCGGACCATGCGGCCCAGGGCCGTGCTTTCGGGTTGGAGTGGGGCCGTGGCGAGATCTTTCTCACGACCCATCGGAACGTACCCATCTATTTGACGTTGTTCCAGCATTCGCAGATTCGACTCGGATCGGTATCCAGCATCCGCGAGCACCCGGTCTGGACGCTCCGACAGATTCGTGTTCAACTCATCCAGAGTCGGTCCCAACTGCCCGGTATCTGAAGCATTGTTGCTCACCGTTGTGGCGACGATGATTCGGGCCTCCGCGTCCACGACCGCCTGCGCGTTGTAGCATTGTTGGAACCCGTCGGCCGAGGTCTTCATGATCCGGCTTTCCGGGTCGGTGAAATTGTCTTGGGCCTTCCCCTTGGGTTCACCCCTCGGGCGTTTGAATGGTTTGCCCTTCTTTCCGCTTCCCGGTTTGTCGTCTCCAGGCTTCCTTTCCGCTTCCTGGTCTGCCGCCATCTGACGTTCTTCGAGTCGCTTCATCGCCGTCTGGATTGTGGCCAGCCGCTTCGTGCGGGTCGCCAACCCGTCGGGCAGTTCGTCACCGCGCCGGTCCTTGCCGTAACGTTGGTCTTCTTCCTCATCGGTCGCCGTGGCCCGGTTCAACAGATCCCGAATCTGTTCGCCCAATTCGGTCTCCTGCTTTCTCATGCGTTCATAGCTCATCGCTTTGCGTTTGCTCGCATTGGCTCGCATCTTCGTCCCGTCCACCGCCACCGTTCCCATCTTCACCAGCCCGGCTTCCCGCCCCATCCTCACCACTTGCACAAATAAGTTCCCGAACTCTTCAAGATGCAGTTTTCGAAAATCCGAGATCGTTCGGTGCGCGGGAAAGTTCTCCGCTCCCAACATCCGGAACGCCACATCTTCGGTCATCTTCGCTGCAATCTTCCGTGACGAAAACACTCCCGTCGCGTACCCGTAGATCATCACCTTCACCATCATCCGCGGATCGAAGGCCTGATTGCCCGGCCCGTCCGTTCCATACCTCTGTTCGAACGCGCTCAAATCCATCGCATCCACGGCGTCCGATATGAAGTACGACAGGTGATCTTCAGCCAGCCAATCTCTCAATGATGGAGGCATCAGCAGGCTCTGTTCTGGAATATACGTTCGGTAAGTTCGTGGCATGTCCTATCTTCGATCCTTTTCTGCCCATTTCTGGTCCTTCTGCCGCGCAGACTCCTAGGCTGCTGGCGTCGGGAGAAAGCGCGAATTGGACGTTCGATAGCGAAACACCCTCAGGCTGGTTTACTGCAAAGCGAACCAAACGAGCTTCGTTGGGTGGTTCGTTGCCGCCTACGAACATGATGACGAATGCGGCAAGAGCCAGCAGCGCAAAGCCGCTTGCGGCGACCCACGGTAATTTCGATTGAGGTACCGCCCGAACGGCTTCAGCGACTGGCTGCACCAACACACCGTCGGGGCCTGCCAATACATTTTCGATGTCCAGCTTCACGTCACCGATGTCTTGGGACCGCTTGGCGACTTGCTTCTCCAGGCATCGTTCCACCGTTTCACGAAGTCGAGGGTGAAGATGCTCCGGCAAGGTCTCCCATTTCGGTTGCAGGTTGATCACCGCAGCAAGTGACTCGGTCACGTCCGACGCACGAAAGGACGGGTGTCCTGTGAGCATCTCGTACAAGACGCATCCGAACGCGAATATGTCGGTTCTTTTATCAACTCCACGGGCCTTCGCCTGTTCGGGACTCATATACGCTGCGGTCCCGAGGATCATTCCTTGCTGTGTAGCCGCCATACTCAAGGTGGGCGAGTTCGACACGGTCGCCTCGGCTTCTTCACCCGCGAACGCCTTCGCCAAGCCAAAGTCGAGTACCTTCACATTGTCGTCGTCCGTGACTTTGATGTTCAGGGGCTTGAGGTCACGATGGATGACACCCTTGTCGTGGGCTGCTTTCAGGGCATCAGCGATTTGAAGAGCAAGCTTGAGTGATTCCTCGACAGGTATGGCTCCACGGTTGAGGCGATCCGCCAGCGTGTCGCCTTCAACAAGTTCAAGAACAAGGAATCTTGTGCCCTCGTGTTCTTCGAGTCCGTAGATCGCAGCGATGTTCGTATGATTCAGTGAGGCCAGGAGCTTCGCTTCACGTTCAAACCGTGCTAGGCGATCGGCGTCCTTGGCAAATTCTTCGGGGAGGGTCTTAATGGCAACTTCACGCCCGAGTTTCGTATCCCGCGCACGCCAGACTTCGCCCATTCCGCCTTTTCCAAGGGCAGACAGGATTTCGTAGTGGCCGAGTTGTGTGCCTGGCGTCATTGGATGAATGAGACTACAGGCTGGCTTTCAGGTCAATGAAGCAGTCACTTTGACGGTTTGGGGACAATACAGGGATCTGGATTTTCGCGGGATAGGCCTGAGGCGTTCTTCGGCGAAATTGACGTGTTCAGAGGGTCAACATCCGCGAACCGAATTTGCCGGGCGGTGAGATTTTTTCGGCGTGGGCATCCGGTCGATCAACATCGTAGTCCCCAATCGGGGGAAGATGAATCAATTCTCGACCAGGGCTGGATCCAGTTTTTCAATTCAGTACGTCACTGTTCTCAGCTTCGTCAATATATCGTTGTACGTCTTCCTCAAGAAGCAAACGCTCTGACATGAGACGGCGTGCCGCATCTGCGACGGCTTGGACGTAGCCCTCGTGGGTCCCGTAACGTTCCTCCAGCGAGAGACGGAGGTCGCCCGTCTCGAGGCGCTCGGCTCTCGTCTCCGCGAAGGGAATGTATTGGCCGGCGCCTTCACACCCATCGTTCAGGCCGAAGCCCTCGCGGCGCAGCGCCCAACCGGTCGTCGTCGTCACCGCCGCTGCCACCGGCGGCAGGCGGATTCCAGCCAATTCGTTGCCGTCCGCATCGACGCGCGAGACGAATATGGGATACGCCCTGCGCCCATCGAGTGAAGGCGGGTAGTTCGAGATGATCCCCGCCTCGTCGAGCGTCGGTCCCAAGTCGAAGTTGAATCGGGTCGTGATCAGGCCGGTGTACGTGACACCGGGAATCGTTGGCCAACCCAGGGCGTCCTGAGGAACGATGCCGGTGAGATAACCAGGCTGAGCTTCCGTCATCACGGCCGTGCCGTCGGCCTGACGCGGCACTCGACTGCGCGGCGGCTCCCTGTCCTCCGTCACCCACTGATCGAGCGCTACCAGCAGCGCACGCAGCGCGGGGTAGGGGCTCGTGGGATTGAGAAACTGCTGGCAGAGTCCGCGGCTGGCCGGGTCGCCAACACCGTGCGACGTTCCGGATATCAGGAAATAGCGAACGTCCGCTGGATCCTCGAGATCCCTGCCGCGGGTGTCGCTGTGCAATAAGGAGCCCGTCTTGACCCAATACTCGTTCGAAGAGTTCACCTCGAAGATCTTGGCGCAGGTCTCGCTTTCCGCACAACGAACGCTGCGCCCGCCGACCTTGCCGCTCAGGTGATCGGTGAGCACCTGGTGCGCGAACGGGAACAGGCCTTCGGGATACAGGTGGTTCTGGCGGTTGCGCTGGGTCCTTCCGGTCTGCCCGAAGCGATAATTGATCTGATCGCCCGTCCCGGCGCCGGTCCACTTGAGCATACCGTCGATGACCCGCCTGCCCTCCTCGTCCTCGTTGAAGCCGAACGTCTGAAAATCGTGCAGGGCTCGCGACGGCTGCGAGATCGAGAAGCTGTAAGTGTGCCGAATTTCACCGGCCAGCGGGTTGGCCGTGCCGTGGTCATCCTCGGCCGCGTGCCGGAGAAACGATACGAAATCACGCGTTGCGGCGAGTCCGAGCGCCGCGACCACCGGATCCTTGGCAGTGTAGGTGAGCTCGTAGATGTGGCCCTGTCGAAAGGTCGTTCCAGCGGGGAGGAGGCGGATCGTTTTCTCGTCCACATACTCCCACCCGATCGCGGGAATCGTCGTTGGTCGATCGTCCAGGCGCTCACGCACGGTGAGCGCGGCGTCGGCTGTGTCCAGCATGGCAGCCGGATACGTCAGCGTGTATCGCTCACCGGGCGCGCGATTGAACACGATGTACTCGTACGACGGACCGGTAATGTCGGAGCCGTCGGGATTCTTCGCGACCGGAACGGAGATCGTCATCGTCGCGTTGTCGCTCACGGCGCCGAAATCCCATCCGTTGCCGACAATGGTGTAGCCCAGGCTCATGATGAAGCCGTTGCCTCCATCGGCAGCTGTCGTTGGGTCGTTGGTCAGCGCGACGTCGTTCAGCCGACCGACGCGCATCTGGCCCCGATTGTTCATATCGAGGAAGAGCTTGTGGTTGCTGCGGCTCATGTCGACCGGCTTCAGGATGAAGATATCCATCGAGTACTCGACCATCCCATTCGCGTTCCGCGGCGCCCGCTCGACGTCCGCGATAACAGCGTTCAGTGGATGAGTCGGATCCACTTCGCCATAGGCCCGGCCACGCAGCTTTTCGTAGGCACCAACAGTTCCAAACGTCCGTCCCTCAACGGTCGGAGACTCGCTGCTGTCAATCTCTATGCGAACGATGTGTGCGCTAGCTGTACCGACGCTCAGCACGATCAAGTAAAACAGCACGAACAACCATGGGACCCTATTCCGACAAGCGTATGAAAGTTGGTTGTTTGCGGTGAGTCTTTTCAGCATTGATGTCTCCCTTGTATCGATGGCTCGCCACACTTCACCCATGCCCCCTTTGCCCAAGAAGCTGGTGACTTCTTAATGGCTGAGCTTAGTGCCGGGCTGCATTCGACGTGCTCCTATTTAAGGACCGTGCTGGCTTCGGCTTGCACGACAAGGCGGTCTGCGTCGTCCTGGAGAAGGTATCGTCCGCGCACCAATCGGGCGGCTGCTGCGGACACTTTCGCGACGTAGTTCTCGTGACTCCCGTAGCGTTCTTCGAGTGACGGTCTCGGATCACCGGCTGCGAGTCGCTCTGCCCTGGTCCTGGCGAATGGAATGTAGCCACCGGCATTGGTCCGAATATGGCCCTTGTAGAACCCACTGGCAGTCGTATTCCAGCCCGTGTACGTTCCCAGAGGAACCTGGTGGAGCACGCTGGCCACTCCGCTTACCTCGTTCCCATCGGCGTCGACCGTTGGCACTACTGTGGGAAGCACTTGGCGGATCGGAGGAGGCTGGATTGTGATGACTCCCGAGAGGTCGTTGTAGTCGAACTGCGTTCCAAAGTGATATTCGTAAAGTGGGTTGAGAATTCCGTCCGGTATCGGCACACCTGGGATCGTTGGAAATCCCAGCGCGGCCTGTGTAGGTAGCGTCAGTTCTCCTCGATCGAGTCGCGGATATTGACTCGGTGGAGGGAGCGTACCCTTCACGACCCAATCCACTAACGCAGTCTGCAACGCACGCAATGTGTCGCTGGTAGGATTCGGATTCGGCACCAGGTCGCAGCAGGCGTCCAACTGCGGGTTCGGATCGAATCCGCCGGGTCCACCCCCATGCCTCACTCCCGGGAAGTAATACCGTCGGACATTCGATGGCAAGGGAATATCGCGGTCAGCCCGAGTGCCCACCAAGTTCGGAGACGCACGCAAGTTGTAGAACTCCGCCGAGCCGAAGGTTTCCACGATCTTGGGACAGGTTTCCGTAGCGCGGCACCGATCGAGCAATCCCGCCGAGGCATGGCCTCGCGCTTCGTCGGCATAATTGGCCCACCAGACAACGCCATCACTCCCGGCTTCGTACATCGCAGCCGCCCCACCGGGAGCTGCGAATCGGATATTCATTGCCAGGAGGCGAGCGGCACGTTCGGGGTTGCTGCCGTCGAAAACAATTCGCCCGGCCTCGTCCTGATTGAAGCCCAGGTGAATAAAGCTTCGAAGGAAGTTCCCGGACTGTGAGTTGCCCTGGCTTACCGTCCAGTTGATCCTTCCGCGCAGAACATTCGGAACCCCCGCATCGTCCTGGGTTCCGTAGCGCAGGTAGGAATTCAGATCTCGGGTTGCAGCAAATCCGATTCCGTGGACCTTGGGATCCTTGGCAGTGTAGACAAGCTCGTACAGAAAGGCGGGATTGAACCCACCCTTGATACAGATCTTTCTCGGATCGGGAGTGCCTGGAAAAGGGCTCTCATTGCAATCAGCAAAGGCCCACTCTGTGCTTTGTAGCGGGATGACAGCGCCATGTTCTGAGGCTCGGCGGGTCAGGGTGGCTTGACCCGTATCGAGCGTGGCCGGATCGGCGGTCCCCACAACCCGACCGCGAATAATTGGCAAGGTCGTAGAGTTCCGAGGCATGTCGCTGAAACGAGCCAGCACGGGCCCCGTGATGCTAGATCCATCGGAGTTCTTGGCTACCGGAACCGAAAGCGTCTCCCTGCCATCGGCGGGTTCGAGGTCTCCCTGCCACCCACTGGCGACAAGGACGTGGCCTTGATTTCGAGCATCGGCGAGGAACCCGCCGCCCGTCATATTAATCCGGCCGCGGTTCGGTACAAAGTAAAGCAGCACACCGCTCGATTTCGACATGTCGGCCGGCTTGATGATGGTGAATGTCGCCGCGTATTCCACCATACCCCGTCCGTTGCGTGGTGCAAATTCGAGATCGGTAATGATGGCGTTCAGCGAGTGCCTGGGGTCAACTTCGCCATAGGCGTGGCCTGTGAGTTTTTCGTAACCATCATTGCCGCCGAGCGTCTCCGTGTGTTCTACCACGAGCCGCATGATCTCGGCCTGTGCGGGAATTCCCAGTATGAGGATTGCCAGAGCGGCCAGCATGACCCTAAAGAGTCGTGAAACCAGCATTTGTCACCTCCTTCGTTTCCCGAGCAGGCCCAGATTTTCGTAGTGGCAGAGTTTTGTACCGAATTCCATTGGGTGAATGAGACTACAGGCGGAGTTTCAGGTCAATGAAACAGTCACATGGAAGCATAGGGGACGATACAGGGATGTGAAACTACTGCGGACCACTTCAGGAGGTCGTGAGGAAGTTTTGCGGGGTTGAACAGGCTGATTTAGCGGCACCCTAACAGCCCGTGGCAGAAGTCTCGCGGGTCGCGTTACGGCCAAACGGGGCCGGATTCTAGGAGGCGACGACGCTGCAATGCTCATTCATTACGAGGAGTCGGCGACAACGAAGACGGCCCCGTTTCGCCGTAACCCTATGGGCGCAGGGGGGTTCGGGCCACAGGCATTGTCGTTCGTCGGTCACGATGAAAAGACATCGTTCCGCTCCTCACTTCGCGCCTGTAACCCGAAGACCCCTGCGCGCGGCCCGCGAGACTTCTGCCACGGGCTGCTAAGGAATCGGCACCCGTTCCTTCAGTTCTTCAAACCAATTCAGGACGATGTTGATTCCGGGGGCGGGCGGCCTCGCCAGTACGGGTCTTCCGTCTACCTGGAAATCCTGATTCGGACAAGGGCGGTTTGTCCGCGTCTTTCCATTCCAGTGTCAAAATACGGCGATGGGGTTCAATGGTGAACCGGTTCCCCCGCGGAACGGGAGCGGTGCGGCCATCAGCAAAAACTCCCATCGATTTCGCTCGGCTGCTGCGTCGCCGAGCGCCTCCAGATCACAGTTGTCGAACATGTGGATGCCCAGATATAGGAGCGCAAAGTCGTGAACGGCTCCGGGCAGGTTCGACGGCGCAACATACGTTGGATGATCGCTTCCCAATAACGCAACATCTCGCTCCTTCAACCACGGAATTACGGACGGGTGGAGACCCGCCGATCGGCCACCCTCGGCCCGGCCGCGAAGCCATGGTCCTTCAGCATCACGTCGAGCCCATACACCGGTACGAATGAACAGCGCGTCACCGGAGGAGACGCGCACGCCGGTCTGCTCTTCCCATGCTTCCAGATCTTCCACGTAGATTGGAGTACCCGGCTCCAGATACGGCACGCCCTTGACCCTCGGAATGTCTATAAGGACGCCACGGGTCAGGATCCCGTTCTTGAGGTTGTGGATCGAGTTCTGCTCGTGTCCAGTTTCGAGGACGGTGTCCGCGTCAGGAGTGTACCCGTTGTAAAAAGTCCCGTTCTCGTTCACATGCGCCAGGGCGTCGAGGTGCGTGTGCGCGATGCCATGGTAACTGACCCCAAACCGATCTGCGCTGATCCGGAGCATCTCGTGTTCATACGGATTGGGATTGTCGATGGCCTGAACGGTATCCGCATCACCAGCCAGGGAAACAGAAAATCCTTCTTCAACCAGGGCCACCGCCTCCAGCCGCTTCTCTGGCGTGATCAGGTTCAGGGCTCCGATCTCATCGTCCACTCCCCAACGCCCCCAGTTCGACAACTCCGTCTTCCACTGTTCGTACTGGGCTGTAGTGACTTCCCTGTCGCCCTCCTGAAGTCGTTCGAGGGCGGGTCGAGACAACGAGATAGTCGCGCTCATCGCTACTAGGAAAAACCAGGCGGGCAATTTTTTCATGGATCCTCCGCGTTTTGGTCGGTGATTCGATAATGTGCGGTTAAGTCTGACTGACAAAAACGATGGAGCCGACGCCTTCGCGGCAAAGCCGCTCAAGGTTCCCTCGCTCGCTGCGCTGGCTCCGCAATCGCGCCAGCTCCACACTCATTTTTTGGCTGAACACTTGTCTAAAGAACTACTCGCCTTCCCTCCATGCCAATTGTGCGTCCATACATTCGGAAATAATGGTTTGATATCGCGAGACGGCGGATTTGCTGACCAGGGGATGTGGATCGCCCGGCTGACGGAACTTCAGAGCGTTAAGCTTATCGAGTGCTTTGTCCCAACTATCATGCTGGGAAACGAAGACATCCGCGCCGGCGCTCTCCGCAATAGCCTTGTAACGCTTGGCGGACGCGCCCCACAATCGGATACCTTCGACTTCAGACTCGAAATACTGGAGTCGACCGGCGGACCGACCCCCGAATACGCTGCCCACATGGCTTTGATTGCCATCCTTCAGCGGTGAGATCAGCAGCGAAACACTAGCCGGACCATGGCCCGGCGTTATATAGAGGCTTACCGTGACATCACCCAGCGTCAGTTTTTGACCATCCGTGATGATCATATCCTTCCTCGGCTTGGAGGCGGCCGGGGCATTGTAGTTGGCGCTCACATCCCACTCCCCTTCAGAAGACAGGACACGCGCGTTGTAACGATCCTGTAGAAGTCTCGCCCCGCCAGCAGAATCCGCTTCGCCGCTAGTAAGGATCACATATTTGATCTGTGCCGGATCGAGGCCCATCTTTTCCAGGCCGTTGACAATCAACTCCTCGGCGGCGTAGTCCTGACCCGCATTGATCAAAATAATTCCCTCGGATGAGGTCACGGCCCAGACAGTCTCGTTGTAGGCCCTGGAGCCACCGAGATGGTATAGATTGTCGAAGGCCTTGTGTGGATCTCCGTACCACTGAGAACGAGGTGGTATCGTCGGCGCGGCGGTACCCGCAGGCGCAGCCGCAGGCGCGGCCGCTCGACGATTGGGATCAGGTTCGGCGCAAAGCCCGAAAATGTCCGTAAGATCGTGCCCCGGCTCGTATGCGGCAGCCCTGGCGGCGGCCACATGAGCCTGGGCTCTGCCGGCCTGGGCGTTCGCTTCAGTTGAGTTCCAGCCGGCCATAAGCAAAACACTGCAAAACAGCGAGGCCAAATAGCGCACCATAAATATTCTCCTGTAAATCTGAATTTCGCTCCGATGTTGAAATTTCGGCAAACTCTATCAGATCGAAATTCGGAACACAAACGGACCGTCATCTCTTCACAGGCAGGCATGGACCATTCGTTGATTTAGCTTTGCGTTGAAGATTCATTGCGACATAAGGTGTAGCCCGTCAAAGCATTCCGCTCAGAATCCCCTGAAAAACTAAGAGACACTTTCCAGATCAGAACGATCTGAAGGAGGATCGGATGAGAGAGATAGTGTCGGCAGAAGAACGGTTACGGAAGATCCGTCGAAAAACGCGGAACAAGGGTCGGCCCCTGGACGAGGTCCATAACCAGGGCCTTTGTCTCCCCTGCGTGCTCTTGGCCATAGATCGCTGCAGTCTTTGGATGGTTCAGCGAAGCCAGTAGTTTTGCTTCACGTTCAAAGCGCGCTAAACGATCGGCATCCATCGCAAACTCTTCAGGTAGCGTCTTGATGGCAACTTCACGCCCGAGTTTAGTGTCCTTCGCACGCCACACCTCACCCATACCACCCTTACCTATTGAGAATCGCATAATATAGTGACACTAGAAGAGGCTGGCCTGCTTCCAGAATGCCGTGACAAGTCGCGGCCGGCGCCGCATCCGGCACAGTGCCCGACGTGCATGGTCGCTGAGCTGGCCGAAGTCTTTGGGACAGAAGTTCGGCAGTTCATGATGCTTCCAGTAGCCCCACAGATATTCGACTGGATTCAGCTCCGGTGCATACGCCGGCAGACGTTCCAGAACGAGTCGGCCCTGAGTTTCGGCGACAAAGTCTCGGACCATGCGGCTCCGATGACTCGGCAGCCCGTCCCAGATCACCAACAGAGGGTCGGGAATGTGACGCATCAGATGCTTCAGGAATTCGACAACCTGCGGACTGCGGATGGCTCCCGGATACATCCTGAAGTAGAAGTTCCACCAGGTCACTCCGGCGATTGCCGACAGACTCTTCCAGTTGAAGTGGTACTGCAGGACCGGAGTCTGCCCGCGCGGCGACCAGGTGCGGTACCGATGCGGTCGTTCCGTCAGCCCGCTTTCGTCGACGAATACGATCGTCCGGCCCTCTTTCCGGGCTTTTTTTTAATCCCGGGCCAGCTTGTCTTCTTCCACCGAAGGATCGCGTCTTCATCGCGCTCCAGCGCCCGACCCGTTGGCCGCTGGCAACTCCAGCCCATCTGCTGCAGAATCCGCCAGACGTGTCCGGGGTGATATCTAACACCGCACTCCTCTTCGATCAGATGGGCGACACGCCACCCGGTCCACAGACTCGTGTCGTACCCCAACGCTTCGGGTCCGCGTTTCAGTCCCCGCTCGATCTTCTTCAGATCCGCCGGGCTCAGCCCTGGCTTGCGGCCCGCCCGCCCAGCCTGCTTCAGTCCCTGCTTTCCTGATTCAGCGAGTTGTTGAGACCAGCGGTTCACCGACTGCCGGTGGGCACCGACTCGGCGGGCCACCTCCGCTTCCGACAGGCCCTGCTTTAACAGTCTCGCGGCTTCCATACGTCGCTGCTCTAATGCATCAAAGTCGCGTCGAACTCCTGCTGGATTTCCCATGCAGGAAGTATAGGACACTCATGACAGAATGTCACTATATTATGCGATACTCAATAAGAGCGTTGAGATCTCGTAATGGCCGAGTTTGGTGCCAGATTCCATTCAACAAATGAGACTACACCTGGGATTTCAGGTCAATGAATCAGTCACATGGAAGGTTAGGCGACTATACAGGACTTGGAATCAATGCAGACCTATTCCAGGAAGGATTGAGCGGAATTTCTGGGGCTGAACAGCCTATCTTTTGCGACCGCTACGGGACCGGCACCCGTTCCTTCAGTTCTTCAAACCAGACGTCCATGAGTGGGAGCTCACCCCGATAGATGAAAACATGCATTTTCATGCTCCCGATACTGCGGAAGAGGGCCCGAAATGCCTGGACTGATTCTAAAGGGCTTAGACCATATTTTCGTAACAGTTGAGGACGATCTGAGAACGCATTGTTTTACGACCCTGACGCACTTCACTTGCTGCGAATGTGTGCCAATCTTAGTTGGAAATTGAAACGGCTCCAAACCCCATGGTTTGATGGTATTGGAAGAAACAACATCAAGCCTGTAAGAGAAAGGAGCCGAGATGAGGAGTCTGTTACGTTCGGTAAAGAAACGCAAGAAGTCGCGTGTGCTGGGTGAGGTCGAGGTCCTGAGCCGGGAGGAATACTCGGGACTGGAATTGGACTCGAAGGTGGAGATGATTCGGGCGTTGATCCCACTGGGGTTGATGCACGTGGAGGAGTTGCTCGACGAGGAAGTGAAGTCGTTGGCGGGTGAGCGATACGCACGAAAGGAGGCGGCGTTGCGGGGCCGGCGACACGGGAGCAATCCGGGGACCGTGGGGCTGGGTGGCCAGCGGGTGCCGGTTCGGGTGCCTCGAGTGCGCAGCGTGGCGGGCGGGGAGATTCCGCTTCGGACCTACGAGGAACTCAGTCCGGGTGGCGCGGTGAACGAGCTACTGCTCAGACGTGTGCTGTATGGGATCTCCTGCCGGAACTATGAATCGGCCGCTGAAGCGATTCCGGGAGCGATCGGACTGTCGAGTTCGACGGTGTCTCGAGGATTCGTCCAGGCGAGTGCCGCGAAACTTCGGGAGATGCAGGAGCGGGATCTGAGTGGCGAGGACGTCGTGGCGATCTTCCTGGACGGGAAGGCGTTTGCCGACGCCCTGATGGTAGTGGCCCTGGGCGTCACGCTTTCGGGCGACAAACGCTTCTTGGGCTTCGTGGAGACCGACACGGAGAACGAGCAAGTGCTGACTCCGTTTCTCCGTTCGTTGATGGAGCGGGGCCTGGACATCTCTGAAGGCGTGCTGGTGATTGTCGACGGCGGCAAAGGTCTGCGGGCGGCGGTCAAGAAGGCATTCAGGAATCGAGCCCTGGTCCAACGCTGCCAATGGCACAAACGCGAGAACGTCGTGAGATACCTATCGAAGACCGAGCAAGCCGTGTGGCGACGCCGGCTGCAGCGGGCCTACGAGCGCCCGGAGTACGACGAAGCTCGGGCGGCGCTCGGAGAGCTCCATGGAGAGCTCGAGGAGCGAAACCAATCGGGGGCTGCGAGCCTTGAGGAAGGCCTGGAAGAGACCCTCACGTTGCATCGGCTCGGCGTGTACGGGGTCTTGGGCCGTTCGTTCAAGACGACGAATTGCCTGGAATCGGTCAATGCCCTTGTCGAGGAAAGGTGTGCGAAGGTCGATCATTGGAAGAACTCGAGTCAGCGGCAACGCTGGTTGGCGACGGCGCTCATCGACATCGAACCGCGCCTGAGGAAGGTGATCGGCTACCGTCATCTTCCAAAGCTCCGCGAAGCCCTCCAGCGAGAGCTGAAAATTGAGGCGAAGACGTCGACGAGATCGAAGAAGAAGGTTGCATGACCCATCGTGAGCCGTGGAGAGTTTCAACTAAGAATGGGCTTGACTCCTTGCTGCGAGGGGCAGGGCGCTTCGGGCGGCAACGCGGATGATACACCTTGCCGCGAACCAAGGCCCTTTCTTCACTCGGTGAAATGCGAATCCTACATTGTTCGCACCAGACCTTCGACTCAGCATCGGGAACTTTGGCCTTTGCGTTATTCATCGGTGCCTCTTCATTGATTTCAGGAACGCAAAGTATCCCTGCCAAACGTCGCGACTGGACGAATCGGAAAATCTGATGGAGGGTTGGAATGCTGGTCCTCTTTCATGAGCACCAGTATCGCACGACTACAGCAGGAGCCTCACAGGCGATGAGTTGGGTAACCGTCCTACCAGGGATTTAACAGGACCTGAGCTTCCAATCAGGGCACCGGCACCCGTTCCGTCAGTTCTTCAAACCAGTTCTGCACGAAGATCACGTTGGATTCCGTTTCACCCAGGCTCTGGACTGTCTGAACGACGATAAAGCGATCTGAGTCGTCGCCCGTATTGTAGGTCGGGAAGTTTGGGCTTTCACGAAGTTCAAGCCTCATCCCAACCTGCTCAATGTCGAACAGTTCCTCCGGCAAACCCGGAGTCAGAGTCGGTTCGGATTCGACTGCAACCGCCAAAAGAGTGTTTTCCTCCAGGTAAAACAGCTCATCCCCTTGCGGGCTCCACTTTGCATGCATGCCGCCATTGACAGACACCTGTTCGACAACTTCTCCCGAAGGAAATCGCGCCAGATATATCTCCCAACTTGACAACACCGACCGAGCCTCTAATTTGCCTGGCCGCTGCTGACGAATTCCGCGAAATCCGCCCATGGGTACACACGCCCCCCGTGGATGGGTGCGATGGTCGTGACATCCAGGTTGAGGCGCTGCGCGTTGTTGTAGAAGGTTCTGTTGGCCGCCGTAACCGTGGTCGGCAGCGGCGCGTTCGGAGCCGGCGGCGTGAACATGTCCGCCTGAACCAGAATCTTCTCCGTCGGGAGATACGCCATCAACATGCCCTGCACGTGAGCGAGCCCCTGCACGTTGTAGAGCTCCATCGTTCGCGTGCCATCGCTCAGTACATACTTCTGGCCCACCGTCTCGAAGGTATACCCTTCGGCGACCTCCTCCGGCGGAAACAGGGACAGCCTGTCCGGTTTCAGGGTCCACGGCCGTATCCACAGCACCTCTGCGTAGTACGCGTGATTGGATTGCTGCATCACGATCGTCACGTTCTCTTGGTAAACATAGGCGCGGAGGCCGCCCAGGTGGTCCCAGTGGTGGTGCGTATTCACCAGATACCGTATCGGCTTGTCCGGAATCAGCCGCTTCACTTCCGCGATCACGGCCAATGACCGCTCCTCATTGAGTGGCGCCTCGATGACGGAGATGAAGTCTCGGAACTCGACGGCCACGCTCGCGTGCGACCCGCCGCCCACGTGCCACACTCCCGCCGCCACTTCCTGCGACTCCACACGGACCGGGGGAACCGTTGCCTGCCGCACCGCGGCGGGCACCGGCAGGGCGGCGCCGCTCACGTTCGCCTGGACGTTGCTGACGGTGATGCCAAACGAATTGTGCCCGCCGCTCACGTTCACGCCTGCCCCTTCCAGATCATCATCAAGATCGTGGTGCGCATGGAAACCGGTGGGAAACATCACGCCGTCAAAATCCTGGTAGTCGCTGTAGACCATCTCGTAATACAGGTCCCCGACGACGGGATTGGGGAACCACGTTTGGATCCGTTCCACCAGATTCTCGTCGTTGATCGCGCACTGCACCCGGTACTTCCCGAGCACCAAGAACGAGACGGCCCTGATCCGACCCTTGCCTTGTTCGTTCCGCGTGGCGGCGATCGGGTTGGCCCCTGGAGCCAGCGCGGCCTTGAGACAGCCGTGCGGGGTGAGCCAGAGCTCGAGCTGCCGCTGCTCCCCTTCGGCCGGCGCCGGAACTTCCGTGGTGCCCTCCAAGTTCCAGGCGTAGGTGCCGCTGACCATGTATGTCCGACGCTGCTCCCCCTCGATCGGCGTGGTGATCAAGGGCGCATTGCCTCCCCCGATCGGTCCGCCCTCGCCCGTTCCCTGCCGGAACGTGTGCTCCTCCCTCGAAGATCCGGAC
This sequence comes from Terriglobia bacterium, assembly GCA_965263045.1. Lineage (GTDB taxonomy): Bacteria > Acidobacteriota > Terriglobia > 20CM-2-55-15 > 20CM-2-55-15. The sequence continues at coordinate 2,566,052 of CBDHGK010000041.1, forward strand.
TCGTAGTCAATGGTCCGCGTGTAGCTGGTCAGCTCATAGGCCGGCCAGTCCTGCGCTGGAGAATAATTCTGCCCCACAGCCGTCGTGTAGCCGCTCGTCCCGGAGTACCGGATGGACGTCAGGTTGTCGCCGCCCATCGCTGTGAGCGCCGTCTGCGCGAGGGTCCGGGCGTCGGGTTCCTGGGCGACTCCACCCCCGAGGATCACAACCGGCAGAACCCCTACGAGAAGAATCCAGACTGTGCTTCTCATGTCTCCTCCTTCGAGATCGATGACGGCGAGGCGCCGAGTGTGCATCCTCATCGACAATCGAGGTCAATCGAGAAAAGACGATGACGCGGGTGGCCGTGGTGGTCTTCGCGTCGGGATCAGACGACACGATCATTCTCCAACCCGCTCCCGTCTCCGTCTTGAACGGAAGGTCGTCGCCTTCTGGCGTTCGTCGAACTATGCCGTAGCCATTTCACCATACACAACCGGCACCGGTCGAGAAATTCGAAATTTTGCGCGCGCGAATAATGGGCGTATTTGACCGAGGAGCAACGCCGGCAGACGGGATGTCCCGCCTGGGAATTGTTTCGCGAATTACTGTTACAGGACACTAGCTGCACCCGGACCCTCGGGTGTATAAAGGTGCCTTCCGGGGAAGGAAAGTCGGAAATCCCGGCTAGCAGGAAGTAGGAGGCAAGGCATGAAGACGCTTCGATTGGCCACTTGTAGTGTGTTCTCGCTCGCGGCGATTGCGATGGTCGCCTGGTCGGCCAGCGCGGCCGTCGCGGCTCCAGAAGCCACCGAGCAGGCTCCGTCATCCGCGGCAACCTTGGCCGACACTATGGCAGAGGCGGCGACTACATTCCTAGCCGCACTCACACCGGACCAGCACGCCAGCGCGAGCCTGTCGTTCAACCATGAGGAACGGCTCAACTGGCAAGAGTCGCCGGGGCCGCGCCAAGGTGCTCGGCTCAGGGATCTCGACCCCGAACAGCGTGACATGGCGATGGACCTGCTGCGGACTGGTATGAGCGACGTGGGCTATCAAAAGGTGCAAATGCTCCTCGCCCGCGAACCCGTCCTTAGCGCGTTACAGCGGAGCGAAGAGGGCCGGAACCTGCGCTCTCCCGACCTTTACTATGTAGCGATCTGGGGCGCGCCCTCCACCGAGCAGACATGGGGCTGGCGTTTTGAAGGCCATCACATCTCGCTCAACTACACCGTCGCCGGAGGACAGGAGGTCGTCGCCGCTCCTCTCTTTCTGGGGGCGCAGCCGGCTGACCTCGAATTCGCTGAGCTAGAGGGCGAGGCACTTGCCGCCGCCGAACAGATCCCGGCCGCGCTGGCCGCCCGGGTCTTGTCCGGCGAGGAAGACAATGCCCGTGCACTGGTCCGGTCGCTCGACGCGCAGCAGCGCGCGGTCGCGGTCTTCGTGCGCGACGACGAACGAGATGCCGACATGATCTCTGGGATCGGCACCCCGAAAGCCGAGCCCATCACGCCGTTGGGACTTCACGGTCGTGATATGTCCGAGGAGCAAAAGACCCTCCTGTCTGCGCTGGTCGAGGAATACCTGTCGACGATGCCGGCGGATGTGGCGGCGGAGCGCACCGCGGATCTCCTGGGACCCAAGGTCGACGAGATCGCGTTTGCGTGGGTGGGCGGCACAGAGCCCGGTGAGTGGCACTATTACACGGTGCAGGGCCCGACGTTTCTCATCGAATACGCCAACGCGCGGAACAACCTAACGAATCACATCCACACGATCTGGCGTGACTTCGAAGGCGACTTCGGTGCGGACCTGCTGAGCGATTCTCAGTAGCCAGTACTTCGCCATCTCCGACCATCAGGCGACACCACCGGGCGGGTTTCGAGGAAGGGACTCTCAATAAGCGGTTCCCCGTCGGGCGGGATGCCCCGCCCGCGAATAATGCTGCGAACCACGCGGTCAGGGCGATGAGAGATGGGACGAGCAGGAGGCAGAGCAGCCTCTGATGGTAAGAGGTGTCAATCGTCGTCATCGTTCTCATCGCCTCTTGGCCTAACTTGGTGTCCTTGGCCTTCCACACTTCACCCATCCCGCCTCAGCCGCGCTTCTAGATTTTCAAGCCCACCGACTTGGAGTCCGGCGTCTTGCCGAACCTTGCCATTGAGACGCTCCCACACTTCCCTGAGAGCGGCGGCATTCCCCTTGATCGCAAGGCGAAGCGTTCCAATGACCAACCATTCCATCCAGGTTCGGCCTGACTGTCTCGTTTTCCCTAGTTCAAGCCCCGTCAGAAATTCTGCCGGCGCCAAAAAGTCAATTTGAGCCTCGCAATGGTGCGGGCTAAACACGCATATGTGTAACCGGCCCCGCCGGAGGGCGATCTCGGAAGCGCTGCTGTTCCTCCTATATCCAGATCCGCCCGCCGGCTGTACGGAGTGTCTGCCCTCAGAAGATCTCCGGTACCGAAAAGACTGCAATCCCTTGATTGCGCATATCCGAAACGATCACTTCCTGATCTTCCGGGTTCAACACGACTCCAAAGGGCTTCTTGAGCCGGGTCACCTCGCCGATCGGGATCTTGTAGAGCGGGGGCACGTCGCCGTTGTCGTCGTAGCTCCAGACTCCGACGAACGCGCCTTCCGGCTCCATCTGGTCGTGAATTGCCGGCATCGCCGCAACGATCAGCCGCCGCTCAGGATAGGTATCCATCTGGTTGATCCGAATAATCCCCGACTTATCACCGCGGATCACGGCCCGGGGCGCCACGTTTCCACTGTCGGTCCGGTTGAACACCAGAATGGCGCCCTTCTGCGTGCGTCTCGGATCCATGAGGTGCGCCCTCTCGTTTCCCCAACGGCTGTTGAGGCCGACGACCAGGATATCGTTGACCGGATCCACGGCAATCCCGTAAACGTTTGTCAACTGGGTGTCCGGACCCTCGATCACGCGAATGGGTGCCACGTCGCCGTTGGCTTCGCGCGGGAAGACCAGGATTCTATCGTCGCCGGCGTTGTACGTGAAGATTTCGTCGTGAATCGGGTCCACGTCCAACCGGCTGCCTATCGTTCCGGTCAGGGGGCCCTGGATGACTCGAATCGGGGACTCCTGGCCGTCGGCCCCTCCGCGGAATGTCAGGATGGCGTGTGAGTAAGGCACGGGCACAACAATTTCGTCGTGCACCTCGTTATAGCGGATGTCGTGCATCGTCCGGGACAGCCTGCTGGTCTGGCCATAGAGGGCTCGGGTGGGGGCGTCTCCTCCGTCCGCCAACCTGGCGAACATCGCAATCTGCGGATGCGCCACTCAGTTGGGCACCAGGATCTCTCCCCGCCGGGTGTCGTAGCCGACCGCTCCGGGATTGCCGATCATCAGGCTCTTGGTCCCCTCGGGCGCACCTCTCACCGTCCGGATCGGCGTGACATCCCCATCGGCCGTTACCGGGAAGACGGTCACCTTCGGGGTTCCCATGTTGGCGACGTAAAGCTCGTTCAGCCGTTCATCCAACGCGATTCCGGGCGGATGGACAATCCCGGTTCGGGGCCCCTTGATGACCCGGATCGGCGCGGCATTCCCCTCGGCCGAGGCGGAGAACACCAGCACCGAGCTGTCGCCGTCATTGGCCACGAACAACTCCTGCCTTTCCTGGTGGTAGGCCATATGGGACGGCCAATTCATCAATGTCCGCGGCCCCTCGATGATTCGGATCGGTTCGGTGTTGCCGGACGCGGTCAGGGGGTACACAGTGATCGACGGTGGCTCGAAGTCACCATAGATTTCACCGGTTTCCAGATTTGGCTTGTGAGCATTGCCGAAATTACTCACGTACATGAGATTGTTTTCAATGTCCAGGGCGATCCCGTGTGGATCCTCGAGTTGGGTGTCAAAGCCCTCGAGAACCCGAAGCGGCTCCTCCTCGCCCTCGGCCTGCTTGCGGAAGACAGAAACGTGACCGCCCTGATTCACGACGAACAGTTCCTGGCGTTCTTCGTGGGCCGTTATCGAGAATCCCCGAATACCAGCAAGGTACCGGCTCGGCGTGGCGTTGCCCCGAGCATCGGGAGAAAAAACCGGTATCCAGCTTTGCGTATCGTTGTTGAGAACATAGATGTCAAGCGTCTGCGGGTCGATATATACGCCGCACATCATCTCGGCCCGGGTGTTGGTTCCCGAAATGACGCGCCGGGGCTCGGTGAAACGCGCTCCAGGCGGGGTGTTGTCTCGATGGTCGTACTCCAATATCTGGAACAGATTCTCGTCCGCCACGACCAGCATGTTGTTCTCAGAGTTGACGGCCACGGCGCTAAACGCAGGATTGGGATCTCGGATGAAACGCAGCGGAGGCCGTTCAATCACCACCGGTGTTCTGTCCTCCTGGCCCTGCACTGCCAGTCCTGCGGCATAAGCAACCTCTGAAGTGTTGCCGTTATCGATCAGAAGGGCTTGAGCCAGCCAAACGATCAGGCCCGCTAGAACTAGCTGAAGCCGCCGACCTTTCCCGCCGCGAAAAGTTATGGTCATTGCTGAACCTCCGGTGGTAGAACCTTTATGTATCTGAATAGTTGGCGCGATTATCAGAGGACCGATAATCAAAGTCAAGCGTATGGGCGAATGTGAAGACCGTTGGCAATAAAGTAGGTGTGGGTATGTGACGATTCCAACGTTTGAGCAAGGGGGCTGGTAGCGCCTTGATCGCGACTTCACGCCCGAGCTTGGTGTCACGAGCTCGCCATACCTCTCCCATGCCGCCCTTGCCGATGGCGGAGAGGATCTCGTAATGGCTGAGTTGGGTGCCAGATTCCATTTTTTTGGCGTGTCGTCACGCGAACCGGGAAAATCTGGCTAAATACTGCGAGGGAAGGGACTTGAGGTCAATCAGAAGGTCACCTCCCTGTATGACCCCCAAACCGGAAAAGTGGCCTGGGTTCCGTAAAGGTTTGAAGACCTTCTCTTAGCAAAACTGCGTTCTTGTCCGAACTATTCTGACGACGGCCACACTTCGATTGGAAACACAACCTGAAACGGCGACGAAGGCCACGGCGAACGATGCCTGGGTCAGGTGATGAGGCATATGGTTGCTCTCTACTGCCTTCGTTCTCCCAACGGTTTCTCCATTCAGGATGATGATGACAAGAGGCCACTCGGTGAGGGTTTTGCCCTACCTTGACAAGGGCAGTTTTCCGTCGTCGGGCGTTTTACAATGCAGTGCGCGGCGGTACGGGTGGTCAACTGGCGTCACCAGACCCAGTCTTCTTAATGACACTCATCGCCATCGCGACCATCGACCCGACGTCGGCCGCATTCGTGGGCAGCAGCAGCGTTGTACTACTTTTTGCAAGCTCGCCGAAGCGGTTGATGTAATCCTCCGCCACACGGAGCTGCACGGCTTCCATACCGCCCGGTTGTTCGATCGCGGTTGCAACGCTACTAATGCCCTCAGCGGTGGCTGCAGCGACCGAGCGAATGGCCTGGGCCTCGCCTTCGGCCTCATTGATCTGCCTTTGCTGGGTCGCCTCGGACTCCTTGATGACCTGCTGCTTACTGCCCTCGGCGGCATTAATGGCAGCGTCGCGCTCACCTTCCGAAGTCAGGATGACGGCGCGCTTTTCGCGCTCGGCGCGCATCTGTTTCTCCATTGCCGCCAAGACGTCATGGGGTGGCGTTATGTTCTTGATTTCGTAGCGCAGCACTTTTATGCCCCAGGGATCGGAGGCCTTATCGACCTCGTTAACGACCTGCACGTTGATGTGTGTGCGCTCTTCGAAGGTGCGATCGAGATCGATCTTCCCGATTTCGCTGCGCAATGTGGTTTGAGCGAGTTGTGAGATGGCGAAGCGGTAATCGGCGACGCCGTAGGAGGCTCGCCGCGGATCCAGCACCTTCATATAGAGCACACCGTCGACGCCGACCTGGACATTGTCGCGAGTGATGCAAATCTGCTCCGGAATGTCGACAGCTCTCTCTTTGAGGCCGTGCCGGTAACGTATTACGTCAATAAATGGAATCAGGATGTGAAAACCCGGAGTCAGCGTCTTGAAGTACTTCCCCAGGCGTTCAACGACGAACGCGTTCTGTTGCGGCACCACCACGGCGGCCTTGGCAATGGTGATCATCACCAGAACGGCGAATACGAGAAAAACGATTACCCCGGTGCTCATGGTTGAGTCCTCCGTACGTGGAGCCGCAGCCCCTCAACGTGCTCGATGGTAGCGGACTGGCCTTTGGCGATCGGCTCTTGACCGACGTTCTGGACGCTCCAGGAAGAGCCATGGATCTCTGCCTTTCCAACCGCACCGGTGACGATCTCCTCGGCGACGATTACCGTTTCGCCGAGCAAGGAGTCGATCTGTTCTTCGTCATCGCCTCCGTCCTCGAAGCGGCGCAAAATTGCTCCCCGGAGAGTCAGCAGAGAGACGATCGAGAGGAACGAAAAGAGGGCCAGTTGAACCCAGAGCGGACCCGGAACGCCAAGCACGGAAAGGACTCCTACGACGATTGCGGCCGCTCCGAAGAAGAGCATGATGATGCCGCCTGGAACCACGACCTCGAAGGCGAGGAACCCGAGTCCAACAACGATCCAGATCCACCAATCCACTCGACCTCCTTCCTTCGAAACAGGCGTCACGATTTTCGCCGGGTGTGGCAGGTTGTCGTGAGGATAGTGGGCACCACTGTCCGGGTCAACCATAACCGCCGGGCGGTCACACGCCTGTATCAGCCCCTGACCACCCAGGCGACGGGCTTAACTTTCGATCTTCTATAACGGGATATATCGGTTCCTGAGCCGTCGATCGAGGAAGCACAACGCGTTTCCTCCAGCCGGTTCCAGACGGTATTGATCGAGGAAGGGTCGATGAGCATCGGTGCGCCAATCGAGAGCGAGCGAACGAGTTACCGATCGATGTCGATGCCGCTCCCCTGAATATGGCGCCGGGCCATCGGGTCAACTCCGTTCGTCTTTCTTGCAGGTCTGGCCAGGGTGAGACTAGCGACCCAGCTCTCGACCGTCGGGCATGGTCACGGTGTCGCTCGAGACACGGTTCAAGGAAGGGTTTCTCGCAGGAGCGACTATGGCCGTCACCACATCCCCAATCTTCATCGAATCCGGACCCCAGCCTCGCCGGTACATTCTGCCCGGATTTGAAGACCCGGCAAGTTCCACTTCCCAATTCTTGACATTCCCGGCCTCATCGACCACATCCATGTAGAACCATATATGGGGATTCTGCCACTCCACCCGCGTCACGGTTCCCGTCATCGTGATCCGCGGGTCCTCGGTGCGGTACACCGCGAACCTCGAGTGGTGTGCCGCTGCAGACGCGGCAAAGCAGAAAACAAGAACAGCGGCTTGTAAAGTTCGCAACATCTGGATACCTCCTCCGCCGCCTGACCATCGCGGCATGTCGTCTAGCGTACAGAACGATGGTTACAGGATCAAAACAAAACCGTTTTCCTGGCCGAGACGTCGCGTCCAGCCGAACCGGACAACCACGCGAATGTCCGCATGGACCCTCGGGATCTTCTGCAGTCCCCACCTATTGAGTATCGCATAATATAGTGACATTCTGTCATGAGTGTCCTATACTTCCTGCATGGGAAATCCAGCAGGAGTTCGACGCGACTTTGATGCATTAGAGCAGCGACGTATGGAAGCCGCGAGACTGTTAAAGCAGGGCCTGTCGGAAGCGGAGGTGGCCCGCCGAGTCGGTGCCCACCGGCAGTCGGTGAACCGCTGGTCTCAACAACTCGCTGAATCAGGAAAGCAGGGACTGAAGCAGGCTGGGCGGGCGGGCCGCAAGCCAGGGCTGAGCCCGGCGGATCTGAAGAAGATCGAGCGGGGACTGAAACGCGGACCCGAAGCGTTGGGGTACGACACGAGTCTGTGGACCGGGTGGCGTGTCGCCCATCTGATCGAAGAGGAGTGCGGTGTTAGATATCACCCCGGACACGTCTGGCGGATTCTGCAGCAGATGGGCTGGAGTTGCCAGCGGCCAACGGGTCGGGCGCTGGAGCGCGATGAAGACGCGATCCTTCGGTGGAAGAAGACAAGCTGGCCCGGGATTAAAAAAAAGCCCGGAAAGAGGGCCGGACGATCGTATTCGTCGACGAAAGCGGGCTGACGGAACGACCGCATCGGTACCGCACCTGGTCGCCGCGCGGGCAGACTCCGGTCCTGCAGTACCACTTCAACTGGAAGAGTCTGTCGGCAATCGCCGGAGTGACCTGGTGGAACTTCTACTTCAGGATGTATCCGGGAGCCATCCGCAGTCCGCAGGTTGTCGAATTCCTGAAGCATCTGATGCGTCACATTCCCGACCCTCTGTTGGTGATCTGGGACGGGCTGCCGAGTCATCGGAGCCGCATGGTCCGAGACTTTGTCGCCGAAACTCAGGGCCGACTCGTTCTGGAACGTCTGCCGGCGTATGCACCGGAGCTGAATCCAGTCGAATATCTGTGGGGCTACTGGAAGCATCATGAACTGCCGAACTTCTGTCCCAAAGACTTCGGCCAGCTCAGCGACCATGCACGTCGGGCACTGTGCCGGATGCGGCGCCGGCCGCGACTTGTCACGGCATTCTGGAAGCAGGCCAGCCTCTTCTAGTGTCACTATATTATGCGATTCTCAATAGTATGTGGCAGGAAACTGATCCATTGTCAGCAGAATCGAAACACGTACGGTCAGAGCGCGCACCGGTGACATCTCTGGCGGACGTCTTCCGATAAATCGGGGCTGGTGTCAGTCTTCGGGATACTTGTTTCCCGGATAGGCAAAAATGATTTCGTTTCGAGAAGCCTCGGGATCGCAATGATACCAGTTCGTCGGTGGCCCGCCCGCCCGTCTGTTGAGTATGTAGGCATACCTGAACGGCCGTGTCAGAAAAGTCGGATCTTCAGAGGATGATGATGAGCCTGAGGATGTCCGTGTCGATCACCTGGTAGCGTTCGGTGACTTTCTTACGGACTGAAGACGCCATTAGGAGATGATCGTCGATGCCGTCGGGGTCGAAGGTAAAGTTGGTGGTTTCAACCATCAGGTCATCCCCGTCCCACCATCCGATCGAATGGCCATGCTGGAACAGATGCCGGGCTTCCGGATGGCCGCGCCCATCCATCCAGATGGTCCGTGTTATCAGGCGGACGGCATGTTGAGTGACCAGTCGGTCCGGATATCCGGAGATATACATTGCGCTGCCCAACAAGCCCGGAATGGCCACCTCCGCGCATTCGGCAAGGGTAGGCGACGCCCGATGGTCCGCGAACTCCAGCCAGGCCTCACCCCGCCGGTTCAACGGAAGCTGGTCGGCCGGCAGAGAGCAGTTTATTAATTTCTCGCCGTAGTCGCCAAGCCGCCCCCCGCAATTGCCCCGATCCTGACCGTCTGGACTGTCGCTTCCGTTCTCCCAGCTTCCGATAAACGGAAACGACTTGTCGAACTGCTCCACACTTTGAGCGGCCAGTATCCCCGGACCGAAGAAAAGCAAAGCGACTGAGAAAACGCCCACCAGTGCGGCGGTCCCTCGTTTCGTTTGATTCATACCGATTGCCCCCTGAGCATCGATTAACATAACCGTGACATGACCGCATCCGTGCGATCGAGCGCCGGTTTCCCCACAGGCATCAGAATTGAAATCTCATTCCGGCTTCGATTTGCCGCGGCAACGTCGCGTTGAAAGACCGCCTGAAAAAGGGAGACGTCATCACACCGCTGGGTCTTCCCAGGTGCGTCATGTTGAAGGCGTTGCTGAGATTGGCAAAGACGTTCATTCGGGGTCCGGTGCCTGCAGCGCTCGACCCGTCGCGCCTGAATTCAATGGCTTTCGAAATATTGAAGCTGACATCGAAATAGTTGGGTCCGACTTCGGTATTCTTGCCGATCCCGGGAGGCCGGTCGTTACTCACGCCATCGCCGTTATCGTCCCGACCCGTCGTGATCGTATACCGGGTGCCGCTGCGCGCCCCGACGACGGTGGTCAGGTACACGTCCATCGGCAATCGTGAATTGACGCTCGCGTTGAATGTATGTGAGGGGTTGTTGGTGCGTCCCCACTCCTTCCAGACATTGCGGCTGTCGACCGGCAGGCTCAGGCCCGTGCTGGGCTGATCGTGAAGTCCGTGGTAGTACATGTAGTCCGCGGTGAGGTTGAAGACGCTGATACGCTGCCGCATGGTGGCCTTGAAATGTTGATGGGTCGACAGGCCGCCTTCGAGCTGGACAATCTGGCCTTCGTTGGGAAATGGTCGGAGGCCGGTTTTCGGAAACGGCGCGTTCAAGTCCCGGACGCGCTGGGCCTTGATCCCGCGGCTCCTGTCGTAGGCCACGCTCACGAAAAGATTATTTGCCAGGCTCTGCTCCAGTTGCAGTTGGACCACCGCGAAATACGAGTTTCTCAAATCAGGCGCGATCTGGTGGCGGGTCGGAGGCCGGATGCTGCCCGATGAAAACGGGTCGGGCCAGCCCGGGTTGTCGATCTGGGTCTCGAACCGCCGCTGTCCATCCAGCCGGGTGTAGGTCTTCAGCGTCCGGAAGTTCCAGGGATTCGTGAAAAGTGCGGCACCGCCGCGGATTACCGTCGAATTGCCGATCGCGTAGGCAAAACCGATGCGTGGGTCCACGTTGTTTCGGTCAGTGATGCTGGTCTGCACGAAATAGCGTATGCCCAGCATCAGCGTGAAGGTCGGCGTGAGCCGGAAATCGTTCTGGGAGAACAAAACAAGATGCGAATCGCTGATGTCAAACGTGGGTTCGCAGCATTTGATCCGGTACTTGAGCGGCCGTCCGGCCCGGTAGCTTTCCAGATCAGAAAACGTGAACTCACCGAAAAACTTGTCTTCCGAAACTGAATGTTCCGTCCGCCGCCAGCCCCGGAATCCGCTTCTCATCGTCAGGTTGTCACCGGCGTAGTAAATGAGGTTGTTCAGTTCATATTCGTTTCCATTGATCAGTTCCCGGTTCTGTGCACCCCCGCCGGTGAAAGCATCCTTGACCACCACGCCCAGGGCATCGCTTGCGGGATTGGTCTCGCTGCGACCTCTCCGCCAGATGAAGTGGAGATCGTGCACGGTTCGATCGGACAGTACGGAGACTTCCCTGAGATCGATCAGGTGATTCCGGGTCTCGGTGTCGGAAGCACGTTCGGGCAGGCTGAAATCGCCCACGTTCTCATTCCTGCTGTTCTGGGTTGCATACTGGAAACGCATGTGCAGCGAATGCGCATCCGCAAGTTGCAGCACACCCCGGGAGTCGTAGGACCGGTTGAACACGGGACGGGTGACGCCGAGTGCAAAAGGCCCGTCCGGAGTTTCGGCCTTGACCGTACCGACGTTCTCCCGTTTGTTGTCGATGACGCCAAAGTTCAACGAGAGCCGGTCCTGAATGATGGGCCCGCTGATGTCGCCGTTGAGGGTCCGTTCATAGTAGGGCGGTTTGTTGTCCGCAAAGGGATTTCTCGCGTTCAGGGCTTCGTCCTGGAAGGTGGCCGCGAAGTTTCCGTGATAGGCCCCCACGCCGCCGCGCTCGATCACTTCGGTTCGCGCACCGCCTTCATGGAGGCCCCCGGATCCGTTGGCGGTTGCCGTTTCGACATTGAACGGGTTATTCGTCACCCGGATCTGTTGAATCCGTCCGCTCCCGGCACCGGCATTCGGGAAATCCTCCCCGTAAAACGCAACATCCTGCTCCACCTGGTAGCTCTCCCAGGCCTCTCTCTGCACGGCGGTCATGTAGGCGGGAAGATTGCTCCGCAATTCGTCATACATGAACCGGATACCGGCCAGGGCCTGATCCTGCTGCTCGCCCTGCGGCGGCCCCTGGCTGAAATCCCAGGTTTCGCCAAACAGGTTTTCCGCGGCCTGCCGCTCATCTTCAATCAGCAGGGCCAGTTGCCGTTGCTGATCGGCGGTGAACGGCACGCCGGCCAGGGCCAGGGCCTCAGTCACCTGGTCTTTCAGTTCATCGACGGGATTGCGGGCGGTCAGTTGGCCGAAGGCCGCCGTGCCTAACAGAATACACATCAGGACAGGGCGCATCGCATCATGCTAGCACCCCCGATCCGCAGGTCTTAAGAGAAAACCGGGTAGCGTCCGGGATCATCCGAGTCAATCGGATGCGTGGGCACCGGTCGTCTCGCCCTCGACCACTTGCGCCAATCTTAGGTCTGGAGTGGAATCAATTAAAAACCGTCTATTAGAAAAACGGCGCTTCTGTCCGACTATTCTGCCGACCTACACTGCCGCGTCCGATGAAGCCTGGAACCCCGACCGGTGCAGCCGCGACCTTCGGGTCGTCGGTTGACAACGCACTTATTTTGACTATCCTTTCAGAAAACTGGCATTCTCGGTTGGAGCTATCATGTTTGGAGGTCTTAAAGTGACGGCACAAACGTGGACCGTTCTCTCTGTAATTGCGGCTCTGGGCACCATTTCGGTCCCGATTCTCGGACATCACGGAACCAACGTCTCTTACGACCACGCAAACCCTCTTACCTTCGCGGCCATCGTAACGGAGTTCCGATTCACAAACCCCCACGCCCAACTCTTGTTCGACGTGATGGACGAGAGCGGCAACCGGGTTCCTTGGGCCGCCGAGCTGACGAATCCTTCCAACCTGGCCAGAAACGGCTGGGGCCGGAGGCGATCTATGGAAGCGCTGAAGGCGGGGACACCGATCACCATTATTCTGTTCCCGTCCAAGGCTGGTACGACTGTCGGAGTGGCCTCGAGGATTCTGAATGAGAATGATGAACAGATCCTGTTGGAGAGAAGGCAGCAGCTCCCGGAAAGGCTACCCGAGAACCAATAGCGCCCCGCATCCGACAGCGTTCGATCCCCTCGGAAGCCGACAGCCGGGAGTCGTCGCTGGACTCTCCGACACCGGGGTCCGGCAGGTTCAACACCGGGAACGGCATCTCTCAGGTGTGGGAGCGGGGCTTGCCTGCGGCGATAGGGCCGGGATGGAGGAGTCGATTCCACACAAACCGAATGTCTCAGGAGTTTTTGTATGCGTGATTCTCTCGTGAGGGCCGTCATCGCTGTGGCGGCTGTTCTGACGTGTTCGCTGGAAATGATGGCCCAGCAACCGAGCCCCCCTGACCTGTCGGGGATCTGGAGTCGCAACGCGCAGTACTGGGGCGGGGGTGAAGTGTGCCCGGGTTGCGGCGACCGCGGCTTTGGCAACGCGGTGCCGCAAATGACTCCCGAGGGAGAGGCGCGGTTCAACCTCAACAGACCGTCGTACGGGCGTTATCTGGGGAGTGATGAAGCAATTATTTACGCCGATGAAGAGCATATCGGCCGCCGCAGGGCCGTCCCGCCCGGTGTGGGTAACGATCCCGTCGGTTCCTGCAATCCCTACGGTTTGACCCGGGCGCTGCTGTATCCGAATCCGATCGAGCTGGTCCAGACTTCGGATCGGATATTCCAGTTCTTTTCATGGACGCGTCAGTGGCGTGAAATCTGGTTGGACGGACGAGAGGTTCCGGAGGAACCTGACCTCCCACGCTGGTATGGGTACTCGGTTGGCCGATGGGAGGGAGACACGCTGGTCGTCGACACGTCCGGTTTCGACCCGAGAAGCTGGATCGACCATTTCGGTTATCCCCACAGCGATCAGATGAAGCTCCAGGAACGCTACCGGAGGGTGGACCCACAGACACTGGAGCTCACCATGACGCTCACCGACCCACTGATCTACGACGGACCCTGGGAGAGCGAGCGGAAGCTCTTCAGGTTGGCGCCCAGGGACGTCATGACCTACGACGGCTGGTACGGGATTCTGGAAGAACCCTGTGCCCCGGTAGATGAAGTGGACTCCTTCAACAGCACGATCCGGAATCCCGCCGGCGGTGTTGGGGGCGTGGCCCGGTAGACACGGCGTCATCCATTTGTGGGCTCCATGTAGTTCGACAGACCCGGCGGTTTTTCCACACCTCTTGATTCGGAAAACTGGCCCCTGAATTGACACCGTCAGGTTCCGGCATATACAGGGCGTTAATGTCGTTCAAGGATGGAAAGTAGTGCATTCGATTCGCCTGATCTCGGACCGGACGACCGAGGAACGGCCAGCGCGGCCCGTTGTTCCACCCTCCGACGCGGAGGTCCTGGACGCGTACTCCACAGCCGTGACCACCGCGGCCGATGGTATCAGCCCTTCGGTCGTCAAGATCGAAGTTCGGCAGCGCATACCGGAAAGAGGTCGTGCCGACTTGGAATCCGGCCAGCGTCGCTCCGGCACGGGTCCGGGATTCGTCCTGACGCCGGACGGATTCGTTCTGACAAACAGCCATGTCGTTGATGGCGCGAGTCGGATCGATGTGACGCTCGCTGACGGTCGCCGGCTGGGAGCCGAGTTGGTGGGCGATGATCCCGACAGCGACCTGGCAGTCATCCGAATCGATCCTTCTGAACTTGTACCCGTGACGCTCGGCGACTCCAGTGCGATCCGCGTTGGCCAGCTTGTCATCGCGATTGGCAACCCTTACGGATTTCAGTATTCGGTCACCGCAGGTGTTGTGAGCGCGCTGGGTCGTTCGCTGCGGTCCAACTCGGGCCGGCTCATCGACAACGTCATACAGACCGATGCCAGTCTGAATCCGGGCAGCTCGGGGGGACCGTTGGTGGATTCCCGGGGTCGGGTCGTTGGCGTCAATACCGCAGTCATTGTTCCTGCCCAGGGGATCTGTTTTGCGATCGGTATCAATACGGCGAATTTCGTCGTGGGTGAGTTGATCAAGCAAGGCCGCATCCGCCGAGCCTACATGGGTATCGGTGGCCAGGACGTTCCAATCCATCGACGCGTCGTCCGGTTTCATCGTCTCGAGGTCCACTCCGGTGTTCTGGTCGTGTCAGTTGACGCTGGCAGTCCTGCCGATCGAGCCGGCGTTCGAGAAGGCGATGTGATCGTGAGCTATGGGGAGGATCCGATCGACGGCATCGACGCCCTGCACCGCTCAATGACATATGAGGCAGTCGGAGTTCGCACGACTGTTGCCGTCCTCCGCAATATGGCAAAACACTTACTCGAAGTTGTTCCAGAGGAAAGGTAGGATCGCGGTTCCCTTTCGAGGTATTCGCCAAGCTTGGGTCGGCTGACTGGGACGACGGGTGTTCCGGTCAATATCGGGATCAGAGTCGGGACCCGATGAATCAGCACCTCGAGCTGAACCGTGTCCGTTTTGTCACTTCAGCACGTCACTTTCATCAGCAACTGCTGAGTGTGCTGCGCGCGCCCGAGGGGCGGACCACACCACAACCCGGGGTGCACTGGTGGGAACCGACGCCCATTGACAACGTCGCGCCCGTCCCAAATCTCGAGATGTGAATGCCAAGCGGGCACCTCTGGGTTTTCAATTCTCTGAAGGGAGTCCCAACGAGGGCAACAGTATCCGGTTGTTGTACTCTTCTGAATCGGATGGCACGCAGAAATACTCCCCGATTTCGGCACCCGGGGTCAGGAAGATGGCGCTCGTCGTAACCCAGGGTTCGGTGTAGGTCATCGGGTCTGTCACTGTCAGCGTGGCCTCGATCTCGTTGTAGCTCACCCTGCGGTAACGTTCCTCCAGCGTCATCTCCTCGCTATGCGGCCAGCCCCATCGACGGTCCTGCCTGTTTTCTGTGACCCATGACCTCTCGTCAAAGCCGTTCGACCGGACAACGAAAGTGTCTCCCTCCCAGCGGCCCACGGCGTATCCCAACCAACGTGGATCCGGGCTCTCGAGAAGTGCCCGCCCATCTGTCCAGATCGTGCGCCACGAATGGCCCCACTCAAAGAACTGGAACATCCTGTCAGGCAGTTGGACGAACTCGAATCCATAGTTATATGTGAACAGGCGCGGCCAACCCATCGGATCACACATCAGAATCGGGTCTTTCGAATTGGATATCGGTTCGCCGTCCGGAGTTTCGTCGGCCCGTGTGGCGTCGTACTTCTCCTGTCCCCAGGGTGTGAGGGGAGGAGGCGGCACGCTGAATTGCCGGTCCAACCGGGGCTTTGGACCCCAAACCCCCGACAGATTATGAGGATCAAAAGACAGACCCGCTGTCTCTGCGCGCGCCTCGGCTGTCGCCGCATCACTCAGGCACTGCGCACAGGGTAGCTAGGTTGGGGGTTGCGCGGTCTGAGCGGGGGCGACTCCCGCAGCAGCGAATAGTGCGACCGACAACATAATCGAGCTATGAATCTGGATTCGCATCTGTCTTGTCTCCCTAATGTCTGGAGGCCCGGTGATGCGCCAAACGAACGGATTTCGCCATCCGAGTCAGCGCCTGCGGAGATAAACGACCACGGTTCCGTCCAAGCCTATCGGAAGGCTTCTTCCGGAGTTTGATCCACGACAACGTTGCCATCGGCAGTCATCACCACCTTTTGGATTATGCTGCGAGGCGTACCCCGCGTCGCAGGAAAGGCGGTAACCGTCACTTCATCTCCCGGCTGGAATGAGTTACGCGTCAGGCCCCAACTGGTCACCGTCTGTATGGACAGCATTTCTCCCGCCCATTCCACCTCGTTTCCGTCTCCATCCGTCACGGTCCAGACAAGAAACGTGTGGGGGTTTCTCCACCTGAATTCCGTAACGATTCCAGTCAGCGTGATCGTACGCTCATCCTCGTAGCCCGTGCGGGAGTGGTGGGCCGAATAAACGATCCCGCCAAGCATGACAAACACCAGGGAGAAAACCACAGCAGAAACACTTCGTCCAACGCTCATGAAGCACCTCCTGATTTCCGATTTCGCGAAACTATGGCCTGATTTAATCTGGATACCAAGCTTTTAACACATTTGTTGAGTCCCGATTAAACTCGGATGTAGCCCCTGTGAGCGACCTTCACTGCTAGCAGTCCGTGGCAGAAGTCTCAAGGGTCGCGCGCAGGGGTCTTCGGGTTGCAGGCGCGAAGTGAGGAGCGGAACGACGTCCTTTCGTCGTGACCTGCCTTACTCAATACCGGACAAAGCCTGCGGGGCGCCTGCGGCCTCCGTTTGAAACGTCGGTGGGCCCCCTGCGCCCAAAGGGTTACGGCGAAACGGGGCCGTCTTCGTTGTCGCCGACTCCTCGCAATGAATGAGCATTGCAGCGTCGTCGTCTCCTAGAATCCGGCCCAGTTTGGCCGTAACGCGGCCATTGAGATTTCTGCCACAGACTGCTAGAACTGGAACCGGAGACCGGCCTCGATTTCCCGAGGCTCCCGCGCGTTAAACGATCTTCCAAAGAAAGGCGAGGTCAAAACACCGCTGGGTGTGCCGAGGTGGGTCATGTTAAAGGCGTTGTTGAAATTCGCGAAAATATTCGCCTGGGCTCCGGCACCCATGCCTCCGATTGCACCCAACTCGAAGGCCTTGGAAACATTAAAGCTGACATTGAAGAAATGGGGTCCGTTCTCGCTGTTCTTGGTGACACCCGGGGGTCGGTCGTTGAACACTCCGTCGTGGTTGTCGTCTCCTCCCGTCATGATCGTGTAGAATTCGCCGCTGTCGGCGGTGATTGCCGTATTCAGGTAGACGTCGAGCGGTAGTCTGGAATTGATGCCGGCACTGAAGCGGTGTTTGACCCGGTTTCCCGAGGGCCCCCAGTCCGCCAGCCGATCGTAGCTGTTCACCGGTATCTTGAAGCTTCCGCCCTCGGTCCCGCGATCACCTCCGATGGAATCATCGTTGTAACCGGAACTGAATATATACCTCGCAGCCACGCTGAAGATGCTGAAACGCTGCCTCAGGTCGAATGTGAAGTTGTTGCCGATGGAGTATCCCTCTGATCCCAGCTCATAGATCGCTCCCTGATTCGGAAATGGCCTTCGGCCCGTGCCGGGCAATGGAGCGTTCAGATTCCGGCTCCGCCCCAACCGGAGCCCCCGGTTATGGTCATAGGTCACCGTGACAAAGAGGTTGGCGGGGAGGCTCTGTTCCAGCGAAACAGCCGTGGTGATGTAGTACCCGGTGCCCATCTCGGCAGAAGCGGTGCGGATTGAAGACGGTGGCACAATCGTCACGTTGCCGGATACGAATGGGTCGGGCCAGGAAGGATGGTCGATTTCCACGTCGAATTGTCGCGTGCCATCGAGTCGGAGGACCGTTCGAACCTCCGGGTAGGTCAAACGCGAATGAAACAGACCCATCCCTCCACGCAGTACAGTCGAGGGGCCGAGGGCATAGGCGTAGCCCAGGCGAGGATCCAGGTTGTGGTTGTCCTCCAGGTTGGATTGGCCTTCATAACGGAGGCCGAGAAAGAGCGTGAACCGGTTCGTCAGTCGCAGGTCACTCTGGACAAAGAGCGCGGCCTGGAACTGGCTCCAGTCCAGCTCGGGTTCGCCCTGGGTTTCCCGGTATTGAAGAGGCGTCCGGGCCCGGAAGCTGTCGAGATCTGAGAAGGTGAATTCACCCAGAAAGTTACTTTCCTGGATCAGACGTTCGCGGCGGTAGGCGCCGCTGAATCCGCTCCTCAAGGTCAGCCGGTCGTTGACGTGATACAGGAGATTACCAAACTCGTAGGTCCGCACGTCGCTCTCCAGCAGGCTCTGACCGCCCCCCCCGTTGAACGCATCCAGAACATTGATGGCAACCCCCGTCGTGATGGGACGGGTCTGGTCCCGTTCCTTCCGCCACGCGAAACGGGCTTCATGCACCGTCCGTGAGGAAAGTTCAGAGATCTGTCGCATGTCGAAGTTGTAGTCCCGACCTTCTGAGTTCGAGCCTCTCTCGGGCATGGTGAAGTCGCCGATGCCCTGATTCTTCTCGGAGTCCCTTCCGTATTCGAACCCGAAGTGGAGCGAATGCGACTCCCAGAGCTGAACAATGCCCCGGCTTTCAAAGAACCGATGGACCTGGGGCCGCGTGATCCCCAGCGAAAACGGTCCATCCGCGGTCTCGGCCTTCACGGTCCCTACATTCTCCTGCCGGTTGTCGTCGTACGTCAGATCGACGGTCAGCCGATTCCGGAGCAACGGACCACTGAAGTTCCCGTTGATCGTTCGTTCGTAGTACGAAGGCTTGTTCTCAGCGAAAGGATTGCGGGCGTTGAGCGTCTCACTCTGTAACATGGCGATGAAATTACCATGGTAGGCTCCGGTTCCGCCGCGCTGGATGACTTCAGTGCGCTCGCCTCCGCCGCTGGGACCGCCGCTGCCACTTCGTGCGGTTTCCGTGTTGAACACGTTGTTGACGATTCGAATCTGCTGAATCCGCTCCGTCTGTGCCCCGCCCACTCCCGCACCTTCGATCCGGGCGCCGATCAGGTTCCCTTCCGATTCAGCCTCCGCCCAGACCGCCCTCTGGTCCGGCGTGAGAAACTCGGGGAGCCGGCTTCGGAACTCGTCGTGCATCCACTGGATCCCCGCCAGAGCGCGATCCCGATCCTCGCCCTGCGGAGGGCCGGCGCTGAAGTCCATGATAACGTCGAACAGATCCTCAGAAGCTTGACGCTGTTCTTCCAGCAGGAGCGCCAGCTGCCGCTCCTGTTCTGTCGTAAAGGGTACTCCGGCTGCGGCCAGTACTGCGGCCACCTGATCTCGGAGCTTCTCCAGGGGATTCGTAGCCCTCAGCTGTCCGTATGCCGCGGTCGACAAGCCCACGGCCAGCAGCACCACCGCCCAACTCCGCTTTCCCGGGACCATCCATCGGCTCGCACGCGCGATAGTGCGAAACGCCCGGTTGGGGCGCCCTTCGCTTCGAAGTCGTTCAAGTTCGCTGCTGAAGAGATTCAATTGGCGATCTCCCGCAGAATCTCCACCGGGATGAGAAGCCGGTGCATCAATTGGCGGGTGCTTGCAAGGCCGTGATCATCTTGTTAGATCTAACTACAGGTGGCCTTTGAATACAAGAATGCTGTCAACGCCAAAGAAACAGCGTTGCAGGAGCGTGAAACGCGCGGCCTGGAGCCAATGTCCAATGTCCGGTCCGGCGACAACACAGGTCCGGCTATTCCTTTGAGATCAAGCCCTGCGGTTCCATGAACGGCATCGATGCATCGCCTTATCTGGCGGATGTGTTCCTGGTTCGAGCGCTAAGTCGTTTCGGTTCGGCGCCTGTCCAGTGACAGCCAGTTGTACCTGCGAAAGGCCAACAACATCCAGCAGTACACCCCGTAGTGTGTGATGAGATGCACGCCATCCCAGTTTTGTCGTACGGTATGCCCATACAACAGGATGACAAAGAGCAGGAGGGCGCCCAGGAGTGCCCTCTGGGTCAACAAACCGAGGAGGAGGAAGGCACCAATGATGAATTCAACGACGGGGATCAGGTACAGGGCAAAGTGAACCATCGGCATCGGAAGGTAAGTATCGACGAACGTCGCCGCTACCGGCTGCTCCCAGGCGGTGATGCCCGTGAGAAAGCGCATGAATCCATGAGTAAACAAGTTTATCCCCAACATGATCCGCAGGAAAAAATAGCCCACTTCCATGTTCATGGGAGATCCTGGACCCGCAAATCGATCCTCTAGAATGCCCTTCATTGTTTCCCCTTTTGTTGCTGCTCCGCTTCTATCATCGTCGCTCGGTGTGACTTGCGATAGGCTGCTGAAATGCAACCGGGTTTGGACCCGGTCTCCATGCTCAAGAGTGTGTCAGGTCAAGACTTAGATATCTGGTGGCAGTCTATAGGACAAGTAGACAGGGGCGAAACGAAAATTCAGCCCGACACAACAGGGATGGTCTCAACTGGATCTGACAACCCGTCTATACCCGAATCTCCGCACGCCGCCGTTCAGTGGCCGCCCACTTCGCTCCATGCCTGCTCGATCACGGGCCGAACGACTTTCGCGAACTCAACGTAGGCCGGTGGGTGGAAGTGCAGCAGATCGTTTCGGTAGAGCTCGGTACGGGGATTGCCTGCGGAATCGAAGAGCACGGGGTTCAAATCGATATAGCCGAGTTGCGCGTGCTGCGCAGCGTATTCCTGGATTAGTGAATTGGCGGCATCGACCACGTCCCAGCGATCCCTCTTCTGTGGCGCGCGGTTGATTGAGACGAAGAATATCTGTGAATCCGGCAGCTCACCGGTCACCCGATCGGTAAAGCTTCGGAAATTCTCATAGATCTCCGTGGCATCGGCACCTGCATTCACGTCATTGCTGCCGCAATAGTAAGCGATGATCTTCGGCTTGTAGGGCAACACGATTCTGTCAACGTAGTGAAGCACCTCCCACGTCCGGGAGCCGCCGAATGCGCGATTGAACACCGGTAGCGGTGCCATATGGGCCTCAAGATCGGCCCACTGTCGAAAGATGCTGCTTCCAATGAACAGGATGCCCTCCTGGGGTGGAGGATTGGTTTCATCCCGTTCCAGAAACTGCTCGATCGCTGGACCAAATCCGATCGCACGCTCTGGTCGCTGCACTGCTTGAATAAGAAGCACGGGTAGCAGCAGCGCTGGAATCACCAAACCCAAATACCGACGTCTCTTCATTGGAATGCTCCTTCACAAACGAAATGACATACAGCGAATCGAATTGACCCAGCCGATCTTGAAACTCCTCAAGGCACCGCAAATGTTGCCGCAGTCCGCAAACCAGTTCCAGATCACGTGGATCTGCCTGATCCGGTGCCCGCGCCCAAGGGCGGGTCACTGCTCGATGGCGGGACGCCACCGTCGCAGTAATACTCACGACCGCCGTCATTTGCAAGCGCTCATTGGATCCGTGAGACCCGGAACGGGTCTGTAAGAAGATCTGTCAGGAGAAATGACCCTCCGATTCTGCCGGCGGGGAAGTTCTACTGGATCTTGTCCAACTTCACTTTTGCCTGACGGACTGTTTCCGAAAGGAGTGGGTCCAGGTCGTTCTGCCAAGCATCCAGTTCGCTCTCGAGCGACTTTAAACCCAGAGAACCAATGGCGTAGGCGGCGCAGGATCTCAGCCAGGGATCGCCACTGTGCATCAACATCGCGACCGCTTCTTCGGGCGTCTCCACACCAACGCCCAGGATTTCGTTCGCCAGCCGCACACGTTCGGTGACGCCAACCCCAGTGTCGATCAGTGGCACGAGTAAACTACGGAGTTCATGACGTAGCGCGTTGTCGAGAAACTCCAGCGTATTGTCGCGAACCCGGGAGTTCGGCGATCCCAGGCCCATGTAGGCTCCGTGCATGTCGTGTTCCGGAAAGAGAATGCCCAACAACCGGAAGATCCGCTCCTGTTCCCGACTGATGGATTCTTTGAGCGCGGCCAGTGCAGGGTCGTCTCCGTCCATCGAGGCACCGAGCAATCCAAAAGCCTGGTATGAGCGGTAGTGGCCGAGGATCTCGGCCGCCAGCACCGTTTCGATCCATTGCGAATCGATGCGGACATGCGGTTGCGATCGCTGACATTTGTTGATCGCAACGAGAACCCGATGGCGCAACGTCGTGTCTCCCTGGAGCAGGCTGTCGACCATCGCTTCCTGTGCCTTCGGTGATCCGATTTCGCTCAGCACCGCGGGAATTTCAAGGCGAACGGCAATCGGAACTTCGGGGTCTTTGAGGTAGTCGCCGAGCGTACCCACGATCCGATCCCCGTAGATCGCAAGTGCAGCGGCTGCATCCTGACCGTTGTCGACATCGCCGAGCCGCTCCACCAGTTCGGGAACGAACTTGAGCCGGCGAAGGCTCCCGGCGGCTGATATTCCGTAGCGTACGATTTCCGGATCAGGATCTGACAGGAGCTTCGACACCTGGTTTTCGAATGCATCCGGGTGGAGACCGATCAGGCGGCCGGCCTCCAGCCGGGTTTGCCGGCCAGCCAACCCGGTCTCGTTCAACATCATGTCCAGCATGACGCGCGCGCCTTCCAGGTTTTGAGCACGTCCCGGTCGACTCAGGAAGGCCACGATAGCGGACCGTATCGTGAATTCGGGAAAGTCTCCCAACTCACGGATGCGTGCCAGAGGGTCGATGTCGGTGTGTTGTGTCAGATACAACAGAGCTTCAGTGCGCACGCTGAGAGCGCTGTCGTTAAGCAGTTCTTCGATTTCATCCTTCACTGACGCATTACCGGCGGCGTTTAGAATCGCTACAGCTTTCGCCCGCACTTCGGGCGAATCGTGGTGTATGAGACCCTCGATGGACGGGTGAGCCGCCTGGTGATGTCCCAGATTGAACAGGCCGAGCCCGTACAGGATTTCCTGCGCGTCCGAGGAGGAAAGCTTGGTCGCCAGAACAGAGCTCGTGGTTCGATCAAGAGCCGGAACCAACTCGCTTTCCGTATCGATCCGGTGTTCCTGCACACGCTCGCCAAGAGTCCTCAGATACTGACGCCGCGCACGGTTTGCAACGAAGAGCCATGCCGCAAGACCAATCAGATTGATCCAACCCACCTGTCGAGGCGTGAACTGGAGATAGGTCACGAAGACGAGCAGCGTGACTCCAGCCAGCCCATCTCCGAGGCGCCAGACGACCGTGTCGATGAAAGATTTGACCTGAACTTTAAGATTGGTGGGCACCGGAAGGTAGAGCAGCTGAAGTGCGGAGGTGTCGACCGAATAGCGCAACACCTTGTCGCTTCCCTTGAGGATGCTCACAGCCGTTAAGCTCCCGAGCACCAGCACTCCAACCGTGCCGAAGAAGAGAGCCAGCGGGAGGATCAACAGCGCGGCACCGACACCGAATCGATGCAACAACCTGGAAGTCAACGCCAGTTGGGCCACCAGAGCGAGGATTCCGGCGTATCCCTGAAAAGAACCCAGAAAGGCCGCCAGTGCATCGGTTTCGACGATCGTATCCTTTGCGATCGCCTTGAACTGCCAGCCTGCAGCGGTCGTCACGACAGAGGTTATGCAGATTAGAGTTGCGATCGATTGCAGGTGGGGCGAAGAACGGACGACCTGGAAGCTCCCGGAAAGACTCCAGGAGCTCTCCAGACTCTGCAGATTGGAGTCATCTCCACCAGCGCTGGCCTCACCAGGCTGCTGCCGCCAGATCCCGATCACAAGCATCACGCAGACCGCAGGAAATGCTGCCACAACAAGCAAGAGACTCTCGGTGCCCAGGCTGCGCGCCATTGCGTTGGACAAGAAGCCTCCGAAGATGCCACCCAGGATCCCACCCGCACCCACGAGCCCGAACACACGTTTGGCTTCGCGCGTCGTGAGCATGAAATTCGCCAGTGTCCAGACCTGGGCGATCGCAAGAACACCGAAGATTCCGACCCAGACGTAGAAGGCGGGGAACAGCCAGCTCCACTGGACGTTACGGATGGCCCACCAGAAAATGAAGGCGATCACTGCAAAAAGCGCCAGGCTTCCAATCAACAGCCCTCGCAGTTCTACCCTGCGGCCGGTGCGGATATAGCCGGCAACGAAGAGGCTCACCATTGCAGCGATCGCAATGTCGGCGTAGGGCAGTTGATCAGCGGCAAATCGATCGAGAAACAGGGCGTCACGAGCGACCTGGCCGACGACATAGGAAGAAATGATCAGGAAGTAGTACGCGAAGAAGTGGAGGCCACCCCAGAGCTCTCCCGGCCGCAGGTTCAGGAGACGCTCGATCCAGTGGGACATGAATGGCGATCAGAGTGCGGAAATCGTGGCCGGTGCCAGTCCGGAGTACGACAGAAACGGAAACGGTTGATCCGTATCGATCCCGGTCCAATACGCGTGCAGCGATCCGACCGGTCGAATCAGCCGCGCACCGTCGTCCAGGTAGATGGCGCGAAAAATACCATTCTGTATCTCCAGCACCGATGCGCGTCCTCCCGTGTAGTAGCTGGATAGCATCCCGGTGTCAGCCAGATAAAGGACTCCATGGAACCGAACACGAATCTCGCCGGAAAGCTGGGGGGTGTGGCCGACGACGATGTGGCTGACATCGTAGCTATCGAGCAACTGCTCCAGCTGGGTCGCACCTTCTTCGTCGGACCATTCGCTATAGCCCCGGTACCAGAGGAAACCGTCCGGGTGGATCGTCAACCAACCGCCCATGCCAAGCAGTCCTTCCAGGATTTGAACGTCCTGCCCTTCTTCGGCGTCGCGTTCGTCCGGGTCGGTGGTCCGGTTTAGGGCGTCAAGCTCTTCCTGGGCCACCGCGATCAACTCTTCGAAAGTGAAAAACGGCAGCGCAATCCCGCGTTTGACGAGGTATTCAAACGACTGGTCAAAGGCGCGAATCTCGTCGCGAACGCGTCGATTGATCTCGTCGATGGAGAGATTGCTAAGGGACGGATGGATTCCCGCATGGAGGAACAGGGTGTCGGCAAGCTTTACGACTGTGGGCCGTTCGCGGAGCCATCGGCCGTATTCCCCGTCGGGACCGAACGCGTCCCGGTGTTCGAAAAATCCGGGAGGATGCGCGTCCATCCAGGACTGCTCGCTTAGAGCCGTCGGCGCCAATGCCGGCTTCCCAAGCCGTTCGGCGCGCCGACTCTCGAAATCGACGTAGACCTGGAAAGCCTCCTGCCTGCGACTCTCCGAACCCGAATCGGCGAAACTCGCGTAGTCAAGGGCAGTGACATCGCGGAGATCCCCGATCATGTTCAGAATCTCGTGATTGCCCAGAAGAACGACCACACGGTCGTCGGGGGCGCTCCGATCCATCGACATCAGCAGATCCATCACCCGCCGAACCTCGGGACCCCGGTCGGTGAAGTCTCCGGTCTGCACGAACGTCGTTTCTGCGCCAATCCAATCCAGACGGTCGTCGAGCAGGCCATTGCGCTGGAGCAGGGATGCGGCGGCCTCGAAGTTTCCATGGATATCGGCCATGGCCAGAATGCGATCGGTGTCCTGACCCCGCAGCAGGTAGGGCGGAGTCAACAGCAGAGCGGTGGCCAGGAACACCGTTCCGACCGTCAGATTTGATCTAGTGCGACACACGGGTAACTCCGTCAAAACCTTCCAATTCCCAGCTACCGCGTACACGACCGCCGATTCGCCGTTCGCGGTGATCTCAGCATCCAGTATCTCCAGAATGGCATCCCGTCGGTCGAGCAAGCTGTCGATCTCATTGCCGTCGATCATTCCATCCATGACCTCTTCCAGCTGCTCTTTGTCCAACCGACGCAGACCCTCAAAGAGACGCCGGTCGATTCGCGGTGTGACGTTTGCAGGTTCTCGAAGGCTGTCGATAACCCGGAATGCGCGCGTGAAGTCGATCAGATGGAGTTTCCAATCGGCGGTGATCAGGAAATTCCCGAGGTTGGGGTCGCTGTTGTATATCAGCTCGGTAAAAATCCGGCAGGTACTCATCTGATCGTTCCAGGCATCGATATCCGGAGGATCGATCCCGTTTTTTATCCGATCCAGTTCCAGCATTTGAACGTCGTCGACCCACCAGGTCACTGCCCCCTGCCGGCGCCCCACCCGTCGCTGAACGGACACCGGGACTACGTTGAGATCAAGCAGGCGGGCCAGGCGGTACCCGGCAATGTTGAACTTGTAACTGTCCTTGAAGTTGACAACCAATGCACCCTGCAGTTGTGTGACACCCCGCCGAAAAACGTCGATCGTCTGAATCTGAGCGTCATGTGTGTGACTGCCATCGCTGAGCGTCGCGCGCTGGGAGCCGGTGGTTCCGACAGGAATATTTTCGAGACTGAGGATCTCGGCTGTCTGAAGGAAAACTTCCTTTTCTGCGTCAGTCCATTCCGCTGGACTCGGTGACAATTCCTGGCCCCACGCGGTCGGGATCGTCGCCAGAACGCAGAAGAGAGCGGCAAACCTGCCGCAAGTAGCCCTTGACGTCTGCATGTTCGCCTCCTGGCCGGAGCTGTTGCGGATTTTAGAGACATTATATCACTCAGGGTGATTGCCACCGATCATGTCTTTCCCCGACCATGACACGCGGGAAACATCATTGAAACCTCATGAATCTCAATCAGATGATGCTGGGGAAGCTTTTGTCGTCGACTTGGCTCCCCGTTGCACAAGCGGCGTTTGATTGTCAGGGAAAATGCGAAATTGAGAAATCTGGATCTCCTCTCCGTAGTCGGCGTAGTCGCCGGCCCCACGTCGCGCCCGGAATTCGCCCCAGTTGATCGGCTGGTATCGGGCCGGATCGTTCTCGTTGCACAGAGAAGGCAAAGGCGCATAGTTGACGGCGCAGGGCGGATTCAGAAAAAACGGGGCGCTGTTACGCGGGACTTCTCTGCTCAAAATCACACGGTGCAGCGGAGCCCGATACCGGTCATTTGACCAGACCTGCACGATGTCACCGATGTTGATGACAAGCGCATCCGACCGCGGCTCGATCAGATGCCAGGTGCCGTCGCGATAGACCTGAAGCCCGGGTTGCGCATTTTGGAGCAGTACGGTCAATGCACCGGAATCTGTATGGCGGTTGACTCCAAGGTGGCCAGAGCTTGGAACGGTCTGCGCGTCGGCTGGAGCGGGGTCGTCACAAACCGGATAATAGTTCAAGCGCAGGAAGCTCGTATCTCGGGATCGGAACGCAGCCGCCAGATAGTCAGCCGGCATGCCCAGATTGGCGCTGATCCCTGCAAGCACGCGATGCCCGACCACCCGACAGGCATCGATGAATGCCAGCATCGTGCCCTTGAATTCGGGCAACGACTCGGGCCACTTGGGCATGGCCCCTGCCAAAGGCCCTTCCGTCTCAGCGTAACCGACGTCGAAGACCTCTTTCCAGTCCACGACGTTCTTCGTCAGCTCCTGATCATAGAAACCCCAGTCGCTGGACGAGGTCCGGATGATACGGCGCTTCTCCGTGACCGGAAGCGCGAAGAACGTCTTCGTTTGCTCATGCATTGCACTCAGCAGGCGCCCATCCAGCCCGTGACCGGTCACTTGAAGGAAGCCCCAGTTTCGGCAGGCCTTGTCGAGCACGGCCAGGGCTCGGGAGTCTTCGAGGAGGGTCGAGATGTCTATGACGGGTACTTGGTTCATCTTCAGGCGGGACGCTTGAGGCCCGATAACCGTGACGACGCCCGGGAGGGCAGATTCTCACCGAATGTTATGGGGGAAGGGACTTGAGGTCAATCAAACAGTCACTTGCCTGTAAAACCGCCCACTCGTACCGCAGCAGGCGCCTCGCCCAGCAGCCCGCGGGAGAAGTCTCGTGGGTTGCTAGGTTCAAATGAGGTCGGAAACATTTCGACGACAACACTCACCCGCACTCCTGCCTTTGACCCGAGCCGATCAGAACTGGAATCGCATTCCCGCTTCGATCGTGCGGGGAGAGATCGCATTGAATGACCTCTTGAAAAAACGGGATGTCATGACACCGCTGGGCGTTCCCAGGTGGGTCATGTTGAAGGCGTTGTTCAGATTTGCAAAGACGTTGAGCTGAGGTCCGGCACCGGATCCACCCTGGAGCGTGCCGCCGTTGAACGCGAATGCCTTGGAAAAGTTAAAGCTGACATTGAGAAAGTGAGGACCCACTTCGCTGTTTTTCGGAACGCCGGGTGGCCGGTCGCCGATTAGTCCGTCGTTGTTGTCGTCCCTGCCTGTCGTGACCGTATAGCGCCGGCCGCTGGTGGCCTCGATCACCGTTGTCAAGTAGACGTCCAGCGGTAACCTTGAATTGACTCCGGCATTGAAAGTATGGCGTGGATTCTGGTGAATACCCCATTCCTGGCTGAGGTCGTAGCTGTTAGAGGGCAACGCGACTTCGCTGCCCCTGCCGCGGGTGCCTTCGTCGCTTCGTCCCCGGTAATACATGTAGTCGGCAGTAACATTGAAAATGCTGAAACGCTGCCGAAGTGTCGCCTTTAAGTGCTGGTGCAACGACCCGCCGCTGCTCTGGAACTGCGCGACCTGTCCGATTTCAGGCTGTGGCCGGGTATCGGTTCCGGGCAGCGGCGCATTGATGTCCCGGGTCCGGTTGAGTTTGAGTCCGCGGCTCACGTCGTAGGCCAGCGTCACGAACAGATTGCCGGGTAGGCTCCGCTCCACGGCCAGCTGCGAGACCCAGTAGTAGGGTGCCTTCGGATCGTCTTCAATGACCCGGAAGGACCTGGGCCGGATGCTGCCTGATGTGGAGGGGTCCGGCCAGCCCGGATTGTCGATCAGGATCCGGTAGCGGCGTTCTCCATCCAGGTGGCGGAATCGTTCAGTGAAGTTCGTGGTGAGCCATCCGGTGAAAAGCGCGGTGCCTCCCCGGATAACGGTCGCGCTGCCGATCGCGTACGCGAACCCGATGCGTGGATCGAAGTTGTTTCGGTCATGCAGGTTGGTCTGCATCTGGTAGCGGAGGCCGAGCATCAGCGTAAATGTGTTGGTCAGCCGGATGTCGTTCTGGGAAAAGAGCGCCACCTGCGTCTGCCGCCACTCGAACAAGGGATCACAGCACGTGATGTTGTATTGCAGCGGCTGTCCGGCTCGGTAACTCTCGAGGTCGGAAAACGCGAATCCACCGAAAAAATCTTCTTCCGAGATGTTGCGATAGCGCATATGCCAGGCCTACACCCCACTTCTCATCGTCAGCCTGTCGCCGGCAAAATAGACGAGGTTGGACAATTCGTATATGTCCCGGTCGGCCCGGCTCTGGTTCTGTGCACCGCCGCCCTCGAAGGCGCCCTTGACATCGATCTTCGGTGCGTTACTGGCTGGGGTCGTCTCGCTGTGCTCTTTGTTCCATCGGAAGTTGATGTCATGCACCGTTCGTTCGGAAAGAATCGAAATTTCCCGCAGATCGATCATGTTGTTCCGGCCCTGGGTGCGGGACGCACGTTCGGGGAGGGTGAAGTCGCCTACGTTCTCGTTCCGGCGGTCCTCGGTGGCGTACTGGACACTCGCCACCAGCGAGTGCGCGTCAGCGAGTTGCAGGACGCTTTTGACGTCGTAAAAGCGGTTCAGCGTCGGGCGCGTAACGCCCAGGGAAAACGGTCCTTCGAGGGTCTCCGCCTGAACAGTGCCGACGTTCTCCTGTTTATTGTCGTCGACGGTAAGGTTCAATGAGAGGCGGTCTCGAATGATCGGGCCGCTGATGTTCGCATTAACGGTTCGTTCGTAGTAGGGCGGCTTGTTTTCCGCGAAGGGATTGCGGGCGTTCAGCGATTCGTCCTGCAGGGTGAGCCCGAAATTGCCGTGAAAGGTACCGATACCGCCGCGCTCGATCACTTCGGTTCTCGCTCCGCCTTCGGCCAGGCCCCGACTTCCACTGGCGGTCGCGGTTTCAACATTGAACGCGTTATTCGTCACACGGATCTGTTGAATTCTTCCGCTCCCGGCACCGGCTTCCGGGGAAGCATCCTCATAAAACGCAACATCCTGCTCGCTCTGATAGCTCTCCCATGCCGCTCTCTGGGCTTCGGTCAGGTAGTCGGGAAGCCTGTTCTTCATCTCGTCATACATCCACCGGATTCCGGCCAGGGCCTGGTCCTGCTGCTCGCCCTGGGGCGGGCCCTGACTGAAATCCCACGTTTCGCCAAATAGGTTTTCTGCAGCCTGACGCTCCTCTTCAATAAGCAGCGCCAACTGCCTTTCCTGGTCCGGGGTGAGTGGTATTCGTGCTTCCTCCAGTGCCAGGGTCAGAAGGTCCTTCAGTTCGTCGACCGGATTGCGGGCGGTCAGCTGGCCGAGGGCCGAAGCAGTTAAGAAAACGAATATCAAGGTCAACCGGATCTTGTTCACACCTCTCACACCTCTCTGGTTATTGCTGCTCGTAGTGGCCTGTAACAGAGACATCGGCAGTGGCGTTCGGAGCGCAACGGGGCCGGATTTCAGGAGGCAACAGGTTGACGACGCGACGTCGCGGGGACGAGGGAATGCTTCTACATTCCCTCCTAACAAGTCGAGGAGGAGCGACAACGAAGACGGCCCCGTTCCGCCCGAACCCTTCGGGCCGATGGTGGTTGGGGTCGATATCTTTGTCCGGCATTAGGTAACCCGGGGCATGATGAAACAGCGGCGCCTGCGGCCTCGGTATCAAACCTCGGTGGCCCTTCTCGCTTCGCGATCTCGCCTGGCAAGACCCATCGGCGCCACTGGCGATGTCTCTGTTACTGGCCACTAGCCTATCATTGCGGCGCGGATCAACTATAAGCGGTTGGTCGCTGAGAACACTGAGGAAGCCTGACTCCATGTCACAACAGTTTGACAAACCCCTGTCGGATCGATTCAGAGCTCAGGTTCGCACCTGGACCAGCGAGCAAGTCCGCAACCGTACGAACGCCGAGACGGAATCGGTGGTCGAGTCCCAGCTTTGAACAAGTTCTGAAGTGTTCCAGATCCGGATGAAGATTTGAGACTTGTAGCGCTTTAGAAACGAAACGTGTACTGAAGCTTCGCCGATAATTTGCTCTCTTGCTCTCGGAACCGAAAGTCAGCATCCGGATCCTGTCTCCATCCTCGGCTGAACACAAAGAACAAGTCGTTTCCAGGTCGCAGAATCCATCGGGTACGGCTCTGCCAGCCCAGATTTCTAGACCTGTTGTCATATTGAATTAAATTTGAGAATGAGAGAAACGGCGAAGCCGTATAGTTCACTTGTCCGGATAAGATCCGGGCGACAAAGTTACCTTCAGGCAGTCGGGCAAACGTCTGGCTGGTGTTGACAGTAATCGTGAACCAGGGCGGGATTTTATAAGTGATCCTCGCCTCGAACTCCTTGGCGGTCCCGGACCAATAGTTGCCCAGTGTCCACGTGGCAAAGACTTGCAATCTGCGCCTTGCGGCACTCGCAGCCGTATTTTCAAAGCGTGTAAACCGGTATTCGCCAGGCGGGAGCGTGACGCCGGGAAAAATCTCAAAAGGGGTGAATAGTCGTTCGTATGCGACGGACGGCCAGAAAACGGCGTGGAGTGCATCACCCGACCTGAAGTGCCAGTCGATTGGCCCGGCTACGTGAAGGTTCCAGCTCTCGACCTCTCCGTTATCGAGTCGTGTGAAACGATTGTAGAAGGCGCCCATGAACATCTGCTGAATGTCCAGGAAAGCTTCCGGTCGCGGATTAAATCGACCCCCAATCCTGAGGAGGCGCAGGTTGCGACGTCCAACGAAGCCCAGCGATGGATTGAAATTCTCCTGTACCTCGCGCCAGGTGAGCTCCATCTCGACCCGGTCGTTTGGATAGTCCACCGAGAGGCCATAAGTGGCATCTCGATTGGAAATATGCTCATTCTTGCTTTTGAGCGCGTACGCATTAAAAATCAGATTGTTGGAACTACCGAGAAACTGTGAAGTCGCAAGACGCAGATCTGTACCGAAGGTCTGGCTCGATGTCGACCGCGACGGGTTTCCGTCAGTGATGATTCCACCGATATAAGATTGCTCCAGTAGATTCCATTTCGCTCGTCCTACGAAAAAGTTCTTTGCATCAACTTCGGGCAGGTCCCGGGTTCGAACGTTGAGCACGCCGACGTCCATTCGACCGACCCGGCCGGTGAGCTTTGTACCGAAGTCGATGGGAACCTCTTTTCCATCAAGCAGTCCGATCTGGCGGCTGAAGAAGGGGATCACCTCCAGCCTGGGCGGCGCCAGGTATGGGGGTGGGCTGACGGAGGTATTGGAAAAGGCAAAGACTCCGGCATCTTCAAGGAAGAATGATCTCTTCTCTGGAAAGAACAGCGAGAAACGCGACAGGTTGATCTGGCGTGCATCCACTTCGGTTTCGCCGAAGTCCGTATTGACGGTCGCCGTCAGTTTCAGATTGGGAGTGAAGTTGTAGGACAGGTCGAGCCCCGGCTTGCCGGCAATCGTGTCGTTCGCATTCGCGCGGGTATGCAGCCAACGGCCGCCAAGAAATGGCCGGATATCCAGACCGACACCTTGTGTGATGCCATCGAGGTTGGTGATTTCACCCGCTTCCGACACCTGGTGGAACTGCGTTTCCAGACGCGCTCCGGTCCAGCGAGCTTCCTCTACTTTTCGCAGAATCCGTCGAGATATGTTGAATCCCCAGACCGTTCCGCCCGGAGCGAACCCCAGGCTTTTAAACGGTATTGCAAATTCGGCAGACCATCCCTGGTCCGTGCGCCGGGTCCGAACCTCCCACACCGCGTCCCAGTTCATGTTCGATTGACCATTCGCGAACAGGAGACCGTCTACCAGCGCACCCACCGGGTTCGTGGCAAAGTAGAAAGCGTTGCGTTGGTCTCGATACGTGTCGAGCACAATCTCTATCCGGTCGTCGGAGTCCAGGTTGGCGTCGCGCGCCATCTGTGTGCCGACGATTCCCTCCGGCTCCCGGTCGTAAGCCAGAACGCCGATGTAGAGAAAATTTGCGTCGTGGAGCAAGGTGACTTCCGTCTTCTCGGTTGGCCTTTCTCCGGTTACCGGCTCCCTCTGCGTCAACTCGCCAATATTCGGCGCGGTCAGCCATTCACGTTCTTCGAGGACTCCGTCGACGCTGATTTCCGACGTAATCGTTGTGACCGTTGCAGAGCGAACCGACCGGCGAAGACCGCTTTCCTCTTCCTGGGCAGGGGCAGACAGGGGTGCCGAGACGATTGCCGAGATCAGGATCAGTACCTGTAGGCAAGAATTGCTGTTCATCAAATCAACTTTCGCCGACCGCTGTAACAGATATGACCCCGGACATCAATATATCGGCGTCTGGAACAACGTTTCGATACTGGTTCGAATGACTCATGTCTATCACCTGGACGTATAAGCGGGTGATCTCAACGGTATATGTGCCTGTTTTGCTCACGGATATGGTCTGGTGACGGGAGAGACAGGTTTTTCCGCAACGGGAATCAAATGATGGTTGTCGCTGTGAGCAGTGCAGGACGGTTCACTGCTGGCAATCCTTTGTTCCTCGAACCTACCGTCGTGGTTGTCGACACCGCTAACGGCACTTCATCGAGCAGCGGTGCAGCACGCAGGGCCGTCCGGCCCCCGGCACGGGTTATCGCCCATCCGTTATACCGACCAGAGGAGCGCCAACACCCGAAGAGTTCATGCCACCGTACCAGCGTGCACTCTCGATCGAATCACTGAGGAGCAATCTGAATCGATGGAGCGGCGTCCCCAAGCTCTGGACTTGACCGAATGCCCGATATGGGAAGTGTACGAAGGACCACCGCATATCCCCGCACATTCTTCGGTCTATCGAGTCATATTGTATCGACGGGATCGCTCGGAAAGTTCTTCATTCCGAGTCAATCTTGCCTGAATTCGCCCCGGCAGCGAATTCCGTTCGGCAGTGGTCATCATTCCCGTCGCTTCGAGCTCTAACAAGGCATTGTGCACCGCGCCCATTGCGATGCCCCGCAGCGTCGAAGTGTGCGCGTGCAACTTGACTCCGGCTTCCCTTGCCCGAGCCAACGGAACGTTGAACGAGCCATAGAGCGGAATCTTGACTGTCTCCGCGGCCCGTGGAAAATCGTCAATCCCCATCCCGGCAAAGAAAAGCATGTCCGCTCCCGCCTCAGCGTACGCCATGCCGCGCTCGAGCGTCTCCTCCATCGAAAGCCCGGCGCCCAACGATTCGGTCCGGACGACGGTCACGAGGTCGGAAGCGGCATCCTTCGCGGCATGAATCCTGTCCACCATATCCGCGGTCGAACAAACCTGCGTGATTCCCTTGAGACGTTCCGACCGTATTCGATCTTCATAGCTGACCCCGCCGACACCGGCCCGCTCGAAGGCCCTGGCGTTCCGATAGACATCGAGAGGCGTTCCCCCGGCTTCATCGGCATCCGCCAGCGCCGGGAGATCGATGTTCGCCGTAATGCCGGCAGCGAATTCGATGAGTTCCGATGTCGACACCAGCCCGTTGTCCCGCACGGCATGTCCGTTGGAGGCGACTGTGCTTCCCCCGATAAAAACAGACGGGAATCCGTGGATCTCAACGAGTCGAGCGGTCAAAACGTCGTGAACCCCAAGGCATTCGAAGGTGTCCGGACCCTCGACCAATGCGCGGAGTCGAGAGCCCATCGAAGTTCGTAAAGGCGGTTGCGCCTGCCCCGTGGCAGCGGCGCTCGACGATGGATTTACGTTGGCGATCAATCCGGTTACCGCTATTCCGGCGTTACGGATGAATCCACGGCGACTTGCTCTGGTCTGCATAAAGACTCCTGTTGTTTTCAGGTTCTAGCCCATGGTGACGGATTTAACCTGTATGTATACATGTAGAATCTCATAGGCGTCGACGAGCCGACGGCTATTCACCTGACCCCGTAGGTCGTCAGGGGTCAGACTCCAACTGAGGTCCCGGCCGAAACCAGACACCACATATTTATTGCTTCATAAGCAAGCATCCAGCCGGCATCCCTAGCAAATGCGGGCCAGGTGAATGCGGACTAACGTTCCGGAGACGACGCGCTCGGAATGTTGTACCTCCGTGCGCGCTCATTGATTTCTTCAACGTGCTTAATTCTCACCGACATCTCCCGGCCGAGCGCCCCCTTTATCGCTTCAGTCCTGCGTCCAGTCGCTTTCAATTCGACCAGGGTTCTGTCGATAGCACCCAACGCAATGTCGACCATACTTGGGACCTGGCCCACGGTGATCCGGGCTGCTGTCATCGCGGCCGCAGTGGCCGGCACATTTTGACCGCCGACGGTAGCCATCAGCGGCTTCGTGATCATGCCGGCAGCGTTTCGGTAGTCTTCTGCGGTGGACAGTCCCAGCCACACCGCATCCGCGCCGGCTTCGGCGTATGCGGCGGCCCGGTCGAGCATCTCGTTGTACGAATCGTTTGGAGTGGGAGCAAGACAGCGCACGATCAGGACCATGTCCGTGCGAGCGTCGGCGGCTGCATGAATATTGTCGATCATGCGAGCCCGGGGGTGGATACCCGGAACCGCATAGGCGGTGGCGCGGTTGAGGGGCATTCGGTCATCGAAGGCCGCGCAGCCGATCCCACCTCTGTCGGCCTGTTTCGCGAAACGGTAGATACTGAGAGGCGTCGCGCCGAAGTCATCGACATCCGCCAGTACTGGAATATCCACGTTCGAGGCGATCGTACTGTTGTAGTCGATGATCTCGCCCACTGTGACGATCCCCTGGTCCGGCAGACCGACCAGGGCTTGATTAACGACGCTGCTGCCGACAAACATGCCCTGGAAGCCGTGAGCTTCAATCAGACGCGCCGTCAGCGTGTCATAACCATTCGGGCATATTAACGGTTCCGGCCCATTCATCAACGCCCGAAATCGGGCGCCCATTGTTGTCGGTACCGATTGCGCCTGCGGCTCGGGCACTGCGCCGTTCAGCGTGGGGGCCGTCGCTACCCAGCCCGAGGCCGCCAGTCCAGCTACCTGGACAAACTCGCGTCTGCTCGTCTTTTTAGCCATAATCATTCCTCGATTGGTTGTCGTAACCTCGTTAATCTTCAATGCGTGAGCCGGTGTCCGCCCAAGCTTCGTATCCCGCATTCACCACGCTTCACCCATGTCGCCTTCGCCGAGCCTAGAAACGGTCGCGCAGTGGCCACGTGATATGCCGGGTTGCATTGAATGCATGAGACTACAGGCGAGATTTCAGGTCAACAAAACAGTTTCATGGAAAGGTAGGCAACAATACAGGAACGTGGAATTTCTGAAATTCGGCTCAGGGCCAATTCGGGGGAGGTTTGCGGGGCTTGGACAGGCTGAATCAGCCCCACCTCACGGGGCCGGAACCCTTCCCTTCAGTTCTTCAGACTCGACCACAACGGTGTTGATTCCCGCCGTCCCGGTTTGTTCCAATTCGGCCGACCTTTGCGATAAGACCATGATATATTTCGAGGCTCAAACGAAAGGCCCGAGCCGGGATCACGGTCGAAGAGCTTGGCTGAAGAGGCCGACGGCCGACGCCGTGGCTCAAGCCAACGCCGTGGCTCAAGCCAATGCCGTGGCTCGAACCAATGCCGTGGCTCGAACCAATGCCGTGGCTCAATCGCAAACCCGTTGGTGCCTAGAGCCTCACTCACCGGCCGCAACAGTTCAAAGAGGACGCCGACTATGGATCCGATCCGACGCAAAATACTGACAGCGGGCGCCGCCGCGGCGGCGATGGCCGCTGCACCCCGCGTGTTCGGTAAGCCGACCATGCAGCGAGGCGCGGGCGCCTTCTACGAAAGAGGACCCGTTCGCATCTACTATGAGGAGTACGGTTCCGGCTTCCCGTTGTTGATTATCCCCGGTGGAGCAATGGACTCGACGATATCCGGCTTGGCCCGCCATCCCTTTAATCCGATTGAGGAGTTCATGGGAGAGTACCGCTGCATCGCGGCGGACCTGCGAAACGCCGAAGCCGGCCAGTCCTCGGGCCCGCTTGAGACCGACCGGCCGTGGGATTCCTATACCGACGACCATCTCGGCCTGATGGACCACCTGGGCATAGATAAATTCATGGTGATGGGCTTCTGCATCGGTGGGCCCTTCGTCTGGAACCTGCTGGAGCGGGCGCCGGATCGAGTCGTCGCGGCGGTGTTGGCGCAACCCGTAGGGTTTCGGCCGGAGGTACCTGACCGCTTCTACGACAACTTCATGAGTAGCTGGGGACCGGAGTTGGTCGGGCGCCGGCCCGACATCACGATGGAGACGGTCGACGCCTTTCTGACCAAGATGTTCCTCAACATCGACTTCGTTATGACCGTGACACGCGATTTCGTGCGCAATTGTCAGACGCCCGTGCTGATCCTGCCGGATGAAACCGCGGCCCATCCGTACGCTGTCGCCATGGAGACCGCGATGCTCGCGCCGAAATCCGAAGTGAGCATGTACCCGTGGAAGGAGCCTCCAGAGCGGATTCCGCTGGCGGTGCGCCAGGTACGTTCCTTCCTCCGGGCGCATCGGATCGCAGCTGGATAGACGGCTGTGTCCATGAGCAGGGACAGGCGATGCTGTCAGTAGGCGTCAGAGTGTCAGGCGTCGGCGCAGTATCGGTGAAATAAGCACCCTCGACACGGAGCGGGGGCGTTTCACGTCGAACGGAAGTTCCCTGCCCGCCACTGTGACTTTCACGTGGATTGCAGCCAACCATTCATTCGTTCGACAAACAGGCTGCGTACCGCATGACCTACGATCCCCACCTCGCCAGCGATGTCCTGAACGTTTTCATACCTGCTCTATTTGGATAATCGCGGCGGCGGGCTTAAGTATGCTGGGTCTTCGCTCCTCCCGGTGTGGCGCCGTACGGCACTAAGTGGCTACAGACCGTGGCGGGCTCGTCAGCCCAACCGACACCAATCACGGCCTCGCTAGTTCCCCAATTTGCCTCTACAGCTCTTGGAGTTTTGGAAATTGGGGAATTAGGGCTCTGACCCCATTTTCGCCCTTGTTCGATCCTCTAGAAATTGAACAGGTTTGTGAGCTTGAAAACGAGTCCACGTTGAAGTAGCTGACCGTTGTGGGTGTCACGCAGTTCGTTATAGACGAGGAAGAGGTCGCTTAGAGGGTGATGGATGATGTTGAAACGAACGTTGGAGCTGACCTGCCGAGTATCGGCATTGTACTGAACAAAGGCGTTCAAAAATGCGCGCGGGCTAAACGCATAAAGGAATCGGGCTCCCACTAGGCCCTGAACAAGCGTGATTGATGAGGAATTGAAAGTGGAATAACCGCCGAAGTACCCGAAATGCCCCCTCTCCGTGCGAAAAAAACCTTGGACAGATTCTTTGGAGAAGGAGGCATTTCAGATGAACGATTATACGCGCAAGAACATGAGGAACCGCAAGCGGCGAATTGAGCGTCGGCTTGGGGATCGGAATTGGAAAGATCAGGCGAAGCCGATGCTGTCGGCGCGCAACATCCGGTACGAGATGGGAGACCGGATGAGGGGTCTGTCGGTGGGCGGCATCGGAATGATGCATCAGGTGGCGCGGCGGACCGGACTGATCGAAGCCATCGACAAGGACGTGCATGTGCTGAAGCGGCATCTGCCCTACCAGGAATCGGATCACGTGTTGAACATCGCCTACAACGCGTTGAGTGGGGGCACGTGTATGGAAGATATCGAACTGCGGCGCAATGACGAAGTGTATCTGGACGCGTTGGGAGCACAGCGGATTCCGGATCCGACCACGGCGGGAGACTTCTGCCGGCGATTTGAGGAAGACGACGTGGAGTCGCTGATGGACACGTTCAATAAAGTGCGGCTGAAAGTCTGGCGCCAGCAGCCCGATGCGTTTTTCGAGGAAGCGGTTCTGGAGGCGGACGGGACATTGGCCCCAACCACCGGAGAATGCAAAGACGGGATGGACGTGGCCTACGACGGGACATGGGGTTATCACCCACTGTTGATTTCGCTGGCGAACACGGCCGAACCGTTATACCTGGTGAACCGGAGCGGCAACCGGCCCTCGCATGAGGGAGCGGCCAAACGGTTCGATCAGGCAATCGCGTTGTGCCAGCGTGCGGGGTTCGATCAGATCCTGCTGCGCGGGGACACCGACTTCAGCCAGACCCGGTATTTGGATGGATGGGACGACCAGGGCGTGGGCTTCATCTTCGGCATCGACGCGATGAAAAACCTGGTGGCCCGGGCCGACCAATTGGAGCCGGACTGCTGGGCGCGCCTGGAACGTCCCGCCAAGTACGAGGTAGCCAGCCAACCCCGCCAGCGTCCCGACAAGGTCAAGGAACGGATCGTTCGGGAGCGTGACTTTGAGAATATCCGCTTGCGGGGCGAGGATGTGGCCGAGTTTGCGTATCGGCCCGGAGCCTGCGATCGGGACTACCGCGTCGTTGTGGTGCGAAAGAATCTGTCGGTGGCCAAAGGGGAGCAGGTGTTGTTCGACGACATCCGGTACTTCTTCTACATTACCAACCGTGCGGATCCTGCGGATCAGATCGTGATGCGTGCGAATCAACGGTGCAATCAAGAGAATCTTATTGAGCAGCTCAAGAACGGCGTACACGCCTTGGGGA
The DNA here is from genome assembly GCA_965263045.1 of Terriglobia bacterium. Lineage (GTDB taxonomy): Bacteria > Acidobacteriota > Terriglobia > 20CM-2-55-15 > 20CM-2-55-15. Next base: position 2,605,678 of record CBDHGK010000041.1, read on the forward strand.
TGCCGGTCGGGGATCAGACCAGCAACTGGGCCTACATGGTGATGGCCTCACTGGCCTGGACACTGAAGGCGTGGTTTGCGTTATTGCTGCCCGAAACCGGACGTTGGGGCCAGAAGTATCAGGCCGAGAAGCAGACCGTGCTACGCATGGAGTTCAAAACGTTCCTGAACGCCTTCATGCTCGTGCCTTGCCAGCTCGTGCGTACTGGTCGGCGCATCGTCTTCCGGCTGATGGCCTGGAACCCGTGGTTGCCAGTCTTGTTTCGTGCCGTGGATGTGTTGCGTCAACCTCTGCGATGCTGACCCGATCATGGATCTGAGCCCGGGCGGTCGAGGTCTCGGTTTCTTTCAACCCTTCAAACAGACACGGCGAGGCGGCAACTGAAACAGATACAACACGAACCGCATACCTGGAAAAAGCGATCTGGGAACGGGAGCTTATGCCTCCAATTTTACGGCCGTGAACCGGCCGTTTGTCCACTGGTTATGCGCTTGTTTTGGGACTAGGTCTGACGTAAATTTCCCTTCAGCCAGATTCACCTGATTGCGTGTGTATTCGATGTCCGTTTTGAAATTGACGTTCGGCTTCCAGCTCACGCCACCGGTGAACGACTGGCGTCGACCGCTCCAGAACTCACCCCATTCGACGCTCCCGTTCCCGCTGATCTTCCCCCCCGGATTGCTGGACGCCGTCGCTGCATAGCCCGTGTAACCGTAGTCGCCCTGCCGGATCGAGACGCTGGGGTGAATCGGGAACGGTTCCCTGAGCCGATCGAAGGTCCGGATCACTTGAAAATCGACGGACCCATTGTTCTCGAAGCGAATGCCGAGATTGAGACCCTCCTCGCGCGTCTCGATCTCTTCGGTCGCTCCACCTTCGTAGTAGTTGAACGCAAGGGCCATCACGAGGTTTCGAAACAACGGACTGCTCTCAATTAGAGGATTCCAGGAAACGTCGCCCCTGTAATGCGTGTTATCTCCCCGGCGAACAAATCCCACCTCGGGATTGAAATTCGTCTGGATTTCGTTGTAACCCGCCGCCACGATCAACTCGTCATCACGCCAGGCGACTTCGAATTGCCGCGCCTGGTTGCCCCCGGACAGGCTTGGCGTGTCGCTTCGAAGGAAGAAAGAGTCGAATTCCAGACGCTCATAAAACTGGAGATGCATGTCGACACCGTAGACACGGTTGTAGTCCCCATCCACCTCCGATTCACGGCCCGTCACCATGCCTCCAACCCATGAATTCGTCAGGAACCGCCTCTTGAGCCGCCCCACCAGGTAGTTGTTTGACGGCGTCTGGCCCTGGCTCTGGGTCTTCATCATCAGAAAGCCCGCATCATAAGGACCAACCTGACCTGTCACGCGGGTGCCGCCGACAATCGGAATCGGCGTTCCCTGAGAGCTCAGTCCGATGCGTCTGCTGAAAAACGGGACCAGGTTGTCTCCACCGCCAAAAGCAAACGTCCCTGCATTTTCGAGAAAGAAATCCCTCTTTTCGGGAAAGAAGAGATTGAAGCGCGTCAGATTGACCTGTTGCTGGTCCACTTCCACCTGCGCGAAATCGGTTCGGTAGGTGGCGTCCAGAGTGAGCGACGGCGTCAGACTGTACTTTAGATCCACACCACCGTCGTAATCGCTGTCCGAGTCGAAGTCGCCAAAAGGGTCATCGGACGGTCGAACCTGGGTGAATCCAGCGGTCACAAAGGGCGTGACCTTCAAATTTCGGCCCTGGCGGATGTTCTCCAATCCTTGCAGCGTCCCATACTGGGACACCCTCGACAAATCGAAGCGCACCGGAATCGGGGACCAGTCGCTTTCTTCGTTGATCCGAAGAATATTGCGATTCATATTGATGCCCCACTCCTGGGACGTCGAACTCGCAAACCGAAGCGTCTTGAAGGGAATGACGAACTCGGCGATCCATCCTTCCGAGTTCCGTCTGACCTGAACGTCCCACACACCGTCCCAGTCCGCGTTAAACACACCCGGGCTGGTCTGGAAATCCGCTTTCGCACCTGCTGGATTGGTCGTGAAGAGAAAGCCGGACTGCAGATCGTGGAGGCTGTCGATGGCTACGGTAAAGATGTCCCCGCCCACATAGTTAAAGTCTTCTTCCAATTCGTTGACCACGATGTTCGCCGCATCCGAGTCGTAGCAGATGACACCGACGTAGAGGTTGTCTTCATCGAAGAGGAAGCGGGCTTCGGTGTGTTCGGCGGATACAGCGCCCGGGTTGGGTCGTCGTTGAACAAATTCTGTGGCTGGAATTGCCAACTCCCAGGCTGCCTCGTCGAGGGCGCCGTCCAGCGAGATGGCCTCCGTAATCCGAACGGCAGTGACAACGCGGTCCAAACGCGCTGCTTCGTAGTCGACAACAACCGGAGAAAATGGATCGGGCGCAATCTGAGCGTATGCACCTACCGTCATCAGGATTCCGACGATGGCGTAACGGCAGGGCGTTCCGATCAAGGCAAACATTTCAGCACACGAGTCTAACCCGCATAGATAAATTCTCGTGCAAACCGGGTTTTGTAGGCCTTGACTCAATGCTGCGTTGTCATCAAGTACAGAACTCGAAACCTCGCTCTTCTTGTCGTACTCCGACGGAGTGCTTGTGCCTTGGCCGGGCATGAACACATATGGTTGAGGTCCGGGTACACCTTGATCGTCACGTCAGAGCGTTCATCAAGCGCCCTCTCCCAATTCGTTATTTCCAAGCAAAGCGTCTCCTATTGACTCCTTCAGGACCGTAATGTTCTGAAGCTGGGCAAAACGTGCAGCGTACTCGCGTCTGCCTTTCTCGTATCGGAGAACAGCAATACCGCGTTCGGCAAGGTCATACCTTAAGTCTCGCAAGGGCTCGGTCGGGCCGCCGAGCGACCTGGCCCCGCGCGCCGGATGACACAACACCCATGCGCAGACATCGTCAGCGCTGCGGTAGTTGTCAGAAGCTGCTTGAACCGTTTGTCCGCCGGCCAGGGTCTACACGAAGGGATGGGTCTTCTTTGAGGAGACCGAAGTTTTGGCACCATAAGTCGGGTGGTTTCGTATGAAACGATGATCCAGCTATTTTCCGGGTGAACGGCCCACCGACCAGGGTCAGATGTACTCACCGGATGGGAAATATGATGAAGCTGTCGTGGACTTCCGCCCGGGGCTCATCTCCGATCGCATCGAGCGCCTGGTTCAGTTCGAGCAGGTGGGAAGACTGCAACTGCAAAGGATGTTCATCTGGCTGATGCTGTGTTCCGATCGGGTAGTCGACGCCAGAACGGCTTGACATCTCGATATGTGTACCCAGAATGTAGGACACAGTTCTGGACCGCGTAAATTCGACCAACCTGCTGATGCTGTCCTTAATATGCGGTCCAATCCCGGATGTACAGGCGACCCGGATACAGCGTGTCCCCGGTTAGTAAAATCTGCGTCTGACGGTCATAGATCGCCACGTGGCTCTCCTCGTGGCCGGGAATTGGAATGACGTCGAGTATTCTCCCACCCAGATCAAACTCGACGTTCTCTAGCGGCCAGTCGGAAATACCGAACGCAGCCTGGACGGCTTCGACACTCGCACCGACAGTTAGCGTTTGATCCCGATTCTCAAATTGACGATCGCCTGCCACGTGGTCTCCGTGGCCATGCGAGTGGCTGACGACGAGTTCCACCCCCTCGCCACCTCGACGCTCTCGCCAACGCTCGATAATATCGTCGACGGAGCTTCGGATTCCATCGGACCCAGCCACGGGACCCGTGTCCTGCATCAGCGCGCGTTCGTCCCCCAGGAGGAGGTAGATAAACGGGGCCTCGTAATGGATGCACTTGTTCTGACGCAGGATCCATGTGCTGTCGTTAAACCGGTGCACCTGAACGGGCGGATCCTGATTCTCGCCACAGTCCTCGCTGCCGTGAATCCACGGAACGTTCAACCGGGCGGAACCGTTCGATTGTTGTAGCTGTCGAGAAAATACAACATCAGTCACGAAAGGCGCACATGCAAGAAACGACACACACAGAAACAGTCCTCGGACCACCATGGTTCGACATTATACCCGGCGCCTGAGCTTAAACTGGCCGCGGCACTGGTGGGACAGTTTCACCTCCGGGCTTGGAATCCGGCGCACGCCACACGTCGGCGTTGACACTCTTGCCGGGAAAGCGCGGGGCTTCGCCGTGTGCGGGTGTTATGGCCGATTCCATTGAAAAGACAGGACTGCAGCCAGGCTGCAGGGAAATGATTCAGGACAGACACCAATCGCGCGACGCGGCCCATCGAGATCGCCCGCGAGACTCCGGTGTCTGTCCTGGGACTGGCTAGTGACCTGTACCACCCGAATCGGGACCAGGGCCGATGGGTCTTGCCGGAGAGATCGAGGCGCGAGACGAAAGTCGATGTCTTCACATCGACGACGGCTCACAACGAAGATATCGCCGGCAACCCCCATCGGCCCAGAGGGTTCGGGCGAAACGGCATTGTCTTCGTCGTCGTCAGCTCCTCGCAATGTCGAAGCATTTACTCGTCGCCGACTCCTAGAATCCAACGCCGTTTGGCCCGAACGCTGGTCCCGATTTGGGTGGTATAGGCCACTAGTCTGTAGCGAAGCAGTAAAGGAGCCCGTCACCCCCCGAGCCGCGGAGTGCATCCTGACCGCAACCCCGTGATCCGTGCGCGGAATTCCACGACGTGTTGCCACCACCACTGCGATCGTGGTGACCGACGATCGCACTCCCGTCGCCACTGTTTGTCCAGTTGTTGCACGTCATGTCTGAAGCCCGTCCGTCGGAGTTCGAACCTGTCAGGATATCGTGCCGGTTGGGCTGATCGCCTCGGCCGTTGATCACTTCACCGGTTTGGCTGATTGCCGTGCCCTTGTGCAGGTTGTTCCGGTCGCGCTGGACGTCACCATGCAGGTCCGCCACATTGCGGGCGATCATATCACCGCTGGCGTTGTACCAGGGACCGTTGCCGATGCGGTCCCGCGCGTTGACACCGCCCGGACCGCTCGTGCTCAGATACGCCCGCCAGGTACTGTCAGAACCGGCGGCTTCGGCCAGCGACTGGCAGTGCGCATCGGCCCCTGCCAACCCACCCAGATCGGCGCCGTTACCGGGGCCGACGCTGGTAATGAAGAAACTCATGGGTTGTGGCGCGTCCTGACCACGCTCGGCGTTTCCCGGTTGAACCGCCAGTAACAGAAGCACGGTGGCGGCGAATGCGAATTGAATCTTTTTCATATGTTGATCTCCTCATTGGATGGCGACTTTACGCCCCAGTTTGGTGTCCCTCCCTCTCCAGACTTCACCCAGACCGCCCTTACCTTGCGGAAACAAAATTTCGTTGCGGGCGAGTCTGGTGCCGGATTGCACGAGCTGGCTGCTGAAAAACCATTTTTCTTGGCAGCCTGCGGCGCGGCATAGGACGTGCCGCCGTTTTCAACGGCTTACAGCCATTGAAAACGTGCTAGTTAAATGAGACTACACGCTGGCCTTCAGGTCAATGGAGCACTGACATTGACACATTAACAATGAAAAAGGAATGTGGATTGTTGCCGGGGAGCGCGTCAGGACATAAAGCGATAGCTGGACCTTCTGAGAATGCGCTTTGTTGGGGATTGAGATTGGGTTTGTAGAAGATAAGCTTGGATGGGGTCTCATTGCCTTGATGCCTTCATCGACGATGACGACACAATACAACAAGCAATGGCTTGCAGTTGCCCGACTGAGAGGAGAGACTAAAAACACGTGAAGGTCGGGAACGTGGCAGATTCGGTCGCACGGTCCAGGAGAGACGGCGTAGGGGTCAGTGATACGGACATCAGCGATACTCACTTGACCCGCACCCGCATTGCGAGCCCGAACATGGGCCGCATCGAGTTGGCCGAACATAGTCCGGAGGCCCCGCATTACAAGGCCAACCAGAATTGGAAATGAGAAGGAGAATCGAGATGAGCGTTTCAGGATTCGTGAGGTTCCCTCTGATGGTAGTGGTCGCCGCCGTCGGGATTGTCCTACCCGCGACGAGTGTTCAAACGCAACAGCGAGCTGGCACTGTTGATACGGAAAGAGTTGAGCCCGTCAACAGCGGCGCCAATCCTTATCGCGTCATCCGGGACTGGGCACAGCTCAATCTAGAGGCAAGACCGTGGGGCGGTTCCAACGGCGTGGCCATCGACCGCGATGGCAGATCTGTCTGGGCCGTCGACCGATGCTCACCCGGCACGACCCCGGGCTGTGCCGACAGCCAGGCGAACCCCGTCCACCATTTCGATGAGTCCGGGGAAGAGATCATGAGCTTTGGCGGCGGGATGTTCGTCTGGCCGCACGGCATCCATGTCGACCGGGACGGAAACGTGTGGGTCGCCGACGCACGTGCTGAGGGCAACAAGGGAAGTGTCGTCGTCAAGTTCAGTCCTGAAGGCCGGGTCCTCATGACGCTTGGGACACCGGGACTGGCCGGAAACCCTCCCGAAGCTCTGACGGACCCGACGAGCCTCGTGACCGACCCGACAAATGGTGACGTGTACGTGGCGGAGAGCCATACCAGCGTTAACGATTCCAACCTCGTCGGCCGCATTTCCGTTTTCGACAGAGACGGAATGTTTCTCAGAGTCATTGGCCAGACCGGAACAGGACCGGGGGAGTTCCGGACGCCGCATGCGCTCGCATTCGACTCCCAGGGCCGGCTCATCGTCGCCGATCGCCACAACCATCGCATCCAGATACTGACCAAGGACGGCAGCTTCATCCGCGAATACTTCGACTTCGGGCGCGTCAGCGGACTGGCCGTCGACAGCAACGACGTCATCTACACGGCCGACTCCGAATCGAGGGAATCGACTCACCCGGGCTGGCTGCGGGGGATCCGGATCGGCAGCCTCCAGGACGGGGAGGTGACGATGTTCATTCCGGCACACTCGTCGGATGCTGCAGAGGGTGCGATGGGAGAAGGCATTGCCATCGACCCCGAAGGCAATATCTACACGGCGGAAGCACAGCTGCGGGGCGTCACGAAGTACGTCGAGAACTAGCAGCCCGTGGCAGAAGTCTCGCGGGCCGCGCACAGGGGTCTTCGGGTTACAGGCGCAAAGTGAGGAGCGGGCACCGAGGATTGAAACCGAGGCCGCGGGCGCTGGTTTTTCATCGTGACCTGCATTACTTAATGCCGGACAAAGCCTGCGGGGCGCCTGCGGCCTCCGTTTGAAACGTCGGTGGCCCCCCTGTGCCCAAGGGGTTACGGCGAAACGGGGCCGTCTTCGTTGTCGCCGACTCCTCGCAATGAATGAGCATTGCAGCGTCGTCGCCTCCTAGAATCCGGCCCTGTTTGGCCGTAACGCGACCCGCGAAACTTCTGCCACGGGCTGCTTAGCAACCCGTGAATGATCGCGCTTCGCCGTTGGAAACGTCCGTACGTGTTGCATCGGCCGGTTGAAACTGCAGCCATAAGCAGAAGTAGACTACAGTCAGTATTCACGCTGGCGAGCATTTGGGAGAAGCAGAATGAAGAATATCGAATTGGGTCGGATCGCCGTGATTATTGGGTTCGTTCTCGTCGGAACGACTGGCGGATTCCAACTGGAAGCGCAAGGTCAAGCCGGAACAGCGTTGCCGACGCCTGAACCTGTGGCTCCTGCGGACACCGAGGAGCTCCGGGGCCAGTACGAGCAATGGAGGCAGGACTTCAAGACATGGGGCCGCTGGGGTAGCGGGGACAACAAAGGCGCGGCGAACCTCATCACCCCGGAGAAGGTGTTGAGCGCCACCAGCCTGGTCAGAAACGGCGTCGTCGTGTCGATGGCACCAGCGGTGCCGCAGGTCGCCGCGGCCGACGTCAACGAGAACGGCCTGTTCCGACGGACGACGCTCCGCATCACCGACGGTGGCACCGCCGATAACTACCAGGTTAGCTACCACGGGCTCACGGTGGCGCACATGGACAGTTGGTGCCACTTCTTCGAGAACGGCCAGATGTACAACGGTATTCCGGTCGAGGGCAACCTGACTGCCGAAGACGGCTGCAAGCAAGGCAGCGTCATGAATTGGAGAGACGGTATCGCCACGCGCGCCGTCCTCTACGACATCGCGCAGCTGAAAGGCGTCGAATGGGTCGATCCCAGCATACCGATCACACGTGCGGATCTCGAAGCGTGGGAAGAGATATCAGGAGTGCGAGCAGGACCTGGGGATGTCGTGCTGCTCTACATCGGCCGCTGGAAACGCCGTGCCGCCGAGGGGGCATGGAGGGACCAGGTGGCCGGATACTATGCCGACACGATTCCGTGGATGCACGAACGGATGCCGGCCTTTATCGGCCATGACTTCAATATCGACTGGAATCCCAGACCCGGCTGGGAGGGAATGCGCAATCCCGTTCATATCGCCGTACTCAACTGGATGGGCATCGGTATCGTGGAGTGTCTGGATCTGGAACAGGCCGTCACCATGGCGAGGGCGCTCAACCGTTACGAATTCCTGATGACGTTCGCGCCACTGCCGGTTGAAGGCGGCACCGGTTCCCCACTCAACCCGCTGGCGATCTTCTAAGAAAAGCTGGAAGCGGGGATCGGCAGTTCAAGCAGTGCCAGACGACGATGGCCGCTGTGAGAATGGGACAGCCGGTACGCTACGTAAACCTGGCGCGCTGCGACGGAGCTGGGCGCGGCTAATAAATACGACACCCGTGGCCCGCCCTGCGGCCACGAGGGTGGGCACCCTTGCTATTCCCCAACGCGGTCGAACTTCTGCAGGCGCTGCCCGACGTTGACCTCGGTCGTGTACAAATTCCCCCGCGAATCGATCGCCAGGTTGTGCAGTCTGTAGAACTGCCCGGCGTTCTTGCCCAGCCGCCCAACGGAGTGGACCACTTCGAGTGAGGCGCGATCCAGGATCCACACGACGTTGTTGGTGCCATCCGGCACGAACAACCACCGCTCGACCGGATCTCGTGACAGGACCACGCCGGAGACTGATCCGCTGCCCAGGGTTTCGGGTCTGATAAAGGCCTCCCGCACGAACGCTCCATCCTTCTGAAACACCTGTATGCGGTTGTTCGTCCGGTCCGCGACGTACACGCGTCCATCGTTAGCAATCGCGACACCGTGGACGGGGCTCCGGAAATGGCGGCTGGGTTCCGCCCCCGGATCGTACGCAGCAAGCTCTACGTCATCGGGGCGTTCACCGTACGCTCCCCAGTGCCGCCTGTACTCGCCCGTCTCCAAGTCGTATACGACGACGCGGCGGTTGCCGTACCCGTCCGCGATATAGATTTCCTGCGCGGCCTCGTCGACTCCAAAGTCCGCAGGACGTCCCAGGTTTTCGGTGTCATTGCTACCGCCAGTCTGCCCCAACCGCCCGATCTGGAGCAGGAACTCACCGTCTGCGGTGAATTTGAGCACATGGGCGTCGTCTGGACCGTTGCCCCCGATCCAGATGTTGCGCCCTCGATCGACGTAGATGCCGTGCTCGTTGTCCGGCCACTGGAATCCCTCGCCCGGCCCACCCCACGCACGCACCACGCTTCCGTCCGGATCGAATTCAATGACCGCCGGCGCCGGGACACAACACATCCCTTCCTCACCGCGTTGCCGCGCGTCCAGTGTTCGCGGCCGATGCACGATCCAGACGTGGTCCTCGTCGTCGACCGACACCCCGGAAACCTGTCCCAGAATCCAGTCGTTCGGTAGATCGGCGGCCCAAAAGGGATCGACGCGGAAGCTGGGGATGTCCGATGACGCGTCTCGTGTCTCGGCCGGGGTCGACGCGGCTGTCTCCGATTGCTGATCCACACCTGCACATCCAGGGGTCGCCAGTGCCAGTGCCACCAGCACGCACCCTATATGCGAGCGATTGTTACAATTTGCCGACATGGCACCTCCTCTCATGTTGGATATCGGGGGTCTGATGGCTTCTGAATTCAGGACTTGTTGCGCAGCGGATCTTCGGTTTGAGCAGGGGCCAACGACTGTGCATCGTCAAAGTACTTCGAACAGAAACACTATTCGTTCACGAACGGAAGTTGAGAAAATCTGACAAAAGAATACTAAGGCCCGGAGTTAGGCGCCATTTAATTCTCGATTCCCTGTTCACCCCGAATCCGCCAGGTGAAAATTCACCAAGCCCTGTCAGAATTCAGTCAGGGAGCGTGTGGAAACTGTTCAGATGATTCCGCAAGCGGGCACAATGCCCGGCGATGTCGGCACGTTACTGCGACATTGCTCCTCATTCCCCCTATAATGTCCCGAATACCAGCACTGTAGTGAACGCAAGGAGGGAACATGGGTTTCAGAATACTTTTGGTTGGTCTGCTCTTCGTCACCACGGCGTGCTCCACCCAACCGACAAACCAGACAGCCGGGCCGGTGACCGTATTCGAAGGGGCGCGCCTGATCGTGGGCGACGGCAGCCCAGCCATCGAAAACTCGGCGTTGTGGGTCGAAGGGGACCGGTTCGTCCAGGTCGGGCAGATGGGAGACTTCCAGGTGCCGGCCGATGCAGTGAGGGTCGACGTGACGGGAAAGACAATAATGCCGACGTTGGTCGACGCGCACTCCCACATCGGGTACATGAAGAATCTGACGAGCGGGCCGGAGAATTACACGCGAGAACATATTCTGGACCACATGTATCGATTCGCCTATCACGGGGTGAGTGCGAGCCAGGCGATGGGATCCGACTTCGGAGCGATGCCGTTCGAATTGAGGGACGCAATCCTGGCGGGTGAGTACCCTGACGCCGCCCGTTTCCTCACTGCAGGCCGCGGGCTGTCACCGCTTGGCGAACTCAGCCCGAACAACATGCGGCATGCGGCGTACGTGGTCACGACTGAAGAGGGTGCGCGGGCCAACGTTCGTGAGCTGGCCTCGCAAGGTGTGGCCGTGGTCAAGACGTGGGTGGACTCCCGTGGCGGCAATGTCGAACCGCTGGCACCGAACCTGTACGGGGCCATCATCGACGAAGCCCACCAGAACGGCATCCGCGTCGCTGCACATGCCACGGGCCTGGAGGAAGCCAAGGCCCTCCTGAGGACTGGCCTCGATGTCTTCGCGCACATGATCACCGAGATCGATGACGAGTTGTTGGAGCTGTTCAGGGAGCGACCTGAAACGAGCGTCCTGCTCGCGCAGGTCGGGCGTCGGACGATCTATGCGCCGTATCTCGATCCGCCCGAACCACTGTTGCTTGAGACGGTGACACCCGAACAAATCAACCGGCTGCGGGAAAGGATTGCGGGCACCGCGCCGGAGGCGCTGGAGCGGGCGCGACAATCTTGGGACTATACAGCCGCCAATATCATGAAGCTCCATGAGGCCGGGGTCCGAATCGGCATCGGGAGCGATGGAGGCGGCCAGGGCGGAGATCGATTTATCGGCTTCACCGCCCACACCGAGCTGGAGAACATGGTGGCGGCGGGAATGACGCCAGCGGAAGCGATTGTGGCCGGGACGAAGAACGGGGCCGAGATCCTCGGCTTTGAAAATGACCTGGGCTCTGTCAGCGTCGGCAAGAGCGCCGATTTCATCGTGCTCAACGAAAACCCGCTCGAGGAGATCACCAACTCACGCGCGATTGACCGCGTGTACCTCAGAGGCCACCAGGTTGATCGGGCAAGGCTTCAAACGATGTTCGCCGCAACTGGGAATTGATGCGTCGGCTCGTTACAGCTGTTCGTATAAAGTTCCCGGTATCTGGATGCTTGAATCGGGGAGGGGCATGGCGCCCGGTACCGGGAGACGATCGGACGTTCGCACGCGAACGCTGGTAGCAACAATCAGTCACACCGACGGTGATCACCGCGCTTGCGATGCTCAATGGTGTCGCTCAAGGGTATGATCGCAGCCGTTCAGTGACGGTGTTCGACTGGTCCATCGATATCGTTCGCCGACGTTCAGCTATTGAATTCCGGTTCCGGCATCGGCTGATTCGTTCGTCAAATCGCCCGATATCCGCCACACGCCGCCCGGGGGGGGGCGTATCGCCTTCTTCGTGCCACGGAAGGCTATTTGACCGTTCGGTCTCCCCCGCAGACGAGTCGTGAATATCTCCAATCCCTATTCCGGCGCTACGACGTTGAACTTCTTATCGTAGATTCGGACACGGTCCGTCTGGGTGACCGTCATGGTCAGACCGTCCTCGGAAACCTGCTCCCGGTCGACAGAGATTCTTCCGTTTCGATTGTGGGTTCGCTCAATCGTACGCGGATCAATCAGTTCGTAGGAAATCTCCCGGACATCGCCCCCCGTGGTCAGGTAAGGCCGCCCATCGAAGCCGACCGGATGGATCTCGGTGCTCGATGACTCGTTGTTCTGGCGGATCTGGGCACGGGTGCTGATGAAACCCCCTCCGGGCGCCGGCACGTTGATCATCATCTGGCTCTGCTGGAAATAGTTCGTAGTCTTTTCGAGGTTGATTTCCCAGATTCCCAGGAACGCTTCACTTTGTGCCATCAGAGTGGGGCAACACGCCAGCGTTACAATCACAACTCCCAAAGTTTTCCAGAACACTTCACCCTCCTTTCTCCGGGCGCCATCTTCCCCGGGGGCACACCGCCCACGTCTTTTGAATTCACTATTCAGGATGTCTATCCGGAAAGTATAGGCGAAATCAGAGGCCTCAGCGCGGTGATGATGGGGAAAATACGTCCCGATTCAAGGGTTCCAGTCTCGATCGACAAACTGGTGAGTGTCACGTCAAGGTGAAGGCAGCGCTAACCTGCATTTCTCACGAGTTGTCTGCTCCAGCGCCGGATCCATCCGCCAGTGCCGCGTTGCGCTTGGTCGGGCTCCTCAACGTACTGTAAAGTACGCCTCCGTCGCCCGCCCCGCGCGCGCCTTGCCCTGACGGCGCCTCCGACGCTTCGCGACGAAAACCCGTGACAAATCCAGGCTAACCCCACGGCCACCTGCCTTTGAATGCGTTCCACAAAACGAGGGCGATGATGGATGACAGTAATGGATGGCTACGAATCAGTGCCAGTAGGTCAAGGTTCACGTCGGGCTCCTTCAGTCTGAAAAAATCGACGTGTCCTTCCGTCTGTCTACCAGCATCGTGTCGGGCCATTTGGCTGTCAAATTTATATTCATAGAAATCTCACCCTATTGGAGCAGGCGGACCTCAGCGACCTCTTTTCTGTCCAACTGGTTAAGACGGCTGTGGGTGGGACGGGCCAATTCACCCACCGACGGATTGCATCGCCTGGCCTAGCAGCCCGTGGCAGAAGTCTCGAGGACCGCACGCAGGGGTCTTCGGGTTGCAGGCGCGAAGTGAGGAGCGGAACGATGTCTTTTCATCGTGACCGACGAGGGACAAAGCCTGCGGCCCGACCCCCCCCTGCGCCCAAAGGGTTACGGCGAAACGGGGCCGTCTTCGTTGTCGCCGACTCCTCGCAATGAATGAGCATTGCAGCGTCGTCGCCTCCTAGAATCCGGCCCCGTTTGGCCGTAATGCGGCCCTTGAGACTTCTGCCACGGGCTGCTAGCAGGCCATGCCCTCCGGCGCGGGCTGGGACGGGTTGACCTGAACTTGAAGGGTCAGGCCCGACTGTCGGCAGACTGATTTTGTTTGACAAAGCACCATGCGATTCAGATAAGGAATGCGTCTGCTTTGCAGACTGTTTCTCCTGAAGAAAGGCGGGCTTCGGCTGAGTCCGCTTTTCTTGTGATCAGCATGTTCCGTTTCGTTGACAAAGCACCATCCACGATCAATAACGATCGAAACACGAGAGGTGAACCATGAAGGATTTTTGTTCCTTCGGTTCGCGACGGGTTGAACGAACGTTTATAAGTGGCGGATTCCTCTTCTGCGTCGATTGCAGGCAACCCCTCTGCTGCGATGTCGTTCTCATAAATCCGGGCGTCGAACCGCATCCAGCCGAGTTGTGCGAAAGAGGGCGTTTCGCATGCCGGACACACCAGAAGAGTGCTGAGAGTGCGGCCAATTTCCATACCGTCTCTGACCAGGTCACTCCCTAGTAACCCGTGACATCAGTGGCATGAGTCTCGAAGGCCGCGTTACGGCCAAACGGGGCCGGATTCCAGGAGATCACACCGTGACGACACGACGTCACGACGACGCTGCAATGCTCATTCATTGCGAGGAGTCGGCGACAACGAAGACGGCCCCGTTTCGCCGTAACCCTGTGGGCGAAGGGGGGCCACCGACGTTTCAAACGGAGGCCGCAGGCGCCCCACAGGCTTTGTCCGGTATTAATTAAGGCGGGTCACGATGAAAAACCAGCGCCCGCGGCCTCGGTTTCAAACCTCGGTGCCCGCTCCTCACTTCGCGTCTGCAACCCGAAGACCCCTGCGCGCGGCCTTTGAGAATTATGCCACTTATGCCACGGGCTGCTAGCCCGCATAGATCACCAATCGACGCGTGATTGCGATTTTGCGTAAAAGAACCCTGGGTGGGCGCGAGATGGTGTGGGGGGAGCGTCTCAGGGTGAATTGACGAGTTTTTGGCGATGTGAGAAGCGGATTTTCGTGCTCAATAGAGCGTTGACGATCGCGATCAGACACACCTCGGCTCGGACTGGGTAAGCGAATCGATTTCAGGGACGAAGCCGCAGCGTCGGTGTCAGCATCGCAGTGGCATTGTTTGTAGGTTGCGGACAACGGCGGCATAGACCTCGGCGTAAGGACAGGCTTCAGCCATCGACACCCAGACGTTTCGGACCGTGAACCGGATGCGGGCACCGATCTTGAGCAGCTTCAGCCGGATCGTGCCGCATTGAGCGCGCGCCAGTTCGGTGCCCTGGAGCCCGAGTCGACGCAGGGCCTGCATGATCATGTAGGCGGCCGAAGACAGATACAGTCGGAGTTGATTGGCGCGCATGGTGGCCGCGCTGGTGCGGTCGGCAAACAGATCCAGTTGTTGCTCTTTGATCCGGTTCTCCATGTCGCCGCGCGCACAGTAGAGATCTTCATATAGCGCACGGGCCTCCCAACGTTGCGGTGTGAGGGAGGTGACGATGAATCGGGGATTGGCGCCCTTGGCCAGAACCTCGGCCTTGCCCACGACGCGCCGTTGCTGGCTCCAACTGTCTCGTGTGCGATAGCGGAAGTCCTTAAATATCCGTGCCGATTTACCGGTGGATTCAAACTCCGATTTCGCCTGAGCCATGGATTCAGCGATGACCTCCTGGAGTCGCTCGTTCTTGGCCAATCCCACCACGTAATCCACCTGATGGGATTCACACCAGGTCAATAAATCATCTCTGCAAAAACCCGAGTCGCCACGGACGATGATCGACACATCCGGCCAGCTCTTCCGGATCTGTCCGATGATGCGGGTCAGCTCCTCAACCGATCCGGCCGCGCCATCGATGTTGGAGCGTCGCAATCGGGCGCACAGCAGATGCTCACCCGAGAAGATATACAACGGCAAATAACAGTAGTTGCCGTAATAGCCATGAAAGAATCGTCCCTCCTGTTGCCCGTGGATCGGATCGTCGGTGGCATCGAGGTCCAGAATGATTTCTTCAGGCGCCGATTCATAGGCTGCGATGAATGCATCGACCATCCAGCGGTCAATCTGGTCGGCATCCATCGCAATTTTCTTGTATCGTTCCTCCGCCCCCACTTCGGCACCGGTCAACTCCAGCCGATTCAGCGTGCACTTGCCCGCCAGCGCCTTTCCCCGGTCGCTGGCTTGCCGCCGGTTGCCTCCCAGCGGATCGGCCTTATCGATGGCCACGGCGAGCATCGGATCGGTGCGTAGTTGGTCGTGATCGTTCAGGTCTTCATATCCCAGACACAGGCCATACACCCGTTGCCCAATCAATTCCTTCACCGTGTGCTCGATCAATCGCGGGTCCCGATGATCGGCGAAACATTCGGCAAGTCCCCCGACCAGTCCGGTTCGTTTTTCGACTTCCCTCAACAGCAGGACACCCGCGTCGGATGTGATCTTCCCTCCGTCGAATCGAGCCTTCACTTTTCGTTGATTAAGTCCGTGAAATTCGAACGTCGTTTGGTTACACTCTGTCGTCATGAGGGCCGCCTTTGTTTGGTTGCTAAAACGTCTTCGACAAACGCTTTATGCCAAACAGGGCGGCCTTTTCTGGTCCATCTGGTGATTTATGCGGGCTAGGAGCCTGCGCCGTAGGATGATTTTCGACTCGGCGAATTACGCGAGATGGCGATCAATCGGTATCGGTGACCGGGGAATGGGCGTTTTGGACGACGAGGCGCCGATGGGTGCGCCACGGGTGCTTGAATCGAGCCTCGTTCGGCCTGATTTGCGGGCGGTATCCCTGTCATCAGGCTGCCTGAAGCCCCTGCATCCGCTTGACGTTCAACGCCAGACACACCAAGTTCCACTCGCCCTGGACCTTGTTCAGGCCGCGCAGGCTGAATCGGCGGAAACCGAGCACCTCCTTGATCCACCCGTTGGGCGCCTCCGACAGCCATTTGCGTTGGGCGTACTGCACCCGTCCCGCCGAGGTCGCCAGCTTCTCGGCCATGCGGGCCTTCGCCGGATGCCTGGCCGCGTCCACCGCGACCGCGCGCCGGCCCTCCCGGCCCAAGGCCACATAGCCGTCCACGCCGCGCGCCTCCAGCGCCTCAAGGTCGTCCTCGTTGCAGTAGCCCGCATCCGCCAGCACCGTCTCCGGCCGTTCCCCATGGGTGGCCTCCACCTCGTCCACCAGCGGGACCAGTCGACCCTGGTCGCTGGCGTTCGACGACACCTCGGTGGCGACGATCAACTGCTTCTCTCCCTCCACCGCCACCTGCGCGTTGTAGCACTGCTGAAAACCCTCCGATGAGGTCTTCATGATCCGGCTTTCGGGATCCGTGAAGTTGTCCTGCGCCTTCTCGGCCGGCTCGCCGTATTCCCGCTTGTATGGCCGCCCGCCCTTCCGGTTGCGCTTCGAACCGGGCTCGCGTCCCTGCGCTTCGTCGGCCTCCCGTTGCCTGGCCTCCAATCGCGCCCTGGCCGCCCGAATCGCCGCCAGCCGATCCTCCCGGCGGCGTAACTCCTCGGGTAACTCATCGCCGCGATACGCCTCCCCGAAACGCGCGTCCTCCGCCGCGTCGGTCTCCCGCGCGCGCGACAGCAACGCTTCGATCTCGCCCTCCAGACGCCGCTCCTCCTCCAGCATCCGACCGTAACTCATCGCCTTGCGCTTGCTGGCGTTGGCTCGAACCTTCGTCCCGTCGATCGACAACTTGCCGAAGTTCGCAACGCCGGTCTCGCGCGCCAGACGCACCACCTCCACAAACAGCGTCTTGAAATCCGCTAAATGACGGCGGCGAAACTCGCAAATCGTCCGATGGCTCGGGAAATTCCCCGCCGCCAACACCCGAAATGCTACGTCCTCCTCCAGCTTCCGCGCCAGCCCTCGGGAGGAAAACACCCCCGTCGCGTACCCGTAGATCATCACCTTCACCATCATCCGCGGCTCATACGGCGACTTGCGACGACCGTCCCCCTCGTAAGGCGCGTAAAACGCCGTCAAGTCCAATCCGTCCACCAGATCGCTCACATGGTGCGCCAAGTGCCCCTCCGCCAACCAATCCCGCATATCCGGCGGCAGCAGCAACCCCTGATCCGGCTGGTACGGGCGAAACGTCGTCGGCATCGCAATCTCCTCCTAACTGCGACACAATTATCTCATTCACTTCCTACGGCGCAGGCTCCTAGACCGCCCGGCGCGCACCTTGCCCTGACGGCGCCTCTTTTCAGCCACGTCTTCGAGTGGCCCGACGAGCTTCGCGACGAAAATCCTTGAAAAACGCAGGCTAGGATCGGTTGCCTCTCCAGGCTATGAGGGCGGACACGGCCCCGGCAATGGTTTCCCTCGATTCGGCAAACGAGAACCGCACGAAGCGATGGCCCCGAACCGGATCGAAGTCGACGCCAGGTGTTATGGCAACTCCGGTTTCTTCCAGCATCCGAGCGCAAAAGGACACGCTGTCGTCTGTAAGGTCGCTCACGTCGGCATAGACATAGAATGCCCCGTCGGCAGGAGAGAGGCGCTCGAATCCCGCTTTGGGTAGTTGCTCGAGCAGCAGTACCCGATTTATTGCATACCGTGCGACGTTCAGATCCAGTTCCTCGACACAGTCGAATGCTGCCACGGCCGCCAACTGCGACAGCGTCGGCGGCGAGATAAAGAGGTTCTGCGCGAGGCATTCGATCGGCCGTAACAGGTCTTCGGGTACGATCATCCAGCCCAGCCGCCAGCCCGTCATCGAATAATACTTGGAGAAGCTGTTGATGACGCAGGCTTCATTCCCGAATGAGAGTGCCGTCGAGGCCCTCGTTCCGTAAGTGATGCCATGATAGATCTCGTCGGAGATCATGCGGATGCCGTGGCTGTGACAATAGGCCGACAGATCACTCAGGCTCTGATTGTCGAGCATTGTACCGGCAGGGTTTGAAGGGCTCGCTACGATCAGGCCATCGATCATTCCCGTCCGACTGACGGCCTCGTCCAACAGGTCCAGGGTGGGTTGGAACCGGTGACGGGCTTGGGTCAGCAACAGCACCGGCTCGATCCCGAAGGCCGACAAGATATTGCGGTAGCAGGGATATCCGGGTGCCGCCATCGCCACGCGGTCGCCGACATCGAAGGCAGCGAGAAACGAGAGGACAAATGCCCCGGAGGAGCCGATGGTGACGACCACACGCGACGGATCGACGCTGACGCCGTAGTAGTCACGATAGTGTCGGGCGATCGCCGAGCACAGTTCAGGTACGCCGAATGCCACGGTATAGCCCAGCCGATCGCCTTCGAGCGCCCGCCGAGCCGTCTCAATGACGCCTCGCGGGGCCCGACTGCCGGGTTGCCCGACCTCCAGGTGATAGACGGCCTTTCGCTCTCCTTCTCGATCGGCGGCCGCGGCCATGACATCCATTACGATGAACGGAGGAATCGCGCTGCGGCGTGAGGATTTTAGCGCCATAGGTAGTTACCTGTCTGGACTGCTGAAAACTGACTCGAATGCGTCGGGTCGGATCCCCTCATTTCCATTCGGCACAGAGGTCGCTGGCAGTGAGGGGAACCCCCAGCTGAGAGACCCGTCGCTCCCGGCAGCATGCCGGAAACCGCTGATTCGAAGTCGTGCAGGGCGGAATTCATGGTTCAAGAGCCCATCTCGCCTAAATCCCTGCGAGACCGGCCTTCACCACGGATGTTCCCGCCCATCCCAGGTCCAGAAGCGGCCGTGTTCAGTCGGCGTCAATCCCTCTATGACGCCGATGACGCCGGCCGCGCTCTCTTCTACGCTGAGTGGAGCATTGGGTCCGCCCATGTCGGTACGGACCCATCCCGGATGCATAACGATCGCGATCAGTCCGAGGCGTGCCCATTGCGGAGCGCGCTCGCGGAAAGCATCGTTCAGCGCCGCTTTGGATTCTCCATAGGTACCCAGACCGCGGGAGCCGCCCCTGCGTGCGCCGAGTTGACTCGTCATCAGGACGACTTTTTTCTGCGGGCTGCGGCCAATCGCCGGCAACAGCGCTGCGGTCACGGCGAGCGGCGCAACTGCGTTGACTGCCATGACGTCGGCCGGGGGAAGGACATCGTCCCCTACGCCCGCGTTGTGGATCAGGACGTCTATGCCCTCGTGTCGAACGGCCTCCGACAGGTCTGCAATGTTGCGGGCATCTCGAACTTCGAGATCATGCAGCCTGACATCTCCGGGAATTTGTCCCAGTGCGCCCGGACTTTCCGTGTCGCGAGTCGTTGCGTGCACGCGCCATCGGGCATGGGCATACTGGCGGGCAAGTTCAAGTCCGATTCCCCGGCTTGCACCCACGATCATTGCTGTCGGCATGCTGTGTCCCTGGCAGGGTCCGCTTCGGCCGGGCCACTGGCGAACAAAGAACACAAGACGCGCCCCGACCTCACCGGACGCCGAGACCGCCCGGGCCCGCTCACCCTCGCTCGGGGCGTGAACAACTTCCCACGTCCAGTCGGATGACGGTGGTCTCCTGAGTCAGAAGCTCATAGCGCTAATCTGATGGCACAGCAGGAGCGCCTGCCCCCGGTCCCGGACCACTGCTGCCTAACGCGGGCTGGCCCGTTCGTTCAACTCAATATAGGTGCCCCAGGGATCATAAATAAACGCAAGCGCATTCCCGGATTGTTCGTTCTTCGTGTAAGGCCGGGCCAGTTCGATTCCGGCTGCTTCGAGATTCTTCGTGAACGCTTCCAGGTCCATGACGTCGAAACCGATGTGGTCGAGCGCCCGCCCCTTGGTGGTGACCGTCGCCGCGTCTGTACTGGAGAATGTCAGATTCACTCCGGGCAGGTCCGCCGCCTGGTTGCTTCCCCGCATCCCGGGCTTCGCGCCGAAAACCTTCGCGTACCACGCCTGAATCTCCGGTATTTCGGATTCCGGTATCCAGAAGTGAACGTGATGGTGCTGAATCGCGAATTCCTGGTCTCTGTTTTCCAGAATCTCGATTCGCAGTTGATCCGGCGTAACGACATACGCTTGAGTCGTCCTGCCATTATTGCCTGGCAGAACCTGGACACCTGCCGGCTTCCATTGGGCCGTGGCTCGGGGAACGTCCTGCACGGTAAAACCGACGTGATTCACCACGCTGCCGACCGTGCCGCCGTCCGACGCGGGTGCGCCCGGGTTCAGATGCAGATAGACGTAGACACCGGGAAACCGCACGACTTCGAAATTCCCAGCTTTGATCGCGGTGCCACCCATCGCGACAAACAAATCCCTGGTGGTTTCCACGTTGCCCGTATTGAGATGCCAGTGTCCCATGGTCACGCCCGCTTCATTGGGAGGAAACGATTGCGCCCACGCCGCGTTTGCCGTCAACATCAAAATCACCAACAGAACTGATCTTAGTCTTCTCAAAGCCGACTCCTTTGATTGAGCTTGACCGCCCCCAATCGGGCAAGGGTCCCCAGCTCGGAATGGTATTGTCGAAGGCACCAACTTAACACCGTCAGGACAATTTGAGGCCGTTTGAATGCAGATCGCTCATCGGGCGCGATCGCTTTCCACGGGGAAAACGACGCCAGCTTCTTATCCTTGGATGCATTGTTGGATGCATTGAAGGATGCACTGAAGCAGGGCTGCGGGGCATTCGGATCAGCTACAATAACGCGTTGACCCGGACCAGACAACGTTGGGCAGGTCTTTCCGCGGCTGGGTCAGTGGTGAATCCGCGGCCTGTGTGCCCGACCTGAAACTTGCAATTGGTCGGTGAGACCAATGGAGGGTTGCTATGTCTCGATTGACGATTTCCCGCACCGCCGTCACGCTGATGGTGTCGGCCATTTTCATAACGGTGTCACTTGCCATGACCCCGGCCCCCGCCGTTGCCCAGACCTTGGTTCAACACAACATCTCGGCCGCGCAGGCGATGGCTGTTGTTGACGGGGTGATTGAATCCTGCGGTCGTAACGGCGATCTGATCACCGTGACGATCGCAGTGGTCGATCGCGCCGGCCAGCCCCGGCTGATGCTCGCTGGAGACACATCGTCGCCGCATAATCTCGATCTGGCCCGGCGCAAGGCTTATACCGCGCGGACCTTCCGGAGGACGTCACTGGAATGGGCGGGACGAACGGCGGGAGATGCGCCCCAGGCCGGCCAGCGCCAACTCTCGGGTGTGATACCGCTGGGCGGTGGCGTACCGATCATGCTCGGTGACGAGCCCATTGGTGGAGTCGGCGTATCCGGTGCAATGGGTGGCCAGCCGGCCGACGAAGCCTGCGCGATGGCGGGAGTGGCGGCGATTGGCGATCAACTGCGATAGCGCTTCAATCGGAACTGGTTTGGGTGGAACGCATCAACGTCGGGCAAGGCAGGCGGAGCCTTCCCGCAGGAAATCATGGTGCGGCTCGTAGTCCCAATGTTCTTCAGGAACCGGAGGGAGGTCGTTCGGCCATCCCGGTCAGTTACCGACAACCTCCGCGATTTCAAAGTGGATGCCTTCGGGTCCTTCAAAGAACATCAGGTCAGAGCCCGGCGGGTTGGGTCTGACAAGGTAAGGCGCATACCCGGAAGCTTCGAGCGTTGCGCGGAACGCTTCCAGCGAGGGGACACGGAAACCGATATGATCGATTGACCGGTAGCGACTGGGCGAGGCCGCTCCGGCGGGAACCTGCGATATCTGGACCCAGAGGTCACCGTACAGGATGGTGTGGAACTGACCTTTACCGCGCGCCGGTATATCTTCGCCGCCGAAGACTTCAAGGAACCAGTCGTGAACGGAGTCTGCATCGCTCGCCATCATATGCACGTGATTCACGCCCGTGTAGACCGGGTCTTCGAGTAGCTCGACGCGCGCTCCCCAGGGATCCACGATAAACGCAATGGTCGATGCCGTAATACCGACCCGCGGCTCGTCGGTGACCTCGGCGCCCATTTCCCTGGCTCGGGCCACGGTAGCCGCGACGTCCTCCACAGCGATGCCGAAGTGATCGATGACACTGCCCTGGCTCGATAGCGTCTGGCCTTCCGCCGGCATGGTCATCACCATCCCGTTACCATATCGAACAGCCTGTCCCGGGCCCCGCGAGATCACCTCACCGCCGAGCAGTGCCTGATGCCACACCGCTGCCTCGTTCGTATCCGGAACGCGCATGTGCACATGGGTAAACACGCTCTGTGCCAGGGCGGAACCTGGAAGCAGGCACATTCCAACCGTCAGGCACAAGAGCTGGATTCGAAGCCGTGGACTATCCGCAAATGACATGGTGCACTCCCCGTATTCTGTTGGGCCGGAGCAGGCAAGGCCTGCTTGATTGCCTGTATCGGTCTGCATATCGCCAGGATTCATTCGACAAAAGCACCGATTTTCCGAGCGATGGTATTTATTCTACATCACGCCTGTCTGGATGCCGATCCTGTGTGACCCGGCAGGAACTTAGTCCGCCTCGCCGACGATACGGACGAACTCTTCGTGGGTCCCCACCCGACCATGAATTGGGACGTGGCGGTCGACGTCCAATCCCAGCCGCTCCAGGTTGCGGTAGAGCATCCGCATTCTGCGGTTGGGTGGACCCGCTGCGGCGCCCGCCGCCGGGGGCGAGTAGAGGTCTGCATTGACCAGAAGCTTCTCACCGGGCAGATAGGCGATCACCATATTTTCGACATGGTTCAGATTCCGAACCGCGTGAATCTCCAGTGTCCGCTCGCCGTCGCTCAACACGTAGTTTTGCGCCAGCGTCTCGAATCGATCGTAGGGTGTGGCGGTCGACGGCATCGGATGCAGCGATAAGCGGTCCGGATCCACCGTCCGGGGCGCGGGTGAAAACAGAATCCGTTCATAGAAATCCCGATTCGCCGCGGCCACGACGATCCGGGCACCGTCGGAGTAATAGGTGCGGAGCCCTCCGATGTGATCGAAATGGTGGTGCGTACTCACGACGTACTCGATGGCCTTGTTGGGAGCCAGCCGCCCGATTTCCGCCATCACCGCCAGTGAGCGTTCCTCATTCAATGGCGCCTCGATCACGGCCACGAAATCACGAAACTCGACGGCAACGCTGTTGTGCGATCCACCGCCGATGAGCCATACGCCGTCGGCCAGGGGTTCCGTTTCCACACGAACCTCCCCCGCACTCGCCCGTCGCACCGAGTCTGGAACGACTGGCGGGGCGGGGCCGCCGTTTGCCCGGACGCCGGCGACATTGACCTGCAGGAAGTTGGGGTCCAGATACCAGAACTTCTGGCTGTGGTCATAGCCGCTGGCTCCGGCGTGCCCGTGGATGCTCGTCGGGAACTGTGTGCCGTCGAAATCTTCATAGTCGGTGTATCGAATCTCATAGAGCATGTCGCCGAAGACGGGATTGGCCACCCGCGTCTGGACGTATTCGAGCAGGTTCTGATCGGTGAACATGCCGCTCAGACGATATTTTCCCAGCGCTCTGAACGAGACCACGGTCACAGTCTGGATCGAGTCGTCGACGGCCAGTATGCGGCGCGTAAACGCCGTCGCGTTGTCACTGGCCATGGCCGCCTTCACAAAGCCGTGCGGGGTGAGCAGGATCTCCAACTGCCGCAATTCCACTGCATTCGGAGCTGGAATCGGATCGCCGCCCCGGTCGTTCCAGGCATAGCTGCCGTTGACGACCGTAGTCCGGGTCTGGTCGCCCTGAAGCGGCGTCCCCCCTCCGCCGCGCGGGGGGTAGTCTCCCTGACTGCGGGTCACGGTTTCCCGCATCGAGGGAGTGTCGTAGTCGATCGTCCGGGTATAGCGGGTGGCCTCGAAGTGGGGCCAGCCCTCTCCGACGTCATGCAGGGTCGCGCTGTAGCTCTGACCGAGGGCGGCCACCCACCCCGTGCCGGAATACTCGATGGATCTCAGGTTGGAGGCGCCCATCGCCTCGGATGCGGCCTCAAGCACCGACCGCACATCCTGGGCGATGGCGGGTCGAGGCGTCATTCCAAGAAGGACAACAAGCATGAGAATTCGACTGGTCATTGGTATCTCCCCGGTAGACCTGGTTGGTTTCGAATGGTATGGGACAGGGCACAGTGTAGCAGTCCGTGGCAGAAGTGGCATAAATCTAAAAGGCCGCGCGCAAACGTCTTCGGGTTGGAGGCGCGAAGTGGTGAGCGGGCACCGGAGTACGCGACCGAGGCCGCGGGCGCTTGGATTTCAGCGTGGCCCGTCTTAACAGTCTCGGACAAAGCCTGCGACCCGAAGAGCACTGGGCCACAACCGTCATCAGCCACACGCGGCCGGCTTCAGGGCCCAATCAGTACCGAGCGTTTGATTCACGACAGCCATCCGCCACATCCTCGGGACGCATCTTGCCTCGCGATATTCGATGGGGTAGACTCCGCCCTACAAAAACGAAACACCAACCATGAACTTCGATCCATTTTTTCGGTGGGTGGAACAGACCTCCCTCAGCATCTGGCTGGTGGAATCTCCATCCATGCTTGCTTTTCCAGGCGTCCTGGTGCTGCACGCCCTGGGGATGGCGTTCCTGGTGGGAGGCAATGTCGCGCTGGATTTACGAATACTCGGCTTCGGTCATCGTATCCCTGTGGCTTCGATGGAGAGCTTCTTTCCGGTCCTGTGGTCGGGCTTCTGTGTCAACGCGATATCCGGGTTCCTGCTGTTGGTCGCGTATCCGACCAAAGCGCTTACGAATCCGATCTTTTACCTGAAGCTGACTTTAATCCTGCTGGCTATGTTGACCATGCGATGGCTCCAGGTTCGGGTACTGCGCCAACCGGACCTCGAAAACCATTCCGTATTAGGGAAGGCCAGGCTCCTGGCGGGCGTGTCGATTGCCATGTGGTTGGTGGCGGTCACGACCGGACGCCTGCTGGCCTACACCGCGACTCGTTTGACGGTGGACATGCCGAATTTTTAGGACCGGATGATATGAAAACCGTACGGGGCTGATATGGAATCCTTCATGGAATCGTTCCGCATCTTGATCGGCGGCACCGCCGTATCCGATTTCATGAGGGAATCCTGGTGGGCATGGCGGGTTGCCGAGAGCCTCCACTTCATCGGCCTTTCCCTCCTGATCGGAACGGTCGGCATATTCGACCTGAGGATGATGGGACTGGTAAAAAAGGTCCCGCTCAACGCATTGCACCGTATGGTGCCCTTTGGCATCTTCGGTTACCTGATCAATGTCACGACCGGATTCTTTTTCTTCTCCGGCTTCCCCGACCAGTATATGTACAACCCTTCCTTTCAGCTGAAGCTGGTGTTCATGGGGATGGCCGGTCTCAACGTCCTCGTCTTCTACGGGGTCGTGTACGGCCGGTTCAAATCGTTGCAGCCCGGGGACAACGCCCCGTGGGCGGCCCGCGTCATCGGAGGGGTATCCCTGTTGTCCTGGATGGCCGTAATCACGTTCGGGCGGTTGATCACGTTCTACCGCCCTCCCTGGTACTGGTGCCCGTGGTGCCAGTGAGAGGGACATCGCCAGTGGCTAGCGCTGGTCGGAAACGATCACGCCTTCCTTGATCGTCATCCTGACGTCGAGGAAATTCCAGTAGCCCTCGAGCGGATCGCCGCCCAGAAGCACGATATCCGCCAGTTTTCCGGCTTCCAGAGTTCCAAGTTCGTCCTCCATGTCGATGAATGCGGCGGTGTTCGGCCCCATCAGCTTCACGAGATCCGTCGGGGAGAAAACGAGGTTGAGGGATTTTAACTCGTGCGCCAGTCCGTCCTTCGGAAGATATCCCGAGTCCGTTCCGTAACCAAAGGTCACGCCCGCATCCCATAGAGTCCGGGCGTTGACGACCTTTTCGCCGGCCGCATTCGATCCCGTCCCGAGGATTTCCTCCGGCCAGGGCGCTCCGTTTCGAAACGTCGGGACATTGTCGTTGTTGTACACGTCGAAAAGCGGCACCGCAAAGCCGACGGTCGACAGGTTTTCGATGCCGGCGTCGGCCACCATCCGGGCATCCTCGGGAGTCATGAAGCTGTTATGGGGCGTGTGGACCAGCTTGGCCGCACCCGCCTCGACCGCCGCGATCATGGCCGGCACGTTCACCGCATGCACCATCACCTGCAGACCGACCATGTGTCCCTCATCCACGATCGCCTCGAGGACTGGCTTATCTTCAGCCTCGATGCGGGCCTTGATGATGTCCACCCCGGCGTCGGCGAGCGTCCGCACTTGAGCGCGTGCCATTTCAGGAGTCGGAAAGTTTCCGGGGTCCGCCCTTCCGGATGTAATGATGCGCGGACCGACGAGTTCACCGTCCGCGATCCGGCGCTTCAACTCCACGATATCCGGAGGTCGTCCGCCACCCTCCATCAGGGTGGTGTAGCCGGCATCGAGAAACTGCTGCATTCGAACGACACTTTCCTGTTCGAAGTTTCTGCCCATGATGTGTCTGTGGCCGTCGATATACGCCGGCATCGCGTTCAGCCCCCGGGCGTCGATTTCCGTCAGCCCGGTAGCGGTCGCACCGGCGCCGATCGATTCGATCCGACCGTTCCGGACGACGATGTTTCCGCGCTCAATGACTCCATTGGCGTCGACAATCCGGGCATTCCGGATCAGAAGATCCTGAGCCGTCAGATCTCCAGGAACGCCGGCGTACCCCAGGAAAGCAAGACAGAAAAAAGTGAACCAACGTTTCATTCGCGTCGTCCTCCTCGGAAAAGTCCATATCAGAGATCCGCAAATCATACCCCAGACCGACTGAAACTTGAGGTCGGGGCGGTTGGAGGGGGGGCAAACCAAACAAAGGACGGGAACCGATCTTCGAGATCGGCCCCCACTCTTGTAGGCATCTGTCGATCTCGACCGGAGGCGACTACCGTTGATCGGAAACGACGACACCTTCCTTAATAGTCATTTTGACGTTCAGGTAGTTCCAGTAACCTTCCAAGGGGTCGCCGCCGAGAAGCACGATATCCGCCAGCTTGCCCGTGTCCAGGGTTCCGAGATCGTCGCTCATGTCGACAAATGCCGCTGAACCCGGGCCCATCAGCTTGACAAGGTCGAGGGGAGAGAACATCAGATTGAGCGCACGGAGTTCGTGCTGCAGTCCGGCTCTCGGCAGATACCCGGTATCGGTGCCATAACCATAAAGAACGCCCGCATCCCACAGCGTGCGCGCATTTACGGCCTTCTCGCCGGCCGCGTTCGAGCCGGTCCCCGTAATTTCCTCAGGCCATGGGTTGCCATCGCGAAAGGTAGGAACGTTGTCGTTGTTGAAGATATCGAACAGCGGAACGGCAAAGCCGATCGTGGACGCATTCTCGATTCCGGCCCCGGCGACCGCCTGCGCTTCTTCGGGGGTCATGAAACTGTCATGGGGCGTGTGCACGAGCTTGTCGACACCGGCTTCCACGGCCGCGTTCATCGCCGGCACGGTCACCGCATGCGCCA
Source organism: Terriglobia bacterium (assembly GCA_965263045.1). Classification (GTDB taxonomy): domain Bacteria; phylum Acidobacteriota; class Terriglobia; order 20CM-2-55-15; family 20CM-2-55-15. The sequence goes on from CBDHGK010000041.1 coordinate 2,633,470, forward strand.
TCACCTGCAGGCCGACACGGTGCGCCTCCTCGATGAGGGCCCGGAGCACCTCCCGCTCGGTGCCGGCCGCCGTAATGTTGATGCTGGTCTTGATGATATCGACTCCAGCCTCAGCTCCGGCGCGGACCTGTTCCCGAGCTTCATCGGCGCTGCGGTTTGTATTCGCGCGCGCGGATGTGATGATGCGCGGACCCACCAGCTGACCCCCCTCGATGCGGCGCTTCAGTTCCGTAATGCCCGGAGGCCGACCGCCCCCTTCCATCAGCGTTGTGAAGCCCGCGTCGAGAAACTCCTGCATTCGGACGACCGATTGATTGTCAAACCAACCATCGGCCTCACCGCGGATGATGTGACGGTGGCCGTCTATAAATGCCGGCATGGCCGTCATACCTTCGGCATCGATTTCCCTCAGCCCCTCGGCCCGCGCTCCCGCCCCGAGGGAGGCGATGCGTCCACCTCGGATGACGATGTTGCCGCGTTCGATCACCCGGTTGACATCCACAATCCGGACGTTCCGGATCAGAAGATCCTGGGCGTCAACGTCCCCCGCGATAACGGCATTCCACACGAATCCGAGGCACAGCAGCGTTAGCATCCGTTTCATTCTCTCAATCCTTTTGTTCGAAGTCTTCTGGTCGTGCCCAAAATAGTCAGGCGGCGTCATGGCTCGATCGGAAAATTCCCGACCGGGGGCGCCGGTAGCGGACCCGCCGCTTCTATGGATCGCACCGCCTGTGACAGAACTAAGGCGCCTGGGTCTCAGAGGCGATCTTTTCGTGTATCACGGTCAAGACCGAATCAAACCACGCGTCGATCGTTGCGGATGCGAGGACGCCCGGATGCGCTCCATCTCCCCGGGTTGACAGGCCGTTCTCAATATCAGTGAGAGTGCCGGGCATCAGCCACGGGTGATTCGGCAGCATGGCCTCCCATGGACCCAGAGCCTTGAGCCGTTCGACGCTGCTGAGAAACGTCAGCGTTATCTCAGGACTCATGTTCATTCCCAGCCCTCCGGGACTGAGCGCGCGGTAGGAGTTCTCACCATCCCGAACCTCATACTCGATCGAAGTCGAACCGGGTGTATGTCCCGGGGTGAGGTAGAACGTAAACGTCGTATTTCCGAGCGTCATCGTTTCACCGTCTTCGAGGACGATATCCTCGGTGAGTCCAATACCCTCCTGCCCCGCGACGACGCCCCAGTCTCCCTCGGCCATGGCAACCCGGGCTCCGGACACTTCCTTGATTCTGGCCGCACCGCCCACATGATCGGTATGCGCATGGGTGATGAAGATGTACTCGATGTCTTCGGGATTGAAACCCAGGGTACGGATATTGTCCAGCACGGCATCACCCGTGTCCGGAAATGTCGAATCGATGAGGACCAGTCCCTCACCCGTATCGATCAGATAGGCGCATACGGTCTGAAGTCCGACGTAGTACGCGTTGTCGAATATCTGGAATGGTGCCTTCGATTCCCGTGAAGCGTCCTGGCGTGTGTCGGCCCACGGAGCCCTCCGATTCCAGTTGATGCGCTCGGGTTGGGGCTCCTCGACGACGTTCGACTCCGTATTCGGTGCCTCTCCAGGTTCCGGACCCGAGCATCCGGTAAGCAACACAATGACCGCACTCGTCAGGGCAAACTGCCAGCACCTCTCCATGACGCACCTCCAGAGACTTGTTTGTGAGTAAGGGGCAACCATCAATCGCTGTTTCGAAACCCGGTTAGCCCGTATAGATCACGAGATGGACCAGAAAAGGCCGCCCTGTTTGGCATAAAGCGTTTGACAAGAACGTTTCAGACACCAAACAAAGGCGGCCCTTATGACGACAGAGTGTAACCAAACCACGTTTGAATTTCACGGACTTAATCAACGAAAAGTGAAGGCTCGATTCGACGGAGGGAAGATCACTTCCGACGCGGGTGTCCTGCTGTTGCGGGAGGTCGAAAAACGGACCGGGTTGATCGATGGACTGGCCGAATGTTTCGCCGATCACCGGGACCCGCGATTGATCGAGCACACGGTGAAAGAATTGATTGGGCAACGGGTGTATGGCCTGTGTCTGGGATATGAAGACCTGAACGATCACGACCAACTACGCACCGATCCGATGCTGGCCGTGGCGGTGGATAAGGCCGATCCGCTGGGAGGCAACCGACGGCAGGCCAGCGACCGGGGAAAGGCTCTGGCGGCCAAGTGCACACTGAATCGGCTGGAGTTGACTGGGGCTGAAGTCGGCGGGGAGGAGCGATACAAGAAGATTGCGATGGATACGGACCAGGTCGACCGCTGGATGGTCGATGCCTTCATCGCAGCCTTTGAATCGGCGCCTGAAGAAATCATTCTGGACCTCGATGCCACCGACGATCCGATCCACGGGCAACAAGAGGGACGATTCTTTCATGGCTACTACGGCAACTACTGTTATCTGCCGTTGTACATCTTCTCGGGTGAGCATCTGCTGTGCGCCCGATTACGGCGCTCCAATATCGATGGCGCGGCCGGATCGGTTGAGGAACTGACCCGCATCATCGGACAGATCCGGAAGAGCTGGCCGGATGTGTCGATCATCGTCCGTGGAGACTCCGGCTTCTGCAGAGATGACTTACTGACCTGGTGTGAATCCCATCAGGTGGATTACGTGGTGGGATTGGCCAAGAACGAGCGACTCAAGAAGGATATCGCTGAAGCCATGGCTCAGGCGAAATCGGAGTTCGAATCCACCGGTCAATCGGCACGGGTATTTAAGGACTTCCGCTATCGCACACGAGACAGTTGGAGCCAACAACGGCGCGTCGTGGGCAAGGCCGAGGTTCTGGCCAAGGGCGCCAATCCCCGATTCATCGTCACATCGCTGTCACCAGAACGTTGGGAGGCCCGTGCGCTATACGAGGATCTCTACTGTGCGCGCGGCGACATGGAGAACCGGATCAAAGAGCAACAACTGGATCTGTTTGCCGACCGCACCAGCGCGTCCACCATGCGCGCCAATCAACTCCGACTCTATCTGTCTTCGGCCGCCTACATGATCATGCATGCACTGCGCCGACTCGGACTCCACAATACCGAACTGGCGCGGGCTCAATGCGGCACGATCCGGCTGAAGCTGCTCAAGATCGGTGCCCGAATCCGGTTCACGGTCCGCAACGTCTGGGTGTCGATGGCTGAAGCCTGTCCCTACGCCGAAGTCTTCACCGCCGTTGTGCGCAACCTACAGGCGATGCCACTGCGATGCTGACGCCGACGCTCCCGCTTCGTCCCTGAATTCGATTTGATTATCCAGTCCGAGCCGAGGTGTGTCTGATTGCGGCCAACCACGCTCTCTCGAGCACGAAAATCCCCTTTTCATGTCGCCAAAACCTTCTCGCTTCACCCGAAGACCCTCCCCCACACCCCATCTCGCGTCCGCCGATGAGTCTTTCATGCAAAATCGCGATCAAGCGTCGCTTGGTGATCCATGCGGGTTAGTGGCCTGTACTACCCGAATCGGGACCAGAGTTCGGATGATACAGGTGACCAGTATAATCAGACATCAGCCGCAATTACCATTGATTGGTCGAACCTGGCAGCCCGTGGCAATGGAGCCAGACCGTCAGCCGAATCGAAACCGGCAGACCGTGTGACTGAACAATACTTCCGGATCGTGAAATCGTCTGGGATGGCAATTTGTTTGACACGTGGATTGTGGATGATTAACTTTGGGTCAGACTCCATGACGTTGGTCGGGCTGGAATGATTGAAGCGATCTCAGGCGCGCCCAGGATGGGCCCGCTTGCCCATTCTCCTTTAGATAACTAGATAACTAAACCGGCAGTAAAGGAATCTCAACAAATGCGATATCACACCTTCAAGCTGGCGCCTGCCCTGGCGCTGGCATTCTTTGTTTCGCTTGCAGCTTGCGTCGAGGCTGAAACCCCGTCCGCACAGGACACCGATAGCCAGCCATATGATGCGCGTGATTTATCCGGCGTCTGGATGTTGACGGAAGGGACCAACGCGTTTGCAGGTTTTGGACCCGAGAACCGGCCGCCCCTGACGCCGCAGGCGGAGGAGATCATGAGCGGGCGCATTCCTCCACGAACGGTCGATTATCCCCATCTTTCGAACGACCCTGAGTACGAGTGCAATCCGGCGGGCTTTCCAAAGCTCTTTTTCGATGCCGAGCCGACGGAAATCATGCAGATGGACGACAGGCTGATTCAGGTCTTCCAGTGGGAAGGGCGGCTCCGCTACATCTGGATCGACGGACGCGAGCTGCCGTCGGGAGAAGCCCTCGATAACCTCGGGCCGGCCTGGTACGGGCACTCTGTGGGCGAATGGGAAGGGGACACGCTGGTGGTCAACACGACGGGGCTCGAAGATCGGGCATGGCTCGATCGGCCGGGGCATCCGAAGAGCTTTGACGCACGGATCGAAGAGCGCTATACGCGTCTCGACGCCGATAATGTGGAAGTACTCCTGACTCTTTACGATCCGGACAACTATACCGCGCCCTGGGAGGCCACCCGGAGAGTCTTCACGCGCCAGCCGGAAGAGAACTACAGTTTTTTTGGGTGGAAAGGGATATTTTCAGGAATCACGGAGTCGATCTGCGCTCCCATGAACGAGGTCGAGGGCTACAACGAACGATTTCGGGACCCGGGCGCTCCCGCGCAGTAGGCCGGTTGCCCGTTCCGGAAAGCTCTAGTCACACTCGCGACACATCATTTCCGAGCCATCCGGGAGAATAACCCGCACAACGATCGAGGTCGGCGCACCGTTACGGGCGGGATGGACGACGGCAGTGATGACCTGCCCCACTCTGAGCGAGTTACGGTGATAGCCTTCCCGGGCGAGCTGACTTACACCTCCGTTCTCAAACGCCCAATTGACGACATTGCCATCACCGTCGTCGACGTCCACGTAATATAAAACATGGGGGTTGCGCCAGACCACCTCGGTCACCTGGCCCCGCAATGTCAGTTCCTCATCCATTGCATATGTTTGCCCGCGACCGTGATGCGCGAACGCAGGCACAGCGAGCGTTAACACGGTTGCAACAACGACGGTGAACATGAAGAGTTTTTTCATCGTTCGCTCCATATAAGGGGTTCAGCCACCGCGCGGATTGAGGGCGTTCGAGTTCTGAGGCGCGCAGAGCAATTCGCCCAGGCCCGAGAACAACCCGTACCATCCAAACCACGTCACGTTCTCACGCGGTTCTTTTTTCCACATCTTCGTATCGGACACCCACGGTCGCGAGTAGTGTGCCGGATCATAAAGGGTCAATCCCAGCTCGATGGTTTCGGCGTCGACTTTGTTGTAGCGTTCTTCAATCCGCGCTTCAAAACTGATCGGGAATCCGTATTGATCCAGCCATTCCCTGTCGTCGAAGCCCACCGTGTTGACCACCAGCGTGTCGCCTTCCCATTCACCCACAGAGTGCCCGTACCAGGCCGGCCCGAGGTTTTCGAGGTCTTCTCCCGACGGCAGTTCGCGACCGTCCAGCCAGAATTCGCGCATGGCACGGGCCTCCTGCCAGACTTGCAATACCCGGTCCGGCAGCATCATGACTTCATGAAAATCGTGGGCAGTATCCAGGAGAATCCGGGGAAAGCCCTTCGGATTACAGGCAAAGGTGGGGTCGTTTGAAAGCGCCTGATCGTCGATCTCTCGAGAAAGTGGATGCCGATTGTAGCCGGGCGAAGGAATTCTCATCCGCATCACCGCCTCAGCCTCCGCCGTCAGTGGAGGCATGCTCGCAGGCGGGCCGAAGCCGCGGTTTCCACCCCGCCGGATATAGATTCCGGAAAAATCCCGGGGATCAAATTCGCCCGCAACCTGTTCGGGTTCGGCACCTGTAACGGCACCCGCAGCCCACACCACCCCGCACAACATCGCACACAGCACAAAACAGGCGCCACCGACCGCGACACTTCGCATCCTCAGCCTCCCTCCCAGTCTCACCGGAGCCGGGGCGTCCTCGATTCCCTCAAACCATTGTTCAAGCTGGCTCGCTAGTCAATCACTTCGCCGGGACGGAGACCCGCTGCACCTCGCCGCTCGCCCTGCGGTAAACGACTCCGAAGGAAGATTTCGGTACCGTCGGGCAGAATGAACCCCTGACACAGGCCAATCTTCTTGCCACCCGTACCGGGGTTGAAGCGCGCGGTTACCTCGGCACCGACAGGCAGCGAATTCCGTCCGTATCCCAGCCTTGCCAGCTGACTGATGTTGCTGTGTTCGATAGCCCAGGTCTCGGGATTGCCGTCTTCGTCGGTCGAGTCGAGATAGACTGTGATGTGGGGATTCCTCCATGACACCTCGCTTACGGTCCCCCTTATCTCCACCTCCTGAGTCGTATCATATGCGTTTCCCCGCCCGTGATGCGCAGACAGCGGCTCTGAGCCGAGACACACTCCGACAACAAAGACGAATGCACATGCGATCAAGATCCGCTTCATATTCCCCCCTAACTAACGGAGTAGCCTGGGAGTTTCGACCTGCCGGCACTCCAGGTTCCACCGATTGTTGAACGCGATTTGACGAAGCTCATGATAAAAGGCTCTCTGCTCAGGTGTCAAAGGTTTTGCGGACTCTTGGACAAATGAGGGTAAGCCCTGTCATCGCGCAAAGCCATGGGTCCGCTCGCTTGATTGGGTGTTCGTGACAGCAGGGGTGGTCTACCGCCGCCCGTATTCATTTTTCTGAATTGTGCGCTCGTAGAGCGCAGCTACAGGGGAGAGTTGAATGGAAAGGCGAATCATCTCCCCCCTGCGTCCCCCGGGCTCAACTCGGGGGCGCACAGGCGTCTTGTTTTCGAAGGACCCGACTGGCCGGATCCACGGATTTGAAGGCTGATCGCTGTCTATCTTGCAAACCGGGCGTCGGCGATCGCGACGTTGGGCCGCACCTCCGTCAGTTGAGTCTCAATCTGCCCCGTCGTCCATGACTTGATTGTATTGAATGGCATCTGAACGCCTGCGACTTCTCGGTAATCAGAATAGTCGATCTGGACTGGAACCACTCCCATCGTCGTTTGATTCCAATAGACCACACGTTCGAGGAGGCCGGAATCACTGAAGTAGAAGTTGACCGGAAGCGCTCCATCGCGGGACCCCTGGACAACCGGGACATCGAGATCATCAATGATCGTGATGCCAACCTTCCATTCGTCAAATGCTTCACGGATCATGCCCGGAAAAGCCAGCAGCGCCTCCAGTCGGGCGGCATCCAGATTTCCACCGCTCAACTCCAGGACCGGGATCGGAAAATTATCGTTAGTAATCCAGCCTTCGGTTCCGTCAAAGACCTGAGTATTGCCACTCTTCACCAGGACGCTCCGACCCGGTTCTGCAACGATTTCCAGGGCGACATCCAGATGACCGGTCTCATAACCGTTGTAAGTCCCTGTCGCGACAAAACTAGTGACGTTCGAGAGCGCGTGGGTTCCGCCGATGGCCTCGAAGTAGGCGTCAAACAGTTCGTCGGCCGTAGGCGCAAGTCGGCTCGGAAAGAAATCCATTGCGTTGGGCCTTTCGGGAGGGACGCCGTACTGCAAAGCCAGCTCCGGTACGATCTCAGGTATGGCGGTCCCACGATGGCAGGTGAAGCAGGTCACGTATTGCAGGCCTCCGAAGTTATCCCTGTTGATTGCGTTCACCATGTTGATCATGCCGCGCGCCGTGCGAAGCATCGGCGTGTCTTCTGCAAATGCATCCCAGTTATCGACGGCTGCAAGCGCATGGCAATCGACGCAGTCTTTACCCAGGGAAGCGGCAAACATCCCCATAATGTCCCAGAACTCGTCCGCGGGCATTCCCCTGAGAACGTCGATGCCGGGCCAGACGTCTTCCGCCATCTGCGGTGCAGTCTGTGCACCGGCGCTGCCGAACGGCAGCAAACAGATAGTCAACACCCAGGCGACAAGAATCGTTCGTCTGTTTCCTGATTTCATGAGGTCGTTGTCCTCGCTTGAACCGCGCAAAGCCAGAGGAGCCAATCTGTTGGCTGAACAAGGCCTCCCGAATATCGGCCAGCCTCCCGTGTGCTCGCGCGAATTATCAATTAAAATTCCGATTTTCGTCGCAATTATACGCTCGCAACCAGTCACGGGCAATTGCATTCTCTCCCTGCAGTCACGGGCTGCATCCCGGTTTCGAAGTGGTGCTGAAGCGTTTCAGTCCACCCGGATATTGAACCGTTCCTTAGCAGCAACCTCAGCATTCGAACGCGCCCGACAGGGTTCAGGGGGCGAACTCTGATGCAGTCCAAATCAGCCGCCCCTGGGACTGACGGGACTGGCGTTAATCGGCGCGCAGATTAACTCTCCCAGTCCCGAAAACAAACCATAACAACCGAATCTTAAAAGGCCGCAGTGACTGCCTGCTCAACGCAAGCTGTTGCTCCCGGATGCGGAAGCGGCAGCCGTCGTCGCTTTCATGGCAAAGGAGCGGCAATCGGGATAAAGCCAGGTTCCTCAACATCATGCCCAGTTAGACGTGGCGTTAAGGGCTTCGCGAGCGTAAGCTCCACCTTCGCTCGAGTCAACTTATTCTTGTGTTGCTTCCGATTCGGGCACCGAACCTGCTTCGGCCAGGCATGATAGATCCAAGTCCCCGTTGAAATGGCCACGGCAACCTTGTTCGTCAGCCTCGGTGCGGCGACCTGGATTGAGACAGGCGTGAACCACCCTCCATCGAAGAATTTGAGAATTTGCGACCCGCGCCGTATGGACGCTCCTCTGGCAAGCGGCAAGGTGATACGCTGTCGTCTCGGTACCGGCGGTCTCGACGAATGGACGAAAGAACGCCGCACGTTTGAAGCGATGGGCGACCCCGGAGGATTCACTCCTGGTGCGGAGAGCGGCCCACGCCGACCGGGGCCGAGCGGATCGGGATCGAGTGAACGTCTGATGCCGCAACGTACCTGCTGGAGAACTGTATGAAGCTGATTGGGCTCTGGGCTGGCCCCGTGTTGTTTGCGCTGTCGGTCATGTCTCCACCCTTGGAGGGTGTGACGGAAGTGGGCATGCGGACCCTGGGAATCTTTCTCTGGACCGCCGCATGGTGGTTTACGGAAGCGATTCCGATACCGGCCACTTCGTTCTTCGCCCTGGCAATGCTGGTCCTCTGTGGAGTTCTTCCGGTCCAGTCAGCATTCAGTACCTGGTCCCACTGGATCGTCATTTTCCTCCTTGGAGCCTTCGTCATCGGCCACGCCGTGACGTTGCACGGTCTGGCGCGCCGTATTGCCTACCACATGGCAGGTTCCTCCCTGGTCGCCGGAAATCCCTGGCGACTCCTGATGGTTTTCGGAGTTGGAGCCGCGCTGATGAGCCCGGTGCTTTCCAACGTAATTACAACGGTTGTGTTCCTTTCGATCGCACTCGGTCTGCTCAAGACGCTCGACCTGGAGCGCGGCACCCGATACCCGGAGGTGTTGCTTCTTTCGATCGCCTGGGGCTCAACGATGGGAGGCATCGCGACGCCCGTCGGTGCACCGACGAACCTCATCGCCATTGGCGTGGCCAACTCACTGGGATATCGCATCGGTTTCCTCCAGTGGATGATGATCTGCGTACCCATGACCGTGATCGGACTGCTGGCGATGTTCTTCGTGATTCGTTATGTTCTGCGGCCGGAGAAGCCGGAACGATGGCTGTCCCCATCCTTTCTGCAAGAAGAGCTGAAAAAGCTCGGCCCATGGAATCGAGGGGAAAAGCTTTCAGCAATCGTGTTCGTGACCGCGATGGTCCTATGGCTATTGCCGGATGTACTTCCGCTGTTCTTAGCTGGCGGGCGGCAACACCCGTGGAGCGCGTGGGTCACAATGCACCTGGATTGGTCCGTCACGGCTCTGATCATGGCAACATCCCTGTTCGTTCTTCCGGTGGATTGGAAGAACCGCAAATTTGTGATGACGTGGGACGAAGCCGTCAAAGGCATTGAGTGGGGCACCCTGGCCCTGATTGCGGGGGCACTCGCTCTCGGGAACGCCCTCGCCCACAGAACGCTGGGTCTCGGAGAATTCCTGGAACAGGGTATTACCAGCTTCAGTGCCTCGGCCGGTTCACAACTCGTGTTCGTGTTTGGAATCGTAACGTTTACGGCGTTGATGACGAGCTTCGTCTCGAATATCGCGGCGGTAAGCATGGTCGGCGCGTTGGTCCAGGGCATGGGCGCTTCCGCGGGCATCAATCCCATAGCGCTGCTGGTCGCCGTTGGAGTCGCTGCTTCGATGGCGTTTCCGCTGCCGGTCGGAACCCCCTACAACGCGATGGTGTTCGCCAGCGGCTATGTGCGAATGGGAACCATGGTGAAGGGTGGCGCCGCCATTACCGTCCTCGTTATCCCAGTCGTCTCCCTGGTCGTGTTCTACCTCGCATCGCAGCTTCTTCCCTGGCCACTCTAAAGTCGGTAGCGAAAGGGTCATTGCGTTCATCTTACATCTCCCTTCCCTGCCCGTAAGCGTGGTCGATGACCGCGCAGATTCCCGGGTTTGTGGGCTCGCAGAGCGCACCAACAGAAAAAGCGAATGGTTCGTAAGGGATAGGGCCGAGCACCTGCCTTATTCCGGAGGTCTTTCCGACTGGAGCCACGCTAACAAAATGGGGCCAGAAACGTCTCTATTCGAAGTCTGATGGTCGTCGAAGCGGGCCATAGATCGAGTATTCTGAGATCACTGAAGTATCAGCAGAGCCGGGTGAACCCCATCCGGGTATATCCGGCACCGACGCATGGAGGTTATTTTAATTGAAGCGCCCGCCTCTGGAAGTGTCTGCGGAAACGCGAGGAGTATCCCGTCAAATGAACCATACCCGGCTCGCCGTGATACTGGTCACACTCTTGTCCGTGCAGACGGCACACGCCCAGACCGGCAATGACCGGACAACGGTCCACGTGGACACGGTACTCGGCAATTTCTCCATAGAGTTACTCGATGATATTACGCCGCTCACGGTGGCCAATTTCCTCAACTACGTGCGTGACGGCGACTATGACGGCACATTTTTCCATCGCGCGGTTCCAGGGTTTGTGCTGCAAGGGGGCGGCTTCAGTCTGGGATCCGACGGTATCCTCGCCGAAGTCCCGAGGCGACCTCCTGTAAATAACGAATTCCGTCTCACCAATATCCGTGGAACCGTGGCTATGGCGAAGCTCGGAGGAGACCCCAACAGCGCCACCAACCAGTGGTTCATCAACCTCGCCGACAACTCCGCGAATCTGGATGGCCAGAACGGCGGATTCACCGTGTTCGGAAACGTGATCGGTGGGGGAATGGACGTCGTCGACGCGATCATGGCTCAACCAATATCCAATCTGGGTGGAACTTTTACCGAAACTCCCACCATCAACCTTTCTGGTGGGACGGTCTTGCGCGAACACCTGGTCAACATAAACAGCATCGCCGTCATCGAACCGACTCTGACGTCAACCAGTACGGCAACGCCCGCATCGGTGCCAACCGGGGCGTCCGTGTTGTTCACCGTGACCGTCACACCCGGCACGAACCCAGCAAGTACGGGAATCACCGTAACCGCCGACCTGACGGCTATTGGAAGGTCCGCCGCACAGACCCTGTTTGACGACGGTACCAACGGCGACGTCACAAGCGGCGACAACGTCTTTTCCTTCCTGGCCGCCGTCCCCTCGAATGCCACGTCAGGCGACCAGTCGATCAGTTTCAGCGTGAGCGATGCCATCTCCCGCACCGCTACGACCTCAGTCGCCCTGACAGTGTCGGCGGGTCAAACGTTCGCCATCTCCGACCGGGGCGGCGTTTCACTTTCATCCGTTGGAGGGTTTGCAGAAACTGTCGCCGGGTATGGACGTGTCGAAGCCGCCGACGGTATGACGACACCGACGGGCCTCGCCATATTCGGCTTCCGCAATCTGGACGGAACTCTTGTCTCCGAAGCCGGCGTGCCGGCCTCTCCAACCCTCCAGGAGGGTCGCATTTTTGCAGAGGTTGACGGCTCGGTGCGAACAGGCATTGCGATTGCCAATCCCAACAACGCCACCGTGACGATTTTTTTCGTCTTTACAGACGTCAACGGTATTGACTTTGGAAACAGCAGTTTCACACTGGGGCCTTTTGAGCAAACGGCGAGATTTCTTGATGAAGAACCGTTCAACGGCGGCTCAACCCTCCTGGGAACATTCACCTTCGTATCAAACCTTCCGGTCTCCGTCATCGCCCTCCGCGGCTTCACCAACCAGAGGTCGGAATTTCTGATGACGACGCTGCCTGTGGCACCGCTCACAGCCACTGCCGGCGACACTGTCTACTTCCCTCATTTTGCCGACGGAGACGGCTGGACCACTCAGGTTATTCTCGTCAACCCAACCAGTGCTCCGATCGACGGTCGAGTCCAGTTCTTCGAAACCGGTAACGACACGGCCGCAGCCCAACCCTGGAGTCTGACGCTTGCAGACGCACGGGTCGGATCGGTGTTCACCTACTCCATTCCAGCGCAAAGTTCGATCCGCCTCCGCACCGCCAATCCTGCGGGATCGACTGCCGTTGGCTCGGTACGTGTGGTCGCAGATCCCGGAAGCTCTGCGCCTTCCGGCGTGACTGTCTTTTCTTTTGAAAGGGATGGAATCACGGTCTCCGAAGCCGGGGTGCCGTCGTCTGCTTCAGGCGCCGCATTCCGTGTTTACGTCGAGGCAAGCGGCGTATCGGGACAGCCGGGCTCGATACGGAGCGGCTTAGCCCTGACCAACACATCGGAAGCGACCACCGTGGTTTTCCTTGAACTGACCACTCTGGACGGCACTGCGACCGGGTTCGCCGATTCGATCACGATACCGGCATCAGGGCAGGTCGCCCGGTTTATCGACGAAATATTTCCGTCGCTTGCGACTCCCTTCTCTGGAATTCTGAGAATTACTTCCTCGGGAACGGATATGGCGGTCGTGGGTCTGCGTTTGACGACGAATGATCGCGAAGAATTCCTCATCACGACGACGCCCCCTTCAGACGAATCTGCGGCGACAACGTCCGCCGATCTGTTCTTCCCGCACTTTGTGGATTCCGGCGGATGGAGGACACAGTTCATCCTCTTCAGCGGGTCTGCGGGCCAGATATCGGGTGGGTCGTTACGCTTTACGGCGCAAGATGGGGATGAATTGCTGCTTGGTCTGTCTTCGCCCCCTGCTCAGGCGCTTCCCTGAAAGCGGCTTCGTTCGATAACCGTCCGGCGGCGGCTACCGAGTACATGACACATGTGACTCATTCTATGTGGTAAGGCGGGTTGCACGTGGACATGTTGCCCTCAAAGTTGCCCCCGTCAATTTCATTGTTCCTGTTCTCGGAAGGGACCTAAGAGTTCCCCCGCGCCGAGACCAGCTCAGACGCGGCTCACTCCATCTTACTAGTGGCCTGTAACAGAGACATCGCCAGTGGCGTTCGGGTGGAACGGGGCCGGATTCCAGGAGGCAACAGGTTGACGACGCGACGTCGCGGGGACGAGGGAATTCTCTTACATTCCGAGGAGGAGCGACAACGAAGACGGCCCCGTTCCGCCCGAACCCTTCGGGCCGATGGGGGTTGCCGTCGATATCTTTGTCCGACATTATTATCCTGGGTCATGATGAAACAGCGGCGCCTGCGGCCTCGGTATCAAACCTCGGTGGCCCCTTCGCTTCGCGATCTCGCCTGGCAAGACCCATCGGCGCCACTAGCGATGTCTCTGTTACAGGCCACTAATATTCGGAAACTCCCTTCTGACGCGTCCTTAGCGTGGCATCAAGCAAAGATTCCTCGCACCGGGTCGGGCCAGGACGAACGCGGTCCCAGCTTCAATCCCATGACGGATTCAGAATTGTTTTGAAAGGTAGCTCGTACGCAGTCTTTCGGAGGTTCCGGGCCTCAGCTCGGTCGACTGCTCTCGTCTTCAATGGGAGCCTGTCAACAATTTCACGTAGCTGCATTCGACGTAGAAAAAGTCGCGCAATGCGAACGACAAAGGCTCGATCGGTCGCTGGCAGCAGCGCATTTCCGAAATCGCCTGGTCCGAACGGCCCTGGAATCACCTGCATGAAAGTGGCCGCGCGCCTGCCTCGTCGTCCGGGAAGTCCTGCCCTTGAATCCCCGCGCACGGCCATAGGCCGGCACGCTGGCGTGAGACGTCGAAGTCGTCATTGGGCTCGACAATTACGAACCCGCTTCATCAATCCCAGGTCCTCGTGATTCAGGAAGTAGCAATGAATGACGAAGTCGCCAGTAAGGTCAGGACCCGTTGACGGATCTTGACGTGGCCCGGCGGTAGCGTCTCGTCGTCCTTCTTCACCCTCGGCGTATCATTCTTTCTTCAGAAATCCAGACTTCACCGCTTGACTAATCACTGTACGTTTTATACAATCTTTACATTCAGTACAAAGTTCGCATTGACCGAGCGGCGACAAAGGACATCCGGAAACTGAACACAAAGATCCGGACACGGGTTCTTGAAGCGCTGGACAGGTTAGCGGCCGATCCGTTGAGAGACGGCGTCACGAAGTTGGAAGATTCGGACAACGTGTTTCGGTATCGCGTAGGTGCCTATCGCATTCTCTACACGATCAACGGTAAGGAGCTGATTGTTATGGTCATCCGGGTCCGGCATCGCAGCAAAGTTTACAAGGGCTAGTGCTGTATGGTGCTGGCGCCCGGCGCGTCGTTAGCTGCTGAGGAGAACGACAATGGCGACAACAACAGAAGCAACTAGGATTAGTACGTCCAAGGCACGCGCGAGCCTGTCCTTGGTAGTCGATTCAGTCAGAACTGAATATGAGCGGATCATTTTGACCCAGCATGGACGAGACGTTGCGGCGATTATCCCCATCGAAGATCTGGTCCTGCTGGAAGAACTGGAAGACCGCGCCGACCTGGTGGAAGTCCGTCGACGTATCAGGGAATCGACGGGCTCCATCACGCTCAATCAGTTGAAGCGGGAATTGGCAGCGGATGCTAAGAAATCGAAACCGATCAAGGCGCGGGCGGGATAACCTTACGGTCAGCCGCCGGGAGCTCAGTGGGCAGAGTCAATCTCGGTCGACTTGTTGTGGACGTTCGAGGATATTGTCGGACTGATCGACGTAAACGCGCCGAAGCCGGGACCGCGTGGGCCTTACAAAAAGCGGGCCAAACGGAATGCGCCATAGTATGATTTCCAGACGATGCTTAGCCTGCTAGAGTTCATCGTGGACAGTCTTGCTTCTCTCTGGGGCGGCCCCCATCTAGAAAGGAATGAGAAGCGGGGCTCAGTATGGATCTTAAGCGGCGGCGCCATCGTGATTGCAGTCGTCGTTCTTTCCCTGCGGTAACTCTTCCCTGACTAATTTCAAACTGAGACACTACCCGCGCGCCGGCCTGCCCCCGCGCACGGGTTGACATAACGCCCATAGGGCGACACTGTCAGCGCTACACTAGTCCCTGAACAAGCGTGATTGATGAGGAATTGAAAGTGGAATAACCGCCGAAGTACCCGAAATGCCCCCTCTCCGTGCGAAAAAAACCTTGGACAGATTCTTTGGAGAAGGAGGCATTTCAGATGAACGATTATACGCGCAAGAACATGAGGAACCGCAAGCGGCGAATTGAGCGTCGGCTTGGGGATCGGAATTGGAAAGATCAGGCGAAGCCGATGCTGTCGGCGCGCAACATCCGGTACGAGATGGGAGACCGGATGAGGGGTCTGTCGGTGGGCGGCATCGGAATGATGCATCAGGTGGCGCGGCGGACCGGACTGATCGAAGCCATCGACAAGGACGTGCATGTGCTGAAGCGGCATCTGCCCTACCAGGAATCGGATCACGTGTTGAACATCGCCTACAACGCGTTGAGTGGGGGCACGTGTATGGAAGATATCGAACTGCGGCGCAATGACGAAGTGTATCTGGACGCGTTGGGAGCACAGCGGATTCCGGATCCGACCACGGCGGGAGACTTCTGCCGGCGATTTGAGGAAGACGACGTGGAGTCGCTGATGGACACGTTCAATAAAGTGCGGCTGAAAGTCTGGCGCCAGCAGCCCGATGCGTTTTTCGAGGAAGCGGTTCTGGAGGCGGACGGGACATTGGCCCCAACCACCGGAGAATGCAAAGACGGGATGGACGTGGCCTACGACGGGACATGGGGTTATCACCCACTGTTGATTTCGCTGGCGAACACGGCCGAACCGTTATACCTGGTGAACCGGAGCGGCAACCGGCCCTCGCATGAGGGAGCGGCCAAACGGTTCGATCAGGCAATCGCGTTGTGCCAGCGTGCGGGGTTCGATCAGATCCTGCTGCGCGGGGACACCGACTTCAGCCAGACCCGGTATTTGGATGGATGGGACGACCAGGGCGTGGGCTTCATCTTCGGCATCGACGCGATGAAAAACCTGGTGGCCCGGGCCGACCAATTGGAGCCGGACTGCTGGGCGCGCCTGGAACGTCCCGCCAAGTACGAGGTAGCCAGCCAACCCCGCCAGCGTCCCGACAAGGTCAAGGAACGGATCGTTCGGGAGCGTGACTTTGAGAATATCCGCTTGCGGGGCGAGGATGTGGCCGAGTTTGCGTATCGGCCCGGAGCCTGCGATCGGGACTACCGCGTCGTTGTGGTGCGAAAGAATCTGTCGGTGGCCAAAGGGGAGCAGGTGTTGTTCGACGACATCCGGTACTTCTTCTACATTACCAACCGTGCGGATCCTGCGGACCAGATCGTGATGCGTGCGAATCAACGGTGCAATCAAGAGAATCTTATTGAGCAGCTCAAGAACGGCGTACACGCCTTGGGGATGCCGGTCGGGGATCAGACCAGCAACTGGGCCTACATGGTGATGGCCTCACTGGCCTGGACACTGAAGGCGTGGTTTGCGTTATTGCTGCCCGAAACCGGACGTTGGGGCCAGAAGTATCAGGCCGAGAAGCAGACCGTGCTACGCATGGAGTTCAAAACGTTCCTGAACGCCTTCATGCTCGTGCCTTGCCAGCTCGTGCGTACTGGTCGGCGCATCGTCTTCCGGCTGATGGCCTGGAACCCGTGGTTGCCAGTCTTGTTTCGTGCCGTGGATGTGTTGCGTCAACCTCTGCGATGCTGACCCGATCATGGATCTGAGCCCGGGCGGTCGAGGTCCCGGTTTCTTTCAACCCTTCAAACAGACACGGCGAGGCGGCAACTGAAACAGATACAACACGAACCGCATACCTGGAAAAAGCGATCTGGGAACGGGAGCTTATGCCTCCAATTTTACGGCCGTGAACCGGCCGTTTGTCCACTGGTTATGCGCTTGTTTTGGGACTAGTCGTCAGACCGCGCTTGAACCGCTTATCCGCAGTGAGTTGCGTTGGCCGCGTCCATTCCGCCCCTGGTGGTTGGCATGCCAGAGGATAAGCGTATAAGCACGGTCTGACGGCTATGGCAGAGCGCACAGTGTTGCCGTATGGGTTTTGTGTCAACCTGTGTGCGGGGACAGGCCGTCGCGCGGCTGGAATGACTTCCGGGTTAGGTCCCAACGGGTGACCGTCTCTGTCGACGAGTTCACCCGTCTACTCATGGCTTAACGAACGCCCCATCTATCTCGTTGACTGCATCCGAATCGCGGACCTATAGTGACGCGAACTGACACCTATGTGACCTCAGAAAGAGTCAAGCCCATTCTTAGTTGAAACTCTCCACGGCTCACGATGGGTCATGCAACCTTCTTCTTCGATCTCGTCGACGTCTTCGCCTCAATTTTCAGCTCTCGCTGGAGGGCTTCGCGGAGCTTTGGAAGATGACGGTAGCCGATCACCTTCCTCAGGCGCGGTTCGATGTCGATGAGCGCCGTCGCCAACCAGCGTTGCCGCTGACTCGAGTTCTTCCAATGATCGACCTTCGCACACCTTTCCTCGACAAGGGCATTGACCGATTCCAGGCAATTCGTCGTCTTGAACGAACGGCCCAAGACCCCGTACACGCCGAGCCGATGCAACGTGAGGGTCTCTTCCAGGCCTTCCTCAAGGCTCGCAGCCCCCGATTGGTTTCGCTCCTCGAGCTCTCCATGGAGCTCTCCGAGCGCCGCCCGAGCTTCGTCGTACTCCGGGCGCTCGTAGGCCCGCTGCAGCCGGCGTCGCCACACGGCTTGCTCGGTCTTCGATAGGTATCTCACGACGTTCTCGCGTTTGTGCCATTGGCAGCGTTGGACCAGGGCTCGATTCCTGAATGCCTTCTTGACCGCCGCCCGCAGACCTTTGCCGCCGTCGACAATCACCAGCACGCCTTCAGAGATGTCCAGGCCCCGCTCCATCAACGAACGGAGAAACGGAGTCAGCACTTGCTCGTTCTCCGTGTCGGTCTCCACGAAGCCCAAGAAGCGTTTGTCGCCCGAAAGCGTGACGCCCAGGGCCACTACCATCAGGGCGTCGGCAAACGCCTTCCCGTCCAGGAAGATCGCCACGACGTCCTCGCCACTCAGATCCCGCTCCTGCATCTCCCGAAGTTTCGCGGCACTCGCCTGGACGAATCCTCGAGACACCGTCGAACTCGACAGTCCGATCGCTCCCGGAATCGCTTCAGCGGCCGATTCATAGTTCCGGCAGGAGATCCCATACAGCACACGTCTGAGCAGTAGCTCGTTCACCGCGCCACCCGGACTGAGTTCCTCGTAGGTCCGAAGCGGAATCTCCCCGCCCGCCACGCTGCGCACTCGAGGCACCCGAACCGGCACCCGCTGGCCACCCAGCCCCACGGTCCCCGGATTGCTCCCGTGTCGCCGGCCCCGCAACGCCGCCTCCTTTCGTGCGTATCGCTCACCCGCCAACGACTTCACTTCCTCGTCGAGCAACTCCTCCACGTGCATCAACCCCAGTGGGATCAACGCCCGAATCATCTCCACCTTCGAGTCCAATTCCAGTCCCGAGTATTCCTCCCGGCTCAGGACCTCGACCTCACCCAGCACACGCGACTTCTTGCGTTTCTTTACCGAACGTAACAGACTCCTCATCTCGGCTCCTTTCTCTTACAGGCTTGATGTTGTTTCTTCCAATACCATCAAACCATGGGGTTTGGAGCCGTTTCAATTTCCAACTAAGATTGGCACACATTCCTCAGAAATGCTTGGAAGCCGTCCGCGATTCAAAAACGGACGCCATGAATAGAGGAGTGCATCATGTCTCGAATGACCAGTCGACGTGAGTTTATGCAGGGCGCCGGATTGGCGGCCACGGGAATTGTCGCCACAGCTCAACCGCTCGCCAGTGGTGTTTCCCGTTCCAAGCCGCAGTCCCCCCCGACTCCGCAAACGATGGGAGCACGATTTCGGCAATTGCTGCAGGGGGGCGAGCCGTTCGAAAGCATCGCGGTGTTCGATGTGATGACGGCGCGCATGACCGAGATCCTGGGGTTTCCGGCCTTGTCAATCGGCGGCTCGGCGGTTGACGAGTTCTATGGCCTCCCCGGCTACGGGCTGACGGCGGGGAGCTACAAGATCGAATTCGGTAAACGTCTTGCGGGTAGTGTCAATATCCCCATAATGATCGACATTGGCGACGACGGGCCGACGCCGCTGGCTCTCTATCATGATATTCAGGAGTTCGAAAAGGCAGGCCTTGGAGCCGTGCACATGGTTGACGGGAGATCCGCTCTTGGCAGTGGATTCTTTTCTGTGAGCGAAATGGTCGACCGCATTCACGCCGCGGTTGATGCGCGGTCTGACATGGTTATTACGGTTCGCTGCCAGCTTGCCCTCACCGAGGGCATGGAACGAATCGTCGAAAGGGGCGTCGCTTATGCGGAAGCTGGGGCCGACGTCCTGTGGTACCAGAGGGTTCCGTTCGACGACCTGCCGGGAATCGCCGACGCAGCCGGCCTCCCGTTGATGGGGAGAATGATATCGGATACACCCGTGTCGGACGCCAGGGCCGCCGGAATTTCATTGATGTGGTACCCCGCGCTCGTACAAAACATCGCACAGGGCGCCGTGTACGACGCTCTGATCGAATTAAGGGATACCGGATTGATGACCGAGTCCGCCCGCGGCGAAATCCTGGGGGACACCCTACCCGCCGATGTCCGCAACAGAATCCGGCGGACCGACGAGTATCGGGAGCGTGCAGCCCGATACAATATGGACTTCTGAGCGTGTGCCGAGCCGGCAACCCGGAGACGGCGTCAACCCCGGCCCGCTTGCGCGACCCAGTTCAGCGTCAGACGAGCCAGGTTCTACGTCAGGGTTTTCGTGTCCGATAAGAGGTGACGGCTCAAACGGACTTGAGAATAGATTTCACGGCCGATTGCGACATCGGCACTCGTTCCTTCAGTTCTTCAAGCCAGACGTCCATGAGTGGGCGCTCACCCCAAAAGATGAAAATGTGCATGGCCTGGAATGGTTCGAGGTACCGTAGGCTAGATCCTGGAACTGACGATTTCCTGGCTGAAAGGATTATGCTTCTGTCTATGCCAGACCGACACATCGTCCCCTTCGGGGGGCTTACACCGACGCCGGGATGCATTCATCCGCTCGTTGAGTATCTTCTGAACCTCGCCGGCAAACCGCGTGCAAAAGTGGCGTTCATTCCTACGGCGACCGGCGATTCGACGGAATCACTCGTGAAAATGTATTCCCGTTTTCCTTCTAAACATTCCGAACGGTCGCATCTGTCGCTATTTGATCGAACGGTTGAGGATATTCAGGGGTACCTGCTTGATCAGGACATCATTGTTGTGGGGGGCGGGAATACAGCGAATATGCTTGCTGTATGGAGAATCCACGGAGTAGACCGCGCGCTGCGCGCCGCTTGGGAAGCCGGTATTATCCTCGCCGGCGGCAGCGCCGGGTCTCTGTGCTGGTTTGAAGCGGGAACCACGGATTCCTTCAACCTGTTGAAACTGGCACCGCTCCACGACGGCCTGGGATTCCTGCCGGGCAGTCACTGTCCGCACTACGATGGTGAAGAACAGCGCCGTCCCCTCTACCACCAATTGATTCTGGATGGCTTTCCTGCTGGCTATGCCATCGACAATGACGCCGCCATCCACTTCGTCGGTTTGAATATCGCTGAAGTTGTTACCGCACGGGAAGGCGCAAGCGCCTATCGGGTGGAACGGGTGAACGACGCAGTCGCTGAAACTCACCTGGAACCGCAGATTCTGACTGGAGCGATACCGCGAGGACAGAATCTAAACTGATTCCGCGACCGCCTGCGGCCGCGCACGGGTTGACATAACACCCATACGGCGACACTGTTAGCGCTGCACTAGTCCCTGAACAAGCGTGATTGATGAGGAATTGAAAGTGGAATAACCGCCGAAGTACCCGAAATGCCCCCTCTCCGTGCGAAAAAAACCTTGGACAGATTCTTTGGAGAAGGAGGCATTTCAGATGAACGATTATACGCGCAAGAACATGAGGAACCGCAAGCGGCGAATTGAGCGTCGGCTTGGGGATCGGAATTGGAAAGATCAGGCGAAGCCGATGCTGTCGGCGCGCAACATCCGGTACGAGATGGGAGACCGGATGAGGGGTCTGTCGGTGGGCGGCATCGGAATGATGCATCAGGTGGCGCGGCGGACCGGACTGATCGAAGCCATCGACAAGGACGTGCATGTGCTGAAGCGGCATCTGCCCTACCAGGAATCGGATCACGTGTTGAACATCGCCTACAACGCGTTGAGTGGGGGCACGTGTATGGAAGATATCGAACTGCGGCGCAATGACGAAGTGTATCTGGACGCGTTGGGAGCACAGCGGATTCCGGATCCGACCACGGCGGGAGACTTCTGCCGGCGATTTGAGGAAGACGACGTGGAGTCGCTGATGGACACGTTCAATAAAGTGCGGCTGAAAGTCTGGCGCCAGCAGCCCGATGCGTTTTTCGAGGAAGCGGTTCTGGAGGCGGACGGGACATTGGCCCCAACCACCGGAGAATGCAAAGACGGGATGGACGTGGCCTACGACGGGACATGGGGTTATCACCCACTGTTGATTTCGCTGGCGAACACGGCCGAACCGTTATACCTGGTGAACCGGAGCGGCAACCGGCCCTCGCATGAGGGAGCGGCCAAACGGTTCGATCAGGCAATCGCGTTGTGCCAGCGTGCGGGGTTCGATCAGATCCTGCTGCGCGGGGACACCGACTTCAGCCAGACCCGGTATTTGGATGGATGGGACGACCAGGGCGTGGGCTTCATCTTCGGCATCGACGCGATGAAAAACCTGGTGGCCCGGGCCGACCAATTGGAGCCGGACTGCTGGGCGCGCCTGGAACGTCCCGCCAAGTACGAGGTAGCCAGCCAACCCCGCCAGCGTCCCGACAAGGTCAAGGAACGGATCGTTCGGGAGCGTGACTTTGAGAATATCCGCTTGCGGGGCGAGGATGTGGCCGAGTTTGCGTATCGGCCCGGAGCCTGCGATCGGGACTACCGCGTCGTTGTGGTGCGAAAGAATCTGTCGGTGGCCAAAGGGGAGCAGGTGTTGTTCGACGACATCCGGTACTTCTTCTACATTACCAACCGTGCGGATCCTGCGGACCAGATCGTGATGCGTGCGAATCAACGGTGCAATCAAGAGAATCTTATTGAGCAGCTCAAGAACGGCGTACACGCCTTGGGGATGCCGGTCGGGGATCAGACCAGCAACTGGGCCTACATGGTGATGGCCTCACTGGCCTGGACACTGAAGGCGTGGTTTGCGTTATTGCTGCCCGAAACCGGACGTTGGGGCCAGAAGTATCAGGCCGAGAAGCAGACCGTGCTACGCATGGAGTTCAAAACGTTCCTGAACGCCTTCATGCTCGTGCCTTGCCAGCTCGTGCGTACTGGTCGGCGCATCGTCTTCCGGCTGATGGCCTGGAACCCGTGGTTGCCAGTCTTGTTTCGTGCCGTGGATGTGTTGCGTCAACCTCTGCGATGCTGACCCGATCATGGATCTGAGCCCGGGCGGTCGAGGTCCCGGTTTCTTTCAACCCTTCAAACAGACACGGCGAGGCGGCAACTGAAACAGATACAACACGAACCGCATACCTGGAAAAAGCGATCTGGGAACGGGAGCTTATGCCTCCAATTTTACGGCCGTGAACCGGCCGTTTGTCCACTGGTTATGCGCTTGTTTTGGGACTAGTCGTCAGACTGCGCTTAAACCGCTTATTCGCAGCGCGGGTTGGTGTCGAACATTTGGGCCAGAGTTTCGCCACTGCAAAGCAAGTCCACGACTTAGTTCAAAGAAAATTACAAAAACTACTCCAGGAATTGCCTTCCCGAAATGAAGAAATTGCTCTCCTTCGCAGTTTGAAAAAAAAGGCAAAGGCTCAAATGAAGCAAGCCCAAGAGGAACTCAACTCGGGACGATCTGCCCTGATATTTCTCGAGTTCAAGCGGGGAAAGGCAAAGGTTCAATTGGATACTGCCAGCGCTAAGCTTCAGGCTCTCTTTCATGAAGTCGCCCGTATCTTGGCTCCCTTTCGCTCGGCGGTTGCCCAGACGAGAGCCGAATTAGGAGAGGCGAAATCCAAGGCCGGAACAAAGTTTTGTGCGCGCCTCTGGAGGCACTTGGAAGAGTTGGGAAATTAAAACAGTCCGAACACTATCGAATCCGTCAGGGACGGACAGAAATCGACCGTTGACCTAGCGACCCTTGACGATTAAGTTTCCCGCCATGAATCAGCACCTTCTCTATCTCGGCTACGTCTGGCCTGAGCCCACCTCCTCGGCTGCGGGAATTCGCACCTGGCAGGTCCTCGAGGGATTCTTGGCCAGGGGTTGGAAGGTCAGTTTTGCGTCCACCAGTCGGGAGACCCGCCATCGGGAAAGCCTGGAACTCCGTGGAATCGAAACCCATGGGATTTGTCTGAACGATTCGAGTTTTGACTCGTGGGCGGGCGCCCTTAGTCCGGGCCTAGTGGTGTTTGATCGTTTCGTCACCGAGGAGCAGTTTGGTTATCGAGTGCGCTCTTCTTGTCCGGAGACCCTACGAGTGGTGGACACCCAGGATCTCCATTTCCTCAGGCGCTATCGGGAAGAGGAAGCTAAGAAAACCCGAGGTGTGGTAGGTAGTTTTCCCAAGCACCCCGGGGAGCACGGTCTGCGCGAGCTTGCTTCCATTTTGAGGAGTGACCTGAGTTTAGTGATTTCCGAGCGGGAGTGGGAACTTCTTACCCAGGTTTACGGAGTTGATCCAGAGCGACTATTTTATCTTCCATTCATTTTCACTGAACTCCGCGCGAGTCCTCCCTTTGAAAAACGTGAGCGCTATTCCATGATCGGAAATTTTCGCCATTCCCCCAACTGGGATTCGGTACAGTGGCTCCGCAAAGAAATCTGGCCAGAGATCCGAAAACTCCAGCCCGATGCCGAGGTTCACGTGTATGGAGCCTACGTGAGCCGCGAGGCCATGGCGCTTCACGATCCCGGGACGGAATTTCATTTGCGAGGCTTTGCTCAAGATCAATACGAAACCCTTGCCAATTATCGAGTCAACCTGACGCCCCTTCGTTTCGGAGCAGGTCTTAAGGGTAAAATCGTGGATGGGTTTCTCGTGGGTACCCCCTGCGTCTCCACCTCAGTGGGGGCCGAGGGTTTGGGCTCCCCCTTCGCAGGACTTGTGGCGGATCGGCCGCAGGATTTCGCAAAGCAAGCAGTCATGCTTTACTCCGATCGGACCCGATGGGAAGCCAGCTCCGCATTGGGAAGAAAGTGGATTCGTGAGTCGGCGCAGCCGAAGAAATATCTCCCCCGATTGTTTGATCGCCTGGAGAGCCTAAATTCAGGCGGACGAAGAAATCTGATGGGCTAAGTTTTGTGGCATCAGAGCCATCGATCCACCGAGTACTTTTCCCGGTGGATCGAGGAAAAAGAAAAGGGCCAGAGAGGGTCGAAGGACTATTCGTCCTCGTCTTCGTCCTCTTCCTCAATTTCTTCCTGAAAATCGCTGCAGACCACTTCGCTGATGAAATCTACTTTCTTGTTGTCGATTCGGGCGAATTTCGCTCTTCTTGGAACCCAGTCCTCGGAAATCTCAATTTCTAGGATTTCCTCAAAAAACTTGCGACCCCGACCCTGTTACACGGTGAGAACTCCCTTATCATCGGAGAGAACGGCGTCTGCTTTTGGCCCGGGTTCGCGTCAAACATTTTGATTCATCTCAACCTTCAGGCCATCCTCGAGTTTCCAAGGTTTGCGGTTCTTCTCGTAATCCACATCCGCAAAACGCACTGCGTAGGTGTCTGTCGCGAATTCGGAAGAATTCGAGAAATCGATCGGCATTCTCATTGTTCGAAGAGAACATTCCTGAGATTGCGACTGCCGCACGCGCGAGGCGGACATCCGCAGACCACGTTTCGCCATGTCACTACCCCGGCGGGCGCTCCTCGTAGCCCTGCAGTTGGACCCACGAGTCCTGCGCATATCCCGGAAATTCGAATTCCCCCACCTGCTGAGCCCGCACGAACCGCTGATGATTGTTGGCTGCCGAGTGGACCAGATGACCGGGGATTTCCTTGACCGACCAGACCGTCGGCCCCGCCTTGGAGGCGGCGCCAGCCTCGCTGAGGGCTCGGAGTCGAATTGCAGCTTCGTCAACAATGGATACCAGTTCATCTGCGAATCGTTGAATCATTGGTCACCTCTCATCCAAACGGTCCAGTTAGCAGCGTATCCGGAAAAGAGTGCGGCATCCGGCGCTGTCAGCAGCTTACAGTGTTGCCCCTATGTCAATGGACACTGTGGCCCTAACGGGACAGCTAACGAAGAAAAAGCCCCCATTTCCGGGGGCTTTAAGACTTCTTTGGATTCTCTGGGCACCCGATGAAGTAGAGGCGGCAGCTCTCAAACCGCCGCCCGGAGAATCATTCGAGTGTTCTTGCGCTACGGAGCTACAGTGATTGGCCCGGCCGCTGGACGATCGACGCCTTCGACAACATCGAGGCCTTCCGCTTTCCAATCCCGAATTCCGCAGAACTGACCGGCATTGTATCCGGCGTCGGTAAACATCTGTGCGGCGCGCGACGCGCGCCCGCCGGAACCTCAGTAGAAAACCAGCTCGATGTCTTTCGGTATGTCCGCCATCCGCGATTCGAGTTCACCCATCGGGATGTGAATCGCGCTCCTGATCGCGCCATCGGCCTCGAGTTCCCAGTCTTCGCGGACATCGATCAGGAGAAATGAATCCCCGCTGTCCAGTTTGTCCTTGAGAGTCGGGATTGCGATGCGTTCGATATCCGTACTCTCCTGGGCCGCGGCTAGACCGGCGACGCCTGCCGTCGCGATCAACACCGCCCCAAGGATTCCAATCCATTGCTGCGCCATTGTTGACCCTCCTCGATTATTGTTCGACACTGTCGGCACCCGCATTATAGCGGGTATGACGGACTCACAAACAAGTCGCCGACGCCATAGGATACTTAATTCACATCAGCCGGTTTCTGAGAAAGATTCCCAGAGAGTTGTTCGCCGGTGCCCGGAACTCACAAAGGACAAACCAATGAAGCGACATTATGTAGGCACTGTTGATGTAAGTCAGTTCCAGACAGAAGCTCATTACAGGCCGCACTCCTCAGGATATTCACGCCTCGCACTCATTGACCATACAGTCGATGCCGCATCTGTCCACATGGGGCTGGCTCTGACTCAATTCGAGCCCGGTGGGCATCTCGACTCCGTAGTTCATGCGTTCGAAAAAGGCTTCTACGTGCTCGATGGGACCCTCACCGCGCATATCGATGGCCGCAGCGTGCGACTGCCCAAGGACTATTTCGGTCTCATCCCACTGGGCGTGACGTATGCGATGTACAACGGCGGATCGGAACCGCTCCGCCTGCTGGAAATGACGGCGCCTCAACCGAAACCGGCCGACGACATTTTTCAGGACACCTATTTTCACAAGGATGGAATCGGGACAACAGAAGGCACCCTGCCCGACCTTGCCGACCCGCGGGTGTCCAAATTCCTGGGAAAGTTCGAAGAATCGCAACTGCCAGATCCGGGCGAAATTGCCGCAGTGGGAGCCCGGAGCGGGTCGATCATGGGTGTCGCAATCAAAGAAATGATCGATCGGATGCTGGGTGCCGAACACATGGCGATGTTCATGGTGCAGTTCCGTCCCGGCGGGATCGGCACCCAGCACGACCATGCCTTCGAGGAGTCTTACTTCTTCCTCTCGGGTGAGGCGGAAGCCGTCCTGAATGGAGCAACGTATCGCGTTAAAGCCGGGGACATCGTGTGGACAGGCGTGGGTTGCATGCACAGCTTTGAGAACATCGGCAACACTCCGGTAAGATGGATCGAGACGCAGGCCCCACTCCCGACCCAGACGGAGGCATTTCGATTCCGACGTGAATGGGAACCGGTCGCCAGGAAGATCGAGCAAGCCTAGGCGGTCCGCATCCTTCGATATGTTGCTCCCGAAACGGGCGGTCACACCGGAGCCCATCCTCATCGCCGCCTTCGATTTTAATCTATTCCCGGCGGGCTCATCTCAAGACTCAACGGCTTGCTAAGACTTCAGGCTTTGTTGACCATCCAGGTGGAAAAGCTTTCGAGAAAGTCCCTGAAACCGTCGAGGTGCTCGGGAGGGAAGCGGTATTTCTCACTCGCTCCGTTGAGTGTCTGATCGAAACAGGCGAGCCACACCTGCCGCGCCTGCTCATCAATTTCAAACGGAAGATGACGGGCTCTCATGCGGGGTGGGCCATACTTTTCAAAATAGAGCGGAGGTCCTCCCAGGAGAGTGACGAAGAATGCTGCTGATTTCTTCGACGCTTCCTCCATGTTCTCAGGGAAGAGATGCCGGAGCGTGGACTTCTCCAGTTCCCGATAGAAGTCCGACATCATCCTGAAGATATTCTCCTGCCCCATGATCGCGTAGATTTCCCTGCTGGGACCCGGCCCCTGAGGAGGCCCACCGGGAGGGACGTAGATGATGCGGTCCTGTTCAGGCATATTCCGTGTCAGGAGTTAGAAAATCGCGAAATCCGATCCTCGGCAGGTACGCTCTGCGAGGCACGACGCCAGAACGTCCGTTACCGTTGGGTCAATGACGCCGATTCCCGAGGAGAGTCAGAGAACGAACGGCGGACCGAATGCAGGTGTTGGTGTCGGGAACAACGACGCCCCCCCTAAAGGGGGGTCCGTCCAAGTTGACTGACTGGAGCTCTCCCCTAATTGCCGGACAGTTCCCGATACGCCCCGGCTATGTTTTGCGGCCGCTGGGCCCCGAAAAATTCCCAGTGCGCATACTCTTCCAGCCGGATGCTGTCACGTGCCTGTTCAAGGGTCTGGCCCGCAGCGATTGCAGCGGCTACCTGCGCGCGCACTTCCTCGCGATACTCGAGATTGTTTGCAAAGTCCACATGCCGGCCCAGTTTCCCATGGCTGCAGATGAAATGTTCGAAGTCCATGGCATTCACCTGTTTGACCAATTCGATTTCGCTGGCGGTCGACACCGCTGGGCCGAAAGGCGTTCGGTCAATCGTGACCCAGTCCGATGCGAACAGAACATTCGTTCCGTCGACAAACCGGACGATGGTGTTGTCATCGGCGTGTGCGACCGGAAAAGGGATGACTTCGACGAGTTTCCCACCGAGACGAATATTGAGGGGTTCGGTATAGGTCAGATCCGGAGGAACGACGTTCTTGAAGGGACCCCGCGTCACT
Organism: Terriglobia bacterium; assembly: GCA_965263045.1. Taxonomy (GTDB): domain Bacteria; phylum Acidobacteriota; class Terriglobia; order 20CM-2-55-15; family 20CM-2-55-15. The sequence goes on from CBDHGK010000041.1 coordinate 2,662,044, forward strand.
TCGGCGCCGCTGAGCGCACTGTCTTCGTTGTCATCGTACAGATCGAACAGCCGCTGAAGGTTTCCCATCGCTTCGGTATATTCGATGCGGCCATTCCCGTTGGCGTCCTGCTCCCGAAACCGTTCGGGAAGGGGTGTACTGGCCGGAGGCATTTCCAGATGCCCGATCATGTTCCCGTGTCCGATCAGCCGCGCCGTATCCGCCCATACGGCAGCCCCGGAACCGTGGTCATAGTGGTGGTGACTGTAAATGACATATTTCACCGGCACATCGAATCTCTCTGCAAGTTCACCTTTGAGCCAGCGCGCCATATCCAGACCGACGGGTTCGACGAGAACGATCCCGTCGGGGGTGACCATGAAGACCGAGACGTAGTCGTCCTGCCGTGCGTAATAGACGTCACCGGTCAGGTTCCCTATTTCCCGTCCCTGGTACTGGGTCTGCTGCACCAAGCGCCGGTCCTGAGAGCCCGCGATTGGCGTCGTCAGCGTCAGGGCAAAGCACCCGACAAGCAACATTACTGGGTATGTGCGTTTCATATCGTCTCCTGTTGATCTCGATTCATTCTGCGCATCGTGATTCGGCAGACCGGGCGCAACCTCAGATATTACCTCAAACCAAGATAGCCAGCGCCTCTCGCGCTATCTCAGGGAGCATTGCGCATCTCTCTCAGCCGGGCCAACCCTTGCCCATAGCCGCTGGCAGCCTCGATCAGCGTATCGACCACGGCGAGGGGAGCAGTTGCGTCTGCCCCGTCGGGGAAAACGCCCGACACCGCCTCTAGCGACGGTCCGTGATCGCGCATGAGACCCAACCACCCATTGAGTGCAGTCGGGACATCGTTCCCGACCCCGCCACGGCTTGCAGGAATCACTATCTCATCGATCTCCCTCCTGAGAGCCGCACGCCGGCCTGGGTCCGTCAGCCGGAGGACTGCAGCTTCCGCGCGCTCCGCCCTGCCGCGAACGGCAAAAGCAAGCGAGATGTCGTGGAATGCGTCGTCGCGGGCATTGACGTCGGCGCTGATCGCAATCGCGGTATTGATTGCGTCATCGAGATCTCCGGCCGCTACCTGCACCTCCATAATTCGCTGGAGCACGCGTGTCCTTTCCAGTTCTGGCCGCCCTTCCGCACACGGCATACAAAGATCTGGAATCTCGCCAGCCGTGATCAGCGCCTGGGGGGCCATTACGCGGGAACGAGTCTGAGCCTGCGCGATACGGCCATAAGCAGTTATTCGGCCGCTTGGGTCAGGGGAATCCAACAGGGGTTGTGCGGCCACCTTGGCCTTCTCGAACAAGCCCGTCAGGCGCCCCACGGCAATCCCGTCTAGGTCCCTGATTCGAATCTGAGTCTGCGGGATATTCACCGCATCCGGTGCGGAAGCGGCATAGGTGTTGAGCCATCCGATCGCCAAAAGTTCGTTGAAACCTGAAAAGTCGTAGGAGAGTGCCAGATTGTAGATGATCGCAGGTGTCGCGGGTGCAGCCTCATGAACTTCAATCAGATTTCGGATCGCTCGGCCCCAATCTCCCTGGCGAAAGGCATCCAATCCCTGAAACCAAGAATCGTGGGCAGCCTCGGGCACGTCCTCCGGGATCTGTCCGAAACCAGCGGTCCAGCTCACCAGCAGCAGCAAGACGAGCCCGCCCAGTCGCAACCGTCGACCGGACCGGGCGGTCGAATTGTCGTTCGTAACCAATTCCAGCTTCATGGCCTTTCTCTGGACGGGCGGGCGCGGACACCGGACGTCGCTGATTTCCGCTTCCACCTTGCTGCGGTCAAGTGGCCTGTACCACCCGAATGCGGGGGCGGAATTGACTACTGGCTTTACAAGAAGCGCGCGTTCTTGAGCGCATACTGCCCTTGCCAACTGTAGGAAGTGCCCTTCGATCGTGAAACGACCCGCTTACACCTGCTGCCGTCAGTCGTTGAAGGTACCCGCGCTGCGTCGGCGGGTCAAGCACTCCATGAGAAGGATGCTGAAGCAGCGATCTTTGGCCTGCGCATCAACACCACCCGAGACGGGAGGTTTCTGGAGTGGCTGCCACATTCATTGGAACTGAGCAGTGGTAAAAGCCGGCACGTCGTGTGCCGCGGGGCCGTTAACTTCAGGATGAATATGACTAAAAGCATGTGTCGGCGCCATAACATAGCTGTAAAATAATGTAATGGATCCACGCTCTACGTCACTCCGATTCCTGGTCGCCGCCAGCCTCCTGCTAGCTCCCGTTGACCTGATCGCTGCACAAAGCCCACAGACCAGAGAGAAAACGCACCTCGAAGATGTGGAACGCCAGATCTTTGACATTGTGAACGCGGAGCGGGTGCGTGCGGGACTCAATTCGCTGCGGGAGGAACCGGTCCTCGTCGAAATCGCCGCAGACCACACGAGGGACATGCTGGAGCGGGACTTCTTCGACCACATGAGTCCCGACGGTGTCGGATCGGCTGAACGCGTCGGCCGGAATCACCGCACCCTTATTGGCGAGGTTTCAGAGAATATCTGGACGAAAATTAGTTCTGGTGAAACGAGTTCTCCGAATCTGGCGGAAGAAGTCATGGAGGGACTGATGAACAGTCCCGGACATCGACACAACATCCTGACGCCTGGACTGACCCATATGGGCATCGGGGTTTACTCTTCGAGCGGACTGACCGTGTTGACGTCTGAGTTCATGGTGACCCAACTGTTTGCAGCGGTCCGGGGTTATGTGGAGTCTCCCGTACCGGAAAGCTTTCTGTTCAGCGAAAACGTACGTTTCAGAATACGGGACCTGGATGACGCATCGTCAGAGGCTCGGTACTATGACCTCTGGTCTGTCGAGGAGCAACGCCCCATGATCCCCCCGACTCGCATCGATCGGGCCAAGATGAGGGTGCCCAGGGGAACTTATCAGTTGCGCTTCCTCTACAAAAGCCTCGAGGAAGGCCAGCTCGACGCCATCTCCGCACCCTATGTGACGATCCGCTAGCAAGCGGCCCGCTATCGATAGTTCCAGTCCTTCCCCGTGGCGAAGTCAGGCGCCGACTCAGCTTGAAACTCGGTTGTCAGCCGGGCGACGGATATTGGTCGTCCCTCGATCGAACCTCACGGTGCCATCACCCATCGACCTGACGTTCATCATGGTTGCCCGGCCAGGCAGTTTGTGGCCGGCTCAATCTCCACTGCTGCCACCCCCGGCCCAGGCGCACGTATGGGCGACGCAGTGATCCTGGTGCGTTGATCGGTGAAGACGAGTCGATGAAGTCAAAACTCACCGCCGATCTCGAACTGACGCGCGACGCGAAATCATCGGGTCTTTCGAAAACCCCAACAACCGGATAAACTCCTAGTGGTCCCCGTCAAACAGACTGTAACTTATCGAGCTTCTTTCGGGCACGTTGAACTTTTTCAAGAATATCGGAAGCCGTTGCGGTCCAAATGAAGGGCTTCGGGTTCTGATTGTGACCCCCGACATATTCCTCCACGGCCTGGATTAGCTCAGGAACAGAATGGAAAACCCCGCGCCGAAGCCGTTGTTCGGAAAGATCCCGGAAGAAGCGTTCGACCATGTTCAGCCAGGATGCACTGGTCGGTGTGAAGTGCACATGAAAGCGCGTGTTGCGCTTCAACCAGTTGACGACTTTCTGATGTTTGTGCGTGACGTAGTTGTCGCAAATGATATGGATCTGTTTGTCTTTCGGCACGGAACGTTTGATCTGATTGAGAAACCGGATCCATTCCTGATGACGATGCTTCGGCATACAGGTCCCGATAATCGAGCCGTCCAGCGTATTGAGCGCGGCGAACATCGTGGTCGTCCCGTTGCGTTTGTAGTCGTGGGTGAGGGTGCCGCACCGCCCCTTCTTCAGAGGTAACCCGGGTTGCGTGCGGTCCAGGGCCTGCATCTGGCTCTTCTCATCGCAGGACAAAACAATGGCGTTTTCCGGAGGGTTCAGATACAAACCGACCACATCCTCCAACTTCTCGACAAATTGTTTGTCGTTGGAAAGTTTGAAGGTGCGTGCCAGATGAGGCTTCAAGCCATGAGCCCGCCAGATTCTCCCTACCGTGGACTCGCTGACGCCGGTTGCCCTGGCCATCAAGGACCGGCTCCAGTGCGTGGCGTTCGGAGGCTTCCCTTCGACCGTCTTCTTCACGATCCGGGCCCGCTTCCGGCGGCCGATCGAGGGAATCCGTCCACTGCGGGAAGCGTCCTTTTCGATTCCCCCGAGGCCATCTTCAACGAAACGATCGCGCCAACGTCCGGCCTTTTGACGAGTGATGTCCAACTTGGCAGCGATCTCCTGATTGTCCAGACCCCCGGCGGCCAGCAAGACAATTCGAGATCGTTCCGCCAACCGGACCGCCACACTGCGGCTTCGGCTCAGTCGCTCCAGTTCCTTCCGCACAGGAATGTCCAATTTAATCGTCGGTGCTCTCCTCATATATACTCAGACGTAGGAAAGCTGAATAAGTTACATTAACTGTGACGGACTACACTAGGTCGCGTCCGGCGTCGGGGACGAGTGGACCCCATTTGGGCATGGAGGCGCCGATCCGTTCGGTCGCTTCTCACAAACAGTTCAAGGAGAAAGCCTGGTGAGTGAATCACGACGATTGTTTACGTCAGAATCGGTGACCGAAGGTCATCCGGACAAGATGGCCGACCAGATTTCGGACGCGATCCTGGATCAGGTAATGGCAGAGGACCCAATGGGCCGCGTCGCTTGCGAAACAATGATTGCGACAGGATTCGCCATGGTGGCCGGCGAGATCACGACGAAATGTTTCATCGATTACGAGCGCCTGGTGCGGGACACCGTGGAAACGATCGGGTACGTGGACGCTGCAACCGGATTTGATTTTAAAACATGCGCCGTTATGTCGGCCGTCGGGCGTCAGTCCCCGGACATCGCCATGGGCGTGGATACTGGAGGGGCCGGAGACCAGGGGATGATGTTCGGGTACGCCACCGACGAGTCACCCGAATTGATGCCAACGCCAATTCTGCTGGCTCATAAACTCACCGCCAAGCTCGCCGAAGTTCGAAAGTCCGGCCTGTTGCCCTTCCTGAGACCCGATGGGAAGTCGCAGGTCACTGTCGAGTATGACGGAGAAACGCCCAAGCGCGTCGACACGGTTGTTATTTCTACGCAACACGATCCCGAAGCAACCGCGAATCAGATCCGGGCAGAAATCATCACACACGTCGTTAAGACCGTCATCCCGGACCAGTTGCTCGATTCGACAACGACCTACCACGTGAATCCCACGGGTCGCTTTGTCGTGGGCGGTCCCCAGGGTGATTGCGGGCTGACGGGACGCAAGATCATCGTCGATACCTACGGCGGAATGGGCCGGCACGGCGGCGGTGCATTCTCGGGCAAGGACCCGACGAAGGTCGATCGATCGGCCTGTTACATGGCCCGATACGTGGCTAAGAACGTTGTCGCGGCCGGACTCGCCCGACGGGTGGAGATACAGCTCGCATATGCGATCGGCGTCGCCGAGCCCGTGTCCGTCCTCGTAGACTCATTCGGAACCGGAAATCTTTCCGATACCAGGATTTCTGATCTTGTTCGGCAAAACTTCCAGCTGACCCCCCGCGGCATCATTGAATCACTGAATCTGCGGCAGCCGATATACAGAAAGACAGCTTCTTATGGACACTTCGGACGCGAAGACGTCGATTTCACCTGGGAAGCCCGAGACAAGGCGGAGGCTTTAAAGGAACAGGCGAACGTCTAGTCCATATCAGGCGAGTTGCGTTCCGGGCGTCGGTTCGGAATCCTTGAAAAGAACCGACCCTTCACTGCGCGCCAGCGATTATCAACCTGAAGTGTGTCCCCAGAACACGCCCCTCCCGGGGCGCGCTCATGATGTCGTCGAATGCGGAAGTCAACTCAAGGATTTCAAAACCCAGTGCGCCAAGATCCCGATATCCCCGAATATAACCGTCACTAAACCCAAGAACATGTCCGAATTCGTGGGCAAGCGTCCGCTCAGAGAGATCCCCCGGACCCAGGGCGACGTAGCGGCCCACGAATCCGTGCGTCGCTTCGGCGCCCGTGGTTAAAACTGCGCCATCATCTGGAAAGCGCGAAGCATGCTCGGGAACATCCACAGGATCACCCGATTCCGGCCGGGCAGTCGCCGGATATAAATCGGAGACATCAAGGTGCCGGAACTCAAGGTCGAGCGCGAAGACTGCACCGACTTCCCGCACCTGCCACATGTCCTCGACCGCGTTCTCGGCAGTCGTCAGGAATGCCGAGTCTCCAATATCGGTATAGACCGGAAGCCGAAGCACGATAGCGTCGGGACGGCTTCGATCGACCTCCAAAAAAGAGGGCACTTCAGGAACGCCGAGGACGTTCCGAATAGCGTCCGTCGTCGCCGGGTCTCCTGCCATCATTAATTCATAGAGCGTCGTCAGCTGATCGAAACGCGAACGGTCTCCGGCGATGGCCCGCTGCCAGAACCGGTTGTATTGAATGTATCCGTCAATCGTGCTCTGGTTTCTTACCAGCTCCCGGTATTCACCGATAAATTCCTGAATGACGTTGGGAGTAATGTCGACGGCCCCATCCGAGAAGTTCTGTTCGACACGCCGAAGCTTTTGTGCCTCGCCATCGACATATCCCTGGGTAATTGGCCAGCTGTATGAAAAGGAGGATACCGACCCCTCGTTTTCAGGGCGATACGCCTCAACAATTCGTGGCAACAGGCCATAGCCGAAAATGACGGGTTCTGGCGGTGGATCTCTGAATTGGGCTAACAGTTCCGGGGCACGGCGGGCGACACTCGCGCGAAGCGCAATGAAGAAGCGCTCCAGGTTGTCTCGATGCATGCGGAAGTCGGCCTCAACCCGGTCGCCCTCGACAACGTATGGCGGGGACGGGCCGGCTTGAACCGTCCAGAGCAAAAAGAGCAATCCGATTGATTGCAATATCGACATGAATTCAATTGTAAGCGATCCCGTGACAGAGATTGCCGACTGTGCCAGTGGTTGGTCGGAGATCAACCGGATCGAAATCGGCTATCCGTAAATCCGCTAAGTACTTGCGTGACGATTGAAGGCTCAGTATATTGGTCAGTTGTCGCTGTGGCGGCGCCTCAAATCACAGCCTCGAGCTGTGATCCCGGTCGCGGCGCACGGTCGAAATGGGGCCGATATAATGGATAGTAGAACCATATGACAGGGGAGTAGGAACGCGCGGAAAAATAAGGGTGATCGCACAGGAATTATCCGAGCTTCGTCGTCGGCAATGACCCAGGCCTGATCTCGATTTCCATTCCTCAACCTGAACATGCAATCTAACAAAAGAAACGGCCGTTGGCGGAAACCCATGTTCGCCTCCGCTCTTGGTGTGATCGGTCTGAGCCTGGTGATCATCGTCGCCGAACGAATTGCGAACGGCCAGGACAGCACATCACCGGACATCGATGCGCCATTCTCGTCCATCTATACGCCGGCGCACGCTTCTTTCGGCGAGGCGGTCCGGCACTTCCTGGGTATCCGCCCCGATCCGGTACAGCCGATCGCCTACTCGCACCAATTGCATCTGACCGAAGTCGGGCTAACCTGTGACTTCTGTCACGACAGCGCTTCGGTGGGGCCCATCGCCCGCATTCCGAGCGTGGAAACCTGCATGTTCTGCCACCTGGGAGGGGACACCGCCGACCGGCCTGAGATCCAGTTGCTCACGTCCTACTACGAGCGGGGTGAAGAACCTCCGTGGCAACGGGTGTACGGGTGGACCGAAGAAGCGCACGTCCTGTTCAACCACGCACCCCACGTTCGGGCCGAAGTGGATTGCGCGACCTGTCATGGGGATATGACCCAGGCCACTGTGGCCGAGCGTGTCGTAGATCACTCAATGAGTTTTTGCGTGGACTGTCATAACCAGCGGGAAGCCTCGGTCGAGTGCTTGACCTGCCACAACTGAGACGAGAATGGATCGCCGTCATTTCTTCAAGGTCACGGCCGCCAGCGGCGCCACAGCCTCGCTTGCCGGCTGCGGCAATCCCGAGAATCAACTGATTCGCTTCATTCCCGAAGAACAGCTCGTTCCCGGTGTGGCGACGTTGAGGCCCAGCATCTGCCCCCTCTGCCCGGCCGGCTGCGGGGTTCAGGTCCGCGTCATGGATGGCGATGTCGAGGTCGTCCGCAACGGACAAGCCGGGGTCGTCAAGAAGAGTCTTGCCAAGAAACTGGAGGGCAACCCGGAGCACCCGGTCAATCACGGAAAGCTGTGCGTCCGGGGCCAGGCCGCCATTCAGGTGACCTACCACCCCGACCGCATTACAGCTCCCCAACGGCGAACCGGTCCCCGCGGATCGGGCCAGTTCGAGGAGATCTCATGGGACGAAGCGCTCACTGAACTGGTTTCGCAGCTGGACAACCTGGTGACTGGCGGTCAAACCGGCGGACTCGCATTTCTGACGCGTCCACTGCGGGGCCAGAAAGATGTCCTGGTCCGGGAATTCCTGAATCGATTCGGCGCGCCGGACCCCGTAACTTTCGAGGTGTTTTCTGATTCCGTACTCCGTCGGGCGAACGAGTTGAGTTTCGGATACCGGCAGTTGCCAACATTTGATCTGGCGCGGTCGAACTATGTGCTCTCACTAGGGGCCGATTTCCTGGGCACCTGGAACTCGCCGGTTGCACAGAACTTCGGTTACGGAGAAATGCGCCAGGGCCGCCCGGGCGAACGCGGGAAGCTCGTTCAAGTGGAACCGCGGATGTCGCAGACCGGTGCCAATGCGGACGAATGGATTCCGGCCAACCCCGGAACCGAAGGCGTTCTGGCTCTGGGACTGGCTCACGTGATAATGAACGAGGGTCTTGGATCCGCCGAAGACTCAGGTCGGGCCGGTAATCTCATCGAAGGATGGTCTGAGGGTCTACCGGACTACGCCCCGGAGGAAGTGGAAACTCTTACCGGGATCAGCGCGGAGCGCGTCGGACGATTGGCTCGGGAGTTCGCGGGGCAGAGGCCCGCCCTCGCCATTATCGCAGGAGCGCCTCTGGCACATACGAACAGCCTGTTCCAGGCCCTTGCCGCCAACGCGCTGAACGCGCTTGTGGGCAGCATCTCTACAGCGGGCGGTGTTTTCTTCACTTCACGCCCGAGCATGAACGCCCCAAACATGAACGCCAATGCTGACCCGACTCTCAATGCGCCGGGACCCGGGCAGCCGATCGATCGGTTCGCGGCCGACATCCTCGCCGCCGCCGATTCTCCAGTGCAGGTGTTGTTGCTCAACGACGCCAATCCGGTTTTTGGAACACCCCCCGCCTGGCGTGTCCGCGATGCATTGTCAGCGGTACCCTATGTTGCCAGCTTCGGACAATTCATAGATGAAACCAGCGTCCTGGCAGATTTGATTTTACCGGATCACTCCTTTCTGGAATCGTGGGTCGACGACGTACCCGAATCAGGTGCGATTGGATCGATTGCCAGCGTCGCGCCCCCGGCCATGCGGCCCCTCCATGATACCCGGGCCATGGCCGACGTTCTGCTCCAGATTGGTCGCAGTCTGGCCAGCCCGCTGGATCCAGCCTTCGAATGGGACACCTACGAGGACATGCTCGAGTCGGTTTTCCGGACATTGCCGGCACCGGCAGGAGCGACGGTTTTGTGGCGACAGGCACAGGCTAACGGAGGGTGGTTTGGAGATACGCAACAACAGCAGCAGATCCCGGCTGACACCGAACGAGAACGACTCGCGTACTCTGCGCCTGACTTCGACGGAGACCCCGCTGAGTTTCCGTTTCATTTTCTGCCGTATGCCTCACAAGCTTTTTTGGACGGCTCCCTGGCCCACCTACCCTGGCTTCAGGAACTGCCCGACGTCCTCTCCACCGCCATGTGGAGCAGCTGGGTTGAGATCAATCCTCAAACGGCGGCCGGACTGGAAATCGCAGATGGCGACATGGTTGAGATCGCTTCCCGACTGGGTTCGATTGAAGCGCCGGCGTTGTTATCGCCCGGCATTGCGCCCGACGTTATTGCTGTGCCGGTCGGGCAGGGACACGAATCGTTCACGCGGTATGCCAGCGGACGCGGAGCAAATCCGCTCCGGATTCTGGCGCCTGTGGCGGAACCGGAAACCGGCGCGCTCGCCTGGGCCTCAACCCGCGTCAGCATCTCGAAAACCGGTGCGGTAGGCGATCTCACGCTTTTTGCTGGATCGTTAAGAGAAGAAGAAGAACGCCCACGATAGAGAAGATAGGGGACAAGGACACATGGCCTACAAATGGGGAATGGCGGTCGATCTGGACCGGTGTACGGGCTGCGAAGCCTGCGTTACCGCATGTCACGCAGAAAACAACATCGCGACTGCCGGTCCGGAGCAGGCGGAAGCCGCCCGCGCCAAACACTGGATTCGGATAGAACGCTATTGGGAAGGCGAATTCCCGGACGTCCGGGTAAAGTTTCGACCGGTGATGTGCCAGCAGTGCGATAACGCGCCCTGCGAACCGGTATGTCCGACATACGCCACCTATCACACCGACGAAGGTCTCAACGCGCAGGTCTACAACCGATGTATCGGAACACGGTTTTGTGCAAACGCCTGTTCCTACAACGTGCGCTTCTTTAACTTCTACAATCCGGAATGGGAAAAACCACTGCACCTCCAGTTGAACCCGGAAGTCTCCGTGCGTGAAGTTGGGGTCATGGAAAAATGCACGTTCTGCATACAGCGGATCAACCACGCAAAAATCGAAGCTAAAGCTGAGGGTCTGGAGTCGATCGAAGACGGAACGCTCCAGACTGCATGTGTCCAGTCATGCACGGCCAACGCTCTCGTGTTTGGAGACCTGAACGACCCGGAAAGCCAGGTTTCCCGATTGTCTCATTCACCGCGCGGAAGCAAGCTGCTCGAAGACCTGGGAACTGAACCCTCAGTGACCTATCTGCAAAGAGATTCCCAGGAGTGAATTCCGCTATCGACAAGCGGATGACCGAGGATTTGCTCCATCCGCTGCTCCACACCTCAGTCAAGTTCTACGTCGCTGTGGGCATCCTGGGATCGATCGTTCTCGTGGGCGTGGGCGCGTGGCTCTACCAGGCGTATAACGGAATCGGCGAGACCGGCCTCAACTGGCCTGTCTACTGGGGATTTTATCTGGTCAATTTCGTTTTCTGGATCGGCATCAGCCACGCCGGAACGCTGATTTCCGCGATCCTCCGATTAGTCGATGCCGGCTGGAGACGACCGGTAACCCGATGCGCGGAGGCGATTACGGCGTTCGCGCTGATGATCGGCGGTATCTTCCCGCTGGTCCACCTGGGTCGGCCATGGCTGTTTTTCTTCTTGATTCCGTATCCGAGCGACCGCGGCCTTTGGCCCAACTTCCGCTCGCCGCTGGTGTGGGATTTCTTTGCCATCGGAACTTACCTGACCGCCAGTACGCTATTCCTGCTCCTGCCGATGATCCCGGACTTCGCGTTGGTCCGGGATCATACGAGCGGGTGGCGTCACAAGGTTTACGGGCTTCTGGCGATGGGTTGGCAGGGGACGACGAAACAATGGAGTCGGTTGGAATCGGCTATGCACATCATGGCGATCGCTATTATTCCGATCGCCGTGTCGGTCCACACGATCGTGTCTTTTGATTTTTCAATGGCGGTTGTTCCGGGATGGCACTCGACGATTTTCGGTCCCTACTTCGTGGCTGGCGCAATCTTCAGCGGTATTGCCGGACTCATCGTCGCGATGGCGGTTCTCCGGAGACTGTTGCATCTGGAAGACTATCTCCGGCCAATGCATTTCCAGAATCTTGGAAAACTCCTGTTGGTGATGAGCCTGCTCTGGGGTTACTTCCTTTTTAACGAACGTCTCACAGTCTGGTACGGAAACGAAACGCACGAGATGGGTGTGTTCTGGGCCACCATGACCGGGGAGTACGGACCGTTTTTCTGGACGATGGTCGTCTGCAACTTCGTTCTTCCCCTGTCCATCCTGTCATTCAAGAAAACGCGGACAATCACGGGCACCGTGATCGCTTCAGTCGGCGTCGTTCTGGGGATGTGGCTGGAAAGGTTTCTGATCATCATTCCATCGCTCTCCTACAAACAGTTGCCTTACTCCTGGGGCTCGTACGTTCCCGGATGGCCGGAGGTCACCATCATGATCGCCTCGTTCGCCGCGATGGGCCTGCTCTACCTCCTTTTTTCCAAATTCATCCCGATCATTTCCATATGGGAACTCAAGGGAGATAATCCAACATTAACTGGCCCTGAGGAGCCCGAGCGCCGGGCGCCCTCGACCCGCACGGCAGGAGAATTCGTATGACCGCTGTCTATGCCCTCTACGACCGGCCGGAAGCTGCTCAGAAGGCTGTCGACAGTCTACGCTCAGCCGGTGTCCACGATCGGGAAATCACGATTCTGTCATCCGAGCCTCTGGAAGCATATGAGATGGGACGGAGAGACCACCATACCGTCATGCCCTGGATTGCCTGTCTCGGCGGGCTTATAGGTTTCTCGGCGGGAGTTGCGCTTACGACTCTGACGCAACTGGACTGGCCGCTTGTAACGGGAGGGATGCCGATCGTGACCATCTGGACCAACGCGATCCCGATCTTTGAGCTCACCATGCTCGGTTCCGTGCTTGCCACGGTTGGCACGCTGCTGGTGACGGCCGGTCTGCCCGGCCGGATTTCGGAAATCTACGATCCTGCGGTTTCCGAAGGCAAGATCCTGGTCGGCGTGGCCCATCAGGAGGGCATCACGTCGGAGGACCTGGAACGGACACTGCAGGATGGCGGTGAAGTTAAGTGGATACCCTGAGCGGTAGCCAGAGTTATCAGTCAAGACCAGGCCTCCGGGAAGCCGGGTCCCGTAACTCTTAACTTGTAACTTCTTCCCACCGACAGCACATTGCTCATAGTGGTCCCCGCCAAACGGATTGTAACTTCGAGTCAAGCCCATTCTTAGTTGAAACTCTCCACGGCTCACGATGGGTCATGCAACCTTCTTCTTCGATCTCGTCGACGTCTTCGCCTCAATTTTCAGCTCTCGCTGGAGGGCTTCGCGGAGCTTTGGAAGATGACGGTAGCCGATCACCTTCCTCAGGCGCGGTTCGATGTCGATGAGCGCCGTCGCCAACCAGCGTTGCCGCTGACTCGAGTTCTTCCAATGATCGACCTTCGCACACCTTTCCTCGACAAGGGCATTGACCGATTCCAGGCAATTCGTCGTCTTGAACGAACGGCCCAAGACCCCGTACACGCCGAGCCGATGCAACGTGAGGGTCTCTTCCAGGCCTTCCTCAAGGCTCGCAGCCCCCGATTGGTTTCGCTCCTCGAGCTCTCCATGGAGCTCTCCGAGCGCCGCCCGAGCTTCGTCGTACTCCGGGCGCTCGTAGGCCCGCTGCAGCCGGCGTCGCCACACGGCTTGCTCGGTCTTCGATAGGTATCTCACGACGTTCTCGCGTTTGTGCCATTGGCAGCGTTGGACCAGGGCTCGATTCCTGAATGCCTTCTTGACCGCCGCCCGCAGACCTTTGCCGCCGTCGACAATCACCAGCACGCCTTCAGAGATGTCCAGGCCCCGCTCCATCAACGAACGGAGAAACGGAGTCAGCACTTGCTCGTTCTCCGTGTCGGTCTCCACGAAGCCCAAGAAGCGTTTGTCGCCCGAAAGCGTGACGCCCAGGGCCACTACCATCAGGGCGTCGGCAAACGCCTTCCCGTCCAGGAAGATCGCCACGACGTCCTCGCCACTCAGATCCCGCTCCTGCATCTCCCGAAGTTTCGCGGCACTCGCCTGGACGAATCCTCGAGACACCGTCGAACTCGACAGTCCGATCGCTCCCGGAATCGCTTCAGCGGCCGATTCATAGTTCCGGCAGGAGATCCCATACAGCACACGTCTGAGCAGTAGCTCGTTCACCGCGCCACCCGGACTGAGTTCCTCGTAGGTCCGAAGCGGAATCTCCCCGCCCGCCACGCTGCGCACTCGAGGCACCCGAACCGGCACCCGCTGGCCACCCAGCCCCACGGTCCCCGGATTGCTCCCGTGTCGCCGGCCCCGCAACGCCGCCTCCTTTCGTGCGTATCGCTCACCCGCCAACGACTTCACTTCCTCGTCGAGCAACTCCTCCACGTGCATCAACCCCAGTGGGATCAACGCCCGAATCATCTCCACCTTCGAGTCCAATTCCAGTCCCGAGTATTCCTCCCGGCTCAGGACCTCGACCTCACCCAGCACACGCGACTTCTTGCGTTTCTTTACCGAACGTAACAGACTCCTCATCTCGGCTCCTTTCTCTTACAGGCTTGATGTTGTTTCTTCCAATACCATCAAACCATGGGGTTTGGAGCCGTTTCAATTTCCAACTAAGATTGGCACACATTCGTAACTTCTCATGAGTGCTGCGCTTACTTGGCCTCTGCGCAAGCCAGTTGATCTCCTGAGTGAGCAGTACGCCAACTAAGATACGCTCGGTCGTTCATTCAGACATCCTGTCTGAACGACCGGCGACCCTCGCCATCTTCCTGATGGCGAGGCCTATGGGGAATGTGTGAAACGTCGCACCGGGTCCCAGAACTGCCCTGCACGGTCCCCCGTGCTGGGGGACGGCTTTCATGTAAACGAGGCGGAGCCGAGGCGTCCAGAGTACTAAATTGATCGTTGTGGGCCAGGACGAATCCGTTCACTGAGGAAGTTCTGAATCCCGACATTTGATGGGTACATTATTTGTGACGGGGACCGCTAGTACCTGTAGTGATCCGGCTTATATGGTCCTTCCACCGGGACGTCAAGGTAGTCGGCCTGCTCCTGGGTCAACTGAGTCAAACGCACACCCAGTTTCTCCAGATGCAGGCGGGCCACTTTCTCGTCCAGATGTTTGGGCAGCACATAAACCTTGCGCTCATACTTCGCATTGTTCTTCCACAATTCGACCTGTGCGATGACCTGGTTCGCAAAGCTGTTGCTCATGACGAAGCTCGGATGTCCCGTAGCACAGCCAAGATTGACCAGGCGTCCTTCAGCGAGCACGATGATGCTGTGGCCGTCCGGGAAATGCCATTGGTGAACCTGAGGCTTGATTTCCTCTTTCCTTATGCCCGCAACCCGGGCCAGCCCGGCCATATCGATCTCGTTGTCGAAGTGACCGATGTTGGATACGATGGCTTTGTCCTTCATCCGGGCCATGTGGTCCGCGGTGATGATATTGAAATTACCTGTCGTGGTGACGAAAATGTCGACGTCGGACACGACATCCTCCAGCCGGACGACCTGGTAGCCTTCCATCGCAGCCTGAAGCGCACATATGGGGTCGATTTCGGTCACGAGTACCCGCGCGCCCTGCCCCCGCATCGACTGTGCACAGCCTTTGCCCACTTCTCCGTAACCGCACACGACAACGGTCTTCCCCCCGATCATCACGTCGGTCGCGCGCATGATGCCATCGGGTAGCGAATGCCGACAGCCGTAAACGTTGTCGAACTTGCTCTTGGTCACGCTGTCATTGACGTTGATCGCCGGAAACAGGAGTGTTCCCAACTCTGCGCGTTGGTACAGCCGGTGCACGCCTGTCGTCGTCTCTTCGCTGACGCCCCTGACGTCTGCGGCCATCTTCGTCCAGTAACGGGGATTCTCCCCGATCCGATGCTTGAGAAGGCGAAGAATGACCTGCATCTCTTCAACATCGGTACTACCGGGATCCGGAAGCGTGCCGTCCTTCTCATATAGATCTTCGGCCTCTTTTCCCATGTGGATAAGCATTGTCGCGTCGCCACCGTCGTCAACAATCAGTTGCGGCCCTCCTTCAGGAAACCGTAACGCCTGGTCCGTACACCACCAGTACTCCTCCAGGGTCTCCCCTTTCCAGGCGAACACGGGAATATCGCAGGCCGCGATTGCCGCTGCGGCGTGGTCCTGGGTACTGAAGATGTTGCAGCTGGCCCAACGGACGTTGGCACCAATGGCCACCAGAGTCTCGATCAAGACGGCGGTCTGAACGGTCATATGAAGCGACCCGGAAACCCGAATCCCGCCGAGTGGCTTCTCGCTCGCATATTCTTCACGCGTGGCCATCAGGCCCGGCATCTCATGCTCCGCCAGTTCTATCTCTTTCCGACCGAATCCCGCCAGGTTCATGTCCGCTACTTTGTAATCGGTCTTGACAGTGGTAGTCATAATTTCACCTTTCGTTTTTATTAATTTTCATCACTCAAATCCTTCGAGCTGCGAGTCTCGCGTTCCGCGGATACAAGGAACAGATCCGGAGCCGGCCGCGTTGGTGCCGAAGGACTGCCCGCAAGAGGCATCGGAAGCAACCGGCGGTTCAATATTGAAAAACCGGTGCGTTCGAGTTGATCGACAACGGAGTCAGGGTCAAGCCCCCTGGACGCATCGCCTATTCGTCGCCGGAAGTCCTCCATCGAATGGGGCGCTACGTCCACTACGAGCAGGCGGCCTCCGTCAACAATGGCGCGCGAAAGTTCTTCGACGGACCGCCCGATATCTGGAGAATGCCGGAGAACAAGGATGGCCAACGCGCAATCGATGGAGGCATCCTCAACCGGCAGGTCTTCAATCCGCCCAAGCTTGAACCCGACGTTAGACAGTCCTTCGCGCTCGGCCCGCTGGCGGGCGAGTTCCAGCATGACCGACGAGGCATCGGCGGCGATCACTTGATCAAACTGACGCGCGAGGAAGGGCAGCATATAGCCCGTGCCGGTGCCGATGTCGAGAATCGTCCACCGGGTGGGAAGCAGGCTCGCCATGGCTTCGAGCTGAAACAGACCCCCAAAGTGCTCCGACCGCAACTCGTCCCACTGGTGAGCCACCCGCTCAAACGTATCACCCGAACCATTCCGGTTCTCCACCATCTGTCGCAAGCGGCGGTGAACGGCCGTTGGCAGTGGCTGGTCCCGGAGCCAGGAATTCAGTACAGCAGGAAGGTCCGCTTCACCGTTGCTGCTGGCACTGGGTCCGACAAGCTCGACATAGATACGGTTGCCCTCGCTCCGATCCACGAGAAGACCTGTCGATCGGAGCGTTTTCAGGTGTCGACTCACAGTGGACTGCGGAAGACCCAGCACTTCAGCAATTTCGCCTGCAGTGAGGGGAGTTTCCGCCAGAATCCGAGCAATCTGACGGCGAACGGAGTCACTCAACGACCGCAAAAGAAGATCAGGACTGCAAGAATCCATAGATTCGAATATAGGGATTGGACTGAATTTTGTCAATCCGGGTGATAGCATTCGATTGCGGTGCTAATGTTCAGCAATTCAGTCGGGCGGACGGAACGGGAAGGTAGCTACCAATTCTGAAGCCGTCACCCCCCGTACCCAGTTTCCCCCCGGGAGGAATCTACCAGAATCACAGTAAAACGGTCATTCGGCGGCATGCACCCGGTTGGAGCGTCTGGGCCCCGTGAGTGTTTGTCACCAGCAGCCCGTGGCAGAAGTCTCGCGGGCCGCGTTACGGCGAAAAGGGGCCGGATTCCGGGAGGCAACAGCGTGACGACACGACGTCGCGACGACGTTGCAATGCTCATTCATTGCGAGGAGTCGGCGACAACGAAGACGGCCCCTTTTCGCCGTAACCCTTTGGGCGCAGGGGGGCCACCGACGATTCAAACGGAGGCCGCAGGCGCCCCACAGGCTTTGTCCGGTATTAAGTAAGGCGGGTCACGATGAAAAGACGGCGCCCGCGGCCTCGGTTTCAAACCTCGGTGGCCGCTCCTCACTTCGCGCCTTCAACCCGAAGACCCCTGCGCGCGGCCCGCGAGACTTCTGCCACGGGCTGCTAGAGCAAAGGCGCTACACGCATCAGTCGAGCATCTGCAGCTAGCTGAAGGGATTTTCGTCCGCGCTCGGTCCGTAGATCGAAGGCACCGGTACGTCGAGGAGCCGCAAGTAAACCGAAAGCTGGCCACGATGATGATACCAATGGTTGAACATGAGTGACCGCACGATCGCGATTCTGGGAACAGCCATCAATTCCTGCCCATTTTTTGTCGCCTTCCACGTTGATGTCGCCCGGGCATCATCAAGCCCGTCGAGGAAGTCCCGACCTTTTTTCAGACTTGCCTCATAGGACGCGGTCAGGGCTTCAGTCGTCTCGACCGTCGGTATCTCACCGAAATCCGGGATCTCGACTTCATCCAACTGTGCCATACCGCCCAGGTCACCCGGTGTATTCGCGACGTGGAGCGCAAGCTGACCCAGCGACATTGATTTCTCATGGGGCTTCCAGCCCAGCTTGTCACCAGGCACCCGTTCGAGTACCTTTCGCGTCGTTTCCGCTTCCTGTTCGAATTCCATCAGCAATGAATCGGCGATACGTGACATCTCAAACCTCCCCAATCGTTGAAATTAAATGTTGTCCGAAGAGCTTAACTTAGAAACTCTGTAATGCGAACGACACAGGCCTCATCCCGTGGCGGTTGCATTTTGATTCAATGAGTTACGGCGAAACAGAGAGCTACGCTTCGTAGTCATCTCCCATGCGCTTCAAGGCCTTCGTCTTCCCCATCACAATCAGACAATCGCCAGCCTCGATCTGAACATCGCCAGCCGGATTGAACATCATTAGCTTTGGACGGCCTCTCGATGGCGAGGATGATCACACCATAACGCTGGCGTATTCTGGATGCCTCCAGCAACTGAGAAACCGTCTCGCTCGAGGCCGGGATCGACACCTGGCCGATTTCAAGGTCGTGCCCGGAAGATTTGTCGTGAGCGTGATCAACGCCATATAGAAACTATCGAACCACGGCCATCCCTCGATGATATGGAATCCCATCATTCCCAACACCAGAATGGTCGTAAGTAGACCCAGCACCAAGAGTATTCGAGATACTGAGGCACGCATAACGATGAAATCCCCGACCTTGTATAGCAGGTTCGGGCCATCAGAAGGAACCCTCAGCATCCTGCTATAATCATTGAGGCAGTGCTCACTTATGTCTCACCGGCGTGGATCAGAGAAATAGCGGTTCCCGAGAGTCACCCTCCCGATCGAACGGAATGCGCACCGTAGAAGGGAAAAACCCGAAGATTGTCGATTGGATGAAGCATCGACATGTCGGTGCGCGCCGGGTATCGGGACCAGACAGGAATACGCATTCGAGGTCAAAATGAAAGACCACCCGGATAAGCCGCCCCTGGTGCCCGAGGCCGCCGGCCGGCCTCGGACAACCGTGGCTTCGACCCCGACATGGCTGGAACATGTCCAATTCGTTGTCGAGGCTGCCGTGAAGGACAGCGAGGGCAACCTGGTGCCGTTCTACGACAAGTTGGTCGCACGGCTCCGCGAATCCGGAATCAACATTCCCGCCATCGTCAATACTCCTTACATCAACACGATCCCGGTCAGAGTCGAGCCGCCCTATCCGGGCGACCGGGAGATCGAGCGCCGCATCCGAAGTTATATCCGGTGGAATGCGATGGCCATGGTCGTCAACGCCAACCGGGAGTCCCACGGAATCGGGGGACACATTTCAACTTATGCCTCCTCGGCCACCTTGTATGAAGTCGGTTTCAACCACTTCTTTCGGGCGGCCTCGGCGGACCATCCCGGCGACCTGATCTATTTCCAGGGACATGCATGAATGTGTGCCAATCTTAGTTGGAAATTGAAACGGCTCCAAACCCCATGGTTTGATGGTATTGGAAGAAACAACATCAAGCCTGTAAGAGAAAGGAGCCGAGATGAGGAGTCTGTTACGTTCGGTAAAGAAACGCAAGAAGTCGCGTGTGCTGGGTGAGGTCGAGGTCCTGAGCCGGGAGGAATACTCGGGACTGGAATTGGACTCGAAGGTGGAGATGATTCGGGCGTTGATCCCACTGGGGTTGATGCACGTGGAGGAGTTGCTCGACGAGGAAGTGAAGTCGTTGGCGGGTGAGCGATACGCACGAAAGGAGGCGGCGTTGCGGGGCCGGCGACACGGGAGCAATCCGGGGACCGTGGGGCTGGGTGGCCAGCGGGTGCCGGTTCGGGTGCCTCGAGTGCGCAGCGTGGCGGGCGGGGAGATTCCGCTTCGGACCTACGAGGAACTCAGTCCGGGTGGCGCGGTGAACGAGCTACTGCTCAGACGTGTGCTGTATGGGATCTCCTGCCGGAACTATGAATCGGCCGCTGAAGCGATTCCGGGAGCGATCGGACTGTCGAGTTCGACGGTGTCTCGAGGATTCGTCCAGGCGAGTGCCGCGAAACTTCGGGAGATGCAGGAGCGGGATCTGAGTGGCGAGGACGTCGTGGCGATCTTCCTGGACGGGAAGGCGTTTGCCGACGCCCTGATGGTAGTGGCCCTGGGCGTCACGCTTTCGGGCGACAAACGCTTCTTGGGCTTCGTGGAGACCGACACGGAGAACGAGCAAGTGCTGACTCCGTTTCTCCGTTCGTTGATGGGAATGTGTGCCAATCTTAGTTGGAAATTGAAACGGCTCCAAACCCCATGGTTTGATGGTATTGGAAGAAACAACATCAAGCCTGTAAGAGAAAGGAGCCGAGATGAGGAGTCTGTTACGTTCGGTAAAGAAACGCAAGAAGTCGCGTGTGCTGGGTGAGGTCGAGGTCCTGAGCCGGGAGGAATACTCGGGACTGGAATTGGACTCGAAGGTGGAGATGATTCGGGCGTTGATCCCACTGGGGTTGATGCACGTGGAGGAGTTGCTCGACGAGGAAGTGAAGTCGTTGGCGGGTGAGCGATACGCACGAAAGGAGGCGGCGTTGCGGGGCCGGCGACACGGGAGCAATCCGGGGACCGTGGGGCTGGGTGGCCAGCGGGTGCCGGTTCGGGTGCCTCGAGTGCGCAGCGTGGCGGGCGGGGAGATTCCGCTTCGGACCTACGAGGAACTCAGTCCGGGTGGCGCGGTGAACGAGCTACTGCTCAGACGTGTGCTGTATGGGATCTCCTGCCGGAACTATGAATCGGCCGCTGAAGCGATTCCGGGAGCGATCGGACTGTCGAGTTCGACGGTGTCTCGAGGATTCGTCCAGGCGAGTGCCGCGAAACTTCGGGAGATGCAGGAGCGGGATCTGAGTGGCGAGGACGTCGTGGCGATCTTCCTGGACGGGAAGGCGTTTGCCGACGCCCTGATGGTAGTGGCCCTGGGCGTCACGCTTTCGGGCGACAAACGCTTCTTGGGCTTCGTGGAGACCGACACGGAGAACGAGCAAGTGCTGACTCCGTTTCTCCGTTCGTTGATGGAGCGGGGCCTGGACATCTCTGAAGGCGTGCTGGTGATTGTCGACGGCGGCAAAGGTCTGCGGGCGGCGGTCAAGAAGGCATTCAGGAATCGAGCCCTGGTCCAACGCTGCCAATGGCACAAACGCGAGAACGTCGTGAGATACCTATCGAAGACCGAGCAAGCCGTGTGGCGACGCCGGCTGCAGCGGGCCTACGAGCGCCCGGAGTACGACGAAGCTCGGGCGGCGCTCGGAGAGCTCCATGGAGAGCTCGAGGAGCGAAACCAATCGGGGGCTGCGAGCCTTGAGGAAGGCCTGGAAGAGACCCTCACGTTGCATCGGCTCGGCGTGTACGGGGTCTTGGGCCGTTCGTTCAAGACGACGAATTGCCTGGAATCGGTCAATGCCCTTGTCGAGGAAAGGTGTGCGAAGGTCGATCATTGGAAGAACTCGAGTCAGCGGCAACGCTGGTTGGCGACGGCGCTCATCGACATCGAACCGCGCCTGAGGAAGGTGATCGGCTACCGTCATCTTCCAAAGCTCCGCGAAGCCCTCCAGCGAGAGCTGAAAATTGAGGCGAAGACGTCGACGAGATCGAAGAAGAAGGTTGCATGACCCATCGTGAGCCGTGGAGAGTTTCAACTAAGAATGGGCTTGACTCGTTGATGGAGCGGGGCCTGGACATCTCTGAAGGCGTGCTGGTGATTGTCGACGGCGGCAAAGGTCTGCGGGCGGCGGTCAAGAAGGCATTCAGGAATCGAGCCCTGGTCCAACGCTGCCAATGGCACAAACGCGAGAACGTCGTGAGATACCTATCGAAGACCGAGCAAGCCGTGTGGCGACGCCGGCTGCAGCGGGCCTACGAGCGCCCGGAGTACGACGAAGCTCGGGCGGCGCTCGGAGAGCTCCATGGAGAGCTCGAGGAGCGAAACCAATCGGGGGCTGCGAGCCTTGAGGAAGGCCTGGAAGAGACCCTCACGTTGCATCGGCTCGGCGTGTACGGGGTCTTGGGCCGTTCGTTCAAGACGACGAATTGCCTGGAATCGGTCAATGCCCTTGTCGAGGAAAGGTGTGCGAAGGTCGATCATTGGAAGAACTCGAGTCAGCGGCAACGCTGGTTGGCGACGGCGCTCATCGACATCGAACCGCGCCTGAGGAAGGTGATCGGCTACCGTCATCTTCCAAAGCTCCGCGAAGCCCTCCAGCGAGAGCTGAAAATTGAGGCGAAGACGTCGACGAGATCGAAGAAGAAGGTTGCATGACCCATCGTGAGCCGTGGAGAGTTTCAACTAAGAATGGGCTTGACTCACATGCATCGCCCGGTGTCTACGGCCGAGCTTTCCTGGAACATCGGATCGACGAAGATCAGCTGCGTAATTTCAGGCGCGAACTGGGTTCGGATAACGGACTCTCTTCCTATCCACACCCGTTCCTCATGCCTGATTTCTGGCAGTTTCCCACGGTTTCGATGGGATTGGGCCCCATCATGTCGATCTATCAAGCCCGCTTCAATCGATACCTCAGAGCCCGGGGTTTTCTCGACGGCGAGGAGTCGCGTGTCTGGTGCTTCGTCGGAGACGGCGAGACAGACGAACCGGAAACCCTGGGATCCCTGACCCTGCCTTCGCGCGAAGGTCTCGACAATCTGATCTGGGTCGTCAACTGCAACCTACAGCGATTGGACGGCCCGGTCCGTGGAAACGGCAAGATCATCCAACAGTTGGAATCCATATTCCGGGGCGCCGGATGGAACGTGATCAAGGTGATCTGGGGCGCCGACTGGGACCCGCTGTTCGAAGCAGACCGCGGAGGGCGGCTTGTACAGCGACTGGGTGAACTCGTCGATGGAATGTTCCAGAGGATGACGGTTGAACCGGGATCCTATGCGCGCAAAATCATCTTTGGAGGCAGCGCTGAATTGCAGGAACTCGCCAACCACCTGAGCGATGATCAGGTTCGAAAGCTGATGCGAGGCGGGCACGATCCAAGCAAGGTCTACGCCGCATACGAGGCGGCCGTGGCACACCAGGGAGTACCCACGGTCATTCTCGCCAAAACGATCAAGGGGTACGGACTCGGCGAAGGCGGTGAAGGCCGCAACGTTTCGCACCAGCAGAAGGAACTCAACGAAAAAGAACTCCGGGACTTTCGGGCACGCTTTCAGATTCCCATTAACGACGAAGACGTGGTCAATACACCCTTCTACAGGCCACCTGAGAATTCACCGGACCATGTCTTCCTGATGGAACAGCGAAAAAGACTCGGGGGATTCGTACCCGAGCGCCGGGTGGAGGCCAGGAATATCGAAGTGCCCGCCCTGTCCAGCTTCGGAGAGTTCCTGCAGGGATCCAGGGCTGAAGCGTCGACGACGATGGCGTTTGTCCGCCTGCTCGGGATGCTGCTTCGGAACAAGGAAATCGGTCGAAGAATCGTCCCCATCATTCCGGACGAGGCGCGTACGTTCGGCATGGATCCTCTGTTTCGGGAGATCGGAATCTATTCGCCGACAGGACAGGCGTACGAACCGGTCGATAGCAGCAGCCTTCTCTACTACCGGGAAAGTGAAGACGGACAGATTCTGGAGGAAGGAATCACAGAAGCCGGAGCGATGTCCTCGTTGATCGCGGCGGGCACGGCTTATTCCACGCACGGGATCCACATGATCCCGTTCTTCATCTACTACTCGATGTTTGGATTGCAGCGCATCGGCGATCTCGTCTGGGCGGCCGCCGATATGAGAACACGCGGCTTTATGCTGGGCGCGACTGCCGGACGGACGACGCTCAACGGCGAGGGCCTCCAGCACCAGGACGGACACAGCCACGTGCTGGCTTCCACCGTCCCTAATCTTTTGGCCTATGATCCGGCCTTTGCTTACGAGGTGGCGGTCATCGTCCAGGATGGCATGCGCCGGATGTACAGTGAGGGCGAGGACGTTTTCTACTACCTCACGCTCTACAACGAAAACTACGAAATGCCCAAAATGCAACCGGACGTTCGGGAAGGAATCCTTCAAGGGCTGTACCGTTTCCGTCGGGGCCGCGAGGACAGGCACTGGAAGGCCCATATCTTCGGCAGCGGCCCGCTGCTGCGCGTTGCAATCCAGGCTCAGAACATTCTGTCTGAACACTACGACGTATCGGCCGACGTCTGGAGCGCGACCAGCTACAAAACGCTTCGCAATGAAGCGCTGCAGACCAAACGATGGAACATGCTGCATCCGGAAGCCGAACGCCGGTATTCATATGTGGAACGACTGCTACGGAACGAAACGGGTCCGTTCATAGCCGTGTCGGACTATATGAAAATCGTCCCGGATCAAATCGCGCCCTGGATTCCCGGTGGACTGACCACGCTGGGTACTGACGGATTCGGCCGCAGCGACACCCTCGACCGACTTCGGCGATTCTTTGAGGTCGACGCGGAAACGATCGTCGTCGCAACGCTTCACCAACTGGCCGAGAGAGGAGAGATCGAAGCCCGCGTCGTCGGGGCTGCACTCGCTGATCTGGGAGTCGACCCCGAAAAGAGTTTCCCCGTCAGCGTCTGACCACTCAGCGAACGCACCGGTCGTGGCGTATGTTAATAAGATAGACACCTATGGATATTCGATTACCTAACCTTGGAGAAGGAACCCAGTCTGGAACGGTGACTTCGATTCTCGTGAAAGTCGGAGATACGGTCGAACAGGATCAGCCGCTTATCGAACTCGAGAGCGAAAAAGCTGTGGCCTCAGTGCCGTCGGGGGCCAAGGGACGCATCACCCGGATCCATGTGGGTGTAGGAGACGAAATACGGGAAGGATCGCCCCTTGTTGCGCTGGACGTTTCGAACGGGGATCCGGACGTCGCGTCCAAGACGTCGGAGCCATCGATTCCGGCGGACGCATCGCCTTCATCGATGGCCGCTCCCGCAGTGGAGACGGGTCATCCGCCTGCAGCGTCGCCTTCAATTCGGAAGGTGGCGCGAGAACTCGGTATCGATCTCGGCCGCGTTCGACCGACGGGGCCCGGCGATCGCATCGTCCTGGGCGACCTCAGAAATTACATCGCCGGACTGCAGGCGTTGGAACCCCAGCCGGGAGTGTCGAAGCCCGCGAACGCATCGGTCGACTTTTCGCGTTGGGGCCCAGTCGCTGCAGTTAAAGCCAGTCCTCTCCGCAAGACCATAGCCGCACGGATGAGTGCGTCATGGTCCAGCGTGCCCCACGTGACGCAATTCATCGACGCCGATATTACGAATCTGATGGCACTTCGTCGGAAGTACGTGCCCCTATATAAAGAGCGCGGAGCGCGACTGACGCTGACTCCGCTTGTCCTGAAAGCAGTTGCCCTGGCCCTGGGCCGCAATCCTCTATTGAACAGCAGCCTCGATGAGGCCTCGGAAAGCATCATTACCAAGGACTACTACCACATCGGTATGGCCGTCGACACCGAAGCCGGCCTGATCGTACCTGTCATACGTGACGTGGATCAGAAATCTATTTTCGAACTCGCGGGTGAAGTCGAGTCGTTCGGCGAACGCGCACGTCAGCGAAGGGTATCTAAAGACGACATTCAGGGCGGGACCTTTACGGTTTCCAACCAGGGTGGCATCGGTGGCGGGTACTTTACACCGATAATCAACGCACCTGAGGTCGCCATTCTGGGAATCGGGCGCGGGAGAGAGGGGCTGCGGTTGGGCAAGGGCAAGGTCGAATCGCGAATTATGCTTCCACTGGCCTTGTCTCATGACCATCGTGTTGTCGATGGCGCCGACGGTGTCCGGTTTCTCGTGGACCTCGTCGAGACACTTGAGGGCTTACCGGAGTCCGAAATTAAGCTGACCTAATGGGCGAAGATGATTCATCTGTTCGGCCATCATAATTGAAGGACCAATTCATGGAACCAATCAAGACGGAACTCTTAGTGCTGGGAGCCGGCCCGGGTGGGTATGCGGCGGCTTTCTACGCCGCCGACCGAGGCAGAAAAGTCATTCTTGTTGAAAAGGACACCCGGCTGGGCGGGGTCTGTCTGACCCGGGGCTGCATACCCTCCAAGGCCTTGCTTCACGCGACACACGTGGTGTCGGCCACTCGGGAGTCATCCGAAAGGGGCATCGTTTTCGGATCTCCGGAAATCGACATCACCCGACTCCGCTCCTGGAAAGACTCGGTTATCGATAAGCTTTCGGGCGGCGTGAGCGACCTCGCCAAGGGACGTGGGGTGGAAGTGATGCGAGGTCGCGGTCGTTTTGAGAGCACTCACACTCTCCGTGTGGAAACCGACGAGGGTCAGCGCTTCGTCGAATTCGAAAACGCAATCATCGCTGTCGGTTCGCGCCCTGTGGTTCCCAAAGCATGGGATCTGGGCAATCACCGTGTCATGACCTCGACCGAGGCCCTGGAAATTGAAACAGTTCCCGAAAAACTGCTCGTCGTCGGAGGCGGCTATATCGGTATGGAACTGGGGACAGTGTATGCCGCCCTCGGGAGTGCCGTCGTCGTTGTTGAAGCGCTGCCAGCCATCCTCACCGGCACGGACCCGGATCTGGCGCGGCCTGTGCTCCGGAAGGCCAAGGCAAGCTTCTCCGAACTTCGGCTCGATACGAAGGTGAAACAACTGACGACGAAGGGAAAACAGATCGAAGTGACAACCGAACAGGGCGAGGACACGGTCGTGGAACTGTATGACGGGGTGCTCGTTGCGGTCGGCCGCCAACCGAACTGCGAGGATCTGGGCCTGGATAACGCCGAGATCGGCTTGGACGAACACGGCTTTATCGAGACCAATCCGAAGCAACAGACAACGACCGCCGGCATATATGCCATCGGCGACGTCGCCGGAGGCGTGCTGCTCGCGCACAAGGCATCCAAAGAGGCTCGGGTTGCTGTTGAGTCGATCCTTGGGGACCAGACGGTCTTTGATTCCGTTGTTCCGGCCGTCGTTTTTACCGACCCCGAGATCGCCTGGTGCGGCCTGACCGAGTCGGAAGCCAACGCAAAAGGTATCCCGGTCGAAATCGCGAAGTTCCCGTGGACGGCTTCAGGTCGCGCGATCGCGATTGACCGCCCCGATGGGCTCACCAAGCTGGTTGTAGAACCGGAAACCGAGCGCATACTCGGCATGGGCGTGAGCGGCATTGGAGCCGGGGAATTGATCAGTGAGGGCGTGGTTCTGATGGAGATGGGCGCGACTGTACGCGATCTGGCGGAATCAATTCATCCACATCCTACGTTGTCGGAAACGCTGATGGAAGCTGCTGAAATGTTCTTTGGACACGCCACCCACGCCGCACCACGCCGAAAGCGGGTGAAAGGATAGGCCTGTTCGCGATGAATGTTAACCGGGGGTTGCAGGCACTCGGAACCATAACCCTCGTCGCGTTCTTATTCGTGGCGTTTACACCTCTGTCCAACGTCCTTGGAACGTCGTTGGCAATGCCCGAAGCGCTGGCGCCCGCCGATGCCATCGTTGTCCTTGGTGCGGGTATGTATCCGGAAGGAGAGTTGAGCCGGCAATCTCTCAGGCGTCTGGTTCGAGGCATCCGGCTCTACCACCTGGGCTATTCACCACTGTTGTTCCTGCTCGGTCCGGGAGGCGTCAGAGACTACCCCACCGAGGCCGAAATACGATTGCAGCTCGCACGCACGATGAGGGTCGATCCCGATCACATCCTGACTGAAGAAAATGCCCTAACGACCCGAGAAGAAGCGCGACTCAGCCGGGAGAGACTGCTACCGCTCGGGACCGAAAGCATTCTACTGGTGACAGACGAGCAACACCTCATCCGTGCCACCCGGTTGTTTGAGAACGAAGGGTTCCGCGTACATCCTGCGCCGGCCGCCGACTATGCGACCCAGCCGAGCGCGCCTGGGGCACGATTGTCGCTGATGAAACGAATCCTCGAGGAGCAAGCCGCCCGCCTCTACTACCAGATCGCAGGGTACCTGTAATGTCTCAAATCCTCCTACTTTTGCTCGTGATCTGCACGTCCGCCGGTGCATACGGTCTGGGGCGACACTGGCTGGGCTTTGAAGCCCCATTGAGTCGGGGAGTCCAGACGACGGTTGAAACAGCCGGTGTGGCCGTTGTTTTCTTCGTCGTCAACGTTGGCGTCACAGTGGCCGGTACGCTCGGACTCCGAAGCATGGGACTGTTCGTGACCCTGTATGTCGCTACAGACTACACACTGGCCGTTCTGTCATGTTTACAGGCCGTCGTCTTCCAGTATTGGCGCTACGGGGACATAAAGCGATAGTTAAGAGCCCGTGGCAAGATTCTGCAGGGATGAACTGCCAACAGACGGACCCGGGCTGCGGTCCCGGGGCGGGCTGCGGTGCCGGGGAATGAGGCTCACGATGAGAGATTACGTACGGTCATTCATTCCTGCGTGCTGTCCAAAGCAGCGGCGACCCGGGCACAGCCATGCAGGGTGATGCCGACGGTAGTTGAGGATGAAGCGTCACGCCCGGAAGATCCAGGAAGGAATATCGCACATCAGCGCAACCGATCCCGTCATGCGCCGCCTGGTAGCCGAATGCCCGCCCCTTACTTCACTTCGACTGCAATCGAATCGGTTTGAAGCGCTCGTCAACTCCATCCTGTCACAACAGATTTCAATCAGCGCTGCCCGCGCGATTCGATCGCGCCTGGCAGATCTGGCCGGCCCGCCAGGCCTTTCCGAGAAAAGAATCAAACAGCTCGGTCTGCGGAAGCTCCACGCAGCCGGCATATCGCGGCCGAAAGCCACCTATATTAAGGACCTGGCCGATCACATCGCGTCCGGCCGCCTCGTTCTCGATCACATGGGTCGTTCCAGCGATTCACGGGTGATCGAACAGTTGACGGCAGTTAAGGGAATTGGTGTCTGGACCGCTCAGATGTTCCTCATCTTCTCGCTGGGCCGCCTGGACGTCTTTCCACACGGCGACTACGCCGTCCGCCTGTCAATCCAGAACCTGTACGGACTGGACCGACTTCCGGATAAGAAGACGTCTTCGGGAATCGCCGAAGTCTGGGAACCATTCCGGACAATCGGCGCCTGGTATTGCTGGCGCAGCCATGAACTGACGCGCAGTCAGAAAGGGGGTGTTTGAGATGAGTCGACTGCCGACCTGAACGGAAGGAGGTGACCGAGAGCGAGAGACATCGTTCTCCGCACGCGTCACATCGGATTCATGAACGGGTTAACCCTATCGAACGCTATGCGGCCGACCGTCGGCCCTTGAACAGGCCCCGGAAGCGGGATTTCTTGTGTCTCACCACACGGTTCTTTCCGGTGTTCTTCGCCTCGTACAGTGCTTCATCGGCCCGTCGAATAATGTCTTCGACAGTCTCGCCCTCGGAAAACTCCGCCACACCACAACTGATGGTGAACCGAACATACCCGGACTCTTCGCCCGAACGATATTCGTACTGCGTGGCGGCGGTGTCGGACAGGAGTTGATTAAAACGCTCTTCCGCGCTTTGAATGCCACAATTGCGGAGCAGGATCGCAAATTCCTCCCCGCCATAGCGCGCTACCATGTCTCCGCTCCGAATAGACCCACCGAACAATTGGGCCGCACCCAGGAGCACGCGGTCTCCCACCTGGTGGCCGAATTGATCGTTAATCTTCTTGAAATCATCCAAATCGACCATACCCAGCGTAAAGCAATTTGCGCCGCCGTCGTAGTTTTCGACCCATTCCTGGATCGTACGATCGAAGCTGCTTCGATTGGCAACCTGGGTTAGAGGATCCAGCATGGCATCCTCCTCGGCCCGCTCCAGACGGTGCTGGAGAGCCTCTATCCGTCCAGACAACTTCGAGTAGCTCTCCTGGTCGCTCTTCTGCTTCTCATCCACCAAACGATTCAAATCCTGCACTTCAACCCGGACACGGTGCTTGAGATCCTGCAGATCATCGATCTGCAGGAACGTCTGGAATCTCTCCGAGGAGCCAATGAGACTCCGGTTGAACCGTTCAGATTCACCCGAAAGCTTACGCACGGTTTCTCTGAGAACATCGATGATCTCGATGAATTCGATTTCTCTGTTGAGAGCATGCTCACGGGCCCGGCCGAAGAAAGCTTCACACGCGGAGATACATCCGTCAGCCATCTCCATCAGGGCAGCGGGCTCCGGCGCATTTCGCACGCACAGCGCCTTACGAAACCCGCCGATCTGGGAACGGAATTCGAGTGTCGTCTTCAGATGCTCATTGCTTACCGCCATATCGGAGACCAGTTCCAATACGCGATCGAGGATGTCAGCCAACTCACCCGCGGCATCCAATCCGGTCCGAGCGGCCTCTCCAAGCTTCAATTCGACCAATTCGTCCGCCATTCATTCCCCCTTAACAGATACGCTCAAATACTGCATCGGAGTTTTGAGTTTAAGACTTTAGACCAAAGCCAGAAACACCCGGAGTTGAGCGCCAGAGTGGTATCTATACGTTCGAACACAATGAATCTACGTGCGAGTGTAGCGGGCGTGAGGAGCACGTACCGAGGACCCGTCCCGAGGGGCCGACGAGCGTTGCAAGGGCACTGAAACGGTCACAGCGGAGCGGGCGCCCACGATTGAAAAACAGTGCTTACGACTTCCAATTCTGACGTCGATGCCTGCTGCAGAATTCGATCTTCGTCCCCGGCCCCGTGACCGACGTTTCAGACTTCAGGTCAGGGAAATTGGGTCGACATCGATGACGACGCGGGTCGCCGAGATCTTATGATCTTGTATATAGGAATGGAGTTCCCCTAGGAGACGGTGCAGGGGTTGTCGCGTCGCGGATTTGATCAATAACTGGTGGCGGTAGGTGCGGTTGATCTTCTCGAGCGGTGCGGGAGCCGGCCCCAGGATGTGCACGGATCGCGTGCGCGCGCTCTCGAGAAAATCACCGATTTGCCGCGCGAGTGCCGCGGCCTTTTCCCGGCTCTGCTCGAGGATCATGACACCGGCCAGGACGGTAAACGGCGGATAGAACATCGACCTGCGGAACTGGGCTTCGCGCGCATAGAATTCTTCGAACCGATGTGTCGAAGCGAGTTGGAATGTATAGTGGCCCGGGAAATAGCTTTGGATGACAACTTCTCCGGGCGTGTCCCCCCGGCCGGACCGCCCGGCAACCTGCGTCAGAAGCTGGAACGTCCGTTCCGCCGCCCTGAAATCCGGTAGCGCAAGGGCGCTGTCGGCCGCTATCACGCCGACCAGCGTCACTCTGGGAAAATCGTGCCCTTTAGCGACCATCTGGGTCCCCACAAGAATATCGAGTGCTCCGGCTCGAAAATCTCCAAGGACACGATTGTAGTCTCGCAAATGGCGCATCGTATCACGATCGACCCGTCCGATCCGGGCTGTCCCGAATCGCGCTTTCAGCAGGGCCTCCACCTGCTCGGTGCCCTCTCCGACATACTGAATGAATTCGCTCCCGCACTCCGGACAGGTGGTTTCCGGCTTCCTCGTCAGGCCGCAATAGTGACACAACAGTCGGCCGATCGACCGGTGGTAGGTCATCGAAACACTGCAATCCCGACACTCAAACGAATAACCGCAGTGACGGCATAACAAAAACATCGAAAATCCCCGGCGATTCAAGAGAACGATGACCTGTTCCGCACGGTCAAGACGATCCTCGATACCGTTGACGAGCCGCCGGCACAAGACCACCTGCTCTCCGGCCTCGGCATATTCGTCACGCATGTTGATGACGTCTACTTTCGGCAACGGTCGATCGGCGACTCGATTCGGGAGATGGACGTATACATACCGTTTCGTCTCCGCGTTTCGGAATGACTCCATCGAAGGCGTAGCGGACCCGAGCACAGCGACCGCACCGGCCATCTTAGCCCGCATGACGGCACAGTCACGGGCATGATAGCGGGGCACTCCGTCTTGCTTGTAGCTACTTTCGTGTTCTTCATCAACGACAATGATGCCGAGATTCTCCAAAGGCGCGAACAGTGCGGAGCGCGTCCCGATGACGATCGTCGCAACATGTTTGTATATACGAGTCCATTCGGCCACGCGTTGTTTTCGAGTCAACGAGCTGTGAAGGACGGCAAGCCGCGAACCAAATCTCTTGGTAAAGCGTTCGCACAACTGCGGAGTGAGCGCAATTTCGGGAACGAGAACGAGCGCGGTTTTACCCCGACGCTGAAAGTATTCGACACTGCGCATATAGATTTCGGTCTTTCCGCTACCGGTGACGCCATGCAACAGCACGGCCCTGAAGCCATCTTCGCCTGTGATGGCGGCGAAGGCATTTTCCTGGGAAGACGTCAGCACGGGTATAGCGGGAAGAACGTGCGGCCTCGGCGGAGAGGCCTCGAAGCCCGCTAAGTCTTTGGCCGTGATTGCTGGTGGCAGGGCGCCTTTGAGCACCTCGCCAAGCGGAGCCATGTAGTAATCGGCAATCCAACGGGAGAGCTCGAACAACTGCCCGCGGATCAGGGGTTCCGGATCCAGAACTTCCTGTATCTCCCGAATCTCGTCCAGGCCGTCTGGCTTGTCTTCGCGAAAACCCACGACAAAACCCTGCACCTCCCGGTTTCGGAAAGGCACCGTGACGCGCGCAGGAAGTGGCATTTCTTGAGCGGTCTTGTACAGAAATGTCTGTAGAAATGGGAGGCAGACGGCAACCTCGGCGTACATAGGCAATCCGCGGCTGCTAGCCCCCAGCCGGCCTGATGAGGGCGTCCCGAATCTGCTGCATGTCTGCCCAGACTTCACGCTTCTTTGCGGGATTGCGCAACAGATAAGCCGGGTGGAACGTGGCGATGAAACGTATTCCGTCGATGTCGTGGAAGCGGCCGCGCAATTTTGAAATGGGCACCTTCATGCCCAACATCGTCTGGGCCGCAAACGTTCCCAGACAACAAACGATCTGCGGGCGAACCGCATCCAGTTGCCGGCGCAGGAACGGGCTGCACGTTTCCACTTCATCTGGCTCTGGATTGCGGTTTTTTGGCGGGCGGCACTTGAGCACGTTACAGATATAGACATCGTCTCGTTGCAGGTCAATTGACTCAATGATCTTCGTCAGGAGTTGTCCGGCCCGTCCTACGAACGGCAAACCCTGACGGTCCTCGTCCGAACCCGGCGCCTCGCCGACGAACATGAGGCGCGCATCCGGATTGCCCGCACCGAAGACGATCGAAGTTCTCGATTCGGAGAGCTTACACCGGCTGCAGTCGCCCAGATCCTGGCGAATGTCGTCTAGAGTCATCCGGTTCTGTATCCCGGTGTACGGGGGTGCGACACGGCCGACATCAAGATGAGAAATGCCGATGTCTCTGTAGAACTCGAGTTGTCCGGCGATTTCGTTCCGGGCCATTCTGGCCATCCTCCATCCGGGCCGCGTCAACGATACGATTCGACTGGACTGTAAATAGCACGGAAAACTTACCGGGAATTGGCCGAAACGTACCTGTACGTCACTGATGAGACTATGTTCGATGGCTGTTCTGAATTGCCCCAGTGAAGGCAACCCATCCCAACAGATACGTACCTACAGCAGGGGCATGACCCGATCGATAATCCGGTGGGCCACTTCTTTCTTCAACATCAGCGGCAAATCTTCACGGTCGCCATTTGAGCCCACGATACTGGCCTGACTAGTATCACTATCAAAAGCCGAATCGGGTCCCGAAACACCATTGATGACGATGAGGTCGAGGTTCTTGGCGCGCAGTTTCTCGAGGCCGAATTCGATATGATTCTCTGTTTCTGCTGCAAAACCAACCAGGACGGTGCCATTTTTGGCCTGGCCAATCTCACCGAGAATGTCCGGATTCGGCTCAAACTGGATATCCAGACCGGAACCCTTCTTGATCTTCTCTCGGGACGTAACCTTCGGCCGAAAATCCAGGGGCGCCGCTGCCTTGATAACAACATCAGCATGTGGAAGATGCCGGAGAACGGCCGCTCGCATCTCACCAGTGGTCCGGACCCGGATCGTCCCGGGGAATTCCAATTCCGTGGGTCCCGAAATCAATGTCACCTTGCCTCCACGCTCGAAAACCGCACGCGCGAGGGCGAACCCCATCTTGCCTGATGAACGGTTGCTGATAAAACGGACCGGGTCGATGTCCTCGACGGTGGGGCCAGCGGTCACAAGGACGTGTTTGTCCTTCAAATCACGACGGCGCTCAAGAATCGAGGCGACGTCGTCCACAATGCGATCGACATCCGGCAGACGACCGGGCCCGTGGGTGCCGCAGGCCATTTCCCCAACTTCTGGTTCGATGACACGGACTCCACGCCGTCTGAGCACAGAGAGGTTATCCTCCACGGAAGGATGCTCCCACATCTGCGTATTCATGGCCGGTGCAACAACAATGGTCGACTGAAACGCCAGGTGAAACGTGGTCAAGAAATCGTTCGCGATTCCCGACGCCATCCGGGCGATACAATCGGCCGTTGCCGGAGCCACCAGAAACAGATCCACTGACTGCGCCAGGAAGATATGGTCGAAAGAGCCTTCAAACGCTTCACCCGGGGAAGCGCCTTCGAACATCTCCGTGTAAACCTTGTTTCCGGACAACGCTCCAAACGTAAGAGGCGTGACGAAGCGCCGGGCGTTCTGCGTCATTATTACGACAACATCAAAACCCCGATCCTGAAGCCTGCGAAGGATTTCCGCAGACTTGTAACAGGCAATCCCACCGCTGACTCCAAGCGCGATTTTTGGCCGCTGCACTGTTTTCTCGGTGTCGTCGGTCATGGTCTAAACTATCCGATCCCGAAGGAGGCCCGGTTAGGCTGTCTTATCATCGTCGGGAATTGTAAAAGGCACCATGTCCTGCAATACTTCCTGCTGTGCGACCTGCGTCGCCTTGCGGCCCGTGTCCTCGATCAATGGGCGGCTTCCGGTTTGTATCTGCCGCGCACGCAGCGCAGAAATGATTACAAATCTGTACTTACTGTCGATGGTCTCTGGGATTTCTATCATTCCATACCTCCAAAAGAAGCAATTATCTCACGTATCCGTTCCTCCTGGCAGATCGGGTGGGTCGAGCCCGAACGGACGATCGCTTCCAGGAGTCCCATGGATTCATCCAACTTGTCGTTAATGACAACGTAGTCATAATCGTTGTATCTCAGAATCTCTTTTTTCGCGATAGCCAGACGTCTGCGGATGGTTTCATCGTCCTCAAAACGACGTGCCTTCAGGCGGCGTTCCAGTTCGGCGAACGAAGGAGGCATCAGGAAAATGGTTACCGCTTCATCGATTTGGCCTTTCACCTGTTTGGCTCCCTGAACATCAATATCCAGGATGACTGCCCGGCCCAGGGCTAGATTTTCTTCGACGAACTTCCGGGAAGTTCCGTACAGTTCTCCGTGGTATTCGGCCGACTCCAGAAACTCGTGGCGATCAACCATCGCCTGAAACTCGTCTCTGTCGATGAAGAAGTACTCAATGCCGTCCTCTTCGTGCCCCCGGGGAGCCCGGG
Source organism: Terriglobia bacterium (assembly GCA_965263045.1). Lineage (GTDB taxonomy): Bacteria > Acidobacteriota > Terriglobia > 20CM-2-55-15 > 20CM-2-55-15. Next base: position 2,697,607 of record CBDHGK010000041.1, read on the forward strand.
TCGTGTAGGAAACCGAAAATATCAGGTGATCGAATTTTGTGACTATGTGCTGAAGTAAGGTGGTCTTCCCGGAGCCCGAAGGCGCCGACACGATGTAAAGGTTTCCGCGCATCGGCCAATCTAACAATATATCCCAGTTCGCACCCGCTTATGAAGGGGCTGAACTCTATGTCCGTATTTCTTATAGGGACAAATGTACCAGGTAATTGGGGACATAGGGCTCTGACCCCTAATAGTCGAATTTTCATTCGATGTTCTGGACCTGCTCCCGCAGCTTGTCAATTTCGACCTTAATCTCGATCGAGGCCTCACCGATACTGGCACCCGACTGGTTCAGCCCTGACGTCTTCGAAAGAATTGTCGTCGCCTCACGGTTCATCTCCTGCAGTAAGAAATCCAGTCTCTTGCCTGCCTCAACTCTGCGGGACGTAATCTCACTGAAATGGTCCAGGTGGCTCTCCAGACGTGTCATCTCTTCAGCGATATCGCTTTTCTCAGCGTGGATGAGAGCCTCGATTTCGAGTCGACCGCTGTCCAGGTTCAGGCCCGGCGCCAGTTCCTCAACCCGCCTTGTGAGACGTTCACGATAGTGTTGGAGCAACCCGGAGGCGCCCTGACGGATCGTTTCAAGGTGGCCGCGGATGGTCCGGATCCGCTGATCCAAATCAGTTACTAGAGCGGTACCCTCCTTTTCGCGCATCTGCAAAACCTGCTCCAGGGCAGCCAACGTCGCCTTTTCGAGATTGAGGGACAACGATGCCTGGTCCTCGGCAGTCAGATTGTTACTGGAAACCGTGATGGCGCCGGGCAATCTGGAGATGCCCTCCAGAGTCAGGTCTCCGGCAATGGGAAAACGGCGTTTGAGATCTCCGACGAGCTCGATATATGATGCGATGAGACCCGGATCGGCCTCCATCTTTACTCCCGCTGTCGTTAATTCGATCTTCACGAAAATGTCCACACGCCCACGGCGCAATTTTCCTGATACGGCCTTTCTAACCACAGGTTCCAGATTCTGAAATTCAGCCGGCAGTCGAATATGCAGGTCCAGATAGCGATGGTTCACTGTCTTCGCTTCCACAGAAATCATCAGATTCGGGATCTCTATGCGGCCCGAGCCGAATCCCGTCATGCTCAGTATCATGAAGGTACATCCTCAAATTGCAGTTGGTGAAGCTTCCAGTACAGTCCGCGGCGCAGGATCAGGTCATCATGGGTCCCAGCCTCGGCGACCCGCCCATCCGATAGTGCAAGGATGCGGTCTGCACGCCTGACCGTGGAGAGCCGGTGTGCAATGACAATCGTCGTCCGGCCTTCCATCAGATTTCCCAGTGCGCGTTGAACGAGCGCTTCCGATTCGGTGTCGAGCGAGGATGTGGCCTCGTCGAGGATCAGAATCGGTGCGTCTTTCAGGAGCGCACGCGCAATCGAAATACGCTGACGTTCTCCACCGGAGAGCCGCAATCCCCGCTCTCCGATCACGGTCTCATATCCTTCAGGCAGAGCGGATACAAAGTCATCGACCAGTGCTGCACGCGCCGCCGAACGCAGGTCCTCTCCGCTGGCCTGCGGGTTGCCATAGGCGATGTTGGTTCGAATCGTATCGTTGAAGAGGATGACATCTTGCGTCACCATTGCGATCCTGTCGCGCAGGGAGCGCAACCGGAAGCCACGGACATCGGCCCCATCGATCTCAACGCTCCCACCGATGACATCGTAAAAACGCGGAAGCAGATTCACGAGCGTCGTCTTCCCGACGCCACTGGGCCCCACCAGGGCCAGCACCTCTCCCCGCAGCAGGGTGAATGAAATGCCATTGAGCGTCACTTCGCCGGGCAAGTACCCGAATCGAACGTCACGGTATTCGATTGCATGGCGAAATTCGTTGAGGGGCCGCATCCCCGGGTCGGGCTCGACGTCCGAGCGCAGTATGTCGAATAGTTTTTCCGAAGCCCCGATGGCTTGCTGGAAAGAATTGTTGATACCGCTCATTCTACGGATGGGATCATAGAGTTTGATCACCGCGATTATGAAAGCCAGGAACAAACCGACACTCATCCGTCCGGCCTGAATCTCGTTGCGGGCGTATAGCAGGAGCCCAACAACCACGAAGATGCCCAGGACCTCCATCAGTGGCGATGACAGTGCCCATGTCAGTCGTTGCCGGATGCTCAATCGAAACACTCGATTGGCGGCCGCCCGGAACTTGGCCAACTCGGCCGCCTCCATCGTGAAGATTTTGACGATACGGTTTCCCGAGAATGTCTCGAACAATATATTGGCCATTCCGGCCATCTCCTCCTGGGTGGAGTGACTCAACAGCCTCAATCGTCGGCCAAACCAAACGGCCGGGTACAAAACCAGCGGCACCAGGACAAGGGAACTGATTGCAAGCTTCCAGTCGATCAGGAAGATCGCCACGAGAAGAAACAAGAGGATGGCTGCTTGTTTTAAGAACTCGGCCAGCGTTTCCGAGACCGCGCTTTGCACTTTTTCCACGTCGGCCGAAACCCGGGATATCAACTCTCCGGTCGGATATCGCGCGAAAAACCCGATGGGTTGGGACACGATGGAGCGATAGACGTTGGTTCTCAGATCCCGAACGACCGATTGTCCGAGGTAGGCAGTCGCGACAATGGATCCATATTCCGCGACCGCTTTCAGAATAGTGACAACCACAAGAGCCGCAAGTATCCATATGCCGTACTGGGCCGGGACACTGAGCGGGATTTCAAAAAATGGCGTGACCAGCGGCGGTGTCTCGGCCCCCTCGAGGACTGTGTCGAACACCATGCCGATCAGAAAGGGCAAGACCGCTTCAAGAACACCCACAACGGCAACAAGCAGAAGCGCGATGACGAGGGTCCAGGAGTACGGCCTGACGTAGTTGCGAAATTCCGGCAATGCCGACTGTGTGGCCTCACTCACTGTTGCAATCGGTCTCCAAGCAACTGCTGAACGCTCTCTTTGATCTTCACATGGTTCCGCAGGTTCAGGAGCTCGTCGGTGAGCTCACGCAATTCGATAAGCGAAACCGAACGAATAAAGTTCTTGATCCGAGGATATGCGCCGATGTTTACAGATAGAGCCGTGAATCCCAGTCCGAGCAATACCGCCGCAGGAAGCGGGTCGGCGGCGATCTCCCCACACACGACGATCGGCTTTCCAGTCGGCGCAACTAGATCGTGCACCTGTCTCAACTGCCTCAGCACGGCGGGATGAAACGGATTGTACAGGCCCAGACTCGACTGATCCAGGCGGTCGATCGCAAGTTGATACTGAATCAGGTCGTTCGTTCCCAGACAAAAGAAATCCACTTCCGACGCCATCAGATCACAGGTTTGCGCCGCCGCGGGAGTCTCAATCATCACCCCGACCGGCACGGTTTCGTCAAAGTCGATTCCCTTCTGGGTCAATCTCCGACGGACGTCGGCGATCACGCGGTTGGCTTCGGAAAGCTCGTCCAGAGTTGTAACGAACGGAAGAACGATCCTCGCGTGGCCCTTGGGTGAAGACCGGTATATAGCCCGTAGCTGTCTACGGAACAGCACCCTGTTCTCCAGCAGGAAGCGCAGACCCCGGGCGCGGGATGCTGTAGCGTCGCCGTCGGCGCCGTCATTCATGCCAACGTCGAGCAGCCGGATGTTGATCGGGAGCCTGCTGGCCTTCGACAACACATAGGAGTAATCCTCGACCAGTTTGTCTTCGGTCGGGGGCGTCCCCTCACGGAAAAAGTCAAACTCGGTGCGGTACAGACCGATGGCTTCGCACTCATTGGCCACCACCGATTTCACATCGTCCTTGATATTGATGTTGGCTCCCAGCAGGATAGAGATCCTGTCCGTCGTCAGGCATGGTGCGTGACTTACCCGAGCCAACCTGCGACGGGACTTCTCTTCCTGCTTGGCGCGCTCCCTGTAGGCGGACAGTGTTGCCTCAGACGGCGCGCGGACGACCACTCCCTCGTCTCCATCGACGATGATCAATTCCCCCGAGATTAGTCCCAGAAGGACATCCGCCACACCTGTGACTGCAGGCACTTCCATCGAACGCGCCATGATCGAGGTGTGGGACAGTGGCCCACCTGTTTCGGAGACGAGCCCGACCAATCGAGGCGATTTCAACTCGAGCACAGTCGACGGCAAAATGGTCCGGCCGACGAGGATGGTGTGATAGCGAAGCGACCGGAATGTCGGCGGCTGATAAGAACGCAGGTTGAACAGGAGGCGACGGACGACATCCTCGAGATCACCTCGCCGGTCGCGAAGGTAGTCATCACGGACGCGGTCATACGCTTCCAGAATCGTCCGGCTGACCGATTGAATCGCCCACTCCGCATTGATCTGATCGTCCTTGATCTTGTCGACGATTCGATCGACGAACAAATGATCTTCGAGGATCAGCAGATGGGCATCGATCAACGTGGTCGAATCGCCACCGCGCGACCGCTCCAGCTTGACCTGCATTTTTCCCAACTGGGATCGCGACTTCTGTATCGAACGCCGGAAGTTCTCAATTTGAGAGTCGACCGCGTCGGGTTCCAGAGAGTAATTCAAGGTGACCAACTCGGGGTCCCAAGCAGTCACCGCATGGCCGAAGGCAATGCCCGGAGAGGCCGCGATACCTTCCAACGTCCGTTCGACTACGGTCATGGTCTGAGCCAGCCCGGTTGAGAGTTCACCCTGTCAGGTAATCGCAAATGGCCTCCATTGCTGATTCCTCGTCTTCGCCCTCGGTATGAACCCTGACTCGGGTGCCATGGCTCGCCGCCAGAAGTAGAATCGCCAGGATGCTCCGGGCATCCGCGGCCTCGCATTGATTTTGATCAGCCCGGGAAAGACTGATCTCTGAGCGGAACTGTCCGGAAAGTTGTACGAGCCTGGCTGAAGCGCGGGCGTGCAGGCCCAACCGGTGGCCGACGACGACTTCGCGCGTCGTCATGACCGGGGTCGGGGAGACAGCAGCTGACTGGCAATGTAGATGTTGTTCTGCCCGTTCTCACGCACCAACTTCGCGGCCTCGGCCAGATCGACGTCAGCTCCAATCTGAATGAGCTTTATGAGCATCGGAAGGTTAACTCCTGTAACGATTTCGATCACACCCGCGTCCAGGAACGTCGATGCGATGTTGGTCGGTGTTCCACCAAACATGTCAGTCAGCACCAGGACACCGGACCCCGTATCCACGCGCCGGATCGCCTTTCCCACCATGGACGACGCCATACCCACGTCGTCGTGCCATCCGATCGACACCGCAGCGACGTTTTGAATATCCCCCACAATGGCTTCGGCCGCATTCAAGAGCTCTATCGCGAGCCGGCCATGAGTCACAATCAAACCGCCAATCATGTCTGAATCTTATCACTTATCCGCACAGCAACTGGTGTTAGTGAGCGCCGATATTTTCCGCAAGCGAAAGTCACCGGTGACGCGGAATCCGTGGCGGGTGAGACGTGAATAATTCCATGTGCTTCGAGGAAGCCTGGACGTCGAAAAGATTCGAAATACTAATCGCGAAGCTCGATGGATCCGGGTGCACCAGCCCACTGGCGGGTCGGGCCTCAGCAGCCCGTGACTTGTCACCCGTAACGGATGACTTCGTGGTGGTTACTTTTCGACGTCGCGATGGATTACTTTCAGGCGGTGTTTGGGGCCTGCCAGCAAGGCGGTCTCATTGACGACCATCACCGACCGGTGTCGACCACCAGTGCAGCCGATGGCGACCGTCAGGTAGGACTTTCCTTCCTTCTCAAACTGGGGCAGAAGGAAATTAATCATCGACTCCAGCCGCTCGAGAAATTCCCGCGTCGTCTCGTGGCCTTTTATGTAGTCCACTACTGGCTGGTCGCATCCCGTCATCGATTTCAACTCAGGAATGAAATACGGGTTGGGAAGGAATCGCACATCAAAGACCATATCGGCATCAACCGGAATCCCGAACTTATATCCGAAGCTGACGAAGGTAACAAGGAGGGGCACCGGGCCCTGCTCCCCGAACAGCCGGTCCGCACAAGCCCTGAGTTCGTGAATCGAAAAGTGGGACGTATCGACGACATGGTCCGCCATCGCGCGGATCGGCGCGAGCCGGTCGCGTTCCAGGGGAATGGCCTCGCGGACCGGGCGCGTCGAATCGAAAGGATGGGGCCGGCGAGTTTCACTATACCGACGCACCAGAGCGTCATCCGAAGCATCCAGAAAGTACAGCGACACGGCAAGGCCCGGCGTGGCTTTCAGTTGATGGAGAACATCGGGAAACGTGGCCAGGGCCTCACCTTCACGTACATCCACCACCAGAGCGCCCCGAGGCACTTCGTCGTCTGACTTCAGGAGCAGCTCAGAAAACTTTGTTAATAGCCCTAAGGGCAGGTTGTCGACGCAGAAATAGCCACGGTCTTCAAGCGCCCTGAGCAGGGTTCCCTTACCCGCTCCGCTCGGCCCTGTGATAATGATGAGATTCGAGCCCTGCATGGTGGCAGATTACATGGATTCTGACAGATTATTCCACGGAAAGAGAACACGTTGTAAGACCCGGATTCGACCGGGCGATTTACTTGTTTATTAAGACGTTTCGCTTACCCAGCCCGAGGGAAACTCGACATGGGTACCGAGCGTCGGTGGACCCGTCGATCGCAACCGTGAATACAATCCGTGGAACTGGCGACGCCGGGCTACTGATCCGGATTGATCCAGCCTATGTTCCCGTCCTTGCGCTTGTAAACAACGTTCAGCCTGTCGGTTTCGGCGTTGCGGAACAAGAAGAAGCCTTTGTCTGATGTCGAAATTTCTGTGGCCGCGTCTTCGATACTGAGCGGTTTAGTTCCGGCGTACTCGGAACGGACGATTTCTGGAAGCCGCTCGCCGATTTCTTTGTCGACCTGAGCCGCAGACTCCGCCTCAATGACCCGGGGGTTCGCTGCGGATCGCCTTCGTTTAAGATTCTTCGTTTTGGACTTCCGCACCTGCCTCTCGAGTTTATCCAGCACTGAGGCAACCGAGGTATACAAATCACTCGTCGTGTCCGTGCAATTGTGGAAATCAATGCGCGTTTTTAAATTCACTTCGGCTACATACCGTTGCCCTTTCTCGGCGGTCAGGATGAAATGGACCTCGACGACTTCCGGAAGCGATCTCAATCGTTCCAGACGATCCAGTGCAAATTTTCGAATGGGTTCGGTAACGTCCAGATGACGTCCAGTAAATTCCACCTTCACTCGAATTTCTCCGTTACTCAGATTCTGAGTCTACGTTGATGGGTGCTGGGAATCTTCAGGTCTTCCCGGTACTTGGTTACGCTGCGGCGCGTAACCGAAATATTATCTTCGTGTAACAGGTTCGCAAGCTTCTCATCTGTGAGCGGTTGTTGCGGGTTTTCGTTTTGGATGAGTCGTTTGACCTTCAATTTAACCAGGGTCAGCGATGTATTTTGGCCGTTGAGGCTCTTCACGGCTTCCGAGAAGAAGAATCGCAGCTCGTGCACTCCCTGAGGCGTGAACGCGAACTTATTGGCGACTGCCCGGCTCACGGTCGACGGGTGCACTCCAACTTCTTCGGCAACATCTTTGATCATCATCGGTTTCAACGAGTCGATTCCGTTATCCAGAAAACCGTGCTGGTGCTTAACGATAGATTCGCACACCTTGACGATGATGTTCTTCCGTTGTTCTATGTTCTTCAGAAGTTGGACGGCTGACTTGAAACGGTCTTTCACGTAGTTGCGGACTTCCTTATCGACGGCGACGCCTTTCTTGAGCATTTTCCGGTAGGTCTGGTTGAGCCTGAGCTGAGGGACTTCGTCTTCGTTCGCGACAACGGTATATTCGTTTCCGACCTTTACCATATACACGTCCGGTTCGATATGCCGGGCCTCGAGCTGGTTGTATTTCTGCCCGGGTCGCGGATCCAGGGTCTGGATGAGTTCCAGTGCCGCAAGGATCTCCGGAATTGGTCGCCCGAGTTCCTTGGCAATTTCCTTATATTGATGGTTCTGAAGTTTGCGCAGATAGTCGGTAACAATCCGCATCGCAGTCGAATGATCGTTAGCGAGAAGAGAAAGCTGGATGAGCAAACACTCGCGCAGATCCCGAGCAGCCACACCGGGAGGGTCGAAACCCTGAACCGAGAGCAACGCCTTTTCAACCGCACCGAGCGTATGACCACCAGATTCGGCGATTTCCTCCAGAGCCAGGGGGACGTCGATGCCCCGCTCATTGGCTCCCGCCAGATACCCGTCCGCATTGAGATTGCCGATGATCGAAGCGCAGGCATCCCGCACATCCGCATCGATCGCCACAAGGCCCAACTGCCATTCCAGATGATCGTTCAACGTGGATGGACGTGACAGAAAGCTTTCGAAGGAAGGCCGTTCGAACGCCTCCGTTTCCCGCGGACGGGAAGCCCCGTCGCCAAGGTAGTTTTCGAATTCCTGAAGATCGAAATCACGAAACTCGTCTTCGTTTTGAGCGACGGGTTCGGGATGTTCGACCGTCGGCTCCGCGTTTTCCTCGCGCTGTTTCAGCAATTCGTACTGCGCATCAGCCCCATCCCCAGGCTCGGACTTCTCCTGCTGCAATTCGACTTCCTGCTCTTCGACAGTCTCGGTGGCTTCCTCCAACACGGGATTCTCGACAAGCTCTTCCGCAATCATGTCCACCAGTTCCAGCTTGTTCAAAGCGAGCAGACTCACCATCTGGACCAGGCCCGGAGTGAGCACCTGTTTCTGGGTCGTTTTGAGGGTCAGCTTGTGCTCGAGATATGCCATAACTACTTCAGACCTGAATCAGGGTGCATCTTCCGCGGATATTAAGGGGCGGACACCGTGTTCCGCAAATCATAATCCACCCCCGCACCACGGAGACAAGATTCCAGGTATCACGAATCAATTCAAACTGAAATTCTCGCCCAGGTAAACTCGCTTCACTTCCTGGTCATCGCCCAACTCTTCCGGTGTCCCTGAACGGAAAATCGTTCCGTCATTGATGATATAGGCGCGGTCGGTTACCTGCAAAGTCTCCCGGACATTGTGGTCGGTAATAAGAATACCGATTTGCTTGGTCTTGAGGTGCTGGATGATCTTCTGGATCTCAAGAACCGTGATGGGATCAATTCCTGAAAACGGTTCGTCCAGCAGGATAAACTTGGGAGAAATCACGAGGGAACGGGCAATTTCAACTCTGCGACGCTCTCCGCCGGACAACGTGTCGCCCAGATTCTTTCGGACATGCTCGATGCCGAATTCCTCGAGCAGTTCCTCCAGGCGCTGACGCCGCTGTTGTCCCGACAATGGGAGTGTCTCCAGTATCGCCATGATGTTGGCCTCAACACTGAGTTTCCGGAACACCGAAGCTTCCTGCGGGAGATAACTGATGCCGTTACGGGCGCGGAGATACATCGGCAGGTGGGTGATGTCGTTTTCGGCTAACCGGACTGCTCCGGAATCGGGTTGCGTCAATCCAACGATAATATAAAAGGTCGTCGTCTTACCGGCACCATTCGGCCCAAGAAGACCCACCACTTCTCCCTGTGACACGCTGACGCTGACGTCCGAAACGACCATTCGGTTCTTATACGACTTACGAATATTTATGGTCTCGAGCGCAGGCATCGGATTTAATCGATCACTGTACGCCGGCTGATAACGCGGCAATCTCGATCACTCGCCACTGTTGCGTCTCTGGTAACAACATCGAGCACCAACCGGCATCCGCTGACTGCGCCATTGACGGGATCTGATACCTTCGCCTCTTGCCCGGTCAGCGTGATTGTCGCGCTGGAACGGGCATAAACCGCCGTGTCGCCACGGCCATCGAATTCCGGCCCGCGAATAGTCACGTCACCGGTGGCGACGACGGCATCAGGCTCCCCGTCGATCGAGTTTATATGCAAATCCCCAGCGGTCAATTCAACTTCGTTGGCCAGAGCGCGAACTGCTCCAGAGTGATGAAGCGTCCCGTTTGGTTCGTCAAATTCCATCCGGTCCGACCAGAAACGAAGGCCATCAATGATTGAGACGACATTGTCGATCGCCACGAAGTTGCGAAGGGCCGGATTGACATCGATCGTGGATGCGCTGACATGAGTCTTACCACTCCACAATTCCGCCGGTTCAGCAAACGTGATCCGCATATCATCTCCCTCTGCCCGACCGCTGTGCACCATTACGGGGTCCTGGCTGCCCGTCCAAAACGTTCGCACCGTTCCCACGGCCGCAAACGATCCGTCGTCTGCATTGAGAACAATCTCGGCGGCATTCACCTGAATTGCGGCATCATCTATTTTTGAGTCACCCGACAGTATGACGCGGCTACCGCCGGACTGAATTTCGATGCGTTCGGCGGATCCTGTCCGGCCATCCTGGACGAACCGAACGTCCCCATTCTGAACAAGACTGATCAATGTGCGTGTCTCCGGATCAAACCGCGCCTCGGTTCTCCCACCGCGCAACGACCCGGCCGGCATCTGGATCGAGGCAGCGCGATCGGTCCGGAAAGTAATGACGTCGCCCTGATGAACAGCGAAATAGCTTCCTTCCAAACTGTATTCACCCAACTCCAGTAAAGAATCTTCCCCTGTCGATACCGCCCCCGCCAGATCAGTCCGAATCCACCGGGACTCGAGACGTTCTCCACCCTCGAGCTGCATTTCTCCATCTCCCTGAGCCTCGACCGACTGAATGCGACCCACCGCGTCGAACGAGGCATCCAGCGCATCCCCGCTCAGCATCCGAGCCGATGTTCCCTCCAGAGACTCCAGAGCCGCGCCGCCATCCGCGCGGGCTCCGATCACACGGCGCTGGGACATCCGGACAGCCAACTCATTCGCCTTGAGCGTCATCAGGCTCGATGGCCCGGACAGTTCGGCGACAACATCGTCCCACACCCTGATCTCCCCGGGCTCCAGTGTTTGGGGCCTCAATTCAATCTCCGCATGGACACCGGTCACCGTCGCTTGTGGATTTGTCAGCCGCAATCCGTCCCCGATTCGAATTACACTCGCATCCTGATCGAAACGCGCGGTTTCTGTCTCCAATATGGCGCCATCCGCCGTAACGATGCGAACACTCCCGCTAACATCCACGACGTTGTCGGCTACCCGGAGGCTCATGCGATCTGCCCGGCCCCTGAAATCGCCGGGCCGGACGATTTCGGTAACGGCCAGAGTCCGGATGATCCGGCTCTCGTGGTTGTACGTCATAGCGGAGGTTCGGCCGGAGGTTTCGGCGTCGAGTTGCATTTCCACGTTCCCGTCACACCGAATATCGTTTGTCTCCTGATCGTATCCGCAGCGATCGCCCCGTATCCGACGCTGGGGGACGAGCTCATCGTCGCCGTAAAGGACGACTGTCACATCTTCGAGCAGGTTGCGACCGTCGGTGAATCCCAGGTTCGTACGGGCCTCCACGGTAAATGAGGTGCGCCCACCTTCGGTCTGCGAGAACTTGATCTCTTCGGCAAGTTCCGCAACGTTTTCAACTAACTTTGGCGGAGGTGGCAGAACTGCGGGAAGCTCGCGTGAACGGGCTCGATAGTTCCACACTATAACGGTGAGCAAGGAGAGGACGACGACAGGAACGATGACGCGAAGCACACGCACCAGTTGGTAAGCGTGGATACTCTCCAGACGCATCTTCAGATCGTATCATGTCCGCTCGAAGACGGTTCTGCTGACAACGGGTCGAGGACACGACGAATCTTCCGGCAGTGCCGACGCACCATGAATTCAAACCGGTTCGCGATAGCTGTATTGGCGGGCGAGTTTCTTTCAGTGGATTGTGCCGGTATTCGGCGGTCGGAGACTACCCCGGCTATTCAGATGAACGTCTCTGTCGCTTTCCGCGCGTGGTCTGCGCGTGCTCTGAACCTACGGCGAACCCGTGATCTTCACCACTCCAGTCGGAACTGGATCGCGTCTTCAAGGTCACGTGTCGTGCGTGACAAAAACATCGAGCGTTGCCCCCAGATCTCGGGCTGAAGGAGTAAGAATCGTACGGGCGTCGATGACGATCTTGCGATTGCCCGCGGCCGCGGCGCGGACGTCACCTTCACTGACAAACTCAACGGCTGTGGGAGGGGAAGAAGGCGTCGGTTCCGATGGTGGGTCCAACTGTTCGTAGTTTGCCAGCGGAGGCGCTGTACTCAGCGGAGGCGCTGTACTCAGCGGAGGCGCTGTACTCAGCGGAGGCACTGTACCCAACGGATCCGGGGCGTGCGCCGCCTGCGGTTGCTTCGCTCCTGGGACTGATCCTGGAGCCTTCCTCGCCAGCCAGCCATCGACAATTGACGCAATTTGGCTACGGTCGACCGCACCTCCACGCACCGGTTGAGTCCGCTTAGCACCCGAATCCTGGGCTGCCACTTCACGAACTCCGAAGGCGACACGCTTCAGGTTGATCAGATGCAGCGGTGAGATATTGTCTGACGTGATGTTGCCTCCGTAGGCGCCACAACCTAATGTCATCGAAGGGAAGAGATTCGTCGTGTAACCGACGGCACCCAGTGCGGCCGGCGTGTTAACGCAGATGCGATAAGCGGGCTTCTGGAGGGCGAATTTCCGAATGACCCCATCGTCAGTCGAATGCAGACCCAGCGTGTGTCCCAAGCCCCCAAAATTCAAAATTTCGATGCACTTCTGACAACCCTCCTTCCAGTCTTTGACGCTGTAAAACCCGAGTATTGGAGACAGCTTCTCCATTGATAGCGGGTATTCGCGCCCGACACCTCGCGGAGTTCCAACCAATGCCCGCGTCGCGACAGGAACCTCGATACCGGCCATTCCCGCGATGCGAGCCGCAGACTGTCCTACAATATTCGTGTTGAGGGTCCCATCGGGCTTCTGAACTACGGTCTCAAGGCGTCGGCTCTCCGAGTCGTTACAAACGTAGGCACCCTGCATTCCGAGTTGGGCAAGGACCGCATCCTTGATCGCATCGTCCACGATCAGGGATTGCTCGGAAGAGCACAACGTGCCGTTGTCAAAGCACTTGCCCGTTAGAACGTGACCGACAGCCTGTGCCACATCGGCAGACTGCTCGATATAAGCCGGAACGTTTCCTGGACCCACACCGAATGCCGGCTTGCCAGCGCTGTAGGCTGCCCGAACAAGTCCGGGACCTCCGGTCGCCAGTATCACAGCCGTGTGCCGGTTCTTCATCAGCTCATTAGTACCTTCCATGGTCGGCGTTTCCATGGATGACAGCACGCCCGGAGGAGCGCCCGCCCCCTCGGCGGCCTCACGGACGATGCGCACGGTTTCGTTGATCGATCGTACTGCAGATGGATGGGGACTGAAGACGATGGCGTTACGCCCTTTCAGGGCGATCAGCGCCTTGTAGAGTGTGGTCGAAGTTGGATTGGTCGATGGGATGATTCCGGCGATTACTCCAACGGGGCTGGCAATCTCGATGATCTTCTTCTCTTCGTCTTCGTTGACGATGCCAACCGTCTTCAGCGGTCGGATTGCCGCATAAACTTCACGCGCGCAGAAAAGGTTCTTGAGGGTCTTGTCCTCGACTCGACCGAATCCGGTTTCTTCGACTGCCATTTCAGCGACACTGCGGGCATGTGCAATACCGGCGAGCGAGATGGCCTCAAGGATCGTCTCAACCTCGTCTTCCGAAAACTCCTCGAACCGCTTCCACGCCGCATGGGCCGCCTCGACAAGTCGTCGCGCTTCCTGTATGGATTGAAGATCTTTATCCATCGTAACTTGCAGAGATCCAAGACAACCGAATGTAGATGTTTCAACACGCAGGTCACGCAGACGATGTGGGGCCACCAATAACCTGGATCAAAACAGATGATATACCCGGACTGCGCTAAGTTCGTGTCGAAAGAATGCTATCCAAAGCCTGGACAACGCCGTCGACTATCCTCCGATCAGCTCGTTTATATCCCGATATGCCATCGGAATAACGTGAACACTGACCAGTTCCCCAACCCTCCGGGCGGCTAGGGCGCCGGCATCCGTTGCCGCCCTTACGGCGCCCACGTCTCCACGCACCCATACAACGACATAACCGTTCAAGGCATAGTCCTTGCCCGCGAGCGAGACATTTGCAGCCTTAACCATGGCATCGGAAGCCGCAACGGCACCCGTAAACCCAATAGTTTCAATTAGACCAAGTGCTTCGCCCATCACGCCCACGTGGATTCGCTTTCGATTTCCATAGAAATGTTCGGTTCCATCACCCGACGGCCTCGCGGCCGCGGGTAAGCTAACAGAAACAATAAACAAAAGCAATTGACTCATAAGTGTCTAATTAATAAGATCCTTGCTATCCATCGATAGGAGAGTCGTCGCGCACACATGTCGGGATTCGGGAACAAATTCACAGCAGCACGCGAATCGAAAAACCTCAAGATTGAAGAAATTGCGCACGAAACGCGCATCAGCGCGCGTTTTTTGCGCGCCATTGAAGATGAAAAGTTTCAGGCCTTGCCCGGGGGCCTGTTCAATCGCGGCTTCATTCGCACATATGCGAACTTTCTGGGTATCGATCCGGCCGAAAGCGTCGCGGAATACCAGGCGCTGGTGAATGAAGCGACCGCGGACGAATCGGCGCCGGTGTCGAAGATCGATCTGGACGCCCCGGAAGGCCACATAATGCCGATTGCCGTGGGTAGCCTGATCGTGCTCGTGGTTCTATTCTATGTCTTCGCTCGCGACCCGGGGATGCCGACTGAAGCGGCCGCGCCCCTGATTGCCGAGGTCGCGGAACCCGCATCTTTTACGCCAGTTTCACAACCTCCGCCTGAAGCGCTCGCTCCGGCCATCGAATCTAGTCCAGCGGGAGCCCCGTCCCCCAGGATCACACAGTCGGGATTCACAGACAACGCCACCGGCATCGACGTGCGGATCGAGGTCCATAACGATACGTGGGTCTCGGTACAGTCCGACGGAGAAGCCGTCGTTGAAGGCGTGATTCTGGGAGCCGGCACGACGCGGCGCTACTCGGCCAGCGAAGCCCTTGAAATTACAATCGGTAACGCAGCAGGATTGACGCTGAGTATCAACGGCCGCGAAGTTCCCACACTGGGTCGCGATGGTCAAGTCCGCACCCTCACGATTACCCCAAACAATATCGATCGCTTCACCGGCAGTTAGATATTTCTTCCAGATCTCTTGTCTTTAAAGAACCAAGGCTTCGAGAAATCGAAGGTGCCTCAGGAATCCCCATAGAAGCTGCGTCCATGCGGATTTTGAGTTGTGGGAATCGCAGGCAGCTCAGACGGACCCACCTCTGCACGTTAGTGACGGCCAGCCCACGGATTCACCGTGGGACAGTCTGAGATATACTTTGGGGTTATGTCCAAGGCCCTGAAGCCATCTGAGGAAGAGCGGATCGTCGTTCGAGGCGCACGGGTTCACAACCTCAAGAACATCGATTTCGAAATCCCCCACAGCGCAATTACGGTTGTCACAGGAGTCAGCGGCTCGGGCAAGTCATCCCTGGCTTTCGATACGATCTATGCTGAAGGCCAACGTCGGTATATCGAGTCTCTGTCCGCCTACGCCCGCCAGTTTCTGGAAAGGATAGAGAAACCTGAACTCGACGAGGCAACGGGTATTGCTCCCGCGATCGCCATCCGGCAGAGAAACACAGCCCGGACACCGCGTTCCACTGTTGGCACATCCACGGAAATATACGACTATGTGCGCCTTCTCTTCGCACGTGTCGGCATCACGATCTGCCGCCAATGCGGGAAGGCTGTGGAACGTGATACCGTCGATCAAATATTCGCCGCAATCGCAGAGTGGCCAAAAGGCACACGCTTCTACGTCCTCTTTCCGATCCCACCTCTGGATTCCGAAAGCGCAATCGCGCACTGCCTCGGAGATCTCAAGAGGCGCGGTTTCGGAAAGGTGTTTCAGGACGGCCGAACGTTCGAATACTCAAGGCCGGAATCCCTCATCGATCTGGACTTTACGCGCCCGGCCTACGTGCTTGTCGACCGTCTTACGGTCACACCCGACATGCGCCAGCGGCTGATCGACTCCGTCGAAATCTGCTTCCATGAAAACGACGGTGAAGTGGTCATCCAGGAAGCAGGTGTCGAAGACGGCACCAACCTGGAGCGGCGCTTCAGCGAACGCTTCGAGTGCAAGAATTGCAGTATCCGGTACGAAGAACCCGAACCGAGGCTCTTCTCCTTCAACAACCCGTTTGGAGCGTGCACCCGGTGCCAGGGATTCGGCAACACCATTGATCTGGACATGAACCTTGCGGTACCCGACAAGGGAAAGACGCTTCTGCAAGGCGCGATCGTGCCTTGGACGAAGCCCCGCTATCGCCGTTATTTGAATGACCTGGAAAAGGAAGCCCTCGATCGTTCATTGCCTCTGGACGTGCCCTTCCAGGAGTTGAATCCGGAGGACCGAACGTTCGTCATCCAACGGATCCGCTCATTCTTCGATTACCTCGAAACGAAAAAGTACAAACTCCACGTACGCGTGTTTCTCAGCCGGTACAGAGGCTACACGGTGTGTCCCGATTGCAGGGGCGCGCGCTTACGCCAGGAGGCACTGGACATCTTCATCGGAAACAAAAATATTGCCGACGTGTCCCGCATGAGTACGGCAGAAGCATTCGATTTCTTCAATGCGCTGAAACTCACAGCGGGCCAATCGAAGATCGCCGAACGCATCCTGTTGGAAATCCAGACGCGCCTCCGCTTTTTGAACAACGTGGGGTTGCAATACCTGACCCTGGACCGGTTGTCGTCAACCTTGTCGGGTGGCGAGTCTCAGCGAATTCAGTTAGCCACTTCGCTGGGATCCGCACTCGTGGGTGCACTCTATGTTTTGGACGAACCGTCCATCGGACTTCATCCCAAAGACGGAGGCCAACTCATCACCATTCTGAAACAGCTGCGGGAATTGGGTAACACGGTGCTCGTTGTCGAACATGACCGTGAAATGATATGCGCTGCGGATTGGCTCATCGACCTCGGACCCGGGGCGGGAGAAAACGGCGGCAACCTTGTGTTCCAGGGTCCACTGGACCTATTGGCAAAGACTCCCGCATCGCTGACGGGAAAGCACCTCAGTGGTGAACTCAAGATTCCAGTTCCGCGTCAGAGACGGCAACCTGGAAAACAGAAGCTTGTACTCCGCGGAGCGTCCAGACACAACCTCAGGAATGTTGACGTCGAGATTCCTCTCGGATTGATGACGACAGTCACCGGTGTCTCCGGCTCCGGAAAATCCACGCTTGTACACAACTGCCTCTACGAATCCCTGAGAGCCCATCTGCAGGGAATCGAATCCGATGAGGCCTCCGGATCGATCGATGTAAACCCGAAATGGCTTACGGATGTGGTCCTTGTCGATCAGAGTCCGATAGGGCGGACACCTCGATCGAATCCCGTGACCTACATCAAGGCGTTCGATCAAATCCGGGAATTGTTTGCCTCGACCGAACGATCCCGGTCCCGCAGCTATACGGCCGGAAGTTTTTCCTTCAATATTCCCGGGGGACGCTGCGAGACATGCCAGGGGGATGGCACCGTAACGGTTGAAATGCAGTTCCTCGCCGACGTCGAGCTGGTATGCGAAGATTGCAAGGGCATGCGCTACCGGAGCGGTGTGCTGGAGGTTCGAATCCGAGGGAAAAATATTTACGACGTCATTCAAATGACGGTTCGCCAGGCGATTCGTTTCTTCTCCGGCGCGGGACGCATCGTAAAGAAATTGACAATGCTGGACGAAGTGGGTTTGGGATACCTACGCCTCGGGCAGTCCGCAACGACGCTTTCTGGTGGAGAAGCACAACGAATAAAGCTAGCATCCTATCTAGCGAAAGATACGAGCGTTAAAACGCTGTTTATACTTGACGAACCGACAACGGGTCTGCATTTTGACGACATCAACAAGTTGCTAATCGCGTTCCGACGTCTAATTCGTTCCGGGGCCACGGTGTTGATCATAGAACACAACCTGGAGGTTATTAAGGCGTCGGACTGGCTCATCGACCTGGGGCCGGAGGGCGGGGACGGCGGTGGTAAGGTCATTGCCGTCGGGACACCCGAACACATAGCCCGGTCGCGCCGCTCGATCACCGGACGGTTCCTGAAACCGATGTTGAAATGATCCTACAGCTCGTTCTAGCCTTTCTGATCCAGACTGCAGCGGTCGATCTGATCAACCCGCCAGAGCAGTTGTACGCAGAAGCCATGTTAGCGATGGAAGCCGGAAACTGGACGGACGCGATTTCCAAGCTTGAAGCAGTACTACTCGAAGATCCATATCATGTGAGCTCCCGCTTCAACCTGGCTGTTGCATTCAGCGAAGAGGGCATAACAGACCGTGCTCGGGAGACCTACCGCGCCATACTCACAGAGGACCCCACCGTCTTTGAGGCCCGAATGAATCTCGCCATCCTCCTGCACGAGGACGGCATGTCCGAGGACGCGATCCTGGAGTTCGCACACGCAGCCCGTCTGCGACCCCTCGACCCTCTGCCAGCTCTGTACCGTGCTCAGTTGCTCGACCAAACCGATCGAGTGGACGAGACGATCAATGCCTATGAGGCAGTTCTTGAAATCGATTCCGAAGTCACCGAAGCGCACGAGCGATTGGGGTTCATATACCGCGATTTGGATGACACCGTTCAAGCCATCCGGGAGTTCATTGCGGCAATCCGCCTCGGAACCAGTACTCCCTCTGTGTTTGTAGCTGCCGGCGATATTGAATCTGATCGAGAGAATCTGGATAACGCGCGCCAGTATTACGAAAGAGCCCTTCAGCTTGTGCCAAGTGACGCCGAAATTCAATTTCGGCTTGCGCTGGTCTTACGAAGCCAGGACGAGCTGTCGGAAGCCATCGCTATCCTTGAAGATCTCGACAATTCACATCCTGCGCTGGCCGATGCCTACATGGCGAATGAAATGTACCCCCAGGCAGCTGCCGTGTACCAGCGGCTGACAGCACAGAACCCTGAATCCTCCGACTATTGGTACATGTTGGGACGGGCGTACTTCCGAATGGACATGGATGAGAAAGCAGAACCCGTCCTGCAGCAGGCGATGATCAATGAACCGAACCGGCTCGAAGGCTGGGGCATGCTGGCAGCGATCTACCTTGAGCGCGAGGACTGGCAGAATGCAGGCATCATGCTACTCCAGTATGTCACGCTCCAGCCGGACCACGCCCCTTCCCACTTTGGGGTCGCCCTGTGTTTCGATAATTTGGGAGATTTCGAAAAGGCGCTGGTGCACTATAATAAGTTCATGGAGTTCGATGATGGATCGGACGATGCCCGGTCTTTCCAGGTTAGAGAAAGAGTCGCGGCGATTGAGCGTTATCTCTTTGAAAATGATTAGTCCAAATTCAGTGACCCGGCCCAGCCACCTGGTGTCCGGGTCCCGATTGTACCGGCGGCGCCTGAGACCGTTCGTTGCCGGGATTCTCCTCGTCGGACTGTTCAGCTGTTCGGGCCGTCCGAACGTCTTCACCGAATCGCTTGACGAACGTTTGCGACGGCTCAGCGAAGAGCGGGCCAACCTGCAAACTACGACGAACCCTGTCACGCGTACCCGCATCCAGATTCGTATTTCGGACTTGCTGATCAGCTTTGTAGGAGACGCCGTGGACGCGGGCGATGTGGAACTCATCGATGAGCGTGTCGGTGAATACAGGGCAACTATTATCGACGCCCGCAACACGATGGTGAACTCCCGACGCAACGCTGTAGACGACGCGAGCGGTTACAGGGAATTGGAAATCGCGCTCCGGCAACACATCCGACAGGTGGACGACATTGGCGCACAGCTGAACTTTGAACGCAGACAACCTCTGGATCAACTCATCAATGAGATCTCCGAAATACGAGAAGAAATGTTCGACATTCTCTTCCCGGACCAAGATGCGATCTAGAGCTGCAGCAGGACTTTTTGTCCTCATGCTTGCCATCACCACCGCCGGACGGGCCGTTGCGCAGGACGACTATTTCACTGATCTTGAAGTAGACGAGATTCGCGAGGCACAGGAAATCTCAAACCGTGTCGACATCCTCCTCCAGATCGCCCATGTCCGTCTGGCGGAGTTGGACCTGATTGAACTCGAAGAAGAGGTCGAGAGGACAACTGGAAACAGCCGTATTACCCGGGCCATTGTGCGAGTTCTCAGCCGAGGGACTGCCGATGAACTGGACAGGGCCGAACAAGGGTTGGAGAAGTTCGAGAGCGATTTCAGCCGATTCAATCGGACGGACCTGCTTCGAGGCTATCATCAGGCGCTGGAAGAAACGATGGATAACATCGACGACGCATACGAACAGAAACGCGGCGAACTATGGGAACCCATCGATTCCCTGAGGAGCTTTACCGCTCAATCGATTCCCCTGCTCCGGGAGTTTTCGCCGGAAAACGAATCGGAAGACATTGCTCTCGAAGACGCGATCGGTCAGACGGAACTGGCACTGGAAGGCGCAGAGGCCGCGCTCGAGATGATTCCAAAGACCGAAAAGGATCAGTGAACGCGCTTGAGTCTGCCGTCCGAAAGATCCATCGTGCACTGAAGCCACGCACGGACCTCCCCAGAATCGAAACAGAATTCTTTCCATCGGTCGGAGCCAACCATTCGGCCACGCTCGAGCATGGGGTCCTCAAGGTTCGAGTGAGCGATCTTTTCTCCGACGCACCCGCAGAAATGCTCGAGACGGTCGCGGTGATTCTGCTTTCGAAGCTCTACCGGAAGAAAGTGGATGCCGGGTACAGGAAGAGCTACCGTCGATACACGATGAGTCAGCACATGCTGGAGCGGGGCCGGCAGATGCGGTATGAACGAGGCCGGCCGAGCCCTACAACGTCCCCAAAGGGGCGGTGTTACGATCTCGATACTCTCTTTGATGCGATCAATGTCAGTTGTTTCGACGGCGCCTTGCCGAAACCGCAGCTCTCATGGACCCGGAGGAAATCCCGCACTGTTCTGGGCCGCTACGACTTCGATCAGGATGTGATCTTCGTCAGCCGATATCTCGATTCCGAAGCAATCCCATCGCACGTCATCGAGTACATCGTGTTCCACGAAATGCTTCACGTGAAACACGGCACCAAAATCAGGGGACTCCGCGAGATCGTTCATTCGCGGGCCTTCCGCCGCGAAGAAAGAGCGTTCGTGCACTACCAGTCCGCCAGCGAGTGGCTGGCAAGCCATTAGTAGGCTGCTGAAAAACTCGGTTTTTTGGCAGCCTGCGGCGCGGCACACGATGTGCCGCCATTTTCGATGGCTGTAAGCCATTTAAAATGTTAGTGATCTTCAGGCGGGGGCGACGCTTTGTGGCCTGGCCGATACTGATACCGGCCATCACATGGCCAGAAGGGTTTCGCCACAATCGCCGGTGAATAAACTGGGCAGGCCCATGTTCGGAGCATCGATCGCAATATATCCACAGAACTTGTGGAAAAGTCTGTGGAAGTGCGTGTAATACCGGTAGCTAAGGTGGCCTAAAACCATCGTTTATAGCGTTTAGCACCTATTCCTGTCACCGAATGTGTGCCAATCTTAGTTGGAAATTGAAACGGCTCCAAACCCCATGGTTTGATGGTATTGGAAGAAACAACATCAAGCCTGTAAGAGAAAGGAGCCGAGATGAGGAGTCTGTTACGTTCGGTAAAGAAACGCAAGAAGTCGCGTGTGCTGGGTGAGGTCGAGGTCCTGAGCCGGGAGGAATACTCGGGACTGGAATTGGACTCGAAGGTGGAGATGATTCGGGCGTTGATCCCACTGGGGTTGATGCACGTGGAGGAGTTGCTCGACGAGGAAGTGAAGTCGTTGGCGGGTGAGCGATACGCACGAAAGGAGGCGGCGTTGCGGGGCCGGCGACACGGGAGCAATCCGGGGACCGTGGGGCTGGGTGGCCAGCGGGTGCCGGTTCGGGTGCCTCGAGTGCGCAGCGTGGCGGGCGGGGAGATTCCGCTTCGGACCTACGAGGAACTCAGTCCGGGTGGCGCGGTGAACGAGCTACTGCTCAGACGTGTGCTGTATGGGATCTCCTGCCGGAACTATGAATCGGCCGCTGAAGCGATTCCGGGAGCGATCGGACTGTCGAGTTCGACGGTGTCTCGAGGATTCGTCCAGGCGAGTGCCGCGAAACTTCGGGAGATGCAGGAGCGGGATCTGAGTGGCGAGGACGTCGTGGCGATCTTCCTGGACGGGAAGGCGTTTGCCGACGCCCTGATGGTAGTGGCCCTGGGCGTCACGCTTTCGGGCGACAAACGCTTCTTGGGCTTCGTGGAGACCGACACGGAGAACGAGCAAGTGCTGACTCCGTTTCTCCGTTCGTTGATGGAGCGGGGCCTGGACATCTCTGAAGGCGTGCTGGTGATTGTCGACGGCGGCAAAGGTCTGCGGGCGGCGGTCAAGAAGGCATTCAGGAATCGAGCCCTGGTCCAACGCTGCCAATGGCACAAACGCGAGAACGTCGTGAGATACCTATCGAAGACCGAGCAAGCCGTGTGGCGACGCCGGCTGCAGCGGGCCTACGAGCGCCCGGAGTACGACGAAGCTCGGGCGGCGCTCGGAGAGCTCCATGGAGAGCTCGAGGAGCGAAACCAATCGGGGGCTGCGAGCCTTGAGGAAGGCCTGGAAGAGACCCTCACGTTGCATCGGCTCGGCGTGTACGGGGTCTTGGGCCGTTCGTTCAAGACGACGAATTGCCTGGAATCGGTCAATGCCCTTGTCGAGGAAAGGTGTGCGAAGGTCGATCATTGGAAGAACTCGAGTCAGCGGCAACGCTGGTTGGCGACGGCGCTCATCGACATCGAACCGCGCCTGAGGAAGGTGATCGGCTACCGTCATCTTCCAAAGCTCCGCGAAGCCCTCCAGCGAGAGCTGAAAATTGAGGCGAAGACGTCGACGAGATCGAAGAAGAAGGTTGCATGACCCATCGTGAGCCGTGGAGAGTTTCAACTAAGAATGGGCTTGACTCCTGTCACCACCGCAGCTGTTGAAAATTACCGTAATATTTTCGAATTTCTGGAAAAGTATGCGTCGGGTACACCGGAATTACCCCACAGGCGTTGAGACAGAAAATAATGTACGCAGCCCGTCGGAACGGTCCCAGGAGCCGAAGACGGCCGAACGGGAGGCCACCGATGCAGGCGAATCTCTACTCGGTCATTGCCTCGGCGAATTAGCGGTCGCTCCCCCTAGGATCGGAAATCACCTCCAGGATCCGGTCTTTCAGGCCGTCAATGCCTTCTCCGGAAAGTGCCGAGACGACAACGGCAGCCCCAACTTCAGGTTTCTCAGCCATCTGATCGCATTTGTTGTAGACCCGAATCTGGGGATGCGACTCACACCCCAAGCCCATGAGTACGTCCTCGACAGCCCGGATTTTGTCGTGATGCTCCGGATCGGACGCGTCGATGATGTGCAGGATCAGGTCTGATGCGGTCACTTCTTCGAGAGTGGCGCGAAATGCCATCACGAACTGGTGAGGCAGTTTCCGTATGAAACCTACCGTATCGGAGACCAGAATTTCGTTTCCGTTTGCCAGGCGAATCCGCCGAACTTTGGTGTCCAGAGTTGCGAAAACCTTACTTGAGACAAGCGTGTCCTGACCGGAAAGCTGTTCGAATAGAGTTGATTTCCCGGCATTGGTGTATCCCACCAGAGAAACAGTCGGCAACTGGCTTCTCTTCCGCCTGGAACGATGCAACTGCCTGTGTTTGCGAATCTGCTCGATGTCGGCCTTCAGCCTGGAGATCCGGCTCCGGATTCTACGGCGGTCAACTTCGAGCTGGGTTTCGCCAGGGCCCCGGGTCCCGATACCCCCACCCAGTCTGGACAATAATTCACCTCGGCCGGCCAGACGTGAGATGCGGTAGCTGAGTTGGGCCAGCTCGACCTGCAGCTTGCCTTCCCGAGTCCGGGCCCGACTGGAAAATATGTCGAGGATGAGCCCCGTCCGGTCGATTACTTTCGTATCAAGGACACGCTCGAGGTTCCGTATCTGGCCGGGGCTGAGTTCCTCGTCGAAAACGACGAGGTCAGCTTGGTGGTGGCTCACCCCGTCTCGTATTTCAGTCGCTTTGCCCTTGCCGACAAAGAACGCCGAATCGGGCCGGTCCAGGTGCTGGATGAATTCCGCAACGACGCGTCCACCCGCTGCCGCGGTCAGTTCCCTCAACTCGTCCAGTGACTCCAGGCCCACCAGGATCGCGGTTTCGCTCACAGGACTGCGATCACCAAACACAAATCCATGGGCACCTGAAATCCAGGCTTCTCACGATTCCTGTTGCGGTGGTGGTGGTGGCGGTGGTGGCGGCTCTCTGCGCGGTGCCTGAGATCGCGGAGGAGAAGACCCCGTCCGGCTGGTCGTGACTGTCGAGATTGCATGTTTGAAGATCAGCTGGTCCTGGTGATTGGCCTCCAGGATGACCGAAAACTTGTCGAAGCCGCGCAACCTGCCCATGAGCTTCACACCGCTCATCAGGAATATCGTCACCGGTATCTTCTCGCGACGGACAGTGTTGAGATATACGTCCTGGATATTTTGAGATTTGTTTTCCATAAGGGAATCCCCCTAAAAAGTTGATCTGAAAATTCCGGCGACACCGCCCTAGTTCCGGGGCGATGGATCGTTCGAATGCCCCAGCCCACAGGAGCGTGCACCCTCTCCGGATTTTTCAAAAGCATGGCCAATAAACCGATGGATCCGTTCTTTTATGTCGTCGTCACTTCCGAACCCACCGAACCAGGTAACCGAACATTGCTTCTTGAACCACGTCATCTGGCGCTTAGCGTATCGGCGCGTGTCACGTTCAGTCAACATTATCGCCTCTTCCGGCGAAATAATACCATCGATGTATTTCAGCACCTGACGGTACCCGATCGCGCGGAACGCGTTTGACCCGGGCGCAACTCCACTCTCCAGGATCTGCTCAACTTCATCAACCAGGCCGAGTTCCCACATCCGCCGGACGCGTAGTGCTATCCGCTCGTACAGAGAGTTGCGCGGAGGATCCAGCCCGATGACGTTAAACGCAAAACCCTGGATCGGCCGTCGGGGTGCGGTGTCTAAATGGGAGGAAAGGTTCCGTCCCGTCGTCAGACGGACTTCAAGAGCGCGCATCACTTTGGGAAGATCCCTGGGTGCAATGCGGTTAGCCGATGAAGGATCCAACCGCTCCAGCAAAGAATGGAGATACTCCCGTCCTTTCTCTCGAGCAATGACCTCCATGCGAGTGCGCCAGTATGTGGACCGCAGTGGTCCATCAAAGAGTCCGTCCATGACGGCCCGCAAATACAGTCCCGTACCTCCAACCAGGATCGGCAACCGATTCCGGCTGCGGATGTCATCGAATACGGCGCGGGCCCGGGACTGGTATTCGCCCGCGCTGAACGACTCATCCGGCTCAAGGATATCGATCAAATGATGAGGAACCCGATCCTGGTCATCCTTCGAGGGTTTGGCTGTACCAATATTCAGATAGCGGAAAAGCTGGAGGGAATCGTAGTTGACGATCTCGCCATCGAAACTCTCGGCAAGATACACGGAGAGATCAGACTTTCCACTCGCGGTCGGGCCCACAATCGCAATCGCAGGATACATTCTAGTGCCCTATCCCATAGATAGCGAGCTTAACGCCGATGGGTCTTGGCGGCGAGGTCGTGGAGCGAGCCGCGAAGTGATGCTCATCCATCCTGAGTGGCGAGTAACAAAGAGATCGGCGCCAACCCCCATCGGCCCAAAGGGTTCGGGCGGAACGGGGTCGTCTTCGTTGTCGCTCCTCCCTCACAATGAAAGCGCATTGCCTCGGTCGTCGCTCCTAAAATCCGACCCCGTTCCGCCCGAACGTTAAGCTCGCTATCTATGGGACAGGGCACTAATAGGCTCTTTCTATCTCGATTCCCCGATAGTAGGTCTTCAAAATTTCCTCAGCCGTAGCGCCGTCGATCGCCATCCCGTACGCCCCGACCTGGCACAGTCCTACGCCGTGTCCCCAGCCCCCTCCAAAGAAGCGCATTCCAAGGAG
Source organism: Terriglobia bacterium (assembly GCA_965263045.1). Lineage (GTDB taxonomy): Bacteria > Acidobacteriota > Terriglobia > 20CM-2-55-15 > 20CM-2-55-15. Next base: position 2,723,582 of record CBDHGK010000041.1, read on the forward strand.
ATCACGATTGGAATTACGCTCGACGTCGATATATACAAGGCTGTCGCGCAGACCGAGAAGTGTGCGCAGGCGCGACCCTTCTATTTCGCGCTCCCCGTCGGTCCCTCGCACTTCAACCCGGATTGCTCGATTCGAGGGTCCCCGGGACAGGATGACGATGTCATCCAGGCTCCCGATGTTGAGGGCCCGGATTGCGCGGTCCAGTTCTTCACTGCTCCGGTGAGTCTGCCAACTGGCCAGGGGCGAATACCGGTCCGCAGCCGGGCTCATCGGACCGGCACGGTACACCAGAGCCTCGATCTCGTCGTCTACAATCCGCAGTTCCATGCTTTCGCCGCCCAGCCAGACGCCCTGATCCACAGGGATTCTCTCATCACCAATCCTTTTGAAGAGCGCCGCGTCCGGGGCCAGACTCAATTGGAGGACTTCTGCACCGATCCGGGTTTCGAAAACTTCTCCATCCCAACGAATCAGGCGGGCAACCTGCCATTCGAATACGTTCTTGCTCAACAGTAAGCGGAGCAAGACATCCTGAATTTGATTTTCACCGGTCGCCGACAAAATCCCCTGTTGCTGCAGGAACAGGAGATCGGATTCGGCCGGAATACCAGGAAAGAATCGGCTCTTGATAAACGGCGCCAGATCTTCCGGACTCGTGCCCGACGGAGCGCCCACATTGCTGATGCCGAGGAACCGGCCGGCAGAGGCGAAATCATTGACTCCGGCGATACCCAGCAAGCCCGCTTCCCAGTTCCGGTACACAAGCGATGACGCGAAGGGTTGAGGGTCAGGATGTTCATAGTGACAGATTGTTGATACGAGGTAGGGCACGCTTTGGCCAAAGACGTTTCGAGCGTCCTCGGTCCGACCACCACAGGTCGAGCTGTACAGCGCATTGATCGGTTCTCCCTCGTAGGTCGCGATCTGGCCCCGCGTTTCTTCAACAGCCTGAGTGGCGAGTGGATGTTCCGTATCGAGTCCCCGATAGACCTGGCAGAAATCCGTGTCACAGATATCGAAGCCTTCGTCTTCGAACTGTCCAAGATTTCGAATGATATAGGTTCTTGCCGCCACGGCCTGGGCCTTCATGGCCTCAAGCTCGGGGAAGGTGTCCGGACCGAGTTCGTTGGGGACCACGCCCAGCAGATACGCTTCCAGGGGGAGCTCGTTGACCAGCGTGATGGCGCCGCGGGAAGTCCCCCGGACCTCCAGCGCGCCGCGATAGGCACCACCGTCTACCCTGAGAGGAGCGTCACCCGGGTCGACATGGATCACTGTCGCGATATCCAATGGCCGGATGATTATGCGTTCATCGTCGGTTTCGACGGCAATATGGGTTTCCAGGTCGTCCCGCCTGAACGGACCTTCACCCGGGCCGAGGGCAATCACGATCGAAAATTCCGCTGTCCGCGTCGTGATCCCTTCGACCACGAACGGAGCGGCAGAACTCAATTCGAAGCCTTCAACGTTTCGCTCGATACCGATCCGGACGGTGGGCTCCCCGGGTACGGTTACCTGAGACAACAGCAGCAACCCCAGTACCAGGCGAAACCGCCCGACGGGCCTGTTCCACAGCGCGATACGCGTCAGCCGCTTTGCTTTGTACAAGCAACGAAAGGGGCGATTGCCGGGTGGCACGCAATCAGTAGAGATCGTCTCACTCATCGCTATTCAATCATCCCTCCTCGGGCGTTAATTCTAATCGTCAATTCATGTTGTAGAGGAAAGTAAACTGCAGAACGATGTGATCGTCTGCGAAATCGTCAGGAAGTCGCGGAAACGGATTCGAAGCTGTAATCGCAGCCGTCCCGGCGCGGTCCAGCGACAGTGTTCCCGAATCCGCCACGATCTTCAAGTCGGTCACGTCGCCGCTCATGGTAATCGTGAAGATTAATACGACACGTCCGCGGGTTTGCCTCAATCGCGCCGCCTCCGGGATCAGCGAATACCAGTTCACCCGTACCCGATTGACCACTTGATTCATATACGGTCCAAAATCGTAACCACGGGTATCGGAGAGTATCGTTGGCTCTTCAGTTGTAAAATCGGGGATTTCAGGGACACCCTGTCGAATTCCGGGGCGGCGCCCATCTGCCGCCACGCGCCGCTCCTGGGCCAGGTTTTCTTCAACGATGCTCTCTGCACGCTCCCTGAGATCAGGGAGCAGGAGCGCATTGGGATTCGTATTCTCTGCAAGTTCAGTTAAATCCTCTCCATCGGGGGCATCGGCCTCTTCGGACTCAGCCGCCTCCTCGGCCTCTGCCGCCTCGACAGCCTCTTCATCCCCATCGCCATCCAGTTCCCCGGTTTCCGCTGGTTCGCCTGGCTCGCCCGCATCGGGATCGGTTTCAGCGATCACCAGATTGTCCGGGCGGTCCGGGGATGGAGGCGTCAACTCTGCTTCAGATGCGGCATCCGGACGCGCCCCTTCGGCAATCACGTCGTCTGGCCCGATGATCGGAGGTGGTGGCAGGGGAACGTCCGGCTCTTCAACCGGTTCCTCGGGCGGAGGAGGAGGAGGAGGCGGGGCGGCCTCCAGCTCCGGCGGTGCCTCGATTTCGGGTACGGGCTCGATTTCGGCAATCTGGGGCGGATCCTCCGCTGGGGCGATGTTTTCCGGCGCCAGGATCAGGTCGTACTGTTCGAATCGGTCATTGTCGTATGCCTGCCCCGCAATACGGATGATGCGCAGTGGTGTGCTCTTGAGGAACTCTGGATTCAGGAATATGAACATGAACAGCAGCGCATGGACACCGATCGAGACACTCACACTTCGCCGCCGATCGAACCCGAACTCGGGTCTATTCGTCAACTCTAGCTGGAGTTCCTGTTTCAAGGCCGCGCGATCGCCTCCGTTCGGGACCCGTGAGCCTGGATCTTTTCGAGGACCGACATCGCTACATCCAGCGCGTTCACCCCATCCTCACCACTGACCCGGGGAGGCCGCCTTTCTCGAACTGAAGAGACAAACGCCTCCAGTTGGACCTTCAGCGGCTCCTGGATCTCGGGTTCAAGTTTCTTCTCACGGATACGTCCTCCCCGCAATGACAGAACGGAGCCCGTCTGAGACGCGTAGTCGAGGGACACATAGTCATGCGGTTGAAAAAAACGCAGCTTGCGGACCGAGTCCGTGCTGACGCGGCTCGCCGTCATATTGGCGACGCAGCCGTCCTCAAATTCCAGCCGCACGTTCGCGATATCCGCTTTGTCGGACAGAACCGGAATGCCAACGGCCCGGATCTCCGCCAGGGGAGACCCGACGAGCGCCAGCACGATGTCGATGTCGTGGATCATCAAGTCCAATACGACGTCAATATCGAGGCTCCTCATCGAAAATTTGTTCAGTCGATGGACTTCGAAAAACTGTGGCCGGGTCGCTACGTTACAGGCGGCTTCGACAACGGGATTGAAACGTTCGACATGGCCGACCTGAAGAATACAACCCTTCTCCCCAGCGATCCGCGTCATCGCTCGAGCCTGATCGACGTTTCCAGCGATCGGTTTCTCGACCAGCACGTCCAGACCACCCTCAAGACAGGCGATTGCAATCGACGCATGCATCTCGGTGGGCACTGCGATACTCACGGCATCAACCTCGCCCAACAGACCCTCGTAATCGACAAAGGCCCGGGCTCCATATGGAGAACCGATCAACTCGGCCCGATCCGCCAGCGTGTCGGCCACGCCCACGAGTTGAACGCCATCCAATGCCGAATAGATCCGGGCATGGTGCTTGCCCAGATGCCCCACCCCGATAACTCCGACCTTCAACATTTTCACACCATGGCAGAGGGTTGTTCACCGAAAAAATGCATCGGAGAAACGGCGTAAAGAAATACCGGGCGCGTACTCCCCGTGGAGCATAGGACAAAGTGGCGGTCACCACACGCGTTACAAACCGACAGTATTCCACTATCGCAAATCGTGACTTGGCCTAAGACCGATGCCACTGCGCACGTTTGCCGTACCCTCATCTGCCTATTCCACGGCCACGATGGTGATGTTGTTTGCATCGGCTGTGCGGATCAATTCCTCACGGTCGATCATCAGCGTTTTGCGGGCTTCGACGGCAAGGGCGGTGACCTTTGACGCTACCACAGTGGCCAGCGTGTCGGGCCCCACAACCGGGACGTCGAAACGCAGGTCCTGGTTGGGCTTCGCCAACTTCACCACCGCCAGGCCCAATCCGTTGACGAGCGAGGCCGCACGTCGAATGACGGCGTCTGTGCCCTCCATCGCCTCCAGGGCCACACACGCCCCATCGCAAATCACGACGGACTGACCGAGATCGAGCCGACCCAGTTCCCGGGCAACGCGATAGCCATAATCCAGATTCTGTTGCTCATCCTCTGAAGGAGCCCTCGACGTCAGTATTCCGGGATCGGGCAACAACGGTCCCAGAAACGCCGTCGAGTCCATCAATTCAATGCCTTCTTTCTCAAGAACCCGAGCCACTCCCCCTATAAGGGAATCTGTCGATTTCGTCGCCAAACCGGCCAACAGCTGGATCATCTTCAGATCCGGAACGATGCCGCTGAAAATCTGTTTGTGCTTTACCTGCCCAGCCATCACGGCGCGGTGCACTCCTTCGGACTTGAACGTCCGGATCAATTTTCCCAGTTGCCCGAGCGACATCCAATGAACGATCTGAGCTTCTTCTTCGATCTCCGGGAACGTCTCCTCATTGATGGCGGCGACCACCATGGGGATACCCTGACTGCGCGCCGCTTCCAGCACAAGGAACGGAAAGCGGCCGTTTCCCGCAATGAGTCCGACCTTATTTGACAATTCCACGGCTCGATTTTTCGATGAAATCAACGACGACGCGGGCTTCGGGAGAATCAGCCTCGCGGCGTATGGCCTCCACCGCCTGTGTGGTATTCAACTTCGATTGCAGCAACAGGCGGAATGCTTTCTTGATGTTGCGGATCTGGTCGGACGAAAAGCCCTTCCTTTCAAGGCCAATCGTGTTCACGCCGAACGCCTTGGTGTTTCTGGAGCTGACAGACTTTGAAAACGGCAGGACATCCTTGGTAATGACCGAATAGCCGCCCACGTATGCGTGATAGCCCACACTGCAAAACTGATGGACACCCGAAAAGGCCCCGATCGTGGCATGGTCCTCTATCGTCACATGTCCTGCAAGCGTCGCGGCGTTGGCCATGATGATGTCGTTACCCAAGACACTATCGTGGGCCACGTGGGCGTATACCATCAGGAAGTTCCGATCTCCAATTCTGGTTTCTCCGCCGCCGCCGGCGGTTCCCCGGTGAATGTTGACATATTCCCGGAAAGTATTGTCGCTCCCGATGATTAAAGTGGTTTCTTCACCACCGTGCTTGAGATCCTGGGGTTCGAGGCCGATCGTGGTGAATGGGTAGAATCTGTTGTTGGCGCCGACTAATGTTGGGCCCTCGATGACGACGTGGGAATCCAAGCGGCAACCCAGTCCGATCCGAACGCCATCGCCAATCGTCGAATATGGACCGACATACACGTCCTCAGCGACGGCGGCGTCCGGACTCACAACGGCACTCGGATGGATCATGGGACCCTCCACCTGCAGGAGTTTACTCTTCACGGCTGCTTCCCGATCGAAGACAGTAGGGTGGCTTCGGCCGCCAGCTCATCCCCGACATGAACCTGCCCCTGCATCTTCCAGATCGAGGCTTTCCGCCGGATGATCTCGCCCGAGATGCGCAACTGGTCTCCGGGAACGATGGGGCGGCGAAACTTGGCTCCGTCGATACCCATGAAGTAGACCAAGGACTTTTCGATGTCGGGTTCTTCGATCAGACCGAGAATGGCCCCGACCTGGGCCATGCACTCAATGGTGAGGACTCCGGGCATGACCGGAGCCGTGGGAAAGTGGCCGGCGAAGAAGGGTTCGTTGATCGTAACGTTCTTGAGCGCCACGATCCGTCGCCCGCGCTCGACCTCGATAACCCGATCAACCAGCAGGAAAGGGTAGCGGTGCGGGAGAATCCGCATTATTTCTGCGATTCGCAGCTCCAAAGGCTCTCCTGACGCTTAGGACCACTATCCGTTCGGTTTGCCGTTATTCACAGATGGCAAGCTCCGAGGGGAACAGATTACCTCAGAGCGAAGCAGGCCGGAGCCTTCTGGCCACAAACTGCTAACACATGTTTCCTACTGTCCAGGCTCGGGAGCCACCGCTGGCGCTGCGGCTCGTGGAGGCGCCTGGGTGGCTTCTCCTGCTGCATCCATGCGTCGAATGATCTCGTTAGTGATGTCGATCGAGGGGGCGGCGTAGATCAACCCGGATTGCTCAGCGGAGACATTGAAAATCAGGGTGAACTGTTGCTGGTCGGCGTACTCCTGAAAAACCAGCTGCGCCCGTTCGAATATCGGCAGCAGCAGCTCATCGTTCTTGGCCTGCATTTCCCCCTGGGCATCTTCCGAGGCGCGGGTGAGGCCGGTCTGCGTGTTCTGGATGTCACGATTGAGAGCGGCCAAAGCCGTCGCCGAAAGGACCCGCTCCTGAGTCGCCAGCCGACCCTGCATCTCTTCCAGGCTGGCCTGCATCGATTCCAGTTCCTGCGCCAACACGTTATAGTGCGCCTCCAGTTCGGCTCCGGCGCCACGGCCTTCGGCGCTTTCGGCGACAACGCGATCAAAATTAATGACGGCAACATTCTGAGCGAGAAGCGACCCCGGCGCCAACAGGGTCATGACCAACACCAGCTTCAAGTACTTCATATTTCCTCCCAAAACTTCCTCCTGTCTAAAACGTCTTGCCGACGGTAAATTTGAACCCCCGCTGTTTCTCTCTCAAAATGAATTGCTGACCGGAGTTGGGCGTCGTAATCGTCCGGTCCAGTCTCAAAGCATTGTAAAAATAGATCAGGCGGAATGGCGCGTTGATTACCGGCATCAAGACCTGCAGTTCGGCCCCCGTACTGGCTCGCAGCCCGGCGTTCGTACCCGGAATGAACTCGACACCATCGATTCGAACGGACCCGTCGGGTTGAGGCACCTCGCGCTGCAACTGGCTCCTGTTGAGGGCCCAGCTGTTGCCGATGTCGAGAAACGGAGCGAGAGTCAGGACCTGTCCGGCGATCGGAATGCGATACTCAATATTGGCGACAGCCGTCGTATCGCCGCCGACATAGGCGATGTCATCGATCACGATCGGCTGGCCGGTAAATTCATCCACCGACTCTCGCGTAACGAATGCCATCGGGCTGATCGAACGAAATTCGTAGCCGCGCACATCGAAGTCCCCACCCATGAAATACCGCTGATAAAACGGACTTCCCGTTCCGCCAAATCCCCTGAGGTGCCCTGCCTGGAATCGAATAGCCAGAGTATTCCGAAAATTGTTCATCGGTTTATAGAACTGGTACTCGAAAAATGGCTGGACGTAGTTCACGTTGCCGCCAAGGAAGCTGCCGGTGAAATTAAAACTCAGGCTGACGCTCTGGCCGGTCTGGGGGCGGTTGGGGTTGCTGACAGTATTGTATCGATACGTCGAAATCACGGAACGGGTCTTGAAGTCGCTGAAGCTGCCGCCGGTCTGGACGAAACTGCTCCGCTCGGATTGACGAACGTTGTTAAAGAAGGCCGACGTCGCCGGGTTGACGGCATCGCTCGATGAATTATCGAACTGAAACGTCAATCCCAGACGATGGAACACCCTCAGCGGATAGCTCGTAAAAACATTGAAGCCTTTCCGCTTCTGTTCGTAGTTGAGGCGGTTCTCGAAACCCAGACCGGTCGGCAGGTTGTTGACATCAAGCCCGAACACGTCCCGGGCCTGGTCAAACCGATAGTCGCTCCTGAAAATCGAGAAACCCGCCGAGATCGGGCGGTCCATCAAATAGGGTTCTGTGAAGCTGAACGAGTAATTGGTCTGGCGGGTTCCTCCCTGGGCCGTGACGCTCAAGGTCTCTCCGAAACCCAGGAAATTGTTTGTGGAATAGTCGATACCCAGAAAGCTCCCGCCAATGCCACTCACGCCGCCACTGAACCCGATGGTGTTTCCGCCACGCTCTTCGACGTTTAGCGTAATATCGACTTCCGCTTCAACCGGATTGGGCCGAATATCCGCCGCATCTGCGGTGATTTCCTCGAAGTAACCCAGTTGATTGAGCCGAAGCAGGCTCATATCCCAGAGCTGGGAACTGAAGATCTTACCCTCTTCCAGCATGACTTCCCGGCGTATGACCTTGTCGCGGGTGCTCGTGTTACCCCGGAAGTTGATTCGGTTGACAAAGAACTGGCGATCCTCATCGACATTGATGGTGAGGTCCACGGTCCTGTTTTCATCGTCAAAGTCGTATGCAGGCACGGGCGTAAAGTTGACGTATCCAAAGTTTCCATACAACTTGCCGAGGTCTTCAAACCCTTCCCTCAGGCGCGTTTCGTTGAACACCTCGTCTGTGTTGAGCTGCAGGAAGCTGGTCAGTTGCTCTTCGGTAAACTGCTCGTTACCGGTAACCCTGATATCACCCAGGCGATACTGTTCGTTTTCTTCAAGCCTTACCGTAAGGTAGAAGCGGTCGACTTCCTTTTTCCAGAACGGAAGCGGAATTCCCCACGGGAACGAAGGTTTGATAAATGGGAGTGTCCGACTGATTTTGGTGGGGCGAATCTCGACTTCCGGCTGCAGGACAACGGCCCGGACGTAACCGTTTTCGCGAAGCATCATTTGGATGCGCGTAATGTCGTCGTTCATTTTCAGCTCGTGATAGACGTCCTGTCCCTTGAACGAGGCGATCGGACCGGCTTCCTTGAGTAATTCCATCGCGCCCCTGACCTGGCCGTCCGAGAAGGCCTCGTTGCCGATGATATTAATCTCCGCAATCTTGATCTTCGGTCCTTCATCGATCACAAAGGCCACACCGATGGCGTTGGGGGGGATATCGTAGGTTTCGATGTCGACTGTCGCGTTCTGGCGGCCCTGCTCTGCCAGGAGACTCAACAGCACTGCTTTGGCTCGTTGAATGCGTGTGTCGTCGTACGGGATCTCGACGCTCAGGCCCACCCCAACGTCACGAAATCGCTCAAGGATGGCTGACAGCGTAACCGAATCGTTTCCCTCGTAGTCGATGGCCCGTATTATTGGCTTCTCCGCGACTTCGAAAATTACGATCTTGCCGTTCTCGCCATCCTCTTCGTCGACACGGATATCTTCGAAATATCCCAGTGCATACAGTGCTCGAATGTCCCTCTGAACTACTCCTGGATCGATCGGCTCTCCGGGCCGAGTCTGGAGATTGTACCGGATCGTTTCAGACGGAATCCTGCGGTTACCCCGCACCTCGATCGCCTCAATGAGGTCCGGGTCCGGGGTCTGCAAGGTCTGGGGTTGGACGCCGTTGAGAAAAAACGCCAACAATACGGCGACAAGCTTCATTGTCCTCCTCCAAGCGACAAACAAGAGAATCGCATCAAATTGTACTACGACAATCGGTTAAAACCAATGGACAGTGCAGCATAAGCCCATGAGAGCGACCTGGACCGGTCTGAAATCCGGCGGCGGTCAAGCCAGACTGCAACGTCCCCTTCCGGCCTGTGGACGCACATGTCCTCAGGCAATTTCCACTTAGACTTTCGGGGGACCATTTCGGTGTAAAGAAGGAGTAAAAATCAGCAAATTGTCGGAACTGACCGCCCGATTCCCAGAACTTTCCGGAACCGGGGGCCCGTCCGGAATTGCCTAAATGCTCAAAGGTACGCCCACTTCTTCGCGATCTTTGGACCGGTACCAGAGTTTCTCGCCATCCCGATACACTTCAACCGTGGACACGTTCTCAAGGTTGCCCTGAATCATCGCTTCCGATAGCGGGTCTTCGATATAGCGCTGGATTGCCCGACGCAGGGGTCGCGCTCCGTAGTTGCGGTCGTGGCACACTTTGTCCAGAATCCACAGCTTAGCCTCGTCGGTCAGACTCACTTCAAGATGCTTGTGCTTGAGGTTCACGTTCAACTCGCCAATCATCAGATCGACAATACGTTCCAGGTCGACGTCGGTCAGTGAATTAAAGATGATGATTTCATCGAGCCGGTTGATGAACTCGGGATTGAACAACCGCTTCACCTCGACCATAACCGCCTCTTCCATCTTGGCCTCGGTGACCTCCTCGCTCGGGGCCTGGAATCCCAGGCTCGTGTGCTTGCTCAGGAAACGTGCGCCGATATTGGACGTCATCGTGATGATCGTGTTCTTGAAGTCGATCGTGTTACCTAATCCGTCGGTCAACTGGCCGTCTTCGAACACCTGCAGCAGGATGTTGTAAACGTCGGGATGGGCTTTCTCGATCTCATCCAGAAGAATAACCGAATAGGGATTTCGCTTAACACGTTCGGTGAGCTGACCCCCTTCTTCGTAGCCGACATATCCTGGAGGAGAACCGATCAGTTTCGACACCGAGTGCTTCTCCATGAATTCCGACATGTCGAAACGAATCAGGGCTTTATCGCTGCCGAAGAGGAACTGAGCCAGCGATCGCGCCATCTCGGTCTTTCCCACGCCTGTAGGCCCCAGGAACAGGAACGACCCTGCCGGCCGGTTCGGCGATTTCAAGCCCGCACGGGAGCGGCGGATCGCCCGTGCCAGTGCATCGATGGCCTTGTCCTGGCTGACGATGCGACGGTGCAGTTCGTCCTCGATCCGGGTCAAACGGATCATTTCCTCTTCCTTGATCGATGTCACCGGAACACCCGTCCACTTGGATACGACTTCTTCAATATCGGCACGTGTGACGACGCCCATCGTAGCCGTTTCGCTGATGTTGAATTTTTCTCGAATGCTCTGAAGATTGTCCCGCTCCACCTGCTCCTGGCTTTTGTAGTGTTCGGCCTTCTCGAATTCTTTGCTTGAAACCGCGCTCTCCATTCGCGCCACGATGAACTTGATCCGGCGCTGGATGTCAGTCATCTCGGAAGGCAGTGTCGCCTGTCGCAGTTTGACCCGGGCACCGGCCTCATCGAGAAGGTCGATGGCCTTATCGGGCAGAAAGCGGTCGGGAATATATCGGTTCGACAGGTGTACGGCAGCTTCGATTCCTTCTTCCGTATAGCTGACCATATGAAACTTCTCGTAGCGCGACTTCACACCGTGCAGGATACGGACGGCTTCATCCTCAGGGGGCGCGCCGACCTTTACGGACTGGAAACGGCGCTCAAGAGAACGGTCCTTTTCGATGGACTTACGAAACTCTGCGGGTGTGGTCGCACCAATACACTGGATTTCGCCACGCGAGAGTGCCGGTTTCAATATATTGGCCGCATCCAATGAGCCTTCGGCAGAGCCCGCACCCACCAGCGTATGCAACTCATCGATGAAGACGATGGTGTTGGGGTTGTCCACCAACTCTTTCATTATGGTCTTTAACCGTTCTTCGAACTGCCCTCTATATTTCGTCCCCGCAACAATTAACGAAAGGTCGAGTACGAGGATCCGCTTGTCAGCGAGAAACGTCGGCACCTCGCCGTCCACGATCTGCTGCGCCAGTCCTTCAACAATCGCCGTCTTACCGACGCCGGGATCACCGATCAGGACAGGGTTGTTCTTGGTGCGCCGGCAGAGGATCTGGACCACGCGGTCGATTTCGTTACCCCGGCCAACCAACGGATCCAAGACCCCATCTATAGCAGCCTGGGTCAGGTCGCGCGAAAACTCCGACAGGAGCGGTGTTTCCTTTGGCTTGACCAAGGTTTGACGATCCACGACCGAGCGGGCCAGCTCTTCACGAATAGCATTCAGACGCAGGCCACGTTCATGCAGAATTTTGCCCGCGACACACTTTTCTTCACGCAGGATTCCGAGCAACAGATGTTCGGTGCCAATGTGGCGGTGATTCAAACGCTCGGCCTCTTCGGCCGCGTACGCCAGTATCCGCTTGCATTCGTTGGAGAGGGGTAGATCAATGGACGTCGAAACCTTCTCGCGGATTGTCGTCCGTCCCTCGATTTCCTTGCGGATGCTTTCTATGGATGACTGGTTGCGCAAGAAGCGATTGGTGAGATTTTTGTCCTCCCGAATCAGCCCTAACAGCAGATGTTCGGTTTCGATCGTCGTGCTGCCGAACTGGCTGGCTTCGTATCGCGCAAAGAAAATTACGCGACGGGCTCTCTCTGTATATCGTTCGAACATGATCTCGTCTTCAGGTTGAGGTCGAATCCTGCAGGACTTTGCTAATCAATTATCCAATTTTTCTTCGGCTTCTATGACTCTATCGATTCTAAACGAAGGCCCAGGGCAGAACAAGGCCCCCATCGGTCAATCACACCAACTTTCCTTTATCGATCAGCCAGATCTGGTCACACTTAGCCGCAATCTTTTCGTTATGCGTAACGATCACCGAGGTCAGGCCACGCTGGGAGTGGAGGTCACGAATCACTTCGAATACTTCGTCACCCGTCTCGGGATCCAGATTGCCGGTCGGTTCGTCGGCCAGCAGGAGTTCCCCGCCCCCTACCAGCGCGCGTGCGATCGCAACTCTCTGCTGCTCTCCACCGGAAAGTTCCCCGATCTTGTGATCGAGGCGTGCCTCGAGGCCCATTTGTTCCAGCAATTGACCCGCACGAACCATGGCGTCGTCGCGGCTCACCCCCCGCACCATCAACGGCATCGCTGCATTTTCCGTTGCGCTGAACTCGGGCAGCAGATGATGAAACTGAAAGACAAATCCCACATGGCGGTTTCGATACTGCGCCAGGTGGATCGGGTCCAGTGAAAAAATGTCTTCCTGCTCAAACAGGACCTTGCCCGAGGTCGGCGAATCCAGGCCGCCCAGCAAGTGGAGCAGCGTGCTCTTACCTGCACCTGAAGGTCCAACTATGGCAATCAGATCACCCGATTTCACATTGAGATTCAAACCCTCGAAGACGACGATGTCCAACGCGGGAGTTGGGTATATTTTCCTTAGGTTTAAAGCCTCCAACAGCAAGGAAGAGGATGGTGAGCGAACTTCAGGTTGATTCTGCACAGGGTTAGATTATGACCCGACCCGCGGTCGGAGTGGGCCTTAGCAGGTACATGACGTTCTCACTGGGAAAAAATCGACCACTTCCAGACGCGCCTATTCATACCTGAGAGCTTCGACGGGCTGGAGCTTCGCGGCCGCTCTTGAGGGGTACAGCGTTGCGGCGTAGCTGATGAGGACCGCCGCGACGGCCACAACTGCGGAGTCGGCAACGCTGGTCTGGAAAGGGACGTATGCGATGGAGTAAACGTCCGGGGATATGCTGACCAGCTGGTACCGGTCGGCCAGGTAGCTGATCCCATTCCCGACAACGAGCCCAAGACCGGTTCCGAGGACACCGATGATGACCCCCTGGGCGATGAAGACGCGCCGTATGTTGTCCGGCGTAGCACCCATCGACATGAGCACGGCGATGTCCCGCGTTTTCTCCATGACCATCATGACGAGCGTCACCACGATGTTCAGTGATGCCACGATCACGATCAGACCGATCGTGATGAACATCACAATTCTCTCCAGCTGCAATGCCTCGAAGATTGCCGCGTTCTGAGCTCTCCAGTCCGTAAACTCGAGACCCTCGCCAGCAGCGGCGGCGATTTCAGGGCCCAGAACCCCAGACTGATCGATATCATCAATCTGGACCTCGATCGATGAAGCCATATCGCCGGCACCCAGGAGCCGTTGCGCAGCCTCCATCGGAACATACACGTAGCCGGCGTCGAATTCATATAGCCCTGAACTGAAAATGCCGGACACTTCGAATACGCGGGACCGCGGCGCGGGACCGCCCGGCGTGAGTATCGTCTCAGCGCTCAATGCCCGGACATCGTCACCGACGAACGAACCCATCGCCCGTGCAAGCTCTTCGCCGATCAGAATTGAACGCGGACCGAATGCGTCCGGGTCACCCTCGATCAGAGTCTCGAAAACATTGGAACGATCCGCTTCCATGTCGGGCACAATCCCCTTCATGAAGGCAGGGCGGCTCTGGAAGCCGTTTGTCAGAAGCACCTGCTGGTAGAGAGCGGGCGCGGCAGAGGTGACACCGGCGACCGTTTCCGCCCGGCGGGCGGCATCGACATAATCGGAAATGCCTTCCCGGGTTGGTCGCAACACGGTGATATGCGCCTGGGTACCGAGGAGCTTGGATTCCAGGTCCTGGCGGAATCCGGAGTTGATGGCGAGCGCAATGATCAATGCGGCTACGCCGGCTGTGACGCCAATTACTGAAATCACCGTAATCAGCGACACTACCGCCTGCTTGCGCTTGGCCCGGAGATACCGGAAGGCGACGGTGAACTCGAATCGCATCCAGCCGATTATAGGTGACAGAGCCCCTGCAGGGGTCACGTATTAGGTGAATCCCTTCCTATGGCACAATGGAGGATTGGACTGACATCCGAATAAGGGACTGACATTGCATGAATCTTCGTAACATCGCCATCGTTGCACACGTCGATCATGGGAAGACTACGCTTGTCGATGCCATGCTGTGGCAGAGCGGAATCTTCAGCGAGCACCAGGCAGTCCAGGAACGCGTCATGGACTCGATGGATCTCGAGCGTGAAAAGGGCATCACGATCATGGCCAAGAACACGGCCATTCGGTACGGAGACGTCAAGATCAACATTGTAGATACACCGGGTCATGCCGACTTTGGCGGCGAAGTGGAACGCACTCTAGGCATGGTCGACGGTATCATGTTGCTCGTCGATGCCGCCGAGGGTCCCCTGCCCCAGACTCGCTTCGTCCTGTCGAAGGCGCTGGAACTGGAATTGCCCGCCATTGTCATCGTCAACAAGATCGACCGCAAGGATGCACGCGCGGAAGAGGTGCTCAACGAGATCTACGATCTGTTCATCGATCTCGACGCGACAGAACGCCAGATTGAATTTCCCGTTGTATACGCCGTCGCGCGCGAAGGCAAGTGCTCGACTGCCCTTGATGATCCGCTCACAGATCTCAGACCTCTCTTCAACATGATCGTTCATCACATCCCCGCCCCCTCCGGCGAGGCAGACCATTCGTTTCAAATGTTGGTGACGACTGTACAACCGGATGACTACCGCGGACCTCTTGCGATCGGACGCATCGTGGCCGGGAGTATTTCGAATCGGCAGAAGGTGACACTCTGTCACCGGGACAGTTCACAAACCTCGGCTGAGGTGACGGAGTTATTTGTCTACGAGGGTCTTGAACGCGTGCCAACCCAGGCGGCTGGTCCGGGAGAAATCGTCGCGGTCGCCGGCATGCACGGCATCGGGCTTGGAGAGAGCCTCGCAGACGGTGAAGACCCACAACCGCTTGCACCTCTACACGTTGACGAACCGACGATGTCGATGGAATTCCTGATCAACGACTCTCCATTCAGCGGCAGGGATGGTCCGTTCGTCACGTCGCGCCACCTGAGGGAGCGCCTGATGAAGGAAGCCCGCAACAACCTTTCCATGAGGGTGGAGTCAACCACCTCCCCGGACCGATTCGAAGTGTTCGGTCGGGGCGAGTTGCAACTTGCAATCCTGATCGAGCAGATGCGGCGAGAGGGATACGAATTCTCGGTAGGAATGCCCCGTGTCATCACGAGGGATATCGACGGTAGGAGACACGAGCCATTCGAACTCGCGATGGTGGACACCCCGGAAGAGTATATGGGTGTCATTATGCAAAAGCTGGGGACACGCAAAGGAGTGATGGGAAAGATGGTCAATCACGGATCCGGCCGTGTCCGGCTGGAGTTCGACGTTCCCAGCCGGGGACTGATCGGTTACCGGACGGAGTTCCTCACCGACACGAAAGGCACGGGAATTCTCACGCATATCTTCAACGAATTCAAACCGTGGGCCGGCGATATAAAACACCGCGCAACCGGAGCCCTCGTCGCTGACCGGGAAGGACCCGTCACCGGTTTCGCGGTGATCAACCTTCAGGAACGTGGAGAACTCTTCGTCGCGCCAACCGACAAGGTCTACCGCGGCATGCTGGTCGGAGAAAACAGCCGGGATGCCGATCTGGACGTCAACATCACCAAGGAAAAGAAGCTGACGAACATGCGCGCGTCTGTTTCCGACACCTACGAGAAGGTCGTCCCGCCCCTCCGCATGTCGTTGGAACAATCGATCGAATTCATCCGCGACGACGAGCTTATCGAGGTTACGCCGAAGAATCTCAGGCTCCGCAAACGGCACCTGGACCCAAACGAGCGGAAACAGCACGCCACCCGCGAACACTAACATCCAACCGACCAACTAATTGATCGGCTCCCTGCCTCGGCGCACATGACGTGGGGCCGAAGGAGTCACTGAGGACTTTCTTAGTAGACTGTTGAGATCTGGGACGGACACCTAATTCTCGAGCTCAGCACAAATCACAGTGTGTTGACGGACCGAATTAGGTGTCCGTCCCTGATCTCCCGCCGACCCATTGATCGGCTACCTTAGTAGACTGTGAGTTCCTGATTCAAGGCGCCCTGACGTATTGACTGGCTGCGGTTATTCAGGGCGGAGATGAGGAAACAGGATGACGTCCCGAATGGACTTCGAATCCGAAAGCAACATCGTCAGACGGTCCACTCCAATCCCTTCCCCGGCCGTGGGAGGCATGCCGTATTCGAGTGCGCGGACATAGTCGGTGTCCATGACATGCGCTTCGTGATCGCCTCGCATGTGCGCTTCCAACTGGGCTTCGAAGCGCCGCTTCTGGTCGACAGGGTCGTTCAACTCGGAATAGGCATTGGCCAGTTCCATCCCGGCGATATACAGCTCGAATCGCTCGACCAGGCTCGGGTCGTCGGCCCTGGCTTTGGACAATGGCGACATTTCGATCGGATAGTCATAGACAAACGTGGGCTGAACCAGGTGCTTTTCAGCTACAGCGTCGAATAGCTCTCCAATCAGGATCCCCAGCGGACGCTGCGGGTCATAGTCCGCCTTCACCTTGTCCAGCAAACCCTTTACAGACTCCGGGTTCGATAACGCGGCTTCGTCGATCGCATCGCCCGGGAAGTAGCTGACAATGGCTTCCTTGACGGTTATGCGTCGCCATTGCCCGAAGTCCACTTCGACGCCGTTGTATACGAGTGTGCGGGAGCCACAGACTCTTTCCACAACCGCAGTCAGCATCTCTTCGGTGAGGTCCATCAGGTCGGTGTAGTTGCTGTAGGCCTGATAGAACTCCAACATCGTATATTCAGGATTGTGCTTGAAAGAAACGCCCTCGTTTCGGAAGTTTCGATTCAGATCATAGACACGCGTGAGTCCCCCTACGATCAGGCGCTTCAGATACAGTTCCGGGGCGATCCGCAGGTACAGGGGCATATCAAGAGCATTGTGGTGGGTCAGGAATGGACGTGCCAGTGCGCCGCCGGCGACCGGTTGCAGGATCGGAGTTTCAACTTCAAGATAGCCACGGTCATCGAGAAAGCGCCGCAACTCCCTGATGATCAAGCTTCTTCTGACAAAAATATCCCTCACGTCCTGATTGACGATCAAGTCGACGTAGCGCCGGCGATATCGAAGTTCGATATCGGTCAGTCCGTGCCACTTTTCGGGTAAAGACCGCAGGCTCTTGGCCAGAAAGGTCAATTCGGACGCCAGGACGGTCAACTCACCCGTGCGCGTTCGGAACATGACACCTTCGGCGCCGATGAAGTCGCCAACATCAAGCAAACGATAGAGTTCGAAATCCCGATCTGGAAGCTTGTCCTTCCGGGCGTATATCTGAATGCGGGCGCCGCCTTCGGAAATCGTCAGAAATCCTGCTTTTCCGAAAGCGCGGGCGGCAACGATCCGACCGGAAACTCTGACCGTTGTCGGATGGCTCTCAAGCTCGGGGCCCGAGTCCGGCTCGAACTGCTCGATCACTGCCGCAACGGTGTGGGTGTAGCGATAGTCCGTTGGATAGGGATTGCATCCCAATGCCTCGATCTTCCTGAGCTTTTCTAAGCGTATGGCTTCGGGCTCTTCCATATGATCTTTCTCACCGCAAACACCCAATGAACAAGAGCCGATTCAGCGTGTAACATGCCGTACGACGAACTTCCAGCTTCCCAGTGCCGATACCCCGAAACCCACTGCCAACGCTCGATTCATAGGCCTACACCCTGGTGCGGCCTTTTCCGGCCTTTTCATCCCTCTTCATCACCGGCGCCTTGTCGGTTCATTCAATTGCTCTTCGATTTCCTTGCGGATACTGTCGAGTAAACCATTGATGAACCGGGGAGATCCGCGGGTGCTGAATCGGCGGGCGACTTCGATCGCCTCATCAATAACGACGGTTGCCGGAGTGTCGGGTTCGTGCAACAGTTCCTGGGCAGCCAAGCGCAGGAGGTTCCGGTCGAGGGTTTCCATCCGCTCCAGGCGCCAGTTTTTTGCGTGCCGCTCGATCACCCGATCAATGGCTTCAACATGTACGACCGTCCCGCGAACCAGACGGTCAGCGAAGGTGCGGACTTCGTCTTCAGCGCGCGTCACTTCCCAGAAGGTCGCGATCGACGCATCCAGATTGTCGCGGCGGAGATCCCACTGATACAACATTTGAAGCGCATATTCTCTTGCGGCCCGTCGGTTTCCCATGAATTTAAAGACTCCGAAGTGATTGCAGCATTTCGATGGCCGCAATTGCCGCATCGTAACCGCGGTTCCCGACGTCTCCACCCGCTCGTGCCAGGGCCTGTTCAACGTCATCGGTGGTCAGCACCCCGAAGCCGACAGGGGTTCCCGAATCCAATGAAACCCGTTCCAATCCCTGGGAAGCGGCCTCGCTGACATACTCGAAATGCGGGGTCTCGCCACGAATGACGCATCCCAGCGCTATGACGGCATCACATTTCTCTGCCAGCTTCTGTACGGCCAACGGCAGCTCAAACGCCCCTGGCACCCGCACGAGTTCCACCGCATCCCGGTCGGTCCCGGTCTCTTCGAGCGCGCTGAGCGCCCCTTCAAGGAGACGATCCACGATCTCCTGGTTGAACCGGCCGGCGGCAATCCCAATGCGACGACCCGACGAATCGAGCCGGGCCAAAGGTTTCGGCTCCTGTTTACTTCCCTTTGAAGTTGGGGGCACGTTTCTCCAGGAACGCTTCGGTTCCTTCCTCCACGTCTTCGGTGGCGAAACACATACCAAACAGCGTCGCTTCAAAGAACTGCCCGTCGGTCAAGGTCATGTCCAGACCGCGGTGGACGGCGTCGAGGCAGTACTGGAGCGCAAGGGGTGCGTTGGCCATGATCTCGCGTGCAAGGGCTTCTACCGTGGACAGAAGTTCAGCCTGAGGCACGACGCGATTGACGAGACCCATTCCCTGCGCTGATTCAACGGAAACCGGTTGCCCCGAAAGCAGAATCTCAAGAGCCCGTCCCTTGCCCACCAGGCGGGGCAGGCGCTGGGAGCCACCGAATCCCGGAATCAGGCCCAAGCCGACCTCGGGCTGTCCGAACACGGCGTTGTCGGAGGCGACCCGTAGGGTACACGCCATCGCCAACTCACATCCCCCACCCAGCGCGTACCCGTTGACGGCAGCGATGACGGGCTTGCCAAGATGTTCGATAAAATTCAACACGTCCTGCCCTGCGAGCGCATACTCCCGCCCATCCACCGGAGACAGTGAGGCGAATTCTTTGATGTCGGCGCCGGCAACAAAGGCCTTGTCACCACTTCCCGTCAGGATCACGGTCCGCACCCGGTCGTCACTGGCAACCGATTCGAAGGCCGTGACCAACTCCGACATCGTCAACCGGTCAAGCGCGTTGTGAACCTCCGGCCGGTTGATGGTAACGAATGCGATTCCGTCCCGCACGTCATAAAGTAGGTTTTCGTACATCGCTCGTCGTTCATCCTGGGGGCTTCGAGTTTCTACACGAAGACACGAAACATTACGAAGCGTCTCAACAACTGGAGACCTTATGGCTTGGGCGCCTCCATGTTGAAAAGTCTGTCGACCGCTGCGTCCGAACGTGTCGAAACGGGGATTATCTCACATACATCGATTGCGCGGATTGGACGAAGCGAACCCGTGCAATCTGCATTAACGGTAGCGGACGGTGAAGTTGGTATTCACGCTTTGGCCGGGATAGGTTTGAGACAGCGTGAAAACATCGGACGGTGTAAACGGCTGATTCATGGGTTCCGCGTACACGGTGTAGTTGCCGGGCGACAATCCAGGGATGGTGAACTGCCCCGCCGGGTTTGTCACGGCGCTGGCGGCGGCGTGCCCGTTCGGATCGAGCGCAACGACCATCGCACCGAACACGGCAGCATTGGCGGTTGTGCGCACGGTTCCGGTAATCGAACCCTGGGATGTAAAGGAGGCGTTGGGGTAGATCGACGACAAACCGATCTTGTCATCGAGACCGATATTTCGCGGGAAACTGACCCCTGCAAGGATTGATGGGAACATCGCAGACGACAGAATGTTGGAATGGTCCAGGCCCAGGAGGTGACCCACCTCGTGTGTTGCAATCGATTCCAGGTCAAACCGGTCCGAGGGGGTTGTGGTGCTCAAACTGAAACTGACATCGGGGTTGAACATGATGTCCGAATCAATGACCTGTCCCGGGAATTCGATAACGGTTCCCGTGGTCGCATCGATTCCTGTACTGGTAAAGCTAAAGGACCCGGTAAGTCCGAGCGCCGTGGAATTGAAGTCGGAACTTGTCACATTGGTCGTGATGAGATTCACCAGGTCAAGTCCTGGCTTCAGTAAGGGATCGGTGACCGGGCCTTCGCTGATGGTTAAGTCCGAAGTGGTCACATCCACCCATTGCTGAAACGAGTTTCGAAACACGGCCGCCTGCTCCCGATCTCCAGTAACGTTCGGACTGACGGTCGGATTCATCCGCCACTGGATCGGCATGAACGAATCGGCCCACCGTACGGCAACCACGTTCCCGTTGGAATCCAGATTGGTCTCCGGAATGTATGCCAGCACAGGAATCGTCATCAGGAAAGCGGCTGCGGCAACCAACATGCGTGTCCGTTTCAATTTAAATGGCATCTTATTCATCGCCAGCTCCCGTCACCAGCTGGCGTATCCGGGCCTTGAATGACTCCAGATCCACTGTCCGGGCAATCGAAGCCCCCGTGACCAGACCCGTTTTCGGGCCCACAAGGTCCACGCCACTGATGTTCGCGGTCGCAAAGTCTTCATCGATCACGTACCGGCCCTGGCTCAACCCGACAACGTGGAAGGTCCCGTTGCCGGAGGCCTTCAGGAAAACGATGACGCCCATGCCTTCGCTGAATTCCGGCATACCCGGCACGCTCAGGGTTAATGCGCCGACCTGACCGCCCATCTGGCGTATCTGCAACGTTCTTCGGCGTTCGCCCTTGAGCGGATCGTCAACACGAATCGACGCATGGGTGAAAATGAGTTTCTTTTCGTTATCCCACTCACTGGTGACCGACTCCACGACTCCCTGAACGATGCTGTCGGATGCCCCGACCAATTCCCCGAGAGCCATATCCTTGACGATGCTGCCGGCGGCCGGCCTCGGCCCAAGGCCCGCCAAGAGTCCCACGCACAGAGTGAGAACGAAGATTCTCTGAATGAAATGACATGGATGCTTCATTTGACGATGATCCCTCCCGACAGTACGGAAGTGTCCAGGTTGGAGTTCGTAACGGTCACGGTGCGCGATCCGAGAGCAGCGTTTGCGGCAACGCTGATCTGAAGGAACATGACGTTTCCCGAATATGAAATGTTGGAGAACGTTATACCGCCGCCGCTAACGGTAACGGTCGACCCGTTTGCCTCACTGATCCCGTTACCGGCCACGATAATATCAGTCGTCTGCCCCTGGCTCAGCTCGGCACTGCTGGCGGCGAACGAAATGCCCTGGGTGCGATCCCCGATCCCGATACTCGTGAAGTTGAGGCCTCCGGCCGGCGTTGGCACGTATATATCCACGCCAGTGGTCACCTGACCGGCGGATACGCTAACGATGGACTCCACCAGAACCGACGCCGACGCCGTGATCTCGACGATCTGAGTCCCACTTGAGGTGCCGCCCGTCTGGATGAGCACCGGACCACTGATTGCCGTTGGCGGAACAACGGCGGTCATTGAGGTTGGAGTGGCTGTGGCGGGCGTCTGGCCCGTCGTCCCACTGGCGGTTGTGAACACAACGCTGTTGCTCGACGGCGTCAGGTTGAATCCGGCGCCGTTCAGGGTCAGCGTCTGGCCTCGAACCACTGAAGCCGGTGAAATCGAGTTCAGAGTAAGCGTTCCGGCGGGTGCAGGCGGAGTATAGGTAATTCCATCCGCCAAGGCCCCGGGGGCAACGTTGGCCATCAGAGCCAGGTTCGAGAGAAAAAACAGCTCAAGACCGTAGAGAGGCACGCCGTTCGTCGTGCGCACGAACACGAAACCACCGTTGGTTTGCGCCGCCGGTATCCATTCGTTCAACAACCGTGCGATCTTTGCCCCTGGAGCCAGTGTAAAGGCAGCATCGGCGGCATCCAGAGCTCCGCCAATCAACGTGCCACCTGGATTCATAGCGTAAACCTCAACATTTGCGGTCGTAGTCGTCGTGTTAAGCAGAGCCACGCCCGTCGCCCATCCGGTCGCCTGGGCGATATGTGAAAACAACATGCTCGTCAGCGAGGCTGCCTGTGCGGGCACGATCGCCAATCCCGCAGCAGCCGTACCGGCATAGGCAACAAAGCCTGTTACCGGCAACTGGGAAAGGCTGGTGACCTGCACCCAGCCCTCCTGGAATTCAGCGGAGGGCAATCCGAACAGGGACTCCGCGCTCTCCTGCAATCCACCGTTACCGGCAATTGTTCGTTGGACGGAGGTTGATGCTCCGGGACATGTTCCCTGTGCAGGGCAGGGAGTGAAAGTCAGCGTGACGTTGTTACTTGCAGAGACCAAGTTCGTGACGCCGACAGCCGTAATCCATCCGGCTCCGTTGATGACGTGGGGAAAGTTTAGCTCCGTCGTCGTCGCTGACGCATCGACGCCGTTGACGACCCCCCAGGAGGGACTCACAAGAAACTCACTGACTATTGCTGTCGCGGCTATCGATGCGCCTCCGGTCATCAGGATGTGAGTGGCCTGGCTGACATCGACGCCGGGAAACAGGGACGCGACCGAAGCCTGAAAGACTCCCATGCCGGCAATCGTCTGCAGGGACGACGCCATCTGCGCACCGTCGGCCTGACGTAGGGAAATGGTGACGGTTGCGGTTGTGGCGGCGGTATTTGCCACATTGATTTCCGTGTTGGGTGCCACCAATGGAAACATCAGGCTGGAGGCCGAGGGAGCCGCCTCGGCACCGTCGGTGAACGTCACAAAGTCCCCTCCAATCCAGAACCCCTGAAGCCCACTCGTGTCGCTCGTCAGCTGGACCCAGCCTGCCACTGTGGCACTCGGAAACAACTCGGATCCAAGCCTGGCGAACTGGCCGCCTGCCTCTATTGTCTGGGTCGTCGTGCCTATGGTGGACCCCGTCTCCGCCCGCAGGATAAACGTGGCCGTGGCTTGCACGTTACCTGGATTGACAATCGCAAAACCCGTCGCAGCCAAATCGGAGATCGAGAATAACCGTGGAAAACTGAGCGTTGATTGACCGAACAGTGTCGCCGGGACGCACAACCAGAGCAGTAACAGACCTTTCCTCACCGATCCCCCTTACGCATCATCAGCAGATATCCTGCGGTCTGGCCACAAGTTGATTCAATAACCTTTATTCCACCAATCATTCAGACTGCGAAGCCAACGGACAGGTTTAAACCAGAGAGACAAGCCCGCGTCGATGCGCCGTCATAGACCACAGGTACAATGAGGAAGAGATCGGTCTCCGTCCCTGATTTCTCCATGTGCTAGAATTTTCCTTCATTTTCAAGAATCCGATTAAGGAGCAGAATTGTGAAACTACTAGTGATACTGGCCCTATTCGCCGTAGTCCCGATTGCATTCGCGCAGACCAACGCAAATCTGGGTCCCGGCGTCTATGCACGCTTTGAGACTATCCAGGGCAACTTTACGGTCAAACTCTACGACGGGATGGCTCCGAGAACCGTCGAAAACTTCATTGGCCTGGCCACCGGAACCAAGGAGTGGACGCACCCGACCACCAATGAAACCCACCAGGACACTCCGTACTACAACGGACTCATATTCCATCGGGTCATCAGTGGATTCATGCTGCAGGGGGGAGACCCCAGTGGCACTGGAACGGGCGGTCCCGGCTATCGATTCGATGACGAGTTTCACCCCGAAGCGTCTCATTCCAAAGCGGGAATTCTCTCTATGGCGAACTCAGGCCCGAACACGAACGGCAGCCAGTTCTTCGTTACGCTTGGGCCGACGCCCCATCTGGACAACCGTCACTCGGTATTCGGTGAGGTCGTCGAGGGCATGGATGTGGTCATGGCCATCGGCAGTGTTCCGACCGCAGCCCGCGACCGCCCGGTCGAAGACGTGGTCATGAACCGAGTCGCAATTGAGCGGGTCGATTAACAGAAAGGCGAGCGTTCAACCTCATAGGCGCGCATGAAGACGGGACCGTGCAGTCTCAGGATCCTCGACGAGTAGACTCGGGGAAAACACACAGTCGCCGGGATCCGCGAGAATTCAGACAGCCGAATCTGAGACTGCCGACTCCATCTGCATTGCGCCATAGAGGTGCCAACTATCGTCCTGCTTCAGATCTGAGGGTCTCGAGAAACTCACCGGCGCTATACCCGGATCGGACCACGCGCACACCCAGTTCCGTTTCCACGTCCGCGACCGTCATGTCGTCGAGGAAAAGGCCTTCGTCTCCGATCATCGCCTCCGACGGCAGCACGACAAGGTCGCCGTGGACCCTACCCTTGAGGGCGGCAAGGAAGTCACTGCCTGTCAACAGCCCCGCCACATTGATCCCGGCACCCCAAAATTTATTCTCGACAGCCACCGTCTTGAGGTCGAGGCCCAGTCTGCGGACACATGTGTCAAGGTAGGCGTGGAACAGTCGCCCGGTACACACGGTTCCTACCAAGCGAGCGCCCTTCAAAGCGTCGTCGTCGAAAGCCGCGTCGTCAGCAACCACATGGCTTTCGAAGTCGTCAAGAAACGTCCGAACCATTCCCACTCCGTTTTCGATTTGGGGAAACGCCTCGTAGTGGGCACTGTCGGGAAGTGGCTGGCCGGCAAGGATATAGAACTCGTCGCCCAGAAAAATGAACGGCGAGCCCCGATCGCGTTCGAAGCGGCGCTGGATCGGTTCCACGTGCCGGATCGTCCCTCGGGCATAGGCTGGCGTAACGGGATCAACGGCCGGAAGATTTTCCCGATGATCGGTGAGTCCGACCGGAACCACCGCGACTGATTGAACCGACGGATAGCGGCGCGCGAGATCGGCGATGGTTCGCTCCAGGTGAATGCCGTCGTTCAAACCCGGACACAGGACAATCTGGCAGTGGAGGAAGATTCCCGCTTCGGTCAGGCGATCGAGTTTGCCATCAAGACCGTCATAGCTCTGATTTCCCAACAAGCGTGTCCGAAGCTCGGGTTCGGTCGCGTGGACCGATATATAGAGCGGGGACAGGCGCTGTTCGACGATCCTGTCCAATTCAGCATCATCCACGTTCGTCAGCGTGAGGTAGTTGCCAAAAAGAAACGAGAGGCGATAGTCTTCGTCTTTGATCCGCAGGGACCGTCGTGTGTTGGCCGGATTCTGGTGAACGAAACAGAACACGCAATCGTTGTCGCACACCCAGGGTTCGATGGGCTCAACCTCCACTCCAAAGGATTCCCACTCTTCCCGCACGAACTCGTGGGTCTGCCGCTGCGTCCGTAGCGACATCGATTCGCCATAATTCGCCATCTGGAACTGAAGGTCGATGACATCTTTGGGTGGTGTCCCGTTGACTTCTACGATCTCGTCACCTGCCTGAAGCCCGATACGCGAGGCCAGCGAATCGGGTTCCACTTCCAGGATCTGTAAGGGGCCAGAATCACCCTTGTGCGTGGGTGGTGCATGTCGGTATTCATGCTGAGCCGACATTGTCCGCGCAACGTCTTGATCGTTCGCCTTGCGAACGTATGCGCTTGAGGAAAACGGCTTCTTGGTGTCCATTCAATGCTCCAGCAGCTTGCGGCCAACGGCGAGGTACTGGAAACCCGAAACGACAGTCAGAAGACCGGTAAGGATGAAAAGGAAATAAACGGCGCCCTCCTCGACACCCACCCAGTTGTAGAGGAGCACCGCAAAAACGGTCAGGAATTGAAACACGGTGTTCGCCTTCCCAGCAACGGTGGGAGGAAATACGCGAAAACCGTAAGTGAGCATGAAAGCCAGTCCACCGAGAAGAATGAAGACGTCGCGAAAAATTACAAGCAACAGGAGCCACATGGGAATAGGGTTTGGGAAATCCATCTGTGGAAGTGCGAGCACGATGATGGAACTGCTCATCAGCAGCTTGTCAGCAATCGGATCCAGTATTGCGCCCAGCGAAGTCTTCTGCCGGAAGTGACGCGCAATAATGCCATCGAGCCCATCGGTAACGGCGGCCAGGCAAAACGTGATCAGAGCCCAACCCAGCCGGTTATAGACCAGCAGAATGACAAACACTGGAATACAGACGATCCTCAAAATCGTCAACTGGTTGGCGATCGTTAAGATGCTCGGCTGGTATTGTTCAACAGTGGTGTGGGACAGTCCTGAGGACACGCTTTTCATTCAAGATAAAGAAAGCAGAATAAGGAAAGGACGCAATGACTTCTGCCACTGCGTCCTTCAATTCTCGGCCGGTTTCCGTGAAAGCTACTCGGCCGTCACCGGCACAATGACGTCCACAATCTGGCGCGAGCAAAACCCGTCGGCTGTGGAGCAGAAAAAGTAGATGAGTTCGCCTGGGATCTCATAGTCACCCGCCGCGACCGCTTCCACCTGAACACTAAAAGAGGGCACGTCCACGTAGTAATCGTCCGTCGATTTTGGATCTTCTGGGGGCGACACCAGATTCGCAGCGTCATGGGTCAAGCCGTCAACCGGCTGGAGCTTCAACTCAATCGGTGGCTTGCGGTTAATGGTATATCCGTCCAGGATGCCGAACGAGACAACAACCTCGCCGCTGGAACCGGCATCGACGGCACCGTCAGAATAGTTTGCTACCATGATCTGGGGCAGTCCTCCGCCCAGACTCAGGAGCTGGGATAGAAGAAAGATGATTCCAAAACCAACGTTTGCCACAATAGCCCCCTCCAGTTGCTTGTTCGGATCCGGTCCGCAAAGCACTGAATGCTCTGGAAGTCGCTCATAATTATAGCATGAGAATCATTTCGGTCGTGGGCGCCCGTCCCAACCTCATGAAAATCGCCCCCCTCGTCGCCGAGTGCGCTCAGTTCCCCGAAATCAACCACTTACTGGTCCACACCGGACAGCACTACGACCGAAAGATGTCGGACGTTTTCTTTCGGGATTTGTCGATTCCCAAACCCGATATTGATCTTGGAGTCGGGTCGGGTTCCCACGCACTGCAGACGGCCGGGATCATGATCGAATTCGAAAAGGTCTGTATGCGTGAGCTCCCGGATCTCGTGATGGTCGTGGGTGACGTGAATTCGACCATGGCAGCCACACTCGTAGCGGCCAAACTGGATATACCGGTTGCACACGTCGAAGCGGGCCTGCGCAGCTTCGATCGAGCAATGCCCGAGGAAATCAATCGCGTCGTGACAGACCAGTTGGCGGACTTTCTGTTTACGCCGAGCCGGGAAGCCGGCCAGAACCTGGGACGGGAAGGCGTCAGACCCGAGAAGATCCACTTCGTCGGAAACGTCATGATCGATACGCTGCTCAGGCACCGGCGAAAGGCCGATGGCCTGAACGTGGCCGCTCAGTTGGGAATCGACTCCAGGGCGTACGCCCTGATGACCCTGCACCGGCCATCGAACGTGGATCATCCGGCCGTCCTGATGAACATTCTCGGCGCAGTTCAGGATATTGCGAAATCGCTCCCCGTGATACTACCGATACATCCCCGCACCGCGCAACGGATCCGGGAATTCGAACTCGATCCCATGGTCCACGGAAACGTTCGAATGACTGAACCTCTGGGATATCTCGAGTTTCTGAACCTGATGTCCGGAGCTCGTTTGGTCCTGACCGATTCGGGGGGCTTACAGGAAGAGACGACGATTCTGGGTGTTCCATGCCTGACAATTCGAGAGAACACCGAACGTCCGGTGACAATCTCCCAAGGCACCAACGAACTGGTGGGGACTGACCCGGACCGTATTCGGAGAGCCGCCGCCAAGGTTCTCGCCGGGACCTGGAAAAGCCACGAAGTGCCGGAGCTATGGGACGGCAAAGCCGCCGAGCGTATTGTTGCTACCCTCACGGCTACCATCTCTGCCTGATGTGGCAGCGGGTCGAGTCCAGTCATAGTGCTTCTCTAGCCCTACAACCCGTCACAAACAAACACAGGAACGGCCGCCCGAAAACCGACAGTCTGGAACTCGGAGGATTCTATCGGCTCTCTTGACAGGCCAGAAAACCGTGGCGGATTCTCTTCGGTCTTTCGTCTCCCCTGCGAATGTGTGCCAATCTTAGTTGGAAATTGAAACGGCTCCAAACCCCATGGTTTGATGGTATTGGAAGAAACAACATCAAGCCTGTAAGAGAAAGGAGCCGAGATGAGGAGTCTGTTACGTTCGGTAAAGAAACGCAAGAAGTCGCGTGTGCTGGGTGAGGTCGAGGTCCTGAGCCGGGAGGAATACTCGGGACTGGAATTGGACTCGAAGGTGGAGATGATTCGGGCGTTGATCCCACTGGGGTTGATGCACGTGGAGGAGTTGCTCGACGAGGAAGTGAAGTCGTTGGCGGGTGAGCGATACGCACGAAAGGAGGCGGCGTTGCGGGGCCGGCGACACGGGAGCAATCCGGGGACCGTGGGGCTGGGTGGCCAGCGGGTGCCGGTTCGGGTGCCTCGAGTGCGCAGCGTGGCGGGCGGGGAGATTCCGCTTCGGACCTACGAGGAACTCAGTCCGGGTGGCGCGGTGAACGAGCTACTGCTCAGACGTGTGCTGTATGGGATCTCCTGCCGGAACTATGAATCGGCCGCTGAAGCGATTCCGGGAGCGATCGGACTGTCGAGTTCGACGGTGTCTCGAGGATTCGTCCAGGCGAGTGCCGCGAAACTTCGGGAGATGCAGGAGCGGGATCTGAGTGGCGAGGACGTCGTGGCGATCTTCCTGGACGGGAAGGCGTTTGCCGACGCCCTGATGGTAGTGGCCCTGGGCGTCACGCTTTCGGGCGACAAACGCTTCTTGGGCTTCGTGGAGACCGACACGGAGAACGAGCAAGTGCTGACTCCGTTTCTCCGTTCGTTGATGGAGCGGGGCCTGGACATCTCTGAAGGCGTGCTGGTGATTGTCGACGGCGGCAAAGGTCTGCGGGCGGCGGTCAAGAAGGCATTCAGGAATCGAGCCCTGGTCCAACGCTGCCAATGGCACAAACGCGAGAACGTCGTGAGATACCTATCGAAGACCGAGCAAGCCGTGTGGCGACGCCGGCTGCAGCGGGCCTACGAGCGCCCGGAGTACGACGAAGCTCGGGCGGCGCTCGGAGAGCTCCATGGAGAGCTCGAGGAGCGAAACCAATCGGGGGCTGCGAGCCTTGAGGAAGGCCTGGAAGAGACCCTCACGTTGCATCGGCTCGGCGTGTACGGGGTCTTGGGCCGTTCGTTCAAGACGACGAATTGCCTGGAATCGGTCAATGCCCTTGTCGAGGAAAGGTGTGCGAAGGTCGATCATTGGAAGAACTCGAGTCAGCGGCAACGCTGGTTGGCGACGGCGCTCATCGACATCGAACCGCGCCTGAGGAAGGTGATCGGCTACCGTCATCTTCCAAAGCTCCGCGAAGCCCTCCAGCGAGAGCTGAAAATTGAGGCGAAGACGTCGACGAGATCGAAGAAGAAGGTTGCATGACCCATCGTGAGCCGTGGAGAGTTTCAACTAAGAATGGGCTTGACTCGTAAGGAAGACCCGCACCGACTGGACCAGCACACCGATAATGAATATCCAGAATCCAGCCGCAATCAGCACGCCCCATTCGGCTGCCGTCTCCAGATAGTCGTTATGTGCGTGATCGAATAGAAGTCCCGGATTAAATGTCTGGTACTGCCGGAACACATCACGATATCCATCAATGCCAATACCCCATGGACTGTCCGCGATCATCTTAAGTGAATCGCTGTAGACGATCATCCGCCCTTCGCGCAATGCTGCGTCCGCTTCCAAAAGCATACCGTATCGTTCGAGAATAGCGTCCACTCCAATCCAGAGTGCCGCAGCCATAACCAATCCTGCCAAGCCGAAACCCATCACCGTCGCAACTCTTTTCTGAGATGCCCGCATACGGATCATCAACGCCATAAAGCCCACAGTCGCGAACAGCGACACTATACCCATACGAGAAGCGGAAAAAATCAACGCCAGCGATATCACGGCGCCAACCACCAGGTAGGCATAGGATCGAAACAAGTCCGGATCACGACGAGCGGCCAGATACGACAGGCCAAAAGCTGACGGAACGAGCATTTCCAGCAGTCCGGCAAAATGATTCCGATTGATCAGGGTCCCGCTCGACGATGAGCCGGCATTAATGTAGCCAAAGATCCAGCCGGGTGTTACGAAGTACTGGAACAATCCCAGGAGTGCTTCAGCAATACCGACCAACAGCAGAAAGTGGAGGAATCGAACGAGTCGCCGGTCGTCGGAATTGCGGCACGCGAAATAAGCCCAGACACCGCTGAACAGCGGGACACCCAGCCGTGGCCCGAGCCAGATGCCCATCGCCAGCGCAGCCAGCAGCGCGCCAGACGACCGGACATCCATCACCCGTCCCCTCAAGGCCGAAACTACAAACAGGCCCAGTACCGCCACAACCATCCCGAGGTGCAGTCCGAATGCGGTGTGGGGCAGCACGCCCCCAAAATTCACGAGCGTAAACGTCCACACGATTCCTAGGAATCCAAACATATTTCCGGAGTGCCGAGTTCCGTTTAACGAAAGCTGTCGCTGAGTCCGAGGGAGGCAAACCCACTCGGATTCGCGATCAATGAGCACACCCTAACGGGGCCAGCCAAGCTGAAAGTACCTGGAAGCCGGCCGAATCTCGGCCCTATTGCCCGCCCGTCGCGACGTTGGCGGCAATTCCCCTGACACTCGACTCGTTTTCACCCGTCGGCACAACCAAAGTCGGCACCAAGCGCGCAAGGCTTTCGAATATTTCCGTGCGCGTCCCGCCCACGGCGGACGCTTCGATTCGCTTGATTCCGGCCCGCAAGACAGAGGGCTCTGATCGGACAGACGAACGAACGCGCCATGTCTTTTCAGCGACCGCTGCTTCCAACGTCTCCCCTTCACCGACCAGGGTCTCGGAAAGTTTCTCGCCGGGTCGGAGACCAGTGAACTCGACTGCAATGTCTTCGTCGGGCACATATCCAGCCAGACGAATCAGGTTGTGAGCCAGATCCAGGATCTTGAATTCTTCTCCCATGTCCAATACATAGACCGCACCACTGTCACCTATTGAGAATCGCATAATATAGTGACACTAGAAGAGGCTGGCCTGCTTCCAGAATGCCGTGACAAGTCGCGGCCGGCGCCGCATCCGGCACAGTGCCCGACGTGCATGGTCGCTGAGCTGGCCGAAGTCTTTGGGACAGAAGTTCGGCAGTTCATGATGCTTCCAGTAGCCCCACAGATATTCGACTGGATTCAGCTCCGGTGCATACGCCGGCAGACGTTCCAGAACGAGTCGGCCCTGAGTTTCGGCGACAAAGTCTCGGACCATGCGGCTCCGATGACTCGGCAGCCCGTCCCAGATCACCAACAGAGGGTCGGGAATGTGACGCATCAGATGCTTCAGGAATTCGACAACCTGCGGACTGCGGATGGCTCCCGGATACATCCTGAAGTAGAAGTTCCACCAGGTCACTCCGGCGATTGCCGACAGACTCTTCCAGTTGAAGTGGTACTGCAGGACCGGAGTCTGCCCGCGCGGCGACCAGGTGCGGTACCGATGCGGTCGTTCCGTCAGCCCGCTTTCGTCGACGAATACGATCGTCCGGCCCTCTTTCCGGGCTTTTTTTTAATCCCGGGCCAGCTTGTCTTCTTCCACCGAAGGATCGCGTCTTCATCGCGCTCCAGCGCCCGACCCGTTGGCCGCTGGCAACTCCAGCCCATCTGCTGCAGAATCCGCCAGACGTGTCCGGGGTGATATCTAACACCGCACTCCTCTTCGATCAGATGGGCGACACGCCACCCGGTCCACAGACTCGTGTCGTACCCCAACGCTTCGGGTCCGCGTTTCAGTCCCCGCTCGATCTTCTTCAGATCCGCCGGGCTCAGCCCTGGCTTGCGGCCCGCCCGCCCAGCCTGCTTCAGTCCCTGCTTTCCTGATTCAGCGAGTTGTTGAGACCAGCGGTTCACCGACTGCCGGTGGGCACCGACTCGGCGGGCCACCTCCGCTTCCGACAGGCCCTGCTTTAACAGTCTCGCGGCTTCCATACGTCGCTGCTCTAATGCATCAAAGTCGCGTCGAACTCCTGCTGGATTTCCCATGCAGGAAGTATAGGACACTCATGACAGAATGTCACTATATTATGCGATACTCAATAGTGTCGCAGTCTGCAAAACAAGCTGCACTGCTTCGGGAATCAACATAAAGTAACGCCGCACGTCCGGGTGTGTCACCGTCACCGGACCACCGTTCTGAATCTGATCCTGAAACAATGGGACTACGCTACCATTGCTGCCCAGCACGTTTCCGAACCGGACCACACTGAAGCGGGTTTTCCCAGCGGAAGCGAGATTCTGAACAATCAGTTCTGCAACCCGCTTTGTAGCTCCCATCACACTGCTGGGATCAGCCGCCTTGTCGCTGGATATCAGAATAAAGCGTTCCACACCCGTCCGAATGGCCTCTTCAGCCAGGATTCGTGTCCCAACGACGTTGTTCTTCACAGCTTCGCTCGGGCGGAACTCCATCAGCGGAACATGTTTGTGTGCAGCAGCGTGGAAAACAATTTGCGGGTGATACTCGTCGAGGGCGCTCGCCACGGAATCCCGATCTGACACGTCCCCAACCAGGGGCACAATATCAATTCCAACAGTATTGCTGCAGAGTTCCTGATCGATCGCGTAGAGGCTGTTCTCATACCTCTCAAACAACAAGAGTTGCTCTGGCGTCATCGCGGCAACCTGTCTGCAGAGTTCCGACCCTATCGATCCCCCCGCACCGGTCACCATCACCCGCTGTCCCGCAATCAACTCCCTTACTGACGTTTGGTCAAATCCCACCGGAATCCGAGGCAGCAGGTCCGCGAAGGCAAGGCTGCGAATCTGACTCACTTCGATCTCACCGTCAAGAACATCGCGGAGATTGGGCAATGTCTTAATGGTGGCTTTGAAAGGCTCAAGCAACTTGACGACAGATCGTAGTTCGCCATCGTCGGCCGAAGGCATAGCAACCAGGACTTCGTCCGGTCGGGTACGCTCCATGATTGCCGGCAAGTCCGACCGAGTCCCAAGCACCTGCACGCCGTGAATCCGCGTGCCCACCTTTCCATCATTGTCGTCTACGAAACCAATCGGCCTTTTACTGAAGGACGGATTGTTCCTCATGTCCCGTACAACCATCTCACCTGCGTCGCCGGCACCATATATAAGGATCGTTGCCGACGGCCCTTTCCAGCCAAGCTCACGATAGATGCGGCGGCTCAATCTCACGCCCCCCATTAGGAAAATCAGGAGCAACGAATCAATGATCGGAATTGAACGCGGATAAGGGGAATCTAGTACGAAAGTAGCAACTGCAAAATAGGCCCCGCTACTCAGTAGGACAGCCACGATAATATTTCTCAGATCCCATACACTGGTGTATCGCCAGAGCCCTTGAAATAAGTTAAATAGGACAAACGCGACGACCCGTAGTAGCAGAACTACGGGAACAACAGAAGCCCACCCCGAGAAGTAAAGCTCAGGGATATCTCCGTCAAACCGCAACCAGAACGCAGCATAGTTAGCAACAAGTACCAACACCAGTTCGAACAAAACGACGAGTGCTCGTCGCAAGAGGCGCAGATTCATCATTTTTGACAATTGGTTATCCAGAAGTGCATCGTGGCTTACTTTCGTTTGCGAAAGCCGGAAACATCGCTTGGTTGATTCCGATTACGTTCGTTGAATGCGACCCTGCTCCGTTTCTCTGGCACCCGCCTTAAAGTGTAACGCCAGGACCAACAATGGAGTGTACGCGATAAGCATGCCAAGAAGACCATCCAGCCTTCCGATTACTACCAGAAAAGCGAGTGGCAACAGCCAGAATAAGTTGATCACGCCGACCGCGATTGTAACCGGAAGATGCGAGCCGAACTTGCGTGACGCATACTGGTAGGCGTGGCTGCGATGCGCCCTGTAGAGTTTCTCACGTCGTAGCATCCGACGGAACAGGGTGACTGTCGCGTCCACCAGGAACACTCCAAGCAGAATAAGCCACATCCATGTGAATCGGGGCGATATCGCAGTTGTCACTACGGCCAGTGATCCGAAGCAAAACCCCAGAAAACCACTGCCCACGTCGCCCATGAATATCTTGGCTGGCGGCCAGTTCCAGATAAGGAACCCGAGGTTCGCCATCACCAGCACCGCTGCCAGCACAGCAAAGTTCGGGGAATCGTCATAGAACAAAAGGCCGGAGGCCGCGCCACCGCCCGTCACCGCTTCGAGACCCGCGATGCCGTCGATACCGTCCATGAAGTTATAGATGTTAACCATACCGACAATGAACAGCGCCTCCAGCACAAATGTGAATATTCCGAGGTTCAACTCATAACCGAACATGATCATCGGCGGAACCCGGCCCAGCGCA
Organism: Terriglobia bacterium; assembly: GCA_965263045.1. Classification (GTDB taxonomy): domain Bacteria; phylum Acidobacteriota; class Terriglobia; order 20CM-2-55-15; family 20CM-2-55-15. The sequence continues at coordinate 2,758,392 of CBDHGK010000041.1, forward strand.
AGAACTACGGGCGTGGCAGCGGCAAGGTGCACCAGCAAGCGCCATTGTGGGCGTACGTGACTACAGTCATCCAGATAACCCACGCCCGCAACCAGAAAGCCGCCCACTAAATAAATGCCCACCGGCAAAGCTGTCGCAGTGCCCCCCAGTCGGAGCAAGCCCGTCGCCGCCAGCGTCACCCCGACGATAGCGAGACCTCCTCCCCTTGGAATGGGCGACGAGTGGGCACTGCGGCGATTGGGCACGTCCAGCAACTGAACTTGAAGCGCATGCCTGCGAACGCTCCCCATCAGTCCCGCTGCGGCGAGAAACGAGGCCAGCAGTAAAGTCAATTCAAACATGCAACCTAAGAGGCTACATCAATATCGGCGTAGAGCATGGGGACATGCGGAAGACACAGCACTTACGGAGTCGACTCAGACTTACGATTCACCGTTTCCAGCATTTCGTCATTGACTGAAAACGGCGGCGTCCATCCCAACTCTACTCGCGCGTATTCGATAGATACCTGAAAGCTTCCGCACAGACGGGATATTTCAGCTGCATACCCGGTAACTACCCCTGCAGCCCGCAGCAGCGCCACAGGTGCGGGCCACAATCGCGCGCGCACTCCCGCCGCAGCCGCAATCATTCTAACCAAGTCTGGTGTAGACAAATCGATTCCGTCGCTAACGAGAAACGTTTTACCACCCGCACGTGGGTCGAGGGCACAACAGACCAGGAAATCTGCAAGGTTGCGCACACCGATCAAACTCCGTGCGTTTCGAAGCGAAGCCAGTGGTAGCGGTATCCGACGCCGAATTAACGACAACAGACGGAGAAAATTTGCTCCGACGCCCCGACCGTACACGAGGGGGGGACGTACCGCGGTAATCTCTATACCCGCTTCAACTCCAAGATCGCGTAGCGCCTCCTCGGCGGCCCATTTCGACTTCGCGTACGCATCTTGTGGGAATGGTGGGGCCGTCTCGACCAGCGCATCTCGTTTGTTGGTGTGCTCCCCGTGAACCTTTGCGGTACTGACGTACACGAAGCGAGGCACGCCGGCCGCAGCCGCAACGCGCGCCAGGTGCAGGCTCAGGTCACGATTCACGAAATGAAAAACCTCTCTGAGATGAGAGTCAGAATGGCCCATCTGATGTACCAACGCTGCGAGGTGTATGACTGCGTATTCCGGACGATCGTGATCACTGATTCCGATTTAACGTGATCACCGATTCCGGGATCATGATCAGTGATTCCGGGCATCGTGATCACTGATTCCGGGATCATGATCAGTGATTCCGGGCATCATGATCACCGATTCCGGCGATCATGATCACCCGTCGGTAGCGAAGTTTAGACCTGTTAGGTTCTTCCTTGAAAAAGGAGAACTTGATGGGAACAAGACGGCTATCGATGAGACAGTTACGCGAGATTCTACGACTCAAACACGAACAGAAACTCAGCCACCGGGCCATCGCCCGAGCCTGCCGAGTGGGAGTAGGGACGGTTTCGGAGTACGTCCGACGGGCGGCACGTGCAGGGTTGGAATGGCCGCTGCCTGAGGAACTGGACGAGGCCGCGCTTGAAGCGCGGCTGTTTTCCAGCGCGGGACCGGGCTCCCGGGAACGGGTGGTTCCAGATGTCGAGCGGATCCACCAGGAGTTGAAGCGTGTTGGAGTCACCCTCCACCTGCTCTGGGAAGAGTACCGGGAAGCGAATCCAAAGGGATATGCCTACAGCCAGTTCTGTGTGATCTACGGGCGGTGGGCCCAGAAACTGAAGCCCTCGATGCGGCAGGTGCACCGCGCCGGCGAGAAGACCTTCATCGACTTTTCCGGCAAACGGCCAGAACTGACGGATCCGCGGACGGGCACAACTAAACCAGTCGAGTTGTTCGTGGCCGCGCTGGGCGCCAGCGGTTATACCTACGCCGAAGCGACACCGAGCCAGAAACTCGCCGACTGGATCGGCGTACATATTCGCATGGTGGAGTTTTTCGGCGGATCGAGCCGGATCTGGGTTCCCGATCAACTCAAGAGTGCCATTACCCTGTCCTGCCGCTACGAAGCAGGAGTGAATCGCACCTACCAGGATGAGGCAGAACATTACGGCGCCGTTGTCATTCCGGCCCGGCCTCGGAAACCCAAAGACAAAGCAAAAATCGAAGCCACGGTCCTTCTGGCACAGCGTTGGCTCCTGGCCAGAATCCGGAATCACACGTTCTTCAGTCTGGCGGACTTGAACGGGGCGATTCGAAAGTTGCTGTTGGAACTGAACCAGCGGCCGATGCAGAAGCTTCGCGTGTCCCGCCTGGAACTCTACGAAAGGCTGGATCGACCGGCCCTACAGCCACTACCGACCGATCGGTATGAACAGGCCGAGTGGAAGGGCTGTCGTGCCAATATCGACTACCACGTGACCGTGGATCACCATCCCTACAGCGTGCCCTACCAGTTGATCCAGGAAACCCTGGAAGCGCGTTACACCGCCTCGATTGTCGAGGTCTACCACAAAGGCCGGCGCGTCGCCTCTCATCCTCGCCGCTACGATCACCAACCGTCGACTCTGTCGGAACATATGCCCAGTTCCCATCGAGCCCATGCGGCATGGACACCATCCCGGCTGATCCGTTGGGCGGAGAAAACCGGCTCTCAGACCGGCCGACTGGCCGAGGAGATGATAAAACGGTGGCCCCATCCTGAGCAGGGGTACCGCTCCTGCCTGGGATTGATGAGCCTGGGACGCCGCTACGGCGCCCAGCGGCTCGAAGCCGCCAGTGCCCGAGCACTTCGCTTACAGTCCTATAGCTACCGAACCGTCAAAAACATCCTGTCCTCGGCCCAGGACCGTTTGCCGTTCGAGGATTCCGAAACCCTACCCACGCCCCATCACGACAACATTCGCGGCGCCGCCTATTATGCGGAGCCAGAGGAGAGCACACATGCTAATGGAACAAACCCTGGAGAAGATGAACCAGATGAAGCTATCGGCCATGGTCGAAGCCCTCGAGCAGCAACGCCGCTCGAATCAGTACACGGATCTGAGTTTCGAGGAGCGTCTGGGCCTTCTAGTGGATGAAGAATGGACGGCCCGGGAGCACCGTAAGCTCACCCGGCGTCTGCGCGTGGCCAAGCTGCGCTACAGCTCTGCATCGCTGGAAAACGTCGACTTCAAACATCGTCGCAGTCTGGACCGTTCCCAAGTCCTCGCTCTGGGCTCCTGCGGGTGGATCCGGGACCGGCACAATCTGATCATTTCCGGTCCGACCGGCATCGGGAAAAGTTTTCTGGCTTCGGCTTTCGTCGAACGAGCCTGCCGGCGCGGTTTCAATGCCGCCTACGTCCGAATGCCCCGGCTCTTGCACCAACTGGCGGTCGGCCGTGGCGACGGCTCCTACGCTCGTGTTCTGGCACGGCTGGCCAAGACCGATCTGCTGGCCATCGACGACTGGCTCCTGGCCCCGCTACGCGATGCCGAACGCCGGGACTTGATCGAAGTCGTCGAGGAACGGAGCGAACGCTCCGCCATCTTGATCGCCAGCCAGCTCCCGGTCGCCGACTGGCACGGCGTCATCGGCGACCCGAACCAGGCCGACGCCATCTGCGATCGCCTCCTCCACAACGCGCATCGCATCGAACTGAAGGGACGATCCATGAGACAAACCAAGGCTGCCCCGAAACCCTCTTCCAAGGAGCCGGCATGAACCCCACCTGGCGACGAGGTAGTCCAACTCGGACTGGCGTCCGATCGTCGCGGATACGCGATCCTGGCGCGAAGGATTTTCAGGAATTCAGTAAGGACGGGACGAAGAATGAGAAAGAACCTAAAAAACAAACCAGTGGCCTGTGGAAAATGATGGGCTATGGAAATCCACAAAAAACGTGGATTCCCACAGCCCTGGAAAAGCCTGCGGCTTTTCCACATTTACACACAGGCCCGGCGATGAATATCAAGATTATGGAAGCATTCAAAACAAGAATCGTGGACTTCGGGAGGTCTAAACTGAGATCCTAACCCTCACTTCGCTACGGCGGGTGATCACGATGCCCGGAATCACTGATCATGATCCCGGAACTGGTGATCACGATCAGCGGAATACGCATATGACCGCGTCAGCATGACGCAGTGGGGCAATGGGAACATTGAGCAGGTCTCCTCCGGGCGCTAGAATTTCCGTGGTGCCGGCTGGGGCACTGTGGGGACGGCGCACCAATGCCAGCACTTCATGACCCCGTTCCAGGTGGCAAGCGCAGACCGCCCGTCCCACAAATCCAGTGGCACCGGTAACTACGATCTTCACCGCACCTTTCGGCTCAATAGCTCGTCGTAGATGCGCAACGTCTCCGAAACAACGTGCTGCTCACCGAACTCATTCACGGCGATTTCGCGGCCGCGCCTCCCCATTTGCTGACGTGCTTCACGATCATCCAACAGAGAACTGATCGCATCAGCTAAGGCATCGGCATCGCCGGGCGGCACCAGCAATCCACTGATACCCGGACGGACGACCTCGCGGCAACCGGGCACGTCGGTGGCTACCAATGGCAGACCGCACGCGGCAGCTTCAATCAGGACCTTGGGCACTCCCTCGCCGTAGGTAGTTGGCAAGCAAACGACAGCAGCCTGTCGGAATACGTTCGTCATATCGTCTCGAAATCCCCAAAGCTCCACGCCCGGGATATCGGCCCATTTCGCCATTTCAATTGCGGGCACTGACCGCGGATTCGCCTGATCGGGTGCACCCACCAGCACAAATCGCGCAGCCACACCACAGCCAAGTAAGCAGCGCGCCGCTTCCACGAATACACCGGGACCTTTGTCCCACAGCATTCGCGATGCGAACATGACAACAGGTGGCCCCTGGGGTTCCGGACCTGGGCAAAACTTCGTTACATCAACTCCAGACCCCCGGATCAAGACTGCCTTCCCCGACCCCACACCCGCGCGTTCCATGGCTGTGCGATCGTCCCGGTTCTGAAAAATAAAGCGGCTGTTCGCATGACGTGCCACAAAACGCAACAACCCCGTTGTCACTATGCGGACGAGCTTCGCTTTCAAACCGTTGTTCGTGAAGGTGAAACCGAGGCCCGTGAGGGCATTTACGACTGCCGGCAAGCGTTGAATACGCGCTACCATACCGCCATACACGACGGGCTTGATAGTCACGTGATGCACGACATCAGGCCTCAAACGCCGGTATAGCACCCAGAGTTCCGCGACAGTACGTAGATCGACTAACGGGTTAATGCGGCCTCGCTGCAGGTTAATCCAGTGGTGCTGAAGATTCATGCGTTGGATCGCCGCGATTTCCTCCGAGCTACCGTACGTAGCCACATGAACTTTGTAGCCGGCGTCTAAGGCTCCAAGAGCGATGGGTAGTCGGTGAGAAATAAAGAAGAACGCTTCGTTTACAACGAGGAGCAAGACGGGTTTCCCAGATTCGGTTTCTGGTGTAAGAACGTCCATAGATCTACGGGACGTTTATGCCGCAAGCGGTGGACATGGCGCGCCACCGGGTCACATTTACTCGACTGTGCATACTCACTGCGCGGCGTGCGCCTCCGGGCAGTTCACTTCGTGGCAACCACAAAGAAACCTGACGGCGCGGAACTGCGGTTGTCACGGAAACCTGACCACGGACGCCTCAGCACTAGCAAATGGTTGAAGATTCGTAATCCAATGAGAACGGGGTATGGACTAAAGGCAGTCGTAATGAGGTCAGAAATTGTATGCAGCCGATTCCCCTGTGGCATCACAGCAGCCTTGTCAAATTTCCTCGTGGCAAACCTCAAAGCGTGGCGGGTGGGTCTCCACCAGTCGACAGGATCGGCGTGTTGATGAAAAGCGAACGGTACCGAGAGGATCAACATCCCCCCTGGGGCCAGGACCCGGTAGGATTCCTCCGCCATTCGCATCGGGTTTGCCAAATGCTCCATAACCTCGATCGCTACCACGCAATCAAACATACGGTCGCTGAAAGGCAACACTTCCGCATCTGCGACCAGATCCGTCACACCTCTAAACGCCACAATATCCAAAGCAATATATGAATCTGCACCCGCAAACAGGTTGCGATAAGGGTCCTGACCGGCACCAATCACCAGCACTCGTCGATGTTGATCTATGCACCAGCGGCGCACGTCAGCCTCAACGAGCAATCGTCTCGCCGTCGGGAAGAGGCGCTTAAACCACTTTCCTGGCCGTCGGTTCGTCATAACGAGCGGATCGCGGGTCCGCGCTGATTTTTCGCGACAACACTCTCATAAGTACGGCCGTAAGCCTCACCCATCGCCTGGCTGTCGAAGCTTTCCATAACTCTGTTTCTCCCTTCCATGCCAATTCTGCTCCGGTCCCGCACAGACATCGTTAGCAAAGCACATATCTTATCCGCGAATCGCCGGGGCTCCCCGACAGGCACTGTGTACTCCGCCCCTATGATGCTCCGTGGCACTTCAAGATCGGAGCTCACGACGGGAATTTCACAGGCAAGAGCTTCGATGATGACAAGACCAAAGGACTCAGAGAAGGAGGTGCAAACCAGAACATCTAATCCATTCATGACAACCTCAACATCCGGCCTTTCGCCCAGCAGGTGGCAATGGCCGGTCAGGTTCAATTCCTGAATCGTCGCCACAAGCGCCTGATTTCCGGAAACGACATTCGTTCCGGCAAGGACAAACCGAACGGACGCGATCCGGTCGAGAATGGGCCGGGCCGCTTCCAGAAAAACCCGATAGCCTTTCACCTTCGTGTAGCGCGCGACAATGCCAACAACCGGACAAGACATATCGATCCGAATACCGTCCCTCATGTCTTCTCTTAGTGCGCGCGAAGACCGAAATCGACGAACGTCAACACCGTTGTCTATTACCCAGCTGCGCTTCGGATTGTAACCAATCGACTCGTGCACCGTCTTGGCATATTGCGAGCAATAGATGACGGCGTCCGGCAGTCGAGATGACAACATGGCAAGCAGGCGTGTAAGGACAGTTGTTGCTGCCTTTGCCTCCCACCTACCTATGTTGGCGTGATGAACAGACCAGATTACAGGGCGCGTTCCAGCCAGTACTGCTGCAATCCCTCCTAACAGGTCAGCGTGATACAGCCAGGTATGGACAACTTGAGGTCGTAGATGTTTGAGCGTCTGGAAAAGGGTCCAACACCCGACCAGGCTGTTTCGGAACCCGCTGATTTCAAGACAATACACCCGACAACCGCTTCGCCTTAACTGCCCTGCCAGCTTCGTCTCGTCAGACAAATTTATGACAATGTGCTCGAACTTCGACGGGAGCAATTTCGTGCACAGGTCCAGGAGCAGTTGTTGGGCTCCACCGATTTCCAGACTGCTGATGATGTGGCACACTCTCACCGTCATTTCCAATTATTCCGAACGCAAAGGTCGATCACAAGACTGCACCGACAAGGCCGTTCCGACGTCAATCGTCCGGCCAATCTGACATGAAGGGTGACCCCAGAGTGGCCTCACGAAATGTGGAGCAATCGACCTGGTTGGGCCAATGATCATACTGACAAAGCGGGTGAGAGCGATGAGTAGCGGCGCGATGCGGTGGTAGTATCGGGCGACGATCGTTTCAAGGCAAATTATTTCGTCTTATGTGCCGGTCAATCTTAAGACTATTGAAGCCAGGCGAGAGAGAATTCCCATCTCGATGTTGATTGGGATTTCACGTCGAATCACATCAACGATATCAATCAAGAGACATTCGGAGCGGTATCACCGGCGCCGCCAGTTTTCCCAAACAAACTTGTATTGATAAGTCGCCTCATGCGTCTTATTGAGACCCCGCTGAATTGCATGCATCCGATCCGTTGAGTCTTTGGCAATGTCGGAGTCAAGCCCATTCTTAGTTGAAACTCTCCACGGCTCACGATGGGTCATGCAACCTTCTTCTTCGATCTCGTCGACGTCTTCGCCTCAATTTTCAGCTCTCGCTGGAGGGCTTCGCGGAGCTTTGGAAGATGACGGTAGCCGATCACCTTCCTCAGGCGCGGTTCGATGTCGATGAGCGCCGTCGCCAACCAGCGTTGCCGCTGACTCGAGTTCTTCCAATGATCGACCTTCGCACACCTTTCCTCGACAAGGGCATTGACCGATTCCAGGCAATTCGTCGTCTTGAACGAACGGCCCAAGACCCCGTACACGCCGAGCCGATGCAACGTGAGGGTCTCTTCCAGGCCTTCCTCAAGGCTCGCAGCCCCCGATTGGTTTCGCTCCTCGAGCTCTCCATGGAGCTCTCCGAGCGCCGCCCGAGCTTCGTCGTACTCCGGGCGCTCGTAGGCCCGCTGCAGCCGGCGTCGCCACACGGCTTGCTCGGTCTTCGATAGGTATCTCACGACGTTCTCGCGTTTGTGCCATTGGCAGCGTTGGACCAGGGCTCGATTCCTGAATGCCTTCTTGACCGCCGCCCGCAGACCTTTGCCGCCGTCGACAATCACCAGCACGCCTTCAGAGATGTCCAGGCCCCGCTCCATCAACGAACGGAGAAACGGAGTCAGCACTTGCTCGTTCTCCGTGTCGGTCTCCACGAAGCCCAAGAAGCGTTTGTCGCCCGAAAGCGTGACGCCCAGGGCCACTACCATCAGGGCGTCGGCAAACGCCTTCCCGTCCAGGAAGATCGCCACGACGTCCTCGCCACTCAGATCCCGCTCCTGCATCTCCCGAAGTTTCGCGGCACTCGCCTGGACGAATCCTCGAGACACCGTCGAACTCGACAGTCCGATCGCTCCCGGAATCGCTTCAGCGGCCGATTCATAGTTCCGGCAGGAGATCCCATACAGCACACGTCTGAGCAGTAGCTCGTTCACCGCGCCACCCGGACTGAGTTCCTCGTAGGTCCGAAGCGGAATCTCCCCGCCCGCCACGCTGCGCACTCGAGGCACCCGAACCGGCACCCGCTGGCCACCCAGCCCCACGGTCCCCGGATTGCTCCCGTGTCGCCGGCCCCGCAACGCCGCCTCCTTTCGTGCGTATCGCTCACCCGCCAACGACTTCACTTCCTCGTCGAGCAACTCCTCCACGTGCATCAACCCCAGTGGGATCAACGCCCGAATCATCTCCACCTTCGAGTCCAATTCCAGTCCCGAGTATTCCTCCCGGCTCAGGACCTCGACCTCACCCAGCACACGCGACTTCTTGCGTTTCTTTACCGAACGTAACAGACTCCTCATCTCGGCTCCTTTCTCTTACAGGCTTGATGTTGTTTCTTCCAATACCATCAAACCATGGGGTTTGGAGCCGTTTCAATTTCCAACTAAGATTGGCACACATTCCAATGTCGTGAAACTGAACCTGAATGTTATCAACGCCTTCGATCAGCCGGGTTTCTATCAATCGTTCGAGCAATTCATACTCACCGCCCTCGATATTGATTTTCAACAGGCTGACGCGACTGATTTGCTCTTTGGCCAGCCATTCCTGAACATCCACTATTCGGATTTCCTCCGTCTCTGATGACGCGCCGAACACTGAACTCCCATCTGCTGAAACGTGAATCGTCTCGGTCCTCGACCGGCCGCCAAGACCGAAGTTCATCACTTGAATGTATTTGTTGCGACGGAATCGATGTTCGATTTGATCTGCAAATCGGCGCACAGGTTCGAACACCATCAATCGGCAGGGATATCTCGAGAACAGGTCGCTCGCCCATTGTCCCTCGTAACCGCCCAGGTCTAATACGAGCGAGACCTCGTCCAATTCGTAACTGAACCGGAATTTGTAGTCGCCGCCGTCTTCTCTCCATTTCCGAACCATAAGTTCATGTTCGGTCGGGAAGCAGACCCGTCTGATCTTGTTGGCAATCCGTCTCAGCATCTGTGATGACCCGTTCAGTACGGAAAATTCAGAGATTGGCTTTCTGCTGTCATTTCCCTGGAGCCGCTGATTTATCTGGCGGAGAATTCGACCTGTTCGGTTTCTGAACGAGAATACGTATCGATCCCACCGTTCGATGCTTTATGGTGTCCGGCGCTTGATTGACGCAGCGTAAGGCCAGGAACTGGGCCCAACCGATTCTGGACCAGCGCCGGTGAGTCTTGAAGGAGATCGAGGCGCGGAACGGCAGTCGATGGGTTCCCATCGACGACAGCTCGCATCGAAGTTATTGGCGCCGACTCCCACCAGCCCAGAAGGTTCGGGCGAAACAGTGTTTACTCCCTCCCCGTCAGGTCATCGCAATGGCAGGTGATTCGCTCAACACCCGTCCTCGAATCCAACGGAGCTTGGCCTGAATGCCGTTCCCGATATGGGTGGTTCAGGCCGCTGTCTCGACGAAGATAACTCCAACAGCCTCCCGCCAGAACTCTGGACTCTGTCCGAGAAACGTGCTGTTCCAGTTCATCCCTGATTCAGATTTCCGGGTAATCTACTCGTCAGCAGGCAGCGCTGGCGCATTAGACACACGTGTGTTCGAGCATATTTCGCTGCAGCGCTCGAATCATGTTCGACAGACAGCAAGGTCAACCGGGTAGGCGGCGCCAGTACATGCGAAGGGAATTGAGTGAGCGCAACACCCCCAATGGAAGCAATGTTCCCAGATACATGCCGTATGGCCCCGGTCGTACGGGTTCCCTGCGTACGCTTTCAAGGAGACAGTTCCTTGCATCTGCTGATCGCCCGATTTTCATAAACACCTGAGCAAATTTCCGAAATACAGCGGCCTCCGCCATGTCTTTCAATCCACCAAGTGTTTCCGGATTCTTGCGGGAATGCCATTCGAGGACTGAAATATGCGCCTTCAAATACTCGGTCGCATCCCACCCCTCACTCATCCCCTGAGATTTTCGATAAAAAACAAGCGGCTCGTCGGCAAACGCAACTGGATATTTTGCAGCTACCCTGAGCCACATATTCCAATCCTCACATAACCTGACGTCTTCATCCCACATGCCAACGTCCTCAAACACCCGGCGGTGAATGATCGGGCTCGACGAACATATGAAGTTCCCAAGAAACAAGGGCGCAAGCACGCGTCCTGATTCGGGGCGTACCACTTGACTCAATCGATACAGTGGATTCTCCGGACTGTGATCGAAGTAAGCAGCGTCGCTGTAGCACCAGAAATAGTTTTTCTTCTGGTCTAATAGCGCCACCTGAAAATCCAGTTTATCTGGGCGCCACAGATCGTCAGAGTCAACAAAAGCGATCCAATCCCCGACCGCATTGCGGATCCCCGTGTTTCGCGCCGCTGGCTGACCGCGATTCGGCTGGTAAACGTATCGAACATCAGGAAACCGCTCACGCACCAGGGTCGCCGTGCTGTCGGTCGAGCCGTCGTCTACCAGAATCACTTCACGTCGCTCATAGACCTGACTCTCTACGCTGCGCAGCGTTTCCACAATCCACCGCTCCGCGTTGTACGCTGTAACGATGACTGACACTAAAGGATGCGGATTCAAAACTTGAACAACTCGCTCATCTCGCAAGTCCTGGCATTCGACTCGAAGCGTACCTCCCGGGGTCGAGAGTTTCCTACCGGCGCCGCCACTTGAAACCGTGAAGAACGGGCCGTGGCAGCGTCACGGCCGCCGACAGACAGGAGATGCTGCGCAACATTCTGGAAACCTGGGAATCTGGAAACAGCCGGTGGCAGCGTCCCCACACAGACTTAAGAAAGTGAACGTACGGCAACGAAAGACGACGGCCCGGCCACGGTCAAAACGTCATTGCCTCATGACCACAGGAAAGGTCTCAACTGTCCCACCGAAGGGCAAGGCCCCGCGCTCCAGAAACCTTTCTGGTCGCGATAGATCGCGGACCGTTCCAGCTGAATCGGCATAAGAGGTGAATCGCCTGGAGGGGCACAAAATATTTCCAGAACGCCAGAATCAGGGTGTACGCCGGAAACAAGACCGTCATGAGGCCGTCGATCATAAACGCGGACGCGAACGACAACAATACTAATACGGCCAAAACTCCTCCAACTCGCTCACACCAGCCTACGATCAGCGCCCACATCGCGCCAGTTAGGATACCGACGAGCACGAGCCAGACTGGGCCCCCTTCCCAGTACGCGTGTGCGGACGCCAGTACTGGCCCCATTGTCTGATCCGGCAGCAGGTATCCCACCCGCTGTACGATATAGTCTGCCCTTCCGATCGTGCTTCCATCTGAACTGCCGGCCACAGGCTTTCCCGACCATAACATTCGAGGAACAGGAAACATCACCGCTCCCGCGTACGGCCGCATACCGGCGGCCCCACCATCGCTATATAACCCGTACAGAACTGCAGAATTGCGTGGACCTTGAGCACGGAAGGCTACATCGCGGATCAGGTTCGACCCTGAGTCTGTAAGTCCCCCACCACTCACATAGACGCCCAGTTCATCGATTCCTCGGTTGATAAACTCGATGCCAAGCCCTCCGGTAGCCGCCGCGCCGTAGAATTGTGAGCGCATCGTGCCCCGGAAGAACGTTGCGAATGGGAGAAATATCACTAGCACCGTGATTGCCGCATAAATCATGCGACGGCGCTTTCTGAGATATGCGACCACGACAACGACTGACAATACCAACGTAACTCGTCCCCGATATCCCCCGGCCAGGCCCATTGCGACCACTAGAACCACATTAAGGATCGCTAGACTACGCACAAGCAACGGCACCCGGAACTTCTGCCTCGAATAGTCAAAAATCACCCAACAGGAGGCGACCAGAGGCGACAACCAAAACAACGCTGAAAGCCACTCCTGCATCAATTCGCTGATGTTGTACACGGCAAGGCCTGTCGCTCGCTCGACATACGCCTCGTTTGTCGTGGGGTTTAGAACCTCTCCAGCATAGACAAAAACGCCTATCAGTATCAGAACCAGGAGCAACCTGCGTTCGGACTCGCGACTCGTTTCGACGGCTCCAGGGACGCGGGCTCCGATAGGATTCAGTCTGCTCACAGCCCAATACGTTCCCACGACAATTGCGACGAACAGCGTCTCACCGAGCATTACGACGCTGAGATCGCTCGGGAGTACCCGATAACTCATCGACCGTTCAACGGCGAAGTCGTTTAGCAGCGCATGCCGAATGTGTGCCAATCTTAGTTGGAAATTGAAACGGCTCCAAACCCCATGGTTTGATGGTATTGGAAGAAACAACATCAAGCCTGTAAGAGAAAGGAGCCGAGATGAGGAGTCTGTTACGTTCGGTAAAGAAACGCAAGAAGTCGCGTGTGCTGGGTGAGGTCGAGGTCCTGAGCCGGGAGGAATACTCGGGACTGGAATTGGACTCGAAGGTGGAGATGATTCGGGCGTTGATCCCACTGGGGTTGATGCACGTGGAGGAGTTGCTCGACGAGGAAGTGAAGTCGTTGGCGGGTGAGCGATACGCACGAAAGGAGGCGGCGTTGCGGGGCCGGCGACACGGGAGCACCTCGGGGGTCACCCAAAAGCGGCCAATGAGGGTCACCTGAAAACCGGCCAACGGAACTGAGGCCCGGGACATTGACAACGGCGGTAAGCCGAATAGGCTTCCGCCGGTATGAGCAATGTCTTGAGCACAGAAAAGAAACAACAAGTTATCGCACTGGGAAGGCTCGGATGGCCGCTACGGCGGATCGAGGCTGCGACCGGTGTGCGTCGGGAGACGGCAGGGTCCTACCTGCGAGCGGCCGGGATCGCGGTGCGGCCACCCGGGGGCTGGGGGAAACGGGCGCCGTCAAAACCGGCCAATGGGGTGACCACCGATCTTGAGGCGACAAACCCCTCTATAAAGGGGCTCTCCAAGCCGGACATTTCAAAACCGGCCAACGGGGTGACCACCGACTCTGGGAGCCTCGATCTGTCCAAGCTGGATCTGCCCGCCACCCCAGAGCCGCCCTCTGCCAGCGCCTGCGCACCGTATCGGGAGATCATCGAACTGAGTTTGAGTCGTGGCCGCAATGCCATGTCCATCTGGCAGGATCTGGTTTCGGATCACGGTTTTTCGGGCAGCTATCAGTCCATGAAGCGTTTCGTGCGCAAACTGCGTGGATCCCAGCGGCCCGGAGCGGTGGGAATCATCCAGACCGGACCTGGGGAAGAAGGACAGGTCGATTACGGTGATGGGCCGATGGTGCGCCATCCGAAGACGGGCAAGTACCGACGCACCCGGCTGTTCGTGATGACGTTGGGCTACAGCCGTAAATCGGTCCGACTGCTCCGGTTCCGCTCCAGTTCCCGAATCTGGGCCGAGCTGCACGAGACTGCGTTTCGCCGGCTTGGGGGCAGTCCCCGATGCATCGTCCTGGACAACCTTCGCGAGGGCGTGATCGATCCGGATTATTACGATCCGACTCTGAATCCGCTGTTTAAAGATGTTCTGGCTCACTACGACGTGGTGGCCCTACCCTGCCGGGTTCGGGATCCCGATCGTAAAGGGAAGGTCGAGTCGGGTGTCGGACACGCCAAGAAAACCCCTCTGAAGGGAGTCCGCTTCGAGAGTCTGGAGGAGGCGCAGGCCCATCTGGACCGATGGGAAACCCGCTGGGCTGATACGCGCATCCACGGCACGACCAAACGGCAGGTCGCCGCCATGTTCGCCGAAGAGAAGCCGTCACTGCTCCCACTGCCGGTGGAACCGTTCCGCTACTACCAGTACGGGGACCGCGTCGTCCATCTGGACGGTTGCGTGGAAGTGGAGGCGGCCTATTATAGTTTGCCTCCCGGCTGGATCGGACGCGCCGTCAAAGTGCAGTGGGATACGCTCCACGTCCGGATCCTCGATCCAGAGACCCATCAGCTACTACGCGAGCATGTCGGCCAGAAACGGGGCGGGTACCGTGTCCGTCCCGAGGACAATCCGAAAACGACGCCGGTGACCACCGTTCAATTGCTTGCCCGGGCGGCTCGTGCCGGAGATCACATCGGCGAACTGGCCAAAGCCATCCATCTCCGCCAGGGTGAGGCGGCCATCCGCCGTATCCTGGGCCTGTTCTCCCTGGCCAAAAAATACGGTGTCTCCGCCGTCGAGGATGCCTCCGCCGCGGCACTCGAACTCCACGTCCATGATTACCGTTTCGTCCGCCGCTATCTGGAACGGCGGCCTCCACTGACTCTCCGCCAGGTCGACCCCCTCATTCGCGAACTGACCCAGTATCGCGATCTCATCAACCTCAAGATTCAGGAGCAAGAACAACAATGAACCTCATCGAACTCCAAAAAGCGCTGCGCCAACTCCGCCTGGGCGGCATCGCCGAAGTCCTGGAAACCCGTCTCCATCAGGCACAGTCCGAAGCCATGGCTCCCATCGACCTGATCTCCTCTCTGGTCTCGGACGAACTGGCTCGCCGCAGTACCCGGCTGCTGGAACGGCGCAGAAAACAGGCCCAGTTCCGCGATCCCCAGAAGACACTCCAGCACTTTGACTTCACCTTTAACAAGAAAATGAATCGCGGTCTGGTCTTCGATCTCGCTACTGCCACCTTCATCGCCCGCCACGAAGATGCGCTGTTTCTCGGTCCACCCGGCACTGGCAAGAGTCATCTGGCCCAGGCGATCGGTCTGGCCGCCATCCTGCAGGGCTATCGGGTCCTCTATCGTGAAACCCACGCCCTGCTCGACGACATCGCCGAAGCCACTATCGACGGTAACCGCAGGAAACACATGGAATCGCTCGCGACCGTGCCCCTGCTGATCATCGATGATCTGGGAATGCGTAAGCTCCCCCCGACCGCCGCCGAGCAACTGCTCGAGATCGTGATGCGACGTTACGAACGTACCAGCACGCTGCTGACTTCGAATCGTCCGGTCGAGGACTGGGGGAAGCTATTAGGGGATAGTGCCGCCGTGACTGCCATGCTCGACCGCCTCCTCCATCATGGCCACATTCTCAAGTGTGGCCCACGGAGTTGGCGTACCAAAACAGGCTTGCCCGATCACGGCAAGTCGCGGTAAAACAACCTGGTCCCGGGCCGCCTTCATTGGCCGGTTTTGAGGTGACCTTCGTTGGCCGGTTTTGGGGTGACCCTTGAGGCGGGAGCAATCCGGGGACCGTGGGGCTGGGTGGCCAGCGGGTGCCGGTTCGGGTGCCTCGAGTGCGCAGCGTGGCGGGCGGGGAGATTCCGCTTCGGACCTACGAGGAACTCAGTCCGGGTGGCGCGGTGAACGAGCTACTGCTCAGACGTGTGCTGTATGGGATCTCCTGCCGGAACTATGAATCGGCCGCTGAAGCGATTCCGGGAGCGATCGGACTGTCGAGTTCGACGGTGTCTCGAGGATTCGTCCAGGCGAGTGCCGCGAAACTTCGGGAGATGCAGGAGCGGGATCTGAGTGGCGAGGACGTCGTGGCGATCTTCCTGGACGGGAAGGCGTTTGCCGACGCCCTGATGGTAGTGGCCCTGGGCGTCACGCTTTCGGGCGACAAACGCTTCTTGGGCTTCGTGGAGACCGACACGGAGAACGAGCAAGTGCTGACTCCGTTTCTCCGTTCGTTGATGGAGCGGGGCCTGGACATCTCTGAAGGCGTGCTGGTGATTGTCGACGGCGGCAAAGGTCTGCGGGCGGCGGTCAAGAAGGCATTCAGGAATCGAGCCCTGGTCCAACGCTGCCAATGGCACAAACGCGAGAACGTCGTGAGATACCTATCGAAGACCGAGCAAGCCGTGTGGCGACGCCGGCTGCAGCGGGCCTACGAGCGCCCGGAGTACGACGAAGCTCGGGCGGCGCTCGGAGAGCTCCATGGAGAGCTCGAGGAGCGAAACCAATCGGGGGCTGCGAGCCTTGAGGAAGGCCTGGAAGAGACCCTCACGTTGCATCGGCTCGGCGTGTACGGGGTCTTGGGCCGTTCGTTCAAGACGACGAATTGCCTGGAATCGGTCAATGCCCTTGTCGAGGAAAGGTGTGCGAAGGTCGATCATTGGAAGAACTCGAGTCAGCGGCAACGCTGGTTGGCGACGGCGCTCATCGACATCGAACCGCGCCTGAGGAAGGTGATCGGCTACCGTCATCTTCCAAAGCTCCGCGAAGCCCTCCAGCGAGAGCTGAAAATTGAGGCGAAGACGTCGACGAGATCGAAGAAGAAGGTTGCATGACCCATCGTGAGCCGTGGAGAGTTTCAACTAAGAATGGGCTTGACTCCGCATGCCAGACTGGAAAGCCTACGAGTACTGCATAGTGAAAGAGCGTCAGGCCCCAGAGGACTACCCTTAGTGGGCGATCCAATCTGATCGACTTCACAAACGAGTGCCCAAGAGCGGCCAAACAAACGATAGTCGTCAATAGAAGCACTAGTGAAGTCATGGATGCCTCCCAAGAACGCTTTCGCAGGCTACCCTGCTCCTCCGCGTCCTGCAGTCCAGACATCTGATTTCAATTCCCATCGATCGCTTTGCACCTGCTAAAGTCTTCAATAGTCGATGTACGTTCAAGGAACGGGAACCGTCCCTCCGGCAGAATCTTGGAAGATCGTAGTCTGAGACCGGATCGGCTGACTCTCGACCGGGCCTGTGGGGGTCGACGCCGCGCTGCACGACCGAAAGTCCGGAATCCGGGAGTAACTCGGCTGACACCTCAGAGCCATAATACTGCAGGATCATCGACCTACGACTGTTCTGCCCTCCGCGACACAGTCCCCGCATCGCGTCACGTTCGTATTCTCAGTTTCACCTTTGGCCAAAAACACGATCAGTTGGTGAACCCATAGCCAGAAGCTTATCCGAAGCTGAGGACATATTGCTATCGGACTGGTTCCACCGAGTCAAGCCCATTCTTAGTTGAAACTCTCCACGGCTCACGATGGGTCATGCAACCTTCTTCTTCGATCTCGTCGACGTCTTCGCCTCAATTTTCAGCTCTCGCTGGAGGGCTTCGCGGAGCTTTGGAAGATGACGGTAGCCGATCACCTTCCTCAGGCGCGGTTCGATGTCGATGAGCGCCGTCGCCAACCAGCGTTGCCGCTGACTCGAGTTCTTCCAATGATCGACCTTCGCACACCTTTCCTCGACAAGGGCATTGACCGATTCCAGGCAATTCGTCGTCTTGAACGAACGGCCCAAGACCCCGTACACGCCGAGCCGATGCAACGTGAGGGTCTCTTCCAGGCCTTCCTCAAGGCTCGCAGCCCCCGATTGGTTTCGCTCCTCGAGCTCTCCATGGAGCTCTCCGAGCGCCGCCCGAGCTTCGTCGTACTCCGGGCGCTCGTAGGCCCGCTGCAGCCGGCGTCGCCACACGGCTTGCTCGGTCTTCGATAGGTATCTCACGACGTTCTCGCGTTTGTGCCATTGGCAGCGTTGGACCAGGGCTCGATTCCTGAATGCCTTCTTGACCGCCGCCCGCAGACCTTTGCCGCCGTCGACAATCACCAGCACGCCTTCAGAGATGTCCAGGCCCCGCTCCATCAACGAACGGAGAAACGGAGTCAGCACTTGCTCGTTCTCCGTGTCGGTCTCCACGAAGCCCAAGAAGCGTTTGTCGCCCGAAAGCGTGACGCCCAGGGCCACTACCATCAGGGCGTCGGCAAACGCCTTCCCGTCCAGGAAGATCGCCACGACGTCCTCGCCACTCAGATCCCGCTCCTGCATCTCCCGAAGTTTCGCGGCACTCGCCTGGACGAATCCTCGAGACACCGTCGAACTCGACAGTCCGATCGCTCCCGGAATCGCTTCAGCGGCCGATTCATAGTTCCGGCAGGAGATCCCATACAGCACACGTCTGAGCAGTAGCTCGTTCACCGCGCCACCCGGACTGAGTTCCTCGTAGGTCCGAAGCGGAATCTCCCCGCCCGCCACGCTGCGCACTCGAGGCACCCGAACCGGCACCCGCTGGCCACCCAGCCCCACGGTCCCCGGATTGCTCCCGTGTCGCCGGCCCCGCAACGCCGCCTCCTTTCGTGCGTATCGCTCACCCGCCAACGACTTCACTTCCTCGTCGAGCAACTCCTCCACGTGCATCAACCCCAGTGGGATCAACGCCCGAATCATCTCCACCTTCGAGTCCAATTCCAGTCCCGAGTATTCCTCCCGGCTCAGGACCTCGACCTCACCCAGCACACGCGACTTCTTGCGTTTCTTTACCGAACGTAACAGACTCCTCATCTCGGCTCCTTTCTCTTACAGGCTTGATGTTGTTTCTTCCAATACCATCAAACCATGGGGTTTGGAGCCGTTTCAATTTCCAACTAAGATTGGCACACATTCCGTCACGAAATCTCCTCGGCGAATATGAACCGCCACAGATTCGCAGCTTTTGATTTGATCTCTAACCAATTCATCCTGCCGTGACATCGGAACTCGAACCGTGAATTCGTCCACAATCTGATCGGCAATTCCAGAGAAGTACTTCTCGCTTTGCCAGTATCCATCGAGTTGAATGTTGTCCGGCGCATTCTCTAGTCTGGGGTCATATTCCATTCCGCGTTCCCGAATGATCCGAGACGTGGGTTGCATACGCTCCCATATCGTTTGAAGTAAGCTCACTCGACGAAAACCCATCGCCGTTGCCTGAATTCGGAATACGCCCAGACTAAACTCCCGTGCTGTGGCGGCCCCCCGCTCCTGGCTGGCAGGAAGATAGCTGGGATCTAGCATTAGATCGGTATTGTGCAGGACCGCCAGCCGTCGACCAGCCGCGTACTGAAACATCTGATTTCCCAGTCCACCTCTGAGCCTTACGGTAATCATGATCAGACTTACGGACGGCTTTTAGATGATGCGACCAGCATTCGTTTCTGAGTCGCGCAAGATAGCAAATCGCCTTTGACAATCGCTGTGAATGGCCGATGACAACGATTGTCGGAATCCGACAGGCACCCAATCAGAAACATCAGCGCAGTCACCAAGATGGTCTACTGGTGGCGCCCCAGACCCAGGCCTTCGACAATCCTCTGAGCGAATCGAGACCCGAGAAACTCCCGGAAGCGCTCGGAATCGAGATAGTTTCGAATCGCGCTGCGATACTGTTCATATTCAGCTTCTGTAATATTCGTGATATACGAACCCAGTTCCTCGCAAGAGGCAAATTGCCGCATATCGACGAATGTTCCAGGATCTACGTAGTCGGTCACGTTTGGTGCCCCCAGGTAAATTGGCACTGATCCGGCCCGCATACAATCGAAGATCTTCTCGGTGATCCAACCGGGCTGGTCGCTAATATTCTCGTAGCAGAGCGCGAACTTATATCCTGGAAGGACATCCCACTTGTGGACCACTGGCCCGCGGTAACAGGAAATTGTGCCGGTTTGATTCCGGCGGCCCTGTCTGGACTCCCCCTCCTTCTTTCGGTTCCAACCGTTCCCATACAAATCAAATTGCTGGGGGTAGTTCCGATCGAAGTGCTCGATAGCCTCTCGGCGCGCACTGTAGAGTTCGTTTTTGTACTTCGATTCCTTGTTGTTAAAAATTGCAATGAGGGTCTTTCTTTTCGCAAAGGCGACGGTCTGCGGCTCCGGAAACTCCTCTGGCAACGGACCGTACAGCTTGACAGCCCGGCCCTCACGAACCACATCGTCATTCCACGTAAAGACTAACGAAAACCCGTCTGTAGCTCCGGTTCGCCAGTTAGCTGGACTTACCGCGGGCGGCTCCCAAAGAAATAGGGCCGATCTCAAATCACCTCTCGAACTCTCGGCCTCCCCGAACCAATCGCGTCCCCAAAGCGGATGACCATAGCGAACACGACGCGCCAGCCCCTTCAGACCGCGCCAGTAGTCAACACTGCTCACGTCCCAGAATAGACACCACGCGCACTCTTCAATAGGTTGCCTTCCTGGCAGTTCCAGGGAAAACCCGCGTTCCTGGCAGGCTTCCCTAAATTTCCGGAACGGTTCGGTACAGTTGTCCCTCGCCGTTTCTGCGAACATCTGATTGATATCACCACATGCCAGAAAAATGATCCGCTTCCGCCGCACTACGTTAGGTTCACTCAAACAGACGACCTTCAGGAATCCGGGACGCCACCCACCCGGTTGGCATCGCAACGCGCCATTCAGCATGCTGCCTGACGGTTACAGGCCGGTCACACATTCAGGCACACAGGAAAGCCATGTTCAAGTTTGAATGTGGGATCGACCCGATGCTAGAAGAGCACTCGATCTTCTCAAAGCAGCGTAAAACGAGGTTGATCTTACGTCCCACCTTTCCCCTCGCGACGCAAACAGCGCAGCTGACCAGCACGCCAACAAGAGGCCGTTGCTCCGTGTGCAACAGTTGGCGTGTCCGCGGCCGACGTCGCGCCGGGCTAATGCCGTCACTTAGATTAACGTTTCGAACTCTCGTACGCTCACCGGGTGGAAACCGGCGGCATGGGGTCCCAACTCCAGGTCGGCAGTAAATCCCCAAGAACTATTTCTGGTGCTGCAGACCGAATCTGGCCTGAGCCTGGTCTTGGGACAGCCGGATGGACAGAAATCACGACGAAACCCGGGAAGCAATATTGCGTCGTAGGCTTGCATGCCTGTCCGGTGCATTCAATCGTCAGGCCAACACCCGCGCGGCTCTAATTTCGAGCCGATTTCACAGCTGACCACCCATCCAGACCACCCAGAGGAAACGTCCATCTACCCGATTCCGTTAGAACCATCAGTGGCCAAACCTGCGGCGCCACCAGCGGTTATGTCAGGACCTCCTGTCGGCAACCAGTCCCGTGCAAGCAGCCACTGGGCCACGAGCATGACTGCACCGGCGATCCCAACCGCGATAGCGCTTTCGAAAGCTGACGGGTTCGGCCACAAACGCTGGAACAGAAGAAGGACTCCACTCAAAGGAATGGACAACAGCGTCGCATAAGTCAGTCGTGCCCATGGGAGAGCGACGCCAAAATCCCGCCGCATCCGATTGCCTATCACAACAGCCGTCACTCCGAAGCCCAACGTGAGGGCAATCGCCGCCCCAAGTATCGGTATTTCAGGGACCAAAAGGATCATGCCGGTGAGGGAAACTACTGAGCCTATGAGTGCAGAGTGTATTAATACACGTGTGTCAAGATAGGCGAATGATAACGAGTCAAGCCCATTCTTAGTTGAAACTCTCCACGGCTCACGATGGGTCATGCAACCTTCTTCTTCGATCTCGTCGACGTCTTCGCCTCAATTTTCAGCTCTCGCTGGAGGGCTTCGCGGAGCTTTGGAAGATGACGGTAGCCGATCACCTTCCTCAGGCGCGGTTCGATGTCGATGAGCGCCGTCGCCAACCAGCGTTGCCGCTGACTCGAGTTCTTCCAATGATCGACCTTCGCACACCTTTCCTCGACAAGGGCATTGACCGATTCCAGGCAATTCGTCGTCTTGAACGAACGGCCCAAGACCCCGTACACGCCGAGCCGATGCAACGTGAGGGTCTCTTCCAGGCCTTCCTCAAGGCTCGCAGCCCCCGATTGGTTTCGCTCCTCGAGCTCTCCATGGAGCTCTCCGAGCGCCGCCCGAGCTTCGTCGTACTCCGGGCGCTCGTAGGCCCGCTGCAGCCGGCGTCGCCACACGGCTTGCTCGGTCTTCGATAGGTATCTCACGACGTTCTCGCGTTTGTGCCATTGGCAGCGTTGGACCAGGGCTCGATTCCTGAATGCCTTCTTGACCGCCGCCCGCAGACCTTTGCCGCCGTCGACAATCACCAGCACGCCTTCAGAGATGTCCAGGCCCCGCTCCATCAACGAACGGAGAAACGGAGTCAGCACTTGCTCGTTCTCCGTGTCGGTCTCCACGAAGCCCAAGAAGCGTTTGTCGCCCGAAAGCGTGACGCCCAGGGCCACTACCATCAGGGCGTCGGCAAACGCCTTCCCGTCCAGGAAGATCGCCACGACGTCCTCGCCACTCAGATCCCGCTCCTGCATCTCCCGAAGTTTCGCGGCACTCGCCTGGACGAATCCTCGAGACACCGTCGAACTCGACAGTCCGATCGCTCCCGGAATCGCTTCAGCGGCCGATTCATAGTTCCGGCAGGAGATCCCATACAGCACACGTCTGAGCAGTAGCTCGTTCACCGCGCCACCCGGACTGAGTTCCTCGTAGGTCCGAAGCGGAATCTCCCCGCCCGCCACGCTGCGCACTCGAGGCACCCGAACCGGCACCCGCTGGCCACCCAGCCCCACGGTCCCCGGATTGCTCCCGTGTCGCCGGCCCCGCAACGCCGCCTCCTTTCGTGCGTATCGCTCACCCGCCAACGACTTCACTTCCTCGTCGAGCAACTCCTCCACGTGCATCAACCCCAGTGGGATCAACGCCCGAATCATCTCCACCTTCGAGTCCAATTCCAGTCCCGAGTATTCCTCCCGGCTCAGGACCTCGACCTCACCCAGCACACGCGACTTCTTGCGTTTCTTTACCGAACGTAACAGACTCCTCATCTCGGCTCCTTTCTCTTACAGGCTTGATGTTGTTTCTTCCAATACCATCAAACCATGGGGTTTGGAGCCGTTTCAATTTCCAACTAAGATTGGCACACATTCATGATAACGTCGCATAGGTGGAATTAACTGAGGCCAACACCTGTATAGTAGCGCCAAATCCAGTGAGCCAGGCTAAGGTCCTGAATTCCTCACCAACTAATAGTTGAACCAGAAAGCGTCCACCAAAGACAAAGAAGACGCCGATCAATACAAGAGTCGGAAAATATGCACTCGCGTAGCGGTTCCACGCGCGGGCTTTCTTCTCGGGATCGCTGTGGGCAATCTCAGTGTAGAAGAGTGGTCGATAATACTCTGTAAAGAGCGTGTCAAACATGACAATAGGACTCCGCGTGACGGCGAGACCCACGACGAATAACCCCACCGTTGATACGTCAGCGAAACTCAGGAGTACCAGCCGATAGCCGCTAGTTTGAAACCAGTAAAAGCAACTTGATAAAACGATTGGCCAGGAGAATCCAAGAACGTTCCTGAAGTTGAAATCGGTCTGGGGACTCGGGCCGGTTCCGTCGGAATCAGGGCGCGCTATGACATTGCGTAGCACCCAGGCAGAACCGCACAGTGCTAAGGTGTGTCCTACGATTATCCCGCCAACCCAATGCTCTGCATCACGAGTGCCGTATGCCGATGCAAGCCATGCAACCACGAGGCTGCCCCATAAGCTCAGGTTCGCCAGGATCACGTAGCGTCCGCGAAACTGCAGGATGTTTAGAAAAGCGTACGCCGTTCGGTTAAGGGTCTCAAAAAACAAAACTCCGAAGGCGAGGCTTAGCAGCCAGAATTGAGATATTTCGATCCCAACACCAAATGTGGCTCGGAGAGTTAAGAGAGATACTGTTGCCAGTGCGGCTGATCCAAACAGCACTCCCGTGTATTGCTGGAGTATGGACCACAAACGGCGTTCGGCATGCCACTCAACCACTTGTCTGGTAACAAAGTTTCCAACTGGGCTTACGACTAACAGGCCCCAGAAAGTGGTCAGACTGAGCAATACGTGCATCCGACCGACTTCGCTTGGTCCAAGGATGCCCGTTGAAATTCGCAACGTCGCCAGAGCACCAGCTGCCAACAGGAGGCGGCCCACTATCAGCGAGATCAGTTCTCTGTTTCTAAACACGTTGGGTGAGGCGCGGTGAGGATCGCCACTGCATGGCCGATGCCAGCAGCCATCAACAGGAAAACGATAATCGCAGAGACACCTTGGATGGCACTCGTCCCGGTCAAGGCCGTCGCGTCACAGTGTTGAAGTCTGCCCGGAGACGATCAACGGCCTCTGAACGATGTGTGGTGGCCGACGAACCACTCATAAGTGGATCGCAAGCCCTCTTCCAGTTCTATCTTGGGAAACCAACCGCAACCGCTCAACCGGCTGACGTCGAGGAGTTTTTGAGGTGTTCCGTCAGGTTTTGCGTGGTCCCATTCGAGCCCGCCTTCATAGCCAACCGTCTCACAAATGAGCTTCGCCAGATCCCGAACGGTCAGGTCTTTGCCCGTGCCGATATTAATGGGTGACTCGTCGCGGTAACGCTCCATGAGAAAAACAATGGCATCGGCCAGGTCGTCAACGTGCACGAACTCACGGCGGGGACTCCCTGTACCCCAAAGTGAAACATTCCTTGCGCCCGCCACCTTTGCCTCGTGAACTTTTCGCAGCATGGCAGGAAGAACGTGTGATGTCTCCAGGTCGAAATTGTCAGCTGGACCATACAAGTTCGTTGGCATAACGCAAACGGACTTGAAGCCGTACTGTCGCATGTATGCCTGGCACATCTTTATTCCAGCAATTTTCGCTACAGCATAAGGCTCATTTGTCGGTTCAAGAGGGCCACTCAGCAGCTGGTTTTCTGTGATCGGTTGGGTTGCATCCCGCGGATATATGCAAGAACTCCCGAGGAATACCAGTGTTTCAACACCACTTCTATACGCGGAATCAATAACGTTCGATTGGATCTGCAGGTTTTGCCATATGAATTCCGCGGGGGAAGCGCTATTGGCACCGATCCCTCCAACTTTGGCGGCAGCGAGGACAACGTGAGACGGTCGAATTTGCTCGAAGAACTCCCGGACCGCGGTTTGGTCTGTAAGCTCCAGTTCCGATCGAGTGCGCGTTATGATCTCCGAAGAAGTGTCCGACTGCAGGCGACGGAGAATGGCGGATCCCACCAAACCAGTGTGGCCGGCCACGAACACTGATTTTTGATTAGACATAGACACTCTTACACTGCGCAATTAGACAGCGTGGGGCGCTACCTTGGCCAGATCCCCGACGGGACTGCCAACCAGTGATCGCCAAAGGTGTCCTGAGTTTGCTGCCTCGACGCATAAGGCCCGAATTTGAATCCATCAAGTCTCGCGGGTTTAACGAAACTATACGTTTGTGTATCTCATTGGGCAAATCATAGTGTACCCCTTGATCAGTTCGATCAGACCCTGATCGAGCGAGTACTCAGGCACAAACCCAGTGGCCTGAATCTTTCCATTGGAAACCAGATAGTCACGCCGGTCCAGGTCAGAACCCTTATCCGATTCGAAAAAGACGAACTGTGGAAGGTGCCGCTGGATACGCTCGCAAAGCTCGAATTTTGAGAGGTTCGCGTCCGAGTGTCCCACGTTGTAGGCTTCGCCCTGCATCCGGTGGCTATTATCGATTGCGTGCAAGAAGGCACGACTCACATCCCGGATGTGTATGTAGTTCCGCTTAAATTGACTCTCGAACAGGACGAGAAAACCATCGCTGAACGCTCGGTAGGTAAAGTCATTGACCAGCAAATCCAGCCTCATACGCGGCGACATCCCGAAGACAGTGGCGAATCGCAGACTGACAGTCTTGGGGTGCTGGTCGAGGGCTCGCCGTTCGATCTCGACTTTGTCACGGGCATACAACGAGACAGGGGTCATCGGAGTCTCCTCCGTACAGTAGCTGTCCGAATTCCCCGCGGTACCATAGGCGCTGTTGGTGCTGGGCAGGATGACGCATTGATCCGTGCTGATTTCGTCAAGCATACTGTCGATCGCGTCCAAATTCGTGCTTGTGGCCGCCAGCGGGTTCTGGCTACAGACTGGGGCGCCGACAAGCGCGGCAAGTGGAATGATGCACTCCGCATCTTCCAGGACCGGACGCATGGTATCCACCGAGCGCACATCGCCACGAATCAGGGTTAAGTTGGGATGGTAGCAAACGGCGGCGAGACTGTTCTGGCGATAAACCAGATTGTCAACGACGGTCACTGAAAACCCACGATTCAGAAGAACAGGCACCAGAACCGAACCCACATATCCGGCCCCACCTGTGACTAATACCCTTGTCACGACAGGCAGTCCGGCAGCGTCGCAACTGTTTCGAGACTAACCATGGCTCGCAACGGGCCCGAAGAACTCCGCCAGAAGGCCTGACAGGACGGATAGCCGCTCATCATCAACGAACTGGTTATTGCCGATGTAGAAGGCATTGGTATGAAGGAACTCGGCGTTCTGGTAGTCGCCGGGACGGCAGTAACTCCTTAAAAATGGCTGGCGCAGCAGATTCCCGCTGATTAGGGATCTTGACTCGATTCCTGCCGCTTGAATGCACCGTTCAAACCCATTCTTCCGTTCCTGGCTTCGAAACAGGAAGGGTAACGCGAATGAAGACATCCCGTTGCCGTCGAGAGTAATCAAGTCTTCAGGATACTGCTGACACATATCGAGAAAGCTCGCGTAATTGTGGTTCCTGGTTCGGATAAAATCGTCCATCGACCGAAGTTGAGCCAACCCGAGAACCGCATTGAACTCCGTGTTCCTCAAATTGAAGCCATCCGTCAGAAAAAGAAAATTGAAGTCGATGTCCGGATGTTGAGCTTTCAATGCAGGATGATATTCGGCTGGCAATTCCCGGGCCAATCCGTGGGATCGTTTCAGCAATGCGGACTTGTAGAGGTCTTCGTTACTGGTGCACAGCATGCCACCTTCCACTGTAGTCATATGATGACCCCAGTAGAAGCTGAAGGTTCCCGCATACCCCAGATTGCCCACTTTGATACCGTCGCGGGACGCGCCTTGCGACTCGCAACAGTCTTCCACAACGAGAATACCCCGCTCCCGCGCTAATTCTTGAATTCGAGAGACATCCGACGGAAATCCCAACAAATGCGCCACGAATATCACTCGGGTTCGCGAAGTGATTTTCCGTTCGATTTGGTCATAGTCGCAAGACAGATCCGTCAGATTCACGTCTACGAAAACCGGTTTCAAACCCAGCTGTATCACAGGCGTTATGGTCGTGGGCCACGTAACCGCCGGTACGATTACTTCGTCCCCATCCCGCAATTTGTGCAGATCCTTGATTGCGCTAATCAGCGCAAGGTTCGCTGAGCTGCCGGAATTCACAAAGACGCTATACTTACAACCTTGCCACTCGGCAAACGCCTCCTCAAACTCCTTCACCCTGTAGAACTGGGTAAACCGGGACGTCTCCCGAATAAACGAAATCAAGAGCTCGAGGTCGGAGTCCCGAACGACGTTTTCCTGAAGTTTCCAAAACATTCTTCTGCCCCGCTGTCGATACTTTCTGTCAGGCCTGCGGTTGCCGCATGGTTATTGGTAGGTCTCGGACACTAAACCTGACGGCCCTGAACTTTGAGACGTTGCGATGATTGAAGGTACGACTGATATGTTCGCTCCAGGCCGTCCTGCAGATTCACCGAACTGTGCCAGCCTAGCCTCCGGAGCTTACCGACATTCAACGGACCCAGCTCAGGCGCCAGCCCATGCGCCCCACTCAATCGTTCGGGAAAGCCCCTCTGAAAATGGCGTGAGCGAAAAGCCATCCATCTCGTGGCGGACTTTTGTCAGATCAAGCCGAACGACAGGTGGGTCCATGCCGACATGGGCCAGCGCGCGTGCACTCGGGGGAACCTTACACTCGATATTGAAATGCGCGGCGATCCTCCTGGCAAGGTCCAGGACGGAAATAGTGTCGATTCCTCCAACGTTGTACACCATATCTTCAGCATGCAAAGCTACAAACAGAATCATAGAGACGACATCGGCGATATACCCATAGGTCTTCACTGCGCGGCCGTCGTCCATCAACTCGAGCACTCCATTTGTCCGGGCTCGTCTGATGAAGTCGCTCATGACTCGCCGATCCGAGGCTGGAAGTCCAGGACCATAAACGTGGGAAATCCTAACGATCTTTGCAGTCGAGCCCCTCTGGCTTCTGTAAGCTGCACAGAGAGCTTCTCCCAACCTCTTTGCTTCGGCGTATACGGACCGAGGTGCGTGGAGAGGCGGGTTGCCGTTAAACTCCTCCGAAACGGGAAGCAATTCGGACGGGATATCCCCGTACACTTCAGCTGAGCTGAAATAAACGAAGATCCCATTTGGGGACGACTCCATCAGGCTGACAGCAGCATCGACATTCACCGAAACGGTGGACGCTGGATCCTTCACAAAACGGGCCGGTTGCCCGTATCCGGCAGCATGAAAAATGCAGTCATATGCTGACAAGTCAAAGGGCCTCGACAAATCGACCCGCCTGAAGTCGATGTGTGGGTCCTGCTTGACGATAGAATCCACGACCGCACTTGACTCACTCAGACTCACGGCGTCGATCCGAATTTCGGCATCTTCCACCCGATTCGCTTGCGCGAGTGCACTGAGCAGGTACTGGCCAAGAAGCCCGTTCGCACCCGTGATCAAAACTCTCTGGCCGCGGATTCTGTCGACGCTCACGCGCTGTAAGATTTCCAGACAATCACGCGTGATTACGTCACTCAAGGGTTCCCACCTTTGTTGCTTGCGGTCTTTTTGTCGCCCGGTTCGACGGGATTCTCCCACCCTTCCACGGGTTCGATGATCATGTTCCGGCGGAATTCGTCTCGTGGAAGGTACGGATGCATGTCTTCGATTGGGGTGGCCCATCCGAAAACTCGTGGCGCGTAGGCGTACCAGCTACCGGTATCCACATCACAGACTACGGAATCATCATAGTCCAGCACCTCTCGGATCATTTCTCGCGCATCCTGCGTTTTAGAAATCCTGCGTGTTGCAATGCCGTATGCGCTGCTGATCTTGAGGAAATCCGGCGGCACGTATCCTTCCGGGCCTGCGGCAGCGTGTCGACCACCTACGTTCGTATCCTGGAACGCCTTGATAATCCCGTAGTTGTGATTGTTGATAATGAACGTCTTCACCTTTACGTTGTATGTCAGCAAGGTCTGAAGCTCCTGGATGTTCATGTTGAATCCGCCGTCTCCAATTATGCACACTACGTTTCCTGTCCTGTCGGAAGCAAACCATGCGCCAATGGCACCGCAGAACGAAAAACCCATAGGTGAGTTTCCGTTGTTTGTCAGATAGCGCTGTCCATTCTTGGTTTCAAAAGCATGATTGCTCATAACAATGTTTCCGCCGCAGTCGGCGATAAAGATATCGGTGGCAGTCATTTCCTGAGACAGCACTCTGAGGAAGGCATACGGATTTACCGGATTCTCTTGTTCGAAGTACTCCGGTCGCACCGGGTCATATCGATCCCGCCATTCCATTACCTTTTCTGTCCAGCCGGAAACGTCCGGCAATTTCACTCCCGGAAGCTTTGCCAGGAGACGATTGAGGAAACACTTCGCGTCGGCGTGAATACTGACATCGAAGGGCACCTGCTGCAGCTTCGCCTGCAGCAATGCCCGATCAACATCGACAACGTATTTTTTGGCCGAACGCGCAAACGTCTTCAGGTTGCCACCCGTGATACGACCTGAAATCCGTGTGCCGACTGCAAGCAGCAGGTCGCTGTTCTGTAGTCCGAAGTTCCGGCCTTTGCCACCGTAAGTCCCGACCCTGCCAGCATAGAAGTCGTAGTCAGATGGCACGATATCCAGAGCATTCCAGGTGGGAAAAATCGGTATCTTTAGCAGCCGCCCAACCGCTTGCAACACGTTTTTTGCCCCAGCGATCCCGACGCCCTGGCCGACGAGGATCACGGGACGGCTGGCCTGTTTCAAGTCGGCCAGGAGTTGGTCAGCCTTCCGATCAATAGTGTCGACACTGTAAACCGTTCGTTCGGCATCCACGTCAAATCCGACCATCACTTCAGGATGGACCTCTGCCTGCTGAAGGTTGATCGGAATGTCGAGAAGCACAGGCCCCGGACGCGCTTCAGTTGCAAGGAAGAAACAACGTTCCAGTTCGTATCGTATTTCAGAAGCGTGTTTGATTTGGGCGGCATACTTTGTGATCGGGGATACGATCGATACGATATCGGTTTCCTGAAAGCCTACCTGTCTCAATGACGGATCTTCGCGGAGAAAGTTCGAATTGATCTGACCGGTTATGAAGATTGCGGGTACGGAGTCGTAAAAACAGTTTCCAATTGGAGTGACCAGGTTCATGCCTCCCGGGCCGCTCGTCGCAATAGCAACTCCTGGGACTCCCCTGACCTTGGCGTAGCCTTCGGCCGCAAAGCCCGCTCCCTGCTCATGCATCGTTGACACATAGTCCGCGCCAGGCACACGTTCGAATGCGTCGATGAGATGCGCGTTGGCGGCACCCGTCACCACAAACATTTTGTGAATCCCGCGGTCGGCGAGGTAATTAATCAGATAATCAGCTAAAGTCATTTCGGACTACCCACAGTTGATGAATAACAACCGTTAATTTCAATTGAGCGGATCGCCAGAATAAGATCAGTTTGGTTTTTGAAGGACACTGACCTGACTATTCGCCTCCTCAGCCTGGGAAACGTATACACACGGCTCGGGAGTCAAGCGACCCCTTGTTTTCGAGCACAGTCATTCGCTTCGAAAATCTTGAATCACAGGTCGGCTGGTTTTACTCACGGCGAGGCAGATCCCGGCCCCGACGAGAGGATTCCATGCGCTCTCAAGGGCCGAGCTTTGTTATATCGCCTTGTTTCGAGGAATCCCGACGACTGCGCCGATACGGCGACAATTGTTCAGTCGGCTCACGAATAGCTTAGACCCGAGACCGACGAGCCTTTCAGCTTGATCCGTTCGGCACGGAGGTCTTCATCGACCATCATGTGAACCAGATCCTTAAAGCCGACCGTGGGACTCCAACCCAGCTTTTCCCTGGCTTTCGAAGCATCGCCAAGAAGCAGATCAACTTCGGTCGGTCGAAAATACTTGGAGTCGACTTCGACGAAATCTTCCCAGACCAGATCGGCATGCCTAAACGCGATTTCGAGAAACTCCCGGACCGAGTGGGTTTCGCCCGTTGCAACGACGAAATCGTCGGGATGCTGCTGCTGTAGCATCAGCCACATAGCCTCCACATAGTCACCGGCAAATCCCCAGTCACGTTGTGCATCCAGATTTCCGATAAAGAGTTTCTTCTGTAGACCCAGCTTGATGCGCGCGACCGCCAGTGAGATCTTTCGCGTAACAAAGGTTTCGCCACGGCGGGGTGATTCGTGGTTGAACAGAATGCCATTGGCAGCAAACATACCGTAGGCCTCTCGATAATTGCGCGTGATCCAGTAGCCGTATACCTTGGCCACCGCATACGGGCTGCGTGGCTCGAATGGCGTACCCTCACTCTGGGGGGCCGGAGCATTGCCAAACATTTCGCTGGAAGACGCTTGGTAGAAGCGCGTTGAAACACCACTTTCGCGGATCGCCTCCAGCAATCGAACCACTCCAAGTCCAGCACTCTCACTTGTATATTCAGGAATTTCGAAGCTCACCCGCACGTGAGACTGAGCGCCAAGATTGAATATTTCGTCGGGACGGATGGTCCGAATCAACCGGTTCAAGGAACTGCCATCAGTCAGATCTCCGAACGTCAGGTGAATTCGTGGATCCAGTTCATGGGGATCCTTATAGATGTGATCGATGCGCCCGGTGTTGAAAGAACTGGACCGGCGGATCAAACCGTGAACCTCGTAGCCTTTCGACAAGAGGAATTCGGCCAGGTAGGAGCCATCTTGCCCTGTAATACCGGTGATCAGGCCTATCTTGCGCTTCATTCAATGATCTCTTGTGTATTTATCGGTTAGCTTTTTGTATGTTCAATATGAAGTTGATACCTGGCTACTTCAGGCTCTGCGAAGCCCTATGCGCCCGAGGCGTGAGGGCCTTCTCGAACCGGGACCCGCCCCAGGTTCACAGCACCGTCGGGACAACCCAAACAATACACCGAGCAGTCCTGCTGCTCATTTCTGAACCGCGAGGCTCCGATTCGGTGAGCTTTGAGCAGGTAGTGTACCGCAGAGTTCTAGATTCATGTACCGATCAGAATCTGCTGATGACGGCCCCAGCGTCATCTGCGAATCGTCCGCATGCGCGCACTTTTTCTTCGTCTTCCCAGTGACTTCGCGTTCAGGATTTGCGGACTGCTCTCCCCCGGGGTCCAATGGATCTGACTTCACCGCCTATTTGACCATTATCTCCAGGCTATCAATCGCTTTGCTGAGCGATATTGTACTTGGCTGCAGGTGCAGGTCCACGAGTGCATCGACGGACAACTTTCATTTCGCGCCTGTGCCTGACCCTGAATAGTGCGTTCGGTACCACTCAACGAAACGTCTGATTCCTTCCTCGATAGGCGTCGACGGACTGAAGCCGACAGCATTCTCAAGTGCTTCGACGTCGGCATATGTGGCCGGCACATCTCCCGGCTGCATAGGTAGAAAGTTTCTCTCTGCCTGCTGGCCCAACTCCGATTCAAGGGTTTCGATGAATCGGTTCAGATCGGTGGGGCGGCTGTTACCGATATTGTACAGACGGTATGGAGCGTTGCTCGTTGCACTGTCCGGACTTTGGCTGGACCAGGATGGGTTCGGCTCGGCAATTCTGTCGCAGGTTCGAACGACGCCCTCGACAATATCGTCGATGTATGTGAAGTCACGTCGCATGTTTCCGTCGTTAAAAACGTCAATGGGACGGCCTTCGACAATGGCCTTCGTGAATAAGAAATAGGCCATGTCCGGACGGCCCCAAGGACCGTAGACCGTAAAGAAACGCAATCCGGTGGTCGGCAGACGATACAAATGGGCATATGTGTGCGCCATTAGCTCGTTGGCTTTCTTGCTGGCCGCATAGAGTGACACCGGGTGGTCGACGTTGTGGTGGACGGAAAAGGGCATCTTGGTATTTGCGCCGTATACCGAACTCGAAGAGGCAAAGACCAGGTGCTCTACTTTGGCGTGGCGGCAACCCTCAAGGACATTCATGAATCCTACAACATTGCTGTTGATGTATGCGTGAGGGTTCCGGATGGAATAGCGGACACCCGCCTGCGCGGCAAGGTGGATAACGCGGTCGAAGTTCTCCGCGCTGAATAACCCGGGTATCGCATCCCTGTCTCCCACGTCCATCTTTTCGAATCGGAAACTGTCGTAGGGGTCGAGTTGGCCCAACCGATCTTCCTTCAGGCCGACGTCGTAATAATCATTCAGGTTGTCCAGGCCGACAACCTCATCACCACGCTCGAGCAAGTACCGGCTGGTATGCATGCCGATAAAGCCTGCTGCACCGGTAACCAGGATCTTCATGTCAGTGGATTTGGCCAGGACGACACAGAATGTACCTCCCTTGGAAAACAAGGGACTGCCTCGCGCACCGGACTCTTCGGAACCATTCAGCTACCCGCCGCGGCGCGCCGAGCCTAAAGTTGCACTATTTCGCGGGCCGCATTGCGCGGCCGATAAGAACGCCTATGGCCACGCCTCCGGCGTCGGCGACAGCGTCGGCGACGGAACCGTCTCGGCCGGCGACCCAGCCGGCTTGCGCAAATTCAACAGCAATCCCGACCGCCAATACACCGAGTATCGGAGGGAGCATGCTCCCCCGGGTCCGTAAGTCCACAGCCACCGGAATCATCGCCAACCCGGCATAGACAAGCAGATGGATGACCTTGTCTGCCTGCGGTATGTCGGGCATGGGGACACTCGGCCAGAGAGAAGCAGCAATCACGACACATAGCGTGAGCCACCAGACGACGAGTATTTCCCTCCGCCAGCGTGCCATAAGGACGTTCGCTTCGGAAAGCTCGACTACGCCTTTCAACTGGACGTGCTTAGCCGTAGAGGGGTGAACCGATGGAGCATCAACGGTGGTGGGGTTTTTCGGTATTCGAGTCTCCAAAACTCCATTGTCTGATGCTGTGTCGAGGCGTATGTGGAGACGCCAAAGCAATCTCGATTGGATTGTGCCTTCAGCATGAGCCTCTCAGTCCCGGACAATAAATCCAGAACACATTGATATAAAACACTTTAGTGCCCATTTCGAACACGGATGTGCGCATTCTGGCGGAAACGGAGAAATGGAGGTGATGCGGAGTCAGTTTGACCTCAGGGGAGCCGAGAGTATCGCAAACATTTGTTGCACCTGCCCTTGAATGCCGCTATCACTTGCCCTCCGTCGGTCCCAAATCGTTCCAACATTCGGTCCCGCAACGCGAGATTGTACAACACATGACGCGTTCTTTCCCGGTGATGACCCTGATAGTTAATCAGGCCGGTTGGTGGGTTTCGAGTGAGAATTCCTCGCGCGCCGGCGACCGAGACCAGGCGATCCGATTGGCGATGAGTGCAGGGGCGTGAATGGCCGCCTTTTCAGTTGAGACGCCTGGCTACCTGATCATCTTCCAGACTGATTGCCCCCGGTGTTGGACCGGATCATTCTGGTGGCTACTTCGAGACCGATCCCACAAGTGATTGGACGCATCGAATGACGCTGGTTGAACATCGAATTCATGTCCTGAGTTATTGTCGTGGGCCTTGAGGTTCAAATCCCTTCGACCTCCAGAACCCCCGAACCTGGACCGACTGTTTCGGACGATTCATCGAGCGCTGCCATTCGTGACGGTCAATCGAGCTAGATTCTCCCTCGACAGCGATGGCGTCATGGCCGCAGTGCCTATGACTTAGTCAAAACGAAATCCTCGAGCACCAGCATGTCGAGACCGGAAGCGTAATACGTTTTGAGAGCATCCCTCGGGGTACATGCGATCGGCTCACCGAAATAGTTCAACGATGTGTTCAGCAAAGCGCGGACACCGGTCTGTTTGTGGAACGCGTCGAGCAGGTCGTGCAACCCCGATGGGTCCGACTTCGAGACCGTCTGCAGGCGAACCGGTGATTCAGCTAGATACTCGGGCAGGTGTGTGGACCGCGAGACGTATGGAGATCGAACGTCATTGTGCCCAAGGCATTCATCATTCATCGCAACGGCATAGGGAAAATACGACGGGCGCCTCTTGAGATACGAACTCAGATTGTCGCAGGCATACGTGTTCGCGGGATTTGCGAATACGCTGCGGGCTCCCAGCGCACGATATCCGAATTCGCAGCGACCAGAAAACCAGCCGACCATCTTGCCGGCTTCCAGCGCGTCGCAGGCTAGATTGATCGCATCCCGGTGTGAATGGAGGGCGTACATGGACTTGCAATTGTCGAGCACTCCTTTGATGTAGTTCCGGTCATACATTGGCCCCAGGAACGGCGTCAACAGTCCGGAGGGCGGACGGCCCGAAAATGCCAGCGGCCCACCAACCGCGCATGCCGGGTTCCCGGGCGCGAACGACACCGCAAAGGAATGATCGGGAAAAGTTGCGGCGATCCTGTCGTTCAAGCGCCAGCCCTGGAATACTCCTCCGCAGAGCGCGACCGGAGAATGTGATCCCGCCTCCAGTACCGACCTGAGCAATCCCACGATCGTGTGACTGAGCACATCGCTCAACGACGCGGCCAGATCGTAGTGGACTTTCTCCAGTGGGTCTCCAGGCCGGCGTTGGCCTACGGCCGTCACTTCAGACAATGCAGGGAGGATCCTCTCAGAACCGAGTCCAGAATCGAGCAATCCGTTTAGATGATCAGCGAACTGTGGCTCACCGAAACGCGCCATATTCTCAAGATGGTGGATACGCGCACGCTCGAGTCCGATGAATCGCGCACAATTCTCAACAAATGCAACGACCGGAAAATCGGCATCGAACTCGTATGAATTCGATGACTTAGGTGAATAGACGGTCCGAGTACGTCCCACCATCACGACACCAACCTCCGGTCCGTGGACCGCCCGCTCGAAAACCAGATGGGCCGCAATGTGATCCACGGTGGAAACCTCTGGCGAAAATCCGTAATGGCGGACGAGAAACTGCTTCACATATGAAACGTGACTCTGGACTGTATTCGATTCCGCCGCAATTGGAGGGACGTAGACGACGGCATCAATGCCGGTCATTCCTTCGGGCACCATCGACATCGCGTGCTCGATGGCGCGGGAACCCGTCGTTTCGAGATCCTTAAGCCCCAGGCCTTTAAGACGACCGAGTTTATCTTCCTCTGTAGCGAGGACTACTTCGTCGTCTTTGAGCAAGCTCACTGCAAAGCCGCTGACCATGCCGGAAAGACCGAGGATATACTTAGGTGTGGAATTCATTCAGACAGCAGACACACGGGACGGGCCGTGATCAGACCCGTTCCAGGGCTTCTCGCCGAAACCCCAGGTCTTAATAACATGGCTTTGGCGAATTGATGAGGGGAGAGCGTACCAGAGGGGCGTCCGTGGTGAAAGACTGCAGGCCTTCAACAAGTGCCCCGGGATCTCCGCGTACACTCCAACCTGGCTTGCGTCGTAAGCACGTCTGAGATACCACGTTGACAGAGCGGAGCGGACAGAACGCAGTTGCGGCCTCGAATATCGGGCGTCCGACTGACGGCGAGTGAGGATGCGGATCGCTTCATCGATGACCTCAGGGGAAAGAGATCCCCTGCCGGAATGCCGTCGCAGACCCATCAGCGGCTCGGGAATATTGGCCGCCCTGCATTCCAGAAACAATCGATCATAGAGATCCCAGTCCGCAGAATATCGGTATGATCGGTCGTATCCGCCGGCGCGGATGGTCGCTTCGCGGTTCACGATCATGCTGCCATGGATCAGTGGCGCATCCCAGAGCAAGACCTTCTCAATGGCTTCGTGTCTTTCTGGCCTGATCAACAGTGATTCAGGTCTTCTGCGGTCTTCCGTGAAGGTCCAGGCCCAGGTGCCGACACACCCCAGCTTCGAGTCAGCGCGCAGCAGGTCCATCTGCCGTTCGAAGCGCTTCGGGGCTGCAAAGTCGTCCGCATCCATGCGCGCGACCCACGGTGAACGAATCTGATCGAAACCAACTGTTAGGGCCCTTGTCTGTCCTACGTTCTCATCGAGACATACGAGATCGACACGTGGGTCGGAGTAGGATCGAATGACGTCGCGGCTATGATCGGTCGATTGATCGTCGACGATGAGGAAGCGATAGTGCGAGTAAGTCTGATTGAGGATACTTTCGATGGCCGTGGAGAGGAAGTCTTCTCCGTTGTAAACAGCCATTAGGACGGTGAGCGCGGGTGCCATGATTGTTATAGATTGAATGGACTAGTGTCCTGTACCACCCGAATTGGGACCAGCGCCGATGGGTCTTGCCGTGGAGATCGAGGCGCGAGACGGAAGTCGATGTTTTCACATCGACGACGGCTCGTAACGAAGATATCGCCAGCAACCCCCATCGGCCCAGAGGGTTCGGGCGAAACGGCATTGTCTTCGTCGTTGTCAGCTCCTCGCAATGTCGGAGCATTTACTCGTTGCCGACTTCTAGAACCCAACGCCGTTTGGCCCGAACGCTGGTCCCAATTCGGGTGGTACAGGACACTAATCCGGCCGCAGATGTCGCGGATCTTGCAGTACCCCCGATCTGAGTTTCGGGCGCGATTTGACCGAATCGGCCTGACCTGCCGTTCCTGAGATCCCCGCTGCGTTAAACAATGTACTCCTCGGGGCGGTACCGGGAGAGATTCTCCTGAATCCAGTCGATGGTCCGGGTCAGGCCGTCTTCAAGCGACACCTGGGGCGTCCAATCGAGGAGTTCTTCGGCGAAAGCGTTATCTGCAAGCAAGCGATCGACTTCACTGTCCTTCGGGCGGACACGTGTTTTGTCCGTTTCGACTGAAATCTCCCCGCCAACCAAATGGACAATGGCCTTGACGAGACTTCCGATTGAAATCTCCGAACCCGAACCCAGATTGAAAGTTTGACCCACGGCTTTCTCAGAAACAGCCGCCCGGAGGAAGCCGTCCACAGTATTGCCCACAAAGTTTGGGTCACGCGTCGGTTGGAGGCTGCCAATTTTCACCAGATTCGAATTCAGGCACTGGCTGATGATCGTGGGAATCACGGCGCGTGCGGATTGGCGCGGTCCGAAGGTGTTGAACGGACGGACGGTGACTACGGGCAGATTGAACGACAGGTGAAAGGCTTCGGCGAGTTTGTCAGCCCCTGTCTTGCTGGCTGCATACGGCGACTGAGCCTGAAGCGGGTGCTTTTCGTCGATCGGCACGTACTGTGCCGATCCGTATACTTCACTGGTCGACGTATGGACGACCCGTTGAACTTCGAGATCGCGGGCTGCCTGTAAAACGTTCAATGTGCCAAAGACATTGGTGTCGATATATGAACGGGGAGCGTCGTAGGAATACGGAATACCAATGAGCGCGGCCAGATGGAACACAGTGTGCGCCCCCTGCATCGCCTGAACGACGAAGTCGGAGTCCCGGACATCTCCGGCGACCACCTCTATTTCGTTCTTGTTGAGGGATTGATCGAGCCATCCTCTTGAACCGTCAGAACGATAATGTACGAGGGCCCGGGTGTGGGCTCCCTCCGACACCAATCGCTCGGCGAGATGACTGCCAATGAAGCCGCCGGCGCCGGTTACCAACACCCGTCTGCCGGAGAGGCTTTTGACGTTAGCGTTCATAGCTACTGCTTATTGTGCGGTCA
The DNA here is from genome assembly GCA_965263045.1 of Terriglobia bacterium. Taxonomy (GTDB): domain Bacteria; phylum Acidobacteriota; class Terriglobia; order 20CM-2-55-15; family 20CM-2-55-15. Next base: position 2,797,452 of record CBDHGK010000041.1, read on the forward strand.
CAGACCGCAGCCACCGAGGGAATTGACTGTGCCGACAGAAGACGGGACATTGAATCACATAGTCAGTCGTTAGATGCCGGCGGTCACCAGATCGGCCAGATGGAGCCTATCAGCGACGTGAATCCCTCTATCCGAAACACACACGACAAAAATCAACGTCAACATGACCGCGAACCGACTGCACGCGCTCGATTTCGATAGCGGGAACGCGCTGAATCGTTTCGAAAATTGCGCCGCTTTCAATTTCTGCCGACCCAATCTCTCCCAGCGTTACCGGTCGTACTTCACCCGTCATCGATCGAACAAAATCTAACCCTGCAAGGCCTTCAGGCCGTCGGCGTACTTCACATTGACAGACCTGGGATCTATGTCTTTCGCGTCGACCAGGTCGAACAAGTCCGTATTGGAGAGCTTGACGGCTTCCTCAGCCGGCAGGTTGTGCCGGTTCGTGTACACAAGTGAATCGGCATGGGGGAGCAACTGGTCGCAGCCGTTGCAGAATGGAAACGACCCGAATCGCTTTCTGCGATGTGCCATCCGAAGCATCCGGTACTTTTCACCGTTCAGGACGTCCAGAACAGTTGACTCGAACGCGTTGCCCAGAATGATCTGGTTGTTGTAGTCATAGCAACATGGAATGACTTCTCCATTCCACTGGATCTGGAGCGGTCCGTTGTTCGGTCGCCCGCAGGTGGTTTTCAGCTCGGCAGAGCTATGCCGTTCGCGATAGTCACGGCCGTCACCCCAATTGTGTGGCTTCCATATTTCGATTGCGTCGGCCAGGGGTTCCCAATAATCTCGAAATGCATCGACGTCATCTTTGTTCGCATGAGTCAAGCCCATTCTTAGTTGAAACTCTCCACGGCTCACGATGGGTCATGCAACCTTCTTCTTCGATCTCGTCGACGTCTTCGCCTCAATTTTCAGCTCTCGCTGGAGGGCTTCGCGGAGCTTTGGAAGATGACGGTAGCCGATCACCTTCCTCAGGCGCGGTTCGATGTCGATGAGCGCCGTCGCCAACCAGCGTTGCCGCTGACTCGAGTTCTTCCAATGATCGACCTTCGCACACCTTTCCTCGACAAGGGCATTGACCGATTCCAGGCAATTCGTCGTCTTGAACGAACGGCCCAAGACCCCGTACACGCCGAGCCGATGCAACGTGAGGGTCTCTTCCAGGCCTTCCTCAAGGCTCGCAGCCCCCGATTGGTTTCGCTCCTCGAGCTCTCCATGGAGCTCTCCGAGCGCCGCCCGAGCTTCGTCGTACTCCGGGCGCTCGTAGGCCCGCTGCAGCCGGCGTCGCCACACGGCTTGCTCGGTCTTCGATAGGTATCTCACGACGTTCTCGCGTTTGTGCCATTGGCAGCGTTGGACCAGGGCTCGATTCCTGAATGCCTTCTTGACCGCCGCCCGCAGACCTTTGCCGCCGTCGACAATCACCAGCACGCCTTCAGAGATGTCCAGGCCCCGCTCCATCAACGAACGGAGAAACGGAGTCAGCACTTGCTCGTTCTCCGTGTCGGTCTCCACGAAGCCCAAGAAGCGTTTGTCGCCCGAAAGCGTGACGCCCAGGGCCACTACCATCAGGGCGTCGGCAAACGCCTTCCCGTCCAGGAAGATCGCCACGACGTCCTCGCCACTCAGATCCCGCTCCTGCATCTCCCGAAGTTTCGCGGCACTCGCCTGGACGAATCCTCGAGACACCGTCGAACTCGACAGTCCGATCGCTCCCGGAATCGCTTCAGCGGCCGATTCATAGTTCCGGCAGGAGATCCCATACAGCACACGTCTGAGCAGTAGCTCGTTCACCGCGCCACCCGGACTGAGTTCCTCGTAGGTCCGAAGCGGAATCTCCCCGCCCGCCACGCTGCGCACTCGAGGCACCCGAACCGGCACCCGCTGGCCACCCAGCCCCACGGTCCCCGGATTGCTCCCGTGTCGCCGGCCCCGCAACGCCGCCTCCTTTCGTGCGTATCGCTCACCCGCCAACGACTTCACTTCCTCGTCGAGCAACTCCTCCACGTGCATCAACCCCAGTGGGATCAACGCCCGAATCATCTCCACCTTCGAGTCCAATTCCAGTCCCGAGTATTCCTCCCGGCTCAGGACCTCGACCTCACCCAGCACACGCGACTTCTTGCGTTTCTTTACCGAACGTAACAGACTCCTCATCTCGGCTCCTTTCTCTTACAGGCTTGATGTTGTTTCTTCCAATACCATCAAACCATGGGGTTTGGAGCCGTTTCAATTTCCAACTAAGATTGGCACACATTCGTTCGCATCAAGAACGAGGTAAGAGACCTGGAGCTTAGGCGTTTTCGACTTGAGTTCTTCTCGCAATGCAAGAAATCGCGTCAGATTCCCCATCGTCTTGTGAAAGTCCAGGCCCTGCATCACCGCGTTGTAGGTTTCTGGTCGGGTTCCGTATACGCTGACCCGTAACTCATCCAGGCCCGCTTCGATCAATCCACCCGCACGTCGAGCATCCAGCAACGAAGCATTGGAAATCATATAGGTATTGAGGCCACGCTGGTGCGCGTAAGCAGCTTTCTCGATAAGAGTGGAGTCCATCAGTGGCTCGCCAAAACCCGTCAGAACGATGCGCCGCGCTCCCAGTGGAATAACCTCGTCGATGCTCCGGCTGTATTCCGACATCCCCATGACACCATGCGTGCGTCCGTCCTCGTGCAGGTCTCGCGGACACATGATGCAAGTGGCGTTGCAGTGGTCCGTGGTCTCGTACCGGACTTCGGAATGTTGCAAGCTCTCGATTCTGGGATCGTCCTCTTCCGCAACGTATGCATTTAACTCCTCGCGGCTGTGCACTGAGAAGTCGATGCTGCCGTCGTTGATCAGGTTTTCCTGGCGGTAACGGCCTGAAGGCAGGTTCGTTGAACTTTGCATCATAAGCACCTATTCTAAACAGGTTTCGACCGGAGGGTCGATTCAGCGCGCACACTCATGCCCTCGATCTCCCTGCGAATCCAATCACGCAGTGTTCCCTCAATCGATAAACCTGGGTCATTGGGGCGGCGAGCTAAGGCCCGATCCCTGAAGTATCCACCAAGGCCACGAATATCCAATCGGCGACACGGCACTTCGCGTAGTGGTGGTCCGCGCGAGGGTTGCGCACCTATCTCCACACCACAGTCCCGGACAACGAAGGCAAAAGATCCTGAAGCTGCCTGATTGGAAAAACCCCGCCCTCATCTGCACAGAACGATCCCTCGATTCGGGAATCGAGCATTCTTGATCAGGCAGGGGCCGCCGCTTCTTTGTATTTACGCTTCTCTGTACTTACATGGTGATTGGTTCACCGAGGGCCCTTAACCGACTTCGTCAAATTGGTCGACAAGTATGTCAATCCGGTCGTCGGTAACCGGCCGGGCGTATTCCCGAACGTAGGTGACCGCTTCCGTCCACTCAGCCGTTCGGTCACCGGAATGCTGACTCCGGTCGGACTCGAGCGCTGCCGCGAAGCCTTCCGAGGTACTGCATGAACGCCGCCACGAGGGCATCGCGTAGAGCGGATCCGACTTCGGCAAATCCCAGCTTTCGAGATAAACAGGTAACAACCCATACAGAACGCCATATAGGGAAGCCGAAGTGCCCCGGTACAACATGGCTGAAGCCCGTACATAGTCGGCCTCGATCGGGGTGTCTTTGGATACGACTACATTGGGTTGATCTTCGGGACGGACTGTAAGCAGCTTGAAGGCACCCTCGACCGGCCAGTTCGGATGGCAACGCAATATAAAACGATAGTCTCTCAAAACTCTGGCTGCATCGTAGGCAAACTCAAACAAGCAAGCGATTTCCTCCGCCAGGCCCTCCGGCAATACCAGAACCGTACGGCGCTCGGCGTCGGCCGGCCGGTCCACATCAATGTGTTGATACCGAAAGCTCCCGAACGAAACGACGGGGATTCCGACACGGTCGTGGCCCGGCCTGAGCAGCTCGGCGCTGCGCTCTCCGAGCGCCAATACCACGTCCGGAACGGATCGCTGGGGGATATCGATCGATGGTGCCAGTAGGGCAGCGGCCTCAGGAAAAACCGCCGCATGCTGATATCCAATCGTTCGGCACGCGGAACCGGACGACTTGGCGCCCCACCATAAAGCCTTTTCCCAGGGCTGACCCTCATACAACGTCAGCCAGGCCCGGGGCTTCCAGGTCCGCACGGTTTCCTTACCCAGCCAATAGTAGAGGCCCGTCCGCGTGACCGCGGGCAGCAGGCAATCCCGCGCGGCACGAGCCACCACTGAAGCGTGAAACTCGTCTGACTCCTGCGATGCTTGCATTCGGAGGCTGAACGCACTCGCAACCTGCAATACGAACATCCAAAGCGGCGCCCAGAGAGGAATCAGGCAAAATTCGGGCAGGCAAGAAAGCGCTTCCACCGTCGACGCGTGGTGCCGGCCGAATGCGGCGGAATCTCCTTCAGTCGAGTCCCCGTAGAGGATCAGCAGCCGCAGCCCGCGTCGGGCCAGCCGGGACTGAAGGTCACCGTAATAAAAATCCCGGGCAGGATCCCTTGGGCGCGATCCATACCCCCACGACTTAGCGATGAGAGTGAAACGCCGCTTTCTGAGAGTGCGGAGATTCCCGCGATGCAACCACCGGGTGTACGCGATCAGAATACTCAAACGGCAGGCATTGAGTAACGCGACAACAAGCCGGACACCCACTGATCGCGAACGGCCAATTCGCCCGAGTACAGCCTGGATTGGCGAGCGGGAAGTATCGGTCGGACGCCGCGCAGTCTCATGGTCCGATCCCTGCATCAACGCAATCTGAACGGGATGGACAGGGTGCTTGGCGTGGATCCAGAGAATCGACAGGACGGGAAGGTTCGGAAATTGACTCCGGACGGCGTCCAACACACCAACCATGCGCCCGAATGCGCCGGTGTCGAACCTCCCAGCCGGTCCCCGGTGGGGTCGGTGTCGTTTCATCTCATGCGCGTGCCCGGAACACCCTGGAGAATCACCCGTAAAAAGTTTGATGGCGGCGCGGCCGGGGGCAGCCCAAAGAACCACTTACCAGCCATCGGCTTGTGCCTGGTTTGACCCACTTTGTCCATTCCATCTTCGATCCGGCTGCATAAGCGAACGCCCGCGCTCACGCTCACTCCAGCCAATCCGCAGTCAGCCTCGGCTCAGTAGCGTGTTGCCGATGGGCGTTGGAAGCGCCTTTTGAGCGCTGTTCCATGGTCTCGAACGAAATGTCCAATTCCAGTGCGACAGCTTCGATCCAGGGCCAGGTCGAGCGCCTCAGGGTGTTCGCTCGTTAGTGAAAGGTCCGTGGACCGCGCTGCCAATAAAGGAACGTCCGCGACGGAACCCTTTCTGACATTTTCAGCTGTGACGCCCATGGCAGCTGCCAACAACATGCCGAACTCATGCTTCGATACCCGGTCACGTCCACACAGGTGAAGAGTTCCAGTCTGGCCGGCCTCGACAACCCCCTGGAGAGACATCGCGAGGTCCGCAACGTAGAGTGGGGTGAAAAAGAAGTCATCGAAGAACGTCACGGGTGCGTCGTCTCTGAGCGCAGCGTACATCCATTCGCCAGAGGTTTTCTTTCGTCCTGACGACCAACCGTAGAAATTAGTCCGGACGACCAGATGTGAACGGTCGGAATTGAAGACGACAATCTCCCCGTCACGCTTGGTTCGACCATAGATATTAACCGGGCACACGGTGTCGGATTCCTTCGAGGGTGCGTGGGAACCATCGAAAACCGCATCGGTTGAGACAAAGACTATGCGGCAATCCTCCCGTACTGCTTGACAGACCCTGGCTGTGAGCCCCACGTTCACGCTTCGGGCCAACTGGGGATCACGCTCGCACTCGTCGACGGCGACGATCGCTGCGCAGTGAATGAGGGCGTCGGGATCGGAAACTTCCACGGCATGGGCCAGAAATTCAGGCTCGTTTAGATCTCCCTGCAGCAAGTGGTAGCCGTTCCCGCCCCACCACTCATTGCGATCAACGCCTACGGTGGAATGATCGCGTGAAAAAGCCGCGACTACGTGGGCGCCGAGCAAGCCACAGGCTCCCGTTACGAGGACCTTCAATTCAGAATTTACCCACCGGTAATGAGTGGCGGTTCGGATGAAGTCGGTCGATCAAATGCCGAGGGACCGGACTCCACTTCCTCGACGAGCGCAGAAATCTCCTCGTCCGTCAACCAATGGTCGTTCGAATCACTGGTATAGCGGAAACCGTCGGGACAGGGCTGCCCCAAGTCGGCCTTCGAGTTTTCAGAATTCCAGTACGAATGTATGGGCAAAATCACGTAACGGTCGTCCAACTCAACAGTGAGACGGGCATCGTCTTCGGATATCAGCGTTTCGTGCAGTTTCTCCCCGGGGCGGATGCCTACCACTTCCTGGTTACACTCTGGCGCTATGACTCGCGCGAGATCAACGATTCGAACGCTTGGAATCTTGGGAACGAACAATTCCCCTCCCGTCATCTGGTCGATGCAGTCAAGCACGAACCGGACCCCTTGAGACAGTGTGATCAGAAAACGCGTCATTCTCTCGTCCGTTAACGTAAGCCGCCCTGTCGAGCGCTGCGCCAGGAAGTAGGGAATGACACTACCCCGACTTCCGACGACGTTTCCGTAACGCACCGCACTGAGTCGTGTGGATCCGGATTTTGCAGCGTTGGCCGCAACGACAAGTTTGTCGGCACATAGCTTGGTCGCACCATAAAGATTCACCGGGTTTGCCGCCTTATCTGTACTCAATGCCAGAACCTTATCCACACCCCGGTCAATGGCGCTGTCAATGACGTTTGCCGCACCGATAATGTTGGTCTTGATCGCCTCCAGTGGGTTGAATTCCGCAATCGGCACGTGTTTGAGAGCCGCAGCATGCACGACGATATCGATGCCGTCCATTGTTCGATACAAGCGCTCTCGATCCCGCACATCACCAATAAACATGTGGAGTTGGGAGAAACGATCCTGAGGAAATGCCTGGCGCATGCGGAATTGCTGCAATTCATCCCGACTGTAGACGATCAGCCGATCGGGTTTGAACGATGCCATCACTGTTGATACGAATAGTTTCCCGAACGATCCAGTACCCCCGGTGATCAAAATATTTGCGCCATCGAGACTCAATTTGAGCGATCTCCTTTCGAATCCATCAGACTTTGGCCAATCGCACCGCCCAAGTATCGCGGTCGAAGGGCCAACACCCGATCAAGCATCCATACCAAACGCCTCAGAGTCCCAACTCGAATAGAGATAAACTGTTGCCCACATTGAGGTTACTTCCCAGCTGCGGACGTATTTCGAGTACGGCTTCTCATTGAACACCGACACTACATTTCAGGGTTCTGGACCTTGGAGGTTCCCCCGGCCGACGTTGGCCTGGAGATGTGAACAGTCTTTGACAATTCTTTCTCGTCAGCCCGACGGCAGGGATCGGCATCCGGATGTTGTGCATTCCACTCGGCTTCGTACTGCCCGATTCGTTCATAGTCGAAGTCCAGCATCAGCTCTCTCAAACCGTAGAGTTCCAGGGCATTAAAATTCTCGGAGATAACGGCCGTAATCCGTGTGGCATCGCCGAGATCCAACAGAAAGGCTTCCAGATCACCGCCATACTGCTCAAGTATTCGGTCCTTGTAGACGAAGTACCAGAACGATCCGGGGTAGGGCGTTGCAAAAAACGGTTTGACGACGATGCCCAGGCGGTCCCAAGCCTTCATATCATCGCGCAAGGAATTGAAGTCTTCACTAGGAAATCCGATGATCTGATTCGGGATCGGTCGGATTCCCGCTTCCATCGTCCAAAAGAAGGAGCGGATGTTCGTTTCTGGAGTTGCACCTTTTCCAAGTCGCTTCATGATCTGGTGCGAAAACGATTCATAGCCATAGACGAGATGAGAACACCCAGCCTGGCGCATCAGCTGAAGAATTTCCGGTGTGCACAGACTGGCGTGGCTGGTGCCCCCCCAGTGGACGCCTTCACACGACTCATCGTGATCGATGCCTTCCCGAATGCAACGAGGCTGGAGACCTTCGCTGATCCAGAGCTCGCAGATTTCCCTCAACCAGGTCCGGCGAGAATATTGGTCCATCGTCATCAGATTCTCATCAAGAAACCCGATGAAATCGATGCCGTATCGTTCTTTCAGGCCAACAACCAGGTCTACGATGTATCGGGGACTGTGGTAACGGATCTCCCGGGTAAACGATCCGGGCGCGTCAAACATTACATCGGATTCACCGTCGTCACCTTCGGTGTATTTCAAATCGCCGCTGATTCCCAGATGGAAACAGAACTTACAAACCAGAGAACAGCCATAGGACGCGTTGATATCGAGGCGGCGGCTGGCGAGCATGCCTTCTTCGGAAAACAATGCCTGGCTGTTCTTGAAATACACCTCCTCGAGAGGAAACAAGTGGTAAGCCGGCCAGGGGAGGCCGTCCAGATTTTTCAAGAGCGCTCGCTGCCCGGTTGTGTGCAAGCTTCCGTCTCCGGTTCGGTATACGACTCCGTCGACCTCTTCAGGAAGCCGCATTCCGGCATCGATGCGCCGCAATACCTCGCCAAATGTGACGAAAGCCTCCCCGACGACACCGATATCGATCTCGGGTATGAGGTTCATTATGTCGCCTGGCATCGCGGTCAACAGGCCTCCACCAACGACCAGAACAGCATCAGGGGCGGACTCTGCCGCAAGCGTCGAGGTTTTCTTAACGTACTCGTACGTCGTGGAGATTCCTCCCGTAGCAACCACGTCCCAATCGTCTGCTTCCAACACTTGCTTCAGAAGGCTATCGCTCAGACGCCATGCGTTTGCGTCGCACACCTGTACCTGGTGTCCGTCCTCCATGGACAGCGCGGCAAGCAACGCCATACCGAAGGGGACATGTCTCGGCACGTCCTCTGCGCGGACTACGGGGTTGATAAACAGAACCTTAGCCATCCGTGCTGACCCGCCGCGCGGATTTCGGCTTGACGAAGGCTCCCAGAGAACTCCACTCGATGCCTTTTCCAAACAAGATTCCGCCTCCCGTGCAGTTGTGTGTTTCGCAATCGGCGCTTTGAGCCATTTCCAGAAAGCTATTCCGGTACCACAGATAGGCCGGGTCCGTATAGAAATCCTCGTCGTCAGGATTGGTGACTCGAACAAATACTTCGTGGAGTCGAGCTTCGCCGACCAGATCTACTATTTCGCGATAGTACTGGGTGTCAGCATATGGCGTTTCACCGTAGTACCCGAAGTCCATCCCCACCAGCCCGACCCGGGTCTTTCCAAGCACGGCGTGGGCAAACACCCAGCAGGCCGTCCCAACGTTGCCTCCGGCATTGAGGCAGGGCAGCCCGTTCATGGCATGAACCTGCCGCGTCAAACTCGCCGGCTGGTCGTAGTCATCGTACATTGGATTCCACCAGTACAGGTCCATGCCCGCACGTAGCACCCGATCGACCACTGCAGCCGATGCACAGGAGGCAGCGGCGATCCGTATCCTGGAGGCATGGCGATCCACCAGTTCCAACAATTCCGCATTGAACCGCAATGGTTCCTTCCGAAACTTGGGATCCATATCCTGCCGGGAAAAGTAGTCATCTGCGACAAGAGTTTCCTCGCTGAGGCCGGGGTCGCCGAACCAGCGGACAATCCTGGCCGGATGTGGATCGAGCGTTACCACCAGGTTGGGAACGATAGCGTTGCGAAGACACCAGGACATTGCAGAGTCGGTCGCGATGATGGTTCCCGTGAAACCGGAATCGCGTATGATTGGCGCTGGATTGGTACGATGCAGGGACGGGCCAGCGGCGATGATCAGCGCATCGGAACCGCGGACCAGAGAACCGGTGCCCAGTTCCTGGATGCTCTTTCCGGAAGCAATTCGGGCAGCATTCAACCGTGCGTTCTCAATGCCGGCGCGCGCCACTTTTTCCAGAGTAATCCCAGCCATGGCGTCAGCAATTTCCTCTCCGAGAAGCCCCGACCGACGACCCTCCAGTGCTGATTCGTCTCGTTGCGTTTAAGCTACTCCTTAACCGGGGGTTTTGCTGCCTCCTGTGAACCTGAGGGGTAGAGGAATTTCTTTTTCGAAACAAAAGCGATACTCCCACCCAGTCTTCGCAGCGCTTCGCGCTCGAATTGACTGCTCAGATCATCCGCTTCTGCGACCTTGACCTGAACCCTGGGTTTGAAATTTCCCTTCAACACGTCGGCCATAGGTCTCCCCATTAATCAAAGATGTCAGCGGGAACTGACATTCAAGTCCAGCGCACCGGGTCCACTGTCAGCGCCCAGTTTACCGCGATCACGTTTGCAGCCGTCAGCTTTCAAGGGTCTGTTCTGAACAGTTCGCTGGCGGCCGTTGAATTTCAGCAGGCCACCGCGCTACGGACACCTTTCCCTATTCCCGCAAGTGGTGACTTTGATGGACCTGTCATCTGGTTTCCCGACAGTGGTCAGACTATAATCTCAGCTTTCTGTATTAGCAGCCCGTGGCAGAAGTCTCGAGGGCCGCGTTACGGCCAAACGGGGCCGGATTCTAGGAGGCGACGACGTTGCAATGCTCATTCATTGCGAGGAGTCGGCGACAACGAAGACGGCCCCGTTTCGCCGAAACCCTTTGGGGAAGGGGGGCCACCGACGTTTCAAACGGAGGCCGCAGGCGCCCCCCAGGCTTTGTCATTCGTCGGTCACGACGAAAACACGTCGTTCCGCTCCTCAACTTCGCGCCTGCGACCCGAAGACCCCTGCGCGCGGCCCTCGAGACTTCTGCCACGGGCTGCTCTAGGGTCTAAGTTACGATTTAATAGTAGTTTGGCATGCGATCCGGTGGGCCTGACAGGCCATAGGTATGAAGATTGGCACAATCGAGGCAGGAAACAGGACAATCGGGCCGGGCCACCCCTGCTTCATCATTGCCGAAGCGGGTGTGAATCACAACGGGGACATCCAAACGGCCGAGCTTTTGGTGGAGGCGGCCTCTGCGGCTGGAGCAGATGCGGTCAAATTTCAATCGTTCCACGCTGCCGACCTTGTCAGCCGAGGGTCCCCGAAAGCACCTTATCAGATCAATTCGCTACACCGCACAGAGTCCCACCTGGAGATGCTCCAACGCCTCGAACTGAGCCCAGATGACCATCGAAAATTGAGCATGTACGCGGCACGGCACGGAATCATGTTTCTTTCGACACCCTTCGACGAAGCCAGCGCCGACCTCCTGAGCAGACTGGAGGTTCCCCTGTTCAAGATCGGGTCGGGCGAGTTGACAAACATGGGCTTGCTGCGGCACCTAGGAGTCTGCGCGGCAGAGGCTGAATAACTCGGATTTGTGACGATTCGAGAGCGTCTTTGTAGGAGAGCCGCCCGATTTTCCCAACATGGGCAGCTCCGAGCTGTGGGGACTCGATCCGTTGGTCCTGTGGAGAGCGTTATGGGTCCCGGTGATGCGGATTAAGCCCATTCGATCTTCCCGTTCATCCGTCGTAAGTTCACTGCCAGAGCCACCAGGCTCCATTCACAGGTGACGTTGTCCAAGCCTCGCAAACTGAACTGTCGGAATCCCAGCACCGACTTGATCCACCCGAACGGCGGCTCACCGATGTGCTTTCTGGCCCGGTAGCGATCACGCCCCGTCTGGCTTTTCATCTTTCGGACCATGCGGCCCAGGGCCGTGCTTTCGGGTTGGAGTGGGGCCGTGGCGAGATCTTTCTCACGACCCATCGGAACGTACCCATCTATTTGACGTTGTTCCAGCATTCGCAGATTCGACTCGGATCGGTATCCAGCATCCGCGAGCACCCGGTCTGGACGCTCCGACAGATTCGTGTTCAACTCATCCAGAGTCGGTCCCAACTGCCCGGTATCTGAAGCATTGTTGCTCACCGTTGTGGCGACGATGATTCGGGCCTCCGCGTCCACGACCGCCTGCGCGTTGTAGCATTGTTGGAACCCGTCGGCCGAGGTCTTCATGATCCGGCTTTCCGGGTCGGTGAAATTGTCTTGGGCCTTCCCCTTGGGTTCACCCCTCGGGCGTTTGAATGGTTTGCCCTTCTTTCCGCTTCCCGGTTTGTCGTCTCCAGGCTTCCTTTCCGCTTCCTGGTCTGCCGCCATCTGACGTTCTTCGAGTCGCTTCATCGCCGTCTGGATTGTGGCCAGCCGCTTCGTGCGGGTCGCCAACCCGTCGGGCAGTTCGTCACCGCGCCGGTCCTTGCCGTAACGTTGGTCTTCTTCCTCATCGGTCGCCGTGGCCCGGTTCAACAGATCCCGAATCTGTTCGCCCAATTCGGTCTCCTGCTTTCTCATGCGTTCATAGCTCATCGCTTTGCGTTTGCTCGCATTGGCTCGCATCTTCGTCCCGTCCACCGCCACCGTTCCCATCTTCACCAGCCCGGCTTCCCGCCCCATCCTCACCACTTGCACAAATAAGTTCCCGAACTCTTCAAGATGCAGTTTTCGAAAATCCGAGATCGTTCGGTGCGCGGGAAAGTTCTCCGCTCCCAACATCCGGAACGCCACATCTTCGGTCATCTTCGCTGCAATCTTCCGTGACGAAAACACTCCCGTCGCGTACCCGTAGATCATCACCTTCACCATCATCCGCGGATCGAAGGCCTGATTGCCCGGCCCGTCCGTTCCATACCTCTGTTCGAACGCGCTCAAATCCATCGCATCCACGGCGTCCGATATGAAGTACGACAGGTGATCTTCAGCCAGCCAATCTCTCAATGATGGAGGCATCAGCAGGCTCTGTTCTGGAATATACGTTCGGTAAGTTCGTGGCATGTCCTATCTTCGATCCTTTTCTGCCCATTTCTGGTCCTTCTGCCGCGCAGACTCCTAGGGGGAAAAGACAAGCCTGTTATTCTCTCCACGGGCATGGCAACCATGGCGGAAATCCAGCAGGCCGTCGAAGCGCTCCGGAGCGCCGGTTGTGGAGAGCTCATCCTCCTCCACTGCACGTCGAATTATCCGGCGGCACTGGAAGACTGCAATCTGCGGGCAATCTCCGTCATCCGGGATGCGTTTGGTGTTTCAGTTGGTTACAGCGATCACACACGAGGATTCGAAGCGGCTTTAGGTGCCGTTGCCCTTGGAGGGGTTGTGCTTGAGAAGCATCTTACGCTGGACAATCACATGTCAGGCCCCGATCACGCGATGTCGACCGAGCCTGTGGCATTCAAAGCAATGGTGGAATCCGTGCGGCGACTGGAAAAGGCGCTGGGAAGCCCCCGAAAGGGCCCCGTGCGCGCGGAACTCCCGGTTCGGGAGGTCACGCGGCGAAGCATCGTCGTCTCTGTTGACATGCCGGCCGGGGTCACCCTTGAAGACCGTCACCTGTCAATCAAGAGACCTGGGACGGGCATCGCCCCAGAAGATATCGGACAGGTATTGGGCCGGAAACTGGTCCGGCCGGTTTCGGCTGACGACACCCTCCACTGGGCGGATCTTCAGTGAGGGAGATTGCGGCCGTCACCGTCGGGCGGTCAGACTTCGGGGCCTATCGACCGATCATCAGACAACTCCAGTCACTCGACGATGTTCGACTCCGGGTGATTGTCTCCGGAGCCCACCTGCGGGAGGATTTCGGACTCACCTGGCGTGAGATCGAAGACGCAGGTTTCCCCATATTTGAGCGGATTCCCTCGCTGTGTACGGGCGACACGGAAGAGGCCATCGGCAGGTCCATCGGTGAGGGGGTGATCGGATTTTCCAGGCTGTTCTCGCGGTTTCGACCCGACATCCTGCTGGTCCTGGGGGACCGTTTCGACATGTTTGCCGCCGTGGCGGCCGCCTTGCCGTTTCGGATTCCCGTTGCCCACATCCACGGCGGTGAATTGACAGCGGGAGCGATCGATGACGCGATTCGCCACTCCATCTCGAAGATGAGCCACCTCCATTTCGTCGCCACAGAAGTTTATGCGCGCCGCCTCAGGCAGCTCGGGGAGGAATCGTGGAGAATCTCGGTCACGGGCGCGCCGGCCCTGGATGCGGTGAGCAACTTCAAGCCTCTTGATGCCAGAGAATTGCATACTCAGTTCGGGATCAATGGCGCGTCCCGGTCTCTTCTGATCACGTTTCACCCCGTAACTCTGGAAACGGACCAGACAGGAGCACACATCGATTCCCTTCTGAATGCGCTCACCAAGGTCGATGTCGATTGCCTGTTTTCTTATCCCAATGCGGATACGAACCACAGAGTCATCATTGACAGGATCGAAGCATACACGCGAGAACGCCCCCGTTGCCGGCTGGCCAGGAACCTGGGGCAGCGAAGCTATTTCAGCCTTATGAACGCCGTATCCGCAATGGTCGGGAACTCTTCCAGTGGAATCATCGAAGCCGCATCCTTCAAACTACCGGTTGTCAATATCGGTAGCCGGCAGCAAGGCCGGGTGCACCCACGAAACGTGATCGACTGCGGGTACCAGACGCGGGACATTGTGGCGACCATTCGCAACGCTGTTGAACCCTCTTTCAGGCGTTCGCTCAGCGGTTTGTCGAACCCCTATGGCGATGGCCGAGCCGCCGAACGCATCGCGGAGCGGCTTGCTTCAGTAACACTGGAGCCGGCGCTGACGACGAAACGGTTCACAGATCATGTCCCGGGTGAATCCCGGTAACTTATGAAGGATTGCATCGTGATCGGAGGCGGCGGACATGCCGGGGTCGTTCTGAACGCGATGAAGCTTGAAGGTGCCTATCAACCGATCGGCATTACGGACCCGGATCCCATTATGCAAGGACGATCGATCCTCGGTGTGCCCGTCATCGGTGACGATGGGCAGGTAGAGGCTAAGGCCGCGGCAGGCATTCGATACTTCGTCATCGCAATCGGATCGGTCGACAGGAATTCTCACCGGAAGGAAGTCTTCGATCGGATCAGTCGCCTGGGTCTGTCCCCGGCTACGGTGCTTCATCCTGATTCCATCGTGGCCCCATCCGCGGAGATCGGTCCGGGCAGTGTCATTCTCGCCGGGGCTGTCGTCAACCCCAATTCAGCCATCCACGAAAACGTCATCGTGAATTCACTCGCGCTGGTTGAACACGATTCGATCATCAGTAACCACGCACATATATGCCCGGGCGCGCTGGTGGGTGGCGGAGCGAGGGTCCACGAAGGCGCCTTCGTGGGTGCGGGAGCCATCATCAGGCAAGGCATTACCGTTGGAAGCTGGGCGACCATCGCCATGGGGGCCGTGGTCGTTCGATCGGTCGAGGCCGGCACCACTGTGGCCGGCGTACCGGCGCAACGATTGGAACGCGTCAATTGAAAAGGGACTGGACCAATAGTTCGAGTTCCCCCGGCCATTCGCTGTTGTCGGCGATGAAAACGCTTGTCGAGAGCCGCACTGGAATCGTCCTGGTCGTAGATGACGATCAACGCCTCATGGGCACCCTGGTGGACGGGGATATCCGCCGTGCGGTCCTCGGCGGAGGGTGCCTCGAAGATACTGTCGAACTGGCCATGAATCGATCGCCGATTACGGCGAAAAGCGACCGGCCGCTGCAGAGCTATCTCGACTTGATGGTCCAGAACGTTGTCCAGCAATTGCCGATCGTCGACGATGATAACAAAGTCATCGACCTGATCCTCCTTCATGATCTGGACACAGTCCGGGCGAGCGGGCCAAGGGCCGTCATCATGGCGGGTGGGCTGGGGACAAGACTGCGCCCTTTAACCGGAGATTTGCCCAAACCGCTGCTTCCGGTCGGTGAGCGACCGATCATGGACCACATACTTCAACAGCTGCACGATGGCGGAATCAGGGAAGTGTTCGTATCCACGCACTATAAGGGCGAAATGATCGAAGAGCACTTTGGCGACGGCGCGGCAATGGGCCTCGATATCCAGTACGTTTCCGAAAACGAACGCTATGGTACGATCGGTTCTCTTCGAATGCTGCGCGAACAACTGAAGGAACCGTTCGTCGTTGTCAACGGAGACATCCTGACGAAGTTAGACTTCTCGGCTATGGCATCGTTTCATTATCAGCGTCGTGCCGACATGACCGTGGGGATTCGCCGGTACGATTTCGACGTTCCCTATGGAGTCACCCGGGTCCGCGACGGTTGGGTCCATGGGCTGGAGGAGAAACCGACGGTGTCACTGTTCATCAACGCCGGGATCTATCTAATCAATCCCGATGTCATCGACATCATCCCTTCCGGCACACCGGTGGACGCACCCGACCTGATTTCGGAGTTGGTCGCCGAAAACCGACGCGTGGCCGCCTTTCCCGTCCTGGAGTACTGGATGGACATTGGCAGGCCCGGGGACTATGAGCGCGCAAACACGGATCATAAGTCCGGAAAATCCGACGGCAATTGAAAGACGGCTCAAGGATTAACCTCGGAATCATCGCTGCCAGAGGTGGATCGAAAGGTCTGCCGAACAAGAACATCCGGTTGTTGGGCGGTCTCCCGTTGATTGCCTACTCCATCAAAGCCGCCCACGATAGCTGTCTTCTGCACGATTTCCTTGTATCGACAGACGATCCTTCAATTGCAGAAACTGCAAAGTCGGCTGGTGCCAACGTGCCTTTCTTGCGTCCAGCAGAACTGTCCGGAGACGAATCTTCAATCTGGATGGCGGTTGCTCACGCGGTCGACTCTTGGGAAAGATCAAGTGGCAGCCAGGTGGATGCGGCCGTCCTTCTGCAAGCCACCTCGCCGTTTCGAACAGGTATGGACATCGACAGAGCCGTCGAACACTTTTGGGATACCGGTGCAGAGCTGTGCCTCACCGCAGTTGCGGCCCACGACAGCCCTTACTTTAATATGGTGGAGGAAATCCCGGGTCCGACCCGACTGGTGCAGCCTTGCACCGAAGCGATGAAAAACGGATCCCGCCGGCAGGACGCCCGCCGCGTCCTCGCGATCAACGGCGCAGTCTACGTGGTCAAGCCTTCCCTATTGCCTCTGGAAAACCAGTTCAAGGTCGCGCGTCTGGCCGCTCACGAAATGCCAGTATCCCGGAGTATCGACATCGACAGCATCGATGATCTCGAATTCGCCGAGTGGCTGCTGTCGAGACGAGAATCATGACCGTCCGTGTCATTCCCAGACTCGACATCAAGGGGCCGAACCTGGTGAAAGGCATTCATCTGGAAGGCCTTCGGGTGCTGGGAAGGCCTCAAGACTTCGCCCGTCTCTACTACGAACAGGGTGCCGATGAACTACTGTACATGGACGTTGTCGCCAGCCTGTACGAGCGAAACAGCCTGCTCGGAATGATCAGCCAGATTGCGAAAAATGTATTTATACCCATTACCGTCGGTGGAGGTCTCAGAACCACCGAAGACATCCGCGACGCACTGCGGGCAGGAGCCGACAAGGTCGCACTGAACACGGCGGCGATCGACCGCCCGGAACTGATCAGTGAAGCCGCAACGCAGTTCGGATCCTCGAGCATTGTCGTATCGATCGAAGCGATACGGAAGCCGAACGGGTGCTACGAGGCATACACCGATAACGGACGAGAGACGACGGGCGTTGATGCTCTGGAATGGGCCGGCCGGGTTGCAGATTCTGGAGCTGGAGAGATCATGGTCACTTCAATTGACCGTGAAGGCACAGGAAAAGGTTTCGATATCGAACTCACCCGAAGGATCGCTGAAACAGTGTCGATCCCTGTCATTGCATGCGGTGGCGCCGGGCGTCCAGACCACGTGCGCGACCTGTTTCTTCAGACCGGGACCAGTGCGGTGTGCCTGGCCTCGATGCTTCACTACAGTGTACTGAGGCGGCATGAATCCAAAGGCCATCCGTCGTCCGAACGGAATACGGAGTACCTGATGAGCCAAGGGACTTTTTCGAAAGTGTCTGACGTTTCTCTTGAGGAACTCAAAGATTCCTTGATCGAGAGTGGAATCGGCTGCAGGACGGCCGGTTTCCAGCAGATTTCCAGTCACCCCGACCCTGATCGACTGCTTTGATACCAGCCACGCCTTTCAGAGCAACAGCGTAGCAACGCAGGCGACCGATTGAACGAGCCTCGTCCACCCGTGAAGCAGCTGAACATAGTCATTGTCGACTACCGGCTGGGTAACCTCTTCAGTATTCAGAACGCTTGCTCAACATTCGGCCTCGCTACGCGCGTTTCTTCCTCCAAGGACGACTTGCGGAACGCTGACCTGGCTATTTTACCCGGCGTTGGCGCGTTTGGTCAGGCGATGGGCGCTTTGCACGAGCTGGATCTGGTGGCGCCGCTGAAAGACTTCGCGTCGTCTGGCAAGCCGCTCGTGGGCATATGCCTCGGCATGCAGCTTCTGATGACCGAAAGTCATGAATTCGGGAAGCACTCCGGCCTGGATATTGTCTCGGGTACCGTCGAGCGTTTCACGATGGAACATGACGGGAGACGACAACTCAAGATCCCGCACATCGGATGGGAATCGATTCGTCCACCCACCGATTCGGATTCAGAGCGAAGTTGGATTGATTCGCCATTGGAGGGAGTACCCGACCAGACGTTCATGTACTTCATACATTCGTATATCGTCAAACCTGCGAATTCGAGTCTGGTACTCGCGCGGGCTCGCTATGGTTCACAGGAATTTTGCGCAGCTCTGGCGACAGGAAACGTTTTTGCCACGCAGTTTCATCCGGAGCGCAGCGGTTGGGACGGCCTGACGGTCTATCGAAACATCGAGAAATTCGCACGGAGACCCATCGGCTGATTGTCGGTTAAGGGCGTGCAACAATCCAGCACATACCAGCGAAGGCCGGGTCGGGTGAGTGTAAGTTCAACCTCACGGGAATCGGTAATGTCTGTCGAAAAGCGAAACGAGTAACGGCCAGGGATCGACTCAATGCACCTTGATAGAAAAGAACAACCCGAAGAAGCTGTACAACTCGGAAAGCATGGCCTTCCTGTCGATGTAATCTTCTGCAAGCGCTGTGTCATGTCTAATCAGAGGCCCGTATCCACAGCCGAGTTCAAGAATACGGCCGGACGGAAAATCCTGACATTGCACATCGACACCGAAGGCGTCTGCGATGCTTGCAGAGTTGCGGAGGAGAAACAGCACATAGATTGGAAAGCCAGAGAAAAGCTGTTGCTGACCGTTCTCGATCGTCACCGGCGGAGCGATGGAGCGTATGACTGTATCGTTCCCGGCAGTGGAGGCAAGGACAGTTGCCATACTGCTCATATCCTCAAATACAAGTACGGCATGCACCCGTTGACGGTGACCTGGCCCCCGCTTATCTATACGGACGTCGGCCGGGAAAATTTCAGGAATTGGGTTGAAGTCGGTGGATTCGACAACGCTACCTTCACGCCGAATGGCCGCGTCCATCGCCTACTGACGCGGTTGGCGATCGAAAACCTCTTCCATCCGTTTCAACCATTCATTCTCGGACAGAAGAATCTTGCGCCCAAGATGGCAATGCAGCACAAGGTGCCTCTGGTGTTCTTTGGGGAAAGCGAAGCGGAGTACGGTAACCCGATAGCCGAAAGTGCGGCGTCATTGCGCGATAAGTCGTACTATGCCCGCAACAACCTTTCAGAAGTGCGTCTGGCCGGAGTATCCGTTGACGAGTTGAGAGAGAACCACGGCCTTTCGTTAAACGACCTTTCTCCCTATCTTCCTGCCGACTACAGAGAGCTGGCACGCTCCCGGATCGAGGTGCACTACCTCGGCTATTACCTGAAGTGGACTCCTCAGGAAAGCTATTATTACGCTGTCGAACACACCGGCTTCGAGGCAAATTCGGAAAGAAGTGAAGGCACCTACAGCAAATACAACAGCCTTGACGACAAGATCGACGGCCTCCATTACTACACGACATACATCAAGTTTGGCATAGGCCGCGCCACCTACGACGCGTCACAGGAGATTCGGAATCGGCACCTCACCAGGAAAGAAGGTGTGGCCCTGGTCCGACGCTTCGATGGCGAATTTCCCGACAAACACTTTCGTGAAGTCATGGAATTCATTGGACTCGGACGGGAACGATTCCTTGAATTGTGCGATAGATTTCGGCCACCCCATCTCTGGGACAAGGCGGGGGATGAATGGAAGTTAAAATACACAGTACGCTAGCAGCCCGTGGCAAAAGTCTCGCGGGCCGCGTTACGGCCAAACGGGGCCGGATTCTAGGAGACGACGACGTTGCAATGCTCATTCATTGCGAGGAGTCGACGACAACGAAGACGGCCCCGTTTCGCCGTAACCCTTTGGGCGCAAGGGGGTTCGGGCCACAGGCTTTGTCGTTCGTCGGTCACGATGAAAAGACATCGTTCCTCTCCTTACTTCGCACCTGCAACCCGAAGACCCCTACGCGCGGCCCGCGAGACTTCTGCCACGGGCTGCTAGGAGTGAGTGCCATGCGCCATCCCCAGACCCACCATCAGGCCAAACGGCTGTTTCAGGCTAATCAAACGTCGCAGACCTATTCGGGATGTATATCGGCAGGGCGGCAGACCCGCATGGGCCCCCGAAACGATACTCGGACTGATTGCACCGCAGTCTAAGGATTCCTGTCATGCCGATTGCGCGGTCGGAAAGCCAGACGCTGATCACCGGCGTCTACAGAACGGGTTCTGAGTTCCTCGCACAGGTTCTGGACTCCCATCCGGCACTCAGCGTCACGATGTACCGGGTGAACGTACTGCGGTTCGTATGGAATCGCTTCGATCCGATTTGCGAAGAGGACCACTGGCGTGCAGCCCTGGATGAAGTCGCTGGCCGATTGAAAGCCCGATACGCAATGGACTTGAACCGGAACGAAATAGAAGGAGAACTCCGCGGGCGTGATCACTTCGGATACGGCGATTTTTACGATGTCGTGATGAGCTCTTTGTATTTGGATCGAAAAATCACTCACTGGGGAGAGAAATGCCAGCTCGTCTGGAGAGATATTCCATCATTTCTGGAAATGATGCCAAACGGCCGTGCCATCACCATAGTCCGCGATCCAAGAAGCGTCCTCGCTTCGTTCAAGCACTACACATACACGCCTTCTCCCACCTACCTCGAAGCGGTTTTCAATTGCTTCGATGCAATGAAGTGCAGTCTGAAGATGCAGGCGTCCTTGCCGGACGATCGCTTCATTGTTGTGCGATACGAAGATCTCGCGCGGAACGCTCTACGCGTCGCAAACGATCTCTTCGGCTTCATGAGATTGGACCGGTTGCTGACGCTTCCGGATCTGTCTGCCCGAAGCGACGCATACGGCAACACGTGGCAGGCCAATTCCGCTTTTCACGAAGCCATCGGAAGCTCCGCATTTGACGTAGAATCCTCGATCAATCGGTGGAAAGAGCTGTTGTCTTTAACGGAAGTCGGACTCACCGAGACAGTGTGTGGCCCCTTGATGGAGGAATTCGGATATCAGCGCTCTGAGTACGAGGTATCGCTCGACGACATAGTGCGTATATTCGAAGACGACGACCGCATCTCGACACATTTCAGGAACTGGGCACAACTGAAGACAGGAATTCAGGCGTTCCCAACGGACCCTCTCGATCCGCAGAACTGGAGATCACGGTGACGCCGCCTGCATGTGTGTATATTGTTCACGCGGTAGATACTGAAGGCCCCCTGTTCGAGTCACTCGATGCGAAGTTTGAACGACTGCGTGATCTCTACGGCATAGCTGGCATCGAACCCACTGTTGAAAATCTAGATCGGTTGCGACGCCGGGAGATCGATCTAGGAGGCTCAGAACCACAGGTAGCGCTTGCCCTGAGTGGTCACCTGACCAACTACAACGACACCTGGGACAAAGTCGATGCGATGATCCATCGACTGATGCAGCCAGCTTTCAGGACTGCATTAGTCGATTCCTATGGCAGCGCCTGGGTGTTTAACTGGTTTTGTCTGGACCACGTCGGTTTCCGGAACAATCCCCGTCGGCGCGATATGGGGTACCACAATATTTTTGATCACTATCGCTCGGTCCTGGCGCAGCATCAGGAGTGGGACGACGAAATCCACTGGCACTTCCACCCCATGTCAACCTACAGAGATGCCCATCGATGTGCGACTTCGTACGTCAATTCTCCAGAGCTATATCAAATTTTGTGCCGCCGGATCATTGAGAGAGCGTGGTTTCCGACGGTCTTCCGGGCTGGGTTCCAGGCCGAAAGGCCCGATAGCAACTGGTTCCTTGAACAGTGGATTCCGTTCGATATTTCGAACATGGCTCTCGATGATCCGGCTGAATTCGACCTGTCTATCGATTTCCGGAAGGGACGGTCCGGTGATTGGCGACTGGCGCCCGCCGACTGGTCGGTCTACCATCCCAGTCACGACAACTACCAAATACCCGGCAATTGCCGGCGATGGATCGGCCGCGCCCTCAATGTGCTGAATCGAATTGCAAGTATCGATCAGTCGGAGATGGACAAAGCGTTCCAACGGGCGGCCACGGGGCAGCCCACTCTGGTGGGTATCGCGTCCCACGATTTTCGTGACCTGGAAACCGAAGTCGAATTTTTGCGAGGCTTGGTCAAAGAGTCGAGCACGCGATATCCCGGTGTGATGTTCAAGTACGCCGATGCAACAACGGCTTTTCGATCGGTCATCTGGCCGGACGGCCACATGGGCAAGAAGCTCGACCTCAATATCTCGCTCCATCGAAATCCTGCCGACGACGTGCCTCATATCGAGGTATCTACAAGGAACGGCAAAGTATTCGGTCCGCAGCCGTTCCTTGCGATCGAGACACGGGGACAACGTTTCATCCACGACAACTTCGATTTCACCGCTACCGGTGACCGCTGGTACTATTCCTTTCACGCCGACACCCTCTCCTTAAGCGACGTCGCTCGAATCGGAGTGGCGGCCAACGACAGGTTCGGTAACCGGGTCGTGAAGACAATTGACCTTCGATAGCGCGTCGCTGCTAGCCACGAATACAGAGCCATGAAGCCGACGAAGCAAATGATACCGCTCTCGGAGCCGTACATTTCCGGCAATGAGTGGAGCTATGTAAAACAGTGCCTCGACGATGGTTGGGTCTCTTCGGGTGGTTCGTTTGTCAATCGGTTTGAAAGGATCGTCGCGTGTTCGGTGGGCGCCACTCACGCTGTGGCTACGGTCAACGGCACCGCCGCACTGCACGTCGCGCTCCTCGCTGTAGGTGTTTGCCCAGACGATGAAGTAATCGTGTCGGACTTGACGTTCATTGCCCCGGCAAACGCGGTTCGGTACTGCAATGCGCATCCGGTCTTCATGGACGCCGATATGGCCAACTGGCAGATGGATGCTGGCAAACTCAAATTATTCCTTGAAAACGAATGTGAGCTGCGCGACGGAGTCTGCATTGATAGGAATACGGGCAGGCGCGTCCGCGCGGTATTACCCGTCCATATTCTGGGCCTCAGTTGCAACGTTGCCGAGATCGCCTCACTGGCGAATGCGTACAACCTCAAGCTTGTCGAAGACGCGTCCGAAGGGATGGGCGTTACATACGACGGCCGTCACGTCGGCACCTTCGGCGATGTGGGCGTGTTCAGCTTCAACGGCAATAAAATCGTCACAGCGGGGGGCGGCGGCATGGCGGTCACCAACGATCCTGTCATAGCTCGACGCCTGAAGTACCTGACGACTCAGGCAAAAGACGACACCTTCGAGTACGTTCACTCCGCAATCGGATTCAACTATCGGCTCAGCAATATCCAGGCGGCGATCGGCGTTGCCCAAATGGAGCAGCTTGACGCGTTTATCGATCGAAAACGTGTGACCTCAGAAATTTATCGCCATGAATTGGCCGACGTCAGCGGTCTCACCTTCATGGAGGTATCTGACCGCTGCAAGCCCACATACTGGCTTTTTACGATCTTGATCCCGCCGGGAATCGGTCTGGAACGTCGCAATAAGACGATCCGGCAACTTACCAATTCGGGCGTTGGAGCCCGGCCGCTGTGGCATCCGATTCACGCTCTCCAGCCATATCGGAACTGCCAGGCCTACGCGATTGAAAACTCGGCCGTGCTTTACGAACGGGCGATCACGCTGCCGTCGAGCGTCGGACTGAAGGCAAAGCAGCTCCAAAGTTGTGCCAGTGCGCTCAAACACGCCCTCGAGAGTCTATGAAGCACTCGCATCCGCATGTGTTCTTCGTCGAACACCTGACCCTTCGCTCCTGGTTCCACACTATCCTGCCATGGCTGTTTACACAATTGAGCGCCCCTGCCCAATGGACCTGCTATGCCATCGAGAGTTCCCGATTGGGATTGGTGGCCGCAAGGCTGTGTGCCGGCCTGATGAGACTGGAAGTCACGACGCTTGAGTTTCAAGTGAACGAGATTCGCGACCGTGATGGACTGAACATACGGATTCGAATTCAACACATCGATATCGATCGGGTGCAGATTCCGATTCTCAACAGTGCCGCGTTTCAGAGCATCGTCAATAGCCGGCCAGATGCCCGAAGGCTGGGAATATACCTGGGCAAGAGCATGGCCACTGCGAGCCTCGTTTTCGAACGGGACAACCTCTTTCGGGGACTGTTGGTCGTCCAGATCTGTGACTGGAAGATGCGGGAGTCGCCCCGATCCGGTGCCACTGCGGCCCTGTTCCTTGAGCGCCGACCGTGGTTTGGCCGCATTCGCGACTATGCAAACCCACTGCATCTTGACGTGATCGGCACTGAAGCTTCATGGCCCACGCTCCATAGCACTTTCAGCAGACAGGCGCCTTCACAACTGGCATGGCTCCGCGATATCCGATACGGTGGCCTTCGGGCCGTACTCCGACGTCCTCGACAAATACCGATCCTACGCCGGCCGGTGGCCGTTGAATACTACGGCCAGCTGAACTTGAACGAACCCGCATTGCACTCCGATCTGGCTCTGATTCAACAGGACATAATGGATGGCGAACTGGTTAATGCTGTCTTTCATTTGCCGCTGGATCCGCTCGACGACGCCAAACGATCCGAACTGGTCGATCACGGCATCGGTTCGATCGCAACACATCCCGGCGCCACAACGCTCAAGGAAGCTCCTGCGTTCCGGCATACCAGACGAATGCCGAAGTCTGTGGCTGGATCAGTGCCATCCCCGGAAGAGCGCTGGCTTTGTGGGGAAGTGTCACGTTATGACAGAGAGCGAATATACTGGGAGGAACTGTTTCGTGCACACGGAACGAAAGTGTTCGTTACCTGGAACAAATACGATGCGCGTCATTGCGCAATCACCGACGCCCTGGAAAACCTGGGCGGCGTGTCCGTCTGCTATCAACGGTCGCACGAATCGGACGTCTGCCTCGATGTAACTCCGGCAGCAGACGTCAATCTTGTATTCGGACCAAGAGATCTCGCCAGGGAACACTCATTGACGACGACACGCTGTTACGTCACGGTCGGTCTCCTGGGTGACATTCGGTTTCCAATACAACGTCCAATTGCGGATCGATTGAGAACCGGTCTCCGGGAGCACGGCGCCTCGCGTGTTCTTTCCTTCTTCGATGAAAACTCTTCGGATGACGGCAAATGGTATTACGGCCACAGCATTATGCGGGAAGCTTACGGTTTTCTTCTCGAAAGGCTGCTCGAGACACCGTGGCTTGGACTGGTATTGAAGCCGAAAGTCCCGAGAACACTCCGGCGCAGGCTGGGTCCCGTTGCACAGTTGATGCAACAGGCTGAAGCGACAGGCCGCTGCATCGTACTCGAGGGTGGTTCCGTGCATGGGTCCCATCCCCCTCCAATAGCCGCCATGGCTTCCGACATTGCAATCCATGGCCATCTTTGGGCCGGCACCGCAGCGGTCGAAGCGGTGTTGTCGGGGACACGCACGCTGCTGATGGACCGGGAGGGGTGGACCCTGAGCCCTCTCTATCAGTTGGGTATAGGTCGCGTTGCATTTAACGATTGGACGGCCCTCTGGAACGCATGCCTCGAGCATTGGTCCTCAGATTCGGGAGCGCCGGGATTTGGCGACTGGACATCTCACCTCGACGAGCTTGATCCGTTTCGTGACGGTCGCGCGCTCGAGCGCATGGGCATATATATTGGCTGGTTGCTTGAAGCTTTCGAGGAAGGCAAAGATCGTGAGGGGTCCATCGAGCATGCCTCGGATCGATACGTGGCCCAGTGGGGCCGAGACAAGGTTCAGTTCTTGACCACAAACCCACCGGTTACATATGCGCCGGATTCCGCCAGGTTGACCCGGACCGATGCCGAGCGATGATCTGAGATGAATTTCGCCCTGTTGATCTACTTTCTGAGACCCTATAAGAAGCTGTACACCGTGATTTTCTTTGTAATGATCGCGTCAGCGATGCTCGACGCGTTCAGTCT
Organism: Terriglobia bacterium; assembly: GCA_965263045.1. GTDB lineage: Bacteria > Acidobacteriota > Terriglobia > 20CM-2-55-15 > 20CM-2-55-15. The sequence continues at coordinate 2,823,701 of CBDHGK010000041.1, forward strand.
CGGAGCGTTTTATCCACTGCTGTCATCGATGGTCGGTGAGTCTGGCGAAGACCTGACGGGCGTTCGTCGGTGGTTCGCGGCTATTGCTGCACTTCTGCCCGTTGCCGATCCAGTTCTGGCCGCCGCAATTGTGCTGCTCGTTGCGTTTTCTCTGCGTGCCGTATTCGGTCTGTTGAGGGAGAGTCTGGTCGCTTACGGGAGTGGCAAGGTTCTGTACGACACGAAAAACCGTCTGATCGAGCGGTATTCAGAACACTCCTACCAGTACTTCCTCGACAATAAACTGGGACACCTGATCTCCCGCAGTCTCATCGCACCGACTCATGTTGCCACTCTCATGAAAGACGTACCACAAATGGCAACCGAAGCTCTAAAGGCGATCGCGCTCACGACCGTCCTGGTACTGGTATTTCCTTCAGGAGTTCTCGTACTGATCGTAATGGCGCTGGCCTATTATCAGGCCATTCGATACTTGTCACGCAAGGTCTCTTACAACGTCGGACGGGAGCGAGTGAAGTTAAGAGAAGCGGAACACGTCATCGTAAACGAAATCGTTACAGGCATTCGCCAACTAATCGCCTTCTGCACGACCCCCCATTGGGTCAAGCAATTTGAGATCAAAAATCGTGGGTTCACACGTTTGTGGACCAAGCATCTGATCTGGGCGGCCGTACCCAAGCAGTTCATGGAGTTCTCAGCTCTTCTCGTTGTTCTCGGATTGCTGTTCGTCCTCAGAATGCGAGCTTCAGGCAATCTGGGCGAAATACTGCCGGAGCTTGGGATATTTGTTGCGGGTCTGGTTCAACTCCTTCCAACGGTGACGAACTTGGGACGGATGCGGATGGAAGTTCTTGGCATTCTGCCCGAAGGTGAAGCAGTCCATGCGGCCCTGATTGAACAAACCCCACGACCCCGTCAGGGGGACCGGCGGTTCTCTTCCTTCCAGACCGGCATTACATTCGAACAGGTGCACTTTGAACACGCTGGACGCGTACCCCTGTTCGGTGGCCTCAATGTCCATTTCAAGAAAGGTCAGACGACCGCATTGGTTGGCGCCTCGGGAGCCGGAAAATCAACCATCGCGAATCTGCTGCTCGGCCTCTATGAACCGACGGCGGGCCGGATCATGATTGACGATACGCCGCTATCGGACTTCGACTTCGAGTCATGGCGTCGGTCGATCGGTTTTGTCAGTCAGGATTCCTTTGCCGTTCACGGCAACGTGCGGGAAAACATCCTTTTCGGTCGCGAAGGTTATGCCGACAGCGATGTCGTGACGGCCGCCAAGCTGGCAAACGCCGATCTGTTTATCAGAGAGCTCGCCGACGGATATGACACCATTGTCGGGGAACGGGGAATGAAGTTGTCGGGAGGCCAACAGCAGCGGCTTTGCATCGCCCGGGCGCTTCTATCGAATCCCCAAATACTCCTACTGGATGAAGCAACCAGTTCTCTGGATTCGATTTCCGAACGCGCTGTTCAGGATACGATCCGTGACGTGTCGCAAAATAGAACCGTGATTCAGATCGCGCACCGCGCATCCACGATTGAAGGCGCCGACCACATTGTCGTCCTCCACAAAGGCCAGATCGTCGAAACCGGGGTCCATACCGAACTGCTGAGAATCGATGGCGAATATGCCAGGTTGTTCACTGCAGCGAATCAATGAAAGCTTCTTATATCCTCGAACCCTTCATTTGCCACGCTGAAAGAACCTGGAAAACCTTCCCCCTCTAGTGGGCTCTTCGAATTCCGAAGGCGATTCCACGACGATGGTCTTACCCTCGATCACGGCCATCGGATTGTCCCGTACCAGTCGATGAGCCGCCTCCTCACCCACAATCACGGCCGCCGCGTCTCGGCCTCTGGTCAGTATTGGCGGTCTGCGGTTGGCACGGTGCGTATCAGTCGCGATAAAGTGGACACAATTATGTCGTAGCAGAGTCTCGACACACCCCCGAGCAGTCGATCCGAATTCGCCTGTAATGCTCATCGCCGTCACTTGAATTCGGACACCTCGATTGATGAATCCAGCCACGAGAGACGGCTCATTCTGAATCTGGACGTTGCGCTCGGGATGCACGAGGATTGGGGTCACTCCGTTGATTTGAAGTCTGTAAAACAGATTCGCGGCGCCTAGGAGTCTGCGCGGCAGAAGGACCAGAAATGGGCAGAAAAGGATCGAAGATAGGACATGCCACGAACTTACCGAACGTATATTCCAGAACAGAGCCTGCTGATGCCTCCATCATTGAGAGATTGGCTGGCTGAAGATCACCTGTCGTACTTCATATCGGACGCCGTGGATGCGATGGATTTGAGCGCGTTCGAACAGAGGTATGGAACGGACGGGCCGGGCAATCAGGCCTTCGATCCGCGGATGATGGTGAAGGTGATGATCTACGGGTACGCGACGGGAGTGTTTTCGTCACGGAAGATTGCAGCGAAGATGACCGAAGATGTGGCGTTCCGGATGTTGGGAGCGGAGAACTTTCCCGCGCACCGAACGATCTCGGATTTTCGAAAACTGCATCTTGAAGAGTTCGGGAACTTATTTGTGCAAGTGGTGAGGATGGGGCGGGAAGCCGGGCTGGTGAAGATGGGAACGGTGGCGGTGGACGGGACGAAGATGCGAGCCAATGCGAGCAAACGCAAAGCGATGAGCTATGAACGCATGAGAAAGCAGGAGACCGAATTGGGCGAACAGATTCGGGATCTGTTGAACCGGGCCACGGCGACCGATGAGGAAGAAGACCAACGTTACGGCAAGGACCGGCGCGGTGACGAACTGCCCGACGGGTTGGCGACCCGCACGAAGCGGCTGGCCACAATCCAGACGGCGATGAAGCGACTCGAAGAACGTCAGATGGCGGCAGACCAGGAAGCGGAAAGGAAGCCTGGAGACGACAAACCGGGAAGCGGAAAGAAGGGCAAACCATTCAAACGCCCGAGGGGTGAACCCAAGGGGAAGGCCCAAGACAATTTCACCGACCCGGAAAGCCGGATCATGAAGACCTCGGCCGACGGGTTCCAACAATGCTACAACGCGCAGGCGGTCGTGGACGCGGAGGCCCGAATCATCGTCGCCACAACGGTGAGCAACAATGCTTCAGATACCGGGCAGTTGGGACCGACTCTGGATGAGTTGAACACGAATCTGTCGGAGCGTCCAGACCGGGTGCTCGCGGATGCTGGATACCGATCCGAGTCGAATCTGCGAATGCTGGAACAACGTCAAATAGATGGGTACGTTCCGATGGGTCGTGAGAAAGATCTCGCCACGGCCCCACTCCAACCCGAAAGCACGGCCCTGGGCCGCATGGTCCGAAAGATGAAAAGCCAGACGGGGCGTGATCGCTACCGGGCCAGAAAGCACATCGGTGAGCCGCCGTTCGGGTGGATCAAGTCGGTGCTGGGATTCCGACAGTTCAGTTTGCGAGGCTTGGACAACGTCACCTGTGAATGGAGCCTGGTGGCTCTGGCAGTGAACTTACGACGGATGAACGGGAAGATCGAATGGGCTTAATCCGCATCACCGGGACCCATAACGCTCTCCACAGGACCAACGGATCGAGTCCCCACAGCTCGGAGCTGCCCATGTTGGGAAAATCGGGCGGCTCTCCTACAAAGACGCTCTCGAATCGTCACAAATCCGAGTTATTCAGCCTCTGCCGCGCAGACTCCTAGGGGGACGTTCATTGAAGGGAACTCAATGAGCATATAGTTCTTCTGGTTGATGGGCAGCACCTTCGCCGCTGCCGCCTTCTCAACAATGTCGTGGGCGATGTGGACCTCATTTCCCGGCAGCACTGTGAGGTTGTCACCTATTGCCTCTTGGAGCATGTGAACCCGATCCACGACTTCACTCGGTTCGGGATTGTGCGACAGGCCGTTAAACATGTGAGGCGTAGCCACCATGTGCGTTATGCCGTCCTCGAATGCAATGCGGGCCATATCTACGGCCTCGGACATGTCCCGGGAACCGTCATCGAGATCCGGAAGAATGTGTGAATGTATGTCAATCATTCTGCTTAAACGATACCCATCCCGTTTCGATGCCGGCCGAGCGGATCGTCCGGCGATAAACTCCTACGACGGTGAGACTCAGGCGACCGGATTACGATACCGTGCGATGGACGGGTCTCTTCGCTGCAGTGAGTAGTATAAACAAGTTCGACCGGACCCTGCGATGTACCGGGTTATAAGGGCGGCTATGCGGCCGAGAGACTGATGCGTCGGAACCCGATATATTCTCTCTCTGAACCGACGACGGTCCAAAAACTGACACACGCCCTTAAATATATCACTTGCTACTGGAACAAGGCCGTCGTGCGCAGTGATGCACCGAGCGAAACCGAGCACAAGTCGATTGCGGAGCTCCAGGAACACGGTGTCACGATTCTTGAGCGCTTTGTGGCTCCTGACGAACTCCACCTGTTGCGAGAGGAACACGAGGCTGCGCTCAGGAATTTTGAGTTCAATTTTCCGGTATTGGCTGAGGCCCGGATCACGGATCCGATCGCGTCGCGTCTGTTCGCAGACGGGACAACAACCACCTACAACGATCTCCTTGACGAGGACATTTTCATTAATTCTGGCGGGGGACTCGAATACGATCAGTTCGTCGACTCATTCAGACCTCACATCCTGAAGACGACACTCGATAAGTATTCGTCACGCTTTACCAGGTTGTGGTTGGACGAACGCCTTCTGAGGATCGTTGCCGGCTACCTCAAATGCGTACCGAAGCTGGTGGAGGCCTACACACGCCGCAGTTACCCGTCCCGGCACGCCTATCAGAACAACAATTGGCATCGAGACGCCAATGACAGACTAAAACTGGTCAAAGTGTTCTTTCTGCTGAATGGAACGAATTGCAGAAACGGCCCGCACCACTACGTACGGGGCTCGCACAGAAATTTCGGGATCTTTAATGGCCAGGAGTATTACTCCGATGTGGAGGAGTTGTACCCGGAGTTCAGATCGAAGCGAACGCCGGAGACATTGCCCGCGGGAACGGTAATGCTCGCCGACACGCGGGGTTTACATCGGGCTACGGTACCTATGGAAACCCACCGTGATCTTGGATACGCCGTGTTCTATCCCTGCCGGCCCTTTTATCACGATCCGGGCTTCGGAATCCGGCGAAGCCGTTTCCAGGACCTGACGCGATACCAGAAGGCGTTCATCAACAGGGGTAATGTCATCGAGGACACGACACACCAACGCTTCAGAGGTTCAGTCTGAACGAACACTCGGTGCTCAAAATCCGCTGCGTGTCCCCAGCGCAGATCGGGCTTTGCGCAGCACCGCCCCCAGCATATGGGGCAGCGTGTAAGACGGATCGGCCTCAGGCCTGTCCTTGACCGTGACCCGGCCCGGACGTTCGGTCTCCAGGAAGACGGCCACCGAAGTTTCCGCTGTGCCTGTTTCAGGCAGAAAACAATCTTTCGGCAGGGATCGACTGTGCAGTCCACCGAGAATCATGTGATGTCTGTGGATGACCACTTCGGCGCCGGGTCTCCAGGCAAGCAGTCGTTCGACGACCTCGTCAATATTCATGACGATATAGGGCATCCAGCCGCCATAGCTGTATTGACAGGAAAGCTCGGGGTCAAACACCGTGGCTCCCGAATCGCGGGTCCTCAGCCGCACCACGAGAGTATTCTTGGCGGTCTCGATCAACCGTTCGAGGAAACTGAAGGGGGCCATCTGGTGGTGGACGACGTCTTTTGAGTAGAGGAAGTCCGGTTTCCCGGGAAGTCCCAGAACATTGACCAGGTCTGCATCCGAGGCTCCACTGGCGAGAAATCGCCCCTGCGGATACTTCCCCCGCGCACGCTCCAGAGCACATTGAGAAATGTCGGTCCCACAGTAGGTGACCTTCGGCCATCTCAGTTGAAGATAGCGAAAGAACTCGCCCGTCGCGCATCCCACTTCCAGGAGCGTTTCGGATCCGTGCCCCTGGGCCAGCCGTTCGTTCAGAAGCTGAACGTCGTTCAGCACTTGATAGTTTCTAGTCAAGTTCGTGGCAGACAGGGCCGATCGAAAATCAAAGTGACGTACGTGCTCGGCTGACTGCCAACCCACGTACCATTTTTCGGGAAACCCGCTCATAGCATTTTCACGCGGGGACAAACTCCAGCAGCCCGCGGCAGAAGTCTCGAGGGCCGCGTTACGGCCAAACGAGGCCGGATTCCAGGAGGAACAACGTGACGACACGACGTCGAGACGACGTTGCAATGCTCATTCGTTGCAAGGAGTCGGCGACAACGAAGACTGCCCCGTTTCGCCGTAACCCTTTGGGCGCAGGGGGGCCACCGACGTTTCAAACGGAGGCCGCAGGCGCCCCCCAGGCTTTGTCCGGCATTTAATAAGACGGGTCACGATGAAAAGACGGCGCCCGCGGCCTCGGTTTCAAACCTCGGTGCCCGCTCCTCACTGCGCGCCTGCAACCCGAAGACCCCTGCGCGCGGTCCTCGAGACTTCTGCCACGGGCTGCTAGCTAACGCGGCTCTATCCACGCTGCGTCAAGTTCAGCCTCGATCGAACGCTGGAGCAACTGAACGGTCACCACAAGCCTGGAAAGCCCGCGCTTTCGAACGAGGATGCCTTCACACCCTTCCAGAGGCCCATACTTCACTCTGATCTTCCGTCCGGTTTTCAGATAGGGATACGGATTGTGTGGAATTTCAGAACTGACCATGATTTTCAGGGCCTCGAGCTCTACGTCGGGAACAATCGCCGGTTCCCCTTCGACGGTCACAAATGAAACCGCGCCATAGGGGTTCAAGGCCTCGCGGCAATCCTGGGTCGCCGATCGAACGAAGAGATAGTTCCTGAAGAGCGGCTCTTCGACAATCTTGTACCGATCACTCCAGCGTCTCCGGATCTTTTGAGTGGGGAGGTAGGCTTCGATGCGCTGACGCGCCAGTTCCTGCTGCACCTGCTTCTCGTGCCGCGGACGCGTGTAAAGAGCATACCAGTGCTGCATCGGTCCCTATGGAACCGCCGCTAACTGAAAGTCGTCCAGCCAGACGGTACCGCCCAGGAGGTTGTCGAATTTCTCGCTCGGTGTCCGCCGCACCGTGACAACCACCAGATCCGACGACGCCGTAAACGGAATCGCGAATTCCTGCCAGTAGGTCGTCCCCAGTGGGGCCTCACTCGCCCGCCCGTCTACCTCCACGAAGACTCCTGCATCCGTCGAAATCGCCTCGGTTCGCATCCAGAAGGTCAGTTCGTAATCCTCGCCTTGCACCGTGGGCAACCATTGCCAGACGTGCGAGTAGTCGGCGTTCACCTCACCGGCGAATTCGATCCGGAAACTCGCAAACCCTTCCCTCGACTGCGCCGTGTCCCGTCGGGCCTGGGCATATCCCGGAGAGGAATACCGCCAGTCAAATCCGCCGTTCATCGGATTCGTTTCGAAGCCACCGTTGAACATTTGTGCAATCGGTTCGCCCTCAGAAAACACTTGGTGTGCATCGTGGGGTTTTCCCTTGCCAACGAGGTAGTTTATGTATCCAAATCGCTCCTGCGGGGTGGTGTAAAAACTGTTCAGGCGATCCCAGGACAAGCGGGCGCCGGATTCGCTGTCCTGCTCGATAAAGTAGTTCATTGCAGATAGATTCGCGTCCTTCGTGTTTGGAACGTGCGTCGAAACGATCATTTCAGGATCTTCATAGAAGCGCCAGACCAGATCCAGCACCTGGGTTAGATAGCTGACGTCAAGGTCCGCCGTTCGCCTCAATTCGAAGTCCGATGAGCTCAAATCGCCCAAACGGATATACAGGTTCGCCGCAGACCAGTGGGTCTGCGCATAGTTCGGATCCATCTCCAGCCCTTTGGCCATCGCAGCGCGCGCGCCCTCGGCATCACCGTCCTGTTCATAAAACTTCGACAGCTCGAGCCAGTGCGAAGACCGATACGGATTCAGGCGAACAGCTGCCAGGTACTGTTCACGCGCCTTCTCAAACGCCAGGTGTTCGGTCGAATAGTTGTAAATCTGGGCGAGGGTGAATCGGTAATCTGCGTTGTCTGGGTCATAAACGATCGCGCGTTCGTAGATCGCGGGATCGGGGGGATCGTCGCGGGTAATCCAGGCCGCAAGAAACAGCCACCAGGACTGGTAAAAGATGAAGCCGCAAATTCCCAGAGTGAGCGTGATTGCTAAAACCTTGCGCAACCAGGTGTTCAGTTCGATTTCCCACTTACTGTGAATCGAACCTGTCACTCAAACTCTCTGGTCGACGGGCACCCACTTCAACGTCGGCGCCGGTCCGACATATTCGGCTCTGGGGCGAATTAGCCGGTTGTCGGCGTACTGCTCGAGGATGTGGGCGGTCCAACCCGACATCCGACTGACGGTGAAAAACGGGGTGAATAGATCGATCGGCAGTCCGATCACGTGATAAGTGCTTGCAGAGTAAAAATCCACGTTCGCGTTGAGTTTCTTTTCAGTGTTCACGATCTGTTCAATATGAGTGGACATCTCGAACCACTGCGTGTTGCCGACACGCTCACCCGCTTCCTGTGACATTCGCCGCAGATGGGTCGCCCTCGGGTCCTCCGTGCGATAGACCCGGTGACCGAAACCGGGGATCTTGACCTTAGCGGCCAGCATTTCGCGCACAGTACTCTCAACTTTTGAATCGTCCCCAATTTTCAATAGCAATTTCATCACGTTGGCATTCGCGCCCCCGTGGAGCGGACCCTTAAGGGCTCCAATCCCCGACGTGACCGCCGAATACATGTCTGACAGCGTGCCCGCGGTCACTCGTCCCGCAAACGTAGACGCGTTGTACTCATGATCAGCGTGCAGAATCAACGCGATATCCAGAGCGCGTTCGATCGTCTCATTCGGAGCGTTACCCGTCAGCATGTAATAGAAGTTTCCCGCATGACTCAATTCGGGCCGGGGAGGCACGGGATCATTGCCGTCCCGAAGGCGGGCCACTGCGGCGACTACGGTCGCGGTCTGCGCCGTCAGGCGGAGGGCCTTCCGTCGATTCGCTTGCGGTGACGGGTCTTCTGCTTCCGGATCAAACATCGAAAGCGCAGAAACGCCTGTGCGTATGGCCTCCATCGGGGTCGCGGTACGCGGAAAGTGACGCATCATCGCGATGACATCAGTCGCAATCGGACGATAGCTGGCCATTTCCGTGCATGTTTCATCCAGTGCGGAAGCTGTCGGCAAGGTGCCAAACCACAACAAATGAGACGTTTCTTCGAAGGTCGAGTTCGGCGCCAGTTCGTGTATGTTGTAACCTCGGTACGACAAGAGCCCCTTGTCGCCATCGATGTAACAGATTCCGGACTCTCCCGCAATGACGTCCTGAAGTCCCGCCGGCATTATGCTCCCTCCTTCGACCCTCGAATCAGAAATGCGGAGATCCAGCACAGTTCCCGTGAATTCATGTGTGGCCACGCCCTCTCGACGAAGATATTCATTTTATTGCTTTCTACGCCCAGTTTCTACTTCGAATTCTGAGCCTCGGGTGACTTCGAGGCGCTCAGCCGCAGCGCCACGATTCATGGCCACCTCGATAAAGCCCGAACTGCCAACGACCATGAACAGTTCACCGGGACGGCCATCTGCGTAGGTGCTACAGAGAGAAGCGATGCGCGTACCCGAAATCCAGAGCGCCGACTGCGAGGACAAATCTTCGGGGCGGAGGCTGGTCACGATATTGCCGAACCGATCGATGTGCACCGCCGTTGGGGTTTCGCCGAATGTCAATGTCAATAGATCACGAATCGGTGGCCCCATTGTCTCCAGGGCCGTTCCCGATGCCAACCGGGCGGCGACCGGTGCGAATACGTCCCGACCGTGAAAGGTGTCGCTCACGGAACTCAGGAAATTCGCGTCGTTCGTTAGTTGATGTATCGAGGCGTGTTTATCCAGACATAGCGAAAGCACTCCATTGTCCGGACCCACGAACATCTGTTGCCCATCGGAAGCCGCGATGGCCCGCCTTTCAGTACCCACCCCGGGATCCACGACACCCAGATGCACCGTCCCCGGAGGAAAGTAACGATAGGCCGAGGCGAGGGCGAACGCGCCCTCGGCGACATCGTGCGATCCGACCTCATGTGTTATATCGACGAGGGAGGCGCCCGGCGCAATGCTAAGGATGACTCCCTTCATGATTCCGACGTAGGGATCGCGCAGTCCGAAGTCGGTTGTCAAGGTGATGATCATGCTAGACTTTGGCTACGCCGATGACTCGAACTAACCTGCGCAATCTGCGGTTATGAAACACACTTATCTCGACAACAACGCGACCACGGCAATGCGGGCCCAGGTAGCCGAAGCCATGCTGCCGTATTTCACGACCGCTTACGGGAACGCCTCCTCAATCCACTGGTTCGGGCAGCAGGCCAAAGCTGCCATTGACGACGCGCGCGGTCGGGTTGCGCAGCTGATCGGAGCCCGCGTGACCGAAATTGTCTTTACCAGCGGAGGAACCGAAGCCGACAACTTCGCGATCCGTGGAATCGCCGCGTCTCAGAGCGCCCGGGGACGTCATATTATCACGTCGCGTATCGAGCACCATGCGGTCCTCAACACACTGAAAGAGCTCGAAAAACGGGGATACAAGGTCACCTGGCTGCCCGTAGATTCCGATGGCATGGTCGACGCGGAGCAGGTGCGGGGTGCCATTCGTCCCGACACCATATTGATCTCCGTAATGCACGCCAACAACGAAATCGGCACGATCCAACCGATCGAGCAAATCGGCCAGATTGCTGCTGATGCCGGTATCTATTTCCACTCAGATGGCGTCCAGGGAGCTGGAAAGCTGCCTGTCGACGTATCCGCATTGGGTGTCCATTTGTATTCAATGTCCTCCCACAAGATCCACGGACCGAAAGGCGTCGGCGCGCTCTTCATCAAGAAAGGAACGCCGCTGAGACCGATGATGACGGGTGGCGGCCACGAGCGTAACCGCCGTGCCGGCACTGAAAACGTTCCAGGGATTGTCGGCTTCGGAGTCGCCGCGGAGATGGCCCGTGTGGACCTCGCGGCAACGCTGGCCCGCATCGGAGATTTGCGCGACCGTATGGAAGAACGCCTGACGAAGGCAATACCGGACATCCATATCAACGGTGAACATGTCCCGAGGCTCGCGAACACCTCGAACATCATGTTTGAGTGTGCCGAGGGTGAAGGGCTTGTGATCTCGCTGGACCTCAAAGGTATCGCCGTTTCGACGGGATCGGCGTGTTCTTCCGGATCGATGGAGCCTTCACACGTCCTCACTGCGATTGGCAAAACACCAGATGAAGGATTTGGGAGCCTCCGGATAAGCCTCGGCGCGCTCACAACGGCCGAAGACGTCGATCACTTTGTAGAGGTACTGCCTGGAATCGTGGAAAGACTGAGAAAATTGTCGCCGAATTACCAGAAAGGTTAGAAGTCTTGGAGCGCCGGGTGATGGACGACCCAGTCTGCCGCGACGCTACCTGACGACGTTCAACCGGTGTCGGGTGACGCGACTCAGACAACGACCGGGGGACACCAACATCAACCCCTGGGAGATGACATGATTGCTGTTGCTATGAGTGGTGGGGTGGACTCCTCGGCTGCGGCCGTCCTGCTGCAGCGGGACGGGCACGATATCGTCGGCCTTTCGATGCAGTTGTGGAACCAGCGGCGTGTGCTTGGCAGCGGCGCTGAACTCGATTCTGAACTGCAGCGGGTTGGCCGCTGTTGCTCGATCGACGACATCTGGGATGCTCGTCGAGTGGCCCGACACATCGGATTTCCTTTTTATGTCCTGAACCTCGAAGATCAATTCGAAGAGACTGTCGTGGCGCCGTTCGTCCGAAGCTATCAGAGCGGCGAAACACCCAGCCCCTGCATCTTATGCAACAACTTCGTCAAATTTCACCATCTCGTCGATAAGGCCGCCCAGATCGGAGCCGAGCGCGTCGCGACCGGCCACTACGCCCGCATCCGATTCGATACCCATCTGCAACGGTGGACGCTGATGCGTGGTTGCGACCGGGACAAAGACCAGTCGTATTATTTGTTCGGACTCACACAGGAACAGCTTTCAAAGACTGTCTTCCCTCTCGGCGAACTCAGGAAGGACGAAGTTCGCGAAATCGCCCGTCAGGCGGGACTGCCGACGTACAACAAACCGGAATCCCAGGAAATCTGTTTCGTGCAGGAAAGATCCTACGCGGACTTCGTCAAACGGTACTCTCCTGCGGCCACACCCGGCGCGGGCGACATCGTTAACCTTGAGGGCGAGACCGTTGGAACTCATTCGGGTTTGCACAAATTCACAGTGGGACAACGCAAAGGTCTGATCGCTGCAGGAAAGCCGCAATACGTGATTCGGATCGAGCCTGACCGAAACCGCGTCGTCATCGGGGACGATCATGACACCTCCGGACAGGTCTTCCGCGTGCGCGACTCGAACTGGATCGCGATCGATACTCTGACTGACCCCATCCGCTGTGATATCCAGATTCGTAACCGCTTCGAGCCCCGGCCGGGAACAGTCAGCCGTGAGGATGGTGAAATGATCGTTCGCTTCGACACCCCTCAACGTGCCGTGACACCCGGGCAGGCAGCCGTGTTCTACTGGGATGACGTCGTTGTTGGTGGCGCCTGGATCAGTCGTTGATCATTCCGGGAGCGTCTGATTCAACCATCCCCCTGATCTCCACAAACCGCAGCAATGGAAAACTATTTCAACTATTTCACTGAGATCGAACGTTACTACCAGACACGGAGGGAGAGCTTTACACTGCTATCCACCTTGGACTGGGTGCTGATCGAAGCGTGGAAAGACCAGGGGGTACCCCTTGAAATCGTCTTGAAGGGGATGGATCGAGCCTTTTCGAACGCAAAACGTAAAATCAGTTCGCTCGCATATTGCGCGAACGCAATTGCTGCGGTAGCCGAAGAACAGAAAGACATACGGACAGAAGAGCCCGCCCCTCCTGAGTTCTCAGCCGAAGAAGTCCAGCGATATCTCGATCGCCTGGCTGACGAAGTCTGCGGCCTGACGGATACTTTCCCCGATTTCGCTGGACGATTGACGAGCATCGGCGACACCATTCGGAGGCAGGACGCATCCGATCTCCGATCCGGCGAGACGGTTTTGAACGCTCTGGAAGAGAAACTGATTGCCATCCTGAGGATCGCTGCGGAAGACGAAGCGCTCATCGAAGTCCAGCGGGGGGTCGAGGCCAGCTTGAAGCCATTCCGCTCGAAGATGACAGTGGAGCAACTGACGATGCTCGAACAGCAGTTGTTGAAGCGCAAGCTAATGGAGCGCTACGGTGTGCCACGCCTCAGCCTGTTTTATTTGATCTGAGAATCGGATCGATCCGAACGAACCACAGCACGGGACAATGACTCTTCGGTGAGTGTTTGCGGTGGATTCCCCATGCAGATCACGATTGAAAAACTGGTGCACGGCGGCGCGGGGATGGCCCGGACCAAAGACGGCGTGGTCTTCGTCAAAAAGGTCCTGCCCGGGGAAGTCGTCGAAGTTGAAGCCTTCGAACGCAAGAGGGACTACATCAACGCCCGTTTGGTGGAGGTAATGAATTCGTCACCCCATCGGCGGGCGCCCGTCTGCCCAAATTTCAGCACCGTAGGCTGCTGCAACTGGGACTACATTGCTTATGACCAACAGGCCGAGATTAAAGATTCGATCATCCGGGACAGCTTGTCTCGTCTTGGACAAATTGAATGGGACTCACCCATCGGTCGAATCACTGGAATCGATCAGGGCTACCGGATGCGGGCCAAGTTTCATGTGAACGATCACCAGCTGGGCTTCATCCGGGAACACACCCACCGGTTCGTACCAATCACCGCATGCAAGGCGCTCATGCCGGCGTTGAACCACTTCATCGGCGAGGCAAACAGGGCGCTCCGAAGGCCCCGACTGCGAACGACAGAAAGCGTGCATGTCATCGCCTCACCCGAGAAAGGAGAGGTAGCAGCGACATTTCACAGCGGCCGCAAACGGGCGGCGTGGACCGATCGCCTGCCCCGAACGCGCGTCAACGGTATCGAGTATCGCCTCCGTCCCGACAGTTTCTTTCAGCCTAACCAGCACCTGCTCAAAACGATGGCATCCGAAGTGGTCGGCGCAACTGAAGGCAGCAACGTCGTTCTTGACCTGTTTTGTGGTAGCGGATTCTTTACCCTGCTCATGGCCCGGGGGGGAGGCCGAATTATCGGCATCGATCGCCGTTCGATCGCGAACGCACAGTGGAATGCCCGCCGAAACGAGATCACCAACGTGGAATTTGTCAAAGCCGCCGCGTGGGCCTACCTGATGAAATCTCGGGTAAAACCCGACACGGTCGTGCTCGACCCCCCGCGAACGGGCGCAGGCCAGGGTATTGTCCATAAAGTCATCGGCCTCGAACCGGATAGGGTCGTCTATGTCTCCTGCAATCCGTCAACCTTCGCTCCCGAAGCCAGGATGATTCTGGACGGAGGCTATGGGCTGAGTTGTCTCAAGTTCGTTGACCAGTTCCCCAACACCCATCACATCGAAACCATCGCAGTATTTCGCCGCAATTGATGCATCCCCGGTGCAATAGACGAATACCGCAAGGAACAGACACCAGGTTCAAGCGTTTTCGCTGAAAGTCGTTCCTAGCCCGCATTTATCACGAGTTTTCTGCTCCAGCGCCGGATCCATCCGCCAGGGCTGCGTTGCGCTTGGTCAGGCTCCTCGACGCACTGTCAAGTGCGCCTCCGTCGCCCTCCCGTCGCGCGCCTTGCCCTGTCGGCACCTCCGACGCTTCGCGACGAAAACCCGTGATAAATGCGGGCTAGTGGCCTGTAACAGAGACATCGCCAGTGGCGCCGATGGGTCTTGCCAGGCGAGATCGCGAAGCGAGAAGGGCCACCGAGGTTTGATACCGAGGCCGCAGGCGCCGCTGTTTCATCATGACCCGTCTTACTTAATGCCGGACAAAGATATCGACGGCAACCCCCATCGGCCCGAAGGGTTCGGGCGGAACGGGGCCGTCTTCGTTGTCGCTCCTCCTCGGAATGTAGGCGCATTCCCTCGTCCCCGCGACGTCGCGTCGTCAACCTGTTGCCTCCTGAAATCCGGCCCCGTTGCGCTCCGAACGCCACTGGCGATGTCTCTGTTACAGGCCACTAACCATCGAAAAGCAAATGCCCAAGCTACAGCACAAATTCGCCAGTGGTATAATGGCGCCGCCCGCCCACACGCTCGCTGACAACCGTTGCCACCACTGCCGCCCCTGCCACCTTTAGTTCCGCCACTGATCGCCCTCATGTTGGGGATCGTCGCATCCCCCGGCTTGAACAGTCACTACGTCTGGAAAGTCATTCCTCTGGCGATCCTGATAGCCACGGCGCGAACCCGGTACGCTCCAATTCCAATCTTTCTGCTGGGGGCGGTTCTCGTTTCACTCCAGGAAGATCGCCCACCGGCGATTGTCGACGACCAATACCCCGTGCGGGTGGTCGCTATCGTTGAAGGTGCCCCGGAGCATCGTGCACCCGGCTACTACCTGAACGCTCGAATTATGTCGATTGGCGGAACCGAATGGTCCGGGCGAGCCAGACTCTCGTACTTTCCCGCTGGTGAATACCTCGACCGACTCTTTCGTCAACTCGATCTGGGGTCGGGCGACCGCATCGAAGTTCTTGTGCGCCTGCGCCCACCAATCTCGTATCGAAATCCTGGAGCCTTCGACTACCGCCGACACCTCGAACGTCAGGGCATCTACTGGACCGGATCGATCCGAAACCCTCGATTGATCCAGATCCGGGAGCGGGGATGGCACGGAGGGAATCGCGTTCGGCAGTGGGTCACCGAACGTATCGCCGGCCACTTCAGAGACGGGGGCACCAACCAGGCGCTCGTCCTCGGAATGGTTTTGGGACAACAACGGCGGCTGCCGGGGGACGCTGTCAGGCAGTTCCGAAAAGCGGGCCTCATCCACTTGCTCGTGGTGTCGGGATTCAACCTGGCCCTTGTCGCAGCACTTGCACTCTGGCTCGGCCGACGCATCCCCTTTGGACGCTATAAGAGGACGGGTAGTCTCCTGTTTGCCCTGACTGTCGTATGGGCCTACGCATTGTTAGTGGACGGTCAGTCGCCCGTCATGCGGGCCACACTCATGGCCAGCCTCATGCTGGCAGGCACCCTGTTGGACCGAGGCTACGCGATCTGGAATGCGCTGGCTGGAACCGCGATTGTCATCCTCGCAATCACCCCTCAAACTCTGGAAGATCCCAGTTTTCAGTTCACCTTTCTGGCGGTAGTCGGAATTCTGCTCCTGGCCGTCCCGATGATCCGATGGACGGTGGGCTGGGTCGGGCCCGCAACACGGCATCTCGACAACCCGGATCTCGACAGGGCGCTGGGTCCGGATATTGCGGATTGGCGCGTTTCCCATCGCCTCGGGTGCGAAGCTCGCGGGCTACCCCTGTGGACTGTCACAATTCCGTGGAAAGTTGGTCTCGTTCTGGCCGAGGCATTCTGCGTCACCTTGGGCGTCCAGTCCCTGCTTCTCCCGCTGACGGTGGAATCCTATCACCAGATCTCAGCCGTCACCCTTCCCCTGAACGTCATCGGCGCCCTCGTCGCTGCATGCATCACGCCCATGGGTCTGGCCTTAATCGTACTGCCTCAGCCGCTCGCAGTGTGCCTGTTCTGGACGATGAATCGCATATTGGATCTATTTGTCTGGTCTGTCGACTCGGGGCTTCAATTGCCTGGCGCAAGTCTACGGGTTCCATCACCGCCGTACTGGATCTGGGTTCTCTACGTGGTCTTATTGACCGGCATCATATGGGCCCTTCATCGCCGGACCCCATGGGGAATAATCATATCGGTATCGGTAATTTCGATTCTGATCCTGACGATCGTGTTCGGGGATTTCTCGTCACCCGCTCCGCTCCATCCCACTCTGACTTTCATCGACGTGGGGCAGGGCGACTCGACACTGATCGAACTGCCTGATGGCCAGCGCATCGTTGTCGATGGGGGCGGTGTGGTGTCTGGGGGATATCGATCTCTCCACGAGTCAGGCACTTTTTCGATCGGCGAAGACGTTGTCAGCGCTTATTTTTTTTCGATAGGACTCCGGCGTCTGGATGCCGTTGCTCTGACCCACGCCCATCACGATCACATGGACGGGCTCTTCGACCTGATTCGGAATTTCGAAATCGGCGAAGTCTGGCTGGGCAACAATCCGATGGTGCCCCGCTATAGAGAATTGATCCAGGAAGTCTATCGACACAACATTCCAATACGCTGGCTCGCGGCTGGAGATCGGGTTGGCCCGTTTCATGTGGTGAACCCTCCGCCGGACCGGGTCGCTGCCCTGAGAGTTCACAACGACGATTCACTGGTGCTCATTCTTGAGGCAGCCCACGCCCGCGCACTCTTGACCGGGGATCTTGAAAGCGACCTGCGAGGCCTGCCCGACTACGTCGATATTCTCAAGGTACCCCACCATGGAAGCAGGAACACTCAATTGCAAATGTGGACTGGAATTCCCGTAATCTCCGTAGGAGCCAACAACCGCTTTGGCCACCCGGACCCGGCTAAACTCCCCGCACTGAGGACGGATATCCTTGGAGCCATACAGGTCACACTCAAACCGGACCGCCCGGAAGTCTCGTTCCCGGGTCTGTGAAGACGGAATCTACTTGAACCGCCGCGAGTTGCGACCATGCTCCGGAAAGAAAGAAGGGCTGGCACAGTTCATCGTCGGGATCTTGCCTCGGGTGGAGGGAAAGCTGAAGGAGCCACCGCCAATGCATAAGAGCGGCACGCATCCCGACCGCGACATGGGCGATTCAGCGCCTGCACTTTGTTGAGAATGTCAAAGATACACAATCTTGACTCAACAGGATGCGTTGTGTAATCTAACTTGTTGCAGGAGTGAGACTAATCCACGCTTCACCGGTGCTCGGACCGCAAGTCGGTACATCCTGCCTTTAAATTTTGACCACCATATCTAGGGGTGTCCTCCGTGGATCACAGCTATTGTCGAGTCATCTGCGCAGCCGTTTTGTGGTTGCCACTGCTGGCGGCATGCTCGGGTAGCAACCGCCGGATCGTCCAGGCTCCCCCTCCAATATTCGACGGTTCCCCATCCAATCCGGTCGATCCGAATCCAACCGTCACCCAACCTGAGGCGGAGATAGACTCGACCGCACACGTGCTGATCGAAGTCCAAAGACTAAGGGAGAGTGGAGAAGCACTACGACGAGGAGGCAACATTGACGGGGCGAAGCACGATTTCGAAAATGCGCTCGAACTGTTGTGGGACTATTCCCGGGAGCACGCCCCGGGCAACTTCGAGATCGAACGGGAAATCGACTACCTCGTCGTGCTCCTGCAGACATTGAGAACAGTCGAACGAACCGAGAGAGCCGCCATCGACGCTTTGGCTGGACTGGAAGCATCGACCGAAGATCTCGACCCATCGCTCAGAGAGCAGGCGGAGTCTCAGGCGGAGGCCTCGAATTCGGCCCTGCCAATTCAGATTCACGACCGGGTGCTCTCCTTCCTGGAGTATTACACCGAGGGCAATGCGCGGAGGACCATCGAAGTCGGCCTGGAGCGAGCCGGCCGCTATGGTCCGATGATCCACCGCATCCTTCATGAAGAAGGTGTACCCGAAGACCTGATTTACCTGGCCCAGACCGAAAGCGCGTTCAGGCCACAAGCCCTGTCTCGCGCCGCCGCGAAGGGCATGTGGCAATTCATTGCCTCACGCGGAAAGGAATACGGCCTGCGGCAGAACTGGTGGATTGATGAACGTTCCGACCCGGAAAAGTCGACCCGGGCGGCCGCCCGGCATCTGCGGGATTTGAACGACGCCTTTGGTGACTGGTACCTCGCAATGGCCGCCTACAATGCTGGCCCGGCCCGTGTTCGCCAGGCCATCCGCAAGGCAGGGGTGGCCGACTTCTGGGTCCTGGCTGAACAGAATCTGCTTCCGCGAGAGACCCGCAACTATGTGCCGACGATTCTGGCCATGACGTTGATCGGACGGAATCCCTCCCGCTACGGGTTCGATGTCCGTCCCGACGACCCACTGGAAGTCGAACGCGTCGCGGTCGCAGAAGCCACCGACCTGCGCATCATCGCGGATGGGCTGGACCTGGGGTTAGGAACCATCGAAGAACTGAACCCGCATATCTTGAAATGGGCGACACCTCCTGACGACGATGAATTCGAATTGATCCTTCCCGCGGGATACTCCGATCTGTATGCCGAGAGGATTGCTCCACTGAGTCAACGGGACCGCCTTCTGTTTGAGCATCACGTCGTCAGTCGCGGCGAGACCCTCTCGCATCTGTCCGGCCGATACGACGTTTCGATCGCTGCCATCAGCGGCGCGAACCGCTTAAGCGACCAACACATGATCCGCATCGGCCAGTCTCTGGTCATTCCCCTGAGCGGAATCTCCATCGCTGAAGCCCCGGTCGCGACTCTCGCGCCACCTGCACCCGCACCGGAGGGCTATCAGATCCGCCGCGGAGACACGCTGACTGAAATCGCTGAAAGCTTCGGCATCGCCGTCGCCGACATCAAGATCTGGAATGGCCTGTCGTCAAACCTGTTGGTTGCAGGACAGACGTTGCGGCTGAGGGCGACCCAGGATTTACCCGAGGATTCCGCGTCTGCCCCAACTGAAGCCGATAAGCGCTTCTACAACGTTCGGTCTGGCGATACGCTCAGCCAGATTGCCGCCTCCCACAAAACTTCGATCGATGCCATCCGTACCTGGAATTCGGACCGCGACCTCAGCGTCATCCACCCCGGAGACCGGATTGCGATCTACTGCAGGACAGAGACTGTTTGCTGAGGGCCTGACCTTGGCCCGCTGTCTCATACGAAACTCGCGCGGGCAAGTTCGATCTATTCCAACTCCGTACAGAAGCGGGGACCGAACCGGCGGTCAGATTCAGCTAATCCATCCTCCAAGTCTCAGCAGGAAGGCCTCCAAGTCTCAGCAGGAAGGCCTCCAAGTCTCAGCAGGAAGGCCTCCAAGTCTCAGCAGGAAGGTTTATACGCGATCTGGGGTGTAAGGCTGGAACAAAAGTATACTGACCAACCGACAACATACAGCGACATCAGTGGACGTTCTATTTTGGGGGCATCGGACTGTCGTCCGAATGTCGCCGATTGTCAGCAAATACGCCCATGAAAGAAACTCCGACTCCAGAAATGGAAATGCTGCTGCTATCCGCACGGACTGCGATCGATGAAAAAGTTATCGATCGAATCTCAAGCCTGCTCGGTCGCGACTTCGATTGGGACCTCCTGATGATGGTGGCGCGTCGCCATGGCCTGATCCCTCTCGTGTACCGGACACTCTCGGGTGCAGTGTCCGTGAACGTCCCGCCCGAAGCTCTGGGCCGGCTGCGGTCGCTCGCTGAATCCGTCCGTTTTCAGAACCTGGTATGTATTTCGGAAGTACTCAAGGCAATGCAGGCATTCGCGGCAACCGGAGTGGTCGCGACCCCGTACAAGGGACCGGCGCTCGCCTTATATCTCTACGGGGACGTAGGCCTGCGGCAGTTCAACGATATCGATTTCCTGGTCCGACCGTCGGATGCGATCAAGGCACGACACGCCCTGATCGACCTGGGGTTTACATCTCACCGACAGTACTCCGCACGCGCTGAACAAGTACGCGTTTTGTACCACTGCTATTTCACGTTCACATCGGAGAAACGGACGGTCGTCGATCTCAATTGGCGGCAGACCCCAACATACTGGCGACTTCCGAGTATCCAGAGCCGTGCGTGGGATCGGATGGACCGCTTGTCACTGGGCGGGTTCGAAGTGCCGTGGTTCGTACCGGAGGACCTCTTGTTCACCCTGTACCTGCACGGATCGAAGCATCAGTGGGCTTCGCTGAAGTGGCTCGTCGACGTCGCCGAGCTACTACGACTGAACCCGAAGCTGAATTGGACCGAAATCCTCGACCATGCTTCCGTGTCGGGCTCGAAACGTATGCTTCTAGTATGCCTGTTCCTCGCCCATTACCTGCTCGATGCACCCGTTCCGGCGGAAGTTCTCAAGAGGGTTCATGGTGACACTGCGGTCACATCCCTGGGGGAAGAGCTCTCGTGCAGCCTGGTTCAGATCCGGACTCAGGCCATCAGCAGTTCGGATGAGGTCCGGTTGCAACTCGCATTCCTGTGCCGGGCTGCCGATCGCATCGACACAAAGCTGGCCTGCCAGATAATGCGCCCTTTTTATTATGTGTTTCATCACCTGGCGAAACGGTAAAGCGCCTGTCCGCAAGGATCGGGCAGGCCTCCCGCACAACAATTATCGGAAGTCCACCTCTCCGGGCGCGGTTCAACCCGTCGACCGACGTCCGCGAAAAGGGAGCCACGCTTTCAATCGAAAATACCTCACTGTTATTCTCAACTTGCTCACGAGCCAAAGAGCGGCTTTAGAATCGATTTCGACAATTCCAGCAAGACCCATAAATGCTACGAAGGAAAGCGCCCGCGTCGCCAGATTTCGTCTTTCGGTGCTTCCTGGGGCGATCCAGTCATCGTTCCCGAGTGAATACCCGGTTACGGGTCCCAATACGGATTCCAGAGCCACCGGAGGGTCCGGCAGCAAGCAGCGATCCCCTTTTGTGATCAGAATGTTCCTCGCTCCCCGCCGGTGACCGCAGTAGACAATCCGATGGACGCACAGGCGATTTTCGGTCAGAAACGCGATGACCTGGCCTTTTCGATACGGATCGGGATCGCCGAAGTCAATTCGAATTCGCGCGCCGGCAGGAATGGCTCGTCCCATACTGCCCCCCCTGAGCCAGCACTCTAGTTCTCCCCGTGCTCTTCGTAAATATGATAGGCCGGTCAGAAACAGCTTCGAATCTGTGCCGAGTTAAGCCGAAACGGCCATGGGATCGGCTTGATTCCCGTCTTCAAGGCTGGAGGTTGAGCGGCTGTCCATACGATTAGATTGGAGCCAAAATACAATTGATCCGATTTACCGGCTCATTTTCACGCCATAAAGGGCGAGCATCAAGCCCCACTTGGCCGTCCACCGCGCTCGAGATCGATTAAACGTCATGCTGAGGGGGCCCAGTTTCCGGGTCAGTCGAACGTAGCCTGATTTCAGTGGGGCCGGCAATCTCATGCGGGGAAACGGAAGCACTCCCGTCGCGATCACGTCGATGAGACCTGTCTCTTCACAAGCCTCCATATAGGTCCGAAGAGGGTAGTCGTTCCGGAAGACCGGCGGTCCATGTCGGCTATCCCCGGAGACCGGTGGAAGCCAAGCGGCGTGACCGATCTCCCCCCTGCCTCCACCGGAATTCCCGTTGTCGAGCTTTCCCGAGGGCGCTATTGGGTGTCGATTAACTCAAAATACGCAGTCTCAATCGTGCGGTTCCGGCAGACCATCTGTTCGAGAGGTCGACGCCAACTTTTCGGAAACTCGGATCTCTTCCGGCCTGAAGCCGGCCTCCAGGCGTCCGCCCCAATCGGCAGCATAGCTGACACCGGCGACTCCCTCAGAACCCATGACTTGTGAGAATGCTCTCTCGGCCACCGCCAGCGCCTCTCCAACACGCATTAGTTTTCTCGGACTCTCCTTGGTCTGTACATGAATCCACTCGTTCGCAAAGCGCACATGAACAATTTCGTCCGCAAGCTGTGCTTCGTAAAGCTCCGCTAGTTGCTCATCACCTTGCTTCCGGGCCTCCTCGATTCCGAAAGCGATAGCATCAATCCCGCCGGCTTCAAAACTTCGGTTCTGGATCGTCAGTCGGCCTATGAGGTTGTCGATATTCGAGATTATCCGATATTGAAAGTTCAAGACTGGAAACTGACCCACTGAACCTCCGCGTGCTTCCAGCATGCGGCGAAACATTACGGCGTGCCGGGCCTCATCCGCACATTGGCGGGCCAGCCACATCCGGATCTCCCAATCGGCGTTCGGAAAATCTTGCAGGCTCCGGGCGGAACTCTCGAGGCCGTTGACTTCCTCGTTCATCTGCCGGTTGAAGAACTCGATCGTATGGCGAGGATCATCGCCCCCAAAATTAGCGCATTGGATCCAACGGTCTTTTACGACGAAACGGGAATCTCTCTTCGCAGCACTTGCGAACAATTCTGGGTCGAGCACGTCGCTAGTTTTCATAGGTATATCCCAGTGATCAACCTCTCAGATCAGGGTCGTCTGACTACTGTTCCTGGCGAACAATCTCGGCGATCTCTTCCTCCGAGAAGCCGGCCGCTCGGCGGTCGTCCGTATTGGTGCCGACTTCCCTGCCCACACTGATCAGATTCACTCCATCAACACTCTGATCACCGGCTTGAGGCGACAGGGATGCGATGAGTGACTCTACATGCTGCATAGCAGTGGCCACCTCAAGCAGAACCCGCGGGTCTTCCTTTGCCAGACGCTTGATCCACGTGTTTGCAAAGCGGACGTGTTGGATTTCGTCAACGAGAATCGTCTCACCGATTTCGGCCGTTAAGTCGTCACCGATGTCTCGCCATGAAGCGATCGAAACCGGTAGGCCATCAAGCGATCCGGCCTCGAAAGTTCGATTCTGGACCGCAAGTCGTGCCGGCAGTGATTCGAGCATCCCGACGACGCCCCATTCCTGGTTTATGATCGGAAACTCCCCTTTGTAACCGCCCAGCTCCACAAATCTACCGAAGCGGAGCCGTGCATGCCGGGTTTCGTCCCAGCATTGTCTGGCCAGATGCATGCGCAAATCCCATTCCGCGTCGGGAAAATCAACGAGAGATTGGGCGCCGATTTCCAGACTCAAAACTTCCTGGTTGTACTCCCGGTGTAGCTTATCGCGCTGCGACACATCCGACATGTCCGTTGAAGCCCTCATCTCGGAGTGTACCTGCGCGACGACAAAGCATGGCTCTCTCGCCGGGCCTCGTCGCAGTCGAACGCCCCGGACGACTACGGTGTCTGTAGTATCAAATAGACTCATTCTGAGCTCTGACTCGACTTCGCGGCGGAGCGGTGAACAACGAAATCCCCGATCGCGGATTCCGTTTCCCTGAGGTTCCCCAGCCACAGAGGATCAGCGGTTCCAAGATCGGGAAGTTCATCACAGAGTGTTTTGTAGTCCCCGTCCATTCGGGATTGGTCTTGCAGAATTCGTTCTACGACCCGGACGCTTGGGGCATCCATCAGTGAGTCGGTGCGCTCGAGATACTCCGTGTAACGCCTGACCAGGGACGGCAACATGACCTCGTAGATGCCGGCAATTTTCTGTGGGGTCTCCCCTGCTTCGGATAATGTCTTCAGTACCTGGACGTATTCGTCCACGGGCGCGAGGCTGTGCTGGAGCGGCATTCGCAGTTCGTACACGCGTTTGCCTAAAGCGTCGGCATGCTGGGCTACGTCCCATATGTGGGCGCCAAACAGGAGCTTCACTTCCATCTCCGGTGTTGTCGGGACCCAACGCGCAAGAGTTTCCATCATCTCCACGTGTATATAGCGGAATGTCGCAAGTGTCTCCCCGCGTTCCTGCACGGTCAGGCTCATTGTACCTCCATGGTTCGTTCGATCAACGCCGCCGTTTCTTCCGGCCGGCCCGCGTCCACGAAATAGCAGGGGACTTCGGAGAGCAACTCCATCAGGACCATGACGTTCATCACTCGCCGTGCGGGTGAGACTCCATAAACCGCCGTCGAGTCGGCCGATAGCCGACGGACGAAATTATGATTGGTCATCCCAGGTTCGAACTCCTCGATAATCGGTCGCTTTGCAATTTTGCGCAAATAAAAGAATGCCTTAAACGGAATCGAGTCGACCCTGGGTAATGAAAAACAATTTCCAACCTGCATTAGAATTACGGTTCGTCCGTCGGGGAGCTCAAGCGAATTCTGTGGGGACTCTTCCAGTACATCGTTGACCGCCTGTGCCCGTGGGCCCGGCTTCACTGCGGCCGACCTGGGAAACGGAAGAAGCTCTCGAGATCGGATACGGACGCAGGCCTGATTGTCGCCTAGAAACGAATGGCCGCGTGAGGCGAGCGTCAGCGACAGGGTCGTTTTACCCGCGCCCCCATGTCCCATCAACAGCGCACCCCTGCCGTCGATTCCAATCGAAGCTGCGTGAACAAAGAGCATCTCCCTTTGGAGCCCAATCATTGCACTCAAGATGTAGCTCAGCAAGAAGCCCGGCGGCAACCCTGGTGGCTCCTCGCGCAAATCCAGTATCGATCTGAATCCGTTCCTCGCCATGAATGGGCGATTCGCGTTCCTCGATCCGTATACAACACTCCACCCGGGGATGGGAGACGGCACGACAGAATACTCCGCCCGGTACAAATGATCGAATACGGCAAGATCTTCGGTCTCGTGATTCGAACCATTTGGTCTGTTGAACGAAACCAGGACTAAAGGAGGATCTTCGATCGAGCGGACCGTGCACCGAATTCGATCGGCGTCGGGACCAATCGGTTCCGACACCGCGCACTCGCCATACCAGAGCCGCAGGCCTTCGAGCATCGGAATGTAATCGGAATCGACTTCCAGGTAGGCACCGCCGAACCGATAGCACGCCGACCCGGACTGTTGGGACATTCTGCGGGGTATATCCGAAATCAGTTCCAGCGGCTTCAACCACCACTGGTCATCGGCGGGCATCATCTATTTTTCACAAATGGAGTTAAGGTCGGGACGCTTCGGTTGTCGCCTGGGGAATGATCGATCCGAACCCTTCCTGACGCAGGATTTCTTCAAGCTCGCTTTCGGTAAACTCTGCTCGGCGCCGGTCTTCGAAGTTTGCAAATACATCCAGGTGAACAAACGCATTCAGGTCGACCCCCAGTGCGTTGACATCGCCCGGTTGCGGGGCCAGAGCCTGGGTGACATCCTCAAGATAGCGAATGGACCTGCCTACCTCCATCAGAACAGCAGGATTTTCCCGAGCCAGGCGCTTCAGCCATTGGTTTCCGAAACGGACATGCTGGACCTCGTCCGCCAGCATTCCGTCCAGCATCTCCGCCGTTCGGTGATCCCCAACCTCTTCCCACTTCCCGATCAACTGACGAAAAAGGTCCATCTCTCCGGCTTCAAAAGTTCGGTTCTGGAGAGCCAGACGGGCCGGAAGCGTGTCCATCATACAGACCACGCCCCACTCGTAGTTCATGACCGGAAACTCCCCTTTTCGGCCATCGAGTTCCAGGAGGCGCCGGTGGCACAACTTGGTATGGCGGACTTCATCCCAGCACTGCCGCGCCAGTTGCATCCGGAGTTCCCATGGGGCATCGGGGAAATCCACCAGCGATTGAGCGCTGATCTCGGAATTCTGCATTTCATTGTGCATATGCCGGTGGAGGCGCTGGCGCATCGCGACCGGAGACATATCCACATAATCGTGCATCTCAGTGTGGAACTGGGCGACGGTGAAGCAGCTTTCCCGGGCGGGATCGCGCCGGAGTGTGGCGCCCCGAATTACTTTTGTATCAGCGGAACTCATGAATTCTCCGCTTGGTTCTTAGGTGTCTTCCTCTACACCGCTACCGTTGCATGACCCCCACCAGCAACCGGCGGCACCGATTTTGGCAGCCGACATCTGGAAAGCAGCGAGAACTTCGGACTCATCCATAACTTTCATTGCCGGAACCTGATATTTCGGCCGGGGGCCGTCGATGTAGGCATTCCCGGTTCCACCTGTGACATCCAATTCCTGCTTCATTTTAGAATTTTCTCCTACTGATGTTAGTCCTCAACCACCACGACCTGATGGGCCCGCATCTGCGTCAAAATCTCCTGCACATCACGCAGGACGTCGCCAGAGACAGCCCCTTCGAACCGCTTGCACACTTCGTCGGCCAGTCGCTCGGGTGTGTTGGGCTCGGTCAATTGTTTCCATAGAAAAGCCGCGGTCGGATTGAGCTGGAAAAAAAGGTTTTTCTCTGGATCGAACAGCATCGTTTCTTCGTTCATCGAAGCCATTTCAGTCTTCGGGTTTCGTCCAAACCTCGCAGTCATGAGCCTTAGTATGCCCGTGACGCTCGCGAATTTAAATCGTTATTTCTCCAATTACAGTTGCGGAGGTTCAGGTCAGGGATCGACGCCGCTGCGCCTCAACCAGAGACTGAAAATTATCGCCCGCCACACGTGCAGCGCATCCTGGACTTCGGCGGGCGACGCATATCCACCCGGAGCCTCCCATGAGGCACCTTTGCTATATGTTCTTCTGAGCACTCCAAGGTCCACATAGTCGCCGATCATTTCGGCATCCTTGAAGATCGTGTTCTCCACCATTTGCCGGTTCGACCGCCCGAAGAGCATCGACATGACCAGGGGTTGCAGGTTGGATTTGTCCCGCCGCCACCGCACGGTGTCGGGAAGCACATCCACCATGGCGCGCCGAAACACGAAACGGGTCCATCCCTGGTTGAGCTTTTGTTCGGGAGGCAGCGCCATGCAGAATTCTGCAAGACGTGGATCGGCAAATGGATGGCTCGCACTCACGCCAAACGCTGCAGCAGCCCGGCCCATAACTCCAAAACTGTGATATCGGGCGCTGGATAGAAATCGCAACTGCTCCTCCCTAGCAGTCCGGGCAGGCCGTCGGCGATCTGCCTGGAGATCGGCCAGACGCTCCCCCTGGTGAATTCGGTTGGCGAGATCGGGATTCAATATCGGAGCCCAACGGGGCCCTCGATCTGTGGCTGACCTCCCGTGTAGTCGTCGCCACGCCCGCACCAGAAGATCCGGCGCCAGAGGCCGCATTCCACGGTGCCAGAGCAAAGATCCCAGCGACATTTCGTAGTTCTGGAAAATCGTTTTCTTCAGCACCAGGATCTGAGTCGCAAAACTCCACCAGCGGCCCTTCCGCATGAGTTCGGTAAGATATCCAAGTCCATGAGGAACAATCACGTCTCCTATGGAACCATCCAGAAGCACACGGATCTTGGCCTCCCGGGCCATGTCACAGAACGCGCGCCGTACAAACATGAATGGGTTTACAAATGGCTCCTGTTGTTCGTCAAGGACCTCCTCGATATCCGCCCACGGGTCCAGACGGTCGCTGGTGACAAAGTGAGGAACGACGTCGCCCTTGGCGATGACGGCGTTGATAAACGAGCGCTCGTCACATTGAGTAAGATGGTCAAACACTCCAGAAAACGTATGCAGCTTGGGCGCTCCGCGTGCCGCAAGAAAGCCTCGGGCGACTCCGACGATGGAAGACGAATCCAATCCCCCACTCAACAGTGAACCCACGGGGTACGGGCTGCGAACACGGGAAATGACGGCGCGGCTGAAGCACTCTCGAAATGCCTCGTCGTACTCCTCGTCCGAGGCGGAGGGCAATTCTCGAGTGGTGTCCAGCTTCCAGAAGCGGCGCTTCGATACGGTCTCGCGTGCTACTTCAAAGCAATGAGCATCCGGTAGCTGCACGATTTCCTGGTAGAACGTGCTTGTTGGATCGAGTTCGGTCCGACCGAGGTAGTCAGCGACCCGGACCTCATTGAGCCGATGTGGCACTGCCTCCAGGCACAGAAGGGCCTTGATCTCGGATGCGAAGGCAAAGAGTCGGTCCGAACAATAGTAGTAAAACGGCCGTACTCCGAAATGATCCCTCGCGCAGAACAGGGTTTGCTGTCTGCTGTCCCACAGGGCGAAAGCGAAATCCCCCACGAGATTTTCAGGGCAGCCCTCGCCCCATTTCTGGTAAGCCGCGAGGATCAACTGACTGTCGGTGATTTGTTGACCCCCATCGTGAATCGCAAGTTTGTCTATGAGGTCATCGCGATTGTCAATTCGCGCGTCTGAAGTAAGCGCCAGACCGGCGGTCGGATTCACGAGCGGAAGGCTTTCGTTAAGCGATTCGGGTGTCGTCCAAAGCATCAAATGGCAAAAGCCCACTGGTCCCTGGCACCAGGCACCCCGGCCGTCCGGCCCTCGAAAGGCGATGCCCTCCGCCATGCCATCCAGAACATCGCGGTCTACTGTGCGTCCATCCCGCCAGTACATACCTGCAATGCCGCTCATTCGATGCCACCTCTCAACTTCACCCGGCCCGGAATTCGCATCGATTTAACCAGCGGCTTCATTCACTGCTCCAGCGTCTGCTCGATCAATTCTGCGGTTTCCTCAGGGGCACCGACATCCAGAAAATAGCACCGTCGACGCGAGAGCAGATCCATCAGCGCAAGTAACCTGATCAGTCTCCGGGCCGGCGTTACTTCATTCACCGCTATCGGATCGTCTGCCAGTCGTCCCATCAAGGTTCGACTATTCGCCGGCAAGGCGATCTCCTCCACGGCTGCACGATCCTTAAGGCTGCGCAGGTAAAAAGCAGGCCCGAGCCTGATCGGCACAACTTGCGCTTCCGGAAAGAGCTCACCCGAAGGCACCAGCATGCGTTGGGTTCCGTCCTGAAGTATTTCCGTTTCCCAATTGCCCTTTTGTAGACGGACGGAGACGTCAACCGCGCGTGGGCCGTGCCGGACACCGGGGGTACGGCGAATCGGCAGGAGTTCTCCCGAGCCCATACGGACACCGGCAATTTCATCGCCAAGTAGTGGATGGCCACGCGATGCCAGGGCGAACGATACCGTTGTCTTGCCGGAAGCCGCCGGACCCATCAACAGTACTCCAGTCCCATTGACAGCGACCGAGGCCGCGTGCACGAACAGTATCTTGTTTTGTGTCGAAATCGCAGCGTTCAGCACATACCGGTGTAGGAAGCCCGGTGTGGGCTGGAGCGGTTCCTGTTCAAGATCCACCAGCGCCTCGAAGCCGCAACTGGTCATAAACGGACGGGATGCCCCGGCAATTGTTGCGAGGGACCACCCCTCGATCGCCGATGGCATTTCCACGTGACTCTTAGCCCGAAGGTAGGGCAATCGAGCCGGGTTCAGGGCCGAGCCGTCCGCTTCCTGCGATCCGGCGAAGGAAACCCGTGCCAGAGTAGGGGGATCTGCGACACGGACAGAACAGCGTATATGCACTCCTTCGAGTGCCCACGCGGCGGGTGCGGTGCAGTCGCTCCAATGTATCCGTAATAGGTCCAGTACTGGCCCATAGTTGGAATCGACTTCGAGGAGGGCGTCGCCAATCTGGTAACGGGCCAACACGCACGGACCCGCGGCTTGTTCCAGGATTTCCTTCTCCAATAGAGGGGCAGAGAGCCACCATTCGGGTCCGCCCGCAGCGCTCCGCAACAAATTGACCTCCATTCTTGGTGGTTTTCTTCAGGCGGAATCGGGTGATCGCGCCGAACGATAGTCGAGCGGGCCCAACGGCCCCGATATCTTCTTGTAGGGATCGAGAGTCCTATTCTGATTGCTGAGAACGGGTAATTCTGTAACGGGTTCCTGCCTGGAAATCACCACGCACGACACTGCGTTCGCCTGTGGACCAGAACACCTCGACCGCCTGGACTCCATCGAAGTCTGCCAAACCGAAATGCGCCCGCGGTGCATCGTACGACATGTAGCCACCACCCATCTTGATTTCTCGCATTTGATGACGCGACCCATCCGGTCCGTAATGAACAACGATCTTGCTTCCGATACCGGAAGCGTTCCCGATATAGTCGCGAAGTTCGAACACGATGGCGTGGCCCTGATCCACGTTGTTGCGGTATAAGCGGACCCCTCCGCCGAATGGCGCGGCAATGATGTCCAGATCTCCATCATTGTCGAAATCGACAAAGGTAAACGCTCCCGTGGATAGATAGTCCACCAATCCGTGTTCTGCAGTTTCGTCGACAAAGCGTTCACCGCCCTCATTGCGGTAAAAAAAATTCGATGTGAGATATCGCGACATGGGGGCCCCATTCACGAGGTAGAGATCCTGCCAGCCGTCATGGTCGAGATCCGCGAATTTGCCACTCCATGAATACTCGCCGAAACTTACGTTTTTTTCGAGCGCGCGATCGTTAAATCTGCCATCGCTGCCGGCCATCAATAGCACGTTGCGGTCGAAGATATACGGAATTGCACGGGAAAATTCTTCTTCGTTAGAAACCGTGGGAAGAAATGCCATGTTGCATTGATACGCCAGCATCTCCCACCGACTGGGAAAGAGATCGCAAAGAGGCTGATTCTTTGCCCACCACGCCGCTGAAAACGACAAATGCCAGACGATACATACCTCGCGTTGTTCTTCCGATCCGATCTCCAAACAGTCAAAGACGTTTCTTTTATTCCAACTACTGACCATCGTGTCATAGAGCTGGGTGTATTCCCGGCAGAGATTCTCCTGGCTCGCTGCTTCGACCTCACCGCAGGACTCGATACCCGCGAGTCTTCTGAGAACGGTACCCCGTGGGACGGTACGCCCGGTAACCTGAGTCAAATAGAATTCAGGCACGAGATCGTTATCAATATCGGCGCTGTCGATGCTCATGGTGGAGTGAGTGCTGTGAGGGATCGTCTCGTCACCACTCATGATTAGGTCGAATCTGCCACCGCCGTCTCCGAGGTAATAATTGTCAGGATATCCGTCGACTCCGGCGATTAAATCGAGTTTCCGATCGCCGTTGATGTCTGTAAGCAGCGAGGCCATCGTAGTTCCAATGACGCCGGAGAGCGGTACTGCGTTGAACCCAGAGGGATCGTTTTTGATAAGAACGTCCTGGGAGGTGGGTGTTGGGAGGGGGGCATTGTCGCGATGTCCAAGGACCACGTCCAGATCGCCATCGAGATCCACGTCACCGATTGCGATCGCGGGTGATGCCTGCGCACCATCGAAAGGTAGCTGGACCAATTGTCCTTCAACGAAACTGCCGGCGTTGTTGTAAATAACGTAAGCACCCTTACCGATCGTCGAGAATAGTATGTCCGACCATCCGTCGTTGTTCAGATCGACGAGAGCGCCATTGACAATCAGCAAGCCACGCAAGTCGGGCACAGCGAGAGCCTGCCGCACAAACTCCCTTCCACCCACGTTAGCGTACAATGACATACCCGGCTGCGCGGTAATGAGGATGTCCGGCCATCCATCGTTGTGTACGTCTCCGGATGCGATCCCCCTGAAGTAGCCCAGAAGAGGATGAGTCGAAGGTCCAACGTTTGCGTCGAGACCGAGGAGGCTTCCTTCAAATTTTTGAAACAGCGGACCCGGGGTTGACGTGTGATCCGCGAAGTCCGTCCGCTCGACAACGACTTCGATGGTCGAATCAACTTCCATCGGCTCCAGATCGAGCGGGGCGCGTTTCAGAGAGTCTACGAGCTCTAGGTCCGAACTATTGCTCGATATCAATGGCGTCGATGGTCGCTCTGCTGGAAAGTCAAAGTTGCTGAAGAAATACTCCCGCAAGAATTCTTGCTGCTTTCTTTGCTCGAACTGGTTCCATTCGTGGGCGGCCGCTCCGCCCGCCACCCCGAACGTCAGCAATCCCAGAACGAGCGTGACGATCAGTTTTCTGGACACTGCCGTCCACAGGATGGTGAAGGGATAGACACTGAATATCCCAAGGGTGAACAGCAGGATCATCGCGTACATCACCGGCATTCCCGCGGCCATCAGGGCGGCCGTAACGACCACATCGAAGGCAATCGGTACCGGCAGGAACAGACCCACCACCGCCACCCCAGCCATGCCCAGCACTTTACCCACGTAGGTGACGGGCAAAGCCTCGACCAGGGACTCCGTTGGGAGAAGGTTGACGACCAGTGCCCCGAGGAAGCCCGCAAGCAACATCAACGGCAATGTCCACTTGAGGATGAACCACAGGTGGGTACAGAAGTGGCGCGTCAGCCACCCCAGCGCCTGCGTCCAGCTATCCGCGGGCCCCTCCGTGTCGCTTTGAAATGGCTGAAACGAATCCGTCGCCGGAAAACCGGGTTGAATCCGGCTGTGGGGGTCGACACCACAGTTCTCCACGTCGTGCTCCCCGACGGCCCACCAGGTGACAACAGGCACAACGACGAGAATAAAGAGTAAGGAAAGGCCGAATTTTATAAGTGCCATATACAACGGAAACATCGAGAACAGCATCGTCAGCACGACTACATTGAACGTCGGCGAACTGAACATGGCCGCGAGCGTTGTTTCTACGCGCGCCCCGGCTGCATGCAGGCCTCGCGCAATTGGCGCGGCGCAATTGACACAAACTCCGAGCGGGGCTCCGATAACAACTCCCAACAGGGTGTTCGCGAAGCGGTCCTTGTAGCTCTTTCTCTCCAGCAGGGAAAACAGAGACATGAAAGAGGCGGCCAGCAGTATGCCGAAAACCATCCCCTTGGCATTCGTTTGCAGCCAATTGATGGTGCTCTTCCCGACTCGGGTTGGTACCGGATCCCCCGGTTGAACCGGGAATACGACGTCGAAGCTCAGTGGATCTGCAAGCTGAAACTCGCTCCCCATCTGAGCCTTTTGATTCAATGCGGGGTAGCGGGAACCGCTCCAAAAACTCACCGCCAGTACTGCGGTCAACACGACCCCAACAACCCATCGTTTGTCACTCAAGGACACAACCTCAGTGGCATTTCCATTTGTTTCACATCCACTTTTTCGCCGATCCTTCCTCTAAATCCTACGGTTGCGAGCGCGGCTCGGTTTCTATGCCGTTCAATCGCCCTGTTGAAGTTGATTCGCTTGAAGTCCGGACTCGGCCTTCCGGTGGATAATGTACCGGGAACCAGCGCTGAAGTCGCCACTGATGTCACTGATCTCGCCCGTGGACCAGCGCACCTCCACGCGGTCGACGCGCTGGTATTCCCCAAGCCCGAAATAGGCGAGCGGCGAATCAAACGATATAAAACCACCGCTACCCTGTATTTCGCGGACCTGATGGCGGCCGAGCCCGGGACCATAGTGGATGACGACCTTGCTTCCAACTCCGTAGTGATTGCCGCCATCATCCCGCAACTGGAAGGCGATCCGGTTGCCTTCGGAGTTGTTTGAGTAAACCAGCAACGGTGCCGCAACCGGAACGGCCACGATATCCAAGTCCCCGTCGTTATCGATATCAACGTAGGTGTAGGCACCCGTGGGTAAAAACGAACGCAATCCTGCGTCTTCGGTCTCATCGACGAACGTCATCCCGCCGTCGTTGCGGAAGAAATAATGCGATTCCCGGGTCTGGAGCGGGAACCAACCGTTGACGGCATACAGATCCGCGAACTCATCGTTATCGAGATCGGCGAATTTGGCGTTCCACGTAAACCCCGCAATCTGAACACCCATATCGAGGGCTCGGTCTGTGAAAGCACCCGAACCCGTTGGCGCCAGCAACACATTAGCTGTGGTCTGAATCGGAATTCCCTGATCCGGGTCTCTCCTGCCGTCGCTGGCCTCGTCGTCAGCCAGGGATAGTCGGTTGGCAGCACCAACCGGCGCATCTTCGAATCCACGGTGGCATAGGAATCGAAGATCTGCCCAGCGATCGGGAAACAAATCGCACATTTCTGAAGACGCTTCCCGGCGCGCCCACATCAACAATCCGTAGGCCACACAATCCTCCCGCCGGCCCGCATTGTCCCTGGACAGGCACTGCCCTAGATCGATATCGATTGTTCGCTTGTTTAACGGCATGGCCTGGTGGAAGTCCATCATCTCTTGACAATCTTCGCGTTGCAGGGGCCCTGTAATTTCATCACAAATTCGGGGGCCCACCTCGCGCAAGCCTCGTTGGTCAGTGCCGGTGATTTGACCTGAATAGACCTCCGGCAGGAGATCATTGTTGATATCCATGCTCGCGACACTCATTGTCGATGAAGTTGAAATGGGGATGATACGGTCACTTCGCAGTATCGGTTGAAAGTCACCCTCTCCGTTGCCAAAGTAATAGGCGTCTGCACCGGAAAGCTCGTTACCTATGACAAGGTCCAGGTGGTCGTCGTCGTTGATGTCTGACAGCAGTATGGTCATAGTTCGCATCCAACTTGCCCCGGGGATGGCCCGGAGAGATCGCGCTTGAAATCCCTCCCTGCTATTGATCAGCAACACGGCATTGGCCCCTCTCGGGCGACAGCATGGACGATCATAAAGCGCAGTCCAGCCTCCCAGGACCACGTCCAGAAATCCATCTTCATCGACATCGCCGAATGCTGCGGCACCGGTCATCGCTGCATTCGGGTGGTTCGGGAGGCGTTGCAGATTCTCATTCTTGAAACGTCCTGCCCTATCCGTAACTACGTAGTTCCCGTTCCGGGAAGTCGAGAAGAATATATCAAGCCATGTATCATCATTCAGGTCCACGAGAGCCGCATTGACGACATCAACACTCCCCAGGCTGGAGATGTCGACTCGTTGAAGGAGGAAGTCATTTCCGTGGCGGTTTGCGTACAGGGATAATCCGGAATCGGAAGCTACCAAAATATCCGGCCAACCGTCATTGTGAACGTCCCCTGACGCGATTCCCCGAAACTGCGAATAGAATGATTCAAACGTCATAACCGAGAGCGAGTAAGGTTCATCAAGGCCGAGCGGGCCACCGTCCAAGCGAGTGAACAGCTCTCGGGGATTGACATCGACGCCCGCCAGAGATTGGGGCACCTGAAAAGGGATGCGTTCAACTGAGATACGATCCACATTCGAAATGTCGGTTGGTCCCGCAATCAACGCAGACTGTTGGAGGGCGTCAACGAGTTGTCCGTCCGCTCCCTCCTCTACTGATTCGCGGGTCGCCCCGAGCACGGTCGGCCCTTGCAGGTTGTCAGACCCATCGAAAACCTCGAATACCACTTCTTGCTGACGTTGGTAATCCCAGAGAGAAAATTCGTGGCCCAGGACTCCGGCAACGACACCGAGACCTGCGAGCCCGAAGAAGAGCGCTGTCGCAACGCGTGGACCGATCGCCTTCCAAACGATTGCAAAGGGGTAGAAACTAAAAATTCCCAGCGTGAAAAGGAGAACCATGGCGTACTTTACGGGGAGTCCCCCTTGCCAGAGCACGGCCGTCAGGATGACATCGAATGTAATAGGTACGGGCAAGAACACTCCAATGAGCGCCACACTCCCCATTGCGAGCAAAATCACAATTGGTCCGGATTGTCCCGCCGGGAGGATTTCGAACAGGTACCTGAAAGGGAGCAGCGTGATCAAGGCCGAACCCAGCAACCCGGCCAGCAGCATTAGCGGCACGGTTACCTTAATGATGAAGAGAAGATTGCCAGCAACGGTTTCGGCAACCCAGCGCGAGGCTCCGGACCACGACCTGTGGAGGCCGAGTTGGAGTCCGGCTTGCTCGTTAGGGACCGACCCAGCCCCCGCCGACGAAACCGGCACATTGATGCCCGGGCCGCCACCGACCGCTGCGGCGGCTTTACTCCCGAATCGAATCAGTAGCGGTATACCGATTACGAGAAACGCCACCGTCGAGTCAAGCCCATTCTTAGTTGAAACTCTCCACGGCTCACGATGGGTCATGCAACCTTCTTCTTCGATCTCGTCGACGTCTTCGCCTCAATTTTCAGCTCTCGCTGGAGGGCTTCGCGGAGCTTTGGAAGATGACGGTAGCCGATCACCTTCCTCAGGCGCGGTTCGATGTCGATGAGCGCCGTCGCCAACCAGCGTTGCCGCTGACTCGAGTTCTTCCAATGATCGACCTTCGCACACCTTTCCTCGACAAGGGCATTGACCGATTCCAGGCAATTCGTCGTCTTGAACGAACGGCCCAAGACCCCGTACACGCCGAGCCGATGCAACGTGAGGGTCTCTTCCAGGCCTTCCTCAAGGCTCGCAGCCCCCGATTGGTTTCGCTCCTCGAGCTCTCCATGGAGCTCTCCGAGCGCCGCCCGAGCTTCGTCGTACTCCGGGCGCTCGTAGGCCCGCTGCAGCCGGCGTCGCCACACGGCTTGCTCGGTCTTCGATAGGTATCTCACGACGTTCTCGCGTTTGTGCCATTGGCAGCGTTGGACCAGGGCTCGATTCCTGAATGCCTTCTTGACCGCCGCCCGCAGACCTTTGCCGCCGTCGACAATCACCAGCACGCCTTCAGAGATGTCCAGGCCCCGCTCCATCAACGAACGGAGAAACGGAGTCAGCACTTGCTCGTTCTCCGTGTCGGTCTCCACGAAGCCCAAGAAGCGTTTGTCGCCCGAAAGCGTGACGCCCAGGGCCACTACCATCAGGGCGTCGGCAAACGCCTTCCCGTCCAGGAAGATCGCCACGACGTCCTCGCCACTCAGATCCCGCTCCTGCATCTCCCGAAGTTTCGCGGCACTCGCCTGGACGAATCCTCGAGACACCGTCGAACTCGACAGTCCGATCGCTCCCGGAATCGCTTCAGCGGCCGATTCATAGTTCCGGCAGGAGATCCCATACAGCACACGTCTGAGCAGTAGCTCGTTCACCGCGCCACCCGGACTGAGTTCCTCGTAGGTCCGAAGCGGAATCTCCCCGCCCGCCACGCTGCGCACTCGAGGCACCCGAACCGGCACCCGCTGGCCACCCAGCCCCACGGTCCCCGGATTGCTCCCGTGTCGCCGGCCCCGCAACGCCGCCTCCTTTCGTGCGTATCGCTCACCCGCCAACGACTTCACTTCCTCGTCGAGCAACTCCTCCACGTGCATCAACCCCAGTGGGATCAACGCCCGAATCATCTCCACCTTCGAGTCCAATTCCAGTCCCGAGTATTCCTCCCGGCTCAGGACCTCGACCTCACCCAGCACACGCGACTTCTTGCGTTTCTTTACCGAACGTAACAGACTCCTCATCTCGGCTCCTTTCTCTTACAGGCTTGATGTTGTTTCTTCCAATACCATCAAACCATGGGGTTTGGAGCCGTTTCAATTTCCAACTAAGATTGGCACACATTCCCACCGTCATGCCAATCTTGATGACGGCCATATAGATCGGAAACAAGGAAAACAACATCGTGAGGACGACAATGTTTAGTGTCGGAGAGCTGATCATCGCAGCAAGCATAGTTTCAGCTCTACCCCCGGCGGCATGTATGGCCTTTGCGATGGGGGCCGCACAGTTGACGCACACACCCAGCGGTGTACCGATCAGTATGCCGATCACGGAATTGCCGAACGAAGTCCGCACGCCTCGCCTCTCGAACAGACCGAGCATCGTAATCACCAACGCCGCGAAAACAATCCCGAACAACATTCCGGGACCATTGCTATAAATCCAATTGACCGTCTCATAGAAAATTCTCGGCACCAGCCGCTCGTCGGGAGCGATGTCTACCAGCGTGGTGAATCCCAAGCTTGATAGCGGGGTATCCACTCCCATAGCATTCTTTTCGTTCAGTGCGGGGTAGCGGGAGCCGAGCCAGAACACGGCGGTCACCAGCACCATCAGACTGGCCAACAACACGAGCGGTTTGTTTCGGGCCTTGGTCATAGGACGTACACATCCGTTGCAGTGGCGCGAATCAGCACCAGAAGAGTACCGAACTAGTGAAATCAGCCGCAACTGAATTGTCGGTCAATCTCGGTAGGTGTGCAGTAACCGCTGACCGGCGTGACCACGCCCCGATCAGGCCGGATGAGCGACAAGCACCTGCCCTGGGGAAGCCTTCGATCAACCGTGCCGAGCGCTTGAGGATGTACGTCTTTCCCATGGACGCTTGCGAAAGAGCCCGAAGCTCCGTCAACCGTGATTCCTTCATGCGCTGCGGCGTCAGATTCTGACAGATGAATAGACTCGTACGGGCGGGCAATACCTAGATTGTGGGATGGTAGGGGAGGCATCTTGATTCTCTGCGGTGCAGGCTGGAGCCAATCATAGCAATCGGGATAGGAATCCTGGATCATGTATAAAATATGATGGTCAACTTACCGGACAGGTGATATTCGAAAAGCGCAACCGCCTCAACCCCAGCATCTTCGATGATCACGGCAGGTGCCTCCGCAGCCGAGTTCCGACAGTGCGCCTCGGACGCCTCCCCCGCTCAACTCATCAACCACAAACTGGTTAACAAACGAAGTTTGTTAACATGCGGTCTGATGTCGACTTCAATCTAAGGGGATGGATTATGCGTTTCCGAGTGGTGGTAGTGAGTATCATGATTATGAGTTATACGTTGGGAGCCACAGCGCAGGTGGTGGAGTCCGACAGCCAAGCCGTTCTTATTCAGCAGCTTCTGGAGCGGGTTCAGATTCTTGAGGACCGTCTGGCAAAGATGGAGCAAAGCGCGGTCAGCGAGATTGAGATTGATCTCCTCGCCTCCAACGCAGACGTCGTAGTGGCCAGTGGCCGGGCAGATCCGGGTTCGAGAGAAATCCCATTCAATCTTCCCAGTCTCGAAGTTTTACCCGAATCCGAGAGCCCGCAGGATCTATCGGATCTACCTCTCGAGGTCCAATTGCAAATTGCCGAACAAACTCAGATCAACTACCCCGATCTGAACTTTGGTGGATTCGGCGCGGTGAATTTTTCGTCATCCGACGATCCAGCCTCCAACGCCGGATTCGGTATTGGCCAGGTCGTGCTCCACGTAACGTCTCAGTTGTCGCCAAAGATCGCCTATTTCGGCGAGTTCGAAATGTCCGGATTATTTTCCCGTGGAGGCTTTTCGATGGAACGCTCGGTCCTCCGCTACGATCACAACGACTATCTTAAAGTGTCGTTCGGTCGGTACCA
Source organism: Terriglobia bacterium (assembly GCA_965263045.1). GTDB lineage: Bacteria > Acidobacteriota > Terriglobia > 20CM-2-55-15 > 20CM-2-55-15. The sequence goes on from CBDHGK010000041.1 coordinate 2,863,203, forward strand.
TACTCCCATCAACTACTGGAATACGGCCTATCACCACGGTGATTGGCTCCAAACGAGTATCGATCGGCCGAATATGGCCACTTTCGGGACACAGATGATTCCGAGCCACTTTATCGGTGCATTGGTGGAGGGTACCGTACCTGCGAGCGGCCTGAACCTGACCTACAACGCCGGACTCGGAAACGGACGAGGTGCGTCAATCAGTCGTTTGAGTGACTTTCGTGACAACAACAACAACCGCGCTCTGCTTGGAAATTTCTTCGTGAGACCCGACGCTTTATTCGGTTTGCAGGTCGGCGGCTCAGTGTACCGCGATAAAGTCACACCGAGCGGTGGCCGGGAATTCCGCGAGTGGATCAGCTCGGCTCATGTGGTCTGGAGTCGCGAGAACCCGGAATTTATTGCCGAATTCGCAAACACCAATCATCAGGAGCTCGATGGGTCCGGCGGCGTCAACACTCAGGCCGCCTATGTACATATGGCATACCGCTTCAACCGTTTGAAACCCTATTACCGCTTCGACTATGTCGACCGCGCGACGAACGAACCGTTCTTTACCTTCCTGCCAAGTGTCACTGGCTCTACGGCCGGTGTCCGCTGGGACTATTCTACTTTCGCCGCGTTCAAGTTTGAACTGCGCCATCAACGGCGCCGGGGGCAACCGACTGTCAACGGGCTATTCATGCAAACCAGCTTCGCATTCTGAGGGATATTTATGATTGCCAGCCGACAGACGAAATCAAATCGTTTTGGAGCGGTGGGGGCCGCTGTTCTTGTCGCACTGTTGTTCAGTGTCGGGGCGCCGTCAGAGGCTATTGCACAAGATGTCGCGGTCGTCGCACATCCGGGTGTGCCGGTGGACGATTTAGAATTCAACGAAATGCGCCGCATCCTTTTAGGGGACCGTCAGTTCTGGCCGTCGGACATTCGAATCACTCTGCTCATTCGTGCGCCAGTGGCCCATGAGCGCGATATCATTCTGAATACGATCTACGACATGTCAGAATCGCAGTTCCAGCAGTATTGGATCAGCAAGGTCTTTCGCGCGGAAGTGGCCAGCGGCCCCAAGATTGTGTATTCCAACGACATGGTTGTTGCACTTGCCGCCGGAATTCCGGGAGCTGTGAGTTTTGTCGCTGCCGAACAGATTCCCGCAGGCCTCAAGGTACTGCGGATCGACGGGTTGCTCCCGGGTGATGAGGGATATCCACTGAGGTAAGACAATGGTCGAGCGAGCGAATATGTCGATTGGACGACGGTTGGGCCTGTCGTTCACCGTCATTCTGGCCCTGTTCGCAGTCAACCTCATTGTGTACTTCTGGGGCAACGGCAGGCGTAATGAAAGCGTAGAGGATCTTCGACAGGCAATCACCCGTCAGATACTTGCGGGTTCGATCAAGCAGGCATTCACCGATCTCCAACAGCAAGTCACTCTGATAAGCGGCGTCGCGGTTGGGAGTCAAGCCCATTCTTAGTTGAAACTCTCCACGGCTCACGATGGGTCATGCAACCTTCTTCTTCGATCTCGTCGACGTCTTCGCCTCAATTTTCAGCTCTCGCTGGAGGGCTTCGCGGAGCTTTGGAAGATGACGGTAGCCGATCACCTTCCTCAGGCGCGGTTCGATGTCGATGAGCGCCGTCGCCAACCAGCGTTGCCGCTGACTCGAGTTCTTCCAATGATCGACCTTCGCACACCTTTCCTCGACAAGGGCATTGACCGATTCCAGGCAATTCGTCGTCTTGAACGAACGGCCCAAGACCCCGTACACGCCGAGCCGATGCAACGTGAGGGTCTCTTCCAGGCCTTCCTCAAGGCTCGCAGCCCCCGATTGGTTTCGCTCCTCGAGCTCTCCATGGAGCTCTCCGAGCGCCGCCCGAGCTTCGTCGTACTCCGGGCGCTCGTAGGCCCGCTGCAGCCGGCGTCGCCACACGGCTTGCTCGGTCTTCGATAGGTATCTCACGACGTTCTCGCGTTTGTGCCATTGGCAGCGTTGGACCAGGGCTCGATTCCTGAATGCCTTCTTGACCGCCGCCCGCAGACCTTTGCCGCCGTCGACAATCACCAGCACGCCTTCAGAGATGTCCAGGCCCCGCTCCATCAACGAACGGAGAAACGGAGTCAGCACTTGCTCGTTCTCCGTGTCGGTCTCCACGAAGCCCAAGAAGCGTTTGTCGCCCGAAAGCGTGACGCCCAGGGCCACTACCATCAGGGCGTCGGCAAACGCCTTCCCGTCCAGGAAGATCGCCACGACGTCCTCGCCACTCAGATCCCGCTCCTGCATCTCCCGAAGTTTCGCGGCACTCGCCTGGACGAATCCTCGAGACACCGTCGAACTCGACAGTCCGATCGCTCCCGGAATCGCTTCAGCGGCCGATTCATAGTTCCGGCAGGAGATCCCATACAGCACACGTCTGAGCAGTAGCTCGTTCACCGCGCCACCCGGACTGAGTTCCTCGTAGGTCCGAAGCGGAATCTCCCCGCCCGCCACGCTGCGCACTCGAGGCACCCGAACCGGCACCCGCTGGCCACCCAGCCCCACGGTCCCCGGATTGCTCCCGTGTCGCCGGCCCCGCAACGCCGCCTCCTTTCGTGCGTATCGCTCACCCGCCAACGACTTCACTTCCTCGTCGAGCAACTCCTCCACGTGCATCAACCCCAGTGGGATCAACGCCCGAATCATCTCCACCTTCGAGTCCAATTCCAGTCCCGAGTATTCCTCCCGGCTCAGGACCTCGACCTCACCCAGCACACGCGACTTCTTGCGTTTCTTTACCGAACGTAACAGACTCCTCATCTCGGCTCCTTTCTCTTACAGGCTTGATGTTGTTTCTTCCAATACCATCAAACCATGGGGTTTGGAGCCGTTTCAATTTCCAACTAAGATTGGCACACATTCGCGGTTGGAGTCGGAAGCGAGGGTGCGAATCCAGAGGTGCTGGCCCAATTCGCCGCCCAGCTCGACGCTGTTGGGGAAGACGTTTCCACGATGGTGTCACTCTCCGACAGTGAAGTTACCGACCAGCTTATAGAGTTTGAGAGCACCTTCAGCGATTTGAGGGTGTCTTGGCTCATATTCTACGAAAATTTTGGTGTCGACCAGGCGACCGCGATTGTCGAACTTGTGGTTCGCGCCGAACCGTTGAGCCAGCAGATTGCTCAGGAGATTGATCAGTTCCAGATCGATGAGCAAGTCCGAGTCGAAGCGGCCAGTTCAAACTTTTACGAAATCGCGGCACTGACGGATCAAATCGCCATTGGCATCTTCATCTCCTCGATCCTGGTGGCAATCGCGATCGCAGTCAGGGTTTCACAATATCTCACTCGGAGATTGTTCGATTTAAAGGAAGGAGCCCGGCTGATCGGGGATGGAATACTGGACCACGATATCGAATTGGGAAACGCCGATGAACTTGGTGATCTGGCGTATACCTTCAACGACATGTCAAGGCATCTTCTGTCGGCGCGAGTCAAACTGACGGCAAGTTACGGAGAGCTTGAAGATCGCAATCGCGAGGTCGAAAAGCAGCGCGAAGTCTCCGATTCCCTCCTGCTCAACATCTTGCCCCCGGAGATTGCCGAGGAATTGCAGACGAAGGGTAAGGTGGACCCCAAGTACTTTGAGGACGTCACGATTCTGTTTATGGATTTCGTGGGGTTTACGGCATGTACTGAGAAGCTGTCCGCTGAAGAACTGGTACACCTGCTGCACGAATTTTTCACCGCTTTCGACAAGATCGTCGCTCGCTACGGTCTGGAAAAACTGAAGACGATCGGCGACAGCTACATGTGCGCTGCGGGATTGCCCGTCCGCAATCCCTCCCATCCGGTAGACGCGGTTATGGCTGCATTCGAAATGGTAGAGGAAGTTGCGCATCGTCGGACCGGAGATGGAGATGAACGCTGGGCTCTGCGCATCGGTCTGCACTCAGGACCGGTGATTGCCGGCGTCGTCGGAATCAACAAGTTTGCGTTCGACATCTGGGGTGAGTCGGTCAATTTCTGCTCCCGGGTGGAATCGAGCGGAGCTCCAAACAGAATCAATGTTTCTGAGCGTACACATGCGCGCGTAAAAGATTTCTTTCAATGCGAGTACCGTGGCAAAGTCGCGACCAAGGAAAAGAAGGAAGTTGATATGTACTTTGTGAACGGGATTCTACCGAAACTCGTCGAGGACACGGTGCAGACGCCACCACCGGCTTTCGCCGATCGATATCGCATCTATTTCGGGAAAGAGCCACCCTCTTTCCCGGCGTGCTTGCTGCCGCAATCTGTCGGGGAGAAATCTCAAACCGACACAGTGTCACTTTAGATATCTGTCAGTTAGGGGCACAAAATTCGGCTCCAACACGCGGGCCTGTAAACATCCTTCTAAATTCGAACCTATGAAGTGACGTAATAACGTCTTGCGACACATGTCCGAAACCCCGAAAGCCGACCCACCCAACAATTCCTGGTTATTAAGGTTTGGCAACCGATCTGCGCGCCGTCAACAATCAAGGCGCTTCGTCTGGGACGACCTCGAAAACCAGCAAAAACTTTCCGAGTCGGATGCTCCGGACATGTTGAAAACAAAGAGGATGGCTCGATTCCGGAATCAGACCAGGAAACCGAGAGCCACCCAACTTTGACCGTAAGTTGTTATTTTAAATATACTTATATGATCAGAGTCAAGCCCATTCTTAGTTGAAACTCTCCACGGCTCACGATGGGTCATGCAACCTTCTTCTTCGATCTCGTCGACGTCTTCGCCTCAATTTTCAGCTCTCGCTGGAGGGCTTCGCGGAGCTTTGGAAGATGACGGTAGCCGATCACCTTCCTCAGGCGCGGTTCGATGTCGATGAGCGCCGTCGCCAACCAGCGTTGCCGCTGACTCGAGTTCTTCCAATGATCGACCTTCGCACACCTTTCCTCGACAAGGGCATTGACCGATTCCAGGCAATTCGTCGTCTTGAACGAACGGCCCAAGACCCCGTACACGCCGAGCCGATGCAACGTGAGGGTCTCTTCCAGGCCTTCCTCAAGGCTCGCAGCCCCCGATTGGTTTCGCTCCTCGAGCTCTCCATGGAGCTCTCCGAGCGCCGCCCGAGCTTCGTCGTACTCCGGGCGCTCGTAGGCCCGCTGCAGCCGGCGTCGCCACACGGCTTGCTCGGTCTTCGATAGGTATCTCACGACGTTCTCGCGTTTGTGCCATTGGCAGCGTTGGACCAGGGCTCGATTCCTGAATGCCTTCTTGACCGCCGCCCGCAGACCTTTGCCGCCGTCGACAATCACCAGCACGCCTTCAGAGATGTCCAGGCCCCGCTCCATCAACGAACGGAGAAACGGAGTCAGCACTTGCTCGTTCTCCGTGTCGGTCTCCACGAAGCCCAAGAAGCGTTTGTCGCCCGAAAGCGTGACGCCCAGGGCCACTACCATCAGGGCGTCGGCAAACGCCTTCCCGTCCAGGAAGATCGCCACGACGTCCTCGCCACTCAGATCCCGCTCCTGCATCTCCCGAAGTTTCGCGGCACTCGCCTGGACGAATCCTCGAGACACCGTCGAACTCGACAGTCCGATCGCTCCCGGAATCGCTTCAGCGGCCGATTCATAGTTCCGGCAGGAGATCCCATACAGCACACGTCTGAGCAGTAGCTCGTTCACCGCGCCACCCGGACTGAGTTCCTCGTAGGTCCGAAGCGGAATCTCCCCGCCCGCCACGCTGCGCACTCGAGGCACCCGAACCGGCACCCGCTGGCCACCCAGCCCCACGGTCCCCGGATTGCTCCCGTGTCGCCGGCCCCGCAACGCCGCCTCCTTTCGTGCGTATCGCTCACCCGCCAACGACTTCACTTCCTCGTCGAGCAACTCCTCCACGTGCATCAACCCCAGTGGGATCAACGCCCGAATCATCTCCACCTTCGAGTCCAATTCCAGTCCCGAGTATTCCTCCCGGCTCAGGACCTCGACCTCACCCAGCACACGCGACTTCTTGCGTTTCTTTACCGAACGTAACAGACTCCTCATCTCGGCTCCTTTCTCTTACAGGCTTGATGTTGTTTCTTCCAATACCATCAAACCATGGGGTTTGGAGCCGTTTCAATTTCCAACTAAGATTGGCACACATTCTATGATCAACATGCGATCAGTCGTGAGGCGATTCCAGTTCGTAGTAAATTGTCAGCGATTCTTGTGTGACTTTTTCCTTCTGGGGCCGTCCAAAACCCCTGAAATGGACACAATTACATTGAAGCGGGCTCCCAAGAGAGAAGCGACCACCGAGGAAGACCGACTACTGGTCGAACAGGCGCAGGCGGGTGATCGCGAGGCCTTCGAACAATTGGTCCACCGCCATGATCGCGATATCTTACGCCTTGCGTTTCATATGCTCGGCAATCGCGAAGAGGCGCGAGAGGTCTTCCAGGATACGTTTCTGAAGGCATATCGTTCCCTGGGGCGTTTCCGTTCAGACTCCAGCTTTTACACCTGGATCTATCGAATCGCCACTAACGTGGCCCTGGATCGACTTCGCAAGCGCCAGACCTTGCGTGATGAGATATCCTATGAGGCCGACACCGAAGCGCATCCGGATCGGCCTGCATTAAAAGACACGCTCGAGGAGAAGAGCTACTACAGCAACCCTGAACGGCGACTCTACGGCCGGGAAGTCGGCGAAAGAATTCAGGAAGCGGTCGGAACTTTATCCGAAAAAGAACGTCTTGTTTTTGAATTGCGGCATTACCAGGGCTTGAGACTCCGAATGATCGGTGAAATCATGGGTAGCACCGAGGAAACGGCGAAGAACTATCTGTTCCGGGCCACACAAAAACTGAGGACCCATCTGACGCAGATGTGAATAATGTGCATCGAAAAAGAACTATGAACTGTCGAGAACGCCAGCACGATATCGTCCTCTTTCTGTATGACGAATTGGAGAACGAGAAACGAAACGAAACGCGCTTGCATATCAACACATGTGCCGCGTGTCAACAATTCCACGACAACGAAAAACAGGTTCATTTTTGCCTTACGGAAGATTTTTCTGACTGGGAAGTCCCCGCTGATTTGCTGATGGAATCCCGCCGGAGCCTCTCCGAGGAGCTGGACCGGATCGAAGAGAAGAGCTGGCGCTGGAGGGTTCGGGCGATCATGCCCTCGTTCCTGAGGGTACGCTTGCTGGAGTCTGCAGCACTCGTATCTATCGGGCTTGCCGTAGGCGTCTATATCATGAACGAACGCGCACTTCTCCCCGCTCCTCCTGCCGAAGTGAACCAACTTGCTACAGTCCTCTCTTCAATTCCCGAAGGTGCCGATGTTTCAAACCTGAGAATTACAGAAGCGGATTCGGCAACCGGCCGGATTCAACTCACCGGAGAGGTTGTGCAACCGATCAGTCTCCAGGGGAACCTGGAAGATCCCAACGTAAGAAACCTGCTGTTCGGTGCGTTGAGTTCTCCGACCAACCCCGGTGCCCGGCTCCAGGCGGTCGAATTGCTGGCAAGGAATCCCAGAGATCCCAGCGTGAAGGAAGTGTTGATCGGTGCTCTTTTGAGTGATGATAATATCGGCGTGCGACTCTACGCGTTGGAGGGACTGCAGTCTTTTTCTGATCAAGATGATGTCCGTCAGGCGTTGATTTACGCTCTCGAAAACGATCAGAATCCCGGGGTGCGTGTCAAAGCTATCGAAGCTTTGACACCTCTAACTGCGGATGAAGCGATGGAAGGGATCATTCAGGAAGCAATTCGAGACGACCCGAACGCCTATATCACGATGCGTGCGTTGCAGTTTGTAGGTACTGGAAATTGATAAGGACTGGAAGGAATGGCTTGAGGCCAACAGCCACAACCGGTGTCTGGACTGTCCTCGGGATCATTCTAATCCACTCCGCGGCCCTCGCCGAATGTCAAATTCCTTCAGGCGGCACCGTGTTTGTAAGAGTCCCGGTTGGGAATCTCGTCGTCGATACCTCGGCCGCCAATGTCGAAGCCCTGGTGTCGAATTCTGCCGTCGAAGTCCAGGAAGCGTGTTTTGCAGATCACGTTGAAATCAGCGGCCTGGCTCCTGAGCGGGTCTACGGACCGGTCGACTGGGAGATTCGAATTCCCGACTCCGTCAGTATGGATCTGGTCACATTAGCCGGCTCGATTCGGATCGCGAACACGCAGGGCAACGTCACGGCCCGAACAACCGGCGGATCGGTGATCGTCGGCGATATTGACGGCGATGCGGCAATGGTTACCCAAGGGGGATCCATCCTCGTTGGCAACATCGGTGGTAGCGCGGAACTTCGAAGCCTGGGCGGGGAAATTCAGATCGGTAACGTGGCCGGTAGCGCGGAACTCGAGACACTGGGTGGCCCGATTACGGCGGGAATCGTTTCGGGACGGGTTCGAGCTGAGACCGCCGGTGGAACGATCAACATCCAGGAGGGTCGTGGAGAACTCACGGCAATCACTCTGGCCGGAGATATCGTGATCGGATCCGCAGGCCGGACAACGGTCCAGACGGCGGGTGGCAACATTACCGGTCTTGTGATCCACGGACCATTTCAGGGTTCCACAGATATCGGGAATATCCTTATCGAAAGAGCGGAATCATCGATTGAAGCCCGGGTGGGAATCGGAGACATCGAGATCCAGCTGATCCCGTTATCGTTGGAAGGTGACCTTCATATCACCCTGGACACGAACTCCGGAAACATCCGACTGATAATCCCCGAGAACCTGCCGGCGGATTTGGACGCCAGGGTAGATCGTGGTGTCCGTTTCGGGCCGAGCATCCGTTCCGATTTTCCGTTGGAGAGAGTCGATTCCAGACGCAACCTTCCCGCGTTTTTCCCACAGGCATTTACGTCAGCATCCATCCGATCCGAATTGATCCTCAATGGCGGTGGCAACCGCATCCAGGCCCACACGTCTCAGGGATCCATCGAAATTCTCAGCCCCCGCTGATCAGCGAGCAAACTAAGTCCCTGACTTTCTACCCCTCAGGCAGATGACAAAGGGTCGCACAGAAGATTGAACGGCCTTGTTGTTCGTCATTCATGGGTTGAATTGACTTACTCTTGCCCACGAAGGATAACGATCTTAGCTAAAGAAGGGCTGAGGTACTTCACTGCTGTTGCGCGAACCGATGCCAGTGTCACCTCGCGGATGGCATCACTGAATTCGGTGACCCCGGACACACCAGCACCGGAAATGACGGCACGAGCAAAGGCGAGCGTGCGACCGCGGCGCGTCTGAAGGCTGGCTTCGTGGGCCCCGACGGAATAACTGATTGCTCGCTGCAGTTCTTCATCGGTGATCCCCGCCTCAACCATACGGGTGATTTCCGCCTCCAGTGCAGTGCGGACCTGCTCTTCGTTCTCGGGTGAAAACGCCGTATACGCAAAGAATGCTCCGGAGCGGCTCAAGAAGCGATCAAAGACCCGGACGGTGTAGGCCAGACCCTGCTCTTCGCGGATCGATTCGAACAAACGGCCACCCAGGCCGGACAACACGTTCTCAATCACCACCAGGGGATAGCGGTCCCGGTGTGACATCTGAGGCCCGATCGTGCCGTATACGAGTGCGCTTTGTCTTCGGTTCGCGGTCTCGAACCGTTCCTCCCGCTCCAACGCGGCGAGGGGCACGGGTAAACGGGAGATGTCGCGCTCGCTGAGATCCTCGTTTGTCAGAGCTTCTGTGATCGAAGCCACAAGTCCAGTACCATTCGTATCCCCAACGATGACGATCAACGGGACCAGCGTCCGCTGGTGTAGACGGTGCCACTCGCTGAGATCGTCGGTGGTCAACATATTCAGCGACGACTCCGTTCCCAGGGCGGAACGCCCATAGGAGTGTCCATCAAAGGCGGTTTCCATGAACAACTCAACGGGATATTGCACGTTGTCTTCGCGCACCTGGGAAATCCGAGCTTCCTGGAGCGTCCGTTCCTGCGCGACCCGATCTTCGGGAAACGTGGGCTCTTGCAGCACATCCACAAGGATCTCCAGAGCGTCGTCGATCTGGCCACTGACGCCTTCGAGAAGGTAACCGAAGAAATCAGGATCGTTGACAACTTCGATTCTGGCGCCCGCGTTTTCAAGACGCCGTGAAATGTCCGCAGAATTATATCGGCGCGTGCCCCGCAGCGCGCTCCGAAGCATCAACTCCGTAATGCCGGCCGTGCGTTCCGATTCGTAGAGGCGGCCGCCCGGGTAGAAGATTCCGAAAGAAACCAGCGGCAACCGATGATCCTCCAGAACATAAACTTCCGGTCCCCTCAGAATCTGACGTCGCATCGGCGGACGGACCAGATCGAGCACGACTTCGTCATCCGGCATCGGAACGGGCGCCCGAACCGGAAACGCTTCAATGCTCCGTTCGACTATTTCGATCGGGACTCTGTCGAGCACGTTTGCGCTGAATTCGTCATTCGAGAAGGAGCGGGTCACTTCAGCGGGCAGGTACTCAAACACTCCCAGATTGGTCCGTGTCAGATACTCGACGGCCACGCGCTGGACATCGTCAGGGCCTACGACCTGAATACCTTCCAGATACTGATCCATCCGCCTCCAGTCGCCCAGGGCTTCCTGGCGAGCCATTTCGTCCGCAAGCGAAGCCACAGTCTCCAACCGCTGGTAATACTCCTGGGCGATCAGGTTCTGGGCACGCGCGAGTTCTTCGTCGCGTACGCCGAAACGCTGGACCCTGTCGATCTCCTCAAGCGCCGCCACCTCGGCATCCAGAGGAACGGATGTCTCGAGCCGTAACTGGAAGTATCCGAGTCCATCGAAACCGACAAAGGCGGAGTCCGCGCGGTGGATCACACCGCGTTCGTCACGGAGAAACTGGTTCATCCGGGACGCACGCCCAGCGGTCAGAATGGCTGAAAGAACATCCAATACGTAAGCATCACTGGAGAGTCGATCCGGAACGTGAAATCCAAGGACAACCTGGGCCACCTCTATAGGGCCGCGTTCCCAGTTGTAGCGGAAGTTGGACTGCGGAGGCTCAAGGGGTCCACGATCACGTTCGACGGCCGTGTCGGGCTGATCGCCGTAGAATCGGACAACCTGTTCGAGCATCGCCTCGCGATCGAACTGGCCGACGACAGCCAGGATGATGTTGGACGGCTGATAATAGGCCTGATAGAAGTCCACGAGGTCTTCAGACGTCAGTGCACGGAGTTGTTCGGGGGAGCCGATTCGCCAGCGACGCATTCTATGGCTCTCGAACGCCGTCGCATAAAGTCGCTCGACGGCCACAGCCGACGGGTCGTCCAGTTTCCGGTCGTTCTCCTGAATAACGACCTCGATCTCCGAAGCGAGTTCCCCGGCATCGAAAGCGGGATTAAAGAGCGCGTCGGCCTGGATGTCCATCGCCTGCACCGCGTTTTCGGAAGGCACAACCGTGTGATAGACCGTCCGCTCGTAGTGCGTATAAGCGTTCAGTAACCCACCCAGCGCCTTGGTCTCACGCGCAATCTGCCCAACCGCTCGTCGGCCGGTGCCCTTGAAGAACATATGTTCGACAACGTGAGCAATGCCGGACACGCGATCCGCTTCGTCGAAGTAACCCACTTTTACGTGGGTCGTAACGCTGGTCAAAGGAATGGCGTTGTTCTCGCGAACGAGCACCGTCAGCCCGTTCTTGAGTATGACCTTCGTCGTCTGCCCGAAATCTTCTCTGAGAATATACGGACCCACGATTTCTCCTCCCACGGTCACGAAGTCTTCGGGATTGGGGATCTCGGGTATCGGAATGATCTGAAGGAACAGAAGCAGAAAGAGGGACATGCCAATATTTTAACCCACAGTACAATTCTTTCCGGAAGTCAATGGGAAGGGGTGGGGATGGGCAGGAAATGCGAACGATGCAGACCGTGACGAAGTCAAGGTTTTTCCACGCCGCGACGCCCTGCCAGAAACAGCCCGTGCCACTGATAAAACCGTCAAGGACTTCTGCCACGGGCCCTGGTGTCCTGAGTCAGAAGTTCACGACATAAGCTTTCGCTCGGTCGTTCATTCAGACGACCATATCTGTCGCGATTTACGCGTGGTCTGAACGTTTGGCGACCCTCGCCATCTTCCTGATGGCGTGGCCTGTGGGGATACGTGAATCGTCGAAGAGGGTCCCGATTGGCCCCGCACGGTCCCCCGTGGGGGGGGACGGCTTTCATAGTGAAGAGGCGGGCCCGTGCGTCAGTGGAAGAAATCGATCGGATCTGGACAATCCTATTAGTCAACGAATTTCTGACTCAGGACACCAGTGGCCAGTAACAGAGACATCGCCAGTGGCGCCGATGGGTCTTGCCAGGCGAGATCGCGAAGCGAGGAGGGCCACCGAGATTTGATACCGAGGCCGCAGGCGCCGCTGTTTCATCATGACCCGTCCTACTTAATGCCGGACAAAGATATCGACGGCAACCCCCATCGGCCCAAAGGGTTCGGGCGGAACGGGGCCGTCTTCGTTGTCGCTCCTCCTCGGAATGTCGGAGCATTCCCTCGTCCCCGCGACGTCGGGTCGTCAACCTGTTGCCTCCTGGAATCCGGCCCCGTTGCCCTCCGAACGCCACTAGCGATGTCTCTGTTACTGGCCACTACTAGTCTTTGATCTCAATCCGACGGGTGTCCGCATCGATGTAGGTCAGGAAAACGCGAATTGCCCCGGGCGGTGTCAAATCGCCCAGCCGTTCTGCCCATTCGATCACGGTAACGACATGGGGATCGTCCAGAATTTCTTCCAGACCGAGGGTATAGAGGTCAGCGGGGGAAACGCGGTACAGATCGATGTGGTAAATTCTGATAGCGCCCTGATATCGATTAATAAGTGTAAATGTTGGGCTTGAGACCTGGTCGAGGTTATCAGGTCCAAAACCTGCCACCAGGCCGCGCGTGAAAGCCGTCTTCCCGGCCCCCAACTCCCCATGCAGGAGTATGTGTGCTCCCACGTCGAGCGATTCCGCCAACTTGCGTGCGAATTCGAAGGTCTGCGCTTCGGATTCAGACAAGAACGAACTTCCCATCTGTTTCACCAACTGCACTGACGCAGACACTCCACGGTCTGCTGGCAGAAAGTATCTGGGATGGGTGGACCACTATGGGTTTCCATTGGCCTTTTGCCAACCTGGGGCGTTCTGGTCAATCGGGCTTGTTGCAACCTGTTTAGTTCGCAGCTGTGTGGCGTCGGCTTCACTCGCTGCGGAGCGCTGCCCAGGCGTCGGAAAGGAAGCGGATCAGGTCAGTTGCCAGTAGCGTTTCCTCGCTCGATTTCGAAACGGCCACATCTCCGGCCAGGCCATGAAGGTGGACGGCCAGGCACAACCGCTCCTCGAACGTGCCCAGGTGCCGCTGTCCCAGTATGCCTGCGATCATGCCGGTCAGAACATCGCCACTCCCGGCTGTCGCCATGCCCGCGTTGCCCGTTGAATTCACGTAAGCCCGGCCGTCAGGACAGGCCACTACGGTCCGAAAGCCCTTGAGCACAACATAGAGGTTTTGCTTCCTGGCAAAGTCCCGTGCGATATCGAGCCGGTTGTGTTCAATTTCGGAAATGGGGCAAGACAGGAGTCGGGCCATTTCACCGGGATGGGGGGTGATGACCAGGGGATGATCTCTGCCACGCAGTTGATCAATGCGACCGACAAAGGCAGTCAGACCGTCTGCATCCAGCACGGCGGGCACCTCGATCTTGCCGATGACTTCATTGATCAGTTGATCGGTTTCGGGATTGCGTCCGATACCCGGCCCCAGAGCAACGAGCGACGCCCCTCCAATCAAACCCTCGATACGGCCGTAGTTCAATGCGGACAGCGTACCTGCATCAGTTTCCGGAAGCGGCTCCGTCATGATCTCGGGCATGTATCCGGCAACGATCCCGAGCACGCTCACCGGTACGCCGACTGTGACCAGTCCGGCTCCGGATGCTAACGCGGCATGTCCGGCCATGGCAGCCGCTCCGGTCTTTCCTCGAGATCCGCCGATGATCAGAATCTTGCCGTAGTCTCCTTTGTGCGTGTCTTCCGCACGACGGGGATACGCGTCCGGAAAGCTGTCTTCGAGCAGTAGTCCGACCTGATGAGTGTCAGATTCTAAAAGTTCATGAGGATTTCCGATGTCGGCGATGACGACTTCACCCGCAGCCTGATGCGCCGGCGGAAAAACGAGGCACATCTTGGCAGCGGAGAAAGTCACAGTCAGGTCCGCAGCCACGGTGGGACCTTCAATTTTGGAAGTGTCGGCGGCGCAACCTGAAGGCACATCGATCGATACGACCATTGATTGCGAAAAATCTTCTTCGAACGACCGAACGACTTCTCCCAGAAAACCGTCGACGGGTTTGGATAGTCCCGTACCCAGAATCGCGTCTACGACGATGTCCACGTCGCCCAGGGCAGTCCGCTCCCGAACCCAGTCTTCGTGGTTCCTGACTGTCAGTGGGGGATGACCGATAGACGTGAGGATATCGAGGTTCACCCGGGCATCCCCACCAACGTCATCGATTTCTGCGAATAGAAACACCGAGGGAAAGCAATCCCGTTGAATCAACTGACGTGCGACGACGAAGCCATCCCCACCGTTATTTCCCTTACCGCAGAGGATGACGATCGAGCGCGTTTCCAGGTCGTCGACACGGGCATTGATGGCCTCGACGACACGCATCCCTGCGTTCTCCATCAACACGATGCTGGGAATACCAAAAAACTCGCCCGAAGAACGGTCAACCTGACGAATTTCTTCAGCAGTGAGGATCTTCATTGGGAGGGGGATAAAAGGGGTCAGAGCCCCATTTACCTGTTTACAGATGCAATAAAGGTGGAGCGAAATTGGGGAAATAGGGCTCTGACCCCATTTTCCCCAACCACGGTATCAGTCGCCGCTGACGACCTCGGACATTTCATCGAGCAGCGCCTCGACGGGTATCAGTCCACCGGTCACGTTTTTCCAGACCAGTGTTCCTTGTTCGTCGATCAGGAAGTAGAAGCGGCTGGCCACCCTGACGTTACCGCCGCTGCTGACGGCTCCATAGCGTTCGATAACTTCGAGGTCGGGGTCACTCAAGAAGTGATTCCGGGCGCTCGTTGACTCTTTGAACCGCTGTTGTGACGGCTGCAGGTCTCTGGAAATGCCAACGATCTCGATACCTAAATTCAAAAACGCATCGTAATTAACACCGAACTCGGTGAATTCCCGGGTTCAGCCACCGGTGAAATTTGCCGGATAGAACGCGATCAGGACCTTGCTCTGGCCCCTGAAGTCTTCGAGGCCCAGCGTTTCCTCGCCACGTAGTCCCAATGGGCGCTCAAAGTCTGGAGCCTGCTGTCCCACCTGTGGGGTGTTGTCAGTTCCAGGCGCCTGGAGTTGTCCGAAGGCGAGCGCTCCAGACAGCACCAATATGACGGGAAGCATAAAGGTAACCCGCTTCATCAGTCGTCCTCCTCAAAATGTGATGGTAGTGTCGACGTCTCCACCCTCATCCCGGTCGAGTCCGTGCACAAAACTCATGTCAGGTACCGAATTATCATATGCTAAGATTTGCGCTTTACGCAACAAGACTAATCAGGCCTAAAGTATCGAATTTTCAGTCTTTAACCCAACAGCCCGCTACAGGAACGATCCGGGACCGGTGCCGCGGGAATCAGAATGCCGCTCTCACACGTCAAGGCTCTCGAAGAACAGAGTCTGCTTCAGACCTACGGGCGCTACGACCTGCTTGTCGACCGGGGCAGCGGCGCCTACATCTTCGACAAGAGCAACAAGCGCTACCTGGACCTGTTGGCTGGTATCGGGGTCAATGCGCTGGGCTATAACCACCCCCGCATAGTCCGCGTCCTTCGCAAGCAGATCAAACGTCCACTCCATATCTCAAACTTTCTATACCACGAATATCAGGGACGGCTTGCCGACCGGCTGACGCGACTCTCGGGCCTCGATTGGGTTTTCTTTTCCAACAGCGGTACTGAGGCGGTCGAAGGATGCCTCAAGCTGGCCCGGGCTCATGCCAATGCCCGAGGAGGCACGACTGGTACGAATCGCGTTCTCGCCCTCGAAGGTTCCTTTCACGGACGCTCTCTGGGAGCCCTTTCGGCGACGCATGCGGTCAAATACCGGACACCATTCGAGCCATTGCTGGCGGGATTCGAATTCGTCCGTTTCAATGACCCCAAGGATCTGGAACGCCGCTTCTCCGACAACGTCTGTGCCGTGATCCTGGAGGCAATACAAGGCGAAGGCGGCATCCGCCCGATTTCGGAAGAATTCTACCGCCGGGCGCGCTCGCTCACGCGTGAAACTGGAGCTGCTCTGATCTGCGACGAAGTCCAGTCCGGACTCGGACGTTGCGGACGCTGGCTTGCGCACCATAAGTTTGCGGATCCGGGAGAGCGTGAGGAACTGCCCGACATCGTTTCCCTGGCCAAGGCGCTAGGTGGTGGCCTCCCGCTCGGGGCCGTACTAATGAAGGAAGAATTCGCGGCGGGGATAGAACCGGGCCTCCACGGCTCTACGTTAGGAGGAGGACCATTGGCGTGCCGACTCAGCCTGGAGATGCTCCAGATCTTCGAGGACGACCATATTCTGGAGCATGTCCGCGAAGTCGGTACCTACTTCCGGCAACGACTTGAAGAAATGGGGAAACTGCCGGTTGTTGAAGAGGTCCGGGGCGAAGGCCTCATGCTCGCCGTCCAGTTGAAGGTGCCCGCCAGAGAACTCGTACAGCAATTGCTCGAAGCAGGTTTCATCACGAATGCGACAAACGGGACAGTCCTCCGTCTCCTTCCACCACTGATCATTCGAAAGAAGCAGGTTGATCGCTTTATTAAAGCCCTGCGTCCTCTATTGGAGAAGATGCATGTTTGAGGCAGGAATGAATCTTTATGCCCCTCAAAGACGCGGCCGGCGATGCTGTGTGAAACCTCAGATCAATCGTGTCGGAGTTTCGAACGACTGCGTTGCGGACCCAGAGACAGCCAATCCACACAACGCTCGGAAGCCTCTGTTGCCCCACGTCTTTGCGGTTAACGATCCTTGGCCTGTGCGGTTGCAAACATGAAGGTCATAGAAAAGAAGATCGAGTTTGCCGGCCGCCGAATATCCGTGCGTCGGGATCGGATCGTCGATCGTTCAGGTCGGGAGACCGTCCGCGACGTTGTGTTGCACCCAGGGGCAGTTTCCATCGTTGCAATGCCGTCATCGGACGAAGTCGTGTTGATCAATCAATTCAGATATGCGACTGGAGAAGAACTCATCGAGATTCCAGCGGGAACGCTGGAGCCGAACGAGGCCCCTGTCGAAGCGGCCCGACGCGAACTTGAAGAAGAGACCGGCTACCGGGCACAGCAACTGGAACTTCGCGCCACCTACTTCACCACGCCGGGTTTCAGCAATGAATTGATGTACCTCTATGAAGCCAGCGGGCTGACGTTTACCGAACAACGACTGGACGACGATGAAGCGATCACAGTTTCCGTGACCCAGCGAGATCAGGCTCTGCGGATGATCCAGGAAGGGCGGATCAGAGACGCAAAGACAATCGTCGGATTGCTGACAGTCCTCGCATAGTGGCCGGTGGCGATCGTTGCATCCAGCCTGAAAGCGCGATTCTTGAGCGCACGATGCCGCACCGTCACAGACCGCGCCCGCCGCTTCCGCCGATTTTCTCCGCGGGTGCTACCCGACGCTGACCCACTCCTGGGGCGCGCTCATCAAGCATTCACAGCCGCCCTCGGTGATAACGAACGTGTTTTCGACACCGGCGCCACCGACACCCGGGAAAAACACTTTCGGTTCCATCGCCAGAACGACTCCCGGCTCAAGAGGATCATCGAAACGCGGTGCGATCACGGGAAATTCGTCCAGCTCGAGCCCGACACCATGCGCGATAAATCGAACCTGGTTGTCGCCGGCACCCATGAAGTGGGTTGCATAATCGGTGCCAGCCAGCCGCTCCTGGGCTTTGGCATAGATTTCGCTGGGAACATTGCCGGGCTTGAGTTGCTCTTCCAGCCAGGAATTCAGTTCCAGGATAAACGTGTGCGTGTCGCGTATCTGTTCCGAAGGCGGCCCCAGCGAATAGGCTCTGGATCCATCGGCGATATATCCTCCACACCCCCCCACAATATCCACCATCACGGGTTCCCCGCGCACCAGAGCTTTTCGTCCGCCCATCAGCGGCACCGCCGGATATAGGCCCCGAACGCCAACCGGCCCATCGAAACTGTGCGGATAGGCACTCGTGTCCCCGAAAGCAACAGCGCCATAGTGTATTTCCATATTGAACCTGCGCAACCGGGTGAAACCCTGATGGCCCGCCATGCGCATCACGTACTCGATCCGTGCACCCAGCTCAAACTCCCGCATACCCTCTTGAAGTTGGCCTGGAATGTCGAGAAACGCTTTATCCACCATTTGGGCAGCCCGGCGAATCTGCTCGATTTCAAAAGTCGTCTTGACCGATCGGGCTCGACGCAGACATGGAGAAGCATCAATGAAACTGCCATTCGGAAACACTCGGGTGATCTGGCCATGGACGGCCACGGGCACGACATCGAGCTCCAGGCCAAGGGTTTCGCCTGGGGACGGGATCAAGTCCCGAAGCTCGGAATATCTCGTGAACCCAACAATATTCGTCAGTGCGGATTCTGCCCTGGCACGAGAGAGACTTTTCCGAATCGCAAATACGGGCTCACCTTCAGCCGGAAACCACAAGACACCGTCCTGAACCGTTCCGGTGAGATAGAACTGGTCGACGTTCTGCAGAACGATCAACGCATCACAGTCCATGAATCGGCGCACACGTGACCATCGCCGTTCGAGTTCGTCTCTCGGGATATACTCCATCGCGAAGCCATTATAGAGGACTTTTGGGATGGGCAAGATTCGGCGGCGTGACGGCTTTCTGGATCGCGCGTTGCGCCGTTATCTCGATAGACCACGAATTCTGATATGATTTCAGCGAACTTCGGATGAGGGAAAGCGGTGAGATGCCGCTACTGCCCCGCAACTGTAAGACGACACACTCTCACGCTCCAGCCACTGCGGCTATGATGCCGGCGGGAAGGCGCCACCGAATACGGAGTCGTCGAGTCAGGATACCTCCCGAGGGATGAACCTTTCGAGGGAGAGGAACCCATGGCTTCACCTTATCTGTTGGGACTTCGATTTCCGGCGCGAGTGAAGTCCGATTGTCTGCTTCCGGTTTACCTGTCGTTGTTGCTGACTGCGTGCGCCCCTCCACCTGATGCAACTGCTCCAAACGACCCGCCCAAACGTGTTGTATCCCTCGTACCCACGGTAACCGAAACTCTTTTCGCTTTGGGTGCTGGAGATCGCGTTGTGGGTGTCAGCGACTTCGACAACTATCCGCCCGAGGCAATGGAGCGTCCGAGAGTAGGGGCTCTCATCAATCCCAATGTCGAAAGAATATTTCAGCTACAGCCCGACCTGGTGATTACTTTCGGGACCCAGTACTTGCTCCAGGAACGACTCGCAGCCGCCGGCATCCGGCAGTATCCCTTCATGTCGGGCAGCATCCAGCACGTATTGGAGTCCATTCGGGCGCTCGGGGCTGAAATGGGTCTGGCCGAGGAAGGCGAACGGCTTTCGTCTGAAATTGCCGCGGCTTTGACGGAAATCCGACAGGGATCCGGTACGAATCGTCCCAGCGTGCTCCTTGCCCATAACCGCGAAATCGGCACAATGGGTTCTTTCTATACGGGAGGCCGCCGCTCCTATTTCGACGAGCTGATCGCGATCGCCGGCGGTCAAAATATCTTCGGCGACATTGACGAGAACATTTTTCAGCCTGTTCTTGAAGAGGTCCTCGAACGTGCTCCTGAAGTTATCATCGAATTGCTGCCGTCGGATTCCGATGGTCGGGCACGGATCGACCAGCGCCTGGCGGATTGGCGGCGACTGGGTGCGGTCCCCGCCGTGCGCGACGGCCGTGTTTATATCCTGACCGGCGACCACCTGCTCCTGGTAGGACCACGCCTTCACCTGGCAGCGGCCGAAATGGCGGATGCGATCTGGGGTCGGCCCTTGACTTCCAACTGAAATTTCCTCCCGGAGACGCAGCCGAAGGGGTCACAACGAATTGGGATCTCGTATCCAGGAATTCCGCGGGTACCCGCCGAAAATTTCGCCAACCCCGTAGCATGCGTGCGTGCGAATTAGCCGACACGAGTGTCGCCCGGGAGATGGTTGCGGTGATACTGCTAGAATCCCAGATCAGTCACCGTAGTCTGGATTAACTCCCAAGCGGCTCTGACATGCGCTTCGGTCGTGCGAATATTGCCCACGGAAAAACGAAGGATGACATCGCCATTCAACGTCGTATGGGACAGGTAAACGGGCCCTCGTCGATTCAGGGTTTGAAGAAGAACTTCGTTCAATTCGTTAGACCCGTTCAGCCGGAAACACACCGTGCCGAAGTCGACCGGGACGCGCAGCAGAAACCGGGAATCTTTCTCGACCCACTCCCCAAACTGGCGGGCGAGACGGATGTGTTCCCGGATCCGGCGGCGGAGACCATCAACGCCAAAGTACCGCACAACCATCCAGAATTTAAGAGAACGAAAGCGCCGGCCCAGTTGGATCCCATAATCCATATAGTTTCTGGCTTCGCTTCCCTCTGGCGTTTTCAGATACTCCGGTGTCAGGGTGAACGCTCGCTTCAACAGGTCCGGACGCCTGCAGAAAAGGGCGCTAAAGTCGATGGGTGTGAACAACCACTTGTGAGGGTTGATCACGAACGAATCAGCGCGCTCACATCCCGCCAGAACGTTTCTCCTCTCGGGTAAGATCGCCGCGGCGCCCGCGTAAGCTCCGTCCACGTGTAGCCATAGTCCATGCCGACTGCAAACGCGCGCGATCGCTTCGACCGGATCAATGCTCGTTGTCGATGTCGTACCCACCGTGGCGGCCACACAGAACGGGCGCCATCCATCGGCCTTGTCCTGTTCGATCGCCGCATTTAACGCTCCGACATCCATTCTGAATCGGTCGTCCACGCCGACCTTATGCACACCTTTTCTACCGAGACCCAGCGCGATCCCAGCCTTTTCAACCGAAGAGTGGGCCTCCCGGGATGTATACATACGCAAACGGGGAGCACCGGCACCCACCATTCCGTCTTCACCGACATCTATCTCCGACACTGCCGCGCGAGCCGCGGCAATGGCGTGGAACGTGGAAACGGAAGCGGTGTCATAAACCACCCCTGTAAATGCATCGGAAAATCCTAACATTTGACGCAGCCAGATGAGCACCACTTCTTCGAGTTCCGTCGCAGCAGGAGAAGTCCTCCACATTATCGCGTTCGTATTGAACGCCGCTGTCAACAACTCGCCCAGGATTCCTGGGCCCGACGCCGTACTGGAAAAGTAGGCGAAGAAGTTCGGACTGTTCCAGTGGGTAAGACCCGGAAGCACAATGCTTTCCATGTCCGAGAAAATGCGATCCATGCTTTCGCCGGCATCGGGTGGTGATTGCGAAATCTGCGCAGCGATCGAGCCGGGCTTCACATCCGGTGACACCGTGCGGGTCTCGAGACTGGCAAGGTAGTCGGCGATCCAGTCAATCGAATGATGCCCCCACTTCCGGAACTCCTCCGGACTCATGTCAGTCAGTTCAGGATCCGTCATTGCCGTTAGGTGCGTCAGCCATTGTGATTATTTGAACCGCAGTGGAAATGCTTCAATTCACCACGGTTAGAGCCAGCAGAACAGGATACGAACCTGCGCGCCGCTTGACGATCCTTCAGTATAAACCTTAGAATGGTTGCTCACCCGTGCGCAGGATTTATGCAAGACTTTGAAATAGGCGATCAGGTGGTTTATCCAAACCACGGGGTCGGCATTATCGAAAAGATCTCGAATCGCCTGGTTCAAGGGAAGTTCGAACGATTCTACCTCCTCAGAATCTGCTCCAACGACATCCTGGTCATGGTTCCGACAGCCAACGCCCAGTATGTGGGGTTGCGGCGAACGATCGACGGCAAGCAGGTGAGCCGGCTGTTTACATTTCTGTCCAACAAGGAATTTTTTTCGCAGCGGGACTGGAAAGACCGTTTCAAGGAAAACTCCGAAAAAATGCGGTCGGGCTCTATCTTTCACGTAGCCGAGGTTTACAAGAATCTCGTTTACCTTAACAAGATCAAACCCCTTTCTTTCCGGGAAAAACGGATGCAGGACCGGGCACGTTTTCTGCTGGTGTCAGAACTGGCTTCGGTGATGAGCGTCCCGGAAGACGACATCGAAGGCCGGATCGATAAGACGGTCGATAAGGCCTGCGCAAAAGTCCCTGTCGCCTAAGCCCACTCCGGGCTGATTCCTTATGCCTTCGATTCTCCTGATTATCCTCCTTTTTATTTTCCTCCTCCTGTCCGGCCTGTTTTCGCTATCAGAAACGGCGGTCCTGTCCAGCAACCGGTATCGCATCCGCCACCTGGCCGCGGGCGGGAACAAACATGCGAAAAAGTTGGCCGAATGGCTTGACGCTCCACAAAAGTTACTCGCTACAATTTTGCTTGGGAATAACTTCGCCAATATCGGAGCGGCGACTGTGGCCGCAGCGATGGTCGCACGCACAGTAGCCGAGGAGCACCGCGATATCTTCCTTGTGCTGGAAACGGTCGCTCTGACACTCGTCGTTTTGCTGTTTTGTGAGTTGGGACCCAAGGCATTCGCGACACGCACCCCGGAACGGACAAGTTTACGGCTTGTCGTGCCCATCGAATTCTGGATGCGGATTTCCTATCCGATAGCCCAGTTGAGCATCAAGTTCGCAGGGCTCTTTTACCGGAGCGTGCGTGAAAACCAGCGCGCGTTGGCCGCATCGATATCCGACGTCGAACTCAAATCGATTATCAATGCCTACACCCAGGACCGGCAGAAGATGCTCGAACGCGTTCTGGAGTTCTCCGAGCGCCACGTACGAGACGTGATGGTGCCGCGCATGAAGACGGTCTCGTTGGCAATCGAAACGCCTATAGAAGAAGTTCTGCGCGTTGTCGAAACCACACGGCTGACGCGATTCCCGGTGTACCACGGAAGCCTGGATAACGTCCTGGGTATCGTGCACGGCAAGGATCTGATGCCTTTTCTGCACTCGCAGAAAGTGTTCCGCCTGTCCCAGCTCCTGCGAAAACCTGTATTCATACCCGATACCGCCCGACTGAACAACGCTATACGCGTTCTCCAATCGGCGCAGACACATCTGGGCATTGTCGTCGATGAACACGGCGGCGTTGAAGGTATCGTCACCCTGGAAGATCTGATCGAACAGATCGTTGGTGAGATTCAGGACGAACACGATATCGAGGTGGACGAAATCATTCCTCAACCGAACGGAAGCTACGTGATCGATGCCGGTATTTCGGTTAGAGATCTCAATGACAGACTTCATTCGAGCGTGCCCGAGAACGGGTACTACGTGACGCTTGGCGGGTTCATGATGATGAAGACCGGCCGCGTGCCCCATGAAGGAGACGTAATCGAATTCGAAGGAAGCACCTACCGGGTGGAACAGATGGTCGGACGCCGAATCATGCGTGTCAGGATGACGCGCACAGCTCCGATTGAACTCGAGGATGGCCAGCGTATCCAAGTGGCCGAGGACGCCTAGCAGCCCGTGGCAGAAGTCTCGCGGGCTGCGCCCAGAGGGTTACGGCGAAACGGGGCCGTCTTCGTTGTCGCCGACTCCTCGCAATGAATGAGCATTGCAGCGTCGTCGCGACGTCGTGTCGTCACGTTGTTGCCTCCTGGAATCCGGCCCCGTTTGGCCGTAACGCGGCCTTTGAGATTGATGCCACTTCTGCCACGGGCTGCTAAGCAGGATGTCCTATTGAACCATCGGGCGAACCTCTTGAGCGCCATGTGACTGATTTTCACACTGTGGCGCGACTGAAAAACCTTCTCCACGGAAGCGCTCTTGAGGCTTCGTAGGAAGTGTCGTCGTCCCTATCGATTGACCACACGCTCCGGTAGTTTGAAGTAACCGGGGAACGAAATGTCCACGCAGCCGGTGTCTTCAATTTCCACTCCAAGACGGGACAGAAGGCCGGCGACGGAAAAGGCCATGGCAATACGATGGTCACCGAACGAAGATACCGTACCACCCTGAATCACCCCTCCCCCCTGACCATCAGGCCATCGTTAAACTCCTCGACCTCAACTCCGATCGATCGCAGATTCGTCACTACAGCGTGGATCCGATCACTCTCCTTCAAACGCAACTCGCCCGCACCGCGAATTCGAATGCCCTCTGATGCGGCGCCCAGTACAGCCAAAATGGGCAGTTCGTCGATCGAACCGGCTATCGCTTCAGGCGGTATGTCGATCGGCCCCACCCCGGACGAGCGAACATCGATATCGGCGACCGGCTCTCCCCCGCCTTCGCTCAGACCATCCAGGGAAATCCTCCCTCCCAACCGCTCCAGAAGAGTCAAGTATGCGGATCGCGTCGGGTTGACCCCGACGCCGGTCAGGCGCGATTGAGAACCAGGCATGGCCAATGCGGCGGCGATGAAGAAAGCGGCCGAAGACAAGTCTCCGGGAATCCGGACTTTTCGCCCGTGAAGCGGGACTCCTCCCTCGATCTCCACCCATCCACTGTTTGCACTTAGCCGTGCTCCGGCCCCCGCCAGAGCGATCTCGGTATGATCCCGTGTTCCCACGGGCTCGAAAACGGAAGTCGTCCCTGAGGCGTGGAGTCCCCCCAGCAGAACGGCCTATTTGACCTGGGCGCTGGGCATTGGAATCGCGTAGTCGATCGCGGTGAGCGGCTCGCCGTGAATCCGAAGCGGTAAACGACCATCAGTGGTGATCACGCTGGCGCCGAAGAGTTCCAGCGGCCGAATAATGCGCGCCATCGGTATTCGGCTCAGAGACGGATCTCCCACGAGCACGGACGAAAACGGATGCCCCGCCAAAATTCCCGCGAGAAGACGGACCGTCGTGCCCCAATTGCCAGCCTCAAGATCTCCCGATGCGGGCCGAAGACCACCCGACCCGCACCCTTTGATCATCAGCTTCCCATCATCCAATCGAAGGTCGACGTTCAGTTGGCGTAAGCACGAAAGCGTACTCTGACAGTCCGCGCCGCCAGGGAAGTTATCCGCCTCAGTCCATCCTTCCGAGATTGAGCCAATCAGGGCGGTCCGGTGACCGATAGATTTATCTCCTGGCAACTCAAATTCGCCGTCGAGGAACCTGGCCGGCAAGATCTGTATCGTGCTCATCGCTGTGCATTGATGTCGCGTCATACCGTCCATCAATTGGAACTTCGCGACTGCCGAATGGACATCAGGGATATCACGCCAATTCGGCGTGGATTGAAGCACACGCGAGTCATCCCGGCGCGTGCGAGTCGGAATCGTCCATTGACTTTAAAAAAGACCAGGTGTTAATTATCCAACAATGAGTTCAAACGCCGCATCGGTGTTCGAGTTGACGGTGCCCAGCCGGATGGAGGAATTGGCAGCCGTTCATCAGTTCGCTGAGAGCACGAGTGGAGCGCTCGGCCTGGACGCGGAACTGGCTCACTGGATCGAGCTGGCGATTAACGAATCCGCGATCAACGCCATACAACACGGCAATCGATCGGATGCCTCGAAAGAAGTCTCGATCCGAATTTCTTGCGACGGAGAAACGATAGAAATTGTCGTCGAGGACCAGGGTCCCGGCTTCCAGCTATCGGAGGTTGCCGACCCAACCGACGTCGAGAACCTGCTCAAACCCGGCGGTCGTGGAATTCTCATCATTCAATCGTTCATGGACACCGTTGAAGTCAGTCCGGTCGAAGCCGGCGGAAGCCGACTTCGAATGGTCAAGAGCATCGGTGGCGAAGTGGCATCATGACTATGACAATCACCGAGAGGCGACTCGACGACGTCGTCGTGCTGGACCTGGCAGGCCGGATCACGATCGGAGAAGGCACGATCAGCTTGCGGGAGCAGATCCAGAAAATGCTTGACGCAGACGACAGGAAGTTCCTGTTGAGCCTGGCCGGTGTCGACTACATCGACAGTTCTGGATTGGGGGAATTGGTTTCTTCCTTCACGAGGGTCAAGAATCAGCAAGGTGATCTGAAACTCCTGGCATTGACGCGCCGGGTGCGGGACCTGATGCAGATTACAAAACTACTCACGGTGTTTGATGTCTATGATGATGAAGCGGAGGCGATCAAAAGCTTCCGATGAGGGGATAGGTATCTAATGTCAGGGAGAGAGGTATTCCGGCATTGAAAGTCGTCAGCGATTACCTTTCGACTACGACGTTTGAGTCGGGCAGGGCCAGCCTCAGCAGCCGACCTTCTTCATCTGTCGTCGCACGTAGCTGAAGATTCTCGCTTCGCATTTCGTAAGTCCCTTCGCCAACACGCGCGACTTCGAGCGCCCCTAGCGTCATCTGCTGGGGCACTATGACGGGAACCGTTCCTCCTCGGACACCGAGCCGATAGAGCACGAGCATGTAGTGATGGAAGAAGTTATCGTCGACGATCATGCCACCCAGGGGAAATCTAACTTCGTACGGAGTTCTTTGGCCGTCAACCATGAATTCGATTTCGGCAACCTGGCCCGCGATTTCCACACTGAGCACCTGATCACCTGAACGGTATTCGTAGGCGATAGGATTGAAGCCGCCATCCAACTCCATACGACTGCGGACATCCACACGTTGACCGTTGATCTCCAGCCTGGTGTGCCCGGTCGCAAGGAATCCGTCTCCGTTTCTGACGAGGGAAAACTCCTCGGTGCCCACGCGTTCACCATCGACGCTGACGGTGAACCTCGAGTTTTCAACCTGGGCCGGCCCCACGGCAAGCAACATCAGAACAAGGAAATTCATGGAATATTGAGCAATCGAAGTATGCGGGAGGCGACATCCTCTGGATTCGATCCGTCGGTATTCACGGTCACTGCCGCCATTCTATACGATGGAAGCCGCTCCTGGTAGAGTTCAGCAACCTGGGATGAACCGGAAAACAGCGGCCGACCGCCATCATCGTCAACGCGTGCCTGGATCGATTCCAACGCGGTCTCCAGATACACCGACAGACCCTTCGCCTCAACGTACGCGCGGTTGTCTGGATCAGCGTACACTCCCCCTCCGAGAGCGACTACCCGTGTGGCGGACCGGGATACTTTCCGGAGCAGCCTGGACTCCAATTCGCGAAAATAGGGTTGACCCGACTCCCTGAAAACGTCGGCTACAGATCGGCCCTCCGCGCGCTCGATTTCATCGTCCAGATCAACGAAGAACCAACCCAGTTGCCTGGCCAGGACGCGTCCAACCGTTGTCTTACCCGCACCCATGAAACCAATGAGATAGATCCGTTCGGCCATCGCAACCGATTCTTACATAAGATTGGGCCCATTTAGCGATTTCAGCAAGGATGTCGCGCGGTTCTCCGAGCTGATGGCTCAGATGTGAGAAGTTTGAGATGACCTTCCGTTTGCTGCGAGCCAGCGACCTGGCGGAACCTATTGAGTATCGCATAATATAGTGACATTCTGTCATGAGTGTCCTATACTTCCTGCATGGGAAATCCAGCAGGAGTTCGACGCGACTTTGATGCACTAGAGCGGCGGCGTATGGAAGCCGCGACACTGTTAAAGCAGGGCTTGTCGGAAGCGGAGGTCGCCCGCCGGGTGGGTGTCCACCGGCAGTCGGTGAACCGCTGGTCCCAACAACTGACTGAATCAGGAAAGCAGGGACTGAAGCAGGCCGGGCGGGCGGGCCGCAGGCCGGGGCTGAGCCCGGCTGATCTGAAGAAGATCGAGCGGGGACTGAAACGCGGACCCGAAGCGCTGGGGTACGACACGAGTCTGTGGACCGGGTGGCGTGTCGCCCATCTGATCGAAGAGGAATGCGGTGTTCGATACCACCCCGGACACGTCTGGCGGATTCTGCAGCAGATGGGCTGGAGTTGCCAGCGGCCAACGGGTCGGGCGCTGGAGCGCGATGAAGACGCGATCCTTCGGTGGAAGAAGACAATCTGGCCCGGGATTAAAAAAAAGCCCGGAGAGAGGGCCGGACGATCGTATTCGTCGACGAAAGCGGGCTGACAGAACGGCCGCATCGGTACCGCACCTGGTCGCCGCGCGGTCAGACTCCGGTCCTGCAGTACCACTTCAACTGGAAGAGTCTGTCGGCAATCGCCGGAGTGACCTGGTGGAACTTCTACTTCAGGATGTATCCGGGAGCCATCCGCAGTCCGCAGGTTGTCGAATTCCTGAAGCATCTGATGCGTCACATTCCCGACGCTCTGTTGGTGATCTGGGACGGGCTGCCGAGTCATCGGAGCCGCATGGTCCGAGACTTTGTCGCCGAAACTCAGGGCCGACTCGTTCTGGAACGTCTGCCGGCGTATGCACCGGAGCTGAATCCAGTCGAATATCTGTGGGGCTACTGGAAGCATCATGAACTGCCGAACTTCTGTCCCAAAGACTTCGGCCAGCTCAGCGACCATGCGCGTCGGGCACTGTGCCGGATGCGGCGCCGGCCGCGACTTGTCACGGCATTCTGGAAGCAGGCCAGCCTCTTCTAGTGTCACTATATTATGCGATTCTCAATAGTGGCCTGTAACAGAGACATCGCCAGTGACGTTCGGAGCGCAACGGGGCCGGATTCCAGGAGGCAACAGGTTGACGACGCGACGTCGCGGGGACGAGGGAATGCTCCGACATTCCGAGGAGGAGCGACAACGAAGACGGCCCCGTTTGGCCCTAATGCGGCCTTTGAAATCTATGCCGCTTCTGCCACGGGCTGCTAGGAGCCTGCGCCGTAGAACGCTTTTAGGCCATTATGGCCACGGTATGTTGTGGGTATACAGCGCTTAGCGTCGATATGTAGTGCCGGGTTTTTTCTACGGCGCAGACTCCTAGGGCCCTCGGGTGAGACGAACGTCACCCCGGCGGGTCTCGATCGTAATATCGGGGCCCTGGGTACCCATGTTGCCGACCACCTGGACGTCCGACCCGGAACGAAACGTCTCGAGACCCTCGAAATCGAAATCGATCGAACCCTCCCGCGTTCGGGCATCAAGGAAAAAACTGGAATCACCAGGCAAGCCGATCGACACGTCCGTGTATTGTCCGCGGATGGCAACGTCACCCCGGGGGGGCTCGGAGAAGGAAACGCGGACCCTGCCGTGGCGGTTCCCGATATCAACCGCCTGGGGGGGAGGATCGGCGACAATGTTGGGGTAGGTGATCGCGACTTCGACCGAACGCACTTCCTCAATATCAATCGAGTGATCGTTGCCCGCGATCCGGACACCGCCATCAATGCTCTCCCCGGTCACTTCAGAGACCCTGTTCACGACACTAACTTCTCCGTCGATGTCGGAGAGATGAACGGAAGCCATCCGAGCGTCGACGCTGACATTACCTCCGACCCGGTACATTGCCACCCTGGCAAACTCATTCGCCACGGTGACATCACCGGAAACGAATTCGGCGACGACGTCGCCGTATGCGTCGTCGATACGCAGATCGCCGTCGACGTCATGTACCGTGGTGGGTCCAAACCTGTTCCGCACACGCTGATCTCCCTTGAGACCAGTAACCTGGACGGTTCCGTACTTGTTGTCCACTTCGACCTCGGACTCTTGCGGAACCTGAACCCACAGACTGGATCTGAAGCGGCGGCGATCCCCGCTGCTCAGTTCATCGCGGTTGGAATCCACGACGTAGTTGCCGTCCCGTCGCTCGATTGTGAAGACCAACTCGGGTTCCAGACGACGGGCTTCGACCCGGTCACTCGCACGGATCCTCAGGGTCACCTCAACCACAATGGCGTTCCCGTCGCCCGGTTCGACCTCGACCGAGCCGTAAATGTTGTGAATTCTGATGGTGTTGCCGGGCCCGGCCTCAAGCTGGACAGTCCGGGAAAACTCGAAGCTTTCTCCAAGAATGTCGAACAGATTCAGTTCTTCGCTCGCAAGTCCGATCTGACTCAGATCTGAACCTATGCGCGTGGCTGCCGTGAACACCGTTCCGGCAAACAGAAAAAGGAGGAGCAGTACAACCTCAACGCCAGGCATCAGCGGGCGACTCGAGCCCCTCAGACAACGGTAGTCCACCAGCTTGATCACACCCCATCCAATCATGAGAACCGGCCAGTACTGCGGCCATCCGTCCCAGATCGTAACCGCATAACCCAGCCCGCGGAGCAGCAGGATGCCCCCGACCGATATCGACACAACGGACCAAAAAATCATACCGAGTCTGCCACGATGCAAATTGACCCCTCCTTTCGTCCTCTGGTCAAACTTTTCAGGGCACCGAGAATCACAGCCTGTAGAAGGTCCGGACCGACCCTGAACTATACCGTAACGCTCAAACCCCGGCTACGCCCGGACTGGGTCAGGACGCTCGGGCGGGGCCGCAAATGCGCTGGTCGTGGCGATGGGCCAGCGTATTCGAGGAATCCTGCAGCCGGGCATATCCGGTCCTGTAAGTTCCTCGCCGGTTCGCGGCGGTCATCAAGGCCTCGCGCAAGCGTCTGGTGGGCGGAAATGCAACCGCCGACAGAAAAGTTTCATTGGCGGCTCATTTTTTCTGCCATAATTCCCCGATATGAGCCGGAAACTGTTGTATTTCTTAGGCTTCGCGGTTCTGATAGCCGCAACAGTGCTGCTGCTTCGACGAGACTTCGACTCCCAACTCTTCTTCGAGAGCTTCTCGAATGTCCGACCGGCTTTGCTCCTTGCTTCTATCGTCGCCACGTTTGCCTCCTATGCGATCCGGGCTCTCCGATGGCAGGTCTTACTTAAATCCTTAAAACTGATCCGACTGGAATCCCTCGTCATGGCCACGCTTCTGGGCTTCGGTGCCATTTACGCACTTGGGCGCGCGGGGGAGTTGGTACGGCCTGTATGGATCGCCCGCAAGGAAGAAATCTCGACAATCGGGTCATTCGCCGCGATCGTACTGGAGCGGGTCTTCGATCTCCTGATGCTGCTGTTACTATTCGCGATCAGCCTCGCCTTCGTCCGACTTCCGATTGGAGCGGAGAACTCGGTAACACTGCTGGCACAGGCGGCATGGACCATACTCGTCGTTGTGAGCGCGGCTCTCGTTGCTTCGATTCTGTTCGAGAAATATATAACGGGTATCGCGAACAGATTCGCCGGGCAACGGATTCAACAGTTGCTGGAGGCCTTCAGGGAGGGTCTCGCAGCCACCTCGAATCTGCGAAATCTGGGACTCGTTGCCGCGTACTCGCTCCTGTTATGGTTCGTTGTTGCGATACAATTCTGGTTTATGATCGTGGGCCTGAACTTTGATCTTCCGATCGCGGCGACGACGATCGTACTCGTCGGTTCGGCACTCGGCTCGATCGCTCAAATTCCGGGCATTGGTGGAGGATTCCAGGCTGCGTTCATTTTCTGCCTGACCACCTTCTTTCTGGTGCCGGTGGAAGCGGCCATCGCAGCGTCGCTGATTGCGTGGCTCGTCACCTACATTCCGACGCTGCTGGCTGCCGCGATCTACATGATGTGGAAGGGCATCTCCACGCGCGAATTGGTCGCCCAGGAACCCGCGTGATCCGGAATGACTAGCCTATGAAGTGTCCATTTTGCGGCCACCTGCACGACAAAGTCGTCGATTCCCGGGAAAGCAAAGAAGGGGAAGCCATTCGGCGGCGACGCCAATGCATTGGATGTAACCGACGCTTCACAAGTTATGAGCGAATCGACGAAATCCCTTACATGGTCGTCAAGAAAGACGGACGGCGCGAGAGATTCGAGCGCCAGAAGGTTCTTTCGGGTTTGCTTCGCGCCTGTGAGCGACGTCCGGTCTCGATGATCCAGCTCGAGTCGATCGCTGACAAGGCCGAACTGTTGGCTCAGGAGTCTCCCGTACGTGAGGTTCCGGCCCAGACCATCGGAGAGTCCATCATGGCGGCATTGAAGAATCTGGACAAAGTGGCCTATGTCCGGTTCGCCTCCGTCTATCTGGATTTTAAAGATGTCGAGGAGTTCAAGTCTGAGCTCGAAGACCTACTCAAAGGCAGGGAGTGATGGCCTACTTCGATTTCGAGCCCGAAGAACGTCTTCGCTCCGCGTGGACTCCGATCATCGACGTATTCGAAAGCCCCTCTGAAATCATCGTCCGGGTGGAGTTGCCTGGTGTGGACAAATCGGATGTCCGCCTTCGCTGGAGAAACAACGTCTTAGAGATTACAGGGAATAAGCGCCATCAGACTTCCGAGCAGGGAAGCTGCAGGTACCTCTGTGTCGAGCGGCAACACGGCCGGTTCAGGAGAGACATCGCGATCAGTACCGCTATCGATTTCAGAAAATCAGCGGCGGACCTCCGGAACGGGCTGCTACATATCCGCCTCCCAAAGCTTGTCGACCGAACTGAAGATTCCTTTATCACGATCGAATAGACAGCACTCCCTTATTGAGCACTGAGGCACGTGACCAACAACGAGTCCATGGACATACTGAAAGACGAAAGCACGGACGAGATTCAGGACGACCAGCAGGTTACAATCCCTGAACTCTTACCAGTTCTGCCGTTACCTGACACAGTGGTTTTCCCCTACATGATCGTCCCGCTGTTCGTCAATCGGGACCGGTCCGTTCAGGCCGTGGATCAATCCCTGGCAGAAAACAGAATGATCCTCGTCGTCTCCCAGAAAGACCCTGAAGTGGACGAACCCAACCCGGAAGACCTCAACACGGTCGGAACAGTCGCATTGATCATGCGAATGCTGAAGCTCCCCGACGGGCGCGTACGCATCCTCGTCCAGGGTTTTGCCCGGGCGAAGGTCGAGTACCTGCCGCAGACGGAACCGTTTCTGAAAGCGCGGGTCTTTCCCGAACACGAGGCACCGCCAAAGGCCGAGACCCTGGAACTGGAGGCCTTGATTCGCAGTGTCAAGTCATCTCTGGAACAGGTTGTCTCGCTGGGTAAGATGATCTCTCAGGACATCGCGATCATAGCGGCGAATCTGGAAGACCCCGGCCGGCTCGCCGATCTGATTGCCTCCAATATGGATCTGAAGATCGAAAGCGCACAGGCGATCCTGGAGATCACCGATCCGGTCGACAGACTCCAGGAGGTCAACCAGATACTGAGTAAAGAAATCGAAGTACTGCAAATCCAGCATGACATCAGCACCCAGGCCAAGGGCGAAATCGACAGGACCCAGCGGGAGTATTACCTGCGACAACAGATGAAGGCGATCCAGCAGGAACTGGGGGAAGGTAACGAGCTTTTCGAGGAAATAGAACAATACCGCGAACAGATTCGCGAATGCGGCATGTCCCCTGAAGCCGCCGAGGAAGCCGAGCGGCAGGTCGGCCGCCTGGAACGGATGCACCCCGATGCCGCCGAGACCGCGACGCTGAGAAACTATCTGGACTCGATCGTCAGCCTGCCGTGGTCGAAAGCAACCGAAGATAACCTGAACCTTCGAAAGGCCCAGAAAATTCTTGACGAAGATCACTATGGACTTAAGAAGATTAAGGAACGGATTATCGAACACCTGGCCGTCCGAAAGCTGAAGAAGAAGACACGTGGACCCATCCTCTGCTTCGCGGGCCCACCCGGAGTCGGTAAAACCTCCCTCGGACGTTCGATCGCCCGGGCTCTGGGACGCGAATTCGTGAGGCTGAGCCTGGGAGGAGTCCACGATGAAGCGGAGATTCGGGGTCACCGGCGCACCTACGTTGGCGCCATGCCGGGCCGCATTATTCAAAGCATTCAACAGATCGGCACGAACAACCCGGTGTTCATGATGGACGAAGTTGACAAAATCGGTGCCGATTTCAGAGGCGATCCCTCTTCAGCGCTCCTGGAGGTCCTCGACCCCGAACAGAATTACGCATTCCGCGACAACTATCTTGGCGTACCATTCGATCTGTCCAACGTGATGTTCATCACGACGGCCAACATGCTGGACACCATCCAGCCTGCTTTCCGCGACCGTATGGAGGTCATCGCCCTCGGCGGGTATACGGAAGAAGAGAAAGTGGCCATCGCCCAGAGGCATTTGATCCCCAAGCAACTCGAGGCCCATGGCCTGACATCCAAGAATGCCGAATTCACCGAACCGGCCCTGCGATCGATCATCAGCGGCTACACGCACGAAGCCGGACTGAGAAACCTCGAACGCGAAATTGCTGGAATCTGCCGCAAGATCGCCCGGCAGGTTGCCATGGGAAGAACGACGAAGCGGCGGTTGACCGCACGGGAAGTCGATCGGTATCTGGGACGTCCAAAGGTATTTCGGGATGCACTGTTAAAGAGAGACGTCGTTGGCGTTGCTACGGGTCTGGCGTGGACAGCTGCAGGTGGAGACATACTATTTATCGAATCGACAGCCATGAAGGGCAAGGGAACGCTCACGCTCACCGGTCAGTTGGGAGACGTCATGCGCGAATCCGCCCAGGCCGCGATGAGCTATGCCCGCTCCAAGGCGGTCGCGTACGGTATTGATGAGGATTTCTTTGCCTCGCATGACATTCATGTTCACGTTCCGGAGGGGTCGACACCGAAGGACGGGCCGTCGGCGGGCGTTACGATGGCAACCTCTATCATATCCTTGCTGTCGGCTCGACCGGTTCATCGCAACATCGCCATGACGGGGGAAATCACCCTCCGGGGCGAAGTCCTGCCGGTGGGCGGAATCAAAGAAAAGGTTCTGGCTGCCACGCGAGCCGGCATTCGCAAGGTCATACTGCCAAAGCTCAACGAACGGGATCTTGAAGACATCAATAAAGCTCTGAAAGCGAAAATGGAATTCGTATTCGTCGAGAACATCAGAGAGGTCCTGGCCCTTGCCATTGTTGGCGAACGGCAAAAGACCGCCTCTCGGAGAACGGCATCCGCCACCGCGAGGACGAGGAAACCTGCAGCTAAGAAAAAGGCCGCAAAGCGGAAGCCGAAAACCGTGTGATCGCCCATCGTCGACGACGATTGACATAAACGGGTCCACACCGAGACGACAACTCTCCCTCTGCGCTGCCCGGCTCAATGTTTTCTAGTGTTTACCGAAAAACAGCTCATCGCCCGGTTACGGCAGCGATTCGGCAGACTACCCAAGGGCATCGGTATCGGCGACGATGCTGCTGTTGTCGATCTACCAGTGGGATCTTCGACGGTGCTCTGCTCGGATATGCTGGTCGAAGGTACACACTTCCGCCGATCGACACATCCCCCTGAATCATTGGGGTTCAAAGCTGTTGCGATCAACGTGAGCGACATGGGTGCGATGGGGGCGATCCCCGCCTTTGCCCTGCTTTCGCTGGCCGTGCCCTCCGATGTAAATTCGATATGGACTGACGCTTTTCTTGACGGCATCGCCAATGCCTGCCGGGCTTTCGATATTCGACTCGTCGGTGGCGACTCTTCGATGGCCGAACGAATCTTCATCGATGTTTCGGTCACCGGGCATGTCCGGCCCGGAAAGGCCGTCGGCCGAGCCGGGGCGCAACCGGGTGACGGAATCTTCGTGACGGGTTTTCTGGGTGGATCTGCGCAGGGCCTCGATCTGCTCGCAGCGGGCTCTCCATTTGATGATGAGACCGTGCGCCGACATCTGTATCCTGCTCCCCGTCACCGGATCGGTCAGGCGCTCGCCCCGCGCCTGACGGCAATGACCGATGTAAGCGACGGATTCTCCGTCGACCTCACACACATCCTCGAGGAATCCGGAGTTTCAGCCCGCATCGAGCCATTGCGGATTCCCTGCTACCCCGGAGTCGACATCGACTTAGCGCTGCATGGAGGTGAAGAGTACGAACTGATCCTTACGGGCACCGGCATTCCGGATCAATTTGACGACGTCCCGATCACGCGGGTCGGTCAGATTACGGATTCATCCGCGCCCGGTCAGATTCACCTCGCGACAGACTCTGGCGATGAAGTTTTGATCCCAAGGGGTTGGCAGCATTTCGGGTAAAAGCTTCGGACCCATCGACCCATATGGCGGAATCATCAACGATGCCCAAGCCGGGGAGGGACAACCAACAAGTCGGTGCTGCCGCTGTGCCAACCGATTAACCGCTTATGCTATCCTCATGAAATGTCGAATCCGGATCTTCTGAATCAAGCGGACAGCATTCTCCGCCCCGTTCTGCGCAAACTGAGCGCGATCTCCTGGCTGGACGTAACCGGATGTTGCGCCGGACATCAGCCTGAAGACAGCGTCTGGTTTGATCTCGAGGTGCGCGGGACATCTGGAATGGGCCGGATGATGGAACTGCTCCGGGTTCTCGACACAAAGCTGACGGGTACTGACTGCCGAACCGACTGCCTGTTCGACTACCGGGAAGATTCCGATTCACCCGAGGCGCCGTATGGTTGGTTTTCGATGACGGTAGAAATTTCCTGGCCGGCGAGAGATGACTGGCGCCGCGAACAGTCACTCATCGTCGAATCGCTCCTGTCGTCCGTCGAGGAATTCGGAGACAGAATCGACGCCGAGTTTGAACCCGAGGGTGCCATCAACTACTGCCCATTCTGCTCATCGTCTTTCGTCCGCCTTGAAAGCTTCGAAGCGTCGGGACACCGTTATCGCTGTGGCGACTGCGAATCGTTCTGGACAATGATCGAACCAAAGCTGTAATCAGCAAACAATCGACCGACCTGAGCGGTCTCCGAACGGATACCCCCGGGGTCGCCCTGTTGGGGACGTTCGAATATGGAAACTGATATCAAGATTGGAATCGTAGGCGGCAGTGGCCTGTATGAGATGGACAGCTTGACGGGTATTGAGGAGGTCACCGTTGAGACACCGTTTGGCTCACCCTCCGACTCCTACCGCACAGGATCCATCGGTGGACGTCGGGTCGCCTTCCTCGCACGTCATGGCAGGGGCCACACCATCGCACCGTCGGAACTGAATTTCCGCGCAAATGTGTTCGGATTCAAGAAACTCGGTGTCGAAAGAATACTCTCAGCGAGCGCAGTCGGCTCCCTCAAAGAAGAACATCATCCCCTCGATATTCTGGTTCCAAGTCAGTTTTTCGATCGCACGCGGACGCGGATATCCACTTTCTTCGGAGACGGGCTCGTTGCACACGTCAGCTTCGCCAGCCCGGTATGCCATGATCTGTCGGAAACGGTCGTTCATGCTGGAGCGCAGACTGGCATCGCGGTAAAACGAGGTGGAACATACCTGTGCATGGAAGGGCCTCAGTTTTCCACGCAGGCGGAATCGATGGTTTATCGCAGCTGGGGCATGGATGTCATTGGCATGACCAACCTGCAGGAGGCGAAGCTCGCCCGTGAAGCGGAGATATGCTACACGACCATTGCACTGGTCACCGACTACGATTGCTGGCACCCACAGCACGACGCGGTTACCGTGAGCGAAATCGTTGCAAACCTTCAGAAGAACAACCTGCATGCCCAACAGATCATTCGAGCGGCAGTCGGGTTACTGCCTGACGGAAGAACCTGCGCTTGCCAGGACGCATTGCGTCACGCACTGATAACGGATCCGGCCAGAATTCCCGACAGCACGAAGCAACGGCTGTCGTTGCTTATCAACAAGTACATCTCCTGACAACCACATTTGCCTGTCTTTTTCACCAACGACTTAACCCTGCGCTCAGGATGGCGCATCGCGGCATACGTCGCCGTATTCATCATGCTTCTGGTGGCGAACGGTGCCTTGATTTCCCTCGTGTTCCCGGACCCCTCCATCGCCCAGAACGATCTTGCCTTGCTGGGCATTAATGCTTGGGCGCTGCTCGTGCCGGTCAGCCTGACCCTGCTGTTCATGACCCACTTCGTGGACCACGTACCGATAGCCACGTATGGAGTCGGCACCCATGAAGCGTGGACGAAGGACCTGGGCACCGGACTCGCGGTATCCGCGGTGATGCTGTGTTTCTACTGTGTATTCAGCGTTGCACTGGGAGAAATTCACATTGAATCGGCGCTCAGCGTTGGCGGTGATGGCGGGGTTGATGGCGCTTTCTGGGCGCCGTGGTTTCTAACGATTCTCATACTGGCCATATCGGCAGCCAACGAAGAATTGCTCTTCCGGGGATACCTTCTGCAGATCCTGATGATGGCAATTGGCCCCTGGCCGGCGATGGTCGTAATGTCGTCGCTGTTCGGAATGGGGCACTATTTAAACCCGAGTGCCACATGGGTCGGTACACTGAATACGTTTCTTGCCGGTATACTCCTGTGTTTGGCATATGTTCGGACCCGATCCCTGTGGTTCCCCTACGGCATTCACATCGGTTGGAACCTTGCGATCGGACCGGTTTTCGGTTTCCCCGTTTCGGGCATCACAATGCGATCGGTCTGGATCAGCGAAGGTCGGGGACCGGACTGGCTGATGGGCGGCGCGTACGGGCCGGAAGGAGGCATTCTGGGAACCGGAGTCATGCTCTCGGCTATTCTGACCGTATTCCTCGTCCGAAGCGTGAGTATCAGCCCGACGCAGCGTTCACTGCTCGACGCGCACTCAAAAACGATTTACGCCGGCACTCCCATCGGACTTACCGACGCGGGCGGCTCGGAGGCTCGAACGCCCTGAGGCCGTACGACAAGAGTACGCGCTAAGCTATCATCTGTTGTCAAACGGGGAGAACTTTGATGTCATCGATTTTGGTCGTCGGGTCGGTCGCTCTAGACTCTGTAAAAACTCCGTTCGGAGAGGCCGAAGATGTCCTGGGTGGATCTGCGACGTACTTCTCCGTTGCTGCCAGCTTCTTTTCCCAAGTCCGGGTCGTGGCCGTCGTCGGCGCAGATTTCACCGACGAACTTGGGGCTCCTTTCAAGCGCCACAACATCGATACTTCCGGTTTGGTGCGGTCGGAAGGATCGACTTTTCGATGGAAGGGAGAGTACGGATTCGATCTGAACGAAGCACACACACTCGACACTCAACTCAACGTCTTCGAATCGTTCAAGCCGGACATACCGGATTCCTATAAAACATCAGAGTATGTGTTTCTCGGAAATATCGACCCAGAACTGCAGCTCCAGGTCCTCGATCAGATCGAACGCCCCCGGGTTGTCGCCTGCGATACCATGAATTTCTGGATCGGCGGCAAGCTGGACGCCCTTAAGAAGACACTATCGAGGGTCGACATTCTGATCATAAATGATGGGGAAACCCGCATGTTGGCAGACGAACCCAACCTCGTCCGGGCGGCAAAGAAGATCCGGGCCATGGGCCCGCGAATCCTGATCGTCAAACGCGGTGAATACGGTGTGCTGATGTTCAACGAAGAGTCGATCTTCGGAGCACCGGCATTTCCGATTGAACAAGTCTATGACCCGACCGGCGCCGGAGATTCGTTCGCAGGCGGGTTCATGGGACACCTCGCACAGTCAGGAGGCTTGGATGACGATGTTCTCCGGCAGTCTATCGTTTACGGGACCGTCATGGCATCGTTCAACGTTGAGGAGTTCAGCCTGAAGGGACTGGGGGATCTCACCAGAACCGCCCTGGACGCCCGGTTCCGCCAGTTTAAGAGCCTGACCCATTTTGAAGCGCTATAGAACGGGCATGCGACCCACGAAAATCAACTCATCACTGACATCGGCGGCAAGGCTCGTTCTCTGCCCGACCCGACAGTAGTGGCCTGTACCACCCGAATCGGGACCAGCGTTCAGGCCAAACTGTGTTGTATTCTAGGAATCGGCGACGAACGAATGCTCCTAGTGGCCTGTAACAGAGACATCGCCAGTGGCGTTCGGGCGGAACGGGGCCGGATTTTAGGAGTCGATGACGAGGGAATGCTCTTACATTCCGAGGAGGTGCGACAACGAAGACGGCCCCGTTCCGCCCGAACCCTTCGGGCCGATGGGGGTTGCCGTCGATATCTTTGTCGCTCGTCGGTCATGATGAAACGGCATCATTCCCTCCTCGCTTCGCGATCTCGTCTGGCAAGACCCATCGGCGCCACTGCCGATGTCTCTGTTACAGGCCACTAGCATTGTGAGGAGTTGACGACGACGAAGACAATGCCGTTTCGCCGCAGCCCTCTGGGCGGATGGGGGTTGGGAGCGATATCTTCGTTGTGAGCCGTCGTCGATGTGAAGACATCGACTTCCGTCTCGCGCCTCGATCTCCCCGGCAAGACCCATCGGCGCTGGCCCCGATTCGGGTGGTACGGGTCACTAGAACCGGAGAAAAGGAAGTTGTTGCCCTTTGTCAAAGCTCAAGCGCTCGGAAACGATTTTCTGCTCATCGAAAATCGCGACGTTTCCGGTAACGACTACGTGCAGCTCGCACGCCGTATCTGTGACCGGCGGCTGGGCGTCGGCGCGGACGGACTGATCCTCTGGAATTCCGGTCCTGAGGCCTTCCAACTCCGAATTTTCAACATGGACGGAAGCGAAGCCGAATGTTCCGGAAACGGGCTGCGATGTGCCGCAGCATATCTGATGCAGTCCGGAAAGACCGAGAACGGGCGAATTCAACTCCAGACTGTTTCAGGCATCTATGTCCTGGAACAGGACGGACACCGGTTTCGGGCCGATATGGGTGAGCCTGCGCTTGCGCCCGAAGACATCCCTTTCGTTGCTCCGGAACCGCTTGAGCGGGTGGTGGACCACCTAGTGGAGGTTGACGGGAACCCTTTTCGAATCACGGCGTGCTCCACGGGAAACCCGCATTGCTCGTTGTTTGTCGATGCAATCGACTGGACTATGGTCGATACTGTCGGGCCAGAACTCGAAGGACATCCCGCTTTTCCCAATGGGACGAACGTGGAGTTCATTCGTGTGCTCAATCCGAAAGAAATCGAGGTTGCCTTCTGGGAACGGGGGGCCGGCCGAACCCCGGCCTCGGGCACCGGCTCCTGCGGTGCCGCGGTGGCGTCAATACTCAACCAGCGCACCGAACGCGCGGTCAGGGTGCACACGCGGTATGGGACGCTCGATGTGGAGTGGAATGCCCTGAGCAACCGGCTGAAGCTTGTCGCCACAGCCGAAGTTGTCGCTGAAGGAGAATACCGGGAGACGTAATAGGATTGGCGATGGCCACTCCGTGGCCCGGCATGAGGGCGACTGTCACTGCGGCCTGACGGCCAAACTACGATTAGAGCGGATGTCCCCCCGCCGGGACCGGCAGTCGAGTCTTTATCAAATGTCTAAATCTTCTGAACCTCTTGACGCATTCATCGTCGGCGCCGGGCCCACCGGACTCGCGGCGGCAATTGAAGCCCAGCATTTGGGTCTGAACTATGTGGTGGTCGAAAAGGGATGTATAACGAATTCGATTTTCCACTTCCCGACGCAAATGATCTTCTTCACCACACCGGAACTCCTCGAAATCGGAAACATGCCCCTGGTGTGCGAACGGGAGAAATCCAATAGGAACGAGGCGCTGAAGTACTACAGAAAAGTGGTTCAGGCTAAGGAATTGAACGTCCGCCAGTACGAAGAGGTACTGGAAATCAGTCGCGAAGAGGACGCATTCAGTGTCGAGACCTCCATTGCCCGGTATCGGGCACGAAACGTCGTGCTTTCGATCG
This sequence comes from Terriglobia bacterium, assembly GCA_965263045.1. Lineage (GTDB taxonomy): Bacteria > Acidobacteriota > Terriglobia > 20CM-2-55-15 > 20CM-2-55-15. The sequence goes on from CBDHGK010000041.1 coordinate 2,904,632, forward strand.
GCTACTACGACAACCCCAACATGCTGGGAATACCCGGAGAGGATCTGCCTCACGTATCCCACTACTATACGGAAGCCCATCCCTATTTCGAGCGCGATGTCGTTGTGATCGGCGGCCAGAATTCTGCCGCCGAAGCCGCGCTCGAACTGTTCCGTGCCGGTGCACGTGTCACCCTCTTGCACCGCAGGAAAGAGCTGGGGAAATCGCTTAAATACTGGGTAGGACCCGATATCCGGAACCGCATCGAACGGAATGAAATCACCGGTTATCTCGACACTGAGGCTGTGGAAATCCTACCGGGCCGGGTCCGGGCCCGCCAGAACTCAACCGAGATCGAAGTGCCGGCGGATCAGGTCTTTGCCCTAACCGGCTATCGTCCCAGCACCGCCTTCTACGACCAGCTGGGTGTCGAATACGACCCCGAAATCCTGGTGCCGAGCTTCGACCCGGACTCGTACGAAACCAACGTGAGCGGCGTGTTCCTGGCCGGTTCAATCGTGGCCGGGCGCAGGCACAAAGAAATATTCATAGAAAACGGGCGCTTCCACGGCGAAGTCGTCATGCAGTCGATAGCCAGGCGAATGAAAACTGGCGCGTGATTCTTGAAGGGTGGGAGCTGCGGAATAGACGACGCGTCGATATGGCTCTATTCGCCGGCGGTTACCGGTTCACTGGCGTCTACGCCATCGGCCGCAGCCACGGAGTCGTAGGCCGCCACGGCCTCGTCATACTTATCGTGGAGCTCGATCTCGAAAAAGGCGGCCACATCCGCTGCCGGATACATCGCGATTGCATCCCATGCCATCCGCTCGCAGACGTTGACGCAAATCTTGCACCCAATACACTCGTCGAAGCGAACCTGCACCGGCTCTATGACGACCCCGACATATTCAGACGCATCGCGAGGAACATGCTCGATACAATCGACGGGACAGAACGGTATGCATGCCTCACAACCTGTGCAATTATCCGGATTCACGACGGCAAGGATCTTGGGAGTTTTCTTCTTACGGGTGATCTTTCCCGGAGCTTCGGGAATGATTGCTGTGGGATTTGTCTTCTTGTTTCTAGCGGCCATCGATCAATTCCTTCAAACGTGTAACGCCTATTCTATCGCGAAAACCCACGATCCGCTCGATCGCCTCCCCGATTTGATTGTTCGGGGTCGAAGCTCCCGCCGTCAGTCCGATCGTGCGTGGGCCGCTCCCAAGCCAATCGCGGGTCTGCGTCTCTGAATTCGAACCCGGCAACTTGTGCCTGATTTCGTGCGCGCTGAGGATCGAAGACGGGTCCTCTATGTGAAACGCCTGCGTAAACTTTAAAGCAATCCGCGCCAGATTGTTCGTATTCGAACTGTTGTAGCCCCCGATTACGATCATCAGGTCCGGCGGATCGGATTCCATGGCTCGAATCGCATCCTGACGATCCTGCGTTGCGCTGCAGATCGTGTCGAACGCGATGAAGCAGTCTTCCAACGCCGCTTCCCCTGACCTGCGAATCAGGGCTTTTCGGAACATTCCCGATATTTCCTGCGATTCCGAGCTGAGCATCGTCGTCTGGTTGGCCAGACCGATCCGCTGGAGATGCAAATCAGGGTCGAAACCATCGGACATGGCCCGTCTGAAACGTTCGATAAACTCAGCCCGATCCCCACGGTCTACGAGATAGTCACAGACGTAGGCGGCTTCGTCCTTGTTCCGAACCACCAAGTAATGTGAATTCGCGTTGAATGTCGTTCTCGAAAAAGTCGCGCGCGTTTCTTCGTGTTCATACTTGCCATGAATGATCGATGTCACACCGATGTTTGAGTAACGCTCTACGTTCTTCCATACGTTGAGCACCGACCCGCAGGTGGTGTCGACAACGATGCAGCGCTTTTCAGCCAGTTCTTCCAGATCCGCTCGTGGAACACCGAACGCTGGAACGATCACGACATCCTCGGTTGTCAACTGGTCATACCGCCCGCCAACTTCGGGAAGGAAACGGATCCCCCGACTCTCCAGTGCCTGGTTGACGTGCGGATTGTGAATGATCTCACCGGTCAGAAATATCCGGCGGTCTGGAAACTTGGCAACGGTCTCGTAGGCATATTCGACTGCGCGTTCGACGCCATAGCAAAATCCAAGCTCTTCGGCCAGCCGAAAAGTGAGGTCGCCGATCACGAGACGAAATTGCTGGGCACGCATCAGATCGACGATGCGGCTCCGGTAGCTGTCCTGGAGTTCAGGGCGAACTTCCGAACCCAGGCCAAAGCCCTTCTGGAAGTACGTTTGTGGCATCAGTCTGCGATTGTAACACAGGGACGAATGTGCTAATTTCGGGCTCCTGCCGCCTCTATTCTCACCACTATGACTGTAGAATGAGTGACCGTTAGGCGCTCTGACGGCTTGGGACAGCAACAATACTGTATTGAGGAAAGTGAGACTTTGTCTGATACGAGAGCAACCATTACGGCCATCGCCCACCACCTTCCCGAAGGCCGTCTAACAAACCACGACTTCGAAGCGATGGTCGATACAACCGACCAGTGGATTTTCGACCGCACCGGTATTCGAGAACGCCGAATCGTCGAAAAGGGAACGCCAACCAGCGCTCTGGCGGAGGGCGCGGCGCGAAAAGTCCTGGAGCAGAGGGGAATCGGCGCCGACGAGATAGATCTGATCATCGTCGCTACAGTCACGCCGGATATGTTTTTTCCGTCCACGGCCTGCGTTCTGCAGGAAAAGATCGGGGCGACCAACGCTTGGGGATTCGACTTACTCGGCGCATGTTCCGGCTTCATCTATGCGTTGACCACAGCCGCTCAGTTCATCGTTTCAGGGCAACACGAGAAAGTCCTCGTCGTGGGCGCGGATGTGATGAGTTCGATAATCGACTTCGAAGACCGGGCCACCTGTGTGTTGTTCGGAGACGGTGCGGGCGCCGTCTTGGTCGAGTCCACTCAAGGCGAAAACGGGATTCTGGATTCCATCATGCGCAGCGACGGTAGCGGCGGGCAATTCCTGTACATGCCCGGGGGCGGGAGTCTCAACCCTCCGACCGGGAAAACCGTAGAACAAAAGATGCACTACGTGCACCAGAACGGCCGAAATGTTTTCAAATTCGCGGTAAAAGGAATGGTCGAGGTTTCGGAAGCGATCCTTGAACGAAACGGACTGACCCATCAGGATCTGAAGCTCTACGTGCCGCACCAGGCCAATTTAAGGATCATCAAGGCCGCCACCGAAAAGCTCCAACTTGACCCCTCAAAGGTGGCGATCAATATCGATCGCTATGCGAACACGACGGCCGGCACCATCCCGATTTGCCTCTCTGAAGCCGCAGAGTCCGGAACGATCGAAACCGGTGATCTGCTGCTCCTCGCAAGTTTTGGGGCGGGGTTTACTTGGGGCAGCCTCCTACTCCGCTGGGGTAAGTAGCGCGGCGGTGCAGACGCGCCGGGGGCGGCGTTGCCCTCGCTCTCCGATCCTCGACGTATCTGTCGATACGCCTCCGGTCGCCTCCCTCCCGCGCCTACCCCCCAACGCCTCTGCCCCACCTCAGAGGGTTGTGTCCACCCCTTGACACGGCGTGTGGGCACCAAATCTTGGTCATCTGGCAGGATTGATCGCGAAATCGAAAGGATTGTCGGCCATGTTCTACAAGTCAGAACGACCGGAAGGGCCAATAAACCGTTCCAAATACGAGTGTTACAGTCTGAACTGAAAATTTAGCGAATAAAACCGGAAAGACGTATTTTTGACAGCTGTGTCAAGTCTACTGCTGTGTAAGGCGGAAACAAAAAAAGCGCACCGAGCTGATCTGTAAAGAATTACTTTTTCGACACCGTCCCTGGCTTAGAAATAATCAACGACAGAAAGCTCGGTCGAGCCCCCGGAAACGGGGGCTTTTTGCTGGCTCCAAACCCGAGACATCACACTCCGAGAGCCAGGTCACAGCAGAGCGATCCTTGCTCCTGCCCGCTCTTCAGAGCATCTGGCAAGTCCCATCGCCACTCCGTCTGAAAAGGAAGACCGTCCATGGCGGCTTCGACCAAATCCATCTCCAGCCTGTAGTTCGCACGATCCTGAGTGCCATGAACAAGAACATTGAGCAGCTTGAACCCGACTCCAAGCCTGTCCCGCCCAATCCGTTCGACCAGGGTGTCCAGCGTCTCACCCTGACGGTAGGTCCCGGCCGGCAAACCCCAGATGCCGGGCAGTTCGTCGTCATCGTCGCGCCTGCGAACCGTCAGAATGTTACCGTCATTCCGCACCAGCACCGCGACAGAGCGCTTGATCTTCTTTGACTGTCCAGTCTCACTCATCGGCCAGTCAACTGCGATTCAGAATCCGCCAGCCAGCCTCCAAACTGCCATAAATCCACCAGAACGACGCCTGCGGAAGGCCGATCGGATCCATACGCAGTGTGGTACCGCCAACCTACATATTTCGATGATGGAACCGGAAGGAAGGGGAAGCGTAGATACCAGCAGACGGGAATAATTCGGAAGTAATAGCGAACGAGCGCGGCAGCGATCGCCAAGTGCCTCACGCTGCACATGCTATCATAAACCTATGAAGGTATTCGGCATTCTCCTGTCCATGTTCATCATCATCCCGATCCTGGAGTTTGCCCTGCTCATTGAAGTCGGCCGACGTCTCGGTACAATCGACACCCTGCTGCTGATCTTTGGGACAGGCATCCTGGGGGCGTACCTCGCCCGGCTCGAGGGGTTCCGTATCCTCTCCCGCATCCAGCGGGATATTGCTTCCGGCACGGTTCCGAGCGAGGAACTCTTTGACGGCTTCCTCGTCGTCATCGCCGGCCTTGTCCTGATCACACCGGGCCTTCTGACCGACATCGCCGGACTCCTCCTCCTGTTCCCCCCGACACGCTATCCCATCAAAGGCTTCCTGCGGGGTTACATCCGGCGGAAAGTCCGGAACCGTGTGTCCGGCCCGGGCATGCGGATAACGTTCTGAGATCAACCCGTCCGCCCAGGTTTCTGCTTTCCATTCCGGCACGATTTTCAGAGCTTTTGAGGGCCCCACCGCCCGCAGTTGTTGATCCATCGACATAGTTTCCTTCTGGTTGAATCTTCAGGAATAAGACTGTCTGAGAGGCTCGTACACATCTACGCCTTGACATTCCGCCGTGCGTCTGGCTCCCTCGCTGCGCTACAAACCCCGCCTGTTTTACGTATCCGTTTGAGTTCGAATAGATGTACTATCGGAACCGGGCAGCTGCCGCCATGGATGCGGCAGTCAACTGAAACCGTTACCGGGAAGTCCGGGGCGGTTCAATATCCTTTATTGACATTCGAAGTCCAATTTCCCAAGCTGGACGTCGCGGGTTCCCCGGCTCCGGCACGTTGGTTCGACAGGGACGGCTGTTCTGGTAACAGCCACGGACATTTGCCAGGCGTCGATGGCCGACAATGACGTTTTTCGGCTGGCGCAGACCCGCTGAACGAGTCCATAAAATTTTGTTAGGTCAAGCAGTACTGAGGGCGGGCGATGAAGCGTACCTTCTCGCACCCAAGCGTTTCGAAAACACAATTAAACAGGAGTGAGTTCATGCTTGCGAGCCAGGATCTAAACCGAATTGTAAAAAGGATGACCCTTACGCGTGGTGTACAGTGGGTCGCGCTGGTCCTGACGATATTTGCACTGGCGGCCTGTGGAGCTGCCGATATGCCCGTAGAACCTGTAGAGCCCGTAGCCGAGGCTCCAGTGGAGGATCTGACGCCTCGACTGGTCTGGGTCTCTCCGGAGGCCGGCGCTGAAGTGGGTACTCTCGCCCATCTCGAATTTAACGCGGTAAATTATGAGATCGCGCCCGTGCCCCCGGCCCCAGTGGAAACGCCACGAGAGGGCATCGCGCATCACCACGTTGGCACGGAGGGCGAATGCCTGGCGACGGGAACTATGATTCCCCAGGACGACCCGGAGTGGATTCACTTCGGAGACGGCTCGAACTTTATCGACATGCAGTTGGAACCCGGCGAGTACACGTTTACGATTCAGGCGGGCAACGATATGCACGAAGCGGTTGAGGGTCTATGCGAGATGATCAGCTTCACCGTGGTCGCTGAAGGGTAAGTACATCCGAGAAAGGGCGATCGTCGGACGATCGCCCTACGTACAGATCCATCACGTCCTTAACCGGTTCGAGTAACTGAAGGAACCGTTACCGATTCCGTACTATTTCGAGTTCACGGCCTGATCTACCTCGTTCGCGGACAATAAAATTCCGTGCGTCCCACCCCTCCCGTAAACCGAAACAATATGAGTTCATCGTGAATCAACGTCTGGGTTGTGGAGAGCAGATCCCGGTGATCCACGCTCTCCGGCTCCCGGCTCTCCCCGCTCGTCTTGTGCCCGACTCCGACTGCGGGTAAACTGAATTAACCTTTCCTGTTCCTTTCAGTGACAACCCATGATCTCGAAGACTTTGAGCGGTGCCGTATTCGGCATCGAGGCTTCCCTGGTCGAAGTCGAAGTCAATATTTCACCCGGCGGTAACGGCGAATTTCAAATCGTTGGACTCCCCGATGTCGCAATCCGCGAATCACGCTCCCGCATCCATGCGGCGATTCGAAACAGTGGCTTCGAGGTTCCGTACCGCAAAATTACGGTCAACCTTGCACCCGCCGGCATCAGAAAGGAAGGTGCGGCCTTCGACCTGCCTACGGCGATCGGCATTCTCAAGGTAACTGGAGCGGTCAAAGCTGACGTCGAAGATCTCCTCATGGCCGGCGAACTCTCTCTGGACGGACATCTCAGACCGGTCAAGAATTGTCTGTCGCTTGCACTGCTGGCGCGAGCGAGGGGCCTCGCAAAACTCGTCGTCCCCTTCGACAATGCCAACGACGCAGCGCTGGCCGACGGTGTATCGGTATATCCCATGCACACCCTCACCGAGGTCGCCGGATTTCTAAACGGTACCGGAGAAGTAGCACCGCATGATGTGGACACGGCCCAGATGCTGTGTCAGGATCCGGGTCCAGTTACGGATTTCAAGGACGTCCGGGGGCAACAGCATGCACGACGCGCTATCGAAGTGGCCATCGCCGGAGGACACAACATCCTTATGATCGGCCCTCCCGGGTCGGGCAAAACGATGCTGGCCCGTCGGATCCCGTCGATCATGCCGCGAATGACCCTGGAAGAGAGTCTTGAGGTCACCCGGATCCATTCCGCGGGCGGTCTGCTGCCTCCCGGAGCGGGACTGGTCGCCATCCGTCCGTTCCGGGCTCCGCACCACACAATTTCCAGGGCCGGCCTCATTGGAGGCGGAACCATTCCGCGGCCGGGCGAAGTCAGTCTGGCGCATCAGGGTGTTTTGTTTCTGGACGAATTGCCCGAATTTTCGCGGCACGTTCTGGAAGTACTCCGACAGCCGCTGGAAGATTCATTCGTTTCGATCGCGCGGGCTCAGGCCACCTTGAGTTTCCCGGCATCGCTGGTCCTGGTGGGCGCAATGAATCCCTGTCGATGCGGTCAACTTGGAAACGCATCCAACGCATGTCACTGCACGCCCAAAGAGGTCCAGGCATATCGGTCGCGGATCTCCGGTCCGCTGCTGGACCGCATCGATTTACACATCGAAGTCCCGGCCATTCCGTACAAGGACATGTCGATGGGAGACACTTCGGAGACTTCTCGGGAAATAAGACAACGGATCTTTGCAGCACGGGACAGACAGATCAGACGTCTGGCCGATTCCCGAAACTACGTGAACGCCCTGATGCCACCGGACCAGGTGCGACTCCATTGCGGCTTGACACCGGAATGCGACCAGATGCTCGAAAATGCCGTTACGCGCCTCGGCATTTCGGCACGTGGCTGGAACAGGATTCTCAAGGTCGCACGAACGATTGCAGATCTCGACGCCGCTGACAACATTGCGCCTCCTCACATCGCTGAAGCGGTTCGTTACAGGAAGCTGGATTGAGCGGGCAACCTCGATAACGGTTCAGTCAACTTATCATCCGTCACCCGAACCGATGCCCCAGGTGGAATCGGACCTACAATCCGGGGAAATTCCACAGCGCTTTCTTATTTTGAGAACTATGGTTGCGTAACCCTAAGAATTCGGACGAAAACCCGCAATGTTGACACGGATCTGAGCCAGGGTTCTCTTGATCGTGATAAACAGTGTCTTTCCGTCCGGCCCACCGAAACCGATATTCGTCGGTCCAGCACCATCCTGCGGCGTGAGAATCGTACCCATGTGTTGACCCGCCGGAGAGATCAGAGCAACGCCCCCGCTCCCGCTGCTGGCGCAGTAGAGGTTGCCTGTCAAATCCACCTTCATGCCGTCGCATCCGATGGGGCTGAAGTCGATCCGATTCTCAAGACGACCGTTGGCCCGCACATCGTAGCGTACGATCGTTCCGGCATTTGTCACATACAGGTATCGCTCATCGGGCGAAAACGTCAAACCGTTCGGACGGATGTCATCGGCCAGCAACTGCAGATCACCATTGCGGACCCGGTAGAGGCTGCTCGGAAACTCGTGGCCCGCCCCGGGACGCTCCGAGCGCGGATCGGTGAAATAAACCCAACCATCCGAGCGCACCACGACGTCATTGGGACGGTTGAGCCGACGACCCTGATAACGGTCGGCCAGTACCGTGCGCGTGGCTCCATCGGCTTCGAGCCGCATGATGGCGCGGTCCCCTTGTGCAGTCCACAGGATCCGGCCTTCGGGATCCAGCGCGATCCCGTTCGACCCGAAAGAAACGCCATAGAATCGCCCGTTGAATGACCCGATGTTGCCGGTGGCCTGCATTGGCGTCGTGTCCGTGGAATTGAGGCCAGTCCGCTCGAGAAACACCGACAGCTCTCCGCCCTGCCATCTGTAAATCGTGTTGGCTCCGATGTCGCTGAACAGCAGATACCCGCCCTGACCACTATCGATCCATAAGGGTCCTTCGGCGTTGCTGAAATAGTCGCCCTTCAGGATCTCCACCCTGGCGTCGGGGGAGACGATCGCATCGAGTTCCGGCGTCAACCGTTCGACGGAGCTGACGGTGCCCGTCTGAGCCAGGGATTGACTGAGACCGAGTGCAAGAAAGATGCCGAGTGACAGGAATACTTTGTACGAGGCAATCATGGTTCCTCCAGCAGAATGACTGATCAATGGGTTCGCCCCGGTTTTCGAGAGCGATCACCCGCAATAGGGACAATCAAACTACAGGTTTGAAGTCGGAGGCAAGAACATGTGGGCGGATTAGCGAAATAATCGGGGTCTGACGGCTTTGGCAGCGCGGACAGTGTCGCCGTATCGGTGTCAGGTAGACCAGCGCGCGGGGGCAGGATGTCGGCCCGGGTGAACTCACTCGGCCTTTCGGAAACTTGCCCCGATCCCCCCAGTCGCCAAACAATGCCGCGAACTATTGATGCCGTGGATGCTCGCTTGAGAAACGACTTGTTCGCTTTTTCAAGGTCGCCCGAAAAGGTCGCCCGAACGATCGCGGATCTTGACCGCGCCGACAGCATTCGACCTCCCCACATCGCCGAGGCGGTTCGGTACAGGAAACTCGACCGGGCGGTGTTGTCGCAGTAAGAAAGGATGCGCCTTATCGGGCGGTTGTTAAGAGGAAGCTCTTAACAATCCGATCAACGTAGCAGCGTTGATCCCAGAAAGGAACGTGGTAGTGAAATGAGAAAAGAATATGGGGATGGATGTCCACCACCCAACGACGGTTGTGCCGGTGATGAACGCCGGTGGCAAGATCGTGCTGGAGACGATCGTGCCGACGAAAGCGCGCCCGATCCGCGAAATGATCGAGACACCGAGCGAGCCGTTGCATGTGGCGCTGGAAGAGGGCACGGAGGCCGACTGGCTCCACGAAGTGATTCGGGATTTGGTGTAGGAAGTCGTGGTGTGTGATCCGAAGCGCAACAAACTGCTGGGGGAAGGCTCGAAAAGAGATAAGCCCGATGGGCGGAGACTGGCCGAGCTGTACCGGTCGAAATGGTGCAGTCGGATTGGTGGGCTCAGTCTGGCACGGGCACGTGCGGACAGGTGGGTTGAAACAGATGGTTCGGGCCTATGAGACCTTCACGATCGACACGAAGCGGACGATGCTGACGATGCTTCGGACAAAGGCCATCTACCGGGACTGTGGCATCGGGACGGGGGGAACGTCAGCATTGGGACGGATTCGAATCTCCCTGCTCGAAATGCCCTGGCCATGCCCGGATCTTCCGTTACCGCGTGGTTGCGTTCCCTGCAGTCGGAATGGCGCTGCGAGGACAGGATCGGCAAGGTCCTGGCAGCCGTCTCCACGGATACCTCCGCGGGAAACCGTTGAACGACATTGCCCGGTCAGGTAGTCTCAGGAGCACGAAAACCGAGCCAGATAAGACTGCAGTTTAGGAGCCTCCAATGGAAATTCGTTACATGAGTTTTGTGGTGCCTTTGGCAGTGCTGTGTTTCGGCTCGATAGCCGCATCCGAAATCGCTGCCCCTCAACGTCAGATACTCGACGCTTCAGCGAATCTGCCACGAGAATATTTTGTAGAAACGCCCTACAACCCACTATACGATGCGCGCGATTTCTCGGGTATATGGTTCCGGGTTGGCGGCGGTGGGGGGCACGGCCCGGACGGCACGAACCCTCCCATGACGCCGGAAGGCGTGGCCCGAATGCAGACGCTTCGTCCCACCCGCAGTACCAGCGACCCTGCCGATTCAAACTACCCCTCCCTGACGTGTAATCCGAAGGGTTTTCCGGGAATCGTCGTCGATCGCAACCACGATCATCACGAAGTTGTCCAACTTCCGGCACGGATGTTTCAGATCTGGCAGGAAGAACGAATGCTGCGCGAGATCTGGTTGGACGGGCGAGCACTACCTTCAGGTGACGACTACGCGAACATCGGACCGTCGTGGATGGGAATGTCGGTCGGCCACTGGGAAGGAAATACGCTTGTTGTTGAGACAAAGGGTCTCGACGGCCGAGCCTGGCTCTCTGCGTCAGGTTACCCAAAGAGTGACGCAGCTCAGTTTACCGAGCGGTACACGCGGACCGAAGAAAACACGCTCGAGCTTGAATTAATCATGTACGACCCGGTGTATTACACCGAGCCCTGGATTTCGGACATAAAAACCTGGAAAAAAGAAGCGCGCGACGCCCGCCCGGTCAACAATTTCGGCTGGTACGGATTGTTCTCGGGAATCAATGACCTGCTCTGCGCGCCGATGAACGGGGGCGGGCGCCCCTCCAACCCATACGGCGGCGATTGAACTTCAGCCGCCGCAGCCAAGCCAGACGCACGAAGTGTTTCTAGCGGCAACTAAACTACAGGTTCCGCAGTCTGGAAAGCCGCGGAAGCCAGGTCACTTCCCAAGTGTCACCGAAACGTCAGCTGACGCCGTTCATGGGTCGTGTTGTTCGTCCGAAAACCCACCTGGAGTATCAAACAAACCTGGGCGCAGAGATAAGGCGGGCGCCCGGTGACGAATCGGAGATTAGCGCCCTTTATGGTGCTCCAGCGATACGTGGATGCGTGGATTACAGACCAGCCACTTCGGGGTCTAGGACGCTCAATTCTCCTATCGGCCAAAAGCGGTCATTCCCAAACTAATCCAACGCCGCGAGCTTCGCGCTGGCGCACTCCAGCATGATGGACATGTAGCGGTCGAATGGCTCTTCGCCGATGAGCAAGGGGTGCGTTCCTTCCGGATACTGCTGGCGCAAGTGCTCTTGCACTTCGAGCGTATTCATCGAGATCCCAGGGTGGGCGCCGAGTGCGGTCTCCGCCCTTAACGGCCGGGCGAAGTCGTCGAACACGTGCTTGAAGACCGCGAGCGATTCCTGAGTCGGCATCCCCGTGCCGCTCAAGAACAACACCGTGTGAGTGCGCCCCAGGTGCTTGACCGGCGCCAGCATGGCCAGTGTGCCCGACGTATGGCCGGGGGTGAGCGCCAGAGTGACCGTCGTGTCTCCCAGTGTCAGCTCCAGGCCATCGGTCACGACCATGTCCCGGGTCGGCCTCGGCCGCTCGTCGGAGAGCGCCAGATCCCAATCCGGGCCACTGATCAGGATCCGTGCGTCGTACGTTTCCTGGAGATAAGACGCCCCACCCACGTGGTCATTGTGACCATGCCCGATAACGATATACTTGATCTCGGCGGGGTCGAGGCCCATCTTCTCGAGGCCCGGGACCAGTACGTCGCGGGCCTCGTCAGGGGAATTGAGGGTATCCATCAGAATGAGGCCCTCGCTCGTTTCGATGGCCCAAGCGCCCACGTCGTTGAAGCCGATGTAATAGAGGTTCTCGAAAACCCGCACCGGTTCCATGACATAGTCTTCGATCGGCGGCAGCCCCGCGTCCTGTCTCACCAGCGCAGCCCGCCGGGGACCCGTCGGCGAGCAGAATGACTCCGCCTCAGCAATTAGATCGGACCGGGCCAGCGCCATCGCCGCGCCGATGTGCTGTTGAGCCTCCTCGGATGCCGCCAGCGCCCCGGCAGTTGCAACGCTCGGCCTTTGAGCCCTGAGTCCTTGCGAGGCGGCTAGTATGGTGAGGGCGACGGCCAATGCGGCGGACACATTCCTGAACATCGAGCTTCTTCCTCCGGGTTCGGACCCAACGCTACGCGCTCCGGATTCGGACCCAACGCTACGCGCCGACACGATCGCTAGGCGTCCTGAACTACCCCGGGTGTTCCGGAGACAGTTTCAGTTGAGTGCCGGATGGGATTGTTTTCCTATGGTACCGAACAAACGGTGAGATGCTCTACAAATTCAACACCATGTGGGGCGGATAAGCGTATGAGCAGGGTCTGACGGCTATGGCCACCTGGACAGTGTCGACGTATGGGTGTGATGTGAGCCCGCGCGTTTAGGCAGGCCTTCGCGCGGACCGACACCCGAATTGGAGAATGGGGTGGCCCGAACTGACGCAATCGGGCTGTTCTCAGAAACGAAAGCGGTCGCGATCATCGATACAACGGGGCCGTTGACGGATCCGCTACTTCAATATTCAAGCGCTCGCAGCCGCCTATTGGGCCAGTGTACCGCCCGGAGCATACGGGCTGAGGCTATTTTGGTAGGGGGTGGTAACGACGCGACCGGAAGTCAGGTTTTAGCGAACCGGGCTGCGTACTCGGCCGCTGGCTTCAATCGGCCTCTCGTTTCAAAGGTTGGCGCGGAGGGGCAGCCGTTTGCGCCTACGCACCCGAGATCACACTCTCAACAAGTCTGCTCGCCACTGTTTGACCGCTAATTTGATTGCCTTCTGATCTTTCAACTGACCGCTCAGCGTTTTCTCAATCAGTTCGGGCAATTCCGCATCGCTGGCGAATCGCAAGCCGATCATCTGAGCTATAGTCAGTTTGTTCGCACTCTCTGCCAGCTCGGCAGACAACACGCTCTGATACCGTAGTTTTTCCTCTAAACGTATCAAACGGTCCTGAGCGGCCAAGGCCTGAGTACGCGACAATAAGGTTAGCCTCACCAGCCCGATCGCCAACAGTACGAACATTCCACGATCGACACTTGGATCCTGAAACAGCCTGACGGCCGAAAAGATTAAATTGACCAGCATTAGCGGCGCCACGAAAAAGTGGAACGGCGGAAGCCAGCGGGTGTGGTTGCTGAAGTTCTGAGCATCGTTCATGCGGTTTCTCCGTTTGGTCAGATTTGTATCGATACCAATACCAGTGTTGTCACTTCAGTTTTTGGCGTATCTGGCCAGACATTTTCGTCGGGTTTGATTAATTCCTTTCGTGCGCTGGTATTGTTTGTCGTAGGTCTTTCGTATCCCCAAGATATCGCCCGAAGCGCGTCGTTCAGACGTTTTCATCCAAGGTCACCGCATTCAACCACATTCAGTGCGCTTACTGTATGAGTGTTAAGCCTGCATGAACCGTAAGGTCAGCCGGAGTCCCAATCAAGCCCGAAGCGGGGATCCTGGCGGAGTCGCCGCATCGGGCGAAGCCTTAGAACTATGCCGTGGCAGCCTCGGGCGGAGAGAAGCTGATCGCTCCCTGTTTACCGACGATGCGACGCAGGAGAGCGATCTGACCGGCATGGTATGCCTCATGAAACGAAAGTCCGGCCAGCAGCGACCCGATCGTCTCATCTGGATTGTTCGTGGGCGAAAACGGCGCTTTTGCAGCCAAGGCGTCATCGCTGACTTCTGCGAGACCGTCGTCAATCGGTTGCTGAAGCGCTCGGAAGTGCTCGACCAGGGTATCCCGGTTTTTCGCATGGCTGGGGCCGGTGACGGGGGCAAGGTCGTATGCGGCATAGTCTTCAAGTGCGTAGGGCGAGGGCTTGCCCAGCAATTGGAGCTGCACGATGCGAGAACGCACAATGTGCCCCAGTGTCCAGTTCATGCAGTTGCCGCCTTTCTGAGGTTGAACAAGGCTGTCCTCGTGCGCTACCGATTCAATATTCTGCTCGGTGACGTAGCGCGCCAGTCCGAACTGATACTGAAGTGTCTTGGGGTCCATCGTATTTCCTCCTGCTCAGTGATTGTTGTCTCGTCATGGGAATGAAAAATCAAGCGGTTACTCGATCGCTTCTCAAACTCACGACATCGGTCTGGACCCGAGTCGCTCCGATACCATCTGGAACGATCGTCGGGCCCGTAGTTGGGCACTATCGATCCTGACTTTTCCTTCTACTTAGGCGAACTTCCCCTCGATGGCATCGAGCTGTTCCGTCCACCCTTTCTGCAGGCCGGCACGCATGTCTTCTGGCACTGAGCCCATGGCCGTATGCACAAAGCGCAGCGTCGTCCGGCCGTCCTCTTCTTTGAGCCGATATTGAATGTTGTTGCAGACCGGTGCGGACATGAACAGCGGCCCGGTCAACTCCAGCAATTCCGGTCGCTTGATCGCCTGAACATGCGCCCAGTAGTGGCCGTTGTCAGCCCCAAGATCTCGATACCATCGACCGCCAGGAAAGGGTTCGAGTTTCAGTTTGAGCTCGGACCCGTGTGAAGCGCCCGACCCGGGTCCCAGTTGGTCCAAAAGTGCCTTGAATACATCCTCCCGCGGCGCATCAATCAGTCGCTCCAGCTCTATTCGGAGATCGTCTTTTATCGCTTCCTGAACTTTGGTCATTCGTTTTTCCCCTTTCACATGGCTTTCATATGATCGCGTCCGGGCCGCATCTTCCGCCCGCGCTTTTACAGCATCCAGTTGTTTGGTCCACATCCGCTCGAACTGCTGGGCCCAGGCGTGAATGGGTCGTATTAGCTCGGGGTTTGCAGAGTAAAGCCGTTGTCGACCGTCTCGCCTGACGTGGACTAGATTTACGAGGAGCAGCACCCGGAGGTGCTTTGACACGGAGGGTTGCGCCAGGCGGAGTTCCCTCGCCAGATGGTTGACGCCCTGCTCTTGCTTGGATAGCAGTTCGATAATTTCCCTGCGGCGCGGTTCGGCGATGGCGTTGTAGATGTCGGACGTCGTGGCTGCTCGTGGCATGCCAACATTATATTCCTATTAGAGAATATATCAAGTACGCTACAGAACCTTACCGGGACGTCCTCCACTTTTTTTCGCTCGCGCCTCTTTAATCTAAATGAATGCGCAGTCGACAATCAGTGCGTTAACAGAACGAACTGATTATGCAGGTATCAGTGACTTGCTTCCCCTCTAAGGCTGCCAATGCAGAAAAGCAGAATAAGCAGGGGCTGACGGCTATGGCACCGCGAACAGTGTCGCCGTACGCGTGTAATGTCAACCCGCGGGCGGCCACAAGCGGTCGGCCCTGATGAAGGAGCTCCCTCTGTTGGAAACTTGCCCCGATTCCCCACCGAGTCGCCATGCCAAGCGGCAAACCATCGATGCCGCGGATGCTCGCTTGAGAAACGACTTGTTCGAATCCTCAAAATCGCACGAACGATCGCGGATCTTCACAGTGCCGACAACATTCGGCCTCCTCACGTGGCTGAGGCGATTCGGTACGCGAAGCTGGATCGGGCAGGACAAATTCGATAACGCAACAGAACAGCGCCGCAGACACGGAACCGTGTGGTCACGTTGTTGCTCCCGATGTCAGACTAACGCGATCAGACACCGCTACAGCAGACACTGCTGCGATTTCGAAATCATCAGACACGCGGTCTGGTTCTATTGCAGAATCAGTATGGGCCTGCACGATTTCGAGAATCTGCCGGCGAACGCCCTACGAAGGCCGCCTATGGACATCAAACGGCTCAGGCCCCGGCGATCGCGGGCGTGTCCTCGGTTAATCGTCCAGATGAGTGTGGTCGTTTCAGTGCCGCTGGTAGCGGCGAGAGGAAGCACGGATGTCGATTCTGATCATGATCCTATCGGCAGCCGCGATCATCCTGATCGCGAAATTCGGGCTCGTGACAGGGATCGAGCAGGTGGCCGCATCGCTTCAGTGGACGGCTAAGGCCCGCGGCCAGTGTACGGGCTTCGCGACGTCGGCGCCGGAGTTCGTGTGCCTCGTCGCCGCGGGTCTGGCGGGCGTGTGGGAAGCCGGCCTCTGGAACATAGCCTCCAGCAATATCATCAATTTCATCCTCATGAGCCTGGCTGTCGGGTGGAACCGTCAGGAACGCGAACTCTTCAACTGGCGCTTCCTGGACGAGATCGTGTTCGCCTCCCTCCCCATCGTCGTTCCCCTCGTGCTGATGTGGTACAGCTTCGACGAAAGATGGACGGTGATTCCAGTCCTCCTCCTGTTCTTCGGCCTGTACCGAATTGTTGACTCGCGGGTGAATCGCACCGAGTCCCATAGCGCCGGCGAGCAGGCCGCCGGCAGCCTCGGTATCGGTCTGAGCCTGACCGCGACTGCCCTGGTCGCTCTCGCCATCGCCGGCTTCTTCCTGGGAGGGGCGACCGAGAACGTCGTCAACCGAATCGGCATCAACCCCGCGATCGCTGGCTGGATCCTTGGCTTCACCTCCAGCCTGCCGGAGGTCATCACCTTCTTTTCCGTATACGGTCGCGCGCGCGCTGCTGGGAAGCTGGAGTCGCTGGCCGACACCCAGGAGGTGCTCGACAATCTCACCGCGTCCAACATGGCGAATGTCGGTGTCGTCTATCCGGTCGGGTTGCTGGTCTACCTGATAGTGGCCGCAGGGTGACTTTCAACGATCGTACAGAATCCCGATTACATTGTAATTGTTCCAGAACTCCAACGGACCGCCCAGTTTATTCCGACCGACGGCCGTCCGCACCAGAGCGGACTGGAGCCCTCCTACTATTGACACTTCGTCCGGACTGGGAAGAACTCGGCCTTCTTAAATATGTCTGCGGGGAAAACAATCAATTCGTGGGAGGTAACTGCACCCCATCAGATGCTCAGTGGTTTATGGGACGGACATCTAACTGACCCTAATCAGGCGGAATTGGCACACGGATGCGCTCATAGATATGCTGATGCATCATGCGGACCACAGCAGTACTCGATCCCCGGCTTTTTAAGAAACTGAACGAACGGGTATCCACAACGGGGGCTCTGTCATGGGGATCCTTGAGCGGGGAACCCGGTTCCTGCTCCAAGATCAGCCGCCTACAGGGCCTCGAAAGAAGTTCAAGGCCACACCTTCGGACAGGCCGAGGGCTTCTCTCAAAGGAACATCGACAAGAGCTCGACGCTTCTGGAGGTCGAAGACCGTGAGCGCTTCGGGCAACACTCGTAGCGAGTGCAACTCCCCGATATCAGTGTCCTGACCGACCCACACCGCTACGATTCTCTTTCCTTCGACCGGCCTTCAACGCATATGATTGCCGTAAGTTCGGTTTCGGCCCCCTACACTTTTGGAGGATTGTTCCATGCGTACCAAGATCTTGATTGTGGCATTAGCAGCGGTTGTCAGCGTTGGCGCAGCCACACTGACTGCGTTTACCCAGGGGCAACAGGCCCCCCCGCTCGCCATCAGTGAAGTCGTCGACGGTCTCTACATGATCACCGGTCCCGGCGGCAACATCGGTGTGCGTGTCACCGGTGACGGCGTCATCGTTATCGATGACAAGTTTGAAAGGAACTATGACGAAATCATGAGAAACATCCGCAGTGTTACGGATGAGCCGATTGAATACGTCCTGAACACCCATCACCATGGCGACCACACCGGCAGCAACGCGCGATTCGCCGAGACCGCGCCCGTGATCGCTCACAAGAATGTTCGCGCCAACATCCTGAGGAACAATCAGGCCGGGCCTCCGTCGGTCATATACTCCGATGAAACAGCTGTTTTCGTCGGTGGCGTGGAAGTCCAGGCCCACCACCTGGGACGCGGGCACACCAACGGCGATTCGGTCATTTACTTCCCCGACCTCAGGGTCGTCCACGGAGGAGATCTACTCAATACGGGGAACATTTTCATCGACTTCAACAACGGCGGTAGCTTCGTGGAATGGGTGGATACGCTCGACCGTCTGCTGGCACTGGATTTCGTTACAGCCATTCCAGGACACGGCAACCTGCTGACTAAAGACGAAGTGCGGGTGTATCGCAACAAGTTTGCCGCTCTCGAAACACGCGCGAGAAAATTGATTTCTGAAGGCACATCACCGGAGCAGTTCCTGGCGACCCTGGAGAGTGAGGACATGGGCTGGGATCTTTCCGGTCGCGGCGGCCAGGGTCCAATCGGGATTTACGCAGAACTGACCCGCTCGATGGAATAGCCGAAGTTT
The DNA here is from genome assembly GCA_965263045.1 of Terriglobia bacterium. Taxonomy (GTDB): domain Bacteria; phylum Acidobacteriota; class Terriglobia; order 20CM-2-55-15; family 20CM-2-55-15. Next base: position 2,923,256 of record CBDHGK010000041.1, read on the forward strand.
GCGGGCGGAGATCGAACGCAGACCGCGCACCGAGTCAAAGATTCCAAAGGACGCACCTCCCTTGAATCAGGTCTCCGTTCCCAATTTCGCGATCAGATCGGGGGATTGATTCTTCGAGCTGTTGACGGCTCTGGAAACCGGATAAGCCGTGACAGCGTCGTCGGGATACGGGGCCATCAAAGCAAGAATATCGCCCTCAGCCAGGCCGGAATCGAGCCACGACGCCAGATGCCGATGCTCCAGAATAACCGGCATCCGCTCGTGGATCGGTCGGATCACGCGGTTGGCTTCGGTGGTAAGGATCACATAGGCAGGCGCCCCATCGACTTCCTGCCAGATTCCGGCGAATGCAAAGGGCTCTCCGCTTTTCAGCGCAATCCGGTATGGCTGCTTGCCTGCCTTTGTCGCCTGCCATTCGTAAAATCCGTCTGCAACAACCAGGCATCTGCGCCTCTGGAACGACGTCCGAAACGTCGGGCGCTGGTTGACCGTCTCTGAGCGCGCATTGATCAGCAACCGGCTCGGCTGTTTTCCCCAGGACGGTTTTATTCCCCACAGGACCGGGACTATTTTGGCGGGATCGATATCGAGAATAGCCGGGAGGTGCTGGCCCGGGCTGGCGTTGTAGGCCGAAATGTGGGTTTCGGAAAACTCAGCACCGAAATAGTCCTCGATCATTCCCTGTGCTGCTGTAGCGGTGTATCGGCCACACATGATCCTGACTATAGCAGCTCACCGATGGGGGCTGTACGTCCAGTGGGGCACCCGAGTCCACCCGTGAGCGCGCAGATGATCTGGACTTCCCGACGTCCGTTAATGGCGAGAGAAAGCTCCCGAATTTGTTCCGAGTCGACGAATATCTTGATGTGGTCACGGATTCGATCCTGTTCGTCAATGATGCGAAACCGGAATCCCGGGTAGGCGCGATCGAGAGAACCGAGCAGTTCGCCGACGGTATGACCCGTGGCTTCGACCGTCGGCCAGCCTCCGGTGTAGGATCGCAAAGGCCCGGGAATGTGCACGTTCACGACTGGACTGCTCAGGTCACACCAACGGTTTCGACCGAATAAATTTGCGGCAGATGGCGGGCGAGGCAGTGCCAGGACTCCCCTGCGTTCCGACTGCCCCAGACTTCACCTGTGGTGGTTCCAAAATAGATGCCTATCCGTTCTTCTTCGTCGTGGGCCATCGCCTGGCGGAGGACCGTAAACCAAGCTTGCGCCCGCGGCAGACCTTTGTCCATACGCTTCCATGTCTTTCCGCCATTCACGGTGCGATACAGGGCGGGTCGGCCGCCGGGGCTCGTCCGCGGCCACACCGAGGTCCCATCCATCGGAAAGACCCATACACGATCGGGATCTCGCGGATCGAGGAGGATCGGAAAGCCGATATCTCCGATCGACTTCGGCATCCGTTCACCAATCCGCATCCAGCGGCCCACGGCTCGATCCATTCGATAGATCCCGCAATGGTTCTGCTGATACAACCGATCGGGCTGGACGGGATGAATCTGGAAATTGTGCGGATCGTGCCCATATTCGGGTTCGGGAGTCGGAATGAAGTCCGCCGCGCAACCCGCATTCAGTGGACACCAATCCGCACCGCCGTCGGTGGACTCGAACACACCGCCACCGGACATTCCAAGATACATGTGGCTCGAATTCCGCGGATCAATCATGATCGAGTGCAGTTTCGGCCCATCCGGCGTGCCGTCCTGACCGCCACCGACCCCGTCAGAGTACTTCGGGTGCTCGTTGAGCCCGCCAACGCCTTCCCAGCTGCGACCGTCATCGTCGGACCGGAACAAGCCCTGGGGAGACGATCCCGCATACCACACTCCGGAATCCTCCCGGTGGCCGGGTGTCAGCCAGAAAACGTGATTGACCGCGCGGGCCGGCTTTCCCCGGCCCGCTTTCGGAAACGCGGGGGGATGTACGGCCTCTTTCCATGAACGGCCGCGGTCGGTGGAACGAAACACGGTAGGTCCGAGATGCCCGGTCCGGGTGGCCGCGAGCATCGTCTTCCGGTTCCGGGGATCCAATACCAGGTGATGAACGACATGTCCCAGAAACCGAGGGCGCGAAACGGTCCACTTTCGACGCGCACGGTCTCCGGCAATGAAGAATGCGCCCTTTCGTGTCCCAATGAGCAGGCGAGTCAAAGCCATCAACAGTCTCCGCGAATGAATCGGAATAACCACGGGCAGTGTATCATCGCCGAATGGCGCGGAAATACCCGGCCCAGGCTGGTTGATCTCGTTGCGCTTGGAACAGTGGTATTCGAATTCTCTCTGAGCTAGTGGCCTGTAACAGAGACATCGGCAGTGGCGTTCGGAGCGCAACGGGGCCGGATTTTAGGAGTCGACGACGAGGGAATGCTTCTACATTCCGAGGAGGAGCGACAACGAAGACGGCCCCGTTCCGCCCGAACCCTTCGGGCCGATGGGGGTTGCCGTCGATATCTTTGTCGCTCGTCGGTCATGATGAAACAGCATCATTCCCTCCTCGCTTCGCGATCTCGCCTGGCAAGACCCATCGGCGCCACTGCCGATGTCTCTGTAACAGGCCACTGATTCAAGCCGAATTCGAGCTCGCTGTCATCACGGACCCGATCGGGTAGATATCGCGCTCAACGAAACTTTGGCCTCCAGATGAGAAGCAGGAGAACAGTGGAATGGCCCGCATTCAATCGTCAACCGTGTTGAAGGCCTTGGTCCTCGTTGCCGGGCTGGCCGCCCTCGCGCCCCCTGCGGTGGGCGCTCAAACCGCCGCGGCTTCTGTCGAAGAAGTGTTCTCGCAGTTCTGGGCCGCAGGCTCTCCCGCCGGGGCCCGACTTTTTGTCGATGCCATCGCCGATACCGGCGTGACGTTCGACGAGGCATTCGAACGGCTCTCACGCGGCCGCGACTACGAGCCTCAGGCGACGGGAATACTGGCGATGAACAATCGGACCGATGGAGGGATCGAACACTACTACTCGCTCAATGTCCCGGACCACTATGACCCGAACCGGCAATACCAGATCCGGATTCAGCTCCATGGTGGCATCGGACGGCGAACAAACAACCAGCCCCGGGGTTCGGGCGAAATCAACCTGCCCGGCGCCGAACAGATCTACGTCCTGCCCTACGCGTGGTTGGATGTGGCGTGGTGGAGCGGGGGCCAGGTTTCGATCCTGAACGCAATCGTCGACCGATTGAAGCGTTCCTATAACATCGACGAAAACCGGATCGTGGTTTCTGGTGTGTCCGATGGAGGAACGGGCGCCTACTATATCGGAATGCATGACGTCACCCCCTATGCCAGTTTCCTCCCACTCAACGGATTCATCATGGTGCTGGCCAACAACCAGCTCGACGACGGCACTTCGTTTCCGTCCAATATGCGGAATAAGCCCTGGTTCGTGATCAACGGCGGGCAGGACCGCCTGTACCCTACGGCCACGGTGGAACCCTTCGTCAGGCACATGATGAGTAACGGCGTCCGAACCGCCTACCACCCCCAACCCGATGCCGGACACAATACGTCATGGTGGCCGGACATGAAGGACACGTTCGAAAAGTTTGTGAAGGACAATCCGCGTGACCCGCACCCGGATACAGTGTCATGGGAAACTGCGGACCTGACTTACAACCGGGCCCACTGGCTGGTCATTGATGAGTTTCTGCCGCGAAGCCGGATGCATACGGTTTCGCTGGATTCGGACCCGATCGGGCGCTTTCCCGCGACCGACGATCCGCTGTTTCGTCGAACGATGCCGTCGGGCCGGGTCGAGTTGATACGGATGGGCAACACGGTGGAAGCAACAACGACGGGCGTCGCTACGTTTACGCTGCTGCTTTCGACGGATGAATTCGACTTCAGCGAACCCGTCCGCGTCGTGGCCAATGGTGACAATGTGTTCGACGGCCGGTTGGAGCCCGACGTCCGAACGTTGCTGAAGTGGGCGGCCCGGGATAACGACAGGACAATGCTGTACGGAGCAGAACTCCAGATAGAACTGGACCGCTGAAGTCCCATTCCTTTTCAATCGGTTAGAGATCAAGAAGGGGGTTTGATGAAACGCTATGATCTGGTATTGGCGGTTCTGGCCGTCGTGTTCGCGGCCGTGACTCCGGGTTCGGGACGATCGGCGCAGCGAGGCTTTGTGCCCGTTACAGACGCGATGCTGGATCAACCCGATCCGGGAGAATGGCTTACGTGGCGGCGCACACCGGATGGCTGGGGCTACAGCCCCCTGGATCAAGTCAACCGTGACAACGTCGGAGACTTGCGAATGGTCTGGTCCCGGGGCATGTCCGAAGGTATCCAGGAAGCCACACCCCTGGTCCATGACGGGGTGATGTATTTACCGAACCCCAACGATGTCATTCAAGCCGTGAACGCGGCCACAGGTGATCGGATCTGGGAATACCGCAGGGAATGGCCCGAGGACCTGCGCGAATTCATCCGTGTTCCGGGTATCAAACGAAACCTGGCAATCTATGAAGACCGCATTATTGACACCAGCGGGGACTCCTACATCTTCGCTCTCGATGCCCAAACGGGGGATTTGGAATGGGAAAACCAGATACTCGACTACCGCATCAATTCGGCCCAGCACACCGGTGGCGTGTTGATCGCGAACGGGAAGGTTCTTTCAGGCCGGAGTTGCCACGCTGAGGGAGGCCCTGAGGCCTGTGTCATCACCGCCCACGATGCACGAACCGGCGAGGAAATCTGGCGCACCGGAACCATTCCGCGACCGGGTGAGCCTGGAGATGAGTCATGGGGCGGCGTCCCCTATGAACGCCGGTGGCATGTCGGCACGTGGATGGTTCCCAGCTACGACGCGGAACTGGGTCTCGCGTATTTCGGAACGTCGGTCACATCGCCGGCAGCCAAGTTTCTGATGGGCGACAACGACGACAAGTATCTCTACCACAACTCAACTCTGGCACTCGACGTCAACACAGGTGAAATTGTTTGGTTCTATCAGCACATCGTCGACCACTGGGATCTGGACCATCCTTTCGAACGCCTGCTCATCGACACCGCCGTGCGGCCGGATGCGGGCGAAGTGAGTTGGATCAACCCCAACATTCAACCCGGTGAAACCCGGCGAGTCCTCACCGGCATTCCCGGCAAGACCGGAGTTGTTTACACGCTCGACCGCGAAACGGGCGAATTCCTCTGGGCACGGCCGACGGTGGGCCAGACTGTTGTCGACAATATTGACGGTCGAACCGGTGAAGTGCGCGTCAATCCGGAAATGCTGTTCACCGCTCCGGGTCAGACACGGCTGGTATGCCCCAACGCAAACGGGGGCAAGAACTTCATGGCAGGCGCATACAGTCCGCTGAACAACGTCATGTACTTTCCTTTGCAGAACACGTGCATGAATGCCACATCGAACGAGCCCGGACCGACCTTTGACTTTCTGAATGAACCGGGCAGCCGCCAGACATCGCGCTACGGCGTCCGCCTGGATTCGATCATCGCGCCGGGAACGACAAACATCGGGACAATCGAGGCGATTTCCGTCGAGACCGGTAAAACAATCTGGAAGTACGAACAACGGGCCGGAACGACTTCACTTGTAACAACGGGTGGGGGCCTGTTGTTCGGTGGGGATACCAATGGGCGCTTCCGCGCTTTCGACCAGCTGACGGGAGAGATTCTCTGGGAAGTCAATCTCGGCTCCCAGGTGACCGGATATCCGATCAGCTATGCCGTCGATGGCCGGCAGTTCATCGCGGTCAGCACGGGCAGCGCGCTGGCTACGGGCGGCCTCAACCGCTTGGCTGCAGAATTATCTCCCAGCAGCACGAACAATATTTTCGTGTTCGCACTGCAATAGAAACATTCATCGCCCCAGAATAGTGTTCCCGGGACTTCTTATGTTTGAGTCCGACTGCCGGACGAGGGGGTCGGACGCATTATCTGATGATTCGCGTGTGCTGTGCGATTTGACCCGCCGATACGAAATTCAACTATCGATCCCCCGTGCTCCTCCCAGTGTGATTTCTCCCGTACTCCGCTTTAATTCGAATCCGATGGTTCCCTTCGGTTCCATTTGGCCGGGGTTGGTGTATAGTGTCGTTTTTCACGCACATCACCACGACGAGCGTTTCCGGCTCTTGCCGTAAAAGTCTGGGCTCAAGGAGGCATGGAAATGAAACTGATCACCGCGATTATCCAGCCGCGGAAGCTTGAGGAGGTTCGCGACACTCTTGCCCATCTGGCTGTCACCGGGATGACGGTATCCGAGGTGAAGGGCTTCGGCCGCCAGAAAGGACACACCGAAAAGTATCGGGGTGCCGAGTTCTCTGTGGACTTCGTTCCAAAGATAAAACTTGAGATTGTTGTCGCCAACGATAGCGCCAAAGAGGTGGTCGAGGCCATCACGACATCGGCCCGCACCGGGGAGATCGGCGACGGAAAGGTTTTCGTCAATGGCATGGATGAAGCGATCCGAATCCGCACCAATGAGTCCGGCGAGAAAGCACTCTAACGGATCTTATATCCGCACTTCGGGAGGACGACACGTATGAGACGGTTCAAGAACAACCTGTTGTGGGCGAGCACTGCTGCGCTTTTCTTGCTGACAATGCCTCGAATGGCGTGGGCCCAGGACGACACGCTGAACTCCGGCGACACGGCCTGGATGCTGACCTCGAGCGTCCTCGTCCTGTTCATGACGATACCGGGATTGTCTCTCTTCTACGCAGGACTGGTACGCGCCAAGAACGTCCTCTCGGTGATGATGCAGTGTTTCGCAATTACCTGCCTGATCACGATTCTGTGGACGCTATACGCCTACGGCCTTGCGTTCGGGGATGGGGGCAGCCTGAACGCCTTTATTGGAATGGGCCACATTCTGCTTTCCGATGTCGGTGTAGACAGTGTCTCCGGCACCATACCCGAGAGCGTCTTCCAGATGTTTCAGTTGACCTTCGCCATCATCACACCGGCGCTGATTGTCGGCGCTTTCGCTGAACGGATGAAGTTTTCGGCCATGCTCTGGTTCATGGGAATCTGGGTCACCATCGTCTACGCTCCCGTAGCCCACTGGGTATGGGGCGGCGGGTGGCTGGGATCCATGGGTGTGCTCGATTTTGCAGGCGGCACCGTCGTACACATCAACGCTGGAGTTGCTGCCCTGGTGCTGTGTATCGTACTCGGTAAACGAAAAGGCTACCCAACCGAGGCGATGACGCCCAACAGCCTCGTCCTGACCGTCGTCGGCGCTTCGATGCTCTGGGTCGGGTGGTTTGGCTTCAATGCCGGCAGCGAGCTCGCCGCGGACGGCGTTGCCGGCATGGCCATGGCCGTCACGCACATTGCCACAGCTACGGCAGCGTTCACATGGATGATGGTGGAATGGATCAAACACGGCAAAGCCAGCGTTCTGGGCATCGCCACCGGCGCCGTCGCCGGCCTCGTCGCGATTACTCCGGCGTCCGGCACCGTCGGTCCACTGGGCGCGATCGGAATCGGATTCGCGTCGGGCGCGCTCTGCTACTTCGCCTCGAGCAGCCTGAAAAAATCCATGGGCTACGACGATTCGCTCGATGTTTTCGGTGTGCATGGTGTGGGGGGCTTCGTCGGCGCCATGCTGACGGGGGTCTTCACAGCCGAAGTCCTGGGCGGATCGGGCCTCGACAACGGTATCAGCGCCCAACTGGTACTTCAGTTCATCGGCGCAGGCGCGACTATCGTTTACAGCGGCGTGCTTACGTTTATCATCGCTAAGGCCCTCGACAGCACCATCGGACTCCGGGTGACCTCGGAAGAAGAGACGCAGGGACTCGACATCGCGCTCCACGATGAACGCGGATTCAGTCTCTAAGGATATTCCCATGGGGGCCGGCAGCGATTCCGGCTCCCAACCCATCGAATTCCCAGACATTTTTCTGCCTCGAACCAATGATGATTCTCGACGCACTCACGGTGCGGGAATTCTGAAGCATGGGGCCCACCGTCCTTCGGCTGGTCCTCCCATCCTTGAGCACACGAAAACCGTTCATGGCGAAACGCACATGAGCATAAATCGAACCTGCAGATGGAGATCAAATCGAGATGAATCGTCGTAAAATACGACAACGATCCATGTTACGAAGAAACGATTACTTTTAGAGGTCCGTATGAAGCTTTCAGCATTGATGTTGGTGTTCAGTGTTGCAATCACGGGCTGCAGCCCTCCCCAAGCGGAGGAAATCTCAGCTCCACCGCAGGACGTCGTCGCTGTGGAAGAAACCCCAGTATCACAACAGGACATTGTCGCTCTGGCTCGGGAAATCCACGACGCAATCCTGACCATCGACAGTCACGACGACATACCGTTTAACTTCGCCACTGAAGAAGTCGATCCCGGCGTGCGCGGCGACCGGCAGGTCGACATTCCCAAAATGATCGAAGGCGGTCTGGACGCCGGATTCTTCATCGTTTATGTCGGCCAGGGAGCACGCGACCCGGCCGGATACGCCTTCGCCAGAGAACAGGCCATGAGGAAGTTCGATGCGATCCGCCGGATGACGGACCAGATGTATCCCGACCAGATCGAACTGGCGTATACCAGCGCGGACATTGGGCGAATCTCAGCGTTGGGCAAGCGCGCTGCGGCGATTGGCATCGAAAACGGATGGGTAGTCGGTCAGGATCTGGCACTGGTTCAGGAGTACCACGCTCTGGGCGCCCGCTACATTACACTCGCTCACAACGGGCACAACGACATCAGCGATTCGGCGAATCCGAATCCCGCGCTCGGCGATGCGGAAGCCGAGCATGGAGGGATCAGTCCGTTCGGTGAGCAGGTGATTGCGGAGATGAACCGGGTGGGCATCATGGTGGACGTCTCACATGTCTCCAAGGCCGCGATGCTCGAGGCCACCCGCCTCTCACGCTCGCCCGTGATCGCATCCCACTCCAGTGTCAAAGCCCTGTGCGATGTCTCCCGGAACATGGACGACGAGCAATTGCTGGCATTGAAAGAAAGCGGCGGCGTGATCCAGACGGTCGCACTCGCCGATTTCGTCAAACTTGATCCGGAACGTGATGCGGCGATCGAAGTGCTCAACGAAGCACTTGACCTTCCCCGGGGTCCGATGACGCCCCAGCGCCTGGAAGGGATGTCTGAAACTGAACGCGGGGAATTCTTCGAGAAAAGATCGGCTCGCGACGCACAGATGAGTGCCATCGACGAAGAATTTCCACCGGCAAACGTGGCCGACTTTGTCGATCATATCGACTACGCCGTCAACCTGATCGGCATCGACCACGTGGGTATCAGTTCGGATTTCGATGGCGGTGGGGGTGTCGCCGGTTGGAACGACGCGAGCGAGACATTCAACGTCACTCTGGAGCTGGTGCGCCGGGGCTATTCAACCGAAGATATCGCGCAGTTGTGGGGCGGGAACCTCCTGCGCGTGTGGCGGGAAACGGAGCGGGTAGCCGCGGAAGCGCAATCCGCGGCTGAATAGACCGCTCAGTTGCCGACGGCTTCCAGAAAAACATCGTGCGATCCCACCGATCCATGAACCCCGGCGTGCTTTTCCACATCTAAATTCAAGCGTTGTACGTTCCGATAGAGCGCCCGGAAGTTGTCGTTTGATTCCGGTATCTGGCCCACGTTCGCCGGCGGCGAGTATAAATCGGCGTTCACTAGAATCTTTTCGGTCGGCAAATAGGCGACGAGCATGTTCCCGTCGTGATTATTGCCATCGAGGGCATAGACGTCGAGCGTCCGACGGCCATCGCTGATCACGTACTTCCGGCTAACCCCTTCCATCGTGGGAAGCCGGTTCCCGCGAAACCAGGGATAGAGCGTCGAGAGTAAATCCGGCTCCAGTGTGCGGGGCGCCGGATAAAAGAACACGTTCTCGTAAAAATCAAGATTTCCCTCGTGCGTCACCACGGTCGCCCCGCGCGCAACGTAGGTCCGCAACCCACCGGAATGGTCGAAGTGGTAGTGGGTATTGACGACGTACTGAATCGGCTTGTCTGGAATCCGCCGTTCGATTTCCCGAATGACTCCAAGCGAGCGCAGCTCGTCCTGGGGCGCTTCGATGACTGCGATGAAGTCGCTAAATTCGACGGCGAAGCTGTGATGGCCCTGGCCGGCCACCCGCCACACGCCTTCGGCGATTTCCTGTGATTCGATGCGCACAGCCAGGGGCTCGACGGCGGTCCGAATGCTGTCCGGGACCGCGATTGCAGCATCAGCCGGGTTCACTGTGAGGTCGTTCACACGCACTTCCATCCAGTTGTGACCCGGGTTCAGCCGGGGGTCGCCCCGGTGGGAGTGCAATACAGTCGGGAACATGATGCCGCCGTAGTCGCGGTAGTCGGTGTAGCGGTGCTCATGCACCATATCACCGAAAACGGCATTGGGAACCCAGGTCTGGACACGTTCGACCAGATATTCCGACGTGATCGTCACGTTCACCCGGAACCGATCCATCGCCGTAAACGACACAATCGTTTTGGGCTGTCCTTCGAGCATCATCGCCGTCGCCGCGGCATCGTCGGCGGCCAGAGCGGCTTTGATCACCCCATGCGGGCTGAGCCACAGGTCCAACTGCCGTTCCTCCGGCGGTATGCCCGTATTGCTCGTCGCCAGCCGGGACATCAACACCGGCTCACCGCCCCGGAGTACGTTCCACGTGTATTCACCGCTAACATAGAACTCCTGGTCCCAGTCACCGACTACGGGAATTCCGCCGCCCCCGCGCGGGGCATACCTGATACGGAAGCTTTCAGGCATTCGGGATTTGAAATTCCGCCGCCCCCGCGCGGGGCATACTCTCCCTGTCGACGTGTCAACTGTTCACCTGAAGCTCGACTCTCGTAATCGATCGTCCGCGTGTAGGTCAGGTCAGCGCGGGGCCAGTCTTCCCCCGGCGTATATCCCTGTCCGACGGCTGCCAGCCAACCCGTGCCGGAGTATCGGATTGCCTGCACCTGGTCGGCGCCCATGGCCGTCGCCGTCGCCTGTATAACCGTGATGGCATCCTGTGCTGAGGCGGTTCCCACCACGAGCGTGATAAGTCCAGTGAGAACAACGTAATTTAGGGCCATCGTGACCTCCCTCGGTCTGAAGATAAGGAGTGCGATTGTCTGACGGAAGACAGGAAGTTTCAACCTGTTTCGGGGGAAGGAGCACCCCGGTCGCATCGGAACCCGGATCGGCCGGCTGTTCGTGGGTCGGAACGCTGAATTCTGAAGTGTATACCGGCCCGGTATTTTCCGAAGGGGCAGTCGTCAATTTGATTGGAGCCCCAGCCCAGCTCTCATCTGGAATGCAATGGACCACGATCGCGATCCCGGGTAACCGATCCTGAGTCTTGACTTCGGACTGGGTTTAAGATCGTTAGGATCTAGCGGACCCAACTCCCGTTGCTGTACACGCACCGGAACATAGACTCCAGGCAAGAATCTCCTCGGTCCCAGGAGCCTTCCGTGTGTCCGCTCACCTGTCCCGTCATCGAGTGCAAACGGTTTTCAGGAAACGAACTGGGATACCGGGAGCCGCCTTTTGCAGCGGACCCCGGCGTCAGGATGACTCATCGGATCGATTTCGAGTGCAGCCCGGAAGTGTCGGCGCCAGACTCCGAGGTTGGTCTGCTGGGCCAAACTTCTCCCAGCCTCAGGTCAGTACCACGTTCGTTGAAGCACCTCGGTACCACCCCCGCCTTCAGCGACGAGCGCGGCGAATTTGTCCACATCGCTCTCACCGTAGTGATAGGGGTATACCGACACCGGCGCAAACTCGACCACAGCGCTGGCTGCCTGCTCCTCGGTCATCGTGTAGGGCAGATTGAAGCACACGAACGCCACATCGATGTTTTCCAGCGCGCGCATTTCCGGAATGTCTTCGGTATCGCCACTGATATAGACCCGCTTTCCACCCATCGTCAATACGTAGCCGTTGCCACGACCCTGTTCGTGGAACGCCAGGCGATCTTCGGTAAGGTTGTACATCGGTACCGCTTCAACGGTGAGACCCAGCAGCGACGTCTCGCTCCCGTTCGCCAGCGTGTTGGCCTGTGCGGCCAGTCCTTCCGGAAGCCCTTCGATTACAGCCGCAGGCGCTACGATTACAGTGTCGGCAGCAGTGACGGCTTCCAGTGTCGGCGCGTCAAGGTGATCCCCATGAACGTCGGTGATCAGGATCAGGTCCGGCGCCGGCAAGCCGTCGAAAAGCTCGGCTCCGCCGACGGGATCGACGTAGATCGTCTGTCCGTCCCAAGCCATCGCAAAGGTGGCATGGTTCAGCGGCTGAACAACAAGGTCCCCGCTGTCGGTCTCGATGTGGTCTCCGGTCACCATCGGACCCGACGGGGCTGCCGGTTGGGCCTCCACCGAAGCTTCAGGTTCGGGTGCCGTAGCAGGCGCACAGGCGACCAGGATCACCAATGACGAAACCAGGCACATGGATAAAAGGTTGAGTCTCATAAGTCCCTCCTCGGATTGATTAAGATTCGACGTATGCTAGCGCCGACCGCGGCGCTTGTCAATTTGAAGGGTTTCCGCGAGAATTCCACGGCTTTACCGGGCAACTTCCACCTTTTCCCACAGATTCGAAACAGGGCTACTTTGCTCCGAGTGGCAGGAGCAACTCGATCCAGACCCGCGATCAACGAGAGGCGAAGGCAACTCGAACGAAGCTCTTAAATGTAATTTTTGGAATAATATGAATAGTAACTTGAACCCTGAACGTCGCCGCCCGCGATCGAGCCTCGCCGGGCGATCGGGCGGCACATAGACGTCGACCAGGAACACTGGAGTGACAGCCCAGCTGGCGGGTCCGGGGGGGAGACGAGGCCCCTATTCGATTCGCATCAGATTGGATTCGGATCGTCGTTCAAACCGTCGCATCTCTCGCCTTCAATCCAGCCATAATCTTGTCTCGGGTGATCGGATGCTCGCGGATCCGGACGCCGCACGCATTGTAGATCGCATTCGCAAGCGCGCCGGGAGGCGCCCCGATCGCCGTCTCCGCAAATCCTTTTGTCCCGAAGAACCAGCGGGGCTCCAGGCTGTTGACGAAAATCTGGGTCTGTTCCGGAATGTCCATGATTGTCGGAAGGCGGTAGGACAGATAGCCGACGCTGTAGTGGCGGGTACCGGGAAACTCCCTGTCCCAGGGAAGGGCGTCCGTCGCAACCTGTGTGCTCTGCATCAGCGACCCGCCCATGTCGGCCTCCGCTAACAGCGGGTTGATGACCTGCCCGGAATCGTGGCAATACGCGGCGTTGACAAAACGCCAGTCGCCAGTCCATGTGTCGACTTCCACCTCGGCAAAACACGCCCCAATGCCCCGATTCATCGCTCGCCCGATGGATCCGGGGTGAACACAGCTCCCCATCTGCCGTATGGCGCCACCGTTGGCGCGGGCAAGCTCGGCAAACGTTGTCCGAATTTCGGGATCGGCTGTGGATGCGATGACGCCATCCCGGACCTCCAGGGCGTCGGCATCGACATTCAGTCGACCGGCGGCCTGTTCGAGAAGATTTCTCCGAAGCCGGTCAGCGGCGTTGTTTAGGGCACCGCCCTGTAGCTGTGTGGTGAGACCGCTGTTCCATCCCGGCGCGGACGGGGCGATATCGGAGTCACCCCATACCACCCGAATCTGGGTCAGGCTCGTGAAACCCAGAATCTCCGCAACCAGCGCCGACATCGAGGTGCCGTGATTTGTTCCGCTGTCGGGCTGGGCAAAGTGGAGGACGATCTCGCCACCACCGTTCAGTTCCAGTTCGGCATTGTAGGGGGCACGACCACCCCCACCGTCGCCCGTCGTCAGCCGGTCGAAACCCACTTCGCTGAAATGGTATCCCACACGTCCCGCATGATGCTGGGACATCGCCACTCCGAATCCCCTCTTGAACCGCCCGGCATTTCCGCCTGGCTCGGGATTCCTTCGTTCCCATCCGATGGCCTTCGAACCCTCCTCCAGAATCTCAACCGATGCATACGAATCGTATGTGAGGGCGCCGTTTTCGCTCTCGGGCATCGGGCTTACCGTCGGCCCCCCTTGTTCGTGAGTAACGCGTGTCCCCGGCTTCTGGACGTTGAGCAACCGGAATTCGACCGGGTCAATCCCGACGGCTTCAGCCATTTCGTCCATCATCTGTTCCCAGCCCCACTTGAACTCCTGCTGCATATTGCTCCGGGACGGGCCGATGGTCATCGAATTGGTTCGGTAGCGAAACCCGATCTCCTTCCAGTTTGGAACAACGTGGAGATACAGTTCGGAACGGCCACCGCCGCCGGTCCCCCGTTCACCGGAGTTGACAAAGAACTCCCTCCGGCAGGCGATGATGCGCCCGTCACCTGTAGCCCCCACTTTGAAGTGTTGTCTGTTCTCCGGCTTCACCTGCATGTGCGCCAGTTCGTTATCTTTGGGAAGCATCAACTTCGCGGGCCGGCCGGTCATTTTTGCAATGTGGGCGACCCAGGGATAAAACTTCTCCGATCCCTGCCGTGCACCTCCGAAGGAACAACCGTTCCACCGGTTAATGTACCGGATATTCGACACGTCGATGCCCAGCCGCCGGGCCAGAGCCGCGCGCTGCGGATAGATACCCTGACTCATTCCCCAGAGGGTCAACTGGTCTCCCTCCCAGCGGGCGACGCTTCCGCAGGGTTGGATGGGGACGATTTCTCCACCAGCGAAGTAGTAGGTAAACTCGCGGACCACATCCGCTTCCTCGAACGCGCGCTCAACATCGCCGTATTCCGCCTCTACCGTCGTAAAATTCCCTCTCCCGTCACCGAGGTCCGGTGCGTCCGCCGCCATGACCTGAGCGAGATTCGATGCGAAAGGAAGCACCTCGTACTCGACGTCGATCCGGGCGACGGCGTCTGCGGCCAGATCCTCGGTTTCGGCGGCGACGATGGCGACGACTTCGCCCTGGAAGAAGAGTTCGTCGGGCAATGGATAGGTACTGGGCGCATTCCCTGGAGTGAGGATGTAGGCGACACCCGGCATCCGCTCCGCCCGCGATACATCCATGGTCCGCACCCGTGCGCGGGGATGCGGGGACGGGAGGCACTTCAGGTAGAGCAGATCGGGAAACCAGACACGGGTGGCATATTCCGCTTTTCCGGTGAACCGCGGAATTGCCACCTCAGGCATCGGCGGTATGGGCTTGCCAACGACGTTGAGATTCACCGGCGGGTAGCCCTGCCATTTCCGGGTGACGATTTGGTCGTCGCCTTCAACGAGCGTATCTTCGGGACCGTGACCACCGCCGGTCGAATAATCCCGAACCATCGGTTGATTGATCACGATTGAATGGAGCGGTGAGGATTCGATTTTCGGCTTTCCCGTATCCTGGCTCATTAGATCTGCCTCCAATCAACAACGCCAATCTGACGAATGGCTGTTGGACAAAGACCGTCACCGCACCTGAGGTCGGACGGACCTCGCTCCCGGCTTACGGCGTGCTCTTACTCACCCGCATTCTGAAGCCGAACCAGGGATTCTTTCACCGTGGGCGACTGGCCCGTTTCAACATCTGCGCGCCGAAGTTCGTGGAACTGGGTCAGAACCGTGTTGGCCTCCGCCAGCACCTTTATCCGTTCCGCATACTTCGCGATCTTGGCGCCGGGCAAGGCCCACAGGGCAAAGTCGTCGGTGAGCACGTCCAGATAGGCACGCGCTCCGCAGCAACCGAGACTCAGCGCAGCATTGCCCGTATTGACGGCCTGGGGTATGACGCCACACGCGGGCCGCCCCAGGGCCGGTGGCACATTGGGTTCCACCTGCCCGACCGCCTCGGCGATCGCGAGGCTTTGCCTGGAATTCGCGAACAACAGAACGGCCGACGGATCCAGGGGCGTGGAGGCCAGCGGCGCATAGACGACGTGTTTGGCCTCTTCCTTTAAAACGGGAATCGCTGGGATGTCTTCGGGACGCACATAGCCCAGGTCCCCGAAGACTTTAAGGCTGTCGTTCAGATCTTCCTCTGAAGCCCCAGCAAGGGGCATGTGATGGGTGAACATACCGATGCTGCAGTTTTGATGGTCCTGCGGAGATGTGACAAATGCGGCCTCGGCACCCTGCTCCCAGAAGGAACATCCGGCTGGGACGGCCTTCGAGGGACCCGGAACGCCCTCTGGTTTTTCATCAGTGATACAGACAGCAACGGGAGCAACCCGAAGTCCTAGCGAATCCATAATGGTCTGGGCGATTGGGGCATATTCACTCATCACGGTTCTCCCTTTATTGGTCAAAAAAGCGAATCACGAATTGGGATACCTTAGTATCATGGCCCGACTCTGGATTCCAGTGAATGTATGGATGCTTACAGAACGGTCGTCGAGTTACACCTTATCGTTACAGTTGAAAGGTCCCTGCTGCAGTGCGCGCCTGCCTTGACAATTTTTTCCGCTAAATGGATAGTCCGAACCATGTGTCTCCGCAAAGGTGTGGCTTCGATCCTGCTACTGCCGATGTTTATCAGCGGGCTGGCGATGGTATGTGGCGAGCCTGGATCGAGTACAGGGGAAACCGGCGTCACCGCGGTGGTCTCAGAAAACCTCTCATTCGTGTGCGACGGAACCATGTGCCGCATGATGAGTATGATCGCCGGTTCAGGGGCGATTTGCCTGGTCTCCAGCAGCGGGGCAGGCATCGCCGTGTTCGACCTGGGCCTGGCTATTCCGTGCCACGCCGTTGATATCCGATTTCTATTGCCTGTAGTTCATGAACCCACCTCGGAGTATGTACCCTTGTATACCTCCCCATCTCTTTCTAGCCTGACGCCCCCTCCAGAAGCGTAATCCCTGCCTTTGCAACCTGCGCGCCGTCGGAAATGGCGTGAAGGGTGAGGTGGGAAAACCCAGCAGCACCAGACCCGGTAAACGCGTCTGACAATATGTTGCCCGATGTGACGACCGCCTCGCTCGAATTGAGCGTCGAGCGCTTGGGATTGTCCTTTGAGCGGTATCACCCCGACGCGGTTCGGGTGCGCCGGGCACCGTCCTAATGCGGCTGGATCGAAATTCGGGGCCACTATACCAGACAGCGTGGAAGAGGTCTTCGCCCTGGATCGTGGTCAGTCGACGAAGAAAATCAAAACTAATCGAGGATGTAAGGGAAATGATAAGTTTCATCAAGAAGATTATGTGCACGGCCTGGATCGGCTTCGGTATCTTTGCCGCTATGACCGCAGTGCCAGTGGACTCCCAGGCCCAGGGCGGCTGCGGGTCGTTCTGTGTCCCCGGAGAGGTCATTAATCCGGGTCGGGTAGGCTCGGATCTGGGACGGTTTCGTTTCTTCGTAAACAACGAATATGCAGACCTGGACGGTTACTATGCGGGTTCGGATACCGTCGCGAATCCTGGAAACGCCTCCGCCATCGTCAACATCCTGACTGTTGACGTCAACGTTCTCCTGACCGAACGCTGGTCGGTCGACGTCTTGACGCCCTGGGTGCGGAAGACCCAGAACAACAGGCGCTTCGGCCAGCGCCGCGCCGATGGTCTCGGCGACATCGCCGTCATCAATAATGTTTCCCTGCTGAGCCCACTGTCACAGGACAGGCTCACAGCCCGCTTTGGCCTGAAGTTCGCGACCGGCGATATCGAAGATCCCGGGGGGACCAAGCTGCCGAACCCCTTCCAGTCGGGCTCCGGAGCCGAGGACCTGGTGTTGGGAATGAATTATTTCCGGTCACTCGGACGTGTGCAGGTGTACGGAAGCTGGCTTGCGCGGTTGCCGCTCACCGAGAATAAATTCAGCTATAAGTTCGGAAACGAACATCGGATCCAGGGCGGAGTCGAAATCCCTCTGGGTCAGACAACGCGAGCCGGGCTTGTGGCGTTGGTGGGCGTTGCCTCCAACTCTGTCGGGCATGACCGGACCCGCGGTAGCGATGTTCCCGGTCGGCTGCTCGACGGCGAAACCGTGCTGAACACCGGAGGCGACTGGTTGGATTTCACCCCCGGTGTTCGGGTCAATCTCCCTGGATCATGGTTCGTCCAGAGCCGCGTCCACGTTCCAATATATGAGAACTGGCACGGACGGCGTTCCACCAACGTCGGACAGGTGCGGCCGGACACTCGAATTCATGTGACGTTCGGGTTTGACCTGCGGCCTTCGCAAAGCCAGTAAGCTGAATCCGTCGACTGTCTGTTCTCGGTGTGTTTGTCGAATCGTTGGCGTTGACAGGATGATCGAGGATTACCCTCCGTAAAAGGCGTGGGGACTCCATTGCGGCGCCCCTCGCCGACGGGCACTGGCCTGTTCGCGGGACCCACATCCTTGAGCGTATGTTGTTGCCCGGAGATCTTCGTTAATTCTTTGATAATTCAGAGGCTTTCTGACACAATATCTGCGACGGTAAATGGACTTTAGCCACGGATTGACTGGCGGTGAACAGCCTGCCAGAGGGTAACTCGCTAAGGAATAATTCATGCTAATCGCAAAGCTTCTGCGTTTTAAGTTTCTCGTCTTGGTAGGGATCGTCGTCTCTGCAACAGCGCTGGCGGGTGTAACTATCCAGGCCGGCCCTTCGACCATCAACTGGGAAAGAGACTACGATGAGGCCGTCGAGAGAGCCGAAACGGAGGAGAAGCTGATCATTGCCTACGGGTTTACGGACTGGTGTGTGATTTGCAAGAGGATGGACCGAGAGACTTTCGTCGCGCCGCAATTGACTGAGGAAATGGCGGACGATTATGTCTGGCTGAAGCTGAATACTGAAACTGAAGAGGACGGCATACGTTTCCAGAAAGATTTCGCAATTCTGGTCTACCCCGCAATTTTGCTGCTGGACAGTCAAGGAGACGAAATCGAACGGATCGACCGCTTCGTGTCTGCCGCCGATTTCCGGAATACGGTCGAGTCTTTTCTCGACAATCCCGATTCTCTCGGAAGCCTGAGAACAGCCGTTCAGGACCAGCCCGATTCTGTTTCCGCTCGATTCGCATTGGCCGAAAAATATCTGAGCCGGAATAACTTCGTTAAGGCCTCCCCCCAGTATGAGAAGGTCATCGAGCTCGACCCTGAAAACAATGAGGGCTATACCGATAAGAGCTACTACAACGTAGCGCTCTCACTGGCGAGCCAGGAGAGGTTTGAAGAGGCGCTCGTCCAGTTGGATCTCCTTGAAAGTCGCTTTCCGGCGAGCGACGCCGTGGGCGAAACGGCAGTCGTATTGCGGGTACAGGTACTCCATTGTTGTGGAAGGATGGATGAGGCCGAAGCCCTCATGCAACAGCACCGCAACCGAAACTCCGAACCGCCTCCTGTTGAGGAAATCAAGAATCTGTTCTCCGAAATGGAAGCGGAAAGCAGCGGCAACTAGCCCGGTTGCCACGCAGTTCCTCTCGAATACCATCCGCTGAAACGCCCCGCTGCAACAAGGAATCGGAACCCATCCCTGTGCCGGAACAAAACAATTTGGATTCAGTTAGTTGTCAGTTTATTGTCGACTTGGATTAGTATGTCTAATTGATTTAATGACGCAGGAAAACGAATGGCCCGGAAAACATACGGCAAACAATTCGGCAAGGGTTTTGCTGCGATAGCGCTCCTGCTGGTGACCGTCGTAGGTCTGAGCTATGGCTCGCTCCTCGGCCGCATGGATCGAGCTGCGGAAGAGTATGGCCGCGGCGATGTGGAGGCTGCGCTGACCCAGTACGAGAGCATCGAAGGGCGGCTGCGTTCTCTGGGCGCCCTGCGCCTGATACCGACGAAGGATCGTGGAAATCTTATTCTGAACCAGGCACGCCTGCTCTATACGCTCGGTCGCTATGACGAGGCCGAAGTCGCCATGGACCGCGAAGCCGAAATTGCCGGCCTCAGCAACAACGATTGCAGATATCTTCTATTAAGCGGAGATATCGCTTTCCGCCGAGCCATACGGAATTACCGCGAATCGGATCAGCGGGATCCGGGACTCCTCGACGACGCGCTCCGCACTGCAGAAACCTATCTCCGTGATTCCCTGCGCTTGTGCCCGGACGACTGGGACGCCAAGTACAATTTTGAGTTCATGCGCCTGAACCGGGCTCGGCCGGCGCAGATTCCCTTGCTGATGATGGACGGCGAAAACCAGGACCCTCCGCCGACGACCCTACCGGCGGAACTGTCGCCCTGACATCGACCCGCTCGACGGCCCAGCGATAATTTCTGATGGAATTTGCAAGACAAGAATACTTCTGGTTGCTGCTGCTGGTACCCTTCGTGATCCTGATCTGGGGAATTGGCGCCTGGCACCTGCGCCGGATGCGGATCCGGTTCGGAAACATCAGCAACCTCGCGCCCATTTCGAGAATCTCCTGGGCCGGCAAAGAGTGGTTGCGCGGTCTGCTCTTTGTGAGCGCTCTGGGAATGATGGTCGTGGCTCTGGCGGAACCCAGCGCCGTTGTCCGTGAACTGCGCGCCATTCCGACACCCACGGATCTGGTGTTCCTGCTGGACACTTCCCCCTCCATGTATGGACGCGACATGGATCCCAGCCGGCTGGGCCGTGCTCAACGAATCATTGAAAGATTCATTTTCTTGAAACAGCCCGAGGATCGCTACGGCTTGATCACATTCAACTGGACAAGTGTCGTGTTGTCCTACATGACCCGCGATCCGCAAAGCATCCTGCTGTATTTCGATTATCTCAACTACCAGAACGTGCCGCAGCCGGGCACCAATGTGGGAGCCGTGCTGACGAACGCGATGCAGTTGGTTGCCACTGAACGGACCCTCGATCCCGAAGGGATGCAAAACCGTCGCGTCGTCTTCGTCCTGGTATCCGATGGGGACGATACGGCCGATGAGATCGAAGAACCACTGGCCGAGGTGATTCGATCGGGAATCAAAATCTATACGATCGGGCTGGGCACGGCGAATGGCACAAACGTGCCCATGGAGATGGCAGGAGGGCTCAACGGTCGACCCGTGAGGTACTACCAGAGCTACGACGGTGTCCGGCTGGTGAGCCAGGCCCAGGACCGCAGCATGCGGGAGGTCTCCGAGCAGACGGGAGGCCGGTTTGTACGCGGCGAACTCGACGAGCAGATCAATCAGGTTATGGAGGAAATCCTCGTTGACAGCCGGCCTGTGTCCGGATTCGAATCGAGCGCGGTCCGGCGGGACCTGTACATTTATTTTCTGATGGCTGCTTTGGGATGCCTGTTGATCGGAATCTTCTTGTAACCAACCGGGATCCATAGAGGAAGGAACTGTTGACCGAACACGTCGAAACAAGAGAGCAGGCCTGGGAAGTCGTTGCCCAGATCGAGGAGCAGATCCGCAAGGTCATAATTGGGCAGGACGATCTGATCCGGCGCATCCTCATCGGGCTGTTCGGCCGCATTTCCTACTCGTTCAAGAAGGGGCAGGACGAGAAAACGGGCTCGGGTCACATTTTGCTGGAAGGCGTGCCCGGACTCGCAAAAACACTGCTGGTCTCTGCGATTGCCAACACCATAGACGCCAAATTCCAGCGCATCCAGTTCACACCGGACATGCTGCCCGCCGATATTCTTGGAACTAAAATATTTGACAGCAAGTCCGGCGAGTTCCGCACGGAAACCGGGCCCATCTTCGCGAACATTATTCTGGCGGATGAGATCAACCGTGCCCCCCAGAAGACCCAGAGCGCGTTGCTGGAAGCCATGCAGGAACGTCAGGTGACGATCGGCGAGACGACGTATGCACTGGACGATCCTTTCTGGGTCCTGGCCACGCAGAACCCCGTGGAACAGGAGGGGGTGTTCTCACTTCCAGAGGCGCAACTCGATCGTTTCTGCATGATGGTCCGTGTCCAGTACCCGTCCCCGGAAAGCGAATACGAGATGCTGTCCGCCAGCCTCGAAAAAACGCAACTGGTGTCGGTGACCGATCCCACATCCGTACTCGCGATCCGGGAATTAGTCGGCAAGGTCTACGTGGACGAAAAAATTCGTCGTTATATCGTTTCCATCGGCCAGAACACGCGCAGTAACGGCCGGAACACGCTGCCTATCGTGGAGGAGATGGTGATGCACGGCATATCGCCACGCTCTTACAATCACCTGCTGGCAATGTGCCGTGCCGTAGCTTTTTTCCGCCGGCGGGACTACGTTCTGCCTTCGGACGTGAAGTACATCGCACCCGATGTACTGCATCACAGGATCGTGCGCACGATCCGTGCCGAAGTTGAAAACGTCGAGTCCGACGAGATCGTCGCTGAAGTGTTGAGACATACTCCGATTCCCTGAGAGGGTCCTATGCCGTTGGCGCCGGAATTGGTAGAAGAGCTTCGTTACGTAGAAATCAGCGTGGCGCGACGCATTCGCAGCATGCGCCACGGACAGAGCCGCAGCCCGTTGAAGGGCTCCGGTTACGAATTCGAGGCCCACCGAAAGTACCAGGTTGGCGAGGATTTCCGCCGCATTGACTGGAACGTGACGGCCCGCATGCAGGAAGTCTTCATCAAGCGCCATTTTGAAGAACGGGAAGTCTCGGTGTTTCTGGTTGCGGATGTATCGCGCTCAATGCGCTTCTCCACAGCCAAACATTCCAAGAATTTGCGTGTCATGCAGGTGGGCGCAACGCTGGGCTTTTCTGCCGTCAGCGATAGCTGTAACTTCGGCTGGCTGGCGTTCAGCGACCAGGTGGAAGCCTATGAGCCCCCTCGCAAGGGCCGTGCCCATGTGTGGCGCGCAATTGATCGGCTGTACAACCTGCAGCCGGACCATTCGGGAACCAACTGGGAGCTCGCATTGCGATTCCTGCGGAGCCAGCTCCGGGGCATGTCCATTGTGTTTCTGCTCTCCGATTTTATTACGGACCCGAAGGCAACACAGTTGGCGGACCTGCCCGATCTGAAGGTGTTGGCGCAGAAACATGACGTGGTTCCCATCGTCTTCACCGATCAGCTGGAAAACAACCTTCCTACGGGAAAAGGGCTGCTCCGCTTTCGTTCGGCTGAGGGCCGCCAGGAAATATTGCTCAGCCTGTCTTCGCGTCAGAGGCGCGCATTTGACAGCCTGGTCGAGAAGCGAAAAACGGAATTGCAGGATCTGTTTTACTCGTTGGGAATGGAGTGCATGTTTCTGGACGTGAGCGAAGCATTTACCGATTCCCTGATGAAATTATTTCAAAGGCGGAAGAAAATATGAAGCCGGTTTGGCTAACAATAGCGCTGGTCTTCGCAAACCAGTGTGCATGGGCTCAGACGGTGACGCCCGATCCCACGGCTGAGATCCCGGGCCTGGATTTCACCGTGCATCTGGATCGGACAGCTGTCTGGCCCGGTGACCAGTTCCACTACCTGATCATTGTCGACTACACCTCCGACTACGAATTCGTACTCGACAACTTGAGCCAGGACACCGTGAACATGGATCCGTTCGAAGTCCTGGATGTCCAGACGAATCTGGTCGACAATGACACCGGCCGGCGATTGTTCGTGGACCTGAGGCTGGCTAATTTCGAAGCCCAGGTAACCCGCATGGACATTCCACAGTTCACCCTGTTTTACTTCCGTACAGAAAACAATACTGTCGGCGTCGACCAGGCGGCGGCCGAAAGCTTGACGATACCCGGACCGGCCATCGGAATCCGCAGTACCCTGTCGGCGACGGCGGACGACATTCGCGACGCCGTTACAGTCACCGGGTGGGACCGCAACCGCTGGGCCTTTCCCGTCCTCGGCTGGATTTGTGGTGCGGTGCTTGTCGTTGGGTCGGGACGGGAACTGGCGCTGTTTGTCCAGAGACGAAAAGCGCGCCAGGGTCCGGACCGACGGAAAGCCATGAAAGCTGTACGCGACCGGTGGATCAGCAGCGTTCCGTCGGACTTCACGGACCCACAGACGTGCTCAGGCTTTTTCGACCATTCTTACCGGAGCTTGAAGGAATACCTTGGATACTATCTGGAGACTCCCACGATGGGCTTAACGGCCGAGGAGATGCGCCGAGAGATGGAGCGACTGGGTTCGGTGCCGGAATTGACTGACAGAGTAGCCCAGGTGATGGAGACTTGCGAGACAACGCGATACATGAACAATGGAGTTTCCTCCGATCACGTCGACGCGGCGCGCTCTCTGGCGGACGACATCCGGGAAATCCTGACTTCCCGGGAGTAACAGGCGAATGACCTTCCTGCACCTCGAGTGGCTTTACGTAGCGGTTCCGTTACTGCTGATCGCAATGGCTGTGCGCTTCTGGAGGCGACACTATTGGGGGCATTCACTCGTGCGGCAGATGCAGGAAGAGATCGGCGGACCGAATCCCATTCTGCGTATGCCGAACATCCTTGAGGGAGCCGCTGTTGCGTTTCTCGTTGCCGCGCTTCTGGGTCCGATCTACCCCTTTGTCGTCAACCGTATCGAACGCGGCGGGCTGCAAATCCTGATGGTACTGGACCTCTCGCAAAGCATGGAGATTCCGCTGGGCAATCGTACGAGGATGGAAGCCGTCAAGGCGAGCGCCACCGAATTCATTGAGCGCCGCCCGGGTGATGCGGTTGGCCTTGTCGTATTTTCTCACAACGGCTACCTGGTCACACCGGCTACGTTTGATCACGAAAGCCTGCTCTCGTATCTCAGTCGGGTCAGCCCTCAGACACTGGCGCATGAGGGATATACGGCGATCGGAGAAGGTCTGGCCGCCGCCCAGGAGTTCTTTCTCTTCAGCAGAGAACGGGGTGGACGCGGGAAGGGTGAAGTCATCGTCCTGTTCAGCGATGGCGAAAGCAATTGGGGACGCGATCCGCTTCAGGAAGTGGAGCGCGCACGGCTGGAAGGCGTCCGTATCTACTTCATCGGGGTGGCCCTGCAACAGGGCGCAGCCCGGCAGATTGCCGCGGCGGTCCCGTCAACGGGCGGAAAATTCTTTGACGCGCAGAACCCCGAACACATCGTAGAGGCTTTTGAGGAGATCAACACAACCGAGCAGGGCCGCTTCTCCACGCTCCAGTTGAGACGCGAGCAACCCGCCTATTTTGTTTTCGTCCTGCTGGCGTTTGCCGCTCTCGCCCTGCGGATGATCCTCAACGGCATACCGCATTTCGTGGAGTTGAGCTAGGGATCTGAGGTGAACGTACACCAAGTGATAGTTTCGCCCGCGGAGATCGTTTTATTCCTCTGAACGCCTCGGCTCCGCCTCTTCACGGTTAAAGCCGTTCCCCCGCACCGGGGGGACCGCTGCGGGGCTTGCTTTTCCTTTTTCGTAAAGTCCAGCTTTTCTCCCAATATGAGCCCGCGATCACGATGATCGCGGGCGTCGCCGATCGTTCAGACAGGATGTCTGAAAGAACGATCGAGCGAAATCTTATGTCCTGAATTTCTACCTCAGGACACTATTGCCGTTATTATGAACTCAAAAAGCGAGCTTGGACTTTGCCAGGATTCTGCCTCACGCAAACCTTTCTTCTCTGATCCTGCCTCTATGCACAAACCATCGCCGCCGAACCCGTAAACCGGATCAATCCCTGCTTTCAGATGATTCGGCCGACGGGGACATCACGTAATCCCAGCGTGTGCCCGCCTGTTCGACGATGCGGGGAACGTCGTCCTGTATCAGATAGCCCTCAGAGACAAGATCGTCGGCAGCCTCCAAGATGAGGTCCAGGTAGTGATCCCGGCCCGTGTAGCGCTCCTCGACCGAGGGCCGGGGATCGCCTGTTCTCTCGCGGTCGGCCCGCGTGGGAGCGAAGGGAATGAATGATCCATTCGAAACTGCAACCACATGCGTGGGGCCCGTGCGCTCGTTATACAAATTCCAACCCATATACGTTGCCAGAGGCACAGCAATCTCGGGCATGCGGACACCGGCCAGCCCGTTACCATCCACGTCCGCCTGCGGGACAAGACTCGGATAGGCGGAGCCGAGAATCGGCGGTTCCTGGGTGATGATTCCCTTCGACAGAAAATCGGGCCCGTAGTCAACACGGTAGGCCATGTGAGGCGCTGGATGTGGACCGACATTTGGAATCGGGGGAAGCTTCAACTGCTCTGGAGTGACGAGCGTACCGTTGTCCACGCGTGGATATGCGCTCGGTGGCGGTTCAACATCCTCTGCGATCCACCGGTCCATCGACAGCAGGAGTTTGCGCGAGGCCCACCGGTAGTCCAGCGGTGTCGATAACTGCTGTCCGTTTTGAACCCGGGGCGGGAACGGGCCCACTCCGTGCTGACCGCCTGTGAACAGGTACAGCCGAACATTCGGCATCAGTGCCGCGTCCCGGTCGCCCGATACGCTGATGTGGTGAAGCGCTCCCACGTGCGTCCAATATTCGTGGGATGAATTCGTGTACATCACTTTCGGCAGAAATTCCGGCTTTGAAGCGTGGGTAAGGAGACCATCACGGCGGCCGGTCGCGGGATCGACCTGGGATACGTCAGTGAACGGGAACACGTCCACGGGATAGAAAAAATTCGCGAACGGATCCGAACCGCGTCCCGGTTGCGCAAAGCGATGATTGAAGCCTCCGCGGCTGCTGCCCCCAACGTGGGCTATGATCCCGTCCAACACTTTCCGGTGCGATTCATCTTCGTTAAAGCCGTAGTACAGCAGGGTGCGCAGAAAGCGGCCGCTCATCGAACGCCCGAAACCGATCACCCGATCGAAGGCACCCTGAGGAATCGACATCTCAGGGGCCGAGCCATATTTCAACTTTGAAACCGCATCGCGCACCGCCGCGAATCCCAGTCCGGCGACCGGCGGATCCTGGGATATATAAACGACTTCGTAAATCTTCATCGGCTCGAAACCCGCCGACATTTGAACGCTCTGCCCGTCCGCTCCGAATTCCCACTCGGCCCGCGGAATCAAGCGGCGCTCACCGGTAACCGTATCCCTCACAGTGAGAACATTTGATGCGTCCAGAGGATCTGCAACCGGATATCCCGTCTGCCCGCGACCGGGAATCTCGGCTTCTGCGGCCTTCTCTCTGAGCACAAAATCACTTCTCACCAGACCCTGGATCGGGCTTCCATCGGCGTCGCGGGCCACCGGCAGGTACGCGCGGACCGGATCGTTGCGCATGGGAACATTGAATTGCCACCCGACCCACAGCAACGTGAATCCCTGTTCCATCAGAAAGCCATCATCCAGGTCTGCGGCTTCATTCAGATCGTTCGCCGACCCAAAACCGCCCGACCCGAAATTGAGGTCCTGAAGCATCATCTTGTTGCCACGGTTGACGATCTCATGGAGAAGGACTCCGTTTCCGCGTGCCAGATCCCTGGGCCTGAGCATGTGGAAGTCGGCTGAAAACTCCACCTTCCCGTCCGCGTTGAGTGGCGCTTTATCGATATCCACGATCGCCTGGTTTGCGCTGTTGTGAGGGTCCACCGCGAAGTAGATCGTGCCCAGCAATTTTTCATACCCGCCGACCGTACCGAAGGCTTTACCATCGAGCATATCCGTGCGGGACAGCACTTCTATGCGGACTACCTCCGCAAAGAGGGATGGAGTCAAGGCAGGCAAGGCAGCCAAAGCAGCCACAGCAGCCACAGCATGGACGAGCAGCAACATTCTCACGATCATGAATCCTACCTTTTGGGCGGATGAGCGAATCAAGACGCAACGACCACCGATGCGCAACGCAATCATGGATTCAGGCTCGGTTCAGATCAGGAAACGAGCCTGACTCCCACTGCTGTCCGACTACTGGAGGCCCCTGCTTTCGCGGAACCCGTCGCGGTCTACGGCTGCACCGCGCAGGTAGACGGACGAAATCTGGCGAATATTCGTGATGTCGTCGAGCGGATTCGCGTCCAGAACGATGAAATCCGCGCTCTTGCCCGCCTCCACCGTGCCCACGTCGGTGAGCTGCAGCAGGTCGGCTGAATTCCGGGTCGCCGCCTCGATGACGGCGGCCGGCGTCATCCCCGCCGCGACCATGTCTTCCATCTCGATGGAAGCATTCCAGGGGGCGGCCCCGTCGGTACCAAACGCGATCCGCACGCCCTCCGCATGAAGTCTCGCCAGATTGCGGGCCTGGATTCCAAACGTCTCCTGGGCCTCCGGACGGTCCGTGGACGCCGCTTGCAAGCTCTCCAGCTCTTCAGCCGGGATGGTCCCGCTGAGCCAGCTGAGATCCACCGCCACGCCCCGGTTCGGAAGGTTCGGCGCCAGGATCACATTCGGGCGCTCCCTGAATAACTCAATCACCTCTTCATCGACGTCCTGGTCCCGGATCCCATGAGCGAAGGCATCGAGACCGGCTCTGAGAAGGCCTTTCGCATCCTCCAGCGTAAAGACATGGGCCGTGACGCGGATGTTGTGGGCATGGGCCTCGTCGATGACGGCGCCATAAAGCTCCGGAGTCAGTTTCTCGAACATCCCGCCGCGGTCGTCCACCCAGATCTTCACCAGGTCGACTTCCCTTGCGGCCTCTTGCTGTACAGCCGCGCGGGCTTCCTCCGGGGTCGTAATCCAGTACGGGATTTCCGTTCGCCCGGGCTCCTCCCCCGTAATCCCGATCCCAGCGGTGCGAAAGCGCGCAGCGTTGGGAATGATCGCTGCCCGGACCTCGAGCGGCATCTCACCGACGTCTCGGCCAAGGCTTGTCGCCACTCCGACGCCATAGTAGGCAAAGTGCTCCAGTTGATCGACGAGGCCCTCCCGGGTGTCCGCCAGGTGCTTGTGCGAGTCGATGATCGCTGGCGTGACGGTCTTGCCGGTTAGATCTATACGAGCGGCTCCTGGGGGAACGTCGACTTCCCCGCTTCGGCCAACGGCCGTGAATTGATCATTCTCCACGATGAATACGGAATCCTCGATGGCTTCACCGCCATCACCGACGATGAGCCGCGCCCCTTCGAACACCGTCACACCCGGCGTCTCGGGTGCTTCGACTGCTTCCGGTGGTGCACACGCTGCAAACAGGAAAAGACCACTGAACACGAGAACAGCAATAAACACGACATTGCTCGATTCTGCCTTCACACGGCACATAAGAACCTCCTACGTCATACTGGATTTGCAGGCTGTCAGCGACACGACCTGCGGGCATGAATAGCTGCGCTCCGAGGGGCCCACCGGTCTGGATAGTGGACAAAAGCAACGAACTCATCGGGCCCCTCGTCCGGAGTTGAACCTTAGAAGCCCCTATGGTGTGTCTATACCTCGTGATCTCGCAAGTAAATTCGACTGTTTCTTAACAGCCCGATTTTCCGGCCGCCCTCCGTTGGAACACCCCGTCGGAGAGATGCTCTATGCCGTAAACAACGCACTCAGACGCTCGTTAGGATCCTGCCGAACATTGCAGAAGGTCTCTATCTCGGGCGTCGTGAAAGCGGAAAATCAGAATTGGAATCGCATTCCGACTTCGATCGTACGCGGCGAGGTTGCGCTGAAGGACCGCATGAAAAAGGGAGAAGTCATCACACCACTGGGTCTTCCACGGTGCGTCATGTTGAACGCATTGTTCAGGTTGGCGAAAACGTTCAGCTGGGGAGCGGAGCCTCCCACGCCCGATGCGCCCGCAGGGGCTCCGCCGCGCTCTAATTCAAATGCCTTTGAGATGTTGAAGCTGACATCGAAGAAGTGGGGCCCGACCGCGCTATTTTTTGGAACCCCGGGCGGCCGGTCATTGATCGCACCATCCTCGTTGTCGTCCCTGCCCGTCGTGATCGTGTAATAGGTGCCACTGATCGCATGGATTGCCGTGGTCAAGTAGACATCCAATGGCATTCGTGAGTTCACGCTTGCACCGAACATATGGCTGGGCCGGCCTGTATTCCCCCATTCCTGACCCAGGTCGTAGCTGTTGGCAGGCAGCGCCAGTATGCGGCCCCTCCGGGCATCCGCCTCCTGGTCGGAGTTGCCGTGGAAATACGTATAGCTCGCGGTGACATTGAAGATGCTGAAGCGTTGCCGCATAGTCGCTTTGATGTGCTGCTGTAATGACAATCCCGTGCCCTGGAGTTGAACGATCTGGCCCTGGTCCGGCAAGGGTCGGATGCCGGTTTCCGGATTGGGCGCATTGATGTCCCGGGTTCGGACAGGCCTGAGGCCCCGATTAATATCGTAGGACAACGTGACAAACATATTCCGGGGCAGGCTGCGCTCCAGCGTGATCTGTGACGTCAGGTAGTAGGCTGATCTGATGTCCGGTGCCAGCACACGGCGGGATCGCGGCCGGATGCTGCCCGAAGCGAACGGGTCCGGCCATCCGGGGTTATCAATCTGGATTTCGTAGAGTCGGTCACCATCCACACGACGGAACCTTCGAATGTCGTCAGCCCGGACCCACTGGGTGAAAACCCCAAGCCCTCCGCGGATGACAGTCGCGTTACCGAGCGCATAGGCAAAACCGATTCGTGGATCGAAGTTGTTCCGATCACCAATATTGGTCTGGAACTGGTAGCGTGCACCCAGCATCAGCGTGAAGGTATTGGTCAACTTGAAGTCGTTCTGAGAGAAGAACGCCACTTGCGTCTGGGTCATTCGAAACATGGGGTCGCAACACGTAATCCGGTATTTGAGTGGATTTCCGGCCCGGAAACTCTCCAGATCGGAAAAAGTGAACTCGCCGAAGAAGTTGTCTTCAGAAAAGAAGCGTTCCCTCCGGTGCCAGACCTGCACCCCGCTCCGCATCGTCAGTTTCTCACCGGCATAATAGATCAGATTGGACAATTCATAGGTATCCCCGTCTATCCGGGTCCGGTTCTGTGCACCACCGCCACTGAAGGCGTCCTTCACGGTGATTGCCAGCGCATTGCTGGCTGGATTCGTTTCGCTGCGATCTCGATGCCACTTGACGCGAACGTCATGCACGCTGCGTTCCGACAGTATCCAGATCTCGCGGATATCGATCATATGGTTCCGCAACTGTGTGCGGGAAGCCCGTTCAGGCAGGGAAAAGTCGCCAACGTTCTCATTCCTGCTGTCACTCGTCGCGTACTGGAACCCCATGTTCAGAGAATGGGCGTTGTTGAGCTGCAGGACGTTTTTCACGTCGTAGGACCGGTTTACGGTGGGCCGGGTGACGCCGAGGGCAAAAGGTCCGTCCGGGGTCTCCGCCTTGACGGTCCCGACGTTCTCCCGCCTGTTGTCGCTGACCGTTAAGTTGAGCGAGAGCCGGTCGCGAATAATGGGACCGCTGACATTCCCGTCAATGGTCCGTTCATAGTACGGTGGCTTATTAGCGGCGAAAGGGTTTCTGGCATTCAGCGACTCGTCCTGAAACGTCGATGCAAAGCTGCCATGAAAGGCACCCACTCCGCCCCGCTCGATCACTTCTGTCTTGGCGCCGCCGCCGGTGGGGCCACTGGCGCCGGTGGCGTTCGCTGTTTCGACATTGAAGGCGTTGTTGGTGACGCGAATCTGCTGAATTCTGCCCGCTTGAGCGCCAAAGTCCAGGGAATCGTCAATGTCGGACGCGCGATCCCCATCGTAGCTTTCCCAGGCGGCGCGTTGGGCCTCCGTCATATAGGCGGGAAGCTTCCTCTTCAGTTCGTCGTACATCCATCGGATTCCGGCCAGCGCCTGATCACGTTCTTCGCCCTGCGGCGGGCCGTCGCTGAAATCCCATGTGACACCAAAAAGGTTTTCCGCAGCCTGCCGCTCCTCCTCGATGAGCAGCGCGAGCTGTCTTTCCTGGTCCGAAGTAAGCGGTGCGGCCGCAGCGGCCAGTACCGACGTCACTTGTTCTTTGAGTTCGTCGACGGGATTGCGCACAGTCAACTGCCCAAAGGCTGAGGTGGCCGCCAGGCAAATAAAAACACAAAGAACTCGGGCGATCATATTCCAGGCCCCGTTGTGCCTGTCCCCGGGCTCGTTCTCGGGTGCGTCAGCATGGCAGACTCTCCATTGTTGCCCCGGCCGGTCTCCGTCAACCGATCGCGAGAGGGTGATCGGAATTCCATCGCAGCCGATCACACGATTTTATAGCCCACGGCCGCGAAAGGGCAGTCAAAATGATGTCTCACGCTGGGTGTGTATTCCGGCGCCGACGATTTCCGCGCTGGCACTGAAGCGATCCGAGTAGGATCGAGCAGACCGGCTGCGTTTGAACCTTACCGGTCCCAGGCTATTTCGATGCCGGGCGCTGGCTGTTTCGATAACCAGAATGAATCACGTGATCGCTGATGGTCGGGTCTCTCCAGCTACCTTGCAGCATGTGGCCCGAACGCAAAGGAGGCAAGACAACGGATCGTATTTATGGCGGATGACCGCCCCCGGGAGCGCCTGGCGATGACGAGACCGCGAAATGACTGAGAGTTCCTTCGCTACTCACGGGGAGATGTCTGAACCGACGACTCAGGGATTGCACGAACGGGCACGGTCCAATTTTTTTGCCGTGGGTACGGGCAAGATTGGGACAATGTCGCTCTATCACTATCTGAAGCAACATCCCGGAATCTTCATGATCGGGGTCAAAGAGCCCGGATATTTTGCCGCGGAGGTTCGAGCCGAAAACCTGACTCCATCTGCTCGGCGCCACACGATCGAGAAATATGTGAGCGACCCCCTCCGAAGCGGACCGCTTGAAACAGAAGGCGGGCGGCGGGATAATGTCCCCGACCCGGTTTGAGAGAACGGTTTACTAAGTTCAGAAAACGAGGCAAGGGGAGGTTTTAAATGAAAAGTTACATTGGCCTGTTGTTGGCGGTCTTCACCCTGGTGCCGGTCGCTGTCGCCCAGACGAAAAATACCAACTATGAGGTCACGTTCTTTGGTGCGCCTCCTCCCGGCCAGGACGTATGGAGCCTGCCGCGGGCGCTCGCAGCTGACGGCCAGGGGACCGTGATCGTGTTCCGGGCATTCCAGCCTCCGGTTCTGGTGTACAACCGCGCGGGAGAACTTCAGAGAGCTTGGGGTGACGGTATTTTCCACGACGCACACAGCATTGATTTTGACCGTGAAGGATTCCTGTGGATGACGGACAGAAATGCCAACGTGGTTTTTAAGTACACGGTCGACGGACAGGAGCTGATGCGTCTTGGACAGCACGGAGTTGCCGGGGACAACAGCTCAAGGGACGCATTCAACGGCGTTGCCGACGTCGCGATCGCCCGAAACGGCGACATCTTCGTCGCTGATGGTCACACGAACTCGCGCGTTGTCCACTTCACAGCGGACGGCGAGTTCATCAAGATCATCGGGGGCGTCAAAGGATCCGGGCCGGGCCAATTCGATGTTCCGCACTGCCTCACGATCGATTCGAGGGACCGCCTGCTGGTGTGTGACCAGCAGCGGGAAGCCCAGAACCCGCGAGTGCAGGTTTTCGATCAAGACGGAACGTTCATCGAACAGTGGACCAACATCGGCTTAAGGACGCCGACGGGAATCACCATCGCTGCAGACGACACGGTATACATCGGAGACACCTCCGCCAACGCCATGCTCGTCGTCCGGGAGGGACGATTGATCGACACGATCGGAAGTCTGCAGGCCCGGCCGCATCACATCGCCCTGGATCGTGGCACCGGCGTGCTGTATTTCGCAGACCCGGTTACGCTGGAAGAGGCGGGAGGCCTGGGTCCGGTGGAACGGGTGTTGGATCCGGTGCTCCAGGATCCGGGCAATCCGATCGACGGAGGGTTGGTCAAACAGATCATACCGAAGCGATAGTCGCGGCCACGGTGCGTCGGAAACCCTGGAAGCCACGGCCCGAAAGCCTTTGGTACCGCGTTGCCGGAATTCAGGGCCAGCTACAGCCCACAAGGACCGGACACGAGGGTCAAGCTATGAAGTTTTTTCTAAGTGCACTGACCACCTTCACAGTGATTGCTAACATGTGCGCACTGGCCCAGGACTCTGACGTCGTCCGCGTCCTGAGTTCTAACGGAGTTCGGGTTGTACTCCAGGAGATGCAGCCGCAGATCGAACAGAGCATTGGGCGACGGCTCGCGTTCGAGTTCAGCACTTCGCGCACCCTGACAGACCGTATCGAGGCCGGCGAAGCGTTCGATGTGGCCATACTTACACCGAGTCTCATTGATGAGCTGATCTCATTCCAGAAGGTGACCCCAGGGTCGCGCAACGAGTTCGCCCGAGTGGGCGTCGGCATAGGCAGCAGGCGGGGAACGCCGGTCGAGCGTGTAGACACTCTGGAAAACCTCCGACGGGCGCTACTGAATGCAGAATCCGTTGCCTACGGCGCGAACGGTCAGAGCCGCCGAACCAACGAAGCAAGCTTTGAGACCCTCGGCATCGACGATGAGATGCAGCGGAAGAGGAGATTGACGGGTCCGGGTGAAGCGCCTGTGCTGGTCGCGGAGGGTGAAATCGAACTGGTCATGACCCTGGTCAGCGAGCTGTTGCGCGAGCCCGGCGTTCAGCTACTTGGGCCACTGCCTCCAGAGGTCCAGGAATACGTCCACTTCGAAGCGGCCATCGGTTCGAGCGCTGGGGAGCCAGCCACCGCGAGAGCACTGCTCAACTTCTTATCGACCCCTGCTTTCGGAGCAGCTCTGGAGAACAGCGGTCTGGAGCCGATCATTCCGAACCGTTGAACGCCCCCAGTCCGAACAGAACAAGTTGCCTCACAGAGAAGGTCGATGACGGACTACAGCAGTAGTCCGCAGAGGTGTAAATCGACGGATTCAGGTTGACCCGTGGCCATCACCGGGCGGTTCGAATGACAGGAGGACCCGATGACAAAGCCAACCCTGTGCCTGCAGATCTTACTTTCTGTAGTTGCTTATAGTCTGATGACCCCAGTGGCTCTGGCGCAGGAGGAGGCTGACTGTGTCAGAGGCAACCCCGACGCTCCCATTCGCATAGAGGTGTTTTCCGATTACCAATGCCCCGCCTGCCGCGCTTTCTACCTGCAAACATTTAGCGTTCATCGGAAGTGCCGAGCGAGAAAGCGTCGTGGGGACGAGATTTTCGGGCACTTTCGATAACGACGTTTGAAGGAAGCCGGTGGCGTTTGCGGCGGACGCGGTGGGCTATGGAGAAAGTACGGGAATGCGGGTTGAAATTGTCACGGGACGGGACTCGACAAGGGCGAGTGGCGGGGTGGCGACGAGGAGTGTGGGTTCCGGAGCAGCAGTTTTAGAGAGTCTGCGGTGCGGGTCGAGGCTCGATTTGGAAGCATTTTTGAGATCAAGACACACGTGGGCGGCGGCGTGCGCGAGCACGTCTGGAAAGTGTGTAACTGGAATCTCTGCTACGACGTATCTGCAAAGCATATGGAAGTGAAGCTCCATGCGATCTGCGCAGCGGTCAGCCTCTCGATGACCTTCATCGGGGTCTGACAGACGGGACATAACCCGGCCGAGTCGCTCGCAGGGGCTTCCTCGTGAGGATCGGTCGACGCCATTCCTAACAAACGATGACAAAGTTCCATGGATGCGGAACGTTGTGCGTTCGCCATGAAACCGAAATGTCGGATGCGGACAAAACCTTTCGGCAGCACGTGGAGGAGGAAGCGGCGGATGAACTCGGCGGCGGAAACCGTCATCGTTCTTGATTTGTTGCCACGCGCGTAATCCCGCCAACGGAACGTGACCTGGCCGCCGTCGAAGGACAACAATCGATGATTGGAGATGGCAACACGGTGGGTATAGCGTCCGAGATAGCGTAATACCTGTTCGGGCCCACCGAATGCCGGCTTCGCATAGACGACCCAAGGTTGGCGAAATAACGGTCGCAGGAAAGCCGCGAAGCTCTTCGGTTCGGATAACTGCTGGATCTGTCCCGCGAAGGTCAGGCACTCTCTGCGAAACGCCTTCCGCAATCCGTCAACGAACTTTCCCCGGAATATTTTCCCCAGAACCTTTACAGGCAGGAAGAAAGGGTAGCGCGGCCGAATCCATCGCGAACGGTCCGGTGCGATTCCACCGGCGGGAACGACGCAGTGGAGGTGAGGATGAAACAGCACGTTTTGTCCCCATGTGTGCAGGATGAGGAAGAAGCCGATCTCGGCGCCAAGGTGTTTGGGATTTCTCGCGACCTCCCGCAGCGTCTCGGCCACGGTGCGGAACAGCAGGTTATAGAGTTCAACCGGATTCTGCAGGACAAGCGCATGTAGTTCCTTTGGCAGCGTGAACACGACATGGAAGTATCGTGTCGCGAGAAGTTCACGTTCTCTGGCTGCGATCCAGCGCTGACGCGCCTGAGTCTGGCATTTCGGACAATGGCGATTACGGCATGAGTTGTAGGAGATGGTCCCCTCGCCCCCACATCGCGGGCAGGCATCGATATGACCGCCAAGAGCGGCTGTTCGGCAACGCACGATGGCATGCATCACCTTCAGCTGCTGGAAATCGATTCTGTTTCGATGACGGTCGATGAAGTCGTTGCCCCGCGCGCGCAGGATGTCGGCCACCTCCACGGCGGACCGCGTCATTGTTTCTGCTTCCTTTTTCTGGAGCGCTTCACCGTATCGAGCCTGGAAACCGGCAGGGTCTCTACGGGATTGGCGACCGTCTGCAAATGACGGCGAGACAAGTGCAGATAGACGCTGGTGGCTCGCAGGTCCGAGTGACCCATCAACATCTGAATGGTGCGCAGATCGGTGCCATTCTCCAGTAGGTGGGTGGCCCAGCTGTGACGCAGCGTGTGCGGCGATACACGCTTCTTGATTCCGGCACGTTTCGCCGCATTTTGTACCGCCAACCACACGCACTTGGACGTGAGGGGTTTGTCGGCACGCCAGTTGTCGACCATGCCGGGAAACAAATAGGTCCCAGGCTTCATCCAGAGCCAGTACTCCCGTAGTGTATTCAGCAGCTTTGGCGGCAATGGCACATCGCGATCCCGGTTGCGCTTGCCCTGACGGATGTGGATGATCATGCGCTGGCTATCGATGTCCTGGACCTTCAACCCGATCAACTCGGCCCGACGCATTCCAGTGGCATACAAGGTCATCAGCATCGTGTAATCGAGCAGGTTGTTTGCGGAGCCGATCAGTTGGGTGACCTCCTCTTTGCTCAGAACAGTCGGCAGTCGCTTCGGCATCTTGGGATACGGGAGATCCAGCTTCAGGTATGGACGCCGTAGCGTCTTCACAAAGAAGAATCGCAGCGCGGCAATGTGCAGACCTACAGTCTTGATCGCGAGCTTTCGCTCCTGGATCAAATGCAACTGATACTGCCGCAGGTGTTGCTGGCTGAGACGATCGGGGCGCGTGCCAAAATAGCGAGCGAAGTCTTCAACGACTCGCAGATAGGTTCGGATTGTTGTTGGAGAGAAATTGCGGCGCTGGAGTTCTTCCAGCATCCGTTTCCGCAAATCAGTCATGTGGGCCTCCTTTGAGGCCCACACTCTACAGTCTGACGATCACCCCTCGGTCAGCCCACGCGCAGCGTCCGCCGCGCCAGCGGCTTCGTTCAAACGCCGAAGGGTTTATCCATTCACTTCCGCGGGATGGGTAAACCCTTGGCGACTTTTTGAATGTGTGCCAATCTTAGTTGGAAATTGAAACGGCTCCAAACCCCATGGTTTGATGGTATTGGAAGAAACAACATCAAGCCTGTAAGAGAAAGGAGCCGAGATGAGGAGTCTGTTACGTTCGGTAAAGAAACGCAAGAAGTCGCGTGTGCTGGGTGAGGTCGAGGTCCTGAGCCGGGAGGAATACTCGGGACTGGAATTGGACTCGAAGGTGGAGATGATTCGGGCGTTGATCCCACTGGGGTTGATGCACGTGGAGGAGTTGCTCGACGAGGAAGTGAAGTCGTTGGCGGGTGAGCGATACGCACGAAAGGAGGCGGCGTTGCGGGGCCGGCGACACGGGAGCAATCCGGGGACCGTGGGGCTGGGTGGCCAGCGGGTGCCGGTTCGGGTGCCTCGAGTGCGCAGCGTGGCGGGCGGGGAGATTCCGCTTCGGACCTACGAGGAACTCAGTCCGGGTGGCGCGGTGAACGAGCTACTGCTCAGACGTGTGCTGTATGGGATCTCCTGCCGGAACTATGAATCGGCCGCTGAAGCGATTCCGGGAGCGATCGGACTGTCGAGTTCGACGGTGTCTCGAGGATTCGTCCAGGCGAGTGCCGCGAAACTTCGGGAGATGCAGGAGCGGGATCTGAGTGGCGAGGACGTCGTGGCGATCTTCCTGGACGGGAAGGCGTTTGCCGACGCCCTGATGGTAGTGGCCCTGGGCGTCACGCTTTCGGGCGACAAACGCTTCTTGGGCTTCGTGGAGACCGACACGGAGAACGAGCAAGTGCTGACTCCGTTTCTCCGTTCGTTGATGGAGCGGGGCCTGGACATCTCTGAAGGCGTGCTGGTGATTGTCGACGGCGGCAAAGGTCTGCGGGCGGCGGTCAAGAAGGCATTCAGGAATCGAGCCCTGGTCCAACGCTGCCAATGGCACAAACGCGAGAACGTCGTGAGATACCTATCGAAGACCGAGCAAGCCGTGTGGCGACGCCGGCTGCAGCGGGCCTACGAGCGCCCGGAGTACGACGAAGCTCGGGCGGCGCTCGGAGAGCTCCATGGAGAGCTCGAGGAGCGAAACCAATCGGGGGCTGCGAGCCTTGAGGAAGGCCTGGAAGAGACCCTCACGTTGCATCGGCTCGGCGTGTACGGGGTCTTGGGCCGTTCGTTCAAGACGACGAATTGCCTGGAATCGGTCAATGCCCTTGTCGAGGAAAGGTGTGCGAAGGTCGATCATTGGAAGAACTCGAGTCAGCGGCAACGCTGGTTGGCGACGGCGCTCATCGACATCGAACCGCGCCTGAGGAAGGTGATCGGCTACCGTCATCTTCCAAAGCTCCGCGAAGCCCTCCAGCGAGAGCTGAAAATTGAGGCGAAGACGTCGACGAGATCGAAGAAGAAGGTTGCATGACCCATCGTGAGCCGTGGAGAGTTTCAACTAAGAATGGGCTTGACTCCCGACTTTTGATTACTAATTCATGATTCGGCCCTCGGGGTGGGGGCGTTTCGGGCTTGGCCGGACAGAATGGCCTGGAGGTAGCCGTGTCAGTCATTTCCGAGCCAGGTCTACGATCGGAGATTGGATGGACCGGTTAAGCGACGCTCAGTAGTTCCAGTATCGTCTGGCCAGCAGGAATCAAGGGTGTCGGCCAACCTTCCGGAAGGATCACGCAGCCGCTACCGAACATGACGAAGTCGCCCCGCCTGCTGCAGCGAATCCGATCATCGCAACGATCCGACTCAACCATGGCATCAGCGTGATGGAGACTCCGAAGCTCTCGTCCTCCACTCGTGATCTCAAGCCGACCCGGACCACCATGCATCTGGATCATCAGGATTTCGGGGGACTCAAAGAGCTGAAGTAGGGCCCTCCAAGGCCTGATGGTCGACTTTCTACTACCAGGTCCGGATTTATGGTAGGTTTTCTACCATAATGCCAAAACAAGACGACGGCCGGATCGAGTTGCTGCGCGGCACTCTCGACATGCTCATTCTCAAAACGCTCGTTCTGGGCCCGGCTCACGGCCACTACGTCGCCAAGTACATCCAGAGAAACACCGACAACCTCCTGCAGGTGGAGCACGGTTCGCTCTATCCCGCCCTGCATCGGCTCGAACGCAAAGGTTGGGTTGCGTCAAAGTGGGAGACGGCGAAGGACCGCAATCGCGAGCTCCGTTTCTACCGGCTGACGGCGAGCGGCAGGAAACAGTTGCTGCGCGAGGAATCGAAGTGGAAACGGATGACCGGCGCGATCGCGCAGGTGATGTGGGCGGTTGAGGGATCAGAGAGAGCTTAGTCCCTATCGGAGAAATGCAATGCGATGGTTTGGGAAAAGGGACAAACGCGAAAGGCGGCTCGAACGGGAGTTGCGAGACCACCTGGAGCTGGAAACCGAGAACCAGGGAGGCGATTCTTACGCCGCCCGCCGCGCCATTGGCAATCTGGTTTTGATCAAGGAAGATACCCGTTCGGAATGGGGAGGCATGTGGCTGGAACAGCTCTGGCAGGATCTGCGCTACGCGGGCCGATCCATGCAAAAGCGGCCGGCGTTCTTTGCCTCCGCGATCCTGATCCTGGGAGTCGGAATCGGAATCAACGTGGCGGTGTTCTCGCTCGTCCGGAACGTAATATTCGATCCTCTGCCGATTCCCGATCCCGACGAACTCGTCGTCATCACGAAGGAGTCGCAAGACGGCACCGCGAGGTCGACCGGCGTGGCGCTGGGAGATTTCCTGGAGCTGCGGGAGCGATATCGGTCGGCGTCGCAAGTCGCGGCCTATTTCTTCGGCAGATTCGACGTGTCCGGTACAGAGCCCTATCGCGCACTCGGGCCCCGCATTTCTGCGAATTTCCTGGAGATGTTTGGC
The DNA here is from genome assembly GCA_965263045.1 of Terriglobia bacterium. Lineage (GTDB taxonomy): Bacteria > Acidobacteriota > Terriglobia > 20CM-2-55-15 > 20CM-2-55-15. The sequence continues at coordinate 2,963,376 of CBDHGK010000041.1, forward strand.
GCGCAACCGATGCTGGGCCGAAACTTGTCTCGCGAGGTCGAAGGAGACGCTCTTCCCGAGGTCATCCTCGGCCACCAGCAATGGCAGGACCGCTTCGGGGGAGACCCGGACGTGATCGGCACGAGCATGACCCTCAGCGGTGAGATCTTCACCGTGGTCGGCGTCATGGGGCCGGAGTTCAGGTTTGCCCGATTAGTCGGAGGCACTACCGATATCGATATCTGGCTTTCCTTACCGCAAGATGAGGAGTGGCGGTCCTCGCGCGGTGCCAGCTACGTCAACGTGTTCGTGAGGTTGAACCCGGAAGTGCCGCTGGCCCCTGCGCGTGCCGAGCTGGAAACGATTTCAGCGCAGTTTGCCGCCGATCAGCCGGACGTCTTCGGCGGGAAAGTTTTAGCGGCAACGCCCCTGCGCGATCGAATCGTCGGCGATTCGAGGCTCCCGCTGCTGATGCTCTGGGGAGCGGTTCTTTGCGTTCTTCTCATTACGTGCGCCAACCTGGCCAATATGCTGCTCACCCACGCGATGACCCGCCGAAAAGAGTTCTCTGTCCGCCTGGGGCTGGGCGCCAGCCGGGGCCGGGTTGTTCGACAGTTGCTGACTGAAAGCGTCATGCTCGCCATGTGCGGCGGAGCCCTGGGCCTGGGCCTGGCGTGGGCCCTCGTTCAGGTTCTTCCAACCATTCCACTCACCAACATCCCGCGGCTGAACGAAGTTCGTCTGGATCCCGGCACGACGCTTTTCGCACTCGCGCTTGCGCTCCCGACCGGTCTCGTGTTCGGGACCTTTCCCGCATGGCGCGGCTTGAACTGGAATCCGGAATACCAGCTCCGGGAATCCGCACGGACTACGGATGGGCGGCGGACGCGCTTCTTTCGAGCAGGACTCGTGATCGTCCAGGTTTCCTTCGCCCTGATGCTGCTCGTCGGCGCGGGCCTGCTGATCCGCAGCTTCGTCGTCCTTCTGGAATCCGACAGGGGGTTTCGGCCGGAAAAGGTACTGACGCTGGATCTCTTGCTGCCCCAGAACCGATACGCGCCCGAAGCCGCCGAACCCTACTTCTCCGACCTGCGCCGACGGATTACCTCACTGCCTGAAGTTACCCAGGTCGGAGCGGTCTCGACTCTGCCACTCGCCCTCTTCCGGTGGGGCTGGTTTTACCTGGTCGAGGAGCATCCTCTGGGGGAAGGGACCCCTGTTCCGGGGGCGGAATTCGGGATCGCTACGCCCGGTTTCTTTGCCAGCCTCGGAATACCGATCACGGCAGGGCGCGAATTCAACGAGCGCGATGTCGCCGAGGGGCAGCCGGTCGGCCTTGTCAACGAAGCGTTCGCACGATTGAATTGGCCCGGCGAGGATCCCATCGGAAAACGGTTCCGTCGCCAGGGAGCGCTCTCTCCCGAATGGGTCACTGTCGTCGGAGTTGCCAGCGATCTGCCTTACGCCGGAATCGACCAGCCCGCGCCCCCGGCCATGTATGAGCCTCTCACCCAAAAGAGCGAACGATCCATGACGATGGTAATTCGCACCAGCGGGGATCCGCTGAATCTTGCGGGTCCGGTCCGCGCCCTGGTCCGGCAAGTCGATCCTGCGGTGGTGATCGTCAATCTCCGGCCGATGGAAGCGCTGGTCTCGGGGGCCCTCCAGCAACGCCGTTTGGTGTTGACGCTGTTGGGGACATTCGCGGGATTGGCTCTTTTCCTGGCGACTTTCGGAATCTACAGTGTGATTTCATACGGCGCCACGCAGCGCACACCCGAAATCGGTGTTCGCGTGGCGCTGGGCGCGCGATACCGCGACATCCTGAACCTGGTTCTCCGGGAGGGGGTGATCCTGACGATTGCGGGAATCGGCATGGGATTGTTCGGTGCGTTCATGCTGTCGAGCCTGATCTCGGGCCTTCTCTATGGCATTGAGCCTACCGACACGGCCACGATTATCGTTGTCAGCTCGACACTGTTCGCCGTCGCATTGCTGGCCTGTTACCTGCCCTCCCGCAGGGCCGCACGTGTGGATCCCATGCTCGCGTTGCGGCATGAATAGGGAAAAGAGCCGCCACCGCAAGGGCGCCCCGATGCGTGTACCCAATCAGGATGCATCAAAGCCACACTATCAGGCTCCCCAGTGCCTGCACGTTCGTTGGAGACTCTGCGAATTACTCGCGATCAACGCCGATGGGTAGAGCCATCCATTGTCACGGATTGGTAAATTCCTTGGCGGTTTGAACGAAGCCGCTGGCGCGGCGGACGCTGCGCGTGGGCTGACCGAGGGGTGATCGTCAGACTGTAGAGTGTGGGCCTCAAAGGAGGCCCACATGACTGATTTGCGGAAACGGATGCTGGAAGAACTCCAGCGCCGCAATTTCTCTCCAACAACAATCCGAACCTATCTGCGAGTCGTTGAAGACTTCGCTCGCTATTTTGGCACGCGCCCCGATCGTCTCAGCCAGCAACACCTGCGGCAGTATCAGTTGCATTTGATCCAGGAGCGAAAGCTCGCGATCAAGACTGTAGGTCTGCACATTGCCGCGCTGCGATTCTTCTTTGTGAAGACGCTACGGCGTCCATACCTGAAGCTGGATCTCCCGTATCCCAAGATGCCGAAGCGACTGCCGACTGTTCTGAGCAAAGAGGAGGTCACCCAACTGATCGGCTCCGCAAACAACCTGCTCGATTACACGATGCTGATGACCTTGTATGCCACTGGAATGCGTCGGGCCGAGTTGATCGGGTTGAAGGTCCAGGACATCGATAGCCAGCGCATGATCATCCACATCCGTCAGGGCAAGCGCAACCGGGATCGCGATGTGCCATTGCCGCCAAAGCTGCTGAATACACTACGGGAGTACTGGCTCTGGATGAAGCCTGGGACCTATTTGTTTCCCGGCATGGTCGACAACTGGCGTGCCGACAAACCCCTCACGTCCAAGTGCGTGTGGTTGGCGGTACAAAATGCGGCGAAACGTGCCGGAATCAAGAAGCGTGTATCGCCGCACACGCTGCGTCACAGCTGGGCCACCCACCTACTGGAGAATGGCACCGATCTGCGCACCATTCAGATGTTGATGGGTCACTCGGACCTGCGAGCCACCAGCGTCTATCTGCACTTGTCTCGCCGTCATTTGCAGACGGTCGCCAATCCCGTAGAGACCCTGCCGGTTTCCAGGCTCGATACGGTGAAGCGCTCCAGAAAAAGGAAGCAGAAACAATGACGCGGTCCGCCGTGGAGGTGGCCGACATCCTGCGCGCGCGGGGCAACGACTTCATCGACCGTCATCGAAACAGAATCGATTTCCAGCAGCTGAAGGTGATGCATGCCATCGTGCGTTGCCGAACAGCCGCTCTTGGCGGTCATATCGATGCCTGCCCGCGATGTGGGGGCGAGGGGACCATCTCCTACAACTCATGCCGTAATCGCCATTGTCCGAAATGCCAGACTCAGGCGCGTCAGCGCTGGATCGCAGCCAGAGAACGTGAACTTCTCGCGACACGATACTTCCATGTCGTGTTCACGCTGCCAAAGGAACTACATGCGCTTGTCCTGCAGAATCCGGTTGAACTCTATAACCTGCTGTTCCGCACCGTGGCCGAGACGCTGCGGGAGGTCGCGAGAAATCCCAAACACCTTGGCGCCGAGATCGGCTTCTTCCTCATCCTGCACACATGGGGACAAAACGTGCTGTTTCATCCTCACCTCCACTGCGTCGTTCCCGCCGGTGGAATCGCACCGGACCGTTCGCGATGGATTCGGCCGCGCTACCCTTTCTTCCTGCCTGTAAAGGTTCTGGGGAAAATATTCCGGGGAAAGTTCGTTGACGGATTGCGGAAGGCGTTTCGCAGAGAGTGCCTGACCTTCGCGGGACAGATCCAGCAGTTATCCGAACCGAAGAGCTTCGCGGCTTTCCTGCGACCGTTATTTCGCCAACCTTGGGTCGTCTATGCGAAGCCGGCATTCGGTGGGCCCGAACAGGTATTACGCTATCTCGGACGCTATACCCACCGTGTTGCCATCTCCAATCATCGATTGTTGTCCTTCGACGGCGGCCAGGTCACGTTCCGTTGGCGGGATTACGCGCGTGGCAACAAATCAAGAACGATGACGGTTTCCGCCGCCGAGTTCATCCGCCGCTTCCTCCTCCACGTGCTGCCGAAAGGTTTTGTCCGCATCCGACATTTCGGTTTCATGGCGAACGCACAACGTTCCGCATCCATGGAACTTTGTCATCGTTTGTTAGGAATGGCGTCGACCGATCCTCACGAGGAAGCCCCTGCGAGCGACTCGGCCGGGTTATGTCCCGTCTGTCAGACCCCGATGAAGGTCATCGAGAGGCTGACCGCTGCGCAGATCGCATGGAGCTTCACTTCCATATGCTTTGCAGATACGTCGTAGCAGAGATTCCAGTTACACACTTTCCAGACGTGCTCGCGCACGCCGCCGCCCACGTGTGTCTTGATCTCAAAAATGCTTCCAAATCGAGCCTCGACCCGCACCGCAGACTCTCTAAAACTGCTGCTCCGGAACCCACACTCCTCGTCGCCACCCCGCCACTCGCCCTTGTCGAGTCCCGTCCCGTGACAATTTCAACCCGCATTCCCGTACTTTCTCCATAGCCCACCGCGTCCGCCGCAAACGCCACCGGCTTCCTTCAAACGTCGTTATCGAAAGTGCCCGAAAATCTCGTCCCCACGACGCTTTCTCGCTCGGCACTTCCGATGAACGCTAAATGTTTATCGGGACCTATCTCCCACCATCTGAAGCGAGAACACGCGTCCAGTCTAGCCGGCGAGCCACTCCATCGCTGAGCGACGAGTTCCGAAGTAGGCCGTCAGGTATGTCGCAGGGCCTTCGGTTGCCGGGGGCGCACCGATCGCCGGCATGCCCGCTGGCACGAGAAAAGCGAATCGTTTCACGCCCGCGGCATTGTAGCGGGGAATGATGTTCGCGTCCCTCCAGCTCGCGTCCATGCGGTCCATCGGCATGGCGAACGCGAGACCGTCGACAAGCACTCTGGATCGGCCCGTTCGTTCAACCTCCGACGCGAACTGGGACAACCAGTAGTTGAACTCCCTGCCGCTCATAGTTGCCGTGGAATCGAACCAACGGATCTCGATTGCGTCTTGCTGGGGCCGGTCGATAACCTCCCCCCAATTGTCTGTGAAGGCGATGCTCGTCATGCTCAGTCTCCTGCTTTCATGGCCGCCATGATTTTTTCTGGCGGGCTACTCTTGCCGATCGTCTTCTGGAGGGCCGCGATGGACCCCATGTGGTAGCCCTCGTGAAATGCGAGGAAGGCGATCCTATCTCGCACGTTCTTTTCTGCGTGCGCGCCGTCGCCGACAGGTGCGGAGAGGGCCTGTTCGGTCACCGACGTGAGCGTAGCCGTGAATCGCTCGCTCAACCTGTTCCACTTCTCGCTCAGCTCAGCGGTCGTGGGATAGTCTCCTCCGTCAGTCGCCGGGCTGCTCCCGAACGCGACCTCGTACGGATTGTTATCGGGCTGACCTAATATCTGAAGTCCTTGGTATCGATACGAGAGGAGGTGACCCAGGTGCCAGGCGATAGACGGCCCTTCTTCGCTTCGAGCCCGTGTGCGGGATTCAGAATCGGACAGGTCGTGTAGAATCAATGGGATGAGTTGGTCGGTAGTGCCAAAGATCTTCATCAGGGGTGCCGCGCTGTTCGTCATGACCTGCTCCTGAATTTGAATTCGCTATCCTCTACTCTCTTGACGAATGACCCCGACGAAAGGATGCGGGTCGACGACAGATCCTTTTCGCCCGTTCGATCGTCTTATGATCATCACCTATTGAGACGTCTCTGGAGAGACTTCATCAGATCAGCCCCAAACGCATGGAGACCGACATACAGTCAGCTGCACGAAAGGCTTTCGACGACCTCGTGCGCGACGTCCGTACCGACCTCCACCGGTACTGCTCGAGAATGGTCGGCTCGTCCGTCGAGGGCGAAGACGTGGTGCAGGACGTTCTCGCGAAGGCGTTCTATCAACTCTCAGAGCTGGGCGGAGTCGAGAACCTCCGTGGTTGGCTCTTTAGGGTCGCGCACAACAAGGCGCTCGATCATCTGCGGCGCTATGAGATAAAACACGGAGCTCCGCTCGAATCTGAGGTAGCGGCCCCGGATGAAGTCGACTTGCTCGAGCGTGCGGAGTTGACGGCGCTGGGATTGTCCTACTTCGCGAAACTGACTCCGATGCAACGCAGCTGCGTCATCCTGAAGGACGTACTCGACTATTCGCTCGCAGAGATTTCCGAGATTCTCGATTCCAGCCTTTCAGCCACGAAGGGTGCGCTGCACAGGGGTCGCGCGAGTCTCGGGCGTGAGGCAGGTTCGGCCGGGAGCCGGAAGGCGGCCGTGCTGACCGATGCCGAAGAGGGGTTGCTCTCACGCTACGCCGAGCGATTCAATGCCCAAGACTACGACGGTCTACGCGACATGCTGGCAGAGGACGTCCGACTCGAGTTGGTGGGACGCTTCCAGTCTCGAGGGAAACAGCCGACCGGTCGATACTACTCCAACTACGGCAAGGTTCCGGAGTGCCGACTCCGGCCCGGGACGATCGAGGGACGCCCTGCGCTGCTGGCCTCCGACGCTCCGGACGAAGCTCCTAGTTACTTCATTCTGCTTGAGTGGACCCAGCAACGCATTGCTGCGATCCGTGACTATCGCTATGCAAGGCACGTGATGGCCGAAGTCGACTAGCCCCAAAACAAGCGCATAACCAGTGGACAAACGGCCGGTTCACGGCCGTAAAATTGGAGGCATAAGCTCCCGTTCCCAGATCGCTTTTTCCAGGTATGCGGTTCGTGTTGTATCTGTTTCAGTTGCCGCCTCGCCGTGTCTGTTTGAAGGGTTGAAAGAAACCGGGACCTCGACCGCCCGGGCTCAGATCCATGATCGGGTCAGCATCGCAGAGGTTGACGCAACACATCCACGGCACGAAACAAGACTGGCAACCACGGGTTCCAGGCCATCAGCCGGAAGACGATGCGCCGACCAGTACGCACGAGCTGGCAAGGCACGAGCATGAAGGCGTTCAGGAACGTTTTGAACTCCATGCGTAGCACGGTCTGCTTCTCGGCCTGATACTTCTGGCCCCAACGTCCGGTTTCGGGCAGCAATAACGCAAACCACGCCTTCAGTGTCCAGGCCAGTGAGGCCATCACCATGTAGGCCCAGTTGCTGGTCTGATCCCCGACCGGCATCCCCAAGGCGTGTACGCCGTTCTTGAGCTGCTCAATAAGATTCTCTTGATTGCACCGTTGATTCGCACGCATCACGATCTGGTCCGCAGGATCCGCACGGTTGGTAATGTAGAAGAAGTACCGGATGTCGTCGAACAACACCTGCTCCCCTTTGGCCACCGACAGATTCTTTCGCACCACAACGACGCGGTAGTCCCGATCGCAGGCTCCGGGCCGATACGCAAACTCGGCCACATCCTCGCCCCGCAAGCGGATATTCTCAAAGTCACGCTCCCGAACGATCCGTTCCTTGACCTTGTCGGGACGCTGGCGGGGTTGGCTGGCTACCTCGTACTTGGCGGGACGTTCCAGGCGCGCCCAGCAGTCCGGCTCCAATTGGTCGGCCCGGGCCACCAGGTTTTTCATCGCGTCGATGCCGAAGATGAAGCCCACGCCCTGGTCGTCCCATCCATCCAAATACCGGGTCTGGCTGAAGTCGGTGTCCCCGCGCAGCAGGATCTGATCGAACCCCGCACGCTGGCACAACGCGATTGCCTGATCGAACCGTTTGGCCGCTCCCTCATGCGAGGGCCGGTTGCCGCTCCGGTTCACCAGGTATAACGGTTCGGCCGTGTTCGCCAGCGAAATCAACAGTGGGTGATAACCCCATGTCCCGTCGTAGGCCACGTCCATCCCGTCTTTGCATTCTCCGGTGGTTGGGGCCAATGTCCCGTCCGCCTCCAGAACCGCTTCCTCGAAAAACGCATCGGGCTGCTGGCGCCAGACTTTCAGCCGCACTTTATTGAACGTGTCCATCAGCGACTCCACGTCGTCTTCCTCAAATCGCCGGCAGAAGTCTCCCGCCGTGGTCGGATCCGGAATCCGCTGTGCTCCCAACGCGTCCAGATACACTTCGTCATTGCGCCGCAGTTCGATATCTTCCATACACGTGCCCCCACTCAACGCGTTGTAGGCGATGTTCAACACGTGATCCGATTCCTGGTAGGGCAGATGCCGCTTCAGCACATGCACGTCCTTGTCGATGGCTTCGATCAGTCCGGTCCGCCGCGCCACCTGATGCATCATTCCGATGCCGCCCACCGACAGACCCCTCATCCGGTCTCCCATCTCGTACCGGATGTTGCGCGCCGACAGCATCGGCTTCGCCTGATCTTTCCAATTCCGATCCCCAAGCCGACGCTCAATTCGCCGCTTGCGGTTCCTCATGTTCTTGCGCGTATAATCGTTCATCTGAAATGCCTCCTTCTCCAAAGAATCTGTCCAAGGTTTTTTTCGCACGGAGAGGGGGCATTTCGGGTACTTCGGCGGTTATTCCACTTTCAATTCCTCATCAATCACGCTTGTTCAGGGACTAGCACAGGGTTGTCCCGCCGAATAACCCGGTGAGCTTCAAAGCCACACGTTCCGACGGCAGGGTCGTGACCAAGTACACTATCTGGCCGCGTGGGGCTTTTCGGTCGTCACTAGGCGACAAGGGTGGATCTATTTCATGGTTTCAGGCCCCACGATCCGCCTCTCTATGGATGAGCCCGAGGAGCAATCCGAACACTCCGAATTGCACTGCCAGATAGCCCGTCTCCATGGCAATGAACAAGGGGGCATTCACAATCGACTGCTTCGCCACGAAAGCCAGGACATGTGAAGTCCAAAAGAACGGACCGACGATGGTTACGAACTTCAACCCTCGAGGGTTTATTCATTCAGTTCCGCAAGGTCGGTAAACCCTTGGCGAGAAAAAGAGGAACTATTACACGATTCTGACCAAACCCCACCTTAATCAGTGCAATAACGGCGAATCGAACTGAGAAAGACACGAATCGAGACCTGTTGGAGCCCCAGGACACCGCAAGGGGATTCACACGCATTGTATGGTAGCTCCCAAGAACTATGCCTGCTGAGGATGAAGATTGAAGGATAGAATTGGCGCATGTTGGAAGCCGAATGGGAGAAGATGCTCGCCACAGATCGACTAAGCGTGTGGCACCCGTACGCGTCGATGCCGGGACAAACTCCGGTCTTCCCCGTAGTCTCCGCCGAGGGAGTTCGTCTGCGCCTGGCGGACGGTAGTGAGCTCATTGACGGTATGGCCTCTTGGTGGAGCAGCATCCACGGCTACAGCCATCCTGTTCTGAATCAAGCTGTCGAAGGCCAGCTTGCCTCCATGGCCCATGTGATGTTCGGTGGGCTCACCCACGAGCCTGCGATCCGACTTGCAAAGAGTTTGATAGACATCACGCCGACGGGACTGGATTCGGTGTTCTTTTCGGACTCCGGCTCTGTGTCGGTCGAGGTTGCGATAAAGATGGCGATCCAATTTCAATCTGCACGGAGCAAGGGCCGTAAGCAGAAGCTCTTGGCATTGCGGGGTGCCTACCATGGCGATACCTTTGGTGCCATGGCGGTCTGCGATCCGATCGCGGGCATGCACAATCTCTTCTCTAGCGTCCTGACACCTCACTTCTTTGCCGATCGCCCCGGCGTGCGTTTTGGGGAACGGTGGGATCCATCGGACATGGACTCTCTCGCTTCGTTGATCGAAAGACACGCTGACGAAATCGCTGCAGTGATATTAGAGCCCATTGTCCAAGGTGCCGGGGGGATGTGGTTCTATCATCCTGAATATCTGAGAACAGTTCGGCGGCTATGTGATGAACATGACACTCTACTAATCGCCGACGAGATTGCAACGGGCTTCGGTCGGAGCGGCAGGCTTTTCGCGTGCGAGCACGCAGGTATCTCCCCAGACATCCTTTGCCTGGGTAAGGCCCTGACTGGAGGTTACATGACCCTCGCTGCAACGTTAGCGACACGAAGTGTGGCCGAAACGATATCGGGCCAAGCTGGCGATGCGTTCATGCACGGTCCGACGTTTATGGGGAACCCGTTGGCCTGTGCGGTAGCTGGTGCGAATATCGAGTTGCTGTTTTCATGGGACTGGCAGGACGCCGTCGGCAGAATTGAAAACCAACTGCGCAGTGAACTGCAGCCTTGCGATGAACTGCCGCAAGTTGCCGATGTGCGCGTCTTAGGCGCTGTAGGCGTTGTCGAACTTCGAAATCCAGTGGACATGCACACCGCACCTCACGAGTTCGTGAGGCGAGGTGTGTGGGTTCGTCCTTTCAATAATCTCGTATACGTGATGCCTCCCTACGTGATTAGCCGTGCAGATTTGTCGCGCCTCACAACGGCGATCCACGAAGTCATAAGCATTCTATAAAAGCGCAAAGCGACCGCGGCAATACTCTAAGGTCCTCAGAAGTCGACTGCAGGACTACAGTGGATCGTGCTCTAAGAGTTGGGCTTCTCGGAAACCTGGTATTGCTTCCCGATGATTACTCCAGAAAAACATTTAGCGTTCATCGGAAGTGCCGAGCGAGAAAGCGTCGTGGGGACGAGATTTTCGGGCACTTTCGATAACGACGTTTGAAGGAAGCCGGTGGCGTTTGCGGCGGACGCGGTGGGCTATGGAGAAAGTACGGGAATGCGGGTTGAAATTGTCACGGGACGGGACTCGACAAGGGCGAGTGGCGGGGTGGCGACGAGGAGTGTGGGTTCCGGAGCAGCAGTTTTAGAGAGTCTGCGGTGCGGGTCGAGGCTCGATTTGGAAGCATTTTTGAGATCAAGACACACGTGGGCGGCGGCGTGCGCGAGCACGTCTGGAAAGTGTGTAACTGGAATCTCTGCTACGACGTATCTGCAAAGCATATGGAAGTGAAGCTCCATGCGATCTGCGCAGCGGTCAGCCTCTCGATGACCTTCATCGGGGTCTGACAGACGGGACATAACCCGGCCGAGTCGCTCGCAGGGGCTTCCTCGTGAGGATCGGTCGACGCCATTCCTAACAAACGATGACAAAGTTCCATGGATGCGGAACGTTGTGCGTTCGCCATGAAACCGAAATGTCGGATGCGGACAAAACCTTTCGGCAGCACGTGGAGGAGGAAGCGGCGGATGAACTCGGCGGCGGAAACCGTCATCGTTCTTGATTTGTTGCCACGCGCGTAATCCCGCCAACGGAACGTGACCTGGCCGCCGTCGAAGGACAACAATCGATGATTGGAGATGGCAACACGGTGGGTATAGCGTCCGAGATAGCGTAATACCTGTTCGGGCCCACCGAATGCCGGCTTCGCATAGACGATCCAAGGTTGGCGAAATAACGGTCGCAGGAAAGCCGCGAAGCTCTTCGGTTCGGATAACTGCTGGATCTGTCCCGCGAAGGTCAGGCACTCTCTGCGAAACGCCTTCCGCAATCCGTCAACGAACTTTCCCCGGAATATTTTCCCCAGAACCTTTACAGGCAGGAAGAAAGGGTAGCGCGGCCGAATCCATCGCGAACGGTCCGGTGCGATTCCACCGGCGGGAACGACGCAGTGGAGGTGAGGATGAAACAGCACGTTTTGTCCCCATGTGTGCAGGATGAGGAAGAAGCCGATCTCGGCGCCAAGGTGTTTGGGATTTCTCGCGACCTCCCGCAGCGTCTCGGCCACGGTGCGGAACAGCAGGTTATAGAGTTCAACCGGATTCTGCAGGACAAGCGCATGTAGTTCCTTTGGCAGCGTGAACACGACATGGAAGTATCGTGTCGCGAGAAGTTCACGTTCTCTGGCTGCGATCCAGCGCTGACGCGCCTGAGTCTGGCATTTCGGACAATGGCGATTACGGCATGAGTTGTAGGAGATGGTCCCCTCGCCCCCACATCGCGGGCAGGCATCGATATGACCGCCAAGAGCGGCTGTTCGGCAACGCACGATGGCATGCATCACCTTCAGCTGCTGGAAATCGATTCTGTTTCGATGACGGTCGATGAAGTCGTTGCCCCGCGCGCGCAGGATGTCGGCCACCTCCACGGCGGACCGCGTCATTGTTTCTGCTTCCTTTTTCTGGAGCGCTTCACCGTATCGAGCCTGGAAACCGGCAGGGTCTCTACGGGATTGGCGACCGTCTGCAAATGACGGCGAGACAAGTGCAGATAGACGCTGGTGGCTCGCAGGTCCGAGTGACCCATCAACATCTGAATGGTGCGCAGATCGGTGCCATTCTCCAGTAGGTGGGTGGCCCAGCTGTGACGCAGCGTGTGCGGCGATACACGCTTCTTGATTCCGGCACGTTTCGCCGCATTTTGTACCGCCAACCACACGCACTTGGACGTGAGGGGTTTGTCGGCACGCCAGTTGTCGACCATGCCGGGAAACAAATAGGTCCCAGGCTTCATCCAGAGCCAGTACTCCCGTAGTGTATTCAGCAGCTTTGGCGGCAATGGCACATCGCGATCCCGGTTGCGCTTGCCCTGACGGATGTGGATGATCATGCGCTGGCTATCGATGTCCTGGACCTTCAACCCGATCAACTCGGCCCGACGCATTCCAGTGGCATACAAGGTCATCAGCATCGTGTAATCGAGCAGGTTGTTTGCGGAGCCGATCAGTTGGGTGACCTCCTCTTTGCTCAGAACAGTCGGCAGTCGCTTCGGCATCTTGGGATACGGGAGATCCAGCTTCAGGTATGGACGCCGTAGCGTCTTCACAAAGAAGAATCGCAGCGCGGCAATGTGCAGACCTACAGTCTTGATCGCGAGCTTTCGCTCCTGGATCAAATGCAACTGATACTGCCGCAGGTGTTGCTGGCTGAGACGATCGGGGCGCGTGCCAAAATAGCGAGCGAAGTCTTCAACGACTCGCAGATAGGTTCGGATTGTTGTTGGAGAGAAATTGCGGCGCTGGAGTTCTTCCAGCATCCGTTTCCGCAAATCAGTCATGTGGGCCTCCTTTGAGGCCCACACTCTACAGTCTGACGATCACCCCTCGGTCAGCCCACGCGCAGCGTCCGCCGCGCCAGCGGCTTCGTTCAAATGCAAGAAGTGACGACTTATTATCTTGAAATGACGGAGCCCGATGAACTGCGTCCAGCCTCAAAGGAGTTCGACAACTTCGAGATCGAACGTGTGTCAGTTCCCAATCCCGGGTTAAACCGCTCGCTTTATCAGTCGGTCGGTTCGCAGTGGAAGTGGACCGACAGGTTAGCGTGGACGCTTGAGCGGTGGCGAGAATGGGTGGAGAGAGACGAGCTGCAGACCTAGGTTGCCCGTGTTGACCAAGAGACGGGTGGTTATTTCGAACTTGAGCTTCAGGTTGGCAGGAACGTCGAAATAGCTTACTTGGGGCTCCTGTCGAACTTCATCGGTCGCGGCTTTGGCAGTCTGCTGTTGACAGAGGCTATTCGTCGCGCCTGGGCGATGGGTGCCGCCAAAGTTTGGGTCCACACATGTACGCTAGACCATCCGCGAGCCTTAGCAAATTACAAAGCTCGTGGCATGCGTGTGTATCGGGTTGAGAACGGTTCACCCAGTTCCGGTATTCAGTCGGTTGAAGCATAGTCCGGACGGTGTAGCCGTAAATCCGGCGCAGTGTCGGCGTTGCTAACGGGCCATGGTCCCTACATTGGCCTGTAGCGAGAGCAATCCCACAAAACCGACTAATAGGGTCTCAGAAGTCGGCTTCGGTGAAGTTGGACTGAGTCCGATACCGGGACGTGGCGGATTAGTAGCGAGTAGTCGCCTAGTGTTTAGGAATCCGTGTTCTGACTTCTTGCGGAAGCCACCTGGCCTTATAACCACCTACGCTTCCCTTTATTGCCGGACAATCTGGTGGAGCAATCCACATTTCCGTATCAGCAATACAGGCATGTGAATTTTCGCGGGTCCACCCAGGAGCTATTGGGACGGGTCTTCGGAGGTAAGACAGGGGGAGTCAGGGATAGCCTACGGCTCCCGCAGCCAGGTCGCACGAATTCCAGCTGACTCCCCACCGGGTACCCAGATCACCAGGGTCTTGGTCGGTTGATCTCCCGGAACCTTGTGAACGACTTCGTCACCGGCATGGACGAAGCCTGCCATCCCCGGTGTCAGGATATGGCTTGTGCCGTTGACTATGTGTTCGAGGACACCCTCAACCACGTAGAAGATCTCCAATGAACCGTGGGCGTGAGAGACCGATTCGGTTCCTGCCTGGAAGACCATCTCACCAACTTCAACATCACTCGTTCCAAGATTGCTCTCATCAAGCAGGACGCGCAGAACCGTGCCGCTGGGGGCAACATACGCGGCACTGGGTGACGCAGACTGGGACAGTGCAGAGGAAGCAGATAAAACCAGGGTGAGTAAGGATAGGGTAATGGCGATTCGATTCAGCACAAGTGACTCCCTTAGATTTGACTCATTCCGTAAGGCGTGAAGGTCCTTGCGATCACGGAACGGGTACCCGTTCCTTCAGTTCTTTCATCGAAGCTGCCCACACACAACTCATTGATCCAGTACGATCAGTTGACCACGTACACCTTCCACGTAACCCGTCGTGTGCACATCGACGTAAAGATTTCGAGTCAAGCCCATTCTTAGTTGAAACTCTCCACGGCTCACGATGGGTCATGCAACCTTCTTCTTCGATCTCGTCGACGTCTTCGCCTCAATTTTCAGCTCTCGCTGGAGGGCTTCGCGGAGCTTTGGAAGATGACGGTAGCCGATCACCTTCCTCAGGCGCGGTTCGATGTCGATGAGCGCCGTCGCCAACCAGCGTTGCCGCTGACTCGAGTTCTTCCAATGATCGACCTTCGCACACCTTTCCTCGACAAGGGCATTGACCGATTCCAGGCAATTCGTCGTCTTGAACGAACGGCCCAAGACCCCGTACACGCCGAGCCGATGCAACGTGAGGGTCTCTTCCAGGCCTTCCTCAAGGCTCGCAGCCCCCGATTGGTTTCGCTCCTCGAGCTCTCCATGGAGCTCTCCGAGCGCCGCCCGAGCTTCGTCGTACTCCGGGCGCTCGTAGGCCCGCTGCAGCCGGCGTCGCCACACGGCTTGCTCGGTCTTCGATAGGTATCTCACGACGTTCTCGCGTTTGTGCCATTGGCAGCGTTGGACCAGGGCTCGATTCCTGAATGCCTTCTTGACCGCCGCCCGCAGACCTTTGCCGCCGTCGACAATCACCAGCACGCCTTCAGAGATGTCCAGGCCCCGCTCCATCAACGAACGGAGAAACGGAGTCAGCACTTGCTCGTTCTCCGTGTCGGTCTCCACGAAGCCCAAGAAGCGTTTGTCGCCCGAAAGCGTGACGCCCAGGGCCACTACCATCAGGGCGTCGGCAAACGCCTTCCCGTCCAGGAAGATCGCCACGACGTCCTCGCCACTCAGATCCCGCTCCTGCATCTCCCGAAGTTTCGCGGCACTCGCCTGGACGAATCCTCGAGACACCGTCGAACTCGACAGTCCGATCGCTCCCGGAATCGCTTCAGCGGCCGATTCATAGTTCCGGCAGGAGATCCCATACAGCACACGTCTGAGCAGTAGCTCGTTCACCGCGCCACCCGGACTGAGTTCCTCGTAGGTCCGAAGCGGAATCTCCCCGCCCGCCACGCTGCGCACTCGAGGCACCCGAACCGGCACCCGCTGGCCACCCAGCCCCACGGTCCCCGGATTGCTCCCGTGTCGCCGGCCCCGCAACGCCGCCTCCTTTCGTGCGTATCGCTCACCCGCCAACGACTTCACTTCCTCGTCGAGCAACTCCTCCACGTGCATCAACCCCAGTGGGATCAACGCCCGAATCATCTCCACCTTCGAGTCCAATTCCAGTCCCGAGTATTCCTCCCGGCTCAGGACCTCGACCTCACCCAGCACACGCGACTTCTTGCGTTTCTTTACCGAACGTAACAGACTCCTCATCTCGGCTCCTTTCTCTTACAGGCTTGATGTTGTTTCTTCCAATACCATCAAACCATGGGGTTTGGAGCCGTTTCAATTTCCAACTAAGATTGGCACACATTCAAGATTTCCCTGAAGCAAGTCCTGGAGATCCTCTGCAGAAAGCTTGGTCGTACTCGATGCACCGGCTTCCCCTCTCCCTCCGAGGAGATGGATCATCGGACCGGGCTCATCAAGCGTGCCACGGTGGATGTGAAAACCCAACACCTCCGCGTCGAGAACTCCTGCAACCGACATTGAATACTCCAAGTTCAACGTATACCAGTCGAATGTGAAGCGACCTAGAGCACTCAGGCCGATTTCCGAGCGCGTTGTCTCCACTTCGAACGTCAGAGGTTCCGGCAGATGCACCAAACTCGGTGTGGTGACCGGCGGGCGTCGATGACGAGTCGCCTGCTCATACGCGTACGCCAGCGTTATTAACTTGGGTTCGGCGAATGCTCGCCCGAGCAACTCCAATCCGACGGGCATCCCGTCTTCCGCGAATCCAGCCGGCACAGTGAGGGCGGGCAGTCCGGAGATAGCACTCAGCCTACAGTTACTCCCTTCCTGCTGGGTACCAATAGGAGCAGCTGTCCGCCGAATCGTCGGGTAGACTAAGGCGTCCAGCGCGTGCTCGTCCATCACATCGATTGCGGCCTGGCGAATCTCGTCCCGTTTCGCAATCGCCTCGCGGTATTCGTCGGTATCGAGACTCTCAACCTCCATCGCCAAGCGGAGCGCGCTTTCAAGCGAGTAATGATAGAGTCCTTTTTCCACGATCTCGTCCAGCGACTTCACAGGCGCGCCGGGTGTCTGCCTCAGATAGTCGTTCAAATCGAACCCAAACTCCTGGCGAATGACCGAAAAGCCGTCCTCTAGCAGCTCCAGGAAGGTGGCCTCTTCGATCTCAACGACTTCTGCACCTTGCGCTTTCATCTCCTCGACGGCAGCCTCAATCACTTCCCGGACAGGCCTATCCGCCGACTCCGTTCCATTCGTTTGAGACTCCCCCATGAGTTCTGCCAAAACTCCAACCCGTGCTCCTTGGAGGCCGTTCTCGTCGAGAAACTCGGTGTAACTCTCGGGAATGTTTCCCTCAGACTGTCCGGTGCTTTCGTCCGCCGCGTCGGGCCCAACCGTAGCATCGAGCACGATCGCCAGATCCTCGACACTCAGCGTCAACGGTCCACCGATATCTTGAGTGTGCGAGAGCGGAATAATCCCATCTCGACTCGACAGTCCACGGGTCCCTCGTAGCCCAACCAGAGCGTGGTGCGCGGCGGGAATTCGAATTGAGCCACATGTATCGCTTCCCATACCCATAGCTGCGAAGCTTGCCGCCACTGCCGCACCGGTCCCTCCGCTCGACCCTCCGGGGTTACGCGCTGGGTCATACGGGTTACGCGTCTGGCCGCCGAACGAACTGATCGTTGTAATCCCTCTTGCCAGCTCGTGCATGTTTGCCTTGCCGAGGATGATCGCACCGGCCTCCTTCAGCTTCCGAACCTGGAACGCGTCATCTGGAGGAATGGAGTTCGCTAGTGCAATGATTCCCGCCGTCGTCGGCATGTCGGCGGTGTCGTAGTTGTCCTTGACGATGACTGGTATGCCATGTAACGGCCCCCGGACGTTCCCCGCTGCGCGTTCGCCGTCGAGCGTATCGGCTTCGGCGAGCGCGTTCGGGTTGACGATGATCGTCGCGTTGAGTTTCGGTCCCTGCTTGTCATAAGCTTCGATGCGGGCCGCATATTGTTCGACGAGCACCCGAGATGTCACCTCACCCGACTCCAACGCTACTGCCAACTCAGCGATAGTTTTTTCCGTCACGTCAAAGACCGTCTCCCCCGAATCGGAGGTGCCTGGACGACACCCCCATACTACGGTCGCCCCGACAACGAGGGCGATCGACGCTCGAAAACAGAGACTTAGACGTGTACCCGAATTGATAGACATACGACCTCCTCGATCCCGTAGTGGGCCAATTTGGTGCTGGATTCCATCGATTGAATAAGACTACACGTGGAAAGTCAGGTCAATCAAAGAGTCACATGGAAGCATAGGCGACGATACAGGCATGTGGATTTTCAAAGGCCATGCTTAGGCCATATTGGAGGAGGTTTTCGGGGATTGGAAAGGCGATTTGGGCGAAACAGGCCGTGTCAGCTATGGAACCGACACCCGTTCCTTTAGTTCTTCAAACCAGACGTCCATGAGCTGCGCTCACCCGAAGGATGAAAACCCCACTGAGGTGCGTTCTGATAGAAATAGGCCGTATCGAATGACGGCTTACGGACGGGTTCGATTCCTGTTGGGACGATTCGGGCAATCCCTGAAGGGGTCCGGGATAATCGAGAGGTCCCGCCGCTCACCCCGGAAGCTCCTTTTCTCTCGACAGCTTCGAACACATCCAAGACAATACTATCCAGCTTTCCCGGCAAAACAACCAGATGGTCCTCTTAGACATCGACAGACTCAAAGGAGAAGAGCCATGATGCGCTATTTGGCCTGTGTATTTTGCAGTGTCTTGCTGCTGGCGGGTTGGGGCGCCGCCCAAGCCAACGCCCAGGCCTCGGTTGCCGAGGCTCACGTGGCCGCGGCCAGGGCCGCAGCATACGAGCCCGGCCATGATTACACCGGGAGCCCTTTCGATCTCTGCGCTGAACCCGACCTCACGCCCGTCGGGCCCGCGGCTCGGCCAGGGGCCGCCGCACCGGCCGCCGCACCGACGATACCCCCGCGTTCCCAATGGTATACGGACCCGGTGAAGGCGTTCGACAACCTCTATTATGTTGGCGGCTCCAGAGCCGACAACTTCAGCGTATGGGCGATCACGACAACCGAGGGAATCATTCTGATCAATTCGGGTCGTCATTACTGGGCTGAGGAACTGATCGTCAACGGCCTCAGAACGATGGGTCTCGATCCGGCCGAGATCGAGTACGTCATTATCAATGAAGGCGAAGCGAATTTTTACGGGGGATCCCGACTGCTTCAGGATCGTTACGGCGCGCGCGTTCTGGTGTCGGAGGCCGACTGGGACGTGATCGAGCGGCAGACGGTTCCGTCCGAGATCAAGCCGAGGAAGGACATGGTGATCACGGATGGCCAGGAAGTGACGCTGGGCGATGTCACCGTGACCCTCTACGTGACGCCAGGGCACACGCCGGGCAGCGTTTCGATGCTGATCTCACCGCTGAGGGACGGCAACCGGACGTACGTGGGCAGCGTCGTCGGCGGCCGGGGCGCCGGAGGTACCCAGCCACAGGACGGGGTCCAGTACTACGAAACCGAAGTCGAAAGCTTCCGACTGTGGAGTGAATCGGTAAAGCGGTTCAAGGAGATCTCGCAGAGGGCCGGCGCGGATGTCTTCGTTGCCCATCATCACAGCTGGGACAACACACTGGATAATCTTCGCGCCCTGGCGTTCCGTCAACCGGGCGATCCTCATACGCTTGTCAGCGAGAGCGCCGTCGATCGGTACATGACCGTTGTTTCCGAATGCATGGATGCTCAACTGGCCTGGAGAGCGGGCAATTAGTCGGCGCGCCCCAATACCACTCACTGTCATCATGTTGTTCGGTATCATGAACGGCAACGCTCCATCTTATTCAATACGGGGAGGCCACTATGAGCACGTCTGTCATTCATCGCAGCTATCGCTGCGGGACTTGGATCACATCTTTTGTCTTGATTGTCATATCGTGGCTGGCGAGCCCGAATGCCAACGCCCAAACGCCTGCGGAAACAGGCTCCATCGCTGATCTCGAGGCCAAGTTTATCGACATCAAGGCTCTGGGCGGGACCATCCAGACCCGCTACTATGAAGAGGGCCAAGGGGAGCCGCTGCTGCTGGTACACGGTGGAGGGCTTGGGAATGTTAACGCTAACAGCGCGAACATATGGAGCAGAAACATCCCCGCCCTGGGCGAGCGGTTTCACGTCTTCGCGGTGGACAAGCTTGCCGCCGGCATGACCGGCAACCCACCGAATGACAGCGACTACAACATCCAGGGCGAGATCGCGCACATGTACCAGTTCATCCAGACGATGAACCTCGGTCCAGTGCATCTGGTGGGTCAGTCGCGCGGAGCCGGACTGGGGTTGTTGCTGGCGATGCAACATCCGGAGGTCGTCAGAACTCTCGTTCTCACGAATTCTGGCACCGTGTCGCCGGACACGAACCCGACGACAGGAACCTCCGTGATGGAGCCGTGCGCGGTGGGCGACCGGAGCTGGAAAATCCGGTGCGCAATGGAAGTGCAATCCTACGCACCCAACATCGCCGACACCTGGGATGACGAGTACTACGCGGCTGGCGAGTACATGATTGGCCTGCCACAGGGGCAGGAGGCTCAGGCAAAGATGGCCGCAGACGCCGGCCAACCTCTGAGGTCCGAGTTCAACGAGTCGAAGAAGCGGTTGCACGAGCGGCTGAGGGCCGAAGAGGTCCTCCCCATGCCGGTGCTGCTCTACTGGTCGAAAAACGATCCGCAGGTTACTGTGGATCGCGGAGTCGCCTTGCACGACATCCTGGCCGCCCAACACCCGAAGGTTTGGCTGCTGCTCATCAATAAAGCGGGACACCTGCATTTTCGGGAGTATCCGGATCAGTTTAATCACAACGTCATGAGTTTCATCGACTACTGGAATCGTCAACCAACGGACACAGTTTCGATTGCACCGTAGACTCTTTGCTAGAGCTGGATCAGCGCAAAGGTAATTACCTTCGCGCTAAGGTCTTGATACAGCAGATCCGACACACCCCCTATTCGACGCTAGAGTTGACGTGAGTTCCAGCAACAGTTCTTCAGAATCGTTCAGGAATGCTTGCCTGCGGAGAGCCAAAGTTGATTTGGTAACGACGTCTTGAAGATTGAAACCGTATAGCGTGGCGACCGTCTCTTGTCAAAGCGGCCCTTGTGCCCGAATCATTCTGACGACCTACAGGCCGGGACAAACGGCAGCACGAACCTCGCGCACTATTGGTTCGGATCGCCTTGCGAGGCGCCGCGCTCAGCCGAACGATCCGGAATGAGAGGCGGCTGCGGCCCGATGACGGCTTCGAGGGCATCGCGCGCACAGGTCTGCTCGTCGTAGGTCGGCGTGCGGTGTGCACCGGGGATGCCTCCGACGCCGATAGCGCCGATCAGTTGCCCGTTGACGATTATGGGTAAGCCCCCTTCCTGCACGGTCAGGCCGTAACCGCGCATATGCGTTTCTGTAAATGGATCGTCCACGTCACGGTTCGTGAGAAGGACCGATGGCCGGCGGGTCAGAAGCGCCGTGCGCGCTTTTTGCTGCGCCGCATTGATGGAAACGTAACCTTCGCCGTCCATCCGGTGCTGGTGCACCACCAGTCCATATGGGTCGAGAATCACAACCACCATCCGACTGTTGTTTTCTCTTGCGATCCCCTCACAGGCCTCTGCGAGGCGCCGGGCCGTGTCGGCATTGATGGATATGTGATCGAATAGTTGGGCCGCGGCCTCACCGCTGATAACGAACTGCTCTGGCAGTTGAGCTCCTGCTTTCCCCGCAATAGCCACAGCCACCGCGATACATGCCAGTGCCATTTGGATTTTTCCGCGCATTGTTTGTACCTCTATCGCCAGACACCTCGATCTCGGAACGATCCCAGGATGATGCACCGCCTTTTATCGTCGAGTAGGGTGCAGGAGGACCGCACGGGGGTTCAATCGGTCCGGCGTCATGAAGTTATTACTACCTCAAAGGTGGGGTGTCCTCGTCGAAATTGGGGGAACTCGTCAGGCACTTCGCTTAACGGCTCACTTCTGTCCATGGCAGGTACAACTCTACCGACCTCGAGACGCTTTTCACACCGGCAGAGGCGATGCCCTCCACACCCTATGTGGGTTCGCACAAAGATGGAACACTCCGTGATTCAGCAAGCTTAATATCACGGGATGGGTGCAGTTTTCACGAGAAACGAATGCCTCTGGCAAAAGGGGAGGCGCAGTACACATGTAAACTACCGCGCCCACGTTCTGGACGATCCGCCCACGTGTCGCTGGTCAGCGATCTACAGGTGAGGCAGGGGTCAATCAAAATCCACACATGGTCGCCTAACGGAACCGCCATGCGCAACACGGCGCTCTCACTTCCCAGAACTCATCGTCGGATAATGAGATAGTGGGCGATTCAACCATCCGCCGATGTCCGCCGGGACGTTTTCGTGTGAACATATCAAGGTGATATCGCAAGAGGCAACTACGCAGCGGGGACCTATCGGCGCGGCCCTTAAAGGCGTTCGTGGATTCGGATCAACAGCTAGAGAATGACTTGCGCCGACTGCCCCAGTGAGCGGCCTTGACAATACCCGCTGGAACGAAGGGCCCCAGGCCCCACGGGTGGACACAGGAAGAACGACTATGAACCCACTGACGGGTGTTCGCCCGATCATGAGAGTCACTCTTGGTTTGTGGCTGGGACTGACTTGCTCTGAGGCATCCATGGCGCAAGACCTGGGTGGAGCCTTGACCCGTGCAAGGGCGCATCGAGCGGAGGCGCCAATCATTCTGGATGGAGTCCTTTCTGAACCGGACTGGCGATTGGCAACACCAATTGGGGAGTTCAAGCAGCGGATACCTCGCGAAGGAGACCTGCCTTCGGAAAGCACTGAAGTCCGGGTCCTGTATGACACTCAGACTCTCTATATCGGAATTGTCTGCCTCGACTCCGATCCAGATGGAATCATCGCGACGCAGATGTCGCGCGACGCCGACCTGTCAGTGGATGACCGCGTCGAAATCCTGCTGGATACGTTTCGGGATCGCCGGAACGCATTTTACTTTGCGACGAACCCGGCCGGTGCGCTCGTCGACGGCTTGATCATCGAGAACGGCCAGCTCAACAGCGATTGGGATGCGATCTGGAACGTGCGCGCCGATCGCAATGAGGAGGGTTGGACTGCGGAGTTTGCTATTCCTTTCAAGAGCTTGAGTTTCGCCCCCACACTCGAGTCCTGGGGCCTGAACGTCTCTCGCTCGATCGGCCGGAAGATTGAAGAGGACCGATGGGCTGGCGCCCGTCTCGACGTTCAGTTCGTACAGGTTTCCGAAGCGGGAGAAATAGGGGGGCTTTCCGGAATGGAGCAGGGGCGGGGGCTGGACATCCGGCCTTTTGTCTCGGGTCAATGGCTCCGTTCTCCGACGGCTCGGAACGATCGGACCGAAGGCGACGTGGGTGGCGATATCTTCTACAACATTACACCCGGCCTGAGGCTGACGACGACGTTCAATACGGACTTCGCACAAACGGAAGTAGACGACCGTCAGATCAACCTCGACCGCTTTCCTCTGTTCTTTCCTGAAAAGCGCTCCTTCTTCCTGGAGAACGTCGGTATTTTCGATTTCGGCGTGAGCGGCGAATTCGGTCCGACGATACTCCCCTTTTTCAGCCGACAGATCGGGCTGTCCGTGGGTCGGGAGGTACCCATCCGGGCTGGAGCGAAACTGGCTGGCAAAGCCGGTCGGTTCGATGTCGGCGTCCTGCATGTGAATACCGGGAAAACCGATTTTACTGAAGCGAAGAACTTCTTTGTCGCCCGGGTCAAACGCAACATCTGGAACCAGTCCTATATCGGGATGATCTACACGGATGGGAATCCGGCGGAATCGTCCCCAGCGCGCACCTATGGGGCCGATGTCCGCATCAGTACGTCGAACTTCCTCGACACTCAGAGAAATTTCAATCTTGAGGCGTTCGCAGTCGGTGTGAGCAACGCGGGTGTTTCCGACGACACCCATGCATACCGCATCGCGGCTTTCTATCCCAACGACCTCTGGGAACTCGAAGCCGGTCTTCTCCGCACTGAGCGCAACTTCCAGCCGGCTCTGGGTTTCGTGGGACGAGACAACGTCGATAGGGTGAACGCATCGATCAATTTCGCCCCCCGGCCGCGCGACTTTCTCGGGCTGCGTCAGCTGCTGCACCAGCTAGCCTTCACACAGCACCGCAGGATCGACACGGGTCAAGTGGAAAGCTGGGGGGCCTTCGTGGCTCCGCTGAACTGGACATGGAACTCGGGAGATCGCTTCGAAGCGAACTGGAGTGGAAGATTCGAACAACTTTTCGAACCGTTCGAGATTGCCGATGGCGTCATCCTGCCGTCCGGAGATTACCGGTTCGATCGATTCCGTGTCGAGCTCTTCACGTCAGACAATCGGCCTTGGAAGATGGACACCACGTGGAGGTTCGGGACTTTCTGGTCGGGACGGGCACACGAAGTCTTCGGTCAGTTTCAGTACAAACTAGCCCCTAATTTGGACGCGGCGGCCAGTTACAATCTCACTTTCGCGCGCTTGCCGGAAGGACACTTCGCCGCCCGGATCCTAAGTCTCCGTGCCGATTACTCGGTCAGTCCCTTCCTGACTTTCTTCAATCTCGTGCAGTTCGATAACAGTTCAAACAACCTCGGATGGCAGAGCCGCGTCAGATGGATCCTGGAGCCAGGCCGCGACCTGTTCTTTGTTTTCAATCAGGGTTGGATTCAGGACGAGGATTTGGATGGCCGGAAGCAATTTCGTAAAACGGCTACCGGATTGACCGCAAAGCTTCAATACACCTTTCGGTTTTGATGGCAGCATCAAGGGACGCACCGCGTTGATTAGATTTGCTGGAGTGTCGTCTTCGACAACTTCCGGAACAAGAAAGCGTATGCCGTTGTGTTCTTCGAGTCTATAGATTGCAGCAATGTTCGGGTGGTCCAGAGAGGCGAGCCGTTTCGCTTCACGTTCAATCCGGGCCAGCCTATCGGCATCTTCGGCAAACTCTTCGGTAGCGTCTTGATCGCGTCTTCCCGCCCGAGTTTCGTGACCTGTGCACCCTACGCTTCGCCCACACCACCCTCGCCAAGAAGAGCGAGGGCCTCGTAGCGACCGAGTTTCGTGTCAGATTCCATTCTTGAGGCGTGTCGCTAGCCCGCATGGATCACCAAGCGACGCTTGATCGCGATTTTGCATGAAAGACTCATCGGCGGACGCGAGATGGGGTGTGGGGGAGGGTCTTCGGGTGAAGCGAGAAGGTTTTGGCGACATGAAAAGGGGATTTTCGTGCTCGAGAGAGCGTGGTTGGCCGCAATCAGACACACCTCGGCTCGGACTGGATAATCAAATCGAATTCAGGGACGAAGCGGGAGCGTCGGCGTCAGCATCGCAGTGGCATCGCCTGTAGGTTGCGCACAACGGCGGTGAAGACTTCGGCGTAGGGACAGGCTTCAGCCATCGACACCCAGACGTTGCGGACCGTGAACCGGATTCGGGCACCGATCTTGAGCAGCTTCAGCCGGATCGTGCCGCATTGAGCCCGCGCCAGTTCGGTATTGTGGAGTCCGAGTCGGCGCAGTGCATGCATGATCATGTAGGCGGCCGAAGACAGATAGAGTCGGAGTTGATTGGCGCGCATGGTGGACGCGTTGGTGCGGTCGGCAAACAGATCCAGTTGTTGCTCTTTGATCCGGTTCTCCATGTCGCCGCGCGCACAGTAGAGATCCTCGTATAGCGCACGGGCCTCCCAACGTTCTGGTGACAGCGATGTGACGATGAATCGGGGATTGGCGCCCTTGCCCAGAACCTCCGCCTTGCCCACGACGCGCCGTTGTTGGCTCCAACTGTCTCGTGTGCGATAGCGGAAGTCCTTAAATACCCGTGCCGATTGACCGGTGGATTCGAACTCCGATTTCGCCTGAGCCATGGCTTCAGCGATATCCTTCTTGAGTCGCTCGTTCTTGGCCAATCCCACCACGTAATCCACCTGATGGGATTCACACCAGGTCAGTAAGTCATCTCTGCAGAAGCCGGAGTCTCCACGGACGATGATCGACACATCCGGCCAGCTCTTCCGGATCTGTCCGATGATGCGGGTCAGTTCCTCAACCGATCCGGCCGCGCCATCGATATTGGAGCGCCGTAATCGGGCGCACAGCAGATGCTCACCCGAGAAGATGTACAACGGCAGATAACAGTAGTTGCCGTAGTAGCCATGAAAGAATCGTCCCTCTTGTTGCCCGTGGATCGGATCGTCGGTGGCATCGAGGTCCAGAATGATTTCTTCAGGCGCCGATTCAAAGGCTGCGATGAAGGCATCGACCATCCAGCGGGACCTGGTCCGTATCCATCGCAATCTTCTTGTATCGCTCCTCCCCGCCGACTTCAGCCCCAGTCAACTCCAGCCGATTCAGTGTGCACTTGGCCGCCAGAGCCTTTCCCCGGTCGCTGGCCTGCCGTCGGTTGCCTCCCAGCGGATCGGCCTTATCCACCGCCACGGCCAGCATCGGATCGGTGCGTAGTTGGTCGTGATCGTTCAGGTCTTCATATCCCAGACACAGGCCATACACCCGTTGCCCAATCAATTCTTTCACCGTGTGCTCGATCAATCGCGGGTCCCGGTGATCGGCGAAACATTCGGCCAGTCCATCGATCAACCCGGTCCGTTTTTCGACCTCCCGCAACAGCAGGACACCCGCGTCGGAAGTGATCTTCCCTCCGTCGAATCGAGCCTTCGAGTCAAGCCCATTCTTAGTTGAAACTCTCCACGGCTCACGATGGGTCATGCAACCTTCTTCTTCGATCTCGTCGACGTCTTCGCCTCAATTTTCAGCTCTCGCTGGAGGGCTTCGCGGAGCTTTGGAAGATGACGGTAGCCGATCACCTTCCTCAGGCGCGGTTCGATGTCGATGAGCGCCGTCGCCAACCAGCGTTGCCGCTGACTCGAGTTCTTCCAATGATCGACCTTCGCACACCTTTCCTCGACAAGGGCATTGACCGATTCCAGGCAATTCGTCGTCTTGAACGAACGGCCCAAGACCCCGTACACGCCGAGCCGATGCAACGTGAGGGTCTCTTCCAGGCCTTCCTCAAGGCTCGCAGCCCCCGATTGGTTTCGCTCCTCGAGCTCTCCATGGAGCTCTCCGAGCGCCGCCCGAGCTTCGTCGTACTCCGGGCGCTCGTAGGCCCGCTGCAGCCGGCGTCGCCACACGGCTTGCTCGGTCTTCGATAGGTATCTCACGACGTTCTCGCGTTTGTGCCATTGGCAGCGTTGGACCAGGGCTCGATTCCTGAATGCCTTCTTGACCGCCGCCCGCAGACCTTTGCCGCCGTCGACAATCACCAGCACGCCTTCAGAGATGTCCAGGCCCCGCTCCATCAACGAACGGAGAAACGGAGTCAGCACTTGCTCGTTCTCCGTGTCGGTCTCCACGAAGCCCAAGAAGCGTTTGTCGCCCGAAAGCGTGACGCCCAGGGCCACTACCATCAGGGCGTCGGCAAACGCCTTCCCGTCCAGGAAGATCGCCACGACGTCCTCGCCACTCAGATCCCGCTCCTGCATCTCCCGAAGTTTCGCGGCACTCGCCTGGACGAATCCTCGAGACACCGTCGAACTCGACAGTCCGATCGCTCCCGGAATCGCTTCAGCGGCCGATTCATAGTTCCGGCAGGAGATCCCATACAGCACACGTCTGAGCAGTAGCTCGTTCACCGCGCCACCCGGACTGAGTTCCTCGTAGGTCCGAAGCGGAATCTCCCCGCCCGCCACGCTGCGCACTCGAGGCACCCGAACCGGCACCCGCTGGCCACCCAGCCCCACGGTCCCCGGATTGCTCCCGTGTCGCCGGCCCCGCAACGCCGCCTCCTTTCGTGCGTATCGCTCACCCGCCAACGACTTCACTTCCTCGTCGAGCAACTCCTCCACGTGCATCAACCCCAGTGGGATCAACGCCCGAATCATCTCCACCTTCGAGTCCAATTCCAGTCCCGAGTATTCCTCCCGGCTCAGGACCTCGACCTCACCCAGCACACGCGACTTCTTGCGTTTCTTTACCGAACGTAACAGACTCCTCATCTCGGCTCCTTTCTCTTACAGGCTTGATGTTGTTTCTTCCAATACCATCAAACCATGGGGTTTGGAGCCGTTTCAATTTCCAACTAAGATTGGCACACATTCGAGCCTTCACTTTTCGTTGATTAAGTCCGTGAAATTCAAACGTGGTTTGGTTACACTCTGTCGTCATAAGGGCCGCCTTTGTTTGGTGTCTGAAACGTTCTTGTCAAACGCTTTATGCCAAACAGGGCGGCCTTTTCTGGTCCATCTCGTGATCTATACGGGCTAGGAGGACCGACAAAATTCCGCTAAATAGTACGAGGGAAGGGACTTAAGGTCAATCAAGCAGTCAGATGCCTGTATTACCCCCCCCCTTCCATCTGAAGTGCCCGGTGCAGCGAGATTTCACATTGACGGTTTGGGGACGATACAGGGATGTGAAATTAATGCACTCCCTCGTAGGGCTGTCTTGACCCTGCCCTGGTTTGACGTACATCAGATTGTCCGGCCTCGTCGAGATCGCTGTCGAGAACGGCGTCGAACGGCTGACCCGCGAACGAGACCATCACGCGCCACTCATGTTTGGAGTACGGCACTCCATCGAAATCGTCCACGGACACTTTGATTTGGTCTCCGCTGGAGAGGAAGGCCAGTGTGACCTGTGCGGCCAGCTTCAACTGCCGCTCGTCATCGAGCTTCGAAGTGCCGACCAGAAAGGCAAAACCCTAGGAGTCTGCGCGGCAGAGGCTGAATAACTCGGATTTGTGACGATTCGAGAGCGTCTTTGTAGGAGAGCCGCCCGATTTTCCCAACATGGGCAGCTCCGAGCTGTGGGGACTCGATCCGTTGGTCCTGTGGAGAGCGTTATGGGTCCCGGTGATGCGGATTAAGCCCATTCGATCTTCCCGTTCATCCGTCGTAAGTTCACTGCCAGAGCCACCAGGCTCCATTCACAGGTGACGTTGTCCAAGCCTCGCAAACTGAACTGTCGGAATCCCAGCACCGACTTGATCCACCCGAACGGCGGCTCACCGATGTGCTTTCTGGCCCGGTAGCGATCACGCCCCGTCTGGCTTTTCATCTTTCGGACCATGCGGCCCAGGGCCGTGCTTTCGGGTTGGAGTGGGGCCGTGGCGAGATCTTTCTCACGACCCATCGGAACGTACCCATCTATTTGACGTTGTTCCAGCATTCGCAGATTCGACTCGGATCGGTATCCAGCATCCGCGAGCACCCGGTCTGGACGCTCCGACAGATTCGTGTTCAACTCATCCAGAGTCGGTCCCAACTGCCCGGTATCTGAAGCATTGTTGCTCACCGTTGTGGCGACGATGATTCGGGCCTCCGCGTCCACGACCGCCTGCGCGTTGTAGCATTGTTGGAACCCGTCGGCCGAGGTCTTCATGATCCGGCTTTCCGGGTCGGTGAAATTGTCTTGGGCCTTCCCCTTGGGTTCACCCCTCGGGCGTTTGAATGGTTTGCCCTTCTTTCCGCTTCCCGGTTTGTCGTCTCCAGGCTTCCTTTCCGCTTCCTGGTCTGCCGCCATCTGACGTTCTTCGAGTCGCTTCATCGCCGTCTGGATTGTGGCCAGCCGCTTCGTGCGGGTCGCCAACCCGTCGGGCAGTTCGTCACCGCGCCGGTCCTTGCCGTAACGTTGGTCTTCTTCCTCATCGGTCGCCGTGGCCCGGTTCAACAGATCCCGAATCTGTTCGCCCAATTCGGTCTCCTGCTTTCTCATGCGTTCATAGCTCATCGCTTTGCGTTTGCTCGCATTGGCTCGCATCTTCGTCCCGTCCACCGCCACCGTTCCCATCTTCACCAGCCCGGCTTCCCGCCCCATCCTCACCACTTGCACAAATAAGTTCCCGAACTCTTCAAGATGCAGTTTTCGAAAATCCGAGATCGTTCGGTGCGCGGGAAAGTTCTCCGCTCCCAACATCCGGAACGCCACATCTTCGGTCATCTTCGCTGCAATCTTCCGTGACGAAAACACTCCCGTCGCGTACCCGTAGATCATCACCTTCACCATCATCCGCGGATCGAAGGCCTGATTGCCCGGCCCGTCCGTTCCATACCTCTGTTCGAACGCGCTCAAATCCATCGCATCCACGGCGTCCGATATGAAGTACGACAGGTGATCTTCAGCCAGCCAATCTCTCAATGATGGAGGCATCAGCAGGCTCTGTTCTGGAATATACGTTCGGTAAGTTCGTGGCATGTCCTATCTTCGATCCTTTTCTGCCCATTTCTGGTCCTTCTGCCGCGCAGACTCCTAGCGCAACGTCGGAAATTCTAGCGTCTCTTGCTGATGGAAATGCAGGTCGGTTCCGCATATACTGCATCCGGAATGCATTTGCCCGGACGAGTCGTGGTAAGCCTCACGCTATGGACCCTCTGCTCGATTCCAGCGCGGGCATCGGTCCAATCGTCACCCGTGGACTACGTGCCGGTCACCGATACCATGCTCATGGCTCCGCAGGATGGGGATTGGCTGATGTGGCGCCGGACGTACAACCACTGGGGCTTCAGCCCGCTGGATCAGATCGACCGATCGAACGTGGACACGCTTCGCCTGGCGTGGTCGTGGACGATGGAGCCGGGCCTGCAGGAAACCACGCCCCTGATCCATGACGGCGTCATGTTCCTCCCCCAGGCCTGCGACTACGTAGAAGCGCTGGACGCGAGGGATGGGACACACCTGTGGGACTACCAGCGTCCCCGCGTGGAACATTCCGCCCGGCTGGCGTGCGCCAACCGGAGCGCGGCGCTGTATGGCGACCGGATCTACCTGACGACTCACGACGCCTACATGGTCGCGCTCGAGATTCGCTCAGGTGACGTGGTCTGGGAGAAGCAAGTCGGAGACTGGACCGTCGGCCAGCACTACTCCGGCGGGCCGCAGGTTATCAATGGCATGGTCGTCGCGGGCATGTCGGGTTGTTACTACATCAACACCGGCTGCTGGGTGTCGGCCCACGATGCGGATTCGGGGGAAGAGATCTGGCGCACGAACACGATTCCCCGTCCTGGAGAGCCCGGCTACGATACCTGGGGAAACGTACCGGACGAAGACCGGCGTGGCGGCTCCGCCTGGATCGCTCCGAGCTACGACCCCGAACTGGGACTGATCTTTGTTGGCGTCGCCGTGCCGATTCCATGGGGCTCGGCGCAGCGCGGGACGGGGGACGGAGAAGTTCTCTACACCAACTCCACTCTAGCGCTCGATGCGGACACAGGTGCGATCCGATGGTATTTCCAGCACCTTCCCAACGGTGAGTGGGACCTCGACCACCCCTTCGAACGGCTCGTCGTCGACACCGAAGTTTCGCCGGATCCTGAAGCCGTCGATTGGACCAACCCCGACCTCACTCCGGGCGAGCGGCGGAAAGTGATTACCGGAGTGCCCGGCAAGCCCGGCATCGTCTGGACGCTGGACGCGGCGACGGGTGAGTTCCTCTGGGCACGAAGCACGAACTACCAGAACGTCATCGTCGATGTGGACATCGAGAATCGAAAAGGGGTAGCCAACCGGGACATCCGCCCCTCGATCGGACAAGAAGTATTGGTCTGCCCTCACCTGTTCGGCGGCATCAACTGGCAGGCCGTTGCGTACAGTCCCGAGACTAACGCGCTATACGCTCCCACCAACAACACTTGCATGAACTACACGCTCAACGAGGTGGAGCCGACGACGGGACAGCATCACGGATCGGCGAACGTAGTGCGGGTGCATGTTCCGGACTCGGATGGAATGGTCGGCCTGTTAACGGCGGTCGACGTAGCCACTGGCGAAACGCGGTGGCAGAGACGACAACGTGCGGGCTTCGGAGGGTCGGTTCTGACTACGGGCGGCGGGCTGGTCTTCGTCACCGACGATGAGCGGCGATTTCGAGCGTTCGATGCCGCAACCGGCGCGATCCTCTGGGAACAGATTCTCAACTCGAGCGCCGGTGGCTTTCCCGTCAGCTACATGGTGGGGGACGTCCAGTACCTGGCGATCGCCGCCGGAGGCGGCGTCAACTACCGGAACCTCACGCCCGAGATCGTCCAACGGCCCGCAGGAAATACACTCTACGTATTCCGCCTCCCGTAAAGTCCTCAACATCGATCGGTAGTCCTGGTGTCCTCTCAAGTCTCATACGTGCCGGGCGGGACTTGCTTCCTCCCTCGGGCGAGAGGAAGGTAACTCGTCGCGGGCCAATTTCGGGGCGACCCTTGAAATACACTTCATCGGTACGCGCGATTTTTCGCTCGCCATCCGCTTTCTCGCGTTCATCGTTACCGACGTGGGCGGAGCGGCATGGACATACGGTCTGCCTCGGCGCCGCGTACTCGGCGTCTCCGTTTGTGGCTGAGTCTGAACTGGCTCTATTCGTTCGACGGGGAGTTCAACTCGTTGCTCGACACGCGGTTCATGTCGTAGTGGACGAGCCTGGAGCTGGGCTGGATCACCCCGTAAATAGCACTACAGGACGGGACCGGGGAATTTCGACGAAGTCCACTTTACCGGTTTGGGGACAATACAGGAGTTGGAGTCAACACAGACCTATTCCAGGAAGCATCGTGTGGAATTTGTGGGATTGAACAGCGTGTCTTTAGCGACCTACGGCACCGGGACCCGTTCCTTCAGTTCTTCAAACCAGGATCGAAAGGCATTCCTAAACCGACGCTGAAAGTTGGGACGGTTGAGTTCATGACTTTCATGGAGTTTCGCGATCTATTCTCGCGTGCCGATCACTATCGACCAATCAATCGGCCGGCACGCGCTCAAGCAGCTCTTGGTGCCAGTCAGGACGACGTTGATCACCTGTGACGCAACCTCGCCAATCGTATTCCCCTTAATCGAGTAATGAAATCGCCGCCGCCCGGATTGGGCCGGGCTTCGGAACCCCAGTTTGTTCGCCTCGATGGCGAAGCTCCCTGCCAAGATCTGGACATTCGCACGGGCTCGGCCGCCGATTTGGCCGTATAATCGCTCCGATTTGGTGGTGGAGGCCCATCTGTGAAAGTACCGGCCGCTCTGGTGGTTGTGATTCTGGTTCTGCCCGGCTCTGTTTGTGCCCAGAACGGAGGGCTTACTGCGGAAAACCCGCTTGCGGTATTGAAACTGGAAGTCGAACGCGTCCTCGGGGAGGCGGCGCTTCCGTTCACCGAGGCGCAGGACAGCGCCGTCGTCTTGATGATGGAAGACCGGCGTCAGGCGTCTGAGGAGTTGTTTGGCGACCTGATGGACTTCAGCGCGGGTCCGACCCAGGGACAGGAATCAGACCGGCTGCGCTCGGCCATCGACTGGATGGAGAATGAATTCCTCACACGCCTGGAGGATTACCTCACCGATGCGCAGCGCAGAGAGTGGAGCCGGTATCTGGAAACGCGGGAGTCGCTCGTACCGGGCGAAGTACAGCAGAGTGGTCCGCCGGAGCAGACCCAATACGTTCGCCTCAACCCGAACGTGTTCACAGCCGAGGAAGGCTTCTACGAGATTGGCCGAGGACCACGCCGCGCGGAAGTGATCGAACGTGGGGGAGCCGGCGCCTTTCACGGTAACGTGCAGTTCCTCATCATCGACGAATCCTTGAACGCGGGCCGGCGGTCCTACAACCGCGGCCGCCGGGTGCCCACCATCAAGCCCCCGTATCAGGAGCGCGATACGAGCTTCGATGTCAGTGGCCCCGTGCTTCCGGGCCGGCTGACGATGAGCTTTGCGGGTCGACAGAATGAAGCGGAGAACGTCGATACCATCAACGCCACGTTGGCCAGTGGTTCTCCGTTCTCGAGCGAAATCGTCCGGCCCACGACTCACCGGTCCTTCGCCACCGGAGGAACCTACCAGCTCGCCGACGCCCATTCCCTGACGTTCAGCCTGGAATACGCCCCGTTCTCGACGAAGAATCAAGGCATCGGTGGGTTTGTATTGCCTGAACGCGCCTGGGCGACCCGGGGCAACAACTGGAACGTGGAATTGAAACAGTTCTCGTCGTTATCCCCCCGAAGCATCTTTGAGACACGCTTCAAGGTCGGCACCAGCCACGAAGAGACGCTCCCGGAAACCACCGACGTGCGGATCGATGTCGTCGATGCGTTCAGCAGCGGTGGCTCCCAGAACCGCTCCGAAAGAGACAATCGCGATTACGAGTTCGGCAACCTGTACACACGGATCGGGGAAGGCACGACCCTCCGCTTCGGCGTCGACGGCGTCTATCGGAAGAATCGAGCGTTTTCCACGGCCAACTTCGACGGAACGTTTACGTTTTCCAGCCTTGAAGATTTCAACCTGGGACGGCCGTTCCAGTACCGGATGGCGCAGGGCGAGCCCTTGCTCGAAACCACTCAGACAGAGCTGGCCTTCTTCATGCAGAACGACTGGCGGGTGACCCCGGAACTCACTTTCTATTACGGATTTCGCTACGACTGGCAGACGAATCTGGATGACGCGGACAACTTCGGCCCCCGGTTGGGAGTGGCCTATGCCCTGGGACAGGCCACGGTCATACGCAGCGGCCTCGGCGTGTACTACAACAGCCTGGGCATCGACCTGGTGGAGAACCAGCGGCGGCTGGACGGGACACGTCAGTTCGAGACCGTCATCGCGGCTCCCTCCTATCCCGAACCCTTCGAGTCCGGAACCGTCCAGAACCTGTTGCCCTCGGTCCGGGTCACCGATTCGACCCTGTCGGCACCGTATGTCAGTGCCGGGATGATTTCGATCGAACGAACGTTCCTGACTAACCTGTTCGTGAGCGCCGCATATGAGTACAGTCACGACGTGCACCGCATGCGCCTGAGAGACCTGAATGCTCCTCGTGATATCACCGCGGCCGTGCCTCGTTCCTGCACGAAGGATCAGAGCCCGGTGACCTGTGTTCGCCCGGATTCGACGAAGGAAGAAATTCTCAATCTGGAAGGTACGCTGTCCCAGATTTACCACTTGCTTCGGCTGACGTATCGGCAGAGGTTCAGCATCTTCAACGTATCGGCCAACTACCGGTTACAGAGAGCTTACTCCGACGGCCGACCTGGCGGGCGCGGCGAACTTCCCGCGGATAACTATGATCTCCGAGCGGAGTGGGCTCGCTCCAATCAACCTGGTGCCGAGACCCACAGACTGGACAGCACAGTGAACGCGCAGCTTCCGTTGGGCATCTTCCTGACAGGAACGATGTCCGCCAGCAGCGCACGACGCTACAACATCACGACCGGAACGGACGACAACCAGGACGGCCATCTAACCGATCGACCTCAAGGCCTCCCGCGAAACACAGGTGAGGGACCGAGGTTCCTCAGTTTCGGCTTCAATATCTCCAAGGCGTTTTTCTTTGAGGCGGCGGGTGGAGTGGGCGGAACCCGGACCAACCTCAATGTTTTCGCGAACATCACAAACGCATTCAACAACGTGAACCTCAACGTGCCTTCCGCCGTGATGACTTCGCCGAATTTCGGACTTCCGACGAGCGCGCTGGATCCGCGGCTGATCGAGATCGGACTGCGCTTCCAGTTCTGAGGACTGTACCCCCTTCGTGCCGGAGTCCATTCCCCGCAAATGTTCCTGGCCGCACGAACCTCACTCATCGATGGAGCGTCGTCCCGTCAGGCCGACCGACTCGATGGCGGTGCCGCCTTGCCAACGTCCCCGGCAAGATCTTAGGGCAGCGTCTTGGTCGCAGCTTCACGACCGAACTTGATGTCCTTGGCTTTCCACACTTCAACCATGCCGCCCTTGCCGATAGCGGACAGGATTGTGTAGTGGCTGAGTTTGGGGCCAGATTCCGTTTTTTGGTGTGTCGCTAAGAGAACTGGAAAATTCTGGCTAAATAGTGCGAGGGAAGGGACTTGAGGTCAATCAAACAGTCACCTCCCTGTATCACCCCCTATCCTGACATGTGGATTGTCGTGGGCTGAGTTTCGGCCCGAAGAGGATCTCTCGGGACTAGGTTTCCCACAAGGCGACTTCTGGCCAATCAGGAGCAGCACAGCTCCTTAACCTGCCACCACCATGGCGGGGTTACACGACTTTTCGTTTCACCGGACGAGTTTTTGACCAGGATTGTGGTACCACTATAAGAGGCTCATCTGATCCGTGACTTCAAGCCCTTCACGGGCATGGTGCCGACAATAAGCTCTCCACTATCTCGGTGTATCCCTTCTTGCCGTACCGGGTTCGATCGAGCTACGGTTCTGGGAGAACTACGCGGCCCGATGTGCCGTCGACGCGTACGCGCTGACCGGACGAAAGCCTCGTGGTGGCTTCGTGGAGGCCGCCGACGGCGGGGATGCCGAACTCTCGGGCCACGACGGAGCCGTGCGTCATCAGGCCACCAACTTCGGTCACGAGCACGCCCGCAACGAGAAACAGCGGCGTCCGGTGGAACATGCGCGCCGTGCAGGCGACGGAATCCAGATTCACGTATTTGGGACGATACAGGACCTGGAATAAATACAGTCCTGCTTCGGAAGATTTGCTGACGTTTTTCGGGATTGGACAGCTGATTTACGCGAGAGGTTACCAGGCTCCCGTCAGCCTTGCGACGTTCGCCTCAACGCCTGCAGTTTCTACTACTGACACCACGATGCGTTGCCCCTCAGGGCCGCGAAATCTGAAAGTCTCACTCTGATCCGTCTCTCCATTCCACCGTACTCGAATTAGCAACGTTCGAGTTCGTTCCCCTCCCGGCGTCGGTTCTTCTGATGAGGAGAGCGGCGAACCCAGGGAAATACGCGATCGTCCACGCACCGAAGTGCACCATAAAATCCCAACCCTGTGGATCAAATGGAAACCAGATCCCCGAAACCAGGTAGAAGGCTAGTCCAGCGGCAATGGCCGCAAGCCCACCTCGTGACAACGCAACGGGAAGCGCGACTCGACGAAAGTGAAGGCTTTCCTGCAATGCCCCGAGAGCGACCCATACAGCGATCCAGAGCGGGAACATCACGGAAGTTCCCGCAAACGGAAGGAAGGCATAGAAGCCCACTGAAGCCAGCGCACCGATCGCCGCTGCACCGATGGCACCAGCCCAGGGCCGTCTGGGGGGTGTACCCAGAATGAGGCCGACGCATAAGAAGAGAATCGCCCCGTGTATGACACCGAAAATTGCCGGGTGCGGCCTCGGTAGAACAACCGCCCAGAGAAAGTCCCCAAGCGTGCTGACTCCAGCCATCTTCAGGGCCGCTGCGATCGAAGCTGTCACGCCAGGCTTCATGGAATCGCTCACCTTATCGCATTCACACCAGGACTGCGGTCATTGGATCGCAGACCCGCTGTTTCACTCCCTATCCAGCCTTACCAATCGCGAAAATCCCAATAAACCAAACCACGAGTGCGGTATGAAGATGCCAGAGTCAGTTCTCCATATTGGGGACGATACGGGGAAGGAAGATTACTACGGACCTGTCCGGAGGTATTGGTACTGGTTTTCGGAGGTTGAACAGGCTGAGGGTTTGGTCCAGTTTAACCAAAGTTCGTTCATGTTCGGGGCGAAGTCAATTCGTGCCACGACCAGAGAATCAGACACGTTACAGTCATCGGGATCAGTGAAATCGCCGTAAAATCACCTGGTCCGACAATACCTTATCGAAATTCATCCCGCGCGTTAAACTGCTCCACCTCGCTTGCGACGCACATATTCTCCCAGATCTCCGTGTCGGGAACGAGTCCGATTGTCCCTGTCTCCGTCACGAACGGCGCGGTAAACACCACCGGATCGGTTATGGTCACCTGGGCTTCCAGCGTGCCGTAAGTCGGACGGGTCCACCGTTCGACGATGCGCATCTGGTCGCTGTGGGGAAGACCGCCGCCAGGCTGGTCGCCCTCCGATCGAGTGTTCTCGATCCAGGACCGGTCGTCATATCCGTTCGATTCGACAACGAACGTGTCTCCCTCCCAGTGGCCGACGTTCCATCCCAGCCAGTTCAGCACCGGGGGATCTTCGGGAAGCTCCCGGCCGTCGGTCCAAATGGTGCGCCAGGTGTGCTCCAATTCGAAAAACTGGAGCACTCTGTCGGGCAACATGACGAACTCGAACCCATAGTTGTAGGTATGCATGCGCGGCCAGCCCAGTGGATCGCAGTCCAGAAGCCCGTAGTCCTTCTCCGAACCGGACCGGTAGAGCCATTCCCCGTTCGAGTTCTTCAGTTCGGCCCAAGTACGCTCGAAGGCCGCCTGTCCGTCCTCTGTCAGAGGAGGCGGGTTTCTGAAGGCATCGGTGACGCCATCATATCCCCATACTCCCGACAGATCACGCCGATCGTAGTCCGTTATGTTGGCGACGTTGTTCCTTGCTCGAGCTTCCGTTCTGTCCGCGTTGTTCTGGCACCGCGGGCACGGGTTCCAGCCCTCGGGAACTTGAGCTTGAGCCGCCGCTCGACTGTCGGGGGCCAGCGCGAGCGACAGACACACTACCGACGCTACGGCCACCGCCGAGATAACGATTCGACTTTGCATTGTCGTTAACCCCCCAATTCTCCTTCGAAGAATCCCCGAAGTGCCTGGGCTGATTCTAAAGGACTTACGCTATATTATTGTAACAGTTGAATACGATGTCGATTCGGATCGCCGGACTCGCGTATCGCTTGAGCCGAATATCCGGCCCAGCCGGTGAGTGCCAGCGTCCCAATCCAGCCCGGGAGTGCTACCCATGCGCAGGATAGTCCTCGCCGGCGCTTACTCCGGGGCACCGATCGGGAAACCGACGGGATACACATTCTGGTATTCCGTCACGCCCTGGCTCGGCTCCCTGTACCGATAGAGATGATCCCACATCGAAATAACATTGGCGCGAAGCCAGTTGTCGTAGTTGCCGTAGTCGGAGAAATCTTCCATCGTGACCCGCTCCAGAATCTCCTCGATTGAAGCGCCCTCCACCATCTCGTCAAGAACCCGCTCCCTGAGAGCGACCAGATACTCACGATAGAAGGTAAACGATTGCTGATCGGCGAGGCCGGCGTGACCGGGAACCACGATATCGACGTTGTCCAGTTTAGATAAACGCCAGAGGGCGTCGATCATGTTGTTCACGTCCGAGTCGCGGTAGTCGGGCAGTCCGATCGACTTGCCGGCGCGAACCAGATCCGTCGCGACCATCACGCCTTCGTCTGGAAAGTGAACCTGGACCAGGTTGTCGCTGTGGAGGGGACCGAAGTAGTACACGATCGCCCTCTGACCACCGAGATAGATCTCCAGGTTATCCCCCTCGAAGACGACATCGGGTACGGATGTATTCCGACCTTCTCTAATAATGTGCTCTCTGATGTTCTTGTGGCCGATCGTCACCGCTGTGTCATCGAAGACTTGCAGCCCGCAGATGTGCATCTCGTGGTCGTGACTCAGGATGACGTACTTCACCGGGACGCCAAACCGGCGATCTAACTCTTCCTTGAGCCACTCCATACCTCCCCCATCGCAGGTGGCATCGACCATGATGATGCCCTCGTCCGTCACCATGAAGACGTTCGAGGTGGGGCCGCGCCGATAGACGTTATCCGTCAACTGGGTGATCGTATCGACATTGGCGCCCGTGCCCTGCGCACCGGCCATCTGGGAAAATACGAAGCCGGCACTCAGAATCAATAGGCTGACGCTGATTGTTTTTGTGTTCATTACTGCCCCCTCGATGAAATTTCTTATCCGCGGCCGCAGTCTCTCCAGCCGCCGCAATCATGTCCGTTGCCGTCGGGCCGGCCCACGTTTGCCGTCCCGGCAGCTTTTCATACAAGACGCAACCGAAGGCCCAGATGTCGGCGCGATTCTAGACTTCTTGTCCCTTGGCCTGTTCGGGTGACATATATGCCGCAGTATCCAATATGGTTCCTTTGGTTCCGGATTCCGTTGAATGAATGAGACTACAGGAGGAATTTGGCGTCAATCGAAACGGCACATCTCCGTATTGGGGACGATCCAGGAATCTGGACCGGTCCGGATCTCCGTCGGATAGGATCCGGATGAGTTTGTCGCGCAGCCGCACAGCGATTCAGGCACGAACCACTGCGGCACCGGTTCCTTCAGCGCTTCAAGCCAACACAGGCATTGTCGAGTCAGGCGTCGTCGAGCCCAAACACTTCCGGCCAGTTCAACCCACTCGATCCCGCCGGCGGTAAACGATTCAACTTTCTCACCGGACGGCGAATAGCTGAGCTACTCTGGAACGGGTTCCGGTGCCGGAGCCGGTGGCATTCTATCCTCATTGGTGCTTAAATCGAATCTCTGTGTCTGTCAAATTCCCTTGGCGGATTCTGAAATTCCGCCGACAGAGAATGACCGAAATTTACGGTTTGATATGGACGAATGTAGACAGTTAGGGACAGTCGAAATCTGATCTGGCAGTCAGGAGGTCGGGGGTTCGATCCCCCTCAGGTGCGGATGAGTAGAACAATCGGGGTTCCGAGTGCCCATGGGCGGGGAGACGCGGAAGACCCTGGACGATCCCGGCGTGGCAACGGCTTGAGAGCCAGCATCGTTACGTTTGCGCTCCTGGCTCCGTTCGCCAGCCCTTCGGCCCAGACGCCGGAACAGCCAACGGCAGATCCGATCGCGATCGACGTCATGACGTTCAACATCCGAACGTCGCAGGGCCGCGACGGTGAAAACGTCTGGCCGAACCGCAAAGAGCTGGTGGTGGAGACGATCGAGCGATTCGACCCGGACATCGTGGGGCTACAAGAGGTGCTGTCAGAGCAGATCGACTTCCTTGAGACCGAGCTACCGCAGTATCGCTGGGTTGGGGTCGACCGCGGGCTGAATGGCGGTACCGGATTGAGCGAAGCCACGCCCATCTTTTACAGGTACGAGGAGCTCGTCCCCATCGAGTCGGGCACGTTCTGGCTGTCGGGCGACGCCGGTTCTCCGTCTCGCACTCGTCGAGCCTCGCGGATCGTCACCTGGGCACGCTTCCATCATCTGGCGACCCGCCAACAGATCTACGCGTTCAACACCCACTTCACGCTCCGTCGCGGTCAGCAGCAGATCGATTCCGCAGAGCGTATCAACGAGCGTATCGCCGCACTGCCGCCCGGAAGCTCGGTGATCGTCATGGGAGACTTCAACGCCGTCGCCGAGTCGAGCGAGACGTGGGAGGTCGCGACGAGCCAGGGTCTGCGCGACGCGTGGCTGATCGCCCGGCAGCGGCGTGGTCCGCCCCTGACGTCGAACGGCTTCGGTCCTCCGCCCGAGGGCCGGGAAGGTCGGATCGATTGGGTCCTCGTGAGCGACCCGATCGAGGTGCTTGACGTCGCCACGATCGTGCACAGCGCCGACGGTCGGTACCCATCGGACCACTATCCCGTGCTGGCGAAGCTCCGCATTCCAGGGGGCTGAGCCTCTCACCCGGACCTTCGGACGCGGACCAGCCTGAGGCGTCGCCTGTGGAATTCCAGACCTTGGCCCGCGATGCAAGACTACTGTTCTAAATTCGGGGGCAAGTCGACGCTGAAGTCGAGGACCCTTCCCGTCGAAAGGATCGTGACGTCGCCGGCCAGGAGGGCCTTGGCGCCATTCCGACGCGAGGGAACTCCGTCCACCCTGACCCCCATGCCCGGTGTCATTACGTCGTCGGTCCAACCTGCCCGAATCATCGCGCTCGCGTTCTTAGCACCGGTAATAAACCAATCGGATTTCTCACCATCGGGACCGGTGACCTCCACCACGATTTGGACGTGTGGATTGATAATATGCACCTCCCTCAGAACGCCCTCGATGGATGCCGTTTGATCCGTGAGCCAAAAGGACGATTGCGAATGGTGCGCCTGGAGTGTGAGCGGCACCATTAGCAGCAAACCCGCCAGCACAAATGACACAAAGAGTCGCATGCTCATGTTCCTCCGATCAATTCTCGCTGGATTACCTGCAACATTTTACTCGCGATAGGTTCAACTTCGAGGAGTTTTCGGAACGGTGCCTTCGGATTTGTGCGCGGATCTCAACGTCCGAGCAGTTTTAACAGGCGTCGAGAATTCGAGAGAACGAACCGACAACGACGGGCGGAGTGTGCCGATGAGCGCCGTTCGTCAAAACGCTGAGGCCCTGATGCTCGGGTTATCCTCTGGCACCGACGTACATGCCAGCTGAGAAAGTCGTAGCGCCGCGTTGACACTTGCTGCGTAATACGGCGTCACCCGCCGCTTGTGCTATCGTTCCACACCCGAGGCAGGGTCACCAAACAGCTCGTTATATCTCGCGGTCTCCGACGGTGAGCACTCCATCTCCCTGATATCGAAATTGGACGGTTGCAACGCCAGCGGCAGCTTGTCGAGGGCTATCCAGGGTTCCGTGTAGAATGCCGGGTCGTCAATCGTAACCGTCATTTCCACCCGATCGTGGTCCAGGCGGCGGTATCGTTCCACCACGCGCAGATCGCTGCTGTGTGGACGCCCGGCATTATCAAGCCAGGTTCTGCCATCGAGCCCGACCGTCTCAGCGACAAACGTGTAGTCGTCCTCCCACCGGCCAACCGAGTACCCCCACCATCTTGGTTCCAGTTCATCCGGCTCGGGCAGCGCTCGTCCGTCAGTCCAGATGACACGCCACTTCTTGTTAAACAGGTACAGGATGATCACCTGGTTCGCAGTCTGGAAGATCTGGCTTGCTCTGAAATTGTGAAGCACGATGCGCGGGAAGCCCTGTGGATCACACAGAGGCACCGGATCATTGGACAACGACGAGGGAACGCCGGTGACTCCCCATGCCGGCTTGTTGGCATCGAACGCTTCCTCCCCCAACGGCGTGTAAGGCAGAGTATGCTCGGGTGTGCCGTCTGACGGCATGTTTCGCGCACCATCTGCCCCGATGGCGTTGACGGCCGGTTCCCAAATCCCAGACAGGTCACGCCGTGGGGCGGCCGCTGCATTCCGAACCGCATCCGACTCGATACGCGGTGCAATCGAATTCCAGATGGGTTGAGCCGTCTGAGCCAACGCGAGTAAGGAAGAAGCGGGCACGAGTGCCAGGATGAAGATCCAGACTATTCGTCGATTTGGCATACGTGTAGCTCCTTACCTGAGATCCGTATTTCGTCGCAACTGGGCAAGAGCCGCCCTCTCAAACCGGAAGACCGACCAGCAATCAAACCAGGCTTGCTTCAAGCGCCGACGGTTCCATCCTGTCTCGAAGGCGGGGCGGCCACATTTCCGAACCCCTGGGTGCCTAATCTAATGTCTGACCATTCGGGAGTACGACTTGCAGCATGCGCCCGAGTGGGTTGCCGTTCTTGACGGGCTCCACCGTCACAGTAACTTCATCGCCGGGCTTCAGTGACTGGTTGCTCCAGCCCTTACGGGCCATGCCGGGAGGATTACTACTTTCGGCAATCCAGTGAACGACGCTGCCATCGTCGTCGGGCACATCGAACATCAAGAAGCAATGGGGATTGGCCCAAATCCATTCCGTGACAGTCCCCTTCATCGTAATTTCCTTCCCGGCATCGAAGTTGACGTTGCTGTGGTGAGCGACCATTGGCACTGAAACTACCAGAAGGCCGACCGCCACCGCGACAACCGTAATGGGCCGATATCTCACAGGGCACCTCCAATTTGAATGCATGTCCCCAGTGTTACCAACGATGTATGCCATCGGGGTAAGATAGCATGACCGGGCACCTACCTCCAGGATTCCACCGCCTGCCGCGTGAGCGAGCCGGGAACCAGTTCATTCAACTCCAATCGGATCCCGTTGGGACCGGTGATGTTGGCGAGTTTGGCCCTACTGTTCGAACTGACGCGAGGGTCGGTCACTGTCGCCCCGCCCTGGCGAAGCCGGGCGACTGTGGCGTCCGCGTTTTCGGCTTGAATGCCAATGTGGGTGATCGTGCCTGCGGCTCTATCTGCATTGGCCGGCGCTACTTCCAGGAACGTGTCACGATTGATCTGGAGATACGTCGTTGTCGGTCGGCCATCCGGGCTCGGAAACTCGAACGCCACCCGAAAACCCATCACCTGGGTGTAGAATTCTATGGCCTCGTCCAGGTCTTCCACCGCGATTCCGACGTGATTCAGGCGGAGGCCTGTGTTGCTGCTTTCCTGAGCGGCAACCGTCTGCATCGCAATGGCGCCGGCTGCGGACCCGGCGACGAAAATTGCTAGTGTGCGCATCCACTTCATGTGAACCTCCTCTTGTCGTGCGAGGGAATTCCTCGCTGCATCCTCTTTTCGGAACATCGCACTGCGGCATACATCATACAGCGGCCGGATTCACATACGTTTGTCGTGCCCGAGATGGAGGCCGGGGCCACTGGTGGGCATTGTCGCAGATGTGAAAGGACGCCCTGGCAGAGAATCCCGGAGAAAGGCGTCAAGATCGCGTCCGCGATCAACGCGAAGCAGGTACTGCAGTTTTATACTCTTTGAAAGTACGGGCAGGTTTATGGCATCTTGCCTGAGGAAAGTAGATCCACGAGGTGCCTAATGCCCAAGCAACCTGCTATAGCGCTCTGCCTGTTTCTGCTGACACTTCTGGTGGCTCCCAGGCCGGGTCTGTCACAGGAGCGCTCCTCTGCAATTTCCGGGCTTGAGGGGGTCTGGAACCGTGGGCGGTGTATCGGACCGAATCAATGCACGGCCGTC
This sequence comes from Terriglobia bacterium, assembly GCA_965263045.1. Taxonomy (GTDB): domain Bacteria; phylum Acidobacteriota; class Terriglobia; order 20CM-2-55-15; family 20CM-2-55-15. The sequence goes on from CBDHGK010000041.1 coordinate 3,007,719, forward strand.
GGGCCCGATCACCCCGCGCTGACGACCCGAGCGAAGGCTTTTCGGGCGGCGTTCGACGAGGTTGCAGCTCCGAAATATGATTGTTGGCCCACGCCCATCCCGCACCTGTTTACCGACCCGTACCTTTTCGAGATCCGCCAACTGGCGGACCGCGTGGTTCTGACCTATGAGAAGGACGACGTCGTGCGTACGGTCTGGCTGGAAGGCCACGCTCATCCGGAGCCGCGCGTTAACGAGTTCTTTACGTCCGGATATTCGACCGGGCGGTATGAGAGAAATCAGCTCATCGTCGAGACGATGCGGTTTGCGTTCGATCCGGCAGGGCTCGATAGCGATTTCAACGTACCGTCGTCGACGCAGAAACGCGTTACGGAGCGTTACTCATTAGGTGGGGACAGGCTGCGGCGCGAGGTGAAAACTGAAGATCCTGTCTTCCTCGTGGAGCCCATCGAGTTCGTTGTCGAGTCCGAGCGGAGCGACAATCCCCTGACCCTGCCCTGGAATTGCAATTCCGAGGCCGCGCAGGAGATCCTCTCGGTCTTCCCCTCGAAGTACCCGGAGGATCCACCGGTAGTTCGCGAAAGGTAGGCGGGACCGGTATGCCACCGGTTCCAGGGAGGTAGAGCTATGAAAGTCGATGCGGCAGTCGCGGCAGCAGCGTTGATGTTTGTGCTGACCCTTCCCGGGACGGCTCACCACAGCGAACGCGGCCTCTTCGACGAGACGCGCATGGTCGAGTGGCGGGGCGTCGTCACCGAATGGTACTTCGTGAACCCGCACCCGATCCTTCGCGTGGAGATCACCGGAGAAGAGGACGGCCAGAGATCGATATGGACGGTCACCTACGGCGCGTCCGGGGTGGCCTCTATGCGCCGGCTGGGCTTCTCGCCCGAAACCTTCACCCCTGGCGAAGAGATTGTCGTGAAAGGCCACCCGGCCAACAACGGATACGCTGTTAACGTTCGCGGCACTGGGAGCGAAGTCACGCGAGGGGATGGCGCGCCGATACCTTAAGAGTCAGCGATTCTGGCAGCGTCGGGATCGCGACCCCACGCCTGAGCTTCGTCTCGCGCGCACGCCAGACCTCCCACATACCACCTTGTCCCAAGCGGGGAGAGGATCTCGTAATGGGCGAGTTTGGTGCCCGGTTGGTTGTCCGAGCAAGTCCGACATTGGACTGCTTGGAAGGTGAAATCGCGTCTATGTCCGTCCATCGTCGACAAAGAGCGTGCAATGAACGCGGCTGCCGATATAGCATTGAAAGGACGAGTCTGGAATAATGTCTCACGCTACTACCGAACATAGCCACGGAGTTTAAAATGATTCCTCGCAAGCCCCGGTCATCGATTTTCACTCGGAAGACGGCAATGCTCACTATCTTTGCATTCTTGGCAACGATAGGTATTTTCGCCGCTGGCCAGAGCCCGCAGCGATTGGAGCGAACAGAAAATTTTGGACAAGACCGCCTCGTGTCCCTGGAGACTCTGGCGCAACCAGAGGGGACGATCTACCCTGGAGGTCCAGCCAGCGCGTCTATGAACCTGTCGGCTGCGTTCGAGCAATCGGCGGTGGCAACACGCGAGGAAACGGCGGCCCGGGAACCGATCCGGGTGATCCGCGATCCATACCCCAGCTTCAGCTCGGTGGCGGTCGACATGGAGCGCGGTGAAGTCGTGGCGGGCGATGAGAACCTGTTCCAGGTCCTGGTCTACGACCGGCTTGCGAACACTCCGCCCCAGGCGACGCTGACCGAACCCGTGCGAGTGATTGCGGGTGATCAGACGGGACTCGAATTCGTTTGCGGCATGCACCTGGATCAGACCACCGGAGATGTCTACATAATTAACGCCGACACCGCGGCGCAGCTGCAGGTGTTTACCCGTGAACAGGAGGGCAATGTGCCGCCCTCGCGAGTGCTCAACACCGGCCACCGGATCAGAGGACGCGGCATCGCCGTCGATTCGGACAACAATGAACTCTTCCTCGCCAGCCAGCACAACGCTGCGCTGGCGGTTTTCCGCCTGGATGCCGAGGAGGATGAACCGCCGATCCGCTTGCTCCAGGGCGACTTAACGCGACTGGCCAACCCTCATGGGATTGCTTTCGACAGCCAGAACGGCCTGCTCTACATCAGCAACCATGGACAGGTATCGAGTCGTCCGGATCGGGAAGAGGTGGAAGGCCGGGACGGCGTGGAACCGAACGTCCCCCTGCCAAGAAGTATGGCGTTGCCGGGATCGGGCCGGTTCCAGCCGCCGTCGATCAATGTGTATCGGCGCACGGCCAGCGGCAACACACCGCCGGTGCGGGTGATCCAAGGACCCCGGACGCAGCTGAATTGGCCCGCTGGAGTTGCGATCGACGAGCGCCGGGGCGAGCTCTATGTCGCCAACGACACCGGTAATTCGGTGCTGGTGTTCCCGGCGGATGCATCGGGCGACGTGGCGCCTATCCGCGTAATCGCGGGACCCAGCACTAAGTTGGATGCCCCCGGAGGGGTGTTCCTGGATACCCTGAACAACGAACTCTGGGTCTCCAACTACGGGAATCACTCGCTGACGGTTTTCCCTCTCACAGCGGACGGCGACACCACACCGCTCCGGCTGATCAGAAGCGGACCGGCCGACAGCCGGGCGCTGATGATCGGCAATCCGGGCGCTGTAGCCTATGACACAAGACGGGAAGAGATTCTGGTGCCCAACTGAGTGGCCCATCCGCAGATTGCGGTATTCGCCAGGCTGGCGGAGGGCACAAACGGAATGACCCGGAGGATTGAAGGACAGCAGACTCTGCTGACCCGGACCATGCACGCGATCCACTACAACGCAGTTCGTGACGAGATCGTGGCGCCAAATCAGTTTGCGCAGGCCATCCTGACCTTCCGCGCCTCGGCCGTTGGGGAGGAACCGCCGATCCGTATCATACAGGGCGATCGCACCCAGTTGGAGGGATCGTCGGGCGTCGTGATCGACACCAAACACAACGAGATTATCACGGAGCGCAAAGTCTTCCCGATTGACGCGGACGGCAACGTCCCGCCGAGCCGAACGCTCGGGTACTCGGTCAGTGCCGTCGACATGGACAACGATTTTTACATCGGCACGCGCGGACGTGACGGCGGAACCCAGCTCATGATCTTTGACCGCAACTCCGACAGTACCGAACCGCTGCGGATCATCAGCGGATCTCGGACGATGTTGGTCAATCCGAGGAGGATCCGGGTCCACAACGGCTGGATCCTGGTCGCGCACGACGGGATCCAGACTGACAATCCAAACAACCTGTCTTTTGTCGGGGTCTGGAGCGTCAACGACGAAGGCAACGTCGCGCCCCGCTGGACTTATGGCGGACCCAACGAGATGCTCAATAAGCCCCGCGGTGTCGATATCGACCCGAAGAATCAAACGATCATCGTGACTGACAAGACGTTGAACGCTGTGTTGACGTACCATGCGCCGGAAGTTTTCGGAGAAGCCGGAACCGAGAGCCGGCGGGTTGAAGAGCCGGCGGATTGATCACCCCACGCCGGCCGCGCGTCGGCTTTGGCGCTCGTGGGGGCTCTCAGGCTGGGCTTGAGCGATGGGTTGAGGGCGGCATTCGCCGCCTTCAGCACATGCCCGCAAAATGAAGTGTCCGGTCCCCGGCGATCCCCCCAACTGGATCAGGGTGCCGTGAAAACGGTTCGCTCGTATACCTCCACGTAACGCGTGACGATCTTCACGCGACAGAATCTCACGATGCGGGTGTCCGTGGCCTGTCTTTGCCTTTATGTTTCGTTGTCCGTTTTTTGATCCATCATAGCCTTCAGGCAGACGTGGGTCGAATTTGAAGGAAGATCCGTAATGAATCAAGCGCGTGACAACTGGAGGATTTGGCTGCTATCGGTGGTTTGCGTCGGCTTGGTGGTGTCGCTGACGGCTGCAGTCGTGGATGGCGGTTGGAAGATTTCAGAGGTCGCATACGCGCAGGGCGTCGGGGATCGAGAGTCAATCGTGATCGAGCGGGCCCCGCTCCGGTTCATTAAGGATCCCTATCCGTCAATAAGTGCGGTAGCCGTGAATCCGGAAAACAATATGATGGTCGTTACCGATGAGAACTTGTTTCAGATCCTCGAGTACGACAGTCGCGAAAACACGCCCGCGTCGGCCCTTTTTACGGAGCCGAGACGGGTCATTTCCGGCCCCGACACCTTTGCGGAGATGATGTGTGGGGTGTATATCGACCCGATCACCCGCGAGATATACGTGGTCAACAACGATACGCAGGACTGGCTGCCCGTTTTTTCTCCGGACGCCCGGGGAAATGCGACGCCGACCCGTGTGCTGGCCTCACCCCACGGAACCTTCGGGATCGCCATGCACGAAGAGAGACAGGAGATGTTCCTGACGGTACAGCACCAGAATGCCGTCTATGTTTATCGGAAAGGTGCGGACGGTGAGGAGGAGCCGCTTCGAGTCTTGCGTGGGAACGACACACAGCTGGAAGATCCGCACGGGATAGCGCTCGATACCCAAAACAATCTGTTGTTCGTGAGCAACTACGGAAACGGTCGGGAGACGGAGGTCCTGCCGCCCGGATCTCCAGCCGGAACGCGCCCCCGGGAGTGGGGAAAGTTCGAACAGCCATCCATCACTGTGTATCCTCTGGAGGCCTCGGAAAATACGGAACCCCTCTGGACCATCGAAGGACCCCAGACCTTGATGAATTGGCCTTCGCATCTGGCCTTGCACGAGGAGCGGCAGGAACTGTTCCTGGCCAATGACGCCGACGACTCGGTGCTGGTTTTCGACACAGCGGACAAGGGGAATGTGGCTCCAATCCGGGTCATCAAGGGACCGAACACCGGAATCAAACATCCGCCCGGGATCACGGTCGATCCCACCAACGACGAAATCTATGTGGCAAATATGGGAAATGCCTCGGTAACGGTGTTCCCGGTGACGGCCAATGGGGATGTTCCACCGGTACGCACCATTCGATCCGGGCCGGCGGATCGGCTGTCACTCAACATCGGCAATCCGGGGGCTGTCGGATACGACACCCTCCGGGATCAAATTCTAGTGCCGAACTGAGTGGCCCATCCGCAAATTGCGGTGTTCGCCAGGCTGGCGGACGGAGCACAGCGACCCGAACGGACCGTTTTCGGGCAGACGAGCCGGCTGTCGCGAACCATGCACGACATTCGCTACGACGCAACCAACGATGAGTTTCTTGTGCCCAACCCGTTTGCAGAGGCAATCCTGACGTTCCGCGGAGGCGCCGATGGACAGGAAGGGCCTATTCGAACCATCCAGGGCCCTCGAACGGGAACGATCGGCAGCCGGCTAGATGTGGACGCGGTTCACGACGAGATTTTCACCTACAGCGGCCGCAGTATTACGGTTTATCCGCGCGAAGCCAACGGGGACGTTGCGCCCATTCGAGTCATCGAGGGGCCCGACACCGGGTTGGAATCCATCAATGTGGTTTCCGTGGATCCGATCAACGACATACTGGTAGTCGGTTTAAACAGCCGCTTCGGCAGTGCCCGGTCGGGAGACGCCCAGCGGGGCGCACTCCTGGTGTTTAACCGGACGGACGAAGGAAACGTACGGCCAAGAGCCGTAATCCGCGGTCCACGATCGGGGATTGTTCGGATTAACCAGATGCGGGTCTATCCACAGCGGCAGCTGATTGTCGCGGCGATGCCGGGGATTCGAGATCAAATGGAACCGGAGGGTGCCTTCCTAGGCGTCTGGAGCTACGAGGATAACGGGGACGTTCCTCCGATTTGGAAGCTCCCGGTGGGCGAGACGACGACGCTGAGGAAACCCTTCGGAGTGGTCTTGAACCCGGAAGATCAGGAAGTGATTATTTCCGATATGCGCTTGAACGGTATTCTGGTGTTTTCGGTACCGGAGATCTTCTGAAGCGGAAGGATAGGCTTTTCGCCAGCCTCCTCCGGAACCCGTACTTCCAGTTTTCAAGCCAGTTCAGGATGAGATCGATCTGATGCGTTCCGGCATCATCAAGTCGCTTCTCAAGAAAACATTCGAACAAATGAACGCCGAGCTCGGCCAGGGACTGTCAATGGTGCGTGAGCAGCTTATGGAGTTGCGCCGGCGCAAAGAAGACATCAGCCGCCCCGAGCTCGCAACCGAACTCATTCGCACTCTCCGCATACTCGCCCGGTCACATCGCCGTTTCACTGACGAGCAAAAGACGCACGTGTTCAGAACGTCAACGTCCGCGAACCCGATTTGTAGTGCCTTGACCTCTCTGTATTCGCTCAGCTGACGGACCTTGGCCATCGTCACAGTGCCAGTATTTGTGAGACGGTCTTTCAAGACACCTGCGGGCACGGCCGGAGATCTTGAGCCAGAAGCGGGCCTGGGGCGGGCTAGGTAATCAGCTTGGGCCGTGGGAGGCCGAGCAGCAAGAGGTACGGACGACGATTGCGGAGTCTTGGGATGCGATTGTCGCCAACCCGGCTGTGCCCTCAGGCCTTGTCGCGGCAGATCTACCGGCCTCGGTTACGGCGGTGTCGGACATTGAAAACAGCCTGTAAAATGGAGGTTTCGAACGCCCGGGAAGGGGATTCAACAGGCGTTGAGAATCGATTTCAGAGATATGCAGGGACGCACTCCTCATTTTACGGGGGGCGCGTTAGCCGCGGGTCTCAGCACCTCGCGGTTGAACCACTCCGCTTCGGTCGGCACACAGAAATCTTCCCAGAGCTCCGTACCCGGATTCAACAGGAACGCGCCCGTGGTCACCCAAGGCGCCGTAAACATAGTCGGATCGTCGATCGTCAGGGAAACCTCGAGCGTGTTATGGTCCACCCGCGTGTAACGCTCGACTGTCCGCAGTTCCTCGCTATGCGGAAAGCCATGCGTCCGCTCTCTACGGTCCTCGGAGAGCCAAGTCCTTTCGTCGAAACCGTTCGACTCGATGACGAAGGTATCTCCCTCCCACCGGCCAACGGAGTATCCGAGGAACCGGGGGTCCGGATCCGCCGGAAGCGGCCGTCCGTCCGTATAGATCGTGCGCCAGGTATGCCACATCTCAAAGAACTGAATCGTCCGGCCCGGCAACGGGAGTAACTCGAATCCATAGTTGTATGTGAAATAACGCGGCCAACCGAGCGGATCACAGCGGAGCATGGGGTCCTTCCAATTCGAAACGGGGGTCCCGTCCGGGGAGTACTCGGTCTCCGTGGCGGCGTGTGATGCCTGCCCTACAGGAGTCATAGGCGGCATATTCTCGGTGTCGAGCTGAATGCGGTTCTGGTTATCGCCCCATATTCCCGACAGGTCCCGCGCATCAAACGGCAGGTTTGCTGTTTTCGCGCGTTCATCCGCTCTGACCTGCTGATTCCGGCATTGAGGGCACATCGGCCAGTTCGGATCATTAGGGTTCTGGGACAACGCAATTGACGAGAACGCCATTACTGCCGCCAGTGCGACTAAGGCTTTGATTGAATTTCGCATGGCTCCTGAATTACCTTTTATCATCTGGTTTCTTCTCAATTGCGTTCACGATCAAGCACCATATTGCCCTGCGCATCTGCGATCGATATAACCAGAGCTTGAGCATTCGGTGCGGCGTTGCCGACAACGGTAACCACGTCTCCGGGCTTGAATGAATTGCGGCTCAAGCCATAAGCGGTAACCGAAATCGGGGACTGCAATTCGCCATACCACCGGACGACGTTCCCACCCGCGTCCGTCACGTCCCAGATCAGAGTGACGTGGGGATTTCTCCAAACCCATTCGGCAACGGTCCCCTTGAGTTCGACCGTTTGCGACCTGTCGTAGCCCGCGGTGGAGTGATGTGCTAAAACCAGACCACCAAGCATTGTGAATATCGATACGAATACCGCAACTGCCAGTACCTTCTGACTTTTCATTGGCACCTCAACAATATGGGACCGCATCAGTACTAAAGACTATGTGGCACCTCATCAATACATAAATACAAACGTTGGGATCAATTTATGACGATTTCAGCACGAGAATCAGGGGCATGTCAACGAGACTCTCAAAAGAACCTGAGAGGAATTAAACCCTCCTGATCAACGACAATATCATTGGCGCTCCAACTTCGGTAAGAGCTGAGTTGCATTCCATCTGGCCGGGTCTCGGCGCAAAGACTTGGGCCCGGGAATTCGGTCAAGTGGACTTATTCGTAGTGGAAATCATCCAGGCAATCGCTGAGGTGCGGGCGCATTTCCTTATTGACTCCTTCGAGTGCTTGGTATAGGGGTGTTGCAACGCGAAGGCGCTGCCACCGCAACGGACGGTCTCGCTGCGTGTCATGCGTAATTGGTGCTTCAGGGTGCCCACATGCCCGGTTCAAGGCGAGCGGTGATTGGATCCGCTGAAGAAGGGTGGCCCTTCGCAGGTGAACCGTTGGCAGGAGGTGTGAAATGACGCGACGACTGCTCGAGTCGCTGGGTGTTGCGGCGCTGCTTCTGATGGCGTTGGTCGTGTGGCCGCTGGTATCGGCCGTTTCTGTCACTGGCCAGTCTCAGGCGACGGCGGAAACCGGGCCGGCTCCCAGGACAGCGTGGGGCCAACCCAATTTGGAGGGAATCTGGCTCGACGAGTTCAATACGCCGCTTGAACGGCCCGCCCGGTACGCGGACAGGGAGTTCCTCACCGAGCAAGAGCGGGCCGAACTGGATGAGGGGCGGCGCGACCCCGTGGGGAACAACTACAGCGGGCTGTTCACCTCGGTCAAACCGACGGCCCGACGGACGTCACTCGTTGTCGATCCGCCAAACGGCCGCATCCCCGCACTCACGCCGCAAGCCCAGGAGCGGAACCGGCTCGAACAGGAGTTCCGCATGGCGCTCCTTCAGCACACCGAGACCTGCAGGCGTCAGTTGAGCGGTTGCGACGGTTGGCCCTACGGGCCGCCCTCACCGCGCCTCGCCGAAGCCGCCCCCTTCTACAACAGCGTGCGCATCAATCGTCATGACGGCCCCGAGGATCTAGCTCTCGGGGAGCGGTGTATGGGAGGAGCGACGCCCGACTTCAACGGGTTCCGCCGCATCGTGCAGGGGCCGGGCCAAATCGCGATCGGTGTCGACACCGGGCAGGGCCAGGGATACCAGCGCGTGGTCTATTTGAGCGGAAGCCATCCGCCGGGCCACATCCGCCTCCGGCACGGCGACTCGCGCGGCCGCTTTGAGGGCGACACGCTGGTCGTTGAGACCACGAACTTCTCGCCGAAGTTCCCGTTTCGCGGCGCCGCCGAGAACCGGACGCTGGTCGAACGGTTCACGCGGGTGGATCCGACCACGATGGAGTACGGTGTCACAATCACGGACCCGACCCGCTGGACCTCGCCCTGGACCGTTCAGCAGGAACTCAAACTACAGTCGGACGAGGACAACCGCATCTACTACGAGCCGCGATGCCACGAAGGCAACCATGGGTTGCCAGCACTGCTCAACAACTCGCGGCTGGATGAGGAGGCGTTCGCCGAAGGGCGCGGTCCCGATCCGGCGTCGGTAGACAAGATCACGACTTACCAGCTGAGCGAAGTACCACGCTGAGCATGTCAAGGGTGAGATCGTCCTGGGTTCTTTCTCTGTAGAGGAAGGGCCCGTAGCCCAGGTGGCAATAGAGAGACCGAGGATATTATGCGAAGGTGGTTCAAGACTTCAATAGTTGCTACGGCGCTGGCCGCTGCCGGAGTGGGCGCCATCATTTCGACTTCGGTGACGCGCACCGGCGCCCAGACGACCCCCACCCCAGACGGTAGACCTGACTTCAGCGGGGTCTGGCAGGCGCTCAATGAGGCCCACTGGGACCTCCAGGCGCACGAAGCGCGCCCGGGAATGGTTATGCAGGAGGGCGTTTACAACTACGAGTACACCAGGGTCCCGGCGGCGCCGGTCCTCGCCCTGGGTGCCGCGGCAGGCGTGCCCGGGTCGCTCGGTGTCGTGGGGGGTGACGGCCAGATCCCGTACACGCCCGAAGCCGCCGCTATCAAACAGGAGAACAGCGAGCACTGGATCGACCGCGATCCAGAGCTCAAGTGCTACCTGCCGGGGACTCCGCGCGCGATGTACATGCCCTATCCCTTCGCGATCGCTCACGGCACGGACAAGATTCAGATGACGTTCGCTTTCTCGAACGCGGCTCGCGTGATCCACCTCAACGACGTGGCGGGCCCACCCGACGATACCTTGATGGGCCACTCGGTCGGACGGTGGGAAGGGGATACGCTGGTTGTCGAGCTGACGAACTTCAACGGAAAGGGCTGGTTCGATAGAGCCGGGAACTTCCACAGTGAGGCACTCCGCCTCGTCGAGCGTTACTCACCGATCAGTACCGACGCCATCCGCTACGAAGTCACGATCGAGGATCCGAACGTGTTCACACGTCCCTGGACCATCGCGATGCCTCTCTATCGGCGATTGGAGCCGAACGCGACGGTTCTCGATTACCCGTGCATAGAGTTCTCCGAAGAGTTCATGTATGGGCACCTTCGGAAGGAACAGCTGGTGAGGCGCTGGGAAGGCGAGACGATAATCGTGGACATCACCCGCAAGGTTCCGCCGGGCGACCTCCGCGACTGGTACAGGAGATGACAGAACGTGCCCCGAGCGGGTATCGGCTTTGAGATGACAACAACTGGGAGGTTAGGGCTCATGCGAACGAAACTGAGCATCGGAATTACTGCGATTGGCCTGTGTCTGGCTGGCTCCGTCGTGCCGGTGGTGGCGCATCACGCGTTCAGCGCTGAATTCGACTCGACGAAGCCGGTCGATTTGACGGGGACCGTCACGAGGATGGAGTGGACCAATCCGCACGTCTGGTTGCACATGGACGCGGTGATGCTCGACGGGACGATCGAGAAGTGGGCGTTCGAGGCCGGTACGCCGAATGTGCTCTTCCGCCGGGGCTTCACGAAGGATTCGCTCCTGCCAGGAACCGAGATCCGGATCACCGGCTACCAAGCGAAAGACGGCACGCAGCGTGCGAACGGTCACGAAATGACGCTCGTCGCCGATGGCACGACGTTATTTATGGGGTCGCCCGGCACGCGGGCTCCCTACGAGCTGGAGCGTTCGGGCACCGGCCGAGAGCCCAGATAGAGGCCGATTCCTGGAACGGGGTGCAGCGGTCTTCGGGTTGCAGGCGCGAAAGGAGGAGCGGGCACCGAGGTTTTAAATCGAGGCCGCGGGCGCCGTCTTTTCATCGTGACCCGTATTAACAATTTCGGACAAAGCCTGCGGGCGCCTGCAGCCGCCGTTTGAAACGTCGGTGGCCCCCCTGCACCCAAAGGGTTACGGCGAATCGGGGCCGTCTTCGTAGTCGCCAACTCCTCGAAATGAATGAGCATTTCATCGTCGTCGCGACGTCGTGTCGTCACGTTGTGACTCCTAGAATCCGGCCCCGTTTGGCCGAATCGCGACCCTCAAGACTTCTGCCACAGGCTGCTGGGCCTAGGCCATCGCAACCCCTGCCGGATTTACCGGGATTCCTGCATAGTCCACAGCGTCCGCTACAGCCGGCCAGCGCCCTCCTTCCTGTCATGTTATCGAGACTGCCGCGGTAGGAACTTCTCGCCCATCTTGCACCGCGGTCGCCGCGGCACTTCCGATCAACGCCAGCGACCATACGTCCAAGTGGAACTACTACGAGCCTATCCAAGGGTCTTGGGGTCTTGCGGGCATTTTTTCGGGGTTGAACAGTCTGCTTTCAAGGACGAATGTGTGCCAATCTTAGTTGGAAATTGAAACGGCTCCAAACCCCATGGTTTGATGGTATTGGAAGAAACAACATCAAGCCTGTAAGAGAAAGGAGCCGAGATGAGGAGTCTGTTACGTTCGGTAAAGAAACGCAAGAAGTCGCGTGTGCTGGGTGAGGTCGAGGTCCTGAGCCGGGAGGAATACTCGGGACTGGAATTGGACTCGAAGGTGGAGATGATTCGGGCGTTGATCCCACTGGGGTTGATGCACGTGGAGGAGTTGCTCGACGAGGAAGTGAAGTCGTTGGCGGGTGAGCGATACGCACGAAAGGAGGCGGCGTTGCGGGGCCGGCGACACGGGAGCAATCCGGGGACCGTGGGGCTGGGTGGCCAGCGGGTGCCGGTTCGGGTGCCTCGAGTGCGCAGCGTGGCGGGCGGGGAGATTCCGCTTCGGACCTACGAGGAACTCAGTCCGGGTGGCGCGGTGAACGAGCTACTGCTCAGACGTGTGCTGTATGGGATCTCCTGCCGGAACTATGAATCGGCCGCTGAAGCGATTCCGGGAGCGATCGGACTGTCGAGTTCGACGGTGTCTCGAGGATTCGTCCAGGCGAGTGCCGCGAAACTTCGGGAGATGCAGGAGCGGGATCTGAGTGGCGAGGACGTCGTGGCGATCTTCCTGGACGGGAAGGCGTTTGCCGACGCCCTGATGGTAGTGGCCCTGGGCGTCACGCTTTCGGGCGACAAACGCTTCTTGGGCTTCGTGGAGACCGACACGGAGAACGAGCAAGTGCTGACTCCGTTTCTCCGTTCGTTGATGGAGCGGGGCCTGGACATCTCTGAAGGCGTGCTGGTGATTGTCGACGGCGGCAAAGGTCTGCGGGCGGCGGTCAAGAAGGCATTCAGGAATCGAGCCCTGGTCCAACGCTGCCAATGGCACAAACGCGAGAACGTCGTGAGATACCTATCGAAGACCGAGCAAGCCGTGTGGCGACGCCGGCTGCAGCGGGCCTACGAGCGCCCGGAGTACGACGAAGCTCGGGCGGCGCTCGGAGAGCTCCATGGAGAGCTCGAGGAGCGAAACCAATCGGGGGCTGCGAGCCTTGAGGAAGGCCTGGAAGAGACCCTCACGTTGCATCGGCTCGGCGTGTACGGGGTCTTGGGCCGTTCGTTCAAGACGACGAATTGCCTGGAATCGGTCAATGCCCTTGTCGAGGAAAGGTGTGCGAAGGTCGATCATTGGAAGAACTCGAGTCAGCGGCAACGCTGGTTGGCGACGGCGCTCATCGACATCGAACCGCGCCTGAGGAAGGTGATCGGCTACCGTCATCTTCCAAAGCTCCGCGAAGCCCTCCAGCGAGAGCTGAAAATTGAGGCGAAGACGTCGACGAGATCGAAGAAGAAGGTTGCATGACCCATCGTGAGCCGTGGAGAGTTTCAACTAAGAATGGGCTTGACTCTCAAGGACCGTTAAGGAAACGGCACTGGTTCGTTCAATTCTTCACGATGGGTCAGGACGATGTTGAGTGGGGTCGACGGCCATAAATCAACCAGACGTACGTTCTGAGACTTTTTCACATTTTATTCCTGCATCTTTACCACCCTGAGACCGATAAGAGAGTTAAGAAAAACTGTTTGAGGGGAGGATCGAATAGTGAAGTTCCTACTTCCGATCATGATGCTGTTTTTGGGAGCGCCTGTCTTCGGCCAGACGCGAGTTCTAATCGACAATCGAACCGACCATGAAGTAAACACGGACCTTATTCACCGGTTGACCACAGAGGCCGTCGTTAACGCTCCGGTTAGCGAGGCGGAAATTCATGTTCACATCTGGCCAAGGAAGGCACTCCGATCGATGACCGAACGAAAGATGGATGCATTTTTCGTAAGCCCGAACCACGTGTACATGGATGACGTAGATTACCTCGCTTTGATCCAAGGTGTACTTCTCGCGACCTTTCCCGACGGAGACGTCGATGACCTGGCACGCGATGGGCGTCGCATCTGGTTGATGGATCAGTCGGTGCTGCGCATTGAGACTTTGACGGGCGTGGCCCATGGGTCTCGATAGCCCTGAGCGCGCTAGAAAGTACAAGCCAAGAATGCTGTTCACGAGGGATCGCTCCGCCGAGTCCCCCAGCAGGCAGACAGGTTGTGGCTTCACCCCCGGGAAACCATCTGGCAGAGCGAAACGTAGGTGTCAGGCCAGCCCGATGCCACGACCTGATGAAGATCGAGACGACGAAGACAATGCCGTTTCGCCGCAACCCTCTGGGCCGATGCAGGTTGCCAGCGATATTTTCGTTGCGAGCCGTCTTCTCGTGGCGAGGCGTCTTCTCGTGGCGAGGCGTCGTCGATGTGAAGACATCGACTTCCGTCTCACGCCTCAATCTCCCCGGCAAGACCCATCGGCGCGGGTCCCGATTTGGGTGGACCAGGTCACTAGCCGCCGGCCCCCTCCGCGCGTGCCGCCTCGAGCGCCATCGTCGCTTCCACCCTCGTCTCCGCTATCCACGCTCGGAATCGCGCCGGATCAACGAACGGATGGGGATCGCCCGCCTGACGGTGTTGGAGCCGGTCGACGCGATTCCAGAATTCGGGATCCATTTGGCGCCACGGATGATTCACCACACTGACCTCGACGCGGTCCTGCAGCTGCTCGATCCGCTCCACCGTCTTCATGAACTGCTCGGCCGCCTCCAGGCCCCTGGCCGGCGCTGAGCCTCCAAACACGAACGCCAGGTGCTCCGTTCCATTGTCGTAGACCGGGAACTCGTAGGAGGTCGTGCCCGGAGTGTGACCGGGCGTCGAGTGGAACCGCAGCGTCGTGCCCCCCAAAGTCAGCGTATCCCCTTCACGAATCACGAGGTCCCGGCTCGGCGCGTCCGCCCTCAAACGGCCCGCAGCCGAGGTCTCTTCCATGAAGACCCAGTCCTGCTCGCCCATGCCCACCGTGGTTCCATGGTCGTTCTGGAGCGTCGCCGCAGCACCGAGATGGTCGGCATGCGCCTGGCCGATGATCAGATACCTGACGTCGTCCGGATCGAAGCCGAGCCCCCGGATGCTCGAGATCAGATGATCCGCATAGCGCTGATCGACTGCGTCCAGCACGATCAGCCCGTCGTCGGTGGTGAGCAGCCAGCTTCCCGAGTAGCCGACTCCCACGTAATAGAGGTTGTCAAACACCTTGAACGGCGGAACGCGCTGCAATTCCTCGTTTCCGCGCTCCTCTTCGAGGCCTGCGGCCACCGAAGCCCACGTCTGGGCACCTGCCGGCGTCTGAGCCCTCGCCTGGACGGCGGTGAGCCCCAGCAGCATCCAACCGACCGCCATCAGCCGCAACGTCTGATTCATGTTTCTCATGATGCTCCCTTCGAAGGCCCCCCTTCATACTACGAGACACCGCCGCCAGGCATACATTCTGTTCGAGGCGACCTTTACCGAGCCCGCCGGGAGGTAATGGGTCGCGGATTCGATTGATTTCCATTTCCCATGCTTTCCCGCCAAACTACCAGATTGAAGAAGCGGACCTTGTTGAGTCCGGACACTCTGCCGCGGTCCTCATCAGTGGCGAATTCCTCGGATCTCGATGGCTACTTCACGCCCGGGTTGCGTGTCCCTGGCACGCCACACTTCTCCCACGCCACCGTTGCCGAGGGCAGAAACGACTTCATAGTGCCCCAGCTTGGTACCAGATTCCATTCGATGAATAAGACTACAGGTAAGAATTCAGGTCAATGAAACAGTCACATGGACGGTCAGGCCATCCAAGCAAACGGAATTACGGCGGGCCCAAACATGCGCCATCGAGGGCATTCCCAAGGTCAAACAACCGGTGTTCAGCGACCGCTAGCAGCCCGTGGCAGAAGTCTCGCGGGCCGCGTTACGGCCAAACGGGGCCGCATTCTCGGAGGCGACGACGTTGCAATGCTCATTCATTGCGAGGAGTCGGCGACAACGAAGACGGCCCCGTTTCGCCGTAACCCTTTGGGCGCAGGGGGGTTCGGGCCACAGGCTTTGTCGTTCGTCGGTCGCGATGAAAAGACATCGTTCCGCTCCTCACTTCGCGTCTGCGACCCGAAGACCCCTGCGCGCGGCCCGCGAGACTTCTGCCACGGGCTGCTAGGGCACCGGCACACGCTCGAGCAGCTGTTGGGTCCCGCTAAGGACGATTCTTTGAACATCTTCGAATAGACCCACTGACCCCGAGTTTTGGTTCCCGACAGTTGTACCCGCGGTATCCTGGCAGCTTTTCCCGACCCGACCGTGCTTTGAATCTGCTTATGACGGGATTCGGGGTTAGAAGTTGAAGAGATTGGTCACCTTCACAAGGACAGCGCGGTCGATGATTTCACCCGTCAGCGTATTCCGCCGATCGTTGTAGACGATAAAGAGATCGCTCAAGGGTCGGTGGATGATGTTGAATCGAATGTTTGAAATAAATTGATGCGTGTCGGCGTTGTACTGAAGAAACGCATTCAGCATCATGTTGGGATTGAAGGCGTAGAGCCACCGGGTGCCAACAAGGTTCGTCGTAAACGAGCCCGTGGGTAGCGTTACACGATTGCCGCTGTAGCTAAGGTCGACGTTTAGATGATGGTTGGGCTTATACGACATCCCGACCCTGAAGGCAGTCTGGCTTCCATTCCAAAAGTCCCCCCAATTTGCGCTGAAATCGCCGGAAAGCTTTCGGCTTCGGTTGGAGTTCGCACCAAGGCTGTAACGAGAGTAGTTATAGTCGCCCACCGGAATACCCACGGTGGATCGGATGTCGAATGGTTGCTCGAGTCGATCGAATGTCCACGTTTTGCCAAAGCTGATTGAAGCGCCGTTTCGAAAGGTTATGCCTGTGTTGAGGTCTTGAGTGCGGGTTTCGACCGTGCCACTGTTGGAGCCAGCGTAATAGTCGCTGCTGAGGGCAAATGTAAAGTTGCGCAACAGCCGGCTCCTGTCCAGGCGGGGTCGCCAGGACACGGCTCCCGAGTAGTGCTCGACATCCGGGCGACGAACGAAGCCGACCTCCGGATTGAAATTCAACTGCACCTCGTCGTATTGACCGCTCACCGCCAGATCGTCGTCGATCCAGCCAACGGATAATAATCGGGCCTGATCCTCGCCGGACTTGCCTGAAGAGTCACTTCGAAAAAGATATGATCCGATCTCCAGCCTGTCGAAAATGAGGTTCATATCGGCACCGTAAACACGGTTGTGGCTATCTTCCAAGGTTGAATCCCGATTCGTCATCAGAGCGCCCACATATGAGCGGCTCAGGAAATTCCTCTTGATGCGACTCACAAAGAAGTTGTCCGACGGCAAGTCTCCATGACGCCCGGTTTTCATCGCCAGAAGACCCACCTCGTAAGCGCCGATCCTGCCCGAAGTGCGGACTCCTCCGAATATCGGGATCGGTTCCCCTGTTGAACTCAGTCCTATCCGACGGCTGAAGAAAGGGATGAGATTGCTTCCCTCGCCTCCCCGCGAGGTACGAAAGATGCCGGCATTTTCCAAAAAGAATTCCCGTTTTTCCGGAAACAGAAGGCTGAACCGAGTGAGATTGATCTGTTGCTGATCGACTTCGACCTGCGAGAAGTCCGTTCGATAGGTCATGTCGAGCGTCAGGGACGGTGTCAGACCGTACTTCACGTCGACCCCTCCGTCGACATCCAGCAACTGATCCACGACACCATCACTTCGGATCTGGGTTATTCCAGCGCCGATGTAGGGCTTGATTTTCAGGTTCCGTCCCTGCCGAATATTCTCAAGACCCACAAGCGTGCCCGCGCTCGAACCGGTTGGAGTGCGAAAACGACGCGGGATCGGGGTCCACGTACTGTCCTCGCCCTTCCGACGCACCCGGCGAAGCATATTCAGGCCCCAGACCTGGGAAGGGGAGCTACTGAAGCGGAGGGTTTTGAACGGAATTACGAACTCCGCGGCCCAACCCTGCCCATCCCGCACGACCCGGACGTCCCAGACACCGTGCCAATCGTAGTTGACCAACCGGCCCTCGGTGTTGTCCGATACCTGACCGTCCCGCCGTCCGCCAGCAGGATTCACACCCAGAAAGAATCCAGATCGCTCGTCATGTAGGGTGTCGAGGTAGATCGCGAATCCATCCTCGTTTACTCCCTGAATGTCGCGTTTCATCTCATTGATGACAAGTTGGGCAGGTTCGGAATCGAAGCAGCGCACCCCGATATAGAGGTTCTCGGAGTCATATACGAATCGCACTTCCGTTCTCTCTGTGGCGGGATAACCCGTGTCCGGTTCGTATTGCGTAAAGCTCGTGGCGGGTTCCGCATGGTCCCATGCGGCTTCGGTCAACCTTCCATCGACGATGATCGTCGCACCTGGTTCTAGAGCGACGGCCCTTGCGACGCGTTCGAAGCGGACTGTCTCGTAGTCGATCGGGGGAACACCAGCTTCAGGGTCCTGTCCCGCGACGGAAACTGATGGTGCAAGTCCGAAAATTGCGATGAGAACGGCCGCATTCCGCATCAAGAAAGATCCTTAGCCGAAGAGCCCGGCGCCTCGGCACCGCTGCCGCGACAAACGCCTGTGAGGCGCTCAAGGTGAGCCCACTAGAAACAGTATATCGGAAGAGAAATACGACGCATCCGGCGGTCTGGGGCGTCCTTGCATGGACGGCCAGGCTCGGGTACCTCAACTGGAGAATGGATGACATCGCGCTCATCTGCCCCGGATTCATCCGCGCTTTAGATGGCTGCAATGTTGGGATGATTCAGAGCAGCAAGAAGTTTCGCTTCACGCTCGAAACGCGCCAGACGATCCACGTCCTTGGCGAATTCTTCTGGAAGCGTCTTGATGGCAACTTCGGGTCCGAGTTTCGTGTCGTGGGCACGCCACACTCCACCCATCCCTCCCTTACCCAGGGGTGACAAGACTTGATAGTGGTGTTGTTCGGTGCCGGGTTGCATTGGATGAACCAGACTACAGGCAGGATTTCAGGTCAATCAAAGAGTCATATGGAAGCATCAGCGGCGCTACAGCGATCTGGATTTAGCAACACAGCTACGGTGCTCCGAGATAAGACTCGGCACATAACTTAGCATGGGATGCGTTATATTATTACCCGTGATACGGACGTTCGCCGATCAAGCCACTACGGACATTTTCAACGGTGTCAAGAACAGGCGGGCTAGGCGAGCGTGTCCGGCTCCGCTTTGGCCTGTAGCGCGTCGAAAATTTACGCAACTTAACCGTGTGCGTGATCTCCAGGAGTTGGCGATCCCACCGGGCAACCGCTTAGAGCGACTTTCAGGCGACCGGAGCGGGCAATATAGCATTCGCATCAACGAACAGTATCGCGTGTGCTTCATATGGGAGAACGGGTATGCCGACCCGGTCGAAGTCACCGACTACCACTAAAGGTCAGTCCAGAAGCAAGTCTTTGGTGGCGCGCCCGCTACCAACGGATCAACCTCCAACACATCCGGGTGAAATGTTGCTTGAGGAGTTCCTGAAGCCACTTGGCGTGACACAATCCGCCTTTGCTGTTCGTCTCGGGGTATCTTTTCCCCGTCTGAACGAGATCATCCGTGGTAAGAGGGCCGTCACTCCTGACACGGCACTACGATTGGCGCGCGTGACCGGGATGAGCGCCGACTTCTGGCTGGGATTGCAGCAGGACTGGCACCTCTGGCATGCGCTGCGATCGGCCAAACCTGCGTTAGACGAGTTGGAACCGCTCCCACATGTGAGCTGATCTCACGGCCACGTTCACGGCACGAGGTTCCTCGACGCTATCCACGTGGCCGTGCGGCGCTTAGCACGTTGAGAGCGCCGTAGCGAAGCCGAGCTTCGTTACGGCGCTTCGGCGTACGCGGCGCGGGCAGCCGCGGCAAGGCCGTTTCCGCGGGGCCAGTCCGGGTGCTGAGCCTGGAACTCCGTCTGTATCGCCGTCGCCGTGTCGTCCGCCGAACGGCCCTCTGCCTTCAGCTCGCGAGCGCGGGTCTGCACGCCCAGCATGATCGCACGGTTCGCGGCGATGATCGCCCCCTCGCCCACCGCTCCGTGCGCCGGAACGATCGTTGTGGGACGCATTGCGTCGAACGCGTCGAACGCCGCCAGCCACGCCGTCATGCTCGCCACCTGCCCGGCCGCGAGGAACGAGTTGTTCATTACGACATCACCGGAGAACAGGACGCCATCGCCTTCCACAAAGATCCCGGTATCGCCACGCGTATGCGTCGGGCCGACCACCCGGAAGCGCACCTGGACGCCGCCCAGGTCCAGCACGTAGTCACGGTCGAACGTGATGTCGGCAGTGCGTCCCGTAGCTCCGGCCAGCAACTCCGCCGTCATCGGCGACCGGCGGGAAAACCTCTGTATCTGGGCCGCGCCGCCCTCGGCAAATTCGGCCTCCTGGACCACCGAGTTCACATACTGCGCCGTGGCAGGAAAACCCAGGTACCCCGTCGTGTGCTCAGCATGAAAGTGCGTGGACGCGATGTAGATGTCAGCAGTCTGGCTGATCTTGGCAACCTCGCCGAGGACCGTCTCGCCGTTGCGTCTCCCGAGCCCAGGATCGATCACCAGCGTTGCGCGGGAACCAACGACGATGCCCACGTTCGGGACGAGCCGAACGTTGAAGTCTGGAATCACGTACGTGTGCTCCGCGAGCTTGACTGTCGCGTCCTCCCGCACTAGCGGGTCTGGGGGCCCACCACGCTGAGGGGTCGCGCTCGACGCGACCTGGACGCAGCCGACAATCAACAGGTACCGAAGGAACGTTCCGCGATTCATAGGTCACTCCCTCCTCCAGGCCCCCGCCAGGCCAACCGTCGATCTCCACCACAACAAACGAGCCGCGTGCCTTGAGCTCAGGCTCGCCACCGCCAAAGTATCGGCCCGATTCACGTGCTGCCTGGGTCGCGCTTAGTGCACGAAGACTTCCTGCTACGTATCGAAGACTTCCGCCGTCGCCGCGGCTCACCTCGGCCCAGGGCCGCGCGCTCGGTTGACATAACACCCTTACTCTGAACTTCGCACTGCAGCCATAGTCGTCGGTGCATGCTCGAGCCGCTTATCCGCCACTTCTCCCATGCCGCCTCAACGAAACGGAGAAATGATCTCGTAGGGGCCGATTGTGGGGCCACGCTCCATTGTTTCGGTGTGCAGATCAGTGAACTGCCGAAAACTCGATAGACGATACTAAAGGTCGGAGTTCGAGGCAATCACAAGGACAGAGCCTGAGACCTTCCCGGACAGTGAGAAACGCCCTGTTTGGGGCAAGTGTCACATCTCCGTATTGGGGGCTTTACATTCTTGTGGAATTTCTACAGTCCGATTCAGGCTCACTCGGAGAAGGCTTGTGGGCTTAGTGAAAGGTGTTCGGACAAGCCAGTTCACAAACCCTCTACGGGCAGGAGGCGCCGCAACTCTTCGTCCAGGCCTACTCCAGTTGGACGGGGGTTATTGTTTTTCCTATGCCCCCTCGCTTTCAACCGGATAAAGTATGTGGCGATGATTTCGATCCGGTTTGGGCCGTTCTAGGGCCCGAATGGATCGCTTTCTACTCTTGGCCGACGATCGGAAACGGCCGAGACGCGCACGCCGCGGCTCGCAAGGCCAGAGTAGGGCTTTGGAGGGCCGCGTATTGCTCGCGGCGGTTCGGGGCGAAGCCCCGTCTAGTTTATTAAGTTCGGCTCACGAGCGAGGTTTGCATGAGAATCAAACGTTCCATTCGGTGCGCTGCGGCGTTGCTGCTCGGCATTGTCGCGCTCAGCCACGCTGGGCAGCAACCGCCGATCGGCGTACCGGTACCGCCGTTGGGTGCGGGACCATGGGTGTTCGATACAGGCGAGGGGCACAAGATCCGTGTCAGCGTCGTGACCAAGGGGCTCTCACATCCATGGGCCATCGCCTTCCTTCCCGGTGACGAGATGCTGATCACCGAGCGGGACGGTCGCCTGAGGGTCGTTCGAGCCGGAGTGCTCGACTCACAGTCCATCTCCGGCTTGCCTCAGGTCCGGACCGACGGCAACGGGGGTCTCATGGATGTTGCCCTCCATCCCCGTTATGCCGAGAATCGCCTGGTCTATTTCACGTACACCAAACCGGTCAGAAGCGGCATGGGTGCTCCGGCGCTCGCGCGGGGCCGGCTCGAGGGGAACGAACTCGTCGATGTTGGAGACCTTCTCGTCACCGAGGCGCACGAGGGCAACTCGGGTCTCAACGGCCGCGTCGCCTTCGGAAGTGACGGCAAGGTCTACATGTCCACGGGCGGCAGGTCCCAAAACGACGTTGAGAACCTCGCGCAAGATCCCATGAGCTTGCGCGGCAAGATCCTACGCCTTAACGACGATGGCTCCGTACCGGCAGACAACCCGTTCGTGGGCCACGCGGGCTATCGGCCGGAAATTTACAGCCTGGGACATCGCAATACACTGGGCCTCATCGTCCACCCCGAAACCGGGATGCTCTGGCAACACGAAAACGGCCCCCTCGGCGGCGACGAGATCAACATCATTTTGCCCGGGCGCGATTACGGATGGCCGCTTCTGAGCTTCGGACGCGATTATTCAGGCCCGCGCATTTCCGAACATCCGACCCGCGAGGGATTAGAGTCGCCGCTCGTCGTGTGGCTGCCCAGCATCGCGGCCGCCGGCATGGCCGTCTACACCGGCGACCAGTTTCCGGCGTGGAGAGGCAATGTGTTCGTCGGTGCGATGCGCGAGGGCCGCATCCCGGGCACGGGCCACCTGCAGCGCATCGTGTTCAACGACAGGACAGAAGAGCTGCGACGCGAATCGATGTTGAGGGAGTTCAGGCAACGCATCCGGGAAGTGCGCGAAGGGCCCGACGGGTTCCTGTACTTGCTCACGGACGAAGACGAAGGCGCGCTCCTGCGTATCGAGCCAGCCCCGTGAGCGTCCCGGACTACCGTCTCACCGGAAGTGGGTGTGTTTTCCGTCACCCATCGTCCTTCGATCACACCCGTAAATAAAACTACAGAAGGGACTTAGTGTCAATCTGCAAGGCACCTGCCTGGATCACCCCCAAACCGGAAAGTAGAATCCCTCGAAAAACGGGACGTTCCGAGCAAATCCATATCTGCGGTCAGGCGACTATCCATTCCAGTGGTTTTGTCGAGGCCCTTCTCAGGAAGGATACCGACGAGGATCGAGTGACATCGAATCGCGGGGTTCAGGCGAACGGCTAGCAGCCTGTGGCAGAAGTCTCGAGGGCCGCGTTACGGCCAAACGGGGCCGCATTCTAGGAGATCACACCGTGACGACACGACGTCGCGACGACGCTGTAATGCTCACTCATTGCGAGGAGTCGGGGACAACGAAGACGGCCCCGTTTCGCCGTAACCCTTTGGGCGCAGGGGGGCCACCGACGTTTCGAACGGAGGCCGCAGGCGCCCCACAGGCTTTGTCCGGTATTAAGTAAGGCGGGTCACGATGAAAAGACGGCGCCTGCGGCCTCGGTTTCAAACCTCGGTGGCCGCTCCTCACTTCGCGCCTGCAACCCGAAGACCCCTGAGCGCGGCCTTTGAGATTTATGCCTCTTCTGTCACGGGCTGCTAGGACACGGGTACCCGTTGTTTCAGTGCATCAAACAAGACGTCCATGAGTGGGAGCTCACCCCGATAGATGAAAACATGCATTTTCGTGCTCCCGATACTGCGCCAGAGGGCCCGAAATGCGTGGACTGATTCTGAAGGGCTTAGACCATATTTTCGTAACAGTTCAGGACCAATCACCAGTCTGGCAACAATGGGCCCAAGTCGAGAGTACCCTCACAAAGGGCGCTCGGAGTTGCTGCGCTCTGTCGAGTCTACAAATCGATCTTCAACAATCGCCTTAGGTTTCCTCCGAGGATCGCCTCTTTGTCCGCATCGCTCAAGAAGTTGGCATCTACGATCAAATCCACGGTATCGGGCCAGACGAACGGCTGATCGGATCCGTAGACGATCTGGCTGACGCCCATCTCGGCCACCAGATGTCGCAGCGCCTCTGACGAGAAGACCATCGAGTCGGCCATGATCTGCTCCCTCAAGTACGCACTCGGCTGCTTCAGATTCTTGCAGTTGGCGTTGCCCCGAGCGCAAGCGACCTCAGTGCGGCCGAAGTAGGATGGCAGGAATCCGCCGCCGTGCGCCCCACAGACCCTGAGTCCCGGGAAGCGATCGAACACGCCCTCGAAGATCAGGTTCGTCAGGAACACCGTGGTCTCGAGCGGATTGCCGATGATGTTGCCCTGATTACCGACCTCGGGCAGCCCCGCTTCCCGGAGAACGGTGGCGGCGTTGTCTGGATGCATGAACACGGGCACGCCGAGCTCCTCGGCTTTGGCCCAGAACGGATCATACTTGGCCAGGGCGTTCGACTCGCCAAGCACCGTTCCACCCACAGACGCGCCACGGTGGCCTAACTCGTTGACCGCGTAATCCAATTGCTCCGCGGCGAGCTCGGGATGCTGCAGCGCCACGGATGAGAGTGCGACAAACCTGTCGGGGTGCATCGCGCACCATTCGGCGAGGCTCTCGTCATGGATGCGGACGATCTCGGCCGCGAGGCTGGGATCGGTCGCGTACCACCAGTATTGATTGATACTGAGTGCCTGGATATCGATACCGCGCGCGTCCATCTCTTCCAAACGGTCTGGCCCCAGGACGGTACGGCGTCCCTCAGGAGCCGCGTTCGGAAGTCTGGCCCGGAGCTCGTCATGAAAGGCACAGTGAGCGTGAATGTCGACGACCGTCGTCGGTCGTCCGCCAACAAACACTTCCTTGCGAGGGGTCTGAGCCCGGGCGCCGAACGCGCCGCCCATCAGCAGGGTCCCAGCCCCCGCGTAACCGACGCTTCTTAAGAAGTCTCTACGATTTGCCATGAGGGTCCTCCCATTTCGTAATGGCCGAGTTTGGTGCCAGATTCCATTGTGTGAATGAGACTACATGTCGGATTTCAGGTCAATGAATCAGTCACATGGAAGTGCAGGCACGACGTTACAGGCATGTGGAGTTTCTCCCGTCAGCCGATCCAGCGTGGCGATCCGGTGGACCAGTAGGGTGATGAGGTCGCGCATCGAGACGTCCCAGCGACTCCTCCCAGGATCACAAGACTTGATATCTCAGCGGATTGCGGGACAGTCTGATAATTGGCCTCCCACAGGTTCCTATTTCGACCTTGACAGGGACCCGCACCTTGATGCTCCATAAGGGTGAACTTTCCTAAACGAGAAGAAGCGGTGGCGTGATCTTCTTGTGAAATAATCTTTTTCATAGAGAAGGGTCGTTGGCCTCTTGGACATAGCTGCTCAACGTCAAGCGCTCCTGACGGTTGCCATTGCTACTGTGCTGTTGGCGGTGGCCGGATATCACCCCATTGATCTTGACGCTCAGTCTCCGGGATCCGTAAGTGACGTTCCTGATCTCTCGGGGAACTGGGAGAGGAGAGGGAGCGTCGGACAGGATGATCCTGTCCGCCTGACGGCCCGAGCCATTGGATTTCGGGAGATGTTCGACGAGGTACTGGCGCCGAGATATGACTGCCGGCCGGCCACAGCACCCGTCATCATTCGTGACCCCTACAACTTTCAAATCGAGCAGCAGGCGAACCGGGTGCTTCTCCGCTATGAGAAGGATGACGTCGTTCGTACCGTCTGGCTGGAGGGGTACGGCCATCCGACACCAGGTCCGACTGGTTTCACCATGCAAGGGCACTCGATCGGTCGGTACGACGGTGACAGCCTGGTGATCGAGACCACGAAGTTTGATTTTGATCCGAACGGGCACGTCAACTCGGGGAACGTGGCCTCCTCGACGCTGAAGAAGGTGAGCGAGCGATATTGGCGCGTCGGCGACCGTTTGAGAGTGGAGGTGGTCGCCGAGGATCCGCTCATTCTGCTGGAGCCCTATGGTTTCGTTTACGAATGGGGACCTACCGAGACAGCGTTGGCGGAGTACAACTGCGTCCCGGAGGAGGCGAGGTTCCCGGCGCAATTCTTCCCTTCGAAGTACCGGGATCCGGACTGGGTTCGGCTGCCACAGAGTGACTCGCCGTAGTTCCGTGAGGGGGTGTCGATCGTCAACGCTGCACGCGTCGGGTCTATACCTGAGCTAGGGGAGGTCAGCAAGATGAGATCCTGGTTATCAACAACATTTGCGGCGAGCGTCACCGCCTCAATCCTCGTCGCGGGTGCGCTCGTGTTGCCCTCGGATGCTTTCGCTCACCACAGTCAGCAGTACTTCGATACCGAGACCATCGTCACAGTCCAGGGTCGACTGACCCGTCTCGACTGGCGGAATCCCCATGTGTATATCTACGTCGAGGTGACGGAGGCAAACGGCGACACGGTCGACTGGAGAATCGAAACACATCCTGTGCGCGTCATGCTGGGCGGGGGCTGGACGGAGGACTCGCTGAGGCCCGGAGAGCAGGTCACCGTCGAAGCTCACCCCGTCAAGAACGCACAGACTACGCAGAGATATGCGCGGCTCGCCCGGGTCACTAGAGAGGACGGTACCGTCCTGATGCAGCCCACAGGGGGCGGCCGCCTCGTCGCGCAATGAGCGGGCAGATTGGCCATGCGAATCCGGATGCCGACTGACGGGCTCTGCATGGGGCACAAACGTTGTCAGGCCTTTGGGCCCTCGGGCGAAGCACACCGAACCTTCACTGGATTGCCGATGAGTTCTCCCGCCTCCAGGTCCAAGCGACGTGCGTTGAGTCTGGCCAGGCTGACAAACTCCATCCAGCTGTGCGGAAGAACTTCTCGAGGGTAGGCGGGCGTTTAGAATGAATGTCGGCGTCGGACAGTTGCAGAGGGCCTTCTTCGACCGTCGCTATTCAACACGCTCCCACGTCAGCCGGGAACCGCTTCCGACGGGAATCAGTGTCACCCGGCCTCGGGGACCAAACTCATACCTACGCACAAACGGGGCGTTGAAATCCGGGTTGATCGATCCTGTCCGGTGGTGTGTTACGGTTTGTGCGTCTTCATCGATGGTCCACCTGCCAAAGTACGCTACATAGCCCGTGAGTATCGCTTTCGCTTCGTCCGGCGTCGGTGCGCCCACGTATTGAGGTCGTGACCTGTCCGGCATTATCTGTACAGACATATTTCCACTTGCGTCGTAGACGATGAATCCCGTTGGACTCGGACCCTGATTTGGAACTTGTTGCCCTTGCGAATCCACCCATGAGACGAGCCTCCACATTCCAGTAAATCGTTCAGCCGTCTCACTAGGCCCAAAACAAGCGCATAACCAGTGGACAAACGGCCGGTTCACGGCCGTAAAATTGGAGGCATAAGCTCCCGTTCCCAGATCGCTTTTTCCAGGTATGCGGTTCGTGTTGTATCTGTTTCAGTTGCCGCCTCGCCGTGTCTGTTTGAAGGGTTGAAAGAAACCGGGACCTCGACCGCCCGGGCTCAGATCCATGATCGGGTCAGCATCGCAGAGGTTGACGCAACACATCCACGGCACGAAACAAGACTGGCAACCACGGGTTCCAGGCCATCAGCCGGAAGACGATGCGCCGACCAGTACGCACGAGCTGGCAAGGCACGAGCATGAAGGCGTTCAGGAACGTTTTGAACTCCATGCGTAGCACGGTCTGCTTCTCGGCCTGATACTTCTGGCCCCAACGTCCGGTTTCGGGCAGCAATAACGCAAACCACGCCTTCAGTGTCCAGGCCAGTGAGGCCATCACCATGTAGGCCCAGTTGCTGGTCTGATCCCCGACCGGCATCCCCAAGGCGTGTACGCCGTTCTTGAGCTGCTCAATAAGATTCTCTTGATTGCACCGTTGATTCGCACGCATCACGATCTGGTCCGCAGGATCCGCACGGTTGGTAATGTAGAAGAAGTACCGGATGTCGTCGAACAACACCTGCGCCCCTTTGGCCACCGACAGATTCTTTCGCACCACAACGACGCGGTAGTCCCGATCGCAGGCTCCGGGCCGATACGCAAACTCGGCCACATCCTCGCCCCGCAAGCGGATATTCTCAAAGTCACGCTCCCGAACGATCCGTTCCTTGACCTTGTCGGGACGCTGGCGGGGTTGGCTGGCTACCTCGTACTTGGCGGGACGTTCCAGGCGCGCCCAGCAGTCCGGCTCCAATTGGTCGGCCCGGGCCACCAGGTTTTTCATCGCGTCGATGCCGAAGATGAAGCCCACGCCCTGGTCGTCCCATCCATCCAAATACCGGGTCTGGCTGAAGTCGGTGTCCCCGCGCAGCAGGATCTGATCGAACCCCGCACGCTGGCACAACGCGATTGCCTGATCGAACCGTTTGGCCGCTCCCTCATGCGAGGGCCGGTTGCCGCTCCGGTTCACCAGGTATAACGGTTCGGCCGTGTTCGCCAGCGAAATCAACAGTGGGTGATAACCCCATGTCCCGTCGTAGGCCACGTCCATCCCGTCTTTGCATTCTCCGGTGGTTGGGGCCAATGTCCCGTCCGCCTCCAGAACCGCTTCCTCGAAAAACGCATCGGGCTGCTGGCGCCAGACTTTCAGCCGCACTTTATTGAACGTGTCCATCAGCGACTCCACGTCGTCTTCCTCAAATCGCCGGCAGAAGTCTCCCGCCGTGGTCGGATCCGGAATCCGCTGTGCTCCCAACGCGTCCAGATACACTTCGTCATTGCGCCGCAGTTCGATATCTTCCATACACGTGCCCCCACTCAACGCGTTGTAGGCGATGTTCAACACGTGATCCGATTCCTGGTAGGGCAGATGCCGCTTCAGCACATGCACGTCCTTGTCGATGGCTTCGATCAGTCCGGTCCGCCGCGCCACCTGATGCATCATTCCGATGCCGCCCACCGACAGACCCCTCATCCGGTCTCCCATCTCGTACCGGATGTTGCGCGCCGACAGCATCGGCTTCGCCTGATCTTTCCAATTCCGATCCCCAAGCCGACGCTCAATTCGCCGCTTGCGGTTCCTCATGTTCTTGCGCGTATAATCGTTCATCTGAAATGCCTCCTTCTCCAAAGAATCTGTCCAAGGTTTTTTTCGCACGGAGAGGGGGCATTTCGGGTACTTCGGCGGTTATTCCACTTTCAATTCCTCATCAATCACGCTTGTTCAGGGACTAGGCACGAACTCCTGGGCAAACCCGCTGGGTGCTAGAAACGATAGGGCGGTCAGAAGGCCGCTAGCCCGCATAAATCACCAGATGGACCAGAAAAGGCCGCCCTGTTTGGCATAAAGCGTTTGACAAGAACGTTTCAGACACCAAACAAAGGCGGCCCTTATGACGACAGAGTGTAACCAAACCACGTTTGAATTTCACGGACTTAATCAACGAAAAGTGAAGGCTCGATTCGACGGAGGGAAGATCACATCCGACGCGGGTGTCCTGCTGTTGCGGGAGGTCGAAAAACGGACCGGGTTGATCGATGGACTGGCCGAATGTTTCGCCGATCACCGGGACCCGCGATTGATCGAGCACACGGTGAAAGAATTGATTGGGCAACGGGTGTATGGCCTGTGTCTGGGATATGAAGACCTGAACGATCACGACCAACTACGCACCGATCCGATGCTGGCCGTGGCGGTGGATAAGGCCGATCCGCTGGGAGGCAACCGACGGCAGGCCAGCGACCGGGGAAAGGCTCTGGCGGCCAAGTGCACACTGAATCGGCTGGAGTTGACTGGGGCTGAAGTCGGCGGGGAGGAGCGATACAAGAAGATTGCGATGGATACGGACCAGGTCGACCGCTGGATGGTCGATGCCTTCATCGCAGCCTTTGAATCGGCGCCTGAAGAAATCATTCTGGACCTCGATGCCACCGACGATCCGATCCACGGGCAACAAGAGGGACGATTCTTTCATGGCTACTACGGCAACTACTGTTATCTGCCGTTGTACATCTTCTCGGGTGAGCATCTGCTGTGCGCCCGATTACGGCGCTCCAATATCGATGGCGCGGCCGGATCGGTTGAGGAACTGACCCGCATCATCGGACAGATCCGGAAGAGCTGGCCGGATGTGTCGATCATCGTCCGTGGAGACTCCGGCTTCTGCAGAGATGACTTACTGACCTGGTGTGAATCCCATCAGGTGGATTACGTGGTGGGATTGGCCAAGAACGAGCGACTCAAGAAGGATATCGCTGAAGCCATGGCTCAGGCGAAATCGGAGTTCGAATCCACCGGTCAATCGGCACGGGTATTTAAGGACTTCCGCTATCGCACACGAGACAGTTGGAGCCAACAACGGCGCGTCGTGGGCAAGGCGGAGGTTCTGGGCAAGGGCGCCAATCCCCGATTCATCGTCACATCGCTGTCACCAGAACGTTGGGAGGCCCGTGCGCTATACGAGGATCTCTACTGTGCGCGCGGCGACATGGAGAACCGGATCAAAGAGCAACAACTGGATCTGTTTGCCGACCGCACCAGCGCGTCCACCATGCGCGCCAATCAACTCCGACTCTATCTGTCTTCGGCCGCCTACATGATCATGCATGCACTGCGCCGACTCGGACTCCACAATACCGAACTGGCGCGGGCTCAATGCGGCACGATCCGGCTGAAGCTGCTCAAGATCGGTGCCCGAATCCGGTTCACGGTCCGCAACGTCTGGGTGTCGATGGCTGAAGCCTGTCCCTACGCCGAAGTCTTCACCGCCGTTGTGCGCAACCTACAGGCGATGCCACTGCGATGCTGACGCCGACGCTCCCGCTTCGTCCCTGAATTCGATTTGATTATCCAGTCCGAGCCGAGGTGTGTCTGATCGCGATCGTCAACGCTCTATTGAGCACGAAAATCCGCTTCTCACATCGCCAAAAACTCGTCAATTCACCCTGAGACGCTCCCCCCACACCATCTCGCGCCCACCCAGGGTTCTTTTACGCAAAATCGCAATCACGCGTCGATTGGTGATCTATGCGGGCTAGTAAGCGAAACTCTCAAAAACAACATTTCACAATCACTCGCCGATCACAGCCGTACAGCTTCCAGAGCTTCGTCGACAGGTATCGGCCCCTGCGTAACACGGTCCGCCAGCGTCGGTCCCTCAACCAACTCCACTACGAGGGCGTGAGCGCCGGTGGGTTTTTCAAACCGGGTAACTGGGCGACGTTCGGGTGGTCGAGCGATACCGCGGTTTTCGCCTCGCGCTCGAATCCTGCCAGACGATCTGCATCCTTGGCAAACCCTTCCGGTAGGGTTTTGATGGCGACCGCACACCCGAGTTTCGTGTCTCGGGCACGCCACACCTCGCCCATTCCACCTTTACCTAAGGAGGCACGAATTCGCGCAATAGCTGAATTTGATGCCAAATTCCATGTTTAAAGCGTGTCGCTGAAAACCGAGAAATACTCAGCAAAGAATACTAAGGCAGGGAGTTAGCGCTATCAAATTCTCATCTCCTGTATCACGCCCTACCCGGACAAGTGAATCCGGTCGCAACTAGACGAATTACTTCGGTTCGATCAGGGTCTATTCAGTCAACGTTTGCCTGCAGTTCGGGCACCTCGCCGACCCCACCATCATCAAGACCACCATGCCGCTCCCATTGATTTCTCCCTGCACTGCTCGAGGTAACGACAGATCTTCTCGGAGGTTGAGCATTGAATCCAAGTTCTGTTTTTTCCGCTACCCCCTGGTCGGATCGGCGTATTATTCTGACCGCAAATGAAAAAGAAACCAGGCTCCCTCGTACATGGTTTATTCCAGCGTCTTGCAAGCGCCCGCCCTCGAGGCGACACGTTCGCTCTGGCCGTGGTGATATTCCTGACACAATCGACACTCGGATTTTCCCAGGGCCCTCAAACAACATACACGGTCGCGCAAGCCGAGTCCGGCGCCGGCGTTTATGCCTCCGCCTGCGCAGGGTGCCATCTGGCCGACCTCCAGGGTTCCTTCGAGGCGCCCGAGCTGGCCGGCCCGAACTTCCGGAACAACTGGGGTGGACGGCCCGTGGCGGAGTTCATGCAACGGATCGCCACGACAATGCCGCCCGGAGACATCGGATCGCTGGCAGAGGCTGAGGTCGCCGCCATCGTCGCCTATATTCTCGCGGCCAACGAGGTCGGGCCGGGGGCGGTCGCGTTGACCGTCGCCTCACCCGGAACGCTTATCCCGGGGACGGCACCCGTCGTGACCGATGTCGCGGGGGTTCCACCGGTTCCGGGCAGGTCGGGCCGCATCCGGTCGCCCGACACCATTCAGGCCCCTCCCGAGTTCCTGGGAGACGTGTCGGAATCCGCCGGCGGTATTACCGAGACCTACAGCGTTGTGGATTCCTACGATCCGGTATCGGACGCCGACTTGCGGAATCCCCCCCGGGGGGATTGGCTGCACTGGCGCGGTTCGCCGGGCTCGAACGGTTTCAGTTCACTGTCCCAGATCGATCGAGACAACGTCAATCGCCTGCAACTCGCATGGGTATGGGGGCTTCCCGATGGCAGCCGCTACCGGACCGCGCCTCTCGAGCGCGACGGAGTGCTGTTCCTGACCGGCGCCGGCGACCTCGTACAGGCGCTGGATGCTGCCGAGGGGGCTCTGCTGTGGGAGTACCAGCGCAAGGATGCGAGCGGAGAAGCCCGGGTGCAGAGCGTTGCCCTGTTCGAGGACCAGGTTCTGGTGTCCACCAATGACGCCGCCATGGTGGCGCTGGATGCCCGTACGGGAGTCGTTCGCTGGGAGACACAGATTGAAGGTTCCGATCTCGGATTCGCAAACACCGCCGGGCCCATCGTGGCCGACGGCAAAGTCATCAACGGCATCAACGGTTGCACTCGATTCATCGAGGAGAGCTGTTTCATAACCGCTCATGATGTCCGAACCGGAGAAGAACTGTGGCGTACCTACACGATCGCCCGACCGGGCGAACCGGGCGGCGATACCTGGGGCGACCTTCCATGGGAGCTCCGGGCCGGAGGAGACCTCTGGAACGGTGGCAGTTGGGATCCCGAACTCGGTCTGGTGTACTTCGGAACGGCTCAGGCAAAGCCCTGGGTCGCGGCCAGCCGGGGCCTCACCACCGATGACGCCACGCTCTACGCCAACTCGACGTTGGCCCTCGACACCGAGGATGGGCGCATCGTCTGGTACCGAAACCACGTTCCGGGAGAATCGCTGGACCTGGACGAAGGATTCGAGCAGGTCCTGGCCGACATCGACGGCCGTCCGTCGTTGCTGACCATCGGCAAGCATGGCGTCCTGTGGAAGCTGGACCGTCGGGACGGGACGTTCCTTGGAATGAAGGAAACGGTGTACCAGAACGTGCTTTCGATCGATGCGACGACCGGAGAGGTCCAGTACCGGGAGGACATCGCGAACGCCAGGGTCGGGGATTGGGTTTCGGTTTGTCCGTCAACGGCGGGCGGCCACAACTGGCACGCCACCAGCTATTCCCCTGACGCCGGTCTGATGGTGATCCCCCTGAGCCAGAGCTGCATGGAGATGTCCGGGCGGGAGATCCTCCTGGAAGCCGGAGGCGGGGAGAGCGGAGCCGACCGTGCATGGATGGAAATGCCTGGAACCGACGGCAACGTCGGTAAGCTGGCAGCCTATGACGTCGCCTCGATGGAGGAAGTCTGGAGCGTCGAGCAGAGGGCGCCGTTTCTAACTGCGACGCTGACCACTGCGGGCGGTATCGTGTTCGCGGGCGATTACGACCGGTGGTTCAGGGCGTTCGACGTTGAGACCGGAGAAGTCCTGTGGCGAACCCGCCTCGGCACATCGGTACAGGGATTCCCGATGACGTTCGAGGTGGACGGCGTACAATACGTGGCCATGACCGCGGCCCGGGAAGGTGGGAGCCCCTGGCGCATCGCCACGTTCCTCGCAACCGAATTCGTCAGCCCCGACCAGGCGAACGCGCTTTACGTTTTCCGCCTCATGGATCCTTAGGAACGAATATTCGAATGCAGCTGGAGCCGCGGTAAGAGACAATTAAGAGACAACGAAATAGTTCGAATGGGTACGACGCGGGTGATCGTCTCTCTGCACCGTAAGCCCCCACTGGAATCGTCGATCACTACGCGATCGCCGTTGACGGGTTCAACAGAGATCAAGTGACCCAGGCACTTGCCCGGCACGGGTTGATTCCGGATCAGAACCTGGACTCGGGATTCCAGATACGGGCTGCTAGATCCGGAAGGGATTCCCATTCAGATCGTGGGGACGTGAACCCCGGCGTCGCTACGCGTTCCAGGAAACGACGGCAAGAAAAGCCCAACTCCTGAGTAACGCCTATCCGGAAGTTATGAAAACTCCCTGAACGATGGGTGTCTTGAACAGAATCGACTTCTCCGCATAGGCGACGATACAGAGAAGTGAAATTTCTACGGACCTATCAGGTCATACTTGGAAAAGTTTTCGGGCGTTGAACAGGCTGAACCAGCGGCACCTTAGGGGACCGGCACCCGTTCCTTCAGTACTTCAGACCAGTTGAGGACGATATAGATTCTTGGGCGCTCGGTTTCTTCCAAGTTGGCCCGCTATTCGGGAGTTGGCACGACGATTCAGTCAACATTACAGCGTTGTTGGGAAGTAATAGGCTTGATGTCTTGATCGTCGATTACGCCACAATGAATCGCTTGCAGTCGCCGGACTGACCGGTGAGACTACAAACACACGAGCGTCGGCAGACAACCTGGCGTTCTTGCCTGCTTAACAAATCATCGGAGGAAAGTATCATGCGCGGAGCAATGCTGTTTGCGGCCGGACTCTTCGTTGGGTTGACCGTAAGTGTGGGGTTGGCGCAAAACGCCAACAGTAATGTCGTGATGATGAATCACGTGGGCATCAACGTGCCGGACATCCCGGATGCGATGACCTACTACACCGAGACAATGGGCTACCGGGAAGCGTTCCGTCTCAACGACGACAACGGGCAGCCGAGGCTGGTCTACATGCACATCAGCGAAAACACGTTCCTTGAGCTCGGGCAGGCGAACGCACAACGGCCTGCAGGTTTCACCCATTATGGGCTGCACGTCGAGAACGTGGCAGACGCCGTCGCACAGTTCAGAAGTGACGGCGCAATTGTCAGTGATACCCGCACCAGCGATACCAAAGCGATCCTCGCCAACATCACTGATCCGTACATGGGCCGCATCGAGTTGGCCGAGCTCCCTCCGGAGTCCCTGCATTACAAGGCCATTCAGAGTTGGAATTGAGAAGGAGCATTGACATAAAAGTTTCAAGCTTCGTGAGGTTCTCGTCGATGGTGGTGATCGCAGCCGTCGGGATTGCCCTGCTGGCAACGAGCGTTCAAACGCAGCAGCGGGCAGGCACGGTTGAGACCGACAGAGCGCAGCCCATCAACAGCGGCGCCAATCCTTATCGCGTCTTCCGGGACTGGGCACAGCTCGATTTGGAGGCAAGACTGCGGGGCGTGACGAAGTACGTCAAGAACGAGAATTGAAGCGCGTCAATCATCGCGCTTCGCCGATCTGATCCGGAGAAGCCCCGCTTCGATCTGCCTGCACAAGGAGTTGCGGTCAATCAGAACGTCCAGTCCCTGAGATACCGCGCACAGGCAAAAGTGGAACGCCCTCACATGGAGCCCTTCAGGCGCGATCCACTTTGGAGCATAGGCGACGATACGTCCAGGGGGCGTCTCGAAAACGCCAAAGCATGGTGTCAAAACGAAAACCCCATACGCGCGCCCTTTTGCCTGCTGCCAATGATTGGAGAAATCTCGAAACCCCTGTTCCGGGATGACGTCGGAGGCTCGAAAACCGTATCGTAGCCGTGAACGAAGTAGTCGATGATTCCGCCCACGATTAGA
The DNA here is from genome assembly GCA_965263045.1 of Terriglobia bacterium. Taxonomy (GTDB): domain Bacteria; phylum Acidobacteriota; class Terriglobia; order 20CM-2-55-15; family 20CM-2-55-15. Next base: position 3,043,131 of record CBDHGK010000041.1, read on the forward strand.
CCGCCGCCAGCGAACGCAGTACCGAAAACAGCGCCCGCAATCGCTTCACACTCAGGGTCGGGCAGCGAACATGTGCTGTGCACTGCGACAATGGTGGCACCAACACCCGCTCCTAGTCCAATCAGTGCGCCAGTCCAAGGGGAGTCGGGTCTCTGCCTGCGGACCTCTCGGACTGAAGCCTCGAGGACCTCACGGCGGCTTCCGTTCACCAGGACGCTCATCGAATCTTCAGACATCGACACGAATCGACCTTTGGTGGTCGTCCCCTGGATATCGACCAATCGAACCTCATCCCCTTCCGCAAGGTCCATACTTGTCCGAAGCTCCTCGAACGAGTGATTGGGTTCCTGTGCCTGTGCGATGAATGTGTGCCAATCTTAGTTGGAAATTGAAACGGCTCCAAACCCCATGGTTTGATGGTATTGGAAGAAACAACATCAAGCCTGTAAGAGAAAGGAGCCGAGATGAGGAGTCTGTTACGTTCGGTAAAGAAACGCAAGAAGTCGCGTGTGCTGGGTGAGGTCGAGGTCCTGAGCCGGGAGGAATACTCGGGACTGGAATTGGACTCGAAGGTGGAGATGATTCGGGCGTTGATCCCACTGGGGTTGATGCACGTGGAGGAGTTGCTCGACGAGGAAGTGAAGTCGTTGGCGGGTGAGCGATACGCACGAAAGGAGGCGGCGTTGCGGGGCCGGCGACACGGGAGCAATCCGGGGACCGTGGGGCTGGGTGGCCAGCGGGTGCCGGTTCGGGTGCCTCGAGTGCGCAGCGTGGCGGGCGGGGAGATTCCGCTTCGGACCTACGAGGAACTCAGTCCGGGTGGCGCGGTGAACGAGTCAAGCCCATTCTTAGTTGAAACTCTCCACGGCTCACGATGGGTCATGCAACCTTCTTCTTCGATCTCGTCGACGTCTTCGCCTCAATTTTCAGCTCTCGCTGGAGGGCTTCGCGGAGCTTTGGAAGATGACGGTAGCCGATCACCTTCCTCAGGCGCGGTTCGATGTCGATGAGCGCCGTCGCCAACCAGCGTTGCCGCTGACTCGAGTTCTTCCAATGATCGACCTTCGCACACCTTTCCTCGACAAGGGCATTGACCGATTCCAGGCAATTCGTCGTCTTGAACGAACGGCCCAAGACCCCGTACACGCCGAGCCGATGCAACGTGAGGGTCTCTTCCAGGCCTTCCTCAAGGCTCGCAGCCCCCGATTGGTTTCGCTCCTCGAGCTCTCCATGGAGCTCTCCGAGCGCCGCCCGAGCTTCGTCGTACTCCGGGCGCTCGTAGGCCCGCTGCAGCCGGCGTCGCCACACGGCTTGCTCGGTCTTCGATAGGTATCTCACGACGTTCTCGCGTTTGTGCCATTGGCAGCGTTGGACCAGGGCTCGATTCCTGAATGCCTTCTTGACCGCCGCCCGCAGACCTTTGCCGCCGTCGACAATCACCAGCACGCCTTCAGAGATGTCCAGGCCCCGCTCCATCAACGAACGGAGAAACGGAGTCAGCACTTGCTCGTTCTCCGTGTCGGTCTCCACGAAGCCCAAGAAGCGTTTGTCGCCCGAAAGCGTGACGCCCAGGGCCACTACCATCAGGGCGTCGGCAAACGCCTTCCCGTCCAGGAAGATCGCCACGACGTCCTCGCCACTCAGATCCCGCTCCTGCATCTCCCGAAGTTTCGCGGCACTCGCCTGGACGAATCCTCGAGACACCGTCGAACTCGACAGTCCGATCGCTCCCGGAATCGCTTCAGCGGCCGATTCATAGTTCCGGCAGGAGATCCCATACAGCACACGTCTGAGCAGTAGCTCGTTCACCGCGCCACCCGGACTGAGTTCCTCGTAGGTCCGAAGCGGAATCTCCCCGCCCGCCACGCTGCGCACTCGAGGCACCCGAACCGGCACCCGCTGGCCACCCAGCCCCACGGTCCCCGGATTGCTCCCGTGTCGCCGGCCCCGCAACGCCGCCTCCTTTCGTGCGTATCGCTCACCCGCCAACGACTTCACTTCCTCGTCGAGCAACTCCTCCACGTGCATCAACCCCAGTGGGATCAACGCCCGAATCATCTCCACCTTCGAGTCCAATTCCAGTCCCGAGTATTCCTCCCGGCTCAGGACCTCGACCTCACCCAGCACACGCGACTTCTTGCGTTTCTTTACCGAACGTAACAGACTCCTCATCTCGGCTCCTTTCTCTTACAGGCTTGATGTTGTTTCTTCCAATACCATCAAACCATGGGGTTTGGAGCCGTTTCAATTTCCAACTAAGATTGGCACACATTCCGGTGAACGAGCTACTGCTCAGACGTGTGCTGTATGGGATCTCCTGCCGGAACTATGAATCGGCCGCTGAAGCGATTCCGGGAGCGATCGGACTGTCGAGTTCGACGGTGTCTCGAGGATTCGTCCAGGCGAGTGCCGCGAAACTTCGGGAGATGCAGGAGCGGGATCTGAGTGGCGAGGACGTCGTGGCGATCTTCCTGGACGGGAAGGCGTTTGCCGACGCCCTGATGGTAGTGGCCCTGGGCGTCACGCTTTCGGGCGACAAACGCTTCTTGGGCTTCGTGGAGACCGACACGGAGAACGAGCAAGTGCTGACTCCGTTTCTCCGTTCGTTGATGGAGCGGGGCCTGGACATCTCTGAAGGCGTGCTGGTGATTGTCGACGGCGGCAAAGGTCTGCGGGCGGCGGTCAAGAAGGCATTCAGGAATCGAGCCCTGGTCCAACGCTGCCAATGGCACAAACGCAGAGAACGTCGTGAGATACCTATCGAAGACCGAGCAAGCCGTGTGGCGACGCCGGCTGCAGCGGGCCTACGAGCGCCCGGAGTACGACGAAGCTCGGGCGGCGCTCGGAGAGCTCCATGGAGAGCTCGAGGAGCGAAACCAATCGGGGGCTGCGAGCCTTGAGGAAGGCCTGGAAGAGACCCTCACGTTGCATCGGCTCGGCGTGTACGGGGTCTTGGGCCGTTCGTTCAAGACGACGAATTGCCTGGAATCGGTCAATGCCCTTGTCGAGGAAAGGTGTGCGAAGGTCGATCATTGGAAGAACTCGAGTCAGCGGCAACGCTGGTTGGCGACGGCGCTCATCGACATCGAACCGCGCCTGAGGAAGGTGATCGGCTACCGTCATCTTCCAAAGCTCCGCGAAGCCCTCCAGCGAGAGCTGAAAATTGAGGCGAAGACGTCGACGAGATCGAAGAAGAAGGTTGCATGACCCATCGTGAGCCGTGGAGAGTTTCAACTAAGAATGGGCTTGACTCTGTGCGACGATCGGCAGGAAAAGTAGCGCGAACAATCCGCAACCAACGAATGTCAGGGTTCTGGAAATTTTCATGGCTGGTCTCCTTACAGAATAGTGGTTCGGACAGCTCGGGAGCCGCCGAGTTTAGCACCACATACTCACTCCGTTTTGAATCGTTAGGATCGCCGGTGTTGATTCAGTCAACCGCAGCGACCACTGGTATGTAATGCGTACGTTCCCGGCGAAGGGGCTCAAATCTGCGATTAACGAGTGTCCTTACCAAACAGAGCAACCGATCGGGTGGAATTCATATCGATATCTTTTGGACAAGCACCCGGCGGCCTAGAGTCTGACGACGCAGCGATTCCTGTTGCGGTATACGGAGAGGATCACTGTCAAGGTTACGTAAGGCGAATAGAGACTTGTCGAGTCGCTAAGATGACGACGGCAGCAGCGACTGTGTTGCCGGGATGGGTATTCGAGCGTGTGCAGAATTGAACTGCTGAAATTCCCACAACTCCCACAACAGTTTTGAGTGAACGCGATTCAGGAGCCACCTTCCGGTGTTATCCCCTACGCTTCCATCTGTAGGACTTGGTATATCGAGATTCCACATTGACGATTAGGCGACGATACAGGGATCTGGATTGTCGCAGGCTGAGTTTCGGGGAGAGTCAGAGGTTCGTGTTCAGAAGGTCACTGTCCGCGAAGCGGTGCCAGCTAAGCTGCTGATTCCGAGTCCTGACTAGCCCCAAAACAAGCGCATAACCAGTGGACAAACGGCCGGTTCACGGCCGTAAAATTGGAGGCATAAGCTCCCGTTCCCAGATCGCTTTTTCCAGGTATGCGGTTCGTGTTGTATCTGTTTCAGTTGCCGCCTCGCCGTGTCTGTTTGAAGGGTTGAAAGAAACCGGGACCTCGACCGCCCGGGCTCAGATCCATGATCGGGTCAGCATCGCAGAGGTTGACGCAACACATCCACGGCACGAAACAAGACTGGCAACCACGGGTTCCAGGCCATCAGCCGGAAGACGATGCGCCGACCAGTACGCACGAGCTGGCAAGGCACGAGCATGAAGGCGTTCAGGAACGTTTTGAACTCCATGCGTAGCACGGTCTGCTTCTCGGCCTGATACTTCTGGCCCCAACGTCCGGTTTCGGGCAGCAATAACGCAAACCACGCCTTCAGTGTCCAGGCCAGTGAGGCCATCACCATGTAGGCCCAGTTGCTGGTCTGATCCCCGACCGGCATCCCCAAGGCGTGTACGCCGTTCTTGAGCTGCTCAATAAGATTCTCTTGATTGCACCGTTGATTCGCACGCATCACGATCTGGTCCGCAGGATCCGCACGGTTGGTAATGTAGAAGAAGTACCGGATGTCGTCGAACAACACCTGCTCCCCTTTGGCCACCGACAGATTCTTTCGCACCACAACGACGCGGTAGTCCCGATCGCAGGCTCCGGGCCGATACGCAAACTCGGCCACATCCTCGCCCCGCAAGCGGATATTCTCAAAGTCACGCTCCCGAACGATCCGTTCCTTGACCTTGTCGGGACGCTGGCGGGGTTGGCTGGCTACCTCGTACTTGGCGGGACGTTCCAGGCGCGCCCAGCAGTCCGGCTCCAATTGGTCGGCCCGGGCCACCAGGTTTTTCATCGCGTCGATGCCGAAGATGAAGCCCACGCCCTGGTCGTCCCATCCATCCAAATACCGGGTCTGGCTGAAGTCGGTGTCCCCGCGCAGCAGGATCTGATCGAACCCCGCACGCTGGCACAACGCGATTGCCTGATCGAACCGTTTGGCCGCTCCCTCATGCGAGGGCCGGTTGCCGCTCCGGTTCACCAGGTATAACGGTTCGGCCGTGTTCGCCAGCGAAATCAACAGTGGGTGATAACCCCATGTCCCGTCGTAGGCCACGTCCATCCCGTCTTTGCATTCTCCGGTGGTTGGGGCCAATGTCCCGTCCGCCTCCAGAACCGCTTCCTCGAAAAACGCATCGGGCTGCTGGCGCCAGACTTTCAGCCGCACTTTATTGAACGTGTCCATCAGCGACTCCACGTCGTCTTCCTCAAATCGCCGGCAGAAGTCTCCCGCCGTGGTCGGATCCGGAATCCGCTGTGCTCCCAACGCGTCCAGATACACTTCGTCATTGCGCCGCAGTTCGATATCTTCCATACACGTGCCCCCACTCAACGCGTTGTAGGCGATGTTCAACACGTGATCCGATTCCTGGTAGGGCAGATGCCGCTTCAGCACATGCACGTCCTTGTCGATGGCTTCGATCAGTCCGGTCCGCCGCGCCACCTGATGCATCATTCCGATGCCGCCCACCGACAGACCCCTCATCCGGTCTCCCATCTCGTACCGGATGTTGCGCGCCGACAGCATCGGCTTCGCCTGATCTTTCCAATTCCGATCCCCAAGCCGACGCTCAATTCGCCGCTTGCGGTTCCTCATGTTCTTGCGCGTATAATCGTTCATCTGAAATGCCTCCTTCTCCAAAGAATCTGTCCAAGGTTTTTTTCGCACGGAGAGGGGGCATTTCGGGTACTTCGGCGGTTATTCCACTTTCAATTCCTCATCAATCACGCTTGTTCAGGGACTAGCATCGATTTCTCCTCGAAACAGAACGAATTCCAGCTAGCATGACAGGACCCATCCGCGGAAGTCCTTCACTGTTGTTCCGCCAGCTCCCGTGAAACATCTTCGTAAATGTTGGTGTAAACGCTCTCTACCGTATTGCCGGTGGTGGGCGATTTGGATTCGCTGGAGAAGCGAGCATCGAACTCCCTTGACGGACGCGCCTGGGTGATCTCCTCAAGCGTCATACCCCGTGCCACCATGTCGCGGATACGACCGTGAATTGTGATCACGGCGTCAAGCACTCCACTCAGCTCCTCTCTGGGCGAGAGTTGCCCGTGGCCGGGGACAAAGATCGTGTTCGAGGTCGTCATATCGAGCGCCATTTGGTAGATCTCTTCGAAATTCGCAAGCGTGCCGCCGATGCGCGGATTCAAGGACGGATAGTCCGTCCGATAGACGTCACCAAAGGACCACACGTCGGAACCGGTGAAATACACGGCCGCGTCTCCGTCCGTGTGCGAGGGCTTCAACGGCACGAAGAGGATTTCCTCCCCGTTGAAGTGAAACGTCATCGGTCCGGTCGATGTGATCACCGGCAATCCACCCGGAAGATCCGAACCGCTTAGATCTCCTATCAACGCCCGGCGCAGGTTGGGCTGATCGACAATCACCGCGCCCTGCCGGGCAAACTCTTCGTTGTTGCCAGTGTGGTCTGAGTGAGAGTGCGTGTTGACCACGAAGCGGATGGACCCATCCGAGATCCGTCGGATTGCGGCCATGATCTGGTCGTAGAAGACGGGGTAATTAGTATCGACGATGAAGATCCCATCATCGCCCGCCATGACCGTTACATTCCCACCTGCGCCGGCAATCACGTACACCTGCCCGGCAACATGGCGGACGACCACCTCGATCGCCGCTACCGCCTCGGGATCGTTGACGCGGCTGCTGAATCCGCGTATGTCGGGAATCGGGCCTCCAGTCGGAATAGCTTCCTGGGCGGCGGCCCCGCCGCAGGAAAAAACAGCGCACACCGCGACCGACGCCACATTTAACATAGCTCGATTCATCGGAGTCACCTCTTGCAATGCGGAGCAGTTTTGAGCGAATTGTAGAGTCCGCGAATGGCACTGTCAATGAAGCGCAGCGTTCATTTCGATGGTTGCTGGGCGGCGACTACGAAAGACACGCGGGTGGAGTGGTGAGTAGGAAATGCGAACCGATCACAGCACCGGCACCCATTCCTTCAGTTCCTCAAACCAGGCCGATGTTGATTCGGGGTATCGTTGGATCGGCAGATATGCAAGCCGTGTTAGGATGCACTGCACGAAATCAAGTTTCGGAGAAGACGATGCACCACATTTTTCTGCTGATTGCCACTTTGGTGATCGCAGCTTTGCCCGCAACGGGTGCAGCCGACTGGCAGGAATACGTTTATCCAGAAGACCGCTTCGCGATTCAGTTCCCATCCGAGCCAAGCCTGAGGACCGCCCCTTACGAAACGACGATCACTTCGGGCCTCTCGTCAAACGTCTACTCGCTCGAATTCGAGAACGTTCTGTTCGAAGCGACGGTGGTCGAACTCGACGGCCTGATGGAAAACGGCGCAAACTTCGTTAGCGAAGTGGCTCACAATCTTCAACGCGCGGGCGATGTCATCTTCAACGATTTTCCGCGCGTGGGCTTTCGGGGAAACCCGACCTTTGGGATGACCATCGTTCTGGACACCGAAGACGGGCGGCGGATTCGTTCTTCCTCGTACGTTGCGAATGGCAGGTTCTACAAGCTAGACGCGATTGTGCTCCCTGCGCGCGGCGACAAGGATCAGGCCGTGCCGTCTCGCTTCGATCAAACGCTGCGATTTGACGTCGAGGGTCCCTAGGAGCCTGCGCCGTAGGATGATTTTCGACTCGGCGAATTACGCGAGATGGCGATCAATCGGTATCGGTGACCGGGGAATGGGCGTTTTGGACGACGAGGCGCCGATGGGTGCGCCACGGGTGCTTGAATCGAGCCTCGTTCGGCCTGATTTGCGGGCGGTATCCCTGTCATCAGGCTGCCTGAAGCCCCTGCATCCGCTTGACGTTCAACGCCAGACACACCAAGTTCCACTCGCCCTGGACCTTGTTCAGGCCGCGCAGGCTGAATCGGCGGAAACCGAGCACCTCCTTGATCCACCCGTTGGGCGCCTCCGACAGCCATTTGCGTTGGGCGTACTGCACCCGTCCCGCCGAGGTCGCCAGCTTCTCGGCCATGCGGGCCTTCGCCGGATGCCTGGCCGCGTCCACCGCGACCGCGCGCCGGCCCTCCCGGCCCAAGGCCACATAGCCGTCCACGCCGCGCGCCTCCAGCGCCTCAAGGTCGTCCTCGTTGCAGTAGCCCGCATCCGCCAGCACCGTCTCCGGCCGTTCCCCATGGGTGGCCTCCACCTCGTCCACCAGCGGGACCAGTCGACCCTGGTCGCTGGCGTTCGACGACACCTCGGTGGCGACGATCAACTGCTTCTCTCCCTCCACCGCCACCTGCGCGTTGTAGCACTGCTGAAAACCCTCCGATGAGGTCTTCATGATCCTGCTTTCGGGATCCGTGAAGTTGTCCTGCGCCTTCTCGGCCGGCTCGCCGTATTCCCGCTTGTATGGCCGCCCGCCCTTCCGGTTGCGCTTCGAACCGGGCTCGCGTCCCTGCGCTTCGTCGGCCTCCCGTTGCCTGGCCTCCAATCGCGCCCTGGCCGCCCGAATCGCCGCCAGCCGATCCTCCCGGCGGCGTAACTCTTCGGGTAACTCATCGCCGCGATACGCCTCCCCGAAACGCGCGTCCTCCGCCGCGTCGGTCTCCCGCGCGCGCGACAGCAACGCTTCGATCTCGCCCTCCAGACGCCGCTCCTCCTCCAGCATCCGACCGTAACTCATCGCCTTGCGCTTGCTGGCGTTGGCTCGAACCTTCGTCCCGTCGATCGACAACTTGCCGAAGTTCGCAACGCCGGTCTCGCGCGCCAGACGCACCACCTCCACAAACAGCGTCTTGAAATCCGCTAAATGACGGCGGCGAAACTCGCAAATCGTCCGATGGCTCGGGAAATTCCCCGCCGCCAACACCCGAAATGCTACGTCCTCCTCCAGCTTCCGCGCCAGCCCTCGGGAGGAAAACACCCCCGTCGCGTACCCGTAGATCATCACCTTCACCATCATCCGCGGCTCATACGGCGACTTGCGACGACCGTCCCCCTCGTAAGGCGCGTAAAACGCCGTCAAGTCCAATCCGTCCACCAGATCGCTCACATGGTGCGCCAAGTGCCCCTCCGGCAACCAATCCCGCATATCCGGCGGCAGCAGCAACCCCTGATCCGGCTGGTACGGGCGAAACGTCGTCGGCATCGCAATCTCCTCCTAACTGCGACACAATTATCTCATTCACTTCCTACGGCGCAGGCTCCTAGCAGCCCGTGGCATAAATCTCGAGAGCCGCGCGCAGGGGTCTTCGGGTAGCAGGCGCGAAGTGAGGAGCGGCCACCGAGGTTTGAAACCGAGGCCGCAGGCGCCGTCTTCTCATCGTGACCGACGAATGACAAAGCCTGCGGGGCGCCTGCGGCCTCCGTTTGAAACGTCGGTGGCCCCCCCGCGCCCAGAGGATTACGGCGAAACGGGGCCGTCTTCGTTGTCGCCGACGCCTTGCAATGAATGAGCATTGCAGCGTAGTCGCGACGTCGTGTCGCCACGTTGTTGCCTCCTGGAATCCGGCCCCGTTTGGCCGTAACGCGGCCCTTGAGACTTATGCCACGGGCTGCTAGCCGCAACCACGGTTTGAGCATACTTCGCGTCCATCGGGGAGCGTCGCACTCATGAGCTGCCCGCCGCGCGAGCCGTCCCTCATCGGGCGAAAACCCACGGTAATTTCTGTGCCTGGCAGGAAATCATCCCGGCTCCAGCCCAATCGCGTCAATTGGATGGTGCTTCCGCCCTCGAGCGCCCATGTCGTCACGTTGCCGTTCTCGTCGGTGAAGTCGACTTGCAGCCAAGCATGCGGATTGATCCACTCGAATACGTTTACCGTGCCCGCTTGCGAAATCAATTGAGTTTGGTCGAACAGTCGGGTCGAATGATGCGCAAGAACGGGGAATGTAAGCAAAAGAGTACAAGCGATGGCGCCGAGGGCGGTGCGACGATATGTTTCCATCTTCATTCCTCCGAAGCTAATTCATAGTCTCTCGAACCGTAAATGATTGCGGATCTGTTGCGTTGATTGGTGCCGGAAAATCTCTTTATGTCCCTCGCACGCCACACTTCTCCCATGCTGCCCTTGCCGATGAGTGTGCCGATCTCATCGTGGTCGAGATTGGTACCGGGTTGCATTGGATGAATAAGACTACAGGCGGGCTTTCAGGTCAACGAAACAGTCCCATTGACGGTTACGGTTCGTACGACACCGGGGCTTCAGGAAAACGCCCGCAGAAGGCCAGCTCAACCTCAACCTCAGCCTCAACCTTCTAGGGGGGACTGAGTGGGCACTCCGTTTCAAACAACGGACAGCGATCGTCAAGGAAACGGATGAACATTGATTTCTTATTGACCCGATTCATTAGACTGATACGCCATCCAATGCCCATCCGGTGACAATTCGGCATTACTTTCGTTGAACTCGCTCCTCAACAGCCATTCCGCCTCGCGGTCTTCGTCAATAGATATCATGCCGATGTTGTCCGCGTTGTTTGGACTCGCTTGTTCCCGGAAGGCCAACTCTGCACCGTGTTCCGAAAAGAAATAAGGATTCGGAGCTTGGGTGCCTTCGCCAAGATTCTCGGCGAGATACTCAACGCTGCCCGTATTGTTCGACGCCTTTCAGACAATTTCTCTTCCCGGGGTGAACGCGAGCCGTTCACCGTCTGCGTTCGAGACTGGATAACCGTCGTCTAACGGATCAAACGCGAGCCGACTCAGGATCTCACGAGCGAATTCAAAGATCCATACGTCGTCTTCCGCGCCGCCGGCCTCGACGGCCATTCGTCCACGGTCAGGGGAGATGACGCCCCGACCGCCCAGTGACCCCTTAAGAATGATTGCATTTCGAGCGATCCTGGCACACGCTGAGGAAGCCAAGCCACTCTTCGCGAATCGGGGATGCGGGCTTAACGCCCGGTTGACGGCTAGCAGCACGTGCTTGAATCTGCGGAGAAAAACAGAATGAATATCATCAAGCCACTGAGTCTCGCAGGACTATTCTTTCTCAGTCCACCATCGTTCGCGCAGTACGCCACCAGCTGGGACACCTCCGAGCCCAGCATCAACCAGATTTCGGGACACGTGTACCGTTGGGGGAATCGAGGCACTACCATCAACGGGCTGTTCGTTCCCACATCGGAAGGCATCATCGTAATCGACGGGCCGGGTACTACGCCTTGCGATCCGGACAGTGCCCAATGGTTCAAAGAAGAGCTCGAGCGACGCTACGACGTGCCGGTGCGCTACGTCGTGCTGAGCCATGACCACCAGACCCATATCTGCGGTACGACCGTGTTCGCAGACACGGCCGTGTCCATCGGCCACAAGAAGATTAGGGCGCACCTGATTCGGGAGGGGCGCGTAGCGCCAGTTCCAACGGTCACGTTCGAGGAGTCGCTGGACATCGACCTGGGCGGCGTGAAGGTCGTGCTGCACTACTTCGGCCCGACCCACAGCGATAACCTGATCGTCACCCACATACCCCAGGATGGTGTGTTGTTCGTTCCGGATCTGGCCCGTCCAGAGGGGCAACTGCCCAATCCGGACTTTCGCGACATGGACGTGGACAGCACCATCGAGGTGTTGGGAATACTCGCTCGGATGGACGACGTGGACATCGTCGTGCCGGGGCACAACTCGCCGGTTGCGACCCAGGCCTACTTCCGCCGCTACCGGGAGTACCTCGCAACCCTTAGAGACCGCGTGTTGACCCATATCGTGGCTGGGCGCTCGTTGGAGGAGATTCTCGGACGCGTGACGATGGACGAGTTCGCGGACTACACGAACCTCGAGCAGAATCACCAGCCGAACGTCACCACCATGTATGACTACCTGTACCGGTACCGAGAGCCTAACGAACCCGGCGACATGCCGATCAGGGCGCCGCAGTAGCGGAGACTGAAGAGAGTCGGATGTTTCTTAGGTGTCTTAGGCGAGGCACTTCTCCCAGTCAGCGGGCGAGTCGAGCGCGCGCAAGGAGAGAGGAGAAAGGGCCGCGCGGACTGCAGAACCAATAGCGACAAACGACCATGTGGACTTTCCACAAGCCCGTCGAAGGGGCGACGACAATTCAGGTGTTGCCGAATGTCATCTCTCCTAATGCACAACCTTTTGAACGTCAGAGACAGGTTCGTTGGGATGCCACCGATTGGGGAACACCCAGGGGAAATCTCAATTGCTGTCGTTCCTGGAGGCCGCACGATCTTCCCTGATTTCCCTCACGACCGAAGAAACCAAGGGCACTCGGTGGGGAAGACCGTTCTTGGATCGCCCAAGACCGCTTCGAGAAATAGCCTAACGGCTGCTCCTCGCCCCTGGCGGCACGCTCTTGCCGTAGACCTCGATCCCGGCGAGATGGATATAACCGCCGGTGCCGTGGCCGCTGCCGGGATACAGGTCGGCGAAGCCGACTTCCGCGACGCGGGTGAGGTCCGGATTGGGAGCCCAGACTTCGTTCGTCGGGGACCGGCCGCTGTTGACCGTGACCATTCGCTCCGGGTCCAGCTTGATCCAGCGAATATCGGTCAGGGAGAACTCGCTCAGGGTGAGCTTGGGCACCGAAGAGAAAGTCCGGTCGCCGACCAGCAGCGTGCCGTCGGCCAGCTTTACGACGGGACGAACGACATGAAAACCCGAAGTCTTCGTGAACCACCGGACGTTGGCCATGCCGGTGAGATCGACATAGTTGCCGTTCTTCATCCCGAAGGTAATGGCAAAGGGACCTTCGGCCGTTCCTGTCCACACGCCGTAAGGCCGAACGTCGCTCCCCGGACTGCCGGTGGTCAGGATCTGCTTGGCTCCCGGCCCGTAGTAGTGGATCTCCACGTTCGGATCGGCGATGTTTTCCTGAACCGGCGTGTAGCGGACGGAGGTGTCCTCCTGGCTAGCCGGCCGCACCCAATCCACTTTCAGGAACAGCGGGGCCACCATCTGCGCCGGGCGCTCCTGGGCCACGGCGCCGGAAAGCGTCCCGAACATACCGAATACCGCAATCAATCCGATCGTTGTGTTTACCGTCACCGAACGTTGCACGAAGACCTCCCTTTTCGTGGCACAGGACCCGAGGCATGGAAATAACTGTGCTGAGTGTACTCCCCGTTCCCGGGCGCACGCAATGCGGAGCTCCCATCACCTTGTCCAAGAGGTATCGAGAGTTGAGCTTTACCAGACGGGACAGGTTCAGGCTGGTCGACGTTGACTGAATAGATGTCCCAGCTTCCAGCCTGATTGGATCCAAACACAAGTGCGCTGGTTCCCGGCATCCACTCCGGTTCGGTGAATGTTCCAATTTGGCCGGGGGTTATCGTAGTCTGCGTACCGCTAGCTGGATCAATCACCTGAATCGTCCGGGCAAAACTGGCCACAATTCGCCGGTGTATTGTCCGCCCTGCTTGCCGTCGCGAAAACGGCAATAACCTTGTAAGGGAAGACATGAGTCCGCTTGACAGGCGGCAGCTGCCCTGGCTTCCCAGGCGGCAGCGCCCTGCCTCCCAATGGACGCGCGCACTCTGCTTCACGAGCGTTTCCCTCGCAGCGACTTCGCGTCAGCTAGTTGTTGACAGGCACGACTCTCAAGTGTTCAATGGCAAGAGATTGCACCCATCGCTATCTATCGTTTGTTTATCCAGATCTCTGGAGCATGAGGGGAGGGGACTACCATGCGAAATCGAATTGTCATTCTGACAGGGGTCACGGTGACTGTCCTGTGCCTGTCGCTCGCGCTGGCCCAGGAGAGCCGAGCGGCTCAATTCGCGGAGGGTTGGCACCTTTGCCCGCGCTGCCTGAGCAACGCCGACAAGGCCGAAGGCTGGGCCCAGTACGGTATCGAAGAGATCACCGACTATGACCGGCGCGATTTTTCCGGTGTCTGGGGTTGGACGGGTGCACGCGATTCCATGGTGGACCGGCCTCCCTTCACCGAGTACGGAGAGGAACTCTTCGAGGCCACTCGCGGTGAAGAATTCACCTCGGACGGGTTCCCGATCTATGGAAACAGCGGCACGGAAAAGGACCTCGGACTCCTGGCCTGTGATCCGCTCGGCTGGCCCCGGCTTTATTTCCAGAACCGCGGCTTCGAGTTCGTGATGTTGCCCGACCGGGTTATACAGTTCTTCGAGTACCAGCACACCTGGCGTACGATTTATACCGACGGCCGCGAGCTTCCTTCAGAAGAGCCCCCGATGATGAACTTTCATGGCTGGACCGTCGGCCACTGGGAGGGCGACACCTTTGTCGTCGAGTCCGCCTGGTTCGACGACCGTTCGTGGATCCATGAAGTTGGGGTCGAGAACCCCCGGGAAGCGGGTGGCGGCGCGCGCCACACCAGCAACATGCGGGTCGTCGAACGGTGGAGCCGTCCGACCTACGGGACCCTGGAATCCCAAGTCACAATTCACGATCCCGAGGTTTATACGGAACCGTGGGTCGGCCAGGTGTACACGACCCAGTTGGTTCCCGACGCCGAGCTGTGGGATCAACCTTGCGTTCCCAGCGAAGAGGACTTCTTCAACGAGAACGCCCACTCAGCGGGCGGCACCGGCGGTTAACGGTAGGACTAGGAGTCTGCGCGGCAGAGGCTGAATAACTCGGATTTGTGACGATTCGAGAGCGTCTTTGTAGGAGAGCCGCCCGATTTTCCCAACATGGGCAGCTCCGAGCTGTGGGGACTCGATCCGTTGGTCCTGTGGAGAGCGTTATGGGTCCCGGTGATGCGGATTAAGCCCATTCGATCTTCCCGTTCATCCGTCGTAAGTTCACTGCCAGAGCCACCAGGCTCCATTCACAGGTGACGTTGTCCAAGCCTCGCAAACTGAACTGTCGGAATCCCAGCACCGACTTGATCCACCCGAACGGCGGCTCACCGATGTGCTTTCTGGCCCGGTAGCGATCACGCCCCGTCTGGCTTTTCATCTTTCGGACCATGCGGCCCAGGGCCGTGCTTTCGGGTTGGAGTGGGGCCGTGGCGAGATCTTTCTCACGACCCATCGGAACGTACCCATCTATTTGACGTTGTTCCAGCATTCGCAGATTCGACTCGGATCGGTATCCAGCATCCGCGAGCACCCGGTCTGGACGCTCCGACAGATTCGTGTTCAACTCATCCAGAGTCGGTCCCAACTGCCCGGTATCTGAAGCATTGTTGCTCACCGTTGTGGCGACGATGATTCGGGCCTCCGCGTCCACGACCGCCTGCGCGTTGTAGCATTGTTGGAACCCGTCGGCCGAGGTCTTCATGATCCGGCTTTCCGGGTCGGTGAAATTGTCTTGGGCCTTCCCCTTGGGTTCACCCCTCGGGCGTTTGAATGGTTTGCCCTTCTTTCCGCTTCCCGGTTTGTCGTCTCCAGGCTTCCTTTCCGCTTCCTGGTCTGCCGCCATCTGACGTTCTTCGAGTCGCTTCATCGCCGTCTGGATTGTGGCCAGCCGCTTCGTGCGGGTCGCCAACCCGTCGGGCAGTTCGTCACCGCGCCGGTCCTTGCCGTAACGTTGGTCTTCTTCCTCATCGGTCGCCGTGGCCCGGTTCAACAGATCCCGAATCTGTTCGCCCAATTCGGTCTCCTGCTTTCTCATGCGTTCATAGCTCATCGCTTTGCGTTTGCTCGCATTGGCTCGCATCTTCGTCCCGTCCACCGCCACCGTTCCCATCTTCACCAGCCCGGCTTCCCGCCCCATCCTCACCACTTGCACAAATAAGTTCCCGAACTCTTCAAGATGCAGTTTTCGAAAATCCGAGATCGTTCGGTGCGCGGGAAAGTTCTCCGCTCCCAACATCCGGAACGCCACATCTTCGGTCATCTTCGCTGCAATCTTCCGTGACGAAAACACTCCCGTCGCGTACCCGTAGATCATCATCTTCACCATCATCCGCGGATCGAAGGCCTGATTGCCCGGCCCGTCCGTTCCATACCTCTGTTCGAACGCGCTCAAATCCATCGCATCCACGGCGTCCGATATGAAGTACGACAGGTGATCTTCAGCCAGCCAATCTCTCAATGATGGAGGCATCAGCAGGCTCTGTTCTGGAATATACGTTCGGTAAGTTCGTGGCATGTCCTATCTTCGATCCTTTTCTGCCCATTTCTGGTCCTTCTGCCGCGCAGACTCCTAGCACTTCTAGTCTTTCTGCTGGCGAAGGCGACAGCACCTCTGACGCTGATTGCCCAAACGAGACAACTGTCATGATCGCCAACAAAAACACGAGGCAAAGTATCTGCACGTACTTCTTGATATTCATCATTGATCTTTCAATCCGGTATTCTTAGCGTCCGCCAACCGGATTTGTCAGGACTTGACCTCGAAAAATTAGGGGATCGGCATCCGTTCCTTCAGTTCTTCAAGCCAGTTCAGGACCGTGATTATCTGTTTCTAGTACCTGCTGAATCTTCAGTCTCCACCACGTGCTCTAAGTTTACGTGCCTCCTGCTTCCTTCTGAGCTTCGCCGCTGGATCGAAGTATCCACTCCTGTATTTCTCTCGGAAGTCAACCAGATCGGAGCGCAGAAAAGAGTGCCCTTCCCCATGTGGACCAAACCGCATTTCTCGTATCCAGTTGTTGTTGACGGCACGATGTAACGTGTTGGCTTGAACATTCAGAAACTTGAGTGCATGGAGGCGGCTGTAGAACAGCTTCGTTTTTACTCAATGGCCGCCTATGGCGGAAAGGATTTCGTAGTGGCCGTGTTGGGTGCCGGGTTCTATTGTCAGTAACTTGTCAGATCAGGACTTAGATCGCTGGGGGCAGTCTACAACCCAGATGGGCTATATGTACACGGAATCTCGGCGGGCGTTAACCGGATTTATCGCGACTTGAGATCCAGAATTAAGGGACCGGGACCCGTTCCTTTCCCGCTTTCCAGGCATCGGATCGTTGATGCAGCCCATGAACTGGCCGACTGGCTCGACGAACTCGTGCGCGGCAGCGACCCCGACATCACGCAACTGAAGGTCAGAGCCTCTCACGTCATGCTGTAAAATGACGTGCTTGCAAGATATCTCCGGTGGTGCAGATTTCGAACTTCAAGCAGAGGGCAATCCATGGGTGAGGCTGACTTTCTTGTCGGCCGACGAGCGCGGCGTTCCCGGCAGGACCTGCTGAGGGCGATTGTGTTCGCCGGAGTTGTCCTGTGGGCGTCGTCGGTGGCGCATGCACAGAACGACCCGATCGGGCAGGACGAGGCGAGTACGACCGATGGCTTCGCATTCGAGGACGCCACACTGTTCAGAAATCCGACCGCCACCGCCGTGAGGGCCGAAGCGCCCCCGGTCATCGACGGGCATCTCGACGATCCGATCTGGCGCACTGCCACGCCTGTCACGCGCTTCTTCCAGCGGCCGGGGCGCGCGATCGAAGGAGCGCCCCCGTCGGAGTTGACTGCGGTCCACATCGCCTACGATGACCAAAGACTTTACTTCGGGATACACGCCTACTATTCCGACCCCACTCAGATACGCGCGAGCCGGGTTGATCGCGACCAGATCCAGCTTGATGACAAGGTCACAATTTACCTGGATCCGTTCCTAGATCTGCAGCGCGCGTATGCGTTCGCGGTAAACCCGTACGGCGTGCAGCGCGACGCCGTGCTGATTCCGACAGGCCCTAGGAACGGCGACGTGTCATGGAACACCCTGTTCGAAACGGCTGGCCAGCTGGTCGAGGATGGCTGGACGGCCGAGATGGCCATCCCGTTCAAGAGTCTTCGCTACCCGGGGCGCGGACCGGGAGAAGAACACCTTTGGGGGCTGCAGATCGAGCGCGACATCGAGAGCAGGAACGAGGCAGTGACCTGGATGCCTATCTCGAGCAGCGTGATGGGGTTCACCTCCCAGATGGGCGTGCTCGAGGGCCTCACGGATCTCTCGACGAACCGGAATCTCGAGTTCTTGCCGACAGTCACTGCGATCCAGTTGGGTACGTTGGACAGCACTACAGGCCGCTTCGGTAACGATCACTTGGAGGAAGCCGGGTTCAACGTCAAGTACGGACTCACGCCGAATCTCACATTCGACTTCACGTTAAATCCCGACTACTCGCAGATCGAATCGGACCGGCCGCAGATCGAGGTCAACCAGCGCTTTCCGGTGTTCTTTCCGGAACTCCGCCCGTTCTTTCTGGAGGGGCAGGAAATTTATAGCGTCCCGGGGCCTGTCAGATTGGTGCACACCCGCACGGTTGTGGATCCCCGATATGGAGCCAAGTTTTCGGGCAAGTCGGGAAGAACGACGCTCGCGCTGCTGATCGCCGATGATGAGGCGCCCGGGAAGGTCGACGACCCTGCGGATCCGGCGTTTGGTGAATCCGCCCAGGTGTTGAACGCACGCGCTAAATTCGACCTGCAGTCCCGGTCGTATGTTGGCGCGGTCTTCACCGATCGCGAGTTTCTCGACAGCTACAGCCGGCTGGGCGGTATCGATGGCGATTTATGGTTTGGAAACAACTACCGTTTCACCTTCGCTGCGCTCGCATCGGATCGGCGGGACCTCAACAATGTTCGGCGGACGGGACCCCTCTGGAACGTTGCCTTCCAGAGAGACACGCGAAATCTTGACTTGTCCGTGGACCACTATCAGATTCATCCGGATTTCGGGACCGACCTCGGCTTCGTCCGGAGGGTAGACCAACGCTTTGTGGCGGCCAACGGCTCCTACACATGGTGGCCCGGGACCTGGGTCGTCAACTGGGGACCGAGATTCACTTATGAACGCGGCTACCGCTACCGCGGAGGCCCGGTCGAGGACGAACGCATCCAGGGCGGCCTCAACGCCCAGTTCACGAACAGCGTCATGGTCAGAGCCAACGTCGATCGCATCATGGAACGCTATCGCGAAATCGACTTTCACAAAACGCGCTTCTCGGCCTCAGGGCTCGTGAACACGAGCCGCAAGATCGCTGTGCAAGCGGAAATGAGCATCGGCGATGAAATCCATTTCGTCGCCAATCCTTATCTCGGCCGCACAATCGAATACGAGTTCGGTGTGACGCTACGACCCTCTTCGCGGCTACAGTCGCAGATCAGCCTGGACACGACCCGGTTTATGGACGCCGGGAGGGACACCGAGATCTTCAACATAAAGATCCTTCATGCGGTCACCACATACCAGTTCACCGACCGTCTCCTCATCCGGAACATCCTGGATCACGACACGTTTGATAAGACGTTTTTCGCGAGCTTCCTGTTGACCTACCGCGTGAATGCCGGCACTGTCTTCTACGTGGGCTACGACGACCATCGCCGGCAGGGCAATCTACTGAACCCAGCGATTTTCCCTAGGACGGACTACGAGCGCACGAACCGTGCCGTGTTCATGAAGCTGCAGTACCTGCTGCGGTATTGACCTGCCGGGCTCTGTCAACTTGAGCTGTCTATGGCGAATTTCAAATCGATCGAGTAACACATTGAAATTTCAGGCCTTGCGATCCTGCAATATCAGGCAGCTTTCGATCGGATTCCAAGGGTACGCGTGATCGCGGGTGTCAGTTCAAAGCTGATGATGGTGGTCTCCTGTTCTCCATTCTGAATCTGGTTCAATTCGTCACGCCCTAGATTGCGGTCCCTACGTTTTAGTGGCCGAGTTTGGAACCAGATTCCATGGTCAACAGTCTTTCAGGTCAGAGTTTTGATAGCTTTGATCAGGCTACAAGGAATTGTCAGGTTAAGTCTCCGCGCCGCACAATGACAGGATGACAAGTCGCCGATCCCGCTACCTCAGGCACCGTTTTCCACCAGAGATCATCAGCCATGCGGTCTGGCTCTACTTTCCTTTCAGTCTGAGCTTTCGGGAGGTCGAGGATCTGCTCGCTGAGCGCGGCGTGAACGTGACTTATGAAACGATCCGGCAGTGGACGATCAAGTTTGGAGCCCAGTACGCCCGCCGACTGAAACGTCGTCAGGGTCGTCTCGGCGACACCTGGTTCCTGGACGAAGTCTTTGTCACCATCAACGGTGAGCGCCACAATCTTTGGCGTGCCGTCGATTAAGACGGTGACGTGATCGATATCCTTGTCCAACCGCGTCGGGACGGGCGGGCAGCGCGACGGTTCTTTCGGAAACTCTTGAAGAGCCAACGCCGGGAACCGTTCCGGCTCGTGACGGACAAGCTGGGAAGTTACCGTATCGCCCATCGAGAAGTCATGCCGATCGTGACCCATGACACAAGCCAATACGCCAACAATCGGGCCGAGCTATCGCATCAACCAACCCGACAGCGAGAACGACACATGCGACGCTTCAAGTCACCGGATCAGGCCCAGAGGTTCTTGCATGTTCACGGAGTCGTTCAGAATCTGTTTCGAGTTGGTCGGCACAAGTTGCGTGCAGTGCATCACAGACTGCTACGAGCACGATCTCTGACCGTGTGGGCCGCCGCAACGGCAGCCTAACATTGATCACCACACCGGATCTCTGCCTCGCGCTGGTTAAGTTGACAGTGCCCGATCACAGCAGGCTGAATCCAAGGGACTTTCGCGAGGAAATTGTAATTCGCCATGGACAGGTAATTTGAGATAGAATCGGCGGCCATGAAATCAACTCCTTGTAGCTGTCACGTTCGTTTTCGAGTTGCTCTGCGCTCGTTCGTCGGGCTGATCGTGGTGTGCCTAGTTGGTGCTGCTTGCACCTCCAGTGAAATGGAACCGCAACCCAGGGTTGCGGAGCGAGACGCAGGCAGCGCTCTGGCCGAAGCGCTGAGCTTCCACGCCTCGTTCGACGCGGGTCCCGACGCTGATTTCGGGAGCGGGGACCGCAGCATCTACTCCGCTCCTTCCTACGAGGAGTCGGACGACCCAACACCGGGCATCGACGTGCCTGACGTCGCAATAGAGGCAGAAGCGGGCCGGTTCGGAAGTGCCCTGCGGTTCAGCACCCGGAACACGCAGGCGCTCTTTTACGAAGCCAAGGATAACCTGCCCTATTCGGCAACGAGTATGGCCGGGACCGTTTCGTTCTGGCTCAGCCTCGATCCCGCCGTGGACCTCGAGCCCGGATTCTGCGATCCGGTGCAGATCACTGATGTGGCTTACAACGACGCAGCAGTGTGGGTGGACTTCACGAGTGAGAACCCCCGCCAGTTTCGGCTGGGTGTGTTTGGAGACCTGGACGTCTGGAACACGGACAATCTGCCGCCGGCCGAGAATCCCGACTTTGAAGACCGTCTGGTCGTGGTCAACGACCTACCTTTCGGCAGCGGGCAGTGGACCCACGTGGTCATCACCTACTCTGGCTTGAACTCGCCGGAGGGCGGCAGCACCAGACTCTACCTAGATGCCGAACTCCAGGGCACGAGCGACCGCATAACGGAACCGTTTACCTGGGACATCGAAAAGGCGGCTATCCGGCTGGGCGTCAACTATACCGGACTCTACGATGAACTCGCCATCTTCAGCCGTGATTTGAGCGACGAGGAGGTTTTGGCACTCCACCGGCTCGAGACAGGCGTTGCGACACTCTACAGGTAAGAGACGGGTACGCGATTCTGTCAACTTATCTTCCGACGACCGCCCCGATGGCTTGTGATCGCCTGTGCTTTGCGAAAACCTCGCCCGTTCAGCAAACAGTTGATTTCCAGAGGCTTGCTCGATGTAATTACGAATTCGCCATGCACAGGCTGGCTAGTGGGATATTCCAGTGTGCTCGGCCCCATTGCCGGTGTGCTGATTGCGGACTATTTCGTACTCCGCAAGACCAATCTCGTGCTGGACGACCTGTATAAGCGTGGTGGGGTCTGTGAATACGGTCGGGGAGTGAACGTAAGGGCAGTAACCGCGCTCGTGAGCGGAATTGCAGCAGCGCTCTCCGGCCTAGCTTTCAGACCCTTTGCCGCGGAAGGTTATTCCCCGGCGCTTCGCGCCCTGGCGAGCTTCCTCTATGGCACCTTCAACTATGCTTGGTTCGTCGGTTTTGGTGTGTCTTTTATCGTGTATCTCTTGCTGATGGGTGCTCATCGACATACCGCAGCTCGCTAGCCTTCGATTCTAAAGGCGCTTACTACCAAAGCCGGGTCACTGCTTCACCAATCCGATCGACGATGCGCGTCACTGTTTGGCCCTTCCACCCTTACCAATGGGTGACTGGATCTCGTAGTGGCCGAGTCTGGTGCCGGATTCCATTTGTTTTGGCGTGTCGCTAAGAGACCCGAGTAAATCTGGCTAAAGAATGCTAAGGCAGGGAGTTAGGCGCTATCGAATTCTCAATTCCCGTATAACGGGCCTCCACCACAGTTCACAACTTGCTCAAGAATTCCAGGACCGCTTGGTTGAAACCCTCTGGCTGATCGATATTCACGAGGTGCGCGGCGTTAGGGAAGATGATTTTCTTAGCATTGCGGATACCTCTTGCCCAGTTGTCGTAATTAGCTCGACCATCCACGTTATCCAGTTCTCCAGCAATGACGAGGGTTGGGACGTGGATCTCCGAGAGCCGTTCGGACCGGGGGATGTCGGATGACGACAACTGCCGCACAGCGACCGAGCCATCAAAATGCCGGAATCTCGGCAGATTTTCTTCCAACACTTGCAATACTCTAGGGCGTGCGGCCTCGCGCACCGGCCCTTGATAGGGGTCATATCCCCAGACGCGAGCGGCCGCT
Organism: Terriglobia bacterium; assembly: GCA_965263045.1. Classification (GTDB taxonomy): domain Bacteria; phylum Acidobacteriota; class Terriglobia; order 20CM-2-55-15; family 20CM-2-55-15. Next base: position 3,065,742 of record CBDHGK010000041.1, read on the forward strand.
GCCGCGCCTTCATTCTTGCCGGCCTCGACGACTCGCTCAAACATCTGCCTATAGGCGGCGGGCGTCTTGCTGAGATTGGCTGAGATCAAAACCAGCGCGGCCACCATCTCAGGATGATCCAATGTAAAATCAAACGCGATCCCTCCGCCACGCGAGATTCCGAGCAGGTAGGCCTTGTCCACCTTCAAATACTGCAGCAGCGCATACAGGTCTTCGGAATTGGAGAATGGGGTTTCTGGACTCGCCGACTTTCCAGAGTTTCGTAGGTCATACCGTATCACGCGGTAGTGCACAGCAAACTCGGCGAACTGGTCATCCCACGCCCTGCTGTCCACGGCTCCCCCGTGGAGCAGGACCATGGCGTGGCCGCTGCCAGCCATCTCGTAATACAGTTTCGTTCCGTTCACCTCCGCGATGCCGCTTTGCGACGGAACTTGGGCGTAAAGCGATAGCCCTGCTAATGCCATCAAAATTGCCGCAGATACGAGTGTCTCTCGTCGCATTCGGATGCTCCTTTTGGTCGCAACGAGGTGCGGCAATGTAGCGACTGTTCACGACAGTGTCCGCAACCCGTTCTGAAGGGGATCTTATCAGAGGTTCGGATCGGGGCAAGTCCTAATCGGAACCGTTTCCGCGCTTACCAAGGAGTGTGCCGATCTCGTAGTGGCCGAGTTTGGTGCCGGATTCCATGAACTTGGTATGCAGCTAAAGGAACCGCGAAAATCTGGCTAAATACTACGAGGGAAGGGACTTGAGGTCAATCAAACAGTCAGATGCCTGTATTACCCCAAAACCGGTAAGGTGAAAAGAGATTGATCCACCACACAGATTCCGTGATCACAATAAACTCTACGCGCCCATATGAACGCCATGAACGAACGACGTCCAGCCTAGCCCGCATGTTTCACCAACTTGGGAATCGAGTTGATTTGGGCCACAAGAATTGATTTTCTGGGCACCTCGGTTGCGATCAGGCATCAGGGTAGTGATTCGCGGGTGTTGATATCGGCAGATGATGTGTTAGTCGGGTTCGGCAGGACGTGGAGGCCGGCAGTGAGGCACACCTCGGCCTGTGCAAAGAAAACGATTTCATTTTGGGTCCGTGGATCGGGTCGGTGCTCAGCAGCGTAGAGGAATTGCCTGGAGATTTCGAACAACGGTGGCAAAGATTTCGCTGTAGGGATAGGCCTCCGACATCGAGATCCATACGTTGCGAACTGTCAGGCGAATCTGGGCACCAATCTTAAGAAGCTTCAGTCGGATCGTCTGGCACTGAGCGCGGGCCAGATAGGTATCCTTAAGTCCCAGACGGCGCAGCGCGTGCATGAGCATGTATGCAGCCGAGGACAGGTACAGTCGAAGTTGATTGGCGCGCATCGTGGCCGCGCTGGTGCGGTCGGCGAACAGATCCAACTGCTGTTCCTTGATCCGATTCTCCATGTCACCCCGTGCACAGTAAAAGTCTTCATAGAGTGCGCGTGCATCGAGGCGTTCCGGCGACAGTGACGTGACAAGGAATCGGGGATTGCTGCCTTTCTCCAGGAACTCGGCCTTGCCGATCACGCGTCGCTGGCAGCTCCAGCTCTCTCGAGTGCGATACCGGAAATCCTTAAACACCCGGGCCGGTGTCCCAGTCTTCTTAAACTCGACTTTGGCCTGACTCATCTCTTCGGCGATCTCTCCCTTGAGCCGGTCGTTCTTAGCCAATCCGATCACGTAGTCGACATTATTCTCCTCACACCAGAGGAGTAAGTCATCCCGACAGAAGCCCGAGTCGGCCCGGATGATGATCGACACTTCTGGCCAGCTCTGTCGGATTTGGCCGATCATCCGGCTCAATTCCTCGACCGATCCGTCCGCCCCATCGATATTGGAGCGTCGCAACCGGGCACAGAGGAGATGCTCTCCTGAGAAGATGTAGAGCGGTAGGTAACAGTAGTTGCCGTAGTAGCCGTGGAAGAACCGGCCTTCCTGATGCCCATGGATTGGATCGTCGGTCGCATCCAGATCCAACACAATCTCCTTGGGCGGGGATTCGTGCGCCGCCACAAAGGCATCGACCATCCAGCGGTCGATCTTGTCCGCGTCCATGGCGATCTTCTTGTATCGCTCCTGGCTATCGACCTGGGCTCCGGTCAGTTCCAAACGGTTCAACGTGCACTTACACGCCAGAGCTTTGCCCCGGTCTGGAGCCTGTCGCCGGTTCTTCCCCAACGGATCGGCCTTATCCACAGCCACCGCCAGCATGGGATCGGTCCGCAGTTGGTCATGATCGTTCAGGTCCTCATACCCCAGACACAGTCCGTAGATGCGCTGACCCAACAACTCTCTCACCGTGTGTTCGATCAACCGCGGATCCCGGTGATCACTGAAACAGCTGGTCAGTCCGGCGACCAGACCCGTCCGCTTCTCGACCTCACGCAGGAGCAGAACCCCCGCATCGGAGGTGATCTTCCCCCCGTCGAACCGTGCCTTCACTTTACGTTGGAAAAGTCCGTGAAATTCGAACGTAGCTTGGTTACACTCTGTCGTCATAAGGGCCGCCTTTGTTTGGTTTGTGAAACGTTCTCGTCAAACGCTTTATGCCAAACAGGGCGGCCTTTTGTGGTCCTTTTGGTGATCTATGCGGGCTAGTCCAAGCTGGACGTCGCACAGAAACGGACTTCGGCGCGCCGGTAAGTCGTTCATTCTGAGGAAATGGGTTTCTGGAATGAGAAGCACTTTCCGAGCATCCCGTCGCTTAACGGAGTAAACGGAAAACCGGGCCTCCGAAGATGGCCCGTAAGCTATTGATTCTAAGAGCGGGAGACGGGGATCGAACCCGCGACGTCCAGCTTGGGAAGCTGGCATTCTACCGCTGAATTACTCCCGCTGACTGTCTGTACTTGACACATTATCCGGATCTTGAGACCCGGAAGTCAATTGTCGCATTCTGGGAATGCTATGGCGGGCGCAGCTTCGCTCATCCGGAACAAACGACGTGCCGTCACCCGAGAGTCGGTACTTGTTCTTAGGATGTGCCGGCCAGACAGTGTCTTGAAGCAAACTCTTGGGTGCCCGAAGATGTGTGGAGCTTTGACGTTCCGTGCGGCATGGGACCAACCAGGAAACGTACATCTGCTCTCCTGATTCGCCTGGGTGCCGTGTGACGCAAAAGCAGGCCGTCCAATCAGCATGAATGTGTGCCAATCTTAGTTGGAAATTGAAACGGCTCCAAACCCCATGGTTTGATGGTATTGGAAGAAACAACATCAAGCCTGTAAGAGAAAGGAGCCGAGATGAGGAGTCTGTTACGTTCGGTAAAGAAACGCAAGAAGTCGCGTGTGCTGGGTGAGGTCGAGGTCCTGAGCCGGGAGGAATACTCGGGACTGGAATTGGACTCGAAGGTGGAGATGATTCGGGCGTTGATCCCACTGGGGTTGATGCACGTGGAGGAGTTGCTCGACGAGGAAGTGAAGTCGTTGGCGGGTGAGCGATACGCACGAAAGGAGGCGGCGTTGCGGGGCCGGCGACACGGGAGCAATCCGGGGACCGTGGGGCTGGGTGGCCAGCGGGTGCCGGTTCGGGTGCCTCGAGTGCGCAGCGTGGCGGGCGGGGAGATTCCGCTTCGGACCTACGAGGAACTCAGTCCGGGTGGCGCGGTGAACGAGCTACTGCTCAGACGTGTGCTGTATGGGATCTCCTGCCGGAACTATGAATCGGCCGCTGAAGCGATTCCGGGAGCGATCGGACTGTCGAGTTCGACGGTGTCTCGAGGATTCGTCCAGGCGAGTGCCGCGAAACTTCGGGAGATGCAGGAGCGGGATCTGAGTGGCGAGGACGTCGTGGCGATCTTCCTGGACGGGAAGGCGTTTGCCGACGCCCTGATGGTAGTGGCCCTGGGCGTCACGCTTTCGGGCGACAAACGCTTCTTGGGCTTCGTGGAGACCGACACGGAGAACGAGCAAGTGCTGACTCCGTTTCTCCGTTCGTTGATGGAGCGGGGCCTGGACATCTCTGAAGGCGTGCTGGTGATTGTCGACGGCGGCAAAGGTCTGCGGGCGGCGGTCAAGAAGGCATTCAGGAATCGAGCCCTGGTCCAACGCTGCCAATGGCACAAACGCGAGAACGTCGTGAGATACCTATCGAAGACCGAGCAAGCCGTGTGGCGACGCCGGCTGCAGCGGGCCTACGAGCGCCCGGAGTACGACGAAGCTCGGGCGGCGCTCGGAGAGCTCCATGGAGAGCTCGAGGAGCGAAACCAATCGGGGGCTGCGAGCCTTGAGGAAGGCCTGGAAGAGACCCTCACGTTGCATCGGCTCGGCGTGTACGGGGTCTTGGGCCGTTCGTTCAAGACGACGAATTGCCTGGAATCGGTCAATGCCCTTGTCGAGGAAAGGTGTGCGAAGGTCGATCATTGGAAGAACTCGAGTCAGCGGCAACGCTGGTTGGCGACGGCGCTCATCGACATCGAACCGCGCCTGAGGAAGGTGATCGGCTACCGTCATCTTCCAAAGCTCCGCGAAGCCCTCCAGCGAGAGCTGAAAATTGAGGCGAAGACGTCGACGAGATCGAAGAAGAAGGTTGCATGACCCATCGTGAGCCGTGGAGAGTTTCAACTAAGAATGGGCTTGACTCATCAGCATACAGGCCGTCGCTTAAATCGATTTCACCTACCGGGCTGTTTCAATAGTCAGCAAAAAACGTTCTTGTTATCCACCGCCCCATCGGCAGACCAGGCCGATGGTCGGGTGATTGCGGGCCCGCCATGGGCGCCGGTTGTTGTGTCGAAAACACGATTACGTACAGTACCGGGCAATTGGAACTCTGCATCCCGCTACAGTCGAAATAATGACTTTCAAGTCAAAACTTTGACCCATTCGATCTTCAACGGCGAACATAGCCTGCAGCCGGAGTACGGCCCGCTATGCGTGGGTGGGGATCACAGACCGAAACAGGGCGGAGTCGCCAAGTCCATCAATCAATGGCCATTAGCTGAGAATGCATAACCCCCGGGGAATGGCTATTTCGTTGGGGCCGACGGTACCAGACAGCCGCTCCTTGCGACATGGAAGGTTGTTTGCATAACTCGCATTACACGTGCAACGGGCCATGAAAACAATCCCCCGACTGCATGCCGGGAAGTGAATGCTGACTCACTCTTCAAATCCAGCCACAGTGGCGGACACCAGAACATGGGTGCCTGCCGGTTGCAGGTGTGGATCCCACCATGTCCGTTCCGTACAACCCATGGGTTGGGAACGCGCCCTGTGCCTCCTTCTCGTGATGCCGTACCAATGCGATGAATGCAACAAGCGGCGCCTGAGGTTCGTCCCAATCGACAAGTGGATCTCACCACATTGGGCCACCGTAGAAGCGAAACAATTCCAGGCCTGGCTCAGAGTAAAGCGGGCGGCTACCGAAGCCAACCGGCGACAAGACGGAGAGTTCGAACACCGGCGGCGCACTGCCATAGAGTCGTTCGCAGCATCAACAGAGCATGCGGTTGGGCGATTTAATCGAGCATTCAGAAAGAGTCAGGGGATCGCGCTGGAGTTCATGAGAATTCCAGACGGTTTCGTTTTGAAGAAAGACTTTGACGTTGTAGTGCATGCAGAGGTCAAAATCGACACCTGGTCCGATACCGTACGGTTTTCCATCACGAAGGATGGCTCGACGGAGGTACGAGATGCCGCAGTGAAGATCGACAGAGACGGTCGGATCGGCTTTGAGCTTCAGGGACTGCTTCCTGCAGAGGATACGGTGATCGCACTGTTCCACTATGTTCTGGACAAAAAGAGCAATGAGTCCGCGTGGCTCACAGCCCCACAAAATTTGCAGCGCAGCCAGTCGATAGAGCAATGGTCGTCCTCTTGCCGGACTGAAGGCAGTGAGGACCCCGCGTTGCCCGACCCCGTTCCAGACGCGTGGATTCGGACGGATCCCATTGGTGAGCTGCCTCCCCACCAAGCAAGACGACGTGTTCACAGCTTCAACGACGAACTTCTTTGAGCCTGTGGCTCTGCAATCGGACAGTTCCTGAGCCACGCCTCGATCCGGCAAGGGAAACAGCGTCAGTCGTAGCCACTGACGGCCCAGACCAATCCCTATCGCACCGGGCCCGATGCTTGATGCATCGGGCTCGGTCGCATTGTGCGAATCGTCTGAAATTCCATCCAGACTCTAAGACCCACAGAAGAGCCTTAGGCGATACTGGAACGATTGCATTCACTGAATGCACACGCCCGTACGAGAGTCGCTTTGCTCCCGATCAGCCAAAGTGATAAAGTCGGCCGGTATACCCCAACACATGTGACGCGAAAGCGAACGGGAGCCATTAGCATGGGTCTTCTCAAGTATCGGAACTTTTATCTGTGTAGCCTTGCTGCGTTGAGTCTTGCTTTCACCGGCCCGGCTCCGGGCTGGGCACAGGAAACATCCCCCGGCGCCCTGCTCCTCCGGGGCGCCACTATCATCGATGGTGTTTCCGACACCCCACTTGTCGATCAGTCGGTTCTGGTCGAAGGCAACACAATCACAGCCATTGTTCCCGACGCTTCGCCCCCTCCGGCGGGCGCCGAAGTCATAGACCTCGATGGCAGGGTCGTGATTCCGGGACTGGTGGACTCCCATGTCCATTGGCTGGACTGGATGGGCGAACTGTTTGTGAACCATGGCGTCACCTCGATCGTTGCACTCAGCAATCTCGATCGCGAAATGCGTGCTGGGAGTCAGGCCTCGGCGAAGCTTCCCAGGCTGTATCACAGCGGCGGCCGCCCCCTGTTCTCAAACGACGACAGTCCCGAAGAGATCCGCGGCGCCATTCGAAGGTGGCTCGCGAACGATCCGGACATGGCTCAATTTCCAACTTACAACGACGCCTCCCGGATGGCGTACGCGGAGGCCGCAGAGGCGGTCCACCAGTCCGGGTTCCAGGTATTCGGGCACGCGGAGGATGCACCGGCAGGCATCCGTGACGGGATGGACGTGATCGAGCATGTCTGGGGCTTCACGCAAGCGGCCATGTCGGAGGAAAACCTTCAGGCTTTCCAGGAAGGAGCGTTTCTGACCTGGGCGACATTCATGACCGATTGGGAAGCGCTGGACGGAATGATCGCGGATGCGGTCCGGGCCGGCGCCTATCTCAATCCCACAATGGTCTATGAGTGGGGCGGGATGAGCGAGCGGGCGAGTCTGCGCGAGTTGGACGATTATCGCATTATCAGCAATCCTGATCTGGTCTACTTCCCGGAAAATATCGCGGGCAGCATTCTGGCCAAGCACCGGCAGATCAAGAATTTCTCCAGCCGCTACGAGGTCATGCCCTTCGTCAGCCATCTGCCCGAAGCAGATCGGGCCCGGTTTGAAGAGGGATATCGAAACGTGCGTGAGTTTGTCCGCCGCTGGGTGGGTGCGGGCGGCAAGATTCAGGCCGGCACAGACACCGTGACTGGTGGAATGCCCGGTCTCAGCGTGCACCAGGAGATGCAGATGCTGGTCGAAGCCGGCCTCACTCCGATGCAGGCCCTGCAATCGACCACCCGATGGTCGGCCGAGTTGCTGGAAGGCAGGAACGGGGCACGCGGCCCCTCCCGGGTAGGCTCGATCGAGCCGGGCAAGCTGGCTGATCTGGTTGTCCTCGGCGCGGATCCGCTGGTCGACATCTTGAACACTCAGGAGATTGAACGGGTGATGAAGGACGGGCGGTGGATCGCCCTCGACTACAATCCGGAGTACTACACCTTTACCGCCCCATCACGATCCGTGGCGGGGGCGACCTTTGCCCCCGTCATCAGTGCGATAACGCCGGCTGCGGTAGATGCGGGCAATGACGGGACCCGTGTCGTCGTCGAGGGCAGCGGGTTCCAGTTGACTTCACTGATTTATGTAGACGGCATCGCGGTGAAGACATTCGTGACGAGCCCCCGCCAGGTGGAGTTCGACCTGCCCCGAAGCCAGGTTGCACGCCCGGGTCCGGACCCCTACAGGGCTCCCGGTCCCGCCCAGAATATCGGCATCATCGGCTATCGTCCGATAGAGATCAGTGTCTTCAACCCGCCACCGGAGGGTGGCATGTCAAACAGCATCCAGCTATTGGTCCGGCCGCACTGACTAAGTGTGTACCGAATGCGAGACAGAGTGACCGGGCATCATTCGCCAGCGCCCGCGAGGCCGAGTGGCGAGCTTTAATAAGGAGAGGGGAATGTTGATGACGAGACTTCGTTTGGCGCTAATCGCTTTTGCGCTGCTTTCTTCAGGAGTTTTTTGTGGGGCGCAGGCACAACAGTCGCCCTTTGTTCCAGTGACCGACGCCATCCTTCAAGATCCGGAACCCGCCGACTGGTTGAGTTGGCGTCGCGACAATCGTGCCAGCGGATACAGCCCCCTGGCCCAGGTAACACCGGAAAACGTTCAGGGCTTGCAGTTGGCATGGGCCTGGGCCATGGAGAGTGGGAAGCAGGAGTCGGAACCGATCGTGTACCGGGGCGTCATGTACCTGCCGCACGCGGGCGGGGTGGTCCAGGCTCTCGATGCTCGAACCGGCGAGTTGATCTGGGAGTACCGCAGAAACCTGCCCGAAGGCATGGGCCGGGATACGACCCGCAATGTCGTGATCTATGGAGACCGGATCTTCCTCACCACCGAGGATGGGTATCTGGTGGCACTGGATGCGCGGACCGGAGACCTGGAATGGGAGATCCAGACCGGGGACCCCGGAGACCGGATCCGATACTCCGCCGGGCCCATCGCCGGGAACGGCAAGGTCTTTGCCGGTCTGACCTGCGGCACGGGTACGTCCCGCTCGTGTTTCCTGAGCGCCCATGATGCGGATACCGGACGGGAACTCTGGCGGCGGGAGTCCGTCGCCGGACCGGGAGATCCCGCAGAGCACGACGCGACCTGGGGCGGCGCGCCTTACGAGCAGCGGAGGAAAGCCTCGTTCTGGCTGACCGGAAGCTACGATGCGGACTTGAACCTCGTGTACTGGACGACGGCCAGCCCCTATCCCTACCCGGAGTTGCACAAAGGCACGGGCAGCGGTGAACTGCTTTACTCGAATTCGGTTCTCGCGCTCGACGCCGATTCTGGAGCCATGCGGTGGTTCTTCCAGATGCAGCCGCGTGACAATTTCGACATGGATCACCAGGACAATCCCATCCTTGCCGACGTCGAGATCGACGGCGCTGTGCGCAAGGTAGTGTATCTGCTGGGAAAGCCCGGCATCCTGTGGGCCCTGGACCGGGAGACCGGAGAGTATCTGTTTCACAGACAGCTTGTGGCTTTCCAGAACCTCTATGACGACATCGACACCGAGACCGGCGCCATCACAATGAATGACGAGATCATTCCGAGGAATATCGGGGACGCTCCGCTGGTATGCCCGGGTATGCGCGGCGGCAAGCTGTTCCAGACCAACGCCTACAACCCTACGACTGAAGCGGTCTACAGTACGGTGAGCAATGAATGTACGATCTTTGAGGTCGTACCGCTGGAGGAAAGCGTCTCGGGTGCAGACTACTCCGATATCCGGCATATGGAGGACTCCAACGGCCAGGTCGGGAGGCTGTCGGCGGTTTCGGCCGCGACAGGGGACTCTCTGTGGACCTATGATCAACGGGCAGCGCTGGGTTCGGTGCTGACCACAGCGGGCGGACTGGTGTTCGTAGGAGATTTGCATCGCTACTTTTTGGCGCTCGATGCTGAAAACGGCAACGTGCTCTGGGAAACACCGCTGAGTGCACCGGTGACAGGGTATCCGATGACCTATGCTGTCGACGGAAACCAATACGTTGCGGTGGCTGTGGGCGGCACCACGGCGGGAACCGGGCACCTGGCCGAACTGTACCCCGAACTGAGAACTGCGAACGGGAGTAATGTCCTGATGGTCTTCAGGCTCGGGGATTGACTCACGCCCGACCGGAAAGGAATCGAATTCGACACGCTTAGACCGCCAGGCCGGCAGCCCTTTGAACGCGACTTTTCTTTCAACGATCGCCGGTTTCCCGGTGGCGGCGATCGGCAGGTTTAAGCCGTTACGGGGATGCGACTCTCAAGGCACCTACAGTTCCCTGAGGGCTGCCGGGATCGGTCGCAGTACGGCTCGCATGGCAGGCAACAGCCCGCCGACGAGCCCCATCAGGAGCGCGTAGATGGTGCCGGCCACCAGCAACCCCGGTGTCACCTGGAACGCGAATGCCACCTGGCTGAATGTCTGGAAGTTCATTGTGGATGTCTGGTAGCCGTTGAAAGCGAGGTAGGCGACCACACCCCCAATGACACCGCCGAGGGCACCCAGCATGAGGGATTCCGCCAGAATCGATGTCACGATAGAAGTCGCGTTGAAGCCCAGCGCACGCAAAGTAGCAATCTCTCGCGCACGTGTGGCAACTGCCGTATACATCGTTAGAATGGCTCCAAATACGGCGCCGATTCCCATCAATGCCGCGACACCGAATCCGATCGTCCGGACCAGTGACGTGATCACCCGCGACTGTTCGGCATAGTATTCGGTCTCCCTTCGAACCTGGACCTGAACTTGGGGGTTCGAGGTCAACCAGTCTCGAAACGTCTCGAACGAGGCAGCGGAATCGAGACGGGCGGTCACGAGCTGAAAGGAATTTCCCCGCCGGTAGACGCCCTGCAGGATGCGCGCGTCGGCCCACAACTCAGTCTCGGCGACACCGCCCTCGGCCTCAAAGATGCCAACGACGTGCCACGATTGCTGTCCGGCCTGAATTTCGTTGCCGAGGGTGAGTCCCGCGAATTGCCCGCTGGCCGCGCGTCCGGCGATCACTTCGTTCGTGCCAAAGGTGAACATTCTTCCTTCCACGATGGCAACGTTTTCCCTTACGCCCATGGCCACGGGTTCCACGCCGCGCATCGGGACGTTGGCGCTGGTCTGGGTGGAAATCTTCAGCAAATCGAGAAGGACGTAAAGCTCGGCGGAAGCCAGGGCCTCCCGGCCCTCCTGACGAATGCCCGGGGCCTGCTTGATCACCTCGACCGCTGAACCGCTCAGCAGGCTGGTCATCTCTGTATCCGCGCCGACCCGCATCACCAGTGCGCGGTCGGGCGAGCCAGCGGACTCCATCGCCGACTGGAATCCCTGAGCGATCGAAAGGACCGACACCATCACCACCACGACACCCGCAATACCTATGATCGCGACCGATGAGGAACCAATCCTGTGGTGGATTGTTTTCAGGTTGACCGCCGAAATGGCCAGAGTTTGCGTGATCCAGTTCATGACTTGATGGCGTTCAGCCTCTTCGCAAGGCGTCGGTGATCTTCAAGCGCATGGCCGCTGACGCAGGAAGAATTCCCGCCAGGACTCCCATCCCGACAGCCAGAGCCGCACCCACGGCCAGGTCGCGGCCGAGTAAGGTGAACACAGGCAAGACGCCTCCGGTCGGATCACCGCGCGCGATCACTAGCCAGGCCGCCCCAAGGCCCAATCCACCGGCGAGGACGGTAATAAACAGCGATTCAGCCAGAACGAGACCGAGCACGGTACGATCACCAAAACCTAGAGTCTTCAAAACCGCCAGCTCGCTGGTCCGTTCCCGGACCGACTGAGCCATCGTATTCGCCGCGATCAACAGCATCGTAAACAGGACGGCGCTCGTGATTGCGATCATGATGGCGCCGATGTCGCCGATCTGCTTGGCAAAAGAGTCCAGGAATCCTCTTTCCGTCGTCGTCTTGGTTTCAGCGGACGAATTGGCGAACATCTCGTCGAACACGGCGCCCAGCTCGGCTGCGCGGTCCGGGTCCTCGATCCGAACGACGTACCAGCCGACCAGGCCATCACCCTGGCGTCGATTTTCGTCGAGGTAGTCGTAGCGGAAGAAGAGCTGGGTCTTGTCGACTGTGTCTTCTCCGTCGTAGATTCCGACCAGGTTGAACTCCCAGGTGTCGCCCTCAGCGGGTTGCCAGATGGTTCCCTGCAAGGGAATTCGGTCCCCCACGCTCCACCCGAACCGGGCGGCGAGGTCTCGACCGGCAATGGCGCCCTGCCTGTCGGCGAGCCAGGCCTCACGCTGTGCGTCGGGGAGGCGGAACTCGGGATAGAGCCGCAGATGGGTTTCGGGCTCGACAACAATCTGCGCGAAGAAGTTTGACGGATCTTGATACACGCCGCCGAACCAGGACTGATGCGTCGCAATCTCCACGCCGTCCACACTTCGGAGGCGGGGCAAATAAGAAACGGGCAGGGGCATGATCATACTGACCTTATGGATCAGGACCAGGCGGTCGTTGCCGGCGATGTCGACGCCGAATGAAAACGATGTCCGGACCGTCATCAGGAGGCCAAACAGGAGGAAGGCGACAAAGACCGCGCCGAGCGTAAATAGCGTACGAATCTTGCGGCGCCACAGGTTCCTCCAGATCAACGGGATGTACTTCATGCCGGAACTCCGGCAAGCACACCCTTGTCCAGATGAAGGACCCGGCGCGCACGCTCGGCTGCCCGCGGATCGTGGGTGACCATGACAATCGTTTTGCCCAATTCCCTGTTCAGGGTTTCGAGGAGGTCGAGAATTTCATCGCCGGCCTTTCGGTCCAGATCCCCGGTCGGCTCGTCGCAAAGCAGCAACGCCGGATCCGTAACAATTGCGCGCGCGATGCCGACTCGCTGCTCCTGGCCACCGGAAAGCTGTCGTGGATAGTGCCCGGCTCGCTCGGACAAGCCGACGACTTTCAATGCAATCGCGGCACGCTTCTTCCGCTCCGAGCGCGAAAGATCGGTCAGCAGAAGTGGCAGCTCGACGTTTCCCTGGGCGCTGAGAACGGGCAACAGGTTGTAGAGTTGAAATACGAAACCGACGCTTCGTGACCGCCACCGCGTGCGCCCTCCGGCCGAAAGATCATTGATGTGCACCCCATCCACTGCCACCGTGCCGCTGCTGGGAAGGTCCAGACCACCCATCATGTTCAGGAGTGTCGTCTTTCCCGATCCGGAGGGACCCATCAGGGCAAGAAAGTCCGATTCCCCGACATCCAGATCGAGACCGGACAGGACATCGATACGTTCGTTACCGCGCATGAAGTGTTTGTGCAGATCAGTAATCCGGACCAGGGGTTGAGACACTCCGATCAGCCTCCTGCGATTTCAACAAGGCCGCCATCGAGCAGGCTCTCCGGGGGTGAAAGGACCACGCGTTCGCCGCTGCGGAGACCTGCCGTGACTTCGATCCGACCTCCGTCGATCCCACCGGTCCCGATCGCTCTCCGTTCCACGCGGTCCCCTGTCACCACAAAGGCGAATGACTGATCGTCGATACGAAAAACCGCGGCGCTCGGAACCAGCGCAACGGCCTTCGATGTCACCGACGGTTCGCTGACATCGGGTTCCCGAAGAAACGTGATCCGCACCCCCATGTCGGGGAGAATGCGCGGGTCGAGAGCCTCAAAGCCGATGCGAACGAGAACGGTGGCCGTCTGCCGGTCCGCAGTGGGAACGGTGGTAATCACGTGGGCCGGGATTTCCCAATCGGGGTAGGCGTCGAGAACTGCAGTCACACCCTGGTTCGGAAGTACACGACTGATATAGCTCTCGTTGACATCCACCTCGATCTCGAGCGAGGACATGTCCACCACCGTGGAAATCCCTGTCCGTGTAAAGCCACCGCCTGCAGAGACGGGGGATACCATCTCCCCGGGTTGAGCGTCCTTGCTGATCGCGATCCCGCTGAAGGGCGCCCGTATGATCGTGTCGTCCAGGTCAGTCCGGCGGGACTCGACCTGCCGCTGGGAAACCTCGATCTGGCTGCGCGCGACGTCGATCCGGGCCCGGATGGACCCGACTTCAGCGCGGGCCTGATCAAGGTCGGACGCTGCGATCAGGCCGTCCGTGCTGAGCTGTTCGCGGCGCCTGAGCGTGATTTCTGCCTCATCCAGACGCACTTCCAATTCGCGAACCGCCTCCCGGGACGCGTTCAGCTGGGCTTCGGCCAGCATCAGCGCGGCACGGGGCGTGGAGTCGTCCAGGCGGGCGAGAACCTGACCTTCACGGACCGCCATCCCTTCTTCGACGTTGACCTCCACGACCTTTCCAGTGATCTTCGAGGAGATGGTTGCGCGGCGGCGTGCAGTGACATAGCCACTGGCATTGAGGACTGCGGCCTGAATTCCTGCCCGGCGCTCGGTGACCGTCGCGACCTCGACTGCGAGCGGTCGTTCACGGTGCCACCACTGCCAGCCTGCGTTTGCTGCACCACCCAGAATCAGAAGCAGAACGAGCCACTTCAGCCAGCCCCGGCCGCGGGAGCGCTCGGGCTTGCGATCGATCTTCAGGCGGGAGAGTTCGTCCTTCAACTCGCTCATGTCATAGTCCTGATTCCGGCGATGTCTCTGTTACAGGCCACTGGCTAGTTTCACACAGATACCTCGGTTGCGGGAAGGGACTTCCTCCACCCGGACCTCGCCCGTGCGTTGCTAGTGGCCTGTAACAGAGACATCGCCAGTGGCGCCGATGGGTCTTGCCAGGCGAGATCGCGAAGCGAGGAGGGAATGATGCTGTTTCATCATGATCGACGAGCGACAAAGATATCGACGGCAACCCCCATCGGCCCGAAGGGTTCGGGCGGAACGGGGCCGTCTTCGTTGTCGCTCCTCCTCGGAATGTAGGCGCATTCCCTCGTCGTCGACTCCTAAAATCCGGCCCCGTTGCGCTCCGAACGCCACTGGCGATGTCTCTGTTACAGGCCACTATTCATCAAGAACCCGCTAAGGGACAGAATCGAGGTTGGCACCCCTCCGGCGCAGACAGAGCCAAGGTCCCGCCGCTAGGATTCCATCGGGCATTCCCGTGTATATTCAGCACAGGGAACACCGAAATGCACAAATCTAAGGTCTTGGGTCTATCGATGGTTCTGTATGTCTTCGCCGGCTGTGCGGAAAGGCCCGTCCTCGAACTCCAGCAGGCACGCGAAGCCATCGCGGGTGCCTTGGACTCCGAAGCCGATATATATGCGCCCATGGAGTTCGAAACGGCTCAGTTCAACCTGGAAAGCGCAGAGTTCGCCATCACCGAACAGCAGCAGCTACCGGCCTGGGGTCAAGACTATAATATTTCGCTCGAATTCCTCGCCCGCGCCGTCGAAGATGCCACCCGGGCCCAGACGATCGCCACAGCCAACAAGTCCGATGTTTTCGAAGAGGCCGGGCGTGCGCTCCCCGTGGCCCGGGTTACGTTGCAGACGGCCTTTGAGGCCGTTGAAGCCGCCGGTAGTGGGCCTATCACGCGCGGGCAGATCCAATCATTCGAGGGCGAACTGGCGGCTGTCTCTTCTACGCTGAATCAGGCCGAGGGCATGTTCAATGCGGGCGACTACGCGGGCGCGTTGGTGCTGCTTGGGGATATCGAGGAACGATCGGAAGCGTTGCGATCGAGCGCGCGAGACGTCGCCGTTCAGATTGTGCAGTAAGTGAACGTGAGGCTTAGCAATCAAGCATCGGGAGCAGGAACTATTGGTGGATAGTCCCGATGGCGGTAGCTTCCTCTACCAATTCCCGACTCAACCTTGTTTACATCCCGTCTCACTCCAGAAATTCCGCAATGACTGCATCCCATTTCCCCTGCGCCTTTAGAATCATCTCGATCACCTCCCGCACGGCACCGTTGCCACCGGCGGCGTCCGTCACATAGGCGGCACGGGCGCGTACCTCCGAAGCAGCATTCGAGACGGCCACGGGAAATCCGACCCGCGACATGGCCGGAAGGTCCACAATATCGTCGCCGATGAAGCACACGTTCTCGGCAAGAACGCCGCTCGCGGTCAGAACATTCGCCAGCGCCACCTTCTTGTCACCGACGCCGAGCTCGATAAAGTCGATCGACAACTCCTCGGCCCGTCGTCGGACACCTGGAGAACTGCGGGCGGACACGATCCCCGTTTTCAAACCCGCACGGCGAGCCAGCGCGATTCCGGCGCCATCCAGAACGTGGAATGATTTCACTTCGACCGGCTCCGCACCATCGGGAACGAACCATATTTTGCCGTCGGTGAGAACGCCGTCGACGTCCATCAGCAACAGCCTGACATTCCGGATATGTTTGTCTAAGGCTTCTTGAGACATCGGCGAATTTCCAGCAGTTCTTCCAGCAAGGCGGGAAGCAGCCGGAGGTCCAGGGCATTGGGGCCGTCAGAAAGCGCTTTCGACGGGTTGTCATGGATTTCCATGAAGACGCCGTCCACACCGGCAGCCACTCCCGCACGGGCCAGATGGGGGATGTATTCGGGCTGTCCGCCGGATGCGTGGCCCTGCCCGCCCGGCAGCTGGAGGCTGTGGGTGACGTCAAAGACAACGGGACAGCCAAAACCCTGCATCACCGGAAATGAGCGGAAGTCCACAACAAGATTGTGATAGCCAAAGGATGTGCCCCGTTCGGTCAAAATAACCCCTTCGTTACCGGCTTCCCTGGCCTTGGTCACGGCGTGTTCCATGTCGGCGGGCGCCACGAACTGTCCTTTCTTAATATTGACGATCTTACCCGTACGGGCCGCGGCCACGATGAGGTCGGTCTGCCTGCACAGGAATGCCGGGATCTGCAGCACGTCGATCGCCTGGCCGGCCGCCGTCGCCTGGGACGGTTCATGAACGTCAGAGAGCACGGCCACACCCACCTCACGCCGCACGTCGGAGAGAATCTCCAGGCCCTTGTCGATCCCGGGTCCGCGAAATGAATGGATCGAAGTCCTGTTGGCTTTGTCGTAAGACGCCTTGAAAATGTACGGGATGCCGAGACGGTCTGTGATGGCTCGAATCTCCGTCGCCATGTACCGGGCGTGGTCCGCGCTCTCGATAACGCAGGGCCCACCGATCAGGAAGAAATCCCGGGCAAGGTCGTAGTCGAAGCCCGGAATTCGGAGGCTCCCCATCACCGGGCGACGATCTCGCCCGCCTTCTGCCGCAGTCTCCGATGCTCCCGGGCCGCACCCACGAACGACCGAAACAGGGGGTGAGGTTCCAGGGGCCGGGAATTGAACTCAGGGTGGAACTGGCACGCCAGGAACCACGGATGGTCTTCGATCTCGACGACTTCGACAAAGTTTTTGTCGGGAGAAACACCGGATATCACCATGCCGCTGTCGATGAGCTGTTGTCCAAAGGCCCGGTTGAATTCATAGCGGTGGCGGTGACGCTCGGAAATCATCGACTGCTCGTATATCCGGTTGACGAGGGAATTGGGCTGGAGTTCGCAGGGATAGGCACCCAGACGCATCGTGCCGCCGATCGTGTCCACCCCCAGCAGGTCGCGCAACTTGTAAATGACGGGATGGGATGTGTTGACGTCGAACTCCGTACTGTTGGCTTTCTCTATACCGGTCACGTTGCGCGCGTACTCGATCACGGCACACTGCATTCCCAGACAAATACCGAAATAGGGAACGCGGGACTCGCGCGCATACTGAATCGCACGGATCATTCCCGGGATGCCCCGCTTGCCGAAACCACCGGGCACAAGAATGCCGTCGTATTTTCCAAGTTCGGACAGGTCGTCGCTGCCTTCCAGATGTTCGGCTTCGATCCAGTGAATCCGGGTGTTGAACCCGTGGGCGATACCGCCGTGTACGAGGGCTTCGCGCAGGCTCTTGTAGGCATCTTCCAGTTCGACGTACTTGCCGACCACTCCAATCGAAACTTCCCCATCCAGAACTCGCAGACGCTCGATCAGGCTTTCCCAACGATCCATGTGCCGCTGGCTGGGAGGGAGCTTCAGGAGATTGACGATCTGATCGTCGAGACCTTCCTCGCTGAGCGCCAGTGGGACCTCGTAAATGCTTGCAACGTCCCGGGCTGTGATGACGGCGTCTTTGGTTACGTTGCAGAACAGCGCGACCTTCGCTTTGATGTCGGGAGAAAGATAGCGGTCGGTCCGACACACCAGGATGTCGGGCTGAATACCGATTTCACGCAAAGATTTAACGCTGTGCTGCGTTGGCTTGGTCTTCAGCTCCCCAGCAGTCGGGATAAAGGGAACGAGCGTCAGGTGAACGAAAATCACCCTTTCGTGACCGATTTCGTGGCGTAGCTGACGGATGGCTTCCAGAAACGGTAGGGATTCGATATCGCCCACCGTACCGCCCACTTCGACGATCGTAATGTCAGTTTTTTCGGCCACCCGGTGGACGGCGGACTTGATCTCATCGGTCACGTGCGGGATGACCTGCACCGTGTTTCCCAGATAGTCTCCGCGCCTTTCCTTCCGGATTACAGTTTCATAGATGCCGCCGGTCGTGACGTTGTTCTTTCGGGTCAACTCGGCGTGCGTATACCGCTCGTAGTGCCCGAGGTCGAGGTCGGTCTCCGCGCCGTCATCGGTGACATAGACTTCCCCGTGCTGAAAGGGACTCATCGTCCCGGGATCTACATTCAGGTAAGGATCGAACTTCAGGATGCTGATCCGAAAACCCCGGCTCTCGAGCAGGCATCCGATGGATGCCGAGGCCAGCCCCTTCCCAAGCGAGGAAACAACCCCTCCGGTCACGAATATGAATTTCTTATCCATTGCTTGCGCTCTTCACTCTGTTTCTCTCCAGAAGGGTTTGAAAGGCTGCCAAATCAGAAGGCGTATCGATGCCCCAGGAATCGCTGTGAACTTTCAAGACACGAACTGTGTATCCGTGTTCGAGAATCCGTAATTGCTCAAGCCGCTCCGCCTTCTCAAGTTCGGTGGGTTCCAGGCTCGTGAAGGTTCGAAGAAAGCGAACTGTATATGCGTAGAGACCAAGATGCAGAAAGCACGGCCCAGATGAGGGGATTGGAGAGCGAGAAAAATACATGGCGAATCCGGCCTGGTCGACGACGACCTTAACATTGTTCGGATCGGCGATCGCCGCGGGGTCGGAAAACGGCGTCATCAACGTCACGACGTCGGCATCCCCCAATCGGGCGGCCGTTAACGCCTGGTCGATCACTTCGGGCTCGATCAGCGGCTCGTCACCCTGCACGTTGATGACGACCGTCTCATCCGGCATGCCGACGGCGGCTTCCGCCAGACGATCGGTCCCACTCTGATGCTCCCGGCGGGTCAGAACAGCGTCCCCACCGAAACCTTCGACCGCTGCCTGTATGCGGCGGTCGTCGGTGGCGACCACAATGCGATCCAACCCCCGCGCACCCTCCACGCGCCGGTATACGTGCTCGATGAGAGTCCGACCTTCAATTTCTTTTAAGGGTTTTCCCGGGAGACGGCTCGAGTTATAGCGTGCAGGTATGATTGCAACTGAGGCGTTTCCGTTCATCCGGAGGGTGATTTTCTTAAATCACCCGGTGACTATAGCACAGGGTTTGGATTGGCACGTGCGCTTAAAATCCGAAAATACATCCCATTCGAACTGGACCTGCCCGGTGTGGACCTGATCTGGGTTAAACATAAGTTTCTAAACACACTGCGGGCACCTATCACTTGCACCCGATCAGGCCGCGGACTATAATTACGCCAGTTCTTCTGGACGAATCTTTTATCGTGTGGAATCTGTGAATCCGATCGCGGGTGCTGCGTGGGAGTTGTGCCAATGCGCTTGACAAAATGGATAGTGGCCTCTGGCTCTATCGCAACAGCGTTGGCCCTCGTCACGCTCGCCGCCCATTCTCAGGACCTGCAGGATGCCCTCGAGCAGACGCTGAGCGTCAACGTCGACCTTGTATTGGTGAATGCGACCGTCAGCGATTCGCAGACCGGCCGACCCGTAACTGGAATGCAGAGCCCGCATTTCGAGATCTATGAAGATCGTGTCCAGCAGGAAATCGAATATTTCTCTGCGGAAGATGTTCCCCTGAGCGTCGGCATCATCTTTGACGTCAGCGGCAGCATGAAGGAAAAAATGTCGGTCGCGCGCGATGCCGCGGTGACCTTCCTGCAAACGGGCAGTCCGCAGGACGAACACTTTCTCGTCCCGTTCAGCGGCCGGGCTGAAGTGGCGCAGGGCTTCACCAGCGACATCGCCAGATTGCAGAACCAGCTCATCTTTACACCGGCCGGCGGCATGACGGCGCTGTACGACGCTGTTTACTTGGGACTGGAGAAGGTCAAGGAGGGCCGGAACCCGAAGAAGGCCCTCCTCATGATTACCGATGGGCAGGACAACCGCAGCCGCTATACTTTCCGCAACGTCCGCGAATACGTCCGGGAGTCCGACGTCCAGCTCTATGCCATCGGTATTGTCGACCGGTTCAACTCCCAGCTGGGACTGGGCCGGACCGGGCGTGGGTTGATAGAGGAACTGGCGGACGTGACCGGAGGCCGCTCGTTCTTCCCGAATTCCGTGTTTGAACTCGAAGACATCACGCGACGGATCGCTGTGGAGCTCAAGAACCAGTACATTATCGGCTACTTCTCGACGAACCAGGAAACCGATGGCGAGTGGCGCGATATCCAGGTTCGAGTGAATCCCCCACGGGGTGCTCCCCGCCTTTCCGTCCGTGCCAAGCAGGGTTATTACGGTCCGGTCCGATAACCGGGGACCCGATGCGAAGACTTCTTAAATCTCGCGCCGCACATCGCGACGTTCTTCTTCTCCTGTTCCTCCTCCACCTTGCCTTCCCCGGGTCCCTGGACGCCCAGGCGCTCGAACGCAACGCGAATCAGGAATTTCAAATCAGCGTCGATGTCGAACTCGTCCAGCTTCCGGTTTCGGTCGTCGACCGTGATGGCGTTCCCGTCATCGGCCTCGATCAGCAGCATTTCGAGATATACGAGGACGGCGTTCTTCAGGACGTTTCGCTGTTCGAGCACGAGGACGTTCCGATCAGCGTGGGCCTCGTAATCGATAACAGTGGCAGCATGCGGAACAAGAGGGAACGCGTCAACAGCGCGGCGCTCGTCTTCGTGCGCGAGGGTAATCCCGAAGACGAAACTTTCATTGTCGGTTTCGACGACGACGCTTACCTGGAACAGGATTTCACCGGCAGCATCGGAAATCTGATCGATACGCTCGAGAATGTAGACACACGCGGCGAGACAGCCTTGAATGATGCAATCTATCTTTCGCTCGAACACGTCGAAGCCAACGGGCGCATGGATAAGAAGGCGGTCCTCGTCGTCAGCGACGGCGAGGACAACGCCAGCAAGTTTGGTTTCAACCGCGTCATGGATCGCCTGCGGGAAGCAGAAGTCACCGTATATGTGATCGGTCTGCTCGAATTAAACGATCAGCGCGGCGGCCTGTTCCGGCGCTCGCCATCATCAAGAGCCAAACGCGAACTCCGTCAGATCGCGGAATCGACGGGAGGACAGGCCTATTTTCCAGAATCCCTGGATGAGGTGGAAGAACTTTGCCGGCGGGTCGCACACGATCTGCGTAACCACTTTACCCTGGGCTACAACCCCACCAACCGGGAATTCGACGGAACATGGCGCGAGGTCGAGGTCCGCGTCAATCCTCCCCGAGGTTTCCCGAGACTGGAAGTCCGCACCAAACCCGGATACTACGCGCCGGGCGGGGAACCGGTTTCCGAGAACCGTTAGCAGCCCGTGGTATAAGTCTCGAGGGCCGCGCGCAGGGGTCTTCGGGTTGCAGACGCGAAGTGAGGAGCAGGCACCGAGGTTTGAAACCGAGGCCGCAGGCGCTGGTTTGTCATCGTGACCCGCCTTACTTAATACCGGACAATGCCTGCGGGGCGCCTGCGGCCTCCGTTTGAAACGTCGGTGGCCCCCCTGCGCCCAGAGGGTTACGGCGAAACGGAGCCGTCTTCGTTGTCGCCGACTTCTCGCAATGAATGAGCATTGCAGCGTCGTCGCCTCCTAAAATCCGGCTCCGTTTGGCCGTAACGCGGCCCTCGAGACCTATGCCACGGGCTGTTAAAGACAGGCATTTTCGAATGGCCACGGCAGCTGCGCTCTTCGAGCGCACGCAACAGATTCTTTCGCCTGTTGCACGAGCACCGACGCCTACGGGCACGCATCGAACCCGAAGACAGCTCTGGAGGGCCGGCCACCCCTGCGATGGATCGCACGCGATGCCGCTAGCGTGATCCATGACCGGAGGACGGCCTCGACTTCCCGTTTCTCGAACCTCCGAGCAACCTGCGGGATTTCGACTCGCTTACTTCAAAGCTGTGCTGCTCCCCTACAATGGATACGGGTATCTGCTTCTGCAGACACGAACGCAACGACTCGTTCCGGTCCCGGACCTTCAATCCGCAGCCTGTGATTCACATCAGGCAGGGCCAAGGAGACCGGCAAGACTCCGCTGAGACCCGTGAAAAGGAACTCGCCACCACCTGAACAGATCTTGACCCAAACCGTGACCCGGGCTCTGGAAGACTGGTTCCGGAAGACTCATCGTCCGCTGCCCTGGCGTGAGACCTACGATCCCTACCACGTCTGGGTTTCCGAAGTGATGTTGCAACAGACGCAGGTCGATACCGCTCTGCCTTACTACGAGCGCTTCCTCCAGGCGTTCCCCACGATTGAAACGCTGGCGGAGGCGAGCGAAGCCGAAGTGCTCCAGCTCTGGTCCGGACTGGGTTACTACAGCCGGGCCCGGAACTTCAGGGCCGCCGCCGAACAGGTCATGGCCGAGCATGGGGGGGCGCTGCCCGCATCCCATGCCGCACTGCTCGCGCTTCCCGGCATCGGTCGTTACATGGCTGGAGCTATAATGAGCATCGCCTTCAACGCTCCATATCCGATCGTGGACGGCAACGTGCGCCGCGTTTTGTCGCGCATCAATGGATGGGAAAACGCGAAGGACGCATCCGTCTGGGAAGCGGCCGAGGCCGTTGCACACTCAGGTGAACCCCGGATCGTCAACCAGGCGCTGATGGAACTTGGGGCCACGGTGTGCACGCCGAAAGCCCCCCAATGTTCGGCGTGTCCCTGGGCTAAGATCTGCAACGCGTTCCGGACCGGACGCCAGGAGACACTCCCCGCCCCGCGGAAACGGCCCAGAACCGTCCGCGTGGACCTCCACGCCGTGATCGATCGAAATCGGCGCGGCATCCTCATGCGTGAAACCGCAGGCCTCTGGGAATTCCCCTCGTTCCCTGAACCACCGACGGGATCGTTCGAGCGGATCGGAACCACACGCCACACGATCACCCACCATCGCATCCACGTCCAGGTCTATCGGGGGAAACTCGGACAAGCTTCCGGCTATCGGCGTGTCGGGTTCAACAATCTTGCGGTGACTTCACTGACCCGTAAGATCTACAACGTTTTTGAGAAGGCGTAACCACAGTGTCCGATCGGAGCGGTGATTCTTCGAGAGCAACTCCCGGCCTTTGACCGACTCTGAAGCGGCCATCCGGCGGAGGTTGCCACGCCTGCCGATGTGCGATCCATTCCGTCCGTCGCAATGGGACACCTCACCGGCGCCGCAGACCCGTCGCCACCCGATGCACGTGAGTAAAATGCTGGACAGACCGCGTGGGATTCTGGGAGCATGGCACGACTCCGTAACCGCCGGTAAACCCCGTTTGTGTCGGGTATCGCGCAATCTGGTGGAGGCTTGAAAATGCAATATTCCCGGAGACACTTTCGGAAGGCCACCGGTGACGCTTCTGCTTCACAGACCCCGGCCTCTCGGTAGCCGACGTTGCCCATGCCCATGAGGACGAAGTCCGCCATGCTCATACTTGGGGAGGACGAACGATGAGTCAAAACGACGGTACTCCAAAAATCGAATCCGCGCTGCATTCAGCGCTTGTGATCAACCAGCCAATGGTACGGGACTTCTCCACGGGAGGCGGCCATCTACCCGGCGACGAACTGGTCGAGGGGGATGAAGGGATCGTCACCCGGAAGTGGCAGGGTTATCCTCCCGAAGATCTCGATGTGATCGGCACACCGATGCCGCCGATGCCGGAGGTGTCTCTGCCGCGGTTTCTCGGCACAGCCGAATATGCGGTCCGGGTGCACTTTCCAGATATGCTTCAGGCCAGATTCCTCTGCTCCCCTCATCCACGGGCGCGAATCCGGAGTATCGACACTTCCCGGGCCGAGGGGATGCAGGGGGTGGCCTATGTCCTCACCTACCGGAACGC
Source organism: Terriglobia bacterium (assembly GCA_965263045.1). Lineage (GTDB taxonomy): Bacteria > Acidobacteriota > Terriglobia > 20CM-2-55-15 > 20CM-2-55-15. The sequence continues at coordinate 3,089,718 of CBDHGK010000041.1, forward strand.
GCCGACCAACAGGCCGCTGCCGCGCGATCTCGATTTCTTTGGCGAGGTTGTCGCGATCGTTGCTGCCGACACCGAAGACCAGGCCGAGGATGCGGTTGCGGCAATCGAGGTGGATTATGAGGTGTTGCCCTTCGCAGCGAACCTGGAACAGGTGATGGCGCCCGAGGCGCCGGATCTGGGCGGAGACCGGGGGAATCTGACGCAGATGAATCCGGCCAGTCCCCACTACGATGCCGAAGCAACCTGGAATGCGCAGCACGGCGATATCGAACAAGGGTTTCGGGAAGCGGACGTGATTCGGGAGTTCACCTATTACTTCGCCGGCGCAACCAACATACCTATTCAGCCATTCAGCAGCGTGGCCCGGTGGGAGGGCGACCGGTTGACGATGTGGGGCATGGGTCAGTCGATCTACCCGAAACGCAGGGCTCTGGCCAGCGGGCTGGGCATCCCCGAGGCGCAGGTCCGATACATCAACAAATACAATGGTTGTACGTTCGGACCCGGAAACACCTCATCGCGTTTCGATCCCGCCATTGCGCATATTGCCCGGATGACGGGCCGGCCCGTCAAGATGATGCTGCCCAAGGATCAGGAACTGGGACTCATCACCATCAAACCTGAGATCCGGGCCGACTTCAGGGTGGGCGCAAACCGCGACGGCAAGATCGTAGCCGTCGATCACGCCGTCTATGTGAGCGGTGGCGCCTCCGATGGGACGGGTCTCGCCGGGGGCCCGGGCGCACCCAATGCCCGGCACAATCACGCCCTCTACACGGCAATGGTCCCGCACTGGAAGGAAACGTTTTATAACTACAAGACGAACAACATCCGGTTCGGATGTGTGCGCAGCTGCACCCAGCAGGAGGTCAAGTGGGGCTGGGAAAACATGATTGATGAGATGGCGGAAGCGTTATCCATGGATCCGGTCCGGTTCCGCCTGATGAACGTGGCCCGGCCAGGCGTTCGGCTCAACGCGGACTGGGACGAATTATACGGCCAGCGGTACGAGGCCGAGAACGGCGAGGTTCACTTCGATTCTTTTGCGTCCGTCGAAGTGCTGGAGGAAGGCGCGCGGGCCATTGGTTGGGACCGCAGAAACCCGGTTCCCGGCGGCAACCCGGGACGCTTCAAGACCGGTATTGGCATGGGAATGTCCCAGCACCACCCGGGTCATATGGGCTACCACGACGGCGAGATCGGTTTCGAAAAGGTGCTCGCCGAAAACCCGAACGAGACCGCTTTTGGCGCAGCGCTGGAGTTGACGAGCGACGGCGTTGTGACCATGAGGAACGCACTGCCCGACAGCGGAACCAATCACGACACCGCCCTGGCCCATGTGGTGGCCGAGATGTTGGGATATACCACGCGGGATCATATCCGGGTCCTGTGGGGCGACTCCGACGTGGCGCCGCCCACCGGGCAGTGGCTCGCCGGTAAGACGGTCACGGTGCAGGGCGCCGCCGTCTATAGTGCGGCCAACAAGCTCCGTGCAGGCTTGCTCTATAGCGCGGCCCTGAGCCTCGGGGTCGATGAGACCCGGCTCGAAATGCGCGACGGCGTCATCTCGTCGATGGACGATCCCGGGCAATCAATCACATTCGCTGAAGTGGCCCGGGCGAGGGGAGGCGTCATCCGAAATGAAGGACGGGGTGTCGATCTCCAGCCCGGAAGAGGGCTCACCCGTGGCGTCGGAACCTGTTTCTTCGAAGTCGAGGTCGATACATGGACGGGCGATTTCCGTTATTTAAAGTCGGTCTATTGCCACGACACTGGTAAGGTCGTCAACCCACTGGTCGGTGAAGCCGACATGAACGGATCGCTTGCGCAGAGTTCTCAAATGACGGTCGAAACTCTGCCGTCGGACCGGGAATTTCCCGGTACCCGCCACTACAGCGTCGGTTACCTGTCTTACCGGCTGCCGACGATCATGGATGTTCCCGACGTCCAGGAGAACATATTCATCAACAGCCTCGAGCCGCGCTGGTTTTATGGAATCAAGAGCTTCAGTGAAACCTCGATCGGCTCCGTCCCGGGCGCGCTGTCAAATGCTATTTACAATGCGTGCGGGGTGCGGATCCGGGAACATCCGATCACACGGGAAAAGATCCTGGCCGGCCTGAAAGCGCAGGAGCGAACGGCATAGAGTTGTCGGCTCCTAAAAAAGGCGACCGCACCAAGCAAGCCTGCACCAGGAAGGTCTCGCTCGGCCGATGACGCTCACAGACGGATTGCCGATACCGACGCTGGATGAGTCCGAAACCCATCTGAAACGGATCCGAAGCGGACGTACCTGGAACGGCGATGCGTCCGCTTGGACCACAGATGCCTCAGCAACTCCGTGCGACGAGGCTGAACCGGCGCCCTACTGGGCGGCGAAACAATAAAACAACCCGTCTCCGCCCGAAGACCGCAACTGATCCTGGCTGCAACCACGGCTGTCATGGGCTGAATTCCAGGCCGCCCGGTCATGGTGACCGATCCTTGCTTTGCCGGTGCTGCTGCTGGTCCAGTTGCCGCAGGTCATGTCTTCGCCAGCGGGAAAGGCCATACCGTCGGGTTGTGAACCCGTCAGGACATCGTGCCGGTTCGGCGCGTAGCCTCCACCCGGAATCATTCTGCCCCTCTCGTCGAGCACCGTCCTCATCGTAAACCGATGTCCCATGCCGTGGATCTCTTCGATGTTGTTTCCCACAAGAGCGCCGGCCGCATTGTGCCATGGGCCCGTGCCGATGCGGTCACGCGCGTTGACGCCGTTGGGACCCTGAGTGCTGAGGTAGGCGCGCCAGGTGCGGTCGCCCGCATCCACACCTGCGGCAAGCATCTGACAGTGTGCGTCGGCTCCAGCTACACCACCCAGATCGCTTCCCTCGCCCGGGCCCGCGCTCGTGACGAAGAACGTCATGGGAGGGTTCTGGGCGAGGGCCGGCCCGGTAACCAGCAGGCTGAGAACGATCACGCCAGGAATTGTAAGCAATTTAATCATGTCGTCGCTCCTTTTCTTCTTTTGATAGAGGTGCTATGGGACTAGAAACAAAGTCGGATATTCCACTGATCAAAGCATGCGAACGCTTCGGCTGTCAACCGGTTCACGACCGGTCTCGGTCCCCCACAACGCCACGGTTCGGTGGCCTGGGGCCATCGCTGATAGCGGATCGGCGTGCCGCCCAGCCCCGGGGCCGGGTAACTACGATCCCCGGCCCGCCCTCTAACCAAGTTCGGTCATGAACGCTTCGATCCGATCGAGTGCCTTTTGAAGATCTTCCAGCGAAGCGGCGTAGGAAATGCGGACGTGGTCATGGGTGCCGAAAGCGACGCCGGGTACAACCGCGACCTGCTGTTTCTCGAGCAGCTGGACTGAAAAATCAACGATATCTTTGACCCCACGCTCAAAAGCCGTCGACACATTCGGATAGGCATAAAATGCGCCGCCGGGCTTCTGACACAGAAATCCGGGAATGCCACGGAGCCGGTCCACGACGTACCGGCGCCGCCGGCCGTAGGCGACCAGCATCTCGCTCACCGATTCCTGGGGTCCTCCGAACGCCTCGACCGCGGCTTTCTGGGCGTTCGATGTGGGGTTCGACGTCGAATGACTCTGGAGTTTGCTGATTCCCTGGATCAGACCTGGGGGCCCAAGCAGGAAACCGACGCGCCATCCCGTCATTGCGTAGGTCTTCGACACCGACCCGACAATGACGACGGTGTCCTTGAACTCCGTGTGGGAAGCGATCGAAAACGGCTGGCGGCCGTCGTAGAGGAAGTAGGCGTAACACTCGTCTGAAAGAAGCACGACACCCCGATCCTGACACAGCCGGGCGATCCGAACGAACTCGTCGTCGTCAAGAACAGCTCCGCTGGGATTTGACGGTGAGTTCACAACCAGCAGCCGCGTCTTCGGGGTCATAGCGGCCTCCACCATGTCGAAAGTCAAGCGAAACCCGTGATCTTCGTCGGTTGCGATAAAAACGGGTTGCCCACCCACATAGCGTGCCACGTCAGCAAACGTCACCCAGTAGGGCGTCGGTATGATCACCTCGTCGCCATGCTCGATCAGGGCCGAAAACACGTTGAAGATTGAGTGTTTCGCACCAACGTTGAGCATGACTTCCGACGTGCTGTAGGCCGAGTGGAAATCCTGGCTGTGGCGGTCGATGACGGCTTGCTTCAATTCGGCGATTCCGCTCGCAGCCGTGTACCTGCTGAAGTTCTCCTCGATGGCGCGAATCCCCGCCTGCTTGATATTCTCCGGCGTTGGAAAATCCGGCTCACCGGCGCTGAGATCCACGACATCCAGACCCTGTTCGCGCAACCGGGTTGCCGTTTCAGCGACCGCCATGGTTTGGGACGCCGAGATACGCGATATTCGCTCAGTCAATTTCAGACCCATGTTCTTTTCGGTCCTCACTTAATCAATCCGTATCCAGCTTCGCAAAAATGCCTTCTAAAGCTTTTCGAACGGAGTCAGGGACCAGGCTCTCGATGGAACCCGAGTGCTCGGCGATCTCGCGCACCAGATGCGAACTCAGGTACGAGTAGTGCTCCGCCGGAAGCATGAACACCGTCTCGATCTCCGGTCGGAGGCGCCGGTTCATCAGGGCCATTTGAAGTTCATATTCGTAATCAGAGATCGCACGGATTCCCCGAATGATCACGTCCGCCTGTCGTTCGTTCGCGTAGTCCACGAGCAGGCCCCGAAAGACGGTCACTTCCACGTTCGTTGTCGCGGTCGCGATCGAATTCCGGATGAGTTCGGCGCGTTGCTCTGCCGAAAACAGGGGTTGCTTCCGGGGGTTCACCAGAATAGCCACGGTCACCTGGCTGAACAGCTTACTGCTTCTCTCGATGATATCCAGATGCCCGTTGGTCACCGGGTCGAAAGTCCCGGGATAAATCGCACTCGTTCGTTTCACCGACCCTCCGGCTCGTAGAAAGTTAACGCACTGTCTCCCTGAGGGTGCATCCGCAAGTGAACGAGGCCAGCAACCTCAGCAGGCATAGTCACAGAGCACGAATGCTCTGTGACGACAACGGCGCCTTTTTTAAGCAACGAATCCGCACCCAATCGCTCCAGATCGCGTTGATAGAGGTCCTCGCGATCGTATGGGGGGTCGAGAAATACGATGTCGAAGCTCCCCCGTTCACGAAGACAAAGCTTCAAGGCCGCCGCAGATTCCATTCTCAGAACGCGGCAATCGGCCTCGACTTCCAGGGACTCGAGATTGCGACGAATAGCCGCACACGCCTTTGGTGCGCGGTCTACGAAGCAAACCGAACTTGCACCCCGACTGATCGCCTCGATCCCGACGGCACCCACTCCCGCGTAAGCATCCAGAAATACCGATTCTATTACGCGAGGCCCCAGAATGTTAAACAGGGTTTCCCGGAGCCTGTCGCTGGTGGGCCGCGTTCCCCCCGAAGGACCCGCCTCGAGGCGGCGACTCTTGTACCGGCCGGCAATAATTCTCATGCGGTTCAAGATGTGATGCCTACTTCGAACGGCATCGATGGCTCCGTCGATTGTCCCCTGGATTTTTCTCGGTGACGCAGGAAGGAATCCACAAGTCTCCGATGCGAGTGCGTCCGCGGGTCCCGTGTCACTCCAGACCTGTGGGGTCCCCGATCCTACCCTACAGTCGCCAGACTGGCCGCCCCCCCGCGTCGACTCAGTTCCGCAATCAGTTTATCCCTCTCAGACGCGTTCCGCATCCGACGCTCGGCCTCTCCCCGAGCCTCGACGAGGATATCCACATCCGCGACAAGATCCGCGATTCGAAACTCGGGGATTCCCGACTGCCGTGTCCCGGTGAGTTCACCCGGCCCTCTGAGCCGCAGGTCCGTTTCAGCAAGCCGAAAACCATCGGTCGTGGCGGCAAGGGCACGCACGCGTTCGATGGCAAGGTCTCCGATCCGATCCGGTGTCATCAGCACACACCGGGAGGGGGCGGTCCCACGCCCGACACGCCCCCGGAGCTGGTGCAACTGCGCGATCCCGAATCGTTCGGCGTGCTCGATCAGCATCAGGGTAGCATTCGGCACGTCGACGCCCACTTCGACGACGGTGGTCGCCACAAGAATTCCGATATCCCCTGCGTTAAAGGCGCGCATGAGGGCTTCTTTTTCCTCACCTTTCAGACGCCCATGCAGGAGCCCCACACGTTCGCTGCCGAATACCTCCACAAGATGCCCATAGCCTTCGGTGGCGGACCGGAGGTCGATTTTCTCAGACTCGTCAATCAACGGATATACGACGTAGCACTGTCTTCCCTGATCCAGTTCCTGTCTCAGCAGGTTCTCGGCGTAGGACCGTCGGCGCTCCCGGATATGGACCGTGCGGATGGGTATCCGCCCGGGTGGCATCTCGTCGATCACGGAGACGTCCAGATCCCCATAGAACGTCATGGCAAGCGTGCGTGGGATCGGCGTCGCCGTCATGACCAGCGTATTCGGGCTTTGTCCCTTCTCCATCAGCCGAAGGCGCTGCATTACACCGAATCGGTGCTGCTCATCGATGACGACGAGGCCGAGACGCGAAAACGCAGCGGCGTCCTCGAGCAGCGCATGCGTTCCGATGACAAGGTGAACCGTGTGGTTGCTTACCTGTTTTAGCACTTCCGGCTGATTCTTCCCCACACCTTTCCGGAGAAGGGCCACGTTGTACCCGAGCGGTTCCAGAATCCGTCGTGCGCTGATGGTGTGTTGCTCAGCCAGGATTTCCGTCGGCACCATCATCGCCGCCTGGTATCCGTTTTCGATGGCGACCACGATGGCTTCGAACGCCACCAGCGTCTTCCCGGAGCCCACGTCCCCCTGCAACAGGCGGTTCATCGGATGCGGCGCACACAGATCTTCAACGATCTCGGCAAAAGCGCGTTTCTGGGCGGCGGTTGGATGAAACGGGAGAATTTCCTTAAGGCGCTCTCGAATTTCCCTGTTGGTTCGAAACCGTACACCGTCAGTTGACCGCAGGCGGTGTCTGCGCAGCCCCAGCACCAGTTCAAGAAGCAGGAATTCCTCGAAAATGAAGCGGCGATGATAGGGGGACCGCCTGCGGTTGAGCAATTCGATGTCATCATCGAGCGTCGGTTGGTGCAACGCTTTCAGTGCCGTTCCGAGATCCGGCAGGCCGAGTCGCGCACGCATCTCTTCGGGCAGCGGGTCGTGGAGCGTATTGGAAAGGCTCTCGAGAGCAGCCAGCACCACTGTGCGCAGTTGGCGGCTGCTGATGGCGGACACTTCCTCATATACCGGAACATAGCGACCCAGCTCACCCGCAGAGGTGGCTTCGCCTTCGGGGAGCACTTCGAATTCAGGATTGAAGAACACGATCCCCGCGTCGTATTTGTCCACCTCGCCCTTGCCGGTCAGGACAAGGGCCGTACCGGGGACGAAGATGTTCTGCCGATGGAGCGGGCCACCATTGAACCACTTCGCGTGACCATAGGTCGTGCCATCGGTGAGGACAACATCCAGAATGCGGCCCTTCGACCGTGTCGGTATCAAGCGGACACTGTATACCTTCGCAAGAATCGTCGTCGATTGACCGGGAAGGAGGGTCCCGAGTGAGGCGAGGCGGCTCCGGTCTTCGTAGTGCCGTGGAAACCGCAAGAGAAGATCCTGAACGGTGTGAATGCCCCGCGCCCTCAACAAGGCTCCGCGCTTCGGGCCGACGCCTTTGACGTACTGGATCTCGGAATCAAGATATAGCATGGCCAGAGGTGACTCAGTCAGCACGGACGCGTGACGCTTCAGGAGCTGTTGCCGGACGGTTGACCGCCGCGTGTGGGAAACCCAGGCGTATATCGGGGATCTTCACGCGGAGATCTCGACCGATCACCGGTCGATTTCTTTGGGACCCACTCTCCATTGAAGAGCCGCCTTGATAAACAGCTCCAGATCACCGTCGAGGACCCGATCGACGTCTCCCATTTCTTTCCGGGTCCGATGGTCCTTAACCATGCGGTATGGCGCCAGGACATAGGATCGAATCTGGCTGCCCCAGGCGATTTCCAGCTTACTGTCCTGTACGGCCTGAGCCTCCGCGCGTTTTTGCTCTATTTCCCTTTCATAAAGCCGTGCCCGCAGCAGTTTCATCGCGACGTTGCGATTTTTGTGCTGCGATCGCTCGTTCTGGCATTGCACGACGATGCCGGTTGGAATATGCGTGATCCTTACGGCGGAATCCGTGACGTTGACGTGCTGGCCGCCCGCGCCGCTGGATCGATAGGTATCGATTCTGAGGTCCTTGTCGTCAATGGCCACCTCCACCTGATCGTCGATTTCCGGATAGACCGAAACAGAGGCAAAGGAGGTGTGACGGCGCTTCGTCGCATCGAACGGAGAAATCCGAACCAGACGGTGAACGCCGGTTTCATTCGACAGATAACCATAAGCGTAGTCGCCGGTCACGGTGAACGTCACCGATTTCAGTCCGGCTTCATCACCATCCTGATAGTCGAGGATGTCGGCCTTATATCCGCCTTTCTCCGCCCACCGCAGGTACATCCGCATCAACATCGACGCCCAGTCCTGCGCTTCGGTACCGCCGGCGCCCGGATGGATCGAAACTATGGCGTTCAACCGGTCGTTTTCCCGGCCAAGCAGCATCTGGAGTTCAACACGATCGACGAGCGCCCCGAGTAGTTCCAGAAACTCCGGCAGTTCTTCGCCAACGTCTTCACCTTCCCGCGCCAACTCGGTCAGAGCGTCTCCGTCTTCGACATAGGTCCTGATTTCGCTGTCTAACTCAATGCTTTCGTCCAGGCGGGCTTTCTGGCGGAGGATATCGGTGGATCGCTCCTGATCGGACCAGAAGTCAGGTGCGGCTATACTCTTTTCGAAGGCTTCGATACGCCTCTGTTTGCCAGGCGAGTCAAAGAAACCTCCGGATTTCCTGGCTGCGGTCCTTGAGGCGGGAAAATCGTTCCAAGAGTTCATCATTCATATCGATTCTTCCTGTGGCTGTGCGCCGCCAGTATCGCGGGTTCACGCGTCATTGCCCGTTTACCTCGTGCAGAATAGGCGCGGGCACTTCCAATGATGTGTCCCGGGTGTTTGACTCCCGACCTTTAATGCCTTTCCACTGGTCTCGGTGTGGCGCGTCCCGAGCCCGAGTCCGGCAACAGCGCGATCAGCAACGAAACTATCGCCACGACTGCTGCCAGAAAAGCAAAGACATCTCCGAATCGAACATAGAACGTCATATCGGAACGATATCCGGCCACACCGTCAAGAACGGTCCGTTCGCCCAGATCCGTCCGGGAATCGACGGTCCCATACGGATCGATGATCGCGGAAATACCCGAATTGGCACCACGGATAATATACCTCCGATTCTCGACCGCCCGAACGATTGACATCCGAAGATGCTGGTACGGCGCTGACGTGGTGCCAAACCAACCATCGTTGGTGACGTTGACGATGACCTCGGCGCCCCGCCGGGTAAACTGCCTGATCAGTCCGGGGAAAACATCTTCATAACATATGGTTGCCCCGACCTGGTGATTGTCCATGGAAGTGAGGGTGTATTCAGATCCCGGCACAAAATCACCCACATTGCGGGTGAGAGACTCTGCAAAGAAAAGGACGCTCTTCAGCGGAACGTATTCACCGAAGGGGACGAGGTGGATTTTGTCGTACCGGGAAATCTGTTCTCCGGATGGGGACAGAACACCCGCGCTGTTGGACGGCTCATCGTTATCGAAATCGATGTAAGCCAACAGGAAGTGGGCGTCGAGCCCCCGGGCGATCGCGCCCATCCGGTAACGGAATTCTTCATCACGACTCAGAAAAAACGGCGACGGTGTCTCGGGCCACACGACAAGATCCGGATTCGCTCCACCACCGAGAGTCAAGGAATGGAGTTCGTCCATCAAGCGCTGCCGGGCATCGCTTTCCCAGGACTGTTCGATGTCGATGTTGGTCTGCACCACGCGCACTGAAAGCGGATCCTCGGGCCCGCGGGCCTCAGGGGCCGGCATGAAGATGGCGATGATCATCACACCGGCCGCGATGCCGGCAAGCTTCGTGTTCACTGCCCGCAGGCTGAGAGCCAGGAGCGAGCCGACAGCCACTAAGATAAACGACAGCCCGTAAATCCCGGTCACCGTGACGATCTGTAAAAGTCCCGCGTAAGGCGCGAGAGCATACCCGACCAGCATCCAGGGGAAACCGCCGAAGATGGCATACGTCTGGATCAGTTCGACCGCCACCCAGGCGGGCGCCGCCAGCAGCAGGCCCCAGTGTCCGAAGCGTAACAGCTGCAGATGCAACAGGACCGCGAACAGGGCAGTATGGATAGCGAAGACGGCAACGAAGAGCGCAAAAACGGCCAGAGAAGTCCCCAGCGACAGCCCTCCATATGTCGCCATCGTATTGACGATCCAATAACAGCTTCCTCCGTAAAAAGTCACTCCCGCCGTGTACCCGATGCCAAAAGTCTTCAATTTCGAATCCTGCGGGGAGACGGCTAACAGGAGGGGGACGATGGCAACCCAGGACAGGTAGTACAGGTCGGCCTTTGGAAGAGCCAGAAAGAGCAATATACCGGATACGGCTGCCGCGAGGACTCTGGCCACAACAGAAGCCTCATCATGCAACTGCCGCCCGCCTCGCCCACCCATCGCTCAGTTCCTGACGATGGGCTGGTATCCTTCAGCCTCCAGCAATGCCCGCACCCGAGTGACCTCAGCCGGATCGCTGAAAGGACCGACCTGAACGCGATGAAGAGCTGATTGGTCTTCAGGAGCCGGGCGCACCACGAAAGCTGCGAATCCTTTGCCGTTGATTTCCTCTCGCAGCGCCTCGGCCTGGTCCGCGCTGCTCAGGGCGGCAATTTGAAGTGTGATCGCGACGACGGCCTCCGGCTCCGGGATCGCAGGAACCGGGGGTGGGGCAGTGGGGGCCGGCTCAACTACGGCCGCCGGCTCAGGTTCCGATTCTGCTTCGGTTACGGCCGCCTCGAAGGGCGGTGGTTCGCTCTCCTCAACCGCTTCGTAGAACCGGAGATCCAGATCCTCCGGAGTCTCTTCCACGAGCGTATCCTCAGAAACAGCGGCGACCTCAGAACCCACCGGAACCTGGGCCCGGCCGACCAGCATTCCCAGAGTAAAGAAGATCGAGCACAGCACCACAACGCCACCGAAAATCAGCAACGTGAAGTTGTGCCCCTTCCAGGATTGTTCGTCCATCGAGTCTGTACTCTATTCAGGGGTCACGTCGGTGCCCGGGTTCGCGAGGACCTTCTTGAGCGTACTCAGGACATCAATGGGAAGCGGGAAAACGAGCGTCGTGTTTTTGCCCTCGATGCCGATTTCCGCCATCGTCTGCAGATAGCGCAACTGAAGGGCCGTAGGCTCTTTGGCGATCACGTTGGCCGCTTCAGCCAGCTTGGCCGCCGCCTCGAATTCACCCGATGCGTGGATGATCTTTGCCCGCTTCTCACGTTCGGCCTCCGCCTGGCGCGCCATCGAACGCTGCATGGTCTCGGGCAGATCCACGCCCTTAATTTCGACCAGTGACACTTTGATACCCCAGGAATCGGTATGCTGGTCGAGGATCTCCTGCAGCCGCATGTTCAGCTTCTCGCGCTCGCTCAGCAATTCGTCCAGAATCACCTCTCCCAACACGGAGCGCAGCGTTGTCTGGGCCAGCTGCGATGTCGCATACAGGTAATTCTCAACCTCGACAACGGCCCGGTCGGACTCGACCACACGGAAGTAAACGACGGCGTTGACCTTGACCGTTACGTTGTCCTTGGTGATCACGTCCTGCGCGGGAACGTCCATCGTGATCGTCCTCAGGCTCACACGGACGATCTTGTCGATCGGCCAGAAGACCCAGATCAGTCCCGGCCCTTTCGGATCCGGCAGGAGCCGCCCCAACCGAAAGATGACCCCGCGCTCGTATTCGCGCAGGATGTTCAGCGAGTTGAAAAGCCAGATCAGGATGATGACGAGCGCTACGATCCCGAAGTTGATCTCGTTCATTGCTGCTCCTCGTGTTCGGTTTCGACTTCAAGGTTGAGTCCGTCCATATTAACGACCCGAATTCGGGCCCCTTGCGGAATCGGAGTATCGGAGTGCGCGCCCCAGTATTCGCCGTGCACCATCACCTTGCCACCGTTGTCGATGCTGGTGGTTGCGATGCCCATCAGTCCGACCATTCCGGCAGAACCTGTAACGGATTTATTGCGATGAGAAACGAAAATGAGTCGCACGAGAAAAACAGTAATCGCTGCCAGTGGAAGGGTCACGGCCAATACTGTCGCCAGTTGAATGCGGAGTTCGGGAATCGGACCATCAACTAAGATGAGACCACCCGCCACCATCGCGGCGACACCGCCCATTGCCAGTATGCCGCTGCTGGGCATCGTCGCCTCAAGCACGAACAGAGCAATTCCGAGCAGCAGAAGCAGGACTCCGGTCAGGTTGACAGGGAGAAGATTGAATGCGAACAACGCAAGTATCAGGCTGATGCCACCTATGACGCCCGGGAAAATCATGCCGGGGCTCGTAATCTCAAGGTAGAGGCCCACCAGGCCCAGCAAGCCCAACACAAGCGCTACGTTCGGGTTCATGATCATCGAGAGCAGCCGCTCTCTGGCAGTCATCTCGAACACTTCGACCGTGGATCCTTCAAGCTCCAGTGTCTCGACGGAGTCATCGAAACGAGTGATCTCCTGACCGTCGAAGAGGTCGATCACTGCGGCCACATCGCCCACAACGGCATCGATCAACCCGTCATCTAGGGCCTCTTCGGCGGTAAACGCCCGGCTTTCGCTTACAGCCAGGGCTGCAACTTCGGGGTTTCGGCCACGCCTGGCCGAATAGCTGCGGAGAAAGGCAGCGACATCGTTGACGATTTTCTCCTCCATCACCTCGTCAATCTCTCCGCCGAACGACGACACCGGATGCGCTGCACCGGTGTTGGTACCCGATGCCATCAACGCCAGATCCGCGGAAAGCAGGATGAAGAAACCCGCCGAGGCGGCCCGCACGCCACTGGGCCCGACCCATACAATGACGGGAACTTCGGAAGCCAGAATGTCTTCCACGATGGCCCGCATCGAATCGACCAGCCCGCCGGGGGTGTCGAGTCGAATGATCACCGCCGCCGCACCGACCTCCTGCGCCCTGGCCAAACCGGCCTCCACGTAGTCTGCACTGACCGGGTGGATGATGTCGGCAAGCTCGATCTGGACGATCGTCCGCCCCTGAGCAGCGGAAGAAAAGAAGGAGGGAAGCGCGGCGGCCAGCACGCCCATGACGCAAGCGAAGATGCAGCCGAAGATGCACCCGAAGTCGAGTGCGCGTCGCAGAAGCGGCCGGCGCCCACAGGGCCATCTGAGCTTTCGGATTCCACACATCTGGCCGCGGGCGGCTCGGCCCGGGTGCCTTGCAGCATGGGGTGGAATCATCCGCCGATTATACCAGACCCTGTGAAGCTTCCTGGACTGATCAATCCAGAGCTGGGGATGCGGTCGATGACCGCACGAATCCTGAGAAGAAATAGTTTCGTGCCCTCCATAAGGGCACCTGCAGAAGTCGACAGAACCGCATCCGAGCCGATAGCAGGCTGCTACAATTCAGACATGCGTGTCGCCATCGACATTCGAAAGGTCAACGAGTTCGGCGCCGGCACCCACGTCTGGAATCTGGTTCGCAACCTGTCGGACATCGATCAAACCCATCACTACTTTCTCATGGGCTCCGAGCGCCAGTATCTCGAATTCGGATCGCTGGGGCCAAACTTCGAACAAATCAACGTGCCCGAAGACCAAAGCGCCTGGAATCTCCACGTACGCATGCCTCTGCTGCTCCGGAAGCACCGCATCGACGTCTTCCATGTACCGCACTACGAAGCCCCGCTGATGGTCGGGTGCCGTCTCGTGGTCACGATTCACGACTGCGTGCATCTGCTCTTCCCCCATGAGGGTTCGTCGAAGTTCGAGAACTACCGGAGGTATCTGTACACGAAGCGCGTGGTCCGCTCCCCGGATCACGTTATTGCGGTCTCGGAGTCCACCCGGAAGGATCTGATCGGCATCTTCGATCTGCCGGCCTCTCTGACGTCGGTATCCCACAATGCCCTGGACGGACGCTTCTCCGTGGCCCATCCTCCGGCCGAGCAGATGCAGGTCCTCGAACGTTACCAGCTGAAGGACCCCTTTATTTTGTATTCGGGACAGATCAAACCACACAAGAACGTCGACCGCCTGATCGAAGCATTCGCGGTCTTGAAGAGCGAGCTGGTCGATCACAAGAAATACAAGAACTTGAAGTTGATTATCATCGGTGACAAACTCAGCAATCATCAGTATCTTCGACTGACGGTCGTACGGAGCGGGGTTCAGCAGGACGTCCGTTTCTTCGGCTTCGTCCCATATCCGATTCTGCAGGTGTTCTACGAGGCGGCTGTCGCATTCGTCTCGCCCTCACTCTATGAGGGATTCGGCCTGCCTCCACTGGAAGCGATGGCCAACCGAACGCCGGTCGTGGCATCGAACACATCGTCTCTCCCCGAAGTCCTTGGGGATGCAGCCATTCTCGTGAACCCCGAAAACGTGTTCGAGATCGCTCGCGCGATCAAGCTGTTGCTGGTCGATCAGGTCCTCCGCCAGAAATCCATCGAAAAAGGCCTGTTACAGGTGGCGACATTTTCATGGAAGACAGCGGCAGAAAACGCGATCGCGACATACGGGCTTGTCGCGACAGGGCGGAAGGCCACGAAGCCGGCCGCGAAAGTGGAAAACGTCTGACAGGCTGGAGATCGACTCTCTTGACGGCCTCGCTTCCACGTGGCTTTGGCCCTCATACATCGAAAGTAACGATTTCCGAATGGGTTAACGACTTCGGGAAAGTAGAATTTCCGGGGTATTGTCGCAGTATGAAAGGACGCCCCTTGTCTGGCGGTTGTTGAGAGAAGACTCTTAACAACCTGATCAACGTTCGAGCGTTGATCCCAGAAAAGGAGCGTGTGTAATGAAACGAGACAAGTATATGGGGATGGATGTCCATCAGGCAATGACTGTAGTGGCGGTGATGAACGTGGAAGGCAAGGTCGTGTTGGAAACGATGGTGCCGACGAAAACCGGCCCGATCCGTGATTTGATGGAGAGTCTGAGCGGGCCGTTGCATGTGACGCTGGAGGAGGGGACGCAGGCCCAGTGGCTACACGAAGTGATTCGAGACCTGGTCAAGGAAATCGTGGTGTGTGATCCGAAGCGGAACAAACTGCTGACGGAAGGCTCGAAGGGAGACAAGCCCGATGCCCGGAAACTGGCGGAGCTGTTACGGGTCGGAATTCTGCGATCGGTCTGGCATGGGCACGAGCAGACTCGTGGTTTGAAACAGATGGTTCGGGCCTATGAGACCTTCACCGTCGACACGAAGCGGACGATGCTTCGGATTAAGGCCATCTACCGGGGACGTGGCATTGCGACCGGGGGATCGGGAGTCTACCACGCGACACAGCGAGAGCAGTGGCTGGGACAGATTCCTGAAGCCGGAATGAGGCAACGGGCGGCCTGGTTGTATGAGCAGTTGGATCAGGTGCGGAAACTGCGGAAGCAGGCCAAGGCCGGCATGCTGGCAGAGAGCCGCCATCACAAAGCCGTCGCTCTGTTGCGAAGCATTCCCCAATTGGGTCCGATACGAGCCGCTCAGATTGTCTCTACGGCCGACACGCCGCACCGATTCCGAACCAAGCGGCAGTTTTGGAGCTATAGCGGTTTGGCCGTGGTGACTCACAGCAGTGCGGAGTACGAGTTTCAGGATGGTCGTATCCGGAGGCGATCCAAACCGGTGGCCACACGGGGTTTGAACCGGAACTGCAATCGGCGACTCAAGACGGTCTTCGTGTCTGCAGCCGCGGCGGGTGCTCAGAGCGATCCCTGGCGGGACTATCTGGAGAGTCTCAAAGGGAAAGGGATGCGGCCGGAGATGGCTCGGCTCAATCTGGCGCGGAAGATTGCGACCGTTGCTCTGACAATCTGGAAGACAGGAGAAACGTTTGATCCCAAGAAACTGAG
Organism: Terriglobia bacterium; assembly: GCA_965263045.1. Lineage (GTDB taxonomy): Bacteria > Acidobacteriota > Terriglobia > 20CM-2-55-15 > 20CM-2-55-15. Next base: position 3,105,748 of record CBDHGK010000041.1, read on the forward strand.
TTCGAGACCATAGCCGTTTTCGAGTTGACCGCCGGCGGAACAGGCACGGCCGACAGAGCAGGAAACGGCGCGGATCGAGGGTGAGGATCTGCCCAAGTTGTCGTCCACGGACTCCGTCCAAAGGACACGTACTGTCTCTATCCCCCCTCGCAGGACCCGAAACAGCGATAGCCTTCGAGGCTCAGATAGATCTATGGTCGGTACTAGCCGTCCCAAACCTGCTGTTCAGTTTCCGAACTCCGTCACGGTGTTGCACTGCCCGTTCTTGAATTGCCGAAACGTTCTCCCGTAACGGAAAATGGGGCTGACTGCCTCGACAACGATCCGGTGTGGGGGCCGCAACCCGTCGGGGAGTTGTTTCTCTTGACATCCCCTTTCATAGATCAACTTGGCTCGATGCCTGCAGATTGACAAAATGAGAAGCACTCGATGCGGAATTGTCAGGTTGGCCCGCCGATGACAGACTGATACCATGAAATCCGACCGATCCCCGTACCACGGACACCATTTCCCAGCCGAAATCATCAGTCACGCGGTTTAGCATTACTATCGGTTCTGGCTGAGCTTCCGCGATGTGGAAGATCTGCTCGCAAAGCGCGGGATCATCGTTTCCTGCGAAACCATCCGACAATGGTGTCTGAAGTTCGGTCCGGAATACGCACGTAGAATGAAGCGACGTCAAGACCGCCTCGGCGATACGTGGTTCCTGGACGAAGCGTTCATTACGATCAACGGCAAGCGACAATATCTCTGGCGTGCCGTCGATCAAGACGGAGATCTGATCGACATCCTCGTCCAATCCCGTCGCAATCGACACGCGGCGGAGCGCTTCTTTATCAGGCTTTTAAAGGGTCAAGGCAAAGTTCCATTTCGCTTGGTCACGGACAAGTTGAAAAGCTACGGCGCGGCTCTCCGCACTATCATGCCCCCGGTGAACCATGACACCAATCAATACGCGAACAATCGAGCGGAGGTCTCGCACCAACCGACCCGGCAGAGAGAGCGACAGATGAGAAGGTTCGAGTCCCCCGCTCAGACTCAACGATTCCTTGCTGTTCACGGTCTCGTTCTGAATCTCTTCCGACTCGCTCGGCACCGACTGAAATCGGCTCATCATCGGATGCTCCGAGAACGTTCTTTCGCAACTTGGAATTCGGTTACAGCAGAGTGATTGATTGGTGACCGCAAGGCCCCGGCTTGACTGCTGGCCAACAACTTGACCATGCCGTCGAACCGCGCCTTCATTTTACGTTGGAAAAGTCCGTGAAGCTCAAATGTGTCTTGCTTACACGCTGGAGTTATAAGGGCAGCCTTCCTTGGGTTTGTGAAACGTTGTCGAAAAACGGTCTATGCCAAACAGGGCGGGCTCTTCTGGCCCGACCGCTTAACGATGCGGGCTAATCGCAGGACCAGTTGCTGACACTGAAGTACTCTTCGTTGTAGCGAATCGCGTCCATGACGACTGCTACAGTGTCATTATCGTAGCGATTCACAAACTCCCACACGATTTTTCCCTGAGCGTCTACCTCAAATATGCGGCCCCCATGCGCTTCGGTGACCAACAAATTACCGTTCTCCAGGTTCTGGTGCTTACTTCTTATATCGGAGTACATCTTTTGATCCGCCCTCGCTCCGTACACCACGCGGGTCGTTCCGTCGCTTGGGTCGACTTCAACGATAGTGCTACCTCCGAGAATTGTTCCGGTTTGGGTTCCGTCAGTGTTGTTGCTGAATATGCGGATCAGTCCGTTCGCAAGATAGTCAGGGTCGTGCTGGCTCATCCAGGGACCGATCTGATACCACCGCACAGCAAGTGATACCGGGTCGACGACCATGACCAGGTTGTAGTGGCGTAAAGAAAGGAGCAAATCTCCGGCTGCGAATTGTGGGAAGGCGCTCGCCATTTCGCTGGAGAGTTCTTCAATATCATTGAGGTGAGTCACTTCGGGAGCGCCCGCTGTGGCGAGCCCCGATAGCCCGTTTGAGAACAGCAACGGTTCGAGATTGTTCTCGAAGATGATATCCATCAGGAAGATTTTCGACAGGATCCTTCCGTCCTGGGAGACTTTCAGCAGCGTGTCCGAATTGAACGGCAGGCGCAGAAGCGGGTACGGAGAGGTTTCCGAAACGAAATCCATTCCGGAAATCCAGAATGACCCGTCTGAGGCCTGGTCTACGGAATGGTGTGTCATTTCGGGGAGAGTCCACTGGATTTCGCCGCATCTGCTCAGTTTCACAGCCCCGTTGAATTCGAAATTGAACAGAACCGATCCATCCGGGAGGGCCTGTATTCCATGAATCGAGGTGTGCCAATCTGATTGCGGAACGCTTCCGCTCGGTCGAATGTGGTTCGGTTCTCTGAGGATCTTTGTAAAGCTGAGGGGCCATCTGTTGACCAGCGTGCCATCCAGTCGAACCAGGCGTATTTCAAGCCCGTTGTCGAAGAATCCCCCCATAAGCGTCAACCCAGGAGAAGTTCGATCCGCATCGAGCAGCGTCACTCCTTCGCCGTCATACCGCGCCGGCTTCAGATGATCGGTAGGACGTACCCCAAATATCATTCGGGCGTCGCCGCTCACTTCAGTGAGGGAGTCCTTAGCGAACTTCAGGAACGAATATGGGAATATCTGCAGGGATCCTATGGCTACTCCGTAGGCGACCAGAAGAGCCGAGCAAGAGAGAACGAAGACGGCTTTAGAGATGTCTATTTTCGTCATCGAGTGCCTGTTCAGTGTTCGACTGTCCAATACGTCGACGGGTGAAGTGGATCTGATTCTGAACCGCCGTCGTTCCGCCCCACGTTCGGATTTCGGTCGGTTGTTCAGACCTGAAAACCGCCGCCACACGACGCGGATACTTCAGTGTAACCTTCAGGGACCTATTGTCCACATTCTCGCATAGCCAGTTGCGCCTCGTCGTGAACTGCGGTATTGCCTGGTGATCTTGAACCTCCCGCTCTGATTGCCCAGCGGAGGCGTCGCTCAACTGTACGTCGTCGAAGTAATTCGCACAAAACCGGTATTTTCCTAACAGACGCTCTTCACGTTACCCGACTCCAGTCCTAAGGATCAATCCGCCGTCGCGGATAACCTAACCCACGTCTGCCCTTAATGAACCGCCCCGGGTTTCCCGGAGACAGTTTTAGTTGAGTCCGGCCCCAACGAGGCCGGACTGGTTCTGATAGTACATCTGCTGAAACTCCGCCGGTGGGATGTGTCCCAGCGGCTCATATAACCGTTTCTCGTTGTACCAGCACACCCAGTCCAGAGTGGCAAACTCCATGTCGTCGATGCTCTTCCACTGCCCTTTCTGTCGAATGACTTCCGTCTTGAACGCGCCGATTACGGATTCGGCGAAGGCGTTGTCATACGAGTCTCCGATGCTGCCAACCGACGGTTCAATACCGGCTTCTGCCAGGCGCTCCGTATACCGAATCGATAGATACTGACCGGATTCAAGCGGTCGTCGCAACGCTACTCTCGGACACGGCATAGGTAGTCGTCAAGGGCCTCGGCCGGTGTCTTCCATCCGAGGACCTTACGAGGTCGACTGTTCAGAGCCGTGGCGACAGCCTTGAGGTCTTCACCAGAGTGCCTGGAAAGGTCCGTTCCCTTCGGAAAGTACTGGCGCAGCAAGCCGTTCGTGTTCTCATTGGTGCCGCGTTGCCACATAGGTCAGATCCGCGACCCACAATGCGTTCGGACGAGTCGCGGTGAAATCGCGATCGACCCGATCCGGTGGTCGCAGTGCGGCTTCGTCCGGGATCGTCGTCTTGAACTTCTTTCCCCGGACAACGTCTCATTGGCAGCAGTATGAGCTGGTCGTCGTACCATATGAGCAGGTCGTCGTACCAGTTGCAGGGTGCGGCAACCATGGCCATTGCCGCGGCCGACGCGATAAGAAGTGGATTTCGCCAGCGGTCCCATCGCCCCCGAAAGCGAGGGGTTTGCCGGCCGGCGGGGCGACGACGGATCGAAGGCGGTCCGGAACAGCGATCGCGGCGGCGGCGGGATTCAGCGTCCGCTGTTTCCCCGATCGTTATCGGGCCGTGGGCTCTTATTTGTCCTATACTCAGCCCGGCGTTCGCCCATGACTCGGTTTATCGGATTCAGTCCAACGACGACTTATCGCCACGGAACATTTAGATATACTGGCTGCCCGCGAAATCTGGCAGGCAAGACAGCCCACAGCCTAACCGAAGCTGCAGGAGTGAGAAAATGACGAAGGCCTACAACAATTTCTATATCGACGGCACATGGGTAGAACCTGTGGCAAGGGACACTCTGGACGTAATCAACCCGGCCACCGAAGAGGCCTTTGCTTCGATCAGCATGGGTAACGCCGAAGACGTCGATCGGGCGTCCAATGCAGCACGCGCGGCGTTTTCCACGTGGTCGCAATCCAGCATCGAACAACGACGCACAGCAATCAAGAACATCATCGATGGCCTGATGGCCAGGGCTGACGAGATGGCGACCGCCATATCCAATGAGATGGGCGCACCCATGCGCCTGGCGAAAACTGCGCATCTGGGCAGTGGCATCGGGCATTTCGCAACAATTGACAGCATCCTGAACACTTATCAGTTTGAAGAAATTCGCGGCACGACTCGCATCGTTAAAGAACCTGCCGGTGTCTGTGGCTTTATCACTCCCTGGAACTGGCCCCTCAACCAGCTCGCCTGCAAGGTCGCACCGGCGATCGCAGCTGGCTGCACCATGGTGTTGAAGCCGAGTGAGATTGCACCCATCAGCGGCTACATTCTCACCGAAATCGTTGCCGATTCCGGGCTGCCCCCCGGCGTTTTCAACCTCGTAAATGGCGACGGTCCGACCGTGGGTGGGGCCATCTCGGCTCACCCCGAAATCGACCTCGTATCATTCACCGGATCCACGCGCGCAGGACGCGAAGTCGCCAGGGCGGCGGCCGATGGTATCAAGCGCGTCACGCAGGAACTCGGCGGCAAATCGGCCAATATCATCCTGGAAGATGCAGATTTCACCAAGGCTGTCGGTGCCGGAGTATCCGGCTGTTTTGGCAACAGCGGCCAATCGTGCAATGCCCCAACACGCATGCTGGTTCCCGGGTCGCGCATGGCAGAAGCGATCGATATTGCCCGGACAGCCGCTCAAAGAGCAAAAGTGGGCGATCCGCTTGAGGAAACAACCCGCCTCGGTCCAGTCGTCGGCGCCGAGCAGTTTGAGAAGATAAACGCCCTGATCCAACAAGGCATCGACGAAGGCGCCACCCTCGTTGTCGGCGGACCCGGTCGTCCGGAAGGACTGGAGAGGGGCTATTACATTCAACCGACGGTATTCGCCCATGTGACCAATGACATGACTATTGCCAGACAAGAAATATTTGGCCCGGTGCTGTCGATCATCGGTTACACCGACGATGCCGATGCCGTGCGCATCGCCAACGATAGCGAGTACGGTTTATCCGGCTATGTCTCCGGTGAGCCAGAGCACGCGCAAAAGATTGCACGCCAGATGAGAACGGGCATGGTGCACATCAATGGCGCCGAAGTGGACTTCCGAGCGCCATTCGGCGGTTACAAGAAATCTGGAAATGGTCGCGAATGGGGCGTGGAAGGACTGGAAGAATTCCTCGAAACGAAATCCATTCTGGGCGCGGCGTAACGTGACTCGGTGAAGTTGATCGTTACAAACGGTGCGTCCAGTAACCCGGTATCGCTGAATCGACTTTGCCGACTTCTCAATCGCCGCGCGTCGTCTGGTCCGAACTTTCGGCATCAGCCTGGGATTGTTTAGTCGGAGACCACCATCGCTCACTTCGCCAGCCGGTCCTCGACATCTCCCAAGCTGACACCGAAGCTCGGGGAGAGCCAGACTGGGTGACGGATGATCTCGGAAGGCAATCGGTGTCCGCTGTGACTCGCCCTCATCGCTGCGATGAAAGGCTCCATGGAAGACCGTACCTTGGCGGAGTACCGTACATTAGCAGCCCACGCCTGATGGCGCGAGACGCCTCGGGGCCTCTTTCTTGGGCCACAGGCACAGTTCATACACCCGCTTGAAAATGGGAAGATGCTCCGTGTACCTTATCGCTGCTTGCTATCCGTTCAGATGGGTTGATCCTATTCGGACTTCAGCGCCAGCATTCAGAATTCCTCCGACTGATCTGACGGCTTAGGTACTCAGCGTGCGGTTCGCCGCCCCTGCGGGCGACGGGCGAGCAGCACCAGCAAACAGGCCGGAGTGAGCAACACCAGCGGGTTGGGCTCGGGCACCGAGGCAGGGCTGGTCACGATCGTGAGCGTCGGTGCGATGAGGGACGTTACGTCCAGGGGGCGCATCCAGATCCTTGATGAATGAGGTGTCGCCGGCCTGGGTTGCCGCCAGTCCCTCTTTCGAGATGAAGCTGAAGAACACCAGTGGAGCGAACGGTGAAATGGTGTTGCTGAACAGCTGCAGCGTGAGCAGGTTATTGGTGTCGGCATTCAAGGCGGTGACCAATGCGCTTCGATAGGCCGCGGTATCCAGGAGCATGGTCGCGCCCGATTGAGCCTGGGCCGCGGTGAATGAAACGGTGGGTGCGCCGATACCGGCGACGAGACCTGGATTGGTGTTGGCCGTCACGGCGTTCTCGGACCAGCCGCCAGGGCCATCGCTCTGGTCCGCATCGTCCATCGTCGTCATGCTCACAGCAATCGTGCCGTCGGCGTCGGCGCGCAATGACATGGACAGGTAGGCGTCGATGACGGTGCCATTGACTCCGCTGAGATCGAAGCGCATCAGTCCATGACTTTGCGCGTTCGCGCCTCCGAAGTGATCGGCATGCGCCACGCTGACCAAATTCCGGGCACCGAAGTTTTGGTTTCCCTGGTTGCTGAAGTTGTTCAGCATGACGTCGGCGCCGGCGCCTGTCGCGGTCGATATGGTGAACCCCGTCGCCTGTACAGGAAGCACTGAGGCAAGTGCGATAAGGCCAGCCACCCACAAGTGTCGCACCCGCACGCAGTGATTCGACGCCAGCAACGCTGATTTTGTAATTGAAGGTATCGCCTTTGTTGTTGAGGGCATGGCTATAGTCCTTAATTACGATGCGGCCGCATTCGTTGTCAATCTCTATCGCAAGCCCCTTGGCGAAACGTGTTACTGAGACCCCTGGTTTCGGCTGTACCGGGCAGCGGAATGCGAGTGCTACAATCGAGGTCCGACCCATGCACTTCCATCCAATCGTCGCCCAGTGGTTCAGCCGCCACTTCAACGGGGCCACCCCGCCGCAACTGGGCGCATGGGATGAAATCCACTCCGGTGCGGATGTTCTGATCTCGGCCCCGACGGGTTCGGGCAAGACCCTGGCGGCATTCCTGATTTGTCTGGATCGCCTGGTGCGTGCGGCGCTGGAAGGCTCCCTCGAAGACCGTACCGAAGCCGTCTACGTATCCCCGCTCAAAGCGTTGAGCAATGATATCCAGAAGAACCTCGAACGGCCGTTGGACGAGATCACCACCCTGGCCCGGGAGCAGGGCTTCGACATGCCGCCCATCCGGGTAGCCGTACGAACCGGTGATACGCCCACCCGCGAGCGCCAGTCGATGCTGAAGCGTCCGCCCCACATCCTGGTGACGACGCCGGAATCCCTCTATATCCTCCTCACCGCGAAAGGGAGTCGGGCATTTCTGGCCCGGGCCCAGACCCTGATCCTGGACGAAATCCATGCCGTCGTCGGCAACAAACGCGGGGCGCATCTGGCCCTTTCCGCCACGCGCCTGGAACATCTCGCCGTCACTTCGGGTGGACGAAAGCTGCAACGGATCGGCCTGTCGGCCACCGTCCGGCCGGTCGAAGAAGTCGCGCAGTTTCTCGCACCCGGTGGCGCGGTGCGTATTGTCGACAGCGGTCATCGACGGAAACTGGACATTCGGGTTGAAGTCCCGAAAGACGAGCTAGCTGCGGTGGCCACCCATGAAATGTGGGGCGAAACCTACGACCGCGTTGCCGAATGGATCCTCGCCGAGCGCACCACCCTGGTCTTCGTCAATACGCGCAGACTGGCCGAACGTGTGGCCCATCATCTGAGGGAGCGTCTGGGTGAGGGGGCGGTGGTGGCGCATCACGGAAGCCTCTCCCGTGACCTGCGTCTGAATGCCGAAGAACGCCTGAAGCGAGGCGACCTCCGGGCTGTCGTGGCTACCGCTTCGCTGGAGCTGGGCATCGACATCGGCACGGTCGACCTTGTGATTCAGATTGGCTCGCCCCGGTCGATCGCAGTGGCCCTGCAGCGGGTGGGCCGGTCCGGCCACCGCGTGGATCCCGACAGCGTTCCAAAAGGCCGGTTTATCGCGACAACACGGGATGAGCTGATCGAATGCGCCGCGCTCGTTCGATGCATACGGTCCGGCGGGCTTGACACGTTGACGATTCCCAGATGGCCACGGGACGTGCTCGCCCAGCAGATCGTGGCCACCGTGGCCTGCGAACCCTGGACCGAGGACGCTCTGTATACGCTCGTCCGCCGCGCATACCCCTACCAGGAGTTGCCCAGAGACGAGTTTGACGCCGTTGTCGCCATGCTGTCCGACGGCATCGCCACGGACCGTGGCCGAAGCGGGGCATTTCTACATCGTGACCAGGTCAACGGAACCGTTCGTGCACGGCGGGGAGCGCGACTGGGGGCGATCACCTCTGGCGGAGCCATTCCGGAAAACGCGAACTACCCCGTTGTCGCCGAACCCGAGGGAGCCACGGTCGGCACCGTCGACGAAGACTTTGCCGTCGAAAGTCTCGCCGGAGATGTGTTCCTGCTGGGCACGACCTCATGGCGGATCCGGCGGGTGGAATCCGGGCGCGTCCGTGTCGAAAATGCCCAGGGCGCGGCGCCGTCGATTCCCTTCTGGCGCGGCGAAGCTCCGGGACGCACGGTCGAACTGTCAGCGGAGGTGGGTATGGTGCGCCGCACGGCCGGAGAAGCCGCCGACCTGGCCACGGCCGTCACCTGGTTCCAGCAGGAATGCGGTCTCGACGCTCCCGGCGCAGAGCAGGCCGCACAATACATACGGGCCGGACAAACGGCGCTGGGAGCGCTGCCCACGGATTCCACCGTAGTCGCCGAACGCTTTTTCGATGAGAGCGGGGGCATGCAGCTGATTATTCACGCTCCCTTCGGCGCCCGCATCAACCGTGCGTGGGGCCTTGCGCTGCGCAAACGCTTCTGCCGGACATTCAATTTCGAGCTGCAGGCCGCGGCGACCGACAACGGCATCGTTATATCACTGGGGGAACAGCACAGTTTTCCGCTGGAAGCCCTCTTCGAGTTCCTCAGCCCGGAAACTGTGGAAGATCTACTCACCCAGGCGCTGCTCGCATCGCCGATGTTTGCGGCGCGATGGCGCTGGAATGCCTCGCGCGCGCTTGCGGTGCTCCGCTTCTCCGGCGGCCGCAAGGTCCCACCGCCCATTCAGCGCATGCGGTCCGATGACCTCCTTGCGGCAGTGTTTCCGGATCAGGCGGCGTGCGGGGAAAACCTCACAGGGGACGTACGGATTCCTGACCATGTCCTGGTCAGGGAAACCATCCGCGATGGCCTGCACGAGGCGATGGATCTTGAAGGACTCCGGTCATTGTTGTCGGCCATTCAGAACGGGGTGATCCGCACCGTGGCGATCGATACCGCCGAGCCTTCGCCTTTCTCCCATGAAATACTGAACGCGAACCCATATGCCTACCTCGATGACGCGCCTCTCGAAGAACGACGCGCCCGGGCCGTTCAGATGCGCCGGACACTCCCGCGCAATTCAGGCGAGATCGGCGCACTCGACCGCGCAGCAATCGATGCGGTGCGGGCCGAGTCCTGGCCCGTCGTGCGGGATGCGGACGAACTCCACGACGCCCTGCTGACGCTCGTTGTGCTACCGGTCTCCGTCGACTGGTCGCTCTTCTTCGGCGAGCTTTCCGGGATGGGGCGAGCGACCGCGTTGTCGATCGATGGCGCCACCTTCTGGGTCCCGGCCGAGCGTCTCGCTACCGTCGAGCTCCTGTATCCGGAGGGCCGGATGAGTCCGGCCATCGAGTCGGTGGAATCGAATTCGCCGTCGGATCGTGAGGCCGCCGCCGAGGAAACGATTCGCGGCTGGCTCGAATGTACAGGTCCGTCGACTGTCCCTGACCTGGCATCGCAGTTGGCCATCGAACCTGCACTCGTCCATACAGCTCTGGTACGCCTGGAGGCACGGGGTGAGGTGCTGCGTGGACGATTTGTCCCAGGGTCGGGGGCGGCTGATGGCGAACTGGAATGGTGCAACCGGCGGCTGCTGGCCCGCATTCACCGGCTTACGCTTGGACGACTGCGCCGTGAAATCGCCCCGGTGACGACCACGCAGTTCCTCCGCTTTCTTTTCCAGTGGCAGCACGCGTCGGTCGGCACGGCCCTGCATGGGATTGACGGCACGCTCGAGGTTCTACGACAGTTCCAGGGCTATGAAATCTCGGCGGCGGCATGGGAATCCGAGGTCCTGCCGCGACGCGTCGCCAACTACTCTCCGGAACTCCTGGACCGACTCTGTCTTTCCGGCGAGGTGATGTGGGGCCGGCTTTCGACCCACCCTTCGTTTGCCCTCTCCGATGAGACCGGGCCGCGCCCACGTCAGGTCCGGCCGACCCGAACGGCCCCGGTCACCCTGTTTCTGCGTGAGGATCTGGGCTGGCTCCAATTCGAGTCGGATGGCAGGTCGGGAGACGCGTCGGGAGGCGAATTGGGAAGCCCCGACGAGAACATGACGTTCTCTCATCCCGCACGGGATGTGCGTAGCGCGCTCCGAGAGCGCGGTGCGTCGTTCTTGCCCGAGCTCGTGCATGCAACTGGCCGCCTCGCCAGTGAAGTGGAAGATGGATTGTGGGAACTGGCCGCCGCAGGTATCGTTACGGCCGACGGCTTCGACAATCTGCGCGCACTGGTCGATCCGAAGCGTCGGAGCGGTCAGGGACGCGGAAGGTTGCGGCGTCCCCGTCATTCGCCCGGCCGCTGGGCATTGCTGGTCAGCGTCCACACAGCGGGGCAGCAACCTGCATCGCAAGCCAGATCCGAAGCCTTCGCCCGGCAACTGTTGCTGCGCTGGGGAGTCGTATTCCGTGATCTCCTGGCCCGGGAAATCCTGGCGCCTCCATGGCGTGAGATTCTGATAGCGCTGCGCCGGATGGAGGCCCGCGGCGAGATTCGCGGTGGGCGGTTTGTCTCCGGGTTCCTCGGCGAGCAGTTCGCGCGTCCCGAGGCCATCGACCTGCTCCGCGCGATCCGCAGAAACACTTCGGACCAGGCGCTGGTCATCGCCGCAGCCGACCCGCTGAATCTCGCCGGCATCCTCACCCCGGGGCCCCGGATCAGCCCGCTCGCAGGCGAATTCGTAGACGTCCTCGCCGGATGATAAATTGGGGTCAGAGCCCTATTGACCCAATTATCTCTGGAAACTGGAGGTTGCGGATATCCCAACGGCTCCCGGCGATCAAATCGAAGGCCGGGGCCGCATCCCCACAAACGTGAACTTCTGGACCCTCCGGTTTACGGGATTAAGGGGCGTGACCTCCGTAACGTAGAGGTTGCCCTGCGAATCGACGTCCATATGGTGGAGGGTGCCGAACTCGCCGGGGGCCGATCCCCAGCGCCCGAACGAGTAAAGGATTTCGAGCGTTTCGCGTTCCAGCACCATGACCCGTGCCTGACTCCGGTTGCCGACGTAGAGGAAGCGCTGCTCCGGATCCGGAGAGAAGGCCGTGCTGGCGGCCGTCGTACCATTGCCACATTCCGGCGCCAAACATTCGCGGCCGATGAATACCTGCGAAACGTATTCCCCTTCGGTCGTAAAGACCTGCACCCGCTTCCCGGCACGGTCGGAAACGTAGACCCGCCCATCGTTCGACACTTTGGCCGCGTGCACCGGCGGGGCGAACTGCGGAGGACCATCCTCTGCCTGCTCCTCGGCCCACGCCGGGTCGCCCTCGCCGTCGGTCGGCGCGTTGCCGAACGCTCCCCACATCCTCTGAAACTCCCCAGTGTCGGCGTCATAAACGATGACCCGCCGGTTGCCGTACCCGTCGGCGATGAAGAGTTCATTCGTCGGAGGGTGGACCCATACATCGGCCGGCCGGCCCAGGTTCACCGTGTCCCCGTTGCCCTGGCTCTCACCGGAGCGACCAATCTGCATCACCAGTTCGCCACCCATCGTGAACTTGAGCACCTGGTTGTCGTCGGGTCCATTGCCACCGACCCAGACGAAATCGTTGTGGTCCACGTAGATGCCGTGTTCGGACTCGGGCCAATGGTATTGCGCACTGGGACCGCCCCACGCCTGCTGGAAGTTACCGTCCGGGTCGAACTCGAGTACGGGCGGCGCAGCCATCGACGCCTCCTCCGGGGCCAGCGAACCCGGCCGTTGAAGCACCCACACATGATCCCTGCTGTCAACGGCCACACTGGCCACGGCGCCCAGGACCCAGTCGTCAGGAATCGTCGGCTAGGTCGGATCGACCTCGAAGGCCGGCGCGTCGCTAACCTCCGAATCCGGGTTGGTGACGATCTCCTCGCCTTCCGGTGCGCAGGCGATGACGAGGGCGACCAGCGCCACGAGAACCACTTCTACCCTTAACGTCCGACTCATAACCGACCTCCCGGAGTTTCGTCCCCGAATCCAGTGTATGTCCCCACCTTCGGCATCGCTTCTACTCCACCGCTGCCTCCAGGTGGCCGCCACACTGTGCCCGGGTCCGCGCTGCAACATGAGATACCCGATCGTCCTCAATATATCACTGCAGCAAAATGTTGGAGAGTCAGACACGGCTCCCTCGCCCGGTGGGTTGCGACTGCGCAGGTCACGTTTACGCGAGCGGGAACGTTTGGGCGAATGGAGGATGCCGGGGGGGCCACATTTCAACACTCGCGAAGTCGAATTTTAAAAAGTGAATCTAGGAGTCTGCGCGGCAGAGGCTGAATAACTCGGATTTGTGACGATTCGAGAGCGTCTTTGTAGGAGAGCCGCCCGATTTTCCCAACATGGGCAGCTCCGAGCTGTGGGGACTCGATCCGTTGGTCCTGTGGAGAGCGTTATGGGTCCCGGTGATGCGGATTAAGCCCATTCGATCTTCCCGTTCATCCGTCGTAAGTTCACTGCCAGAGCCACCAGGCTCCATTCACAGGTGACGTTGTCCAAGCCTCGCAAACTGAACTGTCGGAATCCCAGCACCGACTTGATCCACCCGAACGGCGGCTCACCGATGTGCTTTCTGGCCCGGTAGCGATCACGCCCCGTCTGGCTTTTCATCTTTCGGACCATGCGGCCCAGGGCCGTGCTTTCGGGTTGGAGTGGGGCCGTGGCGAGATCTTTCTCACGACCCATCGGAACGTACCCATCTATTTGACGTTGTTCCAGCATTCGCAGATTCGACTCGGATCGGTATCCAGCATCCGCGAGCACCCGGTCTGGACGCTCCGACAGATTCGTGTTCAACTCATCCAGAGTCGGTCCCAACTGCCCGGTATCTGAAGCATTGTTGCTCACCGTTGTGGCGACGATGATTCGGGCCTCCGCGTCCACGACCGCCTGCGCGTTGTAGCATTGTTGGAACCCGTCGGCCGAGGTCTTCATGATCCGGCTTTCCGGGTCGGTGAAATTGTCTTGGGCCTTCCCCTTGGGTTCACCCCTCGGGCGTTTGAATGGTTTGCCCTTCTTTCCGCTTCCCGGTTTGTCGTCTCCAGGCTTCCTTTCCGCTTCCTGGTCTGCCGCCATCTGACGTTCTTCGAGTCGCTTCATCGCCGTCTGGATTGTGGCCAGCCGCTTCGTGCGGGTCGCCAACCCGTCGGGCAGTTCGTCACCGCGCCGGTCCTTGCCGTAACGTTGGTCTTCTTCCTCATCGGTCGCCGTGGCCCGGTTCAACAGATCCCGAATCTGTTCGCCCAATTCGGTCTCCTGCTTTCTCATGCGTTCATAGCTCATCGCTTTGCGTTTGCTCGCATTGGCTCGCATCTTCGTCCCGTCCACCGCCACCGTTCCCATCTTCACCAGCCCGGCTTCCCGCCCCATCCTCACCACTTGCACAAATAAGTTCCCGAACTCTTCAAGATGCAGTTTTCGAAAATCCGAGATCGTTCGGTGCGCGGGAAAGTTCTCCGCTCCCAACATCCGGAACGCCACATCTTCGGTCATCTTCGCTGCAATCTTCCGTGACGAAAACACTCCCGTCGCGTACCCGTAGATCATCACCTTCACCATCATCCGCGGATCGAAGGCCTGATTGCCCGGCCCGTCCGTTCCATACCTCTGTTCGAACGCGCTCAAATCCATCGCATCCACGGCGTCCGATATGAAGTACGACAGGTGATCTTCAGCCAGCCAATCTCTCAATGATGGAGGCATCAGCAGGCTCTGTTCTGGAATATACGTTCGGTAAGTTCGTGGCATGTCCTATCTTCGATCCTTTTCTGCCCATTTCTGGTCCTTCTGCCGCGCAGATTCCTAGGGCCCGGTAACGGCACGAACGCTTCGAGAGGATGCAGTCCACGGGGGTACATCTGCTGGCTTGTCAATCGGGTGCAGTGGCGACTCAGTCAGGCGAACCCAGCGTGAGGGGATTGATCTCTCGAGTTTCTTCGAACTTGATGTTCGAGACCATTGCGATTCGGGTCCCTGGGGTATTCACCCGGGTGGTCGATCCCTGGCGCACGATGTTCAGATCCCGTCCGACGATGCTGATCGACTGGGGCCCGGGCTGCGTGTTGATCGTGATGGTCTTTCGAGACATCGGCGTGACATAGCGATCGATCTCTGCGTCGCTGGCCCTCTCGATCCGCTCATCAAACTGCGCATCTTCACCGATCATGTCCAGCATCGTGTAGGTTCCAAGACGGTTCGTACCGCCGGTCACGACTTCAACGACCGTCATGATTTCGGCCGGGAGGCCAAAGTCACTCGACAGGCCCACCCGGTGATGGAGATCGAATGTGAGCTTCCCGCCTTTCAGGGTATAGGGCAGCTTGATCAGAACGCCGTTGGACGGCTGGTTCGTGATCGTGACGTCGTAGTACTCGGTCCCCGTCGACTCACCCTTTCCGAACAACAGGTTGGCTTCGGCCCGCATGGCATAGGTCGCGTCACCGGTAGGCTCCGGACGCTGGGCCAGAAGTGGCGGTGTCCACAGCAGGATGATCAGGAATAAACGCATCTAAACCTCCGCAAGAGACTCGGAAATCGACCCGATTTTCTAGACTATAGCATGAAGTTCCATTTCGAAAGCGTCCCCTCCGGAAATACGGTACGCCCGAATTTCCGGGTCCGCCCGTGCGAGTGAAACGATCACGTACGCGCAATCGGGATAGTGCGCCCCGGCGATGTCGCGGGCCGATGGATGGGCCGGTCCCGTGGGATGGGAATGGCAGATTGCGATCAGATCTTCGCCGGAAAGCCTGAGCTTCCGGACCAGGTCAAAAAGGAAGGCAGGGTCCACTTCGAAGGCCGTCGGGCTATGCAAGACGTTCGGGGCGGGCACGAATCTCGAAACGGCATCGGATATGCCGACGAGAAATCCGCAGGCCTCTTCCGGGATGCAATCTCGGGCATGGTCCGCTATCTGTTCGAGAAGTCCCGCCTCGACACTGATTCTCATGTGAATATCTTCCCCGGATTCATGATGCCGTTTGGGTCGAGAGCCTGCTTGACCGCCTTCATCGCAGCCACGGCCTCCGGGCTCAGGGCCAGACCCAGGAACTGAGATTTCATGATCCCGATACCATGTTCCCCGGAAATCGTTCCGCCCATCTCCACGGCCAGTTCGAACACCCGGGCCTTCGCCGCTTCCCCCCGTTCGAATTGATCGGGATCCGCTGCGTCCAGCATCACATTGACATGGATATTGCCGTCGCCGACATGGCCGAAACAGACAACGGGCAAATCGCAATCGAGGGAGAGTCGCTCCATTGCATCGAGATAGTCGGGCACCCGCCGACGCGGGACGACGATGTCTTCGTTGACCTTGTTGGGCCGGATACGTGCGACGGCAGGCGAAAGATACCGGCGCAGGGCCCACAGTTCATCGCCGGTGTCCGACTCGATCACCTGAGTCGCATCCGGTTCGACAACCTCGCGGACACGTCGCAGATCGGTCTCGAGCGAGGGCAGGTTGCCATCGACTTCAATCAGGAGCAATGCATTCACATTGTCGGGCAGGTCGACAGGCGTCCGGATCCCTTCATCCTGGATGTAGTTTCGGAGCGCGGCAACGGAGGACCGATCCACAAACTCCAACTTCGAGGGGACGATGCCGCCTGCGACCAGCCGATTGGCCGATTCCGCACAATCCCGTACCGTCGGGTATAGGGCCATCAACGTTTGGGCGCCTGCCGGACGCGGCAACAGCCGGAAGATAATCTTCGTAATGATTCCAAGTGTCCCTTCCGACCCGCACATCAAATCGGTCAGATCGTAGCCAACGGCATTCTTGACGACCCGGCCACCCGTCGAAATAAGCTCTCCCGTCGGCAAAACGACATCCAGACCCATCAGAAACTGGCGCGTCACTCCATATTTGAACGCGCGTGGACCACCGGCATTGTGGGCCACATTCCCGCCGACGGAGGATTGCGCGAGGCTCGCCGGATCGGGCGGATAGAACAGTCCGCGGGCTTCGACCGCCGCATGGAGATCTCCCGTAATCACCCCGGGTTCGACCACGGCTACGAGGTCCACGGGGTCGATTTCGAGAATACGGTTCATCCGCCGCATGGCCACGACGATGCCGCCGGCCACCGGTATCGCCCCTCCGGCATAACCCACGCCACCGCCGCGCGATACGACTGGGATCCGTTCCGTATTGGCCAGGCAAACGATACGGGCGACTTCCTCGGCCGTTGCCGGAAAGACCACCACATCGGCCGGATGAAAACGCTTCGTCGCATCCGTACTGTTCTCCCGAACGGACTCGGCATCGGTCCGGACATGCGCATCCCCGACGATGACCCTCAGTTTTTCGGCGAGACCTTCAACGTTCATGGAGTGATTATACGGGGAGCGAAGGGAGCGAATGGGAGAGAAGGCAAATCAAGCGAGAGATACGGGGATCATAAATTCAATGAGAAGCGAAGTTCACGAACGTCCTGTCTCCACAGGAGGCGATTCAACAGGCGCTCGCCGGTGCCTTCCTCTGTTCGACGGAAGCGGGTCGGGGGTTTAAGCAGGGTCCGACATCCTCGCGGAGACCAGAATCAACCGCCCACCGTTGTTCCATGGATATGAGGCGTAAATTTGTTCAGTCGCACAGCGGCCCGCTCTTTTCTTCCCTCCCCTGCTGGTATTCGGAAAGCCGGTTGATCCCAGCGAGAAGTCAGCCTCCAAGTAGCCGTGCAGTGCTGATTTGCAGGTCACACCAAACGCGGCTATTGTTCGTAGACCTCTCGGCGATGGACAATCTTGAGAATCAGAATGACGTCGTCAGCTTCGATCTTGAAAATCACGCGGTAGTCGCCGACTCGGAGTCGCCTTGCTCCTCTTAGACTGTAGCGGAGGGGTTTCCCGAATTCGATCGGATGAGAGGTCAGCTTTGTCTCAATGGCTTGCCTGATTCGGCGTTGCGCGGCCACGGAAAGACGTGGAATATCGGACCGAACGACGCTCTCCAGATATTCAATTCGATAGTTCAAGGCCAGGCCTGGTCATGCGAGATCCGCTTCTGCCTGCCCTTCAACCGTTCGTCGGCGATACGCGAAAAATGGAGATCCTCCTGATATTCCAGGGCTTGTTTGACTAAGCTCAGCCCCACACCGGCTACCGATTCACCGCGCTTGGCCGACAAGCGGCCAAGGGCTTCATACGTATCGTCATCAACTGTGATGTGAATTCGTTTCTTGTCTGTCGGCATCATTCACCCCCGGGCATAAAGTGTGCCACAAGTGCAGCACCGCGTCCAACCGTGAACTTCAATTGGTGACTCCTGGGGGACAGTGAAAATATGAGCACCTTTGGGATGAAGACTGCGTGATCGGACGGCATACGGAATTTATGGCGATGTGGAATCATCCTAAGAGTTCGCTACCCGATAGCACACTGTTCAGTTTTATTCCGCCTCCGGCGCCCGCCTCTTCGGACTACAATTGCCAGGCGGACGCCTTTTGAACGTCGACTTCAAGACGCGGTGGGACCAGCGTGCCTCCGCAGGAGGGAAATGTGACTTGAATTCGCCGTCTGCCCGAAAATCCTGCCTTGAATCCCCCGCGCGCCGGCCTGCCCCCGCGCACGGGTTGACATATCACCCATACGGCGACACTGTCCGGGCTGCAATAGGTGTCCGACCCTGCTTTAATCGCTTATCCGCCCGTGGCTTTCACCCGACTGCCGGCTCCGACCATTGCCGCGGAATGTTGGGGCTTGACGCAATCGATCCGGAGTGGGAGTGTATTCTCAGTTACAATTTTGGAAGTGTTTCCGATAGTGAAGGCCCACACTGTAAGTAGAGCCGAGCCGATTCGTCACTGTGAGTTCCGCATTTTCTACAGATCACTCGACCCTCCGCGGGGTTCATTTCCTGGAACATTTTTCCTGTCAGCGGCGGCCACTGCTGTGGTAAGAATGATCTTATGAAAAACATCATAAGTTTGACAGCGACGCTGTTGCTGGCGGTGGCGCCGGCAGTGGCTCAAGAGTTGGAGAAGAACAATCCGGAGGGTCTGTCGACTCCACGGCCGCAGAGCTACACTCACGTTGTTAAGGCCGGCAAGCTCGTGTTCATTGCGGGTCAGGTCGGCGCCAATTCCGAAGGCCGAGTCGTCGGACCGGGAATGAAAGAGCAACTGGAGCAAGCCATGGCCAACCTGACGACGGCTTTGGAGTCCCACGGGGCCGATTTCAGCCATGTGGCTAAGACGACGACGTTCGTTACCAGCATTGCAGAGTTTCGCGATTCGGAGGTCGCTGCCGTCCGGGCAAGGTATGTAGGCGACAATCCACCGGCCAACACACTCGTTCAAATCCAGCAACTGGCCGATCCGGCTTACAAGGTTGAAATCGAGGCCATCGCGGTCCTGCCATGACTGCGGCGTCTCACAGCGGGATATTGTCAACCTGGCCTGGCACACCTGCGGCGTATCATCTGCACCTTCCGGTCCCAGAGAAGCCGACGGACCCGCCAGCTCACCATTGCTCAACGATGATCGATGGGTACCCGTGAAATGTTATTAGAAGGGCGTAGTTGGCGTCAGCGGATACGAATCTGAGAAATCATTTCCACTGAAGGCCCAATTCCAGATCATTCTGCCGGTTATGCCGTTAACACTTCATCTCACTAACGCCATGCTTCGCCGGATATTATGCGTCACGCTCACCGCGCTCAAGGGCTGCAGGCCTGCCAACCCGGCAAAGCGACGATCAGAAAATTTCAGGTACGGAAAACGTCAAAACACCGTTCAAGCGCATATCCGAGACAATCACTTCCTGATCTTCGGGGTTCAGTACGACACCAAAGGGTTTCCTCAGCGTCGTGCCCGGTCCCACCGGGAGCTTCCACATCGGAGCAATGTCCCCGTTATCCTCGTAGCTCCAGACGCCTAAAAAAGCGCCCTCCGGCTCCATATCATCATGAATCCCCGGCATCGCCGCGACAATCAGCTTGCGGGGAGCATAGATTTGCAGCTGGTTGATCCGAATCACTCCCGAGTTCGGACCGCGGATTACAGCCCGCGGTTTGACATTTCCGCTATCGGTCCGATTGAACACCAGAATGGCGCCCCTCTCCAGGTTCTCCGCCGATTGATCCGATTTCTTATTTCCGAAATCGCTGTTTAACCCGACTACGATGATGTCGTTAATCGGATCCACGGCAAGCGATTGAGCTCTTCTCAGCTGGGTGTCCGGACCCTCGATAACGCGAATGGGCGCGACATCACCGTTGGCTTCGCGCGGATAAACCAGGATTCTGGTGGAAGTGGGCACAAAAATTTCATCGTGAATCGAGTCCACATCTAAGCGGCTGCCGAGTGATCCGGTCTTGGGGCCCTGGATGGTTCGAATGGGGCCTTCCTGTCCACCGGCATCTCCGCGGAACGTCAGGATCGCCTCAGCAAACGGGTTGACCACTACAAATTCATCGTTGATCTCATCGTACCGAATGTCGTGCATGGTTCGCGACAGCCTGCTCGCCTGCCCGAAAACAGTCCGTTCGGGACGCTGAGCTCCGTCCGCCAGCCTGGCGAACGCCGCAATTTGCGGATGGGCCACTCAGTTGGGCACCAGAATTTGATCCCGGAGGGTGTCGTATCCGACTGCCCCCGGATTGCCGATGTTGAGCGACAGTCGATCCGCTGGCCCGGTTCGAATTGTCCGCAATGGCCGAACATCCCCATCGGCCGTCACCGGGTACACCGTCACCGAGGCGTTTCCCATGTTCGCAACATAGAGTTCGTTCGTGGTTGCATCGACCGTGATTCCGGGCGGATGTTTGATTCCGGTATTCGGCCCCTTGATGACTCGGATCGGAGCCGCATCACCCTTGTCTGTCGTCCGAAAAACCAGGACCGAATCGTCAGCATCATTCGCCAGGAACAACTCCTGCCGTTCCGGGTGCAAACTCAGATGCGAAGGCCAATTCATCAACGTACTGGGTCCTTCAATGGTCCAGAGAGGCGGGGTATTTTCTGACGCCTCCAGGGAATACACGGTGATTGATGGCTGCTCGAACTTTCCCCAAACCCGTGGGCGCGTACCGGGGGCGGAACCGGGCGGCGGCGCCTCTGTCACCTGGGCGTTTCCATAATTGCTCACGAACAACAAATTGTTTTCTGGATCGATCGCAATTCCGTGGGGATCTTCCAGCTGTGTGTCGTTTCCACGCAAAACCCGGAGAGGCTCTGCTTCACCCTCCGCGCCCTTCCGATAAACATAGACGGCATTCTGGTGCTGCACCGTCAGAAACATCTCCTGTCTCTGTTCGTGCATCGCAATCCCGAAGGTTCCGTGGGGCGCCGCCATCAACCGACTCGGCGAGGCATTTCCCCGGGCGTCCGGAGAAAAAACAGGCAGCCAGTCCTGCGTATCGTTGTTGACGACGTAGATCTCGCTGGTGACCGGGTCGATATACACCCCACACATCATTTCCGCATACGTGTTGGGTCCAGAAATGATGCGTCTTGGCTCCGTAAAGGTGGCCGATGCGGGAGTGTCGTCACGAATGTCGTACTCCAGGATCTGAAACAAGTTCTCATCGGTGACGACGAGCATGTTGTTGGCGGGATTCACAGCCACTGCGCTCAATGAAGGATAGGGATCCTTGATGAACCGCAGCGGGGCTCGCTCAATGACGACTGTCTCTCTATCCCCGCCACTCTGGGCATACAGGACCGCTGAAGTCCCCCCGCTTTCACCGACGATTGCACCAGAAAGCCACACCGTCAAGCCGACGCAAACTGCCGATAGCAGCCAAATCTTCCGCTGATGACGCACCTGATTCATTTCGAAACCTCCTTCACATTCGATCCGCATCTCCCTGCAGGCAGTGATTCATCGCACGACACATAATAACAGTCAAACAGCGGCGGATGAGCCGAATAAGCATGGGCCGACAGCTATTGCAGCGCTAACGGTGTCGGCGTATGGGTTATGTCTACCCATGCGCGGAGGCAGGCCGTCGCGCGGCAACGTGACGCGGCCAATGTTCAGATCCAATGGAGTTCTTGGTAGGGACGAGACGTTCCAGAGTGGTAAGAATCCAGGTTGCGATTGTCGTATGGTTGCTGAGTCGTATCCGCCTGGGGGTGCGCGCATTGAGGAAGATACCAGCCTGAAACGCCGGTACTGCAATGAGTAGTTGTTAAGCCACAATGGCCAGTTCTCCTTGCGGTTCGTCAGGGATTCGAAGAGGAGGGACAATTTGACCTGGCACGACGGGGTTGGCGTAATCCTGCGGCGCGGATCAATGTCCGACGCATGCCGTAGGCGCCACCCGTATTTCGACCTCAACAGGTAGCTACGCTGGAAGATCGGGGAGCGGGGACCGTCCTGCTCCAGATTCAGCACAGCCGATTTGGACAACCCGACAACCCGGGCGGAGCAGCTTACGAACCGCGCGACGGCCTGCCCCCGCGCACGGGCTGACATAACACCCATACGGCGACACTGTCCGCGCTGCCATAGGTGTCGGACCCTGCTTAAATCGCTTATCCGCAGAACCGATAGTAATGCCAGACGGCGTGACTGATGATTTCCTGTGGGAAACGGTGTCCGTAGTACGGGGATCGTCGTGTTTTCATCCGGTCGGTCTGCATCCTGGAGACTTAACCTGACAATATCCGGTATTGTGCGGCGGTGAGCGGTTTACCTGACAATGCCCTCAGAGCGCGATCCTTTGGGACTTTGACGGGACGTAACAGCAGCGTGGTCGGGCGACCAAAATCGCGACACTGCGGGTTCTGACGTTAAGTTGACAGCGCTCCTCTAATCCCCGCCCTCCGGCATCTCAAGCTCCTCCATGTTACTCTTCTTCCCAACGGCCGATCGTCGTTCCATCACCTAACTTCGCGCCGACAAAACCGCCCAGAGGGCGGCCGCTAATATCTTGACGCAACGTCATGATCACCTCATCGCCCGGGGTAAACGTTGATGGGCCATAGCCTTGACGATACAGTTGAGCGGGGATACCCCATTCTGCGCTCCACTCAACTCTTTCACCCCCCTCGTCTGTGACATACACCTGAATCCATGAATGGGGATTCTGGTATTGGAACTCCTTTATGATGCCCTCGATTCTCGTAATCTCCTCACTACGCCTGCCCACGGTCGAGTGATGGGCAGCAGCAAACTCCGCAAAAAACACCAAAGCAACCGCGCCGACAAAACCAAACTTAACCATCGATCGCATTCCTCTTCTCCTTTGACAAGATAACTTAACCATCGATCGCACTCCTCTACTCCGTTGACAAGGCATCGCGTAACACTGACTGCATGCCGCTATTCCACTGGAACACCTCACCGTCCGCCGCCTCAGCCAAGCCTCGCCCCTCTTGACCGACTAATACTCGATTGATCTCCCCAATTCATCGACTACCGCTCGATTGTTCTCCGCGCATACGTAGTCGAATATGCGGAACCCATCGGGTTGCTTATAGAAGCGCTTCTCGACAACCCAGGGCCTTGTTAGAGCCTGAGGATCTTCGAGAGTTAATTCCACAAACAACACATCTTCCAGTTCCCCTTGGTCGTTTGCCTCCTGCACGCGTCGAATGCGCGTCGTACCACGCAATTCCTCGCTCAGGACGAGTCCGCTTCTGTCTAAGATACTGTCTCGGTCGCTCCAACCTTTCAAGCCGATAGTCGTAAAGACGAGAGTATCGCCCTCCCAATGACCAACGGAGTCTCCGTAGAACGTATTCCACGCATCCTCCAAGTGGGGGCGTCCGTCTGTATAGATCCTCATGATGCCGCGAGTATGTTCGCTAAGGACCCAGACTTGTTCGGGGCGGACGATGAATTCCGCATTCATGTTCACATTGAATATCCGCGGAAACCCGTGCGGAATGCACTTGGTGAGCGGATCGGGAAACCGCCCCTGATCCCTGAGTTCTACATGACTCTGGTAGATCGCCTCCCACTCCTCGGTATAGGGAGGATAGGCACGAGTGCCCGGCGTGTTCACGCCGTATTCGCGGATGTTCGGGTCGGCAGGTTCCCCGTTCAAGCTCCAGGTCTCTTCGTCGAAAACTGGTCCGGCCCTCCTGGCCCAAACGCCACTCCAATCAGGAAGCGACCCGGAGTCTTGAAGCACCGCTTCTTGTTCCGACTCCCCCGTAGAACAGGAAGAAATGGAAACCGCTGCAGTCACAACCGCCGTCAGCGTCAGCGTGACCCGGGCCACGCGGCGAGTCAACATCTTGAAAACCCTCTGTTGCATTGCCAAATCACCTCTCTGTCTAAAATGCTTTGCTGTCCCAGTCCGATGGGGCTGCATCGACTCAAAACGTCAATAACAGGGCCAGCGGGGCGAAGATGCTCATCTTGATCCTGTGGGCTGATTTTCGTTGGTTCATGAACGCTCACCCCCTAAACGGGGATGTTCATTTTGGCTAATCGGATCACAACCTTTATACACTGACATCCTCTCGACAGGCCAGATCTTTGTGTCCGGTTGCAGCGGCCAGAAGAGTGAATGGTTTAGCTCGGCAATGAAAAGGTTTCGGGCGGCGTCCACAGCCACATCGTACGGGGTGCAGAGTTGCGGTGCGGTGGCGAGGGCATTGTCAACTCAGCCAACGCCAGCCGAACCGATGCCTAACGGGCGGCAGTTGATCAACCTTCCGTAACCCCTTCCCAGGTCGCGAAAGCTCAGGCAGAACCGATCGTAATGCCAGACGGCGTGACTGATGATTTCCTGTGGGAAACGGTGTCCGTAATACAGGGATCGTCGTGTTTTCATCCGGTCAGTCTGCATCCTGGAGACTTAACATGACAATACCAACTAAAAGCGTTTCCGGGAAATCCCGGGGTGGTTCAGTTCTCCGCCAAAGGACTACTCCTCTGCCCTCCATGCCAATTGTGCGTCCATGCATTCGGAAATCATCGTCTGATATCGTGAGACAGCGGATCGGCTGACCAGCAGATGAGGATCGCCCGGTTGACGGAACTTCAGAGCGTCGAGCTTATCGTGTAATCTATCCCAACTATTATGGGGGGAAAGGAAAACATCCGCGCCCGCACTCTCCGCAATAGCCTTGTAACGCTTGGCTGAGGCGCTCCACACTCTCATACTTTCAACTTCACTCCCGAAGTACTCGGCTCCACCGGCAGCCCGACCCCCAAATGCGCTGGCCACATGCCTTTCATTGCCATCCTTCAGCGGCGAAACGAGCGCCGAAACGGTACCCGGACTATGGCCCGGCGTCACATAGAGGCTCACGGTGACATCACCCAGCGTCAGTTCCTGACCATCGGTGACGATCATATCTCTCCTCGGCTTGGAGGCCGCCGGAGCATTGGACCTGGCGAGCACATCCCACTCCGCTTCAGACATCAGGACACGCGCGTTGTAACGATCCTGCAGAAGTCTAGCGCCGCCATACTCGTCAGTGTCGGCTGAAGCGATGATCACATACCTGATCTGCGCTGGATCGAGACCCATCTTTGTCAAACCGTCGACAATCAACTCCTCAGCGGTGTAGTCATAACCCGAATTGATCACGATAATTCCCTCTGATGAAGTCACTGCCCAGATAGCCTCGTTGTTGGCACCACCGACATGGTACACATTGTCGAAGACCCTCTGTGGCTCCCTGTACCACTCAGAACGAGCCGGTATCGTCGGCTCGGCGGGAGCCCCGGCTGCGGGCGCGTGAGCGGCCGCAGGTGGATTGGGATCAGGTTCGGCGCAAATGGAGAAAATAGCCGTAAAATCCTGCCCCGGTTCGTATGCGGCCGCCCTGGCTGCGGCCACATGAGCCTGGGCGATAGCGTCTTGGGCGTTCGCTTCGACTGCGCTCCAACCGGCCAAGAGCAATACACTGCAAAACAGCGGGGCCAAATAGCGCACCATAACTCTTCTCCTGTAAATCTGAATTTCGCTCCGATGTTGAAATTTCGGCACACTCTATCAGATCGGAATTTCGAACACAAACGGACCGTCAAGCGCTTGGCGCACCTGGCTGGCGCACGCCGGATTGTTTTTCGATCCTGGTCGAGGAGCTGAATGAACGACCCAATAAGACGCTGGGGTTTGAAACTCCAGCAAAGAGATTCAATGCCTGTGTTGCGTCGACCGGTTGAGCTGGCAGCGTTTCTCGGGCATTGACCTTTTGTTTACTTCTAACTCCTTCCTTTAATATCCTTTTGCGACGGCATGGTAGATTCTTTTCCTTTCAAGGGGGGGGATAGTGATGACGACGAAGGGCCCTGTTTTCTCGATCGGCGTAGCCATCTTGGCCATTGCGGCGGTGGGCGTTGTCTCTGCGCGCCAGGGCTCGCCCGCGCCGGACAACGTCTTCCTGAGCACGTACCATCCGCTCGACGAGCCGCGCGGTTACTGTGTCGACATCAGCGGCACCGGCCCCAACGCGAACCTCGACAGGCGTCTGCAGGCGCACACCTGCAAGTACGGCCGGGCAGCGCAGGATCAGTGGGATCAGTCGTTCGTGCCGATGCCGGACGAGAGCGGCCGGATAGAAGCCAACCACTACGACCGGTGTCTTGCCGCCCGCACGGCGGCGGCGGGAGCGGAACTCTTCCTGCAGCCCTGTTCCGACTCGTCGCTGCAACGTTGGAACATAGCCTGGCACCAGGTGAGCCTGGCGTCGAACCCTGACTTCTGCCTGACTGTCTCAGCCGATACGGGGCCGTCCGGCACCGATGCCTGGACCAGCCCGATCAACCGTTCGGCGGCGCTGACAATGGAGGCGTGCAGCGAGGAGGCCATGCCGCGACAGTCGTGGCGGCCGGCGCTGCCGGTGGAGCGCGGGCTGGGGGTGGCGACCGTCGCGCGCGCGGGGATGCCGCCGGAGGTGGCGGAAGAGCTGAAGGCGCTGGGCACCACCATGGGCGGCGAGGTCGTGTCCAGGACGCGCGCGCTCTACGCAGACGCGCCGAAGGTCTACGCCGAGGACCAGATCGAGATGATGAAGGATCTGGCGTACGGTCCGCACGAGCGGCACCGACTCGACGTCTACATGGGCGTGGGGCGCCGTTGGCCGACGCCCGTACCGATGGCCGTGTTCGTGCACGGCGGCGGTTTCACCGCCGGGAGCAAGGAAGCGAACGCGCACGTCGGTGAGTTCTTCGGCACGCTCGGACTGGTCGGCGTGGTGATCAACTATCGCCTGGCGCCTGAGATCAGGTGGCCGGCCGGCGCCGAGGATGTGGGCGCGGCCGTCACCTGGGTCAGGGATCACGCGGCGGACTTCGGCGGTGATCCGAACAAGATCTTCGTGATGGGCATCTCGGCCGGCGCGACGCACGTCGCCGACTACGTCTTCCGGCCCGACATCCTGCCTGCTGGCACGCCGGTGCCGGCTGGCGCCGCGCTCGTCTCGGGCGTCTACACCTTCGATCCCGACAGCGATTCAAGCAGCGCCTATTACGGTGAAGACCCGACCCGCAGGCGTGAGGCGACGACGCTCGGCCACCTCAGCCGCACGGACGTGCCCGTGCTGATCACCACGGCGGAGTTCGACCCGACGAACCTCCACCGGGTGGCGCTGCGGCTGATGTACGAGCTGACGTTCGAGCACAACGTGCTGCCGCGTTTCAAGCAGCTCCTGGGGCACAACCACTACTCCCAGAGGCAATCGATCGGGACGACGGACTCGATACTCTCGGCGGCGGTACTGGATTTGATCGAGGGAACGACGGGGCGATAGGAAGGTCGTCACGCCATGGCCGTGCATATCAGCCAGCATCACGTGGGCGAGGTGTACCACCCCGTAGGAACAAGGAGGTTCGAATTCGCAGGCTTGCTGTTACGACCGTAATGGTCCACAGTTGACTACCGTTGCGATTAGTAGGAACGAAACCGATGGCAGCCTTGAACTGGGCGCAGAGAATACTCTCTTCGAAGACGGTTCGCTTGTTGGGTCGGGGGGAAGCATGTTGCGGTATGCGGCCCGTCCCGCGGTCGCCACGAATCGTTTGTCGGTACTCCCCGATGGCCGGCTCCACTACCGTCTAAAACGTCCATGGCGTGATGGAACCACCGCTGTCATTTTCGAGCGTCAAGACTTCATCGCCAAACTGGCGGTCGTATGACCCTCCCCCGGTTTCGGGTCACCGGGTACCGGCACCGCGCGCTCACCTGACGCGGTACCACGGAGTCCTTGGCCCTGCTGAAGCGTGGAGGTTCCTCATCGTTCCAACCGGTCATGACAATTGCAGAGAATCCGAAGTGAAACCGCAGCCTGCCGTCCAAGAATCAGCCGTGCCTCCGGTGGATGCTGGAACCTACAATGGGTCATCGGTCCGCGATCGCAATTACACCTGGGCGGAGTTGATGAAACGTGTCTTTCTGGTGGACGTTCTTCAGTGTGAGCATTGCGGCGGAAGGATGAAAATCCTTGCAGCCATTCGTCCACCCACGGCCACAGTCAAAATCCTGGAGTGGCCGGGCCTGCCATCACCCGCCCTGGCTCCGGCGCCCGCCTCTTCGGACTACAATTGCCAGGTGGACGCCTTTTGAACGTCGACTTCAAGACGCGGTGGGACCAGTGTGCCTCCGCATGAGGGAAATGTGACTTGAATTCGCCGTCTGCCCGAAAATCCTGCCTTGAATCCTCCGCGCGCGGGAGCAGGCCGTCGCGCAGCTCGAAGATGACATGCGTGGTGTCATCGCGGTGCGGCGTCTTGAGCCCGTCGCGTATTTTTCCATTACTCAGCAAAACTCGATTTGACACCTGACAAACCCGGGCAGGATACTCGACGGGAACCTTAAAACATGGAGATGAGAATAATGACGCAACCACTAGTCAGTCCCGCAATATTAGGCACTTATTCCTGCCCACACCCAGCCATTTTCCTGGGCCTTCAATAATGTTCCCTCACCCCGAAAACGAACCGAACGTTGGCGAATCCTGGAATCCCGATCCAGTCGGTAAAAGGCAGGCTTGTCTATTCCCAACTTGGCTTGCTCAACCGAATGAACTGACTGAGATTATTTCCAATCCGAACATGGGAATCCAGGTACAACCGGCCAGCGAAAATGATTTGAATAAAGTGAGTCTCCAGAACGGATCAATTTTGCCGACCCAGGCCGCGTACACGCGTTATTTCTGGTCTGAATTGCAACCTAAGGCACCACCAGCCAATTTATTTGGCGCTTGGCCCGCGGGTACGGTTGATTTCAGTAAAATCGAACTGGAACTCGATTTCGCGGCGCAAGGTGGACGCCGCCTGGGCATCCGAGTGATGCCCTTCTATACAGAAGACAATGTAGGATTGCTACGACGACGGTATCCAGGCGTAAGTGAGGAAAGGCTTCGGATGTATAACGAAGTACCGGAGTGGCTAACAGATTTGGTTCCTGGAAGCAGAATGTTCAGGCTGCGAAATGGGGCTAAGTCAGGTGTTGAGCGCTGGGTTCCAGATATTACGCAAGCTTATTGCGACCTGATTTACCAGTTTCACAAAGAACTCGCGAGCCATTTTAACGGAGACGAACGTCTCGATTTCGTAGACGTTGGGATGGTTGGAGATTCCGGTCATTTTGAACCACCACCCTCGGATCAATACTATAAGGAACCTCCCACTGCGATCACTGCGTTGCTCGAAAATACCATCGAAAACATCATTGTCGCATGGACAAAAACACCCGTTGTGCTGTACCACCGCATGCCTTTCAACGAAGGGTATATCAATGGCGTACAAAACACTGTCAGAAATGGTCGGAAGCCTGGATACCGCTCCGATGGATGGGGAAAATGGGATCGAGTGAAAGAGATCGAAATGTTTTTCACAAATGCAGGGAGCCAGGGATGGGGATCTGATGAACTTGATTTTCAACCAATGGTAATGGAATGGTGGGGGCCCGGCCCAGTCGAAGACTGGGTTACGGACCCGGATCCATCTGCAGATTTAGACTCAGTCGTTGCTTATGATCTGCAAATGCTGTGGTTGCGACATACGACGCATCTGTTTCCTAAGGGAAGACGAGTTGATCGCGCAGACAACCCCGCAATAGCGAGCCAGATTTTTGAGCATTTTGCTTATTTCGGTGGATACCGAATCGTTCTGCGCAGACTTCGACAGTTCAATTTTCTAGGCATTGTATTTTATCGGCTCACCTGGGAAAACCAAGGCATGGGCTTTGTTCCGGAAAGGTATGTTGTCGCATTTCGATATCGTCCAGAGGTAACCAGCGGGGTCGGTACGCCCATCATTGTAGAGACCGATATGAACCCCTCGACGCTTGTCCCAGCAGACTCTCCAACGATTGTCTTTCCAGCTACGTCGTACTGGCATTTGAGTCGCACCCTGCCAAGCGGTCCATATAGTGTAGACATCGGTATCGTATCGCGCGGAGGCCAGGCGGCTGAAATACGAATGGCTATTGAAGGTGCCCCTGATGATTCGGACTGGTGGTATCCCGTAGCACGGTTACAGATTCGATAACGCAAGTGGGTGCAATCCATTATTGGGGTTGGGGTAACAACTCCCTTTAGAAATGGTGGAGCTAGGAGTCTGCGCGGCAGAGGCTGAATAACTCGGATTTGTGACGATTCGAGAGCGTCTTTGTAGGAGAGCCGCCCGATTTTCCCAACATGGGCAGCTCCGAGCTGTGGGGACTCGATCCGTTGGTCCTGTGGAGAGCGTTATGGGTCCCGGTGATGCGGATTAAGCCCATTCGATCTTCCCGTTCATCCGTCGTAAGTTCACTGCCAGAGCCACCAGGCTCCATTCACAGGTGACGTTGTCCAAGCCTCGCAAACTGAACTGTCGGAATCCCAGCACCGACTTGATCCACCCGAACGGCGGCTCACCGATGTGCTTTCTGGCCCGGTAGCGATCACGCCCCGTCTGGCTTTTCATCTTTCGGACCATGCGGCCCAGGGCCGTGCTTTCGGGTTGGAGTGGGGCCGTGGCGAGATCTTTCTCACGACCCATCGGAACGTACCCATCTATTTGACGTTGTTCCAGCATTCGCAGATTCGACTCGGATCGGTATCCAGCATCCGCGAGCACCCGGTCTGGACGCTCCGACAGATTCGTGTTCAACTCATCCAGAGTCGGTCCCAACTGCCCGGTATCTGAAGCATTGTTGCTCACCGTTGTGGCGACGATGATTCGGGCCTCCGCGTCCACGACCGCCTGCGCGTTGTAGCATTGTTGGAACCCGTCGGCCGAGGTCTTCATGATCCGGCTTTCCGGGTCGGTGAAATTGTCTTGGGCCTTCCCCTTGGGTTCACCCCTCGGGCGTTTGAATGGTTTGCCCTTCTTTCCGCTTCCCGGTTTGTCGTCTCCAGGCTTCCTTTCCGCTTCCTGGTCTGCCGCCATCTGACGTTCTTCGAGTCGCTTCATCGCCGTCTGGATTGTGGCCAGCCGCTTCGTGCGGGTCGCCAACCCGTCGGGCAGTTCGTCACCGCGCCGGTCCTTGCCGTAACGTTGGTCTTCTTCCTCATCGGTCGCCGTGGCCCGGTTCAACAGATCCCGAATCTGTTCGCCCAATTCGGTCTCCTGCTTTCTCATGCGTTCATAGCTCATCGCTTTGCGTTTGCTCGCATTGGCTCGCATCTTCGTCCCGTCCACCGCCACCGTTCCCATCTTCACCAGCCCGGCTTCCCGCCCCATCCTCACCACTTGCACAAATAAGTTCCCGAACTCTTCAAGATGCAGTTTTCGAAAATCCGAGATCGTTCGGTGCGCGGGAAAGTTCTCCGCTCCCAACATCCGGAACGCCACATCTTCGGTCATCTTCGCTGCAATCTTCCGTGACGAAAACACTCCCGTCGCGTACCCGTAGATCATCACCTTCACCATCATCCGCGGATCGAAGGCCTGATTGCCCGGCCCGTCCGTTCCATACCTCTGTTCGAACGCGCTCAAATCCATCGCATCCACGGCGTCCGATATGAAGTACGACAGGTGATCTTCAGCCAGCCAATCTCTCAATGATGGAGGCATCAGCAGGCTCTGTTCTGGAATATACGTTCGGTAAGTTCGTGGCATGTCCTATCTTCGATCCTTTTCTGCCCATTTCTGGTCCTTCTGCCGCGCAGACTCCTAGGCGGCACTAAGCGGAACGAGTGGGCGTTACGCGCCCGATGTGACAGTGAAGTTCCCGACTTCGTACCACCACCCGTTCGTGACGCCAGAACCAAGCGCGAGTCTCGTGCTGGCGAGCCTGGTCTTCGCTCGATTGTCCCTCCAGTCTATTATCCCTATCTCAAGAGGGTGGGTACCTGTGACCCTGCCCTGGTTTGACGTACATCAAAATGCTGATAACTTTTTGATGAACGGAGGGCGAAATGGGCAAGAAAGATGGGATTCCGAATCGGCAGTACACCGATGAGTTCAAGGTGGAGGCGGTCCGGCTCGGCGAATCAATCGGGGGTAGCAGAGCCGCCAAGCGGTTGGGCATTCCGGATTCGAGCTTGTGGAATTGGATTCGGCTCAGCCGAGTCGGGAAGCTCAGGGCAGCGGATCGCAACGGGGATCCCGTGAAGCGGTCGGTGACGGAAGTTGAGGCGGAGAATGTCCGATTGCGCCGGGAGTTGGCGAGCGCGAAGCTGGACTTAGAAATCGTAAAAAAAGCGGCGGCGTATTTCGCGAAAGAGTCGCGGTGAAGTACGCCTGGATCAAAGAGCACAGCGACCAATACAACGTGACCCGGACGTGCCGGCTACTGGAGGTATCGCGGACAGGGTACTACCAGTGGAAACGGCGAGCGCCGAGCAATCGATCGATGGCCAACGCGGCACTCGATGCCCAGGTGGCGGCGATCCACGCCGGCAGCAGGCGCAGTTACGGCCGGCCACGGATCGTGCGCGGGCTGCGCGATCAGGGCGTTCATGTCAGTCACGAACGGGTGCGCAAAAGCCTTAATCGGCAGGGCCTGCGTACGGTATATAAGCGACCCTATCGGGTGACGACCGATTCGGCCCACCACAAACCAATTGCTCCAAACATACTGGATCGGCGCTTTGATGGTTGGAAAGTCAATCGAGCATGGGCCGGCGACATCACGTATGTCGCCACCGGAGAAGGCTGGATCTACCTGGCCTGCGTCATGGATCTGGCCAGCCGAAGGATCGTTGGTTGGTCCATGAGTGATCGGATCAAGGCCGACTTATTGAGTATCGTATAATATAGTGACATTCTGTCATGAGTGTCCTATACTTCCTGCATGGGAAATCCAGCAGGAGTTCGACGCGACTTTGATGCATTAGAGCGGCGACGTATGGAAGCCGCGAGACTGTTAAAGCAGGGCCTGTCGGAAGCGGAGGTGGCCCGCCGAGTCGGTGCCCACCGGCAGTCGGTGAACCGCTGGTCTCAACAACTCGCTGAATCAGGAAAGCAGGGACTGAAGCAGGCTGGGCGGGCGGGCCGCAAGCCAGGGCTGAGCCCGGCGGATCTGAAGAAGATCGAGCGGGGACTGAAACGCGGACCCGAAGCGTTGGGGTACGACACGAGTCTGTGGACCGGGTGGCGTGTCGCCCATCTGATCGAAGAGGAGTGCGGTGTTAGATATCACCCCGGACACGTCTGGCGGATTCTGCAGCAGATGGGCTGGAGTTGCCAGCGGCCAACGGGTCGGGCGCTGGAGCGCGATGAAGACGCGATCCTTCGGTGGAAGAAGACAAGCTGGCCCGGGATTAAAAAAAAGCCCGGAAAGAGGGCCGGACGATCGTATTCGTCGACGAAAGCGGGCTGACGGAACGACCGCATCGGTACCGCACCTGGTCGCCGCGCGGGCAGACTCCGGTCCTGCAGTACCACTTCAACTGGAAGAGTCTGTCGGCAATCGCCGGAGTGACCTGGTGGAACTTCTACTTCAGGATGTATCCGGGAGCCATCCGCAGTCCGCAGGTTGTCGAATTCCTGAAGCATCTGATGCGTCACATTCCCGACCCTCTGTTGGTGATCTGGGACGGGCTGCCGAGTCATCGGAGCCGCATGGTCCGAGACTTTGTCGCCGAAACTCAGGGCCGACTCGTTCTGGAACGTCTGCCGGCGTATGCACCGGAGCTGAATCCAGTCGAATATCTGTGGGGCTACTGGAAGCATCATGAACTGCCGAACTTCTGTCCCAAAGACTTCGGCCAGCTCAGCGACCATGCACGTCGGGCACTGTGCCGAATGCGGCGCCGGCCGCGACTTGTCACGGCATTCTGGAAGCAGGCCAGCCTCTTCTAGTGTCACTATATTATGCGATTCTCAATAGTTTGCCAGGCGTTGAAGTCGGCGTACTGGCGGCGCAAACCACCAGAAGGTTTGATTATGCATTCGGATCGCGGCAGCCAATACGCCAGCGATAGCCATCGGCGATTAATCAAAGACTACCGGATGATTCAATCGATGAGCCGGCGGGCCGATTGCTGGGACAACGCAGCGATGGAGAGCTTCTTCAAGACGCTGAAGGTCGAACGCATCCACCGGCTGCGCTACGCCACCCGAGCACTGGCCAAACTCGATATCGTCGACTGGATCGAGGGCTTCTATAATCGAAGCCGCATGCATTCGTCGATCGGCTACAAGACACCGGTCGACGTTGAGTCCAACCTTATGACTGCTTAGGGAACTGGTGTACGTCAAATCGAGGCAGGGTCACTGTGGTTAAGTCGTCAGGAAGATACACTCATTCAGGAGTCAAGCCCATTCTTAGTTGAAACTCTCCACGGCTCACGATGGGTCATGCAACCTTCTTCTTCGATCTCGTCGACGTCTTCGCCTCAATTTTCAGCTCTCGCTGGAGGGCTTCGCGGAGCTTTGGAAGATGACGGTAGCCGATCACCTTCCTCAGGCGCGGTTCGATGTCGATGAGCGCCGTCGCCAACCAGCGTTGCCGCTGACTCGAGTTCTTCCAATGATCGACCTTCGCACACCTTTCCTCGACAAGGGCATTGACCGATTCCAGGCAATTCGTCGTCTTGAACGAACGGCCCAAGACCCCGTACACGCCGAGCCGATGCAACGTGAGGGTCTCTTCCAGGCCTTCCTCAAGGCTCGCAGCCCCCGATTGGTTTCGCTCCTCGAGCTCTCCATGGAGCTCTCCGAGCGCCGCCCGAGCTTCGTCGTACTCCGGGCGCTCGTAGGCCCGCTGCAGCCGGCGTCGCCACACGGCTTGCTCGGTCTTCGATAGGTATCTCACGACGTTCTCGCGTTTGTGCCATTGGCAGCGTTGGACCAGGGCTCGATTCCTGAATGCCTTCTTGACCGCCGCCCGCAGACCTTTGCCGCCGTCGACAATCACCAGCACGCCTTCAGAGATGTCCAGGCCCCGCTCCATCAACGAACGGAGAAACGGAGTCAGCACTTGCTCGTTCTCCGTGTCGGTCTCCACGAAGCCCAAGAAGCGTTTGTCGCCCGAAAGCGTGACGCCCAGGGCCACTACCATCAGGGCGTCGGCAAACGCCTTCCCGTCCAGGAAGATCGCCACGACGTCCTCGCCACTCAGATCCCGCTCCTGCATCTCCCGAAGTTTCGCGGCACTCGCCTGGACGAATCCTCGAGACACCGTCGAACTCGACAGTCCGATCGCTCCCGGAATCGCTTCAGCGGCCGATTCATAGTTCCGGCAGGAGATCCCATACAGCACACGTCTGAGCAGTAGCTCGTTCACCGCGCCACCCGGACTGAGTTCCTCGTAGGTCCGAAGCGGAATCTCCCCGCCCGCCACGCTGCGCACTCGAGGCACCCGAACCGGCACCCGCTGGCCACCCAGCCCCACGGTCCCCGGATTGCTCCCGTGTCGCCGGCCCCGCAACGCCGCCTCCTTTCGTGCGTATCGCTCACCCGCCAACGACTTCACTTCCTCGTCGAGCAACTCCTCCACGTGCATCAACCCCAGTGGGATCAACGCCCGAATCATCTCCACCTTCGAGTCCAATTCCAGTCCCGAGTATTCCTCCCGGCTCAGGACCTCGACCTCACCCAGCACACGCGACTTCTTGCGTTTCTTTACCGAACGTAACAGACTCCTCATCTCGGCTCCTTTCTCTTACAGGCTTGATGTTGTTTCTTCCAATACCATCAAACCATGGGGTTTGGAGCCGTTTCAATTTCCAACTAAGATTGGCACACATTCCTCATTCAGCTATGATGTGTTGACCCTCCGGGATACTCGCTGGCGCCAATCTCACTAGAGATATACCAGAGTCACGAAATCGAACTGCCAGCCAACCTCGGGGGTCACCCAAAAGCGGCCAATGAGGGTCACCTGAAAACCGGCCAACGGAACTGAGGCCCGGGACATTGACAACGGCGGTAAGCCGAATAGGCTTCCGCCGGTATGAGCAATGTCTTGAGCACAGAAAAGAAACAACAAGTTATCGCACTGGGAAGGCTCGGATGGCCGCTACGGCGGATCGAGGCTGCGACCGGTGTGCGTCGGGAGACGGCAGGGTCCTACCTGCGAGCGGCCGGGATCGCGGTGCGGCCACCCGGGGGCTGGGGGAAACGGGCGCCGTCAAAACCGGCCAATGGGGTGACCACCGATCTTGAGGCGACAAACCCCTCTATAAAGGGGCTCTCCAAGCCGGACATTTCAAAACCGGCCAACGGGGTGACCACCGACTCTGGGAGCCTCGATCTGTCCAAGCTGGATCTGCCCGCCACCCCAGAGCCGCCCTCTGCCAGCGCCTGCGCACCGTATCGGGAGATCATCGAACTGAGTTTGAGTCGTGGCCGCAATGCCATGTCCATCTGGCAGGATCTGGTTTCGGATCACGGTTTTTCGGGCAGCTATCAGTCCATGAAGCGTTTCGTGCGCAAACTGCGTGGATCCCAGCGGCCCGGAGCGGTGGGAATCATCCAGACCGGACCTGGGGAAGAAGGACAGGTCGATTACGGTGATGGGCCGATGGTGCGCCATCCGAAGACGGGCAAGTACCGACGCACCCGGCTGTTCGTGATGACGTTGGGCTACAGCCGTAAATCGGTCCGACTGCTCCGGTTCCGCTCCAGTTCCCGAATCTGGGCCGAGCTGCACGAGACTGCGTTTCGCCGGCTTGGGGGCAGTCCCCGATGCATCGTCCTGGACAACCTTCGCGAGGGCGTGATCGATCCGGATTATTACGATCCGACTCTGAATCCGCTGTTTAAAGATGTTCTGGCTCACTACGACGTGGTGGCCCTACCCTGCCGGGTTCGGGATCCCGATCGTAAAGGGAAGGTCGAGTCGGGTGTCGGACACGCCAAGAAAACCCCTCTGAAGGGAGTCCGCTTCGAGAGTCTGGAGGAGGCGCAGGCCCATCTGGACCGATGGGAAACCCGCTGGGCTGATACGCGCATCCACGGCACGACCAAACGGCAGGTCGCCGCCATGTTCGCCGAAGAGAAGCCGTCACTGCTCCCACTGCCGGTGGAACCGTTCCGCTACTACCAGTACGGGGACCGCGTCGTCCATCTGGACGGTTGCGTGGAAGTGGAGGCGGCCTATTATAGTTTGCCTCCCGGCTGGATCGGACGCGCCGTCAAAGTGCAGTGGGATACGCTCCACGTCCGGATCCTCGATCCAGAGACCCATCAGCTACTACGCGAGCATGTCGGCCAGAAACGGGGCGGGTACCGTGTCCGTCCCGAGGACAATCCGAAAACGACGCCGGTGACCACCGTTCAATTGCTTGCCCGGGCGGCTCGTGCCGGAGATCACATCGGCGAACTGGCCAAAGCCATCCATCTCCGCCAGGGTGAGGCGGCCATCCGCCGTATCCTGGGCCTGTTCTCCCTGGCCAAAAAATACGGTGTCTCCGCCGTCGAGGATGCCTCCGCCGCGGCACTCGAACTCCACGTCCATGATTACCGTTTCGTCCGCCGCTATCTGGAACGGCGGCCTCCACTGACTCTCCGCCAGGTCGACCCCCTCATTCGCGAACTGACCCAGTATCGCGATCTCATCAACCTCAAGATTCAGGAGCAAGAACAACAATGAACCTCATCGAACTCCAAAAAGCGCTGCGCCAACTCCGCCTGGGCGGCATCGCCGAAGTCCTGGAAACCCGTCTCCATCAGGCACAGTCCGAAGCCATGGCTCCCATCGACCTGATCTCCTCTCTGGTCTCGGACGAACTGGCTCGCCGCAGTACCCGGCTGCTGGAACGGCGCAGAAAACAGGCCCAGTTCCGCGATCCCCAGAAGACACTCCAGGACTTTGACTTCACCTTTAACAAGAAAATGAATCGCGGTCTGGTCTTCGATCTCGCTACTGCCACCTTCATCGCCCGCCACGAAGATGCGCTGTTTCTCGGTCCACCCGGCACTGGCAAGAGTCATCTGGCCCAGGCGATCGGTCTGGCCGCCATCCTGCAGGGCTATCGGGTCCTCTATCGTGAAACCCACGCCCTGCTCGACGACATCGCCGAAGCCACTATCGACGGTAACCGCAGGAAACACATGGAATCGCTCGCGACCGTGCCCCTGCTGATCATCGATGATCTGGGAATGCGTAAGCTCCCCCCGACCGCCGCCGAGCAACTGCTCGAGATCGTGATGCGACGTTACGAACGTACCAGCACGCTGCTGACTTCGAATCGTCCGGTCGAGGACTGGGGGAAGCTATTAGGGGATAGTGCCGCCGTGACTGCCATGCTCGACCGCCTCCTCCATCATGGCCACATTCTCAAGTGTGGCCCACGGAGTTGGCGTACCAAAACAGGCTTGCCCGATCACGGCAAGTCGCGGTAAAACAACCTGGTCCCGGGCCGCCTTCATTGGCCGGTTTTGAGGTGACCTTCGTTGGCCGGTTTTGGGGTGACCCTTGAGGGCCAATGGTCCTCTCAGAGACGCGCTACCCCCAAGTTTCGAAGACTTAATCGAATCGGGAAGCACGAACCCGGGGCGAACCCCTCCTTCCAAGATACGAACTGGGTCGCGAACCGGTATCCAACGCGGTTCAGGAAATTCGTGTCGATGATTGCCTTCGTCGCCGCTTCAGAGAAGTCCCTTCCCTTCAGAAAGACATAGGAAGCCCTCCATCGCAGCGCATGCTCGAATGATGCTTACGCCGAAGCGTACGTTTGCCAGATTGCGGGATTGCCCAAGCCCCCGAACACCTCGAGAATGACCGGGACTGATCTCTATACATCGCCAGGTCCGCATTGGCCAGAAGACGATCGGTCTGGGGTACAAATCAATCGATGTCATTGCCTCAGTTGTCGATTCGCCAGCCGGATACGTGGTTCGTAGACAAAACCTTCGTCACCATCAACGGCAAGCGGCAATACCTCTGGCGCGCCGTGGATCAAGACGGCGATGTGATCGACATCCTCGTCCAGTCGAGACGCAACCGGCGAGCAGCTGAGCGCTTCTTTCTCAAGCTGTTGAAGGGTGAAGGGTGGTGCCCATTCGCGTGGTCACGGGCAAGTTGAAAGGTACGGCGCGGCGCTACGAACGATCATGCCATCGGTCATCCACGACACCGAACGCTACGCGAACAATCGAGCGGAAGTCTCACAGCAACCAACCCGACAGCGCGAACTGCAGATGAGGAACTTCAAGTCGCCCGCGCACGCTCAACGATTCCTCTGTGTTCACGGTGTTGTTCTGAATCTTTTCCGCTTGGCCAGGTACAGACTAACAGCAGTTCAACACCGCATGCTGCGGACACGTTCATTAGCGACTTGGGAAGCGATCACCGTTGCCTGATCGACGCATACCTAATCGGTACGATTTCGATCTTCGCACCGTAAGTTGACAGAACCCCGCCCGCTCAACGTCTCAACGCTAATACCTTATGTTCCTTCGGACATTGTCCTTTACGGTGCTACGGGTCCCATTGTTTTCTATCGTGAATAATGGAAGTGGAATGATGAAATCGCTGAAGAACCACCAGTTGTGATTCGTACAGGTGTTGGCGATCACAACATTCTCATTACAGTCCGGGGCCTGGATAGAGATCTCGTAACCAGTGTTCGCGTAACAGATATTCTGGAAAATTTTGTTCTCGTTTGATGATGAACTAACGAGTATCCCACGCCCGGAGTTCCTACTACACCGGTTGCCTTCAACCAGGTTTTCCTCACTCGCGGATAGCCGAATACCATGCGATTCGCTATCGGCAGACGTGTTCGCCGACAGGCGATTCTCTCGTCCGCCCTGGATCACGATGCCTTCGCCGTTTCCTTCACAGATGTTGTCGTTAACTGTATTGAAATCCGCACCGGCTAGAAGGTGCATGCCCTCCCGAGTATTGTTCACGCATCTGTTCTTGACTATTGCGTTCCTCGAACTGTGAACAACTACGATACCCCTCTTATTGCCCGAGCAGTCGTTGTCTGTAACCGCGTTCGAGTTCGAATATTCCATAAGATGCACGCCGTGGTTTTCATTCGCTCTGCATATGTTTCCGGAGATCTTGTTGTCGATGCACTGCTGATTCTCACTGCTGGACAGAATCTTACAGTAGTCTGTGGCATCGGACCCAAACGCCGTCTCCTCCGACGTAATATTCCCCCCAACGAGAATACCGGTTAGGCCATGCGAACAGTTGTTCGCATTGATAGCATTGCCAGTGGACAAAAGACTCACGTGGATGCCGAAGCATCCGTTTCCAGTCAATGTATTCGCGCTGACGATGCAATTCTCGGTGTAGTACCTCATAAAAATGCCATTGGCTTCATTGTCGAGGACCGTGTTGCCTGTAATGGAGGATTCGAATACGTAGCCCAGATAGATGCCGTTTTTGCGATTTCCACTGATCGTATTGTTGCCTATTGAAATGTGCTTGTTTCGAAAGACTGAAATGCCGGTCTCAATGCCACGAATCGTGTTTCCCGTGATTGCCAGATTGCGGACATTCATTGCCCAGGGATTGTAATAGCCGTCCCTCTCCATGAGCACGAAGAGAGGTCCCGAAAGACTTGGTTCGTTCAAGCCGTGAGAGTAGATTCCCACACGCATTGACCCCGAGATATTCTTATTGTCGTCCGCCCAGATCGTATTCCCAACGACAGATACGTTGTCGATTGTCGGAACAAGGTTTCGAATTTCATCCTTCTGGACGTCCGTAAGTAACGGAGGAACACCTGTAATTGAACCATCATCTATTCGCTTGTCGATATATGGAAGTATCACGTACAGTTCACGGTGATCCGCATTGGAAATGTAACCCTGAATAAGACTCAGGAGAGCTGCATCGTCTCCGCTTGTTTCGAACACACGATGGAGGTCGCTTTTGACGGCGTCAAAATGACTGGGGTCGCTGATGACATCATCGACGTGCTGGATGAACTTCGCCGTCCCGTTGCTTCTGGACAAATAAAAATCGGTAATGTGAGCAGCGCTCTGCGCATTGATCTTGATAGCCCCTACTCGGCTGAGAAGATTAGGCACCAGCGGTGGCTCTTCATCCCAGATGATGGTGTTGGACTCGACCACAGCATCGAGGATTCCCAGAAAGTCGTGGTTGAGCGAGATACAGTCCGTCCAATGTTTTTCAGGAATTTGTTCGCCCGCAAGATCATGATTCCGCGAATGGTAATTTCTGAAGTGGTTGTGGGAGACAACTAGATTCCTCGAATTCGCGATTTCGACACAGGGCCCTTTCTCTCCCGTGACATTGTCGAATCTGTTACCTCGGACATACGCGTCTTTGTTTTGGATCGTGACTCGCACGGGCTGATAGTTGAAGTCGTGGATGTAGTTGTTCTCAAATCGAAAGCCATTCATTTCAAGGCCAAACTCAAAGCTATTATTCTGCAAGGTTGGCGACGAAAGTGGAGGAAAATTGATGACGCGTAGTCGTTTACCCGAAAACTCGCAATCTCTAACTTTGAAATTATCCGCACTCGGTCGTTGTTCGTTGGTGGATACTCCGAAAACAGATCTTGGGATTCCGAGTCCAAGAGTTCCGCCTGTTGGGTTGGGGTCGCTGCTCGAGAAGAAGTGGATATTCTGAAAAGAAATATCGTCCCTTTGAATCGTGAATGCCCAGGTTCCGTATGGGGTGTCGATCTGAATGGTTGTGCCCTCTTCACCGCAGAAGTCGATGTGACTGTCGTTGACAACCACGGGAGATTCAAGGACGTAATTCGCGCATCTGAGTAAGACCTTGCAAGGAAGGGGTGGGAGGGTGGTCCAAGCGCCTCCACCGGAGACA
The DNA here is from genome assembly GCA_965263045.1 of Terriglobia bacterium. Classification (GTDB taxonomy): domain Bacteria; phylum Acidobacteriota; class Terriglobia; order 20CM-2-55-15; family 20CM-2-55-15. Next base: position 3,147,459 of record CBDHGK010000041.1, read on the forward strand.
AGGCCGGGTTTAATCACCTGGTTCAGAACCCAGCCGAATGACCCATTCAAGGTTTGGACGCTCCCATCGGGAAGCATCACGTCAAAACTGTTTGCGCTATTCATGACAATCTGGTGCATTCGGCTCCCCTTTGCTTGAGTTGGTAGAGAATGAAATGAGAGACGAGTCTACTCGGATTGCGCTTTAATCTCTTTCGGTCACAATTTGACCTTGCACGACACGGGAACCCAACAATGGGGAGGACAAATAGACGTTCAGTACGACCAGGCCAGCCGAGACCATCGAGCCCCTCGTCGGACTGACAACAGCTGATCTCCGCCAAACCTCCAGCTCCGATATAAACCTGAACGACTAGCTGACACCCGGCGTATCCGACCAGGAAGCACTGAGAAATGCGCTGCAGGACCATTGGCTTGCCACTACGAACATCAGCGTACCAGGACCAACCAGCTGGGCGGCGCTCATCATACCCTATTAGATAAACACCCTACATGCTCGTCGAAAGCGATCCGGCTGTCGTGCCGAGCAACATATTCGGTTTCGGCCGCCGGAAGCGATTCCGCATCGACGGTAGGCCGCTCGGATGGAGAGGACTCGCCGACAGCCACGAATCGAGGTGCATCCCGTTTTTCCATCGTATGGCGGCCCATGCCTGGGAGAGCCACCTTTCAATACCTTGTGCTTCGATGAATACGTCGAATTCGCCATCGTCGACCTCGTAATCGATGGCTCACGGAAGACCCCGGATCCGACACCTTTCGTGAGATTCGACACCGGGAGTGGTCCGCGCGACGGCCTGCCCCCGCGCACGGGTTGACAGATCACTCATACGGCGACACTCTCCGGGCTGCAATAGGTGTCGGACCCTGCTTAAATCGCTTATCCGCTGCCATGCGTCATCGAGACGCCCTGGCGTCGTTTCGATCGACGCGCATACTGAGCTCCGAGCTTGACGGACGACTGGCGGATCGTTTCGTAGGTCACGTTCACGCCGCGCTCAGCGACCAGATCTTCGACGTCCCGGAAACTCAGACTGAATCGATAGTAGAGCCAGACGGCGTGACTGATGATCTCTGGTGGAAAGCGATGTCTAAGATATCGGGATCGACGAGTTTTCATCCCGGCATTGTGCCGCACGGAGAGTTAACCTGACGATGTCGAAGAATCAACGCGACCACACATCGACAGGCAGATTACAACCCGTGACGCTCGAATGAAACTGAAGCGTCTCTATCCGACACTTCAGACGTGACATGACACTAGCAGGCTGCTGAAAAACTCGGTTTTTTGGCAGCCTGCGGTGCGGCACACGATGTGCCGCCAGTTTCGATGGCTGTAAGCCATTGAAAATGTGAGCCACCTGAGAATCACACTTCTCAGGTGGCGTCACTGAAAAAGCCATTGATGGCTTTTTTCAGCATCCTGCTAGTGCGTCGTAGCCTTCCGGAGAAAAGCCGGGATCTCCAAATTCGATGTTACCGGCTCGGCGACGGGCACCTCCCGCAACGTGCGATCCGTCGCGCTGTGGTCGAAACCGGTGGCGATGACGGTAATCTTCACTTCGTTCTCAATGCGTTCGTCCCGCACCGCGCCAAAAATGATATTGGCTTCACCATGGGCCGCTTCATAAATGATACCGGCCGCTTCGCTGACCTCATGCAGCAGCAGGTCATTGCCGCCCGTAATGTTGATCAACACCCCTCGGGCACCCTCTATGGAGCCTTCTTCCAGTAAGCGGTTCGAGATCGCCCGGCGCGCGGCTTCAACCGCCCGGTTTTCACCGCTGGCCACCCCGGTCCCCATCAGGGCCATTCCCATTCCATGCATCACCGTCCTGACGTCGGCGAAGTCCAGGTTGATCAGTCCTGGGACGGTGATCAAATCCGAGATTCCCTGAACGGCCTGCCGCAGAATGTCATCGGCAATGTGAAAAGCGTCAAACAGGCTCGTTCCACGCTCGAGCGTTGCCAGCAATTGTTCGTTCGGAATCGTGATCACGGTGTCCACGGACTCCTGCAGGTTGGCGAGACCAAGATCCGCCTGTGTCATCCGCTTTCGGCCCTCAAAAAGGAACGGCTTAGTGACAACGGCAACGGTGAGGCCTCCCAGTTCGGCCGCCAGGCTGGCGACAATGGGCGCGGCTCCTGTCCCGGTGCCGCCACCCAATCCCGTAGTCACGAAGACCATGTCGGCACCCTCGAGCGCCTCGATGATTTTCTCCGTATCTTCCAACGCAGCATCTCGCCCGATCTCGGGATTGGCTCCGGCGCCCAGGCCCTTGGTGAGCTTCGCTCCGATCTGAATTTTTACCGGGGCGCGCGATTCCTGGAGGGCCTGCACATCGGTGTTCACAACGAGAAACTCAACACCTTCCACCCCCGCTGCCATCATTCGGTTGACAGCGTTCGATCCTCCACCGCCCACACCAATCACCTTGATGCAGGCACCAACGGCTCGCTCCTCCTCGAAAAGAAACCGGATAGGATTCTCGGTCGGCACATTCTTCGACACTGGGTCCCCCTTTATGCCGTCAATCTCGGTCTATCAAATCAGTCCACGCAGTCGAGTCATCATCCGTTTGAACGCGGATCCGGACTGTTCATGAAACTGGTAAGTCTTCCGTCTCCGCTGGCCATAGGTAACGAGCCCGACAACGGTTGCATACTCTGGATCTTGGAATTGAGCGTCGGTGAATCCTTCCGGTAGTCCAAGCCGTACGGGCAGATCGAGCAAATCCTCGGTGAGTTCCGCGACCCCTCGGAGCAGAGAGCCTCCGCCGGTCAGCACCGCCCCAGCGCCGGCCTGACGTTCGTAACCCGCGCCCCGTATTTCGTCGCGGACGAAGCGGACAATTTCTTCGGCCCGCGGTTGCAGAACGTCACTCAACAACCTGGGACTGATGCTCCGCGTCTGCCGGGACCCGACTCCGTTCAGTTCGATCGTCAGTTCCTCGTCGGCCATTGACGCCAACACGCATCCATACTCTTTCTTCAACCGCTCCGCTTCAGGAATCGGAGTGCGCAGTCCCACGGCAATGTCACTGGTGAAGTGGTCGCTGCCAATGGGAAGAACGACGGTGTGCCGCACCGCTCCGTGGTGGTATACGGCCACACTGGTCTTACCGCCTCCGATATCAACGAGGACGCAACCCAGTTCCTTTTCATCGTCACTCAATACCGCCTCGCCACCTGCGATGGGTTCCAGGACGGTATCGGCCACTTCCAAACCGCTTCGGTTCACGGCCGTGACTATGTTTTGCGCGGCCGTCACCGAACTGGTCACGATATGAACATTCACCTCCAGACGGGTGCCGACCATACCGAGCGGGTCTCCGATGCCTTCCTGGTCATCGACTACAAATTCCTGCGGGATGATGTGGATGATCTCACGATCGGGCGCAAGGGCGATCGCGCGCGCCGTCTCAACAACGCGCCGGACATCTTCGCGGGTTATCTCGCGCGACTGCTGCGAAATCGGTATGGCCCCTTTGCTGTTGAAGCTGCGAATGTGCGGCCCGGCCAATCCCACATACACCCGGTCAACTTCCGAGCCGGCCATGATTTCCGCTTCGTGCACGCTCCGCTTGATCGCCTCAACCGTGGCTTCCAGATTGACAACGACCCCTTTCTTGAGTCCCTTGGAGTCGGCTTTGCCAAAACCGACGGATTCCAAGCCGCCGTTATGTGCAGCTCCGATCAGAGTGCAGATCTTGGTCGAACCGATGTCGAGCCCTACAATAGTTTTGTCCCGTCGCCCCATATAATGTTCCCAGCCGGCTCGTTCTCTTTGGTTTGAATGATGATCTGATCTCGAAAGCGCAGGTCCACACGGAAGGCGTCCGGGAAGTCTTCTTGAATTCGCGCGCTCAGCCCCACATACTTCTCCCAACGATCGCGGTGGCTGGTCAAACCCAGGTCGATCACTATGGGATGGTCGGTCGGGACCACGGACACCTCGCCCGATTCTGCAACGTGAACCTCGGACAAGTAGCTCTCGCCGATTGCTTCAACAATCTCGGTGTAGATCTGAATCTTTGTTGCGTTGCCCCCGGGATCATCGGCGTGGAGGCCGTCGAGAATGGGAGCGTCGCTCTCGGTCAGCGCATCGGGTGAGAGGACGACACCCTCGATATCCACTTGAAAGATTTCCGAACTGATCCGGGCCAGCGCGACCGGATGGCGTTCGACCAGCGAGATGACGATTTCATTGGGCCAAACACGCTGGATCGTCGCGTGCCGCACCCAGAGGATTTCCTCCACCGCTACGCGGGTCTCTTCCAGGTTCACGCGCAGGACATTGGTCCCCGGGGTGTAACCGACGCGCGCCAGGATTTCGTTTTCAGACACCCGATGCAGTCCCGAAACCGATATACTCCGAACCTCAAGCCGTTCGGTCTCGTAGGCATAAATAATGGTGCGGTATACTCCGAAACCGAGGCCCAGCAACACCGGAATCCAGATCGCGATTCGAAGGTAAACGTATAATCGAGGCTTCTTCCCAGCCCTTGATTTTGAAGACCGGTACCGAAACGGGCCGCTCCATCGCTGAACGGTTTTCTCAGTCATGCGTCACCTTCAGGGGCTCTAACGCGGCCAGGCGATCGGCAAGATGGGTAATGTTTCCGGCTCCGAGAATCAGGATCGCGTCACCCGGGCGTGCGTTTTCCCTCATGTACGACTCGATGGTCTCTAGATCAGGGGCGTGAAGGGCCTCAACCGATTTCAAGGTGTTCACGCGATCCACCAGCGCGGCAGAGGTCACCCCCTCGATCGGGCTCTCGCCTGCAGGATAGATCTCGGTGATAAGTACAGTGTCGGCTTCCCCGAAAGACCGTGCGAAATCCTCGAAGAGGTGGTAAGTGCGGCTATACCGATGGGGCTGGAATCCCACAAGGATTCTGCGGAAGCCCCCGTTGCGAGCCGCGGTCAGGACCGCCCTCACTTCGGTGGGGTGGTGGGCATAGTCATCGATGACGGTGACCGGATCGGTCGACTTGATCTCGAAGCGGCGTTCGACGCCACCGAATGCGTCCAGGCCATCCGCGATTGTGTCAGGCCCCACACCCATTTCCAGAGTGGTCGCAAACGCCGCCGCTGCGTTTAAGACGTTGTGCATCCCAGGCACGCGCAGCGCGCATTCCTGTCGACAGCCCCCGTTGTAGGAGAGAACGAACCTGGAGTTCAGTTTCTCGAACGCGCAGTCGGAGACAGCGACATCAGCGGTCGGTGAAACCCCGAACGTAATGACGCGCCGCTTGATCCTCGTCGTCATCTTCCGCACGCTCGGGCAGTCGGAGGGAAGCACGACGGCACCGTAAAAGGGAACCTTGTTGACGAAAGAAACGAACGCGTCCTGGATGTCGTCGAGATCCCGGTAATTGTCGAGGTGATCGGCTTCAACATTCGTCACGACAGCGATCGTCGGCGACAACATGAGAAATGATCGATCGCTCTCGTCGGCCTCGAGAACAATGAATTCGCCGCCCCCGAGACGCGCGTTCCGGCCCAGCGTGTTCAACCGTCCCCCGACAACGAAAGTCGGGTCCAGACCTGCGCAGTCCAGGATCGTTGCGATCATCGACGTCGTCGTGGTCTTGCCATGCGTCCCGGCAACGGCGGTCGTGTATTTCAGTCGCGCCAACTCGGCCAGCATCTCGGCACGAGAAATAATCGGGATCTTCCGCTCCTGGGCTTCAACCAGCTCTGGGTTGTCGTGCTTCACCGCTGAAGAGCGGACGACCACATGCGCCCCATCGACATTTCCTGCCGCGTGTGAAAGAAAAACGCCGCCACCCGATTCCACCAGGGCCGCGGTCACAGGAGTCGCCTTCACATCCGACCCCGTGACCTTGTAGCCCAGAGTCAGAAGAACCTCGGCGATACCGCTCATACCGCTCCCGCCGATCCCGACGAAATGAACATGTTTGATGCGCTGGAACATGGTTGTTTGATGACGCGTGAAGTGTGATCAGTGAACGGTCGGGTCGCAGACCCGAGTCTCTGACCCGCCACCCACCAGCCCTCTGTTGTCATTGGCCCTTGCGTTTCGCATTTGCTTCCGTCTCATCCCGTCGCCGCACGCTCGATCAGATCCGCGATCTGCGCGTCTGCATCCAGGACAGCCATCGCCCTCGCCCGCTCTCCGATCCGGGTCAGTCGGCCTGGCTCTCCGAGCAGGGAGACGATTTCCTTCGCCAGTCTTTCGCCCGTCAGATCCCGAGGATCGATCATGACTGCAGCCCCGCGTTCCGCCATCGCTCGGGCGTTTCGCCGCTGGTGGTCGTCGGCCGCGTAGGGCAGGGGGATGAGAATCGACGCCCGGCCTGCCACCTGAATTTCTGCAACGGACGTGTTGCCCGCCCGGGAAACGACCAGGTCTGCGTCCTGATAGCATCGCTCAATGCTCGAGAAGAAGCGGCTGACATCGGCCTCAAAATCCGCATCCCGATAGGCCCGGCCGACGGCCGTTTCCTGTCGGCTCCCGGTCTGATGGATGAACCGCACCTTGCCCCGCCAATCCGATAGCAGGGGCAGCACATCCAACATAGCCGAATTGATCGATTCGGCCCCCAGGCTGCCGCCCGTGATCAGCACGGTGAACGGGGCCTGGTGCGCTTTCGGGACAACGGCCTTGAACGCCTGGCGGACCGGATTTCCAGTCACGACAGCGCGATCCGGAAAGAAGCCGGCCGCCCGGTCATCGGGCACCGCCACGAAGCTCGCACACTTACCCAGTACCCGGTTCGCCAGACCCGGCTGAATGTTCTGCTCCATAAGCACTCGAGGTACGCCCCGAAAAATCGCCGCACCCACTGCGGGGAACGAAGCGTAACCACCCAGACCGACAACGACGTCCGGCTCAAAACGGCCCAGCAGCCCGAGCGAGCGGATCAACGCAACCCCCATCGACACCAGGTTGCCTACCGCACGGCGCCAGCCAACCCGCTTCAAACCGCCGATGTCGAAGGTCACCAGTTCGAAGCCTTCCGCAGGTACAACACGGCTCTCGATTCCCTGCTGTGCGCCGACAAAGAGGATTCGAGTATTCGGATCCCGGCGCAGCAACTCCCGGGCTACACTGATTCCGGGCATCAGATGCCCCCCCGTGCCACCTCCTGCGATTATCGCTTTCATAGTGACAGATCAGGACCGGTCGAACTTTTTTGTCCCGTAATAGCAAAGAGATACGCGCCTCTGGAAAACTTTATGCACGCCCGATTTAGCGCCACTTCCGCTCACCGTTCAAGTTGCCATGTTGGGAAACGTTCATCAGGATGCCGACACTGGCCAGCATGATCAAAAACGAACTGCCGCCATAGCTTAAGAAAGGAAGCGGAATCCCTTTCGTCGGCACGAGACCCAGAACAACGCTCATGTTGATGAACGCCTGTAAGGCCACCATCATTGTAATTCCCAAGGCCAGATAGGACCCAAACAGGTCGGGTGCCCGGGAGGCGCACAGCAGTCCCCGCCACATGAACACGCCGAACAGGCACAGAACCACCACTGTGCCGATCAAACCGAATTCTTCGCCAACTACAGCAAATATGAAATCCGTATGCGGTTCGGGCAAGTAGAAAAGCTTCTGCTGTCCCTCCATGTAACCGGTCCCAGCGATTCCGCCTGTGCCAAGCGATATGAGCGACTGAATAATCTGAAACCCGCTGTCTAGAGGATCGGACCAGGGATCCCTGAAGGCCAGGAGCCTCGCCCGACGCCACGGCACCTGATATACGAGTAAGTAAAGGATGGGCAGAGCCGCGAGCATAGCCCCGGCCATCCATCCGAAGTTGAGGCCGGCCGCGAACAACATGATCCCGGCCACGGCAAGAATCGAAAGGGCCGTTCCGAGATCAGGCTGGAGAACGATCAGTCCACAGACGAGCGTGGTGACCGCCATCATCGGAATCAGGCTGAACCTCAACTGGTTGACACGATCTCTGCGCATTTCTAGAAAGTAAGCCAAGAAAACGATCATCGAAAGCTTCGCAAGCTCTGCGGGCTGGAAGGAAAGTCCAGCCAGCCGGATCCAGCGGTGCGTGTTGGCTGTAGCGGGCAGAAGATAGGCGAAAACCAACAGGACCGTGACGATCGACAGGAGAGAGAATACGGTCGCCGGATGCCGGAATTTACGGTAATCCACTCGCATCAATGTGAACATGCCCACCAGTCCCATCAAAACCGCAACGACATGACGCAGAGAAAAGTGATTCGGATCGCCATACGTTTCCTGCGCCAGGACCGCGGACGAACTGAACACCATCGCCACACCGGCGACAACGAGCGCCAGCGTCGTAACGAAAAGGATCCAATCCGGTTTTAGCTTCCTGGCCATGGCATTTAAATAGCGTCGGGCCCACCGGCCCCTCTTCTTACCCTACATTTCGAGTGCACTGACATTCTCGCTATGCTCGATTCTCGGGAACTCTGACGCCGGGCCGGTCCCCCCACGCCATGGCATTCTTTAGCGTCGGGCCCACCGGCCCTTCTACGTTCCGAACAATCAGAGTGCACTAACATTCTTGCTAATCCCAGCTCCCTGGAACTCTCTCGCCGGGCCGGTCCCCCCACGCCTGGTGGTAGTTAGCGTTGGGGATGGGGTCAACGCTTAACTCCCTCTTGCTCTTTCATGTGGGCGCGGACGGCGTTCTTGAAGTCGTCGCCCCGCTCTTCGAAGTTGGCGTACATGTCGAAGCTGGAACAGGCCGGTGCGAGCAGGACGACGTCGCCCGGGCGCCCGGTGTTGAATGCCGCGCTCACGGCCTCGGCCATGGATCCGACGCGGCGCGTCGGCCGGTCGGCGCCAATGGCCTGTTCGAATTTTTCGGCCGCCTCGCCCAGGGTCAGAACCTGGGTGACACGTCCGCTCATCGCTTCAACCAGTGGCTCCAGGTCAGCTCCTTTGTCCCTTCCACCAATGATTAAAATAATGTTGCCGGCAAACGCCTGAATGGCTTTGACTGCGGAATCGACGTTGGTCGCCTTCGAGTCGTTTACAAACTCGACACCCCCGATCGTGGCAACGGTCTCGAGCCGGTGTTCCACACCCTTGAATCCGCGGATGGCCCCAGCCATCTGTTCGGGAGTTATGCCATACACGTCACCTACGAGAATTGACGCAAGCACGTTTTCAACGTTATGAGAGCCTCTCAGCGGGACTTCGGATGTGTGAATAACGCGGTGACCACGAACGGACAAGAAATCTCCGGCAAGTCTCCCCGTTCGATTGAACGCCTCCTTCCGACTGAAATGACGCTGGCGCGATGCGATTTCCACGGGTAGTGGAAATGATTTCGGGTCATCGGTGTTGATCACCGCGAAGTCGCCAGCGGTCTGGTTTCGGAACAGGTTGAACTTGGCCATCCGGTACGCCTCAAAATCCGCATAGCGGTCCAAGTGGTCTGGGGAGATATTCAAGAGGACGCCCACGCGGGGCCGGAATCGGGGGGACCCGTCCAACTGAAAACTACTCACTTCCAGGACGTTGATCGTCTCGTCTGTCGACGAAGATACGAGGTCCGACACGGCAATTCCGATATTTCCTCCAACCTGCACCGGTCGATGGCCGGTCCCCAGGATGGCGGCCACCAGGGAAGTCGTTGTCGTTTTGCCGTTCGAACCCGTCACCGCGACGATGTCCCCGAGGAGGTAGCGCGAAGCCATTTCCAGCTCGCTCACCACGCCGACACCCATTCCGCGCGCGTCATCAAGAACATCAATATCGAGCGGAACACCGGGACTCACGACAATCTCTTCAGCCTGAGTGAATCGCTCGACCGAGTGCCGGCCGGTTTCTGACGGAATGCCCAATCGATCGAACGCATCCCGCATGGGCGGCGCCGGATTCGCGTCCGAGGCAAACACGTCCAGTCCGCGCGAACGCAGCAGACCCGAGGCCGCGAGACCGCTTCTTCCCATACCGACGACGACTACCATGCGATACCCCGCCATCGCGCTGGACCGCCCACACCAAACAGCATCAGTTGACGTGCGTATGACGCCGGACGTGCGTATGACGCCGGACGTGCGTATGACGCCGGACGTGCGTATGACGCCAGACGTGCGTATGACGCCAGACGTGCGTCCGACCCGGGACGTCCGTTTGACCCAAGACATGTGTGTGATGCAACAAGATGGCTGATCGTCGGAACCATCCAGCAAGCCTTCGTATTGAAGCCCGCCCAACGGCCCGGTTCCAGACTGCTGTTCCACAAAATGTTCATCACAAGATTCGATCCGCGCATTCGATGGCTGCTATGCATCACATTGACGCCCGGCTGCTCTATCGGAGCTTCAACGTCGACAGACTGAACATCGCAAACAGAAGTGCTGCGATCCAGAACCGGATGATGACCTTGGATTCGGCCCATCCCGCCAGTTCGAAATGGTGGTGCAGCGGCGCCATCCGTAAAACGCGCTTGCCCCGCCACTTGAACGACACGACCTGTGCCATGACCGATAGCGCTTCGACAACAAAGATGCCCCCGATCGAAATCAGCAGGAGCTCCTGCCGGATCACAACAGCAACCGTCCCGATTGCTCCGCCGAGTGCCAGAGACCCCACATCACCCATAAATACCTCGGCCGGATGAGCGTTGTACCAGAGGAAACCCATGCTCGCACCGACCATCGAGCCACAGAAGATCGTCACCTCGGCGACGGGGGGAATGAACTGAATGTCCAGATACTCGGAAAACACGAGGTGCCCGGTCACATAGGTCACAACGGTCAACGCTCCGGATGCGATCAACACCGATCCGATCGCGAGGCCATCGAGCCCGTCGGTCAAATTGACTGCGTTCGAAGATCCGATGACGACCAGACCGATAAACAGCAAGAACGGTAGATAGCCCAGGAAGAACAGTGGAGTGCCCGGAAACGTCGACAGGACCAGGTCGGGGGTAAAGCTCTTGAAAAACGGCACCGTCAGCCGCGTCGAAAACAGCCCGCGGGCCGCCAGGTCGACCAGGATGTAGCCGATCATACATGTGATCAGCAGTTGCACACCGATTTTTGCGCGGGCACGCAGTCCAAGCGAACGTTTCTTGACGATCTTCAGATAGTCGTCCGCGAATCCGACCAGGCCGAAAGCCAGCGTGGAGCCCACCAGCAGCCATCCGAGAGGATTCGTCAAATCCGTCCAGAGCAGCGTGGATGTCACAATCGACACCACAATAAGGATGCCGCCCATCGTTGGCGTCCCGGCTTTGGACTGATGCGAATCGGGTCCTTCCTGCCGGATGTTCTGGCCAATCTGAAACTTCCGAAGCCTCCCGATCAGCCATGGTCCCAGCAGCAGGCTCAGCAGCAACGCCGTCATACTGGCCATCGCGGTCCGTACCGTAATGTACTGGAACACGTTGAGCACACTGAGGGCGGACCAGTTCTCGCTGAACGGGTAGATCCCGTCCCATAGCAGGTGGTACAGCATTACGGCTCCAGACTCGAAAACGAGAGACGCAGGGTATCGATCGCCTGTTCCAGGCCCACACCGCGAGAGGCTTTCATCAACACCAGGTCACCCTTTTGGAGCGTTCGGACGAGAAAATCACCGACCTCGACGGCGTCGCGCACAAAATGCAGGCGATCTGAATCGACACCCGCCTCCCGGGCGCCCTCGATCAAGGCCTCTGCATCGCCCCGTACTCCAACAATCATATCGATCCCCACCCTGGCCGCTTCCTTGCCGCAGGCGGCATGCAACTGCCGGCCCCGATCCCCGAGTTCCAGCATCTCACCTGCAACGAGAATGCGACGGGTATGCCCGGAAATGTTCGCAAGCGTCCGGATCATTTCGGTCAGGCCCTTTGGGCTCGAGTTGTAGCAGTCGTCGATGAGGGCGAAACCTTCCTGAAACTGAATGACACTGCCGCGCATGCGTTGAGGCGCCACGGATTCCACTCCGCGCCGTATGTCGTCCCATTCGATGCCGTGCGTTGCCGCGACACTGATCGCCGCCGTGGCGTTGGCGACGTTGTGGTCACCCAGCAGCGGCATCGTAAAGTTGACGTCACGCCGGCGGTGGTGCACGGTAAATGCGGTTCCGTCCAAACCCAGTGACTCGATTCGAGTCACACGAAACGCGGCCACCGAACGCATGCCGTAGGTGACGATCTCCCCGTCGAAACGCCGCGCCATGGCCCGAACCCTGGAATCATCACTATTCAGATATGCCCGTCGATCGCCAACCAATCCCTCGAGCAATTCGGCTTTAGCGTCGGCAATATCGTCGACGGAACCGAAAAATTCAAGGTGGGCTGGGCTGACGTTGGTGATCACGCCTTCGTTTGGCTCAGCGATGGAGGTCAGTTTCCGAATTTCACCTGGAGCCGACATGCCCATCTCCAATACGGCGACATCGTGGTAATTTTCCGCACGCAGCAGGCACAATGGCAGACCGTATTCGTTGTTCATATTTCCAACCGAACGGAGAACTCGAAGACTTCCACCGAGAACGGTCGCAACCATTTCCTTCGTTGTGGTCTTTCCAACGCTTCCCGTAATCGCGATAATCCGGCGTCCCCAGCGCCGCCGGACCGAACGGGCGAGTTGCCCCAGGGCTTCGACCGGTGAGTCGACCCCGATACGGGGGAAATCCCCGTTTCCTCCAAACCGTTCAACCGACACCACCGCACCGGCTGCTCCCTTTTGCCGCGCTTCTTCGACGTATTGGTGCCCATCAAATCTCGGCCCCACGATGGCAAAAAACAACTCGCCCGGCTTGATCGATCGACTGTCGATCGAGTAGCCGCGAACCTTTAGTCCGGCGTTCTCAACCACCTGGCCACCAACATCGGCCGATATTTCACCGAGCGTCAAGTTCATCGAGTAGCTCCCCGACAACAACCCGATCGTCGAACGGCAGTCGGTCATCCCCAACGATCTGATACCGTTCGTGACCCTTTCCAGCGATCACAACGGTGTCCTGGCTCTGTGCCCCTTCGATCGCGAACCGAATGGCCGCGCGCCGGTCAGTAACCGACGCATGCTGGCCACCCGTCTCGGGAAAACCCTGTTCGATCATCCGGATGATTTCATCCGGGTCCTCGCCCCTGGGATTGTCCGAAGTGATGACCGCGAAATCGCTGCAGCGGGCTGCGACCGCCCCCATCATCGGACGCTTGGAGCGGTCCCGATCACCGCCCGCGCCGAAGACGACAATCAGCTTCCCTGTTGTGATCTCGCGCGCCGAAGTCAGGGCTTTTTCCAGAGCGTCTTCGGTATGCGCGTAGTCCACAATGACACGGAAAGACTGGCCGTGATCGACGAACTCAAACCGGCCGGGCACGTTCCGGAGAGCTTCCACGCCCTCTACAATGGCACCGGTGGGCATCTCGAGGGCGAGTCCGATGCCCACTGCTGCAGCGACGTTGTAAAGGTTCAGCCGGCCCACGAGTTTAGACCTCAGCCCAATAATTCCCCGTGGTGTCCGAAATTCGACCGTCAGTCCGTGCCAATCGAAACTGAATTCACCCGGGTAAACGTCAGCATCAGCATTCATCCCGAATGACAGACACGTGCTGTTGCCCGACGTGCTCAGCGCTTCGAAGTACCGGTCGTCTCTGTTCAGGACGGCGGCGGGCGGCGGCGCTCCGACAAGGCCTGTAAACAATCTTTGCTTCACTCCGAAGTACGCATCCATTCCTCCGTGGAAGTCCATATGATCCGCGCTCAAATTCGTGAACGCGACCACGTCAAACGACAATCGCTCGACGCGCTTCAACTCAATGGCATGAGACGACACCTCCATTACGGCATGGCCGCATCCCGCATCGACGGTGGCACGAAACATTTCTTCGAGATCAGCTGCTTCCGGAGTCGTGAGCTTCGCAGCCCTGCCGAATCCAGGCCCGCGATGATCGGTTGTGCCCAGGCTGGCAACCGGACAGCCTGCCGCTTTGACGATCGATTCGACCAGATGGGCCGTCGTCGTCTTCCCGTTTGTACCCGTGATACCCACCAGCTTCAGTTGATCGGTCGGTCGGTCAAAATAAGCGGCGGCCAGTGCCGCCAGTGCCGCGCGGTCAGACCTCACACGGACCCACGGTACGGCCCCTGTCCCCGCGGCCTCGGACACGATGACGGCCCCACCCCGCCCGAGCGCTTCATCGACGAAGTCGTTGCCATCGGTGCGTTCACCACGAATTGCGACAAACACCGATCCGGGCTCGACCATGCGCGAATCGTATCGAACGCCCGTGACGTCGATGCCGCCATCGGCCGACCTTGAAAGAACTTCGATGTCGGCCAGCAGTTGCTCCAACTTCATCCCGAATGCCCTGCCTGACTCGTCCGACCCGCCTCCGGGTCACCCTGTGAACGGCGGCTCCGGAGACACCCCGCGTTGATTGAAGGCTTCGCGGCCCGGAGGTTTGCCTTCGCCCCCTCCGGCTCATCTTGTTGCGGTGACTGCACAACGAAGCGAAATCATATGTCGCGAACCCCTGAGCGGGGGCACTCACAACCCGTCGCAGATCTACCGGCTCGTCGCGGTCCCTTGAGTCGGGGAAAACTGAACCTGCACGCCGGTACCCGACGGAACCGGTGTCCCCGGTGCCGGAATCTGATTCACCGCTCGACCGGAACCGCTCGATCGCAGTCGCAATCCCAGCCGCAGGCTTTCGTCCGCCACCTGTCGGAGTGATTTTCCGTGGAAATTTGGCACGGGGATGCCAACCGGAGCGTAGTCGCCGGGCGGATCCTCGCGGCCGGGGACAGTCGGTGTACCGGGATCCTCCTCGAGCGAAGCATCCACTACTTCCCACTGGTTCACGACACCATCGCCGGGGGAAACCGGGTTCGATGGCGTCCGAGCAGGTTCTTCGTTCTCTTCTGTATAGCCGGGGCCGCCTTCGGGAGAATCCATGGGTACGGATTCATAGCGAAGGATTTGCTCCAAGATGCGCCTGAACACCGGAGCGGCAACCGCGCCGCCACCGTCGGGACCCTGAGGTTCATCGATGACGACGATTGCCGAAATCCTCGGGTTGTCCGAAGGGGCATAGCCCGCAAATGACGCAACGTGTCGCGTGTGTGAGTACGTTCCGGTCGCCGGATCGATTTTCTGGGCGGTCCCGGTTTTTCCCGCGACCGTGTAACCCGGAATCTGGGCCAGCCGTGCCGTTCCATCCGTAACGACTGCCCGCAGTGCATCCTGGAGACGCGCCGCAGTGTCCGGACTCATGACGCGGCGACCGTGCCACCGGGTTTCCTCAGTTGTACCCGACCGCGGATCATCGACTCTCTTCACAACGACAGGTCGATACAGCACACCGCCGTTGCCGACCATCGAAACGAGATTGACGATCTGCAGCGGTGTCGTACCGATCTCCTGTCCCATCGAGATGGCACCAACCGATACTGCGGACCAGTCCGCAGCCGGTTTGGTCAGACCGCGTTCTTCACCTGGGAGATCGATGCCTGTCCGTTGCCCAAAACCGAATCGATCGATATAGCCGGCCAAGCGATCATCGCCCAGTCGAAGACCCAGCTTGATAATACCGACGTCGGAGGAGTACTGCAGTATCTCGCGCACCGAAAGGACCCCGAACGGTTTGTGATCCCGGATTCGGTGGCCGTACAGCGTGATCGAACCCATCTGGCAGTCGATCAATTCCTCAAGCTCGGTCAGGTTCTCTTCGAAAGCGGCCGCGGCGGTCGCAATCTTAAAGGTCGATCCCGGTTCATAAACGTGACTGATTGCACGATTAGACCAGGTGCGTGGCGGCGACTGCCCGTATTCGTTCGGATTGAAATCCGGATAGTTCGCCATCGCGAGGACCTCCCCGGTGCCCGGGTTCATGACGATGACGGACATCCCTGCGGCCTGGGTGTCTTCGATGACTTGGGCAATTTCCTTTTCGACGATGTATTGAATGGTCTGATCGATCGTCGTCGTGAGGCTGGCACCGCCGGTCGGAGCCTGTTCAAGACGGTGAAAGCTGCGTCCGCGGGCATCCGTCATCACGACAAGCTTGCCCGGCGTGCCTCCGATCACTTCGTCAAAGCGATACTCGACACCGCTGCCACCATGATCGTCGATGTTGACGAACCCAAGCACATGGGATGCAAGTTGCCGGTTGGGATAGAATCGCTTTGGCTCCTTCTGAAAATATAAGCCGTCGATGTCTGCCGCCCGAATTCGGGCGGCTTCACGGGCCGTCACCTTTCTGGCCAGCCATGAAAAAGACCGATCGGATTTCAGCCGGGTCTCCAGGAAAGAGGTCTCGACATCGAGTATTTCGGCTAGAATCGCAGCCGTTGCCGCTGGATCGCCGACCTCCAGGGGCACCGCGTACAGGGAGTCGACCTCGATACTGATCGCCAATTCATTACCGTGACGGTCGTAAATAGCGCCTCTGTGCGGGCTGATCTTGAGGACGCGCTGCTGCTGGCGCTCGGCGCGGCCCCTGAGGTCTTCGGACCCGACGACTTGGATCGAATAGAGACGCGCACCAATGGCAATGCCCCAGATGGCCATCAGAACCGCAATTGCGATGAGCCGCCTGTGAATTGCAACACCTCCTACTCCCATCGATACTCCGGTATGAGCCGGTTGAAGGGGATTCGACCCTCGGCTCATCTAACAAAAACGGCGCTCCGAAAAGAGCTCTTGATTCGGTTCCGATTCCTGCGGGAATATACAGCCTGCCTCGCGATCCGTCAGGCGCACCTACGGGCGAGGTCGAAATTGGGCGCCCATCCCCGGTACTTAGCGGGAATTGCCACCAAATTCTCTCCGGGCCAACAAGGCTTCAAAAGGCTCCGTGCGGTCGGGCGACACGAGGCCGGCTTCAACCGTCACAACCTGACCCGCACGCGGCCCAACCATTCCCAGTTCGGTCCGGGCTATCCGGTCGATCCTCTGAGGATTGGCCAACGTCGCTCGCTCCACACGCAGTTGACGCCCCACTTCGGCAAGCTTTTCGATCTGGCTGTGCGACTCTTCAATCCGATACCCGTACTGAATCCATTGATATTGCTGCCACGCATAGAACAGCGTCCCCAGAACAAACATCGCACCCAACAGCGTCAGGCACATGTACTCCAACCGGCAGCGAGCGTCGGATTCCCGAACGATTCTCGAGTTATCGATATTCTTCTCGAAGTGGACTTCGATAGTGGACATTAGATCCTTTCCAGCGCGCGCAGCTTCGCACTGCGTGCGCGCGGGTTTCGATAGCGTTCCGCGTCCCCGGCCCGTATGACCTTCTTGGTCAGGACACCGCCGTGTTCCCTCATCCGATGCTTCACGATCCGATCTTCGAGCGAATGAAAACTGATTACGACCAGACGCCCCTCTTCCTTGATCACTGCCGGAACATCGTTCAGGAACGTACCCAGGTTCTCCATTTCGCGGTTCACCCTCAGGCGGAGGGCCATGAACGTACGGGTCGCCGGGTGAATCCGCCCGTAGCGCGGTTTGCCACTCACGGATTCAATCGCGCGAACCAGATCAAACGTCGACTGGTGGGGCCGCGACCGGACAATGGCCCGTGCCAGAGGACGTGACCGCCGCTCTTCACCCAGGTTGTAGATAATGTCCGCCAGTTCGCGTTCCTGCGTGTAGTTGACGATATCGGCGGCCGTCAGTTTCTGCCGTTGATCCATCCTCATGTCGAGCGGGCCGTCGGCCTGGAACGAAAAACCGCGCTCTGCCTGATCGAGCATCATCGAGGAAACTCCAAGGTCGGCCAACACGCCGTCAACTCCCGAAAAACCCTCCACCGCAGCGATGTCGGCAATCTCACTGAAATTGGCATGAGCGAATACCGTTCTCGATCGGTGCGATGCGAGATTTTCCCGCGACAGACCAAGCGCTTCCACGTCCTGATCGATCGCCAACAACCGTCCGTGGGGAGCGGTCCGTTCGAGAATTGCCGCTGCGTGACCGCCCCCGCCGGCGGTCGCGTCTATAAAGTGACCCCCAGACCGGGGGTTGAGATAGTGCAAGACTTCTTCGAGCAAGACGGGAGTATGGGGATGCATGAGATTGCACGGTTATATTCCCAGTTGCTCCTCGTCTTCCGCAGTAAACGGCTCGTCCTCGAGCCGCTTTAGATACCGGGTGTCGTTCCACACTTCCAGATAATTCAAGTATCCCAGGACAGCGACTTCACCCACCATTTCAGCCGACTCCCGCAAATGGGAAGCAATGAGAATCCGCCCCTGTTTATCCATGGAGGATAACTGGCCGTAGTAATTCGTTCGGTCCAGAAATCTTTTTTTGGTAGGGTTAAAGGCAGGGAGGTTGGTAAGTTTCTCTTCTATTTCTTGCCAGACAGATAAGGGATAAACACGGACGGATTGACCGGTGATGCTGGTGACGTAGAAGTCGCTGCCCCAGGAATCTTCTATGTCTCCGCGGAAGGCTGATGGAATCTTCAATCTGCCTTTTTCGTCGATTCTTGCTGGTTGATTGCCACGGAGCATAACTTTAGTCCCATCTAGGCTACTTTGGACCACTTCTGTCCACATCAATCTACTAACGCGTCACAGCGCCTGTCAACCTAAACTTTCCGGAAATATATGCTAAGGTTTCACTTACCAATGCAGCGACCCAGCAAGACAGCTACCCTGAGGCCCTCCCCCCTGAGACCCTATCAATGAAAGCCGGGATCGTCGGACTCCCCCAGGTCGGCAAAACAACAATTTTCAGAATCCTGACTCGGGCGGCCATCGATCTGGTCTCCGCCAGAGGCCGGAAATCACAACCCAACGTGGGTGTGGTCCAGGTGCCCGACGAGCGGGTCGCTTTCCTGGCTTCGGTGTTTAACCCCGTAAAGGTGACCTACGCGACCATAGAATTCGTTGATGTGGTAGGCCTTCTTCGCGGTCAGGGACGAGACCTGGCTCTCGATCCGGTACGGGATGTCGACGCGATGGTTCATGTGGTCCGGGCCTTTGATGACGACACGGTCCCGCACTCGGAGGGCTCCATAGACGCTCGGCGGGATATACGAAACTTCGATGCCGAGTTGATCCTGGCCGATCTTCAATCGGTCGAAAAACGGCTTGAACGGCTGAACAAAGATCTCAAGAAACTGAAAGACGCAGACTTGGGTCGCGAACGTGATTTTCTGGTTGAAGTTCAGAACTGGCTTGAATCCGAGCGGCCGTTGCGGGAAATGGACATCCCGGAGGCGGATCGCAAGCGCGTGCGGGGATTTGCGTTTCTTTCCGAGAAGCCGATGATCTACGCCATCAATGTTGGAGAAGAACAGATCGAGGAACTCGGCCGGCACCGCCCAGGCGACACACCGCCGAACACACAGAGCGTTTATCTCTGCGGAAAACTGGAAGCCGAGATGACAGAGCTCCCGCCCGAGGAACTCGACGGCTTCCTGGAAGACTACGGCCTCACGGAATCGGGAATGGTCCGGTTGATCCGTTCGACCTATGACTTGCTCGGGCTCATTTCTTTCTTAACTGCGGGAGAAGAGGAGTGTCGCGCATGGACGATCCGAAGGGGAACAACTGCTCAGAAAGCAGCCGGTGCTATCCACACGGACCTCGAGAAGCATTTTATTCGTGCAGAGGTCGCACACTATCACGACTTCCAGGCGCACCCTGGTTTTGGGCCTCTGCGGGATAAAGGACTCCTGCGGCTCGAAGGCAAAGGATACGAGGTCCAGGACGGCGACATCGTGACGGTCCGTCACAGTGGATGAAGCATTGGCACCCGATTCGTGATGAGTGACGCGAGAAGAAATCTGAGGCGTGGTGCGAGTCAAGGGTCAACCGCCAAGCGCCTGGCGCCGGGTGGTCCGGACCACCACCGGTAGTCCCATATGCCCACTTACGTACTACCTCTATTGTTGGCTGTCGCCGCCGCGGGCGCGAACGTGCTCGGTGGAGCGATGGTCACGTCGCATCGCTGGGCGCGGTCGAGCTTGCGCTACTTCATTGCCCTGGGGTCGGGCTTCATGCTGGGCGCCGTCTTTCTCGAGATGATGCCCGAAAGCCTGGCCATCGTCGACAACGCGTCGATGTGGGTTCTGGCCGGGTACCTCATCGTCCATGCATTCGAACACACCGTCGCCTCGCATCTTCATTTCGGTGAGGAAACACACCACGAAGAAATGGTGAAACGCTCGGTCGGCGTATCGGCCTTAGTCGGGCTTCTGGTTCACACGTTCTTCGATGGGGTGGCGATTGGCGCGGGTTTTCAAATATCTACACGCACCGGCTTGTTGATTTTCATAGCCGTTTTGATTCACAAGATTCCCGACGGTTTTACGGTTTCCTCGATTGCACTGAGCTCGGGATTCTCCGGACGACAATCGCTTGGCGCCGCTGTTTTACTGGGTGTTTCGACTGTAGGTGGGGTGGTCGCGGTCTTGTCAACCGGCAATTCGCCGTCTTATGCGCTTCCGATATCCGCCGGTGCCACCCTGTACGTGGCCGCCTCGGACCTGATGCCGGAGGTCAATCGCGAACCCGGAGTCAAACTCGCCTTCGTGGTGTTTGCCGGGGTCGGACTCTTCCTGATCGCCCAATGGCTGATCCGATAGGGGGGAGGAACGGCATTACTCTAAACTCGGCTCTGGCGGGTCACTCCAGCCATTGTGGTCTCCGAGGCATTCTCGCGCTCTACCTCTTCCTGGCAGGCAATACACGTCATTGCCCACGGGACAGCAACCAGTCGCTTCTCGTTGATATCTTCCTCACACTCGGTGCACACACCGTACTCTTCTCGTTGAATGCGCTTGAGCGCATCTTCGATCGCTTTCAGTCGGCGAAAATCCGATTCGTGCATCTTGTACAGAAGTTCCTTATTGTGGCTGATCAGGGCGAGGTCACCTTCGTCTTCAGTCTTTTCAACAAGGATTTCTTCTTCGGCAGCCCGATTCCGATTCATCGTCCGTCTCAGGGTCTCCTGCTCATCAGACAGCGCCTTCTGGAGTCGCGATAACTTTCTCTTGTCCATCTCTTTCTCCTTCGCCCTGCTTTATTGGACCCACTATCGTGGACCCGCGTTCCTGACAGTCCAGTCGGCTTCAGGGATATCGGCTGCCCAACTCAAATCTAAGCAATTTCGAGGCCATTTCAAGCAATCCAGTTATCTAGTAGACGTTGCCAGTCCCAGTTTCGTTTCAGCCCGAACGCAAGCTACTCCAGATTTCGACTGGGCCGACAACTGGAGCGCGGGATTATACCACCCGGTCAATCGGAGACAACCTCTATATATGGTAGAGTAGCGGGACCCAGCCTGGACCCATACTGGAACCAGGACAGTTAAGACTTTATTTTCAACAGATTACAATCGAATAAACGCAAAAAGGATCACCAACAATGAGCGAATCAACCGACGAATCAACGAACATCGTCGCAATCAACAATGGACCCCTGAGAGTTTCGGGCAGTTTTGCTCTGAAGGATGCGGAGGGTCAAGAATTTGACCTCGCCGGACGTCCCGCGATTTCACTCTGCAGGTGCGGGGCATCCGCAAACAAACCTTTTTGCGACGGTTCCCACAAGAGTGCCGGCTTTGAGTCGAGCGTAAAGGCAAAGTAGGGAGCGGAGTGACCGGATCGTATTAATCCCGACTGTTCGCCGTTAACAAAGTACTGAACGGCTTTCAATCGCTTCCAGCCACCGAGGACGGCGGCGCGTCCTGTGCCGCACCGGAGGCTGCGAAAAACTGAGTCTTTTACAAAACGAAGTGTCGAAAACTGGCGCCGGAGGGCTCAGTGGCCTCCGGCGCGGATCGCCGATTTATCCGGGACGCAGTCTCTTTCGCCGGCGACGGGCGAGAATAGCCAGCTTGCGGTTTTCCACCCCGGCAAGATCTCCGCGCGATGATGCGAATCGTACATCCCACTTCAGAAGTTCGTCCCAGGTCGTCACGGACTGGATTGCCTCTTTCAACCTGTAAAAGTGAGGGTCGTACTCGCCCTGGATTTCGCGAATGAAATCGAAGGAAGTCCGGTGAATGGGACACGGGCCCAACCGGCGGACAGCGTCCTGATGCAAGGCGGTGCAGTAGCCTTTGTGCCGGGCGAAACCGTAACCGGGAAAGCGCCGGTCCATCCCATCCATCAAACGGTCCCTGAAAACCTTGGCAACAACGGAAGCGCATGCAATCGAAAAACTGATGCCGTCCCCCCCGGTGAGGCTGTCCTGAGGCTGGGACAGTCCGGGAATCGTCCGGCCATCGACCAGGAGGTGTTGGGGTGGGTCTTCCAACTGGTCCACGGCGACACGCATTGCCTTGATACCGGCGTGATAGACGTTGAGGCGGTCGACTTCGTCAGGTTCGATTACGCCAATGCCGACACCTGCGGCCAGGGCCCGGATCTGAATGTCCAGCAACGCTCTCAGATCCGGCGCAATGCGCTTTGAGTCGTCGACACCGTCGATTCGGGCGCCCGGTAGAAAGACGACTGCAGCGGCAACCACCGGGCCGGCCATTGGACCGATCCCCACCTCATCCACACCCGCAATCCGCCCGATCCCCTGCGCCCAGAGCCGCTGCTCGAGGTGGAACATCGAATTCAGGCGCGCCTGCTCGTTCTCTTTGAGATCGATTCTTCGCTTCAGTTTCCGGTAGAGTTTTTGTGCGCCGATTCTTCGATCTCTTTTGAGCGCTTGCAGGGCGCCGTCGGAGAGCGGGTCGTTGCCTTCCACGTACCGGGTCTCGAGTTCCTTCAGGGTGCCTGGGGTGTCAGGGGCTGCCATGGCGTAGTATTGTGACTTTCGCTTGCGGTCAGAGGTCCGATAATTTGGGTGATGTACGGCTATTCAATCCGGTCAAGTCGTTTGCCGGCGTCCTGCTTGCGGACGCAAACCTTGCTCCCCAGGTTCGGGAACAACTCGTAGTTCTGTTCGGGCCGGTTGATGATCAGACCCGCCTCCAAAGATTTGAGGCCACTGATTATTACTCAGAAGAAATGGGAGGCACAGTCGATCGTGTCTTCTTTTCGTTCAGGAACCTCACCAGTGCCGACGGACTCGAACGGGTCAAGCTGGAAACCAACCGGATCGAGGCCGAACTTGGGCGTGTCTCCGAAGGTGTGCGTCGGCCGGTCAACATTGACCCCGGCTACATTGAGCAGTCCAAGGTCATTCTCTTTTCGACCAAGAATTTCTATCACCGAGCATATATCGGGAGCGGGATATTCGCTGAAGTCACGATGCACTTCAAGAAGAATACGAATCAGTGCTTCCCATGGACCTACCCGGACTATCGGTCCTCGTTCGCTCAGAAATTCTTTGATCGCATGCGCCAGGTCTACAGGGCACAACTGGAGCGCCCGGGCGAAGACGAGTCACGCGGTGCGTGACCAGACGCCTCACGCGGCACGTGACCAGACGCATCACGTTATGCGTGACCAGACGCATTACGTGAAACGGGACGGGACGGATCAGGTGACGGGTGACAAGAAGCGTTGTTGCATGGATCGGGGCGGAGATGGAATTCGCCCTTTCCCAAGCGGTAGCGTCAGGCGATACGTTCGAACACAGGCCGTCCGAGTGCGGTCATTGTGTTCAGGACTTTCTGGCCGACCTGGATCTCCGTGATCTGCCTGGAGAAGCTGCGGGATCTGAGTCTGGGGCCGATGACGCTCTTCCACCGGCCGATCTGCGTTTCTATCCGGCTGCGCTGGTTGTACCCTGTGGCCACTTGCCAGGCCATGCGGCCGTTGCTGCGGATCTGGGCAATATGGCGATCCCGAACGGTTGGATCCCGCGCCGATTGCGGGCGGATCACTGCGTTCTTTGGCGGAGGTATAACCACATCCAGGGTCTCCCCATACCGTTCCCTCAGCAGATCCCGTGTGGACGCTCCATCATAGGCGC
Source organism: Terriglobia bacterium (assembly GCA_965263045.1). GTDB lineage: Bacteria > Acidobacteriota > Terriglobia > 20CM-2-55-15 > 20CM-2-55-15. The sequence goes on from CBDHGK010000041.1 coordinate 3,171,260, forward strand.
CGTCCGCCAGAAAGCCCGTGACAGGGGCATCGAGTTGATCCAGGAGCCCGGGCAAGGCGGTGCTGTCTCCAACGTCATCGTGAGTCAGATTGGCGCAAACAATCGCACCGCTATGGAGGTCCAGTCCGAGGTGGAGTTTGCGCCAGCGGCGGCGTATTCCCTTGATCTTATGCTTCTGCGCGAGCCATTCCCCTTCGCCGAAGATCTTGAGGCCGGTACTGTCCACCACCAGATGGACAGGCACAGATCCGGCTTGCCTCATCACCTGAGCGATGCTCAAGCCATTTGCGCGACGCGACAGTGTGGAGTAATCCGGCACCCGTATGTCCAGCCCCATGAGCGTGCCGATGGATCCCATAAGTCCCTGCGTTTGTCGCAACCCAAGCCGATACGCCGTGCGCAGCGTCAGGCATGTCTCGATCGCCAGATCCGAGTATCTCCGCTGGCCACCCCGTGACGTGCGGCGCGGCGCGCGCCACACACTTTGAGCCTCATCACTGACCCAAATCGTCAGATCACCCCGCTGGCGCAGGCTCTCGTTATATTCTGCCCAGTTGATCACCCGGTACTGCGCCTTATCAAACTTGTGCCGTCGGGCTGCGTTGAACTTATGTGGCATCTAAGTTATCCCCGGTGTTGAAAAACACAATGATAAGACATCCTTCGGGATGATCCATGCAACAAGGTCTCCTGCTGGTAGTTTCCAGACGGGCCCGGGTTCAATCCCTTTTCCCAGCCAGGGAATCGCGAGCTTTACGGATCAGTGGAACGTATTCGGTGGGACAGTCGGAACCAACGGATTGCTAAATTTGAGTTTCGATTTTAGTGGCAACATTTTATTAGGCGGCAATGTAGGGTGGGGCGTATTTGTGAGTCTCCAGAACGGTGCGTTTCAGCATCCCTATGTCGGACCGCCCGGCGCTGTCACCGATATCGCAACTTTCAGTATTCCATTCACTTTCGGTTCGACGCTCGACCTGGAAGCATCACTTTTCGCCGCAACATTCACGGCAGACGGATCCAATTCTGACCCATATAGCGGCTCTGCCACAATCGATTTCTCTCAAACCGCGACGTTGTCAGACGTCGTCATTACGGACAGTCTCGGCAACGGGATCGCTGGAGCCGGTATCAGCGCGGTATCAGGAACGGAATACCCTGTGTCTGGCACTGCCGTCCCCGAACCCTCCACCCTCCTGCTCCTCAGCACGGGGCTTGCAGGGCTGGTGATTTCGCGCAGGCGCAATTCGTAGTATCGAACGTCACTCCCCGCTGACAATGGGTATCAAATGCCCGAATTCTGGAGGTGGATTAAGAAGTGTTGTAGATTTCGCAAATTCCCTGTGTGCACCATCTTTCTGGCTTTCCTCATGTTTCCGATATCCCCGTCCGTATTCGCAAACCCAGTGACGTTCGATCTCGCCGCAGATTGGAGCGACGTTCAAAATGGTGGGTCCAACCCCTGGAGTTATCGAGAGGGAACAAACCTGTTGCCACATGTCAGCGATTGGATTGCCGGAGGCTACAGCGTAACGCAGCCTGCTTGGGCAAACGCCCCTTCAGGTGTCGGCCATGTTCCAGCTATTTGGAAACTTACTCAGGCCTCCGCGGATGCTCAAATTGGTGATGTCATCGTACACGACACGGATAACGCCCGACCAGGCGAAAACTTCGGGCCAGCAAATATCCTCTGGACCAGCACCATTGCAGGGACCGTAAACATTGTTGGTTCAGTGTGGCACATAGCGAACGACAACAGAGGCTCCAGCTGGTCGCTGTACCTTAACAACACGCTTCTCACCACCGGGGTCGTCGCAGGTGGTGACCCTTACAGCCGCGCATCACCGTTCAATTTCTCTAATGGTTCAGGTGGGAGTCAAGCCCATTCTTAGTTGAAACTCTCCACGGCTCACGATGGGTCATGCAACCTTCTTCTTCGATCTCGTCGACGTCTTCGCCTCAATTTTCAGCTCTCGCTGGAGGGCTTCGCGGAGCTTTGGAAGATGACGGTAGCCGATCACCTTCCTCAGGCGCGGTTCGATGTCGATGAGCGCCGTCGCCAACCAGCGTTGCCGCTGACTCGAGTTCTTCCAATGATCGACCTTCGCACACCTTTCCTCGACAAGGGCATTGACCGATTCCAGGCAATTCGTCGTCTTGAACGAACGGCCCAAGACCCCGTACACGCCGAGCCGATGCAACGTGAGGGTCTCTTCCAGGCCTTCCTCAAGGCTCGCAGCCCCCGATTGGTTTCGCTCCTCGAGCTCTCCATGGAGCTCTCCGAGCGCCGCCCGAGCTTCGTCGTACTCCGGGCGCTCGTAGGCCCGCTGCAGCCGGCGTCGCCACACGGCTTGCTCGGTCTTCGATAGGTATCTCACGACGTTCTCGCGTTTGTGCCATTGGCAGCGTTGGACCAGGGCTCGATTCCTGAATGCCTTCTTGACCGCCGCCCGCAGACCTTTGCCGCCGTCGACAATCACCAGCACGCCTTCAGAGATGTCCAGGCCCCGCTCCATCAACGAACGGAGAAACGGAGTCAGCACTTGCTCGTTCTCCGTGTCGGTCTCCACGAAGCCCAAGAAGCGTTTGTCGCCCGAAAGCGTGACGCCCAGGGCCACTACCATCAGGGCGTCGGCAAACGCCTTCCCGTCCAGGAAGATCGCCACGACGTCCTCGCCACTCAGATCCCGCTCCTGCATCTCCCGAAGTTTCGCGGCACTCGCCTGGACGAATCCTCGAGACACCGTCGAACTCGACAGTCCGATCGCTCCCGGAATCGCTTCAGCGGCCGATTCATAGTTCCGGCAGGAGATCCCATACAGCACACGTCTGAGCAGTAGCTCGTTCACCGCGCCACCCGGACTGAGTTCCTCGTAGGTCCGAAGCGGAATCTCCCCGCCCGCCACGCTGCGCACTCGAGGCACCCGAACCGGCACCCGCTGGCCACCCAGCCCCACGGTCCCCGGATTGCTCCCGTGTCGCCGGCCCCGCAACGCCGCCTCCTTTCGTGCGTATCGCTCACCCGCCAACGACTTCACTTCCTCGTCGAGCAACTCCTCCACGTGCATCAACCCCAGTGGGATCAACGCCCGAATCATCTCCACCTTCGAGTCCAATTCCAGTCCCGAGTATTCCTCCCGGCTCAGGACCTCGACCTCACCCAGCACACGCGACTTCTTGCGTTTCTTTACCGAACGTAACAGACTCCTCATCTCGGCTCCTTTCTCTTACAGGCTTGATGTTGTTTCTTCCAATACCATCAAACCATGGGGTTTGGAGCCGTTTCAATTTCCAACTAAGATTGGCACACATTCTCAGGTGGCGCTAGGGTACTTCAAGGTTTGACGGTAAGTTCGGGAGATCTCATACGCTTGGAGCTCGTTAAAACCTCAACTTTCGGAGGAATGGACTTCCCAGACTTTCGTAGACACTTTTGAGAGCTAAAATGAGGCAACTTTCAGGAGTGTTACATGGGACATCAACGATACACAGACGAGTTCCGAATCGAAGCCGTACGGCAGGTCACAGAGAAGGGTCACCCGGTGCGTGAAGTGGCTGACAGGCTGGGAGTGTCTAGCCACAGCCTGTATCAATGGGTCAAGAAATATGGTCGGGCCAACGGAACCCAGGCCAGCCGAATAGCAAACAAGGATGATGAAGTCCGCAGACTTCGGGCCGAGCTGAAGCGGGTGACTGAAGAGCGGAACATCCTCCGAAAGGCCGCCGCGTACTTTGCCAAAGCATCCGGGTAAGGTACGCGTTCATTCGCGATCATCGCAGCGAGTTTCGGATCCAGACGATGTGTCGAGTCTTACGGGTGCAGCGCAGTGGTTTCTACGCGTGGATGAAGCAGCCGCTGTCGAACAGGGCGAAGGAAGACCAGCGTCTTGTTCAGCAAATTCGGAAGCTGTTCATTGCCAGTGGGGGCACCTACGGCAGCCCGTGGATCCACCGGGATTTGAAGGATTTGGGAGCAGGATGCAGTGTGCATCGAGTTGCACGGTTGATGCGGCAGAGCGGGTTGCGGGCGCAAATCGGTTACCGGCGACGTTGGATCGCGGGTGGGCGGCCGGCGCGTGTCGCCCCGAATCGATTGAACCGGGAATTTACCGTCGATCGGCCGAATCAAGCGTGGGTGGGCGATATCACGTACATCCGAACTTACGAGGGGTTCTTGTACCTGGCAGTCGTCCTGGATCTGTTCTCACGACGAGTCATTGGATGGTCGATGCAGCCGACCATGTCGCGGGATTTGGTGATGCAGGCTTTGCTGTCGGCCGTATGGCGCCGACGACCGCATGGGACCGTGCTGGTTCACAGCGATCAGGGAAGCCAGTACGGCAGCCAGGACTATCTGGCCTTCATGGACGCACACAGCCTGGAGCCGTCCATGAGTCGTCGAGGTAACTGTTTGGACAATGCCGTAGCCGAGAGTATTTTCTCGACGCTCAAGAAGCTCCGGATTCGTCGACGGATCTACACAACCCGCGACGAAGCTCGAGCCGATATCTTCAATTTTATTGAGTTGTTCTACAATTCGAAACGGCGACACAGCCACGTCGGCGGCGTGTCCCCCCTGCAGTTTGAGGCCGACTACTTTGAGAGGCTCTCAGGTGTCTAGAAAACCCTGCTTGATCTCTAACGGTCATCGCAACACTTCAAAGAATCGATGATAAGGGTTCGAAGGAGGTGCTGCGATGGTAGCGACACGGATTCGGGGAGTGCGACTTACGCGAGAGGAACGCCTGGAAGTGCGGCGGATGATCGATAGGGGCTGCAGCTTCGAAGAAGCTGCATCGGCTGTGCGGTGCTCGACAAAGACGATTCAGCGGGTACTGGATTCGGTCGGTGGAATGCGGCCGCAGGTGCCCAACCGCTCACCACGTCAGTTGTGCCTGGCCGAACGGGAAGAGATATCGCGAGAGCTGCGGCATGGCGAAACGTACCGAGAGATCGCACGACGACTTGGACGATCCCCGTCGACTGTCTGCCGTGAAGTGAACAGGAATGGAGGTCCACGCCGCTATCGGGCATTCCGGGCGGACGAATCTGCCTACAAGCGAGGACGTCGGCCGAAACTGGCGAAGTTGCGACGATGTCCACGATTACGCACCCAGGTGGAGTCAATGTTGACCTTACTGTGGTCCCCCCAGCAGATCAGTGCCAGACTTAGAATTGAGTATCCGGATGATCCCGAGATGCGCGTATCCCACGAAACGATTTACCAGTCCCTGTTTGTTCAGACGCGCGGTGCCCTGCGGAAGGAACTCGCGGCGTGCCTGCGGACCGGACGGACGAGACGACGACCGCACGGGCGAAAAGATCCCGGGGGATACATCAAGGACATGGTTTCAATCGCTGATCGCCCCGCCGAGGTCGAGGACCGTGCCGTCCCCGGTCACTGGGAAGGAGATTTGATTCTCGGTACCCGTCAACACTCAGCGATCGCGACGTTGAATGTGTGCCAATCTTAGTTGGAAATTGAAACGGCTCCAAACCCCATGGTTTGATGGTATTGGAAGAAACAACATCAAGCCTGTAAGAGAAAGGAGCCGAGATGAGGAGTCTGTTACGTTCGGTAAAGAAACGCAAGAAGTCGCGTGTGCTGGGTGAGGTCGAGGTCCTGAGCCGGGAGGAATACTCGGGACTGGAATTGGACTCGAAGGTGGAGATGATTCGGGCGTTGATCCCACTGGGGTTGATGCACGTGGAGGAGTTGCTCGACGAGGAAGTGAAGTCGTTGGCGGGTGAGCGATACGCACGAAAGGAGGCGGCGTTGCGGGGCCGGCGACACGGGAGCAATCCGGGGACCGTGGGGCTGGGTGGCCAGCGGGTGCCGGTTCGGGTGCCTCGAGTGCGCAGCGTGGCGGGGCCGGCGACACGGGAGCAATCCGGGGACCGTGGGGCTGGGTGGCCAGCGGGTGCCGGTTCGGGTGCCTCGAGTGCGCAGCGTGGCGGGCGGGGAGATTCCGCTTCGGACCTACGAGGAACTCAGTCCGGGTGGCGCGGTGAACGAGCTACTGCTCAGACGTGTGCTGTATGGGATCTCCTGCCGGAACTATGAATCGGCCGCTGAAGCGATTCCGGGAGCGATCGGACTGTCGAGTTCGACGGTGTCTCGAGGATTCGTCCAGGCGAGTGCCGCGAAACTTCGGGAGATGCAGGAGCGGGATCTGAGTGGCGAGGACGTCGTGGCGATCTTCCTGGACGGGAAGGCGTTTGCCGACGCCCTGATGGTAGTGGCCCTGGGCGTCACGCTTTCGGGCGACAAACGCTTCTTGGGCTTCGTGGAGACCGACACGGAGAACGAGCAAGTGCTGACTCCGTTTCTCCGTTCGTTGATGGAGCGGGGCCTGGACATCTCTGAAGGCGTGCTGGTGATTGTCGACGGCGGCAAAGGTCTGCGGGCGGCGGTCAAGAAGGCATTCAGGAATCGAGCCCTGGTCCAACGCTGCCAATGGCACAAACGCGAGAACGTCGTGAGATACCTATCGAAGACCGAGCAAGCCGTGTGGCGACGCCGGCTGCAGCGGGCCTACGAGCGCCCGGAGTACGACGAAGCTCGGGCGGCGCTCGGAGAGCTCCATGGAGAGCTCGAGGAGCGAAACCAATCGGGGGCTGCGAGCCTTGAGGAAGGCCTGGAAGAGACCCTCACGTTGCATCGGCTCGGCGTGTACGGGGTCTTGGGCCGTTCGTTCAAGACGACGAATTGCCTGGAATCGGTCAATGCCCTTGTCGAGGAAAGGTGTGCGAAGGTCGATCATTGGAAGAACTCGAGTCAGCGGCAACGCTGGTTGGCGACGGCGCTCATCGACATCGAACCGCGCCTGAGGAAGGTGATCGGCTACCGTCATCTTCCAAAGCTCCGCGAAGCCCTCCAGCGAGAGCTGAAAATTGAGGCGAAGACGTCGACGAGATCGAAGAAGAAGGTTGCATGACCCATCGTGAGCCGTGGAGAGTTTCAACTAAGAATGGGCTTGACTCGCGACGTTGGTCGAGCGTCAGACCCGATATCTGATGCTGGTCGCAGTTGGCCGTGACCGAACCGCTGGACACGTATGCGAATTGATTGCCAAGAAGATCCGAACTCTACCAAGGCATCTTGCCGTGTCCCTTACCTGGGATCGAGGAAAGGAATTGGCCCAGCATCTTCAATTCAGCGTGGCCACCGGAGTTCAGGTCTACTTTTGCGACCCGTATAGCCCCTGGCAAAGGGGCAGTAACGAAAACACGGACGGCCTGCTCCGGCAATTCCTACCCAAAGGCACCGATCTATCTGTCCATACTCAACGTCAGCTCGACGACATCGCCTATTCGCTCAACGATCGGCCTCGACAAACGCTCGGATGGATGAAACCATCCGAGAAATTGGCCGAACTGTTGCGATGACCACATGAGAGCGCCCTGGGAAGTCCAAACTCGTTTCGTATCAATAAGAGCCAACGAGCGGATTTGAACCGCTGACCTGCTGATTACGAATCAGCTGCTCTACCAGCTGAGCTACGTTGGCGGATTCGAGTCGGCAACGCTGTTTATAGCAGATAAAACCTTTAAATTCAACGGTATGGATCGGGTAGCGTGCTCAGGCCGGATCCAGGGATCGACCAGCAGAGCTGCGGTGGTATAAAACGCTGGCAAAAAAATGCTCACCCAAAGGGTGAGCAAGAGTTGTAAAGAGAGAAAGGATCTACCCCTCAGAAAGGGATAGAAAGCTCCTATGTACCCATAATTTAAATAGGGTGGTTGGGGCTTGTCAACAAAAATCATTTCTAATTGCCGAAGGCGTTGCGTTTATTCGGTTTGTGCGGTTTCGGGCCGTCCGGGTTTCAGCGCTTTAACTGTAAACGATTGATCTAGCTTGAGTTGTATGAATTCGACATCGTCCGGCCCGCCGAAGACGAAACCTGGGTAGTGCGTTTTCATATAGATGCGGAAGCCGCCGAAGACTAAACCGACGATCAGCGTAAACGCCAATGCAATTCCGATGAACTTGAAGATAGTCAGGATCATGTGAGGGAGGGTCAGGGGATCGGGCAGAGTTTCGGTCCAGGTCACTTCCGACTGATAACTGAGAACCGACATGATCGATTCCGACAGTTCATCGCTGTCGCTGTCGAGCAGGATCGCAAACAGAGGGCCGGATCGCCCACTGGGCAGATCACCTTCGAAGCGTGCCAGCCACGCTTCAGCATGCCGCTCGGCAAGTTGCTGCGTCGGGTAGAGAAACATGGCGAGTCGTCCGGAGCCGGTTGGCTGTGTGTAGGCCGCTACGGCAACTTCCACGCTGTTGTTGAAGCCGAGTTCCGCCGGATCGAGACCGGTGATGGTCTCGAAGGCCGTCGGTGTCAGAATGTATTTTTCAGATTCACCGACCCGGCCTGCCGCCGGCAAGAGGAGTGATACATTGGCCTTTCTCGATCGACCAATGACGTGGTCCGCGATTGTCTTTCCCAGGGCATCCGTCTTCTGGGGTGAGCCTTCCAGCCTGACGACGTAGTTGGCCTGCCAGAACACCAGCGTATCGTTTGTGCGATAGCTTTCGGCGCCCACGACGGCTGGCTCGAAGTCCGGCCGCTGCCAATCACGCTCCAGGGCGAACAGACCAAAAGAAGCCGTGGAATCGGCCATTTCGTAAAACGTGACTCCCACATTTCCATCGGATGACCCGAACTCTGCCTGAGAAGCGCCGATCAGGCCGTAGTCGAGAACGCTCGTCACGTTGTCCCCAACCAGCGTTTCGATAGTCTCGGCGGTGTATTCGATGGCTTCGGCTTCGAGGCTCCAGGCAGGGTCCTCGAGTATCAAGCCAATGAGAGACTCTCGGTTCTGGGCCGTGAGGGGGCTGCAACACAGAAGGACGGCTGCGACAGTTGATGCCAGGATCCTGGAGGTCATCGTAGGTTTAAGAGCCTGTGACACAGCCCCCTGGGCTTGCCCCCAAGGCTGTTCGTATTCAGTCCCGGACCTGAGCCGATTCAAAGCCGCTCAGGGTGTTCGAATACGATCTTACACCTTCAAACAGAGCTCCGGTGATTTGTTCGCGCCGTTGGGTCCCTTTGAGCAGGCGTTCGTCGTCGGGATTGCTGATGAAGGAAACTTCTGTAAGGATCGAAGGCATGTTGGCGCCGATGAGGACCACGAACGGAGCCTGCTTGACCCCACGGTTTCGACCGAAGTCGGGCGTGGTGGCCAGTGCCCGCTGCATGTGAGTCGCAAACTCCCTCGATTCATCCACCTTGTCCCGAAGCATGATCCTGCTGACAATATCTTCGAGTTCGGAAATAGACTGGGCGGAAGCGGCGTTTTCGCGGGCGGCGATTTCGGAAGCTTCGCGGGTGGTCGCAAAGTTGAGAAAGTAGGTTTCAAATCCGCGGATCGACTCGCTCCTGCTGGCGTTGGCGTGTATCGACAGAAAGAGATCGGCTTCTTCCTGATTCGCCATGGCCGTCCGGGTTTCCAGCGGCACAAAGGAGTCATCTTCCCGGGTCAGCACTACCTCCGCCCCCAGTTCGGATTCGATACGGTATTTTAAACGCTGCGCAATATCGAGAACCAGGTCCTTTTCCGTCAGCCCACTGGGACCAATCGTTCCTGTATCCAGCCCACCATGGCCCGGATCGATGACGACGCGGCCGACCTTCAGGCCGAGGCTGCGAATGAGGGAATGGTCCCCGTTCTCCGTCGGTTGTGCCGGACTCAGCGTGGGCTCGACTCTCGCCTCGTCCGACTCCACCGCAGGCTCAACAGAGGTGTCACCAGCGACTGCAGTCACCGCCCGCTCCGGTTCGGGCACCGCGACCGGCACCGGTTCTTCTGACGGCGGACGGTCGGTGGAACCCAGGACGTCGATGACGAGTCGATTGGGCTCACGCAGCGTAAACGTCGTAACGTTTTTCAGTTGGACCAGGTCGAGGACGACGCGAACGGTGTCTGTGTCGAACTGTCCGATACGGATTTGTTCCAGCATGACCGACTCGACAGGCAGGTCGCGCTGCTCAAGCGATTGCCCGACCCGGGAGTTCGCGATATCGACGAACACCCGCGGAGGATCTTGCACCTCCCCCTGGGTAAAGGTGGGCTCTCCCGTCATATCAACGACAACCCGGACCGATCGCTGGGACTCCCAGTAGCGTACATTGTGGATGGAGACGCTCGAGGGAGCCCCCGGACGTTCAGTGGAGATCGTGGGTACGATCTGATCCGGATTGACTTGCGGTTCCTCCGCTGCATTATTTTCAACCCGCTCGTCATCCCGTACTTCTTCTTGTTGACTGCCGGGCCCGTTCATACGGTCGATGTCCGCACGGGCAGTGGGCAGGAATCGGGAAGCGGGATATTCGCGGACCAGAAACTGAAGCGTTCGGATGGCGTCTTCCGCCTCGCCGATTTCTTCGTAGAGTGCTGCGATATTGACCAGGGCGTCGTCTGCGTAGCCGGTGTGGGGCGTGATCAGAAATACGCGCTCATAGAACCGGATGACCCGCAGGTATTCGCTCCGGGATCGGTCTGCGGTGGTTTTTCCCTTGAGCGCGATGTCCGCGTTTTGGGCCACCTGGTAGGCCGCGCCGGCCTGGTCTCTGAGAGGGGTTTGTGACGATGCGGCGGATGCAAACAGGAATCCTGCGACGCACACGCAGCCCGCCCTCAACACTCGTATACGCTCCCTTTGTGATCTGGTTTTATTCACAGGCGACTGCTACTCGACGTTCGAGAAACGCCTGACTCCGCGGTCATCCACCACGCTCGAAATTACCCGGTTTGTCGGTGCCTGCACTGCACCCGGCCCCTGCACCATGGGCTCAGGAGGCGTTCGCCTGGGAGGCGGAGCGTAGACAGCGGACTGGAGCGTCGAGGCTTGCCCGCCCCGTCGGTCGTAGGCGGACCGTACTTTTCGGACGTAGTCCTGAGTTTCCGGTATGGCCGGAATCCGACCCAGCCGTGCCACCCGGTTCTCGCCGGAGTTGTACGCGGCCAACGACAAATCAAGGTTCCCGTGGAACATCTCCAACAGGAATCTCAAATAGCGCACGCCGCCGTCTATGTTTTGACCCGGATCGAAGAAGTCTCGAACTCCGAATCGTTGCCCGGTTGCAGGAATCAGTTGCATCAATCCCATCGCCCCCATCGGGGACACAGCCCGCCTGTTGAAATTGGATTCGATTTCGATCACTGACCGAACCAGTGTCGGATCGACGCCATGTCTCGCAGAGATACTGTCGATCAGGTTCTCTATCGGGTTATCCATCAGGTTATCTGGGGGATGGGTCGACCTCGACGCGCCCAACTGGACGGGTGCTGTCTTTGGGCTCCGAACCGTCGGACCGGCGTCGATGGCGGGTTGGCTGTATGTACGCAGGTTGGTGAAAACAATCTGGCCGTCAGACGCAATAATTGCGGATATGCGGTCCTGTCCCCAACCTTCGGGCGAGGTGCCGAGGATAACAATGATCAAACCGATCGCGAACACCCATCGTATGTTTCCCATAACCACTACGGACGGTGGTTTACACCGCCAACTCCGCCACGATATTGTACACTTCTTGTAAAGCCTGATCCAGCTTTGCTGGCTCTTTCCCTCCGGCCTGTGCAAAGTCTGCGCGCCCGCCACCGCTGCCTCCGACCAGCACCGCCACCTGTTTGATGATGTTGCCGGCGTGGAGTCGCGCCTGCAGGTCTTCCGACACCGACGTCACCAGCGTCGCCTTGCCGTCGGAGGCCATCCCGAGGACGACAATGCCTGAACCCATTTTCCCGCGCAGGTTTTCAGCCAGCTCACGGATGAGGCCGGCATCGAGCCCGTCCACCCTCTGAGATACGACACGGACGCCCGAAACCGAGCGCTCATGCTGGAGTAGATCATCGAGCCTTGAATTTGCACCCTTCCGCTTCAGGTTGGCCAGCTCAGTTTCAGTTCGTTTTTGCTGATCGAGAAACCTTTCGATGGTTCGTGCCAGCTCGGCGCGCGGGGTCTTGAGACGGTCGGCGAGTGCATCGAGGAGTTGTTCGTCGGCATCGAGTCGTTCGTAGCTGCCCAGACCCGTGACTGCTTCGAGGCGGCGAACTCCAGCAGCGATGCCCCCCTCCGACAGGATCTTGAACAGGCCGATATCACCGGTCCTGCCCGTGTGCGTCCCGCCGCAGAGTTCGGTGCTGATGCCAGGAACGGACACGACACGGACTTGCTGCTGATATTTTTCTCCGAAGAAGGCAATGGCCCCCGACTCGATGGCGGCGTTGAGTTCCATAATCTGGGTCTCGACCGTGTGGTTTTCAAGGATGACCCGGTTGATGCTTTCCTCGATGTCATCGATTTCGGCTTTCCCGGGCGCGGCATAGTGCGTGTAGTCGAATCGCAGTCGGTCGGGCGCTACCAGTGAGCCTGCCTGTTTGACATGCACACCCAGGGTATTGCGCAGCGCGGCGTGGAGTAGGTGGGTGCCGGTGTGGTTGGCTGCAATTCTCCGTCTTCGGGCCACATCGACCCGGGCCTCGACCGCTTCACCTACCGACAGTCCTCCAACCTCGACGACGACGCGGTGGACGGTCAGGCCCGGTGCGGGAGAGACGGTGTCGAGGACGCGCACCGCGCCGTTCGGTGAAGTCAAGCTGCCGGTGTCGCCGACCTGGCCTCCAGATTCGGCGTAGAAGGGCGTTTCAGCCAGAACGACCTCCGCCTCTCCGCCCGTGTCGTCCACCGTCTGGAGGGACTCGTTTCCGCGAATAATGCCCAAAACCTGGCTTCGGCCCTCGGTCGTTTCGTATCCCAGAAACTTTGTTCCCCCCTGATTGATGAATTCCTCGTAGGACTCGGAGGTTCGCTGGTCGCCCTTCCAGCTTTCTCTAGCCCGTTTTCTCTGCTTCTCCAATGCGGCGTTGAAACCGTCGACGTCGATACTCAGGGACTTTTCCTCCGATATCTCGTGTATGAAATCCAGCGGGAGCCCGAACGTGTCATACAGTCGGAACACGTCCTCTCCCGTGATGACGGTATTTTTGCCGGCGAGTGTCTTGTCCGCTATTTCCTCCAGCTTGCCGACGGCCACCGATACTGTGGCTGAAAAACGCCGTTCTTCGCTTTCGACGACCCGCGACACGTATTCACGGGTGTTTATCAGGTCCGGGTAGGCGTCCTGCATCAGTTCGACGACATGCCCGGTCATGGTATGGAGAAACGGTTCCTTGCGACCGAGAAGGGTCCCTTGTCGAATTCCCCGGCGCATTATTTTCCGCAACACGTATCCCCGGCCCTCGTTGGCGGGAATGATGCCATCACTGATCAGAAATGTTGCCGATCGGACGTGGTCGGCAATGATCCTCAGTGAGACGTCGCTCGGCGGAGACTGTCCATACCGGACACCGAAAAGGTTTCCGGCACGGTCGATCAGAGAGCGCAAGAGGTCTGTGTCAAAGACGTTGACCTTGTCTTGCAAGACCGAAGCCATGCGCTCCAGTCCCATACCCGTGTCGATGGATGGCTGTGGCAGTGGCCGGAGATCTCCGTTGTCGTTTCTGTCGAACTGCATGAAGACCAGGTTCCAGATCTCCACGTATCGTCCGCACTCGCATGGAAAATTGCAGTCGCTATGGTGTTGCTCGCTGCCTGCGGGCCCGAAGTCATAGTGGAGTTCTGAGCAGGGCCCGCATGGTCCGGTCTCCCCCATCTGCCAGAAGTTGTCCTGTTCATCCATTCGAAATACACGTTCCGGTGCCACGCCGACGTGATTGACCCACAAGTCGGCAGCTTCGTCGTCCTCCCGGAAGACTGTGACCGTCAGCCGGTCGGCGGGCAGACCGAAGTCCCGGGTCAATAGTTCCCACGCGAATTCCACCGCGTCCTTTTTGAAGTAGTCTCCGAATGAGAAGTTGCCCAGCATTTCAAAGAATGTGAGGTGCCGGCTGGTGTGACCCACATTGTCCAGATCGTTGTGTTTGCCCCCGGCTCGGACGCACTTCTGACTCGTCGTTGCGCGCGCGTAGCTGCGCTCGTCCAGGCCCAGGAATACATCCTTGAACTGGTTCATGCCTGCATTGACGAACAGGAGCGTGGGATCTTCGGCTGGAATCAATGACGAACTGGAAACACGCGTGTGGTGACGATTCTCAAAAAAGTTCAGGAAATTGTTTCGGATCTTGACGCTGTTCATAAAAATTGTTCCAACTCGCGGAGAACCTCCTCCGCATCATATCCAAGACGTATCAGGGATCTCGAAAGACGAGCCGCGTCCTTTCTGCGCAGCGGAGGACTCAGCTTCAAAGTCTTCATTTTAGTCCGGAGGATTTCTCCAGTGGAAGGCCAGGGCACACTTTCCACGGCCTCTCGAATGATTTCGGCTGCAACGCCGTGGCCTTCCAAGTCGGCGCCGAGCTGGAGTCGACCCCGGCGTGTATGGCCCCTTACGAAGTTTTCTGCGAAGCGGCGGTCATCCAGGAAACCCTCGGCCCGTAGACGTTCGATGACATCTGCCGGCACCGTTTTGAACCTTTGTTCGAGCTTGAGGCGTAGTTGGTGAGTGCTGAAATCGCGGCGTGCCAGCAGTTTCAGGGCGTGGCCGTATATATCGTTCATGCAGCTGAAGCCGGTGGCCCGGGGACCGTGTGCAGGCCCGGGATGTTGCCCGAGCAGCTCCAATCAGCCGACGGGCGTCAGCCAGCCCGCAGGCGCTGGTGCGCTTCCGCTGACGATGTCGAAAAATCGGCTCTGGATCCGTTGGGTCACCGCGCCTCGCTGGCCCCGGCCGACATCGATGCGGTCGACGGACCGAATCGGAGTGATTTCTGCTGCCGTTCCGGTGAAGAACAGTTCATCGGAGATATAGAGCCACTCGCGGGGAATCGCCTGCTCCCGGACCTCCAATCCCAGCTCAATTGAAATTGCCAGGACCGAGTCGCGTGTGATCCCGGCCAGAACGGACTGAGCCACTTCGGGAGTGTAGAGGACCCCGTCACGAACCAGGAAGATATTCTCTCCGCTGCCTTCGCTCACAAAACCATTCGTGTCCAGGGCGATGCCTTCTGCGTAACCGTTCCGGGCTGCTTCAATCTTGATGAGTTGTGAGTTCAGGTAATGGCCAGACGCCTTGGCCGTCGCCGGAGCCGTGTTTGGAGCAAACCGGGACCATGTGGAGACACAAACATCGACTCCAGCTTCCAAGGCTTCCTGACCGAGATATGAGCCCCATTTCCAGACCGCGATATAGGTGTCGATTGGAATGCCGTCCGGGTTGATTCCCAGATGTCCGTACCCCCGCAAGACGATCGGTCGGATGTAGCAGGCCTCCAGATGGTTGGCGCGAATCGTTGCCAGCACCGCGTCGGAGAGGGCCTCTTCGTCATAGGCCAGATCCAGGCTGTAGATCTTCGACGAGTTGATCAGTCTGCGCAGATGGGCGTCCAGTCTGAACACGACCGAACCCGACGGGGTCATGTAGCTACGAATGCCCTCGAAGCAGGCCGAGCCATAGTGGATGACATGGGAGAGTACGTGGATCTGGGCCTGCTCCCAATCGATGAGTTCACCGTTACGCCAGATTTTTTCTGATCGAGTCACGCGTCTATACGGGGCAACAAAGGCCCCTGACCCGCATGTTACACTGAGCCGACCGTGCTGACGGGTAAATTCCGCACGGGTTCGGTGACCTACGGAACCCGTGTGGGGACAGCCGTTGCGGCCAAACGGCCTCGGATTATCGCTAGCGTTGACTGCTGTCGAATCCGCTCCGGCGCTGCTGTAGGATCGGTTGTCCCTCGCCCGGAGAATTCGCCCGGTCAATGAAACGGGCAACTCGGCTCATTGGCCCCGACGCCATCATGCCGCTTTAACGGATTCAATTGAAGGAGTCGAAGCAAGACAGGTGATGCCGTTACGGGGCAACAGTTTTAACCCCTGGGAGTTGCCGGCGATACCCGTGTCGCCACGGAGGGCTGATGGCGAAGGGTTGAAGTCCGTTGCCCGCATCGATCCCACCAGCAGGACCCGTCGGCGCCGGATCCATTTCCCCTGGTACGCGCCACTCGCCATCGGTTCGATCGTCCTGTCGATTGCGGGGTGTGGCTATCGGTTGGCCGGAGCGGGCGTCGATTCCGGTGTCGGGCGGACCCTGGCTGTTCCTGTTTTCAGAAGCCTGACGACGGAGTTCAGAATCGAACAACAGTTGACTGATGCCGTTCGGCGTGAACTCGTTCGACGGACACAATATCAGGTGATACCCGCTCGGAATGGGGATGTCGTGCTGGCCGGGGAGGTCCTCGGCGTGACCTCGATTCCCATCATTTTTACCGACCAGGGGCGCGGAACGGCCTATACAGTTGCCGTCGACGTCAGTGTACGGGTGACCGATACGGCCAACGGAAGAATCCTGTTTCAGAACGACCGATGGACGTTCAGCGAGGTGTTCGAGCTTTCAAACAACTCGGAAGAATTCGTTCCCGAGGATTCGGCGGCCATCGAGCGTCTTGCTCGTCAATTCGCGTCTTCACTCGTTGCCTCACTTGCCTTCATGAGCCGCAACCCGTGAAGTTTTCCCAGTTTCGTCAACATACACCCCCTCGTCCGGGCCATGTTTACGTGTTCGTGTGCGCAGACGACTATCTGGTCGAAGAATCCAGGACGAGTTGGGCCCGAATATTCGGAGGGGATTGGAATTTCGAGATGCTGACCCTCAAGGAATTCGAATCCATTGATTCATCAGAATTGATGGAATCGGCACTGAGCCCTCCGCTGTTCGGTCCCTCCAGGGCAATCCTGATCAGGAATGCCGCTAAGATTAAAAAGAACAGACTGGCCGATATCGAGCGCGTCGCCGGGTTAGAGCAATCGTGGCTGAAGATCGTTCTGGTGGTGGAATCCCGGCGTTCGACGATCCGGGCAAGGCCGGCGATCCCCGTTATCGAAATCGATCCTCTAAGAAGTGGCGATACAGTGCAGTGGCTGCGTGGCCAATATGGCGTCTCTCCGGATGTGGCGCGTTATCTGGTCGACAACCTCGGGACGGAGTTGAAGATGCTCCATGCCGAAATGGAGAAGCTGACAATATATTTGTGTGGGGCCCGTCCACCGGAAATCCTGGACGTGGATCAACTGATTCTGCGCTCGGAACAGTTCGGCCCGTTCGAACTCGACGATGCCATACTGGCCGGTGACTATTCCCGCGCCGTGCGAGTGGTGGGTGCGATGATCGATGAAGGTGTCGTTCCCGTCCTGATCCTGTCCCGGATCGTCCGTGTCTGGCGGCAGATATTCGTAGGGAAGGTGCTCGAGGGCCGGGCTCAGGCCGGAGACATTGCCAGGGCTGCTTCGGCGCCTCCCTGGAAGGCGGCCTCGCTTGTCCGAGCGTGCACGCTGTTCGAATGGGAGCGCGTTGTTGGAGGGTTCGCCTTACTCATCCAGGCGGATCGGGCGATCAAGACTTCATCTCCCAATCCCGAACTCTATTTTGATGCGATGCTGTGGAAGCTAATGCGTTAATCGGTGGCGGGCAGGAGCGTCTGTCGCATACGAGCGAAGCGGCGTCAAGGCAGCGGTTAGGCGGCGATGGCGTTGACCCGGTGGTTCATTCTGGACTTGCAGCGCCGGGCGGTGTTGGCCTTGATCACGCCTTTCTGTACGGACTTGTCAATTAGGCTGAACGTTTTCCTGAGCACCATCTGGGCCTCGTCGTTCTTACCGTTTGCGATCGCCGTCCTCATTTTCTTGAGCTGGGTCTTCAGCTTCTGCCTGTTCATCTGGCTGATGAGCCTGCGGCGCTGATTCTGCCTGTTCCGCTTGAGTGCGGATGCATGGTTTGCCATATAAGATCACCTCGAACCTCGTATGGTAGCAATTTGAGTTCTTTGCAGTCAATGCGGGGTCGTGTCGTGCGATGGGTCTGCAGGGGGGCACTGGACTCAGGACCCGGCACCCTCAATCCCAAGGCGACTCGGGCCGAAGGCGACCGGGGCAGAATGCCACGTTCCCGTATTCTCACAGCGGGCCCCAGATGTTCAGAGCGAAAATGCGACCCAAGCGAATCCCCACGCTGCCACGCCGCCGATGAGGCAAGCACGCCCCCGAGTGGCGCGTGTCCCGTTGGATCAATCGATCAGGTCAGGCGAATCGGCTCCGGGTCCCTGACTCGCCGGCGGTCCACGCGCACGGTGAGACGCTGATCAATCGTTTGCAGAAAGTGGGCCTCATCGTCTTCAGAAAGTGAGCCTCTGTGCACTTTCCGCGAAGGCTTCCTCTCTGCAACCCGCGTGATATAATCCGTTTCCAGAAGTATTACTCGCCCAGAATGAAAAAGACCATCCCCATCGGCGATGGTATCGCCGACCTGTTCGGCACTTACGACAGCAACATGAAGTTTCTGGAATCGGTGCTCGGCGTCGAGGTCCATATTGCGGAACACAATTTGACGATCGAAGGTGACGATGCCGATGTCACGCTGGTGGGGCGGATCATACAGGATTACGCCAGCCTTCGAGCCGAAGGCGTGAAGCTTTCCGACGAGGACCTGAAATCCGTCATCCGGATCGTCTCCGAAGACAATTCAGTCTCCCTGCGCCAGGTGGTCACCGAACCCCGTCAGTTTCAGGTCGGGAAACGGTACGTTTCGCCAAAGACGCTCAATCAGAAAGTCTACATGGAGGCGATCGACCGCTATGACATGGTCTTTGGTGTGGGACCGGCCGGAACCGGAAAGACATATCTGGCGGTCACTATGGCGGTTCGGGAACTGCTGTCGAAGCGCGTCAGCCGTATCGTACTGACACGACCGGCGGTTGAGGCCGGTGAGCGGCTGGGATTCCTGCCCGGGACCCTGGAAGAAAAGGTCGATCCTTATCTGCGCCCCCTGTATGACGCTCTCTACGACATGCTCGACACCGAACGGGTTGAACGGTATCTGGACCGCCGTGTCATCGAAATTGCGCCGATCGCTTTCATGCGCGGGCGCACCCTCAACGATGCATTCGTGATTCTCGATGAGGCGCAGAACACGACACCCGAGCAGATGAAGATGTTTTTGACCCGGATCGGATATTCCTCCAAGGCCGTGATTAACGGGGACATTACACAGGTGGACCTGCCTTTCGGGAAGCAGTCCGGACTCATCGAGGCGCGTCAGGTGCTGTCCGGGATCGAAGGCATCGCCTTTGTCTCCTTCGACGGACGCGATGTTGTGCGTCACCGCTTGGTTGCCGAAATCGTGCGGGCCTACAACGAGTTCGGGGCCGGAAACGGTGCGAGTCCGAGTTCACTGGGGATTAAGTCACCACCGGCCAAGGTCGAGAAGGGGTGAAGGTGTTGACGATGGACACGCCCGGCGCCTCCTCCGGGGCGTCTGAACGTTGGGAATCCGAACCCTTTCTCTTGATCAACCGGCAACGCAAGCACCCCCTCGACCGCCCACAATTGCTGAATTTTCTGTCTCGCCTGGTCGAGGAAGTATCCCCGGAATATCCTTTTTCTGTGGTTCTGGTGAGTGACGCGGTGATCCACCGCTATAACCGGGACTACAGAGGACAGCGCAGGGCGACCGACGTTCTTTCTTTTCCAGGTGACCCGCCTTATTTGGGCGACATTCTCATCTCTGTTGAAACCGCCTGCCTTCAGGCCGGGCAGTCGAAGGTTTTGACGTTGGAAAGCAACCTCAGGCGACTGGCTCTGCATGGTTTGCTGCACCTGATGGGATACGACCACGAAGTCGATGATGGGCAGATGCGGGCACTAGAAATCCGCTTGCGACGCCGATTCAAATGTTAATCGAACTGGAACTCGTTACAGCCGCGATGCTGGTTCTTGGGCTTTTGGTGATGTCCGTTCTCGACTTCGCCCTGGCCACTGTGAACAAGATCGCTTTGCGCCGCGTTACGGAATCCCGTGACGGGCGGCATCGCCAATTAACCGTGGCGCTGTCGGAAGCGCGGGCAGAAGTGCTGATGGTCGTCCACATCTCGATTCAGATCCTGCTGGTTGCGCTCGCCGTTCTGTTGACGGGTATCTTCCTCAGCTATCCGCTCCCGGCTATTGCCGCTTTGCTTCTAGCGGCGGCATCGTCGTTGATCCTGGTCCTTGCTTTCAGGCAGCTGATTCCGAGGGCGATCGCGCTTAAAAGTCCCGACGACGTCCTCGAGCGTCTCATTCCCGTACTTGCCATCCCATATTTCGTTCTTCGGCCGCTGGCCCGACTCATCACAACGATCCTGAACCGCTTTCAGCAATGGGACGATATCGAAACTGAGGAGGAGGAAGAGGCATCCGAAGAAGAAATTCAGGCATTCATTGATGCCGGTCAGGAAGAGGGGATTCTCGAACAGGACGAAGGCGTCATGATTCAATCGATCGTTCAATTTGGCGACAAAGTCGCCCTCGAAGTCATGACGCCAAGAACCCAGATCACCGCCGCCGACGTGGCATGGGGCTTTGACAGGTTCGTGAGTCAAATACTGTCCAGCAAACACTCACGGATGCCTGTGTATCGAGACGAACTCGATAACATCGAAGGATTTATCCACGAAAGGGATTTGTTGCGCCTCAACAGAGGCGGCGAGCCGCCGGACAACCTCCGCCCATTCCTCCACCCCGTACACTTCGTTCCAGAGACCAAGCCGATCGATGATCTCCTTGACGAAATGAAGAGCCACCGGCAACAACTCGTCCTGGTCGTTGATGAGTATGGGGGCATCTCGGGGCTCATAACCATTGAAGATCTTCTCGAGGAGATCGTGGGTGAGATCGGCGACAGCCCGGACTCTGAAAGTGCCAAGCTACTCGACGAAGGCCGGGGCAGTTACCTGGTGCCGGGCACTACGGAACTGGACGTGTTGGACACGCGTCTCGGCCTGACCGCCTTTCCCGACACCGAGTGCACGACCGTCAGCGGTGCTGTCGTGGAACTGTTCGGGCGGTTGCCGCTACCCGGCGAAAGGATACGCCATGATGGGCTCGCAATCGAAGTCGTCGATTCGGATCGACGGAAGGTGCGGAGTTTACGGATCCGGACACTCGCTTCGAAATCGGGCTGACATGGCGGAAGATGCATTGAAATCAGGTTTCGTCTCGATCGTAGGCCGCCCGAATTCAGGAAAGTCAACCCTCCTCAATCGCCTCGTTGGCCAGAAAGTATCCATCGTTACCCCCCGGCCACAGACCACGCGCAATGTCGTCCGCGGCATCGTGACAGACCCGGAAGGCCAGATCATATTTCTGGACACACCCGGAATTCACAAGCCGCTCCATCGACTCAACGAACGCATGATGCGGGTCATGCTCGATTCCCTGAAACATATCGACATCGTCATGCTGATCGTGGACGCATCGAGCGCACACGGCCGGGGGGACGAGTTTGCGCTCGACCTCATTCGGAAAGTCCAAACCCGGCGCTACCTTCTGCTGAACAAAATCGACAAGATTGCCAAGCGCCAGTTGTTGCCTCAGATCACTCGCTACAGCGACGCGGTGGATTTCGACCGCATCATTCCGATATCTGCTAAGACGGGTGACGGCGTGGATGCGTTGAAAGCCGAGATCTATAAGTGCCTTCCCGAAGGTCCGATGTACTATCCGAAAGAGCAACCGACCGACCAACCGGAGAGATTTCTGGTGTCAGAAATCATCCGCGAAAAACTAATTCTCCTGACCCGGGAGGAGTTGCCTCATGCCACTGCGATCTCCATTGAACGATTTGAGGAGGGTGAAGGCAGGCTGCAGATATTTGCGTCAATTTTCGTCGAGCGTGAGTCACAGAAGAAGATTGTCGTTGGCCGCGGGGGGCAGGTCATCAAAGAAGTCGGCACCGCAGCCCGACGAGAAATCGAATCCCTGCTTGACAGTCGCCTACACCTTGAACTGCACGTTAAAGTCCGGAAGAAATGGCGGGATGACGAGCAAATGCTCAGGTCGTTGGGGATATAAGGCTACCACTCGCTGTAGGGCGTGTTTTCTGACGAAACTGCAGGGGCGCCGCTGTGGACGTCCACAATACCGGTTTCGAGTTGATCCGGAACCATCGCCGTTGAGTCAAACTCAACCTGCCATGTTGACTGTGACCCTGTGATTGGATCTTCGGGAACTTCACGCAGGTAGCCTGCCACGATAAGGTCATCGAGCGATTGTGGCGCGGTGCGCCGGTCGGCGGTGTACTGATCGATGACGGTGCGCAGCGAGTGGAGGTTTTCTTTGAGGACCGCTTCTTTTGCGCGGAGAATCGTTGCCTGATACATCGGAACGGCAACCGCAGCCAGGATGGCGATGATCGTCAGGACGATCATCAGTTCCAGTAACGTGAATCCGCGCGTCCGGTTCAATCTACCACTCCGAGTACAGGCTACCGTCCATTGCCATCGAATTGGATCGCGAGTAGACGTCAAAGACGTTTTCGCCTCCCCAGGAATTGGAATCCGGGTCGTCTTGATACGAGCGCAGGCCCCATTCGTCGGAGTTCGTCGTCGGGTCGAGGGGAATGCGCCTGAGAAACCTGAGTCGCCTCTCGACCGTGCCGATCTGATCCACACCTTCAACCAGAGTTTCCAGGTTCTCCGGGTATCCCTCGGTGCCCAGAGTGACTTCGATCAGTCCCAGATCCGATGCTTCCTTGAAGCGATCGATTGCGACACGCATTTCACGCAAGGACCGACGGAGCTCGACTTCCTGCTGGCGCCGGATGGAATTCCGCGCCAGTGGAACCGCCAGACCTGCAATGATCCCGATGATCGTGACCGTGACGATCAACTCGACCAGGGAGAACCCGTGCTGGAATCGCCCGCTCACGGCGTGGTGACCTGGATTTCGGTGGACTCTGCGGCTCTCGGGGCTGTCCCCGGGGAGCGGATTACGATGTCACTAAAACGCAGGGCGGATGTCCCGCCACTGAGAACTTCCAGAGTGACTTCGAGTACTCGCCCTTGTCCTGCGATCGGGTTTGCCTGGTTCGGCCGTTCCACGGTGACCACAGCACGACCCTGCTCATGATCAATATTCTGGACCAGTGCAATGCTGCCGCCGTCCTGGCTCAGGAATCCACCATCACTTATCTGGCGAAGCGCAACGCGGGTCGGGTCGAACTCGATCGTGAAGTCCGCTCCCGTCATGTCCGGTGTGTCGATCATCACCCCAAGTTGAGTTTGTCCCCCCGCCTCCAGAATGACGACCGGTACGTCAAAGGTGATCCGGTCATTCCCGATTTCCAGGTCTGCGGCGGGTTCCGGTACGGTCGGGAGGATCGCACCAACGGGTCGGGTCGTTTCTGTGGCCGCGCCCGGTAGGCCAACAAAGCGGGTGTTGGTTTCTGTCCCGACCATGAGCCCTCTGAGATTCCGGTCGCTGAGATCCGGCATCTTTACGATATGCGGTGTCAGCAGGACGATGATCTCGGTCTGGTCACGCTGTGCGGTCTCCGTTGAGAACAGGCGTCCCAGTATGGGTATTCGTTTCAGCCCAGGGATTCCGGAACTGGTCACGCTTTCGGTGTCGGTTATCAGGCCACCCAGAATATTGGTCTCTCCCTCGCTCAAGCGGATTTCATGGGTAATCTCCCGGTTTGTGAACACAGGCAGAGATACTCCACTGATTATGTTGTTGCCCGCGGTTGCCTGGACTTGTACGACCACCTGCATCGTAATCTCACGATTCAGGAGGACGCGCGGCGTGATGTCCATATTCACGCCGACATCAATGTATTGAAATTGCACGACGGGCGTTCCTGTGGCGCCGACAAAGGCCGGTTGGAAGCTGCCTGAGGCGACCGGTACACGGGAGCCGATGCGGATGGTCGCCAGTTGACCGTCCGTAGCCCGCACAGTCGGATTTTGAACCAACCGTGTTCGATTGTCGCTTTCCAGGAATCTGGCTACGCTGTCGGGAATGACGATATTGAAACTGCCTGAGTTCAGGTTGTTGAGATCACGCAGGTTCACCTGAGTATCGGCCGCCGTGGCTTCGTCTCCCCCTGTCAAGCCGACGCTGGTTCCCTGAGGAGGGAGTATGCCGAGCTCCCGGAGCGTGTTCCGGTCCACTTCGAGAACGGTGGCTTCCACGAGGACCTCGGGTTTGCTCTTGTCTATGTCATCGATGATCTTTTCAGCGATCGCAACTCGGCCGGGGGTGTCCCGGATGATGATCGCGTTCATTGAAGTGCTCTGGGCGATGAAGCGTACGTTCAACAGCGTTCGGATCGCGGTGATCGCTTCAGTGATGTCGGTTGGATTCACGCTGTTGGTCAGATAGATCGTTTTGAGGATGTGGCTCTCATAGTCCCGCCGCTTTTGCTGATTGTCCGGAGACACGATGAAGGTGTTCGGGTTGATGGGTGCCCAGAACGTCTGGGTCTGGAGTCCCAATATGTCGAGGGCTTGGTAAACCGAGACGTCGCTCAACTCCACTGATACCTGGTTGGACCGGAAGTCCGGGTCGAATATGACGTTCAGTCCGGAAAGCTCGGCGATCGTCTCGTACACCGCCTGGGTTTCCTGTGTGATCCGAAATGAAATAGTAGAGATTTCAGGTGAGAGCTGAAGCTCGAGGCTCGGGTCGGTCCGGGCGCTTTCCTTCCGGACCTCGAAGTCCTGTGCCGCGCTGGTGGCGTCCAAACGTCCGTCCCCTCCATCGGGTACGGGTTGCATCAGAATCTCGATCCTTTCCAGCTCAGCGCGAGCGAATTCATGGGTCGGATCCAACTGGAGGGTGCGCGTGAACTCGGCACGTCCGACTTCGAGGTTGTCTGCCTCCAGCGCTCTTCGTCCGTTTTCAAAATGGTTATACGCGGCCGCGAAGCGAGCCTGCTCGACCTTGAGCCTGTATTCGATCTCCCCGGGATCTTCACGGAGGGCTTCCTGATAGTGGGTCAGCGCTTCCTCGTAGTTTCGAGAGACCTCCGCTTCTATACCTTGCTGGTAGGCTCGGCGGCCGGCGGCGCAACCGGCGGTGACCAGGATGGCCCCGATGGCCAGGATCAGACAGAGCGTCGGGGTGGTGGAGGGTCGAAGCGGTGTAAATTTCGTGATTCTTGTGAAAAGTCTGTTCATAGTGGCGTTCGCTAATTCAGTAGTATAGGGACACAGCCCGATCCGGTTGAAACGTGGAGTCGGGCCCCGGCATCCGGATCCGACCGGTGGATCTGACACGAATGATTGAACAACGACAAAAGATACTGGCTTTTAACCTCTTCCTGATCGACCTGGGTCTGACAGTAGCCAGCTTCTTCCTCGCCTACGTACTCCGCGCCTCTTTTGAGATTGAAGGTTTTACCGTCATGCCCATCGGGGTGTACATCTGGCTGTTGGCCCTGATCGTGCCCATATGGGCTGTCCTGCTGCCGGCGTTTCTGGTTTATTCGCCGAGATTTCTTCAGCTCCGGGACCAACTGGTGCAGCTTTCCAAGGCGATCGGCCTGGCCTGGGTCATCATGGCGGCCGTTCTTTTCCTCCTGAATCAGGAGGCGACCAGCCGGCTGATTGCATTGTTCGCCCTGGTTCTCAACTACGGAGTGTTGGTTTCCTATCGCTTCGTTCTTTACGCCGTTCGCGGCTGGAACTGGACGTCGATCCGCCATGTGGCCATTATCGGGGAAGGGGAGGCCGCAACTGCGTTTGCGCGATCGATCGAGAATCACGCAACATGGGGCCTTAAACCGATCGGTGTTTTCCCTGAAGAAAGGGCGCGGGAGATCCTTGAAGCCGGAGGAATCGACGAAATGATTTTCGTCGTTGATCGCCAGCGCCTGGATCCGCTCGAAGAACTCTTTCTGCTGTGTGAAGAACTTGGGATTACGGCCCGGATCGTCCTGAATCTTTTTCCGCATTCGATCGCTCACATGAACTTCCATAAGCTGGACGGATTTTCGCTGCTGACCTTCAGCCCGACGCCGTCCGATGAGTCGTTGCTTTTCGTTCGCCGACTGATGGACGTTGTGCTTTCCATTGTTATCGGGGTCCTTACACTGCCTCTGATGGCCGTAACCGTACTGGCCATCAAGCTGACCAGTCCCGGTCCCGTACTTTTCAGTCAGCGGCGGTCGGGCCTGCATGGCCGTCCCTTCATCATGTACAAGTTCCGGTCCATGATCGACGATGCCGAACAGCGCCGAGTGGAACTGGAATCCATCAACGAAATGGATGGCCCCGTGTTCAAGTCGTCCCTTGATCCCCGTATTACATCGATCGGGAAGACCTTGCGCCGTTTCAGCATCGATGAACTGCCCCAGCTATACAACGTCCTCAAAGGCGACATGAGCCTGGTCGGTCCCCGTCCCCCATTGCCGCTGGAAGTCGAGCGCTATAAGCGATGGCAGCGACGGCGTCTCAGTATGAAGCCGGGAATGACCTGTCTCTGGCAGATCAGCGGCCGGAATCAAGTCGGCTTCGACGAGTGGATGAGACTCGACCTCAAGTACATAGACAACTGGTCTTTGCTTTTGGATTTAAAGATTTTAATCAAAACCATACCGGTCGTTCTGCTGGGGAAGGGAGCGCTCTAGCCCAAGCGGCGCATTCCTGCGGATTTGCATACCCGGCTGCTATACTAATGGTCGTTTCCACAATTCAATGTGGTCTGTGACAGGTCCGGGGGAGGTTCCTATGAGGTCGCTGGCGAGTTTTGTAAGGTCCGTCGCGGTGTTGGTTGTGCTGTGGCTCACTGCGTTACCGCCTGTGGCTGGCGGGGCTCCCGCCGATGGTCTGGCCATCCAGGTCATTGACGGACAGATTTCGATTAACGCCGAGGCCGTGGCGTTGGGTCGTCTCCTGAATCTGTTCGATCGCGTTGCTGGTACCGAATCCACCGTACCCGCTCAATTAGAGAATCGAAACGTCAGTGTTCAGTTTCAAGGTCTGGACCTTGGGCAGGCCGTGAGAAAGATTTTCGAAGGCCTTCCACTCGATTATGTCGTACTGGAACCGGGACAGATCGTTGTTACAGCCGAAGCGGAAACATTGACGGCGGGAACGGGTAGCGCAAGGGTGCCCCCCGTGAACAATCCTGTCCAGCCTGCGGGCCAACCTTTTGGCGGATTGCAGCCTCCGATCGCGGCGGCCAACCCGTTTCAGTCCCCCGGGGCGAATCCCAACGCTGCCGGGAACCCGGAGATCCCGGGCGCTGGAGCCCAGCCCGCCGTAATCCAGACGCCCTTCGGGCCTCTGGTGAATCCGAGAGCCAACCAGGCGCCTGCGATGCCCCTCGCCGGCCCCGGTCAGGGATATCCGTTCGGCAGCCCGGGATTGTCCGTGTCACCTCCCGTCGGCACGGATGGCCAGGGCCTTTTCCCGCCGTCGGGCGGACGCCGGGCGAACGATCCTCCTCCTGGCGCGGCTCAGCCTGGCGTTTTCGGTAACACCGCACCGGCAATTCTGGATTTGAAGAATGCTCAGCCCGTTTTTCCAGACAGATCCCGGCCGTGAGCGGTCCGGTCCTGGCAGTCAACCGGCCGGCATCGCACAATTACGAGTTCATCGACAAGTTTGAAGTGGGCCTGGTCCTGACCGGCACAGAGGTCAAGTCTGCCCGTGACGGTCGCGTGAACCTGAAGGATGCCTACGCGGTCGTTCGCGCGGGAGAAGTATGGCTCCTGAACTGCCACATCAGCCCTTTCTCCCACGGGAATATATCCAACCACGATCCGATGCGGTCGCGGAAACTGTTGATGAACCGTTCGGAGATCCGCAAGCTGATTGGAAAGACCACAGAACGTGGGCTGACGCTTGTTCCGCTGAAATTGTATTTGAAGAACGGCCGGATCAAGTGCGAGATCGCGCTCGCGAAGGGTAAGAAAACCTACGACAAACGGGAAACCGAACGCCGCAAGACGATTGACAAGGAGGCGAGACAGGCCGTGCGGGAGCATCGGTAGTCAGTGGCGCCTGAAATTTCGCTCGTCACGACCTGAAGACAAATGACCGAAGATCTCCCCATAGTCCCCGCGCCCGACTTTCGCCGTTCCCACCGTTTTCCTGACCTCGACCGGTTCGTGAACCTCGATCTGTCACCATCACTTGAACGTTTTGATGCCCGGGTCTCCCAGCGCGATGGAATCGGAGATGTCGCCCGGGCCCGCCAGGTCATGACGGATCCCGGAAAATCCGGCCTGCTTCAGATTCACCGCGCTCTTTACCATCCCCGGCCCGGTGCCGGCCAGCTACGGCAATCGCCGGTGCCGGCGATTTTCAGTGGACAGGACTGTCCGGAACCTGAGTTCATTGATCGCGCGCTGGACAACTTTGGACGCTGGCTATCGGCCGACAGCTTTCTCGAGATTCACGCGATCGAACAGGCCGGGCTCACATTGACCCGGATCGTGGATATCTGGCCGTTCGATTTTGGCAACCGAACCGCGGCTGTGATCTTTTCGAATTTCTTCCTCATCCGCGCCGGATACCCGCCGTTCGCGATTATCTCCGGTCAGGAAGAAGACTTCGCAGGGGTCCTGGCGGCGGCAATCCGGATGCAGACCGAACCGCTGGTCCGTGCGATTTACAACTCCATCATCAGAGAATTGGATGTCGCCGATGGATGACCGGTATTCACGTCAGATTCGATTTGAGCCCATGGGTGAAGCGGGGCAGATGCGCCTGTCGACCTCGCGGATCGGAATCGTCGGGCTGGGCGCCCTGGGAACCGTCATTGCGGATCAACTCGTACGGGCGGGCGCGAACTATGTCCGGTTGATTGACAGAGACTTCGTGGAGCTTTCAAACCTCCAGAGACAGACCCTGTTCGAAGAGTCGGATGCCCTGGCAAGCCTGCCCAAGGCGGTGGCGGCCGGGGACAAACTCCGGAGGGTCAACTCAGAGGTCCGTGTGGATTCGATTGTAGAAGACCTCAACCCGTCCAATGCCGAGGAGTTGATCGCGGATCTGGATCTTGTGATGGACGGTCTGGATAATTTTGAGACCCGGTTCGTACTGAACGACGCCTGCCACCTCGCGCGCACGCCATGGATTTATGCGGCCGCCGTCGGTAGCTACGGCCTGGTGCTGCCTGTGATTCCCGATGGCCCGTGTTTGCGATGCCTGATGGATACGCTGCCCGCCGCCGGGTCCGGACCAACCTGCGACACGGCAGGCGTCATCGCTCCAGTCACAGGCGCAATTGCTTCACTTGCAGTCGCACAGGCGTTTCGATGCCTGACCGGGCAGCTGGCTCCCGACGATACACGATTGGTCTCGATCGACATATGGAGCCTCAAGTTCCAAACGCTCCCCCTGTCGAATGCTCTGCCCGAGGAGTGTCCACTGTGTTCCAGGGGTCAGTTGGATTTCCTCAATTCCCGAGCCATGAGGACGATCAGCCTCTGCGGCAGGAATGCCGTTCAGGTCATTCCGGGCGTGCGTGGGGAACTGGATCTTTCCGCTGTGGGCAAGAACCTCGAACGATACGGTCCGGTCCGGTCGAATGAATTTCTGCTCAAATGCTCCAACCCGCCTTACGAATTGACGCTGTTTCGGGACGGGCGCGCGATCATTAAAGGAACTGAAAAGGCGTCCGTGGCCAGATCTGTTTATTCCAAGATGATCGGACTGTAGCGACAGCGATCGTCATCCAACCGAGGTCCGGGAAGGACTTCTGAATCGTGAACCTCCGACTGAGAATACGAGTGCCCTGAGGCACCAGTGCGTTCCCTGAGTCTCGACGGGATGTCCGGTCTGTGACTGCCCGAATTGCGTCAGGATTTGAATTTGTGCGCCTCCAGAGCGCATTTACTGAAGACAATAGTGGCCTGTAACAGAGACATCGCAAGTGGCGCCGATGGGTCTTGCCAGGCGAGATCGCGAAGCGAGGAGGGAATGATGCTGTTTCATCATGACCGACGAGCGACAAAGATATCAACGGCAACCCCCATCGGCCCAAAGGGTTCGGGCGGAACGGGGCCGTCTTCGTTGTCGCTCCTCCTCGGAATGTAGGAGCATTCCCTCGTCGTCGACTCCTAGAATCCGGCCCCGTTGCGCTCCGAACGCCACTGGCGATGTCTCTGTTACAGGCCACTAGCCCGCATAGATCACCAAAAGGACCACAAAAGGCCGCCCTGTTTGGCATAAAGCGTTTGACGAGAACGTTTCACAAACCAAACAAAGGCGGCCCTTATGACGACAGAGTGTAACCAAGCTACGTTCGAATTTCACGGACTTTTCCAACGTAAAGTGAAGGCACGGTTCGACGGGGGGAAGATCACCTCCGATGCGGGGGTTCTGCTCCTGCGTGAGGTCGAGAAGCGGACGGGTCTGGTCGCCGGACTGACCAGCTGTTTCAGTGATCACCGGGATCCGCGGTTGATCGAACACACGGTGAGAGAGTTGTTGGGTCAGCGCATCTACGGACTGTGTCTGGGGTATGAGGACCTGAACGATCATGACCAACTGCGGACCGATCCCATGCTGGCGGTGGCTGTGGATAAGGCCGATCCGTTGGGGAAGAACCGGCGACAGGCTCCAGACCGGGGCAAAGCTCTGGCGTGTAAGTGCACGTTGAACCGTTTGGAACTGACCGGAGCCCAGGTCGATAGCCAGGAGCGATACAAGAAGATCGCCATGGACGCGGACAAGATCGACCGCTGGATGGTCGATGCCTTTGTGGCGGCGCACGAATCCCCGCCCAAGGAGATTGTGTTGGATCTGGATGCGACCGACGATCCAATCCATGGGCATCAGGAAGGCCGGTTCTTCCACGGCTACTACGGCAACTACTGTTACCTACCGCTCTACATCTTCTCAGGAGAGCATCTCCTCTGTGCCCGGTTGCGACGCTCCAATATCGATGGGGCGGACGGATCGGTCGAGGAATTGAGCCGGATGATCGGCCAAATCCGACAGAGCTGGCCAGAAGTGTCGATCATCATCCGGGCCGACTCGGGCTTCTGTCGGGATGACTTACTCCTCTGGTGTGAGGAGAATAATGTCGACTACGTGATCGGATTGGCTAAGAACGACCGGCTCAAGGGAGAGATCGCCGAAGAGATGAGTCAGGCCAAAGTCGAGTTTAAGAAGACTGGGACACCGGCCCGGGTGTTTAAGGATTTCCGGTATCGCACTCGAGAGAGCTGGAGCTGCCAGCGACGCGTGATCGGCAAGGCCGAGTTCCTGGAGAAAGGCAGCAATCCCCGATTCCTTGTCACGTCACTGTCGCCGGAACGCCTCGATGCACGCGCACTCTATGAAGACTTTTACTGTGCACGGGGTGACATGGAGAATCGGATCAAGGAACAGCAGTTGGATCTGTTCGCCGACCGCACCAGCGCGGCCACGATGCGCGCCAATCAACTTCGACTGTACCTGTCCTCGGCTGCATACATGCTCATGCACGCGCTGCGCCGTCTGGGACTTAAGGATACCTATCTGGCCCGCGCTCAGTGCCAGACGATCCGACTGAAGCTTCTTAAGATTGGTGCCCAGATTCGCCTGACAGTTCGCAACGTATGGATCTCGATGTCGGAGGCCTATCCCTACAGCGAAATCTTTGCCACCGTTGTTCGAAATCTCCAGGCAATTCCTCTACGCTGCTGAGCACCGACCCGATCCACGGACCCAAAATGAAATCGTTTTCTTTGCACAGGCCGAGGTGTGCCTCACTGCCGGCCTCCACGTCCTGCCGAACCCGACTAACACATCATCTGCCGATATCAACACCCGCGAATCACTACCCTGATGCCTGATCGCAACCGAGGTGCCCAGAAAATCAATTCTTGTGGCCCAAATCAACTCGATTCCCAAGTTGGTGAAACATGCGGGCTAGGAGTCTGCGCGGCAGAGGCTGAATAACTCGGATTTGTGACGATTCGAGAGCGTCTTTGTAGGAGAGCCGCCCGATTTTCCCAACATGGGCAGCTCCGAGCTGTGGGGACTCGATCCGTTGGTCCTGTGGAGAGCGTTATGGGTCCCGGTGATGCGGATTAAGCCCATTCGATCTTCCCGTTCATCCGTCGTAAGTTCACTGCCAGAGCCACCAGGCTCCATTCACAGGTGACGTTGTCCAAGCCTCGCAAACTGAACTGTCGGAATCCCAGCACCGACTTGATCCACCCGAACGGCGGCTCACCGATGTGCTTTCTGGCCCGGTAGCGATCACGCCCCGTCTGGCTTTTCATCTTTCGGACCATGCGGCCCAGGGCCGTGCTTTCGGGTTGGAGTGGGGCCGTGGCGAGATCTTTCTCACGACCCATCGGAACGTACCCATCTATTTGACGTTGTTCCAGCATTCGCAGATTCGACTCGGATCGGTATCCAGCATCCGCGAGCACCCGGTCTGGACGCTCCGACAGATTCGTGTTCAACTCATCCAGAGTCGGTCCCAACTGCCCGGTATCTGAAGCATTGTTGCTCACCGTTGTGGCGACGATGATTCGGGCCTCCGCGTCCACGACCGCCTGCGCGTTGTAGCATTGTTGGAACCCGTCGGCCGAGGTCTTCATGATCCGGCTTTCCGGGTCGGTGAAATTGTCTTGGGCCTTCCCCTTGGGTTCACCCCTCGGGCGTTTGAATGGTTTGCCCTTCTTTCCGCTTCCCGGTTTGTCGTCTCCAGGCTTCCTTTCCGCTTCCTGGTCTGCCGCCATCTGACGTTCTTCGAGTCGCTTCATCGCCGTCTGGATTGTGGCCAGCCGCTTCGTGCGGGTCGCCAACCCGTCGGGCAGTTCGTCACCGCGCCGGTCCTTGCCGTAACGTTGGTCTTCTTCCTCATCGGTCGCCGTGGCCCGGTTCAACAGATCCCGAATCTGTTCGCCCAATTCGGTCTCCTGCTTTCTCATGCGTTCATAGCTCATCGCTTTGCGTTTGCTCGCATTGGCTCGCATCTTCGTCCCGTCCACCGCCACCGTTCCCATCTTCACCAGCCCGGCTTCCCGCCCCATCCTCACCACTTGCACAAATAAGTTCCCGAACTCTTCAAGATGCAGTTTTCGAAAATCCGAGATCGTTCGGTGCGCGGGAAAGTTCTCCGCTCCCAACATCCGGAACGCCACATCTTCGGTCATCTTCGCTGCAATCTTCCGTGACGAAAACACTCCCGTCGCGTACCCGTAGATCATCACCTTCACCATCATCCGCGGATCGAAGGCCTGATTGCCCGGCCCGTCCGTTCCATACCTCTGTTCGAACGCGCTCAAATCCATCGCATCCACGGCGTCCGATATGAAGTACGACAGGTGATCTTCAGCCAGCCAATCTCTCAATGATGGAGGCATCAGCAGGCTCTGTTCTGGAATATACGTTCGGTAAGTTCGTGGCATGTCCTATCTTCGATCCTTTTCTGCCCATTTCTGGTCCTTCTGCCGCGCAGACTCCTAGACGAACACTATTGCCGAAGTGAAGGCGGTACTGTTTCGGGCCAATGGCGGTATCGCCCGTTGGACTGTGCATTGAATGGTGTGATAAACCGTCCCTATGGCCCCAGCCGATGCAGACAGTGCGATCCCAAGGGATGAGAAAGCCCCGGCGGCTGATCGTATCCGTCGTAAGGCCGGTCTGGTCCTGGCGCCCGCACTCTTTCTGCTGATCCTGTTTCTTCCTCTGCCCGGTCTCTCGATCGAGGCCCACCGGCTGGCGGCCATCATGGCCGCCGTCATCACGCTGTGGGTCACCGAAACGATCCCTCTGGCGGTTACGGCCTTACTGGGCCCGACTCTGGCCATCGTTCTCGGAGTGGCTTCAGCCCGGGAGGCTTACGCGCCGTTCGCCGACCCGCTGATCATGCTGTTCATCGGAAGCTTTATCCTGGCGCAGGCCATCTTCGTCCATCGGCTCAACGAAAGGATCGCCTACGGGGTGATGTCGTGGAAGGTGATTGGAGCCCGGCCCACCCGCATCCTGATCGCCTACGGGTGTATCGCCGCGTTCATTTCAGCCTGGATGAGCAATACAGCGACGGCCGCAATGCTCCTGCCGATCGGATTATCACTGCTGGCATTCATGGAGTCCGAGTCGGACATCAACCCAAGATACGGGACAGCGCTGATGCTGGCGACAGCCTATGGCTGTTCATTGGGTGGGATGGCGACCATTGTCGGAACTCCACCAAACGTGATCGCGGCTGGACAGATCCGCCAATTCACCGGAACAGAAATCACCTTTGTCGAATGGATGTTCTTCGCCGTTCCTATTGCGGTCATCATGGTCGGTTTCCTGGTCATATACATGAGCTGGATTGGGCGCGGCGGTGTCGGCGAAATCCCGGGCGCAGACAAGATCATTCGAGACCGCATGGCAGCGTTAGGGCCATGGAAAAGGGGTGAGAAGAACGTCGTGGTTGCGTTTCTGATCACGGTGACACTTTGGGTTGTACCCGGATTGCTGGGCATCGTGCTGGGAACGGATCACCCTGTCGCCGCGGGGTTGTTATCCGCCGTGCCTATTTCCGTCGCCGCCCTGGTCGGGGCCACATTGCTGTTCCTGATGCCGGTCGGTCCGACACAACGGTCCACGATTACGTGGAAGCAGGCGGCAAACATCGATTGGGGAACGATCTTGCTTTTCGGAGGTGGACTTGCGCTAGGGCAGATGGCGTCCACGACGGGCCTGGCGGAAGCCTTCGGCCGGGGAATAACCGGGTCTGTGCCCGTGGGGTCCGTCGTTATCTTGACGTTCGCCTCGGCGATTTTTATCACGATCCTATCGGAGACGATGTCGAACACTGCCGCTGCGAATATCGCCATTCCGGTCATTATTTCGATTGCGCTGGCGGCGGGAGTCAACCCTATTCCTCCAGCAATCGCGGCCAGTCTCGCCGCCTCGGTCGCGGTTATTCTTCCGGTTTCAACCCCGGCCAACGCCATCGTCTATTCTTCCGGAAAGGTTCCGATCACGAAGATGATTCGATACGGCATTGTCATGGATATCGTGGCCATCATCGTCATCCCGACTGTAGTTCTCCTGTATTTCCGATAGACCGGCGCCCGGTTGACATGGATTTCGCTGAAGTGTAAAAAGAGGGGCATCTTTCCGTCGACGTCCACTTTCCCTAGACGTCCAAAGGAGGAATCCAACTATGCAACCTGTCGGGGCGGCCATACTGTGCTTCATCGCTTACATACTGTTCTACCGATTCTATGCCCGCCACCTCGGGAAACACATCTTTCGGCTGGATCCCACGACAGAGACTCCGGCCCACACGATGTCCGACGGTGTGGACTATGTTCCGTCTAGGAAAATCGTGCTGTTTGGCCATCACTTTGCCTCGATTGCAGGCTTGGCTCCTATGCTGGGTCCCGCGATAGCGGTGATCTGGGGCTGGCTGCCGGCGATGCTGTGGGTTGTGCTTGGCACCGTTTTGATCGGAGCCGTTCACGACTTCAGCGCGATCGTTGTCTCGATGCGGAACAAGGGGCTCAGTATCGGTAAGGTGGCTGAAGATCTCATCGGTCCCCGCGCGAAGACGTTGTTCCTGATCATCATCCTGTTCCTCTTGTGTCTGGTGATGGGCGTTTTCGTTGGAATCGTCGCCGATCTCTTTACATCGAGCTTTTATCCGCAGACGGTGTTTCCGACGTTTTTCCTGATGGGTATTGCCGTCGTGATCGGATGGTTGGTGTACAAACGATCGGCCAGCATCGGATGGACGACTGCGGTTGGTTTCGCACTGATGCTGGCTTCGGTCGCGGTTGCGATGAATATAGGTACCCCAGATGTCTCTCGGCCGAATTGGATTTTCCTGCTCCTGATCTATGCTTTTGCCGCTTCCGTGTTGCCTGTGTGGCTGTTGTTGCAGCCCCGGGATTATCTGAATTCGCTCCTGTTGTACCTGGGGTTGGGCGCGGCCTACGTCGGTTTCTTTGTTCTTCGGCCCGCTTTTGTCGCCCCGATGGTGGATCCAGCTCCGGCCGCCGCGCCCCCGATATTCCCGTTCGTTTTCATCATCATCGCCTGCGGCGCAGCTTCCGGTTTTCATGGCCTGGTGTCTTCCGGGACAACATCTAAACAGATCGACAAAGAAACGGACGCGGTTCCGGTGGGTTACGGGGCGATGGTGGGCGAATCCATGCTGGGCCTCATGGCTGTTCTGGCCACGACTGCAGGATTTCGGTCGGTGGAGTCCTGGAGTGAGCATTATTCGAGTTGGACGGCTGCTTCCGGACTTGCGACAACGATGCGTGCGTTTATCGACGGCGCAGCCCTTTTTGTTGCACGTCTGGGAGTTCCTATGGAGATTGCTCAGGCGTTTATCGCTCTGGTCGCCGTATCTTTCGCGCTGACTACGGTGGACTCGGGAACGCGATTGCTTCGCTACAACATTGGAGAGATCGGAAATTCCTTTGGAGTCCCACAAGTCGGGAATCGATATGTCGGATCCCTGATTGCGGTGTCCCTGATCGCATTCTTCGCCTTTTTTCAGGTTAATGGCCAATCCGCAGGATTGGCCCTGTGGGCCCTTTTCGGCAGTACTAATCAGGTGATGGCGGCACTGACGCTTCTCACAGTCACTGTGTATCTACGGCAGCAAGGTCGAAACTACTGGTACACGCTCGTTCCGATGATCTTCATGATGTGCGTGACCGTGAGTGCGATGGTCTATAACCTGCAGCTCTACTACAACGGTGGCCAGGTCCTCCTTACTGCGGTGGCCGCTTGCATTTTCGTGCTGAGCCTGTGGCTCGCTGTCGAGGCGGTAGTGCGATTCAGGAAAGACCGTATCCCCCATTCGGTTCCGGTGCCTGCGGGTGGCGATTAGCAGCCCGTGGCAGAAGTCTCGCGGCCCACGAGACTTCTGCTACGGACTGCTAGTGTCCTGAGTCGGAAGTTCGTTGAATAATAGGTTTGTCCAGATCCGATCGATTTTTTCCACTGACGCCTCGGCTCCGCCTCATTGTCCCCCTGCACGAGGGACCGTGCAGGGCTGTTTTGGGACCCACTGCGAAGTTTGATGAAATCCCTATAGGCCTCGCCATCAGGAAGATGGCGAGGGTCGCCTATCGTTCAGACAGGATGTCTGACTGAACGATCGAGCGAAATCTTATGACGTGAACTTCCGACTCACGACACTAGGAAAGGTGAGCGTTCAGCCTTTGGCTGAGCCCGGATCGGGAGAAAGTCCTCCGAGTCAGAATTGCGGTGCCGGGGAGTTTCATCCCCTCCGATCGGATCATCCGGATTGTTACGGCTGGTACGGAGGGTCCGGGATGAAAATCGCGCCGGTTACGACGGTCGTCCAGAGGCTGTCTTTGTTGCCGACCGCCGTCTTTGTAATGCTCGTGCTTTTGACTATCTTGTTGGAAATCCTCCAGAGTTCCCGCTTTTCGTCCCAGCTGCGGTCGGGATCGAACTCGACGCCCAGGGTTGTGGCCAGCATCTCCGCCGCGAGGTCTTCAGCATAATCGCCCGCAACATCCTCTTTCTCACCGAACGAATGGTGCTCGGAGAGATAGCCGTAGGCGTTGGGGTCTGTCGGAATAGCGACGCCGATGGAAGCGGCGATCAGACGATGGGGTTCCTTCGTAGCATTCGAACTGACCACTGAAAAGACGATCTGTCCTGGATAAAGTTGTTTTTGCCCATGAGCTCGGGAGATCAGCTTGCATTTCGGAGGGAAGATACTGGAGACCGAAACAAGATTGTATGGCGCCAGTCCGGCATCCCTGAGGGCCATTTCAAAACTGGGGAGCTTTTCTCTGTGGCGCCCGACACCTTTCGTCAGAAAAATCTGCTTGGCTACAAACACGCTGCGAACCTCTAAATGTATCTGTCGCTATTAAGGAATCGTTGGGATCTGGCGGTCCAAGCCGACCACGGAAACCAAGCCTCGGGACGCTAGCAGAGATGCGTGAGGTGTGTCAATTGACATTCTCTTCGGGCACATGTTAGCTTCCCTTTTCCGTGTTCATATACTGACCGTCGCCTAATCGCTTAAGTTGCGCCATTTATGCGACGGCGTCATCATCACTTCGCGTACCGGCTGGGAGCAGACTTGGTAGAAATTCAAGTCGCCGAAGCCCCTTTGAGGTGCGGGTACTGCGACGAAATGTTAAGACGTCCGAGTTCGCTCAGGCGATTGTGGAGAAAGCGAAATGCCAAGAAACAAGATTACAGTGGTTGGTGCCGGTAATGTTGGCGCCACCGCAGCCCAGCTTGCCGTAGAGAAGCAACTCGGGGACGTCGTTCTCGTGGACATCGTTGAAGGCGTGCCCCAGGGAAAGGCTCTCGATCTGACCGAGTCCGGCCCAGTCGAAGGATATGACTCGCGGATCACGGGCGTTAATGGTTATGAAGACACCGCTGATTCCGACGTCGTCGTCATTACGGCCGGCATTCCCCGCAAACCCGGAATGAGTCGAGATGACTTGCTCAAGACCAACTACAACATCGTTAAGAGCGTAACGGAGCAGGTTGTGGGCCGTTCGCCCAACTGTATCCTCATTGTCGTCAGCAACCCGCTTGACGCGATGGTGCAGACTGCATTTCGGGCCAGCGGATTTTCCAGGAATCGAGTTATCGGAATGGCCGGAGTCCTCGATTCCGCACGTTTCCGTGCGTTTATCGCCATGGAGCTTAATGTTTCTGTTGAAAACGTACACGCTTTTGTCCTTGGAGGGCACGGAGACACCATGGTTCCGTTGCCACGGTATTCTACGGTCTCCGGTATTCCGATCACCGACCTGCTTCCTGCCGATACCATTGAGCGTCTGGTGGATCGCACTCGCAAAGGCGGTGCCGAAATTGTCGGACTCTTAAAGACCAGCGCCTGGTATGCGCCTGGAGCCGCTATCGTCGAGATGGTGGAAGCTATATTGCGCGACAAGAAGAAAATACTTCCATGTGCGGCGTTTCTGGAAGGAGAGTACGGAATTAACGATCTATATGTGGGCGTTCCGGTTAAGCTGGGGGAGGCAGGTATCGAAGAAATCATCCAGATTGAACTCACTCTTGAGGAGCGGGCCGAGCTGCAGAAATCCGCTGCGACCGTGAAGGAGTTGGTAGACATCATCGGGGTGTAGGGAACCCGGGCCGGGCGTTTGAGACCTTGTCCTTCGCCGATCACGACAAGACAGGCGATTCCCGGGGAACCTGGTGTCCGGGTCTCGGGCGTCACCTCACTATGTGATCTGCGTTGGCGAGGGTGGACCCTGGCCGAGGTGTGGACTGCTGCCGACCAATTGCGGTGAACACATTTGAGTGAGAATTCAGCGAGAACGAGCAGATTCACTAAGACGGCCAAAGCGGTCAAAGCCCGGTCAATGCGAATGTTGAGAGGCATCCGACGTCAGGGAGGAGTGGCTTTCTTGAGTGCCATTCTATTCGGACTCTCAGCGGGTTCGATGGCCGCGGTTCAGGAGCCTGTTGGCGATCGCGTTGCGTCAATAGAAGTAACACCCAATCCCCTGACGCTCGACGTTGGGGAAAAGACGACGCTGACTGCAACGGCTTTCGACGGGGCCGGCAATCCGGTCGAAGCGGCCGTTGTGTTCATCAGCCGGTCACGCAGGAACGTAGGAGTCACGAACGAAGGTGAGGTCGAGGCGTTCCGTCCCGGAGAGTACACGATCGTCGCCATGGCGCCGCGCGATGGGGGCGGCGGGCGTCGAAATGGCGGCAACCGATCTATCCGGGTTGAAGTCCCCGTCACCATCCCCCTGCCCCCGCTCGATCGCATAGAGGTCAGCGGCATTCCTTTAACACTGTACGCGGGCACCCTGCTTCGCGGTCGGGTCCAGGTCTACGACATCACAGACACCGTCCGCCCCGATGCGGTGTTAACGTTTTCGACAAGCAACCCGGAAGTCGTCCGTGTTGACAGGTTCGGAAACGTCACTCCGATACGTACTGGCTCGGCAGTAATTCGGGTTGAAGCCGAGGGAGTTGAAACAGAGCTGGCCCTTAGCGTAGTGGACAACCCGGCTGCTTCAGTCGAGTTGATTCCGGACCGGGAAATCGCCCGCACCGGGGACGTTGTGCGTTTTGAGGCAATAGTGCGTGGCCCGGAGGGACGGGTCGTCGACGATTTGCCCGTCTTCTATTCCGTTCAGGCATATTCGGATTTTGAAAACCCTGCCGCGGCGGCGGCGGGACAGGTGGCCGATGACGGACGCTTTGTAGCAGAGCTTCCGGGACAATACACAGTCGTTGCCAATGTGGGGCGGGTGTTCGGGACCGCTACGGTTGAGATTCAACCCCGGGACGTCCAGCAAAGGATCTCCGTTGTAGGTCGTGCGCCTGTCCGTGACCGGCACACCAGCGACCTGTGGATCTGGGAAGGACCCGATGATCGGGATTATGCAATGACAGGGACCTGGCGGGCTGAAGGGCACGCCTATGTCTGGGATGTGACCGACCCGGGCGACATAACCATGGTCGATCTGGTCCAGGTCGACGCGCGCACAGTGAATGACGTAAAGGTGTCCGATGACGGGGCCGTGGCGGTGATCAGTCGCGAGGGTGCGTCGGATAGACGCAACGGCATTGTACTGCTCGATGTGTCCAATCCGAGTGAAGTCGTCCGATTGTCTGAATTCGATGAAGAGCTGACCGGAGGTGTCCACAATACGTTCATTTACGAAAGCCACGTATACGCCATCAACAATGGCCGGCGTTATGACGTGATCAATATTGCTGAACCGGGTGCGCCATTTCGCGTGTCGCAGTTCGAACTGGATACGGGTGGACATTCGATTCACGATGTCTGGATCGAGGATGGTATCGCCTACTCTTCGAATTGGCGGGACGGAGTCGTTCTGGTCGATGTCGGGAACGGAATCGCCGGGGGACGGGCGGACCGACCGGTACAATTTGCCTCCTAC
The DNA here is from genome assembly GCA_965263045.1 of Terriglobia bacterium. Taxonomy (GTDB): domain Bacteria; phylum Acidobacteriota; class Terriglobia; order 20CM-2-55-15; family 20CM-2-55-15. Next base: position 3,211,933 of record CBDHGK010000041.1, read on the forward strand.
GCCGACCCACAGGGTGTAACGCACGCCGCTTTCCCGTTTAGGAGCCAGTCGACCGGTAAGTTCTACGTCATTACCGGGGACGAACGATTTCCATCCGGCATGGATCCCGACGGTCCGAACCGCGCTGCCGGCTACATGCACGTCGTGGACTTTACAGACTTCGAAAACCCGGTGGAGGTGGCGCGATACGAAGTTCCCGAGGCCGGATCTCACAATCTGTGGATCGAAGACGACATCCTGTACGCAGCCTTCTACAACGGCGGGCTGCGGGTCGTGGATCTATCCGGCGAGCTGATGGGGGATCTGTACAGGCAGGGTCGCGAGATTGCTTCTTTCCAGTCAAACGACGCCGAAGGATATGTCAAGAACGAGCCCATGGTCTGGGGCGTCCAGCCGTACAAGGGGCTGATCTATTTTTCCGACTTCAATAGCGGCCTCTGGGTGGTGCGCCTTGTCGATGAAGATGGAGAAGACGACTGAGGATACAGCCACAACAATGAAAACCATCGTTCTCATGGGCGTTGTTGGATCATTCCTCCTCATATCCCCCGCCGTTGAAGCACAGGAAACACCCGACGCCAGTTACTGGTTATATGTCGCCGCCGAATCCGACGACGAGGTGGCTCTGGTTCGTTTCGATGTGGCGGGTGCGCGGGTCGAGAAGATTATTTCAGTGGGCGTTCGGCCCACTGAAATCGAAGGGCCTCATGGCCTGCGTGTATCGCCTGAGGGCGACTATTGGTATCTTTCCCTGGCCCACGGAAACCCCTATGGCTCCGTCTACAAATACCGAACGGGAACCGATGATCTTGTCGGCTCCGTCGAGGTTGGGATGTTTCCCGCCACTCTCGATATAGCTGCCAGCACCGGGTTGCTGTACGTGGTCAATTTCGACCTCCATGGAGAAATGAAACCGAGTACAATTTCGGTCGTCGAAACCGAGACCATGACGGAAGTGGCCGATGTCGAGGTGGGGATCATGCCCCACAGTTCACGGCTCAACCGCGGCGGGAACCGGCAGTATTCGGTCATGATGATGACCGATGAACTGGTCGAAACCGACGCGTTTCGATTTGAGGTGTTGCGCCGCCTTTCGCTCGCTGGCGAGGGGGCCACAGCCACTATCTCCCCAAGTTCCACGATGGTCATGACGGAGGCGCAGGCGGGGATGTCTGCGGCGATAGATCGTCCAACCTGGGTGCAGCCGGGTCCCGATGGGCGATTCTTATATGTTGCCTGTAACGGCAGTGACCGCGTCAAGGTAGTCGACGTCGAGCGCTGGGCAGTTGTAGAGACTTTTTATACCGGCCGTGGCCCCTACAACATCGACGTTACGGTCGACGGCGGGTTGATGGTGGTGACGTATAAGACTGAAGGTTCGACCGGGATCTGGGATCTGAGGGAGGGCCGGGAAGTCGCCCGTATCCGCAATTCCCGAGGAGTGACGCACGGCGTTGTTGTCAGTCCCGACGCCAGATACGCCTTCGTGTCGGTTGAGGGCGTCGCTGGAGAGCCCGGAGCTCTGGACGTCATAGATCTGAACACGTTCGAACGGGTGGACACCGTCGACGTGGGTCGCCAGGCTTCCGGACTGGCCTTCTGGAAGATGCAGTAACCTTCCTTCCTAACCCTGCTCAAGCCCTTCCTAACCCTGCTCAAGCCCTTCCTAATCCTGCTCAAGCATGGTTAACCCCGCTCAAGCCTTCCTAACCCTTATGAACCTTGCCCAGCGCGTTTTCTGGTCTTGCCGGCTCCATCGGCGCTTTGCGGGGAAAACCCACGAGATATTCAGGTTAGATGAAGTGGCCTGTACCGCTCAGAATTTCTTCAACCAGAGCCTCGTCGATTTCGATGTCGCCCTCCTCTTCCATACGGATCCGGACTTGCTGCCCGTATGACTCAAAGAGCTGGCCCCGCTTGGCTCCAAGAAGTTCTTCTCTCAGATCTTCGAAGGCGATCTGCATCGCTTCGGGAACGATTTCTTCCCGTTCGGTGACGGAAAAAACGATGGTCTTACCGCCGGAGGTGACCGGCGTTCCCATTGTGCCGGGTTCGAGGTTGAACATCTCGTTATCCAGTTGCGCTGTTGAACCGAACGGTTCGATGGTTCCGTTCCGGGTAATCAAATCGCTGGATTGGACCTCCAGGCCGAGTGCCGCAGCGACTGCGGCCAGTAACTGGCCTTCATCCACCATAGCCCGGACTTCGATCGATTTTTCGGTCGCCAGTTCGGCGGCTCTGTCCCGCCTCAGGTCGCCCTGCACCTGTTCGAGCGCTTCCTCAAACGTGGCAATGCGGGACGGTTCAATTTCTACGACAGTTGGTACGACATATCCACTGCCGACGGGGATCGCTATCCCGATTTCGTTCAGCGCCATGGAAAAAACTCGGCCTTCCAACTCCTCAGGGTTAGACAAACCGTCGAAGGGGTCACCCATCGCCAACAACCCGGTTTCCCGGACCGTTGCGCCATGGGCCTCGGCGACTGCATCCAAATCGCTGTTGGCGACCAGGGCAACAGCTACCCGCTGGCTAACGGCGGCTGCCTGTTCGGCTGCCACCTGGGATGTGAGGATTGATTCGATGGAATCCCGCACTTCTGCCAGCGGCCGCGTCCGGCCTTCCTGCTTTTCGTTGACACGAATGATATGGATTCCGAACTGGGTCTCGACGAGGTCACTGGTGGCCCCTTCACCGAGGCTGAACGCCGCTGTCTCGAATTCGGGCACCATTTGTCCCGGGCCAAAGGTGCCCAGGTCTCCACCGGCCGATGCGGAGATGTCTTCGGAAAATTCTCTGGCGAGATCTCCGAAATCATCGCCGGAATTTACACGATCAAGTACCTCTATCGCTCGGTCCCGGGTGCCTTCAATCTCGTCCTCGCTGAGGTCCTGCGTCCGGAACAGAATATGCTGCGCGCTGACACTGGGGGGGATCAGATACTCCTGTGCGCGGTCTTCATAGTACGCCAGTACTTCGTCTTCATCGACTTCGACTTCGCTCTGGATCTGAAGCGTATCGACATAGACGTACCGGCTGTTTCGCTTTTCAGGAATCGAATAACGGGCGACGTTCGTTTGATAGTACTCGTCCAGTTCGTCGTCGGTCAGCTCGATCTGATCTTCAAGAGCAGGGCCATCCAGTACCAGATAGTCGAGCTGCACCCGTTCGTTCTGATTGCGGTACTCGGTTTCAACGTCTTCATCCGACACCGTTGCGGCGGCGGTGAGGTAGCTGAACAGCTTCGTCATCAGCAATTCATTCCGGATCGAGTTTTCGAAATCAATGACGGTATAGCCGTTCTGGACGAGGAGGTCCTGGTAGCGTGCCATGCCTACGAACGCACCGTTTTCCTGAAAGGAGGGATTCTCAAGGATGGCTCGCTCGATCTCACCGCCGGACACATTCAGTCCCAGCCGCTTGGCCTCCGCGATCATGCTGTACTGATTGACCAATTGGTCGACGACCTGGGTGTCGAAGCCGATGGCCTGCAGTATTTCTGGCGTGACGCCGGCTCCCATCTGGCTGACCGCATTGTAATAGGCGGTCTGAAATTCAGCTGCAGAGACGGCCTCCGAACCGACGCGGGCAACATCCGTTGTGAAGTGGACGTGGCCGAGCTGTCCCCCCATGGGGACGAGTCCCACCACGAGTGCGAAGCTGAATATTGCGATCAAGACAACCCACAGCCATTTTTGGCGTCGAAAGAATGCGAGCATCGAAGTCCTCCAAATACAAAATTGCGACTTGTTATGCTATCAAAACAGACCCGAGGGCTTCCACCATAAGGAATGCCCGGTCGTGGGGTCTTGTCGACGGCGGTTGCATTCGGTGCTTGCTCGACGCCAGGACACGTTAGGTGTTCCATCACGAGACCTCGGGGCGCGTCTTGTGTTCGGACCACACTATGAATGTGACACCTTGAATGTAACACCGACGAATGTAACACCGACAGCGATCGGAATAATCGAGCGATGGCTATCCCCATTCGGACGAAGATTGTATTTCAAGCCGCGGCATCGCCAGGATTCCGTTACGGTAGCTCAGCTCTGGGACCGACGGATCGTTATTTTGGGGTTGCTCCAAATGCTGCCGATGATGCTCGAAATGGGCAGTCCTAAGGATGGAATCAGTCTGGCATTTAGTGTTTAATTTTCAGTATGATAGGTCGGCTACCGAATTCTGAACGCAAATTATGCGTGATAGAGGTGCCGAAAGGGATTTATGAATTTTCGCTCCGTGTTCAGCCTGTTTTCCAGCGATCTGGCGATCGACCTGGGAACTGCCAATACCCTCGTCTTTGCCAAAGGCCGTGGCATCGTCGTTAACGAACCCTCGATCGTCGCCATCAACAAGATCACAAATCAGGTTGAAGCCGTCGGGAAAGAGGCCAAGGACATGCTGGGGCGGACGCCCGGCAACATTATTGCTATTCGGCCTATGAAAGACGGCGTCATTGCGGATTTCACGGTCACCGAGAAGATGCTCACCTACTTCATTCAGAAAGCGCATGGAAGAAAGGTGCTCGTGCATCCGCGAATCGTGATCGGTGTGCCGGCCGGAATCACACAGGTCGAAAAAAGGGCGGTTCAGGACTCTGCTTACCGGGCGAAGGCCAGCGAAGTTCATCTCGTCGAACAGGCCATGGCTGCCGCCATCGGATCCGGTTTGCCGGTGACCGAACCCGCGGGCAATATGATCGTCGATATCGGCGGAGGTACTACTGAAATAGCCGTCATATCACTGTCCGGCATCGTGCACAGTCGCTCCGACAAGGTGGCCGGCAACGAAATGGATGATGCGATCATTCAATATATCAAGAAGAAGTACAATCTGTTGATCGGGGAGCGCACCGCGGAGCGGGTCAAGATCGAAATTGGTTCAGCCTATCCGCTGGAAGAGTCCCGTACCATGGACATCAAGGGTCGGGACCTGATGGCCGGAGTTCCTAAGAGCATCACCGTCTCGGATGAAGAAATCCGCGAGGCCCTCGAAGAATGTATCAAGGTTCTCGTCAATTCCATTCGTATTGTGCTGGAGCGCACGCCGCCCGAACTGTCCTCCGACATTTCGGACCGGGGAATCATTCTCGCAGGCGGTGGCGGTTTGATCCGAAATCTGGACGAGCGCATTGGACAGGAAACGGGACTTCCAGTGACGTTGGCGGAGGACCCACTGGACTGTGTCGTCATGGGTACTTCGAAAATGCTGAACGATTTCGTGCTCTTGCGTAAGATTGCCGTGAGCTGATGATATCGGGATCCAACAGAAACGTCTGGCTCGTGCTCTGTGCCGTTCTGTTTGGCCATACGCTCATGATTACTCTGCCGGGGGGAGGCCGAAACGAGACCGGCATCGTGCGCACCCTGATTCTGGATGGACTGACTCCGATCGAGAAATTGTTCGATGTCATTATCGATGGGACCGGCTCGGTCTGGAGGAACTACTTCACGCTTCTGAATACGCGACGCGAAAACTTGCGTCTGGAGGCCGAGCTATCCCGGCTGCAAATGGAGTTGGAGCAACAGCGCGAGGCGGTCGGCGAGGCCGCCCGCCTCCGTCGCCTGTTGGATCTGGATCCCTTGGTCAATGCCGAGCGTGTTGTTGCGCGTGTGATTGGGCGAGACACGACTTCTTCCCGCCAGACCGTCACCATAGATAAAGGAACGTGGCATGGTCTCCACAATAATTCGCCGGTGATCACACCGGATGGCATTGTGGGCCGGATTATTCACGCGGGACATGCGGCCTCAATCGTACAACTCGTATCCGACCCGGAGGGCGCAGTCGGGGTGATCGCCCGGTCGAGTCGGCTTCAGGGAATTATCCGCGGTGACGGAACCCGCTATCTGGAACTGGAACATATCGACGATCACATCGAACTGTTGCCTGGCGAGGAGATCATCACTTCCGGAACCGATCAGATTTACCCAAAGGGCCTTCCGGTGGGGTCCGTCGCGGCCAACGGACCCGACCGGGACCTGCTGAAGACGGCACGCGTGGAACCTGCCGCGGACTTGAGCCGGCTCGAAGAGGTCATATGCCTGATCTCCTCACCGGGCGCAGCCGGGTTGTTTGACGGACGTTATGAGGATGGGCAGCCGGGTCCCACAATTCCATGACAGCTTCGCTCAATGGAACACGCCATTAACCCTCACGGAACATTCCGGTCCCTCGCAAAATTTGCGCTTATCCTTGTTTTAATCGTTGTCGCTCAGGGTATACTGACGCTGAAATTCCGAGTGTTCAGTTATTTCGATCTGCCTCTAATTTACTCTGTCTATTACGGTTTCACCCTGGCGCGGCCGTCTGGATCGATCGCTATTGGCAGTGTAGTTGGTTTGATGCAGGACTCGTTGTCTGGTGCGGCCCTGGGGATGAATGGCTTCACAAAGACATTGATCGGTTTTCTGGCCGCTTCGGCAAGCTCGAAGTTCGACGTGGAGCAGCCGGTCACGCGCGTGCTGGCGTTGGTCCTGTTCACGTTTCTCGACTTGGCGGTAAAGGGATTGTTGAACTTTCTGGCGTCCCAGGGTTCTGTCGGCCTATCCGGGCCCGCGCTCGGATTCTGGCTCCTGTCCGCTGTCTTTAACGCTTTGTTCGGACTGATTCTCTTTGGGTATCGGAGCCGGTTCGTAAATGTTCCAGCCTAACGAACTTGAACGCCTCAACGGGCGGGTCAGCATCATCCTCGGGCTGGTCGTGCTCGCGTTTGGCGTGCTGGCCTTCGGTTTCTGGAGTCATCAGATTGCTCGATCCCCCTATTACCGGCAACTGGCGGAGCGCAATCGCATCCGTGACATACCACTCGCGGCCCCGCGCGGCCACATCTATGATCGTGAAAACCGAATCATTGCCGATAGCCGTCCGTCGTTCAATCTCATCCTGACACGGGAGAACAGTGCCCGCAGCGTCGAAGAGACCATCGACTTGCTGGCGCCGGGAATCGAACTCAGCCGTGCAGAGATGTTGACCCGGATTAAGCCGTATCTGGATGAACCCGAATACGAGCCGATTCTGCTGGCCGAAGATCTGTCTGCAGACGAAACGGCCTTTGTCGAGGCACGCAAGTACGAGCTCTCCGAGATCAGTCTGGAATTGAGCCCCCGACGCCGGTACGAGCGGAGGGAAGTGGCGGCTCACTTGATCGGATATGTCGGCGAAATCACTCAGAGTCGGCTGGAGAGCGAAGAGTTTCCCACGATCGAGTCCGGAGACGTTGTGGGTCAGTCCGGACTGGAGCGGCAGTACGATCGATTGCTCCAGGGCAGGGACGGCATTCGGCGCGTAATCGTCAATAATTTTGGCCGTGAAATGGGATTTCTCGGTGAAGTGCGGCCAATTCCGGGCAACGATCTGGTGACGACTCTGGACCTCGATTTACAGATTGTGGCTGAAGAGGCTCTGGGCGATCGAACGGGTGTGGCCGTCGCTATGATTCCGGGAACCGGAGAGATTCTCGCATTGGTCTCCCGGCCTGCGTTCGACCCAACGTTATTCGCCCAGGGCATTCGCCAGCAGGAGTGGGACGCACTGCTCGCAGATCCGGCAAAGCCGCTCCAGAACAGGGCCATACAGAACAGATATTCGCCCGGTTCGGTCTTTAAGATCTTCATGGCCACCGCTGGAATGGAAGAAGAAGAGCTTGGTTTTGAGGAAACCGTATTTTGTCCCGGGCACGCCGTATTCTACGGCAATCGATTCGACTGTTGGCGTGGAGGCGGTCACGGCGCCATGGATGTGCATCACGCGCTCGTCCATTCCTGCAATGTCTTTTTCTATACAGTGGGTGATCGACTGGGGATCGAGCGAATTTCTCAATATGCGGTGAAGATGGGTCTGGGTCGCAAGACCGGAATCGACCTGCCCGGAGAAGACCCGGGTTTGATTCCATCGGAGGCATGGAAACAGAGCACCTCCGATACGCGATGGTTTCCGGGCGAAACAATATCGGTCAGCATCGGCCAGGGACCCATTAGCGTGACACCGCTGCAGTTGACCTGGGCTGTTGGAGGCCTGGTTGTGGGTGGAAAACTGATGCAGCCACACCTGGTGAACCCCGAATTGGTTCGGCCACTCGATCCGGACGTCCCGGGTCTCCGGAAAGAAGAATACTCAATTGGTACGGAGACACTGAACACTATGAGGCAAGCGCTCTGGGGCGTTGTCAACGAACTCGGAACCGGAACCCGGGCCCGCGTACGGGGCTTTGAGGTTGGCGGGAAGACCGGTACGGCACAGGTGGTGGCCAAGGATGTGGTTCCTGGTCGGGCGGACCTGGAAGATCACGCATGGTTTGTCGGGTTTGCCCCGTACGACGATCCCGAGATTGTCGTGGGAGTGTTCGTCGAGAACGGCGGGGGCGGTGGCGCAGCCGCGGCACCGGTTGCACAAGCCATCATGCAGGTGTATTTCGATAAGAAAGGCGGACTCTCGACTCAGGGGAACATCAACGATGTGGCCGGTCTGATGAATGAGCCGTTGAGCGATCGATGATCGCTGCCCTGAGACGCCGGCGGTTTTGGGAGGACTTTGACTGGTTCCTGTTGTCGGTTGCAGTCGCTCTGGGCACGATCGGTCTGATCGAAATATACAGTTCCACGCTGAACATGGATTCCCCGAGCTACGCTTTGCGTCAACTGGTCTGGCTGCTCGCCGGAGTTGGCCTCAGCTTCGTTGTCGCATCGGTCGACTACCACGTGCTTGCCGAACACATCGCCTGGATCTATGTGGTTACGGTGGGTTTGCTGGTTGGTGTTTTACTCTTTGGAAGCACGGTGGCGGGAGCACGAAGTTGGTTCGGCATTGGGTCCTTCGGCTTGCAGCCGTCCGAATTGACGAAACTGGTGGTCGTGGTCGCGCTGGCACGATTTCTTTCAGAGATACACAAACGGTACTTAACGCTACCCCAGATTCTTGTCGCCTGTGCGATCTGTGGTGTTCCCCCGCTACTGGTGGCGGCCCAGCCCGATCTGGGAACTGCTTTAACGTTCGTGCCGATTCTGGCCATCGGCCTCTTCGTCCGTGGCGTGCGTCCTGCGGCCCTGGTGTCGGGTGTTCTGATCGTGATCTTTCTTCTGCCCGTGACATGGGCGGTTCTGGAGGACTACCAGAAAGATCGAATACTTACGTTTCTGCAACCGGAAAGCGATCCGCTCGGGAGCGGATACCAGGTCATTCAGTCGAAAATCGCCATCGGTTCGGGCGGTCTGTGGGGGACTGGGCTTTTCCAGGGCAGCCAGAATCAGCTGGGGTTTCTGCCAACGCGGCACACGGATTTCATTTTCTCCGTCGTAGCCGAGGAATTGGGATTCGTGGGCGTGTGTGTCACGCTGTTGCTCCTGCTGGTTTTCGTGTTCAGAACACTGTCATTGACATTAATGCCCGGAGATACGCTGGGATTGTTCATCGTGCTCGGTATCGGCGGCGTGTTCGTGTTTCACATTCTCGTGAATGTTGGCATGGTGATCGGATATATGCCGATCACGGGTATACCGTTACCGTTTCTGAGTTATGGAGGATCATCAGTCCTGACGGCCTTTATCGGACTCGGCCTCATCGTGAGCGTGCGGCGCTATCGATACGTCAACTGACATTACGTGCTATAGTCTCGGCTGGGCGAGGGTGGATTTTGTCGGGCCACATCTGACTCTAACTGCTTATTCGTTGTGTGGTTATCGTCCGGATCCGGTCAATACCGCGCCATTATATCGACACCAGTTTTCTGGAGATCTGATAACTTCCTGAAGAACTAGAAAGACGTAAAGCAGGCCGGAGCATGTGCCTCCGGAGTAGTCAGCCGTGGATTCGGTGCCTGCTGCCTCTGAATCGGAGATCTTTCAGTGAGGCGCTTGATGTCACGGCCCCAGGTTGCTAGTTGTGATGGGCGTGTTCGTTGAACAGGACACGCTTCCCGGTCGGTGTGGTTCCCCAGGTGCCAGGTGGACCTCTCGCCACCCGACTCGACTTATATACAAGAATTTTTGCCCGTAACGTTACGGCGGATGAGTTGAGCTGTGACTCGCGTTGTTCAAATCGGAGACGGTTCGTTCCGGGAGAGCCTCCGATAGCGTGAACCGCACGCGGCGGATGTCTGTGAAATGCGAACACGGTGGCTCGGGATCGTCTGAGCCAGCCCAACGCCTTTGAAGGCGGCACTTGCGTGCATCCGTACCAGTGATCGCGCAAACACGGATATCTGTTCCGGCGTCTCCCAGGTTACATCGACGTTTAGCGGACCTGAACAAGCGGGTTAGCTCCTCCGGGCCAGGAGATTCCATGACATTTTCCCCATGCGCGCTCGCGCGCCTGCGTCGAGGAATACCCCTGCCTGCCGATAACGAAGGGCGTAGGAGTATCGATGCGGAAAGAACTGATCATTTCCACAATCCCTCAAGAAACGAGAGTTGCAGTTCTTGAAGATGACGAACTTGTCGAGTTCCTGATCGAGCGCCACCGCGCGCAGGGTATCGTGGGAAATATCTACAAAGGACGCGTCACAAAGGTCCTTCCCGGGATGCAGTCGGCCTTTGTCGATATCGGCCTCGAACGGGATGCCTTCCTATACGTTTCGGACTTTCTCGAAGATATGGACGAGTACGACCGGATCGTTTCGACCGCCGAAGAAGAGGCCTTTAAGGGGGGTGACGGAGGTCGTAAGTCGAGTTCGAGTCGAACAAGTCGTGCGACCCGGTCAACCCGGACGAGCCGTGCAGGCCGCGCACCGCGGACCGAAACGCAGCCTGAGAAGGCCAAAGAAAGTCCGGATAAAGCCGTTGCCAGGGACTGGGTTTCTCCAGCCGCCGGGGACCGGGTTTCTCCAGCCAATGAGGTCCGCGATGGGGCATCTTCCGGCGTAGAAGCCCCGGCAACCAGTCCCGAGGCCAGAAGTTCTGAACCGAAAGCCCCCGAGGCAAAAAGCGCTGAACCCAAAAGTTCAGAGACGAAAAGCTCGGATCGGGGGAGTCCGAGAAGACGCCCTGAGAGACGTGAGCGGAAGCCCCGCATGCCGTCGTACGAATCTCGACCCGATGGGGCCAGTTCCCCGGGTTTGAGTCTTTTGCCGGGCGAATCGCTTGCCAAGTACAAAGGCCGATCTGTGCCCTCCAAGCCTGAGGTTGACGAAGCGGTCGAGTCCGATGGACCTCCCTCCACGGGTCCGTCCAGTGACGCCGGGGTTCCCGACAGCGATCCCGGTGTGAGGGAAGCCGGGGGGGGGGACAGCCCCTCCGACGAATCATCCGCCAACAGGGAAATTGGAGACCCGAATACACCGGATGAGGAGACCGGGCAGGGCGAGAAGCGGGAGGCCCGGATATCCGACCGCCCCAGGAACGGGCAGTTTTCAAGGAAACCTCCGGTGCGACGTAGCGGAAGACGCACTTCGGATCCGCCCCAATCCGGCCGGGGGGATGCGGCTTCAAAGACACCGACGATCTCCGATTTGTTGAAGGAGGGTCAGGAAATCCTGGTCCAGGTTTCTAAAGAGCCACTGGGGAAGAAAGGGGCGAGGATCACCTCGCATGTTGCCCTGCCGGGCCGTTATGTCGTGTATATGCCGACTGTTGAACACATCGGGGTATCGAGAAAGATATCTTCCGAGGACGAGCGCTCCCGCTTGAGAAAGATCATCGCCGAAAACCGTGAGGGATTGCCGGGTGGATTTATCGTTCGGACGGCTGCCGACGGACGAGACGAGAAGGAATTCGTACAGGATCTGCGCTTTCTGGCCGATTTGTGGAGCGAGATTCGGGAGAAGAGTGATTCGGCTCCTGCACCGGCTGTGATCCACAGCGATTTGAACCTGGTCCATCGCGTATTGCGGGATCAGCTTTCCGACGAATTCAAAGCAATCCGCCTGGATACTGAGGCGGAATACACGAAAGTACTGGAATTTGTGAGCCGATTCCAGCCGTCGCTGGTGAACCGTGTGCGCTTGCACCTGAAGGAAAACGCGATCTTTGAAGAGTACGGTGTGCAGCAGGAAGTCGACAAGGCGATGCGGGCGAAGGTCTGGCTGAAATCGGGCGGCTACATCGTCGTCAATCAGACGGAAGCGTTGGTTGCGATCGACGTCAACACCGGAAAGTTCGTCGGAAAGTCCAACCGTCTCGAAGACACGATCGTTCGGACCAACATGGACGCTGTGCACGAGATCGTGCGACAGGTGCGGCTGCGGAATCTGGGAGGGATCATTGTCGTTGATTTCATCGACATGGAGGAGCGAAAGAGCCGACAAAGAGTGATGCAGGCCCTCGAAGAGGATTTGCAAAAGGACAAGTCTCCGTCGAAGATTCTCCAGTTCAATGATTTCGGATTGGTGGCCATCACCCGAAAAAGGACCCAACCATCACTGGAGCGGATCATGGGGACATCCTGCCCAAGATGTGACGGTGCAGGATTTGTCAAAGGCATCGAGACCGTATGTTACGAGATTCAGCAGGAGGTCAGGAAGATGCTGGGTCAGGCCGAGGGTGACGAAATGACGGTTCGGGTGAGTCCGGATGTTGCGAAGGCTCTCAAGAGTGGGGAATTCGTCGATTTCACGGAACTGGAAGAAGAGAGCAGGAAGGATATCCGTATTCAGGGAGATCCGACGCTCGTCGCGGAGCGTTTCGACATCTACTGACTGAAGGCGGCGCTGCAGCCCGCGTCGATTTCGTGGTAGTCAGCGTGCGTCAGATTCGGTCTGAGTTAATGTAGTTTACTGAGGGTCAGTGTGCACCGGGGGGTGTAGAACAACGACCATGGAACCCCTCCCGCTCGCCGGAAGGAGTGGGTCATTTTCACTCCCTGGCTGTGCCTTAACGGTAGTACTGATTAAATACCTTCAGGAGATCTTCAATGTCCAGCTGCCCCATCTGCCTTTCAGGTCACGCGAGTCGTTAGACGCGCCCACCCTGCAATTGTCAGCCGTGCAATCTAACGCTTATCGGGTCTCACAATCCACTCGGCTGCAGACATGTGAGTCTGAAATCCCGGCAGGTGTGGTCTAGCGTCTTTCATTTGCATACGCGCTATACTGATGTCCTATGGGTCGGCATCCAGACTGGTTGACGGTGCGCATTCCAAGCGGCGAGGAGTACTTCGAGGTTCGAGACATTCTCCGTAGCCACCGTCTGAATACTGTGTGTGAGGATGCCCGTTGTCCGAATGTGGCCGAATGCTGGGGGCAGCACCGGACGGCGACGTTCATGATCCTCGGGGATATCTGTACCCGCGCCTGTGCATATTGTGCTGTACGCTCCGGGCAACCGACCGAACTGGATCAATCCGAACCCGCCCGTGTCGCGGCTGCCGTGCGAGACCTCCGGCTCAGGCATGCCGTCATAACCTCAGTGGACCGGGACGATCTCGCTGACGGGGGTGCTGCAATTTTTGCCGAGACCGTTCATGCCATACGCCGGCTTGATCCGGCGGTAAAGATCGAATTGCTGACACCGGACTTCGAGGGATCGACCGAAGCCCTCGAGATCGTCATGAACTCCGGACCCGACATTTTTTCTCACAACGTCGAAACAGTCGAACGTCTCTACCCGAGGGTTCGATTCAAGTCGGACTATCGTCGGTCGCTGGGTCTGTTGGCCCAGGCCCGCGGGATGAGCCGGTCCGGTTTTGTCAAGACCGGCATCATGGTCGGCCTCGGAGAGCGGACAGACGAAGTGCATCGAGTCATGATCGATGCCGTAGAGGCGGGTGTCGACATTCTTACGATCGGCCAATACTTGCGCCCGACGCCGAAACACGCGGATATCGAAAACTACTACACACCGGCCGAATTCGATGAGTTTCGAAACATCGGCCAGGAAATTGGTATCCGATGGGTTTTTTCGGGCCCCCTCGTTCGGAGTTCTTATCACGCCGAAGACGTCTTTGATGACATGATGGCTTCGACCTGAATCTGATTATGGGACTCCTGTCAAAAATATTCGGTGTGGATCCGGACTTTCTCGCCGGTCGGACCATCGCATCGGAGGTTTCGGGCGGCGGAGCGACTATTCCAGAAGGCGCTGATTTCACAATGAAGGTCGAGGCCGTCCTGGATCAGGTTCGCCCGGGACTGCATGCAGACGGAGGCGATGTGCAGCTCATCGACGTCAGCGGGCATTCGATAAGGATCAAACTCGTCGGCGCCTGCGCCGGTTGCACCAGTTCGTCGATCACGCTACGCCACGGAATCGAGAAAAAGCTGCGCGACCAGATCCCCGAATTTGAAGAACTCATTTCCTTGTAAGCAGTGACACGTGATTCGAACCCGCGATCGTGTCGTGTCACACATCCCAGTCGTTCAGAATCCGAAAAGGGCCCAATAGGATCGACCTGCGTCGTGACGGAGATGCCGATCGGAATTTATCGAATGCTCAGCAGGAACCGGTCCGCCTCACAGTTCTCTTCGGCCTTCTAAGGCCTTCGTCATCGTGACGGCGTCGGCATAGTCCAGGTCCCCACCCACGGGAAGTCCCATCGCCAGCCGGGTGACGCGAATCCCGAGCGGTTTGATCAGTTTGGAAAGGTACAAGGCTGTCGTTTCTCCCTCGACGTTCGGGTTTGTGGCGATGATGATTTCTTCAACCGACCCCGACTGCAGACGGTCGATCAATGATCGGATGGCGAGTTGGTCCGGACCGATCCCCTTCAAGGGGGAAAGGGCCCCCATCAAGACGTGGTAGCGCCCATTGAATTCGTGCGTATTTTCCACCGGAACGATGTTGTGGGCTTCTTCGACGATACAGAGGAGGCCATCATTCCGATTGGGGCGGGTACAGAAGGAACAGGGGTCTACATCGGTGAGGTTGTTGCAGGTCGTGCACCGGCGGATCGACTGCTTCATATCGACGATGGAACTGGCCAGTTGCTCAGCTTCTGTATTTTCCATCTTGAGGATGTGGAAGGCCATTCGCTGGGCCGACTTGGTGCCGATGCCCGGAAGTTTTCTGAAGTTTTCGATGAGCCGGTTGACCGGTTCGGCAAGATTGCCCATTACAGGCCTGGAATATTCAAACCGGATGCCAGATTCCCCAGCTGGCCCGTCATGGCTTCATCGACCCGCCGAGCCGCTTCGTTGACTGCGGCCACGACCAGATCCTGGAGCATCTCCCGGTCTCCCCCGCTGAGTACTTCGGGATCGATTTCTACGGAAAGGAGCTGTTTATTGCCATTCATTTTGACCGACACCATCTCGCCGCCGGCACTGGCTTCGACGACGGTCTGTTCCAGTTGTTTCTGCAACTGTTCCTGCATTTGCTGAGCCTGCTTCATCATCTGCTGCATATTCTTCATCACGTGGCTCCTTATTGTTTATCCGGCTTCTTCGCGTTCTTGACGTGTGCGATTTCTCCGCGGAAGACATCCAGGAAGTTCTGGACAAGAGTTTCGTTCTCGGCCGATTCCTTGAGTGGCCGATCCCCCTCGGTGTGGACCGGTCCGTCCGATGACGCGGTCATTATAAGGGATACCGAAGCTGCTCTGCCCAGCAGTTCACTGGCCGCCTGCTCCAGAATCTGAAAGTGTTCCGGGTTCTCAAGCGTGGTCCGTACCGCCGGGCTTACGACCTGTATCTCGACGAGATCCCGGTCTTGTCGGATGCCAGCCACCTTTTCGAGGTACAGACCCGTTGTACCCGACTGCTCTTTGATCTTTCTGCGGTACGCTTCAGCGAAGGGCAGCGTTGGCCGGGGGGCTCCTTCCGGGTCCGCTGTGTCGGTCCGAGCGGATGCGCTCTCTCGGGCCGCACCTGTCGGTTTGCCGGCTGGGTCTCTGACCTCTACGGTTTCCGCTGGTTCCGGTCCAGGCCGGATGCCCTCCCTCACGGGCCTTGTCTGCGGTGTCTGTGGCGTTGTCTTGGTCTGTGGCGTTCTCTTGGGAGGTGGCGATTGCCGCTGCGGCGCCGGTGCTGATCGCTGCGGTTCGGGCCGTACGCGGGGGTGCGGGGGCGTCCCCTCCGGAGCAAGATCCCGTATGACGTCTTCGATGTCGCGCAAATGCCCGACCTTGGCCAGCTTGATGCACCCGATCTCAAGGTGGAACCGCGGTTCAGCGGTCCAGCGCAGATCACTCTCCAGGCGGAGCAGCATGTCGAAGAACCGAATCAGGTCCTGCTCCGAAAATTGTTCGGACTGGGATACGATTCGGCTTCGCTCTTCGCTACCGGCGAGAATCCTTTCCCCGATCTCAAGTTTTGCTAGAAGCATATCGCGAATACGTGACATGAACTCCCGTACGAACTGCTGAAGGTTGAGGCCCTGATCGGACAGAACCTGAATCACATCGAGCAGGGTCTTTGAGTCACGCGCGATCAGTCCCTCGACCCCCTGGTCCAGGAGATCGGATGGAATAAAACCCAGAACATTCCGTACGTCATCATCGTTTACTTCCTGACCGCCGAATGCGATGACCTGGTCGAGCAACGACTGCGCATCGCGCATGCTGCCTTCGGCCGCCTTGACGACGTAGTCGAGCGCGCCATCGCCGATTGTGATTCCTTCACGTTCCGCGATCTTCTGCAGATGCTCGAGTATCTCGGTTGGGGGTATCGTCCGAAAGACGAATTGTTGGCAGCGCGACAGAATCGTGGCGGGCAATTTATGCCTTTCCGTCGTAGCGAGAATAAATGCGATGTGGGCGGGCGGTTCTTCCAGGATCTTCAGCAGCGCATTGAAGGCCGACGTTGACAGCATGTGAACTTCATCAACGATAAAGATCTTGAAACGGTCCCGGGATGGCGCGTAGCGCGCGTTTTCCCGGAGTTCGCGAATGTTGTCCACACCCGTGTTCGAAGCTGCGTCGATTTCCAGTACATCGATGGAGCGCCCGACGGAGACTTCCTCACAGGACGGACATGCGTTGCAGGGCGTGGCCGTGGGGCCCTGTCCGCAATTCAGAGCCTTGGCAAGGAGCCGGGCCGTGGTCGTTTTCCCCACTCCCCGGGGGCCGCAGAACAGGTAGGCGTGGCCGATGCGATCCATTTCGATCGCATTCTTGAGTGTCTGGACAATCGGGTTCTGCCCGACCACTTCTTCGAATAACTGTGGTCTGAACTTCCGCGCGATGACCTGGTATTTCATCTGGTGTGTCTGGGTCGGGACGGTATTTCATGGGCCAGGCCCGGGGGATACTGTGTCACATCGGGTAACCCACTACCGTTGCTTCCTTCCGGACCTGGCGGGATTCGCGGGCGCCAATTGCACAGCCCCCCTTGAGCCTGATATTCAGAGGCGAAAATTTACGAACAGGAGCTGACTCCCTGCAATAGTTATCTTAAACCCTGGACCTGCTGACGACTTGGAGGAAAACAGCTGGACAAAGCACTCTCCGCAGCTCCTGTCCGCACTGTTTCCGATTCCGGTCGCTATGCCGACGGTAACGGATTGTATCTCATTGCCGAGGCTTCGGGTTCCAGGCGATGGATCTTGCGTGTCCTTGTGTGTCGGATTCATCCGAGTGAACCCCCATCGCCAGTGATTTCTCAAGTTCGCGTCGGCTCTCGAATTATTTAAATCACCTCGCGGACCGTAGTTCGTCTTTCGAAGAGATGGCACTTCTATCCGAATCATCCTTGTGGCTGGGTTCGCGGATCGACCCAGCGGTCCCGATGTCAGTCCCCTGGTGGGAAGAAGATGCCATAAGCATCTGGGCCACCGGACCGCAGGTCGATCATTAATTCGGTTTGCCCGACACCTGGAACAGTCTCTAACAGAGCAGCGATTTCCCCGGCCCGGGTGCCGCTGGCTTCGTCGTGGAAGACGATGATCGATCGAGCGTCGGCGAGGGTCCCGCTGGGAAGTCCGTACCCGTTTTCGTGGTAGTTCAGAGACCCGGGCCAGACAGTGGGTTGGTAACCCTGTAATTCCAACAGCTCTTTTATTTCCTGTGGAAGAGGGCTGTCGGAACGATCGTCCGTGAGTAGCTGGATCGAAAGCCGCGCGTTGTCCTGAATCAGGACGCCTTCTCCAGCCCGGGTTCGTTGTTCTGACTCCGCCTGTCCCGCGCTCGCCGTTGCCCCTGACCTCGGTGCGGCACGATCTTCCGATCGGTTTGAGTCGGAATCCACCAGCTCCGCTGGGAATCCGGGATAGAAAAAGGAAGAGGTTACCAGCGTAAGGCCGATCACACCCATACCGAGCCTAGCGATCGATGTGTCGGTACCCACCGCTATCCCCTTGATATTCACTTTACCCACGACTCCCATCAGCAACAACGCCATGCCAAGGGTGATAATGACCAACTCCAAGCTCATATCGATCTTTCCTCCCGAAGTACTGGGCCGCCTGGAGCCAGACGACGGCAACGATGACAACCTCTGATTGTAACTGCCCGAACGGCCGATATGTCCTTCACAATCCCCGCTCCGCCCACGCCCCTTTGCGGGTTCCGGTTGGCTCGGCGCGCGGGTTGGGTGCCAAGGTTATGGTCACGTTAACCGAAAATCGTCCGATTTTGGGGAGGATTCTGCCCGGAGCGTAGAGCTTTGAAGATTTACCCGGGTAATCCCGAATACAAGGAGGAGCAAAACGTGGAACACAAAGTCGATATGATCCACATATCTTCTATTATCAGCAGTTAACGAAAATCATGAATGTGTGCCAATCTTAGTTGGAAATTGAAACGGCTCCAAACCCCATGGTTTGATGGTATTGGAAGAAACAACATCAAGCCTGTAAGAGAAAGGAGCCGAGATGAGGAGTCTGTTACGTTCGGTAAAGAAACGCAAGAAGTCGCGTGTGCTGGGTGAGGTCGAGGTCCTGAGCCGGGAGGAATACTCGGGACTGGAATTGGACTCGAAGGTGGAGATGATTCGGGCGTTGATCCCACTGGGGTTGATGCACGTGGAGGAGTTGCTCGACGAGGAAGTGAAGTCGTTGGCGGGTGAGCGATACGCACGAAAGGAGGCGGCGTTGCGGGGCCGGCGACACGGGAGCAATCCGGGGACCGTGGGGCTGGGTGGCCAGCGGGTGCCGGTTCGGGTGCCTCGAGTGCGCAGCGTGGCGGGCGGGGAGATTCCGCTTCGGACCTACGAGGAACTCAGTCCGGGTGGCGCGGTGAACGAGCTACTGCTCAGACGTGTGCTGTATGGGATCTCCTGCCGGAACTATGAATCGGCCGCTGAAGCGATTCCGGGAGCGATCGGACTGTCGAGTTCGACGGTGTCTCGAGGATTCGTCCAGGCGAGTGCCGCGAAACTTCGGGAGATGCAGGAGCGGGATCTGAGTGGCGAGGACGTCGTGGCGATCTTCCTGGACGGGAAGGCGTTTGCCGACGCCCTGATGGTAGTGGCCCTGGGCGTCACGCTTTCGGGCGACAAACGCTTCTTGGGCTTCGTGGAGACCGACACGGAGAACGAGCAAGTGCTGACTCCGTTTCTCCGTTCGTTGATGGAGCGGGGCCTGGACATCTCTGAAGGCGTGCTGGTGATTGTCGACGGCGGCAAAGGTCTGCGGGCGGCGGTCAAGAAGGCATTCAGGAATCGAGCCCTGGTCCAACGCTGCCAATGGCACAAACGCGAGAACGTCGTGAGATACCTATCGAAGACCGAGCAAGCCGTGTGGCGACGCCGGCTGCAGCGGGCCTACGAGCGCCCGGAGTACGACGAAGCTCGGGCGGCGCTCGGAGAGCTCCATGGAGAGCTCGAGGAGCGAAACCAATCGGGGGCTGCGAGCCTTGAGGAAGGCCTGGAAGAGACCCTCACGTTGCATCGGCTCGGCGTGTACGGGGTCTTGGGCCGTTCGTTCAAGACGACGAATTGCCTGGAATCGGTCAATGCCCTTGTCGAGGAAAGGTGTGCGAAGGTCGATCATTGGAAGAACTCGAGTCAGCGGCAACGCTGGTTGGCGACGGCGCTCATCGACATCGAACCGCGCCTGAGGAAGGTGATCGGCTACCGTCATCTTCCAAAGCTCCGCGAAGCCCTCCAGCGAGAGCTGAAAATTGAGGCGAAGACGTCGACGAGATCGAAGAAGAAGGTTGCATGACCCATCGTGAGCCGTGGAGAGTTTCAACTAAGAATGGGCTTGACTCAAAATCATAAGCGGAGAGAGTGGGATTCGAACCCACGGTGAGGTTACCCCCACACACGCTTTCCAAGCGTGCTCCTTCAGCCTCTCGGACATCTCTCCAAAATATGTACTTTTAACAGGTTAGTGACTCGGGCCTGCTTGTTCTATGGCGGATTGTGCCGCAGTTTGTGACGTAGCCTCTATCGAACCTATGGAATCCTGCCCGTTGGCCGCTTCAATCCGGTGAGCATCCAGTGCGTCAAGTACCGCTGGCCTGGCGTCCATTCGGATGTGCGAGTAGCGCTCCAACATTCGCCGTGACAGATGTCCCGTGATCGATTCCATGATGCGGTCTGGAGCTCCCATCTCGGCCAACTCCGTGATGATTGTATGCCGCAGGTCATGGAATCGCAACCCCGGTAATCCGGCAGCCTTTCGAAGGTTGGGCCAGGCGTTATTCCACGCTTTGCTCGGCTTCGCCCCCGTTTCGACGGCGCCCTGGTCGGGGGATTCGAAGCCCCACTACCTGGACAACCTCAGACCACCGAAACACAAGATTTACGTTACTCCCTTGGCGCGAGGTCCTGTTGAAACTGAAGTCCCGTGGGATGAATATCCCGAAGCTAGCCATCGGTGACGGTGCGATGGGGTTCTGGGCCGCACTGGAGGAAATCTATCCCGAGACCGGCCAACAACGTTGCTGGATGCACCAGGCCATGAACGTGCTCAACTGCTTACCGCAGTCGGCTCAGGCGAAAGCTAAACAGGCACTGCAGGCGATCTGGCAGGCTGAAATACAGGCAGACACCGAGAAGGCCTTCGACCTGTTCATTGAAACCGATGAGCCAAAGTATCCGAAAGCCACTCTCTGCCTGCAAAAAGACAGAGATGCACTGCTGGCCTTTTACGACTTTCCGGCCAAGCACTGGCAGAGCATTAGAACGACGAACCCCATTGAGTCGACCTTTGCCACCATTCGCCACCGAACCCGGCGATCCAGCGGCTGCCTGACTCGAGACGGCATGTTGCACATGATGTTCAAACTGGGTCAATGTGCCCAGCAGTACTGGCGACGATTACGGGGATTCGATGATCTGACCAAGGTGATTACTGGAGTGAAATTCAACGATGGGAATGTGTGCCAATCTTAGTTGGAAATTGAAACGGCTCCAAACCCCATGGTTTGATGGTATTGGAAGAAACAACATCAAGCCTGTAAGAGAAAGGAGCCGAGATGAGGAGTCTGTTACGTTCGGTAAAGAAACGCAAGAAGTCGCGTGTGCTGGGTGAGGTCGAGGTCCTGAGCCGGGAGGAATACTCGGGACTGGAATTGGACTCGAAGGTGGAGATGATTCGGGCGTTGATCCCACTGGGGTTGATGCACGTGGAGGAGTTGCTCGACGAGGAAGTGAAGTCGTTGGCGGGTGAGCGATACGCACGAAAGGAGGCGGCGTTGCGGGGCCGGCGACACGGGAGCAATCCGGGGACCGTGGGGCTGGGTGGCCAGCGGGTGCCGGTTCGGGTGCCTCGAGTGCGCAGCGTGGCGGGCGGGGAGATTCCGCTTCGGACCTACGAGGAACTCAGTCCGGGTGGCGCGGTGAACGAGCTACTGCTCAGACGTGTGCTGTATGGGATCTCCTGCCGGAACTATGAATCGGCCGCTGAAGCGATTCCGGGAGCGATCGGACTGTCGAGTTCGACGGTGTCTCGAGGATTCGTCCAGGCGAGTGCCGCGAAACTTCGGGAGATGCAGGAGCGGGATCTGAGTGGCGAGGACGTCGTGGCGATCTTCCTGGACGGGAAGGCGTTTGCCGACGCCCTGATGGTAGTGGCCCTGGGCGTCACGCTTTCGGGCGACAAACGCTTCTTGGGCTTCGTGGAGACCGACACGGAGAACGAGCAAGTGCTGACTCCGTTTCTCCGTTCGTTGATGGAGCGGGGCCTGGACATCTCTGAAGGCGTGCTGGTGATTGTCGACGGCGGCAAAGGTCTGCGGGCGGCGGTCAAGAAGGCATTCAGGAATCGAGCCCTGGTCCAACGCTGCCAATGGCACAAACGCGAGAACGTCGTGAGATACCTATCGAAGACCGAGCAAGCCGTGTGGCGACGCCGGCTGCAGCGGGCCTACGAGCGCCCGGAGTACGACGAAGCTCGGGCGGCGCTCGGAGAGCTCCATGGAGAGCTCGAGGAGCGAAACCAATCGGGGGCTGCGAGCCTTGAGGAAGGCCTGGAAGAGACCCTCACGTTGCATCGGCTCGGCGTGTACGGGGTCTTGGGCCGTTCGTTCAAGACGACGAATTGCCTGGAATCGGTCAATGCCCTTGTCGAGGAAAGGTGTGCGAAGGTCGATCATTGGAAGAACTCGAGTCAGCGGCAACGCTGGTTGGCGACGGCGCTCATCGACATCGAACCGCGCCTGAGGAAGGTGATCGGCTACCGTCATCTTCCAAAGCTCCGCGAAGCCCTCCAGCGAGAGCCGAAAATTGAAGCGAAGACGTCGACGAGATCGAAGAAGAAGGTTGCATGACCCATCGTGAGCCGTGGAGAGTTTCAACTAAGAATGGGCTTGACTCAACGATGGAATCGAAGCGACACAAGTCGATCAGACCGCCGCTTGATTCACTTTGTCAAACACCACTCTTGACAATAACTCATTTAAAACTCCCTACCATGTGTTTCATTTCTTCGGCTTGCGCAGATAGCTCTTCAGCTGTACTTGCCGATTCTTGAGCGTTCGACGCGACCAATTGTGTTGATTGCTTGAGATTGTCAACTGCGGAATTGATTCTCTCAATTCCCGAGCTTTGGCCGTCCGATGCCACTTCAATCTCGGCCATGACCTCGTTAACTTGGCGAATCTGGCCGTTGATTTCAACAAGATGTTCGAGTACCTCTTTGTTGATCGACACGCCGCCTTCTGCGTTTCCGATGGAGCCTTCGATCAAATTCGCGGTACTCTTCGCGGCTTCGGTGCTACGCATGGCCAGGTTTCGAACTTCCTCGGCGACTACAGCGAAGCCTTTTCCGGCGTCGCCTGCGCGGGCTGCCGGTGCACCGTCAGTTGCCGCGAGATGACAGACCGAGTTGTAGACCGGCTTGGAGCGATCCCAAGACAACCCGGAGATATTGCTCTTCAGCGTCGGTACCCGCAGGTTTCAAATTCACTCCGCCCTGAATGATCGACGGGATCGCAAGTCGAAACTGGCCCGCCTCAGGGTCCAGGTGCTTTTTGAGGCTACCGGCGAGGACGTTAGCGATCTCGCCAATTGCGTCGCAAACTTCGGCGTCGATGTCTTCGACCGGGCTACCGAGCATGGTTCCGGCCAGACTGCAGGCTTCCGCCCGGGTGCAGTGAACCGCTAAAAATCCACCGTATTGACCGGAAAGGCCGATAATGGCCGACACTTCGGCCGGTGCGTCAGAAACTCCTTCCGAAATGGACGCTCCGTCACCGAAGAGCATCTCAAATGTCTCGATTGCTGCCGCTGTGAGAGCCACATCCAGTCCGGATAGGAGCGCGGCCTCGCCTGGAGACTCCTGCGGTGTCGGAGGCAAATCTCCGCGATCCAAGATCGCCAATGTACCAATTGGAAAGTCCCCGATCCGTGTGCCTGTCTGGAGTGCCGGATCGCTAGCCAATGGACCGCTGAGTGGGTCGTCCGGGGAACCGACGAGCAGTTCAACACTTTTCAGAGTGAAATGAGGACCGCCGGAATGATTGAACAGCGAGCTGAAAATGTTGAGAATTTCATGGGCGGCTTCGAGGACATGCGCTTCGACCGTGCTGCCACCCTCCAGCTGCTCCTCGATCATGCGTCGGGATGACCCCATTAACAAGCAACCAGAGACCACGGCAAGCGTCCGATCCAACACCAGCGCGGCCCTGGGACCCGGGCCGCTATCGGGTTCGAACAGGCCAGCCACCAGCGGGGTTTCCGGTGTGGCCGCAATTCGCTTCGTGCTGGATTCCAGGGTGACGGGAACATCCACCAACGACTCGATCAATGATGCGATGGAGTCCTCCTGAGGGAGGGAAAGTGCGGACATGGCGTAGCCTCTTGCTTCCTGTGGGTTAGTTGATGAAGTCCGACAGAGCTTGTTCGAAGGTATCGGCGTTGAAAGGCTTGGTAATGACGGCTTGGGCACCCCCAGCCAACGCTAGTTGGCGCATATCACCGGTTCCTTCCGAGGTCACGAACACGAAAGGAGTATTTACTCCATCGGCACGCACGGCGTGCAGGAATTCCAGGCCCGACATTTCAGGCATATTCCAGTCGCTGAGCACAAGATCCGGCTGGAACTCGCTCATCTGCTCGAGAGCGTTCTTCCCGTCAGTTGCTTCAGCAAAGGTGTGCGAGTCGAAACCAGCCTGACGGAGTGTCCGCCTGACTATCGACCGCATGACCTTGCTGTCATCCACGACGAGTATCTTCATTGGTGACTTTCTCCTGTGAATTCGATCCATGTAAAGGAGCAATTATCGACACATTGCGTTTATCGGAATTTCTCGGGAGATTCTTTAGTCTAGTGGTAACAGGAGGATAATCGGCCGACGAGGATCAGACGTCTGTTCGGGTATTCCCGATCAAATTAACAGTGCCATTTCAATATCGGGCTCCAATCAACGTTGCCGCGCGACTGGTGAGAAACCAAGGCTAAGTACAAGAAGGCGCGCATTCAGGAACAGCGTGGGTTTCGCGAGTCGTTCGGCTCGGTATGAACGTTTGAACGACATTGGCGAAATGCTCATAAAAGGACTCGACTTCCTTCGAAACCTCCGACGTGTCGCAAGCCGTTCGAAATGTTCTCCGACGCCCGATCTACGGTTCTGCAACCCTATGAACCTGCGCGCGAATCCGGATTTAGACCACCCAGCCGCCCGAGGCCTGCTGATAATCAGGGTCGCCGATCCGATGACATTAACGGGATCCAGCGGTCAAGCATTTGACTGGACCGAAGCCTCGGGCCAATTGCGAGGCGAATGAATTCAATGGCTTGTGCAGATCTCATCCTGGCAGACCAATTGCACTGAACGATCGCAGATGCGAGAGGCCGCCAATATTTTTCCGACTGTGCCCTACGGACATGGGGCTGGAGTCGTCGGGCATTCAGGCCAGGATTCGTTCCAGCTTCTGACCGCGGCCGTACGACCCCTTGAGAATTGCCTGGCCTTTGACAGGCCCAATTTTTCATCCGAAGAGATTGACGCGGTGACTCGAGTGTTGCACTCAGGCTGGGTCGGGATGGGTGCTGAGACTCTAGCGTTTGAGGAAGAACTGGCATCCTCCATCGAAGTCCCGCATGTCGTGACGATCAATTCCTGTACTTCAGCGCTGTTTCTCTCACTCCTTCTCCACGGGATATGTGAGGGCGATGAGGTGATCATTCCCAGTTCGTCCTTAAGTCGTAAGGGTTCCTGACCGATAAGACACGTCGAGGAAGGAGAAAACATGGCAAGCACGACCTATAAATCAGTGGCAAATACACTTGTTCCGTATATCGGCGACGACCGTACGAACGCCATGCTCCTAAGGCAAATGGAGCGTTGCGGTGCGGATCCGGAGTCCTTTAGTAGCAGTCACTTGAAGGAAGTCCGAAATTTCATTATCGGGGCGACGACGATGTACGTAACGGACAAAGACAAGCGCGGGGAACTGAAGGACAAACTGCTATCACTCGCTTGAGCAGGAGCAACAAAGCAATGGGAATTCGTACGAAGTTTACTATCGCGATCCTCGTGATCGCCGCTGGCGTTGGCATCGCGAGCTTCATGACGCTCAATCAATCTCATGGAGCACTCATTGAGCAGGAAGCTGTTCGTATCGCGGAAATCGTTACAACACAAGTTCTCGCTGACCGTGCGGAATACACACAGTCACTGGTCGGCAAGCTCAAGAGGGATGGGACCGGCGCATCACAACACTCCGAAGAGCAACGAGGTTTCATCCAGCTTCCGGCACAATTCGTTCGCAATGTGTCCCAGCGCGTCGCAGAGACAGCGGACGACCTCTATTCCTACGCGCTCATGAGCGAATGGAATCTGAATCCCGACCAAGGCATCGTTGACGACTTCGATCGCTGGGGTTGGGCGCAATTGGTCGAACAGGACCACGCTTTCCGTGCAAGCGGAGCCAAACCAGACTGGGAGCCAACGTACAGAATCGAGCAAGCTGGTGGCCGCTCGGTCCTGCGCTACATGCGAGCGGATCCCGCATCGGCTGAGGGATGCGTAAGTTGTCACAACAATTACGAGCAGATGCCCGAGATCATGGCCATGCGCGAGGCGCAGGGGACTGCTCCAGGCAAGAGTTGGGAACTGGGCGAGTTGATGGGAAGCGTCAAAGTCGAGGTCCCGATCGACCAGGTGGCTGCCGCTGCCGCTGCCGGCCGGAACAAGATGCTCACTGGGATCGCAGGCGTTTTCATCATCGGCTTCGGACTGCTGTTTGTAATGATCCACACGACGATAATCAAACCGGTCGAGAGTTCGGTGCGCCAAGTCGAGGGGTTCGCAGACAAGGTCGAGGCCGTTGTTGACTGCAGCAGGAATCTCCTCTTCGGAGCCGAGGAACAAGCGGCATCTTGCAGGAAAGCCACATCCGAGGCAGATATTGCCGGCGGTTCCGAGCAAGTTGCCAACGAAAGCCAAATCGCCGAAATCAACACCACCATTCGTGACCTGGGAACGGTGGCAGACAAGAACGCCAAAAGCGCCGAGGAAGCCGCATTTTACTGTACTGAGTTGGACTCGTCCTTCTCGCAGTTGCGTGGCAGGCTGCAGAAAATCCTGGGCGAATCAAAAGCGGCTTGACGGATACAAGGAACACACTATGTCTATGAATTTACGAGGCGCGTCTGCGCCCATCAGATGTCTTTTCACGATGACGGTGGCCATTTTCTTGGCACTGCTCGGTCCCGCCCTTGCGGCGGAGCCAGGGGCCACTCTAGAGCCCACACAAACGACGGCCGTAGAGGAACCCACGGGCAACATCTTCCAGAACGGAACGCTGATCGCCAACCTGCGCTACCGCTACGAAACGGTAGACCAGGCTGGGTTCGCCGAGGACGCCCAAGCATCGACTATGCGGCTTCGGCTTGGATACAGGACAGGGGTGTTCCATCACTTCTCCGCCTACGCAGACTTCGAGTCGCTGACCGATATCGGAACCGATCGCTACAACAGCACTTCGAACGGTCGGACGCAGTTTCCGGTTGTTGCCGACCCTTCAGACACCGAGTTGAATCAGCTGTACTTCACCTACGACGGACTGAAGAATACCGTTGCCACCGTCGGACGGCAACGGATCATACTAGACAACGCACGCTTTGTCGGTAACGTCGGTTGGCGCCAGAACGAGCAGACCTTTGATGCAGTGTCTATCCGAACCGACATTACCGAGAAGATCCGTTTCAGCCTGGCCCACATCGGCAACGTCAATCGGATCTTCGGGCGGAGCCACCCCAATCCGGCCAGGGCGGACACGGCTGTAGCCGCCGAGTTGGTAAACGTTGGCTTCAAGACACCGGTAGGGGACATTGTCGGGTATTCGCACCTGTTGGACTTGAAAGACAATCCAGGGGCGTCGCATAAAAACTTCGGCCTGCGCTTCTCTGGTAATCACTCCCTGTCCGAAAACGTCAGAGTGAATGTGTGCCAATCTTAGTTGGAAATTGAAACGGCTCCAAACCCCATGGTTTGATGGTATTGGAAGAAACAACATCAAGCCTGTAAGAGAAAGGAGCCGAGATGAGGAGTCTGTTACGTTCGGTAAAGAAACGCAAGAAGTCGCGTGTGCTGGGTGAGGTCGAGGTCCTGAGCCGGGAGGAATACTCGGGACTGGAATTGGACTCGAAGGTGGAGATGATTCGGGCGTTGATCCCACTGGGGTTGATGCACGTGGAGGAGTTGCTCGACGAGGAAGTGAAGTCGTTGGCGGGTGAGCGATACGCACGAAAGGAGGCGGCGTTGCGGGGCCGGCGACACGGGAGCAATCCGGGGACCGTGGGGCTGGGTGGCCAGCGGGTGCCGGTTCGGGTGCCTCGAGTGCGCAGCGTGGCGGGCGGGGAGATTCCGCTTCGGACCTACGAGGAACTCAGTCCGGGTGGCGCGGTGAACGAGCTACTGCTCAGACGTGTGCTGTATGGGATCTCCTGCCGGAACTATGAATCGGCCGCTGAAGCGATTCCGGGAGCGATCGGACTGTCGAGTTCGACGGTGTCTCGAGGATTCGTCCAGGCGAGTGCCGCGAAACTTCGGGAGATGCAGGAGCGGGATCTGAGTGGCGAGGACGTCGTGGCGATCTTCCTGGACGGGAAGGCGTTTGCCGACGCCCTGATGGTAGTGGCCCTGGGCGTCACGCTTTCGGGCGACAAACGCTTCTTGGGCTTCGTGGAGACCGACACGGAGAACGAGCAAGTGCTGACTCCGTTTCTCCGTTCGTTGATGGAGCGGGGCCTGGACATCTCTGAAGGCGTGCTGGTGATTGTCGACGGCGGCAAAGGTCTGCGGGCGGCGGTCAAGAAGGCATTCAGGAATCGAGCCCTGGTCCAACGCTGCCAATGGCACAAACGCGAGAACGTCGTGAGATACCTATCGAAGACCGAGCAAGCCGTGTGGCGACGCCGGCTGCAGCGGGCCTACGAGCGCCCGGAGTACGACGAAGCTCGGGCGGCGCTCGGAGAGCTCCATGGAGAGCTCGAGGAGCGAAACCAATCGGGGGCTGCGAGCCTTGAGGAAGGCCTGGAAGAGACCCTCACGTTGCATCGGCTCGGCGTGTACGGGGTCTTGGGCCGTTCGTTCAAGACGACGAATTGCCTGGAATCGGTCAATGCCCTTGTCGAGGAAAGGTGTGCGAAGGTCGATCATTGGAAGAACTCGAGTCAGCGGCAACGCTGGTTGGCGACGGCGCTCATCGACATCGAACCGCGCCTGAGGAAGGTGATCGGCTACCGTCATCTTCCAAAGCTCCGCGAAGCCCTCCAGCGAGAGCTGAAAATTGAGGCGAAGACGTCGACGAGATCGAAGAAGAAGGTTGCATGACCCATCGTGAGCCGTGGAGAGTTTCAACTAAGAATGGGCTTGACTCGTCAGAGTTCTCTACACCGCAGAGTACGCCGATCAGTCGGGCTACAAAAGCGGCGCCTCCTCCAACAATGCTGGCTACAACCTGGGCGAGGTTGGTGTTGGTGTGAACAGGTTCACCGCCAAGGTTGGGTATGAGCGTCTCGAAGGTGATGGAGTCTACGGGTTCCAGACGCCGTTGGCCACCTTGCACGCATTCAACGGCTGGACCGACAAATTCCTGTCGACGCCCGCAAGTGGAATTGAAGACATGTATGTCTCCCTTGCTACCGTCGTATCGAGCGTCAACCTGATGGCGGTGTATCACGATTTTAGTGCCGACACGGGTGGAGCTGACTACGGCACCGAGTTGGGGTTGGTTGCTTCAAAGACATTCAAGAATATGTACTCGGTCAGCGCGAAGTATGCGGGGTACCGTGCGGATACCTTCGCGACCGATACCCACAAGCTGTGGATTAGTTTCGGCGTCAACTGGAACCATCAGTTCCGGAAGTAAAAGACACCCTCCAGGGTTGGCGCGCTCGAGCATCGCGTACGGCGCGTCAGCCCAAACAGCACGAAGACCCTTCGCGCTCTCGATCCGCGGAGACTGTATCTCTCTGCCCGAGATGCACCCCCGTCTGTAGTGCCCTTCGCTTGCTTTAAGAGGCCCGTGTGGATGCCGTTGTTGCCATACAGCCGATCTTTCACCGCGGCTCTTGCGGTCCACGGATACGAACTCCTGTTCCGTTCAAGTCTCGAGAGCGTCTGCTGCGACGTCGAACCGGATCAGGCAACAAGGAAATGACACCCCCGCACCGAATTCCCCGCGTGTAACGCCGACGTGGAGACCTGGGATACATTGTTACCGGCGACGGTTAAGGAGGCCGTAGCCAATCGTCAAAACCGCGAAAGAAACGGAAGCTACCAAAACGAGTTCTCGCCTTGCTCGACCTGGAACAAGCCAAATCAGCTGTTCTCAATACCCTCACACCTCGAAGCGGCCAACGAACGTACGATCAGGCCATAAGCGAAATCGTCGAATGGTATTGCTCGGAGCCCCGACTGGCCTTCAACCGGACCGTCGAACTTCGGTACCGAATTCATCTCGAGCAGAGACAGTACGCACCGGCCACAATCAATCTCCGCCTCGCTGCGGTCCGACGAGTGGCATACGAGGCTGCAGAATCAGGTTTGCTCAGCCCCGAACTTGCTGCGGGAATCTGACGAGTGAAAGGAGTGTGGAGGCTGGGCGTGCGCATGGGAAACTGGCTGACTGTCGAGCAAGGCAAGCGGCTGCTCAGAGAGTCCGCGCCGGAGGGTCTCCCTGGAAAACGGAATCACACGATGCTCGCCCTGCTAATTGGTTGTGGTAATCGACGTGGCGAACTCTTGTCTCTGACGGTCGAGTCCGGCCAACTCCGGGAGGAGCACTGGGTCATCGCAGACCTGAGTGGCAAGGCCGGTCACATTAGCCCCCACCTTGACACGACGGCACCCAGACACGGTTTCGGTCGGAGCGACCGGATTCATCCGGTTACCCATATGAAGCGTGAACGCTTTCAAAGCGGCTCGCGGTTCCCAGTCGGATCCGGGAATATTCTTCATCCTCAATGCCGAAGCCCTCACACACACTTTTGAATACCGCGGCATCTGCATCGGTGGACATCGGATGACCTTCCAAATCGCGGGCTACAGCCTCTCCAAGAAAAACTGCGCGTGCGGCTACGCTTTCAGTCGAGGTCGGCGTATGGTGGTGTGCTATAGCCTCCACCAAGTCATTGGGCAACTGCCAGTGCTGCGCGATGACGCCACCGACTTCCGCATGGTGCGCCGATAAGATCTCCAACTCCGCTTCGAAAGACCTGCATCCGTTTGCGACTGCCGCACGGTAACGCTGCGTCAGTTCCGGATCGATTAAGCGTGCCAGAACAAGCTTACCCACGTCGTGGATGATCGCAGCCGTAAACGCCAAACCTGGAACCGACTTCCCCATCGGGCCCCCTCGCAAGACCTCGACGGCAATGCTCGCGCGAAGCGAATGCGGCCAAGGATTTCGATCGTCATCGTCATAGAAGTGGCTGTTTGCGGTCGTCATGAGCGGTCGTACCGACATGCCAATGACAATGCCGAGCAGGTTTGCACTTCCAATTCGCATGACCGCTTGCCCCACCGTTCCGATGGACTGCGGCGTACCGTACAGTGCAGAGTTCGCGAACCTCAACAGTTTTCCGCATAGTGCTGGATCGCAGGACACGGTCTCGACCACCTCATCAACGTCCCAGGTCTCGCGTCCCACAAGCCTCGCAAGTCGAACGGCACTCGACGGCAATGGTTCCAGCGCATTTGCGCATTCAATGATCTCTCCGTGATCCAGCATCGTTATCCGCTCCTCCATCACGCAAATTGCTTTACTGCGATTTCTTACCCAGCCAATCGGGCGTTCGGCCGTGCTTCAAACAAATCAAGATCAGTCGGGCCACACCATCTATTATTTAAAAAGACGTATTCTTTCGGAGAATACTTTCCCGCCTGCCCTTTATTCCGTCAGATCCTCAAGTCCGCTCCAATTTCGGTTCATCTTTCGGTGATTACTGGAGTTGCCTGTTTGTAGGGCGGCTCCAGGCGACTTGTCAGTCAATCGGACAATCCATCGTATTGACAGAGGCGCCGCCAGAGTTGCAGTGGCGGATACCAAGTGTCGCCACCATTGTCTGAGTGCGAGTCCAGGAGGATGGCATTGCCCCAGTAGGGGCCCATTAGAAGTACAAACAGCAACCCGATGCGTTCACCCGGTTCTTCGAGTAGCACAGGGTTGCCTGCCGGATAGCTCAACGGGGAGAGTATCCGGCGAGAAGGTTCCCAGTACCCGAGCGGATTCGCACGAACACCGGATTTGAATCGCTGCACTCTTCGACCGGACAACAGAACCTGACATCAAAAAGGTTCCCCACTTCGATTGGTAGAAGGGTCGAGGAATTGCAGAAGATCCCGCCCTCGGCAGGGCTGTAGAGGAACTCCTTTGCTGATGGACTAAGTTTGCGGATAGTTCGAATGGGTCCTGCCGAGTTGTGCGTGGCGCACTTCAGCGAAGTATTTCGCTGCATCAGGCGAGCGCTGATTCTCAGTCCAGATTGGCTGCAGCGTACTCGCGTAGTTCGTTTGAAGCGGTCCGCTCAACCCAGCACTCTTTTACTAGGAGTGCCGGACAAATCCGGCAGGTAGGAGAGGAAAGTCCTCCAACGATTTTGATCGAGGTGACAGTTCTAGATCTGCCACACCATGTAACCCTCGTACTTATATTTTAGGGATTGAGCAACCGCATACTGAGCTAATGGATCCAGCCCTGTCGTCACGAATACTCCATAGTCTTCGATACCGACCTCGCAACCAAGACGCGCGCTGATGTCAATGATCGCCATCTTTCGTGGGCTATGTCACGGATGTGCCGGGAGCGTCAACGAGTTGACGTCATGTGCTGAAAGCTAGCTCAAAACGCGTTGAATTATAACTAGTTATGAATAAGTGCGTTTGGCGAACTGATTGCTTGATCTCCAGGTTGGCATGAATATTTTCTCTCCAGCAATGCGGTGATCGAATGGTCAGGGGAAACGGATCACGACGCCACCGAAGCCCAGTGCTGGTTCGAAAGGCAGCAACGGGAAATGATGGAGACCCTCGCCGGGTTTGGTCGTAAAGTCAGACCACATAAGGACTCGGCGAACGCCTCGTAGAAGTCACAAATGTCGGCCCGAAGCGCCTAGGCGGCTTCAAGGTCGAGCCCGGCGTTAGAGGGAGATTACAGATGAACGATATGGACGATGTTATTAATGAATTTCTAATCGAAAGCCACGAAAACCTCGATGAGTTGGATCGAAGCCTTGTATGGCTGGAGGAAAAGCCGGACGATCTGGAAAAACTTGCCAGCGTCTTCCGGGCAATCCACACCATTAAGGGCACCTGCGGGTTTCTTGAATTGACCAAGCTGGAGCGAGTAGCGCATTCGGGTGAGAATCTGCTCAGCCTTCTTCGCGACGGCAGGCTCCTGTTGAACGCAGAGATCACCACGGCCTTGTTGGCGATGCTGGATGCAGTGCGCGAGATTTTGGGTGCGATCGAATCCGACCGTAGCGAAGGCGCAGGTGACTATTCAGCTCTGATCAACACCCTGGAACGGTTGCAGAGCGGTGGCGATGTGCCGGCCGCAATTGTAGAAACCGCAGACACATCGGATAGCGGAAACCTATCGACAACCCCTGAGCCAAACGGCGAAGTGAGCCCCGCCGGCACAACTGAAGACGCAGAGACTGAATTCCCGAAGCTGGGTGAGATTCTCATTGGCACGGGCGAGGCCACTCCCCGCGAGGTGAGTGAAGCGTCAA
This sequence comes from Terriglobia bacterium, assembly GCA_965263045.1. GTDB lineage: Bacteria > Acidobacteriota > Terriglobia > 20CM-2-55-15 > 20CM-2-55-15. Next base: position 3,245,367 of record CBDHGK010000041.1, read on the forward strand.
AACTTCAGACCGACGGCGACAATCGCCGACTGGGAGAGATCCTCGTCGATCAAGGCTCCCTCCAACCTCAGGGTGTTACCGACTCGCTTCAGGTTCAGGCGGAGGCGAAGAGTTCCAGCGTTGCCGATGGCAGTATCCGCGTCGATGTGGGGCTGTTGGACAAACTAATGAACTTGGTCGGAGAGTTAGTCTTGGCCCGCAATCAGATACTTCAATTCTCTTCCAACCATGAAGATTCAGGGTTTGTCGGTACGTCCCAACGCCTGAACCTGATAACAACCGAGCTTCAGGAAGGAGTCATGAAGACCCGCATGCAGCCAATCGGTAATGTTTGGAGCAAGTTCCCCCGTGTGATTCGGGATCTGGCGCGGTCCTGCGGCAAGCAGATCCGGATCGAGATGGAAGGAAAAGAAACAGATCTGGACAAGACCATCATCGAAGCCATCAAGGATCCCCTCACCCACATCGTCCGAAACTCGGCCGACCACGGGATCGAAGAGCCCGAGGTCCGCATCGCGGCCGGCAAGCCTGCGGAAGGCTGCCTGAAGCTGCGTGCTTTTCATGAAGGCGGCCAAGTCAATATCGAAATTTCCGACGACGGTGCCGGTATCGATCCAGGGCGGCTCAAGGAGAAAGCGATCGATAAGGGCATCATCAGCCGGGAACAGGGCGCGCGGATGAGTGACCGGGAGGCCGTCACCCTGGTCTTCGCGCCGGGGTTCTCCACCGCCCAGACAGTGACCAACGTCTCGGGCCGGGGTGTGGGGATGAGTCAAGCCCATTCTTAGTTGAAACTCTCCACGGCTCACGATGGGTCATGCAACCTTCTTCTTCGATCTCGTCGACGTCTTCGCCTCAATTTTCAGCTCTCGCTGGAGGGCTTCGCGGAGCTTTGGAAGATGACGGTAGCCGATCACCTTCCTCAGGCGCGGTTCGATGTCGATGAGCGCCGTCGCCAACCAGCGTTGCCGCTGACTCGAGTTCTTCCAATGATCGACCTTCGCACACCTTTCCTCGACAAGGGCATTGACCGATTCCAGGCAATTCGTCGTCTTGAACGAACGGCCCAAGACCCCGTACACGCCGAGCCGATGCAACGTGAGGGTCTCTTCCAGGCCTTCCTCAAGGCTCGCAGCCCCCGATTGGTTTCGCTCCTCGAGCTCTCCATGGAGCTCTCCGAGCGCCGCCCGAGCTTCGTCGTACTCCGGGCGCTCGTAGGCCCGCTGCAGCCGGCGTCGCCACACGGCTTGCTCGGTCTTCGATAGGTATCTCACGACGTTCTCGCGTTTGTGCCATTGGCAGCGTTGGACCAGGGCTCGATTCCTGAATGCCTTCTTGACCGCCGCCCGCAGACCTTTGCCGCCGTCGACAATCACCAGCACGCCTTCAGAGATGTCCAGGCCCCGCTCCATCAACGAACGGAGAAACGGAGTCAGCACTTGCTCGTTCTCCGTGTCGGTCTCCACGAAGCCCAAGAAGCGTTTGTCGCCCGAAAGCGTGACGCCCAGGGCCACTACCATCAGGGCGTCGGCAAACGCCTTCCCGTCCAGGAAGATCGCCACGACGTCCTCGCCACTCAGATCCCGCTCCTGCATCTCCCGAAGTTTCGCGGCACTCGCCTGGACGAATCCTCGAGACACCGTCGAACTCGACAGTCCGATCGCTCCCGGAATCGCTTCAGCGGCCGATTCATAGTTCCGGCAGGAGATCCCATACAGCACACGTCTGAGCAGTAGCTCGTTCACCGCGCCACCCGGACTGAGTTCCTCGTAGGTCCGAAGCGGAATCTCCCCGCCCGCCACGCTGCGCACTCGAGGCACCCGAACCGGCACCCGCTGGCCACCCAGCCCCACGGTCCCCGGATTGCTCCCGTGTCGCCGGCCCCGCAACGCCGCCTCCTTTCGTGCGTATCGCTCACCCGCCAACGACTTCACTTCCTCGTCGAGCAACTCCTCCACGTGCATCAACCCCAGTGGGATCAACGCCCGAATCATCTCCACCTTCGAGTCCAATTCCAGTCCCGAGTATTCCTCCCGGCTCAGGACCTCGACCTCACCCAGCACACGCGACTTCTTGCGTTTCTTTACCGAACGTAACAGACTCCTCATCTCGGCTCCTTTCTCTTACAGGCTTGATGTTGTTTCTTCCAATACCATCAAACCATGGGGTTTGGAGCCGTTTCAATTTCCAACTAAGATTGGCACACATTCGTGGGGATGGACGTGGTCCGCACCAACGTCGAAAAAATCGGCGGCACCGTCGATGTACACAGCAAGCTGGGTGCGGGCACCACGATGAAAATCAAGATTCCCCTCACATTGGCTATCATCCCCGCCTTGGTCGTTACCAGCGGCGGCGACCGATTCGCCATTCCTCAGGTCAGTTTGCTCGAATTGGTCCGGCTGGAAGGGGAACAGGCCCGTAAGGGGATTGAATCCATTCACGGCGCGTCAGTCTACCGGTTGCGAGGGAACCTGCTGCCACTGGTTAACTTGAACAGCCAACTATTGCTCAAAGACACGGGTGACGAGGAGAATGACGCCGTCAATATCGTCGTCCTCCAGGCCGACGACCGGCAGTTCGGATTGATCGTCGAGGAGATTAACGACACCGAAGAGATCGTCGTCAAGCCGTTGGGGGCTCAGCTGAAGGGTATCGATGTCTTTGCCGGTGCGACCATCATGGGCGACGGTCGGGTGGCTCTGATTCTCGATGTTCTCGGCATTGCCCAGCATGCCGGCGTAGTCTCGGAAGTCCACGACCGCACGCTCAATGACGAGACCTCGGAATCGGCATCCATAAGTGAGGACCTTCAGAACATTCTATTGCTCGGTATCAACCGCGACGGGCGCCTGGGCGTGCCACTGTCGCTGGTGGCGCGGCTGGAAGAGTTCGAGCACTCCGTCATCGAAACCGCCGGCGACCAGGAAGTCGTGCAGTACCGGAACGAGATACTGCCGTTAATCCATCTGTCCCAAATGCTGGGTTCATCCAACGAAAACACCGAAGTGACCGATACCGACACGCCGCTCCAGGTTGTGGTCTACACCGAAGAGGGACGCAGTGTCGGACTCGTCGTCGACCGTATCCTCGACATTGTTGAGGACACGATGTCGATCCAGCGCAAGAGCAGCCAGTCCGGAATTCTCGGCTCCGCCGTGATCCAGGGCAAGGTGACCGACTTACTCGACGTCCACGGTCTGATCCGGACCGTGGATCCGAACTTCTTCGAACAGCCCGAACCCGTGACTGTAGGGAGTTGAAGCCCATGTCTGAAGAACGCCAGTTCTGCACCTTCATGCTCGGAGACTTGTTCTTCGGTGTTGAGGTTCATAAAGTCCAGGAAGTCATTCGCTATCAGGAAATGACGGCCGTACCGCTTGCTTCGGAGGAGGTCAGCGGTTTGATCAATCTACGGGGTCAGATCGTGACAGCGATCGACCTGCGTCGACGCCTCCTGTTGAACGAACGGCCCCCCGGCGAGTTGCCCATGAATGTCGTCATTCGCACCGACGACGGCGCGGTCAGCCTCCTGGTGGACGAGATCGAGGATGTCCGCGAGGTCGACACTGAACAATTTGAGCGGCCTCCCGAAACTATCAAAGGTGTGGCACGTGACCTGATTCAAGGTGTCTACAAGCTCCGGGACCAGCTCCTGCTGATTCTCGACACCGAAAAAACGATCAATCGCGTCACGGTCACGGCGGAGGAAGCAGTCCTGTGATGTTGCCTATCGCCTCGTCCATCGTCGTATTGCTCATCATCGAGGGCGTTCTCACACGGCGCAATCCCCGCATCCATCTTCGCTATATGACCGCGGTCTTCATCGTCGATGTCGCCCTGGTCCTTTATATCGAGGGGCCGCGCACCACGGTCGAACAGGTCGTGGCGATTCCCGACGCCCTACTCTGGTTTCTTGCCGGCGTTTCACTGCTCGTTCTGACTGCATATGTCGGACAGTTCTGGTTGGGACGGCAGATGCTGGCCGGGGGCCTGGCCAGGCGCCATATTCACATCGGGCTGGGCACCGGCTTTTGCTCACGCCGCTCCATTAACGACGTAACGAGCTGGATGTTCCATCCCGGAGGTCGATCTCAATGTCTCGCAGTCTGAAAGTGGTTCAACAACCCCATTCGCTCTACAAGCAAATTGGCGGCGCACGGGTGGTCCGTGCCACCGTCGACCTGTTCTATGAAAAGGGAGTCAAGCCCATTCTTAGTTGAAACTCTCCACGGCTCACGATGGGTCATGCAACCTTCTTCTTCGATCTCGTCGACGTCTTCGCCTCAATTTTCAGCTCTCGCTGGAGGGCTTCGCGGAGCTTTGGAAGATGACGGTAGCCGATCACCTTCCTCAGGCGCGGTTCGATGTCGATGAGCGCCGTCGCCAACCAGCGTTGCCGCTGACTCGAGTTCTTCCAATGATCGACCTTCGCACACCTTTCCTCGACAAGGGCATTGACCGATTCCAGGCAATTCGTCGTCTTGAACGAACGGCCCAAGACCCCGTACACGCCGAGCCGATGCAACGTGAGGGTCTCTTCCAGGCCTTCCTCAAGGCTCGCAGCCCCCGATTGGTTTCGCTCCTCGAGCTCTCCATGGAGCTCTCCGAGCGCCGCCCGAGCTTCGTCGTACTCCGGGCGCTCGTAGGCCCGCTGCAGCCGGCGTCGCCACACGGCTTGCTCGGTCTTCGATAGGTATCTCACGACGTTCTCGCGTTTGTGCCATTGGCAGCGTTGGACCAGGGCTCGATTCCTGAATGCCTTCTTGACCGCCGCCCGCAGACCTTTGCCGCCGTCGACAATCACCAGCACGCCTTCAGAGATGTCCAGGCCCCGCTCCATCAACGAACGGAGAAACGGAGTCAGCACTTGCTCGTTCTCCGTGTCGGTCTCCACGAAGCCCAAGAAGCGTTTGTCGCCCGAAAGCGTGACGCCCAGGGCCACTACCATCAGGGCGTCGGCAAACGCCTTCCCGTCCAGGAAGATCGCCACGACGTCCTCGCCACTCAGATCCCGCTCCTGCATCTCCCGAAGTTTCGCGGCACTCGCCTGGACGAATCCTCGAGACACCGTCGAACTCGACAGTCCGATCGCTCCCGGAATCGCTTCAGCGGCCGATTCATAGTTCCGGCAGGAGATCCCATACAGCACACGTCTGAGCAGTAGCTCGTTCACCGCGCCACCCGGACTGAGTTCCTCGTAGGTCCGAAGCGGAATCTCCCCGCCCGCCACGCTGCGCACTCGAGGCACCCGAACCGGCACCCGCTGGCCACCCAGCCCCACGGTCCCCGGATTGCTCCCGTGTCGCCGGCCCCGCAACGCCGCCTCCTTTCGTGCGTATCGCTCACCCGCCAACGACTTCACTTCCTCGTCGAGCAACTCCTCCACGTGCATCAACCCCAGTGGGATCAACGCCCGAATCATCTCCACCTTCGAGTCCAATTCCAGTCCCGAGTATTCCTCCCGGCTCAGGACCTCGACCTCACCCAGCACACGCGACTTCTTGCGTTTCTTTACCGAACGTAACAGACTCCTCATCTCGGCTCCTTTCTCTTACAGGCTTGATGTTGTTTCTTCCAATACCATCAAACCATGGGGTTTGGAGCCGTTTCAATTTCCAACTAAGATTGGCACACATTCTTGAAAAGGTCCTGGCTGATTCCCATCTGGCGCCTTTCTTTAAGGGCACCTCCATCGCCCGGCTCAAGAAACAGCAGGTGGCGTTCTTTACCCGGGCGCTGGGCGGGTCCGCACGTTACACGGGCCCCTCCATGGGGGAAGCTCACGCGCACCTGTCCATTGAGCCAGGCGACTTCAACCGTGTCGCCACGCACCTGGTCAAAACGCTCAAATCGCTTCAGGTTTCGAAACCATTGATCGACGACGTCGTTGCTCATGTGGCCCCGTTGGCGGATGACATTGTCAACACCCGCACTCCAACCAACACCAACAAATCCAGAAATTCCAAATCTGACAAAGGAGAATCAGAGATGAGTAACGGTCGATTCGAAGAGAACGTAGCTACACTGCGGGTCGATGAATCCGAGAGCCAAAACGAACTGAACAGCCAGCTGCAGGCGCAGTTGGATGCCATCGGCAGGTCGCAGGCGGTGATCGAATTCAAAATGGACGGGACGATCATTAACGCCAACCAGAACTTCTTGTCGACGCTGGGCTATCAGCTCGAGGAGATTCAGGGCAAGCATCACAGCATGTTTGCCGAACCCCAGTATGCGGCCAGTCCGGATTACAAGCATTTCTGGGAAAGGCTCAACGCCGGACAGTTCGACTCTGGGGAATACAAGCGCTTGGGCAAAGGCGGCAAGGAAGTGTGGATTCAGGCCTCCTACAATCCGATTATGGACCCCAACGGCAAGCCGTTCAAGGTCGTCAAGTACGCGATCGAAGTCACCGAGCAAGTGCTAGCCAAGGCGAGACTCCAGAGCGGAGTTGACGAGATCCTCGAGGCCGTAATTGCTGCAAGCGAAGGAAACCTTACTAAAGAAGTGAATGTGGCCGGATCCGACCCGGTCGGACAGATGGGCGAGGGCCTAAGGAAATTCTTGACCAATCTGCGTGAAAGCATGGGCAAGATCGGTTCGAACGCTCATTCTCTTTCTACTTCTTCAGACGAACTCACCACGACGAGTGAGCAGATGGCTTCAAACGCTGAAGAAACAGCGGCCCAGGCCAACGTCGTTTCCGCTGCATCGGAGCAAGTCAGCCGCAACATTCAAACCGTCGCGACGGGCTCGGAGGAAATGAGTGCCAGCATCAAAGAGATTGCCAAGAACGCGGCTGACGCTGCCAAGATCGGTAACTCCGCTGTAACCGTGGCCGACGAAGCCAACACCACGGTCGCGAAGCTCGGCGATAGCAGCACCGATATCGGCAAGGTGATTAAGGTCATCACGTCAATTGCCCAGCAGACGAACCTGTTGGCCCTCAACGCCACGATTGAAGCCGCTCGGGCCGGAGAAGCCGGCAAAGGGTTCGCTGTTGTGGCCAACGAGGTCAAGGAGTTGGCTAAGGAAACCGCCAAGGCCACCGAGGATATCGGTCAGAAGATCGAAGCGATCCAAACCGATACTGAGGGTGCCGTTAAGTCGATTGGCGAGATCTCCAGCATCATCGCCCAGATCAACGATATCCAGAACACCATTGCTAGCGCCGTCGAGGAACAGACGGCCACCACGGCTGAGATCGGCCGAAACGTGACCGATGCGGCCACCGGCAGCAGTGAGATTTCAGACAACATCACAGGTGTAGCCACAGCGGCCCAGAATACAACCGGGGGTGCCAAGGATACACAGGAGGCTGCGGTTGCTCTGTCAAAGATGTCCGACGACCTCCAGGATCTGGTAAGCCAATTCAAATACTAGGCTTCGCTCAGACAATCAAATCGGTGGGTCGAGGCCCGAGCTCGACCCCTGGTTCAGGTGGCTGACTGCGGATACCTGGGGCTGTCCCGGTTAGAATCTCCTCTTGAGGTTGGTAATCGCCACGCTACCATCGATGGACACTTTGGAGGAAATCCGGAAACCGTAGACGATACGAAGCTGTTACTCACACGGACGGTAAAACGACTACTCCATGGCCATGTGGAATGGCTCCGCCAGTCGTGAGTGATTGGACACGCCGGGAGAGGGCCGCCGTCAGGAGGATCAGTGCACGCAATTGTAGTTGATGATTCCAAAACCATTAGGGTGATCCTGGGACGCTTGTTGAAGGAGCTCGGATTCGAGGTTCGCGAGGCCGGGCACGGGATGGAAGCCCTCGAGAGCCTGGATCAAGGCCCCTGTCCGGATCTGATGCTGGTGGACTGGAACATGCCGGAAATGAATGGGCTGGAGCTAACCCAGGCCATCCGTTCCAACCCGTCCTACAACGACACGCTCATCTTGATGGTGACGACTGAGACGGAGATGTCTCAAGTGGTCAGGGCGCTGGATGCCGGAGCCAACGAATATGTTATGAAGCCCTTTACGAAGGAAATTATCCTGGAGAAATTGACCATTCTGGGACTCGATATTTCCGAGAGGACCATGGCTTCACCGGGAGACCTTGGATGAGGCGTGTCCGCGTTCTCATCGTCGACGATTCGGTTGTCGTCCGGCGCCTGGTCCGGAATGTACTGGAGAACGATATCGAAATAGAAGTCGTCGGGATCGCCGCCAACGGCAGCATTGCCCTGCAGAAGATTCCTCAGTGCAACCCTGATGTCATCACGCTCGACGTCGAATTGCCGGAGATGGATGGAGTCGAAACCCTGAAGAGAATTCGCGAAACTCATCCAGGGCTGCCGGTCATCATGTTCAGCACGCTGACCGAGCGCGGCGCCAGTGCGACGTTGGAAGCACTAGCAGCAGGCGCGACCGACTACGTCACCAAACCGGCGAATGTTGGGAGCGTTCAGGAAGGGTTGAAGCGGATCAAAGAAGAACTGCTGCCGAAAATCAAGTCGTTGGGCGGTATGGACAGACCGTCTCCGGCCGTCGCGGCTCGAGCCCTCAAACCCGCGGCGGTGACTTCACTTTCGAATTGCGCGGCTTCCTTATTTACCCCGGCCGAGGGAAACGTGTCCATTGTGGCCATAGGCTCGTCAACCGGCGGTCCCAACGCATTGCTCGAAGTCGTTGCGGCACTGCCGGCGAAATTTCCCATACCTGTACTGATCGCCCAGCATATGCCCCCATTGTTCACAAAGTTGCTGGCCGACCGCTTGAATGCTCTGTCTGACGTCAACGTTTATGAAGCAGGGTATGGTACGGCGCTTGAGCCTGGATCTGTTTATATAGCCCCGGGAGATTTCCACATGGTGCTCCGGCAGGAGGGAACGCGGGTCATCGTGGATCTGAATCAGGGGACCCGGGAGAATTCCTGCCGGCCGGCAATCGATCCTCTCTTTCGATCTGTGGCTGCCGTATTCGGTAGTCGTGTTCTGGGCGTGGTTTTAACCGGGATGGGCCAGGATGGCTTGCGAGGTTCGGAAGAGATCAAGGAGGGAGGCGGCCAGGTCATTGTGCAGGACAAGCTGACGAGTGTCGTGTGGAGTATGCCTGGGGCCGTCGCCAAAGCGGGACTTGCGGACCGTATACTGCCTCTGGATCAGATTGCCCGTGAAATTGTCCGGCGGGTTAAATCCAGCGTCAGTTCCGCCCCTCCGACGACACCGCCTGCCCGGGTCGCCCAGTAACGAACTTGTGACTCGGCTTGGATCGATTGAAACACACGCCATGGACCTGTCAACAGAGGACTTCGATTTCGTACGGAAAATGGTGCGTACCGCGGCCGCGATTGTCGTCGAACCGGGTAAGGAATACCTGGTCGAGGCCCGGTTGACCCCGCTGATGCGCTGCGAAGGGTATGCCTCGCTGGAGGAGATGATCGACATTCTCCGCAAGGCGGCCCCTGGCAGCAGTCTGGTCCGGAAAGTCGTCGATGTGATGACGACGAACGAAACGAGTTTCTTCCGTGACAAGCTGCCGTTTGACGTTCTCAAACAACAAATCCTGCCTGAGTTGATCCATACCCGCCGCGGCGACCGTCGGCTGAACTTCTGGTGTGGTGCGGCATCGACGGGTCAGGAACCCTACTCCCTGGCCATGATGATCGCCGAATCGTTCCCGCAATTGGCCACATGGGACCTGAACTTCCTGGCAACCGATCTGTCGCAGGAGGTCTTGGAGAAAGCCCGCTCGGGCCGTTATACCCAGTTGGAGGTCAACCGGGGTCTGCCGGTCTCGTATCTGGTGAAGTATTTCGAGAAAAAAGGTGTCCAGTGGGAACTGAAGGAATCCATACGGCAGACGGTTGAGTTCCGGGAAATGAACCTGATCGAAGCCTGGACCAGTATGCCCAGGGTGGACATCGTCCTGATGCGCAATGTGCTGATATATTTTGATGTGGACGTCAAGAAACAGATTCTCTCCAAGGTTCACGATGTGCTTCGGCCTGATGGATGCCTTCTGCTCGGGGGCGCCGAAACAACGATCAATCTTGACGATCGCTTCCATCGTGCACCGCACGATCGTGGTGGAGTCTATCGCTTGATCGACAGCACAGTGCCTGTTGGCCGCACCGTGTGAGTTCGGAAGCAGGAATTGAAGAGGAGTTTTCTCATGCAATTTGCTGAAGAAGAAATCGCATCGTTGGCGGAAACGATTTGGGGTTCGTTGCTAGGCCTGCCCGTGGAGTGCTTGGGCAATGCCGAAGTCGATATGTCAGGCGGTCAGACGCTGACAGGTTGTATCCACATCACCGGCCGTTGGGAAGGGGCGCTGGTGTTACAGAGCCCTGCAGCCCTGGCACGCGGGATATCGCTTACCTGATGCTCGGCCTCGGCAACCAGGCACCTTCCACCGAAGAAACCCATGACGCTCTCTGCGAGCTGACCAATACCTTTGGCGGGAACGTTAAAGCTCTTCTACCTGGACCTTCGGCGCTATCCTTGCCGACTCTCGTCGAAGGTGACGATTGCTCTCTTCGCATCCCCGGAACCATCGCCGTGACCCGACTCGCATTTCGCTGCCTGGATCATCCTTTCGTGATCACATTGGTTGAAAACGTACAAGCTAGCGTAGTCACCGAGGACGATTTGAACTCAGCGACGGGAGTCTGAATTCTAAACGCGGATATCCCTTGCTTCAAGGCCGATGACCGTTGGAGGTGCCATCGGCCCATATTGCGATACTTTAGTGTCTCGCTCGTGACATCAAGCCGCCCGGACGACGACGAACCGGCCTTCCGGAAACGGAGCGATCGTCATTTCGAGATCGAAGCAGTTTCCATTTCCATCCAGCAGATTTCAAGCTGTCCGTCCTGCTCGGCTTGCCCATTCGTCTCCTAATCCAGCAGCGCGAAGACTCATGAAATCGCCACTGATGTCTTTCGTGATCTTCCGATCTCTGCCTCGCTTCTTTTCCGAACTAAAAACCGGAAAGGACGCTATGCGGCAGACCCGAAAGAGCAGCTAGAAAGAAGACAGGAACCAGGCCGGGTTGAACTGACCCAATTGTGACGCAAGTCGGACTGAATGGACGGGTATGCACGGGCTTGTATCGGGTGTTACCTGCTGACACAAGAATGCCTGGAAGCCCCGTCAATGAGACATTCCAGCCATATGTGTACTCGTCTGTACGAGTGTGTCCGTGCACTTTCCAGGCGTGCTCATTCAGCCTCTCGGACATCTCTCCAAAATACGTGCATTCAATAAGTTAGCAGATCGAACGGGCCGTCCTAATCCTCGATTTTAGGGGAATTTTGGCGCCCTGTAGGGTTGTTCTGCCGAATAGCCGCCCCGACCTCGCCCATAGGCCATTTTGATCGTACCAGCCCTGCGCCCAGCCTGCCCGTCATCGGCCTTCCATTGCGCCTGAAAACGGATGTGAAAACAGTGCCGCTGCCGCGGGCGAGACACGGAAATCGTATTCGAGTTCAGCCTGCGGCCGGGAACCGTAGTTGCAGCGAGTTCGTTGGTGATTGTATGTTTCAATGCTGGGATCCGCAACCTCGGGGTGGTCGGTTGGCGGTCGATGGATGGTCGGTGAAGTCAGCCACGCTACGGCATATGCTTTTCCAACTTACCCCGGTCCGGGTCGAGTCGGGACTGGCGCACACCTGGGACTGTCCAATGCTGCGGAGAACGCTAGTTTCCGGTGAATGCGGGTGGCCTGACGTCGGGGCTATTGTCGTGGAATGGCCTCTCGGGTCGTCCACTTTCGCGACGTCTCGCGACAATATCCAGGTCGCAGCACACGCCCTAGTCCCATTCCATCTCGACGCCGTGGCCACGTGACGCATCGCCATGCAAGGGCGTGACGAATCCCAGGAGACAGCCGGGGGAGCCATCCCTGAGCCGATGGCATCGCACCTGGACCGTGTCGCCCGGCTGGACGTCTTCGCGGTTAACGCCATCATTCAGGATTCCATTGCGGGTCCCGGCTTCGAGCGCCCACACTCGGGTTTCTCCGCCCGCCTCCTCGATTTCCATGTAGATCCAGGAATGCGGGTTGATCAGGTGTACTTCCTGAATGGTGCCCTCATAAGTGGTCCACGTCGACTGGTCGTAGGCATTGTGGGAATGGTGTGCCGCGGTGGGCACGGCCAGGGCAAGGGTGCCGATGGCGACCCGGCCTAAGTTTTTGAGCTGCATCTTCACCTCACATTCATCTGAGAGAATCGTCAAAACATCGTTCCACATGTCCCGGTGATCGAGTCATCCCAGGGATCCTCATCGGGCACGGGGTGGAGCCGGAAATCCGTTCGTGTAGACCGACTCGTAACGTACGCCGTTGCCTTCCTCGTCCACGAATCCCAGGGATTGCTGGAACAGCATCGGCGGAGCTGAACCCGCGGGCACGGTTCCCTCCAGGATATAGAGCCGGTCTTCGTGCATATTGATCGAGGCGTAGGTCAAGGACCTATCGGCGTTCGTGAGTTGCAGAGCCAGTCCTTCGACGCGGTCGGCCTGATAGTGCGACAAATGCGTCACCTCCCCATCCCGCTGAAAGAATGGCCACGTCACATAGACGACGGCGGCCCGCATATCCGTGCTCCAGCGGTTGACGCAAAGGTCCCCATCCCCTCCTTCAGCCCGGCATTTTGCGGCACGCTCGGCATGCTTCGATTCGATTTCGGTGTAATCGATCACGGTGACCGAATAATCGGTCGAGCCATTCGAGTGGCTATAGACACGGCCCGGCAACGTCATGGCATACTCCGATCGGAACGTAATATCGCGGATTTCGGGTTCCCCCGGAAAGTTGACGGTGAAAAAATCCTGCTGACTGACATACCCGATCCAGCCTTGCGCAAAGGAAGGGTAGGGTACAAGCAGGCTGAAAGCCACCGCGATAGCTGAAATCAGGCGCATCGTTGATTCTCCAATGGATTCTGCAATGATTTTCCGTTCGTGATTCTCACTCGGTCGGGAGCCTCTGAGATTGGCAAACTTGAGTCTGTTCGGACTCCCTGTAATCAGGTCCATGTTATACCCACACTTTCGATGCGGTGAGCTTTTTCTGCCATTCGGAAGTTCAAGTTCCGAGATGGGCGATTGTCATTTTTTTCGAAACGGGCATAGCAGCCCGTGGCAGAAGTCTCGAGGGCCGCGAGCATGGGACTTCGGGTTGCAGGCGCGAAGTGAGGAGCGGAACGATGGTTTTTCATCGTGACCGACGAGGGACAAAGCCTGTGGCCGGAACCCCCCTGCGCCCAAAGGGTTACGGCGAAACGGGGCCGTCTTCGTTGTCGCCGACTCCTTGCAATGAATGAGCATTACAGCGTCGTCGGCTCCTAGAATCCGGCCCCGTTTGGCCGTAACGCGACCCTCGAGACTTCTGCTATGGGCTGCTGGTTGATCGCCCGGATTTTCTAACCCGTCCCTCAAAGGAATCGGACGAGAATAAAGAGGCCCACCATTGAAGCTCCGACAGCCAGCTTGGCCACCGATCCGACGACAAAGCCAAGAGTCGCCCCGATCCCTGCCCAGCCTGCGGCCAGAGGGTCGCGCTTTGCTGTCAGTTCGCCGATGACGCCACCTGCGAACGGGCCCAGCAGTACGCCAAAGATTCCGAAGAACAGACCTACGACCCCACCGACGGATGCGCCCACGATGGCCCGTTTGGAACCGCCGAAGCGCCCCGTCCCGAGTGCGGTTGCTGCGAAGTCCAAAAGGTAGGTGGACAGCGCCATCATGCCAAGCAAGGTGAGCGTGCCCCACCCCACGAATGCAAAGTTCTCCGCCCACGCTGCGGCAAACAGGCCTGTAAAAAGCAGGACTGCCCCAGGCATGACGGGTAGCACCAGCCCACCGAAGCCTGCAACGGTCAATACCAGGGCCACTAGCCACAGCGCTATTTCCAATGTCATGGGTCCAGCCGGGAGACTGTTGTGTGATTGATGGTGACAGATCCTGAGCGTTTAATAGGGAGCGCACCGGTCATCCGGTTGTCACGGATGGAGACGGAAGTTTCAGCGGCTTTTTTGTCCTGAAATCCTGAGCTTCGGTTTCCTTTGCCGGTATGTACGCAGCACGCCCCGGATCGTCGTCAGCGCCTTGTTCAACTGGCGGTCGATACCCTGAGCGTAGTCCTGCGGCCTGTTGTCGATTTCAATGTCCGGATCGGTTCCATAGTTTTCGACTCCATACCCCACGTCTTCAAACCAGAAAGCGAACTCGGGTTGTGTCGTCACGGTGCCATCCACGAGCGAGTGGCGCGGCCAGATACCAACCACGCCTCCCCACGTTCGCTTGCCGATCAGGGGCCCGAGGCCGAACAGTTTGAACGAGTGCGAGAAAATATCGCCGTCCGAGCCCGCGTATTCGTTCGTCAGGGCCACCATCGGACCCATGGGTGAGGCATAGGGGTAAGGGATGGGTTCCGACCACCGGCTGACGTCGTAGCCAATCCGTCGACGGCGTAGTTTTTCAAGAAGCAACGGAGAGACGTGCCCGCCTCGGTTGAATCGTACGTCGACGATCAGACCATCGCGATCCGCTTCCGGGCCGTAGTACCGGTGGAATTCCGAGTAACCGAGCGGACCCATGTCCGGTATGTGGATATAACCCACGCGGCCTTCGGTCTTTTCGTGGACAACACGGCGATTGCTCTCCACCCAGTCCCGATACCGGAGAGAGGTTTCCTCGTGCAACGTCCGGACCGTGACCGTGTCGGCAGAGCGTTTCCGGCCTTTCCGACGTCGTACTGTGAGTTGCACTTCACGGTCAGCCATATTGACCAGTCTCTCGTAGGGAGAAATGTCGCCGTTGACCGCATCGCCGCCCACTTGAAGGATCTCGTCTCCAGGTTCAAGGTTGAGTCCGGGTGCTGCCAGTGGTGATGCGTATTGCGCATCCCAGGAATCGCCTGCGGGAATCCTTTGGATTTGCCACTTTCCGGTTCGCTGGTTGCAATAAAGGTCGGCACCGAGAAACCCCTGGCGCCAGTTGGGGCGCGGCTTGTAATCTCCGCCCATTTCGTAGCAATGGGATGTGCCCAGTTCTCCCTGCATTTCCCACATCAGGTCAGAGAATTCCCCGCGTGTTCCGACCCGGTCCACCAGGGGGCGATATCGAGCGTGGACTTGCTCCCAGTCCACACCCGACATGTCTTCCCGCCAAAAGTGTTCTTTCTGAAGCCGCCAGGCCTCGGCGTACATCTGTCGCCATTCGTCCCCGGGAACGACTGATACAGGAATTCGATCCAGATCGACCCAGCCAGTTTCCCTGGAAAAGTCGTCCTTGTTCTTTTCCGAATCATGCTTGAAATCCGCCGGCACCGCCCGGACGCGGTTGCCGGACCGAATGCCGAGAACGCGTGCGTCCAACGACAGTGTGAAATCGCTCACTTTATCGGAGACCCGCCCCGATTTGTGATTGTCGAAAGACCAATACTCCAGGATTCCCTTCGTTAGAGCGTCAGTGTCGGTATCATGGCTCAGGCTTCCGACAATCGGGTACTTCGAGTAGAGGGCGCGCCCGCGGGCGCCCCGGATTTCACCGTACCGCCCTTCAGGCAGGGGGAAGGCAACGATTCGATCCGCGATGTTGTCGAGATCGATTCGAAAGGCCTCTTGAGCGGCCTTCGATCCATTCGCATCGGAGTCGCCACCACCGCCGGGCGCCCGCGGCTTTTCCGTTCCCCGTGCAAACGGTGACGGTGTGTCGCGTCGCAATGTGACCAGATACGGTCGCGTACCCAGCGGAAAACTCAGATCGAAATAGAGGTTGTCATATACCGGGTTGTAGATCCGTCCGGAGATGAAGTACAGGTACTTCCCATCCGGGTCGAAGCTGGGATAACCATCGGAGAAATCCTCTCGGGTAATCGTAACAATCTTCCCGGAATGGACGTTGCAGAGTCTGATCGCGCTGGTGTGTTCGGCAGAGGAGTAGCCGTAAGCGATCCACTTGGAGTCAGGCGACCAGGCGACGCCGCTGATTCGATGGTGCCGGCTCTGATCGAGCACCCTTCGGCGTCCCGAGTCGAGATCGACATGGATGACTTGCTGACGGTGGTTCGTCAAGACCAGTTGCTTCGGGTCAGGTTTCGATGGATCCTGTTTCTTCGCAGTTCTGGATTTCTGTTTTTGAGCCGCACTTTCACTGTCGGCCTTCTTAATCGCCGTTCCAGGTGAGACATAGAGATCGATAGGGCGTCCGAAATCTCCAGCGATGAGTCGGGGTGGTTGCGTACTGTCGGGGCTAAAAACGATCAGTGCTTCCTCACCGGGCGCGTCGGTGACTGCGACGATGTGCCGGCCGTCTGAAAGCCAGGAAGCCAGCCGGTAGCGCACTTTGGAGACCGATCCAAGTCGAACAGGGGCACCGGTCCAGAGGCCCATCGAGAACACCCCCCCACGGTGAATCGAAACCAGAGAGTGGCCCCTCGGATGAAGGTCAAACGATTCCAGATACCGTTCGGGACTGACGAACTTCCGGTCGCGTTGACTGCGAGAGCTCCGGACAAGGATCTCGATTCTTCCGTAGGTGTCGTCGGCAGGGTCGAAGACATAAATATCGGCGCCGGCGTGGTAAACGATCGAGTGGCCATCGGTTCTGGGATAGCGGACGTAGAAATCGCTATGGTCGGTGTGGCGCCTCAGACCTCGGCCGGTCGGCGTGCATGAGTACAGGTTGCCGTGTCCTTCGTGGTCTGAGAGGAAGTAGATCCGTCGGCCGATCCACATCGGGTTGGCCAGATTCCCCTGAAGCTGAATCAGTGGCGAAAACTGGCCTCTGTTGCCGCGATCGATCCACAACGTTCCCGCCGTGCCCCCGCGGTACCGCTTCCAGCGGGCCGGATCACCGGAATTTCTACCGATCACTATTCCAGGTCGATCGGTGCTGAAAGATATGGCTCGCGCCGGGCCATATTCCTGAGCCTGGGGCCCGTCGCCGTCTTGGGGAATGGCCACCAGATGCATCACTCCGCCGAACGGTTGCCGCCAGTCTGTGGCGGCCAGCACATTCTTTCCGTCGGAACTCCATCCCACGACCTGGGTATTGGCTCCCATCCAGGTGATACGCCGGGGCGGGCCGCCCTCCGCATCCATGACATACACTTCGGCAGGGCCATCGTCCCTTCCGGTGAATGCAACGGCCCGGCCGTCGGGAGCAAGAACAGGGAAGGTGCACACACCGGGATTGGCGGTCAGGCGTCTCGCTGTGCCTCCCGCCCGCGGTACGGTCCAGAGATCATCCTCGACGACAAAAATGACGCGATCCCCGGCGATTGTTGGGTGTCGGTAATAACCTGAGGCAGTCGACATTGAGAGGTACCTTTCCAGGGTGACAGTTTGGTTCGACAGAGGGCCTATTATCATACCGTGTCGAAAATGTGTTGACCAGTCAGGGGCAGTGGATGCGGATCTGGGAGGCGCCGCCGTTTTCGAGGACGGCGTAGATGTCTCTGATCAGGGACGCGTTGTCGATGCTCCTGTGTCGATCGGGGAAAGCTTCGATGTTGCCGAGCCCTCGGATCAGGACTCGGTTTCCTCCGGAAGCGTTGCCGTTTGCCAGATGGTGGAGGCCGACAGCGACCTGTACCAGGCCCTGGCAGAACCGCCGGTCGTCATCGTCGGACAACCTCCAGAGGTCTTCCCAGCTTTCGTGTGCTTCATAGTACCGACCCTCATTAAAAAAAATTATTCCGGCCTGAAGTAGATCGTTCATAGGGATTACCGGCGGATTGTCTGCCAAACGACTCGTTATGAAGGGTGTCGGAAGTGAATTTCATTCCAAGGTAAACTCTTCATTGTAACCGTGCGGAAGCCAAAGTTCCAGCGGATTTCGTCGGGTCGGAGGAGCCTATTACTTTCCCTTGCAAATCGGTCGACAGGCCGGGATCATAAACTGGAGTCGTCTATAGAATGGTGGTGCGCCTCCCCTGTATTGCGGTCCGGGTGACGGTGCCAGCCCAGGGAGGTCCGTTGCGACCGATAGCTTTTTGTGTCCGTTGTCGTGGGATGGGAGTGGGGTGGAATCGGAAGTACCTGAAACACCGGCTGCTCTGTAAGGGCGATCTCGCCCTTTATTTCCGGCTGCCGGCGTGTATCCTGACTGCGGCGTTTCTGGTTTCGCTCTTTCCCTCCACAACCTCGATCGTGGCGCCGGAGAGCACCGAAGTGGTTACCCCAACTCGTCGGGCAGTGCCCGTGGAACCGACCGCGGTATCCGATCCCTCCGTGTATGCCATCGAAGATGTTCTCGGCCGCCATTCCGGCGTCGATGCCGACGCGCGCTCACGCATTGCTCGCGCTGTTGTTACCAGCGCCCGCAAGCATGATGTCGATCCTTTTCTCGTCGCCAGCATTCTGGTGGTTGAAAGCAGCGGAGACCCATTTGCGATTTCAGGCCGCGATGCAGTCGGAATCATGCAAATCCACGTTCCCACGTGGGGATCTCTCGTCGAAGATGAACGGATCAACCTCTTCCGCCTTGAGGACAATATCGAACTGGGCACGCGAATTCTTAAGGACTACACACGCCGTCACGGACTTTGGGATGGTGTGCTGCGCTATCTGGGTGCCACCGGACCGGGGGAGACCGGCCCCGCTTATGTCCGTCGGGTTCAGGGAATCTATTCCGATCGTCTCGCCGACTGAAGTTTCTGCCATACCTGCGTATTCCTTCGGGACACGATTCGTGTCCCCCTGTCATTTCTGACAGCCTATATTATTCAAAATAATACACATGGTATCAATTATTTGCCAGTACTCTGGCCATCGAACTTATAGTGATAATATCAGAATTACTTGACATCAATACACTCATATCCTACAATGTCTCATTCGCGCAGTGAATTGAGACCCTGAAAGATATCAGCAGCATTGAGGAGGAAACCCGATGAGTAAGATTGTTGGCATAGACCTGGGGACGACGAATTCGGTGGTCGCCGTCATGGAAGGTGGTGAGCCCGTCGTGATTGCCAATCAGGAAGGCGGACGAACGACGCCATCTGTCGTGGCTTTCAGCAAGGACGGTGAGCGCCTGGTCGGTCAGGTCGCCAAACGCCAGGCCGTTACCAATCCGGATAACACCATCTATTCGATCAAACGCTTCATGGGCCGTCGCAGAAACGAGGTCAATGAAGAAATGAAGATGGTTCCATATAACGTCATCGATGCCAAGAACGACATCCGGATTGAAGCCAACGGAAAGCAATACTCACCACCTGAAATCTCGGCAATGATTCTCCAGAAGCTCAAGGCGGCGGCCGAGGACTACCTGGGGCAATCGGTCGAGCAGGCTGTGATCACCGTTCCCGCCTACTTCAACGATTCGCAGCGCCAGGCCACAAAGGACGCCGGCAAGGTTGCGGGACTCGAAGTGCTCCGGATTATCAATGAACCCACGGCGGCCGCTCTGGCTTATGGACTCGACAAGAAAGGTGACGAAACCATCGCGGTATATGACTTTGGAGGTGGAACGTTTGACATCTCTATCCTCGAAGTGGGCGAGGGCGTCGTTGAGGTCAAGTCGACTAACGGCGATACGCATTTAGGGGGAGACAACGTCGATCAAGTCATCATCGACTGGTTGATTGCCCAGTACAAAAAAGACGAAGGTAGCGATCCGCTGTCTGGAGACAAGATGGCGCTCCAACGCCTGAAGGAGGCGGCTGAGAAAGCCAAGTGCGAACTCTCAACGACACAGGAAACAGAAATCACGCTTCCTTTCATCACGGCGGACGCGACAGGCCCCAAGCACCTCAACCAGAAACTGACGCGCGCGAAGTTGGAGTCGTTGATCGAAGATCTGCTCCAGAGGACGGTCGGACCTTGCAAGCAGGCCCTGAAAGATGCCGGGCTCAACGCTTCTGAGATACAGGAGGTCGTTCTCGTCGGTGGGTCCACTCGTATGCCACGGGTTCAGGAAATCGTCAGGGAACTGTTCGAAAAGGAACCTCACAAAGGTGTGAATCCCGATGAAGTGGTGGCCCTGGGCGCTGCGATCCAGGCCGGTGTTCTCGGCGGCGAAGTCAAAGACGTCTTACTGCTGGACGTGACGCCCCTGTCCCTCGGAATCGAAACTCTGGGTGGAGTCTTTACACAGCTGATCGAAAGAAACACAACGATTCCAACACGTAAGAGCGAGGTCTTTTCGACGGCTGCCGACAGCCAGACCTCGGTCGAGATCCATGTGCTCCAGGGAGAGCGTCCGATGGCCAAGGACAACCGGACGCTGGGCCGTTTTCACCTCGTTGGAATTCCAGCGGCTCCCCGCGGTATCCCTCAAATAGACGTCACGTTCGACATTGACGCCAATGGCATCGTGAATGTTTCGGCCAAAGACACCGGCACGGGCAAGGAGCAGAAAATTACGATCACCTCTTCCAGCGGTCTCGGTAAGGATGAGATCGACAATATGGTTAAAGATGCCGAAGCACATGCGGAGGAAGACAAGACGAAGGCGGAGGAGATCGAGGCCAGAAACCGGGCCGATTCTCTGATCTATCAGACCGAGAAACTGGTCTCCGAACAGAAGGATAAGCTGTCTGAAGAGGACATCAAATCGACCGAGTCGGCAATCGCCGACTGTAAGAAGGCTGTGGAAGACGGCGATGCAGACCGCATTAACAGTGCGGTGGAAGCGCTGACACAGGCCTCTCACAAGATTGCCGAGTCGATGTACGGTCCGGGGGGCGCGACGCCTGAAGCTGGTCCGGATCCTGGCGCCGAAAGCGCCGATGGCCAGGGAGCGGATGACGATGTCATCGACGCCGAGTATGTGGACGTCGACGGAGGTGATAGTGGTGATAGTAAGGAGTCGTAAGAATAGCCGGATGACGGGTGACGGGCCAGAAACGATCTGGCTTGTCATCGGGCACCGAATCACCGATTGCTGCTGAACGTTTGCTGCTAAAAATGGAACTCTACGTCATTCTTGGCCTGACCCGGGGCGCTTCGGTAAACGAAATCAAAAGGGCTTACCGCAGGCTGGCCCGAAAGTACCATCCGGACATCAATCCGGGTGATCGGGCGGCCGAAGAGCACTTCAAGGGAATCTCGGAGGCGTATGACGTTCTGAGTCATCCAGACAAACGGGGTTTCTATGATAACCACGGTTACTACACCGACGGCGTTCTGGAAAGCCGGAGCGAGGCGGACTGGAGTGTCTCTTATCGGGGCTTCGACTCGGGGCCCGGCACCGATACCCTGGATTTCTCTGACCTGTTCGGCGACTTCTTTACCCGCGCCCACCGGGCCCGTCGTCCCGATACGACGAACGACGTCGAGTCCCAGGTGTCGTTGACGTTTGGTGAATCGATCGAGGGCGTGGGAACAACGATCAATGTTTATCGGAAGCGTCCGTGTGACCCATGTCGCGGATCGGGCCGCGCTGCCGGTTCCATGGAGTACGATTGCGGCGACTGTGGGGGGACGGGCGAGTGGATCCGGGCGAAAGGACATCTTCGATTTTCCCTGACTTGCCAGCAGTGCGAAGGCAGCGGCCGGGTTGCCGTGGCGTGTTCGGTGTGTCAGGGCGAAGGCCGGACCGCACGCAGCGATCGGATTCAGATCAACATTCCTGCCGGAGTCAGCACAGGATCCCGAGTGTGTTTCGAGGGCCAGGGCAATATCGATACCCGCACGAATGAACTCGGCAATCTCTATGTTGTGACGAACGTCGCTCCGGATCCTTTTTTCAGACGGGTGGGTGATAACATCCACTGCCGGGTTCCGGTCACAGTCAGCGAGGCGGCTCTGGGAGCCAGAATCAAGGTGCCCACAATCGAGGGTTCGGCCATTCTGAAGATCCCCCCGGGAACCCAGAGCGCCCAGTCGCTCCGGCTGCGCGGCAAAGGCGCCCCCTCTTTGAGGGGCGATGGCGTTCGTGGCGACCAGTACGTGGAAGTTGCGGTGATTGTTCCCAGAGTTGTTGACGAGCGCTCAAAGGAAATACTGCGGGAGCTGGCCGACCTGAATCCGACCGATCCCAGAGAGGGTCTCAAGACCCGTGGCTCGAGAGATGGGTAGCAAGAAAAGAGGCAAAGCCGCCCACATGATCAGTGCGGTGGCTGAGACCTACGACATCCACCCGCAGACGCTGCGCATGTATGAGCGGGAAGGGTTGCTGCAGCCTTCGAGGTCGGAAGGGAATACCCGTCTATACACCGCGGAGGACCTGGAGCGCTTGGAGTTGATTCTGAGCCTGACCCGGGACCTTGGCATCAACCTCGCCGGTGTTGAAGTCATCCTGAACATGAGGCAGCGCATGGAAGACATGCAGTCTGAAATGTCCGGGTTCATCAAGTTCGTCGAAGAGCAGATTTCGAACCGTTCCCCCGAGATGGAGCAGAAGATCCAGCATGCGCTCGTACGGGTGCGTCCCGCCCATGTGGTGGCTGTCAAACGCAGGAGCGGACGATAAAGGCCGATGCAAACATCGATCACACCTCGATTCAGCTGATGAAGCGTAGCAGTTTTACGAAATCCATTCCCGCCGACAGCCTTGGGATGTATCTGCGCGAGATTTCCGATTTTCCGCAACTCACACCTTTAGAGGAGAGGACGATTGCGATCGAGGCTCGGGAAGGCGACCGTCTGGCCTTCCAGAAGCTGATCGAGTCGAATCTGCGCTTCGTCGTTTCCATGGCCAAAAGATACGCGCGTTCCGGTTACCCGATGCACGAATTGATCAACGAGGGTAATCTCGGACTGATCGAAGCGGCCCGGCGTTTCGATCCCGGACGCGGGGTTCGTTTCATTACCTATGCGAGCTGGTGGGTGCGTCAGGCGATCTTGGCCGCCATCGCGCACTACGGCCAGGTGTTCAGTGTGCCTCCGAAGTTGAAGCACGAGCTCTATCGATTTCAGACGAAGGTTCGCGGTCTGACTCAGGAACTGGGGCACCGACCCAGCGTCGAGGAGATCTCCGAAGAACTCGAAATGGCTGAAATCGATGTCCGCCGGATGATGGGTGGGGTTCCGGGGGAGGTTTCGCTGAGCACCCCTCTGGGTGAAGCCAGTGATTTTCAGATCGAGGATCTGATCGCCGATCCCAGCATCGCGCCTCTGGACAAAACGATGATGGCCCAGTCATTTGAGCGTCAGCTACGAGAGTTGCTGGACCAGCTTGATGACAAAGAGCAGTTCATCGTCGAACGACGCTTCGGTCTCACCGGCGACCGGCCCCAGACGCTGGCCGGACTGGGTGAAGCCCTGAATCTTTCGCGCGAGCGCATTCGGCAGATCCAGGCACGGGCTCTGGAAAAACTCCGCCGCTCCCAGAGGGCGCACCAGCTGCTCGGATATCTCAATTGATTGGGTAGCCGTCGTCAGGATGACATCAGTGCCGGTTTGACCTTCAAAACCGAATCGACACGGACATTCCCCTCCGATCCGTACGGACGATGGGTGACACATTCACCCGGACGCCCTGCCTCGGGTTGACTCTGATCGTCCGGCGGATGAGTCCGTCGATGGCTCCCCCGATGGCCGCACCCACACCGCCGAAGATGGCTCCGATGACGACGGGACCGTTCGAACAGCCCGAGCCGCCTTCGTTCGCACAATATTTCGACATAAAGAACCCAAGCGCTGTGCCGGGGACGGCGCCCGCGGCAAGACCGATGAGCGCGCCGTTCTTGCGGGAGTCGCGGATCACAATCTGCCCTACGTCTGCCAATCGGATGTCCCCTGTGGCGCTATCATTCACGAGTAGAGTCAAAGACCGGTCCGTCAGTGCTGCGACTCTGCCCTCTAAGCGGCTCCCGTCAACGCCTGTTATGGAAACGGCGTCTCCGGTTTTGACGTATGCCGGAAGCTCTGCAATAGCCACTGACTGCGCCACCGCGAAGCCGTGGATCAGAAAAACACAAACGAAAATCCCGATGACAAGTTGTGCGATTCGGAACATAATCACCTCCTTCACATGTTAATGCGCCAAGCGCGGCCATCATGGCTCAACAAAATTCGCACGCCCACCTGCCGGTCCGGCAACCGCACCCTGGGACAGTGAAGCGGTCATTGCTACGGACCGTCTCAACGTGGCGCCGTTTCTCTTGATGGAGCGCCGGTGGGCTGGGATTCGAAATACATGCGGCTGTTCGGCTTCCGTCGAATCTGGCAGAAAAGTTGCTCTGACCCCCATTTCAGCTCGGAATGGCTCCAAAAGGGGCTCAGATTGTAAGGGAAGCCGACACTTTTGAATTCAGCTCAGTTTGGCTTGCAAGTCATTTAAGATAAAAGAGATAGTGGTTCCGACCAAGCCCTGTTGCCATCTTCCGTCGAGAATCCTTACGCTTATCTATGCCCCGTCGGGCGGCCAGCCCATCGCACGACGTGCGTTGAATGAGCATCGGGTGAGCTCGAAGTGTCATATCTTATTGATACCACTGATGAAATGAATACGCATATCCCAGCACGGACCGCTGTGGATTTTTTGGAACCCTGCTTGCTCGTCTTTATGGGTCGAGACTCGGCCGCGAGACTCGGCCGATGGATGCGCGGCGACCTACGCGGGTGTAGATTTCGGGTGCATTTTCCGGCTGGAGTTTTCAAGGATGATCCTCACGGCCCGTTTAGAGGAAAAGCTGAGCCGGGCCCGATTCGGCAATTGTAGTTATCCTGCAGAGGAAGCAGAAAAATGAACGGAATGAAAAATTTTTTGGTGTGTTTGCTGTAATCGTCCTGCTGAGCCTGAATCCGTTGGCCGCTGACGCTGCCCCAATCACTCTGGCGCAACTGAACGCGGCCCTGCCTATCCTTCAGGCAGGTATGCAGGGTATTTTTGCACCCACAAACATTACTACAATCAACTTTCTGGCTCCGGTTGTAATCCCGGATCCGGGCACCTATCTGGATCTCAACACTCAGGCCGAGTCCAACACCGTGCTCGGGCCCGGGCTGAGCGGTCAAACAGTAGGGGCGCCGGTCGTCACGGCCTACATCGTGGAGACACTCAGTCAATGCGGTGCAGTGTTTAATACCGGCATTGCCGGCTGCGCAAACCGGCCCGGGAGCAGCATGGTGCTGGAAGGGCAGTTCCTGCTCGCCGGCATTGGCGATGAGCTGTTCGGACACGAACTCGGCCACAATCTCGGTCTTCCCCACGTAGGCATGCTCAACAATCTAATGCTGCCAAATATCGGCGAGAACAACGACCAACTCAACGCCCCGGGTCAGATCGGCACGGTGAATGCCAGTCCGCTGATTCTCAACGGCCCTGTCGGTGGTATCGTAACCATCCAGACCGTACTGTTGGCCGCTGCTTCTGTTCCGGAGCCCTCCACGGCGATCCTGATGGTGTTGGGAATCGCCCTGATGCTGGTGCTCAAACGAAGACAGCTGAGGGCGTAGCTGAATACCGCGGAAAGCGAAACTCGAATCGTCTATGAACCCGGGCCACCACGAGGTGGCCCGGGTTTTTTCATGGCAACTCGCAGGGGGCGACTGACGCCGTAGCGCATACCCGCTTTTCGACGAAACATCCAATCCGGATTCATACACTCGAGCTCCATAATCGTTGCGACAAGGCCGTATATTTCGACTACCATCTCTGTGAATTACCGTCGCACGGCTGTGCAGTTCGGCGATGTCGGATGTCCATCGGACTCTGCGATGTGGCGTGGGGTGTCCCCACACTGGATGCTCCAGTCGACCCGGAACGATGGACACAATCGAGCATTCACTGGCGATGAACACACTGCGAACCGAGGAGATGACCACACGGCCAGATACCAGATACGCAGAACACGTCGCTTAGGTCCGCCGCGCGTGATGACCGGCCGGGAGCGCCGCTGGATCGATCCCAACAAGGGCTCGATCAAGCGACTGGAACGCAACATGGATATCGTTGCGTCGCGCTTCTTTTATCCCCGTCTCGGCCGTGTCTGGAATCCTTACAGCTGGTTACTCGAGAAACGTTTCGGTCTCGCAGAGGCGTCGGTTTCACCCTCAAACTGGCCCAACGACACCAGCCCGATGCGTGTGCTGTTCATATCAGATATTCACACCGGCATTTTCCTCAAGCCGCAGACGCTGTCGGAAATCCTTCTGGCGCTCATGGAACTTGGTCCGGACCTCGTGGCGATTGGCGGCGACATCGTATCGGGCCAGGCGAGCGAGGTTGTCCCGTATCTCGATGCCTTGGCCCCGTTATCAGGTGCGCCGCTGGGCGCCTGGTCTTGTTTCGGGAATCATGACTACTTCGACGGCAATCCAGAGGGCATCCAGAGGGCACTCGACTCTATTGGAATCAGGACGCTGAAAAACGAGTCGGTGTCCCTGCCCCATCGAAACGGGGGGTTCGTTCTTGGCGGCATAGACGACCTGATCCTCGGCCAACCGGACTGGAATCGCGTGGTTTCCGAGCACGGTCCGCCGCACCTGCTGCTAGCCCACAATCCGGATCATTTTTATGAAGCCCATGCCCACGGTATTGCGTTGACGTTGTCCGGCCATACCCATGGCGGACAGATCCGACTCCCCGACGGTCCCCCCATCGTCCGTCAAAGCCGTTTCTGTCTCGATGAGGGGATTTATTCTTTTCATTCGTCGACGCTGATTGTTTCGCGTGGGTTGGGGAGCGTAGGCATTCCATGGCGCTGGGGCGCCGATCCGGAGGCGGTTTTAATTGAGATTCTGCCCGTGTGAGGTCGGCAAGCAGGGGCGCCATCCGATTTGCGACTGGTTGGCTAATGGCACGCGGCAGGACCAGTAAGCCATCTTTCCATTGCGCCCGCATTCGTCAGGGACAGGCAAATCCTGCACCCCCGTGAGCATTCCAGCGGTGTTAAAATCGGACAATGGCGATCAACACGACATGTCCGCTGTGTCGGGATACCGGATGGCAGCAGGTCGAACAGAACGGCGTATCCGGAGTTGCGCGCTGTGAATGTACGAAGCGATCCCGTATGGGTCGACTTCTTGAGGAAGCCCGGATTCCTCAAAGATATGCCAATTGCGAATTGAACAACTTCGATATTCAGCCCGGCCTGACCACCCGTTCCGTCGACCAGGCCAAGCTTGCCTCCGAACGGTTCGTCGACGAGTATCCCCTCTCGCCACCGATCGGGTTGTTATTCGTCGGACGTCCGGGTGTGGGGAAGACACACCTGGCGATTGGCATTATCAAGCGACTCATGCGCGAGAAAGCAGTGGCCTGCCTCTTCCGGACCTTCCCGGAACTGCTGAAGGAAATCCAACTGTCCTACAATCGGGTGTCAAACATATCCGAATTTTCACTGATGTCACCGGTCCTGGATGCAGAGGTTCTGGTCCTGGATGAACTGGGTGGCCAGAAGCCCTCTGCATGGGTTCTCGATACTGTTGGCTTCGTTCTGAACCATCGCTACAATGATGACAAGACAACGATTTTGACGACTAATTTCCCGGACCATATCGAGAATGGAAACACGAAGAAAGGCATCGGAGATGCTCTCGTCGACCGGGTTGGCGATCGCATGCGTTCGCGCCTTTACGAAATGTGTAAGACCGTTGAAATGAAAGGAAACGATTTTCGTCTTCGGGTCAAACAGAAAGCCTATGCATACGAACCTCCAGACAATGGTTCTGACACTTCTGCGTAGGGCCGGGAATGAGCGGTCTTCCGGGGGCCTGGTCCGCGGTTTCGTCGTCTGCGCGACCACCCTCGCCATCGCTGTTGGAAATTCGGTTTCCGCCCAGGCGCCACCGCAAGCTTTCGGACCTGAGTCGATCCGAATCGATGAGTTACGCGCCAAGCTGTTCCATCTGGCCTCGGACGACTTCCGGGGGCGCGGCAACGGGACCCCAGAACTGGACAGAGCGGCCGACTACATCGCGGAGGTGTTCGAACAGAACGGCCTGATTCCTGCCGGTGGAAACGGTTATTTTCAGGAATTCCAGATCGAGCGTTTGAGTGTGGGCCCCGATAATGCTCTGATCCTCTCCCCGGATCGGGACGATCGGTTG
This sequence comes from Terriglobia bacterium, assembly GCA_965263045.1. Taxonomy (GTDB): domain Bacteria; phylum Acidobacteriota; class Terriglobia; order 20CM-2-55-15; family 20CM-2-55-15. The sequence goes on from CBDHGK010000041.1 coordinate 3,273,271, forward strand.
AATGTCCGGTCGGACTTTCTTCCGTTTCCTGGATCGGTGGACGGGAGTGTTTCGGCCCCGATGGTCTTTGTCGGATACGGGATCCGGGCGCCTGAGCTGGACTATGACGATCTGGAGGACATGGATCTGGACGGTCGGATTGCCGTGGCTCTGGATGGTGTCCCGCGGGGGGACGATCCCGATTCGCCGTTCAATCGCCTCACAAATCGGGACTATTCCAGCATCCGGGACAAAGCGCGGAACGCGGAGCAGGCGGGGGCGGTCGGTCTCTTGGTCGTGCAGGGGCCCGAACAGAGAAGCCGGACACCCATCCGGTTCTGGGCGGACACGCTTCGGCCGGATCTTCCTCCGCGCCGGAGCCTGATGCGCGTGGCACCGGATGCCGGCTTTCCTGCGATTCCAATCGCGGTCGTGACACGTGGGGCAGCTCGGCGCGTGGTGCCGGATGTGGGATCCCGTCAATCCGAGATCAATGAGACGCTCCAGTCACAGTCGGCGCCACTGGCGAGGACGGCCGTTATGCGCGTCGATTTTGATCGGGATGGATATGTCGCACGTAACGTGATCGCGCGAATCGAAGGTTCCGATCCGGACTTGCGTGACGAAGCCATCATCGTAGGGGCCCACTACGACCATGACGGAGAAGATAACGGGCGGATCTGGAACGGTGCTGACGACGACGCGTCCGGAACGACCGCTCTCCTGGAACTGGCTGAGGCGTTTTCCGGTGGCGTCCGCCCGCGACGGAGCGTTCTCCTGTCGGCCTGGGCGGGAGAAGAAAAGGGCATGCTGGGCAGCCAGCGCTATGTCCAGAACCCGGCAGTCGAACTCGAGAACACTGTGGCGATGTTTCAGCTCGACATGATCGGCCGCAACGAAGAACACGGACCCGACGAGGCCGAAGGTTTTCTGAGGGAACGTGCGTCGGATAACGGAAACATGATCAATTTTATCGGCTCGGCGTTCAGTCCAGACATGCGGGCCGTCGTGGAAGGCGCGAATGCGGATGTCGGATTGGAGTTGCGCTTCCGGTATGACTCCGGGGCGCAGAATCTGATCCGTCGTAGCGACCACTGGTCGTTCCTGTCGGCCAGAATACCGGCCCTGTTCATATTCGGCGGGCTGCATCCGGACTACCACACGCCGAACGATACCGCCGACAAGATCAACTACGAGAAACTTCAGAAAGTTGTGCGCTTGGTTTATCAGGTTCTTCTCGACATCGGAAACAGCAGGGCTGAGCCACGATTCACGATCCCATAATAACTGCGAGGCCTCGAAGACAATGGGTATTAGAGATGAACTGCGACAATTCGGTTACAGCAAGGTCAATGAATACTTCTTCAAGAAAGATCAGGAACTGATCCGGAAGATGCGAGACGCTGCGAACGCCCGCAAGAAGAAGAATGAAGAAAAACACAAAGGTGAAGCGTACTGGATGACATGTCCCAAATGTGGGACGGCTCTCGAAGAGGAAGTTCTCGAAAATGTCGTGCGTGTCGACAGCTGTTCGAACTGCGGCGGCACCTATTTCGACCATGGTGAATTCGAACTCCTGATCAAGTCCCGGCTCGGATCATCCGTTCGGGGCACCTGAATTCCGGGGCACGTGACCCGGAGAACCTCAGCCGCCCGTAGCGGAAGTTTCGCGGGCCGCGTTACGGCCAAACGGGGCCGGATTCTAGGAGGCGACGCCGATGAAATGCTCATTCATTGCGAGGAGTCGGCGACAACGAAGACGGCCCTGTTTCGCCGTAACCCTCTGGACGCAGGGAGGTTCGGGCCGCAGGCTTTGTCCCTCGTCGGTCACGATGAAAAGACATCGTTCCGCTCCTCACTTCGCGCCTGCAACCCGAAGACCCCTGCGCGCTGCCCGCGAGACTTCCGCCACGGGCTGCTAGCCCGCATAGATCACCAAAAGGACCACAAAAGGCCGCCCTGTTTGGCATAAAGCGTTTGACGAGAACGTTTCACAAACCAAACAAAGGCGGCCCTTATGACGACAGAGTGTAACCAAGCTACGTTCGAATTTCACGGACTTTTCCAACGTAAAGTGAAGGCACGGTTCGACGGGGGGAAGATCACCTCCGATGCGGGGGTTCTGCTCCTGCGTGAGGTCGAGAAGCGGACGGGTCTGGTCGCCGGACTGACCAGCTGTTTCAGTGATCACCGGGATCCGCGGTTGATCGAACACACGGTGAGAGAGTTGTTGGGTCAGCGCATCTACGGACTGTGTCTGGGGTATGAGGACCTGAACGATCATGACCAACTGCGGACCGATCCCATGCTGGCGGTGGCTGTGGATAAGGCCGATCCGTTGGGGAAGAACCGGCGACAGGCTCCAGACCGGGGCAAAGCTCTGGCGTGTAAGTGCACGTTGAACCGTTTGGAACTGACCGGAGCCCAGGTCGATAGCCAGGAGCGATACAAGAAGATCGCCATGGACGCGGACAAGATCGACCGCTGGATGGTCGATGCCTTTGTGGCGGCGCACGAATCCCCGCCCAAGGAGATTGTGTTGGATCTGGATGCGACCGACGATCCAATCCATGGGCATCAGGAAGGCCGGTTCTTCCACGGCTACTACGGCAACTACTGTTACCTACCGCTCTACATCTTCTCAGGAGAGCATCTCCTCTGTGCCCGGTTGCGACGCTCCAATATCGATGGGGCGGACGGATCGGTCGAGGAATTGAGCCGGATGATCGGCCAAATCCGACAGAGCTGGCCAGAAGTGTCGATCATCATCCGGGCCGACTCGGGCTTCTGTCGGGATGACTTACTCCTCTGGTGTGAGGAGAATAATGTCGACTACGTGATCGGATTGGCTAAGAACGACCGGCTCAAGGGAGAGATCGCCGAAGAGATGAGTCAGGCCAAAGTCGAGTTTAAGAAGACTGGGACACCGGCCCGGGTGTTTAAGGATTTCCGGTATCGCACTCGAGAGAGCTGGAGCTGCCAGCGACGCGTGATCGGCAAGGCCGAGTTCCTGGAGAAAGGCAGCAATCCCCGATTCCTTGTCACGTCACTGTCGCCGGAACGCCTCGATGCACGCGCACTCTATGAAGACTTTTACTGTGCACGGGGTGACATGGAGAATCGGATCAAGGAACAGCAGTTGGATCTGTTCGCCGACCGCACCAGCGCGGCCACGATGCGCGCCAATCAACTTCGACTGTACCTGTCCTCGGCTGCATACATGCTCATGCACGCGCTGCGCCGTCTGGGACTTAAGGATACCTATCTGGCCCGCGCTCAGTGCCAGACGATCCGACTGAAGCTTCTTAAGATTGGTGCCCAGATTCGCCTGACAGTTCGCAACGTATGGATCTCGATGTCGGAGGCCTATCCCTACAGCGAAATCTTTGCCACCGTTGTTCGAAATCTCCAGGCAATTCCTCTACGCTGCTGAGCACCGACCCGATCCACGGACCCAAAATGAAATCGTTTTCTTTGCACAGGCCGAGGTGTGCCTCACTGCCGGCCTCCACGTCCTGCCGAACCCGACTAACACATCATCTGCCGATATCAACACCCGCGAATCACTACCCTGATGCCTGATCGCAACCGAGGTGCCCAGAAAATCAATTCTTGTGGCCCAAATCAACTCGATTCCCAAGTTGGTGAAACATGCGGGCTAGGAGTCTGCGCGGCAGAGGCTGAATAACTCGGATTTGTGACGATTCGAGAGCGTCTTTGTAGGAGAGCCGCCCGATTTTCCCAACATGGGCAGCTCCGAGCTGTGGGGACTCGATCCGTTGGTCCTGTGGAGAGCGTTATGGGTCCCGGTGATGCGGATTAAGCCCATTCGATCTTCCCGTTCATCCGTCGTAAGTTCACTGCCAGAGCCACCAGGCTCCATTCACAGGTGACGTTGTCCAAGCCTCGCAAACTGAACTGTCGGAATCCCAGCACCGACTTGATCCACCCGAACGGCGGCTCACCGATGTGCTTTCTGGCCCGGTAGCGATCACGCCCCGTCTGGCTTTTCATCTTTCGGACCATGCGGCCCAGGGCCGTGCTTTCGGGTTGGAGTGGGGCCGTGGCGAGATCTTTCTCACGACCCATCGGAACGTACCCATCTATTTGACGTTGTTCCAGCATTCGCAGATTCGACTCGGATCGGTATCCAGCATCCGCGAGCACCCGGTCTGGACGCTCCGACAGATTCGTGTTCAACTCATCCAGAGTCGGTCCCAACTGCCCGGTATCTGAAGCATTGTTGCTCACCGTTGTGGCGACGATGATTCGGGCCTCCGCGTCCACGACCGCCTGCGCGTTGTAGCATTGTTGGAACCCGTCGGCCGAGGTCTTCATGATCCGGCTTTCCGGGTCGGTGAAATTGTCTTGGGCCTTCCCCTTGGGTTCACCCCTCGGGCGTTTGAATGGTTTGCCCTTCTTTCCGCTTCCCGGTTTGTCGTCTCCAGGCTTCCTTTCCGCTTCCTGGTCTGCCGCCATCTGACGTTCTTCGAGTCGCTTCATCGCCGTCTGGATTGTGGCCAGCCGCTTCGTGCGGGTCGCCAACCCGTCGGGCAGTTCGTCACCGCGCCGGTCCTTGCCGTAACGTTGGTCTTCTTCCTCATCGGTCGCCGTGGCCCGGTTCAACAGATCCCGAATCTGTTCGCCCAATTCGGTCTCCTGCTTTCTCATGCGTTCATAGCTCATCGCTTTGCGTTTGCTCGCATTGGCTCGCATCTTCGTCCCGTCCACCGCCACCGTTCCCATCTTCACCAGCCCGGCTTCCCGCCCCATCCTCACCACTTGCACAAATAAGTTCCCGAACTCTTCAAGATGCAGTTTTCGAAAATCCGAGATCGTTCGGTGCGCGGGAAAGTTCTCCGCTCCCAACATCCGGAACGCCACATCTTCGGTCATCTTCGCTGCAATCTTCCGTGACGAAAACACTCCCGTCGCGTACCCGTAGATCATCACCTTCACCATCATCCGCGGATCGAAGGCCTGATTGCCCGGCCCGTCCGTTCCATACCTCTGTTCGAACGCGCTCAAATCCATCGCATCCACGGCGTCCGATATGAAGTACGACAGGTGATCTTCAGCCAGCCAATCTCTCAATGATGGAGGCATCAGCAGGCTCTGTTCTGGAATATACGTTCGGTAAGTTCGTGGCATGTCCTATCTTCGATCCTTTTCTGCCCATTTCTGGTCCTTCTGCCGCGCAGATTCCTAGCCCAGCAGCCCGTGGCAGAAGTCTCGAGGGCCGCGCGCAGGGGTCTTCGGGTTGCAGGCGCGAAGTGAGGAGCGGAACGATGTCTTTTCATCGTGACCGACGAGGGACAAAGCCTGTGGGGCGCCTGCAGCCTCCGTTTGAAACGTCGGTGGCCCCCCTGCGCCCATAGGGTTACGGCGAAACGGGACCGTCTTCGTTGTCGCCGACTCCTAGCAATGAATGAGCATTGCAGCGTCGTCGCGACGTCGTGTCGTCACGCTGTTGCCTCCTGGAATCCGGCCCCGTTTGGCCGTAACGCGGCCCGCGAGACTTCTGCCACGGGCTGCCAGGGCGGAGATTTCTCTCGATCAGAGGCCCGATAGAATTGGCCAGAGCAGAGATGGTTGTCCGTCCCGGAACTGTCCCAGAACTGGCCCACATCTCCCCAACCGGAAGATAGGTGTCCGTCCCGCATCTCGGAAGATAGGTGTCCGTCCCGCGTCTCCAAATACCGGAGGCGTCAGCGTTTTTTACAAGTTTGATTGGGTTTTAATCCAGACAACTGATTCATTGTGTGTGGGTTACGAATCTGCCTGGGATGCGGGGGGCCAACGTCGGAAAGCCTTACAAGACCCCCCAGGCGGAGCCTGCTGGTCTCCATCTAATTGAAAATAAGCAATTTAACGCGCATCCATAGCTGGATTACACGTGTTTCCCCCATCATGGCGTCGAGTATGCTTACATGTTGGGAGCGCCGGACCTATAACAGAGACCGCCTGGCGGATCACCGCCATATTGTTTAAGTGGCTTATTATTAAATCTTTATATGTATTGTCCACACTCCGTTCAGCCAGCTGGCCCCGTATGGCATCGAACCTGCTAGTAAGGTTAGCGTGATGATTTCTACAATGAATAACGGCAAGAGTAACGGCAAGACGGAACCGTCGCCGATATCTAGCAGGAGGCTACAATTGAAACCCTATATACTGCGAATGATATGGACATCGCTGGCACTGGTCCTGGCCATCGGTGTTCCAGGCAGTTACGCCAACCCCATCGTGCAAATGCGACTGACCGCAGTCGACGGTCTCGGCAACCCGTCGACGGGCATTATCTTCGATGATGCCCTGGTAGCGCCGAACGTCGCCAACGACGGCGTCATTAATTACCAGGGTCCGTTGGGTGAATGGACAGTCAACAATACGACCGGTCAGGGATCGGTCCCCACGGCTCTGAACGTTCCGGGCGCCATGGCTCTGGCGTCGTTCGATCTGTCATCCGGTCAAAACATCAGCACCTTGGTAATCGAATTCACGCAGTTCGATATGTCGAGCGCGGTGCGCCCCTGGAGGCTGGACTTTGGCGGAACGATCGGCGGGCAAGGTTCCGCGACGTATCAGGCATTCGTGGATAACGGCAATGGCGCGTTCGTCCAGGGAGTTCAAATCGGCGCCACTCTCGGAACGGGTCTCGGTGGATTCTTCACCGGTTCGTCCACGGGGTCCGTTGTACCCGTGAATGCGCTTTATTCGCTGACGCAGGTGATAACCATTAATGGGGCGGGAGTCAATTTCAGCGGAAACGCGGCGTTGACGCCGGTTCCGGAATCCAACACTGTGGTGCTTCTGGGCATCGCACTTCTCGGCGTCGCCATCCTGACCCGTCACCGGGTTCGGATGCAGCGCAATAATTACTAACAGGTCCAGGCAGATTGATCTTCAAAGGATTGAGATGAAACTGATCAAATCAAGGATAATGAAGAACTGCACCGCAATGGTTATCCTGGGCCTGTTCGTAGCGGTTCCGAGCATCTACGCCGATACGGTTTCCATGCGTTTAGAAATCGTGGGCGCCCCAGGATTAACAGTGAACATAGCCGACACCAATAACGATGGTGTGATCTCCTATTTCGGATCGATCGGTGAGTGGAATATCAGTGTTTCGACAGGTGTGGGATCGGCCCTGCTGGGTCAGGGGGCGATGGACCTGCATTCGGTCAACACCTCGTCACTCGGCACGACCACAACCCTTCTGGTGAGTTTTACGCAAACAGGCATGACGTTCGTCAACAATACCTGGCAGATGTTGTTCGGCGGCACGGCATCCAATCTTGATGCCGTCCAGTACGATGCCTGGGCCGATAATAGCGACAGCGCGTTCGGACAGCCGGCGGCTGGACTTATTGGGACACTCGGGCCTTTTATCAGTTCGACCTATGGTGGGGCAACCACGGGGACGGTCTCGCCCTTAACGCCAATGTATTCGCTCACACAGCAACTCGCGGTCACCGGCAGTGGTGGGGGCCCAAGCAGTTTTGGCGCCGACGCGGAACTGCGACCACTCGGCATGCAACAGGTACCGGAGCCGAGTTCGCGATCGCTGATCATCCTTGGGATGGCCCTGGTAGGACTGGCTCTGGCCGGGCGCCAATACTTGAGGTTGAATCTTGGTCGGAACTGATTCATGATAACCGAATCAAATCCGCCTTCCGGCTCAGTACGCTTAGAAAAGGAGTCCATGATGGATCAATTTAGACAACAATTACCGGGCATACGGACGGTGGCCATTTGCTTGGCCCTCGTCGGCGCGATGTTGTTCGCCGGCATACCGGCGGTGGCCGATCCCGTGACCGGGGAAGATTTCGTCCTCGGACCGACAACGCCTGGAAAATGGGGTGCGCCCGCCTTCGGCACGGGCGCCACGGTCACTTATAGCTTCATGGGTTCGGGCTTAACCACCGACCTGGGCGCCGGTACGAGCGTTGCCCTGGGCACATTCATGCCCCTTGGTTTTACGGCGGCCATTCAAGCGGCGTTTAATGCATGGTCCGCCGTTGCCAATATCACGTTCAACCTGGTGGCGGATCCCGGAGTCGGGTGGGAGTCTCCGGGTGCCGGGGCCTCTGACATTCGGATCACGGGTCATGCGATCGACGGTGCGTCCGGCACACTGGCCCACGGTTTCTTTCCGCCAGCTAATGGTGTTTTCGCGGCTGGGGACATCCACTTCGATTCTGCAGAAAACTGGGTGCTCGGACAAGCCGGACCCGGGATAGACATATTTTCGGTGGCCGCACACGAAATTGGCCATGCGATTGGCCTGAGTCACGAATTGACAGTGACCGCATTGATGAACCCGTTTTATACCGAAGCGTTTCTGGGGCTGCAGGCCGACGATATTGCAGGAGCACAGTTCATATACGGTGCGCCCGTTACGACGCCGGAACCCAGTACTTTCCTACTGCTGGGTGTCGCCCTCATCGGATTCTTCGGAGTGCGACGGCAGGTCAAAGTTTTGGGGTGATCGGGTAAGCGACAGACCATGACCGTCAGGTCGATCGTCACGACACGCCTCGGGCTTTGGCCCGAGTGCATCCGATCATTGAGAGACCGGCGACTCGACGCTTCGGTAGTTTCACAAGCGCGGTCGCGGGGTACGCCAGAAAGGCCCCTCAGCGGGTGAGGCCTTTCTGGCGTGCGTGCGTTAGAATACCAATCGCGATTGAAAGGGGGTTGAGCGGACGCTTCGACCTGAACTCCAGATGCGATCGTACAGGTCATCCCGTCTGCGACTGCCAGACAACCTAATTCTATCAATACCTGTATTTCCGCTTCGACCGCATGCCCGAAAGGGACGGATTCGCTTGCTTAAATCAACGCACAAGCGAAATTTTGTAAAGAGTTCCGACACTTTCGAAGTGCGCAGAATTTGACATTTAAATTGCTTTGAATCAATAATATCGTCCAGCAGGTCAAGCGACACGTGTCGGTAATTGATACGATTCTGAACCCGTTCTGGTATGGGTCTATACCCGGATCGTTGAGACTTCGGTGGATAGGATGTTCTTAAGCTACTGATTCTATTGGTTAGAATACCGCCGGGTTCTCTCCCCTCGCCGCTGCCCCGAGTTTGGTGCCTCGCGTGCAAGTTAATTTGGGGGTTCGTTCGGCCAGAAGAGTGGACAATCCTGAGCACCGTGCGGTCACATTTCCGGTTATCAGCGGCCACCAACTAGGAAGGGAATACCAGACGATGAGCTCCAACATCAATACCGCGTTCCATCTTTTCCCAATTGCACCAGACAGCATTGCATGCATCGTGGATAGGCTGGAACAGAAGAAACCAGCAATCCGGACTGTGGTCGCGTGTTCGGCGGTGATCCTGGCACTGTTGTTCGCCTGCCTGCCGGCGCAGGCTGACGGCATCACATCTTCGGCACCATTCGTAACCGCCAATGCCAAATGGGGTGAGCAGGTCGCCGGGACTGGGGCCACGGTAACCTGGAGCCTGATGGGGGGTGCCCTCAACCTTGATGCGGGACCCAGCATCGCCATGTCAACGTTCATGCCCACAGGCTATCTGGCGGAGATCAACAGGGCGTTTACCGCATGGGCGCTGGTGGCAAACATTAATTTCGTCCAGGTGGACGATAACGGGCTGGCTTATAATGACCCGAACGCCGTGGACGTGGACATCCGGATCGGCGGTGGTGGAAACCTCGCTCCGACTACGGCGGCCCACGCCTTCGTTCCAATTAACACCGTCATACTGGGCCCGTCAGCATCGGCCGGTGACATCCACTTCAACGCCAATCGAACCTGGGAGCTGGGCTTGACGCTCAACGACCCAAAACTCAGTATTTTCCAGGTAGCGGCGCACGAAATCGGTCATGCCATCGGATTGAACCACACTTTTGTGCCAGGATCGTTAATGAATGAGCTGTACACCGAGGCTTTTTCGGGCCCGCAGGCTGATGACATCGCCGGAGCGCAATTTCTGTATGGCGCGCGGGTTGGCCCCCTGCCTCATCAATGCACCTCACTGAATGGCGTCTGGTCCTGTTCTCAAGCGGTTCCCGAGCCGGCCACGATCCTGCTTCTCGGTGTCACCATCATCGGATTCCTCGGAGTGCGTCGCCGGATCAGAGTGGTATCCTAGTCCGGACCCCACGAGTGCGGGCAGATACGGATGCTGCGGACCCTCTCCACCACGATTATTTTGGCCGGGATGCAGTTTGCGCCCTACAGTGAGGCCGACCTTGTGACCCGGTCCGACTTGGTTGTCGTGGCGGAACTGACCGACAGAACCCGGGCCGTCACCGGGCCCGGAGACACCCCGATCGGATTTGGCTATCAGCTTCAGGTGCTCGCCGTTGATGAGGTGCTGAAGGGCGCTTTGCCCACGCCAGGATCGATGGAACTGGGGCTCTTGGTGCCCTCCCCGGAAGCACCCCGATCCGGCGAGGACATTCTCTATCGTTCAGGCCAGCGCGGGTTATGGTTTCTGCGTGCGCGGTCACCGGGTGAACGGGGGCCGTATCTGGCCGACCATCCCCAGCGGTTCCTTCCCGAAAACGATTCCCGTTTCGAAGAATTCCGCAGTCGCCTGAGCAACCCTTAGCGCAATATCCCCAGGGTCGATTCGGATATCTCAAGCGGGCTCCCAGCTGTTTTATTTACTACCTCGGGCAATGCGGTTTGATTCATAGCAGCAATCGCCCCATCTTGATCTCAACCTCATCTCCCAACCTCATCGATGCTCGGTTGTATTGACTCTATGCGAATCACGGAGGCTGCAGGATCAGCAGGCGGCGGTGGGCAACGGCGTCCAGGTGACGTGAGGCGCAGCCTGCCCCAACTCAATCCGATCTGAGCTTCGAAACGGGAACCGGCTTCCAAGCGGAAGATCGATCCAAACCGATCACGAAGATCGTTCCAGAGCGAGGATCGCCGCCGTCCCATTCGATTCCTAAGTCTTCGCGATGCTTGAGCATTGTGTTGGATCCGGCAGAGCCGCTCAGGTCCAAGCGCCTGCATGCTCAACAGGCCGGATTGACGACATCGTTCATTTCGACGCCCTCGTAACGGCACCATCCTCCAGGCGACCCTTCAATGATGGGACATCCCCCGGCGAGATCGCCACAAAGCGGCCGAAGCGGCGATGTGTCATCGTCGGTTACAACTGTGAACATTCAGTACCTTCCTTATAAAATATTGATTCGATAGCGGTTATGACTCTCGATGCCGCGTGGTGGCTTGGCAGTGTCGGAATGGATTACAAAGCCTCCCGAACCTGCTGTTTGATCTTCATATCATTGAAAATAAATAGATTAAATGGAAATCTCGGTGAAAATACAAGCCCTTTCCCCACCGGTGCGTCGGAATAGTTTACGTATTCGAGAACACCGAGTGAATTGCAGAGGCCGGGTCGCGGGCCAATGTCGAACTATATAAATCGCTTTGAATGAATGTCCTACGTGGATTCGGCGTGCTGCCTTGGGCCCGCTCTTTCGGATGGCATCGAACCTGCTAACAAAGACAGCGAGATGATTTCGAAAGCCAATACTGGGTCTGCGGAGCTGGCCCCGATGCTTAGAAGGAGGCAAGAAGTGAAATCCTACTTACTGCGAACGATATGGATATCGCTGGCATTGGTCCTCGTAATCGGCGTACCCAGCAGTTACGCCAATCCCATCGTACAGATGCGACTGTCTACAGGTGCCGCGTCCACCGGGATCCTGTTCGATGTTCTCAACGGTCCGGATCTTGCCAACGATGGCGTCATTAACTTCCAGGGTCCGCTCGGTGGTTGGATCGTGAACAATACAACCGGACAGGGTTCGGTCCCGACGGCGCTGAACGTTCCGGGTGCCATGGCTCTGGCGTCGTTCGATCTGTCATCGGCGTCCAACACTAACCCGCTTGTGATCGAGTTCACGCAGTTCAATATGTCGAGCGCGGTGCGCCCCTGGAGGCTGGACTTTGGCGGAACGATCGGCGGGCAGCAAGGTGCCGCGACGTATCAGGCATTTGTGGATAACGGCAACGGCGCGTTCGTCCAGGGAACTCAAATCGGCGCCACTCTCGGAACGGGTCTCGGTGGATTCTTCACCGGTTCGTCCACGGGGTCGGTAGTACCGGTGAACGCATTGTACTCTTTGACGCAGGTCATCACCATTAGTGGCAGTGGAGTCAATTTCAGCGGAAACGCGTCGTTGACGCCGGTTCCGGAATCCAACACTGTGGTGCTTCTGGGCATTGCACTTCTCGGCGTCGCCGCCCTGACCCGCCATCGGGTCCGGATGCAGCGTAACAATTAACGTCCCTGCAGGCTGGTCTTCAGAGGATTGAGATGAGATTAAAAACAATAACGAAGAGCCTCACGTTGATGCTGGTTCTGGGACTGTTCGCAGCGGTTCCAAGCATTTATGCTGACACGGTGTCCATGCGCCTGGAAATCGTGGGTGCCCCTGGATTGACGGTCACCATAGCCGACACCAACAATGACGGTGTAATTACCTACTTCGGTTCGATCGGCGCCTGGAATATCAGCGTCTCGACAGGAGTGGGGTCGTTGCTGCTGGGGCAGGGAGCGATGGACCTGCATTCGGTCAACACGTCGTCGCTCGGCACGACGTCCACCCTGCTGGTTAGTTTTACGCAAACCGGGATGACCTTCATCAATAACACCTGGCAAATGCTGTTGGGTGGCACCGCGTCGAACCTTGCGTCCGCCCAATACGACGCATGGGCCGACAATAGCGATAGCGCATTCGGAAAGCCGGCGACCGGACTCATTGGTACGCTCGGACCCTTTAACAGCGCGACATACGGTGGGATCACCACGGGAACCGTTTCGCCCTTATCGCCGCTGTATTCGCTAACACAGCAACTCGCCATCACCGGCGCAGGCGGAGGCCCGAGCAGCTTCGGCGCTGACGCGGAACTGCGGCCGCTGGGTATGGTGCAGGTACCGGAGGCGAGTTCGCGTTCAATGATTCTCCTGGGTCTTGCGCTGGTGGGACTGGCTTTCGCCGGTCGCCTCAGCTCGAAGTTCAGTCTGGGTCGGAATTAGACGACTGATCGTATTCGTTTTGTGGATCTTCCCGCGCCCGGGGAGACCACCTGGGCCGCACCCGGGTGATCTCCCCGGGCGCGTTTGCTTAACGGCACCCTCCAGTACCGCAATTTTCGACCTTGACCCTTTATAATCGATCGAGAATGGGATCGGCATTCTGGAAAACTCCGTCGTCGGCCCGTGATAGCGTCGACGGGGTGCTGCCATTTTGTGATGACGCGATTTCGAAGGTAGAGCGTTCCGTTTAAAGGGATATGGTTGAACGGCATTATTGTCCCCGGTCGTTGACCTTGGTGATCGCGCTTCGCTCCGCGACCTCGCCCCTGGGACTCATCGGCTTGGTGCGCCCTGCCTCTTGGCCAGAGCCCTGATCACCGTGCCCTCGCCGATCGCCCATATGCTGGTAGGCCTGACGATCGCCCGCCGATCCCGCGTCTGGAACGAGCCGGTCCGAGTACGCTGGATCTTGCTGGCGGTATTCGCGGCCAACGCGCCGGACCTGGATTTTCTCTTCGGTCTGGCGGCCGGGGCCATCAACCGCTATCATCCGAATCCGTCCCATTCGGTCCTGGCAGCCCTCATCTTTGCGCTGGTCGCGACGCTGGTACTGGGTCGGACATGGACCCGCCCGCTCCGGCTGTTTGGACTCACGTTCGGTTTGTACGGGTCGCATATCCTGTTGGACATGTTCGGTGATTCTTCGCCCGCGCCCCCCGGTGTCCAACTGTTCTGGCCGCTCTCGGATGCAGGATTCGTGTCGCCATGGCGACCCCTGCTCGGCATCGTGCACGGGAGTGCGGAGGGTGGAAATCACCTGTTCCTCCAGGAACTGCTCTCGCGACACAATCTGGGCGCGGTAGCATTAGAATTAGTCATTTTCCTGCCGCTGTTGTGGTTGAGCACGCGCCGCGCATCGGCATAGCCCCGTGCGCGTCAGATACCCCCAGCCTGGACTGTGGCCGGAGCACACGGTGCCCGCCCAATGACCCGACCCGGGTGCTTGGCTCACAGCGCGGGAAACTCTGCGTCTGTTTCCGACGGGCCTGGTGGCCGGCCCCAGGACCGAAGCAGCACGGCGGCAGGAGGTTTACGAGCAGACACATGCCGGGCCAACGTAGAATACTGATGCACCACGCGCTCGCAGACGGGCATTCTCAAGAGGAGTGGGTCGATGGAACTGCAGCAATTTAACCCCGGCGACCTCATTCTTCAGGAGGGAAATGAGAGTGATGTCGTGTATGAGGTTCAATCCGGGGAAGTGGAAATCTTTGCCCTCATCGAGAATCGACCGGTCGTTCTTGGAATCGTGACTGCTGGAGAGTTCCTCGGTGAGATGGGGATTGTCGAACACCGACCCCGGGGTGCCTCCGCACGCGCCCGAACCGAAGTAGTCGCCCGCGTTCTCAACGAGCTGGATTTCGTGAGACTGATGAGTGAGAGCCCGGCATCAGCCCAGCGCCTGATTCACAGGCTGAGCGAACGTCTCCGCGGGCAGAACCGCAAGCTCATTGAAGCGGCATTCTTACAGCCAAAGTTGCCGGATGCACGGCACCCGGGTGCAGCGTCGGCACTGGATGCGGCTGGGGAGGGCACGAAACCCAGAGCAGAGACTTTCCGTGTAACCCTGGCGCCCGCATTCCAGACACCGTATGTGTCGCCCGAAGGCGTTGTGATTCGCGAGTTTCCCTATGCCATTGGGCGGCAACGCAGGTCGCGGGAAGCCGGCACGTCGGAGCCGATAGACCTTGCACTCCCCGACGTATCCCCGTTTAGATTGTCGCGTCAGCATTTTTCTCTGTCCCATAACGCGAGCCGATATGATGCGAGCGGATACTTTGTTCAGGATCTGGGAAGCCGACTCGGAACGCGAGTGAATGGAGAGTTCCTGGGGCATCACTTCGCAAAGGACCACAAAAACCTGCGATTGGGCGACAACACGGTAACGGCCGGAGGTATGGATTCGCCTTATACATTCAGCGTGCGAATAGAGAAAGATTAGGTCAACGTGTCCAGAGGCGGTACGGTCCCTCAGGCAGTCTGTTGATTGATCAGTCTCCCGGAGCAGGGGCGCTTCTGAGAGCCATGAAGTTGTCCTGGCCCGGGGCAAACATCATGAAATACCAGCGGAGTACGCGGCTCTTATATCGGGTTTCCACCGATGCCCCGGCGCTTTGTCGAGATTGCCCCGGCGCTTTGTCGAGATTGCCCCGGCGCTTTGTCGAGATTGCCCCGCCGCCCGATCACCCGGTTTGCTAGACTGTCGGGCAGCGATTCAAAATCTGAACGGACCGTCCGGCGCCCCGGGCAATCGATGGCGGAAAGTGAGGCAACTGCGATGAGAAGGGTTTTTGCCGTAGTGTTCGGTGTGACCTGGCTCCTGGCTGCAGGAGCATGAGGTGCGGCCAGCGCGCAAACCGTTGATGCAGCCACGAAGTTCGTGCACGTAACGAATGGGTACCAGCTGGTGCCGAACATCACCTACCTGAGGGCGGGCGGTGTGGATCTCAAGCTTGACGTCTACCGTCCCCGGGGTGCCACCCGACCGACGCCGACGCTGATCTACTTCCATGGTGGGGGTTGGACCAACGGAAGCAAGGAAAGCTCCGCTTTGACGTTTCTGCCCTATATGGAGATGGGATGGGCCGTCGTCAACGTCCAATACCGCCTGGCGGACGAGGCCCATGCTCCGGCGGCCGTTGAGGACTGCCGCTGCGCGTTGCGATGGGTCTACCGGAACCGGGATCAATTCAATTTCGATCTCGACACGATCGTCGTGACTGGAAATTCGGCTGGAGCCCATCTGGCGCTGACGACGGCTATGGTGCCCGCATCGACCGGTCTCGACCGGCAGTGCCCGGGCGACCGCCGCCGCAGTTGGTCCACCGGGACCACGTCGACCGACGAGTTAACCGTTGCAGCCGTCGTCAACTGGTACGGCATCACCGACGTCTACGACCTGGCCCACCGAGAGCCCGGCATTTCAGGTAACTTCACCCTGGCATGGCTCGGCAGCTCTCCCGACCGCGACGATATCGCGAAGCGGGTCTCGCCGATGACCTATGTGCGGCGCGGGTTGCCGCCGGTTCTCTCCATCCATGGCGACGCCGATCCAATCGTTCCGTACGACCAGGGGACACAGCTGCACGCGGCGCTCGAGGAGGCGGACGTTCCGAATGAACTGATAACGGTGCCCGGCGGCGGCCATGGCGGGTTTTCCGACGCGGAAATGGTGCGGATCTACGCTGCCGTTCGCCGCTTCCTCGGCAGCCACGAAATCGGAACAGTGACCCCGGGCAGGTAGCCCGATTGTTCTGCAGGTACGGGCATTCCCTAGCATGGGACCCACCGTTCTTCGGCCGGTTCCCCCGTGCCTGAGCGCACAATCAATCCGATGTGTGCGGTCAAAGACGGCCATCTGAATTAGCCCGAACTTCTCACCAGTTCGGGGGCCCGGGTTTCTCACAGCAAATAAGCCTTACCAGGCGGGAGATCTGGGACGGACACCTAATTCGGTCCGTCAACACACTGTGATTTGTGCTGAGCTCGAGAATTAGGTGTCCGTCCCAGATCTCGCAGATCTCGGGCTCCAATCAACGTTGCCGCTCAACTGGTGAGAAACCCGGGTTAGGCATTGGGTTGGCGATTCCAAACACAGAGACCCCTTCGGAGCCACGATTGGTGGCGGCCGGCAGAGAACAGCCCACAGTGTTGTTTGCTGATTCGACGGCAGTGCCTTCGGCGCGAGACTCTCAATTGGCCGCGAGGTTACGCGGATAGACCGACAACGTCGTCGCATAGGTGTCGACGGTTCCATCTGCCAGCGGTCCTGCGGTCTGGGCTGCGATCGTGAAGTCGACCCGGCGGATCGTCGAGCGGAGTGCCAGCGTCGTCGGAGTGACGGCGTTGCCCGTTCCGTCGAAATAGCCGAATTTCAGGTTCGTGAAATTCGTTCCGATCGTCTGTTCTGTAAATGTGGGTGTAGTGAGGCTTGTAAAATCCGTCGTCATACCTCTCAAGACCGCTCCGCTGTTCAGACGATACGAAATACCTTCCTCGAGAATCAGACGAGGCGGGCCCGTAAAACCGGTGCCCTGTCCACTGAACTGACTCACCGTAAAGACCAGCTGATTGGTGCCCGCGTTGATTGCGGACACCTCTCCGCGCGTCCATGTCCACGTGTTACCGATCGGTCCCCACATATATGCGAAACGGTTGGGCTTGGCTCCCACAATGGCGTTGAATCCACTCACATTGTCAACGGTAAACAAAGTACCCGTGTTACCGAGGGATGTCGTTGAGACGTTCCGCACTCCCGCGCGGAATCGAAGATCGTCGGCATCGGTTCCATCCAGAAACGACTGGACCGCCTCCCGGATCGTCGTGTCCTGGGCCGCGCTGTAGACGGGGACACCCTGACCGGCCAACCGAAGATCATCCGCAATCATCGATACGACGGCGCGGGCGCTCTGCTGCATCTCCGTGACCCGGTTCTGGTCCTGAAATACCTGTTCGTTCTGCAGAAACATCTGGAACAGCATCATTCCGATCGCGAGCGTGATGCTCATCGCGAACACGAGTGAGATCAGTGAGAAGCCCGACTCCCGAGCCCCGGCCTGCGTGGGTGATCGAGACCGCATCAGAACCCCGAAGTAACTGCCGACGAGGCGCGGGCCAACTCGATCAGCTGGCCACCGATACCGAGTTGTTGGGCATAGACGACGACGGAAAGAAATTTGGTCCGCGTTCCCGAAACCTGCCAGAGCCGCCGATACGGGGCGTGGGTCGAACCCGTATCTGAAGTAATCGCCCCGCTCGTGCTGAGCGTCACATAATCCCAGTAGTGCGTCACCGGAGCTGCGATGTTCACACTCCCGCCGTTCGTGAGGCCCAGGAAAGGCGTTTCTCTCAGAATTTCCATTTTGTTGGTGAGCAACAGTGTGGCTGAAGTCTGCTGTTTGGTCGTCATGTTGGTTTGAATCGAATACGTGAACAGGTAGGCGACCGCGACCAGTCCCGTCAATAGAATGGAAGTTGCAACCATGGTTTCAATCAGCGTGAAGCCGCGATTCAATCGAGATGACCCATTATTGCGCATACACACGCCCTGACAGTTCGACGACGACATCGCGTGTCGTGCCGTTCGGATTGGTGATGGCAAAGGGGGTCACGGAAGCGGCATTTCCACGGGAGTGGAAATCTGCCGTTTCGTTGGTGTTCACCGCTGCGATTGAGAAGTTGCTTGGCCGGTCATAACGCGTATCCGCGGTCCAGGTCCCGTTGATGTCTTCCCGGATCGCATAGGTATCGGCGTCGACCACCGTCAGGCGGAAATCCGAATTTTCTGTAATCGCAAGAATACGCGCGTTCGATGCGGAGCCCGCAACTTCCCCACCCACTGCCCTCAGCCGATAGTCTTCCCGCGCGCCCCCGATCTGTGGAACGGCCATCACGGTCATCACCAGGATGACTATGATGCCGATCACCCCTTCAAAAAGGCTTATGCCGATCCGCTTGCCATGTCGGGACTTTTCCATTGCCATCTCCATGCTCAGGTTGCTATCGCTACAGGATTGAGATTCTTGTAGATCAGTAGTGCCAGATCGCAATCGGCTTAAACGGCAAACCCTGGGCCGCGTTCCGAAGCTTTTCCGAATCGTAAAAGATGCCACCGTTACCGCTACCGGTTGTGTCGACGCAAACTTCGGCCATTGTGTGGTTGAAGGTGCTGACGATGAACATGCCGCCGTTGACTACAGTGCCGCCGGCGATGGTCGCTGCGTAATGCGTCCCACCGGCTGGAATCGTGTCGCACGAGGCCGGATCCACAACAAGGACGAAGCCATTCCACTCGACGTTGCCACCCATCGTAAGGGCGCCTTTCACGACAAGCTGACCCCATCCGGTGTCGTACCCTTGCATGACGCAATCGCCGGTCACCACCACAATGACCGGGGACGCCACCGATCCCACGTTCCCCGACGGGCAGGTCGTGGACGTCGCGTTCGATTCAATCGCTGCAACGTAGTCGTTGATCCCGGAAACCGTCGTCATCGTCGGTTCGAGCTGGCCTGAAATATCTTCGACATCCGGTCCCGGGTCGGCACCGATGTTACAGGGTTCGGGAAACGTGGTCCCGCTCCCACAATACGCATCCGAACGATCCGGGGCTGACGATATCTCGTTTGATACATTCGAATCCGACGCGCCGTCAATGACTCCTACGGCGCTCACCGATGGCCCTCCGGCGGCATCGTTGCCATCAATTTCGAACTGGGTGGATCTTCCCGGCCCGAATGCACGGTTCGGAACGGGCCCGTCGAGCGTCAGGGCAGCCGGAATAGTTGGAAACCGGCCTTTTTTGAGGTCGACTTCGATCAGCATCTCATGGGTGCCGATCCGGCCAATCGATACGAGTGTCACCACCTCGTTCGTGTCCGTGTTCGTCGCAGCGCCGTCGGCGGCATCGTTTCGAATAAAGAGCGTATAGGTTCCGATGGTCCTACCCCCTGAGGTCACGGCGACATTGTTCCGGTAAGGGACATCGTCGGTCACGCCCGTGTCGAGGAGCGTATCCACGACGAGAGCAGTTGCCATCAACAGATCCGTGCCGTCATAGACCTTCAACACCTCGGTGACGCCTTCGGCCAGGGTGTCGATCGCATCGACCCCACTGGCGTTGATCTGGGTCTCGACCGCGTTCCGGAGCCCCTCCCGGCCAGCCTCGATGCCGGCTTCGGTGACAAACCGGAGCTGGGCGTTGGTCCGATAGTTTGCGCCGATTTGTAAGTCAACCGTCGTGCTGGACAACAACGCGCCACCCACGACGGTCAAAAACGCCAACATCATCAGTGCACTGACCAGGGCCAGACCACGCTCTGATTTCATGTTCATATCCTCCCCGGCCCGGCAGTGTTCGGCCGCAGACGTCAGGACGGGCAAATACGGGACTCAAGAGCTGAATTGCTGCTCCCTGGTCTGTCGGTCGATCGGCAAACTATCGGTCGATCGCCGAACTGACTTTAGAGCGTCCACCTTTTCCGATCGGCACATAGGGTTCCAAATCAAGCACTCCGTTTTTTCAATCACATGCAAATCAAGAAGCGATCAAGGTGCTCGCCTCCTGCCGTCTATGGCTGCGCGGTTCGGGCGATTTGTCCCCAGCCGCAGGGGAGCCCGCTCCATCCCTTGCGCGCAGAATGCAGTTGCGGCCAGTGGGGGGTTCCCCCAGAATCAGTGGGCGATCGAGACCGGGAAGGTGTCGTTCCGGAGTCTCATGTCACTCGAGCGCCACATTAGTTGTCATGGTTTACCGGTCATTTCGCGGAAACTCAGGTGGATCATGAGCCGATGAGTCGGTCCATTCGAACCGGCCCGTTTGTACACGGCAATCGGGCCTTATATCGAACCAATCTTTGTTCACTGCCCAAGGCCTTCTGGGCCTTGAACTCAGTCTCTTATGTTCAACAATAGAACCAACGGTTGAGGCCCCCCATCGCCCTAGAGCAGCCCGTGGCAGAAGTCTCGAGGGCCGCGTTACGGCCAAACGGGGCCGGGCATGGGTGATCTTTGCGCAACAGAGATTTCATGCTAGTCTCGGCATCAGACACCGCCCGGGCACTGGGGGGACCCCATCCGACGGAGGGCTAGGAAGCCATGAGTGACGACCGGACCTCCAGTCGATGACCCCGGAACCGGGGTAGGGAAGTGACCCAACGAATCCCGACGGTTAAGGAGTCTCTATGACCCATTCAATGAGGCGATTGTTTGCGTGCCTGGGGCTTGCAGGGGCATTGTTGATTGCCGGCTCAAATGCGTCGGCGCTTGCCCATCATGGAGGCTTTGTCAACTGGCAACAGGACGTATTGATCGGCCCGATCACTTTCGTAGCCACAGGATTCGCGTTTCGTTTTCCGCATCCCCAGATCTCGGGTGAAATTACGGACACGGCCGGTAACGTCGCCCCGTGGGTCGTTGCCCTGCGACCGACGCCCACCGGCTTACGGGATCGAGGCTGGAATCGAGCCTCGATCAAGCCTGGGGACACACTCGCCCTGACGTATAGCCCACACATAACAGCAGAGAACGTCGGTATTGCCCGCCGCGTAGTCGTCAACGGCGAATTTCTCCCCATCGAGCCAGGAGATGAGGAATGCCGAACAACGACCACGGTCTACCGTCGCTGTGCAGACGCCGAATGAACTCGCCGTATCCCCGGACGCGGGCTGCCGGTTACGGTGAGTTTGTCGGCGAGTATATGTGACCCGATAACGAGGAGTTTCCTATGCGTAGAGTATGTTTTATGCTGTGGGTCGGCTGTATGGCAACCGCCATGCAGTCCTCGATCGCTGGAGCGGCGCAGGAGCCGGCTTCGTCTGGGCCTCGGTCCGGGGCCACGTTTGACCCGCTTGATTTTTCAGGACACTGGCACCGGACCAGTCCGCTCGTGACTTTCGGGAATGTCCCCACTGTTGAGGACACCACAATTTCCGAGGCTCCGTTTACACCGGCGGGCAAAGCGAGGTTTGACACCCATAAGCCGGGCTACGGACCCAGAAGGGCACTGGAAAGAAACGACCCGCTGGGAAGATGCGAGCCACTGGGACTGGTTCGGAACCTCGTTGCTGAAATTACCGAACCTCATCCGACCTGGCAGATTGTCCAGACCCCCGGTCGGATGATCCAGTTCTTCGAATACCGTCACGACTGGCGCGAAGTGTGGATGGATGGGCGCTCGCTTCCCACCCTCAGCGAGGCCTATCCGAAATGGAACGGATACTCCGTCGGGCGCTTCGAGGGCGATACGCTCGTCATCGAGTCGATCGGCCTGGACGACAGAAGCTGGATCGATAAGTTTGGCTATCCGCAGTCAGAGGAGATCCGTGTCGAGGAACGCTATCGGCGTCTGGATGCGGAGACACTGGAGCTGACGATCACGATTACGGATCCGACTATGTATAGTCGGCCCTGGGAAAGCGACACCAAGCTCTTTCGGCTGGATCATGCGAAAGCCAGTCGATGGGACGAACAGATTTACTGCGTTCCGGCCGAGGAATTCGCCTATCAGGAGTTGATCGAGTCGGGCAACGTGGTGGGCCCGCAGTGAATGACAGAGCCCCACATGGCCCTGCCGCCGAACTCGGTGCGACCCTCGACCGGATCCGCCGTCAAGCTCATTTATCGGGCGATCCCGGCAGGCATCGGGTGGCGGTGTCGAAGCGATCTATCGCGAATGCGACGTCGGGTGGTATGGCATTGCGCCCGACGGACTGTGGACATAACAGCCAGTTCCGAACACAGACGCAGCTATCGGGCGAGTTTTTCCGTCGATTTCTCCACGACGTCTTGCCGAAAGCGTTCCCATGCATCCCCACATTCAGAAGGCTGGCGTAACGGAAACCAGATGGCCGGCGTAACGGAAACCAGATGGCCGGCGTAACGGAAACCAGATGGACGGCGTCTCGGAAACGGGCCGTAATGCTCGAATCGTGTCGCTAACCCCTGGGCCAGAAACCGACGCCGGGGTCGGTCTCTCCGCTGGCCTGCACGCCGCATTCCATGAGCCGCGGACGCGGGTATACCGCGTCGTTCAGGGAGTCGTAGGGACCCTGATCGTGGTCTCCATCCTGTTTCTCGTGATCGAGGCCCTGATACCCGAAGACAGTCCCGCGATGGGGCTGCTTCGATGGGTGGACCTGATCGTGCTGTCGATTTTCGCCGTGGAGGTTGTTCTGCGGGTAGGCAGCTTCAGGCCTCCCGCCCTGCAGGTGTTCCGGCGTCCGCCGCTCGGTCGCTTCCGCGCGCATGTGCTCGCCCGCCTGGCATTCGCGATGCGCCCGATGATCCTTGTCGACATTCTGGCGGTGCTGGCCCTGTTCCCGGAGCTTCGGGGGCTTCGCGCGCTGCGCCTGTTGCGCCTGCTGCGCGGGTCGCGGGTCTTCCGGTATCGAAATCCCTTTGCGATCGTGATGCGGACCTTTGAGGAGAACGGGCTGCTCTTCACGTTCGCCTTCAGTGTTCTCGCCGTAACCACCGTGCTCGGGGGCGTCAGCGTGTATCTTGTGGAGGGCAGGCTCAATCCGCAGATAAGCAGCCCCCTCGACGGTATATGGTGGTCGCTGGTCACGATCACGACCGTTGGTTTTGGAGACATCACGCCGGTCACGCTGCTCGGACGCATTGTCGGTGCCGGAATGATGATCGCGGGGATGTTCACCCTGGCCTTGTTCGCCGGCATCGTCGGATCGAGCCTGGTAGCCGGCATGCTCAGCATCCGGGAGGAGCAGTTTCGTATGAGCGACTACGTCAACCACGTCGTGCTGTGCGGCCACGACCCGAGCACGCATATACTCCTGGATGTCCTCGCCGACGAATTCGATCTCACCGAAACCCGCGTCGTGATTTTTGACGACCGCGAGCGGCCCCGTGATCTGCCCCCGGATTTTCTGTGGGTGCGGGGCGATCCGACTAAGGAGAGTGAGCTGGACAAGGTCCGACTGACCCATGCGGCCGCCGTAATCGTTTCCGGCGCACGGGACACCAGCCCACAGATCGCTGACGCGCGGACGATCCTCACGGTGTTCACGATCCGTTCGTTCCTCGATCGAGCGAAGGCATCGATGCGGCACCGTCGCTTCCCCCTCTATATCGTTGCGGAGATTCTTGATTCCGAGAACGTCGACCATGCGAAAACCGCCGGCGCCGACGAAGTGATCGAAACACAGAAGATCGGATTCTCGATGATTGCTCGAGCCGTGGGCTACCACGGGACGGCGGCCATGATGACCCGGGTTCTGGTCTCCGGTTTCCACAACGTATATATCGGGTACATTCCCGATGCGCCCCCCGAGCCGGTCCCTTTCGGTGAATTGCTGTCGCAAATGCGGCTTTCCGAACAGGGTGCGCTGATTATCGGCGTCCGCACACCCGCGAATGAGGAAATCCTCAATCCGCCCAAGACACACATGGTCGAGCCCGGTACGCTGCTAATCTATCTGGCGGAGAAACCGGTGCTGGAGGCTCCGCGGTAGATCATCCGTCGCGGGTGGGGCACATCCGCTTGAGCTTCGGCCAGACAGCGGGATCGCGAACCATGGCATATCGAAGGGTCAATAAGCCGCAACGGAAGTCGAAATGCATCCTCACATATCGTACGTTTCGTACGTTGCACGCCACATGTCGCGGTCTGCCGGCAGGATATCTGTTTGTCCTTCTTTTTTCGTCGTACGGACTCGCCGAAAACACGGTTGCACAGAATCCCGACCCCGCCCTGATCTTCGCCGAGTCGGTCCTTCAGCCGCCCACCATTGACGGTCGGCTGGACGAAGCCATTTGGGGGGCTGGGTGCGGCATTTCGGATTTCTACCAGAAAGAGCCGCTGGAAGGGCAGGCGGCGACCGAACCCACCCGCGTATGCATTGCCTACGATGAAGCTTTTCTCTATATCGGAGTTGAACTCCAGGATAGCGAACCGGATCAGATCCGGGCCAGCGACCTGCAGCGTGACAGCACGCTTGATGGTGACGACAGCTTCACGGTGATTCTCGATACGTTTCACGATCACCGGAACGCGTTCCTCTTCCGCATCAACGCACTCGGAACCCGGTTTGATGGTCTCATACGGAATGAATCGGATCGGATCAGCAGCGAGTGGGATGAGCAATGGGACGAGGCCAGCGCCATTACCGAGGATGGGTGGACTGCGGAAATTTCGATCCCGTTCAAGATACTCCGATTCTCCCCGGATCAGGAGCAAGTCTGGGGCGTCAATTTCGAGCGTGTGATCAAGAGAAAAAACGAGTTTGTCTACTGGTCGGGCTGGAACCGCAACTTTCTCTTTCAGCACGTCTCACAGGCCGGGCACCTCGGAGGACTCCGCGATATCGCCCAGGCGGAACGACTGCGCATACGGCCGTACATGGCTGCCGGCTTCGAAAGACTCGACGTGGGACCCTCCGTCGGGACTCGAAGAGTGTGGGATGTGGGCATCGACGACCTGAAGTATGCGTTGACCTCGAACCTCACCGCGGACCTGGCGCTCAACCCGGATTTTGGGCAGGTCGAAGTCGATCAACAGCAGGTGAACCTGACTCGATTCAGCCTCTTCTTCCAGGAAAAGCGGCAGTTCTTCGTCGAAGGTTCCGATTCGCTGCGAATGCGGGTGGGCTTTCTTCACTTTGGGCCACCGCCTCTGGAACTGTTTTACAGTCGCAGGATCGGGTTGTCCGAAGACGGCCAACCGATATCGATTGTTGGAGGCGGCAAGCTCACCGGTAAAATCGGAGGATTCGATCTGGGATTCCTGAATGTGCAAACCGACGAGTATCGGAATCAACCGGGCGAAAACTTCATGGTCGCCCGGGTGCGCAAAGAAATCCTGGGTCGGTCGTACATTGGCGGTATATTCACGAACCGGCAGGGTGATGGAAACGCGAATCGCCTCGCCGGTCTCGATGCGAACGTTGTGCTGGTCGATCATTTGACCGTGGGTGGTCTGTTTGCGAAATCATCCAGTCCGGGTGTGGGCGGCAATCGTTCAGCCCGCCAGTTTGGAGCATTCTGGCAGGATGACTTTATTGACACAGGATTTAATTACATCGACATCGACCCCGAATTCGATCCGGGAATAGGATTTGCACGTCGCCGGGATCGGATGATCGGAGTCCGGTTGTCGCTCAAACCCCGCCCCGGTGGCCGGCTCATCCGCCGGTTCGAATTCACACCGGACCTGGTTTACTTTCACGACGATGCACATGTTCTGCGGACCCGCAGGGCCCGACTGGGGTTGGCCGCCGCGTTTCAGAGTGGCGATCGCCTGCAATTCGACTTCGAGAACGACCTGGAACGGCTGTCGGGCGATTTCCGGATCGGGCCGGCCGTGACGCTACCGGTCGGACTTTACCAGTGGAACACGGCTGGAGTGACTTTTCGTTCGTTCAACGGACGGCGAATCGCAGGTTCTGCAGGCGTGAACATTGGGAATTTTTACAATGGAACGAAGCGATCCTTCGACCTGGATGGCAACGTCCGACCCAACGAAAACGTTCACTTGAATCCCAGCTACAGTTTCAACGCCGTTGAATTGCACGAAGGCAGTTTCGATACACATCTGATTGGGCTCCGGGCGAATGTCTCCTTTACCAGCAATCTGCTGACCTCGGCCTTTCTGCAGTACAACAGCGCGGGTAATCTGGCGGCGTTCCAACTGCGCTTGAGCTATATCTTCCGGACGATCGACAACCTGCATATTGTCTACAATGAAACCCGCTATACCGATGGCGTCTTTTCAGGCAACCTGAACCAGACCCTCACGGCAAAGATCACCTACTCGCTGCATCGATAAAATCGATAACGAGGTGTGGGCACCGGGACCGAACCCTCCCTTGCAACCGTCCGGAGGTCCTCAAAACAGCGGCGGTTACTCGCGGATGCCAAATTACCGGGCCTTCGGGATTGGAGAGGATGTATAGTAAGCGGGAGCAGGAGAATATTGATGGAAACTACTTTGAGAACTCACCGATCGTCCGTTCTGCCCTTCTTTCTGTGGGCCGGGATGTGGGTCGCAGTCCTCCCGGCGAGCGACGTGTCGGCGATGCCCGCCGTTGAACAGGCGCCGTTGTGCGACCCCACCTTTTCGGACACGGATCGGGTGCCGATGGCAGCGCCGAGCAGGGTGACCGGGAGCGCTCAAACTACGACGCACAATCCGACCGAATCGGACACGGTGGGAACGTCGATCGGGGAATTGACGATTACGCCCATCATCCACGCCAGCCTGATGCTGGAATTCTGCGGCCGGACCATCCACGTGGATCCGACGGGTGACTATTCGGGGATGCGAAAGGCCGACCTGATCCTGATCACGGATACGCATGGCGATCATTTTGGACCGTTGACGGTAGCCGACCTTTACAAGGATGACACCGTAGTCGTGGCACCGCAGGGGGTTGCCGATAGAATCGGAGACGGCGCCGGCGCCGGCGGCGGAGGTGCCGTCGTGATCGATCGACGAGCCGACCAGGCGGCCACCATAGAGAGGGTCGAAGTCCTGGCCAACGGGGACTCGATGACGGTGGAACTGAGGGGAGTTGAAATCCGGATCGAAGCCGTTGCGGCCTACAATCTTCAGCCAACCACACCGGCCCGGCTCATGCATCCCGCGGGCCGCGGGAATGGCTATGTCCTGGCCTTCGCAGACACACGGGTTTTCGTTTCGGGAGATACCGAATGCGTCCCCGAAATCAGGCAGCTTCAGGACGTTGATATCGCATTTCTACCCGCGGACCCGTTCTCCACAATGACGGCGGCCGAGTCGGCCGAATGTGTGAAGACCTTCCAGCCGGGGATCGTATACCCCTACCACTACATCAATCAGGATATTCAGGGATTTGAGGACGCTCTCAGCAGCGAAAACGTGGAGGTCCGCGTGCGGTCCTGGTATCCATAGACGCGATCAAGAAACCGTTATTTGCCGAAACTCTAAGATCAGGAGGATTCCATGAAGCGATTGCTTCCATTGTGCACGGCGTTGCTCGTGCTGTTGATCGGTTCTGGACCGCTGTCAGCGCATCACGGCAGAGGGCAGATGTTTGATATGCAGCACGAAGTCACATTGCGGGGAAGGATATCGGAAGTCGGATGGCGCAATCCGCACGTCGTCATTTATATGGACGTGGCGGGCGAAAACGGGGAAACGGTGACCTGGGGCTTCGAAAACGCCAGTGTCAGCACCCTTGCCCGTGAGGGCTACAACCGGAATACGTTGAAGATCGGTCAGGAGATCACCGCAATTGTCAACCCGTCGGCTGCGGGCGCCCCTCTGGGGATTGTCGTCGTCGTTATTCTTGAAGACGGCACCGAAATCATGTCCCGGCGTACGGGGCAGAATCCCGTCGACTAGCGCGATGCATGCGATACGCGCGATTCAACCGAACACGTTCCAATGACTGATGATCTCGGGAACCCGGAGCCGGGAACGGGAAAGATCACGGTCAGGGCGGTTCGAGAGAGGAGTTCAACAATGCGATTTCCCCCGACACGCCAAATGACCGTCGTCGCGTTTGCGCTGTGCTGCATGTGGGCTGGATTCGGGGCAAGCGAGTTTGTTTCCCTGTTGCAGGCCGCTCCCGAGAAGGTGGTCGCCATGCAGTTTGACGCCCGTGACCTCTCCGGGCTCTGGGTCCGGACCGGTGGTGGAGGAGGGATCGGCCCTTCGGCGAACATCCCTCCCCTGACACCGGAGGGCCGTGCGAAGATGACGGGACGTGTGGGTACCGGCGATGTCCCGTTGCCGGTGTATTCAAACGACCCGAAGTTCAGGTGCAATCCGAGCGGCTTTCCCCGGATTCTCTACAGCGGCACCTACCCCTTCGAATTTGCGCCGCTGGAGGGCAGGATCCTGCAGCTGTTCCAGTGGGAACGGGTCCTGCGTGAGATCTGGATGGACGGTCGCGACCTGCCGTCGGGGGAAAACCTCAACAATCTCGGGCCGGCCTGGTACGGGCATTCCGTTGCCGTGTGGGAAGGCGACGCCCTGGTCGTCAATACCGTTGGCCTGGATGACCGGGCATGGCTCGATGGTACCGGCCATCCGGTGAGTCTGATGACGCGGATCGAAGAGCGATGGGCGAGGACCGGCGCGGACACCCTGGAAGTTCAGCTGACACTCCATGATCAGTCGCTGTACACGGCGCCCTGGGTCGGTGACACTAAGACGTTCACGCGAATGGCTCCTGAGGAGGTGACATTCTTTGGGTGGTCGGGCTTGTTTTCCGGCGTCTGGGAGTCGATCTGCGCACCGATGAACGAAGTCGACGATCACAATTCCCGTTTCTTACTGCCGGGAAGCCTTGGTGTGGATCCGTAGCCAGCAGCCGGTGCCCGTCGGTGCCCGTCGCCCCGGGCGCGTCTCACGCGCAAGTCCGTTGGACGAGTCCCGAAGGCCCCCGGGAGGTTGGGGTCCCGCCCTGCGGGACAAAGACAAGGTCTCGATTGACGACTCTGGTCGTGCAACGTAGACTACGCTAGCAAGGGATTCACTATTCGGAGCGCAACCTCTATGAAACGGTCTGTGGCGCGTTTCGCACTCGCCGCCGTCTTCGGCATCCTGTCAGGCACCGTTGCCTCTTCCGGGCAAGCGATTCCCACCGGTGGTCCGATTCCCGACATCCGTGGGTTCAACAACCGAATCACCGACCCGGAAGCTGTTTCCGAGATCTCAGTGGTTGTCCGCCACGTCGCCGGCGGGGTATATGTGGTCGCGGGCGCGGGTGGAAATGTCGTCGTCTTTGCCGGCGACGACGGGGTGTTCCTCGTCGACACGAACTTCATCGTTTTTTACGATGAAATCATGGCCGCCATCCGGCGGATTTCGGATGGGCCCATACGCTTCGTCGTGAACACCCACTCTCACCTGGACCACGTTCAGAACAACGCGAATATGGCTATGGCCGGCGCCGTCATCGTCGCCCACCCCAACTTGCGTCAGGCCTTGCTGGAGAATCCGCCGTCCGGTTCCGTCGCTGGGGCCGGACTGCCGATTGTGACTTCATCGGAGGTGCTGACGTTTCACTTCAACGGTGAGGATGTCATTTTTGTGCCGTTAAAACCCGCACATACCGACGGGGATGTGGCCGTCTACTTCCGGGGTTCCGATGTGTGGGCTTTTGGGGACGAATATACGACAGACTATCCCGGCATCAATGTCCGGGCCGGCGGCACAGTCGAGAACTATGTCGACAACTACAACCGGGCGCTGGAAATGACGACGCCGAACACGCAGTTCGTGCCCGGTCACGGACAACTTTCCAACAGAGCGGAGTTGATCGCCATACGCGACGTCATCACGACAGTTCATGATCGGTTTCGCGATATGGTGGCCCGGGGCATGACACTCGAACAGATTCGGGAAGCACGTCCCTCACGAGAGTTCGACGCAGAATTCGCTGCCGAGAACAGTTCGCCGACTACCTTTGTTACGGTCGAGCGCTGGTACGGCAGTCTCTACGAAGAAGCGGTGGCGGAAGCAGGGGGAAGACAGTAGAGTATTCTTTTCCTCGTCTCTCGCCTGAAACGCCCCCTGGCTCGAATGCGAAGATGCTTGAAAGCGAAGGCTTAGTAGAACGCAGGAGGTCTAAGATGTTTCGAAGTTTAGGAGTTGTTGTTGTCGGTTTGTGCCTCACAGCTGCTGCGGTGGCGCACCACTCGACGGCGGCCGTTTACGACGAAGACCAGACGATCACGCTGAAAGGGACCGTGACGAAGGTCGAATGGAATAATCCACATATATGGGCCTATATCGATGTGGTCGATGAGGCTGGCAACACCACGAACTGGGAAGTGGAAGTCCAGAGCAATCCGGCCAGAATGTACAGGCGAGGGTGGACCCGCGATGATTTGAAAGTTGGCGATGAGGTGTCGGTGGAAGGCGAGCTTCCGAGAAACGCTGCTTTGAAACGGGTCCTGAACCGATCGATGATTCTCCCTGACGGCCGGGAGTTGGGCAGCTAGCACTGCTGGAACCGATGCGGGATCGCTTCACCCTCACCGATCCGAGGAGAGGGGTCCCCGGGAGGAATTGAAATGAGAAACAGCAATCAGCATTCAGTTTTAGGGCACCTCACGCCGCTGTATTTGGTGGTTTTGATAGGTGCGGTGACGATCCTGGGGGCCGTCCCCACAGAGGCCCAGGGCCAGTCGGATTGGAATCCGCGGGAGCTGGGCGGTATCTGGCGCACTTCGATCCGGGACATCACGCTGGGGATGCTCCCCGGCGAGGAAATTGTGTTTACCCCCTATGGGGCCGAGCAGCACAAAAGCTTCGATCTGCAAGATTATTCCCGGAAAGGATGTGAGATCAAGGGCGCCACGCGGCAGCTGCTGTCGAACAGCCTCTCCATGTTTGTTCAGGACCCCATCCTTGAGATGATGGTGATCCTGCACGAGGACCACAACCGGTTTCGGGCAGTCTACATGGACGGTCGCGATCATCCCGAAGAGGTTTACCTGATCCCGGAGCCTTTCGGACATTCGGTTGGCCACTGGGAGGGTGACACGCTCGTCGTCGATTCGGTGGGTTTCCGCGATACGACCTATCTGGACACCAACGGCCTCGGGCACAGTGTCCGCTTGCATCTCACCGAGAGGTATGAGCGTACGGGGCCCGATACGCTCGAGTGGACCACGACCGTAGAGGATGAACTCTTCTTCGAGAAACCCTTCACTTTCCGGAGCGTATTCACCCGGCAGACGGGCTTGCGACTCATGATGTACGATTGCCAGAACGAACGGGATATCGAGCATCTGGAGTCGATCGTCCGGGGGGACAACGAGACTCACAGGAATCCCGAAGTTTTCGTGTTCCCGGATTAAGCCGCCCAGGGGCGACAGCCCAGGGACGACAGCCTTTCGATGAGAACGGACACCCCGGGGGACGCAATCGTGTTGTCGAGCACGCATTTCGTCCCACCGGGCCGGCCTCCGCTCCGATCGCCGGTCGATCAGGCGACTGCGGGTCCAATCTGCGGGGAAGCCCGTCCCCTTTCCCAACCATTCCAACCAGCGTTTGCGACGTGCCCTCGATCCGCCGGCCGCATGCCGTTTCGATCAGGGAAGATCGCATAATTGAGCGGGAAGGGTATCCGAGACGGCTGCCCGGCCCTGATCGTGCGGTCGGTCCACTCCCATTCAGCGCGGAGATTATCGGAAGCAGTATTGGAAAAGTGTAAGAAATGCGGACGCTGCGGCGGTCGGGGCAGCGCTTGTCGATCCTAAACCTATAATAATGTGTTACTTAAGTTCGTTGCCCGGTATCGTAAATTCTACCGACACCGGGTGATTCTAGCGGATGTCCCGTCGACGGCCAGCGATGCCGACGGCGAGCAGACCCAGGCCCAACAGCGAAAATGTGGTGGCCTCAGGCACGGTCGTTGGATTCGGATCCGCCGTTACGGTCGCAAGCAGGGTTTCCTGGGTGTTCGCCCACCAGCGGTTTGCGGTAGTCGGCAAAAACTCGGTGGTGAGTGTCAGTTTGGCTACGAACGGGTTTGACGTTGCGTTGAGTGCCAGTGCGATCGTCTGGCTCGTCGAGTTGGCGCTCAAGACGGTGTGGTGTTGCGTGCTGCTGACCAGCGTTCCCGTCGGCGTGTCGTATATTGTCACCGCCTCCAAAAAGAAGTGGGGGTCGTTTGCACCGCTGATATCAAGGTCGTTGAACTCAAGCGTCAGGATGTTGGGGCCGAGCTGGATGGGGTCGAACAGCAGAAACATATCCATCGAACCCGCACCACATGCCCAGGCATTAGGCGAATTGACACCATAGAAATAGCACGAATCCGACGACATCCCGGCATCCACTCCAAAGACACCGTTACTCTCGTCCTTCAGGGGTATATAGAAACCAATCGTTCCGTCGCCGGCCACCGAGATCGTGTTGGTCAGGGCCGTACCACTAATATCGGCGACTGCTAGGCCGATCGTCGCGGCGGAAGCCAAGCCTGCCGAAGACAGTCCGATTAAAATTGCAAACAGGGGAGTCAACACACGTTTCATTTCAAATAATCCTTATTCTGTGGGTGTCATCCTAACGATGCATTGTATAGCAATTGTTCTGCCAAACAATTAAGTTGCTGATAATAAGCTGCTTGTCGAATTGATGCGCGGCCACCAAAGAACATTTCCGTAAAGATCGCCGACGATCACCTGCCTTACGGATCGATCGAGAGCAATCTCGAAGGATTTTCCGGCACGGCATCTGAGCCGTGTGACTCTCATTCGTCTTATTGTTTCAATGATTTACTGTCGCCTGATCCGGCGGCAGATCCTGTCACTGCGGGGCAGTCTGGGGAAGGACCGAGTTTTCGAGCGGCCCTCGGATGGGCCACACGGAAAACCTGTTTGACCTTTGAATTTCCGGGCCCCCCACCGGGATATCTTTCCCAGCCTGTCGATCGGTTTTGCTAGACTACTCAGATGCCCACAACACGCACGGACCAAACCCGCATTTCCCACGAGTTTTCTGCTCCAGCGCCGGATCCATCCGCCAGGGCTGCGTTGCGCTTGGTCAGGCTCCTCGACGCACTGTCAAGTGCGCCTCGGTCGCCCTCCCGTCGCGCGCCTTGCCCTGTCGGCGCCTCCGTCGCTTCGCGACGAAAACCCGTGGGATATGCGGGCTAATTGGGAATCCAGTGAAGGCGCGTGTTCACACCAAGAACCTCTGAGACATCGTCATATTGAGTCAGCGTGATCCAGGACAGTGTCGAAGAAAAATTGACTTCCGTCGAAACCGACATCAGGCGCGTGATGAAGGCCCCCTGGGGCAGTCTGATATCGTTCAGGTCATAATTGAGTGCAAGAATGAAGTTCCTCGACTGGTTCCAGGTAAAATCGCCGGTGATGCTGCTCCGGGTCCCGTCGAGAAAATCTCCCCTGCGGTAGGTCAATCCCCCCGACACCGTCCGCTGCCCCCCCTGTCTCGACGCTCACGACGGATTCACCAAACGTATAGCTGCCTGAGGGGACGACAACGGCTCGGGTTTCGTCGTTGTAGATTGTGAACCCTCGGGTCACCACCTCCCGGGTCCAGCTGTAGTGATAGTTGAAACGTTCGCCACTGTTGCTTTCGATCTCGAACGCGCGCCCCAGGATGACCTGGGATTGCAGCCCGCCGTCGAGGAACGATATCCGTTGTGCGTCGATGCCTGTGTACATCGACTGAAGCAGGCCGCCACCGGTGAAATGCCGGTATCCGATGTCGACGCTGGTGTCGCGAATGTCGGAACGACTGACAAATCCGAGGGCCGGATTAAAGTTCGCCGCGACCTGTTTGACACTGATTCCTCCGCGCCACTCGGAGTTGTTCGGCATTCGGAGTCCGAATCCAAAGGCCGAATCCTCGCCGTCGAGACCTGCTGTATCGGATGTCTGAAACCACGCGTCGGCCTCCAGAACACGCCCGCCCCGAAGGCGCGTGTTGAGGTAGCGGAAGTCGAAACCGACCAAGGAGTTGTCGCGATTGGAGTTGGGGTCCCCCTTTGTCGCGATCATGCCCAGGCTGGATTCCTCAAGGACGTTTGCCGACAGCCGCCCCACGAAAACGTTGCTGGCGTCCACACCCTGAAACCCGTCCTGACGAATCGCGAGCGCCCCGATGGTCCAGCGTCCGATCCGGCCGCCGCAATTGCCCCGCTCTTCGCCGTCCGGATTCCGGATCCGCGTTTCCCAGTTCCCCATAAAGGTAAAGGCCTTATCAAACTGTTCGTCGCTTTGCGCCAGACCAATTGAGGGCACGAACATCACGATGGAGAGCAGGAAGCTGCCCATGCCAACTCCGTCCCACCCGCGCCGCCGACAATTCATTCTCCTTCCGAAATCTCGTGTCATTCTCGTAGCTCCTGGAATCAGGGAGAGACCTGAGCCGATTTTCCAAACACACAATCCTCTGGCCGGAACAAGGGGTAAAATCTGGCACGATACACCCCAAAAGGCCACAAGAATCAACTTCAGGGTTCCAGTTTTTCAATAACGGGCTATCCCGCGATTTTCACGAGGCGTCGGCTCCAGCCCCGGACCTATTCGCCAGTGCCCTGTTGCGCTTGGTTGGCCTCCTCGACGCACTGTCACTTCGCCGGCGCGCGACTGGGAACTCAAATACAGGCGGCGAACTTCTTCTCTAAACTTCCCCGACCTCCGTGTCGATTCACAACAGTAGTTATCACAGTGCAAGGAGGCCGAACGATGGCACGCTCTCAGGGAATACCTCTCACGAAGGACGAGATCAAGCGGATCCGGATGCTGCTCACGGATACGGACTTATCGATGGCTACGATCGCCGAGCGGATGAACTGCACCCGCAGTTCGATCGCAAGAATCAACAAGGAGCTCCAGATTCGTTCTTACAACGGACAACGGAGCACCTGGGCCGTTGCAGGGTAGGGGCGCGGGCTGAAAGTCGCCCGATCGTCGCGTGCGTCGTTTGATCCATCTGATCCATCGTTGGGATTGGGATTGGGCAGATTGCCTGTGGCCGGATCGACGATGTCCGTCTGTGCCGTGAGTGCGGGCGCCAGCAGGGTGATCGCCGCGAGCGCTGCGACCCAGAACCGTTCGAATCGATCCGAATCCAGCATGGAAGCCTCTTATCCGAAGACAGTCCTGTCCTGAAGTGCATGGGTGTCGTCAGAGGATGGCGCCATGCTCGCATAACGGGGCCGATACCCGGTTCGGATTCATGGTTGATCAGGAAGACTATCCTCCGCCATGGAGCTGTGCGCACCTCGCATTCGATCCAAGGACAATGGGCGACTGCTCAATGAAGCCTAAACCTTTTCCACCCGCTGTCGATTCGAAAGAGTAGTCGGTCAAACCGAAGGCAGGTGTACGGATGGCTCCCTCAGAGCGGAAACCTCTCACCCGGGACGAGATCAGGCAGATCCAGATGCTTCTCAAGAATACCGACCTGTCCATCCGGTCCATCGCCGAACGGATGCGCTGTACCCGGACATCCATCGCCAAGGTGAACCGGGACCTGCAGGTTCGCACATACGATGAACGGCCCAGCAAGTAGGCCGTGATGCACCCCAGCCCTCTATCGGTCCCAGCAATCCACAAAATCGGTTCCTGCTTCGTTGCCATATGCAACGTTTGAGTAGTTTGTGAAAAGGTGGGAAGGTATACTCCCGGATTAGCTTCCGAGCGGTAACCCGACGCACGAGGTTCGAGCGTCATGGCGTCATGGCGTCATGGCGGGCGGCCCCCTTAAGTTCTGGTAACGCCATTCCGGAAACGCTGTCCCGGACCCGTCCGACCCCTTTTGAAAGACTCCGGAGGACTTACGATGAAGATGAAAATAGAGTGGGCGACCATTCTGCTCGCCGTCACCGCACTGTTCGGCGCGCTTGCATATCCGGCCCTCGCGCAAGACCGCGACCACGCGCCCGTCACCGATGCCATGCTCGAGAACCCGGACCCGGCCGACTGGTTGATGATCAACCGCACCCATGACGAGCAGCGGTTCAGCCCGCTCGATCAGATCAATCAGGACAACGTGGGCCAGCTCACCCTGGCCTGGGCCAGAGGCTTGCCCCGGGGTGCACAGGAAACGACACCCATCGTTTCTGACGGAGTGATGTACGTGGTCCAGCCAGGCGCAGGTATCCTCGCCATCGACGCCGCCAACGGGGATCAAATCTGGGAATACTGGCGCGAGGTTCCTGAATATGCGATCGACTACGTCAACGTCCGCACGAAGAATATTGCCATCTTCGCGGACCTGGTTTTCTACCCTTCGCCGGACGGGTATCTGGTGGCACTCGATGTGCGTACTGGCCAGGTGCGCTGGGAAACACAGGTCTTCGAGCTTGACAGCAATACCCGACATACCGGGGGCGTCCTTGTCGCCGATGGAAAGGTCATCACGAACCGGACCTGCAGCCGGCGGATCGGCTGCTTCATTGCCGCGCATGACACGCTGACGGGAGAAGAAGTCTGGAAGTTCTACACGACGGCCGCGCCGGGAACCCCAGATGGCGATTCCTGGGGAAGGGTTCCCGTCGAAGACCGCGTCGCCAGTTCCTGGGGACTACCGGGATCCTACGATCCGGAAACCAAGGTCACGATCTGGGGAATCGCCAACCCGAAACCCTATACCCGGTTGACCCGCCATGGCAGCGCGGATGGTGTTTCCCGTGTCGCGCCGGCCGATCTCTACAGCAATTCCACTGTGGCGATCGACGTCGAGACCGGCGAACTGGCATGGTACTACCAGCATCTTCCAGGAGATGACTGGGACGCCGACCACTTGCACGAGAGGACGCTGGTCAGAACGCGCTTCGATCCCGACCCGGCAGCCGCGAAATGGATCAACCCTGCCATTACGCGGGGCGAGGAGCGCGACGCCGTCGTCGCCGTTGGAGAGGGGGGTGGCATCTGGCTCCTCGATCGAGCAACAGGCGAGTTTCTTTGGGCGAGGCCGTTCCCCTACGACGTGCCGGAATTCAACATTTCCGACATCGACGTTGAAACGGGCCGCACCCACATCAATTGGGACAATGTGTTCCTGGAGGATGGAGAAAGGCATCTCACCTGCTTCCACAATACTCGGAGTTACTGGTCCACAGCGTACGACCCCACACGAAACGCGCTTTATATTCCGTTTCACGACTCATGCCTGGACATGACTGCGAATGCCGATAACGCGAGCGGTTGGGGTCCCAGAGTCGGAGTGATGCGCCCCGGCACTGATCCGGATGAGTTTATGGGAATGGCTAAAGTGGATCTGGCCACCGGCAAAATGGAGCGAATTTACACGCAGCCGGTTCCGGGCAACGGTTCGGCACTGGTCACCGGCGGCGACCTTCTTTTCTGGGGCGACATGGCTCGAAGATTTCGCGCCTTCGATTCCGACAACGGCGAAATCCTTTGGGAAGCCGTGCTCGGGGGCATTGTCCAAACCAGCACGATCACCTATGCCGTGGATGGCCGGCAATATGTTGTCGTGCTATCGGGAGATGGCGCCTCCGGGACCCGGGGACCCTTAGATTTGACCGGCACCGAGACGGTCCGCGGTCACAACGAGATCTATGCCTTTGCCTTGCCCGATGCGCCATAGGGCGGTTGCAGATTATCCGAATCTGCAGAGTGTGTGGTCTATGACCGCACGATTTGCGGGTGCGCTCACGGAGCGCACTCGGGGGGCGCCGTTTTAGAGGGTGGACGTCAGTTCACCAGGATCGCAGCGGTGTCGGACGGATTCCAGTGGACCAGTTCGTAGCCTTCGGCGACTAAGAACGCCTCAAGTCTTTCCTGCTTTGCCTTGTTCAGATGCATCCGTTCATAGTTTATGATTCCCGGCCTCAGGGTTGGAATGTCAGAGGAGTAAATCACGTCATCGTCGGTGCCTTCAGCGTCAATTTGCAGGACATCAAACGCTGTTTCCCATGAAAGCGACGTGATGAGCTTTTCCAGATTCATGCAGGGCACGCTGATCTTCTCAATACAGTCTTCAAGCCTCCCCTCGAAGGTGAAGTTCCCACTGGCATGTCGCATGACATGTTCCAATGACGACGATGTAAACCCACTGGGAACACGATAAGGCGGTGCGTCTTTCATATAGGGCGGGTTGTATGAATCCCACAATTCCGGCCGCACTCTGAACAATTCCAGAACTTCTCCGGATCCGATCGCACCATTAAAAATAGTCACGCGTTCATGAGTCTTATAATTGTCTTCGAGGAAGGGAATAATCTCGGGTTGAGGTTCGATCAGTAACACCCGGGTGGCTGTTTTGTTCTCCATTACGAAACTGTAGATGGGATCACCTATTCTCCCATCGTTGGCACCAATCTGGACAACGCTGATTGCTTGCACCGACTCCAGGTAGGTTTTCAGGAGCGCTTCGTAGTAGGTCAAACCCACAGCCTCGCTAATCTGGATCGCATCGGCCCGTCAATGCGTCCGGACCCCGGGAGTCCGCATCGAAGCTGTTTCGGCGTGCACGATTGTCGGTTCGCCAATTGGAAACATAAGAGTATCTTGCAGTATCCTGTCCGATGCCGGTTCCAGGCTCAAGCAAGTCGAGTCGCTGAACCTGGGACTGGGCCTGCCTGACGACAGAAAAGCTCACCTCCAGATACAAGTCAGCATAACAAGACTATGAATTCAAGCGGAAGAGTACAGACGCGGGGGACGGGAATTGCTGCGATTCGTCTGTTTCCTGTGTTTTCAGGGAAGTCGTTCATGTTCGGCCCGCCGCCATCGGTGATGTGCATTCGAAGACTTCGGGCAAGTGGCGCCTGAACCGCCTCTTCGGGAAACTCATCAAGAGGGGATACTCATCAGGAATGAAGAAATCGGCCCAGCGACTCGTCGGCCTCATGGCTGCAGCGGTGGTATCTACGGCGATTGCCTTCGCGATGACGCCCGTCCAGGAAGGCTCTATCGCTTCCCTCGATCAACGGCGCTTCACCGCGGTGCGTCTCTCCGAGGGGGAGTCCGTCGCGCTGGACGGATCGTTGGACGAACCGGCATGGGCGCGGGCTGATCCCGCCACGGATTTCATACAGCTGGACCCGCTGAACGGCGAGCCCGCAACGGAACAGACCGAAGTCCGTGTGGTTTACGACAGCGGCCGCCTGTTTATCAGCGTCATATGCTACGACTCGGACCCGGAGGGATTGCTGGGCAATCAGATGCTGCGGGATGCGGCGTTTTCCGGAGACGACCGTTTCATGTTTGTGATCGATCCCTATCTCGACGGGCGCAGCGGCTATTTCTTCGAGATCAACCCGTCCGGAGCGATGGGTGACGGTCTGGTGAACGCATCGACCGGTGGAACCGACATCAGTGTGAACAAATCATGGGACGGCATATGGAATGCGCGGGTTGAGCAGAGTGGGGTCGGATGGACGATCGAAATTGAAATACCGTTCCGCACGCTCAACTTTGATCCGAACGCCTCGGCCTGGGGCATCAATTTTCAGCGCACCGTTCGGCGAAAGAACGAAGAAAGCTTGTGGATGGGCTATGGCCGCAACCAGAGCCTCACCCGGATGTCGAACGCGGGTCGGCTGGAAGGGCTGACGGAGATCAGTCAGGGTGTCGGCCTCGATGTGAGACCGTACCTGGTTTCCGGATTGAGTCAGTCGCCGGGGC
This sequence comes from Terriglobia bacterium, assembly GCA_965263045.1. GTDB lineage: Bacteria > Acidobacteriota > Terriglobia > 20CM-2-55-15 > 20CM-2-55-15. The sequence goes on from CBDHGK010000041.1 coordinate 3,312,938, forward strand.
GCCCGATGGCAGCGTCAACGGAAAACACCGACCTGGGTGCGGACTTCTTTTACAACCTGACCCCCAGTCTGCGAGCGAATTTTACGGTCAACACCGACTTTGCCGAAACCGAAGTGGACCAGCGCCGGGTGAACCTGACGCGCTTTCCACTGCGATTCCCGGAGCGGCGCGATTTCTTTCTCGAAGGCGCCAGCTTTTTCGACTTTGCCGTCGGCCGTCTGAACTCGTTTTTCAGCCGCAGAATCGGTCTCACCGACACGGGCGCGCCTCAGGCCATCAACTTCGGCGCGAAACTGACCGGCCAGGTGGGTGCCCAAGATATCGGCTTCCTGCAGATGCAGACTTCAGACGAGGGAGGCCTGGCGGGCGAAGATTTCACCGTGTTCCGGACCCGCCGGCAGGTATACACGCAAAGCTATGTCGGCATGATTTACACCCGGCGGGCCCAGAGGGGTGGGGGTGCGCCGGACCGGCACACCGTGGGTCTGGACTTCGCGCTGAACACATCTCAGTTTCGGGGTTCCGACAACCTGAACCTCTGGGGTTACTGGGCCTGGAATAACAACCCGGATCGTCCCCGGGGCAACCTGGGAGGACATGCGTTTGGGGTGCGCCTTGCCTACCCCAACGACCCCTGGAGCACCCTGGTCTCCTACAGGGAGTTTGGTGAAGACCACGAACCTGCGGTCGGCTTTGTACCTCGGGTGAACTTGCGACGGCTGAGTCCGCAAATCAATTACTCACCGCGTCCGAGGCAACATCCGTGGATCCGGCGCTTCTCTTTCGGCTGGGACGGACAATGGATTGTTGGCTTCGACAACGAGTTACAGTCGGGTTTGCAGACCTTCACGGCGTTTTCGGTCGAGCTGCATTCGGGAGACAGTTTCAGTGTCGACATCGTCCCGCGCTTCGAGCGCTTGACCGGAGACTTCGACATCCATCCCGGCATCGTCCTGCCCGGGGGCGCGGCCTACGACTTCACCCGATACCGATTCGATCTCGAAACCGCCAGCCAGCGGTGGATCGCGTTCAACTCGACATTCGAGGCCGGAAGCTTCCTCTCCGGAAACCGTCGAGAGTTCACCACCGGTCTTGACCTGCGACCCCGCAACGGCGTCCTGCTCGGCCTGACGGGCGAATGGAATCGCGTCGATCTGGCCGAAGGCCGATTTGTGACCAGCGTCGTTCGAGCCAGCGCAGACACCCAGTTCAACCCGTGGGTATCCGTGAACAACAACATTCAATACGACACCCGCAGCCGGGTGCTGGGCTGGCAGACGCGCTTTCGCTGGATCTTGCGGCCCGGCAACGACCTGTTCTTTGTGTACGTCCACAACTGGGAGGACGATTTTTTCGAAATGCGCACTCTGGACCGGCGGGCGGTGGCCAAACTGTCCTACACACATCGATTCTGAGCCTAAGCAGCCCGTGGCAGAAGTCTCGAGGGCCGCGCGCAGGGGTCTTCGGGTTGCAGGTGCGAAGTGAGGAGCGGAACGATGTCTTTACATCGTGACCGACGAACGACAAAGCCTGTGGGGCGCCTGTGGCCTCCGTTTGAAACGTCGGTGGCCCCCCTGCGCCCAAAGGGTTACGGCGAAACGGGACCGTCTTCGTTGTCGCCGACTCCTCGCAATGAATGAGCATTGCAACGTCGTCGCCTCCTAGAATCCGGCCCCGTTTGGCCGTAACGCGGCCCTCGAGACTTCTGCCACGGGCTGCTATTGAATCGGCGGCCGGTGCAACTCGAAACCCGGTAATAGTCTTGCAGCGCCCCCTTCTTGGGCGTATCGTTGGGCCTATCCTCACCCTCATTCGTAACACTAACGGCACTGAGTCTTTACCCGGCGGAGGAAAAGCGAATGCCCATGTCGATTTCCCTTAAATCAGAAACGAATGCCTTGTCTGCGGCCGTCTTTCTTTGCCTGTTTCTGGCGACCGCCTGCGCACCCCCAGCACCGGTGGACGCACCGGTCGAAGCTCAACCGGCAGAAACCGGCGTACCACGTTATGAAGTGGACGCCTCGTGGCCAAGAGAGTTGCCGAACAACTGGATCCTCTGGAACGGCACCGGGCTTCATGTGGATGCCGATGATCATATCTGGGTATTACATCGACCACGGCAGGTTTCGATGGCGGACGCGGGTGCGTATCAGACGCCACCGATCAGCGAATGCTGCATTCCGGCACCGTCGGTGGTGGAATTCGATAGTGAGGGGAACCTCCTCAGTTCCTGGGGCGGCCCTGAATTCGTGCCCGACTGGCCGATCCTCGAGCACGGCCTGGACATCGATGAGGACGGTAACTTCTGGCTCGGAGGCAACTTCCGAAACAACGCCACCAACGCCCTGCTCACTTCACCGATCCCACTTCCGGCCCAGTTGCGGAGCGATCGTCACGTTCTGAAGTTTTCTCCCGAGAAGGAACTGCTCCTGATGATCGGCCGCCCCTCGAACGACCCCGTCGACAATCAGGACACGACGATGCTGGGGGCGCCTTCCGAGATTTTCGTCGACGACCAGGCCGATGAGCTGTATGTCGCCGACGGCTACCTGAACCGTCGGATCGTTGTCTACGATGCGAACACGGGAGCGTTCAAGCGCGGCTGGGGCGCTTACGGCGTCGACTTGAGCGAGATCGACAACGGTCCACCCGCGCCGTATGACCCGGAGGTTCCCGCACGCGGGTTCCGGGGTCCGGTCATGAGCGTCGATATATCCGTCGACGGCCTCGTTTATGTGGGCGATCGCAGTGGCAACCGGGTCCAGGTCTTTACGACAGAGGGCATGTTCGTCGAGGAGTTTCTCATACATCCCCAGACACGGGGCATCGGTTCGGTATGGTCGACGGCGTTTTCCAACGACCCGGAGCAACGATATCTCTTCGTCGCCGACGGGGCCAACGGCAAGATCTGGATTCTCAACCGGGAAGATGGCACCGAGGTGGGCTCGATCGGCCACAAAGGGCATCAGGCCGGCCAGTTCGACCAGATCGAACATATGGCATTCGACTCACAGGGAAACCTGTATGTCACCGAAGTGGCTCCCAACACGCGGATACAGAAATTCGTAAGGGTACCCTGACCGCGGCATGTAAAATCCCCAGCGCCGCCGCGGACATCGGGGGCGTCTCCGAAAAATCTGATGGGCCGCGTTCGAGGCGAAATCCGCAATTTCGGCGTTCCGGAGGCGGGGCGTCGGATGCCAATTGCGCGCACGACCCGGCCGGTGTATATAGAGAGCCAGTTCGGGCGTGTCTCGAAACTTCGAGACAACTTCGAGACAAGAAGGAGGAATAAATGCGAACCTATATCGTTATCGTTGCGGGTGCCATCGTGGTTGGCATGACCGTTGGCGTCCTGTCTGCCAGCCAGCAAGGCGAAACGCCGCCCGCCGGTGCCACACCACCGTCATGGGCCTATCCCGTCAATCCGGGCGGGGGGCAGCGAGCCGCGGACGACGGTGTTCCCAGGCGGGTCCCTGGCAGCAATCGAACATTCACACTGACGGAAACGCGCGACCTGTTTGCCCCTCCGGATTGGCATCCCGGCGGGCATCCTGCGATGCCGCCGATTGTCTCTAACGGGCGCAGCCCCGAAGTTCGCGCCTGTGGATATTGTCATCTGCCCAATGGACAGGGCCGTCCTGAGAATTCCGGGCTCGCCGGACTCCCGGCACAGTACATCATCCAGCAGATGGCCGACTACAAGGCGGGTCTCCGGCGGAGTTCCGAGCCGCGGATGGGCCCTCCACGGGCCATGCTCGCGATCGGAGAAAATGCTGACGATGATGAGGTCGTCGCGGCGGCCGAATTTTTTTCCAGCTTCGGGTTCAAGCCGTGGATTCGGGTCGTGGAGACCGACACGGTGCCGCGAACATACATTGCAGGTGCGATGTATGCTGCCGTAGAGGACGGGGGCACCGAGCCTATCGGCGGGCGGATCGTCGAGGTCCCGGAGGATCTCGGGAGAACAGAACTGAGAGATGACGCTTCCGGCTTCGTTGCATATGTTCCTGTGGGCAGTCTCAGCCGTGGTGAAGCGTTGGTGACGACCGGTGGCGATGGTCGAACGATCGAGTGCGGTGTCTGTCATGGTCCGGAGCTGAGGGGCCTCGGACCCGTACCGCCACTCGCCGGGCGCTCGCCCAGCTACAGCGCCCGCCAGTTGTTCGATTTTCAGTCCGGGGCCCGGAGAGGCGCGTGGTCTGAGCTGATGGAGGATGTTGTGGATGATCTGACGCTGGAAGATCTGGTTGCGATCGCCGCATACACCGCCTCGCTCGCACCCTGATCGCGAAGCGCCTGATTGGTGGGGGCAATGAGGTCATCCTGATCGAAGAGGACGCCGAGCGTTGCTCCGAGCTCGAAGACAACCTTGACGCAAAGGTCATTCATGGAAATGCGGCCAGCGTCCTCGCCCTGCGACGCGCCGGTCTGGAATCGGCCGACATGTTGATTGCGGCGACGAATTCGGATGCCACCAATATACTCGCTTGCCTCGTTGCCAAGGTCGAGTCAAACGTTCGGGTCAAAGTGGCCCGCATGCGGACTCATGAAGTAGACCACTGGCTCCGTATCGCCCAGGAATCCAGCCTCCACATCGGTCTCATTATTCACCCCGAATCTGACGTCTCGGATCGCATCATGCGCGTCCTTCACTATCCCGGCGTTTCCGATATTATCGATTTCGCGGATGGCGGCGCGCGGCTGTTCGGAATGAACGTCGAGTCCGGGAGCTGGGTTGCCGGTAAGACGATGCTGGAACTGGAGCAGGCTCGACCGCCGGATAATTCGCTGATCGCGATGATCTTTCGCGGCCAACAGGTGATCATTCCTCATGGCGCCGAGCGGCTGAGAACCGGAGATCATGTTTATGTCATGGCGACCCGCCTCAACCTGGACGACGTCATCGCGTTCATGGGGCTCGAGAGCCGGAAAACACTGGAGCGGGTGTTCATCGTCGGTGGAAAGCAACTGGGAATCCGGATTGCCGAGATTCTCGAGGAAAGGAACGTTCACGTAAAACTGTGTGAACGCGACCTGGATCGTTGCGAGAAGCTGTCCACAATACTCGACAAAACAATCGTAATTCACGGTGACGGTACGGATCAGTCGACTTTAATGGAGGAGAACGTCGAGGGTATCGATGCTTTTCTGACCTTGACGAACCACGACGAGGACAACATTATCGCCTCGGTGCTGGCGCGTCGTCTGGGCGTCCGGAAGGTCGTGGCCCTCATCAACCGCTTGAGCTATCTGCCGATGGTACAGCGCCTCCGCATTAACACAACGGTCAGTCCACGTCTGGCGCCGTCGACAGCATCCTCCAATATGTGCGCAAGGGTCGCGTGCCGAGCGTGACGACATTTGGAGCCGAAGAGGCTGAAGCGATCGAATTGATTGCGTCCCAACGCACACGGTTCGTCGGGATGAAACTGAGCGATATCCGGTTTCCCAGGGGCGCCATTGTCGGTGCAATTGCGCGGCACGACGGTACGGTGGTCGTACCGCGCGGTGACAGTATCGCCGGGTATCCGAAACGCGCTGTTCCAGGTGGGTGCCATCGTCACGACCACCGGTTTCGTGACCGACAACTTCGAGGTCTGGCACCCGCTCCCGCAGTTGATCCTTCTGGCGCTGATGTTCGTTGGAGGTTGCACGGGATCAACCGCCGGGGGCATGAAAACATCGCGGATTCTGCTGCTGGCACGGGTTGTCGACCGTGAGTTCAAGCGCATGGTCCCGCGCAGAGGTGTCTTTGCCGTCCGGCTGGGAGGGGAAGTCGTAGCCGAGGCCACGATCCAGAGCCTCCTGAACCTCGTCTATCTGGCCTTTGTGGTTAACTTTGTGTCGTGCCTTGCCCTGGCGGCACTCGGGGTGGACGTATTGACGTCCATAACGGCGGTCGCGGCCTCGATGTTCAACGTCGGACCCGGGTTGGGGGATGTGGGCCCGGCGGAAAACTATGCCGGCCTGCCCGATCTGGCCAAGTGGGTACTGGGAGGCTGTATGATAGCGGGGCGTCTCGAGTACTACACCGTTATCGTCATCCTGACACCCGCATTCTGGAGGAAGTGAGCCGATGCGTGAGATCGTCAAACCCGAAATCGGTTCCAGGTTGTTGCTGACGCTGGCGTGCCTGATCGTTCTGATCGCCGGTCTGCGGGCCGCTGAGCCCGTCGTCGTGCCGTTCCTGCTGTCGGTGTTTCTCGCCATGCTTGGATTTCCGATACTGACCGGGCTCCGGCGGCTGGGCGTGCCGCAGTCGCTGGCGATCGCGGCTGTAATTCTCGGTCTTGTCGTGGCCCTGGTCGGCGTGGGCATCATTGTCGGCGGATCGGTGAACGCATTTACGCAGACCTTACCGCAGTATCAGGCCAGGTTGACGCTGCTGATGGTTTCGGCCGAGGAACAACTGGCGGCATGGGGTGTGAACATATCGGTTTCTACGGCGGTCGGAGATTTGATCAATCCGGGCCAGATCCTTCAACTGGCGGGGGGGCTGCTGTCACGGCTGGCGGGAATCGTGTCCAGTTTCTTTCTGGTCTTTCTGACGACGGTTTTCATGCTGACCGAGGCCACGGGTTTTCCATCTAAACTCCGAGCGGCGTTGGGGGACGCCGGCTCTCGGCTGTTGCAGTTCTCGAGTGTGATGACCCAGGTGCATCACTACCTCGTCATCAAAACCGCAATCAGTCTCTTTACCGGACTCGTGCTGGGTACCTGGGTATGGATTCTGGGTGTTGATTTTCCGGTGTTGTGGGGCCTGCTGGCTTTTCTTCTGAACTACGTTCCGAATATTGGATCGATCATGGCCGCCGTTCCACCGATCCTGGTGGGACTGATCCAACCGGGAGGTGGCTTTGGTGTCGCAATCACGGTGGCTGCAGGATACGTCGCCGTGAATCTGGTCGTCGGTAACGTCGCCGAGCCGCGAATGATGGGAGCACGTCTGGGTCTGTCCACCCTCGTTGTCTTTATGTCCCTGGTGTTCTGGGGCTGGGTGTGGGGAGGGGTCGGGATGCTGCTTTCGGTACCGCTCACAATGGTCGTTAAAATCCTCATGCAAAACAGCGATGAATTTCGCTGGATCGCGATTTTTCTGGATAAATCGCCGGACGCAGCCAGTCCCACGCCCGCCGGAGATGCCCGCTAGTACGGTATATTTTCGATGGTCAGGCCTGGATGGTCTCGAGCAATCCCGACTCGGTACCAGATGAAAGGAAACAGGGGATTGGGCAGCCAGTACATCCATGCTTCGGTTGGTGATTATATCAAGGAGTCGGGTGTGGGTTCTGGTGGCGCTGCCACAGTGGTGTATGATTTTGTTTTGAAACGGAATTTCGACGGCTGCGTCTATAGAGGTTGAGGTTGCAAAGGGAAGAAGGCCTGTGAACGAAAACGACATTTTCTACCGCGAGGTTACGAGCGAAAAATGGTTCACGTCGCTGGTCCGCCAGGTTCGCGGGTTGCGGGCTGAGAAACGTAACCCGGTCAAACTCGAATTGACGGTCGAACCGGACCCCTCGGCCCAGGTGATGGAGATCGGAAGGCAGTCGCCGGCGTCGTCGCTCCGGTCCCAGTTGCTGGAGCTTTACGCGGAGTTTCGAAATCCCACGCAACCGGTAAAAGTCACTGCTGCCCCCGACCCATCCGCTCTCTCAGGGCTCATTGACCCGCGTTCGCCGCTGACTTCGATCATCCGGCAGCTTCGGGCAATCGTCGACGAATTCCGGAATCCTTCCGAGTTTCAAGCCACCGCCGAACCGGTGGAAACCCCGTCGATCTGGTCGGAGACGCACCGCAGTATCCCGACGTACCTGACGGTTGGGGCGCATGTGCTGGTGATCGCGTTCGTATTCAGCGATTTGAGTTTCAGCCGCGTGCCTCAACTGGCGGTTCAGGAAACCTTTATTCCGCTCTTACTCCCTGCGGACCTGATGATTCTTCCCGATGAAGCCCGCACGTCCGCCGGCGGTGGCGGCGGGGGGCGGGAGACATTGACCGCGCCGTCGCTGGGAACACCTCCGCGGGCTGCCGACGAGCAGCTCGTACCGCCCGCCGCGGAACCTCCCATCAATCTGGATCCTCTATTGGTGGCCGAACCGACGATTGTCGCGCCACAGTTGGCTTCCCTCATACCGGTGACGTTGCCGGACCTGGGCGATCCCATGGCTGGGATTCCCGCCCCGCCCTCGTCGGGACCGGGAGTGGGTGCCGGCATCGGTACGGGGCAGGGCCGCGGCGTGGGGGAGGGCAGTGGGCCGGGCCTCGGGTCGGGTGAAGGCGGCGGCTTCGGTGGTGGCGTCTTCGATGTCGGAGGCGGGGTGTCGCCGCCGACGGTGGTCTACCGTCGCGATCCAATCTATTCTGAAGATGCCCGCAAGGCTCAGTATGAGGGTACAGTCGTTCTTGAAGCGATCGTTCGCAAGGACGGGTCGGTCGAGATCCTCCGTGTCGTCCGTGGTCTGGGTCTGGGTCTGGATGAGAACGCCATGGAGGCTCTGAGTGAGTGGCGTTTCAGCCCGGCCACCCGGCAGGGCGTACCCGTCGACGTCGCCGTCAACATCGAAATCAATTTTACTCTGCGCTGATTTCGAGTCCATTCAATTCTATTCCTGTAAGGCACGGGGGCGGCCAGCATCATCATATCCTTAAGCTGATGGCTCTCAGTGACCTGATGGCTTCCGAGGCCGGGACTAAGGCAGGACGAGAAAGTCGACCCAGCATCCGTGCACGGTATATGGGTCGAAGGGGTCGGGCGGGTCGTCTAATCCGTCGGTCTGGTCGGAATTCGTTCCGCGTCGCATGATGTCCGGATCGAGAATCGCCGCGATATCGTCGGCCACGTCCTCGAGGTGGAAGCGTGTGGAGTCGTCCTCCGCGCGGACGAGAGCGGTTGCGACATCCGCATCGAGCGTTCTCAGCTGTCCCCGCATAAACGCACGCATGTCATTCCACTGGGCTTCGTCGCCCCTCAGCCGGGTGTCGATGACGTCCAGATAGGTGCGATGCAGATTTCTTCTGAAGGCATCAGTGGATACCGACTCCTCGAACAGTTCCCCCCAGATGCCGTTGCGCAGGTCCGCCAGGAATTCGGTAGGATCGTAGGCGGCGTCATCGAGGGCACTCTGCTCCACCAGCCGCGTGAAACGGTCGGTATTAAAGAGGAAATTCAGTACCGATCGCTGGCTGTTTCGAATCCGTGCAAGTACCCCAGAGGGTTCGATACGACGAAGGATCTCCGGCCGGACCAGGAAGTCCGGGGTCTCAAACGCAGTCTGGTTCAAAAACGCGACGGCCCTCCGCTGAATTTCGGGAGTGACGGCGGTGAAGCGGACGCCGGTCTGGCCGCCGTGAAGTTGTCGCGAATCGAATCCGCCGACGAGGGCGCCCACATGGTTCATCTCCCGGACCCACTGTCCCAGGAGGCGACCGTAGAGTTCTTCCAGCTCGTCCCAGTTCTGCCCGGGTTCGGTCGCTGTCGTTAACAGGATGTCCATGACCCGCCGCAGATTGCGGACGCCCAGTCCGGTGGCTTCAATGGCATTCGCATCCCCGACGGCTTCGGTCAATTGGCCGGGATCGGCCCCGCCCGCGCCATCTGTGGAAAACCGGTACCAGGGTGTGTCTTCCTGTTCGAGTGCCCACGTATTCAGGGTCTCGATCTCGTCGTCTGGCGAGGTGACGTTGGGAATGGGAGTATACCCCCACATCGTGGCCCAGATGTCATAGGGGCCGATACCGGGAACAAGGTCATCGACGGGTATGTTGTCTTCGGGTTGGGCGACGTAGTTGAAGCGCGAGTAGTCCATGAGCGTGGGCGTGTGTCCCATGGTTCCCAGCCACTGAGGATCGCGAATATTCTCAAATGGATAGGTGGAACTCGCTTTCATATTGTGCTGAAAGCCCACCGTGTGTCCGACTTCGTGAGCGACGACAAACCGAAGCAGTCGTCCCATCAGCTCTTCCGGGAAGGGAAGGCTTTGAGCGCGGGGGTCCAGTGGGGCCGCCTGGACGAAGTACCAGTCCCTGAGGAGGTTCTGGACGTTGTGGTGGAACTGGATATCGGATTCGAGGATTTCTCCGGTACGCGGATCGTGGACGTGGGGACCCTGCGCATTTTCAGTCTCGGAGGGTAGCCATCGAATGACGGAATAGCGGGCATCTTCAGGACTCCAGTCCGGGTCAACCTCGGGCGAGGGCGGGTTGCGCGCGACGATGGCGTTCGAAAATCCCGCCGCCAGGAAAGCTTCCTGCCAGTCTTCGACGCCTTGCCGGATATAGGGAATCCACTGGGTTGGAGTCGCCGGATCGATCCAGTATTCGATCGGTTTGACAGGATCTGAAATCGCGGCATCGGGGTCCTGTTTTTCAAGCCGCCACCGGGTGATGTAACGGCGTTCGGGAGACCGCTGCTCGTTGACGCCGTAGTCGATCTGGGTGACGGAGAAATAGCCGACCCGATCATCGAAGAGGCGGGGCGTCATCGGCTCTTCGGGCAGCATTAGCATGCTGTATGCCATTTCCAGTGTCGCGCTGCCCGGCTCCATGCCCCGGCGCGGATCGGGATTACCCCGACCTTGGCCCCTGGGATTATTGTCCGGCGGTCGGGTGTAGGTGTGGATGGCACGGACTTCGATGTTTTCGGGAAATGACATCACACGGTCCACAAATGAACGGTCGCGATCGAATCCCCGGGCGTCGAGCCGGGAACGGGCGCTGAGTTCCGGTACCTCGGTGGCGAAGAGGGGGCTGATGTCGATCACGACCGATTCGTTTTCTCCGAGAGCTGCGATGTCGAAGGCCATCAGGATCGTGTCGCTGTTGGCGGCCTCGACCGCCCGCGCGATGGGCAAGCTGTCGTCGGCGACGACTTCATATGAGACATTGCGCAGAAACACCCGGTCCCCGCGTCGTTCCCACCGCACAACCCGCGTATCTATTTTCTGACCGCCGTAGCCCTGGCCGACGATGGTTCTGGCAATCCGTGCGACCCACAGGAATTCGCGGTCGAATTCGGCTGCCGGAATCTCGTAGAAAAAGGCATCATCGATCTGGTGCACGGTAAAGACGCCCACATCGGTTACGGCCGCGTCCGTGATCACCTCATCGTAGGGTTGAATGCCCTCGGGGTCTTCCCCATTGCGGCCACTGCGTTCGTCCGGTTCCTCATCTTCGATCGCGGGGTCCTCCCCTTCGGTCTGTGTGGGTTCTTCGGGTTCGGGTTGCTGGCTGGCTGAGAGGGTGGGCGGAATGAGGACCAGGCATACCATGATCAGCAGGGACGCATATTGAAGCGCACGTGTCATTGTGAGTCTCCCATGAGGGCTTGTGGTTTTTACCGCGTCGACCAATGCCGGCATCTGCGCCAACAACCCGGTGTAGGGTGAGGACCCGCCATTTTGAGGCGGGCTAGATGCAGTGCAATTTTCCCGCCTGCAAAGAAAATGATTCATTCACGAGAAATTAGACTGTTTTAATGAACAACGCAAGCTACAGCGCGAGGCGATATGTTGCGGAAGATCGGTAATCGTGGAGGGATAAGAGCCTGCGGGAGCGTCGTCGGCCGCTGGCGCCTTATCATGCTGGGCATTTGGTTTCCTCGGGCGTGGAATTGGCTGTACAGCCCTCCGGTATCCGCATTTTCCCCGACCATGAATATCAGCGGGCCCGAGCCCGCGTTTCCGAGAATCTCTCCGACTGGGCTCTGGTGCTGAATGCGCTCAATAGTTGTGCATCGGGGCGAACTGACCCCACATTTCCGATACCTTGCGGAGAATCTAGACCGGTGACAGCCGCACGGCTGTCACCGGTCGAAAGTTGAGACATTCAGTCTCTCAACCTCTTCGCTCGCTTACGCTATATCGCACGCTGGACGGCCCGTCGTATGGGACGCATGACGGCAACCGGCAAGCCGGGCGTAAGTGAACCCGAGAATCAGGCCATATATGACGTGTCCCACCAGGCTCGGCATCATCGCAGCAGCTGCCGTCGCATTCCAGTTGACACCGACCCCCATGCCCATCAGGGCCGGCATCAGGGTCAGTGGCCCGAGAAACCACCATGCAACGCCATATGCGGCCCCATAACCGAGCCCGGAGGCTGCCCCCCTGATGAGGGAATCGAACACCAGGGCGAAGGTGCCTCCGATAAAGGTACTGATGATCAAGTGCACGAAAAATCCGGCGGCGGCGGTGGGTGAGCCTGCCATCTGGCCGATCATTGGAAGCATGCCCATCATGCCCATCATAATTCCAAAGACCACGCCACCCGCGATGCCGGCGACGGCTCCGTGTTGGATACTCTTGAATTTCATTCTTGTTATCTCCTCGATCAATGATTGATTCTCTGGCATACCATCCGGTTTCGTTAATGAGTGGGCGCAGGGTGGAAGTTATTACACCTGAATTGCATGATTTTTGAGGATTCCCAGTTTGCCGAACGAATACGTCGCGGTGATCGCGCCGCGATCGATGCCGTCGTCGAAGCCTACCTTCCCCATATCCTCAATGCGGCGCGGGCCTCCGGCCTGGATTCACAGCGGGCGGAAGACGTCACCCAGTCAACGTTTCTGACGTTTATCGAGAAGGCATCCGTATTCGAAGGGCGTTCCCATGTCCGGACCTGGCTCTTCGGAATCCTGTATCGCAAAATTGCCGAAGCCCGTCGAGCGGTCGGGCGTGACGGGCTTACCGACAATATCGATCAGGTTATGGACGGGCGTTTCCATCCGGACGGGACCTGGCGCAATCCGGTGCAACCGATGACTGTATACGGCGCCGAACTCGGGAAGTTGATCGGGGAGTGTCTCGACACGTTACCGACCGCGCAGCGGATGGCGTTCGTCTTTCGGGAGAAAGATGAAATGCCGAGCGAAGAAATATGTAAGATTCTCGACGTCTCCCGCACTAACTTAGGAGTGCTCCTGTATCGCGGCCGAAATCGCCTTCGAGAGTGCCTGGAAACGAAAGGTGTGGATTAGAACATGGGTCTGAACTGCAGAGAGGTAAGCCGTCGTATCGCAAGCGACGAATGGGAAACGCTTCACTGGCATAACCGTTTGCTGGTCGGGCTGCATCTGTTTCTTTGCAATAAGTGCCGCCGCTACAAGTCGCACTTGAAAACCATGCGTGTCGCGGCGAAGGACTTGTGGACGCCGCAGGAGGATTCTCAAACGCTGGACCGTTTGAAGGCTGAGATTCTCAAGAAGAGTGACCCGTGATGAGTGAAGCCCAGCTAACGTCTGGCGCGTGGCAGGAGAGGAAGATGGTCCAAACTACGGAATCGATGCAGCCGTGAAAGATATAACGCGGCGCCGCCAATGTTTCATTTGAGGAAAGTCCCGTCCTGCATCTCCCGAAATGCCTGCCTCAGCTCCTGTTCTGTATTCATTACGAAGGGTCCGTACCGCGCAATGGGTTCGCCGATGGGGCGGGCTGCCAGCAGAATGAAACGCATCGATTCCTCGCCGGTCACGGCTTCGACGCCATCGCCATCGCCATCACCGAGGACGACGAGATGGCTGCGTGTGTGCGGGTCTCCGCCCGGTTCCGATTGTCCGATGTACCCGCTGCCGTCGAACACGTAAGCGAAGGCCGTGTGACCCGGAGGGAGTCGGTGGGTGAACCGTGCTCCCGGCTCGAGAGATACGTCCAGGTAGGTGGGATCGGTTACGATTCCCTCGATCGGGCCGCGCTGGCCTTCCACTTCTCCGGCCAGGACCCGTATGCGCGCCCTGTTGTGCTTGACTTCAGGGACCCTGCCGGGAGGAATATCCTGATAGCGCGGTTGCGTCATCTTCAAATCCGCGGGAAGGTTGATCCAGAGTTGAAAGCCCCACATCAAACCCTCTTCCTGCTGCGGCATTTCCGAATGGATGATGCCGCGTCCGGCCGTCATCCATTGGATGCTGCCGGCCTCCAGATTCCCCCGAACACCCCGATGGTCCCGGTGTTCCATGCGTCCGGCGAGCATGTAGGTGACGGTCTCGAACCCGCGATGGGGATGATCCGGAAAACCGGCAATGTAGTCGCCCGCCTGATCGGACCTGAACTCGTCGAGGAGCAGAAAAGGATCGAGATGATCGAGTGCCGGCGTTCCAATGCTCCTGCGGAGTCGCACGCCGGCCCCATCGGAGGTGTCCTGGCCGATTACGGTGCGCACGGGGACGCGGAGTTTCATTGTGTGGCCTTCCTCCGTCCTGACTCAGGTGACGGTGCTGCAGTGGTTTTGGATCGACTGGCCCGATTTCACAATATACTACAGGCATAATGCCGACAGCCGTTCACGGCCAAGATCACGTTGATCCAGCGTCGGGCCTGAAGTCGGGCCTGAAAAAGACGCGGTTTCTCGTGTGTTGACGCTGGCGCCCCGGGCGGGTCCCGGTGGTGGTCAGCGGTGATGGAGATCGAATCGAAGCGAGACTGGTTCCATAAGCCAGAGCGCATGCCAGATACCCCGGAACAACTCGATACGTTACTGGCAGCCGCGCATGGGGAGATTCGACAGTTGCGCGATACCATCGGCGCGCAAAGAGATGAACTGGAACGGTTTCGAATTGGTGAGGAGGAGCGCACGCAGAGAGCCGTGGCTGCGGCGAACATCGAGATTGGCCAACTGCGGCAGACCATCAATGCGCTCCGTGACGAACTGGAACGCCGCCGAATCGGCGAGGAGGAACGCACCGAAAGGGCCCTGGCGCGTGCCAATGATGAAATCACCCAGCTCAGAAACATGGTGAATACACTCCGGGACAGCCTGGAGGTCAGCCGGGGGGAGTCCGAGGACCGGGCACGCGGCATTGAGACGGGTTACCATAGTGAGCGATTACAGCTTCAGGATACGATCGCGGCGTTGAGACAGAAACTGGAAGACTTTCATGCGCGAAATAGATGACCGAGAGAAAGTGACCCGTGCCCGTCGCCGGAGGGAGCCGTCCCCCGAGTTGCTGCTCGGTGTTTCAAACCGACTGGCCCTGTCGCAGACGCTGACCGAAGCCCTCGACACACTGGTTGAGATGACGACCACCACGATCGGCGCCGAACGCGGATCGATCTTTCTGAACGACTCCACAACGGACGAACTCTACACGCGCGTTGCCGACGGGAAATTCAGCCGGGAGATTCGGATGCTGAATACGACCGGCATTGCGGGACATGTCTTTACCCAGGGAGAAGGTGCCGTGATCAATGACGCCTACTCAGACGAGCGATTCAATCCTGAAGTGGACGGTAAAACCGGATTCACGACAACGAGTATCCTGTGCGCCCCGTTGCTGACGTTGAGAGGCCAGAAGATCGGTGTTTCGCAGCTTCTGAACAAGACCGACGGTGACTTCACCCGCGACGATCTCGATCTGCTGGAAGCCATGATCGAGCAGGCTGCAATCGCACTGGAGAACCTCCGGATTGTTGAGGAAGTTGAAAGTGCCCGGCAACAGGAGTTGGAATTTCTCGGCGTCGTCTCCGAAATTTCGTCCGAACTCAAGCTGGGCCCCCTGCTTCAGAAGTTGATTGCAACCGTTACGCGAATGCTGGATGCGGAAAGATCAACGCTTTTCATCAACGACGAAAAGACACAGGAACTGTTCACCGAGATCGGCCAGGGCCTGGGCGCCACCCAGATCCGTTTGCCCAACACCGCAGGGATCGCCGGTACGGTATTCACTTCGTGTGAGAGTATGAATATCCCGCATGCCTACGCCGACCTCCGGTTCAATCCCAGCTTTGACAGGCAGTCGGGATTTTTCACACGCTCTATTCTGTGCGTGCCCGTCATCAACAAGGAAGGGAAAGCGATCGGTGTCACCCAGGTTCTGAACAAAAAAGGGGGTCCGTTCACCGACGATGATGAAGCGCGACTCAAGGCGTTTACCTCACAGATTGCCATCGGTCTGGAAAACGCCAAGCTCTTCGACGACGTTCAGAACATGAAAAATTACAGCGAGAGCATGCTCGAGAGTATGGCGAGCGGCGTCATGACGGTGAACGAGAACGGAATCATTGTCACCTGCAACAGGGCCGGCTTGGGGATCATGCGGGCCGAAGACATCGATGTCCTTTTAAAACCGGCGGCAGAGTTCTTCAGTGGTGCCAACGGGTGGGTCCTGGAAAAGATGGCGCAAGTTGTAGATACCGAGATTCAGGACGTCGTGATGGATGCCGAAATGGCGTTCGGGGAGGAAACCGTCTCCGCCAACGTGACGATCATGCCGCTAATCGGCACCAACGAAAAAAAACTGGGATCGATGGTCATGATCGAGGACATCAGTGGCGAAAAGCGTATGAAGTCGACCATGTCCCGGTATATGGACGCTTCGCTTGCAGACAGGCTTTTGCAGGCGGATGAGGATCTGCTGGGCGGACAGAGCCGGGAAGCGACCGTACTGTTCTCCGATATTCGCAGCTTTACTTCGTTTACCGAAGAACTGGGCGCCCAGGCCACGGTGACCCTGCTCAATGAATACTTCACGTTGATGGTGGAGTGCATCCAGGAACGGGGCGGGATGCTGGATAAGTTCATCGGTGATGCGATCATGGCGGTGTTCGGGACCCCAGTGGCACATGAAGACGACCCGGATCGCGCGATTCGGGCTGCGATCGACATGATGGGAGCTCTCCGGGGCCTCAACGCCGAACGCCAGGCGTCGGCGCGCAAACCGATCCACATCGGTGTGGGCATCAACACGGATGCCATCGTCTCAGGAAACATCGGGTCACCCAAGCGGATGGACTACACCGTCATCGGTGATGGGGTAAACCTGGCCTCGCGTCTTGAGGGAGCGTGCAAGCAGTATGGCACGGGCGTACTGATCAGCGAGTCCACCTACAAGCAGGTGAAGGGAACCTACCGTGTCCGTGAAGTCGACCGGGTCGTCGTCAAGGGCAAAACCCAGCCCGTGGACGTGTTTGAAATCCTCGACTATCACACCGAAGAGTCATTCCCGGGCATCATCGAGATGCTCGGTCATTTTCGGGATGGCATTCAGTCTTACCGGTGCCGGGGGTGGAAGAACGCCGAGAAGGCCTTCGGCGAAGCCCTGGCACTGCGACCCGAAGATGTGCTTTCGAAACTTTACCTGGACCGCTGCCAGCAATTAAGATCCAGCCCGCCGGCCGAGGACTGGGACGGTGTGTGGGTCATGACCTCCAAGTAGGTGCGGTCTCAGGCGCGCGCATGTCCGGCCGGAGATTCGGTCTGTGAACGCAGGCATTTCGATACGGAGATCTGGGACGGACACCTAATTCAGACCGTCAACAAACTGTGATCTGTGTTGAACTCGAGAATTAGGTATCCGTCCCAGATCTCCGTCCCAGATCTCACGTCCGCTCCAACTCCCAGAGAACCACGTCGCCGTCTTTGGGAACGAATACTCCACCGCCGCAGTTGGTCAAGTGCCGGGAAATTACTTTTCTGTACCACGCCGAATCGATCCGATTCATGGTTTCGTCCGTCCGGTCAGGATCGCAGCGGTTCTCGTCCCAGTCCTCCGCTGTGAGGATCTGGAGATAGACCGCCCCGCGGCAGTGCCGGGCGATATTGGCCAGCGCATCACGAATGCCGCGTCGCGTGAGGTAGGGCAGCACGTCCTGGCAGATGACAAGGTCGTATTTCTGCCGGGATCTGAAATCGGTTACCGAGGACTGAATCCAGCCGTAGCGGCGACACAAGTACGGCGAGACGTCGACGCCGGTGTAGTGGATTCTTGCGTCGTAAGTCGCCAGCGCCGCGCGCCAGCGTCCCAGTCCACAACCGAGATCGAGGACGTGGTCGAGTGGGATCTCCAGGTAGTCCAGGTAGCTGAGCACGAGCCGGGAGAGTTTGGCGAACTCGGCGGGGCTTGAGGCGCGGGTTGCGGGTCGCGTATAGAACCGTTCGAAAAACTCCCGGTCAAATTGATTTGGATCCAGTGTTTTTCTCATCGCCGTTCGAAGGGGAGACGGTGCCGGATCGAGCAAGTTTCGGTGAAGGCGGTGCCCGGATTCTGTGGCATCGCTTGGGTGCCCTGAGCGCACTCAGAGTCGATGACGGCAGTCTCTTCGAAAAGAGTGCGCCGCGTGAACGCGTTTGCCGGCGCTGATTTATCCCTTCGGCGCCAGTCTTGCTTCGGAAGCGCCAAATGGAGTCGCGGTCTCCTCAGAATCCACCGATGCGCTGCGGCTCCTTCCGTCGAACCGGGCCCCCTCCCGAACGACCAATCGAGGTGTCCGGATATCACCGTCAACGCGGCCTGTAGCAAAGATATCGACCCGTCGGTTGTTATCGATATTGCCGGATACGGAGCCGTGAATCTGCACCTCGCCGGCCGTGATGTCGGCATGAATGGAGGCACCGTCACCCACGACGAGGACATCAGCGGTCGTGATCCAACCGTGAACAATTCCATCGACGCGAAGTGTGCCTGAAAAACTCAGCTCTCCGGTCAGAGATGTGCCTGCTTCGAGGAATCCCTTGAAACGGTTGGGTTTTGATTTGCGTCCAAGCATCAACAGGCAGTTCTCTGATTATCGGTCGACGGCTATTGTGGATCGGCGATCCTTTTGTGTCAATCCACGCCCATTAGTGGCCTGTTACAGAGACATCGGCAGTGGCGTTCGGAGCGCAATGGGGCCGGATTTCAGGAGGCAACAGGTTGACGACCGGACGTCGCGGGGACGAGGGTATGCGCCTACATTCGCTCCTAAGAAGTCGAGGAGGAGCGACAACGAAGACGGCCCCGTTCCGCCCGAACCCTTCGGGCCGATGGGGGTTGCCGTCGATATCTTTGTCCGACATTAAGATAAGACGGGTCATGATGAAACAGCGGCGCCTGCGGCCTCGGTATCAAACCTCGGTGGCCCTTCTCGCCTCGCGATCTCGCCTGGCAAGACCCATCGGCGCCACTGCCGATGTCTCTGTAACAGGCCACTAGTCTGTGAGGCGGCACATGATGGGGGTGCAGACCCGGTCAATGACGGCTTGTTCAGCTTTGGGTTTGAAAGGCGTTTCGTTTCGATCTTTGCCCGATTCCGTTGGCCATGGGATAATCCAGCCGTTTCAGAGTTGCCTGTTTCTACGATTGTCCCGGCGGAAATTACATGTGTCCTCATTGTCACGAACCGATGATAACGCTTGAGATGGATGGCATCGAAGTCGATCGGTGCGCCCTCTGCAATGGAACCTGGTTGGATGCGGGCGAACTGGAATCGATCGGGCGGGTTCAGGGAGGCTGGGTGGAACGTATGGTTGAGGTCCTGTCGGGGGGCGGCGGGGTTTCCCCGAGCCCTCGGAAGTGCCCGCGATGTTCGTGGAAGCTGAAGGCAGTCGCAGTCGAGGCCGATGATGGCTTGCGTCTCGATCGGTGCCGATGGGGACATGGGATCTGGTGTGATGCTGGAGAAGTAGAAGCACTTGTGCGACTGATGACACCTCAAGAGACGGAATCGCAACCGGTCCGAATTCTCGCTGCTCTCAATGCGGGTCCCCAGGTGAGGTCGGGCGAAGGAGACTGACTATGTTCGGCCTGGAACTCCTGGCAGTCTTGGTGATTCTCGGCATCGTGCTGGCAGTCATCTATAACGGTCTGGTTCGTCTGAGGAATCAGGTCAGAAATTCCTGGTCCCAGATCGATGTTCAGTTGAAACGTCGACACAACCTGATACCAAACCTGGTCGAGACTGTTCGCGGATACGCCGCGCATGAAAAGGAAACGCTGGAAAACGTGACCCGGGCGCGGAGTCAGGCCGCCGGTGCCACGGGCGTGGAAAACCAGGCCAAGGCGGAAACAGGGCTGTCCGCCGCGCTCGGACGACTCATGGTCGTTGTCGAGCAATATCCCGACCTCAGAGCGAACGAAAATTTCGCGAATCTGCAGGAAGAATTGACTTCCACTGAAAACAGAATCGGATTTGCACGCCAGCATTACAACGACACGGTGATGCAATACAACAATCGCGTTCAGGCTTTTCCCTCCAACCTTGTCGCCGGCACCTTTCATTTTTCGGAGGAGGCCTTCTTCGAAATCGAAGACGGGGCAGCCCGTCAAACGCCCAAGGTCGAGTTTTAACCCTTCCAGGAAGGCCCATGTGGGATGCGATCCGAGAAAACAGGCGCCGATCCTGGCTGCTGATCGGTTTAATGGGCATGATCTTGTTGGCCGTGGGTGCGCTGACGGGGCGCCTGCTGATTGGTCCCGATGGTGCGGTCTTTGGGGTCCTCGGTGCCGGCGCAATCTGGTGCACCCTGACGGCGATCACGCATTGGGGCGGCGAGCGACTCATCCTGTTCAGCGCAGGAGCCCGAGAGATCAGCAAGGACGATGCCCCGCGCCTATGGAATATCGTCGAAGAAATGACGCTCGCAGCCGGCCTGGGGCGCATGCCCCGCGTCTATGTCCTCGACAGCTATCTCCAGAATGCGTTCGCCACCGGGCGTTCGCCGGAAACAGCGCGCGTTGTGGTCACCGAGGGCCTGATTCGAAGGCTGAGCCGTGATGAACTGCAAGGGGTGGTGGCGCACGAACTGGGTCACATCAAGAACCAGGACGTCCGATTCATGACGATCGCCACCGTGATGCTTGGAAGTGTCACGCTGGTTTCGGATTCCCTGCGACGGCTACTGTGGTTCGGCGGCGGGCGCCGTCACCGCCTGAAGGGCGGTCCGTATGTCCAGGTCGCGTTGCTGGGGGCCGCCTTGCTGGTCGCGGTTCTGGCTCCATTGTTTACCCGCCTGCTGTACCTGGCGTGCTCCAGACGGCGCGAGTTTCTGGCGGACGCATCTGCGGCTCGCTTTACACGTTATCCGGAAGGGCTGGCGTCCGCCCTGGAGAAGATTGCCGAGAAGGTGGGCGTGACCGACGATCCGGCGTTGCGGGCGCTGGCGCCCATGTACGTCGTCAATCCGATGCGGACTCCCCGGGGAGGGTTGTTTCGAACGCATCCTCCAACAGAGCAGCGAGTCCGGATTCTCCGCTCCATGGGGGGGGCGGGATGGGTCGACTACGAGAAGGCTTACCGGAGGGTGGTCGGCACCCGCAGGCGCTGTCTGAACCCGAAGACGGTTGCGTCGGAGCGGTCGGTTTCTTTAAGAGCGGCGGCGGCCGGGTCCGAAGCGGCGAACGAAGCCGTCGAACGGATTCACGAAGTCGGAGCATTACTCGATCGCTGGGTGAACGTCGTTCTGATTCCATGTCCGTGTGGTCTTCGAATCAAAGTGCCTCCGGAGTTTCGGCGCCCCGTGATCCAATGCCCACGCTGCAGCCGCAGCCATAAATTGCCGGTCGCTGGGCCGGTCTCCGATTCCAATGCAGCTTCCAATGCATTGATGGTGTCGGAGCCTTCCGAATTGCAATATCAGAAGAAGACTCCTGGATGGGACTCGTTTCGTTGCCGATGCGGACGGGTGTTGCATTTGAGTCCGAGGTTTCGGGTACCCAGGATTAAATGCGCTTCGTGTGGCGAAAAGATTCGGATCCTGCAGTCATAGTACGGGGAGGATTCGGCAAGGCCCGCAGAGTCAGAAGCGGGCGATCCCGGAGATCCGAATCTTCCAATTGCTCGACTGACTCCATCGAAAGGCAGCCTGGAATTCCTGTGGGTGATAAACTGGACCCATGCTCGCGAAGGTCAAACGCTTTTTCAACATGATGGGCGCATTCCTCACCGACTACTACAACCGCCCGCCGGGATGCTGTGCTTCCGGGGGTTTGACACGCAGCCAGATGGATGGCCACTCCTCGCGCGCTGAGAGAGCCCCGAAAACGCACGACTGAAACCGCTGTCCGGTTTTCGATCCCCGATGTTCGATGATTTCAATGCAGGTTGGGGCTATGGCCCATCGAATGGGGGGTCGCTCATCGAATGGGTTAGGGCCGATAGAAGGTGAGCAAACGGCCACACGTAATGACGCCCAGCCACAGCACGAGGGAGACTCCACCGATCACCTTGGCCAGTCTAGGCGTGTGTCCTCCGGCTTCGACAGTTTCAACGTGACGATATGCAGCGAGATAAAAGACGATGACGTTGATGCCGGTCAGCAACATGAAGAGCATCTTGAATTGAAACGCGGCGTTGTAGACGTATTGACCGGTGTCGCCGATAAAAAAGAGGGCTCCGGTGATTGCGTTGATTCCGTATCCGAGGACGCCCAGAGGCACGAGCCGGTGCAGGCTCTTCGGCTCGATGTTCCGCGCGAATCCGAGCAAACGCAGATCGAACAGTCCCACCGTTCCGATCAGTAGCGAAAGTCCCAGAAAGTGAATGGATTCCAGCGCCGGCCACAGGTACTCGTTACCGGTGACCCAGCACGACGCCGTCGAGTTGTCCAGCCAGAGCGTCAAAGATGTCACGATGTCCAGAGATCTGAGAAAGTTCGTCATGCTTAGAAA
This sequence comes from Terriglobia bacterium, assembly GCA_965263045.1. Taxonomy (GTDB): domain Bacteria; phylum Acidobacteriota; class Terriglobia; order 20CM-2-55-15; family 20CM-2-55-15. Next base: position 3,335,301 of record CBDHGK010000041.1, read on the forward strand.
AAGAAAACATCCTGGCTCGTCAGACGGTTGTAGGTATAAGCCAGCAATCGGCCAGCCGTTGTGGCAGACATCCAGAGAACGAACGAGATTCCCGCAAGAACCTTCACCCGCTTCGGGACGGAATCATTCGAGCCGGACCCCCGCAGATGTTTGCGTAAGCGGGTCAGAACGAGCAGGGCCAGTGCGATGAGAGCCAGTTTGATGTAGAAGACGGGGTTCGTGAAGGCTTTTATGGGATAGGCGAACAGAAGGGAAATTCCGGACAGGAAATTGACCCCCAGACCGATCCACATGACGGGGAAGACCCGATCCATCGAAGCGAGCGGAATGGATTCAGCAAAGCCAAGGATCCTGAAATTGAGGGCCGCGTTGGTACCGACGAGAAATCCCATGCCGATGGCGTGCAGGATCAGCGGGAGGGGAAAGGCCCACATCGAGACCGATTCGCGTAGCCACGTACCATAAGCGCTCTGTTCGACCCAGATAAGAAGTTCCATGTGGCTTGCCCCGGCTGAGGTCGCGGGCATGGTAGCAAATCAGCGGCTGAAAAGGTGGTGTTTAACGGATGTCTCGACGCCAGGTCAATCCGTCACTGGGGCGTTCGATACCCTTTACGTGGATCTGGTGTTCCGACGGATCCATCCCGGGGCTTCCCGTGACGATGGCGTGGTCGCCGGGTCGGAGGGTGTTTTCGGTGACGCCCTGGCGTCTCAGTCTGCTGGCGTTGGCCCATTCAGCAGGGAACAATTTCATTTCACTGGGCTGATCAATCGGCAATCTCAGTCTTTGATCGTGTCGCCGGTCTGTATCCCCCGGTACAGCAGCGACTCTTCCATGCCGGCTGCCAGGCACCATTCGGCGAATACCTCTGGCGTCTGATCGAACTCTCCGGGAACCCAGTTTTCATCCAGAATGTCGGAGTCGAAGTCGTACTCGGCTCCACCGCCGCCCGGGTTCATGAAATACCAGAAGTAGCACGAGGAAATCGGGTGGCGTCCAGGCCCCAGCATCGTTTTCCATCCCTTGCGAGTCATGTTGAGGCCGCCACCGAACATCTCGTGAATGTTGGAAACTTCGAAGGCAAGGTGATGGAACCCGAGTTTTTCTCCCTTGCCACCGGGATTCAGCAGAAAGAGATTGTGGTGGTTCGTGGAATCCCCACCGCGTAGAAAGTAGGCCAGACCGGGATAGCTGTCGCTCACCTTGAATCCCAGTCGCCGCACGTAGAAATCGAGTTCGGCTTCAGTGTCGGTCACCATGTACACGACATGGGTCATTTCCAGAGGACACGCCGATTTATAGAATTTCCCGCGTCCGTTCAGCCGGCCCACACGTCCCGGCATGTTAAATTGCGGATCCGGGGCCGTGACCCGTCGGCAGCGGGATACTCTAAAGCCGACACCGAAGCCGAGCGGGTCGATCGTGTGAACCGTGCCCTCGGAGTCGCGAGTGACCGGTCTGTCTTTGGACAGCTCTGCCTCGATAGCTGCTAGATCGGCCTCCGAAGCCACCCCAAAGATGGACTCCCGGACTCCCGGGCCGGATTCGGCCGGCTCGGGCAGGGAAGGGTCGTCTCTGAGACGGACTTCGACGGTGCTTTGATCCTCGGACGCAAACAACAGTTGTCGGGCGTCTTCTGCCAGCAGCGTCAGACCAAAGTCGTTCCAGAAACTCTTCGCTGTCGACAGATCGTCGACGCCGTAGGTGACTGCGTCGAGTGTGGTCACATGCATGGGGTTTTCTCCGCGGTGTTGTGGGTACGCTGAAGGTCCTCAGCGCGACAGCATGGTGGTCCGTTTCGCAATGACGGCCCGGTCCTCAAGGTCGCCCGAAATCGAATTTCTGCGCTCGTTGTCTACGGCATAGAAATCAGACAACGGCCGGTGGATGATATTGAAGCGAAGATTGGAACTCCACTGGTCTCGGCTGCTGTTGTACTGAACCAAGGCGTTCAGGAACGTCGTGGTCGAGAACGAGTCAATGACTCGTGTATTTTAGACGACTTCGATTCCCTCGGAAGGTGATTTCCGCACCCCAACGCTAGAATCCGTGCGTTTCAGGAGGCTCAGATCCGGGACGGACACCTATCTCCCCATCTGGACCGACCCACATCGCGTCTTTTCAACGTAACTCTGCACTCCCACCCGATCGACGAGGCGCGGTCGACAACACGATTCCGGAGGAGTTAAGAGTCCGTCCCTGAACTCTAATCGTCACCGGCCGCGCCATGCGGAGCGGGGCCAGAAGGTCCGAATAAAAACCGCCTTTGCGGTCATAGGAAATCGTGTCGTCGGAGGTCGTCGTCAGTCCATTGGGCTTGTGTGAGAACGATACTGCGAAGGGTCTTTATGGGAAAGGTCTGGGAGCTGGTGCCCGAAACGGTCACCCTTCGGCCGTCAGGATGGGCTAACCTCTTGTGGCTCCCTTCTGTCCGAACATGAATGAATCCGTCTTGCTTGAGGGCTTTGATGAGTTGGCGGGCAGTTATGCCCCGTTTCAAACAGTCACCACGACTGCATCAGATGAAAGAGCGTCAGGCGGGATTTCTTTCCCTTCCTCGGCAAGCTCGCCGACGATCATCCGCAAGACCTGCTGGATGTTCTTCACTGCTTCTTCTCTGGTATCTCCCGACGTGGAGGCTCCAACGGATTCTAGAGCGGGACAGTACGCCCGAAAAGCGGGTCGCCCATCCTCGTATGCGTCATCCTCGACGACAATTCTAAATGCGTAGTTTTTCAAGGAGCACCTCCCTCGACAAATGGTAACACTTTGGCGTGTTTCGTCATTTCATATGAATCGGAGATGTTAACGTTTCGGTATTGATCAAATCGGGAAATCTGGGACGGAGACCTAACTGTGTACGCCATCACACTGTAATGTGTTCTGAACTTGAGAATTGGCTCTCCGTCCCGGATCTCGGGCGCCAACTCACGTTGCCGCTCAACTGGTGAGCAACCCAGGTTCGTTCCGTACTACAGTTTTAGCGGTAATGACGGAGTGTCATTGTTCGGCCGGGCAGGGGACGATTTGCCCCTCGCCTGAAATTGCCACGCGGTTTCGGCCCATGGACTTTGCCTTGTACAGGGCCTTGTCCGCCCAGTCGATGAACTCGGCGCAGTCCTCAGGAAACCGGCTCTCGGCGGCTGCGGCGACGCCGATTGTCAGTGTTATTCCGGCGACCGACCGGCCACCTTCCCCGTCGGAGGCGCGATCGGGCCATGAGAACACATGCGCTTCGACGGAAGAGCGGATTCGTTCGGCGAGGGTTGCGGCCCCTGTCGAGCCCGTCGACGGCAGGATGATGGTGAATTCGTCTCCACCAAAGCGCGCTGGAATATCCACATCCCGTACGACGCCCATTAAGATCGACGCCACCTCTTTAAGCACGGCATCTCCGAACGGGTGCCCATAGCCGTCATTCGCTTCCTTGAAATGGTCGACGTCGACCATCAAAAGTCCCAGGTCCTGCCCGTAGCGCCGGGCGCGGCTCAATTCGTGATTCAGGCGTTGGTCAAAGAAGCGCCGATTGGGGAGTCCGGTGAGTGGGTCCGTGGTTGACAGTCGCTCAAGAGCTCTCTTTTCCTGACGCAGTGCGTCGGACTGAACCTTGACTCGAAGCCGGGCATCCACCTCCGCTGCCAGGGCGGCCAGGTCGTAGGGCTTGGTGACGTAGCCATCGGCTGCGCTGGCAAAACCGGCAGCCTTGTCTTCCGGGAAGACCTTGGCAGTCAGGAAGATCACGGGAACAGTGCGTTCCCCGGACTCGCTTTTGATTGTCTGACACACTTGATAACCGTCAGCGCCCGGCATCATGACGTCCACCAGCGCCAGATCCACCCGCGTTTCACGGAACACCTTGATCGCGTCAACTCCATTTTTTGCCCAGATCGTGTTGAATCCCTTCGCCTCGAAGTAATCCTGCAGGGTCTGGCCGCTGTGCGGGTCGTCTTCGGCGAGCAGAATAGTGTTTGCACTGTCGGTATTGTCATCCGGATCCACGTTCAGAATGTCTGTGAAACGGACAGGCATTTCCCAAGGCCGCGCTTCCTCGTCCACAACAGCGGCTCTAGAAGGATCTATGTCAGGTGTAGGCTCGGTCATCGGTCAAGTGGCTCCCTCTCAATGAACATCGACAGGGGTCCGCAAAACCTTAGAAAAACCAGTGGAATCGATGGGCATCCCCGTCAAACGTTGAGGCGGTGCGAGGCCGCCGCACGCAATCCTGCGTTTGCAATCCCGGCCGAGGAGACTCATCGCCAAGGCAGAGCACTTTTTGAACAAGACCTCTATCGATCGGTCAGAAGCTACTCCGCGGCGCCGAAAAATCCTTCGCCCTCGTCGCTTACTTTGGATAGAGAGCCTCTTGACAAAAGATGACGAGTTGTTGGCGTTTTCGGAGCATCGGACGCCGCCTATCCTTGGGGCGACTGTTGGTTTGTTCCCCTAATCCCTTCTTTATCAAATGTTTAAGCCGGTGCGCCCCTTTTTGGGTCTCAATTGGCGCTGTTCGTGCTGATTAAATGACCGCAACGGTGCGGAACAGACCGCACCGCTAGGGTTCGCTGGGCAGTTGATGACCATGAGGCTCACCGAAAAAACGAACAACCTGATGAGGCTCGATGAGGTCGCGACTTACCTCCGCCTCAGCAACGACACGGCGTACCGCATGGCACAGACAGGGAACCTCCCAGCGTCGAAGGTCGGCGTGCAGTGGCGTTTCCGCAAGGCGGATATCGATCTTTGGCTGGAAGCAAACAAAAACGTGGGCGGAGAATCTCGACGTGAAACAGGTTCCTTTTCACACTCCCGTACAAAGGACCCGTCGATCAAGGAGAATTGATGCCTGAACTGATTCGGATCTCGCTGGTTGAAGACAACCCGGCGGACGTGGATCAAGCGAAGGCGGGTGAGGGTGTTGTTTCCCTCAAAAACACCACCAATCATACGCGGAGGTAGGGATCCATGCCTGACCTGAAAGTGAACTATGACTATGCATCGATTGTCCGAAATTCCGAGAAGATCGCTTGGACGGTGGATGAAGTGATGCCAACCGGAACAGATCTAGACTTCAGCCGCAATTTTCTTCCACAGGCCCTTGCTCCGACAAACCGTATCAGCTGTCTGAATGACGACGAAAAACTCAAGCTGAATCAAATTGCGGGTAACGCCTATGTCAACCTGTTTGCCTTCGTTGAAGAGTACATCATCGCCACCGCCTGTAAGCACGCTGAGGCTGAGGTCGAATTTGTAGTAGAGCCAGACTGTGTGACTAATGATTTCGCGTGGATAGCCGTGCCCGAAATAGAGGGGGCGGGTGGATTTCAGAACGCAAGTATGGCAGCGATGGCCCAAGTGGACCATCTCTCATCACCGAATGTTGAGGGCGCGTTCTTTCGCGACTTGGGAAGCGGTCATGGTCGCCTTAGCGGCTTTCGACCTTAAGGCATCGGATCGGTCGGAGCGGGACTAGTTGACAATGCCCTCGGGACCCATCCAAGCGGGAAATCGGAGGGTAAAGGTCGTGCCTTCGCCCGGTGTGCTCTCTACGTCGATGAACGCCCCCCAGTGGGTCGCCGTGCTGTAGAGCGTAGACAGCCCCAATCCGGTACCGACCTCCGATTTGGTGGTGAAGAAGGGCTCAAATACCCGACTTTGGGTCTCTTCATCCATCCCGATGCCGGTATCCTTCACCGTCAATTGCACGCTCTCCGCAATGGCCTGTGTGCCAATCGTAATCGTGCCGCCCTCGGGCAGGGCATCCACAGCGTTGAACAGCAAATTAATCAGGATATCGTACAGCCCGGCCTGCGTGCCCCCGATGGGCGGGACATCCTCCAGTTCAGTAACCACGTCGAAGGAGAACCCCCTGGCCTCCGGCTCGGCCTTCCATCGAGACTGTGTCACCGACACAGCCTCCAGCACCACCTCGTTCACAGAAACCGAGCTAACCCGCATGGATCACCAAGCGACGCTTGATCGCGATTTTGCATGAAAGACTCATCGGCGGACGCGAGATGGGGTGTGGGGGAGGGTCTTCGGGTGAAGCGAGAAGGTTTTGGCGACATGAAAAGGGGATTTTCGTGCTCGAGAGAGCGTGGTTGGCCGCAATCAGACACACCTCGGCTCGGACTGGATAATCAAATCGAATTCAGGGACGAAGCGGGAGCGTCGGCGTCAGCATCGCAGTGGCATCGCCTGTAGGTTGCGCACAACGGCGGTGAAGACTTCGGCGTAGGGACAGGCTTCAGCCATCGACACCCAGACGTTGCGGACCGTGAACCGGATTCGGGCACCGATCTTGAGCAGCTTCAGCCGGATCGTGCCGCATTGAGCCCGCGCCAGTTCGGTATTGTGGAGTCCGAGTCGGCGCAGTGCATGCATGATCATGTAGGCGGCCGAAGACAGATAGAGTCGGAGTTGATTGGCGCGCATGGTGGCCGCGCTGGTGCGGTCGGCAAACAGATCCAGTTGTTGCTCTTTGATCCGGTTCTCCATGTCGCCGCGCGCACAGTAGAGATCCTCGTATAGCGCACGGGCCTCCCAACGTTCTGGTGACAGCGATGTGACGATGAATCGGGGATTGGCGCCCTTGGCCAGAACCTCGGCCTTGCCCACGACGCGCCGTTGTTGGCTCCAACTGTCTCGTGTGCGATAGCGGAAGTCCTTAAATACCCGTGCCGATTGACCGGTGGATTCGAACTCCGATTTCGCCTGAGCCATGGCTTCAGCGATATCCTTCTTGAGTCGCTCGTTCTTGGCCAATCCCACCACGTAATCCACCTGATGGGATTCACACCAGGTCAGTAAGTCATCTCTGCAGAAGCCGGAGTCTCCACGGACGATGATCGACACATCCGGCCAGCTCTTCCGGATCTGTCCGATGATGCGGGTCAGTTCCTCAACCGATCCGGCCGCGCCATCGATATTGGAGCGCCGTAATCGGGCGCACAGCAGATGCTCACCCGAGAAGATGTACAACGGCAGATAACAGTAGTTGCCGTAGTAGCCATGAAAGAATCGTCCCTCTTGTTGCCCGTGGATCGGATCGTCGGTGGCATCGAGGTCCAGAATGATTTCTTCAGGCGCCGATTCAAAGGCTGCGATGAAGGCATCGACCATCCAGCGGTCGACCTGGTCCGTATCCATCGCAATCTTCTTGTATCGCTCCTCCCCGCCGACTTCAGCCCCAGTCAACTCCAGCCGATTCAGTGTGCACTTGGCCGCCAGAGCCTTTCCCCGGTCGCTGGCCTGCCGTCGGTTGCCTCCCAGCGGATCGGCCTTATCCACCGCCACGGCCAGCATCGGATCGGTGCGTAGTTGGTCGTGATCGTTCAGGTCTTCATATCCCAGACACAGGCCATACACCCGTTGCCCAATCAATTCTTTCACCGTGTGCTCGATCAATCGCGGGTCCCGGTGATCGGCGAAACATTCGGCCAGTCCATCGATCAACCCGGTCCGTTTTTCGACCTCCCGCAACAGCAGGACACCCGCGTCGGAAGTGATCTTCCCTCCGTCGAATCGAGCCTTCACTTTTCGTTGATTAAGTCCGTGAAATTCAAACGTGGTTTGGTTACACTCTGTCGTCATAAGGGCCGCCTTTGTTTGGTGTCTGAAACGTTCTTGTCAAACGCTTTATGCCAAACAGGGCGGCCTTTTCTGGTCCATCTCGTGATCTATACGGGCTAATCACCTCCTGCTCTTCGTTTCCCACGTTCCGGTAGAGAAGCCGCGCCAGATCCCTGGCCCGGAGAGCACTTTCGACCACGTGCGCTGCTGCATCTTCGACGATCTCCGGATCGGACGCATTCATCTGGATGCGGTCCCCATAGCCGAGGACCCCGGTCATTATATTGTTGAAATTGTGGGCAACACCCTGTGCCATCTCCCCCACGGCGCGCATGCGCTCCAGACGGACCAGCTCCTTCTCAGTCTGTGTGCGCTCAGTCAGTAGTCGGTGCCGCTCGATGGCATAGCGAATTGCACGCACCAACAGGGCGCTATCGACCTGCCCCTTGACCAGATAGTCCTGCGCCCCCCACTGCACGGCCTGAACAGCGAGCGCCTCATCGTCCACACCCGTAAGCACAACAACGGGAACTCCCATAGCCTGATCCTGAATCTTGACAACGGTCTCAAACCCCTGGCTGTCCGGCAGCAAAAGATCCAACAAGATGAGGTCGAAGCCACTTTCACCGAGTTGTTGCACCGCTTCGCTGAGCCGTTCGACATGTGTCGGTTCAAACTGATCGAGGGCTGCTTCCACTAAAGACTGTCGCAGCACGAGAGCATCCGTGGGATTGTCCTCCACCAACAGGATTTTAATGGGTTTATCGACCAGTCCAGCATTCATGATGGCTCACCTCCCCCGTCCGGCAGTGTGAAATAGAACGTCGAACCTGGCCCCGATTCCGGCTCCACCCATATGCGTCCCCCGTGGCGTTCCACAATCTTCCTGCAAATCGCCAGGCCAACGCCGGTGCCGCTATACTCCCTTCGGGTGTGCAGACGCTGGAATATGACAAAGATCCGCTCAGCATACTGCGGGTCTACCCCAATGCCGTTGTCTTGCACCCAGAAGAGCCACTCACCATCTTTGCGCTCAATCCCGATATGGATTTCTGGCGACTGATCTCCGCGGAACTTGATGGCGTTGCGGATGAGATTCTGGAAGAGCTGTATCAGTTGTGTCTCGTCAGCCATCACTTCGGGCAGAGAGTCATGGGTCACCGTGGCACCACTCTCCTCTATCGCGATCTGTAATTTGGTGCGCACCTGGTTCAGAATTTCTGCGCAGTCGGCCCGCTCAAATGGCTTGTTGCGGCTGCTCACACGCGAATACGCCAACAGGTCGTTGATCAGCCCCTTCATCCGGACAGCCTCGTCTACGGCCAGGGTGATGAGTTGGTCGGCCCCCGAATCGAGCTTGCCCTGGTATCGCTTCTCCAGAAGTTGCACACAGTCTGTGACACCGCGGAGCGGCTCCTGCAGGTCGTGAGAAGCCAAGTAGGCGAATTGTCCCAGTTCAAGTTTGGAACGCGCCAGCTCCTGGTTGGCGGCTTCCAATTCCGAGGTGCGCTCCTTGACCTGTCGCTCAAGCTCCGTGTTGAGCGTCTGCAATGCGTCTTCGGCACCCTTGCGGTCGGTGAAATGCCGCGTATTCACAACGAAGCCCCCGATCTCGTTGTCCGCACCGACGTCCGGGTAGTAACGGATGTCCAGGTCACACTGAAGTCTTGCTGGATTGCGTATGGATCGGAATCGATGAACGCGAGCTGGAAGTCGGAATTCTGAGTGATGGCCAGTGTCCGTGCATTCGAGGCATAGCTTGCGGGTACCGGCGCAGCTGCTCTCAAACGATAGTCTTCCGGAAATCTCAATACCTGCGGAAGCGCAATCGCCGTAATCAGGACCATGATTGCCACGACGATCATGCGCTCGAAGAAACGCATCCCCCTTTGATTGCAGTATTGTCTTGTCTGCACGTGTGTTTCTGTTCTCAGGTTTTGATCCCGGTCTGAACACGTCCTGTAGACCGCACGGTTGCCCCGTTCAAATGAAACGTTATTGTCATCTTGAACGTCAATTCTTATTTCCCTTCAACAAACATCGAGATACCCGTTGAGTAGCACGCCCAAAGTTCTTCATGTTCACAGTAGTTTTGGATTCCGAAGTGCTGGAACGTGAGAATGCAGAGCGTAGCGCAGCAGTACCACCTTCGGGCGGTATCCATTGGTGCCCATGGGACACACGTTTCGTCGCCGCCGCCCAACACTCCAGCTCGAAGTACGAGTGAGGAACGCGGCATCACTCCCCAATCCTGGCCTTCAGCGATGCAGAACGTTTCATCAATCTACGCTCCAACTTCTGGTCTGTTCGGCCGGTTCGAACGGAAGAATTATTGAACCTCATCACGATGCGGGCAATAATCGAGCGTGTTCTTCGAGATCGTCGGCGATCTTGCCGACATCGAGCCTATCGCGGTTGGAAAAAGAGTTCGTGTACGTCAGATGCTCGTGAAGCGTTTCGGCCGTGGACGCTGGCGGAAACTGAAGGGCATCGGTCGGGTGCGACTGGAAGATGGTAGCGTTCGACCGGCTGAGCTACACTGGTTCGAAGCTCATGGAATCGGACGCAAGCAAATACGAATAAAGCGATTCGTAGACTGAATATGGCCCAAGGTCAAAACAAAGAACGGCGATATGCGATCTGCATCGCGAGCGATGATTCCTATCTGCTCACGCCGAAGAAAATTTACGAAGTCCTTCCTGACGCGTCAGCGGAAAAGTCAAATTACATTCGGATTGTTGACGACGAAGGAGAAGACTATCTATACCCAGCCTCCTGCTTTGTCTTTGTGGACTTCCCCGATGCGGTGGAGAAAGTCCTGAGGCACGTTTCGTAGTTTGTAAACGACTGTCCTCGAACGAATAAGGTTCCCCTGTTCGTCGCTTAGCCATCGTTCCATAGGGGATCCGGGACGGACACCTATCTCCCCACCTGGTTGTATCCACATCGCGTCTTCTCAACGTAGCCCCGCACTCCCGCGTGATCGACGAGGCGCGGTCGACAACGCGATTCCGGAGGAGTTAAGTGTCCGTCCCGGAACTCGAACAATTTTGGCGCTGATGGAAATGTGTCCAGGCTGGGCTCCCCGCAAGGTCCTTGCTCTAACCGAAATCGATGCGACGCGGGACTGTCGGACCCGCGTCATTCGAATGTCACTCGACCGCTATCGTTTCATCAGGGAACGGTCGTCACTGCGTTGCGGAGTCTCGTATGAGCGCCATGAGTTGCTCCTGTGTTCCGTCAAACACATCAAGGTCGACGTGCCCGACGATACCGGGCACTGCACCGGTCTCCGAGTGTTGCCATAGCGACCATCCGATGCCACTCCAGGTCTGGGGATACGTGGCTGTTGCGACGCCATACTCGGCGATCCAGAGCCTGTAGCCCGCGAACGCCGGGTCGGTCAAATGCGTGTTCGCAAATGAGAGATCCGTGTAAATGTTGGGCTTTTGTCCCAGTTTTTCCTCAACGATCTGAAGCCAGCGCAGCGCACCGGAGGCGATCTGGGCTGTGTTCATGCCATCGGTAATCTCGAGGTCTAACACCGGGGGGAGATCGTCGGCCTTCACCGTATTCGTCTGCAACGTCTGAACGAAGTGTTCCGCCTGCGCCTCGGGATCGTCTTTCGCGTAGAAAAAGTGGTACGCCCCCCGCACAATTCCCGATTCCCGCATCCCGTGCCAGTTGTTCACAAACTCCGGATCGGTGAACGTGATCCCACCCGTGGCATTGGCATAAGCAACGGCGATCCCGGACTGCTTGACTTCGTTCCAGTGGGCTGAGCCCTGCCACTGCGACACATCGATCCCCGCTAAGCCTGGGGGAGCTTGCGCCAAGACTTCGCCGGCCCTCGCGCCCAGGGTCATTCCGGCTATGAGCAATCCCATTCCGCCCCTGGCAACGAGCCCGGATCGCTTGGACCTCTGGGTGTTTGAATTGTGTGCCATGATTCAACCTCTCCTGATCTGTTGGGCTCCTCGATTCGGAACCAGTGTCGGTGGAAAGTGTGCGGCATTGACGCTCGGGGACGACAGCCAACGGGCCCCCGATCTGGGAGCTGCGCGATGGCCTGGCCTTCCACACGGGTTGACATCACACCCATACGACGACGCTGTCAGCGTTGCTATAGTCGTCAGATCCTGCTTAGACGATTGTCCGCAGCAGCGTCTCACCCGCTGTCGGATTGCTCTTTTGATTCCGGCGAATGAAGTGATCCCGCTTTCGTTCGCCCTGAGTTCGGGACTCGACCGAGGACATGCCGTGCAGGAGTTGTCTGCCGGCTGCTCGGTCTTCCGTAAATGGTCGACGACGTTCATCGTCTCGTGGTTCCAACAACGTTGTTCCTGCCCCGCAGGGTGTGGCTCGGCCGGCGCGGACGAAATGCACAGGTGACAATCCGCTCGTTGACTGGCCGGATGCCGCTGTGTTCTTCTTCACCAAGGGTGCTGTACCTGTCTCCCGGTTGCACCCGGGATCCTACTATCGTTTTATAGTTCAACGAACGCGTACACCGCCTTTTTCTTTCTACACACATAGTGGCACAACCTCCCGATATGGGTTAAGGACATGTTTGCCGTGGGATCTGGGTTTAAGAGAGGCCTTAAAGTTGGGGTCGTGTTCGGGATGCTGTTCCTGGTGTTCGTGTTCGCAAACAATACGTCGTGGGGATTGGCTGCCCGGACGGGAACGCCGTTGGTCTTTTCCCACCGTGGGGTTTCGCAGCAATTCCAGAACGACGGCACCGCAGCGCGGGGCTGCGAAGCCGCACGGATGATGCCGCCCGCGCACCCTTATATCGAAAACACAATCCCTTCGATCGCGGCCGCATTCCGGGCAGGCGCCGACGTCGTCGAGTTCGACGTTCAGCGGACCGGCGATGACCGGTGGGTGGTTTTTCACGATCGGGGGCTCGACTGCCGGACTGACGGTCAGGGCCGGGTTTCAGAACAGACGCTTGAGGCGCTCCAGACACTCGATGTGGGTTATGGGTACACTGAATGGGTCCAATTCGCCTCGACGTCTCAGAAGGTGCCGGCGTTGAGACTCGATTGGTAACCGATTCGACTAATGCAAGACTTGGCTTTTCACTTGTCCCGATGGGCGTTATACGGCCGATTGATTCCTCTCCAAAGTTGAGGGGACAATTGCCGTCGCACAATCATGCTAAATAATGTCTGAAATCTGAGAGAAGGACTGAACCTCGTAGCTAGAAGCTGTTCGCAAATCTGGATGTACTTGGTACGCGAATGAGGTGCCGACCTCACGTGCGAATTGAACATCATGTTGCCCATCGGCCACAAACGCGCATTCTTCTTTCGATAAGCCATATTCCCGCATCAGGAGTGTCACGAAATCCACATTATGCCTCGATCAACATAGTGCCGGTCACACCCCCAGTTGCCCGAACTGTTTCGACTCTCTCCATCTGGTCGTACCCACATCGAGTATTCTCAACGTTGCCCTGCACTCCCACGTGATCGACGAGGCGCGGTCGACAACGCGATTCCGGAGGAATTCAGTGTCCGTCCCGGAACTGCATCGACACAAGTTGACGGTACCGCCGCCGCTGTTATTCGGATGCTATATTCTTGACGAGAGGTTCAATGGGATTTGTGTCTTGGCGAAAAATATCGATGTACTAACGGGACAAAACCATGAGTGAACTGATCCAGGGACTCGTCAATGTCCGTGACGGATTGAGCCTGATTGCGTTTCTGAGTCTCGTGCTGTTGGGCGCCTTTCGCACACAAAAGGTGCCGGACCTATTTTTTGGGCTGGTTCGCGACAAGCTGACGCGCCAACAGTTTGCGGCGTTGTTGAATCGCTTTATGACGCTGGCCTTTGTCGCGTTCCTCGTATTGGCGACATTGGCCGCTTTGGCGCAGGTATTGAATTACATGACGCAGCCCGGTGGGCTCACTCTCGGCGATCTGAGAAACGAATTGGCAAGGTTGGAAGGAACGGTCGAACAGAAGATTCAAGCTGAAGCGGAATTCAACCTGGCAATGACACACTTGGCGCAGCGGGATTTCGACCGTGCGATTGCTTCCTTGGAAGCGTCGATCAGTGCGATTCCGACCCTGACTGCCGAAGAAATGGTGACATTTGTTTATCGTTTGAGTGGAGATTTCGAAGGCGAATCGCGGGCTTGGCAAAGAGCGGTGAATACCGCGAGAGAGGCTGGGAACGCGGTGGCGCTGGTCAGACTCGATCGTGTCGGAAGTCCTTCCGGCATCCCCGACATGGAAGGGGAGAACGATCTGATCGGGGAACGCTCGCCGTTGCCGGATGCCGGCACCAACTTTGATTCGGCGGAAGATATAGCGCTCGGCCTCTACGAGTGTATTTCTGATGACGGCTGTTTCGAACGGTATTATTCGATCGATCTACGGACGGGCCAGGCTCTGGTCCTGAGACTCCGGAGCCCGACGAGCGGCGGTTTGGCCGGCGCCGGCATTTATAGTACAAACGGACAATTTCAGGGTCAGGCGGGTAACGGACCATTTACGGCGCGCGGGAACGCCGGGCCGATGAGCACGATTCATGAAGTCGAATGGGTCGCCCGGTCGAGTGGAGCCCATTTCATCCGGATCAGCTCCGATGGCGGAACGGTATTTCGCATCGACGTTCGGTAGAGACAATGGTCGCAACACCATCCGCACACGGGTGCAGGGCCATCCTCTATAAGCTAGATGCCTGACAGGTGACTTCAGGATCGTGGGCAGGCGATGCCTCAGAGTTTTCGGGGTGTAGCCTCATACCCTTGGAGTCCGACCCGCACCCGAGAGCTTGCCATCGGGTTAGAGTTCACCGAACGCGTACACGGCCTCTTTCTTTCTACACGCTGGTGGGCACGAGCTCTCCATCAGGTTAAGGACATGTTTGCCGTGGGATCTGGGTTGCAGAGAGGCCTTAAAGCCGGGCTCGTGTTTGGGATCCTGTTCCTGTTGTTCGTATTCGCAAACAACACGTCGCGGGGTTTGACCGCCCGCACGGGTACACCGTTGGTCTTTTCCCACCGTGGGGTTTCGCAGCAATTCCAGAACGACGGCGCCGCAGCTCGGGGCTGCGAAGCCGCGCGGATGATGCCGCCCGCGCACCCTTTTATCGAAAACACAATCGCCTCGATCGCGGCGGCATACCGGGCAGGCGCCGACGTCGTCGAGTTCGACGTTCAGCGGACCGGCGATGACCGGTGGGTGGTTTTTCACGATCGGGGGCTCGACTGCCGGACTGACGGTCAGGGCCGGGTTTCAGAACAGACGCTTGAGGGGCTCCAGACACTCGATGTGGGTTATGGGTACACTGCAGATGGAGGCCTGACCTATCCACTTCGAGGTTCGGGAATCGGCGCCATGCCTTCGATGATGGAAGTCTTTGAGGCGTTTCCCGGACGGACCCTTCTGCTGGATATCAAGGCGGACGATCCCGCCGACGGCGCCCGACTCGCCCGGAGGCTGGCCGAGTTGCCCGAGTCGAGACGTCGGTTGCTGACGCTCTTCGGTCGTGAAGCGTCTGTAGCGGAGTTCAGAGCCGAACTCCCCGAAGTCCCCGCGTTTTCTCTGGTTTCGATCCAGGCCTGCCTCATCCCCTATATTGCCTATGGCTGGAGCGGCATCGTTCCGGCCGCATGTCGAAATGTCCCCGTGTATATTCCGATCAATATCGCGCCGTTGCTCTGGGGCTGGCCCAATCGGTTCATGGATCGTATGGATTCTGTTGGGAGCCCGGTCGTAGCGGTGGGTATCTACCCGGCAGGTATTGCCCCCGGTCTGGATACCCCCGAAGATCTGTCCCGGCTGCCGTCCGACTACGACGGCGGAATATGGACCAATGACGTGGCACTGGTTCGGAGTATGATCGAGGGCCGGAATCTTCAATAGAATGCCCGTAACGAGCACAGCCAATATTGACGGGGACATCGCTCCCCTGGCCGAGGCCCGGATTCCCGTCGCGGATCGGGGTTTTTTATATGGCGATTCCGTCTACGAAGTCTTCCGGACGTACACCGGTGTCGGGTTGCTCTTCCAGGAACATTGGAGGCGTCTGGAAAACTCGGCACGCCTGATCCACATGGACATTCCGTGGACCTCCCGGGAGGTGTTCGAAGCGATCGGCGCTACGATCGTTTCCAGTGGTGCGGCCTCCGCGCGAGAAGATGTGTACGTGCGCTACAGCTTCACACGCGGCGACGGGCCGCTGGATTTGTTTCCGTCGCCCGAGTTGCGCGAACGGCTGGTCATCATCGTCAAGGAAGTTCCCTCCTGGGATCCGAAGTTCTATTCCGACGGCGTCACCCTCGCCATTCCGAACGTCAGGCGAAACCCTGCGAACGCCCTGAATCCGAATATCAAAGGTGGAAACTATCTCAACAATGTGTTGGGCGTGATCGAGGCACGGGCGCTGGATGCCGACGACTGCCTGCTCCTCAACGAACAGGGCCTGGCGACGGAATCGTCCAACAGCAACGTGTTCTTTGTAATTGGAGACCGCCTTGTCACACCGTTTCAGCGCGCAGGCAACCTAATCGGCCTGACCAAAGAGACGCTGCTGGGTCTTTGTCACGAAGAGGGAATCGAGGCCATCGAGTCGGCGGTCGGTATCGGAGATATGCGCCGGGCGACGGAGTGCTTCATCACCAGCGCGACGCGCGAGATCATGCCCGTGGGGAGCCTGAAGATTCAGAGCGGCGAAGTCCTCGAGTTTCCTGTTGGGGGTGGCCCGCTGACGCGCAAGATGTCAGCGATGTATCAGACCTTTCTGTCGCAGTATGTCGACAAACATCAGGCAGAGCGCTTTTTCTGATCCGCCAGTACGCGCTCGCTCCTGTGACCGATCAGCATCGAAAATATCCGGCCTGATGCACGTCGGCCCGGGGAACGGCTAATGATAGTGATTGTGTTCGGGAGACCACACCGCGGCCGGGGTAGCCGCTGGTTCGCTCGTAGCCAGGGCCCGGACAAAGCCGATCGTTCCCAGGGCGAGCAGTCCGCCCACGACCAGCATGATGAGTCTGGAATGTGAACTATTCGTTGCCCCGGAAGTTTTGCCGCAGCAGTGCTTGTACTTCTTTCCGCTCGCACAGGGGCATGCATCGTTTCGACCGACCTTGGGTTTTTTCATGAGGACCTTCGCTCCTGCTGATGATTTCAACGATTGCGCTAGATGTTATCGGAGCCAGGGCATTCGGTCAATCATTAGGAGAGGGCGGGGATGCAGTCGTATCTGAATTCGGGTAGTTTCTGATTCGAATCAGTTATTTTATTGCACCGGGCGCCTCAGCTTCGCTGCGGTATTTCGAAATTCGTTTACCAGCACCGGTGGACCGGTACCGGTCGCCTTAGGGCCGGTCTCTACATTGTCGCATTCCCAGTTGACCCCGCCATCAGGAAGATGGCGGGGGTCGCCGGTCGTTCGGACCACGCGTAGAACGTGACAGAGATGGTCGTCCGAATGAACGACCGAGCGATAGCCCCGTTCCGGGAAGGGATCACCGTTGAATCCAACGAATGCAGGAACCGAAGAGGCCCGAATTCAGGCTGGGGTCCAGGCGTGCACCCCTTCGGTAGATCCCTGCCTTTGACGCCAGAGGGGTTGCTACCTCGCCAGCGGATCGGGCCGCACCTGGAAGTGGACGACCAGCGGCCGGTTGTCCGTGCCGCCTTCCATGAGCCAGGGAGTCCGGTCGCCTTCAGACACCCAGAGGCCCCGGCCCTTCCAGCCCGCATCCGGATCGTCGATGCGCCCGTCGAAGCCCTTGCTGTAAAAGCCCATTGGGTATGGAATCCGCATGGTCACGAACTCACCGTCGACGAGGGCATGCACGCCGTCGGCCAGGTTTCCGGTCGCAATGGGAACGTTGGCTCCCAGTCCCGAAGTGTTGTGCTGGTCGACCCAGGTGTAGTAGCTCGATTCCACGCTGAACTCCGGCAGGTCGTCGAATCCCGGGCCCGGTAGCGGATGGAACGTCCAGCCTTCGGGGCAGTGGTCACCGGTGGCGTCGGGACCGTTGAGCGGGCTTTCACACCTTCCCCGGTCGAATTCGCCCAGGTGTCCGCTGCCCAGCGAGACCCAGACCACACCATTGCGATCGATGTCCGCGCCACGGACGCCGAATCCCGGCAGTGGCACATGGTAGATTTCGCCGAGCATCGTCTCCGGATCGAATCGGACAATCGAACCCGGCACCCGGAAGCTGACCGAGCCCCAGATCGAGCCATCGGCGGGGTTGGGCATGACGGCATAGAAGCTGGCGTTGATGCGTTGGTCGAGAGCGGGATTCGCCGCCTCATCGGCTTCCACATAGTCGTCCCGGCGGCCGTTGCCGTTGGTATCGAGGATCATGGGCGCCCAGCCCTGAGATGCCTGCGGGTCGC
This sequence comes from Terriglobia bacterium, assembly GCA_965263045.1. Classification (GTDB taxonomy): domain Bacteria; phylum Acidobacteriota; class Terriglobia; order 20CM-2-55-15; family 20CM-2-55-15. Next base: position 3,353,246 of record CBDHGK010000041.1, read on the forward strand.
CGGTTTCGTCGTACATTTTCGTGTTCAGCCAACCGATCACCGGGCCGCCCCCGCTGGTCCAGAGCGTGTGGTCCGCGTCCTCGGCAAACTGGAGGTGATGCGTGCCGAAACAGGTGTCGATGTGGGTGTATTCTCCCGTTTCCGGTTCGTACAGGGCCAGTTGCCGTCCGGAGCGGGCATTGGGAAAGAACTGCGCTGAAGGGTGGTCGGAACCTTCCAGACAGAAATCCGGGTTGTTCGGGCCCCGGCCTCTCGCCGTGTACCAGACGCGGCCCAGTTGATCGAGCATCGGGTTGTGGGCATTGGCCTGGCTGTCCCAGATGACCTCATCACCCCAATACGGCGATGGCGCGAAGGGAGGCGTGGCCCCCGTGGTCGGGGTGTCCGGGTCGGTGACCTGGGCCCTGAAGCTGGTGTCGACGTTGGCGACCGGATCCAGGATCGGAAAGTCGTCGGTACTGAGTTCGGGTGATCCGTAAATCTGGCCGTAGCCGTTGACCGTGGGATTGCGGCGGTCCGTCGAGATCAGGTCGTGCATATAAACCGAGGGGCTGGCCCAGTCTCGAATGGTGGCGACGACGTTGCGCTCGACACCGGAGGGACGATCCGGCTGGGTCGACGGGAGTTCACCGGCCGCGACGCGATCGGTCCATTCCGCCATGTATTTCAGAGGCAGTCCCTGCAGCCGACCCTGGACCTGTCCGACCATCTGCGCTCCGGCCTGTCCGGACCCGATCCGGCGCAACCAGGCATCTTCGGAGGATTCAAACTCTCCCAGCTCCGTGGGGATCGTTCGGGTGGATTCCTGGCCGAGCTGATGACATCCGATGCAGCCCTGGTTCTTCATCCATGCGAGGTAGCTGTTCAAGCCGCCCTCCACGGTTTCCAGCTCCCGAGCATCGGGCAGACCCATCATGGAATACCAGTGGCTGGCTGGATAGACTGCAGCCGCGGCCGCCGGAGTCGGGGCGATCACGGCCGTGAGGTCGAGGGTCATTCCAGGCGAAGCATCAACCTTCGCCGAATCGGAAAGGCCGTATCCGCGAACCCAGAGGCTGTAGTCGGCGTCGGGCAGATCGGGAACGAGATAGCGACCTGCGTCGTCGGTGACGACGATCCGGGCAAAGCGCGTTTCGAAATCGTCGGTTTCCGCAATGACCCAGACGCCGGCTTCCGGTCCGTTCCCACCCGCGACCACACCGCCGATGTCATCGGCATCGACTTCCACGAGCCCGGAATTTTCCTGGGGCCCGCACCCTATCGCCAGGGCACCCATCAACGTGCCTGCAACCAGGGTGATGCCGCATCGGGACCACCCGCTTTTCATCCTCATCTCGCGCTCCTTTTGAAGAGCAAGTTTGCTCTTGCGGCTTTAAGAGCAGGGTCGCTCCTGCGGCCGATTCTACCATTCCCGCAGCTTTGATCGGGTCGGATATGCGTGGGAAGTTAAGGGAGAGGTTTGTCCTGGGTGGACGACAGAATCAGAAGCGTACATCCGGTTTCAGTACTCTGGATACCGTGAACACTGCCGGCTTCAGCGCGTTGGTAGTCGCCAGCGCGGAAAACTTCGTCCCCGACCCTCACTTCTCCCTCTAAGACGAAACTCTCCTCGGTATCGTGATGCCGGTGCGGCCGGTAGCTGGCTCCCGGTGCCATTCGCACCAGCATCGTGACGTACTGTCTTGCCCGGTCGACGTGCAGCCGCCGCACCTCGATTCCCGGATAACCGGTGGCTTCCCACTCGGTATCTTCGGCCCGGACCGAACTCCGATCTGGCCGGGTGGTGGCATCGGGTGGGGGGCTCGCCTCCGAGACCGCGGGGGAGGATTCCCACTTCTTCCAGACCTGGGGTGTGTCTTCTGATTCGATGGTGTCGGTGGATCGAATCCGATCGAGAATCCGGTCACGGAGCCCGGATGGGGGATCGGTGCGGGTCAGGACACTGAGTTCGCCCAACGTTGCTTCAGTGGCCTCTAACTCCGCCTGACACAGCCCGCATCCTTCGCCGACGTGCTGCTCGTATGCGTCGGTTTCGCCGCGTGTGAGAGCCTTCAACGCGTACAGGGAAGCGTATTCCTGAGCCGCTTCTATGGAATGCCCCGGTTTGAGCATTACAGGTCCCCTTCCAATTCCGACAGGTGGCTTCGGAGCTGCATCATTCCGGTCCGAATCCGAGTCTTGACCGTGCCCAATGGCAGATCCAGCTTCCGGGCGATTTCTACATGTGTCGATCCGCTTAAATACGCGATCGTCAGCACCGCGCGCTGATCCGGTTTGAGCGCGTCGAGCGCCCTGCGGACTTGCGCCTCGCGTTCCCGGCTCATCAACAGCTCCGCCGGACCCGAGGATGGTTCAGTGAAGTCAGTATCCAACCCGACCATCGACTGGGTCCATCGCCGGGAGGCGCGCAGACGGTCAATGGCCCGCGTCCGGGCCATCGTCGCGAGCCAGGCCAGGGGACTGCCGCGCTCTGCGTCATAGTCGGCTGCCGTGCGCCATACTTGCAAATAGACCTCCAAAGTGGATTCCTCCGCATCCCGCGGGTCATGGAGGATTCGCGCCGCCAGTCCGAAAACGACCGGGCTGGTCAGGTCATAGAGCGACGCAAGCGCGGCCTCATCGCCCTGGGCGATCTGGTCGATCAAGTCGCGACAGGCCTGCTGGCGCGGGTCGCGTCTCACTGGTTTCTCGCCAGACAATCCCCCTCCTAATACCTGAGTACGACTCAGAACAGTCGTTCGGATGACACCGAAAGACAAAATCGGCTCTCTGGCAGCCCGTGGCAGAAGTCTCGAGGGCCGCGTTACGGCCAAACGGGGCCGGATTCTAGGAGGCGACGACGTTGCAATGCTCATTCACTGCGAGGAGTCGACGACAACGAACACGGCCCCGTTTCGCCGTAACCCTTTGGGCGCAGGGGGGTTCGGGCCCCAGGCTTTGTCGTTCGTCGGTCACGATGAAAAGACATCGTTCCGCTCCTCACTTCGCGCCTGCAACCTGAAGACCCCAGCGCGCGGCCCTCGAGACTTCTGCCACGGGCTGCCTAGTCCCTGAACAAGCGTGATTGATGAGGAATTGAAAGTGGAATAACCGCCGAAGTACCCGAAATGCCCCCTCTCCGTGCGAAAAAAACCTTGGACAGATTCTTTGGAGAAGGAGGCATTTCAGATGAACGATTATACGCGCAAGAACATGAGGAACCGCAAGCGGCGAATTGAGCGTCGGCTTGGGGATCGGAATTGGAAAGATCAGGCGAAGCCGATGCTGTCGGCGCGCAACATCCGGTACGAGATGGGAGACCGGATGAGGGGTCTGTCGGTGGGCGGCATCGGAATGATGCATCAGGTGGCGCGGCGGACCGGACTGATCGAAGCCATCGACAAGGACGTGCATGTGCTGAAGCGGCATCTGCCCTACCAGGAATCGGATCACGTGTTGAACATCGCCTACAACGCGTTGAGTGGGGGCACGTGTATGGAAGATATCGAACTGCGGCGCAATGACGAAGTGTATCTGGACGCGTTGGGAGCACAGCGGATTCCGGATCCGACCACGGCGGGAGACTTCTGCCGGCGATTTGAGGAAGACGACGTGGAGTCGCTGATGGACACGTTCAATAAAGTGCGGCTGAAAGTCTGGCGCCAGCAGCCCGATGCGTTTTTCGAGGAAGCGGTTCTGGAGGCGGACGGGACATTGGCCCCAACCACCGGAGAATGCAAAGACGGGATGGACGTGGCCTACGACGGGACATGGGGTTATCACCCACTGTTGATTTCGCTGGCGAACACGGCCGAACCGTTATACCTGGTGAACCGGAGCGGCAACCGGCCCTCGCATGAGGGAGCGGCCAAACGGTTCGATCAGGCAATCGCGTTGTGCCAGCGTGCGGGGTTCGATCAGATCCTGCTGCGCGGGGACACCGACTTCAGCCAGACCCGGTATTTGGATGGATGGGACGACCAGGGCGTGGGCTTCATCTTCGGCATCGACGCGATGAAAAACCTGGTGGCCCGGGCCGACCAATTGGAGCCGGACTGCTGGGCGCGCCTGGAACGTCCCGCCAAGTACGAGGTAGCCAGCCAACCCCGCCAGCGTCCCGACAAGGTCAAGGAACGGATCGTTCGGGAGCGTGACTTTGAGAATATCCGCTTGCGGGGCGAGGATGTGGCCGAGTTTGCGTATCGGCCCGGAGCCTGCGATCGGGACTACCGCGTCGTTGTGGTGCGAAAGAATCTGTCGGTGGCCAAAGGGGAGCAGGTGTTGTTCGACGACATCCGGTACTTCTTCTACATTACCAACCGTGCGGATCCTGCGGACCAGATCGTGATGCGTGCGAATCAACGGTGCAATCAAGAGAATCTTATTGAGCAGCTCAAGAACGGCGTACACGCCTTGGGGATGCCGGTCGGGGATCAGACCAGCAACTGGGCCTACATGGTGATGGCCTCACTGGCCTGGACACTGAAGGCGTGGTTTGCGTTATTGCTGCCCGAAACCGGACGTTGGGGCCAGAAGTATCAGGCCGAGAAGCAGACCGTGCTACGCATGGAGTTCAAAACGTTCCTGAACGCCTTCATGCTCGTGCCTTGCCAGCTCGTGCGTACTGGTCGGCGCATCGTCTTCCGGCTGATGGCCTGGAACCCGTGGTTGCCAGTCTTGTTTCGTGCCGTGGATGTGTTGCGTCAACCTCTGCGATGCTGACCCGATCATGGATCTGAGCCCGGGCGGTCGAGGTCCCGGTTTCTTTCAACCCTTCAAACAGACACGGCGAGGCGGCAACTGAAACAGATACAACACGAACCGCATACCTGGAAAAAGCGATCTGGGAACGGGAGCTTATGCCTCCAATTTTACGGCCGTGAACCGGCCGTTTGTCCACTGGTTATGCGCTTGTTTTGGGCCTAGTGCGCAGATTGTATCGCAGCCTGTTCAGAGTTTTTTTCGTTTGTGAAATCCAAATGCGAGACAACGCTCGTATCGAACTCATGAAGGCCGACGATGAAGTTCGGCTCCAGAGGAGGACCGATGCCGATTGACAAGGCTCTGTACCGGAAGCGCTGTGTGGGTCGCCGAGCTACAGGACTGAAGGGCGGGTCCATCAAGCTCGCCTGCACCTTTCTGCTGCTGACACTGGCGAATTGTGCGACCCCGAGCTACCTGGGGGCATGGCTCAGGGTCTTCCCGATCCCTGCCGGGCCGCCCTGGCACCCCATCGGGGCACGTCCGCACTCGACGCGGAGATTGTGCGACTGCAGGAAAAAATTCAGGAAACACCTTCAGAGCCCCGTCATCTGGAACAGCTTGGCTGGTTTTTTGTCGCCAAAGCCCGAGCGGAGGATGATTCGGGCTATTACTGGCTTGCCCAGGAGTCGGGGCGTTGTCTGGAGTCCGCCGAACCGGACAACCTTGGCGCGGTGTTGATTCAGGGACATGTCCTCCATCAAATCCACCGGTTCCGGGAGGCAGAACCGCTGGCCCAGCGGCTGGTGCGGGAGCGGGGTTCGCCCTTCGACTATGGCCTGATGGGCGACGTCCTTATGGAACAGGGACGCCTCGATGAGGCTGGGGACGCCTATCAGAAGATGGTCGATCTGCGACCCGGCCTCCAGTCCTATAGCCGCGCGGCCCATATGCGCTGGCTGCGGGGAAATACCGACGGCGCGGTCGAGCTCATGCGAATGGCGGCCGCCGCGATCAGCCCGCGGGACAGGGAAGCCGCGGCCTGGGTCCATGGGCAGTTGGCGCTGTACGAACTGCGGTCCGGCTCGGTCGAGAATGCCCTCCGGGCCTCGGAAATCGGATTGCGTTTCCAGGACGATCACGCCGGGGCCCTTCTCGAGCGCGGACGGATCCTGCTGGCTGCCGATCGGGCGGAGGAAGCCATCCTCCCGCTGAAGCAGGCGGGGGGGGAACATCCACTGCCGGAAGTGCAGTGGGTACTGGCCGAGGCGCTGGATGCCACAGGCCGCAGCAGCGAGGCAGAAGGCATTCGCTCGGATTTGGTGGCCACGGGAGCCGAGCGGGATGGCCGCACGCTGGCGCTCTACCTGGCGACACAGGGAGAACAGACGGGTCTGGCCCTCGCCCTGGCCGAGAGCGAGCTGACTACCCGCCAGGATGTCTTCAGTCTTGATGCCCATGCGTGGGCCCTGGCGGCGGCCGGACATACGGCGCGGGCCCGGTCCGTGATGGCCGAGGCGCTGGGGGCCGGAACCGACGACGGCCGGCTCTATTTCCATGCCGGAGCCATTGCGGCCCTGGCGGGCGAAGACGAAGAAGCATGTCGCAGATTCGGCCAGGCTGAGGCGATCGAACAGACTCTGCTTCCCTCCGAACGGCACGCAATGGATGCCATTTCAGGGATGTGTCAGAAACCCGCTGTCATTTGAGAGATTTTGCCGGAACCAAACGAAATCACATAGAAGGAGAAAGAAAGCCGTCATGACCAAACTTTCAAAAAAAGTCCTGCCATGGGTCGCGGTCCTGATCGTCATCGTTGCACCGGTGTGCGGTTGGGCATCAAGCCACATGGATGCTCCGCTGATCACGCTCGATGATGCCGCCAATACCACCGATCTCTATGCCTTTCTGTCCGATTCCGGGGGCGTCAAGCATCTGACGACGGCGCTGGCCGTCTTCCCGTTCGAAGAGCCGGGCATCGGACCCAACGGGTACCGGTTCGACGAAAACGTCCTGTATGAAATCCACGTCGCGACCGGCGACGATGTTGCGGCCGGGAAGCCCACCTTCAGCTACCAGTTCCAGTTCACGAATCAATACAAGAACCGGAACACGATCCTTGGGACCTACCTGGGTTCCGTCGAATCGGTGGATGATGCGTCCCAGAACCTTACCCAGACATATTCGGTCGTCCGCGTGGATCAATTCGGAACGCGCAGCTTTTTGGGGAATGGCACCGTTCCCCCGAATAACCAGGGGCGCGTCACCGCGCATTACAATCAAATGCTCGACGGCGACATGCGCGCCCTGGAAGGCGCGGACAATGAAGGGGCGCTTGATCTGTACACCCGGCAGGCCATCGCCAATCTCAGCAACGGCTACCGGTCCTTCGCCGGACAGCGGGACGACGGTTTCTATGCTGACATTCAATCCATCTTCGACCTCGACTTTGGCTTTTCGGGTCCGAACAAGCCTTTTGACAGTCAGGGTGGATTCAACGTGCACACGATGGTCCTCGACATTCCGCTCGCAGAAATCGGAGGGGATGCCCAGGTCGTCGGCGTGTATGCCACCACGAGCCGACGTCGGTTTAAGATCCTCAGCCCTTCGATCCCTCCCGCATTCCTCGGAGGAAAGTTGGACATCCACTCCGGCGACTGGGTTCAGATCGCACGTCAGGGCAACCCGCTGTTTAACGAAGCGCTGGTCGCCGTCGAGGACAAGGATCGCTACAATCGCATGACACCTGCGAGCGATGCCGAAATGTTTGCCAAATACGCGCTGTCGCCGGAACTCGCTGTGGTGCTCGGTGTGCCCGAGGCCCAGCAGACAGACCGGACAGATCTGGCCGGGATCTTTATTCCGGATCTGATTAAGGTCGATTTATCGACCGAGATCCCGCGCCTGGCCGGTAACCCGGATGACGCCGGATTCCATCGGCTCGGCATTTTCGGCGGGGATACGCTGACGAGTTCGGTTCAGGCGGGTTTCGGCGGGGGATTGGTCTCGGGTGGTTGGCCCAACGGTCGACGATTCGGCGACGACGTCGTCGATATTGCCGTCATTGCAATCCTGAGCGATCTGCGAACGTCTCCTCTAACGATTTTTGGCGACACTTCAGTCGATATAGACGGTGTCGTTTCCAATGACATCACCTATAACAAGGTTCTGCCCTACGCGGCGACGCCGTTGAACGGACGGAATCACTCGCACCACTGACAGAAACCAGGGAGACAGATACTTCTTTTTCACCGTCTTTGCAGAGTTGCTTCGACGTATGAAGACGTATGAAAAAGAAGTGCCTGTCTCCGAGTCTCCTGCACCTTATGGAATAGTGGTCTCCGTCACAAATAATGTACCCATCAGCTGTCGGGAATCAGAACTTCGCCAGTGAACGGATTCGTCCTGGCCCACACCGATCATCTCAGTACTCTGGACGCCTCGGCTCCGCCTCTTCAATATGAAGGCGGTCCCCCAGCACGGGGACCGTGCAGGGCCGTTCTGGGACCCGGAGCGACGTTTCACCTCTTCCCAATAGGCCTCGCCATCAGGAAGATGGCGAGGGTCGCCGGTCGTTCAGACAGGATGTCTGAATGAACGACCGAGCGTATCTTAGTTGGCGAACTGCCGACTCAGGAGATCAACTGGCTTGCACTGAGGACAGGAAAGCGCAGCACTCATGATAAGTTACAATCCGTTTGGCGGGGACCACTCGCTAATCCCACGGCCATCTTCGCCGGAAGGTGTCACAAATCAACAGGAAAATGACCAATGTCAGGAATGGATGGTTGCGCGCCAGGTTGAGCAGGTCCAGGTCCATGTCGGCCTCCTTCGGTGGAAAAAGTACGACGTGTCCTTCCGTCTGTATTCCAGAATCGGCTCGGGCCATGGGGCTGTCAATTTCAATTACCTCGCGCCGTGTCCGATGCGACGGAACAATCAAACCAGGCGCTCACCTCCGGGCGGCGCCCGGTGCGGCGAACCATCAGTGAGTGACGTTCGGGTCCGAAACCTGAACGCGCTCCAATGCAGCAATTCATCAGTGCGGAGAATCGCTTTCATTGCGCTGTGGGGGGACGGAGCTTTAGGTCGAATTCGAAGAATCGTTTCAGCTTCAGGAAGGGTTGTTCCAGGACATTCCAGGACAGAAACGCCATGCCATAACAGGCGACCAGCAGCAGCGGCGCTGCCCAGAGGGTGAGACCGAACTGGTAGGCCAGCGCCACATCGAACGGGATCTTGTGTAACAGGTAGAGTCCATAGCTGATGGTGCCCGTATAAACGATGAACGGGTGGGTCAGTGCGGTGTTCAGCCACTTCCGGCTTGAATACAGGGCCAGATACACGAGTGCCGCCGCCGCTGCGGCGACGAAGGAATACACGATCCATCGGGCGTTGGCGGTCTCCAACAGAAAAGAGAGGGGTATCGTAATCCCCAAGACGGCCCAGGCCCGGCCTACATATTTCGAAGGGACGAAGTCTGGGGACCGCACCAGTATTGCGAGCAGCGCACCTGCCATCAGTCCATCCAGACGGGTGAACAGGTTGGTATAGAGATCAACTCCGAAGGGTTCGAGGATCAGCCGCAATACCGGTGAGACCGCGATTGCGACAATGGCCAGGCGCCGCACCTGAGACGTGGTGCAGAATCGGATGACGAGTGGCCAGATCAGATAGAACTGCTCTTCGACCGCCAGTGACCACGTGACACCGAGGGGGCCGGCGGCGGTGGCTGCCTCGGGAACCAGAAAATTCTGAAGAAATAAGACGTAGGCCCACCAGGGCGAGGATCGTTCAAATATCGCCGCCGCCTCAGAGGGATGCACGTAAGGAACAATCACAAACATGAAAACGAGCAAGGCGTAGTAGAGAGGCCATATTCTCAGACAGCGCCTCGAGTAGAAGTTCTTGAAATAACCCGGGGAGTTTCGGGTATCGAGCAGAATTCCGGTGATCAGAAATCCAGATAGAACAAAGAAGAGATCCACGCCCATCCAGCCGTTGGCGAATACACGGTCCAGTCCGGTTGAGGGGTAGATGCCGCTCTGGTTATGCAGGATGACGAGGATGATGGCGAGGCCGCGGACACCGTCGAGCTGGAGAATCCGATGCTGCATGTGTCAGGTTGACCGGTCAGTCACTCGTAGTGGAGGGCTTCCGCCGTCGATGGCCGTGCAGCGACCAGGGCCGGGTAGATCGCGGCGGCCGAACACGTGAGCACCACAAGAGCGAATGTCAGAAACGTAGCCGAGGCGGACACTACGAAGCCGTACTCGAACAGCGTGAAGCGGTCGAGGAACGCAACCGCGATCGAACCGAGGAGATGTCCCTGTATGAGGGCGAGGAAGCCACTGACCAGACCGATCATTACCCCTTCAATCAACAGCAGCCTGACGATCTGGAAGCGGCTGATTCCGAGGGTCGTCAGGACGGAAAACTCTCGACTTCGACCGTGAACCTGGATCAGCAATGCGTTGGCGACCCCGACGGCGGCGAGCACGATCGTCATGAAGATGACAAAGTCGAAGATGAGGAAGTCTCGATCAATGCCAGCCCGGCGGCTAGAAAAGAGGTTCTGCCCGTACTGCAGCATAGTGCTTTCCCTCTGCGACAGCACCTCTGACCATAGCGCACGGGTGGCGCCGTCGGGTAGACGGACGGAAATAAGCTGCCCCACTGTTTCGGCCAGACTGCCCGCGAACATTGGGGTGTCGTCTGCGAAGACGGCGTATGATTTGACGTCGATGTAGGTTAAACGGCCATCGGGAAAAAATCCGATCCCGTCGGTTAGGTCGACGACCTCGAATTCGTTCGTTCCACTCTCGCCTCCCAGCAGCAGTGTGTCGCCGATTCCGACATCGAACTGCTGGGCAAGCGTTCTTGAAAAAATGACGGTTTCCGGTGTCAGAGCCTTCCGCCCCCGGCTGCGCAGAACTGGATTCGCGTCTTCGGAGCGTATCAGTCGAAATGGAAGGGATCCGTAGACTGCTTCGGACAGTCGGAATACGTCCATACCGGACGTTCGCATGCGGTTTTCGAAATTCTCGAAATCGACTCGCTCGGCATCCGCAGCGGCCTGGGTGGCAAAGACATAGGGCGTCAACGCTTCCCCAGCCCATACTTGAATTTCTGCCTTCAGCGCACGCGTGATGTCATCGAGAGAAATCAGCATGCTGAACACCAGCGTGATGCCGATCACCGATGTCACGCTACTGCGGCTGGTCAGCCGCATGCGCTGTCCGGTCAGCTTCGTTTCCAGCGGAAACAACGGTCGGAGAGTCACTTCAAAAAAACGCAGGACCAACCTCAACAGAGGTTGAATCCACCACAGAGTCATCATGGTGATTCCGACGACGAAGATGGCTTCGACGAGAAAGAACTGAATGACGCTGAGCCAGGATTCCAGGAACGGCCGGACCAGGATATAGGTTGCCACCAGACTGGGAGGAATAGCCCACAGCAGGCTTTTGGCACCGGCGGAAGTCCCGACGTCTTCGGCCAGGAAACGGGGCTGAAGGACCGTCGCTATGTTCATCCGGTTCAGATTCCGTACCGGTCCGACGATGCCCATCAGGGCCACCAGAATGCAGATGAAGGCCATTGCGGCCAATTCGAACCAGGGAATTTCGAATCCACCAGTGGGATTTCGGCCCGTGGTGGAGATCCCCAGCAGCAGCAGATAACGCGCGATCGGAATACCGATGATCAATCCGATCAGGGTTCCCATCGCCCCGAGGATGAAGGCTTCGACCAGAAGCGACAGGCTGACATTCGACCGGAATTCACCGAGACAGAGCATGAGGCTCAGCGCCCGCTTCCGCGCGGCCACCGAGAACATCATCGTGTAGAACACGATCACCGTTCCAATGGAAAAGGCAAGTAGAGACGCGAGTCGAACAGCCAGCCGCATGGCCTGATAGTCTTCTTCGCCCCGGGGTGCCGAAGCCGCGGTATCGGCAGCGCCCGGAACCTGGCCTTCCTGAGTTGGGACGATCGAAACGGCGGCTTCATCTTCTTCTTCGGCTCCCGTCAGCGCATTGTCTCCCTGCCGGATCAACCCGATAACGAGGTTTTCAGCCGTGGGCGTGTCCCCCGGATTCGATAGCGTCGGGCCGGGGCCGCGATTGCGAGCCGGGTTGCTGCCTTCGGCGCGCTGTTCGCGTTGTTGCCCGGTGGAGACAGTGTTGTTGTCGACAATCAGTACAGCGCTGACGACGATCATCCCGATGGCGACACCAAGCACGGTGCCTGCGCTGACCATCGGATGATGGCGGAGATTCTTAATCGCGAGCCGCGCGGCCAGTCCGGGATTTAGTTTCATCGCTCGGCTAAATCCCCAGGTCCAGAAGATGCTCGTAGATTTGAGCGACCGCTTCGGGATCGCCGTTCTGGGTGTGTTCCCTGGCAATGACCCCGTCTTTCAGGAAGCAGATCCGATCACCCCATGCGGCGTGTTCCGGGCTGTGAGTCACCATTGCGATGCCCGTACCCTGAACTTTGGCCGTTCGCCTCAGAATATCCATGATGGCCTTCCCGACGTTGTAGTTCACGTTGCCGGTGGGTTCATCGGCGAGGAGAAGCTGGGGTGAATGGACCAGTGCTCGCGCAATCGAGACCAGTTGCATCTCTCCGCCGGAAAGCTGCGATGGGTAGTGCCCGGTCCGGTCGGAGAGCCCGACCTGGTTGAGCAGTTCCCGGACTCTGGGGTTACTGGACTCTTCCCCGACCTTGGCGATCAGAAACGGGAGAGCGACGTTTTCCCACACAGTGAGGGTCGGGATCAGATTGAAGAACTGAAATACAGTTCCGATTCGATGCCGGCGCAGGAGTGTCTTCTCCCGTTCGGAGCGATAGTTTACGGCGCGGCCGGCAAGGACGACGCTGCCGGCGTCTGGTTCGTCGATTCCCGAGATGCAGTTCAGAAGGGTTGTCTTTCCTGAACCGCTCGGTCCCATAATGACGACCATCTCGGCCGGCGCGAGCCTCATCGAGATGCCCTGAAGGACCCGGACTTCACTCGCGCCGAGCGCATAGCTCTTTTTCAGGTTCTTTACGTCGAGTAGTGGCGTCATCGTGGACAAGGAGATCGATCCTCGTTAGCGGTTGCCGGCGGACCTTTCCGCTTCTTAGAGAGTCCGCAATCATAGTATGCGGACGGGCCGGTCTCCGAATTGTTTGGGCGAGTTTGCGGGGAACGCGTAGACGGAACGGTTCCCGTCGTATTCCGCGGTCATGGTGGATGTTCCTGTCGATGTTGAAGTGTTCGTTGATGTTGACGGCATGATGGCGCAGGCGTCGAGAGAATACCGCCAAGTCTTCAGGCTAAGTTTCGAATTCGGACGGGTACACGCCCGACGATCAGTGCATGCAGTCAACGCGCATTACAGCGTGCGGGTTCATGGCACCGGAGTCCGGCCCGAAGGGTTCAAGAGGAGGCAGGGGGTTCTGGATTCAGCCTTAACGTTGTCTCAGGCCCGGTCTCTGGCCCGGCGCAACCTCAAGACACAGGGTGCAGTCACATCCGCCGGGCAGCAACCGGTGGTAGCCCCAGATCGTTTTCTTCAGTTCAGCGAGTTCCTCACATGTCCGGAGGTCGTCGGCAAGCAAGCGGCCGAGGGCCGCCTGCTTACTTGACAGTTTGGATTCAAGGGCCGTGATACGGGCGTTTGCGATGGTCAGTTCGGCAGCCAGTCGGTCGGCGCTGTTGTGGTCGGGGTTCACGACCGATGCGACGCTGTTTGTCCAGTCCGATACAGTTTGAGGGTTCTTCACTGTAAACCTCCTGTAGATTGTCCACGGCTCACACGTCGTTCGTGCCTGATCTCCCGCCGATGGTGGGCGGCCGGAAATATCCCGTACACTCAGGTAGAGAAGCCACCGGGTGCGAATAATACAAGAAATATAAGAATTCGGGCAGGGAGCCGCCCGACGGTGCAGAATCCACAATGGTCTCTGCGGCGAATCTCGGCTCGCACGGGTCAAGCCCTTTAGTTTGATTGAGTAACGAATCCCATCGGTCGAACCCAATTTCCATTGAAAAGCGGCGCGTATATTGGCTATCCTTCCGGGCAGCAATTATCACTGATGTGGGTCCTGGAGATTTCGCGGGCGTGGATCGTTCGCGGACGTTAACCCGAGAGTTCCGGGGCATGAAGCCGTATAGGGAGTTTAACTACAATGCGAAATCGAATCGTTGTCTCGGCATGGGTTCTCGCGATGGTGATGTGTCTGTCCTTCGCGATGGCTCACGAAAGTCAAGCAGCCGCTCAAGCTCCGGAGGGCTGGAACCCCTGCCCGCGGTGTCAGAACAACGCGGACAGGACGGAAGCCTGGGCGAGAAACAACATCGACGAGATAACGGACTACGATCGACGGGATCTGTCTGGAGTCTGGGGGTACAACGGCGTCGGTGGCGCCTTTCGAAACCCACCTGAAATGACAGAGTACGGGCGGGAGCGCTACGCCGAGACGCAGGCCGAACAACGCAGCCAGGACGGGGAATGGCTCTATGGGCAAGGTTCGGAGAAAGACTCCGGGCTTCTGGACTGTGATCCCCTGGGCTGGCCGCGGATGTATACCTACAACTACGGGTTCGAGTTCGTGATGTTGCCCGACCGGGTGCTCCAGTTCATCGAACTGGAACACACCTTCCGCACCATCTGGACGGACGGCCGGGAGCTCCCAGTAGAGCCCCCGGTGTTGAATTGGCTGGGATGGAACGTTGGCCACTGGGAGGGAGACACCTTGGTGATCGAGTCGAACGGCTATGACGATCGTTCATGGATCGAGCGAACCCGCGCCGAGGGTGACGTGGCTGGTGGGGGCCTGCCACACAGCGATCAGATGCGAGTCGTCGAACGCTATACACGGGACACCTACGGCACGATGCAAGCCCAGCTGACGGTATACGATCCGCTGGTGTATACCGGGCCCATTATCACGGAACCGGCCACGATCAGGCTGGTGCCCGACACCGAGATTTGGGAAAATATGTGCGTGGCCAGCGAGGTCGAAGAATTCAATGCGCGCGATGATGTCAGGTGACGGCGTTCCGTCCGGACGCTTTGCCGTGGCCGCGTCCATGGGAACCCACAGGTGTGCGCGTCATCACCGGGTTGGAGGGCAGTTTTCATTTGTTGTAAAGCATTTTTCAATGCATGAGATGTGGTGAGGACCCGGAGGTCAACACTCGATCAGACTGTTGACAGTACTGCATTCGAATGCTTAACTAGGGCAGCGATTTCGGCTTATGTATTAACGGGTTGTTGCTCAAGGAGGTGGGTCTTGGTTATTCGGCGAATGTTGGTTGTAGTGGCGGTGTTCTCCCTACTGGGTGGCGTGGCGATGGCACATCATGCCCGCTCCGCTTACAGCGATGAGGATGTGACTCTGGAGGCGACAGTTACCGAATTTCTGTGGAGAAACCCGCACGCCCAGGTCGTCTTCGAGGTGAAGGGCTCCGATGGAGATGTCGTCGAGTGGCGGGGCGAATATTCGTCCGTGACCTCGATGATGGCCGCGGGTATGAACCGCAACACCTTCCGACCGGGAGACGTCGTTAAGTTCGAGGCCAGGGTGGCGACATCGGGCGCACCTTATGCAGTGCTGGGTGCAGCCTGGAGAGAGGATGGCACCCTGATCGTCACCGGTGACTACACCGACGAAACACGCGGAAACTGATCGCAGTAACCCGGGATGACGTCGACCAGCTGACGCCATTCGCTCTTTCGCAGACGATCATACGGGCACAGTGGGCACCTCTCCGGTGCCCACTGTGATGCCCCGGCGTCGCTGTCTGAATATCGATGCCCGCCCGGCTTTCCTGACTCCGCCTACCCCGAACTTCTCACCAGTTCGGGGGCCCGGGTTTCTCACAGCAAATAAGCCTTACCAGGCGGGAGATCTGGGACGGACACCTAATTCGATCCGTCAACACACTGTGATTTGTGCTGAGCTCGAGAATTAGGTGTCCGTCCCAGATCTCGGATCTCGGGCTCCAATCAGCGTTGCCGCTCAACTGGTGAGAAACCCGGGCTAATTCTCCCCCAGTGCGTCTTGTCTCCACAGCGTCCAGGCCCGCTGGTAGTTGTCGGGCCAACCGGTCAATTCAACTTCCTCGGGGGTGAGGTAGGTGATGGGGCCGCCGAGGGCCATCGCCTGCGCCTGCATTGACGCGTTGACCGCCAGATAAATACTCTGACCCACGGCAATCGGCAGGGACGGTCCCACAATGGCTGCGCCGTGGCCGCGCATGAGTACAGCCGGTCGGTCGCCGAGCGTCTCTGCCAGCGCTCGACCGATGTCCTGGTTCGTGACCAGCATGTTGGTCATCCCGGCGGCGTCCCGGATATCAAAGATTGGTAAACCCTGCCCAATGAATGCGGACATGTGGAACATCGCCCGAAGCGCAACGGTGGTCGTGCCGAATGGCACGATCGAGGGCGCATGTGAATGGACTACGGATTGGACGTCCGGACGCCGTTTGTAGATCTCGCTGTGGATGAAACTTTCCCGGTAGGTGTTCTGGTCAGAATTGAGGACGTTGCTGTCGAGGTCCAGTGTGAGGATATCCCCGGCCACCACGCTTTCAGGGGCCATGGAACGGGACAGGAAAAACTGGTCCGGGTTGTCGGGATTTCGTACGCTCACGTGCCCATAGCCGTCGACGACGCCCTGATCGGCGATGATGCGGTTGGCGGCCACAAGATCTTCGATGATCTCCGGGACGTCCGGGTCTGGATTCGTCGCCGCCGCAGGTGTGTCCACCGTTTCAACAGGCATGTTGCCGCATGCGGTCACAAGTGCTCCGCAGGCAATCAAAACTCCGGCAACCGTAAGATTGAGTGTTCGCATCGCTTTGTCCCCTTTCTAAGAGCCCACTTGCGGCCGCGAATGGGCTGATCTGTTTACGCCGACCTGATGCATATCGTGGTTTCTTGAATCGATGATCGAGGTCTGCGCATCATAGCACGTCGCCCGGGCCACCCGGGCGCGTCATCCATCCCACCCGGCCCCTGCGGAAGAACCGTGAGTTTTCGAATGGATTCCGCCAGGTCGGCGAGAATCTGGGTGTGGGCGATGGACCACGGTAATCTTAGGCGGTCAACGCAGGGAGCAATCGTTGGCGAGACGATCACTCCGTCGTCTTCTGTGCCTGTCGGCGCGCTGTATACGGGGCGGGCCGCTCTCGAAAGCTCCCCGGCCGGAGCCCTGAATCGCGATATGCGCTTCCGGCATACGTCAGGGGATTATCGAACACCCTTGACAATTTCCGCCGCCGACGATTAAATCCAACGGTATTCATTCTCGCGGAAATGATCGGATCGATAGGGGGTGCAAGGTGACGAATTGGCGCAGATCGGCAACTGCGGTTCTGACGATGGTTGTTGTATTCACAGCGCTCGGGAGTGTGGTTTCGGCACACCACGGCCGCGCGGGATACACCATTGACAGTTCTGTGACGGGGGTTGTGACATCGATTACATGGAGGAATCCCCACACATTTGTGAACTTCGACGTAACCGACGATGAGGGAAAGATAATTCACTGGGTTGGCGAAATGTCCTCCCCTCAAACGATGATGGCTGCGGGTGTGGGTCGCGGCACACTCAGACCCGGTGATGAAATTACGGTTGGAGGCCGGACCGGCGGCATCGCCGACGCGCCGGTGTTGCTCGTGCGCTGGATTACGAGAGATGGCGCATCCGTTATTGGTGACCCGAACTCGGACGAATCCTTTACCAGCAACACGCGCTGATCGATCTGGCTCCGGTGTTGGGCAACGACCCGCCCGGGATTCGAAGTTCAGAGCGGATTCTGTTGTTCGGTGAATCGATGGCATGTGGGCTCTGCAGCTTCCCCGGCGAGCGAGCCAGAAGGAGGCGGAGCCTCGCGTGGCGCCTGGACAAGTCAGCGAGCTGTCATCGGAAATGTGATATGAGACGGTGAGAGCTGCGCGGCAAAAACCGCTCCCCAACCCTCACCGTCGGATCGGGTGATCCTATTCGTTCTCGGTTTCCCCCGCTGCCGCCGGATTGAACACGCGTTCGTTGAACTGTTCGTAATCGGAAGGCGCACAGAAGTTTTCGTACAACTCGGTGCCCGGGTTCAGTCTGAACGTGCTCGACGGCGTGACCCAGGGCTCCGTGTAGGTCCGGGGATCGATGATCGTCATTTCACCTTCCAGCGTGCCGAACTCCGTACGCGTATAGCGTTCGATGACCCGCATCTCGTCGCTGTGCGTCCAGCCTCCGTCGGGGGAGCTGGCATTGATCCACGATCGGTCGTCAAATCCATTCGACTCGACCACGAAAGTGTTGCCTTCCCAATGGCCCACACTCCATCCGAGCCACCGCAACTCTGGCGGGAATTCGGGAAGTTCCCGCCCGTCCGTCCAGATCGTTCGCCAGGTGTGGCCGAGTTCAAAGAACTGCAGCACTCTGTCGGGCGTCATCATCAATTCGAATCCGAAGTTGTAGGCGTACAGGCGTGGCCATGAATAGGGGTCGCAGTTGACAAAGCTGCCGGACCCCCGCCCTGAGGTGTCTTTTGATCGCAGGGGCCGACCCTCGTCGGCGAAAGTGGCCTGGCGCTGTTGCTCTCCGAAATCCGTCAGAGCGGGCACGTTGTCATCATCGAACGCGGAGGCGTTGGTGTTGTCCGGTCCCCATCCCCACACTCCCGTCAGGTCCCTCGGGTCAAACTGGCGTCCATCTATTTCGAAGTCCAACCACGCCTGGTCCCGATCGTCGTTGTTCTGACACCGCGGACAACTCAGCCAGCCTTCCGGTGGTGGGATCGACGGCAGGGCGATGCTGTCATTCCCCTCTGCACTGCTGCGTCCGCCGGTTCCCGCATTCCCTTGACCTCCTGCCTGTCTCACCGTGACCGAGGAAAAAGCCAGCATTACTGCCAGAGCCATTATCGTGACAAGAGCTCGAGTTTGCATTGTGTGTACCTCTTAACTATTTTTAATCGTTCCGCTTACCAGTCGCCTGCTGCACCGCCGGTTCCACCCTGCCCGGCGCTTCGGCGCTCGTTCGGGTTGTCGGGCCTGTCCGCGCAGGTGCACCCTCGCCCGTCAATCCCGCGCTCGGTTCGTTCACCGCTTGCGCTGTTTCGCGGCCCCAACCCGAGGAGATGGCGTGTATCCGCCAGGTGGCCGACACTGTACGGCATTATAATTACGAACCACGGACTGTCAACGGTAATGGGTGAGGGCGGGCGGATTCTGAATGCCAGAGTGGCCGGATCCCCTTCAACCTGCTTCAACCTGATTGTCGCCAACGATCCCTGTCGCTCCGATTCATCTGGATTCACCGACTGGGTTTGGGAATACTCCTGTGCATTGAGAGGCCCACCAGAAGCCAACGACGAGCCCACGACAGACAAATGCAAGGCCCACGCGCTTTCGGTGAGTCCTGATGGTCTTACGAATCGTGAGGCGTTCGGGTTAGAATTGCCCCCAACAGTTTTCAAGGAGAGCGCTATGAACACCTCAACCGGATTTACCCGTGTAGGCATTGCTTTGGTAGTGGGCGCGTTGATCGTCACTTTGGGGGCGTGCCAGTCCCAGGATCGCTCCGGACCCGCAATCGACGACGATGACGTGGGCGGGGTTGTCACAAGCGATAACGGCCCGGAAGCCGGTGTCTGGGTGATCGCAGAAACCGATGACTTCGAAACTCGATTCGCGCGGATCGTGGTCACCGACGACGCGGGCCACTACGTTATCCCCGATCTTCCCGACGCGGAATACACCGTCTGGGTTCGCGGCTACGGACTGGCTGACTCGCCCAAGGTCAGCGCCTCACCCGGCGAAACGATTAATGTTGCCGCGACCCCGGCCCCGAGCCCCGCCGTAGCCGCCCAGGTGTACCCGGCGAGCTACTGGTATTCCATGATGGGCCTGCCCGATGAGAGCGAGCTCTCCGAGCTTCCCGGCGGCTTGAACGCGTACCTCGGATCGATGAAGAATAACGGCTGCGTCGGGTGCCATCAGTTGGGCCAGGAATCGACGCGGACCATCCCCGCCGAGCTCGGTCACTTTGATTCGTCAGTCGACGCCTGGTTGCGGCGCCTCGCGGCCGGTCAAGCTGGGGAGAACATGGTGGGACAAGTCACCGCGCGGCTGCAG
Source organism: Terriglobia bacterium (assembly GCA_965263045.1). Taxonomy (GTDB): domain Bacteria; phylum Acidobacteriota; class Terriglobia; order 20CM-2-55-15; family 20CM-2-55-15. The sequence continues at coordinate 3,373,062 of CBDHGK010000041.1, forward strand.
GGAATCCCGTTGACCTACCTGGCCGATTGGACCGACCGCGTGGCCGCTGGAGAGCTTCCCTCAACCCAGCCCCAGCGCCCATCCGGTTTGGAGCGTAATGTTGTGGCGACGATCCGGGATTGGGCCAGCCCTTCGGTCTATATGCACGACCTGATCTCGACGGACCGCCGCAACCCGACCGTCAACGGTTATGGAAACATTTACGGGGCTCCGGAACTCAGCACTGACGATTTCCCGATCCTGGATCCGGTCGCCAACGTCGACACCAGCTTCAGGGCCCCGGTGGCCGACCCCGACACACCGACAACGGCGGCCACGCCGCCGCTCCAACCATCACCGTACTGGGGTGAGGAGGTGATCTGGGACAGCCAGGCCAACGCGCATAACCCGATGATCGACCACCTGGGTCGCGTCTGGTATACGGCACGGACCCGCCGTCCTGAAAATCCTGATTTCTGCCTGGAAGGCTCGGATCACCCATCCGCCCAGGCTTTCCCAAACGCGCGGGCGGGACGCCAACTGTCCGTCTACGAGCCCGATACCGGGGAGTACAGCTTCGTCGATACCTGTTTCGGCACGCATCACCTGCAGTTCGCCGCGGATGCGAACCACACGCTGTGGACCAGCGGCGGGGGCTCCGTCGTGGGTTGGTTGAACACGCGGATGTATGACGAAACCGGGGATGTGTCCCGATCCCAGGGCTGGTCGCCGCTGGTGCTCGACACCAATGGCAACGGCCGGCGCGATGACTGGGTGGAGCCGGATGCAACCATAGACGCATCGCTCGACAAGCGCATTGATGGGGGCTACTACGCCGTCATGCCGAACCCGGCGGATGGCTCGGTCTGGGGATCCGACAGGAATCCCCACCCCGGCTCCATTCTTCGATTCGATCCGGACACGCAGCTCACTGAGACCTACAACGTGCCGCTCCCGGGCTTCAGCGTGCGTGGCGCAGACATCGACCGCAACGGTGTGGTCTGGGTCTCACTGGGCAGTGGACACCTGGGCGAATTCGACCGGGGCAAGTGTGAAGGCCCGCTCAATGGCCCCACCGCCACCGGCGACCATTGCCCTGAGGGCTGGACATTCCATCCGCTACCCGGCCCGGGATTTGACGACCTGCCGGAATTCAGCGTGGAATCGAGCTATTACACCTGGGTCGACCAGCACAACACTTCGGGACTGGGAGCCAACGTTCCCATTGCGACCGGAAACCTGGCCGACGGCGTGCATGCCCTCGTCGACGGCGAGTTCGTCACCATGCGGATCCCATACCCGATGGGCTTCTACAGCAAGGGCTTCGACGGGCGGATCGACGATCCGGATGCGGGCTGGAAGGGCCGCGGCCTCTGGGTGTCTGAAGGCGACCGGACTCCCTGGCTCATGGAAGGCGGCACGGAAAACAGCCCGCTGGTGGTCCATTTCCAGGTGCGGCCCGACCCGCTGGCTCGATAGGGCGAGCTGGGACGGAGACCTAATTCGGCCGTCAACAAACTGTGATCTTTGCTGAACTCGAGAATTAGGTCTCCGTCCCGGATCTCGGGCTCCAACCAACGTTGCCGCTCAACTGGTGAGAAATCCAGGTTCGCCGACCAATCCCGCGCGGGGTACATCAGCGGGATCAGAACTGGAATCGCATTCCCGCTTCGATTGTGCGGGGCGCGATGGCATTGAAAGACCGCCTGAAGAACCGGGAGGTCATGACGCCGCTGGGCGTTCCCAGGTGGGTCATGTTGAATGCGTTGTTCAGATTCGCGAAGACATTGAGCTGTGGTCCGGATCCAGACCCACCCTGAAGCGCGCGGCCGTTGAAGGCGAAAGCCTTGGAAAAGTTAAAGCTGACGTTGAAGAAATGGGGGCCAACTTCGCTGTTTTTTGGAACGCCGACCGGCCGGTCGTTGATCGATCCGTCGTTGTTGTCGTCCTTTCCTGTCGTGACCGTATAGCGCCGGCCGCTCGTGGCCTCGATCACCGTGGTCAGGTAGACGTCGAGCGGCAACCGTGAATTCACACCCGCATTGAACGTATGGCGCGGGTTCTGGTGAACGCCCCATTCCAGGCTGAGGTCGTAGCTGTTGGCCGGTAGCTCAACCCGGCGGCCCCGGGCGCGCGGGCTTTCGTCGCTGCGTCCGCGGAAATACTGATAGTCCGCCGTGACATTGAAGATGCTGAAGCGCTGTCGCATGCTCGCTTTTAAGTGCTGGTGCAATGAGCCGCCGCTGGTTTGGAATTGAGCGACCTGTCCGATGTCGGGCTGTGGCCGGATGGCGGTTCCGGGGAGCGGGGCATTGATGTCCCGGGTGCGGCCGTTCTTGAGGCCCCGGCTCACGTCGTAGGCCAGCGTCACGAAGAGATTGCCGGGAAGGCTCCGCTCCACCGCCACCTGCGAGACCCAGTAGTAGGGCGCCTTGGGATCGGGTTCGATGACCCGGTAGGATCGGGGCCGGATGCTGCCCGATGTGGAGGGATCCGGCCAGCCCGGATTGTCGATCTGGATCTGGTAGAGTCGTGCTCCATCGAGTCGGCCGTAAGTTTCGTTGAAGTTGGCGCTCAGATATCCGGTGAAGAGCGCAGTGCCTCCCCGGATGACGGTCGCGTTGCCGATCGCGTACGCAAAGCCGATGCGCGGATCGAAGTTGTTCCGGTCATGCAGATTGGTTTGCATCTGGTAGCGGAGGCCCAGCATCAGTGTGAATGTGTTGGTCAGCCGGATGTCGTTCTGGGAGAAGAGCGCCACCTGCGTCTGGCTCAGCTCGAAGAGGGGATCACAGCAGTTGATGCTGTACTGCAGTGGCTGTCCAGCGCCGAAACTGTCGAGGTCGGAAAACGTGAATCCACCGAAGAAATCCTCTTCTGACATGTTCCGATAGCGCATATGCCAGGCCTGCACCCCGCTTCTCATCGTCAACCTGTCGCCGGCAAAATAGACGAGGTTGGACAATTCGTATATATCCCTGTCGATCTGGCTCTGGTTCTGCGCACCGCCACCCTCGAAGGCGCCCTTCACGTCTATCTTCGGCGCATTGCTGGCTGGTGTCGTTTCGCTGTGCTCTTTGTTCCATCGGAAGCTGACGTCGTGCACGGTACGTTCGGATAGAATCGAAATTTCCCGAAGATCGATCATGTAGTTCCGCCCTTGTGTGCGTGAAGCACGTTCGGGGAGGGTGAAATCGCCCACGTTCTCGTTCCGGCGGTCCTCGGTGGCATATTGGAAACTCGTGATCAGCGAGTGGGCGTCAGCGAGCTGCAGCACGCTTTTAACGTCGTAAAAGCGGTTCAGCGTCGGTCGAGTGACGCCGAGGGAAAACGGACCATCGAGGGTTTCCGCCTGAACCGTGCCCACGTTCTCCTGTTTGTTGTCGTCTGCTGTAAAGTTCAACGAGAGGCGGTCTCGAATGATGGGGCCGCTGATGTTTGCATGAACCGTTCGTTCGTAGTAGGGCGGCTTGTTTTCCGCGAAGGGATTGCGGGCGTTCAGTGATTCGTCCTGCAGGGTGAGCCCGAAATTTCCGTGAAAGGCGCCAATGCCGCCGCGTTCGATCACTTCGGTTCTCGCCCCGCCTTCGGCCAGGCCCCGGCTTCCGCCCGCGGTGGCGGTTTCAACATTGAAGGCATTGTTCGTCACGCGGATCTGCTGAATTCTCCCGCTGCCGGCCTCGGCATCCTGAGAGCCTTCCCCATAAAACGCCACGTCCTGCTCACTCTGATAGCTCTCCCATGCCGTTCTCTGGGCGTCGCTCAGGTAGTCGGGAAGCCTGTCCTTCATCTCGTCATACATCCACCGGATGCCGGCCAGAGCCTGGTCCTGCTGCTCGCCCTGGGGCGGGCCCTGACTGAAGTCCCAGGTTTCACCGAAGAGGTTTTCCGCAGCCTGCCGCTCTTCTTCAATCAGCAGCGCCAACTGCCGTTCCTGGTCCGGGGTGAGCGGGATCTGCGCTTCCTCGAGGGCCTGGGTCAGAAGGTCCTTCAGCTCGTCGACCGGATTGCGGGCCGTCAGCTGTCCGAATGCCGGTGCCGTCAGCAATACAAGGAGCCCACAGAAACAAACTATTTTCGTTCTCATTTCCACAACTACTGATCAGGATAAGTTCAGCCGGGAAACCCGCCCTACGCGGCGTCAGACGCCTCATGCATCCGCCGCAAACCCCAGTTTCCGGAACGAAACGCGCAGTCTGGTTTATGCCCGTTGCACGTCTATCTCGAGATGGCGGCTAAAGGCTCGAGATGGCAACTAAAGGCACCGGATTCCCCACACTCGCAACACAACAGGATACCTTCTAACACTGGAATCGCCTCCCGAATTCGAGGGTGCGCAGTGCGGTTGCCAGACAACGCGCACAAAGAAAGGTGAAGTCCGCACCCCGCCGGGCAGTTTGGGACGCTGCAGGTTGGAGGCGCGGCTCATGTTCGCGAAGATCTTGATCTGTGGTCCGGTGCCGGCGTTGGACTCGATCGCCGTCGAGCGCCTGGATCCGAGAAACGAGCGGTTTCGGGATCTCCGGATCCCCGGCTCTCCGGCTCTTCGAATTAGCGCGATTCGAATTCACGCAGAAGACATTCGTTTCATTCGCAGTAGTCGCTTGTGTTTCCTTCGTTGCCGGTCGGGAGGGAACCGACGATGGTCCGATCCGGGGGACTCAGGTATTCCAGCCAGCAGATCGCGTAGGGCGCCTGCTCGCCCGGGTGCAGTTCCAACCACAGGGCATCATTGCTTGCCGCGTTCATCGATCGCAGGTCGTAGACGCCCCAGTCGAAAAACACATTGCCGGGGAATCCGATTCCGCTGCCGATGATTTCTCCCGCACGGATCGTTTGCCCCGGTGTCACAAATGTGGTCTGGCTCTGGCCTTCGCCCCCCAGGGGCAGCGTTTCGGCCACCGCCTGAAACCGTGGTGTGAGCTCGAGCAGATGGTTGAACCGGTACATGATCCCGCAGGGATTGATGAAGTCAAAGTCGTATTGCACGATGCCGCCTTCGAGATGCCGCGCGCCGCGGTAGAGATCGGCGTCGATCGGCGCGAAGATCTGGACATCATTGCCCTGGCCCGCACCGTCGAAGCGAAATCCACCGTGGGGTTTGTAATTTCCACTCCTCGGCTGACCCGGATAGAGGATCGACGTGGCCTTTGACAGCGAGACCGGAAGCGGTAAGATCAGCGGATCCTCGCATGGAGGAGGTGTGGACGATGGGGACCAGCCCGTCGAGCCATGCTGCCACATCACCGGATCTGAATCCGACTCCGCCAGCCCCAGATCGAGCCCCGCCCCTGCCTGAGAGAAGAACAGAAGGCTGCCGATCATCGTTTGGTCCGTGGATCCGCTGAGCTGGATGAACCGCGTCGCAAACCCCCCGCCATCCACGAGGTGCGGGTAGTACCGGGCCTGGGTGATATCAGGATCCGCCTCGTTGACGACGGGTGTCGTCGTAATCAGGAACTCTTCTCGCGCGTTCGTCCGGATGCGCAAACCCACGACAGCAATTCCCTCGTCTGCGTCAGTGGAAACGCGGAGGACGCCCTCCAAGGGTAGCGAAATCGATTCCAGACCCGGAATCTGATTCAGGAACAGCGCTGTTTGTCCATTCCCGGGAAGCGTGATCGCCGTCGTCGGCTCTGCGCGGGAGCCGCCACCTGCAGTTAACAATTCAAAGATCAGGCCGACACTGTTACTGGATGGGTTGGTAATTGCGATTCCTGTCTGAATCGAATCCGTATCTTCATCCCCCGCTTCCGCGTAGAGGCGAAATGCCTGTCCCGTCGTTGCGAAGGGGACCCCGGCCTCGGACACCGTAACGCCGCCGCTTCTGAACGAGATGACCGACAGGCCGGATGGCGGCGGCGTGTTCGGGGAAGGGGATACGCGGACCGATCCCACCCGGGTTGTCGTTGCCGTTCCTGCGGTCCGGAGATTCTGGGAACCTCTGCCGGGTATGGAGTATCCAAACGTGGACGCGCTTTGACCGTTCACGCTCAGGGTTTCCGGCTGTGCTGAGACGGAATCGCTTCCCGGCCCGAAGAATTGAACCGTTCCCGCCATCGTGTCGTCTGTTGGGTTGACGAGGATAACCTCGGTCGTCCATCCGGCACCGTCTGCAAAATGTGGGAAGTAGACGGTTTCTTCCGCGGTTTTGCCGAGAGGGCTGACGGGCAATGTCGTCATCAGGAATTCCGATCGTTCGTTCGTCAGACCGCGCAGCGCAACGGCGACGACCCCCATGTTTGTCGAGAACGTAAACGTTCCGCTGATCGACGCGCCTCCATTGAAGGGCGCTTCATCCAGAAACTTCGCGATCTGGCTGCCCGCCGGCAGCGTGGTGGTACCGTTTCCGAAGCTGCTCCGTGATTGGTCTGAAAAATAGAACGTGACTACGGCGTCCTGGGGCCCAGGGTTCGCGATCGCCAGTCCCGTTCTGATCGTGTCGTTCACTTCTGCATAAATACGGCCGGAAGTAATTTCGGGTGTTGCCGGAACACCGGTTTCGCTCACCAGAATGCCGTTCTGGCGGAAACTGAAGATGGCCAGACCGGACGGCGTCGCGCTGTCCTGGCCCGGTCGAAGTTGTCCGTAGCCGACTGAGACCGTTGCGGCCTCCCCGGAAGTCATCAGAGAGTCTGAACCTCCGTTGTTCACAAGAAAAGGGGTCGACGTCCCCTGCGCGGCCCCGCCGTTCACCTCGAGCGGCTGGCAGCAGAACAGGAGTAGCGTCGCGAATCTCAATTGATATCGATGTGGGGAGGGTCTCAAGTCACACAGTCCCTATCAGCCCGTGGCATAAGTCTCAAGGGCCGCGTTACGGCCAAACGTGGCCGGATCCCAGGAGGAACAACGAGACGTCGCGACAACGCTGTAATGCTCATTCATTGTGAGGAGCTGGCGACAACGAAGACGGCCCCGTCTTGCCGTAACCCTTTTGGGCGCAGGGGGGCCACCGACGTTTCAAACGGAGGCCGCAGGCGCCCCGCAGTCTTTGTCCCTCGTCGGTCACGATGGTAAGACATCGTTCCGCTCCTCACTTCGCGCCTGCAACCCGAAGACCCCTCCGGGCGGCCCTTGAGACTTATGCCACGGGCTGCTACGGACAGTTGAAGCGTTGGACATTCCCGACCGCAAGTAGAAACGGTTGCAGGATTCGGTTTGGGTTCCGTTTCAACCGCGTCCGCGGTCGTGTCGTTGAGCGAAGTACCGGCTGTTGCGTGAGGTCTCGAATGTTAGGAATCACTCAACGTGGAATTCAAGCCGGATCTTTCGGCTGAAGCCTTCAGGCGTGGCTCCCGGGCCTCTCGGAACCCAACAACGGCGGCCGAAATCCGGGACATATGGATGGGTGCCCCTGGCACGGCCTCCCGGCAGACCCCTGGCGGGGCCCGACTACGATATGCTCTGAGAGAAGACCTTCGATGGAGGGCTCGAATGCCGCAGGGACAGCTATCGTGTCGCATCGCCGACCTGACGGGTCACGCCGTCCGCGACAGAGTCGAAATGGACTTCAAGCGTTTTCCGGGAGAGCCGGGCGCTGGGGGAGAGGCGCGGGAAGTGGCTTTCAGAATGGGTGGGGACCACGAGATCATCATCACCCGGATTCCATGTCGCGGAGGCGCGGGCACGATGTACAAGGTGAGGGCCGCGCTCCCACACTATCGTCCCTACCGCTTTTATCAATTAATTCGCGAAGACGCCGTCAGTCCGGCTTCCGACGACATCGAGTTCTGGGTCAAACCGGGCCATGTGCGGGGCATCCGGGCTCCGGGGTTTGAGGCGCTGCCGGCGCATGTCCAAGCCATTCTGGATCAGGCCCGGATGCGTGCCCAGCGCCCTCGGGACCGTGATCTCGTCGGCAAGAGGGGCAAATCCCTGTATGGCAAGCTGGGACCACTGCGAAAGGCTTGCCTGCTCAATATTTCTAAGAAGGCTTCCCATCCATCGGCGGACCAGTGCCTGTTCCAGCTTGGAGGCTTATTGATATGCCGTCAGGATCGGTTTTTCGCATTTGTCCGATCCACCTTGCCCGACCGGCTCCAGCAAAGCCCCGTCTTCAAGAGCGCCAAAAACTGGCTGCACGAGCCGCCTTCCGGGTTCAGGATGACGGGCCGCAGTTTCAAGTCACGGGATTCGCATGCCAATCTGCAGCTTACCTTCATGGCGCACATCGAATCCGGGAAGCTGGCCGCCGACATCGACATCGACGAGTCGGCGGGCATCGAACATGGTTTTGAAGTGATTCGGAACGCTCTGTTCAGGAAGCGGACCAATCCCTACCTGATCCGTGAATTCATGCTCAATGCGGATGCAGAAAACCGCTCGCTCGATCCCGGGTACGCATTCGTTTTTTAGCAGACTCTGAGTAAAGCATGTCGGGTGCCGGTAAGCGTTGAAAGAAATCCCGCCGCAAGACATCTTGCCGCTGTTCATTAAGTTCAAATTAAGAGCAGATGCGACCTATAATCGGGCCTGTCATGGCTTACCCGACCGATCGACCCTTTCCGCAAAAGGCTTATCCGCCCCTGGAAATCAAGCTTGGCCCGCAGGCGATCGATGACTACGTGAAGATCTTTGAACGCCGTCGCAGTGAACGACCCGGACGCGTGTTTGTCGACGCCGACATTCACGAGATCATGCGCATGGGGGAACATCTCGGGAAGGTCACCCGCTTCGAGATTGCCTATATCAACAGGCAACTGCTCGGTGAACGCAAAGACTACTTTCGCAATGAAGCGCAGAAGACGCGATTGCGAATTTTCGTGAACAATCACCGCCTCCGCAACACCGTCTCCAGGGATGACGCTTTTGTCCGTTCAATACTCAAAATCCCCCCTGTGGGTTATTTCCGCGATGCGGAGGCGGTGTCCTTCATTCAGACAGCGCTGGATGTCAGCGCAAAGATCGAAGAGATTCGCACCTTCTATGCCACACATGCGAGTGACGATCCGGAACTGATTGTCGAAATCAACGCGCTTTCGACCCGGCTGTCCGGCTACGTCGAAGGTTTGACCCTCAGCGATGTCGATGAGGGTGCTCAAGCAAAGCGCCGGGCCTGGCTGCGGGATCTGCACAACTTCAACCGCGTGTTGCTCGGGGGCGAACCCGACCACGAAGCCACATGGAATGCGAACCGGAAGAAGTGGGAAAACTGGAATCGCGATATCGACGTCTATCCGGCCGATTACAGAAACCCCACGGATATTGCCGCGGTGAAAGCACTCATCACGAGAGATGCGAATGAGCAGATTCGACTGGTCGCCGGCGGCCACGCCTTCAACACCTCCAGCGACACCGGCGGTACAGAGACACAGGGCGCCGGCCTCCTGATCACTCTGGACGAGCCCACGCATGACCCCAGAAAGAACTGGAAGAAGGTCCCGCCAGCTCTGGCCGCCGCTTCATACAACATCAGTCCGGACGTCGCTCGCAGGGTTGTCCGTGTCTGGGCTGGGATGCGGCTGCGGGATTTCACCGAAACCATGTTTGCCCGGGGATGGGCCCTGCCGGTGGCCGGTTCAACAGACACCCAGAGCATCGGTGGATTGATCGCGACCGACCTGCATTCAACCGGCCGGGCGGCAGGATTCCTGTCCCAGCAACTGCTGGAAGTGCTGACGCTGGATGCGGGGGGGGACGCGCACCGTTTCGTCCGGAATGACCAGATCCCGTTCGCAGCGGATGAGCGCTGGGAATGGCAACTCCCGGACGGAACTTCCAGGACTTACTCGAAGCTGCCGGTCGCCGGCGGCTTGGGGATGACGGGCGTCGTCGTCGAGGTGGTCCTCAAACTGGATCCGTCGTTCAATCTGGAAAAGAACGAACAGTATGTGCCGCGCAGATGGGCCGAGGACCACATCGCAGAGATTCTCGAAACGCACGACCACGTCAGTTTCTACTATGCCGGTGGAAGCGGCCACCGGATCCGGACGGTGCGCCTCAACACCTGGAACAGGATCAACAAAGCGCCCGCCCACGATGCTCTCGGGGTCAAGCGGACGCGGGAGCTTCTCGACCACGCGGGTTCGGGTTTTCTGCCGAACTTTCTGCTGAAACTTTCGAATATGCAGGCGGCCACGCCCGGTACGGACGAAGAGAGCGATTGGTTGATCGAACAGTTCAACGGGCGGGACCTACAAATCCTGCAGGCGAATCATGCCTTCGCCAGAAAGCTGTACTTTCAACACGACGAGATCGAAGTCGGAATCAATTTGGGAGATCCTCCCGACTACGGCATCTTCCGGAGCGCGATCCGGGAGACCCAGAACCTGCTCAAGAGCGAGGAGTTCAACACCGTGATCGAGATCCGCTTTACGCCGGATGTATCCGAAGCCATGCTGGGGCCGGGTACGGGAGGGCCGACGTGCTATATCGAACTGGCGCCCTCGATGCAGCAGTACTCACGCCTGCGAATCGTCCAGGTGTTTCACAAGTTCGACAGGCTGATGCGGACCCGATTCGGCGCCCGGCCGCACCTGGGCAAGAAGACAACGGCCACGGCCCCAACCCTGAGAAAACTCTACGGCAAGAAAGTCTGGGATGCATTCAATGAAGTTCGCCAGACGATCGACCCCAACGGCCGGTTCCGTCCCGACGGCAACGAGTTACTGCGAAGGTTGTTCCCATCGTGACCTGTAACATTTCACCTGGTGCCGGTGCATGAGGCATTCCTCCTCGTCTAGCCTGTCAGAGCATTCCGGACAAAATTTGCTACAAAACTTAGAGACACTTTTCTAATCAGAACGGAGGAAGCAGCTCCTGGCGGCACCAACGACCAGAAATGCTGCACTTCGACTGACGTGAGATCCGGTTCAATCTCGCTTCGACGGCCGCGAGGACGAATATGTCCGAGATTACCCGCGAATAGCGCCGAAGGGTACAGCCATCTACTTCTGCAGGATGGATAAACCCTTGACGACATTTCAGGAGTTGGGAGCGCCCGATCTGCCCTTTGCCGAGCTTTCGGGGAACACATCAGGAAACTAAAAGGCGTTGGACGCCCCGATGCACCAGGAACGCTTGCAATCGCAGAGCCATCGATTGCAGTGGCACTACATTGTAATTATAATTCAACGATGGATCTTCGCTTCGTCTGGGACTCACGGAAGGCACAGTTGAACGCGAGCAAACACGGTGTCAGCTTCGATGAGGCCCAGACTGCTTTTCTCGACGACGACGCACTGCTGATTGGTGATCCAGACCACTCCAAGGACGAAGATCGCTTTGTGCTCCTGGGAGTGAGTTCCAGGCTGAGAATTCTGGTTGTTTGCCACTGCTATCGCGAATCGGATTCGGACATCCGGTTGATTAGCGCGAGGAAGGCAAATTCTAGTGAACAGACTCAATATTCAGATCGGAAACGACTATGAGAAAACAATACGACTTCTCTAAGGCCAAACGAAACCCTTATGGCAAGCACCTGAAGCAGCAGGTGACGATCAGGCTCGACAAACCGACGGTCGAGTACTTCAAACGACTGGCCGACAAAAACGGAATTCCCTATCAGACCTTGATTAATCTCTATCTCAGGGACTGTGCGGCAACGGGTCGCGAACTATCGATACGGTGGGAATCCAGCGCCTGAGTCCTTCTCGACAACTCGTTTCTGGCGCTGGGAGCGTTAAAGCGAGAATGCCGTCTGACCCTATTCATGAGTTCCGGGACGGACACCTAATTCCGTCGCACTGAACGGGTAGAACGAAGTGCCACCTCGGGCACTGAGTTACGGGCGGGCGATGGCACTTCTACGATTCCATTATTCCTCGTTCGCCAGGCAGATCCCCGACAGCCCGGAAGCGCATGCAGTATCTACAGGCGAGCCAGACCGCGTGATGGATGATTTCGCGACGAAATCGGTGCCCGTGATCGAGAGATTCTGTGTATTTCACCGGATCCGTCTGACAGTCCTAGGTTCAAGTTCACAACACCAGACAGATAGTCCGACCCGGTTTCGTTCAAATTTCGTCCACGAGTTTCCGGCCGGCCAGCATTGCCATTGGGCCTATCACCAGGGTTGATCTATACTGCGTTAGCTTAAATACAGCGTTAGGGGCTCTTTAAGGGCGTTCCCTCATCCGGGGAGGATGTCGATTGAATACGAATAAATTCTTACGAACGTTAGTGTTGCATACCGGCGCAGGGTTGATCTTGATGGCCGGGTTCATTTCGTCCGCGACCGCGCAGAGAGTCCAGATGGAACTGCGTGAAATTGCCGATGATGTGTATGTGATGCAGCACCCTTCCGGGTCGAGCAATTCGACCTTTGTCGTGACCGATGAAGGCGTTGTGGTGTTCGATGCCGATATCCGCACCGCAGATCAGGTCTTCCGGGCGATCCGGCGCACAACGGACCAGCCGATCCGCTTCATCATTGTCTCGCACCCAGCGGGCGACCACTCGACCGGTGCTTGGCATTTCCGTGAAGACAAACCCAGCATTATCGCGTCGCGCACGCAGGCAGCCAGCATGGCCGCGGAAGAAATGGTGGAGTTTAACGGGCGTAAAAACTCCGACGATGCAGTTTATACCCCTTACCGGAATACGGAATTTGTTCAGCCCGACATTGTTTTCGATCAGACGCTTACGCTTCGGCTTGGCGGGTTGACATTTAAGATCACCGAAGAGGGAGCGGAGCACTCGAAAAGCGACGTAACGCTGTACATTCCCGAGAAGCGGGTTTTTACCCTGGGCGATTTGTTTAAATCCGATATCCACACCGGTCCAGGGGAGACCGCCTATGATAGTTTTGTCGGAGGCAGCGGTTGGATTGCGGTCATCGATCAGATTAAAGGGCGCAATCAAGTGGTGGATACCTATGTTCCAGGCCATGGGGTGGTGCATGTCGGGCGCGGCTCAGCGGACCTGGACGAACTGCGGGGCTATTTCGTGGCCATGCGGACAACCGTTTCCGAAATGATCGCGGGCGGCAAGACGGAAGAAGAGGTGTTGCGGGAATTTCAAACGCCTGAGCCATTTTCTCAGTACCAGCAGGCTGATCGGCTGGGCCGTTTTCTGCCGCTCTATTATCGACATCTGAAGACCCACCCTCTTTTCTGATTGTACTGCGCTCCGAACTTGACGGACCACTGTCGGATCGTTTCATAAGTCACATTCACGCCACGCTCAGCGAGCAAATCTTCGACCTCTCGAAAACTGCGACTGAACCGATATCAGGCCCAGACTGCGTGACCGATAAACTCTGGCGGAAATCGATGCCTAATGTAACGGGATCGGCTGGTTTTCATCCCGGCATTGTGCCATGCGGCGACTCAACCTGAAGGTACCCACCCGCGTTGTCCTATGCATTAATCTTTACGACAATTAAACCCGGTCTGAGATTACACTGTCGGATATAGCTTGGGCCCAGTTCGGACCCGAGTTCGCAGTTTCGAGGATCAGCCGTTGAAGATTTTACAATCGCTTGCCTTGCTGTTGGCTCTGTCGCCAGCCGGACTGGCGCAGGGACGGGAACAAGGCCCCATGCCCGGCGATGTCGCAGTCGACTTCACACTCAACACGAAAGACGGCAGCCAGTCGGTCACATTGTCGGAGTTGAAGGGTAGACCCACGGCGTTGGTGTTTGCGAGTTATACCTGAGGCCCTTTCAGGCGCGATGTCGGCGACATCGAAAACTGGTACCAAGCCAACAAAGATCGGGCCAACTTCTTTTTTGTCTACATCCGAGAAGCCCATCCCACCGACGGAAACCTCGGCCTTGCCAACGTTCTCGAAGGCGTACTGATCGAGCAACCGACTACCGATGCTGAGCGCGCGGAGGTAGCGGAGTTATGCACTACTGCGTTACAGGTCACACTGCCGACTATCCTGGACAAGATCGACGACCGGGTGGCCAACGCCTACGCAGCGTTCCCGGACCGCATTTACGTCGTCGGCTCTGACGACCGAATTTCGTACAAAGGGCGTCCTGGTCCTGCTGGATTCAATGTACCTGAAGCCATAGCCGCGCTCGAAGTGGCATTGGAGGGAGGCATCACGCCCTATGGCCAGCAACCCGCGCAGGCGCGATTCGGACAACGAGGCTCAGGCGGCCGAGCACAGGTTCAGGGACGCCAGCGCGGCGGTCAGGGACTGGGCGTCATGGATGCTGATCAGGATAGCCAAATCTCGCGCGACGAATGGCAAGGCGAACCGGAAACCTTCGATCGTTTCGATGCGAACAACGACGGCTATCTTACCCGCGGCGAATTCCAAGGAGGCGCTTTCGGTGGTCGAGGCCGGGGCCGAGATCCTCAAGCGCTGTTCGAAAGCATGGATATTAACAGTGATAGGCAGATCACCCCTGAGGAATTCCGGGGGCCTGCTCCCATGTTCGCGCTCCTCGACGCCAACGGTGACGGTGTCCTGGCCGCAGAAGAACTGAGCCTCGGCTCCCGTAGGGCACGTGGAGGTCGCGCGGGAGGGCGTGTAGGCGGTGGTCCCGCAGCCGGCTTTCAGAACATGGACGCCGACGGTGATGGACAGGTTTCTTTAGACGAGTGGGCCGGGACCGAACAGACGTTCAGGAGGTTAGACGGAAACGGAGATGGCCTGCTGACCCCCAATGAAATACCTGCCAACCGCGGTCAGCAACCATAACCGTTCGACCACCCGGTTGAGCGCGACGAATCTGTCAGTGGGAAATTCCAACTTCCGCCAACCTATTGATTCTGCTTCTGATTTTGTGCGGTGTTTGCGCTGTCTCGTGCCCACCAAAAAGCGAACTCAGCCAGCCGCAACCATGACCGCACCGGTAATGCCAATACTGATGGCAACCGCTCGTATCACCGTAATTCGTTCCTTGAGAAAGAGTGCCGCAAAGATGAATATGAAAATGGCGCTCGTCTGGTTAAGTGCGGCCGCAACGGAAGCCTGGGTGAACTTCATGCCCGCCAACCACATGATCATCGCCACGTATCCTCCGATCAACGATCCCAGAAACGTATACGACCGGTGGCTGGCGACAAATACCGACTGAACGATAGCCCGACGACTCGGATGAAGTAGCAGATACACGAAGAGCACCGAGATTCCGCCGATCAATCTGGTAAGCGTCACCCAAAGGAGGTCGCTTCGGTCAAGGACAGGCTTCGCCATTACGATGCCTATGGCCATCGTTGCCATTGCCAACGCACCCCACACAATACCGAGCAGCAGTTGCTTCCGGTCTATCGACGTTGTGTGCTTTTCTCCGGAGATCGCAAGAACAGCCGAGACGATCAGGATCGCTCCTATTCCTTGGATGATGCCCAGCGATTCGCCAAGCCACAAGAACGACAGCCCGATGATGAAGGGGCTGTAAAGACAATCGACGATCGAGGATCTTCCGGCACCGAGGATGTTCAGGCTATGGAAGAACAAGGTGTCTGCAAGCCCAATCCCTAAAGCGCCACTCGCAAGCAAAATCGCATAGTCAGTCACCGAAGCCGAAGGAAGGAATGCCCTTGACATGATCAGCATCGTCGGTATCAGAAGCAGAAGCGCAAGGAGATTCTTGAATTGGTTCAGACCGATCGGATGAACCTTCTCTCCGCTTTTCTTAAAGAGTATTACCGCGGAGGCCCAGGTGATTGCTGTGGCCAATGCCATCGTTTCGCCCAGTCGTGATGTCATCAAGTCCAACATGTTCGTCTTGGGAGTTCCTTGTGGAACATCTGGCGCAGGTGAAAGTTCCTACTCCTAGGCTCAGGTCTACCTCGCCATCAGCGCGATCGTCAAGCAGCCGACGGTTAAGAAATTAGATCTAGCAAAGCAGGTGGATTCCGCAGGATTGAAAAGTCTCTGGCCTTCAACGGGACTTCTCGCGCATTGAGAATAATGCGAACCGCTTCATCACCGTCCGACAAGGTGATTTGCCGGGATTTGAGAACAGTGACGAAATCTAGAGTCGGATAACGACTGGCTAAGTAATTAATTCTAAATTTGAGCCGTGCCAGGCTCGAACCAGCGGCCCTCTGCTTAATAGTTGTTTGACGATCCCTTAAGAATCAATGATTTGAAGCACTTGTGGTGTGCAAAACCGCGCAAATCCGTGCAAAATGCCGCACCTTCCGCACCCTCGAACGACCCCCACAGTTAATGTCCTTTCAATTGTCGAGGGGGTCCGACGCCTTTGGAATCCCAGCGACGGGTAAGCCCCTCTCACACCAAAAAAAATTCAGGCAGGCCCACTGCGTCTATACTTGTCCTTCGCCAAAATCCTATTGCCCGAGAAACTTTCACCGATTCATGTGCCGAAAAAACCAAAGCGGACTGAAATACAGCGGGAAAGTGGTCCGGGTGCGGCAGTCAGTTCAGGCGCGACATGTAATCCTTGATCAAGAAATGCACGGACGTTGCTGAGGCCCATCACAGAGTTCGAAACTCAGAATCAGGCAGCTCGCCGTTCGTAGCGATGATGGAGTCCGCCCACCTCGGACCGCTCAACGATCTGTCCTGAACTGGGTGACTGAATCCTGCGTGGGTTCGGCGCGTCCTTGCCTAAGGACAAATGGGTTCTCGCATCGAGATAGTAGCGAATATAACTCTTGAGTATTCGCCGCAGATGCCATTCATTGATCGCAATCACGTGATTCAGGCACTCGCGCCGAATGCTTCCAATGACCCGTTCAACGTAACCATTTTGCCACGGACTTCGAGCGGCGATTCGAAGCTGCTGAATATCCATTTCTTCAACCCTGTCGTCGAAACAGTGACCGTAGATCCCGTCTCGATCTCGAATCAGGTAGCGCGGCGCACTGTCGTAGGGAAAGGCTTCGATGATCTGTTGAGCGGTCCATTCTGCCGTTGGATGTTCGGTCACGTTGAAGTGTACGAGTTGGCGACGGTCGTGGACCAACACCACAAAGACAAACAGGACTCCCAGCCGGAGCGTTGGCACTGTGAAGAAATCCACCGAGACCAGGTGCCCGACATGATTGGTCAGGAATGTCTTCCACGTCTGTGAAGGATTCTTGTGACGTGTCGCTATTAGACGAGAGACTGTGCGTTCGGAGATATCGAAACCGAGTTTCAGTAGTTCGCCATGGATTCTAGGCGCGCCCCACAATGGATTCGCTGCCACCATCTTTCGTACGAGCAGTCGGACTTCGGCGGGCACTCGTGGTCGTCCCGGTCGTTTCCTCTGGGACAACTTCCACCAGTATCGCTTGAAGCGTCTCCGCTGCCAGCCGATCACGGTCTCCGGTCGCACGATTACGACGGAGGCTTTCCAATCCGTCTAGATCCGAGTCAAAGTCATCCAAAGAATTCGATCCCGCTGGAGCAGTCTGGGTCGCCGCACGTCTCGTCTCAGGACGGCCAGTTGATGCCGCAATGCCAGATTCTCCAAAGCGACCTGCTTGTGACCGCCAAGAACCAAAAAGGCCAACCGCAATCCCATCAAAAATGCTTTCAGCATAGCTGGGCACTGTGCCGTCATCTTGCTGGAAAATCAAATGGTTACTTAACGGATGGGTTTTGGCGAAGCACAGGCCTCTGGCGACGACTACGGGCTGGAAATGGCTCACACGGTGCTGAAGTCCCTCGAAGAGGGCCGGGAGGCGGAGACAGCAGGGTGTTAAATGTGGCCGAATGGTGCCGCGGCCCGACATTGCGAAACTGTTATGGGAAGGCCGTCACAACGCAGAATAACCCGAGTGTGGCAGGCTCCAGCCTCGTGAATTGACAAAGCTACATGCGGTCTATACGCTCGCGCCGACGGCTGCGTCGATTTAATTGGCATCACAAGATATTCAGGAGGAGAAGAGAATGCGTAAATTAATAGGTTTTGCTGCACGCCGCGTGCTGATGGTTGGGTTGGTGCTGGGATTCGCAGCGCCATCGGTGATGGCGCAGTGGCCGCCGTTTATCCATGCGGCCGCTACCGACGCGACGGAAACAACATTGCTGATCTGGGGGGAACGGTTCACGCCGGGGAGTCAGGTGTGGCTGGCGCAACAGCAGTTGACGATCGTGGGAGGGGGGCTGAGCGACACTATGATCACGGCGCTGCTGCCGGCCGGGCAACTTCAACCCGGGAGCTATGTGTTGCGACTGATCGATCCACCCCTGGGAAGGCAAGGGCGATCGAATGTGTTTGAAGTGACGTTGGGGGAGGTGGGCCCGGCGGGCGCACCCGGGACTAATGGTGTTGACGGGGTCGACGGAGTGGACGGTGTGGGACTGCCCGGAGCGGCAGGAGCGAACTGTTACGACGGGATAGTCGGGGGTACGAGCGTGTTGGATTGCCAGGGAGCGCCCGGTGCTCCGGGTACGCCGGCGGATGTATGTGCTGTATTCGCCGCCATGGGAACGGTTCCGCTATTCGGCACGGGCCTGCCGTGCAGCCCGACGGTGAGGTTTGTGGACAATGGAGATGGGACGGTCACGGATAACCAAACGGGATTGATGTGGGAACAGAAGAATTCGTGTGCCATCGGTGGGGACCTGAACGACGTACACTGCGTGAATAACTTGTACCAATGGTCGAACACAGGCACCAATCCTGATGGTTCCCTGTTTACAGACTTTCTGGCGAAGTTGAACACGACCCACGAGACCTCTTTTGATGCAGTTAACATAGATCGACCGAACTACGAAGACTGGCGGATACCATCGATCGTGGAGTCGGGAGGTATGAATGTGTGCCAATCTTAGTTGGAAATTGAAACGGCTCCAAACCCCATGGTTTGATGGTATTGGAAGAAACAACATCAAGCCTGTAAGAGAAAGGAGCCGAGATGAGGAGTCTGTTACGTTCGGTAAAGAAACGCAAGAAGTCGCGTGTGCTGGGTGAGGTCGAGGTCCTGAGCCGGGAGGAATACTCGGGACTGGAATTGGACTCGAAGGTGGAGATGATTCGGGCGTTGATCCCACTGGGGTTGATGCACGTGGAGGAGTTGCTCGACGAGGAAGTGAAGTCGTTGGCGGGTGAGCGATACGCACGAAAGGAGGCGGCGTTGCGGGGCCGGCGACACGGGAGCAATCCGGGGACCGTGGGGCTGGGTGGCCAGCGGGTGCCGGTTCGGGTGCCTCGAGTGCGCAGCGTGGCGGGCGGGGAGATTCCGCTTCGGACCTACGAGGAACTCAGTCCGGGTGGCGCGGTGAACGAGCTACTGCTCAGACGTGTGCTGTATGGGATCTCCTGCCGGAACTATGAATCGGCCGCTGAAGCGATTCCGGGAGCGATCGGACTGTCGAGTTCGACGGTGTCTCGAGGATTCGTCCAGGCGAGTGCCGCGAAACTTCGGGAGATGCAGGAGCGGGATCTGAGTGGCGAGGACGTCGTGGCGATCTTCCTGGACGGGAAGGCGTTTGCCGACGCCCTGATGGTAGTGGCCCTGGGCGTCACGCTTTCGGGCGACAAACGCTTCTTGGGCTTCGTGGAGACCGACACGGAGAACGAGCAAGTGCTGACTCCGTTTCTCCGTTCGTTGATGGAGCGGGGCCTGGACATCTCTGAAGGCGTGCTGGTGATTGTCGACGGCGGCAAAGGTCTGCGGGCGGCGGTCAAGAAGGCATTCAGGAATCGAGCCCTGGTCCAACGCTGCCAATGGCACAAACGCGAGAACGTCGTGAGATACCTATCGAAGACCGAGCAAGCCGTGTGGCGACGCCGGCTGCAGCGGGCCTACGAGCGCCCGGAGTACGACGAAGCTCGGGCGGCGCTCGGAGAGCTCCATGGAGAGCTCGAGGAGCGAAACCAATCGGGGGCTGCGAGCCTTGAGGAAGGCCTGGAAGAGACCCTCACGTTGCATCGGCTCGGCGTGTACGGGGTCTTGGGCCGTTCGTTCAAGACGACGAATTGCCTGGAATCGGTCAATGCCCTTGTCGAGGAAAGGTGTGCGAAGGTCGATCATTGGAAGAACTCGAGTCAGCGGCAACGCTGGTTGGCGACGGCGCTCATCGACATCGAACCGCGCCTGAGGAAGGTGATCGGCTACCGTCATCTTCCAAAGCTCCGCGAAGCCCTCCAGCGAGAGCTGAAAATTGAGGCGAAGACGTCGACGAGATCGAAGAAGAAGGTTGCATGACCCATCGTGAGCCGTGGAGAGTTTCAACTAAGAATGGGCTTGACTCGGAGGTATCGTGGATTGTAGTCATCAACCGGGCTGTCTAGACCCAGTGTTTGGTCCTAACCAGGCGTCCTTCTACTGGTCGTCGACTATTGTCGCCAGTTTCACGATCAACGCGTTTGGCGTCAACTTCAACGGTGGCAACCTGGAAAACAGCTCGATGGCCAGGCACTTCTACGCGCGTGGGGTGCGAGGCGGCCGGTGATGTCTTATTTGCTTATTTGATTCGGAGGTCTGGGGGCTTTGGCCTCCCAGCGGATCCCCGGGTGAACTGAAAGGAGGCAGCCATGGCAAGCTTGTTACGTCTCTAGCCCTTTCTACTCCCACTCCACCAACGTCTCCTCAGTAACCTCTCCCGCGCACCTAGGGCACTTCAGCGGCTCTGACAGCACGTAGTCCGAGTTGGCCCCATTTCGGCCTGTGACGCGATCCAGGACCCAACAGACATGTAGTCCGGCTTTGCGAGCAAGGTGCATCGAGTCGATGCATCGGAGACTACGTGCGACGGTGGTGATCTGGGTCGTTAGTGGTTTGAAGGGTGAGTATGTTTCCTGCCGTGTCTCTCAAACCTACAAGGCTCATCATGCCAAGACCCACGCCCAAAAGGGTAAGTGGCGCGGGTTCGGGGACAGTGGCTGCGCCGATTGTAAGAACGATACCGTTACCATCCAAAGTTGAACCGCCGCCGAATATGGTGTTGGTTGAATAAACTCCGAGATTAAGTTCCGAGATGTCTTTCGCTACCGTCACATTCCCTGACCAAGATAAAGTGTCCCCAGTGATCCAGGTTATGTTTGTGCTTGCTCGAGCGGAAATAAATGTGTTCCCGGGGCCTTGCTGTAGAGTCGCGATGTCGGACCAATTGGTTAACCCGGAAGACGTGCTGCTACTTGTCCCGGACCCGGTGAGAAACCCGTATACGGACGCCCCATCGGTGTTTACTGGTTCGCCCAGCCCCCCGTTCCAACCCTGCCCCCAAAATGAGTTCGCGAAGCTAGAGCCAGTGACGATCGCCGATCCACTGCCAACCCATCTGGTTTGGCCGTTTGACCCTGCCCTGGTTTGACGTACATCAAAATGCTGATAACTTTTTGATGAACGGAGGGCGAAATGGGCAAGAAAGATGGGATTCCGAATCGGCAGTACACCGATGAGTTCAAGGTGGAGGCGGTCCGGCTCGGCGAATCAATCGGGGGTAGCAGAGCCGCCAAGCGGTTGGGCATTCCGGATTCGAGCTTGTGGAATTGGATTCGGCTCAGCCGAGTCGGGAAGCTCAGGGCAGCGGATCGCAACGGGGATCCCGTGAAGCGGTCGGTGACGGAAGTTGAGGCGGAGAATGTCCGATTGCGCCGGGAGTTGGCGAGCGCGAAGCTGGACTTAGAAATCGTAAAAAAAGCGGCGGCGTATTTCGCGAAAGAGTCGCGGTGAAGTACGCCTGGATCAAAGAGCACAGCGACCAATACAACGTGACCCGGACGTGCCGGCTACTGGAGGTATCGCGGACAGGGTACTACCAGTGGAAACGGCGAGCGCCGAGCAATCGATCGATGGCCAACGCGGCACTCGATGCCCAGGTGGCGGCGATCCACGCCGGCAGCAGGCGCAGTTACGGCCGGCCACGGATCGTGCGCGGGCTGCGCGATCAGGGCGTTCATGTCAGTCACGAACGGGTGCGCAAAAGCCTTAATCGGCAGGGCCTGCGTACGGTATATAAGCGACCCTATCGGGTGACGACCGATTCGGCCCACCACAAACCAATTGCTCCAAACATACTGGATCGGCGCTTTGATGGTTGGAAAGTCAATCGAGCATGGGCCGGCGACATCACGTATGTCGCCACCGGAGAAGGCTGGATCTACCTGGCCTGCGTCATGGATCTGGCCAGCCGAAGGATCGTTGGTTGGTCCATGAGTGATCGGATCAAGGCCGACTTAGTTTGCCAGGCGTTGAAGTCGGCGTACTGGCGGCGCAAACCACCAGAAGGTTTGATTATGCATTCGGATCGCGGCAGCCAATACGCCAGCGATAGCCATCGGCGATTAATCAAAGACTACCGGATGATTCAATCGATGAGCCGGCGGGCCGATTGCTGGGACAACGCAGCGATGGAGAGCTTCTTCAAGACGCTGAAGGTCGAACGCATCCACCGGCTGCGCTACGCCACCCGAGCACTGGCCAAACTCGATATCGTCGACTGGATCGAGGGCTTCTATAATCGAAGCCGCATGCATTCGTCGATCGGGAGTCAAGCCCATTCTTAGTTGAAACTCTCCACGGCTCACGATGGGTCATGCAACCTTCTTCTTCGATCTCGTCGACGTCTTCGCCTCAATTTTCAGCTCTCGCTGGAGGGCTTCGCGGAGCTTTGGAAGATGACGGTAGCCGATCACCTTCCTCAGGCGCGGTTCGATGTCGATGAGCGCCGTCGCCAACCAGCGTTGCCGCTGACTCGAGTTCTTCCAATGATCGACCTTCGCACACCTTTCCTCGACAAGGGCATTGACCGATTCCAGGCAATTCGTCGTCTTGAACGAACGGCCCAAGACCCCGTACACGCCGAGCCGATGCAACGTGAGGGTCTCTTCCAGGCCTTCCTCAAGGCTCGCAGCCCCCGATTGGTTTCGCTCCTCGAGCTCTCCATGGAGCTCTCCGAGCGCCGCCCGAGCTTCGTCGTACTCCGGGCGCTCGTAGGCCCGCTGCAGCCGGCGTCGCCACACGGCTTGCTCGGTCTTCGATAGGTATCTCACGACGTTCTCGCGTTTGTGCCATTGGCAGCGTTGGACCAGGGCTCGATTCCTGAATGCCTTCTTGACCGCCGCCCGCAGACCTTTGCCGCCGTCGACAATCACCAGCACGCCTTCAGAGATGTCCAGGCCCCGCTCCATCAACGAACGGAGAAACGGAGTCAGCACTTGCTCGTTCTCCGTGTCGGTCTCCACGAAGCCCAAGAAGCGTTTGTCGCCCGAAAGCGTGACGCCCAGGGCCACTACCATCAGGGCGTCGGCAAACGCCTTCCCGTCCAGGAAGATCGCCACGACGTCCTCGCCACTCAGATCCCGCTCCTGCATCTCCCGAAGTTTCGCGGCACTCGCCTGGACGAATCCTCGAGACACCGTCGAACTCGACAGTCCGATCGCTCCCGGAATCGCTTCAGCGGCCGATTCATAGTTCCGGCAGGAGATCCCATACAGCACACGTCTGAGCAGTAGCTCGTTCACCGCGCCACCCGGACTGAGTTCCTCGTAGGTCCGAAGCGGAATCTCCCCGCCCGCCACGCTGCGCACTCGAGGCACCCGAACCGGCACCCGCTGGCCACCCAGCCCCACGGTCCCCGGATTGCTCCCGTGTCGCCGGCCCCGCAACGCCGCCTCCTTTCGTGCGTATCGCTCACCCGCCAACGACTTCACTTCCTCGTCGAGCAACTCCTCCACGTGCATCAACCCCAGTGGGATCAACGCCCGAATCATCTCCACCTTCGAGTCCAATTCCAGTCCCGAGTATTCCTCCCGGCTCAGGACCTCGACCTCACCCAGCACACGCGACTTCTTGCGTTTCTTTACCGAACGTAACAGACTCCTCATCTCGGCTCCTTTCTCTTACAGGCTTGATGTTGTTTCTTCCAATACCATCAAACCATGGGGTTTGGAGCCGTTTCAATTTCCAACTAAGATTGGCACACATTCTCGATCGGCTACAAGACACCGGTCGACGTTGAGTCCAACCTTATGACTGCTTAGGGAACTGGTGTACGTCAAATCGAGGCAGGGTCACATTCATAATTAGATCTGCGTTCGCAACACCACTGGTCAAGAACAGTGCGAACACGACGCAAAGCGAAACGTACATCAATTTCGGAACCGACATTTAATTTCTCCTGCCAAGTGCCTAGCTAACTTTGGGCCGTAGTCGCTGAAAGTAGCAACGGTCACTAACAGCAATTGCGGTTCCATTCTGTGGGTCAATTTCGGGGATGACTTAACTTTATCTCTAAAGTCAGTAGTACCAATAAGCTACAAAGCTGCCGTTCTTGCAAGGAACTTCTCGAACGTAGTGAGCCGTTGGAACCTACGGCTAGAAATCGTAAGAATTCACGACGGGGAAAAGGATCGTTCGTTCCTATGTTAATGAAAGCAGACGCTTTTAGGGATGGTTCGGTTTCTGTCGGGTTTTGTTACGACATTGCGCCGTTTTTTTGTCAAGGGCGAATGTTTCTGTCCTGTTACAGCGGTTTCGTAGGATTCGTACACTTTCTCGCCAGGAATAGTAATGTGAGAGCCACGGGCAGTAGCAGGAGCGTCCGAAACTGCACTCTCAGTCCTTAGAGAATCAGCGCGGCTCAATCAGCGTCTTCTCTCTCACCGGCTCCTTACACGCCGGGCATTTCGCCGGTTTCAGCATCAGGAAATCCACCATGCCGCTCCTGCCCCGTAACCCGTTCTAATATCCAATCGAAGGGTAACTCGCTGTCGTCGGGATGGCAGTGCTCACGATCTTTGTGCTCGTGCAGTAAACGCGCTCACTTCCAAGAGCTGGCAAGGCGTTGGGAGGTTTGGGGAGATTGGTGGGGGACTCTTTAGTGAAATCCGGTTGCCATCGGGTGCCAAGGGCGCACTCATTTGCGTGTCCTAGCAACCCTCGATTGTTACATGTTTTGTTACATAAACGACTTCAGGTGAAGAAAGAGGCCGCGAGTTATAACCGAATCTGGTGTTTGAGGGATTGAAGAAAAGCGGCGTATCTGGTTGATTTGTTGTTTACGAGACTTCAAAGCAACCAAAGGAGATACGCCACTATGAGTAAGAGTATCGTTATTGAACGGGAAGATCGAGAAGCGATCGCAGACGCGGTGACCGATTTGCTACGAGCCGGAGCTCAAGAGCTGATCCAACGCGCAGTCGAAGCCGAATTGTCAGAACTGCTATCCCAGCACAACGATCGGCGCACCGAGAAGGGGAACGCCGGGGTGGTGCGCAATGGCTATCTGCCTGAACGCGAACTGCAGACCGGTTTGGGACCGGTAACGGTGCAAATCCCGAAGGTCCGTGCCAAGACCGGCGAAGCGGTGACGTTCCGATCGGCGCTGGTACCTCCGTACATTCGAAAGACGAAGTCGCTGGAAGCCGCGGTGCCGTGGTTGTATTTGAAAGGCGTCTCGAGCGGCGAAATGGGTGAAGCCCTAAAAGTTCTTGTCGGTCCCCAGGCGCAAGGTCTGTCGGCGAGCACGGTATCGCGCCTGAAGCAGGTCTGGGGCGAGGAGTACCGCCAAAGCTGCGAGGAGCGGCTGGATGCAAACCGCTGGGTGTATGTCTGGGCCGACGGCATTTACAGCGGACTTCGTGCGGAACAAACCAAGTTGTGTGCATTGGTCGTGATCGGCGTGAATGAACGCGGAGAGAAGCGTTTTCTGGCGATCGAAGACGGTGTCCGGGAATCGACACAGAGTTGGCGCGAGGTCTTGTTGAAGCTGAAGTCCCGTGGGATGAATATCCCGGAGTTGGCCATCGGTGACGGTGCGATGGGGTTCTGGGCCGCACTGGAGGAAATCTATCCCGGGACACGCCAACAACGCTGCTGGATGCACAAGACCATGAACGTGTTGAACTGCCTACCCAAGTCGGCTCAGGCGAAAGCGAAAGAGGCCTTGCACGCGATCTGGAAGGCCGAGACAAAGGCAGACGCCGAGAAGGCATTCGACCTGTTCATTGAAACCTATGAACCGAAATATCCGAAAGCCACTCTCTGCCTCCAGAAAGACAGCGAAGCACTGCTGGCCTTTTACGACTTCCCGGCCAAGCACTGGCAGAGCCTCAGAACGACCAATCCCATTGAGTCGACCTTCGCGACCATCCGCCACCGGACCAAGCGATCCAGGGGGTGCCTGACGCGCGACGGCATGCTGCACATGATGTTCAAACTGGGACAGTGCGCTCAGAAGAACTGGCGACGATTACGAGGATTCGATGATCTGGCCAAGGTGATTACTGGAGTGAAATTCAACGATGGTATCGAGGTGACAAACGTCGATCAGGCCGCCGCTTGATTCAGTCGCCTAAACACCACTTTTGACAATAACTCCACCTATTGCAACGCGGACAGTGTCGCCGTATGGGTGTTGAACTAAATCCGCTGCGCGGATAGATCCAGAATGCTGCGTTGAAGATCCAGTCGATTTCCAAAACTCGCGTTCGCGATGCGTTCGTTTCAGTATCTCTTCCGGGGAAAGTCATCACCCTTTCCCCGAAAGGAGATACCGATGTCACCCTTACGGGAACGAATGATCGAGGATATGCAATTGCATGGGTTTTCCGCAAGTACTCAGGAGCTGTAGCGGATAAGTAAAACAAGCGGAATGTGTGCCAATCTTAGTTGGAAATTGAAACGGCTCCAAACCCCATGGTTTGATGGTATTGGAAGAAACAACATCAAGCCTGTAAGAGAAAGGAGCCGAGATGAGGAGTCTGTTACGTTCGGTAAAGAAACGCAAGAAGTCGCGTGTGCTGGGTGAGGTCGAGGTCCTGAGCCGGGAGGAATACTCGGGACTGGAATTGGACTCGAAGGTGGAGATGATTCGGGCGTTGATCCCACTGGGGTTGATGCACGTGGAGGAGTTGCTCGACGAGGAAGTGAAGTCGTTGGCGGGTGAGCGATACGCACGAAAGGAGGCGGCGTTGCGGGGCCGGCGACACGGGAGCAATCCGGGGACCGTGGGGCTGGGTGGCCAGCGGGTGCCGGTTCGGGTGCCTCGAGTGCGCAGCGTGGCGGGCGGGGAGATTCCGCTTCGGACCTACGAGGAACTCAGTCCGGGTGGCGCGGTGAACGAGCTACTGCTCAGACGTGTGCTGTATGGGATCTCCTGCCGGAACTATGAATCGGCCGCTGAAGCGATTCCGGGAGCGATCGGACTGTCGAGTTCGACGGTGTCTCGAGGATTCGTCCAGGCGAGTGCCGCGAAACTTCGGGAGATGCAGGAGCGGGATCTGAGTGGCGAGGACGTCGTGGCGATCTTCCTGGACGGGAAGGCGTTTGCCGACGCCCTGATGGTAGTGGCCCTGGGCGTCACGCTTTCGGGCGACAAACGCTTCTTGGGCTTCGTGGAGACCGACACGGAGAACGAGCAAGTGCTGACTCCGTTTCTCCGTTCGTTGATGGAGCGGGGCCTGGACATCTCTGAAGGCGTGCTGGTGATTGTCGACGGCGGCAAAGGTCTGCGGGCGGCGGTCAAGAAGGCATTCAGGAATCGAGCCCTGGTCCAACGCTGCCAATGGCACAAACGCGAGAACGTCGTGAGATACCTATCGAAGACCGAGCAAGCCGTGTGGCGACGCCGGCTGCAGCGGGCCTACGAGCGCCCGGAGTACGACGAAGCTCGGGCGGCGCTCGGAGAGCTCCATGGAGAGCTCGAGGAGCGAAACCAATCGGGGGCTGCGAGCCTTGAGGAAGGCCTGGAAGAGACCCTCACGTTGCATCGGCTCGGCGTGTACGGGGTCTTGGGCCGTTCGTTCAAGACGACGAATTGCCTGGAATCGGTCAATGCCCTTGTCGAGGAAAGGTGTGCGAAGGTCGATCATTGGAAGAACTCGAGTCAGCGGCAACGCTGGTTGGCGACGGCGCTCATCGACATCGAACCGCGCCTGAGGAAGGTGATCGGCTACCGTCATCTTCCAAAGCTCCGCGAAGCCCTCCAGCGAGAGCTGAAAATTGAGGCGAAGACGTCGACGAGATCGAAGAAGAAGGTTGCATGACCCATCGTGAGCCGTGGAGAGTTTCAACTAAGAATGGGCTTGACTCAACAAGCGAGGTTGCGGATAAGCGGAATAAGCAGGGTCCGACACCTATGGCAGCGCGGACAGTGTCGTCCTATGGGTGTTGTGTCAACCCGTGTGCGGCCGCAGGCCGGCGGGCGGCTGTTCTGATGACTGTGATCTTCAAAACCAATGGCTACACCAAAACCGACCTGCTTGCGGGGCGCACGCGGAATCGTAGTCTTGCGCCAGATAATGACTACAGCAATGCAAGCGGATACAGTCACACCCGCCTCGACGAAAGTGACTTCAGAGAGGTCGATTCCAGCAAATAGAACTAAAAGAAAGACTGCGGTGGCGATGAAGGCAATAGCCAGTCCCGTTCTCGTATGCCAACGATCTTCGGCGACTTCTAGTGCGTCCCGAATCAAATCTGTAGGCATGCCCACTATCCAGTCGGCTGGCACCCGAAGCGGAGCAGGTTTCAGGTGCTAGAAGACCGTGATCGCGTTCCCCAACGCACTAACTTAAGAAGACGTTTTCTGAGCGGAATTCTTTGCGGACAGCGTAACATCCTCCATCCACTGAGGATGCATAGTTTTCGACCGGACTTATTCGGCAACGGATGATGGTTGAGGTACGCTCTCCGAAGCGGCCCGTTCGCCTTCATTTTGACGGTGCATTATGGAAACGATACCTTTCCCACTCGTCTACATCGCATCTTGGCTCTCGATCACTGCTGGTGTGTACGGTCTTTTCAGCAAAGCCGGTGATTTGTTGAAGAAGGAGAGCCGAGAGAAGCTGGCGCAATCGCTTAAAGGCTTGGATCTACCTGAAAAGGCGAACTGGCCAGAGATGTTTGCAGACTTATTTGATCGAGTGTTCGGAGAAAAACACTTTTCGTTTAAGTGTTTTTTGCGCTCCGCAATTGCATCAATGCTCTTTGCTGTCGTTACCGCCTTGACCCTCGAAGGAGCCACCAGAGGCACAGCGAGTGCATTCGAAATGGTTACGAGGACGATAGCACTAGAAGGCGCTCTTTTTACCGTGATTATTTTGGGAGTGGCGCTACTCTTCGTTAACGCGATTCCAGATTATCTATCGCTATACGAAACAAGGATAATACTTAACTGGATGAAGAAGTCACCTTCTAGGGGCCGCATCCTTGTTGTCCTCTGTCTCGACACTCTTCTCACAGGTGCCATATTCAGTGGAGTCAAGCCCATTCTTAGTTGAAACTCTCCACGGCTCACGATGGGTCATGCAACCTTCTTCTTCGATCTCGTCGACGTCTTCGCCTCAATTTTCAGCTCTCGCTGGAGGGCTTCGCGGAGCTTTGGAAGATGACGGTAGCCGATCACCTTCCTCAGGCGCGGTTCGATGTCGATGAGCGCCGTCGCCAACCAGCGTTGCCGCTGACTCGAGTTCTTCCAATGATCGACCTTCGCACACCTTTCCTCGACAAGGGCATTGACCGATTCCAGGCAATTCGTCGTCTTGAACGAACGGCCCAAGACCCCGTACACGCCGAGCCGATGCAACGTGAGGGTCTCTTCCAGGCCTTCCTCAAGGCTCGCAGCCCCCGATTGGTTTCGCTCCTCGAGCTCTCCATGGAGCTCTCCGAGCGCCGCCCGAGCTTCGTCGTACTCCGGGCGCTCGTAGGCCCGCTGCAGCCGGCGTCGCCACACGGCTTGCTCGGTCTTCGATAGGTATCTCACGACGTTCTCGCGTTTGTGCCATTGGCAGCGTTGGACCAGGGCTCGATTCCTGAATGCCTTCTTGACCGCCGCCCGCAGACCTTTGCCGCCGTCGACAATCACCAGCACGCCTTCAGAGATGTCCAGGCCCCGCTCCATCAACGAACGGAGAAACGGAGTCAGCACTTGCTCGTTCTCCGTGTCGGTCTCCACGAAGCCCAAGAAGCGTTTGTCGCCCGAAAGCGTGACGCCCAGGGCCACTACCATCAGGGCGTCGGCAAACGCCTTCCCGTCCAGGAAGATCGCCACGACGTCCTCGCCACTCAGATCCCGCTCCTGCATCTCCCGAAGTTTCGCGGCACTCGCCTGGACGAATCCTCGAGACACCGTCGAACTCGACAGTCCGATCGCTCCCGGAATCGCTTCAGCGGCCGATTCATAGTTCCGGCAGGAGATCCCATACAGCACACGTCTGAGCAGTAGCTCGTTCACCGCGCCACCCGGACTGAGTTCCTCGTAGCTCCGAAGCGGAATCTCCCCGCCCGCCACGCTGCGCACTCGAGGCACCCGAACCGGCACCCGCTGGCCACCCAGCCCCACGGTCCCCGGATTGCTCCCGTGTCGCCGGCCCCGCAACGCCGCCTCCTTTCGTGCGTATCGCTCACCCGCCAACGACTTCACTTCCTCGTCGAGCAACTCCTCCACGTGCATCAACCCCAGTGGGATCAACGCCCGAATCATCTCCACCTTCGAGTCCAATTCCAGTCCCGAGTATTCCTCCCGGCTCAGGACCTCGACCTCACCCAGCACACGCGACTTCTTGCGTTTCTTTACCGAACGTAACAGACTCCTCATCTCGGCTCCTTTCTCTTACAGGCTTGATGTTGTTTCTTCCAATACCATCAAACCATGGGGTTTGGAGCCGTTTCAATTTCCAACTAAGATTGGCACACATTCTATTCAGTGTGTTCGTTGTTCCAATGCCCGCTACGGTCGTTTGGCTAACGCTCGGTGATAACATTTTTACCATCGCTGAAGATATATTCCGTACCCAATTCCTCGAGGCACCGCGAATCTGGTCTCCAGCGAACGCGGTTTCGGTATTTTTCTACACCACGTTTTTTACGTCAATATGGGTGTGGCTATACGGGTTGTCAGCGATGGCAGTCAAGTTACTCGGTAAGACACGTTCTGGATTGCGTTTCTTCCAACGTCATTTCGATCTTGATGAAAAACCTCTCAGGGCAATGGGATTTGTCGTCATGTTAGGGATCACTCTCGCTTACGTGATCGGAGCACCGTTCGTACTGATGGGCTAGATAGGCTCCACCAAGGTCTTCTCACTGACCTCCAGCAGACAACGCGTGTTGGATGTGATCTCACCGCGCGGGCTCGATGCGAGTATGAAAGCCATTGAGAGTCTCAATTCCGAAGTGGATGATCAGTCGGGGGTGTTCCAACGGCAGGTCCAGCAACTGGAGTATGAAGCCCAGCGCGCCTTCGAGCAGTACAACGAAGTCGATCCCCGAAACCGGCTGGTGGCCGCCGAATTGGAGCGCCGGCGGAATGAGAAGCTCGAGGAATTGGATCGAGTGAAGAAGACATTCCAGACCATCTCCGGTCAACGACGAGCACTGACGGCGGAGCAAGAGCAACGCCTGCGGGCAATGGGCGCCTGTTTCCAACAGGCTTGGCAGTCGGAGAGTTGCCCGATGGAACTGAAGAAGAAGATCATCCGGACGGTGATCGAGGAGATCGTGGTCCAACTCGACGAAGCCGTCCAGAGACTACACTTTGTCATTAACTGGAAAGTCGGCTGCCACACCGATTTCGAGATGGACAAACCGCGTAGCGGCGTGGGCAGGGCGACTGACATCGAAGATGTCGAACTCATTCGCAAGATGGCCGATCGTTACGAAGACAGCGAGATTGCGCGCGTGTTGAACAAGTTGAAACGAACGACGGGCAAGGGCCTCGCCTGGAGTCAATCGCGTGTCGCCAGTGTCCGAAGGAAACAGGGAATCATCAGCGCGCCGAATCTGACAACGCGCGGACGAGAGATCTTCAGCCTGGCTCAGGCGACCCACTACTGCGGTGTGAGCGAAACGACGATTCGGAAGCTGGTCGAATCGAAACTGCTTCCGATGAATCAAGTGACGCCCTGGGCACCGTGGGAGATCCAGCGCGCCGATCTGGATTCCGAACCCGTCCACGGCATCGTTGACCGGCTTCGCAAGACGGGAAAGCTCATTCTCGGAGGGATCGTTTCAGAGGATCAGCAGCCGCTGTTTCCACATAATCAATAACTTCACAAAGCGGGGTTTTATGAGCGCTTCTTTGCATTCAGGGCGTCCCCAAAACGCTGCACGAAGGTCACGGCGCCACACTGCGAGGAGCCAGGACCCAGCAGTTGCCTAGCACGCCGCCGCAGTTCTCCAAACAGGGCACGTATAAAAACGTTCAGGACATCGCTGGTGAGGCGCCGGTCACAGGCCATGCCGTAGCGCAGGGCGAAAGGCAGCGACAGGACCCACTGCCGTAGGGGCACCATTGGAAAGACACGGTCGACCAGATGCGCCGCCGTGTCCGCCATGCGTCGTCCAGCACAGGACGGACACCAGACACGTGCTTTACAGGAGAATGCCAGCAACCGATCCTGTCCGCATTCGGGGCAGTGAAGCCGCAGAAAACCCTGCGCGAGAATGCCGCAATCCAGGAAGGCACGGAATTCCTTTTCAACAAATCCGGGGACCGGACGGTCGCGCTCCTGCCCTCGGGCGAGGAAACTTTCCAGTTCCCCGGCGACGACCTGGTAAAGCACTGTCGTTTCCGGCTTGCGGGGCCGGTATGCGACGCCGATAGCCACGAAGGCATCGCATCAAGCAAGCCCGGGCGCAATTTACAACGTAACATTTTGAGCAACATGCGTTGGCAGAGACTGGGCAAATCCGTATCGACGCGACTCCATTGTCGCGAATGTCGCGTGGTTGCCGACTTGTATCCGCTCGGGGCGCGGGCTTGAGGAAGATGCCATAGTGCGACAGCGGTATCGCGATTATTGATCGCCAGCGTATAGGAATTCCGTGGGTCGCCAGTTTCGACTGCCACCGACCATACTACGGTTGGCGTTCAATCGGTAGTCCGCGTTACGGGGCAAATGTCCAGGCGGGCAGACATCTTTAATGGAAAAACATCGCCGCGCCGATTCCCCGCCAGTAACGCCGTAGCGTTCATCCATCCTTTCACCTCCTGAATCGTCCGCTTACGGTAGAAGACTTATCAAGGGCGGTTTTATCGCGCTGTTTTTTTTGGGATTACTGCTCGCCTGTGGAAGCTGGCGGCACTCGGAGGAAATCTTGTCTGCAAAAACGTCTACAGCCCGTATCGGCACGATTCCGAAACGGGCCGTATGTCGTTGATTCTAAAATTTTGGACGAGAGGATTCGAACGTCCGGCCCCCTGATCTCAAACGATGTATTCGGCCCCCAAGGGGACCGAATCGACCCCACTACGCTGCTATGGAGTCGGGCCCATCCACTGTGCACTCATTCCGGCCCGATCGATGGCGCCGCCGCGGAGATAGACCGCGTCAATCTGCCGGGTGTTTGTGATGTCGTCGAGCGGGTTGGCGTTCAGCACGATGAAGTCCGCGCTCCGGCCGGCTTCCACCATCCCCACGTCGTCGAGCTGCATCAACTCAGCCGAATTGCGAGTTGCGGCCACGATGACTTCGGCCGGCGTCATCCCCGCTGCCACCATGTCCGCCATTTCAACATGCGGCGCCCAATCTGTGCTGCCATCCGTACCAAAAGCGATCCCCACACCCGCTTCATTGAGCCGGGCCAGGTTCCGTGCCTGAATGCCAAAGAACTCCTGAGCCTCGGGCCGGTCCGTGGACGCCTCCTGAAGCTGCGCGACCTCCTCAGCGGGCAGGGTGCCACTCACCCAGCTCATGTCCACCGCCACACCCCGATCCGGCATGTTCGGAACGAGAAAGAAATCCGGCCGCTCCTCGAAGAGGGCGATCACCTCATCGTCGACATCGCGGTCTCGGATTCCATGGGCAAACGCGTCCAGACCGGCCCGCAGGAGCCCCTTCGCATCTTCAAGCGTAAACAGATGGGCGGTCACGCGGAGATTGTGACTGTGCGCTTCGTCAATCGCGGCGCCGTACAAAGCAGGCGTCAGCTTGTCGTACATGCCGTTCCGGTCGTCCACCCAGAGCTTGACCATGTCAACTTCTCTCGCGGCCAGTTCCTGAATAGCCGTTCGGGCTTCTTCTTCGCTCGTAATCCAATAGGGAACCTCCGAGCGACCCGGCTCCGGTGCGGTCAGACCACGTCCCGCTGTGCGCAATCGCGCGGCGTTCGGTATCGGGTTTTCCCGTACCTCCAACGCCAGATCACCCACATCCTGACCCAGGCTCGTCACCACGCCAACGCCGTAATACGCCAGGCGCTGCAGTTGCTCGACCATCGCGTCTCTGTCACTGGAAATGTGCTTGTGCGCGTCGACGATCGCCGGCATGACCGTCTTGCCGGTCAAATCCACACGCGCCGCACCCGCCGGCACATTGAGCTGCCCGGCTTGACCCACAGCGGTGAATTGACCGTTCTCGACGATGAATGCGGCATCCTCTATCGGTCCGCTGCCATCCCCGACGATGAGCCGTGCTCCCTCGAACACCGTAGCGTCGCTCGTGGGCGGAGTATCCACCGGTGCGGGCGTAGTACACGCTCCGGCAAACAAGAGAGTGATTGTAAACAGACCCGCGATGCACGTCACACGGCGCATAGAAACCTCCTACCTGAAACTGAACGGCATATTGTCAATCAACGCTCACCCGGCCCCCGAATCGGAGACCCTGCGGGAAGTGAATCGGCCAGGCGAACTTAAGCTCGCATCGAGCACACCAGAATTGTTGAGGGGCTCACGCTGAAGAATATGACCATCCGTCGCTAGCCACAATCAAAAAAATCGCGCCGCTTGCCGCTGACGGCTACACCCATTCTCAAGCGATTTGACCGACAGCGCTTGCCCGACGATCGAGGGGAATCCTGATTTCTGCGGCCCTCGGACGGTCCTCCTGTCATCCCCAAACCATGGGTGATAGGAGTCTGGAGAGCCTGAACATTTCTGCAGGCTCCGGGCAGCGCGGCGTGTCGCCATCCCAACCCGTGACCCCTCAGAGAACCTTCATAGCCCCACGCTATGCTCTGACCGCTTGCAGTTTCATTTGAGAAACAGGAGGGGGAAAAACATGAGTATTCTTGCTGCGGTGGCCTCACTTTTGCTTGCGATGAACCCGATCCAGGTCGATCTCGGGCAAGTGGAAGAGATGGAAATCGAAGGTCAGATATCCAGCATCAGTGGCACCACGATTGTCCTTGTCGAGGGGCGGGTGGTGGTCGAGGCCCCAGATGTCGCCGAGGCGGGTGAGCTGGAGGCCGGCATGGGCGTCTCGATCGAAGCCGTCGTCGATAGTGGACGCCTCATCGCACGCGCAATCGAGATCGAGAACAACCCGGAATCCAGTATCGAGGGAGTCGTAACCGAGATCGACTCGAATCGGGGATTGATCGTGGTGGCAACGGTACCGATCGCGTGGGATGCCGATACGGAATTTGAAGATGTCGCGCCCGGATCGATAGAGGCCGGAATGGAGGTGGAAGTCGAGGTTCGGCTCCTGGCCGGTCGGATTGTCGCCACTGAAGTCGAGGCCGACTAACGGGTTCAACCGAACTTCCGGATGTAGAAGGATCCGGGTTCTCGCTCCGGGTCCAGGAAAGGGGCAGCCGACTTGAGTTGATCGTAGTAATTGTGGTGCAGGTAGTTCAGAGAGCCGACTATCTTCCAGCAATCGTTATGGGAGAGAAAAGCCTCGAGCAGGTACTGTTCGTTCCAGAATCGCACTTCGTCCTCGACCCATTCCTTCGGATAGTCTCTGGGCGAGAAGATGTCATGGATGTGGACGACGACGCCGGTGTTCAGGGTGGGTAACAGCTCGAGATACTCGAACAGGACGTCGCCCCGGGGTCGGATGACATGGGAAGAATCAATGAACAGGATGTCGTTGGGCCCAAGCTCGGAGAAGAAAGACACGGCGATGTCTTCGACCCTTTGTCTGACGACCGACACGCCTATATCTTCTAGCCACGGCATCTGATAAGGCTCGATGCAGACATGCCTGCAATCGTATCCGGGATCCAGTTCGCGATTCCTGCGAATGGCTCGCGTCGCCATGAGAGTCGAGTGCCCACTGCCGACTTCAAAGATCCGCCGGGGCTTGAGCGAGCGAATCAGCTGATACCAGTACTCCGCGTCGCCGGACCGGAACTCAATGTTGTTGAGATAGAAGTCAGACGGGTCTGATGCTTCCAGCGGAATATCGGACAGTTCTTCCGAGTACGAAAACGTTGACAGAATTTCCAGTTGTTCACTGACGTTCCAGTCAATTCCAGGGAGCAGGCGATCTCTGGAGGCTGGCCGTTCAGACGCCCGGAAATCGAACTGTGGCTCGTAGTAATGATTCCGGATGGGGAACACCCCAACCTTCATGAGCGCATTCCGGCAATTGGGCAACCGCTGCACTCCAGTACGACGCACCATCCTGAACAGCAACGCGGCCGGGTACAACAGCGGAAGCAACAAGAGATCGACTGCGGGAAGAAGGCGTAAGATCAGTGCTTTCATGGCTAACCTGCGAAACGCTGCCGGCCTCCGCGATGTCGGAGACATCCGGGCGGTGCATTATCGCTCCTTTTCCAGCATGGGGTCGAGGTTCAGGTGAAGAATGGTCGCTCACCGGGGTGGAGACTCCGATCCGGGTAGAGGTCGCTACCAGTGGCGGCGCAGGTCGATTAACACGGCGAGTCCCGGCCCTTCCCCCGAATCTTCGCATACCACAACCGGGTTCATCGTGACGGGGCACTCCTGATCAACGTTGACACCCGTCGAACCACCGAAGGCGATCCCGATTTGCTCGTTCGACTGCTCGTCATCCAGCTGGAAAACGCCGTGCAACACACGCCGTCTGATTCCGAGATCCGAGTGTCACTTGACGACTCGCCTGACGACTCAAACGCTGAGTTGATCCTGAGTGTTTCAGACAATGGCCCGGGTATCAGCCCTGCTGATATTGATCGGATCTTCGACCGGTTCTATCGTGCCGATCAATCGCGTAGCCGCGAGCACGGCAGCGTCGGCCTCGGTCTCTCCATTGCCCGAGCGATCGTCGAAACGCACGGCGGTGAGATTTCGGTCGACAGCGTCGTCGGGCAGGGAGCGACGTTTATGGTGCGGCTCCGTGGGGCACGCCCGGAGAGCTCCCGGTCGATCGAACCTGCGGTCGGTCGCAGCAGCGGTCGAAGCACGTGAGCCGGATGCCGGTCCGACGTGTGTCGAGCAGAGGAGCATTCCGTCGGTGGGCTACCCAAGCCCATCGGCGATCATGTCAGCGCATCTCTGACTGCGGGATGTACGATTTTCCCATCGACGGTATTTGCGGCGTTGGCCAAAACCGGATCGTGGAGGTCCGGATCTGCGGCGAGCCGCAACGCGTATGGCAGGAGAGCGCTCGACAGAGCCTGGGAACTGGTCCGCGGCACAGCGCCCGGCATATTGGTCACGCCAAAGTGAACAACGTCCTCAACAACATACGTCGGATCCTGGTAAGTCGTCGGTCGGATGGTCTCGACACACCCACCCTGGTCCACGGAAACATCGACGATGACGCTGCCGGCCTTCATCCGACCCACCGTTCGGGCATCGACCAGCCTGGGTGCGCGGGCGCCGGGAATCAAAACAGCGCCGACCAGCAAATCGGCATCCCGGGCGTAACGCTCCACAAGGTCGGCATAGGCCGGTAGCGCCGTGACATTGGCGCCCAGCCTGTGGGCTCTCATCTGGCGTTCACGTCCCGGAGACAATACCGTGACCCGCGCCCCGAGTGCTGCGGCGACTGAAGCCGCACTGAGACCCACGTTTCCGGCGCCCAACACGACAACGTGGCCGCGTTCAGCGGACGCCAGGCCGCCGAGCATCACGCCGCGACCGCCGTTGGGCCCATGCAGCAGGGTGGTTCCGATCTGTGTGGCCAACCGACCGGCAATCGTGCTCATCGGCGCCAGGATCGGCATCTGGTCCCCTTCCTGAACGGTCTCGAAGGCCACGGCTTTTACTTTCCGTTCGCATAGCACCCGCGCCAGTCGGGCAACGGCTGCCAGATGCAGGAAGCAGAACAGCAGGTGATCTTTATCGAGCAGGGCGTACTCGGGCTCGATCGGCTCCTTGACCTTGATCACCATTTGAGCTTTTTTGTACAGCTCAGATGCATCCGAGGCGATTTTCACGCCGACTTCGGAAAAATCGGTGTCCGCGTATCCGGTTCCGACTCCAGCACCGGCCTGCACATAGACCTCATGGCCGGCCCGGACGAGTTCGGAAGCCGCTGCCGGGATCAGGGCCACCCGTCCCTCGTTGAGTTTGATCTCAGCTGGAATACCAATGCGCACGCTCACTCCTTGTGTCAAGTCACACTCAAGGTATCCAACTTCACCGACACCCTGTGGTCTTCAACCCCGGCCCATTTCGATTGAATCTTCATCCTCTCGCGTCCGGGCGTCGGCGAGGACCCGGATCAACGCCGGGGATCCATCACTCCATTCGGCCAGTGCCACGATCTGAGAGGTCACCCCCGCCCCGGCATCGATCAGAAGTTCCGCCGCCTGGACGCTGTCAACCCAGACGGCCCATCGAAGGGCCGACCGTCCGTCCGCGTCCTCGGAATCGGGATTCGCTCCTGAGCGAATCAGGTAACCCATGCTGACGATGTCTCCCGTCTTGACCGCCTCGATCAAATCTTGATCCACACCCACCTGCAGCGCGGATCCGGGCACCGCGGGCTGCCACCTGCGCCACGCGGCCACGGCTCCCGTCGCCAGGATGGCCACCAGCCCGCCAAAGCCCCAGGCGTTAGAACCCCGAACAAACACCGGTGGCAGCGGCCACCAGCGCCACCAGAGTTCGGCATCGAGCGCAAGTTCGTCATAAGATGAGAAGTCCAGGGCTCGATACAGCA
The DNA here is from genome assembly GCA_965263045.1 of Terriglobia bacterium. Taxonomy (GTDB): domain Bacteria; phylum Acidobacteriota; class Terriglobia; order 20CM-2-55-15; family 20CM-2-55-15. The sequence goes on from CBDHGK010000041.1 coordinate 3,411,610, forward strand.
CCGATGCATCGATGTCCTCGACCGATCGGCGCACTACGCGGATGAAGCGATCCGCGCCCAGCCCTGACTCCAGATAGCGAAATACCCGCTCGTACTGTTCGTACCGGGCGGTGGGTTCGATCCGCAGGAGGCCCCCCGAAACGGCGTCGACCGCGATGTGCGCCCGGCCGCGATCGCTGAAGTGGATCGCCATGCCTTCGTGAAACCAGCGGGGGAAGCCTTCAGGCGAGAGTTCCGGATCCAGTCGAGCGTTGAGGAAGGCATGGACAAGTTCGTGGGAAAACGTTCCCGCCAGCCGAGCGTCCCCGATCCTGCCCGGTCCAAAGCTTCCCGACGGCGCAGTCAGGACCGCGACATAGCGGGACGACATCGTCACAGCCTGGGTCTGCGGGCTCTCAAACGCTCTCCGGATCATTTCCGGCATCTGCTGACGACTCTGGAAATACCGTACCAGGATCGCACCTTCAGGGGGCGCGAGTCCAAGGTCTTCAACCAACCGGCGCACTGCCGGGTCCTGGCTGGTCTGGAGATCAACCAACTCAAACGATGACCCACGAGCGTTGACTTCGGAGGGCGCCGCAAAAGAGAGGAACAACCGGAGGTGATACCTCACCGTGCGGGCCCAGTCCTGGGAAGCCCCCGACACGGCCAAAGAGTCGAAGCAGGACAGCATTCCTCGGTAGTCGGCGACCCGGGTCTCGATTTCGGCCGGATTTCGGATCACGGGGTTGACGAGGTTCTGGACGCCGTTCTCCCCCTCCAACAAAGCGGCGATCGATTCACAGGTCTCGAACACGTATGGATCGGGAGGACCCAGTTGTGCACCACCCCGGACAGTCAGCGCCCCCACGGAGAGCAGGAGCAATCCGACCGCTGTTATCGACCGACAACAGACCATGAAACGCCTCCCGATCCAGTGTAGCAGTCCGGGGCGATTCGCGAATGAGGTGTCCGTGTGGGTCGAGCGCCCGAACTTGGATTGGGGACATCAGCACGCTACAATGACGCGTCCTGGGGCGCGTCCGAGTTCGGGGCGGGCCCGTCGGACTTCAAACGGGTTGACGTGCTGCCGGGCAGGCGAGCGGATTCGCATTAAGGAGACATGACAATCAAAAGAACAGTGATCAAGGTACCGGGTCTCGAACACATGAATCCGATCCCGTTAGCGACGCGCATGGGTTCTTTGCTGGTGACCGGCCCCATCCCCGGAAAGGATCCCGCGACCGGCCAGACAGGCGCCGATCTTGAAGGTCAGTGCGCGTTGATGTTCGAGAACATTCCCCGCATCATGAAAGCCGCTGGCGGGTCGACCGACAACATTTTCAAGCTGTCGGTCTGGCTCAAGGGTGACGACAAGACCCACCTCAATAAGCAATGGCTCCGAATGTTCCCCGACCGCGAGTCACAACCGGCCCGGCATACATTTCAGAACCAGGACCTGCCGCAGAACTACCTCATTCAGTGTGAAATCATGGCCGTACTCGAGGGTGGCTAGCCTTCCGAGTTGCCCTCCGCGGCGCTGGGCCAAATCCATCGCTTGAGTGCCATCGTCCGGCTCCGTCGGGGTGAATGCGCTCTATCTCGAGACGTGGTAGAGTGGCCCGTCCCTCGCCAGCTCGGGGGCATGCGCGCATGGAGGATTGAATCGTGGAACAGGCCTCGGGCACGACGCACGGTAGCTCAGCCGGATGGGGAATCATCGGGGCGATCGCCGCCACGGTGGTGGTGTTGATGCTCCCCAACCCTGAGGGCCTGCCCGCCGAGGGCCAGCGACTGGCGGCGCTGCTCACCGGAATCCTGGTCTTGTGGGCGACCGAAGCATTGCCGATCGCCGTAACGGCACTGCTCGCCATTATCTTCCAGCCGATATTCGGACTAAGCACTCTGGGTGTGGCGTTTGGCAACTTCATCAGCCCCGTTTTCTTCTTCGTCCTGGTGATGTTTCTCATTTCCCTGGCCTGGCTCAAGACAGGCCTTGCCCGCAGGTTCGCGCTCTGGATGATCTCGAAAGCGGGTACGGATTCGAAGCGCGTGCTCTACGTGTTCGTTATCGGCAGCGGTGCCATTTCACTGACCATGTCGGACGTGCCGAGCGCGGCAGTGTTTATGGCGATCGCGCTCGGGATTTTCGCGAAGCTGGAATTGAAGCCGGGATCTCAGTTTGCCAAATCCGTCATGCTGGGAATCCCGATCGGAGCCCTGATTGGAGGTATCGGCACTCCGGCCGGCAGTTCGATCAATATCCTCGGACTGTTGATGATCGAGCAGAACGGCGGTCCCCGCATACCCTTCCTCTCCTGGATGGCAATCGGAATTCCCATGGCCATCATTTTGCTGCCAATCGCCGCCTGGATCCTGGCGAGATTTTTCCCACCCGAGATCGCGTCGATTGGCACGCTGGAAGAAATAGAGGCAGACCGTCGACTGATCGGACCCATCAGTCCGGACGAATGGAAAGTTGTCGGAATCGTGGGAACCTTGATGGTGCTCTGGATTCTAAGCACCTGGGTTCCGGCCCTCGATGTCACCCTCGTTGCGATGTGCGGCGGATGCGCGATGTTCCTACCCGGCATCCGCTTGTTCTCGTGGCAGGAGGCTCAAGATGCGGTGGGATGGGGCATCCTGGTCATGTTAGGCGGTGTAACGACGTTGGGAGGGGCATCGTCGGGCAGCGGCTTGGCGCAGTGGGTGGTCGATTCGGTCCTCGGCGGACTGACTGATGTACCCACACTCTGGATTATCGCCCTGATCAGCGCGTTCACCGTCGTCATTCACCTGATGCTGCCGATCAATCCGGTCATTATCGTGGTGATGATTCCGCCGATCATGCTCCTCGCCGAAGCCGCGGGCGCAAACCCCGCGCTTTATGCGCTTCCGGTTGCGTTTACAGCCTCGTGCGCGTTTCTGCTCCCACTGGATGCCGTGCCCCTGATCACCTACAGCAAGGGGTACTACAAAATGACGGAAATGTTCCTGCCCGGCGCCCTCATCAGCGTTGTCTGGGTGATCGTGATGACAGCGGTTATGATGGTGATCGCGCCCCTCGTCGGGATTATTTGAAATCCGGGGACAGACGATCGAGGGCCCTAATGCCCAAACTCGGGCAACACAGGGGTTTCGTCTCTCGGTCCCCACACCTCGAAACTGACGCGTGATACTCAACCTCGACTACGGCACGACAGGCCTGGAGGTCGACCTTCCGGACGCGGGCACGACCGTGATCGAACCCGAGGACCAGCCCGGGGCGGCCAATCCTCGCGAGTTGTTGTTCGAATCCATTCGAACACCTGTGGCCGGTGAGAGCCTTTCGCGGCTGATTGAACCGGGGCAGCGGGTCGGAATCTCGGTCTGCGACATCACGCGAGCCCAGCCGCGGCAACTGATGCTCGAGGCGCTGTTTGCCGAAATGCCGGAGATCGGACCCGAAAACATCACACTATTCATCGCCACGGGGACCCACCGGGCCAACACCGGGGAAGAACTGGTCGAAATGCTCGGTGCGGAGATTGCGGCAAACTATCGGATCGTCTGCCATGATGCGCGGGACGAGCAGGCCCTGATTCGGGTCGGTGAAACCCGGACTGGCGCGCCGGTCTTCCTGAACCGGCAATGGATGGAAACCGACTTCAAGATCACGACGGGATTCGTCGAACCGCATTTCTTCGCAGGATTCAGCGGCGGACCCAAGATGGTGGCCCCCGGGCTGGCCGGACTGGAAACGGTTCTCCACCTGCATGACGCCCGACGCGTCGGACATCCGAATGCGACATGGGGTATCACCGAGGGAAATCCCATACACGATGACATTCGGGAGATCTCGGAGATGACGGGCGTCGATTTTGCCGTGGACGTCACACTCAACCGCCGGAAGGAAATCACGGCCGCATTCGCCGGGACACTCTTTGAAGAACATTCCGTCGCCTGCCAGGCCGCACGGAGCCATGCCATGCAAGCCGTTGACACCCCGTTCGATGTGGTCGTGACGACGAACTCGGGCTATCCCCTCGACCAGAACCTGTACCAGTCGGTCAAGGGCATGTCGGCAGCCGCGAAGATTGTAAAACCTGGAGGTACCATCATCTGCGCGGCAGAGTGCCGCGACGGCATTCCCGATCACGGTGCTTACGGTAAAATCCTGGCCTCGTGTCAGTCTCCTCGGGAAATGCTCGACAAGGTTACCGCGCCCGACTATCGACAGCCGGATCAGTGGCAGGTCCAGGTCCAGGCGCAGATCCAGCTCAATTCACGGGTCCTCGTGAAGTCCCATGGTCTCTCCGACCAGCGAATCCGGGCCGCGCATTTCGAACCGGTGAACGACGTCGCCCGGGCCACACGAAACGCTCTGAAGGATGCAGGGAGCGGATCGACTCTCTGTGTCCTTCCACAGGGACCCCAGACCATCCCGTATTTGAAGGATGATGGCGAAACCGAGCGACATCAGGCAGCGGACCTCGAGCGATAACGACCGGTCCATCCCCATTCTCGATTTCGTAAGGCACGGACACGACGGCATCCAGCGTGCGCTCGCAGAGCGAACCTCCGCGTTGCTGTCTAGTGGCCGGTAACAGAGACATCGCCAGTGGCGTTCGGAGCGCAACGGGGCCGGATTTTAGGAGTCGACGACGAGGGAATGCTCCTACATTCCGAGGAGGAGCGACAACGAAGACGGCCCCGTTCCGTCCGAACCCTTCGGGCCGATGGGGGTTGCCGTCGATATCTTTGTCGTTCGTCGGTCATGATGAAACAGCATCATTCCCTCCTCGCTTCGCGATCTCGCCTGGCAAGACCCATCGGCGCCACTGGCGATGTCTCTGTTACCGGCCACTAGCAGCCCGTGGCAGAAGTCTCGCGGGCCGCGTTACGGCCAAACGGGGCCGCATTCTCGGAGGCGACGACGTTGCAATGCTCATTCATTGCGAGGAGTCGGCGACAACGAAGACGGCCCCGTTTCGCCGTAACCCTTTGGGCGCAGGGGGGTTCGGGCCACAGGCTTTGTCGTTCGTCGGTCGCGATGAAAAGACATCGTTCCGCTCCTCACTTCGCGTCTGCGACCCGAAGACCCCTGCGCGCGGCCCGCGAGACTTCTGCCACGGGCTGCTAGGCCACATCGCGTGCCGCAGGCACGTAACCCAGAATGGGTGCCAGCCATCGTTCACAGGTGGAAAGACTGAAACCCTTACGCTTCGCATAGTCTTCCACCTGATCCAACCCGATCTTCCCCACACTGAAATACCGGCTTTCCGGATGGCTGAAATAGAGACCGCTGACAGAAGAAGCCGGCCACATTGCGTAGTTTTCGGTGAGCTTGACGCCGACGCGTGACTCGGCTTCCAGGATGTCAAATAGGAATCCTTTTTCGGTGTGGTCGGGCTGCGCGGGATAGCCGGGCGCTGGCCGAATCCCGCGATAGCCCTGCCGGATCAGCTCTAAAGCACTGAAATCTTCATCGGCCGAATAGGCCCAGAACTCGCGGCGCACCCGTTCGTGCATACGTTCAGCGAGGGCTTCGACCAGGCGGTCGGCCAGCGCCTGCAGCATGAGAGCTGAATAGTCGTCGTGTTCGCTCTTGAAACGCTCCACGTGCGCCTCTTCGCCATGACCCGCGGTGACGGCGAAACCACCGACATAGTCGTCCACTCCGGATTCAACCGGCGCAATACAATCCGCAAGTGCGATGTTCCTGTGTTCTGATGCCTTGACCAACTGCTGGCGCAAGGTGTGAAACACGCCACGCGGTGTGATTCGCTCGTCGTCGGCGTAGACCACGATGTCGTCTCCGACGCGGCTGGCCGGCCAGAAACCGACCACCGCGCGTGCCGCAATCCAGCCTTCATCGATGATGCGCTGCAACATCGCCCGGGCATCGTCGAACAGAGCGCCTGCGGCCTTTCCCTGCTTGGGATCGTTCAGAATTTCGGGGTAACGTCCCGACAACTCCCATGCGTGGAAGAACGGCCCCCAATCGATGTAGTCGACCAGTTCCCGGAGGTCGCAAGGAACGAAATCCCGGAGACCGAGGAACTGGGGGCGCGGCGGCGTATAGGCCCCCCAGTCGGTGGTCGATCCGTTGGCCCGAGCTTCGACCAGGCTGAGGCTCTTCTGGCCGGGATCGTGATTGCGATGGACTTCGCGGACACGTTCGTACTCCGCCCCAACGCTGGCCAGGTATGCTTCCCGATGTTCTTCCGACACAAGCTTCTGTACAACGCCGACGGCTCTGGATGCGTCGGGCACATGAATCGTCGCCCCCTTGACGTAGTTCGGACTGATCTTGACCGATGTATGCAGGCGACTGGTCGTTGCACCGCCGATCAGCAAGGGTATGTCAAAGCCCTGCCGTTCCATTTCCGAGGCAACGTGACACATCTCGTCCAGGCTCGGCGTAATCAACCCCGACAGGCCAATGACGTCCGCGCCCATTTCGCGGGCGGTTTCAAGAATCTTTGCAGCCGGAACCATAACGCCGAGGTTGACGACTTCAAAATTGTTGCACTGGAGCACCACACCGACGATGTTCTTTCCAATGTCGTGGACATCTCCCTTGACCGTGGCGAGTACGACACATCCCGCCGTCTTCGACGTGTCCCCCAGCTCGAGCTTTTCCCGCTCCATGAAGGGGACCAGGTGGGCCACGGCCTTCTTCATGACCCGGGCACTCTTGACGACCTGCGGCAGGAACATCTTCCCTGCACCGAATAAATCACCGACGGTGTTCATCCCATCCATCAACGGCCCTTCGAGAACCTTCAGGGGGCTGCCGATTTCCTTGCGGGCTTCCTCGGTATCTTCAACGATGAATTCCGAAAAACCATGAACAAGCGCGTGTTCGATCCGCATTTCGACACCGACATCCCTCCATGAAAGATCCGGTCCCGTTTCGATTCGCGTGTGGCCTTTCAGCTGCTCTGCATGGGAGACGAGCCGGTCGGTGGCGTCGGGCCTGCGGTTCAGGATGACGTCTTCGATCTGATCCCGCAGGTTCGGCTCCAGATCCTCGTAGATTGCAAGCTGGCCGGCGTTGACGATGCCCATATCCATGCCGGCCTGAATGGCGTGATAGAGGAACACCGAATTCATCGCTTCGCGGACAACGTTGTTCCCTCTGAAGGAAAACGAGAGGTTGGAGACGCCACCGGACACGTGCGCATGGGGGAGCGTGGCTTTTATTCGCCGAACGGCTTCGATATAGGCCAGACCGTACTCGTTGTGTTCTTCCATCCCGGTCGCCACGGCAAAGATATTGGGATCAAAGATGATGTCTTCCGGCCAGAAACCCACGTCCTCGGTCAACAGCCCGTACGCGCGTTCGCAGATTTCTACCTTACGGTCCGCCGTATCGGCCTGACCGGCTTCGTCGAAGGCCATGACCACCACGGCCGCCCCATAGCGTTTCGCCAGCCTCGCCTGTTCCAGAAAGGACGCTTCCCCTTCTTTGAGGCTGATCGAATTGACGATCGCCTTGCCCTGCACGGACCGGAGGCCAGCTTCGATCACAGGCCATTTGGATGAATCGATCATCACCGGAACCCGGGCGACATCCGGCTCACCGGCGATGAGGTTCAGGAACTTCACCATAACCGCTTCCGAATCCAGCATACCTTCGTCCATGTTGACGTCGATGATCTGAGCTCCGTTCTGAACCTGCTGACGGGCCACTTCAAGCGCGGCCTCGAAATCACCTCCAGCGATGAGCTTCTTGAACTTGGCCGAACCCGTCACATTCGCCCGTTCGCCGATGTTAATGAACGTCGCCGTCCGCTCTACCGCCGGGTCGGGATCATGGTTGAAGCATTCGAGTCCCGACAGACGCAGGACGTGCTTCCGCATCGGAGGCACCCGCGGGGTCACATCTTTTACGGCGCCGACGATCTGCGAGATATGACCGGGGGTCGTGCCGCAACAGCCACCCAGAATATTGACGAGGCCCGATTCTGCGAACTCACCTACCAGCGCTGCCATCGTCTCGGGTGGTTCGTCATATCCCCCCAATTCGTTGGGAAGTCCCAGGTTCGGATGGGCGCTGACGAAGCAATCGGCAACTTCGGAGAGCTCTTCGACGTATTGCCGGAGTTCCTTCGCACCCAGAGCACAGTTGAGTCCCACGGCAAAGGGTTCGACATGACGGATCGAATTCCAGAAGGCTTCGACCGTCTGTCCGGAAAGAAGTCGACCGGAGCGGTCCGTGATCGTCCCGGAAATCATGATTGGGAGGCTGGTACCGAGTTCCTCGAAAAGCTCGACGATGCCAAACAGCGCGGCCTTGGCATTGAGCGTGTCGAAAATCGTTTCGAGAAGCAGAATGTCGACTCCCCCATCGACAAGGGCGCGTGCCTGAGCGAGGTAGGTCTCGCGCAGGATTTCGAACGTGATATTCCGGAATCCGGGATCGTTGACATCCGGCGACATCGAAGCCGTCCGGTTGGTCGGGCCCATCACCCCGGCGACAAAGCGGGGCCCCCCGTCCCCGGACTCAGCCTCCATCGCAGCGTCTCTGGCTATCGTTGCAGCACGGTGGTTGAGCTCGTAGACCAAGCCGGCCATATCGTAGTCGGCTTGCGAAATCGCGTTCGAATTGAACGTGTTCGTCTTTCCGATATCCGCTCCGGCACGAAAGTACTGCGTATGGATATCGCGCAACAACTCCGGCCGGGAAAGGGCGATAATGTCGTTGTTTCCTCTTATTTCCCGGCCGTGCTCCTTAAAACGCTCCCCGCGGAATTGGGCTTCAGTCAGTTCTTCCTGCTGAATCATCGTCCCCATTGCGCCATCGAGGATGAGGACCCGGGACTCGGCTTCCCTGTGCAGCCGCACTCTGCGTTCGTTTCTTGTCAATTCGCTGCATCCTCTGCCGGAGCGCCAACCGCGGCGGACACCGGCTTGATACCCAGAATGCGGCAGGTTGCCGAAGCGAGTTCGGGACGGTTCAGGGTATAGAAATGAAAGTCATCGACACCGTGCTCGCGCAAATCCAGGCAGAGCTCGGCCGCACAGCTGGCGGCCACGAGGGGTTCGGTTGAGGGGTCTCCGTCCAGACCTTCGAACAACTGCGCCAGCCGGGCCGGAATGGTCGCTCCAACTTTGGCCGCAAACTTCCGAACGTTTCTGAAATTGGAAACCGGCATGATACCGGGCACGATGGGAATCGTGATTCCAGCCGCCCGCACCCTTTCCAGAAATCGCAAAAACACCTCCGCTTCGAAAAAGAATTGCGTGATCGCGCGGTCCGCACCAGCGTCCGCCTTGCGTTTGAGCACCTCCAGATCGGCATTCAGGCTCGAGGCTTCGGGATGCACTTCGGGGTAGCAGCCGACGCTAACCTCAAACGGCGCGCACTTCTTTATGCCGGCCACCAGGTCCGCGCTCCAGCCGTATCCATCGGGATGGGGCTCATAAGCGCTGCCCGCTCCGGCGGGTGGATCCCCCCGCAACGCCACGATGTGCCGTACCCCAACGTTCCAGTAGTCCTGGGCCACGGCATTCACTTCCGCGCGCGACGCCCCCACGCACGTGAGGTGGCCGGCGACTTCCAGTGATGTTTCCCGGATGACTCGCCGCACGGTCGCATGGGTCCGCTCACGGGTACTTCCACCCGCACCATAAGTCACCGAGACGAATTTGGGCTGCAGGGGTTCGAGCCTTTTAACGGCGTGCCAGAGGTCGGCCTCCATCTGAGCTGTTCGGGGAGGGAAGAATTCAAACGAGACGCGCGGTGGCTTGACCGGTTCCGTGCGCATGCGGCTCATCCCGCCATCTCCAGACCGTCCGCAGTCTGAGCCGACGGAGCTCGACTGGCGAGCCACAATGAAACCGTCGGTGAGGGCACGCTCTTGGATTTTTCAGGCACTGGATGTACCTGGCGGACCGCTTGCGCCGTGAGTCCCACCGCGCGACACCACTCGAAGACCTCGTCATCGGAAAATCCGAGTCGCCGATGCGCGTGTTCGGTTCGGAGATACTCCAGTTCATGGGGCGCGAAATCGACGATGAGGAGTCGACCATTCGCCGGCAGGAGCCGCGCAGCCGCCCCGACGGCGGCCGCAGGATTGTCGAGATAGTGTAAGACCTGGTGGATGACAACGGTGTCGGGCGCGTCAAGAGACTTCGGTAACGACAATAGGTTTCCATGTTGGACGTGCGCATGACGGATGCGGGCCCGGTCCAGATTTACACGAGCGACGCCCAGCATGGCGTGGTTCGTATCGAAGCCAATTGCACGTTTGTAAACGCCGCTCAGTGCCTCCAGTACGAGTCCCGTACCGGTACCGAAGTCCACGAGAAAGTCGACCGGCCGCGGGCCCAGAAGCTCGATCATCGCCGCTTCAACTGCAGCGACAGGCTGGTAGATGGCTCGGATCTGCATCCATTCAGCAGCATTTGCTTCAAAATAGGCCGCCGCCTCTGCTGCACGGGACACCTTGACCTCCGTCAGTCGTTCCAGATCTCCGGCAACCACCGGGTCGCCGGAGTCAAGCCTGTCGATGAGTATCTTCACCAGATTCGCCGAGGCGCTTTCTTCGCTCCCGTCAGCCAGGCGATAGAAAACCCATGCACCCTCCGGGAGTCGCGTCACGAAGCCACCATCTAAGAGCACCTTTAAATGCCGACTCACACGCGGCTGGCTCTGGCCCAATATCTGACTGATTTCACTGACGGTCAGTTCCCCATGGGCCAACAGGTGAATCAGTCGCAGTCGTGTTGGCTCCGCTATGGCGCGCAAACGATGGACGGCACCGAACAGGGTCAGAGCAGGCATCTCAATCATATTTAATCATATAAACATATCATTATATGTTTATTCAAGATCTGTTTTCGAGAAAATGAGCGCCGGATCGCCCTGCTCCCCAGATCGTCAGCGACCTGGGATCTGATTAGTTGATTTATCGGCAGATACCCGATGCAGGTTATGGCGCGACCGACCCGACGCTCCCACACAATGAGATTCGATGGTATTGGGGTGTTCGGAAGTTCGTAAACGTCCGCGAACAGGTGCCTTGTCGGGACTTGAGCTTGGATTTCAGTGCGATTCGAAGCCGCTGAACTGGCTACGGCTCAGGATCGGAAAGAATCAACGTCTGGACGACTCGGCGGCCGTTGTTCGGTGACAAACCCTCCAGCGTCAAAACCTCCGGGGAGGTCGCGCGGTATGCGAAGTCGTAGGTCTCCCCTATCGCAATCAACTGATCGGCCTGTTGCAGCATCGGGTTGAACACGTCCGCGGCGTCTTTGGCGACGGTTCGCCACTCGACCAGGCTGCCGGCGTTCCGGAGCGACACTTGAAGGTTGTTGACCGCAGGAGTGATGTTGGCGAACCGCAACCGGTAGGTCGTCCCCGTCTTCAGTTCGAGCGCCGCGGGTCCCGGCGTGCCGTTCATCAAAATCACCGGGGCGCCAAACGGTTCATCAGGTCCCTGGCTGAAGAGAAACATTTTGTCAGTCGTCGGATCGTAGGTTTCTCCTGGCGGCAGGACGATCAGTGGCCCATGTACACCTCCAGTCAGTTGCGCCACGTCGTGCCAGTGTGTGTGGTAGAGGAATGTGCCAGCGCGAGGCGGTGTCATCCGGGCGGCGAAGCGGTGTCCGGGATCCACCGGTGGCGTTCTGCGAATGCCAAGTCCTCCCCATCCCGATACGCCGTCGTAGTAGCTTTCCAGTTCCATCCCGTGCCAGTGGATGCTCGTGGGAGCGTCCGGCAGTTGGTTGGCCACTGTAATTTCCGACGGCGCGTTCTGGTTCAGTACAATGACGGGGCCCGTAAGGCCCGTGCTCATTTGAGGGTCGGCATCGGAAGCCTCCGGAGCCAGATCGCGAAGCGACAGTTGGAAGAATCGCGGATCCCCGTTGCGTTCGCCGACCGATAACTCGAGTCGACGTTCCGGTTCCCATCCCGTGGAGGTGTCCAGGAGAGAGGGCCCGGTTATGGTGATTCCCATGATCATCCCACCCATCCCGAAGTATCCGGAATCGTCGTCGTGCACGTTCTCATGTTCGTCTGCAACGAGGACATCTTCGGGATCGAGCGGAACTGGAAGCCGCATGTGCGGAATTCTGTGGCAGTGGTACAACCATCGGCCAGGCTCACTGGGAACCCAGGACATTTCAAAGGTTTCGGCGATATCCGCGGAATGGGTAAACTCCTCCGGTTGCAAGCCGGGTTCAAAAACCTGGTAGCGTTCTCCATCGCCCACTGCATCAAGTTCAAAGTGGAAGCCGTGCAGGTGCATGGGATGACTCAGGTCCGACACGTTGATCACGCGCCAGTGCACCGTTTCGCCGACTTCATAGTCGAGGCGTTCCGTGTAGGGCCACGACTTGCCATTGATTGCCGTTCGCGTCGGACCGTTCCAGCGCTCGAGGACGAATATGCGATCCTGACCGACCGTTCCTGGCGGATCGATCACCAGGGCTCCGCCCAGCAGTGCATCCAGGACTCGATTGTTATCGCGTTCGCCGTCCGGAGTCCGAGCCCAGTACAAATATGTGCCCGGCGTGCCTGCCAGGAAGCGAATCCGTTCCGTCGCGCCGGGTTGAACCGTGATGACGTCAGCGTCATCACCGGGTCGCTGGTGCAGCCCGTGCAGGGTCGCTGGGACCTCCAGGTCGCTGTGCAGCGAGATGTCGATCGTGGTGCCCTGCGGCACCCGAATCGTCGGGCCGGGGATCTGCAGCCGTTTTCCGGACTCGCCGAATGCATACACGGGAATGGTTTCGCCGTCCTCGCTTTCCGGGTGCCAGTTGCCCTTGCGCATTTCAATTCGAAGAGTCAGCACGCCGTCACGCAATTCCCCCGCAGGCGTTCGATTGTCGTTTGCTTCAGTAGGCGGGAGCCCTTGCGCGACGAGCGGGGAAGCCGCCCAGAGAACGATCGCGACGGTCAGCATCAGCATCCGCTGGATACAATTCCAGGCCATGACAAATTCTCCTCTTCGTTGCCAACACCATGACGAATCTGGTCGTCAACCATTCTACCCGAGCCCTACGAATGGGCTTCGATACTTGGGGCAGTCTAGCAAAACGAGTCGTCCAGGCGGGAACCAAACGTCAGTTGACGAGAACCAGATACAGGACTTGAGAATCGTTTTCACGGTCAACTAAGGAACCGGCACCCGTTCATTCAGTTCTTCAAACCATTTCAGGCCGATGAGAATCCGGGGCCGGACAGCCTGGCGGGATTAAAACGGTCTAGGAGACTTGGCTTTCGAGGAACGCCCGTCCCTTGTCTGTGAGCTGAAACATCCCGGCGTCATGGTCGACGGTGACGTACTCGTCCGCAACGAGACCCTCCATGAGTTGCGAGAAAGCCTGATGCCCAGCCTGATAAAAGACGAGACTATGGGTGTGGAGATCCCGCATGGGGATCGAGCCGCCCTTCTTCGTTATGAACTTCAGCAAGCCCTGTCGGGCCGCCTGGATGTCCGTGCCCATTTTGCTGCCGTTTTGTTATCCTGATTGCACTATGAAATTCAAAATTGGCGACAAAGTTCAGCCTATTGGCGACAAACTTCGTTCAGCCTCCGTTCGTCCTGTCATGACTGTGATCTCCCTCAAAGAAGACCAGGGACTAGTTACCTGCACTTGGCCCTACAAAGGCACAATGAAAGAAAGCAACTTCGCTGAAGACGCGGTCGAAAGCGTCCAAGTTCCTAGTCCCCCTGCGTAAAGGGATGATTTCGATTCTCAACTTCCGACAAGATGATTTAACAGGACTTGAGAATCATTTTCACGGTTGAAGGCTCAGAGCCCTTTTGTCATTCGATAGAACTTCAATCCCGGTATAGCCCATCGCTTCGGCCACTGCGACTCGACGTTCATCCCGCGGCGCTCGCAGAATCGGAGAGATCCCTCATTCTTAGCTGAAACGTCGGCGGATAGTCGAGTCGATCCGCTCGCTCGAGCCCGCTCTTCAAGGGAGTCCATCAAGACGGAGCCGACGCCATCGCCGCGAAGTTCCTTATCCACAGCGATGGCCAGGCCGTAGAAATCGCCATCGACGATTGAATCGATAATCCGCATGAGTGGAGCAAACAGTATTAGCACGACCCTCATTCGTAGATTACGCCTTCCAGCAGCCCGCTTCAGGGGTTGGTGCGAGGAACGGCGATGCTGCTCCGCGGTGAACCCCGAGATCATTCCCACGATGACGTTGTCACGTTCTGCGAAAGTCACATTTTGGTAGGAGAGGTCGTGGTCGGGCTGGGCGAACACCGTGGCGATTATGTGCCGGGCGCGGCGACCGAGCATAAAATGAAAGAACCCCTCGGCTGCTTCGTCAAGGTAGCGGGCAAATGCCAGACCGTCATCGAACGTGGGGTTGGCGGCCCTCAGGACTATCGAATGCCGATCCATATGGTCCTTCTACGCCGAACATGGTAGTAAGCTGTGCATCCAACTCTCAAGGTCCGCGAAGATGATTTGTCAGGACTTGACCTCGAAAATCAGGGCACCGGAACCCGTTCGGCCAGTTCTTCAAACCAGTTGAGAACGATGTTGATTTGTGTTTCGCTGGCTGAGAGAACACTTTGTTGAGGATACTCATGTGAAACTTCAGATTTGCGGTATGTGTCACCAGTCGGTGAAAAAAATGTACCGACAAGAAGACGGAGACCAACACCATGACGACCGCTAGAAGAGACAACATTTTGCTGGTGCTAGGACTGATCGCAATCATCCTTTTGTGGCCCGCATTGCTATTAAACATCTTGACGCTGCTGACTGAGCGCGTCTTTGGGTAACGCGGGGCTGAGTTCTAGCGTCCGTTTGTTGAAATTCTCAATGTCCGACAAGATGATTTCTCAGGACCTGACCTCGCAAATCAGGGAACCGGCACCCGTTCCTTCAGTTCCTCAAACCAGTTCAGGACGATGTTGATTTCGTTCGGACGTGCCTAATCAATCCGGACCTCACTCATCGTTCGGATTCCATTGAGAATCAGTGTGACCGGCGAGGCTTAGCCTTCAGGCACCGTATGGATGGAGAACTGCCAGTGTGCAATCTGCCAATTGTTACCGGACCTTTGGAAGACCAGAGTCATGAAACCCATTCTTGTTTCGTCATCCTGCTCGAAAGTGTAGTTCAGCGAGCCCCACGCTACGTCCCCAGCATCCGATCCTGTAATGTCTGAAGCAACGAGACGCGGTGCAGGAGTAGCCGAGAGCCGTCCGCCCAGAATGCGCATCAACAGGTCTTTGCCGGTCAGCGTGTGTCCGTCCTCATCAAGAACGACGGCATCGTTTGCCAACGTCCTGTCGAAATAGGCTGTGTCCTGGCTGTTGTAGGCCATCAAAAATTGTTGGATGAGATTGGATGAGGTTGCCGATGCCGAGGGTCCTTCAGCCTGCCGGGCCTCCGCGACGCTCGTGAGCATCCCCAGCATGAGCGCTGACAGTAATAGTTGCTTCATCACATTTCCTTTCTCCGGCGCCGAATCCGATCACCGGCTGTTAGGGGTTCACTTAAGATGGCGACGAGTCGAACCAGGATCGAACCCTGGATCGGTTCAATGTTCGCATATCGGTACACGCGCCGCCCGAAACCACGGAACGTATCGTCGATCTAATCACAGCGAGGGATGGCGGGCAAGGGGAACGTACAGTTCCGGCAACAAGGTGCCTGCACAGCCGACCGATGCAACACCTGCGTTTAAAGAAATCGATCCCCGGGGGAACCCATGAATCGCGACCCATAGGAAATGGGGGGGGGGTAGGTAGAGCCCATCCGTGTTTCTGTGAAACGGTGATTTTTCAGTGGGAAAAACAGGAACTATTGTTCTCAAGTGACGCGAAGATGATTTATCAGGACTTGACCTGCGTAATTAGGGACCGGCACCCTTTCCTTAACCGAGCCGTTGCGCCATCGTATCGCGCCGCGGTAACGTCCGCATCGCATGAGATCGCACGAGTTCTTGAGACGATCCATGTCGTTGCCAATCGGGCAACCTCACTTCTTAAACTTGATCGAGAGCCTTGCCACCCCAGGGACGACCCTCGACGACCAGCTTATACATCTTGTATGTACACCATCGGTCGGATGCGGCAAACGCCTCGCTCAGACTGTACGGTTTTCCGCTGTGGATGACTGTTTCTGCCGCCCGCCATTTGTCGAGGTGATCCCTACAGCAGAAGAAATTGGTGTTGATGCATACGACGAGGTAGTAAGGCGCATCGCTCGGGATGCGATCCTCGATCCAGATCCAAATGCCCTCAGGTGTTCGCTCGGTAATCTTGCTACCATCTTCATTGTAGCTAATCGAAATTTCATGGTCACAGTATCTGCACGCTGATCGGATAGACAACATACGCTCTAGGGTCGGCGCCAACGTCAGCGCGTCCATGGCACAGGGCGAATATGCGATCCGTCCATTGTCTGGCCGTACGATCCGATGGATCGTTGGGATAGCCGCCACCGGATAGAAGGCGATGACGTTCTTAAAGAACGGATCGCGATAAATTCCGGCCACGCTCTCGAATGCGTCGAGTACTTGTTTGACCACGTCCAGCGACTGTGCCGTTTTTTCAGCGACTTCCTCAAGAGACGGCCGCCTGCCCTCATCCAGCAGGGTGTTACTCATATAGACATAGATCTGGCGCATCTCTGGGCTGATCATCGAAGGATCGACCGGACCGCAGTTCTCTTCACTCGGGTCGGTTTCAGCGCTTGTCATGTTTGCCCCTCATGTTGGACCTGGTCAATTTGCACAGGTCGTGGTAAACCGACGGCAGCTAACGTTTCTATAGTCTCAAGTGCTTAGGGTGTGCAGAATCGTGCAAATCAGAACGCAAAACGGCACTTCTAGCACCCTATCGGCACCCATCTGGCGATTCTCAACTTCCGCGAAGATGATTTATCAGGACTTGAACTTGGAAATCGGGAAAGAGTCACCAGTCGTTCGAACTCGGTGAACCAATTCTGGACGACGACGATCTCTAACCGGACAGATTCGTCAACCGTCAGCCAGGAACCGTTGTCCTGTCTGCACCGACTAGTTTCCGGAGGTATTGCGGCTTACGAGGTTCCCGGAAACTTCGATCCAGTCAACGCCGCTGTTTCCCCCCGTCCCAAAACCGGCCCCTCTCATCAAGTCGGTGAAGCCGACCTCGTCAACACGGCTTAAGTCCACATTCATCTTCCACTCGGAATCCCCAGATACAGCCATCCGCGTTTCATCCAGCGCCCGCCAGCGAGGGATGTCGACAAGATAGAACTCAGTTTCACGCCAATATGACGTTTCAGGCTCTACATAGTCCGCCGCCAACATGGCCCCGTCTGCGAGCTTTACGACAAGGCGAAGCTGATGCAAGTTCCTAGCCCGGGTGCGCCATCGAATCTTGGCGGGTCCCCGTAGGTCGATATAATTGTTGCGATCTTTCAGCATGACGGCCCAACGATCTTCCGTGGCGCCCGACCAAACATAGCCGACGCTCTCTCCCGGTCGCGCTGCGTCTTCCGCCTGCTGCAGGAGGAGTCCGGACTCATGGTCGGGGGCCGCTTTCGCACCGGGCCCGTACAGTTTTAACTCCAGGTTGACATTCGTCCCGTGCTGCTCTGTAAGCGGAATCCGGGACGCCACGTCGTTCGGCTGTTGCCCTTGGAAGTCCTCCCGGAAAAGCAGCCGCACTGATTCTGGCAACTCTGCTGCAGGCTCTTGCGGGGGCTGCGCGAAGCTGAGCCCGGCTACGCCCATAAGAAAGACGGAAAGCAGGATATAGGTTGTTCTTGGCATCAAATCTCCCTCCGTCATTTTGCCCAATGACGCTCTGCAACGTTCGTTAGGGTGTTGTGTGTTTCGAGTGTCGGCAGCATATACGCTTGAGACCCGTATGTCCACGGAACGGACTCTATCCGGTGCAGGTGATCCGGAGTCCTCCCGACGGGCCACGACGGCGGCGGACGGAGGTAGGGGCTGCGACAGGAAGTCGCCTTGGTCTGAGGTCCGCTGATCGGTCACATTTTGGCTGCCCAACTTCAATCACCTAGAACTCAACGGCACCGCGATATGGCCAATTCTCAAGGTCCGACAAGATGATTTCTCAGGACCTGACCTCGCAAATCAGGGGACTGGCACAGGTGCGCTTTCAATTCAACGGCGATGGTTGCTCGGTGCCTACGGTGGTGACGTTGCCAGAGATAATCACTGCTTTCTCATATATTGAGTCAAACCCCTAAAGAATTGGACGGCTCCAATAAGAACAACTCCGGTAAAAACGACGGCGTATCTTCCGAGACCGAATGAAATAACTGTCGCCAATAGACCGATGCCACAAGCTGCCGCTCCCTGTAACATGCTCCGCTTGCCAATCACTTTAAACGCTGCATCGACACCGCCGTGTTTTTCGACAAGCTCTTGGAATTGCGCCTCCCCCTTTTGGTTTTGAGCATTCCGCAGGTATGACCCTTTCATTTCGCCAGTAGCAAAGTCGTAGCCGCAATCACATCTCAAGGCACCGTCTGGATTGATTAGTCGGCAACGTGGACAATCCATGAAGTTATTCTTGTTGGTCTATGTCTATGGAGCCTGGCAATCGGCTGCTAGTGGGTAAACTAGGATCCCGATTCAGTATCTTGATTGGTCATTTCCGCGTCTGCGGCTTGCAAGATAGCTGCCATTTCTTCGTTCTCGGACTCGCGCGCCAATTCCAGCGCCGTTAAGTTGTCATTACTGACGGCGTTCACGTCCGCTCCAGAACGAATCAGAACCTCGGCGATCTGGATATGACCCTGTG
Organism: Terriglobia bacterium; assembly: GCA_965263045.1. Lineage (GTDB taxonomy): Bacteria > Acidobacteriota > Terriglobia > 20CM-2-55-15 > 20CM-2-55-15. The sequence goes on from CBDHGK010000041.1 coordinate 3,430,326, forward strand.
CCGCAGCCGCCATCAAGGCAGTCCAGCCAGTGTCTAGAGATTCATCTTGTTTACGCGCTATCGTGGCAGAAATCGTCTCACCACCAATCGCGGTTCCTCTAAATACTTCTCGCTCGCGGTCAGCGGCCAGCAAATTAACTTCTGCACCGCTGTCAATCAAGATTTGGGCTGTATCGATCTGTCCTGTCTCGGATGCCCACATCAGGGCCGTCAAGCCAATGTTATCCCTCCCATTCACATTCGCCCCAGCTGAGAGAAGCGTTCGGACTGAGTCATCAAAGCCTTCCCCTGCGGCCCACGAAAGAGGGGTCCGCCCCTCATGGTTTTTCTGGTCTACTTCGGCCCCTACCTGGAGCAAGGTGTCGATCACTTTGGTATGGCCAAAGGATGCTGCATTTAGCAATGGTGTCCAGCCCATGAAGTCCCAGGCATTCACGTCTGCCCCAGCCCCAATCAATAGTTGGACGGTGTCGGCGTTGTTAGTGGTTGACGCTCTCATCAACGCAGTTGTTCCATCATTGGCGCGTGCATACACTTCAACCCTGTTTTCAATCAAGATCCGAACTATATCGGGGTGACCGCCCAATGCCGCTGCCATGAGCGCCGTTACCCCATCTTGGTCTTTCGCGTTCACATTACCTCCTGCGTCAAGTGAACGCCGCAAAGCAGTCGCATCTCCAGAATTGGCAGCATTGAGCACGATAGAATCACGGCCTGATCCCACCACCCTGCTGATCAGTCGTCGGAACATGGAGCTACTTCCCAGATGACGGGGGGCTCGATACACTTCCCCATACCACCTTTGCCAAGGAGTGTACTGATCTCGTAGTGGCCGAGTTTAGTGCCGGATTCCAAGTTTAAATTGTGTCGTTGAAAGAACCGTAGAAAACTAGCTAAACGATACTAGAGGCGGGGTTTGTTCGCAATCAGAAGGTCAGGTCCTGATAAACGACCTTCTCGTCATCTGAGAAATGGCCGAAATACGGGGGTGCTTCGAGGTTTTCAACTTCCGCGAACCGGATTCGTCAGGACTTGAGGGGTTGTTTTCGAAACCCACAGCATCGTTGACGACTTTTTCCATTATTCGTAGTATGCACAGAGTTCTTCCTGAGGCATTCAGACCATGGCGTCACTGGAGCGCGCGCTCGTTATCGGCGGCAGCATGAGCGGACTTCTGGCCGCAAGGGTATTGTCGAACCACTGTCGTGAAGTTACTGTCTTGGAACGCGACGTCTTCCCAGCCGTCGGCGAGAACCGGAAGGGTGTTCCACAAGGGCGACACGCTCACGCTCTGCTCGGAAGCGGTCTGAGCGTGCTTGAAGGCTTCTTTTCCGGACTGACGGAGGAACTCGTCGCCCAGGGAGGCGCCAAGACCGACATCAGCCGTGTGCGTTGGTTCGACAATGGGGGTTACCACGCTCGGTGTACGGGCCTGGAGGCCCTGCTCGTGAGTCGGCCACGACTTGAAGCTCACGTCCGACAGCGTCTTCTCGCGCTGCCAAATGTACACATAAGGGAGAACTGCACCGTCGAATCCCTGCTCACCGATCCTCGACAGACTAGTCCCAAAACAAGCGCATAACCAGTGGACAAACGGCCGGTTCACGGCCGTAAAATTGGAGGCATAAGCTCCCGTTCCCAGATCGCTTTTTCCAGGTATGCGGTTCGTGTTGTATCTGTTTCAGTTGCCGCCTCGCCGTGTCTGTTTGAAGGGTTGAAAGAAACCGGGACCTCGACCGCCCGGGCTCAGATCCATGATCGGGTCAGCATCGCAGAGGTTGACGCAACACATCCACGGCACGAAACAAGACTGGCAACCACGGGTTCCAGGCCATCAGCCGGAAGACGATGCGCCGACCAGTACGCACGAGCTGGCAAGGCACGAGCATGAAGGCGTTCAGGAACGTTTTGAACTCCATGCGTAGCACGGTCTGCTTCTCGGCCTGATACTTCTGGCCCCAACGTCCGGTTTCGGGCAGCAATAACGCAAACCACGCCTTCAGTGTCCAGGCCAGTGAGGCCATCACCATGTAGGCCCAGTTGCTGGTCTGATCCCCGACCGGCATCCCCAAGGCGTGTACGCCGTTCTTGAGCTGCTCAATAAGATTCTCTTGATTGCACCGTTGATTCGCACGCATCACGATCTGGTCCGCAGGATCCGCACGGTTGGTAATGTAGAAGAAGTACCGGATGTCGTCGAACAACACCTGCTCCCCTTTGGCCACCGACAGATTCTTTCGCACCACAACGACGCGGTAGTCCCGATCGCAGGCTCCGGGCCGATACGCAAACTCGGCCACATCCTCGCCCCGCAAGCGGATATTCTCAAAGTCACGCTCCCGAACGATCCGTTCCTTGACCTTGTCGGGACGCTGGCGGGGTTGGCTGGCTACCTCGTACTTGGCGGGACGTTCCAGGCGCGCCCAGCAGTCCGGCTCCAATTGGTCGGCCCGGGCCACCAGGTTTTTCATCGCGTCGATGCCGAAGATGAAGCCCACGCCCTGGTCGTCCCATCCATCCAAATACCGGGTCTGGCTGAAGTCGGTGTCCCCGCGCAGCAGGATCTGATCGAACCCCGCACGCTGGCACAACGCGATTGCCTGATCGAACCGTTTGGCCGCTCCCTCATGCGAGGGCCGGTTGCCGCTCCGGTTCACCAGGTATAACGGTTCGGCCGTGTTCGCCAGCGAAATCAACAGTGGGTGATAACCCCATGTCCCGTCGTAGGCCACGTCCATCCCGTCTTTGCATTCTCCGGTGGTTGGGGCCAATGTCCCGTCCGCCTCCAGAACCGCTTCCTCGAAAAACGCATCGGGCTGCTGGCGCCAGACTTTCAGCCGCACTTTATTGAACGTGTCCATCAGCGACTCCACGTCGTCTTCCTCAAATCGCCGGCAGAAGTCTCCCGCCGTGGTCGGATCCGGAATCCGCTGTGCTCCCAACGCGTCCAGATACACTTCGTCATTGCGCCGCAGTTCGATATCTTCCATACACGTGCCCCCACTCAACGCGTTGTAGGCGATGTTCAACACGTGATCCGATTCCTGGTAGGGCAGATGCCGCTTCAGCACATGCACGTCCTTGTCGATGGCTTCGATCAGTCCGGTCCGCCGCGCCACCTGATGCATCATTCCGATGCCGCCCACCGACAGACCCCTCATCCGGTCTCCCATCTCGTACCGGATGTTGCGCGCCGACAGCATCGGCTTCGCCTGATCTTTCCAATTCCGATCCCCAAGCCGACGCTCAATTCGCCGCTTGCGGTTCCTCATGTTCTTGCGCGTATAATCGTTCATCTGAAATGCCTCCTTCTCCAAAGAATCTGTCCAAGGTTTTTTTCGCACGGAGAGGGGGCATTTCGGGTACTTCGGCGGTTATTCCACTTTCAATTCCTCATCAATCACGCTTGTTCAGGGGCTAGAGCCGCCCACCAATTCTCCCGGGCTCGGGGAGCAGGAGCTACGCTATCGCGTTGGCACTTACGCCACGTTCGTTCGGAGCATGCTCGCGCTCCTGCCGGCCGAGGTAATTCCAGACGGCCTAAATCAGGGAGAGACCCCTCTCGCGAATCTCAATCTCCAGGCGCCGGATAACTGGGCCGTCGCCCTCGTCAAGGCCTGGGCCGTTGTCGGCGATATCATCACCTTCTACCAGGAGAGGGTTGCGAACGAGGGGTACCTCGGCACCGCCAGCGAACCGGTCTCCGTTCAGGAGATGGCCTGGACTCTGGGTTATCAACGGCGGCCGGCTGTGGCTCCCGGCGCCTACCTGGCTGTCCAGGTCGCGGACTCTCCGGGTCCGTCATCGAAAGTATTCCTACCGGCCGGCACACCCGTATTGAGCATCCCGGGGTCGGATGGACCGCCGCAGACGTTCGAAACTCAGGCCCCTTTCGAGATGTGTCCAGAGTGGAACGCCCTCGCGCCTGCGGCACGGCCTCGGCCCCCGGAACCGACCTTGACCCGCAACGCTTCCACGGTCCGGCTGCGCGGCGTCAGCACAGGGCTCTCCCCCGGTGATCCACTACTGCTGTTCCTCGCTGGGACTGAGCCTGGAGCCGCTCGTTCCTGGCGCGTCTGCCGGGTCAAGGAGATCCAGGTCCAACAGACGGGCAAGCTCGGAATCACGCAGGTGACTCTCGACGCACTGGGGCGGGCCGGGGACGTGCTCTCCGAACAACAGAATCGTCCGCACCAAGACCAGGTTTTCCGCTTCCGCCGCCAGGTCAAGCTGTTCGGTTACAACGCTCCGGAGTGGAACGAGCTGCCGCAGACTGTCCGGCGCCAGTACGGTCGGTTCGAGGGAGGCGTGTTCGTTTGTGCTCCCACCGTTGAGGACGCGTCGCTCTGGAGGCAGGCCAACGCGGGGCTGCCGGCCAAGGACATCCCTGCCCTGCTCGTCGCTGACAGCGGGACCCTGCTTGCCGCCACGGCCGGTCGGGGCGTGTTCCGTTCCACCGACGGGGGGGACAACTGGCAGGCCGGGGCCGGAGACACGGCGCAGCCCTCCGCTGGGGGGCTACCGCGGCAAGACGTGCGCTGCCTGGCACAAGCCCCTCAAGGCCAGCTCTTCGCAGGTACCCGATCCGGGGCGGTGTTCCGCTCGACTGATGGTGGGGCGCACTGGAATCCGCTCGAGGCCAGGCCTCCCAAACACGGCTGGCGCGGCGCCCGCGACCCAGCGGAGAACCGACTCCCGCGCACCACCGTCCACACCCTCGTCGCCACGGTGCACGACCAGCGGGTCCTGCTACTGGCCGGCACCGGTAACGGCGTTTTTCGCGCCGACGATGCAGGCTCGGGCTGGCAACCCGTGAATGGCGGTCTGCCCGGCACGCACCGCGCTAGCGGGATGAGCGACGTGGTTGTGCGGGCGCTGTCGCTCGGCGCCGATGCCAGAGAGGTCCTGGCCGGAACGGACCACGGCGTCTTCCGGACCACCGACCACGGCAAGCACTGGAAAGCCTGGAACCGGGGCCTGCCCCCCCTCGCCGGAGCCCATGACCTGGCCAAGTTGACCGTCTACGCACTGTTGCGTGTGCCCGATGGCAGCCGGGGCGACTGGTTCGCCGCCACCAATCTCGGCCTGTTCCGATCGGCCGAATCCCAGTGGTGGCACACCGGTCCGGTCTGGAGCCGGGTGAGTACCCTCTCCGACGGAACGACGCTCCTCCCGGTGCGCGCTCTGGCGGCGGGCCGGGCCCCGACGACCCACGGCGTTGACCTGCTTGCCGGAACCGCACGTGGAGTCTTTCGCTCCGGCGGTCGTGGTGCGACCTGGTCTCCGGTTGCGAGAGGGCCCGGGCGGCGGGAGATCCTGGCACTTGCCGCCGGATCTCAGGTCCCGGTTGTGGCGGCCAGCCCGTTCGGTGGCATTGTCGAGAAGCAGTGGCCGGGTTTTCATCTGGAAGAAGGCACGGTCGACCTCAGTACCGGCGATCCCCGGATCGTCGCCGGCGGCTGGGTGGTGCTCGAAGAGGCGACCCCGAAGGCGAGCCGGGTTGAGCCTTACCGGATCGCGGCGGCCACGACGGACTATCGCCGGGCCTTCCGCCGCCACGGGATGAGTACCCGCATTCGCATTGAATCCGGTACCGATCCGGGCAACCGGCTCCCGCAGTTCGGTCTCCGCGACACCCGTGTGCTGGCCGAAAGTGAGGAACTGGCTCTGGCGGGCGATTCCGGGACGGTCGATCCGGTCGCCGGTGACCGTATCGAACTCGCCTTGCCACTGAGCGAGCCCCTGAATCCGGGGCACCGGCTGATCCTCCGCTCCAGGACCCGGCAAGGCGAGGCGGAGAGTGCGCCCGGCGGCGAAATCGTCGAGGTCGCGCGCAGCATCGCCGGCGTCGCCGGTGATCCCCGGACAACGCACCTGCAGCTCAAAGCTCCCTTGCGCCAGGCCTATGATCCGAGCACAGTGACCCTCCATGGCAATGTCGCGTTTTTCGTCCGGGGCCGGTCGATCCGCCGCGACGTGCTTGGGGGCGGCGACACGGGTCGGGCGAACCAGCGCTTTACCCTGCACCACTCACCGGTGACGCACACTCGAACCCCTCGAGGCGGCGTCGACAACGCCGTGGAGATCCGAGTGGACGACATCGCCTGGCGACGCGTTCAAACGCTTCTGAGCGAGGGCCCCCGCAGCCGCAGCTATGAGCTGCGCGTCGATCATCGCGGCCAGACCCAGGTCGTATTCGGCGACGGCGAGCACGGTGCCCGCCTTCCGAGTGGTCATGACAATGTGGTTGCCAGCTACCGAAGCGACCGCGGACCGACCGGGCCGGTCGAGGCTGATACCCTCCGACTGCTCCAGGGCCGCCTTCCCGGCGTTGGCGCGGTGACGAACCCGCTGCCCGCCTTCGGCGCCGAGCCGCCCGAAACTACGGCGGAAATCCGGCTAGAGCTACCACGCTCCGTGCGAACCCTTGGCCGGGTCGTGTCCCTGGACGACTACGCGTCCTTCGCACTCACCTTTCCGGGTATTGAAAAAGCTCGGGCCGTGGGGCTCTGGAACGGCCATGCCCACCTTGTTCAGCTGACCGTCGCCGCCTCAGAGGCCAAGTCCATCACCCGGTCGTCCGCACTCTGCGATCGCCTGATTGGGTCGATCCACCGGGTCCGGGTGCCCGGCCCGTCGCTCCGGCTCGATCTTTGCGTGCGCCTGCTTTTCGACATCGATGCGACAGTTTGCGTGGTTCCCGGACACAGTTCGGAAGATATCGAACGGAGCCTTAAAAGCGCTCTGCTAGAGGCTTTCGGCTTCGATCGGCGTGGTCTGGGCCAGGATGTCGCGGCGTCCGAGGTGATCGCCGTGATCCAGGAGATCGATGGCGTTGCGGGGGTCAGCTGCTGGCTGTCGTCGGCAGGAGAGAGAGACACGTCTGCGAAACAACCCGCCGGCCCCCCCCCACTTCTCCGCGACGGGTTCCGAGCGTCTCACGGCGTGGCCGGCGCATTGGGACCCGAAGAAGCAGGACGCCATACCGGCCGAGCTCTGGCTCGTCAATCCCAAAGGCATTCACATGACATTTCAGGGGCACAAAGGCGATGTCAATTAACGACGCCACGAAGACTGCGACAGGTGTCGGCGACCCAAGGGCGGAGCGCCTCTATGGGCTCCTTCCGGAGTTTTTCCGTTACGAGGACGACTATCGCGGCGAGCCGCTACGGGCCCTGATGGGAGTTTTGGGGAGTCAGTACGGCGCGCTTGAAGCCAACATCGAGGCGCTCTACGAAGACTGGTTTATCGAGACCTGTGCTCCCTGGGTCATACCCTACATTGGCGATCTGCTGGGCATTCCGGGGATCAACCGGCCGGGCTATCGCGCGCCGACCGAGCGGTCGCTGGTGGCGAACACCATCGCCTACCGGCGTCGCAAGGGCGTGCCTTCTGTTGTCGGGCGCGTGGTGGCAGACGCGACCGGCTGGCCGGCCTATGTCGTGCAGTTCTTCGAGCTTCTCGGCGCGACTCAGTTCCTGGAACACGTGCGCCCCGGAAAGGGGGGCACCATCGATCTCAGCGATGCAACGGCGCTCGCCGCTCTCGGGACTCCCTTCAATTCGGTCGCGCATACGGTCGATGTACGGCGCTCGGCGGTCGAACCATCGGACGCATCCGGACTCATTGCTCCGGAAGGCCGGTTCAACCTGCCACTTCTGGGTCTCTTCGTCTGGCGCCTGGGGAGTTTTCCGGTCCATCGGGGAACGCCCCGTCGTGTGGCTCCGGGGTGCTACACGTTTAATCCTCTCGGTCTTGATGGGCCGCTCTTCAACCCGCCGTTCGAGCGGCCGGAAATCGATCAGGCGATCACACCGATGGACCTTCCGGTCCGTCTGGAACCCCACGCGCTCCGCGAGGAGATTCGTTCCCGGTCGCGCGGCGAGGAGCCGTACACCGCCTTCTTCGGAGCGGCACCGGCCTTCCAGGTGTTTGTGCGCCAAGACACCGCAGCCTGGAAAGCCATCCCGGCCGGGGAGATCGTGATATGCGATCTGAGCCAATGGCAACGACCCGAACCAATCGTACCCCCGGGCCACTCTTCCGTTGACGCGCCCATGGAACAGTCGTTTGCCGTGGCGGTCGATACGGTTCTGGGACGCCTGGCTTTTGCGGATGCGAGCGATCCGACTGATGTCGAGGTCAACTACGCGTACGGATTGAGCGGGGCGCTTGGTGCGGGCACCTATGCCAGGCAATCGGCGAGGGTGGGGGCCGAGTCCCCGACTTGGACAGGCGTAGTTGGTAAAGATGTGTTAGGACCGGAGAGTCCCGCTGGCCACCATCGTTTCGACGGGGTTGAACAGGCGCTCGGTGCTTGGGCGGGAAGCGGAGTGGACGGAATTTTGCGAATTGCCGACAACGGAATCTATCCTTTCGGTACGACGCCAATAGGTTTGCCTCCGGGTCGCCATCTGTTGATAGAAGCATGCGGCGGGTGTCGCCCCTGCCTGACAGGCGACCGAATCCTCGCCGGGGGTGGACCCGGTGCCTGCCTGACCCTCGATGGAATCCTCATTGACGGTGGTATCGAACTGCGTGGCGGGGCAGCGCTTCGCATCCGCCATTGCACGCTCACCGGAGGCATCTCCTCGGATGGGGGCTCTCTGGCGAAGCAGAGTGTGCCCGCACTCGAGGGACCGGAGGTGGAGCTTACGATCGACGGCTCGATCGTTGGCGCGTTGCGTCTTCCCGAGGGGGTCGAGCGGTTCGAGATCCGCGACAGCACGGTGGATGGTGGGTCAGGTTGGGCTATCTCCGGCGGATCCGATCGCGCGGTCCCCGGTGGGGTTGCTCCCGGGCCGGCGATGACCGTCGAGCGCAGCACGATCTTCGGTCGCGTGGCGGTCAGTCAAATAATCCTGGCATCCGATGTGATCTTCACGGAACCTGTTTCGGTTCGGCGCCTAGAGGCCGGCAGTCTACGCTTTTGCTACGTACCTCTCGGCTCAAGTACTCCGGGCCGCTATCGATGCCAGCCCGACCTGGCGCTCTCCAAAGCCCGCGACGCCGACGGGCGCGACGTCGCGGCGAAGCGCATCAATCCGTCGTTCACCGCAACCGTTCTCGGAGACCCCGGCTACGCTCAGCTGGCATCAGGATGTCCGGCCGAAATCGCCGCCGGTGGAAGCGGCGACTCCGAGATGGGGGTGTTCCATTCACTGCACCAACCCCAGCGCCGGGCCCGCGTGCCCGAGGTCCTGCGGGAATACCTTCCGTGGGGGTTGGAAGTGAACGTAGTCGAAGTTACCTGACATCGTGCGGGCACCAGACGCCGTGCCAGCCAGGAGGAAGCTATGAAGGGCAGCCTGAAGGGAGATTTTTCCCGGTTCATCTTCGACCCTGAGGATCACTTCAGTGGGGTTCAGATGCAGCAGGGACGGGTGCAACTGGATTCCGACTGGAACGCCCAGCTCGACATCCTGAGCCACCGGATCGAAACGGGAACGACCGACTTGATCGGTGCGAGCGGCGCCCCCGAAAGTGACGCCGGGTTTCATGTTCGCCCCATTTCCGCCCTCGCATTTGACGGCCAGGACGACTACCTGCGGCTGGGCGAGTCGGAGTCTCTGGCCATCGCCTCGAACGAGTCGTTCACCATCGAAGCCTGGGTGAGTCCCGAACCGGGTGGGGGCGTCGTGATCAGCCGATTTGCGACCCTCGCGTCCGAGACACCGCCGGAGGGCAGCTATCGGCTCGCCATCGATCCTGAGGGCGTTGTCATCTTCGAACTCGCGCAACCGTCCGGAGGAATTCACGGCCAGGCCGGGGCAGACGAGGCGGAGCAATCCAGGGAGGCCGCGACCGGGGTCGAGAAGAGCGATGAAGGTGATGAAAGCGATGAGGGCAGTCCGGTGCGCCCACTGCTGCGTCTGAGTTCGGACCGGGCGCTGGCATTTGGAGCTCTTGCCCACCTCTCCGTGGTATGCCGTGAGGCAAGCGTGAAGCTGTTCGTCGACGGTCGACTCGCGGCCAGCGGCGTGCGCGCGATTCCCGCGCCGGATTCTGCCACGGCCGCCGGCCCGCCATGCCTCATCGGAGCCACCCTGCTTAGGGATCAGCCTCACCATTTCCTCAACGGTCTGCTTCACGAACTGCGGCTGTGGCGAGGCGCTCGGGACGAGACACAGTTACTTTCGACGATGGGGTCAGTCCTATCGGCGGAGGCAGCCCTTGCCGCCCGCTGGTGCTTCGACCAGATGATGGGCGAGCGTTTCGTCGATCACAGTGGCCAGGGTTGCCATGTCGAGCTTGGGTCCGTGGCCATGGCCTGCCGACCACGCCTGATACTGGCGGATCTGGAAATCGGGCGAGGGCGCTACTACGTCGACGGTGTCCAGTGCAGAAACGAGGCTGACACCCGATATACACGCCAGCCGGATCTTCCCGGTGCAAAACTTCCCCTCGCTCCGGGGACCTACCTGGTGTATGTCGACGTCTGGGACGAGTTCATCACTGCGATCCAGGATCCGGGCTTGCGTGAGGTGGCCCTCGGGGGCCCCGATACCACAACCCGATCCAGGATCCTGGCGCAAGTCAAGATCCTGCCGGTTCCGGAGGTCCGGTGGGGCAGTGGCGAACAGGCCCTCGATCAGGAATGGAACAGGTTAGAGGCGCGAGCCGGGAATCGGGGTCGGGCGCGCGGTCGGCGATGCCGGCCTTCGGGCGTGAATCTGGGTAATTTGCTCTACCGGGTGGAGATCCACCACAGCGGGCGCGCCGTGGCCTGGCCGCGTGCGTCTTCTGCTGACCTCACGGTTGTTGGGGTGGAGTCGGTGCATCCGGAATCCAGCCAAATACGCCTTTCAACCGGGGACGCAGGTTTTCGATGGGCACGTGGAGTCGCCGTTGAGTTGTTTAGCGACCAGAGCGATGAGGCCGAGCGGCCCGGGACGCTGGCGCGAGTGACTGGAGTCGAAGCGGACGGTCTATTGACCCTTGACTGCGATCTCTCGTTGCTGGCGGACCACACCAACCTCAGGGTGCAGCCGGTCGCCACGTTCAAGTGGTCGCGCGACAACGGCGCGGTTGTTTATGGGATCCGCAAGCTCCAGAGAAGCGGCCCCGTGTTAACGCTCCACGACCTCGGACAGGGCAGTCGGGCGTTGAGACCGGGCGACTGGGTCGAGGTGGTCGATGACCACTACACACTGCGACAGGAAGCGAAGCCCCTGTGTCAGGTCGAGACCGTCGATGGCGAGTCCAGGCAGGTCACGCTGGCTCAACCGCCACCCGAAGGCGTGGGCGAGGACCCGTCGTTGCACCCTCTCTTGCGGCGCTGGGACCAGCAGGCAGACGCCGGGCCGTTGATCGGTGGCGCAGCCCTGGTGGAAGCCGGGAACTGGTTGAATCTGGAAGACGGCATCCAGGTGTGTTTCGACGCCGAGGGCACCTACCGAACGGGAGATTACTGGTGGATGCCGGCCCGGACCGTCACCGAAGAGATCGAATGGCCCACCGATTCGGACGGTCCCCGGGACGAGCCACCCCACGGGATCGACCACCGGTACAGTCCGCTGGCTGTACTGCGGATCCACGAGGGTGGACCCACAGTTCTGGATCGCCGCAGGATCTTCGCGCCGCTCATCACAGAGACGACGCGGGTCGCAGAGGTTGCAGGCGTTGAGGAAGCGGTATCGCATCCGGATCCGCGCGGCGTACTGATCCTGACCCGTTCCACGTGCCCTGACGGCTACCGGGCTCTCGGACGGGTGCGGGTACGGATGGAGCGTCCGGATTGGACTCCCGTCGAATCCACTCCAGCGATGGAAGCCGGTGAGGCGCACGCTGTATTCCTGGCTGGCTCGATCTACGTGCTCGATACCGTCGCGGGAGCGGTTCTGCAGCTCGACCCGCAATCCGAAACCTGGTATCGGAGCACCTCGGGGCGCCAACGTTTGGAGGGTCGAAGCGGAATTGGCGTCGCTGTCGTGGATGACCTTATCCATGTGCTCGGCGGTCGGGAACGGGACGGCAAACTGCTCGCCGACCATGATATCTATGACCCGGCAAAGGACCGATGGATCGAAGAGCCGTCTGCCGGCAGCCCGAGCCCGGAATCGGTCGAGGACGAAGGGCTGGCGGCCAGGCTCGGAGAAGCCGTAACCGACGCCAGGCACCACGTGCAGACCGATCTGGCCACGCACCCGGCATGGAGCCGGGGACAGGAGTTGATCCGAGCCACAGCCGAAGTCGGCGTGGCCGCGATCGGCGGGAGCATCGCGCTCGCAGGTGGCTTGGAACATCATTTGACGGGTGAGCGGATGAGCCGGGATTGCTGGCTTTACGACCCGCGGACTGACAGATGGGTCCAGCTTCCCCGGATGCGCGAAAAGCGTGCAGCATTCCAATTAGTGGCCGTCGGTCGGCGGCTGATAGCCCTCGGTGGTGGCGCACCCGGCGAGGAACTCCTGACCTGCGAGGTCCTGGCACTTCCGGGGGGCCGCTGGGAGGGAATTGCCTCGATGGGAGCGCCTTCTCGCCATTTCCGAGCCGGTCTCGTCCACGACAGGATCCACGTCCTCGGGGGCCTCCAAGGTGATCGTCCACTGCGCCAGCACCAGGTTTATGACCTGGGGCTCGATAGTTGGTCGGCCGCCACTGATCTGAACACGCCACGCCACTCATTCGCCCTGTCGATCATCGGGCACGCATTGCACCTCATCGGAGGGCTTGACCACTTGGGCAAGTGCGGACGCCGGGAGAGCAGCACGGTCCACCAGCATCTGTTCTTGTTCACTCCGTTGGAAGGGCTGGAGCCCGATGCGGATCACGTTCCCGGGGGACTGGGCTTCGATACCCAACCAGGCCAGGAACGCCTCTTCGACCTGGTATCCGCCGAGGAGTGGGAGTCTTCAGGCGAGTCCGAGGAAGTCACTGATGACGGGCCGATCTCGGAGGACTTCGGATTGGTGGTTGAGCCCAAGCCGACCTCGTCTCTCTTTAGACCGTCCTTTAGACCGTCCAGGCGAGTGATGTTTGCGCTTGGCCTGGCCTTTGTGATTCTGGTGGTCTGGCTATTCTGGCCCGTCCTGCCACCTGTGGATCATGGCCTGTGTGTGGCACCCGCCAACGGATCTATTCCAACGGGGCTCGGCACCACTGCTGCCAACGCAGACGGACTGGCGGGCGTCTGGGCTCCGGCCCATGGGGAGCGTATCCCCTGGCGCGAGGCGGGGGATGACACTGCCTTTGTGCTGGTCGAGGCCACGCCGGAGAACCCATGTTTCGCCAGCGACTGGCAAGGCCTCGAGAGGGCCGGCATCCTGCACGCGCCGCTGGTCAGCTTCGATGCCGACGCACCCGGAGAGGAGCAGGCGAACACCCTGATTGCGCAGCTCGAAGGCCTGGATCAACGCGGGGGTCTCGTCTCGGGCTTGCGGGCAGGGCTGGGTCAGGTGCGGATCAGTCTGGCCGCGATCGCCATCTGGACCGACATCCGCCGGTACCTGGCGAATCGCAAGACCCTGCCGGTTGTCGTGAGGCTGTCGGACTCCGTGAATCCCGCTTTGCGCCATCCCGAGGGTCTGGCAAAACGGCTCGACGCCCTCGTGCGCGCCGTGGAGGATACCACCGGTCAAGCTCCGAAATTCCTGGTCGACGGAGAGGAGTGGCCCCGGGTCTGGAGCGACATGGCGGGCTATATTCTGGACCCGGAATCGGTCTTCCATCGCCTTGAGAATCCCAGTGACGGGGGAGGTTTCGTCCACCAGCCGGATCCCGTTAATCCCGAGGACGCGCTTCGACCCGTGACGACCACAAGCACCGAGAGCGACCTCCTCGAGGTCGCCCGTCAAGCGGCCCTGAGGCGGCGGACATCCGAACCGACCCCCCGGACCCTGCCGCCTGCAGACTGCGTGGCAGTGACCAATCCACCTCCGGGGCCGGTGCAGATCCCGGAGGCTAACGTTGGAAGCCCCTATACCTACGGCTTCGACGCGAGCCAGTTTCAAGGTCCCATCGACTGGTCCGAGGTGCTGGGGGCAGGCGTGAGCTTCGTGTATCTTCGCGCGACCGTCGGCAGCCAGGCAACCGATCTGTGCTTTGCCAGGAACCTGACCGCCCTGGAGGGCGTTCCTGGGGGGCAGGCGATCCAACGCGGTGCATACCATGTCTTCCGTGACAGCGAGGATCCATTGCCGCAGGTCGAGCACTACTTGTCGATCGTTGGCCAACTCGGAACCAATGGATTGGCGCCGATGCTCGATCTGGAGCGCCATGAGGGCATTTCGGTCCGGAATCGCGCTCAGAGTATCCGTAACATCAGGACCTGGCTCGAAGCGGTTGAGCAAAGGACCGGCGAAAGGCCGATTATCCTCACGGATCCGAGCTTCTGGTCAGAGGTCCTTGGAGGCACCGACACCTTCGCCGGGTACCCGCTCTGGATTGCGAACTATACCGACGCACCTGAGCCTGAACTACCCCCGGCCTGGACCGACTGGGTAATGTGGCAGTTCAGCCAGAGCGGTGGCGTGCCGGGAATCACGACGCGGGTTGACCTCGATCGCCGTGCGAGCGACGCGCAGTAAGACATTCGGCCTCACTGCAGATCACCGGCGGGATTGATCCGTGATTCCCGGTACGGTTTTTTTGAGCCCTCGTAACCAATCGGGTCACCAACCGACAGGCAACACTGCTCCAGAGGCTTCGGGGCATTTACCCGCAGCGCCGCTCTTGGGCCTGTATGTCCTCCATGCCCTTGCGGGCCCAATTCTGACGGTGCTGAAGGGAGTGCCTGGGGGTCCGGCGCTCCGTCGGGGTGGTACCGTTTTTTCCGCAATAGTGGGGGTCCGTTGCGGCAATTCGAGCACTAGCTGTCGATTGTCAGCCAACCCGGATCCGGGGTTCCATCGCTGATGCACGTGCCCTGGGGTCATCATTGGACCTGGGTCCGGAATCGCGCCCGGAGTGTCGCGAAGATTCGGGTTTGACTCGAAGTCCTCGAGCGACCCGGCGGCCAGAGGCGCGTCATCCTACGCGGCGAGGGCTCTCCCCTATGGTGCACAACTATGCTACGCTGCGCGTGCTGGCGGCGATTAATCGATCAAAATGGACCGAGAAGTAAAGCTACAACTGGAGCTATGGCGGTGAAAACGACCTGGCCGCCCATGCGGCGGCTTACGGATTCGCCTGCGTGACGAGCAGCCCATACAGGGACTCGAACAAACAGACTGGGCTACTTTTTATGGCCGCTTTTCTGGCGATCAATCGTCACGATTGCCACGCCACTGACGCCCATGTCGTGACCCAGATGATGCGTCTGGCCGAGTGGCGCATCTCCAAGGACGAACTTGCCGATTGGATCCGAGATCACATGACTGCGATCAAAGCGGAGGCGTAATGCCAAACCCCACGGCTTTCACTCAACCGAGTCGCAATCCACGTCGGGCGTCTGGCCTCTGCGGCAAGCGGAGCGGTATTCCCTGCCCGGTTATTCGGCTTTCCGTTGCGTACGATCTATGTTGCGATTGACCGAAGTCAAGCTGCCGCTCGATCATCCCGAAGGAGAAATCGAAGCGGCCATCCTAAGGCGGCTGGCCATTCGGACGGAAGATCTGAGCCGCTACGTCGTCTTCAAGCGTGCGGTGGACGCGCGCAAACCGCATACGATTCTGTTCACCTACACGCTTGACGTGACCGTGCGGGATGAAGCGGCGATTCTGGCGCGGTTCAAAAGAGACCGGAATATTGCCGTCGCACCGGATACCCGCTACCACTTCAGGGCCCAGGCACCGCCGGGTTTGTCGTCGCGACCGGTGATCATCGGAGTGGGTCCGGCGGGTTTGTTCGCCGGATTGATACTCGCACAGTCCGGCTTTCGTCCGCTGATCCTGGAGCGCGGCAAGGTGGTGCGCGAGCGCACCCGGGATACGTTCGGATTCTGGCGGACAGGTGTGCTCAACCCCGAATCCAACGTGCAGTTCGGCGAGGGCGGCGCCGGGACATTCTCTGACGGCAAACTGTACAGTCAGATCAAAGACCCCAGACACTACGGAAGAAAAGTAATGGATGAATTTGTGAGGGCGGGTGCGCCAGAATCGATTCTGTATGACAGCAAGCCCCACATCGGGACCTTTCGTCTGGTGGCTATGGTGGAAAAGATGCGGGCGGCTATCCAGTCATTGGGCGGCGAAATTCGTTTCGAGAGCCGGGTGGACGATATCGAAATCGTTGACAGTCAGGTGCGTGGCGTGGTGCTTGCCAGTGGCGAACGAATCGCGGCCGAGCATGTCGTACTGGCTGTTGGACACAGCGCGCGCGACACGTTTCAGATGATCCACGATCGCGGTGTATATGTTGAAGCCAAGCCGTTCTCGATCGGTTTTCGTATCGAGCACCCACAATCGCTGATCGACCACAGCCGCTATGGGCCGAATGCGGGCAATCCGATGCTCGGCGCAGCCGATTACCGGTTGGTGCACCACGCCAGCAACGGACGTTCGGTGTACAGCTTCTGCATGTGTCCGGGTGGGACAGTGGTGGCCGCTGCTTCGGAACCGGAGCGCGTTGTCACGAACGGGATGAGTCAGTATTCCCGCCGCGAGAGCAATGCCAACAGCGGCATCGTTGTTGGAATCTCTCCGGAAGACTACCGGACGACCTCAGGCGATCAGGACAGCCCGCTGGCTGGAGTGGAATTTCAGCGGTTCTGGGAATCACGCGCTTTCGATCTGGGCGGGCGCGAATATAAGGCACCCGGCCAATTGGTCGGTGATTTTCTGGCCGGCAGGACCTCAGCGAAATTCGGCGGTGTAAAACCGTCATACACGCCAGGTGTCCAATTGTGCGATCTGGGCACGGCCCTGCCCGACTACGCGATTACCGCGATACGCGAAGCCTTGCCGGCGTTTGCCAGACAAATTAAAGAATTCGATCTGCCCGATGCCGTACTGACCGCGGTGGAGACGCGCACGTCATCGCCGATTCGGATCCGGCGCAACAACGATGATCTGCAGAGCATCAATATCCGCGGTCTGTACCCGACGGGGGAAGGCGCAGGCTATGCGGGCGGCATTCTTTCGGCGGCGGTCGACGGGATCAAGGTTGCCGAGGCTGTGGCCCTCAGTATGGTGCGTGCAACAAGTTGAATATTGAATTGGGACAGAGGGCGCGAACGGGGAGTCGATTCGCCATGGGCGCAGCCATGGTTGATACGGGCTGTCTCCTTTAGCTGTTTGGTTGGTCTCATATCAGCTTCCCGGATGTAGCCCCTGTGAACAAGCTCCACAGAATTCACAGTTAGCAGCCCTTGGCAGAAGTCTCGCGGGCCGCGTTTCGCCGTAACCCTTTGGGCGCAGGGGGGTTTCGGGCCCACAGGCATTTGTCGGTTCGTCGGTCACGATGAAAAGACATCGTTCCGCTCCTCACTTCGCGCCTGCAACCCGAAGACCCCTGCGCGCGGCCCGCGAGACTTCTGCCAAGGGCTGTTAGGGCTCCAGATCGAGAATGGACCATGCGGCCAGGGAACCGTTGAAGGTGGAATAGAGACCGTAGGTCTTATACACCTCACTGGCCCAGTCCGATCCTGGCTTTTGACCCAACGCGGTATTGACGGCAGGGTCGGAAATATTCCGCACGCATCCGAATGCCGTGGCGTGTTTCGTTGCACACCTTTGCGATTGCGGCGTCATCCATTTCTGAACAAACAAAGGTCATGCCCGTGTCCCATATCGAATACGGGCCAGGGCATTGTGAACTTCGGTTTTCTTACGGGGACCACGCGATCGGTGGCGTTCCCTCGACTTGCCTGTCCCAGTGCCGCCACAGCATCTGGACCATCCCTGGATCGGCTGGCGGTACGATGGTGCATCGCTTGCTATGACCGTCATTACCGCAACCATACGACTGGCCCGCGAACTCCGGCAGGACTCCGACAGAGGACAGATGGCCGCCGGCCACTTGTCGTGGCCGACTCCCCGTATTCTGCCCTGGGGTGCATGGCTTTCGGATCTCTGGAACACGTGGTTGTATTCCAGGCCGGCCCGGAAGTTGCGTTTGCTCCGGGAGTCGGAGGAGCGGGTGATCTGGGAAGACATCGTGGGATCGGGTCAAGGCAGTGCTCTGTTACAGCTGGGTCCGACCGCGGATGCGGCGATCGAGGCGTGGAATCTTCTCGGTCACTGGAATCTTTCGATGGATGCCGCCGAATGGAGCGATAGCACCGATTCTGAAGCGTTCCATGGGTGGGCCGTGGAATTTCAACGCCGCTGCCAGCGCAACCACTGGCTCTCGGGAGCCGATCTCGCCCGGTTTCTGGCGGATCAGGTCGAAGCCGAGATGGTCCCCGTCCCGGACGCCATTGAAATGGCTGGTTTTCTGGAGCTCACGCCCGTCCAGAAGAAGTTGATTGACGCGCTTGCGAGCCGTGGTGTGGAAATCAGTGAGCGCCGGTTCCCCAACTCCGGCGGCGATGCCGTGCGTGTGGGATTGATCAACAGCGATCGCGAGATTCGCGCTGCCGCGGCATGGTGCCGCCGCATTCTGGAGAGCGACCCGGAGGCGGGGTCCGCGGTCTTCAGAATCGGCGTGATTGTACCGGATCTGGGCCGATGCCGCAGCAGCGTCGAACGTCTGTTCGCCGAAGAATTCCATCCCGGGAGCAGCCTCCGAGCGGACCACGATTCCCGGCGCCTCTTCAACCTGTCTCTCGGGATTCCGCTGGGCGAATACCCGATCGTCGAGGCAGCCTTCCGCATCCTCGATATCCACCCCGGGGTATTGCCGATAGAGGCTGTCGGCCGGCTTCTGCGGTCACCCTTTGTTCGTGGCACGGGTACGGTCAATGGCTCCGACGATTCGGGCGGCGAGTGGACCCGCCGGGCGCTTCTCGACGGCGTTCTCCGCAGCCAGGGTGAACCCGGGGTGTCGATCGCGGAGGTCATTGCGATGGCCGAATCAGGCAGCGACCTCCATCACTGTCCCCAGCTGGCATCGCAACTCAGAGCGTGGCTGAAGATATGGACGGATCTGGAACCGACCCAGGCGCCCAGTGACTGGGCGGCCGTGTTTTCCCGTCTCCTGGCGGCGATCGGATGGCCGGGTGACGGCCCCCTGACGAGCGCTCAATACCAGACAATGACTGCCTGGACCGAACAGCTTTCCGAATTTGCAGGACTGGACCGTGTGACGGGCCGGATCAGTTCAGACAGCGCCGCAGGAATGCTGCACCGCCTGGCTCGGTCGCGGCAGTTTCAGCCGGAGTCTGATCCGGCGCCTGTGCAGGTCCTGGGGGTGTTCGAAGCCTCGGGTCTTCGGTTCGACCGGCTCTGGATCATGGGAATGCATGATGGCGCCTGGCCGGTGTCTGCCGGACCCGATCCGTTTGTGCCCTTTCGTCTGCAGCGCCAGTTCGATCTTCCCCGATCTTCACCCGCCCGGGGACTGGAGTTCACTCGCGGTTTGACGGCCCGGCTGTTGGCGAGCTCCGCCAGCATCGTCGTCAGCTATCCGGAAAGGGAAGACGATTCCGATCTCAGGGTCAGCCCGATGTTTCAGACCTTGCAGGAAGTGGCGGCTGAGGATCTCGGACTCCGCGGATCCGACTCCTATGTCGAGCGGCTCCGGGTGTCTTCACTGATGGAGATACTGGAGGATCACGACGGTCCCCCCAGTGGCGATACCGCACCTGGAGGGGGAACGGCTCTCTTCAAGCTGCAGGCCACATGCGGGTTCAAGGCTTTTGCCGCGTTGCGGCTCGGGGCGAAAGCGATGGAGCAGTCGGAGCCGGGACTGAGCGCCCTCGACCGGGGCCAGCTCACCCATCGGGTTCTTGACCGGATCTGGAACGAATTGAGATCACACGCGGGTTTGCTGTCGACCAGCGACCCCAGGCTGGCCGCCATCGTTAGAATGACGGTTGGTGCTGCTATTGCTGACCTATCCGCTCGGCGCCGCGCTCTCAGGGGACCCATTCTTGCAGCCATCGAACAGGCGCGGCTTGAGCGTGTCGTCACGGAACTGCTGACACTGGAAAAGCAGCGCCAGCCTTTCAGGGTGCTCGAGCGCGAAGAAAGCCGCCGCGTCACGGTTGGGGGTATCAACGTTCGCATCCGTGCCGACCGCGTGGATCGTCTGGATGATGGGAGACTCGTCATTGTCGACTACAAGACGGGTGAATGCAGCCCGGCGGATTGGGAAGGGGCTCGTCCGGACGAGCCTCAGCTTCCAATCTATGCGGTGACCGCAGATGCTCCCGTAGCTGGGGTTCTTTTTGCCCGACTCAAGATCGGCAGTGTCGGCTTTCGCGGGTTGGTGGATACCCACCCCATCGCGCCCGGCGCCAACGCTACCGGTGACGATCCGTCACTCGAAGAAACGATCGACGGTTGGCGGGTGGTTCTCGACCAACTCGGTCGGGATTTTCGCGATGGACGCGCTGGGGTCGACCCCAAAGACCGCCGTACGAGCTGCAAATACTGCAGTTTATCAACCTTGTGCCGGATCAATGAGGCGGCGCAGCAAGACGGCGGCCCTCGTGAGTGAAATCAATCCGGAGCGGGTGTCTGACCAGGTAGAGCGGCGGCGGGCCCTCGACCATTCGCAGTCATTCATAGTGCAGGCGCCAGCCGGTTCCGGGAAAACCGAGCTGCTGATCCAGCGCTTCCTCAAACTGCTGGGCCGATCTTCCCGGCCCGAATCGGTAGTGGCCATTACGTTTACGCGGAAGGCGGCCGCCGAAATGCGTCACCGGGTGATCGCGGCTCTTCAAAGTGCCTCGGGACCCGAACCTGCATCTGCGCACGAGATGTACACCTGGAATCTCGCCCAGGATGCTCTGGCCTGCAACGCAAAATTCGACTGGCGCCTGATGGAACATCCCTCCCGGCTTCGGATCCAGACCATCGATTCTCTTTCGGCCATGCTCGTGGGTCAGATGCCATGGATCTCACGGATGGGCGCTCCGCCGCGCCCCGAAGGCGACGCGTCGCATTTGTACCGCCAGGCCGCTCGCCGGACGCTGGCGATGCTGGACTCGCCACAGACAGGGAAAGACGTATCCGGAGCGTTGTCGCGAGTGCTTGCGCATCTGGACAACAAAACTGGAACCCTGGAGCGACTGTTGACTCTGATGCTCGGCCGCCGTGACCAGTGGTTGCGCCATGTTGTCGGGAACCCGGGTGCTGTCGGCATGCGGAGTGGTTTCGAGTCGGCGCTCGAGGCGGTGATCGAGCATGATCTGGATGAGGTTGTGAACACCTTTCCGGAGAACTTCAGGGAGGTCACCGTCTCTCTGGCAAAGTTTGCGGCAGAGAACCTCCCACCCGAACGCCGCTCTTCTCCGCTGGCTGCATGTGCGGGCCTGTCGAGCTTTCCGGGTTCGGCCGTTCACTGTCTCGCTCACTGGCTGGGAATCGCGGAGATGTTTCTGACCGCCGGAGGGACCGCGCGACGCCGCCTGACGAAAAACGAGGGCTTTCCGGCAACGGATTCGGGACGAGCGGCGAAGCAACAGCTGTTGGCCATACCGCTGGACCCGACAGTGGTCAGCAAGATGCATGGATTGAGATCGCTGCCCGCCCCCCGGTTCGTCGACGCCCAGTGGGACGTTCTTGGCGCTTTGCTGGTCCTGTTGCCGTTGGCTGTCGCCCAGCTCCGACTGGTGTTTCAGGAGGAGGGCCGCGTCGACTTTACAGAAGTGGCCCTTGGGGCACGCACGGCACTGGGATCGGACCAGGAGCCAAGCGATCTCGCATTTGCCCTGGATTGCCGAATCCAGCATCTCCTCGTTGATGAGTTCCAGGACACATCGCAAAGTCAGTATGAGTTGCTCAGGCGCCTTACCGGGGACTGGCAGTCCGGCGATGGCCGAACGTTGTTCCTCGTCGGTGATCCGATGCAGTCGATCTACGGATTTCGCGAGGCTGACGTTGGGTTGTTCCTCCGTGCTCGGGAGGAAGGCGTGGGCGCGATCGGGCTGACGCCGCTGACGCTCTCGGTGAACTTTCGTTCCAGTCAAGGCATTGTCGACTGGGTGAACGATGCGTTCGGTGAGGCATTTCCCGATGCCGAGAACAGCCTCACCGGGGCGGTGTCATACGAGCCTTCGGTGGCTTACAGAACCCCGGCGCTCGACGACGTTGTACATGTCCACCCCTTCCTCGGAATCGACGCGACCCGGGAGGCAGAGCATGTGCTGGAGATTATCCGGGACAGGCGCCGGTCGAGCCCGGGGGAGACAATTGCCGTGCTCGTCCGGGCGCGTACCCATCTGGTCAACATCGTCTCCGTACTGCGGAGAGCGGGGGAGAAATTCCGTGCGGTGGAGATTGACGCCTTGGGGGAACGTCCCGTTGTTGGAGATTTGCTGGCGCTGACGCGGGCTCTGCTGCATCCGGGAGATCGCATCGCCTGGCTGTCTCTGCTTCGAGCTCCGTGGTGTGGATTGGCGCTGGCGGACCTTGAGGCCCTGGTGAACGGCGATTTCGAGGGTGCGATCTGGGACTGTATTCAGCGGCATGCGACCCGGGAGCGGATGTCCGCCGACGGCAACGCACGCCTCGAGCGCGTCATTCCCGTCCTTTCCGATGCGATTGGACGTCGGGGTACGCTGCCCGTTCGACGGTGGGTCGAAGGGGTTTGGCTTGCGTTGGGTGGACCGGCATGCATAGAAAACAGGACCGAGCTGGAAGACGCCGCAGCCTACCTGGACTTACTGGAGCAATCCCAATATGGCCTGGACGTGAGGGATGAACGAAAGTTTGCTGAAGACGTCGCGCGGCTGTTTGCGCCTCCCGACGTCGAGGCCGGAGACGGGTTGCAGTTGCTGACGATCCACAAGGCCAAAGGACTGGAGTTCGATACGGTCATTCTGCCGGGTCTGGGCCGTAGTACACGACCGGCGGACCGAAAGCTGTTGATGTGGTTGGAGTACCTGGACCGGGGGCATCCGCAGCTGCTGCTTGCGCCCATCCACAAAGTTGGCGGCGAACCCGATCCCATCTACGAGTACTTGCGAAGGGTGTACAACGAAAAGGATAACCACGAGAGCACCCGGTTGTTGTATGTGGCCGTGACCCGGGCTCGCAGGCACCTGCACCTGCTCGGGCACGCGAACGTGGGTCAGAGCCCGGTGGCATTTAAATCTCCTGATGCGCGGGCGTTGCTGGCCAAAATATGGGGGACGGTCGAACCGGAATTTTCCCGTGCGCTCGACACGGAGGGTTCACCCGAGCCCGGTGGGGGGGCTGTTTCCCAGCGTCTTTCCGTGGGCATTCCGCTCCGGCGACTTCGAGCCGAGTGGGTGGCCCCCGAACCACCGAGCGACTTTAGCTGGAACGTGGTCGACCCGCATAGGGAATCGGTGGGCGCTGAAGTCCACCAGCCGGTGTTCGAATGGGCAACGGAACTGCAACGTCATGTCGGAATTGTCGTGCATCGGATGTTGCAGGAGATCGAGGTTCCGCACCGACCGGAGCTCCACGCAGAGACAATCCGACTGGCCCTAGAATCAGCGGGCCTCGATGGCGCGAAGCTCAACGAAGCGGCCCGTCGCGTCACTCGCGCGCTTCGGAACGCGGTGCGTGACCCTCGGGGGAAATGGATTCTATCCACTCACGACAATGACGCGCGGGAGTTTCCGCTATCCGCCGTCGTCGAGGGAAGGGTACGGCGTTTCATACTGGATCGGACTTTCGTTGACGGTTCGACACGATGGATAATCGACTACAAGACCGGTACCCACGAAGGCGGCGGGCGGGACGATTTTCTGGATAGCGAGCAGGCGCGCTATCGCCTGCATCTTGAAAACTACGCCAGGGCCATGCAGCATCTCGACTCCCGTCCGATCCGTCTCGGACTGTATTTTCCGATGCTTCAGGGGTGGCGGGAGTGGGCCTTCGACACGGCCGCATCCTGATTCGACTGATGTCAAACTGGGCTCCAGCTTTATCCATGGCCGTACTTGTTGCGACCCTGCCACTGTTGTGGGTCTTTCGAATCCTGACTGATCTGCCTCCCGCCCTGGCCCTGTCGCATCGCCAATGGCCCCTGTGGGTGAATTTTTCACTGATCGGGTTGATTACGGCCAACGTGGCCGAGTTTGTACACGAGATGTACGGCGGCGGTACCGAAGAGCCCCTCGGCTTCGTATTGCGCTTCGTAATTGCATGCGTGGTCTACGCTTTCGGTTTCGTGCTCCTGATTCGCCAGTTCGCCGGACTCTACCCGGAGTACTTCGTGTCGGCGGGACGCACCGGATTTGGCATCCGGAAAGGGCTTTACAGAAACATAGTCCGGATTGAGGAAACATCAACGTCTCCGAACGAGACCCGGATACGTGCTGTCATGAGGTCGGGCGAGCGCCTTTACCTCACGTTGCCGACTCGGGACCTCAATGTATTTCACAAAGCGATCGAGGACAGCCTACCGGAACTGTAAGCACTCCGAAGTAGTTGGCTGATTTCTTGCATTCCCACGCCCATCCCTCCAGAGCTCCGTAAGCATGCGAATTGGCTGTCCTATCAAACTTAATTCGAACCCCGGGGGACGATAGCCATTCTGTGTGGAGGGCGCGACGTCTGCGAAAGCGGTGCAGCATGGCCCGGATCAACAAAGTTGATCGATCCGGTTTGGCAATCAGACCGCGCCCGGGAAACCTTCCAATTAATTAAACGATTAATTTTAAATAGTTTATGGGTCGGATCGTGTCTGTTCATCGTCGAGACATCGTGAAACTTCGTGGACCGCAGATCCGAAGGTCCTGACATTGTCTTGCCCATTCGTATTAGTCATAACCATATTTGAATGAGTAATTTAAGGTAGATTTACATTCGTCCGGCCACCAGTGTCAAAAAATTGGCACTCAAATTGCTTGAGTCTAGGCAGTCCCATACGGACTGGGACATGCCTGTGCCTCCTGATGGGACGGGCGAATGATTCAAGATGAAAGGAATTATGTCGATGATTATTAAAGATATGCAGCACTGGGCGGCCTCCATTCGATGTTCACAGTCTGGAGCCCGGCCGGCTGGCATCGCACATTTTGCGGGCCGTGCCCTTCCGATCGTATTGCTTCTGCTCATCGCCGGGCCGGCGATGGCCGACACCATTGTCGAGTATCAGATCGGACCCGGTACAGCGCCCGGATTCTCCGGAAGTTGGCTGCACACGGCGTCATCTCATAACAATGGCGGCTATTGGATGGGTGGCAGTGCAACGGCATTGACCGGCATGCTGACCGGGACCTGGGACGGTACCAACCTGTCGGGAGTCAGCGGAACACTCACAGCCGGTGCCGGGACATTGACCGTCAGCGCGACATCAATGTTGAACGGAGGCGCCGGAACTGCATCCGGAACACTGGACTACAACGCTTCGGGTTTTACAGGAACATTCGCAAACATTAACGGCGGCGGTGCATTCGGTTTCGCTACTGCAGTAGGACCGAGCATCGTTTCCCAGAGTCAGATCATTCTCTGGGGTCAGAACTTTGCCCCGACCAATTTCCCCCCAGTCAACAGCTACGGTATCGATTTGTACGGCACCGGCACTGTGGCTTCCACGGTACCCGAGCTACCCACCGGTCTGCTCATCGGTTTCGGCCTCGCCGGTCTGATTGGTGCCAGCATTCGCCGGAAGCGCACGGGACGACTGGACCGCTACCCGGCGGTATGCAGCCAATAAACACTGTAAACCTCCCGAGAGTCACATCTCTCGAGTAGCGTGACGTTGCTGCACATGCCATTGACGGCTTGTTTGACATTCTCCAAAGACGCGTCGACCCGAAATGGCCGACGATCAGCCGCCCAGACGGACCCCACCCCTGGGGTTCGATTGATCGCCGTATGCCAGAATCTGGACCCTGCAACCAGCCGGTCGTCATCCCGGAATGCGCCGGGTCGGCTGACCCTGGCTTTTGGCCGCCTGAACTCGCGTTCTGCGCCCTCTTATCGGGATTTGTGGAGCGCATTTCCAGCAACCGTCTGAAAGGGATTGCGAAAAACCACCGCCAATCCTCGCAAATGCGAATCGCTCGACCCGTCCTTGGTGCATACTAGTCAGTACTACGTAGAATCCGTGAGAACGCCCATCGTGGAGGGTTCAGGCGAATAGTGTTCGCGCGGATGAATCGAAGGGAGACGCAGTGGCGACACCGAACTACGCGTTCTTTAAAGGCCAAATCGTTCCTTACGGCGAAGCGAAGGTTGGAGTCCTGACGCATGCCCTGAATTACGGGACGGGTGTTTTTGGCGGACTTCGCGGGTACTGGAACGAAGACGAGGAACAACTATTTGTTTTCCGTCCGGAGGATCACTACCGGCGCTTCCTGCAGTCGGCGCGACTGCTGTGCATGGAGCTTCCCTATGGGCTCGAGGACCTGGTGGAGGCAACGCGGGAGCTGTTGCGGCGAGAAGACTTCAGGCAGGACTGCTACATTCGTCCGCTGGGTTTCGTATCGGACGAAATTATCGGTGTACGGCTGCAGGACATGAGCGCTGAGTTGTCCATCGTTGCGATTCCCTTTGGGTTATATGTCGCGAACGACGAAGGGGCACATGTGACGGTTTCCTCGTGGAGGCGCGTGGACGACAATGCCATTCCCGCGCGCGGCAAGATTTCCGGTACTTATGTCAATTCCGCGCTGATCAAGACGGACGCCGAACGGTCCGGGTTCGATGAAGCGATCGTTCTGAACGCCGATGGACATATATCCGAAGGTTCGGCGGCAAACGTGTTTCTCGTCCGGGACGGAACCGTTATCACCCCAGCGGTTACCGACAACATCCTGGAGGGCGTCGTGCGTCGGACACTGATCCAGCTTCTGCGAGACGAAATGGGCATGGAGGTTACGGAACGATCCCTCGATCGGACGGAACTGCTCGTTGCCGATGAGGCATTCTTTGCCGGTACCGGCATGCAGATGACGGCGATTACGCGAGTCGATCACCGTCCGGTGGGTTCGGGCCAGATGGGTCCGCTCACAGCTGAACTCAGGGAACTCTTTTACCGTGTTGTGCGGGGACGTGAGGCGAAATACCGCCAATGGTGTGTGCCCGTCTTTGCAGCCGATCGCGCACTGACCCGCTAGGTCGCAGAGAGCCGCAGGTTCGGGTCGGCAATCGAACAATCACTGACCAGACACGATGGTTTGCGATCATTGCTCGTTTCAGCTGGGTCGCACGATATCGCTCAGGCGCCGGTCTCTGCTATGGGACTGATACGCAGATGTTGCGCAATCTGGAAAGTGGACCCTCGAGCACTGGGAAGCTGCTGCCTGAGCTCCCCTCGATGTAAGCTGGGTAAACCAGCCCCACATCAGCCAGCATACGGATACAGGGGGCGCTGACATATATAGCGGCGTCGATGCGATTTCAGGCGCCCGTAGTCTGCAAAGTTCACACCTTTCTTCACCGACGTCCATCCTGGGGCCGGCTGCGAGTCAAGCCCATTCTTAGTTGAAACTCTCCACGGCTCACGATGGGTCATGCAACCTTCTTCTTCGATCTCGTCGACGTCTTCGCCTCAATTTTCAGCTCTCGCTGGAGGGCTTCGCGGAGCTTTGGAAGATGACGGTAGCCGATCACCTTCCTCAGGCGCGGTTCGATGTCGATGAGCGCCGTCGCCAACCAGCGTTGCCGCTGACTCGAGTTCTTCCAATGATCGACCTTCGCACACCTTTCCTCGACAAGGGCATTGACCGATTCCAGGCAATTCGTCGTCTTGAACGAACGGCCCAAGACCCCGTACACGCCGAGCCGATGCAACGTGAGGGTCTCTTCCAGGCCTTCCTCAAGGCTCGCAGCCCCCGATTGGTTTCGCTCCTCGAGCTCTCCATGGAGCTCTCCGAGCGCCGCCCGAGCTTCGTCGTACTCCGGGCGCTCGTAGGCCCGCTGCAGCCGGCGTCGCCACACGGCTTGCTCGGTCTTCGATAGGTATCTCACGACGTTCTCGCGTTTGTGCCATTGGCAGCGTTGGACCAGGGCTCGATTCCTGAATGCCTTCTTGACCGCCGCCCGCAGACCTTTGCCG
Source organism: Terriglobia bacterium (assembly GCA_965263045.1). Lineage (GTDB taxonomy): Bacteria > Acidobacteriota > Terriglobia > 20CM-2-55-15 > 20CM-2-55-15. Next base: position 3,458,292 of record CBDHGK010000041.1, read on the forward strand.
CCGTCGACAATCACCAGCACGCCTTCAGAGATGTCCAGGCCCCGCTCCATCAACGAACGGAGAAACGGAGTCAGCACTTGCTCGTTCTCCGTGTCGGTCTCCACGAAGCCCAAGAAGCGTTTGTCGCCCGAAAGCGTGACGCCCAGGGCCACTACCATCAGGGCGTCGGCAAACGCCTTCCCGTCCAGGAAGATCGCCACGACGTCCTCGCCACTCAGATCCCGCTCCTGCATCTCCCGAAGTTTCGCGGCACTCGCCTGGACGAATCCTCGAGACACCGTCGAACTCGACAGTCCGATCGCTCCCGGAATCGCTTCAGCGGCCGATTCATAGTTCCGGCAGGAGATCCCATACAGCACACGTCTGAGCAGTAGCTCGTTCACCGCGCCACCCGGACTGAGTTCCTCGTAGGTCCGAAGCGGAATCTCCCCGCCCGCCACGCTGCGCACTCGAGGCACCCGAACCGGCACCCGCTGGCCACCCAGCCCCACGGTCCCCGGATTGCTCCCGTGTCGCCGGCCCCGCAACGCCGCCTCCTTTCGTGCGTATCGCTCACCCGCCAACGACTTCACTTCCTCGTCGAGCAACTCCTCCACGTGCATCAACCCCAGTGGGATCAACGCCCGAATCATCTCCACCTTCGAGTCCAATTCCAGTCCCGAGTATTCCTCCCGGCTCAGGACCTCGACCTCACCCAGCACACGCGACTTCTTGCGTTTCTTTACCGAACGTAACAGACTCCTCATCTCGGCTCCTTTCTCTTACAGGCTTGATGTTGTTTCTTCCAATACCATCAAACCATGGGGTTTGGAGCCGTTTCAATTTCCAACTAAAATTGGCACACATTCCCGGCTGCCGTAGGTTTTAGCTTCCGAACAATGCCGGAATCCTGGGCCGGCTGGAGAGCAGATTCCTGCACTTTCTCAGGTTTCGGGACACCGGATTATCAAGCCCAAACTATGTGGAGTCAATAAGTTGACAATGTCTGTGAGAAGGGTCTAGGCTAGCCTTGTCATCCACAGCGATTACGCATGATCAATCGAGTTGAACACTGGTGCCCCCGAGTAGCAAGACGCTCCTGGTGAGTTTCCTCGCCCTTGACGTCCTCCTGGTGACACCATCCGACGACTGCATTAGAAGTCACACAAGTTCAATGAGGTCATAATCTTATAGAATCCAGCGGTGTGACTGACTGTACTTGCCACGTCCCATCGGTGAATTTTTTGCCATCGATTGATTCCACCGAACCCGATATAGACGGTGGCCAACGCGACTGGCCCAGGTTCCAATGAAAGAGAGCATTCCTTTCAGTCCGTTGACGGGCTCAACGTTTCCAGATAACCCTCCAGTCAATGTGCGACCCCAAGTCCAGGGGAAGTTTCTGTGTGTCGACAACCAGAAGATCTGGGTACGCGGGGTCACATACGGCACATTTCGGCCCGGCGAGGATGGGACCGGATACGAAATGGATTTGGTGCGTTCCGATCTCAATGCGATTGCGGCGAACGGTTTCAACGCGATACGCGTTTATACGGTTCCACCACGTGCGTTCCTGGACGTTGCCGGAGAATTGGGGCTTTGGGTCATGGTCGGTCTCCCCTGGGCCCAGCACGTTGCGTTTCTGGACGACGAGGGCCTGAAGCGAAACATTCGGGCCACCGTCCTTCAGGGCGTGCGGACCTGTGCCGGTCATCGGGCGGTTCTTTCCTATGCGATTGGCAACGAAATCCCGACTTCGATTGTCCGGTGGCACGGTCACCGGGCTGTGGAGAGATTCCTTCGGCAACTGTTCGATATCGCCAAGGCTGAGGATCCCGACGCCTTGGTCACCTACGTGAACTATCCGTCAACCGAATACTTGGAACTGCCCTTTGTGGATCTCACCTGCTGCAACGTATATCTGGAGTCACAGGAACGCCTCCAGGCCTACCTTGCGAGGCTTCAAAACCTGACGGCAGACCGTCCGCTTCTGCTGGGTGAAGTGGGCCTCGACAGTCGGAGTAATGGTGAGGATAAACAGGCTCAGAGCCTGAGCTGGCAAATTCAGACGGCGCTCGGCGCAGGATGCGCAGGAGCATTCGTATTCTCCTGGACCGATGACTGGTACCGGGGCGGTCACGCGGTTGAAGACTGGGACTTCGGAATCACACGCAGGGATCGGGTGCCCAAGCCCGCGTTGGCAGCCGTGCAGAGTAGTTTCAAGGACGCCCCGTTCGAAGCGCGGAGTGACTGGCCGCGAGTTTCAGTCGTTCTCTGCAGCTACAACGGCGCCGCGACGATTGGAAACTGTTGTGAAGGCCTGGCCCAGCTCGAGTATCCGAATTTCGAAGTCATCGTCGTCAACGACGGTTCGACCGACGACACGGAGGCCATCGTCAGTCAGTTCGGATTCAAGGTTATTGCGACGGAAAACCGGGGGCTGTCGAGCGCGAGAAACACCGGACTCGAGGCTGCGAACGGAGAGATCATCGCATATATCGATGACGACGCCAGACCAGATCCGCACTGGTTGCAATACCTGGCGACGATATTCCTTGAATCCGCGCATGTCGGCGTCGGCGGGCCCAACATTGCCCCGGTCGGCGAGACCGACGTGGCCGAGTGCGTCGCCAATGCTCCCGGCGGTCCTGTCCATGTCCTGATTTCGGACACTGAGGCCGAACACATCCCGGGGTGAAACATGGCGTTTCGCAAGTCAGCGCTTCATGCGATCGGTGGCTTCGACGTTCAGTTCCGCACGGCCGGAGACGACGTCGACATCTGCTGGCGGCTCCAGAAAGCCGGGGGTTCACTCGGTTTCAGTCCGGGCGCCGCCGTCCTCCACTATCGGCGCGATTCGGTGACGCGCTACTGGTTGCAACAGCTGGGGTACGGACAGGCCGAGGCTTTGCTCGAACGCAAATGGCCCGAAAAATACAATGGATTCGGACATTTAACCTGGGCCGGTCGTCTCTATGGCCAGGGCCTGGCTCACAGCAAACACTGGGCCAGGTACCTGCTGCGCGGCCAGGGTCGAAATTATTCGGGGATCTGGGGGTCCGCGCCATTTCAGTCCCGTGACGAAACCGAGCCGGGGACGCTGGGTCACCTGCTGCTGATGCCGGAGTATTTCCTTGTTCTGGCTATACTGGCGGGATTCTCTCTGCTTGGTGTTTTATGGCGGCCCTTGCTGGTGGCCTTTCCGTTGTTTGCCGTCAGCCTGTTAGCTACCCTCAGCCATGCTGCACTCCTTGGAGCCCACACGGTGTTCCGGGGACCCCAACGCGGGACGGTCGGTCACTTGAAGATGCGGGCACTGACCGGATACCTTCACCTGATCCAGCCGGTTGCACGGCTGATCGGTCGGGTTCGCTATGGCCTCACACCCTGGCGGCGACGTGGTGAGTCCGGTTTCCTGTTTCCGGTGTCCCGTTCCGCCGGCTGCTGGAGTGAAGAATGGAATTCCGCGGATGCGCGGCTCCGCTCCATCGAAGAAAATGTCCAGGCCGCGGGCCTGTCGATTGAGCGCGGCGGAGCCTATGACAGGTGGGATCTCGAAATTAAAGCTGGACTCCTGGGTGGGGCCCGGGCCCTGTTCTCCATTGAGGAACACGGATCAGGACGGCAGCTTTGCCGGCTCCGAACGCGGCCGTCGATTGCTGTCCCGAGTGTGGTTTTCGGTTTCTTCCTGCTGGGTCTTTCCGGGGCAGCCGGTATCGACGGTTCGGTTTCGGCGGCGGCGATTCTCGGAAGTTCGGCGGTGATCCTCTTTAGCCGTCTGTTCTGGGAGTGTGGAGTTTCAAGTGCGGCGCTTCATCAGGCTCTGGAACGCCACGGGAAGACTGCGGACGAGGCAGTTGCGAAGATCGGGATCAGACCGCAGTCGGCGGAGGTGAATGTCGTGCCTAAGCCTACGATCCGAGGTCAACTACGACATACAGATGGCTGGGCCAGAGCCAAGACTGCTGCGGCAGTCGAGCCCCCGGTTTCACAACCACAAAACAAGGACAGCCAATAGAAATGAAATACTCCAGTTGTATGTCCAGGCTACATCTGGACCCATCGGTTCGCGGTTAGAGCATGGTGATCGATCTGTGAGCGGCAACGACCACTCCAAGCGCAAGGTGACCGGCAAACTTCCGAAATCCAAGAAGCCCGGGAGGAAAAGGGTCAAGAAACCCGTTTCAGGATCCATCCCACGGGCCGACACGAAGAAGGCGGTGTCCGGGCGCACCAGGACAGTCGAGCCTTCAGGAGAGACATCGTTGCCGTCGTCGGAACTGGTCGGTCTCGCGCGGCGGATAAAGTCCTTACAGGACAGGCAAGGCCATCTTTCAGAGAGACTGGAGCGCATTGAAAGTCTGCTTCCAGGCCTCGAGGATGAGCTCCGCCACAGTATTTACGAACTCCAGGACGCGATCGCCGCGCAGGGATTCATTCCGGACAAGGAAGCGGATTACAAACTTTCAGTCCGTCGGATTCGGCAAATCGTAGAACGCGTTCTTCCGCCAGGCGGTGCGGTCGCCGTCATTGGGCGGCCGGACCGGGCGCTGCTCAATATCCACGGACGGCGGGGCTTCTGTCTTCCCCAGAACCGGGACGGGGAATACACGGGCTACTACCCCGCATGCGATACGGCTGCGCTGGCCCAACTCGAGTCGGTCCGTTCGAAGGGCGCTGATTACCTGATCGTACCGGAGACGTCGCGGTGGTGGCTTGAACACTACAGCGAATTAAAGCGGCATGTGGATCGACGGTACCGGCTGCTGGTTGATGAGGCCGGCGCTTGCCAGATATTCGACCTCAGACACCAACCCCAGAAAGGAAATTTCAGGCAGGTCATCAAGGAACTGGTCGATCAGTTCGAAACGCGCTTCGCTCGCAATCCGTCAATACTGGACTGGAATACGGGCTTGAAGCTCGCTGCCGGCTTTACTGACGAAGCCGTCTTCAGCCCCTCGAGGTCGGAGTCGCTACTTCCGTACCTTGACTCGAGCGTTGACGTGGTGGTGTGCTCGTCTGAATCCCCCATCGAGACTGACGAAGCAGCGCGGGTTGCGGCGGTCGCCGTCGTTTGGATCTCGCCGAGTCCTGCCGACGACTCGGAGGCCTCGGCAAGAGTTGCGTGGATAGATGAAACCCGGACCGAAGCCACCCCGACCGTATCGATTATCATCCCCTGTTTTAATCACTTCGAACGGACTGAAGCTTGCCTGAATGCGCTCGCGGAGACCCTGCCCGAGTCTTGCAGGGGAGAGATCATTGTCGTTGACGACTCATCGGACGACGAGACGCTACAGCGGTTGCAGCAGCGGACGGGGGACGACGACCGGCTGAAGATCATTCGGAATGCGGTCAACAAGGGATTTCTGGCAAGTTGCAACCAGGCGGCCCGGATCGCGACCGGAGAAATACTGGTATTTCTGAACAACGACACGATTCCACTGCCAGATTGGCTGCCCGCCCTTCTTCGTGTATTCCGGGAGCACCCGGACGCCGGAGCGGTTGGAGCGAAGCTGGTCTATCCCGAAGGCAAGCTTCAGGAAGCGGGAGGCGTTGTGTTTCGCGATGGCACGGCTGCGAATTTCGGACGCGACGACTACAATCCGGACCACCCAATCTACTCTTACCTCCGCGAAGTCGATTACTGTTCCGGAGCCTCGCTTGCAACGAAGCGGGAGTTGTTCGAGCAACTCGGTGAATTCGACAGCAAGTACAGCCCCGCGTACTACGAAGATACCGACTACTGCTTCAAGGTGCGCGAGGCCGGACACAAGGTCTACTTCCAGCCTGAGAGCGTTGTCGTTCACTATGAGGGCGCCACGGCGGGACTGGATCTGTCAGTCGGTTCCAAGCGCTATCAGATCGTCAATGAGGTCAAGTTTCTGAAGCGATGGCGTGAATCGCTCAAACTTCAGCCCGATCGGCCGAGCGTATTCGACTTCAGATCGCACCATGCCCTTGCGGTGCGCGGCCGACGCACGCCACCGACCGTGGAATCGGGCTGTGTCCTGGTCTGTGCGCTGATGCCTGAGTTTGACCGGGACAGCGGATCCCGGCGGGTGCTGCATCTGATCGAATCGCTCCAGGAGGCCGGGTGGACGGTCACCTTCGTTTCTCACCATGCGCATCGGCGACCGCGATATTCGCGGGAGCTGGAACGGCGCGGGGTCAGTGTTTACCTGGGAGATCAATTGTGGATGGAGCCCCTGCTCTCGACCGATGACTACGACCTCGCCGTGTTTGGCCTCTGGGACATTGCCGAGCCCCACATCCCTCTGATCCGGTCAATCTCCCCCCGCACGCGCATTCTTGTGGATTCCATCGACCTCCATTTCCTCCGGAACGCACGGCGCGGTTTTACCGAGAACAATCCGAACGGTGTGGTGGCCGGTCTCGACTCGAAGTACGGATCCGAGATGATCCGGGAACTGAACACTTATGCTGCGGCGGACGCTGTTCTTACCGTTTCGCAGAAAGAGGCCGACCTGATCAACGACTTTGTGGGCGAACGCGGACTGGCACACAGGGTTCCCGACCGCGAAGAAACGCCTGCGGGCACTCTGCCACTTCGGGACCGCCGGGGGATCGTGTTCGTGGGCTGTTTCCGCCATCCGCCCAATGCCAGTGCCGTCGAGTACCTGTGCAGGGAGATTCTGCCCAGGATCCAACCGGGTCTGCTCGCTCAACACCCCGTCTATATCGTGGGTGATGGCATGACAGACGAGATTCGCAACCCCGGGAAGGAGCTGCCGTATGTGCGCATGGTGGGCTGGGTGCCCTCAGTTGTGCCATACCTCCGGCAGGCGCGCGTTTCTGTGGTTCCCCTGCGCTTCGGCGCTGGGACAAAGCGCAAGCTTGTTGAGGCGTTGCTTCACGGAACGCCTTCCGTGTCCACAAGCGTCGGGACGGAAGGGCTCGATCTCGAGCACGGCAAGAATGTCCTGGTCGCAGACGACGCGGAACGCTTTGCTTCCTGCATCAGCGAACTGCTCCTTGACGACAACAAGTGGCTTTTTCTCAAACATGAAGGTCGAGTGCATATGGAGACCCACCACGGCAGGGAGAACGCCCGCGCTGGTATCTTGAAGGTGCTTGGCCCGATGCTCGCCCGCGATCCGAAGTCCGGGATCCAGGTGCAGCCACGAGCGGCCGAGAGCGGGCAGCCGATGAGCCGCGAAGAATACGTGGAGTTGGTCGGACGGATCCACCAGACGGTCGAGAAAGCCGTTGTTCCTTCTGCCGGAATTGCCGTCGTAAGCAAAGGTGATGACACTCTTCTCGATCTGGGCGGAAGGCGGACGTGGCATTTTCCCCAGGACGACGAAGGCAGCTACCCGGGTTACTATCCGGCCGATGACCGGGCCGCTATCGACAATCTGCGGATGCTCGAGCGCAAGGGCGCAGACCACGTGCTGTTTCCGAGTTCAGCGATCTGGTGGCTCGAACACTACCCGGGGCTGCGGGCCTATCTCGACAGCAACTATGACCGGATCGTCGATGAGACGGGCACTTGCATTATTTACGGACCAGGCAACAGGAGGCTTTCAGACGGGGAAGCGTCGCGACTACAAGCGATTCATTCGGCGACGGTAGGGCAGCCTTCACCTCTTGAGTCGGTTGACGGCGCAGCTGGCAACACTGCTCAATTGATTGATCGCGACAGCGCGCGACTCATTGCTTTTTATCTGCCTCAATTCCATCCGATCCCGGAGAACGATACCTGGTGGGGCAAGGGTTTCACCGAGTGGACCAACGTGACCTGCGCCCGGCCGATGTTTCCGGGACACTATCAGCCGAGGCTGCCCGCGGATCTGGGTTACTATGACCTCCGCCTCCCTGAAGTCCGCGAAGCCCAGTCGATACTCGCGAAGGAGTCCGGCTTGCACGGGTTCTGCTACTACCACTACTGGTTTGATGGAAAGCGTCTTTTGGGACGGCCGTTAGACGAATTCCTGAGTTCAGGTAAGCCCGACTTTCCCTTCTGCCTGTGCTGGGCCAATGAACCCTGGTCCCGCCAGTGGGACGGAAGGCCGCGGGATGTCCTCCAGGCGCAGACCTACAGCATCGACGACGACAAGGCTCATATTCGATGGCTGTTGCCGGCTCTTTCGGACCCACGCGCGATCCGAATCGACGGTAGGCCGGTCTTAATCGTGTATCAGGCCCAAAATCTCCCGAATCCCGGCCGGACGGCCGAACTGTGGCGGGAGGAAGCCGTGCGTCACGGTCTGGGTGATCTCTACCTGATGACGGTTGAAACTGGATGGGATGCCGACTGGGACGCAACCGGCGTAGGATTTGACGCCAAAGTGCTGTTCCAGCCTCAATTTGCATCGCTGTTCAACTCGGGCAGCGATATCGAAATCAGTTCCCGGCACAAGTTGCGTGTGTTTGACTACCAGAAAGCCTGGCCCGTGATGGCGAATCCCGAACCGGTCACCTACCGTCGCTACGATACAGTGTGCACGAGCTGGGACAATTCTGCCCGTCGCGGGGGAGAGGCGGTCGTCCTTCACGGATCGACGCCTGGCGCCTACGAAAGCTGGTTGAGTCATGCTATCGCGAGGACCGAACGGTGTCCGGTATCGGAGCGCGTCGTTTTTATCAACGCATGGAACGAGTGGGCCGAGGGCTGCCACCTTGAACCCGACCAGCGCTACGGTCGGGCGTATCTTCAGGCCACACAGCGCGCATTGGCTTCGGCACGTCCGGGTGCGCGTTCGGCAGCCATCGGTTAGCCGTCAATCAGCGAGCTGTGAGTGAAATCAGTCCTGGTCAGCGGCGTAATCGCGAACAAACTCTGGCACGGAGGCGCGGTATGGACGCGCTTGAGCTGGGTTGTCGGTCTGAAGAAGCTCGGCTTCGATGTTTACTTCGTCGAACAGATTGACTCTCGTTCCTGCGTGGATGCCCGGGGTCAGATCACTGCCTTCCGAAAATCCGAGAACCTTCGATACTTCGAAAAGGTTACACGCAATGCGGGTCTGGAACACCGGTCGGCCCTTATCTACGATGGTGGGCGTGATATCGCCGGTCTTTCCCGGGTCGAATTGCTGGATGTGGCCCGGGAAGTCGTCTTTCTGCTGAACATCAGCGGGAATTTGACCGTCAGCGACATCAAGAATGCGATTCGGTGCAAGGCGTACCTCGACCTGGATCCCGGATTTACGCAGTTCTGGCACGCCTCAGGCGACCTCGACCCTGCATTCGAAGAACATGATCACTACTTCACCATAGGCGAGAATATCGGACACGCGTCCTGTTCGATTCCTTCAGACGGTGTTCGATGGCGTACGACCCGCCAGCCCGTCGTCCTCGAACAATGGCCGCCCTCGCCCAACGGCGACCCGGCGCGATTCACGACGATCGCGGCATGGCGAGGACCCTATGGACCTGTTGAGTCGGGCGGTAAGAGATACGGACTCAAGGTCCACGAATTCCGGAAACTGCTGGAGCTTCCCCGCAGAGTTGCGGCATCGTTCGAGCTGGCGCTTGACATCCACCCCGACGACGCGTTGGACCGGAAGGCACTGGAAGATCACGGGTGGCACATTGTTGACCCGCGACTCGCCGTTCCGGATCCGGATTCTTTCCGAGGGTACGTACAGCAGTCCGGTGCGGAGTTTTCGGTCGCCAAGGAGATCTACGTCGAAACCCGGAGCGGATGGTTCAGCGATCGCAGCGTGCGCTATCTGGCATCGGGAAAACCGGCCCTTGTTCAGGACACCGGCCTGGACCGACATTATCCGGTCGGAGAAGGGCTGATGACCTTCGGGTGTGTCGACGAGGCCGTGCAGGGTGCGGAGCGGATAATCGGCAACTATCCTGCACATTCAAAGGCGGCCCGGCGTATTGCCGAAGAGTACTTTGACTCGGAGAAGGTCCTCGGTCGGCTGATCCGAGATATCGGTGTGTCGGCCTGAGGCCACGCCCTGTTCCCGTCCTATCCGGTCGTCGATTCCATGCGAATTGTTATCAGCGGAATGATAGCGGGCGATCCCTACCAGGGGGGTGCGACCTGGGCGGTTCTTCAGTACGTGTTGGGCTTCAGGGCGCTCGGGCATGAGGTCTGTTTCGTCGAGCCGGTTTCAGAGCGGAATCTGCAACCTGCGGGTACGCCGCTTCAGGACTCGGACAACGCCCGGTACTTCCGCGACATCGTAAGCCACTTTGAGCTCGATCAGGCCTCAGCCCTTGTCGAAACCGCTTCACGCGAAACGATCGGTCCCGCTTACGGGGAGCTCTGCGAAATTGCGGCACGGTCCGATCTGCTGGTCAACATCTCGGGCATGCTGGAGCTTCCGGAGCTCGTTGACAGGATTCCCGTTCGGCTGTATCTCGACCTCGATCCGGGATTCGTTCAGGTGTGGCAATCCCAAGGTATCGATATGCGTTTCGGGGGGCACACGCATTTCGCGACAGTGGGACAGTCCATCGGCCAGAGCGACAGCTGGGTGCCCGACTGCGGCCTGAACTGGATCACGACATGGCAACCGGTATGCCTTCCGCTGTGGCCTGTGTCAACGGACATCCGGACCGATGCGCTGACGACGGTCGGTCATTGGCGAGGCTATGGATCCGTCGAACATCGAGGAGTGTTCATGGGTCAGAAGGCCCACAGCCTGCGGCCACTGTTCGGCCTTCCGCAGAAGGTATCAAAGCGCTTCAGTCTCGCGATGGCGATCCATCCGGACGAAAGCCAGGATCTTGAAGCCCTGAGAGCGAACGGGTGGAACCTGCTCGATCCGATGACGGTCGCGGCGACTCCGGTGACGTACCAGAAATTCATCCGTGGATCGCTGGGAGAATTCGGAATATCGAAAAGTGGCTATGTCACTTCCAGGTCCGGATGGTTCAGCGACCGCAGCGCCTGCTATCTGGCTTCGGGCCGGCCCGTAGTCGCACAGGACACCGGCGTTGGGGAGCACCTCCCGACGGGAGAAGGGTTGATTCTCTTTGAGACCGAAGACGACGTGATTGCGGCGGTCGATGCGATTGAGCGGGACTATCCGAGGCACGCCCGTGCGGCACGCCAGCTGGCAGAAACCTATTTCGACTCGGACAAGGTGCTGTCATTGCTGTTGAAAAATGTCGGCGCCACGGCTTGAGAAAGAAACATGATCGTGAAAGCATATGCAACGCTGAACGCAGTCGTTATCGATCTTGCACACCGGCGGAAAGGTGAACTCATATGAAGGGCGTCATTCTCGCAGGCGGGCTGGGTACCCGTTTGCTTCCGCTGACTAAAGTCACCAATAAACATCTCCTGCCCGTTTATGACCGGCCGATGATTTTCTACCCTATCCAGACGCTGGTTGAGGCGGGCATCCGCGACATCCTGCTCGTCACAGGGGGAAATGGCGCGGGTGATTTTCTGAGGCTACTGGGCAACGGCCGTGAATTCGGGTTGGAACACATCAACTACACCTATCAGGAAGGCGAAGGCGGGATCGCCGACGCGCTCCGTCTGGCACGGTTTTTCGCCGCCGGTGACCTGATTGCCGTTGTCCTCGGCGACAACATAATCGAAGGATCGATTGCAGCACAGGTGCGCAGTTTTCAGGAGAAGGGCGGGGGCGCTAGAATTTTGCTCAAGGAAGTGGACGATCCACAACGGTTCGGCGTGGCGGAAATCCGAAATGGTCGTGTTGCCGGCATCGAAGAAAAGCCGTCAAACCCCAAATCGAATTACGCCGTCACAGGAATCTATATGTACGATTCCCGTGTATTCGAAATCATCGAGACGCTGAAGCCGTCCGGCCGCGGTGAGCTCGAGATCACCGACGTCAACAACGAGTACATCCACCGAAACGAAATGACCTACGCCATACTGGAGGGGTGGTGGACCGACGCAGGTACGTTCAGTTCTCTGCAGACCGCCAACGCTCTTGTGGCCGACCGATACCGGGAGAAGCAGACATGAGCACCACGCAGCACACCGGCCCCGTTTCGCCGCCCGCGCGATCCTATGAACTTGCCGATGTAGCACTGGATCTTGAGTTGACCTCCGTGTGTGACGCGGTGTGTGGTTTCTGTCCACGGGAGTTCATGCCTGACAAGAAATCGTTTATGTCCATGGAACTGGTGAAACGCCTCGCTGACGACATTCAGAACCGGCCGGGATTTCCAATCACGTTATGCGGCATCGGCGAATCCATGCTCCACCCTCAGATCGACGACATCGTGAAGGTCCTTGCTGAGGCGGGCGCCAAGATCGAAATGACGACCAACGGTGGACGGATGGACGTGAAAAGGTTCGAGGAACTGGCCGATCTTGGCATGGAAGGGGTTCATTTCAGTCTGAATGCGACGTCGCCTGAAACCCATACGGCCGTCATGAAACTCAGGAATTACGACATGGTTGTCAAGAACGTGAAGGAGATTCTCGAACTGAAACACCGCGCGTATCCCTATGCCGAGGTCCATGTGAGCTTCGTCGCCTGCAACCTGAACCAGCATGAGATCGATGAGTTCGTGGAGTTGTGGCGACCGAAGAACCCGAGCGCGATATGGCTGCATCCGCTGAATAACCGCAATCGACTGCTGTCGCCTGAAGTGCAGGTCTACGACGACATGGCGTCGGTCAAGAAACGCTACGCGGGTGACCCGCGCATTCTGGTGGACATTTTCGGGCAAGTCCCGGTCCGCGACAACGTATGTAAGATCGCACGCGCAATGATGTTCATGTCTGTGGATGGTGAGATGAGACTCTGCGCAATGGATTACAAACGGAGCACGTCGTTCGGCAACCTCAGAAATACGCGGCTGCACGAGATGCATTTCGACAAAATGGCCCGATATATGCGGGGCGAGTTGAACCAGTTCTGCGGGGGGTGCGATTTCTATCCCGAACCGCTCCGGATCGAAAGGACAGCGGCCAGTGCATAGTGGCGGACAGTTGAGATATCCGAACCCGATTCGTTCGATTTCTGAAATCCGTCAGTTCGATCTGGCGGAACTCGATCCTGAAAAAATGGGTCCTCGGCAAAATCTGTGGGTAGAAACGGGCAAATGAGTGGCCTGTGGAAAGTGGCGACGCTGAGGGAATCCGGTAAGAGACGCGCGGATTTCCACAGCGACTTGAATCGGCCGGAAAAGACGTGGGGCCGATTCACACTTCCACACAGGCCGGGATGAGGAGAAACCGACGATGAGAACGAAAGGGATGTAGCACACCCTGGCTCGAATCCTGTATTTGGTATTGCACCAAACAAATCCAAAGCAGGAGAGACGAGACCAGGGTGCAAGTGAAGACTATTCTGAATCGAGTGCAGAAGTTCAAGTCCTTTGTCTACGGAGCAGTGCGATGGGAACGAATCGGGGGCGAGACGGCACTGTTGGTGGAGATATTTCCACGACGCAACAGCCGGCCGGTCTGCTCGGGCTGCGGGCGTGCGGGACCGGGTTACGACACGCTGGAGGCCCGCCTGTTCGAGTTTGTGCCGCTGTGGGGCTTTCCCGTGTTCTTCGTGTATCTGATGCGGCGTGTGGATTGCAGGCGTTGTGGCGTGAAGGTCGAATCGGTGCCCTGGGCCGAGGGTAAGCAAACCTTGACGCGGACGTATATGCAATTTCTGGCCGGTTGGGCGCGGCGGATGTCCTGGCAGGAGGTTGCCGACATCTTCCGGACTTCCTGGGAGAAGGTGTTTCGATCTGTGGAATGGATCGTCGGCTGGGGGCTGGCGCACCGGGACCTGGAGGGTGTGACCGCGATTGGCGTGGACGAGATTCTCTGGCGCCGGGGGCACAAGTACCTGACGGTGGTCTACCAGATCGACCGGCATTCCAAGCGGCTGCTCTGGGTCGGCCGGGATCGCACGGTGAAAACGTTGCTGCGCTTCTTCCAGCAATTCGGAGTCGAGCGCGCCGCCGAGTTGAAGTTCGTGTGCAGCGACATGTGGAAGCCGTATCTGAAGGTGATTTCCAAGAAAGCATCGACGGCCCTGCATGTTCTGGATCGGTTTCATATCGCCATGCACATGAATAAGGCCATCGATGAGGTTCGAGCCCAGGAATCCCGGGATATGAAAGCCGCGGGATTGGAGCCGATCCTGAAACACTCCCGGTGGTGTTTGCTCAAGCGCCCCCAGAACCGAACCGACAAGCAAGACATCAAGCTGGCCGACCTGCTCCAGTACAACCTGCGGACCGTTCGGAGCTTTCTGCTCAAGGAGGACTTCCAGTTCTTCTGGGAGTACACGTCGCCCTACTGGGCCGGTCAATTCATGGATGCCTGGTGCCGGCGGACGATGCGATCCCGGATCGAGCCCATGAAAAAGGTGGCGCGCATGCTCCGCTCCCACCGGGAACTCCTGCTCAACTGGTTCCGTGCCAAAAAGCGGATTTCCGGGGGCATCGTCGAAGGTTTCAACAACAAAGCGAAAGTGACCACCAGAAAAGCGTATGGTTTTCGGACCTTTAGAGCTGCCCAAGTCGCTCTCTACCACACGCTTGGAGCGTTACCGGAACCCGATGTCGCCCACAGATTTTACTGAGGAGGCGAAAAAATAAACGCCGAACTCAATGACTTCAACGCACGACTATTCAAGTGGCAGGCGCATCTTGATAGTACTGGTGCCGGAAAACCGGGCACGGTTTCGGTCGAAACCCCAGTCATCAAGGGCGCGTGGCTCATTCCGTGTATGGAGTCTATTCTCTACCAGACATCGACGGATTGGACCTATTCGCTGCTCTGGGATGAAGGGGACGCACTCTCCTACAGAATTCTGAAGCAGGTTGAAGAGTTGGATCACCCGAAGCTACGGGTTTACTTCGGCGAAAATCTCGGCGTCGCCAGGGCACGCAGATTTCTTACCGAACATTCCGAGGGTGAATACATTCTGACTATTGACGACGACGACATGATGGACCCGGCCGCTGTCGAACGGTTGCTGGCATACGCCCATCAGAGCCCGTGGTGCGGGATCGTTCGTGCCCGCCGCAAGTTCATCGATGAAATCGGCAACCCGGTTGATGAAGACGCATGGTTTCCGTTTGAGACGCGGCACTTCCACCGCGGGATGGTCACCGATATTCATAATCATAGCCAACCGAATATTTTCAGTCGATCCGCCTACGACAAGACGGATGGATGGGACGGTTTTGCCGATTTCATGTTTGCCGGAGAGGATTGTGACCTTTATTTGAAAATAGAAGAAGTGGCGTCGGTCGAACTCCTCGATGAGGTCCTTTATTACTACCGCCTGCACGGAAAGAGGACGAGTCACAAACTGACTGCCGAGGGAGCCTTCGAGATGTGGCGGAGACTGGCGGATGGCGCAATCGGGCGCCGCGGGCTGTCATTGCGCCGAACCACCGACAAGCCCTTGTTTAAGTACGAACGGATAGACCGCGCGCGGCCCAAACTGGATGACGTAGACGTTGTCATTGCCGCATCGGCTGATTCCAGCGAAGCGAACTTGGACAAGACTGTCGAATCGCTGAGGCTATGCGGCGTTCGGGACGCCGCGATACACGTTTCCAGCTCGACCGATGGACTGGCTGCCGCGCGCAATGCGGGTTTCAGACGGACCGTCCGGCCCATCGTACTGTTCGTCGACAGCGGCGGAGTTTTCCCGTCCGTAGATGCCATTGACCACATCCTGGCTGCCTTGGAAGACCAGGATGCGGATCTGGCAAGCCCCACTCTCCGGGACAAAACCGGACAGGCTCTCAGTTACGGCGGAGATTTCGATGGTGACCGGACACCGAACCTGGTGTGTAGCGAACCGAGATTGAGCGGAAGTGCACATCCACCCGCGTGGCTACCGGCCACCGTGCTGGCCGTGCGCCGGGAAGTTTTTCTTTCGGTCGGTGGCTTCGATGAGCGCCATCTTCAGGAGTCGCTCCCGGACGTGGATTTCTGTTTGAAGGCCCGCTCGAGAGACTTCAAGTGCGCCCATGCCCCCGCGGCGACTGCGATTCCCGCGAATTTTCGTTCCGACTATTCGAGTAGCCTGGACGTCTTCCTTCGAAAATGGACCGCTTGCCCCGAGCTGATTCGTAGTCAGACCGCCACAGCGTAACGGTCGACAGCGACGACGCGGGTTGCGTACGGTTTCAGCTAAAGAATTCGATAGAAGAGAGGTCACTCCACTGTGAATCCGAATCCCGATCGTCACGATGATTTGTATATGCGTGGTGAGTTGCTGCTGGGGGAGGGGTTGTGGGAGGAAGCCGCCGAATCACTCAGGCAGGCTATTGAACTGCGTTCTGACTTTTCCTGGTCGCATTTTAACCTGGGCAATGCACTCGTACAGATGGATCGGTTAGACGAAGCGGTTTCGGAGTATGAAACCGCGATTGAAATCGAAGCCGGCGTGTTCTGGTCCCACAACAACCTGGCGAACGTTCTGACCACGCTCGGGCGATGGGAAGAGGCGGCCGATGCCGCTCGCCAGGCGATCGCCATCGATCCCGGTGTCGCGTCGGCATACCACTTTCTTGGAGACATTCTCTTCAACCTCGAGCGGTGGGCGGAATCCGCGGACGCCTATCGGCATGCCGGCGAGCTTCAACCGGAATTGGCCTGGTCGCACAATAACCACGGAAATGCTTTGAATCGCATGGAAAAGTGGGAAGAGGCGTCGGAATCATACGAGCGCGCACTCAGGGTCGATCCCGCGATCACCTCAGCCCACTACGGTCGGGGAGAAGCGCTGCTCAAGCTTCGACGCTGGGGCGATGCCGCAACTGCATTCGAGCACGCGATCGAACTGGACCCGTCGGCGTACTGGTGCCACTTTAACCTCGGCGTCGCGATGTCCGAGCAGGAGCGCTGGGAAGACGCGCTGACCGCATTCAACAGCGCCATCCACCTGAACAGGGAATCGGCCGACGCCCATGTGCAGCTCGCGCGGGTATTTGCAGGCCTCAAGCGGTCCGACGACGCCAGAGACGCTCTCGCCCGGGCCATCGAACTGGATCCGGACAGCGGCCTCGGGCATCGAGAACTCGGTAGTCTAAACTCGAAGGAAGGCCGATTCGACGAGGCCATAGCCAGCTATCAAGATGCAGTGAGACTCGAGCCGGACAACGCACAGGCACACCACTGTCTCGGCGAAGTATTGCAGAAAAACGAGCAGTGGGAACGGGCTCGAGCGGCGTACTCGCAGGCTGTGATACTGGATTCAGAGTCTGTCTGGTCCCATCTGAACCTTGCCAATGTCCTTGTGCGCCTGGAGCGCTTCGAAGACGCTCTACCTTCGTATATGCAAGCGATCCGGCTTCAGCCTACCAATATTGAAGCACAGTATTGTTTCGGCGCGGCCCTCCTCAGCGGCGGTTGGAATGACGAAGCCATCGCCGTGTACGAGGGAGCGGTCAATCTGCGCCCCGATATCGCCTGGTCGTACTACCACCTCGGCAACGCGTTCAACAGGCTTGAACGGTGGCCAGAGGCTATTGCCGCATTCAGGCAGGCCATCGTTCTCGATCCGCAACTTCCCAGGGTCCATCACTATCTCGCAGATACGTTGCTGCGAATGGCCCAGTGGCAGGAGGCCGCCGACGCTTACAGTAATGCGATCCAGATCGGCCCGGATTACGCGTGGTCATATCACAACATGGCAGTCGTTCTCGTACGGCTGGGTCGATTCGACGAAGCGATCGCGCGCTATACCCGCTCTATAGAGTTGAATCCGCAATTCGAGTCGGCGTACTCAAACCTGGTGACGCTGCTGGTGGGGCAGGAACGTTGGGAAGAAGCCGCCGGCATCTGCCGAACGGCCATCGAAGTCCAGACCAACGCTTCTAATTGCCAGCAACTGGCCGGCATTCTGGAAAAGCTTGAACATTGGGGCGAACTCGTCGAACTCTACCGCACGACGATCGACCGGTGGCCGGACATGGTCTGGCCCTACAGCGGCCTGGGTAACGCCCTGGTCCGTCTGGAGCGATGGGAGGAAGCAATCACCACCTACGGGAAAGCCCTTGAATTGCAACCGGGCCTGTTCTCGACGCATCACCATCTCGGAGACGTTCATTCGGCCCTGGGGCGCTGGGATGATGCCGTCAGTGCCTATGACGCGTCGATTGCTCTGAAGCCGAATTTTTTCTGGTCCGCCCAGAATAAGGGCGTGGCGCTATCCAAACTCGGGCGTTGGGAAGAAGCGGTTACGGCATACCGGCAGGCGGCCCTGGCCGATCCCACGTCATCGCTTCCCCACCACGAGTTGAGCGATGTGCTCGTACGCCTCGATCGCTGGGAGGCGGCGGCGGAGGCGAGTCGACGGGTGGAAGAGCTGAGTCCCGAATGGGCGAAGGGCGACCCCGGGCCGGCCGCCAACAGGCTGGAGTTATGGTTTGGTAAATTGGTCAAAGTTGCCGACGCCAAGGAAGCGGCGACACGGGATAAGGTTCGCAACCTCTTCGTCCTGGACAACGATTATGGGGAACTGACAACGGTATTGTATTTGCTGATGGGACAGGAACTTCAGACTGAATCGTTGCTGCTGATGCCGCCACGATTGTACGTCACGAACCAGTACGCCCTGCCAGGAAGGACACGGCCCTATAAGTCGGCCGACGAGATCGTATCAATCATCGACGAAGTAAATCCGGAAATCGTCTTTCTCTGTTCTGCGTACCTGTTCTCAATTCACGGCCTGGTTCCTGTCGAGGACATTTCCGGTCTGCTGGAAACCATGGGGAGACGGGGATGCAGGGTGGTTACCGCCGATCCCTTCCTCGGCACGCTGTCGGAAACGAGTTCGTCTACCATCAGCATTGATATCCCAGAAAATGCACCTCTCAGCCTTCAACGCGCGAAAGCAGACCAGGACAAGATGCTGATCGAACACTTCGGTAAGTCTTTTGACGCGCTCAAGGAAACCCTGCATTTCTACCCGGCCTACCCCGGGCCCCCGGACCGAGCTGAGGGTGTTTCGGTCACGGGTGTCCGCAGCACTTCGTTCTTCAATCCGGCGCTCGTATACCCTGAGCCCTCTCTCGATTCGACCGAACGGCAGCGGTCGTTTCTGCCGATCGGTGCCGCACCCGGCGACAAGCCTCACTGGCTCTTTCTGATCGCATCACGAGACTACGAGCTCCAGGCGATCCGTCACGGAAAGGAGCCGTTCATCGATGTCCTCGTGCGCAGGCTCGAGCAGAGTCAACTCCTGGGACGGCATGTGGTGTTTATCGGACCCTACGACTGTGTGCAAACGCTTTTCGGGCGACTCGCGACGACGGAGAGCATCACGCTGTTGAGTTTTTGTTCGTTTCAGCGGTTTTCTTCCCTGCTCCTGAGCGCCGAATATGCCTTTTACTGGAACGCCGTCTCCCATTCCATGCTCCTTCGGCTGTTCAATGGCGCGCCGGTCTTTCAGTTCGACAGGGGCCACCTCGTCAGCAACGTCAAACCGCTTTACCAGAGGATTGTCGACTGCTACTACCAGGGCTGGGAGCCGACCTACCTGGATCAGGAGAAAGATCTGGATCTGGACCAGCTGAGGGAACTCGCTGTGGAATACAGAGTTGCCGCCCGGCGCATCGACGCGACCATGCGGCACTCGCCGAACCCTGACGGTATGATCCGGGAGATTCGGGCCTACTCAGAAAAACTGAAGAAGTCGGCCACCCGGAGCGGATCCAGGGCTGAAACCGCGCGCACCCCGAAAGCTGCATCCAGTCGAAAGGCGAAGCGGAAACGGGCCGCCAAGCCCAGCACGCCCGTCAAACAGGGGAAGGTGGCGGCCAAAGCCAGGACGCCTGCAAAACGCAAGACCTCCCGAGTGGGGTCCGAGACTCCCGCTAGAGGAAAGAAAATGGCTGCGAAATCTGTGGTATCCCCGAAAGCGCGGAAGGCGAAGCTCAAATCCGCGGAACCGACTTCGCGTGGCCCCGAAGCGAAGAATCCCCTCAGGAAATCCCCGCAAGTAGCGACCCGGTCAGACTGAACTCCGGGACTGATCGAATAACCGCGGTACGGAAGCACAAATGCACCAACCCCCAACCCAATCGGGTTTGCTCCCCGGTGCGCTGCGCTCGGTGGTGAGCGATCTATCGATCGAACGGGGCGATAACGACCTGCTCGTCGCGACCGACGGCCGCGAATTCATTGACCTGTTTACAGGTTGTGGAACCGTTTTCATGGGGCATAGACATTCCGAAATTACTGCTCTGCTGCACACGCAGTTGAATGCCGTATGGAACATCGGCTCGATCCATCATCCGATGCGGGATGCGGCGTCGTCCATGATTGAAGGTTTTTTTCCCGAGGCCTATCGGAACGCTGCCATGTACACGACGGGTATGGAGGCTGCGGAATTCGCCATGCGGGTCGCACGGATCGCGACGGGTCGAAAGGCCTTCTTGGGTTTTCAAGGGTGCATGCACGGAAAATCGACGGCGACAGCATACCTGGGATGGGACAACTCCCGGGTGTCGCTGCCGGGATTCATTCGTCTCCCTTACGTTTCAACCCACGCTGAAACCGACATCCTCGATTCGCTCGATCAGGAACTTTCGGGGAAATCAGTGGCTGCGGTCTTCGTGGAACCCTTACAGGGTTCCGCAGGAGGTCATCTCGCATCTGACGGATTTTACAGGAGTGTCGCGGAACTGACCCAGTCGCATGGAAGCCTGCTGGTAGTGGACGAGATATTCAGCGGTTTCTATCGAACCGGCCGTCCCTTTCTGTACGAGCAGTTCGGAATTGCGCCGGATATCGTGCTCGTTGGGAAAGCCATGGGCAACGGGTTTCCGGTTTCGGCGGTCGTCGTAAACCGGAAACATGAGATTCGGACGGAAATGTTGCCTGCCAGCACCTTCGCCGGCAACCCACTGGGGGCCGCTGCCGTTGTGGGAACGCTGACAGCCATGAAGAAGCAGGACTTGGAGCCGGCGGTTGCTCGAATAGACACGACGATGCGGGCACTGCTGGCGCCGCTGGCAGAATTTGGAGTCGTGGTTCGGGGCAGGGGAGCGCTCTGGATACTCGAGGTTCCCAGGCGTTTCATCGACCCGGCGTTAGCTCGAATTGTATCCGGAGGTGTCATCGTCGGTCCGACTGCGAGCTATTTTCGACTTCTACCTCCGGTTACAATTTTGCCCGATCACCTGCGCCGCGCCTGTACCGTTGTGCACGGCGCATTCGAGGCGGTGGCATCCGGGTGAGCGACGAACAACCAATCCTTGCGGATCGCCAGGCTCACGATTGGAAAAGCCGCTGTCATTGGGTTATTGTAGGTCGATGCTGGACATTATTGCGATAGTCGCCGTTGGATCTATGGTCGGCTTTATGCTTGCGGTTCAAAACGCCGCCCCGCTGTCGTACGGAAGCGGTAAGGGAAAACCGGCCCGGACCCGTGGAGGGTTCACGCTCGAGATTGACGTCCTCGGACCGCCGTCGCTGATTCGTCAGGTTCGAGCGTCCAACGTCATTCTCGGTCTGAATAAATTCCAGGTTAGCGGTGAGGGAGAGAGTACGGTTGGCCCGGGCGACGGTGGCGCTCGCGTTGATATCCGCCTGGAAACGGCGCGCGTCGAGGGAGACTACAAGGGGAACCCTTACCAGTTCGACCTCACATTGTCGAGTCCACCGGATGATCTTGCCGAAGACCCCTTGAAGCAGGTCGCGTGGGGGCTCGGAATGGGCGGTCGACACTATAGTGTTGGGACCCGAGGTGAGTACCTGCCCGCCAATCCTGACGACGACGCACAAGGTGAAGCGATGGGTCATCTGATCGATACAGTCGTACGGTTTCCCACCGACGGCGTGCACGTTAATTCGGAATGGACGAACCAGTGGAACGGCAACCGGCGACAGGCTGAAAACGGAGCCTCCTTCGTCTTCGAGCAAAAAGCCAGGCTCGAAGAAGTCCTCGACGGTGGCCCGCGTTTCCGGATCAGCTGCCAACTGACAGGGCGATTAGATATTCCGGAAGACAAGAACCCCAATCACGAGGAAACGACGCTGGAAGCCAAAGGCTCGGTTATTTTCGACAGCAAGCGGCAAAAGATAGTTGCGTCGGAATCCTCAGGCGCGATAACGACATCCATGAAGCAGGCCGGGCTGACGCTGATTCGACGCATCGAATCCAGGTTCGAGGAAGTAGAGTCGTAGAGGTTCAAGATTGGTTCCCAGTGTCGGTGGCGCTCTCTCTCCCGCGAATACCGGCTCAGACAATTCCCGTCTCTTCGGCTACCCGCCCGACATCCAGACCGCCTCCGTTACCCTGTTCCAGGTCCTTAAAACCCACACATGAAGCACTTTCGTCGCGTACTGCCATACCTGCGACCCTACCGGAACCTCGCCTCGACATCAATCGTACTGATTTTCGTCGGTGCCGCAGTCAGCCTACTCATACCATGGCCGCTGAAAATACTGGTCGATCATGTCCTTGCGAATCAGCCGCTACCCTGGGGTCTCGATGCCTGGGTCGGTCCGTTTGCCGGCAACCAGAATGCCCTGCTCGCGATAACAGTGACCGTGGGGTTTCTGATAACGCTCACAGTTCACGGCATCGCGGTGGTCGACGAGTGGATCAACACCAAGCTGGATCAGCGCATGTCACTCGATTTCAGGACCGATCTGTTTGAGCATTCCCAGAAGCTGTCACTCGGCTTTCACGATCAGATCCGCACCGGTAATCTGATCTTCGCGATCAATTCCCAGGGAGATTCGGTTTCGCGTCTGATCATGATGGTCCCGCCCGTAGCTCAGAGCGCGCTGAGTCTGACCGGAATGGCGGTTATCTGCTGGAACATGGATCGACAGCTGACGATGATCGCACTGGCAAGCGCCCCCCTGCTTTGGGCCACGACCAGCTACTACATGAAGCACGTGCACTCACGCACGATGGACGTGCGCATGATGGAAGAGGAGTCTCTTTCTATCGTTCACGAAGCGGTGACGATGTTGCGTGTGATCGTCGCATTCGGACGTGAAAAGTTCGAACTTCGCCGGTTTCGCGATCAGGCGGAGAAAGCGGTGGACGCCCGCGTGGACCTGACGGTTCGACAGGCCCTGTTCACGCTGATTATCAATGCGATCACCGGAGCGGGCACCGCCCTGGTCCTCGGCCTGGGTTTCTACCACGCAATGCAGGGAGAAATCACGATCGGTGAAATGCTGGTGATCCTGACATATATCAGCATGGTCTACTCGCCGCTGGCGGCAATCAGCACTACGATCGGGGGTCTCCAGGAAGTGTTAGTTTCGCTGGAAGTCGCATTCGATCTAATGGACACCCGGCCTGAAATCGAAGATGCCCCGGACGCTATCGAAATCGGCACGACTCAGGGCCACATACAATTTGAGAACGTCCACTTTACCTATGAAGGGCGCTCCGAGACGCTGAAGGGTGTTTCTTTTGAGGCCAAATCGGGACAAATCGTGGCCATTGTCGGTCCGACTGGTGCCGGAAAGAGCACTTTGATCAGCCTCATCCCACGGTTTTACGAGCCTCACGACGGGCGAATCCTCTTGGACGGTCACGACATTCGTGCGCTGAAACTGAGATCCCTCCGAGATCAGGTCAGCCTGGTTCTTCAAGAGCCGCTGCTGTTTTCCGGACCTATAATCGATAATATTCGATACGGTCGTCCCGATGCCTCGGCGGATGAAGTCATGGATTCTGCGAAGGCGGCCAGCGTTCATGATTTTATTGTGGGACTGCCCGACGGATACGAAACCGTTATCGGGGAGCGCGGTGCGAAGCTTTCTGGCGGGGAGCGCCAACGCATCGCAGTAGCCCGTGCATTCCTGCGGAACTCTCCATTATTGATTCTCGACGAGCCCACCTCATCAATTGATACTAAAACCGAAGACGTGATACTGGATGCCCTTGCCCGGTTGATGGTCGGCCGGACGACGTTCATTATCGCGCACCGCCTGTCCACGATCCGTCGCGCTGATTTCATTCTCGTGCTGGAGAACGGTGAGATCACCGAACACGGCACTGAACAGGAACTCCTCGACCTCAACGGCACCTTCAAAAAGCTGCACACGCTCCAATCGGGTGGAGCGAAAGGAATTAGCTTCGACACGCTGGGTTGAGGCAGGGGTTGAGGAACCCTCTGAACGCAACCCGTCGACGCGTTCGTAGCCGAAGCTTATGAGTTCACCCCGCAAGAGAATCATCGTACTGGGAATGGCGAGCAAAATTCCGGTCGCTGGCGTGGTGTGGCAGACCATGCACTACGTGATCGGTTTCCGCCTGCTCGGGCACGACGCGTATTACGTCGAGGAACATGCGCGCACGCCATCTATGTTCATGAAGAAGGAACAGGATGACGGATCCGGAAAAGCGGCCGCGTTCATCGACAAGATGATGCGGCGCTTTGGCCAGGGCGACCGATGGGCTTTCCACGCCCTCCACGACAAAGGAGCATATTACGGAATGACCGAAAGCCGTCTCGAGGAGTTATTCGCAACTGCAGATCTCGTGATCAACCTGCACGGCGGAACGACGCCCCTGGCCCATCACTACGCGACAGGCAGGCTCGTCTACCTCGAGACCGATCCGGTACAACTGCAGATCGAACTGCACGACAGAGAGCAGGAGGCGATCGATTTCCTTTCCAAGCACTGCGCGTTCTTCACCTTCGGCGAGAACTATGGGAACCCCGATTGCAAGCTGCCTGTAGCGGACCGATTCGCATTCCTGCCGACCCGCCAGCCGGTCATCATGGACTTCTGGATTCCCCGAAACAGGGTCATCCGGCCGGTCTTCACGACCATCGGAAACTGGAAGCAGAACTGGCGGGAGGTTCAGTTCGAGGGCGAGACCTATCACTGGAGCAAGCACTTCGAATTCATGAAGTTCGTGGACTTGCCTCAGCTCACAGATCAATCGTTTGAACTGGCGTTGAGTTCATGTGAACCCGACGACCGGGAGATCCTCGAGGCGCGTGGATGGAAGGTTCGACCGGCGCTCGATCTTTCTCTGAACATCGACAGTTACAAGAGCTATATCACCAGTTCGAAAGGTGAATTTACTGTGGCCAAGGACCAGAACGTCAGGCTCAACACAGGTTGGTTCAGCGATCGGAGCGCCACCTACCTTGCGGCCGGCCGGCCCGTTATCACGCAGGAAACCGCATTCAGTAACATTCTGCCCACAGGAAAAGGCCTCTTCGGCTTCGATACGATGAACGACATCACCGAAGCAATGGAGTCGATCAATTCTGACTACGATGCACACAGTCGTGCGGCGAGCACCCTGGCCGGGGACTTTTTCAGCCACGAGGTTGTTCTGAACCGCCTGCTGGAAGACGTCGGCGTCTGACACGACTGATGAATACCGAACCCACACCTCCCTCGATCCGACGGCCGCCATTGTTTCCACCCTCGATGATCCTCACCCCCGTAAGACGCAATCCGCTGGAGTTGCCGATATCCACCGTACGGACCGTACGGGAGAGATCAATCAAATTCGACCGAACCCACCCATCGGAGCCGAATGCGGGGTCGACCCGGGTCAGCATCGTGATCGTCACCTTCAACAACATCGTTTTCAACAGAATCTGCATTGAAAGCGTCCTGAGTACGGCAGGCTCTCGCAACCCGGAAGTCATTGTCATCGACAATGCGTCGGATGACGGCACGCGCGAGTATCTCCGGGGTCTCCTTGAGGTCTGCCCTCTCGTGCGGGTGATTTTCAACGACGACAACCTCGGATTTGCCCCAGCCGTGAACCAGGGTCTTGCGCTGGCCGAAGGTGAGTTTCTGGTGCTGTTAAATAACGATACGCTGGTGACCGGTGACTGGTTAGACCGCCTCATCGCGCATCTCATCGATCCTGAAACCGGGCTGGTGGGGCCTGTGACCAATCGAACGGGAAACGAGGCCCAGATCGAAACTGCTTACGAGACATACGGTGATCTCCTGGAGTTCACGGCCTCCCGGTCCGGCAGACACAGAGGCCAGGTATTCGACATTCCGATGGTGGCCATGTTCTGTGCGGCGATGCGCCGGAACGTTTACGAACAGATAGGACCGCTGGACGAACAGTTCGAAATCGGTTTCTTCGAAGACGACGACTATGCGATGAGAGCCAGAAAAACCGGGTACCGGGTCGTATGTGCCGAGGATGTCTTTGTGCACCACTTCGCGCAGGCGTCGTTTGGCCTGCTCGCCGCAGACGGAAGATTTGGAGACGTCTTTCATGGGAATCGACGCCGCTGGGAGGCGAAGTGGGGACGGGAATGGACTCCGCACCGCCGGCGGTCAAAAACGGGCTACGACAGACTTGTGCAGGAAGTAAAATCGATCGTCGGTCAGTCCGTACCACCGGGCGCCGTCGTCGCTGTCGTCAGCCACGGCGACTCCCGACTGCTCGAGTTTTCCGGCCGGACCGGCTGGCACTTCCCGCAGAACGATGAAGGGGAATACGCAGGTCACTACCCGGCTGATGCGGCACAGGCGGAGCGCGAACTGGACGCGCTTCGTTTGAAGGGAGCGGAGTTCCTGGTGATCCCCGAACCATCTCTGTGGTG
This sequence comes from Terriglobia bacterium, assembly GCA_965263045.1. GTDB lineage: Bacteria > Acidobacteriota > Terriglobia > 20CM-2-55-15 > 20CM-2-55-15. The sequence goes on from CBDHGK010000041.1 coordinate 3,484,716, forward strand.
GCTTGACTACTACCAGGAATTTGCGAACTATTTGCATTCATCGAGCGACGATGTCGAGACGCCCAAAGGCGCATGCGTGATCTTCGACCTCCGAAATACTGCGGACTCGCTTGAATCATGAAAGGCACGGTCGTCGTAGCTGGTTCGTTGGCTCAGAAACCGCGGCGCGGAGGTCACACATGGGTTGTGCTGCAGTATTTGCTGGGTTTCAGGAGACTCGGGTGGCACGTCCTGTTTCTGGATCGCCTCGAACGCGAAATGTGCGTGGACGCCCGGGGCCGGAGCTGTCGGGTGGAGGCATCAGTCAACCTGTCCTACTTTCTGGATGTGATGCGGGGCGCCGGGTTCGAAGGATTGTTTTCTCTGGACTACAACAAAGGAGAGAGACGCTTTGGTCTCGGGCGCGTCGAAGTTCTTGAGCGTATAAGAACGGCTGATTGTCTGCTCAACATCATGGGTTTCCTCGACGATGACGAGATGCTGGGTGCGGTCACCACCTCTGTCTTTCTCGACATCGACCCGGGATTCTCACACATGTGGCAAGCCCTAGGCCTCGCAGATCTGTTCAGCGGCTATGACAAACACGTCAGCGTCGCACAAAACCTTGGGCACGAAGGCTGCTTGATACCCACATGCGATCTGAATTGGATCACGACCGCTCCGCCTGTGGTTCTGGGCCAGTGGCGTCCGCAGCGGGGCATCGGAACGGGCCACTTTACCACTGTGGGAGCGTGGCGTGGAGCCTATGGGCCGGTTCAATACGATGAACAGACATTCGGCCTGCGGGTCCACGAGTTTCGGAAATTTGTCGCTTTACCACGGCGCACAGGGCAGGCATTTAGCATCGCGCTTGATATCCACGAAGAGGACGGAACGGACCAGAATCTGCTCACTGACAACGGATGGGTGCTGGAGAACCCGGTCGAGGCTGCAGGCGACCCGTGGTCTTATCAGCGATACATTCAGCAATCGAAGGCTGAAATCATGATTGCCAAGAACATGTACGTGGGGACAAACAGCGGCTGGTTCAGCGACCGGAGCACTTGCTATCTGGCCAGCGGACGACCGGTTCTGGCTCAAGACACGGGATGTCGGGAACACTATCCACACGATGAAGGACTGGTCACCTTCCAATCGCTGGATGAGGCGATATCCGGCGTCGAGTCCATATCAAGCGCCTTTGAACGGCACTCAACCCGGGCTCGCGATATCGCCGAAGAGTACTTCGATTCCGACAGAGTCTTGTCGACCCTGATGTACACTTTGGGTTGCTGACGGGAGACATCGATGTATTGGGCGAACTCCGGCAGAAGAGTGATCTCGGCGATCCGGAGAGGTGGCCGCAAGCGCGACAAGCGCATACTCATCGTCAACGCCGACGACTTCGGCCTCAGCGCGGGCGTCAACCGCGGAATCGTCCATGCGCATGAACATGGGGTCGTCACGAGCGCCAGCCTAATGGTTCGAGGAGCCTCGGCACACGATGCCGTTGCCCTTTCACGCTCCCATCCAGACCTCAGCGTCGGTATTCACATCGATTTAGGATGCTGGCACTTCCTGGACGGAGAATGGGTCGAACAATACCACGTGGTTCCGACCGATGACGCCAATGCCGTGGCCGGGGAAGTCGCCAGTCAGATCGAACGGTTCCGGGCGTTGACCGGGAACGACCCTACGCATCTGGACTCGCACCAACATGTGCACAAGAAAGATCCGGCCAGATCGATTCTGCTGAAGGCCGCTCGCAATCTAAACGTTCCCTTGCGCTCGTGCACGCCACAGCTCAGCTATTGTGGGAGCTACTATGGGCAAACGTCTCACGGTCTTCCGCGGCCCGGCGCGATCACCGTGGAAGCCCTCATGCGAATCCTGGTGTCCCTGCCACCGGGCATCACCGAACTGGCGTGCCATCCAGCGTTGGGTACAGACGTCGGAGACGCCATTTATTGCTCCGAGCGGGAGCAGGAACTCCGAAACCTGTGTGACCCCAGGGTCGCCACACTCTTGTCGCAGGAAGGCATAGAGATGCAATCATTCGACAACGCCGCTGAGCAATGGTGGAACGACTGACCTGATGCATCGATCGACATCAAGTATTCCGTGTTTGCTGCGGGCGATGACGACCGTGGTGCTGTTGTGTACGGCTAACGTAGCGATAGCCGAAACGCGTCCGCAGGCAGGGGATCGCCCTGGGGCCTCGACCATCCGGGTTGAATTGCTTGACGAAACCAACAGCTTCATTCAAGGCGCCCGTGTTTTTCTCACAACGTCTGATGGAGGGGAAATCGACGCCACGTACGAGGGAAACGGTGTCTACCTATTTCTGAATGCGGTACCCGGCATTTACATTGGAAGGATCGAAGCTTCCGGTTTTGTGACGTTTGAGGATGACGTGGTGCTGGTGGAGGGGGAAGACCGTACTGAATCAATCGTTCTGCGAGTCGAACGGGAACGCGAGCAGATTAACGTCGATTCTGACATTCCGCCCGGTGCGGCGCCCGAATTTCGCGGTGGAGTGCGCATCCTACGCGGGCGGGCGCTGGGGTGGCTCATAAAAACGCAAGGGCCGTTTATGCGTGCGCATCCTACGCGGGCGGGCGCTGGACAACCTTCCCGATGATCCCAACGCGATGCTCGGGTACTTGCGGCTCCTCGCGCCACGATCCGCTGGACCCTTCGGACCTGCAATCATTGTCGACGGCTTTCAAGGCGGCGGCTTGCCGCCGAAGTCGTCGATTCGCGAGATCAGGATCAACGACAACCCCTTTGCGGCCGAATACAGTGAGGTGGGTCTCAGCCGGATCGAGGTCTTGACTCGACCGGGGACGGAGGTATGGCAATCGGCTGTCTATCTGAACTTTAACGACGAAAGTCTCAATTCCCGCAATACCTTCGCTCCAACGCGCATACCGTTCCAGAACCGTCTCTTCGGTGTAAGCACGAGCGGTCCGGTTATCAGGGACAAGCTCACGTTTTCCTTTGAGGCGTCGCGCGCTGAACTGGACGACAACGTTATTGTCAACGCCGCGATCGTGGACTCGGCGTTCAGAATCCAGCCGCTCAACGAAGCGTTGCTCAAGCCGACCCGGTCAACCAACGGCAGTACAGGTTTCAACTTTCAGATGAGCGAGAACAATACCGTGGTTGCGAAATATCTTTTCTCCGACGGCCACGCTTCGAACGAAGGTGTCGGTGCGCTTTCGCTCCAGTCGCGGGCTTTTGACTCTTTCAACAGGACTCACACGCTTCAGTTAACCGAAACTGCCATTCTCGGCTCAAGCGCCATTAATGAAACGCGATTTCAATACATCGGCAGACGGAATCGGGCCGAAGGGAACGACTCGGTCCCGACGACGAGCGTACCGGGGGCGTTCGAGTCCGGAGGCTCGGGAGTGGGCCGGTCGATCAGTCGCGGGGACACGGTCAGCTTCCGAAACTATACGACCTGGATTCGGGACAACCACGGGTTCAAAATAGGAGCGGGGATGCGCACTGCTCGAGTGGCGTCCCAGCCTTCCGACAATCGGGCCGGCACCTACCTTTTTTCGGGCCGGATTGCTCCCCGCCTTGACGGGAACGACGAAGTCGCCCTCGATTCGAATGGCCAGTTGATTTTTGAGTCGATCACGAATATCGAAAGCTACCGCCGGACGCTGGTATTCCAGGGGACTGGGCTGAGCCCGGATCGCGTGCGCTCGCTGGGCGGTGGCGCCACCCTGTTCTCTCTTTCGACCGAAAGTGACGTGGTCGGGATCCGGCAATACGAATTCGATGCATTCGTGCAGGACGACTGGAGAGCACGGGAGAGTCTGTCATTCAATTTCGGATTGCGGCTCGAGACACAAAACAACCTGAGTGGTACGAAGGTCGACATAGCCCCGCGACTGGGCGTGGCGTGGGAACCCCTCTCCGGCACGGTGTTCCGGGCTGGCTCCGGTGTCTTCTTCGATCGCTTTTCAGAGGACCTGGTTTTGCAGTCAAGCCTCTCGAACGGTACTTTCCGGAGCCAATTCATTGCTTCCGATGCGGGGGTACTGGCTCACTTCCCCGATCCCGTGCCAATCGAATTTCTGACCGGTTCGTCTGTGCTTCCTCAAACGGTATGGAATCTGGCCGAATCTCTGCGGGCGCCGTATCAGATCCATTCCTCTTTCAGCATTGAACAGTTGCTGCCTTTTGACTCCGTTTTAGCCGCGACGTTCACGCACACGCGAGGAGTGCACACCTTGAGGTCCCGGAACCTCAATGCACCGCTTAACGGAATCCGACCGTTTCCGGATCGTGGGGAAATTTTTCAGTACGAATCGAGTGGAGTCGCGGATCAGAAAGAACTGCTCATCAACACGTCCCACAACTTCAACGAAAGTACGGTCCTGTGGAGTACCTATACACTGAGCAACACCAGGAACGACACCGACGGGCCGTCGATGTTTCCTGCCGATCCGTACGACCTGAGAAATGAGTACGGCCGGGCAGCGTCCGATGCGCGTCACACCTTCTATGCGGGAGGTTGGCTCAGTATTTTCGGTGGAATCGAACTGACGCCACTGGTGATGTGGAGGTCCGGTCTTCCGTTCAACATAACGACGGGCAGGGACAGCAACGGCGACTCACAGTTCACGGAGCGGCCCGCTCTCGCGAGCGACCTGACCCGGTCCACCGTGATCCGCACACCATTAGGTGCCTTCGATGTAGATCCGGAACCGGGACAGTCCATTATTGCGAGAAATGCGGGCACCGGGCCATCATTTGCGGTATTCAATCTGCGCCTGATGAAGATGTTCGAGGTTTCGCCACCTGGTATCGCCGCGGATGGCACAATGAGTTCCAGCCCCCGCATGATGATGCTTGCCGTCCAGGTTCAGAATCTTTTCAATCACACGAACCTCGGCGCCCCGATCGGAAACTTGAGTTCACCCTTGTTCGGACAGTCACTTTCAGCGGCCGGCGATTTCGGTTTCGGTAGCAATTCGGCGGGTACTCGAAGGGTAGAACTCAGCGTCTTCTTTTCATTCTAATGTCCGTCACCACGGACGAACTTGCAGCGGGACTCGATGAAGTCTTTGACTCAAAGGTATCAATCCGTTCCAGAGCCCCGTACGTATATCGATCCAGCTTTGGGCTCGAAGAACTCGATGTGAATCTAGCGGACGGGCGTGCGCTGAACCTGATTTTCAAGGATATCGGCCGGGAAAGCATGACGGATGAAGCCCGTCGGTTGAAGCCCGTATTTCTGTATGAACCGCTCCGCGAAATTCGGACCTACCAGAACATTCTGGAGGGTTCAGAGCTCGGCGCGCCGAAGCTTTACGGCGCAATCGTAGACAGCCGGATTCCCAGGTACTGGCTCTTCCTTGAGAAGGTGCCGGGCGTCGAACTCTATCAGGTGGGAGAGCTGGAGACCTGGCACCAGGTCGTGCGATGGCTGGCAACCTTACACGACCGGTTCTCACCCCGGGCAGCCGATCTGGCGGACACTGTCCCGTTTGTACGCCATAGTCGCGTCTACTATCGGGTATGGCTCGATCGTGCAGGAGAGCTGCTGAAGAGTCGCGATCTGGAAGCCGTCGAGACAACAGCACGTCTCATTGACCGCTGCGAGAAGGCCATCGATCGGATCGCGCGTCTACCGGTGACCCTTATTCACGGTGAATTTTACCCGTCGAACATACTGATCGATTCATCGGGTCCGGAACTACGGGTGTCTGTCGTGGATTGGGAGATGGCGGGAATCGGTTCCGGTCTGATGGATCTGGCGGCCCTGGTTTCCGGTCAATGGTCAGAGGACGAGAGGAGAACTCTCGTAATGGCCTATTTTTCGGCAAGGCAGGACCTGTCCGGAGACCTCGATCTTCGAAAGGTCACAACCGACCTTGAATGCTGCCGACTCTACCTTGCCGTCCAGTGGCTCGGTTGGTTCGGAAAGCGTCAACCCTACTGGGAGCATAGACACGACTGGCTCGATGATGTCTTCCAGCTCGCTGATCGGATCGTTTAGATCGAAACCGCGGAGTCCTTACCCCAGACATGGCGGCCGTCACCCATTCCCACGCCAATAGCTGGGGGGCACCCGCGGGTCCCGCATTCCGTTTTCTCCCCTGACAACTTCAAAATAGAGTTCCTCTTTAGTTCGGCGGTTGCATCTTTATGTATCGAGGGGACTCTTGTGAGAGGCCACGACACCGGCTGCCCGTGCCTCTCCGGCCCTGTACGCCAGGATTCGCGGGATGCGGTGGTCATCGACGCCGTCATCGGATATGCCCACCCCCTCGTAAGTGAGTTGCGGGAGCATCGCCATGGCCGAGCCCGTTATTCGACGGTCAACGCCTGTGCCACCATTTCGGAGGGTGACGGTGCGCGGCGCAGGTGTTCCAGCATGCGAGCCGAGACCGCGCGACACAGCCCACGATGGTCACTCAATGCCTGCAGCGACAATTTCTGCGACTGGTCGAGGCAGACCGGATCCCAGCCCTGGTATAGCGATTGCCGCATTTTCAGGTACACCGGTGTCATATCTTTCGCAACATGTCCCTTGTCGAAGAAGATCACCGGAAGACCGTTGACCCAGCGGATCAGGCTCGATGACGTCATTGTATTCCAGTAGAAGGTATATTCCGCTTCCATGGTCATCCGCATGAACTGTCGAAACGGGCAGAACGTCAGCAAGCGAATGCCGTCAACGCCAGAAAGTTTTTCTCCGAGTGCCGTGACGCAGTCGTCAGGTCCGAGGAATACGGCGCTCCGCCCGAGGGGCAGTGCCTGGAGCAGCGTCTCGGCCGTCCGATCCACGAATGCCGAACCGTGGCCGCTCTTTGCGTGCTGTAGACGGTAGTCGAGCTGGGAAATGGTGAACAGCCAGTACGGTCCGTCAGTCGCATCCGACACCGGGTCGTCCGGTTCACCGTCCCCAGGGCGCCAGCCCTCGCCGAGCAACTGCGGGTTCCAGAACGAAGTAATCAGAAGTTCCTCGCTGGCGAGCGGGGCCGGGACCACGTGGAGGATGCCTTTGAGAAGATCCGCCACCTTGACGAAAGTGCCGACGTGACCTGGGTCGAACCGCAGATTCTGGCCGGGGCGTAGCGCCACCGCGGCCAGGAACTTCAGGTACCGTATCAACTCGAAGAGCTGTCCGGTCTTCAGATGTTCCGAGAACGCAGCCCGAGGTGTCGCCATCAGTCCCCAGAAGGGATCAAAGGTTGCGACATGGCATCCGCGAGTTTTCAGCCATTCGATCAGCATCGCCAGTGATTGCGCCGTCAGCAGATTGTGGACTGGCACCAGGTAGGCGGAGAAAAAGATAACCAGGTCAGGTGATCTGGGCTCGATCGTGTCGATCAGGTTCGCATAGGAGCTATACTGGTGCGTCTGGACGCCCAGACTGTCGGCATTCGTGGCGTACAGTCGGGGCGGAAGTAGAATCGTGGTTCGCTTCGCCAACTCCTGGCCATGCAGGAAGAGCATGGCCATAGTGAGTTCGCCGTAGTCGTTGTCGATTATGAAGACGATCTTCGTGTCCTTGTGGGGGGACGTTGGCATCGACCTATTGTATCAATATCGCTCAGTTGCATTCTGGGGCGAATTCCTTCGCGGATTGCTCAAAAGCCATCGAATGGTGAACCGGGCGGGAGGGTAAGTTTGAGTCAGGTCAATCTCTGTTATATTCGAGCCGCATCCTGTAATCACGCACACCCGCCATTGGCTCGACCCGGAGTTGTGACCACGGAGAAATCACGGTCCCAGAATGACACGCTTTAAGAAAACGAACCGGGAGGCTTACGCGAACTTTCTCCGGGCCAAGTACGACGCATACACCGGCGCGTCGACGGTGCGTTCGTATCCGTACTACCTGTGTCTGGATCCCTGCGACATCTGTCAGTTGCGCTGTCCGACCTGCCCAACCGGCATCGAGAACGAGAGCCGAAGAAGAGGCGAATCAAACCTGATTTCTTACCGCGGGCAGCGCGCGATGATGACTTCTGAACTCTTCGATGCTCTGCTCGAATGTGTGCCAATCTTAGTTGGAAATTGAAACGGCTCCAAACCCCATGGTTTGATGGTATTGGAAGAAACAACATCAAGCCTGTAAGAGAAAGGAGCCGAGATGAGGAGTCTGTTACGTTCGGTAAAGAAACGCAAGAAGTCGCGTGTGCTGGGTGAGGTCGAGGTCCTGAGCCGGGAGGAATACTCGGGACTGGAATTGGACTCGAAGGTGGAGATGATTCGGGCGTTGATCCCACTGGGGTTGATGCACGTGGAGGAGTTGCTCGACGAGGAAGTGAAGTCGTTGGCGGGTGAGCGATACGCACGAAAGGAGGCGGCGTTGCGGGGCCGGCGACACGGGAGCAATCCGGGGACCGTGGGGCTGGGTGGCCAGCGGGTGCCGGTTCGGGTGCCTCGAGTGCGCAGCGTGGCGGGCGGGGAGATTCCGCTTCGGACCTACGAGGAACTCAGTCCGGGTGGCGCGGTGAACGAGCTACTGCTCAGACGTGTGCTGTATGGGATCTCCTGCCGGAACTATGAATCGGCCGCTGAAGCGATTCCGGGAGCGATCGGACTGTCGAGTTCGACGGTGTCTCGAGGATTCGTCCAGGCGAGTGCCGCGAAACTTCGGGAGATGCAGGAGCGGGATCTGAGTGGCGAGGACGTCGTGGCGATCTTCCTGGACGGGAAGGCGTTTGCCGACGCCCTGATGGTAGTGGCCCTGGGCGTCACGCTTTCGGGCGACAAACGCTTCTTGGGCTTCGTGGAGACCGACACGGAGAACGAGCAAGTGCTGACTCCGTTTCTCCGTTCGTTGATGGAGCGGGGCCTGGACATCTCTGAAGGCGTGCTGGTGATTGTCGACGGCGGCAAAGGTCTGCGGGCGGCGGTCAAGAAGGCATTCAGGAATCGAGCCCTGGTCCAACGCTGCCAATGGCACAAACGCGAGAACGTCGTGAGATACCTATCGAAGACCGAGCAAGCCGTGTGGCGACGCCGGCTGCAGCGGGCCTACGAGCGCCCGGAGTACGACGAAGCTCGGGCGGCGCTCGGAGAGCTCCATGGAGAGCTCGAGGAGCGAAACCAATCGGGGGCTGCGAGCCTTGAGGAAGGCCTGGAAGAGACCCTCACGTTGCATCGGCTCGGCGTGTACGGGGTCTTGGGCCGTTCGTTCAAGACGACGAATTGCCTGGAATCGGTCAATGCCCTTGTCGAGGAAAGGTGTGCGAAGGTCGATCATTGGAAGAACTCGAGTCAGCGGCAACGCTGGTTGGCGACGGCGCTCATCGACATCGAACCGCGCCTGAGGAAGGTGATCGGCTACCGTCATCTTCCAAAGCTCCGCGAAGCCCTCCAGCGAGAGCTGAAAATTGAGGCGAAGACGTCGACGAGATCGAAGAAGAAGGTTGCATGACCCATCGTGAGCCGTGGAGAGTTTCAACTAAGAATGGGCTTGACTCCTCTGCTCGACGAAATGGGACAGTATCTCTTCCTGCTGATGTTCTACAACTGGGGCGAGCCACTGTTGAACAAAGCCCTGCCACGATTCATTGAGAAGGCGCACGCGCTGAACATCGAGACGGAAGTCCACACCAACCTGTCCTTGCCGCTTAGCGACGCAATGATAGAGGATTTGCTCACCGCAGGTCTGGACAATCTCAACGCGTCCATCGACGGCTTCTCTCAGGAGACTTATCAGGTGCACCGGGTTGGAGGCAACATCGAACTGGTGAAAAAGAATCTCGAGCGATTTGCCAGCACAAGGGATCGACTCGATCTCGACACACAGATCGCTTACAAGATGCTGGTGTTCAGCCACAACGAACACGAAGTGCCGGCAGCGAAGCGGTACTGCGACGATCTGGGCATTACATTCATCCACGGTGATGCGTTTATCCACAACTCGGACTGGCTGCCCAGCCACCGAAAAGATGAAAAACCGTACTACACCGAGTCGGAAATGCAGGATGGTTATGCCCGGGCCGCCGCCGCCGGAGCAGCGGACTATTTCGAGGATCACGAGCGACATCCTTATTGGTTTCCGTATCGAAGGCAGGACGATCACAAGTATCCGGAGTTCTGCTCCTGGCACTACGGTGTTTCAGTTGTGACGGCAGGCGGCCCGGTTGCGCCGTGCTGTGCGACCGCGAAGGATCGCGACGACTTTGGCCGCGCGTCGCCGGAGCCGGGGAGCTTCGCCCAAGTCTGGAACAACGAACGTTACCGCCATGCCCGCGCCGTGCTCGCCGGAGAGGATACGACCGAGACCCAGGGTGTCGATACCGTCTGCGATCGCTGTCATTTTCCGAAGTTTGTCCAGCAGCTGTACAGCAGTCACGACCTCAAGGTCACGGCGCAGTTCCATCGTCTCTTCGCAGGGATCGAGCCTGCGCTCGACAGCGGGTTCCGACTCTTGAGCCGGATCCGCTACGGTCAACTGGCCTCGGCTCTGTTAAGGCGCGGTGTCTCTCACCCGCTGCTGGAAGTGTATGCCGGAAGAGGTGACGAACGGGAGATGACGGCCTTCGTGAAATTCTACAAGGAGTACCTGCTCTGCGAACCGACCGCGCTCGACCCCATCGCGCCCGACATCAAGGTCGTGGCCGACGGCACAACCGGCTCATGACGCCCCGACGCCCTCCCCATGCCGCCGACCGAATCCCACGGATCGACATGGGGGTTCGCAGCTAAGATGTTTCGTACCTGGATTCGAGTTGCCAGTTGATGAGAAATCCAGCGGATGGAAATGACGTCGTGATTGTTCCGGCGGAGGCAGTGGCAATCAAAGTGGCGCCGTCAGTATCCAGGGTTACCGACGTATCGGCTTCGAACGACATTTCTTGCCCGCCGACGTTGGAACCAGGCACTTCAAGATTGCCCGTTGTTTTAGCACTGATTCGCGTCGAAACCGCTCCGCCGCCGTTTTCGGGATGCTGGAAGCGGGCTGTCTGCTGAAAGTGGAGATGTCCGTCATTTTCCCGGTGTTTACAGGCACCGATCCAGACATGCGACCACTCGGCGCCCGCCTCCACGGGCTCGTCGGGCAGCCAGACCGGCCCGTCGATGATCCGGCTCATGGCCTCCATCTGGGCATCTTCGTCATCCTTCGTCAGTAGATACTGTCCGTTGGGTGCCAGCGAGTAGTGACGTCCTCCCATGCTGAAACCCCAGCACAGCATCTTGAATGGGTCTGTCGTCACGTCGGGCGGCGTAATCCCGTTGACAAAGTCGAATACGAAGGGCTCAGCATCACGGACTCCCTCTACACGCACTTGATCGAAGGCCATTTCAATGTTCCTGCCCTCTCCCGCTGTGGATGATAGAACCTTGCGCTGTCCCGAACCGTGAATGTGGATCTCATGTATTGACAGAAGCACGTTATCAGACCGGATCTGGCGTACCAGCGACGCGGGTCCAGAGATATCCAGCCTGAGGCTGAAGCCACCTTCGATGGGCACGGTGTCCCCCTCGCGGAATCGATAGGAAAGTTTCCGAAGCGATTCGGGTATACGGCCTTCGTTTCCAGATCGCCGAACGACGACGCGCCCGTTTCCACGCTGTGATCCATTGCCCGAATCGGCTTCCGGATTGGAAATATGCTTCCCATTCGGATCACCTGACCCGAGGGGGGCTCCGTTAGACGGAGATTCAGCCGGTACTCGGAAAGCCGATTCCAGTTCCACCCGTTCCAGTACGACATCATTCCAATCCTGGTTGAGGATTAACCGGACCGCCTCCTCTGCTGGACGGGTCGACAGGGTCTGATACATGCCGCCCATCGGCGCGTCCAGTAGCTGTTCGATGACCGATTCAGATTTCGAACCCGCCACCAACGAAGACGCGATGGTCCCTACTTTCACAAAGACGTCATCTTCGTGAACTTCGACAACGCCCCATACACCCGAATAAGTTCGGATCAATTCGTTGAGAAACACAGTAATGAAGTTCTTTTGTTCCGTTCCTTTCGATTCGGCAACCAACTGCACACGGGACTGGACCAGCCGATCCGCCAGTTCGTCCGGCACCTCGAGTTCACTCTGACGCGCCTGATCCATGTTCAGTCTCGTGATCACATAGTTTTTCGCCGCATGTGTCAGTAAGTCCCGACTTTCTTCCAGAACAGGCACAGAAACGCGAATCGATGCTTTTTCCTTGCCTCCTTTCGAGTACTGGCTGACAACCGCAGCCGAAGTATCGAGTCGCGCGATGAGGCCCTGCAGGCGATTGTGTGGCTTCAGGAAACCTTCAAGGCGGATTAACAGTTCCCTATAGTGGGTCAGATTGCGTTTCTCAGTTTCAGTCGTCTCCGCCGTCGGGGCATTTTTCTCGAGATAGGCGACGACGGTCTGCAATTCCGAAGGCGGCAGTGTAGCCAGTGACAGGTTCACTGGGGAATCAACCTGGTTAAACATCAGGTCGATTCCCTTTTCGTTACAGAATTGAACCGTGTCCGGAATTTCCTGCCAGTTGAGCCGCATCGGACAGAATCGAAACGTGAACGGAAAACCTCGCTGTTCCATCAACTGAAGGTAGTACTCGCAATTCTCCATGACTTGTTCGTAGGAAGCCCCACGGCGAATCATTTCGTAAGTCTTCTTAAAAACAGAATCGATCGAAACATGCATCCAGCAGTTGAAGCCCTCGAGCATGGTCTTGATCTGCCCGTCGAGGATCGTCCCATTCGTTAGAATGCACGTTTTCATTCGTGGGTTTACCTGGGCGATGCGCTCCCACAACATTGTGTAAAAGGGGAATCAGGAAGGGCTCTCCACCCATGAAATCCGACTCGACCACGTACGGGAGATACGGTTCGAGTTGGTCTGCAAATTTCTCGTCATACGGGTTATCGATCGGGGCCAGTCCCTCTCTCCGCGTCCGGATTGCCGACGATGCCAGGCTGTGACACATGACACATTGCAGGTTGCACGAATTATGAATGTTGAATTCGAGCCGCAGCGGCAGGGGCGCCAGTGCCAGGTTGCCCTCGATGGGCATGCCCCACTCTTTCCGCTTTTCCCCTGTGAAGCGCGCATACATGGAGTAGAAGACGGCATGAGCGCCACCGAAATCACCCGCGTCGATCTGTTGCAGACACTTCTCGCAGCCACTGCTGAGATCGTACTCGTCCATCATTCGACGCAATTCCTGCACCGGTTCGCCGTGCCAAATTTCGTCAACGGAGTTGTTTGGATAGACACCCAATACATGAGTGCGATTGAAACAGCACGCTGTCACGACACCCATCTGGGAATAATGCATATTGATGGATGGCGCAGCGCAGGCGGAGGCGCCGGCCGGGTCGCCACGAAAACGGTTAAGTTCTTCGATTTGATCGGGCTTAAGCATTGAGACGCGTCTCTCCTGATTTCCCGGTCGGAGGCGTCCGGACGGTTGACGTACGATCAGCAAGGACTTTGCAGCTAATCTTCCCAGAGTGGCGCCCGGGGGTCAACCTGCGATCCGTATTGGCTCAACAGTGTTCGTCCCTCTCGGTCTGAGGCGAGCATCGGCTTGCGGGATTTCGAAAAGAACAGATCAGAGCCGTCAGGTCGAGGCCGTGTTTCGCTTCGCGGAACACCTCTTGCTCCTCGAGGACATAACCCACGTTAACGAAAAGATCGCGATAGGTTTCGATCACCCATCGCTGGATCAGATGTTCGCGGGGAACGTCGAAAACGTTCGTCGTCAGGCAGTAGCCTCCGGGGCGGGTTGTGTGAAACAACTCCGAGACGAGCCATGCGACATCGAAAAATGGATACAGCCACCCAATATAGTAAATCGTCTCGGCAAACACGATCAGGTCCCACGAGCCCTCGCCACGCAGGTCGAAATCCATGATATTGACCACCCTGAAGTCGACCGTATCCAGATCCTTCCGCTTTGCCTCTTCGATTGCGGTCGGAGAAATGTCGAGTGCGACTATTTCATCGGCGAGGCTGACTAGGCTGCGGGTGAACTCACCGGCGCCACAACCGATTTCCAATGCCCGTCCGAATCGCCTTCCTTCGAGAAACTTAAGTTGCCGCCTATATTTGGCTTTTTCGAACTCGGAGGTTTCCAGATCCCATGGATCTCCTCGTTTCCAGAGATTCTCGAAAAACTCTCGACCTTTCTGATCTATGGAACTGCGATCCTGCAATTTGAATCACCGTAGCAATGACTGCGTAGGACCAACGGCCCCCATCCGGAAATCCGTTGTCAATCGATTACCGGGCATTCGGAATGTAGAGCAGCTGCAACGCGGAGTCTACTCTGGTACTCATGGTCGACATCGCTGACGCTCGACCTGCCCCAAAGGTGTCGTTCACAATTCCCGAAACGGTTATCATAGAGCCTTCGCCAGCATCAGAGGCTATGCGAAATCCACCGAGACACTTTACCGGAGCTACAGATTATGCCCAAGTCGATTGAAGCTAAGATCCTCCTGGTACTCATCGGAATCGTTATTCTGGGCGGCGTAGCGACGTTTGTGCCGGGATGGTTTAACGGCGACGCGATTCAAGTGAGCCCGGCCCGGGAAGTTCCCACCTTCGACGTGGAAGAGCGCTTCCTGGACGAGAATTACTACAGGGCCTACGATGTCCCTGATTCGACGCAGCTGATTGTAACAATTGGCGATTCCTATACCGGAGGGTATCCAGTCGACGTTGCCGACTCGTATCCGAGCGTTCTCGAACGGCGACTCGCCGAGGCTGGACTGGAGGTGAGCGTCATGAATGCCGGGCGAGGCGACACGGGTCTCGACGAGCATTTGGTCCTGTTAACGGATTACATACTCCCCCGATTGAACCCAAGCATTGTCATCGTGCAGTTGCATCCTAACGATACAGCCGACAATGTAACCAAGGCCCATTTCTCGATTTCTGCCGACAATCAGCTGGTTCGCGATGCCGGTGCCCAACCGCCGGCAGGTGCGGATAACATCGAATGGGGAAGGGAAAAATTCGCCCTCGAGGTGCAGGAAATCCGGCGATTGGCGAATCAACAGGGATTCGCGGTGCATTTCGCACTGATTGCCCCACAGTCGGTGTACCGCGATGACATTTCGGCGGAGTGGGCCCTCTTTGAGAGCCTCGAATATCAGAACCTCCACGACATTCTCAGCGGTCAAGGCGCCCTCATCGACATCCGCTTTGACGATACGGCTGTGGGCTCGGGAGGCGCTATCGGAGCCGACCTTTTCGTCGATGCTGATCGCGACCCAATGGAACTTGGCCTCCGCCGCTTTAACGAACGCGGCTACGAGTTGCTTGCCGAACGGATCGCGAACAACATCCTTAGGGACCCTGGTGAAAGCTCATGGCTCGATGTTCGCGCGCTCGATTTCACTGGGTCTCAGTCGGAGTGGATGATCTCGGGGTGGAACGAAGCCGAGTCCGCTGATGGGTCGGCCTACGCGTGGAGCGAGGGGCCTCGGTCAGTCATTGAAGTGGCATTGCCGACGGGCACCGACCTGAAAATGACGCTCGAAGTGCAACCCTTCGAGTTCCCGGGCAGTCCGTCTCAACAAGTTGAAGTTTTCCTCAACGATCAACTTATCAGCAGCCTGACGCTGAACAGCCTACGGCAAATCTACGAAGTGATGTTACCCCAGAGTGCAATTGCGGCTCCGACCAATACGATCGAGTTGGGCTATGGCTACAATCGCGAACCGCAGGATGTCATTCCAGGTTCCGAAGACACGCGTTCGCTGGGCGCTGCCTGGCACATGATCGCGTTCTCACAGCCGCAACCCTGAGCCACTTTCTGCAGCGCAATGTGATGGTAATGTATCGAAGCGTGTGATCCTCGATTAGCTCACATTTTCAATGACATACAACCATAGGAGCCGGCGGCACACCCTGTGCTGGCATTCAGGGGTCGAGAAACCGCGTTTTTCAGCTGCTTGCTACAGCGGCAGCTTAGTGATTCAGTATGAGCGGGTCGCGGACGATTCAGGTAGACCTTAGAGCGGACTAATTCGCCTGGATCTCCCGGCTGCACTCGACCAGGGGGTCGAGTTGGTTGGGCACTACACCGCCGTTCTCGTCCTTGAGGCTGATGGTCGCCGTCCCTGCACTCGAGTCCACGTCGATCAGGGCGTAGGAGTTGAGGTCCGGATTCACGCAGCTTATGCCGGCAGCGTCGATCAAATGCTGGAACGGCGGAAAAGTAAAGAAGCCCCCGACCGAAGAAGCGACGGGTCCGGTCGCAAATTCCGGGGCGATCGGCGTCGGGTCGGTGAACGTGTCGATAACGACGTCGTTGATAACGTTGGTATGGATATCGGTCGTCGCGAAGATCACGTTGTCGATACTGTTGTCACGGATGAAGTTCAGAATCTCGGCTCGCTCGTGTGCATAGCCTTCCCAGCGATCGTAGGGAATGAGCCAGAACTGCTGGAGCGGTACGCCATGCATAACAAACTTGAATTTTGCTGTGGACGTAAGAAGGGCCTCCTTAAAGGCCTCCTTCTGCGAGGTTCCGAGCATGGTGCGAGATGGGTCGTTGATGGCATCGAGACATTGCTGGGAGGTGACCTCAGGGAGTACCAGATCGGTGAGTACCTCGCCCGCAAAATCACGAAACGTGTCGCGGAAAGCGGCTCGCGCCTCACCAGCCAGAGTCGGTGCGAAGTCAAAGTACAGCGTCCCATTGACAAGGGCTGTCAGACATGATGAAAACGCATCGCCACTGCGGCACGAACGGACGTCCAGGTTGATGAGATCAACATTCCGGCCCCAACGGAACTTCCGAAACAGTGGAGCGTCCGCGCAGGTGGCGTCGTTGGGCTGACCATCATCGCTCTCCGCCAGGGGCATGTACTCGAAGAAGGCCTTGCGCCCATTAGTAAATCTCCCGGGCGCGATCGTTTCGATCGTCTCTCCATCCCAGTCGTTGGCGACCTCATGATCGTCCCACACGACATAGGTAGAGGTCGATCGCATCAGGTCCTGCAACGCAGGGATCGAGCGATTCAGCTTGTAGTCGTTTCGGTAATCCTCCACTGCTGTAGAAGGTTGGGTCTTGAGAGAGGAATCCGAATAGATGGTATCGCCAAGATACACCCAGAAGTCGGGGTCCTCCAGGCGGACGGCGTCCAGGACCGCAAAGTTGCTCAGTTCGGGAAAATAAAGTCCGTCCGTGTCCCCGGCGAATGCGAAGCGAAGGTCCGACGACTGGTTCCGTGGAGTCTTAAAGCGGCCTGATTCACTGACCGCAGACCCGGAGCGCCACCGATAGAAGTAGGTATTGGCGGGCTTGAGATTGTTCACCAAAACTTTGATTGTCAAATCGCCGTCGGGCTCCGGCGCGACGGTGTGCACGAAAACAATTCCACCCTTGAAAGTCGGCCAGGTTGAGACTTCCACCGTGACGGAAACGTCCGAGCTGACGCGGGTCCACAGCACCGCGCTACGAGACCGGACCTCTCCACTGGCGACTCCATGAGGGAAGGTAACGTTCGTCTGCGCGGCGGCGTCTTCGCACAGGAACCCCGAAAGGACGACTAACGAAAGGACGAACGCTGAAGCTGCACGCATTGTTGAGATCCCTCCCAAACAGTCAACCCGGATATGTGAGGTTCGGTGTGAACCTATGGAGACAACTGCCGTTTCTTCGTCATGCTCGGTGAGGAGCCTTGACATGTCAAGCTGAAACGACGGTCTGACGTGATCCTGCAATTGGCTATCCCAACTGAAGAAGATTGACCGGTGAAAGACGATGCGACCCAGCCGGAGAGTAGAACCGAAGGTTCGCTGTTGCGGTCGGGAATCGTTCGTTAGTTCCTGGATTTCCTCGCAAACAACATGAAATTATGATTGACGCCGATCATCCTGGCGCTCTATCTGGCTGGTATCGTCGTAATACGCGGAAGTACTTCCGCGGCCCCGTTCATTGACACCCTGTTCCGGTCAACGCGTCTTGCGTTAGGGTTGCTGAGGTGATCCCCAACCCCATGCCGCTCAGCGTTCGACCGGCGTCAAATTCGAGACTATCGCATTCATTTCAAGTCATCACTTCATCGCGATGCCGACTGCGAACGATCTCACGGAGGACATGGCACGGGGGAGATGTCAACCCGCCGTTCGCAGACGCGCATGAAGTCAGCCGGAGACGGTTGTTTCGTCCGGCTCCTGGGGCGGGGGGCCGTATCTTTCGTCGAATTCGTTCATCAAATCGAGAGTCTCGGCATCGACTATGCTCCGCCAGGTTTGGCCGTCAGGCCCTGTTGAGTCCATATCAGTCTGTTCACCGTCGATGCCCTCCTGAAATCTGGCCAGCAGGCCGAGGACGGTCCTCATGAACCTAATTCGTTCGGGATTGGCGTCGGAGTCCACCATCACAACAATAGCTGCCTTAACTCGGTACTTAGGAAGCGGCAGGAGAGACGCGTTCAGTACGTTCTCGTCGGTCACTCTCGACAACAGTTGACCGTAAGTCAGGATAATATCTGCGGCCACCTCTATAGACGGCGCTGGCTCCCGAGCCACTTCAGGGTTTGAAGCCGGAGACCTAAGGCCGGTTCCGCCGTTGTTGCCTTGAAGTTGTTCTTCGTCATCGAGGGCCGAACGGAAACTAGTGCTTCCCCACCCATCACCGACCGCATCCAGTGCTCTAGCGCCGAACCACTGGGCCCCTTCGACAGTCACATGGATTCCGTCCCAGAACATCAGGGTGTCCTGATCGACAAAATACTTGCATTCCTCATCGGAACAGAAGAGGTCATACTTAGAAATGAATCTGATCCCGTATTCATCAGCAATAGTCTTCATCCGAAGATCCGACGTTGTGGGGGCAGGCACCATTCTCTTAAGTTCACGTTCGACATCACTCTGGCTGTTTCCGTCAGATAACATTGAAATTGCTACGGACTGAAAGCCGCGAGAGTCGGGCCCCTGGCCAAACCAGGTTATGCTTGCGCTGTCCTTCTTTCGTGTTTTCAAATACTCCAGCAACGGAGCGAAAACTCCCGGATCGAAACCTGCATCATGGTTAAAACTTACGATCAGTTCATCTGCCGCCGCTAAGTTGGGGGAGTCGTCGAGCGACCGCCGAGACTCTGAGCAGAGTTCGACACTGTCGGCGTACATGAATGCGGACAGGCAATGTTCAGGAAAGATAAACCCCTGAACGTTGGTACGAGAGAAATTCAGGTTCTGGGACAGCGCAATAACTAGATCGTCGGACATGCTATCGCCTATCACGAGGAAAGTTTTGGTCTCGTCTCGCGGGAAATCCTCCCTGCCATGCGCCATCAGGTAGTACCTGCGCTCATCGTTGTATTCGTCAATTCGACCGAACATTTCCACTGCGCTCCCTCCTCCGAAACGCCATAACCATCCTTGGTTTGCCCAGGCGCTCGCAGCAGGGAGAGCGATGACGAGAGCCAGAGTGGCACATCCGAGTCCGAAGGCCGGAGCGGACCACGCGTTGGGACGACGCGAAGCCTGCCTGAATGGCTGTTCGACGTACCGGTACATCACCGCTCCCGCGGCGATTGATACCCCCATAATTGCCATCCCCATCGTCAACGTAAGTTCATCCAGAGTCGAGTACCGATAAAAGACGATGATGGGCCAATGCACAAGGTAGATCGAGTAACTGCACACCCCTATACCAACGGCTAAGGGGTTGTTGAGTAGTCGGCTGGAATATCTTGACGGACCCGCGAAAATGATGATTGCGGTCGCAATGCACGGCATCAGCGCGTACAGAGGTGTCTCTGCCGTGAAGGCAAATAAGGAGAAGGCCAGGCCAGCCAAGCCGGCCAGAGTCAGGAGTTCGCGTGTGAGTTCGCTCCGAGGCCTCCATCCCATCGTCCAGACGATGCTGGCACCGATGGCCAGCTCAAACACCCGAAACGGTAGGAGATAAAAAACAGTCGAGGTCCCATCTGCAAACAACCCCGCGAGAGACGGCGCGATGCTCTGCAGGAGAAAGCTCTCGCCGTCCGCGAAGGATAGATTCAGTAAGACACTGCCCATTCCGAGGCCCAGCACAACAGGCAATGCGAACCTGGGGATTCTCTGCAGGATAGCGATCAGCAACATGGGCCAAATAAGATAGAACTGTTCTTCTACGCTAACCGACCAGAAATGGAGGAGCGGTTTGAAAATCGATTCCGCATCAAAATATCCGGCCTCGCTCCAGAAATAGAAGTTTGAAAGGCTCGTCACCGAATGAACCACCGCCCCTCCAAACCGCTCCAGGTGCTCCGGCGTGAGCAGAATAAACGCGCCCACGGAGGTCAGTGACAGCGTCACGAAAAATGCAGGAAAAAGTCTACGCGCTCGGCGTGTGTAGAAATTGGCGAAACTGAATGAATTCGTTTCTGTGTACTCGACGTAGATCAATCGGGTAATCAAGAATCCGCTGATCACGAAGAAGATATCGACGCCGATGAAACCGGTGCTCATCGCACGAAAATCGAGATGGAAAAACAACACTGCCAGGACAGCCACGGCCCGCAAACCATCGATATCGGGTCTGTAGTATGGTCGCGAACTCAATATATCGCTCCGTTTACAAGATCAACCGAACGGAAGCATGTCAAGCGTCTGATCGCGTCAAGCTTTGTCATTGGAACGCCATGACGCAAATCGATCGTGCGATTGAAAGTCTGCACAATCGCGTCATTCGTTATGAGAATTTCACCGCCGGGAACGCGCCGACACAGGCTTCCCTCGATCTGACGGATTAACCGATACGAGGGCTTGCTTGAGACTCCGCTTATCCGACCCAGCGCAACATCCACCATTTCACCGCAACCACGGCAGCACGTAAGACGGCGGCGATCGGACTATTGGGGCGAGAGGCTCAAACTGTGCCAAACCACCGAAAACAGTCGTGTGTCTACCGACGATCCGCCGCGTTGAGGCGCTCGAGCCCAGCGGTATAGAAATTCTACGGTGTTCGAGCCTGCCCTGAAGACGCCTTCCGGCACTTCTACCGAATAGGTATCTTCCGTAGCCAGAATGTCTCGCTGTGCGACAGCATCCCCGTTGACTACGACGTCGATCCTCTGAGGCGGGACATTGTCCGCCTCAAATGCTCTGCCGCGGAACGTCATCACCACAGGATCCGACGATGCCATCCAAACCTCAATGACTGAAGGATCCGCGCCAGCCCACCTCCATCGCTGATCGCCTTGCCTTTCCTCGGGGTACCATCCAGAGACCCGCTGCACCCGTTGGTCCGCGTCGAAAAAATGAATCGGCGCACCGGCCTCACCGGTGGCTACTACCGGCCGGTCAGGGTCAACGAATCCCTCCGACTGGGTCGAGTTGGGCGCATCCGGCCGTTCATATACCTCCCGACCCCGGTCGGGACTAAACCTGTAGCTTAAACGCCAGTTGGTTGGATCCCGTGTCGAGCCCGTGACTTCGTAGTTTTCGTAAGTGATTGGTTGGCCAGTCCAGAAGTCGGAGACGTTGTCGTACTGGAAATTGCGGGTGCGCTCAGGATCGATGTCCATGGTCAGAATCCGCTGGCCGGTATAATTTCCGTCGAGGCCTACCAACTGCAAGGCGGTGGGTGCGATATCGAGCAAACTGGTGGGTGCTTCGCTGAATCTGAAGGGAGTCGAGTCTTGAAGCGGTTTAATCAGCAGGGCCGGGCGGGCCGAAGCTATATGCAACGGATTAATGCCGTCGGGCACCCGTCCCACCAAATCGTCCGGCTCTACAGGTATGCCATGATCGCCCGAAACGATTATTGCGGTCTGATCGAAAATCCCCTCATCGCGCAGTTTGTCTGCCAGTGATGCGATCCCACTCAACACGCAAGTCGCTTGCGCCACGAATTCCTCCCGGACAAGGCCTCCGTCATCGATCGGGAGTTTTCTATTGCCGGTCAGATTGCAGTCCTGGTCCCACCTCGCAGGATAGTGAGTGCCGATGTAGTGGTACGACTTGTAACGTGGTTGTTCGTCTGCGACCGCCATATTTGCGATCCATTCTCTCAAGACGGGGCCAGGGTACGGTGAAGATCCATCGGGAATCGCATTCGTCACCATCCACTGCCCCCGATTGTATATCTTTTCCTTCAGGAACGTTGGGCTGTGTCTGAATAGCGTCAGGTCAATCATGAAAGCCAACGCCCGGCCCGTGATCTTTTCACCAAAGCCGAAGTATCCCCACGCCTTGAAATCATTGAATGGGCGCACCGCGCACGTATCGGCGGCCGGAATACAATATGCTGGGAGGGCACTGACGGAATCCACTCTAAAGCCGTTTTGAATTAAAGTCGTGGTATAACCGTCCGCCTCCAGACTCGCCTGTGATCGCTGGTGGAATCGCGTAAAATCCTGACCGACTTCGAGATCAAAGGGCCGGCCCGTGAAGATCGACGGAACGGAAGGTGCTGTGTGCTGGAACATGCCCATATGACCCCGGTAGAGGGTGAAACCAGCCAGGCGCCTCGCGAGAGCCTGATCGGATTCTAGGACTTGACTCACTATGTCGACCTGGAAGGCGTCCGGTAGAAGGTGTATGAGGTTGAGTTCGCTGGAGAAATCGAATACTGATGGATCAATAATTTCGCTTGGGACCGTCCGGATTGGCTCGTAGGTCAGAATATTGGGGGCCACTAACAAGAACGAGGAAACGACAGGCAGAATTGGCAGCCAGGCCGGTATCTTCTTAAGCCGTGTCAGCAGCCGGTAACACAACGGAAAGGCAACCAGGAAGCCAATCCATTCGACCCAGAATATCAAACCCCACTGGCCCCAATTGACGAGTCGACCGTCGAGCGGGCCATAGTCAAACAGTTCGTGAACGACATTGCCCTGGAACCCGACCACCAAAGCGACCGACAACGCGACTACAGCCGGCCTATCGCTGGCCGTCATCCTCGAAAAGATATAGTGTAGGATTCCGCTCGCAATCAGTACCAGCGAGAGGGAGGCGATCGAAAAGTTCAGCGGGCCGAACGGGATGTCGCCCCGGTTTACGAGCAGAGCGAGCAACGGAGAGGAAAATCCAACGCCGAAAAGCAGCGACAAGAAACAGAAATAACGTGTCATGGCAACGACTAATAATAGGTTGTCAAATTCCCGGAAGCCAGCCAAAAGCGCCTGTCCGGGAGCCGTTCTTGGGAGAAAGTGGGTCTGGCGGTACACTTGAAGTGCTTTTCGTTTAATATAGAGGCATACTTCCGACCGTGATGCCTTTGAAGGTCGA
This sequence comes from Terriglobia bacterium, assembly GCA_965263045.1. GTDB lineage: Bacteria > Acidobacteriota > Terriglobia > 20CM-2-55-15 > 20CM-2-55-15. The sequence goes on from CBDHGK010000041.1 coordinate 3,507,857, forward strand.
ATGGCGAATCGCGACCATCGTTTCGCCCCGGGGGCCTCTACAGGCAAGAGGCCAACAGGTTAGAGGTAAGAGTGTAAGAGTGTAAGAGGTAAGAGGTAAGAGGGAGAGTCAAGCCCATTCTTAGTTGAAACTCTCCACGGCTCACGATGGGTCATGCAACCTTCTTCTTCGATCTCGTCGACGTCTTCGCCTCAATTTTCAGCTCTCGCTGGAGGGCTTCGCGGAGCTTTGGAAGATGACGGTAGCCGATCACCTTCCTCAGGCGCGGTTCGATGTCGATGAGCGCCGTCGCCAACCAGCGTTGCCGCTGACTCGAGTTCTTCCAATGATCGACCTTCGCACACCTTTCCTCGACAAGGGCATTGACCGATTCCAGGCAATTCGTCGTCTTGAACGAACGGCCCAAGACCCCGTACACGCCGAGCCGATGCAACGTGAGGGTCTCTTCCAGGCCTTCCTCAAGGCTCGCAGCCCCCGATTGGTTTCGCTCCTCGAGCTCTCCATGGAGCTCTCCGAGCGCCGCCCGAGCTTCGTCGTACTCCGGGCGCTCGTAGGCCCGCTGCAGCCGGCGTCGCCACACGGCTTGCTCGGTCTTCGATAGGTATCTCACGACGTTCTCGCGTTTGTGCCATTGGCAGCGTTGGACCAGGGCTCGATTCCTGAATGCCTTCTTGACCGCCGCCCGCAGACCTTTGCCGCCGTCGACAATCACCAGCACGCCTTCAGAGATGTCCAGGCCCCGCTCCATCAACGAACGGAGAAACGGAGTCAGCACTTGCTCGTTCTCCGTGTCGGTCTCCACGAAGCCCAAGAAGCGTTTGTCGCCCGAAAGCGTGACGCCCAGGGCCACTACCATCAGGGCGTCGGCAAACGCCTTCCCGTCCAGGAAGATCGCCACGACGTCCTCGCCACTCAGATCCCGCTCCTGCATCTCCCGAAGTTTCGCGGCACTCGCCTGGACGAATCCTCGAGACACCGTCGAACTCGACAGTCCGATCGCTCCCGGAATCGCTTCAGCGGCCGATTCATAGTTCCGGCAGGAGATCCCATACAGCACACGTCTGAGCAGTAGCTCGTTCACCGCGCCACCCGGACTGAGTTCCTCGTAGGTCCGAAGCGGAATCTCCCCGCCCGCCACGCTGCGCACTCGAGGCACCCGAACCGGCACCCGCTGGCCACCCAGCCCCACGGTCCCCGGATTGCTCCCGTGTCGCCGGCCCCGCAACGCCGCCTCCTTTCGTGCGTATCGCTCACCCGCCAACGACTTCACTTCCTCGTCGAGCAACTCCTCCACGTGCATCAACCCCAGTGGGATCAACGCCCGAATCATCTCCACCTTCGAGTCCAATTCCAGTCCCGAGTATTCCTCCCGGCTCAGGACCTCGACCTCACCCAGCACACGCGACTTCTTGCGTTTCTTTACCGAACGTAACAGACTCCTCATCTCGGCTCCTTTCTCTTACAGGCTTGATGTTGTTTCTTCCAATACCATCAAACCATGGGGTTTGGAGCCGTTTCAATTTCCAACTAAGATTGGCACACATTCAAGAGGGAGGATGAGGGTGGTTAGAGTCGCGTCCGGCCTACTCAGTATCGGTAGTGTTCTTTTGGTGATGTTGTCGTTTACGCAGCCGGCGTTTGCATACCTTGATCCGGGTACCGGCAGCCTCATACTACAACTCCTGCTGGGTGGGATCGCCGGTGTGACTGTCGTCGTCAAGGTGTATTTCAAGGGGTTCATGGCACGGCTCGGCCTGGGAGGTCAGAGCACAGAGACTCAGGACAATATCGACACGCATGACCGTTGATTCGGAGCGGGGCCGAGTGCCCGGTTCCTTTAGAGACCCTTCAGGCCACGTCTTCCAACTGAACGGGCGAATCTTTCGGACCGTGAACTCTCCCGCGACCGAGGCATTCGAATTTGTTCGCGGAACCGCATTTTACCGGCGGGCTATCGACGAAGAGAGACTCATTGCTGCGGACCTGGCTGATGATGCACCCGCGGATCTCAGCGTTGGATCTGAATACGTTCTGGAGCATCCGTGTCTGCCATTCGTGTCCTACCCCTACGAATGGTCGTTCCCCGCACTTAAAGCGGCAGCGCTATTTCACCTCGATTTTCAGCTGGATGCCCTGGAAGACGACATAGCTCTGTCTGACGCGTCGGCCTTCAATGTCCAGTTCATAGGTGCGCGTCCGATCTTCATCGATACATTGTCCCTCAGAAGGTACAGGGCGGGAGAGCACTGGGCCGCACATAGACAGTTCTGCGAACAGTTCCTGAATCCCCTCCTGCTTCGGGCCTTTCTGGGCATTCGACACAATGAATGGTACCGGGGCGCGCAAGAAGGCATTGGTTCAGGAGAGTTGAGACGGATTACGCCGCTACGGCGCAAGCTGTCCCGAAATGTGCTCACTCACGTCGTGCTTCAGGACGTTTTCCAGCGGAGTGCTGGCCGCAGTAAGAGTCTGATCTCTCAGACGCTCCGCCAGACAGATCTTCCTGCATCAAGTTATCGAAAGATGTTAACCGGTTTGCGCCGGTGGATTTCTGACCTGCAACCCGCCGACACGGGAGCTACCGTATGGAGAGACTATGCGGACTCTCACTCGTACAAGCCGGACGAGGTGGTTGAAAAGCAAAGGTTCGTGGCTGAATTTGTCGAACGGACGAGGCCTGAGTGCATATGGGATATCGGTTGTAACACCGGGGACTACTCTGTAGTGGCTCTCGAAAATGGCGCCAGTTACGCAGTTGGTTTCGATTTTGATCAGGGTGCGCTGGAATTGGCGTTTGCACGTGCGACAGCAGGAGACTTGCGTTTCTTGCCGCTTTTCATTGACGCCACCAATCCCTCGCCTTGCCAGGGTTAGAAGTGGACCCCAATCGTTGGACAGCGCGGCAGCCAATTTAAGGTGGATTCCACGGTTCATTATGCTGCCGAAGGTACGATCGTGATCCCGTCGTAGACCTCGCCCGGGGTGAGATCGCCGAGGGCGGAATGGGGCCGGCGGTCGTTGTAATATTCCATCCAGACCCTTATATGAAAATCCGATTCCCTGAAGTCCTTGAAAGCATTCAGGTAGACGCACTCATATTTCAATGAGCGCCAGAGCCGCTCGATGAACACGTTGTCCATCCACTGACCTTTGCCGTCCATCGAGATCCGGACGCCGTGATCCTTGAGAACGCTCGTCCAGGCGGTGCTGGTGAACTGGCTGCCTTGATCGGTATTGAAGATCTCGGGACAACCGTATTTTTCGATGGCTTCCTCCAGCGCTTCGATGCAAAACGCGATGTCTTGCGTGTTCGATAGTCGCCAGGCCAGAACCTTTCGGGAATGCCAATCCATGATCGCTACCACGTACAGAAAGCCATGGGCCATCGGGATGTAGGTCAGATCGGCGCACCACGCCTGATTCACTCGCGTGATCCGGATGTCGCCGAGCAGGTACGGGTACACGACATGTCCGGGTGCGTGCCGGGACGTGAAGGGCCTGGGAGCGACCGATCGCAGGCCCATCAGCCGCATCAGACGACGGACACGCTTCCGGCCGACATGATGCCCAGCGCGGCGCAGCTCGCGCGTCATCTGACGCGAGCCGTACCAGGGCATCTCCAGATACAGAAGGTCGATGACACGCATCAGAGCGAGATTCCGCTCACTCTCGCCGCGTGGCCGGTAATACCAGCTCGACCGACTCATTCCCACCAGCTCGCACTGTCGCGCGACACTGAGCTTCCGGTTCTTGGGTTTGATCATCCCTCGCCTCCGATCCACGCTTACCGATCGAAGGCTCCGGCCAAAAAATCCCGCTCCACCACCAGTTCTCCAATCTTGGCCTGGAGCCGTTTGATCTCGTCCTCGTGGTTTCGGTCCGCTGGGTTCTTACCCCGCTGAAACGTCTCCTTCACCCCGTCGAGCGCCTCCCGCTTCCACTTCCCGATGATGTTCGGGTGCACTTGGTACCGTGACGCCAGTTCGGCCACGGTGCCGTCTCCACGCATCGCGGCCAGTGCGACCTTCGCCTTGAAGTCCGCTGAAAAATTCCGTCGTTTCGTCATTGTCGTAAGGTCCTCTCATCTGTGTGAAATCCACCTTACAACGCTGTCCGAATTTCCGGGTCCACTTCTGTTGGAGTCAAACGGAGCGATCCGGGTTCCAGGAGCGTGCGAACGCGGATGGGATAATCGGACTCGCATTGATCCATCACCTGTCGATCACTCGCAATGTGCCGATTTCTGAAGCGGTGCATTGGCTGGTCGGATTGGCGCCGTCCGGGGTGATTGAATTCATTCCGAAAGAAGATCCCATGGTTCAGGAATTGCTGCGCCTAAGAGAGGATGTTTTTCCGGACTACACACGAGAAAACTTCCTTGCCCGTCTTCAGTCGTGCGCCCGCGTTGAGCGGACCGGACCGGAATCGTCCACCGGCCGTCTGCTCGTTGAATTCGCCAGAAATTAGCCCATATTTTCATCAGCTTGAAATAGAAAGTGCCGCCTGTTCGGGACAAAGCGATTTGCGAACACGATTCGGTAACGAAATCGGGGCGACCTTCATGGCCGTGGAGTGTTTCCGGGCGTTGCTGGAAAATATTACCGACGTGCCCAGGGAAAGGTAAAGGCCCTGTTTATTGGTGGACAGACAAGGTCTGACGCATGTCCCTGCGCTGTGGTTCTGGCTGCCGTCGTTCGCAATCGGGACGCCCGATCGCTCAGCCTGATTTTGCAATCAAATGCTCGAAACATCGCGGACGCAATCATGGTTCCCTCCCGTCGACGGTGGATACGCCGAGGAATTCACTTTGCCCAAGGATTCCGGCAACAGCCTCGGCGTATAGCTGATGTCCCCGCAATGACGGGTGCATGTCATCGGATGCAATTGGCACGCTCTCCAGGTCTTCGACGGGTAGAGACAGGTTGGCCAGCGTTCTTTCGATTGGACGGCCCGTGAGCCGACCGAGACTCTCGACGAGTCCGCGTTCACTTTCGTCCGCGTCAGCGTATTCATCCTGCCGTGACAATTCGGAGTAAGTTGCCAGATGCACGATGACGTATGGGATGCCCATCCGCCCCAGCGCTTCGACGTTGGCCCGGAGGCGGTCATCTTCGGCGAAATCCCGCCAGTCATGTCTCGGCAATTGCGAAGGCCGGGCCGATCGATATGTGGAGAAATACGGATCTCCGTGGACAATTCGGTCGACCACGAATGACTGTGTGAGGCTGAAGGGATCGGCCAGCAGCGTCGAACGTCGCCGTCCCAGTCTCAACGTTTCCTCCAGATCAGACACGATCGGATCGTTTACGGCACCGGATTCCAGCAGGTCCCGGCACCACTCAACCGTCGCCCGCGACTCCACAAGGTAATCGTCGGTAGCGGTATCCCAGTCGGGAGTGGCGTCGGGCACCATCGATGTCATGACGCGCTCACGGCCATCCAGGAAAGTGGTCGTTCTCCAGAAGCGGTCTCGCGTGAGGTCGTCGGTAATAAACGCGAACACTGCCAGATCGGGTTTGAGCTCCTGGATCTTCGCAACGGCAAGGTCGAACATCTGGAGCACACCATAGGCATCCCGGCCGAAATTAACGACATGAACCGAAGCGGCGAGGTTGGCCACAAGGCGGTCCTGAAGATAGTTCGGCCACGTCATGTAGTCGCCGTTAGGGTCCAGACGCGCCCGCTGAGTGAAAGAGTCGCCGAATACCAGAATCTTCAGGTCGGCATCCTCGTAAGAACCCTTGATCCGGCCACTGTTGCCTCGTTCATTGATTTCCCATTCCTCCATTCGGTCCCAGCACTCGACTATGCGTCCATCGTAGGCAGCACCTCCGGAGTAGCTGCCAGGTACGTATTCGAATCCGAATTCCTCGCTGAATTGGTGTGGGCTGGACTGGAAGTACCAGAGGTTTCGATCTCCCACGAATTGGTGGGATTGAGTCACATACAAATAGGCACGATAGCCGCTCTCTGCTGAGAGACTACCGATCAGGCAGCCTAGCGCGATGGCAAAGGCTCCCAACCTCCCATGTCGCATCTCCGGGGTGTGGGAGTCTTGAAAAGGCGCTTGCTGGTCGCTTTCGGGCTGCCTGCCAGTCATATTTAATACGGACACTATGAAATTGCGAAGCGTCGGGTCAACCCCGTTTTTCGGGTGATCGAAGCAGTCAAATCAGTGCGGCAATAACCCGAAACATGGAAATTAAGCCTCCAACGACAATCACGACGACGTTTGCGCCGGAAAGGGTGTCGTTGGGATCAGCAGCCGGCGCCTCGGTCCTGTGGAGCCGAATCACCGACTGTTGAACAGAAACGAGAGGAACAAGGGAAAGGAAGGTGGCCAGCCAGAGTGGACTCGGCAATCGTGAGCAGATGACGAGGAAAATCCAGATGCAGGCCAACACTCCTGACGGAAGCGCAAGTCGCGTCGATGGGGTCGTGGCCATCTGAGTCGCCATCCTGTAGAACATGTGAAAGCAGAATATCGGCGAAAGGACTGCCCGCAGCAGGGGGTGAAGCCGGCCTTGAGTCCTTTCCCGTTCCAGCAACCAGTTCTTATAAACATTTAGCGTTCATCGGAAGTGCCGAGCGAGAAAGCGTCGTGGGGACGAGATTTTCGGGCACTTTCGATAACGACGTTTGAAGGAAGCCGGTGGCGTTTGCGGCGGACGCGGTGGGCTATGGAGAAAGTACGGGAATGCGGGTTGAAATTGTCACGGGACGGGACTCGACAAGGGCGAGTGGCGGGGTGGCGACGAGGAGTGTGGGTTCCGGAGCAGCAGTTTTAGAGAGTCTGCGGTGCGGGTCGAGGCTCGATTTGGAAGCATTTTTGAGATCAAGACACACGTGGGCGGCGGCGTGCGCGAGCACGTCTGGAAAGTGTGTAACTGGAATCTCTGCTACGACGTATCTGCAAAGCATATGGAAGTGAAGCTCCATGCGATCTGCGCAGCGGTCAGCCTCTCGATGACCTTCATCGGGGTCTGACAGACGGGACATAACCCGGCCGAGTCGCTCGCAGGGGCTTCCTCGTGAGGATCGGTCGACGCCATTCCTAACAAACGATGACAAAGTTCCATGGATGCGGAACGTTGTGCGTTCGCCATGAAACCGAAATGTCGGATGCGGACAAAACCTTTCGGCAGCACGTGGAGGAGGAAGCGGCGGATGAACTCGGCGGCGGAAACCGTCATCGTTCTTGATTTGTTGCCACGCGCGTAATCCCGCCAACGGAACGTGACCTGGCCGCCGTCGAAGGACAACAATCGATGATTGGAGATGGCAACACGGTGGGTATAGCGTCCGAGATAGCGTAATACCTGTTCGGGCCCACCGAATGCCGGCTTCGCATAGACGATCCAAGGTTGGCGAAATAACGGTCGCAGGAAAGCCGCGAAGCTCTTCGGTTCGGATAACTGCTGGATCTGTCCCGCGAAGGTCAGGCACTCTCTGCGAAACGCCTTCCGCAATCCGTCAACGAACTTTCCCCGGAATATTTTCCCCAGAACCTTTACAGGCAGGAAGAAAGGGTAGCGCGGCCGAATCCATCGCGAACGGTCCGGTGCGATTCCACCGGCGGGAACGACGCAGTGGAGGTGAGGATGAAACAGCACGTTTTGTCCCCATGTGTGCAGGATGAGGAAGAAGCCGATCTCGGCGCCAAGGTGTTTGGGATTTCTCGCGACCTCCCGCAGCGTCTCGGCCACGGTGCGGAACAGCAGGTTATAGAGTTCAACCGGATTCTGCAGGACAAGCGCATGTAGTTCCTTTGGCAGCGTGAACACGACATGGAAGTATCGTGTCGCGAGAAGTTCACGTTCTCTGGCTGCGATCCAGCGCTGACGCGCCTGAGTCTGGCATTTCGGACAATGGCGATTACGGCATGAGTTGTAGGAGATGGTCCCCTCGCCCCCACATCGCGGGCAGGCATCGATATGACCGCCAAGAGCGGCTGTTCGGCAACGCACGATGGCATGCATCACCTTCAGCTGCTGGAAATCGATTCTGTTTCGATGACGGTCGATGAAGTCGTTGCCCCGCGCGCGCAGGATGTCGGCCACCTCCACGGCGGACCGCGTCATTGTTTCTGCTTCCTTTTTCTGGAGCGCTTCACCGTATCGAGCCTGGAAACCGGCAGGGTCTCTACGGGATTGGCGACCGTCTGCAAATGACGGCGAGACAAGTGCAGATAGACGCTGGTGGCTCGCAGGTCCGAGTGACCCATCAACATCTGAATGGTGCGCAGATCGGTGCCATTCTCCAGTAGGTGGGTGGCCCAGCTGTGACGCAGCGTGTGCGGCGATACACGCTTCTTGATTCCGGCACGTTTCGCCGCATTTTGTACCGCCAACCACACGCACTTGGACGTGAGGGGTTTGTCGGCACGCCAGTTGTCGACCATGCCGGGAAACAAATAGGTCCCAGGCTTCATCCAGAGCCAGTACTCCCGTAGTGTATTCAGCAGCTTTGGCGGCAATGGCACATCGCGATCCCGGTTGCGCTTGCCCTGACGGATGTGGATGATCATGCGCTGGCTATCGATGTCCTGGACCTTCAACCCGATCAACTCGGCCCGACGCATTCCAGTGGCATACAAGGTCATCAGCATCGTGTAATCGAGCAGGTTGTTTGCGGAGCCGATCAGTTGGGTGACCTCCTCTTTGCTCAGAACAGTCGGCAGTCGCTTCGGCATCTTGGGATACGGGAGATCCAGCTTCAGGTATGGACGCCGTAGCGTCTTCACAAAGAAGAATCGCAGCGCGGCAATGTGCAGACCTACAGTCTTGATCGCGAGCTTTCGCTCCTGGATCAAATGCAACTGATACTGCCGCAGGTGTTGCTGGCTGAGACGATCGGGGCGCGTGCCAAAATAGCGAGCGAAGTCTTCAACGACTCGCAGATAGGTTCGGATTGTTGTTGGAGAGAAATTGCGGCGCTGGAGTTCTTCCAGCATCCGTTTCCGCAAATCAGTCATGTGGGCCTCCTTTGAGGCCCACACTCTACAGTCTGACGATCACCCCTCGGTCAGCCCACGCGCAGCGTCCGCCGCGCCAGCGGCTTCGTTCAAAACCAGTAGAATTGATAGAAGCCGAAAGTTGCCAGCGACATGAAAATCAGTTTCGGTATCGAAACCGCGAAATAGATTGGTCGGTCCTTGGACGCTTTTGTCTCCTGCAACGGCTCAACCTCCGTTATGCCGGACGTTACGGTTTTCTCGGAGCTTCACGAGGGTCTTCGGGGCCCAGTGATTGACCACAATTGGCACAGAATCTGTGACGTCCAAGTTCCGGAATCTGAACTCCACAGAATCCGCACTTCATAGCGTACCTCTGACTTCGGCACCAGCCAAGGACACTATGGGACGCTATATTGCAACGGTGACCGTTAGAACGCCAGTCCCTCGGTCCTGTCGCGCGTAATCGCAATGTGTCGACGCGATTGAGAGGCGGCCAATCTGCAGCGGGCCGGTCGGCTGTTGCTACATGTGTGCATTAGAACATTTCGAGATCAGTCGGCATTTACATCTTGTAGCGGGCCTGGCTGGGACGCATCCGCAGTCAGCGGCCGGAAGCCACCAGGCGTGTTCGGATACAGCGGGGTCGGTAGGTCAGCTGAGAACTCAGAAACCATGGCAATAAGTGACGGTAAGCTGCTTGATCGTGCCCACACTAAGATATATGTGGCATTAGGTTCTTTTCGAAAAAATCCACGAAACTCCTTCTGTGAGATTCCGTTTCATCGTTTGATAGCAACCGGAACGCTTGATCCAGCACGGGATCCGAGTCTCCGTAAACGGAAGAAAACTGTTCGATTATCTTTGCGTCGTAATTGCTGTATACATGTTTGACGGCGTTGGGGAAATAGCAACGGGTGCAGACCGAGTCCGTGCGTGCGAGATCTTCGGCTTTCACATCGGTAAAAGCTTCCCTTGATTTTCTGTAGATATCATTGTTCCAGATATCCCCGAAACGGGTCTGTCCGGGGACAACACTCCCGAACCGGTCGCTTTCCTTTGAAGTGAAACAGCATGGAGCCACTTCGCCCCCGGGCTGTATGACCGCGACACCATAGTGCCAGCCACAGAATGAATCGCCCTGGCGGCCCTCGGTGGGAATCCAATGAGTCCCCGCTTCGATCGGATACCAGTAGGGATGTTTTTCGTGTTCTTTCCAGTAGTCTCCTTTGCCTGCTGCCTTCCATTGCCGGTCGAGAGTGTCGATGTTCTCCGCACTTAGAAATGGTGTCTCGCCTTTTCTGTAGCTCGGAAGCCACGACGCGTCCGGGATACCGGCATCCTGGGCATCGAAGTTGATTCCAATTTGCTCGGAAAACTCTTGCGCCGCATGTACTTCATGTTCGTTCCAACTGAAAACGAGGAACTTGTAAATGATCGAAGTGTGAAGCCCCAGTCTGTCTCTGATGATCGCGGCGCGCTTCAAATTGCTCTTGACCAGTTCAACATCCCCTCCCACACGGAATTTCTCGTAAGCTTGTTGCGAAAAACCGTCGACCGAAGCGACCAGGAAATCGAGGCCGGACTCCAGGAGTTCCTCGATCAATTCATCGGTCAGACGCAAAGACAAATTCGTGTGAATGTGCGTCTTGATACTCTCAGATGCTGCTTTTCTGACGAACGCCGGAGTTTGAAGGTTGAGCAGGGGTTCACCCCAGCTATGAAACGTTATGAGGAAAAGATGCTCGCTCATTTCGTCGAGCAGCGCGTCGAACAGTTCCGTTGTCAGCATTGACCGCGTTGATCGATATGTTGTGTCGTCCGTGTTGTTCTGCAATCGCCCTTCGTTTTCTATTCCCGTCGGACATGTTGGACATCGAAGTTGACAGATATCGCACGGGTCGATCATCGCGTAGTACGGGCGAGACTGGACCCGGACGGATCCTGTGTATGCCTCGTACTTGGCGAGCAGGAAGTTCCCGTACGCCGAGAGGTTTGTTTTCTTAAATCGTTCCACCGCTTGCTCCACCACGATATATCATCCCTATTGTCATCGTTCAGTTCGGATCTTACTTGATTTCTCCATTCGATGTGAGCCCAGGCAATATCAGCTTACATAGTCGGATCTGACGGATGAGGGTCCCGGCTCGTCGTCATGTGCCTGCCGACACAGGGTCCAGGCCCAAGACTCGCGATCGCTGTTGGACCCGTTCCCGGCATCCCCCAGAATCCAAGGTCGAGTCTTCAGGGTCCCGGCGTTGGCATCGAAGAATTCGACTCTGCTATTCTCTACCGCTGATGCAGTGTTTTGTTCGCCGGGTCGATATCATTCGGGCACGCCTGAAGGCACGAGTGGCCAGCGGAAAGTACCAGGATCGTAGTGTGATCCAGATGGGGACTGCGTTCGCTTTATGCACGTGGGGCAGATCCACGATCGGTATACACGCTATTTATGTACACTCAAAGTTTCGAGGCGAGTCGGCAGGTTAGAACAATGATCGTAAATGCACATCGAAAGTTGATATGAAAATACTCGTTACCGGCGGTGCGGGATTTATCGGGGCCAACTTCTTGAATCTGTTGGCGCCCCGGTATCCCGAGCACCATTTCGTCAACGTTGACAAGTTGACCTACGCTGCCAATCTGCACAGTTTGGAGCCCGTGGCCAAGGCCTCCAACTACTGTCTGGAGCGGGCCGACGTCGCCGACGGCATTGCGGTGGAAGGAGTTTTTCAGCGTCATCAGCCGGACATGGTGATTCACTTTGCCGCAGAGAGCCACGTCGATCGCAGCATCCTGAGTCCCGGCGAGTTCATTCGTACCAACATCCAGGGTACGTTCGAACTGCTGGAAGCGTGCCGCCGGCATTGGACGAACCGGCAGGGACTTTTTCATCAGGTGAGCACAGACGAAGTGTACGGTTCACTCGGTGAGCACGGTATGTTCACCGAAGAAACGAGCTACGACCCCTCAAGTCCATACTCGGCAAGCAAAGCTTCGAGCGATCATCTTGTACGCGCTTATGGACGCACCTATGGTCTTCGCACCCGAATCACCAATTGCTCTAACAACTACGGTCCGCTGCAGTTTCCAGAAAAATTGATACCCCTGATGGTGCTCAACTGTTTCGAGAAGCAACCGTTACCGGTGTACGGGGGAGGGCTCAACGTCAGGGACTGGCTCTATGTCGCTGATCACTGTGAAGCGATCTGGCGAGTCGTGCAACACGGCCGGGATGGTGAAACGTACAACATCGGGGGCAACAATGAGGTGCGCAACATCGACGTTGTCCAAGCAATTTGTCGAGTGGTGGCCGAGCATTCCGGCCGAAGCGAGACGGAGGTCCTGGATTTGATTACCTTTGTTAAGGACAGACCTGGTCATGATTTCCGCTACGCCATCGATGCCACCAAAATACGCACAGAGCTCGGTTGGGAGCCGAGGGAAACGTTCGAGACGGGACTCGAGAAAACCGTGCGCTGGTATCTGAACAATTCGGCCTGGGTGGAGCAGGTGCGCTCGGGGGACTACCGCAACTGGCTGGAGCGGAACTACGGTCAGCGCGATGCGGGTTGAGCGTAACCGTGGCCTCTTCTTCAAAACATTACGTTCTGCTCGGCGCCTCAGGCATGCTCGGACGTGCTTGGGAAGCCGCTCTGAAACGGCGGAAGCTCATGGCCACCGCACCCGGTCACGCACAGCTCGACCTCACAGACCGGCTCAGTATTCAACAGGGTGTTGCCGAAGGCACATCCGTCGTTATCAATTGCGCGGCGTGGACTGATGTCGATGGAGCGGAAGCCGACGAAGCTGCAGCGACCCGCCTCAATGGAGAATGCGTTGGATGGCTTGCCGAACGCTGCAAGGCCGTAGACGCGACTTTAGTCCACTACAGTACGGATTACGTTTTTACCGGTGAGGCCGACCGGCCTTACCGTATCAGCCAAACTGTTGAGCCGCTGAATGCTTACGGGCGCAGTAAAGCCGTTGGCGAGCGTGCGATCCTTGAGAGCGGCTGCTCCCACCTGATTGTCCGCAGCAGTTGGCTGTACGCGCCATGGGGCAAAAATTTCGTGCTGACGATCGCGAGGCTGGCGAGCGAACGCGCCTCGCTCAGTGTGGTCAATGACCAACGTGGCCGGCCCAGCAGCGTCGAGCCGCTGGCTGCAGCCTCCCTGGCATTGGAAAGCGCGGGAGCCCGTGGCATTTTCCACGTCGCCGATGATGGTGAGTGCACCTGGTACGAATTCGCGACCGCGATTGCCGCCCACGTCAACCCTGCGTGCCGCGTCATGCCCTGCACCTCCGCCGACTACCCGCGGCCTGCCAAGCGCCCCAGCTACAGTGTGCTTGATCTCGGCGAAACCGAGACTCGCATCGGCCGGCTCAGACCATGGCAAGAAAACCTGTATCAGGTTCTCGTCCGATTGAACTAAGACGATCATTTGTCGAAATCAAACGGGTTGGCTTTTGATGACAGGTTATTCCTGATTCAGGGTAGCCGAGAAGATCAGCCTCGTTCTGGAGGCGACCGGGATCGTTGAGGCCCGGGCGAGAGACTGGAGGGCCTTAGAGCGCCTCTCCCGTTGTGCGACGTATCCGATGCGGGTGGTGCCCGTCAGTTTGGCTCCATAGCACGGCCGACCCCCAATCTACGGTCACAGCGTGGTCAGAGGATTGGCGCGAACAGTTCTTCATCGCCTGACCCGCGTAGTATAGTGCGTTCCATGCAGCTCTACCGGAAGAGGAACCGTGAGGCCTACACGAACTTCCTCCGTGCCAAATACGAGGCATACAGCCATGCTTCAACTGTGAGATCGTATCCGTTCTATATGGTCATCGACCCGTCAGATCCTTGCCAGCTGCGCTGTCCAACCTGCCCCACGGGCAAAGAAAACGAAAGCCGGCGCGGGAGCGAACCGAACATTTCCTACCGCAGCAACCGTGCTGTGATGGAACCCGAGCTTTTCGACGCTCTCATCGATGAACTCGGACCCTACCTCTTTCTAATAATGTTCTACAACTGGGGCGAACCTTTGCTGAATAAGTCGTTGCCCGAGTACATTAAGAAGGCCCACGCATACGACATTGAAACGGAAGTACACTCGAACCTTTCTCTCAGGCTCTCCCCCCGACGCATCGAGGACCTGCTTGCTTCCGGACTCGACGTTTTGACGGGGTCGATCGACGGCTTTACGCAGGAGGCTTACCAGGTTCACCGGGTCGGTGGCGACATCGCTTTGGTCAAGAAGAACCTCGAGGCTCTGGCGGCGACACGCGATCGTCTCGGTCTCCGAACGCGAATCGTTTACAAAATGCTGATCTTCCGGCACAACGAGCACGAAGTGCGGGCGGCCGAGCGTTACTGCAAGAATATCGGAATCGATTTTTCCCGCGAGGACGCTCTCGTCAACGATGAAGAATGGCTACCAAGCTACCGCAAGGGAGAGAAACCGGGGCAGGGAGAAAACATTCGAGGGATTTCGGACCTCAACGGACTGCTCGATTTCGCGGCATGGGCCGGGGACTACTTCGAAGAGCACGAGCGGAAAAATACCTGGATGCCCAGCAACCTGAAAGGTGCGGACACTTATCCTCAATTCTGTTCCTGGCACTACGGTGTGTCTGTGGTAACCGGCGGCGGTCCCGTTGCGCCCTGTTGCGCCACCGCAAAGGATCGGGACGATTTTGGCCGCGTCGTACCCGGAAAGGTGCGTTTCGGGGACGTGTGGAACAACGAAAGCTATCGTCACGCCCGCAGTGTGCTGGCTGAGACGGACCTGTCCGAGGCAGAAGAAGTCGACACACTGTGCGACCATTGCATATTTCCGAAGGCTGTGCAGCACCTCTACAGCATCCACGATATCAGGATTGTGGCCGCCTTCCACAGCCAGTTCAAACGAACCGAACCGGCCCTGGAAGCCGGATTCCGACTGATGAGCTCCATTCGTTACGGAAGGCTTTCACAAGCGCTGCTCCGGCGCGGGATTCTTAATCCGCTGGTCCTGCTACTCTCCGGAAAGGGCGACGAAAGGAACATGGCGCCCTTCGTGAAAATGTACGAGGAACACCTGCTCCACGAGCCGTCGTCGCTGGTTGAAACCCATTAAATGTTGCCTTTCGCAGCTTGTCCCTTGCGCACGGCACGAGCGGCGCGCCGCGTGGGGTAGTATGATCCTGCCATGCATCCGTACAAGAAGAGGAACCGCGAGGCCTACGCGAACTTCCTCCGCGCAAAATACGAAGCGTATACCCACGCTTCAACGGTGCATGCGTTTCCGTTCTACTTAGTCATCGACCCGTCCGACGCCTGCCAACTCCGCTGCCCGACCTGCCCCACCGGCAGGGAGAACGAGGACCGCCGCGTGGGCGGCTCGAACATCTCGTACCGCAGCCATCGAGCGGCGATGAAACCGGAGCTTTTCGACGCACTGCTCGACGAACTGGGGCCGTATCTGTTCTCAGTGATGTTCTACAACTGGGGAGAACCGCTGTTGAACAAGTCGTTGCCCGAATTCATCCGGAAAGCCCACGCCTACGACATTGAAACGGAAGTACACTCGAACCTCTCTCTCCCACTCTCCCCCCGCCGAATCGAGGATTTACTGACTTCCGGACTCGACATTCTGAAGGGATCGATCGACGGCTTCACGCAGGAGGCCTACCAGCTACACCGTGTGGGCGGTGACATCAAATTGGTGAAAAAAAACCTCGAGACCCTTGCGGCGACACGCGATCGTCTCGGTCTCAGCACCCGGATTGTTTACAAGATGCTGATGTTCCGGCACAACGAGCACGAGGTGAAGGCTGTCAAGCGCTATTGCTCAGATATCGGAATCGAATTCTCCAAAGAAGAAGCTGTCATACACAACGAGGACTGGCTGCCCAGCTACCGTCAGGGGGAGCCATCGTCAGGCGGAGAAAACATTCGAGGTATTTCGGACCTCAATGGGCTCCTCGCTTTTGCAAACTGGGCTCGGGACTATTTCGCCGAGCACGAGCGGAAGGCGATCTGGTTACCCGGTAGCCTGAAAGGTGAGGACACTTACCCGCAATTCTGTTCCTGGCACTACGGCGTGTCCGTGGTGACCGGCGGCGGACCCGTTTCTCCCTGCTGCGCCACCGCAAAGGAACGGGATGACTTTGGCCGAGTTGTGCCCGGACAGGCGCGCTTTGCGGACGTGTGGAACAACGACAGCTATCGCCACGCCCGCGCCGTTCTGGCCGAGGGGGACCTTTCCGCGACAGAAGGTGTCGACACATTGTGCGACCATTGCATATTTCCGAAGGCTGTGCAGCACCTGTACAGCATTCACGACCTTAGGATTGTGGCCGCATTCCACCGCGAGTTCGGACGAACCGAGCCGGCCCTGGAGGCCGGATTTCGGATCATGAGCTCCATTCGTTATGGAAGGCTTTCACAAGCGCTGCTCAGACGCGGAATCCTTAATCCGCTGGTCCTGCTGCTCTCCGGGAAGGGCGATGAAAGGGACATGGCGCCCTTCGTGAGAGTGTACGAGGAGCACCTGCTCGACGAACCGGATTCTCTTGACCACACCAAAATGGCCAACGCGGCGATCCCTGATGGTTCCAGTGGCTAGATACAACCTCCCTGGCGGTGGATAGTTGAGAAGCACCTGACGCTCTCCAACTCGCCGGTGGCGGTCGGTGCAGCGGACAAGCAGTCGCAATGGCTATCGTCGCCCAGGTCAACCCCGTAATAGATGTCCCGCACAGCATAGCCGCCGCCCGTTGGCCTCCAAATGGCCCCGGCGACAATATTCACATTTTCGGCAAGACCAGGCACACGCCAGGAGGCATATATTCTGGCGAAAAATCTGCAGCTGGTATTCGAGTGGCTGCGCCGAAAGCCTTGATATGACAGGTTCCATTGCCTGGGATTGTTCATGACAAGTCAGCCATGATTCAGTTAAGCTTGACAACCGATCGTCGCGCAATGTTGAGCTGAAAAATTGCGATGTTTATCGCGTCAGGCTGGGGATGGCTGGACTTAAGCGCAATTGATGTATGGGTTTGGACGGATTGACGAGAATAACGGCCCTGACAGCAATTCTTCGATCAGCGACGGCGAACATCGGATGTCTGCTGTTGTCAGGAATACCCTTTTGGACCGGCGTGAACGTACCTTGACCGGAAGCCTACCGCTAGCCCCCAGCTGGGGCTGCAGGCAAGCGCTACGAATGGTGACGCGATCTTCGAGCACGCGAATCGAAAGTCCATGAAAGTATCCCAAAAATCGACGCATCGTTTGGACATTGCCGCTACCCTATTCGCACTGCTGCTCATAGTGGGTTGCGTCGCGCTCGACTGGGGAATGCTCCGCCTGGTCTTTGGATTTGACCTCCTGCTCAGCCTGCCAGTAAAGATCGGTGTGATTCTGGGGTTTCAACTCCTGGGCATCATTCCAGGCTTGTGGATCGTCCGGAGGCGTCCGGTTGGCCCATTCCCGATTGCGGTTCGCACTCTCGCGTCGGTCGGGATCTGCGTTTGTCTCCTCTTTGGTGGCTACGGTAGTTTGCGTGTGCTCGGTGTCATGGACCCCTTTCGGGATTACCGTGTGACATGGAAAAATGTCATTGAATCGGAGGAGTTGATTCTTTCGCTTGACCCGAGCATGAAACGGTTGAGTTTTGCCGCGGAGAACCTCGAGCTTCCGGACTTTCAGAGTCGGCAGATTTTTGCCGAACGGCTCCAATGGAACGATCTGGATACGACAGCGCTTCGAAAGGAGGAGAGTGACGCCCTCCCCGCAGGTTTGATATCGGCCGATTGGCCTGTCGCGACAGAGATTCTGGATGGGGATCTCGAGGGCGTCTCGATCTGGCAACCCTTATTCGCGCAGATTGAATATTTCGAGCACGCGAAGTTCTACATCGTTCGAGGACACTTTCCAACTGCTGATCGCGACGCCTTCGAAACCGATGTCGAATTCGACGGCGTCGCCCGCATGCTAGACGGGGAATGGCACTCGCTGAAGGGTCTACTGAAATTGGTGTGGAGTCGCGGTCTGTCCACGGACGACTGGCAAGTATCCAGATGGGAATTGGCGCGCCTGTCAACGGTCCAATCCGACCGCGTTCTGTTCGCCGAGGCGCTTGACGAAGCGTTGCCCGACGCCCTTGATTTGCGCAGGGCGAGAACGTCAATTCATGAGCAGAAGGTCGTTGATTCCCTAGTCGACGACCAGCCGCCGCATCCGTACTTCACCCGTGAAGCGATGGACCGGCACCCGGGCGTATCGGTCGTGGACATCAACGATGACGGGTGGGACGACCTGTACGTGATGGCCCGATGGGGCAAGAATCTGTTTTTCTGGAATCACGGCGATGGTACGTTCAGCGAAGTCGGCGAAGCTGTAGGTCTGGACATCGAAGACCACACGTCGTCTGCACTATTTGCCGATTTTGATAATGATGGAGACAAAGACGTGTTCCTGGGTCGAACCCTGGCGCCCAGCATGTACCTGGAGAATATAGGCAACTTCTTCGAGGACCGATCTCAAGCTGCCTATGACGGCCAATTGCCTTCTCTGGTCTCCTCCGTGTCCGCCACCGACTATGACGGCGACGGCTTGCTGGATGTGTATTTCTCGACGTACGCAGCCAACATGTTGAATCGGGACAGCCAGGCGGCCGATGAGTTTCTCCGCGACAGCGACTACCAAGAATTGCAGCGCATGCTAGAGTCGGAGGTCGCCGATGAATACTTGGCGATGCCGGGCCCCCCCAACGTACTGCTGCGAAACCAGGGTGGAGCGAAGTTCGTCGATTCCGCTTCGACGGTCCCCCGCGTGTTTCGTAATACCTATCAATCCACCTGGGCGGACTTTGATAGAGATGGCGATCAGGACGTCTATCTCGCGAACGATTTCGCGATCAATAATTTGCTAAGGAACGACGGGGCTGGGACGTTCGTGGACGTTGCAGCGGAGACCGGCACAACGGATATCGGCTTTGGTATGGGTGCGTCATGGGGCGACTACGACAATGACGGCAATCAGGATCTGTACATCTCGAACATGTACAGCAAGGCGGGCCGCCGGATTACTTCTCAGTTCGACTTTATCGATCCGCGGTTCCAGGAACTCGCGCGTGGAAATTCGTTGTTTCGGGGGACGGGCGGTGAATTTGAGAAGGTATCGGGCCTTGAAGAGCCGGACATGGTGGTCGAAAAGGCAGGTTGGTCCTGGGGCGGACAGTTTGTCGACGTGAACAACGACGGATATCTCGACATTCACGCAACCAACGGATACTACACGGCCCCAGGCTACGACGGGTTGCCGGACATATGAAGCTCGTTCTGGCGCGCAGTTGCGAGCTCCGATTCGTCGACTGATTTTCTGTTGACGGGTGAAGGTTCGCTGAGCAACTTCCTTGGACCGATGTTGTTGAGCGAATTGCGGGGAGGCGTCATGCTTTTGCCGGCCTCCTTCAGCGGGCATGAGAGAAACCACCTCTTTCTCAACCGCTTTGGTGAACAGTTTGCCGATATCTCTGGCGTCTCGGGCCTCGACTATGATGGCGATTCACGCGCCTTCGCCGTGTTCGACTACGATCGTGACGGGTGGCTCGATTTGGCCGTGGTCAACGCTAATGCTCCAATGCTCCAACTGTTCCGCAACCAGATGGGAGACATGGTCGATTCGTCCGACGGAGCGATTCTCGCACTGCGATTCGTAGGCGGGAATCATGCCGCCGTGCGGTCAGATGGGTGGTCCAATCGGGACGGCATCGGTGTGATGGTCGAAGTCGAAACATCGAATTTGAACCTGATTCGCGAGCACCGTGGAGGCGAGGGGCTCGCCGCACAGAACAGCCCGGTGATGCTAATCGGCGTTGGCCCAGCAGACCATGCCCGCTCATTGAAGGTGACCTGGCCCAGCGGAAGGGTTCAGACGCTCCGCGACGTGCCGACTGGAACCCTGCTGACGGTCCATGAAAACCCTGAGCAGTCACCGACCGGTGAGCCATTCGTTCGAGGGCTTTACCGGAATTCCCCGGACTCCTCACCTCTACAGCAGGAGTTCACGTCGTTGCAATACCTCGACACTCAACTCGACCTGGCAGCACCGGCACCTGCATCGGGTTTACGATTGTTCATGACGATGGCCACCTGGTGCCCTTCGTGCAAATTGTGGCAGGACCAGCTCAACAATCTCGCATCCACGTTTGATCCGACTGAACTTCTGGCATACGGCGTGCCGATCGACCCGAACGACACTGCTGAGATGCTCGACGACTACATACGGGAATATCAACCGGCGTACACGCTGCTTAGGGATCTCGACGCGGGTGAGGTTCAAGCCACGCAGCAGGTAGGCATTGATATCGTCGGCTTCGACGCATTGCCGACCACGATCGTGACCGGCGATTCCGGTCGTGTATTGCTTTCGGTCGTCGGAGTGCCCACCCGGTCCGAGATCGCCAGACTGATCCGTGAACAGGCGGGGCCTCAGAACCTTAACTCCCTAGCGGCTGTTAATTAACGTATCGAGTCCGAGGCATTGTGTCGGAACAAATTTTGCGGACAAACAAATGAGATGTTTCAGGGAGAGAGAGATGACGACCGACGAGGACCCGAAACATCCTCCCATGTGTCTCCCGAGTCTGTTCCGTATTATCAGCGCGGCCTGGATTCTTCTTCCTTGCGTTTTGATGCTTTCATGCTCCTCTCCGCGACCTGGGCAGCAGTCTCCGGTGCGAGGGCAGGGCGCTCCGGCACCCAATACAGAAGGATGGTATTTCTCTGAAATTGATATGCGAATGCCTGAACCGGGACAAGCTGAAAGACGTTCGTGGAAACCGGTTACTTACGTGGACCCGGCCGATGTACCTGGCTTTCAAATCATGTTCGAGCTGACCCGTTTTCCTGAGCGAGTTGAGGCCACAGAAGATGAAAGAGAAAGAGCGGATCAGTTACGGATCGATTCCGTTCGGTCGGCCAGACGGCATGGATGGTTTGATTCCGACCAGGCTGTGCGTGACGGGTTCCACCTCATGTTTATCGACGACATTCACTACGTAAAAGAAGACTTTGCCACCGACGACGGGATTCTCGATCCGGAGCGGCCCGAGTTTCTGATGTTCTATCAGACAGACTATGGCAAACGTCTAGTCGCGTATATGTATCTGGCAAGGCACCGCGACGAAAGGGGTCCACAGATGGGCGGGCCATTGACTCTGTGGCACCATCATTTTCTGGCTAAACCGATCTGTCATCTCCATGATCTGATCTGGGCCGCTTTCCCTGGAGAAGACGGGCAGTGCTCAGTGGGTACCCCTCACAACCGCAGTCCTGAAATGATGCACGTCTGGTTCATCGATCATCCTCAAGGGCCGTTCTCCACGCGAATGGAGCTTCCTCCAGAAACTCGGGTCCAGATCGAGGGGAAAATCTGGCCTCCACAGCGCTTTTCCTGGGAGTGAAGTTCATTGATGCGGCAGGCCTTGAAACTGGGAAATCGAATCGCGGAAAACGCCGACTCCTGCCTGCGCCGACCCGTGCGGCCGTTGGCTTTCTCGCGGATTCGAATGAAAACCTGAGGCAATTGGCCCTGTAAAGCGTGTTCAAGTCGTCCAGACCCTTCATCCTGGGAGAGAAAGAAGTGCAGACGCTCTATCATAGGACGAATCGGTCCATGTACCTGAACTTCCTGCTGTCGAAGTATGAAGCCTACCGCGGAGCAGTGAAGGTCCGATCTCTTCCCTACCACGCTCTCATCGATCCGTCCGATATCTGCCAGCTCCGCTGTCCGGGTTGTTGGACGGGGATCGAGAATGAGGGGCGACGTTTAGGGGGTGAGAGAGAGGACACAACGTATCGAACCCGGAGGTTGAACACCCCGCCGGAACTCTTTGATGCCGTACTCGATGAGATTGGTGAGTACCTGTTCGGAATTGAATTTCACAGCCAGGGAGAACCACTGCTTAACCCGCACTTCACGTCATTCGTCCGGAAAGCCGCAGCCCGGGGCATCGACACGGAGACTCGCACGAATCTGTCTCTGAGGCTTTCTGACGAGCGCGTCGACGACCTGGCCACCTGCGGTTTGGGTGCCCTGATTGCCTCAGTTGACGGCTACTCGCAGGAAGCCTACGAGAAATACCGGGTCGGAGGGCAAATTGAGCTCGTCAAGAAAAACCTCGAACGCCTTGCGGCGGCTGTTGGACGCGCGAACTCCAACACCATGATCATCTACCAGTTCCTCGTCTTCAGCTGGAACGAGCACGAGGTAGATGACGCGCGACGTTTCGCGGAGCGTCTGGGAATCGGGTGCCAGATCAAGGACGCGATCATCAGCGATAAAGAGTGGCTTCCGAGCTACAGGAAGGCTGAGAAACCCTACTTGTCTACCGAAGAAGTCGGCGTTCTGACCCGGGAGTGGGCGGCTGTTGGAAAAGCGACCTATTGGAAGGATCAGGAGCGCCACGATTACTGGATTCCAGACCACCCCGGACTAACCTGGATCCCCGCAGATACACCGCAGAGCGATTCGTTCTGCGCTTGGCACTACGCGGCTGCAGTCGTCGAGCCGGGGGGGCACCTCACACCGTGCTGCTGGACGTCGAAGGAGGAGGATCGCCTCGGGACCATCGAACCCGGCCAGGCAAGTCTTGCCGACGTCTGGAACAGCGATTCTTTCCGGAGGGCGAGGACCGCGTTCACCGGCGTTGAGGTCGAACCCGAGACCCTCTGCTCACGCTGCTATGTCCCAGGTGTTTTCAAGCACGCATTGAGTCACAGGGATCCCGTCATTTACCAGAAATTCGTCGATGCATTTGGAAGTTCAGAGCCCGAGATGTTAGGCGCGTTTCAGCTGCTGCTCCAGGGTATGGGTAAGATCGAGCGGCGCCGCTACGTCGATTATTTCGAGAACAAGCTGACGGGCTTCTTCGAAGGAATGGACTTCACACCGGGCCCGGGGGATCCGGCTCGGCAGGCTGGGAATTGAAAAGGCTCGTCATCTTCGGCTGCGGTAATTTCGCCCGAGTCGCACACTATTATTTTCAACACGATAGCGAATATACCGTGGTTGCTTTTGCGGTTGACGAGGCCTATCAGGAACAAGCCACCTTCCAGGACCTGCCGGTTGTACCTTTTGAGACCGTTCAGGATCAATATTCTCCCGACGCGTACCACATATTTATTGCACTGGGTCTTCGAGAGCTTAACAATCTGCGGGCCCAGAGGATAAGCGACGCTGGGAGGAAAGGATATCGATTGGCTTCGTACGTGAGCTCGGGGGCCGTGGTCCCGGCCGACCTTCATATGGCTCCTAATGTCTGGATCATGGAAACCGCCCATATCCACCCGTTCGTAGAGCTCGCTCAGGGCACCATCATCTGGAGCCGTTCCACCATAGGCTTTGGCAGCCGCATCGGGGAGAACTGCTGGATTGCTGGAGGATTGTGCGGTGAATCCGTGAAAGTAGGGGAGTGCACCTTCATTGGACTGGGCGCAACGGTCGCCTCCTTTCTTTCAGTTGGGAAGGGCAATGTCATCGGAGCTGGCGCCCTCATTCTGAAGGACACTGGGGATTTTGAGGTCTATAAGGGTCGACATAGCGACAAGTCCCCTGTCCCGAGCACGCGCTTCGGGCGCTTTAACGGTTGAACATTCCGGACCTGTGAGTTTTGCTAGACCAACAATTCTTTCAGGACCTGCCTTTGAATCTTGCCTGAGGCGTTTCGCGGGATTTCATCTGTGATGTGGATCTGGCGTGGGCATTTGAAGCTGGATAAATGAAGGCGACAACGTTCAAGTATTTTTCTCTTCTGGAGGGTCTGATCGATCGCTGGAACTACGAACGCAACGATCCGTTCTCCACGGACGGGGTCCTCTTTGGCTACGACGGCCGCATCGGCCACAGCTGTATCGCTGAGAAGGACGTTTTCGATTTCACGTGGATACACATTGTGTCCGCCAACGATCATCATTTCTTTTGAACGGCCCATCAGGTAGAGATAACCGTCTTCATCGATGCAGCCAATGTCACCAGTAACAAGCCACCCGCCCTGCAATGCTTCTGAGGTGGCCTCCGGGTTACGATAGTAGCCTTTCATGATATTGGGTCCGCGCAACCAGAGTTCACCCGCTTCTCCCGGGGCCAGTTCGCTGCCGCTGTCATTCGAGATCCGCGCCGACATCTGACCTGCCAGAGGCCCGACCGAGCCTGGATGCTGCCGGGAATCATCGAAGTTCAGGGTTGCGAGCGATGAGGTTTCCAGCATGCCGAAGCCTTCCCGGATCAGAGCTTTGTACTTCGTGCTGAAGTCTCGGCTTACGGAATCATGGAGCGCCGAGCCCCCCGAAATCCAGTAGCGGCAGCTGGACACGTCATACATTTCGGGGTGGGCAAGCTGATTGAACAGGGCATACATGCTGGGTACGCCCCCAAAAAAAGTAATCCCGAATTCTTCGATCAACTTCAGAGTGGACGAGGGTGAAAATTGTGGCAGCAATACGGTCGAACCACCCAGATACAACGGCATCAATGTCATCATGATCAGCCCGTAGGGGTGAAAGAGCGGGATGACGTTTCCGAAATTTTCCTGTGCTAGCCAATCCTCGTCCGGCCATCTCTGCAGAAGAGTTCGAAAGGCTTCCAAATTTGAAGTCAGGTTGTGGTGCGTCAACATCGCAGCCTTGGGCGTTCCGGTTGTTCCGGAAGTACACAGGACGGCGGCCACGTTTTTGAGTTCAGGTTCGGGCCGCGGGGGCCCGACTGCATCGCGTTCGACCCTCAATTGAGTGTGCTCTGCCGTCATCACGACGAATCGACCTTTCAAATGCTCTATCCCACTTTGCGCGGACGCGGAAACGACTGTGGCATCAGGCGCCAGCGTTTCCAGAAGCTGAGTAACTTCCCTGGGTCGCGCGTTTGGGTTGAGGGGGCACGCTACGGCGCCTGTCTTCTGGCAGGCGAGGAAGATCGTCACGAAGGCCGGCTCGTTTCCGACGAGTATGGCAACCTTGGTCCCGGTCGTCAGTTCCAGACTCTCGAGAACTGTTGATGCCTCATTGACGCGCTGGTCCAGTGCGCTGTAAGTGAGAGATTCTGAAGTGGAACGCAGGGCAATGCGGCTGGCGTATCTGTTTAGGGAGTTCTTCCAGAGCTCATAGAGTTCATTCACAGCTGAAGTTCCAGGATTTCGAACGATGTCGGAGCGCGATGTTTTCCATGAGCGGTGCCCAGCTGGTCCAGCCTGAAGTTGACTTCAGGAAGCTGCAAATCATTCGAAATGTCCGACCGGCTTCGCGATGTGACCGCGGTGTCCATTGCCCCGACCTGTGCACCCGCTGGAGACTTCGGAAGCAACATTGCGGTCTGGCTCGGGTGCCTGTGTCTCCCCTCACGGGCGCAGAGGTCTTCTTCGGAGACATATCAATCAACGGACAGCCTTCAGCGTAGCCCCTGTTCGTGAGGATGCGTGTAGCGGTGGCTAGTCATCCAAGCGGTCTGTGATCCAGCCTTTGATCGCAGAAATCGCGACGACCCGTGGCGAGGTCAGGTAGTTCTTAGAAGTAGGATCACCGCTACGACCCTTGAAGTTGCGACTGGTTGCATAGACCCCCGTCTCCTGCGGACCCAGTGCTCCTTTTCCAGCGTTGATACAGGCGCCGCAACCTGATTTGAGAAACTCTGCGCCCGCTTCCTCGAAAATTCGAGTATAGCCAAGTCGATCCGCTTCCTGTTGCACCGCCTGCGATGCCGGTACGATGAACAATCGGGTGCCGGGCGCCAGGTGTCGACCCTCCAGGACGGCGGCTGCCTGTGCGAGGTCAAATAGTTTCCCTCCGGTGCAGGAACCGATATAGGCCTTTGTGATCGGCACTTTTTCCAGCTCTTCTACAGGGACAACGAGGTCCGGACTGGGTGGGCGGGCGACGTGAGGCCGCAGTCCGCTCAAGTCATACGCATATATGTCTGAGAACTGGCATTCGGGGTCGCTGGAAACGCCGGAAGTGACGGGGGCGCGGGCGCCACACCTTTCCAGATACCGTAGGGTTTTCTCGTCCGGACGGATCAGGCCGCACATCGCACCGCACTCGACCGCCATATTGGCCAGTGTCATGCGCTCGGCGATCGGCAAGGCATCCACAACGCTTCCACGAAACTCGACGACCTTGCGCGTTGCACCGTCACAGCCAATCTTGCCTAACAGAAACAACATAATGTCTTTCGCACTGATAAATTCCGGCAGGGTTCCGTTGAGTTCAACGAGGACAGTTTCTGGCACTCGAATCCACATGTCGCCGGTGGCGAGAATACTCACCATGTCGGTGGTCCCGACACCCGTCGCGAAGCAAGCAAACGCGCCATAAGTGCTTGTATGAGAATCAGTCCCAGCGATGATCATCCCAGGGGACACAAAGCCCTGTTCAGGCAGCAACACATGGCAGATTCCGGGCGCTTCACCGGGTGAGACCTCGTCGAGCAGGATGCAACCTTGTTCATCGGCGAAACGACGCATTTGTTCAAGTAACAGAGTTGAACCGGAATCCATTCGGATATCGTTGACTTGTATGAAATGGTCGGCGACGAGCACCACGCGTTTCGGATCCCACACTTTCTCATCGGGGCCAAAGTGTTCTTTGAACAAGCGAGCGATCGGGCCGGCTACGGCATCGTGCGACAGAGCCAGATCGATTCGGGCGAAGACGACTTCTCCGGGCGCGACATAAGCGTTTCCCGACGCGCGTGCCAGTAGTTTCTCTGTCATTGTCATCGGTCGCGAATCCGTCGTACCCTTAGGTAGAGAATAAGCCCCCGCATTTCTCTTCTGGCTCAAAGCGATCAAACCGCCCGCGTCAGCAATGGTCTGGAGGGCCCCGGCTTCCCCGCCCGGTTGATCGATGATTTCGAGTGACAAACCGATATTGGTTCCGTTTCGGTAGAAGATCTCGGCAAACGAACGTGCCCTGATGCTTCTGATGCCGGCTGCTTTGAGAGCGATCGGCGCATGTTCACGGCTCGATCCGCAGCCAAAATTACGTCCGGCTTCGATGCGGTCGTAAGCGGTCAAGCCGTCCGTGCCGACAATATGTTCGAGCGCAAAATGTTTTAGGTGTCCGGGCTCGGCGGAAGTGCAGCGGGCAGCGGGAATAATGTCGTCCGTGTTGACGTTGTCACCCAGAACCAGAACTGAGGTTTCAGCAACCATAACGAGGTCCTCCTGGGTTCGTGCCGCTTCGCGATCAGTTGGCCTGGTTTCCCTGAGGCCGGACATCTTTGTTGGGCCCAGTATGGTCTGGGGCCCCAGATCCAGTGCTGGTACTGGCATTCGCGCGGGAAGACGTCGTGCCTTGGAGCCTCGTGTTTGCCGCAGACGTGCTCAAATCGGGTGAGTGTTCATTGGTTTCGCCGTCATCGGGAACAGATCGTCTGGTCGAGTGCGTCACGCCATCGGGCCGTTCATCAAAAAATCCCTCCTCGTACAAGGTCAGAATTTCCTCCGACGAAAAGCAACGCTTTTTTCTGATCGAAAGGTCTTTGATTTTCGACCGCATCCGATTGAAGTCACTGGGTGGCTGCAATATGCGCCCCAGACGCTTCTCAAACAAGTACCGGAAATTGCTTGCCCCGCTGCATTTGCCAAACCAGATTTCCGGCTCCTCGAATGGGAAGATCGAATAGCTCTGCGGATCACGCAGAAAGCTATTCACATGAATACCTGTTTCATGTCGACGGGCGGCCGCGGAGTACGGCGGTGCGGGTACAGCTCCGATATCACGAAGCAAGGACGTGACTTCCCGCATCTTGTCGCAGTCTATTCCATCGAGTTCGACTTCGAATCGAACCCGGAGAGCGTCAATAACCTGTTCCAGTGCCACATTTCCGGCTCTTTCACCGATGCCTCCGAACGTCCCGGAAACCATTGTGACTCCGGCTAAGACGGCCTGAATTGTGTTCTCCAAGGCCATGCCCAGATCGTTGTGAGCGTGAATGGCCAACGGAGCAGCGTCTGTGGCCATCAGCAGATCATGGACCCAACGGTGAGTATTGTCCGGGCTGAGCATACCCACAGTGTCGCAGAGCATGAAATGGCCGAGATAGGGTCTGAATTTCCGTATGCATTTCACGAGAAAATCAAAATCAGCGCGGCTCGCGTCCTCGGCCGCGAAATCCACAACCAGTCCGACGTCTGCACCGGTGGCGTAGCATAGGTTGTCGAAAATCTTCTCGACAACACGATCGCGGACCCCTTCAATCACACGCTCGGGGATGGAATCGTCCACGGTCTTGCCGCTGAAGAGAGGTGACCGTTTCAACTCCGGGTCTCGTAGAAACATTAATCGGTCCGAAACAGCATGGAAGAGAATAATGCGTTTAACGCCACAAGCTTTGGCGTGGTCAATAAAACCCTTGCCCGTCATCACAGCAGGGGCAATAACGCTGTGCAGGCCGTTGTTGACTAGGGAACGGACCAGCGTTTCTTCCGTAGCATCGATCATCGGCATGATGTCGATGTAGTCCACACCGGTTTTTGCGATCAACTGCGCGAGTTCATATTTGAATGTGTGCCAATCTTAGTTGGAAATTGAAACGGCTCCAAACCCCATGGTTTGATGGTATTGGAAGAAACAACATCAAGCCTGTAAGAGAAAGGAGCCGAGATGAGGAGTCTGTTACGTTCGGTAAAGAAACGCAAGAAGTCGCGTGTGCTGGGTGAGGTCGAGGTCCTGAGCCGGGAGGAATACTCGGGACTGGAATTGGACTCGAAGGTGGAGATGATTCGGGCGTTGATCCCACTGGGGTTGATGCACGTGGAGGAGTTGCTCGACGAGGAAGTGAAGTCGTTGGCGGGTGAGCGATACGCACGAAAGGAGGCGGCGTTGCGGGGCCGGCGACACGGGAGCAATCCGGGGACCGTGGGGCTGGGTGGCCAGCGGGTGCCGGTTCGGGTGCCTCGAGTGCGCAGCGTGGCGGGCGGGGAGATTCCGCTTCGGACCTACGAGGAACTCAGTCCGGGTGGCGCGGTGAACGAGCTACTGCTCAGACGTGTGCTGTATGGGATCTCCTGCCGGAACTATGAATCGGCCGCTGAAGCGATTCCGGGAGCGATCGGACTGTCGAGTTCGACGGTGTCTCGAGGATTCGTCCAGGCGAGTGCCGCGAAACTTCGGGAGATGCAGGAGCGGGATCTGAGTGGCGAGGACGTCGTGGCGATCTTCCTGGACGGGAAGGCGTTTGCCGACGCCCTGATGGTAGTGGCCCTGGGCGTCACGCTTTCGGGCGACAAACGCTTCTTGGGCTTCGTGGAGACCGACACGGAGAACGAGCAAGTGCTGACTCCGTTTCTCCGTTCGTTGATGGAGCGGGGCCTGGACATCTCTGAAGGCGTGCTGGTGATTGTCGACGGCGGCAAAGGTCTGCGGGCGGCGGTCAAGAAGGCATTCAGGAATCGAGCCCTGGTCCAACGCTGCCAATGGCACAAACGCGAGAACGTCGTGAGATACCTATCGAAGACCGAGCAAGCCGTGTGGCGACGCCGGCTGCAGCGGGCCTACGAGCGCCCGGAGTACGACGAAGCTCGGGCGGCGCTCGGAGAGCTCCATGGAGAGCTCGAGGAGCGAAACCAATCGGGGGCTGCGAGCCTTGAGGAAGGCCTGGAAGAGACCCTCACGTTGCATCGGCTCGGCGTGTACGGGGTCTTGGGCCGTTCGTTCAAGACGACGAATTGCCTGGAATCGGTCAATGCCCTTGTCGAGGAAAGGTGTGCGAAGGTCGATCATTGGAAGAACTCGAGTCAGCGGCAACGCTGGTTGGCGACGGCGCTCATCGACATCGAACCGCGCCTGAGGAAGGTGATCGGCTACCGTCATCTTCCAAAGCTCCGCGAAGCCCTCCAGCGAGAGCTGAAAATTGAGGCGAAGACGTCGACGAGATCGAAGAAGAAGGTTGCATGACCCATCGTGAGCCGTGGAGAGTTTCAACTAAGAATGGGCTTGACTCTCATATTTCGTTTCATAGGGAAAGAACAGACCGGCCTGCTGTTCCCCATCCCGTAGGGTTTCGTCAAAGACTTTCAGCGAAAGCGGTCGCATCGGATTTTAGGTGGGTAACGCTGGAGCCAGCGCCATTGCGATCATGCGGTTTGTGTCATGAGAGTCTGGCATTTCCGGTCTACATTGTTTCAGAGAAAAAGTTGTACTCGCTGGCGATGAAGACCTTGCTCAGGGAAAGCTTCGAATCCGGTTTTGTGGACCGGTCGAATGGTTGAACGATTCGCTGTCTGTGCTCCGACCCAGCCGTCGCACGTCGCATTCAGGCGCCTCTCAAGTCGCGGGATTCTTCCTTGTGCGGCTCTCTATTCGCCAGGAACACGGCTTGACTTTGTTCCGTGCCCACCCACTGTATCTCACGATGGTGTCAGTGTATCACCTAATGTTGGCACAGAGAGGGAGGCACGGCATGCATGGCGCATCCACAACATCGACATCTGGTGCGGTGGGTGGCTTTGTTGCCAAAACGAATTCGACATGGTGGAATCCGGGGCGACAAGACCTACGGTCGGATCCGTATCGCCGGAATGAGAAATTTCGCCGTTTAACGATCGCGCGGCCCTCGAGACTTCTGCAACGCGCTGCTCGGACCGTGCCTTCAGGGAGCGTCATCGTATTATTGCCCGCAGCCGGTACCCAGCGCGACTCCCCAGTCAGGGATCCCTTCAGAACGATCGACACGATGCGTTCTGGGATGTCTGGGTCGACGAGCGGACTGTCCTCGAGAGTCATTGTGACGCGATCGTTCCTGGTCAAGGGTATCTGCAGCACCCAGGCTGGCCCTTGGCTCCCAACGAAGTCACCGTCCCCAGCCGTGTCATCACCGTAACAAATCGTCATCATCCGCTGCCCAGGCCGGGATTCACCGAAATCAACGGGCAAAAGGTGTGCTACCCGAGTCTGAGACGGGCTGTTCGCGCGGCAAGGCCTTACGCCTCATCGGTGCCTTAAGGCGACGGGTACAATTTCTTCAGAGATCATTCGATGGCCTTCGGGATTGGGATGGATTGAGTCGTGAAGAAAATCTGTGATCGAGTCTCCGATCGTATCGAACAGCGGGATGAAGCCCGCACCGGTTTCTTCGGCAATTCTTCTGATTTCATCCTGAACCCGACGGTCGGCTCCGGGCGTCAGATAGTCGACAATATAGAGTGCCGCTCCGGAGTCCTGGACTTCTCGGATCGTGGCCCTAAGCTGTGTTTCAAACGAAACCATCTCCGGTTGAGGGAACGGGCCGGGCGACGATATGAGGGAGCTGAAGACGGGATTTGTAGCGAACGAGAAGACGAAGAGCTCGATGACCATGGGTGGGAAACCGAAGAAAGGGCGCCATCTAGTCCCTGAACAAGCGTGATTGATGAGGAATTGAAAGTGGAATAACCGCCGAAGTACCCGAAATGCCCCCTCTCCGTGCGAAAAAAACCTTGGACAGATTCTTTGGAGAAGGAGGCATTTCAGATGAACGATTATACGCGCAAGAACATGAGGAACCGCAAGCGGCGAATTGAGCGTCGGCTTGGGGATCGGAATTGGAAAGATCAGGCGAAGCCGATGCTGTCGGCGCGCAACATCCGGTACGAGATGGGAGACCGGATGAGGGGTCTGTCGGTGGGCGGCATCGGAATGATGCATCAGGTGGCGCGGCGGACCGGACTGATCGAAGCCATCGACAAGGACGTGCATGTGCTGAAGCGGCATCTGCCCTACCAGGAATCGGATCACGTGTTGAACATCGCCTACAACGCGTTGAGTGGGGGCACGTGTATGGAAGATATCGAACTGCGGCGCAATGACGAAGTGTATCTGGACGCGTTGGGAGCACAGCGGATTCCGGATCCGACCACGGCGGGAGACTTCTGCCGGCGATTTGAGGAAGACGACGTGGAGTCGCTGATGGACACGTTCAATAAAGTGCGGCTGAAAGTCTGGCGCCAGCAGCCCGATGCGTTTTTCGAGGAAGCGGTTCTGGAGGCGGACGGGACATTGGCCCCAACCACCGGAGAATGCAAAGACGGGATGGACGTGGCCTACGACGGGACATGGGGTTATCACCCACTGTTGATTTCGCTGGCGAACACGGCCGAACCGTTATACCTGGTGAACCGGAGCGGCAACCGGCCCTCGCATGAGGGAGCGGCCAAACGGTTCGATCAGGCAATCGCGTTGTGCCAGCGTGCGGGGTTCGATCAGATCCTGCTGCGCGGGGACACCGACTTCAGCCAGACCCGGTATTTGGATGGATGGGACGACCAGGGCGTGGGCTTCATCTTCGGCATCGACGCGATGAAAAACCTGGTGGCCCGGGCCGACCAATTGGAGCCGGACTGCTGGGCGCGCCTGGAACGTCCCGCCAAGTACGAGGTAGCCAGCCAACCCCGCCAGCGTCCCGACAAGGTCAAGGAACGGATCGTTCGGGAGCGTGACTTTGAGAATATCCGCTTGCGGGGCGAGGATGTGGCCGAGTTTGCGTATCGGCCCGGAGCCTGCGATCGGGACTACCGCGTCGTTGTGGTGCGAAAGAATCTGTCGGTGGCCAAAGGGGAGCAGGTGTTGTTCGACGACATCCGGTACTTCTTCTACATTACCAACCGTGCGGATCCTGCGGACCAGATCGTGATGCGTGCGAATCAACGGTGCAATCAAGAGAATCTTATTGAGCAGCTCAAGAACGGCGTACACGCCTTGGGGATGCCGGTCGGGGATCAGACCAGCAACTGGGCCTACATGGTGATGGCCTCACTGGCCTGGACACTGAAGGCGTGGTTTGCGTTATTGCTGCCCGAAACCGGACGTTGGGGCCAGAAGTATCAGGCCGAGAAGCAGACCGTGCTACGCATGGAGTTCAAAACGTTCCTGAACGCCTTCATGCTCGTGCCTTGCCAGCTCGTGCGTACTGGTCGGCGCATCGTCTTCCGGCTGATGGCCTGGAACCCGTGGTTGCCAGTCTTGTTTCGTGCCGTGGATGTGTTGCGTCAACCTCTGCGATGCTGACCCGATCATGGATCTGAGCCCGGGCGGTCGAGGTCCCGGTTTCTTTCAACCCTTCAAACAGACACGGCGAGGCGGCAACTGAAACAGATACAACACGAACCGCATACCTGGAAAAAGCGATCTGGGAACGGGAGCTTATGCCTCCAATTTTACGGCCGTGAACCGGCCGTTTGTCCACTGGTTATGCGCTTGTTTTGGGTCTAGTATCCCGAGGTGCGTTTCTTTCCACAAGTTGACGGTAGTCCGCGTCGGCCCTGTGGTAGTGGATTCCGGTCATCAGGAACACCAGGTCGGGTCGGTATCCCAGATAGTAAGGCAGTTGATGTCGAATCTGTCCGATGCTCTGTCCGATCGTCGCTGCGTTGATCACTTCTACATCGAAGCCCCGGTCTTGCAGTGCGACGCCTACCAGAAAGGGATAAGAACTCTCGTTCCGGAAGGGCCAGCCGAAAGTGGTGGAATCTCCCAGGAAAAGAATTCGTGGCGTCGCGCTCCGCTCGAAGGGTATGACCGCTCCGCGGAGGCCTTCTTCGTTGATATCAAAGAAATAGTTTTGCTTGTTATAGTTGGGCGCGAACAGACTCGCCTGGGTTCCGCGAAAGTACATTTCGTTGAGTAGCGGAAACACAATGAGAAACAGTGTGACGACGAGCCCGATGCCTACGTTCGGATCGACAATTCGTCGGACCCCTTCTGAACGTTCCTTCGCATAGTTGATGGCCTCGCACAGATACGAGAACAGGATGGCGGATAAAACTCCAACGAATCCAATGCCGAGAAGCGCGAAGAGACTGATTGCGATCAAAGATTGCTTCCAGGACAACCTGAGCCGGAATCTTATCGTCGTCGAGCAGTAGAGAAGATAACAGACCACACTGAGCAGAAGAATGCCGGCGTTTACAGGAACGCGTGTGAAGCTGTCATATTCATGGAAGAACACCCAGGCGCAATAGGGAAGCATGATCGCGGTGCTGATGTAGTATGTGGTGTGGAGCAGCAATCCCCGTGCGCGTCGGACGGTTCTCAGGCCCGGTCCATCTGAGGTCCGCCCCCGATTAGCCTGATCGCCGTCTCGACCTTGGTCTGGGTGACTCTCGATCGTACCGTCTACGTCGGTTGCCATCTGCTGACCTCCATCGTGATCGAATCTGATCACACACCAGGACGGTTGCCGCGTACGTTGGTCTTCAGGCTCTGGATGCACTTTCGTCGATCGTAGCGCATATTTGTATCACAGTATGGTCGTGTTCGCGGCCCGCTCCGGTAGCGGGTGGAAGAAGTCTCGACAGAGGCTTTACGAACGAATGGGCTGGATCCCACGAATCGCCGAACTGGCGACCAGACAGGCGCATTCGCTGGGAGGAATCTGCGA
This sequence comes from Terriglobia bacterium, assembly GCA_965263045.1. Taxonomy (GTDB): domain Bacteria; phylum Acidobacteriota; class Terriglobia; order 20CM-2-55-15; family 20CM-2-55-15. Next base: position 3,542,200 of record CBDHGK010000041.1, read on the forward strand.
CCACGAAGGCGGCTCCATTTTTCCGAATTCCGTTGGCCTCGTCGACGCTCCAGGACCGGGTTGAACCCCTCGCCCGGCACGGTGGAAGAGGGTGCCGCTGTCTCGGTTTCGAATCTCCGTGATTGCTTCTGAATTCGCCCTCCCCCCTCATCGTACAGTGTGCCGGTTACGCGGTCTCGATCCCCGGCTATACGGGATTGTGGGTACTGCACATTACGGACCGACCTCGGGCGCGGGTAATTTGGGCGCCCTGTCGTTCGCGCTATGGCACAGAATCACCAGGTCGATGGAATTGTTGCAGATGTCGTTGCGGGGAAACAGCTGAAACAATATGAGATCGGGAGAGTACTGGAGACCGTACTCTACCGAGAGGAAGTCAGGTACGCGTGAAAACGTCTGTTGTTGTTCGATCAGCCGGTTATTTTCTGACAGAATGTTGTTGCAGTAGCAATCCGGTTCTCGCTCTTAAGTTCTGTTCATCCTCGGTGCACGGGCAAAGTACCGATCGAAGCATCTGTTGTTCATTTGGAACGCTGCATGACATCCCAATCCAGGTGGCGAAATATCGGTCTCGACGCCGTCTCGGCAGTTACGCTGACCGTGATAGCAATGACCGTCTATGCCGGTATGTTTATTCGTGTTCCCGTCCTTACAGAGGTCCGCGATTTTCTCTTTCGGTACGGCTGGGGGGCCAGCTTCTGGCAAATCTGGACGCCATCAGGCGATGACTATCGACCCCTAAGCTGGTTGTTTTTTGGGTGGCAGCAGCGTCTCTTTCAATTCGATGGGGAAGCTGTAAACCTGGTGCAGTTCATTTTGCTCGGGCTAGGGGCATCGTTCGCCTACATTCATGTACGACAACTCCTAGGGAAGCGAACAGCTGCGTTCGGTGCGAGCGTGTTCTGGCTGTTGTCGTTGCCCACGATTCACGCGGCCTTTTGGCAGGCGACACAACACGACAAGCTGGCTTTCATCTTTACGTTGCTTGCCCTCAGCGTGACGTTCTATGCGATCCGCATGGATCGCCTGAGCCTCCTGCCGGCGTTCTCCGCAGTAATCCTCGCACTCGTTATGGCTGCCGTGGCCACTAAACCCATCGCGTTTATGATTCCATGTGCCCTCGTGGCTCAAGTCATTTTATTCACCCCAAGAAAGACACGCTCGGGCTATCTCCGTGCCGGAGGTCTCATCCTGATCCCCACAGGATACGCATTGGTCTATGCCCTCCGATATATGTCTCTGGTCGATGCGGAATGGCGAGCTCATACGATTCAGGGCGACGTAGCTGCAAACGCACTTGTTTACATTCGGAACGTGACTAACATCGACTTCGATGGCAACGTCTGGCTTGCAGTTATGCTATTTGCACCCGTCGCTGCCGGCTGGACTTTTGCATTCTGGCATTGGACGAAGAGTGCACTGGCGCCGGCGCGTTTTCCTGTAGAGCTGTCTTCCGAATCCCACATCCGAAACGAGGACGCACTCCTATACTTCTGTGCGATCTTTCTGGGCAGTATCGTCATTCTGGCGCGGGCCCGGGATCCGGTGTCATTCTATCTGTTGCTACCCATGTTCGCGTTTACTGCCAGTATCGCTACGCTGGCAGTGTCTGTGCTGGCCAGCAAGGTTGTCTGGATTTACCGCGGCGGGGCCGTTCTGGTGGCGGGGCTTGCACTTGGCCTTCTCATTACGTGCTATACGAACGTGACAGGTCAGAGCCGACTGGGTCAATGGACCCGGAGCGCGCGAAACTTGGCGGCTGGCTACGACCTGCTACGGATCAACGTTAATCCCCAGAGTGTTGAATCCATGACTTTTTACTTTCCGAGTGAACCATTCGGATACTTCTACTTTTTCAGTGACGGTGTACACGAAAACATCGACCCGGCTATCCCATCTTTTATTTTTCGAAAGGAGTTGATCATACCTGTAGAGAACATTTTTGGAGAAATACCCTCTGCCGCCACTTCTGGTGAATTGGTGTCGCTGTGGTCCGATGACCTTCAGCTCCTCGACGCCAGCCTTTCCGGGGCGACTATATATGACAATCCGGTCGGTTCCGACTGGCCCCCTGCCTACGTCCTTGGGGAGACACTTTCATTCCAGAAAGGCGAAAAAGGCGGCGGGTTCCAGGCAATGGGCTGGTCTTGGGAAGAAGACTACGGTCGGTGGAGTGACGGGGATGTGGCTACTCTTGTCATGAGGTTTGACCGTTCCCGGAATACGTCTCTGGATCTGGTCGTGTCTGGACAGTCCTTTGTGGGCGAGAATCACGTCAGGCAGGATGTTGAAGTATTGGCCAACGGGGAGCTTATCGGCCACTGGGTGTTCGAACATGAAACCCCTCCGGTGGAGTTTCAAGCCTCGATTCCCGCTCCAATCGCCGCTCTCGGATACGTGAACCTGAGTTTTCGGCTCCTCAATCCGCGCTCACCCGCCAGCCTTGGCCTTTCCGAGGACTCGCGCAAACTCGGTATCTTACTGCACGAACTCCAGGTTTCTGCGCCACAAGCCACCGGTGAAGACGGGGATTCCGTCACGTTGCCGTAAGTGTCGTCTTATTAGTGTAACTCGATTCCATTGCAATCAATTCGTGCGATCAGTGGCCGTCTGATCCGCAACCGCCTGTGCGGCCTTGCTGGCCGCGTCCGGGTCTCCCAGATAGAAACTCCGTATCGGCTTCAGATTGTCCTCGAGTTCATACACCAGCGGGATGCCCGTGGGTATGTTGAGGCCGACGATTTCTTGTTCCGATACGTTGTCGAGATACTTCACCAGGGCCCGCAGGCTGTTGCCGTGAGAGGCGATCAGGATTCGTTTCCCGGCGTCGAGCTCTGGAACGATTCTTTCATGCCAGTATGGCAAGACACGATCAACGGTCAGCTTCAGGCTCTCGGCCAGAGGAACCTCTGCGGGCTGCAAGCTCCGATACCGGACATCACGTTCGGGATTGCGTTCGTCATCGGGATCGAGCGGGGGAGGCGGAATGTCGTAACTGCGTCGCCATATCTGGACCTGTTCGGATCCGTATTTATCGACCGTTTCCATTTTATTGGCGCCCTGAAGCTTGCCGTAGTGCCGCTCGTTCAAGCGCCAGGAGCGTTCCACCGGAATCCACATGCGGTTCATTTCTTCGAGTGCCAGCCACAGCGTCTTGATCGCGCGCCTCAACACGGAGGTGAATGCAATGTCGATGGGATATCCGGATTCCTTGATGAGTCGCCCGGCCATCCGGGCCTCTTCGGCCCCTTTCTGAGTCAAGGGGACGTCGGTCCACCCGGTAAAAAGATTGGCCTCGTTCCAGGTGCTCTGGCCGTGGCGTAAGAGAATTAAAGTGCGCATAGTTGCCCAGAACTACAGCTAAGGGACGACTCATTAAAGAAGGTTAACCGGTGTGTTACGCCTGACCTGGTCGATCGGACCCCCAGACCGCCCGGTCTTGCTTCAATCTGAAAGTGTAGCATTCTTCACTCGGAGGATCCCGGACCAGTCCTGACCGGCTTTCCCTGTAAGACTAATATTATGAAAGCGTTCCGGTTCATCCATGCGGCCGATCTGCATCTGGATAGCCCGTTTCGTGGTTTGGCCCGAACGTCTCCGCGTCTCCGCGATTTGTTGCATTCGGCGACGTTCCAGGCTCTGGATCGCATCGTGGATCATGCGATCGGGACAGAGTCGGATTTCGTTCTTCTGGCCGGCGACCTCTACGACTCTCCGGATCGTAGCTTGCGTGCGCTCGTCGAATTTCGCCGGCAGATGGAACGCCTGGCCGAACACGATATTGGTGCCTACGTAGTGCATGGGAACCACGACCCGCTGAATGGTTGGGGTAGTGATTTCAGAATGCCGCCGAACGTCTTCGAATGTGTGCCAATCTTAGTTGGAAATTGAAACGGCTCCAAACCCCATGGTTTGATGGTATTGGAAGAAACAACATCAAGCCTGTAAGAGAAAGGAGCCGAGATGAGGAGTCTGTTACGTTCGGTAAAGAAACGCAAGAAGTCGCGTGTGCTGGGTGAGGTCGAGGTCCTGAGCCGGGAGGAATACTCGGGACTGGAATTGGACTCGAAGGTGGAGATGATTCGGGCGTTGATCCCACTGGGGTTGATGCACGTGGAGGAGTTGCTCGACGAGGAAGTGAAGTCGTTGGCGGGTGAGCGATACGCACGAAAGGAGGCGGCGTTGCGGGGCCGGCGACACGGGAGCAATCCGGGGACCGTGGGGCTGGGTGGCCAGCGGGTGCCGGTTCGGGTGCCTCGAGTGCGCAGCGTGGCGGGCGGGGAGATTCCGCTTCGGACCTACGAGGAACTCAGTCCGGGTGGCGCGGTGAACGAGCTACTGCTCAGACGTGTGCTGTATGGGATCTCCTGCCGGAACTATGAATCGGCCGCTGAAGCGATTCCGGGAGCGATCGGACTGTCGAGTTCGACGGTGTCTCGAGGATTCGTCCAGGCGAGTGCCGCGAAACTTCGGGAGATGCAGGAGCGGGATCTGAGTGGCGAGGACGTCGTGGCGATCTTCCTGGACGGGAAGGCGTTTGCCGACGCCCTGATGGTAGTGGCCCTGGGCGTCACGCTTTCGGGCGACAAACGCTTCTTGGGCTTCGTGGAGACCGACACGGAGAACGAGCAAGTGCTGACTCCGTTTCTCCGTTCGTTGATGGAGCGGGGCCTGGACATCTCTGAAGGCGTGCTGGTGATTGTCGACGGCGGCAAAGGTCTGCGGGCGGCGGTCAAGAAGGCATTCAGGAATCGAGCCCTGGTCCAACGCTGCCAATGGCACAAACGCGAGAACGTCGTGAGATACCTATCGAAGACCGAGCAAGCCGTGTGGCGACGCCGGCTGCAGCGGGCCTACGAGCGCCCGGAGTACGACGAAGCTCGGGCGGCGCTCGGAGAGCTCCATGGAGAGCTCGAGGAGCGAAACCAATCGGGGGCTGCGAGCCTTGAGGAAGGCCTGGAAGAGACCCTCACGTTGCATCGGCTCGGCGTGTACGGGGTCTTGGGCCGTTCGTTCAAGACGACGAATTGCCTGGAATCGGTCAATGCCCTTGTCGAGGAAAGGTGTGCGAAGGTCGATCATTGGAAGAACTCGAGTCAGCGGCAACGCTGGTTGGCGACGGCGCTCATCGACATCGAACCGCGCCTGAGGAAGGTGATCGGCTACCGTCATCTTCCAAAGCTCCGCGAAGCCCTCCAGCGAGAGCTGAAAATTGAGGCGAAGACGTCGACGAGATCGAAGAAGAAGGTTGCATGACCCATCGTGAGCCGTGGAGAGTTTCAACTAAGAATGGGCTTGACTCACGTCTTCGTCTTTGATGGAGAAGTCCGCGAGCAACCGGTCATTCGGCAGGGCCGTGAGATCGCACGGGTCTCAAGCGTCTGCTACACAGAGGAACGGGTCACCCGCAACCTGACGCAGTCGTTCAAACCGAATTCTGACGGAGTGTATTCCATTGCGATGCTTCATGCGAACATTGGACGCCAGTCCGGGCACGCCGAATATGCGCTGGCCGCACTGAGCGACCTCGCCGAATCCGGCTTCGACTACTGGGCCCTCGGCCATGTCCATACGCGTGCCATTCTGTCTTCCTCACCGGCGATCGTTGCACTGAAGGAACCGGAATCTGTTCGGGATGAACTGGAAGCGACTGAATGTGAATCCGAAGACTACTTTGCCGCGCTGCAACAGCGGGTTGACCTGGACGCTGAAATCCACGATTTGGAGCAGAGTTCCGGGCCGCTCAAGAAACGACTCGCCCGGTACTTGAAGCTGCGGGAAGCTCAGCCCCACCAGAAGAGACGGGCTGAGATCGAGGCTCAGGTTGGACAACTCGACCCAATTGACAGCTTTCCCGGCGGCGGTGTGGAACGGTTGAATCTGTTGGTCCATCAGGGTCGAGAGCTCGAGGAGGAATCCGAGCGTCAACGCATCGAAATGGGGAGGATACGTTTGGAGCGCCACGAATTGGCCTCGCACTATACCCCTCAGGAGTTAATCCGCCGCAGCCGCTCGGTGGATTCGTTTCGCAACCTGATACCGCGTCGAGACGTGGCGGAAGAAAGGATCGCCGATGGCGTGGCAAGCCGGGATCGCTTTCAAAACGAGCTGGCTCAGATCCGCTCGCGACGCAACAAGACCCTCCCTCCCTCACCCCTGGCGATCGGAATGTTCATGGCGGTCATTGCGGCAGGGGGAGTGGGTCTGTTTGTGACTGAACAGGGCCCTGGCGGCGGTCTTTTCGTTGTTGTGCTCGCGCTGGTGGGCGCCTGGTACTACTGGAGAGGGCGGAAGACGGCGGCCATAGACCGGGAAATTGGCGTGTCGGGGGAACATCTGAAGTGTGCAGAAGCAGACCTGGCACGGCTGGAGGGTGATCTTCAAGGTTTGATTCTCTCGATTAGGGAGTTGACTGGTCGCAGCGATTCGTTCTACACGGTTTTGGAAAAAGAGAACCTGAAAATTCAGGAATTGACGGATATGGCCGACCGGATCCGGTCGATAGACGTTACCTTGATGAACGAAGAGCGCCGGAGGGACCGGATTCGTCAGAGAGTTGAAAAAAACCGGCACGACATTCATTCGCTGTTGAGACAAGCGGAGAGTCATTCGGAAAGTGAGTTCTTACAGAGAGCTGCGGTGTTTCGCCAGCGAAGAAAGCTTCTTGACGAGTTGGCGCGGACCCCGGTGATCGAGCCGGAGGTCGACACCGAATCGCGGCATATCGTGGCGTACGAACAGGAAGCCTATCAGAAAACCTTCAACGAGTTTGAGGATCTCGAACAACGCCTTCGTCAGGCTCGAACCGAAGCCGGGAGGCTCGAAGAAAGGATCGCCGCTCTTGGTCGAAACGAAGACCGTGCACGCGCCCGAGTGCGCCAGGAATCGATCCTGGCCGGGATTGATGAGGCTTCCGAGGAGTGGGCCGTGTTGACGCTTTGCCGGACGCTGTTGGACGAAACCCGGCGCATATACGAAACCCAACGGCAACCCGAGATGCTAGGCCACGCTTCCAGGTTCTTCCGGCTCATGTCCGAAGGCCGATGGAGCCGGGCGGTTGCCGGGCTGGAGGGCAACGAGATTTTCGTGGAGTCCAATGAGGGGACTCGGGTATTGCCGGCTAACCTGAGCCGCGGGACCGCGGAACAACTGTACCTCGCGATGCGATTGGCTCTCGTCCTGGAGTATTCCCAACACGTAGTCCCGCTTCCCGTGGTATTTGACGACATCTTCGTTAACTTTGACCCGGATCGGACGCGGCGCTCCGTCGAAGCGGTCCGAGAGCTATCCGAAACCCATCAGATTCTGCTTTTTACTTGCCATCCCCATCTCGTGAAACTGGTCGAGGAAATTGTGCCCGACGCGAAGGTCTATCCACTACAATAGGCTCCGTGGATGAGCTGAAGAATTCCTCCGACACGCTCGAGGGCGACACGTTCAAGGACACGCGTCACTGGATCAGGTTTTCCAGCGAGAAAATGCAGAAGGTGCCCCTTTTCGGATCCGAGAAGTACTTCTGCGACTTGTACTGCCTGCAACCGGGGCAGGAACAGCGAGTTCACAGCCACTCCGAATCTGACAAAATCTACTATGTGATCGAAGGGCGGGGGATGCTCCACATCGCGGGGAAAGAACGCGAGTGTACGGCTGGGGATGCCATCATTGCGCGAGGGGGGGAAGACCACGGCGTGAAAAATGAGAGTGAAAATAACCTCGTATTGCTTGTGTTCATGACTCCACGGCCCTAGCATATGTTTTCCGATCGTCTTCCGAATAAGATGCAGCCGGGCACCGGGTCATCAGAATCCGGCGGGGAGGTTTGAACATGGGACGAAACGCACAATTGATTCGCCAGTGGGCGATACTCAAACAGATCGAAAGCACCCGCTGGAGCACTATTCCTGACCTGGCTTCGCGCCACGCGGTTTCGACGAAGACGATTCGGCGGGATCTGGCGGCGTTGATGGAAGCCGGATTTCCCCTATACGACGAACGGTATGACGGGAAGGTGTATTGGCGGCTGGCCGAAGAGTACAAAGGCCTGCCGCTGGCGAATCTGTCGCTGTCTGAGCTGGCGGCGCTGTACTTCAGCAGAAATGTCGTCGGGGCATTGGCCGCCCCTCCCTTTTCCGAAGACATTGATTCGGCATTCAAGAAGATCGAAGGCGCCTTACCAGGAAAGAACATTTCGTTCTTCGACAGCCTGGACTCAATGATCTCGGTGCGTCCCGATGCGCCAAAGGATCTCGAAGCGCACAAGCACACCGTCCAGACGCTGATGGACTCCATCGGCGAGGATCATCGCATCCGGATGGACTATTTCTCGGCGCACAGCCAGCGGCGAAAGACCTACACGGTGGATCCCTATCGATTGATGTATTTTCGCGGTGGTCTGTACCTGTTCGGCTACGTAGAGGAATACGCTCAGATTCGCACATTCGCCGTCGAAAGGATCGAGCAGCTTGAGAAACTGGCTGACACATTCGACAAACCGTCGGACTTCTCGGTTGAAACCTATCTGGAATCCTCGTTCGGGCTCGTGAAAGAGGACCCGTTCGACGTCGAGATCCTGTTCAAACCGGACGTCGCTACATACGTCCGTTCCCGCCTGTGGCATCCATCGCAAGAAGTTCGTGAAGTCGGCGACGGCGAAATCGTAATGCACCTTCATGTGGGAGGTGAATTCGAGTTGGGCGCATGGATATTGAGTTTTGGCCCCTCCGCATTTGTACTGTCACCTGACAGGCTGCGTCGGCGTGTCGAATCCGACCTGGTCCGAACCCTCGACAGCTATCGTGTCGAGGTCACCGTGGCCCCGTCTGCCGCGAAACCCAAGAGAAAACACCGTAAGGCGCCAAGCGGGGCAAAGCGTTAGTGGAGGTTCACGGTCAGCGTCCTGGATTTCGGCACGCTGACCGTTGAAGATACCCACTCAACTGGAGAATTGCCCGAGTTCCTGATCCACTATGTGGCATGAAGACATTCTCGCCGTGATTGGCAACACGCCACTGGTTCGCCTGAATCACGTGACCCGCGGCATCGCCCCGACCGTTCTGGCAAAGCTCGAATTCATGAATCCGGGAGGCAGCATAAAGGATCGCATCGGGATCCAGATGCTCGAGGACGCCGAGCAACAGGGTCAGATCAAGCCAGGCGGCACGATCATCGAAGGGACCTCCGGGAATACTGGCATGGGACTGGCGCTCGCGGCTGCGGTCAAAGGGTACCAGTGCATTTTTACGATGCCCGACAAGATGAGTCAGGAAAAAATCGATGCGCTCAGGGCACTGGGAGCAGAGGTCATTGTCACACCGACTCAGGTGGAACACAACGATCCCCGGAGCTACCATTCCGTGGCAAATCGCCTGAATCGGGAAATTCCGAATAGTATCTTCCCAAACCAGTACGAGAATCTGTCCAACAGTGAGGCCCACTACCGGACGACGGGACCCGAGATCTGGGAACAAACCGACGGGGGCGTCACCCACTTGATTGTTGGCGTGGGCACCGGGGGCACCATCAGTGGAACTGCCCGTTACCTTAAACAGAAAAATCCGGACATTCGCATCATCGGAGTGGATCCGGTGGGATCGATCTTTGTCGAGATGTTTCGCACCGGAAAACGGCCGGAACCCCAACCATATAAAGTGGAAGGCATCGGGCAAGACGAAAAGCCAGGCAACCTGGACTTTGCGCTGATTGATGAAATGTATTCGGTGTCCGACAAGGAATCCTTCTCAATGACGCGCAAGCTGGCTCGGATGGAGGGCATTTTCGCCGGTGGATCGTCAGGCTCCGCAGTTCATGTAGCGCTCGAGTGTGCCGGGGGCCTCGACGAACGTGGTCTGGTGGTGGTGATTATCGCGGATTCCGGCACCCGGTATCTGAGCAAGATCTATAACGACAACTGGATGCGGGAAAACCAGTATTTCGACCAAGCGCTAAACATCCGGGCGATCGAAGTGGTGGAAAGCAAGAAGCGTCGGGCCGAGGGACTGCTTTCGATCCCATTGGCTACGTCCATTCAGGAAGCCGTGAGCCTGATGCGGGAACACGCTATATCTCAGATACCGGTGATCGAAAGTGACAGTGTCGTCGGAAGCATCAGCGAGGCGCGCATCCTCGATATCCTGATTGCGGATCCGGGGGCCCGCAACAAGCCTGTGGCCGAGTATATGGAAACGCCGTTTCCCATCCTTCCCGAAGATGCATCTATCAATATGGTTGCCGATCACATGACCGAACACACGACAGCCGTTCTTGTCCGCCTGGGAAGGGGTTTCGATATCATTACGAAATCTGATCTGATTCTTTTCCTGACCCGGATCCAAGGAACAACCGAAGAATCCAGTCGCTAGTGGCCTGTAACAGAGACATCGCCAGTGGCGTTCGGAGCGCAACGGGGCCGGCTTCCGGCAGGCAACAGTTTGACGAGACGAGGTCGCGGGGACGAGGGAATGTGCCGACATTCCGAGGAGGACCGACCAGGAGGACGGCCCCGTTGGGTCCGAACCCTTTTGGGCCGATGGGGGGTGCTGTCGATAACTTTGTCCGGCATTACTAAGCCGGGTCTTGATGAAGCGGAGGCGCCTGCGGCCTCGGTATCAAACCTCGGTGGCCCTCCTCGCTTCGCGATCTCGCCTGGCAAGATCCATCGGCGCCGCTGGTGATGTCTCTGTTACAGGCCACCAGGTGTATGCACAGGCTCGGGCTCGGCCCTGGATTGAGTCTCACCGTGCTATATTTGATCGCAGGATATGCACGTGTCTTCGATTTGCAAGTCGGCCGACCACTTGTTTCTTCCCGTCCTTGAGGTTTACGACCCGCTCCTGCGTTGCGTTCGTTGCAATGTGTTTGCTTACCAGGATACCGTGAAAGAACTGGCGAAGAGACGTCCGTATCCCGTCGAGAATAATGGCCGCGTCACGGTCCCAGCCACACCGAAGTTCCAGCGCCGTTTGCGGCGCGTGTGGCGAGCGTTAGTAAAGATCCGGCTTGCTGTGTTCCCTGGAAGGTCCGCAGCCTCCCGCGCGCGCACTGCCCACTAGTGGCCTGTAACAGAGACATCGCCAGTGGCGTTCGGAGCGCAATGGGGCCGGATTTTAGGAGTCGACGACGAGGGAATGCTCCTACATTCCGAGGAGGAGCGACAACGAAGACGGCCCCATTCCGCCCGAACCCTTTGGGCCGATGGGGGTTGCCGTCGATATCTTTGTCGCTCGTCGGTCATGATGTAACTGCATCATTCCCTCCTCGCTCCGCGATCTCGCCTGGCAAGACCCATCGGCGCCACTGGCGATGTGTCTGTTACAGGCCACTAGCAGGACGCTGCAAGTTCCGTCAATATCGTATTCAGTGGCACGTCCTGTGCCGCGCCGAAGGCTGGCGGGCAGAATGAGTTATTCATCAGCTTGTCGGACTGTCCCGGGGCCCACCTTCAACGAATAGTTTCGCTGCGGTAAACTGATTGTTCAATCCGTAATTCTGGAGTGAATCTTTGACGTCCAGCTTATCTCGATCCATTCCGCCTGAAGAGCGCTACCGCGAGCTCCACCTGAAATACCCGGCTCTGGATCTGATCGGGAACACGCGTATGGTCGAGGTGACCTGTTTTCGCGAGGAACTCCCCGGGGTCCGCGTTTATGCGAAAACCGAGTACACGAATCCCGGTGGAAGTCTGAAGGACCGACCGGTGCGCCGAATGTTGCTGGAAGCTCTGATGTCGGATGAACTCGCTGGTGGACGGGCGATTCTCGATTCCAGTTCCGGTAACGCTGGAATCGCCTATGCGATGATCGGCGCGATGATGAAAGTCCCGGTCCACATCGTCATTCCGGGGAATGCCAGCAGGGAGCGCAAGCTGCGGATCCGGTCGCACGGCGCGACGCTGATCGAGACAGATCCGAGCGAGGGCTACGACGAGGCATTGCGCGAGTGCCATCGAATCGCCCAAGCGGAATCGGATCGTTTTTTCCACTGCGATCAGTATTCAAATGACGATAACTGGCTGGCCCACTATCACACGACGGCTCGGGAAATTCTGGCGCAGACAGACGGGGAGATCACGCATTTCGTGACAGGTGTTGGCACGGGCGGAACGCTGACGGGCGTTGGAAAACGGCTGAAGGAAGAGGTTCCGGGAATCGAAATCGTACAGATCATTCCAGAGGATTTTCCGGGTATCGAGGGACTCAAGCCCCTGGAAGCCCCCGGCGACATCATTCCCAAAATTCTCGATACGCGTGTGGTCGACCGTAAGGTGCGGGTCTCCAGTGACGACTCGGCGCGAATGTGCGCGCTCATGGCCCGTAATGGTTTGTTTGCAGGGCAATCTTCCGGTGCCTATCTGCAGGGTGTTTATGAAACCGCGCGCCGTGTCGGAGAAGGGGTGATCGTTACGCTCCTCAACGATATCGGTGAACGGTATATGAGTACAGCCTTGTGGGACGCATCGGTATAGCGGCTGAAAGAAATGACGGGTGGGCATTCAGAGGCGGTCGAAGCAGAATGCCTGTGTGCGACGCACGAAGGTTTCCACCGTTTCAGCCCTACCGCACCTGCAATCGGTATGTTTCATAGATCTCCTGACTGATAATTTTCACGCTTGCTGCCAGAGGGACAGCGATCAGCAGGCCCATGACCCCCAGTATCTCTCCTCCGATAATCAATACCAGTACCACCGTCAATGGATGCAGGTCGACATTTTTGGAGAGAACAACCGGAGCGAACACCAGGTTGTCGAGAAATTGAGCAATGGCGACGGCGACTGCCAGACCGAGAATAGAGCCTGCGGGCAGGCCCTGTCCCAGGTAGAGAAGAGCGCCGAAAGCGAGACCCATCACCGGCCCGACGTAGGGTATCAGATTGGTGATACCGATCACCGCCCCCATCAGAAGGATATAGGGAAGCGTCATCCAGATCGATAGCACTCCCATTGAAATCACCATCGCAATTCCGACGAGTACCGATTCGATCAGACGCCCTCGAAAGTAACCTCCGACCTGGAGATCGATCTGGTGCAAGACCATCAGACTCATCTCGAAATATCGGTTGGGTATGTACTCCACCAGCCGGCGTTTCAGGCGCCGCCCGTCGCGGACCATGAAGTAGGCGATGAAGGGGACGAGCAGAAGATTGATCGATATGCTGGCGATGACGGACGGCAAATTATCAAAAAAAGCCACCGCTGTCGCGGTTCCTCTCTCGGTGACGCCGCCGGCGATATCGAACGATTCAAGAAACGGAAATCGTCCTTTGGCCCACACTTCCAGATCTGCGAGCTGTTGTTCCAGCCTTTCGGTAAACGCCGTATCCGAGCCGGTAAAGCTTTCCAGACTGATCCAGGTTGGGATGACAGCCAGCAGCACAGCAATTCCCAAGATGGTCAGCACCAGAATGAACGCAAACGCGTTGCCCGGATTGATATTGCGTCTCTGAAGCCGGGTGACAAGTGGTTCAAACAGGTAGACGACGAACAGGGCGGCCACGCAGGGGACCAGCAATACGTTGATGGTGAAAAAGCCGAAGACGATGACCAGAGCAATTCCGAACAGGAGCAGAATCCTGCTTGTGAAGTCACCGAACATGGCCGTCATTCCGGATTGATCGCAAGCATGTCTCGCAACTGGTTATTGGTAAAACGTAAGCGGTCGGCCAGGGTTTTTGAAAGGCCCAGTGTGATTTTCGCGCCCATAGTCGGATGCAGGTTCATAATTTCGATCAGATCCGGGTGAAAGAAGCCGATCAACTCCGATTGCTCTCGTGTCTTCGCGGTTGCGGACCGCAGTCCCTCGCCGAGGAGGGCCATCTCACCAAAAAAGTCGCCAGGCTCCAGTTGGGCGAGAAACAGGAGATCTTCTGATTCGTGGTTCAACAGGATGTCCACGCCACCGGAATCGATCACGTACATGCCGACGCCGGGTTCCGATTGCAGGAACACAGTTTCCCCGGCCCTGTAAGTGCGTGGGTGGACAATCGTTTCCAGAATCTTGAGTTCCCGGTCGTTGAGATCCCGGAACACGGGGACCTTCCGCAAGACCTCGGACATGCCGTGGTTCGCATGGCCCAGTCGGAAGATGTTGGACCAAATGCCGTCGGATTGCATGGTCAAGCACTGTACTAAACGGGGCGCCCGTAATGCAATTCTTGAGAAGCCATTGACCGAGACAGTCGAATTACCCTAACGTAACGTCATTATGAAAGCGATTTGTGTGCACCAACATGGAGGACCTGACGTCCTCAAATATGAAGACGTTCCCGAACCGGAACCGCAGGCAGGTCAGGCTGTTGTTCGAATCGAGGCGATCGGGGTCAATTACATAGACGTGTACCACCGGACGGGACTTTACCATGTCGATCCTCCCGTGGTGCCCGGCTCCGAGGCCGCCGGAACCGTTACAGCGATTGCCGATGGCGTTGGGGAAGTCAAAGTAGGCGATCGGGTTGCATACGCGCTCTCGCGAGGGTCCTACGCGGAGTTTCAAGCTGTTGATGCCTGGAAGCTAGTGCGCCTTCCCGATGGCATGGACACGCGCTCCGGTGCCGCCATCATGCTCCAGGGACTGACGGCTCACTACCTGTCGTACTCGACATTTCCGTTGAAGTCGAGCCATACAGCGCTGGTGCATGCCGCGGCAGGGGGTGTGGGGCTCCTGCTGATTCAGATTGCCAAGAAGAAGGGGGCGACGGTTTATGGCACAGTCTCAACCCAGGAAAAAGCGACAGTGGCGCGCGAGGCCGGTGCAGACGAAGTGATTCTGTACACCGAACAGGATTTTGAATCTGAAGTGAAACGATTGACTGCCGGGGCCGGCGTGGACGTGGCCTACGACTCGGTTGGACAGACGACGTTTCAGGGAAGTGTGAATTGCCTGCGCCCGCGTGGCTATATGGTCTCGTATGGCCAGTCCAGCGGACCGGTCGAAGCGTTCAACGTGGGTGCCCTGAGTCCGAAGGCGTTGTTTCTGACACGGCCAAACATGCTGGCCTACTGCGCGAAACGCGAAGAAATATTTGCCCGGACGAACGACCTGTTTCGATGGTACAAGGCGGGCGATCTGAAGCTCCGGATCGATAAGACGTATCCGCTTTCGGAGGCCGCGGAAGCCCACCGGGCGCTCGAGGGGCGAAAAACTACCGGGAAGGTCCTTCTGCTGCCATAGCAGCCCGTAGCAGAAGTCTCGAGGGCCGCGCGCAGGGGTCTTCGGGTTGCAGGCGCGAAGTGAGGAGCGGGCACCGAGGTTTGAAACCGAGGCCGCGGGCGCCGTCTTTTCATCGTGACCCGTCTTACGTAATGCCGGACAATGCCTGTGGGGCGCCTGCGGCCTCCGTTCGAAACGTCGGTGGCCCCCCTGCGCCCAAAGGGTTTCGGCGAAACGGGGCCGTCTTCGTTGTCGCCGACTCCTCGCAATGAATAAGCATTGCAACGTCGTCGCGACGTCGTGTCGTCACTTTGTTGCCTTCTGGAATCCTGCCCCGTTTGGCCGTAACGCGGCCTTCGAAATTCATGCCACTGCTGCTACGGGCTGCTAGCCAGTCCCGCCGATACGAATGGAGCCGGTTGGAGGGCGCTTCGATTTCCGGTAACTGTAAATCCAGACCAGAAATACGGATGCGGGCGTTCAGCCAGCAGCGCGACCTGGGCTGTGCGCAGTGCTTCCGCAATCGGCACGCCGATGGCAAGGTTGCGGTGAAACCGGAGCATGAGCTGCGTGGTGGCCGTGCTCTCGACTGGCCACAGGGATCCGACAACCGATCCCGCGCCTGCGACCAGAAACGCGGATGTGAGTCCGCGATATCCAACCCCGCCGATCGAATTGCCGACGGAAGAGTCGCACGAGGCCAGAACCACCAGCGCGTTCGTGGCCAGCCGCTGGTTCGCAATTTCTGACGCAGCGACCGAGTTTGGACCCTCTGTGTTTCCATCGAGCAGAATTGATGATGACAGCGCGCTCGTGCCGTCCAGAGCGGAGTGGCCTGCATAGTGGAACAGGCTGGCGTCGCTCATTGCATCGAGAAACAGCGCACGATTGACCTCGGCGCCGTCGAAAGAACTGATCATCCCGTATATGTCTTTCAGGCGGGCCAGTTCGAGTCGAATCGAGGAATTCTGTTCCTGTGAGCCGATGGATACGAGCTTCGGAGTGTGTGTGGTGGTTTCCTCCAGCTCCAGGAAGTACGGAACGTTCAGAGTTTCGGTGAGCACGTGATCCTCGACCAGATACCGACCGTCCGGGGAACGGAGGGCGGCAAACGGAAGTCGATGGAGCACCCTGTCGGGGACGAACGTAATCGACTCGGCACCTTCGACTAGATCGGCGACCGGACCGATAAGGAGTCCGTAGAGATCCCGCGATACGGCATCCAGCTCGTCACTCTGTTCAAAGTTTGACATGAGCGACAGGAACCGCCCGACTTTCTGCTGGAGATCTTCCCTGGAAATCTCATACGAGCGGCTGACGATGGCGTCCCGCGATCGAACCCATGTCAGGATGCGGTCATTGAGTACCGTGTATTCCACGACGCGTCCGTCACCGATGTCGCCCGGGCCTTCACGATTGCCGGCGACGCGCTCGGCGACACCCTCGTCGACGGAAGCATATTGCGCGACGGTTTCGGTCAATAGCTTAGTCCTGTAGCGTCCGGTGTAGGATCTGGCAGCCTCCATCTCGCTACGGCCAAATTCGAATTCGATGGCGGCCTCATAGACGTCGCGCCGCTGTTCGTCGAATGTCAGCCGTGCCTGGGAACTGAAAGTGCTGTCTTGTCTCTCGACCGCGTCAACCGCAAGACTGAACTGGGTCCTCGCCGAGTCCGTGTCACCCCGTTCAAGGTAACCGTTGGCCAATTCCATTCTGTATTGCTGTTCATAGAAGACGTCGATGCCTTCTTCGGCAATTATGTTCAGGCCGCCCAACAGGAGGCGTTCCGCAGCCGGGGATTGTCCTCTATTGATTAAGATTTCGGCCTTGGCGAGCCTGAGATTGATGTCCGTCAGTTTCCGAACGAATTCTGATCCGATGCCCTGAACTGCATCTTCCGCCGTGCCGATATGGTGATCGGCTTGTTCCCGGTCGGCGCTGTCTTCGTGGAGTTGTGCCAGCTTCATGTGGGCGGACGCTACGCCTTCGGGTCGACCGGCCACGGCTGCCCGCGCGGCGGTTTCACTCAAATACATGAAGGCCAGGTCGCTGCCGTTGAGGAGGGGATTGAGGCTCGTAATCCAATAGTGCTGGAACAGGCGACTCCGAGCGTCGGTGGGCGTCAGCCACAATCCCTCGTTCGCCAGTTCGAAGCTTTCAGTAGCGCTGCCTTCAACAAACAGGTTCGTTGCGAGATAGAATCGTGCGCGGCTCGAGTCGGCTTGCACTCCGATAGATTCATAAAGGTTTATTGCTTCTCGAAGTCGATCCGTGAATTCCTGAGGACTGCTCGAAAGCCTGGGATGCCCTCCGTAGGCGGTCAGGGATCGCGCCAGCAGCCACTTGAAACCGTTTGATCGGGCGGACCGAACGACCGAGTCCAGAAGCCTTTCGGCCTCGACCAGGTCTGGTGTCCAGATGAGGGCTTCTGCACGGTGCAGATCGATCCATAACCGGTCGAACTCGGATCCGATCGCCTCGACCGAGGCATGTAGGGGCTCAAGGATCCGGATGCTGTCGTCGAATCGCTGGTCCTGATATGCCGCGACCGCATTCTGGACCTGACGCCTGAGTTCAACCACCCGATCCCGGTTCTCGGTCTCCAGCGGTGCCAGCATCGCCGAGAGCGTCAGATCCTGATGCTCGGTTCGGAATTGTTCTGCGATGGCCAGGGCACCGGAGAAATCGGTGACCTCCGGTGACGGGCCCAGGGCCATGTCCAGGACGGACTGCCACTGGGGGTCCCGACTCGCGTCGCTGGAACGCAGATCGGCTATTCGATAGCGACGGACCCGGTTGAGGTCAGGCAACCATTTCGATTCGGGTTCCAGGGTCCTGAATTCTCCCACGGCCGCTTCGGCATCCGTCGTCAGATGTAAGACACGAAAGGTCAGAGCCAGATTGAATATGGGCTCGACCAGATCTGGATCAAGTTGCCGAGCTGTATCAAACCGCGAAAATGCCTCAATGAGGTAGGCCGGATCCTGGAGTCCCAGTTCCAGATAAACGACACCTAGGAGTCTGCGCGGCAGAAGGACCAGAAATGGGCAGAAAAGGATCGAAGATAGGACATGCCACGAACTTACCGAACGTATATTCCAGAACAGAGCCTGCTGATGCCTCCATCATTGAGAGATTGGCTGGCTGAAGATCACCTGTCGTACTTCATATCGGACGCCGTGGATGCGATGGATTTGAGCGCGTTCGAACAGAGGTATGGAACGGACGGGCCGGGCAATCAGGCCTTCGATCCGCGGATGATGGTGAAGGTGATGATCTACGGGTACGCGACGGGAGTGTTTTCGTCACGGAAGATTGCAGCGAAGATGACCGAAGATGTGGCGTTCCGGATGTTGGGAGCGGAGAACTTTCCCGCGCACCGAACGATCTCGGATTTTCGAAAACTGCATCTTGAAGAGTTCGGGAACTTATTTGTGCAAGTGGTGAGGATGGGGCGGGAAGCCGGGCTGGTGAAGATGGGAACGGTGGCGGTGGACGGGACGAAGATGCGAGCCAATGCGAGCAAACGCAAAGCGATGAGCTATGAACGCATGAGAAAGCAGGAGACCGAATTGGGCGAACAGATTCGGGATCTGTTGAACCGGGCCACGGCGACCGATGAGGAAGAAGACCAACGTTACGGCAAGGACCGGCGCGGTGACGAACTGCCCGACGGGTTGGCGACCCGCACGAAGCGGCTGGCCACAATCCAGACGGCGATGAAGCGACTCGAAGAACGTCAGATGGCGGCAGACCAGGAAGCGGAAAGGAAGCCTGGAGACGACAAACCGGGAAGCGGAAAGAAGGGCAAACCATTCAAACGCCCGAGGGGTGAACCCAAGGGGAAGGCCCAAGACAATTTCACCGACCCGGAAAGCCGGATCATGAAGACCTCGGCCGACGGGTTCCAACAATGCTACAACGCGCAGGCGGTCGTGGACGCGGAGGCCCGAATCATCGTCGCCACAACGGTGAGCAACAATGCTTCAGATACCGGGCAGTTGGGACCGACTCTGGATGAGTTGAACACGAATCTGTCGGAGCGTCCAGACCGGGTGCTCGCGGATGCTGGATACCGATCCGAGTCGAATCTGCGAATGCTGGAACAACGTCAAATAGATGGGTACGTTCCGATGGGTCGTGAGAAAGATCTCGCCACGGCCCCACTCCAACCCGAAAGCACGGCCCTGGGCCGCATGGTCCGAAAGATGAAAAGCCAGACGGGGCGTGATCGCTACCGGGCCAGAAAGCACATCGGTGAGCCGCCGTTCGGGTGGATCAAGTCGGTGCTGGGATTCCGACAGTTCAGTTTGCGAGGCTTGGACAACGTCACCTGTGAATGGAGCCTGGTGGCTCTGGCAGTGAACTTACGACGGATGAACGGGAAGATCGAATGGGCTTAATCCGCATCACCGGGACCCATAACGCTCTCCACAGGACCAACGGATCGAGTCCCCACAGCTCGGAGCTGCCCATGTTGGGAAAATCGGGCGGCTCTCCTACAAAGACGCTCTCGAATCGTCACAAATCCGAGTTATTCAGCCTCTGCCGCGCAGACTCCTAGATCATTGGTGAGTCGGGGGTTGTCGGGTGAACGCGCAACGAGCATTTCCAAAGTGGTGGCAGCGTTCTTCCAACGATGGGAGGCAATTTCGATATCAGCCTTGAACTCGTCGAACGCCCGGTATGTTCGGGGCAGTGTCAGCAGCAGTAGTTGGGCCCGGTTCAGGGCCTCGGACGAGGCGGGTTCGGGCGCATAAGCGGCGTATGGGGCGTTGACGCGTCGGCCCAGGGTGGGCCGCGAGTGTTCAAATACCTCGTCAAGAGAACGCGCGAGCGTTGATTCAGCCGATGAGCGGTAGGTTCTGGTAATCAGGATGCCGGAAGCGGCGATCGCGAGCAAGGTCGTGATCACCGCCACCAGCCAGGTTCTTCCGAACCTGAAAACCATTCAGTTACTCCCGATTAATCCATTTGGACGAGAAAGCATACTGGAAAGGGCCACATACGCGCCGCAAACGCATTTCCGAATCCCGATATCCTTGCGGACTGCGTCGCCCGTCCGAGCTTTTTCGGGATCACTTCAGCCACTTCATCGGTGCCGACATAGGGCATGTAGTGCCCGAAATGGTCTTCGAATCCTCCCGCCTCGTCATGGCTCGGAGTGAAATCCGTCCACACCTCTTCGGTCCCTGCGAGCGGGATCGAATCTTTACCGTTGTTCATCGTCAAAGTTGCGTTCGATACTAAATCAATCTTGATCGACTCTGCAATCTTCCTCGGGCGGAACGAATTGACTTCCTCTCCGGTGTCTTTGAAAACGAAGGTCCACCGATCCTCGCTGACGACGTTGGTTGACATCGAACGGACCCCGGACCACGGGATTGAAATGATCGAAGGGCTCTGATCGAGCCTGGCCACAGCGTCCCGGTACAGCTCACGAATGTGAATGAGTTCCGGCATCCGGAAGTCGGGCCTGGCTCCGCCTGGAGCAATTCCCTCGACCGCTCCATTCCCTTCAATGCGCGTTTGAGTGGGCGGCCCATCCGTAGGTGTTACGACCAGCGTCGCAGCGTGATGCGGCGCCTTGGGCAGTGCAATACGTAGATATTCGGGGTCACTGAACGACATCATTGCAAGTCCCCGAATGTAGAAGGGCGTCGTTTGGTCAGCACCCAGGAGCGAAGAGGTCGGTAGCATCGAAATGGCGACAGCGCCGCCGGCGACTGAAAAGAATTCACGTCGTTTCATTGATCTGTTCTCCTTAAGCGTGTGGGTCGACAAAATTGGAATCGATGGAACAGCCCGTGGACTGTTTGATCTAATGAGACGTAATCGGGATGCGGATGCTTTTTAAGAAAATATTTGTGGGGTTTTTCCTGCGTTTTCCGTCTTGTTAAGTTGACGGGCAATCTATTTCAGGCCCGAATCCAAGTAAGGATAGAGGCAGCCCGACTGCCTGACGCGGGGGAATATACTGTGGTTCAAAAGAAATGCATAAGTGACGACACACTGACCGGTTATCTCGAGGGCTTGCTTGACTCTCCGGTTCGAAACGCAACCGAACAGCATTTGATCGGTTGTGACGCTTGCCGAAGCCGGCTTGTTTTCTACATGCGGATACTGGACGAAGATGTCCGAGAGGAGGAGGAATCGCTGGTTTCAGCGGCCATCGAGCAGTGGGGTCAGCGACCCGTTGAGGTTGAGAAGCGACGGCCTGCACTTTCCGTGAAGTGGCTGGCGATAGCCGCTTCCGTGTTGTTTGCGGCTACGGCCGGAATTTTCATTACAGCGAACCGGTCTCCGGTGCCGACGCCGGTTGAGATCGTGGATTTGCTGTTGTCCTCGGACCGTCCATTCGAGGCGCGCCTCTCACAGCAACCTTACCGTCCATTGTTCCTGACCCGAGGCACCGACGCGCGGGACTTCCCAATCGACCCGCTGGAAGCTGAAATGTTGAGACAGGCCGCGAGTAATCACATGATGGGGACGTTCTATCTTCTCAACCGAGACTTTGACACGGCCATCCGATATCTGGAACTGGCAGCCGGGCAACTCGAGGATGATGCCGCGGTCCAAAACGACCTTGGGGTTGCGTATCTAGAAGGAAGTGACTCTCTGGACGAGGATCTGGTAGTGAGCCTGAGTCGGGCCAGGCGGCACTTCGAAGGGGCGCTAGCCCTGGATTCAGAATTCGAGCCGGCTGCCTACAACCTCACGCTCCTGTTTTTGAGATTGGATCTCGATGCGGAAGCACGGTCGCGGCAGGAACGCTATCTCGAACTGGATCCGGAGTCTGAGTGGGCCGACGAGGTCCGAAGATTACTCGAATCGAATTGAGTGGAGTGTGACGATGCGCGCTGAGTCATCCAGCGAGAATCGCAACGGAGAAGTCCCGTCCGCAGACTTATTGCGTGAATGTGGGCACAGGCTCACGGATATCGATCTGTGGGATAAATTTCAGAAGCGATTCCAGCGGCGGATCTTTCTGTATCTGCTCCGTGCGTGTCGCGTATCTAGAGGGCAACAATACGAAATCAGAGAGGTTGTCCTGGATCTTGCACAGGAAGTGTATGTTCGGTTGGTGCAGAACGATGGACGGATACTGCGGTCTTTCCGTGGGCAAACCGACTTCGCGGTAAAGGCGTTTCTGGCACGCGTTGCCACCAGCGTAGTCGCCGATCACTTTCGGTACCAGGCGGCGGAAAAAAGGCAGGCACAAGTGATTTCAATCGATCATGCAAGAGAGGTCGTCGAGAACTCTCGGATTCCGGGAACAGATCTCGACGAAAAGGCAATTGGAGCAGTTCTGTCCTGGATTGACATTGATCGTGTTCTAAGGAGTGATGAAGATCGGCGTCATGCTGCGCGGAACTTTCTGATCTTCAAGCTCCACTATGTCGACGGATTTACGGCTTCCGAACTTTCAGGATTTCCCGGATTTGCCCTGAGTGTTTCTGGTGTCGAGGCTGTACTGAGTCGCATCAGGAAAAGACTGCGACAATGAATGAATCGACGATGAGGGCTTCGGAAATAACTGAATTGGCTCCTACGGAAGGCAAGGACATGGGTGAAGGTACAGCCGTACCATCGGTGCCATCTGAACTCATCCGTCTGTCGCGACTGGCTCTGATTGGGGAAATGGTCGCCTGTTTTGCCCACGAGGTGAACAATCCGCTGATGGTGCTGGAGGGCAGCCTCCGACTGATCACCGCCCAGACGGCAGAAGATGATGGAAATCGAGAGAGCGTCCGCGCCGCTGTCGAGGCTACCGATCGTATTGGAAAGATGGCGACGCGGATGCTTGAGTTTAATCGCCAGACGCCGCCGACGGATCAACCGTTCGACATCGCCGACGCAATCGAGGATGCGTACCGCTTCGTACGGCCATATCTCGAGATGAAGACAGTGTCCTTTGAATTCGAGTCGCCCGCTGGTGTCGCCCCGATGGCAATGGATAGGAATCTCATCATTCAAGTTCTGACAAACTTGTTCCAGAATGCCGCCGACGCCATGGAGGGATGTTCCCAGCGGCGACTCAGGGTGTTCGTTCTGCCTCAGGGCGATCATCTGCAGATCGATGTTGAGGATACAGGAAAGGGAATTGCGAACCACGACCTGGACCGCGTCTTCAAGCCGTTTTTCACGACCAAGGGTGTTCATGGACGGGACTCGGTCTCTACATCACTCAGCGTATCGTCATCGAGGAGTTACAAGGAGCGATCACCGTCCGGAACGGCCTGCACACGACGACTTTTTCAGTCACGCTTCCCATGCCCGTTGCCCCAGCTGGATAATTCCGATTAGCACAGGTTGAATCGACCCAACCTGTGTAAGAATCCTACCGGTTCCCGTTTCTTCCTGACGGGTGGACCCGACTGTCATGACACGTCTGCTCTATCTAGTTTTCTTCGCCTCGGGCGCAACGAGTCTGGTGTACGAGGTCATCTGGGTCCGGCTCACGGGCCTTGTTTTCGGAAATACTTCGTTCTCGATCGCGACTGTTCTTGGGGCGTTCATGGCGGGCCTGGCTCTCGGCAGCTGGTTGTTGGGTTCCTTGGCTGACCGATTTGACCGGCCCCTCCGTTTGTACGGTATTCTGGAGATCCTCATTGGTGTCTCGGCGTTGCTGGTACCTGCTGCTTTTCGGTCGATGGAGGCGCTGTACTGGAACCTGGCGCCAGCGCTGTCATCCGTCGCGGGCGCCGACGTGCTGGTCCATTTCGTCGTTTCTTTCGCCATCATGGTGGTTCCGACTTTCCTGATGGGTGGGACCCTTCCGGTTCTGTCACGTTTCATGGTGCGGAACACTAAAGACGTCGATTCGAAGCTCGGTAAACTGTACGCCCTGAACACCTTCGGTGCAGCAACGGGTACGCTTGCTGCCGCAGTGATTTTGATTCCGGGATTCGGCAGTCAGATCACGACGCTGTGGGTGGCCTCCGTCAACGTCGCACTGGGCTTGCTGGCGATACGGATCGACTTCGGCCAAAAGCCAACACCGACCTGCGATGCGGATGAAACGACGGTGCCCGATGACCGAGGTGGAGCCCAACGTAGGAGAGACCGGCTGGTTCTGCTGACACTGCTGGTATCCGGATTTGCTGCTATGACCTACGAAGTCGCCTGGACGCGGGCGCTGGCGGCAATGATTGGGAGTTCTTCATACGCCTTTGCCATCATGCTTGTGACCTTCCTGGTTGGAATCGGCCTCGGCAGCGCATGGGCAAGCCGCTATCGACCGACGGCCAGTATTCGGATGCTCGGGATCTTTCAGCTCGGAATTTCGATGGGCGGGTTGGTGTTCCTTGTGGGATACCTGCTGGCTCCTTATCTGCTTGTGTCGCTGATTCGGGCACTCTCCTATTCGTTTCCCGCCGTACTGACGGTGCAGTTCGTCGTATGTGCGTCATTGATGATTCTGGCAACATTCTTCATGGGGGCTACGTTTCCAATCGCTGTCGGGCTCTATTCGAACCGGCTGCAGTTGCTTGGACGGAGCGTCGGTGGCGTCTACTCGGTAAACACTGTCGGTGCGATTTTCGGTTCACTGGTTGCCGGGTTCTTGTTGGTGCCGGTGATTGGTACGGAGCGAACGATATTGGCGGGCTTGTTCCTGAACTCGGCGCTCGCGCTACTGCTGCTGGCCGCAGAACGCCCGCCAACGGCACTCGCTCGATGGACGGCGATCGGGTTGTTGATTGTTTCAGCAATCTCGATGCGGGGTGAAGTGTTCTGGGACCCCGGTTCGCTGGATCGCGGTGTTTTGATATACGCGCGTCAGTTTGAAACCCGTCCCGGACTCCGGCTGTCGGAACACTATGCCGATACGGACATCGTGTATTTCGAGGAAGGAAAGAACGCGAATATTTCAGTGCGGCGGGGTGCGAATTACGTCGGTTTGAGGACCAATGGAAAGGTGGATGCGTCGAACGGCGATGACATGACGACACAACTACTGATCGGGTATCTTCCAGGCTTTCATCACCCTTCGCCCGAGCAGGTACTGGTCATCGGTTACGGCGCCGGCATCACAACCGGCGTAGCCGCGGTCTTTCCAGAAACGGTGCGCGTGGATTGCGTCGAGATCGAGCCTGCGGTTCTCGGTGCCGCGCCCTGGTTTGATGAGATCAACAGAAAGAGCTACGAGGATCCCAAGGTCAATATTATCGAAGGAGACGCACGAAACTTCCTGAATGTGAGTTCAAACACGTACGACATTATCATATCTGAACCGTCCAACCCCTGGATAGCAGGAGTCGGGAGCCTCTTTACGGCGGAATTCTACGAGCTCGCTGCGGCCCGGCTGAAGCCAGACGGAGTGTTCGCGCAGTGGGTCCAACTATATGAATTGTCACCCGATGACGTCCGGACGGTTCTGGGCGAGTTTCAGAGGCAGTTTCCGGAGGTTTCAGTGTGGGAAATGGGCGTCGGAGACCTGGTTCTGCTGGGTAGTCAACAACCTCTCCGGTTCGATACCGATGTGATGGAACGCATTGTGGCCAACGACGAATCCGTAAGGCGAGACTTCCAGCAACATCTTGAATTCAACGATCCTCTGGCGATTTTCGCGGCATACACTTTGTCCACGGATGAAGTTGAACGGTTTGTGGCCGGTGCCCAACGCAATACCGACGACAGACCTGTACTGGAATTCAATGCTCCACGAAACCTTTTCCGGGATACGTGGAATATGAATGTACAGCTGCTGAACGAATACCGCTCGGGTCTCATGCCGGATGGCCTGTCGGCACAGGTCCGGGAACGCGTCTACGTTGCAATGATGGAACCGTTGCTGGCCAGGCGGCAGGTGCGCCTGGCTGCACGTGGTCTGGGCGAGCTTGCTGCAATGGAGGAATCGAGCGCCCTGAGTATCTATATCGCGACGGCGCGGCTCAGCATCGACTCGGGTCAATTCGAAGATGCCCGGGAGTCCCTGCGGGCTGCAGCGCAACTGGCCCCGGAGGCGGGACAATTCGATCGTTTCGGGGCCGAACGGCAAGAGCTCTGGGCTCGACTCTATGAAGAGAGTGGCGACCGTGGACAGGCGATTGAGAGTTATCGCAGGGCCGTGGTTCTCGATCCATCCCGATCCGCCTACCTTCAGGATCTGGCCGAGCTGTACGCACTTTCGCGGGAGTGGGATGCCGCCGCTGTCTGGATGGACCGTTATATTCAGACGGATCCGTACGCCGTCGCGTCCTCCTGGGAACTGCGGGGTGAATACCTGCTGGCCGGAGGCCGGGAGGAAGAGGCAGTGACCGCTTTCGAACAGGCGCTGGACCTGGAGCCCTATTCCTACCTGGCGCGACTGCGCCTCGCTGAGGTCCTTGGGGGACGGGACGAATTCGAGGCGGCCATCGGCCTGCTTGAGTTCCTCAGTATCTATGCCCCGGACAGAAACGCCGAAATCTACACTCGCCTTGCCTACCTGTATACTCAGACCGGGGAGATGTCCCAGGCCCAGCGTATCCTGGATCAGGGTGCGCGAATCTTCCCGACAGATACGACCATCTACAGGCAGCGCCTGGCACTGAAGGCATACACAAACTGATGTTAGGAACGATCCTGATCCTAGTCCTCCCGCTGCTTATTCCCCCGCAGACCGTATTGAAAGTCGATGTCAATCTGGTGAACATTTTCGCGACCGTGCAGGACGATGAGGGACGGTATGTCGGCGGCCTCGGACGCGAGGATTTCAGGTTGTTCGAGGACGGTGAAGAACGCAGGATCGAAATCTTCGAGGCCACCGCGGATCTATCGAGCAGCATCGGTGTACTGGTAGACAACAGCGGGAGTTCGGCCAGTATTCTGGGATCTATCAAGTCGGGAGTGCGGGACTTTTCCCAGCGTCTCACACCCGAGGATGAGGCCTTCGTGGTCTCCTTCGCAATCGAAGCGGAGGTGGTCCATGATCTGCACGAAGACCTGCGCTTGCTGCCCGAAACACTGGAGCGGTTGCGTTCATGGGGTACATCCGTATTCTATGACGCGCTTTCTTTAGGCATCAGCAAGACCGCTGAAGGCAGTCACGAGCGCAAGGCGCTGATCGTACTGTCCGATGGCAACGACAATCAGAGTCAAGTGTCCTACCGCGAAATCGTTCAAGCTGCGCAAAGCAATATGGTGTTGCTCTATTTTGTCGGAATTGGACCTCGGGTTCTGATTGATGACTACACGATGGATGGACTGGCGTCGATGACGGGCGGTCGTGTCGTGCTACTTGGACGGGACCAGTCGATCTCCCAGGCCCTTGAGAATATCCGCGACGAACTGGGTCACCAGTACTACCTGGGGTACCACGCTTCAGCAGAGCCGGGTTTACACAACATCGAGGTCGAAGTGCCAGGAAGCACCTGGACCGTGCGAGCCCGGGATGGTTACCTCGTACGATAAATTTCGCTGCTGAAGGTTCCGTGTACTGGCGCGGTCAGCTTCCTGGCAACGGTAGTTATTCGCGGCAAACATTTAGCGTTCATCGGAAGTGCCGAGCGAGAAAGCGTCGTGGGGACGAGATTTTCGGGCACTTTCGATAACGACGTTTGAAGGAAGCCGGTGGCGTTTGCGGCGGACGCGGTGGGCTATGGAGAAAGTACGGGAATGCGGGTTGAAATTGTCACGGGACGGGACTCGACAAGGGCGAGTGGCGGGGTGGCGACGAGGAGTGTGGGTTCCGGAGCAGCAGTTTTAGAGAGTCTGCGGTGCGGGTCGAGGCTCGATTTGGAAGCATTTTTGAGATCAAGACACACGTGGGCGGCGGCGTGCGCGAGCACGTCTGGAAAGTGTGTAACTGGAATCTCTGCTACGACGTATCTGCAAAGCATATGGAAGTGAAGCTCCATGCGATCTGCGCAGCGGTCAGCCTCTCGATGACCTTCATCGGGGTCTGACAGACGGGACATAACCCGGCCGAGTCGCTCGCAGGGGCTTCCTCGTGAGGATCGGTCGACGCCATTCCTAACAAACGATGACAAAGTTCCATGGATGCGGAACGTTGTGCGTTCGCCATGAAACCGAAATGTCGGATGCGGACAAAACCTTTCGGCAGCACGTGGAGGAGGAAGCGGCGGATGAACTCGGCGGCGGAAACCGTCATCGTTCTTGATTTGTTGCCACGCGCGTAATCCCGCCAACGGAACGTGACCTGGCCGCCGTCGAAGGACAACAATCGATGATTGGAGATGGCAACACGGTGGGTATAGCGTCCGAGATAGCGTAATACCTGTTCGGGCCCACCGAATGCCGGCTTCGCATAGACGATCCAAGGTTGGCGAAATAACGGTCGCAGGAAAGCCGCGAAGCTCTTCGGTTCGGATAACTGCTGGATCTGTCCCGCGAAGGTCAGGCACTCTCTGCGAAACGCCTTCCGCAATCCGTCAACGAACTTTCCCCGGAATATTTTCCCCAGAACCTTTACAGGCAGGAAGAAAGGGTAGCGCGGCCGAATCCATCGCGAACGGTCCGGTGCGATTCCACCGGCGGGAACGACGCAGTGGAGGTGAGGATGAAACAGCACGTTTTGTCCCCATGTGTGCAGGATGAGGAAGAAGCCGATCTCGGCGCCAAGGTGTTTGGGATTTCTCGCGACCTCCCGCAGCGTCTCGGCCACGGTGCGGAACAGCAGGTTATAGAGTTCAACCGGATTCTGCAGGACAAGCGCATGTAGTTCCTTTGGCAGCGTGAACACGACATGGAAGTATCGTGTCGCGAGAAGTTCACGTTCTCTGGCTGCGATCCAGCGCTGACGCGCCTGAGTCTGGCATTTCGGACAATGGCGATTACGGCATGAGTTGTAGGAGATGGTCCCCTCGCCCCCACATCGCGGGCAGGCATCGATATGACCGCCAAGAGCGGCTGTTCGGCAACGCACGATGGCATGCATCACCTTCAGCTGCTGGAAATCGATTCTGTTTCGATGACGGTCGATGAAGTCGTTGCCCCGCGCGCGCAGGATGTCGGCCACCTCCACGGCGGACCGCGTCATTGTTTCTGCTTCCTTTTTCTGGAGCGCTTCACCGTATCGAGCCTGGAAACCGGCAGGGTCTCTACGGGATTGGCGACCGTCTGCAAATGACGGCGAGACAAGTGCAGATAGACGCTGGTGGCTCGCAGGTCCGAGTGACCCATCAACATCTGAATGGTGCGCAGATCGGTGCCATTCTCCAGTAGGTGGGTGGCCCAGCTGTGACGCAGCGTGTGCGGCGATACACGCTTCTTGATTCCGGCACGTTTCGCCGCATTTTGTACCGCCAACCACACGCACTTGGACGTGAGGGGTTTGTCGGCACGCCAGTTGTCGACCATGCCGGGAAACAAATAGGTCCCAGGCTTCATCCAGAGCCAGTACTCCCGTAGTGTATTCAGCAGCTTTGGCGGCAATGGCACATCGCGATCCCGGTTGCGCTTGCCCTGACGGATGTGGATGATCATGCGCTGGCTATCGATGTCCTGGACCTTCAACCCGATCAACTCGGCCCGACGCATTCCAGTGGCATACAAGGTCATCAGCATCGTGTAATCGAGCAGGTTGTTTGCGGAGCCGATCAGTTGGGTGACCTCCTCTTTGCTCAGAACAGTCGGCAGTCGCTTCGGCATCTTGGGATACGGGAGATCCAGCTTCAGGTATGGACGCCGTAGCGTCTTCACAAAGAAGAATCGCAGCGCGGCAATGTGCAGACCTACAGTCTTGATCGCGAGCTTTCGCTCCTGGATCAAATGCAACTGATACTGCCGCAGGTGTTGCTGGCTGAGACGATCGGGGCGCGTGCCAAAATAGCGAGCGAAGTCTTCAACGACTCGCAGATAGGTTCGGATTGTTGTTGGAGAGAAATTGCGGCGCTGGAGTTCTTCCAGCATCCGTTTCCGCAAATCAGTCATGTGGGCCTCCTTTGAGGCCCACACTCTACAGTCTGACGATCACCCCTCGGTCAGCCCACGCGCAGCGTCCGCCGCGCCAGCGGCTTCGTTCAAACGTCGGCAAACCGGAATGATTGTTTCGGGCCCGGGTCGTGTTGGGTATTCCACTGGGCCTCGAATTCGTCTTTGCTGACGCGGTAGAGGCGAAACGTCGGAAGCGGCGTGCAGACGGAGTGAGTGGGGCAGGGATCCCTTCGCTCCAGTGTCGCCTGTGCGGGCGCGTTTTTCAGCCTCTCGATCAGGCTGAGTTCTGTGACGGTGAAGGTTCCCACGTTCTACCCGGCTGGTGCGTAGCTGCGTCGTGCGGTCGGTGTCCGGTCGAATCTTAGCAATCTTCAATATCGAAATGAAACGCAGACCTCCGGCCAGCCCGCCCGGGCCTTCAAATCCCTGGAGTTTGGACCCCATCTGTCCGCTTAGTCCCTGATAAATGAAAGGTCTAAGGGGGAGGAAGCCGATGGTTCAGTTACGGTTCCGCATCCGAAACACCGTCTTTAACGCCGGCGTTGCCAGCCGCCGAACCGCAATCCGCCCGATTACTTTTCACTTTCCGACACTCGAGGAAGCCGCGCTTCTCGCAGTTGTCAATGATTCCGGAAAGGTAGTCCCACGCAATCAGGTGTTTTCGCTTTCGCATCCGCGCACCGGTCCCGTGATCGAAGGCTTTGTAGATTGTGCCCTGGGTGAATTTGTCCGCGCACAGTTGGAAGCGCTTTCCTCTGATGGTCTGCCGCCGGTGAGGTGTGAAGTCCATGGACTCGAGCCGTTCATGGAGACCTTCGCGCCCGAAGAATCAGAACGGTTGCGCGACCTGATCAGTGTCTGTGAATTTCGCGCGAACGAATTCACTCCGGAATCTGCGGTACGCTTCCTCAAAGATACAGGCTTCTTCGATCAGTACATCATCGTCGGCGTAAAGCACGGCAAAGGTTGGCGCCGTTCACGCTGCATTACCACGTTTGAAGGCCGTCCCGGTGATGCCGCTGCCATCTTGGGCCATCTTGCCGACTACTTCACAAAAGAACAGCCGGATGATCAGCAGCAGGATGACCGCTACCTTTGAAATCTTTCAATTCGGGGACTTCGAATCGATGAACAAGGACGAAACGATGATGTCCCCGCCGGGGATGTCCCCGCCGGAGATGATGTCCCCGCTGGAACTGATAGAGCGTACCTGCCCGAACTGCGACTCCTCGATGGATTCCCAGAGCTGCAAGCTGAAGTGTCCCAAGTGCGGATATTTCAAGTCGTGTAGCGACTTTTAGCCGAGGTTCGTCATAATTCTGTCCAGCATTCGCGCGAACGGGTATCCGGGTTCGATCTTCAGGATGACGTCCAGATAGTGACGGGCCATGTCGGTGGCTCCTTCGTCAAAATACTGTGCGGCTTTGATGTACCAGGAATTGATTTCGTTCCAGTAGATTTCCTCCAGCCAGGGATTGGTACTCTCGCGTTCAAGGAAGATCGCTACCAGGGGGATCCCGCTGCTCTGAGGTGTCACCAGCCAGGTTTCGCGGAAGTGTTCCATCTGATCTCTCAACGCGTCTTCATCCAGGCGGGGATTCAATGAGAGACGCTCGATCATGGCTTCTTCAAGTTCGAATTCATATCGTGTTTCGATTGGCCCTCTCGGAATTCGGTTCCGCTGCTGCCATCCGAGAGATTCGTGGTATGCCGCATTCCAGTCGTCGCGGAGTTCGGCGAGACTTCTTGCGGCCTGTTCGCCGGCGAACGCGCTGAAGTCGTCTCTCCTCCGGACCAGAATCGTTTTACCGTCTTTCACACGTTGCAAGGCTTCTTCCACGGCTTCGGCCAGCGGTGAGTTCCCAACCCATTGCTCTATTAATTCGAGTGCTTCGTCGGATAACGCCCCTTCGGCAAGCAGCCTCAACAGCTTGCCCACCACCCCGGGATCGTTCGACCGATCCAGCAATGGCAGCAGACTCAGCAGGTCTTCGCGGTGGCTTGCCGACCGCGCATGGGCGACCACTTCTTCCAGAATCCGATCCACAGCACGCGTGTAGTCGGTTTCAATGAGCAACTCAAGCCAACGAAACGGGATATCTTCATGTATGTGTCGTCTCAGGTTGTAGAGCACGTAAGGGATGGCCATTCCCCAGAGATCTTTCAGGATCTTCCGGGCGCGCTCTTCCTGATGCTCTTCCAGGATGGGTTCCGAAACTACGTGAGCGAGCATCTGGGCCGCAACAGGGGTATGTACTGCGGCCAGCAGGTCCAGAGCCGTTTCGACCCGTTCCGCGTCGTCAAGCGTATCAAGGAGCAGATCCGCGACTGCGGGAACACCCTCGGAGCCGACCTCACAGAATCGATTCAGCAGGTCCTGTCGGTCGAGTCCACCTGCCGCCCATTGTTCGACCCACACCCTGGCCTGGGCATCAATCCCGTCGTCGTAGGTGTCACGTTCGAGTGCTTTAAGCAGTTGGGTTGTATAGCCGTGAACGACCGTGCCGACCACGTCTAGTGAGAAATCGACATCTTCGACCGCTCCAATTACAGTACGTGCGATGCGGCGTGCAGGTCCTTTCATATCCGGACAGGCACGGCGCAGGGATTCGGACAGTTCTGCACGGAGATCGACGTTGGGATTGACGTCGAGCCGGATACCTTGTTTGATCAGATAGTGAAAATCTTCGTCTTCGAACGAGGTTGCTCCGTCCTGGATGAGACGTCCCATTTCCTGGATGAAGAAATTGTCCGGTTTGATCCCGAACTCGACACCTTCAATCAGGGTTTGAAACAATCGCGTGCTGTCCGCCAGAACGCGCTTGACGTTATGTCTTGCCCGCATCCGGGATTTGTCGTTCGAATCTCTCACCGACACGCCCGGAATCGGATGTCTCCCTTGACGGGATCGATGGATTCAATCTCGACGGTCACTCTATCGCCAACCTGCCACGGAGTCGTCGTGGATGCATAGCCTCGTACAAGGTAGTCAGCCAGTTCGACGGTTCCTTTTCCGTCGATCACGAATGCCGGGATGGGCTCGTCGAGTTTTTCCCTCGCAAGGTATGTCAGAACCCAGAACATCGTCGATATCTGTTCCACCCTCCGCATATCTGTTTCTGCGGACTCCGCAGACGCAATAATCCCCAGTAGTTCTGTGCGATCGTAGGGAAAGGGTTGTCCCTCCAGTGCCGCGACGCATTGTCTTTGGGTGACGAGGTCGGCATATCTTCGAATGGGAGAAGACATTTGAGCATACGCTCCCAGGCCAAGGCCAGAGTGAGCACCGGGCGACAGGGACAATCGAGACCGCTTGAAACTCCTGCGCAATAACTCGAACTGGACAGCTTCGGGATAACCTTCAACGTCGGGCGGTGGGGAGTCTGGTGGTTCTTGTGTGCGAAAGATAACCGGAACCCCCTGGGTCGCAGCAAGCTCTGCGCCGAGGCGATTTGTGAGTATCATCATCTCACTCACAATGAGCCGCGCTGGGGTGTCGACCTCAACACGGGTTACGCTGATGTCTTCATTTCTAACCCGAATCTTGACTTCGGGGCGGCGGTGGATCTGTGCTCCTCCCTCCGAGCGCTTTTCCTGAAGATGCCTGGCGACCCTATAGAGACGCGCGAGCGTGGCATCTCCTGCTTCCAATCGGCGGTCGGCAGACTCATAGGACAGTCGATCGGTCACCGTAACCGTTGTTCGAAAAACACGAAAATCGACAAGCTCATTGTCGGCACTGAACTGGGCCTCGACGCTGACGGCGGGACGGGGGATTCCGTTGACGAGGCTGGCAAGGTCGGTAGATAGCCTTGGAGGAAACATGGTGACCGATACATTGGGCAGATAGATCGTGGCCAACCTCCTGAACGCTTCCCGATCCAGCGCGTCCCCTTTACTTACGAATGCGCTGACGTCCGCAATATGAATGCCGACCCTCAGGTGCCCGGTGTCTTCGGAAACCGTCAAGGCATCGTCCACTTCCATTGTGTCGTCGTCGTCGATTGCGAGCGTGAGCTGGCCGCTCCAGTTTTCGCGGTTGCCGTTCACTACATTCGGACTCAGACGGCTGGAGGCTTCAACAACTTCGGCGGGAAATGCGGTGGGCACTCCATGGATAACGAGGAAGCGATCCTCGGAGGCATCGATCCGACCCGACTGCACAAGTAAATCGTAGGCGATCTCTTTAGCGCGGGATTCGCCGGCAAGCTGTTCGAGAATGCTGCCTACTTCATCGCGCTCCCGCCGTCGGAGCCATTTTTCGAGCCGCTCGGATATGGAATCCCAGTCGTCGACGCCGGGGGGCGCGCCTTCCTCAATCGCGCGATTCAGAATGCTGCTGACATGCTTTCGAAATTCCTCCTTTTCTTGTTCACGCAGGATTCGTAAGCGTTGGGAATCGACCTGGAGCCTGGACCGGGGCTGGAATCGGGTGCCGTTGCGTTTAAAAAACAAGCCTCCGTCGACCAGCCCTCGAAATATTGCGGATTGAGTTTCAGGTGATGAGGTGCCGAAATAGGATTCGGCCAGTTCAGTGGGTTCGAATTCCCTCGATTCTGTCTGGACCGATTCCCAGAGGAGTTCAATATCAATGTCCGTAGATACCTGATCAATGCGCTCCTGGATCGATTCCGCCCGCTGCCCGAAGTCCTCCTCAGCAACGGCGGCGTGCACCACCACCACCCGGGATACGGGCACGGATGACTCGCGACCTCTCTGGTCGATGATGTGAATTTTTCTTTGTTCCCGCCGCCGGACGTATCCAAGACGGAGTGCACCCGACTCGAGATACTCAACGATGTGGCCTTCCAGTTCCATCGAGGTCTACCATACTACGCGATGGTTGCCTGAAAGAATGACCGGACGAGGGCATTCAAAACCCGGCCCGGGTCTCATGCTTTGGCGGACTCGATACGCCCGTCTTGCTTGGCCCGACAACGGCCGAATTCTCGGGCAGCCTGTTCGTTTATACCTCGTGCTAGAGTGGTCGACATGCCCGACGATCTTCTTGGGCCACTAACCGGTCCGCCGATCCGCATAGCCGATAAGGCTGAACTCGAGGCGTTTCTGGCTCTTTCCGATGCGAGTGAAGCGGTTGGATCCGCTTCGTTCGAGCAGTTATTTTTTACCGTCAAGGCTGTGGGACTCGCTGATTCGCTCGCGCTGCTGCCGCTCCTGTCCCCCCGTCAGGTCTGTGGTTTTGTCGACCTGGATTGTTGGAGAAAAGATAGTTTTGTCCGAAAGCCCTTCATGGAGTGGATCGCGGCTTTCGTCCAGGTTGGACCGGACGAAACGGTAGGTGCGCTGTCAGGAATCGATGAATATGTCGTGGCGTTGTTCCTGAAAGACCTGATCACGGTTTATGAAATCGAGCGCGATGAGCCAGCCCCGGCGACAGAACTTGTCTATTCTCCAGATAGTCGTTTTGCCGTTCGTTCCGACGAGACCGGTGAGTTGGCGACCATTTCTTCGCTCATCCTTGACGCGCTGTTTCGGAATGCGCCCGACATGGGATACAGCCTCTTGCGTCGGGTGCGTTACACCACGCGCACTGTTCTCGAAGAGACTGCGTATCAGAACAAAGTGCGCCGTTTGGAGGTCGAAGGATTTGTCGACTACTACACCGCGCTGTCGATATACGCTGGACGCCAACCGGGTGAAACGATGGTCCGGCCCAGATCTGATGACAGTGATGATGACGAGGATGCCATCGCCGGGAACGAACCGCGATTTCTTCCGACGATTTTTGCCGATTCGATTTCCGAAAACGGATTTCTGCTGGCTGCATTCGGTGCGGTCCCGGCAAGAGCAGCGGACCGTGTGGCACAGGAGTTGACGGCGCTGGGAAACAGGGTTCTCTCCGCAAACCTCGTCAACCTTGGTGAGGTCGACGGTATACGGAATGCCCTGAGCGAAATGCGGGATGTTTTGACGATCGGTTTGGAATGCCTGACAGGTGGAGACCTGAATGCGGCACCCGAAGTGCTGACGGCGAACCATGTTCAAAGCGTGTTCAAAACAGGCTTCGATCAACTGGCAGATTTGCGGTCCACTGCAGAACAACTTTCCCGATTTCCCGCGTTTACCGACAGCCTGCTCGAAAGCCCGGATCAGGAGTTTTATAACGGGCTGCTCCGGTTCAAGCCGCTGTTCTGGGAAAATGGGCAGTATCGTAACTTCGAGAACGTGGCGGATGTGGAAAGTGCGCGAAGGCGTATGGAAACGATCCGGGTCGTATCGGAGGGCTTCCTCAGAATCTTCGCTGCAAGCGAAATGACACTGCGGAAGACGTTCAACACCGCCGTCATCTGTCTGGCGACTTCAGGACAGTTCGAGCCCCGGGTCATAGAATCCAGAGCCCTGGAGCGGTTTGTTGCCCAAGGCATGGTTTTTCCGCGTCTGGACCTGCCCGAAGAGCTACAGGGGATCGCCGGGAAATGGCTCCATGCGCTCGGAGCGGAACTGCAGCCTCTGGCGGGCAAGGCGATCGATCCACGTTATGTTGACGCCGTGTTGATGCGCTTATAGCAGTCTGTGAAGATGAACGAACGTACGATTATTCTTGCAGGCGGCTCGGGAGGACTCGGAGCTGTCCTTGCCGACTTCCTGGCCGGGAGGGGCGCCAGACCCATACTCGGTTGTTTCCGGAACGTGGATCGTGCGCGCGCCATCGCGGGCGATATCGAACGACGACACGGCGTGTCGGTTCCAGTCGTTGCAGGAGATGTTTTCGAGAAGGGAACACGGGTCCGGCTCATGGATGAGGCGTCGGCGTTGGGTCCTCTCTATGGGTTGGTGCCACTGGTCGGTGCGCCTGCCCGTGTGCCGATTGAAGAGGCCACCGAGGAGGACCTGCTGGCTGCGACGCGCATCAACTTTGTGGCGCCGGTGTTGCTCGCACGTGATTTCGCTGCCAGGGTCGGTAAAACCGACGCCAGTATAGTATTCGTGTCCACCATGCAGGCCGTAGGGGTATTTCCCGGAAGTACGACTTATGCGGCCCCCAAGGCCGCCCTCATCCATGCCGCGCGAATCCTGGCGCATCAATGGGGTGGCGGTCACCGTATCCGCGTTAACGTCGTTGCCCCGGGGGTTACAACCGCAGGCATGGCCAAAAAGAGCGTGGCCGGTGGCAAATATGATCCTTTTATCGAACGCGGAGTCATCACACGCTTCGGGGATCCGCTGGACGTGGCCCGTG
Organism: Terriglobia bacterium; assembly: GCA_965263045.1. Classification (GTDB taxonomy): domain Bacteria; phylum Acidobacteriota; class Terriglobia; order 20CM-2-55-15; family 20CM-2-55-15. The sequence continues at coordinate 3,579,421 of CBDHGK010000041.1, forward strand.
CGATCGGCTTGTTCCTCGAGCCGGACAACTATGTGACCGGTCAGGTGTTGACTGTGGATGGCGGTCTGACCGCACGCAAATAAGTTTCCGGGCTACGCCAGTTCGGACCAAGCCTCTCAGTCGACTTGATCGGTCCATCGCTCCCGACGGGAAGTCGCTCGAATTTCGGATTATCAGCCCGCATTTATCGCGGGTTTTCGTCGCGAAGCGTCGGAGGCGCCGTCAGGGAAAGGCGCGCGCCGGCCGGGCGACGGAGGCGTACTTTACAGTACGTAGAGGAGCCCGACCAAGCGCAACGCAGCACTGGAGGTGGGATCCGGCGCTGGAGCAGACAACTCGTGAGATATGCGGGTTAGTCGGCGAGGCGTCATTCCGAGCGCGCGGGCTCCGAGAGCGATCACGGGCCCGACCCGCCCGTTGCCACGGAAAGAAAGCGGTTTTCGCTCTCTATCGGTTTCGCCGCATCCTCTGCGCAGTCTTGCGCGGAATCTTCGCGCTCTGCATCTGTTTGAGGTTGTAGACGGTGAAGATCCCGGTGGCCCCCGCCAGGAGGGCAGATATAACGATGGCTGGAGTGCTTCCGAGTTGAATCGATCGAATGATCTGGATCGAAGCGATGACGAACAGGATGAACGCCGCCACGACCATCATGAAATGGTAGGCCACGGTTTGCCGGAAGGGAATGACGGCCTCTTTCTTCTTGATTCGCTTACGGCCCATGGCGCGTATTATACGCGGTTCCCACCGGTCCGAACCGAGTTCCGAGCCGGCAATGGATCGCGCTCGACCGATAACCCGGGTGCGAACGGGCAACGGAACCCTCAGGCACAGTCACCTGGATAAGACAGTGCTGTGGTTCAGAGGCTCGTGCTGTCTGAAACAACCGCTCGCCCCACCTGCTCTGCAAGCCGTTGCCGCAAACTGCTAGAGAGATCCTTCCAGCATCGTCAGTGCTTCTCGAAGTTCATCCCGGGTGTGATGATCCGCGGCCTCGGTCGCGACTTTCACCCCTTGCTGGTAGGTCCGGACCGCCTCGGCAACACGGCCCTGGCGTTCGTAGGTCTTCGCGAGCTGGTAGTACGTTGCCACGTAGGCCGGATCTTTTTCGACAATCGTACTGAATTCCGATATGCCGCTGTCATGCTGGCCCAGCTTGACATATTCCATTGCAAGCGCGTATCGCGAGAACGAATCATTCGGGTCTTCCTCGAGGAAGCCCTTCAGTGCATCAATTCGAGACATAGATTATTCTGGACTCCAGTGGACTACAGCTCTGCCCATTTGCCCTCTCCTTCCCACACCCGGACAGTAAACGAAAAGCTGAATTTATCGGCCAGCTCGGACCGTAGTCGCTCGCATATATTCTCAACGGACGGGTAGTCGAGGAAATCGTTCAACGACGTGTGATCATAGCGGCTCAGGACGGCTTGCAGATCTCGTTTCATCAGGTCGAAGTCCAGGAGCATTCCGCTGGGTCCGGTTTCCCCTTCGATAGTAATCTCGACCTTGTACGTATGCCCGTGAAGCCTCCCGCATTTGGGATGCCCGGGCAGGAAATGAGCGCAGTCGATGTGATCTGTAATTCCGAGCTTCATATCTAAATAGGATGGGGCCCATCGGCCCCTCTATAAGCAAAAAATTAGAGTGCACTAACTCAGCCTCTGAGCATGGATGACGGGAACTTGAAGGCCGGCCGGTCCCCCCATCCAGCCTAACGGTTGATTATGCCTGATTCAAGAGGGCCCACCGGCCCCGCTGCGAGTTAATTATAGAAAGCGCTCCGACGTTACCTCAGAGCGTAGATGACGGGAAGTTGGAGGCCGGCCGATCCCCGATCCGTTGGCATCATGCGCGATCAGCACTTTCATAGAGCGCATCTGCACGGAACCCGCAGAGTTCTGCTCAGATTGGCACAAAAAAAATGCAGCCGAAGCTGCATTTTTTTTCGGAACAAAGCCAATCACTCCGAAGAGCAAGCGAGAAAGATCTTAGCGGCCTCCCCAAAGGCTACCACCGCCCGGGAATGGCCAGACCAACCAACCTGGAGCCACCTTGTCCTCAAGCTCTTCTACGACAATTTCGACTTCAAACCCTTCAAATTTCTTCGATTCCATTCTGTTGTCCTCCTGACAATACGTGTACTGTGGCCGCTGCTCGCCTGACAATGCCGATCGCCAATCGAAACGCTCGAAAGAGGCTCAACTCATGTACGCCCATTACGAGATATCAATGTTGATGGGAAGGATAGCATGGTGGACAAGTTCAGGTGCAAGGAAAAAGTACAGGGATATTTCTGTCCGATTGGCCCCGACGGATTCGTTTTCTCGTGCCCTCGAAGGCGTTCCAGTGGGTGGTGGTGGGGGGACGGCAAAGAGCATAATGAAAACATTCTTTGGGAGGTCTTGTCCGTCTTGGCGCATTCGACCCGGGTGGTCAGGCGACCACCGCATTCGCGTATCCGTGGGCGGGTCAGTTCACCATGACCTGCGCGCCGTCCGCTGTGACCAGCATCTCCCATGTGTCAGGCTCCTCGTTCACTTCGAATCCGAGCACCCCAACCCCCCAACTTCCATCGAGAGGTACGGGTCCGGGGGCCCCAAGGACGGCGCCGAACAATACCGGCGTTAAGACGAATTTTTCCGGTGAATCCAGGGTCTGGCCGAACGGTAAAGGAGGCCCCCCGAATGGACTGAATAATACAAGATCCAAATCGTTGGTCGGATATCGCGACCAGTCGTTCTCCCATCGGAGTTCGAACGCCAGTTCTTCGACCCCGGGCTCAACCGCGAAACCATGGAAGACAACCTCTCCATCCGATACACTGCCGGAGATTGAAGTTTCAAGGATACGTGTTTCCAGTGGGCTGACTGCGAGTCGGGCAGACATACGGCAGCCGTTTTCGGTGGTCCCGTTAACACTGATGCGGACCAGACCCGGTTCGGGGTCATCGAGCACGAACTTGCATTCTCCATTGCCGCAGGCGCCGGCCAGAACGCCGCCCGCTTCCGGATCGTCGGGATCCGTTTCGCTGATGAAGGCATGTGGGAAGCCCGGGCTGTTCAGTCCGTAATATTCTCCACCCGGGCCCAGCAGAGAGGTTTTTGAGGTATGGACCGCAAGGCGCAGTTCATCCCCGAATAACAGATTGGGTGTGCACCGGTTCGTCTTCACCGAAACGTCGGATATTTCGAATCGTACGGATGCATATGTCGGCAAGATTTCATAGAGGATGTCTTCCCGTTCACCCGGTTGGAGGTGCTTCACTTCCTTAACGACATATCCAGAACTGATGCGCTGCCCGACGTTTCGCGAAACCAGCGGGCGTGTTCGAGGTGGACGCGGAAGACGGTTCGACACTTTACCTGTTTCCAACAGTTCATACGCCTTCAGGGCGTCAACCCATCCCATGCCTTCATCGAACTTGTCCGAGCCGTTATCAATCACCTTCCTGTTACCGCTCTTTACGATGGCGTTTCGGATCTGTGTGGCTGAAGCACCGGGGAAGGCTTCTCTCAGGAGCGCCGCGATTCCGGCCACGTTGGGAGCACTGAAACTCGTGCCGATTCCAAGGCTGACGGTTTCCGTGTCCAGGCCCAGACCCGCTCCGAACACACCGATTCCGTCGGACATGATGTCGGGTCCAAGACGCCCGTCGGCATTCGGGCCACGGGAACTGAACCACGCGGGCTGTCCGCCTGCGAATGGCCGCAGCAATTCGCCCAGTCCGGGGGCACCGAAAAAACCGACGTCGGCGGCAATGCGCTCCTGATGCGCCAAACTGCCCGCCCCGACGGCGATCGTACCGTAAGAACTTGCGGGACTGGCAGTGGTGAGCAGCGCCGGCCCGGCATTGCCCGCCGACGCCACCGGAATGATTCCAGCTTCGAGCAAGGCGTCATGGGCCATATCAAAAACGCTCCTGCCGGCGTAGAGGGTCTGCGTTCCGAGGCTGAGATTCGCCACGTGAATGTCAAATCCCTGACCTTTCAGGAAGATGATGTAGTCGACCGCGGAGAGGATGACTGAAGACGGCGTCGGCGTAAAGCTGTCCACAAACACCTTGATCATGTAGATCTGCGCACCCGGAGCGCTGCCCACGGCTGCTATCCGACCCGCATTGCTGACGGCTTGTGGTGCGTGGAAACCGACCGAATTGAGGAAAACGCTTCCCGGCGCGAAGGCAAATTCCGACCGGGCTGCAATCACACCCGAAACCATCGTGCCGTGACCGTCGTTGGCGGGGTCGCTGCAAGGTCTCGGATCGACTGCAGGTGGGACGAAGCTGTCGCAGCCGACAACAGTTGGCCCGCCAACGGTTGTGTCAAAGTGTCCGAACTTCGGCCGGAGTCCCGTGTCGAAGACAGCTACAATTACACCGTTGCCGCTCAGAGGACGTCTCGTCCATTGATCGGCTCGAGCGGGGGCCTTCCTGCCCTTCCCGACTTTCGCACGCTCTCCCGCATGAAGTGCCCAGACATTGTCGGCGGAGTGGTTCATCAGGTAGGCTCCGGGATTCGCCTGGGCAAATGCCGGAAGATTGCTGATGGCATCCGCTCCGGCATGCGGAATGTGGTCGAGCGGGGGAGGGATTACAGCCGGCAGTGGCTCATCCTGGTCACGGCCACCGAAGCTGAGAACGGGTCCCGGTGGAGAGACCATCTGGTCCTTGGTGATGGAAAATGCTCCTCCGGTCCCTTCGATCGTTTCGAAAGCTCCCGCGGGAAGCTCTGCGGCCAGTGCATTCAGGTTGTCGTACTGTTGGGTCACCCGCCCACCCGTGGATTCAACGAGCGCGCGCAAGCCGGAATGTGTGCCAATCTTAGTTGGAAATTGAAACGGCTCCAAACCCCATGGTTTGATGGTATTGGAAGAAACAACATCAAGCCTGTAAGAGAAAGGAGCCGAGATGAGGAGTCTGTTACGTTCGGTAAAGAAACGCAAGAAGTCGCGTGTGCTGGGTGAGGTCGAGGTCCTGAGCCGGGAGGAATACTCGGGACTGGAATTGGACTCGAAGGTGGAGATGATTCGGGCGTTGATCCCACTGGGGTTGATGCACGTGGAGGAGTTGCTCGACGAGGAAGTGAAGTCGTTGGCGGGTGAGCGATACGCACGAAAGGAGGCGGCGTTGCGGGGCCGGCGACACGGGAGCAATCCGGGGACCGTGGGGCTGGGTGGCCAGCGGGTGCCGGTTCGGGTGCCTCGAGTGCGCAGCGTGGCGGGCGGGGAGATTCCGCTTCGGACCTACGAGGAACTCAGTCCGGGTGGCGCGGTGAACGAGCTACTGCTCAGACGTGTGCTGTATGGGATCTCCTGCCGGAACTATGAATCGGCCGCTGAAGCGATTCCGGGAGCGATCGGACTGTCGAGTTCGACGGTGTCTCGAGGATTCGTCCAGGCGAGTGCCGCGAAACTTCGGGAGATGCAGGAGCGGGATCTGAGTGGCGAGGACGTCGTGGCGATCTTCCTGGACGGGAAGGCGTTTGCCGACGCCCTGATGGTAGTGGCCCTGGGCGTCACGCTTTCGGGCGACAAACGCTTCTTGGGCTTCGTGGAGACCGACACGGAGAACGAGCAAGTGCTGACTCCGTTTCTCCGTTCGTTGATGGAGCGGGGCCTGGACATCTCTGAAGGCGTGCTGGTGATTGTCGACGGCGGCAAAGGTCTGCGGGCGGCGGTCAAGAAGGCATTCAGGAATCGAGCCCTGGTCCAACGCTGCCAATGGCACAAACGCGAGAACGTCGTGAGATACCTATCGAAGACCGAGCAAGCCGTGTGGCGACGCCGGCTGCAGCGGGCCTACGAGCGCCCGGAGTACGACGAAGCTCGGGCGGCGCTCGGAGAGCTCCATGGAGAGCTCGAGGAGCGAAACCAATCGGGGGCTGCGAGCCTTGAGGAAGGCCTGGAAGAGACCCTCACGTTGCATCGGCTCGGCGTGTACGGGGTCTTGGGCCGTTCGTTCAAGACGACGAATTGCCTGGAATCGGTCAATGCCCTTGTCGAGGAAAGGTGTGCGAAGGTCGATCATTGGAAGAACTCGAGTCAGCGGCAACGCTGGTTGGCGACGGCGCTCATCGACATCGAACCGCGCCTGAGGAAGGTGATCGGCTACCGTCATCTTCCAAAGCTCCGCGAAGCCCTCCAGCGAGAGCTGAAAATTGAGGCGAAGACGTCGACGAGATCGAAGAAGAAGGTTGCATGACCCATCGTGAGCCGTGGAGAGTTTCAACTAAGAATGGGCTTGACTCGCAAGCCGTTCAACGACCCGGAAGTCTGAACGACCACTGGCTCGAGCGCGGGACGCTGCCCGGCTGGAAGTGCGGGCATGGCCGGCATCAGCAACCAGGTCAGAGCAATCCATCCGGGCAGTGTCTTAAGGTGGAGCATCATATTTTTATTCCTCTCCGTTTCTCGTTGTAGGGGCCTCAGTGGCTTCCGTTCGGCCGTGGGCCGTCAGGTTTGATATCGAAAGCGCAGCGCCAGTCCAGGAACACGACCTGCCCTCGAGACTTCCGCGACGAGTTTCGGGCGATCCAACGCGATTGGACTCAAACGCCGGCCCCGATCGGCTGCCGGGCCGGAAATAGGTTGAAAATGGGAAATTCTGCGGGCGGTGGGAGATCCCTCGGAGGTTCCAGCATCCTGTCTGGTGCGGGCGTCTGATCCTACGATCGCTGCCCACGGCTTGCTTCCTGCCAGCCATAGTCGTCAATCCTCACAATACCGGGCTTTCCTGTAAAGTGGATAATACCTGAAATTCTACCTCATCAAAATAATTATAAGCACTGTTGGGGCGGACGCGTGAAAAGTGCGGCGTCCCTCAAATCGTGGTCCGTCTCCCGGTTCCGTTGCACTGATTCGTATCAATCGAAATACTCGCCGAAGCGTTCGGCCAGGTCGATCAGGGTCTTCGCGCCAAACCCGATCCCTCCCGCTTCATAGTATTTCCAGGGCTTGTCTCTCATGAACGGGCCGGCGATGTCCAGGTGGGCCCAGGCGGTTTTCTCGGGAACGAATTCTTTAAGGAATAGGCCGGCTGTAGAGGCGCCGGCCATGGGACCTCCGATGTTGTTAAGGTCCGCATACGGTGTTTTGAGCAAGGCCTTGTATTCTGCCGGGAGCGGCAGTTCCCAGAAGCTTTCACCATGGTTTTCGCCCGAGGCGATCACGGCGCGAATGAGGTCCCGAGAATCACCCATGATGCCGGCGATGCTTTGACCCAGTGCGCGGACGCAGGCGCCGGTGAGCGTCGCGATATCGACAATGTGGGTTGCCCCTTCATCTCCCGCCAGGGCCAACCCGTCGGTCAGAATCAGTCGGCCTTCGGCATCGGTATTGTCCACCATGATGGTCTTTCCATTGCGGGCCGTGAAGATGTCCCCGGGACGTTGGGCTTCGCCGTCCGGGGAGTTTTCTGCGGTCGGAACGATTCCGACAACGTTCACGTTAGGTTTCAGTCTTCCGATCGCCTTCATCGCAGCCAGAACGGCGGCGCCTCCCGACATATCACCCTTCATTTCGAACATCCGGTCAGGCGGTTTCAGCGAGATGCCTCCCGTGTCGAACGTCACCCCTTTGCCAACCAGTGCGAGTTGGTGGGGTGATCCATTGGCGCGATATGACAAGCGTATCAGCCGGGGTTTGTTGGCACTGCCCTTACCGACTTCGACCAAGCCGTTAAAACCTTCCTTCTTCAATTGATTGAAGTCCCAGATACGAACATCTAAATCGGATTCTTTGGCGATGGCTCGGGCGTCTTCAGCCAGTCGCGCCGGAGTCACGACCGATCCCGGCTCGTTTATCAGGTCCCGGGCGTAGTTCACGGCATCCGACACTGTTGTGTAACGGTCGAGATAACGCCGATTCTGTTCATCGTTCGATTTCAGCGTGATCAGGTTCACGCGCATCTTGTCGAAGTACGCCTGACGTTCTTGACTGTCCTTGTTGTAACTATCAAAGCAGTAGGCACCCAGAATCGCACCTTCCACAGCCTTACCCACGAAAGGGGCGGCAGCTTCCGTATTCAGAACGATCGAAACCCGTCGCAGCCCGTGATCGCGTGCGGTGTTGATTGCTCGGGCCACGTACGTTTTAAGGTTTTCCCAGACGTTAAACGCCGGGTCGAGCGAGGTGGAATATACGGCAAGGTGAGAGGCCGCGCTCCTTCCAGGGCGCGGGGCGAAGTATCCCCGGCGAAGCCGCTTCGTCCTGAAATTCCTCCGGAGGCCGTCGACGGTCGCAGCCAGAGGCGACCGTCCCAGGTCGTGTAGACGCGTTTCCTTGTCGAGTATGATCACAAGAAGGTCGGTCTTGACCTTTTGCGGAATGTCATAACGGAGTTGAACTTTCATCAGAATCGGCTCCTCCAGGGATATTGGGCGCGATCGATCTCCATCATACGGGTACACACGCTATCCGACAACGGGTGCACCCGACACAAACGGCTCAGGAGGGACCTGTTCTGTCCTCCCAGAGGGTGATGTTGGGCCTCATGCGCTCTGAACCCCAAGTGCGACGCAAGGAGCAACTCGATGCAGGACTCAAGGAGCAGCTCGATGTACGACTCAAGGAGCAGCTCGATCGGGAGGAGTTGGTATCCACTGGAGAACATGGCGATCCTCTCGTCCAACTGCAGCATAACCCATGCGTTACCGGTTACCACCGAATCCCGGCGCGCGAGGCAAAATGGGTCGGTCTGCCGGCGTCGCTGAACCCGGATTTCGCCCGGATCATGACCGAACGGGGAATCTCCAGGCTTTATTCCCACCAGGTGGAGTGTTACGAGAATGCCCGTGCTGGCCTGAATTCGGTCGTTGTCACGCCCACAGCTTCGGGCAAGACGCTGTGCTACAACCTTCCCGTATTACAGAGTATCCTCGAGAATCCGGATCGGCGGGCGATGTACCTGTTTCCGACCAAGGCGCTGACCAACGATCAACTCGCCGATCTGATTCACTGGTCGGAGATTCTTCCCGGTGAAATCTGTATCCATTCATACGACGGCGACACGCCCCAGGATGCCCGCCAGGCCATTCGTTCCAGAGGCCACGTCGTTCTGACCAATCCGGATATGCTCCACAAGGGGATGCTGCCCCACCACACCAAATGGACTCGCCTCTTCGAAAATCTGGAATACGTTATCATCGACGAACTTCACACCTACCGGGGCGTGTTCGGTAGCCACCTGGCCAACTTGTTGCGTCGCCTGCAGCGGATTTGCCGCTTTTACGGAAGCACCCCACGTTTCATATGCACGTCGGCAACGATCGCAAATCCCAGGGAACTGGCCCAGGGGCTCACGGGCAAAGAATTCGAACTGATCGAAGACAGCGGGGCGCCACAGGGCGAGAAGCATCTGTTTTTCTACAATCCGCCGGTTGTCAACCGGCAACTGGGCATTCGGCGTTCCTATGTTCAGTAAACCCGTCGCATTGCAGCCGGGTTTATCAGCCGGGCGAAAGGGGCCATCGTCTTTGCGAACAGCAGGCTCATCACCGAAGTGCTGGTGCGCTACCTCAAAGAGGACGTTCGCCCGGAAATCGGAAAAGAAGACGTTGTCGTGGGCTACCGCGGTGGTTACCTGCCCCGGGAGCGTCGGGCAATTGAACGTGGTTTGAGGGAGGGCGCCATCCGCGGGGTCGTTTCCACAAATGCCCTGGAGTTGGGCATCGACATCGGAAGCCTCGACGTCGCGATTCTCGCCGGTTATCCGGGGACCGTCGCATCAACCTGGCAACGTATGGGTCGCGCCGGGCGACGCAGCGGGAGCGCCATTGGCATCATGGTGGCCTCGAGCGCGCCGCTGGATCAGTACATTGCCAACCATCCGGAGTATTTCCTGGAACAACCTCCGGAAGCGGGATTGATCAACCCGGAAAACATCCACATTTTGATCAGCCATCTCCAGTGCGCGACGTTCGAACTGCCATTTGGAGAAGACGAGTTGTTCGGAGTTCACGATGTCGAAGAGATCCTGGAGTACTTGTCTGAAAAAGGATCTGTCCACAAGGCCGGGCAGAAGTGGCACTGGACGAGTGAGTCCTATCCCGCGGATTCGATTTCCCTGAGGAGTGTCAGTTCGGACAACTTTTTGGTCGTGGAAACGACAGGGGAACCTCGGGTGATCGGCGAGGTCGACTACTCCAGCGCGTTCACTACGCTGCACGAGAAAGCGATTTATCTGCATCAGGGGCAGCAGTACTTCGTGCGGGGGTTGGATGTGTCCGAACGGCGCGCCGATGTCAAACGTGTCGATTCCGAGTATTACACCAATGCGATTACCTACACCCACGTTCGGGTCCTGGATACCGCTGAAACGGAAATAATCCATCGGCATGGCGAGGTCCACGTGGCGCATCAGGTTGTGGGTTTTAAGAAACTTAAGTTCACGACGATGGAAAACGTCGGTTCGGGTGAGCTCAACATGCCAACCCAGGAGATGCACACGACCGCATATTGGATTCAGATTCCTCGAGGCGTTTACGACGGGCTTCCGTTTCCAGCGTCCGCGCGATTGGACGGGGTCTATGGTGCGGCCTATGCTCTGGCAGCGATCGCATCTGTCTTCCTGATGTGCGATCGCCGCGATCTGGGATGTTCGGTTCAGACAGGGGCCGAAGAAACGACTCCAACTCCGGAAGCCGCTCGTCGACAAGCAACGGATTCCGAGCACGAGCCCACGATCTATATTTATGACAATTACCCTGGTGGCATCGGATTGAGCCGACCGCTCTACGAAGTCCGCGAGCGCGTTATTGGCGAAACCCTGAAATTGATTCGTTCCTGTGGCTGCGACGAAGGATGTCCATCCTGCGTGGGGCCATACCCTGGAGCGAAAGAACCCTCTCTGGCCATCCTGACCGCACTGTGTGACGGGGCCGGCGCACAGGCGGTGCCCCACATCCGGATCTCCGAAGCATGACCCGATTTCGAAAGGCGCTGAACCGTCTTCGAGTGGAGCACGCCCCGGATCGTCTTTCGCCTTCCGCCCAACTGAAGTTCCTGGAGGATCCGCACCGTCTGAAACCACCACACCGCCCGGATACAAGCTTGGAAGTCCGGACTCGGGGTCAATTGCCCGACGGTCGCATCGAATCGACGATTAACGGGACCCACTACGTCATCAGGCAATCCTATCGGCCCCCACACTTTCATGGGAGTGTGCGGTTGGACCGGATGTCGGTCGGCGATCTATCGGTCCTGCTCCAACTGGCACGATGCTCATACAATGACCTGGACCGCGACCGAATCGTTTTTCTCGACACCGAAACGACCGGGGTGCAGGGTGGCGCAGGAACATGCCCGTTCTTGATCGGATTGGGATTTTTCCGTGGCGACCGTTTCGAGGTGGTTCAATATTTCATCCGTGACTTTGATGAAGAGCCATCGATGCTGCTGGCTCTCGGAAAATTCCTCGAGCGTTTCGATCTGATCGTGACGTACAACGGAAAAGCGTATGATCTGCCGTTGGTCGAAAACCGCTGTGTCCTGTCACGCTTGGATCGTCCGTTTGAGCATCTCTCACACTTCGATCTCCTCTTCACGGCACGGCGTTTGTGGCGGGCAGGCTACGGAAGCTGCCGCTTAACAGCGCTCGAGGAGAAGATCCTCGGATTCGGGCGCGGGCCGGATATCCCGGGATCCATGATTCCCGAGGCCTATTTTGATTATGTCCGTTCCTCCGATCCGGGAATACTCACGAGCGTTTTCTCCCACAACGTCTACGACATAATCTCGCTGGCCGCACTGGCAATTCATGCGGCAGACGAGGTTGTGCGCGAGCCGGCTCCTCAAGACGACGCCCTGGATCTTTATTCGCTGGGAAGGATTTTCGATCGGGCCAGGGACCGATCAAAGAGCATGCGCTGCTATGAATTGGCATTGGAGTCGCCGCTCCCCGTCCCGGTGCGTGTCCGGATACTCGAGCGTATGGCGGTGCTATATCGGAGAACTGGAGAACACCTGCGTTCCCTGAAGCGCTGCGAGGAACTGATCGCTCTGTCGGAGTTCAGTTTCATCGGCTACGAAGGTGCCGCGCTCTACTACGAATATCGCGGACGGGACCTCGAGGCGGCATCGAGGCTGCTCGATGAGGCACTGGTGCGGTCTCGAGACTTGTCGTGGATGAGCAGCCGACGCTCGCGCCTCCAGGTTCGCAAAGAGCGAATCGAGAGAAAACGGCAGAGAGTTTCCCGAGCTGAGGAGGCACGGAAACACTTGACCGGTAAGGGGCAAACGCGCAAAAGGTTGCTGGCCCGCTGATGGAACTACTGAGCAAAGTTGCCCGGGAACTGGAACTCTACGAGCATCCTTTTTTTGAGTTTTCGGCTGCGGAGACCGCCAAGGGAATCGAGGTATGTGTGCGTTCGAAGCTATCCGACGTCCATTCCCCGACATTTCGTTTCACCCTGTCCGAACGGGAAATCGACCATCCCCAGTTTCGCTGGAGTTTCCAGGGCTTGCTCTACGGGAATCTGAATGACTATATGGTGGAACTCTTCAACCAAACACCGGGAGACTAGTGGCCTGTAACAGAGACATCGCCAGTGGCGCCGATGGGTCTTGCCAGGCGAGATCGCGAAGCGAGGAGGGAATGATGCTGATTCATCATGACCGACGAGTGACAAAGATATCGACGGCAACCCCCATCGGCCCAAAGGGTTCAGGCGGAACGGGGCCGTCTCCGTTGTCGCTCCTCCTCGGAATGTAGGCGCATTCCCTCGTCGTCGACTCCTAAGATCCGGCCCCGTTGCGATCCGAACGCCACGGGCGATGTCTCTGTTACAGGCCACTAGGTGATGCCGCCCGTTCTCCGAGGCAACCACGAAACGGGGCTGTCTGCATCGGCGTCCGTGACCCACACCGAAGGCGGCTGACATCGGTTGCCGCTCATGAGTTCCGACACACTGCCACGGGCGCTCTGTGGCTCGGTGCGCTCCGTGCTCGCTCTATGGTCGGACCGGGCAATAAGGGGTGGATTCTAAACGCGTTTGTCTTCGGATTCACATATCTCTAAAAGCGAACAGCGTGCGCAGTCGGGCTTTCTGGCGTCGCAGACTCTCCGTCCGTGGTGGATCAACAGATGGCTGAATCGAATCCACTTGTCCCGCCCGACGATGCGCATCAGATCCTGTTCTATCTTGTCCGGACGTGATTCGGTGGAGAATCCCAATCTCCGTGAAAGTCGTTGAACGTGGGTGTCGACGACAACGCCTTCGGCCTTACCAAACGCCACGCCGAGGACGACGTTGGCTGTCTTACGGGCCACGCCGGGCAGTTCCAGAAGCTGATCCATTTCATCGGGTACGCGGCCGCCGTATTTGCGGTCGATGATCTTTGACGCCTCACGGATATGTCGGGCCTTGTTTCGGAAGAAACCCGTCGAATGGATCATATCTTCGAGTACCGTCGGTTCGGCCCTCGAAAATGCGCGCGCGGATTTATATTTCTTGAACAAAGCGGGTGTGACGAGGTTCACTCGTTTGTCCGTGCTTTGGGCAGACAGAATCGTCGCCACCAGGAGTTGGAGGGGGGTCGAAAAATCCAGTTCGCAATCTGCGTCGGGATAGGTGGCCTCGAGCGTTTCCGTGATCTTCTCAAGCCGTCTGAAGCGCGGCACCTATTGTTTTGCGCCCCCGTTCGAGTCGCTCTTCGTCGGTTTCTTTGCGGTCGGTTTTGCGTCCGATGTGGTGGAGGCGTCGGAGGTGCCAACCCCTGTTTTCTTGTCTCCGTCGGTGTTCGAATCGGATTTCTTCCCGTCCTTCTGGGCACCGCCGGCGTCCTCGGTACCATCGGCATCGCGGTCGCTTTTGGAATCCTTCTTTGCGTAATCTGTGACGTACCAGCCGGAACCTTTCAACTGGAATGAAGATTGGGAAACCAGTTTCGTAAGAGCCCCACCGCAACCCGCATGTTTTTTGAGGACGGGATCTGAGAATTTCTGGATTTTTTCGATGACGCTGGCGCACTTACTGCAACGGTACTCGTAGATCGGCATATCAGTTTAATAGCACAATGGCTTCTGTGTTGGAAAGGCCCAGTCGTCTCGCTGCGGAAGTTGTGCCGTTCGCGTTGCAGGGAGGGGCTGGGATACCGTCGAACAGGCGTCGCCTCCGATCGAGAGCGGTCAGGGAGCGCGGCAGCTGCGGAAAATGCCAATCAACATTCGAAAGACTCAGCTACCCTCGGGGGCGGGTTGATTCGGGTTGGGCGATCCCCTACAATTTCTAACTAGGACTTGTATTTGATCGATCGCGTTCATAAATGAGGAGGCTACCAATGAGGAAGCAGTTGTTCTGTGTACTGGCGGCGGTGTGTCTGGTGATGGTGGCTGTTGTTGGCGTCCCTGGCGTCAATGGTGCGGAACGCCAGTCCAACTTCACGAACATCCAGGTGCTGACCGATATGTCCGACGGAGATATTCAGCGCCTGATGCAGTCCTGGGGCCGGCAGCTTGGAGGCGTGAACTGCTTTGAGTGCCATGTGCAGGGAGACTTTGCTTCCGACGACGTGCCGGCCAAGGTTGTGGCCAGGAATATGGCCCGGATGGTGATGTCGCTGAACGAAAACTTCTTCCAGACCGCAGAGTTTGAGGGCATCGAGCGTGAGGCCGAATGCTTTATGTGTCATCAGGGATCGATGGAAATCCCTCCGGCAGATTGATCCGGTAGCGGACCCCGGGGCTAAGGTATAGAATGGCGACCCTCGGTAGGGTCGCCATTTGTTTGTCTAGAGGGCTCGAGGTCGATGACGTGATCGATAAGGGCGATATGATCGAAGAGGTCGATGATGTGATCGATGCGGTCGATATGATCGAAGAAGTCAGACGGATACTGGAGGCAATCGGCGAGGACCCTTCCCGCGATGGTCTGCTGAAGACACCGGAGCGTGTCGCCAGTTCGCTGCGCTATTTGACAAGCGGATACCAGCAGGATGCCGATGCGATCCTCAACGACGCGTTGTTCGAGGTTCCCTACGATGAAATGGTCATCGTCAAGGACATCGAATTGTTCAGTTTGTGTGAGCATCACCTGCTTCCTTTTTTTGGGAAATGCCACGTGGCGTACCTACCCGATACCAAGGTGATTGGACTGAGTAAGATTCCCCGGCTCGTGGACATGTTCGCCCGCCGGTTGCAGGTTCAGGAACGGTTGACGATGCAGATCGCCGAGACGATCAACAGCAAGATCAGTCCGCGGGGAGTCGGCGTCGTTGTGGAGGCGCAGCATCTGTGCATGATCATGCGCGGTGTGGAAAAACAGCACTCGGTGGCGACCACGAGTTCGATGCTGGGGGCGTTCAAGGACGACCAGAACACCCGGAGTGAGTTCCTGAACCTGATCGGACGCTGACGATGGTCGATACGATCATTTTCGATCTGGACGGGACCCTGACGCGTGTTCCCAGCCCGTGGCGCCATATACACGAGCGTCTGGGACTTTGGGACGGTGTGGCTTCGGAGTTCCTCGATGAGTGGTTGAATGGGGGCATTCCTTATGAAGAGTTCTGCCGGCGCGATTTCGGACTGTGGAAGGGGCTGGAGCGGGCCCGGATCGAGGCGTTGTTGGACGAAATAGAAATCAACCCCCATGTCCCGGCTATCGTGGCCCGGCTGAGGGAAGCATCGATTCCATCGATTATATTTCGTCAGGTTTTTCCTGTGTTGCCCGCCGAATCCAGTCGACGTTCGAATGGGAACCCCTCCACATCTACGCCAATGATTTGCTCGACGGTCCCGAGGTGCGGATTCGCGTTTCCGCCGATCTGGACTCCCCGCTGTCAAAACGGCGCCTCGCAGAAGACGCGCTGAGTGAAATCGGCGGCGATCCGAGTCGCAGTCTGGTGGTTTCAGACTCGAAACGGGACCTCGAAATGATGGATCAGTGCCGCTACACCCTCTGGGTTGAGGACGAAGGCGACCTGGCCGATGTGCACCGGTTCCTGGATCTTCGGCGGTGAACCCGATGAATGATTCACTGAAGTACAAGGCAGCCGTGGCCGCGCTGGACGAAGTGAAGACCGGCATGGCCGTGGGCCTGGGAACAGGTTCCACCGTGACCCACTTCATTCGGGAACTGGGCGCCCGGGTCCGCGACGGCCTGCAGGTAAAGGCGATCGCAACTTCTGTGCAATCGGAGAGGCTGGCGATCGAAGTCGGCGTCCCTATCGTGACGTTTCATGAGCAGAAAGTGCTCGATCTGACCGTTGACGGGGCGGACGAAGTCTCGTCGGAACTCCATCTGGTCAAAGGCCTGGGTGGCGCGCTGGTGAGAGAGAAGATCGTAGCGATCGCCTCTCGTCGATTTGTAGTTGTCGTCGATGACAGCAAGCTGGTAGACCAGCTCGGGACCCGTTCGCCCGTCCCTGTCGAGGTCGTCCCGTTCGCGGCCGAGATCGTGATGCATCAGCTGGGCAAAATCGGTGGCGAACCGAAACTTCGAATGCAGACCGAGGGGCGAGCGTTCGTGTCCGACAATGGGAACTCCGTAGTCGACTGGCATTTCGGACCGATCGTTGATCCGCCGATGGTTGAAAGGCGATTGAAGTCGGTCTCGGGCGTGGTCGACTCGGGGATTTTTTCCGACCTGGCCGACCGGGTGATTGTCGCCCGGGAAACGGGCCTGGAAGTACTCGATCGCGAGCTCTGATCAACGTGACTCCTCTTTTCCTGAAAGACAACGAGATCGCCGATCTGGTGTCGGTTTCCGATGCCATCGAGGTCCTTGGAGAGGCATTCCGGCAACAGGCTTCGGGTGAGGCCACATCCGCTCCGAGGCATCGACTGGCGACAGGCACTGCTTTCCTCCACATGCTGGCTGGCGCAGTTCCCGGTTACTTCGGCTACAAAGCCTACGTGACGAGCCGGGTGCGATCTCAGTTCATGTTCTACCTGTTCGATTCCAATACGTGCGAGCAGTTGGCGATCATGGAAGCCGACGGGCTCGGGCAAATCCGTACCGGTGCGGCCACCGGCATTGCGACCCGATACCTGGCCCGTGATGATGTCCGGGTGGCCACGATGTTCGGGCTCGGTTGGCAGGCGGAAAGCCAGTTGCTGGCGATGGATGCGGTCCGGGACCTTTCTCACGTCTGGCTGGTCAATCGGAATGTTGAGCGTGCCCAGCGGTTTGTCGCGAAGATGGAGCCTCAGGTTAGGGCCGCATTGAAACCTTCACGCTCTGCCGAAGATTCCGTCCGGGAAAGCGGACTCGTCACTACGATCACCAACAGCCGTGAACCGGTGCTGTTTGGCGACTGGGTTCAGGCCGGGACCCACGTGAATGCCGCGGGCGGGAATATGTGGCTCCGTCGGGAAGTCGACGCGGATCTGGTTTCCAGTGCAGACCGGCTCGTTGTCGATTCAATCGAACAGGCGCGGATCGAGTGTGGAGAATTCCTTCCAGTCATGGTTCCCGGCCGAAGGCACTGGGATGAAGTACAGGAGCTAAAAGATATCGTGAGCCAACAATCCGGACGACTAGGGCCCGAAGAGCGGACACTCTTCAAGTCTCTGGGAATGGGCCTGGAAGATGTGGCCCTGGGCGCCCTGGCCTACGAGCGGGCCAAAGAGCGCGGGGTGGGCCGGAAACTGGACATGTAGCAGACGGCTTAAAACCCCAGTAATGGCTTTTTCAGAATCCTGCTAGCCTGGATTTTTCACGGGTTTTCGTCGCGAAGGGTCGGAGGCGCCGTCAGGGCAAGGCGCGCGCGGGGCGGGCGACGGAAGCGTACTTTACAGTACGTTGAGGAGCCCGACCAAGCGCAACGCGGCACTGGCGGATGGTTCCGGCGCTGGAGCAGACAACTCGTGAGAAATGCAGGCTAGTACCTGTGGCGCACGGTTGATCAAGACGGCGACGTGATAGACATCCTCGTCCAGTCGCGACGCAACCGTCGTAAAGCCGAGCGCTTTTTTCGCAAACTCTTGAAGGGCCAAGGAAAGGTTCCGTTTCACCTCGTCACAGACAAGTTGAAGAGTTACAGTGCAGCGGTCCGGACGACCATGCCTTCGCTGAACCACGACACCGAACGGTACGCAAACAATCGAGCGGAAGTCTCCCACCCACCCGGCAGTGAGAACGACAAATGCGACGATTCAAGTCGCCACGACCGGCGGAACTTTTCCTTTCGGTCCACGGTGTTGTTCTGAATCTTTTTCGATTGGCCAGGCACAGATTAAAAGCGGTTCACCACCGCACGTCGAGAGCACGTTCTTTTGCAACTTGGCAGGCGATCACGGAAGCCTGATAAACTCACGACCGATTGGCATCGGTTCGGCTGAAGTTGGTTAAGTTGACGACGCTCCCACAAGTCACTGCCGAGTTCTAGAGAACAGAACATAAGGAGGTTCGGTGTCGAAAGCGAGGGTTTCGAGGTGAAGGCCGACCGATTCTGCGAGCCTCTCGATGGCATCGACGTCAGTAGTGCCAAGTCTCCTTACGAGTGGGTGCGAGGACAAAAGAAGCACAACGCGCTCGGCAGCCGTCACGTCGAGGCATCGTTTCAGGTTCTCATAGGCGCTAGGCTGTTGGAGCTCCTGGAAGAACTCAGACCCGCGGCACACGCTCAGAGGTTCTCTACCGTTCACGCGCCAGACCTGCAGGCCTGGACTCTGGTGAGCGAGAGCCCATTCACGGTCGTGAAGATCGCCGAAGATGGCGAGGAAGTGGAAACGATCGGCATAGCCAGTAGCATTCGGCAGCGGCGATGGTAGCGCACGGACCAGGGAGTTTTCGGTCGCCGCGACTTGCACACTGGTCAGCAACCTGTGCGCGGTTACGCTCGACACCAGGATCCCTCCACCGACAACGAGGGCTGATAGTCCGACTCCCAGGGCGCGAGGCAGGCGCGACGTCCCGGCACCTGTGAGGGCTGCGAAGAAGCAGATCACTGCGAACGGAAAGAGGAAGAACTCATGGCGAAGCAGTCCGCCGAACGGATATATTCCCACCAGCGCCAGCACAGCGTTGAACACGATCGCGATCGTCAGAAAGCTCAAGACGATGAGCTTGTGGCTGTCGCGCCCGGCCCGGAAGGCGAGGCCGGTCGCGAGCAGTGCGAGGAATCCGCCGGCTGCGGCGGCCATTGGGCCTGCCTGATACACGAATGGGGTCAGATGCACGGCCAGCTCGCCTAGAGTTCGTCCCAGAAAGCTCGGCATCGTCTCTGCTGCTGAGTCGTAGAGAAACGCCGACACGTGTCCGTAGCTCGGCACCGGGGACTCCCAGACCTGCGCAATCGCAAGACAGTTCCCCGCTACGAGAGGGATGCCGAACATGAGCGCTACACCCCTGACGCCGTGACGCCATTGTGCGCTGAGCCGGCGACGCTGACTGCTGCTCCAAAGCGGCATGACGATAGGCAGGATGATCATGGCTGCCAGTATTATCAGGCTGGAGTAGTGCGCGAAGATCGCGGCTGTCATCAAGCCGGCGTATAGCCATTGCTTGTGTGGGCGCAGGGCGGGTTGTGTAGCCGTGAGCCAGTCGAGATACAGGGAGAAGGAGGCCACAAGGAATGCTGTGGCCAGTGGATAGGAGCGAACCTCGATCCCGACCTGACCAGAACTCATGGACAGGCCGAAGGCCGCGGCGCCGGCTACCGACCACCAGAAGCTCGCCCCCAGTTGGCCCAGGATCCGGACGCACAGCAAGGTCGCAGCGACAATCGAGATTAACGAGACGGCGCGATAGGCCATGATCGAGGGCCCGGCGGTCGCGATGGCTCCTTTGAGGAAGAGGAAGAACAGCGGTGGATGTGGTGTTGCGAGGAGCTCGAGCCAGAAGTTCCCCCAGCTCGGCTGCTGCGCGACAAAGACATGCCACCCCTCGTCGTACGTGAGCGGGTAGATCCTCGCCAGGGACACCAACCGGACTGTTGTGACGACGGTCAGCGCCGCTAAGACGAGAACACGCAATATCGGCGCTCTCGTGCCGGGAGTCGAGGGGGAACCCTCTTCTTTACCTAGACCCACCTTCACCGCTCAGGGCTCAGCTTCCGCAGTCGCTCGAGCTCCGGAGAGCGGGGCCCCATTCGAAAACGAAGTAACCAGTAGGCGAAGCGCAGGGCCTCCCTAAAGTGACGCATCTTGGATGTACCGCTCCGACGTGGTCGGTACTCGATGGGCACGTCGGCGATCGCGACGCCGCCGCGCGCCAGACCGGCGCCTACCTCGAGCACGTACTCGAAGCCAGCGCGGTGGCACGGGAAGACGAGTAGCTCTCGTCGGAAGGCCCGTAGCCCAGTGTAGAGATCGCTCAGACGCTGAGTGTAGAGCGCGTTGAAGAGCCCTGTGATACTTCGGTTGCCGAGGCGTCGGGTTGCCGACATGCCGGGTGGTTCACGGTCGCCGGCGAAGCGCGAGCCATAGGCCGCGCCAGCATCGGCTAGCGCCTCGACCAACGCAGGCACGTCTTCCGGCTGATACTCGAGGTCCGCGTCGATCTGGACAACATTGGCTCCAGTCCCCGCCAAGGTCCCGTTGATCAACGATTGTCCATAGCCGAGGTTGCGATCGTGGCAGACCAACCGGATCCCAGGCTCCGCTTCCAGAATGTCGCGGCTGCGATCGGTGGAGGCGTTGTCCACGAAGATCAGCTGAGCGCCGGGGCACGCTTGCCGCAAACGACCGAGGAACTCGGGTAGAGTCCCCTCTTCGTTGAAGACCGGGACGACAACGTCTGTTTCCCTCAGCATGTGGCCTCGAGGGTGAAATTCTATGCCACTCGCTCGGGAATGTCGCTATAATTCACCGGTGGTCGAACTCGTTGGTCTGATCCCAGCCGCCGGCCGGGGCGTGCGAGCGTACCCCTACACGGAGCACATTTCCAAGTGTCTTTTGGAGGTCGATGGCGTGGCATTGTTGTGTCGCACTATCGAGATCATGCGCGGGATGGGGATCTCCGAGGTCTACGTCGTGGTCGGCCATTGCGGCGAACGCGTTCGCGAGTTCCTTGGCGACGGGGCAGCTCTCGGTATCCGGGCACACGTCATTGAGAACGATGACCTCGACCGTGATCTGATCTATTCAATCTACCTGGGGGCCAAGCGCATCGAAGGCGGTTGTGTCGTGGTTCTCTCGGACGATTTCTATCTCGACTCGAACCACTCGTCCATGCTCGACGCGCCGGACGACGCCGTCGTAACCTGCGGTCTCGTCGAGTGGCAGTCCGTTGCCCAGGCAAAGAAAAACTACGCTGTGGAGGTCGAGGAGCGCCGAGTGACGGCGCTTGTGGAGAAGCCTCTCCAGGTGACGGATCGCCGTATGGGAGTCGGAACCTACCTGCTGCAGCCGGCGGCCTTGCGTGCGCTCGTCGCGGACGTGGAGACGTCGGCGGCACCTTCCGACTGGACTGCCTGGATCGACAGTCTGGCCCGTCGCGGATGCGTGATTCGGCCGTTCACCCTGACTGGCCACTACGTGAACATCAACGACCGCGAGGCGCTGAACCAGGCCAACTATCTTGCTCGCAACGTCGACTTCGAGAATCGTAGCACAAGCCTCGTGTTCCTGGCGGAGTCCCTTAATGGGATCGAGGAGTCGGTCAGGCACTTCGCCAGCGCAGTTGAGATCTCAGAGGTAGTAGTCGCGGCTCGCGAAGAAGGAGTCGCGCTGCAGGCTGTGCGCGATCTTCCGAAGGTCCGAGTTCTTTCCGTCGCTGAGCCGTCGACCCCCCTCGGTGTGCTGCTCCGAGGTGCGCTCGACGCGGCCACCGGAGACATCCTGGTTGTCGCCCATTCCGCCGATACCTTCGCGGCTCGTGACCTCGAGAAGCTCCTGGTCTACGCGAGGGACGCCGACTTGGTGGTGGGGACCCGGACGACGCGCCAGATGATCGAGCAGGGCTCCAATATGCGTGGCGTCGTCAGGGTTGCCCATCTCCTTCTCGCCACGCTCCTCGAGCTTCTGTGGTGGAAGCACGAATGTCGATTCACCGACCTCTGTTGCGTCTATCGCGCCATCTGGCGGACTGCCTACGAGAGCATCCGTGGCCAGCTTCAGTGCGAAGGTGTCGAGATTCTTCCCGAGATGCTGGTCGAGGTCGTGCGCGCTCGGCGCCGCGTGATCGAGATTCCCGTCAATTACTACAATCCGAGTCGCGAGGATCGAGTTTTCCACTCGGAGCACCAAACCCTGGGCGTTTTCCGTCGGATCCTGGTGCTGCTTCTACGCCGGCGCTTTGCTGGCCTGGCCAAGAGTAACCGAAGCGACTCTGCCGCCAACCGCAGCCATGCCTAGGACGGCTCCTCCTGCCGGACGCGAAGAGGCCGAGGTCTATCGACGCCTGGAGAGAGAGTGGCAAGAAGAGGTGGGGCGAGACCTGCTCGACGTCCCCCACCGGGCGCCAGGGACGGCGGAAGTGTTTGCCAGGCAGTTCGAGCGCGTGGCGCAAGCCCTGGATCTCACGCGTGCCGGCGTCGTCGTCGAGATCGGTTGCGGTAAGGGTCATCTGCTCGAGCATCTGCGGCGGCGCAGCGCGCCCGGAGGACCCACGTTCGTCGGCATCGACATCTCGACGGCGACACTGGCAGTGAGGGAGCGGGGGTTCTCCGTTGTGCGCGGCGACGGAGAACGCCTACCTATCGGTGATAGCCGTCTCTCCGCGCTGATCTACGACGGGGCGCTCCACCACCTGATCGACTATCCGGCGGGTCTCCGCGATGCTTACAGAGCCCTTGCTCCCGGCGGCCGTCTGGTGCTCTTCGAACCGGTGTCATCTCCCTTCAGCCGTCTGGTGCATCGCATACTCGATCCCCTCGTCTTCCGCAAGGTTGAGTATGAGTCGCCGATCGATCAGAGATACAAAGATGACTTTACCGAAGATCGCATCATCGAGACCCTCGACGAGCTCGGTATGGCTTGGATGCGGGCGCGGAGCGATTTCCTGGCGTATCCGCTGACGGGCTGCTACGCTGACTCGGGATTCGGCCGGTCACGCCGGCTCATGCGGACCCTGTTGGTCGCCGAGGCGTGGATCGCAAAGATCCCAGTTCTTCGTCGGGTCGCCGAGATCATTTCATGGCGGTTGCTGATCGTCGCCGAGAAGAGCTAGGGTGATCAAGAGTTCGGCTCCGCATCTTCACTGTCAAAGCCGTCCCCCGCACGGGGGACCGTGCGGGGCCTTCTTGGGGCCCTCTTCGACGATTCACCTATCCCTATAGGCCTCGCCATCAGGAAGATGGCGAGGGTCGCCGATCGTTCAGACCACGCGTAAATCGCGACAGATTTGGTCATCTGAATGAACGATTGAGCGAAATCTTATGTCGTGAACTTCTGTCTCGGGCTGCTAAGTCTCAGGGCAGAATTGGAATCTGCAGATACAGGTCGTCACCGCGGACCTTGCATGGAAAGGTAGGCGCGCTTAGAGTCTTTCC
The DNA here is from genome assembly GCA_965263045.1 of Terriglobia bacterium. Classification (GTDB taxonomy): domain Bacteria; phylum Acidobacteriota; class Terriglobia; order 20CM-2-55-15; family 20CM-2-55-15. The sequence continues at coordinate 3,602,791 of CBDHGK010000041.1, forward strand.
CTGGCAACGACCGTCGTCGAGACGGATCCGCCAACCGTGCCAGCCACAAATGATGACTCCATCCTGTGCGATACCCTCGGTCAAGGGAAAGCCCAGGTGTGGACAGAGATTTTCGACCGCGTAGAAGGTCTGATCCCACTGAAACAGGGCGATGTCGACTCCATCGATTCTGACGCCATGACCCATGCCGTCTTCCGGGAAGTCTGCGACGGACCCCGCACGGACCCATTTTGTAGTCGCCTCCATTTTGACGCTCCCGTCAACAGTCTAACAAGCGGACCGGGCCTCCCGAAACGACCCTCGGCCTTCAGCAGTATTGAAGCCTGGGGTCAAGGGGGCCGCGCCAGCGATTGCTGACCCGGACAGGGATGCAAGAGGGCCCCGGCATGCCGAAACCTGCGGCGCGGCACATGTTATACTCGCCTCTTTTCCGCTCGTAACACTGTCGCCCGATATCATCGAAAGATTACCCGGATACAGAATGCCCTATTACAAAGTCCTGCTCACCGACGGGATCGACATCGCCGGCGTCGACCTGCTGGGTAAAACTGAAGTCATCGAGCCAATCGTCGAAGCGAAGCCGGGGCGTGGGAAGCTGCTGGAAATCGTTGCCGACTGTGATGGCATCGTCGTTCGCAGCGCCAGCCAGGTCGATCGCGAACTGATCGAAGCAGCCCCGGATTTGAAAGTCATTGGCCGTGCCGGAGTCGGTGTCGACAACGTTGACATCGATGCCGCAACCGAACGCGGCGTGATCGTAATGAACTCTCCCGGGGGATCCTCCACCACTACGGCCGAACATGCGGTGGCAATGATGTTCGCGCTCTCCCGCAACATCCCTCAGGCCTATTGTCTGCTCAAGGACGGAACCTGGGACAAGAGCCGCTTCAAGGGCGTCGAACTCAGAGGGAAAACCCTGGGTGTGGTCGGTCTCGGCCGTATCGGAAGCGAAGTGGCGCGCATGGCCCGGGGAATTGGGATGGACGTCATGGCGTATGACCCCTTCATCCGGCCCGACTCGGAACAGACCGGGGGACTGCAACTGGTTGACCTCGATGAAATCTTCGCCGACGCCGACTTTATTTCCGTTCATACACCGCTGACGGAGGACACCAGAAACCTTATCGATCGTGGGGTTATTGCGGGCATGAAAGATGGCGTGCGGCTCATCAATTGCGCGCGTGGCGGAATTATCAACGAGCCCGATCTTGCCGACGCCCTTGCATCGGGTCGAGTCGCCGGTGCCGCATTTGACGTCTTCGAATCGGAACCGAACACCGACTCTCCCCTTTACGGTCTCGATAACTTTATTGCGACGCCCCACCTGGGCGCCTCGACGATCGAAGCCCAGCGCAAAGTTTCGGAAGACATCTGCGGCCAGGTCGCAGACTATCTGGTCAAGAATACGATTCGCGGCGCACTGAATTTTCCTCAACTTGAGCCGGGGCAACTGGACCGCTACAAGCATTTCGTGGACCTGGTGACGCGGCTCGCGAGCTTCATCATTCAGATCGCCGAAGGCCCGATGCAAAGCGTTTCGGTCCGATATTCAGGTGAAGTGTGCGACATGAACCTCGCCTACCTCACCTCGACCGTGATGCGGAGGCTTCTCTCGCCGATTCTGGGTGACGGGATCAACTTGATCAACGCCACACGAATCGTGCAACAAAGAGGAATCAAGTTGGAAGAGACCCGTGTCCCGGTTCCGGAAAACTTCACGAGTCAGGTGGAGATCGAAGTTCGGACCGAAGGAGAGTCGCGGCGTGTGTCCGGCACGGTATTTACCGACAAATTGCCGCGCATTGTTGCGGTCGACGGGTACCAGCTTGAAGTGGTGCCCCGGGGCCACATGATTTTCTTGACGAACGATGACAAACCCGGTGTCATCGGTAATATTGGGACGGTACTTGGTGAATGCCAGGTCAACATTGCGGGGATGCATCTGGGTCGGGAAACGGAGGGTGGAACGGCCCTGGCTCTCTTACTGATCGACGCTGCCATAGACGCTGAAGTCGTCGAGCAAGTCCGCAAGATCGAAAACGTACTGACCGCGAAAGCTATTCGGATCTGACCCCCCAGGCAGTTTATGGCGTAACCCTGAGGCTCAGGCCGTGTCACTTGTCGGATACGATGTCAAACCATCCTGTCCTCCTCACTTCGCACCGGCGCCTGGAAGACCCGCGCGCCGAACCCTTCAATGCAATGTCACGGGGTGCCAGAAGCGCTGCCATGCCTCAGGCGGAGGTATCCTTGGCGCCGCGTTTGGTCTTCTTCGCTCTCTTCTTTCTGCTCGCGACGTTGCATCTGGGTGCCCAGGGTCCGGCCGCCAACCTAGGTGGAACCGTTTCCGACGAGTCCGGAGCACCGATCGAGACGGCCGAGGTGCGCCTGCTGCTCGATGACGGCCGAACCCTTGAGGCGGTCAGTGGAGTTGACGGTTCGTTCTCTTTTCAGATCGCGGAGCCATTCCAGCTAGAGGTGAGACGGCCCGGTTTTCGCACAGTCCGCACGACGCGCGTGTCGCTGGTCCGCGGGGAAACCTATGACATTGATTTTGTCCTGCTCTCTGGGGATCCCTCCGATGTCGAGGTGGTCGAACTTCTTCTGCGCGAACCGATCCAGTTTAACGATGGGTCCAATCCCCTGGCTCGTGCGGATCTCCCGCGTTCGGATCGGCTGTTCGGTCTTCGCGGCGGGCTGAATGTATCGGGCATCGCGGAAGGTTCGAGCCAGCAATGGATCGCTGCCTCCGGTAGTGTTTTTGCCAGTTCTCCCAGCGCAACAGAGTTGATTGAACCGTCCCGGTTGTCGGCCCAGTTTCCGTCTAACGTCGGGACCGACGACTCGCTTCCTCCAGGTGGTTCCAGTTTCGGCGGCAATGCGTATTATTTTCACCTCAACGACGCACTCAACGCCCGTAACTACTTCGACCTTCCTGACGAGCCGATTCCACCCTTCAAATATCACTTTTTCGGATTCGAGCTGGGCGGCCCGCTCACAGAACGGACGTTCGTGTTCGGCCGGTACTGGGGGTTACGCATACGGCAATCCGTGACGCGGGCGGCGACTGTTCCCCCACAGGCGTGGGTTGGCGGCGAGTTTTCTTCACTCACGACCCTCATTCTGGACCCGGAAACCGGCTTTCCGTTTCCCGGTAACAGGATTCCGCCCGACCGGATACATCCGGACGGGGCGGCTATTGCGGCGCTGTTTCCCAGGCCGAACATCGCCGGAGGAGGGATCCAGAATTTCAGGGCGGTGGGTACACTTCGAACCGTGGCCGATGCCTTTGGTATTCGCATCGATCATCGGACCACCGTTTCCGACGAAACTTCCCTCGAGTATCAGTACAGCAGAGACACTACGGAAGACCCGTTCAATTTTGTCACCGGTATCACGAACTTGCCAGGATTTGGAGTCCGCGACTCGCTCGAGACGCAAACCCTTAGAATTTCGAATGCCCATGTGTTTACTCCGTCTCTGGTTCACCAATTCAGCTTCTCACTTGGACATCTCGACCAGCCCCGCAGTATCCCGGGTGGGGCCGAGTACCCGGCGGCGATCGTCACGGGTTTCTCCAGTGTGGGTCAGGCCACCAATCTCCCGCAGGAGAGACGCAACCGGACGCTTGAATTCTCCAATGACGTCTCCTGGGTCCATGGACGTGGGACCACTCAGATTGGCGGCAGCCTCCGATACTTCAGCTTCGACGCTTTCATGGACCTGTTCAGCCGGGGGCAGTTTCAGTTCAATGCGGATTCGTTCTCGAGGAACTCATTCGCCAACCTCTTGCTGGGCCTGCCCGCGAACGCGATACGAATTCAGGGAGATACGAGCCGCCAGTTTGATACCTGGACCAGTGGCGCCTACGTGCAACACACGTGGAGCCCGCGCCCCAGCGTCGATATCAATGTCGGAATCCGTTTCGATTTTCAGACTCCGTTCGTTGAATCTGAAAATCGCATCTCCAATTTCAACCCCCGAGGGGTGCTCGAGGTGTCGCCAAAGCGACCGTATGCGCTCGACACGAACAATTGGAGTCCCCGGCTCGGAGTGGCCTGGAGCCCGATGGCCGATACCGTCGTTCGCGCGGGTTACGGGATTTTCTACGACAATCTTTCAGTCGGTGACAGCTTGTTCCTGTTGGGCCTGAACCCACCGTTCGTCAGGTTTGATGTCGAAAACAACGACCCGGTTCTCCCAAGATTTGACCTCGCGACCGTGTTCCAGGATCCGTCTTCGTCTATCCCTCCAAGCGTGTTTTCGGCTTCCGCTACGCTGAGAAATCCTTATGTTCAGCACTGGAACCTGCGCATCGCCCGGACCCTGTTTTCCGACTACGATATAACGCTCGGCTATGTTGGGCAGAAAGGGACGCATCTTCGCCGACAGGTGAACCTGAACCAGCCGAGGCCGGGACCAGTGGTCAGTCTGGATGAACGCCGCCCATTCCCGGATTTCGCGAACGTTTTTCAATTCGAAACGAGCGCGTCATCCTCAGCCCATGCCGGCGACATCAGTGTGGAACGGCGGTTTGCCCGGGGTGTCGGATTCGGGGGGAGCTACCGCTTTGCCCGGATGATCGATGACGCGACCCTCATCAGCATTCTTCCGCAGAACAGCCACGATCTGAAATCAGAGAGAGGGCTTGCGGATTTTCACGTCAAGCATCGTTTGTCGCTGACCGGCACGCTCGATTTGCCGTTTCTTGATGGGTGGCAGCTGCAGGGAATCGGACTGTTTCGTTCGGGCACGCCTTTATCGGCGATCGTCAGCTCTGACGTGGCGGGAACCGGAAGCCCGATCGTCAACCGTCCCAACCTGATCGGAAACCCACAGATCGACGATCCCGGCCCGTCGCGCTTCTTCAATACCGAGGCGTTCCAGATTCCAGAGCAGGGAGGATTTGGTGATAGCGGCCGGAACGTCATCATTGGCCCCGGCCTGGCAAACGTGGATCTGGCATTGAGACGCACGCTCCGTCTTTCCGACCAGTTTCAAGCGGAGTTCCGTGCCGATTTCTATAACGCATTCAATCATCCAAACTTTATCGCACCGCCGACGACACAGAATTTCGCCGACTCACCGGAATTCGGTGCGCTGTTTGTCGCCCGCTCACCCCGGACGATACAGATGGGACTGACCTTATTCTGGTAGTTATCGGCACACGTTCCCGCTAGACTAGCGTCTAACTTTCTCAGTATGAATCGAAGAAACAAATGGATAAATCCACTCGGATGCTTGCTGGTCCTGTTTGCCCAGCTTCATGCGGTCCAGAATGTGCTTGCGGCCCAGGATCCGGTCGAACGCCCTGAAGTCCATGCGGAATTCGGTTTCGGAGCCCTGCCCTGGACCTCCGAGGCGACCGAAAATCTGGAGTCCGAAGATGTCCGGATGCTCATTTCCGGATTGCACCGGGGATGGTCCGTCGATAAGTTTATTGACGAGACCGAACAGCCACGCCTCCGCATCCTCACGATGATGGACGAACTGGAGACGGCCGGATTGGTCCGTGGCCGGAATGACTTCAACATGCGGCCCGGTTTTCCAGTGTTTCGGGAGGAAGACTTCGCGGAAGTCGGGCCACTGCTCGAACGGACGACCGCAGAATTTGTACAGCTCATCGAAGACCACTGGGATGAGATCGAAACCTTCGGCAGGTCGCTTGAAGCCGGCCAGGATTTCTCCGAGCCACAGAACATGTACCGCATCGTGATCGGGGGTGTCCTTTTGGGCGGCATGATCGATGTTCTCTTTGACGATAAGACGCTGTTGCCCGGCGCACCCCGTCGCGCCCGGCGCGGCGACACCTACTACGCGTGGATGGTTGAAGGCGAAGAAAACCGCCGCTATCTCGTGCGCCAGTCGGCGCGTGTCGGCCGTCACGTGGTGTTTGCGGTCGGTCCCGTGCCGGAAGAGAATCTCCGAATTCAGATTGACGCGGTGGCCGAGGAAGGTCCGATTTACGAAACTGAGGATGCCAGGCGTTGGCGGGTGTTCGCCAGCGTTTTTTCGAGAGATTACATCCTTCCCTACATCAAGTCTCAGCGGAGTGATCTTCTGAATGTTCACTCCACAATCGATGCATCGAGGTACAGCGCCTTTGCCGAGTTTGTCGCCTGGTACTATCAGGAACTCGTCGGGCGCACCGCAGACGCTCTGGCTGCAACCGGACGCATTGAAGCCCCCGAGACGTCCTATAAGTACGCCCTCCGCGAAGCCCGGTAGGCGGGTTCGGATCATCCGTAGAGCAGAGAATCAGGCGCGGATGATGCGTCGGCCTCGGATGGATAGGGACCTGCCTTCACGCCGCTGGCCGGCCATATCGTTCACACCTGAGCGTGAGCGGCCAACGGAATCGGCGTAATCCGCGGCCTTCTCCATGTAATCCGCCCAATCCCCGGCTAATATGTCCACATGGAAGACGAAGCGACGCCCTCTGATAAATTGGATAGATTGGATAGATCGGACGGGTTGGATTCGGTTGCGCGGTCACTCGGCATCGGACATATCGGGCGTCACATCTTCCTGTGTGCAGACCAGACCAAGCCGAAATGCGCCCCTCGGGAAGAAACGAATAAAGCGTGGACCTACCTGAAGCGGCGCCTTGCGGAACTGGGCCTTCAACAGGGTCTTCCCTGCGTGTATCGAACCAAGGCCAACTGCCTCAGGGTGTGTCAGCAGGGACCGATCGCCGTTGTCTATCCCGAAGGCGTGTGGTACCACTCGGCAACGCCCGAGGTGCTGGAACGCATCATTAACGAACACCTCATTGGAGGAAAACCGGTTGAGGCGTTCGTCTTCGCAAGAAATCCCCTCTAGTGACCCGGCCAGTCGCAGCGCCACTGTGGCGTGGCGTGGTTCTGCCCTTCGGACGGAAGCGGGCGAGCTCTTAACGCTCGGGCTTCCGGTCATCGGATCGCAGTTGGCGCAAATCGCCATGAACTTCGTGGACACGGTGATGGCAGGCAATCTGAGCCCGCTGGACCTGGCGGCCGTGGCTCTGGGGGGCAGTATCTGGTACACGACGGCGATCTTCGTGATCGGACTCCTGATGGCCGTTACCGCTTCGGTGTCTCAACTGTTTGGTGCGGGCCGGCACAAGGAAATCGGCGGGTTCGTCCGTCAGGCACTGTGGTTGAGCCAGGGGCTGGCTGTGTTGGTATTCGTCCTGATCCGCAATCTCGATCCTCTTTTTTCCGGACTGGAAATCGAGCCGGAAATTATTCCGACGACAGTGGGGTATCTGGACGCGGTCACCTGGGGTCTTCCAGCGATGTGTGGATTCATCGTACTGCGTCATTTCAGCGAAGGCGTGTTGATGACCCGTCCCGTCCTCTGGATCAGCGTGATCGGGTTGCTGACGAACATTGGCGGGAACTACATCTTCATGTATGGCCGACTCGGTTTGCCTGCAATGGGTGCTGTTGGATGTGGCTGGGCGACCGCGTTGGTGATGTGGATGATGTTGCTTTCGATGACTGTCTATGTCGTCGTCGGGCCCTATTACCGACAGTTTCACCTCTTCCGGCGCTTCGAGTGGCCGCGGCCCGGATACATGTTCGAGACTTGCGCACTGGGTCTGCCGATCGGGGTCAGTCTGTTTCTGGAGGCCAGTCTCTTTGCCACGGTTGCCTTGTTGATGGGTTCGTTGGGGATTAACGCGGTGGCTGGACACCAGGTCGCGATCAACTTCGCATCGATCACGTTCATGATTCCCCTCGGTCTTTCAATGGCCATTACGGTTAGGGTTGGACAGGCCGTGGGTCGCGGGTCGCAGGGGGAAGGCCGCCGTTCGGCCTTTGTCGGGCTCGTGCTCGCGCTGATGTTTATGGCGGCATCCGCCGCGACCATGTTGATATTTCCCGAATTGATCGTCGGAATGTATACGGACGATCCCGCAGTCCGGGCCATTGCCATGGATCTCCTATTGATGGCAGCCGTATTCCAGATCTCGGATGGCGCCCAGGTGGCTGGAGCGGGTGCGCTGCGCGGGCTTAAAGACACGACCATACCGATGGTGATTACGCTGGTCGCGTACTGGGGGTTGGGTCTACCGTTGGGATACACCTTGGGGATTGGGCATTCGATGGGACCCCAGGCCATGTGGATCGGACTCATTGTCGGACTGACAGTCGCCGCGGTCTGCCTCAACAGCCGGTTCTATTGGGTCACCCGGGGACCGACCGACGAGACTCTTTCCTGAAGCACATCTTCTGCATTAGTTGATCGCGCGTGCGCGTCATGTTAGAGACTCCACATATCTTTAGTCCGCAGTTATCACACGCTGTCGACGCGTAGCGTGGCAGCCGGTTCGAGAGAAACGCGGGCGAGCCGACTCCGAGGGGAAGAGTCCATCTGCCTGCCAGGATTCACGTTCAATACCGTCTTCAGGGGAGCCGTTCATGTACGTCGTCTTCAGCATCAACAAGATCAAGGAGGAGCATCTGGATGGATTCGTCGCGAACGTCAGACTCCATGCTCGTCGGAGCAATGCCGAGCCTGGCTGCGTGCGCTACGAGGTCCTGGAGGACACGTCTGATCCACAGACGATCTGCCTGTACGAGGTGTTTATCGATGAGACTGCCTTCGCCGCCCACCTGGCAAGCCCTCACTATGCGGAGTGGATGCAGTTGTCGCAGTCGTGGCGGCACGCTGAACTACGTTCGCGATACGTCATGGACTTCATCTACACGCCCGTGGCCGCAGGCACAGGGCCCGGGGCTTAAGACCGCGGCGGATCGCTGTTCCTGCGCCAGATCTGCGAGATCCAGGGACCGTATGCGGAACGCATCGCTTCCGCAGATGCTGAGGACGACTATGGTTGGGACGATAATATGATTGGGTGTGAGCGTGCGCGCCCTGACACGATTCGTGATCCTCAGCCCGCAAGCAACCCGAGCAGAAGACCTCGATACAACTCGATGTTGAAGACGTGCTCAAAGAGGAGATACAGGACGATCGTCACGCCAGCTGTGACCAGCACGGACAAGCGGGTGCTTTCCTTTGAGACAAGCCTCAACAGGACGAACATGAACGCCGTAATGCCGGCGTAGTGACCGATTACAAAAATCAGGACCAGCAACAGCGCCATCCAGCCGACGAATCCCACGGCGATGTTCAGGTTTCTGTTGCGCCCGCGGAGGGCTTTCGATAGCTCAATCCGCAACAGGCCGTGCCCGGTGACTGCTCGCGCGCGTAGCCCGCGTAGCCATTGAGCCCCGATGAGGATCAGCAGCGGCACCATGACAAACAACGGCGCTCTGGCTGAAACGAAGTCGTAGTTCAAGGCGGCCACGAAGGCCGATAGGACGACGATGCCGATAAACGAGACAAAGCAGAACTCCAGTGTCGCCCTGGCCGGTACGACCCGCTCCTCCACAATTTTCTGTTGTTCGTCTGTCATCGAGTAGCGTGTCCTCGGGGTCTGCCCGGTTCGTGATCCATAGATCTGCGATCCCGCACGATCGCCCAGATGTTATAGGCGAGGAACACGATCGTAATGATGGCCAGCGTCAATGGAATGGGGTCAAAGATGAAGTATGGTCCGGATAACTGCAGTGCCAGGTACAGATTCCGCTCCACAGGGAATCCGAGAACGAAACCAATCAGCAACGCGGCCCTGGAGTAATCCAACTCTTTCATAAGATAGCCAATGACGCCAAAAACCAGGGCGACTCCGATGTCAAACCAGGATCGTTGCACAGCAAACGCACCCGTAAACACGATCGCAATGAGGACCGGCACCAGTACTCCGCCCCGCAGTCCCGTCATCCGGCTCAAGGGGTTGACCAGAAACATACCGCCGACCATGCCGATGAAATTTCCGATAATAATCGTAAAAATCATGATGAATACAACATCCACACGCTGCGTCACCATGTTCAGTCCGGTTTCTTGACCGAGAACGAATAGAGCGCTCAAGAGAATGGCCATTGACGAACTTCCAGGCACGCCGAAGGCGACCGTCGAGGCCAGGGCCCCGCCTTCGACAGCATCGTTGGCTGCCTCGGATCCGATCACCCCCTCGATATTCCCCTCTCCAAAAGTCTCTTTGGTTTTAGACGTTTGCTTTGCATGCCCGTAGGCTATGAACGCCGCAGCCGCGCTGCCCAGCCCCGGTATCAAACCCATCGCGACACCGATGGCACTGCATCGCAGCACGAGCCACCAGTGTTTCAACGCCGAGAGCGCTCCCTGAAAAATTTGCTTCTGTGTCTGCCGCGCTGTCAGCCTCTTATTCTGGGAACCCGACAGGGAGCCACCGCCGACCCAGAGGTCGAACATTTCCGCCACCGCGAACAGGCCGAGAATGACCGGCACCAGCTCCAGTCCGTCGCGCAGTTCGATCAATCCGAACGTAAATCTTTCCTGATTCGTGACGTTGTCGAGTCCGATCATTGCCAGCAACAACCCGGCCAACGCCGCGATCAGACTGCGGGAAATGTCCTCTTTTCCCAGAACGGCCACAAACGTCAGCGCCACAAATGCCAATACGAATATCTCCGGCGGACCGAAGAACAGGACGATCTGTTGCAACACCGGCAACAGCAATGCCAGCGTCAGCGCTCCAAACGTCGCACCGAGAAAGCATGCAGTGAGAGCCGCGCCGGCCGCCATGGCCCCCAGGCCTTTGTTTCTCATGGGAGGGCCGTCCAGCAATGTCGCTGCGTTCTGACCCGTTCCAGGCGTGCTGAAAAGGATGGCGGTGAGTCCTCCGCCCTGAGCCACCGTTGCGTGCGCGCCCAGTAAGAATGCGATTCCGGGGGCGGGCTCCAGCGAATAGAGGAAGGGGATAACCATCGCCATCGCAAAATGGCCGCCCAAGCCCGGGATCACGCCAATCATGAGTCCAAGCAGAGATCCCGCCAGCAGGTAGGGAAAGACCTCAAGGCTGATTGACTGCAGAAATCCGCTCGCGAGGCCTTCGACTATACCCATATTATTGCCGCTTAATCGTCAGCCCGCGCGGGTGGAGATCCATGCGTCCGTGATATGCCCGACATCCTGCCGGATGAATTCCGTAAGGACAGTCACTTTCCAACAGGAAGCAGCTCGGGTGCCGGTGACGATAGTGGTGCAGCCCGGGTAAGGATTGCATGCTGTTCAAGGTACACCGGCGAGATGAGGTCCGTGATTGCTGTCCGGGGCTAGGAGCCTGCGCCGTAGGATGATTTTCGACTCGGCGAATTACGCGAGATGGCGATCAATCGGTATCGGTGACCGGGGAATGGGCGTTTTGGACGACGAGGCGCCGATGGGTGCGCCACGGGTGCTTGAATCGAGCCTCGTTCGGCCTGATTTGCGGGCGGTATCCCTGTCATCAGGCTGCCTGAAGCCCCTGCATCCGCTTGACGTTCAACGCCAGACACACCAAGTTCCACTCGCCCTGGACCTTGTTCAGGCCGCGCAGGCTGAATCGGCGGAAACCGAGCACCTCCTTGATCCACCCGTTGGGCGCCTCCGACAGCCATTTGCGTTGGGCGTACTGCACCCGTCCCGCCGAGGTCGCCAGCTTCTCGGCCATGCGGGCCTTCGCCGGATGCCTGGCCGCGTCCACCGCGACCGCGCGCCGGCCCTCCCGGCCCAAGGCCACATAGCCGTCCACGCCGCGCGCCTCCAGCGCCTCAAGGTCGTCCTCGTTGCAGTAGCCCGCATCCGCCAGCACCGTCTCCGGCCGTTCCCCATGGGTGGCCTCCACCTCGTCCACCAGCGGGACCAGTCGACCCTGGTCGCTGGCGTTCGACGACACCTCGGTGGCGACGATCAACTGCTTCTCTCCCTCCACCGCCACCTGCGCGTTGTAGCACTGCTGAAAACCCTCCGATGAGGTCTTCATGATCCTGCTTTCGGGATCCGTGAAGTTGTCCTGCGCCTTCTCGGCCGGCTCGCCGTATTCCCGCTTGTATGGCCGCCCGCCCTTCCGGTTGCGCTTCGAACCGGGCTCGCGTCCCTGCGCTTCGTCGGCCTCCCGTTGCCTGGCCTCCAATCGCGCCCTGGCCGCCCGAATCGCCGCCAGCCGATCCTCCCGGCGGCGTAACTCCTCGGGTAACTCATCGCCGCGATACGCCTCCCCGAAACGCGCGTCCTCCGCCGCGTCGGTCTCCCGCGCGCGCGACAGCAACGCTTCGATCTCGCCCTCCAGACGCCGCTCCTCCTCCAGCATCCGACCGTAACTCATCGCCTTGCGCTTGCTGGCGTTGGCTCGAACCTTCGTCCCGTCGATCGACAACTTGCCGAAGTTCGCAACGCCGGTCTCGCGCGCCAGACGCACCACCTCCACAAACAGCGTCTTGAAATCCGCTAAATGACGGCGGCGAAACTCGCAAATCGTCCGATGGCTCGGGAAATTCCCCGCCGCCAACACCCGAAATGCTACGTCCTCCTCCAGCTTCCGCGCCAGCCCTCGGGAGGAAAACACCCCCGTCGCGTACCCGTAGATCATCACCTTCACCATCATCCGCGGCTCATACGGCGACTTGCGACGACCGTCCCCCTCGTAAGGCGCGTAAAACGCCGTCAAGTCCAATCCGTCCACCAGATCGCTCACATGGTGCGCCAAGTGCCCCTCCGGCAACCAATCCCGCATATCCGGCGGCAGCAGCAACCCCTGATCCGGCTGGTACGGGCGAAACGTCGTCGGCATCGCAATCTCCTCCTAACTGCGACACAATTATCTCATTCACTTCCTACGGCGCAGGCTCCTAGCCCGAATTTCTCACGAGTTTTCTGCTCCAGCGCCGGATCCATCCGCCAGGGCTGCGTTGCGCTTGGTCAGGCTCCTCGACGCACTGTCAAGTGCGCCTCCGTCGCCCTTCCGTCGCGCGCCTTGCCCTGTCGGCGCCTCCGACGCTTCGCGACGAATACCCGTGAGAAATCCGGGCTAGCAGCCCGTGGCAGAAGTCTCGCGGGCCGCGCGCAGGGGTCTTCGGGTTGCAGGCGCGAAGTGAGGAGCGGCCACCGAGGTTTGAAACCGAGGCAGCAGGCGCCGTCTTTTCATCGTGACCGGTCTTAACAATTTCGGACAAAGCCTGTGGGGCGCCTGCAGCCTCCGTTTGAAACGTCGGTGGCCCCCCTGCGCCCACAGGGTACGGCGAAACGGGGCCGTCTTCGTTGTCGCCGACTCCTCGTAATGAATGAGCATTTCAGCGTCGTCGCGACGTCGCGACGTCTCGTTGTTCCTCCTGGAATCCGGCCCCGTTTGGCCGTAACGCGACCCGCGAAACTTCTGCCACGGGCTGCTAGAGCTCGCCCCGGATAGCCCTGACAAATAACTGCTTGATGTCATCCGGCATGACCGTAGCGTCGGTGACGATCTGCCGGATTTCCTCGGCTGTGGCGTACCGGATTGGACGGCCGGACCGCTCGGCGTCGGCCAGCAATTCGGGATCGTGCAGGACGTCGAAGAGAGCCTGGCTCAGAAATTCGATCCGGTCGGGCGGCGTGCCCGGGGGCGCCGCGACCGGACGGCCGACCGCATGCAGGTTTTCCCAGGCCGTTAGAATGACCTTCGTACGTTCAGGATCCGTGGTCCTGTCGATCAGTTCAACGGTGGTGGGCACATCCGGGAGATCTTGAATCCTTTCCTGGCCGCTCTGCAGGATAACCCTGTCCCTGCCCGAGCCGACGGCATCCAGCGCGCTACCCCAGGATCCCCATGTGCCGATGATGTCGCCCCGCAGCATGGCCTGCCTGACCACTGCTGAGCTGTCGAAACCATGGATGACATCCAGCGGCAGGTTGAATGCCTCTTTGGTAATGACGGCGTCCACATACGTGTTGCCGCCCAACCCGGTCGCACCGATTTTGAGCTGACTGGGAGACTGCAATATCTCTTCAATGGACGCATAGCCGCTGTCATCGGACACAACAAGTACCCTTGGATCGGATACGACACGCCCGAGAAACACAAACTCGGCGATCTCATAGTCGGCTCCCTGGATCCCGGAGATTTCGTTCGTCACCATGGCGCCGCCGTTAATCATGCCAATCGTCAGGCCATCACTGGCTGAGTTGTACAGGTCGTTCACGCCCCGCATACCGCCTGCACCGGGAAGATTCACGATGTCGATACGCGCGCCGGTATACTTTTCGAGATACGGAGCCAGGAGCCTTCCGTATTCATCGTATCCGCCGCCAGGTACGTAGGGGACGATCCAGCGAATGCTGCGGCCGTCAAAGAATGCCGCCGCGCCCGTCTTGGGTTCACCACCGCTGTCCCCGCTCTGGCAGGCCGCAAGTCCGCATAGCGCGAGCGCGGCTAGCGTGCCGAAGCCCATCATCGGGTGCACGATCCTGCGGTGCACGATCCTTGCAAAACCCATTGCTTCCTCCTGGCAGTGTCGGCGCTGCTCTCTGACCCAGCCGAAATTCTGGGAAAGAGTATGCAGTAAGGTTTCCGTATATTACAACGGCGCATCGTCGATCAGAACGATATCCTTTTCAACACCGATATTTGCTATCCTCGTTTCGATCCATTGACCTGGGGTTTTTGATCATCGCTGATGAAAGACACTTCCACAAAACCAGACACCGATACCGCGACCGAAAACTACCACAGTCAGAAAGATCGGGTTTTTGTTCGGTCTATTCGGGGTGCGTACAACCTGACCGAGGAACTGAAACGCCTGCGATCCATGCCGCGGGTTCGCAAGGCCAGAAACATAAAGTTCGTCGATGGACCGCAAACCTACAGCCGGCACTATGTGGAACCGAAGGACGGTATTACGCAGGCGTTTCACCTGCACCTGGAAGAATACGGGCCAGGCGGAAAGTCACAGAAACACGGTCATGTCAATGAAGCGGCATTCTACATTCTCGATGGAGAAGGCTATGAAATTCACGATGGTCAACGTTACGACTGGAGAGCGGGCGACGTTGCGATCGTGCACAACAACTGCGTACACCAGCATTTCAACGCCAGCGACACAAAGCCGGCGCGGGCGCTGGTCATTAAGACGAAACCGATGTTTCTGTTCATGAACATGCTGTTTCAGAAACAGGTCGTGCCCCGTCCGTCCACCCCGGCGCCCGGCGGCGAGGACTTTGTCGTTCGGGAGGAAGAAGACGACTTTAACCACCCGAAGGAAGGTTACTGATCGTGGCGTGGAGCGAAACATCCGTCTGGCTTGCCGGCGTCGAGAACGGTGCCCTGTATCAGAATCTGCTCGACGACGCTGAATCGGCACCCGAGCGAAACGCCAGACGGAAGAAGATAATAACGCCGCTCGAAATGCCCTGGGAAATGGCTCCGCAGGGAATACTCAAACATCTGATTAACGAACAGATGAATACCCGCATGGAGACGGTCGACGCCTACATGCAGATCCTTCCGCCGGGAAGCCGTTCTGGCAAACACCGCCACCTTGCGGAGGAATGTCTGTATGTTCTCGAAGGTCATGGCTACGATCTGCATCAGGATTGCGATGTCGAAATAACGGACGACTATCACTGGACGCCGCAGGAAGAGATTCAGCGCTTCGACTGGGAAGCCGGTGACGTCATCTACATACCACCCAACACAATTCATCAACACTTCAACGCCAGTGGGGATCGTCCCGCACGACTGATTTCGTCGATCAACCGCATTTTCAAGCACAGCGGCCTGAATGATCTCGAACAAATCGAGAATGCTCCGGAATTTGAGCCTGGCCGCAAGCTGACACCGGAGTACGTGCGTGCATTGTTGCGTGGCGAAACACCCTGAAGGGACAGATTTACCCCCTGATGTCCCACAGGTTTTACCGCTGAGGATCTCTCTCTGTTAGGTGCCTACCTCGCCCTGGCCTCCGCAGCGACTTTCGGATTGAACAATGCCGCGCTGCGCCGCGGTGTGCTTACCGGGAGCGTTCTGCATGCAATGGCCATCACAGTGCCGCTGGGGGTGCCGCTGTTTGCGCTGGCGTCCCTGCCGTTTGGCGGCATTGAAGCCATTTCCAGACTCACCGTTCCGGGTTGGTCATGGATGGCCCTGGCCGGCGTGGTTCATTTCGTAATCGGCAGGTACGGAAACTACCGGGCCACCCGGGCGATCGGCGCAGCGCTATCGGCTCCAATCCAGCAACTGAGCGTGCCGGTTTCCCTGATCCTTGCCATTCTTGTACTGGATGAGGTTCTGACTCCACTGAAGGTCACAGGGTTGGTCCTCGTCATGGTGGGGCCAGCCATATCCCTCAGGCCCGGGACACAACCCGACACGGCTCGAAGTGGTGCGGCCTTCCAGCCAAAATATCGCGAAGGGATCATCTGGGGTTCAGTTTGCGCACTTGGCTATGGTGCAAGTCCGTTGTTCATCATGATGGGACTGGGGCCGGGCGGCGGGTTGGTCGACAGTCTTGCCGGCGGTTTCATATCGTATTCCTCGGCTGGGGTTGTTGTGATCGTGCTCGTTCTTTTATCCGGCGGCAGTGCGTATATGCGGCAACTCGACCCCGTTGCCGGAAAATGGTTTCTCGTGTCGGGAGTATTCGTGTTTCTGTCGCAAATGTTTCGCTACATGGCTCTTGCCGTCGCGCCGGTTTCGGTGGTCGTGCCGTTGCAGAGAATGTCGGTCGTATTTCGTGTAATATTCAGCTGGATCCTAAATCGGGATCATGAGGTCCTGGGATTTGGGGTACTCTGCGGCATTGCCGTATCAATTTGCGGGGCACTCGCACTCACCGTGAGCACAGACCTCGTTGCGTCGCTGATCGGTTCAGACTGGGCGGCGGTTCTGAATGTTGAGTGGCCCTGAGAATCCCTGTCTGAGAGAGTGCTGTTAATAATTAAGCACATTTAATAATGATTCTAAATAATATGTTAAATGCAGTTGCCGGAGACAGCGAAGAACACTTGCTGGACGAGGCATTGCAGGCCTTGGCCTTGAAAATTCTGGCCGACTCGACCGAGGGCTGAGGCTTTCCCCGGCTCCCGGCGCGGCATCAGGAATACCAATAGTTATGGAAGAACACGTACTAGATGAACAGGTACTAGAAGCACAGCGAACGGAGTCGGCCCCAGCGCCGATGATCGAGGCCCGCGGGTTGACCAAGTACTTTGGCCCGTTTGTCGCAATCGAAAACATTTCGTTCACGATCCCGGGCGGGCAGATTGTCGCCTTCCTCGGACCGAATGGAGCGGGGAAGTCGACGGCTATGAAAATCCTGACCGGGTACATGGCTCCCAGCGCCGGGACTGCGAGAATCGCTGGCCACGATATCCACGTGGAGCGGATTGAGGCTTCGCGAAAACTCGGTTACCTTCCTGAAAACGGACCACTTTATCTCGATATGACACCGTTGGAGTTGCTTCGCTTCTTCGGTGAAGCGCGGGGAATGCTCCGTGATGAACTCGACGCCCGCATCGAAGCCGTTGCTACGCATTATTCGATCAAGACCGTACTCGAGAAGCCGATCGGAAAATTGTCGAAAGGGTATCGCCAGCGTGTGGGGTTGGCGCAAGCGCTGATCCACGATCCCGATGTCTTGATACTGGACGAACCCACGGTCGGACTGGACCCAAACCAACTGCGCATTTTCCGGGAGAACATCGTGGAGCTGGGACGGACCAAGACGATTCTCATATCAACACATATTCTTCAGGAAGTCGATGCGGTCGCCCGCCGGGTACTGTTCATCAATGACGGACGACTGGTTTACGATGGGACTCCGGAGGAACTGATGCAGGACGGATCGCTGGAGGAACCGTTCTATCAAATGACGGAGGCCGGGTCTCAGAGCGCCCGGACGGTTCAGGGAACCACCACTAGCTAACATGAGAAGGATGCCCATGGCGATTACCATCGATGGAAACTTCATCCGGGCCCTAGTCCGGCGAGATTTGTGGAAGTACTTCACCAACCCGACCGGCTACGTGTTCATCACGCTTTTTATTTTCCTGAGCGCGGCTGGGGCATTCTGGCAAGAGCGCTTTTTCCAGGACAATCTGGCAAACCTCGCTCAGTTGAACGCCGTTTTTCCTTACCTGCTGGTATTCTTCATTCCCGCGCTGACGATGGGCGTGTGGTCGGACGAGAAGAAACAAGCTACCGATGAACTGCTGCTGACGCTGCCGGCTACGAGTCTCGACGTGGTCCTCGGAAAGTACGTCGCGGTCCTTGCCATTTACACCGTTGCGCTTCTGCTCTCGCTCAGCCACGTTCTGGTTCTGTTCTGGCTGGGTTCACCCGACCTCGGTCTTATGATCGGAAACTTCCTGGGGTACTGGCTGATCGGTGCGGCGATGATCGCGGTGGGAATGTTGGCGTCGCTGCAGACGTCGAACGCGACGGTGGCGTTTGTCGCCGGCGCGGCTTATTCGGCCGTTTTGGCCTTTGGTCCCCAGGCGATTGCATTCACTGAAACTCTTGGCCGGTGGCTGATCCCGCTCGGAGTGGCCCCGCATTTCGATGATTTCACCCGCGGTGTGGTGAGTCTGTCCGGGTTGATCTATTTTATTTCTCTGGGCGCCTTCGCTCTGTATTTGAACGTCATTCTCCTCGACCGGCGGCACTGGCCGCGCTCGGGCGAGGGCCTCCCCATGTGGGCCCACCATGGCATTCGGGTGATGGCTCTGGTCCTTGCCTTGATTGCCTTCAATAGATTTGTTATGCGGGGGGGCGTCCGGCTAGACGTTACGGCGGAGCGACTGCATTCGCTCAGCGACGAAACGCGGAACATGATTTCGTCGATTCCCGGAGACAGGCCCGTGTTTATCCAGGCTTTTGTCAGCCCGGAAGTACCCGAACAGTATGTGCAGACCCGCGAGAACCTGCTCGGGCTGCTGCGTGAAGTGGATTCGATCGGAGGCGCCGGGGTTCAGGTGCTCATTGACGATACCGAACCGTTTACACAGGAAGCGCGGGACGCGCGGGAAAAATTCGGCATCACGCCGCGACAAGTACCCATTCTGACGAGTGCCCGCACAAGCGTCGTCGACGTTTTTCTTGGCGTGGCGTTTACTTCGGGGGCGCGGGAGCAGGTCATCGGTTTCCTCGACCGGGGTCTTTCGCCCGAGTACGAGTTGACCCGGAGTATCCGGGTGGTTGCCCAAACCGAACGCAAGACGGTGGGGATTGTCGATACGGATCTGCGGATCTTCGGTGGCATCGATTTTGAGACGATGCAGAACTCGCCCAGTTGGTCGGTCGTTGCGGAATTGAGGAAGCAATACGAGGTCGTCACCGTCAATCCGGACGGACCGATCGATGACTCACTGGATGCGCTTGTGATGATCCTTCCGTCCTCGTTAGCCCAGCGGGCCATGGACAACGTCCAGGCGTATATTGAAACGGGGAAACCCACACTGCTGTTGCTGGACCCGCTCCCGGTCGTCAACGTCGCGATGGCGCCATCCGAGCAGGGAGGAAACACCAATCCGTTCCTCGGCAATAGTGGTCCCCCACCGGAGCCCAAGGGGGATATCCGAAGCTTTCTGACGGATCTGGGAATCAACTGGAATTCCGGGTCGATCGTATGGGACGCCTATAATCCGCATCCGGATCTTGCACACCTGGAACCGGAAGTCGTGTTTGTCGGGCCGGGTAATCAGAACGAAGATAGCTTCGACCACGAATATCCCGCCACCCGGGAACTCCAGGAACTCGTGTTTCTGTACCCGGGGCATATCAGCGGTGTCCTCAACTCGACGCTCGAGTTCCAGCCGCTCGTCCGTTCCGGCTTTCAGTCCGGACCGCTGCCTTACGGCCAGATCGTCCAACGAACATTTTTCGGGACGCAGCTCAACCCAGATGCACCGCACCGGCCTGATGCGAACGACTACGTGTTCGCCGCGCACGTTCGCGGAACCCGACCCGGGGACGTCAACCCCCCAGACCAGCCTCCGTTGGAGGGTGCAAGTGAACCAGAGGCAGGGCCCGGCGGCGCTGATACCGATCCTGGAATTGAGGCGAAAAGCGTCAACGTCATCGTTGTGGCGGATGTAGACTTCGTCTCCGATCAATTCTTCCAGATCCGTGAACAGGCCCCGGCCGACCTCAACCTGGACAACGTCACCTTCTTCCTCAACGCGATAGACTTGCTGACCGGGGACACGGCGTTCGTTTCATTGCGCAGCAAACGGGCGCGGCACCGAACGCTTGAGCGTGTTGAAGACCGGGTTCAAGGTTTCCTCGATGCCCGTATCGCGGGTGAGGAACAAGCCGAAACCGATGCGGCGGCTGCGCTGGCCGAGGCCCAGCAACGGCTCAACGAACGGGTTGCGGCCGTCGAAGAACGGACGGATCTGGACGCCCAGACGAAACAGATCATGGCTCGCAACCTGCAGGAAGCCGAAAACCGGCGTTTCAGCGTGCTGGAGAGTAATATCGAGATCGAAAAGGAATCGAGGATCAACGCCAGCGAAGAAGATATGGAGGCTCAGATTCTGCAGATTCAGAACAATATCAAGACCTTTGCCGTGTTGCTGCCCCCGCTGCCTGTATTTGCGGTTGGGATACTGATTTTTCTCCGGCGGCGCGAAAAGGAACGTGAGGGGGCCGCCGCGGCCCGGAGATTCAGGAGCGAATGATGACGGAAACACGAAAGACGACTGTTTTTGCCGGTGTCGCCATGGGATTGTTGTTGATTGCGCTGCTGACCACGCCGCAACGTGCGACCCCGGACGACTTCCTGGATCGCGGCGAAGCGTTCTTCCCCGAGTTCACGGACCCGAACGTCGCGACCACCCTGGAAGTCATCGACTTCGATGAAACAACGGCCACCGCGCGCCCCTTCCAGGTCACGTTCAATGACGGGCGCTGGACCATCCCGTCCCACCACAACTATCCGGCCGACGGAGCGGACAGACTGGCACGGACGGCGGCCGGGCTGATCGGCATCGTCCGGGACGACTACCGCTCCAATAACGTTGTCGACCACGAGTCCATGGGCGTCATCGGGCCGCTGGATGAGACTTCGACCACCCTCTCGGGCCGCGGGCAGCGAATTACGCTCCGGGACGGAAGCGACAATATCCTGGCCGACCTCGTCGTCGGCAACACCGTGGAAGGGCGTGAGAATCTGCGACTCGTTCGACTCCCCGAGGAAAAGCGTGTCTATGTTTCCCGGATGGACCTGGATCTTTCGACCGACTTTGCGGACTGGATCGAGCAAGACCTGTTGGAAGTGACCCGTAACGACATCAGTCAGGTGATATTGAAAGATTATTCGATCAACGAGCGGACCCGGGCCCTCGACAACCGGGACACACTGACACTGGACCGGGAAGCCGATGGCACCAGCTGGACGGCCGACCGGATGGCTCCAGGTCAGGAAGTGGATTCGGCAGCGATGAACAACCTGCTGGGCGGCATCGACACGCTTTCGATCGTCGGTGTCCGGCCCAAACCGGCGGGACTCTCAGCCAGTCTGGTGCAGCTCGCCGACGGATTGCGTCTCACTCAGGCCGACCTGCTCTCGCTTCAGAGTCGAGGGTATTACTTTTCCGGGGACGGTCAGCTCGTATCGAACGAGGGAGAACTCGAGGTCCGGACCGATGACGGCGTGGTCTATACGCTGCGATTCGGGGAGGTCGTCTACGGGGACGGGGAGTCCATCAGCGCCGGCACGGAGGCGAGCGACAATGCCGACAGCGGTCCCGGTGAGAACCGCTACCTGTTCCTAACCGCATCCTTCGACGCAGCCATGCTGCCTGAACCTCCACGGCCCGCAAACACGGACTACGTCGGCAAAGAGCCATCCGAATGGTCCGATCAGGACCGCGAAAATCAGACCTTGCAGAACGCATTCGAGGTTTGGGAAACGGATGTGGAAGCCGGTCGTCAACGATCCGAAGACCTGAACGAGCGCTTTGCGGCCTGGTACTACGTCATTGAATCCGGCAGTTTTGACTCCATCCGTCTGACCCGTTCTGATCTGGTGCGCGCGGAAGAGTCCTGATGGAGGTAGGACGGTTCTGTCAACTTACGCTTCGATGGCCAAATTTGTGCCGTGTTGTCGCAGTTCGATCAGTCTGCCGTGACCGCATCCCAGGTCACGAAAGAACGCGCCCTCAGCCTGCGGTGGTGAACCGCTTGGTGTCTGTGCCTGGCCAATCGGAAAAGATTCAGAACGACACTGTGAATCGAGAGGAAGAGTTGAGCCTGCCGTGGCGACCCGGGCGTCGCCGTCTTACTGTTGGCTGAAATGAAACCGACTCTCGCGAAATTCGGAAACCGCGGGTACGGGCTCGTCCAACTCTAAGCAAGCATCATCCGCGGAATACTCTATTTGACCGCCTACGCCCAGCGGCTGGGTGCGACGGACTTGACGATCTACGACGACGAGGTGAACTAGTTTTTCTCGCCCCACGCAGATGGAAAGACCGCCATCTTCCTGATGGCGCTGGGGAAGAGCGTGAAGCGTCCGCCTGTTCCCTGACCTACTCTGTCACGCCCATCACTGTCGCTTCCGATGTAATTTGATTGCCGGCAGCGTCGACCACGATCCCTTCCCCGGCCGCGCCTTCTGGAGAATCCGTTTCATGGCCTGGAATGAACATCGTCACTTTGCCGTATTCGAGGCTGCCGATCCGGAATCCCTTCCATCTCCAGTCGGATATTGAGACCCCGGAATTCCATCTCGGGACGGACTAAGCAAACGTTCTTCCGCCCGATGTGCTTTTCCCAGGTGCCGCATACACTGCAGTTGATGTCGAGCGACCTTCGGTCGGTTTCAGAGGCACTCGGCAAATGGCACTCAGAATCGTCCGGCCGAAGGATGTGCGCATCGTGTGCGGTCGAGCTGAACGACGATGCAGTCTCGCACCTGCACCGAACAAGTTCTTACAAGGAGAATAAAGAATGAATGACACTCATAGACAGTTTGAACCCCGGACACTCCCGACTTTACCCGGCGGCGATGCCGGCAGAGAACTTCGAAAACTCCATTCCCGGTCGAAACCCATGAGGGCGAAACACATGACAATCCTGGGTGTCCTGCTGTGCGTCCTTGCCCCTCCCGCCTGGACGCAGAGTCTCGAGATTGATTCCGAGCAGCGCTACTTCCTATTGGCAACCCGTCAGACTTCTACGATGCAGTACGAGCTTGCTGAAGCCGCAGCGGAGGGCTTCCGCGTTGTGGCCGGTTCCCCCATCAGTCACAAGGAGATGGCGCTGCTTCTCGAACGCGCTGCTGAGCCGCCGGAGACCTACACCTATCGGTTGCTCGCAACCACCCGTACATCCACGATGCAGGCCGAGTTGAACGCGGCTGCGCTGGATGGCTTTCGCTTGCTTTCACGGACACTGATCGCAAAAGACCGCTTAATCGGCCCCGACGAACTCGTCGTCGTCCTCGAGCGCCCGCCCGAGGTCGACAAACACTACACGTACAAGCTCCTTGCGACGACGCGGACCTCGACCTTGCAGGACGAAATCGGTGAAGCCGCCGCCGACGGTTATGTTCTGGCAGGGCTGGCAGGTCGCAGTGAGCACATGGTCGTCATGGAGAAAGAAATTCCTTAAGAACGTATGAGGGGTCCCGATTGATGTACGGACCGCCGTTGCGGGGGTCAGCACGGACTGCGAGTCGGTATCTAGGCCGCGTGCGTCCGGCGGGCGGCGCCCGGCGACATTCCTAAGAAGCGTTTGAAAGCGCGACTGAACGCGGCTTCGGACTGGTAGCCCAACCGGAACGCCACGTCCGCAAGAGTCCGGTCACTCTCACGGAGCCAGCTGAGCGCCGCGTGCATCCGCCAGCGTGTCACGTACCGCATGGGCGGCTCGCCCACGAGCTGGGCGAACCGCGCGGCGAAGGCCGAGCGCGACATGCTGACTTCGCCGGCGAGGGCAGCGACTGTCCACACGTGCCCGGGATCGCGGTGCACGAGGGCGATGGCGCGACCGATCTGTTCGTCTTGCAGAGCCCCGAGCCAACCGGTGCGCGCACGGGGTGCATTCGTCATCCAGGATCGAATCGCCTGGATCACGAGAACGTCGCACAGCCGCGTGATGATCGTCTCGCCGCCCGGTCGCAGCTGCTGTGCCTCCGCTGCGACGAGCCGCATCGTGCTCTGCAGCCACTGCGCCTCCGGCGCGCTCCACGCATCGACGTGCACGAGGTTTGGCAGCAGCTGAATCAGCTGATGCGCCGCCGGGTGATCGAAGGTGACCGCGCCGCAAATCATCGTCGTCGCAGGACCGCCTCCGCCGTAGCGCAGCAGCTCATAGCGCTCCGAGACCTGCTCGCGAGGTAGATCGAACAGAGGCGCGCACAGTTCGCCCGGCGCACTGGACAGGAGATGGCCCCGGCCGTGGGGCACGAGCCCTAGGTCCCCTGGCTGCAAACATGTCGGCTCCTCACCAGGCACCTGGAGCCAACACCGCCCGGTCATGACAACGTGGAACATCAAGCTGTCATCGAGAGGAGGCAGGTCGAGCCCCCACGGCGCCGTGAACTCCGAACGGCAGTAGAACGCGCCGCTCATTCGGAGGTAGTGCAGTGCCTCACCCACCGGTTCGATACGGGGTGCTTTCGGGTCGTCGGCCATGGGCATCACGATAGACCATCTGAGATTGATTGTCCATAAATATTAGAGTTTCGATCATATATATAGGACTAAACGGCATCGACACATCTGAAATAGTGACGTATTGTGGACTCATATCGAAAACTCAAAGGAGCATGAGATGCAAAAAACCAAGCAAGTACTCGTCGTTGGAGCCACCGGCGGCTCGGGCCGCGCCACCCTCGAAGCGCTGCTGCAGAGCGGATACCGCGTCACCGCCTTTGCCCGCCGCGCGGACAAGTTGGCAGATCTCTCGGATCGTCTCCTCACTATCAACGGAGACGCCACGAACCCGGACGACGTCGATCTTGCCGTCCGCGGTCATGACGCCGTCATCATCACCTTGGGTATCCGTGAAAACCCGCTGAAGGTGCGGCTCTTCGGCGCCGGGCACACGCCGATGGATGTGCGTTCCGCCGGCACACGAAACGTCGTCGCCGCCATGCGCCGGCACGGCGTGCGGCGGCTCGTCGTACAGTCGTCCTTCGGCGTCGGTGAAACCCGGGACAAGCTACGCTGGCCCGAGCGCGCGCTGTTCGGCCTCCTACTCAGGCCGCAAATCTCCGACACCGAGGCCCAGGAGTTCGTGGTTCGGGAGAGCGGCGTCGAGTGGGTGCTGGCCCAGCCGGTCCACCTCACCGACGACGACCCCAACACCATGCCATTCACATCCACCGAAGGCGAGGTTCGACGAATGAAGGTCTCGCGCAAGAGCGTGGCCCACTTCCTCGCCGAAGCAATCCAGACCCCTGAATACATCGGCCGAACAGTCGCGCTGTCGGGCGAAGGTGCGTCATGATGTTCGGGTTGACCATCATAGCCACACTCGCATCGGCAGTGATGGGCGGCGTCTTCTTCGCCTTCTCGTCCTTCGTCATGCCGGCGCTCGGCCGCATTCCGCCGGAGGAAGGAATCCGCGCCATGCAGCGGATCAACGTCGACGTGTTCCACTGGTCCTTTGTGGTCGCGTTCTTCGGCACGCCTGTTGTCTGCGTCGCACTCGCAACGCAGGCGGTGTGGCATTGGAATGAAGCGGGATCGGTCTGGACCGTTGCTGGCAGTGCGGTGTACCTGCTTGGCTGCCTGCTGGTGACCGCTGCGGGCAACGTCCCGCGAAATAGGGCGCTGGCAAACGTCGATGCCGACACGGTGGACGCCGCCCTGGAGTGGGGTAGGTTCGCCGTCGGGTGGACGCGGTGGAATCACGTGCGAACGGTGGCCTGCGTGGCCGCGGCGGGTGCGTTCGTCGCAGCATTAGTTATCAGCGGGCGCGTGGGTTAGTCGTTAGACTGTTTGCGGGCCCGGTAGTCCTTGCGATTCTGGGCCCACGTCGCGAAGCCCGTACCGTCGCCGCCTTGAACAACCCGCCCATCAGCACCCTCCACGACTTCCGGGAGCCAGGACCGCTACGCCATAGCAGACACGTTTGGGTCACCAAACTAGACTGAGCCGCGCGGACCCTCTCGCATACTGATCACGATCTTTCCTGTGTGGCTCGCTTCTCCGAAGCGTCGGAGTGCTTCGGGAACTCCGCTCAACGGATAGACAGCATCGATCGACGGCACGACTCTGCCTGCTTCCACGAGCTTTGTCATGTCATCGAGCCCTACGTTGGGCTTGAGAGACAGAATACGAATGTTCCTATTCCTGGTCCTCGCAATCCATCGGCCAAACACCAAGCATTGCAGCAGCTGAGGCGTTGAGCCTCCAACGGTGACATATATCCCATTGGGCTTCAGTACACGCGCGTAAGCGAAGGGAGAACGATTGGTCTTCACATCGAGGATCAGGTCGTAGCTCTGACCCGTCCGGGTGAAGTCGTCCTGTGTGTAATCGATGACATGATCGAACCCAAGCGAGCGCAAGAAGTCCTGTTTTGCGGCACTGTCGACGCCGGTCACGTCAACGTCGTGTAGCTTAGCAAGCTGCACACCGAGCGTGCCGACGCCCCCACCCGCACCATTGATCAAGAGCGTCCGCACCCGGTCTATTCGGCCGATGCCGCCGATGCTGATGAGGCCCTGCTGGGCCAGCATTCCGGCGTGAGGTATCGCGACAGCCTGTTCATAGGTAGCGTTCCGCGGTTTCAGTGCGACTGATCCTTCGGGCGCACAGACATACTCGGCAAAACCGCCGAAACCGCATTCGCTGAGGTCGCCGTATACTTCATCCCCGGCTCTAAGATGTTCGACGTCTCTGCCGACGGCCTCCACGCGCCCGGCGACGTCACAACCCATGATCCGGATTTTTGGTTTTAGAACACCGCCAAAGGCGCGCATGAAGAGCGGCTTGCCTCGCACGAGTCCCCATTCCCAATCGTTCACGGCGGACGCGTGGACTTTTATCAAGACCTCGTGGTCCTGCGGAATGGGATTCTCGACCTCCCGCAGTTCGAGATCCTCAGGAGACCCGTAGTTTGTCAGGATGATTGCTTTCATAGGGTTGTTGCAGGGATGTCTATCTTATGCCTTGCGGGGCTAGATCGATTTCGTGATGAGGAAATCCTGGTCGAAGGCGCCATCCGCAGGCCCAGTCGTAGCGGTGAAGCGCTCGGACGGGCTGGGCTGACGCACATCCCACCACCTGCGGGCATGATCGGCGTCCCACGGGGAGGACTCCTCGACCGCCTGAAGCCTTGCCGAGAGACCCGCCGCCGAAGCAATACGTTTCGACCGGTCTTTCTCAAGACAGGCAAGGACAATTGCGTCCAATTCGGTCGGTATGTCGAACTCGGAATACTCCGACGGTGCGAGAGGGACTTCCGTGCGGTGCTTGAACAACATCTCCAGCGTATTCGATGCTTCGAAAACCGTCCTTCCGGTGAGCAGCCAGAAGGCGACACATCCGAGCGAGTAGATGTCGCAGCCGGCATCAACCTGACCGGTGTTCCCACTGGCCATTTCCGGCGAGGCGTACGCCGGAGTCCCCGTAAAAGTACCCACCTCGGTCAACATGAGGTCGTCTTCAACCATGCTCGGACCCGGTTTGACCAATCCGAAATCCAGCACTTTGACGAAATCCACATCTCCAGCATAGCGGCAGAGAAAGATATTGGCGGGTTTGACATCTCTGTGAACCATTCCTTTCCGATGGGCTTCGTTCAACGAATCGCAGACCTGCCTAAGAACATGAACTGTACGCTGAACCGAAAGGGGCCCGTCGGATCTCACGAGATGTTCAAGATCGAAACCGTCGAGCAGTTCCATGACGTAGTAGAATGTGCCACCTTCTGCGATCCCGTAGTCGTAGACCCCGATCGTGTGCGGTGACTCGAGTTGGGCTGTAGCTTGAACCTCGCGTTCGAATCGGTCCGGATACGCCGGGCCGGACTCGCCTGCGATATCACTCCGAATAAGCTTGATGGCCGCGGGTCTGGCCAAGATCCGGTGTTCGGCTTTCCAGACCTCTCCCATGCCGCCGCCTCCGAGTTTCTCGGTCAGGCTATAGCTACCCATCTGACGCGCCTTCGCAATGTCTTTCCCCAAACCAAAGACGACGTGAGCCGAGACGGTTGCAACGCCGACACACAAATAGGTAGGTAAGGTAAGCGCTATCAGTGTCGCGGCATCCGGCATCGGAGTGCCTCCGATCGCGAGAATCGCAAACATCAGCGGGCTTGCCGAAGCGGCAACGGTTGCTGTCCGGAACGTCGTCCACGGTGGGGTTGGCGCGAGGAGAGGAAAACTGACGATCCAGACAGTGGTCCATGACAGCCCAACGTCACTCAGAACACTCGGGTCGCCGTTCCATCCGAGAATCCCGATTTCGATACCGACGGCACCAAACACCTCGAAGGCGATCGCCAGATTGTGGGTCGCACGTCTACCGACCCATCCATACCGGAGTGCAAAATAGAGCGAAAGCGACGAGAGAATGAAGAAGAGGC
This sequence comes from Terriglobia bacterium, assembly GCA_965263045.1. Classification (GTDB taxonomy): domain Bacteria; phylum Acidobacteriota; class Terriglobia; order 20CM-2-55-15; family 20CM-2-55-15. Next base: position 3,631,160 of record CBDHGK010000041.1, read on the forward strand.
CGAACAGGTCGATAATCGTGTCGGCGAGCGTGCGCTCGATGGAGCGGGTGTCCGGGATCAGATAAGCGGCGATGAAATATACAGTCGCATAGATCAAAGCGAGGACCTGCAGGCGCCGGTTCCCCTGGTTCACGATGTCGGTCGGAAGGCCGGAGGCATCGCCGGAGTGTCTAGGCCTGGCGAAACCCTCGTTTTTGGGTGTCTGCATTAGATTCTATTTCATCTCGATTCGGTCTCCACAACCATCGTTCTGAGATGGCGTCCCAAACTGCGGCGGTCCACTGCATTCGGTCGGACGCGGGCTCACCCAGGCTTTATCGCCTGCCACCAATTCTCCCAAGCTACACGGTGATCACCACTTTGCCTCTGGCATGGTGCCCGAGCATGAGCGCGACGGCGCTCGCAGCCTCGTTGAGTGGGTAGACCCTGTCGATGACCACCTGGACGTCGCCAGACTCCAGGACCGCGGCGAGGGCATCGAGGTTCTCCCGGTTCACCACACAGGAGACGAAGCCGACCCGCGTCGAACCCAACCCCAAGAGGCCTGCCCTCGCCATCCGCGGCAGGCCCGCGAAGAATCCTCCGGTGTTGCCGACACTGTTCGGAACGAGGATCCCGGTGGGGGCCAGCACCCGGGTCGTCGCCGAGGGCCGGTGGTTCATCACGTTGTCGAGGACCACCTCGTAGCGCCGCTCGCCCTCTGTGAAGTCCTCCACTGTGTGGTCGATCACGTGATCTGCGCCCAGGGACCGGACCCACTCGAGGTTTCGCGTGCTACACACCCCAGTGACTTCCGCACCGAGTGCCTTGGCGATCTGCACTGCAAAGGTCCCGACGCCTCCCGACGCGCCGTTGATCAGCACCCGGGTCCCCGGTCCGACCTGTCCCACGTCGCGCATGGCGATCAACGCAGTAAGCCCGGACATGACGGATCCAGCGGCCTGCTCGAAGGACAGTCCGGCGGGCTTCGGCCGGACCTGGCTTGCGGGAACGACGCTGAACTCTGCGAACGTGCCCCGGGTGGCGAGGCTGTCGTCCCATGCCGACCCGAACACCTCGTCGCCGGGCTGGAACTCGGTGACGTTCGCGCCCACTGCCTCGACCACCCCGGCGACGTCGGTGCCCCGCACCGGAGTCGGTGGCCGCCGGAGCCCGAACTTGAGCCGGAGAATGTAGGGGACGCCGGCCACCGTGACCCAATCCGGGGTGTTCACGCTGGTGGCCCGCACCCGAATCAGCACCTCGTCGTCGCCGACCCGGGGTCGGTCGACCTCTTCAAGATTGAGCACCCGTTCTGGTGCCCAGTAGCCGTTCTGGACAATGGCTTGCATCACAACTCCTTCGGCACGCGTCTTACGACGTGGCCAGTAGGTTTCCTGAGTCCTGCCCGATGGCGGTCTCTGGTGAGCGGCTTTGACCTTTCGGCCGCCTGCGGATGATCCATTCGGCCACGGCGAGATTGATCGCCCAACCGGCCCCCATGAGCAGTGCCCGTGTCAACTCACCCTGAATGGAAGGGAACAGGAACCAGGGCAGATGAGTCAGGGCCTGCGTACCGGCTCCAAGGCCGAGGGCGTAACAGCGCGTCATCCAGGCGAGGTGGGCGGGAATGTCCCGTCGCCGGATGGCGGCAAAGCCGAGGCATATGAACAGGACCATCGCCGACCCCACCAGAAGCCGGATGCCGTACAGGATGGGTCCGTCACTATCGACCGGCGGGTAGAACTGGGTCATCCACAGGCCTGAGAGCGCGGCGACCAGCCCGCATGGGACCAGAATCCGCCCGACAGCGCGGTGCCATTTGGGCTTGCGGCGGCGAAAACCGGGAGCGAACTGGAACGCTCCGAGGACACAGTAGAAGCTGACGCTGATGATATGCAACACGACGGGCCAGGGGGCTGCAAAGAACCGGGCGTTGTCAGGCGTGATCGGGGCACCGCCGGCGAGTTGGACCAGGGACGGTACCTGCTGCGACCGGAACGGCGCTGAGCAGGATCAGCAGGGTGGGCACGAGCCAGTCTCGCCGGGTCGAGGGGAAAGGGGTTTTCGTCGTGATCTTCCGTTCGTCGTTTCGATCAAACTTCGTGGTGGCGGGCCGTATGAGCGCGTAACACATGAATCTCCCTCCGTGTGACAGTGATTCGTCCGGATCCAAGGTATGGCAGAAGTTCGCTGCCGTCATCGCCTCGAGGACTGATTCTTGGCCCGCCCGAAAGTTGGATTACGTAAGGTGAAAATCCGGGAATCTCCGCCGTGAGGAGGAGGTCGGAATCCGCCCGATGGAGGGTGACGGCGGTGGGCGAGATGGCGTAGGGTAGGTCCATGTCGCATTCGAACCCCCACTCGGGCACCGGGAATGTCCACCACCGAGCGAGGGTGAACCCCACAGATTTGGACCCACAGACATCGGCGGGCGGCGCTCCACGGCTGCTGCGGGGCCCGTTCACGCGCTGGCCGCGCACTGCGGACGCCGTCCTCGCCATCGCTGTGTTCCTGGCGAGTGTGTTCCTGGCCGACGACCCCAACCAAAACGAAGACTTGGTCATTCGCGCCCTCAGTGACGTCTCGATCACGGGCTTTTTCATCATCGCGGTTGCCAGCGGCGCCCTCTATTGGCGCCGGTACCGGCCGCAAGTCGTGTTGGGGCTGACCCTGGCCGCATTGGCTCTGTCGACCGGACTCGGCTACCCCTACGACTACTTCGGTCTGCCATTTGCGCTATACAGCTTTGGCCGTTACGCTACCAACGACCGATGGAGCTACGCCGGTTTGGCTGCCGCTATCGCCGTGGCCGCGGTCAGCGACCTGGTCGATGAGGGGCCGGTTACTGACATCGGGACCGCTTTCTTCTTCTTGTCCCTGGTGTGGTACATCGGCAGACGTATCCGGATTCGTGCTGCGTTCCTTGAACGAGAAAAAGCGGCCGGAGCGCGCCGGGCGGTGGCTGAGGAACGCACCCGTATCGCACGCGAGTTGCACGACGTCGTCGCCCACCAGGTGAGCTTGATGACGGTGCAGGCAGGCGCCGCCAAAACCGTTGCTGCCGACGACCCGGAGCGCGCCGTGGCCGCCATGGAAGCGGTGGAACAGGCGGGACGCCAGGCGCTCGGTGAGCTGCGCCACCTGCTGGGAGTGCTACGCCCGGAGGCCGAAGTCAACGGGCTCGGTCCCCAACCCGGAATCGCGGAGGTTCCCCGCCTCGTCGACCAGCTCAGAAAGGCCGGGCTCGAGGTCTCGCTCACGATGGAAGGAATACCGACCGAACTCCCGGCTCGCCTGGAACTTTCCACCTACCGCATCGCCCAAGAAGCGCTGACCAACGTGCTCAAGCACGCCGGACCCAGAGCCCGGACCGAGGTGCGGCTCAGCACCAATAACCATGGGGTTGCCATAGAGGTGCTCGACGATGGGGACGGTGCCGCTATCTTGCCCGGGTCGGGCCACGGGATCGCCGGTATGCGCGAGAGGGCCCAGCTGTTAGGCGGAAGCCTCGACGCAGGACCGCGTCCGGGTGGAGGTTTTCAGGTCGTGGCCCATTTGCCCATCGGAGAGGAAGCGACATGAGCATTCGAGTCGCCGTCGTCGACGATCAGACATTGGTGCGGGGTGGGTTCGCCATGGTACTCGGTCACCAGGACGACATCGAGGTCGTGGCCGAAGCCGGGACCGGTCTCGAGGCGATTGAGGCGGCCCAAACCCATCGCCCGGACGTCATCCTCATGGACGTTCGAATGCCGGAGATGGATGGCCTGGAGGCGACCTCCAGGATCGTCGAGGCCGCCGACTGGCCGGTGCGGGTGTTGATCTTAACCACGTTCGACCCCGATGAGTACGTCTACAAGGCACTGCGGGCCGGCGCCAGCGGCTTCGTGCTCAAGGACATTCCACCCGGGGAACTCGTCACGGCCGTGCGAACGATAGCCGAAGGTGGGGCTCTACTCGCCCCCTCCATCACCCGGCGCCTGATCGGCCGCTTCGCCGAGCACCTCGCCCACGACACCCAGGTATCGTCGCGTCTCGAACGGCTCACCAACCGGGAACGCGAGGTGTTGTCCGCGATCGCCCGCGGCCTCAACAACACCGAGATCTCAGAGAAGCTCTTCATCAGTGCAGCAACCGTGAAATCCCATGTGTCGAGCATCCTAAGCAAGCTGGGTCTCCGCGACCGTGCCCAAGCGGTCGTGTTCGCATACGAGAGCGGGCTCGCCGAGCCCGGCGACCACGACATCGGTTATTGATTTCCCCTCATCGTAGCGACCGCGCCCTGATCGAGTTCGGTCACATTTTCTCGAAGAATGCCCAGCCATTAAGCGAGGTGTTCGTAAAAAGCCATTTCGCGCCGGATTTCATCGAGAAGCTGGACGTCGCCGTTCAGAACCTCGATGGAAAAATCAGAGACCAGGTCGCCCGCAAGGCCACCCGGATCTCCGCCACCTCTGCCCTTCGCGAGACGCCCACCAGGCCCTGCCCGCGGCCGGGTCGCTGGATCCTTAAATGGGGAACCTCTTGGTTCTGTCCAGGGTGTAGTAGAAGCCGTTGCGATTCGCGAACATCACCACCTGGCGCATGAGGACGACAAAAAACCCGCATTTCGCACGGCGGGTTTCTCTTTTCGAATGTCGGAGTGAAAGCTAGATAGCTCGCTTCGGTCGCGCCAGAACGAGTCCCAGCCCCAGCAAGCCCACACCCAGCAGCCCGATGACGGAGGGTTCCGGCACCACAGTGGATCGGGTCAGGCTGACGTTGTCCAGGTAGTAGGACACGTCCGAGTTCGCTGTCACACCCGCTGTTCGCGGATCCAATTCCCCTGCGAAAGTAAACGCATGCGACGTGCTGGTCGCAACAAAGCTCAAGGAATCGGCGGCAAACACTGGCGTTAAGTTTTCGCTGAGCTTTGCGACCGCGCCGTCGATGAAGACGCCGAATGAATTTCCGTTCGGAGCGATACTGATGTGGAGCTGGTTTTCCCACGAGAGCAGGTACGTGGCACCGATCGCCAGGCCGTTCACGATCTGAGTCACGCTCGGGTCGCTTGTTGCAGCTCCGCAATTGTTGAGCAATACGGACCCTCCCGGGTTGCCGACAGTCGAGTGCGCGATTCCATGGCAGGTCCCAGGGCCCACACCTTCTGTCCATCCAAAAAAATCGGTGTCGAAAGCACCATTCGTAATGAGATTGGCAGACGCCGTCGATGGCAGCAGTATCATGAGCGCCAATCCCAAGAAGCCGGTCAGTGTAAGTGTACGCATGGGTCTCCTTTTGGCCATTGCCGTTTTGACAGCAATTTGCCCGCCATTCTACTTAGCCAACAAAATCAATTAGTTACGATGTCACAATCGCTAGAGGTAAATTAAATCCGTAATGAATGCCGACACTACTGTTCGAAGGGGACTTGGTTTAAAACGAAATGATCTTGCAATATCAAAGGTTTAGGAGGCTATATGTCGAGTCGCGGAAGGTGTAATGAAGGCCGACGCTTTCGGGGATATAATGAGCCCTGGGGACAAAGATATTGCAAGGTAATTCCGGAGACCAGGGTTTGTTTTGGCTTTAGATCGCATCGAAAGGAGGGCCCACCGATCGTACTGGAACGTCTCGAACCACTGGCCCAACGGGAGACCTGAATAGCGAGGATAGCGAGTTTCAGTTCCGGGACGGACACCTAACTCCACTACACTGAATTAGTTGGACCAACTCCCACGGCGGTCATAAGATCAACGGTCAACATAGCCCGCCATTATGCGTCACGCTCGCCACTCCCAGGCGGCACACCAACATCGCGCAACAGGCCCGCACGCCGAGCCCGGCAAGTCACCTTAACGGGACCCGACCGGTGTGAACACTTTGGCGACCACTTGCTTGCCATCGTCGGGTCGGCCTGTCACATTGGACCCGAGTATACTCGGCGGAACAGCAATGAGAGATAAGGACAACATTGCTGTCGGGCGGCAAGTCGACGCCGACTTTCATGTTTTATGCTGCCAACATTGTTTTCCGGCTCAACCCGCCGAGCCAACGCAAGCGATACGGATGTTTGGGCTACTTACTCGGGCAAGGCCCAGGCTGTAAGCGTCGTGCCCGCCGGCACCAGCACGTGCTGGCGCCCATCCAGCATGTAGGTGATGGCGGACGTGCCGTGCAGTGGCGAGCCCATCTGATAGTTCCACAGTAACTCTCCGCTGCGCGAGTCGAGCGCCAGAAGGTTTCCGTCGCTGTCGCCGCTGAATACGAGGCCCGATGCCGTTGTCAGCAGTCCCGAAGTCGACAAGGACTGATAGCGGAACTCCCAGAGGCGTTCTCCCGTCGTCGGGTCCAAGGCGCGGAGCGCGCCGTAGAGCGGCATATCCGGATCATTCTGAATCCGCTCACCCGCACCGCCGGTAAACCGCTCGCCTGGAATGTACTCCTGTTCCCACGCGTAATACGTCATGCACGACTCCCGCGCGTTGACGAAGAACACCTCTGTTTCGGGGTCGAAGCTCGGTGGCCAGAAATTTGTCCCCCCGGTCAGGTCGGGACAGGTGATTTCGCCCTCTTCATCGGGTATGTTGCCCGGTAGAAGGATTGGACGGCCATCGGCACCGATTTCAGTGGCCCAGGTGGTCCGGACGAAGGGTTCGGCGAGAATGACCTCGCCATTGATCCGGTCCAGCGTGTAGTAGAAGCCGTTGCGGTTAGCAAACATCACAACCCGGCGCATCCGCCCGTCGATTTCAAGGTCGGCGAGAATGGGGACTTCGGTGGCGTCCCAGTCGTGTACGTCGTGAGGGGTGAACTGGTAGTGCCAGCGCAACTCACCTGTGCTCGCGTCGAGTGCGACCAGCGAGGCACTGTAGAGGTTGTCGCCTTCCCGGGCCGCGCCGTAGTAATCCGGGCCGGGATTACCGATACCGTAGTAGACGAGGTTTTCTTCTGAATCGTAGGCACCGGTGACCCATACGCTGGCCCCGCCGGTTTGCCAGGAGTCACCCGACCACGTTTCATTGCCGGGTTCACCCGGTCCCGGAATCGTGTAGAACCGCCACACCCGTTGTCCGGTTTCCGCATCATAGGCGTCGATGAAACCACGGATGCCAAACTCGCCCCCCGCGACGCCGACGATGATCTTGCCGTCGACGGCCAGCGGCGCGATGGTCGAAGCGTAACCGATCTGGTAATCCTCCATCGTCGCGTCCCAGACGATGGCACCGGTGCTCATATCCAGCGCCAGCAGATGCGCGTCGAGCGTCGCCATATAGAGCTTGTCGCCGAGCATGGCGAAGCCTTTGTTGACGAGCCCGCAGCAGGCCGTCAGGTTGAGGGGCAACTCACGGCGATAGGACCAGATCTCCCGCCCGCTGCGTGCATCGATCGCCCACGCCGTGTTCGACGGGCCGGTCACGTATAGAACGTTGTCGCGCACGAGGACGGTCGTTTCGAAGTCGTCGAGCGTGTTGGTCTGGAAGGTCCACTGCGGGAGGAGGTTGTCGACATTTTCTGGAGTGATTTCGGTGAGGGGGCTGTGTCTCTGATTCGCATAATCCCCGCCGAAAGTCAGCCATCGGGAACCGTCGGAGGGAAGACCTTCCAGGATCTCCTCCGAGGTCACCCGTCCGGGCACCGCCTGGCCGGCGCCGACGACGGCAGTGGTGCCCAGGGCGAACATGAGGCCCAGGACATGAATGATGGTCAAACGCATGGGTGAATCCTTTTCTTCTTTGTCTTCTTTCTTCTTAAGGTATAGCGGGGTCGAACCCGCGGAGCGTCTCAAGATAGCTCACGAGATCGTTGAGTTCACTGTCGTTCAGCCGATCCGGGCCGAATATGGGCATCAATGATTCGGTGGGCTTTTCCAGCGCTTCGAGTCCGTCCTTTTCGAATCCCTGGATCCGTCCCTCGACCGCCATGATCTGAATCGAAAACATGTCTTCGTTCTTTGTCACGCCTTGCATCGACTGTCCGTCTTCCGTCGTCAGCGTCACCGGCGCATAGCCGGAGTTCGCCTGTCCCGCGGAGACAGCCCGGATCCGGGATACGAGCGTCGCACGGGATCGCGAGGCTCCGATACGCGATAGGTCCGGGCCCAAACGCCCGCCCACAGCACTTACGCGGTGGCAACCGGAGCAGTTTTGCCGAAAAATCTGCTCGCCGTTTGCGGCATCGCCAGCGGGGGACTGGGTCACTGTCGATTTCGCCAGGGTACGCAGGTACGCCAGCATCTTCCATATCTCATCGTCACGGGGCGCACGGGGCCCCGTGCGCGGAACCATCACCGTACCGCTGATCCCATTCCGAATCGTTTGGAACAAACCCGCGTCGGTTCTGCCCGAAGCCCAAACCTCGGTCAGATCCGGCCCGCGAACACCCGTTCCATTCACACCATGGCAGTCCGCACAGTTACGGCGGTAGAGTCCCATTCCTGTCCGGATCCCGTCAACGTCACCGTCAAACGGGTTCACCGCCGGCAGGTCCTGGGCCTGGAGTCCCCCCAGAAGTCCAACGGCGAGCCACGTAAATGTCAGTAGCGACTGGGTCCAAGTCACTCTGTGAGTCCTCCCTGTCCGTCGTGGAATGTCTTGGAAATATAGCAGAACTTGCCACCTGCGCCCACCGCTTTCCCAAGGCTTTCAGGTCGAGTGCAGACACGCCTGCGGTGGGTTCTCGCCGGACGGTCGCGATTCTCGGGTCCGTCCACGGTCGTGGGTCCGCGGTCTCGCACTATTGGTATCGGGGAGGCCTCTCCGTTGCAGTCTTCGTTGCAATGGGGCTCGCAACGTGCCTATCCTCTTCGGTGGTTGCTGGCACAAACTGCGCCGGAATATCGAACCTATGTGCCGGATCCCCGCTCCGAGGGCAGAAGCGGTGCGTGACTCCAGCAGCCGGGGATCGGAGAGGGCCCCGGAGGATCAGTCGTCAATCGGATATCCTCGGAAGGACCCCTCTGACAGGATGAATACGCACTTCCAATATGACGTCCTCGTCGTGGGTGGTGGCAACGCCGCGCTCTGCGCGGCGATCTCAGCGCGCACGGCCGGTGCCCGCGTTAAAGTGCTTGAGGTCGCGCCCCGTCCGTTCCGTGGCGGAAACAGCCGGCATACGCGAAATCTCCGATGCATGCACGAGAAGCCGGAAGACGTCCTGATCGGTGCCTATTCCTTTGACGAGTATTGGGACGACCTGATCCAGGTGACGGGCGGTGAAACCAACGAAACGCTGGCGCGGATCACACTTGAGGAGTCCGCCACCTGCCGCGAATGGATGATGGGCCATGGGGTTCGGTTTCAGCCGGCGCTGGGCGGCACACTTCACTTGTCGAGAACGAATGCATTCTTCCTCGGGGGCGGTAAAGCTCTGCTGAACGCCTACTACCGAAAGGCCGAGGCCCTGGGCGTCGAAATCGAGTATGACGCCGAGGTTCAGGCCCTGGATATCCGGGAGGGCCGCTTTCATTCGGCCACGGTGGGCTGCAACGGCGCGTCCCTTGAAGTCTCGGCCGCATCCCTCGTCGCTGCGGCCGGCGGCTTTCAGGGGAATCTCGACTGGCTCCGCGAGGTCTGGGGCGAGGCGGCGGACAACTTCATTATCCGGGGGACTCCGTATGACACCGGGACAATCCTGCGTGCCCTTCACAACTGCGACGCGGTAAAAGTGGGGGATCCGGCCCAGTGCCATGCGATCGCTGTTGATGCGCGATCCCCACGCTTCGACGGCGGCATCGTGACACGAGTGGACTCGGTATCTCTCGGGATCGTCGTCAATCGGGACGCTGTTCGCTTCTATGACGAGGGCGAAGACTTCTGGCCCAAGAGATATGCTATCTGGGGTCGGCTGATTGCCAGCCAGCCTGGGCAGATTGCCTATTCCATCATCGATTCCAAGTCGATGGGCCTGTTTCTCCCTCCCCTCTATCCTCCGATCCAGGCCCTGTCACTCGCCGAACTCGCACGTGCGCTTTCAGTGGACGAATCAATACTCGAGAATACGGTCGTCGACTTCAACGCCGCCGTTCGGGATGGTGCGTTCGATCACGCTGTGCTAGACGACTGCCGAACCGAAGGGCTCACGCCGTCGAAGAGTCACTGGGCCCGGCCCCTGGACCGGCCTCCGTTCTTTGCTTATCCGCTACGGCCCGGCATCACGTTCACCTATCTGGGTGTCGCGGTGAACGAGCGGGCTCAGGTTCTGATGGAGAATAGGGAACCGTCCGACAACGTGTTCGCGGCCGGCGAAATCATGGCCGGCAACATTCTTGGCAAGGGCTACCTGGCGGGAATCGGGATGACAATCGGCACGGTATTCGGCCGGATCGCGGGCAGGGAGGCCGCAGCCAGTGTCCTCCACTGATCTAAAACTCCTGACGCTCATTGAGGACGGTGAGCGCGCAATGAGCATCTGTAACGCCTGTCGATACTGCGAGGGTTTTTGCGCCGTCTTCCCGGCCATGGAGAAGAGGTTGACGTTTCCGCCCGAACAACTCGGCTACCTTGCAAACCTCTGCCACGACTGCCGCGAGTGTTACTACTCCTGCCAGTACGCGCCGCCTCACGAATTTAATTTGAATCTTCCCAGGACGCTGGCCGGAGTGCGGCGGGAGAGCTATCGCCGGCATGCGTGGCCCCAGTTTCTGGTGCGCGTTCTCGGAAACGCCGGTCCCGCGCTGATGGTGAGCTTCCTTCTGAGCCCGGTCCTGTTTCTGCTGGGAACGCTCACCTTCCAGGATCCGGCCATCGTGTTTGCCGCCCACCCGGTTGAGGCCGGCTCGTTCTACCAGGTCATTCCACATTCCGCGATGGTTCTCGGATTCGGCCTCGTCGGTGCATTCGTGGCTGTGGCGCTCTGGATGGGGTTCCTGAATTTTTGGCGGGAGTCGAATGCACGGGGCTTTTCGTGGCGCGACCTCAGCGCAATCGGTGAAGCGCTTCGCGACAGTGCGCGCTTGCGCTACCTGGGCGGCGGCGGAGCCGGCGAGGACGGCTGCGCCTATCCGGAAGAACGGGCGTCCAACCGCCGGAGGCTGTTCCACCACCTGACGTTCTACGGATTCATGCTCTGCTTCGCCTCGACGACGATCGCCGCCTGTTACCACAATCTTCTCGGTTGGGAAGCGCCCTATGATTTCCTCAGTCTACCGGTCGTTCTAGGTTCCCTCGGAGGCGTCGGCCTCCTGATCGGCCCCATCGGACTGCTTAAACTCAAGTCCATCCGCGACCCCGAGCCCGCCGACCCGTTGGAGAGTCGGATGGACGTGGCCTTTCTCGTCCATCTATTGCTGACGAGTCTTACGGGCCTGTTGCTCCTGTTACTGCGGGAGACCGCGGCGATGGGTGTTACGCTGGCCCTTCACCTGGGGGTCGTGATGGGACTCTTTTTGACCATGCCCTACGGTAAATTCGTCCACGGGATCTACCGTTTCGGGTCGCTCATCCGTTTTGCAAAGGAGGCAAAGCAGTGATCGATATCCGCACGCGCACCGTCCCACACGGGGCAACGCTTCTGGCCGCCGCAGCCCTCTGTTGTTTCGCCGCTGGCTGCGGCCCGCTACCGGAAGCGTCGGACACCCTGACGCTGATTGCACCGGCCGCGCCCGGCGGCGGCTGGGACCAGACCGCCCGGGCGATGCAGCAGGTCCTCGGTAACACGGGCCTCGCACCCACGGCGCAGGTAATCAACGTTCCCGGTGCGGGTGGCATCATCGGCCTGGCGCAGGTGGCGAATGCCTATGAGGGCGATCCCAACCTTCTGATGATCACCGGGCTCATCATGATGGGGGCCATCCAAACCAATCAATCACCCCTCACCCTCGACGCGGTCACGCCCATCGCGCGGCTGCTCGGGGAGTACGAAGTCCTCGTCGTGCCCACCGATTCGCCCTATCAAACGCTCGACGAATTTGTGGACGGATGGAAGGAGGATCCCGGGGCATTTGCAATCGCGGGGGGCTCGGCGGGGGGAACCGACCACATGCTGGCCGGCCTCCTCGCCCGCGCGGTTGGCATTGATCCGACGACGATCAACTATCTGCCGCACTCTGGGGGTGGGGAGTCGCTGGCTTCGATTCTGGGCGGCCATGTGGCTGCCGGCATCAACGGTTACGCGGAACTCATCCCGTTTATCGAGGCTGGCCGGTTGACGCCTCTGGGTATCTCCAGCGATGAACCGGTCGCCGGAATTGCCATTCCAACGTTCCGGGAGCAGGGAGTGGACGTCGCGCTTGCGAACTGGCGGGGGGTGGCCGCGCCGCCGGGTATCACGGATGAAAACCGATCCAACCTCACCGCGTTGTTGGATCAGATGCATGCCTCCGAAGGATGGAGCGAGGCGCTGGAAGCCAATAACTGGATCGATCTCTACCTGACCGGCGCGGAGTACGACCGGTACCTGGACGCAGAGGACGACCGTACCGCAGCTGTCCTCCAGTCCATCGGCCTGCTCGACTGACGGAGACGTTGCTGTCGTGCGTTCCCACCCAACCGAGCCGGGCCCCGACCGGGTTGAAATCGCCGTAGCGGCCGGGGTCGTGGCCATCGGGCTCGTCATTGTCGGGGGAGCGTTCACAATCGGTTCCGGGGTGCGCTACGATCGGATCGGCCCGCGATTCTTTCCCTATCTCGTCGCCGCCGGCTTACTCGTTTCCGGGTTCCTGCTTCTGAGGGAAGCCCTCCGGCGCAGAAACACTCCCGATATCGGCGATCGGAGCAGTGTGTCGCATCTGGGAATCCTCGGGATCGCACTGATCTCAGGTGTCGCCGGTCTGGAACGGGCCGGGTTCATTCTCACCTCCGTCGTCGTGTTCTGGCTGGTGGCTCGGGCGTTCGGGAGCCGCCGGCCAATGCGGGACGTTTTCGCAGGCGTGTTGCTGTCAGTCATCGTCTACCTCGCCTTCACGCGAGGACTGGGCCTTCCCCTGCCCGCGGGCATTCTTCAGGGGCTCTTCTAAATGGAATCCCTCGGGCTGCTCGCCGACGGCTTTGGGGTCGCCCTCCAGCCCGCAAACATCCTCTGGGCATTCGTTGGCGTTCTCCTGGGCACCGTCGTCGGCATCCTGCCGGGCATCGGTCCGGCGCTCACCGTGGCCCTGCTCCTGCCGGTCACCTACAGCCTCCCTCCGGTGGCGGCCTTCATCATGTTCGCCGGCATCTACTACGGCGCCATGTACGGCGGATCGACGACGTCTATCTTGATGAACACGCCCGGCGAGAGCGGAAGCATCATCACTGCGCTGGAAGGCAACAAGATGGCCCGCGCCGGGAGGGCATCGGCCGCACTGGCCACCGCCGCGATCGGCTCCTTCGTGGCCGGAACGATCGGCACCGTGGCACTGACTTTCGCCGCACCGGCCCTGGCGGATCTCGCACTCGCATTCGGTCCAGCGGAGTACTTCGCACTGATCGTCGTGGGCTTCACGACGATCGCATCGGTGTTGGGAAACACACCGTCGCGCGGGTTCGCCAGCCTCTTCTTCGGTCTCGCTCTCGGTCTCGTCGGCATCGATCTGCAAACCGGCCAGGCCCGCTATACGCTTGGATTTCCGCAACTGCTCGACGGCATCCACGTCGTCGTGGTGGCCGTCGGGCTGTTCGCGGTTGGCGAAACTCTGTTTCTCGCTTCCAGACCGCACATTCGGGAGGCGGTGACGCCGGTCCGGGGCTGGACGTGGCTGTCGCGCGAAGAACTGGCGCGGTCCTGGAAGCCGTGGCTGAGGGGCGCGATGATCGGCTTTCCCATCGGAGGCCTGCCGACCGGCGGCGCGGAGATCCCGACGTTCCTGTCCTATTCAGTGGAGCGGCGGCTTTCTCGGCATCCCGAGGAGTTCGGTCACGGCGCGATCGAAGGTGTGGCGGGCCCGGAAGCTGCCAACAATGCATCGGCCGCCGGGGTGCTCGTTCCCCTGCTCACGCTCGGGCTGCCGACGTCATCGACCGCGGCGATCATGCTGGCGGCCTTCCAGCAGTTCAACCTGCAGCCGGGTCCGCTGATCTTTACCGCAAACCCGGAACTCGTCTGGGGACTGATCGCCAGCCTCTATCTCGGCAACACGATGCTGCTGCTGCTGAACCTTCCACTGGCGCCGCTATGGGCGCGGCTCCTCCGGATCCCGGCTCCGCTCCTGTACGGGGGCATCCTCGTCTTCGCGACGCTCGGTACCTACAGCCTGAAAAACTCCGTGTTCGACGTTGGACTGATGTACGTGATCGGCATGATCGGCTTCCTGATGCGCCGGGTCGACATCCCCGTGGCCCCGGCCATCATCGGCATGATTCTCGGTCCGATGGCGGAGCAGCAGTTCCGGCGGGCGCTGGCAATCTCCCAGGGTGATCTGAGCGTGTTTGTCACCCAGCCCATCTCGGCTACTCTTCTTCTGTTGGCCCTGGTGGCGCTGCTCGGCGTACCGCTGGCACGGGCATACCGGAAACGCAAGTCGCACGCTTAAGCAGAAGATTTGCCGGGCTGCGGGCGGCTACAGAGACGGGCAGGTTCGGGGACGGCGCATTGCCCTCTGCGTATTTTGCCAACCCGCAGGCCCGAATCCCTGCATCCGAAGCTTGCGTCGAGACCTTCGTTCTGTCCCCCTGCACCGGGTGCGGTGGAAAGAGCTTGATTCCGGCACGCAAAAAGATCGACACTTCTGCTGCACGAATCCTTGGGGGAAAGAAGGAAAATGACTAACAGAGTGACATTTTTATTGGCCGCGGCATCGTTGCTGATTCTGTCGGCAACGGCTGTGGGGACCTTCAACGCGACGGCGACCGCAATGGCAGGCGTTTTTGACTTCACGATGAATAGTCTCAACGGTGAGAGCGTGGACCTGGAGCAATATCGCGGCCGGGTCGTTCTGATCGTTAACGTTGCCAGCGAATGCGGCTACACCTACCAGTACGAAGGGCTGCAGAACCTGCACGAAAAATACGCCGGAGAGGGACTCGCCCTCCTGGGATTCCCTTCGAACGATTTCGGCCGACAGGAACCGGGCACGGCAGCCGAGATTCAGGATTTCTGCGAGCGGAACTTCGGCGTGGAGTTCGACATGTTCGCCAAGATCGTCGTTCGGGGCCTAAACAAGGTTCCGCTGTACGACTATCTGACCGCGCGGGCGACGAACCCGGAGTCCGCCGGTGAGATCGAATGGAATTTCGAAAAGTTCCTCATCGGTCGCGACGGAGAAATTATCAACCGGTTCCGCTCCGCGGTCGAACCGGAGTCGCGACAGATAACGGAGGCCATTGAATCGGCCCTGGCTTCCAGATAGGCACCCTCAGAATACCGCGGTTCAAAACCGCAGTCGGGTCGCATGAAAGCCCGGCTGCGTATCTCTGGCATCTTTCGGCCGAGGTCCCATCCGCGCACAAATGCGCGGTTTACCACCGTACGGGAGTCGCCGAACCCCCTGCCTTGCGGCTCATCCAACAAGAAAGGACGTCTTAATGAAGCGAGTCAGACCGTGGCGGGTTCCATACCTTTTTTGGCCCTGAGCGCCTCCGCAGCCGCCTCTTCGAATCCGTGATCGACCGATAGTACGAGCGCGGCCGAGCGGACCTGTTGGTCTTCAGGATTACGGCCGGGCGGCATCTGCCCTTCCTTCATCGCTTCGAGGGCCTTGAAAATCTTTCGACGCGCCATGATGATGCCTTTGTCGCTCGACACCAGGTGTTCGTATGTCCGGTCGACGATGGCGCCCATACTCTCCTGCAGCGAGGCATCCTGCATTCCGATACCTTCGACACCGCTGGCGATCGCGCCGGACTTCTGCTTTTCGCGGTCGATCAGATAGTCATTTTCCTTTTTCGCGACCGGCAGATAGGTGCCCGGTACAAGCTTGACGTGGATTCCCTTGCCCGCCTTCATGGCCTCGCGTTCTTCCGGTTTGATCTTGCGGGTCGGATGATAGTCATAGCTCCAGGCCCAGCAGTGCGTGTCGTCAATCGGGACCCAGAAGTGTCCGTGCAGGGTGTAGTCACCGCGCGGTGGGATCATCGTAAAAGCGGGCATGACGTACTGGGTGATCCGCCAGTAGTAGTGACCCTCTTCCGCATTCCGCCGTGCACCGACGTAGAGGCCGCCCGGGCTTTCGGTTACCTCGAATACCGGAGCCTTGTCCGCGAGGTTGTACTCGCCGCCCTTGGTGTTCTTGAACAGAGGATCGCGACGCAGCGCGTCGCCGTGCAGCCAGGATACGTGAGAACTGTCGATGCCGCCTTCCATGGCCTGCAGCCAGTTGGTGTTCTGCAGGCGCTTGCTCGAGTAGGTCTGTTCGGGCCCGACCATGATGAATTCCCACTCCGGATAGGGCGGTTGCTGATCGGGTGGGCCCATGTAGGTCCAGAGAACGCCTCCGCGCTCGATCAGCGGATACGACTTCAGCTTTATCCGATCGGCAAATCCCGTGTCTTTCGCTTCCGAAGGGATTTCGACACACTGGCCGGTGTGGTCGTACTTCCAGCCATGGTAGGGACACCGGAGACCACAATCCTCATTGCGACCGAACCACAGTGACACTCCGCGATGGGCGCAGAACTCGTCGACGAGGCCATAGCGGCCATCACTGTCGCGAAACGCAATGAGGCATTCGAAGAGAAGCTTCACGCGGACGGGGGGGCAGTCATTCTCAGGCAGTTCTTCGGCGAGAAGGGCAGGCATCCAGTATGTGCGGAACATGTCCCCCATCGGGGTTCCGGGGCCAGTTCGTGTCAATAAGGCGTTTTGCTCTTTCGTTAACATTTATTTCACTCCGTCAATCACTTTGCTCGACAGCTATTATCTGGCAAACAGACCCACAACCCTGATCGGAGGTGTCCCGGCGTTCGCCGGTTCGACCCGGCGCAACACCTCATGCACGTTCAATCAAGACCCCAGCAGCCTGGCGTGAAAGTTGCTGAAAGCTGTTGGGTTGGTCTTTGACTGCCCGACATTGCGCGCTCGCAGAGTGCACTTGCAGTCTGAATCCGACATTAACCGGGTGCCGCTAGCCTCTCTCCTCGCGGGCTCCGGCCACGGAATATTCGGGGTACGAGGTCGAATCGCGGAGCAGACCGGTGCGGGCAACTTCGACGTCGAGTAAATATGGTCTTCCTTCCCGGGCGGTACGGATCGCCCTCCCGATAGCCGGCTCGAGCTGGTCCGGATTCAGAACGCGCTCCCCGCGGATACCGTAAGCCTGACCGATGTGCGTAAAGTCCACGTCGGGACTGCCCAGATAACAGATCATGTCTTTGTTTTCCTGGGCTGCACGTCCACCCCGCGCCTGCATCTGGTTGCGGGGCTCGTCATAGCTATGGTTGTTGGCAATGACGGTAATAACGGGGACATCGTACCGCGACATGGTCCAGAGAGCATCGGACTGTCCGAACAGGAAGCCCCCATCACCCTGCAGGGAGACGACCTGCCGGTCGGGATTCGCCAGCTGGACTCCGATCGAGGCCCCGACACCCCAACCCAGCGCCCGTCCTGCGGTTCTCCCGATCCTGGTTTTCTTACCATCTGCAAACGGGAAAGCGCGCAACACCCAGTCTTCGGTTCCGACCTCGGTGACGACGAACGCATCGTCATCCATCATCTGGTTGAGCGTCAGCAACAGGCGCGGCCAGCTCACGGGAACCTGATCCCAGACCGATTCCGCTCCGGCGGTCAGGGCCGATCGCCTCCCTGCAGCCGCCTGAACCAGGGCGGGTCCCCGATCGTTGCGGATCCGGGCCAACCTCTCGGTTGTGGCAACCGCCTTCACCGCATCGATCAGAGCTCTCGTGGTCTCCTTAACGTAGGCCACGATCGACACGTCGGTTGGAGAGTAGCCGCCGATGTGACGGGTGTCCATGCCCGCATGAATGATCTTGGCATCACCCGGGGTACCCGGCATGTGGGCACCCAGATTTAGAAACAGATCGATGTTGGCCGGGAAGCGCATGGGATCATAGTAGTGACCCAGAAAATGCGGATGGTCCGTAGGAAAATCAGCGCCCCAGCTTCGCGCCTGTGTGGCGGGAATCGCCAGTAGCTCCGACAACTCGACGACGTCGGCGCGTGCGCCCGTGGCCCACACTTCGCGGGACAGATAGAGGATCGGGCTGGCCGACTCGACGAGCATCTCAGCGGCTTGCTCGATCACCTGGGGGTTGGGCGCGACATTGATCGGAATATTGACGCTCCGCCGGGGGAAAATTCCGGTTGCGATATCTGTCTGATACAGAAGGTTTCTCGGGACCCGGATCATCGTCGGGCCGCCCGGCGCAATCGAGGAGAGCCTGAAGCTCTTCGCCAGCCATTCCGGAATCCGCGAGGATTCGCCCACAAGCCAGCGCCATTTCGTATACTGCGCGAAAGGCGTCAGCCAATCCTCCAGATCCTCGTGACCGTCACGTCCATGAGACGTGGTGTTCGCATGATCGGTAATGACGACAACAGGCGTCCGGTCTTTCATCGCGTTGTACATGTTTGCGCTGGCACCCGGCCCACCCACGCGACTGAAGGTGGCAACGGCCACCTCACCGCTGGCTTTGGCATATCCGTCTGCAATCGCCATGGTTTGATGTTCTGAGACAGCCTGAATAAACTGCATCTGCGGTCGGTCGACCAGGGAATCGGCCAGTGGGCCCATTCCGGAACTGTTGCAGACAAATATGAAACGGGTTCCAAATTCCTGGAGTTGTGCGCCCAGCAAGTCCCCACCATTGCCTTCGAAAGGAATGAATTGGGCGGGGGATGGGGCCGCGGCCCCCGGCCCTGGAGTCACGATCGGTTCAAGGGCGCCCAGGGCTGATTGGACCGCCGCCAGGCTGAATCCGGCCGCTGTCAAGCTCCGCACAAAATCGCGGCGAGAAATCTCGCCACCCAGGTAATCTCTTACTTTGTCGCGCATGCTCTCTTCCTCACCCGCAGATTTTTTCGAGGCGGAAAGACCGGGAGATTCCCGGCAGTAAATGCCTTTCCGGAACTCCTATGGTGTGAACGACGTCGACAGGTAGTCGATCACGGTTTCGGGCTCGTTCCCTCCTAAGGGACTGCCCAGACGGACCATTTCGCCAACGATACCGCGCCACTGCTCCGCACTCCGACGCACAGAAAAGATCGGACTGAGATCATGGCACCCCACACAAGCCACCGCGACCAGACTTTTCCCCAGTCCCTCCGGTAATGCGGCCTCTTCGTTGACCGAAGTCGTTGCTGACGACGGCGTCAGGTTCTGACCATAATCGGAGACCATGTAGTCCTGAATCATGTCGACTTCGCCCGGAAGCAACGGCGCGCCGCGCCACATCATCAGGACGATGCTCTCCCGCCAGGATTCAGCAGTCTTCTGCTGCCTGAAAATCAAGTCCAGGCCGTGGCATTGCACACATGCTGCCTCGAGCGCCCGAAGTCCGTCGGGGGCCGCCCCCTGAGGAGGATTTGCAGTCAGAGAAGAAGACATTGTGGTTTCTGATGAGGCCGACTCAACGAAATGACCGTTTGCAGCAAGAATCAGTCCAACGGACAGACCCACCTTCGTGACCCGAATCCAGTTCAGCGTGCTCATTTCAACCCTCCGAGGCCTGCCCGCGCGCGGATCCTTTTGACGCGTTTCGAGGGCAATATCCGGCCCGGAATTCGTCCCCCTGGACCAGGCCCGAGGTGTCGGCCGAGCCTTTGGATATACTGGTTATCGGACATGTGTGACACAGCAAGTGAATTCTACTGGATCAATCATCCCCAGGGAAAGGGAAACCGGGCACGGGTGCGTTGACAACAGGTGCCTTCTATGGTGTTCTATCGGCCTAACATGGTGAGAATTGCGCGCGATATCGGACTGATTCCGGCGGTTTGGATTCTGTTGATCCCGGGTCTGTGCTTCGCCCAGGGCTGGAGAGAGTACGTCGACCGGGAACAATTCTTCAGCATTAATATTCCCACGGATCCCGGGATACAGGACATCAGCTACATGGGGGAGCGGGGCGGCACATATCCGGCGCGCGTCTATACCTCGGAGGATGGCCCGAACAAATACACGGTCACGGTGGTCCACTACCTGGATGCAGCGCCTACGGTTGTACGCGGATCGGTCGCCCATGCGGCCTGGAATATTCGGCAGAGAGGCGGTGAAATCACCTACGACGCGTTTGCCCAGGTCGACCGTATATCCGGACACCAGATGCAGATCACGAACGCAGACCAGGGTCGCACCTACGTTGCGATGCATCAGCACAAGGGCCGTCTCTACATTCTGGAGGCCACTGTGCCTCCCGGGTCGCCGCCACCGGTGCAGTTTCAGCAATCGCTCGTCATCGTTGACGAGGTGGGTGACCGGATACGTTATGCAGTCGACGAGTTCGGAAACAGAACCATTCGCATCCCTCCCGAGGACTGATGAATGTATTGCAATTTTGTCTTCGACCTTTCAGGAGCGTGAGATGAAGTCAAGAATCCTGTGCATTGCCGCCACCATCGCGGTCGCTCTCGTCGTGTCCGGACCGGCATCGGGCCACCATTCCCACTCCAACTATGACCAGACCCAGGTCATCAACATGGACGGCACCGTGATGAGTGTTTCCTGGATGAATCCGCATGTCTGGGTGTACATCGAGGTCACCGAACCTGGAGCTCAGGCGAAAAGGTGGGTGCTTGAAGGCGGGGGTATCCTTCCGCTCACCCAGAAAGGCTGGACGCGGGACAGCCTGCAGGAGGGTGACCAGATTTCGGTGAAGTGCTATCAACTCAGAGACGGCTCCGACGGCTGCCTGCTTGGTTACATCACGACGGCGGACGGAGTCGAACGCGAGTTCGACTAAGCCATGACAACTGGCCTTGGAAGTGTTTCAGTCCTGGCCAACTGCGGCCCCAATTAGAAACGCTCCGCCGGGCTTGATCCGGTCGGAGGTACCCGACGGCCTGGTTTCGAATGCTTTCCCCACCGCGGACCCGATCGCCCGCCTGTCGAACTTTAGGCCAATCATCATTTCCGAAGCCCTGAAAACAGCGATAAGATAACCTTCCAATTCGAGCGTGTCCCGGTCGTTAACGAACGCGTCACCCCTGCGATTCGCACCCAACTGACACGGAGAAGGACCTTGCATCATCACCGGTCGGACCCGGACCACACACCGGAAGACCAGCACGTCGGTCCGGAGTACTCGGGCCCGATCGAGGATCACCCGCTGTGGCAGCGGGACAACGTGATTCTTACGAGCGTCGGCGTGGATATCGGTTCGGCGGGCACGCAGATTCTGTTCTCGCGCATGCACCTGCGGCGCCAGGCCCTCGAGCTGTCAAGCCGCTACCTGGTTGTTTCGCGGGAGACCTGGTATGAGTCTCCCGTGCGGCTGACGCCCTACAGGAGTGAAACGCTCATCGATGCCAGGGCCCTCGGCGCCGTCGTCGATGCCGCATACCTTGCGGCCAGAGTCCATCCCGACGATATCGACACCGGAGTCGTCATTCTCACCGGGGAGGCGCTCCGGCGGGAAAACTCGGAGCGCATCGCCCGAATCCTGTCTGAAAAGTGTGGAGAACTGGTCTGTGCGACCGCCGGCCACCACATGGAGGCCATGCTTGCGGCCCACGGCTCAGGCGCAGTTCAGGCTGCATATGATCGTCAGGAGTGCGTGCTCAACATTGACATCGGCGGCGGCACAACAAAACTCAGCGTGATCGATAAAGGTACCGTCGTGACCACTGCGGCAATCCATATCGGCGGGCGCCTGGCGGTCCGCGACAGCAACGGCCGGCTCGTTCGCCTGGACCCGGCCGGGGCGACTCACGCCGAACGGGCCGGCTATTCTTGGCAGGTTGATGACCGCGTCAGGGACGAAGAATTCGACCGGGTCGCGGCATCGATGGCCGAATACCTGGTCCGGGCTCTGACCGAGTCGACGCTGCCTTCCGATGTGAGTGACCTGTATCTGACCGAACCGATTGCGGGCCTGGAGAAGATATCGAGCGTCGTTTTCTCCGGTGGCGTCGCCGAATTCATATATCACCGCGAGGAAGGCGATTTTGGCGATCTCGGAAAACGACTTGGCGAAGAACTCCTCGGCCGCGTCGAGTCGGGCGAGCTGCCCTGGCATCTGTTACCTGACAGCCACGGGATTCGTTCGACCGCCCTTGGTGCCTCGGAATTTACGGCCCAGTTGAGCGGCAATACGGGTTATGTCAGCGATCCGGAGACCCTTCTCCCCCGACGCAACGTCCAGGTCGTGAGGCCCGACTTCGATTTTACCCGGGAGTTCGACTCCGACAGTCTCGCCGAAGCAATCCGCCTGCATATGACGCGATTCGATGTCGCAGATTCCGATGCCGACGTCGTTCTGGCATTCCACTGGCAGGGCGTTCCCGCCTTCCGTCGGATTGCAGCCCTCGGGGAAGGCATCCGACGGGGCATCGCGGGGCGCATCGAGCGCGGCCAGCCGATCTATGTGATTCTCGATGCCGACATAGCGATGAATCTGGGCGCATTCCTCCGTGAAGATCTCGCGATTGTCAATGCGATCCTCGTCATCGATGGCATCGCCCTCTGGGATTTCGACTACATCGACCTAGGCCGGATGCGGATGCCTTCAGGCACTGTCCCTGTCGCGATCAAATCGCTGGTCTTCCACGACGTAGTTGAGGGCCCCGCCCGTCACCAGAGAGTCCACCACAAGCCACAACTGACATCACAACACGAACCGGAGATCTGAGATGGCGACACCTCCGTCACTGAAGACCGTAACCCGCACCCAGGGTAACAACGCCGCCCTGAAAGATGGGACCGTTAAACCCGTGAACTGCGTGCTGGACTTCGAGGAAGTCCCGGTGCTGGTTCAAGCATTCCGCCGCATGGTGCGGGGCCTGGAGTTCGATGTCTGCGAAATGGCCCTGACGACCTATATTTGCGCACGGGAACATGGCGTGCGTTTTACCGCGCTGCCGATCTTCCTGGTGCGAGCGTTTCACCACGGCGCGATCCTGCACAACCTGAATTTCCCGGTGCACGATCCCCGGGACCTGGAGGGAAAGCGAGTCGGCGTCAACCGCGGTTATACGGTGACCACCGGTGTCTGGGCCCGCGCCGTTATGGGGGAAGAATACGGCGTCGACCTCGACCGGATTACGTGGGTGCTCTCAGGGGACGAACATGTGGAAGCCTACGAGCCACCTGAGAATGTCGTCGGGATGGAGGCCGGAGCTTCCCTTGAGGACATGCTTGACTCTGGGGATCTGGCGGCCGCGATCGGCTTGAAATCGACACTGGCCCACATTCAGCCGCTCATACCCGATGCTCTGGATTCGGGTATTCGGGCGTTCGAACGCAGCGGACACTATCCGATCAACCACCTCGTTGTCGTCCGTGATGCCACGCTCGACCGATATCCGGACGTGGCTGTGGCCGTGTTCAACGCGTTCGCTAAAGCGAAGCATCTGTATCTGGACCGTCTCCGGCAGGGAAGAATCGAAAACCCCACCGCCGTGGATGATCTTCACCTGCGGATGATGGAGATCGCGGGAGATCCCCTGCCTTACGGAATCGAGCCAAACCGTCGGGTGCTCGACAGCCTGATCCACCAGGCGACGACCCAGAAGATCCTGAGCAAATCGGTAGAGATCGAGACACTCTTTGCCTCGGCAACGCACGGACTGATCGCCTGATTCGGGATCAGGGGGTCGAAGGTTCAAATCCTCTCGTTCCGACTTTTAGAATCAACGAAATACAGCCCATATCGGAGTCGCCCCGATTCGGGCTGTAGACGTTTATATAGACAAGGTTTTCTCCGAGTTCTGCCAACTTCCACAAGCGAGCAGGAATTCCCAAAAAAATCAGCGCGAGAATACAGGCCTTAAGAAGTCTTCTACCGTAAGTGGACGATTCAGGAGGGACGCATAAACGCTACGGCGTCACCCAGGAGTGATCGCGTCAATTTAGACCGTAACCGCTATACTTCCAGCGCCTTGGCCCTCGCTCCCGGCACATGAATCGGCGTCTGCGAAGTCACAGCGCAGATCGGGGAAGGGGGCATCGGCCAGGTGTATCGGGGTCGCGATACACAGCTGGACCGCGATGTCGCGATCAAGATCCTACCCGAGCCCGAGCCGTTAGCGCACGGCGCCGATTCGTGTGGCCCGTTTCCACCGCAAGGCTCAGGGCAATAGACGGTATTAAAGGCCTTCCCGTTGTCGACCGTATGCCCGCAATGCTCCCGTGGCCCCTCGACACCGCCTCCGGTTCGCCGTCTGACTTTCCTAGCAGCCGCAACCTTTGCGGGAATCGCGGCGTTTCCGTGCGAGGAGGAACCAGGCCGGCACTGCGAATACAAGCGTGCCAACCCCCATCCATAGCGGGCTATCCAGGAATGCGAACGGAGCGATAACGGCTGCGCCGAGCACAAGCGCGACACCAAGCGGGAGGATGCAGCAGACGAGGAAGGCGCCGCTAAAACCGATTCCCGCCGCCTTCGCGACACGGCCGACCGCGTACCCTGATTCGGGTTCGGCAGCGCCCTCAATTTGGGCGCGGAGTGCACGCGGGTCTATCCCGTCGATGTGCAGGTGCAGCTTTGTGCTGGTCTCCCGAACATTCCATTGCAGAGAGCCGCAACACGTGCGCTCGAACGCTACGAACTCGTTGAGCTGAGTGTGCATGCTTGGGGAGGCGTCGAACTCGTAGATCAGGCCATCCGCAAGCTCGTGAGTGCCCTTGACGCGCGGCAGCAGCTCGCGACGGATCATCGTGAGACGGTCTTCGAGACGGTCCCCCTCCAGCGTGCAAGCGGAGCCGACAGTCGCAGTTGTCATGGAACTCTCCTTATGGCGCGTGATCGCTAGCCACCGACGGGCTGCCACGCCCGCCCAGATGCTCTCCATCACGGCGAACGGCCAGGCGCCGATGAGGGCCGCGTACATCGCGGACAGCAGACATGCAAGTGCGAAGCAGAGGACGAACATCGTGCCGTTCCCCTCCAGAGCGTAGAACAGCACCATCAAGGAGACGGTCAGGGCACCAAAGACCTCTACCAGCAGCATTCTGGAGATAGGGTACATCTTGAAGCGCGCTTTAAGTCAAGGGCAGCAGTCTTCGCTTGGTCAGGGACTCACTACAATCTTCGAAGGTGGGGCATTCGCACCGCATCATAAGGGCGAGCAGATTCTTCATGCGCTCGGCCTCGGCGATGCGCTCGTCGAGCTCGGCTACCTTCTGGCTCGCCAGTGCGCGCAATCGTTTACCAGGCGCAGTCTTCCTCGCAAAGCTGTTCAGCATAGCGCGCGTTTCGGCAATCGTGAAACCGGCGTTCTTCACCAGATCAATCAGAGCGAGCCGCTCCAGGACTTTGGTGTCGTAGACGCGCCGGCCGCGATGGCGCGCCGCCACAGGCAGTAGTCCCTGACTCTCGTAGTAGCGGATGGCAGAGGTTGCGAGTCCCGCGCGCTCGGCGACCTGCCCGATGCTGAGTAGCGACATATTGAAGTGAACTTTAGCACGGGATGTGTCGGAGCGGATGACCGGCTGCTTACGAGTCTCTATGGTTGTTATTGCTTCCACGTGATATCGAAGACCGGCTGGTGGGCGGGATCGTCGGTGCCCGCAAGCCCCTTCGTCAACCTCACCCCGGAGAATCATTCCTCCCTTGTCGATATGGGTTCACCCTTCCCGCAGAGATGGATGGCTCTACACTTCGGCGGTTTGAACGAAGCCGCTGGCGCGGCGGACGCTGCGCGTGGGCTGACCGAGGGGTGATCGTCAGACTGTAGAGTGTGGGCCTCAAAGGAGGCCCACATGACTGATTTGCGGAAACGGATGCTGGAAGAACTCCAGCGCCGCAATTTCTCTCCAACAACAATCCGAACCTATCTGCGAGTCGTTGAAGACTTCGCTCGCTATTTTGGCACGCGCCCCGATCGTCTCAGCCAGCAACACCTGCGGCAGTATCAGTTGCATTTGATCCAGGAGCGAAAGCTCGCGATCAAGACTGTAGGTCTGCACATTGCCGCGCTGCGATTCTTCTTTGTGAAGACGCTACGGCGTCCATACCTGAAGCTGGATCTCCCGTATCCCAAGATGCCGAAGCGACTGCCGACTGTTCTGAGCAAAGAGGAGGTCACCCAACTGATCGGCTCCGCAAACAACCTGCTCGATTACACGATGCTGATGACCTTGTATGCCACTGGAATGCGTCGGGCCGAGTTGATCGGGTTGAAGGTCCAGGACATCGATAGCCAGCGCATGATCATCCACATCCGTCAGGGCAAGCGCAACCGGGATCGCGATGTGCCATTGCCGCCAAAGCTGCTGAATACACTACGGGAGTACTGGCTCTGGATGAAGCCTGGGACCTATTTGTTTCCCGGCATGGTCGACAACTGGCGTGCCGACAAACCCCTCACGTCCAAGTGCGTGTGGTTGGCGGTACAAAATGCGGCGAAACGTGCCGGAATCAAGAAGCGTGTATCGCCGCACACGCTGCGTCACAGCTGGGCCACCCACCTACTGGAGAATGGCACCGATCTGCGCACCATTCAGATGTTGATGGGTCACTCGGACCTGCGAGCCACCAGCGTCTATCTGCACTTGTCTCGCCGTCATTTGCAGACGGTCGCCAATCCCGTAGAGACCCTGCCGGTTTCCAGGCTCGATACGGTGAAGCGCTCCAGAAAAAGGAAGCAGAAACAATGACGCGGTCCGCCGTGGAGGTGGCCGACATCCTGCGCGCGCGGGGCAACGACTTCATCGACCGTCATCGAAACAGAATCGATTTCCAGCAGCTGAAGGTGATGCATGCCATCGTGCGTTGCCGAACAGCCGCTCTTGGCGGTCATATCGATGCCTGCCCGCGATGTGGGGGCGAGGGGACCATCTCCTACAACTCATGCCGTAATCGCCATTGTCCGAAATGCCAGACTCAGGCGCGTCAGCGCTGGATCGCAGCCAGAGAACGTGAACTTCTCGCGACACGATACTTCCATGTCGTGTTCACGCTGCCAAAGGAACTACATGCGCTTGTCCTGCAGAATCCGGTTGA
Organism: Terriglobia bacterium; assembly: GCA_965263045.1. Taxonomy (GTDB): domain Bacteria; phylum Acidobacteriota; class Terriglobia; order 20CM-2-55-15; family 20CM-2-55-15. The sequence goes on from CBDHGK010000041.1 coordinate 3,658,096, forward strand.
ACTCTATAACCTGCTGTTCCGCACCGTGGCCGAGACGCTGCGGGAGGTCGCGAGAAATCCCAAACACCTTGGCGCCGAGATCGGCTTCTTCCTCATCCTGCACACATGGGGACAAAACGTGCTGTTTCATCCTCACCTCCACTGCGTCGTTCCCGCCGGTGGAATCGCACCGGACCGTTCGCGATGGATTCGGCCGCGCTACCCTTTCTTCCTGCCTGTAAAGGTTCTGGGGAAAATATTCCGGGGAAAGTTCGTTGACGGATTGCGGAAGGCGTTTCGCAGAGAGTGCCTGACCTTCGCGGGACAGATCCAGCAGTTATCCGAACCGAAGAGCTTCGCGGCTTTCCTGCGACCGTTATTTCGCCAACCTTGGGTCGTCTATGCGAAGCCGGCATTCGGTGGGCCCGAACAGGTATTACGCTATCTCGGACGCTATACCCACCGTGTTGCCATCTCCAATCATCGATTGTTGTCCTTCGACGGCGGCCAGGTCACGTTCCGTTGGCGGGATTACGCGCGTGGCAACAAATCAAGAACGATGACGGTTTCCGCCGCCGAGTTCATCCGCCGCTTCCTCCTCCACGTGCTGCCGAAAGGTTTTGTCCGCATCCGACATTTCGGTTTCATGGCGAACGCACAACGTTCCGCATCCATGGAACTTTGTCATCGTTTGTTAGGAATGGCGTCGACCGATCCTCACGAGGAAGCCCCTGCGAGCGACTCGGCCGGGTTATGTCCCGTCTGTCAGACCCCGATGAAGGTCATCGAGAGGCTGACCGCTGCGCAGATCGCATGGAGCTTCACTTCCATATGCTTTGCAGATACGTCGTAGCAGAGATTCCAGTTACACACTTTCCAGACGTGCTCGCGCACGCCGCCGCCCACGTGTGTCTTGATCTCAAAAATGCTTCCAAATCGAGCCTCGACCCGCACCGCAGACTCTCTAAAACTGCTGCTCCGGAACCCACACTCCTCGTCGCCACCCCGCCACTCGCCCTTGTCGAGTCCCGTCCCGTGACAATTTCAACCCGCATTCCCGTACTTTCTCCATAGCCCACCGCGTCCGCCGCAAACGCCACCGGCTTCCTTCAAACGTCGTTATCGAAAGTGCCCGAAAATCTCGTCCCCACGACGCTTTCTCGCTCGGCACTTCCGATGAACGCTAAATGTTTATCGCGGGTAATTGCCGCGTCCGTGGCCTTTCCCTTCAAGATGTCCGCCGGTCTGGTCACTTTACCGTTTAGGGTCATACAAGGATGTGACTGTTTGATTGACCTCAAGTCCCGAGTCAAGCCCATTCTTAGTTGAAACTCTCCACGGCTCACGATGGGTCATGCAACCTTCTTCTTCGATCTCGTCGACGTCTTCGCCTCAATTTTCAGCTCTCGCTGGAGGGCTTCGCGGAGCTTTGGAAGATGACGGTAGCCGATCACCTTCCTCAGGCGCGGTTCGATGTCGATGAGCGCCGTCGCCAACCAGCGTTGCCGCTGACTCGAGTTCTTCCAATGATCGACCTTCGCACACCTTTCCTCGACAAGGGCATTGACCGATTCCAGGCAATTCGTCGTCTTGAACGAACGGCCCAAGACCCCGTACACGCCGAGCCGATGCAACGTGAGGGTCTCTTCCAGGCCTTCCTCAAGGCTCGCAGCCCCCGATTGGTTTCGCTCCTCGAGCTCTCCATGGAGCTCTCCGAGCGCCGCCCGAGCTTCGTCGTACTCCGGGCGCTCGTAGGCCCGCTGCAGCCGGCGTCGCCACACGGCTTGCTCGGTCTTCGATAGGTATCTCACGACGTTCTCGCGTTTGTGCCATTGGCAGCGTTGGACCAGGGCTCGATTCCTGAATGCCTTCTTGACCGCCGCCCGCAGACCTTTGCCGCCGTCGACAATCACCAGCACGCCTTCAGAGATGTCCAGGCCCCGCTCCATCAACGAACGGAGAAACGGAGTCAGCACTTGCTCGTTCTCCGTGTCGGTCTCCACGAAGCCCAAGAAGCGTTTGTCGCCCGAAAGCGTGACGCCCAGGGCCACTACCATCAGGGCGTCGGCAAACGCCTTCCCGTCCAGGAAGATCGCCACGACGTCCTCGCCACTCAGATCCCGCTCCTGCATCTCCCGAAGTTTCGCGGCACTCGCCTGGACGAATCCTCGAGACACCGTCGAACTCGACAGTCCGATCGCTCCCGGAATCGCTTCAGCGGCCGATTCATAGTTCCGGCAGGAGATCCCATACAGCACACGTCTGAGCAGTAGCTCGTTCACCGCGCCACCCGGACTGAGTTCCTCGTAGGTCCGAAGCGGAATCTCCCCGCCCGCCACGCTGCGCACTCGAGGCACCCGAACCGGCACCCGCTGGCCACCCAGCCCCACGGTCCCCGGATTGCTCCCGTGTCGCCGGCCCCGCAACGCCGCCTCCTTTCGTGCGTATCGCTCACCCGCCAACGACTTCACTTCCTCGTCGAGCAACTCCTCCACGTGCATCAACCCCAGTGGGATCAACGCCCGAATCATCTCCACCTTCGAGTCCAATTCCAGTCCCGAGTATTCCTCCCGGCTCAGGACCTCGACCTCACCCAGCACACGCGACTTCTTGCGTTTCTTTACCGAACGTAACAGACTCCTCATCTCGGCTCCTTTCTCTTACAGGCTTGATGTTGTTTCTTCCAATACCATCAAACCATGGGGTTTGGAGCCGTTTCAATTTCCAACTAAGATTGGCACACATTCCAAGTCCCTTCCTTCTTAGAATTTAGCCAGATTTTCACAGTTCTCTTAGCGACACGTCAAAAAATGGAATCTGGCACGCAACTCCGCCAAAGCTGTCACGACTTGAAAGGGGAGACCGTTTGCAAAACATTTGAACAGAAAATGACCATGTAAGACTTTTAACATTGGCACTTGGCTTGAATCACGGGAGTCCGATTCGTTTGCTGTGCGGCACGAAACGCCGGACGCTGTGACGTAGACCAAGGGGATTGAAGGCGACGTGGCGGTCCTGAGCACTGGGAGAGCGGCACAAGAGGTCACTGAGACTTATTCTGTAGGGAGAGCCATAAGATTATGAAGACTGTCGTGGAATCCATCGAGACGGTGTGTCGGCGCTACAAGTCGTTAGCTGATGCCGCGATGGCTCAATTGGACGAGACTGAACTGAGCAAGCCGGGTCCCAGCAGCGGCAACTCTGTCGCAGTGATCGTGTGGCATATCGCTGGCAACCTCACTTCTCGCTTCACAGACTTTCTAACAACGGACGGTTACAAACCGTGGCGGGACCGGGAAGATGAGTTTGCAGCGAGAACACCCACGCGCCACGAGTTAACCGACCGTTGGGAACGCGGGTGGGACACACTCTTTGATTCGCTTTCGCACCTGACCGATAGTCATTTGCAGCAAACGGTAGTAATCAGAGGAAAAGAGCTGCAAGTCAACGAGGCATTGCATCGATCACTCGGGCACATGAGCTACCACGTCGGTCAGATCGTATACCTTGCGAAGGCGTTAAAGGGCGAGAAATGGCGTTACCTGAGCATCCCTCCGGGTGAGTCGGAATCCTACAATCAGGACCCCACCCTCGAAGGTGCTGAATCTCGCGCCACTCGATCGAAGGGTTCCACGGAGAAGAAATCCACTTGAGTTGAGCCGGGCGCGCTGATGATAGACAGTCGTGGTTGGCACGAATGCGCTTGCCGTCGGCCATCGCCGGAAAACCTCCTCCAAATTCCATAACTGGCAATCGAGAACTTCCAGATGCCTGTATAGTCGCCGATACGGAAAAGTGGATTTTTCTCCTGACCCCATGAACTCAGGCCAATCAGATGTCAGGATAGGGGGTCATATAAGGTGGTGACCTTCTGATTGACCTCAAGTCCCTTCCTTCTTAGTATTTAGCCAGATTTCTATAGGTGCGTTCGATGAGCGCACGAATCTTTCGAAGAAATGGAAACTGAGAATAAGTAAAATAAGCGGGGGTTCCCAGTGGACCGCGGCCCTACGCCGCGATGGATAGTCCGACCCCAGCTGGAATGCGAAAGAGACTGCGGAGCAAGTTGATCGCTCCAGGTCTGCGATCGCAGAAAACAAAGGAGATTTTCATGCGCTCAGCAATGTCGGAATCACGCCGGATGGCACGACTTCTTGGATCGGTTTCCCTCTCTCTCCTGCTTGGGGTGGCTTGCGCTCCGGCGGTCGATGAAGCGCCCCAGTCGGGGGCGACGGTCTTCCAGGGGGCACGGCTCATCATCGGCGATGGGAGCGCTCCAATCGAAAGCGGCGCGGTCGTGGTCCAGGACGACCGGATAACGGCCGTCGGCCCGATGGCGCAGGTCCAGGTCCCTGCGGGAGCGGCCACCGTCGATCTCGCCGGAAAAACCGTGATACCAGCGATCATCGATGCCCACAAGCACGTCTCCCGAACCGAAGCCGAACTCGTTCCGCAGCTCGAGGAGTTTGCCTACTTCGGAGTCGGCGCCGTGATGAGCATGGGACAGGACGAGGGCCCTCTGGCTTACCAGATTCGGGAGAATCCGATTCCCGGAGCCGCGCTGTTGCGGACCGCCGGGCGTGGAATCACCCGTCCCGAGCCCGGCCGCAACGAGATCCCATACTGGATCGACACCGAGGAAGAGGCTCGGGCAGCAGTGCAGGAACTCGCAGACCTGCGGGTGGACATGGTCAAGATGTGGGTTGACGATCGAGATGGCCAATACCCCAAGCTGACACCGGAACTCTATGGCGCCATCATTGATGAGGCGCACAGTCACGGGCTCAGAACATCCGCTCACGTATTCACACTCGAAGATGCGAAGGGACTCGTCGAGGCAGGCCTCGATATTTTTGCCCACGGCGTCCGTGATATGGACGTGGACGATGAATTCGTCCAATTGATACGCGACCGGCCCAACGTCATTCTGATTCCGAACATGCCGGACCGTGGCGTGGCGGTCGACATGACGTGGCTCGACGGGAGCCTCCCGGCCAGCGAGGTGGAAGACCTTCAGGCGGGGGCCACCGACCGGCCGGACGCGCAGGCGTTCTGGGGAATCCAGGCGCGTAACCTGGACCGTCTCAACGAAGCCGGCATGCCGATTGCTTTGGGAACAGACGGAGGCGTGCCCTGGGAAGCACACGTCCAGATGGTCGACATGGTCGCGGCGGGGATGACGCCGGCTGAAGTGATCGTCGCGGCGACGAGCGGCGCAGCGCGAGCTGTCGCCATTGATGACATCGGGACACTCGCCCCCGGTATGACCGCCGATTTCATCGTGCTCGACGCCAACCCGCTGGATGACATCACAAACACCCGAGCGATCTCCTCTGTGTACATTCGCGGCCAGCAGGTGGACCGGGCTGGTCTGATGACGCGCATGTCAGCGGAGGCCACCGTGGAATAGAGCAGCCGTTTCAATGGTACTGCGACCGTACCCTGCTAAATCCGGTTGGCGGACGCTGACAGTTGGTCCTTACGCTGTCTTACTTCCCGGAATCCTATACGGATGCCTCTTTCCTCGATAAGCTAGCGTCGTGCTCAGACTAGCTACAGCTGCAATTGTCCTGGTGATTCTCTCCGGCGTTGTGCCCACAGTTGCTGCTCAGAACAACCGATCAGAGCCCGTCGATTCGCTGCGAATGTACGTCCTCGACTGCGGTTTCCTCAACCGGGGCGACGCTAACCCAGGCCGCTATGGCCTCGGGCTCGACCAGGTGCAGACAACGAATTTTGCCGATCCGTGCTATCTGTTCGTCCACCCCGAGGGATCTCTGCTTTGGGAAGCGGGGATCCTGCCCGACGAGCTCATCGAATCTGGTGTGACCGAAGTACCGCGAGGGCCCGAGTTTCCGCTCGATTCGAATCGAGCCGAACGAACCCTCAGTAGCCAGCTTGAAGAGATTGGTTACGGTCCGCCCGACATAACCTATTTGGCCGTCTCGCATCGCCACGCCGACCACACGGCCAACATGAACAACTATGCTGGCTCGACGTGGCTGGTCCAGGCGGCCGGTCGGGAGGCCATGTTCAGCGATCAAGCTCGAGAGGAGGCGATCTTTGAAAATTACAATGCGCTTGAAGACAGTCCGACGATCATCCTGAACGGCGACTATGACGTCTTCGGCGATGGAACAGTCGTCATCAAGTCCACACCGGGACACACGGAAGGACACCAGTCGTTGTTCGTTGAGCATCAGCGCACCGGCCGGTTGTTGTTGAGCGGCGACCTTTACCATTTTCGCGGCGAACGCACCCTCGATACGTATCCCAACTTTGAGGTGAATCTGGATCAGACCCGGACATCACGCCAGTCGGTAGAGGAGTTTCTACAAAGCTCTGGTGCCGAGCTCTGGATCCAACACGAGGTGAGTTTGTTCGAATCCCTTCGCAAGTCGCCGGACTATTACGACTAATCGAGGCGTGCACACGACGTCGCTTCCTGACCCTGAGGGTCTCCTTGGCGGAAGGGTTGTGTGAAACGAATCGTAAATATTTTCAGCGATGGTTTTGAAAAACTCAGGGTGCAGTGATGTGGGCGGAAAAGGCGCGAGAAATCCGGTTGCCGGACTGTGAAAATTCCCAACTGACAGATTCATTGCACATAATTCCGGCCTTTCGTATCCTTTAGCCAGCTTTTCAACATGGCATTCGGCACACAGCTCGGAGGGTCCGATGAAGATCCGTGTAGTGGCGATCATGGGCTTCGTCTTCATAGCTTGTTTTGACGCGGCTGCACAGTCTCCGTCGAGTTCGATCGTAGGGCGCGTTCTGCACCCGGATGGTTCATTCGTCGGGGATGCACCGATCCGTGCGCGAAGCGAAGCTGGCGTTGACGCACGCACGCGGAGTTCTGATGACGGTCGATTTGCCTTAGAGGGATTGCCCGCTGGCCGAAAGAGCTGCCGTTCGCTAGACGAAATCGCGTGTCGACCTCGGTCAGATGATCACCTTGCTCGCCAATATCGGCGTGATCGCGGGCATCGTATTTCTCGCAGTTGAGGCAATCGATAGTCAGGAGGCGCGGGATGAAACTGACACATAGTTCACGACGGTGGGTGGTATCGCTTGTTGCCCTGGTGGCTCTCACGGCCGCCAGCGGCAGCCTCAGCGCTCAGGAGCCCTCGTCCGAGCGGTTGCTTGTGCTGCTCAGGGACGCCAGTGCCTTGGCGATCGTGGATCCAGCCAGTGGCGCAGTGCTCGGGCGGGTGCCAACCGGACGCGATCCGCACGAGGTGACGGCGTCCCCCGATGGACGTCTGGCCTTTGTCGCGAGCCCTAGCGATGGGATTTCAGTGATTGATATTGCGACCCAGAGCGAGATCCGGAGGGTGAACCCGGGCCCGGGCAGCGGACCCCACGACGTGCTCTTTGTGGACGGGAAGGTCTATTTCACAATCGAGGGCTATAAGTCGATCGGACGCTACGACCCTGAGGCAGACCAGATCGACTGGACCCTTGGGATTGGCCAGGATGGCACACATATGCTCGTTCTTGGTGCGGACGGACGCACGCTCTTCATGCCGAACACTGCCTCGAACTCCGTCACGATGGCTGAGGGCGCCATCGACGGCCCATCCGAGACCACGCTGTACGTCATCCCGGTACCCGGAGACCGTCCCGAGGGGATTGACGTGTCCCCTGATGGTCAGGAGGTCTGGACCGCGACGCGGAATGATGGCGGCGTGTCGATCATCAACGTGGCCACCAAGGAGGTCGTCCAGAGTCTCGATCTGGGAATGCAGGACGCCAATCGCCTCAAGTTCACGCCGGACGGTCGGGTGCTGATCATCGACGGTGAGGCCGCGTCGCTCGTTGTCCTCGACGCCGCGTCGCGGAACGTGATCAAGCGCATCAGCATTGCCCAGATGGATACCGGCGACGGGGCGGTCCTCGTATCGCGAGACGGCACGCGCGCCTATGTCGGACTCAGGGATGCCGATCGGGTGGCTGTGCTCGACCTTGCGACCCTCGAAGTGACCGAGGAGATTATGATGGGCGAAGGATCTGGCCCTGGCTGCATGTTCTGGGCAGGAGCGAATAACTAGCGAAGCGGGCCGGGCCGTGCTGCTGCGTTCTCCACGAAGAGGGCCAAAGGTGGTCACGCTTCCGCCGCCCAGCGGTCTTCGGCCGTGCGCGGGTTGACACAACATCCATACGACGACATTTCCAGTGCTGCCATATTCGTCAGACCCTGCTGATACCTGTGGGTGGCGAATTACTAATCAAATGTGGCAATCCATTGAAATTTCAGGGTCTTCTGATCTCAGGCATGGTCGCTGAGATTGCCCGATTCGGGACCTAATTATCCTGCCCAAGTCGGGATACCAAGACCCAAAACCCTCGGTCGGCCGCGCTTTTCCTTGGGGCGTCCGCAACCGACTTCGAGATTGATTCCGAGGGTACTGCAGTACCTCGCGCTTCAAGAAAACCTCTCAGAAGCGATTTCTTGAGGGGGTTTTTGAGGGAGGTTTGGCTCGAATGCCGTTTTTCTCTGGGAAACGAGGTCAGGATGGCACGTACTAATTTGTCCCGCAATTCATTGAATTTTCAAGCCTTGCGATCGTCGGATGGGTTTTGGCGACGCACTGGTGACAACACAGCGGTTTCTGCCGTCAAGCCCCACCCGATACCCGATCCAGAAAGTCGATCACCCGGGCGGGGGCGGACGCATCTGTCTGGTCCTCGGGCGGCACGTCCCAGTATTCGGCCGCCGGCAGGCACTCACTGAGATAACGTGCAGCCGAGGTCGCGTGCGCGGGGTCATCACCCGGGATGACGAGCGTCGGAATGTCCAGCTGCATCAGGTCTTCCGGTTCCGCCCCCGGGGCGGTATCCCGATCGAGCAGCGTGCGGGCCATTCCGGCGACGATCAGCGTGTAGTGTTCCCGGTCAAAGTCGGCGTAGTGCACGGCAAACGCCGGATCATTTCGGATGGCCCCGACCCATGGGCCCAGACGGGGATCTTTACCAAAACCCGCGTCCGTGGTCTTCGCCAGTTCGGCGACAGCGGCGAGGCCTTCTGCTTCGACAAATGCCAGATGCCGGCTGAATCGCCCATGCCCTTTGAGGCGGAAACGCGCGCCGCCGACGGGCCAGTAAAGGACCATACTCAGCGTCGATTCGAGATGCTTGACGCCAAATGCAATCGCCGGAGGGCAGCCCATGCAGCCCCCGAGGATATGTGCGGCCTCGATGCCGAGATGCTCAAGGAGTGCCTTGCCCTGCACGACGTAGTGGTCCCACGTGATCCGTTCGATCCGTCCGCCGGACAGTCCCGTTTCGCGCCGGTCGAAAATGATGCAGCGGTATTTGTTCGCCAGTTGATCCAGCAGACGGATGCGGGCATAGATGCCGAGCGTCGACCACTTATCGTGGGTTGCGTCGAAGCCACCCGGAGAATACATCAGCAGGGGAGGGCCATCGCCGACGATCTCGTAGTGAGTCTGGATACCATCGAGGATCGCTGTCGGCATAGCGTCTGGCTCAGCTCTTGGTCGGTGGGGCGCCTTTGATCTGGCGCGCCGCGCGCACGTCGTCACTGAAGGCGGTCACGGCGTCCAGAATGAGCTGCGCGGCATTCGCATAGGTGTCCACGGGCTCGTCAATATACTTAACGCCATACCCGATAGCGGCATGGCCCAGGCGCACCCGTCCGTCGAGCCAGGGTCCACCACCGAAGCCACCGATCACGGGGATGGAAACGGCGGCGGCCACCTCCGGCCCCACGACAGGCCCCGAATTCGTGAAATCCAGCAGGGCCGCACCGGCTTCTTCCAGCATTTTAGCCTCGGCGATGAGACGGTCCTTCATGGCCGGTAAAACCTGGACTTTCCCTTGAGCCATGGCGGAATACTCGATGCCATATTGCAGTGCGGTCTGGGGGGTAATTCCAAACTGCGCCCAGACGGGGATGCCGGCACGCGTCATCGCAGTGACGGCCTCGGGATAGTCGGCGGCCCCGTCGAGCTTGATCATGTCGACTCCGGCTTCCTTGACCATGCGGATACCGGCGGCCACGGCGGAATCCGATCCTTCCTGCAACGGGCCATAGGGAAAATCGCAACTCACAAGGGCGCGTTTCGTGCCCCGGCGAACCGCTTGTGTGACGGTCACCATCTGGTCCATCGTGATCTCGAGCGGGTTGGGCTGGCCCCATAGATTGATTCCCACGGTGTCCCCGACGGACATGATATCGACGCCGGCACGATCGACGATTTGTGCCATCGGGTAGTCCCAGACAACGACGCCGACGATCTTCTTCCCCTCCCGTTTCATCTGTTGCAGCCCGGGTATTGTGACCTTTTCGACCATCGTGAAATGATAACAAGAATCTGAGGACGGAGACCTAACTCGATCCGGATTCCACGAATTAAACCTCAAGCATGCGATGCCACTCGGGCCGGGGAATGTCTGAAGCCGTACCCGTTCACTTTTCCCAAAGCTTCGCGATTGCGATTCAATGTTATTGAATTAGGTGTCCGTCCCGGATCTCCGTTAGAACTGCCCACTCCCAGTAACCGCGCTGCTATGGTCTGGGGATGCGGGCCCGGGTTTGAGCTATCATCATGTCTCGTGGGATACTTTGACGCTACCGCTGTTTACCGGAATAGCCGCAGCTCACCCTTTCAGGCCGCAATCCGATTTTGACAAGGACGGACGCATGACTAAAGACGCCATCGTTTCCGAGGACACCGCGAAGAAATTCGCCAAGGAAAAGGAAACACCCTACGCCCGCTGGGTCCGGAGCCAGGGGCTCGACATCATCGACGGCACCTACATTCCGGATCTGAGAACGGTTTCACTGAAGCCATGGGCGCGGCGGAACGGGCGCGGCGTTTACATCAATCACGATGCGTCCAGGACCTCCAACGACTGCTATGTCTGCGAAATCGCGTCGGGAGGGGAACTCATCGCCGGGCGCCAGTTGTGCGAAGAGATGATCATGATACTGGATGGCCGGGGCTCGACGCGGGTCTGGAATGATGCGGGCCAGACCGTGTCGTTCGAGTGGGGAGCCGGGGCCCTGTTCTCGATTCCGTTGAACACCTGGCACCAGCACTTCAATGGTTCGGGCCAGGACCCGGTGCGCTTCGTTGCGGTGACCAATATGCCGCCGATCATGAATGTCCTCGAGGAACCCGAATTCATCTTTAACACATCCTACGACTTCAAGACCCGCTTTTCCGGCGAGCCCGATTACTTCGCACCGAAGGAGGACGTCAGCGGCCTCTTGCTCGAGACTAACTTCGTCGCGGATGCCGTCAACCTTCCGCTCATCGAGGCCGCCGAGCGCGGTGCGGGCGGCGGACACATCCGCTTCAACCTGGCGAAGAGTTCGATGAACAGTCATATCTCTGCATTTCCAGTGGGCAAGTACAAGAAGGCCCACGCGCATGGTCCGGGCGCGCACGTCATCACCCTGGCCAGCGAAGGCTATACTCTGATGTGGCCGGAAGGCGAAGAGCCCAAACGGTACGACTGGAAGCCGGGCACCCTGATCACGCCCCCCATCATGTGGTACCACCAGCACTTCAACACCGGCACGGAGCCGGCGCGCTATCTGGCTTTCAAATACGAAGGCGTGGCAATTCGCAATTCCCAGGGAGTGCCGAAGGCATGGGTCAGCCGTCGAATCGGTGGGCACCAGATCGACTATGCCGACGAGAAACAGGAAGTGCGCACGATGTTTGCCGATGCGTTGGCCGAAAAGGGGCTCGAATCGCAGATGGAAGATTCCTACGAAACGGAAAAGGAGACGCTGCCCCCGCTCCCCTGAGCTTCTGGCGACGGTGTGGAGCCATCATTGAGCGTCCCGGCGGTATTGCGATGCTGTCGATAGTAACTGGAGTGAGGTCAACGATATGACAGATCAAGTCCTGGCAGCGGTGCGCACCGGCGCCCACAAGACTGAGTTTCGCGAGTTCCCGATGCCCGAGGTGCCCGCCGACGGCGCTTTACTGAAAATGGAAGTCGCCGGTATTTGCGGCACGGATGTAAAGTTCTACGCCGCCCCGCCCATCGACGCACCGGTCATCATGGGTCACGAGAATATTGGTTATATCGCCAAGGCCGGTGCGCAGTTCGTGGATCGCAAGGGCGTTCAGGAAGGCGATCTCGTATTCGTGGAACACTATGTCCCGTGTTTCAAATGTGAATGGTGCCACAAAGGCGAATATCGCCTCTGCGCGGCCACGGACTGGCGCAAGGGCCCGGACGCCGTGCGCTACGGCTATAGCTCGATCGAACGGACGCCCCATTTGTGGGGCGGATTCGCGCAGTACATGTTTCTGCCCTGGAACGCCGTCGTCCACAAGGTGCCCGACGGCGTGAGCGCCGAGCTTGCGGGCGTGGTGACGCCCATGGCCAACGGCATCCAGTGGGCCCTGTTTGACTGCGGGGTCGGTTACAATTCGCGGGTGCTCATACAGGGGCCCGGCCAGCAGGGCTTATCGCAGACCGTGGCGTGCAAGCAGGCCGGTGCATCATTGATTATCGTAACGGGCACATTGAAGGACAAAGCCCGGCTGGACGTAGCGTTGAAGCTGGGTGCCGACTACGTGATCAACGTCGAGGAAGCGGACCCGATCGAGCGCGTTGCCGAAATCACCCAGAATGAAGGCGTGGATGTGGCGCTCGACTGCACGGCCGGGGCTGGAACCGCGCCGGATCGGGTCAGCATCGAGTCACTCAAACGCAAGGGCGGTACGATGCTGATGCAGGGAGAAATTGGCAAGTACCCGGATTTCCCGGTCGGGAAGGTTACGAACAAGTACATTACGATCAAGAGCGCGCGCGGACATAACTTCCTGTCCTGTGAGCTTGCACTGAAGCAACTGGCGTCGGACAGATTTCCACTGGACCTGATGACGACCCACCGTTTCGGACTCAAAGACACCGATCTGGCGATAAAGTCCGTCGGCGGCACGGAGGCGGAAGGTGTCATCCACGTTTCGCTCATGCCCTGGGAATAGACCCTCGCTCCGGCAGAAACGCTAACTGTTGTCATCGATCGGACGCGGTCCGCTATGCGGCCCGGGGTTTGGGCACAAGACAGGGAAGCAATCAGAAACACGATGGAATACTACACACTGTTGTTACTCGGCTTCGTGGTGGGCATTCAGCACGCGCTGGAGGCGGACCACCTTGCCGCCGTAGCGGCGATGGGTGCGGGCCGGACTTCCCGGCGGGCGCTCGTGTTGCGAGGCAGCTTCTGGGGTGTGGGTCACACGACGACATTGTTGTTGATCTGCGGCATGCTGCTCGTTCTCGGTGAGACGATCTCGCCTCGCGTTGAAACCTGGCTCGAACTTGGAGTGGGCGCGATGGTCATGCTTCTTGGCGTGAAGGTGCTGACCCGGCTCTGGCGGGAGCGCCCCCATTTCCACGTGCATCAGCACGACGATGGTGTGCGTCATGTCCATGTCCACACCCATGTCGGCGACGAAGTCACTCATCCACAGAGCAGACACCACCACAATCACCGTAACCTGGGGCTCGGCCGTGCTCTCGTCGTGGGCATGATGCACGGCGCGGCGGGTTCGGCCGGGCTGCTCGTGCTCGCGGCGGCCGCCAGTTCGGCACTCGACGGTATCGGCTACGTACTGGCCTTCGGCGTGGGTTCCATCCTCGGTATGGCCGCGCTTTCGTTTGTCGCTTCCTATCCTCTGGGTTTCCTGGAACGATGCGCGCCCTGGGTTAACGCCGCGACGGCGGGTGCCATCGGTTGCGCGGCCATGTTCATCGGCGGCCATCTGGTGACGGCCAGTTGGGGGGCATTGTGAGTGTGGCGGCAACGGGCAGCGACGAATCCCTGTTCAGACAGGAACTGACAGAGGGCATTTCGATCCTGGAACGTCTGGAAATAATCGACTTCAACGGCCACTTCAGTGTCCGCCTCGAAGACGGGTGCATCCTGATCAATACGGGGAACTCAGTTCGCAGCGCGATCGGCCCAGCGGACTTTGTCGTCGTGGGACCGAACGGCGAGATTCCCGAAGATTCCCCCCGTCCCCCGGCCGAGCTGCCGTTGCATGTGTCGGCCTATCGTGCCCGTCCAGATATCCGGGCTGTTGTGCACGGTCATCCGAAGTGGTCCACGCTGCTGTCGAGCGCAGGGCGCGACTATCAAGTCACGATGCCACAAGGCGCGTTGCTGGGAGCGGTTCCGGTGTTTCCCTCACCGATGTCGGTGAATAACCCCCGCATTGGGGATGCCGTCGCCCAATCGCTGGCCGGGGGGCGCGCCGCCCTGCTGCGGGCGCACGGTTCCGTTGTCGTGGCGAGGGACGTTCTCGAGGCGGCCGTCCTGGCGATCTATCTCGAACTGAACGCCGAACGACAGGTCCGCACGGCGATGATCGGTGAGGGGTATGTCTTTTCTGCCGAACAGGTGCACTCCTTTCAGCAGGGATTGGAAAAACGCAGCCTCTTCGAAAAATGCTGGTCTTACTACAGAGCGAAGTTCGGTTTGAGTGCGCTGGACTGAGGACAGTCATGGCCCAAGCCTGAGGCGGAGCCGTGAATTGAGGAGATTTTACAGATGTGTGGCGAGATTGACGATCATGACCGCGTAGACGAGGAACTGTTCGACCGTTTCCTCGAGCTGGCTGGCCGCTACGGAGTTTCTCCGGGCGATGGAGCCGGAAACGGGCCGACGGAGCTCGGTGGCGAAGACGTGCGCAGCGCGTACCTGGATGGTCTGTTTAAAGACGGTCTCGGGCGTGCACTCAACGACGCCGTTAATCTTGCGGGTGGCGAGCGTATGGACGTGCTGGCCGGACAGGCCATCGTTTTCGCCCGCCTCGCCGGTTTCCTGGCGGGACAGTTTCCGCCCGAGGCCGACCAGTTCCGGACGATCGTGGCCGCCCTGACCCAGGGGCACAGCGAGCCCGCCGAAGTCGGCTAGCGCGCGCGGTATGACGCATGACATTGACATACCGGTCAACGGTGAAACCGGAGCGTTGGCAAGTGGTTGAGATCACCCAACCCATACCATAGGGAGCATCACGTTGGATTCGAAGAACAAACCGAAAGAGGAAGTCACCTGGGAGCGGTGGGCCAAGAAAAGGACGTTCGTGCGTGCCCTCGAGGGTACGTACGGCGAACTGATGGAAGAGCTGTTCAGCCAGCCCCGGATCTACCCGACCCAGGTTTTGAAGTGGAAGGGTGGGCCCCAGAACTTTGGAAAGAAAGTCATCAATCCGCAGGCCGTCAAGGTCACACAGTCCATCGAAGCGCATGTGGATGCGTTCGCCCCCGGTGGCCATGGGCAGAAGCACGGCCACATGAACAGCGCAGTATTCTTCGTGCTCAAGGGCAAGGGGTATGACGTGCACGATGGTCGACGGATCGATTGGGAGGCTGGTGACGCGCTGATCGTGGAGAACGGTTGTGTGCATCAGCATTTCTCCGACGACCCGGATGAAGAGGCCATCATTCTGATCATGAAGGCAAAACCGCTGTTCCTCTTCATGCACCTGATCTTTCAAAAAATGGTCGAGTGGCCCCCGACCGAACCGGTTCCGGGACAGGAAGACTACGTGCCGCCGAGCACACTGTGACGCGCGATACGGCATCGCAAGAATCGAGGAGTTTTCATGAGCAGTAAGTCGTCTTTTGTAGACAGTACCGAACGCGCCAGAGCGCGAACCGACATCAGCGCAGATTTCTACGCCAAAGCTCTGGAAGCGTCCCGCGAGTTCCGCAAGGAGTATCCGAAGCGCTCGAACGTGGTGAAATCCAATGAAATGCCGATGGAGCGGTCTCCGGATGGACTGATCAAGCACATCGTCAATGAAGGTATGAACACCAAGGAATGCTGCATCGAAATCTACATGCAGTTTCTACCTCCGGATGGCGCCAGCGGGACCAGCCGTCATCTCTCTGAAGAAGTCGCGTTCGCGATCGAAGGTTCCGGGTATGACTTGCATTACGACGTCAGCTTCAGGTGCGAAGAAGAGTTCATCTGGGAATGGGATACCGAACCCAAGAAATATGTCTGGGGTCCCGGAGACTTCATCTATATTCCGCCTTACTGCGCGCACAAGCGCTTCAACAGTGATTCCTCCCAGGAGGCCCGGTTGGTTGTGGTGAACACCCGCATCATGAAGGCCATTGGATTTGACTGGTTCGATCAGCTCGAGCCTGCCGAGGGCTTCGAAGACCTCTGGGTCCCACCCGCCGGATGATCCCGGCCGCTGAGATCGATCTGCTCAGGACAGGGGCCGGGCGTTCCCGACAGAATCCGGTGGTTCGCGTTTCCCGCCGCTAACACTCCCGAGTGCGGCCCCGACGACGACGACGACAACGGCGCCCACCACGTTGTACCAGAGAAAGGAAATCGATGTGGTGACCGATACCACGAACACCGACAACATTCCGGCGAGCAGTCCCACGAAAGCCGCGTTGCCGTTGGCGTTCTTCACGCCGAATGCCAGGAGAAAGACACCCAGCAGCGAGCCGTAGAACAGCGACCCAAGCTGATTCACGGCCTCGATCAGCGATCCCAAGCGACCGGCGTAAAGTGCCACAACACACGCCATCCCCCCCCAGACGAAGGTGCTGAGCCGCGATGCCGCCAGGTAGTGGGCGTCCGACGCCCCGGTGCGGAAATAGCGCTTGTAGAAATCGATCACGGTGGCGCTGGACAGCGCCGTCAACTCGGAGTCCAGCGACGACATCGCGGCCGCAAAGATCACCGCGATCATCAGTCCGAGTATTCCAGCCGGGATGTAGGTCACCAGGTAGGAAGGGAATACGTAGTTCACGTCGTTGGAGGATGCCCCTCGAACCTCGGTGATGAGTTCCCGGGCATCTCGACGCAGTGCGGCCAGTTCCGCGTCATGGACGCCGATCCGATCCCGTACCTGGCCCGCCTCCGTTCCGTTCTCACGCGCGTCGAGGAGTTCGAACGTCGCCGCGCGTCTCTGTTCGTGGACGCGTCCCTGTTCGGCCTCGAGGGCCGCGTACTCTGCGGCCCGGTCACTCGCCGCGACGACGGCGACCTCGGCGGCGTTGAATACCAGCGGTGGCCGCTCGAAGTGATAGAAGACGAACAGGAGGACGCCGATGGCGAGGATGGCAAACTGCATCGGCACCTTGAAGAAGGCGTTAAAGATGAGGGCGAGTCGGCTCTGGGTCAGAGATTTCGCCGTGAGGTAACGCTGCACCTGGCTCTGGTCGGTTCCGAAGTAGGCCAGGGCCAGGAAGAGCCCGCCGATCATCCCCGACCAGATCGTATAAGTGTTGGACAGATCAAAGGAAAGATCGATACTGGACCACATTTCCTGGATCCCACCAATGTAAACGACGTCGGTGAAACCGACATCGGCCGGAAGCGTGGTAAACAGCGCTACCAGGGCGACTGTAATACCGACGAACATCATCAGCATCTGAATGACATCGGTCCAGATGACGGCCGTGATGCCTCCCACCATCGTGTAGGCGATGGTGACCACGCCCATGATGAGGATCGTGATGGTCTCGTCCCAGCCCATGATCACCGAAAGTACGATCGCGGGGGCATAGAGGACGATTCCGGCAGCGATTCCACGCTGGATCAGGAAGAGGAAGCTGGTCAGCGAACGCGTCTTTGCGTCGAAGCGCTGCTCCAGGTATTCGTAAGCCGTATAGACCTTCAGCCGGTAGAAGAACGGGACAAACACTGCGCACAGGATCACCATAGCCAGCGGTTGGGGCAGGTAGAACTGAATGAATCCCATGCCGTCGTCAAAGGCCTGGCCGGTGGTGCCGATGAACGTAATGGCGCTGGCCTGTGTGGCCATGACCGAGAGGCCGATCGCAGCCCACGGGAGTCGGCGGTTGGCGAGGAAGTATCCTTCCACCCCCACGTTCTTTCTGCTGTGATAGTAGGCGAATCCGATTACGCCGCCGAAGTATACGGCGAAGACTGCCCAGTCGAGACCGCTCACCGGGAGCTGAGGTCCAGAGTTACGGTGAAAACGTAGAGAATGACGATCAGGATCACTGTGTAGGCCACTACGGTACCGTAGAGCCAGCGCCAGTTCGGAAAAATTCCGATGCGTTCACTCTCCGTCCCGGTGTCCGGTTTGTCGCTCATCGAATCTCCTGTGGCGGGCAGCTCCGGGAGAAACCCTGTGGAGCGGTAGAATAGGCGAAATCAGAGGGGCGCGCAAATCGGGCCAGCCTCCCGGGGGATCTACGGGACATCCACGACTCCACGAGTGTCGCCGTGTGGCCCACGGGTGTCGCAATGTTGCCCACGGGTGTCGCAATGTTGCCCACGAGTGTAACGTCTACGGCTCCACGAGTGTAACGTCTACGGCTCCACGAGTGTCGCCGTGGGGTCCTGCGCTAAGTGGCGCCATTGCGTTGTCACTTGTCCGTGGTCTTGCTCGGGAAGAGCTTGCTGAGCGTGCCGATCAGCAGGAAAGCGAACATCGGCTCCCAGGTGATGCCCCCTGCGACATGACCCCAGAAGTGTACGGGGAGTTCTACGCCGAAGGTGTAGGGCGGGCTATGGAAAGTGGTCGCCGTTCCTGTCCGCCACGTGTAGGCGAGGGCCACCGTTTCGACCAGCATGTAGGGCGGGACCAGCAAGTCGGAAATAATGAGTCGCTCACTGGTTCCGGTCGGCCGTGATGCAAAGTACAAGATGGCGATTGCGATCACCACCGTCATGCTGGCATAGCGCGTGATGTTGTCGTTGGCGCCGGAATCACTGAGCCCGAATCGCAGGCTTCCGATCACGAAAATCGCGGCGACAAAGAGTGGAAGGGCAACCCGGCGACGGTCCCCGCCATTTGCGTATCGGGAACGAATTGTTTCTTGATTCCGCCGTTCTGTCTCCTGCGACTTAACATAACACCCCAATTGCGACGCGCCAACCGTGCGTCTTGCCACCCGCTGCGCTAGAACCTCGCTTGTTTTACTTATCCGCACCCACGCGGCTGCGCCCGCAAACTGGATTCTCATCATGTCCAACGACTCCCAAGGGAGCGGACCACGCCCTGACCTGGCCGCGGCGGATAAGCGTTCAAGCGCGTGCTGACCACTACTGCAGCGCGAGCAGGTTCGCCGTATGGGTGTTTGGTCAACCTGCGCGCTGCCGCAGGCCGTCGCGCGAGCACTCCCATCGGCCCGTAGGGTTCGGGCGGAACGGGACCGTCTTCGTCGTTGCGCCTTCTCGGAATGAATGAGCATTTCCCTGGGGCGGCGCGCCTCGAATACGATCCCGTTGCGCTCCGAACGCTATGGTCAATAACTCTGTTACAGGCCACTAGATGTGGGCTCGATCAACTATAGTAATCGGTCTGAATATACTAGTCGGGATTTAGACCGACATTGGTTGGGTCTACCTCCGAAACCCTGATGGAACTTCGGAGAACCGCGCGACGGCCTATGGCCGCGCACGGGTTGACATAACAGTTTAAGGATTCTTGCTGCGCGAAGCCGCGGCAAAATCCTGGTAACAGCCATACGGCGACAATGTCCGCGCTGCCATATTCGTCGGACCGGCCTTCCGAATAGAGGAATCTCGTAGTCGGGCACCACCGGAATCACTCGGCATGGATCGATTTGACAAAACTACGGCCTCATATCGTAAGGAATTCCGACAACAAACGAATTGCACCCGAACGCATTTGCATTCTTCAACATGTGGAGCCTGCCATGGCGCTGGCGTCGGGATTCATTACGATTTTTCTGACGTTACCTGTGCTGTGAGTTACCGATCCTATTCAGAACTTTATTTCTTATGGTTCCTAAGGCGTTGATTCCAAATCGATTATTCCCCAATCATGGATTGATTCATCTCTGCAGCGGGTTTTGGCATCTTGATTGCTGCTCATTTCCCTCACGCCGATGCATTTTGACCGAAATTAGTCACGTTACTTAACATCGGGCCGGGGAATCTCATAAAGGAGTCAACAATGAAGCTTCGTGTATTCGTCGCGGCCTTCGTAGGCGTCTTAGTCTTCTGTGGAAATGCCCGAGCGACGACCATCACCGGGGAGACGATTCGCGTTACAAGGAATCTTCAGCAGGGTGCATTGCCGGAGTCTGTCTCTGGTGCCACGAATGTGGTTGTGGGACCGGGACTCGAGTTGCCCAACTTCCGTAACCTGCTGGATATAGACCTGGGGGCGAACACGATCACTCTGACCAAGAGTTTCAGCAACGTCGGATTCGGTGGGCTTCCAACTTTTCCTTTCAACGGTTTCCGGTTCTTCGACGTGAACGGGCTCATTCCGGCGTTCACATCCTTCACAATCCTCTCACAGACCAACGTGTTTGGCCTCAGTCAGGCCAATCTCAGTTTCGACGCGGACACCTTGAGCATCAATCTGGGAGGCACCGGCTGGGACTCCACGTCGCCAGGAGGATCCTCCGCCACATTTGCGTTGACGTCCGTCCCCGAACCCAGCACCATCCTCCTCCTCGGTACCGGCCTGTTCGGTCTGGCGGCTTATCGGAGGCGGAAATCTGCGTAACAGTCAAGCGCATCCAGAGCCACTGTCAACTTAACCGGCGTGAGGCACCGCGTTAGGGGTGGCCCTGGGCGACGCAATGTTACAGCCGAGAATCCACCGGCGCTTCCCAACGCTATGTCGCGAATTCCAGATCGGCCGTTCTAATGCAGAGGGCTTGACGGTGGGCCAATGAGTGACTCGATGCCCTCTTCAGTGATCGTCCTGTGCAGTTCATCCAGCGCCTGTTGATCCGCGCGACGGCCTATGGCCGTCGCACGGGTTGAAATAACACCCATTCGGCGACACTGTCCGTGCTGCCATATTCGTCGGACCCTGCTTGTTCCGGTTATCCGCTGACAAGGCTGTCGTCGGCTTTGTTCTTCCGCCGTTCTGCCTCCTGCTAGCTGTGAATTCTGTGAAGGTTGTTCACACGGGTTTTCGTCGCGAAGCGTCGGAGGCGCCGACAGGGCAAGGCGCGCGACGGAAGGGCGACGGAGGCGCACTTGACAGTGCGTCGAGGAGCCTGACCAAGCGCAACGCAGCCCTGGCGGATGGATCCGGCGCTGGAGCAGAAAACTCGTGAGAAATGCGGGCTAGTGTTTATTGCGCACTAAGAGCTTGTTAACAGCGCCGATCAGCAGGAAAACGAGCATCGGTTCCCAGGTAAGGCCCCCTAGGACATGACCCCAGAAGTGCACGGGGAGTGTCACACCGAATGTGAAGGGCAGGGTGTGGAAAATCGTCGCCGTTCCTGTCCGCCACATGTAGCCGAGGGCGACTGTTTCGACCAGCATGTAGGGTGCGACCAGCGCGTAAGAAATAACGAGTCGCTCGCCGGACCCTGTGCGCCGCGCGGCAAAGTACAGGATGGCAATCGCCATCACCACCGTCATGCTTGCATAACGGGTGAGGCCGCTGTCCACGCCGGAAACGCTGAGTCCGAATCGCAGGCTTCCGATTAAGAATATGACGGCGACGAAGGTGGAAAGGACCACCACCGGACGGCCCCCGGCATTTGCAGTCGGAAGCAAATGGGTTAAAGTACGCCGCATGTCTGACTGCCTGTTCTGCAAGATAATCGCCGGGGAGATTCCATCGACGAACGTATACGAAGACGACCAGGTTCTTGCTTTTGAAGACATTAACCCCCAGGCACCAACGCATGTCCTTGTCGTGCCGAAAACCCATATCGCCACGCTGAACGATCTCAATCCCGACCTCAACCCGCTCCTGGGCCACATGCTGTATACGGCGTCCCGGATCGCCCGGAACCGAAGGATACACGAAAGCGGATACCGGACCATTTTCAACGTCAATGCGGATGCCGGTCAGGTGGTCTTCCACATCCACTTGCACGTTCTCGGGGGTCGCCAACTGAGAGGGCTCGGTTAGGACTTTTGCTAAAGCACCGGGTCGGAGCTGTCGATTGAGAGCCTATGGACGCGAGTGTAGACACCAACGCCGATGAAAAGAGGCGTTCGGAGCGGATCGTCCCGATCGGGTCGAACGAGGACGTCGTTATTCTCCACGTTGGAGAGGAACAGCATCTGGCAAAGATCCTGGATCTGGGCGATGGCGGCACATGCGTGTACACGATCGAGCCCGGTGTGCCGATCGCACTCAACGATACGCTGCGGATGTCGCTATATCACAACCAGATAATAGAAGATATCGACGTGAAGGCCTGCAGAAAAGCTGGACAGGTGATCGGCCTGGAATTCCAGCGTCTCTCTGACGCGGCCGCAGAACATGTCCGCGCCAAGATCATTCGGCTGGAAGTCGAATGGATGCGGATGAAGCCCGGAGCCTAATCTCTCCCTTTCGACACGCGTCGCTTTTCACACCCCTCTTGTCACGACCTTGTTGCATGGATCATCCCGAAGGATGTCTTATCATTGTGTTTTTCAACACCGGGGATAACTTAGATGCCACATAAGTTCAACGCAGCCCGACGGCACAAGTTTGATAAGGCGCAGTACCGGGTGATCAACTGGGCAGAATATAACGAGAGCCTGCGCCAGCGGGGTGATCTGACGATTTGGGTCAGTGATGAGGCTCAAAGTGTGTGGCGCGCGCCGCGCCGCACGTCACGGGGTGGCCAGCGGAGATACTCGGATCTGGCGATCGAGACATGCCTGACGCTGCGCACGGCGTATCGGCTTGGGTTGCGACAAACGCAGGGACTTATGGGATCCATCGGCACGCTCATGGGGCTGGACATACGGGTGCCGGATTACTCCACACTGTCGCGTCGCGCAAATGGCTTGAGCATCGCTCAGGTGATGAGGCAAGCCGGATCTGTGCCTGTCCATCTGGTGGTGGACAGTACCGGCCTCAAGATCTTCGGCGAAGGGGAATGGCTCGCGCAGAAGCATAAGATCAAGGGAATACGCCGCCGCTGGCGCAAACTCCACCTCGGACTGGACCTCCATAGCGGTGCGATTGTTTGCGCCAATCTGACTCACGATGACGTTGGAGACAGCACCGCCTTGCCCGGGCTCCTGGATCAACTCGATGCCCCTGTCACGGGCTTTCTGGCGGACGGCGCCTATGATGGAGCGTCCACACGGGATCTGCTGAGGGAACGGTATGGGGAGACCCTGGATGTGGTTATACCTCCGCCAAAGAACGCAGTGATCCGCCCGCAATCGGCGCGGGATCCAACCGTTCGGGATCGCCATATTGCCCAGATCCGCAGCAACGGCCGCATGGCCTGGCAAGTGGCCACAGGGTACAACCAGCGCAGCCGGATAGAAACGCAGATCGGCCGGTGGAAGAGCGTCATCGGCCCCAGACTCAGATCCCGCAGCTTCTCCAGGCAGATCACGGAGATCCAGGTCGGCCAGAAAGTCCTGAACACAATGACCGCACTCGGACGGCCTGTGTTCGAACGTATCGCCTGACGCTACCGCTTGGGAAAGGGCGAATTCCATCTCCGCCCCGATCCATGCAACAACGCTCATTCAAGATGGAATCGCCCCGAGCTATGAAAACAGCCACGTTGTGCCACCTGGCGTGGTTCTTAATGGCTCTTCCTGCCTTCTCACAGGCCCCCCGAGTCCCGAGCGCCGGTACCCCCGCGATAGCGATCGACTACAAGGCCGCCCGTCTCGAACGGAATGTCACGGCGCTCCGAATCACCGAAGAAATTTCTATGGATGGCCTCCTGAACGAGTCGGCCTGGGATGTTGCGGTGCCCGCGACAGACTTCGTCGAGCGCCGGCCGAACCCTGGAGCACCTGCCCTCGAGCGCACGGAGGTCCGTTTTCTTTATGACGACGCGAATCTCTACGTAGGCGTGCTCTGCTTTGACTCGGAGCCCGACCGCATCACGGTCAACGACCTGGAGGAAGATTTCGGATTTAACGGCTCGGACATGGTGGTCATCGCCATCGATAGTCTCCACGACCTGCAGTCGGCATTCCTCTTCCGGACGAATGCCGCGGGTGCTAGAAGTGACGCGCAGGTCAGTTCGACAGGTGCACAGGGAGGATTCAATAACGACTGGGACGGTGTGTGGGACGTGCGGACCACCCGAAATGATGAAGGATGGATCGCCGAGATCGTGATTCCCTTCAAAACCCTCCGTTTTACGACGGCGTCTTCACAGGTGTGGGGCCTGAACATAAATCGACGAGTTCTTCGCTTGAACGAGGAAGCCGATTGGTCACCCACACCGATTCGTTACAACATGAGCCGGGTTTCCCAGTACGGAACGCTCTCGGGACTGGACAACATCAGCCAGGGCCGCAATTTGAAGGTGACGCCGTTCGTGACCGCGGGTATCACCGAGATCCGCCCGACTGATGACCCGTTTGGGGACTTTGAAAACGATCAGAATTACGATGGCGGCGTGGACTTGAAGTACGGCTTGACTCCGTCACTTACGCTCGACGCCACTTACCGCACCGATTTCGCCCATGTGGAAGTGGATCAGCAACAAGTCAATCTGACGCGTTTCAATCTGTTCTTCCCCGAACAGCGGGACTTCTTCTTGGAGAACTCAGCCATATTCAATGTTGGTGCGGGCAACAACCTCGTGCCGTTTTTCGGCCGGCGTATCGGTCTGGGCCCGTCCGGTACGCCGATCCCAATCGTTGGAGGTGGGCGCGTCACCGGCCAGGTTGGCCGCTACGACGTCGGCGTCCTGGCTATGAAAACGGAACGGCAGGATTTGGTGCCTTCCAACAACTACTTCGTCGGGCGCGTAAAACGGAAACTTATGACCGATTCGTGGGTGGGTTCCCTCTTCACGAATCGCGATTCCTCGACCGAAGGCGATTACAACCGCGTCTACGGTGCGGACGTGCACCTACGCTTCTATAACCGGCTCGAGTTTGACTCCCACTTGCTCCGAAGCGACACGCCCGGCCTCTCGGGCAATGACCAGGCACGGCAGTTGCAAGCTGCCTGGCGTGACGACACATTGATTGTCGCGGCGGGATACAACGAGATCCAGACCAATTTCAATCCCGAAGTGGGGTTCGTTCGCCGTAGAAACAACACGCGATACAACGGCGAGTTCTCGTGGAATCCGCTCATTCAAGACAGCGCGCTCTTCCGCAACCTCGTGTTCGGGACCCGGCTGGATTATTACAAGAGCGGAACAACCGAGCAGGTAGAAACGCGCGAGGCAGGTGTAGATCTCGGAGTCTTGTTTGAGAACAGTGGGTCGATTGACTTCAGCCTGCTTCACACGTTTGACCGGCTGACGGACGCATTCGGAATCCGCCGTGATATTTCGATCCCGGAAGGCGACTACAGATACCTGGCCTACACAGCCCGCTTTGGGACCAACCCTGGCGGAAAACTCAGTGGAAACGGGCGTGTTGATTGGGGTGAGTTCTGGAGCGGCCGGCGCCGGTCATTCACAGGAGGATTAAGCTGGCGACCGGACTACCACGTCAAGGTGGACGTCCACTACACTCGCGACCAGGTGAATCTGGCCAATGGACGATTCACCACAGACCTGGTGGGCACACGTTTTCTCTATGCCTTTAGCGCCAACACGTTCCTCAACGCTTTCTTCCAGTACAACGCGGATACGCAACAGATCAGCTCCAACATTCGCTTCAATATCATCCATAGTCCTCTCAGCGATTTCTTCCTCGTGTACAACGACCTTCGCGACACCCACAACGGCCAACTCCTCCAACGCGCGGTCACACTCAAGCTAACGAATCTCTTCAATTTCTAGACGACGGTGGAAGCAGGGCTAGACCCAGACGGCGTGGCTGATGATTTCGGCCGGAAAGCGATGCCTGAGATAGCGAGATCGGCGAGTTTTCATACCGTCATTCTGCTGCGTGGAGAGTTAACCGGACATTGCCGTTTCAAAGGTCGACAAGATGCTACCTGGCGCAGCGGAAGCCGATGTTATGGTGGCCCGAGTCGAACTCACGCGACAGATTCCGGCCGCGCTCGGTCGACCGGATCTGGGGCGCCGGGGTGTCCTGGCCGCCGCCGCGGGTTCCCCGCACCGGGCCCGGCTCGAGGCTCTCGCGACCGTCCGAGGCGTCATAGGGGTAAGGCGCGTAGGCGCTGCTGACCCACTCCCAGACGTTGCCGGCCATGTCGAGGACGCCGTATGGGCTGGCGCCGTCCGGAAAGCGCCCCACCTGGGCGGTCTCCCTCCAGCCTCCGTCGAACTGCGCTCGCGTCCGGTCGGGAGCCTGATTGCCCCAGGGATACATGCGGCCGTCCCTGCCGCGTGCGGCCTTCTCCCATTCCGCCTCCGTGGGAAGGCGCTTGTTGGCCCAGGCGCAGTAGTCTCGGGCCCCGGCCCATGAAACCTCCAGGACCGGATGGTCTTCGAAACCCGTCTCCACAATCCACGAGTTGCCGCTCCGATCGATGCGCGCATCGGAGTCGTCGTCCTGGTAATAGGTTTCCCGCCCGGGACCGACCGGTCCCACGGCTTCCAGAAATCTGGCGAACTGGGCCTTCGTTACCGGAGTCCGGTCGATCTCGAAAGTGGCCAGCTCGACCGTATGCGCGGGTCGTTCTTCGGCCGGACCGGTGTTCGTCCCCATGATGAAAGGCCCGGCTGCAATTGTGACCATCTCATTTGTCGACTGGCTCTGGGCTTCGCCCAAGCAACCTGCGATGAGAACGATTGAAGATATCGCTCCAAGCGTATTGAGACTTCTGAACATTGGAAACCCCTTGATTGGCTGGACTGGTTGGTGCGACCACATGGCCAAGATTCAATGAGACCAAAGGCTGGATGTCAGGTCAATGAAACAGTCACATTGACGGTTAGGCGACCATACAGGTATGTGGATTGTTACGGACCAGCGAGTCCGGGCGCGAAGGGCGATTGGACGTGTTCAAAATCCCTATTTTTTATTCGATTTGGAGAGCGTCGTGGCCGAATCGGGTTTCCTGCTGACAACCAACTTCTTCTGATTTCGGACCTCGCGATTCCGCAGGTATGTCTGGAACGGAACGATAGTTATCGATGACTCTAACCGTGATTCCTCGATCGAGAGGTGAATGGCCAATAAGCCCCCACTCTAGGACCCAGCAGTCCGACAACGTCGCCAGCCAAGCCGCTCATTCTTAAAGCATGACAGAATGAATTCGGATTCGAGAACCGGCAATGGAAGAAACCTTCTTATTCGACTTGATGATTCTGTTCGGCGCTGCAGTCGTGGTGTCGTACGTATTCCGGGCTGTCCACCTGTCGACGATCACGGGTTTCCTCGTCGCTGGCATGCTGATCGGACCGTCGGGCCTGAGCCTGATTGCCTCCATTGAGGAGGTTCGCGCGATGGAAGAAATCGGCGTGCTGCTGCTGCTGTTTTCCATCGGCGTCGAGTTTTCGATTGCAAAGCTGAAGAAGTCCATCTGGGTTGTTCTGGTCGGCGGTGGTGCGCAGGTGTTGGTGACCGGTGCGATTGTGGGCCTAATCGGTTCCTGGCTCAGCGGCTCCACACGCATCGGAATCTTGCTCGGAATGCTGACGGCGCTGAGCAGCACGGTGATCGGACTCCGCCTACTCTACGAACGGGGGCAATCGACGGCACCTCAGGGCACTGTGACCCTGTCCATTCTCATCTTCCAGGACATCATTGTCTTGCCCATGATGCTGTTTCTCCCTTTCATCACGGGCCGCACGGCGATTGATCCCTCCGGTTTGATCCGCACCGGTGCGCTCTCGGCTGGGGCCATCGTCCTGATTCTGGTCGCAGCAAGAGCGGTGGTTCCCTGGTTCATCGCACGAACAGTCGAAGCAAGAAGCCGCGACATCTTCATCCTCTCGGTGATCGTAACGGTCGTGGGGATTGCCTGGGTCAGCTCACGATTCGGTATTAGTGCCGGTATCGGAGCCTTTGTCGCCGGGCTCGTGATCTCGGAATCCGAGTACAGTCACCAGGTCCTGTCTGACGTTCTGCCCTTCCGCGAAACCTTTACCAGCCTGTTCTTCGTATCCATCGGGATGCTGCTGGAACCCGCGTTTGTGTTGGACAACGCGGTTGTAATCGTTGGTATAGCCATCGCGATCGTAGTGCTCAAAACGCTGATCGGAACCGGAGTGGTGCGCTTGATCGGATATCCCTTGCGCATCGCCATCGCGGTCGGACTGTTGTTGTCCCAGGTCGGCGAGTTCTCAATCGTTCTTCTCCAGGCGGCGCAAGTCGATGAATTTCTGGGGCCTGAAATACAACAGATGGTCCTTTCGACGATCCTGTTCACTATGGTTCTGTCGACTTTCGTCCAGAAGTTCTCAGTGTGGATTCCGACCAGTCCGAGCGGTGACGATGGCGCTATCGCTAGTATTGAACTGGAAACTTTGGACCACCTGTCGGACCACACCGTGATCGTCGGATACGGCCTGAACGGACGCAACGTCGCCGCCATGCTCCGGGCCTCGGAACTGCCGTATGCCGTACTTGAAATGAACCCGCAAACTGTGGGCGAGATGCGGAAGGAAGGCATTCCGATCTTTTATGGGGATGCCATAAGCGACACCGTCCTCCGACGGATGGGTGTAGCACACGCACGAGCCGTAGTATTTGCTATTTCGGACCCCGTGGCGACGCGCCAGGGAGTTGGGGCGGTTCGTCGTCTGAATAAAAACACATTCATCATCGCCAGAACTCGCTACGAACCGGAGATCGAACCCATATACCAGGCAGGAGCGGATACGGTGATAACCGAGGAGTTCGAAACCTCTCTCACGATCATCAGGCGCCTTCTCGTCAGACTGGGCATTCATCCCTCAAGGATCGACCGCACTGTCTTTGATATCCGGCAGCAGCATTACGAACCGTTTCGCCAGGAAGACCTGCGGGGCCTGGCTGTTGACGGAGCAATCCGAATCTTCGAAGTTACAGTGCGAGCGATCGCCGACGGGAAATCGATCGAAGAACTGGGGATCCGGCAGAAATCCGGCGCGACAGTCGTGGCCGTGGAACGGGACGGTGCGGTGATCAGCAATCCCGGACCAGAATTCCGCCTCCAGGAAGGAGACCGGGTTCACCTCATCGGAAGCGAGCAGGAAGTAAGTCTGGCGATCAGCCTCATTTAGCGCACATCTATCAGCAGCGGTCTGCCACTCTGCGTGATCAAGATTCACACCACCGACCAATGCAGCCACCTCTCTCAAGTGAAAGGCTGGCCAATGCGGCTGGCGAGTTTCGCAGATTTTTCCCCTGGTGTGGCTTGGCGGAGTAAATGGAGTATCGGAACCGGGAACTGAAAGCCCGGTCGTTCGATACTTGGCGACGGGTACTACGGTTGGTCTCCGGCCCTATCCGCCGTCAGACTGTTTCAGACAAGCTACGTTGACATCGCCAACCCGGCCTTACCGGCAGTGAGAGGGCCGGGTCGTAAAGAAAGAAGCGGGTCTAACGGTAAAGCGAGTCGCCGTAGAGACGGATCTCCTTGCCGTCGGCCAGCACCGCCCGATCAAGCTTGACGATCTTCTGGCCGTCGGCAAACTGATAGCCGATACCCGTGATCACGTCGCCTGACTTCACCGTCGTAGGGGTCCAGCCGTTCCTCTCCATCCGGTTGAGGGCGGGTCCACCGACCAACCACTCCTCGATTCTGCCGTCATTGGTCCGAACCTCGAGGGTAATCATCGGGTGCGGGTTTGCCCACCGGAACTCGGCCACGGTTCCCCTCACCGTTACGAGTTCGGATTCGTTTACTGGCCACGCGTGATGGGCGGACAACGGGGCGGCGGCTAAGACCAGCGAAAGAATGACAATTGTAGGATTCAATGAGGTGTTTACCACGGCTTTTCTCCTTTGAGCGATTCTAGAACAGAACCGCATACGCCGGGTAGGGCTTTGTCACGCGGCCCGTTCGTCAATCAGGCGGGATACGATGTCGACCTCTCACCTGATGGCGAGCGGTTCCTTACTTTATACAATCCCCAGCGCCTCGAGCCCGACCCGACGCTCACGGTGATCACGAATTTCCACGACGAGCTGCGGCGCCGGGTTCCCGCAAGCCGGTAGTCTAAACACCTGCATTGTTCGAGAGAAAGAGCCTGCGCGGAACCGGATTACTAACCAAGAGTCGCCTTGTGTTTAGGAACCCGTGTTCTGACTTCTTGAGAAAGACACGTGGCGTAAATAACAGCTACGCTTCTTATCGCCGGAGAATCTGGTGCAGCAATCCACACTTCCGTATCGGGGACAACACAGGCACGTGGAATTACCTCGGCCCTACTTCGGGCTTTTTGGAGAAGTTTTCGGAGTTCGGTTGGGTAAATTAAGCGAAACCGGACGATGCACTAAGGAACCGGCACCCGTCGCTTCAGCTATTTGACTCAGAGCACCAGGAACTCCTACTGGCCGTGTGGGGCGTCGGATTCCATGCAATGATTGGATGCAAGGAATTTTCAATTGCCGTATGTGGACGCCTCTGTCAAGTGGGCGTAGCTGTAAGGGCCATGAAAGTTGTCGGCGTATCCCCGGCACCGGTCTGACCGGTGCGTCATCAACTAGTACGCTATCGCGTAGCAGTCCCGGCGTGGGTCAGCACCTGCTAAACGATTTTGGGTGAGCGGATCGATCATGACCACCGTCGCGCACCCGGACATTCCAAACGTACGCAGTCGGTCCACGTCGTGCCCTCGGGCTCGCAACTCGTCATAGACGACACCTGGAATCGGGGCTTCGACCCTCAGCCGGTTGAAGTCGGCCGAGTGCGGCCAGAACGACCCGTACAAGTGGAGGGTCTGCACCCGCCCTCGCTCCAGAGCGGCGTGCAGATTCGGATACCAATCGTCCCAAAACTCAACGATGCTGAGAAAAGCTTGCAGAATTGTCTGTTCCTGGTTGTCACCGCCTGGCGTTCCCAGAGCCATCATCGGCACGTCACCATCGAAAATGAGAGTCGGCGTTAACGTGTACCGTGGCCGCGCGTGTGGACGAATTTGGTTTGCTCGCGAACTATCCAGCCAGAATTGCTCGCCGCGCACGCTCATGCCTATTCCGGTATCTCCGAGGATGACGGCACCGCCAATCCAGCCGCCACTGGGCGTCACGTCGAAGATGTTCCCGTCTTTGTCAATGACTGCCATGTGTGTCGTGTCTTTCATGACTCCGGTCGAGTCTTGACCGAGTGACGCAAGCATGTCCGGAGCTGAGGCTTTCAGTTCGGCTTGATCGGCGGTAGCATCCTCGAGTTCGGCTTTCCAGTAGTTCCACTGATCAACGTCCGAATCGTACGGCAACGGGTCCCCGGCGACAAAGGACCTCGAAGCATGTAGCGGATCGATGAGTTTCGCCCGCTCGCTGGCGTATTCTTTCGACAACAACCCCTCAGAGGGCACCGATACGAATGTGGGATCTGCATAATAGGAATCTCTGTCCGCATAAGCCAACTTCATCGCTTCGACCACGGTGTGGAGATAATCTGCACTGGCATATCCCATCGCATTCAAGTCGAAATTCTCAAGAATGTTGAGCGTTTGAAGGAGGGCGGGGCCCTGACTGCCAAAACCATGTTTGTATATCGTGTAGCCGCGGTAAGTCGTTTTGGCAGGTTCCTCAATCCTTGCAAAAAACTCGGCAAAATCGGGATAGGAGAACGGGGCCCCGTTATTCTGCAGGAACGCTACCATCTCACGCGCAATATCACCCTTGTAGAAAAGATCGCGCGCAGCGGCTATCCCGGCCGCGCGGCCATCGGAAATCGCGCCACGCTCGGCCTCAACCATTCGATTGAGCGTTCTGGCCAGACTCGGGAGCTTGATTGTCTCGCCGGCCGTGTAGAGGGACCCGTTCAGTTTGAACCAGTATTCCTGGTTGTCTGGCCAAGCCTCGAAGAATTGAAGCTGGTTCCGAATCGCCCGAACGGTACTCGGACGGAGCGGAAAACCGTTCTCGGCGTAGTCGATCGCCTGTGCAGCGACTTCTTCAAAGCTCATCGTTCCCCACCGCTCGAGGACAGTGAGCGCTGCGTGGACAGCGCCCGGCACAACTGCAGGATCGAGTCCTTCACCCTGGAGAGTTTTGTTCCTCGACCGGTACCAATCGACATTAACTTCGCCCGGTGCCCAGCCCTGACCGACGACGGACGTAACTTTCCCATCCTCGGTCGGGTAGACCAAAACCAGGGCTTCGCCTCCGAGACTGTAGAGATCCTGTTCGAGCACTCCGCCTGCAAGCAGGGCTGCGACTCCAGCGTCGAATGCGTTTCCGCCCTTAAGGAGAATGCCAAAGGCTGTAGCCGTCGTGAGGGGGTGACCAGTGGATACACCACCGGACGGGCCCATCACAGCCGGTCGAAGCGCAGATCCCGCAGGCTGCTGATCCTGAACAGGCACCTGTCGAGCCTCAGCGAACATTCCTGTCAACCCAGTTACTAGACCGGCGATTGTCAATACCATCACGAAAGCACGCAGTTCAAATTTCATTCGGCTCTCCTTTTCTGGCGAACCCCAATACTTCTGCCTTTCAGCAACAACTCAACATCGCGGTTCCGTAGCGAGCAAAGTCAGCAGGTTTGGCGCTCGAGCGAATTGACCCAACCTGTCGGTCTCACGGACTCCCCAGGTAGGGTCTCGATGGCCACTTCACATCCTAGGCTCGTGTCCCTAGCGCGCCACGCTTCTCCCAATACCACCTGCACCGATTTGGACGTGGATCTCGTAGGGACCGAGTGTGGTGCCCGATTCCATTGGTTGCATAAGACTACAGGTGAGATTTCAGGTCAATGAAACAGTCACATGGAAGGGTAGGGGACTACACAGGGATCTGGATTGTCGCGGACGAGTGTGTCAGGGCGCGAAGAGCGAATGGAGCTTTTCGAAATACGAATTCTTGGGGATTGAGATTGGATTCGTAAACGCTGCGGCGTTTGAACGAAGCCGCTGGCGCGGCGGACGCTGCGCGTGGGCTGACCGAGGGGTGATCGTCAGACTGTAGAGTGTGGGCCTCAAAGGAGGCCCACATGACTGATTTGCGGAAACGGATGCTGGAAGAACTCCAGCGCCGCAATTTCTCTCCAACAACAATCCGAACCTATCTGCGAGTCGTTGAAGACTTCGCTCGCTATTTTGGCACGCGCCCCGATCGTCTCAGCCAGCAACACCTGCGGCAGTATCAGTTGCATTTGATCCAGGAGCGAAAGCTCGCGATCAAGACTGTAGGTCTGCACATTGCCGCGCTGCGATTCTTCTTTGTGAAGACGCTACGGCGTCCATACCTGAAGCTGGATCTCCCGTATCCCAAGATGCCGAAGCGACTGCCGACTGTTCTGAGCAAAGAGGAGGTCACCCAACTGATCGGCTCCGCAAACAACCTGCTCGATTACACGATGCTGATGACCTTGTATGCCACTGGAATGGAGTCAAGCCCATTCTTAGTTGAAACTCTCCACGGCTCACGATGGGTCATGCAACCTTCTTCTTCGATCTCGTCGACGTCTTCGCCTCAATTTTCAGCTCTCGCTGGAGGGCTTCGCGGAGCTTTGGAAGATGACGGTAGCCGATCACCTTCCTCAGGCGCGGTTCGATGTCGATGAGCGCCGTCGCCAACCAGCGTTGCCGCTGACTCGAGTTCTTCCAATGATCGACCTTCGCACACCTTTCCTCGACAAGGGCATTGACCGATTCCAGGCAATTCGTCGTCTTGAACGAACGGCCCAAGACCCCGTACACGCCGAGCCGATGCAACGTGAGGGTCTCTTCCAGGCCTTCCTCAAGGCTCGCAGCCCCCGATTGGTTTCGCTCCTCGAGCTCTCCATGGAGCTCTCCGAGCGCCGCCCGAGCTTCGTCGTACTCCGGGCGCTCGTAGGCCCGCTGCAGCCGGCGTCGCCACACGGCTTGCTCGGTCTTCGATAGGTATCTCACGACGTTCTCGCGTTTGTGCCATTGGCAGCGTTGGACCAGGGCTCGATTCCTGAATGCCTTCTTGACCGCCGCCCGCAGACCTTTGCCGCCGTCGACAATCACCAGCACGCCTTCAGAGATGTCCAGGCCCCGCTCCATCAACGAACGGAGAAACGGAGTCAGCACTTGCTCGTTCTCCGTGTCGGTCTCCACGAAGCCCAAGAAGCGTTTGTCGCCCGAAAGCGTGACGCCCAGGGCCACTACCATCAGGGCGTCGGCAAACGCCTTCCCGTCCAGGAAGATCGCCACGACGTCCTCGCCACTCAGATCCCGCTCCTGCATCTCCCGAAGTTTCGCGGCACTCGCCTGGACGAATCCTCGAGACACCGTCGAACTCGACAGTCCGATCGCTCCCGGAATCGCTTCAGCGGCCGATTCATAGTTCCGGCAGGAGATCCCATACAGCACACGTCTGAGCAGTAGCTCGTTCACCGCGCCACCCGGACTGAGTTCCTCGTAGGTCCGAAGCGGAATCTCCCCGCCCGCCACGCTGCGCACTCGAGGCACCCGAACCGGCACCCGCTGGCCACCCAGCCCCACGGTCCCCGGATTGCTCCCGTGTCGCCGGCCCCGCAACGCCGCCTCCTTTCGTGCGTATCGCTCACCCGCCAACGACTTCACTTCCTCGTCGAGCAACTCCTCCACGTGCATCAACCCCAGTGGGATCAACGCCCGAATCATCTCCACCTTCGAGTCCAATTCCAGTCCCGAGTATTCCTCCCGGCTCAGGACCTCGACCTCACCCAGCACACGCGACTTCTTGCGTTTCTTTACCGAACGTAACAGACTCCTCATCTCGGCTCCTTTCTCTTACAGGCTTGATGTTGTTTCTTCCAATACCATCAAACCATGGGGTTTGGAGCCGTTTCAATTTCCAACTAAGATTGGCACACATTCCTGGAATGCGTCGGGCCGAGTTGATCGGGTTGAAGGTCCAGGACATCGATAGCCAGCGCATGATCATCCACATCCGTCAGGGCAAGCGCAACCGGGATCGCGATGTGCCATTGCCGCCAAAGCTGCTGAATACACTACGGGAGTACTGGCTCTGGATGAAGCCTGGGACCTATTTGTTTCCCGGCATGGTCGACAACTGGCGTGCCGACAAACCCCTCACGTCCAAGTGCGTGTGGTTGGCGGTACAAAATGCGGCGAAACGTGCCGGAATCAAGAAGCGTGTATCGCCGCACACGCTGCGTCACAGCTGGGCCACCCACCTACTGGAGAATGGCACCGATCTGCGCACCATTCAGATGTTGATGGGTCACTCGGACCTGCGAGCCACCAGCGTCTATCTGCACTTGTCTCGCCGTCATTTGCAGACGGTCGCCAATCCCGTAGAGACCCTGCCGGTTTCCAGGCTCGATACGGTGAAGCGCTCCAGAAAAAGGAAGCAGAAACAATGACGCGGTCCGCCGTGGAGGTGGCCGACATCCTGCGCGCGCGGGGCAACGACTTCATCGACCGTCATCGAAACAGAATCGATTTCCAGCAGCTGAAGGTGATGCATGCCATCGTGCGTTGCCGAACAGCCGCTCTTGGCGGTCATATCGATGCCTGCCCGCGATGTGGGGGCGAGGGGACCATCTCCTACAACTCATGCCGTAATCGCCATTGTCCGAAATGCCAGACTCAGGCGCGTCAGCGCTGGATCGCAGCCAGAGAACGTGAACTTCTCGCGACACGATACTTCCATGTCGTGTTCACGCTGCCAAAGGAACTACATGCGCTTGTCCTGCAGAATCCGGTTGAACTCTATAACCTGCTGTTCCGCACCGTGGCCGAGACGCTGCGGGAGGTCGCGAGAAATCCCAAACACCTTGGCGCCGAGATCGGCTTCTTCCTCATCCTGCACACATGGGGACAAAACGTGCTGTTTCATCCTCACCTCCACTGCGTCGTTCCCGCCGGTGGAATCGCACCGGACCGTTCGCGATGGATTCGGCCGCGCTACCCTTTCTTCCTGCCTGTAAAGGTTCTGGGGAAAATATTCCGGGGAAAGTTCGTTGACGGATTGCGGAAGGCGTTTCGCAGAGAGTGCCTGACCTTCGCGGGACAGATCCAGCAGTTATCCGAACCGAAGAGCTTCGCGGCTTTCCTGCGACCGTTATTTCGCCAACCTTGGGTCGTCTATGCGAAGCCGGCATTCGGTGGGCCCGAACAGGTATTACGCTATCTCGGACGCTATACCCACCGTGTTGCCATCTCCAATCATCGATTGTTGTCCTTCGACGGCGGCCAGGTCACGTTCCGTTGGCGGGATTACGCGCGTGGCAACAAATCAAGAACGATGACGGTTTCCGCCGCCGAGTTCATCCGCCGCTTCCTCCTCCACGTGCTGCCGAAAGGTTTTGTCCGCATCCGACATTTCGGTTTCATGGCGAACGCACAACGTTCCGCATCCATGGAACTTTGTCATCGTTTGTTAGGAATGGCGTCGACCGATCCTCACGAGGAAGCCCCTGCGAGCGACTCGGCCGGGTTATGTCCCGTCTGTCAGACCCCGATGAAGGTCATCGAGAGGCTGACCGCTGCGCAGATCGCATGGAGCTTCACTTCCATATGCTTTGCAGATACGTCGTAGCAGAGATTCCAGTTACACACTTTCCAGACGTGCTCGCGCACGCCGCCGCCCACGTGTGTCTTGATCTCAAAAATGCTTCCAAATCGAGCCTCGACCCGCACCGCAGACTCTCTAAAACTGCTGCTCCGGAACCCACACTCCTCGTCGCCACCCCGCCACTCGCCCTTGTCGAGTCCCGTCCCGTGACAATTTCAACCCGCATTCCCGTACTTTCTCCATAGCCCACCGCGTCCGCCGCAAACGCCACCGGCTTCCTTCAAACGTCGTTATCGAAAGTGCCCGAAAATCTCGTCCCCACGACGCTTTCTCGCTCGGCACTTCCGATGAACGCTAAATGTTACTCGTGAGCAATCGTCGTCGATAGCAATCAAGGTCCTAATCATTGAAGATTCGGCGGTCATGATGAAACTCATGCCGACAAGTAAAACAAGTGCGGTTCGCAATGCAGGGCGTGGCAAGATGCATGGCGGGGATGTCGCAGTTGGAGTGTTATGTCAAGTTGCAGGAGGCGAAAAGGCAGAATCCAGACCGGCAGAATCCCGAAGAATCGCGCCCGACCCAACACGTGAAGTGGTGCATTAAAAGGCTTGTGCCGGAAGTCCCCTGGCGGTCTCGCACCACGTTTCCAGAACCGGACGGTTTTTTCGTGGATGAGGTGGACGCTTCTAGACATACATTCTGCTGAATTTTTCACGGAGGTCGAATCATGGTCCGAACGATGAACACTACCTCGGATAGCGTCAGAAATCGAAGGCGATTTCTGAAGTTCTTAGCTGGCAGTCCGCTGCTGGCCATGGGTGGGTTTCGGGGCGGCATCCCCGAGCTTCTGGGAGAGGCCATCCAAGATTCGGGTCTGATCTCTACGCCCGAAGAAGCCATCAACGTGTTCGATTTCGAACCAGTTGCGCGCCAGAATCTCCCGCCGGCCCATTGGGGATATATGGCCACCGGTGTGGACGACGATCGGACGCTTCAAGCGAATCGCGAGGGGTTCGAGAAGTTTGCCATTCGACCCCGACGCCTCGTTGATGTCGCCAACACCGACTTTTCGACCGAGCTGTTTGGTCAACGCTTGCGAAGCCCAATCGTGCTCTGTCCGGTCGGCAGTCAGAAGACATTCCATCCGGAAGGAGAAGTCGCAGTCGCCCGCGCCGCCGAAGCACGGGATCATTTGCAGATCCTGTCAACGGTCACCACGTCGTCGATCGAGGAGGTCACTGAAGCCCGTGGGGCGCCAGTGTGGTACCAACTCTATCCGCAGGGGAGCCTGGCTGCCTCCGAGGTGATGATTCGACGTGCGGAAGCGGCGGGAAGTCCTGCCATCGTTCTCACCATCGACCTCCTGGCTGGACGAAACACCGAGACAGCGGAGCGCTTTGCCCGGATGGACACGCGGGAGTGTGAAAGCTGTCACATACCGGGAACCAGGAACGCAAGCAGGCCCATGCTGGCCGATCTGGATGCGACGACGTTCGGTCCGAATTCGGCGCTCACCTGGGATTTCGTGAGGCAACTGCGGGACGTCGTTCGCGGAAGGCTCCTCTTGAAGGGAATCGAAGCGCGGGAAGACGCAGAACTCGCGGTTCAGAACGGTGTCGACGGCATCATTGTCTCGAATCACGGCGGCCGTGCTACCGAGACCGGCCGCGGAACGATCGAAGCGTTATCCGAGGTCGTCGACGGTGTTCAGGGTCGGATTCCGATCTTGATCGATGGAGGGTTCCGGCGCGGAACGGATGTCTTCAAGGCATTGGCCCTCGGGGCCAGCGCCATCTGTATCGGACGGCCGTACATTTGGGGCCTTGCGGCCTTCGGCCAACCTGGTGTGGAGAGGGTCCTGGAAGTCCTCGAAAACGAATTCGATCTGGTGATGAGGCAATCCGGAGTGGCATCGCTCAGACACATCAACAGTTCCTACGTTGTCGAGCGCTAATTACCCGACGAATCCGACGAACTGACTCCTGGAGCCCATGCGAGGGCAGCGGCAAGCTCGACGGCTCGCTTTCCGCGGTCGGTAGCGAAATGCCACAGTCTAAGAACTGGCGGAACTCGCGCCACGAAGCCATCGGTGAATGCAACCCGACAGGCAACCCTCTACACAATCGTCTCAGTAACTTCCGTGCCAGCCACCATCAACAAATCCGGTCCCATAGCGACCATATGTCGCGCTCGTTTCTTCTTAGCCGAGTTTTTGTCGGGTGCAGGCACAGGCCTTAAGTCTTTGCTACTGGCCGTGCACTCCATATGCGCAGAGGCATGTATAAAGAAAAGACCGGCACCCGCAGGCGGTGGCAGTCACGGGCAACGACCTGGACTGGTGAGAACGAAGCCGCAGCAAAACTCGCGATTACTCCTCCCTTGTCGCCAAGGTTTACCTATCCTGCGTAAGTGAATAGCCCTACTTTTCGGCGTCTATCCCGCGCAATCCCAACCTTCGGTGTTTCACGAATCGGATTCAATGAAGACGGGACCTGGTACGCGGCGTCGGAAAGAGTGCCGCCACAGTTCAACTGGAAATCGAGAGTAGTACGCTTCGATGAACCGGATCGCTATACGTTTCCTTCCAGGATCACCGTGTCGGGGGTCTGCCTGCTTGACTTCCTAGATAAACGCCAACCGCGAAAGTTTGACGACAGGGGTAGTGGAGCCAATAGCCGCTCCTGGTCGGATGGAACCACCCACATAATTCTCGATCCGCTCGAATCCGTTGAAAAGCTCGCCGCCTTCCAGTCCTTGACGAAGCGAATCCCTGGGAACGGGGTTCGCAAGGAGTCCAGACTTTTATTGCTCCCAGCTCCCTCCTTTCGTAAAATTTGGATCGGCCTCCAAAAAAGAGGAAAGCACCTATGACTGTCCACCGACGAGATTTTCTCAAAGCGGCCACGCTGGGTGCGGCCGGGCTCAGCCTTGGGGCGAAGGGCATAGCTGGGGGCGAAACCGGAGCGCCCAAACGCGCGACCGCCGAGCGGCTGCGGCCGGGACAGGCGCCCGACGTGGTGGTGGTCGGGGCTGGCTCTTTCGGGATGTGGACTGCGCTCCACCTGCTCCGTCTTGGCGCAACCGTCTCGGTCGTCGATACGTACGGCCCCGCGAATTCTCGATCGACCTCCGGTGGTGAGACCCGGGGCGTCCGAAGCTCGTACGGAGGGCGCGATCAGGGTTTGCTCTGGGCGCGCTGGGCGACGGAGTCCATGCGACGGTGGCAGCAGTGGGACGAAGAATACAGCAGCAGACTGCTTCCACGACTTTTCTATACGACGGGCGATCTCATTCTTCGCGAAGAGATGATCCCGTATCTCGAAGAAACGGCCGCCAACTGGGACATGCTTGGCGTTCCCTATGAGTTTCTCACACCGGAAGAGGTCAACTACCGTTGGCCGTGGATTCGCTTCGAAGGCCTTGGAGTCGGTCTATACGAACCCGGGGCCGGTGTTGTCCGTGCGCGTCGAGCAATCGAATCCGTGGCCCAGGTGTTCCTCCAGGAAGGCGGCTCGTTCACGCTCGGTCGTGCGGCGGTGGGCGAGCGCGCCGGGAGCCAACTGCAAACCGTAACGCTGGACCCGGAAGATCCGATTTCTTCATCCACATTCATCTTTGCGTGCGGGGCCTGGTTTCCCAAAGTCTTTCCTGAACTGATGGGAAATCGGTTACGAATTCCGATGGGGCACGTGTTTTACTTCGCCGTGCCGCCCGGTGACGACCGTTGGGTGTATCCCAACATGCCAAGCTATGGCGTTCCGGGCGTGACTGGCTGGCCTGCCCTGGGACGCGATCACCGTGGATTCCGCGTGCGCACTGGGGGCCGCCCGGCCGAAGACCCCGACCTGAGCGAACGGTGGCTCGATGAGGAGTATCACGAACAGCCGCGACAGGTCCTCGAGCGCCATTT
This sequence comes from Terriglobia bacterium, assembly GCA_965263045.1. Taxonomy (GTDB): domain Bacteria; phylum Acidobacteriota; class Terriglobia; order 20CM-2-55-15; family 20CM-2-55-15. The sequence goes on from CBDHGK010000041.1 coordinate 3,698,358, forward strand.
CCCAGACCTTATCGGTGCGCCGATCAACGAAACGCGTGCTTGTCACTACGCGTTCAGTGTCAGTCGGAATTTCATCATCGATAAACACCCGGACTTCGACAACGTGTGGCTAGCGGGCGGAGGCTCCTCGGAAGCTTTCAAGTCCGGACCGGTGATTGGCGAGTACATCGCCAGGCGGGTGCTGGGCGTCGAGGATGACCCAGATTTAGCCGAGGGTTTCCGCTTGAGGGAAGAGGAATTCCCGGACCCCGAAGAACCGGAGGACCCATTGACCCTGCCCTGGTTTGACGTACATCAAAATGCTGATAACTTTTTGATGAACGGAGGGCGAAATGGGCAAGAAAGATGGGATTCCGAATCGGCAGTACACCGATGAGTTCAAGGTGGAGGCGGTCCGGCTCGGCGAATCAATCGGGGGTAGCAGAGCCGCCAAGCGGTTGGGCATTCCGGATTCGAGCTTGTGGAATTGGATTCGGCTCAGCCGAGTCGGGAAGCTCAGGGCAGCGGATCGCAACGGGGATCCCGTGAAGCGGTCGGTGACGGAAGTTGAGGCGGAGAATGTCCGATTGCGCCGGGAGTTGGCGAGCGCGAAGCTGGACTTAGAAATCGTAAAAAAAGCGGCGGCGTATTTCGCGAAAGAGTCGCGGTGAAGTACGCCTGGATCAAAGAGCACAGCGACCAATACAACGTGACCCGGACGTGCCGGCTACTGGAGGTATCGCGGACAGGGTACTACCAGTGGAAACGGCGAGCGCCGAGCAATCGATCGATGGCCAACGCGGCACTCGATGCCCAGGTGGCGGCGATCCACGCCGGCAGCAGGCGCAGTTACGGCCGGCCACGGATCGTGCGCGGGCTGCGCGATCAGGGCGTTCATGTCAGTCACGAACGGGTGCGCAAAAGCCTTAATCGGCAGGGCCTGCGTACGGTATATAAGCGACCCTATCGGGTGACGACCGATTCGGCCCACCACAAACCAATTGCTCCAAACATACTGGATCGGCGCTTTGATGGTTGGAAAGTCAATCGAGCATGGGCCGGCGACATCACGTATGTCGCCACCGGAGAAGGCTGGATCTACCTGGCCTGCGTCATGGATCTGGCCAGCCGAAGGATCGTTGGTTGGTCCATGAGTGATCGGATCAAGGCCGACTTAGTTTGCCAGGCGTTGAAGTCGGCGTACTGGCGGCGCAAACCACCAGAAGGTTTGATTATGCATTCGGATCGCGGCAGCCAATACGCCAGCGATAGCCATCGGCGATTAATCAAAGACTACCGGATGATTCAATCGATGAGCCGGCGGGCCGATTGCTGGGACAACGCAGCGATGGAGAGCTTCTTCAAGACGCTGAAGGTCGAACGCATCCACCGGCTGCGCTACGCCACCCGAGCACTGGCCAAACTCGATATCGTCGACTGGATCGAGGGCTTCTATAATCGAAGCCGCATGCATTCGTCGATCGGCTACAAGACACCGGTCGACGTTGAGTCCAACCTTATGACTGCTTAGGGAACTGGTGTACGTCAAATCGAGGCAGGGTCACATAGCAGCTCGGACTATTCATGAATTGTCTACTGCAGCGGCGGAGACGTCCGCCGACACCCGCTTCGCTCCGCGCATTCAGGGCTCATTGTGATGCGCCACCTTGCTCGGCCCTGGCGAGCCCCCGCAAGAGAGAGGGCGTTGGCGGTGAATTGACAATCAACTGCCACGAACCGACATTTTATTGTCGATGATGTTTCGGTGACCTGTCTGGCAATTTCGGCTGCTGCGCGTAACCCGATCAGTAACTACTTGTAGCCTTGTGTTTAAGAATCCGTGTTCTGACTTCTTGCCTAAGCCACCTGGCCTTTTAACCGCCTACGCTTCGCTTTGTTGCCGGACACTCTAGTGCAGCAATCCACATTCCGTATCGGGGACAATACAGGACTTGGAATCAGTACGGAACTATTCCAGGAAGCATCGCGTGGAATTTCTGGGGTTGAACAGCCTGTCTTTTCCGACCGCTACGGCACCGGGACCCGTTGCTTCAGTTCTTCAGACCAGTTGAGAACGATGTTGATTCCGGGGCGTATGGGCTCGTCGGACGCGGCTCGGTCTGCGGGGAAAACCATAACGAAGTTCTCGTCGCCCTAGAGGGTACTTCAGCAATCGGGAGAGAGTTATAACCGAATCTGGTGTTTGAGGGATTGAAGAAAAGCGGCGTATCTGGTTGATTTGTTGTTTACGAGACTTCAAAGCAACCAAAGGAGATACGCCACTATGAGTAAGAGTATCGTTATTGAACGGGAAGATCGAGAAGCGATCGCAGACGCGGTGACCGATTTGCTACGAGCCGGAGCTCAAGAGCTGATCCAACGCGCAGTCGAAGCCGAATTGTCAGAACTGCTATCCCAGCACAACGATCGGCGCACCGAGAAGGGGAACGCCGGGGTGGTGCGCAATGGCTATCTGCCTGAACGCGAACTGCAGACCGGTTTGGGACCGGTAACGGTGCAAATCCCGAAGGTCCGTGCCAAGACCGGCGAAGCGGTGACGTTCCGATCGGCGCTGGTACCTCCGTACATTCGAAAGACGAAGTCGCTGGAAGCCGCGGTGCCGTGGTTGTATTTGAAAGGCGTCTCGAGCGGCGAAATGGGTGAAGCCCTAAAAGTTCTTGTCGGTCCCCAGGCGCAAGGTCTGTCGGCGAGCACGGTATCGCGCCTGAAGCAGGTCTGGGGCGAGGAGTACCGCCAAAGCTGCGAGGAGCGGCTGGATGCAAACCGCTGGGTGTATGTCTGGGCCGACGGCATTTACAGCGGACTTCGTGCGGAACAAACCAAGTTGTGTGCATTGGTCGTGATCGGCGTGAATGAACGCGGAGAGAAGCGTTTTCTGGCGATCGAAGACGGTGTCCGGGAATCGACACAGAGTTGGCGCGAGGTCTTGTTGAAGCTGAAGTCCCGTGGGATGAATATCCCGGAGTTGGCCATCGGTGACGGTGCGATGGGGTTCTGGGCCGCACTGGAGGAAATCTATCCCGGGACACGCCAACAACGCTGCTGGATGCACAAGACCATGAACGTGTTGAACTGCCTACCCAAGTCGGCTCAGGCGAAAGCGAAAGAGGCCTTGCACGCGATCTGGAAGGCCGAGACAAAGGCAGACGCCGAGAAGGCATTCGACCTGTTCATTGAAACCTATGAACCGAAATATCCGAAAGCCACTCTCTGCCTCCAGAAAGACAGCGAAGCACTGCTGGCCTTTTACGACTTCCCGGCCAAGCACTGGCAGAGCCTCAGAACGACCAATCCCATTGAGTCGACCTTCGCGACCATCCGCCACCGGACCAAGCGATCCAGGGGGTGCCTGACGCGCGACGGCATGCTGCACATGATGTTCAAACTGGGACAGTGCGCTCAGAAGAACTGGCGACGATTACGAGGATTCGATGATCTGGCCAAGGTGATTACTGGAGTGAAATTCAACGATGGTATCGAGGTGACAAACGTCGATCAGGCCGCCGCTTGATTCAGTCGCCTAAACACCACTTTTGACAATAACTCATCGGGAGCCGGTATGAGATTTCGCCACCCGCACATTTGAGCGAGTATCGACCGATGCGAGAGCTAGGACCCAGATTTTTCGGATTCAGTGTTTCTTAGAGCGAGATAGTAGCCTCAACGGATAAGATTGCGTTGAACTCCGTTAGCGCTCCCGAGTTCACATCCCCCAAATACATGAGGTAAGAGCTCGTATGTTCGGTTGGTTTCGAAATTGGCGGCGGGAAAGGACTCGCGTTCGCCCGTTCCCGGCGGATTGGAACGCCGAGCTCGAGGCGCTGATTATTTATCGTCGGCTTTCTGACGCGGATCGCACCGAGCTTCGTGGGCACATACAGGTTTTCCTGGAAGAGAAGCGCTTTGAGGGGTGTGGCGGACTGGATCTGAGTGATCGCATACGAGTTACGATTGCCGCGCATGCCTCGATCCTTCTGCTACATCGAGATACGGACTACTATCCGCAATTGGAAAGCATCCTCGTTTATCCTCATGCTTACCAAGCACCGAGCGAACGTCACCTGGGAGACTATCTGGTCGAAGAAGGCACGGAGGTCCGCGAAGGCGAATCCTGGTACCGGGGCGCTATGGTGCTGTCCTGGGAAGATGTTCAGCGTGGTGCGATGGACCAGAAGGAAGGCCAAAACGTCGTATTCCACGAATTCGCCCACCAACTCGACGACGAATCCGGTGCGGCCGACGGTACACCGGTCCTTGAAGGCCGGGACCAGTGGCGGAAATGGGTCGAGGTGTTCCAGCGCGAATACGAGAGACTGCAAGACGCTGCCGAGCAAGGCCGTCGCACGGTGTTGGACCCGTATGGGGCGGAGAGCCCCTCGGAGTTCTTCGCTGTCGCAACGGAATTTTTCTTCCAGCGCCCCCGTGACCTACAACGGCGACACCGGGAACTCTACGAACAGCTTCGGCAGTTCTACAAGCAGGACCCGGAGCAATGGTTTCGATGAGCAAACCGGGCAATGCAGCCGTTTTGAGTTTACTGATCCCAGGCGTCGGACAAATCTACAACGGTAAGTTCCTGCGCGGTATTTTCTGGCTGATCATCACACCGGGACTTTGGATCGGGAGTGGAGGTCTCCTAGGTTGGATCTGCCATATAGTTGCAGCGTATACGGCCTATAGCTACGCGAAGAGACACCCGAAAACCGTTGCTTGATTAGGGCGTCCTAGCAGCCCGTGGCAGAAGTCTCGAGGGGCGCGTTACGGCCAAACGGGGCCGGATTCTAGGAGATCACACCGTGACGACACGACGTCGCGACGACGCTGAAATGCTCATTCATTGCGAGGAGTCGGCGACAACGAAGACGGCCCCGTTTCGCCGTAACCCTTAGGGCGCAGGGGGGTTCGGGCCGCAGGCTTTGTCCGGTATTAAGTAAGGCGGGTCACGATGAAAAGACATCGTTCCGCTCCTCACTTCGCGCCAGCAACCCGAAGACCCCTGCGCGCGACCCTCGAGACTTCTGCCACGGACTGCTAGAGGTTGCGCAACATTCGGGAGAGGTCGGTTCCGAGCACCTGCGCCAATTCACTTATCTTGATCAAGCAGGGCTCCTCGTTCCCTTTCCAGTTCGGGGACGAATTCTCACATTCCGGGAATTGGATTCGCCAGGACTTGACCAACTAAGGGACCGACACCCGCTCCTGCAGTTCTTCAAACCTCTTCGAACCAGCTCTGGAGTGAAACGGTTACTTAATGTTCAGGCCGAGCGGTGCTCCGCTCTGATAACAGAATTGCAACGTCCCCGCCGAAGACTGCTCCGCTGTCCCACTGAACAGGACGAACTCGGTCGCCCCCCCGAATCAACAATGTGAGGAAAGTCGGTGTCTTCGCTCGGCGGCGCGCCCATCCCCGAGCGGCTGAAATAAGTTGAACTCAGACATCCGCACTGCCATCCGGGAACCACGGGACTCTTCATTTCGCGGCCCTGAATAGGTTCGTAAGGCAGGCCCCCCCCGGCACCAGAATTGAGTTTTTGATTTTCCTGTAGATTGAATTGCGGGACTTTTTAGCCCCCGCCCTCCAGCGCGGCCTGTTGCTGCATTGCAGCCGGTCCGACGATCCGCTCAAAATCGGCATTCGGCCCCGGCTGACCGTGAATGGGGACGTGCATCGTAACGTCTAAATTCAGCCGCCTAACGTTGTTATACAACGCAACCGCGCTGGCGCTGACATTGGCTGGCGGCTGTACACCGGCAGGCGGCGGACCCCAGAGATCCGCGTTAATCAGAATCTGCTCTTCCGGCAAATAGGCGATCAGCATATCTGCCGCGTGATTGAGATTTTGCACGTTAAAGAGAAGAAGCGTGCGATCTCCATCGCTAATGAAGTGCCGATCCGTGACGGTTTCCAGCGCAACCGGTCCGGGCCCAGTGGTGGCGAGCGGATTCCGGGATAGCGTGTCGGGACTCAACGTCCGTATCTGTTGCGCAAAGACCGCGTCCCTAAAGAAATCCTCGTTGCTTTCATGCGTAACCACGGTCACGCCGTGAGCGACATAGGTCCGCGCACCACCTAGATGGTCCCAATGGTGATGGGAAGTGACTAGACCCTGAACAAGCGTGATTGATGAGGAATTGAAAGTGGAATAACCGCCGAAGTACCCGAAATGCCCCCTCTCCGTGCGAAAAAAACCTTGGACAGATTCTTTGGAGAAGGAGGCATTTCAGATGAACGATTATACGCGCAAGAACATGAGGAACCGCAAGCGGCGAATTGAGCGTCGGCTTGGGGATCGGAATTGGAAAGATCAGGCGAAGCCGATGCTGTCGGCGCGCAACATCCGGTACGAGATGGGAGACCGGATGAGGGGTCTGTCGGTGGGCGGCATCGGAATGATGCATCAGGTGGCGCGGCGGACCGGACTGATCGAAGCCATCGACAAGGACGTGCATGTGCTGAAGCGGCATCTGCCCTACCAGGAATCGGATCACGTGTTGAACATCGCCTACAACGCGTTGAGTGGGGGCACGTGTATGGAAGATATCGAACTGCGGCGCAATGACGAAGTGTATCTGGACGCGTTGGGAGCACAGCGGATTCCGGATCCGACCACGGCGGGAGACTTCTGCCGGCGATTTGAGGAAGACGACGTGGAGTCGCTGATGGACACGTTCAATAAAGTGCGGCTGAAAGTCTGGCGCCAGCAGCCCGATGCGTTTTTCGAGGAAGCGGTTCTGGAGGCGGACGGGACATTGGCCCCAACCACCGGAGAATGCAAAGACGGGATGGACGTGGCCTACGACGGGACATGGGGTTATCACCCACTGTTGATTTCGCTGGCGAACACGGCCGAACCGTTATACCTGGTGAACCGGAGCGGCAACCGGCCCTCGCATGAGGGAGCGGCCAAACGGTTCGATCAGGCAATCGCGTTGTGCCAGCGTGCGGGGTTCGATCAGATCCTGCTGCGCGGGGACACCGACTTCAGCCAGACCCGGTATTTGGATGGATGGGACGACCAGGGCGTGGGCTTCATCTTCGGCATCGACGCGATGAAAAACCTGGTGGCCCGGGCCGACCAATTGGAGCCGGACTGCTGGGCGCGCCTGGAACGTCCCGCCAAGTACGAGGTAGCCAGCCAACCCCGCCAGCGTCCCGACAAGGTCAAGGAACGGATCGTTCGGGAGCGTGACTTTGAGAATATCCGCTTGCGGGGCGAGGATGTGGCCGAGTTTGCGTATCGGCCCGGAGCCTGCGATCGGGACTACCGCGTCGTTGTGGTGCGAAAGAATCTGTCGGTGGCCAAAGGGGAGCAGGTGTTGTTCGACGACATCCGGTACTTCTTCTACATTACCAACCGTGCGGATCCTGCGGACCAGATCGTGATGCGTGCGAATCAACGGTGCAATCAAGAGAATCTTATTGAGCAGCTCAAGAACGGCGTACACGCCTTGGGGATGCCGGTCGGGGATCAGACCAGCAACTGGGCCTACATGGTGATGGCCTCACTGGCCTGGACACTGAAGGCGTGGTTTGCGTTATTGCTGCCCGAAACCGGACGTTGGGGCCAGAAGTATCAGGCCGAGAAGCAGACCGTGCTACGCATGGAGTTCAAAACGTTCCTGAACGCCTTCATGCTCGTGCCTTGCCAGCTCGTGCGTACTGGTCGGCGCATCGTCTTCCGGCTGATGGCCTGGAACCCGTGGTTGCCAGTCTTGTTTCGTGCCGTGGATGTGTTGCGTCAACCTCTGCGATGCTGACCCGATCATGGATCTGAGCCCGGGCGGTCGAGGTCCCGGTTTCTTTCAACCCTTCAAACAGACACGGCGAGGCGGCAACTGAAACAGATACAACACGAACCGCATACCTGGAAAAAGCGATCTGGGAACGGGAGCTTATGCCTCCAATTTTACGGCCGTGAACCGGCCGTTTGTCCACTGGTTATGCGCTTGTTTTGGGACTAGATAGCGGATGGCTTTACCCGGAATAAGCCTTTTGATTTCGGCAATCACGGCGAGTGAGCGCGCTTCATTCTGCGGAGCGTCGACGACGGTGACAAAATCATCGAACTCAATCGCCACGCTATTGTGTGAACCACCCGCCATGAGCCACACGCCGTCGGCAACTTCCTGCGCTGCGACATTGACCTGTGGCTCCGGCGCGTTGCGTATGCCGTCAGGAACCGTTAGGGCGGCGCCGGCGACATTGGCACTCGCTTCACTTACTTCAAGATTTAGCCAGTTCATTCCCGGCCGGGCCGTCAACAGATGATCGCCACGGTGGCCGTGAAACAGGAACGGAAACATTATTCCATTGCCGATATCCTGCCATTCCTCATAGCGGATCTCCATCTGCATATCGCCCATAACAGGATTAGGAATCTGCGTGATAAGGCGCTCCATCAAGTTTTCGTCGTTGAATTCGCCCGAAACGCGGTGACCCATGGTGGTAAATGCGACGACCTTTAAAGTGCGATCCTGCAAGGCCACGTAACGGTCCATGACGGTTACATCGTCGGCTGCCATCGCCGATTTGATAAATCCATGCGGGCTGATTGCGATCATGAATTTCCCGAGCTCCGCAGCAGATGTGGCTTGCGCAGTGGGTTCTCCGTCGTTGTTCAGGGTCCAGGCATAGTCGCCGCTTATGAAACCCAAATTCCGTCTTTCGCCGATAATGGGTGTTCTGCCGCCGCCGCGCGCGGGATAGTCCCCCTGAACGCGAACAAATTCTTCCCGCGACGAACCGGAAGAATAATCAATTGTCATGTCGTAGCTCTGCAAGACATGGCGCGGCCAGTCTTCGCCGTCGGCAACATTCTGTCCCACCGCGCCCATCCAGCCCGAACCCGAATATTGGACCGAATTCACCGAACTCGCACCGATGGCGTTATCCGCCGCTTCCAAGAAGCTTGCTGCATCCTGAGCAGCTGCCGGCCCGGCCACCAAAGCCGATGCAACCAGCCATATCCCTAGTGTAGTCCGTCACAATTAACGTAACGGCTCTAGCTGTCCCATTTCTGATCATATATGCGGAAAATAATGCCCATTAGATCGGAAATCCCTGTGCGGAAGGAACTCGAACGGCTTGGCCGAAGCCGCAGTGTGTCGGTCTGGCTCGGGGAACGATCTGAATAAGGTACAGTCTGTTAGACGGGGACCACTAGTTTGTTTCTCATACCCTATCCTCCCAGCGGATTTTCAATTTTCTGCTGCGGCCTTCCGCTCCTGATTAAACGGAGACTAGACAACATCTGAACGCTAGCCTACCTCCGAAAGTGACCGTTCATCTACTCAATAAAGGGTGTTTGGCGCGCCAGGGCCAATTCAGATGTCCATGCCTCCTCGCGTCAAAGGCCGGACTCACGACGCAGTCTTCGCACACCTGGGTCAGGAACGGTTAGGCAAGCCGTGGCGGATGCGGTGGGCAGCTTCGATGAAAAGGAGCTTTAGGATTGATCCGCTCGTGGATAGCCAAGGTCAGAGAATGGGGTGGTCAGGAAGACTTCAACCGACAGAGTCTCGTCAGTAGTTCCCCCTCCGCGCGCCCACCCCCGAGCGGCTGAAATAAGTTGAACTCGATGTCCGCACTGGCACCCGGGGCCAACGGGACTCTTCATTTCGCGGCCCCAAAAATTTGACCACCACGCGGTCTCCATGCCTCCAGGTCTCAGAGATTTGACTGGCCCTTGCCTCGCCATGTTCGTTAGACAGGCCCACGGGACACCAGAAATGACTTTTTTTCCTATAGATGGACTTCACTCCTGATCATTCAGTAGAGGAATGCTGTTGGAATCGGGTGGAGGTGGGATGGATTTTAGAAAAGCGTAAATATCCGCCATCACCCTATCGGGTAGAATCTCGGCCGTAAACCGAGGCATTGAAGAGCCGGTGGCCTGCCGGACGTATCGCGTAAAGGCGGCAAGGGACATGGAAGTCGTGGCGATGCGGGGAGCGCCTGCCTCGACCCCACCGTGGCCTGAATAACCGTGGCAGGAGGAGCAGGTATAGGTTGTCAAGCTCCGCTTTCCATTATCAACATTGCCTCCGGGGGCGGCGTCCACCACCGCCGCCGATTGCTGAGCCTCGACACACTCGACGGGAACTACAAGCAACATTACCGCCACGCCCATCGCCCAAGAAAACGGTTTGAGCGACCCGCAATCCATCAGCGAACGACTCACAGATACCTCCTAGACCCTGAACAAGCGTGATTGATGAGGAATTGAAAGTGGAATAACCGCCGAAGTACCCGAAATGCCCCCTCTCCGTGCGAAAAAAACCTTGGACAGATTCTTTGGAGAAGGAGGCATTTCAGATGAACGATTATACGCGCAAGAACATGAGGAACCGCAAGCGGCGAATTGAGCGTCGGCTTGGGGATCGGAATTGGAAAGATCAGGCGAAGCCGATGCTGTCGGCGCGCAACATCCGGTACGAGATGGGAGACCGGATGAGGGGTCTGTCGGTGGGCGGCATCGGAATGATGCATCAGGTGGCGCGGCGGACCGGACTGATCGAAGCCATCGACAAGGACGTGCATGTGCTGAAGCGGCATCTGCCCTACCAGGAATCGGATCACGTGTTGAACATCGCCTACAACGCGTTGAGTGGGGGCACGTGTATGGAAGATATCGAACTGCGGCGCAATGACGAAGTGTATCTGGACGCGTTGGGAGCACAGCGGATTCCGGATCCGACCACGGCGGGAGACTTCTGCCGGCGATTTGAGGAAGACGACGTGGAGTCGCTGATGGACACGTTCAATAAAGTGCGGCTGAAAGTCTGGCGCCAGCAGCCCGATGCGTTTTTCGAGGAAGCGGTTCTGGAGGCGGACGGGACATTGGCCCCAACCACCGGAGAATGCAAAGACGGGATGGACGTGGCCTACGACGGGACATGGGGTTATCACCCACTGTTGATTTCGCTGGCGAACACGGCCGAACCGTTATACCTGGTGAACCGGAGCGGCAACCGGCCCTCGCATGAGGGAGCGGCCAAACGGTTCGATCAGGCAATCGCGTTGTGCCAGCGTGCGGGGTTCGATCAGATCCTGCTGCGCGGGGACACCGACTTCAGCCAGACCCGGTATTTGGATGGATGGGACGACCAGGGCGTGGGCTTCATCTTCGGCATCGACGCGATGAAAAACCTGGTGGCCCGGGCCGACCAATTGGAGCCGGACTGCTGGGCGCGCCTGGAACGTCCCGCCAAGTACGAGGTAGCCAGCCAACCCCGCCAGCGTCCCGACAAGGTCAAGGAACGGATCGTTCGGGAGCGTGACTTTGAGAATATCCGCTTGCGGGGCGAGGATGTGGCCGAGTTTGCGTATCGGCCCGGAGCCTGCGATCGGGACTACCGCGTCGTTGTGGTGCGAAAGAATCTGTCGGTGGCCAAAGGGGAGCAGGTGTTGTTCGACGACATCCGGTACTTCTTCTACATTACCAACCGTGCGGATCCTGCGGACCAGATCGTGATGCGTGCGAATCAACGGTGCAATCAAGAGAATCTTATTGAGCAGCTCAAGAACGGCGTACACGCCTTGGGGATGCCGGTCGGGGATCAGACCAGCAACTGGGCCTACATGGTGATGGCCTCACTGGCCTGGACACTGAAGGCGTGGTTTGCGTTATTGCTGCCCGAAACCGGACGTTGGGGCCAGAAGTATCAGGCCGAGAAGCAGACCGTGCTACGCATGGAGTTCAAAACGTTCCTGAACGCCTTCATGCTCGTGCCTTGCCAGCTCGTGCGTACTGGTCGGCGCATCGTCTTCCGGCTGATGGCCTGGAACCCGTGGTTGCCAGTCTTGTTTCGTGCCGTGGATGTGTTGCGTCAACCTCTGCGATGCTGACCCGATCATGGATCTGAGCCCGGGCGGTCGAGGTCCCGGTTTCTTTCAACCCTTCAAACAGACACGGCGAGGCGGCAACTGAAACAGATACAACACGAACCGCATACCTGGAAAAAGCGATCTGGGAACGGGAGCTTATGCCTCCAATTTTACGGCCGTGAACCGGCCGTTTGTCCACTGGTTATGCGCTTGTTTTGGGCCTAGATTGGTTGCGTGATCGTGTCCAGCAACGCCGGCTCGCCCCGCTCAACAACGGCAAGTGCCCGGCGGATAGCCGGTCCAAGGTCCATGGGATTCTCTATCGGACCCTCGGCGTACCATCCCATGCTTTCGGCGAGTTTGGCGTAGTCAATGTTGGGGTTGTCTATGGTGTTGCCGATGTCAGATCGGGTGACGTCACGCTCCCGCTCGGCAGCCGTGCGCGCTACCCACATCACTTCCCGGTTGTACGCCCGATTGTTGTGCATGACGGTCAACATCGGAATCTTGTGATGCGCAGCTGTCCACAAGGTCCCCGGCAGAAACATGAGATCGCCGTCGTTCTGCAGGTTGATGCTCAGACGTCCGTGCTTCCGGTTAGCCAGTGCGGCGCCCACCGAAGCGGGATTGCTGTAGCCGACGCCGACCGAACCGGACTGTCCGATGTGGTGATGATACTTCTGGAAATCCCAAAGCTTCCATGCCCAGTCGCTCATTCCATCACTTCGGGACACCAGGGACCAGTCCTTGTTCTTGATTGCGGCCCACAGTTCGGCCGCGACGCGGGCGGTGCTAATCGGACTGTCGTTCCAGCCCGAGGCCGCGAGCCGTCGGTTTCGCTCGCGGGCACGCTGGAACCGTTCCTCAAGCGTCGCGCGGCGAAGTTCGAACACCCGCTGTCGATCGCCGGTAACCTGGCGCTTGACTTCTTCGATCAGGAGTGGAAGCGTGGCTTCCGCATCGGCCGCGATCGCCACATCCGCTTCCTGGTAGCTTCCAAAATCCCAGTAGTTGCTCCGCGTGAAAAGATCATGTGAACTGATGCTGAGCAGCGTTGCATCCGGCTTCAGGCTCGATCGCGAAAGTCGTGGATGTTCAAGCGCCAGGACGACATCCGCACTCGGCAACACACCACTCTCCTGGCTGAGTGGATGGCGCGACGGGAAATTCATACGCTGGATCGTATCCACGACCCCCGCCTGCAGGAGTTCCGCCAACTCGACGATATGTCTGAGACCCGCTTCCGTTCGCGCGGCGCGCTCGACAGCCAGCACCGGAAACTCGGCGTTCACCAGTAGGCGCGCAACCTCGGACACGGCGGCGGTGTGAGTCAAGCCCATTCTTAGTTGAAACTCTCCACGGCTCACGATGGGTCATGCAACCTTCTTCTTCGATCTCGTCGACGTCTTCGCCTCAATTTTCAGCTCTCGCTGGAGGGCTTCGCGGAGCTTTGGAAGATGACGGTAGCCGATCACCTTCCTCAGGCGCGGTTCGATGTCGATGAGCGCCGTCGCCAACCAGCGTTGCCGCTGACTCGAGTTCTTCCAATGATCGACCTTCGCACACCTTTCCTCGACAAGGGCATTGACCGATTCCAGGCAATTCGTCGTCTTGAACGAACGGCCCAAGACCCCGTACACGCCGAGCCGATGCAACGTGAGGGTCTCTTCCAGGCCTTCCTCAAGGCTCGCAGCCCCCGATTGGTTTCGCTCCTCGAGCTCTCCATGGAGCTCTCCGAGCGCCGCCCGAGCTTCGTCGTACTCCGGGCGCTCGTAGGCCCGCTGCAGCCGGCGTCGCCACACGGCTTGCTCGGTCTTCGATAGGTATCTCACGACGTTCTCGCGTTTGTGCCATTGGCAGCGTTGGACCAGGGCTCGATTCCTGAATGCCTTCTTGACCGCCGCCCGCAGACCTTTGCCGCCGTCGACAATCACCAGCACGCCTTCAGAGATGTCCAGGCCCCGCTCCATCAACGAACGGAGAAACGGAGTCAGCACTTGCTCGTTCTCCGTGTCGGTCTCCACGAAGCCCAAGAAGCGTTTGTCGCCCGAAAGCGTGACGCCCAGGGCCACTACCATCAGGGCGTCGGCAAACGCCTTCCCGTCCAGGAAGATCGCCACGACGTCCTCGCCACTCAGATCCCGCTCCTGCATCTCCCGAAGTTTCGCGGCACTCGCCTGGACGAATCCTCGAGACACCGTCGAACTCGACAGTCCGATCGCTCCCGGAATCGCTTCAGCGGCCGATTCATAGTTCCGGCAGGAGATCCCATACAGCACACGTCTGAGCAGTAGCTCGTTCACCGCGCCACCCGGACTGAGTTCCTCGTAGGTCCGAAGCGGAATCTCCCCGCCCGCCACGCTGCGCACTCGAGGCACCCGAACCGGCACCCGCTGGCCACCCAGCCCCACGGTCCCCGGATTGCTCCCGTGTCGCCGGCCCCGCAACGCCGCCTCCTTTCGTGCGTATCGCTCACCCGCCAACGACTTCACTTCCTCGTCGAGCAACTCCTCCACGTGCATCAACCCCAGTGGGATCAACGCCCGAATCATCTCCACCTTCGAGTCCAATTCCAGTCCCGAGTATTCCTCCCGGCTCAGGACCTCGACCTCACCCAGCACACGCGACTTCTTGCGTTTCTTTACCGAACGTAACAGACTCCTCATCTCGGCTCCTTTCTCTTACAGGCTTGATGTTGTTTCTTCCAATACCATCAAACCATGGGGTTTGGAGCCGTTTCAATTTCCAACTAAGATTGGCACACATTCGACGGTGTCGCCCTGAGCCGGAGCATTCAGCGAGAGCTTCGGGACGCGTAGCTGGGTGCCACTGGCAATCCGATTTTCCTGCAAGCGCTCGTCTACCGACAATACAACAGGCATCGTGGGCGGAGTCATTGCGATGGAATAGGCGCGCACCGCAGAATTAGCAAATTGATCGAGCGAGACTGGTGCGTCGTCCCATTTTGTAAAGTCGCGCACCATCGCCGCAGGATCCTGCACGCTTCTTGAGTTGGGATTCTCCAATTCGTTGCCCATCATCAAGTAAATCGGCACGCGGTCACAAAACGCGCTGTAGACCGCCATAGAGGCGTGCTGCAAGCCAACTGAACCGTATATCAGCGCGGCCATCGGTTTGCCTTCAATCTTGAAATATCCGTGCGCCATCGCGACGGCCGCCTCTTCGTGGAGGCAGGTGATCAGTTCCGGATCGCGGTTTCCGCTGTAGTTGATGATAGATTCCTGGAGACCTCGGGAGCTAGAGTGGGGATTAATCGACATGTACTCAAAGCCGAGCGGCTTTATGACGTCCACCATGAAGTCGGACCCAGGTCGGCTTCGTTCCGACGCCTCGCCTTCACTCGGCGCCGCCGAAGTGGTGTCGGACGCCGACTGGGCCCCAACCTCTGGCGTATTTGCAACGAGGGCCGCTCCGCTTCCCGCTGCACCCTTCAGGAAACTGCGTCGGCCAATAGACTCTTTTCGCTTCTTTCCCATGATCGGCTACCTCCACTCTGATTAACCACTGGAGCATTTCGGCCCGTCGCACTGCGACGCTCCGATTGGTGCCAGCCCGGGCGAACTAGCGAGCTAGCGTCTGGATCGCAATCTCACGCTCAAGCTTCGTGTTCGGCATACGCCAGGCCTCTCGCATGCTGCCTTTGCAGCGAGCAGACAGGATCCCGTAGTGGGCGAGCGTGGTGCCGGGTTGCGTTTAACGAATAAAACTACAAGTCGGAGTTCACGTCAATGAAACAGTCACTATGACCGTTAGGGGACCATACGGGAATGTGGATTTTCGAAGGTAGCCTTCAGGCGTTCTTCGGCGAAATCGACGTGTTCAGAGGGTCAACAACCGGCAATCGGGTAGGCCGACCCGTCACCGGGCCGGCCCCACCACGGAACCGTACGTGCGGATTTCCCGCATACGGCTCTTCGCAGGGAGTCTGTTTACAGCCGGGTGTAGGACGCCAGATGCGGCATTTCGAATCACCTGATCGAGCCCAGCAATTCTTGCATGTTCAACGGGGTTGGCCAGAATCTCTTTCGACTGGATCTGCACCGACTGAAGGCCGTTCATCGTCGAATGTTACGAACGAAATCTCTCGGCGTGTGGGCCGCGGTGACCGCAGCCTGATACTGACGAAGTCGCCGGCATTTTGCGTACGCCGGTTAATTTGAAGGTGCCTGACCGCAGTCTAATAGGGGTAACCTTCAAGCCTTTGCATTCCGGGCTTCCAATCCGGTAAGGGGGCCCATGCATCGCGGTTTGGCATCTCCACCTTCGGCAGACTCTGGGCGTCCATAACCGCGTCCTCCGGGATGACACCGTTTATATTGAGCAGATAGGCGGTCAGCGCGTAGACCTCATCGGGGGTGAGGGTTCCCTCCAGGTAGAGAGGCATGGCGCGATTGATGTAGTCCCACACCGTCGGCGCGTACGGCGCGCGGAACGGCAGTACTCGCCCCAAGTCCCAGGGGTCGACATCTGGCCCCCCTTCGGCCTTTACCAAAGTGGGGGCTGTACCCCCTGTCCCTGTCGCCCCGTGGCAACCCGCGCATCCCTGCCGCTGATAGGCCAGCGCGCCTTCCTCAGACGTTCCGCGCCCCGGCGGGAGTTCCTCTCCCGTAGGACTGATGGAGATATCCCAGGCACGGATTTCCTCTTCGCTCGGTGTGCTTCCAATACCGTACGTGGGCGCCTGTGCCAATGCGGAGCCCCCAAGCAGCAACACAAACGGTAGCAACCTAAGCGTACGCATTGTGAACGCTCCCATCGCTGGCGACCCTCCACCTCTGAATGCTGTTGTCCTGGCCCGGGACCCTGTATGACGGAACCAGGGGCACGTTAAAGAACTCGGCGACCTGGGCGCGCGAAGGTTGAATCTGGCCCTGTTCGTCCGTGCAGCGTGAAAGCAGCGCGGTTTCTGCTCCGTCCCAATTCCAGTTGAGGCTAAACCGGGTATGGGACATGCGATATGCCGTTCCCCGAATCTCGGCGTCTGTCCAGCTTCGGCCGTCGTCGGTGGATACCTCCACCCTGCGTATGGCGCCCCCACCGGACCAGGCCAAGCCGCTGATTTCGTAGAATCCGCGGCCGGGCAACTGATGTCCCGCGCAAGGAAAGGTGATCACCGATTTCGGTCCGATCTGGTAACCCAACGCAGCGTTTTCAGGCTCCCGTCGAAGATGCCCGTAATCGTTGTAGGTCATGTAGTACTGGTCCACTACCTTGATTCGCCTCAGATACTTCGTATGAAAGATTCCTTCGAAGCCGGGAACCACCAACCGCAGCGGATAACCTTGCTGGGGACGCACCGCCTCGCCATTCATGCCGTAGCACACCAGACAGTCGTCCATGGCCTTCGCCATTGGAATGCTCGAGGCTCCCTTCACTTCCTCCACTCCTTCCGAAACTATCCAGGACGCTGCGTCCTGCACGCCGGCTTCCTTGAGCAGCACAGACAGGAGCACCCCCGTCCATTCGGCGCAACTGACCATCCCGTGCGAATCCTGAATTGATGTATACGAGGCATTCGGACGATTCGCCGCGCACTCGATGAAATGAAGGCGGGTGACCGAAGGGAGGCGCTTCAGATCCTCCATGGTGAAGGTCAGCGGACGGTCCACCATGCCGTGGATCATGAGCCGATGCTCCCGGGGATCGATGTCCGGAACGAAGGAGCCGCGGGTGGTCCCCACATAGTGGAGCGCGGATGGCGTAATCACCCCCACCGAATCCTGAAGCGGAGTCGCCACGTGCATGACGAGCCCAAAGGCATCGGGCGAAGACCTTCTGCCGTGCGATGTGCGTACCGCGGTCTCGAAACGGGAGCGCTGGCCATAGGCGATCAGTTCATCACTGCCCGCGATGAACGATTCAGGCTCGGGTAGCTGGCCGCTCGCGGGCCTTACCGCTCCCAAGGTCAAACCACCGGCCAACACGGCGCCGCTTTTTAGGAATCCCCTTCGATTAGATCGTTTCGAACCCATGGGTTTCTCCTTCGCAAATGAGGTTGGTTGGAAATCGCTTCCCGATGGTCGAAAGTATATGCCAATTCAGGGGCGAATCGAACACAATCCAGAGTGACCTGCAGCAAGGGGAATGCTTCGGGGCTCGGGGTTGTTCGGGCCAGAGTGGGTCGTGCGGCACGAGTTCCTGGAGGGGCGACGAAATCACGATCAGCTGCCGCCAGCCATCGGTGCGACAGGCAAGCTTGGCGGAATGCAAGAAGTTCATCGTAGAACCCAGGCTGGACGATGTAGGAGAGTATAGGAGAAATAATAGCCCTCGGCCCGATAATGATCGGGGAAACAGGGCAGACTCCGAGGCCCAGCCCTCGCAAATAGGCCCGACAGGGCAACCTGAAGAGCCCAAAAGGACGTGAGTTCCTGGAAAATGTCCTCTGATCGGGTCAAGTCGGAACGATCCCGAGCCCGGAGGTGACCACCATTGGAGACATGAACACAGGAATCCTGTCGAAACGACGCCAGGTGAAAAGTTGCCTTACGGTCGTAACTATCCCCTCAGCGATTCAGAGTTTCATGCCCATTCCAATTGTGGGTTGCCGCCGGGTACGGCCGGCGCAACAGGGGGAGCGCCCGACGGCAGGCCGAGACAGTTCAGGATTTTGAGAATGGCATCCGGCGATTGGATCGCGGAGAGGATCTTCATCGGGCCGCGGCATTGAGGCCATTCCAGGACATCGATGGCGAACACGCGGCGCATCAACTGAGACCCGGAATGATTGCGGGGCCGTGGAGCCGCCACTCGGTCTGACCGCCCGGTCGCTGGTGCGTGAGAACACATTCCCTCTGCGGCTTCGGTGTCGGGGGCCACAGGAACGATCTGCGAACGCCATTTTGCCGCTGGGGACAGCACGCCGTAAGCAGGTTTCGAGCCGAGTTGACAAAACCCTCTCCTCCCCGGTTCCGCTTTCGCCTCTCGGCTCAAACCACTCCGCCAAACGGCCATTTCAACCAGATTTGATTTCGGGAGGGCGTTTGTTTTTCCTATACTCTACCTCAGTCCGGTCGAGGCCAGGGCTGAACTGGAAGCCGAAGAGAACCGGCGCTACGAGCGTCGCTGGAAGATGTGGAAGCGGCAGGTGCTGGGGAGGGACTGATCGAGGATATCCTGAGGAGCGACGCCCATGAAGTTCAGTATCAAGAAGAACGACACTTCAACGTTCGAAGCTACTGTGAGCGGAACGGCATTCAGTGTGAGCCAGGGAACATTCGAATTCGAATCTCTTCCGTGGGAGGGCGTCATCCTTGTGCAACATGCGCAACCCCGTGCGGGTGATCCTTCCGACTTTCGCGACAGGATCTACTTCTGGATTTCCGTCCATCACGAGACGCCACCGCCTTCGCATTCGGAGCTCCTCAACCCTACTCCGCTGAAACGCCAGGCATCCTTCGATGCCAGCTCGCATTCGGGCCGGCATACCGTGAGGGGAAAGGTCGCCGTCAAACACGACGGTCACTGGGATGTCCTCAGGTGGTCCCTGGATGTCACGGTAGTGCGCGATAACATATTTGACCGGCTGATTGAATACACCCTGACGGCAACGGCGAAGCATGAGGGAACGCTTCCCGCCGGGACGACGGTACAGGCGTCGAGCGGATCGAGTCAGGGCAGCCAGTCGCAGGTCTCGGCCATCACCGAATTCAGACGTTTCATCCGACAGCAATCCGGGCAGTCCACAGTCAGCTTGTCCGGAACACAGCTCGCGGCCCGACTCGTCGACTCCCGGGGCCGAATCGTCGGCTACTCCACCCTTGACGGGCGGCTGCTCTCGATGGCGACGCTGGTCCGACTGGCCCGCCAGCAGGGATCGGGCTCGGATCTGGAGGTCGTGAAACACCGCGGGAGGGAGTATCTTCGCATGGCCGCAAACGCGGCTACCAGCGACAACCTGAGCGCGCTGCCCCGGCTGAGGGTGAACAGGCAGGACCTGGAGTAGGGAAGAAACGTGCGCGGATAACGCCGATGCGGAACATGGGATGAACCTCAAGATCAAGAAAAACGACGCTATCCTGTTCGAGGCCCTCGTGACGGGAAGAGTGAACTTTCCAGGTTTCGCAATCCTTGACCTGTCCACCGGGTCATGGACCGGCTTTATCGTGGTCGCAGAGTCCGGTTTTCCGCTGCCGAACGACAGCGTTTCGATTCGTACCGTCCTCTGGCACAACTCCCCGCCCCATCGCGAGGGAAGGAACACGAGCTCCGTTGTCCTGGCGACGGGGGTCGACGCCGACGACTACGGGGAGGGATCCTACACGCTGGCCGGCGCGGTCGCGGTCGCGCACGCCGGCCACTGGGACGTGCTCCGATGGTCGCTGGTCTTTTCGACGACGAGCACGCTGGTGTTCGACAGCATCTCGAAGTACGAGCTGAACCTGCTGGCGAAGCACCAGGGAACTCTTCCATCGGGTGCGACGGTTCTTGCTTCGAGCGCCTCGCCGAAGCTCGGGAAGTATTCGGTAGCCTCGGCTATCCAGGACCTGAAGAGAAGCATCAGGCAGCCAGATCCGAGAGCGTCGACTTCCAGGGTCATATCGTCCGTGAACCTGGCGGCCCGGCTCGTCGATGCCAGGGGACGGACGCTCGGATACTCCACGACCGACGGCCGGCTGCTGTCGCTGGCCTCGCTGGTCCGGGAGGTGCGCCGGCAGGGGCCCGGGACGGACCTGGAAATCGTGCGCCACCGTGGCCGGGAGTACCTGCGGATGTCGGCGAACTCGGATGCGGCCGACAACCTGAGCGCGCTGCCGAGACTCAGGGTCGCGAGAACCGATCTGGAATAGTTGAGGCCGCTCAGATCCCGAGCAATGGCCGTAAACGGCGGCCGTCGTATTTGCTGGGAAGTCTCAGCTTCGTGAGCGCTCTGGAGATCTGACTGCGGCTGAACCGACCCTGCGCGGCCCGGACTTCGGCCACCGATCCCAATTTCAGTCCTTTGACGAGCACCTCGGCGTCGTTGCCGTCCAGCTCCGGAAAGACGACGAGGATCTTGGCCATCTTCTGCCACAGCTTCAGCCGCTCCGTACCGACACCGGGGATCCGAACCGATGAGGGTTCCAGGTACACGAGGTCCCTTAGACTGCGGACACCGCCGCGAGCCAGCCGCCGGGTGTAGGATGCGCCAATCCCGTCCACCCACTCAAGGTGGTTCCAGTCGTCCGGACCGAGATACTTCGGGCTGCGCCGACGGCCTCTCCTTCTTCTCAGTCGATCCGCCCGATTCCAGCACTCAGGCGAGACGAGGAACTCGAACCTCAGACGAGCCATTCCCATGAGGCGCTCGTGTACATCGACGATAACGTCAACCTGTTTGGGCAGGCTCCCGCGTACACACGACACGTCGATCGCTTCGCTCGTGCTACCCCTGTCGGGGTGGGCAAGGTCACGCTCGGTGGCCCTCGCGAGAAGGCTTACAGTGTTCTTAGCCTCGCATCCCCACCTCAGGACGTTGTTTACGAACTGCCCCACTGACCTGCTGTCGCCATAGGCCAAGGTGATGTTGATTGGAGGGGGACCCACGCCATCGGCGGCGACCTGAAAGGTCCAGTCATCCCCAACGTTGTCGCTGGCGACCTTCTTCTTGTTATCTTTTCGCTTACGATCGCGATACAGATAGGCGCTCTTCCCCAGGTAGCTGATGCTCAGCAACTCGACGACGATCCAGCAAAAGGCCCGACTCGCTCCAGCACTCGCCATCGCTCCTCCTTGCTTCGCCAAATACCTTATATGAAGGCACTGTCGAGTTAAAGGGCGGGAACGAGAATGGACCCGTAGATCTTCCCGCTACGCTGGAGTCACCGCAGACCAGGAGCTGAAAGATCTCGCCCGCAACCTGCGGTAGTGAACCGCCCTGAGCCGGTGCCCGCCCAGCCGGAACAGATTCTGAACGACGCCGTGAACATGCAGGAACCGCTCTCCATTCATCCGCATATGCTGCCTGACGCGTGGGGCTGCAAACTCGTTAACGATGGACATTGCACACAGGCAATTCAGCATTACCTCAGCCGTAAGAACATCACTCACAATGTTTGCTGTACGGAACTGTCGCCGGATCGGTTTCGAGGATTCTGGACGGATCCAGACCAACTCTCGCGGAATGGGCTCTTACTGCCCAACCTCTCCAGTCGGAAGGCGTCGCACCTTGAACATTGCCCCCCGAGCCGGGCAATAGAATCTAGACAGACGAACAAAGAGCCTGCCTACTCGAAGACATTCGGCCACAATTTCTCCTATGGCAGTAGAATAGCCGCATAGGCCGCAGATTAACTTTAGGATGTATACGCAATCATGAAGACGAAAGCATTGATCCTCTCATTCGGCTTGTTCGTTGCCGCCGCAGGCTCGGTGATCACGATCGAAGATTGGCAGGAACTGTCAACTGTCGAGAGAATAGAGTTGGTGATGAGCGCTGATGAGCTAAGTAGTGAACAAAAGAACCTGCTGTTAGCGGTACTTCAGTCCGAACATGATGACGACGCAATGCGAGCATTTGCAGCGGACGAAGCGCAGTCATCCCGCCGCAGGGCAGACGCGGCAAATAGCGCCTACGAGCGGGAGCGCTGGGAGCAAGCCGCCCGATTCTTCGCAAACACCGAAGAGCATCTCCGCAGACTGGTAGCGTACGAGAATACTTACGCGGAACTACTCGAAGATTTCGACAACAATGATTCTAGTCCGGAACTCCGAGAGTCGCTGCAAGGGGTAGATTCAGATCGCGGTGAGGAAATTAATGCTACACGGCAACGGCTACACGATGATCTTCTGGAAGCATTCATTGCCGTAGGCCTTGCCGAGAGATCCAGAGAAGAACAATCGAATGGCACGGTGGCTGAAGCTAACACGCGTGATGGATCAGGACTCAGACCAAACGCTACGGTGGCTGAAGCTAACACGGGTGATGGGTCAGATCTCGGCCTATTGAGTATCGCATAATATAGTGACATTCTGTCATGAGTGTCCTATACTTCCTGCATGGGAAATCCAGCAGGAGTTCGACGCGACTTTGATGCATTAGAGCGGCGACGTATGGAAGCCGCGAGACTGTTAAAGCAGGGCCTGTCGGAAGCGGAGGTGGCCCGCCGAGTCGGTGCCCACCGGCAGTCGGTGAACCGCTGGTCTCAACAACTCGCTGAATCAGGAAAGCAGGGACTGAAGCAGGCTGGGCGGGCGGGCCGCAAGCCAGGGCTGAGCCCGGCGGATCTGAAGAAGATCGAGCGGGGACTGAAACGCGGACCCGAAGCGTTGGGGTACGACACGAGTCTGTGGACCGGGTGGCGTGTCGCCCATCTGATCGAAGAGGAGTGCGGTGTTAGATATCACCCCGGACACGTCTGGCGGATTCTGCAGCAGATGGGCTGGAGTTGCCAGCGGCCAACGGGTCGGGCGCTGGAGCGCGATGAAGACGCGATCCTTCGGTGGAAGAAGACAAGCTGGCCCGGGATTAAAAAAAAGCCCGGAAAGAGGGCCGGACGATCGTATTCGTCGACGAAAGCGGGCTGACGGAACGACCGCATCGGTACCGCACCTGGTCGCCGCGCGGGCAGACTCCGGTCCTGCAGTACCACTTCAACTGGAAGAGTCTGTCGGCAATCGCCGGAGTGACCTGGTGGAACTTCTACTTCAGGATGTATCCGGGAGCCATCCGCAGTCCGCAGGTTGTCGAATTCCTGAAGCATCTGATGCGTCACATTCCCGACCCTCTGTTGGTGATCTGGGACGGGCTGCCGAGTCATCGGAGCCGCATGGTCCGAGACTTTGTCGCCGAAACTCAGGGCCGACTCGTTCTGGAACGTCTGCCGGCGTATGCACCGGAGCTGAATCCAGTCGAATATCTGTGGGGCTACTGGAAGCATCATGAACTGCCGAACTTCTGTCCCAAAGACTTCGGCCAGCTCAGCGACCATGCACGTCGGGCACTGTGCCGGATGCGGCGCCGGCCGCGACTTGTCACGGCATTCTGGAAGCAGGCCAGCCTCTTCTAGTGTCACTATATTATGCGATTCTCAATAATTGGTATCGTTTCAATCATTGTCGGATTGTTAGTTAGCGTGCTTACAGCCATCAGTCTATTTCTTGATTCACGCAAGACTAGATTGGAAATCGAAATGGTGCGGGGTAAATTAGCGGCCAGCGACAATTTCCGGAAGGATTAGGTGTTGTTCTGCGCGGTAACGGCTCCATTGGCTGTTCTGGGATGCGTTGCGCAGTGCCACGCGGAAGTCACGCTTCACCGGCGGACGCCAGCAACCAACGCGCCGGAATGGCGGGGTGGGTCAGTCGCCCCCTGGACCCGGTGCTGTCCATCGAGCCGAAATTGTCTCGCCGCTATTGATCGATGTAATTACGGGCGCGAGAAAATCGCCGATTGCCGTTGACCCTTCGGGAAACGGCGCAGGAACGTCAATCTCAGACTTACTCAAGAGTGCCACGCACCGTTTCGCGATTTCTTCCATCTCTGGCAATTCCACCGCGAGCTGCTCGAAGTCCACGATAAACGTCTACGCTGTGCCCGATTTGCAGGTAATGACGCCATGGCTTATTGAGAACTTTCCAGACATTTTCAGCGACGCGATGAAGGCCGGTCCAGTTCATCGCGCCGCCATTGACACCAAGTTTACAACCGATCCTGACAGCTTTCAGAATAAGCAAGATTACGAAATTCGTTCGGCGCAGCTTCAAGCCCCCGGAGTATAGGAGAAATAAGAGCCCTCGGCCCGAAATTGATCGGGGAAACAGGGCCGACTCTGAGGCCCAGCCTGCGCAAATACGCTGCGATCCAAACACGGCGCGGGCCAGAATCTGAAGGACATCCCGGACCAGAGACTTGTCGTAGGCCAGCCGGTAGCGCAGGGCGAATGGCACCGACAGGACCCACCGCCGGACCGGAACTTCGGGAAAGACACGATCCACCGATGGGCGGCCGTGTCAGCCATCCGCCGGCCTGTACAGGACGGGCCGAAGCCGCGGCCTTTTCACGAGAATGGAAGCAGTCGGTCCGCTCCGCACCCATTGCAATGCACCCGCAACAAACCATGCGCCAACACCCCGCATTCCAGGAAGCTTCGGCACTCCCGCTCGACAAATCCGGGCACGGGCCGATCCCGTTCGGCCTGACGCGACAGAAATGTCTCGAGATGGTCCGCGATTACGCAATAGAGGAGAGTCTGTTCCGGACGACGTGGCTGGCAGGCAGCGGCAAGGCCCATGCCCCATGCGGGGAGGCATGTGACCGGCCACTATGGACAAAGCCATTCGACAAGGGTTCCGCCAGCGGTCGGTTTGGATGACTCCGAGATAGTCGAGACAAGTCCAACCGTTATTGATCCTGTTTTTCGCGACATTACGATCGCCCAGCTTGGCCTGCTTTTCCTCACGCGCAAAAGCCGGATACACGACACGTTCTTCGCGCTACTGAAAAGATTAGGCAAACCGCGGCGAATGAGCGAGTTATTGTCAAAAGTGGTGTTTAGGCGACTGAATCAAGCGGCGGCCTGATCGACGTTTGTCACCTCGATACCATCGTTGAATTTCACTCCAGTAATCACCTTGGCCAGATCATCGAATCCTCGTAATCGTCGCCAGTTCTTCTGAGCGCACTGTCCCAGTTTGAACATCATGTGCAGCATGCCGTCGCGCGTCAGGCACCCCCTGGATCGCTTGGTCCGGTGGCGGATGGTCGCGAAGGTCGACTCAATGGGATTGGTCGTTCTGAGGCTCTGCCAGTGCTTGGCCGGGAAGTCGTAAAAGGCCAGCAGTGCTTCGCTGTCTTTCTGGAGGCAGAGAGTGGCTTTCGGATATTTCGGTTCATAGGTTTCAATGAACAGGTCGAATGCCTTCTCGGCGTCTGCCTTTGTCTCGGCCTTCCAGATCGCGTGCAAGGCCTCTTTCGCTTTCGCCTGAGCCGACTTGGGTAGGCAGTTCAACACGTTCATGGTCTTGTGCATCCAGCAGCGTTGTTGGCGTGTCCCGGGATAGATTTCCTCCAGTGCGGCCCAGAACCCCATCGCACCGTCACCGATGGCCAACTCCGGGATATTCATCCCACGGGACTTCAGCTTCAACAAGACCTCGCGCCAACTCTGTGTCGATTCCCGGACACCGTCTTCGATCGCCAGAAAACGCTTCTCTCCGCGTTCATTCACGCCGATCACGACCAATGCACACAACTTGGTTTGTTCCGCACGAAGTCCGCTGTAAATGCCGTCGGCCCAGACATACACCCAGCGGTTTGCATCCAGCCGCTCCTCGCAGCTTTGGCGGTACTCCTCGCCCCAGACCTGCTTCAGGCGCGATACCGTGCTCGCCGACAGACCTTGCGCCTGGGGACCGACAAGAACTTTTAGGGCTTCACCCATTTCGCCGCTCGAGACGCCTTTCAAATACAACCACGGCACCGCGGCTTCCAGCGACTTCGTCTTTCGAATGTACGGAGGTACCAGCGCCGATCGGAACGTCACCGCTTCGCCGGTCTTGGCACGGACCTTCGGGATTTGCACCGTTACCGGTCCCAAACCGGTCTGCAGTTCGCGTTCAGGCAGATAGCCATTGCGCACCACCCCGGCGTTCCCCTTCTCGGTGCGCCGATCGTTGTGCTGGGATAGCAGTTCTGACAATTCGGCTTCGACTGCGCGTTGGATCAGCTCTTGAGCTCCGGCTCGTAGCAAATCGGTCACCGCGTCTGCGATCGCTTCTCGATCTTCCCGTTCAATAACGATACTCTTACTCATAGTGGCGTATCTCCTTTGGTTGCTTTGAAGTCTCGTAAACAACAAATCAACCAGATACGCCGCTTTTCTTCAATCCCTCAAACACCAGATTCGGTTATAACTCCGAATGAGCTGAGCGGCATCAACAAAAAAGAGTTTCGGGATTCCTAATCAATCGAAGAAGCAGCGTCCGAGCCCGTAGCGGAAGGGGGAACCTTGTGGACCGAACCGGGAGCGCAAATAAAATTGACGGCAGCTTTGGGGGCAACATGCGAACGTGCATTCTGTCATAGCGCATAGAATGAGTTACATGTGTCATGTATTCGATTCCCGCCGCCTCCATCATCGGAACCCCATGATTATCAGAACATGACCGTGGGGTTTTGTCTGGTGTCTATCAGCGACCTCTAGATTTGAATATTCTACCCATCCAGCTCTGTTTCCCCTGACTTCATCCTCAGGCCAGTTGAACGCACAGTCTGCGAGCGGTAACCGGCCCCACCTTCGTCTTGAGGTGCATGATGAAGCGAGGTCTGGGGGACTTGGCTGAATCCGGCCCGAAGTCAACCGGCTATTCCTCCTGAGCCCGGGCGGCGGCGGCATCCCTCCGGGCCACCAGCCAGATCACGCCGCCGGGCAGCCCGACGGCCATCAGGCAGAGGCCGAAGCAAACCGAGATGGCCACGCTCTGCTCGGCGCCCACTCCGAGGAGCCCGAGCGCGACCACCATCGCCCCTTCCCTCACGCCCCAACCGGCGAATGATATGGGTAACATGGTGACCAGGATCACGGGCGGCACGACCACCATCAGATCGATGAGGTTGGAATCGAAACCGAATCCGTACCCGATCGCGAACATGCCGAACACATTGAGCACCTGCAGCAACACCGACAATCCCAGCAGGTAGAAGACCTCGACGGGTTTGTTGACGATGGTGAGGGCGGCGCGGGAGAGGTCGGAGGCCCAGCTTACGATACGCCAGCGCTGAAGAACGCGCGGCAGGCGGTGCACCATCAGGAACACGGCTATGCCGATGCCACCCAGCGAAACCGCAGCCAGCACGCTGATCAGCATGGCGCGTTCTGTGGAGATACCAACGAGGCGGGGCAATCCCATCGCGATCATTGCGATCAGGGCGGCGAAGCCGAAAATCCTGTCGAAGAACACTGCCTGGAAGGCGCCCGCCACCGGCACCCGCGCCCTCGACAGGCGCCAGACCCGCATGGCATCGCCGCTGATGAACGACACGAAGGTGGTGCCGAAAAACAGGCCCACAAACACCGCATCGACAGCGGTGACGATACTCACCGGTGTCTCGGCCACGGTCAGTAATCGACGCAGACGCAGTCCTGCGAAGAATTGCTGCAATGCCAGGAGACCAACGGCGGCGGCGACAAACCCGAGGTTCAACGATCGGAGCAGGTCGAGGGCACTCCGGGTGTCGATCTGACCGAAGGCGTACGCCAGAAGCGCCAGTGAGATGCCGACCTTGACGACAACGGCCAGGACGACGCGCAGCCGCTTCATGCGGGCCCACGTCCACACGACAGCAGGCGCCCAAGCATCACCAGCCAGACTCCGAGCTGCACGATCACGTACACACCTTCCCAGGGCGGTGGCAGGAGAAACAATCCGCCTGGCGCCAGGCTGAAAACAACTGCAGCTGCGAACAACCAGACCGTTGGTGTCGGGCCCCTTTGACCTTCAGTTCTAATGATGGCTATCAGCGCAATCAGTGGCAGCAGTATGAGAATGTCGTCGTACCATCGGTGATACGCCCACAACCGCGCCACGATGGCTGAGACGCCGAGTAGGAGCCAGACATCGTCTCGGCGGTGCCGGTACACCCAGGCACCCAGTGCGGCCAGGAACAGCAGGGACGCGACAAACGTCCACCGTGGCACGCCGGCAAGGGTCAGCAGGTACTGCAGCGCGTTATTCGACAGCTGGGTCGGCCACCGCCTCCCCTCTTCTTCCGGAATGTCGACGAAGCCCTGCGAGCTGAACTGAGCCGAGCTCGTCCCGTAGCTCAACCAGTCAAGGTGCTGAATGATTGGGCCTCCCGGGTTGAATGGGGAGGCCGCCAACGCCAACAGAACGTAGCCCCCTGTGATCAGCACCGCCGGTCGCAATCGCCCTATTGCGAAAGCTACAATCCAGAAGAATGGCGCGCTGACGGTTGGCTTCACGAGGCTGGCCAGCACCAGCAGGCTGGCACCGATGTCCAGCGGCCAGCTCGGTGGACCGCGTCTCAAGGCCAGGACGCCAGCCACCAGCATGGGCAGGACGAGCAGGGTGAGCTGACCGTTGCCGACAGTCGCTCCGGTGGCATACATCGAGAGCGGCAGCATGGCGACGAAGATACGTGTCCAGCGATCTTCCGCGCCGCTTTCCCGCACCGCCAGTGCCACCAGCCAGCACATGGCCGCCAGCGACGCAATCGCCCACAGCTTGACGGTCCACTGCTCCGGCAGCCAGCCCAACAGCGGCCACAGTATCAGATAGCTGGCCGGCGGATACACCAGGCGGCGGACATCCTGTCCTGAGAACCAGAGACGAACGCTTTCGTAACGTTCGAGGACGTCGAAAGCACCGGGACTCACGGGTCGACCCGCAAGTTCGGCGGGTTGCCAGATCAGGCGCCAGAACTGGTAACCCAGCCACAGCACCGCCAACATCGCCATCCCCACGACCGCCGCGATGAGGATTGGATTTCGCCAACGGTCCCATCGCTGATCGACGCGAGGCAGTTGCTCTCCCGCCGTCACGAGCCCTTCGTCGCTCCTGTCATATGTCTAACCGACACTTCCCATTTGGCTCCCGGCCCGCACCATCAGCGGGCCATTTTACTCCAATTCCCCACGAACGAGAACGCGGCCCTGGTCCCGACGCCCGCCCCGCGATTGTGGAAACCGCCCATTAGCCTTCGAAAGGCGCGAGTTTGCCCTGTTGGCCGGGCTGCGGGAGTGGAAGCCGGGTCACAGCGACCCGACGACCTTCGGCGGCGGCACGTTCTTGAGACCGGTGACCGAGGGCCCAAACGGGGTCACGATCCCGGGGGCCAACAGCGGACCGATCTTGATGAGATTGGGCTCGTTGGTCGCCCGCTCATCGAAACCCTGCGTTTTCTCCTGATGGCCCAGACAACCTCAAAAGCTCAGGGTGGTGATCCCGCAGCCAGTCCGCAATCGCGGCCGCGATCCGACGATGGCCTTCGGCATTGATGTGCCCGTCGTATTCAAAGTGGATCTTAGAGGGCGTTCCGGCGTCGATCGCCCCGAAATCGATGAAATCCAGATTGAGTCGTTCCATCCGGCGCGAGAGCTTGACGAATGGCTTATCGGCTTTTTCAGGTAGGCGGAGGAACAGAATCGGCACGCCCGCCCGGCGGGAGTCATCCGCGATCTGTTCGAGGATGGCAATATTCAGCGGCCACCACCTTCCCAACGGCGGGATTCTGTCCGCCAGTGTCGCGGCCATGCGGTACAACCACAACCGCGACTGGAGAAACCCGGTAAGAGCATTAGGGCCGTCTGCTGCGGTCTCGGGTCGGAGTTGTCCCCCGTCAACTGTGAATGTCGGTTTGTTGAGCCCTTCATCCCGGCGGTAGGCGGTCAGGCTACGGTCGAAGTCATCGTCAATGAATCCGACCACTACGAGTGCGGGTTCGGCAGGCAATATCTGATGCCGCACACTCATCCACATTTGATCAATGCCAAAGCCGGGTTGTGCGTAATTGTGTACCTGGCCTGCGGCAAGCTCCATTTCCAACAGTTTGCCGAAGGTTTCGGAGTCGTCCACTCCGAAGCCGAAAGTGAAGGAATCCCCTGCCAGTCCGATCAGAGGCTTGACCGGTTCATCGAAGTCCCATTCGCTGCGATATCCTTGCCGATTTGCCCGGTAGTCGTTCAGATGGTTGTCGATCCTCCACTGGAACTCGATACCGCTGTGCATGCGCCAACCCGTGTCCGGATCCGGAGAGAAATTCTGACTCGTTCGGTTCTCGAACTGACCCACATACGCCCGGGTGATGCGTCCCTCGATGTTCAGGAGTCGCAGAGCGGCTTCGCACAACCCGATGGACACCCCGACGGACAGCATCAGAAGTAGCCAAATTCCGGGGGACGGAGGTTGAAGTCGGGGTGCCCGGACAATGAGCCAGCCGCCAAGCACCAATAGCGTTAGTTGTACCGCGAAAATGGCGGCCAACGTAACGGCCGATCCCACAGATGAGCCAATGGAGACAACCACCTCTTCCATTGTCCACGGGTTGGATAACAACCCGAGAAGTACAACCAGCGCACCGCCAATACGGGCCCCCGCCCGTGTTCGTTGAGATGTTGCCATAGATCGAATTATCGCATCCCCAGATACCGATCGTACCTCAGGGGCAGCCACATTCCGATCAAAAGGATGGCCGGGCATGAACCGGGCAACGCTGGCGGGTTCGGGTTCACCACAATCGGCTTCAGGACGTTGCGGCAGCCGAATCTCATCGAACCGCCTTATCCCGAATTAATGTCGGATGCCCCCGGGCCCGATAGTCGATGACAGAATTAGGAATTTGCCGGATTGCGCCTGTACCCGGGGCAGGCCGCAGAGAAGACGTGCGAACGAGGGTCGCGGTAATCGTGCCTTCGTCGGAATTCCTTACGTCCCTATCGAAACGACGCAAGCCGTTACCTGGGCTGAACTTAACGGAATTCTCCCGCTGCACCTGTCGTGTTTCCTTACGAATCCCGTTCGATTACACTCGGACGCGTTTCCGGGCTCCGAACCAATAAACCTCATTGTATCTAGGGTTTATTCGGATGAGCAGTTCACGAGCCCGATTGGTACGGCACCTGCTTAACGGTTTTATATCAGACTGAACCCCATCAACCCGGTTCCCGGGACCAGGTCCCGGAGCGTTGGTGGAGTCGAAACGGCGAAATTGTTATTTCAGGAGGTTCGATATGACTTTGCTTTTCGTAGTGGGTCCTTTGCTGATCCTTGCAGTGATTGGACTGGAGTTGGCGACCGTTCGCAATGAAGGCGGCACCAAGTAGCAGCCGTTTTTCGGTGCAGGCACTCGTTCGGGTTCGACACTTCGATTGTGTTCTCCACCGTCCTCATAGCCGCACACCCCGGACACCCTCTCGCTCCGGCGATCAATAGCTGAGCCCCACGGCGCACAGCTCCGAATGCCATAAACCCCGACAGCCACAGTTCATTTCTCCCACCCACTCCACCGTCGGCCCGGACAGCGCCCATCGGTAGAAATCTCGAACTGGATCGTCGAAGGAGCCTCCGGCATCCGGGCAAAACCTCGGCCGGAAAGCGCCATTCAGACCCCGTGCTCCGAAGAGCGATCCCTCTGCCGGTATTGAAGCTGCGACGTGAATCTGGCAAAGCCAGGGTCGGGAGGAGAAAATGAGTTATAGTGCCGAGCGCCAATTAGATTGACGTGATGTGCGATACAGTTCTAGCCCGCATGGATCACCAAGCGACGCTTGATCGCGATTTTGCATGAAAGACTCATCGGCGGACGCGAGATGGGGTGTGGGGGAGGGTCTTCGGGTGAAGCGAGAAGGTTTTGGCGACATGAAAAGGGGATTTTCGTGCTCGAGAGAGCGTGGTTGGCCGCAATCAGACACACCTCGGCTCGGACTGGATAATCAAATCGAATTCAGGGACGAAGCGGGAGCGTCGGCGTCAGCATCGCAGTGGCATCGCCTGTAGGTTGCGCACAACGGCGGTGAAGACTTCGGCGTAGGGACAGGCTTCAGCCATCGACACCCAGACGTTGCGGACCGTGAACCGGATTCGGGCACCGATCTTGAGCAGCTTCAGCCGGATCGTGCCGCATTGAGCCCGCGCCAGTTCGGTATTGTGGAGTCCGAGTCGGCGCAGTGCATGCATGATCATGTAGGCGGCCGAAGACAGATAGAGTCGGAGTTGATTGGCGCGCATGGTGGACGCGCTGGTGCGGTCGGCAAACAGATCCAGTTGTTGCTCTTTGATCCGGTTCTCCATGTCGCCGCGCGCACAGTAGAGATCCTCGTATAGCGCACGGGCCTCCCAACGTTCTGGTGACAGCGATGTGACGATGAATCGGGGATTGGCGCCCTTGCCCAGAACCTCCGCCTTGCCCACGACGCGCCGTTGTTGGCTCCAACTGTCTCGTGTGCGATAGCGGAAGTCCTTAAATACCCGTGCCGATTGACCGGTGGATTCGAACTCCGATTTCGCCTGAGCCATGGCTTCAGCGATATCCTTCTTGAGTCGCTCGTTCTTGGCCAATCCCACCACGTAATCCACCTGATGGGATTCACACCAGGTCAGTAAGTCATCTCTGCAGAAGCCGGAGTCTCCACGGACGATGATCGACACATCCGGCCAGCTCTTCCGGATCTGTCCGATGATGCGGGTCAGTTCCTCAACCGATCCGGCCGCGCCATCGATATTGGAGCGCCGTAATCGGGCGCACAGCAGATGCTCACCCGAGAAGATGTACAACGGCAGATAACAGTAGTTGCCGTAGTAGCCATGAAAGAATCGTCCCTCTTGTTGCCCGTGGATCGGATCGTCGGTGGCATCGAGGTCCAGAATGATTTCTTCAGGCGCCGATTCAAAGGCTGCGATGAAGGCATCGACCATCCAGCGGTCGACCTGGTCCGTATCCATCGCAATCTTCTTGTATCGCTCCTCCCCGCCGACTTCAGCCCCAGTCAACTCCAGCCGATTCAGTGTGCACTTGGCCGCCAGAGCCTTTCCCCGGTCGCTGGCCTGCCGTCGGTTGCCTCCCAGCGGATCGGCCTTATCCACCGCCACGGCCAGCATCGGATCGGTGCGTAGTTGGTCGTGATCGTTCAGGTCTTCATATCCCAGACACAGGCCATACACCCGTTGCCCAATCAATTCTTTCACCGTGTGCTCGATCAATCGCGGGTCCCGGTGATCGGCGAAACATTCGGCCAGTCCATCGATCAACCCGGTCCGTTTTTCGACCTCCCGCAACAGCAGGACACCCGCGTCGGATGTGATCTTCCCTCCGTCGAATCGAGCCTTCACTTTTCGTTGATTAAGTCCGTGAAATTCAAACGTGGTTTGGTTACACTCTGTCGTCATAAGGGCCGCCTTTGTTTGGTGTCTGAAACGTTCTTGTCAAACGCTTTATGCCAAACAGGGCGGCCTTTTCTGGTCCATCTCGTGATCTATACGGGCTAGTGGCCTGTCACAGAGACATCGCCAGTGGCGCCGATGGGTCTTGCCAGGCGAGATCGCGAAGCGAAGAGCGCTACCGAGGTTTGATACCGAGGCCGCAGGCGCCGCAGTTACACCATGACCCAGCTTAATAATGCCGGACAAAGATATCGACCCCAACCCCCATCGGCCCGAAGCGTTCGGGCCCAACGGGGCCGTCTTCGTTGTCGCTCGTCCTCGACTTGTTAGGAGGGAATGTAGGTGCATTCACTCGTCCCCGCGACGTCCGGTATTCAAGCTGTTGCCTCCTGAAATCCGGCCCCGTTGCGCTCCGAAAGCCACTGGCGATGTCTCTGTGACCGGCCACCGGACGCCCCATGTCGTCGCGGGCAAGGGTGGAGCATGCACTGTATACCGGCTTATTGAGAATCGCATAATATAGTGACACTAGAAGAGGCTGGCCTGCTTCCAGAATGCCGTGACAAGTCGCGGCCGGCGCCGCATTCGGCACAGTGCCCGACGTGCATGGTCGCTGAGCTGGCCGAAGTCTTTGGGACAGAAGTTCGGCAGTTCATGATGCTTCCAGTAGCCCCACAGATATTCGACTGGATTCAGCTCCGGTGCATACGCCGGCAGACGTTCCAGAACGAGTCGGCCCTGAGTTTCGGCGACAAAGTCTCGGACCATGCGGCTCCGATGACTCGGCAGCCCGTCCCAGATCACCAACAGAGGGTCGGGAATGTGACGCATCAGATGCTTCAGGAATTCGACAACCTGCGGACTGCGGATGGCTCCCGGATACATCCTGAAGTAGAAGTTCCACCAGGTCACTCCGGCGATTGCCGACAGACTCTTCCAGTTGAAGTGGTACTGCAGGACCGGAGTCTGCCCGCGCGGCGACCAGGTGCGGTACCGATGCGGTCGTTCCGTCAGCCCGCTTTCGTCGACGAATACGATCGTCCGGCCCTCTTTCCGGGCTTTTTTTTAATCCCGGGCCAGCTTGTCTTCTTCCACCGAAGGATCGCGTCTTCATCGCGCTCCAGCGCCCGACCCGTTGGCCGCTGGCAACTCCAGCCCATCTGCTGCAGAATCCGCCAGACGTGTCCGGGGTGATATCTAACACCGCACTCCTCTTCGATCAGATGGGCGACACGCCACCCGGTCCACAGACTCGTGTCGTACCCCAACGCTTCGGGTCCGCGTTTCAGTCCCCGCTCGATCTTCTTCAGATCCGCCGGGCTCAGCCCTGGCTTGCGGCCCGCCCGCCCAGCCTGCTTCAGTCCCTGCTTTCCTGATTCAGCGAGTTGTTGAGACCAGCGGTTCACCGACTGCCGGTGGGCACCGACTCGGCGGGCCACCTCCGCTTCCGACAGGCCCTGCTTTAACAGTCTCGCGGCTTCCATACGTCGCCGCTCTAATGCATCAAAGTCGCGTCGAACTCCTGCTGGATTTCCCATGCAGGGCGCTCTCATGTGGTCATCGCAACAGTTCGGCCAATTTCTCGGATGGTTTCATCCATCCGAGCGTTTGTCGAGGCCGATCGTTGAGCGAATAGGCGATGTCGTCGAGCTGACGTTGAGTATGGACAGATAGATCGGTGCCTTTGGGTAGGAATTGCCGGAGCAGGCCGTTCGTGTTTTCGTTACTGCCCCTTTGCCAGGGGCTATACGGGTCGCAAAAGTAGACCTGAACTCCGGTGGCCACGCTGAATTGAAGATGCTGGGCCAATTCCTTTCCTCGATCCCAGGTAAGGGACACGGCAAGATGCCTTGGTAGAGTTCGGATCTTCTTGGCAATCAATTCGCATACGTGTCCAGCGGTTCGGTCACGGCCAACTGCGACCAGCATCAGATATCGGGTCTGACGCTCGACCAACGTCGCGATCGCTGAGTGTTGACGGGTACCGAGAATCAAATCTCCTTCCCAGTGACCGGGGACGGCACGGTCCTCGACCTCGGCGGGGCGATCAGCGATTGAAACCATGTCCTTGATGTATCCCCCGGGATCTTTTCGCCCGTGCGGTCGTCGTCTCGTCCGTCCGGTCCGCAGGCACGCCGCGAGTTCCTTCCGCAGGGCACCGCGCGTCTGAACAAACAGGGACTGGTAAATCGTTTCGTGGGATACGCGCATCTCGGGATCATCCGGATACTCAATTCTAAGTCTGGCACTGATCTGCTGGGGGGACCACAGTAAGGTCAACATTGACTCCACCTGGGTGCGTAATCGTGGACATCGTCGCAACTTCGCCAGTTTCGGCCGACGTCCTCGCTTGTAGGCAGATTCGTCCGCCCGGAATGCCCGATAGCGGCGTGGACCTCCATTCCTGTTCACTTCACGGCAGACAGTCGACGGGGATCGTCCAAGTCGTCGTGCGATCTCTCGGTACGTTTCGCCATGCCGCAGCTCTCGCGATATCTCTTCCCGTTCGGCCAGGCACAACTGACGTGGTGAGCGGTTGGGCACCTGCGGCCGCATTCCACCGACCGAATCCAGTACCCGCTGAATCGTCTTTGTCGAGCACCGCACAGCCGATGCAGCTTCTTCGAAGCTGCAGCCCCTATCGATCATCCGCCGCACTTCCAGGCGTTCCTCTCGCGTAAGTCGCACTCCCCGAATCCGTGTCGCTACCATCGCAGCACCTCCTTCGAACCCTTATCATCGATTCTTTGAAGTGTTGCGATGACCGTTAGAGATCAAGCAGGAAGTATAGGACACTCATGACAGAATGTCACTATATTATGCGATACTCAATAAGTTTCCGTTCAGGAAGTTCGCAGGTTGGCCGTGGATCCACGCCGGTTCGACCCACAGAAGCGGAGGGTAGTCGCCGAATCCCTACCGGCACCCGGAAAAGTCGCTGCATGAAGTCCCGCAGGATCGTGGTCTCGATCACCTCAGATTCGCTATGACCGACAACGTGACATCGGGCCTGATGGCCGCACTCGACATCGCCGCGTTCCGGGAAATCCGAGACGGAACCTTCGAATCGCTCGACGTGGTGCCCGGCTGGTATCTGGACTTCTCCCCCCGCGTGCCGGAGGGCGGGGTCCATCGCCTGGGCGAAGTATTTCCCTTCGTCGAAAACTTTCTGAGCGATGCGCGCAAATTCTGGGCCAAGGGACTACCCGGCCATCTCAAATCCGGCAACTGGAGTCAGAACAACGATCGAGGCGAGGAACAACACTTCGAGGCCATCGCGGTCTGTCATCACGATAGAAACGTCCTGCTCGTCGAACGACTTGGAGAGGAATTCGACGCGTCCCGGCGCATGCTCCAGCGCGTGCGCGAACAAACGCTACAAATGAATCAGCTCGCCCGCATCGAGGGAGCGTTCCGGTCTGGACACCGACCCGGCGACCATCCCGGAGCGCTTCCGTCGACGACATTTCGCCTTACCCGGGACGGCATCTTTGTGGATTCCGGCGGCAGCCGATCACAGCCACAGCCCGATATCTCAGAGCTTGTGCCCAACGATGTGGCCCAGCGCTTCCGCCTATCGATCCAGCTGGCCCTCGATTCGGGGGGCACCCGCAGCTTTGACTATGCCGATGACGGGCCCGACGGCATCTCCGAGTTTCAAGTCCACCTCGCACGTTCGGGCTCCGAAGAGGTTTTCGTACAGGTACGCGATATATCCAGCCTGCGGCGGGCGGAAAGAGAAATCGAGGCGACCCTGGATCGGGTCCGTCTTCACCGGGACGAAATCCTGCTGGTGCTGAACGAGCTTCACGTCGGCGCGTTACGGATGGGTGGCGATGGGGAGATCGTCTTTCTGAATGTCGCTGCAGGACGAATGCTGTGCACCCCTCAGGCCGAGTTGGAGGGCAAACGGCTGCAGCAGGTTTCCCTGCTCCGCCCCGAGCATGTGGCGCAGCTAGAGGCGACGATGGCGGTCCCGAGGCCGGAGCGCACACGGGTGTCTCTAGATTGGTCCGATCAGGCAGGCAACAGGTTCTGGGTGGATGTGGACGTTCATGACGAACCGGGTGACCCGAAGCAGAGGATTCTGCTCTTCCACGATGTCTCCGAGGTCCACGAATTGCGGCGACAGCTCGATGACGCGGACCGGTTTGAAGAAATCATCGGCCGGAGCCCGGCGATGCACGACGTGTTTCACCTGATCGAGGACCTGGCCAGTGTCGACGCGACGGTTCTGGTCGAAGGAGAAACCGGCACGGGAAAAGAGCTGGTCGCCCGGGCCCTCCATTCCCGGAGCCTGCGTTCCAAGGCTCCCTTCGTGGCGGTCAACTGTGGAGGTCTCACCGAATCGCTCGTGGCCAGCCAGCTTTTCGGACACCGTCGTGGCTCCTTTACCGGAGCCGTTCAGGATCAGCTGGGTGTATTCGAAGCTGCTGAAGGCGGAGCCGTGTTTCTCGACGAGATTGGAGACATCCCGCCGGCAGTTCAAACCAGCCTCCTCCGAGTGCTGCAGGAGAAAGAGATTACGCGCCTCGGCGAAAACCATCCGCGCAAGGTAGACGTCCGCGTTATCGCTGCGACCCACCGCAACCTCGACGACGCGGTGGCGACGGGACGTTTTCGGGCAGATCTTCTCTATCGAATCCGTGTCGCCCGTATCCGGGTCCCCCCCCTGCGTGAGCGTCTCCAGGACCTGCAACCGCTCGCCGTACGATTTCTGGGGGACTTTCGGGCCCGCACCGGCAAGCCTGTCCGAGGGCTCTCGGCCCCGTCCATGCGGTGCCTGACGGATCATCCGTGGCCGGGCAACGTGAGGGAAATGCAGGGAGCGATCGAGTTCGCGGCGATCCGGACGCGGACGGACCTGATCGAAGTGGAAGACCTGCCCCCTGAACTGCGAACCAACGAGATTCTCCCGCGGCCGGGAGACGATCCGGCTCGCTTTCTCGACGCCCTGCGGCAGGCCAGGGGCAACCGTACCGAAGCGGCCCGCCTCCTCGGCATCAGTCGAGCGACCTTTTACCGCCGTGTGGCCGAAATGGACTTGGATATCTCAGGCAGATAGCGCCCGTCCGGTCCACGGAGCGAAGCCGCAAACGGATTAACAGCCCGTGGCAGAAGTCTCAAGGGCCGCGCGCAGGGGTCTACGGGTTACAGGCGCGAAGTGAGGAGCGGAACGATGTCTTTTCATCGTGACCGACGAACGACAAAGCCTGTGGCCCGAACCCCCCTGCGCCCAAAGGGTTAAGGCGAAACGGGGCCGTCTTCGTTGTCGCCGACTCCTCCCAATGAATGAGCATTGCAACGTCGCCGCCTCCTAGCATCCGGCCTCGTTTGGCCGTAACGCGGCCCTTGAGACTTCTGCCACGGGCTGTCAAATGTCTCAAACCGAGACATGCGTGAGACAAGGGAGTGTCTCACGAGACATCTCTGCCGGGACCGCGCCCGGATTCCCTCCCCCATAACTCCATTTATTTTCAGTACTTTCAGAAGAATCTGCGCCTCCGGCAAGTGGATTGCTTTGTGAACATCAACACACTTGGCACGCATCGCGCTGCCGCTGTCAGGTAACACGCGAACAGGCCCCCGAGCCCGGCAGTGAAATCGGCTCGACGCACGTGCTTGGCGGAAGACAGCGCACCGGACGCTATCGAAGGAGAGAGGCATGGCATATCCGATCCAAGCGCTTGAAGGCATGAGTGCGTCATTTACGACGCAGCTTGATCAACTCGGTGTCCGCACAACGGAAGATCTCCTCAGATTCGGTGCAAATCCGGAAGACCGGGCGGCCCTCAGCGAGAGAAGCGGAGTTTCGCCCTACCTGATTCTCCGCTGGTGCCATCAGGCCGACCTGATGCGGGTGAGTGGAGTGGGCCGCCAATTCGCCGAATTGCTTGAGGCATCGGGAGTCAACACCGCCCGGAGGCTCGCCGAACAGAACCCGCGATACCTCGCGGTCCGATTGAAAGCAGTCAATCAGGAGACGAATCTGTCACGAAATGTTCCGGCCGAGTCAATGGTTGGGCGCTGGATCGAGCGGGCCAGTCGTCTCGAGGGCATTCTCAGGTACTGACTTGACGCGCTCCGTTTCATAGAATCAATATTCCGGATCGGCCCCCCGACGTCGGGAGCTCGAACATCGCTATTGCAGACCAGCATCAATCAAACTTTGGACAATCAGGAGAATACCCGGAATGACCCATCGATTTTCAGGAGGCTGCACGATCATTCTTACCGGCCTCCTCCTCTCGGGCGCCGCATTGGCACAGGCGCCCCCGCCCCTCTACACGGGCAGTGTGGGCGGTGGCTTTGCAGTCACTGGCGGAAACACTTCGACCCAGAATTTCAATCTCTCGGGCGATTTCGTTCGGGATCCCCAAAGCCGAAACCTGATCAAAGGGACGGCCTCCTACCTTCGGGGCAATCAGAACAGCATTTTGAATCTGGACCGTACCGGAATCAACTTGCGGGACGAGTACACCGTCTCTGGTCGCGCGTTCGTCTTCGGTCAGATCGACTATCTGCGGGATCAATTCAAGGGAATTATTTTTCTTTGGGCGCCGACGGCCGGCGTCGGACACCGAATCATTGACACGGACTCGACCCAGTTCCTGTTGAGCGGCGGGGCCGGGGGCGTACTCGAGAAGAACCCCGGCATTGTGGCGCAGAAATCGGGGAGCCTGACCGCCGGCCAGAGTTTCCAGCAGAGTCTGTTTACGACCGCGACGTTCACCCAGTCGATCTCCTCACTCTGGAAAACGAATGATTTCAGCGATTCGCTGACAAATTTCTCTCTGGGATTGACCACAACGCTCGTGGGAAGACTCGAACTGAAGTTGGAATTCATCGACAGCTATAAGAACAAACCCTCGAACGTCGCGCTGAAGAAGAACGACACCGCCTTCGTGACGACGTTCGTCGTGAAGTTCTGAAGTCTGGGAATCCTGGCCGACCGGGAGTCGCGGCGGCAACCGGAAAGGTTCGACCCGGTTTGGCCAGGAACAGTGGACTTGTCTAATATTTCTCTGAAACCGGCCGCACGCGGGCCGGGGCGAAAAAGCATGCCACGACCGCGGGCGAGATGCTCGTCCTGGGCAGGTTTGATCGATTACTTGGTCTCGGCAATGGCGTCGGCTCCATCCTCGCTTTTTCGAAATCGCGATACCTTCGCACCGCTGTAGTCGCCCCGCTGCCCGCATCCAGGCTTCGCGCAGGTCAACACGAGCTTCACGGACCGGCTCATCGGGCCGTTCCCCTCGCTTCGATCCAGGCTGAACAGAATCGGTGTGGCACAGTGTTCGCAGAGCACGCCAAGATACCACCGGTCGTCCTTCGTTCGAGATGTACGCCAAGCTTGCATAGTGTTTGGATATCCAACCTTTGAGTTTGAGGCGCCTCTTAACCGTACCGCAGCAGGCAACACCCGATGAGGGCCTGCACAACGAATGCGGCAACGACAATCAGTAACGGACCTCGGGAAATGGCGCGTGTCTGTAGAACCCTTCGAGAACCTTGCGGGAAAGAGAGACGTCGGCAACGGGAAACCGATTACTTTCCGGAAAGGGACACGTGGCTCCGAAACAGTAGTCCGACACGAATCCGCTTGTTAGAAGATACGCTTCGGCATCTACGAGGTCAACGTCCATCGCCCAAATCAGGGGACTGTTCCCTCACTGAGTCAGGGGTGGGGACCCGAGACAAGGGGCCCCGGAGGTCGCACGCCCCGACCGAAAAATCAGAACTCCATTCCTGCTATTGACCGGCCACCAGCCTGCGGATGGTCCCGTCCTGCTTGTTCAGGATGAACACCTGCCCATCAGGCCCGGTGCCGAATCGCAGGTCCGCGCGCGTTGCGGGCTCTTTGCCCTGTGCCCGATTCTTGTCCTGAATCAATTCGAGAAGTGTCCGGGCCTCCCCGTCAACGTTGAGCAAGACCCGGCGGATGTCATCCTGTCCGCCGTCGGGCAGGTTGTCGGCGTCGAGGTGGAATATTTCTCCGCTCGGCAGGTCACCGAACAGAATGCGGTTCGTAGTTGCGGAATCGCGTTGTCCCGGTAAACGATCAGGCCGATGGATGCGGATTGAGGCTGCAGGAGTGGATCCAGCTGCCCGTATTCGGCGATCGGGTACGTCACCCCCGGATCGCTGCGCGGGCTTTCCAGGCTCACCTCCTGGCGGCTGATGAAACCGAAGCTCCCTTCCCATGTGTTCCACCCGAGGTTTGCGCCCGCGCTGACCGGGCTGATTTCCTCGACGATGTTCTGACCAATATCAGTGAAGAACATGTTTCCGTTTTGAGAGTCCCAAGCGAAGTTCTGAGGATTGCGGACGCCGTAGGCATAGATCTCGCTCAATGTCCGGTTGTCGCCATCGTTGAACGGGTTGTCGGCGGGTATCCCGTATTTTCCATTGGTGCTGTTCGAACCGAGAGGGTCGATCCGGAAGATCTTGCCGAAACCCGAACCAAGCTTCTGGGAATTGAAGAGGGGATCGCCGCCGCTGCCGCCATCGGCGACACCCACGTAGAGCAGACCAGAGTCCGGATCGCCCGGCCGAGCCAGTGAATTGAATCCAATCTGACCGCCATTGTGGTTCCGAAAAGGTTGTTCGAAGCGAAACAGCTCTCTCGGGGCGCCGCCGTCGTATATCCGGGCGCCCGGCGTTCGGGCCGTCCACTCCAGCAAAACGGTATCGTGGGAGTTGTCGCCGCCTCCGGGCACGAAGTCCGAATCGGGATCTGTGTCCGTCAAGTCGCTCCAGGTATAGAATTTGCCAAATCCCGGAGTACCGGCTTGTCCGAATTGAGGATGGAACGCAAAGCTCTGCATTCCCTGTTCTCTCCGGGTCGACTGGACGCTGAAGCCCCAGTTGTCGGCGTTGGTATCGACGTACTCGATGACCGTCTCACCATCGTAGCTGACGCTGTATAACGGTCCACGCATGTCGTTGACGAAGAAGCGGCGCGTTGCCGGTTCATCGATCAAGATCATCGGGCGTGCCGCCTCGCCCTCCAGATCCGGAATCGATGCGAACTCAACGAAATCGACGCGGATGACGCCCTCCCGCGCTTCGATTGGCTGCGGAAAGGGATCGTTTGTCCGTTGGGCGGGAGCGGGAGACGCCGTTATCAGGAGTGCCAGGAATACAGGAGCAAGATGCTGGGTCATTCTTATTACCTTCTTCATTGGTATCGGACCGTGGCCCGGACTGTGGGTCATCCCCGGGATCGCCGGATGAATGCTACTGTAGCGTGATTTTGAAATCACCCCGCGCGCCCGCATGACTCCAGATTCCAATAATTTGCTGATGTTGCAGGGAGCCGTAATTTTCGAGGGTGCCGACAACGGTGAACTGAACCGGATTTCCCGATTGGTCGGTCGCTTCAATTTCGAATCGGACTCCCCAGGTTGCGGGATCGAACGTTGCCGCCTGGAGGGGAACCGCGACCGGTCCAGGATTGAGCACACCGCTCACCGTCTGGCCGTCCCACCGCATAACGACCGTGACTGGATTTCGGTGCGCCGCACTCGGCCCCCAGTCCCCGCGCCAGGTGCCAGACAACGGGTGACCTTCCTGAGCCCATATCGAAGGAACCAGTGCCAGAACCAGAACAAGGCAAACCCAACAAACGGTCCTTAAAATCATGTCTATCTCCTTGCTCGGCCCCGTATTGTGAGAGATGCTAACATTTGCCGGTGGGAATCGGAATTTCATTCCAATCGGGAGGTTACGCAACCTTAAGGTGTTTGCGGCGTCCGGCAGGCGGGGTTGATTCGAGTCCGGGAACACGAAACACGACTCTTGGAGCACACATGCGTTATCACAAAGCATTAAATGGAATTGTTCGGAGAATTGTTCGGAGAATCGTTCGGAGCCCAATCGTGCGAAGTGGACTTGCGGCGTGCACCCTCGTCATCGGTCTGGTTGCGGCGGCGCCTGTCGGGGCAGCCCATCACTCTTTTTCTGCGGAGTTCGACCGGGACAAACCCGTTACCACCACCGGTGCGGTCGTGAAGGTTGAATGG
This sequence comes from Terriglobia bacterium, assembly GCA_965263045.1. GTDB lineage: Bacteria > Acidobacteriota > Terriglobia > 20CM-2-55-15 > 20CM-2-55-15. The sequence continues at coordinate 3,742,047 of CBDHGK010000041.1, forward strand.
ATGAACCCGCACATCTGGTTCTACCTCGACGTGAGAGATGAAACGACCGGTGCAGTCACAAACTGGGGATGGGAGATGGGGAGCCCCAACGGCCTGATGCGGCGCGGATGGACGCGAAATTCATTGAAGATCGGTGATGTCGTCACAGTGGAAGGAAGCCAGGCCCTGGACGGCAGCAATAGAGCGAACGCCGCTTCAGTCGTGCTCACCAGTGGATCGCAGTTGTTCGCAGGTTCGAGCGGGAATGCGACCCGACAATAATCCGACTCTGCAAGCGGGATTGCATCGGCATATCCCAAAGGCGGGTCCGATCGCGCGCGGAAGCGAGGCAGGGACCCCCAGTGACACGAATGGGAAGACATTTTGATCTTGGAAGATAGTATGAAGAACTGCCGGGGAGAGGTGTCCCCCGGGGGCCGTGTAGCGAGTGGCTTCATTGCTGCTTGCGGTATAGCCGTGCTGTGTCTCGTATTCGGCGTCACGTCCTATGCGCAGGTGACCCCGGTCGACGGAACCGCACCCCCCGCGCTCGCTCCACGCCTGCCATCCGGTCTGCCGGATCTCGGTGGACAAGGCACATGGGGTCTCCCCTACATCACCGACATGTCCCGTCCAGTGCGGGGAGGGGATCCGATCGAAATCCCTTTTCAGCCGTGGGCCCGGGCTGTGTTCGATGCGCGTCAAGCCAATAATTCAAAATACGATCCGGAAGGATACTGTCTACCGCCGGGTATCCCCCGTGCCCTGGGAACGCCCTATCCCATGCAATTCATACAGGAAGAAGGCCGCATCATTCAGATCTTCGAAGGAGGCGCACACATCTGGCGCGAGATCTTCATGGACGGGCGAGCACATCCTGAAGGCGACTTACTCAATCCCACCTACAACGGCCACGCTGTCGGTCATTGGGAAGGAGACTCCCTGATCGTTGACGTCGTCGGTTTTAACGAGAGGACGTGGCTCGACATTGCCGGCCACCCGCACACCGATGCAATGCACGTCATTGAACGCTACACGCGAGTGGATCTGAATACCCTCAGCTACGAGGCGACGATCAACGACCCGAAGACCTACAACCGGGAGTGGACAACCGGATGGACGATTCCATGGCAACCGGGGCAGGAGTTGCAGGAGTACATCTGCCAGGAGAACAATCAATATCTCGAATCGTTGATCCGGGAAGAATTCATGATGTCGCTGGAAGATGAAAACCCGTGACCCAGCCGCCCACGGCAGAAGACGGATATCGATACCATACCGGACAACGGGCTGGAGGCGATGCAGGGGATGGAGGGGCTTGGAAGGGATGGAGAAGAAGATGATGATGATTAACAGATCCGTCTTCTTGTTCTTAGTCAGCGGCCTGTCAATCCTGGTGTCTCTCGGCGCCGGCTGGGGCGAACTTGCGGCGTCGGGCCGGGGTCCCCAGGGGAATCCGGTATCGCCCACTGCTGACTCAGGCGTCGCCGACCCGGCAACTCTCCTGAATCAATACTGTGTCGGATGCCACAACGACCAGACGCCAACGGGCAATTTCACCCTGGAGTCTCTGGACTTGTCTGCTGTTGGAGCAAAACGGGAGTCGTGGGAAAAAGTCGTTCGGAAGCTGCGCGCCGGGATGATGCCGCCCGCGGGCGCACCCAGACCCGCATCATCGGACTATCACCGCCTCGTCGATTGGCTGGAGACAGAACTCGACCGGGATCCGTCGCCCCATATGCCACCGCCCGGCATCCATCGGCTGAACCGGACCGAATACGCAAACGTCATCCGGGACATGCTGGGGCTTGAGGTCGATGTCCGGACACTGTTGCCCGCAGATGACTCCAGCTACGGTTTTGACAACATGGCGGGAACGCTGGGGCTGTCCTCGACCCTGGTGGAGGCTTACGTTTCGGCTGCCGGTAAGATCAGCCGCCTGGCAATCGGGAGGGCCGTGTCTCCAGTGCAGGTCACCTACCGGGTGCGTGAAGACACTTCTCAGCGGTACCACATCCAGGGGCTGCCCTTCGGTACTCGTGGCGGCATGCTGATACAGCACGAATTTCCCTCAGATGGAGACTACGTCATCACCGTGAACGGGCTTGCGGGAGACAATATGTCACCGCAGCCTTTCGGCTCGATACCGAACGAAAAACTTGAAGTCATACTCGACGGCTAGCTCCTCGAATTGCTCGACTGGAACCCGGGACGACGGAGAGGGGGAACTGACGCCGCGATGCAGGTCCGTTTCCATACGACGGCCGGATCGCACACCATCGGCGTCACCTTCCTTCAAACCAATCTTGCCCCGGTCCTGGATGTCAATCAGCACTTCATGAGAGACACGATTCAAACCGGACCTTTCCCTGGATTTACGTTCTTTCCGCATGTCGGTAGTGTCCGAATCGATGGCCCGGAGAATGCCGTGGCAGCCGCCGAGTCCCCGAGCCGACGGAAGATCTTCGTGTGCCGACCGGAGAACAGGGCGGAAGAAGAATCCTGTGCCCGACAGATCCTGACGAACCTGGCCACACGCGCTTTCCGCCATCCGGCTGAGGCCGGGGAAATCGATCCCCTCATGACCTTCTACCAGGCGGGCCGGAGCGCGGGTGAATTCGACGGCGGCATCGAACTCGCCCTCCAGCGTGTCCTGGCAGATCCCAAGTTTCTGTATCGCATGGAAGCAGAGCCAGAGAACCTCAACGCAGGGGCGATGTATCCGATAAGCGATCTGGAACTGGCTTCCCGTCTCTCATTTTTCCTGTGGAGCTCGATGCCTGATGACCGCCTCCTCAACGTTGCGGCCGAGGGACAGCTGGGGGACCCGGTAGTGCTCGAGGCCGAGGTCCGGCGCATGCTCGCCGATCCGAAAGCGCGGGCGCTGGCCGACAATTTCGCCGGACAGTGGCTCAACCTTCGGGGCCTGGAGACGACGAACCCGCTACCGATGATTTATTCGGATTTCGACGATCCGCTCCGACAGGCCATGCGGAGCGAAGTCGAGATGCTGTTCGAAACGATCATTCGTGAGGATCGCCCCGTCATCGACCTTCTGGACGCGGACTATACGTTCGTTAACGAGCGCCTCGCCAGCCACTACGGAATCCCGAATGTTTACGGCAGCCGGTTCAGGCGTGTCCGGCTTGAGGACGCCTACGACGTTCGGCGCGGACTGCTCGGCAAAGGTGCGGTGCTGGCGACAACATCTAAACCGGAACGGAATTCTCCCGTCACTCGGGGCAAATGGATCATGACCAACATTCTCGGCGTGAGTCCACCCGATCCCCCGCCGGACGTTTCTCAACTGGAAGCCAATCCCGAGGACGCTCGAGGCAACGCCCCAGCCCGCTCCATGCGGCAGAAGATGGCCGATCACCAGGTCCGTCCCGATTGTGTCCAATGTCACCGGTTGATGGATCCCATTGGATTCGCACTGGAAAACTTCGACGCAACCGGTGCATGGCGCACCGAGGACGGAGGTGAGATGATCGAGGTTGACGATACGGTATACGACGGCACCCAGATTTACGGACCGGCAAGTTTGCGCGAATGGCTGTTGAGCTATTCGGATCAGTTCGTGCGCGTGGCCACCGGGAAACTGCTGACCTACGGTCTGGGACGGGGAGTTGAATTCGACGACATGCCCGTCGTGCGCTCGATCGTCAACAACGCAGCAGGCAACGGCTACCGTTTCTCCGACCTGGTCCTGGGCGTCGTCAACAGCCCGCCGTTTAGGATGAACATGAAGCTCGAGGCAGGTGTAAATTAATGTTTATAACCCGGAAGCATTTTCCGCGCCGGACTTTCCTGAAAGGTGCCGGTGTCACACTGGCGCTGCCATTGATGGAAGCCATGATCCCGGCGGCGACGGCGCTGGGGCAGACGGCCGCCAAACCCACCCCACGGTTCATGGGGATCTTCTTTCCTCATGGGATGTCTCCCGGATACTGGGTGCCTGAAGATATCCCCACGCTGGGCCAGCTGCCCTTCATCATGCAGCCTCTCGAATCCGTCAAGCGAAACACAGTGATTCTGAGCGGCCTGTGGGCCAGATCGGCCGAACCACCCGAGGGCACATCGGGTTCCGACCATTTTGTCGCAGCCGCATTCCTGACCGCCATCAAGCCCAGAAGGACTGCCGGATCCGATGTGAACGTCGGCAGCCCGACCATCGATCAGGTCATCGCTCGCGAGATTGGAGCCAACTCCCTCCTGCCGTCGCTGCAACTGGCCCTGGAGGACCCTGGAGCCAATTCAAGTAACTGCGGTGAAGGCTACAGCTGCGCCTACACAAACTCCATTTCCTGGCCAACAACGACGACGACGTTGCCCATGGAAATCAATCCCCAGGTCGTTTTCGAGCGTCTGTTCGGCAGCGGATCGACACCGGCTGAACGCGCGTTGCGGATCGGAGAGAGTCGGAGCATCCTCGATTCGATCCGCGACGAATTGAGCCGATTGAAGAATATATTCGGTCCCGCTGACCGCGCCCGGCTTGACCAGTACACCGAAGAGATTCGCGAGATCGAACGGCGCCTTCAGCTCGCCTCCGATGCCTCCGTCGTCACGCCCGCACAGGGAACGCCGGCCGGCGTACCCGATTCCTGGGATGACCATGTCAAGCTGCAGCTGGACCTCACCGCGCTGGCCTTCCAGGCAGACGTAACGCGCGTGGTCACGCTGCTGGGTGCCCGCGACCTGACGAGCAAGAGCTACCGGCTGCCGGATGGCACCGACAGCGGCAGCTTTCACGGCCTGTCACACCACGCCGAGAATCCTGTAACGATCCGGGATTACTCCCGGATCAACCGGTACCATGTCTCGACGCTCGCTTATTTCGCCGAAAAACTCAGGTCCATTCCCGATGGCGACGGCACGCTGCTGGACCACTCGCTGACTCTCTACGGTTCCAACATGGGGAACTCGAATCAGCACCAGCATTTCGACGTGCCCAACATACTGATCGGCGGGGCCGGTGGGCAGCTTCGGGGTGGACGCCACATCGCCTATCCCTCGAAGACCGTCACGACAGGGAACCTGCTGTTGAGCGTCATGGATATGTTCGGTATCCACAGGGATATACAGGGCGATGGCGACCACCGCCTGGCCGGATTGTAGTCGCTCGAATGACTGGTATTTATCAATGATACACACTGCATTCCCTAGACGCGGTCACCTGACGAACGCCCGGGGAACCCTCCGCATTATGGAAATCGCCAGAGGCATAGCATCGATTGCGATGGTCGCTACGATCGTTGTCACCGGGTTCGGGATCGGTGCACACGGACAGGTTCCGGCCCGCGTTCCACTCGACGCGCTTACCGAGGCGGTCGCGCGGGGTGACATCCCGGCGGCACGCGCGGAGCTTGAGGGAGGCGCCGACCCCAACATCATGCAGGTCGACGGCGCGACAGCGCTTCACTGGGCAATCTATAGGGATGAAGTTGAGATGGTGGATTTACTGCTTCGCTCCGGCGCCGCAGTCAATGTCTCCAACCGTGAGGGCGTCACGCCGATCGCGATGGCCGCAACTTATGGAAACGCCCCGATTATCAGTGCGCTCCTTGCTTCAGGGGTGGACCCGTCCTCACCCGGACCCTACGGAGTCACCTCCATCATGCTCGCTGCTCGAAGCGGCAACCCGGTGGCAATCCGCGTGCTCGTCGATGCGGGGGCGGACGTGAATGCGGCCGAAACAGTTCGAGAGACGACTGCATTGATGTGGGCCGCCCAGCAGGGCCACGAAGGCGCTGTGGCCGTCCTCATCGAGGCCGGTGCGGACACCGGTATGCGTTCGAGCCGGACCCGCGTTCCCCGGCCCTATCTCGGTGCACCGTTCGATGTTCCAACCGGTGGTGCCGGGGACCTCAGACCCCCTCCAGAGCCTGATCCGACTCTCGAAGCCGGCGAGATTCCGCCGACTCCCTCCGCACGACTCCAGGGTGGTGGACTGACCGCATTAGCGTTTGCAGCCCGAGAGGGCCATATCGAATCGGCGCGCGTCCTCATCGACGCAGGTGGCGCGGACGTGAACCAACCGACCGAGGACGGGTGGAGCCCCCTGCTCGTCGCCACGCACAACCGGAACTACCGCTTGGCCCACTTCCTCCTCGACCGGGGAGCCGATGTCAACCGTGCCAACATGCACGGCTGGACACCGGTCTATCTGGCAACGGACAACCGAAACACAGAAGGGGGCGACTACCCGGTGCCGAAACCGGATATGGATCACCTGGAGTACATCCAGCTTCTTCTGAACCGTGGGGCCAACGTTGATGCGCAGGTCGCCCACGGGAGATGGGGCAGCCACACGACTCTGACACGCACGATCTTTACCATGCAGTGGTTCTACGAGGAGGGCGCAACGCCCTTCATTCGCGCAGCCCAGTCCGCCGACTTGCAGTTGATGCGTCTCTTCCTTCAGGCCGGGGCCGATCCCTTGATCCGGACCGACTGGGGCGACACTGCACTGCTCGCCGCGGCCGGGATCGGCTGGGTCGAAGGTGTGACCCACGAGTGGTCCGGGGCCCAAAGCCTGGAAGTGGTGCAGTTGCTGCTCGATCTCGGTCTGGATCCGAATGCGGTCAATCGCGACTTCCGCACACCCCTGATGGGGGCCGCACACAAGGGCAACCCAGAGATCATTCAACTGCTGGTCGAAGCCGGAGCGCGACTTGAGACGCGTGACCGGGGCAGCCGGGATACGCACAAAGTCGATCTGTCGGGACATGGCGGCTGGCAGGCGGTGGATTACGCAGAAGGCCTGGTTCGGGTGGGCGTGCAATCGGCCCTCGTCCACCCCGAGGCGGCGGCCCTGCTGCGCAGGCTGATGGCGGAGGCCGGACTCGATGTCCCGCCACTGGATCGCACCCTGGGCTATGTCTGCGCCGTCGAAGGCGAACTGTGCCAGAATCCCTAATGCAAAACTTTTGATTCATTTGGAGGAACGATGAAGAAACGAGTGACGTTCGCAGGTCTCTGCGTCCTGGGTGCAGCAATGGTTGCGGCCGTTCCGGTGGCCACCGCCCAGGGTCCGGCGGCCGAACCCTGCGGACCAAATCTAGGGGAGGACATCAAGAACGTGAGCGACCACTCCCGCTGTTTCGAACTCAGGACGTACACGGTCGGAGAGGGCAGCACGATCGATCAACTGCATGCGCGCTTTCGGGAACGTACAACGGCGCTGTTTCGAAGGCACGGTATGACCATTGTCGGCTATTGGCAACCCACGACACAGCCGAACACGCTGATCTACGTGCTGGCATATCCTGATCGTGGGGCGCGGGACACGGCATGGGATGCGTTCAGAACCGACCCGGATTGGATCAAGACACGATCCGAAATGCCGGTCAATGTCCAGGTCGAAAGCGTTTTCATGAGCGCGACCGACTATTCGCCGTTGAAATAGCGCGCCCTGGTTCATCCCGGTGGTCCGGGATTGAGAGACTGCACCGGATGCCACCGGTCTGGCCGATGCGCCTATACCCCCTGGAAAGAGATAAACTTGTCGTTCTCTAGCCAGGGGGGCCACCACCCTGCACGCGGTCCCATGCCGCGTTCGCATCAATACGAACCCCGCGATTGCTACCGATATGAACGAACACCAGGCACAACCGGGATTCGGAGAGTTTGTCGCCCTGATGGCGATGATGATGTCCCTGGTTGCACTTGCCATCGACGCCGCCCTGCCCGCGCTGCCCCAGATCGGCGCCGATCTGGGTGTCCAGCGCGCGAACGACCCACAGTTGGTGGTCTCGCTGCTCTTTCTTGGCTTTGCCGTGGGTCAACTGCTCTACGGCCCGCTCTCCGACAGCGTCGGCCGCAAGCCTACGGTGTACCTCGGCTTCGGCCTGCCCATGATCGGATGTATCTGCTCGCTGTTGGCGGCGAGTTTTCCCATGATGCTGGCCGGTCGGTTCCTGCAGGGTATCGGCGTTGCGGGACCCCGCACGATTACCCTGGCATTGGTACGGGATCGATATGCGGGCAAGACGATGGCCCGGGTGATGTCATTCGTGATGGCCGTGTTTATTCTGGCGCCCGTCGTCGCGCCCGCCCTGGGTCAAGGAATTCTGATTCTGGCCGGATGGCGCGCCATATTCGGCGCCTATCTCGGCCTCGTGATCGTGGTGTTGATCTGGTTTGCACTGCGCCAGCCGGAAACGCTGGACCCGGAACGTCGAATTCCATTTACTGCCTCCCGCATCGCTCTGGCAGCGCGCGAAGTTCTGGCCAACCGCACGGCATTCGGATATACGGCCGCGGCCGGTTTCGTGTTCGGTTCATTCATCGGCTACCTGAACTCCGCACAACAGATTTTCCAGGAGCAGTATGGGCTGGGCCGGCTGTTTCCCCTGTACTTCGGGATAGGCGCGCTCGCGGTGGGTTGCGCCGCGTTGCTGAACGCAACACTCGTGATGCGTCACGGGATGCGGCCGCTGGTCCTGCGTGCACTGCAAGTCGTGACCGGACTTTCCATCGTATTCCTGGCAATCGCATACGGACTGGCCGGTCATCCACCGTTGTGGTTGTTGATGGTCTACCTGCTGGTCGTATTCTTCAGTGCCGGCATTCTCTTCGGAAACCTGAATTCCCTGGCCATGGAGCCGCTGGGTCACGTTGCGGGAACCGGGGCCGCTCTGGTGGGATCGCTTTCAACCTTCATTTCACTCGTGCTGGGAACAGCGGTCGGGCAAAGCTACAACGGAACCGTGCTGCCCCTGGTGGCTGGGTTTGCGCTCTTCGGTGTCGGATCGCTGGCCATCGTGCACTGGATCGAACGTCAGCCATTAGAACCTGAGAGCGCCACAGCGGTTTCGATCGAAGACTGATAGACTAACAAATGTTGAAGAAGCCATCATTGACCTTTTCAGCATCGTCAACCGAGAATTGTGATTCTCGCTTGGCTCACATTTTCAATGGCTTAGAGCCATCGAAAACGGCGACACATCGTGTGCCGCGCCGCGGGCTGCCTCAGAGCGACGTTTTTCAACAGCCTGCCTGACGCCATTCAGGGCGCACCCTGCAGTTTCCCGATCGCAGCAATGAAGCACGACCGATCGCATCGCCGGTTCGTCATTCCAGTAGCTATCGCCTCCCTGCTGGCCCTGGGGCTGTTCGCCTCAGTGTCCCCCGTCCCACCACAAACCTTCGCGACGACACCCTTGATTGTCTATTTCGATGACGGCCCTTTCCTAACCACAGGCGCCATCCGGGACGATGCTCTGTTTGTGGAACTGACCGGTCTCATACGGCGCATGGCGCTGCCCTATACGGATGCAACGGCTGCAGGAACGTTCACGATTCGCGGTCCTTCCGGCACATTGATCACGACCACTGAAGAAGATACGCTGACGATCGGCGGGCGGACGCTTCAACTGGAGCGGCCTCCATTCCGTGATGATGGCCGGTGGTATGTGCCAGTCGAGTTCCTGACCTCAGGTCTGGCGGAGATCACGGCCGTGGACTTCCGGTACGCCTCAGGTACTTCACGCATATTTGCGGGCACGCTCCGAGCCCCACCCTTGGCCATCAGCGCAGTCGGAAACCAGGGCGAAACACGGCTGACCCTTCGCTCCGGCGTCAGCATAAATGTTCGGGTGCAGCAGATTCCCGAAGAAAACCGGGTGATCCTGGCAATCGATCACGCACCCTTCAATCCAAACACAGAGACGCTGGATTACCGCGACGGCTCGATTCGCTCCGTACAGTTTGACGATGCTGACGGGCGTTCGAAGATCCTCGTCGAAACAACCCCGCAGGTTGCCAGCGTCCGACTGACACCCACGGAAGGGAACCGCACATTTTATGTGGATTTCGTACCCGAAAGCGCCCCGGCGGAACCCGTGGACCCAGTGCCGGCTCCGGATCCCGAGAGCCTGACCCAGGCCGGTGGCCTGCGGGTGATCGTCATCGATCCGGGTCACGGGGGCCTCGATAGCGGCACGCAGACAAGCGGTACCCTTGAAAAGGATCTGACCCTCGCCCTGGCCCGTCGCGTTCGCGCCGGACTCCAGACCCGTTTCGATACCACCGTCATTCTCACCCGGGACTCGGATATTGAATTGAGCGGCGAAGCCCGTTCTGCCATTGCCAACAACAATGCCGCCGATCTGCTGATCAGCCTCCATATCGGATATTCTCTGGACCCCACCGAGACCGGTGCGTCGCTGTTTGTCATGAAGGAAACATTCTCATCCGGTATCGGCGGCAGCGACGACGGCCGTGACACCGACGATGCCCTGTTTGAGGAAACGCTGTTCAAACCCTGGTACAGCGCCTACGAACTCAATCTTTCCGGCAGCCGGGCACTGGGAGAAATTCTTCGGAGAAGGCTGGCAGCCACATCTCCCGGTTGGCCGTTTCTGCTCCGGGAAGCCCCGCTCAGTATTCTGACGAGCGCAGCCATGCCGGCGGTACTGATCGAGCTGGGTAATGCGAATAACCCGGCCAATCTTCAGGCCCTCAGTAACGCCGCTTTCCAAGATCGTCTGATCGATGCGATCGTAGGGTCCGTCACCGAGTTCGGCGCCTCCCAGGGCGGAGGTGCTTGAATGACACGCGGCCTTGCGATCAGTCTCCTTCTGACGGTCCTCGTCGCCGGCTTGTCCACGCTTTACTTCGTCAATCTTGCCGGCAGCCTGCGACCGGGATCGGAATCGCCAATAGATCCGGTGTTCGAAGAACCCGTCGAGCCCCTCTACCTGCCCGACGATCCGGCGATCGAAGCAAGGCTGTTCTTCCCGGGCAACAACAACGACGTGTTGCTGCGCGCCCGGGACGTTACGATCTTCGCTTCGGTGGAAATAGAAAACCGCATCCGACAGATTATTGATCAGTTGATCCAGGGTGCGGACGACCCGGATCTCTTCGCGACGCTGCCTCCAGACACCCGGCTCAACGAAGTGTTTGTAGCTGATAGTGGAATCGTGTATCTGGACTTCAACAGTGCGATCTCGGACAACCATCCCGGCGGTGTGCTTCCCGAGCAGTCGACGGTATACTCGATTGTCAATTCGCTCATCTACAACCTCGAAGCAATCGACCGTGTGAAGATTCTGATTGGTGGCACCGAAAAAGAGACCCTGGCCGGACACTGCCTGCTTCTGCTACCGTTGGAAATGGATCTTTCGATCAGCGATATGGCACTCGGCGCCGACCTTTCCACAAATTCCCAGCTGGATTCATTGATAGAGATTGCCGATGAGAATTGACGGCCGAAACTCGCGTGACCTCCGTTCCGTTCAGATCACCCCGGATTTCATTCCCCACGCCGAAGGTTCCGTATTGATCGAAGTGGGACGGACCCGTGTCATCTGTACGGCAAGCGTCGAGGAGTCGGTGCCGGCTTTTATGCGAGGCAACAACAAAGGATGGATCACCGCAGAATACTCGATGTTGCCCCGCGCAACCGAGAGCCGAACGCCGCGGGAGGCTTCGCTGGGCCGAAAATCAGGTCGGACCCAGGAGATCCAGCGCCTCATTGGTCGGTCGCTTCGGACCGCCGCCAACATGGACTTGCTGGGAGAACGGACAATCTGGGTGGACTGTGACGTGATCGAAGCCGACGGAGGAACGCGAACCGCTGCGATCACGGGCGCTTTCGTCGCCATGGTCCAGGCCATGGACAAACTGGTCGACACGGGAGTACTGAACACCGTACCCATCCGCTCCAACCTCGCCGCCGTCAGCGTAGGAATCATTGCAGGAGTCCCGATGCTGGACCTGAACTACGCTGAAGACTCCAGCGCCGATGTCGATTTCAACGTCGTGATGACGGATCAACGGGAATTCGTGGAGCTGCAGGGAACCGCGGAGCGGCAACCATTCTCCAGAGCCCTTCTGGACTCACTTCTCGATCTGGCGGAATCCGGAATAGAACAACTTAATAGACGCACAGCAGCACGCACTGGATGCATTGCGCAAGCGGTGAGATCTCTCGTCGTTGCCAGCAAGAATCGGGGCAAAGCGAAAGAGATCGCAATCGTTCTCAGATCCCTTCCGGACTGGAAAGTCGAAATGCTGCCCGAAGGCATCCCCGATATCGACGAAACCGGAGCAACATTCATCGAAAATGCGGTTTTGAAGGCCGAGTACTACAGCCGCGCAATCGACAGCATGTGCGTGGCCGACGATTCCGGTTTGGTCGTCGATGCACTCGGAGGTCGACCCGGAATCTATTCGGCCCGATACGCGTCCACCGATGATGCGCGGAACCAGAGGCTGCTGGAAGAATTGAAAGACATCCCGATGGGCCGGCGTGACGCGCGCTTCGTCTGCGCCCTGGCCGTGGCGCGAGATGGACATTCGAACTGGTCAGTAGAGGCGCATGTCGAAGATCAGATCGCGCCCGGGCTTGCCGGCGAGTACGGATTTGGCTATGACCCGCTGTTCTGGGTACCGGAATTCGAGGCAACCACGGGCCAGCTCTTGCCTGAAATTAAAAACCAGATCAGTCACCGAGGGCTGGCGCTTCGGCGTCTCGAGGAGTATCTCGGAGCCCTCGTGTGATTTTTTACATTCCTTCCGCCCTAACAATTGCTAACGTAGTAGACGTCGGGACGTTCTAAGGAGAATGGTCGAGGAACTGAGAGAGAAACTGACGCAACCTTCAGGAGGCCGGCGATGGTGACTTCAGTGTTGATGTTTTTGACGCTTCTGGGTCCGATGCAACAGGGCCCACGAGAGCTTAAGGTCCCGGACGAGTCCCAGATCAAACCACCATTGGTCGTAGCCGAAGGCACTGTTATTCCAGTGAGCCTGATTAACGAGATTTCCACCAGGAATGCCGAAGCGGGCAACGGAATCTACGCCGAGACCATTTTCCCGGTCACCGCCGGAAACGAAATCGTGATCCCGGTGGGTAGCTATGTCCGCGGCCGAATCGTCAATGCCACGCGTCCAGGAAGGGTGTCGGGCAAGGCCGAACTGACGATCAACTTCCATACCCTCATCCTTCCCAGCGGTTTGACCCTGGCGATCTTCGGGAGCCTGGGTGGCGTCGGCGGCGTTGCCGAGCGCAATGGAGAGGCGACGGTCACCGGTGACTCTTCAAAGGGCGAAGACGTGACCACGGTGGCCCAGACCGCCGGCACGGGCGCCGTCATCGGAGCCATCGGAGGCGGAGCCAAAGGCGTGGCCATCGGAGGCGGAGCCGGCGCGGCCGCCGGTATTGCCCAGGTTCTGCTGGGCCGGGGTGAAGATCTGACCCTGCCCCGGGGAACGACAATCGAAGTGGTCCTCGACCGTCCGCTGGAGCCATAATAGATAACGTCCGGAGACCCTGTTTGCTGATCGCTTGAGAGTCTTCTTCCTCGTCAGAACGACGGCATCAGTTCCCCGTCAGGGAATCCCCCTTTGCAACCCTTCCCGCTTTCCTTTACCTTTAACGGACACGGCCCGCGGGGCCGCCACGGGGCGTAGCGTAGTCTGGTTAGCGCGCCTGCTTTGGGAGCAGGAGGCCGGGAGTTCGAATCTCCCCGCCCCGACTTTTAGAATCAATACTATAGGCAGGTCCAAGCGGCCTGCCTTTTTCTATGTCCACACAGATGTCCACACAGCGGAGGGTTTATCCCAGTTTCAGCCCCTGTCGCTCTTCGGTCTGTCCAGCCGCCGAGGGGCTGTTTCAACAAAACGTAAGCTCGCCCGCACCGAACCTGGCCCCCGACTTAACCGGATCGCTCCGATCCGCGCAAGCCGCCAGTCCCCGCCTTATTGTCCGCCTGGCCGACTGCGATTGGTTATTCGATTGAAGGCTCTGTGAGGTTTGCAAAAAAATGAGGCAAAACTCGGCATGTGAAAACTTGCACATTGGCGCTGACGCGACTGACGCGGCTGACGGTCTGTTTGTAACTATTGCTACTTACTCTCTAATCCCCTTTCTCTGAACAGAGTAAGTAATGAATCCATCGTCAGCCATGTCAGGCGTGCCAAGGCTCCAGCTCGACTCGATGATCTGCCGGTAGGGTTCGCAGGAATTGGCTGAGGAAGGCATCGTGGTGGACTCATATGATGCTGGAACCGGCGAATGGCCCGACGTGTAAGCAGCCGTTGACAGAGAAAACGTTGGTTGAGCTGCGCTGATTGTCAAAGCAGGATCAGCCTCTCCTGCTAGAACCCACTTCCCACCTATAAGCGCACGTTGTGCACTGACCCCGCTCGTGGCCTTCACGCGCCGCACATCGTTTGTCCTGGCAGCCACAGCGTTCGGGACCGGTTCGTGAGCTGACCCACACGAGATCAGCTCGGATGCGGTCGAATTCAGGGTAGGCGCGAGGCATGGGGACGAGTATATCTCCATCAACTGGGAAGCTGACCTGTCATGAATCGATGCCCGGCCGTGGTACTGCAGTCATAGGAGTCACGGCGTTCCTATTTCACTCTATTTCTACATACAGACTCAGAACCCGACATATAGCCTGGATAGAGAAGGGGTGACTGGGCTGGTAGGCATGACCGGGATCAGCGGCGCATAAGCGGAACAAGCACCGGCTGACGAGTACCCCAGCGCTGCCAGCGTCGGACTATGGGTGTTATGTTAATCCGTGCGCGGCCACAGGCCGTCGCGCGAAGTCATGCAGCTTAATGCCCAGACTGGTGTTACAACGTTTAAAACCCATATTCAATGTGAGGGTGGATTTAACGCGACAGTGCATCTTGATCGAAATGATCTAATGCCCATACGTCTGGGATGGGGACATCGCTGGATGCAACCATTCAATCCTTATATTGTTGAAAAAAATGGCGGATTGGTGACCTGCTTGGGTATGTATCTGATCATTTCTGGGCCATCGGTTCCAGCGCCGGTGCCCTGGACAACGGCGGTGTAGGTTGGTGTACCACCATTCCTGCCAAGACCGATGAGTTAAAGGCCAGGGAACGGGTCCTACTATGGAATCAAGTCCAACCAATGTTAGAAGACTTGAGCTCCTCGCGGTCCCGACAGAGCTTGCAAAAAATGGTAGGCAAACGGGCATTCCGGGCTGGCACGTTGCGGGTGATGCCGCATTAGACGCCTGGTTTGATGTGGTATTAAATTCAGGCATCCCGGTGGAGCAACTCAGGACCATGCGCCTGGAAGTGGACCATTGTCATTCAGTCAGGCCAGACCAGATCGAAAAAGCTGCGAGAATCAATTTGGCATTTTCCTGTGATGCGACCCGGGTACCCAGCGCTGTAATTGAAGATGCCTACGGTGAAGAATACCTGACATTGAATGCACCCGTGGCCAGTATGCTCAAGGGCGGTGCCCGTGCCGTCGTTAGTGAATTTGGTAGCCAGAGTGAGATCCGGCATTCACCGTTTGAAGATGGAGTTATGTGGTTGACCCGAAAGATTGATGGTCAAAATTTTGGTGTGCCCGAAGAAGCCGTGCCTGACAGACTGACATTATTATTAATGATGACACGTTGGGGTTCCTATGCATTATGGAAGGAAGACAAGGTGGGCTCCATAGAACCGGGTAAATGGGCGGATTTCATTATTCTTAATGGTGATTACATGGATGTGGCATTGGAAGACCTGGACACCCTGTATCCAATTATGACCATGGTAGATGGTAAAGTAGTCTACGAGAACAAGGAACTCAGAGGGAATCTTCTCAGGTTCAATACCGATCCTAATGTAGCTTCCTGGGAGATCGAAAAGAATACACCCACAGATCTCTGGCGTTGGCCGGAAGACGGTCCAAGTATTCCGCCAGTGGAATAAATCATTTCTGAATTTATCGAAACGAGGTAAACAGATGAGAGATTTGAGAATAAACAATAAAATCATTTTCACAATTACCTTTACTTTGGGTGCCCTGATTGGCCCTGTATATTCACAAGTCGATCCTGTTTCGTATGAATTGGTAAGCGGCTACGAGTGGACAAAGGTTTCCAGGCCGGAACTGGTAATGGGATCTAATGAGATACTGTCCAGACCAGAAATACAGATTGAATCAAAACAGGTGGTCCACCGAGTCAATATCGTCAATATGGATTGGGACTTCGCGGCCAGTGTGCACGAACCGGTAGACCAGTCGAAGATTCCAGAAGGACCAGATGGTAGAAAAATAGGTGTCTTTTTACTTCATGGTGGATCAGGTGATCACCGAAGTAAGGTCAAGTTTGCACAAATGCTTGCATCCAAATTCGGTGTCAGGGTGGTCAATATGTCATATCCCGGACGATATAATTTGCAAGCTGAAAGTGGTGACTGGCCAGGGGATACCATTAAGTCTGATAGTGTAGTTCGTACCCCCATATGGAAAAAGGACGAATTGATTTCGTCAGATCAATATGAAGTGGTACAGGACCAGGAGGAATCCCGGCGAAGGCGATGGGGAACCTTGTTTCTGGCCTGCGCTAAAGAAGATTCTACCTTTTACAACAGAATGGCGGGATGGCCTATCGCCCATGAGAAAGGTGCCACGGAATTAGCACGGTTATATTTTCCTGATGATGAGTTTTCAATATACAGTCATGGTCATTCCACCGGTGGCCCAATGACCATGATGTTGACCCAGCATATTCCCAATATCGTCGGTGTCCTGGGAATGGAAAGCTCTCCCTTTGGGGCATTGTACGGAACCATGACGCGGGAGATTCAGGGGATCAGTGAACCCTGGGGGATGCCGTTTAATTGCTTGCGGGTCCGTTCATGGCGAGACAATGCCAGGTATTACGGCTATGAATTGATTCAAGAAGAAGGTGTTGAAGCTCTGTCCAGACTGGCGATGGTCATGGAGGAAGTGCACGATAACTGGCAGAGGGGTACGACACAACCGCATTTTAAGGCTGAAAATATTCTACACTTTGATAGCCCACAGCAAATGGAAGCGGCCGCCCGGGCAACGGCTGAGAGAATGGACATGACGCCACAGGCAACGGAAGATCTGGTAGGAAGATATCTTGGATATTTAAGAGGTCTGTCTGGTCCTGACGTCAAACCCGTACCACCCTTGGTATTGATCATCACCAAAAACAGCCGGGACCACGCACCTGAAATTTATCGCGATGTTTATTTGCCGGGGTATGCGGCGATGAAACCCGCTCCTGAAATAAAAGTTTATCAACTGGACGGGGGGACACACGGATACAGTGCCCCGGAAGAAGGATTACCTCAGGGGGTTGCGCCGTATGGCGTGAAGATATGGTTTGATGCGATTATGAACGGTTATTTTTTAAATTGAACAACAAAAATTAAGTAATATTAAAGAGGGAGGAAGTAATGGACATTGCGGATAAGTGAATCTAGCGGGGTCTGACGACTACAGCAGCGCTGTCAACGTCGTCCTGTGGGTATTATGTAGAACCGCGAGCGGTCGCAGGCCGCCGAACGCAGTCTCCGATGCATCGACTCGATGCACCTTGCTCGTAAAGCCGGATCACCCGTTTGACAAACCGCCTACGACAACCCATCCTCGCTCCCGCCGAAGTAATACTCCCGGCACCGGCCGCAATATCTATTCAAAGACGCCGAGAATATCCCAGCTGGCCTGCCACTCCGTGAGTCTGCTCTCGTCTATGGAATGATGCGTTGAGTCTGGATTGCCGGGGCGTGTCCCCCGGGACGTTTCAAGTACGCTTTATGAGCTTTGTAGATGTCGTTTCGTATCCACCAATCGGGCACGATCCAATATCTTGGCGAAGAATCCGAATCTCCTAAATCAACAAAGACCAAAAAAACAGTCTCATTCAACGGCTCTGCTGGCGGTTTCGTGCGCTTCCCGTTGACGATACTGGATTGCCATGAGCGCCCGCTGCGTTTCGTTTTCACCTGAATGTAAATGGTGCGACTCTGGTCTTGGTTGCATGCCAGCAAGTCAATCTTCGGCATATTGCCTGCAAAACCGACGGCAAATGCACCACGCTTATTGAGTTCGGCGACGACAAAATACTCACCTGCACGCCCGACTTGCTGATTCCGAGATCCTCGATCTGGTTTTTTCGTGTCCATAGATTCTGCTCGCTGGAATTTTCCACATCCCGAACGGACAAAGTAAGTCGGTTCAATTGGGTCTAATGAATGTACATCTTTCCGGGGTTCAGAAAATATTTCAATTCTCAGGCCCGTGATCAGAGCGTGCATGGAGATCGCACGGTCGCCCCGGTAACACCAGCCAGTCCATACCCCCTTGGGGGGATGGGCCAGGCGAACCGTTCACGGGTCCCGTTCGTTGTCAAAGGAAATCAATCACTGTGTCACGGATTGTGTCGTAACCGGGGTTTGATTATCGACTATCACCCAGTAATCAGCAGTGTGCAGGAGTAAACGACGAATCGCCAGAGCCCCCGTTAAATGGAGGCTCCAGTGCATTCCTGACCACTCTATAGCACCACGCCCTTAGAATTTGGGAGCAGGAGGCCGGGAGTTCGAATCTCCCCGCCCCGATTGAACTTAGCGGAATCCAGAAGCACCATAGAGCGACCCGGGTAACGCCAGGGGTAACGCTCCTCAGCGGACCGGCACAGCCGAAACCAAGCCCACGACGACATTTCATCCCCAAACAATCTGCTGGAGCAAGGCACCGCGGACGATGCTGGTCGTGTCCATGCTTGACGGAATCTGAGGGTCGAAAAGCTGTATTCCATCTCGTTCAGGACAGGTTCGATGACCCTGGCAATGGGCTCCGGCCGTGCTCAATACCCTCACTTTACCGGCAGGGCGTATTACGGAGTGGCCGGACTAGGCAATTCCCTTCCAATTCAGAAATTTGCCGCCGTATTCTGGCGACACTCCGTTCTTTGAGGCTTTTTCGTCAGGGCGATTTTATGGTCGAGTGGGAGTTTTCAGTCGATCCTCATATCCGAGCTTGCCTGGGCCGAGCCCCGCGTGAACATCTGCTTGGTCTTTCCATAGCCCCATCCTCTCAAGAAATGGAGTCTCCGGGTAACCCTGGGCGGTTCAGTCAGGAGCCTGACGTCGAAGTGGTTGAGCGGTCAACGTTTGGGGATCGCTAAGCGGGAAGGTACACCTTCTCGAGTCTCTTCGCTCCCCACAATGAGAGCAGAAACAGGCCAAGGCTCAAGCACGCCCACAGGGGCAATGCACGAACCGCGTTGGCCCTCCCATCAGAATTCCTCCATTCGACCGGTTCCAAAGCATCTCCGTTCACCCGATATCGGCTCCAAAGCGGATAGTCGTCGTTCGCGGTGTAGGTGACCAGGACCGTCTGCCAGGCGTCCTTTTCAGATTCGACGTCGAAGGAAAGCCTCCAGATGTCTGAGTCGGAGGGCCGGAATGCAGCACCCTGGCTTTCTGATTGTCGCTCCAACTCGTTCTGATCTGCCACGTCGATGCGGGGAGTATGTGTGGGATACTCCGTCCTGAACTCACCATACTGCCTCCAGTAAAGATAGTGGGCACGAGGACTACCATCTCTTTCCCGTGTGACCATCAGCACCGGGAAGCTTCCGGGCGGCTCTCCTGAGATTGTGGAGGAATGATCCACACCCATGATCGTGAAGGCGAGATGCCCGCCGCCCACGCAACTGGAGATGAATAGCACAGCAGTGATCGGGATCCAGAGCAGGACACAGGCCCAGCGGGGAATCCTGGATTTCCGATCGGTCATGCTGCCAGGGCAGCCTTGGGTCGGTGGCAATGCAAGCCGGGCATAGGGCGGAATCCAGGCGCGGACGATGAGATCAGCCGATGCCCCCTGCCGCCCTACGGCCTGCGGCTGCGCGCGGATTGACATAACACCCACAGGACGACACTGTCGGCGCTGCCATAGCCGTCAGACCCCGCTTATACGCTTTGCCGATGGGTCTCCCGCGCACTATCGCCCCACCGGACCCCTGGACCGATACGTCGAAGGGCATTCCAGGGATCGAATCGAGGTCGACACGGTGCTCGAAGCCATGCAGGAAGTCTGGACCGGTATCGAACGGGGGCGCCCTTCGTGATGGGGCATCAGTTCTCTCGCGTCAGCGGGACGAAACGGACCGGGAGCACATCGGTCATGGTGATCTCCCCGTCGGAGGCTTTTTCGAGCACCTGCAAAGACTGCGCCTGGCCCTGAGCACCCACCGGTACCACGAGCCTTCCGCCGATTTTGAGTTGTTCGACCAGGGGTGGAGGAATGTCCTCCGGAGCGGCTGTCACGAGAATCGCGTCGAACGGTGCGAACTCAGGCCATCCGAGGTAGCCATCGCCGATTCTGACCGTGACGTTGTCGTAGCCGAGCCGTTCAAGCGTCTCCGCGGCGCGCCGCCCCAATGGCTCGACGATTTCGATGGTGTAAACGTGCTGGACGATCTCCGCCAGCACGGCCGCCTGATATGCGGATCCTGTACCCACTTCGAGGACGATCGATTCCGGGCCCACGCCTGCAAGATCCGTCATCAGCGCGACGACGTATGGCTGGGAGATCGTCTGTCCTTCCCCGATAGGCAGGGGACGATTGGCATAGGACAGACCCCGGAACGCCATCGGAACGAACTCGTGGCGCTCGACCCGGGCCATGGCTTCCATAACCGATTCCGAGAGGCTGGCTTTGCCCGTATAGTCTCTGGTTTCGAGGACGTCGCCTTCGATCTCCCGGATCAGAGCGGCGCGCTGTTCCTCATACGAGGGTTGCGCGCAAGCGGGCAACGCGAGGAACAGGGCAATGAGAAAAGCCGGAATGATTGTCGGTCGATCTGTCACCGAATCAGCAACTCCTCCTGACCTGCATTCTACAGGGAGCGGTGTCCCCGGACGAAGGTCCGTTTGTTTCTCGCCATCCACGCCGACGCGCTCGGACAGATCTTCACTCGGCCGACAAAGGGATCGACCCAGGAGTGACCGAGCACTCTTTGACGGAACAGCGACTCTTTCCTATGCGCGGCAATCTGGATGTGAGCGCTCAATCCACCGGCACGCGCTCAAGCAGCTCTCGGTGCCAGTTCAGGACGGTGTTGATCTGGGAGGAGGATGCCTCCCCAGAAACCCGTCTAAGGATACAGCCTGGGGAGTCGCTCAGCTCGAAAGACGGTCCAGCCTTTGGGGCGGTCATCGTCTATGAAGAGCTCGAAGACCTTCTCTGCTGGCATATCGTGAGTGACCTCAACAATCCGCACCCAGTTGTGGCCGCTTCCCTCTCCAACAGGGTTGCCCTCTGCGTCTGAAACGAGGCCTCCGAAATTGACAAGGACGTTGCCGGTTTCTGGCATCCAATCGGCATCCGATATGAACCGCGAGAAGAACTTCTCATCTCCCGGACCTCCATAAGACCACACTTGCCTCACCTCCATGTTTTCCTCGTCGACGCTGTACTCAACGGCTCGACTGGACGATTCCGATGGCGCCATTGGTTCCTCGAAAGGTCGAGCCCGAAGGTTACCGTTGTCGAACATCAGGATCGTACCGTGAGGCGTGATCATCGGAGCATGCTGGTGATATGGCCATAGAAGGTCACCTCTCGGTTCCAAAAGGAAATCCTGCCATTCGGGGCCCCAATCGTCGTGGTTGCCCAAAATCCAAACAAGCTCGCTGGTCTCCAGATCTATCTTGACCACTGCGTCTTGGTAGCGCGGGGACGCAATGACATAACGCTCGCTGTCGTCCATCACCACGGCGTTGGTGTGTGCCCAGTCGCGGCGAGGATTCCTTGACGTCTCCCCGTAGACCTCCGCCCAGTATCCGCCACCGAGCGAGCCATAGCCGATCCGGTAGGGATCGAGCAAATCCAGCAGTTTGGCTTCACGGAGCACCTGGCCGTTCCGGCTGAATTCCACGAGGACGTCGCCAACCACGTCCGACGTGGATTTCGGAGCCTCCAGGTCCACGACGCTGGTCGGGTACTGATCGAAAGGTCGAACCTCAGTGCTGACTGTCAGGATGTTTCCAGATCCGGTCTCAAACGCCTCATGGTGGAACGTCTCCGTATCGACATGAATGCTCTGCTCACCCACATCGTCTTCCGGAGCACGATTGGAGTGCCATTCGGACACCACGTTCCCAAGCATGTCGATTTCATAGAGTCGGCCCGCTCGTCCCGATCTGTAAAGGAGATTGCCATTTTGTAACCGACGGGCATCCGCCACATCGTGTGCGGCTTTGTAATACCAGACCACCTCACCGGCCTCGTCGACAGCCACAAGAAACGAGTAATCAATCTCGCTCTCGTCCTCAGAGCTATACACTGGTTCAAGCAACGTGACGCCGGGTTCCATACGGTCTGGTTCGCTGACGCTGACTTCGATTGGAGGAAAATCATCAGGCAAGGGTTCCGTCGTTATTTCAAGCGGCTCTGAGATAGCTGTTGCTCCCTCCTCGTCGGTGATGACCACTCGCACGGTGTGGTTCCGACCCGGTCGCATGCCGAGGATCGGAACGAAATGATTCGTAGACGAAGCAACTCTTGCGTCTACTCTCCAGTTCCGCTCACCGTCATCAAACTCCAAATCGACTGTCGTGGGTCGGTCCGTCTGGAATGCCACCAGTGCTGCAAGAGGTACTGCTTCACTGGGTGTCGGATCAAGCTCCATTCCTTGGATCACTGGAGGCGGAGAGCTACATGCTGTATTCAGGGCGGCAATAACGATTAGACTAACAAGTGAGAAATACTTGCTATGCATCGGAGTTCCTTCAGGTGACGCTCACCGTTCAAGGCCGCTAGGAGTCTGCGCGGCAGAAGGACCAGAAATGGGCAGAAAAGGATCGAAGATAGGACATGCCACGAACTTACCGAACGTATATTCCAGAACAGAGCCTGCTGATGCCTCCATCATTGAGAGATTGGCTGGCTGAAGATCACCTGTCGTACTTCATATCGGACGCCGTGGATGCGATGGATTTGAGCGCGTTCGAACAGAGGTATGGAACGGACGGGCCGGGCAATCAGGCCTTCGATCCGCGGATGATGGTGAAGGTGATGATCTACGGGTACGCGACGGGAGTGTTTTCGTCACGGAAGATTGCAGCGAAGATGACCGAAGATGTGGCGTTCCGGATGTTGGGAGCGGAGAACTTTCCCGCGCACCGAACGATCTCGGATTTTCGAAAACTGCATCTTGAAGAGTTCGGGAACTTATTTGTGCAAGTGGTGAGGATGGGGCGGGAAGCCGGGCTGGTGAAGATGGGAACGGTGGCGGTGGACGGGACGAAGATGCGAGCCAATGCGAGCAAACGCAAAGCGATGAGCTATGAACGCATGAGAAAGCAGGAGACCGAATTGGGCGAACAGATTCGGGATCTGTTGAACCGGGCCACGGCGACCGATGAGGAAGAAGACCAACGTTACGGCAAGGACCGGCGCGGTGACGAACTGCCCGACGGGTTGGCGACCCGCACGAAGCGGCTGGCCACAATCCAGACGGCGATGAAGCGACTCGAAGAACGTCAGATGGCGGCAGACCAGGAAGCGGAAAGGAAGCCTGGAGACGACAAACCGGGAAGCGGAAAGAAGGGCAAACCATTCAAACGCCCGAGGGGTGAACCCAAGGGGAAGGCCCAAGACAATTTCACCGACCCGGAAAGCCGGATCATGAAGACCTCGGCCGACGGGTTCCAACAATGCTACAACGCGCAGGCGGTCGTGGACGCGGAGGCCCGAATCATCGTCGCCACAACGGTGAGCAACAATGCTTCAGATACCGGGCAGTTGGGACCGACTCTGGATGAGTTGAACACGAATCTGTCGGAGCGTCCAGACCGGGTGCTCGCGGATGCTGGATACCGATCCGAGTCGAATCTGCGAATGCTGGAACAACGTCAAATAGATGGGTACGTTCCGATGGGTCGTGAGAAAGATCTCGCCACGGCCCCACTCCAACCCGAAAGCACGGCCCTGGGCCGCATGGTCCGAAAGATGAAAAGCCAGACGGGGCGTGATCGCTACCGGGCCAGAAAGCACATCGGTGAGCCGCCGTTCGGGTGGATCAAGTCGGTGCTGGGATTCCGACAGTTCAGTTTGCGAGGCTTGGACAACGTCACCTGTGAATGGAGCCTGGTGGCTCTGGCAGTGAACTTACGACGGATGAACGGGAAGATCGAATGGGCTTAATCCGCATCACCGGGACCCATAACGCTCTCCACAGGACCAACGGATCGAGTCCCCACAGCTCGGAGCTGCCCATGTTGGGAAAATCGGGCGGCTCTCCTACAAAGACGCTCTCGAATCGTCACAAATCCGAGTTATTCAGCCTCTGCCGCGCAGACTCCTAGCTCGCTCATTTAAGGGACCGGCACCCGTTCCTTCAGTTGTTCAAACCAGTTGATGATGATCTGGATTGAAGGGACTCCTCCCCTGCCAAAGTGCCTAGCCTATCCCAGTCTGCTCATCAACGACCAATGAATAGGTCTTGTCGAGATCGGCGAAGCGTTTTGCATCCTCGAACGCATCGGACATCTGTTTCGAATTCATGCAGGTGTCGAACGCCTCTTGATCATCGAACCATAGCTCCCCAATCCAGTCAGGAGCCCCGGCCGATGCCTCCGCCTCCGAAACTGGATGATTGCGCACCCAGCGTCGAATGCCCGGAGCCTTTGCCACGATCGAAGAATGGAGTTCCCCGGCCCATTCAGCCAAGGCTTCCTCTCGGGTCAGTCCCTCTTTCCGAAAACCGAAGAACATCAACTTCACCATGACCGTACCTCCTAGCTACATAGATCGCTGTCAACAATCATTGCAGATGTGCCAGATCTGGGCTCGCCTCTTGCGGGCGGGTCAATCCCGATCAACGCTAGAGATTTACCGTCAACTGATCTCGGAAATCAAGGCACCGGCACACGTTCCTTCAGTTCCTCGAACCAATTGAGAACAATGTTGATTCTTTGAGCGGCAGACCCTCCGCTATCGGTTTGGCCTGTAGGGAATACCATGACGAATCGTTCACCGTCTGGAGTGATGTCGTAGTCCCTAAAGCCGTTGAACACTTTGAAGCCTTCAGGTGGAAGTGCTCGTTCATTTGTCCATATGGGAGCGGGATCGGTGAGAATATCGATAATTTTCAGTCGTATCCCTCTACCAGCGGCTGAAAGCCCTGTCCCTACCAAAAACCTCTTGGTCGTTGTAACCATTGCAGTTCCGCGATTCCGACGATAAGCTTCGTCGGCCATGATTCGAGTGATTTGTTGCATTCTCGCTGCGTTCTATTCCCGCTCCCAAAACCGAAACCATGTTCAGTTGGAGAATCTGGCCCTCCGCCATCAAGTGGCCGTCCTCCAACGATCCGTTCGACAGCCCAAGCTTCGTCCAATCGATCGTTGGTTGTGGGTCGTGCTCTCCAGAATCTTCGACGGCTGGCGCGATTCCCTGCTCATCGTCAAGCCAAAGACGGTGATCGGTTGGCATCGCACTGCCTTCAGGAAGTACTGGACGTGGAAAAGCTGGCCTCGTCGGCCAGGCAGACCCACTGTGAGTCATGAGATCAGAAAGCTGATCCGGCAAATGAGTCGCTCAAATCCTCTCTGGGGTGCCCCTCGAATCCACGGCGAACTCTTGAAACTTGGGATCGATATCTGTGAAACCACCGTCGACAAGTACATGCCACGGCGACCATCCGATCCGTCTCCAACGTGAAAGAGTTGCCTGTACAACCATCTCGATCAAACGGTTGCACTCGATTTCTTCGTCGTACCGACGCTGACGTTTCGGATTCTCTTCGTTCTGGTGATCCTGGCTCATGATCGCCGACGTGTGCTTCATTTCAACGTCACCGCACATCCGACCGCAGAATGGACCCGACAACAACTCGTGGAAGCGTTCCCATGGGACTCGGCACCGCGCTATCTGTTGCGCGATCGGGACTCGATCTTCGGCGGCGTATTCAAGCAAGGAGTGCGGGATATCGACATCGACGAAGTTGTCACGGCGTACAGATCGCCGTGGCAGAATCCATTCGTGGAACGGTTGATCGGTTCGATTCGCCGCGAGTGCACGAACCACATCGTCGTCTTCAGCGAAGTGTCTCTGCGCCGAACCCTGAAGTCGTACTTTCTCTACTACGCGGATTCGAGAACTCACTTGGCACTGGACAAGGATGCCCCAAATCCAAGAGCAGTTCAGTCTTCAGAAACCGGACCGGTTGTCGAGATGCCGCAAGTCAGCAGCTTGCACCATCGTTACGAACGCCGGACCGCCTGAGCCGACAGATCACTCATCACCGCACTGCGTGATCGACGTGCGCACAACTCCGTCAATACCCTACTGATTCGGATCTCTCTCAAGATCCCTCCGATCTTGACAGTCACTTCAACGCCCCCCTCGGCATTCAGCCGAAGCCGTATCTGACGAATTTCGGACGCGATCGGAATGTGTGCCAATCTTAGTTGGAAATTGAAACGGCTCCAAACCCCATGGTTTGATGGTATTGGAAGAAACAACATCAAGCCTGTAAGAGAAAGGAGCCGAGATGAGGAGTCTGTTACGTTCGGTAAAGAAACGCAAGAAGTCGCGTGTGCTGGGTGAGGTCGAGGTCCTGAGCCGGGAGGAATACTCGGGACTGGAATTGGACTCGAAGGTGGAGATGATTCGGGCGTTGATCCCACTGGGGTTGATGCACGTGGAGGAGTTGCTCGACGAGGAAGTGAAGTCGTTGGCGGGTGAGCGATACGCACGAAAGGAGGCGGCGTTGCGGGGCCGGCGACACGGGAGCAATCCGGGGACCGTGGGGCTGGGTGGCCAGCGGGTGCCGGTTCGGGTGCCTCGAGTGCGCAGCGTGGCGGGCGGGGAGATTCCGCTTCGGACCTACGAGGAACTCAGTCCGGGTGGCGCGGTGAACGAGCTACTGCTCAGACGTGTGCTGTATGGGATCTCCTGCCGGAACTATGAATCGGCCGCTGAAGCGATTCCGGGAGCGATCGGACTGTCGAGTTCGACGGTGTCTCGAGGATTCGTCCAGGCGAGTGCCGCGAAACTTCGGGAGATGCAGGAGCGGGATCTGAGTGGCGAGGACGTCGTGGCGATCTTCCTGGACGGGAAGGCGTTTGCCGACGCCCTGATGGTAGTGGCCCTGGGCGTCACGCTTTCGGGCGACAAACGCTTCTTGGGCTTCGTGGAGACCGACACGGAGAACGAGCAAGTGCTGACTCCGTTTCTCCGTTCGTTGATGGAGCGGGGCCTGGACATCTCTGAAGGCGTGCTGGTGATTGTCGACGGCGGCAAAGGTCTGCGGGCGGCGGTCAAGAAGGCATTCAGGAATCGAGCCCTGGTCCAACGCTGCCAATGGCACAAACGCGAGAACGTCGTGAGATACCTATCGAAGACCGAGCAAGCCGTGTGGCGACGCCGGCTGCAGCGGGCCTACGAGCGCCCGGAGTACGACGAAGCTCGGGCGGCGCTCGGAGAGCTCCATGGAGAGCTCGAGGAGCGAAACCAATCGGGGGCTGCGAGCCTTGAGGAAGGCCTGGAAGAGACCCTCACGTTGCATCGGCTCGGCGTGTACGGGGTCTTGGGCCGTTCGTTCAAGACGACGAATTGCCTGGAATCGGTCAATGCCCTTGTCGAGGAAAGGTGTGCGAAGGTCGATCATTGGAAGAACTCGAGTCAGCGGCAACGCTGGTTGGCGACGGCGCTCATCGACATCGAACCGCGCCTGAGGAAGGTGATCGGCTACCGTCATCTTCCAAAGCTCCGCGAAGCCCTCCAGCGAGAGCTGAAAATTGAGGCGAAGACGTCGACGAGATCGAAGAAGAAGGTTGCATGACCCATCGTGAGCCGTGGAGAGTTTCAACTAAGAATGGGCTTGACTCCGCGATCGAGTTTCTGGTAGGGACAGTCCTCTTATACTGCGACAGAACCCCTGCGCCGCTTCAATTTCACAACCCACGGGTTTCGATCGTTCGATTCAACCTTCCACGCGGTGGGCAACAACCCGCGAAGTATGGTATGAACTAACGGATGCCGGAATTTGGAGAAGTGAGTGGAGAAGTCCTTGGAAGGCATCTGATCGCCGACATGACGGGGTTGTCTCCGGACCTTCTGCGTGATGGCGATCGGATCATGCGTGTTCTTAACGACGCGTTGGCGCAGGCAGGCTTTCACTCCATCAGGAGTGTGGAACATCACTTCGTCGACCGTGGCGCGGGATTTACGGGGATGGTCCTTCTGGCGGAATCTCATGCCGCCGTTCATACCTATCCCGAGCGCGCATATCTCGCGCTGGACATCTTCGCTTGCGGCAGTATCGATCCTACCTGCGTCATGGACGCGTTGGTTTCCGAGTTGGGTCCTGAAGCGGTCGACGTCCGGACTTTGACACGCACTCCTCGCGCCAGCATTCCCGCCCAAAGAGATACCTAGTGGCCTGTAACAGAGACATCGCCAGCGGCACCGATGGGTCTTGCCAGGCGAGATCGCGAAGCGAGAAGGGCCACCGAGGTTTGATACCGAGGCCGCAGGCGCCGCTGTTTCATCATGACCCGTCTTAGCTAATGCCGGACAAAGATATCGACGGCAACCCCCATCGGCCCGAAGGGTTCGGGCGGAACGGGGCCGTCTTCGTTGTCGCTCCTCCTCGGAATGTAGGCGCATTCCCTCGTCCCCGCGACGTCCGGTCGTCAACCTGTTGCCTCCTGAAATCCGGCCCCGTTGCGCTCCGAACGCCACTGGCGATGTCTCTGTTACAGGCCACTAGCTCGAGGAATACCACCCGGAAAGATTCGGGATGAGGCCGGATTCGGCCTGCTTCAGAAGGTCCAGACGACCAGCATCGAAGCGCCGATGTAGCCGAACGCCTCGAGGAGGCCGGCACCGATGTTTGGATGTTCCTGTGTCTGTTCGTTGGCAAGCTTAACGCCGGGCGCCAGCAAGATATCGGTAAATTTGTGGACCAGGTACAACACGATGAAGCCAAATGCCACGTAGACGGCGAACTGGAGCAGGCTATTGGTCCAACCGGTGAAATCGCCGCCGACTGCCACACTGATTATGTTGCCGATACCGATGAGCGCCCCTGCGAACGCCAGGCCCACCGCAGCGTTATCTCGTTCCAGTTCTTCAAGGAACTTGTACGGGGTCGTCAGCTCGTACAGTCGTCCGGCGACCACCAGCGCCACCTGAGCGAGTATCCAGAAAGCCAGCAGGATAAGCATGCCGGAACCCAGGTCGCCGAATGTGCTCGCTGTCGGAGAAGCTTCCCCTGAATCACCCGCACTGGCGCCAAGAATGATCAGACCGTTGGCGATGTATACGCCGGCCTCGACGAACCCCACGCCGAGGTTGCGGTCTTGGACAACCTCTTTGGTGTTGTTGAATGTAGGCAGAAGGACCTTCTCGCACATGACGCTTGCAAGAAGCATGAGGACGATCGCGGAAAGACCGTAGACGCCGATCGCAATCACGTCCGTTCCGAGACCCTGTGTTTCGCCCGAAATCGCCCCACCGAAAGCGATCAGAATTCCAAAGTAAAACCCGACCGTGGAGACTGCGAGTGCCAGGTTGTCCCGGCTGAAGAGTTCCTTATTCAACTCCACGCGCCGATACAGACTGGAATAAGCAAACTTCGCGATCCACAAGAGAACAAACGCTTCGAGGATATAAACGAAGGATTCGGCAACCAGGTAGAGATTATCCGCCAGAGAAACCTGCGCCGGCAGTGGAACAGTAGTCTGCGCGGCGAGGCTAAATTCCAGTCCGGTGAATACTGGGGCGGCTAACAGAAGTGCGGCGGCGTGAAAGGCCGGCTGTTTGCTCATAGTAAAATTCCTGTTGTGTCGTCAATCGCGGATCATTTCCCAAAGCTGCGTCCCCCCGAGGCCGACCGACTGGCTGCTCTGGCTTGGAAACGCGACTGTTTGGCTTGATACCTCTGAGAGAAAGATGGGCGCGTTGTGGCCGTCGACGTACCGTTCGCGCCGAAGGTGGGTCGCCCTCCGGTCTGAGGGCCGTAATAGGGCTGTCCGCGATTTCTCGAGCCGACATAGGAGTCGTAGTCCCCCCGATTGATCCGGTGACCACCCAGCGCGGCGCTCATGAACGCGTACTGCCCGTAGAAGATCCAGAAACCGCCGGGACCAAAGGAACCGTATTGGCTCCGGCCCACATGCTGATAGTAGGGAGGGTGGCTCTGGTCATAGCCGGTCAAGGTGCCATCCACGTTCTTTGCGGCCACGACCATGCCGATGGATCGTTCATAGCGGTCCACTAGCCTGTCGGAAATGGAATACGTGTCCACCCGTTCATCGAACTGGGCCGGTTCTCCATCTTCGGGGTTCTCCCCGATCGCTTCGGTGACCTGGAAGCTGCTCGTGAGCGACATGCGATTCCGCAGAAACCCGTCTTGGACATCGTCTACGATGATCGAATACTCGGAATACTCGGCAAGCTCGGCCACCAGCCCGGGAACCGGGTCACCCCTGGAGAGCAAGCCGCCGACTAGCCAGAACCCCACCAGTATTACGACCACAACCATCCCCGCCTGGAGCCAGAAGTCCTGGTTTGTCTGCCTGGTGGGCCTTCTTAGATTTCTTGGATCATTTCTCATACTGCTAGTTCCTACGCATTCCCACTCGGCAGGATATTCGTAAATTGATACTCTTCCACATATTCACCAGCGACGGCCTTGAAATCCCTTTCTCCGTACTGTGTTACGAACAGCACAGTCGTTCCCGAGTCATCGCAGTAGGTCCAACTAATAAAGCTTTTACCCGGGCCTGTGGCGTTTTCATGAAACAGACCCGCGCCGCTCTCCGTGAGCCTATAGTTCCGCCCATTGCAGGTCAAGTTTTTGGGAGGATCTTCATGTCGGATGGTATGTTCAATGACGTCCTCGGAGATCTGGTTGATAGAAATGCTTTCTGTCAGCGTCCAGGAGGTCTCGCCGTCACTATCCGACCGCTCCAGGTAGACGATCTTGCTGGAGGTCTCGATAACCCATTCCTTAGTCTCAAATCCGGAGTAGTCGTAGGTGTTGTACGCTTTGACCTCCCATGTCTCCATATCGTAATCGACCAGGTATCCAACCTTCAATGCGCCCAACCGATAGTCCACCAGCGAATCGGATTCCTCATCGTCACGCCCACGGCCAAACCATTCTTTCAATCCCATTGTTTAATTTTGGGGATTATATACGAGAGTGGCGAAATGCTCCGGGCTCACTTCGTCCGTTTGGGCATTACCCTTCGAATCTTCACGGGGCGGATCAGTGCCTTAATTGCGTCCTCAAACGTCCCGTTTAGCCTCAAATCTTCGTTCAGTTCCCGCGCATTCGGTTGGTAGGATGGGTGCGGGACTTCGACCTCGGGCTGGCTTGCCGATTCCTTGTTTCCGTTCTGCTTTCCCATGCTTTTCATAATGCGACGCTTCTTATCATAATGCAATCAGATTAGTTCGTTATGAATGGCTGTGTTACCATGCCATCGCCCGTAAGAAGGCGGTTCGACTCAGGTTAAGCCTCCTTACGGTATCGGCGAGCCCGCCGAGTGTTGGAAGCACTCAACGGGCTCTCAGCCAACCCGTCCTGCGCTAGAGGAAGGGCCGACCTGGAAGTTATTCTACTTCATCGGGTGTCCCCTCGTTTGCCTCCAGCGCAGGACGTTTCCAAGAGGAGAGTCTTGCTCATGAAACGCTTGCCGTTCGTTCTGGTGTTGTGGCTTATCGTCGTTCCTCCGGCTTTGCCCGAGCAACGGGAAGAAGATCTCAGCGATGCCGAGAAGTTGACGTTTATCCACTCGCCCGCTTTCAGGGAGCGTGAAACTACGCAGCGCCGTTTTACATTTCTCCTGAATGAATTCGACGAGTATTGCGGCACCGAACCTGGCGGTGCGGTGCCCTCGGATATGCTCGTGTTTTCGCACGAGAAACTGAAAGAAGCCGGGCTTGATGGCGACGAAAGCCTGCTTGGCTTGGCGAACACGCTTTATCGGATGACCGTGGATATCGCTTCCAGTGCGACTCGGGCTGGCTCGGAGGCGCCGAAGTGTTCCGAAATTTGGACCATGTATCTAGTGTAGTCCGTCACAGTTAATGTAACTTATTCAGCTTTCCTACGTCTGAGTATATATGAGGAGAGCACCGACGATTAAATTGGACATTCCTGTGCGGAAGGAACTGGAGCGACTGAGCCGAAGCCGCAGTGTGGCGGTCCGGTTGGCGGAACGATCTCGAATTGTCTTGCTGGCCGCCGGGGGTCTGGACAATCAGGAGATCGCTGCCAAGTTGGACATCACTCGTCAAAAGGCCGGACGTTGGCGCGATCGTTTCGTTGAAGATGGCCTCGGGGGAATCGAAAAGGACGCTTCCCGCAGTGGACGGATTCCCTCGATCGGCCGCCGGAAGCGGGCCCGGATCGTGAAGAAGACGGTCGAAGGGAAGCCTCCGAACGCCACGCACTGGAGCCGGTCCTTGATGGCCAGGGCAACCGGCGTCAGCGAGTCCACGGTAGGGAGAATCTGGCGGGCTCATGGCTTGAAGCCTCATCTGGCACGCACCTTCAAACTTTCCAACGACAAACAATTTGTCGAGAAGTTGGAGGATGTGGTCGGTTTGTATCTGAACCCTCCGGAAAACGCCATTGTTTTGTCCTGCGATGAGAAGAGCCAGATGCAGGCCCTGGACCGCACGCAACCCGGGTTACCTCTGAAGAAGGGGCGGTGCGGCACCCTCACCCACGACTACAAACGCAACGGGACGACCACGATGTTCGCCGCGCTCAATACGCTGGACGGCTCGATTATCGGGACCTGTATGCCGAAGCATCGTCATCAGGAATGGATCCGGTTTCTCAATCAGATCAAACGTTCCGTGCCGAAAGACAAACAGATCCATATCATTTGCGACAACTACGTCACGCACAAACATCAGAAAGTCGTCAACTGGTTGAAGCGCAACACGCGCTTTCATGTGCACTTCACACCGACCAGTGCATCCTGGCTGAACATGGTCGAACGCTTCTTCCGGGATCTTTCCGAACAACGGCTTCGGCGCGGGGTTTTCCATTCTGTTCCTGAGCTAATCCAGGCCGTGGAGGAATATGTCGGGGGTCACAATCAGAACCCGAAGCCCTTCATTTGGACCGCAACGGCTTCCGATATTCTTGAAAAAGTTCAACGTGCCCGAAAGAAGCTCGATAAGTTACAGTCTGTTTGACGGGGACCACTAGCGTTACGGCTGAAGGGGCAATCGCCGATCGAAGCGAGGGAAGCGGTCACTGCTGCTGCAAGGCTAATTTACGGGCACGGGCAAGACTGACGCTGCCCTGATATAATTCGGCTTGGAAAACAAAAGACCCAGCTGCTGGCCGAGTCTAATGGGTTGAACTAGGATGGAGCGGATCGCTCCTTCCATTCTAGTCGGCTCTCATCGAAAACTCAACAGGTGAAGTGTGCCCTTGAACGGGGAGGGTCTAGTGGGCAGTAAGGCTGAAAAGGCGCTCTTTTGTCGCCGCTGTAAGGTCGCTCCGAAACTGGTCAAAGAGGAAGGTCGCAGTGATACGATCATCTGTCCCCTGTGCAACCGGAGTGCTGATCAGAAGATAGCGTTCGAACTCGCCGGCCGACATTTTTTCCAAGGCGAAATCGATAGCCTCCGTGACCGCCTCGCCCGTAGCGCCCGATCTTCGAAGCACATCCGCTACATCAAGGGCAATCGCAAAAAGACGGTCGCTCCAGACTTCATCCTTGACTGATTCTTCCATCAAGTAATTTTAACCTAATTTTAACCGTTCCTGTCAACATTCCCGCGCCCCGGAGGAAAGACCATTTTCTGCGATCAGTGTCCGGTAGCGGAGCCGCTTTCGGTCCATACCGTCGCTGATCGCTGCAAGCTGTTCGATGGTATCCAGTTCGCGGAGGTTGTGCCGACCCGCGAATTCCTGAATGTAGCGGTCCAGGTGCTTCGGGCTGAGCTTGTGGAATGTCCCCTTATGCGCCCGCTTCAGCATGGACCAAAGCGACTCGATTCCGTTGGTGTGAGCGTCGCCCTTGACGTACTCGGAAAGCGAGTGCTTGACGGTGGCGTGCTTGAAGGGGAGGGACTCATAAGCTAGAGCGTCGTCGCTGTAAACCGTCGCGCCTGGCGCGGCATGCTCCCTCACGAAGCCTTGCAGCGTTTCCTTGTCGGTGGATGTCACAACCTTGGCCGAGACTCGCTTTGTCGCGCGGTCCTTGACGCCGACCACTGCAACCTTGCCGGCGGTGCCGCGGCCTGCATCGGCGAGGGCCTTGCGCTGTGCGTTGCTCATGTTTCTCCGTTTCCCGCCGAAGTATGTTTCATCCACTTCGACCGGGCCGGAAAACAGTGTGCCGTCCTGAGACAGGGCGGACCGGAGCCGCTGGGCGAGAAACCATGCGGACTTCTGTGTGATGCCTAGATCGCGGTGGAGCTTCATGCTCGACACGCTCTTGAGGCTGGTCATGATCTCGAATGCGGCAATGATCCAGTCCTGAAAACCGATTTTCGAGCCTTCCATGACCGTCCCCGTCTTGGCGCTGAATTTCAGAGTGCATTCTTTCTCGCGGCATCGGTAGGGCATCGTCTTGTGCTTGCAACCCGACTGGACGTTCACCGAACCGCACGCGGGACAGCAAACACCGTTCGGCCAACGCTGCTTGGTGAACCACTGCTCGGCAGTCGCGTTGTCGGGGAACATTTGCATGATCTGTTTGAGGGTGATCCCCTGCCGGTATCCCTTGCCTGGCGCTTTCTTCATCATGGGTACAATCTTACAGGAAAGTGGCGTCACCGTCAAGGCATTTCGCCACTCTCGTATATAATCCCCTTAATTTTCCCCGGAGAGCATCGGACTACCATCGAGCGAGATCGTCGCGATAATACCCCGCGAGAGTCGGCCGTTCCAAGGTATTGGGCTCGACCTCAACACGGGTCATGTCCGCATCGAAATCAAAATTGGCCAAGAACAACCCCTTGTTCAGGTAACGCAGCCCGGGCATAAACTGGACGCTGCCAGGATCGATCGGTGCCTCGGACCCGATATGAAAGCCCCATTCGCCGAAGGAAGGTACGTATGCGTGAAATGAGAGCACCTCGAGATCCGCTTCTTCCATCGATTCGCCGATACACCAGTAAGCCTGGCGCGTGTAGTAAGGGCTCGTCGCCTGAGTAATGACCACTCCTCCGGGCGCCAGATGCCGACGAATCAGCTTGTACGCTTCGACCGAGAACAGTTTTGAGATCTCTTCTTCTCGCGGATCTGGAAGATCGATTACCACCACCGAATAGGGTTCGTGTTCCCGCTGCAGAAAACTAAACCCATCTTCGTTAATCACCCGGACCCGGGGGTGGCTCAGGGCGTTCCGGTTCAGTTCGGTAAAATATAGATTACGCCTGGCCAGCGTCGTCATAGCCGGATCGAGGTCCACAAGCTCGATCTCTTCCACCTCGGAATACCGCAGGATTTCACGAACGGCGAGACCGTCACCGCCGCCGACGACCAGAACCCGTGCCCGGCTATGCGACAACGCCATGGCAGGGTGGACCAACGCTTCGTGATACCGGTACTCGTCGACTGAGGAGAACTGTAGATGCTCGTTCAAAAAGAGTCGGGTTTCGTCCTTCCAGCGCGTAACCACGATCTTCTGATATTCGGTCTCCGTACTGAAAACCACCTGGCCTTCGTAGAGGGAATCTTCCCACCGATCCATCAGGGGTTGGGCTTGACTTGCGAATACGGCCAACACAGCAGAAATCACGACGCCCTGGACGACGAGTCGTGCCCGGTCTCCGGCCGATATTTCGGCCCACACGGCGAGAAGAATGGCCGAACCGGCGGCAACGTTGAGGGCGCCGGCGAGGAGTGATGTATGAAACGCCCCGAGAACCGGCAACAAAAAGAATGGGAAGAGAACAGCGGCGACCAGGGCGCCAACGTAATCGACCGAAAGCACATTCGACAGGATCGTCCGCAACGATCCGTGTCTTCGCAGGATCCGTGTGAGGAGTGGGATCTCCAGTCCGATGAGCGTGCCGATGATCAGGATGATGACCAGCATCAGGTATTTGTAGACGCTGGTGTAGGCGTTCGCGAGGTACAGAGCGGGAACTGTCAGACCTCCGAACAACCCGAGCCACAGTTCCAATGCCACCAACCGCCGGATCAATTTCCCGTGAACGGCCCTCGAGATCCACGAGCCCAGGCCCATCGCGAAAAGAAAGAATCCGATCGTCAGCGAGTACTGCTCGACGCTGTTGCCCAGGAAATACGACGAGATACTTCCGACCAGTAACTCGTAGACGATTCCGCACGCCGCGGCGACGAAAATCGATGCGAGTATCAGGAACAGACCCAGGCTCGACAGCCTCTCTTCTCCCGACCCGAAATCGTCGAACTCTAGTTCGTTGGGGGTGAGATTGGTGTCAGGTGTTTTGCTGACGCTCATTGCACTGCGCCCGTCTCTCGGGATAGACCTTTGATCGATGATTCGAATGTCCTGCCGAGGCGCTCCAGGACCTGTTCGGCCGCCCGGATGCCGGAAAAACAGGCTTCTTCGAACAGCGGCAGTCCTGTCGTGTCACACGAGGCGAAATACACGTTTCCGACAGGCTCCCTCCGAGTGACGCTTTCTCGGCCCCATATGAGTCCCGGCCTCGGCCGGATCATGGCGTGACCCCAGCGGTAAACGTCGATTCGGTCTACGACACGCTCCAGGTCCGGATGGGCCACCAGCAGGTCCCGCATGATCACGTTGACCCAGTACGGATGGTCTTCTTCAAGGAGCTTTCTACGAGCAAGGTCGATGTCCTCGACGAACGGGAGATAATAAATCAGGACCGAAGGGTTGTTTCTGTAGACCTGTCGGGTTTGATGATCCGCGACAATGTAGCCCAGGGATTGGCTGTCGCCGAGTACATTGTCCCACGCGATCGAGACTTCGGCGTTTGTGGGCAACTCGCTCACGTGGATACTGGCGGTCAGCCATGGGCTGTAGTCACAGGATTCGATCGCTTCTACCTGGGCCCCTGGCAATCCATCGACCAGGAAAGGCGCGGTGTGGAGCTTGGAGGCATGGATCACGGTTCGGGCCGAAATAGCGCGATATGTTTCGCTCGATGTATCGAAGTAGCCGACCCGAACGCCGGGATTGTCGTTATCGATGTTGTCGATCCGGAGCACCGTGCATCCGAGCCGGTATTGCGAGTCCTCCAAATCTTGGGCTAAGCGTTGTACGAGAAATCCGTTTCCCGCGGGCCACGTCAACGTATCCGAAGGGTACTGGTCCCACAGCCGCTGGTCGTAGTATCGGCAGGCGAAATAGTGAATTCCGGCCCAGGCCGACACGGTCGCCATTGTGCTCCCGTAATCGTCCCGGCAAGCATGGTTGATCATCCAATCCAACCGTGGCGAATTCCATCCTTTGGAGCGGACGTAGGTTTCCATCGAAATGTTGTCGAGTTCACGAACCCGGGAGTCCGCGGTGCTGTAGCTGAGAGGGAGTGAGAAGGCGCGCCGGCCGTCAAAACCGCGGTAAAGAGTCCAGGTCAGCATGTCGTCCTCAAAGGCAAGTATGGCTTCGCGGTCCTGGGTTGAGGCCCCGGCGAGCAGATCCCATTCGGTCCATCTTCCGTCCATGA
Source organism: Terriglobia bacterium (assembly GCA_965263045.1). GTDB lineage: Bacteria > Acidobacteriota > Terriglobia > 20CM-2-55-15 > 20CM-2-55-15. Next base: position 3,779,467 of record CBDHGK010000041.1, read on the forward strand.
AGAGCCGTTCGGTGGGCCATCGCAGGATATGTTGTTCGGGAATCCTCGGCCGTCCGGCCTCATCGTAGCCTTCGATTATGCCCAGGTCGGACAGGACTTCTTTGACGCAATCCGCTTCCGCGGGCGGAATATTGATGTAGTGTGCCGCCCAGGGGAATTCCGCGCCCTCTGCGCTTCCGGACGCGGAGGTGCCCCCAAGCCAAGGCTCCAGTTCGAACAGGACAAGGTTGTCGAGTCCGGCCTTCATCAGCTTCCAGGCTGCGCACAGTCCAGAAATGCCACCTCCGACGATGGCGACGTCGTAGGTATGGGCATCAGGCTCGGGAAACCGATCGCGAGAGCGAGGTTCGCGAAGAAGATGCCCCGCCTGCTGGCCCCCGCCCACGATTTGCCCCGGGATATTGAAGGTCCTCGAAGGCGGAGTGCCTGAATTCCAGCAAGAAGGCACGACCGCCAGAAGGCTGCCGGCCGCGGAGAGGCGAAGGAACCGACGGCGTGTAAAGGACGACATTGCTGGATGATACTCAGATGCCCATTTTCTTCTTGAGCTCAGCCAGCGAGTCGCTGGTCTCGGCCGTGCTGGGCACCGCAAGGGTTCTGTCTATCTCCTGGTCCAGGGTGACACTCGCGTCGGTCATGTCTCCGTAAGCCTCGGCAAGCGACTCCTCCTCTATCACTTTGTCCTTCATCCTTTCCAGTAGTGCAATCGTACTGGAGGAGTCGACGTTCGACATCTGCTGGTTGATTTTCCGCATCGATGTCGCCGTCTTGGCGCGAGCTCTCAAGGTAACCAACTCGGTCTCGAAGCGGCCGATGGTTTCCTTCAGCGTCTGCACCTTCGCCTGGAGCTGATCCCCCATGTTTTTCTGCTGCTCGTAATCCTTCTTTAAGGAACCTGAGCGTTGGAGGGCCTCCTCCTTCTTGGCCAAGGCTTCAGTTGCCAGACGTTCCGCGTCAGCTTCGGGCAGATCCCCGCCCTTCATTTTCTGGAGAAGAAGCATCGCTTTTCTTTCGTAATCCTTCGCAAGCTTTTTCTGGTCGTCCGAGTCTTTCTTGAAACGAATTGCGATCGCTTTAACTTGCGCCAGACTCCGCATGGAGCCCTGCAGGTCTTTCTTCAGGTCGCGAATTCCCTGCTCGCTCATCTTGATCGGGTCTTCGAGCTTATCCACGGCCGAATGTGCCTGGGACTGCACGTTTTTGAAAATTCTTTGAAAAAAACTCATTTGTCAGCTCCCCCCGCCTGTCGGTGACTAAACTCCAGCAACTCTAGGCCGTTTTCGGCCAGGGCAAGCTCCAGCGACCGGATGGAGCCTTCCAACTCGTTACAATCCAGGTTTTCCAGTTGCAAGGTGTCGCGGAAAAGGACACGGTTACCTTCTTCGTCGTCGAGCACAAACGCTCCATGTACTATGGTTCGGTTCATCTGGAGGAGGCGTTTGAAGAAATCTCCAACATCCTCGGGGACATCCATAATGAGTTGTTCGAGGATGACGATTGGGGGTTCGCAGTCAATGATCAGGTTATGAATCCCATTCTCCTCATCCTCCACCACGACCAACTCTTCGGCTTCATCCTCGCTGACGATCTTCAGATCGATATCGAGCAGATAGCCCTTCACCAAGTCTAGGTTCTCGGACATGTTTACTTCTCCTGTCTGTTTGTCTCGCTCTGGGACCGCTTCCGCAGCCGCTCGTAAGCACCGTTCAACCGTTGCGTCAGTTCATCGGCTATATTTCGTCTCTCGAGATCTTTCGAATGCAGATCCGGGTGGTATTTCTGTAACAATCGTATCCATGCCTTCCGGACCGTGACAAGGCTGGAACCATAGGGCACCTCCAGGTTGGAATAGAGCTCGGCCAACTCCGGATCGATGCTCTGGGCGTTAGATTCGGTATTTCTGCTACCGTGGCCCGGCCCGTGGGCCCGAGTCTGCCTTTGGCCCCCACGTGCCCGATCAGCGTGAATTCGTCCGTTCGAGCCAGCGTGGATCTGGGCTCGAATGAAGCGAATCACGCGGGTCACCAGTTCCAACGAATGAGCTCCCTCGAATACAGGTTCTCGAAGACGAGATTGCGTACTCATCAGAATCATAACTCAATAGGTTATATTTGGCGGTATCGGTAGGCTCGCGTTCGTCAGTGAAGGGATGACTCGATCACCATGCTCAGGTTGATTATGGAATGGTTCCGGCGCTTCAGGCCGGAAAGACACGGCGAAATCCGTAAAGTAATTCTCTTGTTTTCCGCCTTGATCGCCCTGGGTGCGGTCGGTTATAGACTTTTCGAGGGTGCTGTTGATCCCGAGCTGTCCTGGAGCGATGCCATTTGGTGGTCGATCGTTACGATGACGACCGTGGGATACGGGGACTATTTTCCAACGACCGCCTACGGTCGCTACCTGGTGGCGATTCCAGTGATGTTTGTCGGCATCGGCATCCTTGGCTACCTGCTATCGATGATGGCAACTGCGTTGATTGAGTCGAGGTCAAAGGAGTTGAAAGGCATGACAGATCTCCGCGTTGAATCACATGTCCTCGTAGTGAATTTTCAGAGCGAAGGCCGGAATCTAGAGATTGTCAAGGAGCTGCGGGAGGACTCCAAGACAAAGGGGCTTCCAATAGTGTTGGTCGATGACCACCTCGACGAGCTGCCGCCCGAACTGGGAAAACTGGGTGTCCGTTTTGTGAAGGGCAACCCATCGAGGGAAAGTGTCCTGCGGCGCGCATGCGTCGACAAGGCGCGTTATGCAATCGTTCTTGCCTCGGAAGTGGACCAAGTGCGCGCCGATGACCATACTCTTGCCGCGGTCCTTACAATCGAATCGATCAACCCCAACATCTTCACGGTCGCCGAGTGCATCGACCCTGAGCGTGTGGAACTGATGCGCCGATCGGGATGCGACAGCGTGGTCTGCGTGTCCGGTCTCGCATCGTCCTTCTTGGTTCAGGAAGTTTGCGATCCTGGCATGCATGCCGTCGTCAACGAACTGATGTCAAATAGATTTGGTCAACAGGTCTACATCGTACCGGTCGAACAAATGCAAAACTGGGAATTTTCCGAGCTGCAGGCACATCTTTCACAAAAAGGGTTCCTAGTATTGGGAGTACAACGCGGCAGCGAGGCACTGCTCAACCCAGGGAATGCGTACGAGATCGAAGCGAGCGATCACGTCATCTGCATGGGGCCACACAGGCCCGCTCCGATTCGGATCTCAACCTAGCAGCCCGTGGCAGAGGTCTTGAGGGCCGCGCGCAGGGGTCTTCGGGTTGCGGGCGCGAAGTGAGGAGCGGAACGATGTCTTCATATCGTGACCGACGAGGGACAAAGCCTGCGGGGCGCCTGCAGCCTCCGTTTGAAACGTCGGTGGCCCCCCTGCGCCCAAAGGGTTACGGCGAAACGGGGCCGTCTTCGTTGTCGCCGACTCCTCCCAATGTGTGAGCATTGTCGCGTCTTCGCGGCTTCGGGCCAGCGCGTCGTCGCCTCCTAGAATCCAGCCCCGTTTGGCCGTAACGCGGCCCTCAAGACTTCTGCCACGGGCTGCTAGCCTGCAGTAGCCGGTGACTGCGCCTTAGAATGTTTCCAGAACGTGGATAGGCCTAACACCAGAACGCCCACCGAGATTGCTCCGCAGACAAATCCCCAGAACCAAAACGGCAAGAATAGTAGATCCGCGAGTTGTGCAACGTCGGACGGCATCGCTCCCTCACCGGTCATCGCGGTTCTGGTGAAGAGATAGTCCGCGCGCGAGAAAACACTGAGCGCCATTTGTACCGCCAGGAGCGCGACAGTAATCTGGGCGATACCGGTACCGAAGCGCCGACCCACATAGAACAGGCTGCCACCCGCGACGCCGACGAACGCAAGTCCAAAGACATTGCGTATGACCAGGACGCAGGCAGCAATCATCAATGCTCCGAATACCATGAGTGCGATCTGTGCAAGGCGCGCGCGGGCGGACAACCAAAACAAGAATGCTCCTGCCACTGCCGGTCCAATGAGCCCGCCCGCCGCTGTGGCCGCACGGCTCAATCGGCCCGCGGCGCCTCCTATCATGGCTACCCCGGACCCGTCAGCGTAGAGTCGGAAAGAATCGAACTCCAGGCCAACCAACATTGCCGTCAGTCCGTGGCCCATTTCGTGGGCCAAGGTTGACAAGAGAAGAATCGGATAACCAACAACTCCACCAAAGGGAAGCAACGGCGCCAAGATGCCGACGGCCGTGGCCACAGCCAACACAGCTCTCGCACGCGCTCGGTCTGAGGGTCCCTGGCGAATTCCTAAGGAATCGAAAAGTCGCTCGAAATTCATGTCGCTCGAGAGGGAATCGTTCCTGACAACTGAAACCGTCGCGTGCCTAACGCGTGCGGCTGAAGAACTGAGACCTCATGCACTCGCCCAACTTCGAATGCTCCATGAGCCCCCGTGACAGTCAGCGTCTTCCCTCGACCTATAATAGACAGTCGACCTGTCCCTGGCGAATGCTTAGTTTCCATTAAAGTTCAGGGACTTGTACACGGAGCCAGGAACCGAGCCCAGGCTGGAAATTGTCGATCAATCCAACGCGGCTGGCCTGGAGATGGCGAATTGCAGACCGGCTTTTTCGCCTCGTCGAAAATCCAATGTAGATAGATTTGTAGCTGCTGGAATCCCCACGCTTCCAAACCGTTCCCACGCGAAACCTCGCAAAACCAACGACGCCTTTGATTTCAATATGCTCGCAAGCCGCCTGTTTCGAATGAGATGCGAAAAACGCTGGAATCTGCTTTGGGAGCGGGAGGCCGGAAGTTCGAATTTCCTCGCCCCGACTTTTAGAATCAATAAGATACAAGGATTTCGGCATGCCGTGAAATCCCTGTCTGTCGCGAATTCGTGAGAATTCGAGAAATCACTCTGTATTCTCATCGTTTGACCGGGAATCATTCTTGACGATGCGATCACGACTCGTGTCGGGTTCACCCGTGTCTACGCACCATCCAACGAGGCGGTCCCTGATTCGGTAGCTGAAATCCTGCGCCCGGTCTCCTAGAAACATAAAGTTCGTGTCCGATTGTTCTGACGACGCGCAACGACGGTTCACTGGTACAATTCGTATCTTTCACGACCGAGCGATCTGCATAAAGACGGCCTTGAGCTGAGGTGCCTGAGGAAGGGCGATCATGAACAATGGCTTAAAGGGAAGGGTTGGCTGGCTGAAGAAAGCGCTACCGTGTCTGGTCGTGATGGCTTTCATCGGGTTGATACCGCGATGGAGTATCTCGTCTCAGATTTCGTCGGAGGTACCCCTTGACGCTGATGATGTTGGCGGCGTCGTCGTGGGCGCGTCGGGACCAGAGGCGGGTGTTTGGGTCATCGCTGAAACGACGGATCTGCCGACGTTGTTCCGGGAGATCGTTGTCACAGACGATCAAGGCCGGTATCTGCTTCCAGATCTGCCTGCAGCAACCTATCGGATATGGGTGCGTGGATACGGACTCGTGGATTCGGAACCGGTGGATGCAAGACCCGGTGACAGATTGATGCTGACCGCGGTACTGGCTGCGGACCCGCAGGCTGCGGCTGCATACTATCCGCCCCACTATTGGTCTGCTCTGATCCAGGTTCCTCCGGAAGACACGTTTCCGCTGGGTGAGCATGAGAACCAGGCCGAGTGGGCTTCGGCCGTCAAGCAGTGCAACACCTGTCACGCCCTGGGTGCTCGAAGCATCCGTGAGCTTTCACCGGAGTTGCTCGCGGAGTACGAAACGTCCCTGGCTGCATGGGACAGACGGGTCAGGTCGGGGCAGATTGGTTCTCGAATGGGAGGGCAGTTCGAAGGTTTTGGCCGGGAGTTGGGTTTGAAGATGTTTTCGGACTGGACGGACCGAATCGCAGGAGGTGAGCTCCCCTCCCCCCCACCTCGACCGCAGGGACTGGAACGGAACGTGGTGCTCTCGATGTGGGAAGTCTCAACCGAGACGCCGTTCATGCACGACGTTGCGACGACCGACAAGCGGAATCCTCAGTTGAACGGTCAGGGATTGGTTTATGGGGTTGATTTCCACCACGGCACGCTCGTAATCCTGAACCCTAATGAACATACTTGGAAATCGATAGCGATTCCGACGCTTGTGGACACGAACGAAATGAGGACCTTCACGCCCTTGGAAATGGATGCGCCTTCACCCTATTGGGGAAACGAGGTGCTTTTTGCGGACCACCAGAATCCCAACAACCTGATGCTGGATCAGAACGGAAGGGTTTGGATGGCCACTGCTGTTCGCGGCAGGCAGAATCCCGCATGGTGTCGTGAAGGCTCCGAGAACGCGTTCGCTCAGCTCTTCCCTCTCGAAGCAAGCACTCGTCACGCGGCCTACTATGACCCTGACACGGAAACAATCACGCCCATCGGCACTTGTTTCCGCACCCATCACGTCCGATTCGCCGATGACGAAGACAACACAGCCTATTTCAACGGTCTCGGTGATCAAGACGCCACGATCGGTTGGATCAACACGCGCCTGCTGGACGAAACAGGTGATTCCCAGTTGGCCCAAGGTTGGTGTCAGGCTTACTTTGACATCAACGGTGATGGGCGAACCGATCCCAGCGTTGACGTGAAACTTCGGGGAAGCCTTTACAGCGTCATCGAAAATCCGGTGGACAAGACGATTTGGGCTGCAGCGCCAGGGGTTCCAGGGAAGATATTCCGCTTCAACATTCGTGATAAAGATGTACCCGAGTCCTGCACCGCAGAGGTCTACGAACTCCCCTTTAACGAACCCAGCGCTCCTGAAAAACACGGCTATTTCCCCCGTGGCATCGATGCCGACACCAGCGGACTGATCTGGACAGCTCTGGTGAGCGGTCACCTCGCCAGCTTCGACCGGAACAAGTGCAACGTCCTGGCCGGAGAGGAGGCGACCACGGGTCGACACTGCCCGGAGGGATGGACGCTATATCCCGCACCGGGGCCAAGACTCAAAGGGGATGCATCTGGCAAAGCGGACTTTTTTTACTACAACTGGTCGGACCAGAAAGACGTTTTCGGTCTTGGAGAAAACACGCAGTTCGCGGCGGGTTCTGCATCAGACTCGATCCAGGTCCTACGGCCCGATACGGGAGAGTGGATCACTTTGCAGATCCCGTACCCGCTGAACGGATTCAACCCGCGGGGGATGGACGGTCGGATCGACGATCCGGAGGCGGGTTGGAAGGGACGCGGGCTGTGGGCGGTGAACGGAACACGGGCCTCCTGGCTTGCAGAAACGGGGAGGGGAACCCGGGCTGGGATTGTGCATTTTCGGCTTCGCCCGAACCCTCTGGCGAAGTGAGCGGCACATCTGTTCAGGTCCCATGAACAACAGTTCCACACAAGCCGGGCGATGATTAATCAACAACTTTAACAACTGCGGGTGTAGCAACCGAATCTGTCTCACTGGAGGGGTTCACCCCAATCCAATGAAGATGGAATTGTAGCTGTTGGAATCCCAACGCTTCCAAACCATTCCGCACAAAACCTCGCAAAACCAACAACGCCTTTGATTTCAATATGATCACAAGTCTCCTGTTTTGAATAAGATGCGAAATATGCTGGAATCTGCTTTGGGAGCAGGAGGCCGCGAGTTCGAATCTCCCCGCCCCGACTTTTCCTTTCAACAACTTAGGCGGGTCTAAGAGGCCCGCCTTTTTCTATGTCGACACGAATTTCCACACCGCACTCAGCGACTGGCCACGTCAGAGTCCGATCAGTTGATGGCCTCGCGAGGCATATTCAACGTTCAGACTCAATGCTCTGGTCTGATAGCCCTCGGAGCTTTACCATCAGTTGGTACCGCAGATAGTTGATCTTTCCTTCCTAAACGACGTGTCGACTGTGAAGAAGGTCAGCAGGAATCGAAACCGCAGGATCCCTGATTACGAAAGCGATCGGCCTCTCCAGTGCCTAAGCGCAGCCACCTCGAAAAAACAATCGGGTGATTACCCGCGATACCCGCCACACTCGAGCGGGCACGGCGAATGTTAACAATTTCTTGTCGGGAAATGACTCAGTGAAGGGTTGTTCGTCGACTCTCTCGCAAAGCAAACCGCACTCATTGACCGCCGCTTTGATCGCCCGTTCGTATGCGTCGTCGCAGGCCTGGACTAGCGGTGGCGCGCCCAACGGGCGCCGGCGCATTCTCCGACAACCGTCAGGTGTCGTTCCGGGGCATCACCACCGACAAACGGATGGGGGTCGGCCGGACCGCGGAACCTCAAGGCATTGATTTTGTTCAGCGTCTTGTCCTGCGCGATATGGCTCGCGATGTAGACGTCGGCCCGCGCCTGCATCACGATCTCGCGGTACCGTCGTGCCGCTTCGTAGTAGGCCCGGAACCCCTCTGCGGGACTCGAATAGTATCGGGTTCCGACACGGTTTCCGCCCCATATCGAACCCATGTGAGACCGCTCTCCGTCCTTGAGTGGGACCAGGGCCGAAACGGTGCCGAGTGTATGACCCGGCGTCAGGTAGAGCGTCACGGTCGTGTCGCCGAGGGTCAGTTCCATCCCATCGGTGATCACCATGTCCCGGCGAGGTTTCTCCTCCTCGAGACCGTTGGAACTGGCCAGTAGATCCCAATCCAGCTCGGACACGAGAATGCGCGCACCGTAGGTATCCTGAAGATGCCGCGCGCCGCCGGAATGGTCGGGATGGCCATGGGTCAGGATGACGTATTTGATGTCGGCCGGATCGAGACCCAGTGTCCTCAGTCCCTCGTCCACGGTCACTTCAACGCTGTAGTCGTAAACCGCGTCAATAAGGATGATGCCCTCGGAAGTGGTGATCGCCCAGGCGGCCACACCTTCGGCCGTGACACCCGGCTGCAGGGTCGCGAGAAAATACAGGTTGTCGAAAACCTGCGCTGGTGGCTGAAACCAGTCGGAACGCTCGAGCGGTCTGCGCTCGCCCGGGGCAGCGGCGCCACCGGCCTGGGATGGTGGAGTCGGTGTCGGCTCAAAACAGAGTCCGTCGAACACCCAGCTGAAATCATCCCCTGAGCGATACGTCGCAGCCCGGGCGGCAGCGACGTGCACCTCACCCGAATCTTCTTGAGCCGCCAATACCTCCGCGCTGGCAGACGCAAACCACAGGACCGAACAAACGAGAGCGGCGCAACAGCGCTTCATGACTATGTTTCCCCCTGAGACAGTGACATTAAATTATCTCCAGCAAGAGAAGTGGCTCGCGACCAAACGAAAAGGCCAGACTCCATCCGCCGGGACTGGACTCCGGGGGATTGTCAACTGAAGCGAGATTGGCGCGCTTTGGAACCCGATTCTGTCGGAGGCGGGACGTTTCGTTGCTGATTGAGTGCTGGAGGCAACGGGTGAGCCAGCCACCACACAGATTCAGCCGACCATTTTCGCCTTCGAGCGAACCTGACCGTGTCCCAGACAAGTCTCTCCGGTCCTGCAGGTCCGCCCGTGGCGATGCGATGGCCGCCACGGGACTGTCGAGCAAACAATCGGCACCTGATCCCGCTGCTTCCGGCGTGATTGCAGCCTGGATGTCGGTCACCCTGCGATCAAGGGACCGGTGTTATCGCGGACGGCCCAGGTAGCCCTGAGCCAACATCGGGATTTTGTATATCGTCTTCGAGTTGTTTCTGAACCCCTCGGCGAGAGTAAACTCTCTTCCGTTGGGAGCCAATGCGCCGCTTCCGACGGTATAAAGCAACCTCTTATTGGGTCCGGCAAATGCGACATCGACGACGTTGCGTGGTGTGGGAATGATGCCCAGGTGGTCGCCCTCCGGGCTCAGCACCTGGATACCGGTCGCCCCGGATGCGACGTAGAGACGCCCCAGAGCGTCGACCGCCATACCATTGCCGCGGGTCCCGGGGGCCAACATTCCAAAATCCCGAGCTTCACCACCGAAGGTGCCATCCGGCTGTAGATCGAATGCCACAACCTTGTCGCCGCTCCCGACATAGAAGATCGTCTCATCCGGACTCAACATGATCCCGCTTGGGCGAATGTCATTGCCGATCTTGACAGCCTCCCCCCCCGGCTTGACGTAATATGCGCCGCCGGAATCGACATAGACAGTTCCCTGGGTGTCGACAATGGCCCCACTGATGCGTCCGAATGACTCGCCCTGATAGTTGTCGACCAGGACCCTGCGTTCCGATTCTGGATAGACGATGGATACCATGGTCGGTTCTGAGCATGGCAGATCCCCCCGGCCTGGGTCCGTACACGTTCTCTGTGCCGCGACGACCCGACCCTGTGAATCGATTACCGCAGTACCGGCTCCATGGGTGTCCTTCGCATACGCGTAATCGTAGTCATTGACGTCCAGCTTGCGGATCGTACTGGGCTGTTCCTGTGCGAACAACAGGCCCCCATCGGCAGTGGCGACGATACCGTCGGCGTTAGTGGTTCCCTGCCAAACCTGTTGCCACTGGGCTCGGGCCGCGATGACTTCAGGGATGGCCGTGATCGTCACGTTTCTGGGCAGTTGTTCGGTTTGCGAATTCTGCTGCCGTGGCCATGCTTCGCCCAGGGCCAACGTGGATAGCAGAACGCACGATGCAATTACAAAGAGCACATTCGATTTCATAAACCCTCCACGTTGAAGTATAGGAAAAATGAGAGCGCTTGCACAACGCAGACCCGCTCACGACATCGCATTTCACCACCCGACTCGATGGAAAACCACCGGGTATCGCTGGGGGTTTGTTGACAAGAGGAATCCGGCGGGACAGAATGCGAATCGAACGACGCTCATCGATCAGGCAGCCGCAGGAGGTTCCCATGAATAGATCCGCTTGTATGACTTTGGTGGTTTTGGCTTTGGGTTCGGTGGGGTGGGCCCAGACGACGAACCCCAACTACGAGGTCACAACATTCGGTTCTCCCCATGTCAATACGCCGGGGGGAGAGCGATCCGATACACGGTCGGTGGCCGCCGATAGCAAAGGTTTGGTCTTTGTACTGAAACGAACTAGCCCGCACGTACTCATCTTCGATCGAGAAGGCGAACTCCAGAACTCCTGGGGTGAGGGGCTGTTCGACGATGCCCACAACATCTATGTCGACCATCAGGGTTTCCTCTGGATAGGAGACCGCAGCAACCACGTCATTTACAAGTACACCCAGGACGGACAGCAACTGATGGCTCTTGGAACGAAGGGTGTCAGCGGTGACGACAGTTCCAGAACCTCATTTAATCGTGCGGCCCACGTCATGGTTGCCCCGAACGGGGACATCTTTGTCGCCGACGGTTACGTCAATCACCGCATTGTCCACTTCTCAAACGACGGAACCTTCATCAACATCATCGGTGGCATCGCCGGTACGGCCAGGGGGCAACTCGATGGCGTGCACGGCGTGCAGGTGGACTCCAGAGGCCGTCTGGTGGTCCTGGACGGCCACCTTGACAATCCCCGCATCCAGATCTTCAGCCAGGAAGGCGAATTGCTGGACGAGTGGCGGGATCTTGGGATGCAGCGGGGCTCCGGTCTGGCCGTGGACGCAAACGACACCGTCTTCATCGGCGACTCCGACGGAGAGCAGATCGTCGCCGTGGCCGACGGCAAGGTCGTCGACAGGATCCAGGGCATCGAATCCCGGCCGCACAACATCTCCCTGGACCGGGAAACCGGTGATCTGTATCTGGCCGACACAGGCGCGCTCGGAGGACGGGCCAAGAGGATCGTGAAAAAGTAGCGCTCGAACCCGTTGGCCGCGGAGGAGAGATCGGACACGATCCTGCGCTTTGCGGTGCTGTTGTCGATCCGTTTCCTGTAGCTTGACGTTGGTGCCGTTTCCATAGCCACTACCGACCAGCGCGTAAATGTCGGCCGCTGCCCGAGCGCGCCGGCTTCAATCCGGTTGGACACGCCGGGGCGAAAGACCCGCCGCTGCTTTAAATTTCCTACAATTGCAAGTTCCTCTGTTTTCCGGAGATCCCATCCACATCGCAACTCCCTTTCAGGACAGGAGCAGGAAGACTGGGTCTCCATGAGTACCCATCGAGGACCCCGCGCCGCCCGACCCCGGCCAGGTATTACAGATCACCGGTTGTCAAACCAGCGACCGGGTTTCGTGTTGACAAAATTACGTTCCCGGAAAATTATTGATGGTTTAAATCGTTCACAGGTCATTAGTTGTTGACAGGTAGAGGCTGCGTCCACCGCCAATGCCAGGCGCCGTCGCTTAGGCTTCATCAATGTTCGGAAAGTTGCGAAAAATATGACTGCTGATAGAGTCCACGAGCCTGACCCATCGATCAGGTCAGGCCCCACCAACATTGAGAGGCTGCTGGCGGGTCTTGAGAAATGGCTGGCGCCACTGGTCATGCTGGTGCCGCTTCTCTATCTTTTGCCCTACCATTCGTTTGCCCCTCCAGTCTTCTTACACTATTCGGCCAAGGTCCTCGCCGCCATCGGCATTTACGGGCTGCTCTTCGCACTGTTCCTGATGAGCTATCGATGGAACCTGCCCGCGATCGTCGTTCGATTGCGCAGTTATTCCGTTCTCCTCGGCGTCTGGATGCTGGTCGGTCTGGTGGTCCTGGAAGTATCCCTGGCGACGTTCGCCGAAGAAAGACCCGACGTCCAGACCGTCAGGCTTCGCGGCTATCAGGCCGACCCGGAATTGGGCTATGTGTACGAGCCGAATTGGGAACAGGAACTCGTATTCCCTGAGTCGGTGACCCAGTGGCGCACGAACGCGATCGGTATCCGTGCAGATCGGGACTACGGGCCGAAACTTGACGGCGTCATTCGAATCGTTGCATTGGGTGATTCGTTTACCGTCGCCGCAGCCTCCGATTTCCAGGATGCATGGCCGGGGGTGCTCGAACGCTTACTCAACGAGCGGGTGCCCGGCGACTCTATTTTTGAGGTGGTAAACGCGGGGCACGCCGGATGGGGCACGATGCAGCAGGCGAAATGGCTTGCGAGGCACGGCGATCAGCTTGAACCAGATGCGGTGATTCTGGCCATGACGCCCAACGACATCAATGACAATGAATGGACGCCGCCCGGAGCTTTCACCGCCGTTGATGGCTACCTGACTTCGATTAATACCACCGACTACGCGCGTCACCGTTTTGAGCACCTCCAGCGCTGGTACAGCCTCCAGGGCCTGTTCGAGCGCAGCCGTGTCCGGGAGGGCCTGAAACAGGCAGACATCCGATTCACGGGTATCAGCCTGATGCCGGCCTTCAGCCTGGAACTGGGGGAAAGAGAACGACGCATGCACGATTTGACTGAGGGATACCTTCTCGATATCCGGGAATGGACCGAATCCCGTGGAATTGATTTCGGGCTGATGTTTATCACCTTTCGGGAGCAGCTCGGCGATATGGCTCCGGGATACTCTCCGGAGGCCTTCGGACAGCGATGGGCCGCGTTTGCTCGGCTGCACGGAATTCCCACCATTGATACCCTCAAGCACGTCCGTGAACTCCCGGACCCGCAATCGCTCTTTTTTCGCTGGGACAACCACTATTCCAGCGTCGGCGAGCGGTTCGCCGGACAAATCGCCTTTGAACTGATGTCAGACCTTACCCTGGAAGAATAGTTAGATTCGACAGCATGCGGGCGAGCTGTGAATCGTGTGCATTGAAGCGGTCTCAGCCAACATCTGAAAACGACATACTCGCTTGCCCATAAGAGCAAAGATTCATGATCGCTGAACTGAATGAAGAGCAGCAGAGACTCCAGGATGCTGCGATCGATTTTGCCCGCAGCACACTCGGCCGGGACATTGCGGACCGTGACCGCAACGAACGGTTCGACCGTGAAGGTTGGCGGGCATGCGCCGACTTTGGTGTCATGGGCATGCCAATTCCAGAGGAGTACGGCGGCCTGGGCCTGGGGCTCACCGAACTGATCGCGGTGATGGAAGGACTGGGATACGGGTCGAGGGATTCGGGTCTACTCTTCTCCATCAACGCCCACATGTGGACGGTCGTCATCCCCCTGCTCGTTTACGGCGATGAAGAACAGAAGCGGAAATATCTGCCGGGGCTCGTCAACGGTGACCTGATCGGTGCGAACGCCGCCACAGAACCAGACTCCGGGTCGGATCTTTTCTCCATGCGTACACGGGCCGTCAAGAAAGAAGACGGCTACGTCATCTCGGGAACCAAAACCTTTTGCACGAACGCACCCGTTGCGGATGTGTTCGTGCTGTACGCGACGATTGATCCCAACCTCGGAGCCACCGGCATCGTGGCGTTCGTCATAGAGCCGACGATTCCGGGGGTGGCCGTATCCAGGCATATGGAAAAGATGGGTTTGCGGACTTCGCCGATGGCGGAAGTCGTACTTGAAGAGTGCGCGGTCGGGCCCGCGCGGCGTCTCGGGCGGGAAGGGCGGGGCGCGACTGTGTTTGATTGCTCGATGGAATGGGAACGCGGGTGCATTTTCGCAGGCCAGCTGGGTGTCATGCGCCGGCAGCTCGAGGAGTGCATCCAGTACGCCGGTCAACGAAAACAGTTTGGCCAATCGATCGGAAAGTATCAGTCGGTTGCGAACCGCATCGTAGACATGAAGATCCGCCTGGAAACCTGTCGCCCCCTTGTCTACCGGATCGGGTGGCTCAAGGACGCCGGTAAGAACGCACGCGTCGAATCGGCGATTGCAAAGCTCCACGTCTCCGAGTGCTTCGTCCAGTCCAGCCTCGATGCCATGCGAACATTCGGATCGTATGGCTACATGACCGAACAGGGGCTGGAGCGCGACCTCCGGGACAGCGTTGGCGGTATTTTCTATTCCGGCACCTCTGACGTCCAGCGGAACATCATAGCGCGGTGTCTTGGTCTGTGAACGCCCAGACCGCAAACTCGCAGACGGATGCCGGCCGTTTCCTGCTGATTCTCCTCCAGCTCGGCCTCCTCCTGGCCGCATTCAGGGCGTACTACATTGAAGGACCCGTTTTTTTCGCGATGAGTGCAACCGCGTTCGGCGGCTTCGTGGTGCACTATTGGCTCCCGCTGGCATGGAAGGAACGGTTCTTTGTGGCCCTCTCCGCCGTCGGGGCGTTCCTTCTCCTGGAGTGGCTCGTCGCCGTCCTCGTCCTCGGGACCGGAATGCTCATATTCGGCATCACACGGCTTCCAGTTTCGTGGGGCGTCCGCCTGGGAATCGTATTGACGCTGACAGCAACGGTCATCGCCCTGCGCAGCATTCCGGACGTTGGGCTTCCCGTCGCCTTGTGGCCAACACTGGGCGCCCTCTTCATGTTCCGGCTGGCCATTTACTTCTACGAACTGAAGCATGCCGCAAAGCCTTTCGGTTTCTGGGACTTCGCGGCTTACTTTTTCATGCTTCCCAACTTCTATTTCCTCTTCTTTCCCGTAGTGGACTTCCAGACCATGCGGAAGGGCTTCATGCGCCGCGACATCAACGCGCTGGCCCAGCAGGGGATTCTCTGGATGATTCGCGGAACGGTGCAGCTGGTGCTCTACCGTGTGATCGTGGAACTGAAGGGAACGGGCACTCCACAAGAAATAACGACGCTACCCCTGTTGATCGAGAACATGGTCCTGACCTACCTGCTCTACCTCAAGGTTTCGGGTACATTTCACATCATCGTCGGCCTCCTGCACCTGTACGGCTACGATCTTCCGGAAACCCATCGAAAGTGGCTGCTGGCAAGCAGCCTCACGGATTTCTGGAGACGGATCAACATTTACTGGAAGGACTTCATGGTGAAGATGGTTTATCTACCCGTGTACTTCCGGTTTCGCAGGGGCGGCGAAATTCGCGCGCAGATGATTGGAACAGCGCTGGTGTTCCTCCTGACCTGGGTTGCGCATGCATGGCAGTTCTGGTGGCTGAGCGGGACGTGGCTATTAACCATCCCGGATACGCTGTTCTGGGGAACGCTCGGTTCGCTGGTCATGGTCAACGTCTACCTGGAGGCCACAAGGGGTCGACGCCGGCAGGTTCCGGCTCTGCCGGTAAGGACCCTCCGGACAGTCGGCACCCTATCCATGATCATCTTCCTGTGGTCGATGTGGAGCAGTCCGACATTAAACGCATGGTTCGAGTTGCTGACCTATGGAAGCCTGTCTGGCCAATAGCAGACCCTCAGGCCGGCTGCAGGGCGAGCGATGAATGGATTTTTCAGCATAGATTCAGTAGTCTGACCGTCGGTGAGAACGATTCGAAGAACTGACTCACATACGTACATACATTTGGGACGGTAATAGAGATGAGCGACCTCCAGGAAATAAAAGAGACAATCAAAGCGTATATCCTCTCGGAATTTCTGCCGGGCGAATCGGCAGACAACCTTGCCCACGATACAGCGCTGCGGACCAGTGGCGTCCTCGACTCGATCGCCACGGTCAAGCTCGTGTCGTTCGTAGAGGACACCTACAACATCGAGCTGGCCGCCCATGAAACGGGCATTCAGGACTTCGACCGGATTGAAGACATCGCCCGGCTCGTAGCGGGCAAGCATAGCGGCTGAACCGTGGCGAAGCGCATGGATCACCTGGCTTCGACTTTTGAGTCCGCCGTGGCTGCCTATCCAGACCGGACGGCGGTCTGCCTCCCCGATGGCAGCGCACTCACCTACCTTGAGCTCGACGAACGGGCAAGCCGTCTCGCGAGTTTTCTCCAGTCATCGGGAGTCGTCCCGGGTGACCGCGTTGGACTCACATTGCCGAAGGGCTTTGCCGCAGCCACGACGATACTTGCTGCCCTGAAGTGCGGTGCCGCTTATGTGCCGTCTGACTGGACGGCTCCGCATGCACGCGGTCGCGCAATCATGTCCGATTGCAGGGTGAAGGTACTCGTCCTCGATCGGGGATGCATGGGCATGCTGGAGGAGTGGCCGGGAGAGCCTCCGACCGTACTGATCGTCGACGACCCCGAGCGGGAGGCTCCTCCCGGGACGCTGCCATTCGAACAGGCTCTCGACGCCGCTCCACTCCCGCCTTCAATAGAGCGCAACCCCACTGAGCTGTCTTACGTGCTCTACACATCCGGGTCGACCGGTATTCCGAAGGGTGTAAAGATCAGCCACCGAAACGCCTTGAGCTTCGTGGACTGGTGCTCGCGTACGTTCGAGCCCTCGCCGGAGGATCGTTTTTCGAGCATCGCACCCTTTCATTTCGACCTTTCGGTCCTGGACCTGCATGTCGCGTGGAAGCATGGAGCGTCCGCGCACCTGGTCCCCGACTGTGTCGGAAAGAACCCGAAGGAGCTTGTGCAGTTCGCCGCCGCCCACGACATCACGGTGTGGTACTCCACACCCTCGACCCTGAACCTCATGTTGCAGTTCGGCGGACTGGAAAAAACAGAATGGATCGGACCGCGAATGGCGCTATTCGCCGGGGAGGTATTCCCCATCAAACACCTGCGCCGGATCACCGAGATCTGGACACGTGCGCGTTGGTTCAATCTATATGGTCCGACGGAAACCAACGTCAGCACCTTCCATGAAGTGTGTCCGCCCATACCACCCGATGTCTGCCAACCACCGCCGATCGGGAAGCCTTGCGGAGACCACACTGTAGCGATGCTTCGCGACGCCAACGGAAGAGAGGTCTCCGGCGATGGAATTGAAGGTTCGCTCTGGTTTACGGGGGACTGTGTATTTCAAGGGTATTGGAACCGGCCGGCGGAGGACGCCCGGGCGTTCGAGGAGATTCGAGGCAGGCGATGGTACGATACGGGTGATGTCGTCCGGCAGCAGGCCGATGGTGCGTTCGTGTATGTCGGACGGAGGGACCGCATGGTCAAACGCTTCGGCTACCGCATCGAGCTCGGCGAAATCGAAAGCGCCCTCTACAAACACCAGCGCATATCGAAGGCCGCCGCCGTCGCCGTACCCGACGCGGACCAGGCGGTGAAAATTGTGGCCTGCTGCGTAGCGGATGGCGACAATTTGTCGGTCATAGAGATGAAAAAATATTGCCACGACTCTCTGCCGGCCTACATGGTCCCGGATTCATTTTCGTGGCGCCGGGATTTCCCCCTGACATCGACCGGGAAGATCGATTACCAGCAACTGCTCCGTGACCTGACCGTACAATGAGGTCGTGGTGAAGACAATTTTCAGTATTCCACAATTCCCGCGAACGGTGATCGCCTGTATATTCACGCTGGTGGCGCTCCTGATGCCCGTTCTTCTGTTTCCAGGTGACGAGGACCCGAACGAGGCATACCTTGTGCGCGCGATGAAGCGCGTACGCAAGGACACGATCACTCCCGAACGCGCAGGCACGTTGACGGAGGGGTATTACCAGGACCTGTTTTCGTTCAGCAGCCGGACCACCACGACCAACCAGTTGATCACGGGCCGGTGGGCCGCAAACTGGACGAATTTTGCAGCCGTCCTCACAAACAACAGGTTCAATCCCCAGGATGAAATGCTGGACTCGTTCCTGTTCTTCGAAATGAAACCGAACATGAATGTGCGGGAGTTCGATGTCGATCTGATTACGAATCGCTTCGGCATGACGGATCGGGAGTACAGCCTGCAGCGCCCGGAGGGCGTACGGCGGATCGCCGTCATCGGCGATTCCATTCCCCGCGGACTTGGCGCGTCCTTTGAGGGAAACTTCGAGTCTCTTCTCGAACAGAGGCTGAACGCATTGCTCCCGGTGCCCGGGGTCGAGGGCTATGAATTCCTGAACTTTTCCGTGCGCGGATACCGGGGTACGCAGTTGCTCTGGATCCTGGAGACGAAGGCTGCGGAATTCAACCCACAGGTGCACGCAGTCGTGTTTACAGAGGTGAGCTCGTTCCGTGGATGGGCAGACCACATCATCCAGCTTGTCCACGACGGCATCGACCTGCACTACCCCTATCTGTTGGAACTGGCATCGAAAACCGGGCTCCGACCCGACGATGATCCGGTCACGTTCAGAGCAAAGCTCGCACCCTACCGCGACGAGACCGTGCGTTGGGTGCTCCAGACGATGGAGTCATCGGCGATGGAACAGGGTGCGGAACTCATCGTGATCATGGTCTCATCGGTCCGCACCAGTGACGAATTTCGGGAGGGCTTTGGCGACCTGAAAGGCTTGATCGATGACCTCGATATCCCCGTCATCGACGTCTCATCGGCGTGGGAAGGTATCGAGGACCTGGATCCATACCGGATTAGCGCGAGCAACGCGCACCCGACGGACCCCGGTCATGCCTATCTGGCCGATCTTATTTTCGAACGTCTTGAAGCGGAACCGCGTCTATGGGCCATCGTTGCCGGCAGCCCGGAGCCGACACCGTAGCCACACACTTCCGAAACCTTTGAAACAACAGGACCGTGAAGCAGGACTGATGGATACTTCGATCGTAGGTTCTGTGGAATTCTGCTCGTAAGGCCGGAGAATCTGGCCTCCCGACTCGGATCAGACGCCTGTTTTCACGCGGTTCCAAAGAAGGCATCGATCTCGGCGCCTTTCGACTGTAAGTAGGCTTCGACCTCGTTCTGCTGTTCAAAAGGCTCGTCGTCGACTTCCCCATCTAAACCCAGTTCCACGCTCAGAGCTGCCCTTTCCGCAATCCGGATCATTCTGGAAATCGAAGATCCGCCTTCAGCATGGTGACCGCTGATTCCTTCGATCAAGGTGCGGGGTATCTGCCAACGGTAGGCAAACCAGGAACCAGCCTGCGTGTGGTCCACACCCAGCAGATACTGCTCCGCTTCCTGTCGGGAGGCTGCCTCTGTGATCCTGTCTTCGACTTCCTGATATGCGTCAGCGAGGACCGTATCGAGAACGAGCACGCCCATATCGTGGAGAAGACCGGCAGCGAAGGCATCATCAGCTGAAACATCTTCGTCGCCTTGCGACAAGAAAGAGGTGCCGAATGCCACCGCAATGGAGTGCTTCCAGAACAACTGATGCCGCGTGTCGTTCGCCCAGGCCGCCTTCACGAAAGCGCACAGGGCCAACCGCCTGAGCATTTCGGTACCGACAACCGAGATCGCGCGGTGGACTGAACTGACTTGCGCCTGCTGACCATACTGGGCCGCGTTCGCCAGCACCAGCAGTTTCATCGTAAGCGAAGGGTCCTTCTGGACTATGTCTGAAAGCGCCTTCAGGCTATCGTCGTCATTGTTGGCTGCACTCATGATCTGCTGCGCGACCACCGGAAGGGTCGGCAGTTGGTCGGTCTCATAGATGTGGCGCTTGAGGTCCTGGACTCGCATCGCTTTCTGTTCCCTGGCGTCAGCCGTTCAGGCAGTCGGAAGATGGGCCTACAGCTAGAGTATCGGCGTGCACGGAACTTGACTTTAAGCACAGTCAGTACTGGAGTTCCATTGGGCCGAGAGATCCGCTAATCTGTGTAATTTCGTGGATGCTGAGGAATGTATGTTGATGGCAGCGGAACGAGTGAACGTGGATTGCGCGATGGACGGTGTACTTCAGGCGAGGTCCGTGACCACAAGCATACCGAGATGAATCGGAGCCAGAATTTTGATGCGACCCCTCTGTGGTCTAGCAGCCCGTGGCAGAAGTCTCGCGGGTCGCGTTACGGCCAAACGGGGCCGGATTCCAGGAGGCAACAACGTGACGACACGACGTCGCGGCGACGTTGCAATGCTCATTCATTGCGAGGAGTCGACGACAACGAAGACGGCCCCGTTTCGCCGTAACCCTTTGGGCGCAGGGGGGCCACCGACGTTTCAAACGGAGGCTGCAGGCGCCCCCCAGGCTTTGTCCGGTATCAAGTAAGGCGGGTCACGATGAAAAGACGGCGCCCGCGGCCTCGGTTGCAAACCTCGGTGCCCGCTCCTCGCTTCGCGCCTGCAACCCGAAGACCCCTGCGCGCGACCCGTGAGACTTCTGCCACGGGCTGCCAGGTCCCGCGCGTGGCGAGACAAAACGGAGGCCTCTAGTCCGCCATCTCGATCCGCCTCAGGCGGCCGGGACCGTCGTCAACAAACACAGTGTAGTAGAGCATTCCATCCGGGCCCATCTGGATGTCTCGGACCTGCTCTTCGGGCACAATGAACAAGTCTTCCTGGTCAATCCGGCCATTTTCGTCGTACCCGACGCGGCGGATATGCTGGTCGTTCATGCTCCCCACAAATACGTTGTTCCGCCATGCGGAAAACCGGTCACCGGTATAGAAAGCGATCCCGGATACGCGGATCTGAGGGTCAAATCCGACGAATGCCGGGCTTAGATCCACACCATCAGGCATCGGCAAGTATGCCTGGCTGGTGCCCCCGCCCGAGTTCGTATAGGGCCACCCGTAGTTGCCGCCGGGAGCGAGAATGTTGATCTCGTCACCGTGCGAGATGGCCCAGATTTCCCCCGTTTCCGGATGAACCGCCATGCCGTGAATGTTCTGATGTCCGACAGTGAAGATCTCGGTTCGTGCACCCGCCCGGCCCGCGAATGGATTGCCGTCGGGCACGCCGCCGTCGTCAAGCAACCGTACGCTCTTGCCCTTGTGAGTGGTCATGTCCTGGGCGGCCGCAATATCGCCGCCGACGCTGGCCGACATATGGAGGGTGTGGTCGGGAGCGAACGCAAGCCGGGCGTTCTGTCGCCCGTTCGTCATCGCCCACGCGTCGGCTAGGAAAATCTCCCTCACCCCGGTCAATCCCGATCCATCGAAGCTTCCCCGGGCCACGGCCTCGGTGACACCCTGCTCACCCATCGTGTTGTAGCTCAAATAGACCACGCCGTTTTCTGCGAAGTCGGGGTGAAGGGCGAGGTCCATCAACCCGTGCGATGGAGGATTCGAGTACACGTCGGGCACACCGGTAACGGGATCTGGAACGAGTTCGCCGTCACGGATAACGCGCAGCTGGCCACCCATCTCGGTGACGAGGATGCTGCCGTCGGGCAGGAACCGAAAGCTGTAGGGATGCGTCAGTCCCTCGGCGACGGTGTGGAGACCAATTCTGTATTCGCTGGTTTCAAAGACCTCGGAAGAGGTATCGGCGTTGACGTCGGCTTCGGCTTGCTCGGTCGCGGGCGTGCAACCGGACACGAACGCGAGTGTCAACCACATTGCCATGGTGCCACAGAACGCGAATGGGTTGCGACCGGCCAGTGAAGACCTGCGGTTCATAACGGACCTCCTTGAGGAGCGCGGGAGTCAATCGGCAGTGACCGGATACACAGCCGGGTCCCTGGCAGATTGTCGAAACGAACCTGGCGGATCGTTGAATCCACAGGCGAAAGTGAGCGCGGATCGACCTCGACCAAGGATGCCTACTATATCATGTCGGTCGATGGGTGAATCAGTGCGGAACTGGCTCCTCGGGGTACCGTTGGGCCAGGCAGAATCCGTCCGTTTCGAGGACCGGGTCCGTCGGCGCTGACCCTCCGCTTCGATCGGATGCGGTTCATCGAAAGCGCCCGGGAACTTCGGGATTCCACTGAACGTTTTGTGCGTATGAAAACGATGGAATCGGCACGGCGACACGCCGACTTTTACTAAACGTGTCAGCTATGCATACGCGGCAAGACGTCACCGGATTTGATGATCTTCGCCTCTTCAGCAGCCAAATCATCGAGACGCTGGCAAACCTCGTCTTCAGCACCGTACATCCCGGCGAGCCGTAAGTAAATGGTGTGATGCCGGGCTTCCGTTTCAGAGAGGCTGCCGTAGAAATCAGCCAGTCCCCTGTCGGTGAGGTTCTCGTGCAGCAGGCCAAAGCGTTCACACGAACGGGCCTCGATCAAGGCGGCCACCAGCAACCGATCAATCGCGCGCACGGGTTCTGACTTGCGAACAAGATCATTCAACCGCCGACCGTACTGAGTCGGCTTGTTGCGACGAAAAGGAATTCCACGCTGCCTGAGAAGCTCCAGCACCAAGTGAAAATGCTCAAGCTCTTCGTTGACGATGACCGTCATCGCGCGACATAGTTCTTCGTTGTCAACGTAGGCAAAAATCAGATTCATCGCGTTGCCGGCCGCCTTCCGCTCGCAGTGGGCATGGTCGATCAGCACCTCGTCAAGATGTGTTTCGACCTGGTCGAGCCAGCGGGTGGGTGATTTCGATTTGAGGTTCAGCATTGATGACAATCATAGTAGCCGACGGGGGAACTGACAATGGGTGGCGGAGGACCGTTGGGCACGCCCGAGTCACAGTTTTCGCTTGTCCCCCGGGCGGAATCCGCCTCCAGAATTGGCAGATCTGAGTTCGATAGACTATACCCGCAGAATGGAGCCGTGCGCATGGACCGTGTACTATGGGGCAGAGCATGACGGATAAGAAACCGAATAAGAAGATCGCCTACTCCGACGCAATGATCGAAGCCAGGGCGCTGGTACATCGGCACCGGCGACGCCTGATGCTCGGCCTGGGCCTCATGCTGCTCAACAGGATGCTGGGTCTGGTGATGCCGGCATCGACCAAGTACGTTATTGACGAGGTGATCGGCAACGGGCGAACCGAACTGCTGATGACCGTGGCCTTTGCCGTGGCATGCGCCATCTTGTTGCAGGCGATTACGACGTTTGCGTTGTCGCAGATTATGGGCGTGGCCGCTCAGCGGGCGATCACCGAAATGCGCAAACGCGTGTTCAAACATGTCAGCCGCCTGCCCGTCAGTTACTTTGACTCCAAGAAAACCGGAGAGATGATTGCACGAATCATGACTGATGCCGAGGGCATCCGTAATCTGGTGGGTACGGGCCTTGTGCAACTGACCGGAGGCGTCCTGACGGCGATCCTGGCCCTGGGCGTGTTGTTCTACCTGAACTGGTACCTGACGTTGATCACCATGGTGGTTTTGGGCCTGTTCGGCGCCGTGCTGGCCGTCACTTTCAAACGCCTGCGTCCCCTGTTTCGGAAGCGGGGCGAATTGATCGCCGATGTCACGGGACGGTTGTCGGAGTCGCTGGCCGGCGTCCGGGTCATCAAAACCTACACGGCAGAACGGCGCGAAGATCTTGTCTTTGCCCGCCACGTTCACAGGCTGTTCCGGAACATTGCCAAGTCCATGACCGGGACGTCTTTCGTGATGGCGTTTTCATCCGCCGTGATCGGTACAATCGGCCTCGTCATCTTCGTCGTCGGCGGACAGGCCGTCGTGCGCGGCGACATGACACTGGGCGACCTGTTCATGTACGTCGCCTTCACGGGCACCATGGCAATGCCCGTCGTGCAGCTGGCCAACATCGGGACGCAAATCACCGAAGCGTTCGCCGGGCTGGATCGGATCCGGGAAATCATGGACATGAAGACCGAGGACGATGAAGACGCCGAACGCGCGAGCGTTGGCGAGCTGAGGGGAGACATTGAGTTCCAGGGTGTCTGGTTTGAGTATGACGCGGGCGTGCCCGTTCTCCGGGACGTGTCGTTTCGAGCTCCGGCTGGATCGACGACTGCTCTGGTAGGTTCGAGCGGCTCGGGCAAGAGCACGCTCATCAGCCTTGTACTGAACTTCAATCAACCGCAGAATGGCCACGTGTTGGTCGATGGCCGGGATCTGTGGGGACTCAAGCTCGGTGAGTACCGCAAACTCCTTGGCGCTGTTTTTCAGGACAACTTCCTGTTCGATGGGACGATCGGCGAGAACGTGGCCTTCGCGAATCCATCGGCGAACAAGGATCAAGTGGCCGAGGCTTGCCGCATCGCCCATTGCGCAGAATTCATCGATCGGTTTGAGAACGGTTATGACACGATCGTGGGTGAGCGGGGCGTAAAGCTCTCCGGTGGCCAGCGGCAGCGCGTGGCCATCGCCCGGGCGGTCCTGGCCGACCCCCGCATTCTCATTCTCGACGAAGCCACATCCAGCCTCGATTCAGAGAGCGAAGCGATGATCCAGGACGGGTTGCGGGCGTTGCGACGGGGCCGCACAAGCTTCGTTATCGCTCACAGGCTGTCGACGATTCGCACCTCGGACCAGATCCTGGTGCTGGAGGGCGGAGAGATCGTCGAGCGTGGCAGTCACGACACCCTCATGGCACTCGACGGACGCTATAAGGAATTGCACGACCGCCAGTACCAGTTCGAAACGAACCAATTCATCAATCCCGGCGAGGACTTCACTCCCGAGCCTGAAGAAGCGACGCCGGCCGGTCCGCGGGGATAGCTAAAGTGACACGGCCCGTTGTCATCAGCCCTCATATTGCAACACGTTCAAGCCGGCATTCCAGTCACTGACATACATCAGGCCATCGGGCCTCACATAGACATCGGCAGCCTTGGCCGCAGGCCTCACCGCCGGACGGGGATCGATCATCCGCTGCGGGGTGGGCCCCACCCAGTAGGCGATCTCGCTGGGCGCGAATGCGTCGCCGATATCAAACACGCGTACGCCTGCATTGTTGTAGGTTGCGAAGAGGATCTCCTCGCTCTGAAAGCTGCCGGGCCGGTTTTCGTGCAGGTTGTGCGGTCCGAACGTTCCGAGGGTGCAGAAGTCGCGCTCACTGGGAGTCGGTAATGTTGAGATCGGCACGGGGTTGTCAGGGGCACGCACGTCGACGACGAAGGTATGGAAGGTCCCTTTGGCACACATTTCTGCGTTGGCTTCATCGGCCACAACGACGAGATCGCGGCCCGGCAACGGAAGGGCAGTGTGGGTGCCTCCTGGGAAAGGCGGAGACCAGTTGATATGTGACAGGAGCGCGGGGTTTGTGGGGTCACTGATATCGTGGATCGTGAGGCCGCCATCGCGCCAGGCGGCATAGCCGCGCGCACCGGAGGTGATCATGTGGTGCAGAGCGTTCCGGCGCCCCTCCCCCGGTGCAGCTTCCTCGCCTGCCCCACGATTCATTCCGGGTAGCCACCAGCGCGAAACAATCTCCGGGTTGGTGATGTCGTTCAGATCGACGATGGCCAGAATGTGGTCGGTAAAACCATCAAAATGTGCCGCGACATAGGCATAGCGCCCCCCGGTCCACCACAGCCGGTTGATGCCGAGGCCCGGCATCTCGAGAAAAGCAATCTCGCGCATCTCTTCAGGCTGGGAGATGTCGTGAATGCTCAAGCCGGAACGGAATTCCCGACGCTCGGTGATGCTGTCGACGAGGGCGTTTTCGAAATAACTGCGCATATTGTCGTACGACTGCATCGCGACGATGTTCGCGCCGTTGGCGAGCAACAGCAGGTCTTCGGCGACCTGGAGGTGATGTGTGCGTGTGTTACCGCCCGGGGTGAAAAAGCCTGCGGGCCTCAATTGACGCGGATCCCGGGCATCGAGGATCGTCACGCCGTCACTGAACATGTGGCCTACGTACAGGTGGTCCCGGTTGAACATGACCTGGACGCTGTCGGGACGGCCGCCAATATCGCTGTACGACAGGTGGCGAATACCCTGGCCAATGCCTTCGGGCGGAATCGCACCCTGGGGCGCTTCACCTCCAACCTCCGGTCCGTTGTCCCGGATGCACGACGACGCTCCGAGACTGATCAAACCCAGCATCCATTCACGGCGATTCATAAGTTGCCTCACGTAAGTTAGATCGGGGTGTTCAAGACGCGATCCGGGACCACTCCCCTGCTCTGAAATCCTTTTCTCCGAATGACAAACGGGGTCGTCGGCAGTGAGGGACGCTCCGAAATCGCGACGCACATCCCAGAAAATTTTGACCTCTTTTGGCGTCTAGTATATAACCGGATCACCATCAGGAGGTTTTTGGTTCATGCAGAGCGCATTAGCTCGTGGAGCAGCAATGGCCCTGGGTCTGATTTTGATGTCGGTACACACCCTCGCACATCACGGGGATGCCGGCCGCTATGAGGACACCCTGACCACGGTATCGGGAAACGTCCTGGAGCTTCAGCTTGTCAATCCCCATTCGTTCCTACTGCTCGAGGTCACCGAAGCCAACGGCGACACTGTCCGGTGGATGGGAGAACTGAGTCGTCCGGCCACCCTGAGGGGCTGGTGCTGGAACGAAGATGTGATCAAGGCGGGAGATCGGGTCACGATGGTCGGCCGGCGTCGCAAGAACGGCCAGCCCTATATGAGCGTCTCTGAAGAATCCCGGGTGATCGATGCGAACGGAAAAGAGATCTACCGCGGAAACGAACCGGGCCAGCGCAACCAGCCGGGACCATGCGCCCAGGAATAAGCGGCCGCAAGCGTGATGATGGGCGTTAATAAGGCTCTCGCTGCCGGGCTGCTGTTGCTCGCCGCCTGCGCTCCCGAGGGCGGAACCGAAGTGGGGACGACCGCGACGGGGACCCCTCCGCCCGCATGGAACCAGGTGCGTCAGATCAAGGCCCTGAGCCCGGCTGCTGGAGACCAGTTCGGACACGCGATCGCCCTCAGCGGTGACGGCCGAACGCTCGCCGTCAGCGCACCAATGGACTCGAGCGCGCTCACGGGCGTCCATGACGCCGATCCCGACGGGTCCGACGACTCCGCCTACAGTTCCGGCGCCGTGTATGTCTACGCCGGCGAGGACTGGACCCGGCAGGCCTTCATCAAAGCCTCCAACACCGGATCGAGCGATCAGTTCGGTTCCGCCCTCGCCCTGAGCGCGGACGGCAACACGCTGGCCGTGTCCGCCCCCTTCGAGGACAGCAGCGCGACCGGCATCAATGGCGAACAGTCCGACAACTCTGTAAACCAGTCCGGCGCCGTATACATCTATACGCGCACGGGGAATACCTGGACCCAGGATGCCTATGTCAAGCCTTCGAACACCGGTGATCCCGCAGGAGGAGACACGTTCGGCTACACGATCGCGCTGAGTGACGACGGCCGGACACTCGCGGTAGGCGCCCCGAGTGAAGACAGTGCGGACAGCGGCATCGATGGCAATGAGAGGGACAACTCGGCCATCGCCGCCGGTGCCGTATACGTGTTTGCCCGGCCCGACGGCGGGACGTGGTCGCAGCAGGCTTACGTCAAGAGCTCCACAACCCGTGCGAACATACTGTTCGGCTACTCGGTCGCACTCGATGCCAACGGCGACCGATTGGCCGCGGGGGCCTACGACGAAGACGGCGGGAGAGGAGCAGCGTTCGTCTTCACACGCAGCGACGATACCTGGAGCGAACAGGCGCGCCTGCAGGCGTCGAACACGGAGCCCGGAGACTCGATGGGGGCGTGGGTCACGATCAGCGACGACGGCAACACGGTAGCGGCAGGGGCGGCCGACGAAGATAGTTTTCTGACCGGCGTCAACCCGGGAGACCAGGGCGGGGATGATCAAGCCACCAATACCTCTGCCGGCGCCGCGTACGTGTTCGCAGCCGCCGAGAGCGGGTGGTCTCAGCAGGCCTATGTCAAAGCCTCGAACGCCGGACACGAAGACTGGTTTGGCGTCCGCCTCGCTCTCAGCGGTGACGGCAACACCCTGATCGTGGGCGCGCCCAATGAAGACAGCGCGGCTACGGGCTTCGACGGGGATCAGGACAACGACTCGGCCCAGGAGGCCGGTGCCGTGTACGTCTACACCCTCACGAACGGGGGCTGGACCCATGAGGACTACGTTAAGGGCTCGAACACGGAGGAATTCGACGAGTTCGGCAGTTCCGTCGCTCTCAACGAGGACGGTACAGTCATGGCGGTGGGCGCCCGCTTCGAAGACAGCGGCGCTGGAGATCCAAACGGCATCGAGACCGACAACTCGGTCCCGGACTCCGGTGCGGCCTACGTTTTCGTGCGGTAGCCAACCGACACACTTCGACCCACACTTCGACTTATTCGGGGGCAAAGTCAGGCGTGTCTCAGTTCGCCTGTACTCCCCGCGGCTTGAGCCGACTCATTTCAGTTCGAACTCTACGATCTCTATGCGGGTCGTGCCAATATTGCGGAGCCCCCGCCCCACTCCGGGCTCCTGCCAATAGAACTCCCCGCTATCGAGCATCCAACCGCGGTCCGCTTGTCCGGCCACGGTCTCGACAAGTTCGCCCCCATCCAGCACGATTCTGATGCCCGGGGCCGTCTGTCCAATTCCCGCCGCCGACTGGCCCGGCTCCAGCACGAGCCTCCAGGCGCGCACACGCTCGTTATCCATGATCTGGGAATAAGCGGAAACGTTCGCACGGATCGATGGGGTGTACTGCCCCGGATCGCGATTCCGAAATATAAAGGACACGTTGTGGAACGGCGTCTCTCCGATATTGGTGGCCTTGTGCGTCTTCGGTCCTTCTTTGCTGTAGGCCGTGTAGGTCGCCCGACCCCGTTGCCGGGGTGGGACCCGGGTCACCTCCGTCGACCCCAGGTCCTGATTGTTCCTGTCGGCAGGAACGATATTGACCGATACGCTGTCTTCAGTGTGCGTGTGGTATCCCGTATTCCGGCCGGGTGGAATCAGGATTTTCAACACCGTGACGTATTCGTTTGTGAACACCGGAAGGTGATAGGGCGCCTCGAGAATCGGCACGCCCGCTTCCTCTGTCTGCGCCATCGCCGGCTGGGCGAGGGAGAAGGCGAAAGCGACAAGAGATAGCACGCTTAGGGGCCTCATAGATTCCTCCAGAGGGATAATAAACTTCAGTGAGGCGCGGAAGTCCATCAACAACCGCACCTGTAGCTGTCAATCTACCCGTCACTTCGATCAAGCGAATTGATACTTCTTACGTTCGAACTCAGACCGCCAGTTCTCGTCAGTTCACCCCACCGGGCGTCGGCTTAACTTGACCATGTCGGCCCGCTTTGACCCGGGGGAGTCAGCGTATCTGAACCTTCACGATCTTTGACGGCGGACGGTAGGAGGGAATCCAGAATGTCGGCCGTTCGGTTCCTCTTTCCACCCTAAGGTCGCGAACTTCGTAAGGTCCCGGCATAAAGAATTCGGTAACTGCCTCCGTGTTCATATCGATACGGAAAATTCGATTGCTGTAGAAATACAATTTCCAGTTCTTTCAAGCAAAATCCTATGCCTGCAACGGGGTCACTTCAAGGACAAAAGGCGGGTGGTATATTCTAACGCGTCAGGCAGCCGGCTGCCCGGATAAGCGCACGATACCTTCGGTCGACGCCTGGAGCTCGGGAGGAGCCGCCGTCTCGGAGGGCACGAGGAAGAGTCCCCAACGGCGGGTCCATCGCCCCACCGACCGGCTGCTGGTCGCGCGCACGAGCGGAACGGAAAGAAGCAAACCCGTAAAGATCGGCGTCAACCACAGGAAGAACGTCGGGCTGCAGTAGAGCGTGAGACCGGCCCACCCCAGCCCGACAGCCGTGGTTCCACGGGCGCTCCGCCAAGCCTGGGCCCACCCGACACTGCGGGCTTGGCGCACCGGAGGCTCCCACCCCTTGTCGTGGCCACCGAGCACGCTCAACACGAACCGGCTGTGATAGATCATCATCACCGGCGCGATCACCACTGCGAACAGCATTTCCAGCCCCGCACTGAGCAGCAGGCGACCGGTTCCACCGAACGACCGACGATTTCCGAACAGCGCAAGAATCACGCCCAGGAGCTTGGGCACGAACAACAGGGCGATAGTCACGCCCAGCAGCGGGACCCATTCGCCCGGTGCGATCCAGCCACCCGGTTGATCTGGAAACAGTAGATAGCCTCCGGGAAAAGCCTCAATGCCGGCCGAGAGCATCGCGATATAGGCGGTACTGGCCAGCAACATCAGCAGCCATAGCAACGATGCCACGTAGCCCAGCGCCCCCAGCAGAAAATGCAGCCGGCTCAACGGGTGCAGTCCACCCGTCGTCAGCAGTCGCAGATGCTGCAGGCTGCCCTGGGTCCAGCGGCGGTCGCGCTTGGCGTAATCCAGAATGTTAGCCGGCACTTCTTCGTAACTGCCACCGATCGACGGCAGCAGATACACTCCCCATCCGGCCCGCCGCATCCAGGCCGCCTCGACGAAATCGTGGCTCAGCACGGGGCCACCGAGCGGCGGCGTGCCCCCGATCACGGGCAGGCTGCAGTGCTCGACAAATGGCTCGATCCTGACAATGGCGTTGTGGCCCCAGTAGTTAGCCGCGTCGGTCTGCCAGAAACTCTGCCCGGTCGCGAGCATCGGACTGTAGACGCTTGCGGCAAACTGCACCAAACGGCCAAACAGCGTATCCCGGCGGGCCGGAATCGGCACAGTCTGGATGAGGCCGATGCCGGGGTTGGCCTCCATCCTATGCACCAGTTCGACCAAGGTGGACCCGGTCATGACGCTGTCGGCGTCCAGCACCACCATGAAATCGTATTGCGCGCCCCAACGGCGACAGAATTCGGCAATGTTGCCGGCCTTACGACCGATGTTAGCCTCGCGCCGGCGGTAGAACAAACCGGTCAAACGATCCAGTTCCTGCTCGAGCGTGGTCCACGCAGCCTCTTCGGCCCGGGCGCGGACCGGGTCGGTCGTATCGCTGAGCAGGTATAGGTCGAACTGTTCCGTATGAGGGGTCTCGGCCAGAGAGCGCAGTACGGCCCGCAGGCCGCCCATGATCCGCTCGGGGTCTTCGTTGTAGGCCGGCATGATGAGGGCCGTGCGGCTCGCGATCGGTCCAGCGAGTCTCGGAACAATCGATTGACCGAGCGACAGTGGATCACGCCGGAGGGCCATCAGCATGAATCCGATGACGGCGTTCCAGAATGGAATAGAAATCCAACTGAAGGTCACCGTAAACAGCACCAGAACGACGACCTCCAGGGCGTTCACACCCCCGGACCGAATGATGTCGAACATCATGCTGACACCGGTGAGGGCTGTAGCGCCCACCAGACCGAAGAACAGCCCGTGGCGGAGCCTCAGCCGCTCGGGACGGATGCTGTCGGGATGGTTTTCCCGGTTCGGATTCGGCATCTTAGTAGACACGATCGGGATACCAGACATAGCTCCACGTTTCGGTCAATTGACGGCCATCCAGCGTCAGGTAGAGCCGCATGTCAGCGGGTCGATCGCCGTCCGGAGTCAGCCTGAAAACGGCCCGCCATCCCCGGCTATCGGGGAGTTGCTGGACCCTGAGATCCGAGGTCTGACCGGCGGAGACTTCCAGTTGCGCTTCAACTGGCTCGATGAGGTCGAGCGAGGACAATTCCCCACCCATGAAATCGACGATGACCCTGCGCTGGCTCGGCGGAGGCGCCGGGTTCTGTCCGGGAAGAGCGTCCCTTCCGATGCGCGTGCGCGCGACTTCGGCCAGCGACTGGCTTTGAAGTCGGCCATCGAATGCCAGCAACCGGTACCGGTAGCTCCGTTCGTCGCCGGCCATGAACGGTGTGTCCGGCACCCAGTAGGCGGCGATGTTGTCGTTGAACTCGGAATTGGTGGGAAAGGCCAGCAATTCAACGCCTCCGCTGCCCCAATCGCCCTCTCCGACGGCGACCCACTCACTGGGCCGGCGATGGTAATTGGCCTCCAGATCGAGGTAGTTGTCGAAATCGCGGTCCCGTTGCACCAGGCCGAACCCCTGTGGATGGACATCGCTCTGCGACGTGACCTGCAGCCCAGGTCCATTGACCAGCGGCCGCCAGATCCACTCCCCGGAGGCGGTTTGCATCAGCAGACCGTCCGAGTCGTGCACCTGGGGGCGGAAGTCATCGAACGCCGGCGTCCGGTCCGGACCGTACAGAAACATGCTGCTCATGGGCGCCACGCCGAGCTTGGCCACATCCTGTCGCGCATACAGGCGTGCATCGACTTCCAGCGCCGTCGGAGCCCCCGGCTCGAGATCGAAGCGATAGGCGCCTGTCACCGACGGACTGTCGAGCAGGGCGTAGAAGGTGAGCGTCGTCGCCTCCGGTCCCGGTCGGACCAACCAGAATTCCCGGAACGCTGGGAATTCCTCACCGGTGGCCAGCGCGGTATCGACAGCCAGGCCCCGCGACGACAGGCCATAGACATGCCCCCGCCCCAGCAGCCGAAAATAGGAGGCACCGAGGAACACGACGACCTCATCTTTGATTTCAGCGCTGTTGAGTGGATAGTGTATCCGGAAACCGGCGTATCCCAAGTCGGGACCGACCGTATCGGCAATCGAAGCCGCACTGCCGTCGTAGCGGAACCGGTTCTTGTCGAATCTGAGCGCCGTGATCTCCTCTTCGTCGACGAGGTGAATCCGGACGGATTCCCGGAACAGAGCACCGGGATGAAACAGCTGTACCTCGAACGGCGCCTCATTGCGCCACAGGGCCAACTCGGGGCGAAAGCGGATGGACCGGTACTGGTCATAATCCATGTGCTCAAGCGCTGCCGGCAAATCAGAGGGCGGGGGCGAGTATGGGGTGCGCGCAAGGTTACGTGCACCCTCGCTGAGTTGTTCGAACAGCGTCGCCGCCGTCAATGGCGCGAGCCGGGAGGTGGATGCTTCGATTGCGAACGATTCCTCAACCCGGCTCCGGTTGGCATCCCGATCGGTTTGGGATAATGTGGTGTCGGGCGCCAAAGCAGGTTCGCACGCCACGGCGAATATCAACGTCAGCGACAAGGCAGCGATGATGAGACCCCTCTCGGGGACTCTCGCGGTGCCCTGGGAGCGGCAACACTCAAGATGAGCGTGACAGCAAACTTCCCGCGCTTCGCAATTGCCCTCCTGATTATCAACAGTCTGTTGCTGGCTCCACTGTGGCTGATTACGGGCGGTCTGGGTCATATCTGGATCGCTCTTGAGTCGTTGCTCGTCGTCGGACTCTTCGCTCTGTTGCCCGGCCGGCGGTGGAGACAGGTGCTGGCAGCCGGCACCGCAACCGGCCTGGTGTTGCTGAGCGTCGTCGCACTCGCGAATTCCGTGGCCCGGCAGAGTCTCGGCCGCGAATTGAACCTCTACCTTGACATCCACCTGATGAGCGCGGTCTATAAGCTGCTGGACGGAGCACTGGGTCCCGCCGTGGCTGTCGTCCTCATTCTGGGGCTGACGCTTTGTGCCACTCTCCTGATCCTCGCCCTAGTCTACCTGTTGGCGCCGGTCGAGGTCCATGGGCCGACATGGGGCACCCGGCTCGCCGGCGTCGCGCTGATCGCTCTCTTCGGAGTCGGTCTCGTCGGCGAACAGATGCCGGCCCATAATGAACGCATCGCGCTGCCGGCGGTGGAGATCGCCACGGATCAGACCCGGCGCTTCTTCCTGACTCTGGAGGAACGGGAGCGATTCACCGCCGAACTGGAGGCTGTGCCCGACCGCTATGACGGAGTGCCTGGCTTGCTCGACAAGCTCGTCGACCATGATGTCCTCCTGGCCTTTATCGAATCCTATGGCGTGTCGACTCTCTACGACCCCCGTTTTTCGCCCGTCATTCAGTCTCGGCTGGAGGTGCTCGACGGACGTCTTGCGAACACCGGGCTGTACCTGGCCACCGGTATGCTGCTCGCACCGACCCAGGGCGGCGAGTCCTGGCTCTCGCACGGATCGCTGTTGAGCGGGTTGTGGCTGGACAATCAGTTGCGTTACCAGCTGATGCTGGCCGGCGGCCGGGAGACTCTGATCGACGACTTCCGACGCGTGGGACATCGCACGGTAGCCCTGATGCCGGCGATCACGCTCGCATGGCCCGAAGGGGAACGCCTGGGCTACGACCAGATTTTTGCCTATCGGGACATCCCATACGCGGGGCCCGCGCTGAATTGGGTCACGATGCCGGATCAGTACACCTGGTCCTTCCTGGAACAAACCATCCGCAACACGGATGACGCCGACACGCGACCCGTGTTCGCCGAGATCGGGCTGATCAGCAGTCACGCTCCATGGACGCCGATCCTGCCGGTCCTGGATGACTGGGACAGCATCGGCGATGGATCGGTCTTCGCGCCATGGGAAAACGCCGGTGAACGTCCTGACGAATTGTGGCAGGACATGGACCGCGTCCGCGAGCACTATGCGCTTTCGGTGGACTATGCGATCCACACGATGGCCCGTTACGCCGAGCGTTTCGTCGACGACCAGACCCTGCTCATCGCGCTCGGCGATCACCAGGCGGCACCGTTGATTATCGGTGAAGATGCCGGCCGAGCCGTGCCTGTCCACGTCATCAGCCGGGATCCGGCGCTGGTCGAGCCCTTTCTGGACTGGGGGTTCCAGTCTGGAGCGATCCCGGACCCGGACCAGACGCCACCGGGCATGGATGCCTTTCGTGACTGGTTCGTACACGCTTTCAGCAAAGCCGCCACAGCGGGCTAACAGCTGAAGCCACCGCGTGGGCAGCCCCCGCGCATAGGGAGTGCTCACTTCGACATGTCGTGCGCAGAATGGTATGGGATGTTTCGGTCCCTGATCGTTTACTGGCGTCCCGGTCGTCAGAAAGGCTTGCGTCAGCTCTATCGGCCGCTGGTGGGTCCCGGGGACCTGGTCTTCGATATCGGGGCACACCTGGGTGATCGATCCGTGGCATTCGCGGCCCTCGGTGCCCGCGTCGTGGCCCTCGAGCCCCAGCCGAGGGTCGCAGGGTGGCTCCGGCGGTTTGTGGGCCCCAACGACCGGATCACCGTGCGGGCGGAAGCCGTGGGCCGCGCGCCGGGAACCGCCCGGCTGGCCATCAGTCAGCGAACACCCACCGTTTCCACACTGGCCGAAACATGGCGGAAGACGCTACCGGAAACCAACCCGGGATTCCGACGGGTCCGTTGGGAGGACCAGGCGGAGGTCCCCGTCATTACGCTGGATGCCCTCATCGAAATTTATGGCCTTCCGCAGTTCTGCAAAATCGATATCGAGGGGTACGAAGCCGAGGCCCTGGCCGGACTGAGTCATCCCATACCCGGGATGTCGGTGGAGTTCGTCTCCGGCAGCCTGGAAGTGGCCCGAGCCTGTATTCATCGTCTCGATGAGCTCGATAGTTATGAGTTCAACGCCATTTCAGGTGAGGGGCGGGCGTTCGTGTTCGACGGATGGGTGGGGAGCGCCCGCATCGCAGCCTGGCTGGACGGCGGCGCCGGCGGCGCGTCATCGGGCGACATCTACGCCCGGCTCCGGTTCGCGCCTCCCGACCAAGTCGACCCCGCAGGTGATGGACGCTCAGGCCGTTTACCCCACGGGCCCGGAGGGGGCGCGGCCACGGTGTGACAACCGTTGTCCGGGGCTGGGAGATTCACCAAACTATTCTTGATCTACTGTTCCTGCGCGCAAGACGACCTTGAATCCGGGGCCGGCCTTTCCACGTCCGCGTATACGACGAGGTCTCCGCCAACCGACTCGTACTCCACGTTCGTCAGTCTGGGGCTGCCCGGGGGCTTCGACAACGAGGGTTTGACGGCCGTCAGGCCGCCAACGAACTGGGGGGAAATCGTGATGATCATCCGGTCAACAAGTTGGCACTCCATGAAGTTCGTGATAACGCCCGCCCCCCCCTCCACCATCAGCGAACGGATATCCAGCGTATACAGATGCCCCAGCAACATGCGGAGATCGACCCTGCCGTCGGGTCGCGAAGGCAGTCGAACGACGTCGGCTCCGGCCTCCCGGAGCCGTTGTTCTCGATCGGTGCTCGCCTGCAGGGTGGTCACGACGATCGGCGGAACGCACGGCGCGCTGAGGAGCCTCATGTCGAGCGGGGAGCGCAGGAGTGAGTCCAGAACGATCGGCTGTGGGTTCGGACCGGCTACGAGACGGACGGTGAGACGCGGATCGTCCGACAGAAGGGTGTTGATTCCGACCAGGACCGCATCGTGCATCGACCGCAGTTGGTGAGTCAGCGCCTGGGAAATAGGATTGCTGAGCTGGAACGGTTTGCCGGCCTCAGCCGCGATCGAACCGTCGAGACTCTGGGCGTAACTCAACGTCACCGAGGGCATGGCCTCCGGGTGTGGACGCTCCCCGGCATGCGTCAACCTTGCACGCAGTCGGGCCACCGCGCCCCCGTTGATGGGCTCGGGCACCGTTTCAAAAAACATCGATGCCGCAGCCGGGTCCGTGAATATTTCGCCTGAGGGTGAGGTGCCGTTCGGGAACGGGCTCAGGAGGTGGCCCATTTTGGATGCCTTCGTCTGGAGATATGCCGAATTTTCCGGTCGCGGTGGGGTTCGGTGCCGCACCCGTTCAACGACGCGGACTCCGAAAGCCTCCAGCGCTTTCACCTTCTCCGGGTTGTTGGTTGCCAGTCGAACGGCGTCGACCCGCTGATCCTTGATCATCGCGGCGGCATGGGTGTAGGTCCTCACGTCGGCAGGGAACCCCAGATGCAGATTCGCTTCCACGGTATCCATCCCCTGGTCCTGCAACGCGTAGGCATGGATCTTGTTGTTCAGTCCAATGCCCCTCCCCTCCTGCCTCAGATACAGGAGCAGCCCACGGCCTTCCTGAGAAATGTAGTACAGGGCGGCCTGCAATTGATCCCCGCAATCACAGCGCAGCGAGTGGAACACGTCCCCGGTCAGGCATTCGGAATGGATACGCACCAGGGGCGGCGCGCCCTCAACCTCACCCATGCGGATCGCCAGATGCTCCTTGAGTTCCTGGTCCTGGTACACGGTGACCTTGAATTCACCGAAAGCCGTCGGGAGACGGGCCGATCCCGATCGGTAGATCGAGTTCCCTGTGGCTGTTCCGAGTTCTATTTCCATCACGTGAGAATTCTCGCCAGTTCAGAATTTGAGCGTCCCGCGTCTACTGCAACCGTACAATAGGGTGGGCCCTGCCAGCGTTATGTATTCGCTTGCGAAAAACCGGGAGAGGGGAATATCACCCGCGTCAGAGCTAAACACAAACGCACTTCTGGGTCAATTATTCCGTTTCCGAAGCCGCGTCCTGGGACGACCCGATCGGGGCGGGACTCTGTTCGCTCCCGGCCCATGGCACGGCATTGAACACCGCATCCTGGGGGTCCATGGCTTGCACAGCCCCGCCCCACTCCAAGGTTGAACGGATGAATTCAGAACAGCATGCTCCGTCCAGGCTGTTCCTTGTGCGTCATGGCCAGGATCTCGATAATTCGCGTGCCCTCATCAACGGCCGGCGCGATACCGGGCTCACGCGACTGGGCAGAGCCCAGGCGCTGGCCGTGGCGGAGCAGCTTGGATCGGAGGTCATCGGCTGCATATACGCATCGCCACTCCGGCGGGCGCGCCAGACGGCTGCGATAATCTCGGAAAAACTGGATATCGGAAAGCTTTATGTCGAGCCCGACCTCATCGAAAGGGACTATGGAGACCTTACCGGAAAACCGACCGCCGAAATCCCTGTGTATGCCCGCAAGACACTCTTGTTATGTGGCTTTCGCTACGTCATCGATTCACCTGGCGCGGAAGAGTACGGGCACCTTTGGACACGCGCGGGAAAGGCTCTGCGTAGAATTCAGAATCGGCATGTCGGGCAGGGGGTTCTCGTCGTGGCCCACAACGAAGTGATCAAAATGATGCGGGCGAATTTCAACGGGAATAGTTGGGAAGATGAACTGCGGCTCCCCCCCCTGAACAATGGTGAGGTAATCGCGCTGGGTCAGGCGGGTCCGCGCTAGTGGCCTGTAACAGAGATATCGCCAGTGGCGTTCGGAGCGCAACGGGGCCGGATTCTAGGAGTCGACGACGAGGGAATGCGCCTACATTCCGAGAAGGAGCGACAACGAAGACGGCCCCGTTCCGCCCGAACCCTTCGGGCCGATGGGGGTTGCCGTCGATATCTTTGTCGCTCGTCGGTCATGATGAAACAGCATCATTCCCTCCTCGCTTCGCGATCTCGCCTGGCAAGACCCATCGGCGCCGCTGGCGATGTCTCTGTTACAGGCCACTAGGATAGAGCCGGATACAACCTTCCCATCCAATTCCATTCGGCCGCGGCCCGACGGTCCTAATCCGGGCCCCCCCGGCGGGCCAGCCAGGCGACATCGGCCGCAAACGAACCGCAGAGCAGCAGGAGTCCGGTCAATGCGACGGCATCGCTGGCCGGCGGCAGCAGCGGTGGCGCGAGGCAGACCGTCAGCGACAGTGCCTGCACAACACATACCGTCTGACGGCGTCGGCTTTGCTCGAGAGGGCGCCGCAGCCATGGCAGCAGATATCCCGATGCGACAAACAGGTAGCGCATCAGTCCGGCCGCAAGAACCCAGGGTCCGGCTTTGCCGAACTGCCACGCCAGTGCGGCGGCGGCAAAGATCAACGTCGCGTCGGTTTCCATATCGAAACGTGCCCCGAAATCGCTCGCATCACCGCGATTGCGGGCCAGCCACCCGTCGACACCGTCGAGAGCGATCGCAAACAGTGCGACGACGGCCGCAAACCAGGCAAGTGCCCCGGTCGCGCTTTCACCGATCAGCGCAAGCAACAGCGCCGCCATTGCCGCGCGCGCCAGCGTTACCTTGTTTGCCGGCCCGAACGATTCCGAATCCAGGTACCGTCTGGCGAGGGTCACGATCAGCGCGGCGCCCAGCCCGAAGATCAGCGACGCCTTCAGCGGGAAGAGTCGGCTCACCTCGAAAAACCACCGGACCGTCCAGGCCACTCCCGCGGTCATGATGAACGACACTGCGACGATCCGACCCGCGTTTGGTGCTGCAGCAGGCCGCCTACGAAGACTGGGAGCCACCCTGGACATGACCGGAGACAATTCCTTTTCTGATCGTGATCAGACTCGCCTTTCGTATAGTGTAGGAGGTCTGTTCGGCTACGCTTTCGAACGCGTTCCGCTCAGGTGTTATCGAGTTCCGGATTTCGTAAGGATTCTTACATCTTTCATTTTGTGCAGCAAGCACCGACCACCGCCGGGGAGAAGCACCTGATGTCTATCGCCAGCGATGAAACCCGCTCCTTCTGGGTCGTCGAACCGGGCCGCGGCGAGATTCACACCGAAACCCTGGGGAAACCGACCGACACGGAAGTGCTGGTCCGAACACTGTACAGCGGCATCAGTCGTGGCACAGAAGCCCTGGTCTTCGATGGAGCGGTACCGTCAAGCGAGTTCGAACGGATGCGGGCGCCGTTTCAGATGGGCGACTTCCCTGCGCCCGTGAAGTATGGATACATCAATGTGGGCCTCGTGGAACAGGGGCCGTCCGGAATGCGGGGCCGGGCAGTCTTCTGCCTCTACCCCCATCAGACCCGTTACGTTGTGCCGGCCGACGCCGTGTATCTGGTACCTGACGACGTGCCCCCCGGACGCGCCGTGCTCGCGGCCAACCTCGAAAGCGCCATCAACGGAGTGTGGGATGCCGGCCCGAGCATTGGAGACCGGATCGCCATCGTCGGCGCAGGTACGCTGGGATGTCTTGTAGCCTGGCTGACTGCGAAGATTCCAGGCTGCAGTGTCGAACTGGTCGACACCAACCCCGAAAAAGCTGACGTCGCCGCCGCGCTGGGCGTGAGTTTTCGATCGCCGCCCGACGCAAGGGCTGAAGCCGATCTGGTCATTCACACCAGCGCGACCGAGGCGGGCCTGTCCACCGCTCTCGGTCTCGCCGGATTCGAAGCGAAGGTCATCGAGCTGAGCTGGTATGGAAACCGTCGGCCTTCGGTACCACTGGGAGAGGCTTTCCACAGTCGCCGCCTGAGCCTGCGGGCATCCCAGGTCGGCGCCATCGCCCCAGGCCAGAGGACCCGCTGGACGCTGCGACGCCGTATGGAGTTGGTTTTCAGACTGCTCGGCGATTCTGGCCTGGACGCGCTGATCACCGGTGAAAGCGAATTCGACGAGTTGCCGACGCTCATGCGAACGCTTGCGACCACACCCGGGTCGACGTTGTGCCATCGCATCGTCTACCCTCGGGCCATCGCCACAGACTGAAGGTTCGCCCGCACAGGTGTTTCGCCGAGACGATGGGCGAGGAGTAACGGATCATGTACAGCGTTTGCGTTCGCGACCACTTCATGATTGCGCACAGTTTCGACGGCGAAGTATTCGGTCCCGCCGAACGTCTTCACGGCGCCACGTATGTGGTCGATGTCGAGTTGCGCCGGAGTGAACTCGACGAAGACGGCGTCGTCGTCGACATCGGTCTGGCCGGCCAGGCGCTCGATCGGGTGCTCTCAGAGCTCAATTACCGCAACCTCGACGAGGAGCCTGCCATGACCGGGCGAAACACGACGACAGAGTTTCTCGCACGCTTCGTCTTCGATCGCCTGGCCCGACGAATTTGGAGTGGCGATCTCGGCGACGGTGCGCGGGGACTGGTATCAATGCGCGTGACCCTGCACGAATCCCACATCGCATGGGCGGCATACGAGAACGAACTCACGGATCAACATTAGTGTGGGACCACACGACAGGTTCGGCCACGGATCGTCGGGCCGGCGCGATGACCCTGCTCCTGCCAGGTGATCCCGAGACCCAGACCGGAGGCTATATCTATGACCGGCGCATCGCAAACGGGCTGCGACAACTGGGCTGGGACATCGACGTGTACTCGCTCGATGTGAGTTTTCCGCAACCGACCTCATCGGCGCTGGTTCATGCCCGCAGCGTACTCGCCGGTATACCGGACGGGCAAATCGTCGTCATCGACAGCCTCGCACTCGGAGGCATGGCGATGCTCCTGGAGGCGGAAGCGGAGCGCCTCTGTCTCGTCGCCCTGGTCCATCATCCCGTCGCCCTGGAAACGGGCCTCGACGCGGACACCGCACGAAACGCCCGGGCATCGGAATGCAACGCGCTCAATTTCGTACGACGGGTCGTGGTGACGAGTCCGTGGACATCGCGAATGCTGGGTGAATTCGGTGTAACCACCGATCGGATCCGTGTCGTGTCGCCGGGTGTCGACACCCTGTCTGGCCCCGAAACCATACGGACATCCCAAACCGGATCTCAGGGCCGTCAAAGGGCTGGCAAGGCTTCGTTGAATCTGCTATGCGTGGCCACTTTGACGCAGCGCAAAGGACACGATGTGCTGTTCGATGCGCTGGCCGAACTGGGCGACCGGAGATGGCATCTGAACTGCGTCGGTAGCCTGACCCGCGACTCCCCGACCGCAGCCTTGTTGCGCCAACGGATCGAGCGGCTGGGACTCGGCCCGAAGATAAGCTTGCTCGGGGAAGTCGATCCAGCTGAGCTTGAACGCCAGTACGCACGCTGCGACCTGTTCGTGCTCGCTTCCCATCTGGAAGGTTACGGAATGGCGCTGGCCGAAGCCATCGCGAATGGCATACCGGTCGTCAGCACGCGGGCTGCGGCGATCCCCGAGACGGTGCCCGCAGATGCGGGCGTCCTGGTGCCCCCGGGAGATGTCCCCGCCCTGGCAAAAGCACTGGCAGCGCTCATGGACGATCCGAATGCCCTTCGACTGTTGACTTCGAACGCGCTCGCGGCACGCTCGCAACTTCCGAACTGGAACCAAAGCTCGACGCAGTTCGCCGCCGCTCTCCAGGATCTGGTCGGAGCGGAATCGTGAAGGGGTTTTCGCTCGACTGGCTCGGACTGAGGGAACCCCTGGACATGGAATCACGGTCGCCTGAACTGGGGGCGATTGTCGCCCAAGCGCTGCGCCACACTGAATCCCGCGACGGGCCAATAGACGTCGTCGATCTCGGGGCGGGCACGGGTGCCAACCTGCGTTACCTGGCACCACTGCTCGGCGGCCCTCAGAACTGGCTGTTGGCCGAGGAGGATTCGTCGCTCATCGACGCCGTGAACCCCCGGATGCGGATCTGGGCAGATTCCAACGGCGCCCACGTTTCCGAACGTCACGGGCGACTGATCGTTCACGCAACCCATTTCGAGTGCCGTATCCGCTGTGTGGGTGTCGATGTGGCGGCGGAACTCGATCGCGTGAATCTACCCCGGCGATGTCTGGTGACCGCATCGGCACTACTCGATCTGGTGTCGGAAAACTGGCTGGACCAACTGGCCCATCGTTCAATGCGTGCCGGAGCTTCTGTGTGTTTCACCCTGACCTACAACGGGCGCATCCGCCCTACGCCCGTGGAACCGGAGGATCGGACTGCCGCTGAACTGTTCAACAGACACCAGCTGGGGGATAAGGGTTTCGGTCCGGCACTCGGTCCCGATGCAGGACGGCGCGGCGCGGAGATTTTTGAAAACTGCGGCTATCG
This sequence comes from Terriglobia bacterium, assembly GCA_965263045.1. Taxonomy (GTDB): domain Bacteria; phylum Acidobacteriota; class Terriglobia; order 20CM-2-55-15; family 20CM-2-55-15. Next base: position 3,822,188 of record CBDHGK010000041.1, read on the forward strand.
CACCCGCAGCGGCGGGAGCGACTGGCGTATCAAACCGGGTCAACGCGCGCTGCAGCGGGCCCTGCTCGACGATTGGTTCGATGCTGTGATCGAAATCGATCCCGACCGGGCCGGGGAGTTGCGAAACTGGCGGGACCGACGCCGGGCCCATATCGACGCCAACCGATCTGAGTTTATCGTTGGACACACCGACGTGATCGGCTGGCCGGGACCCGGCGCACGGTAGAACCCGAAGATTCTCGAATCGGATCGACATCTGATTCCGGAGGGTCTCACCACCCATCGGCGCCGTCACAATGGACAGAATGAACTGCGGACCCGGGATCGCCCTCCCGCTTCCGTCCGGCTATAGGCGCGCTGCCTCGCCCTGAAAGTGCCGCTTCGCAAGAAAGCACCCCAGAAAAGCGGGTATGGCCATCATCAGGTGGTTCCGCTCGGCACCCCAGCTCGGTGCGCCCAACTCCTGCATGAACGGCGTGCCGACCCAGAACGGCCCATAGAATCCGATCATCAGAATGAGCACGACCCACCATGTGACCGGAGTTCGGACACGCTGGGCAGCGAACAAGATCACAAGGATGGCCGCCATCGCGCCAAAATCGCCGCCGAGTTCCCTGAAGAAATGGTGCCAGCTGTGCGTTTCGATTCCCGCGACGAGCAGGTGCCGATCACTACCAATGTGCCTCGCCGTTGCACTCAAGCTGCCCCAGCCGAGCAGGAAACCGAGGATCACCAGAACCCGGGCAGTCCAGAAATTGGTCAAGATGCTCTTCATCGTTGCCCCCTTGAATTTTTCTCACACGCATTCTAGCAGCCCATGGCAGAAGTCTCGATGGTCGCGCGCTGCGGTCTTCAGGTTACGGGCGCGAAGTGAGGAACGGGCACCGAGGTTTGTGACCGAGGCCGCGGGCGCCGTCTTTTCTTCGTGACCCGTCCTACTCAATGCCGGACAAAGCCCGTGGGGCGCCTGCAGCCTCCGTTTGAAACGTCGGTGGCCCCCCTGCGCCCGCAAGACCGCAGCCACGGGCTGGGGATCTCCAGGTAAACGGTCCCCGGTCGGCTCACCACTTCAAGATCACAACGCGCTTGTCGGTGAAGAAATCAATCGCGTCCTGGCCTTGAGCCTTGAGGTCGCCGTAGAAAGAACCCCGTGAACCACCGAAGGGGAAAAATGCCATCGGGCCGACGACTCCGATGTTGATGCCGATCATGCTGATCCCTGCCCAGTACCGAAACTCCCGGGCGATGCGCCCGCTCGCAGTGAAGATGGAAACGGCATTGCCATATTGGTTCTGGTGGATAAGGTCCAGCGCCTCATCCAGGCTGGCCGCATGACTCAGGCTGGCAACGGGCCCGAAGATTTCTTCTCTGCCGATGATCATACCGGGTTTCACGTTTTCGAAGACCGTAGGCCCGACCCAGTGACCCGACGGGTGCGAAGCAACGGAGCAGTTCCGTCCATCCAGGACCGGTGCGTCTCCTTCCCCCGCCCCCTGGGCGATGAACTGCTCGACCCGGTCACGGTGTCGGGCCGAAATCAGGGGGCCCATATCAGTTTCGGCATCGAGACCATCTCCCAGTTTCAGCGACCGGGCGAGGTCGAGAACGCGCTCCCGCATCGGCGCGTACGCCGCACCGATTCCAACGACGACGCTCCCGGCCAGACAACGTTGACCCGATGCGCCGTACACCGACGAGATCACCGCTTCCGCCGTCTGGTCGAAATCCGCATCGGGAAACACGACGATGTGGTTCTTTGCGCCTCCCAGGGCCTGCACCCGTTTTCCCGCCGCCGCCGCATTTCTGTAGACGCTCCGGGCGACGGGACTCGATCCGACGAAAGAAACGCCGACGATATCGGGATTGTCGATCAAAGCGTCCACCACCCTGCGATCGCCGTGCACGACGTTGAGCACGCCGGGCGGCAGCCCGGCTTCGGTGGCAAGATCTACGATCCGCTGATGGGTCAGCGGGTCCTGTTCGCTCGGTTTGAGTATGACCGTGTTGCCCGTAGCCACGGCGTAGGGCCAGAACCAGAGCGGTATCATCACCGGAAAGTTATACGGCGTGACTACGGCAAAAACTCCCAGGGGCTGGCGAATCGTTTCGCAATCTATCCCGGCCGCCACGTCCTCCAGCGTCGTCCCCTGCATCAGAGTTGGAATACCGCAGGCATGTTCCACGTTCTCGATGCCTCGCCGGATTTCTCCCCTCGACTCCCGGACTGTCTTTCCGTGTTCGAGGGTCAGGCTTCGACAGAGGTCTTCGAGATTCTCTTCCAGCAACATCTTGAGCCGAAACAAGACGCGGGCACGTTCCACTGGCGATGTTTCGCGCCATCCGGAGGTCGCCTTCCCGGCTGCATCGACCGCCTTCCGGACTTCAGTCAATCCGCTGAGCGGCACCCGGCCAATTGTTTCGGTTGTGGCGGGGTTCTCCACAATGAGTGTGTCGGCACCGGATGCGTCGACCCAATTGCCACCGATAAAGTTCGGGATCGCTGCTCCTGTCATTTGCGTTCACCCTCGGGGATCAAGTGATCATCAGCGCCGCCACAGCGAGCAGAAGAAAACGGCCCACCGACAGCACGGCGGACCGCGTCCAACTCCAAATCCGCACCGTGAGGCGGTTTCGTCGCGAAACTTACGGCTATCGTGACGAGAAAGCCCGCGGCGAAGCCCGGAATCATCTCGTAAAGGTCGTAAAAGCGCTCTTTGAAAATCAACACCCAGACCACGGTTGTGAGAAAGCCTGCGATCATCCCACAGATGGCACCGGCCCGCGTCGTGCGCTTCCAGAACAACGAGCACAGGATAACGGGTGTAAATGCCGAGGCCAGGCCCGACCAGGCAAACAACACGAACCAGAAGATCGTCCGACTCTCCATCAACGCCGTGATCAACCCGCCCAGACCGATAACGATCGTCAGCGCCCGGCCGAGCGAAGCCAGTCGAAGATCGGAAAGGTCCGGCCTGAAAACCTGCCCGACGACGTCTCTGACAACGGCCGATGAGGCCAGGATCAGGAGCGAGTCCACGGTCGACATGATGGCGGCAAGGACCACTACCAGTACGATTCCAGTCACGATGGGCGGGAACAGCGCCGTGGACATGACAGGAAGCACTGTTTCAGCGTCCGCCAGGCCCGGGAAGAGAAAACGCCCGGCGACGCCCGTCAGTACGGCGCCGATATCGAACACGATAATGCAAACGACTGCGATGGGCCCGCCTTTCAGGATCTGGCCCCGGTCTCTGGCCGACATGAATCGCGTCAATAACTGGGGCGCTCCCAGGAATGCCAGGCCGATTCCCGCGAAACCGACGGCACTGGCAAACCCGGCGATGGTCATACCATGGCCACCCATTGGTGTCAGCAGCGCCGGATCGATCGCTGCGATCCCATTCATGAGTTCGCGCCATCCTCCCGCCTGCCAGATTCCAACAATCGGAAGCAGCAGGAGACTGGCAAACATCAGCACACCTTGCAGCAGGTCGCTGTAGGCGACGGCCTTGAACCCGCCGATAGACGTGTAGAGGAGAATCACGATGGCGCCGATGACGACGCCCCCTTCGTAGCTCGTCCCCAGGAAGGCAGAAAAAGCCTTTCCCGACGTGGTCAGCTGGGCGGCCGTGTAGGCGCCTACCATGGAAAAAATAATGACGGCGCTGACCAAACGAATCGAGTGCGTGCGATCCTGAAAACGGTCGCTCAGGTAGTCGGGAACCGTGATCGCATCGTAGCGATCGGTGAAGGTCTTAAATGGACGGGCCACGACCGACCAGGCGAGGGCGACACCCAGCACCTCACCGAGAACGATCCAGAGGGCGTGAAAGCCGACCATGTAGCCCATCCCGGTGAGACCCAGCAGGAGCCAAGCGCTTTCGCCCGTCGTATTGGCCGAAAAAGCGATCACCCAGGATGGAAGAGTCTTATCGGCGAGATAGAATCCGGCGACCGACTGCGTATCCCGGCTCGCCCACCAGCCAATTCCAATAAGGATGATGAAGTAGACGCAGAGGACACCGATCACCTCAGGTTCAGCCATCGTTGCTGTGTCCCCGCCGCGGGCCGGTTTCCCTGCGTTCGGCGCTCGAGTGGATTCTGTAGTGCGCCAGGATCAGGGCCAGGCCCCCCAACGTCGCCGCGGCCATCAGGATCCAGGTGACGAAGGGAAGACCTGCGATCATGGTTTCTCATTGTCGACATTGGCGCATGCACGGGACAGCCGTATAAGCGCCTCGTCGATCTCGTCCTCTGAAATCAGCAGGGACGAACCCAGGCGGATGACCTGCCCATAGAGGCCGCCGATGCCGACAAGGAGTCGCTCATCCCGGGTCCGGTGGAGCAGCGCATTGGCCAGTTCCGGGGCCGGCTCTTTCGTCGAAGGATCTCGCACCAGTTCCATGGCCTGCATCAACCCCATGCCCCGGACTTCCCCGATCCACGGGTATTCTGTGGCCAGGGTTTCCATACCACGGCGCAGTTGATCGCCTCTCTCCCGGGCACGGACCGGTACGTTCTCCGCGACCATCACATTCAACACGGTCGACATCGCGGCCATGCAAACCGGGTTTCCGCCGAAGGTGGAAATCGTTTTTCCCCGCCAACGGCTCGCGATTACATCCGTGGTTACCGTGGCCGCGACCGGTAAGCCTCCGGCGATTCCCTTCGCCACGACCATGATGTCTGGAATCACGTCCCAGTGTTCTATTCCGAACCAGTGATCCCCTGTGCGACCGAAGCCGGTCTGGACTTCGTCGGAGATGAAGAGTCCTCCGTATGATCGGATCACTTCGGCCATGCGCTTGTAATAGCCGCGCGGCGGAACAATATAGCCCCCGACGCCCAACAGCGTCTCGGCGATAAATGCGGCGGGCTCTCCGTTAGTCGTAGTCTCGATGACGTCGATGAGATCCTTGGCATAAATATCGACCAATTCGCCATCGGACACATCACCAAAGGGGGCACGGTAGGGGTAGGGCGAAAGCGCATGGCTGATACCTGCCACGTTGCTGGGCAAGGGCCTCCAGCTCGCCTGGGCCGTCAGCGACGTGGGAGTCCTGCCATGGTAGCCATGACGCAGGGCCACGATTTCGCTGCGGCCCGTGTACAACCGCGCCGCGATCAGAGCCGTCTCGATCGCTTCGGTTCCGCTGTTCGTGAAGAAGGTCCGGCAGAGGTTCCCGGGGGCAATTTCGGCGAGACCCCGGGCTGCGTCCACATGCTTCTCGGTCAGGTACAGGGTCGAAACATGACCGAGGCGCGACACCTGATCCTGCACGGCTGATACGACATCAGGATGGCAGTGACCCAGCGACGTCGTCAGGATGCCGGCAAACAGGTCCAGGTACTGTTCCCCGTTGACGTCGTACACCCAGCTCCCGGAACCTTCAGCGAGCGCAAGCGGCTCCTCGTATAGAGGCTGCACACAGTCAAAGAGATATTTCCGCTGTTCCGCGAAGATCTCCGCAGCACGACTCGCAAGGGTTGCCATCCGCCGTCTCCTGGTTTCGGCATTGGGGTAGGGCACTAAACGACATCGTTCCATCAACTTCCCACCTACCCGGGGTGAGACATGGCCCTGCACACTCACCGTGAGAGAGCCCGATTGTATACAGGTTTGCCTACGGTAGTGCTCAAAAAAATCCGGCTGAGGATCGCGCCAACCGGTGGTGCGGGATGAAGACCAGATCCGTCGGTCTACATCACTCGGCCGCGGTCAGCATTTCCTGCTGATTTCCTCGATCATTCAGAATCTATTCCGAAAGAGAAGGCGCCGAATCCGCGCAGGTCCACAACGGACGCTACGCATCCGATCATTCACCGAAGGGCCATCTGTCACGGAGGTCTGTTGGGTAACCTCCGAGCCCATCCGCCTCACGCAGGTTCGGTTGAGAGTGTCTGCAAGTTATAGCAATGATGTAGGCGGTGTCTTTTGTGGACGGCTGGTCCCGGACCGGGGACCAGGGTGTTCTCGACACCGACGGCTACCTCCGACTCGTCGCTCGAATCAAAGAGCTGATTAATCGGGGTGGCGAAAAGATTTCTCCACGTGAGATCGACGAAGTCTTGCTCACACACCCGGATGTTGCTGAAGCGGTGTGTTTTGGCGTGCCACATAAAACATGGGGTGAGGAAGTGGCTGCGGCGGTGATCTTGAAGGACGGTGCGAGCCCACCGGACCTGTTGGCTTTCTGCAAGGAACGTCTTGCTGATTTCAAACGCCCAAAAACAATTCATGTCACGGACACCATACCGCGGACCGCAACCGGCAAGGTTCATCGGCGCGCGGTGGCTGAGCTTTCACTGTCATTGATCCACGATTAATGTATAGGACGCGCAAGAAGAGACGGCTGTATGGACTGTTGAGGGTATCGCGGTGACCCGACTCCAGCGGGCCGGTATTTCGGCTGACTTGATCGGTGTTGGAGAGAAGGAATCAGAACGGTCTACCCTAAAATGAAACGCTCGAGTTAGTCGAGCGGCGTACACCGAGCAGAGAAGCTGAATATTAGGTTAGTATTGGGATCTTGCCCTGATGCGGCCGGGCATTCCCGGAGCAGTCGGGCGCGCAATACTACAACATCGTTAGAACGATCAGAAGAGGATAGTCATGGGAAAAGCTCTGGAGGGTGTTCGGATCCTGGATATGACACACGTGCAGTCGGGACCCACCAGCACCCAGATTCTGGCGTGGTTTGGTGCCGACGTGATCAAGATCGAGCGGCCGGGTACGGGAGATGCCACGCGCAGCCAGCTGCGCGACATTCCCGACGTCGACAGCCTCTATTTCACGATGCTGAACGCCAACAAGCGCAGCGTGACGCTGAACCCCAAGACCGAAGCGGGCAACAAGATCTTCGCGAAGCTGATCAAAGAATGCGACGTGATGGTGGAAAACTTTGCACCGGGAGCCATCGATCGTATGGGCTTTCCGTGGGAGAAAATCCAGGAAATCAATCCCCGCATGATCTACGCATCGGTCAAGGGATTCGGTCCCGGACCCTTCGAGGATTGCAAGGTCTACGAAAACGTCGCCCAGTGCACGGGTGGGTCGGCGTCAACAACCGGCGAGATCGACCGTGTGCCGTTGGTGACAGGGGCACAGATCGGCGACTCGGGCACAGGCATTCATCTGGTCGCGGGCATTCTGGCTGCTCTGCTTCATCGCGAGAAGAGCGGGCGGGGTCAACGCGTGGTCTGCGCCATGCAGGATGCGGTGCTGAACCTGTGCCGGGTGAAACTCCGCGACCAGCAGCGGCTGAAGCACGGGCCCCTCAAGGAATACCCCCAATACCCCAACGGCACTTTCGGAGACGCCGTACCGCGCGCCGGTAATGCATCCGGTGGAGGCCACCCGGGTTGGATCGTCAAGTGCAAGGGCTGGGAGACTGATCCGGACGCCTACACCTATGTCATCATCCAGGCACAGGCCTTCGCGGCTCTCGCCAAGGTGATCGGTCATGAGGACTGGCTGGAGGATCCGGATTACAATACGCCGGATGCGCGCGCGCCAAGAATGGCCCACGTCGTCGCGGAAATCGAAAAGTGGACCATGACCAAAGATAAGATGGAGGTGATGTCCACCCTCAATCCCTTGAATGTGCCCTGTGGACCGATCCTTTCGATGAAGGAACTGGCTGAAGAGCCGGCCTTGCGGGCCACCGGTACGGTTGTGGAAGTGGACCATCCCGAGCGCGGCAAATATCTGACCGTCGGCAGCCCGATCAAGCTGTCGGATTCACCCGCCGATGTCCAACGCGCACCGTTGCTGGGGGAACACACCGACGAAGTCCTCAGAACCGTCCTGGACCTGGACGACAAAGACATCGAAGCCGCTCGCGAGCAAGGCGCGATCTAAGCCAGGGAGACAGTTGTTTTGAAATACAACGTACTTGTTCTGGGCGCCTCCTACGGCTCACTGTTCAGCACCAAGCTGTTGATGGCGGGTCACGGTGCCACGTTGGTCTGCACCAAACCCACTGCGGAGTTGATCAACAACGAAGGGACTGTCGTGCGTTTCCCGGTTCGTGGTCGAAATTCACCTGTTGAGATTTCATCGGAAGGACTGTCGGGCACACTTTCTGCGACGGCTCCAGGTGACGTCGACCCGAGCCAATTCGACCTGGTCATTCTGGGGATGCAGGAAGCCCAGTATGGATCCGCGGGTGTCAAGGAACTGATGGCCCGCATTGCGGCGACACGCGTGCCGGCTCTGGCGATCATGAACATGCCGCCACTGCCCTATCTGGAACGGGTTCCCGGACTTTCGACCGATACACTCGAACCATGTTACGCGGACCCCTCCGTCTGGGAAGGTTTCGAGCCCGGCCTGACCTCGCTGGCGAGTCCCGATCCCCAGGCGTTTCGCCCTCCGAACGAGCCAAAGAATATTCTACAGGTGGGTCTGCCCACCAACTTCAAGGCCGCCCGCTTTGCCGACGACGCACCCACCGAGATTCTTCGGAACCTGGAAACCGATATTGCAGCTGCGCGCTTCGATCCCGGTGATGGCGCAATCGAAATTCCTGTGAAACTCAAGGTGCACGAGTCCATCTTCGTGCCACTGGCCAAGTGGCCCATGTTGCTCGCCGGCAACTACCGCTGCATCAAGGCCGAAGAGATGATCCCGATCCGCGACGCCGTGCACGGAAGCGTCGACAAGTCGAGAGAGATTTACAGCTGGGTGTGGAAACTCTGTACCGGGTTGGGAGCCGCCGACGGAGACCTCGTTCCTTTCGAGAAATACGCCAAGGCGGCCGAAGGCCTGGCGAACCCCTCATCCGCGGCACGCGCACTCTTTGGTGGAGCGGAACACATCGAACGCGTCGACTGCCTGGTTCGCCGGATCGCCAGCCAGCAGGGAGTCTCCTCCGACACGCTGGATGAGATCGTTCAGTTGGTGGACGACCGGGTTGGAAAGAATCGCGCGGCCCGCTGACGGCGCCAGCCAATCGGCCCTCGAATTCGATCGTGTCTTCGGATTGACAGTTTAATCGGCGTGGTGCGTCGGTGTAAGATAACGATCAAATCCTGCCCGAAGAATGCTCGGCCGACCGTAACCACGGGCGGCCAACTCCGATTTTCGCAAGCCATCTGTTAGAATTCGCCAAACACATGCCCGAAAAAGATCCCCTAGACGAGCTTCCACTTCCGAGCACTTCAATCCGGGGACTGGTGAAGCACTTCGGTCCCGGAATGATTCTGATGATGACGGGGATCGGAACCAGCCACCTGATTACGGCGCCGGCCGCCGGGGGGCGCTTCGGTTATGCCTTGCTCTGGTGTATTCCCGTCGCCTATATCTTTAAGTACTACGGGTTTGAAATGGCGTTCCGGTTCACCCACGCAACCGGCCGGAGCATGCTGGACGCCTATTCGACGGCATGGAAGAAGTGGCCGCTCTGGTATGTTCTCCTGACGACGCTGATCCAGTGTGTGATCGGGCAGGCGGGGCGACTCGTGGCCGCCGCCGCCGTATTGTTCTATTTCTTCTCCGAATACCTGGGACTGGTACTTCCGATTCCCCTGTTCGCCTTTGGCCTTGGCATCGTGTCCATCGCGATCCTGTTGACCGGGCGCTACCGGGCTCTGGAAGTCGTATCAAAGGTTTTTGCCGGAATGCTGGTTCTGGCCAGCGTCGGGGTATACCTGGTGGAGCCGGCTCCTCTGTCGGCCATGGGCAATTTCTTCATGGTTCAGGTGCCCGGCGGCTCCTGGCTCGTCATCGCGGCGTTTCTGGGCTTACTGCCCACCGGAATCGACGTTTCTTTGCAGGCGTCGGAATGGGGCAAGGCGAAGCGTGTCGGGATGGGCGCCATCCGGGAAACCCTGGAAAAAGAGGGCAAGGTCCCCACGTTTGACCCCTTCGTTTCTACCCGGGACGACCTTACCGTCAACACAGAAGTGCTCTCTCCCCATGCGCTGGAGTACTGCCGCCGATGGTTTCATATCGGCCTGTGGGATTTCCGCGCCGGGCACGTCATCTCGTTTTTTCTCGCATGTATCTTCTTGTTGCTTGCCGCGGTGTGGCTCTACCCCAACCCGGTGGAGGGGAACGCCGTAATAGGCGAGATCGGTCGCGTCTTCAGCGACAGCGTGGGTCCATCCATGATGGTCGTGTTCATGATCGGTGCATTCGCGGCCACGTTCTCGACCGCCTTCAACTACTTCGATGGGTGGCCGAGGGTCGTCGGCGCGTGTTGCCGCAACCTGTTCCGTTCTACGTCTGAATTCCAGGGGGTTTCCGTCGATCAGCTGGGACCGGAGCACCGTCGGCGATGGTATTCCGAATACAACATCTATCGCATAACGATGTTCTTTTCGCTGGTGGCTGCGACTTCCCTGATCGCGGGAATGCCGAGACCGGTCTGGCTTGTCCTCGTCGCGTCCGCTCTGGCCTTCTTTGTCGCACCCGTCATATTCTTCCTCAACCTCTTCTACTGCTTCACCGTGATTCCAAAGAAGGACCGGGTCTTTTATCCGTCGACTTTCGCCACGTGGTTCAGTTGGATCAGCATGGGCGTGTTCGCTGTGATGAGCTTCGTCCTCATCATGGCCCGTGTCTTCCAGATCCCATTATTCGGCGCTTGAAATCGGCTAAGAAGCCTCGAAATCGAGATTGCGCGTGATGCGCTCTCCCCTGGAGCGGAGTGCGTCGATGTACATCGTGATGCGGTTCTTTGCGGTTTCGAGGTCGTGATTGTTCAGGTTGAGGTTCAGCAGGTCGACGTACCAGGGTGCCTTGACCGCATCGGTGACGTAACGATCGACGATCTCCCGGGAAATCGGAAGGGTCGTGTCTTTCGAATCGTCGTGGACGTTGCGGGTGCTCGCACCGCGTAACTTTTCGTACTCTTCCTCCAAAAGCCGACGGAATAATTCCAAGGTGAAGGTGTCTCCCTCCTGTGCCCCGGTTTCGGTGTCGTCTTGGGTCAGACGGGCCCCCTTGTGCAGCCATTCCCAGAGGATACTGAGCCGGATCTCACCCGTGGCCATATCTTCCATCAGGTACAGGACGTCGTCATTCTCGAAGAAGTCGGCCGGCTTGAGTGCGGCGGCCTGAAAACCCCGGCCGAAGGCGTTGCCGTACTGCATTCCCACACTGAGCAGGTCGCGTGTTCCGCGAACGGTGCGGGGGGCCGGTTCCAGCATGAACAGCCCGTCTGCATCCGCATCGGTGTAGGTCAGGGGCGGAAACTCCCGGTCCAGCTGGTTCTGACGGCCCGCTTTTTCCCAAACCGGTCGGACAATGTGGACCATCTTCCAGTGGGCGACCCACTTGCCACTCGCACCTTCACTCTCTTCACGTTCCGCGCCGGCAACGGCCTTCTTCATGCTGGCTTCGACTCCCGCGTCGGTGCCGACGGGGATGTTGGGCTCCATCCCGCCCTGCCACAGGGCATGGCGGCCGTCGTGATCGGGGGTGGCCACCGCGCACCGGACGCGATCCTCGTAAGTCCGCATGTAGCCGTAGGTCATGACGATGGAGTCGATGTTCGGATTTACGAAATCGGAATCCCACGCCATGGCGTCGGAAACACTGTTGATGTAGTCCCACCGGCCGGTATTGAAACCGATGAAGTGGGCCCCCAGAGCCGCACGGATTTCCATCAGCTGGAAGCAGGCCTCGACCTGCTCGACCAGGACATAGACTTTTATGCTACCGACAGGCAGGGCCAGGTGTTGCTCGAGTCGGGTCAACAAAGTGTTCCAGACGGCGGCATCTTCGGCAGTCTGAATCTTCGGGAGGTAGAGAACGATCGACGAGCCCGCCTGACCGAGGCGCTCTTGGTTGTTCACCACGTACAGAACGGTGTCGACGACGGAAGCCGAGAATCCGCTCCCGTCTCCGCAGCATATATGGCGGTCATCGAGGTGCAGGCCCCGGGCCCGGAAGATCTTCGTCGTAAAATCGAGCTGTTGCTCCCAGCTGTGGATGATGGGGCGGCCGAAGAACGAGCGACCCCAGTCGTTCATACTCCCGGCGACCTGTTCGGCCACGGTGAGAAAGACCGGATCCCGGGCGATGGCCAACTTGAGGTTCCGCTGGTTCTCAAGTGACATCGTCGAGACCTGCCCGAGGGCATCTTCGCCATCGAACATCCAACCGTCCGCACCGGAGAGGAGCGCATAGGCCACGTTGCGGATACTGCTTTCCACGGGTGCGCGCGGCTTCGCCGCCGGACCGGTGCCCTGCACCCACTGCCGCCCGAGGTCGTCCGGTATGTCCGACCCCTCGAAATTCCCTGCGCGTGCATCCGCTACCGTCAGGCTGGTTCCGGGGACCGTCGAAGAAGGGTCCAGAAAGCGGATTCGCTCGTGATCCCGCGCCCTTTGCGCCCGGCGCTCGATCCGTGCCGTCATCACTTCCACACGCTGCCGGTTTACGTCAGCCAGCGCCGCCATGGCATCCAGTGCGGCCGGTGTATACACGTCCGAAAAGGACTCCTCGAGGTTCTGTCGTATCTTCAGATCGGTGCTGCCTGCCATCGCTAACCCTCCCCGTTGGGTAACATGCTGTTGTTCGTCCTGCGATCAAGTTTCAAATCGGAAAGTAGATCCAACACGCATTTCTCACCGGTTGTCTGCCTCAGCGAGGATCCATCCGCCAATACCCGGTTGCGGTGTGTCGGACGCGTCGATGCGGGGTCAAGGCCGCTCGTCCTCAGCCGGTTCGTCTTCTATCGGTTATCCGAGGGCGGCCTTCAATCGTTCGGGAGTGAACGGCACCTGACGCAGCCGTGCCCCGGTGGCGTCGAAAATCGCGTTCCCAATCGCGGCCGCGACCACGGTGATCGCCGTCTCTCCGGCACCCATGGCTTCCCCCTCAGAGCGGTTGATCAGGACCGTTTCGATCTCAGGAATGCCCGGGCCCAGGTAGAGCGGTCGATAGGTCTGCCAGTCGATCGATGTGATCTTTTCGTCGTCCCAGGTGACCTCTTCGAGCAATGCCCGGCTGACACCATGCAGCGCGCCTCCTTCAAGCTGATTCCGCAAACCATCCGGGTTCGAAATGGGGCCACAGTCGTTCGCAATCACGAGCCGATTCACGGCCACCGCACCGGTCTCGGAATCCACTTCCACCTCGGCCACCATCGCGCAGTACCCGTTGCCTCCCTCGTAGAGGACACAGGCGACACCACGGCCCGGGGTGATCCCCTGCCCCCGGATTTCCGGTTGCGGGGCCGGCCGGGCCTGCCACCCGGCCGCATCGGACGCGGCCCTCAGAACTTCGATCAGGCGAGGATCACCGAGGTGACGCAGGCGATACTCGACGGGATCCTGTCGGGCAAACGCAGCGACCTCGTCGATGAACGACTCGTGGGCAAACGTATTCTGCAGTCGCCATGGTGAACGCAGCGGTCCCGTCCAGAATGGGGACCCGACGGTGTGCGCCAGGGATCTCTGGCTCGAAACAATGCCCGTGCCACCGCACCGGCCCTCCACGCAGCCAGTGACATATGAAGGCACTGCATTTCTGTTGTTGTTGAAGTTGACGGGATCGGGCGCGACAGTGCGGGGGTTCACCGCTTCCGGCGCGAATCCGGCCAGGAATCCGGTGACGACATTACCCGGAGTGTTGTATCCGGGCCGGCCGCCCAGCGTCGTGGACCACGACTCGTGGTCCCAGGCCGTGATTGTGCCGTCGGCATCCAGCCCCACGCGCTGATCGATGACGAAAGCGAATCCGTAGTTTTCCCACGCCATCTCATCTTTCCGTGTGAGTTGAACCCTCACCGGCCGGCCCACGGCCGCTGAAAGGAGCGCCGCGTCATAGGACACCGTATCCGCACCGTTGACGCCGTAACAACCGGAGCCCATTCTAAAAATGACGCGCACGTTCTCGGGCGCGACCCCCAGAACCATGGCCGCCGTGTTCTTCATCGGGAAAACAGCCTGCGTCGCCGACCAGATCGTCGCCCTCGGTCCCTGAACATCGGCGACCGCACAGGAACTGCCGATCGAGCCGTGCATCTGGTACGGATAGTAGTAGGTGGCTTCGACCGTATTCGAGGCATCTCCCAGACGCTCATCGACATCCTGAGAGTTCACCCGCAGCGTGTCGCGCGTGGGCTGCTGATTCCGTAAATACTCGTAGAAACCGTCCTGGCCCGGTAGCCCGGCGCCCGGTGTCCAGTCGACCCTCAAGCGGATGGCGGCCTGGATCGCCTGCCAGGGTTTCTCTGCGACCACGCCGACGAAGTTGTTTCGAACCACCACCTGAACGAAGCCCGGTAGATCCTGAACGGATGCCTCATCGACTTCCACAAGCGTCGCTCCAACCGTTGGTGGTCGAACCACCTGCCCGTGGAGCATGCCGGGTACACGTACGTTGTGCACGTATTCGAATTGGCCCGTGGCTATCTCCGGAATCTCCACGCGCGGCACCGATTGCCCAAGAATCGTCGAGTCAGCCGGACGCTTCCGGCTCGCGCCCGGATCGACGGTCAGGCCGAACTCCCGTCCACCGACGAGTGCGGCGTAGGGGACGCTCCGGGACGGATCCCTCGCGACTCGGACTGCCCCCTCGCGCGCCTCAACCTGCCCGACGGGCACGCCCAGAGCGGTTGCCCCTTCCTGCAACAGTGCCTCGCGAGCCGTCGCGCAGGCGAGCGCAAGGTTTTCATGGTTGAAATTCGCGGGATGCGACTGCGCGCCCGAGGTCGTGCCCTGATCGGGTGTGCGCGCCGTATCGCACTGGACCAGCGTCACCCGATCAAACCCCAAACTGAGTTCTTCGGCGATCAGCTGCCGCTGGGCCGTATACAGGCCCTGGCCCAGCTCACACTTGCCCGTGTAGGCCGTCACAGCCCCGTCGGTCCCAACCGCGATCCATGAGTCCAAGCGGTTACTACCCACACCGTTCAGGCCCTGAACCGGCGATCGCAGGGCTCCCCGGCCCGGGGGAGGCTTGGTTGCCGTCACGCTGAATCCCACGATCATGGCACCGGATGCTTTCAGGAAACTTCTGCGCGATATGCCGGCACTCTCGAGTGCGGCCATTGCATCGGCCGTCCATGCGTTCGACACGTCCGGAGATCTCATGCCTTCACCTCTTCGGCATATCGCCGGATGGCCCGCATGATGCGTACATGGGCCGCGCACCGGCACAGCACACCCGACATCGCCTGCCCGATATCGGCGTCGGATGCGTCCGGGTTCCGATCCAGAAATGCTTTTGCCGTGAGAATGACGCCGTTGATACAGAAACCACACTGCATCGCCTGCTCATCGATGAAGGCTTGCTGAATCGAGTGCGGCCGCTGGGGCGTCCCGAGTCCTTCAAGCGTCGTGATTTCCGATCCCGCAACACCCGCGACGGGCGTGATACACGAACGCTGTGCCTCGCCGGCGACGATGACCGTGCAGGACCCACACTGACCCAGACCACAGCCAAATTTCGGGCCCCGGAGTTCAAGATCGTCACTGAGCACATAGAGAAGGGGGGTCGACGGGTCCACGTCCACAGTGCGGTTGCTCCCGTTGACGTTCAGATCAAGTATGGCCATCGCAGCTCCTCTCCGGGTCGGGGGACCGCTCAATTCTCGGAAAGCGACTCAGGAATTGCTCCCGATTGTACGCACGTCCGGGTTGGATGTACACCGTTTGAAAAGCTTGTCGTGGTCTGAGTGGGATCAACCGGGCGATCGGCGTAGGCCGCAGCTGAACGGGAACTTTTGTTGTGTTTCCTGACCCGGAAAGCCCACAGTGTGGCTGGACCGGCAAAACCTAAATACTTGCAGCGAGTCCAGACAATGTCGCATCGACAATGCCGTTGAACGACATCGCCGACTCGGGTAACCTCAGGACACGAACCCAGCCACGCAGAGGATTCAGACGAGGAGATCCACATGCAACTTCGCACGGTGAGTTTCATTGCGGCTCTGGCCGGACTGTGTCTCCCCCAGGTCGGGGTCACAGGAGTCGCCGCCGCTCAACGCCCGGTCCTCAACGCTCTCGGGAACCTGCCCCGGGAATACTTTGTCGATGCGCCCTACGACAATGCCTACAATCCGCGTGATTTCTCCGGCATTTGGTTCCGGGTTGGCGGCGACTGGAGTCATGGCCCGGCACGCACAAACCCGTCGCTGACGCCGGAAGGACTGGCGTTGATGAAGACCCATCGCCCCACGCGCAGCTACCTGCCGGAAGTGACCGAAGCGGTCTCCAGCTACGAGGAGACCAACTACCCCGCAGCGACGTGCAACCCGAAGGGTTTCCCGGCAATCGTCGCCGATATCAACCATGACCATCACGAAGTCCACATCCTGGGGGACCGGATTCTACAGGTCTGACCAGAGGAACGCATGCTGCGCGAGATCTGGATGGACGGGCGGGAACTGCCTTCTGGAAACCAACTGGCGAACATCGGACCGTCGTGGATGGGCCTCTCTGTGGGCGACTGGGAAGGCAACACCCTCGTCGTCGAGACGATCGCCCTCGACGAAAGGGCCTGGCTGGACGCCTATGGTTTTCCGAAGAGCGACGAGGCCCGCTTCATCGAGCGGTACACGCGCACCGACGCAAAGACGCTTGAGCTTGAAATCACCATGTACGACCCGAAGTACTACACCGCTCCGTGGATTTCCGACATCAAGGTCTGGAAGAAAGAGGCGCGCGACGCGCGGCCGGTGAATAATTTCGGATGGCACGGGTTGTTTTCAGGTCTCAACGACTTGCTTTGCGCGCCGCTGAACAGCTTCGGAGGCGTCGGCGGCGACTGAATTTCAGCCGACATGCTGGGGCCGGACACTGTGCATACACAGGTTGCCCGGTGTGCGTGACGTTGCTGGAATTTACAACCAGGTGTAGAGACGGGCTATTGTGGCCGGCGGCGGCGGAGCATGCCGAGGAAGGACTCGGGGTCGGCGGAAAGCAGGCCTCTCGTAGAAAGCCTTTTACCGCGGCGGGCGCTCGGACTCCACCCCTCGGTCGTCTGGAACGGGTTAGACAGATCCAGAAACCGGTCCTGCCCATCCTTTGAAGTCCATACCGCACTCCAGTCTGCGGCGCCGCCGCCGTTGGATGCGAGCCGCCGGATCGCATCGCCGCGAACCCCGGCCCTGGTGCCGGAAGGCGGTTTGGTCATTGCGTCATCGACACGGTCAATGCCACTGACGCGATGATCCAGCGTATCCCCAACGTCTAGTTGCGAAAATATGCCGCGGTGACCCACCTGCCCCCATCGCGTGTCCAGTTCGAACAGTTCCATCCGTAGCGCGAGCAAGGCCTGAAACTCTTCACGGCTGTGCCCACCCCAAAGCGCGGGAAAGTCGATCCGATCAATGAATTTCCGGTAGGGACCGTCGCCATGCATCGCCGCCTCCACTGTGGGGGGCGGGTCACCGTATTCGGCCTGCTTCACGGCTTCGCGGATTGCCTGGTTGACGCGCCTCCAGTCCGGCTGGGACTCCAACGCAATACCGTGGCCGGCCAGATGACGCGCATAGATTCGGTACTTGATGGCCCAGTCGAGGGTCCGGTCGAACCCCTCCCGCCCATCATCGATCTGGTCGAGCATGGTGCGCCACTGCTGGCACACGTCCCCAGCCCAGGACGGCATCCAGGACTGAGACAGGTGCGCTTCGGCCTGTTCGAGGTACTCCCGCTGGATCGCAACCGCCGTCATGCGGCGCCGGTCGATCATGGATACCTCGGCGCTGCACGTGACGTCGGCCGCAAAGGTGCGCATTGCCTTCAGGGGCGATGCCAGAGTCACCATACGGGCCGGAGCCAGTCCCGCTTCAGCCATGGCGACCACGATGGCCGTCGTTCCCAGTTTCAGCCAAGCGGCCCGGTCCGAAGCAAGGCTTTCTCCACAGATAATGTGGAGCCGGTGAAAGCCTTCCCCGCACAGCGGCTCATCTTTGGTGTGAAAAATGCCGCGGTTTCCCGTCGAGCCACTCGAGACCTGTTCTTCCAGGTGGGCCACCCGTGGGGACAGCGTGAAATCCAGCAGCTTACTACCGGAGCGGTTGAAACCGCCCGCACCGGTATAGATCACCCGGGAAACCAGGTGCGGGATCAACTGGGCGGGAAGCATGTCTGGTTCCCAGCGGTGGAGGTAAGATTCGTGGCAGCCCCAGGTGGATCCACTTCCGCTGTAATCGACGTTGCAGTTGTAACAGGCCGCTTCGCAGACCTCGGGATGCGCGGATTCCAATCGAGCGCAGATGCCTTCAAGGATGCGCTCGCCGGCTCGGATATGACGCACCACGTCCCGGGGGTCGAGACACTCGGGAGTGCTCCACTCCGGGTGCAGTCCGCAATCCACATAGAACCTCGAGCCATTCTCTGTAAACATGCCGCCGCCCTTGGCCGCCGGCAGATGAACCAGCTCCCGCCTGGCGATCGCGAGGACGGTACCCAGCATGTCTTCTCGATTGAGGGACTGCCCGTGCCGGTTCGTCACGGTGAAGGCGTATTCGGTTTCGACACCACAGAGGCGGAGGTTCACGGCCTTACTGACCTCCCTGCTGTCGGTTGGCGTTGACAAAGGCTTCACTCTGTCCCGACAGCGAACGGCGGATGATGTCATCGCTCAAAGAGAGCAGATCGTTCCCTTCCCTGGCAAGCGCGGACGGGCCGTTTCCGAAGTCTCCATCGGTGGTTTTCTGTGGCGTCATGGCGTCATCATTGGAAGATTGTCGGGTCCTCATCTCTTATTCTCCTTTGAAGTGATGTTGTTGTCGGTTCATGAGTCGTGCCGGGGGCGGCCCTTGTCGGGCCCTCAACGAATTGAGGGGAAACTTGTTTGAGATCGTCCATCAATTCCCCAAGCGATCGGGCGTGGTCGAAGGTTTCCTCGGTCTGGGCTCGCGTGTGGCCCAGCGGGTTTGACATGTCCAGCGTCCGGGTCGGGGCCCAGTAGCCGGTGCCGGTACGGACGCGAACCCGGTCCCAGTTCACCTCATCCACGTCATCGGGACCGGCGTGCCGCAACAGCATCGCGCGGGTCCAGGCGCGTGTATCGTCGGGCGGTTGGTTCACAAAGTGATCAATCTCCTCAGAACCGACGACCATGTCCAGAAGCCCTTGCCGCTCATACGCCCAGTAGAGGCCTTCTTCCGGATTCAAACTTGAATACAGATAGTCCAGATGAACCAATTCCGGTGAGTTCCAGTCCAGTGTCGGGTTGAGTGCAAGTGCGCGTTCGAGGATCTGTTGCTTCAGAACCCAGTCGAGCCGAGGAGCCAGCCGGTCGAAGTCACGCGCTTCGAGCCAACCCAGCGTCTGGGACCACATCGAGAGGATCTCGTCCGCCCGTGGCACTACGGGGTCAAAACCCTGGCGCGACTGGAACAGGGCTGCGGCTTCAAGGAAACGCAGCTGTAGTTCGACCGCCGTAGTCGACTGACCGGATGCCAGTCGAGCCCTCTGTTGGAGTCCGGGATCGTGACTCCACGTCCCGACAGCATCCAGTGGGTCGTCGAGCAGCAGGCCCGGATCGATCGCATCGGCTTCGATCATCGCCAGGATCATCTGGGTCACGCCGACCTTAAGGAGGCTTGAGACGTGACACAACGTATTGTCAAAGAAAATGACGTGGAGCCGCGCCGGCCCAGCATCAGTCGAATCCCCTGTCCCTGTTCCGCAGAGGGGCTCGTCCCGGGAATTGAGAATCGGACGCTCGAACGTTGTATGGGGTCCGATCAGGGTTTCGAACCAGTCGGCGCGCTGCGAAATCTGGAAGGGCACTGACGACGTCTGGTTCTGACACCCCACCTTTCCCTGCCCGGTAAAGATGATCGACGAGGTCTGATATGCCGCCAGATACAGCGCCTGGTGCAGACGTCGGTGGAACAGATTGTCCCACGTGCGGCGCGTGACCATGAAGTTCAGATGACTGCCGTAGGACACGCGTCCATCGCAATTGTTGACGAGTACCTGGATCGGCCGCTCGGCGGGCTGTTCGCCGTTGGCCCCCTCGAGTGCGTCCTGGGCGATGCGCAGCATCGCGTGCCAGCAGGCCACGTGGTCGTAGGCGGATACGACTTCGGGCAGGCACAGTTCCAGATGACTGAGGTCGATGTATGCGCATCCTCCGTTGGCGGGCAGAAACTTACGCCCCCAGTCCTGGGCAGAATCGCTTGTCGTATAGCCATAGCCATATGCGCTATACGTGCGGCGAACGGGAAGCCCATCGATCTGGCGCAAAAGGACCCGGGCCGCCGTCGCCGGGCTCCCGGCCGGGTCAGCGACCCCGAGGATGAAGTTGCCCAGTTCGATATCGGCACCACACAGTTTCGGGATGCTTCGCGGGGCTGGGCCCTCTCCGGTTCGGTCTCGACGGTCGGGCCCCGTCATGCGACCGGACTCAGATAACGTTCGGGTGCCACACGGGGCCGAACGGCTTCGATTCGGACAACATCAACGTCCTGGGGCAGATCCGCCAGATGACTCCGGCAATTGGACGGCGTCAGCACGCCGACGGCACTGGTGCACTCCTCAAAGACCGCTTCCAGTACATCCGACTCGCGGATTCCCGTCGACCCGGTGTCCTTCTCGCGAATACACGCACGCTCGAGGGCCACACCAACAACCTTGGTGATCGCAGCGCCGCTGATGAGGTCGCGCGCGCGAACGGTACGCTGCTTACCGTCACGAAACGTCACGGTGGCCAGATCGCATTCCGGGCCGTGGCCATAGATGCGCGCCAGCGCGCCTTCGACGATGGTCTCCCGCGCAGCATCCGCTCCGCCATGGCCGTTGATGTCGTACGGGAGATCGGGGGGCAGGCAACGGTCGAATATCGCTCGCGCGCCCTTGCGGTTCGGCCGCGGAATATCGAGCACCAGATCGCCCAGCCGCCCCGGTCGCACCAACGCCGGGTCGAGCGCGTCCCGGCGATTGGTGGCCGCAACCACCAGGATGTTGCCCCGGCTCTCCAGGCCATCCAGTTCAGCCATCAGCGCCGTCTGAACGCGATCGTCCACGCGCATCAACGATGTTCCGCGGGCCGCGCCCACCGCGTCGATCTCATCGAAGAACATCACCACCGGAACGTCAGGCTCGGCCTCTCCAGCCTCCCGCGCCGCACGGAACGCCTCACGGTAGTTGGCTTCCGACGCCGAATACCACATCGAGTGCAGGGCGCCGGGCTTGATATGCATGAAGCGGGCGCGGCCCGCGGGCGCAATCGTCCCGACCCAGTTGGCCAATGCCCGGGCCATCATGGTCTTGCCGTTGCCCGGTGGGCCGCAGAACAGGATGCCGGCACGTTTTATCAGGTGATACTTGCGAACGAGCTCCTTGTGGTCCATGTGCAGCAGCACCGATTGCTGCAGGCGGCGGATAATGGAGTCGAGTCCACCAACCTGCTCAAAAGACTCCACCGGTGTTTCTTCAAGGAACAGCGGGTGGTCGTCGGAGCGCTCCAGTTTCTCGTAGGCCACCCAAACGCTTCGATCCCAGCGCACGCGGTCTCCGGTACGAAGTTCCACCGATCGCAACCCGGCGGCGACATCGACGACCATTTCCTCATCACGACATTTGATGACGATGCGGGCATCGGGCGTAAAGCGATCGAACAACCCGATCTCCCCGGAACGAAACGACAGGGCCGTGGACCGGGCCACGACAAGGTTCATCTCGTTGCCCAGCAGGACCTCATCACCGACGGAAAGTGCGTCCGCGTCCAGGGTGTCGACCAGGGGAACCACCCTCAGCGCACCACCGCAGATGACGACAGCGGCCACCCGTCCATTTACCTTCTGGAATCCGGTAAAAACAGCCGGATACCAGGGAGCGCCTTTCAGCTGTTCGAACACCTCCTTCAGACGTTGTTGGATGTGCTTTACGTCTTCCAGGTTTGCCCTCAGACGGTGGATCTCGCCCAGCAGGAGGCGATCGATTTCAGTCGATGCGCCGCGATGTTTGTTTCTCATCGTTTGCAGAAGACCCAGTCGGTCGTCGATGCCGGGGGCGTTCTCTCCGGAATCGGTCACAGTGCGGAGCAATCCTCCGAGATCTACTTCACCGGACATGGAGCCTCCTTTGAGCCGGACACCTCTTGGGCGGGAGCCGCGACTGCGGATCCGGCCGAGTGAATCCCGCGAGTTTCGATCATGCCCCGGCGCCAGCCGAAGGTGGAGAACGTGACTTCCAGCGAGCGCTCACCCTGTACGACGTTGGCCACGAGTGCGATGTTATGCGCACCACCGAACGCCACCCGGTGCAGCAGGTGGTCGTGTTCGCTGAAAAAGTCGCCGGCCATCAGACAAACTTTCTGCCGGTCGGGCGCACAGTTGCGGCAAATGTGCCAGGCCACGTGGGTGTGCCACCAACCGAGGAAGATCTCCCCCTGGCTCCGCAGCGACAGCGAGGCCCGCGCGTCGGTCCACGTCTGGGGAGTAAACGTCAGACGCGTCGCTTCAGCCACGGTGTAACGCGCTCGAAGCTGCACCGTGACTCCGGCGAACGTCTCTCCGGTATCCGCGTCCCGATGGATGTGTCCCACAAGAAATCCTCCGGTTTCGACCGACCCCGCCTCGACAGCCAGGTCGCGGATCTCATCCAGAATTTCTGAATCGACAATTACGGGCATGTCTGTGGTGTCAATTGTTCCAATCCCCACTGCTTTAGCCACAGCATCTTGTGTTTTGGCCGAACGAACGGGAAGAGGCTGGGGTGTGGAGGCAACCCGGAGACCATCCGGTCTGGGGTTGGGATCCTCCTCGAGCGCGACCGCCGCAAATTGATACGGGTCACCTTCCTTCAACTGCCCCCGTGCCACCAACTCCGATGCGGAATGCGACGCCGACTTCCGAAAGTATGTACGCCCGAAGGCGAATGCCAGTGGCTCCCGATCCGGATGACGCATTTCGACCTTGAACCCGTCCATGTAGGGTTTTCCAAGGGTCGAATGCCATACCGGTTCCAGGATGGCGGTACTCACGGCCGAGTCCCGGGCGCCCCCGTGGCGAAGAACTTCAAACCGGGCCCATTCCTCGGCAGGGACCCAGTCGACTTCGGTCCTCACCCGTCCCAATGGTGTGCCGTCCTCGAGCCACAGCTCGATGGCATAGCTGTAGTCATTGCGCACGGGGGAACCTGGCACCCGCATCGATGTTGGGCTGAAGCACGATGCGATCGCCGGTCTTCAACGCATCCCTCACCTTTTCGGTGCCATGCAGGTGACGTCCTTCCCGCTCGTGCAGCGCGTGGTAGGAAATCGGCCGGCCGGACACGTCGTTGGTCGACATCCCCATCTTCGATTGCAGCTCAATGAGGAGTTCTGCAACAGACTCTTCGTCAGGGATGTGGTCGACCCGATACGACTTCTGACCGGTGACGTCGGTTGCTTCAATTTCTAAAGTTTCCCTAGACATGAGATTTCTCCTTTTAGTTGTGAACCAGAATGTCTTCTATGCAGTGAACCGGCCACGCCAGGTAGTCGAATGCAGCCCGTTCGTCCCGAAGAAACCTGACCTCAGAACTGGACAGGGCCGAGGCGACGGACAGGGCAGACAGGGCATCATCGAAATCCGTGGCCTGGGGAGCATGCCCCAGATCCACCTCCAGGCGTGCCTCCCATCCAGCATCGGTGCTCACAATGGCGGGGCACACGAGGCGCACCATCCCCGACACCGTCAGCAGCAGACGGGCAACCGCGTCGCGGGCCGGTGGAGCGTACCCGTCGAGTGGTGCCAGCCGCACGACGGCGCCCAGGCTGCCGTCGGACTGAGGACCCACTTCGGCATGACTGACGTTCGGTCCGCTACCCAGTTCGACCGCCATCGTCGAGGCGGACCGCTCGGTGAACCCCCACCCGGCTTCGGCCAGCAGAGCCGTCCAGTCCCCGCTTTCCTTGTTGTGGATCTCTTTACCGGCTGAGGCAGGGACTCCCCCATCTCCTTCGGTGGGGTCGCTGCCGATCAGACCGAGTACGCCCTCGAGATGGTTCAAGGCGTTGCGAAGGCGGGCGATACCGATCGGCACTGCTTCGACGTCTTCGTCCCATGCGATCTCGACCCGAAGTGACACTTCCGTCGATGAGGATTCGCAGACGGGCTTCCAGCCACCGGGAAGCCTCGAACACCGGTTCAGAAGATCCCACTCACTGGGCTGAGAATTCAGTGAAGACTCCAGGCACAACCAGCGATCTTTGACACCGACCGCCACACGGATGTCATCGCGACTACGGGACCGGAAGACCCAGCCTTCGGGTGTGGTTGCGACCCGCCAGGAGATGGGATCCATGCACGACGGGATCAAGCCGTGGTCATTCGCACGGACGATCATGGACGCCCCACCGCTTCGATCCGGGCCTCGGCGCTGCGACGCTTCAGCGGGCGCGGGTCGACGGGAAACCGGGACTGATGCTGCCGAGCCCAGGAACAGGCGTCGATGTTCAACGCATCGTCTTCTCTCATGGTCACCTTTTGATAGCTGATGATTTCGAAACACTGGTAGAGGAGGTCGGTCAGCGGCGTACCCGGACTGAGCCGGCCAACGCAGATGAACGGCGGGCGGATGTTCGGATGCCAAATCTCGAACGGACCCAGCCACGTGAGCACTTCAGACGGTTCCACCCGGCGCAGGTAATCGGAGGGAAACGTCAGGCCCACCGTAAACCGGCGGGCCTCCTCGACGCCACGCGAGTGACTGTGTACAAGGCCGCCGCAACTGAACTCTGCGATGTACTGGCGGTGCGGACCGCTTGCCACCTCGGGAAACGACAGTGCGATCAAGTCGGAGTCCGCATTCAGCGCCAGCGCATCTGCGTGCTGGCTGGTTAGAAACGCGTCGAAAATCCTGTCGGTCATTGCAATCTCCAGGGAATTTCAAAGTGCCTCGCGTGGTCTCGGCCATCGCTGACGGTGTAGACATCCCCGCGGCGCAAGCCCAAGCCAGCCAGGGATCGATCCAGCAACGACGTTGGAATCTCCCGGGTCGAAAGTTCTTCGACCCGGTCAGTCCCCACCGTCGCCGTCGCAGCGCCACACGCGTGACAGGGGCGCCCTGGCCCTCCTCCAATGAATCGGGGCAAACGACCGAGAGCGTTTCGCGTCCCGCACACCAGACAGGTCAGGCCGCGGCTAAAGGACCCCGCTTCGACCCGAAGGTGAAGCCCTGCCGCGGGTGGGGCCCCTCGCCGTCCCAGTTCGAACGCCTGACCCAGCGTGAGATCCGATGGCGAACAATCGAGGGATTCGATTGGAACCAGCGCCTGGTGGTCGAAGCGGCAATTCGGATTCCGGGTCAAACGCGTGTCGTAATACCTGTGATCGGCCGCCGCCAGAATCGTCCGCTCCCCGACCAGCAAATCATCACCCCGAAGAACGCGCCCTCCCTCTATCGCCTGGAGCGATGCGGCCAGCGCACCCAGCGCCGCCGGCGCGCGGGTCGCATAGCGTTCGGCTGAGCCGGAGCAGGGGTAGTCCACTGCGAGCAGGTCGTAGTCGGTCTGATGCCAGGCACATTCCAGGCACGGGGCATCCGGTCCCCGGAGGTAGACGTCGACTCGCACCAGCATCAATCCACTGTCAACGCCCGCATCAACCCAGGGAATGGCCAGCCGCGTGGCGCGCTCATTCAAACGCTGCCGGCTCCCGCGTGAATCCAGACAGGAAAAGATGCAATCAGCATTGCGAATTCGGCCCGGAGGGACCCGGCCAACATCATCGACAATGGGAATCACCTCCAGATCCGTCCGCAGGCGTCGCAGCCGGCTGGCCTGAACGCGGGCTTTGGATTTACCAACGTCCCGAGCACGGATGTCCTGTGACCTCAGATTCCCCGCATCATAGTCGTCAGTGTCGACAATCGTGATCCGGCCGATGTCCGCCATGCGGGCGAGAAGCGCCAGAAGGTGTGACCCGATCGCACCCGCCCCCGCTACCACGACGCTGAAGGGATCGGTCCCGGACCTAGTCATCATCGGGCGTCCATTGGAATCCGGCTTCAAGGTCCGCCGGGTGATCACAGCCCGAACAGGTTGCCGCATAGGTCCAGCAGGGATACTCACCCGACTCGTGATGCCATACCGCGCAA
This sequence comes from Terriglobia bacterium, assembly GCA_965263045.1. Classification (GTDB taxonomy): domain Bacteria; phylum Acidobacteriota; class Terriglobia; order 20CM-2-55-15; family 20CM-2-55-15. The sequence goes on from CBDHGK010000041.1 coordinate 3,848,186, forward strand.
CGGGGGCAGCGCACGGCAAGGGTCCTGACCTCTATCGGAAGCTTGCAACGAGGACAGTTGATGGCCCGACCGCCGGCGGAAAACAGAACGATTTCCGCACACTCCTCAGTCGAGAAATAGACGGTATGGTCTGGAAAGTGGATCTGGTCACGATGAGCCAGAACGCGAATCCCGGGAACCGGCAGTCCGTTGACGCGAACGGAGGAGTTGGACCGGGTAAGCAGGGCCCATACGAGGGGGGCCTCTCCGCCACCGCGGACGACGACGGCCTCCAATCCGGAATCGTCAGTCCCAGTTCCCGACACGGGCAATCCGAGCGCATACGCGCTTTTGACAAGGTGGCGAGGCTCCCAGGTACCCGACCCCTTGGACCAAAGCTGTGCCATGGCTCCTTGCCTCCTTTTTCCGTCCGGAAAATTCTGGATGAGGGGATTCTGGAGCACCGCGCAATGGAGGTCAACCGCTGAATATCATTTAAGTCTTTTATTATGAACAGATATAAGCCATAACGGACTTTCTGGGAGAAGCTGCCAGACAGTTCGGGCCAGGAAGGGAGCAGGCGTCGGCGCGGCGCCCGCAGAATGATAGCTCTGGGCCAAATTGCGGGATCAGGTGCTCTCGGCGAGGCGAACCACTTCCCGGGCCGTTTGACTGTCCAGAATCAGGTCCGTGACGATTCTGGATTTCCAGTTAAGCACGGCCTGCAAAACGTTCGCCTTGGGCCGGCGACACTCGCCGCAGGGACCCAGCAGGAGCAGGACCTTCTTGTCGGCCGCGATAAATTCCCCGAGTTCTTTCAGAGTGAGAAGCGTCAACGCACGGGGCTCGACGGATCGGAGATCGACCGGGCCTTTCGCGCTCAGGGGCTGCCACATCATGTCACCGATCCAGCCCGCGTCATCGACCGGGAGGTCCAGATCCCGGTACGCCCGGGACAAACCGCTGTGCCCATCCTGCCAGTGTCCACCAGCAGAGGTCACGATAATGTCGAGCTCCGCCTTCCGAATCAAGGCCGCCTTGATCGCCTTGATATTGGACAGCGTCTTCAGGTCGTGAGTACTCAACAGGGCCGGGGCGGGCAGACCCACGAAACCTGTCTTGACGGGCATCGTCTCGGCATCAAAATAACTGAAGAAAGCATTCGGGTCGGTGGTTGGATTTTCCGGGTTGAATCCCGCAACCACGGCGTGGAACACGATCTTTTCAGGCAACTGCCCGGTTTCCCTCCGCAACCGGTCGGCAAGGAACCGGGCCGTCTGCATCAGGGCCCTGCCACCGGCGAATCCGATGTGGACTTTCGTCCTGCCCATCGCAGCCCGGGCCTTGACGAAGCGCAACAGCGCATCGGCACCGCATCTGGATACGTCATCGGAGACACCCGTTCGCACCACGTCCACGTCCAGACCGTAGCGGTCCCGCAGTTTCCCACGCAACTCCATTTCAAAAGGGGGTGAGTAGTGAAACCATCCCCGATTTGCCGCTGAAGCCAGCAGATCCCAGGGTTCCTCCCTTCGTAGTTCGATGCCGTATTCGTTGTTGATCAACTCCAGGATTTCGGCGGGGGGATGACCGTTGCAGAAATATCGACTGATGATCGAGAGGACCTCGAGATGATGTAAGCCATTTCGATGGACTTCCGGAATCTTGTTTATGCTATCCTTAGTTTTCTTAGTTCTAGCCATATATCCCCCGAAAAAGCCACAGATATCCAGTTTTTTTGATACTGTGGAAATCAGTGTCACCAGGCTGTGTTGGGCACTGGGACCAGCTTTATTTACCTCGGTATCAAATTTAAATTGTTATATATAAACTATTTATATCAATAACAAGTCTGTCTAGCCCGACATTGTGGCGATGGATTACCCTCGCGAAATGTAGCGCAATAGAGAACTATTGTTAAACTGATACAGAAATTCCTGCGGTTAACTATTTTCCGCAACATATCAGAGAAATGCCGGATATCCCAGAAGTTTTACGGACAACCACGCGACGGGCAGTGCAGTCAGACTGAACCGATAGCGGACAGACTCGCGGCATGAATTCCAACGGAAACCGCCAGTACGGGCACCCTGATCCACGCCCAATCAGGCGTCGGTCGGTCCGGCTCGACGCCAGTTTCGAAATGAGTCTCGAATGGAGCGTTGCTCGGCTCAGATGATTCGTGGAGCGGAGGTTGAGGCGGCCGTGGTAAGCTCGCCGTTGTCAGGACTCGTAGAATAGGATGTCTGATGCGAGGGAAGCGAAACAGTAAAGCTGTGGCAGGTTGGGTGCTGGGGCTGACATTGAGCCTTGGAGCGACCGTTCCCCCTGCCCACGCTCATCACTCGATTGCCGGCATGTACGACGTCCGCGAAGAAGTCACGATTGAAGGCACCGTCGAGGAACTCCGGTTCCGCAATCCACATCCCATCCTGATTCTCGGTGTTGAGGATGGGGAGGGCGCCTCACAGTGGTTGCTCGAGATGGACAATCGTCGAGAACTGGATCGGATCGGGATGACCAGCGAGACACTGCAACCCGGCGACCGCGTCATCGTCATCGCCAACCCTTCCCGCCAGGTGTCCGGGCGCGCCTACATCCGCCGGCTCGACCGTCCCGCGGACGGCTTTGGATACGAACAGGTCGGCAACAGCCCGCGGATCAGCACATCACCGCGCTAACGTTTCCTGATCACGCCCGCAGCGGTTTAATTCAGCGGTTTCGCAACGCAATCTAGAAACGATATCCAAATTCCTTGACAGAGTGACATCCAAAAATAAAAGTCTAGAGAGTGGGTAGCGGCCCGCACGTTTCCTTCCCCAGGAAGCGTAGTCGCCCGTGACCGAGCGCTCGAGTCGCTCCCACTTTTCGACTGTTGAGCGCCCGCGTACCCTCATTGGCTGGATCAAGCGGCAGCAAACGGGCGATCAATCACGATGCTGGAAATAATCGTCGCTGGGATCTGCGGGACCGCTCTTGCGGTCTTCATTGCAGTAATCGTGTGGCGGTAAAACCCGATCCCGGACTGCGGGCCATACCCGACGAGACCCGCCCGAAAGGCCCGTTCAGCCTGTCACAATTTTTTGTTTCCCCTCTAGCTCAGATGTAGCTCAGGGATCGGGCCCACCTGCCCCCAGCCTGGTTTCCAACGCCGAACCCACGCCTGCGGATGCCGGTTGAATGCGCCTGCGTGACCTCTTCCACTCATCTTCCACGCGGGGGGCGCAGGGGCGGGCCACGCGGATAATCAGATTCGGAAAGCCCTCAACCCTACGCGACGCTGTCCGATTACTCAGCGCAAGGCGCCGGCGGGCAACTCCTATAGGGTCATCAATCGCAGCACGATCAATTCGCCTGGACCGTTTGCCTGAAGGCCAGGTTGTTGATGTCGCGGAAACGCGGGGTTCCCGGTGGCAGTTGCGATGGGACGAGAAATTCCACATCGAAGGTAAAATTACGTGTCGGGGGAGAGTAAGTGATCGCACAGCACTTCATCAGGCCGATCGTCTGATGCGAATGGTAGAGCGACACCAGGGAACCGACATAGTTCAGCGTATCGCCGGACCAGCGTTCCATGTAGTGGAAAAAGTTGTGCACGCCGCCGTCCCCGCCGAAACCGCTGTCGCTGATCGTCGTCGTCGGGTAGGTAAACATCGGGGTCTTCCCCGCGGCCAGTGCAACCCGGAACCAGGTCGAAGAGGCATTGCGTCCCGCTGAGGAGAGACTCTGCGGATGACTGAACGACTTGTCGTCCGACCATGCGTTCGACAGCAGCTTGACCGTATCGGCGATGACAGCCGCATAGCTATGGTTGCCGCCGAAGCCGGCGCTGTCCGCGTTGTAATTGCCCTGAACATACACTGCGTTCTCGGCTGCGACGGTGAATCCGGGATCCGGCAAGTTTGCGCCGCCTCCGTTGATCAACCGCAGAGAGCGCCGGAAGTAATATACTTTGTTCTTTTTTGCCTCGTTCTGACTGTAACGGTTGGCCCAGAGGTCGGTGCTGGGCGTAAAGGGCGCCACAGGCAAGTTGGCTCCGTACGTTTCAAGCGTCCCGTTTCCGTTCACATCCTCGCCAGCATCGAGAACGCCGTTCGGCGTCCCCTGTGCGCTCAACGGGTTGACGAAATCCTCCCATCCGAATTCGCCGGTTTCATTCCCGGCATTGTCTCTGTTGCCGCGCCGGTCCGAGAAATAAACAATGTAGCCGCTGTTGTTGAGCGCGACGGTACCGTTTGTTCCGATCGTCCCTTCGAACCACCGCCGCAGGTTGTTGACATCCAGTTCGACAATCCCCATCAGACCGAGCTTGGTCAGATTCGAGGGTTTGACGCCCGGGGCGATGTACTGCCGTATCTCCCCTTCACGGGTGTCATAGAGCTTCAGCGACCAGTAGTCCGTCGGCACCGTGCTGCCGTACACTGCCCCCGTCGTATCGAGCCGCTGGAAACGGAGAATCGAATCGGGGTTACCATTCGAGATGCCGAGGTTCAGTATCTCCATCGTGACGTCCTGCCAGGTTCCGTCAATCAGCTGAATCTCTACCTTGATGAAGCCGTCGATCGCCGGATTGCTGACGGTCTCGTCCGTATCAATTGCGGTTCTAAAGTTAGCATCTGCGGGGTCCGTCATGGCAAACGGAGGGTGATTCCCGTCGACGACATAGTTCCAGGGAACGCCCTCCAGGTTGGCGTTGAGGGGATAACCGATACCGCCGGGCAGATTTGCGGCCGCGTCGGACAACAAGACCCTGACGCTGGCCTGGTTGTAGAGCCGGGATTGGCCGAGTATGGATGTAGGGTCTTCTCCGGCGGAGGCCGCCGAATGATTTCGATCGGCTGTGCACCGCCACCGGCGAACGGCAGCGTCAGAGGCTTGGCTCCGGTTGATCCGCTGAGGATATTCCCGTTATAGGTGGTCAATGAGAGATTCGCCCAGCCTGAATTGGTCGCCGAACCGATCCCGGCCACGACGCTCCCCTCACTGAGGGCCAGGTTCCTGTAGTTGCCGGGGCTCGTCAATATACGTACCGTACCCAGGTGCGAGTTATTAACCCGCCGATTGCTCCGCTCCATCCGGATCACGTCGCCCACGGCAGCCACCTTCTGGGACATCGTCAGGGTGTTCGTACCGCCTTGCATCACATAAATGTGACCGTTGGTGTGGACCCGCCCACCGAAGTCAAAACTGGGCCCCGCATGGAACGCCAGGTCGGAATCGGAAAAGACGCCGAACTGGAAGACGGGAATCAACGCAACCTGCACCTGGCGATTCAACCGGGACTCGGAGCCCCGTCCTGCCTGCGCCGTAACCGTGAGGTCGAAAGGAACGACCTGGGCCGAAAGGCCGGCGCTCGGACCTTCGGCAACGGTGATGACGCGGGATCGCGAGACAATTCTGGAAATCCCATGGGCCGCAGCGGTCGTGGTGTTGGCGCCACGTACGTCTCCGGTGAACGACGTTGCGGTCAGACCGGTATAGGTCATCTCCTCGCTGTCGACCATGACATAGCCCGTAGTGGGCCACCCGGCAGTGGAGACCACCGGAACGGTCGTGACGGTGGTATTGATCGCCGCAGTCAGATTGGTCGACTGGCCGCCTGTAACGGTGTACTCCGGGTATGTGACTCCCGGAAGGGACGGACGACTGGCCGGCGCTTCGAGGGCATTGATTTGGGCGTCCGACGGAAAGATGGTCTGCTGGAACAATTTGGACAGGTCTGAGTTCAGGTTCTCGAGACCGGCCTCCGCCGCATAGAAGGCGTTGGTATAGTCGAGGTCGTTGCCAGCGATGTTCTGTTCAGTTCTCACCTAATCCACCAGACCCACGACCAGTCCGCTCATGATAACGATCACGATGAGAGATGTCAGGAGAACGAAACCACGTTCTTCACGAATGTCTTGACCCACGATGCCTCCCTGCACTACGGCGTATACCGGTTTCTAAAAGTAGAGTTTCGAGCGTTTACTTTTGAACTGAGGCCGGACCGGAAATAGTCGTTGGTCCGGATGTTGATGTCTGATGATCGACCGTCTACAAATATCGAAATGGCCCGAATCTGATTGGGGGCATTCGTCGTCGTCTGATTCGCGGTCGGAATACTCGTATTGAAATCGAAAAGGTCGTATGAGAACTGAAGGTTGTAGATATCTTCAGCAACCACCTGCACCGGTTCGGAATTGATCCGTCTCATAAGCTTGGGATGAGCGACATCCGTATTGTCCAGGAAGTAGGTCACGATCCTCACTCGAGTCGCCGTCGTTGGCGGAAACGTACCCGGATTCGCTGCGTTTTCCAGTGACGTGATGTTGCCGTTCGCCGCGGTGGGTTGATTGAGGTTCAACGGATCGGCATTCGTAAAATTTGAGTAGTTGTCGGGACCGGTGGTCTGGACAGCCGTTACCTGCCCAAAGACAGATGCGTTGATGTTAGTAAACAGAAGCAGATCACCCACAGATAACTGCTGTGCGCCTGCGCTGATATCCTCAACCCAGTCCACTCTCGATCCGGCCGGCGTGATGACGGCGGTGTTCCAGAGGGGAGAGTTCTGGTCGATGGTGAGGATCGTGATCGCATCCGTCGCAAGCCCGGCGATCGCCGGGCCAACCCCGTCACCAGGTGAGAGGACTGAAAGCACATTGTTCGGGGTCGGCACATTGCCCAGGTTTACGCCTGGACCGCCTCGCAGCAATGCCTGCGAGTTCGCGCCGTTCGGAATCGCGATGCCGGTGCTGGGAAGTCCGGTGCCCGCTCGCACAGCCTCCCGCGCGATTTCGTTCAGGGCGACGCGGGTCTTCTGCTGGGTATCCATGACCTGCTGCATCGTGGCGGTGGATCCGAACACGGTCCCGAGAAAAGTAAACGTCGCCGTCATCAGCAGCAACGAAGCTCCACTGGCCACAAGAAATTCGACCAGCGTAAAACCACAGTCTCCAGGCCGTTGCGGCGTCTTCGAATCTGTATCCCTCCCAAACCACGAGCGAAGAATCATAGTTTCCACCTTTTGGTCATCAACTTTTAGCCGAATCGAGCGATCCTGGATGTCAACGTCACCGTTCTCGTTGTTCCACGGAATGTGTAGCGGACCTGCACCTGGACTTGCCGAATGTCGGGATCGACCGTGTTGTTGGGGAGCAGGACATCGCTTATCGTGATACGGCGGTCAAACGACGTACTGAGGTCTCTCACCCGATCATCTCCGGTGCCAATCACTCCATCCAGTCCCGGAAGGCTGACAGTTTCAACATTCGCGGCCGCATCGTCGGCTGTGTTGGCAATACCGTCCAAGCCCGTTTCCCTCAGCGCCTGAAATCCATCGGCAAAAATACCTGCATTGGCTACGTTCTGAATCTGGGCAAAAGTAATATTCTGCGTGTTACGTGCCGTGAATACGCTCTCCATGGCCTCCCGCGCTTTCTGCTTGGCCAGAAGCTGTTCCTGGCTCACATTGGCGGACACGATTGCCGTTGTCATGGTCAAGGCGACTCCCATCAGGGTCACTGCAAGAAAACCCGTGGATACCATCACTTCGACAAGCGAAATGCCACGCTGCCTCGCACATCGGTTGGCCTGGACTGCAAATTGTGTGTCAGCCGTGAGGTTCTCCGTGATGTTCTCCATGTCGCACTCCTTCTTACTTCGATTTGTCGTCACCGGCCGATCAGGCTCATACAATGCGTTTTCGTCCTGCGGCGACCCGAAACCATGGGAATCAGCACGCGCTGTCCCCCTCGCCCGGCAGCGAATTGAATTACTGCCTTCCTTACTCATCGGCATGGTTCACAAATTCTTTATAGCTAAGCCGGATTTCTCACGAATTGCAGGCTGAAGCGCTGGATCCATGCGCCAATGCCCAGGTGCTGTGGATCGGACGCCCCGACGTGCTGTCGGGAAGGCCTGTGGCGTCCTCCCGGCGCGAGCCACGTCTTGGCGACTTCTCCGGCGCCTCCCGACGAAGAATGACAAGGGATTCGAGTGGTACGGAACCGTCCCAATGCACTATTGATTCGAAACCCGGGTTGCGATGAATGACTGCGATTGAGAATTGCGGCTGGAAATGGCACCTGCGTCCATCACGCAAGATGCATGAAATGAATCACTTCGACGGCCGACGTTCTCGCCTTGACGGACTTCGGTTTGTGCCACGATAGAAATCTGGCTGTTGTTTGACGATGGACCACCGTAGCGGTCGCAGTGACAACGTCAAGAGAACCCGCCTCGATTGGCCAGGAAGGGATCCTCATCCAGCTGCGTGTTTTATTCGACCCGAGCGTGGGCGGGAATCCTCGGTGGGACAATAACTGTTGATCCCGTGACTAAGGCCCCTGGGCGAGTTACCAGCATCCCTGCAGTTCTATCGTTTGGTGAAACAGTTTACTGTTCAGCCAGATCGAAGGTCTCCAGACGTTCCAGTTCGCTCCGCGCCTCTTCGAGTAGCCTTTTGACGCGTTCCAAGTCGACGAGAGCCCGGATCCTCTCGATGCGGGTGGCGTTATCGCCAAGCTCATGGCCGTTAGGACCCTTGAAACCCTCAGTCACGAGTTCCTGAAGCGCCACTCGACCCTCCAAATCACGCACCGTAGTTCGCTGTGATTCAACGGCCGAATCCCAGGTTCCCCAACCGTCTTCTGCGTCTGCCTCGAATCGTGGATCCGAAAAGGTCTGGGCACCCCCGGCAACCGGCTGAGACTCCCCCCACAGGAGTTCTTCACGTATTTCTGCCAGGACGCTTGCGGCTTCCGTCATGTCAAGCTCCAGGCTCGAACGCTCTTCGTCTGTGACTGCTGGGTCCGCGAGTGCATCTTCCAATCTTCGGATTTCCGCAACGGATTCCTGCTCAAAACTTTCGAGGTTTGGGCCAATGAGGTCGCCGGCACTGCCTGAAAGCGAACCGGCTGACGCTTCTTCGACGGGATACCAATACCGATCGGCAACACTCTCATTTGTGTACACTCTCGACTGAGCCGCCCCGACCTGGCGGGCTCTTTCCTGCCGCGCCACGTCGGCCAGCGACTGGGCCTGTCCCGCTGAATCAAGCAGGAGGGCCAGAATGACTGCACCGAAAATGAACCTGATATCGTAATTTTTCATGTTCCACCTATAGGGTCTATCGTCATTGCGGCGACAACTGCTTAGCCAAAAGACGATGCATTATCTGAAAATCTGGCTTGATCGTCCCTACGGCATCAGGCAAGCTGACTTGACTCAAAATTAGGCCAATGAAATACAGCTGGATCTGAATTCATAAGACCCCCGACGGCGTCGGGCGCAATAGACTAAAGCACGCCACCTGAGCGATTCTCCGATCGGTCGGTCGCGTCTGATCAGGAGAATCCGATGGAAGACTACTTCGAGATCGTAGACAAGCTTGCCAGTACCGTTATCCGGGACAACGCCACCGCCGTCGATGAGCATGGGGATTTTCCACAGGCCGCTGTCGACGCACTTTCAGACAGCGGTTTGATGGGATTGATCAATTCGGCTGAGGTCGGAGGTCTTGGCCTCGGCTTTGATGCGGCGGCCCGCGTCGTCGAACGCATCGCGGCTGAGTGTGGTTCGACCGCCATGATCACGTGTATGCACTACACCGGCGCAGCCGTCATAGAAAAATTTGGCCCCGAGAACGTTCGGACCGACATTGCCGCCGGCACACATCTCAGCACACTCGCGTTTTCAGAAAAAGGATCGCGAAGCCAGTTCTGGGCACCGGTCGGAAGTGCGGCAGCGATGAACGGCGCGTTTATTCTCAACGCGCACAAGAGCTGGGTGACTTCGGCGCATCATGCAACCGCCTATGTCTGGTCCAGCACACCCGTGGTCGCCGATGGAGCGAGCACGATCTGGCTCGTCCCCTCCGATGCCCTGGGCATCGAAATCGAGGGACGCTACAACGGCATGGGCTTGAGGGGAAACGATTCGACCCCAGTGACGGCCCATGACGTGCGGGTCGGTGAAGCCGACCGGCTCGGCGACGACGGGGCCGGTCTCGACGTGATGCTGGGTACGGTGCTGCCGCTGTTCAATGTCCTGACCAGTGCGACCGCGATCGGCCTGATGGAAGGTGCCATCGCTGCGTCGGCGGACCACGCATCGGCACGCTTCGAGCACTCCGCTTCAAGCCTCGCAGACCTGCCGACACAACGCGCAAGACTGGCCGAGATGAAAATCACCACTGACGCCGCCCGCTGCCTGGTTTACGATACCGTCAGCGCACTGGAGAACGGACGGGCCGATGCGCAGCTGAGGGTGCTGGAATGCAAAGCCGCTGCCGGGGACGGGGCCGCACACGTGCTGGACCTGGCCATGCGGTTCTGCGGCGGTGTAGCATTTCGAAAAGAAGTGGGTGTCGAGCGTCGCTTCCGCGATGCACGGGCCGGCCTGGTGATGGCTCCCACATCGGACCATTTGCGCGAATTTATCGGACGCGCGCTCTGTGGTCTGCCCGTTTTCGGCTGAGCGGGGTTCGTGACCCGGACACGCGAACCTTTGACGGCGGGTTGACTGAAGCAGCCGACCTGATCTAGACCCAAAACAAGCGCATAACCAGTGGACAAACGGCCGGTTCACGGCCGTAAAATTGGAGGCATAAGCTCCCGTTCCCAGATCGCTTTTTCCAGGTATGCGGTTCGTGTTGTATCTGTTTCAGTTGCCGCCTCGCCGTGTCTGTTTGAAGGGTTGAAAGAAACCGGGACCTCGACCGCCCGGGCTCAGATCCATGATCGGGTCAGCATCGCAGAGGTTGACGCAACACATCCACGGCACGAAACAAGACTGGCAACCACGGGTTCCAGGCCATCAGCCGGAAGACGATGCGCCGACCAGTACGCACGAGCTGGCAAGGCACGAGCATGAAGGCGTTCAGGAACGTTTTGAACTCCATGCGTAGCACGGTCTGCTTCTCGGCCTGATACTTCTGGCCCCAACGTCCGGTTTCGGGCAGCAATAACGCAAACCACGCCTTCAGTGTCCAGGCCAGTGAGGCCATCACCATGTAGGCCCAGTTGCTGGTCTGATCCCCGACCGGCATCCCCAAGGCGTGTACGCCGTTCTTGAGCTGCTCAATAAGATTCTCTTGATTGCACCGTTGATTCGCACGCATCACGATCTGGTCCGCAGGATCCGCACGGTTGGTAATGTAGAAGAAGTACCGGATGTCGTCGAACAACACCTGCTCCCCTTTGGCCACCGACAGATTCTTTCGCACCACAACGACGCGGTAGTCCCGATCGCAGGCTCCGGGCCGATACGCAAACTCGGCCACATCCTCGCCCCGCAAGCGGATATTCTCAAAGTCACGCTCCCGAACGATCCGTTCCTTGACCTTGTCGGGACGCTGGCGGGGTTGGCTGGCTACCTCGTACTTGGCGGGACGTTCCAGGCGCGCCCAGCAGTCCGGCTCCAATTGGTCGGCCCGGGCCACCAGGTTTTTCATCGCGTCGATGCCGAAGATGAAGCCCACGCCCTGGTCGTCCCATCCATCCAAATACCGGGTCTGGCTGAAGTCGGTGTCCCCGCGCAGCAGGATCTGATCGAACCCCGCACGCTGGCACAACGCGATTGCCTGATCGAACCGTTTGGCCGCTCCCTCATGCGAGGGCCGGTTGCCGCTCCGGTTCACCAGGTATAACGGTTCGGCCGTGTTCGCCAGCGAAATCAACAGTGGGTGATAACCCCATGTCCCGTCGTAGGCCACGTCCATCCCGTCTTTGCATTCTCCGGTGGTTGGGGCCAATGTCCCGTCCGCCTCCAGAACCGCTTCCTCGAAAAACGCATCGGGCTGCTGGCGCCAGACTTTCAGCCGCACTTTATTGAACGTGTCCATCAGCGACTCCACGTCGTCTTCCTCAAATCGCCGGCAGAAGTCTCCCGCCGTGGTCGGATCCGGAATCCGCTGTGCTCCCAACGCGTCCAGATACACTTCGTCATTGCGCCGCAGTTCGATATCTTCCATACACGTGCCCCCACTCAACGCGTTGTAGGCGATGTTCAACACGTGATCCGATTCCTGGTAGGGCAGATGCCGCTTCAGCACATGCACGTCCTTGTCGATGGCTTCGATCAGTCCGGTCCGCCGCGCCACCTGATGCATCATTCCGATGCCGCCCACCGACAGACCCCTCATCCGGTCTCCCATCTCGTACCGGATGTTGCGCGCCGACAGCATCGGCTTCGCCTGATCTTTCCAATTCCGATCCCCAAGCCGACGCTCAATTCGCCGCTTGCGGTTCCTCATGTTCTTGCGCGTATAATCGTTCATCTGAAATGCCTCCTTCTCCAAAGAATCTGTCCAAGGTTTTTTTCGCACGGAGAGGGGGCATTTCGGGTACTTCGGCGGTTATTCCACTTTCAATTCCTCATCAATCACGCTTGTTCAGGGTCTAGATCGTTGTCGGGCCCATCGCCCGGGGGAGACATTGACTTCCATGTTCACGCTAGGAGCAGTGGCTTACGACGCCAAAGTCGTTCCCATCTGGGAAGGCTTCAAGACCTATTTCGCGGCCCACGATTTCGATTTCGATTTCGTCCTTTACTCCAACTACGAAGCGCAGGTCGAGGCGCACCTTCGGGGCGATTTTGATGTCGCGTGGAATTCTCCGCTGGCCTGGATCGAGACCCAACGGGCGGTGGCTTCCGCCAGGCGGCGGGCGTCGGCGGTTGCGATGCGCGACACCGATCAGGACCTGACCTCGGTAATCGTTGTCCTTAAAGACGGACCGATACAAAACGTGACGGATCTCGAGGGGCGTGTCGTTGCAGTGGGCGCGGATGATTCTCCACAAGCGACGTTAATCCCCCTGCAGCATCTGTCCGCTGCCGGACTGAAACCCGGAACGGATTTCGATATCCAGGTTCACGACGTACTTCGGGGAAAACACGGGGATCATATCGGTGGAGAGCGGGACGCGGCGCGCTCTCTGGTTGCCGGCCAGGCGGACGCGGCATGCATGATCGACGGCAACCATCTGTTGTTCTCGCAAGAAGGAACCCTGCCTCCGGGTGGCACGCGTATTCTGGAACGGACCGGGCGCTTCGACCACTGCAATTTCACAGTCCTCGATGATCCAGACCGACCTGAAGTCCAGCGGTTCATGGAACTCCTGCTGGCGATGAGCTACGATGACCCCGACCTCCGTCCGCTCCTGGACATGGAAGGGCTCAAGGCCTGGAAACCCGGCCGGACATCCGGCTACGATCTGCTGAACCGCGCTACGGAAGACTTCCACACGATTGACTCGTGGCTGGAGCGGCGTAGCGGGACGCGTATCCTGGAATGCCCCTTTGACGATTGAACAATTTCACACGGTGACGGTCGATCTGGGAGAGCTCGGTTTCGCAGAGGGCGGGCATCTGCTCGTGAAGCACGGCTTGTCCTCTGTCGCTCCCGGCGAACGCCTGAGGGTTCAGGGAACGGCTCCAGAACTCCTGATGCATCTGGAAACGTGGTGCCGCAACCACGGCGACGGGGTGGAACCGATAGGCCCGCAATCGGGAAGCTCCAATGGCAGACACGAACCAGCGGCCGTGGCCGACGTGATTCGGGGCACCGCGTCGGCGAGTCGGTGGAAGGGTGCCGAGCCCTCTGGAACGCCCGACGTTCACGGCGTCGTCGACCACCCTCCGAGTCGATGGGGAGTCGCCCCAAGGGGAGCCCGGGTAGAACTGGGTGGTCCGGAGTTCGATTTCACTCTGGATTCAAAGGACGAAGTCTGGTCCGACGAACTCGTGGCTCTCTACCGACAGGCAGTCGCGTCACAATGGGATCCATTCACAGATATCGACTGGGACTCCGGGGTCGAACTTCCCGACGAGATCGAAGACGCCGTCATTCAGCTCATGACCTATCTCGTCGAGAACGAGAACGCAGCGTTGCTGGTACCTGCGCGGTTTTTGGGTCGGCTGCATCCACATTTCAAAGAAGTCATGCAGCTGCTGGCGATCCAGACGGCCGATGAAGCCCGCCACATCGAGGTGTTCACGCACCGCGCCCTCTTGAACCGAAGCGAGCTGGGCCTGTCCACGGCCGGAGGGCAGGCTTCTCTGAAAACCCTGTTCGACGAACCGAACTTCGCGCTCGCAATGTTTCTGCTTTCGGTCCTGGGTGAAGGGTCGTTTCTGGCGTTGCTCAGTTTCCTCGCCGAGAACGCGCCCGATCCAGTGACCGCCCGGGTGTGCTCGCTGGCATCCCAGGACGAAGCCCGCCACGTGGCCTTTGGCATGGCCCACCTGGGACGCCATGTCCGGGCCGACCCCGGCCTGCGTTCCCGTCTTCGATCCGCGATCGAACACCGTCACCACAGTCTGAAATCGACCGCAGGTCTCAACCAGGAAGTCTTCGACGCCCTCGTCGTCGTTGCCGCACGGGAGTGGTCGGTCGAAGCGATCCGAAGAGGCTATCGGAAGGTGCTGGACCTGCAAATCGATATGGACGCCGGCCGCCAGCGCCGCCTCCGGCGGCTCGGGTTTAAGGAAGAGGACGCCCGTGCGTTATCGGGACTCCATACGCGAAATTTCATGTAGCGGGGAACGTCTGTACTCGACGACGGAGTCGGCTTCCTTGCCCGGCAATTGGCGCCTAACGATAAAATGCCACGCTGCCACTTTGCCCCGAGCGCGGTGGGGCCGGCACACCATGCGATGTGCGATGGACCAACGAGGCTCGGCCGGGGCAAAGAGAACAACAACATGACCCGATGGGGCCCACTGAGGGGCCCCGATGACGGGCCCGAACCCGCCCGAATTAAGTCACACCCATGAATGACCCACCCGTTCCCCCGCCCCCCCACGCCCTGCGTTCTCTCAGCATGACAGTCTATGCCCCAACCTTCCTGTTCGCTGTCGGGCAGGGCGCCGTGATTCCGATCCTGGCATTGGCGGCACGTGATGTGGGCGCCTCGATACCGGCGGCCGCCGTCATCGTGGCGATGCGGGGAATCGGGGCCATGGTGGCGGACGTTCCCGCAGGCCTGCTCATCGCCCGACTGGGTGAACGGCGTGCCATGACCGCCGGGAACGGAATGCTCATCCTGTCTCTGATTGGTGCGGTATGGAGCCCCAACGCGGTCGCCTTTGGGGCTTGCATGTTCCTCATGGGCTGCGGGTGGTCGATCTGGTTACTAGCGCGACTGGCCTATGTAACCGACGCCATGCCGCTCCAGTTGAGGGGCCGGGCGTTGTCGACAATGGGAGGCATGAACCGTATCGGAAACTTCGTGGGGCCCTTTATCGGCGCCATCGTGATTGCGGGGGTCGGCATCAGCGGAGCCTTCTACGTTCATATGATTTCCGGGGTCGCTGGCTGGCTGGTCTTGCTGCTGGTTCCGGATCCTCACTCCACCAGGCATGTTCCGGAGCACACACCCGTACGTTTCAGGGCCATTCTCGCCGAGCACAAGGGCGTGTTTGCCACCGCCGGTATCGCGGCTCTCTGCGTCGGCATGCTGCGAGCGGCACGGGACGCGGTACTCCCGCTCTGGGGCGAATACATCGGACTGGATCCTGCATTGGTGGCGGTGATCTTTGGGATCTCCTCGGCGATCGACATGGTGCTGTTCTACCCGGCCGGGTCGGTCTCCGATCGTTTTGGCCGGAAGTTCGTCGCCATCCCGTCCGTATCCATCATGGCGGCCGGATTCATCGTACTCCCGATGACATCGAGCTTCCTGGCCATGGCGGTGGTTGGAATGCTGTTGGGGTTCGGCAATGGATTGGGCAGCGGAATCATCATGACACTCGGCGCTGACTTTTCGCCCGCCCGTGGCCGGGCTGAATTTCTTGGCGTGTGGCGGACGGTGGGCGATGTCGGCAACGCAGGCGGCCCGGCCATCGTTTCGGCGGTCACAGCCCTGGCTTCCCTGGCCACCGGGTCGATCGTCGTCGGCGGGATCGGGCTGCTCGGAGCGGCCGTCGTGTTTTTCAAAATGCCTGAGCCGCTGGAAAAACATCTCAAAGCCCGGCGGATTCAGCAACAGCAGGGGAAGATGCCGGAAAGTTGAGGCCGCACCCGTTGGAGATCTGGTGTCCTGAGTCAGAACTTCATCACACAAGATTTTGGTCGATCATTCAATCAGATGACCATCTCTTCCGCGATTTGCGCGTGGTCTGAACAACCGGCGACCCTCGCCATCATCCTGATGGCTAGGCCTGTAGGGATAGGCGGAATGGTGCAGTGGTCCCCGGAAGAACCCGCAGCGTTCCTCGCTGCGGGTGGACAATGAGGCGGTAGCCGAGGCGTCCAGAGTAATAAGATAATCGGGTCGGACTGAGACACGCTAATAAGGAACGAACTTCTGACTCAGACCACTAGCAACACAGGCTTTCCCTTCCCTGTCTCAGTCGAATACGTTGAACATCCGGCTGAACTTGATCGTCAGGCTGCGGTCCGCTCGGACGAGCCTTGAATTCTGGCTGAGGCCCTGCGTGTCGTTGTAGACGACGAAGAGTCCGGTATTCGCATCCCTGAGCCAGCCGAAGCGCAGGTTCGACGACCAGGCCTGGGCCCGGTCGTTGTGCTGGATCAGAGACTGCACGTAGACCCGAGGCGTGAAGGAATAGGAAATCCGGGAACGCCAAAGGTTGGTGGTGAAATTACCGCCGGGCAGGTCGATGTCGTTGTGTGTATAGCTGAGCTCGCTGTCGAATGTCTCTCCAACACGCAGGCGTATCGCGGGAGACCATTCCTGGCGGGTACCTCCGAAGAAACCTCCCATTTTCCCGTTGAAGCTCAGGCTGAGAGGCGCACCCTGGTTGGTGAAAATTACCGGCTGCGCTTCCACGTGATCGTAGGTCCCCGGCCCCACAGTGACGCCCGGAAATATCTCGAACGGGGCCACCACGCCCTGCGTGGTAAGGTTCACGCCGGTATGAAACTCATGCCCCCCGCTCAGCTCAAAGTGCGAGTCCATATGGCTCTGCATCGTTTCCTGGAAACCATCGTGGCTCCAGTGACTTCTGTAGGAGATGTGCGGCCGCAGTTCCTGAAAGGCCGGGAGGCTTGACGGGCGAAAAAAGGAGAAAATCGACGCATTCAGTTTTCGAAAGCCGCCGCGGGAGAGGAACCCGACTTCGGGATTGAAGTTATCGCCCACATGAGCATAGCTGGCGTTCAGCCGCGCCACGGGAAGACTGAGGCTCGACCCCACCTCGTAGGCATAGTCTTCGCCGGACATGCCCGGCGTCTGGGTCTTGGCCAGGAATCCGGAGATCAATCCGTTTTGCCCGATCCCCCATCGCCCATCGACCGCGTAGCTCCGGTTGTAGTCATTCTCGGTCGCGAAATCGCCAGTCGCCTGCCGGTTGACGAACATCACTCCGGCTGAAGAGCGGTTCGGCAACTCACGCCTGAGACGCGCGACGCTGAAGTTATTTGACGGCGCAACTCCGGCCACGGTGTCGGTCTGAATATTGAGCAAGCCGACGTCCAGACCTTCGCCAATACGGCCGGTCAGTCGAGCCCCGGCCAGGATAGGAATCGGACGCCCACCCGAACCGATCCCGATCCTCCTGCTGAAAAACAACTCGGCCTCGCGCCGGACGCCCACTGCGAACAGCCCGGCGTTCTCCAGGAAGAACGGCCGCTTCTCGGGAAAGAACAGGCTGAAGCGGTCCAGGTTAATCTGCTGCTGATCCGCTTCGACTTGCGCGAAATCCGTGTTGATGGTCACATCCAGGGCGAGGCTCGGAGTGATGCCGTATTTGATATCGCCACCCACCTCTCCGATCGTCGTCGTGCCGTCCCGAAGCGTGCCCCGCTGCCGCGTGGTGCCCAGCAGGTACGGAATGATCTGCAGATTGCGGGGAGGCGGAATCTCCAGTCCCTGGAGCTGTCCAGCCAGGGAGATGCGGTTCAGGTTGTATTGGCGACTCAGTGGCGCCCAGAAGGCGGACTCATTGCGGCGGCGAATATTGCGCTGGAGGTTGAGGCCCCAGGTCTGCACCGCGCGGGTTGGATAGCGCAGCGTGCGCAAGGGTATCTCAAATTCGGCGCTCCAGCCGATATCCGTAATCCGAGTGCGAACCGTCCAGGAGCCATCCCAGTTTATGTTGAAACTTCCGTCGTTGGTCACCTGACCGTCGTACTCGGCCCCGGCCGGATTTGTCCCGAAGACGAAGCCGTTCTGGCGATCAAAGTACGTGTCGAGAACGATCTGAAAACTGTCGGTATCGTTCAACGAGGCATCGCGCCGGGCGTCTGTGGTGACGATATCGCCGGGATTGCTGTCATAAGCGACGACGCCGATATAGAGATTATCCGCGGTGTGGACGACGCGGACTTCGGTCCGCTCCGATGCAGCCGCGCCTTCAACCGGCTGGGTCTGCCAGAACCCGGTGAGCACCGGAGCCGCAGTCCAGATCGGGTCGCCAATAACCTCACCGTCCACTTCCGGGCCCGAAGAGACCTGGAGCGCCTCGGCCATACGTCCGCCGCCCACGCCGGGAACCGGGGTCAGCGCCTGGGTGGCCGCCGCCCGGGGGCTTCCCAGCGCGGCGAACAGGAGGACCCACGTGGCAACCTTCCAGGGCATTCCGATGATTCCCTGTCGCCAACAACGATGTGTCCAAGCTTCCCGGCGCATGGTGTGACTCTCCACACTCAAATATTGATCAGGGATCCTGCCCCATCCCGGAGCCGACCCAAACCGCTAATGATATCCGATGGACGTCGGAGTTGTGTCTGAGAAGTGCCTGAATGTTATTGGCACAGCGTCAAGGCAGAAAGAAGACAGAGGGACAGCTCCCGCTTCGGCAGATCGCGGCGTGAACGCATTGAACGCGGTCTCGCCGACGGCGGAGATCGTTTGTATATCCAGTGCGTGAGTTCCCGACTTCGCCTGGATTGGCCGACCACTGACGCCGTTCCACGATTGCTGGTGCGGCAGCGTCAGCCGCCCGAACGTTTTATCGGTTTCCGCTGTAGAGCCCTACTTCCGGGTTGCCCTCACCGCTGCAGCCGGTCGCCCCATAGCGCAGGAACTTCTGGATCCGCTGGCCGGAGTCGACTTCGCCCGTGTACACGTTTCCGGCAGAGTCGACGGCCAGCGCGTGTATCCAATGAAATTCACCGGTCTGCCGTCCCGATCGGCCGATCCGGTCCAACTCGGTGAGGTTCTCCCGATTGATGACGTAAAACGTACCGTTGGCCAGATCTCCCACGTACAGACAGCTCTGTCCGGCGTCGGTGGAGAGCGCGGCGGAAACCGCCGTACCACTTGCCGTGTGTGGCGCGACGTGAATTTCTCCCACGAAACCGCACCGACCCGGTTCCGCATCCGGGTTGCTGCAGTGGCCTCCGACCGCGTTCACGTCGAAGATTTGAATGCGGTTGTTGCCGCGGTCACAGGCATACAGAAGACCATCCACACTGAGGCTCGTGCAGTGCAGGGGGCTTCTGAAGAACATCGGTGTCACGTTGCCCGCCTGATAGTCCGCGGCCCAGGGACCGGCGTCATAGGGGTCTATCTCGGTGCCATCCGGGTCATCGACCGGGTTCTGTCCGTAGGCGCCAAAGTGACCGACATACCGGCCGGTCGCGGCATCCACGACCAAGATCCGCCGATTTCCGTAACCGTCAGCGACATACAAGCGATTCGTATCCGGGTCGACGCTCATGTCCGCGACCAGATAGGGTTGCGGCGTTTGATTGGGACCCCCGTCGATGTCCTCGCTATCAGGCCCCTCCATGCCGGCATGCCCGATCTGGTAGACGAACTCACCGTCAGCGGTGAATTTCAGGATATGCGAATCATCCCCGAAAGTGGCCGCCCACGGAAACTGCCCGGTGAAGTCCTGTCCGTTGCCGGAGAGATAGACGTAGTTGTTGTGGTCGACGACGATCCCGTGCTCTCGCCCCGGCCAGAAGCAGCCGTCTTCCTCCCGGCAATTCTCCGCGAGAAAACCGGGATCCGAAGGTCCGCCCCAGGCATCGAGCAGGTTTCCCTCCTGATCGAACTTCAGGACCGAAGGGGCTGGGACGCAACATCCCGCAGTCTGATCGGCGAAACGCCTCGGATTGCCGAGGCCGTCGACCGGTAATCCGGTCGCGTCCTGGCCGGCCACCCCCAGACCGGCCGCCGCACTGGACTCCAGCGCCCGGGGCCGGTGATAGACCCAGATATTGTCGTCCCCGTCAACCGCGATTCCACCCACCTGGCTGATCCGCCAGTTGTTGGGCAGCGGTTTCGGCCAGCCCGGATCGACGACGAAACCCGGCGCCGCACTGCCTGTCTGAATCCGGGGCCCGGAACGATCGATGAGCCGGTCGATGGCGCCAGCCTGTTCGAGAAGCGTGGCGACTTCTCCCGGTTCGCGATCTGGAACCGGTTCCCCACAGGCAGCGATTCCCAGCCACCCCACGCAAGCCGTCAGTACGGCGCGCTGTAGTCTCGTCATCGGTCTCCCTCCTCCTCGAAGTATTGACCCGGCCCTGCGACATGCACGCTGGCGGGGACGGTATTGAATGCCGCTCGTGCGCTGGGAGCGCGAGGTCTCCAGTAGTGCAGGCCTTTCCTTTCGGGCAAGGTTTCATATTCTGACATTCATGTGGTCGGTTTCAACGGTAGACCCACCCACCGGCCTTTCCAGGGTCAGCTCCTGACTCGCACTCCAGTGCCGGATCGTCGCGGGTCTATCGGTCGGCGGTGACCATCGCCGATGTCAGCGAACACCCTGAACATGCCGGTTTCCGGTAAAGACTGCTCTTCGACACTGTTCGGTTAGAAACCGGGGTCGGTGATCAACTTTCTGTCCAGCGCCGTCCCGTATTTCGCAACCGCAGTCTCGATCTCGTCAGCTTTTCCGACGAGAACGAAAACGAGGTTATCCAGAGGGAAATACTCCCCGACAACGCGGCGGGCATCCGCAACTGACACCGCGTCAATCTTAGCGTAGTAATTGTCGATATCCCCGGCATCAAGCCCATAGAATTCCAGTTGCGCAATCGTTGAGGCCAGCCGGTCCGAGGTCTCGATACGTGTCGGGAACTGACCTTTGATGTAGGTCTTCACCGACTCCAGTTCTTCCCTGCCGATTCCCTCTTCGTGCAGATCCGTCAACACGCGAAGGGCCAGATCGATAGCCGCTTCGGTCGTGTCATTCCGCGTATACGAGGAAATCAGGAATGTGCCTGCGTGGCGGAGGAGACTGAATCGGGAGCCTGCGCCGTAGGTCAATCCCGAATCCACGCGTAGGGCCGTGTTCAGACGCGACGTGAACCGACCGCCGAACGCCGTGTTGACCACTCCGATGGGGACACGATCCGGATGCGTACGATTCACACCGAGAGTTCCGATGTTAAAATACGTCTGCGTGGAGTCCGGTTTATCGACCAGCAGGATACGGCTGGCCTCGACCGGGCGTGGCGCGTCGATTGAAACCGCGGCATGCGAACGCCGGGGCCACGGGCCGAAATATTCCTCGACTAAACCCTGCATCTCACCAATCGAAAAATCACCAACAGCGGCCAGGATCATGTTTTCCGGAGAGTAGTGGCGTTCGTGGAACGTTCGAATATCGTCGCGGGAAATCGATTGGATCGAAGCCTCATCGCCAGCCACAGGCCGGCCGTAAGCGTGCGCCCCAAAAACATACGCGTTGAAGTAGGACCCGATGACGCGGTTTGCTGAATCCTTGGCAGACCGCAGACCGTCGCGATGCTGTGCGATGAGCTTCGCGACTTCTTCGGGAGGAAACGTGGGGTTGCCGACGATGTCGGCCACCAATTCCACACCCTTTCTCAGATCCTTTCGTAAGAATTCCGCATTCACCGATGTATAGTCCGGGCCTGCATTCACGTTGAAACGTGCCCCGATGAAGTCGAGTTCGGTCGAAATCTGTTCGGAAGAACGTGTCAGGGTCCCCTTTCGCAGAAGATCCCCCACCAGCGTCGCGACGCCCGCTTTACCCGCGGGGTCGGCGACCGATCCCGTCTTCACAATCAAATTCAGACTGACAATGGGAACCTCATGGTGCGCCATCAACAGGAGCGTCATGCCGTTGTCCAATTTGACGGCGTCATAGGGCGGCAGCCTCAACGTATCGGTATCCTGGGCGGCGCTGATCTGGGCAACTGCGAAGGCCAGCAACATTACAGAAATGCCGCGGGTGAGTCGTGTGGGTCTCATTCCGCAACCTCCGGAATCAGTGTGGCAACGGTCCGGTTGGTTTCGGTGAAATACTCCCGCGCTACGCGCCGGATGTCATCTGGTGTGACTCGGGAGTAGTCGCCGGGTGCCGTAAACAGTCTGCGGTAGTCCCCGAAGAACACATCGAAGTTACCCAAAGCATTGGCCTTTCCGTTCAGTGTTTTCAATCCCCTGTAGAAGTCCGCGAGGCGTATGTTTCTGGCTTTTTCAAGTTCGTCATCTCCGACGGGCGCATCCTTCAGACGGTCCAGTTCCTCATAGAGTGCCCGCTCCACCGACATCGGCGAGACGCCCTCTCTGGGCTGGGCAGTGATTCGAAACAGCGTTGGATCGAGGGCCATACCGTACCTGGCATTGACCGAGAGCGCCAGCTGATCCTGATCAACAATCTGCCGGTACATCCGTGAGCTCTCGCCATCGAAGAGAATCGTCTCGAGCATCCGGAGCGGATAGTAGTCCTCGTGCATGGATTCAGGGACGTGGTACCCCACCATCAGCAACGGCAGTTGAGCCTGCTTGGTCACCACAACACGGCGCTCCCCGCGCTGTTCGGGTTCACGCGTGGTCACCGGTGGCGGCAAGCCGCGGGAGGCTATGGCGCCGAAACGGTCTTCGGCAATCTTGATGAATTCGGCTGCGTCGACCGCCCCGACAACCACCATCGTCGCGTTGGCCGGGGAATAGCCGATCTCAAAGTGGTTCTCCAGGTCATCCATCGTCCAGTTTTCTATGTCGACCATCCAGCCGATCACAGGCCACTGGTAGGGATGCGCCGTGAAGGCCGCCGCCATGAGTTGCTCCGACAGGATCGACCTGTTACTCGCCTCGACAGACGTCCGCCTCTCGGAGGCCACGACGCCCCTTTCGGATTCAACCATCCGTCGGTCAATGCTCAGGTTCTGAATACGGTCCACCTCCAGCCGGAATATGGTTTCAAGCGCCGAAGGTGGAAACCGATCCTGGTACACCGTGACATCGGTCGACGTGTATGCGTTATTCGAACCGCCGGCCGCTTCCATGATTTCGTCGAACAAGCCCGGCCCGAAATTTTCAGAGCCATTGAACATCATGTGTTCGAAAAAGTGGGACAGGCCGGTCGTGCCCGGCCGTTCGTTGCGCGACCCAATCGTGTAAAAAATGTAGAGGGCGACGCTGGGGATCGAATGGTCTTCCTGGACGATGATCCGCATGCCGTTATCCAGACGGTGGGTACCGACACCCGTGTCCGGGTCCGTCTGAGCCCGGGCCGAACAGACACACGCTACGGCAAGGACCGCCGAGAGCAGGGCTCTCGATATCATTGTTGGCTTCAAATCGAGATTGGGGAGCTGCTGAAAACGCAATTTGTTCCCCGCCCGACCGGCGGCATTGGACGGGCCGCTCGAAAAGCCGTTGAGAGGTTCTTCAGGAGGGTTCTTCAGCATCCTGCTAGTGTCCTACGGACACGGACCGGAGGCAAAGGCTTTGTTCACCCCTCCCCAGATCGCGGCGGACGCCGGGGAAAGCGCCCTCCGACCCCGCGATCGGTCAGGCCCGAAATCGCGCAAGCGCCCCACCCGTTTGAAAACGGCTGGACGCGTCACTCATCAGCGAGCGATCTTGCGAAATCGACCTTGGTTTCCTGGATGATCTCCAGAATCGCCCGGCGGTCTGCCTGAGACAGGTGGGCAAACTCTTCGCTTTCGTCCTCCCCACGGAGCACTTCCCGAAGCCGGGTGTACACGTACTCTTTGACCGGGGCGGGCAGACCGTCGAAAGCGTCGGAGTAAATGACGTAGCTGAGGGGATATCGAAACAGGCGCGTATTGAGATCCAGCCGTCGGAGAGAACGCCCCTGGCGGTCTAGAGGTCCCCGGATGGAGAACTGCTGGGCAAAGCCCGACGTCCCGGCCACCGGTCCGTCCAGGGGCGCTTCGCCAACCAGCAGCAGAGCACCGACCAGCGGTTCGGCCCAATCCTGGATAAGCTCCCGAGTGTCGGCCGAAATGAAAGCCCGATCCAATCCCGACTGAAGGTTTTTCTCCTCTTCAATACGCAGCGCTTTGCGTGTTTCAAAGTTCACGCGGACGATCACGCTCTGCACCGCGGCCTGGTGCTCCAGCACCAGGAGGGCGACAATGTCGCTCCCGTCGTCCAGGTAGGGATCGGTGTCGACCCGTCCGCTGAGGTCAGTCAGATTGGCGCCACGATCCAGATCAAATTCCGCTGGATCCGCAACGTTGTTCACGATGATGTTGCCCATATGACGCTGGTCGCCGTGGGTGCCGGTCACGTACCACCCGCCCCAGCGCTCTTCGATCGGGCTTTGATGGTTTGTCAAATGCCAGCCCTCGTGGGAGGCGAATCCGCCGAATTGATCTGTGAATCCCGAGCCCACCAGATGGCGCGGAACGCCACCTCCTGAGAGGGAATACGTGTCGTGACAGCGCAGACACAGCGCTGTTTGACGTTGGAAGCGGGGCGCGGGATTCGGGACCTGCCCGACGTCCCCCACCCTCCCGACCTGCCCGACGTCCCCCACCCGCCCGGCCGGCCCGACTTGATCCAATGTATAGAAAACGATCCCCAGATCAGGATCCATCGCTGAAATCTCCATCACATCCGCGTCCTGCAGCCATCCAACGTAAACACTGTCGTTGAAGTAGAGCGCCCGTGGTGTTTCCGGCGATATCCGGTTGACCTGAATACTCGTCTTGGAAAATACCAGCATCTGTGAGGAGACATCGATGTCGAGTGCGTCCAGCAGCGAAGCCAGATAGCCAACATCGGCATCGAATTCGAGTTGGACTTCTCCATTGTCAATCTGCCGTTGAAGCCGGGCGATCGGATCGGATGGCGGGCGGGTCGAATATTCGATCACGGGGTACTCGGTATCATAGGGAAGCTGCCCGAGGGGAAGCTGCCCGAGGGCCCATCCGATGGCGGGAATGAGGACGACGACTACGGCAAGTCCCCGAACAACTGTCCCGGCCATGGAAACTGACCGGCACGCCGGTCGATTGGTGTTGGATGAAATCGTCTTCATATCTGAATTGGGGTCAGAGCCCTATTTACCCATTTTCGGATACCTGCCTCTTAATTGGGTAAATAGGGCTCTGACCCCATTTTAACGAATCAGACACAGACATGTTGGATTCAAATTTTGGTAGAATTCGACAACCATGACTCACAGCGATTCCAGGCCGGGTGTCATCGCATTCCGTTGGGTTGGGACTTTGGCCATCTGGACCCTTCTCGCGGCAGCCGCATCTGGGGGACCGCCACTGCCCGCGCAATCAACGGGCACCATATCGTTTGACAGGGTTCTTGAAGAAGCCGCCGAACTACCCCGCCTGCATAGTCTCCTGATCAGTTGGAAAGGGGAGTTGCTCGTCGAACAGTACTTTAACAACAGGAGACCCACAGCCCTCGCCAACCTGAAGTCCGCATCGAAAAGCGTGATTTCGGCTATGGTCGGCATCGCTCTCGACCGCGGACTGATCGAGAGCGTGCGACAACCGATCGGCGAATTCTTCCCGGACTTGCTTGCTGGAGAAGAGAACACTCAGAAGCGCGCGATCACGATCGAAGATCTCCTGACCATGCGGTCCGGACTGGAAACGACGAGCAACCGCAACTACGGAGCATGGGTGTTGAGCTCGAACTGGGTGCGGCACGCGCTCAACCAGCCCATGATCCAAACGCCGGGCACGCGGATGGAATACAGCACCGGCAATACGCACCTGCTGTCTGCAATCCTGACCCGGTCGACAGGCGCAAGTACCTGGCAGTTCGCACGCGATTTTCTCACCGAACCGATGGGTTTTCCTCTGGCCCAGTGGCCGCGCGATCCGCAGGGCATTTACTTCGGCGGCAACGACATGATGATGACGCCGCTCCAGATGATGGCGTTCGGACAGATGTATCTCGACGGAGGCCGGATCAATGGCCGGCAGGTGGTCCCCGAACATTGGGTAAAGGCTTCCTTCGTCGCGCGCACTCCATCGCCGCGGGAGAGAGGCCGATTCTACGGCTACGGCTGGTGGATCCGTCAGATGGCGGGTTACGCGACGTACTACGCCTGGGGCTATGGCGGACAGTTTGTTTTCCTTGTTCCTGATCTGGACCTGTCTGTCGTCACGACATCGTCGAGCAATCCGGGTGAAGGCCGGCGCCAGCACCTCCGCGAGATCTACAGAATTGTAGAGGACCATATCGTCAGCCGGATCAGCTCGCCAGGTACCGATCGAGCGGGGGTTGACGCCCCTAGGCGGGTCGGGCCTCGCCCCACAGAGGAGCTGTCCTTCCGATAGGCGACGCGTTTACAGAAATCGATTGCACACTTCAGACCCGACGTCGATGCCCCTCCTTGACGTTCCCTCGAACCGGCACTATTCTCGGTTCGATCGAGGGGAGCTCGAATGTCATCAAAACACTCCAACACTGAAATGGCCCGTATCCGTGGGCTGCAACATCAACTGGCGAGCAAGGATCTGCGCCTTCAGGAACAGGAACGCGTGCTCAATGGCATTCTCCGCTCCCGTTCCTGGAGATGGACAGAAGCGCTGCGTTCGATCGCAATGCAGTTCCGCCGTGCGACCGGGGGTGACACCGTCGCGCGTCACAACCGGCCCCCGACCGTCGCGCCCCCAGGCCCTGGCCCCACCGAGGGCGGCGTCGACTTCAAGAACGGTTTCGCACAGTCCTCGCAGATCGTTTTGGAGGAGTTTCTGGCTTCCGGAGCACGATTGGCCATTCCCACGTCCGAGGAGCCGCGGGTCTCGGTCATCCTTGTGGTCTGCAACCGTGCAGAATTGACACTTCCCTGCCTCCGCTCTATGGCTGAGCGAACCGGCATTGACTTCGAGTTGATCGTTGTCGACAACGGATCGACGGATCGAACGGCAGCTCTGTTTGACAGAGTTGATGGCGCTCGTGTCTACCGGAACGACGAAAACCTGTATTTCATTCACGCAGTCAATCAAGGTGCCGCCGAAGCCCGCGGCGCGCAGTTGATGCTCTTGAATAACGATGCAATCCTGCTGCCGGGGGCGATCGACCGGTTGACGGCTACGATTGAGAGTGCTCCCAACATTGGAGTTGTCGGAGGGAAGATAGTCTTCCTCGACGGACGACTGCAGGAAGCGGGGAGCATCATCTGGAACAACGGCACCTGCTCCGGCTATGGCAGGGACGACGATCCCCTCGCCGCACCTTATATGTTCCGGCGAGATGTCGATTACTGTTCCGGTGCCTTGTTGCTCACGCGAAAAGACCTGTTCGACCGTCTTGGGGGGTTCGACTCCGTTTTCAGCCCGGCGTACTACGAAGAAACAGACTATTGCGTACGCGTCTGGGATGCGGGCTTTCGCATCGTTTTCGAACCCGGCGCTACGATCCTCCATTACGAATTCGCATCACGCAGCCCCGACGAAGCCTCCGAACTTCAGATGCGCCACCGGCAAATCTTTGTTGAACGAAATCAGGCTCGAGTCAGCACGTACCGGTCCAAGAGTGATGCGAACGTGCTGTTTGCGAGAACCGCAGGCGTGCGGAAGCAACGGATCCTCATCATCGACGACCGCGTACCCCACCCCTACCTCGGGTCAGGATTCCCCAGGGCACACCGGATGCTGACCCGCCTGGTGGAATGGGATAATCTCGTGACGATCTATCCGACGGCCGTCATCGACGAGGATTGGAATCAGGCCTACTGCGACGTGCCCCGCGAAGTGGAGATCATGCTGCACGGCGATGGAGGGAGTCTGCAGGAATTTCTGGAACAACGACCCAATTTCTACGATGTCATTCTCGTCAGCCGACCCCATAACATGGAGAAGCTGGCCGCCCATCTGGAACGACATCCCGACTGGTTTACCGAGACGCGGATTGTATACGATGCGGAAGCCATCTTTTCGGCCCGTGAAGTTCGGAAACACGAAATACAGGGAAACCCGGAAGAAGCTCGAAAGCACCAGGAACTCCTTCTCAACGAACTCAAACTGGCACAGTCGGCGAATACCGTCATCTCCGTATCGGAGGGTGAAGCTCGATCCTTCCGTTCGGCTGGAGTCGAACAGGTCCACGTACTGGGACATGCGCTCGATGTCGCACCCACCCCGAAACAGTTCAGCGCAAGATCGGGGTTTCTTTTCGTGGGCGCCGTTCACGATGATGCAAGTCCGAATGGCGATGCCGTCATCTGGCTCGGCGAAGAAATCCTGCCCCGGATCCGTCGGGTACTCGCCGACGTAGGGCTCACCGTCGTCGGCATCAACAAATCTGATCGCATATGGTCTATGGCATCCGACGCGGTTCAAATCGCAGGTCCGCAGATAGACCTTCGCTCACTGTACGGGGACCACCGGATTTTCATTGCGCCGACGCGTTTTGCAGCCGGTGTCCCGCACAAGGTTCATGAGGCCGCGGCCAACGGAATCCCCGTCGTTGCAACTCCATTGCTCGCCGAGCAACTGGGCTGGACCGACGGTGAAGAATTGCTTGTCGGTGACACGGCCGACGGGATCGCCGAACGATCAATCGAGTTGTATACCACTCCGGCTCTCTGGGAAAAGGTGCGCTGCCAGGCATTGGAACGCGTCGCGCGAGATTGTGCCCCTGGTCAGTTCGACCAAACTCTCCGCGAAGCGGTTGGCATGATCTAACCACCCGGGCTGAACGTCACGGAAACATATCCAGCAGGCTGCTGAACAACGCAGTTTATCGGCCGTCTGCGGTGCGGCACACGATGTGCCGCCATTTTTGATGGATATAGGCCATTGAAAATGTGAGCCAACTGAGAATCACACTTCTCGGGTGGCGTTGCTGCTTACCAGCCCGTGGCAGACGTGGCATCAATCTCAAAGGCCGCGCGCAGGGGTCTTCGGGTTGCAGGCGCGAAGTGAGGAGCGGGCACTGAGGTTTGAAACCGAGGCCGCGGGCGCCGTCTTTTCATCGTGACCCGTCCTACGTAATGCCGGACAATGCCTGTGGGGCGCCTGCAGCCTCCGTTTGAAACGTCGGTGGCCCCCCTGCGCCCAAAGGGTTACGGCGAAACGGGGCAGTCTTCGTTGTCGCCGACTCCTCGCAATGAATGAGCATTGCAACGTCGTCGCGACGTCGTGTCGTCACGATGTGATCTCCTGGAATCCGGCCCCGTTTGGCCGTAACGCGGCCTTTGAGATAAATGCCGCTTCTGCCACGGGCTGCTTAGGTCAATGATGGCTTTTTCAGCATCCTGCTAGCCCGCATTTCTCACGAGTTTTCTGCTCCAGCGCCGGATCCATCCGCCAGGGCTGCGTTGCGCTTGGTCAGGCTCCTCGACGCACTTTCAAGTGCGCCTCCGTCGCCCTCCCGTCGCGCGCCTTGCCCTGTCGGCACCTCCGACGCTTCGCGACGAAAACCCGTGATAAATGCGGGCTAGAGTCGTCTTCAACCACGTAGTCATCCCGGAACGCTGCACGCTTATCGAGCGCACCTGTTTTCGGGTTGTCCCTGCTGCTTCCATGTGCGCTCGATGAGCGCACAAAACCACGACACCGCTCAATCTCTGTAGGCTTAAACCTTTCCAGATCGCAGCCTGTCTAACCGAAAGATCCACAACTTGCGCGGTCCCATTCATGAAGACGATACGCAACACACGGTCCGGGCTGACGCTGTCGATTGTCCTGATCGGAGTGCTGTGCGTGCTCCTTCCAACACTGGCCTATCTTCAGTACCGCTGGATCGGCCAGGTGAGCGAGTCCGAGCGTGAACGCCTGGAGGAAGGACTGGACACTGCGAGACGCCGTTTCGAGGAGGAAATCTTTCGGATGTTTTCGGGTCTCGCATCAAACTACTGGTTCCAACCTACTCCGGAAGGTTCCAACCTGGAATCTCAGCTTGCCCGAAGTCTGGAACAGTGGGAAACCACAGCTCCATACCCGGAAATCGCGCGGTCGGCCTATGTGTCCGAAATTGACCCTGGAGGGGAGCTGGCACTGTTCTGGTTCAACCCGGAGTTCGAACGTCTCGAACACACAGAGTGGCCGGCATCGCTGAACAGCCTGAAGGCTCGCATCGGAGAACTAACAAACGTTCAATGGCCGGACCCTGTCGGAACTCGGTTCGATATCCGCCCCGCCGCACCCCGGGATCAGGCTGCGACTCCCAATGACACGGATTCGATCTGGGTCCTGATACCACGGTTGCGAGCTCCGGAGTTCCGGCAAACGACCCGCCGCCCACCTCTCGAAGGCTGGATAATGTTTGAAATCGACACCACTGTGATCGCCTCCGAGTTGCTGCCAACCCTTGTGGCGACACACTTCGATGCACGGGACTACAAAGTCGCCGTGTTCGAATCGGATGAATCCGACCGGGTCGTATTCCGGTCGGAAGAAACGCTGTCCAGAAAAGATCTGACGGCTCCCGAC
The DNA here is from genome assembly GCA_965263045.1 of Terriglobia bacterium. GTDB lineage: Bacteria > Acidobacteriota > Terriglobia > 20CM-2-55-15 > 20CM-2-55-15. The sequence continues at coordinate 3,878,694 of CBDHGK010000041.1, forward strand.
CTGGTCTTCAGCGCACTCGCACCCGATCCGCGCCTTCGGCGTGGAATGGCAACCTCTACCCCACCACCACGCCGACCTCGGCAGATCGCAGGGCGCCGTTTCACAGATTTTCCCCCGCCCGTTCGCAGAGAGGGAGGCCGCCCCCGTGGGCCTCAGGCGGTTCCCTTTATGATTTTCGGACCTCGGTGGCAGCTGGTAGCTCAACATCAGACCGGTTCCCTTGAGCGTGCTGTTTCAACACTTCGACAACGCAACCTTTTTGTCGGACTTGGAATCCTGACGTTGCTCGGCGTGTCGGGCGTGATGACTATCGTGTGGGCGGAGCGGGTCCGTTCCATCGGTCGACTCCAGATGGAATTTGCCGCGGGCATTTCTCATGAATTGAGGACGCCGCTGACAACTATTCGCACGGCCGCCCACAACATCGAGTCCGGCGTCGTGAACAAACCTGAGGAAGTCCGCGAATATGCGGAGATCGTGAAGAACGAGGGTCGGAGGCTGTCTCAAATGGTGGATCAAACCATATTGTTTGCTCAGACCGAAGCCGGCCGCCGTCACTACGAACTGCATCCGGTGGACGTGTCCCGGGTCGTCGACCGGACACTGGGTGTCACATTTCCCTCCGCCGAAGAGGCCCGAAGCAAGATCCGGATCGAAATCGAGCGGAACCTGCCCCGGGTGCTTGCCGACGAAACGGCTTTGACGCATTCGTTGGGTAACCTCATCGCGAATGCTCTCAAGTACGGCAGCGGTGATGGCGCCATCGTAATCGAGGCGCGTGTCTGCACCCGAACGAATCAAGTGCGACTCGGGGTCAGCAATTCCGGAGCTGCGATCGACCCTGCCGACATCCAACATATATTCGAACCTTTTTATCGCGGCCGAAATATTGGCCGCTCAGCCGGAAGCGGTTTGGGGCTGAGCCTGGTTCGAAAAATGATCGAGGGTCAGAACGGAAAGGTGACTGTTTCGAGCGAACCTGGAACGACGAAGTTCACGCTCCACCTGCCGGCCAGCCCTGCGATTGAACACACCGTTTCAGTAGGAGCCACACCTTGAACGCAGTAGCTGCCGAAAGAACACGACGTGTCCTCCTGGTGGAAGACGAAGCAGGCCTGGCACGGACCCTTGGGGACATGCTGCACGCGGAGGGATATGAGGTCGAGATCTGCGCCGACGGTGCGCTCGCACTCGAAGCTGCCGGCGACGGACCGCACGATCTCATCCTGTTGGACGTGATGCTCCCATCCATGAACGGATTCGAAATCTCGAGCAACCTCCGGAGCCGGGGAATAGACACACCCATCATCATGCTGACCGCCCGTGATGAGCTGCAAGACAAAGTGGAAGGCCTCCTCTCTGGCGCCGACGACTACCTGACCAAGCCCTTCGAATCTGAAGAACTTCTGGCCAGAATCAAAGCGCTCTTGCGCCGGACGTACAAGGACATCGGACCCAACCTGACGTCTTACGAATTCGGAGAGGTTCAAATTGATTTTGCCCGGAATCAGTTAACGCGCAACGGGACACCGACCGACCTGGCTCAACAGGAGTCCCAGCTGCTGCGCTACCTGGTACGGCATCGGGGTGACCCTGCCTCGATTTGACGTACACCAGTTCCCTAAGCAGTCATAAGGTTGGACTCAACGTCGACCGGTGTCTTGTAGCCGATCGACGAATGCATGCGGCTTCGATTATAGAAGCCCTCGATCCAGTCGACGATATCGAGTTTGGCCAGTGCTCGGGTGGCGTAGCGCAGCCGGTGGATGCGTTCGACCTTCAGCGTCTTGAAGAAGCTCTCCATCGCTGCGTTGTCCCAGCAATCGGCCCGCCGGCTCATCGATTGAATCATCCGGTAGTCTTTGATTAATCGCCGATGGCTATCGCTGGCGTATTGGCTGCCGCGATCCGAATGCATAATCAAACCTTCTGGTGGTTTGCGCCGCCAGTACGCCGACTTCAACGCCTGGCAAACTAAGTCGGCCTTGATCCGATCACTCATGGACCAACCAACGATCCTTCGGCTGGCCAGATCCATGACGCAGGCCAGGTAGATCCAGCCTTCTCCGGTGGCGACATACGTGATGTCGCCGGCCCATGCTCGATTGACTTTCCAACCATCAAAGCGCCGATCCAGTATGTTTGGAGCAATTGGTTTGTGGTGGGCCGAATCGGTCGTCACCCGATAGGGTCGCTTATATACCGTACGCAGGCCCTGCCGATTAAGGCTTTTGCGCACCCGTTCGTGACTGACATGAACGCCCTGATCGCGCAGCCCGCGCACGATCCGTGGCCGGCCGTAACTGCGCCTGCTGCCGGCGTGGATCGCCGCCACCTGGGCATCGAGTGCCGCGTTGGCCATCGATCGATTGCTCGGCGCTCGCCGTTTCCACTGGTAGTACCCTGTCCGCGATACCTCCAGTAGCCGGCACGTCCGGGTCACGTTGTATTGGTCGCTGTGCTCTTTGATCCAGGCGTACTTCACCGCGACTCTTTCGCGAAATACGCCGCCGCTTTTTTTACGATTTCTAAGTCCAGCTTCGCGCTCGCCAACTCCCGGCGCAATCGGACATTCTCCGCCTCAACTTCCGTCACCGACCGCTTCACGGGATCCCCGTTGCGATCCGCTGCCCTGAGCTTCCCGACTCGGCTGAGCCGAATCCAATTCCACAAGCTCGAATCCGGAATGCCCAACCGCTTGGCGGCTCTGCTACCCCCGATTGATTCGCCGAGCCGGACCGCCTCCACCTTGAACTCATCGGTGTACTGCCGATTCGGAATCCCATCTTTCTTGCCCATTTCGCCCTCCGTTCATCAAAAAGTTATCAGCATTTTGATGTACGTCAAACCAGGGCAGGGTCAGGGAGAGGTCGTATCGCGGGAAACGCTTCTAACAGAAGTATGGGGTTACCGGTCCGTGCCGTTCACGCGAACCGTTGACGTGCATGTGGCATGGCTGAGACAGAAGATCGAGCCCAACCCGAGGTCTCCACGCTACATCACCACCGTCCGGGGTAAAGGCTACCGCTTTGAAGGTTGAGAAAGAAGGCGAACGCTGGACGACGACGTTGCAGGCTTGACTGGAAACAACCCCAACTCCCACACAACGCGGCGATCCACGGAAACCCTGATGGAACTGTAAGATCCGGACCCCTGACTTCTAACCGTAAACCTCGAACCGTTCAGCACCGCCAACACTGGCCGCAGCCATCGAATAGCGCCGACACTCCTGGATCCGTAAACGTCCCGTAACCAACGGCGACACCTGTGAAGCCGTCAACGTCCCGTAACCAACGGCGACGCTCGTGAAGCCGTCGATATCGCGTAGATATCCCGTAAGAAACGGCGACACTCATGCAGCCGTCAAAAAACGGCGACACTCATGCAGCCGTCAAAAAACGGCGACACTCATGCAGCCGTCAAAAAACGGCGACACTCGTGGAGCCGTAGATGTCGCGTAGATGTAGCGTAGATTTCGCGTAGATTTCGCGTAGATGTCACGTAGATGTCACGTAGATGTCACGTACACGTCAAAAGCATTTCGGGGTGGCATAGCCACCCCGAAACTGCCCGCCCTAATTACCAGCCGCCGCGCGGCATGATAGTTACCGGCCGGCCCTCGGCCTTGTGGGATTGCCACGGCCACCGCCACGGCCACCGCCCCCGCGGCCCCCGTCCCGACCCGAACGGCCGCGATTGAATGCCTCGATGCTGTCCAGACTCTCCTCCTGAGCGAGCGTCAGGATGGTTCTGAACTCGGCCATGAATTCTTCGTGGATCGCGCGTTGCTGGTCCCGCAGCGCGCGTCCGGCCAGCACCGCATTTCCGATGGCCGTTGGGTCTCCGCTATCCATCGCCGCCCGCATGGCATCCCGGGTTGCGCTGGCCTGGCCTTGGAATTCCTGTTGAGTGGCCTGTCACCGCTCGAACAAAGCCTCCGCACTCGCCACTTGTGATGGGGTCAATTCCAGGGCCTCCTCGAGCCGGCTGAGCGGATTTCGATCTCCCCCTCCCCGCCGCTCACCATCAATCACACCCTCGGGAGGGCCAAAGTCACCACGGCGCCCCCGGGGACCCTGGCCAAGAACTGGCAGAGCCACAGCACAACACAACGTCACTAAACCGATAACCTTGAATCTCATCACGCAGTCTCCTTAATTATCGTATCGCCAGATTTCGCGCCCATGGACTGACTGCCCTTTGCAGTCACTACCCCCATTTGACAGGCAATCCGAAGATAGGGTGTGTAAAACGATGTTAAAGAGCATTGTTCGAATCGGTGGCCTGGCCGAGCGGCTTGTTCTCGATGTCTGAATGGGATCAGGTTTCCAATAACAGGAGACTAACAGGGTGCTGAAAAAGCCATCATTGACCTAAGCAGCAACGCCACCCGAGAAGTGTGATTCTCGGGTGGCTCACATTTTCAATGGCTTACAGCCATCAACAATGGGGGCACATCGTGTGCCGCACCGCAGACGGCTGATAAACTGTGTTTTCAGCAGCCTGCTAATGCCCACTCTCGATCATGCGATCGGTCTGGTGTGTCCTCAGCAGTTCAGCACCGATCCGCTTGCTCAAATACAGTTTGGATTCCCGGTGGTCGTCCAGGTCGGGCTGCAGTTTGACCACGTTGAACTGCAACTGATCCAGGCTCGCCCGCATCGGGTAGAACATGTTCTTCGTCTTGACGACAAGCTCGTGATAGCCGTGCTGGTGGGCCCATTCTTCCTGCTGTTCGGTGAGGGCGCGGTAGTGCCCCTCACCACGCCATTCCTTACGCGTCCCGCCGAGCCAACTGTAGAAAATCTTGCGATCAGAAAACTGCACGCATCCGGATAGCTGACTGACCAGATCGACCAACTTGGCCTGTGTTTCGAATTCCTGAAGTTGATGGCCGACCTTGAACGCAACAGGAATCAGTTCATCGTCGTCGTCGGATGCGGGGGCCATCGAAAGCAGGATCAAACACTCCCGATCAGAGAGACGTTCCATGATTTCATCCGCAGTTTTCTTGTTGCTGAATTCCGGAAAGTTTTCTTCGATGTACTGCACCTCCAACGCACCTTGCTCGGGGTCATACTGACGCACCACATGCTTCATGCCGAACACGATAACACGTTTCGAAACCCCTCACGCGCACCGACAAAGCGGAGTACTGCACGAAAAAAGGCGCACCCGAGCGGTGCGCCTTCCCATTGATGATCGCCCTGATGGCTATAGGATGTTCAGCAACTCGACTTCAAAGTTCAGAGTCGCATTCGGAGGGATCACACCCCCGGCGCCCCGGGCACCGTAACCCAGATCCGGTGGAATGATCAGCTCGCGTTTGCCACCGATCTTCATACCGGCAACACTTTCGTCCCAGCCACCGATCACGCTGCCCGCACCGAGTCTGAACTCGAATGGTTGTCCCCGGTCCACCGAGCTGTCGAACTTGGCGCCTCGCTCACCGTCCACCCAGAGCCAGCCGGTATAATGCACCTGGACCGTCACGCCGGCGACCGCTTCTGTTCCGTCACCGGCGAGATGATCAGTATATTGGAGTCCCGAATTAGTCGTGGTCATATTGGTTTGTGCGACGGCAACAGTGACCACAGTCAGGATCAGGCCCGCAAAGACGATGGATTTCATCATGCCGTATGTGCTCCTCTCGCTCGAAATTATCCAGTCAACGCTACCAAGTATACGATTGGATAGATAATCGATCCAGTAGGCAAGCCGTATTAGGGAACCGAAGGAATGAGTCGGGGTTGGATTTGCGACTGGCTGGCTTGCTCGATTTCGATCGGCTCGCCAAAGTCTTTGTACTGGCTGACGAAGTCCGGGTCCTGGAACGCGCCGGCAGGCGCGTCCTCCCATGCAAAGATGCGGTAGCTGCCCGGAGCAATTCCCTGCATCGAAAATCGTCCGTACTGGTCGGCATTGGCCACCTTGTACCGATCGATCCGTTCCGCGTCGTCCGGAATCAGAACGAGTTGTGCGCCCCGATAGGTATGATCGGCATTAGTTTGAACCGTCCCGTCCAGCGTCCCGCCGGCTCCGCTGATCCGGAACTCGATCGGCCCCAGATCTGCTGTGACCCGGATTCCGTCGCGTAGAATGTCGCGTCCGCCGATATAAGCCCCGGCAATATAGGCGCCCTGGGGCAAACCCGTGAGCGACACTCTCTGAGTGGTCTGACTCACATTGTCGATTGCGAATGTTCCATCAGCCTCCACACGACCGTTCGGTGATCCGACCGGCAGGCGCCCGGTGGTTTGCACACTCACCCGGATGCGGGAAGTGTCAATTTGGCTGGCGCTTTGGTCCACGAGAATCTGGCCTGTCAGCGAGACATTGGACCGAACAGGAATGATCAGTCCCTCGACATCATCGGCACCTACTTCGATATCCAGAAATCCGGCCATCTGAACCCCGCCTCCCACACGCCCGCGACCCTGTGGTGCACGGATTAGAGCAACCAGGGTGTAGGATCCCGGTGCAATACCGGCCAGCTCGAACGTGCCGTCAGGATTGACCGCTCGACGGCCGCGTCCCCCACGCCCGCCACCACGAAACGCAATACGGCCCGCCGCGACTGCACTGTTCCTCTGGGAGATGGTGACGACGGGGATCAATCCCTCCTGTTCGGAGAACGGCCCGACCACACCACCACGGAGGACAACCGCTCGGGTGGGCAGAACCGTAAAATCGACCGCGCTCACCTCCGTCGCTGGGACAACAGTCAATGGTGACGCAGTTACGGGGTCATGGGTTCCGGGATAGTAGGTATCCACGTATACGGTATCCATGGGATCCGTTCGGCCGAGTGCCACGGGGGCGCTTCCCCGCAGGTCCAGAACCGGCGGCGCGCCTGCCAGAACGGATTCTCGCATTGCGGATGCAACCCGGAATCGGGCCTCAAATGTTGCGCTCACGTAGTATTCCCCCGGGGTCAGCCAATACAACCGATATTCACCCAGGTCATTCGTCTGAGTCTGGCGTACGGGGGCCAGCACTCTTCCATCTGCACCGTATTCAAAGCGGAAGGCCCGCACGCTGGCACCGACGATCGGCTCCCCATCCTCGTCGTACACGCGTCCCGATATCGTTCCCGTGGGAACCAGACTGACAAGGACATCCTGAACCTGCTGACCGGGGGCAAGAACCAGTACGGTACCCGGACGATTGGAACGGAGCTGGCCGTACTGCTGGTCGACGTGACCGTCACGCTCGATGTGCAGCCGGTAGCTTCCAGCCTGGATGTTGGCGAGAAGGAATCCACCGCCCGCGTCTGTCACTGCGCCGAAAACGGGTTCGCGGCTTCCCACAGGACGCAGCACGACACGCGCCTTGGCCAGTGGCTCGCCACCGCCACTGCGGACAACATAGCCTTCGATGCTGGCCGGCTCCGGATCTTCTTGATTGGAGTTCGAGAGGGGCAGCCCCGCCCAGCCCCATGAACCCGACAGCAGGCCGCTCAAGATCAGAACCACCGCGCGTCGGGGTATGGCGTGTTTCGGATACAAAACCACCTCGGGCTTTCAGGGAAATGAGTCTTCTGATATTTTACCACCTTCAAGCGTGCGACCGTCTCTCGCCCAGACCCGGAACGAGTGTCTGGACTACCCGAAATTGCAGTCATTTGAAGCAACTGGATCAAGAACGACATCCTTGAATCTGGAAAAGAATCCGTCGAACGCATCATTCCCCACTTCCGACCCCTCCCCGGTGTAGTTGTTTTCATAGATGACACCCCAATCCCCCTTGTTTCAGGTCTTCCGGAACCGGAAAATGGGATTCCTCCTCCTCCTGAGCTTCTCTTCCGGCATGCCCTTCTATCTCACCAGCCGGACGCTCCAGCCCTGGTTGACTCTGGAGGGTGTCAGCCTGACTGCGGTCGGTCTGTTGAGCCTTGTCGGATTGCCCTATTCCGTGAAGTTTCTGTGGTCGCCCATCCTGGACCGCTTTACGTTTTCGCGTCTTGGACGCCGCCGCGGGTGGATGGCCCTGTCGCAGGTCCTGCTGCTGGGAGCCATCGCGTCAATGGCCTTCGGACGGCCGGCGACCGGTATTTCGTTTATAGCCGTCGTGGCGATCCTCATCGCTTTTCTGAGTGCCACACAGGACATCGCCGTCGATGCCTACCGGGCCGACGTCCTGGAGCAACACGAGATGGGCGCCGGCGCGGGCATAACCGCCCTCGGGTACCGCATTGCGCTGATTCTTACGGGAGGCGGGGCGTTCATTCTCGCCGACTACACGACGTGGCCCCGGGTGTATCTCGTCATGGCGACATTCATGGGCGTCGGCCTGCTGGCCTCTCTGCGAGCGCCCGAACCTCTGGATTCGGGCCAACCGCCGGCGTCGCTGGCCGAAGCGGTTGTTGCCCCCTTCGCCGAGTTCTGGAACCGATTCGGAGCCGGGTCCGCGATCGGGGTGCTGTCTTTCATTGCGTTGTATAAGCTGGGAGATGCCCTCATCACCAACATGACGACACCGTTCCTGCTCCAAACCGGCTTTACCCAGACCGAAATCGGCGTCGTTCAGGGAGTCATCGGCCTGACCGCCACAATCGTCGGAGCCCTGGCCGGAGGCGCATTCCTGAGCCAGATCGGAATCGTGCGCGCGCTCTGGATTTTCGGTCTGCTCCAAGCGGCAACCAACCTCCTGTATATGATCCTCGCCCAGGCGGGTCACAACTACCCGCTGATGGTCCTCACCATCACGGTTGAAAATTTTTGTTCCGGTCTGGGCACCGCCGCATTCCTGGCCTTCCTGATGAGCCTCTGCAACCACGGGTTCTCGGCGACCCAATACGCGTTGCTGTCCTCATTGTGGGCTTTTACCCGAGACGTGGGCGCAGCACCGGCGGGTGGAATGGCCGAAGTCATGGGGTGGCCGTTCTTCTTTTTGACGACCTTTTTTCTCGCTCTTCCGGCGCTGGCTCTGTTGCGCGTTCTGATGCGGAATAACCTGCCCGATACCGCCTAGCAGCCCGTGGCAGCGGTCTTGAGGGCCGCGCGCAGGGGTCTTCGGGTTGCAGGCGCGAAGTGAGGAGCGAAACGATGTCTTTTCATCGTGACCGACGAGGGACAATGCCTGCGGCCCGAACCCCCTGCGCCCAAACGGTTACGGCGAAACGGGGCCGTCTTCGTCGTCGCCAACTCCTCGAAATGAATGAGCATTTCATCGTCGTCGCCTCCTAAGAATCCGGCCCCGTTTGGCCGAAACGCGACCCTCAAGACCGCTGCCACGGGCTGCTATAACGAGACTGCCCGGCCAGTTCCAATTTCGTGAGGGATGTGTTACGGTCGACCCCCTGATTTGAAGGTGCTCTGCTTTAGTGGGAGCCGGATCCCAAAGACACTTCACAAACGTACAACCATAAGACGGCGGCGCCCCCGGGTGCCCTCGAATCGGTGGCAGCTGTGGCGACCGGCCCGATTCTGTCGATACACCCTGTCGGCGAGTCCGATGGTCGAGCCCACTGTTTGAGGCCGTCAATAGTTCTGAACCAGAGGAGGGACGATGAGCGGGTTGGAGGCTATTTTCCGATGGATGCACGTCTTCGTAGGAATCATCTGGATTGGGCACCTCTACTTCTTCAACTGGGTCAATGGCCCGATGGGGGCAAAGCTTGACGGCCCGACGAAGAAAGCTGTCGTTCCCGAGTTGATGCCACGTGCCCTGTACTGGTTCCGTTGGGGGGCGGCGTGGACATGGATCACCGGCGTGCTTCTGCTGGGCCTGGTCTACTACATGGGCGAACAGACGCTGGCCACCGGCGCGACCTGGTCGGCGGGACCCATCATCATGATCGCGGTCGCCTTCCTTGCCGTTTTCGTTTACGACGGCCTCTGGAAGACGGGTATTGCCGGCAATGTGCGGGCGGCGGTGATCGTGACCTTCGTGCTTCTCTCCGTCGTGGTCGCGCTCTTCCACTATTTTGGCGAGTTCAGCTTCCGAGGAACGTTGATTCACACCGGCGTAGTGTTCGGCACAGCGATGGCGTTCAACGTGTGGGTCCGTATCTGGCCGGCGCAGCAGAAAATCATACGTGCGATCAAGAACGGCGAAGCGCCGGACGGTGATCTGGTCAAGCTGGCCGGACTCCGGTCCAAGCACAATACCTACATGTCGCTACCGTTGCTCTGGGCCATGCTCGGGCAACATACAACCTATTTTGCGGGAGGCAATCTGGGGATTCCCTCCGACCTGTACTGGGTGTTCTGGCTGGTCGTCATAGCGCTGGGATGGCATATCGTATTCCATTGCTACAAGAAGGCCGGAAAGGTCCAGGGCTTCTAGGAATCGGGGACGGACACCTAATTCGCCGAAAGCGAATTAGGTGTCCGTCCCCCCTCACCCCCCCCATTCCTTCCCTCCAGTCGCGTATGAAACTGGCGGAAACCAACATCGAACCGCGAGTCCTCATCGTGGGCGCAGGTACGACGGGACGGGAACTGCTCGGGCGTCTTGTTCCAGTCTGGCCGGTTTCGATCATCGATGTCGATCCCGAGAAACTGAGCCGACTTGCGGACGACATCGATTCCGATCGGGTTCAGACCACGGTTGGCGATGGCACGAGCCGCCTCGTACTGGAGAATGCAGGCGCGGCCGAGGTGGACTACGTCGTGGCCGTCACCGACTCGGACCCGATCAACCTGGAAGTCTGCCGCCTGGCTCGGGAAGACTTCGGAACGTCCAACCTGTACGCGGCTGTCGTCAGCTTCAGCGAGCGGGAAAGATACCGCCAGGCAGGAATCGATTTCGTCATACCGTCCTATGCCGCAGCCATCAGCCTGGAGCACCAGGTCCTCCATGGCGTCGGCACGTCCTTGAGTGCCGCGGAGGCGCGCGGAGAGGTGATCGAGGTGTCAGTCCTTCCCTCCTCTCCAATGATCGGCCGACCGCTTTCATCTGTCCGATCACGGCGGTGGCATGTGGGGGCCATCTACCGAAACGATGCACTGGTGGTTCCGACGGGCCCGACACGCATTGAAGCCGAGGATCGCGTGGTCCTGATCGGGGAAAAAGAAATCCTGCCATCGATCGGACAGTTCTTCAGACTGGGGGAGCCGGAATTCCCACTGGAGTTCGGTTCCAATGTGCTGGTGCTCACAGAAAGTGCGTTGGACTTCTCTCATATCGTCGGTGAACTGGGCTATGTCCTCGGCCACAGCCAGGCACGCGGCGTCAAAGTCCTGTTCTGGCCCCATGAGCCGGGCCTGGAGGGCGCGCTGGGCAAAACACTGACCGAACACAGCATCCAGTCATCGACACTGGCCGTCTTTGGCGACTACGGCAGCGTGACTGCCAAGCACGTCATCACGGCTGACTGTGGTTTTCTTGTCGTTCCGGATGAACGCTTTCGATTCCTCGAGCGTCTGGGTCTGCAGCGGACCGCCTTAACGTCAATTTTCAAGCACATGGAATCACCAATCGCGATCCTCCGGGGCAGTAATCCGTATCGCAAGATCCTCCTTCCGATAACCGAAGCTGAATCCTCTATGGACGTGGCGCGGCTGGCCTTTGATCTGGCCCGGATATACGAAGCCAGTGTCACGATCGCCACGGTCACGGCTCCGAGGTTCGTCGTCGGCGGACGGGCGATCGAAGACCAGAAGTCAGCGCTGGAAAAGATCACACACCTTGCGAACCTCTATCGTCTGGAAGTTGAGCAACTACATCGCGAGGGCAACCCGGTCGCAGAAATCGTGAAGCTGTCCGCTGACTTCAACTTGCTCGTACTGGCTCACGGGAAGGGACGGAAGCCGTCGTTCTTCAATCCCGACGTAAGCCAGCATCTATTGCGCCGAGCAGCGATCACGACGATCGTGCTTCCAACCTGAATCGATCAACGTGGACATCACCCAGGCCATCACACTGCTGGTTATCTCGCTCGGGGCCTTCGTGGTCCCGCTGTTGAGTGGACGTGTGGGAGTGCCGGCGGCCGTTGGCGAAATCGCCTTCGGAATTCTGGTCGGTCCCTACGTCATGGGAGTCGTGGTCGAAACGGAATTTTTCGGATTTCTCGCCGAGTTCGGTTTCGCTTTTCTGATGTTCCTGGCCGGACTGGAAATGGATTTCGCAAATCTGGAGCGGAAAGGCGGGCGCGTACTCTGGCTGAGCCTCAGCGTCGCTTCGCTCACGATCGGATTCGCCTTTCTGGCCGCACTTCGTATGGGCTGGTCTCCGTTCTGGGGAATCGTGTTGGGAGCAACGTCGATCGGCCTCGTCCTGGTGACGCTCAGGGAATCCGGCGCCGCCCGCTCCGATTTTGGCCAGACCGTCATTCTCGTGGGCTCGATCGGCGAGTTCCTGACGATCATTATCGCCACGCTCTACAACATCGTATTCCGCTTCGGCTTCGGCCTTGCTTTTGTCGGAGAAGTGATCCGCCTGGTCGCGGTGTTTGCCCTCGCCTACCTCGTTCTCAGGACGTTGCGCCTGCTGGTCTGGTGGTTCCCGTCGCACTTTGCACGCATGATCGATATCGAAGATCCTTCCGAAGTTGGCGTGCGCGCGGGCCTGGCGCTGATGATCGCCTTTGTGGCGGTCTCTGAACTTCTTGGCATGGAAGCGATCCTGGGGGCTTTTCTGGCGGGAGTCCTGTTCTCGTTCGTCTTCCGGGAAAAAGGGATCCTGGAAACCAAGCTGGCCGGCGTCGGCCATGGATTTTTCATTCCCGTATTCTTTATCTATGTCGGCGTGAGCTTCAACATGGGAGCGCTCGGGAATCGGGAAATCTACCCATTGATGGGCCAGATCCTCATCCTGTCGCTACTGGCCAAAGCTGGCGCATCGGTCGTCCTGGCCGTCATGCGCTTCGGGCCGCGCCAGATTGCCGGAGCCTCTCTCTTGCTGGCAACGCCCCTCACGTTGCTGGTCGCCATCGCCGCACTCGGTCTGGAGTTGGGCGCGCTGAACGACTTGGAAAGCGCCAGCGTGATTCTCGTCGCCGTGCTCTCCAGCTTGCTGTTCCCAACCGCTTTCAGGCGGCTCCGCATCGACGCAAAACCCGCGCCTCAGCAAGGGGTTTCAGAATAGTATTCGATGCGGAGTTGAGGCGTCAGCGGGTCGATTCAGGATTCGAGCCCTGCCGATTTCAACAGAACCAACAATCAGGCCCTAATCGATCGGCTACGCAAACAGAACCCGCACCGGTCTTCTGGTGCGGGTGGACGGCTTTCATATTAAAGCGGCGGAGCTGAGGCGTCAGGGGAATTAGATGCTCCTATCAACCGAGTCGGTGCACAGGCAGTCGTCCCGGCAAAGCCCAGGAACCGGAAATTCGGGATAGCGCGCTATTCCTCCCCGCTTTCCTTTCGTACTCCGTATCTATCCCGATGCTACCGCGCGGCAATAACCAACGGCTGCCGCAGCGTAAACCCAAGCAAGGTTTCAGCGGGAATATTCAAGCGCTCACCCTTGGTCAGCACCTGGACGGCACCGGCCGCGCCGGCACCCACGCCCGCCCCGATAGCAGCACCCCTGCCTCCACCGGCGATCAAGCCGATGAGTGCTCCGAGCCCGGCGCCCGTACCGACGCGCGCGGCCGTCTCCTCACCGCGCCCTTCACCCACCTCGGTATATTCCGCGGTCGTCAAAGCGTAAGGAATACCGTTCACGACTATCTGGCTTAACTCGAGTTGCAATTCGGCGGCCCCCCGGACACGACCCGCGTCCTGAACTTCGACGATGCGACCGCGAATTTCAGAACCCCGCGGCGCGACCTCGATCCTTTCGACCATCAGGGGTTCCTCCAACCTGGCCGAGAACGACTGACCCACCGTATCGGTTTCGCTATCGATACTGTCGATTATGCGGACAAGTAGACTGGATCCGGTTGGTATCGTCCATGCCGTATTGGCTGCCGTATCGGCCTCCGGGCGGTTGGCCAGTTCTGAGCGTGACTGCAGGCGGACAGGGGGTTCCACCGATGGCCCGACGTCGCCTGTCGTTCTGGTTTCTTCCCGTCGTTCCAGAACCGGGCGGCCATCCTCCACACCTGCGCGGGTATTCACCGTGGGTCTGGATTCAACGATGTCGCCTCCGAACTCGATCCCCGCGATCGACAGCAGGTCGTATTCCTCCAATCCTGTGTTGGTTCTAAAACGGATGACCCGCGCGCTTCCGCCTTCGTAATATCCGCTGACCTGGTCTCCGTTCTTGAGAGTCAGAGTGTCCGAATGGCCCGTGATCGCGAGCGCCACGAATACCGCCACAAAGATTCCGCACTTCAGACCTGATTTCATAGAAAATCCCTCCTAAAGGTGGCCTCCCGCACTGTCGAAACAGCACCTGTAACTTAGAACAGACCGAACTATCCTCTTTGACGCGATAGACCGGGAAAAGTTTAACGCCGGATCTTGACGAATCAGGACCATTCCGCGGCCGGTCAGATTGCCTGTAACCGGAAGCGGGGAACGGATTTAGGGAAAGCGGCCCGTGCTAGAATCCCTCCGGTGAGCGCCCGTAGCTCAGCTGGATAGAGCACCGGCCTTCTAAGCCGTAGGTCGCAGGTTCGAACCCTGCCGGGCGTATGCCGATCCGGGCTCCGGAATGTTCCCGTCCCTGGCCCGGCGAAATCGTGGTTTCACCCGATAAGGACTTCTGGCCGACCGGGTCGTGGATTACCAGTGAACTGTTGATCGACGAGCGATGGAAACCCCGCGTTTTCTTGCTTTTGTGCCCCCGGCCTTGGGATCGTTCGGCGTGTCATTCATGGTATAGTCATCGTTTAGGGCCAAACACTCTTGAAGTAGCGCCCTGAAATAGGAAAGAAGAAAGGAGACGACGTGTCACAGCATTCCTCTGATACAGCGGTGCTGGACGAGGAAGGGAGTCAGGGCGGAGGCCCGGTAACAAACGATTTCAGTATTCAGATCGCGACCGTAAACGGGTCCGGTAGCCAGTCGGCCAACACGGTCCTGATGCGATCCATTTTCCAGATGGGAATCCCCGTCAGCGGTAAGAATCTCTTCCCCTCCAATATTGCAGGCCTACCCACCTGGTTCACCATTCGCGCCAACAAAGACGGTTGGACCGCCCGGCGCAAAGAACTCGACTTCCTGATCGCAATGAATGCTCAGACGGCCCGAGAGGACGTCATGACGCTGGATGAGGGCCGTGTCGTCGTATACGAGGAAAAGCTCGGACTCTCCTCGCTTCGCGATGACCTGGTTTTCTATCCGGTACCGTTCGCCAAACTTGCGACCCAGATTTCGAAAGACTCGCGCTTACGCAAACTGCTCGCCAATATGCTGTACGTCGGCGTGGTTGGCGAATTGCTCGACATCGATCCACACGAAATCGAAAAGGCGGTCGTCAAGCAGTTCAAGGGCAAGTCGAAAGCGATCGAACTCAACCTGCAGGCCATTGCGATCGGCGTCGCATACACGAAAGAACATATCGAAAAGCGGGATCCGTTCCGTTGCGAGCGTATGGACAAGACGGCCGGCAAGATTATTATCGACGGCAACGCCGCATGCGCCCTCGGGGCAATGTTCGCCGGCGTCACAGTGGCGACCTGGTACCCGATCACGCCGTCATCTTCAGTGTGTGAAGCCCTGATCGCTTACATGAGCCGGTATCGCCACGAAGAAGACGGCAAGGCGACCTATGCGATTGTTCAGGCTGAAGACGAGCTTGCGGCCGTCGGCATGGCCATCGGGGCAGGATGGGCCGGAGCCCGGTCCATGACATCGACCTCCGGTCCCGGAATTTCGTTGATGGCCGAATTCACCGGTTTTGCATACTATGCCGAGATACCCGTGGTCATCTATGACGTAACGAGGGTCGGCCCCAGCACGGGATTGCCCACCCGGACCCAGCAGTCGGACATTTTTTCGCTGGCCTTTCTTTCACATGGGGACACCAGGCACATTGTCCTGATTCCTGGCAGTATCAAGGAATGTTTCTCGATGTCGATGGATGCATTCGACCTTTCAGAGCAGTTCCAGACTCCGGTCTTTGTCATGACCGACCTGGACCTGGGAATGAACAACTGGATGGCGGATCCCATCGAATTTCCCGAGGGACAACTGGATCGGGGGAAGGTCCTCGGCAAGGAAGACCTCGACCGTTTGGGCAGCTTCGGACGTTACCAGGACATCGACGGTGACGGGATACCCTACCGGACACTGCCGGCCACCGACCATCGTCTGGCATCCTATTTTACCCGCGGCAGCGGACACGACGCGCAGGCCGTGTACAGTGAACGCGCCGACGACTACAAAGACAACATGGATCGACTGGCACGCAAGTACGAAACTTCCAGAAAGCATGTGCCCGAACCCATCATCGACTATGTTGATGGTGCCCGGGTCGGAATCCTCGCGTTCGGCACTACCGACAATGCGGCTGCGGAATCCCGGGATCAACTGACGCGTGAATACACTCTAAAGACCCACTACTACCGGCTGCGAGCACTGCCCTTCACCGCGCACCTGGACGAGTTTTTCGACCGTTGCGACCGCGTGTACGTGGTGGAGCAAAACAGGGACGCGCAGATGGCAAGCTTGATGAAGATGGAGCTGTCCACGGATCGAATCGCGAAGATGCGAAGCATGCTCCATTACACGGGAATTCCAATTGACGCCCGGTTCATTACGGACAATTTGACCGCAGGCGAGAACAGGGAACATAACGAGAAGCAGGAGGCGCTCTAGCAATGTCTTCGACGACAATCAAACCTCGATCCGCAGCCAAGGTCAACCGCATCGGTTTGCCCATGGCCGAGTACAAAGGTGGAGATTCGACGCTGTGCGCGGGATGTGGCCATGATGCGATCACGAGCCAGATTGTCCGGGCGTTCTGGGATTACGGGATCGAACCGCACCGGTTGGCCAAGCTCAGCGGCATCGGGTGCTCCAGCAAGACGCCGGCGTACTTCCTCAACCAGAGTCACGGATTAAACGCGGTCCACGGCCGCATGCCGTCGGTCGCTACCGGAGCGGTTCTTGGAAACAAAGAACTGGTGGCGGTGGGAGTCAGTGGAGACGGCGACACCGCTTCGATCGGTCTGGGACAATTTTGCCACATGGTCCGTCGAAATGTGCCGATGATCTACGTGGTCGAAAACAACGGTGTGTACGGTCTGACGAAGGGCCAGTTTTCAGCGACGGCGGACTACGGCTCCAAAGCCAAGGGCGGTAGCGTCAACGAACTGCCCCCAATAGATCTCTGTGCCCTGGCCATTGAACTGGGATGCAACTACGTGGCCCGGTCTTTTGCAGGCGACCCCAAGCAGTTGGGTTCCCTGATCAAGGGAGCCATCGGTCATCGCGGAACCGCATTTCTCGATATCGTCAGTCCCTGTGTGACCTTCAACAATCACGAGGGATCGACGAAGAGCTATCCCTTCGCCAAGGCCCACGAAGAAGTGCTGCATGAACTCTCGTTCGTCCCGTTTTTTGAGCAGATCGATGTCGACTACGCGGAAGGCGAGTCCGTGGACGTCTCACTCCACGACGGATCGCGTCTGACACTGCGAAAGTTGCACGAAGGATACAGTCCGACGGACAAGATTGGCGCCATGAAGATGTTGACCGATGCGACCCAGCAACGCGAGTTGCTGACGGGTCTGGTGTTCATCGATGAAGAGGGCGACGACTTCGTCAGCCAGCTCAATACCGTCGACCGTCCCCTGGCCACTCTGACCCAGGAAGAGACGCAGCCCGGCCCCGAAGTACTTCAGGAAATAATGGAATCGCTGATGTAAACCGTTCGGCGTGTGCGGGCATTGCCGTCGCATGGGGCCCACCGTCCTTCGGCCTGTCCTTCGATGCTCGAGCACACACAAATCGTATTCCCCGAATTGTGCGGTCATTGAACCCACGTGCACGAACTATCAGGCCGGATTTCCGGTCTGACCACAGGCGGCAATATGCTGCCTCTCTCATTTCGACTCGGCAGGTTGCCAATCCGCCGACAGCCACAGAGTTATGAAAAACACGCACAGAATACTCCCAGACGACACCAGAAATACCCACGCTTCAAAGTTGGCGTAGAGCGCGCCTCCGACTAACAATCCCACGATACTGGCAAGGGCGCCGAAACTGCTTGCGACCCCCTGGACCGCGCCCTGGTGTTTGTCGCCCGCCGCTTTTGAAAGCATCGAGACCACAGACGGCCACATCAGTCCGTTCCCGAGCGCCAGCAACACCGCCCCGAGATACAGAGGACCGGTCTGGTCCGACAGGAAAAGGACAAAACTCATGGCAAGAGTGAAACTTCCTGCGATTGCGAGTGTCACATCGCTCATTTTCCTGGACGCCCGGCTGAGAACGGGCCCCTGCACGATGACCATCGACAAGCTCAACACGGAGAAATAGACTCCAACGTCTCGGACCGACCAACCGAGTCCTTCCGCCGCATAGACGGGAAACGCAATGTAATAGAAATTGAATCCCATCATGACCAGGAAATAAACGGCAAGCAACGGGGCGACCTTGTCGAGGCCGAGGACCTGTGACACCGTGAGCCGGGCGCCGCCCTCTATCTCGAAGCAAGGTTTTTGCTCCTGGCCGAAGACCTTGCGAACGTTCACCTGCTCCGGATCCTCATCGATCGTGCACGGTCGGGATTCGGGCAACTTCAATACGATGATCATCGTCGCCATCAACGAGATCCCAAGAGCCGCGAGAACAGGGAGAAGCTCGCCCCACGATGTTCCGCCCAGCAACCCGGCGATGGCCGGTCCCAGAATGAATCCGAGGTTCGCCGCCACCGCCATACGCCCAAAATTCAGGTTACGATTCTCATCATCGCTGATATCCGCCAGGTAGGCGTTGGCCACGGAAACGTTGCCTCCGGTCAGGCCATCACACGCGCGTGCAACGAACATCACCAGGAGTGGAAACGTCAACGCAAAAGAACCCAGGACACTCGAATTCACCGAGGCGATGGGCTCTAACGGAAGTGCAAACGCGATCAGGAATATGATCCAGGACACCAGCGTCCCGATCTGGCTCAGCAACAGGACTCTTCTCCGGCCAAAGGTGTCGGACCAGCGGCCGAGTATCGGAGCCCCGACGAGTTGAAACAACGAATACGTCGCGCCTATGATGCCGTAGATAAACGCGTTGCCGCCCCAGCGTGTGACAAGAAACACCAGGAACGGCATCACGACGCTGAAACCGAGCGTACCGACAAAATTGACCGAGAGGATCGGGAAGATGGAGATGCCCCCTGACGGAGGGGTCGGAGACGTCATTTGGACGGAGGATGTGTCTGCCATGCGTTTATCGGTATCACCAGGTTTGTCGCGTGTTCATGGACTGTGTCAGGTAGTTTCAGGACAACAGGGCGTGTGAGCCGACGGCCCTCTTTGGCCTGGTGAAAGATTCCCATACCTGACCACTGCGATTCAGCCCGATAAATCATTTGGGGCTTCAGCATAACCGGTCTCTCCGGCATCCGTACCGACGGCCCCGAAGGCGATTGGAGAGTTCTAAGACCATCCGGACGTGTTCTTCCGTGTTGTGGCTGTAGCTGATAGAGATGTTTCCTGACCCTTCAGAATTTTTAAACTAGACACACTCCGCGTGAGGCAAGAATAGCGGAACTGTGGACGTGTGTCGTACCAACTTGACGAGTCGAGCGGTCATGCTATCCTGCCTCTTACGAGGTGCTCCTTGACCAGCTACGTTTTTAAAGTCGTCGTCGAACCGGACAAACACGAGGATGGACACGAAGCATACCAGGCACACTGTCCCGATATCGAGGAGGCCGTAACGTGGGGCGATACTCGTGAGGAGGCTTTCGAGAGAATTAATCAACTCCTCCAGGCACTCGTCCAGATGCGGATTGAGAAAGGGTTGCCCGTTCCTGCGATTCACGAGATTGATGCTTCCGCAGTGGTGATCACTGTTTGAAGCGTGGCCTGACTGCCCGCCGATTCACCAAAGCCCTCCTCAAAGACGGATTCATCCTCGACCGCATCGCAGGAAGCCACCACATCTTCACTCACCCTGGCGGACGGGTTGTCCCTGTTGCGTTCACTCAAGATTCACAGACTTTCCCCATCGGGACGCTCCGCAAAATGGTGAAACTCGCCCGATGGACGGAAGACGACTTGCGACGGCACGAATTTCTTTAGCCAGCACGATACACTGGCATTTTCATTCGGGTTACGGCATATCCTCAAACCGACCAAGTTCTCCATCAAATTTCTCGCGTCTCCGCCGTTTGGGTGGAGTGGTGTTGGACAAATCACAAAAGGACCCGATAATTAAGATACGTTTCTTCATCCTGGAACTACGGACCGGATGAGTTGGTTCAATGAAATTAGAATCGGCGTGTGGGAATGGTGGGATCCCGGCGCACTCCTTCACGCCTTATCGATTGCCTCTAAAAACGTCTAGGTGAATGAACTGCCGACTTCTTGACAGCGCGTTCATAGAGCACCAGAAAATCATGAAGATGATGGCTCCGAATTAGGCGGGTTTCAAAAATGACTGATAACACTCTAAAACCCGTGCCCTGATTGGGTTTCGACACATACCGACTCTTGACAAGGAAGAAAATCTCAGGGCGGAGCTCAAAGGAGAAAGCGCGATGTTCAGAATCGTATTAGTCGCATCGGCCGTCGCCCTCACCATAGTCGTTGCGGCGGAGGCAGGACTCAGGGCCCAGGGGCCGGGCGTGCCCACCGCAGAGGCGCTGGCGGCATCCCAGGAGGCTCAACAACATATCGCGGCGGCGATGGCGCTGGCCGGATCCGATCTCATCAATGAGGCGGAAGCACTCTGCTCGCCCGCGGGTCCCAGGCGGGCAGCACTCGTGAGGCAGGCAGCGGGACTGCCGCCGGTCGAGGACTATGTTCTGGAGCCGACTCGAGTGTTCGAGAACTTGTACTACATCGGCTTCAACGACGTGGGCGCCTGGGCCATCGAAACCAGCGAGGGTCTGATCTTGATCGATACTCTCAACTCCCCTGACGAGGCGCGGGACGTGCTCGTGCCGGGCCTCGAGAAGATGGGCCTCGACCCCGCCGAGATCGAGTACATCGTCATCGGGCATGGTCACAACGACCACGTGGGTGGGGCGTCTTATCTCCAGCAAACCTACGGGGCACGGATCCTGATCAGCGGCCCGGATTGGGATCTCGCCCTTTCCGGCGAGCGAGGGGACCGACCGAGACCGACGCGGGACATGGTCGTGACGGATGGCCAGGAGCTGACCCTGGGAGACACGACCGTCACGCTGGCGCTCACTCCCGGCCATACGGCGGGCACACTGGCCATGCTCGTGCCGGTCACACACCGCGGGCGCACACACACAGCGGTGATATTCAGCGGCACACAGATGCCCAATCAGGAATCCCGCGCCATCTTCGAGCACGTATTTGACGACTTCGCCCGTCCGCTCGGGGCAGAGACCGCCCTCGGCGCTCACCCTGGGGTCGCGGATCTCGATCAGGAGCATCTTGAACGCTGTCTGGAGGCCGGGGGGCCGTGTTGGACACAATCAATGAACACGCTGGAGTTGCAGGCGCAGCTTCGCCAGCAGTATCCGGACGGACCGCACCCCTTGCTTCTGGGCGAAGAGCGATTCGACCGCTACATGTCCATCATGCTGGAGTGCGCCGGCGCGAAGCTCGCGGCGATGGAATAACGATGCAATCCGTAACAGTGCTCGGCCCGTATGAGGTCTGCTACCGACATCGGTGCGAAGGGGCATCTATGAGACTGAAAGTTGTGTTGATTCTCATTCTGTTGCTACGTCTCGGTTCGGCGACGGCCGCAGAACAAGAGCCGCAGTTTGGCCTTCGTTTGATCGTCGTCGAAACGGAGGTCGAGGCAGCTGATCTTCGAGCTCGATTGGAAACGGGATCATCCTTCGAAGATCTCGCGATGGAGCATTCAGTGGACCCTTCCTCGGTGGCGGGAGGCTACCTGGGAACCGTAGTTGTCGCTAACCTCAGACAGGAATTCAAGGATGGACTCGCGGCTTTAAGTCCGGGCGAAGTCAGCCCGATCGTAAGAATCGGAGATGAGTTTGCCTTACTTCAGCTGTTGACCGAGCAAGAGTCACGCTGGATCGCACAGATCTCAGCCGGCATTGAAGCCAACCAGCAAGGGCGGTATGCGGATGCGGGGCTGCTAATCGTGTCGGCCGTCGAGGAGGCGGAAGGTTTCGGACCGGAAGACCCCCGCCTCGCCATGAGCCTCAACAGGCTGGCCGAACTGTATCGTCGAATGTGTGCCAATCTTAGTTGGAAATTGAAACGGCTCCAAACCCCATGGTTTGATGGTATTGGAAGAAACAACATCAAGCCTGTAAGAGAAAGGAGCCGAGATGAGGAGTCTGTTACGTTCGGTAAAGAAACGCAAGAAGTCGCGTGTGCTGGGTGAGGTCGAGGTCCTGAGCCGGGAGGAATACTCGGGACTGGAATTGGACTCGAAGGTGGAGATGATTCGGGCGTTGATCCCACTGGGGTTGATGCACGTGGAGGAGTTGCTCGACGAGGAAGTGAAGTCGTTGGCGGGTGAGCGATACGCACGAAAGGAGGCGGCGTTGCGGGGCCGGCGACACGGGAGCAATCCGGGGACCGTGGGGCTGGGTGGCCAGCGGGTGCCGGTTCGGGTGCCTCGAGTGCGCAGCGTGGCGGGCGGGGAGATTCCGCTTCGGACCTACGAGGAACTCAGTCCGGGTGGCGCGGTGAACGAGCTACTGCTCAGACGTGTGCTGTATGGGATCTCCTGCCGGAACTATGAATCGGCCGCTGAAGCGATTCCGGGAGCGATCGGACTGTCGAGTTCGACGGTGTCTCGAGGATTCGTCCAGGCGAGTGCCGCGAAACTTCGGGAGATGCAGGAGCGGGATCTGAGTGGCGAGGACGTCGTGGCGATCTTCCTGGACGGGAAGGCGTTTGCCGACGCCCTGATGGTAGTGGCCCTGGGCGTCACGCTTTCGGGCGACAAACGCTTCTTGGGCTTCGTGGAGACCGACACGGAGAACGAGCAAGTGCTGACTCCGTTTCTCCGTTCGTTGATGGAGCGGGGCCTGGACATCTCTGAAGGCGTGCTGGTGATTGTCGACGGCGGCAAAGGTCTGCGGGCGGCGGTCAAGAAGGCATTCAGGAATCGAGCCCTGGTCCAACGCTGCCAATGGCACAAACGCGAGAACGTCGTGAGATACCTATCGAAGACCGAGCAAGCCGTGTGGCGACGCCGGCTGCAGCGGGCCTACGAGCGCCCGGAGTACGACGAAGCTCGGGCGGCGCTCGGAGAGCTCCATGGAGAGCTCGAGGAGCGAAACCAATCGGGGGCTGCGAGCCTTGAGGAAGGCCTGGAAGAGACCCTCACGTTGCATCGGCTCGGCGTGTACGGGGTCTTGGGCCGTTCGTTCAAGACGACGAATTGCCTGGAATCGGTCAATGCCCTTGTCGAGGAAAGGTGTGCGAAGGTCGATCATTGGAAGAACTCGAGTCAGCGGCAACGCTGGTTGGCGACGGCGCTCATCGACATCGAACCGCGCCTGAGGAAGGTGATCGGCTACCGTCATCTTCCAAAGCTCCGCGAAGCCCTCCAGCGAGAGCTGAAAATTGAGGCGAAGACGTCGACGAGATCGAAGAAGAAGGTTGCATGACCCATCGTGAGCCGTGGAGAGTTTCAACTAAGAATGGGCTTGACTCGTATCGTCTCCAGGGAAACTACGCCGAAGCCGAACCGCTCTTCCGGCGAGCCCTCGCGATCCGGGAGCAGGCCCTGGGTCCGGACCACACCGACGTGGCCACCTCCCTCAACAACCTGGCCACCCTCTACCAGAACCAGGGAAACTACGCCGAAGCCGAGCCGCTCTTCCGGCAATCCCTCACGATTTCAGAACAGGCTCTGGGCCCGGACCACCCTGACGTGGGCACCAGTTTCAACAACCTGGCCGAACTGTATCGTCTCCAGGGGAACTACGCCGAAGCTGAGCCGCTTCACCGGCGAGCCCTCGCGATCCGGGAGCAGGCCCTGGGCCCGGACCACACCGACGTGGCCACCTCCCTCAACAACCTGGCCATCCTCTACCAGAACCAGGGAAACTACGCCGAAGCCGAGCCGCTCTTCCAACAATCCCTCACAATCGCGGAGCAGGCCCTGGGCCCGGCCCACCCTGACGTGGGCGCCAGTCTGAACAACCTGGCCGAACTGTATCGTCTCCAGGGAAACTACGCCGAAGCTGAGCCGCTCCACCGGCGAGCCCTCGCGATCCGGGAGCAGGCCCTGGGCCCGGACCACCCTGACGTGGGCACCAGTCTGAACAACCTGGCCGAACTGTATCGTCTCCAGGGGAAGTACGCCGAAGCTGAACCGCTCCACCGGCGAGCCCTCACGATCCGGGAGCAGGCCCTGGGCCCGGACCACCCTGACGTGGCCACCAGCCTCAACAACCTGACCGGGCTGTACCGGGACCAGGGCAACTACGCCGAAGCCGAGCCGCTCTACCGGCGAGCCCTCGCGATCTGGGAGCAGGCCCTGGGCCCGTTCCACCCCAACGTGGCCGCCACCCTCAACAACCTGGCAGGGCTGTACCGGGACCAGGAAAACTACGCCCAAGCCGAGCCGCTCTTCCGGCGAGCCCTCGCGATCTGGGAGCAGGCCCTGGGCCCGTTCCACCCCAACGTGGCCGCCACCCTCAACAACCTGGCAGGGCTGTACCGGGACCAGGAAAACTACGCCCAAGCCGAGCCGCTCTTCCGGCGAGCCCTCGCGATCGCGGAACAGACCCTGGGCCCGGACCACCCCAACGTGGCCACCACCCTCAACAACCTGGCAGGGCTGTACCGGGACCAGGAAAACTACGCCCAAGCCGAGCCGCTCTTTAGGCGGGCGTTAGAGATACGAGAGAAAGTATTGGGTCCGAATCATCAGAACGTCGCAGAAACCCTGGAGGCGTTCGCCGCATTGCTACGCCAGACCGGCCGGAGCGAGGAAGCGGAACAAATGGAAACCCGCGCCCAGAGTATCCGATCGAGAAACGACTGAGAATTCAACTTAAGTGACCGGCGATCGGGTAGGCCAACCCGTCACCGGGCCAGCCACCGGGTGGCCAGAGGCAGTCACCCGCCTCCGGCTCCCACAGAACGTAGTGTGCGGGTTTCCCGCATACGGCTCTTCGAAAACAGTCTACAGCCGGGCGTACCCCGCCAACCGGGAATAGCGGATCCGGATTCGCGGCTGAACCAGCGGATGCTGATCCAAGAGGGCCTTGAAGTCCTCCCAGCTTAGCCTGCCCTTCTGGCTCCGCTTTGGGGAACGCGAGGAGCCCCCGTTTTCTAACTATCACCCCGCAATTCCAAGAAAACAGGCATCTGTAGTCCGCGGGCGAGGGCGGTCGCAGATGGCATGCTATCGTGCGAGGGTCGGCGTTTCCCGGCTACATGTTTGAAAGGGGGCTCTCCCTGCACATGGACCTCTTGATTCTACTCGGCGGTGTTCACGCTCTCTCCCTCTCCGCGCTCGTTCTCGGTAAGAAGTCGAAGGCCACGCCGGACTTCATCCTTTCTTTGATCCTGTTCCTGGCTTTCCTCGCGTTTCTGTGTGTCTACTTTGCCTTCGGCCGGGGGCGCGAGGGCGCGCTGCTCTTCCTCGTGCACGGTAACCTGCTCTTCGCGCCGCTCTTCTTCCTCTACGTCGCATCGTCCACAACCCACGGTTTTCAAATGCGGCGGAACCTGATCCATCTTCTTCCTTTTGTTGCGGCGAGCATGCACTTCCTGTTTCTTCTCGATCAATCCAGTGATTCCGAAATCACTGCAATCTTCGGGACGAATCGTTTGTTCGACCGGCCCGTCCTTTTCAACGTCTTCTACGTCCTCGACCTGGTGGCCACACCCGTGTATATGATGTGGAGTCTCCGGTTGCTCCGCGACCATCGCCACCGAATCGCAGCGCTCTTTTCCGACCACGATCAGATTGCTCTGTCGTGGCTCCGTCAGGTCGTATTCGTAATGACGGCATCGTGGCTCCTGATCGAGGTCCCCTACCTTGCGAGCTGGCGTTTCGGCTGGTTGAGCGAATCCGTCGCCTTCCAGCTTGGCTTCGGTCTCTCCACGCTACTGATTTTCTCGATCGGCTTTTTCGGCCTGCGCCAGGCCGCGATCTTCTCCGGGTACGGCGCCGATGGCGGGCCGGCAACCCCCAGCATCCGCGCCGATGCTTCGATGGCTCAACCTGCCGGAAAGAAGTACGAAAGGTCAGGACTGAGCGGCGAGGAGGCGCACGAGTACGCCCGGAGTATTCGGGAACTCATGGAACGCGAGAAGCTCCATCTGAACAGCGCGCTCTCAAACCAGGATCTGGCGCACGCATCCGGCCTGACCACCCACAATCTGTCCCAAGTCCTGAACGACGCAATCGGCGAGAGTTTTTACGACTTCGTCAATGGCTACCGCGTCGACGAGTTCAAGGAGCGCGTCGAGGGTGGAGAGGCCGGCAACCTTACGCTCCTTGCCGTCGCCCTGGACTGCGGGTTCAGCTCCAAGACCTCGTTCAACCGGATATTCAAGCGGCACGCTCACCAGACACCCTCGAGGTTTGCCAACTCATCAAAGAAGGCCGGAACCTCCCCGCAGGTGCCCCAAAAGCGGCGCTGAAGCCGATTTATGGTGGACCACCCCGCCGGATGGGGCGATCCCCTCGCCTGAATCTGCGTATTCTCGTTGCAGGCTGGCACCGTGAATGTGCACCGAAACCGGGAGGTTCGAGATGAGTGACGCTAAGATACCAACCCCAGGCCGACGCGCTCGGGCCGTGAGTGTGACCGGCGTCGCGTTTGCGATCTTGTGTTCGACCACTCTCGCTCTTGCGATAGCCGGCGTGGCTTCCATTCAGGACTACGATATTCGCTCCGAGGGCAAACGGATCGGCTCGCTGCAGATCCAGACCCTCGCCCAGGCGTCGGAGGGTGTACCTTTTGAGCGAATTACCGCGACGACGCACATTCGGATCAGATATTTGTTCTTCACCGTCTTTTCGTTGGATGAAGAAAACGAAATCGATATCGACCAGAACGGTGCGCGCCGATTCCTCAGCCGGGCCGTCATCGATGGTGACTCTGTGGACGTCCTGGGGAATCGGGAGGACGGAGTCTTCGCGTTCCAGGTGCGTACCCAAGACGAGACCACTCGGATCGAGATCCCGCGCGAGTCGTACGACACGACCAGCGCGGAGAATCCGGTCCCCCTCCTTCCGGCCGAAGGAAACACGGTTCAGTTGCGCGTCCTCGATCTGGATCGTCTGGAGGTCTTCGAACGCCGCTTCACGTGGATTCGCTCCGAGAGGGTTGAAGTCGAAGGGAATCCCATCCTGTGCCGGGTGATCGAGTTTGAGGATTCCCTAGGCCGGGACGCAGCCGGGACGCGGTGGGTCACTGCAGATGGAACTTTGATTAAAGAAACGGGTACAGATGAAGACGGCCCCTACGCAGTCGAGCTCGTAGGCCGTGGCTGAGCCCATGCGAGGGAGGATCGAGTTTCTCGACCTGCTCCGAGGCTTTGCGCTGTTCGGCATACTGGTCGTCAATCTTCCGTTTCTCGCGCATCCTATCTACACC
Source organism: Terriglobia bacterium (assembly GCA_965263045.1). Taxonomy (GTDB): domain Bacteria; phylum Acidobacteriota; class Terriglobia; order 20CM-2-55-15; family 20CM-2-55-15. Next base: position 3,906,228 of record CBDHGK010000041.1, read on the forward strand.
CCGCTCCCGGAGGTTTCCGCACTGGATACCGCGGTGAGGTGGCTGATCGCGTTCGGCGGTGAGGCAAAGTTCTTCGTTCTGTTCTCCTTCCTCTTCGGCTATGGCTTAGCGTTTCAACTCCAGGGCGCCGCGTCTCGGGGCGAGGCCTTCGGCGCCCGCTACTTCCGCCGACTCTTCGGCATCTTCTTCATCGGTGCGCTGCACGCCGTTTTCCTGTTCATGGGGGACATCCTGATCGCGTACGCCGTACTCGGCGGCGTTCTCTGGTGGCTCAGGGATCTCGAAGTCCGGACGCTTCTGCGAATCGCGGGCGTCATGATCATTGTTTCGGCGCTCGCGTACGGGCTCCTCGCGATTGGTCTTGCGGAACAGAACACCGCGACAAACCCGCAAGAGATGATCGAGCTCAGCGAGCTGGCGCGGCGTGCCTATCTGGGAGGCTGGGCCGACAACGTTTCCCAGCGCCTTCAGGATCTCGTCGCCGCGATCCCGCTCTTGCTGCTCTTCAACTGGCCGAGTGCTCTGGCCATGTTCGTCGCGGGTCTGGCAGCAGGCAAGGCCCGCTTTGCCGAGCGCTTGGAAACCCATATGCCGCAACTCCTGAGAGTCTTGCCCTGGGCGCTGATGTTCGGAGTCCTAGGAAACCTCGCCTACGCGTCGCTCGACGGCCCGCTTGGGGATGGCTTTGGTGGTCTTGCCATCATGATGGCATTGGCCGTAGCGGCGCCGGCTCTTTCCTTCAGCTATGTCGTAGGCCTGATCGGGCTGTGGAGAAGTGGCCGGCTCCGCAGGTTTCTTGAACCTCTCCGCTCCGCCGGCCGCATGTCGCTGACGAACTACATCGGCCAGTCGCTGATCGCAGGCATTCTGTTCAACGGCTACGGCCTCGGTTGGTACGCCCAGCTCGGACACGCAGCCTGTCTCGGGCTGGCGGCAGGCATCTTCCTCCTGCAGGTCGCTCTGAGCCATCTGTGGCTCCGCTATTTCCGGTACGGGCCCGAAGAGTGGCTCCTGCGCGTCTGGACGCATTGGAAGTGGATGCCGCTCAGATGGGAATCGACGTGAGGTTCTGAAGGGTCACCCGCCTCTGTATGCGGTCCCGATTGCCTCATTTGCCACTGCCTCTTTACGCCACGCACCTGGCTCCCAGATCATTGGCTCCGGCTTCCTATTTATCTGTAAAATCTGTAACGAAAGCCGACAATCCGGAAAACTCGCCGAAGTACCACGCAAGTGCTTCACTTATATGGTGCTTTATAGTTAATGCGCCCGAAACACTGTCGGGATTAATTACAGATTCCTGCCTGTGGGTCGAATCGCGAGGCCTGCCCGTCAGTCCGCGTTTTCCAGTATAAGTTGTTGCGTCTAAAGGAATGGGGCCATGAATATGTCAAGCGAATTGTAGGGCATCACAAATTTGGTATTTGAAGTGCAAATAATCTCACCAATCAGTCAACGACTTAAACCGCGGTACGCGCAGGAGACAGGAACATGATCACCAAACTAAAGATTCTACTGACGGGCATGACATTTCTGCTGCTGGTCAGCCTCACGATTAGCCCCGCCTTCGGCGGCCCACTGACTTACGACTTCAATTCACTCGCTCCTGGCAACCTCGACCTCCAGGACAATTGGCAGACCTTGAAGTTCGTCTCCCCCGGCGACGCCCAGGTGACCCCGGGGTTCGGGGCGGACGGCACGCAGGCAATCAGGTACGCCAACTCCGGACCCAATGTCGGCCTCAGCGCAGCGCGCGTAAACGATACCAGTTTCGCGCTCCCATCGTTCGGATCCGGGAATGCGTCGGTTTTCGTGGACCTGCTACCAAATCACTGGGGAAGCTATTTCGGGTTGGGCTACGATAACGATGGCGATGGTGATCTCGGCAAGTTCAACACCCCGGAGCTGGGTTTTTTTGTCCACGTCAACACGCGGAATGACGAAGTGAGATTCGCGATCCCGTCGAGCACATCGACGTCGGTCAGCCTGTCGAGTCTCGGGCTCTTCGGAGGCTGGGTCCGCCTGCGGTTCGACATGGATTTCGGAGCCAACGGGGGCGCGGGAGCAACCAGTATCTCGTTCCTGGATCCCCTGACTGCCGGTTCCTCTTTTCAGTCGATTGCAGGTCTCCAGAACCTGAGCCTCGGACTGAACCCCGCTGGCCTGGACGCAAGGAACGCCGCGCTGTGGGACTCCATGTATTTCCATATCGAGGGTGCAACGGGTGGAATCGACAATATTGCCGCCCAAGTTCCCGAACCCACGACATTGACCTTGCTTTTTGTTGGCGCGTTGGCCCTGGGTGTAGGTGCTCGCCGGAAACGGCAGCTGTAAGTCGGGCAGAAGATCAGGGGAACGGGGACCGAGTAGAAACGTTCACGATTGGGGCCGGCTTTGCACGCACAGGAATCCGGGACAAAGCGCAGAACCCAGTGCTAAGAGTTCAGCTACAACTGCGATGGGCTACGCCGACCCGTCACCGGGCCGGCCTCACTACGGAAATGTACGTGCGGGTTTCCCGCATACGGCTCTTCAAAGAGAGTTTTTTAAGGGCGGGCGTACGCCCCCAACTGGGATTGGCGATCCGGATAGGCGGCCGATCCAGCGGGCGCTTATCCAAGAGGGCCTTGAGTCCTCACAGGTTAGCCTCCCCATCTGGCTCCGCTTTGAGGGCTGTAGCGATAGCATCTCGATGCTTCTCCCGGCGCGGGTTGGCACAACACCGATACGACGACACTGTCGACGGTGCCCTAGTCGTCAGAACCTGCTGACATCGCTGATCCGCCTCTGACGACGTACACTTGCTGTGGGAGAACTGGAACGGATCGAGATCAGATCGAAAGCCAATGGAGGATAGGCCATGGCGTCAGGTAAAGAACCCGATTGTGACAGGCAGGAATTGTTGCGAATCCGCCGCCACATCGAGCAGTGCGAGACCTGCCGAGTCGAACTCACAAACCTCTTTAAGTCCGATGGCCAGCGAGCGCCGCGACGTCGTGAGAGCGACAAGAATATGTCAGCGGACGAATGGAAGCAGGTGGAGCTTCTTCGCTCTGAGTCCGTTCGAAGGCACCGCGCTTATAACAAAACCTTATCGGGACAATAAGAGGTTGTTGAATCAGACACGGAGGTTTTGCCCGTCGATTTCACGATCGTGGACGATACTCGTTCCGAATGACTGTCCGGTGAGCGCGCCCGAGTCGACCGCTGCCCGTATCGAAGGCCGTCGACAGTAGCATCAGTCGTCCTTCCCTTCGACCAGCGTCTTTTGCTTGCTGCTTACACGTCGGATAACTCGGCGAGGCCGCCTTCATGTAGTCTACATGCGGTTGACCGCGATCTTGGCGGGAGCGAGGGTAGTGGAGCAGACCGTTGCAGCGTTGAACCGTGAACCGCGCTGATTCGTGATCGGCCACGACGGGGTATGCAACGATCGGGCGGGTCTTTCCGGGGCGCTGACGACCGCTCACGCGCGTTGATTTACAGCGTTGGGACCCCTGACGCGGGATTCATAAAAACGTTCGTCAATCTGGCTAGTCCCACTCCTTCTCGACCCCGTGGCCACGCGCAAGATCACCATGTAAGGGTGTCACATAACCCAGAAGACAGCCGTTGGAGCCATCCCTGAGCCGATGACACCGTACGCTGATGGTGTCGCCCGACATGACGTCTTGGGGCTGGATGTCGTTGCCTAAGAGCCCTTCGGGACCGGTCGCTTCCAGAGCCCAAACCGTGCTCTGACCTTCGTCGTCCGCAATCTCGAGGTAGATCCAGGAATGCGGGCGGACGAGATGCACTTCCCTGACCGTACCCTCATAAACGGTCCACTGCGATACGTCGTAGTTGCCGTGGGAATGGTGCGCCAAAACCGGCATGGCCAGGGCAAGGACACAAACGGCTGCAAGGCCCAATAATCTGATCGGCATCGTTACCTCCATATGCATCAACTTTACATCAACTCCCAATCAACAGAATGGGCCCCGGCGGGATCGCTCCCGTCGAATCTCTCCTCCGAACCTCATCTGTCGCGGGGAGGTGGGGGAAATCCGTTGGAGTATGTCGTCGCATAGCGAATTCTATTACCTCCCTGATCGAGGAATCCCAGAGATTGTTGGAATACAAGCGGCGGCGGTGAATTCGGAGGCACGGTTCCCTCCAGAATATAGAGACGATCTTCGTGCATGTTGACCGCGACGAACGTGCGGGAACCGTCAGGGTTGGTGACGTGGAAAGTACGCCCTTCAACGCGCTCCGCCTGATAGTAGACGAAATGCGTCAGCTCACCTTTCCTTTTGAGGATATTCCACGTCGCACCGTCCATTGCCGACCGCTTATCGGTCGCCGTGTGGTTGTTGCAACTGTCACCATCTCCCAGCTCAGCCCGGCAAGTGACTACCAGATCTGCATGTTTTTGCGCGGCGTCCGCGTAATCGACCACAGTGACCGAGTAGCGGTTGGGGCCGACATCGACGCTGTAGACACGCCCCGGCAATGTGATGAAATATTCGGTGTTGTAATTGATATCCTGCACCCGGGGTTCACCCGGGAAATTGACGGTGAAGAAATCATTCCGACTGGCATATTCGATCCAACCTTGCGCAAAGGAAGGGCACGAAACAAACAGGATTAACGCTGCTGCGATCACTGGAATCAGGCGCATAGTGGGTCCCCTTAAACTCGCAATTGGGTCGAAATGCTTCTACAGGCTGTTTGGCTGTACAGATTGATGAAATATTACACCCCTGCGCATGGCGCGGCGAGTTTTTTCTGAACGCCAATTATTTGCTCTACGGTGACCCGAGTGCGCCCATCCTGTGGGAACACAACTTCCCGGTGCCCGGCGATCGGGCGTTTTCCACAATTCCCCATCAGCCGAAGAGCTACAGGTGGTAAACTCCGGTAAGTAGTTGATTCGATTATTCTGGTGAGCGTAGCTCAGTTGGTAGAGCGCTGGATTGTGGCTCCAGTGGTCGCGGGTTCAACTCCCGTCGCTCACCCTCTTTCCGGCGAACTGCTTGCGAGGAAGGTCGGTCGCGTAACAAGTCGTACACGGCATTGAATGCGGGTGGATCGCTCGCAGCCAACCGTTCGGCTGCGATCAGCATGTTGGATTGCTTGCGGATCGCGATTGACGACTCGCTATCCCCGCCGATGCCACACACCCACTGCAATGCCGATCAGTGCGAGATTCGAGCACGCACGCGACAGTCCTTCCGCGCCGACACCCATGACCGAACCTCCACCGATGACAACCAGAAAGACGGCCAAAACAAACGCCAACAGCGCGTAAAGCGCGATTGCCGGGATGGCTGGATTTAGCATAGTCCCACCGCCTGCGTGACTGTGGCACGCACTGAATTCACCCGACCCTGCAACGGTCCCGCCGGGGGTGTCCAACTGAGTACCTGTGGAGGCATTCCCTAACCCTCGCCACTTCCCTTGAACCACACACCCAGTGCAATGGCGATCAGTGCGAGATTCGAGGATGCACGCGACAATCCTTCGGCTCCGACACCAATCATAGACTCCATTCCGGTGACAACCATGATTGCGGCCACCACGAAGGTCACAACCGACGCCCCGATTCCTGCGATAGCTACGTTACGCATAGTCTCCTCCTGCTTGCGCGTCTGTAGTACGCATTGTATTCACTGTGTTCTGAAACGGAAAGGACGAATCGTCGCTCCGATGGGAAGCGGAGAGCGTAATTCGCAGATCGCAATATCGAGGCCGGGCACCCGACAAAGCCATGGAGCCGGCCTCCCACTCCGCGCTGCGACGGCGGGCAGGTGGCCGGACCAGAAGTTGGCGGCGCCGGCATCATGCATTCAGGGTGTCGCCGTCATCCGCCCACGCATTTGCGAAAGCGTCCGATCGAGCGATTCCCGGGCGACGCGGTTGACGATGGGTTTGACAAAGGGAACAACCAGCAAGGGTATCGATCGGCTCAACGTAAGCGATTCGCATTCGATGATGACGCCGCCTTCCACGGCCTCATATCGCCAGTAGCTGTTCAACCGCCAGAGGAATCCGCGATCCTCTCCCGGAGCTTTTTGCCGCTCTTTCGCCGTCCCGGCATCGGCCAGCTCTGCAACATGCGTGGCGACCGTCCGGCTCGAAGCGCGGTCGGCCCGGTGATGGACGTATTGGACGAGGTGTTCGGTGTCGTAGGTCACTGTGATGATCTTCGAACGGACCAGTCGGAGATAGACCCGCAACGAATCCGGACCCCTTTCCAGAACGCGTGTTTCGAGAACATCTTCCTGCTGGTGGCGGGCGCTGTCGGGATGCTTGAGATCGGAAAGCACCTCTTCCAGAGTGACGCCCCCGACGAAGACCGCGCCCTGCCAGTGGTGGATCATTCCGTGAGGCACTTTGATGTTGCTGCCATCGTGCCTGACGGTTTTCATCGTTTCGACGATCACATCTCCTTCCAGAAGATCGGCCCGCATTTCATGTGCGTCCGCATCGAAGTCCTGGACAAGAAAAGCGTCTTCTGAGCCTAGCTCGCCTGCAATGCGTTCCTCGGTCAGCTGAACATACTCGTTCCACGCCGCGACTGTTTCCCCAGGCAGCGCCTGGCCTTCGAGCGGCAGGGCCGGGCCAGCCACCGCAATGACGCACACCCCCAGCCAGATTAAATTCCATTGAGTCCAGAATCGAAACATAAGAGTGCCTCCCTCATGAAGCCTGTGGGCCCGTCAAACCTGCCGGGGGTGGGGAAATACGAGCCGATCGCTTAGAAAGTAGTTGATCAGACTGCATACCGTGATCGAGCAGAGGTTGCCCGCAAGGTAGTCCACCCCCAGGTAGCCGACGAAGAGCTTCATGAAAATCAGATTTTGAGCAATTGAAATCGATCCAACCGTCAGGTTGAACCGGACCAGCCGGCTCACCCTGCCCGCGTGGGCGACTTCGGTCCGATCATTCCATGTCCAGTGTTCATGCCAGAAAAAGTTGTTCAGGACGGCGGCTTCCACCGCCAGCCCGGTGGCTGACAGATAGTGCAGGTCCAGTGTCAGCAACCCGGTGAGGACTGCGAGCTGAACCGCCACTCCGCTCACTCCAACGAGATTGAATGTGATCCACCGTCGGAAACCGAACGGCAAACGCATTCCGCAGAACCTCATGCGCGGGCCCCGGACCGGGAGACCCTTTCGGCCTCCGGCAGCGGCTCGGCCCGGTAGAGGAATTGCGTGTTCCGGACACCGGACACGACGAGCGTGATCGCCATACCCGCGATAGCACCCGCGCCTCCCACGTCGAAGAGCAGGAACGGGCCCAGGCTGCCAATCTCAACCGTCGGCTTGTGGAGCAGAAACAGCGTGCCTGCGCCGAGGAGGATGCGGAGTTCGGTCGGGCCGATCCCAAGGAACGACAGCCTGAATACGCCCACCGTATGGGTCGCAAGATAGGACTCGGCCGACACCATCAGAAAGCCGACCAACAGCCCGAGCGCAAGGATGGGTGTCATGTAACCGGAGACGGCCAGCCCGCCCAGCAGGAAGAAAGCGCCCACCAGATCGACGAAGTGATCCACATAGTAGCCGTAACGCGGGCGTTGACAGTCACGGACCCTGGCCAGGGTGCCGTCGAGGCTGTCGCCCAGCCAGTTGAGGACCAGCGCAACCACGACGAGGCCCAGCGCCCGTTCATCCCAGCGTGCGGCCACATAAGAGAGTCCGGCCAGGAACATGGCCGACACCCCCAGGATCGTCAGATGATCCGACCCGAGCTGCGCGGGCAGCCTGCGCGCAATGGCTATCAGAACCCGTTTCTCGATCGACATCAGTACACTGCGATTTTCTCGAACGTGATCTCCAGTAGGCCCCATATCGCTCACCTCCCTATGCCCAGTAATGCGACAACGGAACCAGAAAAGGCTCACGCTTGAAGAAAACATTTCAACAGCGGCGGTGCGGAAACGGTGAGAACGGGCGGTCTTTATTGGTCCGAGGAGGGATGCAGCAGAAAAACAGCCTGAACCGTGGCCGGCTCGATCACCCAGAAAACGACAGCGTACCCGATGCCGATTCCGGCCAGCACGCCTGCCATCAGCTGACTGCCCGGAAGAAGGGCCAAGGCCCCACCCAGCAGCGAAACGGTAAAAACGCCGTCAATCGCCTGAGACCAACGCAAATTCCGCCGGAGCTCGTGACGGATCGCCCGGGGATTGAATCGCGAGGTAAACAGAAGATGCACCCTTAATGTGCCGTTGGCTATGGCCGAGGCCAGAACGCCATAGAAGCAGACCAGCGACCCGACGTTACCGGCTTGTTCTTTCGCCTCCCACAGCAACACGACCATGGCCGCGTAGAGTCCAACGACAACCGTCTGGTGGAAGGGCCACCAGAATCGTCCCAGGCCGGGTGGCTCGACCTCACCTGCCGTCGCGGGATCGACGGGCATGGAAGCGACTTCGGCGGCGACGGGTGGAGCCAGGGGCCGTGATGCCAGACCATCGTCAAGAGCACGCAGGGATTCGACGACTTCGCGGGTCGAGGAGAATCGCCCTCCGGGATTCTTTTCCAGGCAGCGGCCGATCAGAGCTTTCAACTTCGGCTGAGCTTCGAGCGCATGACCCGACAGCCGAGGCTGCCCTTCGAGAATCCGGGCCGTGGTTTCGATGACCGTATTTCCCGCAAAGGGATGTTGGCCAGTCGCCATTTCGCAAAGCAGGACTCCGAGGTTAAAGAGATCGCTCCTGAAATCCACCCGATTTCCCTGCAACTGTTCCGGCGACATATAGGTCGGGGTTCCGATCAGCATTCCCTGCTCGGTCAATCGCGGCTCCGTGAAATCGGTGTCCGGACCCAGGGCCAGACCGAAGTCCACGATCTTGAGTTGTCTTCCCCCAGAACGGACGATGTTTTCCGGCTTCAGGTCGCGATGCACGACACCCTTCTCATGGGCGGCCGCAAGACCCTCCGCAATCTGTACACCGGCGTCGACAACGACGTCCATCGGAACCGGCTCCCTGTCCATCTCGGCTCGCAGCGTGGGACCTGCGACATACTCACTGACCAGATAGAATCGCTCGTCGACCTCTTCGAGCGCGTGCACGGTCGCGATGGCGGGATGTGACAGAGAAGCCGCGACCCGGGCCTCGCGACGGAATCGCTCTTGCTGGCCCGCACTTGCCAGGGAGGCCGGGGCGAGCGCCTTGAGCGCCACCTGGCGACGCAGGCCGACGTCCTGGGCCAGGTAGACAACACCCATCCCTCCGCGGCCGATCTCGTAAAGAATCCGGTAGGGGCCGACTGATTGCCCGTCCGCCAGCGGCGTCACCGGCACCATCGGGTCCATTGGGCTCATCGGGTTGACGGGATCGGTCGGTTCGATCGGCTCGGAAATTATTCCGTTCTCGAGGAAGGGATCATCTTCCCGGTGAGACTCCAGCAGGGCCGACAGCTCATCACCCATCTCCGGGTCGTCCGAGGTGAGCTGGGCGAGGAACGTCTCGCGACCTTCGGGATCCCGTTCGATGGCGGCCTGGAACAGTTCCTGGAGTCTGTGAAATCGCTCGGACTTCATCGGGTCATTTCCCGCCGCAGCCAGGTCTGCGCAAAAACCCACCAACGCTTGATGGTTGCCGGCGAGACCCCCATGACTTCCGCCGTTTCTTCAAGAGTCAGGCCCGCGAAGAATCGAAGCTCGACCAGTTCCGCCCGTTTCGGGTCGAGTTCGACCAATTTCTCGAGTGCCAAGTCGAGTGCCAGCAGATCGAGCGACCGTTCGGCCTGCCCGAGGATCTCGTCGTTGAGCGTTACAGCCGCTACGGGGCCGCCGCGCTTCGCAGCATGGCGGGCGCGGGCGCGCTCGACCATGATCTGACGCATCGACCGCCCCACGATACCAAAGAAGTGCGCGCGATCCTTCAATTCGAGGGCACCCCCCGGAATCAGACGCAGATACGCCTCGTGAACGAGAGCGGTCGCCTGAATGGTCTGACGCTCGTACTCGCGCCGCATGTGCTTTCCGGCCAGTCTACGCAGTTCGTCGTATACCAGGGGAAACAACTCATCAATTGCTGTGTCGTCACCGGCACGGGCTCTCCCCAGCAGCAGTGTCACAACTTGTGATGGCGGTGGCATGGGGGAAGTTTCAGTCCGGCTGTCGCGGTTAGGCCCGATTGTTCGGCCAGAACGGAATGATTGAGGAAATGGTATAGGACGCAGCTGGGCAGGTCAATTATTGGGCAGCCAGCCCTGCCCGCAGCGTGGGAAAGTGAGAGAATCAAGCTTGCGGCCGTTGGCGCAATCTATGAAGCTTTGAGTCAATCGGCCGCTGACTGAAGGTGAGGTCTAGGACCGCACGAATCTGAGTGATTGGCCCTTACAGAGCGCCCCTACAGTGTCCGGGTGCCGTCCTACTAAAAGCTGCAGAGACCACAGCTACACTTTTATTCGCCTGCGACAGTCCCTGCGACATTCTCCGCAGTAGCTGCGACATTCTCCGCAGTCCCCACGACACTCTCCCAAGAAGGGCACATACGCTGCTCCAAGGGTATGTCGAGGGGTTCGTAGTTGCTTTCGTTGACGACGGACACGTCAAAGTCGAAGGTCTCGGGCACGGGCAGGTTGCGCAGGTGCCGGACGGCGGCCATCATGCCCATGCATCCATGCATGAAACCGTCACAATCCCCGGATGCCAGCAGCGTTCCGGCTTTAATAGCGTCGATCGCCTCCTTCGTGCCGTTGAGCCCGACGACTTGCGCATCCCGGTTGGCCCCGTCCAGGGCTTCGATCGCCCCCATGGCCATCGAATCGTTGGCGGCAAGGACGCCGTCGATTTCGGGGTAGGTCTGCAGGAGGTTCTCCATTACCTGGAGTGCCTGCAAACGCTGAAAGTGAATGTGTGCCAATCTTAGTTGGAAATTGAAACGGCTCCAAACCCCATGGTTTGATGGTATTGGAAGAAACAACATCAAGCCTGTAAGAGAAAGGAGCCGAGATGAGGAGTCTGTTACGTTCGGTAAAGAAACGCAAGAAGTCGCGTGTGCTGGGTGAGGTCGAGGTCCTGAGCCGGGAGGAATACTCGGGACTGGAATTGGACTCGAAGGTGGAGATGATTCGGGCGTTGATCCCACTGGGGTTGATGCACGTGGAGGAGTTGCTCGACGAGGAAGTGAAGTCGTTGGCGGGTGAGCGATACGCACGAAAGGAGGCGGCGTTGCGGGGCCGGCGACACGGGAGCAATCCGGGGACCGTGGGGCTGGGTGGCCAGCGGGTGCCGGTTCGGGTGCCTCGAGTGCGCAGCGTGGCGGGCGGGGAGATTCCGCTTCGGACCTACGAGGAACTCAGTCCGGGTGGCGCGGTGAACGAGCTACTGCTCAGACGTGTGCTGTATGGGATCTCCTGCCGGAACTATGAATCGGCCGCTGAAGCGATTCCGGGAGCGATCGGACTGTCGAGTTCGACGGTGTCTCGAGGATTCGTCCAGGCGAGTGCCGCGAAACTTCGGGAGATGCAGGAGCGGGATCTGAGTGGCGAGGACGTCGTGGCGATCTTCCTGGACGGGAAGGCGTTTGCCGACGCCCTGATGGTAGTGGCCCTGGGCGTCACGCTTTCGGGCGACAAACGCTTCTTGGGCTTCGTGGAGACCGACACGGAGAACGAGCAAGTGCTGACTCCGTTTCTCCGTTCGTTGATGGAGCGGGGCCTGGACATCTCTGAAGGCGTGCTGGTGATTGTCGACGGCGGCAAAGGTCTGCGGGCGGCGGTCAAGAAGGCATTCAGGAATCGAGCCCTGGTCCAACGCTGCCAATGGCACAAACGCGAGAACGTCGTGAGATACCTATCGAAGACCGAGCAAGCCGTGTGGCGACGCCGGCTGCAGCGGGCCTACGAGCGCCCGGAGTACGACGAAGCTCGGGCGGCGCTCGGAGAGCTCCATGGAGAGCTCGAGGAGCGAAACCAATCGGGGGCTGCGAGCCTTGAGGAAGGCCTGGAAGAGACCCTCACGTTGCATCGGCTCGGCGTGTACGGGGTCTTGGGCCGTTCGTTCAAGACGACGAATTGCCTGGAATCGGTCAATGCCCTTGTCGAGGAAAGGTGTGCGAAGGTCGATCATTGGAAGAACTCGAGTCAGCGGCAACGCTGGTTGGCGACGGCGCTCATCGACATCGAACCGCGCCTGAGGAAGGTGATCGGCTACCGTCATCTTCCAAAGCTCCGCGAAGCCCTCCAGCGAGAGCTGAAAATTGAGGCGAAGACGTCGACGAGATCGAAGAAGAAGGTTGCATGACCCATCGTGAGCCGTGGAGAGTTTCAACTAAGAATGGGCTTGACTCCTGAAAGTTACCGGGTTGCGACGCCAGCAGGGTGACTTCGGGAAACTCTTCCAGTGCGGCCATGAACCCTGCGACGCGGTTGTTGCTGTTGAGGGACCCGCCCACGCCCTCAAGAATGACGACGTTCCCGCCACCGCCCAGATTCTCCAGAAGGAACCGGGCCGTGTTCTCGGCAAGCGTGAACTCGTCGCAGTTCATGAAGGTGACAACCTCGCCGCCCAGAATGGGATCCGTGATGTTGATCACCGGCAATTCGGCCGCATTCAGCATCATAACGCCGGGAATCATCGCCTGAGAATCAACAGGAATGAAGACGACGGCATCGGGCCGGCTGATGATGATGTCCTCGATCTGGCTCATCTGCTCCGGGATGCTGTCGGGTCGGGTGGGTACGTATTGGATGACGTTCGCATCCATTTGCGCGGCGGCGTTTTCAGTTCCGGCGCGCACGGTCGCAAAGAACGGATTGGTCTGGTTCTTGGTGAACACGGCGATCGTTTCTCCAGATTCTCCGGGATTCCCGATCTCCTCTCCGTCGACCCCACCCGGCGCACATGCAGCCAGGCTCCCAACGAGAAGAGCCACAACCGTCAATTGTGTGAGCCATGCATCTTTCATCGATTACTCCTACTTCAGAGTGACTGCTTCACGGCCATGTCCGTTCAGGCACGCGCCTGGGCCCGGCGGCGGGTCGAAGCATCGATCCATGCCGCCAGCAACACGATCAGCCCAGTGAGCAAGGGTTGCCAGTTGGCATTGATCGAGAGCAGGTTCATGCCGTTCAAGGCCAGAGTCAGAATCAGCGCGCCAATGAAAGTGCCCGACAGACTGCCCACACCGCCAAACAGGGACGTCCCACCGATCAGCACCGCCGCGATCGCCGGCAACAGAAGGGGCTCGCCGATTCCGGCTTCGGCTGAATTCAGACGCGCCAGGTAGACGACTCCGGACAGGCCGGCCATCCCTCCACTCAATGTGTATACCAGCATCAGACGGGAGCGTACGGGAACACCCGACAGTCGAGCCGCTTCCCGATTGGCTCCGATCGCGTACACATCGTGGCCGTAGGTAGTGTAGCGTGTGAATACCCCCCCAACAACCATGCACAAGACCATGAGATAGACCGGAATAGGGATGCCAAGGAGGTAGCCGCTGCCGAGATTCCTGAAACCTGGAGGGAACCCGTAAATCGTGCCCCCTGCCATATACCAATAGTTGATTCCGTAGACCATCCAGAGCATGCCGTAGGTCGCAATGAATGGCGGAAGCTTCAACAACGTGATCATGAAGCCGTTCCCGACGCCGATCAGCAGGCCGCAAGCCAGTCCGGCCGCGATACCGGGCATGATCGTTCCGGTCGCCTGAATGGCCGCCGCCGCCAGACATGCACTCAGTCCAACGGTCGCCCCGACTGACAGATCGAGACCGCCGGTCACGATAACGAGAGTCAGGCCCGAGCCAATCAGAAAGGTCAGGCTCGCCTGCCGCAGCACGTTAAGCAAATTTGGCAAGGTCAGAAAAGCATCGGTGGACAGTGCGAGCGCTGTCCCGAGCGCGGCGACGCCGATCAGGCGCATTCCGATGACCGACACATGGACCCCTGCACCACCTCCGTTCAACATAGCGGTGTGTGTGTGCGTCATTCTCTTCCCCGGATGGTGTCGATCAGCAACGCAACGATGACGAGTAGTCCAATGCTGGCCACCTGGAGCGAAGACGGCACGGCAACGACATTGAGTCCGTTCTTGAGGACACCGACGGCCAGCACTCCAAGCACCGTGCCCGGCAACCAGCCATCTCCACGTTCGAAGCGGGTGCCCCCGACGACGACGGCGGCGATGGCGTCGAACTCCATGCCGATGGCCGCCGTCGGGTGTCCCGAATTCATCCGGCCCGTCAGCAGCAGCGCTGCAAACCCCGCCATCACCCCTCCGAGGGCGTAGATCGACACCTGGTACCACCGTGCCGGCACGCCGGCCAGGATCAGGGCCTCGCGATTGCCACCAATGGCAAACACATAGGTGCCGAAACGTGTGGAGTACAGGAGAAAGTGAAACACGCCGTAGGTCACCGCGGCCACGAGCACCGAAAACGGAAGGCCCAGCCACGTGCCCGAGTACAGCGCGGACAGTTCCAGGCCAATGCCGACAACGCTCTGCCCGTCGGTCACCGCCAGCGCCGCTCCCTGGGCCACACCCAGGTTACCCAACGTCACCACAAAGGGCGGCATATCGAGAACGGTGACCAGCAAGCCGTTCGCGATTCCGAAGATCAGACCGACCAGCAAAGCGGCCATCAGCCCAATAATGATCGGGTACCCGGCCACCAGCGCCATCGCCAGGACTATGCCCGCCAATCCAAGCACGGCGCCCATCGACAGATCCAGCCCTTCGGCCATAATTATCAGCGTCATGGGCAGTGCCAGTAGCAGAAGAATGGATGATTGCGTTCCGATGTTGAGCAGATTCGGAACGGACGCGAACCGGGGCGCGAGGGCGGAAAACACCAACAGCATGAGGGCCAGCAGATAAGCGACACCCGGAACCCGTCTGGCGTGTATGGCCCAGCCGCTGCCGGCGGAACCGGAAACCGCCGGATTGTGCGCGGCTTCACCCATGGTGCATTGCAAGCTTGAGTATATTTTCTTCCGTCAACTCGCTGCTACCGAGTTCTCCAACGATTCTCTTGTCCCGCATCACGTATGTCCGATCGCAGTGAGACACGATTTCAGGCAGCTCTGAGCTGATCATCAGCACAGCGGCCCCTCGGGCGACCAGTGTATCGATCAGGCCGAAAACTTCCGCCTTCGCCCCGACATCGATTCCCCGGGTCGGCTCGTCAAGAATATACAGCCGCGTGCTGGTATTCAGCCACTTGCCGACGACGACTTTCTGCTGATTTCCCCCGCTGAGTAGCTTTACAAGCCGTCGCGGCGATGGCGTGGAGACCCGGAGTTGATCGATCAGACCGGCAGCCACCCGAGCCGCCTTCGGGAACCGATACCAGCGGTCCGGGAAGAGGCCGTCGAGACCCGCAGCCAGCAGGTTGTCCTGGACGGAACGAATCAGGGCCAACCCTTCTTCCTTGCGGTTTTCAGGTACGAGTCCCACGCCCTGGCGGACCGCATCCCCGGGATCACCCTTGAGCCGTGATCCGTCCAGTCGCACTTCCCCTCCGAGAACCGGGTCGGCGCCGAAGATGGCGCGCGCCAGTTCGCTCCTCCCGGCTCCCACCAGGCCCGCGAGGCCCACGACCTCTCCGGCCCGCACATTGAGGTTCACCGAGTCGATACCGTTCGCCGCCTTCAAATCCCGGACATCGAGCACAATGTCGCCGGGTTCGCGAACAGCGGACTCGCGGCTCGGGGCGTTGACGGTACGTCCGACCATCAGGCGCACCAGCTCTTCCATGTTCGTTTCCGACGGTTTCAGCGAGGCCACGTTGCCCCCGTCCCGGAGTACGGTGATCTGGTCTCCGATGGCAAACACTTCACTCAAACGGTGCGAGATGTAGATGATGGCGATCCCCTCGTCCTTGAGTTTCCGAATGTGATCGAACAACCGTTCGATCTCGAGATCCGAAATCGCAGCGGTGGGTTCGTCCATCACGAGGATGCGTGCGTTCTGGGACAGCGCCTTGGCGATCTCGACCATCTGCCGCTGTGCGACACCGAGCTTCCCGGCCTTCGTCCGCGTATCGAGCGGCATACCCAGCGAATCCAGCAGAACCCGAGCCCGGGCATGCATCCGCCGATGATCCAGCATTCCCGGCCACCGACCTCTGAGCTCCCGGCCCAGAAAGATGTTCTGAGCTACGTTGAGGTGGGGAACGAGGGAAAATTCCTGGAAGATAACGGCAACGCCCAGCCGGCGTGCATCCGCCGCAGAATGGATCAGGACAGGCACATCATCGATGAGAAACTCGCCGCCATCGGGACGATGTGCCCCACACAGAACCTTGATCAGCGTCGACTTGCCGGCGCCGTTGGGCCCGAGCAGCATGTGCACTTCGCCGGCATGGACGGCAAGGGAAACATCGTCGAGGGCCCGGACACCGGGAAACGATTTCGAGATCCCCCGCATTTGGACTACGGGGACGCCGGGGCGGTTCCGACGGCCACGGGTCGACCCACCCTGAGTGTCGTCTCTGGGGCCCGCGTCATCCGATTCGGGCGATGCGGGCACGGATCCGTACGATTTTGACTGGGAAGGTGGATCGGGTGAGGGCATCCTCGGAGACTTTGGTACTAGTGGTCCCCGTCAAACAGACTGTAACTTATCGAGCTTCTTTCGGGCACGTTGAACTTTTTCAAGAATATCGGAAGCCGTTGCGGTCCAAATGAAGGGCTTCGGGTTCTGATTGTGACCCCCGACATATTCCTCCACGGCCTGGATTAGCTCAGGAACAGAATGGAAAACCCCGCGCCGAAGCCGTTGTTCGGAAAGATCCCGGAAGAAGCGTTCGACCATGTTCAGCCAGGATGCACTGGTCGGTGTGAAGTGCACATGAAAGCGCGTGTTGCGCTTCAACCAGTTGACGACTTTCTGATGTTTGTGCGTGACGTAGTTGTCGCAAATGATATGGATCTGTTTGTCTTTCGGCACGGAACGTTTGATCTGATTGAGAAACCGGATCCATTCCTGATGACGATGCTTCGGCATACAGGTCCCGATAATCGAGCCGTCCAGCGTATTGAGCGCGGCGAACATCGTGGTCGTCCCGTTGCGTTTGTAGTCGTGGGTGAGGGTGCCGCACCGCCCCTTCTTCAGAGGTAACCCGGGTTGCGTGCGGTCCAGGGCCTGCATCTGGCTCTTCTCATCGCAGGACAAAACAATGGCGTTTTCCGGAGGGTTCAGATACAAACCGACCACATCCTCCAACTTCTCGACAAATTGTTTGTCGTTGGAAAGTTTGAAGGTGCGTGCCAGATGAGGCTTCAAGCCATGAGCCCGCCAGATTCTCCCTACCGTGGACTCGCTGACGCCGGTTGCCCTGGCCATCAAGGACCGGCTCCAGTGCGTGGCGTTCGGAGGCTTCCCTTCGACCGTCTTCTTCACGATCCGGGCCCGCTTCCGGCGGCCGATCGAGGGAATCCGTCCACTGCGGGAAGCGTCCTTTTCGATTCCCCCGAGGCCATCTTCAACGAAACGATCGCGCCAACGTCCGGCCTTTTGACGAGTGATGTCCAACTTGGCAGCGATCTCCTGATTGTCCAGACCCCCGGCGGCCAGCAAGACAATTCGAGATCGTTCCGCCAACCGGACCGCCACACTGCGGCTTCGGCTCAGTCGCTCCAGTTCCTTCCGCACAGGAATGTCCAATTTAATCGTCGGTGCTCTCCTCATATATACTCAGACGTAGGAAAGCTGAATAAGTTACATTAACTGTGACGGACTACACTAGGGTTGCGCCTGCTCCTGCATCTCAGCCTGCAGACGCTCGAGTTCTGCGCGGGCCGCTTCCAGTTCAGCCTGGGTGTCCGTCAACTGTTGTTCCGCTGCTCCGAGCGCGGTCTGCGCCGTATTGCGTACCGCCTGTGTCCCTGTAACTGCGGTCACGAAGCCCCTCAAACGCCCGATTTCCAGCGACTGCCGAACTTCACTGTCAGCCAGTCGCTGGACAAGCGCCTGTTGTTGGGCGAGGGCGGCGGCGGGATCATCCCCTTCGCCCTCAACCCCCGCCTGTTCGGCTGCCTCTGCCCCCGCAGGCAAACCACCGGTGGCTTCGATCTCAGCAGGATTCAGCTCAGACCCGGGTTCGCCCGTCCGAGGTGGTCCCGACTGGCGTCGCGCCGCAGCCAGTTCGCTACGCACCTGGGACCCCACGCCCTGGGCACTCAACATCAGGATTTCAAGCTGGCCGCGCTGTGGGACGGTCACTGAAGGATCTGCAATCCCCGTTGCAAGACGGCCGATCACGTCAACCACGCCCGCTTCAAAGGCTTCCAGCGTCTCGACCGCGGGGTTGGATCCGCCAGCCGCGTCATCCAGAATCCGCGCGATCGGCGCCGCCATATCCACCCCGAACTGCAGGAGGCGGTCCCGCAGGTCCTCGAGGGCACCAAGCAACTCGGGATCGACCGGTGGCCCAAGCTCCAGGACAGGGGCGTACTGGCCCTGGATCTGTTCAGTGGTATACGTCGCGCTCTCGTCGCTTGGATTCTCACGCCGGGCCCGCTCGCTCCGGGCTCGATCAGCCAACGACTGGGCAGAACCCACCGACTCGAACAGGAGCGCTATAATCGCTGCGGCAACAAGGATTCTCATGGGTCAAATTATACATTTCAAGTGCTCGAACTGTGAACTGGAACTGGAAATTCCACCTTCGGATGCCCTGGCCCTCGCCTGCCCCGCATGCGGCCACAACAGCGATCTTCGGCTCTCCGAGTCGCTTGCGGCTGGGCGGATGGTCGATCAGTGCGCGCTCTGCGGACACGATAACCTCTATGTTCAGAAGGATTTCAACCGGGCGTTGGGGATTTCGATCGTCGTCGTCGGCGTGGGGTTGAGCATCATCCTGTTTGCCCGATCGAACGCCGTTTACGCGATGCTGGCGTTGATCGGAACCGCCGTAGTGGACGCTCTGATCTATTTCCTGGTGGGTGATGTGGTGGTTTGTTATGCCTGTCACACGATCTACCGGGGCTTTGAACGAAATCCAGATCATGCGCCGTTCAATCTGGAAATGCTCGAGCGATACGGCGGGCAGGCTCCGAGGAGATGATGGCGCCTGGACCGAGCGCTTGTCGCTGCCGATGCGCAGCGCCTGTCGCCGCTAATGAATGCAGTGCCGGTCGCTCCCGGATCCGGCCAGTCCGACGACGCGGAAAAATCGATTTGTCAACCTTTTAAGGCGCACGGCCAAGCTTGAAAAGCGTGCCTCTTATGGGATAAGGTGCCCCTTAATCAGCCGGGCCAGCAATGCAGTCGGGAGATCGGGTATGACCGTGAAAACCACTAAATCTCAATCGGCCGTCGGAGAGAGCACGCCTTCCCACCTACCCAGCACCCAGCCGCTCACCGACATGCTCTATTACATGAAGTTGACCCGCGAGCTCGAGGACAGAATCGAGAAGAAACTCTATCGTCAGGGGAAGATCCTCGGTGGCGTCTATGTGGGCCGCGGCCAGGAGGCGATCACCGTTGGCTCCTGCATCGATCTTCTGGACGATGACGTGGTGAGCGTTTCTCACCGGGACATGGCCGCCTTTCTGATGCGGGGAATGACCGCTCGCGAAATCCTGGCGCAGTACATGGGCCGAAAGACCGGGCCGACCCAGGGCAAGGACGGCAATATGCACATGGGCTCGCTTGAGCACAACCTCATTGCTTTTGTCAGCATGCTCGGCGACAGCGTGCCCGTAGCGACCGGCATTGGGTTGTCTTTCAAACTCCGCAGAATGAAGGACGTTGTCCTGTGTTTTTTCGGCGACGGGGCAACCAGTCGCGGCGATTGGCACGAAGGCGTCAACATGGCAACGGTCATGAAGTGTCCGGTCGTCTTCGTCTGCAACAACAATCAATACGCTTACTCGACACCGTTGGACCGTCAAATGGCTGTGGAACATGTGGCCGACCGGGCCAGCGCATACGATATGCCGGGCGAGATCGTTGACGGCAATGACGTTGTCGCGGTTCGAAAATCCGTTACCGAGGCGATCGGGCGCGCCCGAAACGGCGAGGGACCGAGCCTGGTGGAGTGCAAGAGCTTCCGCATGACGGGTCATTCGGCGCACGACAACGCCAGCTATGTCCCGACAGAGCTTTTCGAAGATTGGGAAAAGCGAGATCCGATCCAGAGGTTCGAAGCCTTTCTGACCGAACAGGGGGTGCTGGACGCCGAGGACATCGGGCAGCTCAGTGACCGTGTGATCGGCGAAATCGACGAAGCGGTTGCTCTGGCGGAGCAAGATCCGTACCCGAACCCGGAAGATTGCCTGACAAACGTGTACTACGAGGGCTAGCGGGGAGTGGGCACAACAACCTACGTCGAAGCGATCCGGCAGGGCATCTGGGAAGAGATGGCCCGCGATGAGAGCGTTTTCGTTCTGGGTGAGGACGTGGGGGCCTATGGGGGCGCGTTCAAGGTAACCGCCGGGCTGCTGGACGAATTTGGCGAAGACAGAGTCATCGATACCCCGATTTCGGAATCGGCCATTGTTGGCGCAGCCATCGGAGCAGCGATGATGGGCATGCGGCCGATCGCCGAAATGCAGTTCGCCGACTTTATTTCGTGCGCGTTCGACCAGATCACGAACTTCGCCGCGAAATGCCGCTACCGATGGAGTGCCGGGGTGCCGATTGTGGTGCGTGGACCCAGCGGAGGCGGGGTTCATGGTGGACCGTTCCACTCGCAGAACCCGGAAATGTACTTCGTTCACACTCCGGGCCTGAAAGTCGTCTGTCCAGCTACAGCTTACGACGCCAAGGGGCTGATGAAGGCGGCGATCCGGGATCCGGATCCGGTCCTATTCTTCGAACACAAGTTCCTGTACCGACGAATCAAAGCTGAACTGCCGGCAGATGACTATGTCGTACCGATCGGCAAGGCTGCGATTCGACGGAACGGATCCGATGTTTCCGTGATTACCTACGGCGCCATGGTGTTCGTCGCCCTGGACGCCGCCCGGGAATTGGAAAAAGAAGGCATCGACGTCGAGGTCGTGGATTTACGTTCGCTGCTGCCGTATGACAAAGAGACCGTCCTCGAGTCCGTCAAGAGAACGAACAAAGTCATCCTGCTCCACGAGGACACGCGGACTGGAGGGTTTGCCGGTGAACTCGCGGCCACAATCTCCGAAGAAGCGTTCGACCATCTGGATGGACCGATCCGTCGGATCACCGCTCCCGACACACCCGTACCCTACAGTCCGCCTCTGGAGGAGTTCTTCCTGCCCAAAGTGTCCGATATCGTTCGGATTGCCCGGGAACTGAACGCGTACTAGCCACCCGGCCGTTCCCGGGGACCGAGGATCTGGATTTCATGTCTGAAACTAAGGTAATCATGCCCCAGATGGGCGAAAGCATCTTCGAAGGCACACTGACGAGGTGGCTTAAAAAAGCCGGCGATACGATCGCGCGCGACGAACCCCTTTTCGAAATATCAACCGACAAGATCGACTCGGAAATTCCATCCCCGGCCGCAGGCACGCTCAAAGAGATCCTCATCGCAGAAGGCGAAACCGTCGAAATCAACACCGTCGTCGCACTGATCACAAGCGCAGGACGTGAGGCCGTCTCTGGCCCGGAAGAAGTGCACCCGGCCCGTGACGGCGGAACCACCGCGGAGATCTCACTCCCTGCCGCGTCGAAACCTCAGGGGACAACCAATGTCCCATCGTCCCCGATGGTCCGCAGGATGGCCCGGGATCACGGTATCGACCTTGCCGAATTTGCCGGCAAAGGCACCGGCGAAGGCGGACGCATTACGAAGCGCGACATCCAGAGCTACATCGAGCAACGCGAGGAAGAGAAAGCGCCGGCCACCGAAGGCGCCGGCGAGCGCGTACCCATGACGGCGATGCGGAAATCCATCGCCGAACACATGACGGCGAGCAGACGCACCTCAGCTCACGTAGCCACAGTTTTCGAGGTCGACTGCTCCGCTGTTTTGAATGCCAGAAAGGAGCTGAAGCCCGAGTTTCAACGATCGGGCGTCGATCTGACGGTAACGCCATTCTTCATCCAGGCGGTTGCCCGGGCGATCCGCAAGTTCCCGATTATCAATGCGTCCGTCGACGGAGACGACGTCGTATTCAAGACGGCGATCAACGTCGGAATCGCTGTTGCACTGGAAGGTGGCTTGATCGTTCCGGTGATCCGCAAGGCCGACGAATTGAATCTGCTCGACCTGGCGCGGGCAACCGCAGACCTGGGCGAGCGCGCACGCACGAAAAAACTGCTACCGGACGAGGTTCAGGGAGGCACGTTCACCATCACGAATCCAGGCAACTTCGGCGGGATGTTTGGAATCCCCATTATCAACCAGCCGCAGGTTGCTATACTGGCAATGGGCGGTATCGAGCGTCGGCCCGTGGTTGTCGACGAAGCGATTGCCGTGCGGCACATGGTGTACCTGGCGCTGTCGTTCGACCATCGAGTCATTGATGGCGCCGTCGCAGACGGGTTCATGGCCGACATCAAACACACGCTGGAACACTGGAAGTCCTGAAAGACACCGATGAGAGCGCGCCTGGAGCGCTCTAGCCACATGAGGGAACATCTCAGAAAACGGGGCGAGATTCGCACGATTGCGCGGGCCATTCTGGATACCTACGGCAGGCTGGAACCAAAGCTCCAGCATCTGGACGTTGTCCCCCTCCCGGATAAATCGTCGGTCATCCAAATTCTTGATGACATCCTTGAAGTCGTTTATCCCGGATATCACGGTGAAAAACATCTCGAAGCCTCGAACATCGACTACCACATCGGGGACCTGCTGGATTCGATATACACCCGCCTGACCGAAGAGATTTACCGCAGCGTGCGGCCCGCGTGCGAACTCTCCCAAGATCTCTGCACACACTGCGCTGCCATCGCCGAGGACCAGGCGCTGGACCTTCTCGGGAGACTCCCAGACCTGCGGAGACAGCTCGCCGACGACGTACAGGCGGCTTTTGATGGCGATCCGGCAGCGAAAAGCACGGATGAAGTCATCTTTGCATACCCGGCGATCTATGCCATCAGCGTCTACCGCTTGTCCCATGAACTCGCCCGGATCGGAGTCCCGCTGCTACCCCGAATCATGACCGAATACGCGCATTCGCGGACCGGTATCGATATTCATCCGGGCGCCACGGTGGGCAAGGGATTCTTTATCGACCATGGCACTGGTGTCGTCATCGGTGAAACGACCGTGATCGGCAACGGTGTCAAGATTTATCAGGGTGTCACAATCGGCGCCTTGAGCTTTCCAAAAGATGAAGAGGGACAGATCGTACGGGGTCGAAAGCGGCACCCGACGATCGAAGATGACGTGGTGATCTACGCCGGCGCCACGATCCTGGGCGGCGACACCATCATCGGCAAAGGCTCCATCATCGGTGGCAACGTCTGGCTGACCCGCTCGGTCCCGCCCCACACCCGGGTGATCATCTCTGAACCCGAACTGGTGATTGATTCGAAGTCACAGGTTAAGAGTGAACAGGGGTAGGACTGAAGGTCGGCACAAGACGTGTGGTGCGCTCTTGGCTCACCATTCTCAGGATCAGGATTTCGCTCGGTCGTTCATTCGGACATCCTGTCCGAACGACCGGCGACACTCGCCATCTTCCTGATGGCGAGTTCAATGGGGACGAGCGGAACGTTGAAAAAGTTCTTAGACAAGACCCGCACCGGTCCGACGGTGCGGGTGAACAACGAGGCGGAGCCGAGGCGTTAGAGTAGTCAGATGATCGGATAGGTCTCGAACGAAATTACCAGACGATGAGCTTCCGTCTCCCGCCACCAGATCCCATCCCCCACCTCTTCCCTCCCTAATCCCTCAAATATATTTCAGCTCCAGCCTCACGGAACTCCTCGCTCTTCTGCTCCATACCCTTCTTAAGCGCTTCACTTTCTTCGAGCTCAAGGCTGGCGGCGAAGTCGCGGACATCCTGGGTAATCTTCATCGAACAGAATTGAGGGCCGCACATGCTGCAGAAATGGGCCAGCTTAGCGCCGTCCTGCGGCAGGGTCGCATCGTGAAAGTCGCGGGAGGTGGTGGGGTCCAGGCTCAAATGGAACTGATCGTCCCAGCGGAACTGGAACCGCGCCTTGCTCAGAGCGTTATCGCGCTCCTGGGCTCCGGGATGCCCTTTCGCAAGGTCGGCGGCATGCGCAGCGATCTTGTAGGCAATCACGCCGTCCTTGACGTCCTTCCGGTCGGGGAGTCCCAGATGCTCTTTAGGGGTGACGTAGCAGAGCATCGCGGTTCCGTACCAACCGATCATCGCCGCACCAATCGCGCTGGTAATGTGGTCGTAGCCCGGCGCCACGTCCGTCGTTAGGGGACCGAGCGTGTAGAAGGGGGCCTCATGGGTCAGCTCCAGTTGCAGGTCCATGTTTTCTTTGATCAAATGCATCGGAACGTGACCCGGCCCTTCGATCATCACCTGGCAATCCTTCTCCCAGGCGATCTGAGTGAGCTCACCGAGAGTCTTCAACTCGCCCAGCTGCGCATCGTCGTTGGCATCCGCAATCGATCCCGGTCGCAACCCGTCTCCCAGGCTGAAGGACACGTCGTAGGCCTGCATGATTTCGCAAATCTCTTCGAAGCGGGTGTATAGGAAGTTTTCTTCGTGGTGGGCGAGGCACCACTTGGCGAGAATGGACCCTCCCCGGCTGACGATTCCGGTCATGCGTTTGGCTGTCCATGGTATGTAGCGGAGCAGGACGCCTGCGTGGATCGTAAAGTAATCGACTCCCTGCTCAGCCTGCTCGATCAGGGTATCGCGATAACTTTCCCACGTCAGGTCTTCGGGCCGTCCACCCACCTTTTCGAGCGCCTGGTAAATAGGTACCGTACCGATTGGAACCGGTGAGTTCCTCAGGATCCACTCGCGAGTCGCGTGGATATTCCGACCCGTCGACAGGTCCATCACGGTGTCCGCACCCCAGGTGACGGACCACTGCATCTTTTCAACTTCTTCCTCAATCGAGCTTGCAACGGCGCTGTTTCCGATGTTGGAGTTGATCTTCACCAGGAAATTACGCCCGATAATCATCGGCTCGGCTTCGGGGTGATTGATGTTCGAGGGAATAATCGCCCGTCCACGGGCAATTTCGTCCCGCACGAATTCCGGAGTGATAAATTCGGGTATCGCCGCACCGAACGATTCGCCGCGATGCTGGTGGGCCAGCTGGGTACGATCGGCATCCGAGCTGGAGAAAGCGGCTTCGCGCCCAAGGTTTTCACGAATTGCGACGTATTCCATTTCAGGCGTGACCATTCCGGCTCTTGCGTAGTGCATCTGGGTAACGGCCGAGCCCCGCGTCGCGCGCCGCGGGCGTCTCCTCAAGCCTGGATACAGTTCCAGGCGGGAGATCCCGGGTTTGTCCTCCGCCAGATCGCGGTGCTTTTCGCTGATATAACCATCGTCTTCGGGTCGAACCGGGCGGCCGCCATATTCCTCGGTGTCACCGCGATTCCGTATCCAATCCGTCCGCAGAGCCGGCAACCCCTGCCTGGGATCACACTTGATGTCGGGGTCGCCCCACGGCCCCCGGGTGTCGTAGACGCGAATGTCAGCATTCGATTCCCGACGGCCATCTTCCAGCGCGGTATCGGTCAACTCGACGACTCGAAACGGCACCCGAACGTCGTCGTGAATCTTTCCCGCTACATAGGCTCGATGGCTGCTTGGAAACGATGTGTCGAGACTGGCGGAATTATCTTCGAAAGGTTTTGCGGAACTCATGATTATTCTCCCTCCGTCGGCATTACCCGAATCAGGTGGCGCCCGCGTGTGGATGCGGGACTAGGGTCGACCTCCCGCGAACCGGCGGTAGGGTCCTCTCAGCCTCTTCCCGAATTCCATCAGGAATCCGGTCGCGGCTCCCCTGGGTTTGCAGAAATACGCATGACGATGATTGCCCGAATCGGCCACAAACACAAGAATGCTCTTCGGCTGACCCTACAAAAAGGAAGGCCCCATCGCAAGCCTGGCGATGGGGCCTTTCAAACTACTCTTTAGAAGTCCGCAGCCACGGTCAACAGGGATTAGTGGACCGCGGCACCCAAATCGGGACCCGGGCCTAGGTGCTGAATGACTCGCCGCAACCGCAGGTACCTGTAGCATTCGGGTTATTAAACTTGAAACCGGCGCCATGGAGACCATCGACATAGTCCACTTCCGCTCCGGCCACCTGGAGCATGCTCGCGCGGTCGACAAATACTTTCAGACCGTCGAATTCCAGCACCTCATCCTTGTCTTTGTCCCAGGTCTTGTCGAAACCCATCCGGTAGGAATAACCGGAACATCCGCCACCGACGACCTGTATTCGCAATCCGGCAAATATCTCGCTCTGTTCGGCCAGTATCTCTTTTACCTTCTCTGCCGCGTTCTTCGTCATGGTGATTGTCGTCGACTCAGTTACTGCCATTGTGGTCCTCCTCTTTGTCGATCAAGTGGTCTTTCAACTCGCGGGAGCTTTTCGATCTATCAACCCTCAGGCGCTTTCAAGGAGTGGCGGTCTACTCCGCGCCGGAACGAGTACCCATTACCTGTAGTCGAATGAACCTCTCGCGGGGGCCGTCGAGTTCACCCATCATCACGCTTTGCCACTCTCCCAGAATGAGATCGCCGTCGGCGACAGGCAGAGTGACGTGGGTTCCCAGCATCAGCGTTCGCAAATGTGAATCCGCATTGCTACGGTCGCAGTCTGACCACTCCGGATCGTTGTGCCTGTAATACGCCCCACGGCTGATCAGGTTTTCCAGATGAGTCTCAATATCGAACAGCAAGGCGTCCTGCCACTCGTTCACGAAAACCGCACAGGTGGTATGCATCGAAGCAATCATTAACTGGCCGACTTCAACTCCCGATGTTCTGACGAAATCTCGCATCTGTTGTGTCAGATTGTGGAGTTCTATCCGATCCTCAGTGTCGAACTTGAACGTAGTACTGACGACGCTGTATGGCCCTGAAGCAACTACGATGGCGGGCTCGCCTAGCTCTTTCGCGGAGACGGAAGCCATATGTCTTAAACCCCTTGTCGTAAGGTCTCAGTGACGCACGTGCCTGTGTGAATCACCCAATTCCTGCTCAGCGTAGCGGCCTATTATAGCAAACTTCTGGGACCTCCGTGTGACTCACCGGAGCCCAATTCCCGGCCCAATGACTCGCCCCACGGCCTCCAACGTCAACGCATCGTCCCGCTTGAACTCGCGAACGTTCCTGCCCCGTCATGAGACGACCCCAGTGTCGTCGATACGACCCAGTCGCCCCGTTTTTGGAAAGAGTGCGAGACGAGCGGGCTTTCACTTTGCAATACTCCGATTGGCCGAATCGGGTGCCAAGACGGGCGGCGTTGACAACTTCCCGTCGATTCTGTAACAGTGGTTTCTCCCGGTCGAAATCCTGACAGACCACACGTCAAGGAGAAGGACTTGCTTTATTACCTACTCATCGCAATACCCATCCTCCTCATCGTTGGACTCATAGTCGCCAACCGAAAGCAGGCGCAGGTCACCGTGCCATCGGAAGGAGAGCCCGATGTCGACCTGACCTACCAGCCACCGCTGCCGCCTTCGGAAGCCGAACACGAGAATCCGGTCAGTAAGATCCGGGATCCCGCACTCGCCCAGCTGAGCCCGAAGGAACTCGTGATGGAAGTCCTTAAAGAGTGCTACGACCCGGAAATACCATTGAACATCGTCGACCTCGGATTGATTTACGACGTCGATCTGCGCAACGACGCACTCAAGGTCACAATGTCGTTGACCGCCCCCGGCTGCCCTTCCAGCGAAACGATCAGTCTTGACATCCAGACCAAACTGAAAGAAGCCGGTTTTCCCGATCCGAAGATCCAGGTGGTGTGGGAACCCGCGTGGACCGCGGAACGGATTTCTGAGGCAGGACGGAAAGAGTTGGGGATCTAGCTAGCGGGCCGCGAAGAAGCACGGTCCTTAAGGCTTTCCGCGCTCCCATCCGATTATCTAATTACTCTGACGCGTCGGCTCCGCCTCCTTGTCCCCCGGGACCGTCGGGCGTCCACCCGCACCGTCGGACCGGTGCGGGTGAACAACGAGGCGGAGCCGAGGCGTTCAGAGTAAGTAGATGATCGGATGGGATAGGCCAAAACTGCCAGGCAGTAGAGATCCGGGACGGACACCTAATTCTGCGGTTCTGCTCACCAATACGGGCTGTTCTATCCCGAATTAGGTGTCCGTCCCGGATCTCCGGATCGCACGGATCGCACACCATTAAAAAAGGCGGCCCAGACGGGCCGCCCTTCTTCACAAAACAGTGTCTCGATTATTTGGACGCCGACATCGCCGCTTCGCCTTCTTCCTTGCGATTCAGCACTTCGATCTTGATTAAATCGAGCTTGCTGGGTTTCTTCCCAAGAACCATCTCTTCGTAGATTTCGCGCGTCTTGGCCGCTTCGCGCTGCGCCTTCCGCTGCTGCTTCTCTTCGTCCGCGGCTGTCAATGGCAGGGCTCCGCGGTCACGCACACGCTCGGCATCTTCGGCCTTAATGACCAGGCCATGTTCGATGGATTCCAACTCCACTTCCTTGCCGCCGGCATAGACGCCGTGCTTTCCGTTTTCCTTGTACCACTCGGCGACGGTGTGCGTTTTGAACATGTTCTCGATAATGTTCCGCCACCCGACACCGGTGTTATAGGCGCAGAAAGAAATCTCGCCCATCTGTGTCGCGTAAGGAATGATGCACATTTCCGTACGGCGGAAATCATAGTTGAACAGGTCCTGGAACCACATCCCGGCCACAAACAGGAAGTTCCAGGGGTCGGCACGCCGTTTCTCGACATCGGAGAGGCGGTCCTGGCCCGAGATCTTGCCGTAGTCCCTGCCGGTTAAACCGAACGACTTGTCAAACTTCTTGAACAGGTCGCCCAGGGTCAAACTTGCCGGCGCACGATGAGGATTGTAGTGCTTCAGCAACGCCAGGCCCATCATGGCGTTCGACGCCCACTTCCCGCGGCCGGCATCGGTAACATTCTGCATGTCGCTTACCAGACCGGGGATGTTGAGGAACTGCGGCACCGGCACCATTTCCTTGGTTTCCTTGTTGATCATCAAGGCCGTACCCACACCGCAATTGGGATGGCAGCCACAACTGACCTGACCCCATTCCCGTTCCGACCCGTGCGCCAGATCGGCGAAGTCAGCGAAGGAACCCATCAGCGAAAGAGGGAACCAGTCCCGTGTCGGTTCGGTGATGCCCACCTGCTGTTTGACGTCATGCGCCAGGTGCGAAAGCGTGTAGCGCTGGCGAAGCCTGCGTTCGGGAGTGATCTCTTCATCCCGACCCGTGAAAGAAACAGGCTGGAATGAAATGAAGGCGATCTTCTTGGGGTTGTCCATCGCGAACCGAAGGATCGAGCCCACCTGGTCGTTGTTGAGGCCGTTGACCAGCGTGACGACGAGAATGATTTCCACCCCCGCTTCATGCAGGTTGTTGATGGCCCGCAACTTCACGTCAAACAGATTACCGACCTGCCGATGACTGTTCGCATCGTTGCCAATGCCGTCGAACTGCAGGTACACGTATCGGAGGCCCGCTTTCGCCGCTGCCCGGCAGAATTCTTTGCTCTTGGCAAACTCGATCCCATTGCTCGCTGCCTGCGTACTGGCGAACCCGAGCTTCCTGGCGTGTTTCACCGCATCGAGGAAGAACGGAGACATCGTCGGTTCCCCACCCGAAAACTGAATCGACATCTGTCGGCGCGGCTTGATTTGCATCGCATTGTCCATGATTTCCTGGATATCGTCCCAGGTGAGTTCGTGGACATAGCCGACCTGGTTCGCATCCATGAAGCAGGGGTCGCACATCATGTTGCAACGGTTTGTCAGATCGACCGTCAGGACACTGCCGCGACCATGTTTGATCGTGCTGCTGCCGTGATTGTGGAGGGTCTCGTCGTTGTGGGCCGGAAGATCCCGTCCCGGGAAGTTCTTTTCAATCCATTCCAGAAACCGCACGTCGACCGCCATCATGTCTTCGATCTGGCCGTGCTCGGGACAATTCTTGATCATCCAGACCTGTCCGTCACGCTCGACGATATCGGCTTTGATTTCGCCGACTTTCTCATTCAACAAGGTCTTCCAGTCCTGCCGCCCACTCACAATGGCTTCGCGCGCCTCACGGACGCACTGGGGACAGAGCGAGTCGGTCTGGCGCGGCCAGCCGAGGGTCGGCTTGGTCTTCTGCCAGGATTTCTGCAGGGGTTTCTCAGACCACTTGGGTGTGAACGCGGCCTTGGGGTCGTACTTGCTGACGGCGTAGATCGCGTCGAAGGTCACGCCTGCGCCATAACATACGGCCGCGTCGATGGCCTTCATCGTCCGCTTGCGGAGCGAGTTCTTACCCGGCCCGCCATTACTGGGTGCGACCGAAGTCGTCCCCTTCGGTTCGACCGAAGTCGTCTGCTGCGGTGAGGTAGCCAATTTGCCTCCTAAGAACGTGTTCGCCCTGCCCGTTGCCTATGGCCTTCCGACGGCCCGCCGGGAAGGGATCTCCTCTAGGTTGGGACCGTCGGAACACGCAGGTCCCAGCGAATATAAGTGCGAGCTTCTCTATACATGCAACCGAGCGGATACACTCTGCCAAGCTGTCATGAAGCGCCGGTAGAATAACGCAGATTTTTCGATTTCTTCAACACAAATTTAACTGAGAAGTCCTTTTTGGCCAAGACGTTCGGGATCTTGAACGCCGCCCGCTCCTCGTTCCCTGACGATTTCCACCGAAACATACCGGACACGGCTCGATAGAACCGGTGTCAATTTCCGGACCATTACCCGAACCGTATCGGCTTCCATATCCGAGACGACACGGCCGGCGATCAGTTCGGCAAACGTTTCTATAAGATGATAGTCGCGATCCCCGGCCAGTTCGACCACCAGCTTCACAACCGCGGCGTAATCGAGAGCGTCTTTCAGTGAATCGCTGCCGGCAGCTTTTCGAATGTCGGTTGACACCTCAACATCGACAGAGAGTCGCTGCTTCATCGTCCGCTCTTCAGGGGTGACACCGATCGCGGCCACGCAGTCAATGTCGGCCACGAGAATCTTGTCGGCGGGTGTCGTCAATGCATGCTCCTCACAGATCTCCGTCCGTCAACGGCTCCCGACTGGAAAACCCGGTTTCCCGGTCGTGCCAGAATCCGATCGATTCCTCACCCAGATGCCAGCACAAGTACACGACGCGGTCTTCCCGCAGATACGGGAAGTCGCACAAGCCCTTGTCGAGATCTTTCACGACCACACCCATGTCGCGCACCTGTCCCATCAGACGCATGAGCAGAGAAACCGACTCGACATACTCGACGCCGTAAGGGCTAAACGCGTCGAGAATCGCTTTCTCACGGATCTTTTGAATTTCGGGATTCAGCGTCTTAATGCGATCCCACTCCTTACGCAGGTCTTCCATCAATGGCCGTAAGCGGGTCAAGGCCTGAACCGCTTCGCCCCTCGTAAAAATTCGTTCGGCTTCTTCCATGTCTTTGAGACGTCGCAGAGAACGAAACCGCTTATCCCTCGATGTACTTTTCGGCTTCGAGCGCCGCCATACAGCCGGTTCCCGCCGCCGTGACGGCCTGCTTGAAAACCGGGTCCTGGACGTCGCCACAAGCAAAGACTCCGGGCACGCTCGACCGTGTGGAGCCGGGGGTCGTCACGACATACCCGTTGTCATCCAAATCAATTTGTCCTGCGAATATTCCGGTATTGGGGTTGTGTCCGATTGCAACAAACACGCCTTCTAAGTCCATCTCCGAGGCGACATCATCTTTGATATTCCGAACCCGGATGCCGGTCACCGCTTCGTCTCCCACAATATCTTCGACGACACTGTCGTAGAGCACACGGATCTTGTCGTTGGAGAGAGCACGGTCCTGCATTATCTTTGAGGCACGAAACTGGTCCCGCCGGTGAATGAGTGCCACATCGGTGGCGAACTTGGTGAGGAAAGTCGCCTCCTCCATCGCCGAATCTCCGCCGCCGACGACAGCGATTTGTTTGTCGCGGAAAAAGAACCCGTCGCAGGTGGCGCAGGTGGACACGCCGTGGCCCATCAGCCGCCTTTCGTTCTCCAGACCGATCAACTTGGCCGAAGAGCCGGTCGATATAATGACCGTCTTCGCCTCGAATTCCTGTTTGTCCACAAACACCCGAAACGGATGCGCTCCCAGCTCCACACGATCCACATAACCGTTCAGAATCTCAGCCCCGAACCGTTCAGCCTGCTTCTTCATGTCTTCCATCAGCCGAGGCCCCATGACGCCCTCCGGAAAGCCCGGAAAGTTGTCGACCATCGTCGTCAACGTCAGCTGTCCGCCTGGCTCGGAACCCTCGATCAAAACCGGCTTCAGATCGGCCCGCGCCGCATAGATGGCGGCCGTCAGACCCGCGGGTCCGGAACCGATAATGACGACATTGCGCATGAATTCACCTCACCTAAAAAGACAAACTTATAAGGTAGCACATCCGATATGTGAGGAACGGTGGGCTGGCGTTCTCCAATCAACCTTGATCGACGGACTTCAAGTCTTCACAATGGTTGCCGATTGACGAGGACTTCCTGGCGACCTTGAAATCGATTCACCCGTCGTGGGGGATCATGACGAGGATGCGGGCACTCTGAACGAGGTTTTCCTGGCATTTCGTAGCTGTTTCAATAGGAATGTGCGACTCTGACCCCAATCTTCGGGAGGTTGCCATGACAGACGTTCGTCCAAGAAACGTGGTGGGTATTGCGCTGTTGTTGGTCGTGTTGCTGCTGCCGTTCGGTGCAGCTGCCCAGTACACGCCCGGGTTGCACGACTGGGAAACCCGGCGCCCGGGGGAAGTCGATATGAATGCGACGCTCGTCGAAGAGGCCGTTCAGATGGCCATCGACGGTGAAACCCAGATCACCCGCGATATGGCCGTCGCACATCAACTCGGCTTCGGAAGCGAGCCCCACGGGGAACCGATCGGGCCGTTTCGGACGCGCGGAGATGCGGCGGGCATCATCATCCGCAACGGCTACATTGTGACTGAGTGGGGAGAACCCTATCGCGTGGACATGACCCACTCGGTCACCAAAAGCTTCTTGTCGACGACGGTGGGGCTGGCCTGGGCGGACGGGTTGATTGCCGACCTTGACGAACCGGTGGCCCGTTACATGGCGCCCGTTCTCCTGCCCGAGGGCGACGGGGAACCGGGCGTCGGCGACAGCAGCTATTCCCGTGAGCCCGTGACGCTGTTTGAAGACGAGCACAATCTGAAGATCACATGGCGCAACCTGCTGCAACAGAACAGCGCTTGGCGTGGCACGCTGTGGGGCAAACCCGACTGGGCCGATCGCCCGGCGGAAGACCCCGCGACGTGGATGGATATGGACCGTCCGGAACCGGGTACGGTTTATGAGTACAACGACACGCGCGTCAACCTGCTGGCCCTGCTGACGATGCAGGTCTGGCGGGAGCCACTGCCGAACGTCCTCCGGCGACGGATCATGGATCCGATTGGGGCTTCCGGAACATGGCGCTGGCACGGATATGAGAATTCCTGGATCACGCTCAATGGCACCAGGGTCCAGAGCGTCAGCGGCGGCGGACACTGGGGCGGCGGGATGTTCCTGAGCGCACGCGACCAGGCCCGCCTGGGTCTGTTCACACTGCGCCGGGGAAACTGGAATGGCGAACAGCTCCTGCCTGAAGAATGGTTCGCCATGGCCACCACACCGTCGGAGCCCAACCCGGGCTACGGGTTCATGAACTATTTCCTCAATGGTCCGGGGCTCGATGGTCAGAAGATGTATCCGAGCGCTCCCGACGAAGCCTATGCCCACAGGGGCAACGGCACAAACCTGGTGTACGTCGATCCGGTGAACGATCTCGTGGTCGTGGCGCGTTGGATCCAGCCCGTTGCGATCGATCCGTTTCTGGCTAAGGTGATCGAGTCCGTCCATTGAAGGCCCGTGAAGGCCCGTGAAGACAGGTAGACACCGGTGAAGACCCGCACGGATCCGCTACGGGCGTGGGAACCCGTTAAATGCGCTTCAATTTAACAGGGACATAGGGCTCTGTCCCCAATTTGATGGTCGAGACGACACAGGAAGGACTGGTTCGCGTCATCCGCCGTTGGGACCTCGGCGCGGTGGTTCTCAACGCCACCATCGGCGCCGGAATATTCGGCCTGCCGTCGGCCGTCTTTGCCCTCGTCGGTGTGTACAGCCTCTTCGCATTCATCACATGCGCCTTCCTGGTTACCTTGATCATCCTCTGCTTCGCGGAAGTCGGCAGCCGCTACACGCAAACTGGTGGCCCGTATCTCTACGCGCGCGAAGCCTTCGGTCCGGTCGTCGGATTCGAAGTGGGATGGTTGATGTGGATCGCCCGGGTCACGGCGTTCGCCGCCAATTGCAATCTCCTCATCGCCTATTTCAGTTTCTTTGTTCCCTCGGTCGAGACTGGAGCTATCCGCGCCGCCACCATCACCCTCATCGTAGCTTCGCTCACCGCGATCAATGTCATCGGCGTCCGCGATGCCACGAGGCTGACGAACGGACTGACGATCGCCAAGCTGCTGCCGCTAACCTTATTTATAGGTGTCGGATTT
This sequence comes from Terriglobia bacterium, assembly GCA_965263045.1. Classification (GTDB taxonomy): domain Bacteria; phylum Acidobacteriota; class Terriglobia; order 20CM-2-55-15; family 20CM-2-55-15. The sequence continues at coordinate 3,940,787 of CBDHGK010000041.1, forward strand.
TTCTTTATCGACAGTGGGAGCTACGCGCTTTCAGCGCGCCCGGCGTTTGGAGATTTCTCGGTCTCGGTCCTGCTGCTTGTCTATGCCTTCACGGGTTTTGAAACGGCGGTCATACCGGCGGGCGAGGCCCGGGATCCGAAGCGCGATCTCCCCTGGGCCCTGTTGAGCGCAATCGCCGTGGTCACGATCTTTTATGTCCTGATCCAGCTGGTCGCCATCGGCACGCTTCCGGAGTTGGCTGAATCGGCGCGGCCACTGGCCGATGCTGGAGGGCGATTTCTCGGTCCGATGGGGGCGGCCATCATTTCGGCGGGCGCCCTGGTTTCAATCCTTGGAAACCTCAACGTCACCCTGATGGTCACACCACGACTGCCGTTTGCGATGGCCGAACGCGGTGAGCTGCCCGCGTTCATTGGAGCCACGCACGCCCGGTTCCACACGCCGCATACCGCGATATATGTTACGGGGTTCGTTGTCCTTGTCCTGACCTTGACAGGGACATTCGTCTATGCCGCGACGATCAGCGTCATTGCACGATTGCTGGCCTACGCATCCACGTGCGTGGCGCTGCCTCTGCTCCGCCGGCGGGACAATTCGCCTCCGGCGAGGTTCGTCGCGCCACTGGGAACAGCCGTTTCCGTCGTCTCGTTGTTGCTGACCGTCTGGCTCCTGACTAACAGTACTGCGGTTCAGGCCAGAGACGCGGGGATCGCAGCGGCCATCGGGCTCGTCATCTATTTCGCATCGGCCCGCGGGGTCACGCGCAGAAGGGGGAAGATTGAAACCGGGCTGTAGGTGCGGGCAATCCCTCTGGGACCCGCGTCGTTCGGCCGGCCCTCCTCCTCACAATCATCTCAAAACTTTGTGCGCTCTGAGACCGCGAAATAAAAGGGGACATAGGGCTCTGACCCCAATTTCGGGGGACGATGATGGGCACGCGCGGCCTATCGACGGCTCGAACCCCTGCCGAAAACCCTTCCTTCCTGATAGAATCGGGTTCGACGCGCCCATAGCTCAGCTGGATAGAGCACCGGACTTCGAATCCGTAGGTCGGGGGTTCGAATCCCTCTGGGCGTATTCGTCGGCTACCGAGGGTCGGACTTGAAAGCGGCAAGTTTCCAGAAGATACCGGCCTCCTTCCTCCGGACGCTAGTCGGAACAAAACTTAGAGCAAGCGAATGACCGTCCTGCTCCGGCCCGCCACTGCCGCGGATGTGCACGCCTGCGGCGCCATCTGTTATGAGGCTTTCAGGTCCGTCGCCCAGGCACACAACTTTCCCTCGGATTGGCGCTCACCTGACGACGCATCCACAGCAATCGCCCGGATCCTGGCCCATCCGGGCTTCTACGGAGTAGTCGCCGTTGTCGATGGACGGCTGGTCGGCAGCTGCTTCATGGACGAACGGGCGAGGGTCGTCGGGCTGGGACCCATCACGGTGGATCCGACGCTTCAGGCCGGCTCGGTCGGTCGACGATTGATGGAACATTCCCTGGAACGCGTGCGGCAACAGGGCAAGAACGGAGTGCGGCTGGTGCAGGCGGCCTATAACAACCAGTCGCTGTCCCTGTACATGAAGCTGGGATTCGAAGTCCGGGAACCGCTCGCCAATTTGCAGGGTCGGCCCATCGGCCTCGCATTGCCTGGCCACCGGGTCCGGCCAGTTCGGGAAAACGAAATCGACGTGTGCAGTGGAATTTGTCGCAAAATCCACGGCTACGAGCGAAGCAGTGAACTCGCCGAGGCGGTCGACGCCGGTACGGCCCGACTCGTCGAGGACGACAATCGAGTTTTGGGCTATGCAACCGTGATCGGGTTCCGGGGTCACGCCGTGGCCGAAACCGACGACGCACTGAAGGCGCTGATCGGGGCTGCGGACAGGTTCGGTGGGACCGGGTTTCTCCTGCCGAGCCGAAACGGAGAACTCTTCCGATGGTGCCTCGCTAACGGCCTTCGGGTCGTGCAGGCGATGACCTACATGAGCCTGGGCACGTACAGGGATCCGGCGGGGGCATATCTTCCGTCCATACTCGCCTGACCCCGTATACGTGGGTCAGCACGAGCGGACTGCGGAATTTCGATGAGGGCAAATGACGTTCGTTCACTGAATATGAACGAACCCATTGTGGTGAAACGGTCCAGCCGGACGCTTGGGATACGGCATCCGATTGTCAGCCGGCCAGGGCTACGCGTCGGCTGGACCGCTTACCGTTTATCCGATCGCCGCCGACCCACGTTCGCCGGTCCGGATTCGGATACTGTCGGGCAGATCATGGATAAAGATCTTCCCGTCCCCGATGTTCCCTGTTCGAGCGCCCTTGATGATGGCTTCCACCGTGGGCTCGACAAAGTCATCGTTGACGGCAATTTCGATCTTCACCTTCTTTAGGAGGTTTATCGTATGTATGACACCGCGATAGGCCTCCTGGTATCCCTTCTGCTCACCGGCCCCGACCGCGTTTGACACCGTCATCTTATGAACGTCCGCATCAAACAGAGCTTGTTTCACGTCGGTGAGCTTGTGGGGCTGGATCATGGCAACAACTAGTTTCATTTCACACCTTCCATCGGAATAAAACTTTCAATTCTCGATTCGCGTCAGAATACTGTCGGACTAATCGGTTATTAATATCTGGAAACCGGAATAGGCCTCCATGCCGTGCTCGCCGATATCGAGTCCCTTCAGTTCTTCATCCGTTTCTACACGAATGCCCATTACAGCCTTCACTAGGCTAAAGATCACCAGAGCTGAAACGAAGGTCACGACACCGTAGGCTGCGACACCGATGAGCTGGGTCACGAATCTGTGATCGGGATTGGTGCTAAATATTCCGACAGCCAGCGTGCCCCAGATTCCACACACCAGATGAACGGAAATCGCGCCAACGGGATCGTCGAGCTTGAGCCTGGAATCGATCGTAATAACCGCAAGCACAACGAGCACTCCAGCGACCAATCCGATGATTACCGCACCCATGATCGAAACCGAATCGGCGCCTGCAGTAATACCCACCAGACCGGCAAGAGCACCATTAAGAGCCATGGAAAGATCCGGTTTCTTCTGCACGATATTGGATGTGAAATACGCCGCGACGATGCCTGCGGCCGCTGCCAGGCAGGTGGTCACCAGCGTGAAGGACACGGGTCCGGGATCGGCAGACAGTACAGAACCGCCATTGAATCCGAACCAACCCATCCAAAGCAGGAACACACCGATTGTGGCAAGGGGCATGTTGGAGCCAGGAATCGCACGCACTTCGTTTCCGTAGTATTTACCCAGCCTGGGGCCCAGCAGCAGGACGCCTGCAAGGGCACCCCAACCGCCAACCGAGTGAACGAGGGTCGATCCGGCAAAGTCATAGAAACCCATTTGATCCAGCCAGCCGCCACCCCACTTCCAACTGCCGACCCAGGGATAGATCAGGCCCACAAATAAAACCGTAAAGACCAGGAAGCTGGGCAACTTGATCCGGCCTGCGACAGCTCCGGAAACGATCGTGGCTCCGGTCGCCGCGAACATCCCCTGGAACAGAAAGTCCGTCCAGTATGAATACCCGCCACCGGCGTAGTCGATCAATCCTGCCGCGCCTTCCGGGGCACTGATACCAAAGCCTGCGAATCCAAACCATTGCCCGATAGAAAACTCTCCGGGATACATCAGGTTAAAACCAATGATGGCGTAGGTCAGAAGACCGATCGCCACGATCATGACGTTCTTGAACAGGATGTTCACCGTGTTCTTTGCTTGCACAAGACCCGATTCCAGGCAGGCAAATCCCAGATGCATGATGAATACGAGGAATGTGGCGACCATCATCCAGGTGTTGTTCACAACGAACATGGCTTCGTCGCCGGTCGCTTGCGCATGGGCCAGGGAACTCATGCCCGCCACGACCGCCATCAGCAATACCAATCTGCCAGTCCAACGCTTGATAAACATGTGCCTCCTTCTCGTTCCCGCGATTGCTACGTACGAGATGGACTAATTAAGAATTCGAAATATTTGAGCGGTCCCGACCCGATCGCGGAGCGAGACCCGGAACACTCATTTAGAAACCGAGGCTAAGGCTGAATCCGCCCCAGACAGTGGTGCCATCATCTGGACCCGTATATTGACTGGCCCGGATCTCATCACCGATCAAACCGCTGACGGTGAGCCACACGCCCGCGGACCAGTTGTCGTTGATGGTGATCGGAAGGGTTGCTGACAGACTCCCGTCGTGGAGACCGGCCTTTTCAAGTCCGGAGTAGTAGAACTTCGTAAAGCCGCTGTTGGCAAAGCCGAGCGAAGCGGACACGTCGAAACTGCTGACGACATCGCTGGCAATGGGGAAGGAGTGTCCCGCGCCGAGCAGGAAATAGGCGCCCGTTTCGCCGCCTCCTGCACTACTTTCATCGACGTCGATATAGAGAGTTACATTCGGCGCGAGCGGAACGGTATCGAAGCTGACGGCGCCATAGACTTCAGTCGTCGTCGCGAATCGCTCCGGAAAAGTATAGATAATCGCGCCGGCTCCCACCGACACCGCGTCGAAAGAGTAGTCGTAGGAAAACGTGTAATCAATCTCGGTGAAATGGCCTTTCAGGCCGTCGCCCGCTCCGGCTCGTGGGTCACCCGCATTGAAGTCATTGAAGTTAGTTAGATCCATACTGCCCCACGCGTTGAAGGCGAATCCTTCTATACCCAACGTCACGGAAGGCTGGAGGCTCGGATCGTCAGTCAATCGCTGTCCCCGCCAGACGTATGAGCTGACCAGGGCCACGTCTCCCGCCGCCGAATAAATAGATTCCTGTGCTGTGGCAGTCCCCAGCACACAGACACTCAGCGCAAGCAGACCCAAAGTTCGTGTCCAAAACTTATTTCTCATTTGATTCCTCTCAGCCGACGGATCATTCGTCGGTCGAAGTTAGTTGCGTGACAAAAAACACTCGGTTGAAAACGAAAAAAACGCCCATCACGCCCGCAGTACCCGGGTGCGAATGGACGTCTTTGTCAGGTGGAGACCGCGATGTCTCGCAAATAAAAAAAAGCCCTCGGGGGTTAGGCCTCCCGAAGACTTCATCGTCTACACAAACGATACGCCGTTGTATCTTTGTCGCCCTAGATTATGCGGGTGGGTCTCCGAGAGTCAACCCTAAATATCGCGAAATACAAATTTCGATGCCATATCCAGGGCGGTAGTGCCCGGGTTTGAAAACGCAGGTTGCATCCGGATGGATCTCGTTTTATTGACATTTAGAAACTGCCGTTCCCATGGGGATGCTCGGGAAATCCCGAGGATAGGGCCTGGATGGGAAATAGGGGTTCAGCGCAGTAGCAGATAATATATTGATCATGGGCAATACCAGGACAATCCACGAGGTACGAATCGTTGGGGTACCGATGGACCTGGGTGCCGGACGTCGCGGTGTCGACATGGGTCCATCCGCCATTCGGTTCGCTGGCCTTTCGGCGGGCCTACGCAGTTTGGGTAACAACGTAAAATACGAAGGCAACATATCCGTTCCCATTCCGGAATCAAGAACACCTGGGCAGGGTCTCAAATACTATCGTGAAATCGTAAAGGTCTGTAACGCGTTAGCTCAACGTGTAGAAAAAATCATCGATGCTGACGCGTTCCCAATCGTGCTGGGCGGCGACCATTCGATTGCCATGGGAACGGTCAGTGGAATATCGAATCACTACCGGAAGAAAAATCAAAGTGTCGGGCTTATTTATGTCGATGCCCACGGTGACATGAATACGCCAGATACCTCACCGAGCGGGAATATCCATGGCATGCCCCTGGCGGCATTGCTGGGGATCGGTCCCTCCGAACTCACCAACATCCACGGTTTCTCTCCCAAAATAAAAAAGGAAAACACCGCATTGATCGGTATCCGCGCAATCGACCGCAAGGAACGCGAAGTGATCAAGCAATCCGGAGTTCGCGTATTTACTATGCGTGAAATCGACGAACGCGGTATTGGCGAAGTGATGCCCGAGGTCCTGGACATCGTCAGCGATGGCACAGCCGGCTTTCATCTTTCTTTTGATCTTGACGGACTTGACCCCGAAATTGCCCCTGGCGTGGGAACTCCCGTGCGCGGCGGAATCAACTTTCGTGAAGCACACACCCTGATGGAAATGATCGCGGATAGCCACCGCATGGTGGGCTTGGAAATGGTCGAACTCAACCCGATCCTGGACAACCGCAATACAACGGGAGAACTTGCCGTCGACCTGATTTTATCGGCTGTCGGACAGAGTATTTTGTAGGGGAAAACCGATGGTTCGCGATGATGTATTAGTTGCGGCCCGACTTGTCATCGTCTTTGTCAGTTGTTTCAAAGGATTTTTCCTGTCGACACCACGTTCCCCAGCGGCACTTCCAGCCCGCTAGCCGCATGTGGTTTCGCGGGGTGCGGGATCACCTTGACGCAAGATTCGGCAATCCCTAGACTGATGCTGTCCGCGCCCGTAGCTCAGCTGGATAGAGTGCTGGTCTCCGAAACCAGAGGTCACAGGTTCAAATCCTGTCGGGCGTACTAATCATATCAGTTAGATACAAAGGCACGGGGCCTCCTGGAGGCCCCGTGATACGGGAAAAAGTAACAAAAAGTAATGGTTTGCCGCCACTACTCTACGGCCACCTTTTCAGCAGGGAAGTAAACGGCATCAGCTTTGGCTGCGGCTTCCGCCCCATGATCAGTCAATAGATGACCGTAGACGTCAACCGTGATCTGGATACTGCTGTGCCCCATCCAGCGCGAAACATCATAAATATTCACGCCTTGATCCAGCAGCGTCGATCCATACAAGTGGCGCAGATCGTGGAAGCGTACCGGGCCGATACCGGCAATGCGAGCCGCCTTATTAAAGGTGGACGCTGGCCCTAACGGCGGCTGCTGTCCCTGCTTCTTAGGTGGAATCCAGCGGCAGACGTTGTTGGGATCGAGTGGAGTCGCGTTCCCAGTTTGGAATAGGAGCCCTTCCTTGTCGTTGGCCCGGAGAAAGTGGCTCTGTAATTCCTTTTTCAGCATGGGCGAAAGAGGGACATCCCGAACAGACTGCTTGGACTTGGGTGTGATAAACACGTAAGCCGGTTCCCCTTCTGGGATCTCCCAATGTTTGCCGTGGCGGAAAAAGATCGTTTGCTGGATGCGGATCTTACCGGCCTCGAAATCGATGTAGCTTCGTCGATCCTTGGGATCATCGGTCCAGTGGAGCGCAAAAATCTCGGCGCGGCGCAAACCGGCTAGCAGTCCGATCAGCACTATCGCCCGAAGTGTAGGATCACACTGTTCCAGTAGCTTGTGAACTTCTGCCGGTTGCAAGACTCTGCCTTTTTGAGTTCTCCGTACCTTCGTTGGCGCAATATTCTCCATCGGCGAGTTCCGGAGATATCCATCCTGTCTTGCATTGGTCAGGATCCGGCCCAGCAAGACGGTTATGTTTCTGACGGTCTGTGGCGAGAGCCTAGTCAGCAGTCTCGTTTCGAACTTCCGAATTTCTGCGGCATCAATCGCCATCAGCCACCTGTGCTCAAATTCCGGCAGCAAATGCCGGGACAGGACTGACTGGTATCCGTCAACCGTTAAAGGCTTCAGCCGTGGCAGCCAGGTTGTCTTCCAGGCTCTGATGTAGTCCCCAAAGGTCGCCTTCTTCAGCTCACGGAAGGTCCCTTCACGGACATCTGTCGAGTACCGATCGAGCCATGCCTCAGCGTCCTTCCGCTTACTAAAGGTCTTCGTTTTCTGCTTTCTCTTCCCATCCACTTCGACCGCGATGACGGCTTTGTAGCGTTTCGGGCCGTGTCTGTCGCACCATTCATCAGCGGCTATCTCCGTTCGGAAACTCTCTTTGGGATCTCTGCCTTTAACCACGACGGCATAGCTGTCATCCGGCTGTCTCCGGACCTTACCTAAAGTATTCGTGATGATCGTTCCTCGTGCCATCAGCAACCTCCTCCTCTTGGTTCGTTTCTTTCCGATTGAGCTATTCTTCTGCCCGTCGACATGAACTATTTGACGAGATTTGGATATCCTGCCGGAGTCCGCTGCTGCGTCACAATCCAGCTTCCCGTGACTCGGTTTGCCCTCCCATCTACCAGTTGGTGGCCCACGGCGCCTCTATGACCTTTGCCCCGGACAAAGATGTCCAACGTTGTCGTCATGATTTGCCTCGCCTCTTTCAGTTTCCCTCGTCGAGATCAACAAAATCCTCGAGAACCTCCGCATGGTCTGCGTAGAACAGTGGCCTCCGTAACTCCTCTGGTAGGTTCAACCACGCCTGCTCATTTTCGGGGGATCGCCACGGTTGGTAAGCGAGCTGCCACTGGATCAATGTCAGCCCTTGTTCAGGCAGCGATGCGGTGTGCTTCTCCTTCAAGGCAAGTTCCATCGCGAGGGCTGCCCTTTTCTTCATGGGTGCGTCTGGAGACGCTAGCGTAACTCGCCAGAACCACTTGACCTCCCAGACCAGCGGCAGCGGATTCTCTTTGTCCTGTCTGTAGCGCAGCAAGTCCAGAGCCGCCCGCGAGGCTTCCCAAGGCAGCTCACCTTCCAGCATCGTTTGTGGCCACGTGAAGTATCGATAGGCCTTTGCCTCTGCCGGAGTTAAACGCCGTTTGATCTCCCCAACCGTCCGTGCGTTCGGGACGCTGGTCGGCGCTTTATTGGAATGCTCCTCCAGCAACCGATGTATCCCTGCTCCACTCAAGTCGGGCCTGTTCGCCGCGAGCGTGCAAATCTTGTCAATCCAGTATTCGTGAATTCGGGGTCTGGCCATTGAGATTAGCCCTCCGAGATATTATTTCTCAATGTTATCTTTTAGCATACAAAACAGTATTTCTATATAACCTATTCCGATTTGTTGCGTCTACAACCGTGAACACCGGGAGGTAGAACAATGAATAGCGCTGACAAAATTAATAGCACCGATTTCCTATTGACATCCGATGTTGCTCATAGATTGAGCGTGTCAGGTCAAACGGTCCTCTTGTGGGCCAGGACTGGCAAACTTTCGACGATCCGCGTGGGCAACCGTGGAACACGGCTGTTTCGACTGAGCGACGTGGAACGACTTAAGGTCAAACGACAATCCCGAAAGGGCAAGGGATGATGAGCGCCCACGACAACCCGGATCGCCTGCTCACGGTCCAAGAGGTCGCCGAGCTGACCCACACGCCCCCGAGCTGGTGGTACGGGAAGTCTCACTCCAAGAGTCTGCCCATACCGCCCATACGGATCGGATCATATCTGAGGTTCAGGCGTCAGGATGTGCTGGCTTACATAGAAGGTCAAGTCGAGGGGGTACAACAATGAGCCTATTCAAAGAGTACGTCGAGCACGGGTGGGCGCTGACCCCGATCAAAGAGGGCCAAAAACGTCCAACGCATCAGAAGTGGAACACGCGCGAAAAAGCGATAACCGATCCAAAACGCGCCCAATACTTAGAGTCAGCAGGTTTGCTCCACGCTTACTGCGTATTCCGCTGATCATGAACGCCAGTTCCGGGATGGTGAACACGGATTCCGGTTATGGTGAACACTCGCCGGAGCGAAGCGACGATTAGGGTCTCAGTTCTAGCCTCCAGAGTCCAGGTTTCTGTTGGATCCTCCTTTACAAGATTGGAGTGGTGAAACCGCCGCCGGGCCTGTGGTAACTGTGCGAAAGCCGGAGCGCTGTGTGCGGAGGCTTTTGCAAGCAGCGGTAGAAATGATCAGGAAAACGTCGGCCGAAGGCCCACCATCAGTCATTTCCACGGGTGTGGCCGTTTCCATAGGCCTCCGCGAGGAGCGAGAGCGTTCGGTGGCCGGGAGACGATTCCCGAGTCGATTCCTATAATTGTTTTGTGCGAGGATGCCGCAGGAACGGCGATCGACCCCCAGTCCAGGGTGAAGTACCCGGGGACAGACGGTGTGGTGGCAGCCGGTCATCGGGACTCCTCGGACTTCTTCGGTGCGGTTTGGGTCTGCCGCATGGAAGCCCCCTTCAGGTCGATGCGGTGCGCGTTGTGCAAGAGACGGTCACAGATGGCGTCGGCCTGGTTCGGATCGCCGATGACAGCGTGCCAGTCGGAAACGGGCAGCTGGCTGGCGATCACGGTCGAGGCCCGTTCGCTGCGCTCCTCGATGACTTCGATCAGATCGCGGCGCTCACTATCGCGCAGAGGCGCCAGAAGCCAGTCGTCGACGGCCAGCAGGTCGAGCTTGCCCAAACGCGTGAGCAGGCGGGTGTAGGAGCCATCGCCGCGGCCGACGGCCAGATCGTGCAAGAGGCGAGGCATGCGGGTGTAGGCGGCGGTGAAGCCGCGCCGGCAGGCGCGCTCGACGAAAGCACAGCACAGGAAGCTTTTTCCGATGCCGGTCGGCCCGGTCACGATCAGATTATGCCGCTCGGGGATCCACCCGCAGGAACCCAGAGTCAGGACTTGGGAGCGGTCCAGGTTACGGCGATGTTTGAAGTTCACGTTTTCCAGCGAGGCCGGATAGCGGAGCTTGGCCGAGCGCAGGCGCCGGGTGAGCTTGCGTTGTTGGCGGGCCGTCCATTCCGCATCGACGAGGAACCCCAGGCGCTCGTCAAAGCTTAGGTCCGTGTACTGGGACGACTGGCGTTGCTGTTGGACGGCTTCGGCCATCGCGGTCAGTTTCATGGCGTTCATCTTCTCCAGAGTTTGTTCGATCAACATAAATGCGGTCCTCTTCGGGATGATGGGTGTAATAGGCGGCGCCGCGGATGTTGGCGTGGTGCGGCGTCGGATCGGATTCGGTCTCTTCAAACGGCAGCCGGTCCTGGGCGGATGCCAGGATATTCTTCACGGTGCGATAGCTGTAGGACTTCAGGGCGAGGGCCCGGGCGCTGGCGGCTTCCAGACGTGGGTCGCCGTATTGCCGGCCCAGACGCATCAATCCCAGGCAGGCGCGGTAGCCTTGTTCCGGATGTGGCCGGCGGTCGAGAATCCCGGCGACGAGGTGGCCGGTGGCCGGACCGCTTTGCCGGGCCCAGTGGATTAACCGTGATGGAGTCCATTCCGCATGGGCCCGGTGAGAACTCGGCATATGCTCGGGCAGAGTTGAGGGCTGGTGGTCATAGCGCCGGCGATGGGAAGCCACACGGCGATTCTTGAAGTAGATCTCGACGACGGATGCGGTATAGCGGGCTTCCAACCCCTCACCACGCAATTGGTACGGGACGCTATAGACGTGGCGGTCCACGTCCACGTGGTAGTCGATGTTGACGCGACAGATCTTCCACTCGGCCGGTTCATACCGGTCCGTCGGCAGCGGTTGTAAGGCCGGCCGGTCCAGCCGTTCGAACAGCTCGCGGCGGGATGCGCCAAGCTGTTGCATCGGCCGCTGGTTGACTTCTACCAGCAACTCGCCGATGGCCGTGTTCAGTGCCCCCAGACTGAAGAAAGTGCGATTGCGGAGCCGCGCCAGGATCCATCGCTGTGCGACCAGGACGCCCACTTCGACTTTAGCCTTATCCCGAGCCTTGCGGGGCCGGGCGGGGATGACGACGGCGCCGTAGTGTTCTGCGGCCTCTTGATAGGTGCGCTGGATCCCCGGTTCGTACCGGCATGAGAGAGTCACGCCACTCTTGAGCTGGTCGGGGACCCAGATCCGGCTGGATCCGCCAAAGAACTCCACCATGCCGCTGTGCGCGCCAATCCAGTCGCGGAGCTGTTGGCTCGGTAACGCTTCGGCGTAGGTATAGTTGCTGGCGCCCAGGACGGCCACGAACAGCTCGGCGGGGACGGTTTCGCCGGTCCTCGAGTTCACCCAGTGTGGCCGCTTGCCGGAGAAGTCGATGAAGATCTTCTCCCCGGCGCGATGCACCTGCCGCATCGTGGGCTTCAGCTTCCTGGCCCAACGCCGGTAGATCTCACAGAACTGGCTGTAACCGTACCCGTCGGGATGAACTTCCCGATACTCTTCCCACAGTAGGTGTAGTGTGACGCCGACCCGCTTCAGTTCCTGATGAATGTGCTGCCAGTCCGGAAGCGCACGCTCTCGCCGGGCGGGTCTGGCGGCCAAACCCAGCCGCGCTTCCAGCGCCCTATCGTCCAAATCGCCGGGCAGCGGCCATTCCAGACCGATCCGCCGGGCCCGTCCCAGGTATTCCGAGACGGTCCCCAGGCTCACCCGGCATGCATCGGCGATGGCCCGATGGCTGAGCTGTTGGTCGTACTTGAGTCGTAGAATCTCGCGTATCTGTCTCATCGGTAGTCGTTTCGTTGCCATCAGATCCCCCTGACCTTCAGGAGAACCTAACGGCTCAAAACTTCGCTACCGACAAGTGTTCACGATCGCCGGAATCGGTGTTCAGGATCCCGGAATCCATGTTCAGGATGCCCGGATTTGGTGTTCAGGATCCCGGAATCCGCGTTCAGGATGCCCGGATTTGGTGTTCACGATGGATCGGAATCAGTGTTCAGGATGCGCCGGAATACGCACTTACAGCGGGACATGCGCTCTGGATATAGACAGGTTTGACGACGCAGCAGAATACTTGAAGAAACAAGACATCGATCTTCTAGAGCTGTACGATGCACCCGATGTCGTAAAGCTGCTTAGCGATGTGGAGAATAGGGGGAAATTATTGTACGCGCTAAGCACTCCGCTGCCGTCCAAGACTTTCGCTGACGGTGCCTTCGAGCTGCGATCTGCGACGGCAGGGGGCAAGTCTGTCCAAGACGTGTTAGCTCCTTCGATCCACCCCGGCACCAAAAAGCCATACCGCTGGCTAGGCGACTGGCGGCGCTTGCCGCCGTTACCAGATTCTCTGCGCGAGATCTGGATGAAGAAGCTTGGTCCAAAGCCAGAGTCAAAGCCGAAGGAGCTGCCAGAGCATTCCGTTGATCTTGAAGAGCTGCGAACGATGGTGATGAAGCGGGACGCTGGCTGTGGATATGACGAGTGGATCAACACCGGGATGTCGGTACACAATGAGACAGGTGGAAGCGAGGACGGTCTGGCGCTCTGGGACGAGTGGAGTCGAGGCAGCTCCTCAAAGTATCCCGGCGCGGACAATATGCGTTCACACTGGGAGTCCTTCGGGAATGCCGACAACCCAGTGACGGTTGGGTTTCTCAAACACTCAGACGTCGCTTCCCCTGACGAGTTTCCTGATGAAGATCCTGTCCCGTCCGCTGAGGCCACCGAATTAGCTTCGTCGCGATCCCCTCGACCCGTTTTGGTTCGCCTTTCCGAAGTTAAGGTCGAACCAATTGTTTGGCTGTGGCCTCAGCGCTTCGCACGTGGAAAGCTGGCAATCATGTCGGGCGATCCTGGTCTAGGCCCTGAACAAGCGTGATTGATGAGGAATTGAAAGTGGAATAACCGCCGAAGTACCCGAAATGCCCCCTCTCCGTGCGAAAAAAACCTTGGACAGATTCTTTGGAGAAGGAGGCATTTCAGATGAACGATTATACGCGCAAGAACATGAGGAACCGCAAGCGGCGAATTGAGCGTCGGCTTGGGGATCGGAATTGGAAAGATCAGGCGAAGCCGATGCTGTCGGCGCGCAACATCCGGTACGAGATGGGAGACCGGATGAGGGGTCTGTCGGTGGGCGGCATCGGAATGATGCATCAGGTGGCGCGGCGGACCGGACTGATCGAAGCCATCGACAAGGACGTGCATGTGCTGAAGCGGCATCTGCCCTACCAGGAATCGGATCACGTGTTGAACATCGCCTACAACGCGTTGAGTGGGGGCACGTGTATGGAAGATATCGAACTGCGGCGCAATGACGAAGTGTATCTGGACGCGTTGGGAGCACAGCGGATTCCGGATCCGACCACGGCGGGAGACTTCTGCCGGCGATTTGAGGAAGACGACGTGGAGTCGCTGATGGACACGTTCAATAAAGTGCGGCTGAAAGTCTGGCGCCAGCAGCCCGATGCGTTTTTCGAGGAAGCGGTTCTGGAGGCGGACGGGACATTGGCCCCAACCACCGGAGAATGCAAAGACGGGATGGACGTGGCCTACGACGGGACATGGGGTTATCACCCACTGTTGATTTCGCTGGCGAACACGGCCGAACCGTTATACCTGGTGAACCGGAGCGGCAACCGGCCCTCGCATGAGGGAGCGGCCAAACGGTTCGATCAGGCAATCGCGTTGTGCCAGCGTGCGGGGTTCGATCAGATCCTGCTGCGCGGGGACACCGACTTCAGCCAGACCCGGTATTTGGATGGATGGGACGACCAGGGCGTGGGCTTCATCTTCGGCATCGACGCGATGAAAAACCTGGTGGCCCGGGCCGACCAATTGGAGCCGGACTGCTGGGCGCGCCTGGAACGTCCCGCCAAGTACGAGGTAGCCAGCCAACCCCGCCAGCGTCCCGACAAGGTCAAGGAACGGATCGTTCGGGAGCGTGACTTTGAGAATATCCGCTTGCGGGGCGAGGATGTGGCCGAGTTTGCGTATCGGCCCGGAGCCTGCGATCGGGACTACCGCGTCGTTGTGGTGCGAAAGAATCTGTCGGTGGCCAAAGGGGAGCAGGTGTTGTTCGACGACATCCGGTACTTCTTCTACATTACCAACCGTGCGGATCCTGCGGACCAGATCGTGATGCGTGCGAATCAACGGTGCAATCAAGAGAATCTTATTGAGCAGCTCAAGAACGGCGTACACGCCTTGGGGATGCCGGTCGGGGATCAGACCAGCAACTGGGCCTACATGGTGATGGCCTCACTGGCCTGGACACTGAAGGCGTGGTTTGCGTTATTGCTGCCCGAAACCGGACGTTGGGGCCAGAAGTATCAGGCCGAGAAGCAGACCGTGCTACGCATGGAGTTCAAAACGTTCCTGAACGCCTTCATGCTCGTGCCTTGCCAGCTCGTGCGTACTGGTCGGCGCATCGTCTTCCGGCTGATGGCCTGGAACCCGTGGTTGCCAGTCTTGTTTCGTGCCGTGGATGTGTTGCGTCAACCTCTGCGATGCTGACCCGATCATGGATCTGAGCCCGGGCGGTCGAGGTCCCGGTTTCTTTCAACCCTTCAAACAGACACGGCGAGGCGGCAACTGAAACAGATACAACACGAACCGCATACCTGGAAAAAGCGATCTGGGAACGGGAGCTTATGCCTCCAATTTTACGGCCGTGAACCGGCCGTTTGTCCACTGGTTATGCGCTTGTTTTGGGTCTAGGCAAGAGCACGGCAGCGGTCGATATTGCTTGCAGAGTTTCAACTGGTGGCGACTGGCCGGATGGTAGCCGAGCGGCAATCGGTTCCGTGGTGATTCTAAACGCGGAAGATGGCGTTGCAGATGGCATCGCCCCAAAGGTACAGCGGCAAGGCGGTGACGCTTCGCGAATTCACGTGTTTAAAGCAATCGACTGCGGCGAAGACGGCGAGCGGATGTTCTCGCTAGACGGAGATATAAAGTTTCTGGATAGAGCCATTGCTGAAATAGGAAACGTTCACATGGTGATCATTGACCCTATTTCCGCGTACTGCGGCAACAAGGATAGTTACAAAGATGCAGAGGTCCGGAAGCTGCTGTCTCCGTTGTCTTCACTCGCAGAAAAGCACGGCGTATCTATTCTGGGTATCGGTCACTTCACCAAAGACTCGAATCGGAAAGCCATGTACCGGGGGATCGGTTCTATCGCGTTTGTAGCGGCAGCGCGTACGGGGTTCGCGGTGGCCCGAGACCCAGAAGACTCAGAAGGCCGACGATGCCTGCTAATGCCGATCAAGAGCAATATCGGCCCACTTCCCTCCACGTACACGTTTGAAATTGACGATAGCGGCAAGCTGGTGTGGGGTGAGGAAAGACAAGGCGTAGACGCCGATAGCGTGCTGTCCGCTTCTGGCAGATCCGGCAAAGTGGAGGCACGACCTTTCGCGGAGGATTTTCTGAGGGATCTACTCAAAGACGGTGAGGTTTTGGCGTCAGAAATCGAACGGCGCGCCAAAGGAGAGGGAATCGCAAAGCGCACGCTCGACCGCGCAAAGAAGGAACTTGGGGTGAAAAGCCGGAGAGAAGGGCAAACCGGTGCGAAGAACCAGCGTTGGGTGTGGTTCCTGCCAGAAAGTGAGCGGAAAGCAGTCATACCCGATAACTTGGTGCCATTTGAGGACCGTCCTCGGGAAAAACCCGAACCCGATGAGCCCCCATCTTTGGAGACTCAGCTAGAGGCTTTAGGGTTATGGTAAATCACTCACAAGAACAGCCCGGAAGGCTATTACACCGTTGGCAATGTGGCATCCTCAGGGGCATTATTCTATCTAACCTCTTTTATAACTGATAGTTGCTCAAAAGAATGCCAATTATAAAATTTGGCATCCTCTTTAGGATGGCATCCTCCCGTAATTGGTGGTGGTGTTTCCCCGAAGGATGCCACCATTGTGTTGTGGCATCCTTCGGGGAAGTATTTGATTTTAATTACTTTAGGTCTCGTGATTGCCCAAAGGATGCCACATTGCCAACGGTGCAGGGGTACTAGCTTTTGAGGGAACACCAACCTCGGCTTATCGCCTCATTTGAAAGTGACGTATTTCGTAACTAATTGAAACACAGTATCTTAGTCAAATTTGCTGGGACCTTTAGGAGACAAAAACGATGGATGAAGCACAAATTCCGAACTACATACGTTTACTCATTGACGGGATCGAAACCACCACAGCCGCCCCTGGTGTTGCTCACCTGACCGTCCAGCATGACGATTGGTGCCCACAGCTCAATGGCGGAGCATGCCGGTGCAATCCCAACATGTTGATGGGACGCCTGGGCGAGGAGGGATGAGCTTCGAGCTGAGTGCCGGAGGCTGCCTGCCTTTTCAAGGCAGTGTAGAGGGGCATCCGGCCGTCTTTTGAGGAGAAAATCTGAGTTTCCGGGAGATGGTGGTGGGGAACCGCTCCGCTTTCCGGTCGATGCGATCACGAACGATTGCCCTGGGCCGGCCGGAATCAGAATGCGGCCTGTCTGAAAACGCGAAGCCCCGATTCTTTGGGTTATGAGAATTAAACAGTAATTACCCGCGCAGTCTTTTCAAACGTTTAAGTAGCGGGCGTTCGCCGGTTTTGTCCTGTATTCGGCCCTTGTTCTCCACCGGAGTTTCCACCAATCCCTTCCTGATTCCCTTCAGGAGACTACGATCGTTTCATGCCGTTCCGGCATCAAAATCAGTGGAGAACTCAGCGGCCGGTTGTCGGTTCTGCGCGGCGGTGTGTTGTTGCAGGCTCGGCCAAGGCTCAGAATTTGCGCCTTCGTATTTCTGAACAACGCTAATGCAGCCTTCGATGAACACGGACTCGGGCTCACTAGGACTCCGCCCATTGGAAATTAGCGCGCAAACGCGGAAGGCGGGTGGCCAATCGGCGGGAATATCGTCAAAGGTTGAGCATGGAGCCTTAAGCCATTTACGTACGAGTACGAAACTACGGAATTCAGGGTCTGAAATGCGAGTCTTTGTGGTCTGCCCAGTCTGCCCACGGAGCTTCGCGTCCCAAATCGCGAGTACATCGCGGTAAGTTGGCTCGTCGCCAGAATCTTTGCGTTGTAGGCTGATGTCCGGGGCACGGCTTTCATCGTGAATGTCGAGTATTTTTGTGCCCTGTGCGATCTGAAATTGCGATCCTCCCCTTGTAATCGTGAAGAATGACCCCATCGACTTAGCCGCAGCAGCACGGACAAGTCGAATTCGACCTTCGCGGTACGTTGTAACTATTGACCATCCCGAGGTCGAGAGCACGTCGAGTAAGTCAAGTAGTACTTTGATCTCGAAGAGAAACGATGGAGCGTTCTTCCTGCCTGGCGCTGGGCTTAGAGGATCTTCCGGAGGCAGATATCTAGCAATGGTCTCCAGACGTGACGACAGCTTGTTGACCTGATCGACATCTACCAGTGATGGGGGCGCCATTTGAGATCCTCCACGGTTGTGTTCTCGATTTCCGAGAGATTGTGGGTTGCCTCCCAGCCGGTTTCAAGCTGCTCCCATTGTCTGTGCGCGGCTGAAAGAAGCCTGCCGAGTTTCCAGGGTTCGCTTCCATTAGCTCCGATGACGTCTATCGACAAAAGGTCGTCAGTGGGCAACGCGGAAATCCACCTGGAGTGAATTTGGGCGGCGATTCGTGCGGGAACAAGCAATGTGCTTTCCACTAATGCGAGAAGTTCTTGAACAGGTACCTGCGAATGGAATCGGCTCTGGGATTCCCATTGGGACTCAGCTTCGAGCTTTTTCGCTGCGTATTCTGCGTGACTTTGCGCCTCAAGGAACTCCCGCCAAACGCTCGGCAGATCATGAAGGAGAGCAAAGTAGACCGTACGGTCCCATGCGATTCGCTGCTCTTGCAGCGTGTAAACATCGTCGGATCGCAATCGCGTCCTGTGCTTCAGATGTAGCCAAGGACGCCGAAAATTCGCCACAGCTGTGAGGCTATACATCATTCTGCTGAGTGTCAGGCCTTCGCGTAAGAACGTAGGAAATGCTACGGTTGCAGTGACAACCTGCTGCACTGGATCTGTGCCTTCCTCTTCGACCGTCCTAACTTCCTCTACGACCGCAGTGGCGACGAAAGTAAGTTCCAGTCCCTTCCCTTCGGTAAAGACTAGTCGGTCGTCAGCCTTGATACGCCATCGCCTCCGGCCCCGTTCCACGATTTGCCGTACGTCAACCCGTTCTGTTGTTCGGAGATCCCACTTAAGGCGTTTTGTGCGGTACAAGAAATGCACGATCTGCTCCCCTCGGGGGTCACCCAAAAGCGGCCAATGAGGGTCACCTGAAAACCGGCCAACGGAACTGAGGCCCGGGACATTGACAACGGCGGTAAGCCGAATAGGCTTCCGCCGGTATGAGCAATGTCTTGAGCACAGAAAAGAAACAACAAGTTATCGCACTGGGAAGGCTCGGATGGCCGCTACGGCGGATCGAGGCTGCGACCGGTGTGCGTCGGGAGACGGCAGGGTCCTACCTGCGAGCGGCCGGGATCGCGGTGCGGCCACCCGGGGGCTGGGGGAAACGGGCGCCGTCAAAACCGGCCAATGGGGTGACCACCGATCTTGAGGCGACAAACCCCTCTATAAAGGGGCTCTCCAAGCCGGACATTTCAAAACCGGCCAACGGGGTGACCACCGACTCTGGGAGCCTCGATCTGTCCAAGCTGGATCTGCCCGCCACCCCAGAGCCGCCCTCTGCCAGCGCCTGCGCACCGTATCGGGAGATCATCGAACTGAGTTTGAGTCGTGGCCGCAATGCCATGTCCATCTGGCAGGATCTGGTTTCGGATCACGGTTTTTCGGGCAGCTATCAGTCCATGAAGCGTTTCGTGCGCAAACTGCGTGGATCCCAGCGGCCCGGAGCGGTGGGAATCATCCAGACCGGACCTGGGGAAGAAGGACAGGTCGATTACGGTGATGGGCCGATGGTGCGCCATCCGAAGACGGGCAAGTACCGACGCACCCGGCTGTTCGTGATGACGTTGGGCTACAGCCGTAAATCGGTCCGACTGCTCCGGTTCCGCTCCAGTTCCCGAATCTGGGCCGAGCTGCACGAGACTGCGTTTCGCCGGCTTGGGGGCAGTCCCCGATGCATCGTCCTGGACAACCTTCGCGAGGGCGTGATCGATCCGGATTATTACGATCCGACTCTGAATCCGCTGTTTAAAGATGTTCTGGCTCACTACGACGTGGTGGCCCTACCCTGCCGGGTTCGGGATCCCGATCGTAAAGGGAAGGTCGAGTCGGGTGTCGGACACGCCAAGAAAACCCCTCTGAAGGGAGTCCGCTTCGAGAGTCTGGAGGAGGCGCAGGCCCATCTGGACCGATGGGAAACCCGCTGGGCTGATACGCGCATCCACGGCACGACCAAACGGCAGGTCG
The DNA here is from genome assembly GCA_965263045.1 of Terriglobia bacterium. Taxonomy (GTDB): domain Bacteria; phylum Acidobacteriota; class Terriglobia; order 20CM-2-55-15; family 20CM-2-55-15. Next base: position 3,960,602 of record CBDHGK010000041.1, read on the forward strand.
CCGCCATGTTCGCCGAAGAGAAGCCGTCACTGCTCCCACTGCCGGTGGAACCGTTCCGCTACTACCAGTACGGGGACCGCGTCGTCCATCTGGACGGTTGCGTGGAAGTGGAGGCGGCCTATTATAGTTTGCCTCCCGGCTGGATCGGACGCGCCGTCAAAGTGCAGTGGGATACGCTCCACGTCCGGATCCTCGATCCAGAGACCCATCAGCTACTACGCGAGCATGTCGGCCAGAAACGGGGCGGGTACCGTGTCCGTCCCGAGGACAATCCGAAAACGACGCCGGTGACCACCGTTCAATTGCTTGCCCGGGCGGCTCGTGCCGGAGATCACATCGGCGAACTGGCCAAAGCCATCCATCTCCGCCAGGGTGAGGCGGCCATCCGCCGTATCCTGGGCCTGTTCTCCCTGGCCAAAAAATACGGTGTCTCCGCCGTCGAGGATGCCTCCGCCGCGGCACTCGAACTCCACGTCCATGATTACCGTTTCGTCCGCCGCTATCTGGAACGGCGGCCTCCACTGACTCTCCGCCAGGTCGACCCCCTCATTCGCGAACTGACCCAGTATCGCGATCTCATCAACCTCAAGATTCAGGAGCAAGAACAACAATGAACCTCATCGAACTCCAAAAAGCGCTGCGCCAACTCCGCCTGGGCGGCATCGCCGAAGTCCTGGAAACCCGTCTCCATCAGGCACAGTCCGAAGCCATGGCTCCCATCGACCTGATCTCCTCTCTGGTCTCGGACGAACTGGCTCGCCGCAGTACCCGGCTGCTGGAACGGCGCAGAAAACAGGCCCAGTTCCGCGATCCCCAGAAGACACTCCAGGACTTTGACTTCACCTTTAACAAGAAAATGAATCGCGGTCTGGTCTTCGATCTCGCTACTGCCACCTTCATCGCCCGCCACGAAGATGCGCTGTTTCTCGGTCCACCCGGCACTGGCAAGAGTCATCTGGCCCAGGCGATCGGTCTGGCCGCCATCCTGCAGGGCTATCGGGTCCTCTATCGTGAAACCCACGCCCTGCTCGACGACATCGCCGAAGCCACTATCGACGGTAACCGCAGGAAACACATGGAATCGCTCGCGACCGTGCCCCTGCTGATCATCGATGATCTGGGAATGCGTAAGCTCCCCCCGACCGCCGCCGAGCAACTGCTCGAGATCGTGATGCGACGTTACGAACGTACCAGCACGCTGCTGACTTCGAATCGTCCGGTCGAGGACTGGGGGAAGCTATTAGGGGATAGTGCCGCCGTGACTGCCATGCTCGACCGCCTCCTCCATCATGGCCACATTCTCAAGTGTGGCCCACGGAGTTGGCGTACCAAAACAGGCTTGCCCGATCACGGCAAGTCGCGGTAAAACAACCTGGTCCCGGGCCGCCTTCATTGGCCGGTTTTGAGGTGACCTTCGTTGGCCGGTTTTGGGGTGACCCTTGAGGCTCCCATTCGGTATCAGGCGGTTATAGGAAAAATAATAGCAGACGCCAATGTGAAAATATTAGCGAGAATCGAACCAACATTTTCAGATTCTGAGTCTGCGAATTCACACTTCTTAACATTACCGAAAACTACCTAAAACGCTTGACCGGCGCGGGTTTCATCAAGTTTCAGAGTCAAGCCCATTCTTAGTTGAAACTCTCCACGGCTCACGATGGGTCATGCAACCTTCTTCTTCGATCTCGTCGACGTCTTCGCCTCAATTTTCAGCTCTCGCTGGAGGGCTTCGCGGAGCTTTGGAAGATGACGGTAGCCGATCACCTTCCTCAGGCGCGGTTCGATGTCGATGAGCGCCGTCGCCAACCAGCGTTGCCGCTGACTCGAGTTCTTCCAATGATCGACCTTCGCACACCTTTCCTCGACAAGGGCATTGACCGATTCCAGGCAATTCGTCGTCTTGAACGAACGGCCCAAGACCCCGTACACGCCGAGCCGATGCAACGTGAGGGTCTCTTCCAGGCCTTCCTCAAGGCTCGCAGCCCCCGATTGGTTTCGCTCCTCGAGCTCTCCATGGAGCTCTCCGAGCGCCGCCCGAGCTTCGTCGTACTCCGGGCGCTCGTAGGCCCGCTGCAGCCGGCGTCGCCACACGGCTTGCTCGGTCTTCGATAGGTATCTCACGACGTTCTCGCGTTTGTGCCATTGGCAGCGTTGGACCAGGGCTCGATTCCTGAATGCCTTCTTGACCGCCGCCCGCAGACCTTTGCCGCCGTCGACAATCACCAGCACGCCTTCAGAGATGTCCAGGCCCCGCTCCATCAACGAACGGAGAAACGGAGTCAGCACTTGCTCGTTCTCCGTGTCGGTCTCCACGAAGCCCAAGAAGCGTTTGTCGCCCGAAAGCGTGACGCCCAGGGCCACTACCATCAGGGCGTCGGCAAACGCCTTCCCGTCCAGGAAGATCGCCACGACGTCCTCGCCACTCAGATCCCGCTCCTGCATCTCCCGAAGTTTCGCGGCACTCGCCTGGACGAATCCTCGAGACACCGTCGAACTCGACAGTCCGATCGCTCCCGGAATCGCTTCAGCGGCCGATTCATAGTTCCGGCAGGAGATCCCATACAGCACACGTCTGAGCAGTAGCTCGTTCACCGCGCCACCCGGACTGAGTTCCTCGTAGCTCCGAAGCGGAATCTCCCCGCCCGCCACGCTGCGCACTCGAGGCACCCGAACCGGCACCCGCTGGCCACCCAGCCCCACGGTCCCCGGATTGCTCCCGTGTCGCCGGCCCCGCAACGCCGCCTCCTTTCGTGCGTATCGCTCACCCGCCAACGACTTCACTTCCTCGTCGAGCAACTCCTCCACGTGCATCAACCCCAGTGGGATCAACGCCCGAATCATCTCCACCTTCGAGTCCAATTCCAGTCCCGAGTATTCCTCCCGGCTCAGGACCTCGACCTCACCCAGCACACGCGACTTCTTGCGTTTCTTTACCGAACGTAACAGACTCCTCATCTCGGCTCCTTTCTCTTACAGGCTTGATGTTGTTTCTTCCAATACCATCAAACCATGGGGTTTGGAGCCGTTTCAATTTCCAACTAAGATTGGCACACATTCAAGGCACTCGAACGATCGCATCGACAAATCACCAGGGGTGCGGCTGCAGGTCAGCAACTCAATAGCGGCGGGACGATACGAAAGCTTCTCCAGGCTCTTCTCGAACAAATGGAAGAGGCGACGGCCAATCTGCTTCCAGCCCACGCTAAAGCAGGAGCTACCGACCCAAGGGACGTAGCTGCACGGCTGCAGTCCGAACTGAAACCGCTCGCAGATGATTTTCTAGAGAGGTGCAGGCGCACGCTACGGCCCGTTGCTGACAAGTTTGACGTTGTCGTTCCGGACGTGGAAAAGTTTTTCGAATCCCTAGCCGACAAGGCAACCGTGGCTCTTGCGGATTCTCCCAACGCCACTTACGAAATGACACCGTTTCAGAAGACTCTTGCAGACAAGGAGCGTGCCCTTCTCCAACGCGTCTACGATAGGTTTCGTGATTCAGGTCAATGGCCACCGGTACACACTCTGCAGATCGAGCTACGCCAGGAAATGAAAGTGAGGCGAGCGGCAGCTGCTATCGGAACAGGTCTGATCGTATGCGAGGACGGAGGAGACGGAAAGTGCCGTCTCACGCTGCTAGGAATCGCTCATTGCACCGATTCAGAAGATGATCTTGCCAACTTCACGGCTCTCATCCGGTTTCTCGCATCGTCCTACGTGAGCAACCCTGGAGTAATCGTCAGATCAGAGGAGATCAAAGCTGCGCTGGCGATGGAGGAAGCCGCGATGACCCGTCTTCGTATGGTCATCAAAGGCACTGTCTGGGGAATCTGGGGAACTTCGACTTGGCCCAACGACAGCCAAGCTTTTACGTTGACGCCCTCTGAGGAAGCCGCGTTCTTCGAGAAGGTCGCAACAGTCGATGAATATTTGGAATTGAAGGATCAACTCAACGAAGAGGCCCGTGAGACTGCGACACTTCATATTGGACGGTCGAGACGAACCGAGTCTTGGCCGGAAGCCATGAGGACCACAGCGCCGAAACCGTCCGAGAAGGCCGACCTTCTGCCGATATATCGCAGGCAAGTACTCGACGAGGATCTTCCGAACTTGGTCGAGATGGCCGAGAGGCTTCGAAGGCCCTTGAGCTTCTTGATGATGGACCTAGATCGGTTCAAGGCCATAAACGATACCTACGGACACCAGGCAGCAGACGGTGTCCTCGTCGCTTGTACCGCGATTCTGCTTCGGCGCATGGAGGGCAAGGGCCGTACCTATCGTTACGGAGGAGAGGAACTGGCAGTTTTGTTACCAAACTTTGACGCTGAAGAAGCTGCCGCAGTTGCCGAGGGGTTCAGGAAGGACGTAGCGAAGGCACCGATAGGCGAAAATAAGATTCCAGTCACAGTCAGTATCGGCGTTGCGGCCGTCCCTGATCATGCGGACTCTGCAGAGGAACTCGTCAACCAGGCCGATGCGGTGCTCTACGAATGTAAAGAGAATGGGAGAAACTTAGTCAGAATCGCGGGCCAGCCGATACCCGATACCGATTCCTCTTAGGCTGTACAAGTCGTGGGCTGCTCACACAAAGGAGGGGGATGTGACTTGAGTGACGTAGAGAAAGTGACGAAGGCGGAGTGGCTGTATGTATTGGCTCGGTCGCTAGCGTTACGTACACCGAATTTCTTTACGGTAAAAGGACCGGGACCGGGCGACAAGGCCAACCGTATATTCATGGAACAGTTGCGCATTCTTGCCAAAAACCGGTTCGGTAGGGATTATTCAGAGCAGCGGTTGTGTCCTGGCACCAAGTTCGCGATTGACTTTTATTTCCCGGAAGACGTTACTGCGGTCGAGTTAGCATTCGGATTGCACAACCCATTAAGCGAGTACGAGCGGGACCTGTTCAAGTGTTTTCTCGCACAGGATGCGGGCTATTCAATCGACCGACTCCTTTTCATCACCAAACCCACCGCGTATCGCAAACTCCAAGCGCCCGCACCGAAGGCAATCGCTGCATGGGCCGAGAAGCACGCCGGTATCACGGTCGACGTGCTGGAACTCAACCCAGAAGACGAATCTAGGTAGCACCTATTTTTTCTCTTATGCGGCGCATACACGAGCTCGAACAAGTAATCAGGGAGTACATGAACAGTGCCAACTTGTACCAACGGCATTTCAAAAAGAACCCTGACGATTGGAACGCCGTATGTGTCGCGCTCGACTCGATCGGCGATACGACTTACGCTTTACGCGCATACGAGGTTGGCGGTTTAGGACGGGGCGATGCGGACAAGTACCTGCGCCTGTATGGGATGCTCCAGGCAGTGTACCTCCAACAGGACGCGATCTCTTACGTGTACCGACTCTTTGTCGACGACGTGATCCGACACAAGGATGACTCGCTGTGGAAGCGACTGCGAGAAGTCCGCCACCTCGTGACGGGTCACCCAGTCGAAAACAGAGACCGTCAGACGGGAGAGACCAAGCGGACGTTTCTAACCCGTGTAAGTATTCATGACGACGGTTTCGACCTCATCGTTTGGAACAGGCTACGATCCGATGACGACTTCCTCTCTATCAACCTCAAAGAGCTTTACGAAGGATTCAAGGAAGAAGCCATCACGCACCTTGAACATGTTGCTGCCCGTCAGGTAGATCGCTGGGGGCCACTGCCTGACGTTTAAGTCGGAGATCTGGCGGCCTCATATTGTTCTTGGCGAATCCTTCGTCGCGCTGCCGTAGCGCCATTGCGACGGTTCCCTTGTTCACTTTCAATATCAGTCCGATCTCCCGGAAACTCTTACCCTCATCTCTGAGTCGCTGGGCCTTTTCCCGATCGAATATCCTCTTAGGCCGACCGTGTGATTTACCATCCCGCCGTGCCCGCGCCATCCCCATCACGACACGTTCCTGGATCAAGGAGCGTTCCAGTTCAGCAACCGCTCCCAGAACGGTGAAGATCATCTTTCCCATCGGCGTTGACGTGTCCACGCTCTCACCCAGGCTTACAAAGTCCACCCCCAGAGCCTGAAACTCTTCCAGTGCCGTCACCAGATGCTTGGTGCTTCGGGCGAACCGATCAAACCGCGCCACGAGTACAGCGTCAATCTTCCTGGCCCGTGCATCTTTCATCAGACGATCCAATGCAGGCCGCCGGTCCTTGCTACCACTGACACCCAGGTCTACGTACTCCTCAGTCACCTCGAACCCACGATGACTGGCATACTCCCGCAAGGCCACAAGTTGCGTTTCAGGGTTCTGACCGTTGTTCTTCGTCGATACCCGTGCATACAGAGCTACTCTCATTCGCTTTTCTCCCGTCCAGAAAACATCTGTTTGTTGGCCACCCGATTCGGTAGCCGTTGATCGTTTGTTATTAGGTCCCGTCCCGGCTTGAGGCGAAGGGGTTTCTTGGACACTGGCAGATTGCAGGGAACGGCCCGAAAGCCGTCCCCTTTCTGTCGCTGTCACTCGACACGCCCCTGCCGGCCAGCCTTCAGGATCTTGTCGGCCGCCGAGAAGATCCGCTGAGCTGAGCGTTCCGGAATCTCAGTACCCGAGAGCCAGTTCTGTATGTATCCCCGGCAGAACTCGGCACCGGGGAGTCCGAGAGACTCTAGACAGATCAACGCCACCGATTCGGCCTCGGCTTCCTTGAGCGATCTCGGCAGGGTGTCGCCGTCGTTCAGCGTCCCGGCTTCGGTATGCCCCAGGACAACATGGGCCAATTCGTGAAAGGTCGTCTTATCGGGCATGGCGGCCACAGGATTGATGGCAATGGAATTGCCGCTTGCGTAGCCCTGGGTGTTACCGTTCGGACTCTCAAAGGCCACTTGCTCAACGCTGAGGCCCTTCAGGGCCGTTTGCCGGTCCCAGTCGGGGATTGGATCGGGTTGCACGTCGTCGCCATCGGTCTGGGTGACGACAAACCAATTTCGGCGATAAACAAAAGTCTGGCGGACTTCCTCGGCGTCCTGGCCATCGTCGCCTTTGACCGTCTTCTTGTATGTCACGGGCATACAGAGCATCAGCGCCTTCTGACCTTTGCGTACCTGTCGCCCGAGACCCTGCCAGCCCTTGTAGGTCGAAATTGGGCCGACGGGGATGCCACGGGCCGCACATTGCATGTAGGCCAGGATCTGATTACCGGTCGAGTAGTTCCAGAATGCCGAGTAAGCGGCCAGGATCGTGCCGGGCTTCGATACGGCCTCCCCCAGCAGTTGGGTCCATTGAATCTCTTGGTGACGTTCGGTAGGCTTTCGTGTAGCCATAACGACCTCCTATATAGGTTGTTTGGTTAGGCTCCGTTTGGTGCTGCTAACACCGGGCGGGGCCGTCTTCGTTCTTTACTTCGGTTTGCGCTTTGGCTTGGGCTTCAGTTTTGGCTTCGGCTTGGGCTTCGTCCCCTTCAGGTAATCCTCAATCATCTTCGTAACGACGGTGTTCATCTCGACATCATCGGTAACGCACTTGATCTTGAAAGCCCTGTGAAGTTCTCCGGGAAGTCGAAGCGTTAGCATCTTCATACTGGCCAACATACGCCTAAGACATATCGCTGTCACGATGTCTAGATACATTCTTTTGAGAATTAGTCGGCTCGGTTGGGCGGACTCTGCCTCGATCACGCGTACGGGTTCAGGGCTCCGTCAAAGCATCCGAGCTCCGGTCACGTTCACTCCCCCGAATAACAAAGAATTCAGGCGAGGAGCGATTATCAATTTTCAGGGTCGATGGGGGTACCCCGGGGGTTAGGTACTTGAGGTGGCGGGTACATTGGAACGGAAAGAGAGGCGGCGTGCTTGTTAATGCGATATGAAAGTTCAAAAAATAGTACGCGAGACTTCGCTGACCTTTCTTGATCCATTCTCCACCGCCCACCGTCGCAACCCGGTCTGTCACCAATCAATGCGTTCCGGATCGCCAAGCGCATGCACCCCGTGTTCCGCGATATCGGTCAATTGTTTTTCTTGAAAACGCAATTCGTAGTTCTGACACATCTAATGTTGGCCCGACGCTGACAACTCCTCCTCGGCTCTTATTCTTTAGACCGGTGCGTCCGAACAGGTATCCGGAGGCTATGAGGGGTGGGCCAAATCAGATGATCAAAAGTGGGCCAGACCGGGTGGACAAACCCATCATCGCTCGCGTGATCACTTCCTTGATCTTCATGGCCCGCTCCAGCGTCCGGGCCGGATACAACTGCATTAGCTTTCCTCCTTTGCGAATGCATCCTTATCCAGACCCCGGCTCCCTTAGGACCGGACACTTCATTTGCTATCACCACCGGACACATCATGTGCTACCGACACCTCCAGCCGCGTCGCTTGACAGATTCTCCTCGCTCGACTTATTACTGATATTCCTTCATTCGATCCTCCTCCAGTTCGTTCCGAATAGAAAAGCGCCTCTTCGTTTTTCAAGGATTTTGGGCGAAATGCCCTGACAGACTAAAGGACGGTAAGGCCGAGAGTTTGCGCCGAATGATGGTGTCGGCTCGATGGAGGGATTCCAGATCCTTGCGCCAGGCGTTGACGTGGGCCCTCACAGTGGCCCGCAGTTCCGAAGGCTCGTGAATCCCGGTGAAGACCGAAGAATCCAGGACGTCGCTTTCGTAGGCGCGCCGGATTTTCGAGTTCGTGATGTTGGCCAGCCACTCCAGCTCTGGTGGGACATCGGTCAGGGTGCCGAAGTGAGCCAGCGTCAGGCCAGGAATAATTATAGGAATGAAGTCAGTCAGGAAGGTCGCTATTTAAACACGAGAATGTATTTTACCGTGCTTAAATGCAAGCCTTTAATGACCTGTAGAAAGACAGATGCGCCACGTGCCTCGTAGGGCCGGGCGCGGCCGGCGGCCGAGTGCATCTCAACGCGGCCGGCTTACTCCGAGCGCCTCCGAGATGGTGTCGAGATCCGACAAAGTTCGGGGGCTCAACTGGCTCCAATCGCTCTTCGAGAGATACAGATTTACTGCGTTCCGGCTGACCCCTCCCGCGATTTCCAGAAGCTTACGGTGTTTCGCCCAGGGGCCGGAAGTGCGGGAACGCCCTAGCCCGCATAGATCACCAATCGACGCGTGATTGCGATTTTGCGTAAAAGAACCCTGGGTGGGCGCGAGATGGTGTGGGGGGAGCATCTCAGGGTGAATTGACGAGTTTTTGGCGATGTGAGAAGCGGATTTTCGTGCTCAATAGAGCGTTGACGATCGCGATCAGACACACCTCGGCTCGGACTGGGTAAGCGAATCGATTTCAGGGACGAAGCCGCAGCGTCGGTGTCAGCATCGCAGTGGCATTGTTTGTAGGTTGCGGACAACGGCGGCATAGACCTCGGCGTAAGGACAGGCTTCAGCCATCGACACCCAGACGTTTCGGACCGTGAACCGGATGCGGGCACCGATCTTGAGCAGCTTCAGCCGGATCGTGCCGCATTGAGCGCGCGCCAGTTCGGTGCCCTGGAGCCCGAGTCGACGCAGGGCCTGCATGATCATGTAGGCGGCCGAAGACAGATACAGTCGGAGTTGATTGGCGCGCATGGTGGCCGCGCTGGTGCGGTCGGCAAACAGATCCAGTTGTTGCTCTTTGATCCGGTTCTCCATGTCGCCGCGCGCACAGTAGAGATCTTCATATAGCGCACGGGCCTCCCAACGTTCTGGTGACAGCGATGTGACGATGAATCGGGGATTGGCGCCCTTGGCCAGAACCTCGGCCTTGCCCACGACGCGCCGTTGTTGGCTCCAACTGTCTCGTGTGCGATAGCGGAAGTCCTTAAATACCCGTGCCGATTGAACGGTGGATTCAAACTCCGATTTCGCCTGAGCCATGGCTTCGGCGATGACCTTCTTGAGTCGCTTGTTCTTGGTCAATCCCACCACGTAATCCACCTGATGGGATTCACACCAGGTCAATAAATCATCTCTGCAAAAACCCGAGTCGCCACGGACGATGATCGACACATCCGGCCAGCTCTTCCGGATCTGTCCGATGATGCGGGTCAGTTCCTCAACCGATCCGGCCGCGCCATCGATATTGGAGCGCCGTAATCGGGCGCACAGCAGATGCTCACCCGAGAAGATGTACAACGGCAGATAACAGTAGTTGCCGTAGTAGCCATGAAAGAATCGTCCCTCTTGTTGCCCGTGGATTGGATCGTCGGTGGCATCCAGGTCCAGAATGATTTCTTCAGGCGCCGATTCATAGGCTGCGATGAAGGCATCGACCATCCAGCGGTCGACCTGGTCCGTATCCATCGCAATCTTCTTGTATCGCTCCTCCCCGCCGACTTCAGCCCCAGTCAACTCCAGCCGATTCAGTGTGCACTTGCCCGCCAGCGCCTTTCCCCGGTCGCTGGCTTGCCGCCGGTTGCCTCCCAGCGGATCGGCCTTATCGATGGCCACGGCGAGCATCGGATCGGTGCGTAGTTGGTCGTGATCGTTCAGGTCTTCATATCCCAGACACAGGCCATACACCCGTTGCCCAATCAATTCCTTCACCGTGTGCTCGATCAATCGCGGGTCCCGATGATCGGCGAAACATTCGGCAAGTCCCCCGACCAGTCCGGTTCGTTTTTCGACTTCCCTCAACAGCAGGACACCCGCGTCGGATGTGATCTTCCCTCCGTCGAATCGAGCCTTCACTTTTCGTTGATTAAGTCCGTGAAATTCGAACGTCGTTTGGTTACACTCTGTCGTCATAAGGGCCGCCTTTGTTTGGTTGCTAAAACGTCTTCGACAAACGCTTTATGCCAAACAGGGCGGCCTTTTCTGGTCCATCTGGTGATTTATGCGGGCTAGCCGTTTCCGCCATCTCTCCCAAGCTGCCGTTGGATCTTTGACAGCGGCGTACAGGACAAACCATTCTTGGTCCACGGTTCTGAACTATTCTTCTGTCGCCTGTCTAGATGTAGGCGTAAGCACGAGCGGCACTGGCACGGGTCGGAATGGCGAGAATGAGTCGTCCTTGCGGCGAAACTGATCAAGGAACAGGGACCACGTTGCGTCGCCGATCTTCTCCAGATTCTGGTTGACGCTGGGAATTCCGAAGCGGGCGGCCAGCGGGCTCTGATCGAAACCGATGACGTTATCCGCGGAGCTTAAGCCCTTGGCGGTGAGGAGACACTTCACACCCACAGCGATCTCATCGCTGAGACAGATATAACCGATGGCATCCGGGCACTTGCTCAGAACCTCGGCAGAGTTGGCTGCCGAGTAGTCGAGCACTTCCAAATGGCACGGTTGGAATCCGGCCGCCCGGATGCCCCCATGGATTGACTCGATGCGCTGGTTCCGGATGCTGTTCACTCTGTTGCTTTCGCGGCTCATCGCGACCACAGCCACTTCTTGGGTGGAGGAGTCCGTCGGGCGCCGTTCACGAACCCAGTCCTCGATCGCCCCGGCGAGGCCCGACTGATCAGGAAAGACATGGCCCAGCACTGGTGCCGGATACTCCTGCATGCTGCCGTGGACTACCACTGCGGGAATAGGGGGTTGGTGGTTTGGAACTCCGTTAAGGATCTCCAGGGAGCTGGAGTCCGGCGTGATGCGAAACCAGATCACTCCTTCGGGGTGTTCAAGCCTAATCATACGCTGCAGGGTATCGTGAAAATCTGGAGCGTTGGGCTGGACGGCGTGAATGGCTACCGAGATGTTCTGGGCCTGCTGCGCCTCTACCAGGCTGCGCAGAACTTCGATGTGGAAGCGCGGACTGGGGATCCCAGCCAGCTCGCAAAGCAGGGCGATGCGCCACGTGCCTCGCAGGGCCGGACGCGGCCGGCGGTCGAGTGCATCTCTACGCGGCCGGCTTACCCCGAGCGCCTCGGAGATGGTGTCGAGATCCCACACAGTTCGGGGGCTCAACTGGCTCCAATCGCTCGGCGAGAGATACAGAGTTACCGCGTTCCGGCTGACTCCTCCCGCGATTTCCAGAAGCTTACGGTATTTAGCCCAGGGGTCGGAAGTGCGGGAACGCCCTAGCCACTTCCGCCATCTCTCCCAAGCTGCCGTTGGATCTTTTAGAGCTGCGTACAGGACAAACCACCCTTGGTCCACGGCCCCTAACGATTCTTCCAACGGTCGGCTCACCAGAGAAGTCTATGACAATTACTGTCGCTTTTGTTCGTGAGAAGCTGACCGCGGAGGTACAGCATGGAAAGAACAATCAAACGCGTAGCAGTCTATACATATCCACCAGTGGAGATGACACGGCTGCTCGAAGCGGTCTTTCGGGGGGAGTGGAACAAATACCCAGAGTGCGAGCTCATATCGCGTCATGCGGGCGAGTGTCCCGTATGGGGAGCCCACATCACGCTACTCGATGCGATCACCATCATCGAAGAGGATTTCCCAGCTTTCAAAGAAACGATGCGAGAAGTGATCGCCCGTCACTTGGCAATCGCCGTGGGGCACCCGCACCTCATGAAGTGGGGAGACAACGTGTTCCTGCGTTGGAAGGACGAGGAAGGGATGAGCAAGCTGAAGGATCTCCGTGTCGAACTTGCGGACGCGGCGCTCCCTTTCGCCGTGACCGAACGGGTGGATTGGGAGAAGGTCAACGAAGTCGAGCGGCTTCTGGATGCGCTCGGGGACGAGCGGGCGCCCGCCGAGGCTTTTCGCGACGGGCTGGACAAGCTTAAATCGGACATGATGAGAAAAAGGTGGTTCAAGTTCATATATGCACTAAACGTCCCTCTGGAATGGTATCTGAAAGCCCGGGCTAAGAAGCCCTTGGCGGACGGGAAGATGCCCTTTTCCCCCTCGCCTCACATGTCGGTCGCTACCGCAGTGCGCGCGGACGGGGAAACGGGGAAATCGGCGTGGGAAGTGGGCGAATACATCAAGGACCGTCTGCCCGGACGCCCGGAGTTTCAGCCCCTCCTGGGCCCAGATGTGACACATGTTTTCGCCAGTGCGCACATAGTGGAGCCACTGCCGCCTGACAAGGCCATTACCGTCACCGTGCTGGATCGCATCACCAACGCGCCGCGCCAGGAACGTCGCCAGCCTTGGGTGACGAGCGAGGAGATCTTCCGAGCGGAACGGGACACGATTTCAGATGAAGTCAATGGGGATCAAAAGACCGACGTACAACAGATTGTCAAGCAGATCTACGACATCGAAGATGCAAGAAATAGAAATCTGGACAGGTTGCAACCCGTTCAGTACGGCGATGGTCCCGGAGTAACGTCTTGCTTCATCTTCAGCGGGAGAGAAAGCGACCCACCATCGCGTGCGTTCCAAGACCTGAAAGGGCTATCCGACGGTCTGAACGCCCGCATAAAAAAGGAGGTGGGCCGGCTGTTGCCCGGCTGGCGTTATGTGCCCCACTTGCCCCACGTAACAGGGGCTGCTGTCATTGATCCGCTGCGACAACAGCGAATCCCGCCCGATCCAGCCCAGCCGCTGCTTTGGGACACGCTGAAGAGTTCTTTCCTTACGCTCGCTGGGCTATTCCAGTCGTTCACGCTTGTCTTCGACAGGCTTCACTTTGGATCTAATGCCACGGTCGCGGTGGTCGGCTATCCAAACACAGAGGCTGTTGGCCTATGGAAGCAGACTGTGTTTCATCTATTCAAGAGCGAGCGCTGGTGGCAATACCAACTCTCCGACGAGGAGCAGGTATTGGACCATTCTGTTCAAGCAGTGATTGCCCACCTTGAACCAACAAAGTCCCAAACGGGAAAGTCTGCTGCTTCGTACGAGTTCCCTGTAACAAAACTTCAGGACACATTTCGGACGATCTCGTTCACGCCGCAAGAGATTCAAGTGAGCGAAGTATGGTTAATACACTATGGCAACCGGCTGATTTACCTTAGTGATCTCGTAAGATTAGAGAAGCTTTCTTTGACTAAGTGACTGCTAACGGAATTCGAGGATGGCGAGCCGATTTCCTCACAGGTCGAAACGGCTCGATGCGTCGTAGAGTCCGATCGGAACGGCGTGCCACGAGAAGTGAGGGTCAAGCCAACCCTCCGGGCTCCGGGCTTGACCGGAGGGCGTTTCTGTGCAAATTCAGGAGCAGGCTCGCGAGCCCAGGGTCACAAGCCACGACCGGTGTTAGTAAACCCGACTGTGGTGTAGCCATGCGTCTCAGCCTGCGACATCCGCCACTTCTAGAACGGATGGAACGCGTGCTGAGGCGTCCCGTTTTTCTCGCTTCTTTCCTTCATTTTGGCACAGAAACGCCCTCCACGATTTAGGAGGCTCGTGGATCTGGAGGGTGGCCGGGGGTTACCACTATATAGATAAGTAGCTGATTATGAGTCAGTTAATAGACGAGAACATTCGATTATCGTCTAGTGAGACTACATCTTCATTAACCTCAGCGGGTTACGCGGCCGCACCTCAATACTGCACGCAAAACGTGGGGCTGCCCCAGATCCCTGCGACCGAAATCGATCGTGGGCGCTGAGAAGTCGCGGTTCTCGTGACACGATATTTCCTAAAGTGTTTCAAAATACAGCACAGGGTATCGTTTGCCAAGGCACTGGTTTCGAGGAGAGGTGATGCCGATGCGACTCTCAGTACTGGTGATTGCGCTTCTTTGCAGCTATGCACTGTGGACTTCCCAGACTTTCGTAGACACTTTTGAGAGCTAAAATGAGGCAACTTTCAGGAGTGTTACATGGGACATCAACGATACACAGACGAGTTCCGAATCGAAGCCGTACGGCAAGTCACTGAGAAGGGTCACCCGGTGCGTGAAGTCGCCGACAGACTGGGGGTGTCGGGTCACAGCCTGTATCAGTGGGTCAAGAAATACGGTCCAGCCAACGGAATCCAGACTAGAGGAATGGAGTCAAGCCCATTCTTAGTTGAAACTCTCCACGGCTCACGATGGGTCATGCAACCTTCTTCTTCGATCTCGTCGACGTCTTCGCCTCAATTTTCAGCTCTCGCTGGAGGGCTTCGCGGAGCTTTGGAAGATGACGGTAGCCGATCACCTTCCTCAGGCGCGGTTCGATGTCGATGAGCGCCGTCGCCAACCAGCGTTGCCGCTGACTCGAGTTCTTCCAATGATCGACCTTCGCACACCTTTCCTCGACAAGGGCATTGACCGATTCCAGGCAATTCGTCGTCTTGAACGAACGGCCCAAGACCCCGTACACGCCGAGCCGATGCAACGTGAGGGTCTCTTCCAGGCCTTCCTCAAGGCTCGCAGCCCCCGATTGGTTTCGCTCCTCGAGCTCTCCATGGAGCTCTCCGAGCGCCGCCCGAGCTTCGTCGTACTCCGGGCGCTCGTAGGCCCGCTGCAGCCGGCGTCGCCACACGGCTTGCTCGGTCTTCGATAGGTATCTCACGACGTTCTCGCGTTTGTGCCATTGGCAGCGTTGGACCAGGGCTCGATTCCTGAATGCCTTCTTGACCGCCGCCCGCAGACCTTTGCCGCCGTCGACAATCACCAGCACGCCTTCAGAGATGTCCAGGCCCCGCTCCATCAACGAACGGAGAAACGGAGTCAGCACTTGCTCGTTCTCCGTGTCGGTCTCCACGAAGCCCAAGAAGCGTTTGTCGCCCGAAAGCGTGACGCCCAGGGCCACTACCATCAGGGCGTCGGCAAACGCCTTCCCGTCCAGGAAGATCGCCACGACGTCCTCGCCACTCAGATCCCGCTCCTGCATCTCCCGAAGTTTCGCGGCACTCGCCTGGACGAATCCTCGAGACACCGTCGAACTCGACAGTCCGATCGCTCCCGGAATCGCTTCAGCGGCCGATTCATAGTTCCGGCAGGAGATCCCATACAGCACACGTCTGAGCAGTAGCTCGTTCACCGCGCCACCCGGACTGAGTTCCTCGTAGCTCCGAAGCGGAATCTCCCCGCCCGCCACGCTGCGCACTCGAGGCACCCGAACCGGCACCCGCTGGCCACCCAGCCCCACGGTCCCCGGATTGCTCCCGTGTCGCCGGCCCCGCAACGCCGCCTCCTTTCGTGCGTATCGCTCACCCGCCAACGACTTCACTTCCTCGTCGAGCAACTCCTCCACGTGCATCAACCCCAGTGGGATCAACGCCCGAATCATCTCCACCTTCGAGTCCAATTCCAGTCCCGAGTATTCCTCCCGGCTCAGGACCTCGACCTCACCCAGCACACGCGACTTCTTGCGTTTCTTTACCGAACGTAACAGACTCCTCATCTCGGCTCCTTTCTCTTACAGGCTTGATGTTGTTTCTTCCAATACCATCAAACCATGGGGTTTGGAGCCGTTTCAATTTCCAACTAAGATTGGCACACATTCGAGGAATGGCGAACAAGGATGATGAAGTCCGCAGACTTCGGGCCGAGCTGAAGCGGGTGACTGAAGAGCGGAACATCCTCCGAAAGGCCGCCGCGTACTTTGCCAAAGCATCCGGGTAAGGTACGCGTTTATTCGCGATCATCGAACCGAGTTTCGGGTTCAGACGATGTGTCGTGTTTTACGGGTGCAGCGCAGTGGTTTCTACGCGTGGATGAAGCAGCCACTGTCGAACAGGGCGAAGGAAGATCAACGTCTTGTTCAGCAAATCCAGAAGCTGTTCATTGCCAGTGGGGGCACCTACGGCAGCCCGTGGATTCATCGGGATCTGAAAGATCTGGGAGAAGGATGCAGTGTGCATCGAGTTGCACGGTTGATGCGGCAGAGCGGGTTGCGGGCGCAAATCGGTTACCGGCGACGTTGGATCGCGGGTGGACGGCCGGCGCGTGTCGCCCCGAATCGTTTAAACCGGGAGTTTACCGTCGATCGGCCGAATCAAGCGTGGGTGGGCGACATCACGTACATCCGAACCTAGAGGGGTTCTTGTACCTGGCGGTCGTCCTGGATCTGTTCTCACGACGAGTCATTGGATGGTCGATGCAGCCGACCATGTCGCGGGATCTAGTGATGCAGGCTTTGCTGTCGGCCGTGTGGCGACGACGACCGCATGGGACCGTGCTGGTTCACAGCGATCAGGGAAGCCAGTACGGCAGCCAGGACTATCTGGCCTTCATGGACGCACACAGCCTGGAGCCGTCCATGAGTCGTCGAGGTAACTGTTTGGACAATGCCGTAGCCGAGAGTTTTTTCTCGACGCTCAAGAAGCTCCGGATTCGTCGACGGATTTACACAACCCGCGACGAAGCTCGAGCCGATATCTTCAATTTTATTGAGTTGTTCTACAATTCGAAACGGCGACACAGCCACGTCGGCGGCGTGTCCCCCCTGCAGTTTGAGGCCGACTACTTTGAGAGGCTCTCAGGTGTCTAGAAAACCCTGCTTGATCTCTAACGGTCATCGCAACACTTCAAAGAATCGATGATAAGGGTTCGAAGGAGGTGCTGCGATGGTAGCGACACGGATTCGGGGAGTGCGACTTACGCGAGAGGAACGCCTGGAAGTGCGGCGGATGATCGATAGGGGCTGCAGCTTCGAAGAAGCTGCATCGGCTGTGCGGTGCTCGACAAAGACGATTCAGCGGGTACTGGATTCGGTCGGTGGAATGCGGCCGCAGGTGCCCAACCGCTCACCACGTCAGTTGTGCCTGGCCGAACGGGAAGAGATATCGCGAGAGCTGCGGCATGGCGAAACGTACCGAGAGATCGCACGACGACTTGGACGATCCCCGTCGACTGTCTGCCGTGAAGTGAACAGGAATGGAGGTCCACGCCGCTATCGGGCATTCCGGGCGGACGAATCTGCCTACAAGCGAGGACGTCGGCCGAAACTGGCGAAGTTGCGACGATGTCCACGATTACGCACCCAGGTGGAGTCAATGTTGACCTTACTGTGGTCCCCCCAGCAGATCAGTGCCAGACTTAGAATTGAGTATCCGGATGATCCCGAGATGCGCGTATCCCACGAAACGATTTACCAGTCCCTGTTTGTTCAGACGCGCGGTGCCCTGCGGAAGGAACTCGCGGCGTGCCTACGGACCGGACGGACGAGACGACGACCGCACGGGCGAAAAGATCCCGGGGGATACATCAAGGACATGGTTTCAATCGCTGATCGCCCCGCCGAGGTCGAGGACCGTGCCGTCCCCGGTCACTGGGAAGGAGATTTGATTCTCGGTACCCGTCAACACTCAGCGATCGCGACGTTGGTCGAGCGTCAGACCCGATATCTGATGCTGGTCGCAGTTGGCCGTGACCGAACCGCTGGACACGTATGCGAATTGATTGCCAAGAAGATCCGAACTCTACCAAGGCATCTTGCCGTGTCCCTTACCTGGGATCGAGGAAAGGAATTGGCCCAGCATCTTCAATTCAGCGTGGCCACCGGAGTTCAGGTCTACTTTTGCGACCCGTATAGCCCCTGGCAAAGGGGCAGTAACGAAAACACGAACGGCCTGCTCCGGCAATTCCTACCCAAAGGCACCGATCTATCTGTCCATACTCAACGTCAGCTCGACGACATCGCCTATTCGCTCAACGATCGGCCTCGACAAACGCTCGGATGGATGAAACCATCCGAGAAATTGGCCGAACTGTTGCGATGACCACATGAGAGCGCCCTGGGAAGTCCATTGGTACAACATTAAAAAATGTCGCTTGCAAAATAAATGCAAAGGACATCGCCAAATGTCGTTAGGACCCCACAAGAACGACATCGGATGTACATCGATGTACATCCAAATGTTGTTAAGCCCCCGACCTTCTGGGTAGTCCATAACGACATTTCTGCAGGGGGTACACCCCCCGTAGGGGGGTGCCCCGGCAGATGTCGTTATGGACCCCCGGTTATCCACCTCAGATGTCCTTAACGAAAACCCTGGTGATGAGCTTGATTTTCCGCCGCCGCGCCGTAAAGTACATTTTAAAATGTCGTCCGCAAAAGTCGGTCGCGAATGTGTGCCAATCTTAGTTGGAAATTGAAACGGCTCCAAACCCCATGGTTTGATGGTATTGGAAGAAACAACATCAAGCCTGTAAGAGAAAGGAGCC
The DNA here is from genome assembly GCA_965263045.1 of Terriglobia bacterium. Classification (GTDB taxonomy): domain Bacteria; phylum Acidobacteriota; class Terriglobia; order 20CM-2-55-15; family 20CM-2-55-15. The sequence goes on from CBDHGK010000041.1 coordinate 3,979,489, forward strand.
GAGATGAGGAGTCTGTTACGTTCGGTAAAGAAACGCAAGAAGTCGCGTGTGCTGGGTGAGGTCGAGGTCCTGAGCCGGGAGGAATACTCGGGACTGGAATTGGACTCGAAGGTGGAGATGATTCGGGCGTTGATCCCACTGGGGTTGATGCACGTGGAGGAGTTGCTCGACGAGGAAGTGAAGTCGTTGGCGGGTGAGCGATACGCACGAAAGGAGGCGGCGTTGCGGGGCCGGCGACACGGGAGCAATCCGGGGACCGTGGGGCTGGGTGGCCAGCGGGTGCCGGTTCGGGTGCCTCGAGTGCGCAGCGTGGCGGGCGGGGAGATTCCGCTTCGGACCTACGAGGAACTCAGTCCGGGTGGCGCGGTGAACGAGCTACTGCTCAGACGTGTGCTGTATGGGATCTCCTGCCGGAACTATGAATCGGCCGCTGAAGCGATTCCGGGAGCGATCGGACTGTCGAGTTCGACGGTGTCTCGAGGATTCGTCCAGGCGAGTGCCGCGAAACTTCGGGAGATGCAGGAGCGGGATCTGAGTGGCGAGGACGTCGTGGCGATCTTCCTGGACGGGAAGGCGTTTGCCGACGCCCTGATGGTAGTGGCCCTGGGCGTCACGCTTTCGGGCGACAAACGCTTCTTGGGCTTCGTGGAGACCGACACGGAGAACGAGCAAGTGCTGACTCCGTTTCTCCGTTCGTTGATGGAGCGGGGCCTGGACATCTCTGAAGGCGTGCTGGTGATTGTCGACGGCGGCAAAGGTCTGCGGGCGGCGGTCAAGAAGGCATTCAGGAATCGAGCCCTGGTCCAACGCTGCCAATGGCACAAACGCGAGAACGTCGTGAGATACCTATCGAAGACCGAGCAAGCCGTGTGGCGACGCCGGCTGCAGCGGGCCTACGAGCGCCCGGAGTACGACGAAGCTCGGGCGGCGCTCGGAGAGCTCCATGGAGAGCTCGAGGAGCGAAACCAATCGGGGGCTGCGAGCCTTGAGGAAGGCCTGGAAGAGACCCTCACGTTGCATCGGCTCGGCGTGTACGGGGTCTTGGGCCGTTCGTTCAAGACGACGAATTGCCTGGAATCGGTCAATGCCCTTGTCGAGGAAAGGTGTGCGAAGGTCGATCATTGGAAGAACTCGAGTCAGCGGCAACGCTGGTTGGCGACGGCGCTCATCGACATCGAACCGCGCCTGAGGAAGGTGATCGGCTACCGTCATCTTCCAAAGCTCCGCGAAGCCCTCCAGCGAGAGCTGAAAATTGAGGCGAAGACGTCGACGAGATCGAAGAAGAAGGTTGCATGACCCATCGTGAGCCGTGGAGAGTTTCAACTAAGAATGGGCTTGACTCTCGGTCGCCGCCGAGTGGACGATGGAGCCCCCCACAAACTCTTCGGAGCCATGCGGCTGGGGATGCGATTCGATAACGATTGGACCCTGGCCTCCGCCGAGTTCACCGCAAGCACCAACGACCTGGAACGAACGAGTGACCGGTAGGGGTGGGAGATCGGTGAGTCGAAGACGTTCATCGAATACGTCCTCGTCGCCAAGTACCTGCACTCGAATTTCCGTCTACTAATCCAGTCGAAATTGCCAGTTGATGCACGCGGAGCTTCAGGACGCCCTCTGGGCGGTTCTTAGTCAGGGATTGGAGCCCCAAGATCGCCCAGTCAAAGTTGAGGCCGCTACGGGTGCCCTGGAGGCCGCCACGGGGCTGTTGATATGAGGCGGCGACCCTCAGTAAGACGGTCCTTTTTGAATGTCAGTTCTCTGCAGAACGTCAGGACACTCATATCAAACCCTCGCGTTAAGAAAGATTAGCAAACGGTAATGAGACGAACGAAACTGACCTAAAACGAGCTAAACAGAATAGGGGATCAAAAGCGATCCTACGGCGGATGAAAAAGCGTGACGTTCTCAGATAAAACAAGAACGAAGTGAAACAAGCCAAGAACGGCCGTTTACTTATCCTTATGCGTTCGTCGGAGGCTAGAATCGCTCAACAAACTCGACCGCATTGCGTGGGGGCCGAATTCACAGCCCCTTCAACACCTGAGAAATCGTGACGCCCAGCGCGTCGGCGATCACTTCCAACGTCGGCAGGCAGACGTTCTTCTTCCCACGCTCCATGTCGGAGATGTAGCTGCGGTCAATCCCCAGTCGCTCGGCCATCGCAACTTGCGTCCACCCCTGCTTCAGACGCAGCTTGCGGAGGCGCGCGCCAAAACGTTCGGTGATGTTCTGGGTGGACACCCGGCAATAGTGAGGTGTAGCCTTTGAACGACAAATCGGCTATAGGCTACACCCAGTAAGGGCGCGCAGAAGGACAGACAAAGATCGTACGTGCTCTGATCTCGTAGTTGGTTCGTCATCGCGAGCGCGCCGCGAGCCTTTGGTGCAGATTTCGAAACACAGCGAGCTTGGGTAGGCTGGGAAAGGCGTGACAGGCTGGTGCGGGGCTACTTTTCAGTCTTTCCGGCAATCACCCCACGTTACTCTAGCCGGAACGGGAGGTTGGGATGTCTTATTGGCACCATGTCATTTGGATCACCTTTTTTGCCAATGCAGGGTGGTACGGTCTTACGACTTATCCACGTGGCGGCACGCTCATACTGTGGATCACGAGCGCGTTCACTGGTGTGTTTGCGCTCATGCCCGCATTCTTTGTGTGGCTGATTGCTCTTTTAGTATCGAAATTACGCGGTGCTGAGAAGCCCGTGCTAGAGAAGTACATCGGAATAGGCGGGGTCGTAGTGTGCGCACTGCTCTGGCTCGGGGTCATCCTGCAGGGCGATCAATCTAGCGCAACGGAAACGACCTCGACTGTCCGGGTAATGGTGTCTTCTCAGGATGCTGAAGGCCTCACGCATGAGCAGATGGACCAGACCTTTCTTGACAACTATGAAACTTACACACGTCTGCGAGTCGCAGAACTATCGCAAGAGGCACTGGCCACAAGAGGTTATGACAATGACTATGGCGATCTGGAATCTGGAGCCCTTTTCGTCGAATCTGACGGCAAGAAACTCGCTGTTGTTCGACTACGCTTTCGCGACTTAACGAACACACTGGTCGTCGCTGGTATCGTCAATGGCCAATTCACACGAGTTTCCTGCGTGGGCGAGAAACGGATACCAGTGTCGTACGGGCCGTGTGGAGATCGGGTTGAAGAGGTGTTTAGTGTCAATCTTAGCGTGGACGACCAGTGAAGCTGCCTTCATAAGGTTTTCTGGCAGAGCCTTGCCCTCAAGGTCCGATTTCACCATCGCCTGTACATCAAGCACCGTTTTGGCAACTTCTGTTGCCTCACCGTCGATCAGAGCGTTGATCGGCGACTCAAAATTCTCGGACCAACCTGTGTCTCTTACCGCCATAACCTTTTACCGCACGTTGACCCAAATCCCTTTGGCGTCAGGAGGCAAAACACCCTCTGGCACCCGAGCCAGTGACGGAATGAAGCCCAACCCTAATATGGGCCATGGTGTGGCGTGCCTCACTGTTCGTCATCGGTATCTGTCCTTTCGGCTCTCATGCCCGTTGAACTCCAATTTGTTCGGCAAGGTCGACAGCTGGAAGCAGGCAGCCCCAACCCTTTACAATTTCTTGTAATCCATTTCTCAGGTGTCTTGAAACGGCGGTCGGGCAATCAATCAACCGAAGGAAGATACGGTGAATCCGGTAACAATCCGCACGCGTTATGATCGCCGGAAAAAGTAACAAAAAGTAACGGGATGAACGGAACTCGCCTAAACCGAGCAAGCTGAGCTAAACCCGAATGAACCGTAACTCGACATAAACTCAATACGTTATAAGACGAGCTGAATCGAACCAAAACGAGCTAATAACGGCCGTTTTCTTCTCCGAAACCAGAGGTCACAGGTTCAAATCCTGTCGGGCGTACTCCGGGCCGCCCCCGGGCGGCCCTTTTAAACGCCTGTCACCTAAGTCCACCGCTCACGGTGTTTCCGGCCCGGCCGCTGATGGCCTGAGCTGCAGAAACACGGCGTTCACCGCACCGAAAGCCGTGTTCGTGAACGATTCGCTTTCCGACCCACACCCCGGGCGACGCATCTGCGGCATCGCATCTGCGACATCGCAACCACGACATAGACCGTCACCAACTTTCCATCGCCCCCTCAACCGGACAACCAGTCTGAAGAGTCATTCAGAAATCACGATCTCCTATTGCGGCTGGTTGACATATTTAAACAGCTCGTTGTCCGTTGTCAGAATCAGCAGCGTATTGGGGTCGATGGCAGTCTCAAAGGTCTCCATGCTCTTGGTGAACTCATAGAACCCCCCGTCGCGACCGTAGGCATCCGCGTAAATCCGTGAGGCCTCCGCGTCGGCGATGCCCTGAGTTTCCTGGGCCTGTCGGTAGGCTTCGGATTGAATCGACTGAAGGTCGCGTTGCCGTTCGCCTCGGATGCGCGCGGCTTCGCCCTCACCTTCGGAACGATACTGTTGCGCAATCCGTTGCCGCTCGGCGATCATTCGTGCGAACACGTCCTGCTGTACTTCCGCGACGTAGTTGATGCGCTTGAGCTGAAAATCGACGAGTTCAAGTCCGAGTTCGGCCAACCGGGGCGCCGCAGTCTGCTGAATAGCCGCCGCGATGTCCGCCCGACCGGTCTGGATTTCGTCGAGGACGCCGGTTTCTTCCTGATCACCCTCGACAGTATCCGGCTGACGGTTGCTGGTCCGCACAACCTGGAGCAGATCGTTGCGGGCAATGGCGTTGCGGGTTTCTCCATCCAGAATGTCGTCCAGTCGCGATTGCGCCGTGTTCTCATCCCCGCGGAGTCTTTCCAGATAGGTCAGCGGGTTGCTGATTCTCCAGCGCGCGTATGCGTCCACCCAGATGAACCGCTTGTCGCGGGTCGGCACCTGATTCGGGTCACCGTCCCACTCCAGAAAGCGTTTGTCGAAATAGTTGGCGGTCTGGATAAACGGTACCTTGACCTTCAGACCCGGGGTCGTGATCGCTTCGCCAACGGGATCGCCGAATTGCGTGATGATCACCTGTTGGGTTTCGTCGACGACGAAGAGTGCGCTTGCGAGAAGCACCAGTACAACAATACCGGCTGAGATAACGAGTGGAGCTGTGGCCTTGCCTTTCATCAGTTGCCTCCTTGGCCGAGCGAGGTGCTCGCGAGCCGGTTCGTAATACCGTCGAGGGGGAGCAGTGGAAGGATGCCCTGGGCGTTGCTGTCCAGGATCACCTTGCCGGGAACCCGGGCCATCATGGCCGCCATGGTCTCCAGGTACATCCGACGGCGGGTCACGCCGGGTGCCTGGCGGTACTCGTCATACACGGCTATAAAGCGGGAGGCATCGCCTTCCGCACGATTGACGCGGTTCACCGCGTACCCCTCCGCCTGAAGAATCGCCTGTTCGGCTTCGCCCCGAGCTCTGGGGATGACGCTGTTGTAGTCCGTCAGCGCTTCGTTGATCAATTGGTCGCGTTGCTGCTGTGCCTGGTTCACCTCGTCCCAGGAAGGTTTGACCGGATCCGGCGGGTTGACGTCCTGCAACACCACCTGCTCTATCCGGATTCCGTTCTCGTACTGATCGCTCAGCCGTTGCAAACGTTCCTGCGCAGTGACCTCGATGTCCTGCCGTCCGATCGTGAGCACCTCGGTCACGGTGCGATCACCCACGACTTCCCGCATTACGGCTTCATTCATGTCACGGAATGTCTCTTCGACATTGCGGACTCTGAAGAGATAGTTGTAAACGTCGGCCACACGATACTGAACAATCCACTCCACGACAGCGACGTTCAAGTCACCCGTCAACATGAGCGACTCGTCGTTCAACCCTGCGGTCGTGAAATTGCTCTGAACGCCAGCCGTAACAGTCCGGAAACCGAACTCCTGCTTGAGTTGCCGTTCGACCGGCACTTTCTGAACCTGTTCGACAAACGGTATCTTGAAGCGGAGTCCGGGGTCCGTCGTCCGGACAAAGCGCCCCAGACGGAGGACGACTCCCGCCTCTTCGGGCGCAATCTGATACACCGTGCTCCAAACCATCGCCAGCCCGAAAACAACTGCGGCAATGATCAGCACCGGCTTCGCCCCGAATTTCGGCGGGTCAAAGTCGGGGAGCTCGATGTCGTTATCAAGCACTCTGATTTTCATCTTAAAACCTCACTGAAAGAGACGGAAACACGAGACAACCCGTGGGACCCGTCCCGGTTAGCCTGTCACGGTAGGAAGTAGCGCGCAGTGCACTGTGCGCGAGAACACGAAGATGTTGAAGGGAAACAGGACACGTCTGAGGATAGTCGACCCGACGCAGCGGTGCAACTTAATGGAGAGATCTGCGGGAATGGGCGGGGCGTCAGTTTCCAGCTATGGTCCGGAGCGCCGATAGACCGGCGACGGATCGCTCCCCCTCTGGAAGGAGACACTGGAGATTCAAACCCTCCCGGACGTCACGGGACCGGTTGGATTTGAACGGCTTTCCCTGACTGCGGATTTCCGTCGGACTGGGGATCGGGAGCGAGCAGGCTTCAAGCATTTCGCCCAGCTCCGGACGGAGGGGAGCGCAGCCAGCATTCCGACCGAGGGACCCGGACGGACAGGCGGGTTCCCATCCTCAGCCTGGAGGGTATCAATCCTCCGGATACTTGTCTCCCGGGTAAGCGAAGATGACTTCGTTTCTGGCCACCTCGGGATCGCACGCCCGCCACCCGGTCGGCGGCCCTCCCACCCGGCGAGTCAGTAAGTAGGCGTAGGTGAACGGCCGCGTCAGGAACAGGGGATCTTCCAGAGTGATGATGAGGCGCACGTGGTCATCGTCGATGATCCGGTAGCGCTCGATCACTTTCTTCCGGACAGAAGATGCCATGTGGAGATGATCGTCGATACCATCGGGATCGAACGTGAAGTTGGTGGTCTCCACGACCAGATCATCGCCATCCCATGAGCCGATCGAGACCCCATGCTGGAACAGCTTTCGAGCCTCGGGATGCCCGCGTCCATCCATCCAGATGGTCCGTCCAACGATTGTCCCCGCTTCCGCGGGATGCTGAAACTCCAGTCGGTTCGGATATCCGGAAATATAGACTCCACCGCCCAACAATCCCGGCACGGCCACCTCCGCACACTCCGCCAGCGCGGGTGACGCGCGCTGATCCGCAAACTCCAGCCAGGCCTCCCCGCGCGCATTCAACGGGAGTTGGTCGACTGGCATCGAGCAGTTGAGCAGCTTTTCACCGTAGTCTCCGAGACGTCCGCCACAGTTTCCGCGATCCTGGCCGTCGGGGTTTCGGACTCCGGTCGTCCAGTTCCCGATAAACGAAAAGGACTTATCGAACTGCTCGACGCTCTGGGCCGCGAGATTCGACCCTCCAAATCCGACTATCCACACTAGAAAACCGCAGGTGATTCCTGCCCCAAACGCGCGTTTCATTGACGTACTCCTATAATTGTCTCGCGTCGTAAGCCGCAAATTTCATCTGAGTGGGATCTTTTGGCTGCGGCCACGGCGCCAACCGTCGGCTCGGCAACTTCGAACCGTAATGGTCACCCGAATGTCATCTCCGAAGGGAAACGCCCTACCGAATTCACACGATCTCAGGGCGCCCCCGGCCCGAGACTTTCGATGGAGAATCGGTTTATCATCGGCCCCCGCTATTGTTCATGATATATTCCGCGCCTGATTTATGAAGCACCAGTTATTCCACTGATTCGGAGGTCAGCCATGAGGCACCCGCCATCAAAGATACACTTCAAGGCAATCGGACTCGTTTCCGTACTGCTCATCGGGCACACCGTCGGCTGCACACCCGCAGCCGAGGAGGCGGAAAATCCGCCGGAAATCGCTGTCGATGCGCAAGCCCAGGTATTCGACACGATAGAGTACGAAATTCGTTTGGTCACCGTTGCCGACGGACTGTCTTACCCCTATTCCATGGCCTTTCTGCCCGACGGGGACATGCTGTTTACGGAGATGGAAGGCCGCCTCCGCCTGATTCGTGACGGTGAGCTGCAGCCCGCCCCAATTGGTGGCGTGCCTGAGGTCTATCACACCGGCGCTTCTAAAGGACTGATGGACGTGGCCCTCCATCCGAATTTTACAGACAACAACCTGATCTATCTCACCTACAACATTAGCGGCGAAGACGGATCCACAATGGCGCTGGGCCGCGGCAGGTTCGACGGAACCGACCTGAATGACTTCGAAGAACTCTTCGTGGCGGACGCATGGGCCATGACGATGGGACGCCAGAACTCACGCATCGTGTTCGCCCCCGACGGCACGCTGTATATGACGGTGAGCGTGGGCGGTGGCGGCCCCCAGACCGTGCGCGCCCAACAGATGGAAGACCACGCGGGCAAAATTCTGCGTCTCCGTGATGACGGCACGGCGGCGCCCGGCAATCCCTTCCAGGGCCGCGACGGGTACCGCCCGGAAATATTCACCATCGGACATCAGAACATTCACGGACTGATCGTTCATCCGGAGACCGGAGAGGTCTGGGACCTGGAACACGGCGACGAGGTTAACATTCTCGCACCGGGCGGCAACTATGGTTGGCCGTATACTTCGGTGGGAGGCTCGGGCAGCGCGGCCGGAGGAACTCCCGTTCCCATTCTGCCCGCCCCCGAGGGAGTGGATCTAACGGAGGGCCAGATCATCTGGCGCACGCCCGACATCCATCCGACCGGAATGATGTTCTACACTGGAGACCGTTTCCCCGCCTGGAGGGGCAGTCTCTTCGTAGGCGGGCTGGCCACACAGCAACTGCACCGCGTGGGGTTCGCGGCCGACGGAACGGAGACTCGCGAAAACCTGTTCAGCGATATTGGCGAATGGCTCCGTGACGTGCGGCAGGGTCCCGACGGCCTGATTTACTTCAGCAGTTACAGTCACCCGGACGCTCCCGGACAGATCCGGCGGATCGAGCCGATCGAGTAGGACCGGTCAATTTCGGCGTGTACATGCCCTGGGACACAGGCATGACATCGCTGATGGAGGTTCCCATGAAAACGTTCTTACGTATGACAATTGCCGTCTTTGTAATCGTTTCGGCAGCTTCCGCCCAGACGACGAACAGCAGTTACATGGCTACGACCTTCGGCGCGCCCCACGTGAATACGGCGGGGGGCGAACGGTCGGATACACGATCGGTAGCGGCCGATGGCAAGGGATCGATCCTGGTGTTGAAACGATCCGATCCGCAGGTCCTGATCTTCGACCGGGAGGGAGAACTTAAAGACTCCTGGGGCGAAGGGCTGTTCATGGACTCCCACAAGATCGATATCGACCATGAAGGCTTTGTCTGGATCGGGGACAGAAGCGGCCAGCTGATCTACAAATTCACCATGGATGGCCAGCAGGTCATGACGATTGGCACGAAAGGCGTGGCAGGCAACAACAGTTCGCCGGACGCATTCAATCGCGCAAGCGACGTCGCCATAGCCCCAAACGGCGACATCTTCGTTGCCGATGGATACATCAATAACCGAATCGTTCATTTTTCGGGCGATGGGACCTTTATCAAGGTGATCGGTGGCGTGGCCGGAAAGGGACCCGGCGAATTTGAAGGGATCCACGGCGTCCAGATTGACTCGCGGGGGCGGCTGCTTGTTCTGGATGGTCATTCCGACGGCCCGCGCGTTCAGGTTTGGGATCAAGATGGTACGTTTATTGAAGAGTGGCCTGAGCTCGGCCTCATTATGGGATCTGGATTTACGATGGACGCTGACGACACGTTTTACGTCGGCGATACCGACGGTGAAATGATCAAGGTCGTGAAGGACGGACGGATCATCGACGTCATCGGCGGTCTCGAAGCCCGGCCTCACAACATCACATTGGACAGAGAAGTCGGAACGTTGTACTTGGCGGATACCGGGACGCTCGGGGGAAAGGTCAAGAAGATTGTCAGGAAATAGGCACAGATTCGATCTGATATAATTCGCCTCTGAAATCAACACGATTCAGCGAGTATGCAGTCCACATACGGGCGCACACAAGAGCGCAAGGAGTCTAGAGATATGAAGGGCCAACTGGTACCGACGATTTGCACTGTCCTGCTGCTCGGCGGCCTATGCGCGATTAACGCAAATGAAGCGCTCGGGCAGGACGACGCGGCCGAGTCCCACGTCGCCACCGCCCGGGCAGCAGCGTACGCCCCCGGACAGGATTTCACCTGGATTTTCGATGGGCTTTGCCGGGAGCCGGCCCCGCCGCGACCCGCACCCGCCGCGCGCCCGGCAACCACGGCGCCCACGGCCCGCACGATTCCACCGCGCGAGGACTGGTACGAAGCACCCGCGAAACTGTTCGACAACCTCTACTACGTCGGCAGCTATTTGCAGTCGATGTGGGCGGTTACCACTTCGGAAGGCATTGTCCTCCACGATACGGCTTTCGATTACATGGCCGAAGCGCAGATCACGGAGGGACTCACAAAGATGGGCCTGGATCCGGCGGACATCAAGTACGTCATCGTCGCACATGCCCACGGTGACCATTACCTGGGCGCCAAATATCTCCAGGACACTTACGGCGCGCGCATCATCATGTCGGCGCCCGACTGGGACGTCATGGCCGCGGATAATAACCCTCCGGAACTCAAGCCCCGGAGAGACATGATCGCCACCGATGGTATGGAATTGACGCTCGGGGATACGACGCTGACTCTCTACGTCACACCCGGCCACACGCCCGGCACAATTTCGACACTGGTTCCGCTCAAGGATGGAGACCGATGGCACCTGGGCAGCCTCTGGGGGGGGAACGGCTTCGGATACCGCCATTTCTCGGAACGCTCCGAGGCTCTGGCGACCTACAGCGCTTCGGCCAAGCGTTTTCGGGACATCGCCGCCCGGGCCCGCGCCGACGTTTATCTGTCCAGCCATACCAACCACGATCGAACGTTGGACAAAATTAACGCCGTCAGATTTCGTATGCCCGGCGACCCCCACCCCTTTGTCAGCAGCAGTGCCGTCAGACGCCACCTGACAGTCGTCGGCGAATGTGCCGATGCGCAATTGGGCTGGTTGGCGGATGCACCTGAGTAGGGAGGCCGGAACGCGAAGCGACGATCCATAGCAACGTTTCTGATCTTCATAGCTTCGAACGGTCTGTGGGACAAAAGCTTTCAACTGACCATTAGAACGGCTTGACTTGAATCGAAGATTTCGCTCGGTCGTTCATTCAGACATCGTGTCTAAACGACCGGCGACGCCCGCGATCATCGTGATCACGGGCCCGTTTGGGATCAGCGGAATGTTGAAGCCTTTCCTAGGAAGGACCCGCACCGGTCCCTCGGTGCGGGTGAACAACGAGGCGGAGCCGAAGCGTTAGAGTAAGAAGATGATCAGATATCGCACGGTCAAGCGCTTCGCTTCTTACCCACTGGTCGCCCAAACCCCCAGCCAGAGTCTTTGAACCATCCGTTGAACAATGAGTTCGAGAATACACACGAGGACAAGCCGGACAGAGACAATCAAGGTTTGTCTACGAGCAATCGACTTGTAGAGGCCGAGAATATCTCGGCGTCTTATCTGTAGGTGCGGTCTATGACCGCACGAACTTCTGAGATGCCTGTGCGCTCATAGAGCGCACCCGCAGGGTTGCTATTCGTGGCGATAAGCGCAGTCAGAAAAACTTCAGCAGGCGGGGCCGGACAAAGCGGCCCCTCCACCCCGCGTGGGAGCAGGGTGAGAAGGGCTTTCCGGAACTAACTAATCGCCACCATAAGGATTGGACGGCGACCCATCGGCATTGATCGGTGCGCAGAGCAAATCAACCAGGGCGGGATAGACGCCGTACCAGCCGAAGTTGTTCGTCGCCAGCGCATCGTCGGGCTCCAGCGTCCAGGTCTTGAGATCCGACTCCCAGGGTTCCGTGTAATAGGCCGGATCGATCAGCGTGAACCGCCCTTCCAGTGTCCGACCCCCATCCGTCTTGGTATACCTCTCGATCAGGCGGGCGTCCTCACTCTTCGGATGTCCGTAAATATCCACCCACGCGCGCGGATCCAGGCCCACCGACTCCACCACCAGGGTGTCGCCTTCCCAGTGCCCCACCGACATTCCATACCAGGAATATCCGAGATTCAGCAGGTTGTTGCCTGAGGGAATCTCCCGGCCGTCCATCCAGATTTCCCGGGGAATCCGCTCTTCCTGCCACAGTTCAAGGATTCTGTCATCGAGCTGGATCACCTCGTGATGATCATGCGCCGTATCGACGACCATCTGGGTCAACCCTTTCGGATTGCAGGCCAGGGCCGGGTCGTTCGACAGCGTCGGGTCGGCGGCGTCGGCTTCTCCACCCGCCAGCGCCAGATGGATGGGATGCCGCAGGCGAGTCGGCACATTCTTCAGCAGCGCCTCTCGACCAGCCGGCGTCAGGTCTGGAACAGTGTCCTGTTCACTGAAGCCACAGTCTCCTTCGTCGCGGAACCAGACCCCAGACAGGTCATGGGCATCTCCCTGCTGGGGTGCCATGCATTCGGCCGCAGCCTCCGGAGCAAACGTTGTCAGCATCGCGCCGGGCACCACCAGGAGGGCAACCGAACCCAGTCCAGCACCCAGTAAATTCATCAAGCGATTTCGCATTTAGGACTCCTTAGATCAACTCTTGAATATCGACTCTCTAGATTCATTTATCCATGCGCACTCAATTCATGCGCCCGATGCCTTGCGACTCCTCTTCTCGTTAACGGATTACCGGGTGTCGCCAAGCGGATTCAGTCTCCCGGGCGTTTGATCGGACACACCCCGCAGGAAGATCTGTGTGCCGTCTTCCAGCGTGACGCCTCTGTTCAGCCCGATCGGCCGGTCCATGGTGCCGGGATTCATGACGACGTCGATTTCCATTCCGGGCCGCAATGTCGCCCGCCCATAACCCAGACGCGCCAAGGTGCTGACGTTGCTGTGTTCGAGGGTCCAGGTGACCACCTCGCCGTCTTCGCCGGTCACATCCACCAGGAACGCGATGTGCGGATTGCGCCACCTGACCTCTTTTACGATTCCGTGAATCTCCTTCGTAATGTCTATCTCATACGTATTCCCCCGGCCATGATGGGCCAGCACGGGTTCTGCGCCCACTGACAGAACGGTAATCACAATGGCAATTCCCAACAGTGCTATTGCAGTCGGTTTCATACTCTCTCCTTCACTCGTAACGATCTGGTGTCCAAAACTCCCAATCTTGATAAGAAAACGTTTTGAGGTGCCTTTCCCGTCACCGGCCTGCACCAGTCCACAGTCTGACATCAGGCTGCCCGAGATTCAATCCGAAGTCATGCTAGTATCCCCGATCTTTATGTGTCAATTGATATGTGACCATCACGGACGCGTCAAAAAATGGAGCTTCGCACAAAAGCGACGTACACCGCAGGACGGGATACCGATTCTGAAGTGTACGTCCCCTGAAAGCGCATATCACTTCTGAAAAGAGAGAATGAAAACCAAGACCGATACACCGGCATGGCCGATTTACGGGTAGATGTTGAGAGGGTTCCTGGTGATCCCGATGGCGCAGCTGGTTGCTGAAACTGTTCAGGAAGCACCACGATCGACACTTCCGCCGATCGTGGCCTTCGTGTTGGACGGAGTCATTACTTGGATTGGTTCCCGCCTGGTTCGAAAACCGGGCGGGAACTCGCGCTTAAATAAATCGCTCCATATTAAAAGAAATACTTCAGAGCGAACTGCATGATCCTCGGATCTTGCCCCGTGGTCACCTGCCCGAAGGTGTTACTGTCGAAGTCGTTCTGCGGATTGTTGAACCGAGTTCCGTTTAAGATGTTGAAACCCTCGGCCCGGAGCTCGATCCGCTGCGCTTTACTCAACTGGAACGATCGCGAAAGCGACACGTCGAACTGCCAGCTCCCGGGACCCTGGATGTTGCTCCGACCCAAATTCCCGAAGTTGCCAGTCGACGGTCTTTCGAATGCTGCCGGATTGAGATAATTGCCCGCCGTTTTGTTGCCGAACGGGTTGTTGAGAATCAGATTCACGCGTTGTGGCTCAGAGTCCGTCAACGACGGATCCGTGTCCGTTTCCACCGACATGAATCCTCCCGACAACACCCGGATAATCGAGGAAAACTGCCAACCCGATGCTAGCGCGCGGGCCGTCGGATTGGCGAACTCGGGGCTTGCCATCACCGCGGACGTATTGAAGAGACAAGTCTGCCGCACGGGTCGGCTCTCGAGGGGACCTTGTTCGCCAGGTTCACGGCCGGTGTGGGGCTGAACAGCGCCGGGTCGATCTGGTTGTCGACGAAAGGCGCTCGCAACGTATTCTCCCGGCCCGTGTTGCAGGCGGAGGATGTGGCATGATCCTTGGCCGAGGTTCACCCGAATCAATACTGCCTTTCGATCTCGAAATCCCCACCGATCTGAGAACTACCCGTGCGGTCACCGTGACTCCAGCTTCCGGCAATGCTGTCTCCGTCGACCATGGCGTCAATCATGTAATGATACGTAGATCCGCCCCGGCCACCTACGGTCGCTTCCATATGGACGCTGCCAGTCTGCGGGTTGAACGTCGTGTTTTCCAGTTCAACGGTTCTAACTCCGTGAGTCAAGCTTCCCTTCAAGGCAGCGCCGTCCCATTGGAGCACTACGGTGACGTAATTACGGTGGTCATTCACATCAGCTCCCCAAGTGCCCGTCCAGGTACCAGTCAAAGCATCGTTTGCGGTCGTTTGAACGACAGTACCTCGGGGAACGGGATTGCCATAGACCTCGAACCAGTCCACCCGGCTCAATCCGCCGGAACCGTGGCCCGTAGCACGGGACAAATCGGTGTAGCCGACCTCGTCGACCATCGTGAGATCAGGGTTGTCCATCCACGGGGAGCCGCGAACCAAGAACACATTGACTGGGTCCAATATCTTCCACCGTATATCCGCGATTTCGATTTCACCTTCAGCATAGTCCTCCGTCGCTTCTTCCGTTTGATCTCCCACCAGATATGTTCCGTCTGCAAGTTTCAGAACCGGTCGGAGCAGGTGGAAGCCCGAGATCTGAAATTGCCAGCGGATCTTAGCACTCGGAGTGCTCAGGTCTACGTAATTGGTTCTTTCTTTGAACAAGACGGCCCATGCGCCTTCAGTCAAGCCCGTCCATGTAAAAGTGCGCAGGTTATCGGCCGAGCCCGTACGATTAACCATCACTTCACCCGCTCCAGGGCCGTACATCTTGAGCTCCAGATTCGGATTTTCGACCAGATCCTGAGTTACGAACACTTGAGTTTCCGCGGTACAGTCGAAACAGGTTTGACCCACTCCTGCAGGTGATTTCCAGCCCTCTCGTAAGAACAGCGGCGCTGCCGGATCTGCGGCGGCCGGTGAATTGTCTACGGTAGAAGTTCCAGGAGTGCAGCCGGCCAACAGTGCAGCAATCAGTACGGCAGCAAATCCGGACAGGCAATGATTCGGCGAGAAGCCAGCGTTCATAAGTATCCCCTCACGATCGTCGTTGCTGTTCGTCTGGATTCCTGTTTGCGTGTCGTCCGTGGCTCCATAGTCGCTTACTGCAGGCTTGGTGAATAAATCCAGACTATAGTGCCGGCGAATATATCACATGAAGGCTTGGACAGTGGGGAGTCGCCGATACCGGCGAGATCGGACATCATGAACGATGCGTTCTTGGTCCTTCGGGAATCGCCGGTCGGGAAAACGCACGGCACTTCGCTTTGAAACCAGCGCCATCGTCGGTTGGCAGGTTTTGCCTGATGGACGTATTCTACTGCCTCTATTACCAGAACTCGGTACGGCACGGGCACACATCAACGCCATGATTGGCCGATTTCAGGAACTACTAAGGAGTCGATGACGTTGCGAACGGAGTGACCTCAGGTTGATCAACAGACCCCAAGCATCCTAAACTTGTCGCGATGACGTTACGCGGACAATACCGTTGAACGACATCGACGAGTCGGATAACCTCAGGACACAAAAACCGGGCCAAATTAGAATTCGGGCCAAATCAGAATTCAGATTAGGAGTCCTAACATGCAAATTCGCTACCTTAGTTTGATAGTGGCTTTGGCCGGGCTGTGTTTCCCCTCAGCAGTCGTCACAGAGGTCGTCGCGGGGCAACGTCCCGTACTCAACCCTTTAGGGGGCCTTCCCCGAGAGTATTTCGTCGAAGTGCCTTACGACACTACTTATAATGCGCGGGATTTCTCGGGTATCTGGTTCCGGGTTGGCGGCGACTGGGGTCATGGCCCGGAACGCACAAACCCTCCTTTGACGCCGGAAGGCCTGGCGGTAATGAAGACGCATCGCCCCACGCACACCTACCTGCCGGAAGTTATTGAAGCCGTCTCCAGTTACGAGGAAACAAACTATCCCGCAGCCACGTGTAACCCGAAAGGTTTTCCGGCTATGGTCGCCGATCTCAACCACGATCATCACGAAGTGATCATGCTCCCGGACCGGATTCACCAGATCTGGCAAGAGGAACGAATGTTACGCGAGATCTGGATGGACGGGCGGGAACTGCCTTCGGGAAACAATCTGGCGAACATCGGACCGTCGTGGATGGGCATGTCTGTGGGCGAGTGGGAAGGCAACACTCTTGTCGTCGAGACAATCGCCCTCGACCCCAGAGCCTGGCTCGATTCATATGGTTTTCCAAAGAGTGATGAGTCTCGATTTATCGAGCGGTACACGCGGACTGACCCAAAGACTCTCGAGGTTGAAATTATAATGTACGACCCGAAGTACTACACCGACCCCTGGATTTCCGACATAAAGGTCTGGAAAAAAGAAGATCGGAACGCGCGTCCGGTCAACAATTTCGGATGGCACGGATTGTTCTCGGGACTCAACGATTTGCTCTGCGCACCACTGAATCAGTTTGGAGGAGTCGGCGGTGATTGAGTTTCAGCCCTCGTGCCGAGACCGCAGAACTCTTTGGGGAATTTAGTCCCGGAAGGAGACGAAGCAGGGGTATGCCCATCCACGGCAGCGAGTGGTGGACCGCGTTGTAGCCATCAATCCCAATCCAGCTGTGTTTCAGACGAACCCGGACACCCTTGGAGACTCACGGGGAAGTGCTGCGGGGTCAGACTGAGGAGATCTGGGACGGAGACCCAATTCGGCCCGTCAACAAACTGTGATGTGTGCTGAACTCGAGAATTAGGTCTCCGGCCCAGATCTCTGCCGCCCTGCTGGTGGGTCTGTCTTGCGTCTGTTGCGCTGCTGGCGTGCGCTGCTCGGCTTGGCCCCCGCCTGGTTCGAAAACCAGGCGGGAACTCGCTGTTAACTCAGGCGGTCCATACTAGAAGAAGTACTTCAACGCGAACTGCATGATCCTCGGGTCTTCCGCCCTGAATATCCGCCCGAAGTTTCTGTTTCCGAAGTCCGATTGCGGGTCCTGGTACCGCACGGAGTTGGTCAGGTTGAAGGCTTCCGCTCGAAATTCCAGCCGCTGCGCTTCACCGAACTGGAACTCTCTCGTAAGGGAGATGTCGAGCCCCCAGAAGCCGGGACCGTGAACGACGGCCCGGCCCAGATCCCCCAACGTACCCAGGGCCGCTTCCCCGAACGCGTTGGTATTGAGATAGTTGTTCGGGTCGGACTTGTCGCCATACGGGTCGCCCAGGATCAGATTCGGACGTTGCTCGTCATCGTCAACACCCGTCAACGCCCGATCCTCACGCGACCTGATGTTCAGAGGTCCGCCCGTCCTGATTTTGAGGATGGGCGACAACCGCCATCCGGACGCCACGGCGCGCAGTCGGGGGTTGGAAAACTCCGGCGCCTCCAGCACGGCCGTCGTATTGAACACGTGCCGCCGGTCGGAGCCGAACTCCATGCAATCGCCGCGGTCCCGGTTCCGGTCGTTCGGATCGCCGTAGCTAGCGTTACCGAAAGTGCCGAGCTGCCTTCCGCCCGGATCGGTGATGCAATGCGACCAGGTGTAGTTCATGTTGATGTTGACGCCGGTGGCGGCCTGGCGCTTGACGTCGACGAGTAAACCATTGTAGCTAGCCGTCGCGCCGGTGTCGATTTTTGACGTCCCCCCAATCAGGCCGCCGGCCACCGGATTCGCCAGGGTCAGCTCGCGCCGACTCTGCGTGTTCCTTCCTGTGGAGCATGGGGCGCCCGGGTTCACCGTAAAGTGAACGATCTGGCCGTTGCTGCTGCAGTTCCCGTTTGCGTCGCCGACGCCCGGTATGTACCTGGCCGGGTTTATGTCCACGGCCGACGGGAGATGGATCGTGTGGTTTCCGAGATAGCTTCCCGATACGAGCCAATCCCCGATTTGCCTCTGGAGACTCAGGCTCCACTGGTCCACCCGCATGTTTTTCGTGTCAACAAGGTCCAGACTGATCCCCACGGGGGCCGGCGGCCACTGGAAATCGGACGACACAGCTGCAGCGCTCGGCAGCGGGAACGGATCTCCGCCGGGAAAGCCGGCCCACGGATCTTCCCAATCCACATTGCGTCTCTCGATCCGCGTCGCAAACGGAATGGAGGTCCCGAGGCCGGTAAGGTAGCGCAGGTTCATGGTGTCATAAAAGGTTGCCCCGGACACCCGCAGCGACGTGCGGCCGTCGCCGGTCACATCCCAGGCCAGTCCGAAGTTCGGCGCAAATTTCAACCATGACCGCTCATACGGGTAGGGATCCGGGTATCCCTCATCGCCCTGGAATCGAAAGCCTGGAGGTGCATTAACGAAGCGGGTCGACTGGATGCCCTGGTCGTACCTCTCACGGTCGAAAGTACTGCCGGTGCCGTCGAGACTCCGGATGGGAAAATGCGGCGTCCAGCGGAGGCCGTAGTCGAAGGTCACCGTTGGCGTCACATTCCAGACATCGGCGAAATAGACGCTGAGGTTCGTCTGAGCCTTGTTCTGGAGGGCGAACGTGCCCTGCCTGACTCTATCCGCCGCGCCGAGCATGAAATTATGGATGCCCCTGAATCTGATATTCACCTTCGCCCCGCTATCGGAGAACGAGTTCGAAAACCACCCGACCCATTGCGCGCCGATCGTCATCTGGTGGTTGCCCCGCAGCATGCTGAGATCGTCGCTGGCCCCGAAAATCGCCGTCTTGGCCGGACCCGCGCCGCTCCAGCCCGTGGACCACCCGCCAATCACGGAGTAATTCGGACCGTCCGGAAAGTGAGTGAACATGTTGAGACCGAGCTCGCCCGGACCGCCGCTGTCCGAGGTGTAGTTGGGGGCGGTCTTGCCGCCCGCAACGCGGCTCCCCGTCAGCCGGAACGAGTTCACAGTATTGGGACCGAACAGATACGTGTCGCCGAGTGCGAAAAGGTTCGCCCAGCCCTGCTTGGCGTTGTTCGCGCTTCCGCTGATCAGCAGGCTCCCGGTCAGGTCGAAGGGCGAGGGGTTGTTGATCCGATCGACGACATACCGGCCGAATATCGAGTGATCATTGCTCTTCTGGTAGTCGACCCGAAAAACGCCCTGGTGCTGGTCTTCCTCCTCGGGGATGCCGAATTTGACTTCGCCGCAATCGTTAAACGGCGTCGGCAGTTTGCTGGCGAACAGTACCGACGCACTGCTGAACAGCGCCGGATCGATCCGGTTGTTGACGAACGGCGCGCCCAAGGTAGCCGCCTGGCCGCATGCCGCGGACGAGATTGTCGTAAAGTCGCCCGCCAGCATCGCCGGCGACGGCACGAATGCGGTCCGGTCCGACGGAGCCTGGCGGAACGTCGTGCCCTGGTAGCCTGCGAAGAAAAACAGCCTATCCCCGAGGATCGGCCCGCCGATCGTGCCGCCGAACTGGTTCCGCTTGATCGTGTCGCGCGCGGACGCGAAGGTGTTCCGGGCATTGAACACCCCGTTCCGCACGAACCAGAACACGTTCCCGTGAAACTCGTTCGTGCCCCCCTTCGTCACCATCTGCACCGAACCCGAAGCCCGCTCCCCGATGCTGTCGGCGCCCGCGCCGCCGCTCTGGACCTTGAACTCTTCCAGCGCATCGGGAAACGGCATCGACAGATACCCGCCGAAGGCCGGCATGTTGTGATAGGCGCCGTCCAGGGAGTAATTCAACGAGGAGCCCATACCGCCCGCCACGGCGACATTCCCCTTGCTGAACGGATCCCGGCCGCCGGTGCCATCGAGCATAGGCGCAGGCGTCACCGCCCCGGTAAGTCCGACCAGGTCGACGAGCGCCCGTCCGTCCAACGGCAGCTGCAGCAGACGAGTGTTCTCCATTACCGAAGACACGCCGACGTCCCGCGTCTGCACGAGCGCGGCGCTGGCCTGGACCTCGATCGTCTGCGTCACCTGACCGACTTCCAGCTCAATGTTGAGAACCGGACTGTTGCCAACCTGGAGCACAATGCCCGTCTGGACAAAGGTCTGGAAGCCCGGCAACGTCGCCATTACCTCAACCGGACCTATCGGAAGATTCTGCAAAGCGTACGAACCTGTTTCGTTCGATACGACGATCCGCATGAACGCCGTTTCGGTTTGCGTCGCCGTGACTTCAACGCCAGGTATGAAGGCCCCGGTAGTATCGGTAACTCTTCCACTGATCTGAGCTGTCGCCTGCCCCCAGGCCACGCTACAGGTCAATGCAACAATTACCACTGCGCCTAGCATGGAGCTGAACATCCGCCTCATTATCCTTACCTCCTCTGAAAACCCACAATTATTCAGTTACTTCTGTTCTATCGTCTATTTTTATTGAATTCGTGCAATCGGCAAGGTAAACGGAGACCATTCCAAGTGATGCATCTGCCGGACGACCAGATCCAAACATTGCCCCTCCGAGAGAAGGACAGACCAGATGGATATGCCCCCATACAAGAACCTAACGGTTGAGTATCATGTCCCCCACCAGAAAGTCAATATACATAACCGGAGAGACACAGGGCGTCTATGAGTCGGCATCGGGCCGGCACCGCCGGGATGATTTGCGATAGCCATTGCGGAGTCTCGGCCTGGACATTCAGACCGCAGTCAGAGCGCCGATTCAGCAGCAATATCATCACACCAGCAAAGGCTGGAGCACTTCACCTTCAACATCGGTCAGACGGAAGTCCCTACCGGCAAACTTGTAAGTCAGCCTCGTGTGATCAATGCCTAACAAGTAAAGAAGGGTGGCGTGCACGTCATGCACGGAAACAGGGTTTTCCATAGCGTGATATCCGAACTCGTCGGTCTGGCCATATGTGACGCCCCCCTTGATTCCGCCTCCGGCCATCCAAATGGTGTACCCATGGGGATGATGGTCCCGGCCCCACAGCCGATTCGGTTGCGCCACCGGTGTGCGGCCGAATTCGCTGGCCCATATGACAAGTGTAGTGTCGAGCAGCCCTCGCTGCTTAAGGTCCTGAATTAGAGCGGCTGATGCCTGGTCCACTTGAAGAGCAGCTCTCGGTGCGCCATGGATAATATCGCTGTGCATATCCCAAGCACGCTGGGATATGTGGACAAAGCGCACGCCACGTTCGACCATACGCCTGGCCAGCAAACAAGAGCTCGCATAGTTCGACTCTCCATGCGTTGTGCCGTACAGTTCGTGAACATGTTGCGGCTCATCGTCGAGGTTCATCAGGCTGGGAACGCTGGACTGCATCCTATAGGCCAACTCGTACTGCGATATCATTGTCGAGATTTCGGGGTCCCCTTCGGTCTCTACGAGTTCCGAATTCAACGCAGAAACCAAATCTAGCGACGCACGGCGGGCCTGGGACGACACTCCTTCGGGATTCGCCAGAAACTTGATCGGATCGCCCCGCCTCTGCAAGGTCACTCCCTGATGGACCGAGGGGAGAAAGCCACCCGACCAAATAGAGGAACCGCCATCGGGATTCGAACCAGCTGAAAGAATCACGATATACGCGGGTAGATCGCTATTTTCGCTGCCAATACCATACGACAACCAGGCGCCAAACGAAGGCCGTCCAGGAATCTGATGCCCGGTACACTGGAATACCTGAGCTGGCCCATGATTGAATTGCGTGGTGTGCATCGATCGAATGAACGCGACGTCGTCCACGATCTTGGACATGTGCGGCAGAAGGTCGGAAAGCCACATGCCGGATTCCCCATATTGTTTGAATGTGAACGGGGACTTCTGGAGCTTTGGAGTGCCTGTGATGAACGCGAAACGCTCACCGTTGAGAAAGCTTTCCGGAATAGGTTCCTGATCTCGTTCTATCAAGGCGGGTTTGTGGTCGAACAGATCAACGTGGGTTACGCCACCGACCTGCTCGAGGTAGATGACGTTCTTCGCCTTGGGCGCAAAGTCAAATGGATGAGCGCCTAAACTTCGTGCCAGATTCGCATTTTGTGGCGTATTCGAACTTTGCGCCAGTCCGTTCTCTTCTAGCAGCGTTGCCAAGGCCGCAGACCCAATGCCGATGCCCAGCGCCTTGCCAAACATCTGCCCGAAAAAATGCCGACGGGTGATATTTGACAATTCTTCCGGGTTCATAACCCTAGTTCCTCGTAATCGTCTCATTTAGATTCAAAAGGGAATTGGACACCATAATCCATGCAGCGGACCCGGCGTCCCGCTCACCGGAAACAGCCTCGGCTTCGTCGAGGTGGCTTCGGAAATACTGCAGCTGTTCCTCGAAATTGTCTATCAGGACATCAGTCTCTCTTTCGTTTGGCATCCGTGAAGTGGCCAGACGGAACCCGTACGCAAGGCGCAAACCCGGATCTGAGCCTCCCTCCGCCCGAATCCGCCGGGACAAAGCACGCGCGGCTTCGAAGTATACCGGGTCATTCAGTCTGGTCAGGGCCTGAAACGGTGTGTTCGAGCGGTCGCGCCTGGCGATCGTTATTTCCCGGGACGGAGCGTCGAAAATCACCAAGCTCGGATAGCGTACGGTTCGCCTGATGAACACGTAAAGACCTCTCCGGTACTTGTCCTCGCCTTCACTCTCAATCCAATCGTCGTTAGGCGCTCCACCCGGGAAGCTCCAGAGACCACCCGGCTGCGGTGGCATCACCGGCGGACCGCCAATCTTCGTACTGAGCAGACCGCTGACGCTTAGCACAATGTCTCTCACCATTTCGGCCTCAACCCTGTAACGCCCTCCTCGAGCCAACAATACGTTTTGTGGATCCTGCGCGAGCAGCTCCGGGCTTGCTTTAGAGGACTGCCGGTAGGTACTTGAAGTCACAATCAGGCGCAGTATCGCCTTCTGGTCCCAACCATTGCTGACAAACTCGCTTGCAAGCCAATCGAGAAGTTCAGGATGTGAAGGACGAAAGCCTTGAGTTCCGAAATCCCCCGCGGTTTGTACGATGCCCAGACCGAAGATCATCTGCCAGATCTGATTCACGCGAACGCGCGACGTGAGCGGGTTATCCGAGCTGACCAACCATTTTGCCAATCCCAGACGGTTGGGTGGTGCATTCTCAGGGAAGGGAGTACCCAAGAAAGCTGGAACGCCGGCTTCCACTTCTGCTGCCGCTAGTGTCCACTCCCCCCGTTCGTGGATGAAGGTCGTCGGATGATTGACTCCCATATTTTCCATAAGCACAAGTGTGCCCGGAATCTTCATATCCACGACCTCACGTCGAAGATCCGCGATCTGGGTGCGTACCGATTCCAATTCCGGAGCCACGCCCCTCCAGTACGCGACCAAGAGATCTTCCCGCTGTTCGCCTTCGCGAGTGGGTGGCCTGCTGGTTATGAAAGATGGCTGTCCGCAAAGCGAATCCGACAGCTCAATATCCCGTCCGCCGATCACATTCATCCGTTCCGCAAGGCCGGGCTCATAGTTCAGACGGACATCCGGCGCCATCGTCAGGAGCGCGCGAAGGTGATAAGGAAGTCCCAAGGCCTCTTTGGGGTTTTCTCCTGTCGTCACCGATATGCGGAAACGCCCCAAACCCGCACCGTCGGCGCCAGATTGAGATAGGGTCACGCGGAACGTGCCGCCCTGTTCGACCTGGATGGGTTCTTCTGGAATAGCCAAAAGCATCATCGGAACGCGCTGCTCAGCTTCGGCAAGATTCGATTCCCATTCCTCGAATTCTCCGCGCCGATTCCCGTCGTTGTCTGCGGAAAGTTCAACCGCTACTTCGGAAAAAGTCGGCCCGGCCCCGATACTTACTCCGTTAACCACAAAATTCCCAAAATGGTCGCGTCCGGGGCCGTCGTAGGGCAAAGTTTCATGTGGTAAAGCGTCGATTCGGATTCCGGTGATATTTCCAGCGACAGGAGAGTTGGCTTCGACGATGTAAATCTCGCTACCGGGATTTTCCCCGGAGACGAGAATCGAGCGGTCATTAGAAACGGTGAGAGTGGAACCTCCCTGGGAGGACACGCGCGTGGGCTCCGCGGGCTGCCATGCCTTATCTGCCTGAATAAACGATTCTTCCCATAGCGCCTCAAGTACCCGATTCTGAAGGGTGTCGGCGTTCAGTTCCGCATTCAGCCGGCTAAATTCGAAATCAATCTCTTCGCACCTGAGGGCCTGTTCCCCACTCGGCAACAGAATCCTGCGCTCAGGCACCGCCCGAAAATCAAACGGGCCGCCACCTTCACCGATTTCTTGCTGGATATTGTCGAAGAACGCGACAAGCTCATAGAATTGTTTTTGGGTGAAGGGATCATATTTGTGGTCGTGACATTGCGTGCACTGAATAGTAGCCCCCAGAAAAACGTTTCCGACGGTCACCGCACGGTCCAGATGCGCCACCCATAGTTGTTCATCCCCATCCGTCCCGCCCTCCGTATTCAACATCGAGGCGCGCACGAAGCCGGTAGCCGTCTGCTGAGGAATTGTTGCGTTTGGTAAAAGGTCACCGGCGATTTGCTCGATGGTGAACTCGTTGAAAGGCTTGTTTTCGTTGAATGCCTGAATCACCCAGTCGCGATAGGGCCAAGCGACGCGCTGATAATCCCGCTCGTATCCGTTGGAATCTGCGTAACGCGCCAGGTCCAGCCAAGGCGTTGTCATTCGCTCACCGTAGCGGGGTGATGCAAGCAGCTCGTCAACAAGACGTTCGTATGCATCAGGGCGGGTGTCACTGAGGAATGCATCGATCTGGGAGGGACTCGGTGGAATGCCAGTCAAGTCGAGATACAATCGTCGGACCAAGGTTTCATCGGTGGTCACAGGCGAAGGGTTCAAACCCTCCTTTTCCAATCGTGTAAGGACAAAATTGTCGATCGGATTGCGCAACCACTGAGGATTCTGAACAGTTGGCACCGGCGGGGGCAGAGGCTTCACATAAGACCAGTGCATTTTCGTCGCCGACGCGGGCCAGTTGGCGCCTTGATCAATCCACGTCGCCAGCACCGCGACCTGGTCCCCCGTCAACGGAGTGCCCGTTCTCGGCATCTGCGGCTGGCCGTCTTCCCCACGCACGCGGTGCAGCAGTAGACTGCCTCTGCTGTCGCCAGGAAGGATGGCGGGACCGGAAACACCTCCTTCGAGCGCCAGAGCCTTACTGTCAAGGTGTAGACCCGCTCTGGGTTCGTTGCCCGAGTGACAGGAGTAACATGAGGCTCCAAGAATCGGCTGCACATCGGTCACAAAGTCGATCGTCGGGTCCGACTCCGCGCCCTGGTTGATCCAGGCTTTGATCAGGCTGATTTCCGTGGGATCAAGATTGTCCTCCGGTGGCATCCGGGTGTCGCCAGTGTCTTCGATCCGAATCACCAGCAAACTCTGTTCTGGATTGCCGGGAACGACTACCGCGCCCTCGCTGCCGCCACGCATGAGATTTTCGGAGGAGTCTAAACCTAACCCAGCGGCACCTGCCGAACCTTGATGGCATCCCACGCAGTTCGCCGCTAATATCGGCTGAATGTCGCGATGGAAATCGACAACAGACCCCGTATCGGGAGGCCGTTGCGCGAAACCGTTCTGGAAAACGGCACTCAAAACAAGTGAACCTAAAACTATACCGAGTGCAAGGCCACGATACGGACCCAGGTGACTCTTGAGGCTTGTCATTGTGATTACCTCTCCCCCCCTTAACCTTTTGTCCTTGAGCATCTTACCCAGTCGGAATGTATACCGCTTATACTAAACGCATACTAAGGAATCAATCAATTCAGGTTAGCGCCAGCGCGCAATAAAGACTAACGAAGGAATTGATTGGGAGTCCGGCAGAATCGAAGGGAGAAGACACGACATATCTTTGCCGCTTGGTCTTGTACTTCGGGTGACAGAGACTGGACGTGCGTGCTGCCATTGAATTAGCCCCTGCGAGAGTTGTCGGTTGAGTGACAGTCTCGACCCCCATGTCCTCGGCGTCAAGCAGGATTCATGCACCAACGCCCTGCCGCACCCCGCTGATCTCAGACCGGCCAAAGCACGCCAGTCTTCTGGAGGGCGCTTGTCTCAAATTCGTTGAGCGGGGTGCGCTTCCTTACCAAATAAGCGGGGACCGCTCCCGACCAAATAAGCGGGGACCGCTCCCGCTTCATTCCGCTGTCTCAAACCTCACACATGCGCAGTTGTGGCGGTACGCAACCGAGCCCGATATGTTCTTGACAGTATCCACATGTTTCCTCGATAATTTTTCGTCAGAATCCCGAAGCCTGAAAATCGTCTCGCTGGATGCAACTCACACATTGCTAAGGACCGATCTATATGCGAAACAACTTACGAAGTGGAGTTCTCATAATTGCGGCGGCAATGGGCGGATTCCTATCAACGGTGTCGGCCGCCTCCCAAAACACAACGCCACAATTCAGCCGGACTGCAGACGGCAGGCCCGATTTGAGTGGAATTTGGCAAACTAATTCAACGGCGAATTGGGACCTTCAAACCCATGGAGCACGGCCGATGGTTCCACAGCCTGGGCTGTACGCCGATGTCCCGGTTTTGGCAGCACCGGTGGTTGCGCTTGGAACCGTTGGTTGGGTGCCACCGGGAGTTGGGGTTGTTGAGGGCGATGAAATTCCGTACCAACCGTGGGCGGCTCAGCGCAAGCGAGAGAACGCTGCTAACTGGTTGGATCGCGATCCCGAGCTCCAATGCTATATGCCAGGTGTGCCGCGTGCAATGTATCTTCCGCATCCGTTTCAGATCGTTCAGGGCACCAACAAAATTATGATGGTTTTTGAATTCGCGAATGCCCAGCGGACAATCCATATGGATGAAGTAGAACCTTATCCGATCGGCGCATGGATGGGACACTCGTTGGGCCACTGGGAGGAGGACACATTGGTAGTTGATGTTTCCAGTTTCACTCCTTACACCTGGTTCGATCGTTCGGGAAACTTTCATAGCGATGCCTTACACGTTGTTGAACGATATACGCCCATTTCCCAGGACGCGTTCCTCTACGAAGCCACTATTGAAGACCCAAAAGTATTTACCAGTCCTTGGAGAATCAGCTTTCCGATCTACCGCCGTCTCGAACCCAATGCACAACTGATGGACTTCAGGTGTGTTGAAATGGTGGAAGAGACGACGCTGGGGCATCTCCGCAATGAGCAACTCGTCGAGCAGTGGGAAGGGAAGACTATGATTATTGATGTCAGCAGGAAAATCCCTCCCGTTGAGGAGTTGTACGAGCGCCTGTGGTCAGGAAATCCACCCGAGTGAGAGTGGTTTAGAACAGACAGGAGATAAGAGTCCAATGAGAACAACACGAACGGTCATCATGTTTGGTTCGCTTCTAGTGTTGACAGCCGTTCCCGCGTGGGCACATCATGCGTTTGCCGCGGAATTTGACGCGAACCAACCGGTCCACCATACAGGAGTAGTCACACGCATGGAATGGACCAATCCGCACATCTGGATTCACATTGACGTGACACAGGCAGACGGAACAGTAGAGAGCTGGGCTATTGAAGGCGGAGCACCGAATGCTATGTTCCGGCGAGGGTTTACAAGAGACTCTCTCTTGCCTGGAACGGAAATTGTGGTCGATGGTTACAGGGCAAAGGACGGTTCGCGCCGCGCAAACGGAAGAGATCTGACACTTCCTGACGGCCAGACGTTGTTCCTCGGTGGCCCCGGTGGTCCAGTTCAGGGACGCGAGTAAAAAGATCCAGGCTGGGAGCTTGACGCGAGCGGCCGCGGCCCAGGCCGGCCAGCGCGGACCGGCGTTGGAGACCGTCTACCACATTGCACTTCTTTACAAGACCGAAGTCGTTCGCAAAGACGGCCCCTGGAAGGTTGTGGACGATGTGGAGTTCGCCACGCTGGACTGGATCGCCTGGTTTAACGACCAGCGGCTCTTCGGACTGGTCGGTGATATCCCACCGGCGGAGTTCGAGCAGATGTACTATCGGAAGCAACTGTCCGGCCTCTCAGAGACCGGACTCTACTAAAATCGTCTCCGGAAAACCCGGGGCGGTTCACTCCGAGAAAACGAACCCGCAGAAGCCTATCGCTCGTTTCGCAGATGGATCGGTTACCAGTGCGTTTCCCTCTTATCTGGTCCTGAAGGCCGCTACTTCTTCTGGAGTAAGGGGCCTGGCGCCCAATTTGATAAGTAGATCTCCCGTGCTTTCATGATAGCGGGCAGCGTAGTCGCCGACGCTCGGACTGATCCCCTGGGTGATCATCCAGGGCGTCACACCCCGTTCGTCCTTCACGTCCACCCTGGCACCCTGATCTGCCAAAAACTGGATGATGGCATCCGCTCCTGTATACGCCGCCTCATGCATCGCAGTCCGCCCTCCCTGGTCGAGGGCGTTGACATCCGCGCCCAGCTCTACTGCCAGCTTGACAGCCTCCAGCGCATTTCTCTTCTGCTCTTCGCTTCGGAGATTCTCACGTATGGGCCCAGCGGCGGCGGCTACCATCAGCGGCGGCGTATCCTCGCTGCCTTTCAGGAGCGGATCCGCGCCATTCTCCGCGAGTATCCGCATTAAGGCGACATCCCCAGAAACAGCCGCGAGCAAAAACGGCGTCGCGCCCTCCATACGGACAATCGCAGTTCGCGTGGGCAAAACCAGCAGACTCCGGTTGATCCTGGCATTCGGAATCGCTCCACGCGCCAGCAGCGCCTTGACCAGTTCCGGCATGTTCGGCGGTGCCGGACGACTGTATGGATCGTAACCATACGCCGCAAGCGGCATCAATCCCTTCCGGATAGCATAGTGCAGGGCCGTAATCCCGTTGCCATCGGCCGCGTTCGGGTCCGCGCCCCTCTCCAGTAAGAACAGCGCGAGTTCCTCCTGACCGCTGGCGGCGGCTACGACCAGGGCGTTGCCGTATTGAGGTGTGGACTCGTTTACGTCCGCTCCGGCCGCAAGCAGTGCGCGCGCTGTCTCCACATCACCCTGTTGGGCGGCGAACAGGACTGCAGTGAAACCACCTCTTGCAGTGGCCTGGACCTCGGTTCCGTCATATGCTGCATTGACGTTGGCCCCGGTCCGCTGGACAAGTTCTGGATCCAAATCGGGAGCCTCGACAGCAACAACCGAAATCTCCGCCATACGCGTCTTCGCGTGTATGTCCGCCCCGCGTTCGATTAACGTCTTGACGATGTCGGCGTGCCCTCCAGCGGCGGCCCACATCAGCGCAGACTGGCCGCGCCGATCTTCTGCTGCGTTCACGTTCGCTCCGCGAGCCAGCAGCGAGTTGACGGCTTCTTCGCTGCCCGTTAGCGCGCATGTCATCAACGGTGTCTCTCCGGTCCGCTCCGCGACATTCGGATTCGCTCCTGCGTCCAGCAGCTTCTCGACCATTGCAGCGCTGCCGTTCCTGCAAGCCAACGACAGAGGGGTAACGCCATGGTCATTGCCGGTGTCAACTTCTGCGCCCGCCTTTATCAGGATGTCCGCCGTTTCCAGATCATCCCACTGAGCGGCCCACATCAGCGCACTGGTTCCATCGGCCTGGCGCGTCGTGACGTCCACGTCTTCCCTCAGGAGCGCACGCACTGCTTCGCTCTCTTTGTTCTTCACGGCCTCGACCAACCGAAGGTCGGCCCCCGAAACGGTGACCGCGAACACTATACCGATCATCCAGGCGAGGGGAACTGTTGTCTGGTAGCTCATTACAGTCTCATTTTCCACTGGGCAAGAGCGCACTGAGCCTACGGTCACGCCGGAAGTTCGAGCCGTCCGTTGCTGTCGCCAAAGGTTTCCACAGAGAGCCCCAGGTTATCGAGCAGGGTCAGGTACAGGTTCGATATCGGCGTGTCCTCTGCTGCATATCGGACATGACGGCCGGTCTTGATCTGCCCACCGCCTCCGCCTGCCAGCAGGATCGGGAGGTTTGTGAAGTTGTGGCCGTTACCTTCACCGATGCCGCTACCATACATGATCATCGAGTGATCCAGCAGTGATCCATCACCGTCGGGCGTCGCTCGCATCCTCTCCAGAAAATAGGCGAACAACTTCGAATGAAAAAT
Source organism: Terriglobia bacterium (assembly GCA_965263045.1). Lineage (GTDB taxonomy): Bacteria > Acidobacteriota > Terriglobia > 20CM-2-55-15 > 20CM-2-55-15. The sequence continues at coordinate 4,009,736 of CBDHGK010000041.1, forward strand.
GTTGATCTGGATGACTTTCGCAATATGGGAGGGGTTACCCCCGTGATGCGTCAGCGCATGGTGCGCGTCGGAAATTCCGATCTCGCGGAAGCTCCTGTCACTCTGTTCCCGGCCCATCATGAAGGTCGTTACGCGTGTGAGGTCGGCTTGAAAGGCGAGTGCGTTCAAATCAAACATGAGCTTGGCATGTTCGTCAAACCGCTCCGGCACACCGCTCGGCCGCGTCAGAACCGGCAGATCCCGGGAGGACTGTTCTTCAGCCAACTGGATGCGCCGTTCGACGTCGCGGATCGCGTCCAGATACTCGCCAATCTTAACGCGGTCGCCTGGTCCCACTCGGGTCAGGAGTTGATTCGCCGCCTCGGTCACTGCGTCGAGAAGGCTTTGATCCTTGCGGGCTCGCGCGACCCGTTCTGCGGGCTCTGTACTGCTGCTGTCGCCGAACAGCCGTTCGAATACCGCACGCGGCCGGCTCTCCGTCGGCAAAGGTGTGGTTGGGGTTCGCCACGAAAGCGTCCGCAGGACGGCGCAGCTCCAGCCCTTTTCGCACTGACCGACCAGATCTGTATTGTGCAGACCGAGCTCGAGCGAAGCCAGTTGAGTCCGCTTGCCGAGTTCCTGGGCGGCGACTTGATCGATCGAAGGTGCAAGAGGCCCCCTGCGGTTTGCGTGAGTGCCCGTCAGGAAACCGGCGCCGGCGCGCTCATGGGGCGCGAAGTCCTTGTCCACGTCGCTGGGCCGGGCGTAGGCCTCCCTCTGGCTCAGCCCGCTAAGCACGAGAAAGCGGCCCTGAAACGCAGCCAGGGGTTCCAGAATGGGAGGCAGGTCAAAAGCGGCGCCCTCCGCAGCCGGGGTCCATTGATCCATCATCATGCCGTTCGGCGCATAGACAACGGCCAGGCGGAGTGCAGGGTCCGGTGCCCTAGCAAAGGCTGGAACCATCCCCTCCAGCAACGGGAGAGCCAGCGTCGCACCTGCACCGCGTAAGAACGTGCGGCGCGGAATAGCCTTTTTGAAAATCATCATGGTGCTTTTGACCTCCTCATCTGAAACGGAGTACTTTTGACGATACCTAGAACTATCGATGACCATCGGTAGTTGTCAGGAGCGGCTTGGCGCACGATCTGCCGCACAGCCGGGGCATCATAGTGCTCGAGTCCTCGGCCTAAGGCATAGGTCAGGACCTTCTCCGTGACCGTAGTGACAAACTGTTCCGGCTTTTTCAGGAGCGCGGCTCGAAGATCGCTAGGGCCGCCGATCTCGGTTCCGTCGGGCAGGGTTCCCGACGGGTCGATAGGAGTCGTGCCCTCCGTGGTGCGCCAGCGGCCGATCCCATCGAAGTTTTCAAGAGCCAGACCGATCGGGTCCATCTGATTGTGACAACTCGCACACGCAGGGTTGGCCCGGTGCTCTTCCATCCGTTCGCGTATGGTCAGGAATCGAGCGCCCGAGTTTTCTTCCAAATCGGGGACATTGTCCGGAGGGGCCGGAGTTGGAGCACCGAGGATATTGTCCAGCACCCATTTGCCCCGAAAAACCGGTGAAGTCCTGTTGGCATAGGACGTCACCGTCAGAATGCTGCCCTGACCCAGCAACCCTCGCCGATTCTCGTCCACTAATCGCACACGCCGGAAATGGCTTCCGTGAACATCGGGTATACCGTAAAACTCAGCCAGACGTTCGTTGACAAAAGTGTAATCGGCATTCAGCAGGTCCACCATGCTGCGATCTTCACGCACTAAACTCTCCAGGAAAAGCTCTGTTTCCCGCTCGAACGCCACCCGCAGGCTGTCATCAAAATAAGGGAAACTGTCAAGATCGGGATCCACCAGGCGAAGATTCCTCAGCAGCAGCCACTGGCCAGCCAGATTGTTAACAAAAGCATCGGAGCGCGAATCCTGCAGCATGCGCTGCACCTGCTGCTGCAGGACCTCGAGACTGCTCAGCGTTCCCTCCTCAGCCAGATCCAACAACTCTTCGTCGGGAATGCTGCTCCACAGGAAAAACGTCAACCGCGAGGCCAACTCGACGTCGCTGATCCGGTAAGCCGTATTCGGGGCTATGCCCGGCGGATCCAGTTCACCGTGGAACAAAAATTCGGGTCCAAGGAGGATCCTTTCTATGGCCGACGCTATTCCGTCTTCAAAAGTTCCCGACTCCCGACCGCTTTGAAAGAACTCAAGCAATTCTTCTACATCGGAATCCGTGAGGGGCCGTCGATAAGCTCGGTGCGCAAGAGCGGAAAGAATCTTGCGAGCGCAGCCTTCCTCGTCATCATCGACGCCTGGCAGGCAAGTAAAGATCCGGCGTCGGCTTGGCGTGTCCTCGACACCTTGCGTGTCAAAGGGGCCGCCGATGGTGACGCTGCCTACCGCAGGCAGACCGCCCTTATATTGGGAATATTCGTTCTGGCTCAACCGCTGCTGAAGCGGACCTTCAGGTAATGAGATTTCCTTCAGGAACGCAGCCGTCACGACATGTGTGCCGGCATTGGCCTGTAACCGGATTTCCAGGTGTTCATCCGCTGTGAGACGCTCGTACTCTTCCTGCGCCGGGTCCCCGAGGTTACCTCTTGAAAAAATTCCCGCGTTCCTGCCTCTGATCTCGCCGCCCACCTGGAACAGCGCCATGGGTCCTCCATCCACGCGAACCTCGAGCTCGTGAGGCTCAGCGAGTCCCCGGATATAGTCCCTTGCGTTGCGCTGCAACCGGATTCTGATGACGTACTCTCCATCGACCGGAAAGTAGTGGTGGATAGCGGTTCCGCCTCGCGTGCCGAAAGCCATGTCTTCGCCCATGCGGTCATCTTGCATCAGGTACTTTGGAACAGTGTATGTCTCGTAGTAGGGCTGGATATCGGACTCCCCGATAGCCAGTCGAGTGACTTTCCGCGCCGCTGACAGGTACTGTTCCAGGAACAGCGGGGATACGGAAAGTCCATCACCAACATTATCAAAGCCGTGGGTCGACTCGTCGGGCGGAAGAAGCGAGCCGATATCCAGCGCACTCGTATCCAGCGCGAGCAAATCGCGAACAGCGTTACTGTACTCGATACGGTTCATACGGCGCATGACCGGACGCCCGGGTTTCAGGTTCCGCTCGGCCGCTTGATCGAGTTTCGCCTCCAGATATCCTGCCAGCGTGTCGTAATCGTCGTCACTCGGCCGCGGCCAACCGGCAGGTGGCATGGCGCCGGTGCGAAGTTTTTTCACGATCCGTTCCAGAAGGGGAGTGTTTTCATCGACAGCCTCGAAATCCAGGCTACTGAGCGCCAGCCCAGCCGTTCTCGCTCCGTCGTTGTGACAGGTGACACAATACTGAGTCAGAACCGCACGTTGAGGCGCAGTGGAGGCCGTGGGCGCGCTCAGCGATTCCTGCTGATTGGTCGCCCCTGGTGAAAAAGACATCACAGGTCTTGGAGTAGTGGGAGCAGTGGGAGTCTTGGCCGCTCGAACGACGCCCACAGCCACAATCACCATAATCGTCTTGATCAACAAGTGTTTGAGTATCATCGAGATCCCTCCGTGACCTGCCGAACACTCAAAGATACTTTAAGGACGGTCATCCACGCAATCCTGTCGCCACAAACAAAAAAGGTATTCCTTCCTTCCTCGCACCACTGCGACGCTCATTCTTCGCACCACTGCGACGCTCATTCGACCGAAAAAACCAACAACACGTTGCCTGGAGTGATTGCACCGTGATGGGAGTACCCGGAATTCGTGAAGAGCATGCCATCCACAACTGTCGCTCCCGCATTGCTCATCGATCCTCCATTAGCCTTCACACCATTTATAGTCTCGAAGCTCTTTGACGTGTCGTATTCCCAGAGGACCGTGCCCTCTGATGTAGAGACCGCTTGAAACCGACCGTCCATCGTTCCCGAAAATACGACGCCCGGAATCGCGGTCACAGCCGCTGATCGCGATGACCTGCAGGGGGTTCTGTTCTCGCAGGACGGCGCCGGCACTGACCAGAGCGTGTTTCCGCCGCGGATCTCCAAGGCGTGCAGTCCGCCGCCGGAATCCGGATTCTCTGCATCGAAACGCTGGTTTGCCGCGTACATGACTTCACCATCCACGGCAGCGCCCCACATCACACCGCCGCCATCGGGGTTTTCGCCGATTCCTTTCTGCCATATGATCTCCCCTTCGCGATCGGGATCCAAAGCATAAATCCGGGCCTTATTTGCAGCAATGATGATCTGGCGTCCATCCTGCAACTCCGCAAGAATCGGCGAGGCCGCGAAATCAACATCCGGAGCACTGGTATCCGGGCAAGTGTATATATTGCGAATCTCAGGTCGTCCACAACTGCGATTCCAGACATCGTCTGCGGTAACCTGATTGATCCATCGGATCCTCCCGGAGTCCATGTCGAAGGCGACGACGGCATCCGACGTGTGAGTTGCGGGAACGGAATAATTGTTGCCTGTCCCGGAATACAGCAGACGTTGCCTGAGGTCGACGGCCGGAGTGTTCCAGATAGGCGAACCGGATGGTCCCCACATGGGCGTCCCAATGCTGTTCTCTCCGATCCTGTCTGCCGCTTCTGAAATTGTGTAGGTCCTCCACAATATGTCTCCGTTCGAGGCATCCAGGGCTAACATGCTTCCTCGAAATGTGCAGCACTGGTAGACCAGATCGTCGACCTGCGATTCCTCACGCGAGGCAACCGGAACGTATAAGCGATCAGCGTGCAGCGCGGGGGCCGCGGTGATTGCCGCCCGGGGATGCTCGTCGACTTTCACCTTCCAGAGCAATGTTCCGCTCCGGGCGTCCACCGCGTACATATTCGCGGACTGGTCGCCGAAATACGCTACCTGCCTGCCCTGAGTAACCTCCCCAATGACGATTGCGGTGCGGACCCCAGCTTCAGTCTCGAACGCCCAGTACATGCAACCGGTTGTTGCATCCAGCGCGAAGACGTCCCCCTCGGCCGTGCCTACATACAGGCGCCCGCCGACGACAACCGGTTGGGTGCCGCCGGAGGTGGCGCCAGGATATCCGAACGCCCACTTCAGCTCCAGGCGCGGCACATCTTCCGCGGTTAAACCTGCATCAGTGTCCGACTGAAAGCGGGTGTTTGTAATGGTCGCGCCCCAGCCGTTCCATTGCGGCCCGCTTTGCAGGTTACTCACCGGCTCGCCGCCAAGAGCTGGAGCAGCTCCGCAAGAAGCGGACTCAGGAATGATATCCGGCTCTACATCTCCAAAGGCTTTTCCGCTGAGGTATTCCGCCAGAATGCGCCGCTGCCTGCGGCTGCGTTCCCGAGCCTCCGTTTTCATAATTCCATTCTCAAGCACATCCAGTATGTGCTCCGGCGTCATCTGTCTCAGCACGCCACGTCCGGGTGCTTGCTCCTCCTGACCATCGGAAACTTCATGACAGTTCGCACAATAGGTCTGGAAGAGAAACTCACCATCCTGCTGCGCATGCAACGACGATACACTCAGAACACCAACTGTTAAGCAGAATGCCCAAGATAACGGCGCTCGGAAGTTCATATACTCCTCCGTCTACTGCTCCATCGCATTTCCATGACAGGCACCCAAGTCAAACACAGTGCTTCCGGATCCTCTCCGGGGATTTTGTCAGCGATCGTTCCACAGGGGGCATTCACCGTCAAGCGTAAATGGGGTGGCGGGATACTTGGCGTCGCGAGAGATCGTACCGTTCGCCATCGCGGAACTGGAGGCGTTCTCGACCTCTCGGATCGGCTTCGGGAAACCTGACGTTGTCACTGGCTGTCGTCGCTGCCATGTCTGGTATTGCCTTACGCCCCTATTTGTCGTCGTCGGTCGTCTTGGCGCACCCGGCTGAGGGCCCGCTGATCTTGGATTCGAAGTCAAAGACGCCTTAACTGATGAACGAACCGCTACCGAAAGTTTCAACAATATGAACGATATGTTGGATCTTCAACGGGCCCGACATTCAACGCTTGTCGTAGCCGCTCTTGGAACACCGATGTTTTCCGGGAGTTCATCATCCCGCGGAATCACTTTATACATCGGGATGCCTTGTTGGAGGGATCGCGGGGATCTATGGTGGGGAGCTCTTTGTCTCGATAAACCTCATGGCAAAGCAAGCAGGCATCAGCTAACTGAAATGTGATCTCGGTGAGAACATCCTGATTTCTGGTCTGTGACGCTCTGTAGGCGGCCCGTCCTGCTTCAACGAGTTCTTCGGTGAATCTTATCCATTCGGGATCATCAACCGGGACGGGTCTACCATTCTCGCACCTGCGGCCAGGTGTCAACATTAGTGGCGCGGATTCAGCCAAAGCAATGGCCGCATAATCCACAAGTTCCCAACCGGAGTAGATACCTGATCCCCAAACCGTCCAATTAAAACCACCCGTCGTGTCGATACTATCCGGACGAGCCAATGGAACTGCAGGATCGTGACTTTGAACATTAAAAATAATATTCGAGCTCGGGAAATAGATGCCCCGCATGACTTGAGCAAGATTACCTGAGGGCGAAAAAGACCGTGACGGAGATAAGCCGACGCCGTCCTCCGGCTGGACAATGTTCGTCGTAGGCCATGTGACCTCCCTGAGCGCGACTTCATCGGCGCTCAGTTCCGCTCCTCCAGCTGGGAACCCGCCGACCTGCAACATATAAGCAACGACGTCAGTAGTTTGCTGGCTACTCAGGCTTCCAGCATCGCCCTGAGGCATCGTATTTCGAATTTTACTGACAAGTTGCCACACCGGTTCCTGTTGCCAATACCTAAGATAATCATCTCCGACTAGCGGAGGGCCGAGTCCTCCGGCAAGGGTTTCGCCGTGGCAAGCCATGCACGTTTGCGCATAAATAGCCTGGCCGCGCCCGGCTTGATCCTCTGTGTACACACCTTCACTGACCGTCCGTTGAGCCTGGACTCCAGAAAAGAAAGGTACACAGATCAATAAAGCTATCGTGGGGAAACAACTGAATGCGATCAGCCTCGGTGGTGGCATACTTGCTTGCACGAATACGTCATTATTCTTTAGCTCGGATACGCTAAAAACTCCACGCAGCAAGCGCTGCTGGCTCTGGCCCAAGGCAGTCAGGTCGCTTGGTAGTTGGCGTGCATCGTAAATCCACCAAGATGCACTAGAGTCGCTCAGGTTGACAATACCGCAGCGCCACTCAGAGCCGGAGTTCTTTCATCGGCCTCCAAAACGGTTATTTAGCGAAAACCCTGATCCAATGTCCATAGTAGCGGGATCAGGACCACGTCCTTCCGCGAAAGCTTCCTCGGCGGCACGAGTATTCGCAATCATGCCGAGCAGGCCGTAATTCCCCTCATGACAGTTACTTTCGTAGACCTGATTAGCTTGGTTGCTGTCCTTCTGCATTTCCCGGACGGCGGTCCACGGTCTCGTCCAGGTCGTCGGGTCTTCGAGCGTGACCTCGACCTGGAGTGTGTCCGCATCGACTCGCCTGTAACGCTCCACCAGACGTAAGTTCTCGCGCGATCCACGGTACGCGTTCAGGTAGTTAAAATTCGTGGTGTCGACGACCAGCGTATCCCCTTCCCAACGGGCACGCGCATCTCCATACCGCTGGCGGATGCGACTTGGGAGATGTGGATTGTTTGTAATGGGAATAACTCGATTGAATCCTGAACCCTGACCGATGTCGTAGGAAATCGCCACGGCGCCAGGGGACTGTACGATTCGCCCCACGCCGCCGAACACCGGCAAGCTCGATCCGAGGCAACGTTCTCCAGTGGACCGATCCTCCGGACCATCGGCACGATTCATACGTTGAATGTTGTAATCCGGAGAAGGTTCCGATCTCCTCGGAGATGGCGGTCCAGCTCTGCCACCCGATGTGCCCTGCAGCAAATCGGCGAGATACTGACGCTTCTCAGTAATTCTCCGTTCGGCCTGAGGCGTTACGGGAGGAATTCTTCCGTCGGGTGGATCGATAACCATCGAGGTGCGCGGGCCCCTCACCAGTGTCGGATCGGCCATCCAGAACTGGTTATATGCACCCTGAATATCCCTTTCACTGCCAGCAGGCCCCCGTTCATCACGGCCCAGATCAGCCTCAGCCCGTTCACGTAGCCGCTGCTCTTCGGCCGCGATTTCTTCCTGTGTCAGAAACTCCCTCGTGCCGAACTGCTCCGGGCGCTCTAAGGGTGTCACATAGTGATTGCTCCATATTCCTTGCAAGTCTGGATCGCCCCAGGGTGTCCTCAGCGGAACCTGGCTGGCCTGGCCCGTAACGGAGGTTGATAGCAGGGTTATACTTACGATCATTGTCGTCACGGCCATCAACGCTGAGAAAACGCGACTCATTGTCTTCATAAAGACCTCCTTCCCCTAGTGTGCGGTCTTCAAAGTTCGTTCACAAAATCCGGCCACTTCTTTTGAGAATCTCGGCGGTCTCGGACTAGACAAAGCGCCCCCGGGTTGCTCGTTGTAGGTCTCGATGTGGTCACGGATAGCTGGCTTGAGTTCGTAAGTGCTGCGAAAACGGCGTTCCACCATGTTGATCAAGGAAGCGCCGGTGGGCGTGAAGTGCAGGTGGAACCGGGACCGTTCCACGATCCGTTAATCGTGACCGCCCGCCCACGGCTCATCCACGAGGCCATTGAGCCGGCTCATCACAAACCGTAGGCGTCATTTTCCGACCGTATGTGGCGTCAGATGGAGTTTCACCTTCACCTCTTGCACCTCTTGGTTCATCTTGCCCGGCGCGCTTTCCGGCGCGCATTCCAGAATGATTCGCGGCCTTTGCGCCGCTCACTGGCTACATTTCGGCCGCCGCGTCCAACGCGGGAACTGATTCCCCTTTGGACGTCCCGTTCGTATCGTAATCCTTATTTAGATACAACAGATTAGGGAGAAGAAAGACTACCACACGCTCCGATTTGGCCACAACGAAAAGCTGGACAGTTTCCATGCCTCTCTCTTGCGTAGACGTAAATTTTCGTGTAGCGTGCCGTCTTGGGAATAGAGATCTCCACATCGTCGGTAAGACTGCAGCCGCCGGCACTAATCAGAACGAATAGGTAGGCACAACATGAATCGATACATTGTTATAGTTATGATCGTTCTCGCAGGGCTCTTGGCGGACGCCAATTTATTCGCCCAGGGTCGGAACCACGACGTGATAATGAGGGATATTCGGACGGCCTACCGCAGCCTCGGCGAGAATCTGGAGGCGACCGAGCAATCGGCGGCCGTTGACAATGCGAACCGCCTGGCAGGGTACTTCCGGGAAATCGAGGCATTCTGGGCCCGCCTGGAGACTCAGGACGCAATGGGTTTCGCAAGCGACGCGGCGGAGGCTGCCTCCATCGTCGCCGCGAGGACTGTGGAACAGGATTATGAAGGGGCCCAAGTGCCTTATGAAGTCCTTGGGGCCACTTGCGGCAGCTGTCACGCCGCACACCGCGAGACGATCGTTGGGGGCTTCACGATCATGCCGTAGAAGCTCTAGAGAGTGCTGACTACTCCTCGATCACTTCCTCTTTCTCGGTCTGAAAAATGCGGAACCGCCGGATTTTTCCGTCCTCGTTGTACTCCAGGAACACGGCGCCCACCTCCCAGAACCTTCGACGATCCGCACGCGCCCGATAGTCTACAAAGATCGGGAACGAAACACCGAGGCCGCCCCAAGGCAACTGCTTGGAGTAGACCATCCGTTCTCCTTCCACTTCTCCCGCGGTCTGACGTTTCAGACTATAAACGACGCTTACGTGAGATCTCGCGAAGTTCGCGGCCCACAGCGCTACCTGGTCAGTGCCAATGAGCATAACGGGGCCAATCTGATTTTCGTCGTGTGGCGGCACCTCCACGAGCACATCGGGAGCCAGTAGCTCCAAAAAACCATCGACGACTCGGTCAACGCCCTCTTCCCTTCCATCCATGGTTATCCGCCAGTCGTCGAGAGTGTTCAGCCGATCGACCCATTCCTGGCCCAGAAAGGTGGCGTCCAGTTCCGCCGCGGGTGGCGGCTCAGCCGGAGTCTGCGCGTGTGACGCAGATACCGAAAGGAGTGTGATGAGAATTGAAATAGTTATCCAACGCATGGGAAGGGCTGTCCGGATTCTACTTACTGTGCGCAGCGGAAACCTATGGTGAGAGAACGTTGTTCAGGATCACTGTAGTTGCGGTAGTGATTCGCCAGCTTCGGGCCGCGGCCTTCCGCCCAACCCCCGCCTCGTATGCTCTTGTACACGCCGTCTTCGGGTCCCTGTGGATTCTGTTTCGGTATGAAGGCATAGTAACCGCGGTAATACCAGTCATCGGTCCACTCCATGACGTTGCCGATCATGTCGTAGAGACCATAACCATTGGGCGGATATGATCCGACATGGGCCGCCTGGTTCAGAGAGATGGCTGCGGGTCCGCCTTCCTGGAACTCGGGTCGATACGGATCTGCGGCAACACCACCGTCCCATGCGTATATCTTCCGATCCATTCCCCCGCGTACCGCCTTCTCCCATTCCGCTTCGTTTGGGAGACGTTTGCCACCCTCCTCGCAGTAGTCGTTGGCTTCGAACCAGTTGACGTTGGAAACGGCTTGCCGATCCTGGCCCTCCGGGAAGCGGCCTCCGGGCCAGTGCCATGGGGCCTGCCCGCCGGTCGCTTCCAGATATCGGGCATAGTCCGCGTTCGTTACTTCGTATCGATCAATAAAGAAGGCGTCCAGATAGATCAAGTTAGCGGGCCTGTCATCCCGCCATGCCCGGGGCTGGTTGTCCTCTGCATCATTGTCGTTGGCATAGGCGCGACCCATCCAGAATTCGCCGGCGGGAATCTCCACCATGCCTTCCGGTGCTTCGGTTTGCGCCGCGATTGGCAGCGCGGCGCAAACGTAACACAGGATTGTAAGTAATATTGACCGGGTCATACAAACAGCTCGTTGATCTCCGTACGAGGAATAAACCTCGGGCCCCCGAGCGGAGCCGTTTGCTGGTATTCGTATTCCCGTCCCGAAGGCGTGTCTGCGATGACCTTGCTGTAGTCGATGCCCAGAGCCGAATATATCGTCGACGCAACGTGATCCATCATCGGTTGTTCCCTGAATTCCCAACCCGTATCGAGCACCTTACCGCCGACTTCGTCCGTCTTGCCGATCACCCGACCCCCCTGGACGCCGCCACCCAAAAACACATTCGTAAACACGTCGCCCCAGTGATCACGGCCGCCGGCAGGGTTCATTTCCGGGGTGCGTCCGAATTCCTGGCTGATGACAATCAGCGTTTCATCCAGCATCGTCTTTCCAGGTTCACGGCCGGGCATGGCCACAAGGTCTTCAACCAGGGCCGAAAACGCTCGATCGAACCTCGGAGCGCTGTCGTAGATCGGGAGTGACTCCCGCGATGCAGGTACGCCCCGGGCGTAAAGCCCCCCATGGTTATCGAATATCCCGTTTCTGCCATTGTAGCCGTTGGCGACCCATAAGAATCGTGCGCCGGCGTCCGCGGCCAGTAGATTCCGCGCCAGGAGCATCCCCAGGCCCAGCTTGGTCAACCCGCCGTCCTGATTCACCCCATACCGCTCCTTGTCTTCCTCGGAGAGGGCAAGCGCTTCCTTGAACCGTGGATCCAGCAAGACCTGGACGCCATAGTCATAGGATGCCTGGTACTCGTCGCTCTTCGGACCAAAGCGGTTGACCCCACCGCCAGAAACTTCCGACCACCTGTTCAGGGCCTCCCAGCGTTCCTCTAGAACCCGATCCTCTTCGGCGTTACTTCCACCGCCGAAGCTTTCGAACACGCTGTTCGTATTGAGGTCCATTCCCGCAAAGCGCGACGGCAACATTCCAGACCCCATTGGGGGACACCGGATGTTCCATAGATCGGTGCTGATAAAGCCGGGAAACGTATCGGTGTCTCGTCGCTCGGACTCCAGTTCCTTAGCGACGACACAGCCAAATGCCGGGATCTCCCGGACAATTGCGGCATTCATGGCACGACCGGCCTGTTGATAGTACTGGGCCGGGAAATGGACCAACCCGCCGGACCTCATCGTTCGAACCAGGGCTGCTCGCGGCGCCCACGTTTCATGGGCTCGAGGAAACAGGGTTTTCGACAAAACGAAATCCGAATTTACCGCCTGGATATCCAGATCAGGCGCCGTCCACTTCGTTTCCTTGAAATCGAAGGTCTCCATCGGACTCGGGGCGCCCCCATTCTGAATCACAATAACGTTGCGCGCCGACTTTCGTGGCGTCACCGGGCCTTGTGCTGCCCGAACCTTGCGAGGTGTCGTGATTTGCCCGGCGATCGTCGCGCCCATACCCACACCGAATAGTTTCAGCAGATCTCGACGGCTCATGTCCTTGATTCGTTGTTTCATCCGTTTTTCTCCTTCAATACAAAGGCTGACTGGTTTCGGTACCCGACGTCCCCAACGTCAACTGTCACCTTGATGGCTGCGCCCTGTCGGGCTTCAACAACCGCCCATGTCTGGACGGGCTGTCTCGTTAATGATTCAGCAAGAACTCCGGATTATTCAGCAGCACCCACTGAAAGGTTTCCACAGCATCTGTTCTGCCATTTTCTTCGATCATTCGCTTTGCCAACTCAATTTCATTAGCCGAGGGATAGCGGGAGAGACTCGTGAGGACCATCTCCTCGATGATTTCGTCGTCCGATTTGTCCGACCTCAACAAGGCCGCGACCCGCGTGTCTCCCTCCCTGTCCACCCGGGTCGTAACCACGGGCGAACTCATCATCATCATCGCTTGTATCGGGCTGGCCATACTCTTATCGCCCGGCGGCAGGGCCCGTTCGGACTGGTAGTACGCCTGCATGAAGGCAAAAACGTCTCTGTTTTGAGTACGCGTGTCGATCCGCATGTTTGCGGGATTGGTCAACTGCTTGATGTACCTCCGCGATTCTCCGTACTGCTCCATGTCGAACGTCGCCGGAGTGCCGGTGGCCTGCGCCACAATATCGGCCGCCTCCGGGCCCGTCAATATACGGGCGAACCGCCGCGCATGATAGGGAATAAACCCGTTCACCCATTCCCCCTCGAAGGTGGTGGACAGTTGATAGGCGTTGGATTTCATGATGGTCTTGATCACATGGTGGATCCGGAAGCCGTTGTCGCGAAAATCCTGAGCCAGCGCTTCCAGCAATTCGGGATTAGACGGCTGAAGAGCCCAGGGCTCCGGGGGTGGATTGTTCGGATCCAGACGTAGCAGATCGAAACCATCGTAGGGTTCGACCAGACCCACAACCATCAACTGCTTCCATATGATGTTGACGGCCGCGCGCGAAAACTGGATATGCTGCGGCGCGATTCTGCCGAAAGCCTTACGGGGATCTTCGCCGGGTTCCGGCGTTTCTCCGGTCAGGATGAAAGCCGGTTCGTAGGTTTGGCCATCACGCGGGAAACGATTCTCTGCAGGGGTCCAGTAAGGGGCGTCATTTCCGGTGTTGTATCCGGTTCCCAGGCTGTCGAACGAGGGACTGCCATTCTGGAACCCACCGCTGGATACAAGGCGCGTATTTCCGAAAAAGGCCGCCTGCTGGTGAAAATCGGATCGCCTCTTGGTAGTCAACCAGAGATTCACCGTGTCGGTGTGGCCCGCACCGTCGTGGCAGGAAACGCAGTCGGTCGTCAGGCCAAGAAAAACGCGCGAAAGGTCCGACGTGACCTCATCCGCCCAATCCAGACGGTTGAAACCCTTCATGTGGTCGCTGTCGGTAATAAAGATGCACCGGGTGTTGGTGTAGCCGGTGGGGTCGTAATACATCCCTGCCGGAATCCCGCCCATGAACTTGGTGGTCGGCGTAATAATGTCGTAGAAGACTTCGCTCAGGGGCCGGTCCACTCGGATCCATTCCTTGGTCCAGAGGTGGAAACGCGCGTCGTCCGTTCTGAACAATTCCCCGTAGTTGTAGGCCCACTGATCGACGAAGTCCTCTGTGCCGACCAGGGAGTCGATTAAGATGTCGCGCTTATTCGGATCAGAGTCGGCCAGAAATTCACGGACCGCGTCCGCATCCGGCAGATATCCGGTGGCATCCAGGTACGCTCTTCGGAGAAACTCCGCATCACCTGCGAGGGGCGCACGGGGGATACCGTCCCGCTCCATCCTTCCAAAGATGTGTTCATCGACGAAATTTTTTCGGACTACGGGCTCCCGGGAAACAACGCCGCGCTGCAACACGCCGGCCACGGCTTCAGTCAGCCGGCTGGCCTCCTCGGCCGCATCCTCAGGCGAATACAACGGAGTATGTGCGTCTTCGATGACATTATCATCGACCGCGGGCTGGTTTGGCTGCTCTTGCTGGGGCAATTGTGCATACAAGACAAGCGTTAAACCAAACACCATCACTGTTACTAGAGCCAGGTTCGCTGATTTCACCTTTTCGTCCTCCCCGATTCTTGTCGGCTGAGTTGAGCTTGATTCAATGGTATAAGGAGCCTACGGCATGTTATGGGATTGTCCCTCAGACCGTCAAGCGCTTTCAACCGTATTTCAACCGTATATTCGAGATAATCCACCCAGGACAGGGGGCTTTCGGAGTGATGGACGATCAGTTACCGGCACGCGTGTCGGAATCGCTGATACTCGCGCTCGGCATCACCAATGGACCCGCCGGCATGAATATCGGAGGGTTGGGAACCTGTCGAAACTCCCCGCCGAGCGGCGTCTGCCCGAAAGCGTCAGCATTGAGACAGTTCCTTACGGACATGGGGTGACTTTTTGTTGACATCCTGTCATTCTGTCATCCTCGCTCGGTAGGGGTACTGCCTGACTAAATCGAGGACTTTCTGATTTATTGCCGCTCTCGGTCAAACCTCTGCGAGTCCAGCCGCCCGAACCCGGGATCTGCCTGTCGGAGGCAAACTCTGTCCCGATCGGCGGGTTGACACGCTCCCAAGCGTGAGGTATCCCTGGGAGTCTGCGCGGCAGAACCATTTTGGGCCATCGTGCCCACGACATATTGTGTATACGCAGTCTTGAGCATCAACATGGGGTGTCGCATTCCTTCTGCCGCGCAGGCTCCTAGCAGCCCGTGAAGAACCGCATCCGGAGAGTTTAATGCACTTGTTTCGACTTGGGTTCGTCTGTATCTGCTGGGTCTGGCTGATTCCTTCGGCCCTCGGACAGCTTACGGCGCGAAATCCCGTTGACGAGTTGAAGGATCAGGTGACCGAGGCGCTGATCGATGCAGAGGTGCCATTTTCACCCGATCAGGAGCGGGACTTCGCACTCCTCATTGAAGAAGAGCGCCAGGCCGCGGAGAACCTCTTCGGCGAAACGTGGGACTTCAGCCAGGGGCCGCCCCAGGGCGAGAACAGCGACCAGGCCCTGGCCGGCATCCGCTGGATGTATGACGCGTTGAATGACAAGCTTCCCGCCTACATGACCGATGCGCAAAGATCCGCATGGGAAAGCTACCAGAGCGACCACGACACGACGTTTTACGTGGAGGAAGGTTCCCCCGACGACAGTGCCCAGAGCGAAAGAATTCAGCAGATCCGCGTGACAAACAATGCTTTTAACGTCGAAACCGCGACCGCGAACGGAAACCGGGGCCTGCATGAACGGGGCGCAAGAACAGAGGTGATCGAGCGAGGGGGTGCCGGGACCTTCCACGGCAGTTTTGCGTCGACGTTTCAAGACGAAAAATTTAACGCTCGAAACCCCTTCGCCAGTAATAAGCCCCCGTATTATGAACGGACTATCGACGGGAATATCAGCGGCCCCATCATTCAAGACCGGCTCACTCTGAACTTCACGGTCAGCGACAATAAACAGGAGAACGTCGGCACGGTTCAGGCGGAAACGCCGACCGGCCCCTTTTCTCTGGGCATCACACGGCCCACCCTGAATCGGTCCTATGACCTCAGGAGCCTGCTGCAGCTCGCCGATACTCATACGCTGAATATCGGCCTCCAATACGCCAGCAGAGACAGCAGGAACGAAAACGTCGGCGATTTCGCCTTGCCCGAACACGCCTCGCGCACCGAAACACAGGACTACGAGGTCGACCTACGCGAAATCTGGACCTTTTCCGAGCGAACCGTCCATGACCTCCGCTTCAAATGGCGAAAAGATCATAGCGCGACGATCCCGTTCAGCAATGCGACAGGGATCATTGTCAAGGACGCGTTCACCGGTGGCGGGGCGCAGAACAACCGCCGGGTGGACGGGGATGAGTACGAAGTGTCTAATCTCGTTTACTTTGCCGGCGACAACCTGACCATGAGGGCCGGATTCCAGATGTTGCACCGGCGCGAACGCTTGTTCTCGGAAGAGAATTTCTTCGGCGAATTCACGTTTTCCGACCTGGACAGTTTCCACGCTGGAACGCCGCTCCAGTACACGGTCACGTGTTGTGATCCATTGTTCAATTTGAATCACACACAGGCCAGCTTTTTTTCCCAGAACGATTTCAGACTGTCAAACACGTTCACGCTGATGCTGGGTGTGCGCTACCAGATACAGTCAAACATTCGCGATCGAAACAATGTGGATCCACGGATCGGCTTTGCATACGCGCTCGGAAATGAGACGGTCGTTCGAGGAGGCTTCGGATTTTTTTCCCAGCGGGTCGGTTTCAATACGATTGCGAATAACCGTCTCGATGGGCAGAGCGTCTATGAAATCCAGATTGATAATCCAGGGTGGCCGGACCCTTTCGCATCGGGAAGCATCAGGCCTCGAGCCCGTCGTCAGGTTGACCCGGATATAAGAATGCCGTATTACCCGGTCGGACAGATAAGCGTGGAACGCAGTCTGCCTAACAATCTTTTTGTGACCGTGGGTTACGAGTTCGTTCGCGCGATCCGGCCCACCCGAACCCGGGACATCAATGCGCCATTACCGGAAACCGGCATCAGGCCTAATCCGAATGAAGGTCAGGTTCTTCAGTACCAGAGCAGCGGCCTGTCAAGCTACCATCATTTTAGAACCTCAATGCGTCAGCGTTTCAGCATCTTCGTCGTCAATGCAAGCTACTGGTACATGCACGGGCAGAGCGACCAGGAAGATCGGAGGGGGCGCGGCGGCGTGTGGGTGCCCGTCGACAGCTATGACCTCCGCAAGGAATGGGGTAATACGGCAGATCCGCGCCACACCTTCGATGCAAGCTTGAATGCCAGGTTGCCATTGGATGTCTACTTGACGACAGTCATCGAAGCACGGAGCGGCGGCTTTTATACTATCCGGACGGGGAAGGACGACAACGGAGATGGAGTGAGCAATGACCGGCCCCCCGGCGTTGTCAAGAATAGCGAAAACGGACCGCACTATTTTGATGTGGGCTTCAACGTTTCAAAGGCATTCGAGTTGAACCCTTCCGCCGGTTCCAACGGGCCTCAGATGAACATCTTCGCGAATTTGAACAACGCTTTTAACGTGCAGCATCCGGGATTACCCAGCGGGGTCGTGACTTCTCCGTTCTTCATGCGGTCCTTTAACGCGACCGCACCCCGCACAGTCGAAGTTGGAATGAGATTTCAATTCTAGAAGTCTTGCTATTTTTTTCGACGAGTGACTACGACGTTTCCGAAGCCTGCCCGGGCATCGCGCTGCCCCGAGTAGCTATATGCTTCCCATCGCGATAGCAAGACTGCATCACCGGTTAGTAAGACTGCGTCGCCATTAATAACAGAGATTCGGGAGTGAGAAAGCCAAAGAAGCCGTGCTGTTCGTATTGCATCTGACAGGAGGGGGATCGCAATCAGCTCAACTCAGCTCCGTAACTTCATCGGAAGTATCAACTGCGTTTACTCACGGTAACTGAGAAGAAATATTGACGCGAACTCTGCACGCGGCACAACGTCATGTTGGGGACACGACGATCACCATACCCGAAGAGAGTGGTCGAGAATCACAATTGACCCGATCAAGCATGGCACCGGGGGCGGCGCTCAACGACGCCCCAGAGAAATTGATTGGCTGGAAGAACCTACTCTCGAAAAGAACTTCAACAGGCGTCCGGACAAACTACTTCCGTCATAACCGTGCACACACCACGGATTCCACACCTGAAGTAAGTAGAGCCGGAGGGGACTTCCGGCTTTAAGAATCAGGCATCAGCAGTAAGCCCCCCTCACCCTGCGTAGGAGCAGGATGAGAGGGGCTTACCGGTAATGACTAATCGCCACCAAAGGGATTGGAGGGCGATCCGTCGGCGTTGATCGGTGCACACAGCAGGTCGACCAGGCTGGGATAGACCCCGTACCAGCCGAAGTTGTTCGTCGCCAGCGCATCGTCGGGCTCCAGCGTCCAGGTCTTGAGGTCCGACTCCCAGGGTTCCGTGTAGTAGGCCGGATCGATCAGCGTGAACCGCCCTTCCAGCGTCCGACCTCCATCCGTCTTCGTGTACCGCTCGATCAGGCGGGCGTCCTCACTCTTCGGATGTCCGTAAATATCCACCCAGGCGCGAGGATCCAGGCCCACCGTCTCGACAACGAGCGTGTCGCCTTCCCAGTGCCCCACCGACATTCCATACCAGGAATATCCGAGATTCAGCAGGTTGTCGCCTGAGGGAATCTCCCGGCCGTCCATCCAGATTTCCCGGGGAATCCGCTCTTCCTGCCAGAGCTCAAGGATTCTGTCGTCGAGCTGGATCACCTCGTGATGATCATGCGCCGTATCGACGACCATCTGGGTCAGCCCTTTCGGATTGCAGGCCAGGGCCGGATCATTCGACAGCGTGGGGTCGGCGCCGTCGGGATCTCCACCCGCCCGCTCTAGATGCAGGGGATGTCGGGGGCCTGTCGGCACATTCTTCATCAGCGCCTCTCGACCGGCCGGTGTCAGGTCTGGAACGCTGTCCTGTTCACTGAAACCACAGTCTCCTTCGTCGCGGAACCAGACCCCCGACAGGTCATGGGGATCTCCCTGCTGGGGTGCCATGCATTCGGCCGCAGCCTCCGGAGCAAACGTTGTCAGCATCGCGCCGGGCACCACCAGGAGGGCGGCCGAACCCAACCCTGCACCCAGGAAATTCATCAAACGATTTCGCATGTGGAACTCCTTAGATCAACTCTGAAATATCAACTTCTTAAGATTCAACTATCCATGCGCACTGAATTCATGCGCCTCAGGCCGTGCGACTCCCCTTCTCGTTAACGGATTACCGGGTGTCGCCAAGCGGATTGAGTCTTCCGGGCGTTTGATCGGACACACCCCTTAAGAAGATCTGTGTGCCGTCTTCCAGTGTGACGCCTCTGTTCAGCCCGATCGGCCGGTCCATGGTGCCCGGATTCATGACGACGTCGATTTCCATTCCGGGCCTCAACGTGGCCCGTCCATAGCCCAGCCGCGCCAAGGTGCTGACGTTGCTGTGTTCGAGGGTCCAGGTGACCACCTCGCCGTCTTCGCCGGTCACATCCACCAGGAACGCGATGTGCGGATTGCGCCACCTGACCTCTTTTACGATTCCGTGAATCTCCTTCGTAATGTCTATCTCATACGTATTCCCCCGGCCATGATGGGCCAGCACGGGTTCTGCGCCCACTGACAGAACGGTAATCACAATGGCAATTCCCAACAGTGCTATTGCAGTCGGTTTCATACTCTCTCCTTCACTCGTAACGATCTGGTGTCCAAAACTCCCAATCTTGACAAGAAAACGTTTTGAGGTGCCTTTCCCGTCACCGGCCTGCACCAGTCCACAGTCTGACATCAGGCTGCCCGAGATTCAATCCGAAGTCATGCTAGTATCCCCGATCTTTATGTGTCAATTGATATGTATACATAACGTCGTATCAACCCTTTAAACAGGCTCCGGATGACTAACCGGAGCACGACCACATACAGTGTCCCCTGTGTCCGGCCGCCCTTATCCCAAGAACCTAGGCTCATGCAGGGTGCCCTGAGGCATTCTTTCCAATCGACGCTGCGGTGATCCTGACGGGGTGATGTAATCCGGCTGTTCGCTGTTTAGGATGTTCAGGAAAGGCTGACCCTAGCAGCCTGTCGGACTAACACCAAATCGAAAATCTAAGTCATTCATATGATTGTGTTTACAGTTTCGAGCTGAAAAGGGCCGCCGTTGAAAACAAAGGACTTACGCCGAAAGTCCGACAGGCTGCTAGTTTTCAAACTCTGATCGATCTGTCTTTGTTCAAGAAACCGACCGGCCAAAAAAAAAGGCCGAAAACTACTCCCCGGCCCGCCTCGCTAGCTGAGCATCCATACATTCGCTGATCACGGTCAAATAACGGCCGACGGCATTTCTATCCACGTAGGGGTGAGGTTCCCCTGGCTGGCGCGCCCGCAATGCCCGCAATTTCAAGTCCGTCTGGTCGTGGTGCGATCGGGTTGCCAGTAGGACATCGGCACCGGCCCGGGCGGTAATGCCCCGAAACCGCGAGGTCGATACTCCCCAGGTACCGATGGCCTCTTCCTCACTTGTAAAGTAGAGCAGCCCTTCCTCGAGATAGTTCCAGTCCCGGCCCCCGATCAACGCACCCAGATGCCGCTGGTTTCCGTCCTTCAGCGGAATCAGAATCGAAAGGGAACCCGGACCATGGCCCGGCGTGACATGCAAGGTCAGCGTCGTGTCGCCGAGAGTCAACTTCTGCCCATCGATGACCTCCATATCTTTCCTGGGTTTGAGCCTGGCGGGCACATATTCGGTGTCTTCAATAATTTTCCAGTCCGCCGCCGACAACAGGACGCGCGATCCATACCTGTCCTGGAAGAGTTTGGCGGCCCCGTAATGCAGGTCGTGTGGCGCGAGTATGACAACGTATTCGACGTCGGCCGGATCGAGAGCCAGTGCTTCAAGACCTTCAACAACGCCGTCCATGGAGTAATCTTTCCCCGAATTGAGCAGGATGATGCCCTCCGATGTCGTCACCGCCCATACATGGAAGGTGGTCCCGACGTTGTAAAGGTTGTCAAACACCTTCGCCGGCTCAACGTACCATTCGGAGCGAGCCGGAATCGGACGGGCATTGAAATCGGCGGGCTCGCCCGGCGTCGGCAGCCCCTGGGTGCCCGGCTCACGCTGGGCGCAGACCGCGGTGAAGGTACCCGTGAAATCGAAGAGTCCCGGCTCGGATGCCGCAGCCCTGGCTGCGGCTACATGGGCCCCGGCGGACTGTGCGTGACCCGAACTCGCGCCAGCGCCGGCCAGCAAGAAAACACTCAAACACGTGGATGTCCAGTAGCGCCTCATGCAGGTCTCCTTTTGATGTTATTCCTGACCTTAGGTTGCCCGGGGACGATTGTAACCGGAGGGTATCAGAACCTTCAATCGCGGCGACACAAAATTGCCCCGAAATCCTCGACTTCGACTATGCTCACGGCTGGGTCCGGCCGGTAGCATCCGGGAGTAGTGTGATGCGTAATGGGCGGATCGAAACGAGAAGTGACACCAAAGGAGAAGATCATGAATTCACGAGAATGGGCGCAGCGAATTCGGGGAATGGACCGGCGTGCTTTCCTCAAACAGAGCGCTCTCGCCGCCGGTGTCCTGATGAGTGGTGGCCTTGCGGGGTGTAGCCCGGCCGGTGGCGATTCCGGAAGCGGATCCATGGCGGAGCCGATCACCGACACCGCCACAGGGAGAGTCCGCGGCATTCTCGAGAACGGCGTGTACAGCTTCAAGGGTGTTCCCTACGGAGCTTCGACGGCGGGTTCGGCCCGTTTCATGCCCCCCATAAAACCCGCATCCTGGTCCGGTGTGCGTGATGCGTTGGATTTCGGACCGCGTTCGCCTCAAATACGCGCCGAGGGTGACCGGATCATTCCCGCAGCGGTGCCCCTGAACCCGGGCGAACCCATGAGCGAGGACTGTCTGATGTTGAACGTCTGGACCCCGGCGGTGACCGAGGGCGCGACGCGCCCGGTCATGGTGTGGTTCCACGGCGGCGGCTATTCCCGGGGAGCGGGATCCTGGGACAACTACAATGGAATGGCGCTGGCGCAGAAGAAAGATGTCGTCGTGGTCACCGTCAATCACCGCCTGAACATCTTCGGCTTTCTGCACCTGGCCGAGATCGGCGGGGAAAGGTACGCGGAATCGAGCAACGTCGGCATGAAGGACCTCGTATTGGCCTTGGAGTGGGTGCGTGACAACATCGAAAACTTTGGCGGCGACCCGTCAAACGTCACGATCATGGGTCAATCCGGCGGCGCGGGCAAAGTCAGCACGCTGATGGGAATGCCCACCGCCCGGGGCCTGTTTCACAAAGCCATCGTGATGAGCGGGTCGGCGGTGAGAAGCGGTTCGGCCAGTGACGCGGCCGCAGGCGCGGAGTCGGTCCTCGGTAGTCTGGGACTGGACCGGAGTCGGATCGAGGAAATCGAGAACGTGCCGGTCGATCAACTGCTCAACCTCACAATCACCCCGGGCGCCGTGCCTTTCCGCCTGGGTCCCGTGGTGGACGGGTCATCGCTGCCGACTCACGTTTTCGATCCTGTCGCCAGCGATCTCTGCGCCGACATCCCGCTCCTGATCGGATCGACCGAGACCGAAGTGACCTGGGACGCGGAAATGAACTATGACGAACTCGACGAAGCGGGCCTTCGACGGCGGCTTCAGGAGACTTTAAGAGTTGACGCTCAAACGGCCGACTCGGTGGCCACCGTCTACAGGAAGAACAGACCGGAGGCGAGCAACCTCGAACTCTATTTGATTGCCGCATCCGACGCCGGAGGCGCACGACTGGGCACTGACCTCGAAGCGGAACGCAAGACTATGCAGGGAGGGGCCCCTGTTTACAGGTACTATTTTCAGTGGTATTCGCCGGTCAGCGGAGGGACGATCCGCGCAGCACACACGATGGACATCCCCTTCGCCCTGGACACAGCAAGCCGATCCCCCTCGATGGTCGGCACCGGCCCGGATGTCCAGCCACTGGCCGACAAGATGAGCGCTGCATGGGCGGCGTTTGCCCGCACGGGCAACCCGAATAACGCGATGTTGCCCGATTGGCCGGCCTTCAACCTCGACTCGCGATCAACATTGATCTTCAACAACGAATGCCGGCAGGCAAACGACCCGTTCAGCGAGGAACGGCAAGCCATCGCATCGGCTCTGGAAAATCGCAGACCGAGAGGAGCCTGATCGGGGGGCTTCTGGTAAAAAAGCCTTAGGACGGTCCACCAGTTTCTGCCGTGCGCTCTGTGAGCGCACGAGAGACAATTCCGATGATTGTGCCGTCATCGACCTTAGCTACAGTCGGACCCGAGTTCGCACCTACGGGTGGGTGAGGGCTTCTTCAACCAAACGGACGGCGCGGGAAGGGTTGTAGACACCGCAGGGGCAAAAACGCGTGAGTGTGGCCACGGCCTGGAGCGGCGTTCGCCGGCCTTCCCGGACCATGTCGAGCATCTTCTGGGCCAGCTGGAACGAAACCATTCCGTGGCCGCACATTGTGGCCAGCTCAAGAATTTGAGATTGCGGCAGCCGGTCGTTCGGATCTGAAAATCCGAGTGAGTATTCCACACTATGGCGCCCGATCCCGCACTCCAGGCCCGCTTGCCGGGCGCCCTCCACCGAGGTGCTGATATTGATCGAGAGCCCCAGGTCCCGGTCGATGACATCCCGGAGGCAGCCCACGGCTTTCTCGCGCGAATCGAATACGGCCGCCGCAGTCCCAATCTTTTTTACGCCTGCGACAACGCTGTCAAAGTCGGGTTCGATATCGCGTTTCCAGTGAACGGTAGGGTTGAGGTTCCGCGAAGGACGATAGCCGCTCTGGCCGGACGCGCCAATATTGGATGGATGATGGGCGACACAAATCTCCAGGAAGCTACGGAGCTTCTCGATCGCTCCGTCATCATTCTTTCCCTTCGACGGCATGGCGAAAATGATGTAGTCGTCCCGGAAGGTCTCTGCCTTACCGGACCGATGCAGCGTATTGGTCACCCTGATTCTCCACAGGCTCGACGTTCGTGATCCGCCCCAGACCCATATTGGTCTTGGCACGTTCGAATGTATACCCGAGTTCTTGAAGCAGTGGCGCGAGTCGAGGATCTTCTCCGGACTCGTCGCAACGTGTCGAGACGCCGACGGCAATGACGGTGTCGATCTGTTGTGCCACTTCCGAGACTGTATCGAGCACCGTCTTCACTTCCACCAGTGGCGTCTTGATTTCGACGATGGACGAGAGAATCTTCTCGTTGAGGAGATCTTCCTGGAGCGCACCGGTCGTCCTGTCGGTCATCAGATGCGAAATGGGGTTGCCGGCTTCGAAAGCGACCCCAATCCGGGCCAGCGCGCGCGTCATCGACTGTATCTGGTGGAATCGGACTCCAATTCCAGGACGCCCGAACTCGATCACGTACCCCACTTCGTTGACGCCGATGCGATGGGCCACGTCGTTGGTCTTGACCTCCTCGGTTCCCCGTCCGGCGATCCCGGTCGATTTGTGTTCGACGAGGGGGTCGCTGAACACCCGGCGCGCAATCCGGGGCCATTCCAGTTCTTCCATCACGAACGCCCCCGTCGGACAGACGTCCGGCTCGGGATCAAATCGGAATCGAAATATCCTGGCAAGTCCGCGAACTGCGCGGACCAACGTCGGATTCAGATGTTCCTGGCTCATACCGCGGAAGCAGGACCCGCACTCGACGCACTCGTCGTAGTCGATCCTGGCGCGATTCGCACCGGTATCGAGATAGATTGCGCCCATCGGACAGACGGTGACGCAGTTGGCGCAGGCCACACACTTTTGGGGATCGATCTGCATGTAAGGGATTTGCCCTCGAAGGGCCGAGTATAGCATCACGAATTTTCAAATGGGGACTGTCGAATCACTCCCACATCCGGACTTTCGGAACCCATTCGTTCGCGATTTCGGAACGGATTCCCGTCGGTCGGATTTTGAGTGACTACGGCGCCCGTGTGGCGCGCTGGCAAATTGCGATCATCGTCGATACGCATGGGAA
The DNA here is from genome assembly GCA_965263045.1 of Terriglobia bacterium. Taxonomy (GTDB): domain Bacteria; phylum Acidobacteriota; class Terriglobia; order 20CM-2-55-15; family 20CM-2-55-15. Next base: position 4,034,562 of record CBDHGK010000041.1, read on the forward strand.
TTGAAGCAACGTCGGGTCGGTCCCGGATTATTGCCCGCACCGATATGACGATTCGGGTGGACGGCTTTCACGTAAAAGCGGCGGAGCCGAGCGTCGGTAGTAAAAAGGGCAGGTAATAAATATGATCCGTTTCGACCAGAACCCAGCTGTTCAGCGATACACGTGTATCGGAGGGCGCGAGTTGTATGGAGCGTCAGAGTCGATCGTCGGGATCCGAAGTCCCGCCCCGGAAGTCAACTCCCAAAGGTCCCGCCCAGGACGCTCAATTTCATCGCACGGCGGAGCACAGCAACAGAAAATCGTTCCGACAGGCGAGTTCAAATTTGGTGAGGCGTTGGGGCGTGGGTGATTCTCTCAAGCACGGGAAGAGCCTCGCCCGGGCGATCCAGCCGGATGCCCGGACGAGGTTTATTCGGAGGTTCCTGTTTGATGGCTTAGCGGGTTAATTCTCTGTAGTCACCGTCGAGAACCAGCGTGTCACCCTTCCAGAGCGAACCGAGCACTGCGAAAGGCTCGCCGGAATTCGCGGTCCGAGCCTCGACCTTGACCGGGTCGCCTGGCCTGAAGGTGGTTCGATTCAGCCCCGCCGCAATCATCGACGTGACGGCCGACAATTCGCCCCTCCAGGTCTCGGTCTTTCCGCTTGCATCCGTCACATCGAACGCGAGTTGAACGTGCGGGTTTCTCCACGTGAATTCGACAACAACGCCCTCAAGAATTACATCTTCTTCGCTATAGGCTGACCGGGCGTGGTGGGCCACGGCTACGCTGGCAAGCATGGAGCAAATCGCCACGACAACCGCCAGAACCACGAGTCCTCGTCTAATATCCACAACAGACCTCCTTACAATATGTACCGTTTCTTCATATAAGCACTGGAGCCACTGGCTGTCAACAATTTAACCCATTGTGAGCCTCGCAGGGTAAGCGGGACCCCGCTCCGGGTCTAATTGCCGGCTATCGCCGGGGGCTGTCAGTCACTTTCACTTTCGCTGAAATCTTCGTTAAATGCGTCCGACTCGGTCGGTACGCAGAAATACTCCCACAGCTCCGCGCCCGGAACCAGCGGAATGGTTGCCGTTTCCGTCACCCACGGCTCGGTGTAAACCATGGGATCGGTGACCGTCACCTGGGATTCGAGCGCTCCATAGGACGTGCGCGTATAACGTTCTTCGACATGCATATTCTCGGTGTGGGGGTAGCCGCCGCCGGCGATACCATCACGGGCGTTGGTCCTCTCGATCCAGGACCGCTCGTCAAACCCGGTGGACTCAATCACGAAGGTGTCTCCCTCCCAGTATCCGATGTTCCAGCCGAGCCAATTCGGCACCGCGGCAAACTCGGGAAGCCGCCGCCCATCGGTCCAGATGGTGCGGAACGTGTGTCCCAGCTCAAAGAACTGGATCACCCGGTCGGGAAGCATGACGAACTCAAAGCCGTAATTATAGGTATAGATTCGCGGGCTGCCGAGCGGATTACAGTTCAGCAGCGAATAGTCCTTTTCCGAGCCTTGCGTATAACGAAGCCTGCCGTTGGCCCCAAACTCCCCCAACGTCTGTTCGTGGAGTTCCTGCCCGTACGGCGTAAACGGAGGCGCCCCGTTCCTGAAGGCGCGTCCCACACCGTTATATCCCCAAACGCCTGATAGATCGCGCTTATCGTATTCCGTAATGTCGTCGATACCGGCTTCTTCCCAGGCTGCAGCGCGGCTTGCGTTGTTCTGACAACGCGGGCAAGCCGCCCAGCCGTCGCTGTCGACTTGCGCCAGAGCCGTCACGGTCAGCGCCGCCGACACGCATAGGATCGTCGCCACGGCCAGGACAGAGACAGCAATTCGATTTCGCATATTAGTTAACCCCCAGATACTTCTATCATGCCAGCATGGGCGCGCGGGAACACAGTCAATGGAGGGGCCCATCGGAACCACTCCCGGGATACGCCGCCCACAAGAGGATGCGTCGTCCACAGAGAGATTGTCGATGACGAATCCCTGAACCTGTCCACCGCACACCATCACTTAGTGTAATCCAATATTAATCCAAAATTCATCCGACCCGTGAACCTTGTTTCCAACCTCGATTCTTTGAATGCGCGCCGATCGCATTTTTAACGCGATTCGTGGAGACCGGAATTGATCCATCGTACGCTGGACTGACAACGTTATAAATTCTCCGAAACACCAGTCTCTGAGCCACGGCAGCAGGTGAATGACTGGGAATTCAGCCCGACGTTCGCTGGGCCGGGAAGCCAATGACGAAAATATTGACCGTCTTTCCGGCCGATGATAGCGTGGCCGATACCAACGAAAAGTCACAAGAGAGGTAGCCCATGCGACTTGCTCTTACCTGTGCCCTCTCCCTGTCCCTCGTTGTCGGATGTTCCCCGGCAGATCAGGAGGCGACTGACCCGATACCTTCGAGCGGGGTTCTGAACGAAGACACAATCTGGGACCCGGACGCCGTTTTTTCGGAACCCAGGAACTGAGCAATGTCCCCGCGGATGTATTCGATGCGGTCGACGTCGCAGCGATTCGCGCCTCGCGGGACCGGTGGACTGAGGCTTTTGCCACTGGTGATGGAGCCGCGGTCGAGTTTATGTTCACCTATGACGCCCACCTGCAGTTGCCCGACCACCCGGATTTGCCCGACACCAGGGCGGGCGATGAACGGCTGTCCCCATCCCAGGTGTTCGATCACTTCACGGCCGAACTGCGGTTCGATGAAGAGTCGGAGGCCTGCAGCTCTGTCGGAGGCTTCAGAAACGAGTTCGACAAGCTGCCCTGGGTGACCTTCAAGTCAAATTACACGCTGACGCTCACACCCAGGGGTGGCGGCGATCCACTCGAAGAAAGCGGCCGATTCATCAGCAAGTTTCGCCGGCAAGCCGACGATTCCCTGCCCATCGCCCGTGGCCCGGCTGTAGGCGAGCAGGCACCGGACTTTGCGCTGAACCTGATGAAGGGCGGTGCGGAACTCCAGCTGTCATCGTTGTGGACCCGGCCAACTGTCCTCATATTCGGGAGCTACACCTGAGGCCCCTTCGTGGCGGGTGTCGGTGACACCGAACGCTGGTACCAGGAGTATAAGGATCAGGCCAATTTCCTCATGGTCTATATCGAAGAGGCCCATCCGGGCGACATCGTCGGTGGCCTGCAGGTCAACCAGACCGAAAACTATGAACAGCGGGAAGCCGTCGCGGAGCTGTGTACGACGAGCCTCGATCTGACGTTTCCAACTGTTCTGGACAAGCTCGACAACGCGGTTGAAATCACTTACGCCGCTTTCCCCGATCGTCCCGAACAAGCTATTCTTTTTTGCGGGCTACCAGGGGACGCGGATTCGACAGGACCCGGCGGCAGACTTCGCTTTCGTGCCCACGTCGGCAATGCTGGCCGGTGATTTCAGGGACTTCGCCGGGGCCGGATGCAACGGGCGTGGGGTGACACTCGACGCGCCGTTCGTCGACAATCAGATCGACCCGGCAATGTTCAGCTCCGCGGCCGTCAAGTTCGCTTCATTTCTGCCCACGTCGAACGATCCCTGTGGCGAGGTCAGCTTCGGCGATCCCCTCCACGACGACTGGGAAACGCTGATCGGCCGGATCGACAGCGGAGGCACGGCGGGCTACAACGGTCTGGTCCTCTCGCTTCAGCGCCGTCCATTGACCGGCGTCTCCTTCAACATGAACTACACCTGGTCTCATTGCATCACCGACCCGCAGCAGGATGTTGTGAACGGTGGCTACGCGGATAACGGTTGGAATGATGCGAACAACCGCCGCTTCGACCGGGGCGACTGCTCGGTTGCGGCCCGGGACGTGCGGCATCTTTTCAATCTGTCAGGAGTGGCCTCATCGCCCGAGTTCTCGAACCGGGCGTTGCAGGTCATCGCTGGGAACTGGTCGCTGTCGCCCATATTGAGGATTAACACGGGTCGGGCGTTGACCGCAACGAACCGACGGGACACCGCGCGGAACTTCATGCGCGACCAGCGCCCCGATGTGGTGATGGATAATATCTATGGGGACAAAGACGACCCATCCAACTATCTCAACGCCGACGCTCGGTACACTGGGCAATCTGGGCGCGGGCGCCATTCGGGGACCGGGCCGGTGGGGGCTCGATGTGGCGCTGTCGAGAGGCTTCGCGACCTCCGAAACGACGCGACTCGAATTCCGGGCCGAGGCGTTCAACCTGACCAACAGCACCCGGTACGACGATCCCCAGCTTCGCCATGACCGAGGCAACACCTTCGGCCAGATTCGGGAGGCAGATGACCCTCGGATCATGCAATTCGCCCTGAAGTTCGTCTTCTAAACTGGAGCGAAATATCCTGTACCAAAGGCGGGCCCTGGGACGTGAAACCCAGGGCCCGTTTCACGTTTAGGAGTCATTGTGCGGTCTATGACCGCACGGCTTCACCAATTGTAGTTGCGGGACGGACACCTAATTCGGAATTAGGTGTCCGTCCCGCAACTCAGAAGAGCGAACGGATCGTTGGAGGGGTAGATGTCGAACAAAGGACGAAAACCTCTTGACGCCCCAGCGTGCGCACATAATCATGAGCAAATAAGTTATTCGCCCGATGATCCGGCGTTTTCTGCCGGGAATCGACGCATTTCGCGACCAGGCAACAAGGGACCTGGAGAAGATCGCGGCCTGTGAAGCGCCGCTTAATGTTTTTCCATCAAATACCACGCCGCCCGGCGCGAGGGACTTGGAGAATCTATGAAATTGAACACGATATTCACAGTTGCATGGTGTCTGTTGGGATCGGGCCTTGCGATCGGTGCGGTTGGGGCACCTCAGGAAGAAACCCTCCCAAGAAAAGTGACGGTGACGGCGATTCCCGAAGTAATCGCGGCTGGAACCGAGTGGCAGCAGGCCTGGCAAGGCACCGACAACGCCGATGGTCTCCTCGGTCTGCCCGACGGCAGCCTGCTGTTCGCGCAGGAGCAAACCAGCACCATCCGCCGGCTGGATGAGCGGGATTTCGACTCCGCCTACGTCCGGGACACGCATGGCGGCGGGTCGGTTTCGATGGACTCCCAGGGCCGTCTGATTTCGGCGCAACGGACATGTACCGATCCAGGTCGGGGCGATCTGCCGTGTGACGAACCCGGGATGATTTCCATCATCCATCCGGATAACGAACGCAGAGTCCTGGCAGACAACTATCAGGGTGAGGGGCTTGGACGACCCAACGATCTCGTGACAGCGAGCAACGGCGTGGTGTACTTCACCTCCGGCGCGCCCTACCAGATCAAGCCCGGAGGCGAGGTCGTCAATCTGGGTGCCGATATCCGCTCGAACGGAATCATGCTCAGCCCGGACGAGAACACGCTCTATGTGACTAACCGCGAATCGATCGTGGCTTTCGATATCGGGGCCGACGGCACGGTCGGTAACCGGCGAACTTTCGTGAATCTGCCCGGCGGTGCCGGAGGCGCCGATGGCATGGTGGTCGATTCGACCGGTCGACTCTACGTCGCAGCCCAGGCCACAGGCGTCCACGTATTCAGCCCGGAGGGAGCCCACCTTGGGACCATTCCGACGCCCCGGAACGTCGCCAGCCTGGCGTTTTCAGGACCTGGAAAACGGACGCTTTACGCCACGGGAAGAGGCGGCCTGGCGCCGAACGGTAAGGAACTCCTTCTGGCAGATGGCTACAGAAACAATACGAAGACGATCTACAAAATCCAGATGCTGTCCCAGGGTTATATGGGCCGCCCGAAGTAAGCTCCCGCATCTCGACTGTAGGTGTGCTCTATGAGGGCACATCAAATCTGAAAGCTGTGCGGTCATAGACCGCACCTACAGTCGGACATGGCGTCGGTTCCTCGAACCGCCAACCGTCATCCGCTCTACTCAAAACTGTAGGGGCGTTTTGTGCGATCATAGACCGCACCTACAGGGCGATTTCAGATTCTTCCACCCCAGGCGGCGCGCCGGGTGACAGATCACCGGCCGCTACGGCACCGCGTTATATCGGGCGGCGCGCTCAAGGATTTCGTCCGCGGTTTCCAATTGCCTTGTAACCTCGCGCGGCAACCGGTGGGCGTTGTACACGGCGTCAACCTTTCCCGTCGTCCGCAGTTCGGTGAGGGCCTGGTGGTAAGCCGCCAGTGCGATGTCCTGCATCATGGACGTAAAGAAGAGCACCTGGACACCAGCATCCCTCACGTCGGCGACATCCATCCCCGCTCCGATTTGAGCCAGCAGGGGTTTTGGAAGCGCGGCGGCCAACCTGCGCGAGTTTTCGATCGGCTGTACACCGGGGTACAGGACGGCGTCCGCACCGGCCTCCGCATAAGCCACACCCCGCTCGATGGCCTCTTCCATAGAGCGATCCGCCCCGAGAGCGTCGGAACGGGCAACGATCGCAATCTCGGATCTCGCATCTACGGCAGCGTGTATGCGGTCCACCATTTTGTCGATCGGAATGACGTCTCCGCCGAGCCCGATCCGTTCGATCCGAATCCGATCCTCGAACATCACGCCCCCGAGGCCTGCCCTTTCGAATGCCTGCGTCGTGCGATAGACGGTCAAGGGGTTTCCACCCCCGTTGTCCGCATCCCCAAGCACGGGAATATTGACGTTCTCGGCAATTCGGGTCGCAAAGTCGAGCAACTCGGTGACCGTCGTCAGTCCCCAGTCCGGAAGCCCGTTCTCCAGAGCGGTGAGGGAACCGCCAAGAAAGATCGACTCGAAACCCGCGATCTCAACGAGGCGGGCCGAAGGGCCGTCGAAACAGTTCAGGCAGTAGAACGGCTCCGGCTGTTGGAGCATCTGCCGGTATCTCCCTCCCATCGATGTTGTCGCCCCCGTTGCCTGTGGAGGCGTGGCGGCCGAGACAGAAGGCGCGGCGGCCATCATCCCCGAAGCTGCGATACCGGCCGTGCGTACAAATTCACGGCGACTCGTTTTCTTTGACATAAGAATCTCCTGTTTACGCCCAACAGTGCGCGAAATCTTAGACGTCCGTGGATATCCGATGGGCCATCCTAGCACGGTGCGGGTTCCCGTTCTCCGCGATTGTGGTCTTAACAGCTCATGGCATTTGGATGCAGGCGCCGTTTGTGGTAACTGGTTGCAGGCAATCGGGCCCTTGCCGGGCGAATGAAGAGGACTTCAGATGAAAGAAACCAATGAGAAGCCGGCGCGCTCGTGGATCGGGGTCGTCTACCTCGGCCTTCTGGCGCTGGTCATTCCCTGGTACTGGCCCGCCGGTGATGTACGCCACTTATTCGGATTCCCCCTGTGGTCACTGGCGTCGCTGGGAGGACTCTTCGCTACGTCTCTATTTACAGCCTGGGTCTACTGGACCAGCGACGACACCCACTGATGTTCGACGTACTACCTTTCGGCATCGGCGCGTGGTTGTTCGTAGGGGCCTATCTCTTCTCGCTGATCGGGATCGGCTGGATCGGCTTCAACGCCCGCCGCGAAGATACCCTCCGGGATTTCTACCTCGGGGGGCAGGGTTTCGGATTCCTCGTCCTCTTCCTGACGCTATATGCAACCCAGTACAGCGGCAACACCGTATTCGGAGTCGCTGGAGCGGCCTACAGAGAGGGCTTCGGCTGGCTGATCGCTGTCCATTACATGCTGGCGATGGTCGTCTGCTACCTCATCTTCGCGCCCCGGCTCCACACCCTCGCGCGAGACCGGGGGTACGTGACTCCGGTGGATTTCGTCGAGGAGCGCTTCCATTCGCCGTCGCTCTCGCTGCTGTCCTCTATCGTGATGATCGTGGCCCTCAATAACTACCTCCTGTCGCAACTGATGACGATGGGACGCGTGCTTCAGGGCTTTGCCGGCCCGTTTGGTGATGTGGCCTATAACTACGGCGTGCTCGGCCTGACGCTGATCATGGTGATCTATGGCACGCTGGGCGGCATCCGGGCCATCGCATGGACGGATGTCCTCCAGGGGGGCGTGTTGATGGTTGGATTTGCGGTCCTGCTGGTGCTGCTGTTCCAGCAGTTCGGACCGCTGTCGGCGGCGACAGAAGCGATTGCAGCCTCGGAAAACGTCGATCGTGTGGCGCCACTCGATGCGGACATGCAGCGGCAGTGGCTCAGCTACATCCTCATTGTGGGGCTGGGTGGAGCCCTCTATCCCCACGCGATCCAGCGGATCTATGCCGCGAAAACCAAACGTGTGTTGAACCGGAGCATGGCCGTCATGGCATTCCTCCCTTTTGCGACCGCACTGATTGCAGTGATCGCCGGCATCTACGCGCTGGCCTACATTCCGGGGCTGGCAGGCGCTGCGACGGACCAGGTGATGGCACGCGTCCTGCGTGTGATCCAGGAAAGCTCCACTCTCGGCTACGGCCTCGTGGTCCTGATCTTCAGCGCCGTACTGGCCGCACTCATGTCGACGGCAGACTCCGCCATGCTTTCCATATCCTCGATGTTCACGAAGGATATCTATAGCGTCCACCTTCGCCCCAACGCGGCGGAGTCGGGACTCACCCGGATCGGAAAGCGCTGTTCCTGGCTTGTTCTGGGCGTGCTTGCCATCCTGGCCATTCTTCTGAAAGACCAGACTTCGCTCATCACGCTGATCGATCGGAAGTTCGATGTACTGGTTCAACTCGTGCCGGCGTTCATGATCGGCATCCACTGGCCCGGACTGAAGGCCGGACCGACGCTTGCCGGACTGGTCGCCGGACTGGTCATCGCCCTGGCACTCGCGTTCGGACCTTTCGATTTTGTCGTAGCAGGTAAGGTCTGGGGATTTCACCCCGGATTGTACGGTCTTGCGGTGAACCTGGTGATTGCCGTGGGGGGGTCGCTCTCTCCCCGCAAATCTTGATTCTGCGGGTTCGGATCCTGAATCACATCGCAAGGAGATATAGAAACCCCTTCAGCGCGTAGTCATACTGCCGAGAAACCAGGTTTTTGAGTCGCAGACCAGCCCCATTACCCGGCTATGATGTTTTACTCCGCAGGCTCGATCCTCATGAGACGGCCCTCGGCTTCATCGGTCACGAAATAGATCAACCCGTCCGGCCCTTCTCTTGCGTCCCGAACCCGGGTCCCGATGTCGAACAGGGGCTCGCGGATTTCACCCGAGGCAGGCGCGCTCGTGTCGGGAGGGTCCTCGGTGAAACTGATGCGCTGCACCTGCTGCCCAGCCAGACCGCTGACAAACAGATCGCCCTTCCATTGGGGAAAAATGTCGCCGGTATAGAAGAACATGCCGGAAACGTTGATCCCTGGGTTCCATGACATGTAGGGCGGCGTCAATTCGATCCCTTCGGGTGCGGGAATCTCCCCCGGACCGCGGACCGATGTATAGGGCCAGCCCAGGTTTACGCCGGGACGCGCGATATTGATTTCGTCGCCGTGTTCGTTGGTCCAGACTTCCCCGGATTCCGGGTGGACCGTCATCCCATGGATGTCGCGATGCCCATAGGCAAAGATTTCGTCACGGTAGCCGTCCCGACCGACAAACGGATTGTCTGCTGGAACCGTGCCGTCGTCATGGAGCCGCAGCAGTTTGCCCGCATGGTCGGTCGTATCCTGTGCCCGCATCGGCTCATTCCGCTCGGCGGTCGAAAAATAGAGCATGCCGTCCGGCGTGAACCGGATGTAGGAGGAGAGATGCCCGTCGGCCATCGCCCACGCGTCGGCGACGAACACGTCCGTCACATCCCGAAGCTGATTCCCCTCGAGAGTACCTCGCGCCACGGTCGGGGTCGCCCCCAGTTCACCCGCTTTGTCGTACGTGAAATAGATCCAGTGGTTGTCCTGATAGTCGGGATGAAGAATGACGTCCATTAACCCGCCACGGCCGGGAACGTAGTAGACATCGGGAACGCCGGCGATGGGTTCAGGCTCCAGGATCCCGTTACGAACGTAGCGCAGCCGACCCTCAAGTTCGGTCAGCAGCATAGTGCCGTCGGGAAGGAAGGTCAGACCGTAAGGATAGGTCAGTCCCTCGGCCAGGGTGACCACGCGGACTGAATAATCTTCGGTTTCGAATAGACGCACGTCCAATTCCGCTGCGGCGTCCGGGACGGGCTCCGGGGTAACGCCTTCGGAAGCGCAGCCCGAAGCGAGTGTCAAAACAAGGGCTGTGGCGAAAATGGAAGCCCTATAGCGACTGCCTGGAAGTGCGTACTTCATGAAAAAGCTCCTTATTTGTTCAACAATCGGGGATCGTGACGGATAGTTGACTTTAGAGACACCTATATCACAGGCTGAGAACGGGAGTTGACAAAGTCTTGGCCCCGGAAGGTACTCACAAGGGCTCACTCGCTGCCGATGTAGGGGAGCCACCGCCCGAAGAAAATCACACCGACCCAGAAGAGAATCGAACTCACCGCCAGCATCTTAGTCAGAGGGGACGGTGAATCGTCCGCCCGCAGGGCCCACCCTTCGTCATAGATCGAAAGGTAGAGAAAGTTACCTCCTCCGAGCAGCAACAGGACCATCTTCCAGTGAAATGCGGGGTTCGCAGCATACTGGGCATGGTTTGCGACGAAGAACAGCATGCCGGTCACGACGTTGATCGCAAACCCAACGACAACCCACGGGAGGAGCCGATGCATGGCCGCGAACGAAACGCCTTTGATCACCCCCAACATTCTCAAATTAACCAGCAATACAACGCCGAACAAGATACAGAGTCCCACGAAATGGATGATCTCGTTGATGGGCCAAACCCAGGGGTTGTCAAACACGAATGACGACGCCACCGCTGCAGTATTGAGCCACGCGGATTCAGGTCCGGGGGCCGGGGCAAGCGACCTAATCTCGGGATGATTGATCTCACCTCCCAGGTTTGCCGCTCGTGCCATCAACCCCAGCGTCAGGGCTGATAGAAACAGGACCGCCGGAATATTCCAGCCAGCGTAATTCGAAACCCTGCGGTATTGCCACAGGACCAGCCACGAGACGAATCCGGTCAGCCCCATAAATACGAACGCGAGTAATGCCGCGTCCTCGTGCGCTTCGATCATGGCAACGGATATGTCCGGGGCATTCTCCAGAATCAGTTGAGCCGCATTTCCACTCAAGTACGCAGGAACCGTCACCAGAGCAACGACGACAAACAGACAGAGGCTGGCCCGCTTCAGGTCCTCGCTCCGCCAGACCAGGGCCAACAGGAAAAGGCCAAAACCCAGCAGGGTGCCGATTGTCGGGATGTGATTGAGGAGGACGTGCAAATGTGCGAGGTTCATATCGGACTATTCTCGACGCTCCGATCAGCGGCGTCGCCTCGGGTGAAATCGGTCAACACTGGGCCGGTTATTGAATGAACTCATTGATGTAGGCCATCAGACGCCCTGCGGAAAGGGCAACAAACCATGCCGAGAGCGATGCCGCCGCGAATAGCTTGCCGCGCATCCCGACCCGGCCCTCATCGGCAGCCTCAGTCCGGAACTCCGTGCTTCGGAGTAGCACCAGGAACACCATCGCCACTCCGACACAGGCGAGTTTCACAAAGAAGGCTGGATTCGCAAAATGCCTCGTGGCATCCGCGGCAAAAAGTAGCGCACCCGTGGTCGCGTTCAGTGCAAACCCCGCCCACATCAGCGGATACGCTCTCACCAGTGCCGGCAATGGAACCGCTGGAGCAAAACCAAGCACCCTGAAATCCAGTGCCACGCTCAGGCCCACCAGCACACTCAGGCCGAGGGTGTGGAGAAAGAGAACAAGAGGGTATCCGGTCAGCGTCCCGCCCTCGCGGATCCACGCAGGCAAACTGCTCTGTTCCAGCAGGATAAAAAAAGAATCCATCTGTTTCTAGCGGGCGCCAATACCGGGAGCGGCACCAAATCCAGCCACGGGCGACGCCGTCGAAACCCAGCAGGAGAATCGCATATCAGGTCGCAATGTAGACGTGGGTAAACGAAGACATGATCCGCGGCAATGCAGCATGGAGGCAGCCCGCCCGAGTGGCGTCGGACCGTGATTCGTCAGCGGGTTTTCCGAAACCGCTACTCGGTCCTCCATGCCAGTTGAGCCTTGTAGCATTCAAGCAGAACGGTAAAATAGCGCCCGACGGCATCCCGGTTAACGAAAGAGTGGGGTTCCCCCTCCAGTCGCAGCACGTCGGCAAGAATCCCCTCCGGATTTCCACCGCCCGATTCATCGGGATTCATGATTCGCCAGGCCCGGATTTTTTCCAGCATATTTGCGTGCCTCACGGTCTGAGTCAGAATCGTGTCGACACCGGCTGCTTCTGCAAAATCCCTGAAGCGCTCCGCAGATGCGATAAACGTCTCCATCATCGTGACGCCGTCCGGAAAATACTGGACACCCTGACGACCGATGGTGATATCGGTACCACCCCAGAACGCGGCCACATGGCGGCCATCGTCTGAGTTAACACTCTTTTTATTCCAGAGCGGCTCGATGATCATGGACAACGTGCCCGGAGTGTGGCCGGGGGTGATATGCAGGGTGACGGTCGTCTCCCCGAGCGTCAGCCGCATCCCATCCGTTGCCACCATGTCCCGCGTCGGCTTCAGTTCCTGAGGATTGTTGTCTTCCTCGACGACGTCCCAATCCGCATCGGACATGACGATCCGGGCGGACGGGTACAACTTCTGCAGAACACTCGCGCCAAAGAACCGGTCGTCGTGGCCATGGCTGACGATGATGTACTTGATGTTTTCAGGATCGAGCCCAAACTGGAGCAGACCGAGAACCAGTTCTTCGCTGTTGTAGTGGTAACTGGTGTCGATGATGAAGATCCCCTCGGACGTGTTGACCGCAAATACCCCGGCCCCGCTGGTGCCGATGAAGTACAGGTTATCGAAAAGATTTGCCGGGGGTCGATACCAGTCCTCGCGAGGCCGTGAAGCCGTTCGGTCCTGCTGGCGCAGCTGATCCGGCAACGTGGGTTCGGCGCACATCTGCTCGTGCAGCCGGTCGAAAACGTGAAACGGCTGCAGGGGATTTTCAACGTCCGGTGCGATCGCAGCCCGGGCTGCCTCAACATGGGTCCGGGCCTCGTCGGTCTGGGCTGTTGCAATCCGGGCCCAACCGAACACGAGCAAAACACTGCACAGCGCAGGTGCCAGATAACGTGTCATGGCCTCTCTCCTCGTAATGTGGGTTCGAGTCTCATCAGTCGTCGCGTTATAGTTCGTCCGGACGCAGGATTTCGCTTCCGCGACGAAGCCTGACGCGGTAGTTACAGGGGACGATGCAGCTTCAGATACCGACACCACTTTGTAGATGAATCTAAAGGTCAATTTTCCGGATACTTGTCGCCCGGATAGGCAAATATCACTTCGTTCCGCGCAACCTCAGGGTCGCAGGCTCGCCAGGCCGGGTTTGGCCCTCCCGGCTGTTTGTTCATTACATAAGCGTACTTAAAGGGCCGCGTCAGAAAGGTGGGATCCTCCAGGATGATCGTCAGCCTGAGGTTATTGTCGTCGATCAGATGATAGCGCTCGGTGACTTTCTTTCGCACAGAAGAAGCCATGTGAAGGTGGTCATCGATCCCATCCGGATCGAATGTGAAGTTGGTGGCCTCGACGACCAGGTCATCTCCGTCCCACCATCCGATCGAATGCCCGTGCTGAAAGAGCTTTCGGGCCTCCGGATGCCCACGCCCGTCCATCCAGATCTGTCGGGTGATCAGGCCGGACGGGTCCGAATGTTGAAACTCTATGCGGTCGGTGTATCCGGAAACATACACCCCGCTGCCCAACAAAGCCGGCACGGCCACCTCCGCGCACTCCGACAAGGCCGGTGACTGCCGGTGGTCCATAAATTCCAGCCAGGCCTCCCCCCGCCTGTTCAAGGGGAGCTGGTCGACGGGCAGGGAGCAGTTCAGAAGTTTCTCGCCGTAATCTCCAAGACGGCCACCGCAGTTTCCACGATCCTGACCATCGGGATTTCCGACTCCGGCATCCCAGTTCCCGATAAACGGAAATGCCTTGAAGAACTGTTCATCGGTTTGGGCTGCGGCATCCGGCAGGACCCACCCGAATGCAATTACCAGACACAACAAGGCTCTCACAATGTACGTCGTCGGGTATCCATTGCCAGTCGCGCTTTCGCTGTTCGCAGCGGCCATTCAGAAACTCCTGTCTAAAACGCTATCCCTGTCACGGTTGCGGCAGCAAGGGGCCGCCCCTCTGCGCATTCACGGTACACGCAGACTACTGTTCGGGTACTCCAGGGCAACCGCCCAGACACACAACCTTTCCGTCGGGAAAAGTCACGACTCCGGCTGCCATAGCTGTCGCGCCTTCCCGCCGGGCCGGGTTGCCTTCAACCTTGACCGTGTGGCCGATAAAGTCTTCAGGCCTCCAGCCGGCACGCCTCGCGTTGACCGCGCCGGTTCTCGCCGTAATACGCCAGGTGGAGATCGTGCCATCCGGTTCGGTTACGTCAACCATCATCTCTGAATGTGGGCTGACGAGCTTGAACGAAGTGACCTCACCCTCGATCTCGACCGTTTCCTCCATGGTGAAGAACGTGTTGAACGAATGGTGCGCCTCCCCGGCGACACTCAGCATCAGGAAGGCAACAACCGATCCTACCGAGACAAGAAGTTTCATCGTTCCAATCCCCCTTTTCTACCTGCGTAACGTCATATCTTTTTTACGAGTTCATTACGAATGTGGTTTCGGATGGATCGTAGTCTCTGCCGCCGGATCTGGTCAAGCGCAAAACCTTCGATCCCAGCTCCTACCATGATAGCTTGCCGCGGAACGTCCAAACACCCTGCGGCTGATTTTTCATCGTCCGGCTCCTGCCCGAATTTCCAACACCTTATCTGACCGAGCGCCTCATCCATCCACCCGGTCATCAGGGGGCCGTTGCCCCGGGATCGAGCGCCTCAACCCCACCGGCCAGTTGCGCCGCGATCGCCCTCCCGGCAAGCGTCTTGACGGGCCAGGCACTCGGAGGCACTTCAACGGTGACTCGAACAGAACATGGACCCGAACGGCCCGGGATCGGGTCAAGCCGAAGGGTCGCTGGCTCGAGAGACCGTTTCGGGAAATCCCAGGCATCTCTTGGATTCCGAACTAGAATAGCTATAAAATCCGGACTCAATTCACAGCGGACCCGCTCTCAGGAGGGCACTATGGACGGAAGAGTCTTGATCATCAGCCTGGCGGCGATTCTCGGTACCAGCGTTGCGGTCGTTACCGGAGCGCCCGAACAGGCGGACGTGCAACTCACCATCGAAGAAGTCACAGACAACCTCTACAACATCGTGGGTAGCGGTGGAAACGTCGCGGCGCTAGTCACGAATGAGGGCGTCATTCTAATCGACGACAAGTTCGAGCAGAACTACGACCAGATCATGGAAAATGTCCGGAGCGTCACGAATCAGCCCGTACGGTACGTGATCAACACGCACTACCACGCCGATCACAGCGGAGGAAATTCGAGGTTCCTGCCCGTCGCCGAGGTGATTTCGACCCGGAACGCACGGACCAATATCCTTGAAAACAGACAGTCCAATGCCCCCCCGGGCGTGCAACCCGCACGCCTCGCCTTTACTGAAGAAATGTCCATATTCCTCGGGGGTCAGGAGGTGCGTGCCCGGCATTTCGGCAGGGGCCACACCAATAGCGATGCCGTCATCTACTTTCCAGTGCAACGAACCATCCACATGGGCGACATGATGGCCGGCACCACACCTCTGATCGACTACAACGGGGGTGGAAGCATCATCGAATGGTCGAACAGCGTGGATGCGATGCTGGAAGAATTCGATTTCGACACCGTGATCCCGGGTCACGGCAGTGTCACCGATCCGGCGGGTCTCCAGGTGTACCGGGAAAACGTAGTCGTGCTGCGCGACCGCGTGACCGGACTCATTCGCGAGGGGAGGACACAGGACGAAATCGGCAGAATACTGGGGATGGAATATCCCGAGTACACCCCCGACAACCTTCGGATGGAGTGGGGTCTTCCCGGATTCATGACGGAATTGAGATAGTCGAACAAGGCAGCCCGATCCTTCTCCCCTGATTGAGAAGCGCGTTGCCTGACAGTCTCATCACCGTCCAAACCCATGGCTTTATTGCACGACACGCGTCGACTCCCCCACCTTGGCTTCAGTGAACGAGGGGTGAAAGCTTGATCGCGAAAATATGATAGAGGCCACCCGCCAATCGAGCCCACAGGTATATCGCTTCGACCCCCGGATCCACCTGACTAACGATCGAGATTAACGCGGAGGTCTGGCAGGACTCTGATGGGCGAGATCCGCCGATGCTGCGGAAGTCCCCGAGCGGCTGTTCTCCTTCTGCTATTCGGCTATACTACTCAATTCGTTTCGGGCCCACGGTTCCCACCGACTGCGACGGAGAATGATGACGCGTAACGACCAGAAAATCATTTACACCCATACGGACGAGGCGCCGGCACTGGCGACGTACTCGTTTCTTCCTATTATCAAAGCCTTTGCAGGGGCATGCGACGTGACCGTCGAGACACGTGACATATCACTCGCCGGAAGAATCATCGCCAGTTTCCCCGAAGAATTGACCGAGAATCAGCGCATCTCGGATGACCTGGCCGAATTAGGCCAGCTGGTAAAAACGCCTGAGGCCAACGTCATCAAGCTGCCCAACATCAGCGCATCAATACCTCAGTTAAAGGCCGCCATCGCAGAACTACAGGCCCAGGGATACCACCTCCCCGACTACCCCGACACACCCGCGAATGGAGCCGAGCGCGATGTCAAGGCCCGCTACGACCGTGTCAAAGGCAGCGCCGTGAACCCGGTCCTGCGCGAAGGAAATTCCGACCGTCGGGCGCCCAAGGCGGTGAAACAGTACGCCAGAAATAACCCCCATCCGATGGGTGCGTGGGCGTCGGACTCGAAAACCCACGTGGCCCACATGAACGATGGGGACTTCCTGTCGAACGAACAGTCGACCACGATCGGCACGGACGGAATCGTGCGGATCGGGCTTGTCGCCTCCGACGGTGTCGATACCGTGCTCAAAGAGAACGTACAGGTCCGTGCAGGGGAAGTCATCGACGCGACGACGATGAGCGTGCCCGCGCTGACGGCATTTCTGGAAGCTGAAATGGACGACGCTCTCACTCGGGGCGTGCTGTTCTCACTGCACTTGAAGGCCACGATGATGAAGGTCTCCGACCCCATCATCTTCGGTCACGCCGTCAAGGTTTTCTTCAAGGATGTCTTCAGAAATCACGGCACGACATTCGATGATTTAGGCATCAGCCCAAACAACGGAATCGGCAACCTGATAGAGGCGATCCAGACCCTGCCGGTGGCGAAGCGCACCGAGATTGAAGCCGACATCCGGGCGGCGTATAACCGTCGTCCCGACCTGGCGATGGTGAACTCCGACCGGGGCATCACAAACCTTCATGTGCCCAGCGATGTCATCGTCGACGCTTCGATGCCTGCGATGATCCGAACTTCCGGACGCATGTGGAACAAGGAGGGCAAGGAGCAGGACGTCAAGGCGACGATACCCGACAGCAGCTACGCCGGCGTCTACCAGGAAGTGATTTCGTTCTGCAAGGAGAACGGGGCATTCGATCCCACGTCGATGGGCACAGTGCCCAACGTCGGCCTCATGGCACAAAAGGCCGAGGAGTACGGTTCCCACGATAAAACCTTTGAAGTTCCCGCAACCGGCACCGTGCGCGTCGTCGACGCCTCGGACACGGTCCTGCTCGAACATCCGGTCGAGGCGGGCGACATATGGCGCATGTGCCAGACGAAAGATGCAGCCATCCAGGACTGGGTGAAGCTTGCGCTCACCCGCGCCCGGGCCACCGGTCGACCGGCTGTCTTCTGGCTGGATAAAAACCGCGCGCACGACGCCGAACTGATCAAGAAGGTGAGCAACTATCTGCAGAACCACGACACCGACGATATTCATATCGAGATCATGTCCCCGGTCGAGGCGACGCGATTCACGCTGAAACGGGTGAAGGCGGGAGAGGACACAATTTCGGTAACCGGCAACGTTCTCCGTGACTACCTGACAGACCTGTTCCCGATTCTTGAGGTGGGCACCAGCGCGAAGATGCTATCGATCGTACCCCTGATGAACGGGGGCTTCATGCTGGAAACCGGTGCGGGCGGGTCGGCTCCCAAACACGTCCAGCAGTTCAACCAGGAGAACCATCTGCGGTGGGACTCCCTGGGCGAGTTTCTCGCACTTGCCGTTGCGCTTGAACTCCTGGGCCAGGCGACCGGAAATCCCCGGGCGACGGCGATGGGCGAGGCGTTGGAGCTGGCCACGGGCAAGCTGCTTGAAAACCGCAAGTCGCCGTCGCGGAAGGTCAACGAACTGGACAACCGCGGGAGCCACTTCTACATCGCGATGTACTGGGCTGAGGCGCTGGCCCAACAAAGCGAGGATGCCCAGCTCCAGGAGCGATTTGCACCGCTGGCCAGGGAGTTCGCTGATCACGAGGCGCAGATTGTAGATGAAATGAACAGCGTGCAGGGTCAGCCGATGGATATCGGCGGCTACTATGCCCCGAACCCCGAACTCGCTTCAATGGCGATGCGTCCGAGTCCGACATTCAATGGGGCGTTGGAAACGCTCTCGGGTCACGAGAACTCCGGGACGGAAATATGACTCCTCCGTCGGCGAAAGCGTGCAGTCTGTCGCTTTCGGAACTGGGTTTCCGCCCCCGAAGATCCTATTCGCTTACCCGGCGTCGCCCATCATGATCATGAAGTCACCCGACACGTCATCGTGACCCCAAGTCCCGGAAATCATATTGCCCTCCAGTGTCCCTTCGATCATATAGTGCAGCGGACCTCTGAAGCTCTCCAGGTCGGCTTCCAGCCTGACAATGTTTGTGGCGGGATCGAATGCGGCATTCGTCAATTCGATCGCGTCCTGGCCGGGGGGGATCACGCTGCCACTCAAGGTGGTTCCATCCCAGGCCAGCTCGACGACGACGGCGTTGCGGTCAGTGGCAGAAGGACCCCAGTCACCGGTCCACGTTCCGCTCAACATGTCATCTCCAGTCGCCGGTTCAGCAGCTTCGGTTTCCGGTTGAGGCGCAGGGACCGGCTCCGGCTCCGACTCTGCCGCGCAGGCCGACAGCAACAGTAAAATCATCGCCATACCCAGGTAGTACGTTTTAAGTCTCATAAATCTCTCCCAAGGGTGAACGTTAGTGGTGTCATATCCCGTATCCTGCCGAACGGAGCGAGCGCCTACAGACGGCAGAAATCAAATGGGGTTACAGTTGGATTGCCGACGACCTATCGACTGTCGAGGTTTCGACAATCTTGGGATCTTCACTCACATGCAGAGAACGGCCCGATTCGTTCACAAATCCCGCCCTCCACTATATATCACCTCGGCCGCGCGCGTAAGGGTCAACAGAAGAGGCCGCGCGTACTCGCAGCCCGTGGCAGAAGTCTCAAAGGCCGCCCGCAGAGGTGGTCGGGTTGCAGGCGCGAAGTGAGGAGCGGGCACCCAAGTTTGAAACCGAGGCCGCGAGGGTCCCGACTTTTTCCATGCATAGTCACGGCACTTCGAACCAGATTCCCCGTCCCATTCCCACGCACCTGCCTTCCTCGGAGAACAATGCGGTACCCGTGTGGTGCTTCCGGCCTTCACGCCGGCTCTCCCACCCGATCACGACATGGCGTTCACCGACAATGACGTTTCCGGAGAGTTTGACCGAGAGTTCTCCCAGGAGAATGGCTCCGACTTCCGGTTCCGGAAACGCAAACCCTCCCGGGCAGTCGAGTACAGACCACAGAAACACCGGATCCACATTCCGCCGGTCTGCGGCCAGCGACGGGTCCGGGGTCCAGGCGGAAGCAACCAGATCCCGTCCGGCAACCGGACCCGCGAAGACCCTGAGCCCCCCTTGGGCCTGATCCGGCCCGCAAACGAAGCAGGTAGAGTATCGATGGGACTTGTATCCGCTGTAGGAGGCCGAAGCCGCCTCCGCCTCGTGATGGGTCGGGGGGTCTGGAATCTCGAGATCCACTGAGCCCGGCCACGCCTCGGCGATCAATGCATCATCCCGAACCATTGAGGCACCCGCGTCGGTGCGGATGACGTCGAATTCGACATCCAACTGCGGCGGCACCCGGAGCCGCACCCGGGCCGGCCCTTCAATAAACTCGGCAAGCCGTCCGCATGCGTAGCCGCCGTTGGCTGAATCCGGTGGACCGTGGAATCGGCGTTCAATGATGATGGAAGGTGTTTTCACTTCGAGCTACTTCTTGTAATCAGACGAAAATTCCAAGCTGTGAGCACGATAGTGCTTGATCCAAATCACGGCTTTCCGGCATCGACATGACCCATTCCCGCCTGAGAGCATCGATCCTGGTGTCTCGAGCGGCGGCGGGAAATTTACTCGGCGGGTCGATACTCGATCCTATTATAGGATGGACCACGGAGTTCATTCTGTTTAGTAGCGTGGCGAGCCTTTTTCGGCCGATTCGATGGTTTTCGCTCGACAGTCTAGCGAGCCGTGGGGCCTCATTCACCCGACAGGGGCAATCCAGATTTGACGATACCCGGCGCACCAGCCTACGCTGAGCATAATAACTCACTCATTGCAAAAGCGTTCGATTGAGTCCAGCCCGCTGGTCTGAGATGACAGAGACCTCCTCATCTGGTAGACTGCAGGCTGTTTTTCACCTGGATTTGCGCGATTCTGCACACCCTAAGCGATTGAATTTATTGAAAACTAAGGGGTCAGACTCGACTTGTGAAGCAGACGGTCGCGGGTCAGAATTCAGCATCGCTCACCGTTTGGAATACAATGAGCGGGATCTGACGCGCGGGGATTCGAGATCCAACCCATGCTCGTGTGTACGAAGGTTGCCGTCAAGGTCGATATTTTGATCGAGGTAGGGTGAATCCACGTTACAAACCGAGCCTTATCGCACGATAGTGCGCATTGAAGGAAGGAGATGCTGAATGAGTCGGACTCTTGCAATCGCGATTGGCGGAGCGGCCGGCCAGGGTGTGGCCACCCCAGGCAATATCTTCGCCCGCATCCTCGTCCGGCGAGGCCTGCACCTGAACGCATATAACGCCTATCAGTCACTCATCCGAGGTGGTCATACTCTGCTTACAATACGCACAGGGGTGGATCCTGTGACAAGCTTCGGCGACAAGATCGATCTGTTGATTCCTCTCAATCAGGACACCATGGATCGCCATCTGAAACTCATGGAGCCAGGAACCGCTGTCATTTATAACGGAGACACAATCCAACCACGAAATGCGGCCGAAGGAGTGCGGACCTGCCCCCTTCCCGTAAAGGAACTCACCAACAACAGCCGCAACAAGCTAGCGCAGAACACGCTCGCTCTGGGCGCTGCCCTCAACATGATGGGCGTCGGTTTCCAGCCGCTCGCAGACGTTTTGACAGCCCAGTTCGAACGGAAGGGAGACGCGGTGGTGCGCGAAAACGTCGACGTCGCACGGGCCGGCTATGACCACGCGTCGGAAAAATTTCAGCCTTTTGAGGAACCCCTGCCGATGACAGAAAACCCCAAAGCCATGCTGACGGGGAATATGGCTCTTGCGATGGGTGGTGTGGCCGCCGGCGTGAAATTTTACTGCGCCTATCCGATGAGCCCGGCCACAGGTGTCCTCCACTGGATGGCTCCGCACGCTCGGCAGGCGGGCATCATGGTGCGGCAGGTCGAGGATGAGATCGGCGTCATCAACATGGCAATCGGCGCGGCCCACACCGGAGTGCGGGCGATGTGCGCGACCTCTGGCGGTGGCTTCGCCTTGATGACCGAAGGCCTGGGTATGTCGGCCATGATGGAAACTCCTGTTGTGGTGATCGACGTGCAACGCGGTGGCCCTTCCACGGGAATTCCGACAAAAACCGAGCAAGGCGATCTCTGGCAGATGCTTGGGGCCGGCCACGGTGATTATCCCAGAGTCATTGCGGCACCGACCACTGTCTTGGATTGTTTCAAGCTTGTGCCTGAGATCTTCGACCTGACAGATCGATTCCAGTGTCCCGGAATAATCCTTGGCGATCTGCTTCTCTCAGAAGGCACCGGCAGTGTGGAGCCCGCAGAACTCGACTTCGACGTGGAAATCGATCGCGGAGAGCTGATCACGTCCAGCACCGGCCCCAATGGCTACAAGCGATACGCCTTCACCGAGAGCGGCGTCTCCCCCCGCGCCGTACCGGGTGTGCCCCACCACACCCACACCGCTGCAACCGATGAGCACGACGAAGATGGAACGCTGATCAGCGACGAATTCACCGACCCGACTAAGCGGCGAAACATGATGGACAAGCGCCAGCGGAAAGTGCAAGGGATCGAGGCCGCGGTCCAACCGCCCGAACTGGTCGGGGAGCCGGGAGCCGACGTGACTCTTGTTGGGTGGGGTTCCACCCAGGGCGTCATCCAAGAAGCGATCGAACTACTCAATGAAGAAGGGATCTCGGCAAACCAGTTACAGATTCGATGGCTGGTTCCCCTCCATGGGGATGCCATCGTTGAGATCCTTCAGTCAGAGAAGCACACCATCATCGTCGAGAACAACTACAGTGGCCAGTTTGCGCGATACCTGCGGAGTGAAACCAGCTATACCCCCAACGGCCACATTCGCAAGTACGATGGGGAACCCTTCATGCCCCATCACATCGTTGAAGGCGTGAAGGAGCAACTCGCGGGTAAGACAGATTTGTCCGTGCCAATGCACGAAGTAACGGTTTGAGGAGGATAATGTGACGACCACGATAGAACACGAGCTGACGGTCAAGGATTTCAAGGGACCGGTCGATCCAGATTGGTGTGCAGGCTGCGGTGACTTTGGAGTCCTATCTTCTCTTCAAAAGGCTCTTGTCGAGCTTCGAATCCAACCGCACAACGTGGTTACGGTCAGCGGAATCGGCTGCTCTTCCAACTTGCCCGGCTTTATCGAAACCTACGGGATGCATACACTGCACGGACGGGCGCTCGCTGTGGCCACAGGAGTGAAGATGGCGAATCACGACTTGAATGTGGTGGTAACCGGTGGAGACGGAGACGGATTTGGAATCGGTGGCAACCACTTTATTCACACGATGCGCCGGAACGTGGACCTCGTTTACCTGGCCATGGATAACCAGATATACGGACTCACCACCGGCCAGACGTCGCCCACTAGCCGCATCGGCATGAAGACCAAGAGCATGCCGTTCGGTAACATCGAAGAACCGCTCAACCCGATCACGCTGGCGTTGGCTTCCGGAGCGACTTTCGTTGCCCGCGCCTTCAGTGGAGCGCCAAAACACCTGGTCGACCTCATCAAGCAGGCCTTCGAGCATAAGGGATTTGCTTTTATCGATATTTTCAGTCCGTGCGTGACTTATAACCACGACAACACCTATCCCTGGTTCCGAGAGCGCGTGAAGAAGCTCGAAGACGAGGAAAGCTACGATACAACGGACTGGCATGATGCGATGCGACGATCGGTGATCTGGGGCGACGAGATATTCATCGGGAAGTTTTACCATCGGACCGACCTTCCCTCGCTCGACCAGGCCGAACCGGTACTTGCCGAAGGGGGTCCGATGGCCCACCAACCGCTGCAGCTTGATGCCGAGGTGACGCGGCAATTCGTTGCCGAACTGATGTAGAGACTTTTCAACTGCAGCATCGTCGACTGCAGCATGCAGGATCCGATCATTTCTTGAAACTGACGCGCGGGCTCCGCCTCTCTACCTTGAATGCCGTCTGTCCGCATCGCGCGACCGGTGCGGATATTATCAATGCGCCTCAACGTTTCCAGTCCTTATCGGCCCCTTCATCTTGATGATGACAGGGGGCAAAGGTCGTTCGGCCATCAATGGCCGTATGAACGACCCCGCAGTGTTCAAAAAACCCTGCTACCCCAATTCGCTGTCATTTGACCCCACGAAAGCATTCATATACCGTGCCGTTGGGCACCCGGATGACGAACACCCTCAGAATCACACTGACCCTCGGTATCGCCTGGCTGACATCGGGCTGTGAGCAGACCCCTGTTGCGGCCTCGCAGCCGGAAGCAACCTACCAAAGAGCCAACGAACCTCAGCAAAGGGACCAGCCCCACGTTCTACTGATATCCCTCGACGGCTATCGCCACGACTACACCGATATGTACAACGTGCCGAACCTCAGGCGTCTCGCCGAAGAGGGCGTCCGGGCCGAAAGTCTCATCCCTGTATACCCATCGGAAACGTTTCCCAATCACTACGGAATCGCGACCGGAATGTATCCGGGCACGCACGGAATTGTTGCGAACGACTTCTTCGACCGTGAACGAGGCGCCCGGTACAGCCTGGGCAATACCGAAACCGTGGAAGACGGTTCATGGTATGGCGGCACCCCGCTCTGGGTGGCGGCCGAACAACAGGGAATGGTAGCCGCAAGTTATTTCTGGGTCGGCTCGGAAGCCGACATCCAGGGCGTGCGCCCGACGTATTACAAACCCTATGACGGGTCGGTATCCCACGCGGAACGCATCGACTCTGTGTTGGAATGGCTGTCCTATCCAGATGCCTATCGGCCACGCCTGATTACGCTCTACTTTTCCGCGGTCGATTCCGCAGGTCACGCATCCGGAACGACGTCGCCCGAACTGGGGGCCGCGATCGAACGCCTTGATCGCCAGCTCGGCGCGCTGTTTGATGAGATCGAGACTCTCGAGGCCGAGGTCAACGTCATTGTCGTCTCCGACCATGGCATGATCGATCTCGATCCCGGGAAAATTGTGTACCTCGACGACCTCGTCAATCTCAGCGGCGTGCGAGTGATCGGTTCGGGAGCCCATAGCTTCCTTTACGTCAATGACGGCCTTCGAGAGTCCGAGCTCTTTGCCAGATTGAAAGACCAGGAAGGCAACTACCGGGTTTACCGGAGAGAAGGTACTCCCGGCGACTGGCATCTCACCCACGACCGGATCGGAGATCTGGTTGTCGCAGCCCAGGCCCCATACTCCATTCGCCTGAGGCGAATGACGGGCAATCTATCCGCGGCTGCCCATGGCTATGATCCCCGTCTAACCCCCGAAATGGCCGGCATCTTCTATGCGAGGGGCCCGGCGCTCGTCGAGGAAACCACGATTTCAAGTTTTGAGAACATCCATATTTTCCCTCTCATCATGGATATTCTGGATCTTGAGATCACTGACGAGATTGACGGCAGGCTCAGCGTGCTCGAAGACATCCTGCGGGAGACCGATTGAATTTTCTCGCGGCCCGGGCTGGCTCAGCGATGCATGTAAAACGACCTTCGAGCGGAAGGTCTTGCTCGCTCTGATCATCTGTTTAACCTAAGGCCTCGGCTCCCTCCTCTTTAATGTGAAAGCCGTTCCCCCGCGCGGAGGACCGTGCGGGGCCATATGGGATCGGGGGAAGGCTTGGGTTTCGGCGAACGAACCGCGAAATCGTCTGCAGCCCCCGGGCAGGTGTCACACACAGATAAACCCACTTCACGGTCCGCGGAGACACGCCATCGGCCAGCCCCGTTCACACCGGCGGGCACATGCTATAGTCGATTTATGGGCACGCCGCACAACGACGAGACGTCTGACCTAAAAGCGCCCGACGAACAGTCCAACCCAGCGATCCCCGTCAACTTCATCCGATCTCGAATCAATCAGGACATTGCAACGGGCAAGAATAACGGGAAAGTCCACACCCGTTTTCCTCCTGAGCCAAACGGATACCTGCATATTGGCCATGCCAAATCCATCTGCCTGAACTTTGGAATTGCGGCCGAGTACAAGGGGCTGTGCAATCTGCGCTTCGACGACACGAATCCGGTCAAGGAAGAGGTGGAGTATGAAGAGGCGATCCAGCGCGACGTCCGATGGTTGGGGTTCGACTGGCAAGACCGTCTCTATTACGCGTCGGACTACTTCGAACGACTCTACGAGTTTGCGATCCAGCTCATCACGAAGAACGCGGCCTATGTCTGTAGCCTGAATGCCGAGCGAATCCGGGAATATAGGGGAACGCTGACCGAAGCCGGGAAAAACAGCCCGTATCGGGATCGGTCGGTCGAGGAAAACCTGGCCCTGTTCCGCCGCATGCGGGAGGGTGCCTTCGCCGACGGCGAACACGTGTTGCGAGCGAAAATCGATATGGCGTCCGGCAACCTCAACATGCGGGATCCGACGATCTACCGAATCCGGCATGCGCCGCACTTTAGAGCCGGCGAGCAGTGGTGCATCTATCCGATGTACGATTTCACTCACTGCCTGTCGGATTCGATGGAAGGCATCACGCATTCCCTCTGTACGCTGGAATTCGAGGACCATCGTCCCCTGTACGACTGGTTCCTGGACCAGCTGAATCTCGATTGCCATCCCCAGCAGATCGAGTTCGCCCGTGGAAACATCAGTTATACGGTCACAAGCAAGCGTAAAATCCTGCGGCTCATCGAAGAAGGCCACGTCAGTGGGTGGGACGATCCTCGGATGCCGACGATCAGCGGCATGCGTCGGCGCGGCTACACGCCCGAATCCATTCGCCGCTTCTGGGAAGGCATCGGCGTGGCCAAACGTGACAACACGATCAATATGGCTCAACTGGAACATGCGGTCCGGGAAGATCTCAACCATCGATCGCCGCGTGTCATGGCGGTGCTCGATCCACTACGGGTCGTCATCGACAATTACCCCGAAGATCAGGTCGAAGAACTCGACGCCATCAACAATCCCGAAGATGAACGCATGGGCACACGGAAGGTCCCTTTCTCGAAAGTCCTGTTCATCGAACGTAACGATTTCATGGAAGAACCGCCCCGGAAATTCTTCCGGCTGGCTCCGGGACGGGAAGTCCGTCTCCGCTACGGATACCTCATCACCTGCACTCATGTCACCAAAGACTCCGACGGAAAGATCATCGAACTCCACTGCAGCTACGACCCTCGGACGCGGGGCGGCACCACCCCCGACGGCCGTCGCGTGAAAGCAACCCTTCACTGGGTTTCCGCCGCACACGCCATCGGAGCCGAAGTGCGCCTCTACGATCGCCTCTTTACACAGGAAGACCCGGAAGAAGGTCCAGACGCAGATATTACCGCCTGTATCAATCCGACTTCTGTCACGGTGGTGAATTCGGGCAAACTGGAGCCCTCACTGGCCAATGCAAGATCCGGAGACCGGTTTCAATTCGAGCGAATGGGCTATTTCGCCGTGGACACCGACTCCGTACCAGATGCGCTCGTCTTCAATCGTACTGTCACGCTGCGGGACGCCTGGGCCAAGATCAAAAAGGCCCTGAAACAACACTGAAAGCCTCCGGAACCTGGGCCCTTTCGGACTCCGCGATGTCCGCCATCCCAGCCGGGTTCGGCGACGGATAATTTTCCTGTTGAATCTAGAACCGTAGTCATTTAGCATGCCACCCCGCGCAAAAATTGCGGTCCGCTTCAGAGTCGCTCGATTTCTGGTGTGGCAAATGGACATCGGAGGACTCTTCGGACATACCTGACGCACCCCACCCAATCGGTTACGGATCCTGGAGACTGGGCTAGTGCTCTATCTCTCATTCGTGCCACAGTCGACGGCGTCAATCGCCCGATTGCGGTGGCCGATGAGGATGGAAACATTCTCCTGGCGAACATGAGTTGGGATGCACTGCATGCGGTCCAGTCCGGCAACATTGGGACCGCGATCAATTCGATTATCACCGCGAGCAACTGGGATATTGACATCGAAGAAACGACTCGATTCGCCCACGGTTTGAATGCGGTCCTATCAGGTCACCGCGCAGAATGTCGGCTCCCGGCGGGACGCAGTGCTTCCCAGCGCGAGCTGACCGCGATCCGTGGCCGGCGCCTTCGGGTCGGTCCGGCTGCGGCCATTGTCGTGCTCGAATCCGGCCCTGAAACCCGCGAGAGCGGCCGGGACAAGGACGCGACCGGGACCAGCACAATCCGGCCGCCCGTCGCGTTTTTCCAATGCGACCTCGAAGGCAGGATCGTTGGATGGAACACCAGCGCGGAGGACCTTTTCGGGCCGAACGAACGCGACGCGGTCGGCAAGCACATTTCCTTCGTCTTTGCGCGAAAGGCGCCCCAGTTTCCGGGCAACGAAATCATTGCTACCCTCCGCAACGGCCAAACCGAAGAAATCCAGGTGCGGATGCAGCGTCATGGCGACACGTTCTTTGGCGGGACAGTGCAGCTGTCAATGCCGTCGGGAGGCGATGGCTCACTGATTCACGGCCAGGTCTGGCTGACGTCGGAACGCCAGAGGAGTGAGGGTGTCCTGCGCCGGAGTGAAGAGCGCCTGCGATATGCCCTGGAAGCCGCATCGGACGGCCTCTGGGACTGGGATCTGAAGACGGACGGCGTCGTCTTCAGCGCACGGGCTTCCGAGATCTTCGAAGAAGAAACAGGATTAGATGATATTCGCCCCACCCCAATAGCCATGTTGAGATCGCGTATCCACCCCGATGACACAGAAGAACAGCAACGGGTTCTGCGACGGCACCTTAAAGGCCATACGCCCGCGTTCGAGTCCGAATGCCGCATTCGAACGGGAGCCGATCACTGGAAGTGGGTGATCGTCAGAGGCCGGGTCACCGAACGCAGCGCATCGGAAGAACCGATGCGCATGATCGGCACGATTACCGACATCTCAGAGCGCAAGTTCGCCCAGGAAGCGCTCAAGCGTTCTGAGGAGCAGTACCGGAACCTCTTCGAATACGCCAGCGACGCCGTTGTCCTCTTTGACCCGGACACCGGCCGCGTCAGGGATGCGAACGAGAAAGCCGGGCAGATGCTGGGATACTCCCTGAGCGAACTCCGCAAGATGGTCTTCCGGGACCTCCATCCGTCCGATCAATGGGGCCGGGTCGAAAAAGCGCTGGAGCAATCCCGCTCTGGCAACAGCAGCCTGTCCCAGGTCGAGGCCTTGAGCCGCGACGGAAAACGCATCCCGGTCGAAGCCAACACCCGCCTGGTCAGTTACGGCGGCCAACAGGTGTATCAGAGTTTCATCCGAAACATCAGCGAGCGGCGGGCACTTGAAAAGCAGCTCCACCAGTCGCAGAAGATGGAAACCGTCGGCCGCCTTGCCGGTGGGGTTGCCCACGACTTCAACAATCTGTTGACGGCCATTCAAGGCTACACGGCGCTGCTGCAGTCGGCCCTGCCCGAAGGGAGTGAAGAGCGCGAGATGACCGAAGAAGTTTTCAGCGCCGTCCAGCGGGCCAGCCGCCTGACAACACAGCTACTGACGTTCAGCCGTCAGGAGATACCGAATCCGTTACCGTTGGACCTGAATTCGATCGTCGACAATATGGAGAAAATGCTTCGGCGATTGATTGGAGAACATGTCGAGTTGGCACCTTCGCTCAGTGAGACAATCGGACAGATCGAAGGAGATCGAAGTCGCATCGAACAGGTCATTACGAATCTCGTCATCAACGCGGCAGACGCCATGCCCGATGGCGGCCGATTGACGATTCGAACCGAAAACGTCCACATCGACCAGGAAAAGGCTCGACGGCCCGCGGCCCCCCACGAAGGCAGCTACGCCCTCCTTTCGGTCGAGGACGAAGGCCTGGGGATGGATTCGGATACCCTGGCTCAGATCTTCGAACCGTTCTTCACAACCAAGCCGCGCGGCAGTGGAACCGGTCTGGGTTTGGCGACCGTATATGGCATCGTGAAACAGAGCGAGGGGCATATCAGTGTCGACAGCGAGCCTGGAAAAGGCACAACGTTCCGAATCTACCTGCCCGTTCGTGCAGTCAGGCGAGAGCTCCAGCCTATCGATCACCCAATCGATACAGCCCGCTCAGGCAAGGAAACAGTCATGATCGTCGAGGATGAACCGGCTGTCCGGCGACTGACGCGCCGATTCCTGGAAGCCGGAGGATACAAGGTTGTTGAGGCCACGGATGTTGGCGACGCGATCCGCATGGCGAATGGTAGGTCTGAAACCATCGACATCCTGCTGACGGACGTGATCATGCCTGAACTGAGCGGCCCCGAACTCGCAAAGCGACTGCGGGTCCTCGTTCCCACGCTGAAAGTCCTCTACATGTCGGGCTACCCGGGCGAATTTATCGCCCGCCACGGTGTCTCCAATACCGAAATGGACTACCTCCAGAAACCCTTCAGCCAGGAATCCCTGAACGGCAAGATGCGGGAAGTTCTCGACGCCTGACCCGGGGCGATCCGCTCTCCTGCAGGAGCGCTCTGTGAGCGCGCAAAATCAATTCAATCCGAAAAGCGTGCGGTCGCAGACCCCACCTACAGCCGGCTCTTTTCTGCAGGGGCAACGGTCCAACGGCAGCCCTGTCAGCCTAGTGGAACGAAGTGCTGACTGAAATTGCTAGCCTGAATTTTTCACGGGTTTTCGTCGCGAAGCGTCGGAGGCGCCGTCAGGGCAAGGCGCGCACGGGGCGGGCGACGGAGGCGTACTTTACAGTACGTTGAGGAGCCCGACCAACCGCAACGCGGCACTGGCGGGATCCGGCGCTGGAGCAGACAACTCGGTAGAAATGCAGGCTAGCAGGCAGTGTCGGGCTCGGAGGAACTCTCGATCGGAGACTGAACGACAAAGAAGGCACGTGGAACGCCCCACTTGGATGGGTCCAGCCCTCCTTGAAGCTCGGATTCGATCTCATCGAATTCGATCCGGTCTGCGCCGGCCCAGTCGTCTTCATTCCCCATGTCAAAATCGGGCGCGGACGCCCCTGGGGAATCAATCGGGTAAGGAAACGATACGATTCGGCTCATGTTTCCTTATCGGTAAAACGCCAGTCGAACATTAGCCCGCACTAGTCACACGATTTCGTCGCGAAGCATCGGAGACGCCGCCGGGAGCAGGCACGTGCCCGGTCCGACACCGCAGGCGCACTTCAGAATACGTCGAGGCGTCCGATCCAGCGCGACCGAAGATTGGCGGATGGATCCCCCGCTCTGACAGACAGTTCATGAG
Source organism: Terriglobia bacterium (assembly GCA_965263045.1). Classification (GTDB taxonomy): domain Bacteria; phylum Acidobacteriota; class Terriglobia; order 20CM-2-55-15; family 20CM-2-55-15. The sequence goes on from CBDHGK010000041.1 coordinate 4,065,428, forward strand.
AAATGCGACACAGCCTCCAGTGAGGCCCTCGTCGGACCAGCCGATCTTGTGCGGACCGGACGGAGGCTGAAAAAGTCACCACCGGGGGTACGGGCCGCTAGCAGACGTTCTGAACACCCTGGGAGGAAGGCGAACCGGTGTTGTCCCTGAAAGCTTCATCGGGGCGACCTGTCCGACCCGAGAGATCGCGGTTAACGGGCCGCAACGAATCCACGAAAGCCGCCGATGGCTCTCGGACGAAAGTGAGCCGCCGAGCCTCTTCGTCGAGATCGGCCTGGACGACGTCTCCCAGCTCAATCTGGTCGGTGGCAATCAAGTTGGATAGCGGGAACACGAGGAAGCGTTCGATCACTCGCTTGAGGTGTCGGGCGCCGTATCGAATGTCTGTCCCTTCATCGACGAAGAAGTTCTTTACACGGTCGGTGCAGTGCAGAATGAATTGCCTGTCCCCCTGGGATTCGAGTACCCGGCCGCGGACCGCGTCAAGTTCCAATTCCACAATGTCACTGAGATTGGCGCGGGTCAGAGTGCGAAAAACGACGACCTTATCGATCCTGTTCATGAACTCGGGAGTGAACTTCTTCCGGGCAACCGCAGTCGCGGTTCTGTAGATCTTCTGGTCGATTACCCCGGGATCCTGGAGTTCTCGGGGACTACCCGCGAAACCGATGCCACCTTCCATCAGATCACTCATTTCAGCCGCACCCAGGTTCGACGTCATCACAACGAGGGTCTGGGAAAAATCGACCTGGCGATTGTCACCGAGCGTCAGCGTCCCCTTGTCGAGAACACCCAGCAACAGCTGCCACACCGCATCGTCCGCCTTTTCGATTTCGTCAAACAGGACAAAACTGAGCTTCAGTCTATCCGTGTGATGCTGGTCGAGCGCCTCCTGAGTCAACAGAGGCGGAGTTTCCCGATGTCCGAGGTACCCGGGAGGCGATCCGACGAGCTTGGCTATCTCGTGGCTGTGTTGAAACTCGGCGCAATCAATCTTGATGAACGCCCGCGGGCTGCCGAAAAGAATATCGGCTGAGGCTTCCACGACCCGGGTCTTTCCCGAGCCGGTGGGTCCAAGAAACAACATCGTGCCGACGGGACGACCCGGCGTGTTCATGCCGGCCAGAAAGATCTGGTACATATTGACCATCCGGCGAACAGCGCGTTCTTGTCCGATCACGCAAGATTGAAGCTGCTGCTCGAACTCCAGGACCGCAGGGCTGCGCGCCTCCGGATCGAGCACAACGGGCTGGGGTTTACTGGCATTCTTCATCGGCCCCCCTTCTGCATCGGAACCCCCAGGGATGACTCCTGGCCCGGCAACTCAAACGTGTTGCGGTGCGGTTTCAGGTGCCGTCTCGATCGACGACGTCAGAGCCGTGACCGTGGCCGGGCTCGGAGTGAATTGCGGCAGATCCTCCGGTTCAAGGTCAGCAGCCGCAACAATCTCATCTCTCAACCACGCGATGTAGCCGTCGAGAACCAGTTCGCCGTCCACGGACTTCCAGATTCTGCCGTCGGCCGCATCGTTGACGGCCTCGATGTCGGCCGCTGAAAGGCCCAAGAGCTGACCGGGTTCGGTATTCTGACCGTCGGCCCGGTCACAGATAATCAGGGTCGCCGAAATTGGGTCGAATGCCTCGCCGATGTCCCCTGACTTCAGGAAGCCCCGTATCCGATTGTCTTGGATATACTTCCAGACAAAGGCGTTCTGCGTTTTTCGAAACTCATTCAGAAACTCTGTGGCTATCATGTGACCTCCCTTGTGGACCACCTGTGTGGATCTCTCGCCAGTCGTTCATACCAGTCGAATATGCAGTTCGAATGCCAGCCGCCGGCGACTTACAATCCGGGCAAATTAGCGCCCAACTGGCTGTACTGCAGTGACATACAGTTAGACTCTTCAAAACGACCCACCGAAACCTAGTGTCAGAAATCCGGACGGTGTGTCAGATCTTTGAATTTCCACATACAATTACTTGACGGACGAATTCGATTTTCGTATGTGAAAATCTGGGAACTAAGAGTCCGGCGGCCAAGCCGAGTACGATAATTGACGGGTCTGGCTGAACGCCGGGGGGAGCCCCCGCAATCGCCGGGGGAAGCCCTCGCAATCGCCGCGGGGAGCCCTCGCAATCGCCGCGGGGAGCCCTCGCAATCGCCGCGGGGAGCCCCCGCAATCGCCGCGGGGAGCCCCCTTAACCACCCCCCCGGATAGCGATCTGGATGCGCAACCAGTCACACTGCCGGGGGCCGAGACCCGGCGGTTGCCCCTCGCCGCGGCGCGCTCGGATCAAGTTATTCCCTTGACACCATTAGACTTGCAAACCTATAGTGGTCCCAGTTGTAGGGGATTTGCGCCCGCCTGTTGCACACCTTGTTCAGTCTCGGTTTCCCTAGGGATTGGTGCGTCTGTTGCTGATCGGGTTCGTTGGCCGCGCCTGATCGCGCTGACGTCAACGGAAGATTGGAAACGCGTTACGCGGCGCCCTCGCATACCGTGTGGGGTCGATGCATCCGTGCGAGTTGGGGTCAGACTGCGGACCTCGTTTGGGAACTATGGCAGATAACAGAACAGGACAGCTCCTGCTGCAGGCCGGTCTGATTTCAGAAGACCAGCTCGAATTTGCATTGGCCGAACAGGCACGCGGTGGCGACAGGATCGGCACCGTGATGCGTCGGCTGAATCTGGTCACCGAAGACCAACTGGGGCGTACGCTGGCCGAAGCTGCAGGGATCGACTACATCAATCTTCGCCACCAATCCATAGATCCCTCCATCATCGAATCCATTCCAGAGCAATTCGCGCGTGACAAGAAGCTGTTCCCGGTCTCTTCAGACGACGGTTCGATCACGATTGCAATGGCTGATCCGCTCGACGTCGGCGCGGTCGATGACGTCGGACGGATGACGGCACAGTTCGTAAAAGTCGTTTCTTCGAGCCAATTCGACATCCTCACAACCATCGACCGGTACTACGGTGCCGGACGTGAAAGCGGGCAGATTGAAAGCTTGATCAAGGAAGCCACACGGCAGGCGGACGCAGCCGGGGGAGATACACGTGAAGATCTGGCGATGGTTGCGCCCATCGTCAAGTTGATCGATACGATCATCATCGACGGCGTCCGGAAGCGCGCGACCGACATCCATTTCGAACCTGAGAAAAACCTGATGCGCACTCGCTTCCGGGTCGACGGCGTACTGCATCAGGGACCCTATGTTCCCAAGAAACTTGAACGGGCCGTCCTTTCCCGCATCAAGATCATGGGCAATCTCAATATCTCCGAGTCACGGCTCCCCCAGGACGGCAAGGCCACGATAGAAATCTATGGCAAGCCGATTGACCTGCGAATCGGCACGTTCCCAACGATCTTTGGCGAAAACATCGTGCTTCGCGTCTTGAACAAGGAACAACTGACGGTCGGCCTGGAAAAGCTTGGTTTTTCCGAGGAGAACCTGGAACGCCTCGTCAAAGCGATCGAACACCCCAACGGGATTGTTCTGGTGACCGGGCCGACGGGTTCAGGCAAGACAACGACGCTTTACGCGGCACTGCTGAGAATCAGCACGCCGGAACGCAAGATCATTACTCTGGAAGACCCGGTCGAATACGAACTTCCGCTCATTCGTCAATCGCAAATCAATGTCCGTGCAGGATTGACCTATGCGGCTGGACTCCGGGCCATCTTGCGTCAGGATCCCGACACCGTGCTCGTCGGAGAGATGAGGGACAACGAAACGGTCGACACGGCGATCCGTGCCGCTCTGACGGGTTTGCTCGTCTTCAGTACACTCCATACGAACGACGCGGCGTCGACGGTGCCCCGATTGCTGGATATGGGAGTGGAGCCCTATCTGGTGGCCTCTTCAGTCGTCGGAATCATCGCCCAGCGACTGGTCCGCCAGATCTGTGAATTTTGCCGCGAGCCCACAGAGCCCGACCCGAGGCTGATCGAGCGCATGGGCATTCCCGAGGGCGGATTCTTCAAAGGCGCCGGTTGCGGCAACTGTGAAGATACGGGATATCGGGGTCGAACGGCTATTTCGGAAGTTATGCTGATGGACGAACCCATTCGAAAGGCCATCATGGATCAGGTTGCCGCCAGCGAAATCCACACGCTGGCGCGACAAGAAGGGATGATCAACCTTCAGGAAGATGGCCTCGCACAGGCTCGGAAGGGACTGACGACGATCGACGAAATCGCGCGCTCGGTATAGTCGGTATACGTATGGAATTCGAATACAAAGCGAAAGACGAAGGCGGACGCACTGTTACTGGCGTTCTGGAAGCGGACGACGAAGATATTCTCGCCGACCTGCTTGACGCACAGCAGTTGTTCCTGATCGAAGCCGGTCCGGCCAGAAAGAAAGAAGAGGGAGCGCGTCTATTCGAACGGATCAAGGCACGCGACATCCTCAATTTCACCTCGGACATGGCCACCATGCTCTCTGTCGGTATTTCCCTCACGCCCACGCTCCGGGATCTCGCTGATGGCTCTGAAAAGGTCCGGATGAAGCTCGTTATCAGTGACATGCTGGCGAGTGTGGAAGCGGGTTCGAGCATGTCCGCCGCTTTCGCACGCCACCCCGGGGTGTTCGACGACGTGTACGTCAGTATCGTTCAGGCTGGAGAGGACTCCGGAAACCTGGATCGGGTTCTGGCTGATCTTGCAGTGTTCCTGGAGTGGAAGGCGGACCTCCGGCGAGACATCACGCAAGCGCTGATCTATCCGATCATGGTGCTTTCGGCTGTAGCCGGACTGGTGATCCTGCTGGCGACGGTTGTGTTCCCCCAGTTTTCGAACGTTCTCGGCCAGGCTCGCGGCCCGATGCCGTTACCGACTCAGATTCTGTTTATGCTGAGCGAACTACTGGTGGGTTACTGGTGGCTCCTCATCGCGGCGGTCGTCATCGGCGGCCTCGGGTTCTTTTACTGGCGTCGCACCGAATCCGGTGCGCTCCGATTCGACGGATGGATGCTCCGAATTCCTATTTTCGGGTTGCTCGTCCGTGATATCGCCTTGTCGAGGTTTTGCCATTTCTTTCAGATCCTGTTCAATGCGGGCGTCGATATTTCCCAGACGCTTCAAATTCTTCAGACAGTCGTTGGCAATCGGGTCCTCGGAAACGCGACCGCCGTCGTGCGGAACGAAATTCGCGCAGGCGAATCGATCGCGAATTCCCTGACGGCCACGGGCCACTTCCCACCGATGGTTATCCGGGTATTTCGTGTTGGAGAAACCAGTGGCCAGCTGGATGCTTCCCTGGCCAAGATCTGCGTGTACTACGACAAGGAAATTCCAGCCACGATCAAGCGTGTATTCGCAACAATGGAACCATTGCTCTATGTGTTCCTCGCTTTGATCGTGTTGACCGTCGCTCTTGCAATCTATCTGCCGCTCTACCAGATGATGCAGAGTTTTCAAGGCTAGGAGTCTGCGCGGCAGAGGCTGAATAACTCGGATTTGTGACGATTCGAGAGCGTCTTTGTAGGAGAGCCGCCCGATTTTCCCAACATGGGCAGCTCCGAGCTGTGGGGACTCGATCCGTTGGTCCTGTGGAGAGCGTTATGGGTCCCGGTGATGCGGATTAAGCCCATTCGATCTTCCCGTTCATCCGTCGTAAGTTCACTGCCAGAGCCACCAGGCTCCATTCACAGGTGACGTTGTCCAAGCCTCGCAAACTGAACTGTCGGAATCCCAGCACCGACTTGATCCACCCGAACGGCGGCTCACCGATGTGCTTTCTGGCCCGGTAGCGATCACGCCCCGTCTGGCTTTTCATCTTTCGGACCATGCGGCCCAGGGCCGTGCTTTCGGGTTGGAGTGGGGCCGTGGCGAGATCTTTCTCACGACCCATCGGAACGTACCCATCTATTTGACGTTGTTCCAGCATTCGCAGATTCGACTCGGATCGGTATCCAGCATCCGCGAGCACCCGGTCTGGACGCTCCGACAGATTCGTGTTCAACTCATCCAGAGTCGGTCCCAACTGCCCGGTATCTGAAGCATTGTTGCTCACCGTTGTGGCGACGATGATTCGGGCCTCCGCGTCCACGACCGCCTGCGCGTTGTAGCATTGTTGGAACCCGTCGGCCGAGGTCTTCATGATCCGGCTTTCCGGGTCGGTGAAATTGTCTTGGGCCTTCCCCTTGGGTTCACCCCTCGGGCGTTTGAATGGTTTGCCCTTCTTTCCGCTTCCCGGTTTGTCGTCTCCAGGCTTCCTTTCCGCTTCCTGGTCTGCCGCCATCTGACGTTCTTCGAGTCGCTTCATCGCCGTCTGGATTGTGGCCAGCCGCTTCGTGCGGGTCGCCAACCCGTCGGGCAGTTCGTCACCGCGCCGGTCCTTGCCGTAACGTTGGTCTTCTTCCTCATCGGTCGCCGTGGCCCGGTTCAACAGATCCCGAATCTGTTCGCCCAATTCGGTCTCCTGCTTTCTCATGCGTTCATAGCTCATCGCTTTGCGTTTGCTCGCATTGGCTCGCATCTTCGTCCCGTCCACCGCCACCGTTCCCATCTTCACCAGCCCGGCTTCCCGCCCCATCCTCACCACTTGCACAAATAAGTTCCCGAACTCTTCAAGATGCAGTTTTCGAAAATCCGAGATCGTTCGGTGCGCGGGAAAGTTCTCCGCTCCCAACATCCGGAACGCCACATCTTCGGTCATCTTCGCTGCAATCTTCCGTGACGAAAACACTCCCGTCGCGTACCCGTAGATCATCACCTTCACCATCATCCGCGGATCGAAGGCCTGATTGCCCGGCCCGTCCGTTCCATACCTCTGTTCGAACGCGCTCAAATCCATCGCATCCACGGCGTCCGATATGAAGTACGACAGGTGATCTTCAGCCAGCCAATCTCTCAATGATGGAGGCATCAGCAGGCTCTGTTCTGGAATATACGTTCGGTAAGTTCGTGGCATGTCCTATCTTCGATCCTTTTCTGCCCATTTCTGGTCCTTCTGCCGCGCAGACTCCTAGCTTATGGCGAACCGCGTCATCGGAATCGAGTTCTCACCGGAGAGCATCAAGCTCGTTGAGGTGGGTTACGGCCGCCGGCTGAAGGTATACAACTTCGCCATGATTGATAACCGCGCTATCGATTCGGAACGCAGGCTGGACCAGCTCAACCACACGCTGCAGGTGCGCGGATTTGAGGCGAAAGAAGCCGTCGTGGCGGTCAGTGGCGTCCAGGTCGAACATCGGTTGCTGACCCTGCCGCCGCTATCGGCGAGAGAGCTCCGGTTCGTCATGCAGCGGGAAGCCCGGAAGTCGGCTCCGGCGGGGGTCACCGAGACCTGTTGGGACTACGAAACGCTGAAATCCAAGGAACAGCTGGGTATCACGAAGCGGCAGATTCTGCTGGTCACCGCGGCCACCGATATCATCTCGGAAGCCCTGGAGTTTTTCGGCCGCTCCAACGTCAGGATCGGGAAGGTGACGACCGTCGGCGGTGCACTCCTCAATCTCGTTAAACACATCGGGTACTGGAAGAATGACATCGCAAAAATCGTGGTGCATTTCGGCATTGGGAGTGTCCACATTCTCTTCATCCAGGAAGGCGCGTTGCTGCTCTGCCGCGACCTGCCGATCAGCAGCAGGGATGTCGAACCCGAACAGCAGTTTGAACGCCTGATGACTGAAATCAAGCGCTCAACGCTCTACTTCCGCCAGAACTTTCCCCAGGGACAGATCGACGAAGTGTTGTTTTCCGGAGAAAGTCAGATGATCGGTCCGATGGTGTCCAGAGCGAAAGAAGAACTGGGGATCGAGACCAACGTACTGCGGTTCGACGACAATCTCGATCCATCCGCGTTCAAGGGTGATTGGGACGAGTTTCGATTTCACATGCCTTCCCTGGCGGCCGCATTCGGCGTCGCATGGCACGCTTCTACGGACCAGGGCGTGAATCTGATTCCAGGAAAGTCGGGAACAAAAGAAGGGCCCCCGGCGTACAAGAAATTCACCAGGGTTGCGGCCGTCCTGACCATCGGTGTGCTGCTGCTATTCGGGTTTCGCTACTTCACCGGATCCCGTCAACTGACGGCCCGGCATGCGGACATTGAAGCCTCGATTGCGGCCTTGGAACCCGTGCTTTCTGAGGGATCGGCCGTCGAGGGGGAACGCAACCTTGCCGACGCACGCACCGCGTTCATGAACCGGATGGCGTCCGGGATCGATTGGGAGGAAACGCTGCGCAGTCTGAGTCTCGTCGTCCCGGAGACCGCTGTATTTGAGACGATTCAGCTCGAAAGCGGTGATGCCCGAGCCCTGATCGTCACCGGCTATCTCAGAGGTGCCCAGGGACAGACGAATGCGGATTTCTCACGCTTTTTCGATGCCCTTCGCGGCCTGGAACATTTTTCGTCGGTAGAGATGAGCAAGCCTTTGAACGTAACGTACGAAGAGGGGCCCGCTGTCGAAGCAGGGGATCCGACAATCACCCCGGCCATTCGGAGCCGTGTCACTTTCGAGGTTCGATGCATTCTAAATTCAAGCCTCTAGATGGACTCGACAAGGAGATCGTGGCCTATGGAGCCGTCATCGTTCTGTCGATTGCGGGCTTCGTTGGGTTGACCTTGAAGTTGGGCGAGATCGACCAGACAGTCACCCGACGCGGGAATGAGCTGGCCGAATTGCAAGGGCTGGCCGATAGGATCGTGATCCCGACGGATGAGGAACCCGCCCGGTGGACCCGAGACCAGGATCAAATGGAGGGCATGCTCCTGGCCGACGCCGAGCTTCCAGCCCTGTTGCAGGATGTAACGCGTCTGGCAACCCTGAACCGGCTCGACCGCTTTGAGCTCGCGACGGAGGCATTCGTCATCGGCGCGGATGCGGACCTCGCTCCCGACGAAGTCTTGATGCAGGCCGCCGGAATTCGCAGGCATGTCACCGTAACGATCGGATTCAGCGGGGACTACCGCCGCGCTGCGGAGTTTGTACGAGACGTCGCCAATCTCCCCAGACTGGTCGAATTCGTTTCCATACAACTGGCGCGGGGTCCCTCGACGATCGCCGTCACGATGTCGCTTCGCGTCTACCAGGGTGAGGCAGCGGCATGAGCGAAAAAGCCAAACAGATGCTGATACTGTTTGCGGGCACTGTTGTGATCTCTGGCATCGTCACGGTGCAGGTGCGTCGCGGGGGGCCGGCACCTCCTCTGGTAGTTTCACAAGCGGTCTCACAGACGGGAGCCGGGGTTCGCACCACTCCAGTCAGTCCAGGGACCGCACCGACACCCGCACCCCCAGTCGCACCCTCCGTCGGCGGGGGCCGGACCACTGCACCGGACCTCATCGGTGCCCAGACGGGAGAGTCTCAACGCGGGGCACTCCCCGCAGGCGAATGGGGACGGAATCCATTCCTGACGCCCGCCGAAATCGCGGCTCTGGCTCCCGAGCCTCTGATACCGGAAATTATCAATGTACCGGAGCCGCTTCTGGCACCTCTGCCCGGGCAGTTGCGCGTCCTTCCCCAGTACACGGTGTCGGTAATCATTGCAGGGGAAGAGGGCGCGTGGGCCGTTGTCGATTCCCGCGTCGTCCGGCCCGGAGACCGGATTGGCGAAGAGACTGTGAGCCAAATCAACGAACACGGCGTGGTACTGGAAAGCGCGGGGGAAACCCGACAGGTGGGGATCCACCGGCCCGATATCCTGGCGCCCAGATAACATCAAGGGAGTATTTGATGAAGGCAATGATCATAACTCTGGCACTGGTCATGCAGGGACCGGGGCTTGCGCAGCAAGCAAACGTTTCGCCGATGGTCGCCTCCAATGGCGCGTTCACTGGAGAGGGGGCACGGTTCGTTCAGGACGCCGGCCCGGGTCAGGGAGGCCCGCTGCCGGCCGTCCAGCTGGAACTGGAACAGGACCCTGGATCGAATCCGTTCGATGTGCTTGTCAGTGCCGGAGACCTCCGCCAGCTCCTCATTGCACTCTCGCAGGCCAACGGCCTGAGCCTCGTGATGGGACCGGAAATTTCGGGCACGGTCGATGCCGATCTCCGCGACGTCACCATGGAACAGGCTCTGGCGGTGATTCTGGATCCACTTGGACTGGAATATCAGATCGAGGGAGAACTCCTCCGGGTCAATGAACCTCAGATGGAACGCCGGGCCTTCGAATTCGACTACATCACCACCGAGCGAGCACTCAGCCGCTCTCTCTCGGCAAGCGCTTCGGCTGGCGGAGGCGGTGTCAACGGCAATGTCCGCATCGCGGGTGAAGGGAGTGGCGGAAATTCGAGCACTTCGATCTCCGGTACCGAGAGCACCAACCTCCTGGCGGATATCGAGACAGACCTGGCCACGCTGAAGTCGGCTGAGGGCCAGATTATTTACAACCAACTCGCGGGTCTGATCTTCGCCACCGATTTCAGACCCTACCTGGACGCGATCGGAACCTACTTGGAACTCATCCAGAACGCCGTCAACCGGCAGGTTGTGATCGAGGCCAGAATCATCGAGGTCAAGCTCAACGACAACTTCCGCGCCGGCGTCGACTGGTCGGCGATCCTCGGCAATACCGGAACCCTGACACAGAGCCTCGGACCCGATGTCGGGAACGGTTTCAACTTCAACGTCGCCCATGGCGACTTCACGACCCTGATTCAAACCCTCTCGACACGCGGAGAGGTCAACGTCCTCACGGCTTCAAGTATTTCGACACTCAACAACCAGCCGGCCGTGATCCGCGTCGGTACGCAGGATGTATTCTTTACGACAACGAGTCAGGTGAACCCGGAAACCGGACTCACCATCTCCACGGCCACGACCCCGGCCACCATCAACGAAGGTGTCGTGCTGGACGTGACTCCGCAGATCAGCTCCGATGGCATTATTACGATGAACATTCATCCAACCATCACGGAACGCACCGGGCAGGCGACCTCTCCTGATGGAAACTCGGTTCCGATCGTCGAGGTACGCGAAACCGATACGGTGTTGCGGGTCCTCGAGGGCGACACCATCTTTATCGCGGGATTGATCTCGGACCGAACACTCGAAGAAGCGACGAAAGTGCCGGTGCTCGGCGATATACCCCTGCTGGGTAACTTGTTCAGGAGAGTCGAACGCGAAACGCGAAAGACAGACATGGTGATCCTGCTGACGCCGACAATAACCACGGTTCAGAGCGCGGCGGAGTATGCGCGCCAGCGCTTGGAAAACCAGACAAACCTGAGGAAATCCCTGGACTGAAACCTGCAAAGCAATCCGCGGCGGGCTCCAACGTCGCCGCGGGTCGCTCGGAACTTCATGTACGAAGCACACTACGGACTGACCGAACCACCGTTCAGCCTGACGCCGGATCCCAAGTACTTCTACAGAAGTGAAGGCCATACCCGGGCTTTCGAACTCCTGCAGTACGGCATCGAACGCCGCGAGGGGTTCATGCTCGTCTACGGGGACATCGGAACCGGCAAAACCACGCTGTGCCGGACAGTACTGGGCGCCATAGACCAGGATGTATCGACGGCCCTCCTGCTGAACCCTTTCCTGTCGGAGATCGACCTGATCAAAGCGATCCTGGAGGATTTCAGCGTCAAGCTTCCGGGACGGAAAGATGCTCAGGGAAGCCTCAGCAAGCAGGATCTCATCAATGCTCTGAACGACTTTCTTCTGAAGACCCGCGAGTCGGGCGGCCGGGCGGTTGTGATGATCGATGAAGCCCAGAACATCCCTGTGGACACCCTCGAACAGATCCGGATTCTGTCAAATCTTGAAACGCACAAGGAAAAACTGCTGCAGATCGTCCTGGTCGGACAGCTCAACCTCATCGACGTTCTCTCCGAACCCGCTCTGAAACAGCTTTTTCAGAGGGTATCCATCAAGTGCGAATTGTCAGCACTGTCGGAGGTCGAGGTTGCCGATTATGTCCGCCATCGCCTGTCCGTTGCGGGTGGGTCTCCGGCGAAGATCTCGTTCAACCCCTCGGGAATCAGAAAGATCTACAAGTATTCGGGCGGTGTACCGCGAATAATCAATCTGATCGCCGACCGGGCACTGCTTGCAGGCATGGCCCTCGGCGCGGCCACAATCGACGGAGATGTCTGCCTGAGGGCGGTCAATAACCTGGGCTTGAACAAACCGGAGGCTTCATCGGGCTGGTGGAACCGTTCGAAGGAGAAAATCGGGATCAAGAAAACCGCTTTCGTTGTGGGTGTCTCGATACTTGTCGCAATCGTTGTCGTTGCCCTGATCGGCGGATTCGGAGCAAACTAGAATGAGTCTGATACTGGATGCACTGCGAAAAGCCAGGAGCCTTACACGGAGATCGGCGCCCCAACGTGCGCCGGCGTATCTGAAGAGCTTCGGCTTTGATGGTAAACGGGCTGGGGCGAAGACGTCGAGAAAGATTCTCACGACCTATGTCCTGCCAATCGCAATCCTCTCGACCGTCCTCGCAAGCGGCCTGATCGCCTATATCCGATGGACGGGCACGTCTTCGATGCAGCAGCAGGCACAGATGCTCGAAACCGGAGACGTCCAACTCCCCGGCGACGATCCTGTGAATGTTCTTAACGATCCGGACGGGGTCGCGGTTCCGGAAATTACCGATTCTGCCGATGCGGTGGCGAATGGGGACGATCCCGATGCCGTGTCCGAGGCCCCGGCGGAAATTACGGTCGCCAATCCTTCACCCGAAACCCCGGTTGCCAACCCCGTGGTGGACACCGCAGGTCGACCCGGGCCGACGGCCCTCCCGGAATCTCCGGATCCGGAGCCTGAGCAAGGAACCGAAACGGAGACCGGCTCTTCAGAAGCCCCACCCGACAGCGTAGACGTCACGGAACAGGCGGAGGGCACTCCCCCGGCGCCGGTCGAAGATGAAACCGGGCCAGCGGCCGCAGCCGACGCGGCACTGGAGGGACCCGCCCGGGCCGGGGAACCCCCTCCACCTTCGGACGTCCAGATTAATCCCTCGTCGGGCGATCCCTTCGAACTGGCGATCTTCTACCACCAGAGCGGTGACTATGGCACAGCCCTGGAGTACTACAACCAGATGCTGGCCAGAAACCCGATGAATAAGGCGGTCCACAACAATCTGGGACTGATGTATATGGCCATGTCCAACACCCCTGAAGCCATTGAGGCGTTCAACACCGCGATTCGTATCGACCCCGATTATGACAAGGCCTACAACAATCTAGGTACGGTCCTGATGGCGGACGGCCAGGATCGGGGCGCGACGCGGGCATTCGGTCGCGCTCTGGAGCTGAATGCGCGAAACGCCGTCGCGATGACGAACCTGGCGATTCTGAGCGAGCGGGCCGGTGATATCGAACAAGCAAAGTTTCAGTATCTGAATGCACTGCAGGTCGAACCCTCCACTGCGGAAACACACTACAATCTGGCGGTCCTGTACGAAGAAGAACGCGAGTATGCGAGCGCGCTTGCGCACTACAGATCATTTCTGGAACTGGAATCGAACCGTTTCCCTGATTTCGTGGAGCAGGTCGAGCAGAAAATCCAGGCACTGTCCGCCCGGCAGGAAACGTCGCCCCGGGCCGCACCTTGAACCTGGCCTTTTCCCTCCTGCTCGGCGCGGCCGGTGGCGCGGCGGGCTGGGTCATCTACTGCATCGTTGACCGCCACAGCGATCGGTTCTTCCGACATGAACAGACGGCAACCATTGGAGCATCCGCCCTTGTTCTGATGGGAATTGCGCTCCGTTTCGGATCCGACCCGGCGCTCGCGTTTACCAATAGCGCATTTTCTCTTGTGCTCATCGCAGTCACTCTCTTCGATTTTCGCACCCATGAAATTCCCCTGTGGGTCACGCTTCCGGGAACGGCTGCGGCGTTGGTCGCAGGCAGTCTTGTCCTGCCTCTCGGTTTTCGGAGGGCGCTGTCAGGATTGGCTTTCGCTGCCGGCATCCTGATTGTGACAACGCTCGTTGAAGCTCTGAGGCATCAGGAAGTGGGCGGCGGCGACTGGAAATACGCCGCGATGATTGGCGCATTTCTGGGCTGGCCCGACATCGTCACCGCCCTGGTCATGACTGGAGCGTTCGGGTTCGCCGGGGCACTCGCCCTCAAGGCCATGGGCATCGGGGATCGTCCGATCGCCCTCGGCCCGTGGCTCAGCGCCGGCGCGATCTCGACACTCATTATTCCCTGGCCGTCTCCGTGATTTGTAATACAGGGTTCCAGGCCAGACTTGCGTCGATCGCCTGGGGACTGCAAACTGTTAGTTTTGAACGATTAATCGTTGACCCCCACTCATGACGAAATCCCGATATCGCTTCCGTCTCATTCTGGGCATCCCCGTCGTCGTCGCGTGTTTCACCCTGGCTGCGGGTTTCCTGCCCCTGAACGTGCTCGATTCCGAGATCGGCCGGATCAACGGCGGCGAGCAACTGGCGCCTCTCCTGATCAATCTCAAGATTGCGGCCCTGTTCATTGCACTGCTGGCCTCAGCGATTGCATTTGCGATCTCCCGATACATCATCGCGCCCGTTGAAGAGATCATCGGCCGGATGCGGGAGCTCAACCCGACCCCGTCGGCCGAAGACACGGCTATGGATGACGACGAGATCACATCGCTCTCAAATCTGTACAACCAGACCTTCGTCCCGCTGAAGGGCTACCTGCGCTCCGCGGATCTGTTCATGCAGATGAGTGAAGGCATCGTCAGCGTGAACGCGGACAGGTCCGTGGCCTTCCTGAACTCGCCGGTCGAAAAGCTGCTGGATATCCGCAAAGAGGACTACCTGGGGAAAAGCTATACCCAGCTGTTTGCCGGTCGGACGAGAAACTTCCAGGTGCTCAGAATCATCGACGACGCGCTCAGCCAACGGTCGTTCCAAACCCGGGACATCATTATTTCGACGCGATCGGGTCGAGACGTCTACGTCCGAGCGACCGCATCTCAGGCCACGGGCAAAGGAGAAGAGTCGATCGGTGTCGTGATCATGATCCGCGATATCGAAGGGTTTTCCCGACTTAGAGATCAACTCCGCAAAATCGACGTGCTGGCATCCCTGGGAAGCACCGTCAGCGGCATGGCCCACGAGGTCCGGACGCCCCTCGGCTATATCCGGAGCCTCGCTGAGTTGACAGCGGAAGATCTCCCACCCGACGCCCCCCAGCAGGAATACCTCGGAACGATCATGGCATCGATCGAACGGTTGAATACGATGGTCGAAGACATCCTTTCCTACGCCTCGGTTCAGGTGGATACCTCGAAGTTCGAAGACCCGGTCACGCTCGTGCGGGAGGCGATCGCCTACACCCGGAATTCGACAATCGAGCGAGAACTGAATCTGATCGAAGAATACCCCGACGACGAGCTCAGGGTCCGGGGCGATCGGACCAAGTTGATCGAAGTCTTTACCTGTATCTTCAAGAACGCATGTGAAGCGACCTCCCGGGAAGGCACAATCACCGTCCGGGTACGCCCCGTCCACTTTCTCCACCCGAGCGAGCCCGATCAGGCCACCGTGATGATCGAATTCCACAATGAAGGTTCATACATTCAGTCTGAAGACATCGAGAAGCTCTTCGTCCCGTTTTTTACGACAAAGAAGGAAGGTACGGGTCTGGGGCTGTCAATTGCCAAACAGCTGGTCGAAGCCCACGAAGGAACGATTCATGTTGAAAGCGATTCAACCAGCGGTACCCTGTTCAGGGTGCTGCTCCCTTCGGGCCCTTCGTCAGTCGAACCCGTAGCCGAATTGAACGCAGCGACTCCGTAAGATCCGAAAGGGCCCGGTCCCCGAACCCGACCTCTATTTCAAACTGATGCAAGAATCTGTGCTCATAGTCGACGACGAGGAAGTTTCCCGGTTCGTTCTGAATGAAGCGCTGACAAAACGCGGCTATGCCGTGACCCAGGCCGGGGACGCGGAGGAGGGAATCAAGAAATTCAAGCAGGAACCCAGTGATCTGATTCTGCTCGACATTCAGCTGCCCGGCATCAGCGGCATCGACGCTATTCCCAGATTCAAGGAAATCGATCCTTCCGTCGTGATTCTGATGATCACAGCATTGAGTTCGAAGGAAATGGCGATCGAAGCGATCCGGCGCGGAGCGTATGACTACTTCGCAAAGCCCTACCGGATGGAAGAGATGGAGATCGTCGTCCGGCGCTCGCTCGAACGCCGCCAACTTGAACGCGATTTGCGGATGCTGCGGGAACAGGTCAGCCATACGTTCCATGTGCAGAACATCATCGGCAAGAGCGGGGCGATACAGGAGATTCTCCGGCTGATCAGCCGAGTCGCCGACACGACGGCAACCGTCCTGATCTGGGGAGAAACGGGAACGGGCAAAGAGCTGATCGCACGGGCCATTCATCAGAACAGTCCACGGGCGCACAAAGCCATGGTCAAGCTCAACTGCGCCGGCATCCCCGAGGGGCTCCTCGAGAGCGAGTTGTTCGGTTTCGAAAAGGGTGCGTTCACGGGCGCAACGGGACGCAAGATCGGAAAATTTGAGTTGGCGGATCAGGGGACCATCTTCCTCGATGAAATCGGAGACATGAACCTCCAGGCGCAGGCCAAAATTCTGCGGATCCTGCAGGAAATGGAATTCGAACGACTGGGCGGGACAAAGGCGATCTCGATTGATGTCCGTGTGATCGCAGCGACCAACAAAGACCTCTCACAAGCCGTTCAGGAGAAGGTTTTCCGCGAGGATCTGTTCCACCGCCTGAATTTGTTTTCGGTACGCATGCCAGCCCTGCGCGAACGGATCGAGGATATCCCCATCCTGGCTGAGCATTTCCTCTATGGAGCCAATACCAGCTTTGGACGCGCGGTCAGGGCCATCTCCTCAGATGCGATGAACCAGTTGCTCGAGTACCGCTGGCCCGGTAACATCCGCGAGCTCAAGAATACGATCGAACGTGCCGTGCTGATCGCCGATGGTGAAACCCTGACCACCAAGTTCCTCCCACCCCACCTCGGCAACCGGATCGACGACAAACGATCAACCGCTGCCCCCGCCACGACGCAGGACCTGAACGAAACGGTCAGAAACGTGGAACGTCAGTTGATCCTGGACGCCCTGGAGCGTTCCGACGGTGTGCAGCGGAAGGCCGCCCGGATGCTCGGAATCACCGAACGCGTTCTCTGGTACAAGGTAAAGAAATACGAGATCAACGTCGGCGAAGACGACGCCTCCACTTCCAGTCACTCCTGAACCGCGCCCGGGTTTCGGCATTATCTGCCAATCGAGAGCCGTTACCCATTGCCGTTTGCGGCGAATATGCGCACCAAATTGGAGCCACGATGACGATAAGAGGAATTGAAGGATCTGACGGATTGCGTAGATAAAACCCGGGGCATCAACGGAAATGGTAGATCAGAAATACGGTGAATCCCATATTTATCAATGTTTTGACTAATGGTAAGCCGATTGCAAATACAGCGCCGAGGACCAGTGATAAATCCGGCACATACATTAGGCAACGATCGCGGAGTCGCCACTTCCCTGATCGAAGCGGTCGTCATTATAGCCGTCTCGGCCATCCTGACCACGATCACGATTGTTCCGGCGGTAGGTGGCCTGGAGGACGCGAGGATTGCAAAGGCTTTCAGCGACACTGAATCGATCGGGATCGCAGTTCACAACTTCGTTCAGGACACCGGCGCCCCGCCCGCATTCAAGTCCGGGCAGGGGACGTCGGCAACGGATGCCATTTTCCGCGTCCTGGAGACGATGGGTGAAGACCCAACCGACGATACGAACACGTGGCCGACCGGTGCAGACGACATCGACCTGCTGGCCAATCACCTGATGTTGAACCGCCCGAATGGCACCGGGCCCGCCTATCCCCGGATCGGCGAACGTGCCTTCAACAGGTTGAAGGGCTGGAACGGACCATATTTGAGTCAGGCTGCGGGTTCGGACCCGTGGGGCGACAAGTACTTCGTAAATGTTCAGTTCCTCACGCCCCAGGGCGTGGCTCAAATCCGTGACGATCCGGACAACCCCGTGGCTGTTCCGACCGGGACGCGGGTGGCGGTCGTCGTGCTCTCGCCGGGGCCGGACCGAACGATCGAAACCGATTTTGCTCAACCCTACGATGCATTCGTCACCGGCGGGGATGACATTATTTTCAGAATCCAGTGAAATGGATACAGCGGCAATCTTTTTAACGCTTCATCGCAAGGGAGAACGCAAATGAAAGCGAACCGAGGTTTCACCTTGATCGAACTCGCAGTGGTTCTGGCCATCATCGCCGTCCTGGCGGCCATTCTGACACCCCTGGTGACCAGCTATATCGACCAGGCGCGCACCACAAGGGCCGCAGCCGACGTCCGCGCCATCGCCCAGGCGGCACAGTTGTACAAGCGGGATACCGGACAGTACCCGATATACGCGGACGCGGCCAACGCGGCCCTCGACAATGCGGAATTGGATCTGTTGAGCACCGGCACGACGCCTACAATCGTTGGGGCCGGCTGGGTCCTGACTTCCTTCGGGTCGATGGAAACTTTCATCAACCAGAACCAGCTGGGTCTTCCGACGAACAACCCCTCCCGTGGGCGAGTCGCTTTCCGTGGGCCATACCTGGCGTCGATCAACGAGGATCCGTGGGGGAACGCCTATATCATCGCATCGGACAACCTGGCGTTGGCTTCGGTAAACATTGCGATCGCCATATCCGCCGGACCGAACGGGACTCTGGACACGGCTCGCGATCAGGCCCAGACCGCGGCGCTGGCGGTCACAGGCGACGACATTGCCGTTCGGATCAACTAACTGAACCCGGTCAACACGCCTGGCAACCCGACGCAGGGCCAGGCGTCAGTATCAGCGACCGATTTGAAGAGTGAACGGGTGCGAAGTCGGGGGTGGGCGGGTCAACAAACGAGCCCAGAATACGAATTGGAACTTCGCACTTCGACTCTCAGATGTTTCACACTGATCGAACTGGCTGTCGTTCTCGCCATCATCGCGATTCTGGCAGCGGTACTGACCCCGATGATCACCGGATATATCGACCAGGCGAGGAACACCCGGGCGGCGGCAGACATACGGGCTGTCGCGACGACTATCCTGGCGTACAAGCGAGACACATGGCGGACCACAGACTGAGCAGTTTTCGACGGAGGAGCATCATGTCGCCAGACGCCGAACGGAAAGAGACCGATGGAATCGGTGGATGGAGCCTGATGGAGTTGGTCGTTGTCCTGGCGATCATCGCCATCCTCGCAGCCATCATCACCCCCATGATCACCAGCTACGTCGATCGGGCCCGGATCAGCAGCGCACGGAACGACGTTCGCAACATCGGAGCGGCCATCATATCCTTCAACAGTGATACCCGGTCCTGGCCCATCTACAAAACCCTGGCCGACATCCCCAACGGAGCCGCCTACGATGCACTGGAAACCGTCGGCGATATCGCCGCCATTAACGGCGGGCTGACGACGGGCACTCAGTGGCTGGGTGTGATCAACAGCAACGGCGATCTCCGGGCGATCGTGAACGACAATTCGCTGGGATTGGCCACGACTGGAGCGCGGCGGTGGAACGGCGCCTACATGAACGATATCAATACCGACCCCTGGGGTACCAAGTACTACTTCAACGCTCTACAACTCAAGCCCGGCGGTAGTAGCGCCGCGTTTGTGATCTCGGCGGGACCGGACAAAACGATTGATACCGAATTCACTCAGCTGACCGGGACCGCTTTTATCGTGGGCGGCGACGACATCGTTCAGCGTATCCGCTGACGTGCTCCCGACCGGAATCGGCAGCCCCGCTCGCGTTCAAGACCATCAGATTCCGGGCCGCTTCCCGAAAAATCACCCATTAGACCGGCCATTTTTCGTTGCCCGTGCCCGTGGCCAGCGGGTACCTTATGAAGCAAGTCATGCGGAAGACCAGGCTTGGGATCGATGCCCCCCGATGGCCCCGTGGCCACATGCCGAGACCTGAGAATCGACGTCCAGTTGTTGTGATCGTGGCGTTTTGCAGAAATTCACGGCGCCCGATTGCAACGTGACGGCACTGAAATTCATGGAGAGTGGTTTGGGAATCTTCCGGAAACAATCATGCCGTGGCTTCACGCTGCTTGAAGTCGCCGTCACGATCTCCATCATGGCGCTGATCCTCACCGGCGGCGTTTCTCTGCTGACCCAACCGCTCGAGTTCGATCGAGAGCAGGAAACCATCGATAACCTGAAAGCTTTGAAGCGCGCCATCCTCGGCGATCGCGATGCCGTCAGTCAGGAAATTCGAACCGACTTCGGGTTCATCGGCACAATGGGTAGCGTGCCTGTCGCGATGTCCGATCTCTGGTTGATGGGCACTCAGCCGGCGTTTACCCTCGACACGAGCCTCAAGTTAGGGACCGGTTGGGCGGGGCCCTATATCGAGGTGCCGCCGCTCACGGAAGCCGACGCGCTGGGTCTGGACGGCTGGGGCAATGCGATTGTTCTCGACACCGTCGCCGGCGTCAGCCTATCAACGGGGCAGAACTACACGGCGCGTCTGATCAGTCCGGGATCCGACGCCGCACTGGGCACGAACGACGACCTTACGGTCGAACTGTACCAGACTGATGCCATCGCAACGATCGCCGGATATGTTTACGACTCGGTGGGCAATCCCCTGTCGGGCGTCCCGATTACTCTCCGTCATCCGGTGAGCGGAATCCCGGGTCTGACGACGGGCGAAACCGATCAGGCGGGGGCCTTCCAGATCAGCGGCATTTCCATTGGAAATCGCAGCCTGGATGTCCAACCCCGTTTGCTCTACCAGCCCGGCACCGCGGTTACCTTTGGCGGCAACAGCCAGCACGTCGAGTTCTTTGTCCAGAATTTCTCAACCAATACGGTGACCTTCGACAGAATGACGATGGAGTGGTCGGCACCCGTCGCCTTCTACTCGCGGGTCCGCTTTGGCGGCACGCAGGTGTACAACGACAACTCCAACCGGATCGCGAGCGGACAGACCATCACCTTCGCAAACCAAAACGTAGCGGGTTCGGGATCAACCGCGCTGACGACACAGCCCGTGCGGATTCAGTCCGCCTTCACGCAGGTACCCGACACACGCTTCGGCGCCGGACAGGGCGGGGGTACCGTCCGGGTCCGCATAAACAATTTCCGGACGCTCCAGTTCGGAGGCGGGGCTACGGTCAACATGAGTGGCGTGACTTTCAGAGTCACTTTTTCAGACGGAGTCAATAGCTCCGTAGCGATTTTCACGACGGACCTTTAACGGCCCTGCAGCGCATGAATAGGCAGGGTATGGATATGCAGCGCATGGATCAGAAACGCATAGACAAACAGACGTCGGATCGAGGATTCAGCCTGATCGAAGCCGTCGTGACGCTGGGCGTGATCGCGACGCTTTCCGTTGGTCTGATCAGCATCGCCAGCAGTTCGATGAACATCCTGGCCGAGGCAACGACCACTGAAAGCCTGACGGAAATCCAAACGGCAGTCCGCGGAAACCCGGTCCTGGTCGCAGGGGGCACGCGGACGGCGTTCGGTTACGTCGGCGATATGGGCAACGTCCCGCCGTCGCTCGGTGACCTGTGGGTGAAGGGCAGCCAGCCCGCCTTTACCTTCGATACGGCGCTGCAAACCGGAGCCGGCTGGAACGGCCCCTACCTGGACACAGACGCCGTCGAATTCATCGGAAGCCTCGGCAGCGATGCATGGGGGGAGGGCTTCTTCTACGATACGACCCAGTATGTGGAACCGACGCTGGGGGTCACCATTTTCGGCAAGGTCGCCTCCCCCGGGCGAGATGGGCTCCTCAACAATGCGGACGATTCGACCGTCCTGTTCCAGCAGCGCCAGATTGTTTCCCAGGTCAGTGGATTCGTGCAGGATCAGGCGGCCAATGGCGTTTCAGGCGTGGATGTCGTTGCCAACTTTCCACAGAACGGCGTTCTGACGACGGCTGCGGTCAAGACGGACGCCATCGGCTTCTACATCTTCGACGAGGTTCCGTTTGGAAATCGATCGCTCACTCCACAGCCCATGCTGATCTACAGAGCGGGATCGGCGACGACGCCCGGTGCAGGCAACCGGAATGTTCGGGTTTTTGTGGACAACTTTGCAACCAACCAATCGTCCATCACGTCGGTCAAAGTCGAGTATTTTATCAACCCTCCGGCATTCTTCAGCCGACTGGTCGTCGGCGGCGTCACGGTCTACAATTCCACGAATCCACGGCTGGCGAGCGGAGACACGGTCATGTTCGCCGCTCAGAATATCGCTGGAACCGGAAGTGCCTATCCAGCATCGGCTGTGCAGATCCAGTCTGCAACGACGAATGTACCTGCGATATCGATTGGCTCCGGCGCGGGACTCGGGGGCTCACTCTTGATCCGAATGAACCAGTTCAGAGATGTGCAGATCGGTCCCGGCAATGTGGTCAACATGGCGGGCGTGGTCTTTCAACTGACCTTCAGTGATGGATCCGTCGTCGTCTTTACGCCGACGTAGCAGCCCGTGGCAAAAGTCTCGAGGGCCGCGTTACGGCCAAACGGGACCGGATTCTAGGAGGTGACGACGCTGAAATGCTCATTCATTGCGAGGAGTCGGCGACAACGAAGACGGCCCCGTTTCGCCGTAACCCGTTGGGCGCAGGGGGGCCACCGACGTTTCAAACGGAGGCCGCAGGCGCCCCACAGGCTTTGTCATTCGTCGGTCACGACGAAATGACGTCGTTCCGCTCCTCACTTCGCGCCTGCAACCCGAAGACCCCTGCGCGCGGCCCTCGAGACTTCTGCCACGGGCTGCTAAAGGCAACCATGCGATTCAATCACCGTCATCCGAGGCCACGAAGAGAACCCTTCGGCGGGAAAGAGCGCGGGATATCGCTGCTGGAAGTGACCCTCGCCATGGGGATCGTCGCGCTGCTGGGGGCAACGTTCACGGTGGCACTGCCCTCCGCCATCGACAGCGCGCGGGACCGGCGCGCTCTGATCCAGCTCCAGAACGTCAAAGAGGGCCTCATCGGTCAGCGCCTCACAATCCGGCGCTTTCCCGACAGCCCGCCCGGATTCGGCTATATCGGAGATATGGGCACCCTCCCGGCTTCACTGGCGGAGATCGTCGATGTCGGAGCACAGCCGAATTACTTGCTGAACCCCATCCTCCAGATCGGCGCCGGATGGCGGGGACCCTATATCACGACCAATGCGCTGGATCCCTTGCTCGACCCCTGGGGCAATGCCCTGGTGTGGGACACAGTTCCGGGCACGGGCGCGTTCTCCGGTGCGCCGATTGTCGCCACGATCCGGTCGATGGGCCCCGACGGGACCGATCTGACTCCGGATGATCTGAGCCTGGAGATTCACACATCCGAAGCGATGGCACGGTTGTTCGGCTTCGCCATCCGGAGCGACGGCACGCCGATGGCCGGGATGCAGGTCGACGTCGTCGTCCCGGTCAGCGGCATACTCTCCACGACGAGCCTGACAACCGATGCCGGAGGTTTCTACGATTTCAGCAGCATCTCCCATGGTGACCGCATCGTCCGGGTCCAGCCGGGGGTGGAACTGCAGCCGGGTTCGGTTTCGGTGTTCGGCGGCAGCAGTCATAACGTCCGGTTCACCGTTGAAAACCTGGGCAGTTCGGCCCTGTCGATCACGTCGCTGACTGCGAACTACCCAACGGGCCCGCAGGCTTTTTACAGGAGGATACGGGTCAACGGCGTCGTTGTGCACAACGTCAACAACCCCCGGGCCGGGGACGGCGATCTGGTTACTTTCGCGCCCCAGGCGATGGCGGCGACGACGCCCGTTGCATCCACCACGACGCAGATCCGGACAGGCACATTTCAGGTGCCGGACCTGGTGATGGCTCCGCCCGGGGGCTCGCTTCTGATTCGACTGGAAATCTTCCGCCAGAATCAGACCCCGCCGCTCGGTCCCCAGGTCAATATGTCGGGCGTCACCTTTTCTGTCTTGTTCAGCGACGGGTCGACCGTGGGGTTCACGACGCCATAATGCGGATGCAGGGAGTACACCGGATCGTCGGGAGCCACAGGGGGATCGGCTTGATTGCCGCCGTCCTGTTTCTGGGCATCGTTGCCGTGGCCACGGCAATCGCCGCACCCATGGTCAGCCAGGTCAGTACGACACGGAAGACGATCCAGACGCGGGACCAGTTGGAACAGATCCGGATTGCACTTGCGGGACGGCGGACGCTTCAGAGCGGCACGACACGCTCGGATTTTGGCTACCTGGGCTCGATGGGAAACTCGCCGGCGACGCTGTCCCAACTGTGGCTCAAGGAAAGCCAGCCTGATTTCAATTTGGACCCAGTTACGTTGGTCAGCGGCGGATGGACGGGAGCGTACGTGCCCGATGCGATGCTGGAAGACCTGCTGACGTTTGACCGGGACGCTTTCGGAAACGCTCTCGTATATACGAACACCCCGTTTAACCGACCCGCGGACGGCCTTGCGGTTGCCGTCCGGGTAATGAGCCCCGGCCCCGACGGCATGGCGAGCAGCGGCGACGACATGTGGGTCGACATCCTCCAGACAGAGGTCCGTTCCGATCTCAGCGGAACGCTCGTCGTGAGAGGGCAACCCGTGGGGTTTGCGACCGTGACACTCAACGTTCCCGACCAGGGTGTGGTCGGCAAACGATACGCCGTCACGGATACGAACGGAAACTATTCATTCACCGATGTCCCGCAGGGCTTTCGAACACTCACCGTAGATCCGAAATTGACGTTTCAGGAAAGCACCGTCATCGTCAACAGCGACAGGCTCGAGTTTCGGATTACGAATTTCGGCTCTGATCCGATCACCCTCGATTCGATCACGCCCACATACAACGCGATCGCATACTTTGAACGTGTCCGCATTGGGGGCGTAACGGTCTTCAACGACAGTGTGAACCGCATGGGAAGCAGTCAGACCGTCGGATTTGCGCCCATCAGCATTGCGGGTACGGGGAAAGCGTCCCAGTTGGTCCCGGTGACTGTCGGGAGCGCGTCGACCCACGCGCCCCCGCTGGAGATCCAGGGTCAGGGATCGACGGCCACGATCATCATCGACCGGTTCAGAAACGCTCCAAACGGGAGGGCCAGAAACGTATCCATCGTGGGTGTCGCCTTCACCCTCCATCTGAGCGAAGGCACGGTCATCGAAATACCAGCAAACCCGTTACCGCAGCCCGAGAATGACGATGATGATGAAGGCGCCGACAACGGCGATGAAGACAATGACGGTAACGATGAAGACACGGACGCCGATGAAGATGATAGCGACGACGATGAAGATGACGTCGATGACGAAGACGATGACGATGAAGACGATGGCGACGGCGGGGGACGCGGTCGGGGACGCGGTCGGAGCAACGGGTAGTTCGAATGTTCATCAGCATCAGACGATCCGGGATCTGGAATCGCTTCAACCTCGGGTCTCAGCCGATCGAGCTTGGGAACGGTCAACGCAGCCGCCCTCGGGCATCCGGTTTCACATTACTCGAATTAGCAATAACGCTTGGGATCGTAGCGATTCTGGCCGCCATCCTGACGCCCTTTGTCGCAACCATGATGGAAGATGCACGCGTCACACGGGCGGAACAGGAGGCACAAAACCTGGCGACGGCCGTGCTCAACTTCCGTCAAAACACAGGAAGGTGGCCTATTTTTGTCGCCGGGACCGGGATTTCGACGAGTTCGGCAACATTCACCGTCCTGATGGGTCCGGGCCCCGACCCCGATCCGCCCGGGTCGCTCTGGCTGCCAGGCCTTGCCGCACGAGGAGACATCGACGGCATTCTCGGTCGGAATACGCCCGGATATACGACCACTGGGCGTTTCCGATGGCGCGGCCCTTATGCCACGGGAGTTGGGACCGACCCATGGGGTAATGCCTTTATCCTCAACGCTGAAGCCTTGAAGTTCGGACCTGAACAAGCGGCTTTCGTCCTGTCGGCCGGGCCCAATGGAACCGTAGAAACCACTTTTCTACAACCACTTACAACCGGCAGTCCCGCAATCGTCGTGGGTGGCGACGACATCGTGGGTCGAGTCCGGTAGCCTTTGCGATTACGGGGTGGAGCAAATTCTAGATTCATGCCGTGTTGAGTTACTCGGCGTCGAAACCATGCGCCGACCCGACCTGTATCGAGATATTGCTGCGCTTTGATGACGATTGCGGAAGTGATGTGGTTATTGCAGTCTTTTTCAGCAACGCGCAAAAAATGCGCATCCCCCTTGACTCTTGTGGGTCCCTCGGCTAATGTTCTATCCCGCCTTTTCAGCACGTTGAAAGGCAGTGATCGGTCGCGACAGTACGGAAAAAATTGGCGGCAAAGGTTTCCTTCATGCTCATGCGTATTCTGACGTTGTCGATATGTCTGCTTCTTTCGATACCGGGCACCGGCTTTGGCCAGCAGCCTGAAGCGGCATTTGGCTATCATTTCCCACGCTTTACGGGCGATATTGCCTCGGAAGTCACCATCGTCAACCCAGGCCCGACGGTCGCAGAGGCCCAGGTCCAGTTTTTTACAGAATTCGGCCTGCCGACTGTACAGTTCGTGACGTTGCTGCCCCTCAACCAGGTGCGCCTGTCCGGATCGGATCTCGGTGTGGGAGCCATTGGGTCACTCAGCGTCAGCAGTTCAACTCCACTTCAGGTCACAGCGAATTTCAATGGTATTGGACTTGAGGAATTCGTCGGACCGGGCGATGCCGGGGCAGACATTGTGGTGCCGTTCGCCCATGGCACGAAGGGAAAAACGTTCCTGGATGTATTCAACCCGGGGCGTAGTCAAGCCCGGGTATTCGTGATTGCCGTCAGTCCCGACGGGGCCAGTTTGGGAGCGAGCGATTTCTTTCTGCCGCCGCACGCCAGTTTCCATGGCGACATATCTACACTTCTGGGCTCGGCCGTCCTCCCTCCCAACGAGGTCTCCCATCTTTTGATCCGAGCGCCCACGAACGTATTCCACGTGCGACGCGAGGTCGTCGCTTCGGTTCAGATCGAGCAATACAGCAACGTCGCCGAAGACGTCACGACACGAACGGATGTGGCCCTGAGTGAGGGAACTTCAGAAGCCTCCCGGTCTTCCGCGAAACGCGTGCCTTTGTTTGTCGATGGCGCAGGTTTCTTTTCGCTGCTCCAGGTGATCAACACCTCGCCATCGCTCCAGTCGATCAAGATTACGGCAGTCTCGGAGGGCGGCACACGGATACCGGGAAACCGGAACCCGGCGACGCTGACGCTCGGCGCCGGCGCCTCCATCCGCGAGAATGTGAGCACGCTCTTTGGACTTGAAAAAGGCGCTTTTTTCGATGGGTTCGGTCGTTGTGGAAGGCAGCGACTCACTGAGCGCCGTGATCGGGCTGGGGAACACCCTGGGAACAAACCTGACCGTTGTCAACGGAGAGCCTCTCAACGGTGGAAACGCCTTTGTGTTTTCGACCCAGGCAATCGACCGCGCGTTCTTTGACGGAATCACGCTGGTCAACCCGCATAGTTTTAATGCAGACATCCTGTTCTCTGTCATGAGCGAAGGCGGTACCCGTGTTTCGCAGGCCGCACTCACGGTGCCCCCGTTTCAACAGGTCACGAATACGCTGTCGGAACTGATTCCGGAAGTTGAAGGGCGCGGCTTTGTCGTCGTTCAGTCGGTCACACCCATCATCCCGACAGCCATTACTGGACGAACCGACAGCAGCAGCCTGAGAGCGCTTCCCTTCACCGAAGCACCCTCGGGAATTCAGATTCCTCCACAGGAAGAGTTTCTGGCGGTGGGAACCGTGAGCTCTGGTGGCGCCCCCGTTGCGGGAGCATCCGTCCTTCTCTCGGGTTCAGTTTCCGGCGTCATCGTCACCGACTCTTCGGGATCCTATACCTTCCGCGATATTCCAGCGGGAGCTTATACGTTAAGCGCGGGTGCCTCCGGGTTCGCGTTGACGCCATCGAGTATCAATATTTCGATTGCGGATTCCAACAGCCGGAATAACGATTTCGATGGGACCCTCATCGTACCGCAGATCGCAGCCGTCACTCCTCCGGGTGTCCTGGTGGAATCATCGGGAATCGCCGTCGTCATTACCGGAGGGCCGTTTATCTCCACAAGCGAGGTCGTATTCGAAGGAACCGCTCTGCCAACAACCGTTGTCGACTCGAGTACGCTCAACATCACATTCGCGGCCGGGGACCTCACACTGGCGCGGGAAGGAGAACTGTTCGTCAGGAGCATGGGCCCGGACGGCACCATCGTTCGGTCAGCTGCCACGACATTTTCCATTGGCGAAGCGTCACCCGTTATTACTCTTCTGAGGAATGTGCCGGCTGAGGTGATCGCGGGTCGATTGACATTTAATGTCAACGTGGAAGGCACCGGCTTCGAGATCGGCGCGTTAGGCCTCGTTAACGGGATCCCGCAGGGCACCGTGTTTGTCGATGAAAACGAAGTCATCGTCAACATTCCATCAGAGGATCTTCTCGAGGCCGGGAATCTGGAAGTATCGGTCCTGAACCCTTCACCGACGGCCGGTCCCTCGAACCCTCTGATTGTAAATGTCCTGAATCCAATTGCCGGATTGCGCTCGATTTTTCCCGATCTGATCGTCGCGCGGCCCGACGAAAGCTCGCCACCCGTACCCATGACGATTATCGGCTTCAGTTTCGTCTAAGGGTGCCACCGTGCTGCTCGAAGGCGTAGAAGTACCCACGGAATTCATCAACAGCACAACGCTCACGGCCTCCATCCCTGCAGAACTGGTACCCGACGGCGAACCGAAACGCATCACCGTCGCGAATCCGGAACCGGTCGTGCCTTGAAACCCACCATCTGAAACACTGCCGTTGATGATTGTGAACCCGATTCCGGTATTGGAGTCCCTCAGTTTTGCGCCAGTGTCGTTCGAAGACGACAAGCCGTTCCTCATCGATGGCACGACGGAGCAGAAGTTCAAGGCACTCCTGATTGTTAACGGTGCCAATTTCAATGCGTCGACGACGGCGTTTTTTGGTCTTCCCCCATGTATGGCTCCGGAGGATTTCGACGGGGATACGGGGACTCTGCTGAATTCGAACCAGATGGTCTTTGAGTTTTCGATCATCTGTTCCGGACCCTGGTTGTTGACGATGCAGAACGCGCAGCCGGGTGGCGGAGTGAGCCAGACGACGCTGGGATTCAGTGTCGGATCCACGCCCCAGACGAACCTGGCCCCCAATATCGCGTCGCTATCGCCATCGACCATCCCCCCCGGAAGCGCCACGTTCGATCTCGTGATCAGCGGTTCAAATTTTACGACCTCCAGCACGGTCCTGATCGGAACGGCCGTCCTGACGCCATCCAGCGTCACATCGAACCAGATCGTCGTCTCCGTACCGTCGATCCTCGTCGGCGCCTCCGGCGTGCTTCCGATCACCGTGACGGACCCCAATGGCGGGACATCGAACCGCCTGTTCTTCACAATTCCCTGAGCAGGGTACAACTCTCCATCGATCCGACTGGTAGCTCCCTGCCTGCAGCACCGGTATCCATACTCACAAAGTTGTGGGTTCATCGGATGGTCCGTCTACAGTAATGGTAGACGCCTGGAACTTTAAGTCTTTGTTTTCAAATATTTATGCTGTGGCATGTCGCGTGCACTAAGATAGCTGACCGATTGAACCGGCAGAAGGAGCTGAGACATGGAAGATTCAGGAACAGCAAACGTGGGAATGATCGGAAAGCTACTCAAAGGGACACGGGGCGTCGCAACGTCGCTGATCGAAGCGACGGCCACTGTCGCTGCAGTTCTCGCCGGTGTCGCCGTTGGAAGTGCGATCGACGCGATCAACGACTCCAAGATTCAGGCAGCCATCGCCGATGTCGCCGTGATCGGGCAGGGCGTCATCAACTTTTACAAGGACAATTCGTTCTACCCCTTGTTCCAGGACGGCACAGCCACAGGCCCGGACGATGCTTTCTTCAACAACCTCGTCTCCCAGAACGGGACCTACCCCACCATAGATCCGACGATATCGGGTTCCTGGGGAATACCTTCAGGGATCAGTTATGCCGCCGGCGCTCCACTGTTCGGTCATCAGGTAAACCCGACCGACGACTCGATCGAGGGCCAGATGGTAACGAATAATATTGCCCGGACAACCGCAGATGCCGGCATCAGCTTCACGGGCACGGCAGAGTATCCGGTCCGGGGGACGATACCCGGGAACCCCCAACGTGGCTGGTCCGGACCCTATATCGCAACGCTTTCGAGCACTGATCCCTGGGGCAACAAGTACCTGATGAACGTCCGCATGCTTCATGTGAAGTTCTTCGAGGATGCAGAGGGCACGGCGTTGAAGGTCCGGGGTGAAGTTCTTCCAGAAATCGCCGTGATGGTGATTTCAGCAGGCCCGAACCGTTCGCTGGAAACGTCCGATCGCCAGCAGGGCGACAGCTTCATCGTCAGCGGGGACGACATTGTGTTCCGCATCAAATAATTCGGGTCAGAGCCCTATTTCCCCAATTAGTCCCTACAGTTATTCCCTTAAATTAATTGGGGAAATAGGGCTCTGACCCGAATTATTTCTTGGATTCAACGCGGATTAAGACGGCCTTTTCCGAAACGCTTGACAGCTGATCAATCTCGGCAAGCGCTTCCTGAACGTGGCGTTCCACAGCCGTGTGCGTCATCACCACCAGGGGGACCCGGCTGCCGGTTTCGCGCCTTTTCTGGATGACCGATTCAATGCTGATGTCATGTCTGCCGAGAATACCGGAGATCTGGGACAGTACGCCAGGCTCGTCGTCGACCATGAACCGGAGATAGTAGAGGCAGGAAACGGAGTCAATGGGTTTGATCTTGCCGACATCGCCGTCCGGGGGCAATAGCGACGGCGAGCGCGCCTCAGGGGAAGTCCCGACCTCCCTGGAGATGTCCATTATGTCGCTGACCACGGCACTGGCGGTCGGCATTTCTCCCGCACCCTTTCCGTAGAGCATCAGATCCCCGACGGCATCGCCCACAATTTCGATCGCGTTGTAGACCCCTCCCACCTGGGCAATGGGATGGGAGTCGGGAACCATCGTCGGGTGGACACGGGCTTCGACCTCGCCGTCGGACGACTTGGCAATGGCCAACAACTTCAGTGTGTAGCCGAACTCGCGCCCGAAATCGATATCGATCGGACTTATTGCAGCGATCCCTTCCGTGTAGATATCGCTCGGTTTGACAGCGAGCCCAAAGGCCAGATTAACCAGAATGGCGAGCTTGTGAGCGGCATCGATCCCGCCCACATCGAACGCCGGATCGGCTTCGGCATAGCCGGCGCGTTGGGCGGCATCAAGAACATCGTCGAATGACCGCGCCTCATCCCGCATCGTCGTGAGGATGTAATTCGAAGTGCCGTTGATGATGCCATAGATGGAGAGGATGCGATTGGAGGCGAGCGACTCGCGCACCGTCTTTATGATGGGAATGCCACCGGCGACACTGGCTTCAAACCCCAGGTTGACGCCCGCCCGGCGGGCCGCCTGTCTGATTTCTGCCCCGTGCTCAGCCAACAGGGCCTTGTTTGCCGACACCAGGTGTTTCCCGCCGGCAATGGCCGCCAGCGCCAGGTCCCGCGCCAGATCTTCCCCACCGATGAGTTCCACGACGACATCGATATCGGGATCCTGAACGACTTCAAGAGGATCCGTCGTCAAGAGGCCGTCCGGGATCGACACCCCACGCGGTTTGCCCGGGTCACGCACTGCAATGCGCCCCACCTCGAGCGGCAACCCAACACGCCGTTCGATCAGAGCGGCATTTTTTTCGAGGATTCGGACCACGCCGGTACCCACGGTCCCAAGGCCTAGAATTCCCAATCGAATGCTCCTGTTCATTGGATCAATTTAGCGCGGATTCGATTGAAACGGTTGAAATATAATGAGCGCTGGAGGTCTACTTGCCCGAGTCGGAATCGACTTAGCAGCCCGTGGCAGAAGTGGTGTACATCTCAAAGGCCGCGCACAGGGGTCTTCGGGTTGCAGGCGCGAAGTGAGGAGCGGCCACCGAGGTTTGAAACCGAGGCCGCGGGCGCAGTCTTTTCATCGTGACCGACGAACGACAAAGCCTGTGGCCCGAACCCCCCTGCGCCCAAAGGGTTACGGCGAAACGGGGCCATCTTCGTTGTCGCCGACTCCTCGCAATGAATGAGTATTGCAACGTCGTCGCGTCCTAGAATATGGCCCCGTTTGGCCGCAACGCGGCCCACGAGACTTCTGCCACGGGCTGTCAGGCGATGCGGGGAACGAGACGCTTCCACCAGGGACGCTTATGATAATCGGCGTAGCCGAGGCAGGCGACGATCGAGGCGTCCATCGAACTGAGTTCGAACGGTTTCAGAACGTAGTCGAAAGCCCCCATGTTCAGGGTCTGCTTGGCGATTTCCCGATCCGTCACCGCCGTCATCATGATCACGTCGGGATGGTTCGGCTGCATCATGATCTGCCGCAACGCTTCCAGGCCCCCCATTCGCGGCATGCTCAGATCGAGCAGCACCAAACGCAACAGCGGATCGTTCGCCACGAACTCGACAGCTTCGAGCCCGTCGCTGACAGCGGAGACCCTGTAGCCGCCACCGCCCAGGTAGTCCACCAGCACGGTCCGCATTCCCTCTTCGTCATCAGCCACGAGGATCCGAGTGCCGTCCCCGTCCAGTTCCACAGCGACGCCGTGGCTGAGCGACGCCCGGATCGCGCCCACCAGTCCATCCATGCCGGCGGCCTTATCGACGGTGAGTTCGACACCCGCACCGGCAACCTTTTCACGCATCTCATCGGAATCGACAAACGCCACAATCCGGGCCGGCTTCAGTCCACCCCGGACCTGGTCCATCAACTCGAACCCGCCAGCAACCGTGGGATCCACGATGATGAGATCCGGACGATGTTGCTCGAACAGGCGGGTGGCTTCCAGGACCGACGAAGCCCCGAACATCGCGAGATTGTCGGACTCCAGCGCGTGCACGAGCAGATCGACAAGGATTCTTTCCCTGTTAACGACCAGGACTATGGCGCGGTCAGACATCCGACCATCCCTGCCGTGCGATCGACCAGACAAACCTCAATGAAATGAAAATCACGGCAAACCCCATCAACAATATTGCAAACGTTACCTGCGATCTGTACAGGGCCGGTATTGACAGTCGCTCCCGGTTCCGGGCATCCAGGGCGCTGTCGATCTCCTGCAACCGGTCAGCGGCCAGGGCCGCTTCATCTTGCTCGCCGAGCCTCGAGTGGGCTGTCTCAAGCCCGACCCAGGCCGCGGATGCCCCTGGATCGAGTGCGTTCACGCTCTCGAAAGCCTCTATCGCCCGTTCCGGCTGATCCGATGCCAGAAACCAGTTCCCCTCGGCCTGATGAAACGCGGGCTCATTGGAACCGATGTCCCGGACCTGGTCCAATACCTCACGGGCCGCTTCCAGCTCTCCCATCGCCATCCGGGCGCTGGCCAGATTGAGTGCCACAGTCAATCGGCCGGGCTCGGAATAGTAGGCGTTGAAACGTTCGACGTTTCTCCGACCCTGTTCAAGCACTTCGATGGCCCTTCGGACCTGCCCCCCTGCCCCGTAGTGCACCGCAAGGAACGACAGGGCGTGCGGGTGATTCGGAAAACGCTCGCGATGGGCCTCGAAAAACGGGATTTCCGAATTCCACTCCCCGCTGCGCTCGAAGGTCCGGACTCCGAGGGCGCCAATCAGCACCACGCTCATCAGGGCGATCATGGGTCGGGGCCGCATGGCCAGCAGCGAACCCATCGCCATGGCGATTCCGCCGAACGCGCCGTAAACCCGATGCTCAAAGAATATGTCCGGCAGGGGCAACAGCGTCACAGGCAGCAACAGGACGAAGAACGTCAAGATGCCAAACCCTATTGTTGGATATCGGTTCCGCAATAGAAATCCTGTAGCAATAAGCGACAAGACAACGGACCAGGCACCCACCACGGGCCAGGATAAACCGGAGGCCAGCGGGAAGTCGTAGAGCAGGAATTGTTCCCGCGGGTATATGACCAGCTGGAGATGCTTCAGCAGGACCAGACCCTGGGTCAGCCAGTACGGCACTACGGGAATCGATGTCAGCGTCGCTGCCGAACCGCGAAAGGCCGTCCAGGCCGGCCACGCCAGAACGGCGCCAATGGGGATCAAATACAGGAAACGCCGGTCCCACCCCCATCGACGGAAATAGGTGCATTCCATCAGCAGGATCCACACCGGCAGGATGACGGCGGTTTCCTTCGTCAGCGCGGCCGCGAGCCCGCAAACGGCAGCTCCCGCGATCCATCCCCATCCGCCTGTACGCCGGAATCGCGCATAGGCCCCGGCCGAAGAGAACATGAACAGGACGGCCAGCGACTCGAAGCGCTGGGACACGTACATTATGGGCTGACTGACGATGGGATGGACCAGGAACAGAAAACCGGCCGCGTAGCCCGCGGAAACATTCCGGGTCAGCTCCCGTGTCAGGCCAAACAGAACCGTCGACGCCAGAATATGGACGCAGAGATTGGCAAGCCGGTGATAGAAGCTGGGCACCCAGTGAAACAGAAGCCCGAAGGCGTCTGCCAGCAAAGCGGTCAGATAGAAGGAAATGAAACCCAGCGGCCGAGTTGCGGAGAATGCGACACCACCGCGTGCCGTCTCCAGGACCCCGGTGTCATCCAGATAGAACGGCGCCTGTAGGCCGTGCCCGTAGAGGATCAACGCCACCGGTACTGCAGCTATCAGGAAGAGTCGCATCAGATGACTAAAGATTTTAACCGAATGCGCCGAAGTGCCCATTATGAAGAACGAGGCACCGAGTGAAAGCAAAGAGAGATCCGCCCACCGACTGCCTTTAGGCGCCGCCGACCCCGTGTACCTGCTCTTTGGCATCGACGGCGAAAACATCGACCCCATCGTCGATGAACTCGGACCGGGTGGAGCCCGCTTTTACACGGCGGACCACTACCACAGATTCTACCTGGACCAGGATCTGGGACCGGCCGTCCTGGTGCTCCCCGAATTAGGCATGCCCGTCGTCTATCCGCTTGTGAAGTGGATGAGCTACCCGCTGATCGGTGTCGAATTCGAGGGCATCGGCGAAACGGACCGCGAGCTGGTGTTCCAATTTATTTTTCGCCTGGAACGCAGGATCTTCCAGGTGGCCAAAAATGGAACCGTCGACGACCGCGTTATTGACGATCCCGCCAGTTAGCCTGGGTTTCTCACCAGTTGAGCGGCCACGTTAGTTGGAGCCCGAGATATGAGTTGGAGCCCGAGATATGGGACGGACACCTAATTCTCTAGGTCGGCAGACATCACGATGTGTTGACATACCGAATTAGGTGTCCGTCCCAGATCTCCCGCCCAGCAAGGCTTATTTGATATGAGAAACCCTGGCTCCCGAACTGGTGATCTTTACGGGTTAGTGGCCTGCACCACCCAAATCGGGACCAGCGTTCGGGACAAACGGCGTTGTATTCCAGGAGTCGACTGGGCGACGACGCGACGTCGCGGCGACGAGGGAATGCGCCTACATTATGAGGAGCTGACGACGGCGAAGACAATGCCGTTTCGCCCGAGCTCTCTGAGCATATGAGGGTTGTCGGCGATATCTTCGTTGCGAGCCGTCGTCGATGTGAAAACATCGACTTCCGTCTCGCGCCCCGATCCCCCCGGCAAGACCCATCGGCGCTAGTCCGGGTTTCTCACCAGTTGAGCGGCAACGTTGATTGGAGCCCGAGATCTGGGACGGACACCTATTGAGAATCGCATAATATAGTGACACTAGAAGAGGCTGGCCTGCTTCCAGAATGCCGTGACAAGTCGCGGCCGGCGCCGCATTCGGCACAGTGCCCGACGTGCATGGTCGCTGAGCTGGCCGAAGTCTTTGGGACAGAAGTTCGGCAGTTCATGATGCTTCCAGTAGCCCCACAGATATTCGACTGGATTCAGCTCCGGTGCATACGCCGGCAGACGTTCCAGAACGAGTCGGCCCTGAGTTTCGGCGACAAAGTCTCGGACCATGCGGCTCCGATGACTCGGCAGCCCGTCCCAGATCACCAACAGAGGGTCGGGAATGTGACGCATCAGATGCTTCAGGAATTCGACAACCTGCGGACTGCGGATGGCTCCCGGATACATCCTGAAGTAGAAGTTCCACCAGGTCACTCCGGCGATTGCCGACAGACTCTTCCAGTTGAAGTGGTACTGCAGGACCGGAGTCTGCCCGCGCGGCGACCAGGTGCGGTACCGATGCGGTCGTTCCGTCAGCCCGCTTTCGTCGACGAATACGATCGTCCGGCCCTCTTTCCGGGCTTTTTTTTAATCCCGGGCCAGCTTGTCTTCTTCCACCGAAGGATCGCGTCTTCATCGCGCTCCAGCGCCCGACCCGTTGGCCGCTGGCAACTCCAGCCCATCTGCTGCAGAATCCGCCAGACGTGTCCGGGGTGATATCTAACACCGCACTCCTCTTCGATCAGATGGGCGACACGCCACCCGGTCCACAGACTCGTGTCGTACCCCAACGCTTCGGGTCCGCGTTTCAGTCCCCGCTCGATCTTCTTCAGATCCGCCGGGCTCAGCCCTGGCTTGCGGCCCGCCCGCCCAGCCTGCTTCAGTCCCTGCTTTCCTGATTCAGCGAGTTGTTGAGACCAGCGGTTCACCGACTGCCGGTGGGCACCGACTCGGCGGGCCACCTCCGCTTCCGACAGGCCCTGCTTTAACAGTCTCGCGGCTTCCATACGTCGCCGCTCTAATGCATCAAAGTCGCGTCGAACTCCTGCTGGATTTCCCATGCAGGAAGTATAGGACACTCATGACAGAATGTCACTATATTATGCGATACTCAATAATTCTCGAGCTCAGCACAAATCACAGTGTGTTGACGGACCGAATTAGGTGTCCGTCCCAGATCTCCCGCCTGGTAAGGCTTATTTGCTGTGAGAAACCCGGGCCCCCGAACTGGTGACAAGTTCGGGCTAGTCCCGATTCGGGTGGTGCAGGTCACTGGATCTCAGCGATCCGCGGCATCAAGCTTCTGCGCGGCCCATTGTGCGTGAGATCGCACCTCGGCGTCGGAGTGTCCGAGAAACCGCTCGACCTTCTTCCGAAGCCGGCCCAACCCCGAATTGCCGACCACGACCATCAGGTTCCGGATGAGTCCCCCGACTTTGGCCCGCTTCATGGCGGTGCCGCGGATCAGATCGCGCCAGCCGTCATCATTCAGATCGAGGAGGTGGTCGAGGCTCGGCCAGAACAGCTCGGGCCGGAAGTCCAGCCTGTCATCGGGAACCACCGGCGCGCGGCTATTCCACGGGCACACATCCTGGCAGATGTCGCAGCCAAACAGGTGATGGCCGACTCCTTCCCTCAGCGTTTCCGGGATCGCACCCCGAAGCTCGATGGTCAGATACGAAATGCACTTGCGGCTGTCCAGAACATAAGGTTCCACGATCGCATTGGTCGGACAGGCGTCGATACACCGGGTGCAACTGCCGCATCGGTCCGGCGGAGGCGTGTCGTAAGTCAGTTCGAGGTCCGTCAGAATGCAGCCCAGAAATATCCAGGAACCCACCTGCTGGTCGATAACGCAGGTGTTCTTACCGAACCAGCCGACGCCCGCATACCGGGCATACACCCGTTCGAGCAGAGGACCCGTGTCGACATATGTACGCGTCCCGGCACCCGTTTCCCGACCGATCCACTCGGCCAGAAGCTTCAACCGCGCCAGGAGGATCTTGTGGTAATCCCGGCCCCAGGCATAGCGGGAAACCCACCCACGCTCCGGATCCGAGGCCGTCAGTGGACGGTCGGTGTGATAGTTCAATGCGCACACAACCACAGACCGCGCACCCGGCAGGAGCCGGGACGGGTCCAACCGCGTCGTCGCTCCACGCTCAAGGTAGTGCATTTCACCCGCGTACCCGCGGGCCAGCCATTCGGAATAGAAATCGGCCTCAGGTGAGGGACCCAGCGGCGCCACGCCGGCAAGTTCGAAGCCGAGTTCCCGGGCCTTGGTCTTGATAAGTTCGGAGTCCATGGAGTTGCTATGTGTCCGCGGAACTGAGTAAACGATCGGGCGGTCCCAGGATCAAGTCATGTCACGAGGGAGCCAGATCACATGCGGTTTTTCCAGACATTCCAACTGCGCGTGAATTCGAACGCACACTACGGTCCCCTGTCAGCAACTCGCACTTCAAGATCTGGCGCTGTCGTCCGATAAAACGACAATCTCGGTTGCGATTGACACGCAGGGTGAACACGGGACAAGCCTCGCAATGATCGCTACGCCGACGCCTACAGAAACCGACGAAACGTTGAACCAACTCCCAAAGAATTACCCGCACCGGCCCCGCGGTGCGGGTGGACGGCTTTCACAGTGAAGAGGTGGAACCGAGGCGTCAGAGTAAGCAGATAATCGGACCGGCCCCGAACGAAACTATCGGGCAACGAACTTCCCGGTCAAGACTTCACAAGCCCACGTAGCAACGTCACCTTCCACCTTCCCAAAACCTTCAGTGATGCCCCTCATCTCCCTGCAACCCCAATCTCGACCATCCATTACCCCCCCACATCCCGCCCCTTAAACGCCAACACTTCTTCCACAGCCTGCGTGTTCAACACGTCCTCCGGTCCCAGCCAACCCCTCTGCGCGGTGGCCACGCCATAGGGCAGATTCTGAAGATTTTCTGCGTTGTGAGAGTCGGTGCTGATCACGACGCGGACACCCATCTGGCGGGCCTTCCGACACAGCACGTCATTCAAATCCAGACGGTGATAATGGGCGTTGACCTCGAGACAGGTACCGGTCCGAACCGCCTCGGCCATAACCTGGTCGAAGTCCAGCTCGTATGAGTCGCGGTCTCCGATCAATCGCCCCGTGGGATGTCCAATCACCCGAACATGCGGATTCCGGATGGCGCGCACGACGCGTGCGGTCATGGTTTCTTTGTCCTGCCGAAAGCTGGAGTGGACCGATGCCACCACAAAGTCCAGCTGCGCCAGAACATCATCGGGATAGTCCAACGTTCCGTCTGCACGAATATCGACTTCGGTGCCTGCCAGTATGCGGAAGTCCGCCAGATTGCGATCCAACGCATGAATCTCGGCGGCATGTCTGAGCAGATCTTCGTTGGACAGTCCACCAGCCACGCCCAGTGACTTGGAATGGTCCGTGATCGCGACGTAGCGATAACCCTGGCCGCGGGCGGCCTCCACCATGGCCTCGGTCGACAGCGCACCGTCACTCCACGTCGTGTGCATATGCAGGTCGCCCTGAATGTCGTCGGCAGAAACCAGCTCCGGGAGGCTTCCTTCGACAGCGGCTTCTATCTCACCCCAATCTTCGCGCAGTACCGGTGGTATCCATGGCAGATCGAGGGCACGGTATATGTCCGTTTCTTCCCGGGCGGCCACGACAGTATCGGCCGAGTTATACAAACCGTACTCGTTCAGCCTGAAACCCCGCCGGACAGCCCGTTCGCTCACGCGGATATTGTGCTCCTTCGATCCGGTGAAATACGCGAGCGCCGCGCCCCAACTTTCAAGCTGGACGACCCTCAAGTCCACCTGGAGGTCGTTGGCTGTCAGAACGGACGTCTTGGTGTCGCCACTCACCAGCACACGTTCGACCATTGGTAGACCGACGAACTCCTTCGTGATCTTCTGAGGATCGGGGGAGGCGGCAAGAATATCGATGTCGTGAACGCTCTCGCGCATGCGGCGAAGGCTGCCCGCGTAGGCGATCCGATCGGCCATCGGCGACAGGATCGCGCATATGCCTTTGGCTACGGGCAGTGTGCGACCCAACAGGAAGAGGCCCTTCCGGCGCTTGTAGAGCCCGATTCCACGGACGATGTTCTCGAGCGTTTTCTTCTTGATCCCCGGGACCTCAAGCAGCTCTTCGGATCGGGCCAGTTTCTCCAGATCCTCAACGCTGGACACGCCAGTGTGGTCAAAGATCGCGCGAGCGGTTTTGGGGCCGATCGTCGGAATGCTGACGATGCTGACCAGGCCGATGGGGACTTCCTGCTTCAGGTCCTCATATGCCCGAATCCGGCCCGTCTGAATGTATTCGACGATCTTTGACGCCAGATCCTTACCGATGCCTGAAATATCCTTGAGCGCATCCCTTTTGGCGATCTCCTCAACGTTGTCAGTCATCACCTCCAGGCTGGAACGCGCATTCCTGTAAGCCCGCACCCGGAACGCGTTCGCTCCCTGGATCTCCAGCAGGTCGGCCATGTTCCCGAAGATTGAGGCAATTTCGAGGTTCTTCACGACTCGAAGATATCACGACCGACGGGCCAGCCCGGGGCGCCCAAGATCGGATAAACCTCCCCGGAAGGTGCGGGCTACGACCCCACGATTTGGCGGTTGTGCGCTCAAGCATGGGAGGACCGGCCGAAGGACGGTGAATCCCATGCGAAGGAATGCCCACATCTTCAGAATGCAGAGACCGGTAGGGGTTCGAGCGATCGGCGGCGTTCTGACTAAAATGAGAACGGCGGTCCGAAGACCACCGTCCTGTCAACACAGAGAACAGAGATTCAAGCAGCAGTAGTTACAAGCCCTTTCAGTCGACCGACACGTCCTGTCAGCCGAAATTCCAGGCCGTCTAACCTCTATATCGGACGCTGTAGAAAAAACTTTAGGGAAAAGATAAAACTTCAGCGAGTCAGGGGAATGAGGACTGTTCCCAGCAATACGTATACCAGCCAACCGGTCATGCACACTGCGACTGCGCGCCACGTGCTCGTATAGTCCAGAGCCTGCCGAACCGCAACAACGAAGGTGACGAGCATCCATATCAGGATGACCAGGTCGATGAAGACTCCCAGAAACGGCATCAGGGAAAAAATGCGAAAGATGCCCGGCGCCACCGAAAACCCCGTCGTACGCAGCACCTGCCCAAAACTGCTGTCGGTTTCGGGTGTCGGCAGGATGCGCGTCCCGATTATGTGAGTCAGGCCTGCCCATAGTAGCCATCCAATCAACGAGACCAGCGTCCCCGCCACCAGGCCACCAATGCCGAAAGGTAAGCCGATGCCGATGCCGGCCGCGACGCTGGCCATCACGACCACGCCCATGGCTTGACCGGTCGCCGAAGGATCGGCCTCAACCTCTTCGTAGAGATCCACCCTGACAAGCATCGCGTCTTTGATTCTTTCCGAGAAACTACGCATGCCGGGCAGGATACCACGTAAGGGAAATCGGGTTCCGGAGGCAGCCGCGGACCCTGAATTCAGGGATTGCGTGATTGCGAAAGATAAATAGAGGAAAGAAAGCGGACCACTCCCGGCCCACCGGTTTGACAAGATCACTTCCGAACCTTTAGATTGAATAGTCACATATTCGTGTCGGCCCGAGCAGTAAGGACACGGAATTTCCTTTCCCGCTATCATCCGGCAGACGGTTGCCTTGCTCAGCCGGCGGGAATCCAAAGGAGTGGAATCCATGGCGAGACAGTCCAGACCCACCTTCCAGAAACGACTGAAGGAAAAGGCCCGCCAGGAAAAGAGGCGCGAAAAAGAACAGCGACGCTTCGATTCCAAGGAACGCAAGGCGGACGCCGGTCCCCGAAGCCTGGACGGCGAAGACCCGGACATCGCAGGCATGCGCCCCGGCCCACAGGCTGTCCCCGAAGAGTGGCAGGCTTTCATGCCGGAAGAAGAAGAAAAAACGGAAGATTCCGAAAAGGGCGCCGAAGCAGACGCATAGCAGGTTGCAGATTGTCGCCCGATGCGGGCGAATGGACGGCCATGCCCGCGACCATCCCGATCAGTCTCTCACCCCCAAAAGTCTGCAATTTCCCGTGTTTTCGGCCTTGATTTCTCAACGCGTGTCGTCCCTTCCCCGCCCCAGGATCGTTTGCTATGATTGGTCGCTGCGGGCCCTTAGCTCAATTGGCAGAGCAACTGACTCTTAATCAGTAGGTTGAAGGTTCGATTCCTTCAGGGCTCACTGATAATAAAGAAGATATCCCGAGGTTAGCTCGGATTTTTCTTTTTGGGGTAACGCTAGGGTAGCAGGAAGCAACAGTTGATCATGTTGATGATCTTAGGATGGGGACGGTGAACTAATGGCCGAGACAACTTCACGCCCCGCCAAGAGGCGACGCAAAGCCAAAGGAATATTCTGTCTTGAGGGCGACTGGTGGCAGTCCATAAAGCAACCTTCTTCAGTCGAGCCAGTTCTCGACTTACTCAAGCAGTCCGACGAACATCGAGTGCCCCACATCCATCGAAACGTAGTCACAAACGATGCGCTGAACTATTAACTCAAGAAGTGGGTTCAGAAGCAATACCGCGACTACCCAATCGTGTACCTGGCATTGCACGGATCACCTGGGGCGATCGACCTGGGTGATACACGGTTTCGTGCCAGCGAAGTCTCGTTGGACCTATTGCGCGACCGACTAGCGAATAGTTGCAGAGGCAGGATAATCTACTTTGCCGGATGTGGAGTTCTGGACCTTCACGGCAACTTCTTAAGGGCCTTTCTAAGGCAAACTGATGCGCTTGCGGTCTGCGGCTACACGGCAGACTCCGTGGACTGGTTACAGGGTTCGGCATTTGAGATTCTCGTCCTGGCGGCAATGCAGGACAACGCCCTGACGGCATCCGGTGCCTGCACGATGAGAAAACGGATTGTTCGCCAAGCCCCTGGACTAGCCCGCAAGCTAGGTTTTAGGATGGTGACAAAATAACGTTGAGTCAGATGACCTGGTCTCCGGAAAACCCGGGGCGGCTCAATGATATAGTACTTGTTTATAGGCATCCCATGGGTTCCAGCGACGTTCTTGGTCTGGACGCCCCGCTACGGCCCAGGAGTACTGGCGGGAGCCGAAGGAGACCTGCCAGCCTTTCGTAGAGGAGGGTGCCGATCCATTCTTCGAAGATGCATCACGGTCATGCCGGCATGCGACTGAGACGGAGGCAATTGCCTCTGAACTGCAAGAACAATCGAAACTGGAGAGCGAAGGAGGAGGAGGATGCGAATAGCTGTTATTGGGTTGGCTGTCATCGGGATGGCGATATTTAGCGTGTCGGCATGGCCGCATCATGCGCACGGAAACTACAACTTAGAAACGGTGGACATTGAAGGGGTCGTCACGGAAATCCATATAATTGTTCCCCACCCTTGGGTCTACATGGAAA
Organism: Terriglobia bacterium; assembly: GCA_965263045.1. Taxonomy (GTDB): domain Bacteria; phylum Acidobacteriota; class Terriglobia; order 20CM-2-55-15; family 20CM-2-55-15. The sequence goes on from CBDHGK010000041.1 coordinate 4,108,501, forward strand.
GAACGCAAGCCGACGGCCAGAAGCAAATGTGGGCGCTCGAAGGCGGTGGGAGGAATGAAGGGCACATTAACGTAGGAGACGAAATCAAGGCGCGATGCCATCCCTCGAGAGACGGCTCACCCGTATGTCTATTAGGATTTATAAAGTCACCGAGCGGAGTCGTTCAAAACTGGGACGAAGCAGGACCTGAGGCGGACCTCCCTGCAGATTTTTGACAGCACGTTCCGTCTCCGGCATCTGAGCAGTCAAGAGTTGGCAGAATGCCGGCCGTATTGCCGGCGTACGCTACGGAGCGCATCCGAAATTCAAAGGTTGCGGCAGTTGACCAAGATATTCATGCGGGTCAGTGAGATGCTGCGGACGGCGTCCCTACGACCGAAATAGGATTCGGAGGTCCGAGACATGTCACCAGTGCTGAGACGTATCTTAAAGATCAGCGGCATCGCTATTGCCGCAGTTGTGGTGCTCGTTGTGGGTGCGGCTGCCGTCGTACTCGGCCCGTTTTTGATGAATCGTCAGGCGATCGTGGACGGTTTCGAAGTCGAAGGCATTCGAATCCTCGAGAGTGCCCTTGGGAGTTTTGCAGTCGTGCCGGTAGGGCCGGATGAGGTTGTCCTCGTCGACGGGGGATTTGATACTTCCGGGGAAGCCGTTCTTGCGGACCTGTCACGTCGCAATCTCACGCCGGATGCGGTAAGAGCCATCCTGCTTACGCATGGTCACGGCGACCATATGGGGGCTATAGTGGCTTTTCCTCAGGCTGAAGTCATGGCTCTCGAAGCTGAAGTCGGCCCCATCGAAGAGGGCGCTCAAGGACCCGCCGGGGTACAGGTTACGTCCCCTCTTCATGACGGACAGACCGTCACAATAGGCGACACTCAGATCCGAGTATTCGCCGTACCCGGTCACTCGCAAGGACATGCGGCCTACGTCGTCAACGGAGTTCTTTTCCTTGGTGACGCCGCTATTGCAGGGCGGGACGGGACACTATTGAACGCCCATTGGTTCTTCAGCGAGGACACGGACCAAAATCGAGCATCCCTGATCACACTGTATGAACGGCTGGTTCAGGAGAACGTCGAGATCAGAGCGATCGCGTGCGCGCATTCTGGGGTCCTGACCAACGGCATAACGGCTCTGGCAGCGTTCGCTGAAGCAGTTCCGTAACAGTTCGTAGCGATGCTGTTCTGTCAACTGGGGCAGGCGCACACACCGCGAGAGATAGGCTTGGCGATTGGCCCAATTGCGAAGGGAAGCTGAAGCATTCAGCGGTTTCCGAAGCTCCCAAGAGATCCACGCTGGCCTCGGCGAACAAGCTACGTGCTGATTGCGAACGGCAAGAGGAGCGACATCAAAGTCGCCTGAACAATGGGGTTCGCATGGGAACCGTGTTCCTGATGGATCGGGGTTACACGGATTACGATATCCTGGAGGCTCGATATGGGTATGAGACTGATGGTTTCGATTGTGATGGTTTTAGTGTTTTGTTCGCAAGATTCTTTTGCCCAGGAGTGGCGGGAGTTCGTCAGTGAGGAAGATCTTTTCTCAAGCAATTTTCCGGGCGAACCGGAAGTAGAGAATATCGTTTGGGAAACCGAATACGGCGCCTCTATACCGGGTCGTGTTTATACCGTGAAGCAGGGCCCGAGCACCTACTCCGTGACTGTCGTTGATTACAGTCCGGTCAGGGACATCCTCACGGAGAGATCGCAGAATTGCCCTCCGGGCCTTGAACGCTGCAATGGACTCACGTCCTTTCCCGGCCCCGGCTACTGGAAGAACGATGTGCGCGGCGCCATGATCTATGCGGCGTTCCGGATGATGCAGCGCGATATCACGTTGACGCACTATATGTGGAATTTCTTGGGCTATGAAGCAATAGAATCCAACGAACTGCAATTCATCAACAACGCCGATCAGTCCCGGACATTCGCAAGTATCTATATGCACCACAACTGGCTCTACATCATGGAAGGCAATTCGCCTCAAAACTACCCGCCTCCGGCCCTCTTTGTGCAATCGATCGGCCTTTTCGAGGAGGACGGCACCAAAGCGAATCATGAACGCGTGTACTTTAACGGTCCCGAAGTTGATCCAGACGAAATTAACCAGTTCCTAGGTTTTCAATTGCCGGAGACGGGTACCCGCTAGACAGATGCGCATAAATAAAGGGCCATGATGCTCAGCTGAAAGGAGCGACGTACGACTTGATCAGAACTTCTGCACCAGGCGCCTTTCGAACTTTCAGACGGCGCGGGATCGGAGGAAGAATGAGGACTGATCTACTGGTTAGGGTTGTCCGCCGCGCCCGTAAACACCCGCCTCTGTCGGTAAACGTGACACCGCCGCCAGTCGCATTGTTCGAGCCGTCCAAGGCCTGAAAGCCGCTGACCTTCACCACGTCGCCTACCTTTTGAGAATCTCTGCTGACGCCGCGGCTGCGCAACATGGCTGGGGCCCCACCCGAAAAGCCCCAGGTCGTCACCTTGCCGTTCTCATCTGTCACGTCCAGGTAATCCCAAGGAATAGAATTTCTAAGTCGCTGAAAACTAAGAATCGGGGCAGAATCGTCCAACTCGCCTGATCATCTGGAGCGAAGTCCTATTCCTTGGCCACCTGTCGAGCCGGCGCAGTCGGCTCGTTTGCGGCTTCTCGGGACTTGGCGAGCTGCCGCACTGACTTCCCAAACCGACTGAGGAGGACTTAGGACTCTGGGCAGACCAACCAGTCGTTAAGCCTCCATTAATACAAAGTCGAACAGCGCGTGGAGCGATCCGGCGCCGGATTGTTCCACCTTCATCAAGAGAGACTTATCGAAGATCCCGTCTTCTTCATTCAAGGGCTCACCGGGAAAAAAGAGCTGCGTCGTCAGCAGCGAGGTCTCGCGGCCCTGCACCTTGATGTGGACATGGGGCGTACGACGGATCAAGAACTGATAGTAGACCGACGGTTTGACCGTCTCGATATGAAACGCCCCCTGATTGTCCGTAAATTGATGTCCTCGAAGCTTGAAACCCTCATTGTCATAGACACCATCAGCATCACAACTCCAGACATCTAACACCGCTCCAGGAATCGGACGGCAATTGGTCGTCAGAACTCGACCCTCGATGACTAGCGGTATACCCGCCGTGTCGGTCTCATGCAGGATGGCCCTATGGGGAGTATCTGGCGTGTAGAAGGGGCCCTCGGTTTGGGAATCCGTTGCTTTCGCGTCTCCACACGCAGGCGTGGGCGCAAGAACCCCAGCCGCGGGAGCTGTGTCGGGAAACGGGTAATCCAGCGGCGTGCTCGGGTTGCCCCATCTTCGGAGCCCCACCACTCCAGCGCCCCCGGCAAGAATCCCACCACCAACGACCTGGAACAATCTCCGTCGTGATATCGCCATCTCCGGCCTCCAGCGCTTCGACTAACGCGCCCTATCTCTGTTCGGTGTCCCCGTGGATTTCGCCACCGCTAGTCTGGCAAATTCAAGTCATAACGAGGCTGGTTGGCCTAAGGTCAGACTGCTGTCACCGCTGCCCACACATTGTTTCGAGCGCCGTGCTATCTTGATTCCAAATGCCACGACTCGACCGCCTGTCACAAATTTCACGTAACACACTCTTAACCTTTCCTGCACAGGTCAACGATAACACGCCCTTTTTGCCGCTGAGTGCGCGGCTGGCCGAGTGCCGTCTGGCGATCGTAACAACAGCGGGTTTGCACCTGCGGAGCGACAAGCCCTTCGGCCCCAGGGAACAGACATATCGTGTGATCCCTTCGGAGACGCCAACTGAGAATATTGTCCAGAGTCACACAAGTATCGGATTTGATCGCGTGCCCATCATCAGGGACATCAACATCTCGTTCCCTATTGACCGCGTGCGGGAGTTGGTCGTCAGCGGCGAACTCGGATCTCTCGCTCCAAATTGTTATTCCTTCATGGGTGCGCAGCGCGAGGTTGACAGGTTCGAGACCGAATCTGGCCCTGAAGTTGCACAACGCCTTCGCAACGAGGCAGTGGACCTGGCGCTGATCACCCCGACCTGACCTTTGTGCACGCACACCGGTGGTGTGCTGGCCCGTACGCTGGAAACTCGCGGCATCAGAACCACTTCGATCAGCTTCGTTCGAGAGCACACTGAAAAGGTGAAGCCACCGCGTGCTCTATGGGTGCCCTTTCCCTTCGGCCAAGCGATGGGCGGGCCGGAGAACCCGGGGCTCCAACATCGCGTCCTGAGGGCTGCGCTCGATTTGTTCGGCGAGCCGACCGGACCCGTTCTGCGCGATTTTCCAGAGGAAGCCGAGCCGGGAGACCAACCCAGCGCGCCGGCGCAGGCGTCCACCATTAAGCCGGTGAGCGATGTGCCCGACGATCCAGCCATGGAGACGACGCAAATGCGCCGGTATCATGAACAGTGGCTTGCACGCACCGGTGGCCGCACGGCCTTTGGCCTAAGCGGCATCCCCGCTACGCGGTTTCGTGGAGTGGTCCGTTTTCTGCAGCAATTTGCTGACGGTGAGGACGCCGATATTCCCCAGCGCCCGCCTGAGATGCCCCTAGCAAACTTCATCCGCTATTGCGCTGATGACCTGAAGGCTCTCTACTACGAAGGCCACATGGTGATGAAGCCGAGCTCAGGTGGCAACGAGATCGCGCAGTGGTTCTGGGCTCAAACTGCGGCGGGCCAACTCTTGCGGCGGGTCCACGACCGACTGGACGCCTCGGACGATCCGAGTTGGAAGGCAGCTGCTTTCGGTATTGCACGATGAGAAAACCATCCCAGCCTGGATACGGGTCCAGCCCTAGAACGGGTTGCGAGAGATTCCCAGCTCCAGCATCGGTTTGACCGACACTTCCGAGTCTTCGACACACCGGATCGTTTCCAGCTTTTCAGCTGCTGACTGCCTCAAATATCGATACTTTCTTCCGCTCGTAGCCCTTCAAACCCAACTCGCACTTTCTCTTCCGCCGAGTCCTTCTTCCGAGTCTCTTAGCGAATCTCCGGCACTCAATATGTTCCAGACCCTTTCTCCATCATTCAAACCTCCTTCAGATCGCTACGGTCAGAAAAATTCCTCTTAGTTTTTCAGCGGTTTAAGTCCGAAATGCTCTGATTGTCGAAAGGGGCGACTAGGGTCGAACCCGGAAAGGCAATCGAACCATCCGGGTTGAAGTTCGTTCCGGTGGGCCGTCGAGTGTGTCTATGTCGAAAGGCCGGTCGATCCGGTTTCCCGCAAGGTCTTCGAGCACGAGGTCCACCAATAGACTGTATTCCCCCGGCTGCCAAGTCGCATCGGGCGTAAAGTGCCATCTGGATTCTTCGCGATCCACTGAGACGGAACCGGCAACGCCTTCAACCCTTAGCGACCACTGCAACAGCGCGAAATCGAGTGGTTCGGGGAAGTCGACAACCAGGGGATCGAAGGACTTGGCTCTGGGTTCCAGCAGGCGCCACTCGTCTGGATCAATCGGCGTCCGGTCGGAGGGTCCTCCAAGAAACGACTTCCGGAATTCCTCTTCGAGCGGCGCGCCCCGCGCGTCCAGGTACTCGGAATCAATCACCAGCGTGTACTGCTTGCCTTCTGAAATCACCGGACCAAGTTCGACGTTGGCACCCACGCCGCGCTTGATCCGTCCGGGATCGAACAACACCGTCAGCATCCGCTGGTCGGGGTCCCAGAGTTCCTGTACCACCTCGACAAAAGGCGATTCGATCAGCTGGCCGTTCTCGTCCACAAGGTGAATCCGGTCCCATGCCTGGCCGCGCGCCATTGCAGCCGAGAAACGGACGTAAAGCTTGAGCTGATTGCTTGGCAGGACATCTCTCGACGGGTAAACGTGATCGACTCGGGTAGTTGACACTCTGCTGAGGGCAGGTCCGGAAAAGACAGCCTCGATCGGGGAACCGTCTGCTGCACGAAAGACGGCTCGGTAATCCACACCCGCGGCCAGCGGAAAACGGGGTCGAAAAACGACCGTGTTACCGTCAACGGAATAGTTTCCCATCACGGGCGGAGCGGAAGCTCCCCCTGTGTAAACGGCGAAGATGGCCTGCAGGTCCCCGTTCGAGAGAGGGACGTCGGGCTCCCAGCCGACAACCCAGAACGCTCCGTCCTCGAACTCAATGGTTTGCGCCGATAGGGGCGCCACCAGGAACACAACAGCCAGCAGTGTTTTGACTACGGACATCGCCTAGGGAAGCGGGACCGACATCAGATCCAGCGACCGGCCTGGGTCGGAGGTAAACGCACTCGCCTGCCCATCGGCCAAGTTCAAGGACCCCTCGCTATCAATCAGCACCACAGCGTGCTCATCATCGAACTTGGACATCTGCCAAACCCCCTGGAGTTCGCTGACGGTTTCGTAAGGTACACCGTAAATGTCGCCTCTGCAGGCGGCGCGTTCAGGCCCGAACGCACCTCGGAAGTCTTCGTAGGGAACCGGCGCCGCACACTCGGGGGTCGGAGAATTGATCGCATCGTAGTTTCCCAGGTTCCCGGTCTGCAGCTTCGTCACCCCGCGAGTCGTGTTGGCCATTAGAATATTCTCCCGGCCGTTCCTGCGGTAGGTGAGCATGTCCAGAGGCTGGTTCCCGTCTCCCAACTCCGCTATGGTCTCACCGACCACCTTCGCGCACGGATCCGGCGCACTCACCGGAATCTTCACGAGCGGCGTACAGGTACAGGAAGCCAGTATATACTGCTCGTTATCGATGGTATAGGGTACGAAGTTGCGCACCGGAGCTGCCGTTTCGTAGCGGGCGTGTGCGGAATGCCAGATCCGGATTCCCGTACCACTCGCCGCGCGCGGGAACGGGAATGGAATTGAGCGTAGGTCCGACGAAAAGTCCTGGTTTGAGAGCCCCCCTACCAGGACCTTGCCGTCCATGTACGACATGTCGGTGATGGTCTCGACACGTGGATCCGCGTTTATCGGTCCTTCCGGCGATCGGCCAAGCCCAGGCCTCGACTCGGCCGCATCGTCCAGACTCACGATCGAATAAAGGACGTTGTTCAGGGAAAACTCCGTGATGCCTCCCGCGCCATCCACCCGCAGGATCAAGGGCATTGCATCCGGGCCGCGGCCCCGGGAAACGGCCAGGTATACCTCGCCGAAGATTGGATTGGCCTGGACTTCTGCGTTCTCTTCGAGGAGTCGTTGGTGCAGTTGGCCGAGGGAAGCCCGGTTTTCGTCGGGAAATTTCCGGGTGCGGAAAATTCCCCATCCAGAATCTGGAAGCGCAGGTGTGATCCGTTCCGTCTAATCTCTTCCAGGATCCGGTTGACCCGTTCGTAGAAAACCTGCCCCTTGGTCCGCGGCTGCTTCTGGGTCACAATCCACAGCGATTCCTGCCGCCGATTTTGTCGTCCCATGCCCATTTCGCGTCTTCCTTCATTCATGTTGTTCGCGATACAGTCGTGTCGACTCCGATTGCATCTATAAATTGGACTTTAACCACGGGTTGCTAGTGGGCCAATCAACGGGACTTGCAATTTCGTTTTTCAGATTGGAGGAGCGATGAAACTGACGACGATGTACAACTGGGATGAGTTGCCTCGGGAATCTGTCCGAGAGGGTGTCGAGCGGGTGGGTTTTCGTAGCGAGAATGTCCTTATGGTGTGGAACTGGCTCCGTCCGGGGATGAAGATCAATCCCCACAGCCACCCCTTCGAGCAGTTGGCCCTCGTGATCAAAGGACGCGTCCGGTACTATGTCGACGATGAGTCGTTCGATATGGAACCCGGTTCGATGCTTCGGGTGCCGCCCGGCGCCAAACACCATGCCGAGCCTCTGGGAAGCGAGGTGGCACTCAATCTCGATGTCTTTTCTCCGATACGAGAAGACTACAAACACCTGGTGGAGTACCAGGAGCTGGAATTCGGGGAATCGCCGTGACGGACGGTAGTGACCGCTAGCTGTGAATCCCGAATGAAGGTGTCGCAAACATGCCGATATCGTCCGGAGGTTTCTCGATCGTTGCGAAGACCCGGCGTTTCATGAAAGGTCTCTACTGCAGCGGAGCCCGGATCGACCCGTGCCAAGAGCGGTTGCGACCACGTCCACGACGGCGATTTGAAGTTTTTGCGATAGACGATATCAGGACGGATCGTATATGAAAGATCGTATGAGAAGGAGAGTAATCGTGTGGGCTAAGCTCGTTTTTTGTTTTGCCAGCATTGGCGCGGTTTTAGTGACGCCACCGGCATGGTCGCACCATTCCCATGGGATGTACCAGTTGGAGACGATGGACCTTGAGGGCGTGGTCCGGGAACTCCATTTAGTCAACCCGCATAGTTGGATCTACGTGGAAGTCACGGACGCCGACGGCCAATCGCGAATGTGGGGGTTGGAGGCTGCTAGCGCTGGCCAGATGGGGTTTATTGGCGTGACAGCCGACTACATCAAACCGGGTGACACGGTCAAAGTGCGGTGCCATCCCCTGCGGGACGGCGGGCCCGCCTGCCTTTTGGGTTTCGTGAAGGCTCCAGACGGAAGTGTCAAAGATTGGGACGGAGACCGTAATACAGAGATCCCAGAGGACTTCTGAAAGCTTGTTCGGTCCGGAGCAGAAATGGTCGGACACTTCAGCCGTGCAGTCCAGCGCTTGGTCACCATCCGCACGGTCTTGCTCGGGATTGAACAGCCCGCTACTGGAATCTTCTCTTGGATGCCCAATGTAAATGTTTGATAGGAGGGTGATCGGGACATGAGAGTGATACCACTTTTCGCGACTATCTTTGTGCTTTCCGTTCAGGGGACTTCGTTCGCCCAGGAATGGACCCAGTTCAATAGTCTGCAGGATCGCTTCACAGCCAATTTTCCCGGGGAACCGGAAATTACGGACATAGTCTGGGCGTCAGAATTCGGGGCCGGTCTGCCGGGGCGTGCCTATACCGTTGATCAAGGTCCGAGCAGCTACTCCGTAACTGTGGTCGATTACAACCCGATCCGACGCATACTGACCGAGAAAGCGAAGGGCTGCCCGCCAGGCGCCGAACGCTGCGACGGCGGAACAGCCGGCTATAGCGGTGCGGGGTACTGGAAGAATGATGTGCGGGGCGCGCTTGTTTATACGACGTGGCAGTTCATGCAACGCGACGTCGAGGTGACGCACTACATGTGGAACTACCTGGGCCAGGGACCCGAAGGGCATGAACTGCAGCTCGTCAACAACGCTGATCAGTCCCGCACATTCGTATCGATGTACATGCACGAGAACAGGCTCTACATAATGGAGGCGACCACGCCAGCAAACTACCCACCTCCGGGCCTGTTTACACAATCGATAGGGCTCCTCGACGACGAGGGCGAGCGGGTCAGTATTCAGGGCGGGGTGTCTTTTAACGGAGCTCTAGTCGATCCGGGCGAAGAATGGGGAGCACCCTGATCGCGATCAGAGTGTTCTTCTGGCCGCGGTGCAAGAGTCCAGAGCCCCATTTGGTTCCGGGCATTGCAGACCATGGCAAATGGGCTACAATCCTAGCTACTTTTGCACATATTTCTTTTTGAAGTCGCCATGAGGGGCCGGAGTATGACAGCGTGGCCGGCTTAGGAGGTGAGTTAGATGAAACGCGCTTTGATGACCTCGCTGGGATCCGCTTTCGCCCTGGTCGCGATGGGCACCGGACCAGTATTGGGCCATCACGGAAGGGGAGGGATCTACGACCGAGACCGTACGATCCAGATTGAGGGCACCGTGGACCGGATGGTCTGGCGCAATCCCCACGTCACATTTTTTATCGATGTGACGGACGAAAACGGTCAGGTAACGACCTGGAGTATCGAACACAGCAATATCAGCACGCTAGCCAGACTGGGCTACGGTCGGCAGATTCTGCGGCCCGGGATGGAGGTGACCGTCGAAATCTATCCGGGTATTGAGGAGCGCCCCTTGGGGCTTTGCCGCAAGGTCATTCTTTCAGACGGAACGGAGATCTTCATACGGGGAGTAAGTGACTCCAACTACAATCCGTTGGCCGATATCAACTAGTCGGGTACCGGCAAGGAAGTCAGATCCCACCACTTAGGAAATAAGACCCACAGATGAGGAGTCGCGAATGCGAAATCGTTTCATAAGTTTAATAGCTGCTTTCGTGGTGCTCTGTGGAGCCTTTGTAGCGTCCGCTGAAACGGCAATTGCTCAACGTCCGATACTGAACCCGATACCGATCGCCCCCCGGGAGTATCAGGTCCCTGCACCCTATGACCCGGATTATGATACGCGTGATTTCTCGGGAATCTGGTACCGGGTCGGGGGGGCGCGGGGCCATGGCCCGCAAGGCACGAATCCGCCCCTCACTCCGGAGGGCCTGGCGCGGATGAAAACACATCGGCCAACGCGCTCTCACCTGCCCGACATTGCGCCACCTACTCCGAACCCTGCCCTTTCCAACTATCCCTACATAGAATGTAATCCGAAGGGTTTTCCGGCAAACGTCGTCGACGACAACCATGTTCATCATGAGGTTGTTCAGCTTCCGACCAGGATCCTTCAACTCTGGCAGGAGGAAAGAAATTTACGAGAGATCTGGTTAGACGGGCGAGAAGTGCCCACGGGCGACAACTACGCGAACCTCGGGCCGTCGTGGATGGGAATGTCAGTGGGCCACTGGGAAGGAAACACGCTCGTCGTCGAGACGGTCGGTCTCGATGACAGGGCGTGGCTCGATGCATTCGGTTTTCCGAAAAGTGACGAGGCGCGGATCATCGAGCGGTACACGCGGACCGACGCAGTGACTCTGGAGCTTGAACAGATCCTGTATGACCCAAAGTACTACACGTTGCCCTGGGAGTCGGACATAAAAGTCTGGAGAAAGGAGGCACCTGACGCCCGCACGGTAAACAATTTCGGCTGGTACGGGTTGTTCTCGGGGCTCACAGATCTAATCTGCGCACCGATGAATTACACCCTCCCCTCCCTCCAGCCCGTAGAGCAATGATTAAGTTACAGTGGTCCCGCTCACTAGTTCGCCCTTGCATCGTTCAAGTTTAGGTAGACCTCAGTGACTTCCAAAGCCGTCAGCATTGAATTTTGACGATGGGTACAGGACCAGAAGCGTGACCACGGCCGCTTCCAAAAGGCGTAACAACCGCATAGTGATATTGTTCATATCCAAAACCATCCAAAACTGTCCGAATGACAATCCAAATTACAGCGGAGCTGGAGCATGAGCGAACAGAAAGTGGAACGGATGAAAGCGACGGACTTCCCAAGGGAAGTTCTTATCTTATTTGACCGTTACGTCCATGGGATGATCGACCGTCGGGCCTTCCTGGCCGGCGCCTCGAGGTTCGCCCTGGGAGGGATGACGGCGGCCGCCATGCTTGAAAGTCTCAGCCCGAACTATGCACTGGCCCAGCAGGTCCAGCCCGATGACGGGCGAATCCGAACCGGGTACGTCACCGTCAACTCGCCGGACGGTCACGGATCGGTCCGGAGCTACTTCGCGCGGCCGGCCAATATCACGGGTAAACTGCCCGGAGTCCTCGTTGTCCATGAGAACCGCGGCCTCAACCCCTATATCGAAGATGTGGCGCGACGCCTTGCAGTCGCCGACTTCGTTGCCCTGGCCCCGGACGGTCTCACCTCGTTGGGAGGCTACCCTGGGACAGACGAACGGGGTGTCGAGATGCAACGGACGCTTGACGGTGCGAAACTACTCGCGGACTTCATGTCGGGCGTAAGATTCATCCGGGAGCACGCCGAATGCAACGGCAAGGTCGGCGCGGTCGGTTTTTGCTTCGGCGGTGGCATCGTCAATCAGCTGGCCGTCCGGCTGCCCTATCTGGTCGCGGCGGTCCCCTTCTACGGCGCCCAGCCGACCGCTCGGGAAACCGCCAGGATCCAAGCTTCTCTCCTGATTCACTATGCGGGCATGGACGAGCGTATCAATGCCGGTTGGCCGGAGTGGGAAGCCGCCTTGAAGGCCGATATCCGGCTCGTTGACAGCGGAGGTGGTCAAGAGGATCGGGTCCTTCCGGGGAAGAACTACACCATGCACATGTACGACAACACCATGCATGGTTTCCACAACGATACGACGCCTCGTTACAATGAAGCCGCGGCTGGGTTGGCCTGGGAACGGACCATCGCGTTCTTCAACCAGAACCTGCGTTAGCCAGTCCTCACAGCGGTCCGGTTAGCAGCAGTTGCGGTGCGCTCGGCATATTATGAATAGCCATGAGACCGGATGCGGGAGCAATTTATCGGTAGAATGTCGCTTCTCAACCTGGACTTTGTGGGTTCGATCCTGGTCTACGGCTCCTTCGTCAACAATCGTACAATGATAGAGATGGAGGTTTTTTGAAATGGATAAACAGAAAGCGGTGTTGGCACTGGCCTCACTGACGGTGGGTCTTTTGCTCTCAGTCCCCACGCTGGCTCATCACGGAACTAATATTTCCTACGACATGACAAAGAGGGAAACTGCTTCGGGCGTCGTGACGGCCTACAGGCATGCCAATCCCCATAGCCAACTTTTCGTCGACATTGTCGACATTAGGGACGAAAACGGTAGCGTGGTGGCCTGGGCCTTCGAAGTTCCGCCGTCGCCTTTCTCCATGAGCCAGAACGGCTGGGGTAGAAGACGCGCGATGGAGGCCTTGAAGGCAGGGACCGAGGTGACGATCACCTTTTTCCCTTCCAAGGCCGGCACACGCGTGGGGGTTGCTGCGGGAATCAGCTCCGAGCTCGAAGAAAATCTATTGGGTTTGGTCAATCCTTTAGTAGATTGTCCCCCAGAGGCGACTCGAGCAGATCGAATAGACGAGGGCGCGCCTGACCCTGCTGCGGCAAGAATTGCGTATTCCGGACGATCGTGATCACTGATTCCGATTTAACGTGATCACCGATTCCGGGATCATGATCAGTGATTCCGGGCATCGTGATCACTGATTCCGGGATCATGATCAGTGATTCCGGGCATCATGATCACCGATTCCGGCGATCATGATCACCCGTCGGTAGCGAAGTTTAGACCTGTTAGGTTCTTCCTTGAAAAAGGAGAACTTGATGGGAACAAGACGGCTATCGATGAGACAGTTACGCGAGATTCTACGACTCAAACACGAACAGAAACTCAGCCACCGGGCCATCGCCCGAGCCTGCCGAGTGGGAGTAGGGACGGTTTCGGAGTACGTCCGACGGGCGGCACGTGCAGGGTTGGAATGGCCGCTGCCTGAGGAACTGGACGAGGCCGCGCTTGAAGCGCGGCTGTTTTCCAGCGCGGGACCGGGCTCCCGGGAACGGGTGGTTCCAGATGTCGAGCGGATCCACCAGGAGTTGAAGCGTGTTGGAGTCACCCTCCACCTGCTCTGGGAAGAGTACCGGGAAGCGAATCCAAAGGGATATGCCTACAGCCAGTTCTGTGTGATCTACGGGCGGTGGGCCCAGAAACTGAAGCCCTCGATGCGGCAGGTGCACCGCGCCGGCGAGAAGACCTTCATCGACTTTTCCGGCAAACGGCCAGAACTGACGGATCCGCGGACGGGCACAACTAAACCAGTCGAGTTGTTCGTGGCCGCGCTGGGCGCCAGCGGTTATACCTACGCCGAAGCGACACCGAGCCAGAAACTCGCCGACTGGATCGGCGTACATATTCGCATGGTGGAGTTTTTCGGCGGATCGAGCCGGATCTGGGTTCCCGATCAACTCAAGAGTGCCATTACCCTGTCCTGCCGCTACGAAGCAGGAGTGAATCGCACCTACCAGGATGAGGCAGAACATTAGAGTCAAGCCCATTCTTAGTTGAAACTCTCCACGGCTCACGATGGGTCATGCAACCTTCTTCTTCGATCTCGTCGACGTCTTCGCCTCAATTTTCAGCTCTCGCTGGAGGGCTTCGCGGAGCTTTGGAAGATGACGGTAGCCGATCACCTTCCTCAGGCGCGGTTCGATGTCGATGAGCGCCGTCGCCAACCAGCGTTGCCGCTGACTCGAGTTCTTCCAATGATCGACCTTCGCACACCTTTCCTCGACAAGGGCATTGACCGATTCCAGGCAATTCGTCGTCTTGAACGAACGGCCCAAGACCCCGTACACGCCGAGCCGATGCAACGTGAGGGTCTCTTCCAGGCCTTCCTCAAGGCTCGCAGCCCCCGATTGGTTTCGCTCCTCGAGCTCTCCATGGAGCTCTCCGAGCGCCGCCCGAGCTTCGTCGTACTCCGGGCGCTCGTAGGCCCGCTGCAGCCGGCGTCGCCACACGGCTTGCTCGGTCTTCGATAGGTATCTCACGACGTTCTCGCGTTTGTGCCATTGGCAGCGTTGGACCAGGGCTCGATTCCTGAATGCCTTCTTGACCGCCGCCCGCAGACCTTTGCCGCCGTCGACAATCACCAGCACGCCTTCAGAGATGTCCAGGCCCCGCTCCATCAACGAACGGAGAAACGGAGTCAGCACTTGCTCGTTCTCCGTGTCGGTCTCCACGAAGCCCAAGAAGCGTTTGTCGCCCGAAAGCGTGACGCCCAGGGCCACTACCATCAGGGCGTCGGCAAACGCCTTCCCGTCCAGGAAGATCGCCACGACGTCCTCGCCACTCAGATCCCGCTCCTGCATCTCCCGAAGTTTCGCGGCACTCGCCTGGACGAATCCTCGAGACACCGTCGAACTCGACAGTCCGATCGCTCCCGGAATCGCTTCAGCGGCCGATTCATAGTTCCGGCAGGAGATCCCATACAGCACACGTCTGAGCAGTAGCTCGTTCACCGCGCCACCCGGACTGAGTTCCTCGTAGGTCCGAAGCGGAATCTCCCCGCCCGCCACGCTGCGCACTCGAGGCACCCGAACCGGCACCCGCTGGCCACCCAGCCCCACGGTCCCCGGATTGCTCCCGTGTCGCCGGCCCCGCAACGCCGCCTCCTTTCGTGCGTATCGCTCACCCGCCAACGACTTCACTTCCTCGTCGAGCAACTCCTCCACGTGCATCAACCCCAGTGGGATCAACGCCCGAATCATCTCCACCTTCGAGTCCAATTCCAGTCCCGAGTATTCCTCCCGGCTCAGGACCTCGACCTCACCCAGCACACGCGACTTCTTGCGTTTCTTTACCGAACGTAACAGACTCCTCATCTCGGCTCCTTTCTCTTACAGGCTTGATGTTGTTTCTTCCAATACCATCAAACCATGGGGTTTGGAGCCGTTTCAATTTCCAACTAAGATTGGCACACATTCTTTTGCACTGACAGTGTCACCGTCAAATGCGGGCATTCGAATTGACCATAGGTCCAACGTCTCTACTTCATCGCCTGGACGCGCGGATCGGTAGGCCCGGACGAACTCTTGGGCGACCTTGATTCCCGCGGACCTGTCCTTTCTCGGTGAGCATTCAACATGCATTAGCTTTGCCATTCAGCTCCTGAAGTGCAGTAAGCCTCGAAAATTCAAAAACCGGGAATTATAGCGGATAGAGTATCAGATGCACCACGAATCGCCGTCCGGCAGAAAACGGGAAAACCAGCACAGACCCGCCTCGGGCATTTCGAGCAGATCCACCTCTCCCATTCCGCCTGCATCTATCTGATCGGTGGCCTGATATGGGCCGAGTTTTCTGCCCGCTCAGAGCAACATAGCGTGCACTGTCTGTTTCTAAAGAAAAACTTGCTAAAGGATATTAAAGGAAGGAGTTATAGGCAATGAAAGTCTCAAGCGGAGGGAATCGGCGCTACCGGGAATGGAGATTCTAGATTCTAGAGCGGCTTACTCAGGGCGCGTGGGATCATTGGTCGAATCCACATAAGTAGTGCCTGAAGGACCTACACCCGTCACCTGAATTACGACTCCCTCTCCTCTCGTCATTGCAAAGTGATCCGACCCTGGAGGCTCGGTGTAGACGCTACCAGACGGCAACTCCTTGAGGAGAGCCTCGTCAAACTCCTTCCCGTAGCCAAAGAACCACGTACCCGATACGACCGTGGCTACACGCTCATCAGGATGCGAGTGAGCGTCGATTCTCGTATTGGGAGGGAGGCGAAGAAGCATGGTGTAGAGACCCGCTTCGGAAGGGTCACCGTGCAGAAAGACCGATTCGATTCCTGTCACCAGCGATGTGCCCACGACCGACGATCGGCCAGACGGCCACTGGACCTCGCTGGGCGTAATTCTCTTCTCAGCGTCCTGGGCTACAACGCCCATACCGCCGATCAGAATAAGCGAGACTGTCAACGCGGCCAGAACCTGCCTTCGCCAGAACAGGTGCATCGAACAACCCTCCCAAAACTTGACGGTCCTAGCCGATGTGCTTGATCGCGGTTAAAGGGCCATCAAGAGTTGGAGAGATGGTATCGCAAGGAGAGAGTTGGGGTCAAAGGATAGGGGGTGAGAGCGTTGTTGCATAGATCGACCTCGGCCGATATGCCCCAACCAGGCTCTCATTCAGTCTCGGATCGCCTCCGATTTCGGTGCTCCGAGCTCGATCATGCGGTTCGGTTTCGGGCTTTCGCTCCTCGTGTTTTGGCTCTTGATCGAACGGCGGTCTTCACTGGGAGGACGACGACCCTGGTGCCGAGTTCCGCGAATGTCTCATATATGGAACTCTGATCGTATGCTCCGTCTCCCGTGAAGCGCACGATCTCCTTATCGTCTGGGATCTGATCGAGGAGGTCCGGAACGACGCCCGCGTCATCGGTCGTGCTGTCGGTCAATTTCTGGGCCACGATCCCCCCGTTCTCATCGACACCCACATGAAGTTTCCTCCACTCCCGCCTTCCCCGCTGGCCGTGCTTGATAGCTGTCCACGAGCCGTCTCCGACGATCTGCAGTCCAGTGCTGTCGACCACCAGATGGATTGCTGTCTTTCTCCCAACGGACGGGAACTGGATGTCGAGCTGCTTTGCGCGCCGCGATAAGGTGCTGTGGTCGGGAGGTCGGAGGTCGAGATTCATTAATGGTAGGAGTGAAGCGACGAAGCCTTCCGTCTGGCAGAGCGGTAGATGAAACAAGAGTACCAGCGTCAGCGTGGTCTCTATCGCGAGATCAGAATAGCGTCGTTGCGCGCCTCGGCAGCGCTCTCCGCGAGGAATCCAACCGCCAATCGCATCTTCACCGAACCAGATCGTCACGTCGCCGCGGTTGCGGAGCCCTTGCTCGTACTCCGGCCAATCCTTGACCGAGTACTTCGTTGATTTCAGCTCTTGACAGCCCGAGTCCCGGCGAATCCGCTGACACGCATCGAACGGCGGCGCCAGACGCTCAATTACGCGCCTGTGCATGAACGCCACATCGGACTACCCGCCAGAATAAGCAGGACAGGCCCCTCTCCTTCATCCACATAATGGACCCGAGGACCATTGAGATCTAGAAACCGACTCTCGAATGGAAGGAGTTCGTATGGAACCCAGTCTGGGCGTTCGAATGGCTTGTTCACCGACCTCGGCGCGAGCGCTGCCATCGGTATAGCGGCTACTTCTCTTTTCGAGTTTGACATTTGTGGCCTCCTGAACACGAGACGATCGAGGCCGGTCTTTTGTGACCGAATGTAAGTAATGTTGCGGAATTCCCTGAAAAATCGTTTCGGTGCCCAACCGAAGAGCAGGAGAGATTGAATAAACGCCTTTGCATGGGCCAGCCTCTCACAGAGAAGAAACGGTGTTTCTTCCGCGAGATCCACTGCTTTCAATGCCGCCCAGCGGGATCCAAATTCAGCCTGTTCGAACAAGAGCGAGACATTGCCAAATTGAACGCGACTACAGTTTCGGCAGATCGAGAACGTCAAACCGGGTGGTTTCTTGGGTCTCTTTGGGAACCGCTTACAGCGGATCGTGGTGTAATGCATCACGTCGTCTGCAATCACGCCCTTCGGTGTGGCGGTCATTGGGCCGCGACAGCGAAGACGATACCCCGGCGTGTCGCCGTGCTGAATGCCGACCTCGCCAGGCATTTCCACGATGCATTCGCGGCGCCATTCGACGGTCGCGTCGATCCGTTCGTCGCCTTCGTCGATGAGAATCTGAAGGCCTCCGGCGGACGGCTTTTCGAAGGCTATCCCCCGCATGCCGAAAGGGGTGCCTAACGCAGCCCGCCGTGGGCGGGCTCGTCAGGGAGGTGACATGCATGGCGATGTCGTCGACGTGTTCGAGTACTAACAAGTGATTGGAGTTGCAGGTCTATGAGGCGAGTCGTATTAATGCATCCCGGTGAAATGGGATCGTCTGTGGGAGCTGCCTTGGTTTCGGCGGGGCACGATGCGGTTTGGGTCGACGAAGGCCGTAGCGGTGCTTCGCGCCGGCGGGCTTCGGACGCGGGGCTGGCGCCGATGCCCTCACTCGATGAGGCGTTGACTGGAGCCGACGTCGTGATTTGTGTCTGTCCGCCGGAGTACGCAGGCGATGTCGCCCAGTCCGTCGTGGATACCGGATTCGAAGGCACATATGTGGACGGCAACGCCGTGTCACCTGCGACCGCACTTGCCATCGCGGACGTTGTGGGTGACGCATATGTGGATGGCGGCATCATCGGTTCGCCCGCCTTGAAACCAGGGGTAATGCGGTTTTACCTTTCCGGTGCACGCGCAGGCGACGTTACGGCGTTGTTCGCCGATACTCTCGTCGACGCGCGTGTCGTCGCCGGCGGGCCGGGCGCAGCTTCGGCGTTGAAGATGTGTTACGCCGCCTACACCAAAGGATCCTCCGCACTTCTCCTCGGTGTGCGCGCCCTGGCCGCCCGGACCGGCGTAGCTGCAGCGCTGATGGAGGAATGGGATATCTCGCAGCCCGGTCTGCGTGAGCGCAGCGCTGGGACCGCCAGGGGCACGAGCCCGAAAGCATGGCGCTTCGAAGGAGAGATGCGCGAGATTGCAGCGACCTACGCCGCCGGGTCGCTACCGAGCGGTTTCCACGAAGCTGCCGCCGAGTTGTACGCTCGGATGGCCGGCTTCAAGGATCAGGAGCCTGCCGACATCGAAGCTGTCATAGCGGCTTTACTCGACGCTTGACCGCATCCAATCTCCAGCGTCGGTGCAGGCACTGCTATGACGTGTCGGTCGAACGTTCCGCCTGGAGTGATTCGTCTGCCGTGGTTTCCCCACATTGCCAGCCCATGGATGTCAGCTTCTCGACGAACGCTATTTCGCCTATACTCCCATGCCACCCGCACCTATCTGGTCGGTTATTTCGTATGGGCCTAAACGTTTGCCTGCTTTGAGCGACATGAAAGTGCGGACAGGTTAGCAGATCCATCTCCTCTTCGAAGGTGATGCTGGGAATGATCGAATTGCGGTTCTCTCCCACCAGATGGGGGATGATGTTCGCGTGACCGACACCGAGCGCCGTGTCACTGTAGATTCCCGCATGACAATCGTGGTCCTGGTGATCGTGACTCAGAATGATCTACCTGACGGGGACGTCATAGCGGCTGTCGAGCTTTGACTCCAGCCACAGCGCGGTTCTGGAGCCGTAGTAGTGGCCGTCGACGACGATGATGCCTTCATCCGTAAGGATGTAGGCGCCGTATTGATTGTCCGAACCCCAGCGATAAACGTGCTCCGAAATCTGCTCGATGGAACGAGTTTCGCTGCGAAACACGCGCTCCTGTGCGTTTAAACTCGGAAGATCGAGCAAAGCGGCTGCCAAGAGCCCCGCCACGACAAGGCTGATTCCTTTCATTATTTCCCCTCATTCACTACGGGCCAGCCCGGGATTCCAGGTGGCGTCAACGCCTATTTTACTCCAAGAAACCACGCGGGATCCCTGGTTTTGCGCTAGCATTCGTCCGGCACTGCGTCGTGGGCGCCAACGCGGAATCAGAAAGAACCGCTCTTACTCCTGTGGTTTATAATGAGTTTTCGAGTGGTGATGTAGCTCAGCTGGCTAGAGCGGCGGATTCATAACCCGCAGGTCGGCGCGGGTAAGTGATATAAGCAGGGTCTGACGACTATGGCAGCGCTGACAATGTCGTCGTACGGGTGTTATGCCAACCCGCGCGCGGGGGCAGGCCGTCGGCATCTTCGTAGCCAATGCAAACTACACTTACGCACACGGGCTGAGTAACCAGTAAGATCGGAGGGGCTTCAGGGTGTCCGCGCCTGTCGACAGCGCGGTTCGAGGGCGTCCGGGCGCAGATCCGTTTTCGTCACTCCGTTTTACAGGGCCGATTCTGGCAGGCAGGAAACCGTATTGAATCCTGTTCTGTATCTTTAAAGACCCGCTGCTCTATGCCTAACGAGAGTCCAGTACGGTGAAGGTTCCGGACCGTTGCACACGATCAGACCCGCGGAATGCTCTTCTCAGTTTACATCGAAGATTCGGACGAGACGTTCACCTGCCCGGAAGACAAAAAGGTACTGGCTTCCATGGAATCGGCGGGCAATCGTGGAATTCAGGTGGGATGCCGGCAAGGCGGCTGCGGGGTGTGCAAGGTGGAGGTGATCAGGGGAACTTATCGTGCCCGTGTCATGAGCAGGGCGCATATTACAGAAGAAGATGAAGCCTGTCAGCGGGTTCTGGCCTGCTGCATCTGGCCAGAAAGCGATCTGGTGATCCGGGTGCTGGGAAGAAAACAGACGACGGCAGCCCGAACCCCGGAGGGCGGGCTTCGCTGATGGAACTGACCCAATTGAAAGGAGGGTAAGGTTATGCCAATGACGGGTGTCTTAAGACGAGTCAAGCCCATTCTTAGTTGAAACTCTCCACGGCTCACGATGGGTCATGCAACCTTCTTCTTCGATCTCGTCGACGTCTTCGCCTCAATTTTCAGCTCTCGCTGGAGGGCTTCGCGGAGCTTTGGAAGATGACGGTAGCCGATCACCTTCCTCAGGCGCGGTTCGATGTCGATGAGCGCCGTCGCCAACCAGCGTTGCCGCTGACTCGAGTTCTTCCAATGATCGACCTTCGCACACCTTTCCTCGACAAGGGCATTGACCGATTCCAGGCAATTCGTCGTCTTGAACGAACGGCCCAAGACCCCGTACACGCCGAGCCGATGCAACGTGAGGGTCTCTTCCAGGCCTTCCTCAAGGCTCGCAGCCCCCGATTGGTTTCGCTCCTCGAGCTCTCCATGGAGCTCTCCGAGCGCCGCCCGAGCTTCGTCGTACTCCGGGCGCTCGTAGGCCCGCTGCAGCCGGCGTCGCCACACGGCTTGCTCGGTCTTCGATAGGTATCTCACGACGTTCTCGCGTTTGTGCCATTGGCAGCGTTGGACCAGGGCTCGATTCCTGAATGCCTTCTTGACCGCCGCCCGCAGACCTTTGCCGCCGTCGACAATCACCAGCACGCCTTCAGAGATGTCCAGGCCCCGCTCCATCAACGAACGGAGAAACGGAGTCAGCACTTGCTCGTTCTCCGTGTCGGTCTCCACGAAGCCCAAGAAGCGTTTGTCGCCCGAAAGCGTGACGCCCAGGGCCACTACCATCAGGGCGTCGGCAAACGCCTTCCCGTCCAGGAAGATCGCCACGACGTCCTCGCCACTCAGATCCCGCTCCTGCATCTCCCGAAGTTTCGCGGCACTCGCCTGGACGAATCCTCGAGACACCGTCGAACTCGACAGTCCGATCGCTCCCGGAATCGCTTCAGCGGCCGATTCATAGTTCCGGCAGGAGATCCCATACAGCACACGTCTGAGCAGTAGCTCGTTCACCGCGCCACCCGGACTGAGTTCCTCGTAGGTCCGAAGCGGAATCTCCCCGCCCGCCACGCTGCGCACTCGAGGCACCCGAACCGGCACCCGCTGGCCACCCAGCCCCACGGTCCCCGGATTGCTCCCGTGTCGCCGGCCCCGCAACGCCGCCTCCTTTCGTGCGTATCGCTCACCCGCCAACGACTTCACTTCCTCGTCGAGCAACTCCTCCACGTGCATCAACCCCAGT
Source organism: Terriglobia bacterium (assembly GCA_965263045.1). Taxonomy (GTDB): domain Bacteria; phylum Acidobacteriota; class Terriglobia; order 20CM-2-55-15; family 20CM-2-55-15. The sequence goes on from CBDHGK010000041.1 coordinate 4,130,281, forward strand.
GGGATCAACGCCCGAATCATCTCCACCTTCGAGTCCAATTCCAGTCCCGAGTATTCCTCCCGGCTCAGGACCTCGACCTCACCCAGCACACGCGACTTCTTGCGTTTCTTTACCGAACGTAACAGACTCCTCATCTCGGCTCCTTTCTCTTACAGGCTTGATGTTGTTTCTTCCAATACCATCAAACCATGGGGTTTGGAGCCGTTTCAATTTCCAACTAAGATTGGCACACATTCTCTTAAGACCGGGTCACATATCTATTCGGGTCTTGGACCTGGAGGCTGCTGTTTGGCATTACGCCGAAGTGATCGGCCTGATCGAAACGGCTCGAGACGATGAGAGACGCCGGGTCTACTTGAAGGGCTGGGACGAGCACGACCATCACAGCGTGGTCCTGCGTGAGGCCGACACACCCGGGATGGATTACATGGCTTTCAAAGTAGACAGCCCGAGGACTCTGGAGCAGCTCGGTCGAGGGGTTGAGGACTTCGGATGTAAGCTGGAGTCCATTCCGGCCGGCGAACACAAGGCGACCGGTGAGCGTATCCGATTTGAGATTCCTTTCGGCCACAAGATAGAGCTGTACGCTGAGAAGGACAAGGTCGGCAACGGTATGCCGACGATAAACCCGGGCATGTGGCCCGACGGTCTGAAAGGCATGCAACCGACTCGATTCGACCACTGCCAGCTACACGGTGTCGATCTGGACAATACGGTAGACCTTTTCACCAGGGTCTTGGGTTTTGGACTCGTTGAACAGGTTGTGGACGGTGATCAGATGGTCGCTGCGTTTCTCTCCTGCAGCACCAAGCAGCATGATATTGCGTTTATCCGCGATCTCGATCATCCTGCGGGTTTCCATCACGCCATGTTTTATCTGAACACCAATGAAGAAGTGCTTCGGGCGGCCGACATCATTACAATGCACGACGTTTCGCTCGATATAGGTCCCACGCGACACGGCGTCACCCGCGGAGTGACGATCTACTTCTTCGATCCATCGGGCAACCGGAACGAGGTGTCCACCGGCGGTTACATCTACTATCCGGATACGCCGACACTCACTTGGACAATGGACAACATCGGGACGGCGATCTTCTATTGGCGTCGGACCTTGCACGAAAGATTCATGGGTGTGATGACGTAAACCACGAACTGCCGAGGTATAGGGTATCGGCGAAATAAGAGGGCTCAGCGCGATCATGACTGCGAAAAGACCCACCCAGGCGACGGGACCGCAGTCGGCACGGTGACCTGAAGAGCCCAAGAGGACGTTAGTTCCTGAAAAATGACCTCAAGTCGGAACGATCCCGAGCCCCAAGGCGACCACCATTGGAGATATGAACACAGGAATCCTGTCGAAACGACTCCAGGTGAAAAGTTGCCTTACGGTCGTAACCATCCCCTCAGCGATTCAGAGTTTTATGCCCATTCCGATTGTGGGTTGGGGCCGGGTACGGCCGGCGTAACAGGGCGTTGTTGCATAGATCTAATTCGGCCGATATGCCCCCACCAGGCTCTCATTCAGTCTCGGATCGGCTGAGATTTCGGTGCTCCGAGCTGGAACATGCGGTTGAGTATCTGGCAGGCGAATCGGGCCTCCACTCGTTGATTGACAGGGTCGCGTGCGCGTAGTCCGCTTTCGAGGATCTTGTATCGAAAGAAGGTGTTTTCGGCAGGTACTGTCAATTTAACGAACTCAAATCATAACGTGGCTGGTTGGCCTAAGGTCAGGCTGCTGTCACCGCTGCCCACACATTGAAAGATCGTTCCCGTAGCATTCGTATCTGGACTTCTCTGTCAAGTGGACGTAGCTCTCCTTTCTTCTCTTTCTGAAGATCGTTTTCAGCGTGTTGATCTGAGTTTCGAGTTGAGTGACAGATCGACTGCATCCGTATCTCCGGCCTCTTGGTGGAACGCTTCTGTTCCGGGCCATGATGAAAGTCGCGCGCGGGGGGCCGACCGATGATACGGCCTCAAAGGGCCACGTGTCACCAGGACGACCTTGACGCCGTTTCAAGCGACGAGCGTACTGCGCTCAGAAGTGGACCCCAAACGTTGGACAGCGCGGCAGCCATTTTTAGATGGATTCCACAGTCCATTATGCTGCCGAAGGGACCGGCGTGAATGTGTGCCAATCTTAGTTGGAAATTGAAACGGCTCCAAACCCCATGGTTTGATGGTATTGGAAGAAACAACATCAAGCCTGTAAGAGAAAGGAGCCGAGATGAGGAGTCTGTTACGTTCGGTAAAGAAACGCAAGAAGTCGCGTGTGCTGGGTGAGGTCGAGGTCCTGAGCCGGGAGGAATACTCGGGACTGGAATTGGACTCGAAGGTGGAGATGATTCGGGCGTTGATCCCACTGGGGTTGATGCACGTGGAGGAGTTGCTCGACGAGGAAGTGAAGTCGTTGGCGGGTGAGCGATACGCACGAAAGGAGGCGGCGTTGCGGGGCCGGCGACACGGGAGCAATCCGGGGACCGTGGGGCTGGGTGGCCAGCGGGTGCCGGTTCGGGTGCCTCGAGTGCGCAGCGTGGCGGGCGGGGAGATTCCGCTTCGGACCTACGAGGAACTCAGTCCGGGTGGCGCGGTGAACGAGCTACTGCTCAGACGTGTGCTGTATGGGATCTCCTGCCGGAACTATGAATCGGCCGCTGAAGCGATTCCGGGAGCGATCGGACTGTCGAGTTCGACGGTGTCTCGAGGATTCGTCCAGGCGAGTGCCGCGAAACTTCGGGAGATGCAGGAGCGGGATCTGAGTGGCGAGGACGTCGTGGCGATCTTCCTGGACGGGAAGGCGTTTGCCGACGCCCTGATGGTAGTGGCCCTGGGCGTCACGCTTTCGGGCGACAAACGCTTCTTGGGCTTCGTGGAGACCGACACGGAGAACGAGCAAGTGCTGACTCCGTTTCTCCGTTCGTTGATGGAGCGGGGCCTGGACATCTCTGAAGGCGTGCTGGTGATTGTCGACGGCGGCAAAGGTCTGCGGGCGGCGGTCAAGAAGGCATTCAGGAATCGAGCCCTGGTCCAACGCTGCCAATGGCACAAACGCGAGAACGTCGTGAGATACCTATCGAAGACCGAGCAAGCCGTGTGGCGACGCCGGCTGCAGCGGGCCTACGAGCGCCCGGAGTACGACGAAGCTCGGGCGGCGCTCGGAGAGCTCCATGGAGAGCTCGAGGAGCGAAACCAATCGGGGGCTGCGAGCCTTGAGGAAGGCCTGGAAGAGACCCTCACGTTGCATCGGCTCGGCGTGTACGGGGTCTTGGGCCGTTCGTTCAAGACGACGAATTGCCTGGAATCGGTCAATGCCCTTGTCGAGGAAAGGTGTGCGAAGGTCGATCATTGGAAGAACTCGAGTCAGCGGCAACGCTGGTTGGCGACGGCGCTCATCGACATCGAACCGCGCCTGAGGAAGGTGATCGGCTACCGTCATCTTCCAAAGCTCCGCGAAGCCCTCCAGCGAGAGCTGAAAATTGAGGCGAAGACGTCGACGAGATCGAAGAAGAAGGTTGCATGACCCATCGTGAGCCGTGGAGAGTTTCAACTAAGAATGGGCTTGACTCACCGGCGTGATCTCGTTGTGTACCGCGCCAATGGTGAGATCCCCGCGAGCCCAACGGGGCCGGCGGTTAACGTAGTACTCCATCCAATCCCCTGTATGACGTTGCGTATATTAAAATTCCTGGAAAGCATTCAGGTAGACCCATTCGTACTGCAGTGTGCGCCAGAGCCGGTCGATGAACGCGTCGTCCACCGCAAAAGTTTGTAAGCTGCCACCAAACCTGCAGTTGAACCGGCACCCAAGACCCATAATTTCAAGTGAATGTCGGTGCTCAAATTCGAAGAGTCGAGCGAGTTTTATGCAGTGAGTCCCATGCTAGCCTTCCCAAGTTGATCTATGAAAGGGGATGTCAAGAGAAACAACTCCCCGACGGGTTGCGGCCCCCACACCGGATCGTTGTCGAGGCAGTCAGCCCCATTTTCCGTTACGGGAGAACGTTTCGGCAATTCAAGAACGGGCAGTGCAACACCGTGACGGAGTTCGGAAACTGAACAGCAGGTTTGGGACGGCTAGTCCCAAAACAAGCGCATAACCAGTGGACAAACGGCCGGTTCACGGCCGTAAAATTGGAGGCATAAGCTCCCGTTCCCAGATCGCTTTTTCCAGGTATGCGGTTCGTGTTGTATCTGTTTCAGTTGCCGCCTCGCCGTGTCTGTTTGAAGGGTTGAAAGAAACCGGGACCTCGACCGCCCGGGCTCAGATCCATGATCGGGTCAGCATCGCAGAGGTTGACGCAACACATCCACGGCACGAAACAAGACTGGCAACCACGGGTTCCAGGCCATCAGCCGGAAGACGATGCGCCGACCAGTACGCACGAGCTGGCAAGGCACGAGCATGAAGGCGTTCAGGAACGTTTTGAACTCCATGCGTAGCACGGTCTGCTTCTCGGCCTGATACTTCTGGCCCCAACGTCCGGTTTCGGGCAGCAATAACGCAAACCACGCCTTCAGTGTCCAGGCCAGTGAGGCCATCACCATGTAGGCCCAGTTGCTGGTCTGATCCCCGACCGGCATCCCCAAGGCGTGTACGCCGTTCTTGAGCTGCTCAATAAGATTCTCTTGATTGCACCGTTGATTCGCACGCATCACGATCTGGTCCGCAGGATCCGCACGGTTGGTAATGTAGAAGAAGTACCGGATGTCGTCGAACAACACCTGCTCCCCTTTGGCCACCGACAGATTCTTTCGCACCACAACGACGCGGTAGTCCCGATCGCAGGCTCCGGGCCGATACGCAAACTCGGCCACATCCTCGCCCCGCAAGCGGATATTCTCAAAGTCACGCTCCCGAACGATCCGTTCCTTGACCTTGTCGGGACGCTGGCGGGGTTGGCTGGCTACCTCGTACTTGGCGGGACGTTCCAGGCGCGCCCAGCAGTCCGGCTCCAATTGGTCGGCCCGGGCCACCAGGTTTTTCATCGCGTCGATGCCGAAGATGAAGCCCACGCCCTGGTCGTCCCATCCATCCAAATACCGGGTCTGGCTGAAGTCGGTGTCCCCGCGCAGCAGGATCTGATCGAACCCCGCACGCTGGCACAACGCGATTGCCTGATCGAACCGTTTGGCCGCTCCCTCATGCGAGGGCCGGTTGCCGCTCCGGTTCACCAGGTATAACGGTTCGGCCGTGTTCGCCAGCGAAATCAACAGTGGGTGATAACCCCATGTCCCGTCGTAGGCCACGTCCATCCCGTCTTTGCATTCTCCGGTGGTTGGGGCCAATGTCCCGTCCGCCTCCAGAACCGCTTCCTCGAAAAACGCATCGGGCTGCTGGCGCCAGACTTTCAGCCGCACTTTATTGAACGTGTCCATCAGCGACTCCACGTCGTCTTCCTCAAATCGCCGGCAGAAGTCTCCCGCCGTGGTCGGATCCGGAATCCGCTGTGCTCCCAACGCGTCCAGATACACTTCGTCATTGCGCCGCAGTTCGATATCTTCCATACACGTGCCCCCACTCAACGCGTTGTAGGCGATGTTCAACACGTGATCCGATTCCTGGTAGGGCAGATGCCGCTTCAGCACATGCACGTCCTTGTCGATGGCTTCGATCAGTCCGGTCCGCCGCGCCACCTGATGCATCATTCCGATGCCGCCCACCGACAGACCCCTCATCCGGTCTCCCATCTCGTACCGGATGTTGCGCGCCGACAGCATCGGCTTCGCCTGATCTTTCCAATTCCGATCCCCAAGCCGACGCTCAATTCGCCGCTTGCGGTTCCTCATGTTCTTGCGCGTATAATCGTTCATCTGAAATGCCTCCTTCTCCAAAGAATCTGTCCAAGGTTTTTTTCGCACGGAGAGGGGGCATTTCGGGTACTTCGGCGGTTATTCCACTTTCAATTCCTCATCAATCACGCTTGTTCAGGGGCTAGTACCGACCATAGATCTATCTGAGCCTCGAAGGCTATCGCTGTTTCGGGTCCTGCGAGGGGGGATAGAGACAGTACGTGTCCTTTGGACGGAGTCCGTGGACGACAACTTGGGCAGATCCTCACCCTCGATCCGCGCCGTTTCCTGCTCTGTCGGCCGTGCCTGTTCCGCCGGCGGTCAACTCGAAAACGGCTATGGTCTCGAACTCAGTTTCTTGGGATCAAACGTTTCTCCTGTCTTCCAGATTGTCAGAGCAACGGTCGCAATCTTCCGCGCCAGATTGAGCCGAGCCATCTCCGGCCGCATCCCTTTCCCTTTGAGACTCTCCAGATAGTCCCGCCAGGGATCGCTCTGAGCACCCGCCGCGGCTGCAGACACGAAGACCGTCTTGAGTCGCCGATTGCAGTTCCGGTTCAAACCCCGTGTGGCCACCGGTTTGGATCGCCTCCGGATACGACCATCCTGAAACTCGTACTCCGCACTGCTGTGAGTCACCACGGCCAAACCGCTATAGCTCCAAAACTGCCGCTTGGTTCGGAATCGGTGCGGCGTGTCGGCCGTAGAGACAATCTGAGCGGCTCGTATCGGACCCAATTGGGGAATGCTTCGCAACAGAGCGACGGCTTTGTGATGGCGGCTCTCTGCCAGCATGCCGGCCTTGGCCTGCTTCCGCAGTTTCCGCACCTGATCCAACTGCTCATACAACCAGGCCGCCCGTTGCCTCATTCCGGCTTCAGGAATCTGTCCCAGCCACTGCTCTCGCTGTGTCGCGTGGTAGACTCCCGATCCCCCGGTCGCAATGCCACGTCCCCGGTAGATGGCCTTAATCCGAAGCATCGTCCGCTTCGTGTCGACGGTGAAGGTCTCATAGGCCCGAACCATCTGTTTCAAACCACGAGTCTGCTCGTGCCCATGCCAGACCGATCGCAGAATTCCGACCCGTAACAGCTCCGCCAGTTTCCGGGCATCGGGCTTGTCTCCCTTCGAGCCTTCCGTCAGCAGTTTGTTCCGCTTCGGATCACACACCACGATTTCCTTGACCAGGTCTCGAATCACTTCGTGTAGCCACTGGGCCTGCGTCCCCTCCTCCAGCGTCACATGCAACGGCCCGCTCAGACTCTCCATCAAATCACGGATCGGGCCGGTTTTCGTCGGCACCATCGTTTCCAACACGACCTTGCCTTCCACGTTCATCACCGCCACTACAGTCATTGCCTGATGGACATCCATCCCCATATACTTGTCTCGTTTCATTACACACGCTCCTTTTCTGGGATCAACGCTCGAACGTTGATCAGGTTGTTAAGAGTCTTCTCTCAACAACCGCCAGACAAGGGGCGTCCTTTCATACTGCGACAATACTCTCCCGGCAGGGCAACCTGTGCCTCTGTCACCCATGAAAATCGTGAAGCAGTGGATCGATCAGCCCCGCAGTGTCTGGCTTCGCCGGGCGCTGTTCCAGCTCCACCTCTGGATCGGATTGGGCATCGGCCTCTATGTCGCCATGCTCAGTGTCACCGGGAGCATTCTCGTATACAGGGTCCCGATCATTGGAATGGTGTCCACGACGCTGCCCGAGTTCCAGCCCGATGGCGGGGTGCTCACTGAAGAGGAGATGACCCGGGCGGCCGCGCGTGCCTATCCCGGCCATGAAGTTACGGTGATCGGCAGCCGCGTGACCGAGCGTCGGCCCGCGATGTCGGTGAGGGTGGCGTCGAGCGAGGGCTTTCGCGACCGCCTCTTCAATCCTTATACGGGGGAAGATCTGGGAGACGCGTACACGGCCGGGGCCGAAGCGGTAAACTGGCTGGCAAGCCTTCACGACGATCTCCTGATGGGCTCCACAGGCCGCGAAATCAACGGCTACGGCAGCATCCTGGTAACGTTCCTCGTGCTCACGGGGGCCGTCGTGTGGTGGCCCGGGCGGAAGCGCCTGCCCCAGAGCATGAAGGTGAAGTGGAAAACCAACTGGACCCGGTTCACTTGGGACCTGCACAGCGCTCTGGGGTTCTGGGTTTTTACCCTGCTCCTGATCTGGGCCGTTTCAGGGATCTACCTGGCTTTTTCGGGTCCGTTTATATGGCTTGTCGACTTATTTTCAGACCCCGAACCCCTCCGGGTGCGGTTCGGAGACACTGTCCTCGAGTGGCTCGTACGACTCCATTTCGGAAGGTTTCGGACCCAACCTGCGATCCAGGCGTTATGGGCGGTGCTGGGACTAGTTCCGGCGATCCTGCTGGTCACGGGAACGCTGATGTGGTGGAATCGCGTTCTCAAAAAAAACCCCGGAGTTGACCGCAGTACGCCCCCGGGATCCAGCCTCCCCTGAAACCGCCGGCCAGACCCTGGTGCGTTCCGTCCCAGTCATCGCCTGCGTAGAAACTCGCGTAGCGCCAGACCCTGGATGGTACGGCCACCGGAGGCCCAGAGATCGAACCGGTGCCGGAATCGAGCCCTGCGATCACACAACCGTGATCGCTTCCGCGAGGTCCCGGTGGATATCATGGGCCAGACGGGCGGCTACAGACACTGGTTGGCGATGGCCCCCAAGGTTGTAGCGCGGTCCCTGTCCCGGAAGATTTTGCTCCAATCTCCGCAGTGCGGTACGCTTCCGCAGTTCACGGGCCGTTTGTCGAAGGAAGTCATCAATGGAGATCGCCACGTTCGTCATCGCAGTCAGCGGTGCCCTTCTCTCGACATACACGTTCATTGCCATCAGGCTGCGGCAGCGGGCAAAGATGCGGATCTTTCGCTTCACTCCGGACAGGCTGACGGTCGATGACGACTTCAATACACTGCATGTCCACACGGATGCCGACTTCATCGTCACCAATTTGAGCGACAAGCCGAACACCGTCATCCGAATGGATGTGTCGGCCAACTTCGGTACGGGCTGGGTTGAGGGCAAGATCGTCGGTAAGCGGTTGAACGAAAGGATGGAGACCCGGACCAATTATGGTGGATCGACTGGAGAGCCCCAGCGTCACAACGAAGTCGTTCGCGAGTGGGTGAACGCCGACGTGTGTCCGATCATGCTGTCGCCCCAGGCGTCGGGTATTCCCAACCAAGGGATCACGCTGAGACTCGACTTCCAGAATACCCGAGCGATCACGAACCTCGCCGCTCTGCGCGTTCGCCTCGAGCTCTACGATCAGTATGGTAAGCGACACCGGCTCGATGTGGGGTCCCGGGAGTTCGAAGACTGCACGGTCCGGCAAGTTCCGAAGTTCTACGATGACGAACAGGAGATCGGCCGCCTCAAGGATCACATCCCGGCAGAGAACATGGAAGCCGTGGTCCGGGTCGTGTATCGCCGTTACGAACCGGCTCCGGCCCAATCGACGCTGTCTCTCCGGCGCTACTACAAGCTGATGGGAGACCGGAAATTCACCAACGTCGCTCACTTCGGGAGGGACGGTTTCGCCCACGACGACTACAGGCCCCGAGACTTCCAGAAGCGGCTGCGCGAAGACGGCGCGGCGGACCGCGAAGACGGCGCGGCGGACCGCGAAAGCGGCGCGACACTCCGCGAAGACGGCGCGACAGTCCGCGAAGACGGCGCGACAGTCTGCGAAGACGGCGCGGACGACCGCGAAAGCGGCGCGGAGGACGGCTTAGATGCCGCGGTGCGGCGCGAGCTGGGTGACCCGGACGGCTTCCACGTGTCGTTCAAATCCCGTGATGGGCTCCCTGAAATACTCCACATCCGGCTCCCGGACAACTGGAACCAGGATCGGTTGGAAGTGGCGATCCCGCCGGACTTCGCTCGACTGTGTGTCCTCCAAGAGTGACAGAGGGCCCTACGGACCGCCCAGCCTGCTAACGTCTCCGGTAACATCGGAATCACCTGATCAGAACCGAGCCGCCCGGACACCCCACGGCTTCTAGTCAAACCAGGCCCACCGCCACTCTCTAGTTCGATGGGCTTCCTCCGGACCCAGGAGGGTTAGCCCGTATAGATCACGAGATGGACCAGAAAAGGCCGCCCTGTTTGGCATAAAGCGTTTGACAAGAACGTTTCAGACACCAAACAAAGGCGGCCCTTATGACGACAGAGTGTAACCAAACCACGTTTGAATTTCACGGACTTAATCAACGAAAAGTGAAGGCTCGATTCGACGGAGGGAAGATCACTTCCGACGCGGGTGTCCTGCTGTTGCGGGAGGTCGAAAAACGGACCGGGTTGATCGATGGACTGGCCGAATGTTTCGCCGATCACCGGGACCCGCGATTGATCGAGCACACGGTGAAAGAATTGATTGGGCAACGGGTGTATGGCCTGTGTCTGGGATATGAAGACCTGAACGATCACGACCAACTACGCACCGATCCGATGCTGGCCGTGGCGGTGGATAAGGCCGATCCGCTGGGAGGCAACCGACGGCAGGCCAGCGACCGGGGAAAGGCTCTGGCGGCCAAGTGCACACTGAATCGGCTGGAGTTGACTGGGGCTGAAGTCGGCGGGGAGGAGCGATACAAGAAGATTGCGATGGATACGGACCAGGTCGACCGCTGGATGGTCGATGCCTTCATCGCAGCCTTTGAATCGGCGCCTGAAGAAATCATTCTGGACCTCGATGCCACCGACGATCCGATCCACGGGCAACAAGAGGGACGATTCTTTCATGGCTACTACGGCAACTACTGTTATCTGCCGTTGTACATCTTCTCGGGTGAGCATCTGCTGTGCGCCCGATTACGGCGCTCCAATATCGATGGCGCGGCCGGATCGGTTGAGGAACTGACCCGCATCATCGGACAGATCCGGAAGAGCTGGCCGGATGTGTCGATCATCGTCCGTGGAGACTCCGGCTTCTGCAGAGATGACTTACTGACCTGGTGTGAATCCCATCAGGTGGATTACGTGGTGGGATTGGCCAAGAACGAGCGACTCAAGAAGGATATCGCTGAAGCCATGGCTCAGGCGAAATCGGAGTTCGAATCCACCGGTCAATCGGCACGGGTATTTAAGGACTTCCGCTATCGCACACGAGACAGTTGGAGCCAACAACGGCGCGTCGTGGGCAAGGCGGAGGTTCTGGCCAAGGGCGCCAATCCCCGATTCATCGTCACATCGCTGTCACCAGAACGTTGGGAGGCCCGTGCGCTATACGAGGATCTCTACTGTGCGCGCGGCGACATGGAGAACCGGATCAAAGAGCAACAACTGGATCTGTTTGCCGACCGCACCAGCGCGTCCACCATGCGCGCCAATCAACTCCGACTCTATCTGTCTTCGGCCGCCTACATGATCATGCATGCACTGCGCCGACTCGGACTCCACAATACCGAACTGGCGCGGGCTCAATGCGGCACGATCCGGCTGAAGCTGCTCAAGATCGGTGCCCGAATCCGGTTCACGGTCCGCAACGTCTGGGTGTCGATGGCTGAAGCCTGTCCCTACGCCGAAGTCTTCACCGCCGTTGTGCGCAACCTACAGGCGATGCCACTGCGATGCTGACGCCGACGCTCCCGCTTCGTCCCTGAATTCGATTTGATTATCCAGTCCGAGCCGAGGTGTGTCTGATTGCGGCCAACCACGCTCTCTCGAGCACGAAAATCCCCTTTTCATGTCGCCAAAACCTTCTCGCTTCACCCGAAGACCCTCCCCCACACCCCATCTCGCGTCCGCCGATGAGTCTTTCATGCAAAATCGCGATCAAGCGTCGCTTGGTGATCCATGCGGGTTAGAACCTCAGCCTATGGCAGCCAGCGCCACGGCCATGCGTCAGGTACCCATAAAATTGATCCGCCGTTTCCCCTGGTCTGTCCGACTCAGGCATATAAATAATTGCTGAGTGCTATACGCTTAGGAGGAGCCCGGCATTGAAGGTCAAGACCAAAGACCCAAGAGCTGATAGCTCTGCCAGGGTCGACGCTCGAAAACTCAATCGTCTTCGGGCCGATTTGGCCAGAGCGGACCGACGGATCGCCACCTTGACATCCGAACTGCAGAAGCAGCGGGCAGACATTTGTGCCTTGCTGTCGGACGACCTCCGGAATAATGACGCACTCGCCGAACTGGCCGACCTGATCTGGCAATGCCATGGCGGTCAGCCCGGTGGCTGCGATTGCTGTTTCTGTGCCGAGGTCGAGCAGAGCCGCATCGAGCTCGCGGGCTTGACTTGAACCAGCCGGTCAGTACGCGCAACGAAGCATCCGGGGCCCCTGCCCGGGTGTTGGGACCCTTCGGTTGAACGCATCAGAGAAAAACTCGAACACTCGATTCTCGATTGGCGATGTCGTCCACCACAAACGATTTGGCTACCGGGGCGTCGTGATCGGCGTTGATTCACGGTTTGCGGGAACCGACGAATGGTATGAAACCGTGGCCCGGTCCAGACCGCCGAAGGACCGCCCTTGGTATCACGTGCTGCCGCACGCGGCGGCCCATCAGACCTATGTCGCCGACCGCAACCTTCAGATAGATCACACGGGCAGTCCCGTTGAACATCCCATGATCGAGACCTACTTCACCCACTTCGTCGGTGGACGCTACGTCGACGGGCGGATGAACTAGCTGTGAAGCTTGTTTTGACGGGTGAATCCAAGACGCTGATATGAGGTAAACCCCGGTTCGAAATCTAGGGTTCCGGCACCCGGAGAAGACTGCGGACAGCGACGAGCAAACGAGAGAGAGAGCCGCAACGCGCTTCCTGCCTTCGCCGTGAGTCGGGCCGCTCATCTATCGCAGGATTGCCGCGTCACGAGCACCAGTCGTCAGTTTTTGTTCCAGTCGGAATCCCTGCTATCATAGATCGCCCTCATGGATCGCTAACGAAGCGAACCTGAGCACTCAACCGACATAGTGCCCGCAAAAAAGTCGCCTGAAAGCGTCTGGGTATCTGCCGTGGGTAGTCAGAAGTCGGGTTTTGGACGGGGATACGTAGGAGGATTGAGATGAATGCACCGCCCGGGTACAGGGAAACCGATGCGCCGGTCTTGAATTGTCAGGGACACCGGCTCACCGATGACGAGATTCAGACGATCATTTCCAGATTGAAGGACACGCACATGTCCGTTTCAGCGATCGCAGAATCCGTTGGATGTGGACGAATGTCAGTGTTGTTGATTAACAGGAAATTCGGCGTTCGAAATGGTCAATCCGTTGCCGAACGGCATCCGGGATCACTGAGTCCGATAAAGTAAACGCGCGACGTCTCGAATGCGATTCAGTTTCGACAAAGCATTCCGGGACCCTCCCGACGCGCTCCACGCCTCATGAGATGCCGCACCCTCCATCCCGGGAAGGCGGTGCGCCAAGACTGATACATCCCCCTCCATCGGGCAGGTTTCCGACTTGCCTGAACGATGCCTCCTGACAGTGGGCTGACAGTTATAATCGCTGGGACCGGGTCAGCCGACACGGACGGAACGGGCCGAAAACGCACCCGTGGGCGACACCTACTCAGTTGCGTCGAAGGGGATGTTGTCGTTGACAAATCGATGTCACCTACAGAAAGATCGTTCCATACGATTCAAATTGTCGAACTACGAAGGTTCCACATTCGCAGGCAGGAAGCCATGACACCACAACGCGCCCTCTCTGAGTCTGAGATCCAGAAAATTATTTCCCTTCTGGACAACACCGACCTGGCCATTTTTGATATCGCCGAAAGACTGGGCTGTACCCGGCGTACAGTTTACGAAATCAACATCAAGTACGGCGTTCGGACGTATCAGAATGGATCGCACTCGGTAGCCAAGGCCTAATCGTGGCCTTCAAGTTCCGCGTGGCTCCGCTCGACTTCCTTACAGACGTCGCAGTCACAACCACCGGGCAACGTGCGGTGGTAGCCCCAGATCATCTTTTGCAGTTCGGCCAGTTCCTCACATGTGCGCAGGTCTTCGCCAAGCAACCGACTCAGCGCCGCCTGCTTACCCTCTAATTCGGACTCAAGCTCGGCGATTCGAACGTTCGCCGCCGAGAGCGCTGCGGCCAGCTGTTCCAAATCATCGGGAGCACGTCCAGTACCTGTTCCTTCCGACTGCATGCGAAGTTCCTATTCAGATAGCAGGCTACCTGTCGAGAGCGTTCGGATTCGAAAGACCCTCTACCAGCGGTGGTGCGGGCACTCCAGGGCCCCTGATTCGCCGGCCGGCGTCATGAAAAGCGTACTCGAACCGCCCCGCTCCGCGACTGCATCGAAATTAGACTGATAACAGTGCACGCTGCGATCGCGAAGCGAATAAGACTCACAGGAATTAAGATATCTTACTGTCAAACAGGCCACGCACAAATGCGCTTTAACCTCAAGTTCAAAGCTTCCATGCGTGTTAGGGCAGTGCTGACCGATCCATCGGATCTTCCATTATTTTCAGCAATCTAATGTCCAAACAATGTCATGTGGCGGACAGTGGAAGCTTCATACTCATAACATCCATAGAAACAATGGCTTAGCAATCAATTCGGTACCAGAGAGCCAGAGCTGGAGAGCCTGCAGGAAATAACCCCTAATAAGAAATCGTAAAGTAGTCTTACAGTACCTTGATCGGTTCAGTTCCCATTGCTTTGATTACAAATGACTTGCAAGGTCTTTCGGGCCGTTTTTGAGAGTGTTGGTTTTTTTTACAATCCGACAACTGTGAAACGGCAAAAAGCACGCTCGGCGCCACCGTTTCCGACCGGCCTCGGGCATCGATGGGCCGGTGAGCATGATGACGGGCTACAATCGATGCGGGCCACCTACCAGATCTGAACGCGATCTTCCTCCCTCAGCCACATCGCGTCCCCATCGGAAATGCCGAAAGCTTCGTAAAATGCCGGCAGATGGACCAGCGGACCGTTGACGCGGACGGCCGAGGGCGCGTGCGCGTCCGACAGCAGACGCGATCGCAGAGTGGCGTCCCGTATCTTAGTCCGCCAAATCTGCGCATAACCGATAAAAAATCGCTCGGTACCGGACACTCCATCGATGACGGGCGCTTCGCCCCCGCCGAGTGAATTCAAATAAGCCCGGTAAGCGATACTCAAACCCGTCAGATCGCCGATGTTTTCGCCCAGCGTCAGTTCGCCATTTACATGGAGACCGGCGAGGGGTTCGAATGCGGCGTAGTGGGCGATGAGGCGATCGGCCCTTTCCCGGAAGGCTTCGGCGTCGATGTCCGACCACCAGTCCCGGAGATTGCCGTCGCCGTCGAACCTGCGGCCCTGGTCGTCGAATGCATGGCCCATTTCGTGACCGATTACCGCGCCGATAGCTCCATAATTGGCGGCATCATCGGCGGCCATGTCGAAGAACGGTGGCTGCAGGATCGCCGCTGGAAATACGATTTCATTCATGTTCGCGCTGTAGTAAGCGTTGACCGTCTGGGGCGTCAGGAACCACTCGCCACGATCCACCGCTTGTCCCAGTTTTCGGAGATTCCGATCGTATTCGAAGGCCCGGGCCCGCCGCACGTTGCCCACCAGGTCGTCAGCTGAAACCGTCAATGCCGTGTAGCCGCGCCACCGATCCGGATAACCAATTTTGTATCCCAACTTATTCCGCTTCTCCTCTGCCTTCGCCTTCGTGTCGTCCGTCATCCAGTCGAGATCTTCGATCGCCTCGCCAAACGCCGCGATCAGGTTCTGGACCAGCGCTTCCATTCGGGCTTTGGCTTCGGGTGCGAAGTGGCGTTCCACATAGACACGACCCACGGCCTCGCCCATCAGTCGATTGATGAGCTGTGTCGCCCGTCGCCAGCGTGGCATGAGTTCTTCCCGCCCGCTGACCAACCGTCCATGGAAGTTGAAGCTGGCCTGAACGAAGGCGTCCGACAGAAGTTCCGCGCTACCGTCAATGAGCCTGTAAACGTAGTAGCTCTGCCAGTCCTCGAGCGCAACGTCTTCCAGGAGTGCACCAAGTCCCGCCACGTATGACGGCATTCGGACAACCACTTCGGTTGCCGCCCCCAGGCCCATCGCCCCCAGATACGCGCGCCAGTCGACTTTGTCCGTTACGGTATCGAGATCGGCGACGTCATACCTGTTATAAGTTCTCCGGGCATCGCGGGTTGCCTCCACCTCCCAGTGGTTGCCGGCAATCAGAGCTTCGACCCGCAGGACGGCTTCGCCGCGGCTGGGAGCATCTTCGATGCCCGCCAGTTCAAACAGTTTCTGCGCATAGTCGGCCAGACCCTGCCGGATTGCGGTGAATTTCTCGCCTTCGCTGAAGTAGAAATCCCGATCCGGCAAACTCAGGCCGGACTGGTTGAAGTAGGCGATCGTGCGGGTGGAATCGTCGAGGTCCTGTGTGACGAACATTCTCAGCGGACTGTTGACACCGAAACGAGCCAGCCGACCCCCTTCCGCCAGAAGTTCCATCGAAGATCCGGCGCCGAGTATGGTTTCGATGTCGGACCGCAGGGGTTCCACTCCGAGCTGTTCCCCACGTTCTTCGTCCATGTAGCTCGAGAAAAAATCTCCGATTCGCTGTTCGTCGGATCCAGGATTCAGATCCGTCCGACGGGCCAGTTCTTCAATAATGGCGCGTTGCTGCTCGTCAGAATTCTTTCTGAGAATCCGGTATGAGCCCCACTCCCCCTGATCTTCGGGAATCGCGGTTTCCTCGATCCACTTACCGTTCACATACGCATTGAAATCGTCCTGCGGTCGGGCTGTGAGGTCGAAACCGTCGAAGTCGATTCCCGACCTGGGTGTAGCCACAGCTGGCAATTCTTCAGTCGAACAGGCCGCACAGGCCAACAGCAGGAGGAAACAGGCTCCTGATAACAACACTCGATTGATCATGGCTCTCCGATTCTGGTTCCAGACAGCGGGCCGGTAAAGTATGCCCCGTCCTCGGTCTTCGGCACCTTAATAAGACGTAATCGCCCAGCCGATCCGTGCCGCGCCCGCGGTTCGCAATCGCGCCAGCTGTAGATTATAGGCTCAGCCCACCATTAAAACGGCTCCGTCCGGCCCACAGACTATTGCAGCCCTGGGACGGGATGGAATAACTCCGCCGACAGCCACGGCCTGAACGCGCGTTTTCAAGCAGGGTCCCCGGCGGAAAGTCTTTGGCCTGGAACGATCCCTTCGGTAAGCTCAGGGATGGCACTGCGGCCCGCGTACCGGGTAACCGCAAAACAGGTGCCACGAATAATAGGAGGCAGATCATGCGTTCAGGATTTTCTCTTTGGATCGGCGTCGGCGTAATCGCGCTGTCGCTCGTGGCCCTTCCCGGCCTGGCTCATCACGGTTGGGGTGGAAACCAGAGCGAGGAATTCGAAATCACGGGGACGGTTCACACCGGCGTGAGCCTTGCCGGGCCCCACGGAACAATGCAGCTGATGGTCGACGGGCAGGTTTGGGACGTCACTCTGGCGCCGGCGGCCCGCACCAGTCGGGCCGGACTGACCGAAGCCACGATTCCCGTCGGTGCCGAGGTCACCTTGCATGGCCACCGCAATCGCGACATGAACCGCTTCGAGGTGAAGACCGAACGGGTAATGTGGAACGGACAGACCTTCAACGTATATCCGAACCGCAGTTAGCCCGAACTTCTCACCAGTTCGGGGCCCGGGTTTCTCACAGCAAATAAGCCTTACCAGGCGGGAGATAGGAGATCTGGGACGGACACCTAATTCGGTCCGTCAACACACTGTGATTTGTGCTGAGCTCGAGAATTAGGTGTCCGTCCCAGATCTCGGGCTCCAATCAACGTTGCCGCTCAACTGGTGAGAAACCCGGGTTAGTACAGATACGGGGGAAAGCTTGGACGCATTCATGGCGTGGCTTGAAGGTTCCGCGCTGGGCCACGCCATGCGCGAATCCGGCGTCTGGACTTACGGCATCGTAAACCTCTGCCACATCCTGGGCGTGGCTTCGCTTTTCGGGGCCATCCTGGTGCTTGACCTCCGAATGCTGGGCCTGTGGCGTGCGGTGGCCCTGCCGGATATCGCAAAACCAACCGTGCCGGTCGCAACGGCGGGGTTCGCGGTTGCCGCAACCAGTGGAATCTGCCTGATCGCAACCAATGCCACGGAATACATCGGCAACCCCTTCCTCTACATCAAGTTTCCGGCCATTTTTCTGGGCATTGTCAATGTCGGCGCACTGAACCTTCTGGCTGCGTGGAAGCAAAGAAATGTGCGGCCACTGTCCTCAATCGAACGGTTCCAGCTATCTGTAGTCGGTGGCATATCGCTCGCATGCTGGCTGACGGCGATCACCGCCGGCCGGATGATCGGATACTGGTAAGCTCGTCGCAGCCGGCCTCGGACCACAGCAGGATCCGGTCTGTGGGTCGGGTCTGTTTCGGTATGAAAACTCGAAAGATCTCCTAGCCCGCATAAATCACCAGATGGACCAGAAAAGGCCGCCCTGTTTGGCATAAAGCGTTTGTCGAAGACGTTTTAGCAACCAAACAAAGGCGGCCCTTATGACGACAGAGTGTAACCAAACGACGTTCGAATTTCACGGACTTAATCAACGAAAAGTGAAGGCTCGATTCGACGGAGGGAAGATCACATCCGACGCGGGTGTCCTGCTGTTGAGGGAAGTCGAAAAACGAACCGGACTGGTCGGGGGACTTGCCGAATGTTTCGCCGATCATCGGGACCCGCGATTGATCGAGCACACGGTGAAGGAATTGATTGGGCAACGGGTGTATGGCCTGTGTCTGGGATATGAAGACCTGAACGATCACGACCAACTACGCACCGATCCGATGCTCGCCGTGGCCATCGATAAGGCCGATCCGCTGGGAGGCAACCGGCGGCAAGCCAGCGACCGGGGAAAGGCGCTGGCGGGCAAGTGCACGCTGAATCGGCTGGAGTTGACCGGTGCCGAAGTGGGGGCGGAGGAACGATACAAGAAAATTGCGATGGATGCCGACCAGATTGACCGCTGGATGGTCGATGCATTCATCGCAGCCTATGAATCGGCGCCTGAAGAAATCATTCTGGACCTCGATGCCACCGACGATCCGATCCACGGGCAACAGGAGGGACGATTCTTTCATGGCTATTACGGCAACTACTGTTATTTGCCGTTGTATATCTTCTCGGGTGAGCATCTGCTGTGCGCCCGATTGCGACGCTCCAACATCGATGGCGCGGCCGGATCGGTTGAGGAGCTGACCCGCATCATCGGACAGATCCGGAAGAGCTGGCCGGATGTGTCGATCATCGTCCGTGGCGACTCGGGTTTTTGCAGAGATGATTTATTGACCTGGTGTGAATCCCATCAGGTGGATTACGTGGTGGGATTGGCCAAGAACGAGCGACTCCAGGAGGTCATCGCTGAATCCATGGCTCAGGCGAAATCGGAGTTTGAATCCACCGGTAAATCGGCACGGATATTTAAGGACTTCCGCTATCGCACACGAGACAGTTGGAGCCAGCAACGGCGCGTCGTGGGCAAGGCCGAGGTTCTGGCCAAGGGCGCCAATCCCCGATTCATCGTCACCTCCCTCACACCGCAACGTTGGGAGGCCCGTGCGCTATATGAAGATCTCTACTGTGCGCGCGGCGACATGGAGAACCGGATCAAAGAGCAACAACTGGATCTGTTTGCCGACCGCACCAGCGCGGCCACCATGCGCGCCAATCAACTCCGACTGTATCTGTCTTCGGCCGCCTACATGATCATGCAGGCCCTGCGTCGACTCGGGCTCCAGGGCACCGAACTGGCGCGCGCTCAATGCGGCACGATCCGGCTGAAGCTGCTCAAGATCGGTGCCCGCATCCGGTTCACGGTCCGAAACGTCTGGGTGTCGATGGCTGAAGCCTGTCCTTACGCCGAGGTCTATGCCGCCGTTGTCCGCAACCTACAAACAATGCCACTGCGATGCTGACACCGACGCTGCGGCTTCGTCCCTGAAATCGATTCGCTTACCCAGTCCGAGCCGAGGTGTGTCTGATCGCGATCGTCAACGCTCTATTGAGCACGAAAATCCGCTTCTCACATCGCCAAAAACTCGTCAATTCACCCTGAGACGCTCCCCCCACACCATCTCGCGCCCACCCAGGGTTCTTTTACGCAAAATCGCAATCACGCGTCGATTGGTGATCTATGCGGGCTAGTGGCCTGTACCACCCGAATCGGGATCGGCCCAGAGGGTTCGGGCGATACGGCACTGTCTTCGTCGTCGTCGGCTCCTCACAATGTCGGTTTATTCCCTCGTCGCCGACTCCTGGAATACAACCCCGTTTGGCCGCAACGCGGGTCCCGATTTGGGTGGTACAGGCCACTCGTGTGTGCTCATAGAGCGCATCTGCAAAGGGGACGCTGAAATCGGGGATTCCGCTCCTCCGGCAGGTGCGCTCCTGGAGCGCACATTCCTGTCGTGACGCTCTCTCTGTTATAGTTCGCTCCGACACACCATGAATTCTGCCCCGGATCCGGAACAATATGCGCCCGATTTTGCGCCCCATGGTTGGTCGGCACGGGATCTCCGCTACCTCGAGCCCTTCGCGACCAATGCCGGTGGGCTCGTGTCGGTTCTGCGCAATCTACCCCCCGAAATCGTCGGTGCGCTCTGTTCCCGAGCCAGCCGGGCCAGGGGATCCTTGCTGGAAGTCCTGCTGAAGGAATACATCTATCCGATCGTGGACGGGGAAGACCGGACTCTGGCCAACGAACTGGAAACAACGGTCGCGTTCTTCAGAGAACACGGCTTCCGAAACATCCTCAACAACCATCGTGCCCAGAAGTTTTACGCGAAATGGCTGTCCCAGTACGGGGACGACTCCATCGCACAGATGACGGGCACACACGTCGTCGGCTGGGGCATCTCGCAAGTGGCGATGAAATTCGTGGAGGATCAACGGATCGGCCTCGAGCCCATCGAAAAATCTACACGCTATGTCAATTTCGGGAACAAGGTCGGCGGCCGTTATCTCTACTATGTGCCCACGCCTGACCTGGATCGGCTCGGCTACCTCGATGCCTATGTATCGACGATGGACTGCCTGTTCGACACGTATGTCGAATTGCTTGGGCCACTCCAGGAATGGCTGAAAGCCAATTTCGACGAATCCGACTCCATTCTCGAAAAAAAGGCGTTCGACACGTTGCGCGGATTGCTTCCAATGGCCACCCTCGGACAGGTGGCACTCCGTGGGAACGCCCAGTCGTTCGAATACCTCCTGAACCGGACGGCCCAGCACCCTCTGGGTGAGTTACGCTGGTTTTCGACCGCACTCAAGCGGGAGCTGGACCAGGAAATCCCATCGTTACTACTGAGGCTGGCCGATGACAAATCGAGAGACTATCAGTCGTATTTGATGCGCAAGCCCGCACGTGTTCGCGAATTCGCCGCCGGACATCCATCGCGCCCGACCCCTCTAGACTCCTCGGCACGGGTCCGACTGGTTGAATGGGATTCCGACGCCGAAAACAAGATCCTGGCCGGCATCCTGTTCGCGCACACCCATGTGGCATGGGACGACGCTTTACAGACGGTTTCAACACTGCCGGAGCACGATCGGGCAGACCTGCTCGAACGATATATGGCCGGACGCCCGGCACGTTGGTACAAGGTGGGCCGCGCGCTGGAAAACTCGTATCTGCGATTCGAAATACTGGTGGATATCGGCTCTTACCGCGATCTGCACCGTCACAGAATGATGACCCAGGAACGCCAGTTGTTCTCGACGCATCATGGATACGACGTCCCGACGGAAATCACGGAAGCGGGTTTCGAAGACCGATACAGGACGGCCCTGGACCGCGCCGGCGTGCTCTTCCAAGCGCTCGAATCGAAGGATGCCGAATTGGCTCAATACGTCGTCCCTCTGGCCTGCCGCGTCCGGTTTTACCAGTGGCAGAACTTCAGACAGCTTTTCTGGGAAACGGAGTTGCGGACGATCTCTCAGGGCCACCCAACATATCGTACAATCGAACAGGAGAAGTACAAGCTGGTCCGGAGCAAGTTCCCGCTGCTCTCGAAATACATGCTCGTCGACATGAACGATTACAGCATTGCCCGCCGAGGCACTGAGGAGAACATGGAACGGAAAGAAGAGCGGATCATCTCGAAGCTGAAAAAGCGGGAGGTTTAATCAGGAGTCGTCTGCAGGCCCTCCCTAACCATCACCGACTGGCGGCAGCTGCTGAAATTCAGATGTAAGGATTGCGGCAATTGCTGCAAAGAGAGGATCGTCCTGCTGACAGACTCCGACGTCGGAAGCATCGTCGAAGGCACGCAAATGGCTCCACGTGAATTCGTTCGTTTCTTCGGAACGCGGGAGCTGAACATGACCCACCGGCACCCGTTCTGGATCCGCTTCGCATAACGGAATGCTGCGATGGCGCTTCGTTGGGGGCGGGAGCGCTGCCTATGCCTGGACCGTGCAGATCGTTGCACCGTTGACGAACACCGCCCCCCGGCTTGCCGCGAACATCCCTTCACTATCACGCTGTCGGAGCGGGGAGCCGTCCAGGGACTGCGTTTGAGCAAAGCCTCCGAATGCCTGTACGAACTCGACGGACAGGTCACCCGTACGGAACTCGCCGCCGTCTCACGCTGGAACGAAGAAGAGTCCGACGAATACCAGGACCAGGTCAGGCCGTGGAACCGCCATTCACAGCCATCGCGAACCCGCGCCGCCTTCTTGGAATTTCTCGGGCTGGAATGGGACCATGGTTCGCAGCTCGGGAAATCTTCAAGACCCCACCCGGCCCATAGATCTCCGTTCGGGCAGCCACGGGCTGCTTGTGTTCAGTCAATCGGCACTCGCTCCAGGCTTCACGATCCGTTTCCCACCGCGAATTCCGTTCCCATCGCAAATTGAGTTCCCATCGCATATTCAAGGAATCTTTCCAAGGCATAGAGCGTCATCTGACCCGAAGGCCCGGCGAGGTTTGCGTCCATTCCGTGGTTACCCCACGGCAACTCCATGTGATAGTGAGGCACAGCGGCGCGGGCCAACTCCGACCGCAGCCGGCTGCTCTGCAGTGGGGACACCAGCATGTCCTTCCTGCCGTGGATGAGCAGCGTCGGTGGTGAATCCGGGCGCACGAAGCGTATCGGAGATGCCTGATCAAAAGTCTCGGCCGCTTCGTCGAAAGTCCCGCCAAGAAATTCGATGATCGCTCCGTTGCTGTCCATGATCCGAGCTGGGGAAGGCCGTGCCCAACTCCAGCGCATATCCGTTGGGGGATAGAGGCCGACCACACCTCGTATCGCCCGATGGCCCAGCGTATAGGCGGCGAGCAGAGCCAGATGTCCACCCGCGGAACGGCCGAGCAACACCACACGTTCAGGGTCTGTCCCGAAATCGTCCGTGTGATGCTCCAGGAAGGCAATCGATCCGCCAATGTCCTCCAGCGGCGCCGGGAAGCGGAAGGCCGGCGCCAGCCGGTAGTTGATTGCGGCAACAGCGTACCCGGCAGCCGCCAGGTAACGATTCATGCCTTCCAGCTGAGAATTGTCTCCACTGCGCCATGACCCACCATGGACCACGATGACTACAGGCAACTTTCCGCTGATGTCGGGGGTGCGATACAAGTCGAGTGTCAGTCGGATCCCGTCCACGGCTTTATAGATGACACTGCTCTTGCCCACGGCCGGAATCGGAATGTGTGCCAGGCTGGAAACGGCGAACGGAGACTGCCGCGAGACCTTGCCTCCCGCCGGCCCGGCGCCCGGAGGGAAGACGCCGTCGAGTTCCGATTGGACGGTTCCGGCAAACCACATCGCCCGAAGGCTGGGAGAGGCGAATAGAACTGCGGCAAGCGAAGCCGGCAGGCCCACTCCGAACAATTGACCCGACAATATACCCGCGAGGGCGATGCACAGGGAGAAACCGGACAACCAATGGCCCCACTCAGTAGCCGCTATGGCAGGCTTCCACAACATGTACACCGGCACCCGGACAACAGCCAGGAGCGACCATGCTGCAAACACCCAGGAAACAGCAACGATGATTATCCAGACGATTCCGATCACGGGAGAAGTATAAACGGACATGTCGTACGCTGCAGGCCGAACCGTTCTCGAGTCGATTCTCTGTCAGCGCACAAAGCCACGTTAAACTTACGGCGTGTCCCCACAGGGGATCGCGTCGAATCAGCGGTCAAGGAGATTCCGGAAATGACAGTCTGTGGTTCCTGCGGACAAGCCAACTCGGGCGAAGCCCGCTTCTGTCAGTCCTGCGGAAATCCCGTGGCCATCGGAGGGATCGTCACGTTCCCGACCGTGGGGACCTCAACCACGACATACGCAGGCTTCTGGGTGCGGGCCGGCGCGTTCGGCATCGACTGGATTGTTGTCGCTATCGGGCTTGCCGTACTGGCAATGCTGTCGAGCGTCGGCGTCGTCTTCGGACTGGCGATACCCTGGATCTATGAGGCACTGATGCTCAGCAGCGAGAAGCAGGCGACGCTTGGGAAGATAGCCCTGGGCGTTATCGTCACCGACACAGCCGGGGGACGCCTGACATTCGGACGCGCGACCGGACGGCACTTTGCCAAGTACCTGTCGAGCCTGCTGTTCGGAATTGGATTCATCATGGCGGCGTTCACCCAGCGGAAGCAGGCGCTCCACGATCTCATGGCCCAGACCCTAGTCGTGCT
The DNA here is from genome assembly GCA_965263045.1 of Terriglobia bacterium. Lineage (GTDB taxonomy): Bacteria > Acidobacteriota > Terriglobia > 20CM-2-55-15 > 20CM-2-55-15. The sequence goes on from CBDHGK010000041.1 coordinate 4,154,720, forward strand.
CGCATGAACCGCGGGAATCCCCAACGACGGGGCACCGATAAACCGGGATAACCGGATGCGAACCCTTGAAAAACATTCAATTCAGCGCAGATTCTACGGAAAGAATGGCATTTTGCTTAGTTGAGAACAGTTCCTAACATGTATCTTATTCATGTATCTTATTTATTCCTGTATTCCCGTACCCTGGCTTTGTGTCACTGAAGTAGCTTCGTTTGTCGTGAGTTGGTCGGCGTTTCGCCGATGCCGCGGAGTCAAGCCCATTCTTAGTTGAAACTCTCCACGGCTCACGATGGGTCATGCAACCTTCTTCTTCGATCTCGTCGACGTCTTCGCCTCAATTTTCAGCTCTCGCTGGAGGGCTTCGCGGAGCTTTGGAAGATGACGGTAGCCGATCACCTTCCTCAGGCGCGGTTCGATGTCGATGAGCGCCGTCGCCAACCAGCGTTGCCGCTGACTCGAGTTCTTCCAATGATCGACCTTCGCACACCTTTCCTCGACAAGGGCATTGACCGATTCCAGGCAATTCGTCGTCTTGAACGAACGGCCCAAGACCCCGTACACGCCGAGCCGATGCAACGTGAGGGTCTCTTCCAGGCCTTCCTCAAGGCTCGCAGCCCCCGATTGGTTTCGCTCCTCGAGCTCTCCATGGAGCTCTCCGAGCGCCGCCCGAGCTTCGTCGTACTCCGGGCGCTCGTAGGCCCGCTGCAGCCGGCGTCGCCACACGGCTTGCTCGGTCTTCGATAGGTATCTCACGACGTTCTCGCGTTTGTGCCATTGGCAGCGTTGGACCAGGGCTCGATTCCTGAATGCCTTCTTGACCGCCGCCCGCAGACCTTTGCCGCCGTCGACAATCACCAGCACGCCTTCAGAGATGTCCAGGCCCCGCTCCATCAACGAACGGAGAAACGGAGTCAGCACTTGCTCGTTCTCCGTGTCGGTCTCCACGAAGCCCAAGAAGCGTTTGTCGCCCGAAAGCGTGACGCCCAGGGCCACTACCATCAGGGCGTCGGCAAACGCCTTCCCGTCCAGGAAGATCGCCACGACGTCCTCGCCACTCAGATCCCGCTCCTGCATCTCCCGAAGTTTCGCGGCACTCGCCTGGACGAATCCTCGAGACACCGTCGAACTCGACAGTCCGATCGCTCCCGGAATCGCTTCAGCGGCCGATTCATAGTTCCGGCAGGAGATCCCATACAGCACACGTCTGAGCAGTAGCTCGTTCACCGCGCCACCCGGACTGAGTTCCTCGTAGGTCCGAAGCGGAATCTCCCCGCCCGCCACGCTGCGCACTCGAGGCACCCGAACCGGCACCCGCTGGCCACCCAGCCCCACGGTCCCCGGATTGCTCCCGTGTCGCCGGCCCCGCAACGCCGCCTCCTTTCGTGCGTATCGCTCACCCGCCAACGACTTCACTTCCTCGTCGAGCAACTCCTCCACGTGCATCAACCCCAGTGGGATCAACGCCCGAATCATCTCCACCTTCGAGTCCAATTCCAGTCCCGAGTATTCCTCCCGGCTCAGGACCTCGACCTCACCCAGCACACGCGACTTCTTGCGTTTCTTTACCGAACGTAACAGACTCCTCATCTCGGCTCCTTTCTCTTACAGGCTTGATGTTGTTTCTTCCAATACCATCAAACCATGGGGTTTGGAGCCGTTTCAATTTCCAACTAAGATTGGCACACATTCATGCCGCGTATCGGAAAGGATTTCAAATGCGCTTCGACAGAGGGCGGTTTCTGCAACGAACAGGTCTGGTCTTGATCCTCAGCTTTCTTGCCTTACCGGGATCAGGACAAACCCGGACGGGAACGATTCTGGGTATGGTCACCGACCCCATCGGCGCACGCGCCTCGGGAGTCGAAGTGACGGTCGTCAATACGGGCACGAATCAGAGCCGGACCGTCTTTACGACTGACTCAGGCACATATTCAGTGTCAAACCTCGCCGTAGGGACCTACAGGCTCGAAGCGTCCCTGGACGGTTTTCAGACCGAGGCACGCACCGGCATCACCCTGCAGGTCGACCAGAGCGCCCGCTTCGACATTGCGCTGCAGGTCGGCGCGATCAACCAGGTGGTCGAGGTGGTCGCCCTCACCCCTCTAGTTCAGACAGATGAATCCTCGATTGGAAGCGTCATTGATGGGCAGAAGATTACGCAACTCCCGCTCAACGGACGCAAGTTTGAATCGCTGGTCCAGCTCGTGCCGGGAGCGGTTACGGCTGCACAAGGCTCGGAAATCGGAACCCGCGGCGGTTTCAGTGTCGGAGGTTTCGATGAAGGTGCGAACTCGTTCCTGCTGGACGGCATCGACAACGTGGACCCCGTACTGCGAAAATTCTTGTTCCGCCCGTCGATCGACCTGATTCAGGAATTCAAGGTCGAACAGAATGCGTACTCGCCCGAATTCGGCCGTAACGCCGGCGCAGTGATTAACGTCACGACAAAATCCGGAACGAACACCCTTCATGGCTCGGCCTGGGAATTCCTGCGCAACGACAATCTCGACGCCCGCAACTTCTTCGCCGCACCGGGTACGTCCAAGCAGGACCTTATACGCAACCAGTTCGGTGCAACGCTGGGCGGCCCCATTGTCGGGGACCGCACCTTTTTCTTCGTCGCCTATGAAGGCTTGCGCGCCAAAGAGGGAGAAAGTCGGAGGGCGACTGTACCCACACTCAAGATGCGCGCGGGCGACTTCAGCGAGCTGGGAACGGACATTCTCGATCCAGTGACCGGTGCGGCGTTTCCAGGGAACGTTATTCCACCAGCCCGCATGCACGCTCTCACGCGTGATGTCATCTTGGCCTACCCGGAACCCAACATTGCCGGCGCCGGATTGACACAGAATCGATCCGAAACGGCGAACCGTGTCGAAAATGCCGACGACATCTCGATCCGGATCGACCACCGCCTGCTCGAAAACACCGAACTGATGGGTCGTTACAGCTTCAGCAACGTTCGCTTCCTGGATCCGTTTCGAACAACGGGGTCTCCATCACCGACGACTCTGAAAAACTTCGGGCAATCGGTGGATGCCATATCGACCAGCGCAGGCCTGAATTTCACGACGTTTTTGGGCCGCAACATCATTCATGAGTTTCGCGTCGGTTACGGCCGATTCAAGCAGCCCCAACTCCCGGTCCGGGGATTGCCCGCCGATCAGGCTGCAGTCTCAGGATTCGTCAAGGCTTTCCTGCGATTCAGCCTATCCGGGTACGAAGCCATTGGAAGCGGTCGTGAGTTCTTCCGGGTCGTCAACGTCTACAACTACATCGACCAGGTCATGTGGCAGCATGGCGAATGTGTGCCAATCTTAGTTGGAAATTGAAACGGCTCCAAACCCCATGGTTTGATGGTATTGGAAGAAACAACATCAAGCCTGTAAGAGAAAGGAGCCGAGATGAGGAGTCTGTTACGTTCGGTAAAGAAACGCAAGAAGTCGCGTGTGCTGGGTGAGGTCGAGGTCCTGAGCCGGGAGGAATACTCGGGACTGGAATTGGACTCGAAGGTGGAGATGATTCGGGCGTTGATCCCACTGGGGTTGATGCACGTGGAGGAGTTGCTCGACGAGGAAGTGAAGTCGTTGGCGGGTGAGCGATACGCACGAAAGGAGGCGGCGTTGCGGGGCCGGCGACACGGGAGCAATCCGGGGACCGTGGGGCTGGGTGGCCAGCGGGTGCCGGTTCGGGTGCCTCGAGTGCGCAGCGTGGCGGGCGGGGAGATTCCGCTTCGGAGCTACGAGGAACTCAGTCCGGGTGGCGCGGTGAACGAGCTACTGCTCAGACGTGTGCTGTATGGGATCTCCTGCCGGAACTATGAATCGGCCGCTGAAGCGATTCCGGGAGCGATCGGACTGTCGAGTTCGACGGTGTCTCGAGGATTCGTCCAGGCGAGTGCCGCGAAACTTCGGGAGATGCAGGAGCGGGATCTGAGTGGCGAGGACGTCGTGGCGATCTTCCTGGACGGGAAGGCGTTTGCCGACGCCCTGATGGTAGTGGCCCTGGGCGTCACGCTTTCGGGCGACAAACGCTTCTTGGGCTTCGTGGAGACCGACACGGAGAACGAGCAAGTGCTGACTCCGTTTCTCCGTTCGTTGATGGAGCGGGGCCTGGACATCTCTGAAGGCGTGCTGGTGATTGTCGACGGCGGCAAAGGTCTGCGGGCGGCGGTCAAGAAGGCATTCAGGAATCGAGCCCTGGTCCAACGCTGCCAATGGCACAAACGCGAGAACGTCGTGAGATACCTATCGAAGACCGAGCAAGCCGTGTGGCGACGCCGGCTGCAGCGGGCCTACGAGCGCCCGGAGTACGACGAAGCTCGGGCGGCGCTCGGAGAGCTCCATGGAGAGCTCGAGGAGCGAAACCAATCGGGGGCTGCGAGCCTTGAGGAAGGCCTGGAAGAGACCCTCACGTTGCATCGGCTCGGCGTGTACGGGGTCTTGGGCCGTTCGTTCAAGACGACGAATTGCCTGGAATCGGTCAATGCCCTTGTCGAGGAAAGGTGTGCGAAGGTCGATCATTGGAAGAACTCGAGTCAGCGGCAACGCTGGTTGGCGACGGCGCTCATCGACATCGAACCGCGCCTGAGGAAGGTGATCGGCTACCGTCATCTTCCAAAGCTCCGCGAAGCCCTCCAGCGAGAGCTGAAAATTGAGGCGAAGACGTCGACGAGATCGAAGAAGAAGGTTGCATGACCCATCGTGAGCCGTGGAGAGTTTCAACTAAGAATGGGCTTGACTCCAGCATGGCAACCACTCCTACAAGTTCGGGCTCGACGTCCGCCGCTATCTGTTCAACGCTTCGAGCGCCCTCCCCAACGAGTTCGCGTTCGCGTCGGTTCCGGGCCTGGGGACAGGAAACTCACTGGCCGATATGTTTTTGGGGCTGCCCCAGCAGACAACGTCGAACGGCGGGGACCCTTACGGCAACACAAAGAAAACCGAGCTTGCGTGGTATGTCCAGGACGACTGGAAGGTCACGCCATACCTCACGCTGAACTACGGCCTGCGATGGGACTGGTACGGCCGCATCACCGAAAGCATCGACAAACAATCCATATGGGACCTGGACTGCAACTGCATGCTGATTGCAGGGCAGGACACACAGCGAGGACTCGTCGACGATGACTGGAACAATTTCGCTCCTCGTTTCGGCTTCGCGCTTCGACCCTTCGCTGACGACAGCACCGTAATCCGCGCCGGTGGCGGCATTTCTTACGACAACGAGATGCGCCACAATTTTTCCTTTGTCACGAATCCGCCGTTTTTCGAACAGACCCGGTTTAACAGAGGCCCCGGAACAACCCTGACGATGGACGACCCGTTTCAGGCCAACGCAACCGCACCGCCCACTCCTTTCGGCATACGATTCGGAATGCCAAAGAAGTTTCGGGATACCTATGCGGAACACTGGAACCTTAGCGTTCAGCGAGAAGTGCTCTCCAACACCGTCCTCGACGTCTCCTATGTCGGCAACCACGTCGTCAAAGCCCAGAGGCTACGCAATCTCAACCAGTTCGTTCTCGGGGGCGGGCCCCCGTTCGCCGGTCCGTTCTTTTCGTTGATGCTGGAACAGGGAGGGAGTTCCACCTACCATGCGCTTCAGGTGAGGGGCGAACGGCGCTTTTCCGATGGTCTTGCGTTTATATCGTCCTATACATGGGGACACGCGATCGACGATCGAAACGGCGAAGGAGATGCGTCCACAGGCCCACTGGGGATACCGGGAGTACAAAACGCCCACGATGTGAGCCAGGAAAAAGCCAGTACAGATTACGATGTTCGCCATCGGTACACCTTAAGCTATCTCTATGATCTACCCAGCCCCAACTACGAAGGACTGGCCGGTCATATTCTCAACGGCTGGGGGACCAGCGGGGTTCTGACGCTTCAGTCCGGGCGCGCGTTCACCGTCTATCAACCCGGACCCTTCGGCGTGAGCGGAACTTTCGGTTTCGGAGACCGGCCCAACGTTGTGCCGGGCACCAATCCCGTTCCCTCAAACCAGGGCCCAGACGGATGGATCAACCCGGCGGCCTTTGCGATCCCCACTCCGGGAACCTTTGGAGATGTCGGCCGGAACACGCTTCGTGGACCGGCGCTGAAGAACATGGACCTCTCGATCGCTAAAACCTTCCAGATCAACGAAGACAGAGCAATTCAATTCCGGACCGAGTTGTTCAACCTGACGAATCACGTCAATCTGGGCTTGCCCAACCAACAGTTCGGATTGCCTGATTTCGGGGAGATCGGAACGACGGTGACCCGCCAGCGGCAGATCCAGATCGGCTTGCGCTACGAGTTCTGAAAAGGCGCCACCTGTCTCTTGGTCCCGCCAACAGTTGAGCAAACACCTGAGTCAAAGGTTCTCGATCTAAGATTTCGCTCCCTCGTTCGTTCAGACATCCTGTCTGAACGAGGGGCGACGCTCGCGATCATCGTGATCGCAAGCTGTTTTGGGCGGGAGATCTGGGACGGACACCTAATTCGGTCCGTCAACACACTGTGATTAGTGCTGAGCTCGAGAATTAGGTGTCCGTCCCAGATCTCGGATCTCGGGCTCCAATCAACGTTGCCGCTCAGCTGGTGAGCAACCCGGGTTAGGGGGATCGGAATTTGTAAGTAGATCCCCGAATAGTACGCGCACGGTTCCCCGTGCGGGTGGACGGCTTTTACTGGAAAGAGGCGGAGCCAAGACGCCCAGAGTAATAAGATGATCTGTCCGGGACCATTGAGTCGCTGTGTTGACCTTCCACTCCTACTCTTCAGTCATAAACGGGTAGCGGTAATCGGTCGGGGGATCGAAGGTTTCTTTAATCGTTCGGGCCGATACCCAACGCAGGAGATTCAGCATCGACCCGGCCTTGTCATTCGTGCCGCTGGCACGGGATCCACCGAAGGGTTGCTGGCCCACGACCGCAGCCGTGGGCTTGTCGTTGACGTAAAAATTGCCGGCCGCGTAGCGCAGTTCCCGGTGGGCCTCGTCAATGGCACTGCGATCCTCAGCGAATACGGCGCCGGTCAATGCATACGGTGATGTCTGGTCGACGAGGTTCAGCGCGTCGAGCCAATCCTTGTCGGGATAGACGTAGAGCGTCACGATGGGGCCGAACAACTCCTCCGACATCGTGCGGTAATCCGGTGTGGTGGCCTGCACCAGTGTTGGGCGTATGAAATATCCCACCGAATCGTTGGCCTGACCCCCGGCCAGGATCTCTCCGTCGGCTGATTCGCGAACGAAGTCCAGACAGCCCGTCAACTTTTCGTATGACGCCCGATCAATTACAGCGCCCATGAAGTTACGAAAATCTGTCGGGTCGCCCATGGCGATGGCGTTGATCTGATCGATCAGAGAATCCTTCATTTTCTTCCAAAGCGAAACCGGAAGGTACACCCGCGATGCGGCGCTGCACTTCTGACCCTGATACTCGAAACCGGCGCGGATGATGGCCGTAGTCACGGCTTCGGCGTTGGCACTGGGATGGGCGATGATAAAGTCCTTTCCTCCGGTTTCACCCACGATGCGGGGATATGAACGGTAGGTTCGAATGTTCCCACCGACCGTTGCCCACATCCCCTGAAACACCTCGGTCGAGCCGGTAAAGTGGATGCCCGCAAGGTCAGGGTCGGCCAGGGCGGGGCCGCCTACCGATGCTCCACTCCCCGGAACGAAGTTGATCACGCCGGGCGGCAGACCTGCCGCTTCAAACAGACGCGCCAGGAAGTAGCCGCTGTAGACGGCGGTGCTGGCACATTTCCAGACCACGGTGTTGCCCATGATCGCCGGAGAGGTCGGGAGGTTTCCCGCGATCGAGGTGAAGTTGAACGGCGTCACTGCGAATACGAAGCCCTCCAGAGGCCTGTATTCCATTCGATTCCACATGCCCGGCGGCGAGAACGGCTGATCCCTGTAGATGTTCCCGGCGAAGTGAACGTTGAACCGGAAGAAGTCGATCAACTCACAGGCGCTATCGATCTCCGCCTGGTTGACGGTCTTGCTCTGGGCCAGCATAGTGGCCGCGTTGAGCGTCTGGCGCCAGGAACCCGCAAGTAGATCCGCGGCGCGCAGAAAGACCGCGGCCCGGTCGGATTCGCTCGCCTGGGCCCACTCCCGATGCGCCCGCGCCGCCGCCTGGATTGCGTCTCCAACCTCAGCCGACCCCGCCATGTGCCACTTCGCCAATACGTGGCCATGATTGTGTGGCACGACCTGCGTTCCAAAATTGCCCGTCCGGACTTCCTTGCCGCCGATCAAAATTGGAATTTCGATTTCTTCCGATACCATCCCGGCCAGCTTCGATTTCACAGCGTTCCGTTCGGAACTCCCGCTTCCGTATCCCAGCACAGGCTCATTGATCGGGGCCGGTACCTTGAATATGCCGCTCATAATATGTATGCCCTCTTGGTTCAGTCTAAGGAAAGTTCGACGTGTCTGATGACAAAAGAATAAGACAACCCGGGGCTGATAACGAAGCAAATGAAGATTCAGGAGGGACGCGGGGGAGTTGTTGCAGGGCCGGGCACCGGGGCCGGACCCTGCAAATCAGATCGCTTACTTAATTCCTAAGTTCCTGGCGGGCGTCGTTCACGACGTTGTTCATGCCCTGCATGTTGCCTCCGGTGTTGGCACCGTAAATTGTCCTCAGCATGTCATAGGCCGCAGCGGAATAACCGCCGTCGAGAATGTAGGACTTGGCAAAGGAGTTCATCGACGCCGCGATATTCTCAAGCTTGAGTTCACACTGGCCAATGAAATAGTAAGCCTCGTCGCTTTGTGGAGCCAATCCGAGCAAGGTGTTGTATTCGTTGATCGCCTGTTGCCATTGCTCTGACTCGTATGCGGCGCCGGCAACCGTTGTCTGAAGGTAGAGCTGGATCTCATCCCACTGGGATGCCGACACGCCTTCAGGCGCCGCACTCAAGCCGTCCTGTATCCGCTTGGACATTGTGGCGGCCGCTCCCCAGCGCTCCGCGGTCTGATCCTGCCCGATCATCTCGTAGGCCAGGCTCCAGGTTTGCTCAATCGGGAAGTTCTCGAGGGCAATCTCAGTGTACTGCCTCATCTTCGCTTCGTTGCCGAGCTGGGAAAAACTCTGGGCCAGCACAAGGGCCACCTGCGGTACGGTCTGACTCTCATAAAACGGCTCACCATAGTTCACGATCGAATCGGGATCCCCCGAGGCCATGGCCGCTTCCAGCGCGAGCGCGATCGGCGGGAGCTCGTTTCTCATTTCGAACCACTGGTCGGCCAACTCGTAAACTGCGTCGTAGTTCTGCGCCTGCGTCAAAGCCTGAAGGTTGCCCTGCAACCCCTGCAGTACAGCACTCAGAATCCGCTCGTCAAATCCCATCTCAAGGAATTCCAGGTACCGCCCAGCCTGCTCCGCCGGGTCAGTCAGCTCAGATATCCGGTTATACTGCTGGTATTGCTGCCTGTAGGCCTCCTCTGCTTCAGACTGTGGGGCGGGAAACGGCAGGATCAGAAGCAGCATCAAAGTCGCGAACATAGACACCTCCAGAACTTCTTGTCGGGAAATCTTATCCTTTAATTAAATCATGCTCCACGAGGGAAGTCCAAAAGCTTGATCAGGTAAAAATAATCTCCACCCTCCTCGAGGGTTGCAACCATGCGGAGCGGGATTGGGGCAACCGGCCGAGCCCCCGATTTATATCATGCCCGGACAACTTCAGAAAAGCCCGTTCATCAGCTAACTCCCTCGAATCGCAGTAGTGGACCTGACAGTCCCAGCCGCGTATCACCCGTCCAGTCGTTCGGAACGCGTTCGGACTGACTCAGTCGCGTCGAATGCAATCGATCCGCATGATCGGGGACCGGGGGCTGGCCGAGGGGCCGAACAGCGGGGCCCCGTCCCCGGCTTCGGTCGTATAGATCAGGGCGTCGCCCTCCGGCAGGTACGCGACCCCTTCCTGTTGCCGCAGCGGCACGAGAGGAACGCGGACATAGTTTTGCCCTTCGACGTTTGGGCCTTCTACAAGGGGCGCCCGCAGCATGCCGCGTGGATCGGAATCGACCTGAAACTCGAACGCATCGACATAGGTCGACAGGAGCACCCGCCGGTTGTCGCGGGAAATATCGACGCCCGTCACCAACTGCCCTGGCAGCGAGGCCGACAGCCGTCGCATTTCGATCGACCTGAGACGTTCGAGCGTGTGGATTCCCTCGGCCCCAGAATCGGACCAGCGCTCTGCTGAGAGCATGAACAGTTCTGCATGGGACTGGGAGTCGAGAGGGAAAAGCGTCCGCGAAATAACGTAGATATCGCCTCTGGATGATACGCCGAGGGCCTCAGCGTCCTGCGGGCCATTCGGGTATCGGAGTCGGATGCGTTGACGGGGCGTGACCTGTTCGGGGAAGTCTTCAACTTCTTCGACCACGATGACTTCGATGCTGTCCCTGCGCCGGACATTGTCTCCGATGTCGGCGACGAACAAACACTCCCGTGACCCACAAGGTCCCAGGGCCAGGTCTTCGACGTCGGTTCCCCGCATCCCTTCGATCGAGGGCGACTGGATCAGCTGCCCCGCCGGGTCGATCACGAAAAGCGTCGTTGAAGAATCTTCCACGTGATACAGGCGATTGGGAAACTGATACGATGCCGCCACCCCGCTCGCCTCGGCGATCAAGCCGGGATCGAGCTGGCCCACTTCCCGGGCCTCTCCCCATTCGACGCAAAGACCCAGGGGACTTTGTCCTGCGATCGTTGTCGAACAACAGAGATATGCAACGACAATCCAACGCACGGTCATTCGAAATTCTCTATCCGGATCGGCTCGATCGGTTCCACCAGATCAAAACCAAGAACACGCGAGTAGAAATAAAGCTCGGCTTCCAGCGAACGGCGGATCGAATCCTTCTTCCGAAATCCGTGCCCCTCCCCGGCAAACGTCAGGTATGCGAACGGTAAGGCTTTTCGCCTTAACACTTCAACAAGCGCACGGGCCTGGGACGGGGGCACCACCGGATCCTGGAGTCCCTGAAACAGGATAACGGGTGTCGACAGGCCTTCGGCGTGCTCGAGCGGCGATCGATTCCGATACACCGACTGCATTTCAGGGAATGCCCCGATGAGGCCGTCCAGATAGTGCGCTTCGAACTTGTGGGTATCGCGGGCCAGTGCCCGGAGGTCGGCGATGCCGTAGTAGCACGCACCGGCCCGGAACACATCATGAAACACCAGGCCGCACAGGGTCGTAAAGCCGCTCGCGCTCTTGCCCCGGATCGCCATTCTCTCCCCGTCCACCAACCCTTGCCCGGCCAGGTATGCCGCCGCCGCGATGCAGTCTTCGACATCGACGACGCCCCACTGCCCACGCAGGCAATTCCTGTAGTCCCGCCCGTAGCCGGTGCTACCGGCGTAGTTGACATCGACGACGGCGAAACCCCGACTCGTCCAAAACTGAGTAGCCAGTTTCAGGCCGGATGTGGCGGCGGACGTCGGACCGCCGTGGCTGGTCACGATTAACGGCGGGTGCTCGCCCTCCATCCCGCGAGCGCTTCGATTCGCCGGTGGATAAAAGAATGCATAGGCCGTGCGTTCTCCCGAGGAGGGAAACTCGATGTGTTCGGGATGGGATACGTCCCCGGAATCGGGCGCTCGATCCAGACTCCGCCGGACAACCACTGCATTCGAAGCTTCGGAGGCAGCGTCAAGCAGAACCAGTTCGCTGGCAACCCCCGCCGAGGACGCGATGATGGCCACCTGGTTGTCGCCATCGCTGGTGACGCTGGATATGGACGTATACGGCAGCGGCCACCGTTCCAGTGTGTGGCTTTCCGGATCGAGAAAAGCCAGACGGTCGTTGCCGTCGCGCGTATAGACACAGACCAGACGCTGGGCATCAACAAATGCATAGCGGGAAAGCCCGAACACCCACTGCGGGCCTCCGAACTCGGCTTCCATCGGTGCCAGCGCCTGAATCCGTCCGTTTCGATACCGATACAGGTTCCACCAACCGGTCCGATCGGAGATGAAGTAGATCGCGCCGTCCGCCCCCCAGGACGGTTGAACGACGGATTCTTCCAATCCACCGGCAATGTGTTTCCACTCGCCGGGGCAACCCTCGCTTTCGATTGGAGTCGTCCAGAGATCGGTCCCGTCCCAGGGCATCCGTGGATGATTCCACGACGTCCAGAGCAGGTGCCGCCCGTCGGGGCTGACGCGGGGAAACGAGTAGAAGTCATCGCCCGCAACGAGGCGTCGGGGCGGATCGGATCCGTCGGCGGAAACCGACACCAGATCGTTGGTCACCTCCCCATCGGGGGCATGAACCTCTCGGACCGCAACCAGCCAATTTCCCCCGGGCGCGACAGACAGGTCCGCGTAACGGAGGGAACCCGGTTTGGGGGGCTCGGGCGTGATGGGTACTCCAACTGCATTCCGGTCGATGCGGAAGACCCGTTGACCGGAATCTTCGGAAGCGAACAATGTGTCCTGATACGGGACATAGGCCCCCCCGCCCAGTTCATGCACCCGCGTGCGTGCCGACAGGGAGTCGGCAGTCGCGTCGTCGACGGACCCGTCGGGCCCGCGCCTCACGATGGCGACGCGCCCGGCCTCCGAGGGCCGGCCTTCCAACCAATACAGGGAGCCGCCCGAAAACCGGGGTTCGGCCAGCCCGATTTCATTCGCTGTGATCCATTCAGCCGTAATCGGGGATTTCCATGAACCGTAAGGCTGTGGCTGTGGCTCTGACATCGACCGGATATGAAATGAAGGATTCAGAAGTCTGAGTTAAGAGTCTCCGCTCGGATTTATCTCACAACACATCGCACCTGACGATGCACGGCGTCGCTATTCGCGTAGAGCCTCGGTCAAGATCCGGGCATCGGGTTCGCGGGGGTATTCCAGTCCCAGTATTCGGGCAAGCGTCGGTGCGATGTCCTCAGGACCACTTGCGGCCGGAAACGTTCCGGGTCGGACGCCCGGCCCCATCAGGACGATGGGAATGTGCCGATCGTAATCGTAGGGCGTGCCGTGACCGGTTCCTCCCGAGAACTCGCTGCTCAAATAGATATACGGGTTGATCCGAACTGAAAGATGCGGGCTCCGCGAGGAAAAGAACCCATTGCGGTAGAGGTCGATATAGGGATCCTCCGAACCCGCATCACCGGCGAGTTGCGCCTGCGTGTAAACGGCGGCCACGATCCCGGTTGAAGTGAGCGCATCGATGATGACCTGTTCAACGTCGGATCTCCGCGCGCCGCGATCCGCGATGGCGCCGGCATCCAGGTAGATGCCGCGGGTTCCAAAGCTCGCCAGAAAGCCCGTCGCGTTCCCAAATCCCTCGCGCAGTCCACCCTCAACAGCATCGCGGAGAATTGCGGGATCAATGCGACGCGCATCGACACCACGGGCCTGTAGGGTTTCTATCAGCGGCAGAGAACCATGATCGGCGGTGAGCACGATCAGGGTCTCTTCGAGACCCACACTCCGGTCGATTTCGGCGAACAGATTCTCCAGGACACGATCGAGCCGCAGCAGCTGATCCATCACTTCCTGACTCCGGGCGCCGTAGGTATGACCGACAATATCGGTTCCTGAAAAACCCACCGCCAGGATGTCGGTGAACCCGTCCGTACCGAGGTCATGCGCCGCACGCGCTTCCAACGCCACTTCCAGTGTGAGTTCGTCAACGAAGGGCGTCCGCGTGAGGTCGCTGTAAAAACCCTGTTCTGGAGGATTTCCCCGGATCTGGTGGGGGAACACGGTGTCCTGTCGATCCCACTCCCCGTCGATGGCGTCGGGCCCGGCATACCGTTGATAGACAGCTTCGTCTTCGATCAGACGGTCCCATGGTCTACGGGCGTAGCGGTCCGCCACATTCCGGCCATTCCACTCGTCGAGCCATGCCGGGGATACATCCATATAATACGTACTCGTAATGAAATTGCCGCCGGAGGTCTCATACCAGTAGGCCCCATCACCCAGCCGGCCGGCCATGAGGATGGCCGAACGGTCTTTCTGAGAGACGCCGACGACTCTCGATTCCGGAGTGGACTGCTTCAATGCGTCGCCAAGGGTGAATCCCACGAAATTGACCGGGGAGGCAGAGGCACCGGGGCCGCCCAGCGGACTCTCGAACGGATCGGCAACGACGTTGACCGTGCGACCCAGGAGCCCGTCATACCAGGCGTTGGCGACAATGCCCGAGCTACTGGGATGCCGCCCGGACAGGATCACCGAATGCCCTGGCCCGGTCTCCGTAGCCGCATGCCGGTACCGGGCGTTCGTGAATACCGCGCCGTTGTCGATCAGCGTCCGCAACCCACCTGCGTAGAGATCGTCAAAACGTGTCAAATAGTCAAAACGCATCTGATCGATCGCAAGCACCAGGATCAACCGTGGCCGCTGGCCAACTTCCTGTCGGGCAAGCAGGAAAGAAGTCTGGAACAGTCCGGCCGCCAGGGCGGCCAGGAGAACGGCCCTCCGGATGGGTGTATGGAGCAAGGGTAAATTCATAAGATCAAAAGTAGCATCAATCCGGCAAAGAATCGCCAGTCGCCGTCAATCGCCGTCAATCGCCGTCAATCGCCGTCAATCGCCGTCAATCGCCGTCAATTGACGCAAAACAGAGCCATCAAACATCAAGCATTAAACAAGAAACGGCAGTTCGAGGACCACCTCATCGGTAGATGCAAACGGAGCGCCGCAATGGGGGCAGAAGCAGAACGGATAACGGTTTGGCTGTTCATATTCCCCGCCGCACTCGCCGCACTGGATCGCGTCCTGAACGACCCACTGGTGCTCGATGATGCGGCGCGACTCGTCCGGACGCGGTGGGTCGCCGTTGAACGACTGGTCACACCACGGGCAGAACGCATACTCTTCGAATTCCCCTGATGGGAGAGGCAGGTGGCATCGGCCACAGAAATCCGTTTCGTTTTCGCTGCGATCCATATAGTTCAGGATCTCCACGCGAAGCCGTTCGAGGATGCGCCGAACTTCCGCTGGCTGTGGCTGCATTGTGAGGGACTCCTCGGGCGAATTGTATCAAGATGATTCTCACGGGCAAGCAAGAAACACCTAGCACGGACCATGCCATAATGCCCTTCATGCCTCGCATGCGGGTCGAGGACAACGCATGAGCGATATACCTCCATTCACAGCCTTCGTCGCCGAGTACTTTGATGCGCTGTTTGACAGCAATCCTTCGCTGGCGACGGCCAAAGGCATACACGACCGCGATGGGACTTCCCCGACCTCTCCGCCACCGCTCACCTCCGACGGATCGAACAACTCAAGCAACAACGGGAACAATGCGAACGGCTGGGACGGACGGCACTTGCCGATTCCGACCGGATCGACCGACAGGTGATCGCGGGCCGAATTCAGGCCGAATTGCTCGACCTGGAAACAATCGCAAACTGGCGGCGGGATCCGATCGAATGCCTCTGGCTCCTCGGCAGCACCATCGACGGTTTGATCAAAAGGGACTTCGCACCCGCCCCCGAGCGACTCGAATCGCTCACGTCGCGGCTCCGGGGGATCCCTGCTGCCGTGGCGGCCATGCAGGCCAATCTGACGGATACGCCGCCGGCTTTCACGGACCTGGCGATCCGGATGGCACGGGGTTCGACCGGCTTTTTCGGTGAAACGCTCGATGCATGGGCCACGGGGGCCGCGGACGGAAACGATGACCTCTTCGATGACTTCAAAGTCGCCCACAGACCGGCGTCGGCCGCCATCGAAAGGGTGGCGACATGGCTGGAAGAGGATCTGCGGCCGCGATCGGTAGCCAAGTTCGCGATCGGTGAGGAAGCCTTCCTCCGCAAGTTGCAGTATGAAGAGATGGTCGATATTCCACTTGCCGAGCTCGGGGCAATCGGAGAAGCCAACCTGGAACGAGATTACCGTGACTTCGTACGCGTCGCCGGAGAAATCGACGCCAACCGGACACCTTCGGAGGTGATGCGGGCCATGTCGGACGATTATCCGGATGGGGACACACTCGTTGGCTTCGCCAGCGACACCGTGTCTGGCGTCGTGCGGTTCCTCGAATCCCATTCGATTGTAACGATCCCTTCGAAGACACCACCGTCGATCGTGCCCACGCCCCCATATCTGCGGGCGGGTGTATTCGCGGCCATGGATACGCCCGGACCATTCGAACCAAACGAGTGCGAGGCCTACTACTACGTCACGCCGCCGGAAGCCGACTGGGACCCCGCACACCGGGAAGAGCATCTGCGGCTGTTCAATCGCCCCGTGATGGAAGTGATCACGATTCACGAGGCCTATCCCGGCCACTACGTGCAGTTTCTGAACGCACCCCGGTTCCCCACCCGAACCCGGAAGCTTCTGGGCTGCAATACGAATATCGAAGGCTGGGCCCATTACACAGAACAGATGATGATCGAGTCCGGATACGGCGAGGCCAGCCGATTTCTCCGGCTGGCCCAACTCCAGGAAGCGCTGTTGCGCGACTGCCGCTTCGTCGTCGCCATCGGGCTGCATACCGAAGACATGACGATCGAGGAAGGCGCGCAGTTCTTCCAGGACAAGGGATTTCAGGAGCCCGCCAACGCGTACGAGGAGGCACGCCGCGGCACATACGATCCGACCTATCTCAGCTACACGCTCGGAAAGCTTCAGGTATACAAGCTGAGGGACGAATGGATGCAGGCGAACCGCAGTACGGACGTGAAGCGTTTCCACGACGCATTCCTGGTCCAGGGAGGCATTCCGATACGGTTACTGCGCCAGGTCATGCTCGATGGAGACACCGGGCCGACCGTATACGATGCCGACTTCTATCGCCATGCGACGTCAAGGACCACCCCATATTGAAACCACTCCAGGTTCGGTGACCGCACGGTCTACGGGCGATCCATCAAGGGAAGTGCCTGGGGTATACTGAGCCTTCGTTTAATTCGGGCGAAAGTGGCGGAACTGGCAGACGCGCTGGATTTAGGATCCAGTGGGGAAACCCTTGAGGGTTCGAGTCCCTCCTTTCGCACTCCATCCCAGACAAGCTGTAGCGGAAGACGCAACTCATGAAGGCAGAACTGACCGATATCAGCCCCGTCAAGAAGCGCTTCGACGTCGAAATACCCGCAGCCGTCGTCACTGCAGAAATCGATACGGTCGCCCGCAAGCTCTCCAAAAAAGCTCGCGTGCCCGGGTTCCGTCCGGGCAAAGCACCGCTGGGAGTCATCAAAACACGCTACAGGGACGATATTGTTTCGGAGATGTACCAGCACCTTCTGCCGCACTACTTTGACGATGCGGTCAAGGAAAAGAACCTGAAGGTCGTCGATTCGCCCGACTTTGAGGAAGTCGACTATGAGCAGGGCGGACCTCTCCGGTTCAAAGCAGTCTTTGAGATCTATCCGACGCTCAATATTACGAATCACACTGAGATTCCGATTGAAGAAGTCCCCACCGAGGTCACCGAAGCGGAGGTGGATGAAACGCTCGCCCGGATGGTCGAAGAACGCGCGGAGATGACGCCGGTCGAAGAAGACCGTGCCGCCGTCGAGGGTGATTTCGTCGAAATTTCCTTCACGGGTACGCTGGAAGGCGACGCGAACGACGATGCGCTGTCCGCCGAAAAGGCGCTCTGCGAGATTGGCGGCAAAGCGACCATTGATGAGTTCAGTGAAAACCTGACGGGCGCCCGGGCCGGTGAAGACCTTAGCTTCACAGTGAAATACCGGGACGATCATACCGAAGCCAGGCTGGCCGGCAAGTCGGCCGAGTATACGGTGCGTGTGGAGTCGATCAAGGAGAAGCTTCGACCTGAGCTGGATGACGAATTTGCCCAGGGACTCGGAGACTACCCAACACTGGCGGACCTCCGCGCGGAACTCCGGAAGAATCTCCAGGAACATAAGCAGTCGCGGGCCGAAGACCAGACCCGGGACGCGCTGGTCCGGTGGTTGGAAGACAACAACCAGTTTGACGTTCCTGATGCGCTTGTGGAGCACCAGGTTCAGGTTCGGCTCCAGCGCCTGATGCGGGATTTGTCCCGACAGGGCGTCAATCCGAAGCAGATGGACCTGGACTGGGGGAAGGTTCGCGACGAACAGTACGAGCAGGCCGTACGTGATGTACGCGGATCACTAATTCTGGATCATCTCGCCGAAGAGGAAAACGTCGAGGTCTCCGACGCGGAAGTCGATCAGGAAATAGAGGCGATGGCCACTCAGATGCAGCAGTCGACCCATAGTGTCCGCGAGGCATTGAACGGAAACAACGGAATCGAAAAAATCAAAGGGCAGATCAGCAACAATAAAATCCTCAAGATTCTCAAGGATCGGGCCAGGGTCGTGCCTGCGGGAAGCCTTGGCGGTGAATCAACCTCTCAAATTACGGAATAGAATTCCACGGCGCACGGACCTGGACCTTCCCCGCAGATGAACAGTCCCTGTTACAGAATTTCCCTACATGCTGTTTTTCTCGCCCTTTTGTGACACAATTTTTGTGGTGTCCACGTTATCCGGAGATTCAAAATTGGGGTCAGAGCCCTATATTCCTAATTAGCCGCCGATCGAGGCAACGGGAAAAAGGGAATATAGGGCTCTGACCCCAATTTAAGTAAGTGGCGAAGTTTTCCGATAACGTGACCAGGGCCTACTGTATATAAAGCAACAGAGTTCGAATTATTCAATCAAGAACACTCCTGAGGAACAGATGGCACTTATTCCAATGGTCGTCGAGCAGTCCAACCGGGGCGAGCGCGCCTACGACATTTACTCACGGCTGCTCCGAGACAGCATCATCTTTATTGGAACACCAATAGACGACAACGTCGCCAATGTAGTCACGGCGCAACTTCTGTACCTGGAGGCGGAAGATCCCGAACGGGATGTGTCTCTCTACATCAATTCACCGGGCGGCTCGATCACCGGTGGCCTGGCCATTTACGACGCGATCCAGTTTATCCGACCCGATGTAACGACAATATGTATGGGTCAGGCGGCCAGCATGGGAGCCGTGCTTCTGGCTGCCGGGGCTCCGAAGAAACGCTTTGCTCTGCCCAATTCCCGGATCATGATCCACCAGCCGTGGATGGGCGGACTGCAGGGTCAAGCGACCGAAATCGACATCCAGGCGAAGGAGATCCTGCGCATGCGCAGCATACTGAACGACATCCTCGCCAAACACACACATCAGCCATTGGACCGTATCGAGAAAGACGTCGAACGGGACTACATCATGGGTGCTGAACAGTCCAAGGAATACGGGATCATCGACGAGGTCATTTCCACGCGCCAATAGACGCCGCCGTATTTCATTAAATCGCTTCAGATGGACGCCCACAGGCGGAGAGCCTGACCAACAGGTGGAGGATCATCGGTTTGAAGAAGAACAGCAACGAAGCGCTTCGATGTTCGTTCTGCAACAAGAGCCAGAATGACGTTCGCAAACTGATTGCGGGCCCAACCGTGTTTATTTGTGACGAATGCGTTACGGTCTGTCAGTACATCATTGACGAAGACCAGGGTCTTGAACCCGCATCCAGCAACGTCCATCTCCCGAAGCCCCCTGAAATCAAAGAATTTCTCGATCAGTATGTCATTGGCCAGAACCGGACCAAGAAGAAGCTGGCTGTCGCCGTATACAACCACTACAAGCGGATCGAGCTGTCCCGCAAGAAGTCCGAAGTCGAACTGCAGAAATCCAATATTCTGCTGATCGGCCGCACCGGGACCGGCAAGACGCTCCTTGCCCAGACGCTGGCGAGGCTGCTGAGTGTCCCCTTCGCCATCGTGGATGCAACGACGCTGACTGAAGCCGGTTATGTCGGCGAAGATGTGGAAAATATCATACTGCGACTCGTTCAGAGCGCGGGCGGCGATGTGGAGCGGGCGCAGACCGGGATCATCTACATCGACGAGATCGACAAGATTGGCCGCAAGGACGAAAACCCTTCGATCACGCGGGACGTCTCCGGTGAAGGAGTCCAGCAGGCTCTTTTAAAGATGCTCGAAGGGACCGTGGCCAATGTTCCACCTCAAGGCGGGCGAAAACATCCGCACCAGGAGTTCACCCAGGTCGACACGACCAACATTCTGTTTATATGCGGGGGTGCGTTTGTAGGCCTGGAAGAGGTCATCGAAAAACGATTGGCGAAACGCAGCACGATGGGCTTCAAGGGCGAACTCCGGAGCCGGACCCAGGACGGCCGAGCCCACCTCATAGACGTCGTGGAACCGGAAGATCTGATCAAGTACGGCATGATCCCGGAGTTCGTAGGACGCGTTCCGGTGGTGGGCACGCTTCACGATCTGGACCAGGCGGCACTGGTGGAAATTCTGACCCGTCCCAAGAACGCTCTCGTCAAACAGTACCAGCGTCTGTTCGACTACGAAAACGTCACATTGAAATTCGCCGACAAAGCAATCGAGGCGATCGCAGAGCAGTCGGTCAAACGGAATGTGGGCGCCCGCGGCCTCCGTATCATCATGGAAGAGCTCATGTTGGATGTGATGTACACCATTCCGGGACAGAAAAACCACGAAGAGCTAACGATCACGAAGCGGATGGTCGAAAAGAAGGAAGTACGGTTGCCGTTTGAGAAGGCAGGGTAAACGGGCCATCCGATCTTCGTTCCAATTTCGGTTCCAAGCCCGGGCTTTAACGAAACTTCAGGTACCGGAAGCGAGCCTCTGGCATGACTAAGAAGGAAAAATACGAACAAGTCAGCCTGCCCATGGTCCCGATTCGGGATGTCGTCATCTTCCCCTACATGCTGGTCCCGTTCGTGATCGGGCGGAAGTCCTCGGTGCGTGCACTGGAAGCCGCGATGGATGGGGACAAAAGAATCTTCCTCTCCACACAGTACGACGCCGCTGTCGACGATCCGAAGCCCAACGAAATTTATCAGGTCGGAACGGTTTCGAATCTCGTCCAGGCTCTCAAGCTGCCCGACGGAAACACGAAGGTTCTTGTCGAAGGCATCGAGCGTGCGCGGATACTGAACATCTCCGAAAAAGCGGGCCACCTCACAGCCGATTTGCGGCTGTCACCGTTCAGAAACCAGACTTTTACAGGCTACGACAACCTCATTGCCCGTGTGAGCCAGCTCTTCGAGCAGTACGTCAAGTTGAGCCAGAATGTCAATTACGAGCAGGTGCTGGCCGCGGTCCGGATGGATGACATTGGGCGTCTCGGCGACACCATATGTTCGCACCTCACCCTGTCGGTTGAAGAAAAGCAGGAACTCATCGAAATCTTCAATCCCGTCGAACGGTGTAAGCGCCTCGCTGATCTGCTCGATATCGAGATCGAGAAGCTCCAGGTTGACCGGTCGATACAGGGTCGGGTCAAGCGTCAGATGGAGCGTGCCCAGAAAGAGTACTACCTCAACGAAAAGATCAAGGCGATTCAACGTGAGCTGGGCAAGAAAGACGAGAAGTCGGACCTGGACGAACTGCGAGCCAAGATTGAGGACGCCGGCATGCCCGAGTCGGCATACGAGAAGGCCATTCAGGAACTGCGTCGGCTCGAAATGATGCCCGCCATGTCGGCCGAATCGACGGTTTCCCGAAATTACGTGGACTGGTTGATTGCGGTCCCGTGGAAGAAGCGCAGTCGGGAAATCCGGGACATCGAAGCCGCAGAGCGGGTTCTGAACGAAGACCACTATGGCCTCGACAAGGTCAAGGACAGGATTCTGGAGTTCCTTGCGGTCCGCCAGCTCGTCAAGAAACCGAAAGGCTCGATTCTCTGCTTCGTCGGACCTCCGGGAGTCGGCAAGACTTCGCTCGGCATGTCGATCGCCCGGGCAACCGGCCGCAAATTCGTACGGTTCGCCCTCGGTGGCGTCCGCGACGAAGCCGAGATCAGGGGGCACCGCCGGACATATATCGGCGCCCTTCCGGGTCAGATTATCCAGATGCTCAAAAAGGCAGGCACCGTCAACCCCGTCTTCCTCCTCGATGAAGTGGATAAGATGAACATGGACTTTCGGGGAGATCCGGGTGCAGCACTGCTGGAGGTCCTCGATCCTGAACAGAACTCGACATTCAACGATCACTATCTCGACGTCGACTATGATCTGTCGCAGGTCATGTTCATCGCGACGGGGAATGTGCTGCACACAATCCCGCAACCCCTGCAGGACAGGATGGAGATTCTGCGGATCCCCGGGTATACCGAAGAAGAAAAGCGAGAAATCTCCAAGCGCTTCCTGATTCCCAAGCAGTTGGAATCCACAGGTCTCGGCAAGAGACAGCTCAAGTTCGACGATCCGACGATCGCTGACATCATTCGTCTGTACACGCGGGAAGCCGGCGTCCGGAACCTGGAGCGGGAAATCTCCTCGGTTTGCCGTAAGGTATCGCGGGCCGTGGTTCGGGAGGGCAAGAAGCACCGTGCGCACGTCACACCGGATAACCTCGGCGACTATCTCGGAGTCGCCAGGTTCCGCTCAAACCAACTGGAGGCCAAGAGCGAAATCGGTCTCGTGACCGGCCTGGCGTGGACCGAAGTGGGCGGGGAGATCCTTGTGACAGAAACCACCGTAATGGAAGGGACCGGGAAACTGACGTTGACGGGCAAGCTCGGTGACGTGATGCAGGAATCGGCCCAGGCGGCGATGAGCTACGTCCGGTCCCGGGCGCACGCCTTCGGAATCGGGAAAGATTTCTACCAGAAGTTTGACCTTCACATTCACGTACCTGAAGGTGCGATCCCGAAAGACGGACCGTCGGCGGGGATCACGATGGCCACGTCCATCGTCAGCGCATTGACCCGGATCCCGGTCTCGTCGGACGTCGCGATGACGGGAGAGATCACGCTTCGAGGTAAGGTGCTGCCGATCGGCGGAATCAAGGAGAAGTTGCTGGCCGCGCATCGCGTCGGCATACGCACGATCATCCTGCCGAAGGACACCCAGAGAGATCTGACGGATATCCCGGCGAACATCCTCGAAGAATTCACGATCCATGCGGTGGCGAATATGGACGAAGTTCTGAAGGTCGCACTGGTCGAAGATCCCACACCGCTGGATGACGCAGAAGCCTTTAATCCGACTGCGCTGACTGGGGCATCCGGTGAGGAGTCGGCCTCCATTGCGCACTGAACGAGTTCGAACAGGACGCTCAGCTTTTGAGAGTAACGGGCCCCGGCGATCCCCTGAAGAAAAAACCTTTTGGGGTACGGGTCCTCTTAAACTGGATATTTTCATTCAATAGTTGGTAGAATACTCAGGTCTGGAAATGAGCCTTCCGTGCTCGACCTCCCGTGAAAGTCAGTTCCGCCCGATTTATCAAGAGCACCCAGAAACCGGCTGACTTTCCCCGTGACCGACTACAGGAGATCGCATTTATAGGCCGGTCGAACGTCGGAAAATCAAGTTTACTGAACACACTGGCAAATCTGGGCAAACTGGCCCGAATCAGTCGGTCGCCGGGCCGCACACAAACCATCAACTTCTATTCAATCAACAACAGCTTGTACTTCGTCGATCTACCCGGTTACGGGTACGCAAAGGTTCCCAGGAAAATCCAGGCGACCTGGAAGAATATGGTTGAAGGTTATTTGCAAGACCGGCCGCAGTTGAGCTTGGCGCTGCTGCTCATCGATTGCCGCATACCGCCGACGCCGGACGACATAGTGATGAAGGAGTGGTTGGACCACTACCAAATCGAAACTACTATCATTTTGACGAAATCAGACAAACTTTCACGGAATCAGTTGATCCAGTCGGTCAAAAGAGCCGAAACAATGCTCGGAACCGAAGGACTGATTCCATTCTCGGCAGTCACGCGTCTTGGAACAAAGGATACCTTAAACAGGATTGGGACTGCCGTTTCATAGGTGGAAAGGGAGGATTCAGACTGAATCCGCAACCACACACCGCAACCTCAAGAACCCCACATGACCGAGAAAAGCCCACCCGCAACGAAAAAGCTAGTGACAGAACGTGCAGATGGTTCCACTTCGATGGACATCGCCCAACTCAAGGAGATGAACATCTCCGCCCTGACCCAGGTCACCAAGGACCTCAATATTCAGGGAGCATCGGGCATGCGCAAGCAGGAACTCATTTTCAAAATCCTCCAGGCCCAGACCGAGAAGAGCGGATTTATCTTCAGCGAGGGCGTACTGGAAACATTGCCGGACGGATTCGGTTTTCTCCGGGCGCCCGACTACAATTATTTGCCCGGACCCGATGACATCTACGTATCTCCGTCGCAGATCCGCAAGTTTGATCTGAGAACAGGGGACACCGTGTCCGGCCAGGTGCGTCCACCCAAAGAAGGCGAACGCTACTTTGCCTTGATCAAGGTCGAAGCGGTTAACTTCGAACATCCCGACAAAGCCCGCAACAAGATCTTTTTCGACAACCTGACACCGCTGTACCCCGACGAACGACTGAAGCTCGAAACTGAGCAGGAACATCTGTCGGCGCGGGTCCTGGATTTGCTGACGCCGATCGGCAAGGGCCAGCGCGGCCTGATCGTGGCGCCGCCACGCACCGGCAAGACGATGCTGCTGCAGACGATTGCCAACTCCATCACGGCCAACCAGCCTGAAGTCATTCTCATCGTCCTGTTGATCGACGAGAGACCCGAAGAGGTCACCGATATGCAGCGTTCGGTCAAAGGGGAAGTGATCAGTTCAACTTTCGACGAACCCGCATCCCGACACGTCCAGGTGGCGGAAATGGTGATCGAAAAAGCGAAACGGCTGGTCGAACACAAACGCGACGTCGTCATCCTGCTGGATTCGATCACGCGCCTGGCGCGCGCCTACAATACGATCGTCCCGCCCTCAGGCAAGGTGCTGTCGGGCGGTGTCGACTCCAACGCGCTGCAGCGGCCGAAGCGGTTCTTCGGTGCGGCGCGCAATATCGAGGAAGGTGGCAGCCTGACCATCATGGCAACGGCACTGATCGACACCGGCAGCCGGATGGACGACGTCATCTTCGAAGAGTTCAAGGGCACCGGCAACATGGAAATCGGCCTGGACCGCAAGCTCGTGGACAAGCGGGTCTTCCCGGCAATCGACATCAACCGGTCAGGCACGAGAAAGGAAGAGTTGCTGGTCCCCAAGGACGAACTCACCCGTATCTGGGTATTGCGAAAGGTCCTGAACCCACTGTCCACAGTTGAGGCCATGGAACTGCTCCTGCAGAAAATGGGAAAGACGAAGAGTAACAGCGAGTTCCTGGCTTCGATGTCGGGGGCACGATAAGGGAGATCTGGGACGGACACCTAATTCGGTCCGTCAACACACCGTGATTTGTGCTGAGCTCGAGAATTAGGTGTCCGTCCCAGATCTCGGGCTCAAATCAACGTTGCCGCTCAACTGGCGAGAAACCCGGGCTAAGAGTTAAGGATTTTCAACGCATGGCATTCGAGTGCCGGGCGTGGAACTATTCAATCACCCAGGCGTGGTATTCGAACGCCGGACTCCTTGACGCGCCGGAGTAGCGCACCGTCCGCAACGATACGTATCTCGACCGAAGATTCGATACTGTCGATCTGCACCCCGTCGAGCAATTGGATCAGGTCGTCGCTCTCGAATACCTGCATTTTGCCCAACGCAACCAGACCCCGCATCAAATCGCCTGTCCGTCGGGCGGTGGCCGCGGTCGCGAACTCACCCGCTGCCCGGACCGTCAACCCGTCATCCAATCGCATCTGGTAAGTAATGTGCTCCAGAGAAGCGACCAGATCGATCGCCATCGGAGGGGCCAAGGCTTCAGGAAGCAATATGTCCGCAAGCGCCCCCACGCCCCAGACCTGGTTGCCTTCCTCGATGGACTGAATAGCCACGATCAATTCCGGATTGTCCATGGCAGTCGGCGTCGTCATCGCCAACTGATCGATCGCCTGTCGAACCGATCCGTCCTCGCCCATCAGGACGAGGTCGTCAATAAACGACATCGACCAGTCGGATCCCGGATAGGGTCGAAAAACCGAGCGCCCGCCATGGGTTTCGAACCCGACGTCGGCATCTCTGAAATACTGCTCGACCTCCAGCGGATCATAGCGGGCGCGGGCGACGCCCAGGAATTCGTTCCCGCCGGTCCGCCCAAGCATCACCTGGTCCACATCGGTTTCGGGATCGAGGCCCGTCCGGAGGGCGAACTCGGTCACAGCCGCCGGGAGCTGAGATTCAGGCCCGTCCAGAAAGAATTCGCGCAGCAGTGGGTTGTCTCGAAGCTCTGCGACGTTGAGAAACATGACACCATTGCTGTCGTGTGGAAACACCCGCAACAGTGCCTCGTCGGGGCTGAGCGCCTCTTGGATAGGACGCTCGGTGCCGGCAATGACCACGAATGTGGCCGCCAGTGCAACGGTACCGATCAGCCATTTCATTACTGAAACACCATATTGGATCAGTAGTCCTTTCTCGAAAAGTATATCACCGTGACTCCAAAGCAAGCTGCGGCGAACAGCGTCGAAGTCCACAGCACGGTGGTCAGTTCCATCGGCGTTCCGGAAATCAGGCTGCGCATGGCCCCGATCAACTCGGCGATTTTGGGTACGATCCAGTACAGCGACCGGAATATATCCCGGTACAGCTCGTTCGAAAGAACAGGCGTGATCCGTTCGTGTGCCGCCAGGACAGGCGAAAACATCAGGACGGCATAGCCCGCCAGCAGCCCAACGGCTGCATTCTCGCTCATTACCGACATCACCGTGACGATGACGAATAGAAATACAAACGCGATAACAATCAGGATGGTCGATAAGGGGAAACCGGTATTCCAAATACCGGACTTGACACCCATAACGATCCAGACCCCCACCATAAGGTAGACGGCGTTGAAGGTCATGATGGCGACACCGCCCGAGAACCGGGCCACGACGATTCGCCATCGGGGAACGGGCCGGCACAGCAGCAGTTCGATACTCCCCTTCTGAACCATCTGTGGGAACAACGTCGCGGTCGCCATCAACGCGAGGAAGAGGCCGATGGTCGAAATGATCATAGCCATTCCGGATTGAACGGCGTTGACGAACTGTTCGATCGTCATCGACGGGATCTCGAGTGCTTCGCCGAAGAAGGTCACTCCCTGGATGGCTCCGCTCACGATGTCCATATTCAGAGCGAGGGCGAATGAGCCTACGATCAGCGACGACACCACGAAGAAAAACAGGAACATCTTATTCCGGAAGGATTCTTCGAACGTGTCGAGAAAGACACCCGGGGCCAGAAGTTTCAACTGAGACGCTCCAGGAAGACCTGTTCCAAGGTCCGGCGGAGGGGTGTAACCGCATCGATGTCCTCACCCCGCGTCCTCAGTGAATCGATCAGTTGATTCGCCGCGCTCCGATCCGGCACGACAACGCGGATCTGGCCGTTATCGCAGGTGGGGACAAACCCGAGACCGCTCAACCAGTCCAGCAGGTGGGCGTCGCCGGAAACCGAGACCTCGTAGGACTCTCCCCCGCTCGTAAAATGCCCGACCGTCCCGACATCGACGATCTTGCCGGCCTTCATAAACGCCACGCAGTCACACACCGTCTCGATCTCGGCAAGGATATGGGAATTGATAAATATTGTCTTACCCGCGTCGGCCAGTTCCCTGCATATCCTTCGCATGTCCATCCGTCCGGCCGGATCGAGTCCGTCGGTGGGTTCGTCCAGAAAGATCAGGTCCGGATCATGCACCACGGCCTGAGCGAAGGCCAGCCGCTCAACCATCCCCTTGGAGAACTTTGCCACCGGCGTCCTTTCCCAACCGGCCAGGCCTACCCGTTCGAGCCACAACTGGCCTTCCCGGCGCACAAAGTCGGCGTCGCGGCCGCTCATGCTCCCGTAGAGACGAAGAACATTCCGCGCCGTAAGATGCGCAGGAAACTTGGGACTTTCGGGCAGGTAACCCACTCGGCGAAAGACGGACCGGTTGTCGGTCGTGTGTCCGAGCAACCGCACGTTGCCACGGTCGGCATGTGCGATCGTCAGCGCGATCTTGATGAGGGATGTCTTGCCGGCTCCGTTCGGCCCGAGAAGGCCGAAGATGGATCCGCGCTCCACGGCGAGGTCTACGTCAACGAGGGCTTTGACAACCCTGCGGCCCCACCACCGGCGGTAAGTCTTCGACAATCCCTGAACTTCAAGAGCCGGTGACACGCGATAACGTTAAGGCTCGGAACGCAGGTGTGTCAATGGCGTCACGATTTCAGCGGACCCGGCGGTTGCCGGTTGAACACACCCGGACAGTAGACGTGAGACCAGCTCTCGATCAGGACTCCCGAACAGACGTCACGTTCTTGACCCCCGCATGCTTACAAGTGGGCTCCGCCGATAGCTCGCTGCCGGATAAGGCATTCATTCATACCGAGTTAGCCCCTCCGCCCGACCGTGGATCTTTGGCTCTTCAATTGCTTTGTTGTATGGACATGAAAACCGTTGAAGACAGGGGCAGAGGAATCCGGGAAGACCTTGTGACGCGGAACGGGCAGGCCACTCTGTTCACGAGCATTCCGAAATGCGGCACGCACCTGCTGCTGAACTACTTTACGGCTGTCGGCTTCGAATTTGGGGGACCGTTCGGTGAGATCGCCTGGAACGACAGCTTCAATCAATACGTTCGCGCACTCGGAGAGAACCGTTACTGTGCCTGGCACTACCACTGGACTCGGGAGCTGTCCGCGATCGTGGCTCAAAAGAACATCCGGGTGGTCTTTCTGTATAGAGACCCCAGGGCACATGTTGCGTCGAATACGCACTTCATATTGCAAACGCCTTCGCACCCCTGGCACGAATATCTGACCGGCGAGGTTCAGACCATCGACGATCGGCTTCTTCGGGTGATCGAAGGTATTCCACCCGAAGATGTCGGTCGTTTCTTCAAGGGACAGAGCTTCCGGGAACCTGACCATCCCGCCGCGCCAAGATCAAGCCTGCCCGGCGGCGTCAACAGCGTATATGGAACCTTTGCCCCGTGGCTGGATGAAGCGCAATGTCTGCGGATTAAGTTCGAAGATGTCATTGGCCCACGCGGTGGAGGTTCCGCCGACCGACAGCACGAAACGATCCGTAGATTGATGGAATTTACCGGGAAGGCACATGTTGGAATCAGCCCTGATACCGTTGCCGACAAACTGTTCGATGCCGGTGCAACGACATTCAGAAAAGGCAGCATCGATTCATGGCGTGAAGACTTCAGCGCCAGAGTCCACCGGGCATTCATGCGGGAATCCGGTCGACTGCTGGAGTTATTCGGTTATGGGCCCTGACCTGAACAATGTCCACTCGGCGGGGAAATCATAGTGAACGCTGTCCTGTACACGAGCATTCCCAAATGTGGCACCCACCTGCTGCTGAACTACTTTCCCCGGTTGGGATACGAGTTTGCGGGCCCATTTGATGAAATTCTGTGGAACGACAGTTTCATCGACGTCGTCCAAGATCTGCAGGAAGGCCAGTACTGCGCGTGGCACTACGCCTGGACGCGTGAGTTGTCCAGGATTGTTCGGGAGAAAAATCTGTGCGTCGTTTTCCTGTATAGGGATCCGCGCGCCCATATCGTTTCCAAGTTGCACTTCATAATGGGAAACCCGGAACATCCAGCCCATCGTTACATCGCGGGCCATCTCAAAACGAACCACGAACGGCTGATCAGGCTGATTGAAGGCATTCCAGTCGACGACTACAGGCAATTCTTCCCTGGCGAAGACTTCGTTAAACCCATCGACAACACAGGCCCAACGGAGCGCCTGCCAGGAGGAATAAACGGAGTCTACAGAGCGTTTCTGGGATGGTTGAGCGACTCTCAGTGCCTGCCAGTCAAATTCGAAGACGTCATCGGTCCACGCGGTGGCGGGGATCCGGCACGGCAGCTTGAAACCATCCAGCGCGTGATGGATTTTACAGGAACTGCGAAAGCAGACATCGACCCTGAAATCGTCGCAGCCTCACTCTTCGACGAACAGGCGGCAACATTTCGCAAGGGCACTATCGATTCATGGCGGGAAGATTTCTGCGAGGCAGTCAATCGTGTGTTCATGCGGGAATCCGGTCGACTGCTGGATGTGTTCGGCTACACTCGGTGAGGTCGCCGCTACAAAGCCGGATCGCTCCAGAACACGGAAATTGTCGACTGGATCATGGTCAGCTGGCGTTCGCCGGTGTTTCGGATTGTACCTGCATCAGAGGACTGCTGGGCTTAGAAGACCGTCTCCCACTGTCCACCTTCGAACTGCACTTCGATCGTTTCGTTGCATGCCCTGACTTTCGAGGGAAATCGGCGATCAAACGGATCGGTTGAGAACAGGTACTTGCCAGCCGCATCGTGGAAGGAGAGCCGGCGATTGTTGGTGTCCGCAATCACTAACCAGGATAGCTCGTCCTCTCGATCAACAACCGTAATCCAACTGGGGCAGAAAAACTGACCAGGTCCGTCGCCCCCGCCGCCAAACGTCTCTACGATCTTCCAGTCTGGCAGTTCGAAGATTTGAACGCGGTGATTCCAGGAATCGACGACATATGCGACAGCATCTGAGATCTCGATACTTCGGGGGTAATGAAACTGGCCGGGCCCGTTCCCCTTCCGCCCCAGAAACTTGAATCCACCGTGTGGTTGCTGGATCGCAAGCCGGTGAGCCAATTCGTCAACGGCAACCAGGCGCCCTCCAGAGTCCACAGTCCAGTCGACATATCCCCCCCATACAGAATCCTGTTTCTTAGGCGAAACCCGCCTCTGTCTCCTATTCTTGCCCATTCAGCTGCTGCCCACCCTGTTCCAGGGAATAGAGCTTGTCCATTGCAGCCACCATCGGCTCCCAACGGTAGTGCTCTTGAACCATTCCTTTCGCCCGAGAGGCCAGCGCTGCGCTTTTCTGCGGGTTCGTGAGCGCCCAGGTTATCGTGCCGGCCACGTGTTCGGGCGTCGCCGAATCCAGGATCAGTCCATTCTCCCCATGGACGAGAAAATCCCGGACCCCGGGGATATCACTTGAAACCACAGGAACCCCCAACGCCATCGCCTCCAGGATCGCAATTCCCTGCCCTTCATCCTTTGAGAGCGATACGAAAAGATCCCAGTTTTCAATACACTGATAAACGCTCGAGACCTGCCCCTTCATCTCGATCCGCCCGTGGAGCCCAAGGTCCTCGATCGTGCTCCGAATCCGACGGGCATAAGCCGTGTCCGCAATGGGGCCGATGAGTTCCATATCCGCGTCGATCCCCTCCCGATAAAGTTGGTCAAATGCTTTTACCAGGTCCAGTTGCCCCTTCCTGGGTTCGATCCGCCCGACAAATCCCAACCGCGGACGGATTGTTTTCGGACGGCCTTCAGAAGACGCGAGCTCCGATTCGATTTCGTCCAGAGGCAGACCCCATGGGATAGACCGAATGCGATCGTCAGGTATCCCGGATTCGGCAAGGAGTCGGCGGTAGTCTCCGGCGTTACATACGATCCGATCGCAACGACCGAAGGCCCACAGGTCCATGGTATCCATCCATCGCGGACGATCCGCTCCCCAACTGTGGAGTTGACCGATTTGATGGAAGCGGCGAGCGTCCCTGTCCCGAACCATAGCAGCAGCCGCTGCAGGGACTCCGGAATGACAGTGCGCGACATCGGGAGCAAACGAAGAAATGACACTGCCGAGCTGAGCCACGCTTCTCCAGAACACTGCCGGATCCCGGTCGAACAAATCAATTTCGAAATGCCGTATGCCCGCATCTCGAAGCCGCGTTCGATACGATTCCCAGTCGACGTGCCCTCTGGACCGGCCGCTGGTCACGACAGCGACCGTGTCTCTTCGCTGCTGGGACACAGCAAGACGGGAAACAACGTTACCCGCCCCGCTCCAAAGAAACGGGATTATGTGAACAATCCGCATATCTGTACCGTATGATCAGGACAGAACGGCAAGGCTATGCCTTCCGCACCATTACACGTTGACGACTGCAGACCGCGGCGTCTTGGAGTACAGTTCAGTCGTCTTGTACCCTTCCGGCTTGACCTCCCGAATAAACTCCCCGGCCTGGTATTCAAACACTTTGGAGCCGCAGTGCCGCCCGATGCGAACGACATTGTCAAAACTCATACCGTTTTGGAAGGTGTTCAAATAGATCACCAGATCGTAAGCTTTCTTCAGTTGTTTGCGCAGTGGTCCGAGTCGGCTGACACGCATCAGCCCAGGGACCGGGTATTGGAAAACCCGGTCGAGATTTGGATCCGTGATTTGCAACGCGTTTGGAACCAGCGCATCCAATATCGCGCCATCGGGCAACAGCGAACGGACATGTTCGTAGGGATCCATCCGACCGGAACGGATGAAGAGAACATTCAGCCCGCTGCGGGTTCGGTACAACCTCTCGAACGCTTCGCAACTCATCCGGCCATCACGATAATCGGTGGCGAGAATCTTGAAAATGGCCTCCCGGTCCCTCTTTGGAAACTCGGGCGTCTCCATGAACACCTGTTCTTTCGCACCGAAATGACTGGCATCGGTGACATCATCGACGAGAATTTTCGTGTTCTCCATTGCCCAATCGCCCAACTCAGTGCCCGGGTAGGGCACAAGCTGGTTGAAGTAGGCGTAGTCGAGACCCACTTCGTCCTTGAACTTGATGCTCTTGAGGACCTTCTCATACGTATCGCCGGGCAGTCCGACAATAAAGTGTCCACCGACGACGATGCCGGCGTCCTTCAGGAGGAGGATTCCCTTGCGCAGTTGATCGACGGTTTCACCCTTCTTGATCGCTTTTAAGACATCGTCATCCGCGGATTCCACTCCGATCGCGACCCCCTTGCAGCCCGCTCTCTTCATCAGGATGCACAATTCCTTGGTGAGGCGATCCGCACGGATTCCGTTGTTGGCATACCATCCGACTCCAAGATCCGCCCGGATCAAGGCTTCGCAAACCTCTTTAGCGTGCTCGATATGGAGCGTCAGATTGTCGTCCAGAAACTCAAAGGAGTCAAGCCCATTCTTAGTTGAAACTCTCCACGGCTCACGATGGGTCATGCAACCTTCTTCTTCGATCTCGTCGACGTCTTCGCCTCAATTTTCAGCTCTCGCTGGAGGGCTTCGCGGAGCTTTGGAAGATGACGGTAGCCGATCACCTTCCTCAGGCGCGGTTCGATGTCGATGAGCGCCGTCGCCAACCAGCGTTGCCGCTGACTCGAGTTCTTCCAATGATCGACCTTCGCACACCTTTCCTCGACAAGGGCATTGACCGATTCCAGGCAATTCGTCGTCTTGAACGAACGGCCCAAGACCCCGTACACGCCGAGCCGATGCAACGTGAGGGTCTCTTCCAGGCCTTCCTCAAGGCTCGCAGCCCCCGATTGGTTTCGCTCCTCGAGCTCTCCATGGAGCTCTCCGAGCGCCGCCCGAGCTTCGTCGTACTCCGGGCGCTCGTAGGCCCGCTGCAGCCGGCGTCGCCACACGGCTTGCTCGGTCTTCGATAGGTATCTCACGACGTTCTCGCGTTTGTGCCATTGGCAGCGTTGGACCAGGGCTCGATTCCTGAATGCCTTCTTGACCGCCGCCCGCAGACCTTTGCCGCCGTCGACAATCACCAGCACGCCTTCAGAGATGTCCAGGCCCCGCTCCATCAACGAACGGAGAAACGGAGTCAGCACTTGCTCGTTCTCCGTGTCGGTCTCCACGAAGCCCAAGAAGCGTTTGTCGCCCGAAAGCGTGACGCCCAGGGCCACTACCATCAGGGCGTCGGCAAACGCCTTCCCGTCCAGGAAGATCGCCACGACGTCCTCGCCACTCAGATCCCGCTCCTGCATCTCCCGAAGTTTCGCGGCACTCGCCTGGACGAATCCTCGAGACACCGTCGAACTCGACAGTCCGATCGCTCCCGGAATCGCTTCAGCGGCCGATTCATAGTTCCGGCAGGAGATCCCATACAGCACACGTCTGAGCAGTAGCTCGTTCACCGCGCCACCCGGACTGAGTTCCTCGTAGGTCCGAAGCGGAATCTCCCCGCCCGCCACGCTGCGCACTCGAGGCACCCGAACCGGCACCCGCTGGCCACCCAGCCCCACGGTCCCCGGATTGCTCCCGTGTCGCCGGCCCCGCAACGCCGCCTCCTTTCGTGCGTATCGCTCACCCGCCAACGACTTCACTTCCTCGTCGAGCAACTCCTCCACGTGCATCAACCCCAGTGGGATCAACGCCCGAATCATCTCCACCTTCGAGTCCAATTCCAGTCCCGAGTATTCCTCCCGGCTCAGGACCTCGACCTCACCCAGCACACGCGACTTCTTGCGTTTCTTTACCGAACGTAACAGACTCCTCATCTCGGCTCCTTTCTCTTACAGGCTTGATGTTGTTTCTTCCAATACCATCAAACCATGGGGTTTGGAGCCGTTTCAATTTCCAACTAAGATTGGCACACATTCACTCAAAGTCCCGAAATACATACTCTTTCCGCGCGTGTCGCAGTTCATCTATGGTGCCTTCGGGAGAACGGCGCCGGAACTTCCGGCCGTTGATCTTCGGAACACTGCAGAACGTGCAATAAAAAGGGCACCCGCGGCTGTGAACCATCAAGTAGGGAAATAGTGAGCGATCGATCCGATCCCACGTCCGATATGTCGGATACGGGAGGTCGTCCAGGTCGAAAATGAATTCGGTCGCATTCTGCCGCCACGCACCGTCGTCGTAGTAAATCAGGCAGGGAACTTCTTTGACATCCTGCCCCTCAATCAGATCGGGCAGCGCGCGTTCGCTCTCCCCCGTCAACCCGAACTCGTAGACGTCCTGGTCGGCCATGTACGCCAGAGCCTTGACCCCGATATGAGCCCCGCCGACCACCGTTCGCGCCCCCGGGCACGCTCGCCGCAGGGCCCGCATGGTCTCTTCGGCCGAACTCACCAGCGCCGTCTTGACGGATGCACCGATCCAGTGCGGGCGATATTTTCGGCCGTATTCGGCGACTTCTTCGTTGGAGTAGTCGTAGTTATTCATGTCAAGAACGCGGACATCGTGTCCCCGTTCCAGCAACGCACTAGACAGATACGCCAATCCCGCATTGTGAGTCACGTACCGCTGGGCTCCAGCGGGGTCGATCAACAGCACTCTCATTGAGTACCTCCTTGTATACAGTGAGCAGCTTCTTCCCGTAGACACCCGAGGTGAATTTCTCACCCGCCACCTGTTGTGCGCGCCGGCCCATTTCCTGACGCAGAGCGTCGTTTTCTATAAGATCGTCGATCCGTCGCGCATACGCGTCGAAGTCACGGTGGGGCACGGCGAATCCCGTCTGTCCGTCCTGGAGCCAATCTCGAACGCCGCCGCAGTCGTACGCAACGACAGGCTTCCCTTGTGTCATCGCCTCGATGCCAACCAACCCGAACGGTTCCGGCCATACCGAAGCGAATGCCACGACCTTCGCCCGGGCATAGGCACGGCGTAACTCTATGCCAACCCTCCAGTCCGCGAACTCGACATCGATGTCGAGTTGTTCGATCTGTCGTTGAATCTGGTCCTGAAAATCGCTCTGGCCGAGTATCCCGTCTTTTCCGACTACGAGGAGTTTCGGCTTTGTGCGCGTGCGACCGACAGCTTCCAACAATTCGCTCAGCCCTTTCTCCGGAGTCAAACGACCGACGTACAGGACGAGGTTCTCCTCGTCCCCCTCAAGTGACTCTGCCGGGAATCGAGTGAAATTAGGAACAACCGTGATCTTTTCCTGAGGAAAACCATTGCCAAGCAAGACCTCCTCGATATAGGTGGATATAGCAATGAAACGGTCAAAACGCTTCTTCATGTAGGCGTTCTCGGAGCGAACCCGTGTCGCTTTGAAGCTTTTCTCAAACCCGCACAATTCCCGACATGCCTTTCCCAGCGGATGCTGACAGATAGATCCGTCCGGCAGAAGTTTCAGGTGGGTCTCACACTGATTCTCGTAGCTGTGAATCGTACGAATGAGCGGCATCGATACCGTCAACTCCTTGAAGATTTCTGTCGACGGAAAGTTGTGCACATGAATCAGGTCGGGCTCTTCAATGTCGATGATGTCCTGCACGTATCGGATCGTTCCTGTGTAGGCTTCCGATTTGCGGCAACGATCATAGGTATACCGATCCGTGAAGGGCACGAGTAGCTCCGGCACGTAGTAACGATTGATGTTACTGGGCCAGAATTCGGGCGTCTTAGCGCGGCGATCGTCCTCTGCGACCACGAGGCTGACCTCATGCCCGCGCGCAAGCAATTCCTTCGAGGTGTCCAGCAGCAGTCGCTCGGCCCCGCCGTACACTGCCGATATCTTGTTAAAAAACAGGATCTTCATAATCGTTCCTTCTTTGCTTGTGCTCCGGGTCCCTTAGCGACATCTGGCAGCCACAACAACCGCTGCGCTCCTGGATCGATCCGCTACCAACTGAATTCGTGAACGCACTTGACGGGGTTTCACTGGAAGTGGTTCGCCGTCCCAGCCCTGTTTCCCTGTTCCAATCGAGCCTCAGTTCACGTGCGCGGCATCCGGTTGCTTCGGTGGATTGGCTCCCGTCCGCGCCTCCGACCCGTCAAATCTCGAACCGGATGTGGCCTCATCCACCAGGTCCCCGCGAGCCTGCTCATGGCTCTTTCCGACCCATTGGGACAGCTGAATAAACTTCTTCAACGGTGAATCCGGAACCTCGAATGACTTCCGGTGTCCCTCGAAATCCACGCCATCCGGGACGTCGAGTGGCCTCACATCCAAATCCCACATGTCCTTGGTCGGATGGTCGGGGTCGAGTGTGTAGTACACGTCGCACGGGATAAAGCAGGCGGAGCGGGTCTTTGGCCATTTGATATTGCCCTCGAAAATGTTTCCCAGGCGCCATCGTTCGCGATCGGCACGCCGTTCCTGAGAGAGACATTTGTAGACGTGTCCTTCAGGGTCGATCAGGACATGGGCTAGTCCGCCGTTGCACGTCAACGGCAGAGGACCGGCAACGTTCAGGTCACGGACATCTTCGAAGGGCGACACATTCACTTTGAAACCGGCATCCGTCAGAGAAACGGCTGCAGCGGCGGCATCATAGCTGTGGTAGTCGACGATGTTGATCGAAAGTGGATAGTGGCAGCCGAGGCTGCGACACTTCTCAGCGAATTCGTCGATCGGTACCTTGCTGCTGTGGTGGTAGGACGCTGTCCAGGACACACAACCTGGAATCGGATCCTTCGTGTAGACTTTCCAGCGGTCGGCGCCCATATTCGATGTGATGGCCCAGCGATGGGTGGCCGACAACTGTTGCAGCATCCAGTGGAAACGCGGAAAAATCGTGGGCTCCCCCCCGACAAAGTCCAGCACGGCACTTGTCGGTACTTGCCTCACGATGGATTCAACCCACTCTTCGGCCGTGCGATCCAGTTCTCTGGAACGATTCGACTGTGCCATCGTCACCCAGCAATAGTCACATGAGGTGCTGGGGTTACTGTGGAAATCGCAAAACCACGAAATGTTGATTTGTGCCGACGTCAATTCCATTCTTACGCTCTCCCCTAACCCGCATTTCTCATAAATTGTCTGCCCCAGCGCCGGATCCATCCGCCAATACTGCGTTGCGGCGCTGGGTCGGACGCCTGGACGTACTGTCAAGGACGCCTTCGGCGCCCTCCCGTCGCGTGCCATGTCTTGGCGGCGTGTCTTTTCAACCAGGCCATCGAGTGGCCTGGCGGGCTTCGCGACGACAAATCATGAGAAATTCGGGCTAAATGGCCACTCCAACCTCTGCAAAGGTGGTCTTAAAGCTCTCGGCACGTGCGGGCTGTGCCGTCTGCGTCCATAGACTGTAATCCCATACTCCCCGTGCCCCGGAGTGTGCTGACGCCCGGGACGCGATTTCTGCCAGACTGGTCCCCATTAACGAGCCGGCTGTTCCGAGATGACAAACGACAACGCGATCGTAGGCCCCATCCAGACGCCTCTGCAGGTTCTCAGGGAATGCGGCCCAATTCATGATCCCGGGCCGAGGCAAGACCAGGAGAGTGGAAACTCCGGCATGGTCGATCATCGCACTGGGGCCAACGACGCAGTCGAAGGGAGCCAGGGCCTCTAATGCCGGACGGCTCTCAAGAGCAAAGCTTTCAGGGGCCGCCCACAGGAGGAGCGTCTTGTCCCCTCGGCTCTGGTCCCTCACTGCAGTAAAGACTTCAGGGGCAAGGGACTCGGGTGACAGTTCACGTGTCCGAAGCACGTCGATGCTTCGCTGGGCCAACCTTACCCTTGCAGCACAGGCTGTTTCGAGCATGCGACGCAACTCGCAGCGCTCCGACCACACATCATCGATTGAATGAATAATTTCGTTCGTCGTTGCCTCAAACCTCGCAAAAAAGGGATATCCAAGCGCGTTACACTCCCGTTCGTTCTTCTCCCCGGTAGCGCCGAGCGCTACGAACGGAATGCCCATCGACGCCGCTAGTATCAAACCGTGAAAACGTGAAGTCAGTAATATATCGACACTACTGATTGCCTGCGTGAAGGTACGAATAGATGCTGAGCTGAGCGTATCGTAGGTCACCCAGTCCGGGGTGGCACCCCACGAAGCAGGCAACCAGTCATCGGCCGCGCGGTCGAAAGAAAAAAATCGAAGATCGAAGCGATTCGAAAGTGAAGCGACGACATCTCTAATCCGATTTTCGAAGCTGTCCGATCCGGAGTAGATCACACCGCGGTCAGGCTGGGACGCCACGACTCCAAGGACGGGTCTGCTGTCGAACTTTGTCTGCGTGTTTCCTACGATGGGCACTGGGGGGTTCAAATAGGCGAGGTCGGCACACTCTAATACGGGAGACGTCACACCAACTTCCCGAAGGATCGCCGCGCTTGTGGAATCGCGAACAGTCCGTAGCTGCATTGCATCGAACGTCGGCAGGTATGGCCCGACTATCCCGGACTGGAGCTGCCCCTGAACACCGACTCCCAGCAGGTAGCTCCTCTTGTCAAACCACTGCATGGCGGCCGGGTAGCGGAGGAAATGACGCAGACTGTCGGTTCCCGAGTCGTAGGTGCGGCCACAAAGCAGACCGCTGCCTGCCAGAACACAGGCGTCCTGTTCGGTTGGGGAAAACTCGGCCGCGTCGATATCAGATATGGAGATTTCAGCTCCGTCCCAAACACGAAGAAGGTGCGACCGCACGATATCGATCGAACAATCGTTACCAAAATTCCCACAAGCATATGGCCCTGCAACGTGTACTTTCATCAGCTCGATAGAAAGGGCAATTTCAGATCCAAAGGAATTGGTCAGGAATCCGGCAAGCGTGCCGTCGTGAAGTCACACTGTTAAACTATGGATTCTATGAATATTAAACGCTCGCGTGAAGTTATTCGAAACGTTGGTTTCGAAACGGAAAGCGAATCGACAGAGCCGGTCTATTGACACTCGGAATTCACAAACGGACAGGGTAGGGCTCCCAGGGTTTACTCCGGAATCGCCGCATGAGCTGCTTCGGTCAGTCGTGCTCCCCACTTCAGACTGTCTTCAATTGCAGGCCGGTCATTTTCCAGAACGGCTTTCTTAGCGACCAAATCCAGGAAACCCTCAATGCATCCGCAGTTCGCATCTTTCCGGACCAACACTTCGCAGATATGGGAAGCCAGCGCAGATCGATCAGGGGTTGCAACATGAAGCGCTCCCAACTTTCCCCGAACGTCGACCCGGGTCCGGGCATAGATGTGCAGGGCGTCCCGAAGTGAAAGAAGATCCACGCCACCTGTCAGTATTCCACCTTCGGTCGCATTGATGAATCGGGTGCCGGATGCTTCAGACATTCGCCTGACAAAAAAATCTCGATATACCACCAGATTTTCCGTCGTCGGCACATCGCGCCCCCATACATCGGTCTCAAACCGATCCTGTGCCTCCATGTTGAAAATCTCTCCGTGAAATACCGTATGACTCGCGTAGTCGCGGCCCCATGAGAAGGAAAAGTCCTGGCCTGCAA
This sequence comes from Terriglobia bacterium, assembly GCA_965263045.1. GTDB lineage: Bacteria > Acidobacteriota > Terriglobia > 20CM-2-55-15 > 20CM-2-55-15. Next base: position 4,194,560 of record CBDHGK010000041.1, read on the forward strand.
ATATGATCGGATCCGAACCCATGCGGCAGGCCAGGTCCAGCGCGGCCGTTGCCACGGAACCCCATACGTCGAGCTTTATGCGCTCCAATCCGAACTCCCGGTACAGACCATCGGGAAAGACGCCGACTGAAAACTGAAATCGATGTCTGGCCGAGGCCATCGCCGCCGGATGCACCGCCTGCTCTGCGATCAGATAGGTGTCGACCGGCATCGCTCCGACGATGTGCCGGGCGTTGAGTTCACCCGGGTCCGCAATGATCACGGCATGGGGGACGACACCGGCTGTCAATAGCGGCCGGAGGGCCGTATCGACGGCCAGAATGAAGCAACGTTCTTCCAACCCCCTCAGATAGCGGATATTGCGATCCAGCGACGGCCCCGCCGAAACCAGGACGAGCGGCACCCCCCGGAAGCGGCCGAACAGTGTTCCGACGGTAGGATCGGCGACGTACTTCAAGTTTGCGACGGCGTTCTCGAAATAGGTACGGCCGTTCTCGAAGTGCGTGAGTAGATTCCCGGCCCGGTCCCGCAGGCGCGTCGAGAACGACTGTCGGACCGATCTGCAGACGTCACGGTACAAGCGCTCCGCTTGAGGCCATCCAACCCACAGAATACGGTCAGTATCCTGACACCCATCGAGACCCCATTCGTCAATAAATTGACTGACGCGGTGGCCGACGATGTAATGGAACCGCGAATCTTCAAGAACGGTATTGGTTGTGCGTTCCGCCCGACACAGTTCGAAAACTTCGGCGTCGGGTTCGAATACGAACACCTGCGCATCTGCTTTTAACCGCTGGCTGAGATGCACTCCGGAATAGCCCAGACCCCATCCGAAGTGGAGGATAACGTCGGCTTCTTCCAGCGGCAAACCGGCGTAGAACAACCGGGCCTCCCGAACCGGGTCGTAGGGGCTGTGGTAGGCAACACCTTCCATTTCAACGTTTGGACGCCCCGAACGTGTGGGAACCATCTTCAATCGCTCTGAGGTCACGGACTGCACCTCAAAGAACGCAGCAATCGCGATTCCCAACCGAAAACACCGTTGGAACCACAGACGCGAATGCTTGGCGGTTAACCGATTCTTCTCAGAATCGCAGAGGGTCGCGTCCCTCCCCAAGGGATTTTGAGGCATTGGGGAATCCGCCTGCGATGGCAGATTGGCCGTCGACGGACCCGAAACCGGATTGTGGAATGGGATTTGCTCTTAAAGGTCGGAAAGGAGACCGCACATCATGTCGAAAACACTGAACCAGACCAATGACAGCGGGAACAACAAAATGTTCCTGGACCTTTCGACCGCATCGTCGCTGGCAGGATTCTCAAGCCGGCACTTCCGCCGGATCATTGAAGAAGAAAAAATTCGCACCATGCGCATTGGCGGTAAGTTCTTTGTTCTCGGGTCGGACTTCAACAGCTGGCAATCCACCCGGGCCCAGTACACGAATTAGTGGCCTGTTCCACCCCAATTGGGATGGTACAGGCCACTAGATCACAGTCGGGCACGAGATTGGAGACCCACGGGAGCTCCCTGCCGAACTCCCGACGGGCGCCGACCGTGCCGGTTCGACCCGCCTCCGCTTCAATTCTCCCTCAGAGCTGACGTACAATCCACAGGATGCACGAGACACTCGCTTCGTTTCTCCGCCGTCCCTGCCACGACCCGCAGTTTCGGAACGGCGCCGTTCCCGAACGCGTCAAGCGCAGCGCCGTCTCATAACACCTAAATACCTGCTCTATGAGGAAACCCATGAAAGAAAAAGCGCAGTTCATCACCCTCCCCGCACTTCTGCTCCTGATTTTCTTCCTGGGGAAAATGATCCTCAGCATGACCGGAGCCTCGTATGAAACCGGAGTACAGGTCTTCTCGATGGTGACGCTCCAGATCCACATGGTGCTGGTCTGGTCCGCGGTGGGCCGGAGGTTCAAGGGCTATGGAATCGGGGGCGCAATGCAAGTCGGTGTGATGATCGTTCTCGTGTCCCAGATTCTGATCATCATCGGAACCCTCGTTTCATATCCACTGGGCGGGACACACTTCAACTACCCCACCGCATTGAACCAGGACACCGAGGTCCCGCTCGCGACGGCCATGGCCCTGCGGGCGGGAGGCCTGCTGGCCAACTGTGTGATTGGAATCGTGGGGGGCGTCATCGGCTGGACGATGGGGGCGCTCATTCCCGCGGCGCGCGCGGAGGCGTAGCCGCAAGCCGGGAATTCGGTCGAAACAAACCTTAAACCTGTGTCGGGACAGACGCCGATCGAACCGGGAACAGACATCGCACTATGGCGGGACAGTCGGAGTACATGGGGCCCGTTGCGGCAAGGGCCCCGTGCACGGTCGGTTCTTCGGGAGGTTTACCGCTTTTTCTTCTTCGCAGCTGCCGCACCCAAAACGGAATCTTTCGCGGCTTTGGCGATCCGGAACTTCAGCACGGTCTTGGCAGGGATCTTGATGGCCTCACCGGTCGCCGGATTGCGGCCTGTGCGGGCTTTTCTTTTCTGCTTCACGAGCTTCCCGAGGCCGGGCAACGTGAATTCGCCGTTCTTCTTCGTTTCCTTATGAGCAAGGTCCGCTACGGAGACAAGAAACTCCTTTGCTTCCTTCTTTGAAACATTCGTCTTCTCCGCTAGCGCGGCGATTATCTGCGTCTGCGTCATCTTACCGGCCATACCAGGTCCTCCTAAAGAGAGTGTCGAGACTACTCAAGCATGAATAACCCTTGGATTCTCGCTGGACCAAGGAGCCAAGTCAACTCCTCAAAGTGCCGGGCGCGCCGCCCGGAGGCTTTTTTACCTTTTAAACGCCTTCAGGATCTCTCTGAGATCGTACCTCACGATGATCGGACGTCCGTGTGGGCATACTGTTGGACAGTCTGTCTTCATGAGCTCGCCAACGAGCCACCGCATCTTAACATTATCCAGCGGATTGTTAATCTTGATTGCGGCGTGGCACGCTACCGTAGCCGCGATCTTCTTCTGAAAATCCTCGATGTCAAGTCCCCTTGTTTCCGCTTCCAGTCCATCGATGAGTTCGCGAAGCAAGCGCTCGATGGCTCCAGCTTTGAGAATGGCAGGCGCCGTCGTGACCGCGACTGTTCGAGGTCCGAACGGCTCGAGTTCGAAGCCGTTACGCCCGAGTTCAGCGCGCACACTTTCGAGGGCGACCTCCTGCGCCGGTGACAGCTCCAGAAGAAGAGGTGTCAACAGACGTTGGACTTCGAGACGGTCCGAGCCCCGTTCCCGGACATAGTTTTCGAACAGCACGCGTTCGTGGGCAACATGCTGGTCGATCACGATCAGACCGCTGCTGTCACTGGCGATAATGAAGCTATCCTTCAACTGCCCAAGTGGCTGAATTTCCCTGCGGACAGATTCGAAGTCCGGCATCAGACTATCTGATGAAACTCCGCTGCCGAAGGTAGCCTGGGATGCCTCGAAGCTGAGATTCAACGTGCGCGCGTCCGAGTAGTCGAGGACTGCGGGGGAGTCTGACGCAGCCTCCCCGGCGACCAAAGGGCGGCACCCGGAGCCCGGGTCGATAGGACGGGGCGCCGAATACGCCGAAGGCGACACGGTGTCCGAACCCATCGGCACGATCGTCTTATCTGAGCCGAGCGCTTCGCGAACCGTGTCCCGGATCGCATCATGGACAAGCGATCGTTGCCGGAATCGCACCTCGGTCTTCGCCGGATGGACGTTGACATCGATATCGCCGTGCCGTGTTTCGACGTAGAGAATCGTCACTGGGAATGTACCCGACGGCAGGATGTTCCGGTACGCCTGGGTGTATGCATGCAAGATTGCCGTGTCCCGAACCGCACGTCCGTTCACAAAGAAATACATGGAATTCCGGTTGTACTTCTGCACCTGGGGCCGCGAAGTGAATGCGTGCACCTTCAGGCCTGTCGCTGGAAACTCCTTCTCAAACTCGACCAGTTCATCGAGCAGGTCGGCGCCGAACACTTGAAAGATCCGATCCCGGAAGTCCGAAGCGGGCGGTGCGGACAGGACTTCAAACTTCCCGCTCCTGAGGACAAAGTGGATCGCGGGGAACGCGAGCGCGTATCGCGTGCAGTTCGCGGTGATCTGACTGAGCTCGTAGGATTCCGACTTCAGGAACTTGCGCCTGGCGGGAACGTTGTAGAAAACGTCTTCGACGCTCACCTGCGTCCCCGGAGGGAATGCCCCATCTTCCAGAGAGACGACCTCACCTGCGGCAATCTCAAGTGCCGTGCCTACAGTTTGATCGTGCCTCTGCGTTTCCAGGCGCACCCGGGCCACGGATCCAATCGATGGCAGTGCCTCGCCCCGGAAACCGAGGGTTCGGATGGAGAGCAGGTCGTCGGCATCGTGGAGCTTGCTTGTGGCGTGTCGCTGGAAGGAAAGCCCGGCATCCTCGCGGCTCATCCCTTCTCCGTCATCGATCACCTGGATCCAGGCTCGCCCGCCACCCCGCACCTCGACGGCAATCTTCTTCGCCCCGGCATCGATCGCGTTCTCGATCAGTTCCTTGACGATCGAGGACGGTCTCTCGACGACTTCACCGGCTGCGATCTGGTTGGCAACGGAGTCGGACAGCACTGCGATTTTGGCCATGCTCACCTATGCGAACGGATCCGCTTTCTGTGCGACGCGTCCCGCTGGGAGGGTCGCCCACGGGTAACCGTCACTACGTTTTTCTGACGCGCAGCCCCAATTCCTTCAACTGAGCGTCATCGACCCGAGACGGGCTGCCCGACATCATGTCGATCGCGCGCGCGGTCTTCGGGAACGCGATGACGTCCCGCAGTGACGTACCCCCGGCGAGCAGCATGATGATCCGGTCGAGACCGAAAGCGATGCCACCGTGCGGCGGCGCACCGTATTCGAGGGCATCCAGAAAGAACCCGAATTTTTCCCGGGCCGCGTCATCGTCGAGACCCAGCGTCCGGAATATCCGCGCCTGCACTTCACTCCTGTGAATCCTAAACGACCCTCCGGCACACTCGAGGCCGTTGAGAACCAGGTCATAGGCCCGGGCGCGCACCTGTCCCGGCTCGCTTTCGAGCAACGGTAGATCTTCGTCGACCGGCGCGGTGAACGGATGATGGCGCGATGTCCAGCGCCCCTCGGCCACGTCGTATTCGAACAGTGGAAATTCGACAACCCAGAGGAAATTCCATGTGCCTTCCGGGATCCAGTTTTCCCGCCGGGCAAGCTCGAGCCGGAGGCTTCCCAGTTTCTCCAGTGTGGCGATCCGTTCCCCTGCCAGCATAAATATCGTCTGTCCCGGCGTCGCTCCGGTATGGCTGATCAGTTCCTCAACAGCTGCCGCACCCGCCTTCCTGACGACGGGCAGGGTCCGGGGGTCGCCTTCGGTCACCTCAATCCATGCGATGCCGGCGCCTCCGAGCCCTTTGATAAAGGCGTCGAGCTCATCGAGGATCTTCCGCGAATACGCAACCGGCGCGAGGAATCCACGCACGGTCTGCCCGTTTTCGACGATACCGCGAAACAGAGACTCGTCGCCGTCAGCAAAGACGGAGCTGAGGTCGGCGAGTTCGACCCCAAACCGCGTATCCGGCTTGTCGCTCCCATAGCGATCCATCGCTTCGTCAAATCCCATCCGCGGGAACGGCCCGCTCAACTCAATGCCCTCACCCCGGAATACATCCACCATCAGACCTTCCATCAGAGAGAAAAAGTGTTCCTGCTCAGGAAACGACATCTCGACATCCAACTGGGTAAATTCGGGCTGACGGTCGGCACGGAGATCCTCGTCACGGAAACAACGCACCACCTGAAAATACTTTTCGAATCCCGACACCATCAGGAGTTGCTTGAACAATTGCGGAGACTGCGGCAACGCATAGAAGTGTCCGTGGGAAAGCCGGCTCGGCACGAGATAGTCGCGGGCTCCCTCGGGTGTGGATCGGGTCAGGTACGGGGTTTCAACTTCCCAGAATCCCGCACCACTCATATAGTTCCGCACAGCCATCATCACTCGGTGACGCAGATGAAAATTCTGCTGCATCGGTGTCCGCCGCAGATCCAGGTAACGGTATTTCAATCGCAGATCTTCCGACGTCGTCGTTTCGTCTTCGATCGGAAACGGCACCGTACGGGCCTCGTTGAAAACGACCACGGTGTTTACCGCGACTTCGATCTCACCGGTCTTCAGGCTCGGATTGATCAGGTCGTCGTCTCGACGTCGGACCCGACCACCGACGCCAATGACGAACTCAGACCGGAGGTCCTTGGCCATACGGTGCGAGTCCGCATCGCGCTCCGGGTTGAACACCACCTGTGTAATGCCCGCCCGGTCCCTCAAATCGATGAAGACGAGCTGACCATGATCCCGGCGGCGATCCACCCAGCCGGCGAGCGAAACTTCCTTTCCCTCATCGGCAACGGTCAACTCACCGCAACTGTGCGTTCGCATTGACTCTGTACTCACAACTGTTCGTCCAGGCGACGTTCAGCGCCGACGTCGGCGCCAATACCGGTCGTTCCAATAGCCTCGAAAAACTCTGCCTCTGTCATTTCTGTCTGTTCCCTGCTGTTCATATCCCGAACGGTGAGTTTCCCCGATCGGGCCTCGTCCTCGCCCATGATGATGACTGTCTTCGCCGCAAGTTTACCGGCCAGCCGCATCTGGCTCTTCAGGCTCCGAGGATCGAAGTCGAGGTAGACGACGTGGTTGCCCGCGCGTAACTTCTGTGCCAGAAGCGTCGCGTAGGTGAAGGCTCGGTCGCCGATCGTAGCCAGAAAATAGTCCGGACCAGGTCCCAGAATCGGTTTTTCCGTTTCGGAGATGGAAAGAATCAGCCGCTCCAGACCCATGGCGAATCCGAACCCCTTCATTGGCGGACCGTCGAGATCTTCAAACAGTCCGTCATACCGTCCTCCACCGACCAGCGTATCCTGAGCCCCAAGATCACCCGAAACAATCTCGATCGTCGTCCTCATGTAATAGTCCAAACCGCGAACCATCCGCTTTTCGATGCGGTAGCTGATTTTGCGGTCATCCAGATAACCGCGGAACTTCGCAAAATGGTCGCGGCAGGTGTCGCACAGACTGTCGGTAATCGCAGGCAGTTCCGCGATCAGGGGCTGACATGCAGGGACCTTGCAGTCGAATACCCGCAGTGGATTGGCCTGGCCACGGCGTTGGCAGTCCCCACAAAGGCCCGTGGCCCTGGATTGGATCTCCACCCTGAGAAGTTCAACGAACGCGGGCCGACAATCCCGGCATCCGATGGAATTGACCAGCAGCTCAAAATTCGAAACACCCAGTCGTTCGAACAGCACCATCAACATTTCGACGACTTCCGCTTCGATAGCGGGATTGTCCGAAAGAGAAAACACTTCGACACCAGCCTGGTAGAACTGCCGGAACCTTCCTTTTTGCGGGCGCTCCCGCCGAAACATCGGGCCCATGTAGAACAGCTTGGCCATGCGGGATTCGTCAGCCAGGTGATTCTCGATAAACGAGCGGACAACGGGCGCCGTGCCTTCCGGGCGGAGGGTCAATGACGTGGTTTCATCCTTGTCGACAAAGGTGTACATCTCTTTGGATACGATGTCGGTATCGGTGCCGACACTGCGGACAAAGAGTTCCGTCACTTCGAATATCGGTGTGCGAATCTCACTGAATGCGTACGCTTCGAACACTTCGCGCATGCAGCTCTCAATTGCACGCCAGATTCCGGCGTCTCGAGGCAGAATGTCGTATGTACCGCGGGCGGCTCGGATCATGGCTAAAGATCAGTGATGCGTGACAAGCGGCGTACAAGAGATGCGTTCATATCAGACGTCACGTTCTAAGTACGTATTCTTGAGTTTGCAGTAGTGGCTGGCCGAGCCGCGGATTCTCTCGATCTCCTCGTCCGTCACCGCTCTCTTTACGCGCGCCGGCAAACCCATCACCATACTGCGCGGAGGGATGACAGTACCCTCGGTAATCAGAGCTCCAGCGGCCACGATCGACTTCGCGCCCACATGCACGTTGTTAAGAATCGTCGCACGCATTCCGATCAGACAGTGGGAGTCGATGCGACAACCATGCAGGATGACGCCGTGCCCGACGGTTACATAATCGCCCACAATGCACGGGTAGAGGCCTTTCTGGACGTGACAGATCGACGCATCCTGAATGTTCGTATGGTGGCCGATCCGGATGTGATGCACATCGCCCCGGAGAACGGTGTTGAACCAGATACTGGATTCGTCACCGATCTCGACGTCGCCGATGATGTGGGTGCCATCGGCAATCAACACGCGGGTTCCCAACTTCGGCCGGGTTCCGTTGTATTCGCGTATGGACATGGTGAAATCGATATCAGGAGGATGCCTGTGGTTGATACCCAGCCGCAGGCTCTGCCAATTATCCAGAAATACGAAATAACAATCCGAAGGCGGCACTTAAGAATGCGGATTCGAGCAAATCCGGCGAGTCTGCGGAATCGGCGACGCCTCCGATTCTCGCTTTCCCTCGGGCACAGCCACTCAGCTTAGCATGGGGAGCACTCTCAATTTCGCCTATAATGACCGCTTGAAATCTTCAATTCTCCAAGGCACGCTTTCGGTATTTTTCCAGGAGACAGGTCACGACGATGCAAAACAGCTTTGGTTCTGAATCCACGCTCCAACTGGGCAGTGCATCCTATCGGTACTATTCACTCGAAGCCCTCGAAACATCAGGCGTCAGCGGTGTGTCCCGGCTGCCATTTTCTCTGAAGATCATGCTCGAAAACCTGTTGCGGCATGAGGACGATACTTCCGTGTCCGCCGACGACGTGCGCGCGCTGGTTGCGTCCGTCGGTTCGAAGCTAAGGGCTTCTGTCGGGTCGAGGACGGAACGGGAAATCGCTTTTCGTCCCGCCCGGGTGTTGATGCAGGACTTCACGGGCGTTCCGGCCGTTGTCGACCTGGCCACGATGCGGGACGTCGTCAAGGCAATGGGAGGCGACCCCGATCGGATCAATCCGCTGCAGCCGGTCGATCTCGTCATCGATCACTCGGTGCAGGTGGATCAGTTCGGAACACCGGAGGCGTTCGGTTTCAACGCGGAACGTGAGTTGGAACGGAACCGCGAGCGATACCAGTTTCTCAAGTGGGGACAGGGCGCCTTCAAGAACTTCCGCGTCGTGCCGCCCGATACCGGTATCGTGCACCAGGTCAACCTGGAATACCTTGCACACGTCGTGTTCCTCAAAGAGGCCGACCCAGTCGCACTGTTGTATCCAGACACGCTGGTCGGCACGGATTCGCATACGACCATGATCAATGCAATGGGAATCTTGGGCTGGGGTGTCGGCGGAATCGAAGCCGAGGGCGCCATGCTGGGTTGTCCGATATCGATGCTGATCCCGGATGTGGTGGGTTTCCGGCTGGACGGAAAACTCCCGCAGGGAGCGACGGCAACCGATGCCGTCCTGCACGTCGTCCAGATACTCAGGAGCAAAGGCGTCGTTGGCAAATTTGTCGAGTTTTACGGCCCGGGCGTCCGGAACCTCTCGCTGGCTGACCGGGCCACGATTTCGAACATGGCGCCCGAGTACGGGGCTACGGTCGGCTTTTTTCCCGTGGACGATGAAACGCTCAAGTACATGAAGCTCACCGGACGATCCCCGGAAGCCATTGCCCGCACAGAGACCTATACGAAAGCACAGGGACTGTTTCAGAGTGCGGATAGCCCGGAACCGATCTTTGCCGATCGCGTAGAGCTGGATCTGGGGACCATCGAACCGAGCATCTCGGGTCCCAAAAGACCCCAGGATCGTATTCCCCTGGGCGAGTCCAGGAGGTCGTTCAGAAAAACGCTCGAGTCCATGCTCGGCAATGGGGCCGGCGGCGGGGCTGGCAAAGACAACGCCAGGTCGAGCGCTTCCGGTCTCGATAAGACGATTCCCGTGGAAGTCGGATCCAAAAGCGTCGAAATCGGCCACGGCTCCGTCGTCATCGCAGCCATCACCAGCTGCACCAACACGTCGAACCCCTCGGTCATGATCGCTGCAGGCCTCCTGGCCCGCAACGCAGTCCGTCGGGGACTCTCGGTCCAGCCCTGGGTGAAAACAAGCCTGGCGCCCGGCTCCCGGGTCGTCACCGATTACCTGCGGGAGACCGGATTGATGGAACCTCTGGAAGCGTTGGGTTTCCATCTCGTGGGATATGGCTGTACGACCTGTATCGGCAACAGCGGACCACTGCCCGAACCGATCGCGGATGGCGTCCGGAGTAACGATCTCGTGGTTTCGTCCGTCCTGAGCGGAAACCGAAACTTTGAGGGTCGCATCAGCCCGTTGGTCAAAACGAACTACCTCGCCTCGCCACCTCTCGTCGTGGCATACGCGTTGGCGGGCAACATGAACGTCGACCTGCTGAACGAAGCCCTGGGCAGAGGCAGCGACGGTCAGCCCGTTTATTTGAAAGACCTCTGGCCGGACCCGAACGAAATCCGGGATGCCATCGATTCAACGCTGAAACCGGAAATGTTCCGTCGTGCCTACCGGGAATCGTTAGCCGGCGACGAGCGTTGGAATGCCCTGGAAGTCCCGGGTGGAAACATCTACGACTGGGATGACCGATCGACCTACGTGAAACGCCCGCCCTTTTTCGAAGACATGGCGCCCGAAGCTCCACCCCTGGAAGACATCCGCGGCGCACGCGCTCTGGCCGTCCTGGGCGATTCGGTAACGACCGACCATATATCCCCGGCCGGTGCGATCCCGACGGACAGCCCGGCCGGAAGGTACCTGATCTCGAAGGGCGTGGAATCGAAGGACTTCAATTCCTTTGGTTCCCGACGTGGCAATCACGAAGTGATGATGCGCGGAACCTTCGGCAATATCCGGCTTCGCAATCAGATGGCTCCCGGCACCGAGGGTGGATGGACGCTGCATCTCCCCGATAGAGAGCAGATGTCGATTTACGACGCCGCAATGAAGTATCAGGAAGCAGGGACGTCTTTGATCGTGATCGCAGGGAAAGAGTACGGTTCGGGTTCCTCTCGGGATTGGGCGGCCAAGGGCACCCGCCTGCTCGGCGTGGGCGCCGTAATCGTAGAAAGCTATGAGCGTATTCACCGCAGCAATTTGATTGGCATGGGCGTTCTTCCGCTCCAGTTTTCCGATGGCGAAGGAAGGGCCAGTCTTGGCCTGAGCGGATACGAGACGTTTAGCATCTCCGGCATCGAGACCGACCTGACGCCGGGGAAGCTGCTCGACGTAACGGCACAACTCGAAGGCGGAGAAGAAAAGCGTTTCCAGGTTGTTGCTCGTCTGGATACCCCGGTCGAAATCGACTACTTCCGCAACGGCGGAATCCTGCAATACGTTTTGAGGCAAATGCAGGGTTGATCAACCCGGAGTCAAGATTCATGCGCGGAGGGGGCGTGCCGGCTCGCGGCTTAATCGCGATTTTCAGGTCCTGATTTGTTCCTGCCCGTCAGGCCCGGGGAACCGAAAGCACGGGTATGTGAGTGCCCCGAACGACGCGCTCTGCGGTTGATTCCAGCAACGCACGCTCGAACATCGATTGCCCCTGGGTGTGCATGGGTGTTCAGAGGATGCAGCGCAATCATTTGATTATCTTTCAATTACATGGATTCAGCCCGCTGGATCCGATGCTGACCTGCAATTTCGTCAAAGCCCCAGATCCGAGACGGGAGCTTTGTGCCTGATTGTCGCAAGCATCGATATCGTTCGCAGATCAGCAACGCTATGTCGCCCAGCATCCGACACCGCAATGGTCAAATATCGCCCTGATCTTCCCCGGATCCGCGAATGAAGCTCCCCAATCGAAGCGCAGTTCGAAAGGTCAATCGGTAGCCTCTGCACAAGCAACCCTTTGACCGGGCAACATCCGCCCGTCGGCATCGACGGACCGGTTAGACTAGGGGCGTGAGAGATCCCGTTTGTGGCATGGACGTCGAGGAACACGCCGCCGCCTGTCGGCACGAGCACGACGGCGTTAACTACTACTTCTGCTCCACGCATTGCGGGGAACGCTTCGAAGATTCCCCCGAGCGATACCTGACTGAAAGACCCTCGGGGGGCGACCCGTCCCCGGCTGAATTAAACGCCCTCTATACATGCCCCATGGATCCTGAGGTCAGCCAACACGGACCCGGACCATGCCCGAAGTGCGGCATGGCGCTCGAGCCCGCGGATTTCGAGTTTGTTACACCACGTGTCGAATACACCTGCCCCATGCACCCCGACGTCATCGTGTCCGACCCAGGCCCCTGCCCGGAGTGCGGCACGGCTCTCGATGCCCGTATCGCAAGTACGGCCCAGCAACCCAACCCGGAACTCGACGACATGGAACGGCGATTCAAGGTCGGTGTCGTGCTCACCGTGCCGCTGCTGATCCTGGCAATGACTCACATGGTTCCCGGCACCCCCGTCTCCGGAATCTCAGCACGGACACTGAACTGGGTCCAGTTGCTGATGGCGACGCCCGTCGTCACATGGTGCGGATGGCCGTTCTTCGAGAGAGCCTGGGTCTCGATTCGAAATCGAAGCCTCAATATGTTCACCCTGATCGGGATTGGCACCGGTACTGCCTACGCCTACAGCACACTTGCGACTGTCGTTCCCGGGGCATTCCCCGCTGCTTTTCGAGGGAATAACGGGCAGGTTCAGGTTTACTTCGAAGCGGGGGCTGCGATCATCGTCCTCGTTCTCCTGGGGCAGATCCTCGAGCTTCGGGCGCGGGAGGCGACCAGCAGTGCGATCCGGGGGTTGCTCGGCCTGGTCCCGGCCACCGCACGGCGGGTGGGCGATGACGGGTCGGAGCAGGACGTTCCCCTGGATCAGGTGCATGCAGGCGATCGGCTCCGCGTACGCCCTGGAGAAAGAATCCCTGTCGACGGACGCATCGCCGGGGGCCGGACGAGTATCGACGAATCGATGATGACGGGTGAAGCGGTGCCCATAGAAAAAGAGACCGGATCCTCAGTGACCGGCGGGACCGTCAACGGCACGGGAACATTCGTGATGGTTGCAGAGAAGGTCGGGTCCGACACTATGCTGGCGCAGATTGTGAAAATGGTCAGCGAAGCGCAACGTAGCCGGGCCCCCATCCAACGCCTGGCTGATCGGGTCGCCGCCTATTTTGTTCCGGTCGTTGTGCTGACCGCAGTAGCCACCTTTGGGGTCTGGGCGGTTGCGGGGCCAGACCCGAAGATGGCATTCGGACTGGTCAACGCGATCGCGGTGCTCATCATCGCATGCCCCTGTGCGTTGGGCCTGGCCACGCCGATGTCCATCATGGTCGGTACCGGGCGGGGTGCCGCGGCCGGTGTTCTGATCAGAAACGCCGAGGTGCTCGAGATTCTCGAGAAGGTCGATACGCTCCTCGTCGACAAGACCGGTACTCTGACCGAGGGTAAGCCGCAGGTCGGGACCGTCCAGGCGGTCGCGCCATGGACCGAAGCGCAAATTCTGTCCATCGCCGCGAGCATCGAATCGGTGAGCGAGCATCCCCTGGCTGACGCCATCGTATCGGAAGCGCAAAGACGTGGCCTGCGGTTCAGTCCGGCAGAAAAGTTCCGATCGGTCACCGGCAAAGGCGTCATTGGCGTCACCGGTGGACACAAGGTCGTTCTGGGCAATCCCAAATTGCTAAAGAATAGAAACATCGACCCGGGCACTGTGACAGACGTTGCGGCCCAGCTGCGCAAGACCGGTTCCACCGTGGTTCTCCTCGCCGTTGACGACTCCCCAGCCGGGCTGATCGCCGTCGCCGATCCGATCAAGAAATCCACACCGGAGGCGATTCGCTCCCTTCGCGCCTCAGGCATCCGAGTCGTCATGCTGACCGGCGACAACCGCGTGACGGGGGAAGCTGTTGCGGACCGCCTCGGCATCGACGACGTGCGGGCCGATGCCGGACCCGAGATGAAGTACGAAACTGTACTGCAGTTTCAGAAATCGGGAAGCGTGGTCGCAATGGCCGGAGACGGGATCAACGACGCCCCGGCCCTGGCGCAGGCGGACATCGGCATCGCAATGGGACACGGGACCGATGTCGCCATGGAGAGCGCCGGCGTGACGCTGATCCGCGGCGACCTGCGCAGCATCGTCCGGGCGCGCCAGCTGAGTGGCGCAACCATGCGCAACATCCGGCAGAACCTGTTCTTCGCCTTTATCTACAACGCCCTCGGAATTCCCCTCGCCGCCGGCGTGCTCTACCCGTTCTTCGGGCTGCTCTTGAGCCCCATAATCGCAAGCGCCGCGATGACTTTCAGTTCGGTATCGGTCATATCGAACGCCCTGCGTCTTCGGCGATTGAAGTTGTAAGGGACCCCCACAGCGTATTGCGCTTGTTCCGACCGTCAGAACACGGCTATCGTAATAGAGAGGTCGCAACGGATGAGCCGCCAGCCAGAGACCGTCGGGATGGGTTCGGCCAACTCCTCCGGGGATGTCGTTTTTGAGACCCGGAATGTCACGAAGATTTACCCTATGGGGGACGTCAGGGTTCAGGCCCTCAGAGGCATCGACCTGTCGCTCCACGAATCCGAATTCGTGGTATTACTCGGGCCCTCTGGCAGCGGGAAGTCCACCCTACTCAACATTCTCGGCGGACTGGATGTCCCCACCGCAGGCGAGGTCATTTACCGTCAAAATAATCTGACAACCGCCGGCGAGCGTGAACTCACCGACTATCGGCGACGCCACGTCGGGTTTGTGTTTCAGTTCTACAACCTGATCCCAAGTCTCACCGCCAGGGAAAACGTCGCACTCGTCACCGATCTCGGCGAAGACCCCATCACACCCGATGAAGCACTTGAGCGCGTCGATCTGGGCGACCGCGCGAACCACTTCCCATCCCAGCTGTCCGGCGGAGAACAACAGCGGGTGGCCATCGCCCGGGCCATTGCCAAAGGACCCGACGTCCTGCTCTGTGACGAACCCACCGGAGCGCTCGATATCAAAACGGGAATTGTCGTTCTCGAAGCCATCGCCCGCGTAAACCGCGAGTTAGGGACAACGACGGCCGTCATCACTCACAATGCGGCTATCGCCGATATTGCCGATCGCGTGATTTTTCTGGCGGACGGTCGCATCGCCGATATCCGTCGGAACGAATCCAAGCGGATGCCATCTGAATTGACCTGGTAACGGTCTATGAAGGCTATCAATCGAAAGCTGATACGGGATCTGTGGATGATCAGAGGCCAGGTCCTCGCCATCAGTATGGTCATCGCGGCCGCCGTTTGCGTGTATGTAATGTACCTCGGGGCGTTCGACTCGCTTCGACTGACGCAATCGGCATACTACGCCCGCTATCGTTTTGCAGACGTATTCGCGGGGCTCAAGCGTGCCCCGCTGTACCTCGAAGATCGGATCCTTCAGATTCCAGGTGTCGCCGACGCGGAACTGCGGGTCAGCGCGGCCGTGACACTTGACATGGAAGGCATGGTCGAGCCTGCGGTGGGACGACTGGTTTCGATTCCCCCCCGTCAGCGAGCCGTCCTGAACGACATATTTATCCGGCTGGGCCGCTACCCGGACCCCGTCCGCCGGAATGAGATTCTGGTCAATGAAGGGTTCGCCATCGCGCACGGCCTCGAACCGGGTGATGCGATCTCGGCCGTCATCAATGGGCGGCGTCGATCGCTGGAAATTTCAGGCATCGCTCTTTCCCCGGAGTTCGTCTATACGATCCATCCGGGTGCCTTCATGCCCGATGACGAGCGCTACGGCATTATCTGGATGAACCGCCAGGAACTGGCGGCCGCGTTTGACATGGAAGGGGGGTTTAACGACGTCGCGTTGCAGTTGATGGCCGGGGCTTCTGAGGCCGACGTTATCGCCCAACTCGACAGGCTCCTCGAACGCTACGGAGGACTCGGGGCAGTGCCTCGCCGATTGCAACTGTCGCACTGGTTTCTCAACAACGAACTGACCCAGCTTCAGAGTTTCGGCACGATCATACCCATCATTTTTCTGGCAGTTGCAGCGTTTCTGTTGAACGTCGTCCTCAGTCGCATCATTGCGGTGCAGCGTGAACAGATCGCAGCACTCAAGGCATTGGGATACTCCAATTTTGAAGTTGGCCTCCACTATTACCAGTGGAGTCTTCTGGTCACGCTGGTCGGTATCGGAATCGGCCTGTCGGGCGGGGTCTGGCTGGCGTCGGGCCTGCTTGAGCTCTATAACGACTTCTTCCGCTTTCCGGTCCTGGAGTTCCAGATTTCGCCTAATGTCGTCGCGACGGCCGTCCTGGTGAGCCTGGCTGCGGCCCTGCTGGGTGCCCACGGCGCTGTCAGACGAGCGGTCGCGCTACCGCCCGCTGAAGCCATGCGGCCGCAGGCGCCGGCCAACTACCGGATCAGCTGGGTGGAACGCGTCGTTCTGGGCGGCTGGATTGCACCGCCCACGCGGATGATCGTCCGGAACCTCTCCCGCCGACCATTAAGATCCGCATTGACGACGATGGGCATCGCATTTGGTGCCGCCATGATGATTGTGGGCATGTTCTTCCTGGATGCAATGGCGTTTGCCATGAACGTCCAGTTCAACGTCGCCCAACGCCACGATCTAGCCGTGTCATTCGTCGAAACGGTATCGCCACGAGCCCTCTACGAACTGTCCAGCCTGGACGGGGTCATGCACCTGGAGCCGACCCGGGCGGTTCTCGCACGGCTCAGGCTGAGAAACCGGGTGCGACAGGTCTCCATAACGGGCCTCCTGGAAGCGGCCGAACTGAACCGAGTCCTCGATTCTGATCTCGAACAAGTGTATCTGCCACCGGAAGGCATCGTCTTGTCGACCACATTGGCGGAAGTACTCGGAGCAAACCGGGGCGATACCGTGGGGTTGGAGGTCCTGGAAGGCGGAAGACCCATACGCGACGTCGTGGTGGCCGACGTGGTCGATGAGTTCATGGGGGCCTCGGCCTACATGGAAATTGACGCGCTCCGTCGCTTGATGCGCGAAGGCCGGGTCCTCTCGGGCGCCTATCTTCAGGTTGATTCCGCGCGCCTGGATGAGCTCTACACCCGCCTGAAAGCCACTCCCGCCGTCGCCGGAGTCGCCCTGAAAGATGCGGCAATCCAGAGCTTTCGAGACACAATCGAGCAGAACATGGGACTGATGATCCTGTTCAACCAGATTTTTTCGAGCGTGATCGCCATCGGCGTGATCTACAACGCCGCGCGCATATCGCTGTCGGAACGGAGTTGGGAGCTGGCAAGCCTGCGCGTGATGGGCTTCACACGGGGAGAAATTTCGTACATCCTATTAGGTGAGTTCGCGATCCTGACCGCACTGGCCCTACCCCTGGGCCTGGCGATCGGATACGGGCTTGCGGCGCTGACCGTCGCGACTGTGGGCAGCACAGAGCTCTACCGTATTCCGCTGGTCGTGGAACCGCGGACGTTTGCGACAGCCGCCGGTGGCGTCATACTTGCGGCGACCGTATCGTGCGTCATCGTCCGGCGCCAACTGGATCGGCTGGATCTTGTCGGGGTACTGAAGACGAGAGATTAGCTCATGAAACGCTTTCTCAACCGCATTGCGTTCGTTCTGCTCCTGGCGGCCATCGTTGGAGCGTTTATCTACGCCTTTCGCCCGCAGCCGGTGCCGGTGGACTTCGACCAGGTGGTGCGTGGTCCGATGCAGGTCACCATCGATGAGGAAGGCGAAACGCGCATTCACGACCGGTTTGTCGTCTCGGCTCCGGTTGCCGGCCGCGTCCTGCGGGTCGACCTGGAACCCGGGGACCCGGTGCGCGCAGACCGCACACCAGTGGCAACGTTTCTGCCCACTGAACCGTTGCTGCTGGACATTCGCAGCCAGACCGAAGCGGAGGCACGGGTGCGAGCCGCCGAGGCGACTGTGGATCGGGTCACTGCCAGTCTCGAACGCGTCCGTGAAGAACTGGCGTTCGCGGAATCCCAGATGATGCGCTACGGAGAACTGTTCGAACAGGGTCTCGTCTCCAGAGAGCGCTTCGACACCGCAGAATTCGAAGCACGGCGCCAGAGGGAAGCCTACAACACCACAGAGTTCGAAATTCGTGATGCCGAGCAGGCCGTCGAGGTCGCCCGCGCCAGCCTGGTCGGGGCGATCGAAAGTGCGTCCGCAGGCTCGACCGGGGATCCCATAACGATTCGATCGCCCATCGACGGAATCGTCCTCCGACGCCTGAGAGAGAGTGAGGCGGTCGTGCCCACGGGCGAACCTCTCGTCGAGATTGGCGACACTTCACAGATCGAGATCGTTTCAGACCTGCTCTCAGCGGACGCGGTTCAGATCCAAATCGGCGACCGCGTCCTGATCGAACAGTGGGGAGGCGGCATGACGCTCGGTGGGCATGTCCGGTTGGTGGAACCATCGGGCTTTACGAAACTCTCCGCACTCGGAGTCGAAGAACAGCGCGTCAATGTCATCATCGACTTCGACGATCAGGGGAAGGCTGCCAGCTACCTCGGTGATGGATATCGCGTCGAGGTACGGATCGTCGTTTGGGAAACTGCCGACGCGCTCAAAGTCCCCACCAGCACGCTGTTTCGTACGGGTGAAGACTGGTCGGTGTTCTCCGTCGCCGAGGGGCGAGCCACGCTGCGACCCGTTGAGATCGGCCGACGCAATGGCCTCGAGGCGGAGATACTGGCCGGGCTCACCGAATCTGAACCCGTGGTCGTGCACCCCAGCGAGGACGTCGTCGACGGTGTGGGAATCGTCCCGCGTTAGAAATTGACCACTGAACTGCAAGGAGTTGCGGGCGGAGCGCGCAGCGCGCTCGTAACTAGTTACCAATCTCAAGACCCAGCTCCTTACTTGATCGCGAATCAGCCGTCATCTGCCAACCTCGACTCCAAGCACCTTCCGCAATGTCATCAACTGCCCGATGTGGTAGGAGTTATGGGACGCCAGCGTCAGCGCCTCCTTGAGTATCGTCTGCCCGTCACCGTGGGGAATACGGGCGTAAAGATCCGTGTGGGGGTCCCCAACCAGCGCCTGCATCGCGTTTAGATCGTTTCCAAATTGCCGAATGCTCCGGTCCCACGCCCCGTCGTCAGGTGGACTTTCGCTATCGGGCCAGTACCCATCCGGATGTACGGGCGAAACGTGATCTCTGGAGACCGAAAAACCAAGAATATCCGACTGCGCGATACGCAGGTGTTCCAGCAATTGCCACGCGGAGTGATTGCCTTCGCCCGGGATCGACCCGCGCAACTCGGCCGGCCACGCCGCCACCGCTGGATCAATTGGAGAATGCGACTGACCCGCCTTGAGAACGGCCACCAGATGGTTCCTCAAAGATTCATCCTGCGTCACTTCCTGCCTCCTAACTAATTCGGGTCAGAGCCCTATGGTCCGATTATTCTCGTCGAGATAACTCGTTGATTCGCCAACATCAATAATTCGGTAAATAGGGCTCTGACCCCTATTCAAGGTTTCCACTGCACGAGGGCTTGGGCAACGAACTGCTCGACTTCTTCCCACGAGTCTGCGCGCGGAGGCGGCAGGGTGGCATTTGTAGAGTTCGAAAAGACAAGAGTTGGAAAGCCATCGCACCGGAGTTGGTCGATGTTGTCGGGTGAATCCTCAATGTAGAGATCCGCTCCGACGGCCGCCTTGTCCCGCATGAAACAGAGATCCCAGTACGGAATGTCGTAGTGATCGAGCCATTCGATCGTCTGGCGCACGGCCTGCTGATGAAAATATTTGATGAAGAGTCGATTCGTGATGATCCGGATCCGTACATCCCGGGCTGAAAGGCGGCGTAAAGTCGCCGCTGCCCGGTTCACGGGTTTCAGTTCGCGGAACAAGTTGCGTTGGGTCACGGCGAATCGATGAAGGGCTTCGTATCCGCCGGGAGCAGAATCGATCCCCCATTCGCTGAGGCCGTGACTGACATCGATCGGGAGCGATTCGACAGGAACGCCCAACCATTCGGCCGCAATCGGCCGCAGACCTTGATAGAAGTCTGCGCAAACGCCGTCGAGGTCAACGCCTAGGACAAAGCGGGACTGACTCATGCTTTTGGTAATTCAGACGCGCTGGGGATGTCGGGCTCCCGGATCCCGGCACTCACTCTTCTTCTTCTTCGTCGGGCAAACTGGTCGCCAGGTTCTCGAATTCGATTTCGTCCTCGTCATCATCAAGGTCGTCGTTGCCACCAAACATCTGCGCACGGCGCACCTCTTGAAGCGGTTCCTTCTTTGGTGCCTCATCCCAGGAGGCGCGCTTGCCACGGCGTCGAGAACGGGATGGGGACGTAGCGCGGGGAGCGTCTCCTGCAGGAGGTGGTCCACCGCCGGAGCCCGGCCTATCCCTGAATTGGGGCCTGTAGGGCGCGGGCCCGCCTCCGGGAGAACCGCCCGGGCGAAACCCACCCGAGGGACGCCCTTCACTTGGACGGGCTTCGTTCACCACCAGAGGGCGATCTTTGAAAGGCTGCTGATGGAGTTTCTGGATCGCCTGGGAAGCTTGCTCCGCTTCGGCGAACTCTACGAACGCGAAACCGCGCGGCTTCCCCGTCTCCCTGTCGAGGGGCATGAAGACGCGGGAAACGGGCGCGACTGCCGAAAAGTGGTCCCGGATTTCGCCCTCTGTCGCTTCATAGGGCAGGTTCCCCACGAACACGCGACTCGGCATCAGGCCACCTCTCTCACGCAAACGTCAACCGCGCGGCGTGACGTACAAGGGGCCAAAGGAAAATGTTTTCCGATCATCGGTCCCGACATTCTAACAAGATTTGCACGCGAATCCAGAAAACTCAGGCGACGACGTGGAAGCCGCCCGATGCGAAAATCGAACTGAAGAGTCGACAGTCACCCGTTTGAAATTGGCGCACACAACTGGTCGAACGCTCCGGTCAGTTCGGCCGCAATCTCGGGAGCCTCCCGACCCTCGATCTGGTGGCGCTCCAGCATGTAAACGACCTCGCCGTTCTGCATCAGCGCAATCGAAGGAGATGAGGGACGGTAACCTTTGAAGAGTTCCCTCGCCCGTTCGGTGGCTTCGATATCCGCACCGGCAAACACGGTAATCACATTGTCCGGTTTAACAGCGTGCTCCAGTGCCATAGCCACACCGGGGCGGGCCCGTCCCGCGGCGCAACCACAGACGGAATTAACGATGACCATCGTCGTCCCGTCCGTGTTTTGAATCGCTTCGTCGACTTCCTCGGGTGTCCGGGTTTCCCTTACTCCCAACCGCGTGAGGTCTTCCCTCATGGGTTTGATGAGTTCTTCGGGATAGCGGTTCGGCTTGAAATTGAAATCCATGCCTGTAAGTCTCCTCTTGATGTGTTTGCGTGAGTCGCCCCTTGGGGCGCATTGCCCCGGGACCACATCAAGAGAATAGGCAGTTTCGCCGACAGGGTCAACGTCTGTCAGCCCACGTCCACATGATTGGGGCCGACACTTCCCCGCGCCGGTTGAGGAACCGTTCCCTGCTGAAATGCGATCTGAGTTGAATCATTTGGCATGGGTTCGGGAATGCGGTTGAAACGTCGTCTTCAGGTAGACTCTCTGTATGGAGCGAATCGCAGTGTTGACCAGCGGGGGCGATGCGCCCGGAATGAACGCCGCCATCAGAACCGTCGTCCGTGCAGGTAATGACGCGGGATTTGAGGTTTTCGGCGTCGAACGGGGCTTCAACGGCCTCCTCAACGGAGCGATTGTGCCTCTGGGCAGTAGGGCGGTGAGCGGTATCATTCAAAAGGGAGGCACTTTTCTGGGGACGGCACGATGCCCGGAGTTCGCCACGGAGGCCGGCCGCATCGAAGCGTTGAACCAGCTGACCCAATACGGAATCCATGCCCTCGTCGTCATTGGTGGTAACGGTTCGCAACAGGGGGCATTTGCCCTTTCGGAGTCGGGATTTCCCGTCGTTGGCGTAGCTTCAACGATCGATAACGATCTTGCAGGCTCCGATATAACGATTGGTGCGGACACTAGCTTTGAACATCGCCCTGGAAGCGATCGACCGATTGAAGGTCACCGCGTCGTCGCACCAGCGCGGTCTCGTGGTCGAGGTTATGGGTCGCGACTGCGGCTACCTTGCTCTGATCGCTGGCATTACGGGCGGCGCGGAAGCCGTCGCCATTCCCGAGCGCGAGACCACCCCGGAGGCCATCGGGCGCGAATTTCAGACCGCATACGAAATCGGGAAGAAGCACGCACTTGCCGTCGTCGCCGAAGGCGCCAAATGCAACGCGGCCGCCCTCATCCAGTACTTCGAGGGACAGGTCGATCTCGAGTTTGATATACGGGCGACGATTCTGGGCCACGTGCAACGGGGTGGTGCGCCGACGGCATTTGACAGACTCCTTGCAACTCGATTGGGCGCCGGCGCCATCGCGGCGCTCGACAGGAAAGAATTCGGTTGTCTCGTGGGCCACTTGAATGGCGGCGTCCAGACGACGCCGCTCGGCGAAGTCGCCGCCCGAGCGAAACCGCTGGACCTGGAACTCCTCGATCTGGCCGCCGTACTGGTCTCCTGATCGTCGATCAAACCCGGCCCCAGCACCTCAGTCCTCGCCGGCGTAGGCGAATGTCTCCCAGTCTTCCCGATCCACGCCCACCCGATCCACGCCTGCAAAGGAGACAGACTCCGTTCACAGGCACATGAAGGCCTCCGCGTGCCGCCGGACCGAGTCCCGGGCAACCGTGGTCCGCCCAGCGCCGGGTGCGCCATCTGGTACAATCCCGTCCTTACCGACGGAGTGGACGGATCGTGAATCCGCGCCGACGGATCCAGATAAATTCGTGTCCCGACAGTTGCCGAGGAGGTGAGGAGGTACAGTGTCGCTGTCCGATAAAGTGGCCATTGTCACAGGAGGAACCCGCGGAATCGGCCGGGCCATCGTGGAGGCGTTATCCGCCGACGGCGCCCGGGTGGTCCTGACTTACGCGCACAACAAAGGCCTGGCCGATGAAATCGCTGACGGCGAGAATATCATCGCCTATGAAGCCGATGTCACCGATAACGCACGTGCGGGGGCAGTGGTGAAAGAGATCCGCCAGTCGTTGGGGCGCATCGACATCCTGGTTAACAATGCCGGCGTCACGCGCGACAAACTGCTGGTCCGTATGAGCGAAGCCGATTGGGACGCTGTCGTCGATACCAACCTGAAAGGCCTTTATAACGTCACCCGACCCGTCGCCACAGCGATGCTCAAACAGCGCTCCGGAACGATCCTTAATGTCTCCTCCGTCAGCGGCCTGGTCGGTTTGCCGGGGCAAACGAACTATTCCGCCTCGAAGGCAGGTATGATCGGCTTTACAAAGTCGCTGGCCAAGGAACTGGGCCGGGCCGGCATCACGGTGAATGCCCTTGCGCTGGGACTGGTTGAAACGGATATGACCGGTACGCTGCCCGAAGAATATCGTGAGAAGGTGCTGGAGCAGATCCCCCTCGGCCGCTACGGTCAACCCGACGAAATCGCCCGCATCGCGAAGTTTCTCGTGTCCGACGACGCGGCCTACATCACCGGACAAGTCATCCAGGTCGATGGCGGTCTGGCAATCTGAGTTCGCGTGGATTCCCCGGCTCCCCGGACTCTCGGCCCCGGCACGATTGCGGCGCTGTGGTGAACTTCCCTATCCTGTGGCCGGCTCCACAAGAGCGGCCATGGAACCCAGGGATCGGGCCATCAGCGGGTCCGGGCCATAGGCATGAATCTGGTCCCGCTTCAACTCCGCCTTTTCCAGCTCACAGGTCAAGAGTATCGTGACTCCTTTCGTGTCGACTTCGACCGCATGGGAAAACGCACGCGATTCTGTGAAACCGAACAATTTCTGAAGCATTTCGACAACGTAGTCGTAGGTATGATCTTCGTCGTTGAGCAGAATCACGTGGTAGAGCTTCTCGAGTCGTTCCTCAGTTGAAGTATCCGCTTGGGGAACGGCCGCAACCGAGGATCGAGACATGCCTGAGTCTAGACTCAAGGCACATCATTGTCGAAAGGTTTGCGTTCAGGCACGGCTGGGCGGGTGCTCTGAGGCCGCGACGGTTTTGATTGAACTCCCTGATGAGTGGCCTGTACCACCCAAATCGGGACCGGGAGATATGGGACGGACACCTAATTCGGTATGTCAACACACCGTGATGTGGACCGAGCTCGAGAATTAGGTGTCCGTCCCATATCTCGGGCTCCAACTAACGTGGCCGCTCAACTGGAGAGAAACCCAGGCTAGCATTGTGAGGAGCCCACGACGACGAAGACAATGCCGTTTCGCCAGAACCCTCCGGGCGGATGGGGGTTGGGAGCGATATCTTCGTTGCGAGCCGTCGTCGATGTGAAGACATCGACTTCCGTCTCGCGCCTCGATCTCCCCGGCAAGACCCATCGGCGCTGGTCCCGATTTGGGTGGCACAGGTCACTAGATCTCGTGCTTTCGGATGCAGGCCGCCAGGTGTTCGTCCCCGCCCGGGCCTGGGGCCTCACGCACATCCTCCAGCGCGGGGACGGTCGTGCGACATTCATCGATCACGAAAGGACACCGGGTATGGAAGGTGCATCCGGAAGGGGGCGACACGGGACTCGGGGCCTCGCCTTCCAGCGGAACCACCTCGTGGCGTTGGCGTGGGTCGGGCGCCGGGACGGCTTCGATCAGGGCGCGCGTGTAGGGATGCCGCGGAGAGTCGAAGATGGTTTCAACAGGTCCTTTCTCGACGATCCGGCCGAGATACATGATCGCAATCGTGTCACTGATGTGTTCGACAACCGACAGATCGTGGCTGATGAAGACGTAGGTCAGGTGCCGTTTTCGCTGAAGCCCCACCATCAGGTTCAGAACCTGGCTCTGGACTGAAACATCCAGGGCCGAGACCGGCTCGTCGGCGATGATGAGTTTCGGATCCAGAGCCAACGCCCGGGCCACGCCGATCCGTTGACGCTGGCCGCCGGAAAACTCGTGCGGGTAGCGCTCCAACATGTCTCCGGTCAGCCCGACAACTTCGAACAATTCACGAACCTTAGAGATCTGTTCGACCTTGGTCCCGATCCGGTGCACTACGAGCGGCTCGCGGACGATCTCGCCCACAGTCATACGGGGATTGAGGGACGAATACGGGTCCTGAAAAATCATCTGGATGTCACGGCGAAGGCGAAATAATTCCGAGCCTCTGATGTGGGCCAGATCTTTCCCCTCGAAGAAAACGGTTCCTGCGGTCGGATCCTCCAGACGCATCAGCGTTCGGCCCAGCGTCGACTTCCCGCAGCCGGATTCACCGACCAGACCCAGAGTTTCGCCTTCATTGACGGAAAAACTGACTCCATCGACCGCCCGCACGTCTCCGATTCTGCCCCCGAGAATGCCTCCCCGAACCGGATAATGCTTTTTCAGCTGGTCGACCACAAGGAGGGGTGAGTCGGAATTGGGGCTCATACCGCGCCACCCACCAGCGGAAAGTGACAGGCCACGCCCTCGGGCCCGAAGGCCGGATCCTCCTCATCACATCGCCGCCGGTCAGCATCGCTCAGATCGTTTCGATGCGCGCACCGTTCCGCAAACCGGCATCCCGGCGGTGGGTTGAGCAGAGACGGCACGACGCCCTCGATCGTATGCAGTTCCGACTTCCTCGATGTCCCTTTTCGCGGAATGCTCTGGAGAAGCCCCCGCGTATAGGGATGCTTGCTTCGCTCGAAAATATCGATCGCCTCACCCTGCTCGACCACGCGCCCGGCATACATGACGGCCACCTCGTCGCACATCTCCGCCACCACGCCCATGTTGTGCGTAATGAAAAGAATCGCGGTCTCAGTACGACCCTGCAGCTCTTTCATCAGTCGGAGGATCTGGGCCTGGATCGTAACGTCGAGCGCCGTCGTGGGCTCATCAGCGATCAAGAGCTTGGGTTCGCAAAGAAGGGCCATCGCGATCATCACCCGCTGCTTCATCCCTCCGGACAGCTCGTGGGGATAGGACCTGAGACGATCCTCGGGATCGGCAATGCCCACGGTTCGAAGCATCTGGGCCGATCGCTCGCGCGCCGCTTCGCGGTCCATGCCGAAGCGGAGCGTCAAGACCTCGTTCATCTGTTTTTCAACCGTAAAGACCGGATTCAGAGACGTCATCGGATCTTGAAAGATCATCGATATCTCTTTGCCGCGGATCTGACGCAGTTTTTCCCGGTCCATTCGGAGAATGTCGGCGCCGTCAAACCGGATGGCGCCTCCGAGTATGCGCCCGGGAGGGCTCGGAATCAGTCTCAGAACAGATGACGCCGTGACAGTTTTACCGCAACCCGATTCCCCAACGAGACCGACCGTACGACCCGCGTCGAGATTGCAGGTCACCCCGTCGACGGCCCTGACCAATCCCTCGTCGGTGTCGAAGCCGACGCTTAGATTATCGATTTCGAGTAGTGCCAAAAGAGTCCCGATCGAAACGGTGCCGTTGTGGCAACCCGTTGGATGTTTTCAGATTGGGTCAATCGGAGTCGCTGAGAACCCCGTAGAAATCCTTGTCGATCGCTTCATCGACTGGAAACGTCTGGCCGGTACGCATGGCCTCTTCGAGAGCCACCTTCCGATCGGGATCAATCCAGTAAACAAAGTAGTCGGTGATATTGAGCGGTTGATTTCTCCTGGGAAGAAAGAACTCAGGAAATTGTATGTAGTCCCAGTAGACAAGCCGGGTAAACGGCGCCGTCCAGAACGGAATGTAGAACGCTTCGTCGTGAACGATTTCGTCGACTCTATGTAATGCAGCGAGCCGATCTTCGAAATCCAGGTCGTCTTCATAGACCTCGATGAGTTCGTCGACCTCCGGCATCGCGAACCCCCAGATCGCGTTGTTATTGGTCGTGGCTTTAAAATCGCTGTGCAGATACTGTCGCACCGCCGGATAAAACCCGGTGCTCCGGTTCGTCAGCGTCATCTCGTACTTGCGTTCGAGACCCCGTTCGAACGCGGTACCGGGTTCAAGGAGACGCAAGCGCATGTCGATCCCGGCGCGGCGGTACTCCTGCTGCACGACGGTCAGATGGCGTTCCAGTCCTTTACTGCCATAAATCAGAGTAAAACTTGCGCGCTCACCGCGCTCGTTCACGAGGATGTCGTCGGTGTCGGACCGCGTAAAGATCAACCCGCGAACCACATTTCTGAGGCTTGCGAAGACGGTATCGCTCCGGATGTCTTCCGGGCGGCGATAGCCCGCCCGCTCCAGATGTTCCCGGGCCTTGACGGGATCGAATGGGTAGGGCTCGAGGTTCGGATTGGCGTACTCGGTTCCTTCGAAGAAAGACACCTGGCGAAAGTACTCGTCGAACATCAGGTTCCGGTTCAAGCGTTCGAAGTTGAACAGGTACTGCATGGCCTTCCGAAAGTCCTTGTTCTGGAAGATCGGCGCCTCCAGGTTCATGTGCAAACCATAAATGCCGGAAGGCCACTCGGTGAACACTCGGACGCGGCGCAGCCAGCCGTTCTGCACCGCCGGAAAGGTATAGTCCTCATTCCATGTCCGGGCTGTGTTTTCCACGATCATGTCCAGTTGTCCCAAACGCAGGTAGTCGAGCTTCCTTTCCTCCGGGATTACGATCAGATGGATCTGGTCGAAGTTGTACATACCCTGGAAATAGCGCTTGTCGTCTCCCCACCAGTCATCCACTCTCTCGAACGTGACGGACTCCCCGCGTTCCACCCCTGACACGATGTAGGGGCCAACCGTAATTTGATACTCGTTCGTCGTCCGATCGACCCAGTCCTCATCGAGCACGACGGCATGGGAGGGCGTGGGCCAGAGGCCGTAGTCCGCCAGCGGCCGCCAGCTCGGCTGTGTACCCACGATCCGTAACGTGTAGTCGTCAATTTTGTCTGCTGACTCGAAGAAGAGCTCGGCATAGTTGTTGTAAAACGGGTCGATGATGTGTTCGGACCGCATCATCTCCAATGTAAAAACGTAGTCGTCCGCCGTGATCGGGGTGCCATCGCTGAAGCGCGCATCGGGATCGAGCCTGAAATAGATCGTCCGCTGGTCCTCCTGGACCGACCAGTGAGTGGCCATCCAGGGAATGTAGTTGTCGGTCACCGGGTGGCGGCCCACGAGGGGGAAATCCAGTGTGAAGGCACGATTCCAGGCAGCAAACCGATCGTTGGAATTCGGGCCCATCAGCCGGAACGTCAATGGATAGCTGCCAATGAAGTTGTTAAACGTCCCGCCTCGGATGGCCTCTGGAGCCCCGATCGGAGGGTCGTCGATATTGGTTTCCCAGACGATGCCATCAGGCAGAATCACGGAATCGTTCCCTGCAACCTCGGATTGAGGAAGCGGGGCCCTCGCCCCGACTACGATCGGCACGAGGATCATTCCTGCTGCCAGGGTCACTACCGCTAACGCCGTCACTGCCAGGATCCTCTTCACGGTCTCAACCTCCTATTCCCCTATTCATAACGGGCAAACTGCTTCGGATCGAATGCTTCCCGAATTGATTCGCCAATAAGCACGACAAGTACCAGGGTTGCCGTCAAGGCTCCAAATGGGGCCAATATGAGCCACAGTCTATCGCGATTTTCCAGTTGAAGCGCTTGATCGATCAGCTCGCCCCAGCTCGGCGTCGGCGCGGGTAAGCCGTATCCCAGGTAGTCTAATCCGGTCAGCGCGAAAATCGCCGCCACCACGGCAAAAGGTGTGAAGGTCACAAGCGGCGTGATGCAATTGGGCAGCAGATGGCGAAAGATAATACGCACATGGGATGCGCCGTAGGATCGGGCTGCCAGGCAATACTCCCGGGTCTTCTCCCGATACATTTCCGTGCGCATGAAAAACGTGATGCCGATCCACTGGAAAATGGCCAGAATCCCCAACAGCATCCAGAACGAAGGCTGAAACAGCGCGGCCATGATGATGACGACATATAGGAAGGGAATAGCGATCAGAACCTCAAGGACGCGCTGGCTCAAGATATCAAAACGGCCGCCGATATAGCCCTGCAGACTGCCGATCGCCGTACCGATCAACTGGGACAACAAGACGAGGAAAAGTGCGAAGAAGATCGAAATGCGAAATCCGTAAAGCAGGCGCGACGCGACATCGCGTCCCTGGGAATCTGTCCCGAAATAGTGCCGGCGTCTGAGATCCGGGCGAGTCGGCGGAACCTGGCCCAGCGTCGCCAGAGATGTCATCACTCCGCTACGCGCAAGGCCCGCAAGGTCTCCGGTCGCGGACTGTTCCGGATCGGCCAGCATCTCATTGATATCACCGGAATCAATGGCATCAGCCAACTCATTCAAACGATCCCGCCGCGCAATCCCGGCCGCCGCATCCCGGTCACCCGCGTCCAAAGCCAATTGAATGTCGTTCAGAATTTCGCTATACCAGAAATCGCTGGTGTAAGGATCCCACGGGACGGGCGGCATAATCACGAAATTGCGGCGGTTGGGAAACTGGATGTCCAATGCTGCACGTGCTGGGGGATCGTCCTCAACCGCCGCCAATGCGCTCTCGTAAGACTCGCGCTCCGCCCGCCACTCCCCCTGGAGGCGGAGGTACTCTGTTTCCAGATCCCCGGTATCCCATGCGGGAGGCGGCTCCTGGTCGAACACGTCCATCTCGACATATTCGAACGTGGGAAGGTAGAGACTGCCGTTGTGCCAGACGATCAGGGCTCGGCTCTCGGCAAGGTAGGGCGCAAAGACGGAAAGGACGCTAAGACACGAGAGGATGATGAACGCGTAGTAGCCCCGTTTGATGCGCCGAAAGCGTTGGAAACGCTTGCGCGTGATCGGGTCGAGCTTGAGCCATTTCATGCGCGACTACTCAAACCTCACTCGGGGATCAACGAAGGCTACGGCGAGGTCGGACACCAGATTGCCAACCATCATCAATACGCTTGAAATCACCAGGAAACCGAGAACTATTGGAAAGTCCCGTGCCTGGATGGCTTCGAACGCCAGCAAGGCCACACCCGGGATGCTGAATACCCGTTCGATGAGAAAACTCCCAGCGAGGAATATGCTGAGTAACCCTCCAACCGTTGTCGCCATCGGTATCAGGGAATTCCTGAGTGCGTGAACGAAAATGGCGCGCCGCCAGCTCAGACCCTTGGAGAGTGCCGTCTTCACATAGTCGGCGCTCATGTTCTCGATCAGGCTGTTCTTCATCAGCATGGTGGTGATCGCAAAGGACCCGGCCAGGTACGCAGTCAGCGGCAAAACAGAGTGCCACGCAAGATCCAGAGTCTGCCCTACCAGGGACAATTCCCCGGCCCCAGCCGACTGAAAGCCCCCCAGCGGAAAGATTTGAAATCGAACGGCCAGCAGGTTGCTCAATACGGCGCCGAGGGCAAATCCGGGAATAGCATAGCCTATGAAAATCAACACGGAGGACAGGTTGTCGACGCGGGTGCGATGTTTGATCGCTTTGACAATGCCCAGCGGTATGCAGATGCCGTAAGTGAAGAAAGCTGTCACGAGGCCGTAGTAAATCGACACAGGAAGCCGGTCTGCGATTACGCGGATGACGGGCTCGTTATATCTGAATGATTGCCCCAAATCCAGGCGGAGCGCGTCATACAACCACGTCGCGTAAGCGATGTGAAGCGGACGATCGAATCCGTAGTACTCGCGGAGCTGCGCCAGTTGCTCGTCGGGAATGTCCAGCTGGACCCGGGTGTTGCCGCCGACGGCGGCGAGTTCCCCGCCACCGCCGCCGCCCACCAGGGCCAGGCGCATTTGGTCGATCTGACCACCCGGCACAAACTGGATCAGGATAAATGTGGCCAGTGTGATTCCCAGGAAGGTCGGAACCATGAGCAAGAGCCGCCGCAACACATAGTCCCGTAGCGCCTGACTGCGCGATCTCATAGCTGCTGACTCCTCACGAATATAGGCGGGTAACCCGATCGTCTATCATACGCCCGGCATCTCGCCCACGCGTAAACGCATTCACCGCCCTGGCATTGGGAACATTCTATCGCACGATCCCAAAACTCCGGGACCGATCTGATCGGTGAAGCGGATTCGAGATCACCCACATCCCAGACCACCCCGTCCCACGGATCGGGCGAGTTAGCCAGGGGTGAATGTAGGAACGATTCTCTTCTGTGCGCTCCGAGAAGCTGTGTGTCAATCGGCCGCCTGCTGCAGGTGCGGTCTATGACCGGATGGACGGGGTTGAAGCGATCCGGACGAAGGTTCCCAATCATGCACACCTGCAACCAGAGTCCGCCTGTAGACAGGTGTCGGAGTATCTATAAATAAAGGAGTACCTGTAAATAAAGGAGTACGTGTAAATCGAGTTGGTGGGCTCGAAGAACACGGTGCCGATCCCTCTGATCGCTGCAACGCAAGTGGTCCCCGCCGGAAGACGATATCGAACCATGAAGTTTCGGGTTGGGAGACAACGCTACAGGCGCGGGGAGAGGGAGGGTCCCCGGCCGTCCCCTCCAAAACTGGCCCAACATACATAGAAGATGGCATTGCCCCCGATATTCTGCTAGAGTGGGCGTTTGATTTCATGCATTTACGCCCCAAAAATATTATTCGCAAGTAGCTTAATAAACAGCTAAAGGAGGGTTCACATGGCCAATGGCAGCGGGACCGGACGGGTGACCGCACCGGGCATCGCGATGGGGGGCCTGCTTCTCATCCTGATCGCAGTGTCGATCTGGCTGTTCACAAGCGATCAGTACTGGTTCACACCGCTGGCTTCGATCCACGGAGCCGCTGTGGATCAGGTTTTCGTGGCCGTCCTCATTGCGACCGGTATTGCTTTCATAGCCGTCCAGGCACTCCTGGCCTATTTCGTATTCCGGTACGGAAGTAACGGCGACGAACGGGCGAGCTACTGGCACGAGGATGCGAAGGCCGAAGCCATCCTCATCGGCATCACTGCACTGACGCTGACGGTACTGGTCTTCATGGGCCAGAGTGTCTGGGCCAGCATCTATTTCGCCGATCCACCCGAAGACGCATTGTTGATCGAAGTCACCGGCCAGCAATTCCAGTGGGTCGTGCGATATCCCGGCCCTGACGGCGAGTTCGGACCCATCGATGTGAACCTCGTCAGCGACACCAATTTCATCGGTCTGGATCGAAATGGCGCCGGCGGCGCCGACGACATCATGACGCTGAACCAGATACACATCGTCGTCGACCAGCCCGTGCGGTTCCTGCTGCGTTCGACCGACGTGATCCACGATTTTAATCTACCGAACTTCCGCGTAAAGCAGGATGTGGTTCCCGGCATGACCATCGAAAACTGGTTCACTCCGACCGAGACCGGAGAATTCGAAATCGCATGCGCAGAGCTATGCGGTCTTGGACACTACCGCATGAAAGGGGCGCTTTTTGTCGATGCAAGCGAAGCCGAGCTCCAGCAGTTCCTCCAGGACCAACTTCCATTCCAGACCGCTGACGATTAGGAACGTATAGTTATGAGCACAGCCCTAGAACATACGCATCCGCAACTGGGATT
This sequence comes from Terriglobia bacterium, assembly GCA_965263045.1. Lineage (GTDB taxonomy): Bacteria > Acidobacteriota > Terriglobia > 20CM-2-55-15 > 20CM-2-55-15. The sequence goes on from CBDHGK010000041.1 coordinate 4,226,934, forward strand.
TGTTCGGAAATATATCTTCAGTACCGACCACAAGGTCATCGCCGTCCAATACATCATCACCGCCTCAGCCATGGCCGTGGTCGGTGGGATCCTTTCGATGCTGATGCGATTGCAATTGGCCTGGCCGTCGGAGCAGTGGCCGATCCTGGGTGATATCTTTCCCACCGGATTTGCGGGCGGCATCATGGCCCCGGAATTCTATCTGTCCCTGGTCACGATGCACGGCACCATCATGGTGTTCTTCCTGTTTACGGCAATCCTGACCGGCGGCTTTGGAAACTTCCTGATACCGCTGCAGATCGGCGCCCGGGACATGGCGTTTCCGTTCCTGAACGCGCTGTCGTACTGGACGTTTTTTGTCTCCTGCATCGTCATCCTGGGGGCCCTCTTCGTCGCCGGCGGTGCTCCCTTGGGCGGATGGACGGCCTACGCACCGCTGAGTGCGCTCACCGAAGGCGGTAACCCGGGCCAGGGGAACGGGATGACGCTCTGGATCGTGGCCATAGCCCTGTTTGCAGTGTCCGGACTGATGGGCGGTCTCAACTACGTGACAACCCTCTTGACGATGCGAACCAAGGGCATGTCAATGATGCGACTGCCGTTGACGCAATGGGCGATCTTCATCACGTCTGTTCTTGGCACCCTGGCTTTCCCGGTCCTTCTGGCGGCCGGCGTCCTCCTCACGTTTGATCGACTCGGCGGCACGAGTTTCTTCATTCCCGGTGGCTTGATCATGGGTCAACAGCTGGTCGACCACACCGGAGGAAACCCCCTGCTGTGGCAGCACCTGTTCTGGTTCTTCGGACACCCGGAAGTCTATATCGTTCTTCTGCCGGCGATGGGTATCGCATCGGACATCCTGTCGACCTTCTCCCGCAAACCCATCTTCAGCTACAAGATGATGGTTTACTCCATGTCCGCCATCGCTTTCCTGAGCTTCATCGTATGGGGACACCACATGTTCATGAGCGGCATGAGTCCGGTCCTGGGTTCGCTGTTCACGCTGACGACCTTGCTGATCGCAATCCCCTCGGCCGTCAAGACATTCAACTGGCTGGGAACCTTGTGGGGGGCCCGCATACGGTTCACGCCACCCATGCTCTACTCGCTCGGATTTCTGTCCGTATTCGTGAGCGGAGGCCTCAGCGGCATCTTCCTGGGCACTTCGGCTGCCGATATCGCGATGCACGACACCTATTTCGTCGTCGGGCATTTCCACATGGTGATGGCGATCGCTCCCTTGTTCGCCGGCTTCGCAGGCATCCATTTCTGGTTCCCGAAAATGTTCGGACGGATGATGAACGATACGGTGGGGAAGGTTCACTTCTGGATCAGCTTCATCGGTGTCAACTGTGTCTTCTTCCCGATGCATGCGCTGGGTGTGGTCGGCCACCTCCGCCGTGTTTACGACCCGCTGCAATACGACTTCATGGTTCCCCTTCAGGGCATGAACCAGTTCATCACGATTTCGGCGTTCATTCTCGGCTCCGCCCAGCTCCTGTTTCTTGGAAACTTCCTCATCAGCATCTGGGCGGGACGGAAAGCGGAAAGGAATCCCTGGCAGGCCACGACCCTCGAGTGGGATTTGCCTTCACCCCCGGGACATGGAAACTTCCCGGGCGAGCTGCCGACCGTCCATCGGTGGGCGTTTGATTTCAGCATGCCGGGCGCCAAGAAAGACTACGTGATGCAGACGGAAGCCCCCGACGATGTCGAACAGGCTTGAACCTGCGCGACCGGCTGCAGTTTTTAACTCACAGGTTTTGAATGTCAGTCGTTACTGAAGAAATCAAGGTCACTCCCGAACACGAGGACCTGCTCGATATCGGCTCGCCGCCCCCACCGCCGCCACGAATGGGGGGCGATGACGGGGACGACGATTCCGTGGAGCCCTTTGCCAGTTTTCCGGTTTCAAAGGGTCAGCTGGGTCTCTGGCTGGCGTTGACGGCCATAGGCATGCTGTTTGCGGGACTGTCGAGCGCCTATATCGTCATGCGGGGTGCACCGGCGTGGCAAAACGTAGCCTTGCCGACCGCCCTCTGGGTGAACACCTTCGTCCTCCTGGCCAGCAGCGTGACGATTGAGCGGGCACGGCGGAGGGCACAATCCGACCAGATGGGACCGACGAAGTTCTGGATGAGCCTCACCGCGGGGCTCGGACTGGTATTCCTGATCGGACAGGTGTTGGCCTGGAGACAACTCGTCTCCGTGGGCGTCTACCTGCCGACGACGCTGCACAGTTCTTTTCTATACGTTTTGACGGGCGCGCACGCACTCCACATCCTGGGAGGCCTGGCGGCGCTCGGATATGTCCTCGTGCGAACATTGGGTGATCGGTACACGGGGTCGAACCACGAACCCATTGCCCTGTGCGCCACGTATTGGCATTTTATGGATGGCCTCTGGGTCTACCTTTTTCTATTGTTGATTCTGGCCTGATTTCTGATTTCTGTCTTAAGGAGTAGTGATGGAAGCAGCGGTAGCCGAACAAGATCGGATTCTGGCTTCAGAGTGGGGCGGTGGCAAGAACCCGTTTGGAACGAGCTGGGGCAAGTTCATGATGTGGGTCTTCATCGTCTCCGACGCGTTGACCTTCGTCGGGTTCATCGTCGCATACGGATTCATGCGGGTCTCGAGCGCGGAATGGCCTGACCAGGCTGAAGTCTTCGACATGCGGCTGATCACCTTCATGACCTTTGCGCTCATCTCCTCCAGCGCCGTCATGGCCATGGCCGTCGGCGCTGCGCAGCAGGGTAAGCAGAAAGAGGCTGTTCGGTTTCTCCTGATGACGATCGTGGGTGGGGCGATTTTCCTGGGATCGCAGGTCTATGAGTGGGCCCACTTCATCGGAGAGGGCGCGCGGCTCAACACCAACCCATGGGGCGTACCGCAGTTCAGCGCCAGCTTCTTCGTGATGACCGGATTTCATGGATTTCACGTGTTGACGGGATTGATCTTTCTTGCATACGTGGCGCTCCGGGCGCGATCCGGGCACTATTCGGGCGACACCGTTGAGATTGCGGGGCTATACTGGCATTTCATCGACGTGGTCTGGGTTTTCATCTTCGCATTTTTCTATTTGTTGTAGGAGATTTCGGATGACAGAAGGAACTCATCCTACGGGTTACCGCACCTATTTCATTACCTGGGGCTGGCTTCTGGTGTTGACGCTGCTGGCGCTGGGCGTCGGTTATGTCGACATGCCGGCCGGCATCAAAGCCATCCTCCTGGTCGGCACCACGCTGGCCAAGGTCGTTATCATTGCAGCCATCTTCATGCACCTGCGCTCGGAGAAGATGAACCTCGTCCTGATCACCTTCTGTCCGCTGGTTCTGGCGCTGATCCTGTTCTTTTTTATGGCTCCCGATGCCGCCGACTCGGTCAACCGCGTATTGATGCTGGAATAATATCGAGGAAACAGAAATGGGAATCTTTAAAACGTTTGCGGGTCCTCTGGCCGTCATCACCGTCATGCTGACCCTGGAAGGAACCGGCTGGAGCCAGTGCGCCATGTGCCGCACGGCGCTTGAAAGCTCCGTGGAAGGACAGCAGATGGCCGCAGGATTTCGGCAGGGCATCATCTTTCTGCTGGCCGCGCCCTATGCCATCATGGGCGGAATTTCCTATGGGATCATAAAAGCCTACAGGAAGAAGCAGTAGTTTTCCGTATCCCGCATAACACACAGACTCATCGACAGCCTACCCGACGCTGCCCCCGCCCTTGCTCTTCTCAGGCACATCATTAGGATTCTAAACGCCCCGCCCCCTGAATCCGGACTTCGATTCGCGTATTGCCTCTGGCAACCGGTAGCCGGGTCGCGGGGACTATGGCCCAACCGCCGGATACTTTTCCGTTTCGATCCGGGAGTTGAGGTCCCGTAGCAAGAATATTCTCTTCGCCGTACTGGACCTTGAGCGCTGCTGAAAGTTCCGTGCCGATCTGGCCGAACGCTGCTGTGATCAAAACCTTGGCCATAGTTCGGTAGTCTCCAGGACGGCTCCTGGAACGAGCTTCGAAACCTGCCTGAAGTCCTGCAGCGGGGAGCCCAGCCGCGACTCGAAGCCACCCGACTTACGGAATCGGGTCCCGGCCAGGTTTCGCTGGCACGTCGAAGACAAACGCGTTTTCCGGCACGACACAAAAAAAGGGGTTGCCACATCCGGATGGTAGTGTCGAACCCTCGCACCGAAAGGACTGCGAAGGGATTGTCCAGCCAATCGAGTTTGTTGATGACGCCGATTCGAAGAGGAATCCCGCAGAGCGAACTTGCTTCTCCAACCTCAGCCGGCCTCATGGCTCCTGAAGTGGACAAACTCCGGATAGGGCGCTTCTCGAGCGATTACAATAGGCGTTCTGACTCTCCGAAGAGACTGTACACATCGCACTCGAGATCTGTAGTGCAGGCTCACAGCAGACAACATGAAGATTTCGGTAATTACAGTTTCATATAACAGCGAAGCGACGATCGAAGAAGCCATCAAATCGGTGCTCTCTCAAACGCATGCGGACATCGAGTACATCGTGGTCGATGGCTGTTCGACCGATGAAACGGTGAACATCATCGGCCAGTACAAGGATCGCATCGATAGGTTCGTCTCCGAACCGGACCGCGGCATATACGATGCAATGAACAGAGGAATTCAACTGGCGACAGGGGATATTGTGGGCATGTTGAATTCCGACGATGTGTTCGAAGATCGGTGCGTTCTTGCCGATATTGCCAGGCCGTTCGAAGCAGATCCAGAAACGGAAATTGTATTCGGAGATGTGGCCCAGGTTCGTCGGAAAGATCTGACAAAGATTGTGCGCTACTACCGTAGCAGTCATTTCAGACGATGGAAGCTGCGCTATGGTTGGATGCCACCCCACCCGAGCACCTTCGTCCGAAAGAGCGTCTACGATACGTACGGCCACTACAGGCTGCGGTTTCAGATCGCAGCCGACTATGAAATGTTCGTCCGTTGGCTGCTGGTTCATCGCCTGACGTTTTCCCACATCGATCGGGTACTGGTGCGCATGCGGAGAGGAGGGATCAGCACCGGAGGTTTCAGAAATAGTGTACTGCTCAATCGGGAGATCGTTGACGCATGCAGATCCAACGGTGTTTATACGAATCTGTTTATGACCTTGACAAAGGTTCCCCGCAAACTCGTAGAACTCATCCGTTCTGCCGCCGGCAACTCATCATAGAACCCCGGAGAGGAGGGTTCCGGCGTGAGCCTGGCGCACCTGACGCCAAGCAATCCGCTTGTTTTGGGGCCTGATCCCTTCTCAGACAATACTTCGACTCTTCTATGAATCGCTCCTGGCTCGGTCCGCTAACCCCCGTCCTCCGCTCCGGCAGTATTCGTGTCAGATCAACCTCCACCCCGGTGCCGACCGAGTCCGTTTCAAGTCTTGACCCATGGCTGGTTGCACCACCTTGCTGGAATTCGCAGCTAACCCGAACTTCTCACCAGTTCGGGGGCCCGGGTTTCTCACAGCAAATAAGCCTTACCAGGCGGGAGATCTGGGACGGACACCTAATTCGGTCCGTCAACACACTGTGATTTGTGCTGAGCTCGAGAATTAGGTGTCCGTCCCAGATCTCGGGCTCCAATCAACGTTGCCGCTCAACTGGTGAGAAACCGGGCTAAAGGGCTACACGCTGGAGCCGTCGGTCAAATGGGCGATGCGTCACCCAGGCAGCAAACGGAGGCGCAAGCTTATGCGCCCGTTAGCACGCGCTCCCCGCCGAGCACCGTCGCGAAGGGGAACAGCCGCTGGCCACCCGTCCGCATGCCCTGATAGTTGTCGACGAAGTCGAAATTCCCTTCACGCAGTTCCATGAGCGCAATGTCGGCCGGCGCGCCCACATTCAGCGTACCGCGATCGTCGAAGCGGGAAAAGGCGCGCGCCGGATGGATCGTCGCGCATGCCACCACATCGGAAAGGGGCATGCCGAACATCAGGAGCTTTGACATGACATTGGGAAAGTCGAAGACGCCAGTGGTGGGGGAGAGGACGTTCCAGTCCGTCGACACCGTGTCGGGCCAGAACCCCTGCTGCGTCGCACGCTCCACCATGTCCCAGGTGAAGTGACCGTTGACGCCGTTGCCGAAGTCGAAGATGACACCGCGGCGACGCGCGGCAGCCACGTCGGGGAAGAGGCGGCCCGCATCGTCGAGAATGGCGTTGGGCGGCGGCGCATACATGTGGGTGACGATGTCGCCGCGTTTGAGCAGGGGCAGAATAGTCCGTATGGGCGAGTAATTCTGACCGACGTGGATCATCACGGGTAAATCGAACGGCCTCGCCGCCAGTTGCGCACGCCGCAGAGCCTCGAGGTCGTAGCTGCCGACGACGTTATCGGACAGCCGCACCTTGACGACGACGACGACGTCGCGGTTGCGGGCGATGGCCCCCTGGGCCCGGGATACATCCGCGGCGTTGATGTCGTTCAGTTCGCCACCGGACACGACGCCGGTGCGCGCGATGTTGATCAGGGCGCAACCGGCTTGCGGGGCTGCCCGGATGACGGCGGCGACATCGTCGATGTTATCGGCGCCGGCAGACCCGGCATCGACGAAGCCGGTCACCCCATCCCTGAGCGCCTGCGCCGGCCCTTCCCGGTCGCGACCCGCATGGGTATGGATGTCGATCAGACCGGGGGACAAGATCTTGCCGCCGGCATCGATCGTTTCGGTGGCATCGTCGGTGATATCCGCCTCAACCGCGGCGATACGTCCCGCCAGGACGGCCACGTCACGGATACCATCCAGGCCGATGGATGGGTCGATGACGCGGCCACCTTTGATGACCATGTCGTATGTCGCTGCGCGGGCGTTCGGGAGGCGGTTGAGCAGCAGAAATCCTGCGGCCGTCCCCAACATCTGGCGTCGGTTCATCATTGCGTTGTCTCCATTGATGCCTTCACACGGGAAGAATCTGGAAATTGTATCCCACTCCCAGACCCGCTGCCGCGCATTATTGCTGGTCGTCGACGGAACTCGGTCGTCAGGACTGCGGAAGGGGAAGAACTCATGGGAGGGTGAGAAATGACCCCGAATGGCGGCCTTCCCGGGCAAAAGCGGGCCTCGGGAGACCGCCAACAGAGTTGCCGACAACAGAGGCGCCAGAATGACTGTATCTGAAAACGAACGTTTTCAGATACAGTCATTCCCCGCTCTGACGTCGGGTGATTGGCTAGAAGCAGCTCGTGGCATAAGTCTCGAGGGCCGCGTTTCGGCCAAACGAGGACGGATTCTAGGAGGCGACGACGCTGCAATGCTCATTCATTGCGAGGAGTCGGCGACAACGAAGACGGCCCCGTTTCGCCGTAACCCTCTGGGCGCAGGGGGGTTCGGGCCGCAGACTTTGTCCCTCGTCGGTCACGATGGAAAACCATCGTTCCGCTCCTAACTTCGCGCCTGCAACCCGAAGACCCCTGCGCGCGGCCCTTGAGACTTATGCCACGGGCTGCTAATTCATCATCGGACGAATGATGATCCGGGCGGCGGGGTTTCGCCAGTCACGGGCCGATGCGTCGAGGTCGCCAATGCCGTGAATGCCCGCATGCACGTGGACGTATCCCTCCTCACTGCCCTCGGGGGCGCCACCGCCGCCCGGACCGCCGCATTCGGCGAAGAACGGACCCGGAATTGAAGCGCAGGCTTCATCGTTCTGTTCGGTGCCGGAGTCGTAGACCGGCGAGGTAAAGACAGCGGAACGTTGTCCCAGTGGCAATCTTTCAGCGTTCAGAGCAAAGAACCCGTCGTTGGTCGGAATCAGCATCGATGCCACACTGATGTAGTTCATGTGGCCGACACCTCCGCGGACCGTGACCGTGACCGTTGAGCCAGGTTCAAGCAAACCGCTCGTAGTCGCCATGTCGAATACGCCACCGCTTGCCGTCAGTGCCTCCATCAGCGGAGTTGTGTTCCCACTTTCGGCAATAGTTTCCAATTCAGAGCTCGCTGGAGTGCCCAATGCGAACAGACTCACGGCCTCGTTGTGCGTCGCAACCAGGATCGGCGTAAACCGCTGGTCGCGGGTGAGATTGGTGATGATCACCTCGTAGTCCCGAACTCCATCGAAGAGAAAGAACTGGGCGCTCGCCATGGGTGCCCCGAATGTGTGCCAATCTTAGTTGGAAATTGAAACGGCTCCAAACCCCATGGTTTGATGGTATTGGAAGAAACAACATCAAGCCTGTAAGAGAAAGGAGCCGAGATGAGGAGTCTGTTACGTTCGGTAAAGAAACGCAAGAAGTCGCGTGTGCTGGGTGAGGTCGAGGTCCTGAGCCGGGAGGAATACTCGGGACTGGAATTGGACTCGAAGGTGGAGATGATTCGGGCGTTGATCCCACTGGGGTTGATGCACGTGGAGGAGTTGCTCGACGAGGAAGTGAAGTCGTTGGCGGGTGAGCGATACGCACGAAAGGAGGCGGCGTTGCGGGGCCGGCGACACGGGAGCAATCCGGGGACCGTGGGGCTGGGTGGCCAGCGGGTGCCGGTTCGGGTGCCTCGAGTGCGCAGCGTGGCGGGCGGGGAGATTCCGCTTCGGACCTACGAGGAACTCAGTCCGGGTGGCGCGGTGAACGAGCTACTGCTCAGACGTGTGCTGTATGGGATCTCCTGCCGGAACTATGAATCGGCCGCTGAAGCGATTCCGGGAGCGATCGGACTGTCGAGTTCGACGGTGTCTCGAGGATTCGTCCAGGCGAGTGCCGCGAAACTTCGGGAGATGCAGGAGCGGGATCTGAGTGGCGAGGACGTCGTGGCGATCTTCCTGGACGGGAAGGCGTTTGCCGACGCCCTGATGGTAGTGGCCCTGGGCGTCACGCTTTCGGGCGACAAACGCTTCTTGGGCTTCGTGGAGACCGACACGGAGAACGAGCAAGTGCTGACTCCGTTTCTCCGTTCGTTGATGGAGCGGGGCCTGGACATCTCTGAAGGCGTGCTGGTGATTGTCGACGGCGGCAAAGGTCTGCGGGCGGCGGTCAAGAAGGCATTCAGGAATCGAGCCCTGGTCCAACGCTGCCAATGGCACAAACGCGAGAACGTCGTGAGATACCTATCGAAGACCGAGCAAGCCGTGTGGCGACGCCGGCTGCAGCGGGCCTACGAGCGCCCGGAGTACGACGAAGCTCGGGCGGCGCTCGGAGAGCTCCATGGAGAGCTCGAGGAGCGAAACCAATCGGGGGCTGCGAGCCTTGAGGAAGGCCTGGAAGAGACCCTCACGTTGCATCGGCTCGGCGTGTACGGGGTCTTGGGCCGTTCGTTCAAGACGACGAATTGCCTGGAATCGGTCAATGCCCTTGTCGAGGAAAGGTGTGCGAAGGTCGATCATTGGAAGAACTCGAGTCAGCGGCAACGCTGGTTGGCGACGGCGCTCATCGACATCGAACCGCGCCTGAGGAAGGTGATCGGCTACCGTCATCTTCCAAAGCTCCGCGAAGCCCTCCAGCGAGAGCTGAAAATTGAGGCGAAGACGTCGACGAGATCGAAGAAGTAAGGTTGCATGACCCATCGTGAGCCGTGGAGAGTTTCAACTAAGAATGGGCTTGACTCGGTGCCCCCAGCGAAAGCGTGAGCATGACCACAATGATGATTACAGGAAAACATAGTCGTGTCGTTAGCAATTTCATCCTTCTGGATTCCTCATATTTGGAGATTGATAGATTTCCGGCTCCGGTTTGCCGCCGCCCTCGGGCTGCATGGTCCGGCGTCTATCACAAGGAGTCGCACGAGGGGTACTTTCCCCCCTGTCGGTTCCAAATTTAATTGGATTCAGAGGCTTGAGGTCTATCGGACGAATTCCGATCGAGCCCCCCGCCAGTCTCAGGTAAACAGACGGTAGATGTAGGGCATGGCCAGGCCGACGAGGAACGGGAAAGGCAGCGACACGAGCACCCGGCTGGCGGTGAAGCCTCCGCCCATGAACGGCCACTCCCACACCAGAGTGCGCGCGAGGGGGATGACGCTCCAAGCGGTGAGAAAGGCCGTTATCGGCCCAACGCCGGCGCCCGTGCTGAGTAGCGAGGCGGCTAAGGGCATAACGACATATGGCCCGGCCGGGACGAGCGCTCCGAGCAATACCCCGATCGCCACCCCGCTGAATTGCGACTCGTCGCCCATCAAGCGGCTGACCAACGCGGCCGGAAGTGCCACTTCTGCCATGCCGGCCATCGTCAGACCCAGCACCATCGGACCCACGACACCGCGCAGAGCGACCCATGAACTTGCAAAACCCGCGCGTACCCCCGCCACACCGTCGCGGCGTGCAACGAAGAGCGCCAGAGCGATCAACACTCCGGCCAATATGAGGGCTACCACCCTAGGTGCCTCCCGGCCCGCCACTGGCAGGCGCTTTAGCCGTTCGCTGGCGCATCGCCTCCTCGCGGGAGCCTTTCCCCATCATGCGGAACAGGACGGGCGTAAAGATGACCTGTGCGGCCACCATGGGGATACAGCAGACGATGCGAGCGAGCGAGAAAGGGATGCCGAGGAAGGGAACGTCCCACACCACCAGTCGGTTGAGGTTGGCTGAATTTCGTGCCGCGACAAAGGCGGAAAGCGGAGCAATGCCGGCGCCGGTGCCCATCAGGGATGCGGCGATCGGAAACAGGATATAGGGCCCACCGGGCGCGACAAGACCGGCCGCCACACCAACCGCGACACCCTTGAGTCCGGACCCTTCCCCCATCCACCGGCTGACCAGTCCGGGAGGCACAGCCACCTGGAGCATGCCGGCCAGCCCGATGCCGAGTAGGACCTCCGGCCCAACGTTAAGGATGGTACCCAGCGTGATTTCCAGGCCGCTTTGAAGGCCGCCGGTCCCCTCCTGGGCGAATGCCCATACGGACGCGCCAATGACGAGAACGAACATAACGATCAACGAGGTGTCGGGACGGCGAGACTTTTTGATTGGTTGAGACATGCCTGCTACTGATTCGAATGTGTCGACCTGCAATGGGCTGGACGCACCTGTCGAGGTGCCCCGCTTGATTCCGGCTAGGGTACATTACGCTCTCTGATCGGTACTGTCAGGTTAATTCTGCATACGGCACAATGGCGGGATGAAACACGGTCGATCAGGCTACATTAGGCATCGATTCCCGCCAGAAATCATAAGCCACGCTGTCTGGCGCTACTATCGATTCAGTGTGAGCTTCCGGGAAGTCGAAGATCTGCTCGCTGAGCGCGGCGTAAACGTGACCTACGAAACGATCAGGCAGTGGACAATCAAGTTCGGAACGCGTTATGCGCGTCGATTGAAACGCCGTCAGGGTCGGGTCGGCGGCATCTGGTATTTGGATGAGGTCTTCATCACGATCAGCGGCGAGCGTCAGTATCTCTGGCGCGCGGTGGATCAAGATGGCGACGTGATCGATATCCTGGTCCAACCCCGTCGGGACGGACGTGCGGCGAAGAGATTCTTTCGAAAGCTCTTGAAGAATCAGCGTCAGGCACCGCATCGAATTGTAACGGACAAGCTGGGAATCTACCGTGTCGCGCATCGAGTTGATGGCGACGAAAACTTCGTCCAGAGACCCGGTATCTGGGAGTTGGGCCTGTCGCCGCTTCAGGCGCTTGGCATAATCGAGCCTGAACTTCGAGCACTACCGGCGGATTGTCTCGTATGGTACGGTGATTCCTCGCTCGGCGGGCAGATCCTCGACATCTCGAAAGCTGATACCGAATCTTTAGTAGAGCCAAACGACATGACTTATGATTTCGGGTGAACAGCGATGACCGTGACAGGGGGTTCGGGTGCTCTTCATCATGTCAGGGTGGCGGGAAACGCGCCAAGTTTACAACACCGTCGGGAGCTTCGAATGTCGAGGGTGAATCGGCGGCCGGTTCCTCCCCAGGGTGAATGAAACGTTCAATGAAATTTCGGCAGACGGGTTGACGGATGCGGGCGTTGGGACGATTTCCGGCTGGCGCTTCGATTGATGTTTCTGTCGCAACTTCCTGAGGAGGATGGCCATGATCAGGATCAGGCGTTTACAAGCAGTCCTGGCCAGCACAGTCGTGCTGACTCTAAGTCAACCTGCCTTCCCCCGGCAACAACCCGCCCCTCTTCCCGACATCCTGGAGAATTACCGACCGGTGACCCCACAGCGCCTCGAGAATCCGGAGGACGACGAGTGGTTGATGCTTCGTCGCACTTACAACGGTTGGGGCTACAGTCCGCTCGACGAAATCAATACTGACAACGTCGGACGGCTGCGCCCCGTCTGGTCATTTTCTACGGGCGAGGTCCGCGGTCACGAGGCGCCCCCTATCGTAAACGACGGGGTCATGTTCGTTTCGACGCCGCGAAACCAGGTAATTGCGATCGATGCGGCGAGGGGTACCCTGCTCTGGCGTCATCGGAGGCGGAGGCCTGATGGAGCCACGGTGCCTCACGAGACCAATCGTGGCGTGGCGCTCTATGGTGACAGGGTCTTCTTCGCAGCCGGCGAAGCCGTGCTCGTCGCACTCGACGCCAGGACGGGCCGGGAGATCTGGTCAGCCGTGATCGGAGACAATAACAGGGGCTATTACACGACACTGGCGCCACTGGTTGCCGACGGCAAGGTCATGGTCGGTGCATCCGGGGGTGAGCTTGGCATCCGGGGCTTCGTCGCGGCATTTGAGCCCGAGACCGGTGAGGAATTGTGGAGGACCTATACCATTCCCGCTCCCGGGGAGCCCGGAAGCGAGACGTGGCCGGAGGGCGACCAGTGGAGAACCGGTGGCGGTGCCGTGTGGGTTACGGGAAACTATGACCCGGAGACGAATCTGGCGTACTGGGGGACGGGCAATGGCGGCCCATGGATGGGGGACCAGCGTCCTGGAGACAACCTGTATGCTACGTCGACGATCGCGATCGACGTTGCGACCGGTGAGATCAGGGGACACTTCCAGTACCATCCGAACGACTCCTGGGACTGGGACGAAGTGTCTCCGCCCATTCTCGTCGACTACGAACGCGATGGCCGCACGGTGGCGGGCCTGATCGATGTTGCCCGAAACGGTTATCTCTGGTTCCTTGAACGCAGTGAGGGTCCCATCAAATTTGTCGAAGGCAAACCGTACGTAAACCAGAACGTCTTTCTGGGTCTGGATCCCGAGACCGGGCGGCCGGAGATCGATCTGTCACACAAGCCCGGCACAGGGAAGATGGCCGAGCATTGTCCCTCGCTCTGGGGCGGTAAGAACTGGCCTCCAATCGCCTACAGCCCCGAGACACGGATGATCTATGTCCCGGCCAATGAGAATCTGTGCGGGACGATGATCGGCATGGAAGTTGAATACATGCCCGGGGGTCGCTTTACAGGGGCTACGACCGGGTTCTTCGTTGTGGAAGGTGCCGATCATGTGGGAGAAGTGCAGGCCTGGAACGTCGACACCGGCGAGAGAGTCTGGACCCATACCTACGCCAGGTCGCCAAACTGGGGTTCGATGATGGCTACCGGTGGCGGCCTCGTGTTCACGGGCGGAACCAACGACCGGATGTTCCACGCATTCGACGCCGAGAACGGGGAACTGCTGTGGGAGTTTCCGACGAATTCGGGCATTCTCGGTCCCCCAACATCATTCGAGATTGCGGGCAAGCAATATATTGCCGTGCAATCGGGCTGGGGAGTGGACGCCCGCGGGATGCAGGCCCGTCTCAACCGCGTGTTTCCGGGCGAGTATCCCGAGGTACCCGAAGGTGGCGTTGTCTGGGTATTCGCTGTCGACTAGAAAACGGGGAGACGGATAAGCAATTCAAGCAGGGTCCGACACCTATTGCAACACGGACCAGTGTCGCCGTATAGGCATTATGTCAACCCGCCGCGCGGCCGCAGGCCGGCGCGGAATGTCATTCACGTCACCGTCTTGATCGACCCCACGCCAGAGATAGTGGCGCTGTCCATTGATTGTCACGAACACTTCGTCCAAGTGCCACGTGTTACCCAGACGGCCTTGACGCCGTTTCAACCGGCGAACGTACTGCGCTCCGAACTTGACGGGCCACTGTCGGATCGTTTCATAAGTTACGTTCACGCCACGCTCGGAGAGCAGATCTTCGACCTCACGAAAACTGAGACTGAACCGATAATAGGCCCAGACAGCGTAACTGATGATCTCTGGCGGAAAGCGATGCCTAGGAGTCTGCGCGGCAGAGGCTGAATAACTCGGATTTGTGACGATTCGAGAGCGTCTTTGTAGGAGAGCCGCCCGATTTTCCCAACATGGGCAGCTCCGAGCTGTGGGGACTCGATCCGTTGGTCCTGTGGAGAGCGTTATGGGTCCCGGTGATGCGGATTAAGCCCATTCGATCTTCCCGTTCATCCGTCGTAAGTTCACTGCCAGAGCCACCAGGCTCCATTCACAGGTGACGTTGTCCAAGCCTCGCAAACTGAACTGTCGGAATCCCAGCACCGACTTGATCCACCCGAACGGCGGCTCACCGATGTGCTTTCTGGCCCGGTAGCGATCACGCCCCGTCTGGCTTTTCATCTTTCGGACCATGCGGCCCAGGGCCGTGCTTTCGGGTTGGAGTGGGGCCGTGGCGAGATCTTTCTCACGACCCATCGGAACGTACCCATCTATTTGACGTTGTTCCAGCATTCGCAGATTCGACTCGGATCGGTATCCAGCATCCGCGAGCACCCGGTCTGGACGCTCCGACAGATTCGTGTTCAACTCATCCAGAGTCGGTCCCAACTGCCCGGTATCTGAAGCATTGTTGCTCACCGTTGTGGCGACGATGATTCGGGCCTCCGCGTCCACGACCGCCTGCGCGTTGTAGCATTGTTGGAACCCGTCGGCCGAGGTCTTCATGATCCGGCTTTCCGGGTCGGTGAAATTGTCTTGGGCCTTCCCCTTGGGTTCACCCCTCGGGCGTTTGAATGGTTTGCCCTTCTTTCCGCTTCCCGGTTTGTCGTCTCCAGGCTTCCTTTCCGCTTCCTGGTCTGCCGCCATCTGACGTTCTTCGAGTCGCTTCATCGCCGTCTGGATTGTGGCCAGCCGCTTCGTGCGGGTCGCCAACCCGTCGGGCAGTTCGTCACCGCGCCGGTCCTTGCCGTAACGTTGGTCTTCTTCCTCATCGGTCGCCGTGGCCCGGTTCAACAGATCCCGAATCTGTTCGCCCAATTCGGTCTCCTGCTTTCTCATGCGTTCATAGCTCATCGCTTTGCGTTTGCTCGCATTGGCTCGCATCTTCGTCCCGTCCACCGCCACCGTTCCCATCTTCACCAGCCCGGCTTCCCGCCCCATCCTCACCACTTGCACAAATAAGTTCCCGAACTCTTCAAGATGCAGTTTTCGAAAATCCGAGATCGTTCGGTGCGCGGGAAAGTTCTCCGCTCCCAACATCCGGAACGCCACATCTTCGGTCATCTTCGCTGCAATCTTCCGTGACGAAAACACTCCCGTCGCGTACCCGTAGATCATCACCTTCACCATCATCCGCGGATCGAAGGCCTGATTGCCCGGCCCGTCCGTTCCATACCTCTGTTCGAACGCGCTCAAATCCATCGCATCCACGGCGTCCGATATGAAGTACGACAGGTGATCTTCAGCCAGCCAATCTCTCAATGATGGAGGCATCAGCAGGCTCTGTTCTGGAATATACGTTCGGTAAGTTCGTGGCATGTCCTATCTTCGATCCTTTTCTGCCCATTTCTGGTCCTTCTGCCGCGCAGACTCCTAGTGTAGCGGGATCGGCGAGTCTTCATCCCGGCATTGTGCCATGCGACAAATTAACCTGACAGTACCATTCAGGGTATTCCTGTCCCACGGTTTCTTCGGAAATGACTTTGACGACCTGTCCTAATAGGCTTCTCAAATCGCCCGTCATGAATTAGAGTGACAGGTCTCGAACGCAGAGTCTTGCAGACACGAACAGCCCTCGCGAGATTGATCGCTGTCGGGTTTGTCATACAGATCTCTGGGGGATGGAGAAGAATTAGGGGGTTTAACTACAATGAAATGTCGAATCGTTATTTCGGCGGAGGTCGTAGTGTTGGCAGTGTGCCTGTCGCTCGTGCTGGCCCCGGACAGTCGAGCGGGGGCTCCAGCTCAAGTCCCGGAGGGTTGGAACCCTTGCCCTCGGTGCCAGAACAACGAGGACAGAGACGAATCCCGGGCAAGGAACAACATCACCAACACCACGGACTACGATCGCCGTGACCTGTCGGGAGTATGGGGATACGATGGTGTCCGCGACGCCTTCGATAACCCGCCCCCGTTCACAGAGGACGGACAGGCGCTCTTCGAGGCCACTTGGCCCGAACAACGTAGCCAGACCGGGGAATTGCTTTACGGGACAGGTTCTGAGAAGGACTGGGGTCTCCTGGGCTGTGATCCACTGGGCTGGCCGCGGTTGCATTCCTACAACTACGGGATGGAGTTCGTGATGCTGCCCGACCGGGTGCTCCAGTTCTTCGAATTTCAGCACTCGTGGCGCACCATTTGGACCGATGGCCGGCCGCTTCCCGAGGATCCCCCAATCTTGAACTGGATGGGATGGAACATCGGCTACTGGGAGGGAGACACATTCGTTATCGAGTCGAACGGATATGACAATCGGTCTTGGATTGAGAGAACCGGGGCACGGAACGACCAGCCTCCCGGCGGCCTTCCTCACAGCGATCAGATGCAGATCGTTGAACGGTGGACACGCCCCACCTACGGCACGCTCGAAGCCCAGATAACCATAACCGATCCGGTGGTGTTTACCGAGCCGTTTGTGACGGAGACAGGAACGATCGGGCTGGTTCCCGGCGCCGAGCTGTGGGAGTATCAGTGTGTGGCCAGCGAAGAGGCGGAGTTTAACGAGCGGGACCTTGTTCGATAAGGTACTGTCAATTTAACGCACTCAAGTCATAACAGTGCTGGTTGGCCCAAGGTCAGGCCGCTGTCACCGCTGAAGGATGGCGATCAAAGGCATGTGGGCAGCGTATTCGGGGGTCGGTCCGCCGGTCGACTCCAGTATTTCGAGTCTGAAGTCGAAGGTATCCGATTGTGGGGCGCGTCCGCCAAGCGTTACAAGGCTATTGCGGAAAGCGCCGGCGCGGATGTCTTCGTTTCCCAGCATGATAGTTGGGACCAAGCACTCGATAAGCTTAACGCTCTGAAGTTCCGTCAGCCGGGCGATCCACATCCCCTGGTCAGCAAATCCGCCGTCTCGCGATATCAAACCATTATTTCCGAATGTATGGACGCACAATTGGCATGGAGGGAAGGCGAGTAGTTCTTTAGACAAGTGTTCGGCTCGTACCAACAGTCCTCAATGGAGTCTATCTCGTGCCAGTCCTCATCGAGCAGGAAGCGCTGTGCCCGTTCGTTCGCTTTGTGACCGCTGTACGCGATGATGTGGATGGGGAGGGACATGGGGTGATTGCACTGGAAAGCATCCGGAGTGCCATGAGCGTCCGTCAGTTCCGTGATAGCCAAGAATCGTGGTTGGGTAGGACGTAGGCCAGTGCACCCAGGATCTGATACGGAATGATCTCGTTAGCCGCGGACCACTCCTGCAGCACATAGTGACCGAACTCGATGTTGAGAAACCAGATCCACCAAACCACGATCGCTGCTCTTCTGATCGGCGTTATCGCAAGAGCGCCAGCAATCGCGATCTCGAAGAACGGTGTGAGCTTGAGAAACGGATTCACAAGAAACATTGGAAGGTTGATCCGGAGATCGGGATTGGCGAACAGGCCCGCATAGTAGTCGTAGAAGCCGCCCGCGCTGAACAGTTTGCTCACTCCAGCGGTCAACAACGTCAAGATCATGACGATCCGTAGGAATCTCTCTGCATCCTTCAGATAGATCGGGTTCAATTCGTACATCTGCTGCCGCCTCCCCCGGAACGGTATGGACAAACATTCCAACGTGCCCGACAAGGGTGCTGGCACTGGGAGGAGTTGTTCGCCGTCATCGTGGGTAGAGTATAGGAAAAATAAGAGTGAACCGCCGCGTTTCATCACGGGCAGCGGCCCGCAGGCCGTCGCGCGATGTCCCTGGTGTCGGCCAATTGAAACTGGAACGCTATGGAACGATCTTACTGTATGTGATCTCGAGGGAGTCACAACAATAGAATGTTTTGGACACTATCCAGAACTGTGAGGGGTGTGCGATTTGCGCGGGACGTTGCGCGCATAACCACAACAAACACAAGGGAGTGATCATTATGGGTCGCTGGCGAATGACCTGCGTGATCACCCAGACTGGTAGACAGCTGCTGATCCTCACCGGATGAAGATGCCGATGACTGGTGAGTGCGACCTGCGCGCTGGAGGTCCGATATGAAAAAGTCAGTCCTGTATCGTCTGTTTGGGTTCGGCTCGATCCCCGCGAAGTTCCAGGAACAGATCCTGAAGGAAGGTGTCGTGATTCAGGACGAAGGACTTTCGGGCAGCGTCCGCTACACAAACTATCGCGGGCCCGGAAAGTATTACGGACGAAGCTTCAGGGGCTTCGTCGGCTCCATTGTCCTGACCGAACAGCACTTTCTGGCGTTCCAGTTTTCGACGCCCGTCATTGGCGCGCCCTGGGCCGACACCCGGGTCAATGAACTCGACGTCTCAGTCGAAGGCGAGGACAGGCTGGTCGTGACGTTCGACCCATCAGTGTTCGAGGAAAAGACGTCCGGTGAGGTGACCGTGCGCTTCACAACGTCGAAGGCCCGACTCTTTATGGGCCAGATCGACCAGCGCCGAGGCTGACCAGCATGGGGAGGCCCGGACCCCGCCCTCTGAGTCAGCCCCTCTCCGGAACCGCAACCCGGTCGGTGACAGCTATTGTCAGATGAAACTGGCCGCCTCGTCGGTCGGCCCCGATCCGGTGTAGACCGCCGTCTGCGGATATGGGAGCTCAGAATGGTGGACTCTGCGGCTCGTCTACTGATCTTCCTTCCTGCCTTCTATTATTCATTGCGCTCCGATTCTATAAGAATCGGCCTCGGTGAATACAACCACCAGCTGTAAAGGGCCGGCGTTCGGGACCCGATATAGGAATGGATGGAATGCCCCTCTGACAACACACTGATGCGCGTTCACGCGAAAGGTGATCTGGACGTCGAATCCTGCGAGGTATGTGGAGGTGCGTGGATTCATCACAACAACAAGGTGGCGTTCAAGGCTCTTCGGGAGCTCATTGGCGGCACAGCTGGCCTGATGGATTCGCTCAGAGACCGCGTTGCGGGCCCTGGTGATCCCGGTTCAGAGGCTTCATGCTGTCCCGGGTGCGAAGGGGCTCTCATCGAACGTCAGATCCGATCCGGAGCTGCAGCAGCGGTGTGTATCACCTGCGGTGGTGCCTGGATCAGCGCCGATGAGCTTGCGCACCTCCTCTGGGACGGACCTCAGATTGACTTCCAGAAGTCTGTCAGTGCATCCCATCCAACTGCGGCCGAGCTGGACCGTTTCTCGTTCAACCATCGTCTGGTCTTCCTTCTGGCGTTGCCCCTGGCGAGCGTCGCCGGCATAGTCGTCAATTCCAGCTTCCTAATAGGATTGGTACGCCCGTTTCACATCTGGATTCACGAATTCGGGCACGCAACCATCGCTTGGTTGTCGGGTCGCCGCGCACTGCCGCTCCCTTTAGGCTGGACCAGCTGGCAGCCTGAACGTTCGACCGTTGTGTACGTCGCACTTCTCTTCCTGTTGGGTGTTCTGTTTTACACCGCGTGGAAAGAAAGGCTTCGCGGTGCCATGGCATTTGCCGGGATTACCATTCTCGTTCAATTCGTCATGACCTGGACGCTGTCACAGTACCGAATCGAGCAATGGATTTCGTTTGGCGGTATTGGGGGCGAGTTTTACCTGAGCGCCATGCTGATGATCCTGTTCTACTTTCCGATGCCGGACTGCCTTCGATGGGATTTCTGGCGTTATCCCGTGCTGTTGATCGCTGCGAGCACGTTCTGGGAAAACTTCAGTTTCTGGAATGGCGTGGAGCGGGGACGCGAAAGCATTCCCTGGGGATCCATTCTGGGAGATGGCGATGGGGGTGGCGACATGGACCGTCTATCGTTCCAATACGGTTGGCCCAACGATCAGATCATTGGAACATACAACAGTCTCGGAGACTTCTGCTGAATGTGTGCCAATCTTAGTTGGAAATTGAAACGGCTCCAAACCCCATGGTTTGATGGTATTGGAAGAAACAACATCAAGCCTGTAAGAGAAAGGAGCCGAGATGAGGAGTCTGTTACGTTCGGTAAAGAAACGCAAGAAGTCGCGTGTGCTGGGTGAGGTCGAGGTCCTGAGCCGGGAGGAATACTCGGGACTGGAATTGGACTCGAAGGTGGAGATGATTCGGGCGTTGATCCCACTGGGGTTGATGCACGTGGAGGAGTTGCTCGACGAGGAAGTGAAGTCGTTGGCGGGTGAGCGATACGCACGAAAGGAGGCGGCGTTGCGGGGCCGGCGACACGGGAGCAATCCGGGGACCGTGGGGCTGGGTGGCCAGCGGGTGCCGGTTCGGGTGCCTCGAGTGCGCAGCGTGGCGGGCGGGGAGATTCCGCTTCGGACCTACGAGGAACTCAGTCCGGGTGGCGCGGTGAACGAGCTACTGCTCAGACGTGTGCTGTATGGGATCTCCTGCCGGAACTATGAATCGGCCGCTGAAGCGATTCCGGGAGCGATCGGACTGTCGAGTTCGACGGTGTCTCGAGGATTCGTCCAGGCGAGTGCCGCGAAACTTCGGGAGATGCAGGAGCGGGATCTGAGTGGCGAGGACGTCGTGGCGATCTTCCTGGACGGGAAGGCGTTTGCCGACGCCCTGATGGTAGTGGCCCTGGGCGTCACGCTTTCGGGCGACAAACGCTTCTTGGGCTTCGTGGAGACCGACACGGAGAACGAGCAAGTGCTGACTCCGTTTCTCCGTTCGTTGATGGAGCGGGGCCTGGACATCTCTGAAGGCGTGCTGGTGATTGTCGACGGCGGCAAAGGTCTGCGGGCGGCGGTCAAGAAGGCATTCAGGAATCGAGCCCTGGTCCAACGCTGCCAATGGCACAAACGCGAGAACGTCGTGAGATACCTATCGAAGACCGAGCAAGCCGTGTGGCGACGCCGGCTGCAGCGGGCCTACGAGCGCCCGGAGTACGACGAAGCTCGGGCGGCGCTCGGAGAGCTCCATGGAGAGCTCGAGGAGCGAAACCAATCGGGGGCTGCGAGCCTTGAGGAAGGCCTGGAAGAGACCCTCACGTTGCATCGGCTCGGCGTGTACGGGGTCTTGGGCCGTTCGTTCAAGACGACGAATTGCCTGGAATCGGTCAATGCCCTTGTCGAGGAAAGGTGTGCGAAGGTCGATCATTGGAAGAACTCGAGTCAGCGGCAACGCTGGTTGGCGACGGCGCTCATCGACATCGAACCGCGCCTGAGGAAGGTGATCGGCTACCGTCATCTTCCAAAGCTCCGCGAAGCCCTCCAGCGAGAGCTGAAAATTGAGGCGAAGACGTCGACGAGATCGAAGAAGAAGGTTGCATGACCCATCGTGAGCCGTGGAGAGTTTCAACTAAGAATGGGCTTGACTCCTTCTGCTTGTTCGTTCTGGTCAGTGTGTACGTGATGTTCCTTGTGACGCAGCGCGCCCGTGTCCTGCCGGAACTTCGACGGCATTTCACCCGGGGTGTGGTCGGCTCTGACCTTCCCCCCA
Source organism: Terriglobia bacterium (assembly GCA_965263045.1). Taxonomy (GTDB): domain Bacteria; phylum Acidobacteriota; class Terriglobia; order 20CM-2-55-15; family 20CM-2-55-15. Next base: position 4,248,558 of record CBDHGK010000041.1, read on the forward strand.
TATAACGGTCCACTTCAAGAGTGAGTTTTCCGGCAAAAAAACCAAGGAGAACTCGATATGAAGCGGAAGCGATTCACCGAAGAACAGATTATCGGGATTGCAGATAAGCGATTCAAGCATGGTCCGACACCTATCGCAACGCGGACAGTGTCGCCGTATAGGCGGTATGTCAACCTGCGTCGCGGCTAGCCCGCATGGATCACCAAGCGACGCTTGATCGCGATTTTGCATGAAAGACTCATCGGCGGACGCGAGATGGGGTGTGGGGGAGGGTCTTCGGGTGAAGCGAGAAGGTTTTGGCGACATGAAAAGGGGATTTTCGTGCTCGAGAGAGCGTGGTTGGCCGCAATCAGACACACCTCGGCTCGGACTGGATAATCAAATCGAATTCAGGGACGAAGCGGGAGCGTCGGCGTCAGCATCGCAGTGGCATCGCCTGTAGGTTGCGCACAACGGCGGTGAAGACTTCGGCGTAGGGACAGGCTTCAGCCATCGACACCCAGACGTTGCGGACCGTGAACCGGATTCGGGCACCGATCTTGAGCAGCTTCAGCCGGATCGTGCCGCATTGAGCCCGCGCCAGTTCGGTATTGTGGAGTCCGAGTCGGCGCAGTGCATGCATGATCATGTAGGCGGCCGAAGACAGATAGAGTCGGAGTTGATTGGCGCGCATGGTGGACGCGCTGGTGCGGTCGGCAAACAGATCCAGTTGTTGCTCTTTGATCCGGTTCTCCATGTCGCCGCGCGCACAGTAGAGATCCTCGTATAGCGCACGGGCCTCCCAACGTTCTGGTGACAGCGATGTGACGATGAATCGGGGATTGGCGCCCTTGCCCAGAACCTCGGCCTTGCCCACGACGCGCCGTTGTTGGCTCCAACTGTCTCGTGTGCGATAGCGGAAGTCCTTAAATACCCGTGCCGATTGACCGGTGGATTCGAACTCCGATTTCGCCTGAGCCATGGCTTCAGCGATATCCTTCTTGAGTCGCTCGTTCTTGGCCAATCCCACCACGTAATCCACCTGATGGGATTCACACCAGGTCAGTAAGTCATCTCTGCAGAAGCCGGAGTCTCCACGGACGATGATCGACACATCCGGCCAGCTCTTCCGGATCTGTCCGATGATGCGGGTCAGTTCCTCAACCGATCCGGCCGCGCCATCGATATTGGAGCGCCGTAATCGGGCGCACAGCAGATGCTCACCCGAGAAGATGTACAACGGCAGATAACAGTAGTTGCCGTAGTAGCCATGAAAGAATCGTCCCTCTTGTTGCCCGTGGATCGGATCGTCGGTGGCATCGAGGTCCAGAATGATTTCTTCAGGCGCCGATTCAAAGGCTGCGATGAAGGCATCGACCATCCAGCGGTCGACCTGGTCCGTATCCATCGCAATCTTCTTGTATCGCTCCTCCCCGCCGACTTCAGCCCCAGTCAACTCCAGCCGATTCAGTGTGCACTTGGCCGCCAGAGCCTTTCCCCGGTCGCTGGCCTGCCGTCGGTTGCCTCCCAGCGGATCGGCCTTATCCACCGCCACGGCCAGCATCGGATCGGTGCGTAGTTGGTCGTGATCGTTCAGGTCTTCATATCCCAGACACAGGCCATACACCCGTTGCCCAATCAATTCTTTCACCGTGTGCTCGATCAATCGCGGGTCCCGGTGATCGGCGAAACATTCGGCCAGTCCATCGATCAACCCGGTCCGTTTTTCGACCTCCCGCAACAGCAGGACACCCGCGTCGGAAGTGATCTTCCCTCCGTCGAATCGAGCCTTCACTTTTCGTTGATTAAGTCCGTGAAATTCAAACGTGGTTTGGTTACACTCTGTCGTCATAAGGGCCGCCTTTGTTTGGTGTCTGAAACGTTCTTGTCAAACGCTTTATGCCAAACAGGGCGGCCTTTTCTGGTCCATCTCGTGATCTATACGGGCTAGTGGCGGTCGCGGATGTTAGCTGCCTGGAATACACGATGACCATTACGGATCCGGCCAATTTCAGAGAGGCGGTCTTACTCGAAAAGTACTGGTTGTCGCTCCCGGATGTGGCCGTAGAACCTTACGAATGCACCGTAGGTGATTAGCATTCGTAAAGAAGGATCCTCGGCGTGGAAGGATCAACAATGACACCTGGAGAATTGCGAACCTACTGCGGACCCCCCTACCTTGCGCGCGGGTCTTCCCGGGGATTCACATAGTCCGTGGATGTCGGTCCGACGCCCGTTATCTGCACGACGGAGGCGCCCGACCGGGCCCAGTGAAAGTGAGCCGTTCCGGCAGGGACGACATAGGTGGCCCCTGGAGCATGCGCCTCAAGCTGTTCCTCATCGAATGTCTCACCCAGGCCGATCCACCAGGTGCCGCCCAGAACGGTATAAATGCGGTGCTCCGGATGAGAATGCGGCATGACCCTCAAGTCGGGAGAGAACCCGACACGAATGGCATAGAGACCTTGCGCCTGGGGCGTTCCGGCCACCACAGCCAGCTGGCCGCCGGGGGGCAATGCCGGGTTCGGGCCCCAAGTCACTCCGGGCGGTAGCCCCACGTCGGAAACAGCGTCCGCACTCTGCCCGGCGGCCCGACCGCATCCGGGAAGACTCATCGCCACCACGATCACGAGCAACGCGATCAAAAAAGACGCGCATGAGCGGGTGGGTTTCACCCTCAAATCGGCCAAGACAATCCCCTCCTTCACAAAAGTTTCCGCCAACGGACCCATCGCATCCCCACGTACCCGGATCGCGTCTGGCCTCTACACACTTCTCCCATTCAGCCACCGCCGACTGCGGACAGGATCGCGAACGGTGCAGGTCTTAAGCCCGGTTGATTCATGCGTCTATGAAACTACAACAGAGACTCAACGGCAATCGGATAGTCACAGTTGATATGCACAAACATTGACATACAGCACATCATAGTTTATCGGTGTGGGAGACATATCAGGCATTGGAGGGAGAGACATGGGGAAGCGGAAGGCACCACGGTGGAAAAGAGTTCGAAGGGGACTCGTCATTGGCCCTCTTGCGGTGGCCGGCTGGTTGATCGGTCCGCTCGTCGTCGCGTCCGCTCACCATTCGACTGCGGGTTACGTTAGCCAGGTCACGGAGGCGGAAGGCGAACTCGTTGGGGTAGTGTGGAGGAACCCGCACGTGAGAATCGCCCTGAAAACCGTAAATGCCGACGGTGAGGAAGAGGTCCTCATCATGCATGGGAATTCTATTTACAACATCCAACGCGCAGGCGTGACCCAGGATCTGTTCAGAGTCGGTGACCGCGTGAGGGTGGCCGGACGGCAATCGAGTCGTGATGCGCTGGATTTTCTCGCCACCAACATTTTGTTCGCAGATGGACGTGAGGTGTTGCTCTGGGGCAACCAGCCCCGATGGTCGGAAGAGTTCCTCGGCGGTCGAGATTTGCTGGCTGAAAGTGGGCTGAATCGCGACGTGGCCCGCAACGGTGAGGGGATTTTTCGTGTCTGGAGTGTTCCACGCGGATCGGCTCGTCGGGTCGTGACCCACCTGCCGTTTCAGGCATCCGCCATTGCCGCACGGGAGTCATGGGACATGTTCGACAATTTCGCAACCCGTTGCGAGCCGGAAGGCATGCCTCGAATCATGGTCAATCCGCATCCGTTTGAGTTCATCGATCAGGGGGATCGGATTACGCTTCGGACCGAGTTGTACGACATCGAGAGGACGATCCATATGAATCGATCCGAGGCCCCCGCCAACGAACCCGCGTCAAACCTGGGATACTCGGCTGGCGTGTGGGAAGACGGTAGTTTGGTCGTTAGAACCAGTCGTATCAACTGGCCCTTCTTCGACACCATCGGTACACCACAAAGCGATTCAGTCGAAGTCCTGGAACGATTTACGCTCAGCGGCGATCAAAGCCGCCTGGATTTCCATATAACCGTTACTGATCCGCAAACATTCACCGAACCCGCAACCATCGAGGGTTTTTGGCAGGCTCTCGGGGATACGATTCCGATTTACGATTGTCAACCGGATTGATGATCGGGGCGGTCTGAGATCGCTGCGGAGGATCGCGTTCGGGCCGTCGCGGTCTGCTCCCACTCTTCAGGGCATCGCGCGACGGCCCGAGGCCGCGCACGGATTGACATAACACCCATAGGACGACACTGTCCGCGCTGCCATCGGTGTCGGACCCTGCTTATTCCGCTTATCCGCCAACGGTGCCAATCTCGATACCCAGCCGAACGAGCAGCTCAGGACCGTCAAGCTCGCTCTGGAGGGTCCACGCGGCCTGCTGATAGTCGTAAGGCTGTAGGGGGCGTTTACCCTCTATTGTGCGGATCTGAAACGATTCCGTGCCGGGTTACGTCCTTGCCCTCTGTGCCAACATAAGGGTGTAACCTTTCTCGGGGAGGGAACCATGAGTGCACGACAAATCGAACGATTATCTGGTTTCGCCACGATTTCCCGGCACGAACGGACTCTGGCCATAGATCAGGATTTGATTCAGTCCAAAAGTCGAGAAGCTGCCGCCAACCCCCGGAAAAGGGAGGTGTTGATCTTGCATCGTGGAAATGACGATCCCCTCCAGAGGATGCTCAACGCCCTCCAGCCGGGTAGCTACATCCGGCCACACCGGCATCGGCTCCCGCCGACGGCTGAACCGCTCGTGCTGCTGTCGGGTGCAGCCGCGTTCATCGTCTTTGACGATCATGGTTCACCGGATTGGGAACACTGCGTTCTGCTCCATCGCACACAAGGTGCGCTAGCGATGGATCACAGGGAAAACATCTGGCACACGTTCTTTGCGCTTCAACCCGACACAGTACTCTTCGAGGTGAAGTCGGGGCCTTTTGATCCAGGCACTCCAAAGGAGTTCGCCGCCTGGGCTCCAGAAGAAAGCTCACCGGAGGCTTCGGGGTACCTCGAATCACTGGAAGGGGCTTTCTACGAGCGATTTCCACACGCGACTTCCACGTAGGTAGAGGAGTGAACCGCCCCGGGTTTCCCGGACACAATCAACGCGTCAGGCATTGCCCGAAAGGGATCTTGCAGATACATAGAACTGACATGTATGCTACCTCTATGTATCAACGGCACCGATCATGGACCCCGTCTCCGCGGCTGGCATGGACATAGGCAAAGATCTCGTCGCCGCATCCGCCACACCCCTGGTGCTGGCCATCCTCAGCGAGGGTGAGAGCTACGGCTATGCCATCATCAAGCGCGTGGACGAGCTGTCCGGCGGGAGGCTGCAGTGGACCGACGGCATGCTCTACCCGGTCCTCCATCGCCTGGAACGCAACGAACTGGTGCGGGCCAGATGGGGCCGGTCCGACTCGGGCCGGCGACGGAAGTACTACCGGCTCACCGACCGTGGCGCCGCAGAGCTCGCGAACCAGCAGCGGCAGTGGCAGGTCGTGAATGAGACACTCCGTGCAACGCCATTCAAGTCGTTCCAGCTCGCGAGTCCGAGGATCTGATGGCGGACAGACCAAACGTTAGCGAGCTTGAGAAACGGATCAATGAATGGCGGTCGTACGTCCGCCGACGGCAGGCCATCGAAGTGACGGACGTCGATGAGCTCGAAGACCACCTCCGGAGTCAGGTGGCCGACCTCCAGGAGGCGGGGCTCGACGACGACGAGGCCTTCCTCATCGGCGTGAAGCGCCTCGGCGAACTCGACTCCCTGTCGGGGGAGTTTGCCCGGGAGCACTCCGAACGGCTGTGGAAGCGCCTGGTCGTCGGGGATACCGGGGCGGTCGGGGCGGACTGGAACCGGGAGGCCCGGGTGGCCCTGGCCCTGGCCACGGCCGCGGCGCTGGCCATCAAGGTGCCCGAGCTCTTCGGGCTGGGCTTCGGCGGCACCGAAACGGCACAGCTGTTTTACGCCCGGAACTTCAGCCTCTTTGTCCTCCCCCTTCTCGCCGGGTTCTTCGCGTGGAAGCGGGGGCTGGACTCCGGGGGCCGGCTGTGGCTGGCGGCAACCTTCATCGTGGGCGCCCTGGCGGTGAACATCATTCCTTTCGCCCCCGGTGGGAACACGGAGGTGCTGGCGGCCGTGCACCTTCCCATGGCGCTCTGGCTCGGAGTGGGCGTCGGCTACGCGGGAGGCGCCTGGCGGAACCATGGGCACCGTATGAACTACGTCCGCTTCTCCGGAGAGTGGTTCATCTACCTGGTCCTCATCGCAATGGGTGGCGGCGTCCTGATGCTGTCCACCATGTTCATCTTCAGCGCCATTGGCCTCGACGCGGAATGGCTCCTGAACTCCTGGATCCTTCCCTGTGGCGTCATGGGGGCCATCATCATCGCCGCCTGGCTGGCGGAGGCCAAGCAGAGCGTCATCGAGAATATGGCGCCCGTGCTCACTCTGCTGTTCACGCCCCTGTTCACCCTCATGCTCGGGGCGTTCCTGGTCACGATGGTGTGGACGGGGAGCGGGATAGACGTCGAGCGTGAGGCCTTGATCGGCTTTGACCTGCTCCTCGTCCTCGTGGTGGGTCTGCTCCTCTACAGCATCTCGGCCAGGGATCCTCATGCCGAGCCCGGCTTCTTTGATGCCCTGTCGCTCGGGCTCGTGATCTGCGCCCTCCTGGTGGACGCCCTCGCTCTCTGGGCCATCCTGACGCGCATCTCCGCGTTCGGCTTCAGCCCCAACCGGGTGGCCGCGCTGGGCGAGAATCTGATCCTGGTGGTGAACCTGGGCTGGTCCGCCGTGCTTTATTCGAGGTTCGTCAGAAGGCACGGTGACTTTACGCCCCTGGAGCGGTGGCAGACGGCATACCTGCCGGTATACGCCGTGTGGGCATGGATCGTGGTGATGATTTTTCCGCTGGTGTTCAGCTTCCAGTAGGGCAGGTTCTTGCCTTCTTATAAAGGATCATACAGGCTCTCTCCTCTAGCTGATTGGTGTAGGTCCCTATCAGCTTCTCGGATTTAACCCGTGTGAACAACCTTCACAGAGTTCACAGCTGAACCAGCCATGCTTCTTTCGTTAACCCGTATTTCAGCACGGGGTGATCGGGGAAATCCGGCAGCTCGACCCGACCCTCCAGCCGCTCTCCAACTCGCTGGGCCACGCGAATCGATCTAGTGTTTTCAGGATCGATCAGGCTGATAATGTGTGAGCGGCCCAGTTCTGTGAATGCATGCGAAATACACGCCTTCACTGCTTCTGTCGCATAGCCCTGCCCCCAATGCGCCCTATTCAGAGTCCAGCCGATTTCAAAGCCCGGCCAGCCCTCAGGATGCCATGGCCCAATCCGACCCACGAGGTGTTCACTGGATCGCTCCACAACGGCAAACATGCCAAAGCCCCGGAGCGACCAATGACCGACGTTATTTGAAAAACTGCGCCACGCAGCGAATCGAGACATTGGAGTACCGCTGGAACTGAGATACCGCATTACGTCAGGTTCGGCCACCATTTCAGCATAAGCATTGAAATCGTTCAGTTCCCACTGTCTCAATGTCAGTCGGTCGGTTTCCAGATGCCTCATATTCAACTGATTCTAGGCCGGAAACGCGAATCGGCAAGGAAAGAACCGACGTTGGCATTCGATCTGGACCACCGAATCGAATGCAGCTTGTTGGCCGGCAAAGATAGCCCGACGAAGCTCAACGCGCCGCAACGGGTGTTGTCAGGGCCTGAAATTCCGAATCACGGCACGGGCAATCGAGCCCGGCGATCCGGCGCTCCCTACTCCCCATTCGGACCCTGAGAAAAAACCCGCCGGGCGACACACACCGGTATAATGTTCGGTCACTCCGCCCGGCCTTGCGGACCGCAATAGGTTTACCACGGGAGGGGCGTTTGGGAGGACCCGGGAGGACCAAATGATGCGCCTGATTCCAGCGATCGCAGCAGTATTCAGCCTGTTTATAGCATGCCCTTCCTTCGCGCAGGGTTGGATCGAGTATTCCAGTCAGGCCGATTTCTTCAGTGTCAATCTGCCGGGTGAGCCGACGGTGTCCGACATCACCTACGAGACGGAATACCACGTGGTGCTGCCGGGTCGCGTCCATAGCTACGTGGACGGCCCGAACCGCTATTCGGTCACCGTGGTCAATTGGGAGGATGCCGATATACGGCACAGAGAGCTGGTCGCCCGATGCAGGGCCAATGGAGGCGACGGGGACCTTTGCGTTGAGCGGGGGGCACTGGATGCGCGGGCGGCGATCGCCTATGCAACCTGGGAGATCATGGAACGGGGCGCCCGTGTCACCCATTTCGTCTACTACATCGCAGATTTCGTAGAAGGCCATCATCTGCAGGTGACCAACGCCGATGGATCCCGCACCTACGCCGCGATCAACATGCACGAAGACCGTCTGTATATCCTGGAGGCAACCGTACCTGCAGACTCTCTCCCACCCCTTGTCTTCCAGCAGTCGCTTGGATTCCTCGATGAGGCGGGGACATCCATTCGCTACAGGTCGATTTACTCCAACGGATTCCCGACGCCTCCCCGCTCCCGATGACGGTCGTCGGAACCACCGCAGGAGCCTGATTATCGATTCGTCTGTTTTGTTTTGTCAGGAGGTAAGGATGCAGATTGTGAAATCCTTAAACCGAGTCGCCATTGGTGCGGTTCTGCTTGCGGTGCCGGCTTCGGCGCACCATTCCCACGGAAACTACGACGTCGCTACGTGGACCACGTATGAAGGCACGGTCCGCGAAGTCCACCTGGTCCGCCCGCATTCGTGGATCTACCTTGAGATCACCGACGAGGAAGGTGAAGCGGCGATGTGGGCGATGGAGGCCGGCAGTCCCGCCATACTTGAACAGAACGATATCGGGCGCGAAGACGTCAGCCCGGGCGACACCGTCAGGGTACGGTGTCATCGGCTTCAGGATGGCTCAAACGGCTGTCTTCTAGGTTTTGTGACGCCCCTGCACGGGGACCCGGCCCGCGGCCACGGGGTCGAGAGGGAATGGGATTAGCAGCGTTGAAGGGGGAGTCCGCCCCAATAGACAACCGCCGGTTTCACGCGGTTGGGATTCAGGGCTCGCCGACTGCGAATCACGGTTCAATGACGCAACGGTTTGTCCCGCTTCCCTCGCTGCCACCGGCATCGCGATAGACCGCATGGCAATTCGCACACGTATTGTTGAGATCTTCGCTCAGCTCCACCAGCGTCTCATGATCTCTTGCCTTTGATGCCTCGTAAATGACCTCTCCGACTTCCACCAGATCCGCCACGTACTGTTGCCAATCCGCGCGATCCACCGGGACCGGCCTGCCGTTCTGACACCGCCGCCCGGGCGTTAAGAACAGGGGAGCGGTTTCGGTCAGTGCCACCGCGGCCTGATCGACCTGCAGCCACCCTGGATAAATGGTGGCGCCCCATTCGACATAGTCAAAAGGAATCGGCATCGACGGAGCGGGCTGGTCGGATGGGTTCTTGACCTGCAGGTTGAATATGACATTCGAGTTGGGAAAGGCGATTGCCCGCATCAACTCGGCGAGGTTGCCTGCGGCCGGGGGTAGAGAGGTCCCGGACAAGAGGGTGTCGGGATCAACGGACGGGCTCACCGTGGGAAGCACGATCTCCGCCAGCGCACCTTCGACGAGATCGGTGCCTCCAGCCGGGAACTCACCGGCCTGGAGAATGTAAGCGGTAAGGTCGGTGGACTGTTGCCGGGAGAGGCTCCCGGGATCACCAAAGGGCATCGTGTTTTCAATCTTGTCGACGAGATCCGACAGTGGCTGTCCGCTCCAGTTGGAGAGGAAGCCCTCTCCCGTCAACGGGGATCCCGCACTGGCGCCTTCGAGCGCATCGCCATGACATGCTGCGCACTGGGTCTGGTAAACCGACTGCGCCCGCTCCGCCTGCGGATTAGAGTAAACGCCGTCTGATACGGATCGAACCTGCCGTGCGTGCCCGAGAGGAGCAAACGCACCGATGACGGCCACAGCACACATTGCGACCCACGGGGCGACCCACAGGGCGTGGCAAATCGCCGGCCGGGGTAGTCGAAATAGACGCATCACTGATCAGTCCTCCAACTTCGTAATATCTGAATACTGCACCAACACGCTGTCTTTTGCCAGAATTCTGGCTGAGCACCACCGCTTGCGTGCCCGGAGTTGAGGGGTCCAACCGGGTCATGACCGGACGCGTTCAACGTTCGGGCAATCAGTCGGGAGTCGCTTCGATTGGCCACAGAACGCACTTGTCGTCTCGCTTTTGAAGTTGGTAGACTCCGTTAAAATCAGAAACCGCTGTCACCAAGAATTCCAATCCGACTGAAGGAGCCGTCACTATGGTGCGTTACTGGACCCGGCTCGCAATCGCCTGCACCCTGCTCGCGGCTGGGTGCAATGGCGCTGATGAGACCGCAGATTCCACCGTGGGCACTGCCGTTACGAGCCCATTTGAGGCGCACGTCGCCACAGCCCGTGATGCGGCCTACCGCCCAGGGCACGAATTTACGGCCGTGTTCGATACACTTTGTGAGGAACCGGACCCGGGTTGGTCCGCGGCCCGGACCCCGGCATCGAACCCGCTCGGTCTCCCGACCGGGGAGCGCTCCGAGTGGTTCGTGGAGCCGGCGCAGGTGTTCGACAACCTGTACTACATCGGCAGCCAGGCAAACTCCTCATGGGCAGTCACCACCTCGGACGGGATTATCGTCATCGATACGGGGTTCCACTACTCGATCGAAGAACTCGCAGTGGAGGGTCTGAGGAAATTCGGTCTCGATCCCGCAGACATCCGCTACGTCATCGTCAGCCACGCCCACAGCGATCATTACATGGGCGCAAAATTTCTCCAGGACACCTACGGCGCGCGCATCATTCTGTCCGATGGGGATTGGAACGTGATCGAGCAGGATTTTTATCCCGCCGAAGTCAAACCCACCCGGGACATGGTGGCAACCGACGGAATGGAGTTGACCTTTGGGGATACGACCTTGACCCTCCATGTCACCCCCGGCCACACACCCGGTACGATCTCGACGTTGATACCGCTCGCTGACGGCGACCAACGCCATATTGGCAGCATCTGGGGAGGGATGACCTTCGGTTTCGAACGCGCCGGTGTCCGGTATTTCCCGGATCTGGAGTCAGCGCTCGGCACCAACAGTTCGGAGGCTCGACGGTACCGGGACCTCGCGGCGGTAGCGGGCTCCGACGTCTTTCTATCGATCCACACGCGGCACGACAAGACGCTGGACAAGATCCACGCGCTCGGGTTTCGTCAGGCCGGCGATCCCCATCCCTTTGTCAGCAGCGATGCCATCGGGCGTCATCTCACCGTCATTAGTGAATGCACCGACGCCCGGCTGGCCTGGGTACTCGCCCAGCCGGCGACGGAATAGTCGCTGCCCAGGCCCAGGCAATTGTTGGTTCGCCGACCGGCCGACGCCTGCCGCATGCCGGGCTGCGCCCCAATACGGGATCGGCTGGCCCCTGCGAGATCTGGGACGGACACCTAATTCGGTCCGTCAACACACTGTGATTTGTGCTGAGCTCGAGAATTAGGTGTCCGTCCCAGATCTCGTTTTAGCAGCCCGTGGGCCCCGCGTCAATCCGCGGCAAAGCAGTAAAAGCGTCCAGCGCCGCCCGTGTCATTGAATGCCGCCAGGCTGCAGCCCGCAGTCGAGTGCGACGAATTCCACGATGTGTTCCAGCCACTCATACGGTCATGGTGGCCGATCATGGCATGGGCATCGGGGCTATCGGACGTCCAGTTGTTGCACGTGCGGTCGTCGGCCTGGTTCGACATGCCCGGTGGAAATGCGCGGCCATGCGAATCCGAACCCGTCAGCATGTCGTGTTCCTGCGGGGTGCCCTCGGCACGACCGAAACCGTTCACCAGATCACCCGATTCCGTCACCGCCGTTCTCACATTTATGAGATTGCTGGCACGCTGGACATCCCCATGCAGGGCTGCGAGGCTGCCCGCCACCATGACCCCGTTGGCGTTGTACCACGGTCCGTTTCCGATTCGGTCACGCGCGTTGACAGCGGGTTCGGACTGGCTGCCCTGGGTACTGAGATAGGCCCTCCACGTCCGATTGCCCGAGCCGACGGCCGCCGCCAGACGTTGGCACTCGGCATCGGCACCGGCGAGACCGCCGAGATTGCCACTGTGCGTAACACTGGTGACAAAAAAACCGAGTGGTGCCTCCGCTTGCTGGCCCGGGGCCCAAACAGCGGCCGAACTCAAGGCGATCGCCGCGACTGCGGCAAAAACGATGTGATTGTGGATCATGACGCGTCTCCCCTGTTCATTGGATGTTCATCGGATGTTATTTGGATGTTATTCGGATTTGTAACTGATTTTCGGTCTGCTACCTGCCAACTACCCGGTCGGGTCGAGGATTGAGGATTGAGGCGGAAACGGCACCTCTCAAGGTTTTCCTCGTCCTGGGACCGTCAGTTGCGTTCGGGTACAGGTTCCAGGTCAAGCTCCGCCCGGACCGTCATGTCCGCGGCCACCTGGACGGGGACGCCGAAGGTGAAAAAATTGGTCTGCGAAACGAATAGCCGGTACTGCCCTTCGGCCACCCGTACCTCCACGACGCCACCCGCGTCGGTGACCTCCTGGTAGGGGTGCATGACGACCCGGGCGCCGGCGAGAGGCGCTTGACTGGCTTTGTCGACCGCCTCCACCCTGACCCGGTACTCGGGATGGGGGACAACCCGGACCCCGAAACTGACGGAGCCTTCAGCGTGACCGACCCCGACGTCCGATCCTCCGACGGCAGATTCCCATTCCGGTGCCACCACGGTCCACGAGTAAAGGCCTTCCCCAGCTGGGGCTTCAAGTTCGACTTCCGCAAAATACAGGCCGGTGGTACCCGGCCAGCGGTCACCGCCCAGGGTGGCTGTCGCTACCGGGACGCCCTCGTGGTCGTGTATTTCAAAGTCCCTCTGGGTCTGGTCGCACTCATTGGAGCAGGTGATCCCAACCTTCATGCGGAATCTTTCGCCAACCGCGATAGCCGTGGGTATTTTCCACGTGAGCACATGTGTTGTGTGAGGCTCGACCGTGAATGAAATCGGTGCGGACGCTTCCATGTACCGAATGTCTTCCTTCACAAATTCCGGGCAGACGGCCGACCAGCAAAAGGCACCGGCCTCGGCCGGCGCTTTCAGCCTGAAATCCTGGGTCCGGTTGGTCTGGCCGTCGAATTCGCTGAACTGAACAGAACCTCGGTCCCCACCAGCCGGGTCCCGGACGACGAGGGTGTGTCCCCGCAGGTCACATGCCGGAATACAGGCCGCGGTGCAGTGGAGCGTGATCTCGGCTCCGGCATCCACGACGTCGGAAGACAGGTGAACCGCACAGGTCGTTTGACCGCGCCCTGCATCACCCTCGGAAGCCATGTTACCGCCCTCGGAACCCATGTGAGCTGTCCCGCTTTCTGACCGCCAGGTCCTCCGATCCGCGTCGGTGCCTGCCTTTGTCTGGCCGGCCCGCTGCCGGTGAGGGTCCCGTGTCAGACCTCCCGTGCGGCGTTCGTGCCGGCAATATAGCCATGGACAAGCGCACGGCCCAAACCATGCTGGTTGCCACCTCCACTGGCTTCTCCGCCGGAATAAAGGCCGAGGATGGGATCACCCTGGGTGTCGATCACCTGGGCCCGCCCGTTGATCCGGAGACCACCATAGGAATCGTGCCAGACTGGATACAGTGTCGCCGCATAGAATGGCGGGGTGTCGAGCCTGTACATCGGGGCATCGGGTCCGCGGTCGAAGTCCGGATCATTCCCCCGGTCCACGTACGTGTTCCACCTGGCCACTGTTTCTGCGAGGTGCGTCAGCCGAACTCTCTGGAACTCGTGACCGGCGTAAATCTTGGCGGCCAACGCTTCGATCATGTCGGCACTGAAGAAGAATCCGTTGGTCGGCGACGTAAAGGGGGGATCGATGTTCCACCCGTCGCGCTCCACCGCGGCCCGGTCGAAGATCGCCCAGATCGGTCCCGAGAAATAGTCCGGCGCCTCCGAACCCTCGTTCATCGCCAGGGCGGCGTGAATGCTGTTGTTCTCCGCATAGGTCGCCCGGACGTTCTCCGCGCTGGCATTGCGCCAGTCCATCTGCACGTGATCGAGGCCCGACCGGGGCTGGCCCTTGCCGGGTCCTGCCGGGAAGGCAGCGCCACCGGCCTTATCCGTGACCTGCATTTCGTTGAAGAATCTCTGGCCCACCTGGTTCACCACGATCAGGTGCTGGAAGGAATCGCCACCCAGTTTGATTCCCGTCGATCCGCGCAAGGAGAACGTCGGGTGACCCGGCAGCATATCGGTATAGGGATCCCGGGTGGCCAGGTTTCCCGGAATATGGAACGTGGGGCCGTAAGAAAGGTTCTGTTGCATGCCGGCGAGGTTCGCCCCGACTCTCATTCCGGCAACGATGCCGCTGGCGTCCTGACCGCGGTCACCCAGGAGGGCCCACCCGCTCGAGACGAAAGCCGGCTCTCTCCACCCGGGATAGAACATGCTGCGGAACTCGGGATTGGCCGCGTGACCGCCGGCCCCGATGATGACGGCCTTGCGCGCTTTGACGAAAATTGTCTCGGTGCGATCGTCAACGTTTCCATTCTGCCAGTAGCTCTCCAGACGATCACCGGTCTCCGGGTCGAACCTCGGCGAATAGCTGGCCCGGATGCCGACGACACGGCCCGCAAACGGCTGCTCGCGGATTATCTCGTCCATGTGGCGGTTGAGGATGAACTGGACGCCCTTTTCGCGAGCGCTGAACTCCAGGGGTCGGGAGAGCGCGGCGCCGTTTGTGCGCGCGCCCGGGCTGGCGATATTGGTGCCGTCACCCATCAGCCGTGGGGCGAAGTGACTCGAGCTCACGCCCGCGATTCCGGCATCCTGGGTTGAGACCGTTCCCGCTTTGATGTCGGTCCGGGCCCCTTCCATCAGAAAAGTGACGGCCCGCCGGGCACGGGACATGCCGCCGTTGCCATGTGTGCCGGAGATGCGACCCATACGCACGTAGTTGGCCATCAGGAATTCCCTCGTGGCATAGCAGTTGTCGGCATAAGCCCGGTGGAGGTCGCGTTCATTGTAGCGGTAGGGGGCCTGGGCCGCGGCATCCATCACAGACCAGTCGGTGTGGTCGGCGAACAGGAAGTCCGGGTCCTCGGTCAGTTCCTCTTCAGTGTGCCGGGGTGCGGCCGTGATAAATCCCTCCGGATCCCCTTTGCCTTCGATGTCCCTCTGCTGGAGGGGATCCCCACCGCCAAGAGAAATCAGGCCGCCGCTGTGGAGCATCTTGCCGCCACAATCGAAGTTCTGGTCGACGATGATGACGGTCGCTCCGAGGTCGCGCGCCCGGATGGCCGCCGGCAGCCCGGTACAGCCGCCCCCGAGGATCACAATATCCGCCTCGTAGTCCCACTGAATGTCGGGAGCCGCTGACACCTGCCCCAGGGCTGTGCCCGACGTCGACATTACTGCCGCACCCACGCCGGCCGCCGCTCCCTTTTTGACGAAATCTCGCCTGCTCAAGGCCTTCCGGCCCCCAAGCTCATTATCTTTCTGATCAGCGTCCCTTTTCCTGGCCACGTGTCTAGCCCCCCTCTTGAAGCGCACAGTCCTTCAATTACAGATTTATGTTAGCTCCGGGCAGTCTACAAGACGGAAGGGTGGGGTGTACACGAAATCTCGACGGCCGAAAACCGAATCCACAGGCCGGGGGGGCTACAAGCGCCCGGTTGCGGGGGTTTTGAAGATGCGGGGGTTCTCAAGAAGTCTCGCAGCCCGTGGGAGAAATCAACATGCCCTCCGACAACAGCCACTTCGAAGGACCCGACGGCGCCGGAGGGGACTCCGCTTTCAGGAATATCTTCCCGGCTCAGGCCGGCTCGATGAAAGAACTGTTGATCCCGGCAACGGATGTCACGCCCGCTTCCTGCATCACCCGTCGGAACTCCGCTCTGAGAATGCTGAGAACCTGTTCGACGCCCGCCTGCCCGAAAGAGCCCAGTCCCCACACATAGGGCCGCCCGACACAAACGGCATCGGCACCGAGTGCCAGCGCTTTGAAAATGTCGGTGCCCCGTCGAAAGCCGCCATCGATGAGGACGGGAATCCGGCCACCGACGGCCGCGACGACTTCGGGCAGACTCTCGATCGTTGAGCGACCACTGGCTTCCGCCCGGCCCCCATGGTTCGACACGATGATACCGTCCACACCATGCTCGAGACACAGCGCGGCGTCTGCCCCGGTGACGATGCCCTTCAGCATGACCTGCATGGAGGTCGCGGATTTGAGCCGTTCGACGAAGTCCCAGGTCAGGCCGGACGCCTGGGTGCTTTCCACACCCTGGAGGTCGATGCCGGTCCACATGGCCCGGTTCCTCAGTCGCACCTCGGGCGGGCCTTCAATATGGCACGACGCGCAGTCGGCGGTGTCCAGCCTTCGATAACGCTCAGACGTTTCCATATTCCGCGGTGCGGCGCGGTCGACGGTGATGGCAACGACGGGGCACCCCGCCTGCTCGGCACGCTGGGTCAGTGCTTCGGCGATATGCCAGTGATTTGAAGGGTAAAGCTGAAACCACACCGGGGCGCCCCGTGCAGCAGTGACATCCTCTACGGTCCGGCTGGTCTGCGTCGACAGGATCTGCGTGTGTCCTCCCACCCGGGCGCCGCGCGCTGTGACGACTTCGCCTTCGGGATGGTACTTGCCCTGTCCGCCCACAGGCGACAGGGCGATCGGCGTTTCCCAGCGACTGCCGAAAATAGTGGTTGCGGTGTCCACCTGGCGGACATCCACCAATCGCCGGGCGCGGATTCGGAACCGTTCGAAGCCCTCGCGATTCGCTCGGACGGTCTCGTCCCCGTCCGTACCCGAAACCGTATAGCCGTAGTGAGCGGGCAACATCCGCATCTTGGCCGCTGGCTCGAAATCGAACACGTTCAGAGCTTCTTCGGCCGCGTTGATGAACTCTACGGGCAACTCGTTCTGCGCCAGAAGTTTTTCTGTCAGCAGGGGCAACACACCGGAACCCGCAAGCAGGGGCGCGCCCGCCAGGAACCGGAGAAAGCCTCGTCGGTTAGCGATCCTTACGCTTCTATCAGGCATAACTCCTCCGTTTGCTCATCTCTATTGCCTCGGGGATCCGTCAAAGTCTTACGTACGGCCCGTCGGGGCACAGTTTGGGACTTGCAGCGGTCGCTCAAACGGTCGTCCTGACCGAGCGACCTTCGCCGCCCACATTCTCCTGAATGCGGGCTCTATAGGGATTGCCTCAGACCGTCGTTGACCTTCCAGGCCCCGCACGGTTCCTCCGTGCGGGGGATCAACGAGGCGGAGCCGAGGCGATAGTGTAAAAAATGATAGCTTCGGAGACCTAACAGCACCTCGAATATGGGACTTTGACGGCCCCCTGCTCTATTGCCACGCGTCTACTGCCAGGCCGAGTAGACGGGCTTGCCGATCAGGGTCGCCGGATCGGCACCGGCGCGTGGACGGAATTTCTGGAAGCGCCCGGCGTCGACTTCGGCGACGTAGAGGTTCCCTTCCTGGTCCGTGCTGATGCCGTGGACGCCCCAGAGCGTTCCCGGAAAATCTCCGACCGTGCCCCATGAATACAGGAGACGGCCCTCGAGATCGTACTTCAGCATCTTGTGCGTATTGCGATCGAAAGTCACCAGCGTCCGATCCGCGCCGATCTGGACGAGGTGGAGGCTGGACGGGCGGACGGCAATCGCCCACTCGGAAAGGTAGGTACCGTCGGCATCGAAGATCTGGATACGGTGGTTCTCCCGGTCATTGACGAACACACGCCCGGTCTCGACATCGACCGCCACGCCATGAACATTGTTCATGTATCCGGGGCGCGTTTCCTGTCCCCCCTCGCCCGCCATGCCGAAGTCCAGCAGGAAGTCGCCATTTGCGTCAAACTTGGCGACACGCGTGCCGTTATACCCATCGGCCACATAGAAGCTCCCATCGGGCATCCACGCCATGAACGTCGGCCGGTCGAAATGGGTCCCGTCGGCGCCCGCGACGTTGGGTGTCCCGATCGTCTGGACGAGTTCTCGGCCGTCGTTCGTAAACTTGTAGATCGCATGCGTGTGGTCGTCGACAACCCAGACATGCTTCTCGGCATCGTAGGGGCTGATATAGATGGAGTGCGGGCGCTTGAACAGACTGTCCCACTGCGTCCACTCTTCGATGATGTTACCGTCCCCATCGACGACGATGACACAGTGTTCCCAGCGCGCGTCGACGCCGAACTCGCGGTAGGGCGGGGCCTGGCCCCTCCAGATGTCCATTCCCCGCGCCGGGTCCGCCCCCGACCCGCCGCCGCCCGGTGGCGTGGCCCTGTTGGCGTTGCGCCATGGCAGTCCACCGATCGGGAATAAAACGTTCGGCCCAATATCGGTCAGCAGGCCCGCATCAGGACGCGGGATGTTCGGCAGCTCGCCCCCACCCAGCAGGTAGATGCGATCCGGACTCTCGGCGAATATTCCGCGGGCCCCGCCATAGGTCCACGCCTCGTGACCCGGGAGCGTGCTGAGATCCTGGGGCCACCCCTCGACCACTTCGTAGGGGCCGGAAACGTCCTGCGCACCAATAGCATCGGGCACTGCGCTGAACGACGTCGTGGCCGGACCGGGCCCTGCTTCCGACAGCGCGGCCCCGCGGTTGCCCACGTTGCCGACGTTGCCGACGTTGCCCGCGAGCATGCCGACGGCCAGACCCACCACCAAGGCCAACACAACAGTTACCACTCTACTCATCGCAACCCTCCCGGCCGAAACCTGCATTGATCACATCTTCAGTCGATCACATCTTCAAATGACACACACAGATGTCCTTCACTGTTGTGCCTCCAGTTCCAGTTCCCGTGATACATCCTCGAAAAAACGGCGATATACACGCTCGACCGTATTACCCGTGTTGGGAGACAGGTTTTCGCTGGCGAATCGAGCATCGTACTCCCTCGACGGTCGGGCCTCCAGAATCTCGTCGAATGTCATTCCCTGCGCCACCATGTCACGGAACCTGGCGTAAATCACGAGTACGGCGTCACGGATATCGATCAGGTCCTGTCTGGAGGAGAGCTGTCCGTGGCCGGGGACGAAAATCGTGTTCGGCGTCGTCATATCCAGGGCCATGTTGTAGATATCGACGAAATCGTTGATCGAGCCGCCGCCTGAGGACGGATAGTCCGTCCGATACACGTCACCAAAGGCCCAGACGTCGGATCCGGGAAAGTACACGGCTGCGTCTCCGTCGGTGTGCGAAGGCTGGAGCGGAATGAAGAGGGCTTCCTCTCCGTTGAAGTGAAACGTCATCGGTTCCTCGGACGTGATCACGGGGAGTCCGGCCGAAGTGTCCGCACGGCGTCGGTCTCCCATCAGCGACCGGCGCAGGTTGGGCTGATCCACAATCAACGCGCCCTCGCGGGCAAAGTTTGCGTTGTTGCCGCTGTGGTCGGGGTGAAAGTGCGTGTTGACGACGAAGCGGATGGGCCCGTCGGAAATGCGTCGGATCAGGGCCATGATCTGATCGTGGAAGACGGGGTAGTTGGTGTCGACGATGAAAATCCCATCCTCGCCCGCCATGACCGTCATGTTCCCACCGGCGCCGGCGATCACATACACCTGGCCGGCTACATGGCGGACAATCATCTCGATCGCCCCGACGGCTTCGGGGTCGTTGACGCTGTCGTTGAATCCGCGTATGTCGGGAAGGGTGCCGCCGGTCGGAATTTCATCCTGAGCAATGACTGCGCCGCAGGAAAGTATCACGCACACCACCGCCGAAGCCACGTGTGCCATCGCTGCTTTCATAGAACTCACCTCGGTGAAGTGTAATAAAGAGAGAAAATCTTTCGGAAAGGATATAAAAGGAACGGGTTTGACGCAATGAAAGGCTCGCATCCCGACACAGGGCGATGTCTGAAGCTGAGGCGGGCCGGTTTCCGGTGTTGCGAACAACGACGGATCCGGTGAGGGATCGGGCAATTGGAACGACCGCGATGTTTCTGAAGCTCGAACCGTCCACCGGCCATCGTATACTCGAGTCGTTCATCGACCCCGGCAACGAATCAACAACGCACCTTCAGGGAGGTCTCCATGCGACGATATGCCCTTCTCGTGATTGGACTCGTTTCGCTTTCCTTGGTCGGAGCGGCGGCGCAGACGGCGATCGTCACCGGCGACCGAGGGACTCCGCTCCGCCCGCTCGCCGGCGAGGACGACGTCGGCGTCAGCAATGCGACGCTGCGCGATCAGCCCGAGCTCCGGGTGCTCCGGGTCGTGGTCGAACCGGGTGGTCAGCGCGTGTTGCACACCCACGACGACGTCAACTTCCACTTTTTCATGCCGATTACGGACACGATGACGCTCGACCTCGACGGCGGACAGACCGTGGACGTCGAACCCTGGCACCCCTATTATCTGGACGCCGGCACCCTGCACGGTTTCCGTAACCTCAATGCGGACGCGGTGGACATCGTGGAGGTCTTTGTCCGGTAGGGGCTCCCCGGGTTCGCAAGAACCGGGAGGCAGGCGCACGCGCGTTGGGATTGCAGGCGTGCGGCAAAGAATATTAAAGGTGAGAGTCGGCCGCGCGGATCAGAACGCGTCCAGGCCTTCGGTCAGCTCGATATAGGTGCCCGCGGGATCGGTGATGAAGGCGATCTTCACCTGGATGCTTTCGACCTCCCGAAATTCGACGTCGAATTCGATACCCCGGGCCCGGAGTTGTTCGCAGAAAGCTTCCAGATCGTCGAGCTCGAAACCGATGTGATCGATAGCACGGCCCCGTGAGGCGGCATCCCCCACTCGCAGTTCGCCGAAGCTGATGTTCATGCCGGGCACATTGGTCGTGGTCTGGATACGGCCCCTTGGGCGCCGCTCGAGCCCGAACACGTCGACATACCAGTCCAGCAAAGCCTCGTATTCCGCCGTGAACAGGTGGACGTGGTAGCCGGCTACTTCTACGGACAATCCCTGGTCCTCCTGCAACTCGACCAGGACATCGTCGGGCATCACGACGTAAGCGTTGGGCTGACCTTCGCTCCCTGTGAACTCGGAATGGACCGCGTAGCCGGCCGACCGCCATCGGCTGAGAAACTTTTCGAGATTGCGCACCTTGAAGCCGAAGTGATTCACCACCGAGCCCTCCGACCCGCCCGTCGGCGCGCGATCGCTGAGCAGTACCAGCAGGTTGGGCAAGCGGATGGCATTCAGGGGTCCCCGATCAACGACGACACCTCCGAAGTGCTCGACCCACAGCCGCTTGTGCAGATCGATGTCCGTCACGTTCAGGTGGATGTGCCCGTAGCTCAGCCCCGCATCGTTGGGCACGGCCAGCTGGGCGAGGGCCGGCGAGACCGTCAACGTCAGCGCCACGACCATCAGTAGTGGTCTCATTCCTTTATCCTCCCCCTGTAGGACCCGCCACAGGCCGCCGATTGCCGCCGCCCGTTCCAGCGCCTTTCGCCTCAGCCGGACAGACTATGCCCGGCGGCATAGGATGCATCAGACTACAGGTCGGCGCACAGGTCAACCCGGCCTTCATTCGGACTGGGACGGCGACCTGGCGAAGGGTGGGCCATCGTGGTTTCCGGCAGCCGGCATCGGGCCTACGTCGGGCCAACTATGTTTGTCTGGCCACGCTCCGCAACTCTTCCATTTTTTCGAGAATGTCTTCAACCGTTCCGACGCCGCTGGAGAACTGAACGTCCAGCACGAGTTCGGACGCACCCATGTTCTTCGTCGCAACCACATCTTGAGCGATCTGCTCCAGCGTGCCCGAAAAGTCCGCTCTCGGGTCGGCGGCTGGGGTGCTCGAAAATGCGACGTTGCCGCGCACGATGAGCTCCAGCGATGCCGGGTCGCGTCCGGCCTCCTGAGACATGCGCCCGAGCCCGTCGAACATTTCTGCGATACCGCTGATAGGAATTCCTGCGGGGAACCATCCGTCCGCTTCCCTCGCAACCCGTTGCAGCGCAGGGGGCGTAAACGCAGCCATGTAGATCGGTGGATGCGGTACCTGTACGGGTTTCAAACTGATGAAAGACGGGGGTATGCGAAAGTACTCGCCGTCGAAATCGACCGGATCGGTCGTCCATATCGCTTTCAGGGCGCGGACGAATTCGTCCGCGCGCTTCCCCCGTTCCTGCCAGGGTGTTCCAGCCGCCTCGTACTCATCGGGAGACCAGCCCATTCCGAGCCCCACTCGCAGCCTGCCGTTAGACAGGACATCCAGTGTGCTCAGTTGCCGGGCCAGTAACGCCGGGTTGTACCAGGGCATGTTCAGTACACTCGTGCCGATGAGAATGTCATCAGTCCGGGCCGCGACAAACGTCAGGGTCCCGACGGGGTCCAGGACCCGCTTGTATGGTGTGGGCAAAGTGCCGTCCCCGGCCGGGTACGGCGCTCTGGGGTGAGTGGGAAACAGCAGCCGGTCAAGGACCCAGAGGCTGTCAAACTCCAGCTCTTCAGCCCGGGCGGCAACTCTTTCGAGTGCCTGTGGCCCGGCGATCGACCCGACCTGTGGCAGTGCAAAACCGATTCTCATCAGCGTCTCCTGGGATTGACTTCATGAGCGAACTCTTCCGGCAGCGTCCTATGTTAAGCCATTCAACACCGGGGACTCTGCTAAGATTCGTCGGCAGTTCGATCGAGACAAGAAGGCATTAGACTGCTTTCCGGAAATGCCCGTCAACACAAGGAGGATCAATGGATCGAAGAATCGTCAACCCGTGGAAATGGCAGGACCAGTACGGATTCGTTCAGTGCAATGACATCAGCGGAGCCGGGCGCACGCTCTTCATCGCTGGACAGACTTCCACCGACGCGGATGGGAATGCGCTTCATGCCGGGGATATGA
Source organism: Terriglobia bacterium (assembly GCA_965263045.1). Taxonomy (GTDB): domain Bacteria; phylum Acidobacteriota; class Terriglobia; order 20CM-2-55-15; family 20CM-2-55-15. The sequence continues at coordinate 4,271,351 of CBDHGK010000041.1, forward strand.
GCGCGCAACTCAACCTGGCGATCGACAATCTGGAAACCGTGTTGAAACAAGCGGGGCTCGCGTTGGACAACGTTGTCCGGCTGAACTATTACACGACCGACGTGGATCAATTCCTGGAGGCCAGCGATGTCGCCGGCCAGCGTTTGGGGGCAGCGGGATGTCGACCGGCGAGTACGCTGCTGGGCGTGGCGCGGCTGGCTTTTCCCGAGCTAATGATTGAAATCGAGGCGACGGCAGTGGCGTAAGTCGGCGCGTCTGGACCATCCGTGGGATATCGCCATCCCGATCGCTGGAAATGCACAGGAAATCGCGCGCTTGCGCACCGACCCAGTGTGCCCTCACTGTTCCTGGTGCATGTAGTCGGTGACGAGGTTTGACAGCGCGCGCATACCAACAATCAGTGCCCCTTCGTCAGCAAAGAAGAAGGGCGAATGGTTGGGTGCCACTGAACCCGGCTCCGCGCCTTCAGGCGCGACACCCAATCGGAAATACAAAGCCGGCACTTCGCGGGCGAAGTAAGCGAAGTCTTCGGCCGTCGTCGTGGGCGGTGACGGGCTCACCCGGTCCGGGCCCGCCACGCGTCGGAGCGTGGGCACCATGCGTTCGGTGAGCTCTGGATCATTGAACAGGACCGGAGTTCCTGTTTCGATGCGGACCTCGGCCGTTGCACCGGCGCTCTCGGCAATCATTGTCGCGGTCCGCCGGATCCGCGCGTGGATATCCTCCTGCATCCCACCGTCCAGCGTGCGGATGGTTCCGGTCAGCTCGACGGCGTCGGGAATGATGTTGCGGCGGACGCCACCGCGGATCATTCCGATGGTAATGATCGATGCGGCTTCGGTCACGTTGGTCTGGCGGCTGGCGATCGTCTGCAGGCCGAGAAGGATCTGCGAAGACACGACGATCGGATCGACACCGTCCCACGGTCGGGCGCCGTGGGTTTGACTCCCCCGCACCGTAATCCGGAGCGTATCCGAAGCCGCCATGGCTCCGTTGGCCCGGTACGTGAGGCTGCCCACCGGATCGGGCGTCACGTGCAGGCCGAACGCAACTTCAGGACGGGGATTTTCGAACGCACCTTCTCTGAGCATCAGCTCGGCGCCCCCTTCCTCCCCATCGGGCGGGCCTTCTTCAGCCGGCTGGAATATGAACTTGACTGAGCCGGGCAGGCGATCCTGCATCCCGGTGAGTATCTCGGCCACGCCCATCAGAATGGCGACATGGTTGTCGTGGCCGCAGGCATGCATGACACCCACCTCCTGGTCGTTGTAAGTCGTGCGGACCGTGGAGGCGAAAGGCAGGTCCACCTGCTCGGTCACCGGCAGGGCATCCATGTCGGCACGGAGCGCCACGACGGGCCCGGGTTGACCCCCGCGCAGCAGGCCGACGACACCGGTGTGTCCGACTTCTGTCTGAACTTCCAGTCCCAGACTGCGCAAATGGTCGGCGACCTTGGCCGCAGTCCGGAACTCGCGGTTGCCCAGTTCGGGGTTCTGGTGGATGTCCCGCCGCCATTCAATAACCTTGCTTTCCACCTCCGAGGCGCGCCGGTCAATCTCATCCGCGAGCGGACTCACACCGTCCTGCGCCCACCCGACGCCGGAAAACGCCAACGCTGCGACCAGGGACCACAGGGCCACACCATGAACCACGCTCCCGATCTTTTTGAAAGTGGAATGGAATTCAGTTCGCATCGTGCATTCTCCTTTACCTACAGGCCATTTCGCGAGTTCGCAACCGGCCGCCAGCAGCCACCGGCAATATTCTTCTTCAGTCCGTCCACGGCCGCAATCAGAAACGTCAGAATGTCGAGCAATATTCGGCTTCACGTGGCTTCCTGACGCCGTTTCGTCACCTCGACAGGCGGTCAAGATTGGACAACGGTGTAGAATCGAGGGAATAGAGGCACACCATGAAGACAGCAAAGGAAGAAGTAAAGGAGTTGCTTGAACAGCTTCCCGAGACGGCGTCTCTGGAAGACATTCAATACCACATATACGTCCGACAGAAGATTCAGATAGGGATGAATGCAGAAGCTGACGGTCAGGTGATTTCCCAGGCCGAGGCTGAGCACCGGATGGCTCGATGGCTCGAGAGGTAGTCTGGGCGAATCCTGCCTGGAATGACCTTGAATCAGCCGCTGACTACATCGCCAGAGACTCCAGAGCCTATGCAGCGAACTTTGTGCAGGAAGTGAAGGCCGCAGCCGGCTCGCTTTCCGAGTTCGCTGATCGAGGACAGATCGTACCTGAAATTGACGGCCCGTCGATCCGCGAGTTGCTTGTAAGACCGTACCGATTGATTTACAGAATCACTCCCAAACGTATCGTTGTTCTCGCACTTGTTCACGGCGCGACTCGTGTTCGCAAAATATAGAAAGAGTCTGGCGGTGATGCACATCTTCATATCGGCGACGATACGGAGAAATGGTTTTACCGCGTTTCTCTTCAATGATGTTTCGGGGAAGTGGGGTGAACAAGCCGAGTCAGCCATCCCGAGGGCATCGGAACACATCCCTTCAGTTCTGCTAGTCACTTCAGGTCGATCTTGGTTTCCGGGTGCCCGCTTTCATCCAGTCCGGCCCATACTTCCATAAAGACCATGATATATTTCGAGACTCTAACGAAATCTCGAGCCGGAACGAGGATCGGCGACGTCGGATGAACTGGCCGACGGCCAATGCAGCGGGTCATCAGCACAGCGCTCCGGCGAGGCCAGCGCTCCGGCGCATTGAACCGTTCGCACCGACCGCAACTGTTCTAAGGAGGATGTCGACTATGGATCCGATCAGACGCAAAATTCTGAAGGCGGGAGCCGCGGCGGGAGCGATGGCCGCAGCGCCCAACGTGTTCGGTCAGCAGACGGGCCAGGGGGATACGGGCTCCTTCTATGAAAGAGGCCCCGTTCGCATCCACTATCAGGAGTTCGGTTCCGGCCCGCCGTTGTTGCTCATCGCCGGTGGAGGATTGAACTCGACGATACCAGGCTTGTTCCGTGGCCCCTTTAACGCGGTCGAGGAGTTCATGGGAGAATTCCGCTGCATCGCGGCGGACCTGCGCAACGCCAATTCCGGCCAGTCCTCGGGTCCGCTCGAAGTCGACCGGCCGTGGGATTCCTATACCGACGACCACATCGGTCTGATGGATCACCTGGGGATCGATCAGTTCATGGTGATGGGCTTCTGCGTCGGTGGCCCCTTCATCTGGAACCTGCTGGAGCGGGCGCCGGATCGTGTCGCAGCGGCCGTGCTGGCGCAGCCCAGCGGTTTCCGCCCCGAGGCACCCGACCGCTTCTACCAGAACAACATGAGTGGCTGGGGCCCCGACTTGGTCGAGCGCCGGCCCGACATCACGATGGACATGGTCGACACATTCCTGACCAAGATGTATCTCAACATCGACTTCGTCATCACCGTGGACCGCGATTTCGTGCGCAATTGCCAGAACCCGTTACTGATCCTGCCGGATGACAGCCTGCCCCATCCCTACGCCGTCGCCATGGAGGCCGCGATGCTCGCCCCGAATGCCGAAGTGAGCATGTTCCCTTGGAAGGAGCCACCCGAGCGGATTCCCCTGGCTGTGCGCCAGATACGGTCCTTCCTCCGGGCGCATAAGCCGACGTAGGCTCAGGCACGGGTGTCCATGAGTGTGGGCGGGTGATACTGTCTGCAGGCACTGACAGGTTTGAGGTTTGCGCCAGTGAAGTAGGTGAAGAATAGGTAGCTTGAGAAGCCCCGAGGCGGGAATGCACCCGACGCTGCCCCACGAATGAGCTTCTCCGTACCGACGCCGTCTCAATAGAGATAGGTGTCCGTCCCGGAACTTTTGGGAACGAGCCGTTTTTACGTGGAGGCAGAAACGCTTGACTGATGTGCTTACAGGGCTGAAGCTGAGGCGTGAATTGCACCCGCTACTTCGAATTCATGCGCAAGAGACCGGATCGGGCATCGATTCGGCCCGAGTGGATCCAGTTGGCTATAGAGCCCCCGATCGAAGAAGCTATTCAGGGCGACGGCCGGATTCGCCGGTGGGCATCGATTTCAGAAATGGACGGAAGATACTTGCGAGTTATACTGCTAGCAGATGGTGAGACCGTGCACAATGCCTTCTTTGATCGATCGTTTAAACCATGAAGATTAAGTATTTCCAGGATACGGACACGCTTTACATCGAGTTCCGTCCCGTGAAAGCGGCCCAGACACGCGATCTCGACGAGAATACGGTTCTTGAGGTCGATCCTGAGGGGAAGATCTGTGGCATCACGGTCGAGCATGCGAGTGAGCGTACTGATATTCCAGCATTTTCGTTCGAACAGGTCCCGGCCTGACACGATTATTGACAGCCCTCCGAAACGCGCCGAGTCGATGGTCAAGCTACTCGTGACTCATGCACAGTTCGGACAGTATGGCTTTCCGGATCATCGCCGATGGGCTCTTCCCACGGCTCCGTATCCCCTCGAAAGCCTACTCTTCGGAGGTCATGATTCGTCCTCTCAACTGTTGTTTCCTTGTTCAAGCCCCGTCGCAGTCTCGTTTCACACCCCTTCCTGCTTCCCTGAAATCCTACTGACGTTCATTCATCCGAAATCCACCTCCGCGACGGCTCCCGAGTTTCCGATGTTCCGGTTGAGTTTGTAGGAAGGCCAGGACGGTCGAGCCTTGTGGGGCAGCAGAGGGTAGCCTAAGACCTCGAATGGAAGATCTTATACGTCATCGACCCGCTATTTGACCGCAACCACTGGCTTGAGCTCATATTTGAATACCTTCTGCATTCAGGGATGGGGACCGAATTCGATCCGAATGTTGGGGCTTCAATCAGAGACATGAAGTCGGGACCGAGCCAGGGTTCTTAGAACCAGTCTCGGATTCGTTCTCACAGTGGGAGGTAGCGCCGATCGAACAAGATCCCTTCCGCCGAACTGGGTCTCCGGCACAGAAGCCGCGTCCACAACCCCGGCATTGCGGGCCATGGTGTGTGTTCCTGCAACGGCGGCCAGGGCACTTGTTTGGGGCAAGTGGCAAGATCGTCCCATTGCGGTTGAGGCCGCGCCGTGTATCAGCAGGGAGCAGAGATAGGTGTCCGTCCCGGAACACACGGTCAGGACCGGTCACCGGCCGCCTCGTACCCCGCGCGCGTAGTTGTTTTGACACACCCTGGCAGGGGAGGACGCCCTTGTGCTTCGGCCCCACTACAGGGCGTCAGCTTTCACCTGCTTTGCAGGCGGGAGAGGACCCGGTGATCATGGCGCACCCGGCGCGGCTAGCTGGGATGGCATCGCCCGCCGATTCGGGCCATGGCCCTGACCCTGACTCTTGGGCCAACCTTCATTCTGCTTCGCGATCTCCACCACTCGGGTGATCGCGTACTCGAAAGAATTAAAATTGGGAAAGCCCTTGGCATCGCCGCGCAGCGAAATCGGAGCACAGCCGGACGAGGACTTTGAGTTCTTCCAGTTCTTCGCGCAACTGGATCAACACTGGGGACTTGTCACGCCGGGCGTTCGCGCGCACCACCAACCTCAGCACCCGCCGGGCACTGTCGCGCATATCCGATCCGATCGAATACTTGTGATACCGCGAAAACCCTGAACCACCTGCTCGGGCCACAGGCACAGATCATAGGCGCTCTTGTATATGGAAAGGTGCTCCGTGTATGCCATGGCTGTCTCCTTTCAATTCATCTCAGTTCACCCTGGGGATCCGCTGGGGGGCAAGCCCCCCAGACCCCCGAATCAAATAAGCAAATAAGACATCACCGGCCGCCTCGCACCCCGCGCGCGTAGACGATGAAGTCCTTACCGCCGTTGCTCACGATGCCACTGTCGAAGTGGACGATCCACGCGTTGACCGGAACGCTGGCGTTGGTAGTCGACGACCAGTAGAAGGACGCCTGGGTCGGACCGAATGCCGCATCTATGCACGGAGTAGGTCCGCAAAAGAAAGGCGCCACAAGAATGCTCTTCAGTTCGGAGACATTCCGAATACGCCAGTCACAATGGCCGGCAAAGCAACTCCCACCTGATGTATTGGCGATATCCAGGTTCAGCCGGGCCAGAAAATCGCTGAACAACGGGCCGTTCGGGTCGAGTAAATTTGTGGACCAACGATATAGATTCTCTTGGCACTGAGGATCGCTTAAGTTTTGCGCTCCACACGCCGTCTTCTTTTCCCACATCAGCCCCGTCTGGTTGTCCGTAACCGTCCCATCTCCGTTGTCCACGAAACGCACCGTCGGACTGCACGGCAGGCCCGTGCCCATCAGTGGCACCTGTCCCAGCGCCGCGAATACCGCACACACGTCCGCCGCCGCTCCCGGGGGTCCCTGCGCTCCCTGGCAATCCAACACGCTTGTTCCTCCGGGTATCCCGTCGTAGCAGTTTGCTCCATTGACTCCCGGCGCTCCGGGCAATCCCACTCCATCCACTCCATCCACTCCATTAGTCCCGGCCGCTCCCGCCGGACCCACCTCCCCAAACGTCACTTCAAACACATTCGATCGCCCTTGCCTTCCCAGCGAGGGATGGATCACTCGCAACACATAGGTCCCCGGCTGAAGCTGCCCGGGCGGTAGTAGCGCGGTGATCGTGGTGCCGTTATTTCCCACCACCACTCCCAACAACTGCTGTTGGGCCAGCCACACCTGACTGCCCACCGGGAATCGTTCCCCGAAGATCTGCAAGTGTGTTTCCGTCGCGTTGGTCGTGGCGGAATGAATGAACGGCGGCCACTGCGCCATCAATGACGGGGCGGCTATCCCCACCACCATCCCTAGCATGAGTATTTGGCCTGAGACCCTCGTCAACAGTTCCTTCATCGGGTTCTCCTCCTGAGTGTTTTGTAATGCCAGTTCAACCGAATGTTCCAGACTGCTTTGCTGCAGTTTGGTGTCGGATGACGACGCAGCCGTCGGCGCGACGCTATAGAACACATGTAGCTTTGTCAAACCATGACAATCAAGTCATGCCGACTGCTTCGTTGCCGGATTGGCGGAGTTCCGGGACGGACACCTAACTCCGGCGCGTTCGGGTTGTCGAACGTCCCGATTGTCCCGGCCGGGGCCCGGTGGTCTTCGCCGCAAGGGACTGCCGAATTCGGATTCCAGTCGTCTGACGAAATCTTCCGCTCCCCAGGGATAGCCCTTTGTCGTGTTGTCCCGGATCAACCGCGTCGTCGCTCCATCGTCCTCTGCGGCGATCCAGGGACCCAATGCCCTTCATTGGTGGCAGCTCCCCCTCTGCCGAGATGAGGGCATCTGCCTGCCCGCTACAGTGCGCGCCGTCGCTCGAGCGTTGATAGTCTTCGCCACGCGGAACCATACCGGCACGCACTGGGTTCCGTTCGACATAGCGAGTGGTGGCCCAGGTGTGAGACTCGTCAAGCGGGCCCGAGTAAAAGCGGTTCTGCCAGAGGTGGCCTGAGAAGCGGTACCTGGCGTTGAATCGGCGCGCATACGTGGAGTGCGCGAGCCGGAGGGCGAGCGCCAGGGAGTTGGACTTTCCGGGTACGGCGCCCCGGTGCACGGGGTTGGTCATCCACCACCACGCAAAAATCTGTACGCCAGACTTTTCGCAGTTCCGGCCGATCACTTCTGTATCCCTGTCGCGGTCGTCTGAGTCGCAGAAGATTGCTGATCGGCGTATTCCGCGCTGTGTGACGTGATGGGCGGAGCCGGGGACGACGATTCCGGCATTGGGGGATAGTCTGGGATCCTGTAGAGCCGGCCACGGCATTGCTTGCCGCAAGTCAGGGGGGCCGCTCCGGTGTAGTCCACGGGATGCAGAGATAGGTGTCCGTCCCCGAACTTACAGCAGAGACCTGAACTGTTCGATGGACAGACCCGAATCCTGGACTATTCCGCCCATCGTAAACGCGTTAACCGGATTGTGCCGGGGAATAGTAAGGATGTGCCGACCGTCGCTCATAACGGTGTGTTTGCCCTGGCCAATGACCCGAAAGCCAGCCTTCTTAAAAGCGCGGATAGCGCGGAGATGGTTGATCCCGGCAAGCTTCCCCACAGCTAGATTGTGATTTCGACTTCCCGGGTCTCTTCTCCCTTTGACAGTTCGGTTACTGCGTCAAGATACTGGCGGATCGCTGACTGAATATTCTCAAGTGCTTCTCTTTCCGTGGCACCTTGAGACCAGCATCCCGGGAGGCCAGGACAACTTACGCTGAAGCCCTCTTCCGACTGTTTAAGCAAGACTTTATATTTCATCTGCCCGATATTCTATCGCAGCCACTGGCTTGAGCCCACATCTGCCTGCCTGTTGGATTCAGGGTTCCGGGACGGACACCTAACTCCGGCGCGTACGGGTTGTCGAGGGTCCCGATTGTCCCGGCCGGGGCCCCGGTGGTCTTCGGCGCAAGGGCCTGCCGAATTCGGATTCCAGTCGTGTGACGAAATCCTCCGCTCCCCAGGGATAGCCCTTTGTCGTGTTGTCACGAATCAACTGCGTTGTCGCTCCATCGTCCTCTCCCCCGATCCAGGACGACCAACTGGCCTCCATTGGTGGCAATGCCGGTACCGCCGAAACGAGGGCATCGGCCTCCCCCCTACAGTGCGCTCCGGCGCTCGACCATGGATAGTCTTCGGCTCGCCGAACCATACCGGCACGCACTGGGTTCCGTTCGACGTAGCGAGTGGTGGCCCAGGTGCGAGGCTCGTCAAGCGGGCAGGAGTAAAAGCGGTTCTGCCAGAGATGACCTGAGAAGTGGTACTTGGCATTGAATCGGCGCGCATACGTGGAGTGTGCGAGCCGGAGGGCGAGCGCCAGGGAGTTGAAGTGTTCCGGTACCGCGACCAGGTGGACGTGGTTGGTCATCCAGCACCACGCCAGGATTTGGACGCCGAATTTTTTGCAGTTGAGGCCGATGACTTCTGTATAGCTGTCGCGGTCTTCTGAGTCGTAGAAGATCCGCGACCGGCGTATGCCGCGCTGTGTGACGTGATGCGCGGCGCCGGGGACGACGATTCGGGCATTTCGGGACATGGTGCGTGATCCTGAAGATGCGGCCAGGGCGTGGCTTGCCGCGGGCGGGAAAGGTCGCTCCAGTGTAATCGAGGTCGCGCCGTGTATCAACAGGGTGCGGAGATAGGTGTCCGTCCCGGAACTCCACTCACCATCCCGAGACTCACTGTATATCGACCTGTCCGAGCGTGCGAGTGCTGACACAAGGGAAATTTCCGAAGGCGTTCTCCTTGATTACGATGAGCAAGGCAATTTAGTCGGTATCGATATTGACAACGCCAGCCGAAAGGTTAATCTCCACAAGCTCATTGTCAGCAAACTGCCGGGTGACGTCGAAACGATCGCTGGCTAACACGGAGATGATCCCGCCGCCGGTTTCTTCGCCGCTAGAAATGCCACAGATCTTGCACTGCTGAGGGCCCGCAAGAACTTTACGGCAAGCGGCGCGGGTTATCGCCAATCCGTTATACGGCCAGCAGATGGCGAGACAGTGCACAATGGCTTCTTTGATCGATCGTTTAAACCATGAAGATTAAGTACTTCCAGGATAAGGACACGCTTTACATCGAGTTCCGTCCCGTGAAAGCGGCCCAGACACGCGATCTCGACGAGGATTCGGTTCTTGAGGTCGATCCTGAGGGGAAGATCTGTGGTCTCACCGTCGAGCATGCGAGCGAGCGTACTGATATCCCCGCATTTTCGTTCGAACAGGTCCCGGCCTGACATGCTTATTGACAACCCTCGGAGACGCGCCCAGTCGATACTCAAGCCCGGCTTGACTCATGCACAGCTCGGACAGTATGTGTTCCCGGATCATCTCCGATGGGGGTCTTCCCGCGGCTATGGATAGCCCCCGTACGCCACACAACCTTTTCGATGCTGCTCGAAATGCTTTCGGCAGAGCGCATCACTGCGGCATCGGGTTCATCGGGTCGTTAGCCTTCACGGTATGGGATTTCAACTCCGTATGTAGCTGCCCGGTACGACTCGGTCAATTGCCGCAATAACCGACGAAATCACTCGCTGTATGCGGGGCCAACTCGTGGAAAGCAAGACGACGATTCCCAGGCCTCGGTCAGTCAGATTCTGTTGGTACCTGAGACTCGCGTCTGTCTTGACCGGGACCTCATATTCCTCACGTTCAGCGGCATCGAGCAACTCCCCATTCCTCAACATCGACCAGCCTTTTTCGCAAGCGGTCGATACATGGTGCAGCAGCAGTGATTCTCGCAGAGGATCGGGGGTGCCTTGGTCGCATATTACGCGCATCTATGCGGGGAACAGGGCGCTTGGGGCCGCGTGATCGAGAACGGCACGGACCTGTTCAAGGGTAACCCCCGGAAACCAGTCGACAAACTGTGACGCTCGAGACCCGTCCTCGAGATTCTCGAACAGTGCGGCGACGGGGATGCGGGTCCCGCGGAATACCCAGGCTCCGCTGACCCGTTCGGGGTCACGTTCAACCGCGGGACATGTGGCCCAGTCGATCATATTCAGATACTACCACCGCCGTTGATGTTGCTGAAGGACGGCTGAGGGTCTGCGGATAATCTACGGGTCCCACGTGCGGATCCCGGCGGCCTTCCTGAATGGAATTCTCTAGAGTTTTCCCTGCTGTGGGTGCAAAGTATTGGGAAAGAGTGGTCGTGACGCCGGGATTCGCGCGCGTTTTCCTTTGAATTGAACATCAGAACAGGACAATGAAAACAATGCAGATAGTAAGATTCATGCTCCCAGTCGCCGTTATTGTTTCGCTCCCGGCCCCGGGCCTGCCCGCGTATGCGCAGGAACATTCCGCGGCGGTGCAGATGCAGGTCGATAAAGCCACAGAACTTGCCGGTACGCGTTACGAGAAAGCAATGACGCGGCTGTGCCTGCCCCGCAACGGCCGTCCCCGGCCCGTGCTTCCCGAAACGGTGGCGCCCGTCAAGGCCTTCGACAACCTCTACTTCTTAGGCCTGCCGCGGGTCTATTCGTGGGCGCTGGACACACCTGACGGGATTATTCTTCTTGATTCGCTGAACAATGACCAGGATGCGGAGGAGAAGATTGTCGGGGGCCTGGAACAGCTCGGCCTGGATCCTTCCCGTATTCAGTACGTGGTGATCAGCCACGAACATGGCGATCACTTTGGAGGCTCCCGTTACCTCCAGGAACGTTATGGCGCGCGCGTCGTGGCAACCGAGGCAGCCTGGCGCACGATGGAAGCGAGTGCGGAGTCGGGCCGCGTGGCGCCGCCGGAGCGTGACATGGTGGTCGCCGACGGTGACACGCTGACGCTTGGGGGCGCGACCCTGACGTTTTACTCCACGCCGGGGCATACCGACGGGGCCCTGTCGACGATGGTGCCCGTGATGGAAGGCGGGCAGCCCCACCTCGCCTTTTTCCTGAACGGTCCACGGACCGTTTCACTGGCGACTTCCCGCGAAATGATGGAATCGACCGAGCGGGTCGCGACGCTGGCCAAAGCCGCCGGAGTGGACGTCGAACTCAACAACCACTCCTACATCGACGATTCCCTGCCCACGATCGAGGCGGCGCGGACGCGCCGGCCGGGCCAGCCGAATCCATTTGTTATTGGAGTAGAAGGCTTCCAGGATTTTGCCGCGTGGCAGGTCGCTTGCCTGCGTGCGGATGTAGAGCGCGGAGAGTATTCGTCCAGCCGCTGAGAGTCACCGGTCGATAGATCGAATTCCTGAAGCGGGCCATCCGGCCCGCTTCTTTTTTGAACAGGCCTGCCTAGCGGAGATCTGGGACGGACACCTAATTCTCGAGTTCAGCGGACGGCAAAGATTGTTGACGGACCGAATTAGGTGTCCGTCCCGGATCTCCGAACTCGAGAATTAGGTGTCCGTCCCAGATCTCCAGGTTCTGGCCGATGTCCGGCCAGAACGCGCTCTGGTTCTCGCCCGGTATGAAAGCGTCTGCCGTCGGATGACGTCAGGGCGCCAGGGACCCGAGATAAGCCGAGATCGCAACGATATCTTCGTCGTTCAACTGGGCCACGGACCGATCCATCAGCGCGGCGTCGATGCCGTCCCGCTGCCCGTTCTGAAACAGATAGAGCTGGCGGGCGAGATAGATCGAGTGGAGGCCGGCGAGCCGTGGCACGGTGGCCAGACCCCGGAGATCCTCGCCGTGACAGATGGTGCAGGCGATCGTTCTGCCCCCGCCGCCGTTTCTCACCAGATCTTCACCCCGGGCTAAGCTGCCGCTGGGCACGTAGGCGATGAAACCCGACTTCGGGTCGCGGTTTCTGGCGCGGCCCGGCTCCTCGGGCAGCGTGATGATGCGGTTGCCGATGGGCTCGGTCGTTCCATCCGGGTGCGCAAAGCGCATGCGACCTTCACCTACGTAGGTGCTGGGTACGGTATCGGTTTCGACCACCCGGTTCCAGGGCATGGGCGTCAGGCTGGCGAACCAGTCGGCCGACTGCCGCATCTCTTCATCCGACATCGCCTCCGAGATGGTGTTCATACGGGAAAAATCCTGCCGGACCCCGCTTTTGAAGTCCTCGAGCTGGCGAACGATGTACTCACTGGAAAGACCGGCGAGATCGGCTGATTCGGGATGACCGAGCCCGCTCATGAGATGGCAGGAGCCGCAGGCGAATACCGCATCGTGCCCTCGGAGAACGACGTCGGGCTTGGGCGCGTCCTCGTCGGGAAACCAGTCGGGCGGATTGGACAGGTCTCCGATTTCCTCACGCGTGTAGGTGCGGGTGCTCCCGGGTGTGCGGAGCGGCCCGGTTTCCTCAGGACTCGCGGGACGGTCGGCTTCGGTGAGCTGGAAAGCCCATGACGGGTCCAGGCCCCCTTGAGGCCGGGCTCCGATGGAGAGGACCGAAACCGCCCCCAGAAACAGGATGCATGCGATTCTTCTCATATGAGCCTCCTTCATCTGCAACGCAGACCAGCAGCGGACCAACACCGGCTGATCAAGCCATCTAACGATGAATCAGCGTCAAAGTTAACTACAGGTGGAATGCGTAAGCAAGAAATGTCTCACGGCCTTCAACGGTGTCGTGATCTGAGTGATCCGACAGTTTCAGCCCCGGCCCGATAAACGCTGACGATTCTCAATAACTGTGAAGCACCCCGCATTCGGGCCCCCGCCTCCGTGCGCGCTATTGCCGCTTCGGCTCGAGCATCACCCGCTGAAATCTCCGGTTCCCCAGTTCGCCCAGTGCGAACACGAGGGGATCTTTCGCCGCGATACAATCGATCGCTATCACGCTGCCAGACCCTACGCCACGGGGGTTGAGAAAGTTGCAGAATGGGTCGGCGTCGTAACAAAAAAGTAAGGCACCTCTCGCGTGGTAGTAAGATTATGTGAACTGTCCAGGAACAGTTGTCTTCACGAGCGTCTGCGCAACTGAGAGCGGCTCACTTTTTGATAAGGACTTCACGATCCAAGGGAGGTTTCGATGGCGAAATCCGTGGCATTTTTGATTGGCATATTTGCCCTGGCAGTTGTCGCGGGGCCACTGGAAGCACATCACGGCCGTGGGAACACCTATGACATGGAGACCGAACTGACACTCGAGGGCACGGTGTCGGAAGTGTCCTGGCGGAATCCTCACGTCGTGATCTATATAGACGCTGTCGACGAGGATGGCAATGTCGTCAGATGGGGTTTTGAGAACGCCGGAGTCGCCCGCTTGGCCCGTCTGGGCTACGGTCGGAATACGCTGAAGGTTGGCCAGGAAATCACCGTTGTCGTGAATCCTTCCGCCGCGGGCGCACCCACAGCCGTCGTCGTGGAAGTTATTCTTGAGGACGGCTCCATCATCATGTCGCGACGTCGCGGTGGAAATCCTCTGGACTAGCCGGGGGACACCACGATTGGGGTCCCGATCGTTATGAAGCCACGCTTTGTGGTCACGGCCAGAACCGTACAGGAGGTTTGAAAAAATGATGAGTCGTCCACTAATCTGCGTCATGTTGCCGGCCCTGATTCTTTCGTGCGGGTTACTGTCCGACGTGTCCGGCCAGGAGCCGGCGTCCGGCGACTTCGACCGGCGGGATTTCTCGGGGATCTACCTTTTAGACAACTCAGTCAGCGAATTCGCGAGTTTTGGTCCGGATACCCGGCCGCAACTGACTCCACGGGCCATGGAGATCGTACGGAACCGTATTCCAGTGCCTGGCACAGCGGCCCGAAGTCATCCGCTGTCACCGGATGTTCCCTACCCCCATCTGTCCAATGACCCCGAATACGAGTGCAATCCGATGGGTTTTCCCAAGATCCTCAAGAATGGCGAGCAAGTGGAATTCCTGATGTTTCCCGACAGGCTGTTACAGATATTCCAGTGGGAGCATCGGGTACGATACATCTGGCTGGACGGCCGGGAATTGCCGTCGGGCGAGAGCCTCGACAATCTCGGTCCAGCCTGGTATGGACACTCCGTCGGCCGTTGGGAGGGAGACACGCTCGTGGTGGACACCGTTGGCGTGGATGAGCGGGCCTGGCTGGACCGGCCGGGTCATCCACGCAGCCTGTCGGGCCGGATCGAAGAGCGCTACAGGCGGGTCGACGCCGATGCGATCGAGATGGAGTTGACATTATATGATCCGCTGAACTACACCTCACCCTGGCCGGGAGCGCCCAAAACCTTCCACCGCGAGTCGCCCGACGACTACACCTTCTATGGATGGCCGGGCTTGTTCTCCGGAGTGACAGAATCCATCTGCGCTCCGATGGACGAGGTGGATACATACAACGCAGGGTTTCGAGACCCCGGAGCCCTGGGGCCCGATCAGTAACGGATGTTTGATAAGCGCAGCCCGGACTTGAGAATGGCGAGTGAGGATGAGGGAGATGGATCTTTCCGCCACAATCAGCATGAAGGGCGCAGGCTGCGGGGAGGAGTCCACACGATGCTTATAAAACCAGTTGCCCGGTTATTGCTCTTAGGCAGTGCTCTCCTGCTTATTCCGTTCACGACGAATGCCCAGACGCCAACGAGTGGGGGACGCAGAACCGAGTTGGAATACCTGGATAGAGGTTTCGATCTGCCGGGAATCACGGCGCCCGAGGAGGTCCCGGGTTTCTGGGAAACGCCCGAAGGAAAGGCCAGGTACGAACAGGTTCAGATGGAACGCTTCGAAGAGAACCGAACGGAGCTGTCCGAGCTGGGAAAAGAAGACTGGGCCGGTCAATATGATTCGAGAGTCAAGCCCATTCTTAGTTGAAACTCTCCACGGCTCACGATGGGTCATGCAACCTTCTTCTTCGATCTCGTCGACGTCTTCGCCTCAATTTTCAGCTCTCGCTGGAGGGCTTCGCGGAGCTTTGGAAGATGACGGTAGCCGATCACCTTCCTCAGGCGCAGTTCGATGTCGATGAGCGCCGTCGCCAACCAGCGTTGCCGCTGACTCGAGTTCTTCCAATGATCGACCTTCGCACACCTTTCCTCGACAAGGGCATTGACCGATTCCAGGCAATTCGTCGTCTTGAACGAACGGCCCAAGACCCCGTACACGCCGAGCCGATGCAACGTGAGGGTCTCTTCCAGGCCTTCCTCAAGGCTCGCAGCCCCCGATTGGTTTCGCTCCTCGAGCTCTCCATGGAGCTCTCCGAGCGCCGCCCGAGCTTCGTCGTACTCCGGGCGCTCGTAGGCCCGCTGCAGCCGGCGTCGCCACACGGCTTGCTCGGTCTTCGATAGGTATCTCACGACGTTCTCGCGTTTGTGCCATTGGCAGCGTTGGACCAGGGCTCGATTCCTGAATGCCTTCTTGACCGCCGCCCGCAGACCTTTGCCGCCGTCGACAATCACCAGCACGCCTTCAGAGATGTCCAGGCCCCGCTCCATCAACGAACGGAGAAACGGAGTCAGCACTTGCTCGTTCTCCGTGTCGGTCTCCACGAAGCCCAAGAAGCGTTTGTCGCCCGAAAGCGTGACGCCCAGGGCCACTACCATCAGGGCGTCGGCAAACGCCTTCCCGTCCAGGAAGATCGCCACGACGTCCTCGCCACTCAGATCCCGCTCCTGCATCTCCCGAAGTTTCGCGGCACTCGCCTGGACGAATCCTCGAGACACCGTCGAACTCGACAGTCCGATCGCTCCCGGAATCGCTTCAGCGGCCGATTCATAGTTCCGGCAGGAGATCCCATACAGCACACGTCTGAGCAGTAGCTCGTTCACCGCGCCACCCGGACTGAGTTCCTCGTAGGTCCGAAGCGGAATCTCCCCGCCCGCCACGCTGCGCACTCGAGGCACCCGAACCGGCACCCGCTGGCCACCCAGCCCCACGGTCCCCGGATTGCTCCCGTGTCGCCGGCCCCGCAACGCCGCCTCCTTTCGTGCGTATCGCTCACCCGCCAACGACTTCACTTCCTCGTCGAGCAACTCCTCCACGTGCATCAACCCCAGTGGGATCAACGCCCGAATCATCTCCACCTTCGAGTCCAATTCCAGTCCCGAGTATTCCTCCCGGCTCAGGACCTCGACCTCACCCAGCACACGCGACTTCTTGCGTTTCTTTACCGAACGTAACAGACTCCTCATCTCGGCTCCTTTCTCTTACAGGCTTGATGTTGTTTCTTCCAATACCATCAAACCATGGGGTTTGGAGCCGTTTCAATTTCCAACTAAGATTGGCACACATTCTGATTCGATGTCTGACCGGCGGTCCCGCCGGGACTTCGAGAATCGGGTGGAAGATCTGGAGAATGTCACCGGGGACATGATCAAGTTCTTCGAGTGGAGGTTCGACGCCGAGCCAATCGAAGTTGATGAGCCTTCCGAGGAGAGCGTTAGAAGCCGGGTGCTCGAGATTACCCCAATGGTGGAACAGATACTGTCAACGATCTCGACGCTCACTGGCGGCGGCATTCAGATTGAAAACTTCGTCGCAATGCGGGAAAACCTTGCCCGGATCCACGCGCTCACCCGGGTTTTGAACGATTAACGCACTCACCTCCTGTTCAGGCTCTGAGACTTTTTGAAATCTCAAACATCTTGCTGGATCTGTGACTGGGGCCCCGGAGTCGTTCGTGGTCCCCGCCAAACCGACTGAAACGGGTCATGGATGCTGCGGAGGGTCCCTGACTTCTCCTTAGGCCGGTTCGTTTCCTGAGTCAGAAGATCGTCAGATTCGGAATGTGGGTGCGTTCGATCAGACATCCTTTCTGAACGGCCGGCGGCCCTCGCAATCATCCAGGTGGGAGGGCCTGTTTAGTGGTGCAGGGCCTGTGTTAGTAGGGGTTGTTGTCCGATGGGTAGCGGCCATCCTCGCATACGAGGTGCTGTTCTCCTATCTCCCACGCAAATGCAACGACGTCCCAGTTCGTCTCCTTCCGAAGAACATCGCTTTTCGTCCACGGGCGGAGAAACATTTCCGGGTCTTCAATCGTTTTCTCAATGTGCATTGTCCCGTCGGGAGCCAAACTGATTCGCTCGATCAAGTGAGCGTCAGGACTCTGGGGTGCCGCAGTATCAAAATCTACCATGTGTCCGGGTGTTGTAGTCATCCTGACGGTATCGACGACGAGGGTGTCGCCCTCCCAGTGGCCAACCGAATGACCCATCCAAGAAGGCTCATAATCGCTGGTATCGTCGGGATGTTCTCGCCCGATCCAGACCTGACGGATCCATTTGGTGTCGCCTCCGGTATAGACGATGAACAGGCGCGCCGGATTCTGAACGATCTCCATCGGGGCGCCGAGGTCCCCAGGGCTCTCCGGGCCGCAAGGGACAGCATGATGTCCGGCATCATCGAAAACGCCAGTCTCTCCAGCCCATTCCCCATCCGTTGAGGTGTAGAGTTCGACCAACCTCTTTCCCTCAGGCGTAAGAGGAAGCTCCGCGGCCAATTCAATTCGGGTCGGGGCGCGGAGGGCGTCACCCCCCTGAAAAACGCTCAGCGGTCGTTCACCGCCTCCGCCACCTCCGCGCACCCAGTATCCGGAAAAATCTGGCTTACCATCCGAAGTTCGCATGATTCCTGCACTGTCTGCGTTCGATGCAGTCTGCGCAAGGATGCCGGGCGCGCAGGCCAGTAGCGCGGCAACGGTCAAAACTGCAAAGCTCATTCTCATTTTGAAATTCCCCCTTCCTTACATGCCTTACTTGCCTTACTTGCGAACATCAACGCTTCTTTCGTGCGTCCCAGCGATGACTCTCGTTAGTATCCCGTTTCTAGTTTCTGCCCCTGGCTAGCGGGCCAAGAATATCGGGAATCTGCTCGCTTCCAGCGCAAACCGCCTGGACCTGAGTCGCTTCGATGGGTTCTATTCTTACACGTGTTATGTACTCTCTGTTCCGATACCCTGCTGCCAAGTTGCTCTCCTTATCTACCGGGATCATTTCGCCACTACATCGATATAACCTGATGAACAACAGCAGTGGCCTGCCGTCTCGATTCGGGTGGCCTTGAACAAGAATCTGTTCTCCCGTGGTAAACGTCTTGTTCGTCCAGCCGGCATCCCTTGCGAGGTTTAAAGGAGAGGTGCCGGCGGCAAACCAGGTCACAACGTTGCCTTGGCCATCCGTGACGTCAAAAGACACGCTCACATGCGGATTCCGGAACGCGAAGTTCGATACCGTTCCCGTCAGTGTCATTAGACGGTCCTTGTCTGATGGCGCATTCGAGTGGTGTGCCAGAACCGAACCCGAAATCATGAGCAACCCTGCCGTCAACCCCAAAAAAACGAATACCTTGACTTTCATTCTGCTACCTCCAGATTGAGTGCAACCCCTTAATCGTCCAACCGCCCCGTGTCATAGGGGGATACCAAAACCCTGCAGTTTTGTCAATGAGCTCGACATGGGAACTCGACGGGGGACTCCTTAGTATATCTATCGGGAGCTGCGTATCGCGGGGAACTTCATTCGGTCACCTGATCGGAAGCGTCCAGTTCTCAACTTCCAACAAGGCGATACAGGAGGACTTGAGGCCAATGAAGACGGCAATCGCCTATACAAGCATCTGACCAGAAAAGCGACGGGTGCGGTTCTCACCGGCGCATTTGCAGTGAGTTGAGATATCTCTGTCCAGCATCAACGTGACGGATTGATGGTGCGCTCCGTCTCGAGAACCCGGAGGCGATGCTGACGATTCCGCTCGTAGGCGTAACCGACGTACAATCACTGTCGACCATGACTGATGGTGACGTTGTTGAAAAGTTCCTGTACCTGACGACCCTCGGTCGCACCTCAGGCCGTCCGCGGGAAATCGAGCTATGGTTTGTTGAACGCGGTGGTCACCTCTTCGTGCTGGCAGAGCATGGATTCGATGCAGACTGGGTCAAGAACCTGTTGAAAACACCCACGGTGACGGTCAAACTCGGCAACCAAACATGGGACGCCGTCAGCCGTGTCCTTGACGCCGACGCCGATGGCGGGCTGTTCCGGGCTGTGCGGCAGCTTGCCAACGACAAGTACGGTTGGGGCGACGGGCTCCCGGTTGAGTTGCGTCGCACTAATGTAGTGCCGGCCACTGGCCATTGAAGATGTAAGGCATTGCGATTGCCGGCTGAGGATGGCCGGTGGCCGCATGCTACCCGTCGCCTCACGCTGGCAATCGGACACGACGGGCCGTTTTATTCCGTCATCACCGCCTTATAAAGGCCTTGTACACCAATTGTGAATAATTCATGCTGCAGCCTGAGGCCCTGTGAATTCACTCGGGAATTCGGAATATGAACAGAACTTTCTTATTGGCACGCAGTGTTGTTGTCCTTTTATTAGTCATCGCGGGTCATCATGGCGCGTCGGCTCGACAAAACGACGGCGACCTCAGTGCCTATGATCCGGAAGCACGCCTCGAAGAACTGGGCATTACGCTACCGGATGCACCCAGCCCCGTTGCGAACTACGTCAACGGTGTACGGACCGGGAACTTGATTTTTTTGGCGGGTAAAGGGCCACGGCGGGCGGACGGCACTGAGATCACCGGCAAGCTGGGCGCTGATGTCACCATCGAAGAGGGGTACGAAGGCGCGCGCCTGACGGCAATCAATCAACTTGCGGTCCTGAAAGCGATGCTGGGCAACTTGAACCGGGTTGTGCGCGTCGTGAAAGTGTTGGCCATGGTCAATTCTGCTCCATCGTTTGTGGAACAACCCGCAGTGATCAATGGTTTTTCAGATTTGATTGTCGCAGTCTTTGGCGAGCGGGGCCGACATGCCCGCGCCGCCGTGGGTATGGCGTCGTTACCCAGAGGCCAGGCGGTCGAAATCGAAATGATTGTGGAAATCAGAGACTAGCAATCCGCGTTGTACAACGAATCCAACACGAGTCTGTGTACGGGTGGTGCCGGGAGCCGGCGCACAGGAATTCCATGGCGGGTCGGTAGATTGCCCATATTGCAAGAAAATTCGAGGGGAATCTCGTGTTCTTCGGGGAACCGGCACGATATGGGTCTTCACCGCAGGAGATAAAGATGCGATCAGAAACCAGATTGGCCTGTTGGCTCATCCTTGCGTTCGCATCCGTTGCGGCGTGTACGGCGACCGTCGAGACAGAGTCGATCACAGAGTCGATCACAGAGTCAATCGATGGTGCCGATAGTCAGGCGGCACGAGAAGAAATTGGTACGTGGTTTGAGGAGGAGCCCTCCGGAATCCGGATCACCATATATCGGGAAGACGGCCGCGTGTTCATGGAAAGCGTGGACAGGGACGGCGCTTCAGATACGGCCGAAATGAATGAAACGGTGCTGCCGCGGAACACACGCTTCGACTACGCGGACGAACGCGGCGGTGGCTACTATCTGATCGCCATCAACGGTGACCTGAGAGGGTGGACGCCCGATGGCCCGTTCCTGACGGCGCAACCCGTGGAGTGACCGCCCGGGCGTCCATTAAGACCCTGAACACGCACCTTGGCAGAACGATGGGTAGTTGAAGTCGCGAGCGGTTCTGCCCAGGCTTATCTGAGGATTGACGGACGTCAGCCACCGCGGGTTAGACTGAGCCGGTTGTTCTGAAGTCGAACACCCACTAATTTACTTTCCCTACGACAAGGAGAAAAGACATGGCGATCACGTTGCCGGAATCTGTGAAGAAAATCCTGAACGAGCAGACGCACGGTCACGTCACGACCTTCAATGCCAAAGGGGCACCGCAGGTGACCTTGGTCTGGCTGGATGTCGATGGGGACGAAGTGGTATTCAACACGGCCGAGGGACGGCTCAAACCGAGAAACCTCCGCAACGACCCGCGCATCATCATCAGCGCACAGGACCCGAACAATCCCCGCTCCTACATGGTGTTTTACGGGAGTGCGTCTGTGAGCGATGCCGGCGCCGAAGAGCACATCGACAAGCTTGCAATGAGGTTCCTGGGCGAAGAGACCTACCCTTTTCGCAGGCCAGGCGAACAGCGACTCATCGTCCGAACCCGGGTCGACCGCATCGGCGGCCACGACGGCACGATGGCCCCCTGGAAGGATTGATCAGCTCTACGGCGCGGTTCGGCGCCGGCGTCCGTTCGCAGATTCAAACCCGTTCCGGACACGTTGAAGCCATCGCTCGTCCGGCGACCGAGTATCCCGGTGGGACCGACCGTCAATTGACCAGCGTCGTTCCGACCAGTTCGGCGATGGCTCCCAGCGAGGTCTGTGCGGCGTTGAGGCCGAGGAGGAAATCCCGGTCGGAGTAGGTGCGAAACAGATCCGTCGGCTGATGCCAGTTGGGGTTCCATCCCGCACCTACGTGCATGCCCCGTTCGTTCTCGCGCAGGCTGATGGCAGGAACAAGATCCATGAAGGGGGTGGAATCCGTATTGGTCATGTGTGGACCGACCGCCGCTGGATAGTCCGTTGCATATTTCTCGTTGGCCTCGCGAAACAAGAACGCCAGACGCATGGCTCCGTCCGCCCGCAACGCTCGGGACTGAAACTCGATGTTCACGTCGGCTTCCGGGCGCTGTTCGGAGCTGACCGAACCGTCCGGCCGCGGCATTCCGTGATCAAACAACATCATGTCGTGCTGGACCATCCCGAGCCACGTCGGCTCCGGGTATCTCCCTGAACCGGGCGGCTCCTCCCGGCCCTGAAGCGGGGCACGCTGGTCCACGTAGGCATAGGCGCCCCGCAGACCGCCTTCTTCGTGGTTCCACAGTGCAAACCGAATCGATCGCTCCGTCCCCACATCCGGGCTGTTGAAGACACGGGCCAGTTCCATGACCAGCGCCGTTCCGGAACCATTGTCGTCGGCGGCTTCGCCGAATCCGCGTCCGTCCATATGCGCGCCGACGATATACATCTCGTCGGGCCGCGTTGTCCCGACTTTCGTGCAGTAGACCTGTTCCCTCAGACCGGGAGCCGCCGGCTGCGCGTTCAGCTCGCGGAGCCGGGCGTCGGTCTGGGCCCCGGGATCTGTGTTGGCTGCCGTCCCCCGCGTGACGCCCCGTAATCGTGAGCCGCCGACCGACATGCGGATCTCGCCACTGGCGATCACGGGGTTTGACTCGACGACGGCCCGTCGTTGCCCGGTGGTTGGCGACGGGGGGTCGACGACAAACTGCATGCGCTCGGTCTGGCAGCCGAAGCTCTGGAGCTCGGCCTCGATCCAGTCCACAGCGGCCCGGTTTCGATCGGTGCCCGCCAACCGATCCCCGAACTCAGTCAGACCCCGGATCGTTTCTTTGTATCGCTCCAGATCGAGGCGTCCCACGATCCGGGCTACCGGGTCATCGGCAGCTTCGTCTGGCGACTGCAGGGAAAATGTAGTGGCCCGCCCTCCGTCGACCCCACGCACAGCGGTCATGACGAGGACACTGAACGATAAGAGAACGATTATGATCCCACGCATATGCCCTCCCTGTGGTCACCGGCATCGATCCTGAACGACGGCGGAGCAGGACGGGTCTCCTGCCTGAGGATGCCTCTCTACAAGCCGCGGATGGTCTGATTCGCCGGATCGGAGCTGTAGCGAACCCGGGACCTCGTCGTCCGCTCTACTTCGCCCGTCCCCTGAAACCCTCGGCCAGCATCGGGATTCTGTACATCGACCGCGCGGTTCGCCCGTCACCACCGGGGCCATCATTCCCGCGCCCGATGACATAGAGTGTTTTCTTATTTGCTCCGGCAAAGGCCAGAGTCGTCGTCGGCCGGGGCGTTGGAATCACGCCCAGTTGCTGGCCCTGGGGGCTGAAAACCTGCACACCCATCTGGCCGGCAACGTAGAGGCGGCCGGTGCCGTCAATCGCCATCCCGTCCTGCCCGCCTTCGGGCTTGATGAAGAGCCGGCGGTTCCCGACAGAGCCATCCGGGGAGACATCGAAGGCGACGACGCCGTTGGGTGTGTTGGTCACGTAGAGTGTCCCCTCATCCGGACTCAACATGATTCCATTGGCGCGCTCAACGTCGTCGGCCACACGGGTGATGGCGCCGGCGGGACTGATGTAGAAGACCGAAGACGTCGGGGATTCAGTGACGTACATGCCACCTTTCGTGTCTCCGACAATATCGCTCAGTCTCTCGAACGGCTGGCCTTCAAAGGAATCAGCCAGAACCTTGCGTTCCGGGGCAAGAATACGCACCCGGGACGGCGGGCTTCTCTCGATGTCGATCACACGGCCCATGGGATCTATGGCGATGCCACCCGCTTCGTTCGTGTCCTCCAGGTATACGGTGAGATTTCCATCGACATCGAACCGGCTGACCCGGTTGGCGGTCCCCTGCTCGGGTAGCAGCAAGTCCCCGCCGGGGTACCCAATCAGCCCATCCCCGGCCTGCAACCCGGTCCAGACCCGCTCCACCCGGGTACCGGCGGCAACAACTCCGGGAATGGCTGGTGCCGTCATCTGTTGCTCCGCCCCCGGTTGCTGAGGGGCGGTCCAGGCTGGAACCACGGTCCACCCCGCGACCAACCCAGTGAAACACCACGCAATGGCTAACATTGTTTTCGCCTTCATCCGATCCCTCCCGCCTGCCCGGGTAAATTAAGACAGCCCGCATTTGGCTCTTCCAAGCGGCCCTTTCACCGGGCTGCCCCTTCACCGGTATGGCTTCCGCTAGCGTTTTCATGCTCTCTGGTTTCTGTTTTCCTGTGCCGACGAGAGAAGTATGCCACTGTTTCCCCGCCGGTCATCGGACCCCACGGCCAAGCCGGACTGAACCAGCCCCGGTTCGCTTAGATGGATCGATGCACTTCGCACTTCCCCGGAATGCCGACCGCAGGGGCATGGACCTACGCGACACGCCAAGCCACCGACACACCGTCGCGAAGGGGAAGAATCGTGGTCATATATCGCGCGTCGTCGTATAGCAGACGATTGAACTCGCGGATTCCAGACGTGTCGGGATCCTGCGCAGACGGATCGGCGACGCGACCGTTCCAGAGAACGTTGTCTGTAATCAACAGGCCACCCACCCGGACACGGTGCGCTGACCGTCTATATACTTCGGGGTAATAGTGTTTGTCGACATCATTAAATACGATATCGAATTCACCGGCAGTTTGATCGAGAAGGTCCAGGGAATCACCCGTCAACAGCTCTACGCGGTCGCTTAACCCCGCTCTCTCGAGATACGCCCCCGCGCGCGCGGCGTTGGTTGTCTATCGGGATCATGCGCGCCTCTGGCTGACCGATACGCCCCCGCGCGCGCGGCGTTGGTGTGTCGAACTTCTTCTTCCTGGCTGCTTAGAACGATACGCCCCCGCGCGCGCGGCGTTGGTGGTTGCCACGTCGAAAGGTCCCCCGCCTTGAACGATACGCCCCCGCGCGCGCGGCGTTGGTGGTGCTGCCATCGGAATAGTAGACCTGCCCGCCCGGTCCAACTCCACGCGCCCACCATATCGTTGAATAACCGACCGCCGAACCCATTTCAAAGACACGACGGGCGCTGATCATTCGCGCCAGTTGTTCGAGGAGCCGCCCGACGACGGGGCCCACAATCGGGATCCGTTCCTCCGCAGCGGCGGCTTCGATATCGGTCAACACCGCATCACGCGGCGGGAGCATATCCCTCAGGTACTGCGCAACGGGTTCCTCTGTAAATCCCATCTGGTTCAAACCTCCTGCAAACCAACGCGGTGCCGCACGTCGTCTGTTGAGCCCTCTGCACTACTGAACGCCGGGAATCGGGACAAATCCTACATGGCACGCGCGTCAATATCAATACGATCGGTGCTGGCTGCATAAGCCCCTACGCCCCTGATTGCCCAACAGCCCTGCGGCCGGTGTACACAAAATACCCGTCGCACTTTAGTCTGGGAAGGGCGTCCGATTTCGACTATGCTCACACCGATGCCGGGGCACAAACATACCCATCAAGCCGGGGCGGATGGACAACGACATGATGACGCACCACGCGGGCGCGCGTGGAGTATTGGATGAGGATGAAGGGGTTCACAGAGATGCCAATCGGGCTCCGAGGCGCATTGATCGCAGCCATCGCCGCTGCCGCGCTGTCAATTCAGGGGTCCGCGGCCCTCTCTCAGGTCGACGGTTACACCGCGCCCAGAACGTCGCAGGGACGACCCGACCTCAACGGCATCTGGCAGACCCTCAACACGGCCAGCTACGACATTGCCCCGCATGCCGCCCGTCCGGCTCCGGCCCTCATTCCAGCACCACGACGAGCCCCTGTTCCCGGCACCGGCCGGGCCACCCCGGTCGAGCTTCCTGCACTGGAACTGCAGGCGCTTGGCGCGGTTGCGGCCGTGCCCGCGGGCGAGGGTGTCGTCGTCGGGGGTGAGATTCCCTACCAGCCGTGGGCGGCGGCCAGGCGGCAGGAAAACGCGGAAAACTGGCTGGAGCGCGATCCTGAAATCAAGTGCTTCATGCCCGGCGTTCCGCGTGCAACTTATATGCCGTTCCCGTTCCAGATCCTGCAGGGCGCCGATCAGATCCTCATCGCATACGAGTTCTCCGGCACGACACGAATCATTCATATGGACGAGGTTGGAGACAGCCCCAGTCCCACCTGGATGGGATGGTCGCGCGGCCGCTGGGAAGGTGAAACGCTCGTGGTCGACGTCACTGGCTTCAACGACCAGACCTGGTTCGACAGGGCGGGCAATTTCCACAGCGACCAGTTGCATGTCGTCGAACGCTATACCCCGGCCAGCCCGTACCATCTGATATACGAAGCCACGATCGAGGACCCGGAGGTGTTCACCCGACCCTGGACGATCCGGATGCCGCTATACCGGCGATTCGAGGCCGACAAGCAATTGCTGGAGTTCAAATGCGTCGAGTTCGTGGAACAGATGATGTACGGCGAGGTGGGCGTCACGAATCCCGCAACCGGCGAAAGAAATGACTAGGAGGTTGACTGCGATGAACCGACGACACGGCCCGGGGGCACTCGCCCTGGCGGCGATTGCCATGTTGGCGCTGTTTGGTGCCGGAGCTCTGACGGCTCAGACCCCTGCCCCCACCGACAATGGAAGCGATGCCACAACCTGGGTGCATCCCCGCACGGCGTGGGGTGATCCCGATCTGGAAGGCGTCTGGAGATACGAAGCCACCATCCCGCTGGAGCGCCCGGCGGAATTCGCAGGACGGGCATCGCTGACGGATGAGGAAATGGCCGAGATCGCGCGGGTGGAAGCCGAACTTGCGGCGAACCGGCTCGCGGGCCTGGACGGTGTCGCCGTCGGACGCCGCACGGTCGAAGAGTCCCCGATCCGGGGGAACGAATACAACGCCTTCTGGCAGGATCATGGACGGGCCCGACAGGTATACCGGCAGACGTCGCTGATCGTCGAACCACCCGATGGACGGCTGCCCTACACGGGCGACGCGGCTGAAGCCGCCGCCCGCGCGGCGGCCCGTTACGGGGTCGGCCCCTACGAGTCCTTCCTGGATCCCGACACCGGCGAACGCTGCCTGACCGACGGGGTCACCGCGATCATGTGGCAAGGCCCCAACGGAGGCCACAACCGCATCGTGCAGAGCCCCGGCTACGTGACGATTCTTCACGAAGAGTACCGCGACCGGCGTATCATACCCGTCGACGGGCGTGCGGGAGGGAATATCCGCCAGTGGTTCGGAAACGCAGTCGGGCGTTGGGAAGGGAACACGCTCGTCGTGGAGACCACGGACTTTCTCGACCGGACCAACTACGAGTGGGCGAATATCTGGATGCGGGCGTCGGAGAGCCTGCGCCTGGTGGAACGCTTCCGGCGGGTGAGCGAAGACGCAATCGAATACACCATCACCGTCGAGGATCCGAAGACCTTCACGCGACCCTGGACGGCCGTCATGCCGATCACGAAGCTCGCCCCGGGCACACAGATTTACGAGTACGCCTGTCACGAAGGCAACTACGCGTTGGAGAATATGCTGCGGGGTGGCCGCGACGACGCGGCGAGGGAAAACCCGGCGTCGCCGGATCAGGAATAAGGAGGCTCTCATGCGCACCTGCGTCATCATGTTGCTGGGCGGTTTCGGCCTGGCCCTCACCACCGCGCCGCTCGCGGCGCATCATGCGTTTGCGGCGGAGTTCGACGCGAATAACCCAATCGAGTTGCGTGGCACGATTGCCAGGGTGGAACTGATCAATCCACACTCATGGATCCATCTCGACGTGGAAACATCCGACGGTATGGTCGAGCGCTGGATGATCGAAGGCGGACCGCCAAATGCGCTGTTCCGGCGCGGCTTCACACAAGCGTCCCTGCCGATTGGAGCAGAGATCATTGTCGAAGGGTTCCGGGCCAGGGACGCCGCATCATTGAAGGCGAACGGACGGGATATTACGTTTGCCGACGGCAGCCGGCCGTTTGTCGGATCGTTCGGAACGGTATCGCCGAGATAGAGATCTGGGACGGACACCTAATTCGGTCCGTCAACAAACTGTGATGTCTGCTGAACTCGAGAATTAGGTGTCCGTCCCAGATCTAAATACTGTTGATTCCCCGCAGTTCCCGATGGGTTTGATTTCGTGGATTCCGTATTTAAAGGAATCCGATTCCGTGGATGATGGAAGCCACGATCGCGAGCACGGTCAGACCCAGACACAGCAGCGCACCAATCGTGTGGTCGAGACGTTCCGGCTTCAACGGGTCAAGCCACATCGACGAGGCATAGCCGCCGACGAATCCGCCCAGATGCGCCCAGTTGTCGATTCCCGGCATGATGAAACCGAAGATAAAGAGAAACAGCGCCCACATGCGCACC
This sequence comes from Terriglobia bacterium, assembly GCA_965263045.1. Taxonomy (GTDB): domain Bacteria; phylum Acidobacteriota; class Terriglobia; order 20CM-2-55-15; family 20CM-2-55-15. Next base: position 4,299,398 of record CBDHGK010000041.1, read on the forward strand.
TGTTCACCGATCATGCTGCTGCCCGAGCGGCGGCTGTAGTAGATCAGGGCGCCCAGCAATCCGAAAATCGACGCCGACGCGCCGATCGTCCATCCGGCCCCTCGTAAAAATCCCGGGGCAAAGACAAACAGGTAACCGGCAGTGGAACTGGCCGCGAAACCGACAACACCGGAAACGGTATAGATGATGATCATCCGGCTCAGACCATAAAACTCGATGACAGACGGCGCAATGTTGCGGACCCACATCATGTTGAAGAATATATGCAAGAGGCCGCCATGCAGCCATGATGCGCTGAGAACGGTCCACCAGCGTCCGAATTGAAACACAGGGACTGCACCGCTGGCTCCAAAAAGGAACATTCCCCGGATGCTGGGAGAAAAGAACTGCAGCATGCCTCCGGTCTGAATTCCGTCGAGATCCGCGATCAGGGAAAAAACGTAGAGAACCGAACACGAAATCAGGACCAGCTGAACGAAGGAGTCTTCCAGGCTGCCCCGTCCCAGGCGCGCAAGCAACGGAGCAAAGCCCCACAGGCCGGGATTTCTACGGCCGCATGTCAGACACTCGTCGTCGTTGACACCCACCAGCCTCCCGCAGGACGGGCAGACAACGGAGCCCTCTCTTTTTCGGCCTAGCATTGGGGTCGAGTATACCGGAATTCCTGCCCCGCATTTCGCAGGTGTTTTCGTCCGCAGGCGTCGGACGGGGCCTCAGCACGGGCGCGGGCGATCCGGGAAGGGTTCACACCACGTCGGCGAATCGCTCAACCGTGACGTTCGAAGATTTCCGGGTCCGGTGAGGCAAAGAAGTGGTCGTGAAGGCGCCGGATCGCGGTGTCCACATGCGCTTCCCCGACAACGAAGCTGAGGTTGATTTCAGAGGCGCCCTGGGAAATCATTCGGATGTTGATTCCGGAAACGCAGGTGAATGTCTGGGCCGCGATCCCCGGGCGATCTTTCAGGTTCGTTCCCACCATGCACACCAGCGCCAGGCCCCGTTCGACTTCGACTTTCCCCAGCTCAGCCAGTTCCGTAACGACGGGTTCGAGATCGACGCTGTGGTCCGTCGTCAGCGATACGGAGACCTCGGACGTGGTGACGACGTCGATGCTGACGTGATGCCGGTCGAAGACTTCAAACAAGGCCCGTAAGAATCCGTGGGCCATCAGCATGCGCGATGACGTTACAGTTACGGCCGTTATCCCCCGCTTCGCTGCGAATGACTTCACGATCGACGTTCCGACGGGAGCGTTCTCGCTGATGACGGTGCCCCGCCGCTCCGGTCTGCGGGAGTTCAGGACACGGACCGGAATCGCCTTCTCTATGGCCGGCAGGACCGTCGACGGATGGAGGACCTTGGCCCCGAAGTACGCCAGCTCGGACGCCTCTGCGAATGAAATATGCCGGATGGTCCAGGCGTCTTCGACGACGCGGGGGTCCGCCGACATCATCCCGTCGACGTCGGTCCAGATCTCGACCTCATCGGCTTCGAGGCAACTCGCAAATAGCGTCGCCGAGTAATCGGAGCCGCCCCGTCCGAGCGTCGAGGTCACTCCCGAACGGGTCGACGCCACGTACCCACCCATGACCACGGCGTGACCCGCCTGAATCAGGGGTCGCAATTCCCGGTCGGCAGCTCTGGCAGTGGCATCCAGAATCGGGTTGGCGCACCCGAAATGATCGTCCGTGATCAGGCACTTCCGCGCATCGACGTGGGTCACTCGGACGTGCGGTGCAAGTCGATGGGCGAAAACCTGTGATGAGAGTATCTCCCCGTAGGACGCAATTCGATCCTCCATGCGGGGACTCAGGCGCCCCGCTTCGGAAACTTGCCGGAGAGCTTCCTTCAATCCGTTCAGATCGGAGTCAAGAGTCGGCATCAACTCAAGGTGGAGCGCGCGCAACCTTTCAAAGATCTGCAAGGACTCACGGAATGCGCCTTGCCCGGCCAGCCCGGCAGCCTCAAGCAGACCGCTGGTCACCCCGGACAACGCACTCACGACGACGAGGGGAGCACGGTCCAGTCGAGTCCGGACGATCTGGCACGCCCGGTCCAGGGTCTGGGCATCCTTGACGGAAGTCCCGCCAAATTTCATGACGATCATTTCAGGAAGATACCACCTATAGCAGCCCGTGCCAGAAGTCTCGAGGGCCGCGCGCAGGGGTCTTCGGGTTGCAGGCGCGAAGTGAGGAGCGGGCACCGAAGTTTGAATCCGAGGCCGCGGGCGCCGTCTTTACATCGTGACCCGCCCTACTTAATACCGGACAAAGCCTGCGGGGCGCCTGCGGCCTCCGTTTGAAACGTCGGTGGCCCCCCTGCGCCCAAAGGGTTACGGCGAAACGGGGCCGTCTTCGTTGTCGCCGACTCCTCGCAATGGATGAGCATTGCAGCGTCGTCGTCTCCTAGACTGCGGCCCCGTTTGGCCGTAACGCGGCCCTCGAGACTTCTGGCACGGGCTGCTCGAAATAGCGGAACAGATCCGGGTTCACGAACGGGCTGCTGAGAAACGTGCAGTCACCGAGCGCACGTATATGATTGATCGGGCGCTCAAACATGGGAGGACCGGCTGAAGGACGGTGGGTCCCATGCTGAGGAATGCCCGCCCCTGGAGATTCGAGCCGACGATTCTCTCACAGCTTCCATGAGTGCACACGCCATTGGCAATCGTGCGGTCAGAGACCGCACCTGCAGCAGGAGGCACTTCCCGACGGTAGGCCTGGGTTCTCACTGGTAGAGCGTCGGGATTTCACTCGATCCCATCAGGTATGCGTCGACCCCCCGGGCCGCTTCCCGGCCTTCGTGAATGGCCCAAACGATGAGGGACTGCCCGCGCGCCATGTCGCCAGCGGCGAAGACTCCGTCAACCGTCGTCATCTTACCGACGTCAGTGATTACGTTTCCGCGCGTATCCAGGCCAACACCCAACTGGGTCAACATGCCTTCTTTCTCAGGCCCGAGGAATCCCATCGCCAGAAGGACGAGATCCACTTCAAGTTCGAACTCCGAACCCGGCAGTTCTTCGAGAACGAAGCGGCCGTCAGCGCCTCTTTCAACACTGACCTTCACCCCATGCAGCTTCTGAACATGGCCATCACTTCCCGTGAACCGCTGTGTGGAAACGTTGTACTCGCGGACACCACCTTCCTCATGCGCCGACGAAGTCCGGAAGATATTGGGCCACTTTGGCCAGGGGTTGTCGTCCCCGCGGAATTCCGGAGGGCGATCCAACAGCTCAAGTTGATGGATCGCGGCCGCACCCTGGCGGTGAGCCGTACCCAGGCAATCCGCCCCGGTATCGCCACCGCCGATGATGACGACACGCTTGCCGCTGGCCGAAATGAAATCGCTTTCCGCGATCGTATCCCCTTCACAACGTTTGTTCTGCAGCGGCAGGTACTCCATCGCGAAATGAATTCCATCGAGTTCACGGCCAGGCACCGGAAGGTTCCGCGGGGCAGTCGCGCCCCCGGCCAGAAGAGCCACATCGAAATCGTTGCGGAGTGTGTCGGTATGGACATTGACGCCAACGTTGGCGTTGGTCTGGAACGTGACTCCTTCTTCCTCCATCAGGCGCAACCGGCGATCAACAATGCGTTTCTCCATCTTAAATTCGGGAATGCCGTATCGGAGTAGACCGCCGATTCGGTCGTCACGTTCGAGCACGGTGACGCTGTGGCCGGCCCGGTTCAGCAGATCGGCAGCGGCCAGGCCTGCCGGTCCCGATCCGACAACGACAACTTTTTTACCCGTGCGTTCGGCGGGTGGCGCGGCAACGACCCACCCTTCATCAAATGCGCGCTCAATAATCGTGACTTCGATCTGTTTGATCGTGACCGCATCATCGTTGATGCCCAGCACACACGAACCCTCGCAGGGGGCCGGACACAGTCGCCCCGTAAACTCCGGGAAATTGTTCGTCGCGGCCAGTCTCTCGATCGCTTCACGCCAGTGGTCGCGATAAACCAGATCGTTCCAATCTGGAATGATATTGCCCAATGGGCATCCGTCGTGGCAGAACGGAATACCGCAATCCATGCAGCGGGCAGCCTGGCCACGCAGTTCCTTTTCAGGAAATTTACGATAGACCTCGTTCCAGTCCTTCAGACGTTCCGCAACCGGTCGGCGATCCGGCGTGATGCGTGCGATCTCCAGAAATCCGCTTGGATCAGTCACGCGGCACCAGTCCGATCGAGTCTCCGGGGCTACTCTTCTGTTCGCTGAGAACGCGACGATAGTCCAGAGGCATGACCTTGACGAACTTCATCCGATTCGCTTCCCAACTGACGAGGATGTCTTTGGCAAATTCACTATCGGTATAGTTGACGTGGCGTTCGATCAGATACCGGACAAAGCTCTCCTCAGCCGGGCCATCGAAGTGTTCCAGATCGACCATTCCCAGATTGCACCGGGAGGCGAAATCGCCATCGCGATCCAGGACATAAGCGATGCCCCCGCTCATACCGGCCGCAAAGTTGCGCCCACTGGGTCCCAGAACGACAATCCGGCCGCCGGTCATATATTCGCACCCGTGATCCCCAACTCCCTCAACCACGGCGATCGCGCCACTATTTCGGACAGCGAATCGTTCTCCGGCAAGCCCCCGGATGAAGACCTCACCCCCCGTTGCACCGTATAAGACGACATTGCCGACAATGACGTTTGCTTCAGGAATGAATGTTGATTTCTTTGATGGAAACACGACCACGCGTCCGCCTGACAATCCCTTGGCCAGGTAATCGTTGGCATCGCCTTCCAGCGTCAGACTGATACCCGCAGGGACGAATGCTGCGAAGCTCTGGCCCGCCGAGCCTGTGAAATGGATTCCGATCGAGTCTTCGGGCAGGCCCACAGCGCCATGGAGTCGAGTCACCTCGCTTCCGAGAATCGTCCCCGTTGTACGGTTCGAATTGCGAATTGGCAAGCGGCTCGCGACTGGGCGCTTGTGCTCCAGGGCCTCATGGGCAAGTTCGATCAGTTTTCGATCGAGAACGTCATCGATTCCGTGATCCTGCTCGATGAGCTTCCGCGTTCCAACGTCCGATGCGACTTCCGGAGCGGTCAAAAGTGGGGACAGGTCCAGTTTCTTGCCCTTCCAGTGCTCAATCGCCCGTTCAGTCTGGAGACGATCCATGCGGCCCACCATCTCGTTGACCGAGCGGAAACCCAACTGGCCCATCAACTCGCGGACTTCCTCGGCGACGAAGCGGAAATAATTCACGACATGTGCGGCGTCGCCCTCGTACTTTGCACGGAGACGCGGGTCCTGCGTCGCGATTCCAACCGGGCAGGTATTGAGGTGACACACGCGCATCATGATGCAGCCCGATGCGACGAGGGCCGCTGTCGCGATTCCGAACTCTTCGGCCCCCAGGAGAGCGGCTACAACAACGTCCCGGCCCGTCTTCATCTGTCCGTCAGTCTGCACGGTGATGCGGCTCCTCAGATCGTTGGCGACCAGCACCTGCTGCGTTTCAGCCAATCCCAGTTCCCATGGAATTCCAGCATGTTTGAGGCTGGTCAGTGGCGACGCACCCGTTCCCCCGCTGTCGCCCGAAATGAGCACGACGTCGGAGTGGGCTTTAGCCACGCCCGCAGCAACCGTCCCGACACCGACTTCGGACACCAGCTTGACGCTGATGCGCGCCTGCGGGTTCGAGTTCTTCAAGTCGAATATCAACTGCGCCAGATCTTCAATCGAATAAATATCATGGTGCGGTGGCGGCGATATCAATCCCACTCCCGGTGTCGAATGCCGCACGCGAGCGATGTTTTCGTCCACCTTGTAGCCCGGAAGCTGGCCGCCTTCTCCGGGCTTTGCACCCTGTGCCATCTTGATCTGAAGTTCCTTCGCGCTGACGAGATACTCGCTCGTGACGCCGAACCTTCCGGATGCGACTTGCTTGACGGCGCTGCAACGTGAGTCGCCGTTGGCGTCGGGCACATATCGCGCGGGGTCCTCTCCGCCTTCCCCGGTGTTGCTCTTGCCCCCGAGTCGGTTCATTGCAATTGCGAGGGTTTCGTGTGCCTCTTTGCTGATTGAACCGAACGACATCGCGCCCGTTGCGAACCGGGTCACGATCGATTCCACGGGCTCAACCTCGTCCAGGGCTATGGGCGTATCGCTAAACCTGAAGTCGAGCAAACCTCGAAGCGTGCAAAGTCTGTGCTCGGTTTCGTTCGCGGCCCGGCTGAAGTTCTTGAAAGTCTTGTAGTTGTTGGTACGTGTCGAATACTGGAGCAGGTGGACGGTTTCGGGGTTGTACATGTGGTACTCACCCTCGCGGCGCCACTGATATTGCCCACCCCATTCGAGGTCGGCGGACCGAACAGGACGATCGGGAAAGGCGACCTGATGGTGCACCAGCACTTCTTCGGCGATCTCGCCGAGGCCGATGCCTTCGATCCGCGACGCGGTCCACGTGAAATACCGGTCGACGAAGGCCTTGTTGAGGCCGATCGCCTCAAAAATCTGAGCGCCCCTGTAGCTCTGAAGTGTCGAGATCCCCATCTTCGACATGACTTTGACAATGCCCTTCTTGACCGCCTTCATGTAGTGATTCACGGCCACCTGGGGAGCGACCTCGATCAGCTTCTCACGGACCATGTCGTCCAGCGTTTCAAATGCCAGATAAGGGTTGATGGCGGTCGCCCCGTATCCGACCAGGAGACAGTACTGGTGGACTTCCCGCGCCTCACCCGTCTCCACGATGATGGCGGTTTGTGTCCGCTTGCCCTCGCGTACGAGGTGATGATGGACACCGGCCGTCGCCAACAAACTGGGTATGGGCGCCTGCTCGGAATCGACGCCGCGGTCGGAAAGGATCAGAATATTGACGCCGTCATCTACGGCTGCACTCGCCGCAGCACACAGCGCTTCGAGTTCCCGTTCGAGACCCTGACCCCGATCGCGGGCTGGGAACACCATCGACAGGGTCGCCGTTTTATATCCGTCGAGTTGAATATCCTGAAGCTTTCGAAACTCGGCGTTGTCGAGAATGGGTGAGAGAATCCGGATCTGCTTCGCGCTTTCCGGCTCCGGATCCAGCAAGTTCCTCTCGGAACCGATATAGCTGATCGTCGATGTCACCAGTTCCTCGCGGATCGCATCCAGCGGAGGATTGGTGACCTGGGCGAACAACTGCTTGAAGTAACCGAACAGGCTCGGCGCGCTGTCGGACAAGACCGCCAGGGGCGTATCGTTTCCCATGGACCCGAGCCCCTCTCCCCCGCTCGACGCCATAGGCGCCATCAGGATGCGCACGTCTTCATGGGTGTATCCGAAAATCTGCTGCCGGAGAAGAACCCTCGCATGATCGGGTTCGGCCACCTCCCTGCCCTCAGCCAGATCGCCCAGCGGAACCATGTGGGCATCGAGCCATTCCCGGTATGGCTGTTCTGTGGCCATGCTGTGCTTTAACTCCCGGTCGTCGATGATGCGTCCCTGCCGGGTATCGATCAGGAACATCTTGCCGGGTTCGAGCCGCCCCTTTCGCGCCACATTCTCGGGAGGGATGTCCAGCACACCGACTTCAGACGCCATCACGACCATGCCGTCGGTGGTGACGTAATACCTCGACGGCCGCAACCCGTTCCGGTCCAGCACGGCACCGATCACAGTGCCATCGGTAAATGCGATCGACGCCGGGCCGTCCCACGGTTCCATCAGGCAGGCGTGGTAGTCGTAAAAGGCCTTCTTTTCTTCGCTCATGCTCTCGTGGCCGTCCCACGCCTCCGGAATGAGCATCATGACGGCGTGTGGGAGCGAGCGTCCGCACAACATCAACATCTCGAGCGCGTTGTCGATGACGGCGGAATCGCTACCGCCTTCAATGACTACGGGGAACAGGTCGGGCAGGTCGTCACCGAACAAAGGGGACCGGAATAAACCCTCGCGCGCGCGCATCCAATTGATGTTTCCGCGCAAGGTGTTGATTTCCCCGTTGTGTGCCAGGTAGCGGAAGGGCTGGGCCAGCGGCCAACTGGGAAACGTGTTTGTACTGAAGCGTTGATGCACCAGTGCCAGCGCGGACGCCATCTGAGGATCCTGCAGGTCGGGAAAGAATTCGTCGGTCTGCTCGGCAGAGAGCATGCCCTTGTAGGCAAGGGTCCGCGATGAGAGGCTTGCGACGTAGAAAACATCGCGTCCCGGGACTGACGAATCCCGGACCGCCCGTTCCGCGCGCTTGCGAAGCAGGAGCAGCATCCGTTCGAAGTCGGAAACGTCGGTTTCCCGACCCCGACCGATAAATACCTGGCGGATTCTGGGTTCGGCTGCATGCGCGGTGGCGCCGATCGGGGCACTGTCGGTGGGCACATCCCGCCAACCGAGCACAGTCTGGCCTGTGCGGTAGACGGCATCTTCGATGAGAGCCTGGATCTTTTGCGCCTCCGCGGCCTGGGTCGGAAAGAATACCATCCCCACGCCGTAGTCGCCCGGTGGGGGCAAGCGCTTATCGGCTTTCTGGAATTCCTTCTCGAAGAACGCGTGGGGAACCTGTAGCAGAATACCCGCACCGTCTCCCGTGTTCGCCTCGGCGCCTTTGGCCCCCCGGTGCCGCAAATTCATCAGGATTTCGAGCCCCTGCCGGACGATGCGATTCGACGGTTTCCCTTCGATATCGACGACAAAACCCACACCACAGCTGTCGTGTTCGAATCGAGGGTCGTAGAGTCCACCCTTTGTTGGTTTTGCGTTGCCCGTCAACTTCGACACATCTCCTGACCACTTTCCGAATCCATTGCCATTTTAAGGAATACCGTCCCTCTGGGATGCCAGAAAAGCGATCCCTGTTCACGTCTTACGACGCAAACCGGAGGCAAGACCGGGTACGGGTATCGCTAGACTCTATGCTTTTTCAGAGAATAAGTCATCCGGAAAATCATAATTACTTTGCATAAGTTCTGCTTATACTGTAGGTTTCGAGTATGAACGTGGAGTCACTCTACCTTTATTGCGATGTGATCCGCTCGAACAGTTTCTCCCTGGGGGCGGCTGCAAACCACGTTTCACAGTCGGCCGCCAGCCAATCCGTCCGCCAGCTGGAGCAGGAACTGGGGGTCCGGTTGATTGACCGAACCAAACGTCCCTTTTACGTGACCCCAGAAGGCAATGTGTTCTTTGAAGCGTGCCAGGAAATCGTTGAGTGTCTGGAAAAAGCAAAAGCCGAAATCAATACGCATAAGACTCGAATCGAAGGCACCGTGCGGGTCGCCGTAATCTATTCGGTCGGCCTCCATGACATGGGATGGTACACGCAGAACTTTTCGACACAATACCCGCGCGCCCGCATACGCCTCGCCTATCTTCACCCGGACGAGGTCGTGGAAGCCATTATTTCGGACGCAGCCGATCTGGGCATTCTTTCGTTTCCGGGCTCGAATCGATCCCTGACGATTATTCCATGGCACATCGAACCCATGGAGTTCGTGTGCGCGTCCAACCACCCTCTAGCCCAGGCCAAACGGGTCAGCGCCGCGGATGTCGTGCGGCAGAAGTTCGTCGCTTTCGACAAGACACTTTCGATTCGCAAAGCCGTCGACCGCGCGCTCCGCGCCGAGGGTCAGAAGGTCAAAGTCACGATGCAATTCGACAACATAGAAACAATCAAAGAGGCGATCACGACGCAGTCCGGCGTCAGCATCCTGCCCCGCTCGAGTGTAAGCCGAGAGGTCGAAGAAGGCGTCCTTGCCACGGTGCCTCTGGACATGCCTGAACTGAGCCGTCCGGTCGGCATCGTGCATCGCCGTCACAAACAGCTGGGACCCACCACCGTGGCTCTGCTGGAGTTTCTGCAGAAGTACCGTCCGGGGGATCGGGTTGTAGCGGCGGGGTGAAGGGACCCGTATTCCGGGATCGGACCCGGGTGTTAGCCTGGGTTTCTCACCAGTTGAAGGGCAACGTTGTTTGGAGCTCGAGATCTGGGACGGACACCTAATTCGGTTCGTCAACAAGCTGTGATATGTGCCGCACCCGAGAATTAGGTGTCCGTCCCAGATCTCCCACCCGGCAGGGGTTGATTGCTGTGAGAAACCGGGACCCCCGAACTTGTGAAAAGTTCGGGTGAACTTCTACGAAATACTCACGGGCGCAGGCATGAAACAAAGTACAAACATGGCCAGCGCGATCCAGCCGAGCTTCACGTGCCGGGACTCGAGTGGAATCGAATCATCCACGGTCGGAGGATGGCGCGTCCCCATAATCGCGAGCAGAAGAATCCAGACGAACCATCCCGGCCAGTAGAACACTCCCAGCGGCAGAAGCGCGAAGACGAAGACCTGAGATATGCGCTTGTGGAAGCGCCCGAACAGCGCGTAGGCGATGTGTCCGCCATCGAGTTGCCCGACGGGAATCAGGTTCAATGCCGTGACCAACAAACCCACCCAGGCTGCAACGCCGATCGGATGGAGATAGAGTTCCATTCCAGAAGGCGGTACAACTCCCATGGCATAGGTAAACATCTTGAAGATCAGGGGTTCGCCGAGCTGGAGGTACTGGCCTTCCGGGTCGACCTCCATGTAGCGTGACTGGGTCAACGCGATCGCCAGGGTGGGGAGGGCCAGGACGAATCCCGCGATCGGTCCGGCAATCCCGACGTCGAGCAACGCCGGGCGATGGTGGATCGGGGAACGGATTCGGATAAAAGCGCCAAAGGTGCCGATGAGTGTCGGTGCCGGGATGAAATATGGAAGAGAAGCGGAGATTCCGTAAAAGCGGCAAGTCAGGTAGTGACCCATTTCATGCGCCAGCAGGATCAGCAAAAGGGATGCGCTGAAGGGCAAGCCGGTGAGGAGCAATGTGGGCTGTTCCAGGATCGCCTGGAAAATGCCACCCGAATTGGAATCCACGGTCTGGTCGAAGGAGGCCGCGAGCGTCGTTCCGACAACGAGGGTGCTGAACATGGTGGCGACAAACAGGACCACGTTCACCCACGGAAACGGCACGCGCCTGGGAGTGGCAAATGCCGGCGTCAATGCATCGAAAGCGTGGTTATTCATGAAACTACGCGACCCAGAGGTTAATTATTATGCTGGACCTCGTATGCCCGAGGCCGGGCACTACAATGACTGTAGGTCTTTGCCAGGCTTGAATCTAACGGCTTTTCCGGGGGGAATGCTGACTTCGGATCCAGTGCGGGGATTGCGCCCGATGCCGGTCTTTCGTGGTTTAACGGAAAAGACGCCAAAGCCCCGGAGTTCGATGCGATCGTCACGCTTCAGGGCCTGCTTCATCGAATCAAAAATGGTGTCTACAGCTTGCTCGGCCTTGGTCTTACTGACACCAGTTCGGGCGACGATCTGATTGACAAGGTCAACCTTGATCACAGCAAACCTCCATTGATTTGAGCTATCTCTTTTGAAACCATATTCTTACATCTTTTACCATTCGAAGGGGGCCTGAGGCAATGGCTATTAAGCCCGATTCCTGGATACAACGTAAATGCGAGCAGGACAACATGATCGAACCCTTTAGCGCGGAGCAGGTCGCGTCAGGGAGAATCTCCCACGGATTGTCATCTTACGGTTACGATCTGCGACTGGCCGACGAGTTCAAGATCTTTATTCCCCCCGCCGGCGGACTGATCGATCCGAAAGCAATTCCACCCGAGTATTACCGCGATCACCGGGGTCCTTACTGCGATATCCCTCCTAATACCTATGTTTTAGGTCGGACGCTGGAATATCTCCGCATTCCCCGTGATGTGTTGACATTGTGTCTGGGTAAATCCACCTATGCCCGCGCAGGGGTATTGGTCAACGTGACGCCATTCGAACCCGAATGGGAAGGTTATCCGACAATATCCATTGCCAACACAAGCCCGTGCCCGGTCCGCATCTACTCAAATGAGGGACTCTGCCAAGTCCTCTTTTTTCAGGCGGATGAGCCATGTGCAGTCTCCTACCAGGATCGCAAAGGCAAGTATCAGGCGCAGACACAGATCGAATTCGCGAAAACCGACGCAGCTCGCGGGAAAGTGAAGGGTCCCGGGTCCGATTGAAAACCCGGGTGAGCGTTGACTCTGTCGGGTCATCTTTCTTCCGACGACGGCGCGGTCGCAATGCATGCTCCCAGGACCGGCGGTCCATTCCCAATGACGGATGACGCGACCCATTTCAGTGCCATTTGAACAGATCGGTGTGTGCGACAGGGCGCGCCATCAGGAAGATGGCGCGGGTCGCCGGTCGTTTCGGACCACGCGTGGCACGCGTGCCACGCGACAAACATGGTCAGCCGATTGAACGACCGAGCGTGTCCTCCCGTGCACGAGGCGACCCGACATCAATGCGAACCACAATTGAGTCAGAAATCAGCCGTCATGAGATCTGGACACGGGACTAATTTTTCTCACGATTCCGACATTCCTCGCATTGGCAGAGCCGCCGCAGATACTCGAAGCTGTAAATCCCGGTTCGGTGTCCATCGCTCCACAGAAACTGAATGGCGTAGTGGCCTACGAGTTCGATATTGCTGAACTTGAGCTCATCGGAGATGTGCATGGGAAGGATCAGTCGTTCACCGGTATCTTCGTCCTGGCAACCTGCACACGGGCAGAGCCCCCGCAACAGGGGCCCGAGGTAGTGACTCTCGTGGTCATCTTTCCAGATGATCATCAACTCCTGGTCGCTGACCTTCTTGATCTTGACCGGATCGGTGGACCCGGTCCCCGCCGGCATCTACTCGACCTCCAGAACCGGCGCTTTGTAGGTCTGAATGCTGACCTGGGCGGCGACCTGCTCGGCAATCTGTCTGAGCACAACACTGCTGGCAGCATCGGGATGAGAAACGACAATGGGTTCACCCAGATCCGACTGGGCCCGTATGGGCAGGTCGAGCGGAACGGCCCCGAGGAAGGGAATCTCCATCTGCTCGGCCGCTCGACGCGCGCCGTCCTCACCGAAGATATGATCTTTCGAGCCGCAATGTCCGCACACCCAATACGCCATGTTTTCGATGATCCCCAGGATCGGAATCTTGGTCTGCTGGAACATGCGGAGTGTCTTTACTGAAATTTGAAGGCCGACGTCCTGAGGCGTCGACACGATGACGGCCCCAGTCACCGGGACCGACTGGGACAAGGTCAGATGCACGTCACCGGTTCCAGGGGGCAGATCGATAAACAGGTAGTCCAGCTCGCCCCATTCCACATCGAACAGGCATTGTTGAAACGCCTTGTGGGCCATGGGACCGCGCCAGATCAGCGGCTGATCGGGAGATTTCACGAGCAACCCCATCGACATGAACTTCAGACCCGCAGATTCCTTGGGCGTTATCTTGCCCTGGACGTGGTCGGGCTCTCCCCAGGTACCCAGCATGATCGGCATCGAAGGCCCGTAGATATCTCCGTCCAGCAGTCCGACCCGGGCGCCCGACTGCGCGAGGGCCGCGGCCAGGTTCACCGCGATCGTCGACTTTCCGACGCCCCCTTTCCCGCTCCCGACGGCAATGACATTTCGGACTTTCGATAGCGTACCCTTCCCGGTCGATGGCGAGGCGCGCACCTCGGCCGTCATGTTCACCTTGACTTCACCCACGCCAAGTATGGCCTCAACCAAGCTGGTGGCCTGGGCGCACATGACGTCTTTGACCGGGCAGGCCGGGGTGGTCAGGTTGATGTCGAACGCGACGGAGTTGCCTTCAATGTGGAGGTTTCTTACGAAACCGAGCGATACGATATCTTTGTTGAGGTCCGGATCCACGACCTTCCGCAATACGGCCAGGATCTGTTCTTCCTGTATCCCGGACCCTGGACCGTTTTCTCTGTTTTGACCCGCCATGCTCCCCCTTATTCTTGCTGAATCGGCATCGTTTTTCCAAACCCCTATTGTACCTGCACCGGCCCCCGAATGCGACCGGGCCAGACCGATAAGGGAACCCGGAACAGCTATGCCCGGACGGCATTGAACCGGGTCACGATGCCCTCTGAAAACCCTGCAAACACCGGCTCAGTCGCAAGCCGGATTCCAAAACAATCTTCAACTGACGACTGGATATCTCCGGCGAATCGCAATACGTCTTCGGCCCGGGCGCCCCCTCGGTTGATGAGGGCCAGCGCATGCTTTCCAGACAATCCGACCGGGCCATCCGAGGCCCCTTTCGCGTAGCCTGCACCCTCGATCAGCCAGGCCGCCGGAACTTTAGTGAGACCATCCGCGCTCCGGTAACGGGGTATGACCTCCCCTGGGGCAAGGATGTCCATTTTCCGGGCCAGCGCCACGACTCGGTCACAGGCGGAATCATCCAGAACCGGGTTCTTGAAGAAGGATCCCGCGCTCGCACAATCGGGATCTCCCTCGACCCTGAGCATCGCCTTGGCGGCCCGGATCTTTCGGACCGCTGCGCGCACTGCGGCAAGATTCGGTTCCGGGTTTTCAGCGAAATAGCGCTTGAGGTCGGGATAGTCTGTTTTCGGACGACCCGTTCTCTTCAAATCGTACTCGACGGCCAGGACGATGTGCCGCCCCCGTGCCGTCGTGTTGAACACACTCCTTCGGTAACTGAAGTCGCATTCTGGGTGGGACAATTCCCGAACAACACCTTCCTGTCGGTCGTAGACACGGACGCCGGTAATGACATCGGAGACTTCCTGGCCGTACGCACCGACGTTCTGAACAGGTGTGCCTCCGACCCATCCGGGAATCCCGCTCAAACACTCCAGTCCGAACAGCTTCCGCTCCACCGACTGTGCCACGATGTCATCCCAGTCGATGCCCGATCCGGCCCGCATCGAGCAGCCATCATCGGTCTCTGTCAGCCGCAGACCACCGATTCGCACATGCAATACGACACCCGGGAATCCGCCGTCTGCAACAAGCAGGTTGCTGCCTCCGCCCAGCACCATCAGAGGCAGTCCACCGGCTTCGGCGAAGTCAATCGCATCCAGCACTCCGTCTTCTGCGCGGGCTTCGACGAAGTAACGCGCGGGTCCTCCTATCCCCAGGGTGGTCAATGGCGATAGAGGTATGTTTTCCTGAATCCGAATTGTCATTCTTTAACGATCAATTTTTGCCGATCTTTGCCAATCAACATGCAGCACAGGCGCTAATCGGCTCTTCCAGCAAATCCAATCCAGCCAGGAGTGCCGCCAACACCTCGAATTCCCCCAGCTTGCCCCTGGGCTTTAAACCCAGTGTAGCAGTCCGCGTGCGGGAACATCCTCCGCCCTTGCGGCTCTGAAGACAGGAGCATGGCAACCGACTCATTGGGCTGATCGCGCACCTGATCGGAATCATTTGTGGGTTAGCATTGACATGCGCCTGGTGCAGTCGTGACCGGCTCGCGCAGTTGACACGGTCCCCCACCCATGGACCTCAAAATGATCGTTAGAAGCTTTCGGGGCAGGAGGCATCGCTGAAGCAACCAACGCTGGGCCACAACCCGCGGAACAGGACTGGCCTCACCGACGTTGAGGGTATCCGTGTGGGCCACTTCACGTCGTCGGAAAGGCCTACCGGATGCACCGTTGTTCTGACTGAAGCCGGAGCCGTGGCGGGCATAGACGTCCGCGGTTCGGCCCCGGGGACGCGGGAAACCGACCTGCTGACTCCCGTCGGCACAGTCCAGGAAGTCCACGCGATTCTGCTTGCCGGCGGCAGCGCGTTCGGTCTGGACGCGGCCACAGGCGTCGTTCGCTATCTGCGGGAGCGCGGGTTGGGATATCCCACCCGGGCGGCCAATGTTCCGATCGTACCCGCGGCCATACTCTACGACCTCGGCCTGGGTGACGCTCGGATCTGGCCCGATGCCGAGGCCGGCTACCGGGCGGCCTCGGAGGCCACGTCGGACACTGTCGTCGAAGGCAACGTTGGCGCCGGAGCGGGAGCGACCATCGGCAAAACCGCGGGTCTCGATCACGCAATGAAGGGAGGCCTGGGAACTTCCAGTTACAGAGTCGGCGACGTCGTCGTTGGCGCCATTGTCGCCGTCAACTGCGTTGGCAACGTCATCGATCCGGGCACTGGACAGATCATCGCAGGGGCACGGAGCAAGGACCGCACGGGCTTCATCGACACCCGGCACACGGTTTCGTCGAGAGGGAACGCTGCGGCGCCAATCGCGACCAACACGACAATCGGCGCGGTCGCAACGAACGCACGGTTTACGAAGACGGAGATGACCAAGGTCGCACAGATGGCCCAGGATGGGGTGGCTAGAACAATCTATCCCGCGCATACGCCTTCGGACGGAGATACGGTCTTTGCCCTGTCAACCGGGACCACCGAGGCCACCGTGGATCTGGGAAGTGTGGGCGCGCTCGCGGCCGAAGTCCTTGCCGATGCCATACTCCGCGCGGTCCGGAAAGCATCATCCATCCCCGGTTTCCCGGCCTGGAGGGATCTGTAGGAAAGAAGCTGTGACGCTTTGCACGTTCGCGATCTGAAATCTCGCGCCATCATTCACTCAGGCCGCCATACCTGTTGTGTTCTGGGTATACATGAACGCGGGGCGAGGCGCGTCATCTTTCAGATGCCGGTCCAAGAATCCTTTTGCGCGGTCACAGACCGCCCCTACAATTCAGGGGATCCATTCGAAACTGTGCGTGCGGCCTGTGACCGCACGCACTGCAACAAGCATTGATTCTGTACGGACTACCGACGCCCACCCAGGTCCTGGAGCGCCCGTGCCCGGCGAACCAGTTCGACAAATTCCCCTCGATAACCTTCCGCGTCGCGCCCCCGGCTCGATACGGCAATTTCGATCACCGAATCGAACGTGGCCGATTCCCTGTACGGAGAATCGCGTAGGATCATTCCAAAGGCTGCGACGGCTGTGGCGAACTGGAAGTCAGTGCTCGCGGATTCAAAGGTCTCACCGCTATCGGTCAAAGGCACGCTGATCAGTTCGCTGACGTCGCTGTCAGGTTCCTTGTATCGAATCTTCACAGTGAGCATTTCCTCTGATCTGGCATCGCCGCTGGGGCGCGTCGACGTTTGGTATCGCAGGGGGTCGACGCCCGGCGTATCGAGGGCGACATCCACTGGAACAACTTCGAAGAGCGCGGTTACGGTGTGACCGGCGCCGATCTCTCCTGCATCCTTCGTGTCGTCGTTGAAATCCTGATCCGCCAGCACACGGTTTTCGTAACCGATCAGCCGGTAGGCGTTCACTTCCGCAGGATTGAACTCGACCTGGAACTTGACGTCTTTGGCAATCGTCACCAGGGTGCTGACCACTTCGGAAACCAGGACCTTTCTGGCTTCGCGGATCGTATCGATGTAGGCGTAGTTCCCGTTACCCCGATCGGCAAGGGCCTCAAGCCCGGCGTCGTTGTAATTACCTGTACCAAATCCCAGGACACTGAGGAAGATGCCCGTTCCGGCCTTTTCTTCAATGAGACGGGTCAGTTCACCATTGTTCGTGACACCAATATTGAAATCTCCATCAGTTGCCAGAATGACCCGGTTGATTCCCCCGTCGACGAAGTTGGCCGCGGCCACGTCATAGGCCAGCTCGATACCCGCACCGCCGTTGGTCGATCCGCCGGCCGAAAGCCGCTCGAGAGCGCCCAGGATCGCGCCTCTCCGGCCGGCCGACGTTGATGGGAGGACCAGCCCCGACGCCCCGGCATAGACAACGATCGCGACCCGGTCATCGTCCCCTAGCTGACCGACAAGCAATTTCATTCCGTCGACCAGCAGCGGCAGTTTGTCGGGATCGCTCATTGATCCGGAGACGTCGATGAGGAAGACGAGGTTGGCCCCCGAGCGCTCTTCCAACCGGATGTCCTCACCACGAATGCCAAGCCGCACGAGCCGGTGCTCGGGATTCCATGGGGCGGCCCCGATTTCAGCATTCACCCGGAACGGACGGCCGTCGCGTGGCGTGGGGTAGTCATAGGGGAAGTAGTTGATCATTTCCTCGATTCGAACCGCATCGGGCGGGGGCAGCATCCGCTGATTCAGGAAGCGCCTAACATTCGCATACGACGCCGTGTCGACGTCGACCGCGAAGGTCGCCAATGGATCCTCGGCCACTGTAAAGAACGGATTGTCGACGATACGGCTGTACTCTTCGGTGTTGAAATCAGATCGGTATCGGCCACCCGGAGCGAGCCTTACCGGCCGATCCGGAGACACGAACGACTCCTCACCGAACGCACCTCCCACCACGGCGGCCACTGCATTTCCCTGGGCGAATTGTGTCGCTTCGAGCCTACGATCCACTTCGGCAAACTGCTCACGAAGTTGAACGATCTCTGTTGATGACTGCACGGGGGGACCGGATGCCTGTAAAGTCACATCTCCCGGATCTGCACCTTCACGTTCGAACCGGCCATCCCGATCCGCGCGGGCGGTTCGACCCGCACCGGCCTGATCCTCGACCGGTGTCGGAGTGGCGCCTGGCGATACGGTGTCCACCGGATCGGCCACCTTCCCCAGCTCATCGGCGAATGCGTCACCGTTTTCGCCGAAGGCCGTCCGGTTTCCCGATTCGACGATGGAAGCCGTCGAAGGCAACAACCCCGGAATCGCCTCGGCTGGAATTTCGTTGCGGGCGATGATAACGGGGCCGGTCGCTACGGGACCGGTCTCTGCGGCACCGGTCTCTATCGCACCGGCGGTCTCCTGCACTTCGAAGACTTCCCCAACCGAGTTCTGTAACACGGTTGCGGGCGCGGAGAGGAACGATATCAGCGAAGTGGACGTCAGTATCCCCAACAGTAAGACAGCCGCGGCAGCTCCCCACAGAGCCTGGCGGGAATACGATGCTGGGTGGGGAATCACCGGTGCCATCGATGAGGTTGCCGCGGCAGCGGCAGCGGCTTTGATGCTTTCGCGCGCTAAGGGTGACAGTCCACTCGCACGGATCACTTCCTTAGTCATTTCCAGGAGTTCGACGCCCTCGCGAATCTCGGCAAGAAGCGCGTCGGAGTTGGGATGCGTCTCCATCTCTTTCTCGAAATCCGCACGCTCCGACGGGCCGAGTTCGTCCAACACATATGCGGTCCACCGGGGATCGTTGGTGTCGATTGTCATGAGAGCCTCCTTACAAGCGGTTCGGCCAGGGACATTGCTTCCATTTGCCTTCGAATGCGCTTGACGCCGTTATGAATTAAAACGCCGACATAGTTGATCGATACGTCGGTAACTTCGCTGATTTCCCGGTAGGTCAGGTCGCAGTGGAACTTTAGCGTGATTGCTTCGCGCTCTTTTTCGGGAAGTTTCGCAATCGCGTCGAGCACTTCGACGACCGTTTCCTGTTGTTCCAGGGTGCTCACCGGCCGCGGCCCGGAGGCGGCTCGGACCTGAAGGTCGATGTCGGTCAGCGGCCGCATCGAACTGTCTTTCCGGCGCACATCGAAGGCCCGGTTGCGGCAGACGGTGAAGAGCCACGGGGCCAGATGCGGTTCAACGCTTCCCGGTTCCTCTTTACAGAGCTTCAGGAACGTGTCCTGAACCACATCCCGCGCACGTTCGATGTCACCAAGAATAGAGGTGGCATAGCGAACCAGCGGGCCTTCGTAGCGTTCCACGGCAAGCGTAACCACATTGCTTTGAGTGCTTTCTTTACCCAACACACCAAACCTCCTTATTGAGACTTCACTAGAGACAACGAATCACAGAAGGTTTTCTTAATGTATAGACACATTTTCTTCTCAGACGTTCCAAGTTGCAGTCGTCGGCAGCAATCACAGTTGGAAGGGATACAAACCCTTGTGGTCGGAGCAAGTGTCCGTTGAACTCCGTGGGCAACTCCGAATACATTGACATTTTCGGCCTGAAGGGAGACCTTGTTGCGCGAACGGGGAATCCGGGTGCGCCGGATACGAAAGCAAAAAAGGGGAAATAGGGCTCTGACCCCAATTAAAGCCATGGCGTCGTTCGCATCCTTAATAGCTGAAGTTCGGGCGTGCACGATCTGCGAGGACCACCTGCCGCTGGGCCCCCGGCCGGTCCTCCAGTTACACCCCCAGGCCCGGGTGCTGATTGCGGGGCAGGCGCCGGGGAGGAAGGTCCACGCATCGGGCGTTCCCTTCGATGACGCCAGCGGAAATCGGCTGCGGGAATGGATGGGCGTGACACGGGAGGTGTTCTACGACCCAGAGCAGATTGCGATTCTACCGATGGGCTTCTGTTACCCGGGGACCGGAAAGTCGGGAGACCTTCCGCCGCGGCCCGAGTGCGCCCCGGCCTGGCGGGCAGAGCTTCTGGGCAAGCTGCGCCGCCTGGAGGTCACACTGGTGATCGGACAGTACGCCCAGGCGGACCATTTTGGAGCGGCGAGTGGGTCTGTCACCGACCTGGTAAAATCCTGGCGTAACCATTGGCCACACACGGTGCCGCTCCCACATCCGAGCCCGCGGAACAATTTATGGCTCCGCAGGAATCCATGGTTCGAAACCGAGTTGCTCCCATCACTTCGGAAGCGTGTATCGGAGGTTCTCCCGCGTTGATCCGGACTGTGATTGAAACCCGCGCATCGGGCGGGACCGGGCCGGCCTGGAGCGTCTGAACGACCCGGCGGTTTTACAGCCACCCGACGGGCTATTTGCTCGCACTTCCGAGCCGTTGATAGCCAAATGGCAGAATCTGCTTCGTAAGGGAATCCGGCCCAACGCGCATGATCCCTCACCCATTTCCGGAGATATTGGTTTAAGCCTCAGCGACAAATCAGTAAAAACGTCGGAATTTATTACGTATTTTCGATGTGACATTTAACGCTTTTAAATCAATATCTTAATCGCACAGTCCTCCGGAACCGCTGAACTACCGTCGGCAAAGTTTACGGTTTTGAAACACACAGGGTCTAGCTAGGTGACTGATAATAGGGAGCTTATAGTTTGGAATGCTAATTGCAGAGTTAAACACACTGAAGTCTTTTCAATTTCGAAAAGCAGGAAAGGAATCGAGGCAAAACATGGTGAATATGAACCTCCTTAAGAAAATCGGGGCGATCTGCTTAGCGCTCGCCCTGGTCACGTTGGTTAACGCGGTTGACGCTCGGGCGGCATCGACCGTGACCGGTGGGACGCTGTTGAACCTGACGGATGCGAACCAACTGGCTAACTGGCTGGGAAACGGAAATCAGGCGTTCAACAATATCTACGGGGGTATCGATCCCCTGGCATTCACATCGGCGGCAGCGGGACAAGGCGCCACATTCACCCTTGCAGAAGTCTTTGTCAACTATCAGCCGAGTCAATACTTCGGGCAGACTTTTCTTGTGGGTGGGTACAATCCGACCAGCTGGACGAGTAGCTTCGACTACACCTACACGCCACTGCTTGCGGACCGGACAGCATTTCTCTTCAACCTGACCAACCCGAACATGAAGGGTCAGAATATGGACCTCGGCCCGCCATTCGGCACCACCGGCGAATTTCAGACTTTTAATCATCCGTTCCACCCGGAGTTTGGTGCGGGAGCGGATCTATATATGATCTCTTCGGATGGCACCAACAATTTCACCGCCGGCTTTGCAAACGCTTATTCCTACGGTAACGGCATGAACGTATTCGGTGAAAGCTACACGGAGTTTGATACCCGAAGAGTCGAGCTGTTCACGTCGAGCACCATCGTAGCGACACCCGAACCGGCGGCAGGGGATAGTCAACTTAACGAATCTCGACAAACCGAGTCATCATGAACCCCAGCTCCCCAGCTGGGGTTTGCCTCATTCTAAGCCACAATAGAGCGCCCATCCCCCCAAGGTTGCGCGCACCGCGTGATTCCCCCGTGCCTTTCCGAAGCAATCACGGCGGCTCAACCGCGGGTCTTCCCGCACCGAAGCTGGCGCTGCCAGGAACATATCGTACCGGTTCGCACTGTTCACCTGAGCCGCCGGTCAGCCGATTTGAGATGGCTCCCGCCCCCAACAACCCGGTAGACCCAATATCCACTAGATCAGTGGAGCGCCATCTGTTCCCCGATTCGCGGCTGACCCCGACTCCATATCCCCGCGGACGAAGCCCAGAACGTCAACGCGATGAAACGCAAAAAACTAATTGCAATTACTCTATTTGCATATACAATTAATATCGCGGTGCAGCACATGGATGCCAGAAAATTCAAGAAAACGATCGACACGATTGCCGGCAAGTGCATTGCCGTTCGGATACGGATGCTCAACCGGATGGTGACGAACATTTACGACGACGCGCTCCGGCCGCTGGGGATCAAGGTCAGTCAGATGAACATCCTGGTTGCCGCAGCAAAGATGGGAACCGTACGGCCAGCTCAACTCAGTGAGCAGTTGCACCTCAACGTTTCAACGCTGAGCCGCAATGTCGAGCGAATGAAGGCGCGGGGCTGGCTTGAGGTGGTCCCTGAAGAAGACGGACGGACCCACCCGTTCCGCCTGACCAACGAAGGCCGCGTGATGGTGGAGCAGGCGGCACCGACATGGAAGAAAGCCCAGCGCCGGGCACGGGCCCTTCTGGGTGATCGAACAGTCGAACTCGTGGGCCTTGCATTGAGACGTGTAGAAACAGATTCCACGTCGCCTTGACTTTTTTTTGATCATTTATTTGCATATACATATTCTATCGAAAGGACTACATCGATGAAATTGTCAGACCATCCGACGGTAATGCGCTTGCGCGAGCGTGGAAGTGCGGAGGCCGCCGGAAGTCCTCAAACTCTCGACGCCGACTGGTTGCGCCAACTCGTTCTCGAAGCGGGCGCAGACGATGTAGGGTTCGTCGAGATCGGGCGAGGTGAACTTGACGACCAGCGTGACGACATCCTCAGAGCTTTCCCCCGCACTAAGGCGCTCATCAGCTTTGTCGTCCGGCTGAACCGCGAACCCATCCGCACGCCCGCCCGCAGCGTCTCAAACCTCGAATTTCACCACGTCGGCGATGCCGTCAATGAGATCAGCCGCGGGTTGGTCTCGACTCTGGACGGGCACGGCGTTCAAGCCCTCAACCCGGCCATGGGATTTCCGATGGAAATGCACCAGTTCCCCAGCAAGATCTGGGTCGTCTCCCACAAGCCGGTCGCTGTCGCCGCGGGTCTGGGGAAAATGGGCATCCACCGCAACGTCATCCACGAAAAGTACGGCAACTTCATTCTTCTGGGAACTGTAATGATCGACTCCGAGATTTCCGCCTACAGCCACCCCATAGACTACAACCCCTGCCTTGAGTGCAAACTCTGCGTGGCAGCGTGCCCGGTCGGGGCGATCTCACCGGACGGCCGATTCAATTTCTCGGCATGTTACACACACAACTACCGGGAGTTCATGGGAGGGTTTACCGACTGGAGCGAACAGGTAGCCCAGAGTCGAAATGCTAAAGACTATCGAGGTCGGGTTAGCGATGCGGAATCCGCATCAATGTGGCAGAGCCTATCGTTTGGAGCTAATTACAAAGCCGCCTACTGCCTCTCGGTGTGCCCTGCCGGCGAGGACGTAATCGGGCCCTTCCTTGATAACAGGAACACTCACCTGAATGCGGTCGTTAAGCCGCTGCAGGACAAAGTAGAGACTCTGTACGTTTTGCCGAACTCCGACGCCGAGGATCATGCGGCCCGGCGATTTCCCCACAAGAGCGTCAAGCGCGTGGGTCGGAGCCTGCGTCCGCGAACGATAGACCAGTTACTCGAGGGACTGCCTCTCGTTTTTCAGCCGAAGAAGTCGGCTGGAGTGGACGCTACGTATCATTTCACGTTCACGGGAGACGAACACAGGAAAGCCACTGTCGTCATTCGCAACATGAAAATAGACGTTCAGGCGGGTCACGCTGGCCGGGCCGGCATTCACATCACCGCGGATACGAAAACATGGCTTGGCTTTCTTGCCGGCGAAAAAAGCCTGGCATGGGGACTGCTGTGGCGGAAGATTCGCCTCAAGGGCTCGCCCAAGCTTCTTGCCGCTTTCGGAAGTTGCTTTCCAGGTTGAGAATGTTGCGACCGCCGATCGAGTGGTTGTGACCGCGATCTTTTCGGCAGGTCGATATCTGGTTGCAGCGGGCCCGAATGCGCATCTTCCTGGCCATACTTGCCGAATGCAACAGACGTCAGCATTCGGAAGGCTCGATCACGGTTCGGATTGGGGTCGTTGCCGGAGCATGTGGATTTCATATCAGCAGCATCCCAACCGGGCAGCTGTGGTCGAATCCCAGCTCTTCGGACTGGACAATTCAGTCATGACGACCACCCTCCACGTAATCCTCAATTGACCGAACCTACAGGCTGATTGCTTATCACGGCTGCCTTTAATATCCTTTTCGAGGCTTATGACAGTCCGACACCCTCAGTTCCGAGCAGAACTCACGGATTGAAAACGGGAGCGCCTCTCTTGAGGCGACCAGGTGCGACCATGACTTTGAAGCGGCTCCCGTGGATCTGGACCATTGCATTCACGACTTTCTGTCAGATATCTAATCCGGCCAAGGTGTTTCCTCAGGTGCCAGAGCGATCCCGTCTGTCGTTTGCGACCGCAGGAGACTTTGGCATGAACGGAGATTCCGACGCAACATTGCGAGGGATGGCGGAGGCCGATGTGGATTTTGTGGTTGCGTTGGGAGATCTCAGTTACAGCGGTCCCGGTTCGGAACCAGAGTGGTGTGCCTATGCCGAATCTTTCTTCCCGACGGACTTTCCGTTTCAGATCCTCGCCGGCAATCACGAGGACGACTTCGGCGGGGATGGCCACATCTCCCGTTTCGCCAATTGCCTGCCCGATCGCATGGACGCTGTCGGAGCCTACGGCATTCAGTACTACTTCGACTATGAGAATCTGGTCCGTTTTATCCTGGTTTCCCCGGATCTCACCGTCGACGGACAACACTACTACTACGGCGACAATAGCGAGCAGTATCGCTGGCTGGCAGAGATGATCGATGACGCCCGGGACTCCGGCATCCCATGGGTAATCGTCGGCATGCACAAGAGCTGCCTCAGCATGGGTCCCTACCACTGTGATATTTACCAGGATCTCCTGAGCCTGTTGGTCGAGAAAAAAGTAGGCCTCGTCCTCCACGGTCACGAACACAACTACCAGCGCACCCACCAACTCGCCACCGGGCCCGCCTGTGAGATTGTTGAAGTGGACGCCTTCAATCCCGGATGTGTGGTCGATGACGGGACCGATCATCTGTACCCGAAAGGCGCGGGCCTGGTGTCCGTGATCGTGGGCACGGCGGGCGGCGATCTGTACGACATTGATCTAACGGATACCGAGGCAGGTTACTTCGCCAGTTGGACTGCGGGGAACATCAATCCGCGGAAAGGCTTCCTCGAGGTCATGGTTTCCAGGGCGGAGCTTGTAGCCACATTCGTCGGCACGACGCCAACATCCGACTACACTGACAGCTTTACGATCAGGTCGTCGCCCTGAAGCCTGAACTCTGCATTCACGGTGCCGGCTAATGCGTATTCCAGGCGGTGGAGGCTATCGCCGCCAGGTGGGAGATTTCCGGCCGGGCCCGGGGCATCATATCAACGCAGACATCGGCAGCATCAGCATTGTGCGACATTAGCGTGTTGGGGACGCTCGGACCACATTCACGGTCGGGCCCGAACAGGTGCATCGTCCCAACTGGGTTCGGATCCTGTAGCACCGGGCTTCGGGACTTCAGCCGCACGCTCCGGGCAGTCTTCACAGTCTGAAGAATCGCGTGATCTTGATGACGAGGGCGCGGTTGGCGAGTTGCGGGAGTCCGCCCGATGCCGTGTTGCGGCCGTCACTGTAGACGACAAACAGGTCGCTGCCGGGAGTGTATTCCCAACGAAATCGAGCGTTCGTGCTGAACGTCTGGTTGCTCGAATTGTACTGGGTGAGCGCGCTCACAAACATCCTTGGCGTAAATGTATATGTCGCACGCTGGGTGATCACCGATGTCGTGAACTCGCCGCCGGGCAGACTCACCCAGTTGAGGGAAACATTCGGTTCGATCGCAAACTGCGGTGTGAAGCCGATCCGGCCGGCGCCGAGTTCAAGCGTTCTCTTCGTGCCGTCGTAGAGCGATCCCTGCTGAAACGACACTGTCCCCGAAAATTTATGCTGCCGGCCAAGGACATATGACGCAATGACGCTCTGGTAGGCGTAGCCTCCCACGGGGACGGCAACGTTCGAGGCGATATTGAACGGTTCCGGAATGAATTCATAGTCCCGCGTGTACTGGACGGTCAGCCGATCGCTGTTGAAAAACTCGACACCGAACTGCCCGATGTGCTCACGCAGGTCCAGACGGCCCTGGTTGTTTTCGATGTACTCCACGCTCGCCCCGTAAATTAAACGACGGATCCGGCTCCCGCCGGGCCGCGGGCTGAACCGTGCCTGTCCGAAACTCCTTACGAAATCGGTGCGGCGAAGAAATCCGACCTCCGGATTGAAGCGCTCGCCCACCTTCAGGCGCTCGACCTGGAGGCCGTAACGGTCTGCGGCGTAGTCGAAGCGCGTCAGGTAGCTGACATTACCGTCTGTTACTCCCGACTTCTCCGTCTGAGCGTAGTACCCGTTGAAGTTGAGTGACGGTGAAAACGAATAGAGTCCATCCACGCCGAACGTGTGTCCGGATGTGGCGCCCCGCTCGTCGCGCCGGGTATAGAGCACGCCGACATTGCTGCGTTCAAAAATATCCCGCTTCAAACGGATGACCGAGAAATTCGTGGCCGCCGAGTTGGATGGTCCATCTTCGCGCGCCTGGATATTGAGCAGACCCACAGAATAGTCACCCACGCGCCCGGTCAGGCGCCCCCCGCCGGCGATCGGAACCGGCCGGCCATTGTTCAACCCAATGCGCCGGCTGAAGAACAACAGCGGCGTGTCGTTGCCCGTCGCCCGGCCGCCCACGGCACCACCGGCCCCGAAAGTAAAAAGGCCCTGGCCCTCTAGAAAAAAATCGCGACGTTCCCGAAAAAACTGGTTGAACCGTGTCAGGTTCACCTGCTGTGTATCGTCTTCCACCTGGGCAAAATCGGTATTGTAGGTGAGATCAAGCGTGAGGCCATCGCTGAGCCCGTACTTTGCGTCCAGGCCCACATCGCGGTCGAATCGATTGTTGAACGCCGGCGTCGCCTCCCGATCGGTGCGCAGACCGGCGATGGCATAGGGCTTCAATTCGAGATCCAGACCGCTGGGCGGCGTCTCAATGCCGACCAGACGAGCGCCCATCGACACGAAGAAAATGGCGCGGTTGCCCAGATACGACGGCATCGGGGTGATAAAGTCCCATTCGTTCTTCCGCCGGATGATGCGGCGCAGCATCAGGCCCCAGACCTGATCCGGATTCGAGTCATAGCGCAAAGACTTGAAGGGAATCGCGAATTCGGCTGTCCACCCCTGATCGGACCGCTGTGTCCGGACATCCCACACCGCGTTCCAGTTTCCGTCAACGCTGTTGCCTTCGTCGGTGACCGCCTGGTCGCGCTGGACTCCAAGAGGACTCGTTTGAAAAAACACGCTGTTCCGGTTGTCGTTAAATGTATCGAGAGCAATCGTGAAGTTCTGGTTCTGAAGGATGTTGTTCGAGTCGCGCCGCATCTCGTTGGCAATAATACGGTCCGGCTCGCTGTCCCAGCACAGCGCGGTCACATACAGGTTCGTGTCGTCGAAGAAGATCCAGACTTCGGTTTGCTCGGTTGCCGGGGCGCCCTCATCGGGGTCGAGCTGGATAAAACCGCTGAAGCTGGGAATTTCGCGATAGTACGGTTCATCGAGCCGGCCGTCGATTGTGAGGCCTTCAGGAATGCGCACCGCACGGATGGTGACCTCACCGTCGGCGGTACGCGAGATGGTTTCCACTGGGACCGAATCCAAGCCTGTGCCAACGGTCGTGGACGGTGGGGCGGCCGGCGAAGTTTGCAAGACCTGAGCCGATGTCGGCTCCGCCAGGGCCATCACCCACAGGGCCAGTGCCACGCGTCTAAGGCCTATCCGCCGGATCATATGCATTGAGATTTCATCCCGTCAGCCAGGAAACGGGAGGTCCTGTCACTGGCGACCGACCGGTCATCGAAGCGCAGTCTCCGAGTGAATCCTCTTCCGTCGACGCCCCTCTGAACAAAGTAGACAGGCCCGGGTCTCTATTGACAACAGCAATATAACCCAGGCAAACCGATGCCGCCTTCCCCGGCCAAGGGGTGGAAAAGCCTCGGACTGCTGCGCTGCACGTGGCGGTGGAATTCGAATGCGTTGGCATAAACCGCGAGGCCGGCAATGGGATCATCATGCGGTGACTCCAAACGCCCTTCCCGGCCTTGGCGCTGACTTTCGACAAATGCGACTACACTAGAAATATATCATTCACTGGTTCAATGGGCTGGCTTCCGCGGAAACGCGACCGCGTCACCGGCCCGCTGTTGGCGTCCGGTTGAATTCGAACTGTAGTTGTGTGACCCATCCGATTCCGCTGGCATGCACGGACCGTCCATTGGCGTCTCATTTGAAACTTTAGCCCACTTCCCGGGTTATGCATGTGATGGAAGAGGGCCCACAGTCTCCAATCGATGAACGGCGCCCACCAGTTTGAAACGTTCGTGAGGACGCACCAGAACCTCGTGTTTGCCACGGCGTTCCGGTTGCTCGGCAATGCCACCGACGCGGAGGATGTGGCACAAACAGTATTCCTGCGGGCGTTCGAACGGTTTGACTCGATGGGTTCCAGCCTGGGAGCACCCGGGTGGCTGAGAAAGGTGACGATCAATCTGTGCCTCAACCACATCACACGCTATCGGCAACGGTGGCGCCTGTTCAGCGAAATGGGTCGTGATCACGGCGAGGAAGCGGACAACACATATGAAAACAGCATACCCAGTCCGGAAACCCCGGCGGAAGAGATCGATCAGGTCAACCGACACCGGAGACTTGAAGCAGCGCTCGGGGCGTTACCGGGCCACCAGCGACTGCCGCTGGTCCTGTTCCACTTTGAAGACAAGTCTTACGCGGAAATTGCCGCGCTATTGCGCATTTCGCTGGGCAAAGTGAAGACCGACATCCACCGGGGCCGCGCAGCCCTGAAGCGGGAGCTCCAATGAAGACCGCGGCGACTGGGAAGACCCATGAACAGTGACAATCTTGAAGAACTGATCGACCTGGAGCTGAAACGACTTCCCCGTCCACTGGCGCCTCCAACGCTGCTGCCTTCGGTGCTTGCCGCGATCGAGAGCCGGCTTCGACGTCCCTGGTACCAGCGGACGTGGTCGCACTGGCCGCCCCTGTTGCGGCTGGCCTCTGCAGCGGTGGTAGGCGTTGTCCTCCTGGGGCTCGCCTTCATCGAACCGCTCTTTCATGGTGCCTTGAGCGATGTCGGGTCGATCGTTTTTCAACCTGTGATGAAGCTCACCGAAGACGTTCGGGCCACCCTCGGCGCCGTCGAAGCCCTCCGGAGCCTGTTGCTCGAACCGGTCCTCGGCTATCTTGTCGTTCTAGGAATCATGATGGGTACGGCTTGCGCGGGAGTGGGAGCGGCCCTGACACGCATGGCCAGCATGGGAGGAGAGTCCAGATGCTGAAGGCAATCGGAATTTCCCATTGGATTGCCGCGCTCGTGCTTTGCGCTTCAGTCGCAAGTGCCGCGCTGGCGGAACAATTGTCGTCGACGCCGGAAGACACTCGGGCAGCCGTGATATCTGAAATTCAACAGACCGTGATCCAGCTCGCAATGCTGCAGGTTGAAGAAGAGTCCGACTTGGAGCCCGGATCAGAGCCCCCTGAACCGCTCACTCCGACAGAGGCGCCCGCCGGGAATCTTCGCAGGGGCGGCAGCATCGTTCGTTTTGGGGACGACTACGAGGTCAGGGTGAATGAGAGTGTTGAGGAACTGGTCATATTCGGAGGCGCGGTCACAATCCATGGCGAAGTCGAGGGCGATCTCGCCGTGATCGGCGGCTCGGCCGAAATATCGGAAACCGGAATCGTCCGGGGCGACTTCGTTGTGATCGGGGGAAGCCTCACAATTCTGCCCGGGGCCACGGCCGACGGGGACATCGTCGTCATCGGCGGAGCCCTCAACAGCGCGCCCGGGTTCACACCCGGCGGTGAACAAGTGGTTGCGGGCAACATCTTAGGCGGCGCCGATTTTCTTGCAGCCGCCGTTCCCTGGGTTTCGCGTGGCCTGTTCTGGGGACGACCCATTGTTCCCGAACTGGCGTGGATCTGGGTTGTCGTCGGGGTTTTACTGGCCCTGTATCTCGGGCTGAATTTTCTCTTTGACGGCGCCGTGAGCGCTTGTGTCCAGGCCCTCGGGCGGAAGCCGCTGACGACATTCCTGGTCGGACTGCTGGTGTTACTTCTGATCGGACCGGCGTCGTTCATCCTGATGATTTCGGTCATCGGATTTGCTATTGTTCCCTTCCTCTGGGCGGCGCTGGCCGCAGCAGGCACTCTGGGCGGAGTGGCCGTGTCCCGGTGGATGGGTGAAACGGTCATTCGGCCCGACGGTCCTGGAAATCGGCTTCAGTCGGCCGGCGCTCTGCTGATCGGCTTCGCCATCATCGTTCTGGCGTTGATGGTCCCCGTTGTCGGGTTTGTTGCCTCGGCCAGCCTGGGAGTGTTCGCCGTCGGCGCCGCATCGATCAGCCTGATCGAAGGACTGCGCCACGAAAACCCCAATCTGGCAGATCCGCCGCCTCCAAGCCCCGGCGGAGGGATTTCCGGAGAGCCTCAAGCCGGAGCGCCTCAGGAGGGAACACCGACAGCTGAGCCGATGTTCACAGAATCGACGCCGTTGTCTGCGCAATCGACGCCGACGGGAGCGGCAACCGGGCCACCAGATCCCGCCCTGCATCCCCGTGCAACGTTTTTGATCCGGGCTGGGGCTTTCGTCCTCGACGTACTCCTGGTTGCGATGCTCAACGGTATTCTGGTTTTCAGCAACGGCGGGGCGTTCTTCCTGCTGCTACTCGCATACCACATCGCGTTCTGGAGCTGGAAGACGACAACCGTCGGTGGGATCATCTGTCAGCTGCGTGTGGTCCGGACCGATGGACAAGCCCTCCGGTTCACGGACGCTTGCGTACGCGGCCTCTCGAGCATATTTTCGGCTGTGGTGCTGGGGTTGGGCTGGTTCTGGGTCCTGAAAGATCCCGAGCGGCAATCCTGGCACGACAAGATCGCCGGAACCTATGTCGTGACCGTGCCGAGAGACCATCCCCTGCCGTAGTAGGGTCTGCTACGCCAACTGGTCCTCGAACCTCCAGCTGCAGCGAGCGATCGACGGCGGTGTCGACCACACGGATGCATCGACTCCAAACAAGCAGATTGTCGAATTAACCGTGATTGACTACCGGCTGTGAAAGGCCACCCGAACGTTAGTGAAGCCGCATTCTTGATCAGGAAAGTTAGTGGTGCAAGGTGGCCTTAAAACCCGAGCCAGTAGCTGGACTTGATCATGAATATGTTCGTGCGGTCGCCGCCAAACGCGCGGCCGAAATCCTGCCATGGATTGAAGACACCGGAATTGGATGGATCCGAACTCGACATCTGCCAGACAAAGAAAAGCGTGCTGCCTCGCTGATACTCCCAGCGCAGGACCACATTGCTTCGAAGAGATTTGCGATTGAAGTCAGGATCTTCCGCGACCGAGGCCGGGTCGAAGTCGAACGACTTTGCGCGCACCAGTCGCCCGATATCGAAGTAGTCGCCGACCGATACGAACGGCTGCATGTAAACCTCGAGAGTCAAATCACGTGAAAACGCATAAGTCGCGCGCACCCGAACATCGATGACGTCGCGATAAAGTCGTCCGAATATGCTGTCTGATTCTCCGTCGCCGGTGATGTCTTCATTCGCAATCCACTGGGCGCTGTCTTCGGCCGTCGTGTATCGCGCATTGACAGAGGCCTGCAACCGGTCGGAGGGCTGCACCCGCAGATCGGATCCGAAGCTGGCCTGCCAACCCCCTTCACTATCGCCCGATGAGTTCCCGAAGACGGACAGGCGCCAGGTCTTGCGTGAATCGGTGTCGACGTTGAAATTCACAAAGGTACTGGCC
Source organism: Terriglobia bacterium (assembly GCA_965263045.1). GTDB lineage: Bacteria > Acidobacteriota > Terriglobia > 20CM-2-55-15 > 20CM-2-55-15. The sequence goes on from CBDHGK010000041.1 coordinate 4,331,275, forward strand.
GGGACAACGATCGTCGGCCCGCCCCGGGCATTGACGTCGGAAAAGGCCTGGAAATTTCGATTGATGCCAATTCTGGCGGTCCAGAAATTGACAAACTGCATGAACACGTTCGAATTGATGGAGCGGTCGATCGTCAGATCGTCCCCGGTCCATGACTGACCGACGCCAAGAAAGCCCGAAATGTATCGGAGCGCTTTCCAACCGTCAGGCTCGATCAGCGTGAATCCACCATTCGCGCGCGACTTGTTTGGGCGATTGGTGAAGAATCCGAGATCGCTGTTCTTGAACCAACGCGAAAAATGATCGTAGTGGCCGCTGACCCCAAAGTTCCGGCTCGTGAAATTGAAGTTCGTCGCACCGCCAATGCCACTCCGTTCGACGCCGTCCACAGGCGCTCGTGTGCCCACCCAGTGTGTGTTCCAGCTGTATCGGTTCTGATCCCAACGGAAGTTCCCATCCACGCCACCAACGAAGGCGTTCATGTCATCTTCGCGCACCACGGCCGTGCCGATGACGCCGACGTTGGACGTAGACGCAATATCCCGCTGTAATCGCCCAACGTTGTAGGACGTGCGCGGCTCGATCAGGCGCTCGAAGGTTGATGTGACGGACGTGCCATCGGAGGCGATGGCCGTCGTCTCAACCGTTGCATATTCTGGTGACGTCAACGCCGTTAAACCGCCATAGGTCCAGCCGGCCTGCTTTCCCGTGATCTTGGCGGCGCCCAAAATGCGCGTACGATTCGGCTGGCTGATCAGGCGGTCGCCGTCTTCGAGTGCATATCGACCCGGCGCTCGCCCGATGCGGGGCGAATAGAAGTCCGGAAACTGGGCGTACGGGAGAACGAAGACCCGGCTGTCCTCCAGAAAGAATGCCCGCTTCTCCTGAAACTGGGTCTCGAACACACTCAGGTTCAGGACAGCGGGGTCCTGTTCGACCTGTCCGAAGTCCGGATTGATCGTGGCCGCAAACGTTGTCGACGTCCCGATGCCGTAGCGGAAATCGAAACCGGCAGAAAGCGTGCGATCTGGACCGGCGCCGGGGAGATGGTCCGACCGGCCAAGCATGAACGGTGTGAATTCCATGCGCCGGGGTGGCGAGAACGGTTCGCGGAACACCAGCTCGCCGAACCGGGAAACGTTTCCCCGCTCTCCCCGGGCGTTCGCAATCCATCGATCCCATTCGCCCTTGCGGTAGATATCGCGCTGGACGTTAAAGCCCCAAACGGTTTCGCCCGTCTCGATGCTGATGAAACGCATCTGCGACAGCGGTATCTGGAACTCTGCCGTCCACCCCGTCGCCGAAATGTCCGTCGCCACGTTCCAGACGCCATCGTAGTCGAAGCTGGTGTTGATGTCGTCAAACAGCGTGTAGTCCCCCTGTACGCCGGACGGATTCGTCTGAAACACATACCCGGTCTGCCGATCATGTCGAGGGTCGAACAGGATTTCGATCCGGTCGCTCGGCGGAAAGTTGTCACGGCGGCCCAGACCTGCGGCGATATTGGCGGGATCCTCGATGTAGCAGTAAACCGCCACGTAGATGTTGCGGTTATCGTAGGCCACCTGTACGACCGTGCGTTCGGTCGGCGGCTCTAGATTGGCCGGCTCCCCCTGAACAAGGTCGTCAATCGCCTCAGCCGCGGCCCACACGGCATCGTCGAGTTGACCATCGATACGCGGTCCCTCGCCCGCAATTCGAAAGGCATGAAGACGCTTGGGTTCCTGGGCGAGGATTGAACAGGTGCTCCCCAGGGCCAGCAGAAGCCCACATGCACGGATGACGAGGCTGGGCCAAACCAAGGTTGATCCTCCGCAGGGAGCATGTCACAGGTATGATTCCCGCCTCAACTGCCACGTAATCGACGTCCGCCTGTGTTCAATGCCGTTCGACCGGTTCAATTGTTGGTCGATCAACGTATAGACCCCATCACGGGACCCGATGTTCCCGGTATTCGACGCTGTGAGGACGATTCCGTCCTAAAATGGACGCTGGGCGAGGATTGTGTATATGCATGGACAGACGTGATCGACAGAGCCTGGCGATCGCCGGAGTTTCTCGATCGGTATATTGCCCCGGGGAGCGGATTCATGTCGATGACAATGGCAGCATGACGGTGGAAGTCAGCCTTGACGCCGAAAACCGATTAATGTCTGGACTTTGCCATCGGGCGAATTAGGGCGGCGACGTGTCAAGATTCCAGGTGGAACTGTGTTCTCAATTCTGGTCAATATCCCCCACAATGATCGGTAAATCGGCAATCCTGTCGTTCTAATGAGTCCGAAGCTGAAAACGATCGATGTTCGCACGGGCGGAAAGTGGCGACAGTGGCTCGAAACCCACCATGAAACGAGTCCCGGAATCTGGCTCACGTTTTACAAGAAGCACACCGGAACCCGATCGATTCCCTATGGCAGTGCCGTCGAGGAAGCCATTTGTTTTGGCTGGGTCGACAGCATTGTCAAACGGCTGGACGAAGATCGCTACCTGCTGAAGTTCACGCCTAGAAAGCCGGACAGCAAGTGGTCGGATACCAATCGCAAGCGCTACGCCAACCTCGAATCTAGAGGTCTGCTCGTGCCGGCGGGACTCCGGCGACCACCGACAGACAAGCGCTACGCCGCACTGCCCAAGGTGCCTGCCCTGCCTGCCTATATCGAACAGGCATTCAAAACGAATCCAAAGGCCTGGAAGTTTTTCAAGGAACTGGCCCCGTCGTATCGACGGAGCTACGTCGGATGGATCGTGACAGCAAAACGACCGGAGACGCGAGAAAAGCGCATGAGTGAAGCGATCCGGGTTCTGGCAGCCGGGAAGAAGCTGGGATTGAAATAGGGGGATGCCGACCGCACCCGGTTTCCGTCTTCTTGGCCAAATCATGGAAACCAGCAGCCGCAACACAACGTACCTGCCCGCTTCGCCCCTCCTCCGGATCACCACCGGTTATCCTGCATAGGCGATGAAGACCCTTCTCTCCAGAGACTTTAACAAGCTCTGGCTTGGCCAGACCGTCTCCGCGTTTGGCACTCAGGTCACGAACCTCGCCCTGCCGCTGACGGCAATTCTGGTGCTGGAAGCCTCCCCATCCCAGATGGGATGGATCAATGCGTTTCAACTCCTGCCGATGGCCGTCTTCGGACTCCTTGCCGGTGTGTGGGTCGACCGGTTGCGGCGCAAACCCATCCTCGTGATCAGCGATTTCACCCGAGGCGCATTGTTGATTTCCATACCGCTCGCCGCCTACTACAACGTGCTCAGCCTCGCCCAGCTCTGCGCGGTCGGCTTTGGTGTCGGCAGCTTCCAGGTCGTCTCCGCGGTTGCAGACCGCGCCTACTTGCCGTCGATCCTGCCACGGGATCAACTGCTGGCCGGCAACAGCCGGATCTGGTTCAGCTACTCGCTGTCGCAGACGACGGGACCCGGTGTGGCGGGCGGGTTGATCAGCGCGCTCACCGCACCGCTTGCGATCGCTATAGACGCCCTGTCGTTCGTTGTTTCAGGCTTCACAATCCTGTCGATCCGTCACCGCGAGCCGGAGCCGGCCCGAGCCCGGGAGCGGCAGGCCTTGTCCGACATGCGATTCGGTCTGGTGCAGGTCGCCCGTCACCCCTTGCTGCGACCACTCGTCCTGTGCGGGGGCACCCACAACGTCTGCAGCACGATGATCGTTACCGTCTACTTCCTGTATCTGAGCCGCAACCTCGAAATCGAGCCCTTTGTCCTGGGTGTGATTCTCGTGACCGGAGGGTTGGGAAGTATTGTCGGATCGATGTGCGCCTCACGCATCGTGACCAAGCTGGGTGCCGGATCGACGATGGTGGTTGTTCAGGTCGTCACCGGGATCGCCCGGCTCTGCATCCCACTGGCCTCAGGAACCTTCTTGACAATCGTCGCGCTGCTCATTGTTTCTGAATTTCTACTGGGCGGCGCACGGTCGATCTTTAACATCACCCAGATCAGTTTGCGTCAGTCGATCATTCCCAGCGAATCCCTGGGTCGAGTCAACGCGAGCATCGGTTTTCTGCTGTGGGCCTTTACGCCCCTCGGAGCACTGGCCGCCGGTTTCACAGCCGAGTGGATCGGCATCCGCAACACGCTCTGGATCGGGGCAAGCGGGGTTCTGCTGTCGACGGGCTGGATGCTTCAACCTGAGGTTCGCGGATATCGCATGAGGGATGCGGACTGATTTCCCGGACCAGATGTCCCTGGAAACAGCAATCGCATTCGGGGAGATCGGAAGATCGATCAGTGACCCTGTCGAGATTCTAAAGCCTGCGGATATACAGCAGCGAAACCACGAAACTGCACAGGATCGGGACAACGTTTGAGAACGTCATCCACAGGAGCAGCGTCCTCCGAGGCAATTCTGGGAACAACGCCAAGAGAACGAGGTTTACGACGATGGTGCACGCACCGGCGGCGATCAGCAACCATCCGGAGACCCGATTGGCGGGATACCAGATTTCTGGAGATGAGAGAGTTTTTGGCGTCCTGAATCCGTAGAAGCCGTTTGGCCCCACCTTGCCGAATGCCATCGGAATGGAAATTGCGATCACGATGAGGGGCGCGACGTAGGTGAGCAGCCTCATTTGCCGGATAACTTAGCCTGTCTCTCAAGATATGTCTAGGCTGTTGAGCGTGACCTGGCAAGGCTGGGAGCAGACCATGACGACGTTTCGACCCGCGCGGGACCTGAACTCCAAACGGGATCAATCTCTAACAGATCACTGATCTTTCTATACTGCGGCCCAGCGGGCGATCCAGTACAATTCGATCTGGAGGTGCGACATGAAGACAAGAGTGCAATTGCTCGTACTCGGAGCGATCGGGATCCTCTTAGCCGCCAGTGCGTTGTCCGCGCATCACCGATGGCCGGTCAATCGTTCGACCGAAGTCACTGTGCAGGGCACTGTAACGGCGTTCATGTGGGGTAATCCGCACGTGATGATCGCGCTCGAGGTACAGGCCGACGACGGCAACATCGAAAGATGGGAAGTCGGGGGCCCGAGTATCAATCGGATGGCGGCAAACGGCTGGGACCGGGATACCCTGAAGGCCGGAGACGTCATCACCGGCATTGGCTATCGCTTCACGGATGGATCCAGTATTCTGAGGTTGGATCGGATCGTAACTCCCGAAGGCAGGCAACTGTTCTTGTACGGTAGCCCGTAGAACGGGGACGGACACCTGATTCCGCCGCACTGAACTGGTTGAACCAAGTTCGACGGCCGGCACTGGATTACGAAGGGACGCGCGCATATCAGAACCTGACTCGGCATATGGTGGCCGGTGGTTGGCGCAAAGATCCGAAGTTAGGTGTCCGTCCCGAAATTCAGAAATCTTGCACCGAAGAAGGCGGAGGCGACATGCGGCCCCACAACGCTCTGAGACGATTCCCTCTGGCCCTCTCACTGCTCACCCTCTCACTGCTCACCATGGCGGCGATCACGGGCGTGATGTTCGCCGGCCAGAATGCCGCACCCGCCGAGGTGGGCGGATTCAGGGGCCAGGTCGTCAGCGCCTCCGGCACGCGGGTCGGGGACGCAACAATCCACCTGGTACCCATCACTGCGATCGACACGACGACGCAGATGACGGCCAGTGCCATCTATGCCCCCCCATATCCGGCGGAAGCCTACGATGAACCGATAGAGGACGCGATTCGCCTCCGAGGGACCGACTTCCCGCAATCCTCGGCAGACTCGGAGGGCAACTTCGAGATCGCGAGTGTGCCTGATGGCCGGTTCTATATCCATGTCACGCCGGCCCCCGGGGACACCGAACACTTACCCGGTGGGGACCAGAGCAGACAGAGTTATTCAGCCGGGGCATTGCGCGGTCGGTCGATGACGATCAACGTTTCGAGCAGTCCGTCCGAGGCTGCCCGGGCTGTCGGCAGTTCGACCTGCCTCACATGCCACGTGGACCAGAATCACTGGCAACAAACGGCCCACAAACTTGGATGGACCGTACCGGGCGCTCCCGGGCAGATGCAAGACTTTTCGGCCCACCCCCAGTACTTCGACGCACTGGAGTCGTTTCCCGAAGTCGCAGACTACGTGAACGGCACCCACCTCGAGCTCGGGGACTACGAATCCGGCCGGGGCGACGACAAGTTCAAGCTGAGAGTTGCCGGCGATGCCCGGCTACCGATCGAGCAGAACTACGCCGATGTCTATCTGTGGAGGAACAGTACCGACCGCAAGTACTACATCACGATGGTCAACAGGCTGAACCTCGATGATCCCAACAGCCCGGCCCATCTGGAAATCAGGCTGCTCTACGGTGGAGCGGTTCACGACCAGCGCTACATCGTATCGGTGCCACCGGGACTGGGAGACCGGCTGGGCTGGTATACCGTTTTGCGGTACAACATGACGGGACGTGACAGCCGGTTGAACCGGTCTCGCCGCGTGTGGCATGACTACAAGTTTTACCTCTGGTGGTCGGCGGGCGCTGACGCCGTATACGGAACCCCCGACGATCGGCTGACGGCTCCGCCCGTCAACACGAATACCGTTCAGACCATGTGTGCCGGCTGTCATCTGACGGGTTGGGAACGATACCAGGACGAGGCCAGCGGTCAGTACCTGGTACGGGCGGTCAATGATCCAGCAGGGGCCATGAACATCGACGACGATCCCGAGCTCGACGAAATCAACATCGGCTGCGAAAACTGCCACGGTCCGGGATCAGAACACGTGACGAACGAAGGTCGATCCCGTTTTATCGTCAACCCCAACTACCTTTCGGCAGCGCGGTCCAGTGCGATTTGTGGCCGGTGCCACGATCGGAGGCAGGGTTATGGCGGACCGACCGTCGGCTATACCCAGGCGCTCAACGAGGCCGGAGAGCTGGCCAGGCCCGGCATCAGCCGCCACGAATTGATTACCGAGTACACGGACCCGATCAAGAAGGGTCCAACGATGCCGGGAGCCGGACGGGCAGACAACATCTGGCCCGACGACATCCACTCGAACAAGCCCCATCAGCAGTATTCAGACTTCCTGAAGTCGACAATGTACCGGAACGATCGATTGCTGGTCACTTGTTCGGACTGCCACGACCTCCATGGCGGCTCGCCCAATCCGCGCTGGCTCATTCACGATGCCGACGACCCGGCCTCCCCCTTGTGTCAGAGGTGTCATGCCGTCGACGTGCTCTCGCACATGGAAACTAAGTTGAATTCGAAAATGAAGGGTGAGCAGACCCGCTGCATCGACTGTCACATGCCGGGAACGTCCAACACCGGCGGAACGGCGGGCGACTATGGCCGAATGCTCCGGACGCCACCCTATGCCCACGCCGCAGATGAGGAGGGCAACGCCTACTGGGAAAGCCCCGGAAACTCCCACGTATTCGATGTGCCCCTGAAGACGAACGTCGGGGTAGACGGCGTAGCGCCCGGTCGGGCGATGCCAATTCCCTACACGGCCGCCTGCGGGACATGCCATGTGGTGGACGAGTTGCCGTTCAGATAATTGGCCGGCATCCGGACTATCGAATTCGATCGGCCAGCTCTTCGACAGTTGCCGCCAACGCAAGATACCGGCTTCGCGTGACGCCGCTTCGACCCGCGCCTTCCCCGGCAAGCGTCGCAGCCAGCGTTTCGACTTCTTCGGCCACCGTCGGATCGATTCCGCGATCGCTCCCCAACACGTTGTCGACACGTTCAAGGGCCCTCGCGAGCGCCTCTGCCTGCCCGGTTGAGATGCCATCACTGCGGCGCAGCTGATCGAGATACGCCCGTGCGACCACGGTCTCGGCCGGCCAGATGTGCCGCCGTTGCGTCTGCGCGTTGACAACGGCATTCGGGTCCCTGAGCGACGCCGCGGCGATCTCGTCGGCAGTCAGAAAGCCACTGGGCACCAGGGCCAACACATCCAGACCGCGTGCTATTTCGGTGCCATAGATCAGGCCACCGAACCAGTAGGCGGACCAGTACCCGCCCATTACCATGTCCTCGCCATCGATGGGACCACGGTCAAAGAACGCAATTTCGATGGGGTTCGCGGAGTCGGTGAAATCGATGACCGAAATGCCCCCCTGGTACCAGGCTTGTACGAAAATATCCCGGCCGGGCACGGGCACGAGCGACCCATTGTGAGCCACACAGTTTTCCTGGGCGGTCTGGGGTGCCGGAATCTTGTAGTGGCTCCGGAACTGCAGCCTGCCGTCAACGATGTCGTAGATCGCATCCGCACCCCAGTCCTCCGGGTCCGACGCGCGGCAACGGGGACGGCCCCCGCCTCCCCATTCATCGGTGAAAATCACTTTGGTCCCATCGTTGTTGAAGGTTGCGGAGTGCCAGTAGGCAAAACCGGGGTCGATCACCTGATCGAGACGGACTGGATTCACCGGATTGCTGATATCGAGAAGGATTCCGTTGCCGGAACAGGCCCCGGCAGCCAGGCCGAGCTCTGGAAAAGCCGTAATATCGTGGCACTCATCGGTCGAGCTTGTGGTCTGTGTTCCATCCCCGTGATCGCCACCGTCCCACAAACCGGCGATGACTCCGGACTGTGGGTCGGAGAAAATCCGGGGTCGGTTGACGATGCGTGCATCCTCGGGTCTCTCCAATGGAAGCTGGACAACGTCGATGCTGAACAGCGCCGTCTGGGGATTCTCGAAAGGTGAATCATCGGAACAACCTGCGAGTTCCTCCTCGGGACGGACGGCACTGGTTCCCGACACGTAGACGTAGATATTGCCTTCATCGTCAGGGTCTGTCACTACGGTATGGGTATGCGATCCCCGGCACGTTTGCACCGCGCCAACCTGGCGCGGTGCCCGCAGGTCGCTGATGTCGAAGATTCGGATGCCCCGAAAACGCTCCTCGCTCGACGGTTCGGCCACTCCCCCCAGACCGCAGTCGAGCCGCCCCCGGGTTTGCTCGACCGAATAGATCAGGAGATCTCCGACAACCGACACATCACCCTGCCCTCCCGGGCAGACCACCGAACTGAGCAGCTCGGGCGAGAATGGATTCACGATGTCATAGGTGTTGAATCCGTGATAGTTCCCGGCAATGAGGACATCACCAGCGAAGGCCATGTCGGTATTCGCGAAGTTGAGCAGGCTGGGCCGTGACTCCTGATCTTCCTCCTCGTCCACGGCTTCGACTGCCCCAGACGGTGCCGGGGCTTCGCTGACCCCCACGTCCCGGGCTGCCCCGGCCCCTTCGGCGGGGGGGTCAACAACGACGGGCTGCGGAACCTGTTCAACCGAATCCGCCTCTCTGTTCATCGGCAGCCCCTGGGGATTCTCCGGGTCGAAAAAGCCATTCGGCTTGGGGAGGGCGGCCACGAGTTCCATGTTCAGGAAAGCTTCACCGGCATCGGCGTATCCGGCGGCCAGGTTGACTCTCGGGTCCGGGGAGAACCCGGCAAGCATGGCCGTCATGCGCTGAACTTCGCTGCTCTGGTCCGAGGTGATGTCCGACGTGAATGCGAACAGCACCGAATCCTGTGCCGATCCGCGCTGGTCCAGGAGACTTTCGACCATCGTCAAAGCGCCTTCGTGATGCTTAATCATGAGTTCAAGAAACAAGCGGTCGAACTCAAATCCCCCGGCCTGTTCCAGTTGCTGTAGTTCCCCATCCGTCAGCATGCCCGGCATCAGTTGAAAACCCGCGGCGTGATGCGCCCCCGTGTCGGTCACCCCGAGATTCCGGTCACGCAACCAGTTCTGCATCATGGCGATCTCATCCTCCTGGGAGAGTTCGATGCGCTCGGACAGAAGCTGCATTGCGTCCCGGGAACTGCGTCCTTCGACAAGGGCCGTCATCTCCAGAGCCTGTGCATGATGGGAAATCATCCCCTGCATGAAATTCACGTCGGCGTCGGTAAACTGAATGCCCGCCAGATCTGCCGCTTCCTCGGCCGAAATCTCCCGGCTCGGTTCTCCGGGCGCGCCGGGCTGAACAATGGGTGCCTGGGCATAGGCTTCGATCACGGGGAACGCCGCCAGAGCGGTAACGACGACTGCTGTTCGGGCAGCAAGGCGGAACACGTTGGACAAAGTACAAGTCATCGGGTTCTCTCCTGAAGGATTCGTCCCACCTGTACCGGAAAAGGGCTCCCTGCCCTTCGCAGGATGAGAAAAGATCTGGTAGTGCCCGGTTCTTTGCCAGGTTGCACCTCTGAACAGGGCACTGTCTGGAACGACGGAATCTCCGCAGATGATATGTAAGGAGGGGCTGATAAATCAATCAGAAGGTGAACACACGCGACATTGCCGTCCATCATGTTGACCTGAGGTCGAGGAAGCCGAATTCCCGGGCGTTGCCGTTATATAGGTATGCGTTGCGGCGTTTTTCAGGGAGTAATCGACGGAAAGAACGTTCTTCAGGTTTCCCAGAAGCCGACTTCTCGGTCCCAATAGTGTCTCTCTCCAGTGAATCGCTCACTTTCCATTTGACTGAGATGACCTCGGCCGACCATTATATGAGTATCTCATAGGAGAGGTGTCCATTGACAAAGGCTGACGTACCTCAGGGCACTCTGGACCTCATGGTCCTGAAGACGCTCGCGCTTGAACCGATGCACGGCTACGGGATAGTGCAGCGCTTGGCCCAGATCACGTCGGGGACCTTTCAGCTTAATCCCGGTACAGTATTTCCTGCCCTCAGACGTCTGGACGACCAAGAATTCATTGATGGGAACTGGGGTCGGACGGAGAACAACCGTCGTGCCCGTTACTACACGGTGACCCGAAAAGGTCGCCTTCATCTTGAGCGGCAAACCAAAGAATGGGACCGCCGAGCGCTCGCCGTTCGCCGAGTGCTTGAAGCCTAGGGATGGCAATGGGTCTGGTCAGACGAATTCGCAATCTGTGCCGGTTTCTGCTCCGACGTGAGGAACTCGAGCGGGAACTTGAGGATGAATTTCGTTCCTACCTGGACATGGCTGTAGAGGAGAGTACCGGTAAGGGGGTGTCGAGAGAAGAGGCCATTCGAGTGGCGCGGCTCAAACTTGGTGGACTGGAACAGCTAAAAGAGGTAGATCGGTCAGCCCGAATCGGTTCGGGTCTCGACTGCATTCTCGGCGATCTGCGCTACGCCTTTCGGACGCTCAAGAACAATCCGCGGTTCACTGCAGTCACAGTAATAATCCTCGCGCTTGGGATCGGAGCAAGCACCGTCGTGTTCAGCGTCGTGAACGCGGTACTGCTGAGCCCCCTGCCATACAACAATAGCGATCGGCTGGTTTGGCTATGGTCGGTGGACCCCAATGGTCCACTAAGGACGAGGGTCTCGTACCCGGACTTTTTAGACTGGCGCGCGCAGAGCCAGACGCTCGATTTGGTTGGTTTTGGAGGAAATGAAATTGTGCTCACAGGTGTTGGAGAGCCGCAGAGACTGTACGCCTCCTTCGTCCTGGGCGATCTCACTGCGCTACTCGGTGTACCCCCATTGCTCGGCACCACAGGTCTTGAGGCTGAGGGTACGCCACAAGAGCCAGTGGTTTTGCTGAGCCACGAGCTCTGGCAGCGCAGTTTCGGCTCAGATCCGAACGTCTTGGGCCGTCAAATTACTCTGAGTGAACTCCGCTACGCGGTCGCGGGAGTCATGCCGAGCGACAGTTCGAGTCAAGCCCATTCTTAGTTGAAACTCTCCACGGCTCACGATGGGTCATGCAACCTTCTTCTTCGATCTCGTCGACGTCTTCGCCTCAATTTTCAGCTCTCGCTGGAGGGCTTCGCGGAGCTTTGGAAGATGACGGTAGCCGATCACCTTCCTCAGGCGCGGTTCGATGTCGATGAGCGCCGTCGCCAACCAGCGTTGCCGCTGACTCGAGTTCTTCCAATGATCGACCTTCGCACACCTTTCCTCGACAAGGGCATTGACCGATTCCAGGCAATTCGTCGTCTTGAACGAACGGCCCAAGACCCCGTACACGCCGAGCCGATGCAACGTGAGGGTCTCTTCCAGGCCTTCCTCAAGGCTCGCAGCCCCCGATTGGTTTCGCTCCTCGAGCTCTCCATGGAGCTCTCCGAGCGCCGCCCGAGCTTCGTCGTACTCCGGGCGCTCGTAGGCCCGCTGCAGCCGGCGTCGCCACACGGCTTGCTCGGTCTTCGATAGGTATCTCACGACGTTCTCGCGTTTGTGCCATTGGCAGCGTTGGACCAGGGCTCGATTCCTGAATGCCTTCTTGACCGCCGCCCGCAGACCTTTGCCGCCGTCGACAATCACCAGCACGCCTTCAGAGATGTCCAGGCCCCGCTCCATCAACGAACGGAGAAACGGAGTCAGCACTTGCTCGTTCTCCGTGTCGGTCTCCACGAAGCCCAAGAAGCGTTTGTCGCCCGAAAGCGTGACGCCCAGGGCCACTACCATCAGGGCGTCGGCAAACGCCTTCCCGTCCAGGAAGATCGCCACGACGTCCTCGCCACTCAGATCCCGCTCCTGCATCTCCCGAAGTTTCGCGGCACTCGCCTGGACGAATCCTCGAGACACCGTCGAACTCGACAGTCCGATCGCTCCCGGAATCGCTTCAGCGGCCGATTCATAGTTCCGGCAGGAGATCCCATACAGCACACGTCTGAGCAGTAGCTCGTTCACCGCGCCACCCGGACTGAGTTCCTCGTAGGTCCGAAGCGGAATCTCCCCGCCCGCCACGCTGCGCACTCGAGGCACCCGAACCGGCACCCGCTGGCCACCCAGCCCCACGGTCCCCGGATTGCTCCCGTGTCGCCGGCCCCGCAACGCCGCCTCCTTTCGTGCGTATCGCTCACCCGCCAACGACTTCACTTCCTCGTCGAGCAACTCCTCCACGTGCATCAACCCCAGTGGGATCAACGCCCGAATCATCTCCACCTTCGAGTCCAATTCCAGTCCCGAGTATTCCTCCCGGCTCAGGACCTCGACCTCACCCAGCACACGCGACTTCTTGCGTTTCTTTACCGAACGTAACAGACTCCTCATCTCGGCTCCTTTCTCTTACAGGCTTGATGTTGTTTCTTCCAATACCATCAAACCATGGGGTTTGGAGCCGTTTCAATTTCCAACTAAGATTGGCACACATTCTTTCAGTTCCCTATCCACTCAATACCTCCAGTGGATCTTTGGGGACCGTTGGAACGGTTCAACCCATTCCTAGCAAACCAGCGAGGCGCTCGTTTGATTGAAGTCATCGGGCGATTGAAGCCAAACGTCACTTTGGATCAGGCGCAAGCTGAAATGGACGTCATTGCATCAAACCTGAGCACCCAGCACCCCAATACAAATAAGGACATCGGCGTGCGGATTATTCCTGCCCTCGACGAAGTGACCGGCGATGTCTACTATGCGTTGCTGGTCCTGTTAGCCGCTGTCGGTGCCTTCCTAATGATTGCCTGCATGAACGTCGCCAATATGATGTTGGCGCGCACTGCTGAGAGAAGGCGGGAAATTGCCGTGCGAGCGGCGCTCGGTGCCGGCCGCGTGCGCATCGGTCGACAGCTCCTGATCGAGAGTCTATTGGTGGTAGGAATAGGCGGAATCTCTGGTTGTCTATTGGCGGTTTTCGGTGTGGAGGCACTCGGGATGCTCGTTCCCGGAGATTTGCCACGTGCGACCGAGATTGGAGTGGATAGCCGCGTTCTGGGTTTTGCCGTTCTGACTTCGCTGGTCGCGGGATTGATGTCCGGCCTGGCACCAGTGTGGGCTGTCTGGAAGGCCGATTTGACTGTGCCACTCCGCGCAAATAATCGCACCGCCTCTGAAAGCAGAGCAGGTGGGCGGCTTCGTAGCGTACTGATAGTGGGGGAACTTGCGCTCGCTATGATCCTGCTGACCGGCGCCGGACTATTCATCCATAGCTTTTGGAGGCTCAATCAGTCCGATCCGGGATTCGATCCTCACGATGTCCTCACGTTCGAGGTCAGCTGGCCTTCGGAGAATTACCCGCGTCCTGCGGAACCATTCGTAGAATTGCGGACAAGATTACTGGCGATCCCCGGTGTGTTGGCTGCGAGCACCGGTTTGCAGCTTCCTGACCGGGGCGGTCCCATGCTCGACGACACCTCGCCGTTTGTTGACATTGAAGGGCGTCCAATGGCACCCAACGAACGCCGTCGCTCCTCGATTCTCCGCACGCAGCCAGGATACTTTCGCGCAATGGGCATTCCGCTCGTGAAGGGTAGGGATTTTGGCGAATCGGATATACCCGGCGCACCTCAGGTCACGATTATTAACGAGTCGTTGGCCCGTTCATACTTTCCGAACGAAGATCCAGTCGGTAAGCGTCTCAAGCGGGATTCGTGGATCCTCTATGGCGACCCCACACGAGAAATCATAGCCATCGCCGGTGATGTGAAGCACCGCAGTCTCAGCAGGGAAGCTCAGCCGTTGGTCTATCTGCCTCTCGTTCAGAGACCGAGTTGGGAATCGCAGATAGTGGTTAAGACCGATAGTGATCCACTCGCGTTCGTGAATGCTGTCCGCGAGGCTGTCCACGCTTTCGATCCAGCCCAGCCGCTCTATGATGTCCAAACGCTGGAGCAACGGATTGCTGAGTCCCTCGCACAAGAGCGTTTTAGCGCGCTCTCACTTGCTATGTTCGCTGCTGTCGCGGTAGCGCTGACTGCCTTTGGCATATACGGTGTGCTGTCCTACCTCATCGCCCAACGAACCCGAGAAGTCGGCATCAGAATGGCTCTGGGAGCCGAGGTGAGCGACGTCATGAAGTTGGTTGTCCGTCAGGGTATGAAGCTGGTCCTGATTGGTATGGTGATTGGACTCATAGGAGCGCTGGCTCTGACTCAGCTAGTCGAGAATCTTTTGTTCGGAATCACCCCCACCAATTTGCTTACGCTCGCGACCGTCACACTGCTGCTCGGCCTGGTCGCCATCCTGGCCTGCTGGATTCCTGCACACCGAGCGGCTCGACTCCATCCCATGGTTGCCTTGCGACACGACTAACTCCCCAGAAGTCGCTAGTGTTCATCGGGAGTGCCGCGGTGAGAGCGGGCGCAGGATGAGCAACACGTTTCTACCGCGGCAGTTTCGATAACAAAACTTGAAGGGAGCCGCTGACGTTTGCGGCGGACGCGGGAGGCTGCCCGCACGGTGTTCGGGTGTGTCCCGAAACGCCGCCCGATCTCAAACGTAGTGGGCAGTCGTTCGCCGGGAGGAAGATCCGCACTCACGATCCCAAGCACGATCGGTGTCTTCAGTTGCTCTTGAAGTGACACCTCACTCGTCTTCGAAGCCAGATCCTCTTAAGTGATCGCTCTCAGCGTCGGCCTGTTCCACCCGACTGTCATTTTCCAGGCGTTCCGGCAGAATCTCGACCCGTTTGTGACAGTTGAAAAACTGCGACAGTCGGGCTTCTGGCCCCGACCGCCAAACCCTAGAGTGCAGGGGTGAGGTGATGGACATGACGGATCGATCAATTTCCTGGGATCGTGCCATTGGGATCAGCCGGGTTCTCCCTATATATCAACGAAGCCTGCTCTCCATACTGGTTTTCGGAGTATTGCTTTCGGGATGCCTGACAGCGCGAACGAGGCAGAGCGATCCGCCTGCTGCCGCGGTATTCAATTTCGAGCAGTACGAGGTCGCCATCGGCGCCGCGAATCGACAGACCGTTCTAACGGGGTTCCTTTTCGGTGGCGCCGTGGCCGAACTTGCCGTGGTGACCACCGACGAGAGCGAGGACCGCCGCGTGCGCATCTACGCGTTCGGCGACGGCGCCTGGATGCTCAGACTCGAGGGAACGCTCGGTCCCGATGTGCTGTTCGTCGATGTGGCCAACATCGGCGGACGCGACCGGCTGGTCACCTACGAGCCCGGCCGTCTGAACTGGTTCGATCCCGAATCGGCGACGGAACGTGCGCTGGTAGCGGTGACTTCCAACTTCAATCCGCCTCGCAAAGGCGAAATCCCGCATGTAGACATCACTCGGGACGTAAACGACGACGACCGCGACGACCTGGTCGTGCCGGACGTCGATGGCTTTTGGGTGTTCATCCAGATGAGCGCCGGCGCGTTCGCCGACCCAGTGAAGATCGGCCCCCCCACCGACATGAGTGGGATCTACGGGTCCGACGGATATCGGTACGACCCCTGGTCTCAGAGCCGTGTCCACGAGCTGGACTACAACCACGATGGTCGCAGCGACCTGGTGTTCTGGAACGAGAACCACTTCGAGGTGCACACCCAAGACGAGCGTGGGCTGTTTGCCCCGGCGGCCAGGACCTTCACTACCGATGTGGCATTCGACTCTGACGGTCTCTCCTCGCTCGCCACCGGAGACATGACAGGAAGGGTGCTGCACTCGTTGGCCGACTTGAACGGGGACGGCGTCGGGGATCTCGTAGTTCACTCGCTGGAGGGCAGGAGCATTTCCAGCAAGCATTCCACCTATGAGGTGCATTTCGGCACACCCACAGCCGATGACGGCACCGTGTTCGCACAGGGCGTCGACATCGCGTTCCAGTCGGACGACAGAATTCAGCTCGGGATGGAACCCCACGACTTCGATCGAGACGGCCAGGTGGAGCTGATGATCACAACCATCCACGTCAGGTTCCTCGAAAACAGTCTCTGGAAGAGAATCAAGGGTTTCATGGGTGATGACATCTGGCTGGATCTCGAGTTCTACCGAATGGAAAAAGGTCGCTACCCCGACACACCCAACACCACCCGCAGAATCGCGTTAGACGGTGTGCCCAGCCATCGTGAGCCGGGGTGGGTAACCCTGGACCTCGTGCTTCGAGGGGCGACGCACGAGAGCCGGAACACTCAAAAGAGTTGGCCGCGTGCGTTCAACACGACGTTGCGCATCGGGGATGTGACCGGCGACGGCCGCTCAGACCTGCTCATCGCGGATCACCCTCGGATCATGAACGCCAGTGTCGGCGTGGGGGGGCCGGGCCTGTTCGCCCCGCGGCATCAGGAGGTGGCCCTCGACATCCCCAACGACGAGGAATACACCTGGCTGGTGGACCTCAACCAGGACGGCAAACAGGACATCCTCATGCATCGCCCGTTCACTCTAAGAGATGCTCACGGAGCCCGGAGACTGCCGCCCGGAACCGAGCCGCATCGGGTGACGATGCTGATCGCCCGATGAGCAAAATCATAGCGGAGGAACAACGCACATGATCAAGGCACTCGCTGCAATACTGTTCTCGGTCCTGCTCTGCCTCGGGTCCGTTGTCGACGGCAGCGCTCAGCGGTCCACGACTCAAGGCTGGGTATTCGGTCTGGAACTCGGAGGAACGGCCATCTCCTTCCAGAACGAGCCGAGTGACAGAGGAGGACTCGTGGGCGCTCGGGCCGGCTATGGCCTCAACGGGATCGTCACACCGTACCTGGGCATATACGAAGCCGACGTCGACGTCCGGAGGTTTGATGCCTTCGACAAAGTGACATTTGGCCACATCGACCTCGGGGTGAGGCTGCACTTGGCCAATAGCCGCCGCCGGTGGGTCCCTTATGGCGACCTTGCCGTTACATTCTGGCCTGTGAGCGACGTTAAGAAGCACCAGGAACGGACCACCACCGACTTCGGGGGAAGGGCGACCTCCAGCCTGGGAGGCGGACTCGCCATCTACCTGTCTGAGGCGTGGGCCCTCGATGTGAACTTCAAGAGGGGCACGGGAGGGTTCAAAGACATCGAGGTTGACAACATCTCGCGTGGCGGGACGAGCGAACATCTGCACACATTCCTCGACATCTGGGCCGAATCGGCTCGGTTCACCATCGGGCTTTCGTGGTGGCCGTAGCCCGAGAGCGGAAGTGGGTCGCACCGCGAGATGCGAGGGCACCGTTTGGGGGACGGATAGAAGATTCAAAACGCCCAGGCGGCCTGCGGAGCAAGGTCGGGTGAGCCTTTCTGCGGTAGCAGGGATGATTCTGGTCGGCGTCATCGCCAGCCCGCATTTCTCACGGATCTTCGTCGCGAAGCGTCGGAGGCGCCGTCAGGGCAAGGCGCGCGCCGGGCGGGCGACGGAGGCGTACCTTGAAGTACGTTGAGGAGCCCGACACAGTGGCAACTGGGCTGAATCGATAATCGATGCGTTGTCTTCATGTGCGTCACCGCTTCGCGTTTCTCAGCCGGCCCTAAAGCTTTTCTTCGATGAGGTCCTTCCACGCCCGGTTCGCCAGCGCCAAGTCCGCATACATGCGCTTCAGCTCGCTCATCTCAACTTCCATTTCTTTCATTCGCTTCAAATTCGACGCGCTCATGCCTCCGTACTTCGACTTCCACGTGTAATAAGTCGCGTCGCTGATCCCGTGCTTCCGGCAAATTTCCTTCACGGGTCGACCCGCATCGGCTTCTTTCAGAATTGAGACGATCTGTGTCTCGGTAAACCGTGACTTCTTCATGGGGAACTCCTAGCCCGCATAAATCACCAGATGGACCAGAAAAGGCCGCCCTGTTTGGCATAAAGCGTTTGTCGAAGACGTTTTAGCAACCAAACAAAGGCGGCCCTTATGACGACAGAGTGTAACCAAACGACGTTCGAATTTCACGGACTTAATCAACGAAAAGTGAAGGCTCGATTCGACGGAGGGAAGATCACATCCGACGCGGGTGTCCTGCTGTTGAGGGAAGTCGAAAAACGAACCGGACTGGTCGGGGGACTTGCCGAATGTTTCGCCGATCATCGGGACCCGCGATTGATCGAGCACACGGTGAAGGAATTGATTGGGCAACGGGTGTATGGCCTGTGTCTGGGATATGAAGACCTGAACGATCACGACCAACTACGCACCGATCCGATGCTCGCCGTGGCCATCGATAAGGCCGATCCGCTGGGAGGCAACCGGCGGCAAGCCAGCGACCGGGGAAAGGCGCTGGCGGGCAAGTGCACGCTGAATCGGCTGGAGTTGACCGGTGCCGAAGTGGGGGCGGAGGAACGATACAAGAAAATTGCGATGGATGCCGACCAGATTGACCGCTGGATGGTCGATGCATTCATCGCAGCCTATGAATCGGCGCCTGAAGAAATCATTCTGGACCTCGATGCCACCGACGATCCGATCCACGGGCAACAGGAGGGACGATTCTTTCATGGCTATTACGGCAACTACTGTTATTTGCCGTTGTATATCTTCTCGGGTGAGCATCTGCTGTGCGCCCGATTGCGACGCTCCAACATCGATGGCGCGGCCGGATCGGTTGAGGAGCTGACCCGCATCATCGGACAGATCCGGAAGAGCTGGCCGGATGTGTCGATCATCGTCCGTGGCGACTCGGGTTTTTGCAGAGATGATTTATTGACCTGGTGTGAATCCCATCAGGTGGATTACGTGGTGGGATTGGCCAAGAACGAGCGACTCCAGGAGGTCATCGCTGAATCCATGGCTCAGGCGAAATCGGAGTTTGAATCCACCGGTAAATCGGCACGGATATTTAAGGACTTCCGCTATCGCACACGAGACAGTTGGAGCCAGCAACGGCGCGTCGTGGGCAAGGCCGAGGTTCTGGCCAAGGGCGCCAATCCCCGATTCATCGTCACCTCCCTCACACCGCAACGTTGGGAGGCCCGTGCGCTATATGAAGATCTCTACTGTGCGCGCGGCGACATGGAGAACCGGATCAAAGAGCAACAACTGGATCTGTTTGCCGACCGCACCAGCGCGGCCACCATGCGCGCCAATCAACTCCGACTGTATCTGTCTTCGGCCGCCTACATGATCATGCAGGCCCTGCGTCGACTCGGGCTCCAGGGCACCGAACTGGCGCGCGCTCAATGCGGCACGATCCGGCTGAAGCTGCTCAAGATCGGTGCCCGAATCCGGTTCACGGTCCGAAACGTCTGGGTGTCGATGGCTGAAGCCTGTCCTTACGCCGAGGTCTATGCCGCCGTTGTCCGCAACCTACAAACAATGCCACTGCGATGCTGACACCGACGCTGCGGCTTCGTCCCTGAAATCGATTCGCTTACCCAGTCCGAGCCGAGGTGTGTCTGATCGCGATCGTCAACGCTCTATTGAGCACGAAAATCCGCTTCTCACATCGCCAAAAACTCGTCAATTCACCCTGAGACGCTCCCCCCACACCATCTCGCGCCCACCCAGGGTTCTTTTACGCAAAATCGCAATCACGCGTCGATTGGTGATCTATGCGGGCTAGGAGTCTGCGCGGCAGAGGCTGAATAACTCGGATTTGTGACGATTCGAGAGCGTCTTTGTAGGAGAGCCGCCCGATTTTCCCAACATGGGCAGCTCCGAGCTGTGGGGACTCGATCCGTTGGTCCTGTGGAGAGCGTTATGGGTCCCGGTGATGCGGATTAAGCCCATTCGATCTTCCCGTTCATCCGTCGTAAGTTCACTGCCAGAGCCACCAGGCTCCATTCACAGGTGACGTTGTCCAAGCCTCGCAAACTGAACTGTCGGAATCCCAGCACCGACTTGATCCACCCGAACGGCGGCTCACCGATGTGCTTTCTGGCCCGGTAGCGATCACGCCCCGTCTGGCTTTTCATCTTTCGGACCATGCGGCCCAGGGCCGTGCTTTCGGGTTGGAGTGGGGCCGTGGCGAGATCTTTCTCACGACCCATCGGAACGTACCCATCTATTTGACGTTGTTCCAGCATTCGCAGATTCGACTCGGATCGGTATCCAGCATCCGCGAGCACCCGGTCTGGACGCTCCGACAGATTCGTGTTCAACTCATCCAGAGTCGGTCCCAACTGCCCGGTATCTGAAGCATTGTTGCTCACCGTTGTGGCGACGATGATTCGGGCCTCCGCGTCCACGACCGCCTGCGCGTTGTAGCATTGTTGGAACCCGTCGGCCGAGGTCTTCATGATCCGGCTTTCCGGGTCGGTGAAATTGTCTTGGGCCTTCCCCTTGGGTTCACCCCTCGGGCGTTTGAATGGTTTGCCCTTCTTTCCGCTTCCCGGTTTGTCGTCTCCAGGCTTCCTTTCCGCTTCCTGGTCTGCCGCCATCTGACGTTCTTCGAGTCGCTTCATCGCCGTCTGGATTGTGGCCAGCCGCTTCGTGCGGGTCGCCAACCCGTCGGGCAGTTCGTCACCGCGCCGGTCCTTGCCGTAACGTTGGTCTTCTTCCTCATCGGTCGCCGTGGCCCGGTTCAACAGATCCCGAATCTGTTCGCCCAATTCGGTCTCCTGCTTTCTCATGCGTTCATAGCTCATCGCTTTGCGTTTGCTCGCATTGGCTCGCATCTTCGTCCCGTCCACCGCCACCGTTCCCATCTTCACCAGCCCGGCTTCCCGCCCCATCCTCACCACTTGCACAAATAAGTTCCCGAACTCTTCAAGATGCAGTTTTCGAAAATCCGAGATCGTTCGGTGCGCGGGAAAGTTCTCCGCTCCCAACATCCGGAACGCCACATCTTCGGTCATCTTCGCTGCAATCTTCCGTGACGAAAACACTCCCGTCGCGTACCCGTAGATCATCACCTTCACCATCATCCGCGGATCGAAGGCCTGATTGCCCGGCCCGTCCGTTCCATACCTCTGTTCGAACGCGCTCAAATCCATCGCATCCACGGCGTCCGATATGAAGTACGACAGGTGATCTTCAGCCAGCCAATCTCTCAATGATGGAGGCATCAGCAGGCTCTGTTCTGGAATATACGTTCGGTAAGTTCGTGGCATGTCCTATCTTCGATCCTTTTCTGCCCATTTCTGGTCCTTCTGCCGCGCAGACTCCTAGGTTCATATTGCCAGAAAGCTCCAATTACGAAATGTCTCTGTGATGGGGAAGCTTACGAGATCATCGGCTCACTGGGTATTGGCGGGACGGGTGAGGCCTGCCAGGCCACCGCCACGAACCAGAATCGTCAACTTGCAATCAAGGTGCTTTCCGCGGAGTCCACCAGTGACATTGAATGTCTGGTCCGTTTTGAGCGCGAAGCCAAGACCCTGGCATCGCTCAGCTACCTAACATCGCATCGATACACGGTTTTGAGAAGTCCGCCGACGCTCACACCCTCGTTGTGGAGCGAGTCGCGGGACAGACCCTCGCCGACCGTAATTCCCAAGAGCCGATTCCCGTTGATGAAGCCCTACCGATAGCCGAACGGATCGCCGATGGGTCGCTTTTGCTTCCGATCGTGCAGAATACCTCGAGCTATATGTAGAATTAGATTCGATGAACTGAAGGGTGAACGAAACTATGGCCAGAAAAGAACGCGTTTGTGTTATCGGAGCGGGCCTGTCGGGCCTCATTGCACTGAAGGAGTTGCTTGAGAAAGGACATGACGTCACTTGCTATGAAAGGGAACTTCGCGAGGGGGGAGTCTTTAACTTTCCAGCGGGTGTGGCTTACGACACAATGCGTCTTACCGTCTCGCAGCACTTCATGTGCTTCACTCCGATGCCCGCGCCCCCGCAGGAAAAGCGAGAGCTCTGGACGCGGACACGGTACGCCCAGTATTTGCAGTCCTTCGCAGAAAAATTTGACCTTTATAGATACATTCAATTTAGTACCGAGGTAGAGGGAATCGAACTCTGTCAGGAAGGCCAGGTCCGGGTTACTTGTCGTCATAACGCCGAGAGTCGCGACCGGAAGTTTGACGCAGTCGCGATCTGTCAGGGTGCGTTTCGCGCAGACGGTCCGCGAACGCCAAACGTCGATGGTCTGGATGACTTTCCTGGAACAGTGGTTCACAGCGGAACTTACAACGACCCGGTGTCCTTTAAGAGTATGCGCGTATTGTGCGTGGGAATGGGCGAAACGGCCGCAGATATTACCCTGCAGATTTCTGAAGTAGCGGCGAGCTGCACACTAAGTATGCGGTCCTTTCCCGAAATAATAAAAAGATACCGGGGTCCTGGCCAACGCACCACCGACGTCGACTCTACGCGACTCTTTCACTGGATGTCGCTGGAACAGCGCAGCGATTTCTACGCCTTCAAACGGAAGTTCAGGGATACGAGGAAGCTTAGCGATCACGATCGGTTGGTTTACGAATGGAATCGAAAATCAGGGGGACGTCGGTCCCTCCAAAAAAACGACGATTTTGTAGACAACGTCATCAATGGACGAATTCAGGTGCTTGCTCCGTCCGAGCTCAGATCTATTGAAGGCGATATGGTGATCTTTGATGACCACTCAAGATTGGAAGTGGACGCGATCGTATTCTGCACAGGATACGAAGAGAGCTCCATTCCCAACAAGTGGATCAAGGATGTTGAGATCTCTGATGTGCGTCAGTTGTACAAGCATGCATTCGATACAGACCTGGGAAGGCAGGTTGCTTTTTTTGGTTGGGCACGACCTCGGCAGGGAGGGTTCCCGGTACTCTCTGAATTGTTAGCCAGGTATTTCGCACTACTGTGCAGCGGAGAGCGCGAGCTGCCTGCGACAAGCGAAATGAAACGTGTCATTGCTGAAGATTGTGCGCGCGAGGAGGAGTGGTTCGCCAATTCGAAATCGACGCGTACTCTAGTTCACTACACACGCTATTCAGATGATCTTGCCGAACTGGTTGGATGCCTTCCCAACCTGGAAGAATATCTGAATGATCCAGAGCTGCTCACACACCTGATTTGTTCGTCAAACATTGGACTGAGCTATCGGTTACAGGGCCCAGACGCCTTCCCGAAGATAGCTAGGGACTCTTGCGTGTCGGCGCCCATCGCTGATCCGTATGCAGCTATCGATCAGTTCTTGGACTTCTCGCTCAGACAGAGACTGAATCTGGACCTGGCAAAGCGGGTCGCTGAGATCATTCGCACATATCTGACCACACACACGACGGACATGCCTTCGACGGAAACCTGGGGAAGCTGAGACTGGCCGGCCGCATGCCTGCCCGTACCGGATATGAGCCTTGCCGCTGCCTATCAGCCGCGCCATCCGGATGAGCGCCGTAGCACCGTTTCCATCTGGGCCCGCACTTCTCACAGGTTGTCTGCTCCAGCGCCGGATCCATCCGCCAGTGCTCGGTTGCGCTGGGCCAGGCTCCTCGACGTACTGTAGGGTACGCCTCCGTCGCCTGCCCGGCGCGCGCCTTGCCCTGACGGCGCCTCCGACGCTTCGCGACGAAATCCCGTGAGAAATGCGATTGCGCGACACCGGATAGTCTGACGCGACACAGCTTTCAACACGGGGTGGTGTCGACCCACTCTGGTCTCGTGATGGGGAAAGGCTGTCTTACCGGGAAGGCAACCGCTTTCGTGAAGGGTTTGAGTACAGCTGATGTCGCTTGTTTCAGGTCGGGCCGGGCGAGCAATCGTTTTGGTGGATTCCTTTTCTTTCGAGGTTCTGACATTTGCCGACGGCCTCCTGAACTGTCGCCGGTAACAATGTATCCAGGGTCTCCCCTTCGGCGTGATTGACGACGCAGACAATCTGGTGTGGCGCTGTCAAAAACTCAGGCGGATGCCTCCGTTGATCGCCCGTCCTTCCAGCGGCGCCCAGGCGTCGACTGTCCAACGTCCGTCAAAGTTGCGCTGTGGTCTTACGAGCGGTTCGTATCGGGTTTGTCGGGTATTCCCGAGGTTCTCGCCATTAACGAACAAGCGGAATCGACCAATGCGCTGTTCCGCCAGAATGCCAAACACCCAATAAGGCTCGGCCTCCGTCCGGTAAGGGTTATCGTCGAGACGCTGGCTTCCTGTGTAGAACATCTCGAAGCCAATACGGGAGCGGCCTTCCCGCTCCCAAACGCCAACGAATCCGGACGCGTGGCGGGGCGTAAGGGCCACTGTTTCCCGGCCGTCGATTCCCAGTTCGGTGGAACGCAGGAACGTATGCGTGAGGGTTGCCGCGAAGTCTCCCCGACGCCACCGTGTCAGCAGTTCAACCCCTGCCGTGTGGACGTTTCCTTCGGAGTTGACGATTTCCAGCCTACCCGAAGAACCTGGCCGTGCCGCGCGCAGTTCGATCGGATTGCTGATCGAAGATCCAAATATCGTGCCGGTCAGTTCGATCAGAGGTGTGCTCCATCCGATGTCCGCCGAAATGCTCCATGCGCGCTCGGCTTCCAGGTCGGTCAGAGGCGCCAAATCGGAAAGGCCCACAGCTTCGGTTTCTTCGGTGAAAGGCGTCGGGGCAAAGACCCCTGTGCCCCCCGATAGCCTCGCTGTGAACGCGTTTGGAAGGCGAAATAGCGCAGAGATGCGTGGGTTGAAGAACGTTCCGTAGTCACTATGAACGTCCAGCCGGGCACTCCCGGACAACGTGGTCCGAGAACCGACCGTGTAGTCATCCTGTACGAAGACCGCCGGGACAGTGTAGGTGTAGTCAAACCGGTCGATGTCCCGTCCCCGGTAGGAGTCGGTCTGAAGCGCCGTGCCAACGAGCCACGCATGCGCTCCTTGCTCGCCCATGATCGATGCCTCGCCGAACCATGTCTGATGCCGATCCCGTTCAGTCCGCTGACCGAACTGATGACTGTGCCATTGCGTCACTGTGGATGCCCGAAGGGACAGAACGCGGGTTCCGATGAGAAATCGCCCTACGAGTCCGGCATCCAGGCGTTCGCTT
Source organism: Terriglobia bacterium (assembly GCA_965263045.1). Lineage (GTDB taxonomy): Bacteria > Acidobacteriota > Terriglobia > 20CM-2-55-15 > 20CM-2-55-15. The sequence continues at coordinate 4,356,671 of CBDHGK010000041.1, forward strand.
GTGAGTTCTTCCTGAAACGGCTGACCGTCGGGTAGGGATGCGCCTCGAATCGTCCCGCCCTCGCGGTCTTCGGCCATCACACCCAGAGTCGCAAAAACGGAGTTTCCGTCCTGGTCTTCCCACACGAAGCGCGGCCGAAGAACACCCCTGCGGAAACCCGGCAAATCGGCCCAGCCATCATTGTCCACGTCGGCGGTTTCCTGAAGATGTGCTCCGCCGATAAGGCTGTAGCCCCACCGGTTCGTTCCCGGCTCGGCCAGCCAGAAGACAGCATCACTGCCGTTCAGCGAAGTGCGGTTCAGCAGCAGTTCCCGCTCCCGCTCCGCCGGGCGGCGGGAGACAAGGTTGATCACCCCTCCCAATGCCGAAGATCCGTAAAGTGCGGAACCGACACCTTTGATCACCTCCACTTGACCCAGGTCGAGGGGCGGAATCTGAAGCAGTCCGATCGCTCCGGTCTGTCCGCCATACAGGGGCAGACCGTCCGCGAGCAGCTGAGTGTATCTTCCCCGGAGTCCTTGGACCCGGACGTTCGCCGCGCCCAGGGATGGCGATGTTACTTGCACCCGAAGTCCCGCCGTCTCGTTCAGCAGCATCGCGATGTCCCCAGGCGTCATCAGCGCCTTTTCCACGATTTCTTCTTGCTGGATGACCTCGACACGCATCGGCGTATCTTCGATACGCCGCTCGGTTCGTGTAGCGGTGACCGTGATCTCCTGGTTGAGAATTTCGATCTGCAATTCCACCTCGATGCGTGTGCTCGAATCCATGCTGATCATTGCCATGACTGTTTGCGGCAGAAATCCAGGGCTCTCGATCGTGACCGTGACAGGTCCGGTCGGTGGTTCGAGCACGGCTTCGCCGGATTGGTCGGTCAGGGCGCGTCGGTCGCCAGCGACCACTTCGGCAAGAGCAATCGGTTGAGCCTGACTCTGCACGTTCACGACCAGCGTGCCTCGATTCTGTTGCGCATCGATTTTGGGAGCGGAAAACAACAAGACAAGAGTCCAGAGGCAAAACCAGAACCGCATGACATTCCTCCGTGGGGAGTACGCGATTAACCAGGCGAACGGGAAGTGAGGAGAGCGGTCTTCTAAAGCAGAAGTACCATGGATGGGTCTGCTGGGCCTACCGGGGGCGGCGGCGCCTCGGTCCAGGGAGCGCGGAGAAAGCGGGTTGCTGGAGGCGCGGTGGCAAGCGGCGGCGGGTGCCCGAAGGATGTTGTGACGTGAGACAGCGAAGAATCTGTCGGTGCCTTTCCGTCTGCAAGAAAAGCGGTGGAAACGCAGTCGATGCACGCACCGTTTGTCTGTGAACCGTGTTCGATCGGGCGTTCAGGACAAACGACGGCGCAGGTCACGGCTATTGCGAACACTCCGGCCAGGACGAGCACCGCTGAACGCTGGACGATCATCGCCGCGATTATAACCTGCATGCGGAGGATGACCAACGCGAGTGCGAGGCACTCGCGTCGCTTCGGACCTGCATCTCCGCCGCCAAAACCGCGGGTTCGGTTTCACCCGCAGGATGTCGTCGGTTCAAGCCCGGTCGGTTCGATTTCGGAACAACGACTCGGAGGATAGATGACCGCGTCCCTGAACGCAGGAGATCCATGAGTTGGAGCCTCTTTCGACGGGTTGGAGCCTCTTTCGACCCATTTAACTCAGCGCGGCAGCGAATCTTCGGGATCGGATTGCCCCACCGTGTCAGTTCTTGCGCGATTTTGGAAGGAGCCTTCCGGGACTGACACGCACCCGCAACCTGCCGGACGCCCGGGTGGCGCAGAAGTTATTCTTGGTCAGGCGAGTGACTGGTGACTTGTAACGGAGATATCGCCAGTGGCGTTGGGAGCGCAACGGGGCCGGATTCCAGGAGGCAACAGGTTGACCATCGGAGGTCGCGGGGACGAGGGAATGCGCCTACATTGTGAGGAGCGGATGACGACGAAGACAATGCCGTTTCGCCCCAGCCCCCCAGGGCCGATGAGGGTTGCCGGTCGCCCCAGCGGCACAGGATGCTAGCGATCCCTCGACTGTTTCTCCGGGATTTCATCGTCTGACTTTGCCGCGTGCGGATGGACCTGTAATCAACAACGCGATCCTCGTTCCGGATAGCTATTCTCCCTCGACGCCCATCCCTCTCCTTCTTACATTGCACTTCGGAGGAAACCCGACCGGCGCCCAATGCTCGGGACAGACAGCTGTCCACCGCGGAAACAGCAGCTCACCGCAGGGGCCTGAACGTCTCGATATACTCCATCGCCTCCGAGGGGATGCACAACTGCTCTTCGAATTCCTGATCCGGATCCCAAGTCAGGATCTCTCTCATCGCTTCGAACGGGCTCACGGTATACATCGCGGGATCGTCGACTATCACCGTGATCTCCAAGGTGTCGTGGTCGATCCTGCGATAGCGTTCCTCGATCATCGCGTTTGTGCTGATGGGATAGCCTCTCTGGTCGGCCCAGATCTTTTCGTCGAAACCTGTGGAGTGGACCACAAACGTGTAGTCGTCCTCCCACCGGCCCACGGAGTAGCCGAAGTAGCGTGTATCCGCCGCGCCATCCTCATAGGTTCCCACGTTCGTGGGGAGCGGGCGGGCGTCGGTCCAGATTTCGCGCCAGATCCGCATGTACTGATTCAGGATCAACATCCGGTTCGTCACCTCGAAATACGCCACCCCGCGCAGCTCGTAAAACACGCTGCGGGGTACACCCAGCGGATCGCAATAGCGGAAGCCATCGTTCGATTCGGCTACGGGAACCGCTCTATTCCCCTGGAAAGGCATGTGCTCCTCAAACAGCTGCTGTCCCAGAGGCGTCATCTGAGGAAACGGATCGAGTCTGAAGGTCGGTGTGCCGCTATCCCATACCCCGTCCAGGCTGCGGACCGGAGCGGGCGCCTGGGCCTGGAGTTTTGGCGACAGGCACAGAAACAGAGCTACAAGGAGACACGCGCTGCTGGCAAGTCTGGTCATATTGGATCCTCCCGTTTGAGTTGCCGAAGCCGGTGCGATCGAACACCGTGCCGTCGGCCAGGGCGACTTTGGCCAAGTGCCCGCGGGGCGTTCCGTCCAACGCCGGATTCACCTCGACCTTAAGGATCTCGCCGGTCTTCACGGCGCTTGGGGTCCCGGCCCTTCGGGTCAGGGTCGACGGGCTGCCCGTTTCCGTGTTCCATCGGGTCACGTTGCCGTTCGCGTCGGCGACCTCGACCGCGCCAGCGGGCAAATTCAACAGAACCGGACAGCCACGCGCCCTGCGCTTGGAACGGATGCCTGAATTTCTGTTTGCCGGAATACTATTCCGGACGCATTTTCGATGTCAATTTATCAATCTGAGGGAGGAGGCGGGCTTGCGGCGGGTCCTCCACGAACGTTTCGGACCCGTCGCGCGACCGATCCGCGGCAGCCGGGGCAACAGGATCTTCGCCAGGGCAGCGGCCCCGGGGGACCGGATCCGCTGGACTTTCAGTTCGTTGTGCGACCGGGCACCCGCTTCTCCATGCACTGCAGCGGTTCCGTCGGCGCGATCAAGGAGGGCAAGGGCAGCAATTGGCTCGACGGCGTCCCCACCGACGGTCAACACATCCTGGATCTCATTAGAAGCTTCGGGCCACGGACATTGCCTTCTCCATTCTTTCCTCTGGCAACACAGACGGGAACGGGCGGCCGCAGGCCCTCGCGCGAACGGGTGCGGGTGCCCTAGCGCAGCCCCCTCTCTCGCTGAATTGCCAGCCCAGTCCTCCGAAAAATCCCTCCGAATTGCCCCAAAAAGAACCGCAGCAATTCCACGGGCTTGTACAGTCGCCTATGCTTCCATGTGACTGCATCAGGATCACGAAAGCCTTGCATCGATTCCCCTGCTCATTTACCATCGGCCTATGATTCGAGTATTCGTCCGTCACAAAGTGCAAAATTACGCAAGGTGGAGAGCCGCCTTCGACGACTTCAAAAAGACGCGCAAAGCCGGAGGCGAGAAGTCGTTCAAGATCGGTCACGCCGCGGGCCAGCCGAACAACCTGTGTTTGCTCTTCACTTGGGATTCGGTGACGAACGCCAAGGCCTTCATACGGTCGAAGGAGTTAAAGGCAAAGATGCAGGAAGGCGGCGTCCGCGAAAAGCCGGAGATCCACATCTTCGAGGACAAGGACTGACGCAGATAGGTCGGCGCTTCTGACGCGAACGATTATCGAGCGCGTCACATCAATTTCAGCCCAGGCGGCAACACGGCGGACAACTCCAGGCAGTAGGTGATCAGCAGAAGCGAATTCATCATCACGAAGAAGAACGGGATCATCGGCGCGATCGCCCGCACAATGATGGCCCGTCTGAATCCGGCGCCTGACCGGGAAATCCTGCCTTAAATCCCCCGCGCTACGGTCTGTGGCCGGGCGCTAGGTTTACATATCACCCCTAATCTCACCTTCTGACCGCTGCCATAGTCATCGCGCACTACCTGGAACGCTTATCCGGCAACGATCGTCCGGCTCTGGGACATCGCTTCCGATGGGACATGATTGGTATTTGTCCGAGCGCAGCGGGCGTCGAACCCTGGCAGATCGACATCGTCCTGTTTCGCCCGAATCGCCTGTCCGATTCCTTAAGGAACTCTTGCGAATAGCCTTAAGCAGGGCTGGACTAATTTCACTTGCCTGTATGGTCGCCGATACGGAAAAGTGGGTTTTTCTCCTGACCCCATGAACTCAGGCCAATCAGATGTCAGGATAGGGGGTTATACAGGAGAGTGACTCCTTACATTGACGCCAAGTCCCTTCCCTCATATTATTTAGTCAGATCTTCCCAGTTCTGTCAGCGACTCGCCAAAACATGGAATCCGGCACTAGATTCGGCCACCACACGATCCAGTCCACACTCGGTAAGGGCGGCATGGGTGAAGGAGTCAAGCCCATTCTTAGTTGAAACTCTCCACGGCTCACGATGGGTCATGCAACTTTCTTCTTCGATCTCGTCGACGTCTTCGCCTCAATTTTCAGCTCTCGCTGGAGGGCTTCGCGGAGCTTTGGAAGATGACGGTAGCCGATCACCTTCCTCAGGCGCGGTTCGATGTCGATGAGCGCCGTCGCCAACCAGCGTTGCCGCTGACTCGAGTTCTTCCAATGATCGACCTTCGCACACCTTTCCTCGACAAGGGCATTGACCGATTCCAGGCAATTCGTCGTCTTGAACGAACGGCCCAAGACCCCGTACACGCCGAGCCGATGCAACGTGAGGGTCTCTTCCAGGCCTTCCTCAAGGCTCGCAGCCCCCGATTGGTTTCGCTCCTCGAGCTCTCCATGGAGCTCTCCGAGCGCCGCCCGAGCTTCGTCGTACTCCGGGCGCTCGTAGGCCCGCTGCAGCCGGCGTCGCCACACGGCTTGCTCGGTCTTCGATAGGTATCTCACGACGTTCTCGCGTTTGTGCCATTGGCAGCGTTGGACCAGGGCTCGATTCCTGAATGCCTTCTTGACCGCCGCCCGCAGACCTTTGCCGCCGTCGACAATCACCAGCACGCCTTCAGAGATGTCCAGGCCCCGCTCCATCAACGAACGGAGAAACGGAGTCAGCACTTGCTCGTTCTCCGTGTCGGTCTCCACGAAGCCCAAGAAGCGTTTGTCGCCCGAAAGCGTGACGCCCAGGGCCACTACCATCAGGGCGTCGGCAAACGCCTTCCCGTCCAGGAAGATCGCCACGACGTCCTCGCCACTCAGATCCCGCTCCTGCATCTCCCGAAGTTTCGCGGCACTCGCCTGGACGAATCCTCGAGACACCGTCGAACTCGACAGTCCGATCGCTCCCGGAATCGCTTCAGCGGCCGATTCATAGTTCCGGCAGGAGATCCCATACAGCACACGTCTGAGCAGTAGCTCGTTCACCGCGCCACCCGGACTGAGTTCCTCGTAGGTCCGAAGCGGAATCTCCCCGCCCGCCACGCTGCGCACTCGAGGCACCCGAACCGGCACCCGCTGGCCACCCAGCCCCACGGTCCCCGGATTGCTCCCGTGTCGCCGGCCCCGCAACGCCGCCTCCTTTCGTGCGTATCGCTCACCCGCCAACGACTTCACTTCCTCGTCGAGCAACTCCTCCACGTGCATCAACCCCAGTGGGATCAACGCCCGAATCATCTCCACCTTCGAGTCCAATTCCAGTCCCGAGTATTCCTCCCGGCTCAGGACCTCGACCTCACCCAGCACACGCGACTTCTTGCGTTTCTTTACCGAACGTAACAGACTCCTCATCTCGGCTCCTTTCTCTTACAGGCTTGATGTTGTTTCTTCCAATACCATCAAACCATGGGGTTTGGAGCCGTTTCAATTTCCAACTAAGATTGGCACACATTCTGGGTGAAGTATGGAGTGCCTGTGATACGAAGCTCGGGCGTAAAGTCGCCAAAAAGACCTGGCCTTCGGTTCGGCGCAGTCGCAGGTCACGTGGAGCGGCGACTGTGATTACAGTTTTGGTGGCACTTTCTGCCCCGTCAGATAGTCAGGCTGCAGTTGCTCAAGCAGCAACGTCCACCGAGGCACCGCAGCTGACAGCGGCTCGAGCCGAACCTGAAACCGAATCAACGGCGTCCGAGTTTGTCATCCCACGTGTGGGTGCACCCCCCCGGCTTGAGGATTACATCTCCCCAGACGGCTCTCCAGTCGGTGCTCTTGTGACGGGATTTCGTCAGCGACGACCCGGAGACGGAACTCCAATCAGCCAGCCGACGCGAGCGTATCTGACCTACGACAGCCAGAATCTCTATGTCGCGTTCGTGTGTGAAGACGACGACGCCGGCAACCTCCGGGCCAATTTGGCCAAACGCGAGATCATCGGGGATGATGATCGAGTGACGGTCTATCTAGACACTTACGACGACAACCGCCGGGCCTACGTCTTTTCGACAAACGCACTCGGCGTTCAGCAGGATGGATTCTTTACCGAAGGCCAGGGGCAGGACCGGCAGTTTGACACGGTTTGGTATTCGGAGGGGCAGTTGTTTGAAGGAGGCTATGCAGTCTTGATGCGCATACCGTTCAGGAGTGTCCGTTTTTCCGATGCCTCCCTCGGCCGTTGGGGAATTGCATTCCGACGAACGATCGAACGGGAGGCTGAGGAGTCATATTGGCCTTTCATCACAACTCGAACCCAGGGATTCATCGTACAGTTCGGAAGCATGACCGGCCTCGCAGACGTCTCTGGAAGCCGCAATATCCGACTGATTCCCTATGCCAACCTTGCGCATGCACGTCTGCTCGATAGAAAACAATCCACATTCGTTACCGAGCAGGACGCTCGCGTGGGACTGGATGCTAAGTTCGTCTTCAGTGACAATGTCACTCTTGATCTCACAGTTAACCCGGACTTCAGCCAGGTTGAATCCGACGATCCCCAGGTGACGGTCAACCAGAGGTTTGAGGTTTCTTTCCCCGAAAAGCGACCGTTCTTTACCGAGAACGCCGCGTACTTCCGGACTCCGATCAACCTCTTCTTCTCAAGACGTATCGTTGATCCAGCTTTGGGAGCCCGCTTCACGGGGAGAAGCGGTGGATGGACCATCGGTGTTCTGGCGGCGAACGACCGTGCAGCGGATCGAAGTCTACCTGGTTCCCATGAACTCGCGGATGTTGAAGCGAGCACGGGCGTTCTGCGCATCCAGCGAGACATTGGAGAGCAGTCCCACGTGGGCGGAATATTCACAGCCAGAGAATTCGGCGACGATTTCAACCGCGTTGCCGGTTTCGACACCTACGTACAGTTGTCGCCGAGCTGGTCGTTCATCGGCCAGGCGGTCAGAAGTATGGACCGCGATTTGAACCGTAGAGAGCGTGATGGAACAGCCTTTACAGGCAGTCTGGACTATTCCAGTCGGAGTTTCGTCTCTTCTACCAGCTACGCCGATCTTGATCCGAACTTCCGTTCCCGCCTGGGCTTTGTCCGTCGCGTGGATGTCCGGCAGGGGACGCAGTCGGTGGGTTATCGCTGGTGGCCGGAGGGCGGACGGCTGCAGAGCTTTGGACCTTCATTTGCCGCGAGTGCCAATTGGGATCACAGTGGCCGCCTCCAGGACTGGTCTGGTTCTGCAGAGTTCGCAGTTGAATTGACGGGTCAGACTTTCCTCAACATCTCAAGAACAAACGATTACGAATTCTTTGGACGCGGGTTTCGGAAGAGCCGATATGACGTCTCCGTCTCTACCGGTTGGTTGACATAGTTGTCGTTGGGTGGAACCTGGGGCCAGGGTGATGTGATCAACTTCAGTCCGGCGGAAGGCCAGACCTTCTTTCTAGCCAACGATATGACGGCCTCTTTGTCGATGACCTTGCGGCCCTCTCCACGCCTGCGATTCGATGCCACCTATATCTATGACAGACTCGGGACCGGGGCCGATCCCGAACCCGGTCTACCCCTTCGAACCTCGATATTCAACAACCATCTTGCCCGGTCCAAGCTTAACTACCAGTTCACCCGAGAGCTTTCGCTCCGGCTGATTCTCGATTACTCTGCGTTACTACCGAACACGTCTTTGAGTTCTTTAGAGCCCTTCAAAGGATTCACCTCCGATGTGCTGCTGGAATACCGGGTCAATCCTTGGACGGCAGTCTTTGCCGGTTACACCGACCAGCGGGAACACTTCGCGATGAATCCGCTTTCCACGCCAGGGTCGTTCACGGACGACTCATTCGTCCCTGTAGGCCGGCAGTTCTTCATCAAGCTGAGTTATTTGCTGTTTCAATAGCTCGAATTCCAGCACGGTCTTTCGAGAATGGCCGAGGCCGGAAGTCCAGTAGAATCGCCTGTTGAGAGTGGCCGTGTGCATGCCTCCTCGCACAGGGTATGGGTCTCGAAGCCAACTATCAACCCCACCATTCCAACCAGAGCTTCCGGTCCGCATGCTGGACAGCGGGTGCTGACTGCAGGAAATTTGATCGTCGCCTGCTATCGGGAAACACTCACCGGACGCCGGTGTCCGAACGCTCCCGGCTTCAACTCTCGCCAACGTTGACGTCCCGGTCCAGGACCGTCGAAGACTGAAAAGTGCCCCATCAAATGTTCGGGTCCCGGTGCCGTAGTTCATCGTCCTGTTTCGCTCAAATCGCCTGTCCGTTTGTCAGAAAACTTCCTCTAAAATGCCCTAAGCCGGAGTGTATTAATTTCACTTTCCTGTATGGTCCCCTACACTTCCATGTGACTGTTTCATTGACCTGAAACACTACCTGTAGTCTCATTCATCGAGAAGCAGATCGGTCCAGTGCATTGAATAGACATGCTTCAGAACGACTTGGAGACTCTGGAAGTTGTCGCTTTCGAATCAGTGTGGGTTTGTGCGGCGGTTCTCATGCATCATCAGCCATAGGGAGGCAATAATGATGAGCAAAGTGTGGATTGTTCTGGTTGTCGTGGCTGTAGCCGCCGGCCTCGGATCTGGTTGTTCGGCAGACGATCCGGGCGTCGCTTCGCCTCAGGGCTCACTAGAGAGGACTGAAACACTGGTCTGGGTGGATCGACAGGGCAACGCGGAAACCATGGGGGCAGCGGCCCGCGATTACCAATATCCCCGCCTCTCGCCCGATGGGCAAAGCGTGGCGGTCATGTCAGATGATGATATCTGGCTGTTCGACATTGCCCGACAGACGCTGACCCGCCTGACCTTTGCGGGTGGGTCGAATCAGCCCGTGTGGACGCCGGATGGGCAATACGTGGCCTATCGGTCGATACCAGAAGACAATAACTTCCTGTTCTGGACAAGGGCAGATGGGAGCGGCAGTGAAGAGCAGCTGACGACGGGGGCCCCCCGGCAGAACCCCACATCTTGGTCCCCAGATGGCCAACTTCTAGCCTTTTTTCGAAGTCCCGGCGTTGGAGGTGATGGGGACCGCGACATCTGGATGATGCCCGTGGAGGGCGACCGGGAGCCGCGCCCCTTTCTCGAAACGCCATTCAATGAGCTCGTAGCAATGTTTTCTCCCGATGGCCGCTGGGTGGCGTATGTCTCGGACGAGTCAGGCCGCAACGAAGTCTATGTGCTCCCGTTTCCCGGACCTGGAGGGAAGCTGCAGATATCGACCGAAGGCGGTGGATACCCCCAATGGGCACGAGACGGGCGAGAGTTGTTCTACCTGAACGACCTTCAGTTGATGGCGGTGGAAATCGAGACGGAACCCACCTTTACTGTGGGCACTCCCGCGCCGCTTTTTGAAGGAGGTTTCGTGTCGAGGGCCGGCGGGCCTTATCCCGTCTACGATGTGTCAGCCGACGGCCAACGCTTCCTGATGGTTCAGGAAGTCGCGCCGGATTGATGGCCGTATCCGGTGGAATCGGGTGCGACTTTCAGGGCGGGCCCGGCCCCAGATGCTCTTCGAAGGAGGCTACCCCACTCAAAATTCTGGCCGGCAGCTCTATGGTGCTTCGGCTGACGGCGAACGGTTTCTCATGATCTAAAACGCCGACACTGATGACCGAATTAGGGTGCAGCCCCAAATCAACATCGTCCTCAACTGTTACGAAAATAATCTAGTTCAAGCCATAAGCGTTTGAGTTTTAAGGGTGACGCTATAGCCGAGTGCTTCGAGCTTGCGGCATAGAGTGTTGGCCTTGGCCATTCGCCGATGTCGGGGAATGGGCTGGCGAACGGGTTCGCGGTAAGGCTGCCGGGCCGAAAGTACGAGGTATACGGTTTTGAGGAGACTGTGGCTGACGGCGACCAACGCGCGTTTGGATCCGCGTCGAGGCTTGAGCGCATGATAACGGGAACGGAATTGGGAATCACGCTTATGGACAGCCGCGTGGCTGCATTCGGCCAAGGCGGCACCGAGGAAAGGATTTCCCTTGCGGGTCTTGCCGTGGAAGCGCTTGCCTGCGCTTTCATTGTTTCCAGTACAGACGCCGGCCCATGAGGCCAGGTGGTTTTCGTCGGGAAAGACGGACATATCGGCTCCGATCTCGGCCAGGATGACCGCGGAGCCATGTTCTTTGATCCCGGGGATGGATTGGACGAGTTCGCATTCGTCCTGAAAGGCCGTTAGGCAGCGGTTGATCTCCGCCTCCAGGCGAGTCCGTTCCTCATCGATCATGTCGAGATGGCGCATCGACATCGAAATGAGGAAGCGATGATGGTCGGTCAGACGGCCGACAAGAGCCTGCTCGATAGCGGCCAATTTGGGTTTGAGCCGGCCATGGCATAGTCGGGCGACCTGTTCCGCATTAAGGGTTTGGCCGTCGAGCAAGGCGGTTAGCAGTCGCCGTCCCGAGACACCGAAGATATCGGTGAGGACGGACGCCAGCTTGATGTTGGCGTCTTCGAGCACCTTCTGGACGCGATTGCGCTCGCTGGTGGCGATGGCGAACAGCTTGCGCCGATAGCGGGTCAGGTCGCGCAGTTCGCGGATGGCCAGTGGCGGTACAAAGCTGGGCCGGATGAGTCCGTGGCGGAGCAGGTTGGCCAGGCGTTTGCCGTCTTTGCAGTCGGTCTTCTCACCGGGCAGGGCACGGACGTGTGCGGCGTTGGCCAGAATGAGTTCGATGCGATCTTCGAGAACGTTCCACACCGGCTTCCAATAGGAGCCCGTACTTTCCATGACTGCAATGGTGCAACCGGCGTCAATGAGCCAAGTGGCCATCTCTTCCAGTTCAGCGCTCGTTGTTCCAAACTGACGGATCTCAAACTGCGGTTCGACTCCAGCAGGACCCCACATCACACAGGCCGTTACCGACTTCTTATGAACGTCCAATCCACAACAGATCGTATGGTACACGCGCATGTCGCCTCCTTTTGTGGACCTGAAGGCCAGCGATCTATTAGGATGAACGACGATACTGTTACACGTCCTCTTCGGATGTCGTGATACATCCGGATGGGAACAATTCGGGGTACCGTATCGCTGGCGAGTCAGTCTGGTTTACGGGGATGCAAAGTCCACCAAGTTAAGACGACTCTTGTCTTCCAGGACCCAGCCTACGGTACCTCGAACCATTCCAGGCCACGCACATTTTCATCTTTTGGGGTGAGCGCCCACTCATGGACGTCTGGTTTGAAGAACTGAAGGAACGGGTTCCGGTCCCCTAACGTGCCGCTGATTTCGCCTGTTCAATTCCCGAAAACCTCCTCCAAATTGCCCAAAGCAGGGCTGATCAGCGACAATTAGAATCCCCGAAGGGAAATAATGATTGACGTTCAACACAGGGCTTTTGAAAATTCACATCCCTGTATTGTCGTGCTATACGGAAGTTGAGAATTGAACCCACCACTTCCCAACAAGCTGACTATACGTCCGATTGGCCAGGTTCCCAGAAGCCGACTTTCCTGGCGAATGAATCCATAAGATTCAAGTGAAGGTCATCAAGTGACCGACAAGCAGACAATACTGGTTACTGGAGCGACCGGAAACGTTGGGGGAGGAGCTGCGATCGCGCTGGCAAAACGTGGCGCTAAAGTTGTGTTGCTTGGGCGTAAGCTCGAGACATTGGAAGCCAGGGCGGATTCTATCCGTACCGCTCTATCTGAAGCCCGGATCGAGAGCCAGGATACGGACATTGCCACGCTGGTAGTCGACTTCACTGATATGGAGTCTGTGAAGCTCGCGGCTGCGGAGGCTATGAACCGATTTCCGAGGATACATGGACTGATACTATCTGCTGTTCTCATAGGGCAAAATGCTCCAAAAATCCTGCCCAACGGTCATGAGCTGAGGTTTGCTACGAACGTGATTGGGCCGTTTCTATTCACCCAGCTGTTGTTAGATAGAATGCAGCAAGCAGACGGGTTGGTCCTTCAGGTGACTGCACCATGGTACAAAAGAATTGATTGGGATGATCTTGAAAGCATCAATCAAAAGGCGATGACTGCATACGAAATAGCCAAAACAATGCAACGGGCGATGGCTGCGGAGTTGGCTCGACGCTATGCTGGAAGGATCTCTTCTGTAGCATTCAATCCTTACTTCATCATGGATAAATCACAACCGGAGCAGCTCAAGAGGTGGCCCATCTTCTGGCGGGTGCTCGCAGTATTCCTTGCAAAGCCACCTGCGGTCGCAGGTGAACCTATTGCTGACCTGATGCTTTCGCATCGAGATCGTGCTGCAATCAATGGGGCTTATTTCAAACTATCAAAGCGCATCGAAAAGCCTGATAAAGCAATGAATGACGAAGTATTAGGGAAAAGGTTGTGGGATGAGTTGATTCGACTAATAGGACTAACGCCTGCATGAAGCCCGATAGATTGCTTATCCGTGACCAAGTTTTTCAAGCGAAGTAATCAGTCAACGCATGAGTGATAGCCAATTTTGACCTGCCTCCCAATAATGGTTTGAAGAACTCAAAGAACGGGTGCCGATTCCCTAGGGAGCACTGACTCGGCCTGTCCCATCCCCAACAATTTGTACTTAGAGCACTTGGATCGGTCCGTGGAAACTCCTAACTCCTGTATGGTCCCCTAACCGGAAAGGTGCCCGGTTTTATGGCTGATTAGTCGCGAGGAGTCGCCAGGGGTAAAGCCATCGAAAGGTAGCCTGCGGTCTCAGAAATCGAACTGTTTCGCTTTTTGGGCCGCCAGGCCCCTCCATCTGAAACATCCACTTGATCAACGAATCCCGAGAGTGGGAAGCTTTCCGTCGTGACGCCGCTACCGCGGCTCGGAGCAAAGAATGACCGAAAGTAGGCACTGTTGCATTGTTGGAGGAGGGCCCGCCGGAGCGGTCCTTGCCCTGCTCCTGGCACGACAGGGAGTGTCGACTACCCTATTGGAGGCCCAGGGCGACTTCGACCGGGCGTTCCGCGGCGACACGGTACACCCCTCGACGCTCGAGATGCTTGACGACATTGGACTCGCCGACCCTCTGCTCGCCCGCGATCACGGGAAACTGCACCGGATGACGCTCCACAGCGGCCAGACCACCGCTGTCCTCGCCGACTTCACTCGGTTGCGCACGCGTTTTCCCTTCGTCGCGATGATCCCGCAAGTCCGAATTCTTGACTACATCGTTGGCGAAGCGAAGAAACATGAGTGTTTCGAACTGCGCATGGGGGCGCGGGTAAACGGCCTGATCATTGAAGACGACGTCATCGGCGGCGTCCACTACCGAGACCGAGACGGTGACCGCGAGCTCCGAGCAGCCCTGACTGTCGCCGCCGATGGCCGTGCGTCACGATTGCGCAAGTTGGCTGGGTTCAACCCGAAGAAGAACGCCGCAGCGATGGATGTCATGTGGCTGGTTCTGCCGCGCGGCACCGATGACGACGCGATCGATATGACCGGTTTTCGGATCGGTGGCGGGCGGCTGGTGGTGGTGTTGGCACGCGCCGATCAGTGGCAGCTCGCCTACGTCATCCTTAAGGGCGACGGCCACTCGATTCGTGGCGCGGGCCTGGACGCCTTCCGCTCCGAGGTCGCAATGTTGGTTCCGGAACTGGCCGATCGGGTAGACACGATCCGCGATTGGAAAGACGTCCATTTCCTGTCGGTGGAGTCAAGTCGCATCCCCACCTGGCACCGGACGGGTCTACTCGCTATCGGCGACGCAGCCCACGTGATGTCGCCTGTCGCCGGTGCCGGTATCAACTACGCGATTCAGGACGCCGTAGCGGCGGCGAACCTCCTCGCCGAACCACTGCTGGCCGGCACCCTGACGGACGCGCACCTGGCGGCCGTTCAACGCAGGCGGGAGTTCCCGACCCGGTTCATTCAGGGTTTTCAGGGTGTCATTCAACGCCAACTCGTGGCGCGAGCGCTCGAGGGCAAGCCGTTCCGGCTGCCGTTGACTGCCAGAATTGTCTCGGCTCTCCCACTCTTGCGAAACATCCCCGCTCGATTGATCGGTTGGGGGATCCGACCGGAACTCGTCCGCCCGTCCCAATCGGTGATCAGGTAACGAGATTGGCATTTTTCGCGGGGAATCCCCAAAGGGCGGCCCAACTATCCGTGCCCCAGGCAGAGGTACACATCGACTACCCGCCGTATTCGGCATCCCGTCCCATTTCCTTTCTGTTCACGGAGGATTTGATAGATAATCGCCGACGGGGACCACAAGTCTGGGCTGGACCAAGATCGCAGCGCTCGCTGCCGTGATCTTGCCGGCATCGGATTCAAAGTCTTGAATGCAATAGATGGGGGGCCATATCAGGCAAAAAGACGGATTCGAGGAATATGATTTTCCTGGCTCTTTTTTTCCCGATAGATTGATTCCTCCCTCAGTCGTCGAATGTTGAAATCTATCTGAGGGTTGCACCGGCTTGATCCGCCAGTGCGGAATTCGACCCGAATTCGTTTCAAGCTTCAGCGGCGAAATTATTGAATGTACTGTTAATCGATACGGGCGTGAAAGCGAGCGTCAGGCGAATACGAGGTCACAACCACACGTCCGGTATCGCCCCAGCCAACACCTCTGATACTCGGGCAGGAGAGGAAATACTGGATTTCATGGCGAAAGCAGTTCGCGACTGAAATCTGACGTAGAATCGAGCATGGGAAAAACGATGTACCGGCGTCGGTTTCTGAAGGCATCCGCGTTGTTTGGCGGTGGCCTGATCGCAGGCACTCCTGTATTCAACGTCAGCGCTCGGCAATCGGGTCAAACCGGTATCGGCAATGAACCCATTCGCATCATCCTGGGTGGGTATGGCCCATCAACGTCGAGTTTTAGCCAGGGCTTGAACCACATCGGCGATCGCCTCGGCGCCAGGTTTGGCGACGATGTCGAGATCGAATATCTCTACAATATTTTAGATCTTGGCTATGAAGAAGCAGGCGATCTAACCCGGCTGGTTGATAACGGTGAGCTCTCGCTCGCGTACTTAACCATGTTCGACGGGATTCCCTCGTTGGAAGTCGCCGCGCTTCCGTTTCTGTTTGCAAGCAGCGGGGCAGCAAGGACTGCGATGGATGGAGTGCTGGGACAATCAGCAATAAATACCATCGAGGCGAATACGAACTTTCGCGTTTTGGGATTTTTCGAAAACGGCTTTCGCCATGTATCCAACAGTGTCAGGCCGGTTCACAGTCCGGACGATTTAAGAGGCCTCGCTATTCGCGTTCTCGGTGTGCAAGCCAGAACCTTTGAATTGCTTGGGGCTGACGCGCAGGTCACACCTCTACCCGCTGTATTCGAGGGCCTTCAGTCCGGCGACTTGGATGGTCAGGAAAACCCTTTTGAAAACATCGTCACCTACAACCTCCACCAAACACAGCGCTACTACACTGAGACTTATCATTCGTACCTGTCTCGGCCGATTTTCGTTCACCGACCTTCATTCGATGTCTGGCCGGATGCACTGCGAATGGAGATTCGCGCGGCCGTCAATGAAGCGGTAACCCTTCAGCGGCAGCTCCATGACCAGGCGGAAATCGATTCTGCTGAGGTTATTCGTGAGGCTGGCGGGGAAATTGTTACGCTCACACCGCAGCAACGCCAGGCGTTCGTCGATGCCGTTGCGCCAATTTACGCAGAAGCCCAGAATCAGTACGATCGCGAACTGCTGAATCTGGTAGGTCTATAGTCACCAATTGTCTGTAACTGATCAGCTTGTTAGAGACTTTCGTCCCAAAGTCCCCCTGCCATCAGGTTCAGTACGAACTGCTTGGTGCAGCAGTTCGCCGGTGGCTTGAGTTCTGCTGTCGTTTTCTGGCTTCCGCTGAAATCCAGCGTCAGTCCCTGAGAAATCCGGATACCACTGACTGAGATTTCGCTCCCGTCCGATCCACCCCTTTTGCTAGACTGCCCGAAGTTATCCCGGTTGATACGCCTCCCGAAGGGGACGGGCGACACACACGTTTGTAAGGAGGCCGTATGCGTCTGATTTGTGCATTGGTGGTGCTCGGTGCAGCGATGGTATCCATGTCACCGTATGGTGCAGCGGAACGAGGGGAGGGAATTCAGGCGGCAGGCGAAGCCGTGGAACCGTTCCGCGTCATAGGCAATATCTACTATGTCGGCGGCCAATATGGCTCCTACCTCATCACTACGCCGGCAGCGCCGATATGCACGCACTCATCGTATCGAACGTTGAGAAACTCGGGTTCAACGTCAGAGACATCCGGATCATGATCTCGAGCCATGCGCATTGGGACCATGTCGAGGGACACGCGGCTATGAAGCGAGTGACCGGTGCGCAGGTTGTTGCGCTCGGCGGCGACGCCGTGGCGCTCCGAACAGGGCAGGACAACTCGGCTATCGGGGCCCGAAACTTTGATCCTGTCGCGGTGGACCGCGTCATCGAGGACGGTGACACTGTCACGCTGGGCCCGGTAACATTGCGCGCCCTCTGGACGGGGGGCCACACGCAGGGAGCCACGATGTGGATGACGACCGTTCAGGAGGGTGGGAACACCTACTCTGTCGCCTTCCGGGGCGGTGAAGTTCCGAACGCGGGGGCTCAGCTCCTTAACAATCCCAGGCACCCAACGGTAGTCGCCGACACGCAGAGAACGCTTCGGAAGCTGAAGGAACTCGACCCCACAGATCTTTTCCTCCACAATCACGCCAGGTTTACGGCTGCCGAGCTGGACCCAAGACTCCCCGTCAACCCGAACTGTGTAAGCTGCCTTGACGCCGAGGGGTGGGCCAACCTCGTGGCAGACGCCGAGGCAAATTTCGATTCGATGCTGGAGGAGGCAGGGGGACGAGGAGAGCCCTAAGTGCACACCGGGCAGTTGGACGGAAAGACGCCTGGATCCTTGCTGGTCAGGGTCTGATATATCCCGGGCCCGGACGTTGACCTTCGTGGAAGAGTGCCTAGGAACTAGACCCTGAACAAGCGTGATTGATGAGGAATTGAAAGTGGAATAACCGCCGAAGTACCCGAAATGCCCCCTCTCCGTGCGAAAAAAACCTTGGACAGATTCTTTGGAGAAGGAGGCATTTCAGATGAACGATTATACGCGCAAGAACATGAGGAACCGCAAGCGGCGAATTGAGCGTCGGCTTGGGGATCGGAATTGGAAAGATCAGGCGAAGCCGATGCTGTCGGCGCGCAACATCCGGTACGAGATGGGAGACCGGATGAGGGGTCTGTCGGTGGGCGGCATCGGAATGATGCATCAGGTGGCGCGGCGGACCGGACTGATCGAAGCCATCGACAAGGACGTGCATGTGCTGAAGCGGCATCTGCCCTACCAGGAATCGGATCACGTGTTGAACATCGCCTACAACGCGTTGAGTGGGGGCACGTGTATGGAAGATATCGAACTGCGGCGCAATGACGAAGTGTATCTGGACGCGTTGGGAGCACAGCGGATTCCGGATCCGACCACGGCGGGAGACTTCTGCCGGCGATTTGAGGAAGACGACGTGGAGTCGCTGATGGACACGTTCAATAAAGTGCGGCTGAAAGTCTGGCGCCAGCAGCCCGATGCGTTTTTCGAGGAAGCGGTTCTGGAGGCGGACGGGACATTGGCCCCAACCACCGGAGAATGCAAAGACGGGATGGACGTGGCCTACGACGGGACATGGGGTTATCACCCACTGTTGATTTCGCTGGCGAACACGGCCGAACCGTTATACCTGGTGAACCGGAGCGGCAACCGGCCCTCGCATGAGGGAGCGGCCAAACGGTTCGATCAGGCAATCGCGTTGTGCCAGCGTGCGGGGTTCGATCAGATCCTGCTGCGCGGGGACACCGACTTCAGCCAGACCCGGTATTTGGATGGATGGGACGACCAGGGCGTGGGCTTCATCTTCGGCATCGACGCGATGAAAAACCTGGTGGCCCGGGCCGACCAATTGGAGCCGGACTGCTGGGCGCGCCTGGAACGTCCCGCCAAGTACGAGGTAGCCAGCCAACCCCGCCAGCGTCCCGACAAGGTCAAGGAACGGATCGTTCGGGAGCGTGACTTTGAGAATATCCGCTTGCGGGGCGAGGATGTGGCCGAGTTTGCGTATCGGCCCGGAGCCTGCGATCGGGACTACCGCGTCGTTGTGGTGCGAAAGAATCTGTCGGTGGCCAAAGGGGAGCAGGTGTTGTTCGACGACATCCGGTACTTCTTCTACATTACCAACCGTGCGGATCCTGCGGACCAGATCGTGATGCGTGCGAATCAACGGTGCAATCAAGAGAATCTTATTGAGCAGCTCAAGAACGGCGTACACGCCTTGGGGATGCCGGTCGGGGATCAGACCAGCAACTGGGCCTACATGGTGATGGCCTCACTGGCCTGGACACTGAAGGCGTGGTTTGCGTTATTGCTGCCCGAAACCGGACGTTGGGGCCAGAAGTATCAGGCCGAGAAGCAGACCGTGCTACGCATGGAGTTCAAAACGTTCCTGAACGCCTTCATGCTCGTGCCTTGCCAGCTCGTGCGTACTGGTCGGCGCATCGTCTTCCGGCTGATGGCCTGGAACCCGTGGTTGCCAGTCTTGTTTCGTGCCGTGGATGTGTTGCGTCAACCTCTGCGATGCTGACCCGATCATGGATCTGAGCCCGGGCGGTCGAGGTCCCGGTTTCTTTCAACCCTTCAAACAGACACGGCGAGGCGGCAACTGAAACAGATACAACACGAACCGCATACCTGGAAAAAGCGATCTGGGAACGGGAGCTTATGCCTCCAATTTTACGGCCGTGAACCGGCCGTTTGTCCACTGGTTATGCGCTTGTTTTGGGACTAGAATAACGCCGGATCAGTAACGATAACTCGCCCAGAGTTTACCGATCCGGCAGCAACGGGTGAGCCTACACTTCGGCGTTTGAACGAAGCCGCTGGCGCGGCGGACGCTGCGCGTGGGCTGACCGAGGGGTGATCGTCAGACTGTAGAGTGTGGGCCTCAAAGGAGGCCCACATGACTGATTTGCGGAAACGGATGCTGGAAGAACTCCAGCGCCGCAATTTCTCTCCAACAACAATCCGAACCTATCTGCGAGTCGTTGAAGACTTCGCTCGCTATTTTGGCACGCGCCCCGATCGTCTCAGCCAGCAACACCTGCGGCAGTATCAGTTGCATTTGATCCAGGAGCGAAAGCTCGCGATCAAGACTGTAGGTCTGCACATTGCCGCGCTGCGATTCTTCTTTGTGAAGACGCTACGGCGTCCATACCTGAAGCTGGATCTCCCGTATCCCAAGATGCCGAAGCGACTGCCGACTGTTCTGAGCAAAGAGGAGGTCACCCAACTGATCGGCTCCGCAAACAACCTGCTCGATTACACGATGCTGATGACCTTGTATGCCACTGGAATGCGTCGGGCCGAGTTGATCGGGTTGAAGGTCCAGGACATCGATAGCCAGCGCATGATCATCCACATCCGTCAGGGCAAGCGCAACCGGGATCGCGATGTGCCATTGCCGCCAAAGCTGCTGAATACACTACGGGAGTACTGGCTCTGGATGAAGCCTGGGACCTATTTGTTTCCCGGCATGGTCGACAACTGGCGTGCCGACAAACCCCTCACGTCCAAGTGCGTGTGGTTGGCGGTACAAAATGCGGCGAAACGTGCCGGAATCAAGAAGCGTGTATCGCCGCACACGCTGCGTCACAGCTGGGCCACCCACCTACTGGAGAATGGCACCGATCTGCGCACCATTCAGATGTTGATGGGTCACTCGGACCTGCGAGCCACCAGCGTCTATCTGCACTTGTCTCGCCGTCATTTGCAGACGGTCGCCAATCCCGTAGAGACCCTGCCGGTTTCCAGGCTCGATACGGTGAAGCGCTCCAGAAAAAGGAAGCAGAAACAATGACGCGGTCCGCCGTGGAGGTGGCCGACATCCTGCGCGCGCGGGGCAACGACTTCATCGACCGTCATCGAAACAGAATCGATTTCCAGCAGCTGAAGGTGATGCATGCCATCGTGCGTTGCCGAACAGCCGCTCTTGGCGGTCATATCGATGCCTGCCCGCGATGTGGGGGCGAGGGGACCATCTCCTACAACTCATGCCGTAATCGCCATTGTCCGAAATGCCAGACTCAGGCGCGTCAGCGCTGGATCGCAGCCAGAGAACGTGAACTTCTCGCGACACGATACTTCCATGTCGTGTTCACGCTGCCAAAGGAACTACATGCGCTTGTCCTGCAGAATCCGGTTGAACTCTATAACCTGCTGTTCCGCACCGTGGCCGAGACGCTGCGGGAGGTCGCGAGAAATCCCAAACACCTTGGCGCCGAGATCGGCTTCTTCCTCATCCTGCACACATGGGGACAAAACGTGCTGTTTCATCCTCACCTCCACTGCGTCGTTCCCGCCGGTGGAATCGCACCGGACCGTTCGCGATGGATTCGGCCGCGCTACCCTTTCTTCCTGCCTGTAAAGGTTCTGGGGAAAATATTCCGGGGAAAGTTCGTTGACGGATTGCGGAAGGCGTTTCGCAGAGAGTGCCTGACCTTCGCGGGACAGATCCAGCAGTTATCCGAACCGAAGAGCTTCGCGGCTTTCCTGCGACCGTTATTTCGCCAACCTTGGGTCGTCTATGCGAAGCCGGCATTCGGTGGGCCCGAACAGGTATTACGCTATCTCGGACGCTATACCCACCGTGTTGCCATCTCCAATCATCGATTGTTGTCCTTCGACGGCGGCCAGGTCACGTTCCGTTGGCGGGATTACGCGCGTGGCAACAAATCAAGAACGATGACGGTTTCCGCCGCCGAGTTCATCCGCCGCTTCCTCCTCCACGTGCTGCCGAAAGGTTTTGTCCGCATCCGACATTTCGGTTTCATGGCGAACGCACAACGTTCCGCATCCATGGAACTTTGTCATCGTTTGTTAGGAATGGCGTCGACCGATCCTCACGAGGAAGCCCCTGCGAGCGACTCGGCCGGGTTATGTCCCGTCTGTCAGACCCCGATGAAGGTCATCGAGAGGCTGACCGCTGCGCAGATCGCATGGAGCTTCACTTCCATATGCTTTGCAGATACGTCGTAGCAGAGATTCCAGTTACACACTTTCCAGACGTGCTCGCGCACGCCGCCGCCCACGTGTGTCTTGATCTCAAAAATGCTTCCAAATCGAGCCTCGACCCGCACCGCAGACTCTCTAAAACTGCTGCTCCGGAACCCACACTCCTCGTCGCCACCCCGCCACTCGCCCTTGTCGAGTCCCGTCCCGTGACAATTTCAACCCGCATTCCCGTACTTTCTCCATAGCCCACCGCGTCCGCCGCAAACGCCACCGGCTTCCTTCAAACGTCGTTATCGAAAGTGCCCGAAAATCTCGTCCCCACGACGCTTTCTCGCTCGGCACTTCCGATGAACGCTAAATGTTTGAACGAAGCCGCTGGCGCGGCGGACGCTGCGCGTGGGCTGACCGAGGGGTGATCGTCAGACTGTAGAGTGTGGGCCTCAAAGGAGGCCCACATGACTGATTTGCGGAAACGGATGCTGGAAGAACTCCAGCGCCGCAATTTCTCTCCAACAACAATCCGAACCTATCTGCGAGTCGTTGAAGACTTCGCTCGCTATTTTGGCACGCGCCCCGATCGTCTCAGCCAGCAACACCTGCGGCAGTATCAGTTGCATTTGATCCAGGAGCGAAAGCTCGCGATCAAGACTGTAGGTCTGCACATTGCCGCGCTGCGATTCTTCTTTGTGAAGACGCTACGGCGTCCATACCTGAAGCTGGATCTCCCGTATCCCAAGATGCCGAAGCGACTGCCGACTGTTCTGAGCAAAGAGGAGGTCACCCAACTGATCGGCTCCGCAAACAACCTGCTCGATTACACGATGCTGATGACCTTGTATGCCACTGGAATGCGTCGGGCCGAGTTGATCGGGTTGAAGGTCCAGGACATCGATAGCCAGCGCATGATCATCCACATCCGTCAGGGCAAGCGCAACCGGGATCGCGATGTGCCATTGCCGCCAAAGCTGCTGAATACACTACGGGAGTACTGGCTCTGGATGAAGCCTGGGACCTATTTGTTTCCCGGCATGGTCGACAACTGGCGTGCCGACAAACCCCTCACGTCCAAGTGCGTGTGGTTGGCGGTACAAAATGCGGCGAAACGTGCCGGAATCAAGAAGCGTGTATCGCCGCACACGCTGCGTCACAGCTGGGCCACCCACCTACTGGAGAATGGCACCGATCTGCGCACCATTCAGATGTTGATGGGTCACTCGGACCTGCGAGCCACCAGCGTCTATCTGCACTTGTCTCGCCGTCATTTGCAGACGGTCGCCAATCCCGTAGAGACCCTGCCGGTTTCCAGGCTCGATACGGTGAAGCGCTCCAGAAAAAGGAAGCAGAAACAATGACGCGGTCCGCCGTGGAGGTGGCCGACATCCTGCGCGCGCGGGGCAACGACTTCATCGACCGTCATCGAAACAGAATCGATTTCCAGCAGCTGAAGGTGATGCATGCCATCGTGCGTTGCCGAACAGCCGCTCTTGGCGGTCATATCGATGCCTGCCCGCGATGTGGGGGCGAGGGGACCATCTCCTACAACTCATGCCGTAATCGCCATTGTCCGAAATGCCAGACTCAGGCGCGTCAGCGCTGGATCGCAGCCAGAGAACGTGAACTTCTCGCGACACGATACTTCCATGTCGTGTTCACGCTGCCAAAGGAACTACATGCGCTTGTCCTGCAGAATCCGGTTGAACTCTATAACCTGCTGTTCCGCACCGTGGCCGAGACGCTGCGGGAGGTCGCGAGAAATCCCAAACACCTTGGCGCCGAGATCGGCTTCTTCCTCATCCTGCACACATGGGGACAAAACGTGCTGTTTCATCCTCACCTCCACTGCGTCGTTCCCGCCGGTGGAATCGCACCGGACCGTTCGCGATGGATTCGGCCGCGCTACCCTTTCTTCCTGCCTGTAAAGGTTCTGGGGAAAATATTCCGGGGAAAGTTCGTTGACGGATTGCGGAAGGCGTTTCGCAGAGAGTGCCTGACCTTCGCGGGACAGATCCAGCAGTTATCCGAACCGAAGAGCTTCGCGGCTTTCCTGCGACCGTTATTTCGCCAACCTTGGGTCGTCTATGCGAAGCCGGCATTCGGTGGGCCCGAACAGGTATTACGCTATCTCGGACGCTATACCCACCGTGTTGCCATCTCCAATCATCGATTGTTGTCCTTCGACGGCGGCTAGGTCACGTTCCGTTGGCGGGATTACGCGCGTGGCAACAAATCAAGAACGATGACGGTTTCCGCCGCCGAGTTCATCCGCCGCTTCCTCCTCCACGTGCTGCCGAAAGGTTTTGTCCGCATCCGACATTTCGGTTTCATGGCGAACGCACAACGTTCCGCATCCATGGAACTTTGTCATCGTTTGTTAGGAATGGCGTCGACCGATCCTCACGAGGAAGCCCCTGCGAGCGACTCGGCCGGGTTATGTCCCGTCTGTCAGACCCCGATGAAGGTCATCGAGAGGCTGACCGCTGCGCAGATCGCATGGAGCTTCACTTCCATATGCTTTGCAGATACGTCGTAGCAGAGATTCCAGTTACACACTTTCCAGACGTGCTCGCGCACGCCGCCGCCCACGTGTGTCTTGATCTCAAAAATGCTTCCAAATCGAGCCTCGACCCGCACCGCAGACTCTCTAAAACTGCTGCTCCGGAACCCACACTCCTCGTCGCCACCCCGCCACTCGCCCTTGTCGAGTCCCGTCCCGTGACAATTTCAACCCGCATTCCCGTACTTTCTCCATAGCCCACCGCGTCCGCCGCAAACGCCACCGGCTTCCTTCAAACGTCGTTATCGAAAGTGCCCGAAAATCTCGTCCCCACGACGCTTTCTCGCTCGGCACTTCCGATGAACGCTAAATGTTTGTCGAGAGTTTACCTTCTGATTGCGTCTAACCCCCTCCTCTAGTATCTTTTGTCGAGTTTCTCACGGTTCTTTCAGCGACACATTTTCAACATGAATCCGGCACCAAACTCGGCCACTACGAGATTCTGTCTATGCGCGATAACGGCAATGGGTCCAGTGTGGCCGTAAAAGGTTTGAATGAGGATGGGTCTCCCAAAATCGTACAGGGCTTATCTGCCAATATACGGAGTCCAGGGAGAATGCAATTACGTGGGAGGATTTGGCATTCGTGATGAAAAATGGTGACGGTTCCGCGTCATGAATAAAAGCGTCTTGAACAGGTCGAGAATTCGCTGGGATTTTATCATTGGCGGCAGCATGTGTCTGGGGTATGCGGCGTTGATGCTCTGCCAGACGACCGTCGGCGTTGCGGGACCGGCGATGCTTCTTGATACCGACATCGAACTGACGATAACGGCATTCGGTGCGATTCTGGGCTGGGGCATGGCGGGTAACCTTTTGGGCAAACTCACGAATGGAGTCCTTGCCGATAAATTCGGAGGGCGCAAGATATTTGTTCTGGCTATCTGCGTTGCCGCCATCGCCATCTGCTCGTTTGGGATGGTTTCAGAAAGGAGCAGCTTTTTTCTGTTTTATTTCCTCACCCTTTTTGCCAAATCTGCTGGTTGGCCGGCCATGGCCAATCTCATCAAGGTGTGGTTCGCGAAGCAGAAGCACGGGCGAATGTGGGGAATTATTTCCACGAGTTCCCGCGCGAGCGCCGTGGGAGCTACGCTTCTTCTCAGCAGTCTGTTGCTCATCGTGTCGTGGAGAGGGCTATTTTTTGTGGCTGCTGCTATCACGGCTATCGTTGTCGCAGTGCTTGCTAAGCTGCTTAAGGGCGCCCCGTCAGAGCTTATCTTGTCGCTTCCCGACAACTCGAAGACCGGGAGACCAATGTCAGGTCGGACACAGGTTCATCCTTTGGACGAACTGAAAACCTTCGAAGCATTGGCTGTCTTTTTTAAGAGTCCGCGCTTTTGGTTGATCAGCATCAGTCTGATGGGCTTGGCAGTTTTGTTTGAATTTCAAGTCTTTATTCCCATCTATCTCAGTGAGTCATTCGGTTTATCGCCCGCTCAGGCCGGCACAGCATCGTCCATTTTCCCACTAGGTTGTCTGATCGGAGTTTTCGCTGGAGGATTTGTCTATGACAAGCTCTCGAAAAAGGCGTTGACTGCTACTTTGGGCGGCATGTCGGGTTTGGGTTTGCTGTGTCTTACGTTCCTATTGATGCTTTCCAATATCGACTTGAATACGCGATTGGAACTTATGCTCACCATTGGCACGATTTTCGTATTCGGCTGTGCAATCTCACCGGCCTATTATTTGCCAATGAGCGTGTTTTCAATAAACTTTGGCGGC
Organism: Terriglobia bacterium; assembly: GCA_965263045.1. Taxonomy (GTDB): domain Bacteria; phylum Acidobacteriota; class Terriglobia; order 20CM-2-55-15; family 20CM-2-55-15. The sequence goes on from CBDHGK010000041.1 coordinate 4,382,748, forward strand.
AGGCATTGCGGCCTATTAATCGGACTCATCGATGCAATCGGATATACCGGCGCGATGGTGTTTGATTTTGTGGGAGGTTCGGTCGCTGACCAGCAGGGGGGATGGCAGATTTTCCTGACTATTCTCGTCCTTGTCTCCTTGACGGTGACGGTTACCATGACGCTATTTCTGTATCTAGGAGTCTGTCGGGAATTGGCTCCCTCGAACCAAGAATCAACAACTTACGAGGCATCCTTGGTCTGTAAGTTATTGATTCTTGGTTGCAGAATTCTTATTCCCGACAGGCTCCTAGATTTTCGCCATTCGTTACCACTACGGAAATACAATTTGGAATTTCAAGTATGAGCACTCGAAAAAGTACTGAAGGAACGCGGGTCCCGTGAAGCAGGCCGGACACGGAGCTCGCATGCAACAGGACGACGTGCGGCACGTCCGGCGTGAGGGCGGCACGCACCTCTTCTGCGTGATCGTAAAGCGCCACGGGTAGTGCCCCGGTGAGGAGGTTCCGCCGTCGGCAATCCCCGACCCCAAAGCCGACCACCGGCATGGAGATCGCGATCCGGATTTCGTCGATCAGGATCGCGCGCAGGTCGACATCGGGTTCGATCACAGCGGCCCGGTCCGGGGGCTGAACCGAAAGCCAGTGGCCGATGCGGGCCTCGATTTCGTCGAGCGGATTGCCGCGGTCCCGCGCCACCAGGAGAAGCGTTGAGATGAGGTGGTCGAGTTCCAACTTGGGACAGGAGATGACGTCGGGATCCCGATTCCGGACATGGAACCCGGAGCCCTGGCGCCGTTCGACCCAGCCCGCGTCGGCCAGCCCGCGGTAGGCTGCCCGCACGGTGTTCGGGTGTATCCCGAAACGCCGCCCGATCTCAAACGTAGTGGGCAGTCGTTCGCCGGGAGGAAGATCCGCACTCACGATCCCAAGCACGATCGGTGTCTTCAGTTGCTCTTGAAGTGACACCTCACTCGTCTTCGAAGCCAGATCCTCTTAAGTGATCGCTCTCAGCGTCGGCCTGTTCCACCCGACTGTCATTTTCCAGGCGTTCCGGCAGAATCTCGACCCGTTTGTGACAGTTGAAAAACTGCGACAGTCGGGCTTCTGGCCCCGACCGCCAAACCCTAGAGTGCAGGGGTGAGGTGATGGACATGACGGATCGATCAATTTCCTGGGATCGTGCCATTGGGATCAGCCGGGTTCTCCCTATATATCAACGAAGCCTGCTCTCCATACTGGTTTTCGGAGTATTGCTTTCGGGATGCCTGACAGCGCGAACGAGGCAGAGCGATCCGCCTGCTGCCGCGGTATTCAATTTCGAGCAGTACGAGGTCGCCATCGGCGCCGCGAATCGACAGACCGTTCTAACGGGGTTCCTTTTCGGTGGCGCCGTGGCCGAACTTGCCGTGGTGACCACCGACGAGAGCGAGGACCGCCGCGTGCGCATCTACGCGTTCGGCGACGGCGCCTGGATGCTCAGACTCGAGGGAACGCTCGGTCCCGATGTGCTGTTCGTCGATGTGGCCAACATCGGCGGACGCGACCGGCTGGTCACCTACGAGCCCGGCCGTCTGAACTGGTTCGATCCCGAATCGGCGACGGAACGTGCGCTGGTAGCGGTGACTTCCAACTTCAATCCGCCTCGCAAAGGCGAAATCCCGCATGTAGACATCACTCGGGACGTAAACGACGACGACCGCGACGACCTGGTCGTGCCGGACGTCGATGGCTTTTGGGTGTTCATCCAGATGAGCGCCGGCGCGTTCGCCGACCCAGTGAAGATCGGCCCCCCCACCGACATGAGTGGGATCTACGGGTCCGACGGATATCGGTACGACCCCTGGTCTCAGAGCCGTGTCCACGAGCTGGACTACAACCACGATGGTCGCAGCGACCTGGTGTTCTGGAACGAGAACCACTTCGAGGTGCACACCCAAGACGAGCGTGGGCTGTTTGCCCCGGCGGCCAGGACCTTCACTACCGATGTGGCATTCGACTCTGACGGTCTCTCCTCGCTCGCCACCGGAGACATGACAGGAAGGGTGCTGCACTCGTTGGCCGACTTGAACGGGGACGGCGTCGGGGATCTCGTAGTTCACTCGCTGGAGGGCAGGAGCATTTCCAGCAAGCATTCCACCTATGAGGTGCATTTCGGCACACCCACAGCCGATGACGGCACCGTGTTCGCACAGGGCGTCGACATCGCGTTCCAGTCGGACGACAGAATTCAGCTCGGGATGGAACCCCACGACTTCGATCGAGACGGCCAGGTGGAGCTGATGATCACAACCATCCACGTCAGGTTCCTCGAAAACAGTCTCTGGAAGAGAATCAAGGGTTTCATGGGTGATGACATCTGGCTGGATCTCGAGTTCTACCGAATGGAAAAAGGTCGCTACCCCGACACACCCAACACCACCCGCAGAATCGCGTTAGACGGTGTGCCCAGCCATCGTGAGCCGGGGTGGGTAACCCTGGACCTCGTGCTTCGAGGGGCGACGCACGAGAGCCGGAACACTCAAAAGAGTTGGCCGCGTGCGTTCAACACGACGTTGCGCATCGGGGATGTGACCGGCGACGGCCGCTCAGACCTGCTCATCGCGGATCACCCTCGGATCATGAACGCCAGTGTCGGCGTGGGGGGGCCGGGCCTGTTCGCCCCGCGGCATCAGGAGGTGGCCCTCGACATCCCCAACGACGAGGAATACACCTGGCTGGTGGACCTCAACCAGGACGGCAAACAGGACATCCTCATGCATCGCCCGTTCACTCTAAGAGATGCTCACGGAGCCCGGAGACTGCCGCCCGGAACCGAGCCGCATCGGGTGACGATGCTGATCGCCCGATGAGCAAAATCATAGCGGAGGAACAACGCACATGATCAAGGCACTCGCTGCAATACTGTTCTCGGTCCTGCTCTGCCTCGGGTCCGTTGTCGACGGCAGCGCTCAGCGGTCCACGACTCAAGGCTGGGTATTCGGTCTGGAACTCGGAGGAACGGCCATCTCCTTCCAGAACGAGCCGAGTGACAGAGGAGGACTCGTGGGCGCTCGGGCCGGCTATGGCCTCAACGGGATCGTCACACCGTACCTGGGCATATACGAAGCCGACGTCGACGTCCGGGGGTTTGATGCCTTCGACAAAGTGACATTTGGCCACATCGACCTCGGGGTGAGGCTGCACTTGGCCAATAGCCGCCGCCGGTGGGTCCCTTATGGCGACCTTGCTGTTACATTCTGGCCTGTGAGCGACGTTAAGAAGCACCAGGAACGGACCACCACCGACTTCGGGGGAAGGGCGACCTCCAGCCTGGGAGGCGGACTCGCCATCTACCTGTCTGAGGCGTGGGCCCTCGATGTGAACTTCAAGAGAGGCACGGGAGGGTTCAGAGACATCGAGCTTGACAACATCTCGTGTGGCGGGACGAGCGAACATTTGCACACATTCCTCGACATCTGGGCCGAATCGGCTCGGTTCACCATCGGGCTTTCGTGGTGGCCGTAGCCCGAGAGCGGAAGTGGGTTGCGCCGCGAGATGCGAGGGCACCGTTTGGGGGACGGATAGGAGATTCAAAACGCCCAGGCGGCCTGCGGAGCAAGGTCGGGTGAGCCTTTCTGCGGTAGCAGGGATGATTCTGGTCGGCGTCATCGCTAGAATCGCCTTGTTCTGGTAGTTCCCGTACTTGAGGCACTTGCCTGCACGATCATTCGTCCCGGGCTGAACAAATCACCCTGAGAAACAATACCGTCAAATCGTGCGAAATGACCTGAAAGCAAAGCCCATATGAATCCCCGTGTACTGGTCAGTTACTCCCTCGTATTGGCGCTGGTGATCGCGTCCCGGACCGCATGTGCGCAGCCCAGCGCGGGAACTCCGAACGTCAACGAGGCAGGTTCCGATAGTCGGGCGACGACACCATAAAGGAGCTTTTCTTCCTGATTCGGAGGCCGGTAGTCGTCGATAGCCACAAAGGAACTCTGGAAGCTCCGCTCTAGAACTGTCCACTTGACGGGGAGCTTACGGACTGACTGCCTTTGGCACCCGCGCCGGCTGCATGGATCGCCTTGGTCTCTTCGTCATGCGTCTGGAGCACCGTCGATAGCTTTGTGATTTCGATCAGATTCCGAACGCGCTCCGTCGGATTCAACAGCGTGACCGTGCCCGCGAAATCCCTAAGTGTGAGATGGATGAGAATGATCTCTTCGAGTCCGGCGCTGTCGATATAGGAAACCTCACTGAGGTTTAGAACGAGATTGACCCCTTTTTCTCCGACGAGCAGGCTCATGGCCTCGCGAAACTGCAATGTGGATTCGCCTGCACACAATCGACCGGCCACATCGATAATCTGCACGCCACGGTCGGTCCGCGTATTCAAGGAGAGTGTCATAACCACCTTCTGTTTATTTGCTGAGTGAGCGACATGGAACGTTTCCAGTGATCACTGGAAACGTTCCCGGTAGTGCCAGTTGACGTCCCATCGTTTAGGAGGTCAACTCCGTTTCCGTGATTTCCACACGCAGATTGTTGGTCACTGAGAAGACCCCAGAAACGCCGTTTGCGACAAGGTAGGCTATGTCACTGTGTGTCTTGGACAGGACAACGCCCTCAAGAGTCACATTTCCGTTATTGACGATGATGTGGATATCGGATCGATAAGGGAGGAGACCGAAAGAAACCCCCGTCCGCACGTACTTGTTCAGTACCAGATTAGAGGAGATGGCCCTCGCCATATCCAGGCGGATGCGGTCGTCGTGGAAAGAGGTCGGTAAGACCTCGATCTGGTTTTCGACGCTTGTGATGCCCTCTATCTCGCCCACCGCCCGCTCGGCGGACCTCTTCAGTGCCGGCCACCAGACCTCCCCGGAAAGGGTCACCTTAGAACCATCGGTCCGGAAAGACAGATTGTCAAACATGCTGTAGTACGACAGAGTTACCAATTCCCGCCTAATCTTGGGCACGAGTGAAGAAGCCAGGTCCATCGACGCAAATGCGACCGGAGAGAATAGGACCCAACTGAAGACGAAACGTAAGCGTCCGAAGAAGACCGTATGGCTGAGTAGGTGATGACGGGTCATCCTTGTAGAGAGCCGCGAGCGCGGCCGAAAGCGAGGAAAGATGGAGACAAATGGATCGACAGGCAGGGTGCGGCGGATGCGGTCGAAAGCCGAGCGACGGCAGATCGTCGAAGAGAGTTTGCGGCCCGGTGCTTCAGTGGCCCGAGTGGCTCTGGCGCATGGGGTGAATGCCAATCAGGTATTTAACTGGCGCAAGCTGTTCCGGGAAGGGCGGCTCGAAGTGGAGGGGCCTTCGGCCAGTCTGCTTCCTGTAAAGATCACCGAACAGGTTGGACGAGGGTCGAGGCGCAGGTCCGGGACGACGACTCCTGGAGCGATCGACATCGACCTGGGCCATGCCCGGGTGCGAATCGAAGGGAAGGCGGATCCGGATTGTGTGCGCGCAGCTCTGGAAGGACTGGCCCGATGATCGCGCTGCCGACGGGCACACGGATCTGGATTGCGGCCGGTGTGACCGACATGCGGAAAGGGTTCACTGGATTGAGCGCGACAGCGCAGACGGTGTTGGACGCGAATCCGTATTCCGGGCATGTCTTTGTGTTCCGGGGACGGCGTGGGGATTTGATCAAGCTGCTGTGGTGGGATGGGGATGGATTGTGTTTATTTGCGAAGCGACTGGAGCGGGGTCGATTCGTCTGGCCGCAGGCTGAAAGCGGGAGCGTGTCGCTGAGTCGGGCCCAGTTGTCGATGTTGATGGAAGGAATCGACTGGCGACGCCCGATACGGACACACACACCGATGGCTGAAGTATATAGAAGGCTGAAACACGATTAACAGTGACCCGATTCGTCCGGTAGTTGTGGCACAGTGATGATCGTGGCGCCGACGCTTGCAGTCCTACCGAATCTCAACGCTCTCGATGCCGATGCCTTGAAGGCACTGGTCATTGAGCAGCACTCCGAACTGATCTCGAACAAGTCCGAAATCGACAATCTGAAGTTGCTCATCCTGAAGTTGAAGCGGATGCAGTTTGGACGCCGCTCCGAGAAACTGGACCGCCAGATCGAACAACTGGAACTGCGACTGGAAGATCTGGAAACGGTACCGGATGCCAAACCAGTAATGGCGGCGGATGCGCCATCGGTGGTTTCAAACCGGCCGACAAGGGGCCCGCTGCCGGCAGAACTGCCACGGGAAACCCAGACACTGCAGCCCGATGAAGACGCCTGTCCTGATTGTGGCGGCACGCTGGGCACGCTGGGCGCAGATGTATCGGAAACTCTGGAATACGTCCCGATGCGCTTCAAGGTGATCCGCACGGTGCGGCCCAAACTGAGCTGCAGGCGGTGTGACCGCATTGTGCAGCAGCCGGCCCCCCATCGGCCGATCCCTCGGGGCCTGGCCGGACCCGGTCTGCTGGCTCACGTCATGGTGGCCAAGTATGCGGACCATCTTCCACTCTATCGGCAGTCGGAGATCTACGCTCGCGTCGGGGTGGAACTGGAGCGATCGACGTTGGCCGGATGGGTCGGAGGCACGAGTCGGACTCTGGAACCTCTGGTCGATGCCATCCAGCAATACGTGCTCGAAGCCGACAAGCTGCACGGCGATGACACTCCGGTTCCGGTCCTGGCACCGGGCAACGGCAAGACGAAGACAGGGCGTCTGTGGACGTATGTTCGGGACGACCGGCCCGCCGGCAGTGGGGAAGCACCGGCCGTTTGGTTCGCCTACTCACCCGACCGCAAGGGCGCGCATCCGGGGAAACACCTCCAACGCTTCAATGGAACGCTGCAGGCCGATGGATTCGCTGGATTCAACAGGGTGTACGAAACCGGTACCGTTCGAGAAGCCGCTTGCTGGGCGCATGTTCGGCGGAAGTTCTATGACCTGTATGAAGCGCACCGATCACCGGTCGCGGAAGAAGCGCTTCAGCGCATCGCGGCGCTTTACGGAATCGAGCAAGAGATTCGCGGCCGACCTCCCGACGAGCGGCAACAGATCCGCCAGGCGCGAGCGCGACCATTACTGGAATCCTTTGAGGCGTGGCTTCAAAGATCCCTAACGAAGCTATCCAAAAAATCGGACACATCCAAGGCGGTGCACTACGCGCTCGGCCGATGGCCTGCATAACTGCGCTATTGCGGTGATGGTCAGATCGAGATCGACAACAATGCGGCCGAACGCGCGCTTCGAGCGGTGGCGATTGGACGCAAGAACTACCTGTTCGCGGGCTCGGACTCCGGCGGAGAGCGCACTGCAGCTATGTACAGCCTGATCGGCTCGGCCAAACTCAACGGCATCGATCCTGAAGCCTATCTATCTTACGTCCTGGCCCGGATCGCGGATCACCCGATCCGTCGCATCGAGGAACTGTTGCCCTGGAACGTCGCTCCTATCCTCGCCGAACAGTCCGTCACGACTGACTGACCCCCTCAATCTGGATGTGTCCACAACTCGAAGTTGTGGACACGACCGATCGCCTACCTCATCCTCGCTGCTGTCAACACGTGCTACTTCGGACGCTTACGACGAAACTTAATATCGATTTCTGAATGTTGCTCCTCATTTGATTTCTCCTCTTTTTCTTGGTTCGTCGCTAGTGAGTGCAACAAGTAGCCGACTTCTTACACTTTCGATTGACAGTGTTGCCCCGACATCGGTGACCTGCCCCAATAAACCAATCCACAGAGAAAGATAGAGTCAGTTCCGGATGCTTCTTTCGGAATATCCTTCAATGATTCGTAGTGTTGGCAACCGGGGGCTGAATGGACTTCATAATCGCCGGCGCAGTCCGGTTACCGTTAGGAAATCGTGGTGGAGCACCGAAGGAGGTTCATTTGGCCGATCTGGGTGCCGAGGTGCTGAGGCAGACGCTGATCAGTTGCGGTGTTGAAGCCTCGTCGGTTCAGGAAGTCATACTCGGGAACGTGATCGAAGCCGGAATCGGTATGAATCCCAGCGCGCCAGCCTGCGATCAAGGAAGGCATCGGCCAGAACGTTCCTTCCCATACCATCAATCAGGTCTGCGGTTGCGGTCTGAAAGCCGTGACACTGACCCCGCACGCCATCCGTGCAGGCGATGGGGATGTTGTCCTGGCGGGTGAGATCGAGTCGATCAGTACCGCGTCAGGCTCGTACTGGCGATTGGGACTGCAGCTTGGAACTCGGCGGATGGCGTCAGATCGACGCCAACCTGAGGCTAGTCCAGCTGAACCTCCACATAAGACAGACTGCCGCGACGCTCTATCTGAAGGACGATCGAATCCCCGGATTGATATTCCTCGAGGACCGACGCCAGTCCATCGATCGTGGTAAGCGGTCTGTTGTTGATGCTGTAGATAATGTCGCCGGGCCGGAAAAGCCCGGTCGGTGCGCGGGCTGCCGCAGCCAGGCTCGTCACAAGAATCCCCTCGGGCTGTCGCGCTCGGGTCAGCATCCGGCGGACGTCTTCATCGACAGCGACGGCCAGAATCCCGAGTCGGGATACAAGCTCCTGCTGCTGGTCGAACTTGGCAATGCATCTGGAGTCGTCGGGCCGAACGCGGACCACGACCCATCGGGTTAATTCTTGGGCCCCACGGAGGATACTCAGGACCACTGCCTCGTTCGCCCCGTGCCAATAGAGGTTGACGTAAAACTGTCGCGCATTTTCCATCGGCTTGCCGTTCAGGGAACGGATGACGTCTCCAACACGAAGACCTCCCAGGTAGGCGGGCCCACCGAGATAGACATCCGCCAAGACCACACCATGGTCACGCCCAAGTCCCAGTCCAGTCGCCAGCGCGGGAGTGATGGTCTGTACGGCAACACCGATCTCGCCTCGCATGAAGACTCCGTTTTCGCGTAACTGCTCGACGACAGAACGGACGATGTTACTGGGAACCGCGAAGCCAAGGCCGTCCCGACCGCCGAAGATCATCGTGTTGATCCCGACCACGTTGCCTCCCACGTCGACAAGCGGTCCACCACTGTTACCGGGATTGATTGGCGCATCTGTCTGGAGATAAATCATCCGGCTGTCTGGCTCCAACTGCCTGGCCGCCGAGCTGATGACGCCCATACTGACCGAATTATCCAACCCTAGAGGGCTACCGAAAGCGAGCACGATTTGACCCTGCCGCACTTCCTCGGAATCCGCCAGCTCCAAAACCGGGAGGCCCGTGGCCTCAACCTTGAGCAAGGCCAGGTCCGTTTCCGGATCGATTCCAATAACCTTGGCCGGGAGCCGTTTGCCTCGGGGCTGCACCACACTCCGCCCGGCGGAGCCGTCTCGGAAGGCCAACTGGATCTGGACCCGTGTTGCTCCGGCAACGACGTGGGCATTCGTCACGATTAGCCCATTCGAACTCACTATGATTCCCGAACCCGTGCTGGCCCGCAGTGCAACGGCCCCGGTACCCCGGGTCCCAACGGCCGGCTCATAGGAGTTGCTCTGAACCTGAACAACGCTCGGAATGATCGTTTCTGTCAGACGGGCTATCGATCCGTTCAGGGCTTCGAGCACATCCGGGCCATTCGATTGGGCGGCGAGAGGGATCGCGGCAAGGCCGCCGAACAACAAGAACAAAATTAGTGATCTCATAGGGTTCCTCTCATTTCTCTTCGGTGTTCTAGATGGCGCATTTCCACGGGTCGCACAACCACCGGACGCGCCGAGCTGGCACGTTCATCCAATGGAGCGCCATCGGAATTACCTTTCATCAGGCGACCCCGCGTCCCGCTCCTGCCGTTCGGCACCGTCGTTCGAGCGTGGAGTTGCACCCTTCAGAATCTGATCCTCGAGCCGCTCGAGAACCGCGGCCTCCTCAGGCTGCGTTCTCCACATCTGGCGTGCGGCCGCTCCAATCTTGCGTATCTGCTCCTGGTAGCGTCGGCACTTTCGACACATGAGGAGATGCATCCGCACTGCGAGCCGATGCCACGATCCGGTATTCAGGAGCTGATCGCTGGATAAGCTCTCGGTGACTTCCTTACACTTCAGCATGACTTCCCCTGACACCTCTGTTTTCGAGGCACTCCCGGAGCCGGCTTCGTCCGCGGTACAGGAGCACTCCTAAGTTGGTGTTCGTTACGTCGAGAATCTTACAGATTTCCTCCGTCGAGAGCTCCTGCACTTCACGCAGGACGAACGCCATCCTCTGTGCGATGGGCAAATTCTCCAGGCAGGCCTCGATGAATTCCCTCACCTCGTCGCCGTAAAGCTTCATCGGTTGAGGCGGATGCGCCCACGTCCCATCCGGCTTGAAACGACGCTCAAGGACGTCTTCGATGTCATCGGCCTTTTGCTCGCGCTGAAGCCCTCGCCTCGCCTCAGCGATTTTCCGGTAGAGGATACCGAACAGCCAGGTGCGCACATGCGACCGGCCTTCGAACTGCGACGCCTTCTCGATGAACGTGGCAAATGTAGCCTGGGTGACGTCTTCGGCACGGTCTGGATCGAGACCCGCCCCGCGTGCCGCCCGGAGGATCTGCTGCAAGTAAGCCTGGACGACGGCCTGGATTACTTCAGCATCGCCCGCTCGGATTCTTGCCGCAAGCCCCGGATCGTCAATATTCACTTCAGTAGTCGCCATCGAGCGTTCCCTGTTGAAGTTCCGAGGTGTAAGAATTTGCCGGCATGGTGCACTCACTAACAGGACAGAACACGGGTTGGCGTCGGAAGGCAACCCGATCTTAGGACTAAAACAAACAGTCTGCAACACAGACTTTAAATGAGGAGAAAGACTAGATGAACGTTAAGAACATTCAGAACGGAGCATACGCCGGTGTGGTCGGTGGCGTGGTTTTCGGAGCAATGATGGGAATGATGGGCATGCTGCCTATGATCGGGCAGATGGTGGGTTCCCCCTCCGCTACCGCCGGTTTCATCGTGCATATCTTTATCAGCGCATCTATCGGAGGCTCGTTTGCGGTACTTTTCCACCCCGTCTTGAAGGGCACCGTAAGCGGGCTCGGATACGGGGCGGCCTACGGCGCGGCCTGGTGGTTTCTCGGTCCGCTGACACTGATGCCACTGATGATGGGCATGGGACTGGGCGCTAATTGGAATGCCAGTGCAGCGGGACAGATGCTTCCCAGCCTCGTAGGCCATCTGATCTACGGACTCATCCTTGGCTTCACCTACGCCCGGTTGCAAAGCCATCCGATATCGTCCTCGTGCACAACATGCGCCTGACGATTTGGTGAGCTGGTTGCCGGCGGAGCTGTGGCGCGCTATCGCCGAAATCGGTTGTCAGGGCCTTGAATGTCGTGGAAGTAGTGAAGTGGGGGTGCCGTGCCTTCGGTCGAAGAGTTAGAGCGTAATCAATGGTCAGGTCCTATTGCGCGACGGCCTGCAGACAGAGTCTTTGACTCGGAGGTGGTCTGTTTTTTGGGTGCACGTAAAACAGCGTAAAACTCTGAACATCGTGTTGCGTCTAATAATGCGAGGCCGATTGCTCCCGGATCCGAAATTCGAAAGTAGTCCCCACATGAGGAGGTGCCATGCATATTGGTATTCCAAAGGAAATAAAGGCGAAAGAGGGTCGTGTGGCATTGATCCCGCCCGCCGCCGCCGAGCTGGTTCGGCATGGCCACGAAGTCTCTTTGCAGTCCGGTGCAGGTCTCGGTAGCGGGTATTCGGATCAGGATTATCGTAGGGTCGGCGTCCATATTATTAAGGACGCCGCTGGCCTCTATGGCGGCGCCGAGATGATACTCAAAGTGAAAGAACCCATCGAGCCGGAGTACGACCTGTTGCGTGACGACCACCTGTTGTTCGGTTTCCTGCATCTGGCGGCCATTCCGGAACTGGCTCAGGTGCTGCGGAAGAAAGGCCTAACCGCGGTTGCTTTTGAAACTGTCGCAGTGAACGGAAAACTTCCCGTATTAGCTCCGATGAGCGAAATCGCCGGCCGGTTGGCTGTCCATACAGGAACCACGCTCTTGCATGGGTACGATGGAGGCCGCGGTCTGATGCTCGGCGGCCTAGGGTCGGCCGAGCGCGGCCATGTGGTCGTTCTGGGTGCCGGCAAAGTCGGCGGGGGCGCGGCCATCGTGGCCGCCCAGCTTGGAGCGCGCGTGACAGTGTTCGACCGCAGCCGCGAAAGCCTGACGCGGATGCACGCGCTCGGACCCAACGTCACGGGGCTGCCCGCATATCCGTCCTTGATCGCTGAGGCCGTCTACGACGCGGATTTACTGGTCGGCGCCGTGCTGATCCCGGGCGCACGAGCACCCAGGACGGTTACTGCCGACATGGTCGCCGGAATAAAGCCAGGCAGCGTGATCGTTGATGTATCAGTGGATCAGGGCGGCTGCGTCGAGACGATCCGTCCGACGAACTATGAGAATCCCACCTATGTCCACGACGATGTAATCCACTTTGGGGTCACCAACATGCCGGGTGCGGTGCCGCGAACAAGCTCGCAGGCTCTTTCCAGCGCCTTGCTCCCTTATGCCATTCGCCTGGCTTCAGAGCAGGGTTTGTCGGATCCTGTGATCCGCGACGCGGTCAATGTCGCGAATGGACAGATTGTTCATCCTGCTGTCGCGGCCGCGTTGGAAGATCAGGAAATACAAGAGCTCGTCCCGCTGTAAACGATGCAATAAGTACCTCCTTGCATGAAACCTGTGGGGCACTTCCTGAAGCACAAACCAGAAATCTTCACAATCCAACCTCCGGCTCGAATAGGTTCGATCCCAAGACTCAGTTGGCTTTGCCCATGCAACTTACTTTCGGTCGGCCACTATCTTTCCACGCGGGCGGATTCTGGGGATCCGACACCTTAATGAAGATTACCGTTGTCCCCAGGTAAAAGTCATACCACCGATTGCTTCCACCCACTTGTTGTTCGGACGCGACAAATTCGGCGCTGTCCGTCCGCGCAGGACGAATCCAAAACCGACAGTACCCCATAGACGCTTCGCCTGGATCCCTCCGCCGTACTTGAAGTTGAACAATGTATCGCCAGTCTCGGGATTGAATATTCGGTCGTATGGAGCCAATGTCCCGGGTGCCAGCCGCCTTTTCAGTCTAGTGTCCTCGAATTCGATACGCTTGGCTCGCTCGTGGTGTTCGATCACTAGTGGTCCCCGTCAAACAGACTGTAACTTATCGAGCTTCTTTCGGGCACGTTGAACTTTTTCAAGAATATCGGAAGCCGTTGCGGTCCAAATGAAGGGCTTCGGGTTCTGATTGTGACCCCCGACATATTCCTCCACGGCCTGGATTAGCTCAGGAACCGAATGGAAAACCCCGCGCCGAAGCCGTTGTTCGGAAAGATCCCGGAAGAAGCGTTCGACCATGTTCAGCCAGGATGCACTGGTCGGTGTGAAGTGCACATGAAAGCGCGTGTTGCGCTTCAACCAGTTGACGACTTTCTGATGTTTGTGCGTGGCGTAGTTGTCGCAAATGATATGGATCTGTTTGTCTTTCGGCACGGAACGTTTGATCTGATTGAGAAACCGGATCCATTCCTGATGACGATGCTTCGGCATACAGGTCCCGATAATCGAGCCGTCCAGCGTATTGAGCGCGGCGAACATCGTGGTCGTCCCGTTGCGTTTGTAGTCGTGGGTGAGGGTGCCGCACCGCCCCTTCTTCAGAGGTACCCGGGTTGCGTGCGGTCCAGGGCCTGCATCTGGCTCTTCTCATCGCAGGACAAAACAATGGCGTTTTCCGGAGGGTTCAGATACAAACCGACCACATCCTCCAACTTCTCGACAAATTGTTTGTCGTTGGAAAGTTTGAAGGTGCGTGCCAGATGAGGCTTCAAGCCATGAGCCCGCCAGATTCTCCCTACCGTGGACTCGCTGACGCCGGTTGCCCTGGCCATCAAGGACCGGCTCCAGTGCGTGGCGTTCGGAGGCTTCCCTTCGACCGTCTTCTTCACGATCCGGGCCCGCTTCCGGCGGCCGATCGAGGGAATCCGTCCACTGCGGGAAGCGTCCTTTTCGATTCCCCCGAGGCCATCTTCAACGAAACGATCGCGCCAACGTCCGGCCTTTTGACGAGTGATGTCCAACTTGGCAGCGATCTCCTGATTGTCCAGACCCCCGGCGGCCAGCAAGACAATTCGAGATCGTTCCGCCAACCGGACCGCCACACTGCGGCTTCGGCTCAGTCGCTCCAGTTCCTTCCGCACAGGAATGTCCAATTTAATCGTCGGTGCTCTCCTCATATATACTCAGACGTAGGAAAGCTGAATAAGTTACATTAACTGTGACGGACTACACTAGCAGCTGGCCGTGAACGCCGTAAGTATCCGTATCCTTGAAAGCGGCGCTATCGGTAAACTGGGTTGGCAATAGATCCCCGTTTCCAGAGTTGATTTCAACCTCTTGAGCGAAAAGTGAATTGGGCTGGGCCAACAGCAAAACGAACAACCCTACACCTGCGAGAACGCCTCTTCTCATTGGGTCATCTCCTTTGATTACGGTACCCGGTCAGAGAAGTAGTCTCCGGCCCTACTGGTGAGTGCAATCAGGTACGGAATTCTTACATCCGCAAGGAGTGAGGGTAGGAGTCAGTTACCTTTGGATGGCAAAACGACGGAATCTTTCTGCCGAAATCAGAAGCAAAGTTGGCGCCGGCAGCATTGGGTGGTGACGGGACGATGGTGGGTTGAGTCGCTCGCTACAGCCCTCTGTTTGGAATACGGTCCGGTCTGGCCGTCCCTCTAAAAAAACACCCCCGTCCAGCCGAGCCCCATCGTCGCTTTGAAACCTCCCCCGAATCAGGACCGTTCAATCGACTCTCAGGTACGACCCGCTTGATCGCCACAAGACCCCAAGAATTCGTGGGAGTGTAAGAATTCCGGGATTGCCCGCACTCACTAATGACATTTGGAATCTCAGGATCGGTTCTGGAGTTGGCGAACAACCACAGAACCTCCTGAATTCCCGTAGATAACTAACCGAATAAGAGGAGAGTTTACAATGACACGATTGATTACAGTTCTTGGAAGCCTGAGCCTGGTGTTCTTTCTGGCCACCGGCTCTCTCTACGGAGACGTCCCGTCTTCGTTCTTTGCATCCGCCGAGGGACTGAGGGTTAACGTTCCGTTCGAATTCTATGTCGGACATCAAACGTTTCCGGCAGGGGAATACCGGTTGGTACCCGCTCTCGATGGGACCGGCTTGTACCGAATCTACAGTAGAAAGGGAAATCACTCTGCGTACCTTGCGACGACCTTCGCTCAGGCCGTCAACGACTCGGAATCAGGTGCCGTTTTCAAGAAGATCGGTCGGCATAACGTCTTGTCTCAGTTCCCAGTGGTTGGTGGTGTGAGGATCGTGTCCGCTGCCAACGCTGACGAGTTTGTACAGACGGTTGAGAGCATTGCTTTTGAAAGAATGGAAGCCTCCATGCAGCATATTTCCATGCAGCATGTGAGGTTTGTCCTCGAAAGAATCGCGGCGGAGCGGGCTGAAACCGCAGCCGCGGCCGACAGGCGGTAAGAGCAAGGGAGAGCCTACGGCGCGATCGCTCGCGAATCCGGTCCTGTTCCGGATTCCAGCCCGGGAGCAGTCGCATATCGTGGTTCAGGGAGACATACGGCTTTAGAGAACGTTGAAGATGCACCCGCACTTGTCGAGAGTATTAACAACCACGTCAGGCACGAAGGCGGCGTTCTGACAACCCGAGTTTATTGTCAACTTAACGTCCAAAACCGGTCGAAAACTAATCGAACAAGAGGAGAGTTTACATGACACGATTGATTTCGGCTTCAGGTAGTTTGATCTTGGCCGCGTCCCGATCGTTTCTGTGGCAAGGCAGGCGTGCAAGGGTACCGGTAGGCCGATCCAGAGGCAGCACAAACCTACTGCGAATCGCCGGAGTACCGGCCATTTCCGTCGCGTCGTCCGCCACAGTGAGCGAAGCCTTCGAGAGGATGGCGACGGAGGGTGTAGGAGCCGTTTTGGTTATCGATGGCGATGAGCTCAAGGGGATCTTCACCGAGCGCGACGTGATGTTGCGCGTCGCGCTACCGAAGAGGGACCCTGAGACGACCTCCATGCGCGACGTCATGACCTCATACGTGACGGTCGTAAGAAACAGCACAACCCGGGCTGACGCGCTCAAGATCATGGTGGAACGCCACATCCGGCATTTGCCGGTCGTGGGCGCATCCGGCAAGATCGATGGAGTATTGTCGATCTGCCACCTCCTTTCAGACCAGCTAGACGACCTCGAAAGAGAACTGGACTCTCTGACGGCCTATATTTCCGCGGATGGCATCGGTGGCTGAGGAATCGGAAGATCAATGCCGTCGATCCCCATGACCACGAAGGAAGGTGTGTATCTGTGCTCTAACTGCGGACTGGAAGCCATAGTAGAAGCACACGAATATGAATTCAAGGAGAGCGGATTTAACGTCATCCTGCTCGGTCTTAGGGTCGCGTACTGTCCGGAGTGTGGGAATCAGGATCCGATCATCCCGCAAATGGACGATCTTATGAAAACACTCGGGCTGGATGTGGCGGCTAAGCCGACCCGGCTCAACGGCCCAGAGATACAGGTTCCTTCTAAAGGAGTTGACAAAATGATCGCACAGCAAATGTTCTTGCTCGTCCTGGTATATGTGATGGCTAGTGTAGTCCGTCACAATTAACGTAACGGCTCTAGCTGTCCCATTTCTGATCATATATGCGGAAAATAATGCCCATTAGATCGGAAATCCCTGTGCGGAAGGAACTCGAACGGCTTGGCCGAAGCCGCAGTGTGTCGGTCTGGCTCGGGGAACGATCTGAATAAGGTACAGTCTGTTAGACGGGGACCACTAGTTGCGTCTCGTTGACAAAGCACAACCCAAAATCGAACATCTGGGCTTGAGAGGTAGGCCACGGAAGATTATTGGAGTTATAACCGAATCTGGTGTTTGAGGGATTGAAGAAAAGCGGCGTATCTGGTTGATTTGTTGTTTACGAGACTTCAAAGCAACCAAAGGAGATACGCCACTATGAGTAAGAGTATCGTTATTGAACGGGAAGATCGAGAAGCGATCGCAGACGCGGTGACCGATTTGCTACGAGCCGGAGCTCAAGAGCTGATCCAACGCGCAGTCGAAGCCGAATTGTCAGAACTGCTATCCCAGCACAACGATCGGCGCACCGAGAAGGGGAACGCCGGGGTGGTGCGCAATGGCTATCTGCCTGAACGCGAACTGCAGACCGGTTTGGGACCGGTAACGGTGCAAATCCCGAAGGTCCGTGCCAAGACCGGCGAAGCGGTGACGTTCCGATCGGCGCTGGTACCTCCGTACATTCGAAAGACGAAGTCGCTGGAAGCCGCGGTGCCGTGGTTGTATTTGAAAGGCGTCTCGAGCGGCGAAATGGGTGAAGCCCTAAAAGTTCTTGTCGGTCCCCAGGCGCAAGGTCTGTCGGCGAGCACGGTATCGCGCCTGAAGCAGGTCTGGGGCGAGGAGTACCGCCAAAGCTGCGAGGAGCGGCTGGATGCAAACCGCTGGGTGTATGTCTGGGCCGACGGCATTTACAGCGGACTTCGTGCGGAACAAACCAAGTTGTGTGCATTGGTCGTGATCGGCGTGAATGAACGCGGAGAGAAGCGTTTTCTGGCGATCGAAGACGGTGTCCGGGAATCGACACAGAGTTGGCGCGAGGTCTTGTTGAAGCTGAAGTCCCGTGGGATGAATATCCCGGAGTTGGCCATCGGTGACGGTGCGATGGGGTTCTGGGCCGCACTGGAGGAAATCTATCCCGGGACACGCCAACAACGCTGCTGGATGCACAAGACCATGAACGTGTTGAACTGCCTACCCAAGTCGGCTCAGGCGAAAGCGAAAGAGGCCTTGCACGCGATCTGGAAGGCCGAGACAAAGGCAGACGCCGAGAAGGCATTCGACCTGTTCATTGAAACCTATGAACCGAAATATCCGAAAGCCACTCTCTGCCTCCAGAAAGACAGCGAAGCACTGCTGGCCTTTTACGACTTCCCGGCCAAGCACTGGCAGAGCCTCAGAACGACCAATCCCATTGAGTCGACCTTCGCGACCATCCGCCACCGGACCAAGCGATCCAGGGGGTGCCTGACGCGCGACGGCATGCTGCACATGATGTTCAAACTGGGACAGTGCGCTCAGAAGAACTGGCGACGATTACGAGGATTCGATGATCTGGCCAAGGTGATTACTGGAGTGAAATTCAACGATGGTATCGAGGTGACAAACGTCGATCAGGCCGCCGCTTGATTCAGTCGCCTAAACACCACTTTTGACAATAACTCAGATTATTGCTCCTGCGGATCCCAACATGCTGATCAACCTTCGCTGTACGGAGGATTCATCGTCTGCCCAGACTGCGAAAGGCCCATCTGCTGTGACGCCGCTGGGTTCGGTCTGACCAAGGAGCCGCAGGACCCACCGGAAATTGGGAACGGCGCATACTTCGTCTGCGTGGGACACTGGAACGTTCTTGCGCACCCTGTGCAACATTCGGCTTGATTCCATCTCAAATGGGCGGAGGTCATTTTGAGCCACCTTTTGCCGCGATCATCGAAGACTCCTGATTTCTCTATACCGAATGCTTATTAGCCCTCCGGATTTCTCTTTCAGTGTGTTAAATCGAAAGCCAGTCTTTAACCCTCCTTGGTGCAGCCGCCAGGGTTCCCTTCCCGGACCATTCAATGGCTTGCGAAAGAAGCGTTCGGCCACGGCGGCGTGCCTCCTTCATCTGGTAGGCCGCCGCTAATTGAGTGTGTTTCTAACTTAAGCCAGTGGTTCCATCTGTCCGCGAATGTGGATGGTCTTGCCGAGACTGACGAAAATGCTCATCTGCATGGTCTCATATCCTTCAAGTCTAAGCTCGACATCGTGCTGTCCTTGAGAAAGATAAAGCCTTTGAAAGACCCCGTCGAAGTCATTGACGACACCGGCTTGCCCCTCGTCCACATAAACTCGAATTTCCTCACGCGAATCCTTCGGGTTTACCTCGATCCGTACGGCTCCGTCATTGGAATACCCATAAGCATAAGGCCCGTAACCACTATAACCATACGGCCCGTAGCCATACCCGTAACCACCATAACCATAGCCATGCCCGTAACCATACTGCGCAGGGGCCTCGGTCGGGAGTGCTAAGGATATCCCAGCGGTCATTACTGTAACTAAGACCAGAGTTCCTATTTTGTTTTTCATCACTGAGTTCTCCTCTTGAGGAATGCGCCCTATTGCGCCCTCGTTTAGTAAGTGCGGCTGAGGCGTGAATTATTACGCTCGTGTTGTTGAGCTTGTTCTTGGATGTAGCCCTGTGAGAACAACCTTTACAGATTTCACAGCCAAGGCAGGCCGAAAAATCGGATGCGTCAGCATCCAACGTAATCTTGCCGCAATCGAATGGCATCTTCGCTTTCTGCAGGAAAAATGCGTGAAATTTGAATGTCGCCCGGATACACTCTGTTGTCATCAAGACTGCCCCGGTTTCGCTGGCTGAAACGCTCTTCGCAAGATGTTTTACGCCGATCAGGGCAGCCTTTCCTTGTCCTTTTGGTGATCTGTACGGATTCGGCCTATCGTGTCTGCGGCAGGCCCCGACGCTAGGTGGAATATGGGAACGAGCCGGGGACGGATACGCGGCGACGGTGGCCTCGAGGACTGGGCTCGATGAAACACGCCAGCTTCCTTGTTCTTGCCGCACTCCTGGTATTAATCGCGACTGATCGGATTCGAAATACCGAAACGGTCCTCGTGGAGGTGACCGCTGAAGCCTCCGCACCCGCGGTTCCTCCTCTAGTAGAATTTGCCCCACCCCGCTTCGAACATTCAGCTTATGACTATGTCCGGACTCGCCTGGAGCGGGATCTAATGGCAATCGAGGCGTTCCGGCCGTCTTATCCATTCTGGCAGCATGTCTTCACGATCCCAGACGGCAATGTCGCATTCGGAAGCGCAACGGACGGAAGGTTGCTGGTGTCGTTTCCCACCCGGGGTAACTGGGTTCGGGACGGCCGTTGGGAAGAACCTGCGCTAGCAGCCCGTGGCAGAAGTGGGGTTTTCTGAGTTGAGAGTTTCAGGTCTTCGCCCGGACGGAACGGCGTCTAAATCGATTCTGGAGCGCTGAGGATGGAACGAGAGCGATTCACAGTGGCTCCAGAGCAGTATTAAGGTGAATAAGGCCATGACATGTTGGCCCTGAAGGCCTCGTGGTGTGCCGTTTCCGAAATTGTTCCGAAGGATCAGGCTCAGATTCAAAGCGGCATATTGAATCAGGACGCGCTTGAGAATGTTGTCCCGATGTCGGAGGTGAACCCGACGCATTGCGCCGGTTTCCAGCGTGTGTGCGAACGGTCGTTCCAACATCAGTCCGCGCTGTCGGAGTAATTGCTTGCCCCGGTTGCCTCGGATTCGTCGCCGGTTGGCATAGACGGCCTGTTTTTCTTCGGACTTATCTTTCCAGTTGCGTCGGCCCCGGTCCGGTTCCGAGATGTAGCTGCGAATGTTGAGGTCTTTGAATCCGGTCAACGTATCGTTACTGTGATAGCCCTTATCCGCCACCAGTTCGGAGAGCACATCGTTCCGAAGTTTCGATCCAGGATCGGCGGCCAAGGTCTCCATCTGATGCGCGGCTTGGATCATCGTTTCTTTGATCGTCGTCGTGTCGCCCTGATCGGCACCCTGCACCGTGACCGCCAGGATGGCTCCGGTCTTCATGTCGGCGGCATGCTCCACCTTATGGGCCAGATGCGTTCGTCCGTCCTTCATCTTCGTGATTCGCGCATCCGGGTCGTGGGGATGCTCCCACTCTTTGTTCGATCCTTTCTTCGACCGCTTGCGGTCGAGTCGCCCCAGCTCGGTTTGCGTCGGTGTCTCGATCCCAGACGCCTTGGCCAGCCGTGTCAGGAATTGGTTGTAGGCTTCTCCGGTGTCCCGGCGTACGATCGACCGCATCGCCGCGTTGGCTTCCAGTGTCGATGCATCCACGCCCACCGTCTTCCCATCGATCAGGCCCTCACCGGCCAACACGCCCAACATCCACGAAAAGACCTTTCCATGTGTTTCCAGATCGATCAACCGTCGCGTCCGCGAGACTGTCGAATGATCCGGCACCCCTTCGCTCAGCCCGACTCCAAGGAATCCTCGCAAACTCAGAGAATCGGCACACCGCCACGCTATGCCACGCTCCGAATCGATTCCTTCGAAATAGCCCACCAGCAACATCCTAAAATACTTGCCCGGCGCCACGCTCGGCCGACCCATCACCTCAGCGTAGAACTGCTCACAGGCATCTTCGACGAACCGGTCGAACTTGGCTTGGTCCAAGATTCGGTTAACCCGTTCGTAGAACACGTGGCCCGCTGTCCGCGGCAACTCTGCTGTCGCAACCCATAACGTGGCTTGTCGGTCCTTTTTCCGTCCCATTCCCATATCGCGTTCTCCTTCCACTATCTTCCTCGCGATACGGTCGCATGGGGTCCGTTGTTAACTATGAAGTTGACTTGCACCACGGGCTGCTAGTGTAGTCCGTCACAGTTAATGTAACTTATTCAGCTTTCCTACGTCTGAGTATATATGAGGAGAGCACCGACGATTAAATTGGACATTCCTGTGCGGAAGGAACTGGAGCGACTGAGCCGAAGCCGCAGTGTGGCGGTCCGGTTGGCGGAACGATCTCGAATTGTCTTGCTGGCCGCCGGGGGTCTGGACAATCAGGAGATCGCTGCCAAGTTGGACATCACTCGTCAAAAGGCCGGACGTTGGCGCGATCGTTTCGTTGAAGATGGCCTCGGGGGAATCGAAAAGGACGCTTCCCGCAGTGGACGGATTCCCTCGATCGGCCGCCGGAAGCGGGCCCGGATCGTGAAGAAGACGGTCGAAGGGAAGCCTCCGAACGCCACGCACTGGAGCCGGTCCTTGATGGCCAGGGCAACCGGCGTCAGCGAGTCCACGGTAGGGAGAATCTGGCGGGCTCATGGCTTGAAGCCTCATCTGGCACGCACCTTCAAACTTTCCAACGACAAACAATTTGTCGAGAAGTTGGAGGATGTGGTCGGTTTGTATCTGAACCCTCCGGAAAACGCCATTGTTTTGTCCTGCGATGAGAAGAGCCAGATGCAGGCCCTGGACCGCACGCAACCCGGGTTACCTCTGAAGAAGGGGCGGTGCGGCACCCTCACCCACGACTACAAACGCAACGGGACGACCACGATGTTCGCCGCGCTCAATACGCTGGACGGCTCGATTATCGGGACCTGTATGCCGAAGCATCGTCATCAGGAATGGATCCGGTTTCTCAATCAGATCAAACGTTCCGTGCCGAAAGACAAACAGATCCATATCATTTGCGACAACTACGTCACGCACAAACATCAGAAAGTCGTCAACTGGTTGAAGCGCAACACGCGCTTTCATGTGCACTTCACACCGACCAGTGCATCCTGGCTGAACATGGTCGAACGCTTCTTCCGGGATCTTTCCGAACAACGGCTTCGGCGCGGGGTTTTCCATTCTGTTCCTGAGCTAATCCAGGCCGTGGAGGAATATGTCGGGGGTCACAATCAGAACCCGAAGCCCTTCATTTGGACCGCAACGGCTTCCGATATTCTTGAAAAAGTTCAACGTGCCCGAAAGAAGCTCGATAAGTTACAGTCTGTTTGACGGGGACCACTAGGAGTCTGCGCGGCAGAAGGACCAGAAATGGGCAGAAAAGGATCGAAGATAGGACATGCCACGAACTTACCGAACGTATATTCCAGAACAGAGCCTGCTGATGCCTCCATCATTGAGAGATTGGCTGGCTGAAGATCACCTGTCGTACTTCATATCGGACGCCGTGGATGCGATGGATTTGAGCGCGTTCGAACAGAGGTATGGAACGGACGGGCCGGGCAATCAGGCCTTCGATCCGCGGATGATGGTGAAGGTGATGATCTACGGGTACGCGACGGGAGTGTTTTCGTCACGGAAGATTGCAGCGAAGATGACCGAAGATGTGGCGTTCCGGATGTTGGGAGCGGAGAACTTTCCCGCGCACCGAACGATCTCGGATTTTCGAAAACTGCATCTTGAAGAGTTCGGGAACTTATTTGTGCAAGTGGTGAGGATGGGGCGGGAAGCCGGGCTGGTGAAGATGGGAACGGTGGCGGTGGACGGGACGAAGATGCGAGCCAATGCGAGCAAACGCAAAGCGATGAGCTATGAACGCATGAGAAAGCAGGAGACCGAATTGGGCGAACAGATTCGGGATCTGTTGAACCGGGCCACGGCGACCGATGAGGAAGAAGACCAACGTTACGGCAAGGACCGGCGCGGTGACGAACTGCCCGACGGGTTGGCGACCCGCACGAAGCGGCTGGCCACAATCCAGACGGCGATGAAGCGACTCGAAGAACGTCAGATGGCGGCAGACCAGGAAGCGGAAAGGAAGCCTGGAGACGACAAACCGGGAAGCGGAAAGAAGGGCAAACCATTCAAACGCCCGAGGGGTGAACCCAAGGGGAAGGCCCAAGACAATTTCACCGACCCGGAAAGCCGGATCATGAAGACCTCGGCCGACGGGTTCCAACAATGCTACAACGCGCAGGCGGTCGTGGACGCGGAGGCCCGAATCATCGTCGCCACAACGGTGAGCAACAATGCTTCAGATACCGGGCAGTTGGGACCGACTCTGGATGAGTTGAACACGAATCTGTCGGAGCGTCCAGACCGGGTGCTCGCGGATGCTGGATACCGATCCGAGTCGAATCTGCGAATGCTGGAACAACGTCAAATAGATGGGTACGTTCCGATGGGTCGTGAGAAAGATCTCGCCACGGCCCCACTCCAACCCGAAAGCACGGCCCTGGGCCGCATGGTCCGAAAGATGAAAAGCCAGACGGGGCGTGATCGCTACCGGGCCAGAAAGCACATCGGTGAGCCGCCGTTCGGGTGGATCAAGTCGGTGCTGGGATTCCGACAGTTCAGTTTGCGAGGCTTGGACAACGTCACCTGTGAATGGAGCCTGGTGGCTCTGGCAGTGAACTTACGACGGATGAACGGGAAGATCGAATGGGCTTAATCCGCATCACCGGGACCCATAACGCTCTCCACAGGACCAACGGATCGAGTCCCCACAGCTCGGAGCTGCCCATGTTGGGAAAATCGGGCGGCTCTCCTACAAAGACGCTCTCGAATCGTCACAAATCCGAGTTATTCAGCCTCTGCCGCGCAGACTCCTAGCGTCACTGCTCGAGGGCCAGTCCCTGCCGTCTCGGCAGAGCCAGCGACGGGATCGGGTTGCATCCCTGCTCGAGCCCCGCATCGGGCCGGTCGTCCAAAACTCGACACGGGGAAGTTTCCTGCTCCCCAACGCCGGGCGATATGGTGCTTTTCTAGACGAGTGGAGTGCAATCTACGAACGCTTTGCCGTACCTGCCGAGATCGGTCTGGCCCAGGCCGCCCTGGAATCGGGCCTGAACGGTAAGGTCCGCTCCGAGGCACGGGCCCTGGGATTCTGCCAGTGGCTCGAGCGAAACTGGAATCGAATGAAGCGGCATGCATCGCACGTGATCGAGGGGTACAACCAGACGACGCAGGCGCCTTACTGTGCCGCCTACCTGGTGACGCTGGCAACCAAGTACGGATCGTTCATTCCCGCGCTCTCGGAGCATCATGCGGGGGCTGCGAATGTCGGACGGACGATAATCAACGGCTCGCGGTTGGGTGGGGAGGACATCCGGGAGCAGTATTTCCTCGGGGGGGCTTTCGCCGTCGAGCTACGGAGTGTTTCGCTGCGCCGCTATCGCGATATCTTCCGCAGCTATGGTCCCCGCTCCTCGCTGTATACCGAGATGGTGTTTGGCAACACCTTCAACGTGACGAACCTGAGGGCAGAGATTCCACAGGTACCCGTATACGCCATGCGTGTCCCGCGCGCGATCGGGCTCGAAGAAGTCACCCGGCGCACGGGGCTCTCCGTGGACGAAGTGCGTCGGTTCAATCCCGCACTGATCCGTCGGGTTCCCGCGAACGCCAACCTCTATTTGCCGGTCTATGTCGAAGAATTCGGTCCTGATGTCTCGTTCTGGCAACAACCGCCCAGTGCCGGCTACGTTGCCGTGCTCGAGGAGTTCGTCAGCATCGACCGCACACTCGAGCAGTGGGAGGATCCTCTGTTCGAGGACGTCCTGCGGGATTTCCAGAGGCGCTTCGATGCGACCGGAACCGAGGAAGGCTCGGTGATGGCGACAGTCCTGGCTTACGTGATCGACGAAACCTACCGGGGACGGCAGGCCCAGATCCTCAGCGAGTTTCGAACCAGCGCCCGCATCCAGACCCTGTTCGATCGTGGCGTGTCTGAACTCCAGGACGTCCGCGCCCGTCGCTCAAATTAACGGTTTTGCGCAGTCCGTCGGCGCAACTCATTTCGTTTGAGCAACTGGACTCTGACCTCATACTCTACGGCAACCATTGATCCGCCGGATCCACAGACGCGTTCCGATTGTTGTCAGCTGCGTCCTTCCTACCGCAAGTCGACACCTAAACAAAGGGAGTTATTTGAATTAGTCAGTCCCGAGGCCTCATTAGAGCAATCCAAACAACACGTAACAGACCACCGCGCCCACCACACTCATCGACAGGCCCCAGGCCAACATCTTGTTGAACAACGCGGTGCGCTCCTCGCTCAAGGGTGCGCTGGCGATGCACAAGGCGCCAAGGGTCGACAACGGCGAGACATCCACAAGATGAGCGCCAACGTTGATCGAGGCGGCGATGGCGATCGAATCTCCACCTCCCAGCTGCTCGATCAATCCGGGGATAGTCGGAATAAACGCCGGCAACACCACACCCGACGAACTGCTGTAGACCGAGATGAGTCCCGTCACGAAGGCGATGACACCCGTCACCGTCGTTTCGTTTGAAAGGCTGGCGAGAATCCGGGTGAACAGGTCCATGCCACCGGTCTGTTCCAGAATTGCGATCAGAACAGTAACGCCGCTCACCATGATAATCGCGTTCCAGGGCATGGCTTTGAGGGCCGCATTCTCATCCGCCGAACGTGTCAGGGTCAGGACGGCCGCTGCCAGGAATGCACCCATACCGACGTTGATACCCACAAACACAACCGCGGCAACTAGAAGGGCAATGACCCCGACCGTTATCTTCTGCTCGACTGGCATTGCCGCAACTTCGCTTTCATCGTCAACGGCCAAGGCCTTCCCCCCGCGCAGCAACCGATAGCCTCCAAAAAGCAGATAACCCGTGGTACCGATGAAAACCTGAGCGACAAGGCTGTTGAAGAAAGTCGAAAACTCCTGGCCCTCGATGCCGATCCGTGCAAGCAACCCGTTGGCGATGATGCCGGTAGGTGCAAGCGGCGAAAAACCTCCAGCGTTCGCACCCGTGCAAACGACGATGGCCATCAGGAACGCGCTCACACCCGCCCGATGTCCGGCCGCCATCGCCATCGGGGCCAACAGCGCGGTGGCGGCGATACTACCGGCGCCGATTGCAGACAGGCAGACCGCCAATGCCATAAATATGATCGGAACTAAACCTGCATTCCCATGGGCGAGTCTGACGCTACGCCTGGCAAGCGTCTCCAGAGTTCCATTAGCCTGCGCCTGACTGAACAACAGCGTCACTCCGACGAGGATCAGAAACAGATTCGAAGGAAAGCCGGCCGCAACCTCACCCACCGTCATTCCGCCGAATGACACACCCACGACAAAGGCGAATGCAATCGAAACAAGACCGACATTGATCGATGTGACACAGCTCAGCAGAATACAGATGCCGAAAGCGATGAGCGACAGTAGGGGGAGCGACATCTTCAGCCGATCATAGGCGTTTTGTGTTGCGCCGTAAACCTCAAGAAGGCCGTCCGCAGCAGGCGATCCGCTCGCCGATTCGGCTCCGCCCAACAGGTCTCTTGCAGCGGAGAGGGGGTAGAACAGTGCTCTCAACTGACGGTGCGAAGGTCAAAATTTTGGAGCTTGAGCGCAGTGCAGTGGGCTGGGGTGATCGGGGGTCCAGTCGCAACAGACCAGACCCGCTGCATCCCGTCCGGCAGCGCCGAGGCTTGACTATTCCTTCAGGTCCCCAGGGCCGCACGCGTCCGTTCGACCAGGGAATTGTCCGGGGCGCCACTGCCTTTGAGATAGAAAGCGCTGGTCGCCAGAAACTGGTCACGCCAGGGGGGGCTGACCTTGAAGTAATCCTCCAGGACCGCAGCGCTGAACTTGTAATCGTGGGCGTTCCGCCCCTTCAAAAAGATCAGACGCCGGGCGGCGTGCATCAGTTCCCGCACGTCACCGCCGTCGCCCAGGTACCGGCGAATTTTTCTCGCTGCATTCATCCGGTTGGCACTCATGTCGCTGAAGATTTCTTCAATCGCCCCGGACGGTTCCGTGATCGCCAGGGGCCGGACGTCATCAATTCCAATATCCGGAATTGTCCCCCTCAGCGTCTCCCGGAACATCGGAAGGAAGGCGCAGTTCTGAAGCAGGACACGCTTTCTGGTGTCTTCATCGCCACAGGCCTGGAAGGCATATCGGAGAGCGTTCGTGGAAGTGACCGCGTGTAACGCGACGATTCCCGGCTGTCGCATCAGAAGTTCCCCTGCCCCGACAAAGAGCGCGTCCCAGACCGACTGCGGCGAACTGCCTCGCCCGATCAGGTCCGCCGCCATGTCGCACGCATCGTCATTGGATCCCTCACGGAGTACGGCCAGCATCTCGCCGGTCGCACCCGCGTCGAGTCTTCCACTCATCCACTCCGGTCCGAATCCGGCGGCCAGTTCCTGGTTGCGCCGCCAGGGACGGTCGGCTGCATCATCGCTGAGGGCCGGTGTGGTGCCAGGCAGTTCATGGGACAGGAGTGCAAAGGCCAGGGAGCGCAAGACGGGCTCGGCATGTTGCCAGCCGACGAACTGAAGGGTCCGCCAGCTGTTGGCCACGAAGATTGCCTTGTGGCCGATCGATCGAAAGTCGCGACACCCGAAGCGGTAGAAGAGGTCATAGATCTCGTTGGCCCCCACCGACCGCGCGAGCCCGGCGACGGCGCCATCCACCCTGTCTTCATCCCAGCGCTCCATCGCATCGATGAAGGCTTCTTTCGCCCGGTGTGGGGCGGGTACTGTGTTTTCGTCGACCGGTGCCATGCGCCAGCCAGTCTGGCTCTGCTCTTCCGCCTGTGAATCCTTGAATTCATCAAGGGCCCAGAATATGGGCAACCAGCGATCACTCTCCGGGGAGGCCAGGCTGGCCATGTGTGCTGCATTGACCACCAGGACCGTATGGAACTTGAATCCCACACCGGGTCGCGGCTGCACGTTGCGGATGGACGCAAGAAACACGGCTGAGACCACCTGCTGATAGGTCATTCCCTGGTGAATCCTTTGAGCCACCCGTTCCAGGAGATCCGACCGCGGAGTGTCCTCGATCAAGCGGACCAGTGGCTCGATGCCGCCGTCGAGTTTCACCAGCCTGGAGTCCAGGGTCGCCTCCTGTGCGGATACCGGGGGCAATTTCGTAAGAAACGTCAAGCCCGTCGCACCCATTGCGGTTCCACCCGCGCCCGCGAACTTCAAAAACTGTCGACGTGTGGTTCTTATTGCCATAGCGCCCTCCAACAGTTGAAAGCTGTTCGAATTGGCTCGAGGAACGAAAGCAACTGTTTGCTGGGCCGTCGTCTCTTCAGCCGGAACTACCGATTCGGAAATCCCTGCGATCGCCGTCCCAACAATTCCAGAAATCCGATGAGGTTTTGACTCTTATATACACCCCTGTTCGTCGAAGTACAGCATGATATTTAAGAAGCTAATAAACGGCACCCTCTTGCAGGAACCCCTGGCCAGGGTGCGGACCGCCCGGGAGAAAGTTGAGCCGTAGAAGAAGTTGCACCATGGCATCTGGCTCCCGGCAGCCGATTGTGCAAGGATCCAAACACGGCGCTTGCCGGATGGCGCTTTCATCGTCCCCGATGGCGCTTTCATCCTTCGCCACCGCGGCAGTTTGTATATCCCGACTGCGCTGCCTACGGCTGCCGTTGGATGATGGTGCGGGCGAGACTTTGTGGGTCGGGTCGAATGCCGTCATCTCCCGCCGGCATCCCGCCGACAGAAAGCATGTAGGCGATGACATCGGCATACTCTTCGTCGGTCAGAGAGGCCGGATTGTTTTCTGGCATCGTCGCCCGCATGTATTCGAACAGCGTGGCCACCGATCTTCCCTCCCATTCGCGGAGGAAACTCGCCCGTGCCAGAGGGGGCGTTGACCGCATGTCCGGATCGTCGGGAGCGCCGTTCAGTCTGCGGCCGTGACACGAGCCACAGGATCCGGCGTACACCGCCTGACCCCGTTGCGCCTGTGCCTCGGTGAATACGCCTTCCCAGACCGATGACATCTCGCCGATTCCCTCAAGCCCCTCCAGGACCGCTGCCACTTCGTCGGTGCTGACACTGCCGAAGGTGTTTCCCCACGCGTTGCGAACGTAGTTTGCCAGGGAGGAGATATTCGCCGCCCCCAGATCAGGGAATGGCGGCATTGTGCCTTCGCCCTGGTGGATCTGGCTGACGATCCGAACAGCGTCGCCGAGCTGGTCATTGCCGTTCAAGGCCGGAAAGGCAGGTGGATCGCCGGCGCCGGAGTCCTCGTGGCAAAGCGCGCAGTTGTCCTGGTAGAGCTGCTGCCCCTGCTCGAATAAGACCGTGTCGACTGCTTGCTGAGCGATGGCGAATGGTGGAGCCAAAAACGCGAGAACCAGAACACCCACCCCTGTCTTCAACATCAGATCTCCTCTCCCAATTCGTTCCCTCGTCCGGGATCAGGACCAGATATCGGCATCCGAGAGGCCCCGGTCCACGGCCAGTTCCGCCCGGATAGCAATGTCGGCCTTCACGTCGCCGTCCCGGCGAAAGGGAAAATAGTTCTTCCCGGAAACGAAGAGTCTGTACGCGCCCTTCGGAACCCTCACCTCCGCCACGCCACGCTCGTCCGTGAAGGCTCGGTAGGGGTGGACCACCACCCGGGCGCCTTTGACCGGTGTCTGACTTTCCAAATCTATGGCTTCAACCGTCAAGACGCACTCGGGCGCGGGAACAACCCTCACGCCGAAGCCGGCGATACAGTCGGTGTGCGGGACATTCAAACCTCCCACACAGGCCTTGGCTTCCCATGCATAGAGCCCCACCGTGTCGGGCGCCGTCAGGTCCAAGTCCGTATAGTAAAGGGCGGCGGTGTCGGGCCAGGGCTGATCGCCCGGTGTGGCGCTCGCCAGCTTGTTCCCAGCGTGGTCTCGGACTTCAAGTACCCAACCCTCCGGCCGGCACCCGGCGGAGCACTTGACCCCGAACTTGATGCCGAATTTCTCTCCGCATTCGATAGTCGACGGCGCGTCCCATACGACGACATGGGTGTCGTGCGCTTTGACGGTGAATGAAAACGGCGCCGACGTTTCCTCAAACGCAATGCCTGCTTCCGCATGTGCCGGGCACACGGCCAGCCATGTATGGATCCCCGGAGTGAGGGGCGCCTGCGTCACGCACTCCCGCGTCTCGTTGGTCTCACCGTCATATTCCGTCAGCTCCAAGCGCTCTGTCAGCGTGCCGTCGGGGTCCTTGATCAGGAGAGCCTCTCCCCGCAGGTCTCGGGCCGGGGAGCATGACACCCTGCATTTCAGAGTCATGTCGGCACCGGCATCGACTTCACAAGGCGATACTTCGCAGCTCAACGCACTGATCGTGTGCGTCATGTCGTCTTCCGGGGTCATCGGCGGTAAGCTCGTCCGGCGGGGTCCGGCCCCACCGGAAATCAATGTCACACCTGGCCCGACGGGTCTTCGGAGGCATGCGTCCCGGCGATATAACCATGGACATGGCCCTTGCCCAGGCCATGCTTGTTGAATCCGCCCACGGCTTCGCCTCCGGCATAGAGACCGGGAATGACCTGGCCCTCCATGTCCACGACCTGCTGCCGGCCGTTGACCCGCAGGCCGCCATAGGAATCGTGCCAGATCACCATGATCGAGAGCGCGTAGAAGGGCGGCGCCGCGATGCGGTTCATGGGTGCATCGGCGTCGCGTTCGAATTCGGGATCGCTGCCCTCGTCCACATAACCGTTCCAGACGTCCACAGTCTCGGTCAGATATTTCAGTGGCACGCGCTGGAATTCATGGCCCGCTTCGATCTTTGCGGCGAGGTCCGCAATGGTGTCGGCTTTAAAGAAGTAGCCGTTGTCGGACACATAGGGGTACCAGAGCTCCCACCCGGTGCGCTCGACCGCATCCTGGTCGAAGATCGCCCAAAGCGGCCCGGAGTAGTAGTCCGGAGGCTCGGAGCCTTCATTTATGGCCAGCGCCGCGTCGAGACCGTGGTCATAGTTGTACATCTCCCGGACCCACTCCTTCCGGCAATTGCGCCAGTCGAGAGGGGTGTGGTCCAGCCCCTGGCCCGGGGCGCCACCGTCGCCCGGATAGCGGTTTAAACCGGGCCTGACGGGAAGACGCACCTCGCTGAAGAAACGCTTCCCAACCTGGTTCACGGCGACAAACTCTTCGAAGCCGGCATTGCCGACATTGATCCCCGCCGAGCCGCGGAAACCGAAAGTTGGGTGACCGGGCATCATTGCTGTATAGGCGTCACGGGTGCCCAGTCGCGTGGAGATGTGGAACGTCGTGCCATAGGAGAGGTTCTGCTGCATGCCCGCGAGGTTGGCGCCAACCTTCAAGCCGGCCTTGAGGGCGGTTGCGTCCTGACCATGGGGGCCCTGCAGGGCCACACCGCTTGTCGGGAAGGCGGGTTCCCGCAACGCGGGGTAGAACATGCTGCGAACCTCAGGATTGCCGGCATGACCGCCGCTGGCAAGAATGACACCCCGGCGGGCCCTGATGTTGACCGTCTCGCGCCGCTCGTCGATATTGCCATTCTGCCAATAACTCTGCATGAGCTCTCCGGTTTCAGGGTGCTGCCGTGGCGAGTACTGTGCGGTGATCCCCAGAATTCTGCCCGCGCCCGGCTGCTCACGCACAAGATCGTCAAAACGGCGATGAAGCATGAACTCGACACCTTTCTCACGGGCCGAAAACTCCAGCGGCCGGGAGAGGGCGACTCCGTTCCCTACGGCATTGGGTCCGGCAAAGCGGCTCATGTCCGTCATCTGCACCGGGGCGAATGCGCTCGTGCGCTCTGGATCGACACGGCCGGCATCCTCGGCAGTGATGGTTCCCGCCTTCATGTCCGTCTTATCACCCAGCATGAGGAAGCAGCGGGCGCCCCGAGCGCGCGACAATCCTCCGCCGCCATGCGTGCCGTTGACCCGCGCGAAGCGGACATAGTTGTCGATCATGAATTGCCGGGTGGCCGGACAGTTCTCGGCCCAGGCGCGTACCAGCTCCCGCTCGTTGTACCGGTATGGGCTCTGGGATTTGGGGTCGACGACCGACCAGTCGGTGATATCGGTGAACAGGAGGTCGACACTGTCTTCGAGTTCTTCCGGATCCTCGACCGAATCGACGGAGATGAATCCTTCTTTGTCGCTCTCGCCATTGATGTCCCTGCGCTGGACCGGGTCGCCTCCGCCCAGCGACACGAATGACCCGCTGTGCAGCATCCGGCCTCCGAGGTCGAAGTTCTGATCGACCACCAGGACACGGGCCCCGAGATCACGCGCGCGAATGGCCGCAGTCAGGCCGGCGCACCCGCCCCCAGCGATGACGACGTCGACTTCATAGTCCCAGGCGATGCCTTCAGCGCCCGTCGCCTGGCCTTGCGCCTGCGCCTTTTCCGGCTCGAACAGCGCGGCCGCTCCCAGCCCGGCGGCCGCTCCCTTCTTGACGAATTCCCGTCTGTTGAGACCGGTCTTGTTCTGAAGTTCTGAATCGTTCGGCTTATTGTCGCGTTTCTTGTCCATGTTGAGTCCTCCCGGCATGGTCAACTTATCATCGGTCGACATTGGTGTGTAGAAAAATAGGATGTCTTTCTCAAGGCATGGCCAACCTGCGGTCTGAACTGCGCACTGACGACCACGGGGTATATCTCAATGGCGATGCGAATCGTCGTCGGTGGGAGGCGCGATCACCACCTCCTTTCGACTCCCATCGGCGCAGGGCACGCCTTTTTTGAGGACACAATGCTTGAGGTTCCGTCAGAGGAGCATCGCACCCGGTTTGAGGCACTCTAATCCATCGTTCGGCGGACAGATCCAGTCGTGTTCGTGGTCTGGTTCTCCGAGAGCATCTATGACGTGAACGAGGTGAGCCTGGAAGCCGTATCACTGATTCAAAGGATGGATCGTGCCGTCTCCATGCGGAACTCCCGGCTTCATATTGCCAGAAAGCTCCACTTACGAAATGTGTCTGTAACAGGGAAGCTTACGTACCCATCCTGCGGAACTGAATGGCTCTACCCTTCGGCGTTTGAACGAAGCCGCTGGCGCGGCGGACGCTGCGCGTGGGCTGACCGAGGGGTGATCGTCAGACTGTAGAGTGTGGGCCTCAAAGGAGGCCCACATGACTGATTTGCGGAAACGGATGCTGGAAGAACTCCAGCGCCGCAATTTCTCTCCAACAACAATCCGAACCTATCTGCGAGTCGTTGAAGACTTCGCTCGCTATTTTGGCACGCGCCCCGATCGTCTCAGCCAGCAACACCTGCGGCAGTATCAGTTGCATTTGATCCAGGAGCGAAAGCTCGCGATCAAGACTGTAGGTCTGCACATTGCCGCGCTGCGATTCTTCTTTGTGAAGACGCTACGGCGTCCATACCTGAAGCTGGATCTCCCGTATCCCAAGATGCCGAAGCGACTGCCGACTGTTCTGAGCAAAGAGGAGGTCACCCAACTGATCGGCTCCGCAAACAACCTGCTCGATTACACGATGCTGATGACCTTGTATGCCACTGGAATGCGTCGGGCCGAGTTGATCGGGTTGAAGGTCCAGGACATCGATAGCCAGCGCATGATCATCCACATCCGTCAGGGCAAGCGCAACCGGGATCGCGATGTGCCATTGCCGCCAAAGCTGCTGAATACACTACGGGAGTACTGGCTCTGGATGAAGCCTGGGACCTATTTGTTTCCCGGCATGGTCGACAACTGGCGTGCCGACAAACCCCTCACGTCCAAGTGCGTGTGGTTGGCGGTACAAAATGCGGCGAAACGTGCCGGAATCAAGAAGCGTGTATCGCCGCACACGCTGCGTCACAGCTGGGCCACCCACCTACTGGAGAATGGCACCGATCTGCGCACCATTCAGATGTTGATGGGTCACTCGGACCTGCGAGCCACCAGCGTCTATCTGCACTTGTCTCGCCGTCATTTGCAGACGGTCGCCAATCCCGTAGAGACCCTGCCGGTTTCCAGGCTCGATACGGTGAAGCGCTCCAGAAAAAGGAAGCAGAAACAATGACGCGGTCCGCCGTGGAGGTGGCCGACATCCTGCGCGCGCGGGGCAACGACTTCATCGACCGTCATCGAAACAGAATCGATTTCCAGCAGCTGAAGGTGATGCATGCCATCGTGCGTTGCCGAACAGCCGCTCTTGGCGGTCATATCGATGCCTGCCCGCGATGTGGGGGCGAGGGGACCATCTCCTACAACTCATGCCGTAATCGCCATTGTCCGAAATGCCAGACTCAGGCGCGTCAGCGCTGGATCGCAGCCAGAGAACGTGAACTTCTCGCGACACGATACTTCCATGTCGTGTTCACGCTGCCAAAGGAACTACATGCGCTTGTCCTGCAGAATCCGGTTGAACTCTATAACCTGCTGTTCCGCACCGTGGCCGAGACGCTGCGGGAGGTCGCGAGAAATCCCAAACACCTTGGCGCCGAGATCGGCTTCTTCCTCATCCTGCACACATGGGGACAAAACGTGCTGTTTCATCCTCACCTCCACTGCGTCGTTCCCGCCGGTGGAATCGCACCGGACCGTTCGCGATGGATTCGGCCGCGCTACCCTTTCTTCCTGCCTGTAAAGGTTCTGGGGAAAATATTCCGGGGAAAGTTCGTTGACGGATTGCGGAAGGCGTTTCGCAGAGAGTGCCTGACCTTCGCGGGACAGATCCAGCAGTTATCCGAACCGAAGAGCTTCGCGGCTTTCCTGCGACCGTTATTTCGCCAACCTTGGGTCGTCTATGCGAAGCCGGCATTCGGTGGGCCCGAACAGGTATTACGCTATCTCGGACGCTATACCCACCGTGTTGCCATCTCCAATCATCGATTGTTGTCCTTCGACGGCGGCCAGGTCACGTTCCGTTGGCGGGATTACGCGCGTGGCAACAAATCAAGAACGATGACGGTTTCCGCCGCCGAGTTCATCCGCCGCTTCCTCCTCCACGTGCTGCCGAAAGGTTTTGTCCGCATCCGACATTTCGGTTTCATGGCGAACGCACAACGTTCCGCATCCATGGAACTTTGTCATCGTTTGTTAGGAATGGCGTCGACCGATCCTCACGAGGAAGCCCCTGCGAGCGACTCGGCCGGGTTATGTCCCGTCTGTCAGACCCCGATGAAGGTCATCGAGAGGCTGACCGCTGCGCAGATCGCATGGAGCTTCACTTCCATATGCTTTGCAGATACGTCGTAGCAGAGATTCCAGTTACACACTTTCCAGACGTGCTCGCGCACGCCGCCGCCCACGTGTGTCTTGATCTCAAAAATGCTTCCAAATCGAGCCTCGACCCGCACCGCAGACTCTCTAAAACTGCTGCTCCGGAACCCACACTCCTCGTCGCCACCCCGCCACTCGCCCTTGTCGAGTCCCGTCCCGTGACAATTTCAACCCGCATTCCCGTACTTTCTCCATAGCCCACCGCGTCCGCCGCAAACGCCACCGGCTTCCTTCAAACGTCGTTATCGAAAGTGCCCGAAAATCTCGTCCCCACGACGCTTTCTCGCTCGGCACTTCCGATGAACGCTAAATGTTTATCGGGAGAAACGGGCGATGAGAGTATCGACTAC
Organism: Terriglobia bacterium; assembly: GCA_965263045.1. GTDB lineage: Bacteria > Acidobacteriota > Terriglobia > 20CM-2-55-15 > 20CM-2-55-15. The sequence continues at coordinate 4,418,634 of CBDHGK010000041.1, forward strand.
GCCGATGTCCTCGCACTCGAATTGAGGCCTTCTTTGGGGAAACGCGGGCGTTGGTTCCGCCCGAGGCAACTTACGATACACTGCGACACTGACGTACCGATTGGACATCCGACGAATCAACATCTGGGAGGATGAATCGCCATGTCTAAACCGAACATCGTAACTGAGGACGAGTGGCTCAAAGCACGCAAAGTCCTGCTCCTGAAAGAGAAAGCGCTTACCAAAGAACGCGATGCACTTAGGCGTGCACGCCAGGCGCTGCCTTGGGTAAGAGTCGAACAGGAGTACGTCTTCGACGGACCGAACGGCCAACGCTCCCTCTCGGAATTATTCAATGGCCGTAGCCAACTCATTGTTTATCACTTCATGTACCACCCGAGTTGGGGTGGCGACGCCTGTCCGAGTTGTTCGTTTTGGGCTGACAATTTCAACGGCACAATCGTTCACCTTAATGCGCGCGATGTCAGCATGGTCGCTATTTCCAAAGCGCGCTCGGACCAAATCAAAGCTTACAAGAAGCGCATGGGTTGGTCGTTTGAATGGCTGTCATCGCATGACAACGACTTCAACCGCGACTATGGAGTGGGATTCAGCGCTGAGGAAATGGAAAAGGGCGAGGGAAACTACAACTACACCACGCAGAGCCTCGCACGCGAAGAACTACCCGGAATGAGTGTCTTTGCGAAGGACGACGATGGTGGCGTGTTCCACACTTACTCAAGCTACTCGCGGGGCATCGACATTCTCAACGGCACCTACAACTACTTGGATATGGTTCCGAAGGGACGCGATGAAGCATCGTTGCCGTGGAATCAGGCATGGGTACGCCGCCATGACGAATACGATGAAAAGTAAGTAAAACAGGAGACACGGATAGCGAGACGTTTCTCATCATGGTTCTGCTTGTCGAAAAGGTGTACCAATCCGTGGCACTGGATGGTTTTACCCTACGGCGTCTATCGCGGGCAATCGGCAGGAAAAGCCTGCTTCACGTTCCCCAGAAGGCGACTTGGGGACAATCAGGACGCAGGACGGCGCCTGTGGCGCGGACACATTGGCACCAGTGGTGCGGACACCATGGCAACTGTGGTGCGCGCAGACTTTGAAGCCATGATTCTGATGCCGCAGCAAGAACCAAAGGGGATATTCTGACAGTCGTCACAGCAACACTACAGTGACGGCAAGGGAGGCTGCATGAAGTGGAAGAATTTTGGCACTCTCGGGATCAGTACTCTGATGTTGCTGTCAGGCTGCTCAAACGAGAACCAGGTTGTGCCTCAGTCTGTTGACGCTATTGATATCGACGAGTCCAACGCGGCTCAGGAGATCGGGCCGATCATCGACACTTACGCACGGGCGGTTACAGACATGAACCGCGATCTCTTCCTGACACTATGGGCCGACCCGGATGCCGTGTCGATTGTGAGTCCCATAGGCCGGATCAGATCAAGGTCAGAGCTGGGGCTGTTCTTCGACGGCCTCCAGGACACCTACCGACAACTCGACCTCCAGTTCAGCAACGTGGCCATCCGGTCCGAGGGTTCGGCGGGCTGGGCAACGTTCGACTTCACGGTCGATGCCGTCGGGGCCGACGGGCAGGGGGTCCAGTTTGGCGGTTGGGAAACCCAGTTCTACCGGAGAACGGACAACGGATGGGGCATCGCGCACGTTCACTATTCCGTTCCACCGCCACAACCCGGGCAGGAATAAGACGTCGCACCAGCGTGACCGAGGTCGGATCGACGAAGACGCCGCGGAGATCTCAGAATCTTTCGCCGACAGCAGCAGTTGATGATCGCTGCCACGAGCGGGCTGTGCGACCCATGACGCAGGGGGCACGCGGGGGTCCTCCGGGTCTGGACCGCTATTACCGGGCGATCAGAATCGTCACCCGATGCGGCTCCGTTCCCGGCGGCCGTATCCGAGCCCCGTGAGCATCGCGTAGCGTGAACGGGTGGTGCATGAGGATGTCCTGCCGGCCGTCCCGGTTGATATCCACCAGCCAGGTGTACTCACCGTCGTTGGGCACCTCGACCGCAACATCCTGACGCTGCCCGGAGAACAGGTCCGGCCCATCCACGCCGACAAAGACGTCCAGGTGTCGGGGAGCCTGGCCGATGAGCAGGTCGGAGAGGCCGTCGCCGGTCACATCCCCGATGAGCAACGTCGCGTTAAACGCCCGCGGCCAATCCTCCTGCGTCTTTCGGCGCTCGTGCGTTGCCCCGCGCAGCACAATATCCAGCGACACCGACCCCGGCTCCCGATGGCTGGGCACACCGTCTAACGCGATGGTGCGGATGGCGTTTGGTGTGCCGGCAAAACGGCCCGCCTCCCTCCGGTAGAACTCGAGACCCAAGCGGATGTCATCGCCCATGAATCCCTTGATGCGCTTCCAGAGGCTGCTTTCGAGGTGCTCGCGGTCGATGGTGGTGAGCATCAGGTCGACCTGGCCGTCGCGATCGAAGTCGTGACGTTCCATCCCGAGCTGGATGCTGCCGTTTGACCGGAAGGCCCGGTCGACGCCGGGTGAGAACACGGTGCCGCCATCGCCAGTGGGCGTGCCATGATGCACCGCGTAGGTTGAACTCTTTTCAGAAATGCCGCGCCCTTCCAGGGAGACAGCAACCAGGTCGGCGACGCCGTCGCCGTTGAGGTCGCTCAACGAGTGGAGCACCCTTCCCGTCATGTTGCCGGTGGCGAGAGAGAAGAGATCGTCGGAGTCGAATGCCACATCGGTCGTGAAGTTCTGCGCCACCGCGTCAAACAGTCCACGCTCGTCCTGCGTGTGCACCTCGAAGTGGTCCTCGTTCCAGAATGCCAGGTCGGGGCGGCCATCGGTGTTGTAATCCACCTCATAGATACGGCTCTGAGACCAGGGGTCGTATCGATACCCGTCGGCTCCGTAAATCCCACTCATGTCGGTGGCGGGGCCGATCTTCACCGGAACGGCGAAAGCGCCGCCTTCCGTCTGGATGGACACCCAGAAACCATCGACGTCCGGCACGACCAGGTCGTCGTGACCGTCGTCGTTTACGTCCCGCGAGAGGTCGACATGGGGAATCTCGTCCTGGCGAGGCGGGTTGAAGTTGGAGCTTAGCGTTAGCAGTGCGCGTTCGGTCGCCGAATCCGGATCAAACCAGTTCAGGCGGCCCGGTTCGTAGGACACCAAGCGGTCGCGCCCGCCGATGCCCACCACGTCGACGAACATCACTTCGGGACCAAGTGTCGCGTCGAGCCCCGCCACCCAGGTGCCGCCCTCGAAGCTGTAGATGTGCAATCGGCGGCCACTGTTCTCGTCGACGTCCACAATCGCAAGGTCGGCGATCGCGCCACCGAGAAGGTGTCCGGTCAAGACGGTCTGGCGCATCGCCTGGCCGGTAACGACATCGTACTGATCGAAATTGGGCTGTGGGGCGGCCTGCCCACCGGCAACCGCAGGACTGTCGCAGACGGCCAGCCAGAGGGCGCAGGTGAAGAGGGTCCAGGCTTTGCCCTGCGTCATCCGAGGTCGGACTGAATGCTTCATTGGTACCTCTTCGGGACGTACCTCTTCGGGAACCTCCTGCTGCGGCCACATCCGACGGAATTCAAGACATGTCGGCCACTTCATTTTTGCAACCACCTGAAAGCCACCGTACCGGGATGCAGGATCTAAATCAAGGATTTGGGAACGCTCATGAGCATTCTCGAATCCGTCGGCTGCACGGGCCCGATGCGTTTCGATTTCCTTATCTGCGACCCGATATCACTCGGCATTTATCCTTCAGGAGAGCTATTCTGCAATACAGACACAGCGCAACATAGAATCGGCTTTCCGAGAATCGGCGTTCCGAAGATTTTTTAGATGAGGCAGTTGCCCACTGCCGGAGACACGGCATGAAATTGATCGCGCGCCTGACCCTTGCCGCTCTGACGATGCCCTTGCTGATGGCTCAGCAGGCTGAACTCCCCCTGACGGCAGAAATCCAGGGCTACGTGTTGGATGACCGTACGGGTCTGCCGGTTGCAGGCGCACAGCTTGCAGTCGAAAGAATGGGTCGGAGGATGTCGTTCGAAACCCGGACCGACGGACTGGGTTACTTTCTGGTGGGCGTACCGGAGGGTGTATATCGACTGGATGCCGATCGATCCGGCTACGTGCCCGCCACCTACGGGAGCCGGAATGGAAGGCCCAACTTTTTGCGTGTTTCGCCGGGACGGCGAGTCGAGATAGCGATGCGGCTCAGTCCGAGCAGCACCATCGAGGGTCGAGTTTATGACGAAGACGGTCTGCCCCTCGCAGACGCCCGAATCGAAGTGCTGACTCTCGGCTACGGCGGGTTCGGAAAACACCGACTCCTGCGGGCAACGGCCATGCGTCAACGGCTGGAGCCGGTCCAATCGGATGAGAACGGCGACTATCGGATCACAAACGTCGGGGAAGGCACCTACTACGTTCGGGCCATTCCGGCGGCACCCCCCGAGTCGGGCGCTCTCGTCGATGGGATGTCACCTGCCTACTACCCGGGTTTTCTAAATCCGGACCTGGCGGCACCGGTGCAGATTCCCGAAGGTACTGAAGTGCGTGCAATCGACTTCAGTATCCCGCGCCGGTCTCCGCGGCGGATCTTCGGACGGGTCGTCAACGGTGTCGAACTCTCCGGAGAAGGCGACACTGCCTATAAGTTTTATCTCGTCTCGAAGAACGTTTCGATCAGCGCATCGTCGCTGAACGTGCCTGACCACGATCCCGACCCGGAAGCGTTTGAACTCCGAAACATTGCCCCCGGATCCTATGACCTCTACGTCAGCTGGGGATATCGAAGAATTCCCGACAACCCCTTTCTCTACGTGGGCCGGACTTCGCTTGATGTGACCGACGAGGACATCACCGACCTGTCGGTCGCCATCGATCCGGGAGTTGAAGTGCTTGGAAGGATTGATCTGCTCGGCAGTGCCGGTGACATGGCGCGTGACCTGGGTCGAAACATCAGTCTCCTTCTGGTTCACGCCGATGGGATGCCTGGCCCACTCAGCCCGACAGCGCTCCTGGCACGACAGGGATTCATCGAACCCGACGGGACCTTCCGGCTGCCGTATGTGTTTCCGGGCCGTTACTTCCTGGTCCCTTCGATTCCGGAAAGTCTGTACGCCTCGACCGTTCGGTTTGGAACCCGGGACATACTGGGTCGCCCTTTCGAGATCGGTCCCGACGGTGGAGGGCTGATTCTCGAAATCAACGGACCGGGCGGGCAGGCTGAGGGCCGTGTAGTTGACCGAAATGACGCGCCTGTTATGGATGCTCAGATCGTGCTGGTCCCCGGAATCGGTTTGCGCGAAGACTTCGTGTCGTACAAAACCGCAACGAGCGATGCGATGGGACGATACCAGGTATCCGGCATCCGCCCCGGTCCATATACAGCATTCGCCTTTTCAGACATTGACAGGAACGCCTGGATGGACCCTCAATTCATGGGGCCCTATGTGGGTCGAGGCGTGTCCATCGACGTCGGCGAGCACGGGCCCGTCGAGCAGATCCTTAGATTGATCAACGTTCGTTAATCCGGCGCCCCGTCCTACAGACAGCGAGGTGTTAATGACCCCCAGCCGCCCGTGGCAGAAGTCTCACGGGCCGCGTTACGGCCAAACGGGGCTGGATTCTAGGAGGCGACGACGCTGCAATGCTCATTCATTGCGAGGAGTCGGCGACAACGAAGACGGCCCCGTTTCGCCGTAACCCTGTGGGCGCAGGGGGATTCGGGCCACAGGCTTTGTCGTTCGTCGGTCACGATGAAAAGACATCGTTCCGCTCCTCTCTTCGCGACTGCAACCCGAAGACCCCTGCGCGCGGCCCGCGAGACTTCTGCCACGGGCGGCTAGGGATCTTGAGCGTCTTTTCGACTATGGCTACTGGGCCAACAGAAAACTCTTTGACGTATGCGCGCAGCTGACACCGCAGCAGTTCGTTCAGAACGTCACGGGAAGCTACGGTTCCATCAGGAACACGCTGGTCCACACCATGAGCGCGGAGGCGGGCTGGCTGGATCGTTGCGGCGGGTCCAGGCGGGGGCCACGTCTGAATCCCGATGACTTCCCGACACTGGAGTCCGTCGTCGAACGATGGAGCAAGGTCGAGGGTGAGGTGCGCGCGTTCCTGGCTCTGTTAAAAGACGCAGATGTGACCCATAACATTGAATTCACAGTCGGCCAGTCGGCGAAGCACTCCATGCCCTTGGGCGAACTGATGCAACACGCCGCCAATCACGGGGTGCATCACCGTGGGCAGGTAGCCCTCCTTCTGAGAGCCCTTGGACGCGTACCGGGCAATGTGGACATCCTGTTTTATTTTGCTGAGAGGGGCGGCATATCTGAATAGTCAATCGGCCTGGGCCGGCAAGCGCCCCCGCAACGATCCGGGCGCGGGGCGAGCGTCGATCCAATGGTGGCCCTGCCCCATGAGTAGTGGCCTGTACCACCCGAATCGGGACCAGCGCCGATGGGTCTTGCCGGGAAGATCGAGGCGCGAGACGGAAGTCGATGTCTTCACATCGACGACGGCTCGTAACGAAGATATCGCCGGCAACCCCCATGGGCCCGGAGGGTTCGGGCGAAACGGCATTGTCTTCGTCGTTGTCAGCTCCTCGCAATGTCGAAGCATTTACTCGTTGCCGACTCCTAGAATCCAACGCCGTTTGGCCCGAACGCTGGTCCCGATTCGGGTGGTACAGGCCACTAGTTCGCGAAGCGAAGCTTTAAGGACTCCGGTGATCGCACGAGAAGTCTCTTTTCAATGGCCACTTGAGTCAGTCACGGTTTTTCTCCTTGACAGCTTAGGAAGGCATGATCTAGCGTCACCTAAACGGAATAGGAGAAGATATGGGAGCACCGACTGGGCCGTTACCCGGAACCCTGGACTTGCTGATCTTGAAGGCTGTGTCCCTGGGCCCTCAACACGGTTACGGCGTCTTGCTACGAATCGAGCAGATTACGGGAGAGGCAATGGCAATCGAACAGGGCGCGCTCTATCCGGCGCTCTACCGTCTGGAGTACAAGGGTCTGCTGAAGAGTGAGTGGGGGACATCCGACAACAATCGCCGGGCCAAGTTCTACAGCTTGACACAGGCTGGGCGGCGGCGCTTCAAGAAGGAAACGGATCGCTGGAATCACATCGCGCTGGCGATGACAACGGCACTGGAAACCCAGGGAATATAGCCCTCGGTCGGGAGCCTAAAAAGCTCAGCTGACTTCAAACACCCAGAATCATGGACATTCAACGACCTGAACTGGCCCGCAAAAAACGCAGCAAGCGCATCGTCCTGCTGTTCATTGCCATCGTCGGGATTTCGGGTGCCACTTTTGGACTATCACGACTGGAGCCGGCCGCGCCCCGCGTTGACAGCGCCACCGTATACGTGGATACGGTCAGCCGCGGAGAAATGGTTCGTGAGGTTCGCGGGCTGGGACGGCTGGTCCCTGAAGAAATCCGCTGGATTCCGGCAACGACGGACGGCTTGGTTGAGAGGATCCTCGTCCAGCCCGGTGTCGTCGTCATTCCCGACACTATTCTTGTCGAGTTGAGCAATCCCGAATTGGAGCAGACAACCCTGGATGCAGAACTACAGATCAGAGCGGCGGAGGCGGAACAGGCAAACCTTGAGGTGCAGCTCGAAAGCAACCTGCTGACACAGCAGGCGGCGGCAGCGGGAATTGAAGCCGAAGCCGTGCGGGCCAAATTGCAGTACGAAGCCGACACTGAACTGGCAGGTGAGGGATTGATATCGAACCTGAACCTCAACTTGTCCGGGGTACATGCCGAACAAGCCCGCAAGCGTTTTGAATTTGAGCAGCAGCGTCTGCAGATCGTTTCCAGAGCGAACGAAGCCCAGATGACGGCGCAACGGACCCGCGTGGATCAAATGAGGGCGATCTACAATCTCCGGAACGACCAGCTTGAACGATTGCGGGTCAGAGCGGGAATTGGTGGCGTCCTCCAATCGGTTGCAGTGGAGGTGGGCCAGCGACTTTCGCCCGGCACCAACATAGCGCGGGTTGCCGAGCCCACGCGTTTGAAAGCGGAACTGCAGATCGCTGAAACACAGGCGAAAGATATCCTTCTAGGACAGTCGGTCGCGATCGATACACGAAACGGCATCATACCCGGAGTGGTCAGTCGTATCGATCCGGCCGTCCAGAACGGCACGGTTCTGATCGACGTCCGTCTCGAAGGGGACTTGCCGCTTGGGGCGCGACCCGACCTGAGCGTGGACGGAGTGATTGAAATCGAACGCCTTGAAGACGTTCTGTATGTGGCGCGACCCGCCTACGGGCAGTCCGACAGCCTGGTCGGAATGTTCCGCCTGACCGAAGACGGCCATGCGGTGAGAAGTCAGGTACGGCTTGGACGCACATCGGTCAGTACGATCGAGATAATCAACGGCCTCGAACAGGGGGACCAGGTAATTCTTTCAGATATGTCCACCTGGGACGAGTTTGACCGCGTGCGGTTGAACTGAACTTCAAGAGGCAGGAGAAGCGAATGTCGCAGTTACCGCCGGTAATCCAGATGGAAGCCATCAAAAAGGTTTTCCTTACAGAGGATGTCGAAACACACGCTCTTGCAGGAATCGACGCGACGATCGAGCGAGGGGAATACATCGCCATATCCGGTCCTTCGGGATGCGGAAAATCGACCCTGCTCTCGATCATGGGGCTATTGGATTCACCAACTGAAGGGCGATACTGGCTGAACTCCCGACCCGTGGCCGAACTGTCACTGTCCGAACGCGCACGGATCCGGAATCGGGAGGTCGGTTTCATCTTCCAGGCATTCAACCTCATTGGCGATTTGAGCGTCTACGAAAACGTCGAACTCCCGTTGACCTACCGGGGGATGCCTTCGGGCGATCGAAAGAAAGCCTGTCTCGACGCGCTTGAAAAGGTAGAAATGGCCCACAGAATCAAGCACTACCCGTCGCAACTTTCCGGCGGCCAGCAGCAGAGGGTCGCCGTAGCGCGGGCCCTGGCAGGGTCCCCATCCATCCTGCTCGCCGACGAGCCCACCGGTAATCTCGATTCCAAGAACGGCCAGGCCGTGATGGGACTGCTGAAAGAACTGCACCAGGAAGGCTCCACGATCTGCATCGTGACCCACGACCCACGCTATGCGCGGCACGCGGAGCGCACCATCCACCTGTTTGACGGACATATCGTCGACGAGGACATGGTAGAGAAAGAGGAAATGGAAACGGCTACTTAGCAGCCCGTGGCAGAAGTCCGTTTTTGTTGTGATGCCCGTCATTCACGTGTTAGATCGGTAGTCACAGACACATGAGCTCCCTACTGCGAGATGTCCACTTTGCCGTCAGGCGGATGGGGAAGGACCGCGGCTTCAGCATCACGGCCATCCTCACCCTGGCGGTGTGTATCGGCGCGAATGTCGCCGTGTTCACCGTCGTTTCGTCGGTTCTTCTGCGACCCCTGCCCTTTCCAGAGGCCGACCGTCTGGTCCTGATCTCCAACCAGTACCCGAACGCCGGCATCGGGATCATGACGGAGACTTCGGTCCCGTTCTATACCGAACGACTTGTCGAGCTCAGGGCTCTTGAGGAACAGGCTCTCTACGACCTGACCAACAGCACCATCGAGATCGACACCGTCCAACAGCGCATCCTGGAAATGACAGCCACCCCTTCCCTGTTCCGCGTCCTCCAGTCCGGGAGCGAAATCGGACGGACCTTTGTTGAAGAAGACGGTCGGGAGGGTGCCGATCCCACCGTAATTCTCAGCTACGGTCTCTGGCAGCAGCTCTATGGCGGAGATCGTTCAATTGTTGGAACCCAAATGAACCGCAACGGTCGATCGGTCACGATCGTCGGCGTGATGCCTTCAGATTTCGTCTTCATCGATCCGGAGGTCCGCCTTTGGAGGTCGACTCGCTTTACAGCTGAGGAGCTGACGGGACTTGGCAATCGTCATTCCAACAACTGGACTCACATCGGACGCCTGAGATCCGATGCCAGCGTCGAAGTCGTACAGGCTCAAGTCGATGGCGCCAACGCCGGCGAAATCGATCGCTATCCACAGTTCGAGGAGATCTTGCTCAACGTGGGCTTTCACAGCCAGGTTGACCCGCTGCAGGAAGTGATCGTCAGAGACGTGCGGGGCAACCTGTATCTGCTCTGGGGAGGCGCCGGCTTTGTCCTTTTGTTAGGTTTGCTCAACCTCTCGAATTTGGCTCTGGCCAGCGCCACCCTGAGGATCAGGGAAACCGGAATTCGTTTGTCAGTGGGGGCGACGCGCGGACACATTTTGCGGCAGAATGTCACCGAATGCATTGTCATAGCCACACTGGGCGGTTTGATAGCACTGGCCGTCGCCGCTGGCATTCTGGACGCGTTGTCTTTCGTCGGACTCAACGAACTGCCTCGGGCCGACGAAATTCAAGTGGATGGAATCGCACTCAGCCTGGCGGTCGGACTGTCCGTCGGCGCCGGCTTCGTGATCGGCCTCTTCCCTGCATTTCATGTCCTGAAGGTAGACCTTGCGCGGATTCTCCAGGAGGACGGACGGAGCGGAACAGGGGGGCCCAGTCGCAGCCGCGTCCGGCAAGCCCTGGTCGTTACTCAGGTTTCCATCACATGTGTCCTCTTAGTGGGTGCGGTCGTATTGCTCATCAGCTTCAGCAATCTCCTCGATGTCGACCCCGGTTTCGATTCAGAAAATGTCGTCACGGCTTCGATCAATGCCCCGGCAGGCCGATACTCCGGAGGTCAGGAACTGCGATCGCTGCTCGATCGAGTCCTTGACGCCTTCAGGAGCGTTCCGGGCATTCACTCAGCCGGCGCCACGACTGTACTGCCCTTCAGTGGCTCGAACAGTAACAGCGTGATTTTCGCCGAGGACTATGTCATGAGCCCCGGAGAATCGCTGATCGCTCCCCGTTTCGCGTTCGTCACCCCCGGCTACTTCGAGAGCATGGGCATCGGCCTTGGTGAAGGGCGGTACTTCGAAGCACAGGACACGCTGGATGCACCGCTGGTGGTCATCATTGACTCGCGACTGGCAGGGCGGTACTGGCCCAACGATAGTCCGGTGGGCCGGCGAATGTACCAACCATCAGATATCGAAGATCTTATGGAAATTACTGAAGACACCCGGTGGTTTACCGTGGTCGGAGTCGTCGAGCCCGTGATCTTTGACGACCTCACCGGCGACAGCAACGAAGCGGGAGCGTTCTATTTTCCGGCCGCTCAAGGCACGGCCCGAGGCATGCAATTCGCTTTCAAAACCACTATTGAGCCGGGTGGGGTGATCAACCCGGTACGGGTGGCTTTGGCCAGGATCGATCCCAATATCCCCTTGTTCGACGTTCAAACGATGGAGGAGCGCGTCGACGGGTCACTCATGTCCCGTCGGGCCTCCATGTGGCTGGCCTCTGCCTTTGCCGTCGTCGGCCTGTTCCTGTCAGCGATCGGTATTTACGGAGTCCTCGCTTACCTGGTAACCCAGAGAAGCCGCCAGCTTGGCATCCGGATCGCGCTGGGTAGCAGCCGAGGGCAGGTGTTCCGATTGATCCTGCGTGAAGGCTTGGTTCTGATGTGTATCGGACTGGCGCTCGGTCTCGGTGGGGCTGTTGGGCTCCGAAGAGTCATTGACAGCCAGATTTACGGCGTCACGCCCATGGATCCGTTTCTGGTCGCTTCCGTCACGGCCCTGCTTGCCACCATCGCCGTTGCCGCGAGTTTGTTACCGGCCCTCCGCGCGGCCCGACTTGACCCCGCCACTATCCTCAGCGATAAGTAGACGGGTCAAAGTCTCTTCTTGCTCACTCCACACACCGCTTCACCAATCGGCACGCAAGGTGGCTACCGGGTCCACTCTCAGGGCACGCCTTGCCGGCAGGTAACAGGCGATAAGAGCTGTTCCCGACAAAAGGATCGACACGAATACGAAAGTGAATGGGTCTGTCGCTTCGATTCCCCAGAGACGGTTCTGGATAACCCTCGACAGGGCGAACGAGGACCCGAGACCAACGACCAGACCTGTGAAAATCAGAACGACACCCCTGCGGAGTAAGAGGCGAATTATTTGCCAGGGCGTAGCGCCAAGAGCCATGCGAATGCCGAGCTCGCTCCTACGTTCGTTGACCGAGTGAGCCATCATGCCGTACACACCGAACATGGCGAGCACCAACGCGATCGCAGCGAACAGCGATAGCAGCAAGACGTATTGCCAATACCCTTGCAGCTGGTCTAGAACGTACTGTTCCAAAGGCCTGAAATTTGCAGCAGCGCGTGCTTGCGTGCTGTCGACGGCGGCTACCGCCGATCGCAGTGTAGGTGCCAGTTCGTTGGGTGATCCGACATATCGAACCAGGAACACTATCCTGTCAAATCTCGTACCGCTGGAAGTGACGAGAGGAAGCTGCGCATACGGCACATACATCTGAGGCTGGTAATTCTGGTCGCGACTGTTTTGCCGAATGTCGCCGACGATTCCGATGACCTGGCGCGGCTCATCGTTGACGTAGTCCAGCTGCATCCGCTTTCCGATCGGATCCTCGTTCGGAAAGAAACGCTGCGCCATTGTCCGGTTGATCAGCATCACCGGTATGCTCGTCGCTGTATCCCTGTCGCTGAAATCACGGCCGCGAAGCAGCGGAATCCGAAGTGTCGGTATATAGTCGGACATCACGGCAAACATCTCAGCGCCTTGGGCCTCGCTCTCCGACAGAGACGCCGGTCGGCCTTCAATCGTGAATTCATGGTAGCGTGCACCGCCACTTAACGGCGGTGTCAGCGCGATCGCGGTCGCCGATTCGATGCCGCGAGTGGAGGCAAGCCCCTGGCGGATCTGCTCACTGATGATATTGAGTCGCTCGCTGAACTCGGTTTCAGGTTGGCGATTCGGTCCCGTGTTTCCCGTGTATCTCTTGAACTGATTGCCTCCGAATTGGATTTGGAAGGTCATGATGTCATCGGGATCGAGTCCGACCTCAACGGTATAGAGGCGTACAAAGCTGTTGATCATGAGAGCCGCGCCGATCAACAGTAACGTGGCAAGCGATAGCTGTACGACAACGAATAGACTCCGGAGTCTTTGACGGGAGGCACCGGAAGTGCTGCCACGGCCCGACTCCTTGACAGCATCTGCAATATCGGGCCGAGAAACCTGCAGTGCAGGCAGGATGCCGAAGAGCAGACCGGCGGCGACCGACACCAGTAGCGTGAATATGAAAACGGTCGGATCAATACTCGCTTCGTTCAGTCGTGCAAGACCCGGGATGGGCGGGAGGTAGCTGACAAGTACACTCAGGCCTCCCCAGGCGAAGGCTAAACCCAGTACACCTCCGAGCACGGACAAGACGAGACTGAGTGTCAGCCACAGTCGAACAATGCGAGAACGAGTGGAGCCAAGCGCGGCACGTACGGCTATCTCCTTTTTCTGAGATATGCCCTGAGCAAGCAGTAGTCCGCCTACATTTGCGCAGGCAATCAGAAGAACCAAGGCCGCAACAAGCTGAAGGATCAGAAAAGCTTGCCGTAGATCGGCAATAAACGCTTCACGAAAGCGCTCCACCCGTATTCCCCAACCTTCATTAGACGGAAGTTCCTCCTCAAACCTCAAAGCCAGCGCATCCATCGCAGATTGGGCTTGCACCACGGTTATCCCGGGTTTCAGTCGAGCGACCGGAAGGAAGCCTGCTCGGTTGGTACTGTTGCTGGTCCGCGTACTCGCGGGTAGTCTCAGCGGTACCCAATAGTCGGCCTGGGTGTTTGTGAACGTAAATCCGGCCGGCATAACGCCGATGATCGTACTCAGCAGATCGGAGCTGCGGACATCTGTGACTCGCACTTGCTTACCGATCACATCCGAAGAGCCACCGAAGCGACTTTGCCACAACGCGTAACTGATCATGACCACCCGGTCAGCGCCTTCCCGGTCTTCATCCTCCGTGAACCAGCGGCCAATGGAGGGACGCACGCCGATAGCCTGTTGAACGCCATAACTAAAGGCCTCACCCCGCAGCACTTCTGCGCCGTTTCCGCCAGGGTCGTCGTCGCTGAATACACCCTCGATTGCTCTAAAGCACCCCGTGTATTCAAAAACACTATTGCCTTCAGTCAGCGCCCAGCAATTGCCCACTGTTGCGAAGTTGAGTTCGTCCGGTTGGTCGGGAGGAGTGAACCACAGAATCACCAGTCGATTGGGATCGGGATAGGACAATGGACGGAGCAATACAACATTGAACAGACTGAACATCATCGTGATCGCGCCGATACCCAGAGCCACCGATACAACGATCACCACAGTGAAGCCCGGCAGTTTGATAAGACGCCGGAGAGCGTATCGTAAATCCTGCAAAAGACGTGTCAAGAACCTTGCCCTCAGGTTAGAGGTCTACCCGGGTTAGCGGCAGCACCCGAATCGATGCGAACGTCGAATACTGCGATCATACGAAGCAGGAATCTCTCAGTTTCCGCCGGCTCGATGCCGTCGAAAATGCCGCCGATTTAATCTGTCAACGGGGTCCCGGATTGCCCGGTCAAGGGTGCATGCGTTTGCGAACCCTATCGCGACAGGGCCACGCTCACTTTCCGATCAATGCTACTCGCTATTGTCGCAGTATGAAAGGACGCCCCTTGTCTGGCGGTTGTTGAGAGAAGACTCTTAACAACCTGATCAACGTTCGAGCGTTGATCCCAGAAAAGGAGCGTGTGTAATGAAACGAGACAAGTATATGGGGATGGATGTCCATCAGGCAATGACTGTAGTGGCGGTGATGAACGTGGAAGGCAAGGTCGTGTTGGAAACGATGGTGCCGACGAAAACCGGCCCGATCCGTGATTTGATGGAGAGTCTGAGCGGGCCGTTGCATGTGACGCTGGAGGAGGGGACGCAGGCCCAGTGGCTACACGAAGTGATTCGAGACCTGGTCAAGGAAATCGTGGTGTGTGATCCGAAGCGGAACAAACTGCTGACGGAAGGCTCGAAGGGAGACAAGCCCGATGCCCGGAAACTGGCGGAGCTGTTACGGGTCGGAATTCTGCGATCGGTCTGGCATGGGCACGAGCAGACTCGTGGTTTGAAACAGATGGTTCGGGCCTATGAGACCTTCACCGTCGACACGAAGCGGACGATGCTTCGGATTAAGGCCATCTACCGGGGACGTGGCATTGCGACCGGGGGATCGGGAGTCTACCACGCGACACAGCGAGAGCAGTGGCTGGGACAGATTCCTGAAGCCGGAATGAGGCAACGGGCGGCCTGGTTGTATGAGCAGTTGGATCAGGTGCGGAAACTGCGGAAGCAGGCCAAGGCCGGCATGCTGGCAGAGAGCCGCCATCACAAAGCCGTCGCTCTGTTGCGAAGCATTCCCCAATTGGGTCCGATACGAGCCGCTCAGATTGTCTCTACGGCCGACACGCCGCACCGATTCCGAACCAAGCGGCAGTTTTGGAGCTATAGCGGTTTGGCCGTGGTGACTCACAGCAGTGCGGAGTACGAGTTTCAGGATGGTCGTATCCGGAGGCGATCCAAACCGGTGGCCACACGGGGTTTGAACCGGAACTGCAATCGGCGACTCAAGACGGTCTTCGTGTCTGCAGCCGCGGCGGGTGCTCAGAGCGATCCCTGGCGGGACTATCTGGAGAGTCTCAAAGGGAAAGGGATGCGGCCGGAGATGGCTCGGCTCAATCTGGCGCGGAAGATTGCGACCGTTGCTCTGACAATCTGGAAGACAGGAGAAACGTTTGATCCCAAGAAACTGAGTTCGAGACCATAGCCGTTTTCGAGTTGACCGCCGGCGGAACAGGCACGGCCGACAGAGCAGGAAACGGCGCGGATCGAGGGTGAGGATCTGCCCAAGTTGTCGTCCACGGACTCCGTCCAAAGGACACGTACTGTCTCTATCCCCCCTCGCAGGACCCGAAACAGCGATAGCCTTCGAGGCTCAGATAGATCTATGGTCGGTACTAGCCGTCCCAAACCTGCTGTTCAGTTTCCGAACTCCGTCACGGTGTTGCACTGCCCGTTCTTGAATTGCCGAAACGTTCTCCCGTAACGGAAAATGGGGCTGACTGCCTCGACAACGATCCGGTGTGGGGGCCGCAACCCGTCGGGGAGTTGTTTCTCTTGACATCCCCTTTCATAGATCAACTTTAGCGCCCAACGTCGATCAAGAACGCAGATTTCTTGCATATTGGAGGACGGGTATGACCCACGATGTAGAGACTAGGCCTCCAGCCATGGAGGTTATGGAAATGCCCGACCGGCCCATCGTTCCTGCCCGGTCACAGCCGCGACGGCGGGGATAATTCAACAGATTCCTCACTCTG
This sequence comes from Terriglobia bacterium, assembly GCA_965263045.1. Lineage (GTDB taxonomy): Bacteria > Acidobacteriota > Terriglobia > 20CM-2-55-15 > 20CM-2-55-15. The sequence goes on from CBDHGK010000041.1 coordinate 4,434,950, forward strand.
CGGTCGGATCTACATCCCGGGGGAGATCACTTGACATCACTCTGTCGCAACGCTCACTTCTCTTCCCCAAGTTGGCCAGCGCACGTTCAATTGGCTAATACTCCAGCTTCTGCACAACTCTCAGGGCGGCGTAAAATAAAATTGCCGCCGCGCCGATCGAAATGCCCATGCTGGCCCAGGGGAGCGTGTGTGTGAACAGAGGTGAAGATACGCCCATAGCCCGAAAGATATCGAAAGAAGGCGGCAACGGAAGCGTCGGTAAGAGCCACCGGAGAAACAGCAACCCTACCAAGCTTGCGAGGCCTCGCCAGGGGTCCTCCAGAACGGTTGAGATCAATACTCCAAGAAAGTAGATTGCGGACGTACAGACGGATAGTGTCACCCAAAACAACAACAAGTCGGATCCCGAGATGCTGGATCTCAACGACGGTAACGTTATCCATACGGCGCAGGGAGCGATGGCAGAGATCCCGACTGACTCCAACATGCCCAGCCCAGCCCTCGTCCCAAGCAGCCGGAAACGGCTGACGGGCAGCGACAGGGTGAAATACGTTGAGCCATAGAGGTTATGACGCGTTTGCGGTCCCGCTTGAGTCTTGACGCCTGATCCGGCCAGCGCCAGCGGAATCATCGAATAGTAAAACACCAAGAATCCGACGTTCCGTTCGACTGCAGCTGGTGAACGCTGGGGTGCATCTGCAGAACGTATATTCAAAGTAGCTAAGGCGATTGGGAATATCGCGAAAACAACCATGAAGAAGGCGAGGAACCGCGTCTCGAGCCAGCATTTGTGCCAGAGCACTTACATCCTCCTTGTGTGTTCGAGAAAGATTTCCTTCAAGGTGACCGGAAACCGCTCGATTGAGGCGCCGGGGAAGGCGCGCGCCTGGTTCACGATGGCGTCGACATTTTGGCTCGCGAGGATTTCGACCGTGCGCCCATCCTGGCGGACATACTCCGCTCCTTCGGCCCACGGGATCGGCGCCCCGAATTCTTCCCCGAATACGATTCGCAGAAGCTGATAGCGCGCCTTCAGGTCGTCGAGCAAACCGGTGACGATCGTGTTTCCCCGATCGATAATGCAGACGCGATCTGCAATCCGCTCCACCTCTTCCAATTGGTGAGAGGAAAAGAAAATCGTGGTGCCTTCCGCGGAGGAAATGGAGACCAGTTCGCGCAACATATCTTCGACGGCGACCGCGTCCATGCCATCGGTCGGCTCATCCAGGATGAGCAGCTCGGCACCATGAGAGATTCCGAGCAGCAGCATCAGCTTAGATCGCATACCCTTCGAGAGATCGGAGATTTTTCGGTTTGGCGAAAGGTCGAACAGGTCCAGGTACCGCCGTTCCAGATCATCCCTCCACTTTGGAAAGAAGCTTCGGGTAAAGCGGATGATTTGCTCGACGGTCATGTAGGGGTATAAATCCTTCTCTTCGGAAACGAACCCCACGCGCCGGCGAATCTCTATGCCCGCCGACAAATCTTCAGCTGGCAGGCCGAAGACGCGCACGTCGCCGCCATTGGATCTCAGAAAGCCCATCAGCAGCTTGATCGTGGTCGTTTTTCCCGCACCATTTCGGCCGAGGAAGCCGAATATGCTTCCGGCAGGTACCTCTAGATCAAGGCCCGCCAGTGCCGTCTGTCCCTTGAACGACTTGTAGAGCCCACGTGCTTCGATGACCCAATCACTCATTCTTTCCTCCCGATGCTTCCCCCGCGCGGAGCTGTGCCAGTTCGTTTTCAAAGAGCCTTCTCATCTCTTCGTCGGTCAATCCAAGGTCGACGAGACGCTTCAGCGCAGACTGGACAATGGTTTGAGCTTTTCGAGTGACCCTGGTTCGGCCGGCAACCGATTCGTTGACAAAAGCTCCAGAGCCGTGTTTCAGCTCTATGATTCCTTCGTGTTGCAGTTCGCGGTATGCCCGAACCACGGTGTTTGGGTTCATGACCAGGTCTTCGGCCACTTTGCGAATGGTCGGGAGTTGATCGCTCGCCTTCAACGCGCCCGTTTCGATGGCGTGTTTCACCTGTTCCATTAACTGAAGATAGAGCGGCATCCCGGAAGACGGATTTAAACGGAAAAGCATGACAGGTGTACTATTCAACTAATACACTATACACAGCGCCATACTCTGTCAAGTACACGTTGGAACACGCTCACGGTCTGGGGGAATTTCGGAACGGTGGTTCACCGAGGACAGGCGCGCATGGCCTACGGGCGGCGGACACACAGTCGACCGTGTGTCTGACGCCGTCGTCTTCCGGAAAATCAGGCAGAAATTTAATTAGACGTATGGTCAGATCCTCAGCCCATGACGTTCTGCAGATGGCTTGGAAGGCGCGTTTCGTCTGTTCCAAGGAACTTGACACGCCAAATCATTTATCATACATTGTTGGGGTAATGTCGACACCATCATCACTGGGTCAGTTTGAACAACTGGTTTTGACAGCGATTCTGGTTCTGCAAGACGACGCTTACGGTGTAACGATCCACTCGAAAGTTCAGGAGCTGGCCAAACCCAAATCCGTATCACTTGGGGCGATCTACGTCACGCTTGACAGACTGGAAGACAAGAGCCTCCTCTCATCATGGATGTCAGACCCCACGCCTGAGCGTGGTGGACGTGCGAAGCGCTGCTACAAAATGAAAAAGGCAGGCGAGAGAGCTTTGCAGCAATCGGCGGCTACAGCAAAACGAATGTACGACCAGGTGGCACACGCCTGGGGCAAGGAGTTCGGCTAGTGGAACCCACACGACCAGGGCGTGAATCAGACCCGCCTAGACTCATCGAGAAGGTAGCGGCATTTCTCATTCCGCGGGCTTCGCGTGAACAAGTGCTGGGGGACCTTCATGAACTGTACAGCTCGCCACTTAAATACATCCTGGATGTGGTTCGTCTGGTGCCGTGGGTGATATCGAACCGGGCGCGGAGCAGGTTGAACCGACCGATTCTGGCTAACCGAGGACGGGCTATGTTCAAGATTGGCGTAACTTGCTTGCTGGTGGGTATGTTCATCGCACTGATGACGCGTTTGGCACTGAACGGACTCTTCATTCCCGCTGACTGGACCGAAGGTTTATGGATATTCACCGCAGTCACTCTTTTGATCGTCCTGGTCCTTCTGAGTCTGCGCGCTGTCTGGCGGTCTTCACCCCAGGTGTTGCAGGGTCTTTACTGGCCGACCGCTACGGCAGGCGGTATCGTGGGGCTAGCCGGCATTGTGATGTTGATGAGAACCGCGTGGCTCGGCCGCCAGACCGGAGAGATGAAATTCTTATTGATGAGTTCCTGCGGCATCGTCGTCATGATTGGCTGCCTGACGACTTACGCGCTGTGGCGGACGAAAGAGCCGGGCCGGGTGAGTTCATAAATAGAATCAATGACTTGCCAGCGAGTCGCCCCGCCGATTCACATCCGAAACACCCGAGCGACTCATCTCGCCAGCCGCTGACGTGACGCGCTCATACCCCTGCCTTGAATTTAACGGGTTGATTTTGAGTGTTGACTCAGCGGACCTGGTTGTTTCTTAGTTGGAGTAGAGAATCAGTCGGCATTTTTTAGAGTCCGACTGTAGCAGACCACCAGCTTCATCAGGGTTTGGACAGCACCACACCCAGGCGACCTTTATCTCGGCCCCCATCCGGCTCATTTACGAGGGCCGATTGCTCTACAGTGAATCCAATGTCCTCGAGCAAGCGAAGCAGTTTCCTCGGAGTAAAGGAATCGTAGAAGAACCGCACCCCGAACATGAAATCAGTAAATGGAGGCAGATCTTCCGCGCATCCACCACTGGACAGGATCAGCGTGCCCCCGGAAGCGAGATGGTTGTAGATGTTCTCGAGAATAGCCCGGTGTTCTTCGCGGGGGATATGGAAGAGCGCGTCCCATAAAACAACGCCATCATATTCACGTTGGATTTCATAGTCTTCGATTTCTGCCTTGAAGAATGACCCGTTGGGGACATTCCGCTTTGCTTTCTTAAGTAGATTCTCCGAACGGTCAATTCCGAAAATCGAAAAACCACTATCGGACAGCCGTTTGGCTATCGGAATGCCGGAGCCGCAGCCTAGATTCAAAACCTTTGCGCTATGGCGGAGCGCTTCAATGAAAATGTCAAATAGCTTCCGATCTTTCGGCCCCAGCTCTTGTCTGCGGTCACTCCACGCATCGGAAATCAGATCGTAGTTCGCCTTCATGCATCGCATCCTGATTTCGTGATCGAGTGGACGAGACTACCTAGAATCGCGTTGAACTCCACCGGACGCTCCAGATTCATGTAGTGACCGCATCCGCCCATGACGTGGAATCGGCCATTGGGAGCGATCGCCGCAAGATCTGTTGCTTTCTCAACTGACTCGAGTTCGCCACGGTCTCCGCATATCGCTATCAGTGGTTTCGTCCAACCCTCGACCACTTCGGTCAGGTCCCGACGGCCATGGAACACCGACATCGCACGGATGAGATCCTCGGTCTTCTGATCGAGAGCCATTGACTCCACATGATCAACGACGGCTGGGTCCGGGCTGGGGCCAAAGCATTGCAGCCGAATCTCGGGTAGCAACGCTGAGACTCCGCCATCTTCCAGCGTAGCGATGTAAGAATCTCGGAGGTCGGGCTCGGGATGATGGCTCGCCTTAGTTCCTACGAGAACCATCGCAGCGATCCGACCGGGAGCCTGCCGTGCCATCTCAAGCGCACACGATCCACCCATCGAAGCTCCAACGACAATCAGGCGGTCGCCTTCGACGGCGTCGAGAACGCAAGTCGCCCATGCCTCCAGTGTCTCACCCAGGTTGTATAGCGTTGGTGCATAAGTCCCCCCAGCAAGAATCTCCATCTGACCGTTCCGCATACGCTCATCCAAGGGAAAAGCGTGGAGCAATACGAGCCGAACAGACATGGTAGATATCCTGCGTCGGTTGGGTGAGAGGGTCAACTCTCGGCTTGGCGGCTTCCCTGCCGCTCCAGCCAACTCGTCCGCTCTCCTTCGCCCTGGCACGCTCGGATCCGCCATTCGTGGCCAACAGGCAAGCTTCCGGGGAGTTTTTATTCGGGCCCATATCGGATCGGGCACATGACTGAAACAAATCCTATCAATTCAATCCACGTTTCCTGATTCGCCTGCTCGAACAGTACGATAGCTCTCGTCGCCGACTGCTGACCGACCTGCTTGCGTCTTATGAATTCGTGCCGGGTACGGTCCTCCACGCCGGATACGGTTCCCTCTTCGAGAAGCGGTCATTCGAAAATGGCCAACTCGTCGACGATGGAGGAAACTACCTGACGACGAGTCGCGGTCTGTTCTTCAAGGCATCCTACCTGCACCGATTCTGATCTAACGTTTCGTGGATGGTTCGCCAGAATGACGCGGAAGTTCCCATCTGGAACATCACGCACTTTGCCCCCCTGGGCGTATAGTCAGCCACACCAACAGGCATCAGCCTCCAAGAAGTTGAATTCGAGGTATTTCAAGCGCAGGGCTGGCAACAAGGCCAACACCGGATCCACAAACAGCGGATACTCCATGACGAAGACTTCATGCTGAAGCGAACCATTGTCTATTTCAGTCTGTCATTCGGTTTCAGCTGGGCCGTTTTTGCTGCGGCCTGGGGATTCGGGCTATTCCGCAACGGTGTCGGTTTGGTGGAAGGACCGTTTCTTTTCATATTTATGTGGGGGCCTGCCATAGGTGCGGTTGTTGCGACGGCAATGTTTGATCGTGCCCGGTGGCGGGTTGTCCTGGGCCTGGCCTCTGCTCCAAATTGGTGGTGGGCCGGATCTGCACTGGCTGCAGCGTCAATAGTCCTCGTCGCCACGTATGCGAGCGCGCTCTTGCCGAACGTGGCGCTGATCAGCTTGGAGGAGGGGATTGCCCGAGCTTTGCCAGAGCAGCCGTTTCCAGCGGAACGCACCCTGCCGCCTCTACCGGTGTTGCTCGTTCTCTCGTTGCTTGGTGGCGCGTTACTGAACGGAGTGTTGACGCTCTCTGAGGAACTCGGTTGGCGGGGATACCTGTGGAATCTGTGGCGACCGCTTGGTTTCTGGCGGGCGTGTTTTTTGACCGGGCTCGTGTGGGGTGTCTGGCATGCTCCCGTCATCGCGGCCGGATACAATTATCCTGACGCACCTGTCGCAGGTCCCCTGTTAATGACCGTCTTTACGTTGCTCCTGTGTCCGACGATGGGTCATTTTCGGGAGAAAGCCGGATCAGTATTCGGGGCCTCTATATTTCACGGCGTTTTGAATGCCTTCGCGCCTTTATCGCTCTTTATGATTGCCGCCGACAGCATTCTCCAAAACGGCATTCTTGGATTGCCCGGATTCACTGTTCTGGCTTGCGCAAATCTCATAGTGTTCTGGCGACGGCGTGAGGCTGGGGGATAGGACTTCAGATCCATCGATACGACTGTGTCAGAGGTGACCTCCAGCCCAGAAAGTCGCCGTCCAGAACATTGCCTGCAGGTTCACCTGACCGTATCGGTGGCTTATCCACAAGTGCGGGTTTGCCTGTTAACTCCATATCTTCATCATCATGTTTCCGCCGCGCTGAAATTCGTACGGCACTTCTTCGATTGATACGACGCGGCCCGCCTGTCTGAGGTGTTCGGTGACGGGATCGACATACCGGCTCTGCTCTCCGTTGTAGGCCAACAGTGGAAATATTCGCACGTCACCAGCCAGGCGGCACAACTCATCCACCGCGGATTCGTGAAAGGACAACGATAGATTGTCTGAGTACAGAAAGAGAAAGTGCGAGCATAGGGCGATGTCGAAAGATCCAGACGGAAACGGCAGATTCGGCAGTTGCGCCGGAACGTAGCGTCCATCTTTTTTGCCGCGATCATAGTCCGCTAGAAAACTGCGCATCGCGTCCAGCCGGTAGTGGCCAAGTTCATCAGGTGAGGGGAAGGAATCCCACACGAATCTGTCCAGATTCTGATGTGTTTGTCGAAGTATTTCCTCAAACGCTGAGTCGATGCGCTGTTGTATCTGTATTGTTGTGAGTTGATAGAGAGGGTCGCAGGAGACCACCCGCCGCCCAATTCCCAACATCCCTGCATTGAAACTCGCGGGTCCGTCTGCACAGCCGAGAATATTTCGATTCAGGTCGTTGTGAGTCAAACGAAACATCCGCCGATATTCGTCAAACGAACGCCCCCACGGCAGAATTTCATCGTATTTAAAAACCATAGTCTTGTCTGCAACGCATGCTTTGAGATGAATGCACAGTGTTCGGCACTCCAGTGCTCGCCAAAAATCAGTTGGTTGTCGGGTAGGGATCTACAGGAGTCGGGGCACTAAGCCCACCAAGGCCGGAGGAACAGGATCTGAGGATGGCTGCGCAATATCACAAGACATTTAGTAGCACGGGAGTGGGTATGCGTCAAATTTTCCTGATCGAACTGTCAATGAATCTGGACAGGCTTTTCAAATCATCGAGCCGCATAGTCCCTTGAAAGCTCCACGATGGCTCGCCGCTGCTTCTTCTTAGGGTACCGTCTCACACGGTGATGACAACTTTTCCTCGAGCTTGCCCCTCTTCCAGATACCGGATTGCCTCGGGAACCTTGTGCAGTGGGTAGGTCCTGTCGATGACGGGCATGACCTTGCCGGCTTCAATGAGTTCCCTCAAGAATTGCAGATCCTCCTTGCTGCGTTCGATCGAGAACAGCGAGCAGAGGTTCTGGCGCACGAAGGGTGACAGCATAAATGCCCGGAGCTGGCGACCCACTCCGAACCACCGTCCGCCCCCTTCCCCTCCGATGATCACGAGAGTCCCCAGAGGGGTGAGGGCACGTCTGAGGTGCGACAACTCACGATTGCCAGCAGTGTCGAGGATGACGTCGTAGCGCTGACGACCGTCGGCGAACTCCTGCCGGGTATAGTCAATGGTGTGGTCCGCACCGATCGATCGGACCAGGTCCGTCTTCGTTGTGCTGCACACCCCAGTGACTACCGCTCCGAATGCCTTGGCGATCTGCACCGCGAACGTTCCCACGCCTCCTGCCGCACCGATGATCAGCACCTGTTGCCCTGGCTTGATCTTTCCCCTGTCGCGAACACCCTGGAGGGCGGTGACAGCGGAGTCGGGAACGGCCCCAGCCTGCTCAAAGGTGAGGTTTGCCGGAATCGGCACAAACTTGCCCTCGTCTGCGCACGCATATTCGGCGAAGGAGCCATCGCAGGTGCCGAATACCCCATCGCCAGGCTGAAACCGAGTCACCCTCGGACCGACCGCCTCAACCCGACCTGCGACATCCTTTCCCGCAATACCGTTCTTGGGTTTGAACAGCCCGCTCACGATGCGGACCAGGTACGGCAAGCCCGACATGAGATGCCACACGCCTGGATCGACCCCAGCTGCATGAACGCGTATCAACACGTCGTGATTCCCGACCCCGGGCTGTTCGATGTCCCTGAGTTCCAGGACGTCGGTTGAGCCGTAAGCGTCGTGAACGATTGCTTGCATCGTGTTGTCCTAACCCGTCGCGTGGCTGAGTGTGGTGTACCTTGCGGTGTACCTGTGGAAGCAACTTCAAATTCGGATGAGTCGCGATGAACGCCGAAGGCAAGAGCCGGCCTGTCACCGGATTAGGAAACCCTTGGCGACAGGAACGAGGCGGCCGGTCCTTATAGCTCGTCCTCCTGATCCGCCACTTCGCCTTGATTCAACTCTTCCGACGATCGAAGGATTTCGAGTGCTCGTTCCCTATTTTGCGCGCGAACAACAAGTCGAATGCCGCCCGACGCTAGCATCAAATGGGGCGCAATGTTTCCGGTGAATGCTTGATGGATGCAGGCTTTGATGCCGCTGCCAGCAAGCACCGAAACTGCGAATTCCGCCTGACGAACGTCGAGAAAACACTCTATTTCGACTGGGTTATCGACGTTAAGAAATTCCTTGGATTCGGCATCACCCTGCTCAGGCTCCGGCTCAACAGGGACATCGACTAATTCGACGTCGCAATCCATGCAGTTTGTGAAACCGTCTCGGTATTCCGCCTTACATTCAGGACAAAACATCCACGCCTCCAAGGCCCCCTGACTTACAGATATCCGGAACTAGCAGGCTGCTGAAAAACCATTCTTCTTGGCAGCCTGCGGCGCGGCAATAGGACGTGCCGCCGCCAACAGCGATGATTGCCGCTACGGCCAGCGTCACGACTCTTCCCTTAGAACCCCACCTTGAATCCGACGGTTCCCGAAAAAGACGCCTGCGCGCCTCTGAATCCAGGAATTCATTCAACTCATTTCCCGATGAGAATTTCGCCAGGGCCTCCTTCTGTAATTCGGCTCTGATCCGACTCTTATTCATGCCGTTTCGGATTCCAAGCCGAATGATCAGCACGATCATTACGAATGGCGCGAGTGAGATCGTGATGCGAGAAGCTTCTCCCATAGCGTTGCTCGCCTCACTCTATAACGCTCGGGTCCAGCCAGAGGTTAACAGGTAAGGAGCGAGAAACCAGGAAGGGTTAGCCGTCGGGCCCTGTCGAGGAGAATCGACACCGTTCGCGGAAAACGCCAAAGCGTGTATCTGTTCTCCAGACCCCTGAAGCAGCCAGATCCACCGTTGGTGTCCCAGAAGTCGGCTCCTGGGAAATCTAAAATGAATGAGCATTTCAGCGTCGTCGGGACGTCGCGTCGTCCCGTTGGTGCCACGTCGCGTCGTCCCGTTGGTGCCTCCTGGAATCCGGCCCCGTTTGGCCGTAACGCGGCCTTTGAGATAAATGCCGCTTCTGCCACGGGCTGCTAATCCCCGTCCGGGGAAACCGAATGTTGCTGCTCCCAACTGAAAACATCGCCTTCGGGCAATTCCGTCATTCCAAGCTGGCGCAGCATATAGAGGAGTTGTGCCCTGTGATGCATGCTGTGTGTTATCAAATGAGCGATGCTGCTGCCGAATGTCTTGTCAACTGGCGGATTGTCGAGCACATCGAGCCACCGCTCTTCCCATCCGTCACGTTCTGACACCTCACGGGCCAAGGCCCGCAAATTAGGAGCGACTCGATTCAGGAGTTCGATCAACGCAGGGACATCGCGCTCCTCGGCTCGGGTTCCCTGCCCCAGCCCCGGAGTTTCACCACGCATGAGATCCGACCATACTTCCATGTTGAAGATGATGTGATTCACCGTCGCTCGAACGGTGCGATGTCCGATGTCGAACTCCTGATCAAGCTCCTCGGCAGTCAAATGTTTACAGATCTCCAGCAACTGAAGGGTCGTCCAGCTATCGTGCCCGAGCAAGCGGTCCAGTAAATCCATCGGTTATAGTGTCTCGGTTTCAGGTGTTTGTTGGATGAGTGTTTTGCTCATGATGACGCTCTTGTAGTTCACGGCAGGCCGATGGTCGATGTCCTCCACGAACCTGAATCCGCGTTTGGAATAATAGTCAATGAGATGAATGGCGTGTTCGGATGTGTCGAACGCCACTTCAGTGGCTCCACTCTCCCGGGCGCGTTGCTCCACCCGGTTCAGCATTCGACTACCGATACCCTGGCTTTGCAGGCGCGGTTCAACCGCAAATTCGCCGAAGTAAGCGACGTCGGGGCGGCGATACCAACGAGCTTTGTCACTGCCCTCGTAGGCCACTGGATACTTGAACAGCACCGTGCCGACTATCTCGCCGTCCAGAATGGCGAGATAACACGTTCCGCCGGCAATTCTTTCCCTTGTCTGGTCCTCCGTCTGGTGACTCGCGAAAAACCGCATGCCTGCATCCGCTAGCGGTTTATACGCTCTGTGCAACAGATTCGTCAGTTCAGCAATGGAGTCAGTGCTGCTGATGACGCGGATCTCTATGCCGTCGATTGCCATTCGAGGTCAGTTCAATGCCCTTGGGAATACGGTGACTCATAGCCATTTGTGGTCCGCGTCAGTCTTCGGGCAATACCAAAGATGAGATTGTGTTCCGCTTCTGATTGAAGAAGCCATGACTCGGCTCTCTTCAAAAAACTGCTGGCATCGTGATGGCGATGTACTTTGAACATCGGTTTTCCGAACGACTCATGGTCAGTCTAGACTCACGAAAGGCAGATGCTGGTTTAAGGCACGCCTGAGCCCACTGGCACCACTGCACACCTCTGCAACCAGCCCACACGTTCGCGCACCCTCAACGTTAATCCGATGGTCGTCGACGAATAGGACTTCGTTCGCCGCCACACCCATCTCGGACAACAATAGCTGGAAGTATCTTGCGCTTGGTTTCTTCGCTCCAAGTTCATAGGAATAGAAACGTCGTTCAAACAGAGTTCTTATCTCGGTTTGTGCATCAAGGAAGGCACCGCGTCTGTTGTCCTGGTTCGTGGCTGCGCAGCACCGAATGCCGCTCCCAGCCACCGTGCGAATCATTTGTGTGACTTCGGGGTCACAGTCAACACAGGACTTCATCCATACATCGGCGAATTCTTCCAACGTGCCTTGCCACTGCCACTCCCGGAGGACATCAGGCAAGATCTGGAAGAGATCAATTTGGCCCAGCATCGCCTGCTGGTAGGATCCAGCAAAGAAGTTTTCCCAATGAGCCCGGGTGATTCCGTAGGTAGTTTCGAAAAGGTCAAAGGACGGCCCCGATGGGATAACCACTCCATCCAGATCAAACGCGACGCATCGAATCACAGGTTCTCCGTTATTCGCTTTTAGTAAGAGAGATGCACCACAGCCGTTCAGCAGGCGGAACCAATTCCCAGAAGCTTCTGGGGAGCAACGAAAACTTAACGACGGCCAGTACTATCTACCATCGCGGGACCGCTTACTCGCCTTTTCAGTGGCGACTTGAGCGATCTTTTCTCCGATTAGCGCAATCTTGTGGTCCCGGAGGCGCCGTTCGTTCAGCCAATAAGGACTTGTGATTTCCTTGAAAGCGTAAATGGCGGCTTGAATGCCGTCGGCCCAGGCGACAGTAATGAGTTTGATGTCTCCGTGAACGTCGCCCACCGCGAAGATGCCACGACGGCTCGTCTCATAATACGGATCGATCGCGATGCTGTGGTCGGCATTGAGCTGGACATTGAGGCGTTCGAACGTGTCCTTCGCCGAGAGGAAACCGATTTGGACGATGGCCAGGTCGACGTCGATCTCGGAATCGTCGGTCAGTGCCAAGCGAATATGGTCGGCCGCGAACTCCGCCCGAGAGATTTCACTTTCGAGATGTACGCCCCCGCCCTGATGCCGGACCCGGGCAAGTGTGTCCGCCTTACCGACGGGCGTATCCTCTCTGACGATCAGGTCGACGTCACCCTGCCGTTCCAGGACCATCACAGCGGCGTCCAGCGCCGAGTCCCCTCCGCCCACGACAGCCACACGGTGGCCCTCATAGTCTCGAATGCGCGGCACCTTGTAGAAGACTTTCTTTGAACCGAGTGTTTCCAGAACAGGAAGCTTGCGCGGAAAGTGGAGCAAGCCCATCGCGACGATCACCTTCCGGCAGAGATACGTCCCGCCGCTGGTGACCACTTGCTTCAGAGGGTCCTCTTTCTCAACTTGATCGGTGTCCTCTATGTCGATGAGCTCTTCGTTGAATCTGAACTGGACGAGCGCATCAAGCGCCTGCCTGTATACCCGCGCGGAGAGTTCTTCGCCTGTCACTCCGTCGGGAAACCCCGGGACATCAACAATACGCTTGTCCGCGTACAGGAAGTGCGGCTGGCCACCGGGCCGGTTTTTCGCCTCGATAACCAGAGTCGTCAACCCTCTGTGGGCCGTGGTCAGGCTGGCCGCCATACCCGCCGGTCCGGCGCCGATGATCAAGACGTCCCAGTAGGGCAGCTGATCGAACCGGGTGTCAGCGCTCAGTTCCGTGATCGCGAAGTCGGCCATTGTCGCATCTCAGGTAAACCGTACCGTGAACACCCAAATCATAGCGCACCCGGGCAGGTCAGTCCGCACCTAAGGTTCGGGTATAGATGCCTGCAATCGTGGGTCCCGTCTTTATCTGGTTTCCAACTGTGTATATTCGACGAAAGAAGAGACTCAGGCGTCGCTGGACTATCTGCGTTGGTTGACGAATGCAATTGCGATCGAGTCGATGGACATCAGACACCTCGTCAGAAAACGAGATCCCCCAGGGTGCGAACGAAGCGGTGTAGTTGTTATTCTTTGGACCGTGTCGATTTGAATCGAGGCTTTCCCCAACGAATGCACCGGGTCATGCGGATGTCGATCTCGTGTGTGCGTCCGGCGGCTTATAAGGATCCACCTTCACTCTGTTCGAAGCGCGTCCGAAGGATCCAGACACATCGCTCGCCGAGCGGGGGCAATACACGCAACGGCGGAAACAGCGGCCAAAACGAGCAGGACTGAGACATAGGTCAAAGCGTCAGTGGCGGTCACTCCCAAGAGGATATTGCTGAGAACACGACTCAAACCCCAGGCGCCAATCAGGCCGATCAACAGGCCGATCGCAATTCGTATCAGGCCCTGCCGCAGAACTAGCCACATGATATCTCGCGAGTTGGCGCCGAGGGCCATCCGGACCCCGATTTCCGAAGTTCGCTGCCCGAGGGCGTGTGCCATCACCCCGTAAACACCGACCGATGACATCGCCAGGGCAATGAGCGCGAAGATGGTGAAAAGACTGCCGAATACTTGGGTGGGCCAGGTTCTCAAGTAGATCATGGTATCCATAGTTCTTATATTGAAAAACGGCAAATCCGGGTCGATATTGCGGAGCTCGTCACGGAGCAACGTTGTCACCGTTTCGGCGGGCATCGGGCCAACGGTAATGACGCTGATGTTCCCCGTGGGCTCCTGCCGATAGGGCACATAAACGGTGGGCCCAATCGTGTCGGTGTCCCCCGTTTGAAACACAGGCGGACTGACTCCTACAACGTTGAGCCACGGAGCATCTGTGTCGTCCCCAATGCGTATCCGCTTTCCCACAGCACTTTCACCGGGCCAGTACCGCGCAGCGAACGGCCCATTCACGATCACGGCCTCGGCGCCGGGGCCACCGTCGATCCCATTGAAGCCCCGCCCCGCGAGCATTGCCAGGCCCAGGGCATCGAAGTACCCGGGGGCTAGGGCCAGCCACCCCACCGTAGTTGGCCGACCGTTGATGTCCCTAAGGTCTTGATCCTCGAGCGAGAGCGTTCCGTTGGCGGCCCCGCCGGCGGGAGGATTCGAGGCAATCGTGAGTGCACCGATACCGGGCAGGGCGCCCAGACGCACGAGGAGCTGTTGTTGAAACCTCAACCGGTCTTCGGCTTCCGGAAATCTTTCGTCGCGAAGAGTCAGACGTGCCGCTAATACGTTCTCGGTCTCGATTCCGAAATCGAAGCGCTGAGTGTTGACGAAGCTCCGCATCATCAAGCCCGCGCCTACCAGGAGGATGAGGGCGAGAGCAATCTCTCCAATCAACAGTCCGCCGGCCAATCGCCGGGCTCTCGAACCACTCCCGGTGCCTCGGCCGCCTTCCTTGAGATTAGCGCTAACGTTCGTCTTCGAAACCTGTAGGGCGGGTGCCAGTCCGAACAGAATGCCGGTGGTCACACAAACAGCAAGGAAGAACCCGAACACTCGATAGTCCATAGCAAAATGGAGCCAGTAAGGTGGCCCCGTGTCCGAAATGGCGTTCCAGAACATTCGAACGCCCAGAAGGGCGAGCCCCAGGCCCAGAACACCGCCCAGGAAACTCATCATCAGGCTTTCAATCAGCAGTTGCCGAACAACTCGCCATCGACTTGCCCCGAGGGCGGCCCGGATCGAAGTCTCACGCACCCGGTTGACGGCACGGGATAGAAGAAGGTTCGCGACATTCGCGCATGCGATGAGTAACACGAATCCCACTGCGCCCTGAAGTGCCGTAAAAATCGCGCGGATTTGTGGGCCCGTGTCGATCAAGGAATAGACCGCGGCATCGATATCTGCGTTGGTGTCCGGAAAGGCCTCAGCCAACGAGACGGCGATCGTGTTCACCTCGGCGTGCGCCTGTTGCATACTGACGCTACTAGCCAGCCGACCGAACACAACGAGGTTCCGCTGATCCCGGTTTTCGTTCGAGGCGTCCGGAATCAGGGGAATCCAGCCCTGCGTATTGTTTGGGAATCCTTCGCCATCGGGCATGATCCCGACAACGGTGTGATAGTTCAGGTTTATCCTGATCTCGCGGCCGATGATCGCCGGGTCGCCGCCATAACGGGATTGCCACAGACCGTAGCTGAGCAACGCGACAGGCTCCGCTCCAGGTCGCTCATCATCAGGAACGAAGTCCCGTCCACGGAGAGGTACTTGTCCCAGCAACGAGAAGGTGTTGGCGGATATTGACGCTCCCCTGACGTGCGTATTCCGGCGCATCCTGAACACTGATTCCGATCCATCGTGAACACCAAATCCGGGCATCCTGAACGCGGATTCCGGGATCCTGAACACCAAATCCGGGCATCCTGAACATGGATTCCGGGATCCTGAACACCGATTCCGGCGATCGTGAACACTTGTCGGTAGCGAAGTTTTGAGCCGTTAGGTTCTCCTGAAGGTCAGGGGGATCTGATGGCAACGAAACGACTACCGATGAGACAGATACGCGAGATTCTACGACTCAAGTACGACCAACAGCTCAGCCATCGGGCCATCGCCGATGCATGCCGGGTGAGCCTGGGGACCGTCTCGGAATACCTGGGACGGGCCCGGCGGATCGGTCTGGAATGGCCGCTGCCCGGCGATTTGGACGATAGGGCGCTGGAAGCGCGGCTGGGTTTGGCCGCCAGACCCGCCCGGCGAGAGCGTGCGCTTCCGGACTGGCAGCACATTCATCAGGAACTGAAGCGGGTCGGCGTCACACTACACCTACTGTGGGAAGAGTATCGGGAAGTTCATCCCGACGGGTACGGTTACAGCCAGTTCTGTGAGATCTACCGGCGTTGGGCCAGGAAGCTGAAGCCCACGATGCGGCAGGTGCATCGCGCCGGGGAGAAGATCTTCATCGACTTCTCCGGCAAGCGGCCACACTGGGTGAACTCGAGGACCGGCGAAACCGTCCCCGCCGAGCTGTTCGTGGCCGTCCTGGGCGCCAGCAACTATACCTACGCCGAAGCGTTACCGAGCCAACAGCTCCGCGACTGGATTGGCGCGCACAGCGGCATGGTGGAGTTCTTTGGCGGATCCAGCCGGATCTGGGTCCCCGACCAGCTCAAGAGTGGCGTGACTCTCTCATGCCGGTACGAACCGGGGATCCAGCGCACCTATCAAGAGGCCGCAGAACACTACGGCGCCGTCGTCATCCCCGCCCGGCCCCGCAAGGCTCGGGATAAGGCTAAAGTCGAAGTGGGCGTCCTGGTCGCACAGCGATGGATCCTGGCGCGGCTCCGCAATCGCACTTTCTTCAGTCTGGGGGCACTGAACACGGCCATCGGCGAGTTGCTGGTAGAAGTCAACCAGCGGCCGATGCAACAGCTTGGCGCATCCCGCCGCGAGCTGTTCGAACGGCTGGACCGGCCGGCCTTACAACCGCTGCCGACGGACCGGTATGAACCGGCCGAGTGGAAGATCTGTCGCGTCAACATCGACTACCACGTGGACGTGGACCGCCACGTCTATAGCGTCCCGTACCAATTGCGTGGTGAGGGGTTGGAAGCCCGCTATACCGCATCCGTCGTCGAGATCTACTTCAAGAATCGCCGTGTGGCTTCCCATCGCCGGCGCTATGACCACCAGCCCTCAACTCTGCCCGAGCATATGCCGAGTTCTCACCGGGCCCATGCGGAATGGACTCCATCACGGTTAATCCACTGGGCCCGGCAAAGCGGTCCGGCCACCGGCCACCTCGTCGCCGGGATTCTCGACCGCCGGCCACATCCGGAACAAGGCTACCGCGCCTGCCTGGGATTGATGCGTCTGGGCCGGCAATACGGCGACCCACGTCTGGAAGCCGCCAGCGCCCGGGCCCTCGCCCTGAAGTCCTACAGCTATCGCACCGTGAAGAATATCCTGGCATCCGCCCAGGACCGGCTGCCGTTTGAAGAGACCGAATCCGATCCGACGCCGCACCACGCCAACATCCGCGGCGCCGCCTATTACACCCATCATCCCGAAGAGGACCGCATTTATGTTGATCGAACAAACTCTGGAGAAGATGAACGCCATGAAACTGACCGCGATGGCCGAAGCCGTCCAACAGCAACGCCAGTCGTCCCAGTACACGGACCTAAGCTTTGACGAGCGCCTGGGGTTCCTCGTCGATGCGGAATGGACGGCCCGCCAACAACGCAAGCTCACCCGGCGCCTGCGCTCGGCCAAGCTCCGCTATCCGGCCTCGCTGGAAAACGTGAACTTCAAACATCGCCGTAACCTGGACCGCTCCCAAGTCCTGACTCTGGGTTCCTGCGGGTGGATCCCCGAGCGGCATAATCTGATCGTGACCGGGCCGACCGGCATCGGAAAAAGCTTCCTGTGCTGTGCTTTCGTCGAGCGCGCCTGCCGGCGCGGCTTCACCGCCGCCTACACCCGCATGCCTCGCCTCTTGCACGATCTGGCCGTCGGCCGCGGCGATGGCTCCTACACCCGCCTGCTCACGCGTTTGGGCAAGCTCGACCTGCTGGCCGTCGACGACTGGCTTCTGGCGCCTCTGCGCGATAGTGAGCGCCGCGATCTGATCGAAGTCATCGAGGAGCGCAGCGAACGGGCCTCGACCGTGATCGCCAGCCAGCTGCCCGTTTCCGACTGGCACGCTGTCATCGGCGATCCGAACCAGGCCGACGCCATCTGTGACCGTCTCTTGCACAACGCGCACCGCATCGACCTGAAGGGGGCTTCCATGCGGCAGACCCAAACCGCACCGAAGAAGTCCGAGGAGTCCCGATGACCGGCTGCCACCACACCGTCTGTCCCCGGGTACTTCACCCTGGACTGGGGGTCGATCGCCGTTCCTGCGGCATCCTCGCACAAAACAATTATAGGAATCGACTCGGGAATCGTCTCCCGGCCACCGAACGCTCTCGCTCCTCGCGGAGGCCTATGGAAACGGCCACACCCGTGGAAATGACTGATGGTGGGCCTTCGGCCGACGTTTTCCTGATCATTTCTACCGCTGCTTGCAAAAGCCTCCGCACACAGCGCTCCGGCTTTCGCACAGTTACCACAGGCCCGGCGGCGGTTTCACCACTCCAATCTTGTAAAGGAGGATCCAACAGAAACCTGGACTCTGGAGGCTAGAACTGAGACCCTAATCGTCGCTTCGCTCCGGCGAGTGTTCACCATAACCGGAATCCGTGTTCACCATCCCGGAACTGGCGTTCATGATCAGCGGAATACGCACCTGACGCGCTCGGCGGCGTTTTCGGTATCGCTGAAGTCCATCCCGCCACCTTGAAACACAGCCAGTCCTTTGAAAGAGCGGCTCCGTTCCTGATAGTCAAGAAAATCCAGGTAAGACACGGGTCCGCGCTGCACTCCGCGAACCGGGTTGAAGGTGCCCACGACGACGATTTCATGAGGGTTTTCAAACGGCAAGCCCCTCAGAAAAACGCCATTCACCAGAGTGAATATGGTGCTGTTGAGGCCGATACCGAGTGCCAGGGTGAGAACGGCCATCAGCGAAAATCCAGGACTCTTCGTCAGCATCCTTAACCCGAACTTCAAGTCTTGAATCAGTCCCATCATCGACTCTCCAAGCCCAACCGGCTTCTAGACTCTTGAGACTTCCACAAATTCCGGACGCATGCAAAATTAAACGATCTCTCCAGATACCACACCGGCTGAAACCAGGTTGAATGAATCCGTCGCTGGCTCCGTAAGCCGGCCATACCTCCGAAAAGTCGGCATGGGGGAAGTCATGATTCGTTTCCGCGAAGGCGACGCATGGGAAACCCGCGACCTCCATACCCAGAATTCTCTGGACACTGATCCTTTTGTTACTTAAAATTCTATCCGATATATACAAAGAATTCTTAGTATGGGCCGCAGATCGAAAAAGAACGACTCCCTTCCTGGGTCGCTGGACATGCTGATCCTCAAGACGCTGACCCGGGGAAACCTCCACGGATACGCCATCGCTCAGGCCGTTCAGCAAATGTCGGGTGATGCAATCTTCATTGATGCGTATTCCGCTGATCGCGATCACCAGTTCCGGGATCATGATCAGTGATTCCGGGCATCGTGATCACCCGCCGTAGCGAAGTGAGGGTTAGGATCTCAGTTTAGACCTCCCGAAGTCCACGATTCTTGTTTTGAATGCTTCCATAATCTTGATATTCATCGCCGGGCCTGTGTGTAAATGTGGAAAAGCCGCAGGCTTTTCCAGGGCTGTGGGAATCCACGTTTTTTGTGGATTTCCATAGCCCATCATTTTCCACAGGCCACTGGTTTGTTTTTTAGGTTCTTTCTCATTCTTCGTCCCGTCCTTACTGAATTCCTGAAAATCCTTCGCGCCAGGATCGCGTATCCGCGACGATCGGACGCCAGTCCGAGTTGGACTACCTCGTCGCCAGGTGGGGTTCATGCCGGCTCCTTGGAAGAGGGTTTCGGGGCAGCCTTGGTTTGTCTCATGGATCGTCCCTTCAGTTCGATGCGATGCGCGTTGTGGAGGAGGCGATCGCAGATGGCGTCGGCCTGGTTCGGGTCGCCGATGACGCCGTGCCAGTCGGCGACCGGGAGCTGGCTGGCGATCAAGATGGCGGAGCGTTCGCTCCGTTCCTCGACGACTTCGATCAAGTCCCGGCGTTCGGCATCGCGTAGCGGGGCCAGGAGCCAGTCGTCGATGGCCAGCAGATCGGTCTTGGCCAGCCGTGCCAGAACACGAGCGTAGGAGCCGTCGCCACGGCCGACCGCCAGTTGGTGCAAGAGCCGGGGCATTCGGACGTAGGCGGCATTGAAACCGCGCCGGCAGGCTCGTTCGACGAAAGCCGAAGCCAGAAAACTTTTCCCGATGCCGGTCGGACCGGAAATGATCAGATTGTGCCGGTCCCGGATCCACCCGCAGGAGCCCAGAGCGAGGACTTGGGAACGGTCCAGACTGCGACGATGTTTGAAGTCGACGTTTTCCAGCGATGCAGAGCTGTAGCGCAGCTTGGCCACGCGCAGACGCCGGGTGAGCTTACGGTGCTCCCGGGCCGTCCATTCTTCATCCACTAGAAGGCCCAGACGCTCCTCGAAACTCAGATCCGTGTACTGATTCGAGCGGCGTTGCTGCTCGAGGGCTTCGACCATGGCCGATAGCTTCATCTGGTTCATCTTCTCCAGGGTTTGTTCCATTAGCATGTGTGCTCTCCTCTGGCTCCGCATAATAGGCGGCGCCGCGAATGTTGTCGTGATGGGGCGTGGGTAGGGTTTCGGAATCCTCGAACGGCAAACGGTCCTGGGCCGAGGACAGGATGTTTTTGACGGTTCGGTAGCTATAGGACTGTAAGCGAAGTGCTCGGGCACTGGCGGCTTCGAGCCGCTGGGCGCCGTAGCGGCGTCCCAGGCTCATCAATCCCAGGCAGGAGCGGTACCCCTGCTCAGGATGGGGCCACCGTTTTATCATCTCCTCGGCCAGTCGGCCGGTCTGAGAGCCGGTTTTCTCCGCCCAACGGATCAGCCGGGATGGTGTCCATGCCGCATGGGCTCGATGGGAACTGGGCATATGTTCCGACAGAGTCGACGGTTGGTGATCGTAGCGGCGAGGATGAGAGGCGACGCGCCGGCCTTTGTGGTAGACCTCGACAATCGAGGCGGTGTAACGCGCTTCCAGGGTTTCCTGGATCAACTGGTAGGGCACGCTGTAGGGATGGTGATCCACGGTCACGTGGTAGTCGATATTGGCACGACAGCCCTTCCACTCGGCCTGTTCATACCGATCGGTCGGTAGTGGCTGTAGGGCCGGTCGATCCAGCCTTTCGTAGAGTTCCAGGCGGGACACGCGAAGCTTCTGCATCGGCCGCTGGTTCAGTTCCAACAGCAACTTTCGAATCGCCCCGTTCAAGTCCGCCAGACTGAAGAACGTGTGATTCCGGATTCTGGCCAGGAGCCAACGCTGTGCCAGAAGGACCGTGGCTTCGATTTTTGCTTTGTCTTTGGGTTTCCGAGGCCGGGCCGGAATGACAACGGCGCCGTAATGTTCTGCCTCATCCTGGTAGGTGCGATTCACTCCTGCTTCGTAGCGGCAGGACAGGGTAATGGCACTCTTGAGTTGATCGGGAACCCAGATCCGGCTCGATCCGCCGAAAAACTCCACCATGCGAATATGTACGCCGATCCAGTCGGCGAGTTTCTGGCTCGGTGTCGCTTCGGCGTAGGTATAACCGCTGGCGCCCAGCGCGGCCACGAACAACTCGACTGGTTTAGTTGTGCCCGTCCGCGGATCCGTCAGTTCTGGCCGTTTGCCGGAAAAGTCGATGAAGGTCTTCTCGCCGGCGCGGTGCACCTGCCGCATCGAGGGCTTCAGTTTCTGGGCCCACCGCCCGTAGATCACACAGAACTGGCTGTAGGCATATCCCTTTGGATTCGCTTCCCGGTACTCTTCCCAGAGCAGGTGGAGGGTGACTCCAACACGCTTCAACTCCTGGTGGATCCGCTCGACATCTGGAACCACCCGTTCCCGGGAGCCCGGTCCCGCGCTGGAAAACAGCCGCGCTTCAAGCGCGGCCTCGTCCAGTTCCTCAGGCAGCGGCCATTCCAACCCTGCACGTGCCGCCCGTCGGACGTACTCCGAAACCGTCCCTACTCCCACTCGGCAGGCTCGGGCGATGGCCCGGTGGCTGAGTTTCTGTTCGTGTTTGAGTCGTAGAATCTCGCGTAACTGTCTCATCGATAGCCGTCTTGTTCCCATCAAGTTCTCCTTTTTCAAGGAAGAACCTAACAGGTCTAAACTTCGCTACCGACGGGTGATCATGATCGCCGGAATCGGTGATCATGATGCCCGGAATCACTGATCATGATCCCGGAATCAGTGATCACGATGCCCGGAATCACTGATCATGATCCCGGAATCGGTGATCACGTTAAATCGGAATCAGTGATCACGATCGTCCGGAATACGCAATTGAAGAGGGCTCCCTCTATCCGGCTCTCCAGAGGCTGGAGCTCAACGGATGGATCATCGGCGAGTGGGGCCTCACGCCAAACAATAGGAAGGCACGAATCTACAGAATTACGCCTTCGGGTCAGAAGCAACTCGTTAACGAAACCCGGCGATACAAGCGCCTTACCGTCGCGATAGCCCGGGTGATGGGAGAGTAATCTCGAGATGCTGCTCAGGCGCTTTCGATACTGGCTCAACCGCGAGAAACGACGACATGCTCTACAGGAAGAACTGCAACTACACATCTCCGAAAGGGCCGCCGAACTCCGCGAGAGCGGGCTGAATGACTCAGAAGCGAGAACCGAGGCACAACGTCGGTTCGGCAACGTCGGACGCACAGTTGAAGACGTAAGAGCGGTATGGACTCTAGCGTGGTTGGAGGTCTTTCTTCGAGATGTCCGATATGCGTTGAGGAGTTTTCGCAAGTACCCCAAATTTGCACTCATCGTCATCCTTACGATCGCACTGGGAGTCGGTGCGACGACGGCGATCTTCAGCATCGTTAACGGCGTTCTCATAAAACCCCTGCCCTATCCGGAATCAGACCGTTTGGTTGCCGTTTGGGAATCGGCGCCGGAACGCGGATTTGAAATCGGCTCGTTCGCGTACCTGAACTACCAGGACTTGGCGGCCCAAAACCGATCCTTCATTGAGACGGCGGCGTGGCGGTTTGACGCGGGTGTCATTCTCTATCGGGGAGAAAGCGACTATGCCGTGGCGCGGCAGATATCATCGAATCTTCTTTCCGTTTTGGGTACAGCGCCTCTGTCTGGAAGAACATTTGCAAGCGAAGAGGACGTGCCGGGGGCTCCGCCCGTGGCACTCATCAGCCAAGGATTCGCGACACGATATTTCAGCGACGGAGGCGGGCCGCTTGGCAGCGTGTTCACGTTCAAAGGCAAACTGTACACGGTTGTGGGCGTCCTCCCATCGGTAGGCGGTATTCTCCGTGGGGTCGATCTGGTAACCCCGCTGGGACAGAACGACACCTTCGTGATGCAAAACCGGCTGTTTCATCCCGGCATCCGGGTTGTCGCCCGTCTTCGTCCCGGCGTCGAGGTCGCCGACGCGCGCACGGAGGCTCGCGAGATTGCCCGGCGGCTGAAGGAAGCGTATGCCGACGTCTTTATCTCTTCGACTTTCGTCGTCAATCCTCTCGACGAAGACATCCTGGGCTCCCAGATCCCACGGACACTGGTTCTGCTCCTGTCGGTTGTCGGCCTCCTGTTGCTGATTGCCTGTGCCAATGTCGCCAGCCTCCTCGTGGCCCGCGCTATTTCGCGCAATCGAGAGTTCGGGATCCGGGCGGCACTGGGTGCCGGAAGAGGACGGATAGTGCGCCTATGCCTGACCGAGAGCCTGGTGCTGGCCCTCTGTGGTGGAGCGCTCGGCGTCCTCATGGCCCGCGGCATCTTGGATGCGCTCCTTTCCGGCTGGCCGGGCACGCTGCCACGCGGCGACGAGGTCAACGTGGACGGGACGGTTCTGCTCTTTGCGCTGGCAACGTCCATTCTCACGGGTCTGGCGTTCGGCCTGGCCCCAGCCTGGGAGCGGACAGATCGATTGCTCAGCCGCGTCTTCCGAACGGCAGGGCGCGGGACCGTGTGCGGCGGCCGAGGCACGCAGACGGTGCTTGTCGTTTCCGAGATCGCCCTGGCCCTTGTCCTGTTGACCGGCTCGGGTGCGACGATTCGGACGATGTTGGCCTTGTGGTCCACGGATCCCGGCTTCGATGTCTCAAATTCCCTGATGGCCCGACTTCTGATCTCCACGGAGGGCTCAGGCACGCCGGAAGCGACTCGCCAAGCCTGGGAACGGCTACTCGACGACGTTCAGGCGATGCCGGACGTCGAGTCGGCCGCCTTGACCACGCTGGTCCCGCTGACCAACGACGATGGCACCTTGCCCTACTGGCCGAGTCCAGAGCCGCCCCCATTGGATGAAAGACCACTGGCGCTGTTAGCAATGACGACGCCGGAATATGCAGAGGCCGTGGGTGTTCCGCTGCGGGACGGTCGCTATTTCTCCGATTTCGATCGGAACGATACAGAGCCAGTGGCTGTCATTGATGAAGTTTTGGCTGCGAGTGCGTTCCCGGGAGACAGTCCTGTGGGCCGCCGGCTTTGGCTCGAAGGAACGGAGCCGGCTCGAATTGTTGGCGTCGTGGGACACGTGCGCCATTGGGGGCTCCAGGCCGACGAAAGGGCCCCGGTCCGCGCACAGATATTCTTGCCATGGAGTCAAATGCCGGATGACTTTCTCGATAGCCTCACCAGCATGTCCGTGGTCGCTCGGACGCGGACTGCGCCGGAAACGGTTGTCCCGCAGCTGGGTCGGATTGTAGAGGACGGCGGGGTGCGAGCCGTCCGGGACGCGAGAACGATGGAACAGGTCGTGAACGATTCAATGATTTCCGAACGGTTTCTGCTGTTCCTATTCAACGCGTTCGGAATCCTGGCTCTTTTTCTGGCGGCGGTCGGGCTCTATGGAGTCCTCTCGTATCTGTCGCAGCAGAGAACCGCGGAGTTTGGCGTTCGGACTGCGCTTGGGGCTCGCCGGAGCCAGATCACGCGGTTGGTACTCAGTCAGGGTCTTTGGATGTGTTTGACCGGGAGCATGATCGGAGTTGTGCTGACGGCTGTCAGCATTCGTTTCTTCGGATCTGCGATCGGAGGCGCACTGATGGTCGGCACGTATCGTCCGTTCGAGAACCGAAGCGAAGGTGTTCCGCCGATCAGTCTGGCCGTCGTCGCCGTAGCCTTCCTCGTTTTGGTGGCGGTTGCACTGGTGGCAAGCTTCCTGCCTGCGCGGCGCGCATCTCGCGTCGATCCCATGGTGGCTTTGCGACTCGAATAGATTGACAATCTCCCGATCCAAGACAGTGTCACAACCTTGCTGGAATTCACACCTAGCTGTGAATTCTGTGAAGGTTGTTCACACGGGTTTTCGTCGCGAAGCGTCGGAGGCGCCGTCAGGGCAAGGCGCGCGCCGGCCGGGCGACGGAGGCGTACTTAATAGTACGTTGAGGAGCCCGACCAAGCGCAACGCAGCACTGGCGGTGGGATCCGGCGCTGGAGCAGACAACTCGTGAGATATGCGGGCTCGATACTCGGATGTCGCGTTCGAGGAAATGTTACCCAAGCCGACTTCTGGGGCCCGACACTAAGCAGCGCGGCTACTTGAGTCACCGCTCGAGAAAGCGCCCCGCATTCTCAGGATCACAACGTTTGGCGGAACAATCTTGACCAGGGCGATAACACCTTCAATCTATGAGAAGAACGAACACTTGGAAGTTGAGTGTCAGGTGAAGGTCTTCGGACGCACAAACTTCTTGCTCGTCTTCTATGAAAAAATGTCTGGAACCTGAAGCGGGCGGTTGCCGAACATGCACTGCATCTGTTTGGAGCACCGAACCGGACGGTTCCATTTCCTCTGGCAGGTTTCAGTTTTTCGTCGGCAAGACCACGTCGAGAACGTTCCTAAGCAACCCAGTAAGGTCTCGTCCACCTTCAGCGTTGCAGGCTAGAACAAATCCAACACCTTCTTCTGGAAAGAAGCGCATCCGAGTTTCCGTACTTGGTTGCAGTCCGTTGAATCCAACCATCCTGTGTCCCCTGAGCGTTCCAACGCCCCACCCCAACCCGAAAGGCGTCTCGGTCCCGTCAGAAAGCGATTGCGGTCTCCACATCTCACGAAGAGTTTCTTCCTCCAAAATACGGCCGGAGCTAATCGAGATCACAAATTCCAGGTAGTCCTCTGCAGACGACACGAATCCACCGCCGGGATATATGTTACTCGGATCAAATCCACGTGCGTTCCAGATCTTTCCACCGTCATCGACCCAGTACCCGCGAACGCGCCCGGGGACCAGGACGAGCGGGTCGTCGAAACCGAAACCATCGACCTGATGTCGAACAAAAAAGTCGGATGCTAAATCCTGAAACGCCTTACCCGTAACCGCTTCAGCGACAGCTCCAAGTACTGTAAATCCATACGTGGAGTATTCCGTTCGGGTGCCGGGAGCGAACAACAGCGGATCTACGTCGAAGGCTTTGAGCGCTTCAGTCGAGGTTGTGTAGTGAATTGCGCTGAACACTTCTTCAAGATCACGGTACACGCGCACGCCCGCTTGGTGCGTCAGTAGGTGCCGGATCGTAACTGCTCCATAGGCAGCCGGTAGTCCCGCTACATATGTTCGAACAGGCTCATCCAGCGACAACTTTCGTGCCTCTACAAGATCCATAATTATCGTTCCGGTGACCGGCTTTGACAGTGACGCAAGTCTGTGCACACCATCAGTGTCCAACCTGACGTCCTGTTCAAGATCCGCCATTCCATAAGCTTCTGAAAATATGACCTGATTGTCGGCCGCCACCGCGAGTGACAGACCTGGACAACGGGTAGCTTCAAACTGCACACCGACTGCGGTCCGGACACGTGCAGCCAGACTCCCTGACCCAGCACTTTCCTGCGCTAGAGCTTGTCCGGCTCCCGCGAATAGGATTGCCGCCAGCGTGCAGGGAGCGATCAAGTTTGCCATGTGAGGGACCTCCAGCGGGGTGATCGGTACCGACCGATCAGGAAACGATTTTGTTGGTATCTTGCAACAGCCCGCAGCCAATAACCACGGAAATCCGGTAGGAACCAGTCTCCAGCGTTGGATGTAGGAAGGTGGTTGTCGGAAAGGCTCCGTCATGCCCCAGAAATCGGCTTCTGGAACTGAATGCTCAATCTACTGCGGTAGACTGAGCCGAGATGTCTGTGGGACAACTGTGGTCGCCTGAGCAAGTCGTGACGACGGAGATGGCCGCACGTCTGATCGAAGAACAATTTCCTGAATTTCGGTGTGCTCAGATCGAGCCTTTTGGCGAAGGTTGGGACAATACAGCCTACGTGGTGGACAAGAGGTACGTCTTCCGCTTCCCTCGCCGTGAAGTGGCCGCTGAACTCATCCATATCGAAGCGGAATGTGTGCCAATCTTAGTTGGAAATTGAAACGGCTCCAAACCCCATGGTTTGATGGTATTGGAAGAAACAACATCAAGCCTGTAAGAGAAAGGAGCCGAGATGAGGAGTCTGTTACGTTCGGTAAAGAAACGCAAGAAGTCGCGTGTGCTGGGTGAGGTCGAGGTCCTGAGCCGGGAGGAATACTCGGGACTGGAATTGGACTCGAAGGTGGAGATGATTCGGGCGTTGATCCCACTGGGGTTGATGCACGTGGAGGAGTTGCTCGACGAGGAAGTGAAGTCGTTGGCGGGTGAGCGATACGCACGAAAGGAGGCGGCGTTGCGGGGCCGGCGACACGGGAGCAATCCGGGGACCGTGGGGCTGGGTGGCCAGCGGGTGCCGGTTCGGGTGCCTCGAGTGCGCAGCGTGGCGGGCGGGGAGATTCCGCTTCGGACCTACGAGGAACTCAGTCCGGGTGGCGCGGTGAACGAGCTACTGCTCAGACGTGTGCTGTATGGGATCTCCTGCCGGAACTATGAATCGGCCGCTGAAGCGATTCCGGGAGCGATCGGACTGTCGAGTTCGACGGTGTCTCGAGGATTCGTCCAGGCGAGTGCCGCGAAACTTCGGGAGATGCAGGAGCGGGATCTGAGTGGCGAGGACGTCGTGGCGATCTTCCTGGACGGGAAGGCGTTTGCCGACGCCCTGATGGTAGTGGCCCTGGGCGTCACGCTTTCGGGCGACAAACGCTTCTTGGGCTTCGTGGAGACCGACACGGAGAACGAGCAAGTGCTGACTCCGTTTCTCCGTTCGTTGATGGAGCGGGGCCTGGACATCTCTGAAGGCGTGCTGGTGATTGTCGACGGCGGCAAAGGTCTGCGGGCGGCGGTCAAGAAGGCATTCAGGAATCGAGCCCTGGTCCAACGCTGCCAATGGCACAAACGCGAGAACGTCGTGAGATACCTATCGAAGACCGAGCAAGCCGTGTGGCGACGCCGGCTGCAGCGGGCCTACGAGCGCCCGGAGTACGACGAAGCTCGGGCGGCGCTCGGAGAGCTCCATGGAGAGCTCGAGGAGCGAAACCAATCGGGGGCTGCGAGCCTTGAGGAAGGCCTGGAAGAGACCCTCACGTTGCATCGGCTCGGCGTGTACGGGGTCTTGGGCCGTTCGTTCAAGACGACGAATTGCCTGGAATCGGTCAATGCCCTTGTCGAGGAAAGGTGTGCGAAGGTCGATCATTGGAAGAACTCGAGTCAGCGGCAACGCTGGTTGGCGACGGCGCTCATCGACATCGAACCGCGCCTGAGGAAGGTGATCGGCTACCGTCATCTTCCAAAGCTCCGCGAAGCCCTCCAGCGAGAGCTGAAAATTGAGGCGAAGACGTCGACGAGATCGAAGAAGAAGGTTGCATGACCCATCGTGAGCCGTGGAGAGTTTCAACTAAGAATGGGCTTGACTCTCGAAGCGCAGGCGCTGCCTCAAATTGCCCCACAGCTGCCACTACCAATTCCGGTTCCCAGATGGATTGGTCAGCCAACGCCTGACTACAACTGGCCATTCTCGGGATATGAATTCCTTTCGGGCCGGCCGGTGCCGAGCCTTCGATTAACGCCAGAGCAGAGGAGAAAGGCTGCAGTCCCGTTGGCGGAGTTTCTAGCGACCCTTCACGCGGTGGACGCGAGCAGCATAGACGTGCCGGGAGACAACATTGGTCGAGCTGATTTGGAAAAGCGGATTCCGCAGTTGCTCACACGGCTTGTCTTAATGAGGGAGAAAGGCTTGGTTGCTGACACTTCGCATTGGGAAGAGATTGCGAACGAGATACCGCTAGATCTTCCTCGGCCGCCGAACCGGTTAGTACACGGTGATCTCTCCGCTGATCACGTCCTTGTAGACGACTCCGGCCTGCCCCGTGGCGTAATCGACTGGGGCGATGTTCATGTGGGCCATCCCGGTCTTGATTTGTCCATCGTGTTCAGCCTTCTGCCGCCTGAAGGACGGAAGCCATTTTGGGATGCTTACGGGAAAGTCGACGAGCCAACCGAAGCGATGGCACGATTCCGTGCCCTTCACGGCGCCGCGCTAAGAGTCGTGTACGGCGACGACATCGGTAATGCAGACCTGGTACGAGAAGGACTGTTGGCCATGGATTTCGTACTGCAGTTCTGACCCCTGCGTATCGTTCACCGGAAGTCGGCTACTGGGAAACGTGAAGAAGGTTCTTCCTGACGATTACCCGCGACAATCGCCGATGGGTAGAGCCATCCACTGCTGTAGGATGGGTAAACACAAGGCGACTTTCGGCGACCGAATCGGGGGTTTCCAGCTCGCTGCGAGCCGCGAAGAAGTGTTTGCTAGTCCGCGCAACTCCAGCAATTGACCCCGTCAGACCTCCGCGATCTCGGCGACCGCTGGCGGCACACGGTAGCACGATCGTTTCAGCGCCGCTTCCTGACGTCTTGCTTGCGCCAGATTGGCCAGGTTGGCGCAGAACGTTACCAGAACAAGGATCATCAGACAGGCGAGTGCCAGAACAACCATGGCTAGGAGTCTGCGCGGCAGAAGGACCAGAAATGGGCAGAAAAGGATCGAAGATAGGACATGCCACGAACTTACCGAACGTATATTCCAGAACAGAGCCTGCTGATGCCTCCATCATTGAGAGATTGGCTGGCTGAAGATCACCTGTCGTACTTCATATCGGACGCCGTGGATGCGATGGATTTGAGCGCGTTCGAACAGAGGTATGGAACGGACGGGCCGGGCAATCAGGCCTTCGATCCGCGGATGATGGTGAAGGTGATGATCTACGGGTACGCGACGGGAGTGTTTTCGTCACGGAAGATTGCAGCGAAGATGACCGAAGATGTGGCGTTCCGGATGTTGGGAGCGGAGAACTTTCCCGCGCACCGAACGATCTCGGATTTTCGAAAACTGCATCTTGAAGAGTTCGGGAACTTATTTGTGCAAGTGGTGAGGATGGGGCGGGAAGCCGGGCTGGTGAAGATGGGAACGGTGGCGGTGGACGGGACGAAGATGCGAGCCAATGCGAGCAAACGCAAAGCGATGAGCTATGAACGCATGAGAAAGCAGGAGACCGAATTGGGCGAACAGATTCGGGATCTGTTGAACCGGGCCACGGCGACCGATGAGGAAGAAGACCAACGTTACGGCAAGGACCGGCGCGGTGACGAACTGCCCGACGGGTTGGCGACCCGCACGAAGCGGCTGGCCACAATCCAGACGGCGATGAAGCGACTCGAAGAACGTCAGATGGCGGCAGACCAGGAAGCGGAAAGGAAGCCTGGAGACGACAAACCGGGAAGCGGAAAGAAGGGCAAACCATTCAAACGCCCGAGGGGTGAACCCAAGGGGAAGGCCCAAGACAATTTCACCGACCCGGAAAGCCGGATCATGAAGACCTCGGCCGACGGGTTCCAACAATGCTACAACGCGCAGGCGGTCGTGGACGCGGAGGCCCGAATCATCGTCGCCACAACGGTGAGCAACAATGCTTCAGATACCGGGCAGTTGGGACCGACTCTGGATGAGTTGAACACGAATCTGTCGGAGCGTCCAGACCGGGTGCTCGCGGATGCTGGATACCGATCCGAGTCGAATCTGCGAATGCTGGAACAACGTCAAATAGATGGGTACGTTCCGATGGGTCGTGAGAAAGATCTCGCCACGGCCCCACTCCAACCCGAAAGCACGGCCCTGGGCCGCATGGTCCGAAAGATGAAAAGCCAGACGGGGCGTGATCGCTACCGGGCCAGAAAGCACATCGGTGAGCCGCCGTTCGGGTGGATCAAGTCGGTGCTGGGATTCCGACAGTTCAGTTTGCGAGGCTTGGACAACGTCACCTGTGAATGGAGCCTGGTGGCTCTGGCAGTGAACTTACGACGGATGAACGGGAAGATCGAATGGGCTTAATCCGCATCACCGGGACCCATAACGCTCTCCACAGGACCAACGGATCGAGTCCCCACAGCTCGGAGCTGCCCATGTTGGGAAAATCGGGCGGCTCTCCTACAAAGACGCTCTCGAATCGTCACAAATCCGAGTTATTCAGCCTCTGCCGCGCAGACTCCTAGTGTAGTCCGTCACAGTTAATGTAACTTATTCAGCTTTCCTACGTCTGAGTATATATGAGGAGAGCACCGACGATTAAATTGGACATTCCTGTGCGGAAGGAACTGGAGCGACTGAGCCGAAGCCGCAGTGTGGCGGTCCGGTTGGCGGAACGATCTCGAATTGTCTTGCTGGCCGCCGGGGGTCTGGACAATCAGGAGATCGCTGCCAAGTTGGACATCACTCGTCAAAAGGCCGGACGTTGGCGCGATCGTTTCGTTGAAGATGGCCTCGGGGGAATCGAAAAGGACGCTTCCCGCAGTGGACGGATTCCCTCGATCGGCCGCCGGAAGCGGGCCCGGATCGTGAAGAAGACGGTCGAAGGGAAGCCTCCGAACGCCACGCACTGGAGCCGGTCCTTGATGGCCAGGGCAACCGGCGTCAGCGAGTCCACGGTAGGGAGAATCTGGCGGGCTCATGGCTTGAAGCCTCATCTGGCACGCACCTTCAAACTTTCCAACGACAAACAATTTGTCGAGAAGTTGGAGGATGTGGTCGGTTTGTATCTGAACCCTCCGGAAAACGCCATTGTTTTGTCCTGCGATGAGAAGAGCCAGATGCAGGCCCTGGACCGCACGCAACCCGGGTTACCTCTGAAGAAGGGGCGGTGCGGCACCCTCACCCACGACTACAAACGCAACGGGACGACCACGATGTTCGCCGCGCTCAATACGCTGGACGGCTCGATTATCGGGACCTGTATGCCGAAGCATCGTCATCAGGAATGGATCCGGTTTCTCAATCAGATCAAACGTTCCGTGCCGAAAGACAAACAGATCCATATCATTTGCGACAACTACGTCACGCACAAACATCAGAAAGTCGTCAACTGGTTGAAGCGCAACACGCGCTTTCATGTGCACTTCACACCGACCAGTGCATCCTGGCTGAACATGGTCGAACGCTTCTTCCGGGATCTTTCCGAACAACGGCTTCGGCGCGGGGTTTTCCATTCTGTTCCTGAGCTAATCCAGGCCGTGGAGGAATATGTCGGGGGTCACAATCAGAACCCGAAGCCCTTCATTTGGACCGCAACGGCTTCCGATATTCTTGAAAAAGTTCAACGTGCCCGAAAGAAGCTCGATAAGTTACAGTCTGTTTGACGGGGACCACTAGGTCGAATCTCGATGCAACCGGCTTTGTAGGAACGGTCCTTGTCTATAACTTGAACGACAACTCCTATCAGGCGGCTCATGCTGAACGCATAGAGCGCCCATTGATTCCGGCTTCGACCTTCAAGATTCTCAATTCGTTGATAGCGCTCGAGACAGGCGTCGTTGCCGACGAAGGTACTGTGATCCCGTGGGACGGCATTGTGAGTGTGCGCCGTGAACTTAACCGGGATCTCGATTTGCAGACGGCTTTTCGTCTTTCTTCGGTCGCTCACTATCAGGAGTTAGCAAGACGCATCGGGAGTGAGCGGATGCAGCAGTTCATCGATGCGGTCGATTATGGGAACCGCGACATCTCCGGTGGTACTGACCAGTTCTGGTTGACTGGCGGGCTCCGGATCTCGCCGCGCGAGCAGATCGATTTCCTTCGACGCTTGTATCGCGGTGATCTACCCTTCTCCGTGGTAACGATTGACACGGTAAAGGAGATGATGGCAGCCGAGCGAACATCAGACTACGCTATCCGTGCAAAGACCGGATGGGCTGTACTTCCCGAGGATAGCAACGTGGGATGGTGGGTCGGTTGGGTTGAGAGGGGTGACCAGGTGGATTTCTTTGCGACAGTACTTGAAGCCAGCGCACCAGACGAAACCTTCGGCCCCACGAGGGAAGACATAACTCGGACCGTGCTTGTCGAATTGGGCGTGCTACGTTAGGAGGACGACTAAAACGCCAATTAACGCGGCCCCATAATCGTCAGGCGATGTCCGTCGGGGTCAGTAAATGTCGCTGCATACGTACCCGGAAAAATTTCGCGAGGTGCGTTTACGAAATTGCATCCTCGCGCGGTAAGTTTCGAGTGTGAATCAACGACGCCATCGACGTTAAAGATCACCTCCACGGCCCCGACAATCTGATCGCCCGACGCCTGCGCGAGAGGGCGATTCAACGCGATCGTCAGGTCACCGGCCCGAACCATCGTTACCTCGCCGACTCCACCAGCCAACTCCATCCCGAGAGTGGCTCGATAGAACTCGACTGAGCGGTCCATATCGGTCACGCCAAGACTGATCATTGAAAGGCGCATTGCAACATCCGGTGTCTGAGCGAAAGCAACGCCGAATAGTAGGCTCGCCAACAAGAGCGTTTTCATTTCTTTATCTTGCCCAACGAGTGGACGGATGTCCCGCTTTATCTTGCAAGCTTCTAGCGCGTGCTGCACCATGAGCCGACGTGGCGGAATGAGCGCGTCAACTCTACACCAGTCCCCACGATCTCACCGGATCGACGTCCGGTATCCAGCAGCGACAAGCCTTTCAAGCAGTACGCGACCGACGACTATGGCAGCAGTGAGAATGAAATAGTATGGACGCTATGTAAACCTGGCGGGTGGCCACTCACCGTCGCGCGAAATAGCAGCTTGCGTTCTTCAGGTTGGTGAGTTCATTTCAGGATTCCCACAAGCCGACTTCTGGGGAGTTATCTCAGTCACATCAAGAAGGGGATTTACCAGGCGCTGAGATCAACATGAGCCGTCCGTCACTGTACTCGAAGCTGAACTCCAGGGCGTCGAGAACGGATTCCAGGGAACAGCAAGCCGTTCCTAAAGGTAGGCTGTGATAAGCGCGAGTCAAGCCCATTCTTAGTTGAAACTCTCCACGGCTCACGATGGGTCATGCAACCTTCTTCTTCGATCTCGTCGACGTCTTCGCCTCAATTTTCAGCTCTCGCTGGAGGGCTTCGCGGAGCTTTGGAAGATGACGGTAGCCGATCACCTTCCTCAGGCGCGGTTCGATGTCGATGAGCGCCGTCGCCAACCAGCGTTGCCGCTGACTCGAGTTCTTCCAATGATCGACCTTCGCACACCTTTCCTCGACAAGGGCATTGACCGATTCCAGGCAATTCGTCGTCTTGAACGAACGGCCCAAGACCCCGTACACGCCGAGCCGATGCAACGTGAGGGTCTCTTCCAGGCCTTCCTCAAGGCTCGCAGCCCCCGATTGGTTTCGCTCCTCGAGCTCTCCATGGAGCTCTCCGAGCGCCGCCCGAGCTTCGTCGTACTCCGGGCGCTCGTAGGCCCGCTGCAGCCGGCGTCGCCACACGGCTTGCTCGGTCTTCGATAGGTATCTCACGACGTTCTCGCGTTTGTGCCATTGGCAGCGTTGGACCAGGGCTCGATTCCTGAATGCCTTCTTGACCGCCGCCCGCAGACCTTTGCCGCCGTCGACAATCACCAGCACGCCTTCAGAGATGTCCAGGCCCCGCTCCATCAACGAACGGAGAAACGGAGTCAGCACTTGCTCGTTCTCCGTGTCGGTCTCCACGAAGCCCAAGAAGCGTTTGTCGCCCGAAAGCGTGACGCCCAGGGCCACTACCATCAGGGCGTCGGCAAACGCCTTCCCGTCCAGGAAGATCGCCACGACGTCCTCGCCACTCAGATCCCGCTCCTGCATCTCCCGAAGTTTCGCGGCACTCGCCTGGACGAATCCTCGAGACACCGTCGAACTCGACAGTCCGATCGCTCCCGGAATCGCTTCAGCGGCCGATTCATAGTTCCGGCAGGAGATCCCATACAGCACACGTCTGAGCAGTAGCTCGTTCACCGCGCCACCCGGACTGAGTTCCTCGTAGGTCCGAAGCGGAATCTCCCCGCCCGCCACGCTGCGCACTCGAGGCACCCGAACCGGCACCCGCTGGCCACCCAGCCCCACGGTCCCCGGATTGCTCCCGTGTCGCCGGCCCCGCAACGCCGCCTCCTTTCGTGCGTATCGCTCACCCGCCAACGACTTCACTTCCTCGTCGAGCAACTCCTCCACGTGCATCAACCCCAGTGGGATCAACGCCCGAATCATCTCCACCTTCGAGTCCAATTCCAGTCCCGAGTATTCCTCCCGGCTCAGGACCTCGACCTCACCCAGCACACGCGACTTCTTGCGTTTCTTTACCGAACGTAACAGACTCCTCATCTCGGCTCCTTTCTCTTACAGGCTTGATGTTGTTTCTTCCAATACCATCAAACCATGGGGTTTGGAGCCGTTTCAATTTCCAACTAAGATTGGCACACATTCATAAGCGCGACTACTCAGGAGAGATCCAAACTATCAGCTGAGGCTAAGCCTTGGTTAGTACCGCAAGCGCAATCGTCGCCAATTTCGGATTCTTGATTCTCGTGGCCTCCTGCTGGGGGATAGCCACCCCTTCTCGTCTTCTTGGCATCGTACAGAGAATAATGGATTCCGGCTTTGGGATGTTTGTCGCGGTCAACGTTCGAGTGATTCTCGGAGTGGCACTAATAGTCGCAGCACAGAATTCGTTGACCCCAAGTCAATTCCTTGTGATTGGCTGCTTGAGCTTATTCGCAGCGACAGCGCTACCGTTCATCGGCCGCAAGAGCGTGGCGAAGTTGCTCAGATGGCTACGTAAATGGCCCGTCTATGTCGTTCAAGGCTGGCTTGTCTTCGGCGCTGGGGTCGGTGGGTACTTGATCTACGCTGCGGTCATCTATGCCCATCGGGCTACTCGTAAAAGTCACGGGAAGGCCCATTTGCACCGTGGATCTCAAATCTCAGTGTCCAGTAACACCCATTAATTGGGAAACTCGGCCGTCATCACAAGGAAGAAAGCGCTCTCGCCCACGGTCACCTTACCGACCACAACTTGACTGCCGGCCGGGATTTCAACATCGGTGTTGATGCCGACATCGATGTACTGAAACATGACGGTGGGAGGTTCAGGGAAAGGCCGCGTATTGGTCCGTACCGGAATTCTGAAACCCGACCGCATTTCGTCGATCCTCAGAGAAGATGTGCCGTCATCTGACGTGACGAGATGAAACACCCCTTCGAAATTATAGAAGGTCGGCTGATCCGCAATGCTTCCCTCATACTCAGGAGGAGACAATATGCCCTGAACTTTCGACTCCCGCCCGTCAAAGCCCCGCACGATGATGGTATCGAGAAGCTGATAGTTTCGATACGAGAAGGTGTTTCGAAGTTGGTCGATGACGATCCGAAGATGTTCGGGAACAATCTGTGTCGGGCTCTGGTCGTCCGCTCTCACGATGTACGCCGTCATCTCCACAGTACGCTCGACGCTGACCACGTCCAGTCGTGCGACAACGTCCTCGATCGCCGGCATGATGTCTGGGAGTGCCCGCACCGTTAGCGTGTTGAGCGCGTCATTGTGGACGATCCGGGCAGAGAAGAGCGACAACGTTTCGGCCAGGTTGCTCGGTTCGATTCGGTCGAGCTGGAAGACGCGAGTAATCTCTGTAGACTCGTCTTGAGCATTCACGACCGCGACCGAGGCCATAGTAATCAGGATCCACAACGCTGCTGCAAAAAGCTTTCTCAGACTCACCTTCATGCTCCTCCTCCTTCGTTGTCGTCCATCAGCCAATAAACGATGACATTAGGATCGTCAGTGACCAGCTTGACGATCTGCGCAGCCGAACCTTCTTCGGTTGCATTGATCGACGATAGATCCATCGCCACTACCTCCCGGGGTTCGAAAAGCGTCGGCACCTCAACCAAAATCATAGACACTTCGGGTTCTGGAATTTGAACCCGGTTCGACGACTCCATCTCAGGTAGCCGAGCTTCGATCACGGCGTCAGCAGACTCCAGCGTTGATCTGGGTGCCACATCGGCCGTGAGTGGTTCCACGACTGGCGCGTTCGATAACGCCAAAGATTCCTCGGCCGTCGGGACTGGTCGAATCCCGAACCTCCAGATGACTGCAGTAACCAAAACGGCTGACACCACGAGGATCGCAACCAGACCAGTCAGCCCATAGCTTTGGCGAAATCGAAACACAACAGCACGTTCGAGTTTCAGTCGCCAGCCCAACGCGGCACGGGCTTCATTAACCTGGTTCAGAACGTGTCGCCGCACATCGAGTAGCGCTGACTTTGGGACAAGCTCCCTGCGCATAGATTTCACCAGCGACTGGCTCTCGCTGAGATCGGACGCCAAGTCCCTGCAGCGGGTGCATTCCTGCAGGTGATCGTCCAGACCTCTGTACTCTGCAGTCGGGAGATCTCCTTCAATGTAAAGAGCCAGCAGCTGTCTGGATCTGTTGCACTTCATGAGTCAAGCCCATTCTTAGTTGAAACTCTCCACGGCTCACGATGGGTCATGCAACCTTCTTCTTCGATCTCGTCGACGTCTTCGCCTCAATTTTCAGCTCTCGCTGGAGGGCTTCGCGGAGCTTTGGAAGATGACGGTAGCCGATCACCTTCCTCAGGCGCGGTTCGATGTCGATGAGCGCCGTCGCCAACCAGCGTTGCCGCTGACTCGAGTTCTTCCAATGATCGACCTTCGCACACCTTTCCTCGACAAGGGCATTGACCGATTCCAGGCAATTCGTCGTCTTGAACGAACGGCCCAAGACCCCGTACACGCCGAGCCGATGCAACGTGAGGGTCTCTTCCAGGCCTTCCTCAAGGCTCGCAGCCCCCGATTGGTTTCGCTCCTCGAGCTCTCCATGGAGCTCTCCGAGCGCCGCCCGAGCTTCGTCGTACTCCGGGCGCTCGTAGGCCCGCTGCAGCCGGCGTCGCCACACGGCTTGCTCGGTCTTCGATAGGTATCTCACGACGTTCTCGCGTTTGTGCCATTGGCAGCGTTGGACCAGGGCTCGATTCCTGAATGCCTTCTTGACCGCCGCCCGCAGACCTTTGCCGCCGTCGACAATCACCAGCACGCCTTCAGAGATGTCCAGGCCCCGCTCCATCAACGAACGGAGAAACGGAGTCAGCACTTGCTCGTTCTCCGTGTCGGTCTCCACGAAGCCCAAGAAGCGTTTGTCGCCCGAAAGCGTGACGCCCAGGGCCACTACCATCAGGGCGTCGGCAAACGCCTTCCCGTCCAGGAAGATCGCCACGACGTCCTCGCCACTCAGATCCCGCTCCTGCATCTCCCGAAGTTTCGCGGCACTCGCCTGGACGAATCCTCGAGACACCGTCGAACTCGACAGTCCGATCGCTCCCGGAATCGCTTCAGCGGCCGATTCATAGTTCCGGCAGGAGATCCCATACAGCACACGTCTGAGCAGTAGCTCGTTCACCGCGCCACCCGGACTGAGTTCCTCGTAGGTCCGAAGCGGAATCTCCCCGCCCGCCACGCTGCGCACTCGAGGCACCCGAACCGGCACCCGCTGGCCACCCAGCCCCACGGTCCCCGGATTGCTCCCGTGTCGCCGGCCCCGCAACGCCGCCTCCTTTCGTGCGTATCGCTCACCCGCCAACGACTTCACTTCCTCGTCGAGCAACTCCTCCACGTGCATCAACCCCAGTGGGATCAACGCCCGAATCATCTCCACCTTCGAGTCCAATTCCAGTCCCGAGTATTCCTCCCGGCTCAGGACCTCGACCTCACCCAGCACACGCGACTTCTTGCGTTTCTTTACCGAACGTAACAGACTCCTCATCTCGGCTCCTTTCTCTTACAGGCTTGATGTTGTTTCTTCCAATACCATCAAACCATGGGGTTTGGAGCCGTTTCAATTTCCAACTAAGATTGGCACACATTCCACTTCATGGTTTCGTTTCTTTCATGCGATCGATTGCCTTTCGGACCTTTAACCGTGCGCTGCTGATCTGCGTTCGCACCGTCGCAGGAGAAGACTTCAATACGTCCGCAACCTCTTGTGTCGAAAGACCCTCGATATCCCTTAAGACAATAGCCGCCCTCTCTCTGTCTGGGAGCTGTTCAAGAGTCAAGCCCATTCTTAGTTGAAACTCTCCACGGCTCACGATGGGTCATGCAACCTTCTTCTTCGATCTCGTCGACGTCTTCGCCTCAATTTTCAGCTCTCGCTGGAGGGCTTCGCGGAGCTTTGGAAGATGACGGTAGCCGATCACCTTCCTCAGGCGCGGTTCGATGTCGATGAGCGCCGTCGCCAACCAGCGTTGCCGCTGACTCGAGTTCTTCCAATGATCGACCTTCGCACACCTTTCCTCGACAAGGGCATTGACCGATTCCAGGCAATTCGTCGTCTTGAACGAACGGCCCAAGACCCCGTACACGCCGAGCCGATGCAACGTGAGGGTCTCTTCCAGGCCTTCCTCAAGGCTCGCAGCCCCCGATTGGTTTCGCTCCTCGAGCTCTCCATGGAGCTCTCCGAGCGCCGCCCGAGCTTCGTCGTACTCCGGGCGCTCGTAGGCCCGCTGCAGCCGGCGTCGCCACACGGCTTGCTCGGTCTTCGATAGGTATCTCACGACGTTCTCGCGTTTGTGCCATTGGCAGCGTTGGACCAGGGCTCGATTCCTGAATGCCTTCTTGACCGCCGCCCGCAGACCTTTGCCGCCGTCGACAATCACCAGCACGCCTTCAGAGATGTCCAGGCCCCGCTCCATCAACGAACGGAGAAACGGAGTCAGCACTTGCTCGTTCTCCGTGTCGGTCTCCACGAAGCCCAAGAAGCGTTTGTCGCCCGAAAGCGTGACGCCCAGGGCCACTACCATCAGGGCGTCGGCAAACGCCTTCCCGTCCAGGAAGATCGCCACGACGTCCTCGCCACTCAGATCCCGCTCCTGCATCTCCCGAAGTTTCGCGGCACTCGCCTGGACGAATCCTCGAGACACCGTCGAACTCGACAGTCCGATCGCTCCCGGAATCGCTTCAGCGGCCGATTCATAGTTCCGGCAGGAGATCCCATACAGCACACGTCTGAGCAGTAGCTCGTTCACCGCGCCACCCGGACTGAGTTCCTCGTAGGTCCGAAGCGGAATCT
Source organism: Terriglobia bacterium (assembly GCA_965263045.1). GTDB lineage: Bacteria > Acidobacteriota > Terriglobia > 20CM-2-55-15 > 20CM-2-55-15. The sequence continues at coordinate 4,474,870 of CBDHGK010000041.1, forward strand.
CCCCGCCCGCCACGCTGCGCACTCGAGGCACCCGAACCGGCACCCGCTGGCCACCCAGCCCCACGGTCCCCGGATTGCTCCCGTGTCGCCGGCCCCGCAACGCCGCCTCCTTTCGTGCGTATCGCTCACCCGCCAACGACTTCACTTCCTCGTCGAGCAACTCCTCCACGTGCATCAACCCCAGTGGGATCAACGCCCGAATCATCTCCACCTTCGAGTCCAATTCCAGTCCCGAGTATTCCTCCCGGCTCAGGACCTCGACCTCACCCAGCACACGCGACTTCTTGCGTTTCTTTACCGAACGTAACAGACTCCTCATCTCGGCTCCTTTCTCTTACAGGCTTGATGTTGTTTCTTCCAATACCATCAAACCATGGGGTTTGGAGCCGTTTCAATTTCCAACTAAGATTGGCACACATTCCTGTTCAAGGGCGACCCACAACATTTCCTGGTGTTGATGCGAGACGAGCTGGTCATGGGGATTCTCGGCCTGATCGGCTGGTGTGGACTCAGCTTGTAAAGCCCCGAGCGGCGAAAACGTGTTAATCGACGTCTGCCGTTTACGTCCTAAGTCCCGGCACACATTGACAGTGATTCCCATGAGCCAAGAAGCGACAGGCCTTTTCGTATCGAGCCGATGGAGATACTTAAAAGCCCGCAGAAAGACTTCCTGAGCTGCATCCTGAGCTGCATCCATTTGGCCGAGCAAGCGCCATGCAAGCGTGAGCACGCGCCGCTCGTTCTGAACAACGATCTGCTCGAAAGCGCTCGGATCACCCGCTACAGCGCGCTCGACTAGAGCGCGAGCGGAGGCGCCCTCTTCTGAAGGCTGGTCCTCCAGCTCGAAGTCTGACATCCAGCACGCTCTGGCGTGGAGAGATGATGCGTCTGGCTGGGATTTCATAAGAATTGCCCTCAGTAATACTCCGCGAAAGGGGAAATCGTTTAGACCAAATGTCTTCGAGGAAGCTTAGTGCCCGATTCCATCGTTACAGTGTGCGGATGAAACAACCGTGAAAAGTTGGGTAAATCTAACTACAGATGGGATTTGTGGGCATGAAAAGGGTCAAATTCAATGGCACTACTCCCCAGAAGTCATGAAGATTCGGCGTCCGCGTCATGTCTTTTCCAAATGGTGCCTAGAAATGAAGACGATGACTCAGGGTAAGGCGGTGATTTGGTAAAGAAGACTTTGCCGGCCACCCGCGTCAGGCCGTGATCCCACACGAACTGCACCAATCTTTTCCACGGAACGCTGTGAGCGTGTATTTTCAGGACCCACAAGAAGGATAACGCTGCTCACGAAGCTGAAGGCGTGCCGGAGCATGAGCATTTTCATCTCCTTGTTGTAAACGCCACCCCAGTGAGACCTGGCCAAGAATGTCCAACCGATTTCGATCTCGCTGTTCTCTTTGTCGCATCCATGGAATCTTGACGAACCGATCACCTGGCGATCTTCTGAATCGACTGCAATCAGCGTTCCGCCGGACATCAACGCATCGCGGAAAAACACTTTGAACACGTCTTCCTTGTAGCGATCATTGATCGGATGTTGTTCCCGAATGTGTGCCAATCTTAGTTGGAAATTGAAACGGCTCCAAACCCCATGGTTTGATGGTATTGGAAGAAACAACATCAAGCCTGTAAGAGAAAGGAGCCGAGATGAGGAGTCTGTTACGTTCGGTAAAGAAACGCAAGAAGTCGCGTGTGCTGGGTGAGGTCGAGGTCCTGAGCCGGGAGGAATACTCGGGACTGGAATTGGACTCGAAGGTGGAGATGATTCGGGCGTTGATCCCACTGGGGTTGATGCACGTGGAGGAGTTGCTCGACGAGGAAGTGAAGTCGTTGGCGGGTGAGCGATACGCACGAAAGGAGGCGGCGTTGCGGGGCCGGCGACACGGGAGCAATCCGGGGACCGTGGGGCTGGGTGGCCAGCGGGTGCCGGTTCGGGTGCCTCGAGTGCGCAGCGTGGCGGGCGGGGAGATTCCGCTTCGGACCTACGAGGAACTCAGTCCGGGTGGCGCGGTGAACGAGCTACTGCTCAGACGTGTGCTGTATGGGATCTCCTGCCGGAACTATGAATCGGCCGCTGAAGCGATTCCGGGAGCGATCGGACTGTCGAGTTCGACGGTGTCTCGAGGATTCGTCCAGGCGAGTGCCGCGAAACTTCGGGAGATGCAGGAGCGGGATCTGAGTGGCGAGGACGTCGTGGCGATCTTCCTGGACGGGAAGGCGTTTGCCGACGCCCTGATGGTAGTGGCCCTGGGCGTCACGCTTTCGGGCGACAAACGCTTCTTGGGCTTCGTGGAGACCGACACGGAGAACGAGCAAGTGCTGACTCCGTTTCTCCGTTCGTTGATGGAGCGGGGCCTGGACATCTCTGAAGGCGTGCTGGTGATTGTCGACGGCGGCAAAGGTCTGCGGGCGGCGGTCAAGAAGGCATTCAGGAATCGAGCCCTGGTCCAACGCTGCCAATGGCACAAACGCGAGAACGTCGTGAGATACCTATCGAAGACCGAGCAAGCCGTGTGGCGACGCCGGCTGCAGCGGGCCTACGAGCGCCCGGAGTACGACGAAGCTCGGGCGGCGCTCGGAGAGCTCCATGGAGAGCTCGAGGAGCGAAACCAATCGGGGGCTGCGAGCCTTGAGGAAGGCCTGGAAGAGACCCTCACGTTGCATCGGCTCGGCGTGTACGGGGTCTTGGGCCGTTCGTTCAAGACGACGAATTGCCTGGAATCGGTCAATGCCCTTGTCGAGGAAAGGTGTGCGAAGGTCGATCATTGGAAGAACTCGAGTCAGCGGCAACGCTGGTTGGCGACGGCGCTCATCGACATCGAACCGCGCCTGAGGAAGGTGATCGGCTACCGTCATCTTCCAAAGCTCCGCGAAGCCCTCCAGCGAGAGCTGAAAATTGAGGCGAAGACGTCGACGAGATCGAAGAAGAAGGTTGCATGACCCATCGTGAGCCGTGGAGAGTTTCAACTAAGAATGGGCTTGACTCTTGTTCCCATATGAGCGGGTCTGAAGCCACTGCGTATAGGTCCTGAAAATCGTCTGGTCGAAGAGGTCTGAGTTCGAGGAGCTCACCTCTCAAGATTGGTTGGAGGTCGAAGGTCATTCTTGCCTGAAGTCTATCCTCGCATTTAGAGAGCGACCAGACGAACGTTTCCAGCAGCGATGACCCAGAAGTCGGCTTCTAGTGGTCCCCGTCAAACAGACTGTAACTTATCGAGCTTCTTTCGGGCACGTTGAACTTTTTCAAGAATATCGGAAGCCGTTGCGGTCCAAATGAAGGGCTTCGGGTTCTGATTGTGACCCCCGACATATTCCTCCACGGCCTGGATTAGCTCAGGAACCGAATGGAAAACCCCGCGCCGAAGCCGTTGTTCGGAAAGATCCCGGAAGAAGCGTTCGACCATGTTCAGCCAGGATGCACTGGTCGGTGTGAAGTGCACATGAAAGCGCGTGTTGCGCTTCAACCAGTTGACGACTTTCTGATGTTTGTGCGTGGCGTAGTTGTCGCAAATGATATGGATCTGTTTGTCTTTCGGCACGGAACGTTTGATCTGATTGAGAAACCGGATCCATTCCTGATGACGATGCTTCGGCATACAGGTCCCGATAATCGAGCCGTCCAGCGTATTGAGCGCGGCGAACATCGTGGTCGTCCCGTTGCGTTTGTAGTCGTGGGTGAGGGTGCCGCACCGCCCCTTCTTCAGAGGTAACCCGGGTTGCGTGCGGTCCAGGGCCTGCATCTGGCTCTTCTCATCGCAGGACAAAACAATGGCGTTTTCCGGAGGGTTCAGATACAAACCGACCACATCCTCCAACTTCTCGACAAATTGTTTGTCGTTGGAAAGTTTGAAGGTGCGTGCCAGATGAGGCTTCAAGCCATGAGCCCGCCAGATTCTCCCTACCGTGGACTCGCTGACGCCGGTTGCCCTGGCCATCAAGGACCGGCTCCAGTGCGTGGCGTTCGGAGGCTTCCCTTCGACCGTCTTCTTCACGATCCGGGCCCGCTTCCGGCGGCCGATCGAGGGAATCCGTCCACTGCGGGAAGCGTCCTTTTCGATTCCCCCGAGGCCATCTTCAACGAAACGATCGCGCCAACGTCCGGCCTTTTGACGAGTGATGTCCAACTTGGCAGCGATCTCCTGATTGTCCAGACCCCCGGCGGCCAGCAAGACAATTCGAGATCGTTCCGCCAACCGGACCGCCACACTGCGGCTTCGGCTCAGTCGCTCCAGTTCCTTCCGCACAGGAATGTCCAATTTAATCGTCGGTGCTCTCCTCATATATACTCAGACGTAGGAAAGCTGAATAAGTTACATTAACTGTGACGGACTACACTAGGTAACCCGGGCTCATTTCCCGACGGTTACCCACGGGCAAAGCCGTAAAGTTCACCATGTTCAGAACTCCCCGGACACTTGCTCGATTAGCCGCCGATTACCACCGTTGCAATCCTGATGATCGCGGAGAGGCTTCTGTCCAAATCTTCATCGGTTGTGGCCCATGAGGAAATGCTGATCCGCATGGCTGCGCGGCCCTGCCAAAGTGTCCCGCCACACCAGCATGTTCCATCCGCCTGAATCGCCTGAATCACTCGCTGAGTCACTTCCGGGGGGCCGAAGGAAACCAGGACCTGATTGATCGTAACCTCGTTCAGAACGTCGAAGCCTTCGGTCCTCAGTCGGTCCGCTGCAACAGTTGCATAGTGACATGTCCGCTCGACCAGTTCGGCAACGCCATCCCGTCCAAGCGTCCGCAAAGCCGTCCATATCTCGATTCCGCGAGCCCGACGGGAAGCTTCCGGAGTCCAATCTACTGAATCGCGCCGTTGGCTCGGGCTCAAGTAAGCCGCCCTGATCGCCATGGCAGCGTTCAAGGCGACTGTGTCGCGCACGATGGCGATTCCGCTATCCTGCGGGACATTGAGCCACTTGTGGCCGTCGGTAGCCCACGAGTCTGCGGCTTCCATTCCCTCGACAAGGTACTTTCTTGCCGGGGCTGCTGCGGCCCAGAGCCCGAATGCGCCGTCGACGTGGACCCAGGTGCCCGAGCCCTTGGTCGCGTCGCAGATTTGTGCGATCGGGTCGCACGCACCCGTGTTCACGTTACCCACCTGGGAACAGAGGATCGTTGGTCCATTCACTTGGGGAAGTGCATCGACCCTGATCCGTCCCTGATTATCGACCGGCACGCTAACGACACGATTTCGGCCGAGTCCGAGAAGAGAGAGGGCTTTCAGCACAGTGACGTGGACTTCCTCGCCCACTAACACCGTAATCGGAGGCGCACCAAACAAACCATCGCTCTCAACGTCCCAACCAGCTTTCTGAAGAACGGCGTGACGGGCGGCCGCGAGACACGTGAAGTTAGCCATCTGTCCGCCGGTCACGAAAGCACCGGCAGATTGTGGCGGCAGACCAAGCAGGTCAAGAATCCAGTTGAGGGCGACTTCTTCGAGATGTGCAGCGACCGGTGACGCGACGTACTGACCTGCATTCTGGTCCCACGCGTCGGCAAGCCAATGAGCAGCGACTGTAGCCGGCAGCGCGCCGCCGGTCACGAATCCGAAGTACCTTCCGCCGGTGGACACAACCGTAGATGGTGAGCCGCACTCGTCGAGCGATTGAATTACAGCTGACTCGTCTTCACCCTGTTTCGGCAGTGCTCCCCCAAGTCGATCCAGGTTGTTCAAAGCATCCAGTGAAGGAAAGACCGCCCTTGACGGACTGGTTTCCAGGTAGTTGATTGCGCGCTTGGCTGTGTCCAACAGCAGCGGACGATACTGATTTCGTTCGGGCATTTGACATTCTCCACTTATTCACCGGTTGCCGAGTCCAGTGACGCGAATACACGCGCTCGAACTGGTACGGCCATCGCGCCCGGCATCGACGAGCAGGGCTGAATCTGGAAGAATTCGGAAGGCACCCGCTCGAAAGATGAACGGGCGAAATCTGTCTACAACCAGATAGACACCCGTCCAAAACGCCAGGCGCATAGGCCGAGGAGGCCACCGCCCGCTGGCGCGAGTACATGGACTAGGAGCTGGCTGGCACTTGTCATGAGCTTCACTTCAACTGAAGGAACACCTAACTATAGCCGACAAAGCGGCTATGGTACAGTCGAACGGACCCTTGTCAGCCGGCTGGTTCCGTCAACATTTGCAACTTTGCTTGAACGATGAAAGAAACTGACAGCAACGCGTAGTTTGATCCACTTGGCTACCTGCGGCCGAGACGGAGCGACCGCAACCTCCAACCAAATAGTCTTCAAGCGAAATCAAGAGAAGAAAGGCGGGGCGTAGGCGCGGCTCGCGTCGGCTCGACCCCTACTATAGGGAAGTGGGTTCAGCGGCAATACCGAAACGCCCTCGAAGAGGACCAATTCCTAACCACTTCGCGACTGGAAAAAGTAATCCGCTGCTGATCGTCTGCTACGATCACTTCTACGTGTAGCCGACTATACGTCAAGTGACCAGCCGGTATTCCGATTCAGGGCGTGGACAGAACCAACGTCAACTTCCATTGAGGCAGCTGCTGGCCCTGTGATGGCGAGAAACTCGCCCTCAATCGGCAACCGGCCCAAACTCCTGATCATCCACTTCATCGTTTTCTTCTTCCTGAACGGATTGTTCTACCTCCACCCGGTTATGCACATGAAGCAATTCTTCGATGTCTTCTGGGCGCACGACAATTCCTCCAAGTGCTCCTGACAGCACCAATCCACAGGCAATTGCCCGTAACAGGCGACTCATCCACATGGAACTCTCCCGTTCGTATGAATTGTTCGGTTAAATGCCGTCGAGTAACGGCACCAGATCTCGTACTGGAGTTACTGCTGAGGAGGCGCTCGAAGAGCGATGGAGAACAGCGCCGGATCGGGACGCCAGAGGACCGATTCGATCATCCTCTCAAGGAGAACCGAGGCCAGGACAAGGTAGGAAGTTGCGATGAGGGAAAGGACCCAAAGAACATCAGAGGCACCAATGGATGCAAAAAGACTGCACGCCAGAAGCGCGAGGCAGAAGAAAGCAACGAGTTGTCGAGAATCGAACATTCGATTTATCCGTAAGCAATTCTCCAACGGTTCGCCGGCTTTGTCACGAATGTTTTAATCCAGCGATGACTGTCAGGTTCTGCGGTAATTGCTATACCGATTGCCTCGCACTACGCTCGACGGTGTCTTGTGCACACGAGCACTTCCCCACAAGTCGCCGTCTGGGAATCTGAGGTCGCGTCGTGGTCACTTGGTTGTACAACGCTATGTTTCTATCGGAGATGGTCCGGGACCGACAGAGACAGAAATGATCCGGGGCATGTCGGATAGAAACATAGCGTTATAGAGCCATGTGCGCCAGTTCTCTGAGAGCACCTAACAGAGTACGATTAGCCAGCTGACGAGAGAATCACACAAACGGAACGAGAAGCGCACGCCCGATCTTCAACCATGCCTGCGATTCCGTGAAAAAATAACGAATGAACGTGAGAGTGAGAAGCGCCACGCTTATAACGTTGACAGGGTACATAGGGACCCACTTCGAGAACGTGAGGACGGCTGAAAACCTCGGACTTGAGCTTGTCTATACTCTGGCCAGCAGTCAGGACGACCGGGACCGATACGAGGGCTTGCAGTGGTACGCAACAGACACCCACAGGCGCAACAGTCCAGACGATCCTGACAACCGCGAGTTGGTTGCCGAGGTCCTCAGATATCGCGATGCGTATTTTCGGTGGGGGCGGGACACGCTCGGCTGGGTAATCTACGTCTTTAAACGTGCTGCGGGAACTCGATAGATTGGTGTCGATCAGCGGAAGATTCCGAAGTCTTCCGCTGATGCCGCACTCCGCTCTCAAAACTAGCCAGGCCAGCAAGTCCCAGAAGTCGGCTTCTGGGAATCTGAGATCCCCATTTGTTGGGGCCATTTGGCCCGATAACGTCTTATCGGACCAGTCTAGTCCCAAAACAAGCGCATAACCAGTGGACAAACGGCCGGTTCACGGCCGTAAAATTGGAGGCATAAGCTCCCGTTCCCAGATCGCTTTTTCCAGGTATGCGGTTCGTGTTGTATCTGTTTCAGTTGCCGCCTCGCCGTGTCTGTTTGAAGGGTTGAAAGAAACCGGGACCTCGACCGCCCGGGCTCAGATCCATGATCGGGTCAGCATCGCAGAGGTTGACGCAACACATCCACGGCACGAAACAAGACTGGCAACCACGGGTTCCAGGCCATCAGCCGGAAGACGATGCGCCGACCAGTACGCACGAGCTGGCAAGGCACGAGCATGAAGGCGTTCAGGAACGTTTTGAACTCCATGCGTAGCACGGTCTGCTTCTCGGCCTGATACTTCTGGCCCCAACGTCCGGTTTCGGGCAGCAATAACGCAAACCACGCCTTCAGTGTCCAGGCCAGTGAGGCCATCACCATGTAGGCCCAGTTGCTGGTCTGATCCCCGGCCGGCATCCCCAAGGCGTGTACGCCGTTCTTGAGCTGCTCAATAAGATTCTCTTGATTGCACCGTTGATTCGCACGCATCACGATCTGGTCCGCAGGATCCGCACGGTTGGTAATGTAGAAGAAGTACCGGATGTCGTCGAACAACACCTGCTCCCCTTTGGCCACCGACAGATTCTTTCGCACCACAACGACGCGGTAGTCCCGATCGCAGGCTCCGGGCCGATACGCAAACTCGGCCACATCCTCGCCCCGCAAGCGGATATTCTCAAAGTCACGCTCCCGAACGATCCGTTCCTTGACCTTGTCGGGACGCTGGCGGGGTTGGCTGGCTACCTCGTACTTGGCGGGACGTTCCAGGCGCGCCCAGCAGTCCGGCTCCAATTGGTCGGCCCGGGCCACCAGGTTTTTCATCGCGTCGATGCCGAAGATGAAGCCCACGCCCTGGTCGTCCCATCCATCCAAATACCGGGTCTGGCTGAAGTCGGTGTCCCCGCGCAGCAGGATCTGATCGAACCCCGCACGCTGGCACAACGCGATTGCCTGATCGAACCGTTTGGCCGCTCCCTCATGCGAGGGCCGGTTGCCGCTCCGGTTCACCAGGTATAACGGTTCGGCCGTGTTCGCCAGCGAAATCAACAGTGGGTGATAACCCCATGTCCCGTCGTAGGCCACGTCCATCCCGTCTTTGCATTCTCCGGTGGTTGGGGCCAATGTCCCGTCCGCCTCCAGAACCGCTTCCTCGAAAAACGCATCGGGCTGCTGGCGCCAGACTTTCAGCCGCACTTTATTGAACGTGTCCATCAGCGACTCCACGTCGTCTTCCTCAAATCGCCGGCAGAAGTCTCCCGCCGTGGTCGGATCCGGAATCCGCTGTGCTCCCAACGCGTCCAGATACACTTCGTCATTGCGCCGCAGTTCGATATCTTCCATACACGTGCCCCCACTCAACGCGTTGTAGGCGATGTTCAACACGTGATCCGATTCCTGGTAGGGCAGATGCCGCTTCAGCACATGCACGTCCTTGTCGATGGCTTCGATCAGTCCGGTCCGCCGCGCCACCTGATGCATCATTCCGATGCCGCCCACCGACAGACCCCTCATCCGGTCTCCCATCTCGTACCGGATGTTGCGCGCCGACAGCATCGGCTTCGCCTGATCTTTCCAATTCCGATCCCCAAGCCGACGCTCAATTCGCCGCTTGCGGTTCCTCATGTTCTTGCGCGTATAATCGTTCATCTGAAATGCCTCCTTCTCCAAAGAATCTGTCCAAGGTTTTTTTCGCACGGAGAGGGGGCATTTCGGGTACTTCGGCGGTTATTCCACTTTCAATTCCTCATCAATCACGCTTGTTCAGGGGCTAGTGCCAGCCATCCAGGCAAATACTGGTCGTTTGTGCCTGGAGCAGGCGCAATCACGTCCTGATTGAGTAGTGGCCTGTACCACCCGAATCGGGACCAGCGTTGCGGCCAAACGGCGTTTTCTTCTAAGAGTCGGCGACGAGGGAATGCTCCCACATTGTGAGGAGCTGACGACGACGAAGACAATGCCGTTTCGCCGCAACCCCTTGGGCCGATGTGGGTTGCCGGCGATATCTTCGTTGCGAGCCGTCGTCGATGTGAAGACATCGACTTTCGTCTCGCGCCTCGATCTCCCCGGCAAGACCCATCGGCGCTGGTCCCGATTCGGGTGGTACAGGTCACGAGGAGCCCGATTTGCTTGCGGCGCGGCCCGAAACGCCGGACACTGTGGGTACGGGCGTTTGCTACGCCATCACAAATCCGGGGACAGGAGGAGAAAATGTCACAGGCGAATCCTTCGGCCGATCTTGAACGGAGACTGACAATGCTGGAGACACGGCTCGCAAGGTACAGACACACCGTCATAGCGTTGACCGTAATCGTGCTTGGGAGTGGTCTTCTTTTTGGCCAAGTTCGTACCCAGCAACGGATCCGCGATCGGAGCATCGAGGGTCGAGTCTCGGTTCCAGATCAGACTCAACCACCGCTAATTGTTCGGGACTCGATCACCTTAGTCGATCCATCTGGAAAAGAAAGAGCCATCCTGACCGCGTCTTTGGACGGCGCATCCTTGGCGTTGTTCGATGCCGCGGGTGACCTGAGGGTCGGAATCGATGCGGGGTATACGACGTCCGTCACCCTTTATGACGATAATCAGAGGGCGAGAGCCATTCTAGGCGCGACACCGATGGTGGCATCCCATGTGGAGTCTTCGGACGGAACGATAGAGCGAAGGCCCGTTTCTTCCCTCGTATTGTTCAACGAGAGTCAAGCCCATTCTTAGTTGAAACTCTCCACGGCTCACGATGGGTCATGCAACCTTCTTCTTCGATCTCGTCGACGTCTTCGCCTCAATTTTCAGCTCTCGCTGGAGGGCTTCGCGGAGCTTTGGAAGATGACGGTAGCCGATCACCTTCCTCAGGCGCGGTTCGATGTCGATGAGCGCCGTCGCCAACCAGCGTTGCCGCTGACTCGAGTTCTTCCAATGATCGACCTTCGCACACCTTTCCTCGACAAGGGCATTGACCGATTCCAGGCAATTCGTCGTCTTGAACGAACGGCCCAAGACCCCGTACACGCCGAGCCGATGCAACGTGAGGGTCTCTTCCAGGCCTTCCTCAAGGCTCGCAGCCCCCGATTGGTTTCGCTCCTCGAGCTCTCCATGGAGCTCTCCGAGCGCCGCCCGAGCTTCGTCGTACTCCGGGCGCTCGTAGGCCCGCTGCAGCCGGCGTCGCCACACGGCTTGCTCGGTCTTCGATAGGTATCTCACGACGTTCTCGCGTTTGTGCCATTGGCAGCGTTGGACCAGGGCTCGATTCCTGAATGCCTTCTTGACCGCCGCCCGCAGACCTTTGCCGCCGTCGACAATCACCAGCACGCCTTCAGAGATGTCCAGGCCCCGCTCCATCAACGAACGGAGAAACGGAGTCAGCACTTGCTCGTTCTCCGTGTCGGTCTCCACGAAGCCCAAGAAGCGTTTGTCGCCCGAAAGCGTGACGCCCAGGGCCACTACCATCAGGGCGTCGGCAAACGCCTTCCCGTCCAGGAAGATCGCCACGACGTCCTCGCCACTCAGATCCCGCTCCTGCATCTCCCGAAGTTTCGCGGCACTCGCCTGGACGAATCCTCGAGACACCGTCGAACTCGACAGTCCGATCGCTCCCGGAATCGCTTCAGCGGCCGATTCATAGTTCCGGCAGGAGATCCCATACAGCACACGTCTGAGCAGTAGCTCGTTCACCGCGCCACCCGGACTGAGTTCCTCGTAGGTCCGAAGCGGAATCTCCCCGCCCGCCACGCTGCGCACTCGAGGCACCCGAACCGGCACCCGCTGGCCACCCAGCCCCACGGTCCCCGGATTGCTCCCGTGTCGCCGGCCCCGCAACGCCGCCTCCTTTCGTGCGTATCGCTCACCCGCCAACGACTTCACTTCCTCGTCGAGCAACTCCTCCACGTGCATCAACCCCAGTGGGATCAACGCCCGAATCATCTCCACCTTCGAGTCCAATTCCAGTCCCGAGTATTCCTCCCGGCTCAGGACCTCGACCTCACCCAGCACACGCGACTTCTTGCGTTTCTTTACCGAACGTAACAGACTCCTCATCTCGGCTCCTTTCTCTTACAGGCTTGATGTTGTTTCTTCCAATACCATCAAACCATGGGGTTTGGAGCCGTTTCAATTTCCAACTAAGATTGGCACACATTCTTCAACGATGCAGGCGGTGTTTTGGAGAGGCTGCCGTAAGTACCAGTACTGGCGAGATTCAACGTAGGCATACGAAACCGTCCGAATACTCACTTGGCTCTATGACGATACGTCCAGTGGAAGTTCTGACTGGTGTCCCAGAAGTCGGCTTCTCGGAAACCCAGCCCGTAAGCATGATCAAGGTTGGCGCAGAAACACGCCTAGCAGCCCGTGGCATAAGTCTCAAGGGCCGCGCGGAGGGGTCTTCGGGTTGCAGACGCGAAGTGAGGAGCGGCCACCGAGGTTTGAAACCGAGGCAGCAGGCGCCGTCTTTTCATCGTGACCGACGAGGGACAAAGCCTGCGGCCCGAACCCCCCTGCGCCCAAAGGGTTACGGCGAAACGGGGCCGTCTTCGTTGTCGCCGACTCCTCGCAATGAATGAGCATTGCAGCGTCGTCGCCTCCTAGAATCCGGCCCCGTTTGGCCGTAACGCGGCCCGTGAGACTTATGCCACGGGTTGCTAGTGTCCTCGTTGCGTGATTAGAATCATTACAAGAAGTTTCGAACCTGCCGTAGGACACAATCGCTGGTACACGCAGATAATTGGAGGGCTTGAATGCAACGCAGCCTTATGGTTGATGAGCTATAGGCCGACCTGTTTGAGGCAAATATGGAAAGTGGATTCCCCGAGCCCTACGTCCCGCGGAAATTCAAGGTGCTAACGTTCCACGACATCACGCCAAGCTTCCGCACTGGGTCGGATACGCCAAGCGCCTATCTCGAGCGTTGCCTGGAGACGATTGCGACGCGCGATCCGGTGGTGCAGGCCTTCGTCGTTCTAAACGAGGCTGGAGCACGCACCGCCGCGGAGGCGAGCGCCGCCCGCTGGAAGGCCGGGTGTCCGCTGTCGACGATCGATGGCCTGCCGATCGCCATCAAAGACCTGCTTGAGACCAAGGACATGCCGACTCAGATGGGCTGTGAGGCCTTTACCGGCAATTTTCCGAAGCGCGATAACGCGGCCGTATGGGCGCTACGCCAAGCCGGGGCGGTGATTCTCGGTAAATCGGTGACGGCTGAACTCGGCGGCTTTCATCCGGGCCCCACCACGAACCCGTGGGATCCTGCGCGCACGCCGGGCGGCTCTTCCTCCGGTTCTGCGGCCGCCATCGCCGCAGGCATGGTTCCGGCGGCTCTCGGCACGCAGGTTGGAGGCTCCATTATTCGCCCTGCCGCCTATTGCGGCAACGTTGCTCTCAAGCCAACACAGGGCGGCATCAACCGCGGCGAACGCCAGACGACAAGCATGAGCACAACTGGCGTCCATGCAGGTTGCATCGAGGACATGTGGCAGGTCGCAATCGAGATCGCGTGTCGGGCGGGGGGTGACCCCGGACGCTCCGGCTTGTTTGGCCCCTCACTGCCGCCGCGCCCGGAAAAACCTGAACGCCTGATTGTCCTGGAGACCGAGGGCTGGGCCGAACTCGACGACGCCAGCAGATCAGCATTCGAGACGCTGCTGGGGAATCTGCGGGACGTCGGCGTCAAGCTGCTGGGCCGAGAGGATCATCCTTGGATTGAGGCGCTGGAACAAGGCATAGCCAGCAGCCGAGCGATCTGTAACGCAATTACGAATTGGGAAAACCGTTGGGGCCATCGCAACCTCGTGGATCAGTATCCCGACGGCGTCAGTGCCCGACTGAAAGCTGTGCTGGCGCAGGCGGAGGCGATGAGCACTGAGGATTACCGCGCGGCACTGATGGAGCGTTTAGCGGCCCAGCAGCGTCACACTACGCTTGCGCCGCTAGCTGATGCCGTCATCGGCCTCTCATGTCCCGGCCCTGCGCCACTGTGGTCCGGCGACGTGGGGGACAGCCTCACGCCATATCCGACTGGTGACTTCGTCTTTAATGCACCGAGTTCGATGCTGTTCGCTCCGGCGGTCACGATGCCGCTGATGAGCGTGAGGGGAATGCCAGTGGGCGTACAACTGATGGGCCAGCAACACGAAGATGCACGCATGACGGCTATGGCCCGCTGGATGTTGGATGCGGTAAGGCCCGTCGTTCTGACCTGAATCACCTACGGCGCTTCGGTCGGACCGAACTTTATCATCCTGCCGAGCTTACGGGCAGTGGTGTTAACGATCCAGCAGCCGAGGAACCCGGCATTACTGTGGTGGAAACAGGGATTCGTTGCTTCCTTCACTAGTGGCCTGCGTGAGACACAAAGTTTCGTAACCCAGATGCACGACTTCTGGGTCTCTTTGGCTTAACTCCCTGTTCCTCTCGTCGGATTAACAGCGGCGTTCGATCACTGCGGCCGTCTTCGTACCGCCAGGATCCCGGGCAGCATGAGGGCCATCGCGATGCTTGTTAGGCCGAACCAATCCCCAGTGGCACTGTACAGGGTACGGCCCGGGCCAAGCGGCACCGTGCCGGAAAGCAGCACCTCCCCGCTCTCCGACGAGACGCGCTCTGATACGATCCGCCCTAAATGGTCGCTGATTGTCACCAAGCCTTCCTGTGCCGACCGCACAACGGCGAATCCCCCTTCCACACCACGAAGGATGGCCATGTGTGCGTGAAGCGGGCCGTCAACTACGAAGTCCCAGGCAGGTACGAAAACGACTCGCGCACCGGCAGTAGAGTAGCGCGTCAACCAGCGCGGAAAGTCCATGTCCTTGCAGATCGCAACCCCCGCGGTGGTCCCAAACGCGGGGAACAAGCCAGGAGTTCGGCCCCGGCTGTAAGCACTTTCGAAGCCAGACACGAGGAATGCCTTGTCGTACTCGACCACGACCTGGCCTTCCGACCCCAGTACGTATGCCGTGTTGCGCGATATCGATCTGCCGATTCGATTGATTCCCGCAACCACTACCACACGGTTTCGCCGGCTCGCCTCCTGGAGAACGCCAACGGCTTCGTCCTCATACTCCGGAGTCACACCCACAAACTTTTCGGGCA
Organism: Terriglobia bacterium; assembly: GCA_965263045.1. GTDB lineage: Bacteria > Acidobacteriota > Terriglobia > 20CM-2-55-15 > 20CM-2-55-15. The sequence goes on from CBDHGK010000041.1 coordinate 4,490,000, forward strand.
GTACGACGACTTCGGCTCCGCCGGCCGCGAGTTCGTCAATTCGCCTCGCGTATGCTCTGAGAACCGGCAGGGCTTGCTCCGGAGTCGAAGCGTCAAAGAACCGCACTGTCTCATCTGTCGTCGCGGCCGCTACCTGCAGTGTGGGTTGTGGACGCGAGAACATCAATCGCGTGAATCCGTAGCTCCCAACGGCCAGTAGGACAAGAATAGGAACGCCAAGGGCTGCTAGAGCAAGGCGACGTTGACGGCGCCAATGCCAAGCAGCCGCGATTCCTGCCGGGACAAACGTGACGAGAAATGTGATTCCCCAAATGCCCGTGACAGATGCCACCTGTATCAAAGGCAATACGCGCGCCTGAGAATATGCAAGACTCAGCGCAGTGCCATCGGGTGACACGAGCGACAGTAGAAACTCATAAGATGTCCATACCGCAGGAAACGCGAGTACGCTGGACCATCTTTTCCTGAGAAGCACTGTGCGGCGCTGCATCACGACTGCCAGGCTGAACGCCAGGGCCGGGACCACAAGCGCAGCTACCGTGACGGTGACTGGAACAACGCTGATCAGGTATGAGACGTCACGGAGTCCACCGAGAGCGTAGGCCAGGAAAGCGATCACGGCGCTGCGCTTGGCTGAGGACTGAAACGCCAGGATGAGAATTGGAATCGGCCCAATCCATACAAGGGGCGCGAAGCCGTCCAGGCCCGAACCGAAAAAATAGGCTATTGCTGCTAGCAATATGCCGGCAAGTTCCCTTGAGCGTGAAGCATGCACATTCTGCTCACGATTCTCGGGCGATTCAGGACTCATACCAACGGGATGCTGCGGCGACGAGTTCATGGTTTGAGTTCCAATATCGACTCGCGATATCTTGCACCAGTCGGCGACCTAACTCCACGTCATTCGTTGACGTGTGACTGCACATGTAGGGCCGATGCGCTCGGATGTCCATTATCCTGGCGAAAATAACTTGCTGTGGTCGGGCGATCGGAGGTCGAGATCCATCAATCGTAGCAGTGAGACGACAAAGCCTTCAGTCACCTCTCCGTGCGGTGGATCAGTCGTTCCCCGAATGCGCGACGCCTGTGTCTGCCGTGAGAGTGCAATCGTCGGGACGCCATGTAAACCTGGCGAGCGGCCACAGACCGTCGCGCGACAGAACAGCTCGCGTTCTTAGGTCAGTGATTTCGTTTCAGGATCTCAGAAGCTGACTGCGTGGGAATTGATGATCGCGCCCAGCACCGGCGATTAGGGATCCTCTATTAGCTCCGGCAATCCCGTGAGCGACCTCACCTGGGCCCTGGCCCGTTTGACACCGATCCAGTCTTGTTGAATGAATCCCCAGGCACCTCGGACAATATGGATGGACACCATGCCGGCGTCGGAGGCAGGGACGACGTCATTGTCGACGCGATCTCCGACGTAGGCAATCTCTTCCGGCCGGAATCCGCTCTCCGATGCAATCCGTTCAAAGAATCCGGGATCGGGCTTCTTCACTCCCCAACCCTGGGATGTCGCGATCAAGTCCGCTGAGAGGTTCATCTCCTGAAGATCACGCCTGCGTTCGGTGGGTTGGTTACCGGCGATGCCAATGAACAAGCCAGCCTCCTTCAACTCCTGAAAGGATGGCCTCACGTCGGGGTACAAGTCTTCAGGAAGGTATCGACCTTTGACTGCGGCGCGGAAGGATTCCAGCGTCTCGACTAGCTCGTGTGCTGTGAGATCTGGTCTAACCGCAGGGAAAACCTCTTTGTGATCTCCCTTGTTGGCAATGATGCGGCCCAGCACGGCAAACATCGTCATCCGCGGCACGCTGAGCCAGTCGGCCAGAGCGGACCAAGTGCGTGTTTCGTCGATGAGGGTCTCTCCGATGTCAAAGAAGACAGCTCGGACGGTCAAGCTAAAATCTCCATCGTCACAAGGCTGGTTCCATCTTCAGCGATTGTGACATATCCGCGACTATGGAGGGAGAGTGGAAAATGACCTTAATAACGGGGTAGCACCCAGCAATCGGCCTGAAGGAAATCACACCCGGGTTTCCACAACTAGGTTTCTAACGAGTCGAGAATCTGCCGCGTCTGTTTCCGTCGACGGATCGTGACTATTTCAACAGTTGGACCAGCGCTCTCCAGCGCAGCGAGAATCTTCGGACGTGTCTGACTTGGATAGTCCCAGATCCAGCGGAGGAACTCCCGATTGAGTGTCTCCTGGCAGCCTTCAGGTAACTCGGGTCGAGGACTAGAGCGGTGCGCCAGCCAGCGGCATAGCACTCCTCGTAAACACTCTGTTCTTGGAAGGTCAAGAAAGACGATCGCGTCGCAGCGTTCCATGCGGATCGAAAGTGAACCGCTGTAGTTTCCATCAACAATCCAGCGCTCACCTTTACAAAGGTTGCGCACACATTCTTCCCACTGTTCAGACGGTGTTGGGATCCAGCCCGGATTCCAGAAGATCCGGTCTAGATGGATGAGTGGCAACCCGGTCTGGTCAGAGAGCTTGCGGGCAAACGTCGACTTCCCGGCACCGCCAGAACCAACGATCATGACGCGTTTTCTTGTTTGGAGCATCCTGACCACCGGGAAACCCTGCCAGGATAGTCCAGGCGACGCCAAAACAAGCCCCTGGCTTTAGCGAGCGCGCCTTTCCTCCCCACAAGTTGGCTTCTGCCACTTTAACCGCAGAAACTCATTCCGGCCTTGCCCAGAACAGATGTTGCCGATCAACACCGATAACAAGCAGGTTGCCGTCGTTGCCATAGATTTGCATCGAGTGATTTCTGCCGTCGTCCGGGTAGATGCGGCTCGCATCGATCAGTGCCCAGTCTCGGGTCAACTTGTCCAGCGTCGAGTACCGGGTACGGTAGACGCCCAATCTCCGGTGGCTGACATAGACCCTGCCGTCGGGAAGAAAGCCGAACCCCCCGATCCTCTCTCCAGGATGGGCCGACACGCCCGGCCACCGTCCGAGGATCGCTCCGTCGGGATCCAGCTCGACCCACTCGTTGGCCACTTGACTGTAGAAGCCGATCCGGTCTGGGTGAACCTTGATGAAAATGCCCTGGGCCGCCGGGTGTTGCCAGGTGAGGTTGACAAAACTATCGCGGTCGAGTGCGGTTTGGAGGAGCGTGCCATCGGGAGCGTATCGCCTGAGGATGTCATGGTTGGGTTGGTCTTCCGGATTTCGAATGCTGTGATCGACGATGCTCCCGGCGACCCACAGCGAACCATCACCGGCGAAATCGATCTCTCTGGGTACAAATGGAGACGTCTTCTGATACCGACGAACCTCTCCCGTAGCCGTCAGCCAGATCAGGTAGGCTCCGCTTTCGCCCGCCGCAGCACCCGCAGCGACTGCGTAGGTCCCATCGTCATGGACCGCGATGTCGAAAACGCGGAGGTCTGATGCCCTTGGTAGTTCCAACAACCTGGATGACCGGATTACGCCTGATCTGTCATACAGATAAACTCTTGCCGGAGCCACGAAGGAGTCCCGGGTGACGACATACCCAGAGTCCCAGCGGTCCGGTGCCGCAGCGGTCGGGACAAAATTCTGAAGCCACACGTCCGCAACCACGGACAAGCTTTCCGAAACGGGGCCGCCCGAAGCCAGCACCGCGGACAACAGCATGCAATAGAGTACATTCACAAGGCACCTCCATCCTGTCGTTCGACTTCGAGTATAGACGTGCGCACTGCCACGGCAGTTCACAAAAACATGCCCACGGGAGTCCATAGTTTCCTCCGGGTCAGCATCTGGAAAGCGACTCTAGATCGACTGGCATCTGTTTTCTGTTGACAGTCTACACGTACCTCGTTAGCCTTTCGTGTTGGTAGGCAACATGACCGATTCGAAAACAGAAATTCCTTATGGAACGCTGGACCTTCTAGTCCTCAAAACCCTCGACACGATGGGTTCCCTGCACGGATTTGGTGTCGCGCGCCGGATTGAGCAGGTTGCTGAAAACCTGGTCCGTCTCAATCAAGGCTCCATATACCCAGCCCTGCTGCGACTGCATCAGCGAGGATGGATCACGGCGCAGTGGGGGACGTCCGAAAACGGCCGGCGTGCCAAGTTTTACTCGCTTACGGGGGAGGGTAAGAAACAGCTTCGGCGATCCATCGAGCAGTGGGAACAAGTGACGGCCCTTGTGGCGCGTTTTCTTGAGGGGGGCTCCTGACATGCGGGTCTGGTGGAGCCGTCTCGTCGGATTCATCCGCGGGGCGCACCTGGAGCAGGAACTCAGCGAGGAAGTTCGGACCCATCTTGAACTCGCTGCCGAAGAGCACCGCAGCAACGGTATGAGCGAGCGTGAGGCCGCGGCCGCCGCACTGCGTGATTTCGGGCGTCTGGAGCAGATCCGGGAAGAGGTCCGCGACCAGAGGGGCATCCCATTTTTTGAAGCCCTGATTCGTGAAGTCCGGTATGCGGCCCGTGGAATTCTGCGCCAAAGGATGTTTGCGCTCGCTTCCATCCTAACGATGGGCATCGGAATCAGCGCCACGATAACGGTTTTCAGCTTGTCCGACGCGCTCCTGAACCGTGCTCCAGCCGGAGTCCAGGACCCTGGCCGCGTTGTGGGCGCTACTCTGTCCGAAGGGACATCGCTTGAGAACCCGAACCGGATCCAGTTATTTGCACCACCTCAGGTCTACGCGTTGGACGAAATTGACGGTCCTTTCCTGGCCGTGGCCGGCTACAACCGTATTCCGGCTGTGGCGAATCTTCCGGAGCGGGCCGTTCCGGTGAACCTGGAGATGGGTTCCGGCAGTTACTTCACTCTGCTGGGCATCCGACCGGCCTTGGGTCGTATTCTCCTGCCTGAAGACGATCAGGACGGCGTTCCTCCGGTTGTGATGTTGAGCTATGACTTCTGGCAGACGCACTTCGGGGGAAGTCCTGACGTCCTGGGTCAGACGATCGACATGATTGACAAGCCGTTCAGGATTGTTGGTGTCGCTCCTCGAGGCTATTCAGGAAACTACCTCAACTGGTTCGGACCACCGGATCTTTGGATACCTTGGTACGCGCGCTACGCCTCGGTGGTCACTCCCCGCACGGGCGGCGTTCCACTCCGTATCCGCCAGAATTTCTTCATCAGGGCTTCGATCGTCGCCCGCCTACGTCCCGGTATTTCGATGGAAGCTGCCGAGGCTGAGCTCGAGGCTCTGCTTCAGCGGCCGGAGTTAGAGGATCCCAATCGAGACACGTTGAGTGGAATCCGGCTTCTGCGCCTCGCCGAAACGCAACTATGGCCAGACCTCTACAACACTGTCGGTTTGTTCCTCGCAGGGTTGGGCTCGGTGGCGGTACTCATCCTGTTGGCCGCTTGCTTCAACGTTGCCAACTTCCTGCTGGGCCGCGGGGCTTCCCGGCGCAAAGAGCTTGCGGTTCGAATGGCTATTGGTGCGACGCGCAAACGGATCGTGGGCCACTTGCTTACGGAGACGCTGTTGCTCGTGGCGTGTGCCGGCGGTTTGGGGATCATGCTCTCTGCTTTCTTGCTTGGAATATTGCGGACCCTGCCAAGCGTATTCCTGGGCGTCCCCCTGGACGGAGGAACGCCCTATCATCCAAAAGTCGTTGGATTCGCGCTCTTGATCACTGCAGCTGTGGCTGTGATCGTCGGACTGTTCCCGGCGCTGTTGTCCTCGCCGCGCAGTCCCTTCCGCGAAATAAAGGGACGGAAGCCAGGCTGGAGTTGGGTTGGCTTTCACATCACTCCCCGCCAGGTACTGCTGACGCTGCAGGTAGGCCTGGCGACCGTGCTGGCCATCGCGGCCGGCCTCTATATCACGAGTCTCCAGCGTGTCGCGGCCCTGGATCCCGGATACAGTACCGGACCTGTGCTACTCGCGGAAGTTAACACTCTGGCTCTATCGATCACGCCGGGATTCCGTGCCAACGAGGAATCAAACGTCTTCTACGAACAGCTGTACCCAGCGCTTCGAGCGCAGTCCGAGGTGATCGGAGCCAGTGCGGGATGGGCGCCGTTTGTGACAGGGCCGGGCTTGCTCAGCCTTCCCGAGGATCCGAACGTCGATTTCGAAATAGGCCTGAACGCAGCCGACACGGAGTTTTTCAAGACCCACGATGTACGGCTCCTGGCAGGCCGCGAGTTTGACGGTTCGACTCGGGATTATGAGAGCAGCGTCATTATCAATAACGTTCTGGCCGAGACACTCTGGCCGGGCGAAAACGCCATCAACCGGTCCGTTCTTATGGCGAGCGGTCCACAGCCCCGATTCACAGAAGAGTTGCGACACGTTGTGGGTGTAGTCAGCATGGAGAAGTGTGATCTCTTTCGCCCTCCGCACGGATGCGTGTGGATCCCTTTTCCGCGCGTGCTCGGGCAACTTCGGGTCCGCACGACCGGCGATCCGATGGCCTTCGTGCCCGTACTTGAACGGATCGCTCGAAGTATCAACCCGAAAGTTGCACTGAGCAATTTCACCACTGAAGACGAATTCCTGGGCCAAATCTTTCCGGAGCTCCGAGTGGCCGCTACAGCAAGCACGATCCTTGCGGCTGTGGGCATATTTCTCGCAGCGCTCGGCTGCTGGTCGCTGTTCGCATCAATGGTCAAGGAGAGCTTGAGGGAGATTGCAATCCGGTTGGCCCTTGGGGTCGACAGGTGGGTGTTGGTGCGAACCATCGTAGTTCGCGCGGCAGTGATTGGAAGTCTGGGTATTGCGGTGGGTCTGGCCGCTGTTTCGTTTGTCACCCGGTTCATCGAGGCGTCGCTCGGTGAGACGAGTATTGCTGATCCGACCGCAATCTCCTCCGTCGTAGTTCTGATGTTGCTCGTCACGCTGGCCGCATGCTGCTGGCCAGCCCGAACGGCCACGCGAACCGACCCCGCACGGGTCTTGAGGCAGGAGTAGGCGCGGAGGATGTACCAGTTCTTGGTCTGCCTCCTCCCTCAGCCACAACTTCCGCAACGGTCCGCTTCTAGGACACAACGCCTCACGGCTCCCAAACCAATTTCTGGAACTTAACCAAGCGTTTGTCTAGTAAGACGCCTCGCACGGCCTCCGGAAGAGATTAGTGCAAGGGCAGCTACATCTCTTGGGTTTCAGCTCTAGCACGGTCTCTCCAGCTCTGGTAGCCCGTCAGCATCAGAGCGCCGAGGCCCATCAACGTCAGCAGTACGTTCACCACGCCACCGACGTAGGGCAGGCTGACGGCAATGGAGACTACGACGAGTCCAGCAAGAAGCGGCCAAAGCATGCTTGCAGTTTCGACCGCACCCGAGGTCAGCATTGCCCGACCAATGAACCCGGCGATGACGACTTTCCCCAGATAGAGCCCGAGGAGCCACGCTGCAACAGAAGTCATGGCCAGCGGCAAACCGATCAATGTGATGCCGACAAAGAAGGCAGCAACCGGTGTGGCGACAGCAACAAGGAACCCGATGCCTCCCGCTGTGAGCAACGCGCGTCCATTGTCCAGGCGGATCTGTCGGGCAGGTGGGAACAACCAGAACAAGACGAGCCCTGCGATAAGCGCGGCTGCAAGACGGATCAAGCGTCCGATATAGAATGCTATGGTCCTGAACCGGTTGGGTTCCGTGGTGGGCATCTCCAGAGTTGTGGTCCCGAGAATCGCTGCCCCCGGATCGACTCGAAAGTTCTCTTCTTCGATCATATGTGCTTCGAGATTTCCTGCGATCCGAGCCGGTTCCTGTACTGTAAGGTCCTCACCGCCGAAAAGTAGATTCCGGCCCACGGAACCGGCAATGATTAAAGAGTTCGCGCCGACCATTAGATCGCGACCAACAGCACCATTGATGAGGACATCCTGCGCGCCGACGAAGCCATTTCCCCCAACCTCACCGTCATCGCCTACGGTGAACGACTGCGCTCCAGCGTAAAGATTGCCACCGGCTGCTCCGTCAACACGGACACTCTGGGCGATTCCGATCAAATTGCCCCCAATTCGACCTGTCAATTCGACGCGTTGAGCAAACGAAAACACGCTGCCCTCGACCAGTCCGCGGACAGTGATCTGGCGCCCGAATGCAAGCAGGTCGCCGGTCACAGTGCCATCAATGGTGATGGATTCCCCAAAGAAGACCAGAGAGTCGTCGATGGTCTCACCGGCGGCAACCGTTACGTTCGCCTCGCCTCGACGCAGGTCGATGGCTTGGCCCGGCGCGGCAAACACCACCAGGAAGAGTGTCCCAAGCAGGGCGCTGGACCTGAGGGACGGGCGGATCAGGCGCATCAGCGCTGAAAGGAGCAATATTGTCAGCACGGCGGAGCTGGAGTTACGGACCATGGACGTCACGATGAAGCCTCCTTCGTTGATGGCGTAAACGATCAAGTTTAGAGATAGAGTGAGTTGCCCGGACACGGCGAGCGGATTGAGCCACGCCAGGAATGGAGGCGCCTGGGCACCCGCGAGCCAATCGAGAGCGACCCGAAAGACGGTTGCTGGAACAAGGACGGCTATGCCGAGGCTAAGGAGCGAACTCCGCGCAATGGCTGAATCCGAAACCGGTTCCGCCTGCGGTTCCAGGTCCACTTCCTGAAGCCAGTTCGCAAGTAGACGCCCCTCTTCAGCCAGGTCGGCGACCAGGTCGCGGCAGCGTCGGCATTCATCCAGATGCGACACGAGTTGCCGGCTTTCGTCGGGCTCCGTCTCCCCATCAACGTACACGGACCAGGCGTATTCATTCGGACAGGCCACTGCGACTTCCTCCCATAAGTTGCTTCCGCAGTGCTTGTTTACCGCGGAAGATCAAAGTGCCGACTGTATTCGGACCGAGGTCAAGGACCTTAGCGATTTCGGCGTAACTCAACTCGGCGTAGTAGGCCAAGACGAGCGGAACGCGGTACCGCTCGGGCAGTGCGGCCAGCGCGATTCTCACGCTCTGGCCCCGCTCTGCGCTGAGAAACTGGCTGAGTGGACTGAGTCCGGACGATGCCAGCTGCATCTCTTCCGCCGGTGTCGCATCGAAGAGCCGTTTCTCCAGCGTCCGCCGCCGCAACTGGTCGACACAGTAGTGGCTTGCGATTCCAGCCAACCAGCTCGACAGAGGCTTAGAGGTGTCGTAGGTTGAAAACCTTCGTTGGGCTCGCAGAAACACTTCATGCGTGGCATCTTCGGCCAGGTGAGACGAACCCAGAAGGTATCGACAAAGGTTGAACACCCTGGCTCGATGCGTTGTATAGGCGGTTTCGAACTGGTGAGTGGTCGTCGCCACCGCTTCCACTGGGTCCATAACTGTTACTACGAACCGGGCCGGAAACAATTTCAATAAAAAGATAGTCGGGTGACCGAGCTGGAGGACCGTGAACTCTCGAGCAACACTTGGGCAAATGGCCTGGAAATGCGACTGACTTCTCAGAAGCAGATTCTCAAGGCACTAACCCGTATAGATCACCAGTTCGGGAGCCAGGGTTTCTCACATCAAATAAGCCTTGCTGGGCGGGAGATCTGGGACGGACACCTAATTCGGTATGTCAACACACCGTGATGTCTGCCGACCTAGAGAATTAGGTGTCCGTCCCATATCTCGGGCTCCAACTAACGTGGCCGCTCAACTGGTGAGAAACTCAGGCTAAATCAATGTGTTCAGCTCGGGGGTGGGTTGGAGCCGAGTCGTTTCGCGTGTTCACGGAGACAGGTTTCGTCGCGGTTCTGATGCCGCTGTTCGTGCCGTCGGAACACCGATATGTTGAGGAGTACTTTGGTTTAGAGCAGGTGATACACGATTCGTGCAATCTTTCGGAGTCAAGCCCATTCTTAGTTGAAACTCTCCACGGCTCACGATGGGTCATGCAACCTTCTTCTTCGATCTCGTCGACGTCTTCGCCTCAATTTTCAGCTCTCGCTGGAGGGCTTCGCGGAGCTTTGGAAGATGACGGTAGCCGATCACCTTCCTCAGGCGCGGTTCGATGTCGATGAGCGCCGTCGCCAACCAGCGTTGCCGCTGACTCGAGTTCTTCCAATGATCGACCTTCGCACACCTTTCCTCGACAAGGGCATTGACCGATTCCAGGCAATTCGTCGTCTTGAACGAACGGCCCAAGACCCCGTACACGCCGAGCCGATGCAACGTGAGGGTCTCTTCCAGGCCTTCCTCAAGGCTCGCAGCCCCCGATTGGTTTCGCTCCTCGAGCTCTCCATGGAGCTCTCCGAGCGCCGCCCGAGCTTCGTCGTACTCCGGGCGCTCGTAGGCCCGCTGCAGCCGGCGTCGCCACACGGCTTGCTCGGTCTTCGATAGGTATCTCACGACGTTCTCGCGTTTGTGCCATTGGCAGCGTTGGACCAGGGCTCGATTCCTGAATGCCTTCTTGACCGCCGCCCGCAGACCTTTGCCGCCGTCGACAATCACCAGCACGCCTTCAGAGATGTCCAGGCCCCGCTCCATCAACGAACGGAGAAACGGAGTCAGCACTTGCTCGTTCTCCGTGTCGGTCTCCACGAAGCCCAAGAAGCGTTTGTCGCCCGAAAGCGTGACGCCCAGGGCCACTACCATCAGGGCGTCGGCAAACGCCTTCCCGTCCAGGAAGATCGCCACGACGTCCTCGCCACTCAGATCCCGCTCCTGCATCTCCCGAAGTTTCGCGGCACTCGCCTGGACGAATCCTCGAGACACCGTCGAACTCGACAGTCCGATCGCTCCCGGAATCGCTTCAGCGGCCGATTCATAGTTCCGGCAGGAGATCCCATACAGCACACGTCTGAGCAGTAGCTCGTTCACCGCGCCACCCGGACTGAGTTCCTCGTAGGTCCGAAGCGGAATCTCCCCGCCCGCCACGCTGCGCACTCGAGGCACCCGAACCGGCACCCGCTGGCCACCCAGCCCCACGGTCCCCGGATTGCTCCCGTGTCGCCGGCCCCGCAACGCCGCCTCCTTTCGTGCGTATCGCTCACCCGCCAACGACTTCACTTCCTCGTCGAGCAACTCCTCCACGTGCATCAACCCCAGTGGGATCAACGCCCGAATCATCTCCACCTTCGAGTCCAATTCCAGTCCCGAGTATTCCTCCCGGCTCAGGACCTCGACCTCACCCAGCACACGCGACTTCTTGCGTTTCTTTACCGAACGTAACAGACTCCTCATCTCGGCTCCTTTCTCTTACAGGCTTGATGTTGTTTCTTCCAATACCATCAAACCATGGGGTTTGGAGCCGTTTCAATTTCCAACTAAGATTGGCACACATTCACCTTTCGAGCAGTCGCGGTGACGGTACTTTCTTCGACGGTGTGGACCGTCATCGGGTCGAGACGGGAACCTGAGTTTTCGTGGCTGCTCGCCATCGGCATCGGTTCGAAGACTTCTCACACAATTTGCGGTTTGGGTACTCTTCTACGGGCCGATTCGGAGGCGAATCGGTTTGGGCTAGACCGACGCAATGTCTGATCGACTGAAGTCGCCTGCCCCGACATCGACAGTCCATTGTTCTCAGCGTCCTCGATTGCCGTTTTCCGGGTGGTCAACAACCAAGCAATCTTGCCAAATACCGCCAAGGGTCATGGCATCTATGTGATGTCTTCGGGTAGATTCGTAGCATGAGGCGCAAGAACTTCTCCAGCCAGACACCGTGGGAACCCATTGTGGGATACTCACGTGCTGTTCGGGTCGGTGATCAGGTCTGGGTGTCTGGGACTACGGCCACCAATGAAAACGGAGAGATTGTCGGTGTCGATGACGCATATGCCCAAACAATTCAGGCACTCAAAAACGTTGAATCAGGACTGAAACAAGCGGGCGCCAGACTGGCGGATGTCGTCCGAACGCGAATGTACATAGTGCACATCGGCGAGGACTGGGAAGCGATCGCCCGGGCACATGCCGAAGTCTTCAATGAGATCCAGCCGGCCACATCGATGGTCGAGGTCAGCGGATTGATCGACCCGGCGATGCTGGTCGAAGTCGAAGCTGATGCCGTGATCACGGCCTGACGAAAGACATCGCACTCTGATAGCTCTAACTCCCGGGAAGCCGGCTTCAAGGAAGCTCTGTGAGTCCGTTCAGGCTGATGGTTCAGGAGCACGGGGAGGATATCAGCTGTACTCCGAGACCTTGCGGCGGCGGCGATGAAAATTTTTCAAAAAAATTTGGAAAAGTCTTCTTGACGCACTCGGGATTCTTGATCCGCATTCCCGGAACACGCAGCCCCAGCATTGCGAAACACATGGCCAATCGATGGTCTCCATAGGTTTCGATCGTGCTGCCATGAAGAGATCCAGGCTCGATGCGCAGGGTATGGCCGTCTTCGACGATTTTCGCTCCGCATTTCAACAATTCGTTACGCAGCGCCTCAACGCGTTCGCATTCCTGAACTCGCAATCGCTCGAGATCCACAAAAACCCTGGGACCGTCCGCAAACGGCGCAAGAACGATCGCGGTCATGATGCTGTCGCCAAGATCCTGCCGCCTCGAGGTGCGCTCCGGAAACACGCGCAGAAAATCGGGAAATCGAGCGTCGATTTGGAAGGAGTGTGCCATCCAGTTCGCCACGCGAATCCGCGAAGGACTTCCTAAGAGCCAATCGGCACCCCAGAAATAGCTGGCACTCGAAGCGTCGGGTTCAATCGGAAACGTTCCACGTCGAGGAAATCTTGCGAGAAGGTCTAAAGTCAGCCGAATATAGGGTGATTCCTCTGGATCGTCTCCCTCGACGATCACCTCCCAGCCACCCCGTGATCGAGCAAGCAGCAACGCGGAAGCAAACTGGGAACTCTCATCGATACACACGCGGCACATCGCTCCCGTTCGGGGCCCGGATCCATGCACGAGAGCCGGCAGCCGATCGTTTGGGGAATCGACGCGGTAGCCCAGCTCTCGCAGTGAAGCGAAGAGCGCCCCCTGAGGCCGATCGTGCATGCGCGGGACACCACTGACCCGGTACACGCCTTGACCAAGACAGACGAAGGCAGAAAGGAATCGCGCGGCCGTTCCCGCATTGCCGACAAACAACTCCAGGGGCGCATCGACTGTGCCTCCCGGGGCAATCCTGCCGCGACTGCCGGCAACAATGATGTTGCGGTTCGCCGGTTCATGGAGCGCGGTCTCGATTGACATAGGGATCCCGAGCCTCGCCAGGCAATTGGTCATCACTTCGGTGTCTTCGCTCCAGAGTGCGCCTTCAAGGACTGTTTCGCCGTCAGAAAGGGCCGCCAAGATCAGCCCGCGATTCGTAAGGCTCTTAGAGCCCGGGATCGTGAGCTCGGCTGTCACCGAAGCGGAAGGTGGAACGATCTCTATCGATCGAGGCTCAGGCATGGCTCGGAGAGTAGCACGGGGCGGTATGAAGGGGGCGCAGGGGATGGCACTCGCAGTCGATCACCGACGGATCGACGACGATCCGGAATACTCCGTTGCCACCTGAAGCGGTGTGGCGACCAGCAGTCGCTTAGAGTTCCAGCACTAGCCAATCAATTTGCAATGGTTTACCCGTATGATTCCTGCGAACTCACCGTGCCAAGGGAGCCAGGGTCGGCCCGCTTCGAATGCTCCAGGTTCAGGAGTCGCAACACAGTCCCTGGCCTCCTAAATTTTTCTAGTTGCTGATCTTGTGTATACCACCGTGATTCTCCTTTTCTGTTGGTTTCCCAAATAGGCCATGTTAATTTGCCATGTGGGGAACCAACAGGGGAATTCAGTTTGAAAAAACCCAGCGACGTTTGGCAGGGAACGCTTTCGATCATGGTGCTCAAGACTCTGCACTTCCTGGGCACTCAGCACGGTTACGGTCTCGCGCGCCGTATCGAACGCACCAGCGGGGACCTGCTGTCGATTAACCAGGGCACACTCTATCCTGTGCTGCTCAAGCTGGAGCAGGAGGGCTCGATCGCGTCGGAATGGGGGTTCTCAGAGAACAAGAGGAAGGCCAAGTTCTATCGGATTACGGCTTCGGGCAGAAAGGAACTGAAACGCGAAGAACGGCGCTGGGAACAAATGCACGAGATCCTCCGTTCCTTTTCGCAACTTGGTGGGGAGACGCCGTGAAATTGCTGCGTCGCAGCTGGAAACGAATTTGCGGCTTGTTATTTCGTCGCCGGCGAGAGCAGGAAATGGCCGACGAGTTCGAGTCGCATATCCACCTGCAGACCGAGGACAACATCCGGGCTGGGATGGACCCAGAAGCGGCTCGACGTGAAGCCAGAATCAAGTTCGGGAGCATTCCAGTAACGAACGAGGCATGGCGCGAACAGGCGGGTTCCCCGTGGCTGAAATCGACAATCCAGGACATCGGCGGAGCCTTGCGCTACTTTCGACGCAACCGCGGGTTTTTCGTTGTCGCCGTCGTAATTCTGGCGCTCGGGATCGGCGCGACGACCGCCGTGTTCAGCATGGCTGAGACATTGTTGCTCCGCCCACTCCCCTATACTCAGAGCGATCGCCTGGTGACCCTGCGAAGCGTCGACACGATGAGCGACTACCCGTCGACGCGCGTGGCGCCAGGAGTGCTCGCCGACTGGCAGATCAACACGGCATCGTTCGAGGCTATCGCCGGGTACCGCTGGTCGACCCTCGATCTGATCGATGATGCAGAAAGCGACCGGTTGAGTGGACTTCTCGCCACGCCGGAATTCTTCGACGTGTTCGGCGTGCCACTTCTCGGACGGTCCTTTCAGGCCGAGGACCGAGGTGCTAGGCGCCCTTTCGAAGCGACAGACACGGGAGAGGCGGTGGTGCTCGGCAACGAGGTCTGGCGCCGCCGTTTCGACGGGGATGAAGGGCTCTTAGGGAAGGCCGTCGATGTCTACGTCCTCAATTTCTCTCGCGACGGCGCCACTAGGCCCTGAACAAGCGTGATTGATGAGGAATTGAAAGTGGAATAACCGCCGAAGTACCCGAAATGCCCCCTCTCCGTGCGAAAAAAACCTTGGACAGATTCTTTGGAGAAGGAGGCATTTCAGATGAACGATTATACGCGCAAGAACATGAGGAACCGCAAGCGGCGAATTGAGCGTCGGCTTGGGGATCGGAATTGGAAAGATCAGGCGAAGCCGATGCTGTCGGCGCGCAACATCCGGTACGAGATGGGAGACCGGATGAGGGGTCTGTCGGTGGGCGGCATCGGAATGATGCATCAGGTGGCGCGGCGGACCGGACTGATCGAAGCCATCGACAAGGACGTGCATGTGCTGAAGCGGCATCTGCCCTACCAGGAATCGGATCACGTGTTGAACATCGCCTACAACGCGTTGAGTGGGGGCACGTGTATGGAAGATATCGAACTGCGGCGCAATGACGAAGTGTATCTGGACGCGTTGGGAGCACAGCGGATTCCGGATCCGACCACGGCGGGAGACTTCTGCCGGCGATTTGAGGAAGACGACGTGGAGTCGCTGATGGACACGTTCAATAAAGTGCGGCTGAAAGTCTGGCGCCAGCAGCCCGATGCGTTTTTCGAGGAAGCGGTTCTGGAGGCGGACGGGACATTGGCCCCAACCACCGGAGAATGCAAAGACGGGATGGACGTGGCCTACGACGGGACATGGGGTTATCACCCACTGTTGATTTCGCTGGCGAACACGGCCGAACCGTTATACCTGGTGAACCGGAGCGGCAACCGGCCCTCGCATGAGGGAGCGGCCAAACGGTTCGATCAGGCAATCGCGTTGTGCCAGCGTGCGGGGTTCGATCAGATCCTGCTGCGCGGGGACACCGACTTCAGCCAGACCCGGTATTTGGATGGATGGGACGACCAGGGCGTGGGCTTCATCTTCGGCATCGACGCGATGAAAAACCTGGTGGCCCGGGCCGACCAATTGGAGCCGGACTGCTGGGCGCGCCTGGAACGTCCCGCCAAGTACGAGGTAGCCAGCCAACCCCGCCAGCGTCCCGACAAGGTCAAGGAACGGATCGTTCGGGAGCGTGACTTTGAGAATATCCGCTTGCGGGGCGAGGATGTGGCCGAGTTTGCGTATCGGCCCGGAGCCTGCGATCGGGACTACCGCGTCGTTGTGGTGCGAAAGAATCTGTCGGTGGCCAAAGGGGAGCAGGTGTTGTTCGACGACATCCGGTACTTCTTCTACATTACCAACCGTGCGGATCCTGCGGACCAGATCGTGATGCGTGCGAATCAACGGTGCAATCAAGAGAATCTTATTGAGCAGCTCAAGAACGGCGTACACGCCTTGGGGATGCCGGTCGGGGATCAGACCAGCAACTGGGCCTACATGGTGATGGCCTCACTGGCCTGGACACTGAAGGCGTGGTTTGCGTTATTGCTGCCCGAAACCGGACGTTGGGGCCAGAAGTATCAGGCCGAGAAGCAGACCGTGCTACGCATGGAGTTCAAAACGTTCCTGAACGCCTTCATGCTCGTGCCTTGCCAGCTCGTGCGTACTGGTCGGCGCATCGTCTTCCGGCTGATGGCCTGGAACCCGTGGTTGCCAGTCTTGTTTCGTGCCGTGGATGTGTTGCGTCAACCTCTGCGATGCTGACCCGATCATGGATCTGAGCCCGGGCGGTCGAGGTCTCGGTTTCTTTCAACCCTTCAAACAGACACGGCGAGGCGGCAACTGAAACAGATACAACACGAACCGCATACCTGGAAAAAGCGATCTGGGAACGGGAGCTTATGCCTCCAATTTTACGGCCGTGAACCGGCCGTTTGTCCACTGGTTATGCGCTTGTTTTGGGACTAGGTACACCGTTGCCGGCGTCGCGACGGCGCCCGTTCGGTTTCCTCCCCTCCAGGCCGATTTTCAGCTAGGAAATTCCAATGTCGTTGACACGATCGACTTCTGGATGCCGCAGTTAGTATCGACGACCCAGTTGGGTGAGCCGGGCTCGAGGGACGCGTGGTTCGAGGTCGTCGCCCGGCTGCGACCGGGTGTGACGCTTGCCGAGGCGCAAGCCGAGATGGACGTTATGGCTCGCCTTCAGGCGGAGCGATACCCGACGAACCGTGGTCGGGAAATCCGTGTCGTGCCGCTGCAGGAACATATGGCGGGCGAGTCACGCAACCCGATCTTGCTCCTGTCGGTAGGCACCGCCATGCTCCTGCTCATCGCCTGTTCAAATGTGGCGACGCTGCTCCTCGCGCGCGGCATCGCCCGTGGCCGCGAGCTGAGGATCCGCATCGCGCTCGGTGCACCCCGGTGGAGAGTCGTCCGGCAGTTTCTCACGGAGACCTTCATCCTTGCCACCTGCGCCGGTGTGCTCGGCGTCGGGCTCGCGGCATGGGCCATCAACGTCGCGAGGCCTTGGATGCCGCCGAATCTACCCCGACTCCAGGAGATGGGGATCAACTTGACGGTTCTGGTGTTTACGCTAACCAGCGTCGTCTTCACCGCATGCATCACTGGCCTCGTGCCGGCCTTGCGATCCGTTCGGGCAGATGGCGCACGGCGGACCTGTCTCGACGGTCGTCGTGTGACGCGGGAGAAGTTACATTCCCGCCAGATTGGTGTTCTTGTCGCAGCCGAAGTCGCGCTAACGATCGTCCTGCTCGTCGGGGCCGGACTGTTGGTCCGGAGCGCATTCCGGGTCGGTCAGGTTGAGACTGGATTCAACCCGGACAACCTGCTGACGATGACGCTCTCGCTGCCCGCCAATAAGTTCGACTGGGATCACAACGCGGTTTTCGCGCGTGAGGTTATCGAATCCGTTCGGTCGCTCA
Source organism: Terriglobia bacterium (assembly GCA_965263045.1). Taxonomy (GTDB): domain Bacteria; phylum Acidobacteriota; class Terriglobia; order 20CM-2-55-15; family 20CM-2-55-15. The sequence continues at coordinate 4,507,592 of CBDHGK010000041.1, forward strand.
CATCAATCAGCGACGCGGCCGTGGTGCACGGCGTACCGATGCGGGCCGGGAACTTTGTCTCCAATGGAGCAGGCACCATCGAAGGGTACTTGCCCGCGGACGAAACCGAGGAAGCGATCTATAGCATGCGCGTGGTGAGCCCGGGCTACTTTGCCACCATGGATATCCCCATTTTAGCCGGCCGGGCGTTCGAGGCGCGCGATGAGGAGGGGCAGCGCGGGGCTCCTCGAAGCATCCTGGTCAGCGACTCCTTCGCAAAGCGCTATTGGCCTGGACGGAACCCGCTGGGGAGGCACATAAGTTTTGGCGACTTTACAAACGACTGGCAGATGACGGTGGTTGGCATCGCGGGAAATGTACGGTATTCGGGGCTCGAGACACGTCCGACCATCGACCTCTATCTTCCTCAGGGCCTGTTTCCGGAAGCGGCGATCACTCTGATCGCGCGAACAAAGGGCGACCCGGCCAACCAGGTGCCGGCCGTGCGGCAACGCATTCGCTCTGTGGATCAGCACGCCTTCGTGACAGAAATACGCTCGATGGATGAGCTGATCGCCGGTTCGCAGGCCGAACGGCGTGCGGGGACTCTCCTCGTCTCGGCCTTCGGGGCCATGGCCCTCGTGTTGGTCGTGACTGGCGTTTTTGGCGTCATCACGCAGGCGGTCGTGGAGCGTCGGCACGATCTCGCCATCCGGTCGGCGCTTGGCGCCCGACCCTGGTGGGTGGCCACCACCGCGATGCGGACGGGCCTTGGGCCCGCGGCCAGCGGTATTGCTCTCGGCGCCTTGGCTGCACTAGGGTTGACTCGCGTCATGACGTCATTACTCTTCGAGGTGAGCGCCTTGGACATCGTGACGTGGGCCGGAGCGGGGGTCGTGATTCTCGCTGCTTGTGTGGCGGCGAGCTACGTGCCGGCACGACGTGCAGCCCGTATTGAACCGATCGAGGCACTCAGGGTCGAGTAGCGCTGGCCCTGGGGCCGACGTGTAGCCTCGTCAGGCAATAGGTCCTCGCTGGTCGCCAAGGGTTTATCCATATTGAGTCAGTGATTGGCTCTACCCTTCGGCGTTTGAACGAAGCCGCTGGCGCGGCGGACGCTGCGCGTGGGCTGACCGAGGGGTGATCGTCAGACTGTAGAGTGTGGGCCTCAAAGGAGGCCCACATGACTGATTTGCGGAAACGGATGCTGGAAGAACTCCAGCGCCGCAATTTCTCTCCAACAACAATCCGAACCTATCTGCGAGTCGTTGAAGACTTCGCTCGCTATTTTGGCACGCGCCCCGATCGTCTCAGCCAGCAACACCTGCGGCAGTATCAGTTGCATTTGATCCAGGAGCGAAAGCTCGCGATCAAGACTGTAGGTCTGCACATTGCCGCGCTGCGATTCTTCTTTGTGAAGACGCTACGGCGTCCATACCTGAAGCTGGATCTCCCGTATCCCAAGATGCCGAAGCGACTGCCGACTGTTCTGAGCAAAGAGGAGGTCACCCAACTGATCGGCTCCGCAAACAACCTGCTCGATTACACGATGCTGATGACCTTGTATGCCACTGGAATGCGTCGGGCCGAGTTGATCGGGTTGAAGGTCCAGGACATCGATAGCCAGCGCATGATCATCCACATCCGTCAGGGCAAGCGCAACCGGGATCGCGATGTGCCATTGCCGCCAAAGCTGCTGAATACACTACGGGAGTACTGGCTCTGGATGAAGCCTGGGACCTATTTGTTTCCCGGCATGGTCGACAACTGGCGTGCCGACAAACCCCTCACGTCCAAGTGCGTGTGGTTGGCGGTACAAAATGCGGCGAAACGTGCCGGAATCAAGAAGCGTGTATCGCCGCACACGCTGCGTCACAGCTGGGCCACCCACCTACTGGAGAATGGCACCGATCTGCGCACCATTCAGATGTTGATGGGTCACTCGGACCTGCGAGCCACCAGCGTCTATCTGCACTTGTCTCGCCGTCATTTGCAGACGGTCGCCAATCCCGTAGAGACCCTGCCGGTTTCCAGGCTCGATACGGTGAAGCGCTCCAGAAAAAGGAAGCAGAAACAATGACGCGGTCCGCCGTGGAGGTGGCCGACATCCTGCGCGCGCGGGGCAACGACTTCATCGACCGTCATCGAAACAGAATCGATTTCCAGCAGCTGAAGGTGATGCATGCCATCGTGCGTTGCCGAACAGCCGCTCTTGGCGGTCATATCGATGCCTGCCCGCGATGTGGGGGCGAGGGGACCATCTCCTACAACTCATGCCGTAATCGCCATTGTCCGAAATGCCAGACTCAGGCGCGTCAGCGCTGGATCGCAGCCAGAGAACGTGAACTTCTCGCGACACGATACTTCCATGTCGTGTTCACGCTGCCAAAGGAACTACATGCGCTTGTCCTGCAGAATCCGGTTGAACTCTATAACCTGCTGTTCCGCACCGTGGCCGAGACGCTGCGGGAGGTCGCGAGAAATCCCAAACACCTTGGCGCCGAGATCGGCTTCTTCCTCATCCTGCACACATGGGGACAAAACGTGCTGTTTCATCCTCACCTCCACTGCGTCGTTCCCGCCGGTGGAATCGCACCGGACCGTTCGCGATGGATTCGGCCGCGCTACCCTTTCTTCCTGCCTGTAAAGGTTCTGGGGAAAATATTCCGGGGAAAGTTCGTTGACGGATTGCGGAAGGCGTTTCGCAGAGAGTGCCTGACCTTCGCGGGACAGATCCAGCAGTTATCCGAACCGAAGAGCTTCGCGGCTTTCCTGCGACCGTTATTTCGCCAACCTTGGGTCGTCTATGCGAAGCCGGCATTCGGTGGGCCCGAACAGGTATTACGCTATCTCGGACGCTATACCCACCGTGTTGCCATCTCCAATCATCGATTGTTGTCCTTCGACGGCGGCCAGGTCACGTTCCGTTGGCGGGATTACGCGCGTGGCAACAAATCAAGAACGATGACGGTTTCCGCCGCCGAGTTCATCCGCCGCTTCCTCCTCCACGTGCTGCCGAAAGGTTTTGTCCGCATCCGACATTTCGGTTTCATGGCGAACGCACAACGTTCCGCATCCATGGAACTTTGTCATCGTTTGTTAGGAATGGCGTCGACCGATCCTCACGAGGAAGCCCCTGCGAGCGACTCGGCCGGGTTATGTCCCGTCTGTCAGACCCCGATGAAGGTCATCGAGAGGCTGACCGCTGCGCAGATCGCATGGAGCTTCACTTCCATATGCTTTGCAGATACGTCGTAGCAGAGATTCCAGTTACACACTTTCCAGACGTGCTCGCGCACGCCGCCGCCCACGTGTGTCTTGATCTCAAAAATGCTTCCAAATCGAGCCTCGACCCGCACCGCAGACTCTCTAAAACTGCTGCTCCGGAACCCACACTCCTCGTCGCCACCCCGCCACTCGCCCTTGTCGAGTCCCGTCCCGTGACAATTTCAACCCGCATTCCCGTACTTTCTCCATAGCCCACCGCGTCCGCCGCAAACGCCACCGGCTTCCTTCAAACGTCGTTATCGAAAGTGCCCGAAAATCTCGTCCCCACGACGCTTTCTCGCTCGGCACTTCCGATGAACGCTAAATGTTTATCGGGAGTGATCGTTGCGAGGAACATTTCGGGTCTCCCAGAAGGGTCGAGTAGGCCCGGGGAATCTCACCCCGAGCCTCTCCTAGAACCGGACGTGAGCGTCTCCACTCATACGGCTCCCACAACGGAACCTCGCCGCACCATCTGCCAGTGCGCAAACAACGTCGGATCGTTCCGAGAAATCCGGGCGATCCACCGTGCCGCGCGCCGGGGACGACAGCGCAATTTCTTGTATTTCCGCGACGCCCAACGCGCCAGCGCTTTGTCCAGTTGACGCAGCGTCCGATAAGCTTCCGAGCGGTAATACCGCCCGTAGTAGTGGAGCCAGCCACGAAGGATCGGATTATACATCCGAGACAGATCCTGAATCGACTTGTGGCTGCATGATTGCAGCCGCCAACCTCGAATCGCATCACGAATGGCCTTTGCGGCGTAGTTGGAAATAGCCGGATTGAAACCGACGAAAATCTCACCCCTCCAGTTCTTCGATCCCCTCGGACGAAACGTATAGCCCAGAAAATCGAACTTTTGGATAGGGTAATTTCCTCGCCGACGCTCATTCTTGCAGTAGACAATCTTCGTCTTCTTCGAATGAAGTTCTAGCCGACACTGTGCCAACCTATGCGCTAGGGCAGTCCAAACCTCCTCAGCCTCGCGTCTCGTTCTGCAATGCACGATGGCATCATCGGCATACCGCTCGAACGGCAGTTGCGGAAACTGCCGCGCCATCCACACATCGAACGCATAATGCAGAAACAGATTTGCGAGCAGCGGACTGATGACTCCGCCTTGCGGCGTGCCGCTTGTGCGCTCGACCACCGTGCCGTCTTGCTCGTGCGCTGGTACTTTTAGCCAACGCTCGATGTAGAGAACGACCCATGGCTCCGGCGCGTGTTTCTTCACGGCCTTCATCAGCAGTTCCCAATCAATGTTGTCGAAGAAACCGCGAACATCGAGATCTAGCACCCAGTCATAAGCCCAACACTTCTGCCGAGCTTGCCCGACCGCATCCAATGCAGAGCGACCTGGACGATACCCGAACGAGTTGGGATGAAACAGGGGTTCAATCTGAGGTTCTAACTTCGCCTTCACGACGGTCTGGGCGATCCGATCCGCTACGGTCGGAATACCCAATCTTCTTTCACTTCCGTCGGCCTTTGGTATCTTCACCATGCGCACCGGTGGCGGAAAGTAACTGCCGACGACATCCGGTTCCAGAGTTTGTACAGGTTGTTTTTCAACCCTTTGTCAAAATCCGCAATCGATTGTGCGTCGACTCCTGCTGCTCCTCTATTCGCTTTGACCTTTCGATACGCCTCCCAGACGTCACGCTTCGAAATCAAGAATGGTTTTGCCTCGTTCATCGGCTCCTCCCCCTACGGGTTGACCGTCGAATCTGGCTCCGTTGCACAGCCCCTTCGCTCCATCCCTTTATCGAGGACTTCATCGCTAATACGGGCTGTTCCGCCCCTGAACTCCGCATCCGTACTCTCGCCCTCGTGGTTCTTCCACTTGTGACTTCTCCGTTAGCATCTAAGTTCAGGTTCCCACGTTCCGCTCAATCGCCTCATGGCAAGCTCAGGGCACCTCTCATGCCGGATGCCGCGCCGCCCGTAAACAGGTATCGTCGGAACTCGTCCCGCAGCAACAGTAACTCCGCGGTTTTGGCCATCATTTCCAACTTTTCGACACTTCATCAGTGGTTCCCTTGCGGTCCTCTTCTTGCCTGTCACCTGACCCAGTCATTGCCGGGCCTTTTCCTTCTGCGCTCACGACCATGGCTCTTGACCACAGCCGCCAGAGGTGGTTTGAAACCAACTCCTGCAAGCCGGTTCCGAGGGGCCCTCCCTCATCAATTGAGCAGTTACGCACTCCGGCAGCCTCCGCTGCCTTCGTGCTCGTGGCACACTACTGTCAAGTTAAGCCTTTTCACCCCATTGTCGGGACGGTCTATTAACACTAGGTCATTGATTCTCGGTTCTGACGCCGGTTCAATTCGACCCGAAAGTCACCCGATTTCAGCTAACTTGACAGTACCCCCGCATCGCAACCTCCCCAGAATTCCCTTGATCGAAAGCAAGATTCAACGGAAGATGCCTTCCGATTCCACTCGAAGAGATCGTTCTGAAACTGACCGCAATTGCATCTGGAGCATTGAATGATCATCAAGAGCGTCGGCGCCTTCTCGGTTGGTAAGATCATGGGCATCGTGAACGCCGTCATGGGCCTGATCATCGGCGTCGTGTTCGCACTTGTCGGCACGCTCGGACTGATGGCGGGCGTGGCCTCGGGCGGCGGCGATTCCGGGCCCGGCGGGATCATGACGCTGGTGTTCGGAGCGGGTGCCATCATCGCATTACCCATCATCTATGGACTGATGGGCTTCATCGGCGGCCTGATCATGGCGCTCGTGTACAACTTCGTTGCCGGGATCATCGGCGGAATCGAACTGAATGTCGACCAATAGAAAAGGCGGGCCGTGTACGTGTGAACGACCTATTGAATATCGCATAATATAGTGACATTCTGTCATGAGTGTCCTATGCTTTCTGCATGGGAAATCCAGCAGGAGTTCGACGCGACTTTGATGCACTAGAGCGGCGGCGTATGGAAGCCGCGACACTGTTAAAGCAGGGCTTGTCGGAAGCGGAGGTCGCCCGCCGGGTGGGTGTCCACCGGCAGTCGGTGAACCGCTGGTCCCAACAACTGACTGAATCAGGAAAGCAGGGACTGAAGCAGGGCGGGCGGGCCGCAGGCCGGGGCTGAGCCCGGCTGATCTGAAGAAGATCGAGCGGGGACTGAAACGCGGACCCGAAGCGCTGGGGTACGACACGAGTCTGTGGACCGGGTGGCGTGTCGCCCATCTGATCGAAGAGGAATGCGGTGTTCGATACCACCCCGGACACGTCTGGCGGATTCTGCAGCAGATGGGCTGGAGTTGCCAGCGGCCAACGGGTCGGGCGCTGGAGCGCGATGAAGACGCGATCCTTCGGTGGAAGAAGACAATCTGGCCCGGGATTAAAAAAAAGCCCGGAGAGAGGGCCGGACGATCGTATTCGTCGACGAAAGCGGGCTGACAGAACGGCCGCATCGGTACCGCACCTGGTCGCCGCGCGGTCAGACTCCGGTCCTGCAGTACCACTTCAACTGGAAGAGTCTGTCGGCAATCGCCGGAGTGACCTGGTGGAACTTCTACTTCAGGATGTATCCGGGAGCCATCCGCAGTCCGCAGGTTGTCGAATTCCTGAAGCATCTGATGCGTCACATTCCCGACCCTCTGTTGGTGATCTGGGACGGGCTGCCGAGTCATCGGAGCCGCATGGTCCGAGACTTTGTCGCCGAAACTCAGGGCCGACTCGTTCTGGAACGTCTGCCGGCGTATGCACCGGAGCTGAATCCAGTCGAATATCTGTGGGGCTACTGGAAGCATCATGAACTGCCGAACTTCTGTCCCAAAGACTTCGGCCAGCTCAGCGACCATGCGCGTCGGGCACTGTGCCGGATGCGGCGCCGGCCGCGACTTGTCACGGCATTCTGGAAGCAGGCCAGCCTCTTCTAGTGTCACTATATTATGCGATTCTCAATAACTCGTAGGGGAACTATATCTTGAGTCGAAACTCTTGACACTCGTACTGCCATAGCTCGGCGTGGAGAAATCGATATGCCACCTAAGAAACTGAACGTGATAGTTGACGGTTCCGCGGAAGGCCTAGCTGAACAGATTAAGAGAGCAAGACCGGATCTGCAACGACTGCTGCAAGATTCGCCTCTTGGCATTCTACAATCGTATGAGCGGTTTGAACTTCTCGATGATCCAGCAGTCGCCGTCTGGGAAACTGAGACTCATAAATTGGACTCCCGCAAACGGTGCGATTTCCCCCTAGAATTTCATCTGGATGCGGGCCGACGCGGGATTACTCCTCCCTTGTCGCTAGTGTTCATCGGGAGTGCCGCGGCGAGAGCGGGCGCAGGATGAGCAACACGTTTCTACCGCGGCAGTTTCGATAACAAGACTTGAAGGGAGCCGCTGACGTTTGCGGCGGACGCGGGAGGCTATGGAGAAAGTACGGTAATGCGGGTTGATGTTTTAACGAGATGAGACTCGGAAGGACGGGAAGATAGAGGTCGAAGCGTGATTGGTGCGCCATCGCGATGACGTTTTGGGAGTGACTGGCGCAAACCGCAACGGGATTTGAGGTCGTGAAGGGCAGGCAGACGCACCAGGGGGTCGACGTGCATGCGCACATCAAGAGAAGGAAGATTCGGAGCGAATAGGAAAAATAAGTGGGGTCTGACGAGTACGGCAGCGCTGCCAACGTCGTACTATGGGTGTTATGTCAATCCGCGCGCGGGGGCAGGCCGTCGCGCGGGGGATTCAAGGCAGGATTTTTCCGGCAGGCGCCGGATTCAAGTCAATCCTCGGTGTTTTGGAGACACACCCATCCCGCTGTGTCTTGAAGGCGACGATCAGAAGGAGTCCATCTGGCAATTGTAGTCGGAGGAGGCGGGCGCCAGAGGCGGCGCGCGGGAAGGCAGGCCTAGCCACTCCAGAATTCTTACTGTTACCGTGGGCGGACGAATTGCTGCAAGAATCTTCATCCTGCCGCCGCAATGTTCACACTGAAGAACGTCCACCAGGAAGACGCGTTTCATCAACTCCGCCCAGCTGTAATTGCGATCGCGGACAGATGACCCGGGGTAGGACTCAGTCTCAGCGGGCGACACGGCTGATCTTTCCGCGGCGGGCTGCGGTTTCTCTTCGGTTTCCCTGCGATTGTCATTCCCGGCTAGAACGATCAAGGGCCTCCACGCTGCAGCAGGGCCAAGTACTCCGTGGTACCTCGTCAGGTGAGCACGCGGCGCCGGGACCAGGGCCGCCAGTTTAGCAATGAAGTCCTGACGTTCGAAAACGACAGCGGTGGTTCCATCACGCCATGGACGTCTTAAGCGGTAGTGGAGTCGGCCATCGGAGAGCTTTGACAAACGATCCGTGGCAACGGCGGGCCGGGCCGCGTACCGCATCAGCCTTTCCAGGCGCATCCGGTCGCGAGCCTCAACACAGACATTGGCATGCACACTAAAACCAGAAACCATGGCGCAACGTCGGCTCTCGAAGGTATCAATGCCGTCTGCGTCGATCTGGTCCCCCATGCGCGCGACGCTATGGCCGGCATTGGAGCCAACCGCAATCCGGCGGCTGACGGAACTGGCCAGAAGCGCGGCCATACCGGGATCGTCCTGTGACAGGGGATCTGCCTGTTGAGAGTCTGCCTCAGCTGAAAGCCCCTGCCGCTCCAGCAAGGATTGAACGCGCTCGGCGACACGGGTCGTCAGGTGAAGTACGTCTTCATCGTCAGGCGCCGGCAATTGATGAGAATGTGTGCCAATCTTAGTTGGAAATTGAAACGGCTCCAAACCCCATGGTTTGATGGTATTGGAAGAAACAACATCAAGCCTGTAAGAGAAAGGAGCCGAGATGAGGAGTCTGTTACGTTCGGTAAAGAAACGCAAGAAGTCGCGTGTGCTGGGTGAGGTCGAGGTCCTGAGCCGGGAGGAATACTCGGGACTGGAATTGGACTCGAAGGTGGAGATGATTCGGGCGTTGATCCCACTGGGGTTGATGCACGTGGAGGAGTTGCTCGACGAGGAAGTGAAGTCGTTGGCGGGTGAGCGATACGCACGAAAGGAGGCGGCGTTGCGGGGCCGGCGACACGGGAGCAATCCGGGGACCGTGGGGCTGGGTGGCCAGCGGGTGCCGGTTCGGGTGCCTCGAGTGCGCAGCGTGGCGGGCGGGGAGATTCCGCTTCGGACCTACGAGGAACTCAGTCCGGGTGGCGCGGTGAACGAGCTACTGCTCAGACGTGTGCTGTATGGGATCTCCTGCCGGAACTATGAATCGGCCGCTGAAGCGATTCCGGGAGCGATCGGACTGTCGAGTTCGACGGTGTCTCGAGGATTCGTCCAGGCGAGTGCCGCGAAACTTCGGGAGATGCAGGAGCGGGATCTGAGTGGCGAGGACGTCGTGGCGATCTTCCTGGACGGGAAGGCGTTTGCCGACGCCCTGATGGTAGTGGCCCTGGGCGTCACGCTTTCGGGCGACAAACGCTTCTTGGGCTTCGTGGAGACCGACACGGAGAACGAGCAAGTGCTGACTCCGTTTCTCCGTTCGTTGATGGAGCGGGGCCTGGACATCTCTGAAGGCGTGCTGGTGATTGTCGACGGCGGCAAAGGTCTGCGGGCGGCGGTCAAGAAGGCATTCAGGAATCGAGCCCTGGTCCAACGCTGCCAATGGCACAAACGCGAGAACGTCGTGAGATACCTATCGAAGACCGAGCAAGCCGTGTGGCGACGCCGGCTGCAGCGGGCCTACGAGCGCCCGGAGTACGACGAAGCTCGGGCGGCGCTCGGAGAGCTCCATGGAGAGCTCGAGGAGCGAAACCAATCGGGGGCTGCGAGCCTTGAGGAAGGCCTGGAAGAGACCCTCACGTTGCATCGGCTCGGCGTGTACGGGGTCTTGGGCCGTTCGTTCAAGACGACGAATTGCCTGGAATCGGTCAATGCCCTTGTCGAGGAAAGGTGTGCGAAGGTCGATCATTGGAAGAACTCGAGTCAGCGGCAACGCTGGTTGGCGACGGCGCTCATCGACATCGAACCGCGCCTGAGGAAGGTGATCGGCTACCGTCATCTTCCAAAGCTCCGCGAAGCCCTCCAGCGAGAGCTGAAAATTGAGGCGAAGACGTCGACGAGATCGAAGAAGAAGGTTGCATGACCCATCGTGAGCCGTGGAGAGTTTCAACTAAGAATGGGCTTGACTCATTGATGAAATTCAGGACGGCCACTCGTGCCTGCGGCGTAAACTCCGTCGATCACCATCGAGTGGAAGTGCACATTCGCATTGAGAGCGTCCCCAAAACGCTGCACAAACGTCACGGCGCCACACTGCGAGGAATCCAGACCCAGCCGTTGCTGAGCCCGTCGCCGAAATTCTCGAAACAGAGTGCGTATGAAAACGTTCAGGACATCGCTGGTGAGGCGTCGATCATAGGCCAGGCGGTAACGCAGCGCGAAAGGCAACGACAGGACCCACTGCCGTACCCCCACGATTGGAAAGACACGATCGACCAGATGAGCCGCCGTATCCGACATGCGTCGTCCACCACAGGACGGACACCAGACTCGCGCTTTACAAGAAAAGGCCAGCAACCGGTCCTGACCACAGTCCTGACAGTGAAGCCGCAGAAAACCCCGCGCGAGAATGCCGCAATCCAGGAAGGCTCGGAACTCTTTTTCAACGAATCGGGGGACCGGCCGGTCGCGCTCCTGTTGTCTGCGGAGGAAAGTTTCCAGTTGTTCCGCGACGACCTGATACAGCACTGTCGATTCCGGATTGCGCGGGCGGTATGCGACGCCGATAGCCACGAAGGCGTCGCATCAAGCACGCCCGCGCGCAATGCACGACGTAACATCCTCAGCAACATGCGTGGGTAGCGACTGGAGAAATTCGTGTCCATAGCGACTACACTGTCGCGTTTGTCGCGTTGTTGCCGACCTTTATTCGCTGGGGGTGATGGCTTCAGGATGATGCCAGTGTGAAACGCCGGTTTCGCATTGATTCCTCGGCGCCTTAGGGGAAACGCGTCAGTCCCTGCCAGCTTTGACGCCACGCTGGAGAACCTACCTATAGCGTCCAATCGGGGGTCCGCACTACTGCGTATTCCGCTGATCGTGATCACCAGTTCCGGGATCATGATCAGTGATTCCGGGCATCGTGATCACCCGCCGTAGCGAAGTGAGGGTTAGGATCTCAGTTTAGACCTCCCGAAGTCCACGATTCTTGTTTTGAATGCTTCCATAATCTTGATATTCATCGCCGGGCCTGTGTGTAAATGTGGAAAAGCCGCAGGCTTTTCCAGGGCTGTGGGAATCCACGTTTTTTGTGGATTTCCATAGCCCATCATTTTCCACAGGCCACTGGTTTGTTTTTTAGGTTCTTTCTCATTCTTCGTCCCGTCCTTACTGAATTCCTGAAAATCCTTCGCGCCAGGATCGCGTATCCGCGACGATCGGACGCCAGTCCGAGTTGGACTACCTCGTCGCCAGGTGGGGTTCATGCCGGCTCCTTGGAAGAGGGTTTCGGGGCAGCCTTGGTTTGTCTCATGGATCGTCCCTTCAGTTCGATGCGATGCGCGTTGTGGAGGAGGCGATCGCAGATGGCGTCGGCCTGGTTCGGGTCGCCGATGACGCCGTGCCAGTCGGCGACCGGGAGCTGGCTGGCGATCAAGATGGCGGAGCGTTCGCTCCGTTCCTCGACGACTTCGATCAAGTCCCGGCGTTCGGCATCGCGTAGCGGGGCCAGGAGCCAGTCGTCGATGGCCAGCAGATCGGTCTTGGCCAGCCGTGCCAGAACACGAGCGTAGGAGCCGTCGCCACGGCCGACCGCCAGTTGGTGCAAGAGCCGGGGCATTCGGACGTAGGCGGCATTGAAACCGCGCCGGCAGGCTCGTTCGACGAAAGCCGAAGCCAGAAAACTTTTCCCGATGCCGGTCGGACCGGAAATGATCAGATTGTGCCGGTCCCGGATCCACCCGCAGGAGCCCAGAGCGAGGACTTGGGAACGGTCCAGACTGCGACGATGTTTGAAGTCGACGTTTTCCAGCGATGCAGAGCTGTAGCGCAGCTTGGCCACGCGCAGACGCCGGGTGAGCTTACGGTGCTCCCGGGCCGTCCATTCTTCATCCACTAGAAGGCCCAGACGCTCCTCGAAACTCAGATCCGTGTACTGATTCGAGCGGCGTTGCTGCTCGAGGGCTTCGACCATGGCCGATAGCTTCATCTGGTTCATCTTCTCCAGGGTTTGTTCCATTAGCATGTGTGCTCTCCTCTGGCTCCGCATAATAGGCGGCGCCGCGAATGTTGTCGTGATGGGGCGTGGGTAGGGTTTCGGAATCCTCGAACGGCAAACGGTCCTGGGCCGAGGACAGGATGTTTTTGACGGTTCGGTAGCTATAGGACTGTAAGCGAAGTGCTCGGGCACTGGCGGCTTCGAGCCGCTGGGCGCCGTAGCGGCGTCCCAGGCTCATCAATCCCAGGCAGGAGCGGTACCCCTGCTCAGGATGGGGCCACCGTTTTATCATCTCCTCGGCCAGTCGGCCGGTCTGAGAGCCGGTTTTCTCCGCCCAACGGATCAGCCGGGATGGTGTCCATGCCGCATGGGCTCGATGGGAACTGGGCATATGTTCCGACAGAGTCGACGGTTGGTGATCGTAGCGGCGAGGATGAGAGGCGACGCGCCGGCCTTTGTGGTAGACCTCGACAATCGAGGCGGTGTAACGCGCTTCCAGGGTTTCCTGGATCAACTGGTAGGGCACGCTGTAGGGATGGTGATCCACGGTCACGTGGTAGTCGATATTGGCACGACAGCCCTTCCACTCGGCCTGTTCATACCGATCGGTCGGTAGTGGCTGTAGGGCCGGTCGATCCAGCCTTTCGTAGAGTTCCAGGCGGGACACGCGAAGCTTCTGCATCGGCCGCTGGTTCAGTTCCAACAGCAACTTTCGAATCGCCCCGTTCAAGTCCGCCAGACTGAAGAACGTGTGATTCCGGATTCTGGCCAGGAGCCAACGCTGTGCCAGAAGGACCGTGGCTTCGATTTTTGCTTTGTCTTTGGGTTTCCGAGGCCGGGCCGGAATGACAACGGCGCCGTAATGTTCTGCCTCATCCTGGTAGGTGCGATTCACTCCTGCTTCGTAGCGGCAGGACAGGGTAATGGCACTCTTGAGTTGATCGGGAACCCAGATCCGGCTCGATCCGCCGAAAAACTCCACCATGCGAATATGTACGCCGATCCAGTCGGCGAGTTTCTGGCTCGGTGTCGCTTCGGCGTAGGTATAACCGCTGGCGCCCAGCGCGGCCACGAACAACTCGACTGGTTTAGTTGTGCCCGTCCGCGGATCCGTCAGTTCTGGCCGTTTGCCGGAAAAGTCGATGAAGGTCTTCTCGCCGGCGCGGTGCACCTGCCGCATCGAGGGCTTCAGTTTCTGGGCCCACCGCCCGTAGATCACACAGAACTGGCTGTAGGCATATCCCTTTGGATTCGCTTCCCGGTACTCTTCCCAGAGCAGGTGGAGGGTGACTCCAACACGCTTCAACTCCTGGTGGATCCGCTCGACATCTGGAACCACCCGTTCCCGGGAGCCCGGTCCCGCGCTGGAAAACAGCCGCGCTTCAAGCGCGGCCTCGTCCAGTTCCTCAGGCAGCGGCCATTCCAACCCTGCACGTGCCGCCCGTCGGACGTACTCCGAAACCGTCCCTACTCCCACTCGGCAGGCTCGGGCGATGGCCCGGTGGCTGAGTTTCTGTTCGTGTTTGAGTCGTAGAATCTCGCGTAACTGTCTCATCGATAGCCGTCTTGTTCCCATCAAGTTCTCCTTTTTCAAGGAAGAACCTAACAGGTCTAAACTTCGCTACCGACGGGTGATCATGATCGCCGGAATCGGTGATCATGATGCCCGGAATCACTGATCATGATCCCGGAATCAGTGATCACGATGCCCGGAATCACTGATCATGATCCCGGAATCGGTGATCACGTTAAATCGGAATCAGTGATCACGATCGTCCGGAATACGCACTACAGGGCAAATGCTCTGAGCCTCAGACATCCTGAAAGAAAAAACACTGCCACGCCGATTCCCCGCGTGTAACGCCGTAGCGGTTAATACGCTCCGCCTCAACTCCCTCGAAGTCGACTATGGTCCAAAGGTGAACGGTGAAAATCTCCGTAAATATGACTACAGGTAGGATTTATAAGCAAGAAAAGTACCAAGGCAGTCAAGCGTCGACGAAGAACACTTTCAGAAGCGCACCAGATAGGAAAACTTCGCGAAGAACTGGCGGCCATCGCTAATGAATTCGTTCTCCGTCCGGACGATCCTCGAACCCGTCGATGTTTGGATCAAATCGATATTTTGCGCGTTGCCGTTGTAACCCACGTAGAGTGCCGTCCAGGCGTTCACCTGATACGAAAAGAGGAGGTCTGTGTTGATGTTCTTTCGTTTTTCGAGGCTTGTGAATGCGGGATTTACGAGAATGAATTCGTATTGCAGGATGAGGCGGACCGACAGTTCGCGGGTGAATTGCCAATTCCACCGAGAGCGGACAATGTGGTCATTAAAAATGGTCGCGTCCGTTTCCCGGTCGGCCAGTTTGGTGAAAAAATAGCGGTTCGCGATGCTCAGCCGGGTGAGCGGGCGCACCGTAAGCGTAATGTCAGTCGAGGACCAGTTCTGCATCGAGGCTTCCTGGCCAGGGGCTGGGGAATGGTTCACATCGTTGCCCCTGAAATGTCGCCCCTCAAACTCGATTTCAGGGATAAAACTCGTTCTGAAAGCCCCGCCAATGGTATGTCGTTTGAAATCCCGGTCGGCCACCACCTGTGCTTCCGAGGGGCGCAGTCGCACGCGTTCTGATTTGTACTCGAGGTCGACGAAAGTCTGGCCGACAAACTCCCAGCCTAGGACCGGACTGTAGAACGATTCCAGGCGTTTGCCTTGACGGTCCGTAATCCGGCCGAGCGTCAAGGCTGGTGTCATGGAAATCCAGTAGTCTCCCTCAGGCCGGAAGGCATAACTCGATTGCCCGGTGATATCCCGAATGTCCCGCCTGGGATTGAACCCTGTGAGGGTCACGAATTCTGCGCTCCGTTCCGAGTATCTCAGGTCGGCGTTGAACTGCCGTCCCTGTCTGTTGACCTGAACTTCATAGGCCGGCCCCGACTCTCGTGTATCGTCGCTGAAACGTGTTGCGCTCGACACGGCAGCCAACCCGGTTGTCCAGTTCTCACCCAGCTTGAACCGGGCATCCACACCACCCACACGATTGAATGTGTTTTCGAAACTCCGGTCCGTGAATATAAACCCGACGGTTGATTGATTGAAGATATCCCGGTTGATACGAAGCAGCCCGAAACGCGCCCTCTTGTCCGACAAGGGGTCGTCATCCCGTACTCTCTTGCCCGGGGACTGGTCGTCCGCGACCAGGGCACCGATCGCATAACGACCCACCTTGCCCGTAAGTCGGGCGCCGAACTGCGGATCTGCGATGCGACGGGTAAAGACAAGATCCATCGGCGTCTGAAAGAAACTTGCGTTTTCGAGGAAGAAGGGCCGTTTTTCTGCGAAAAACACCTCGAATCGCTGATTCGTCGTTATCTGAGGCTCATCCGACTCGATCTGGCTGAAATCAGGATTGATCGCGATGTCGGTGACAAGGCTGTCCCGGAAAACAAGCTTCGCGTCCAGGCCGGCGTCGGTGGCAGCGCGGTCCGTAAAGAAAAACGGGCGGGCGGGGTCGCGCTGGTCGATCGTGCGAAACGAGCGGATACCCGCGAACGGCAACAGCTGAATGCTGGGACCCGACGAAATACCGTCGAGTCCTTCCAGCGTCGCGGCCTGATTCAACCGGCCTTCGACACGGCTGGAATAGGGTGGCCAGAAGGATTGCTCATTCAGACGGGGAATGTTGCGTCCGAATGTGATTCCCCACTGCGGGTTCTGCTCCGAGGAAAAGCGGAGGCTCTGGAAGGGTATAGCCATCCATGTGACATAGCCGAACTCCGTCAGAGCGCCCTCAGTATTGTAAACCGTGTCGAAATTGGCATCGTTCACCCCACCTTCAGTCCAGAAAGCATCCCACTTGACGCCCAGAGCTGAGGCGCTGAACACATACGCGTTACGCCTGTCGTGAAACGTGTCCAGAACAACGTGAACCCAGTCGTCACCGCCGTTGTCGCCGCGCGGACTCATGCGGGCGCGCACCGCTGCCGGGTCGTCGTCAAAGCAACGGAATACAGCGTAAAAGTAGCGTTCGTCGTACCCGATATAGACGTCCGTCTTCTGTGTAGCCGGCTCCCCGTCTCTGGGTATACGTTGAACGAAGTCCGACACGCGGGTCATGCGACGTTCGAGAGCGGCCGGTACTTCTGTTTCGAGAAAGTCTTCAAACACCGGTGGACTGTTGAGACGTGGGATCCTGAGCGAAGCGGAAACGACATCCTGCGCCGGACTTGCCGGCGGAAAAATAAGAAGGGTAACGAAGGTTGAGACAAGGGGGCGAAGCAGTGGGCGGCACATCGTCAGGAACACACCCGGACACCTGGAAACAGCAATGTAGGGAAGCGCACCATCTCTGTGGTTCGCACCAGTATATCGGAGCTCCAGGCCTCTCACAATTTCGGGCTGATGTGAGAAGACCTTCCGCGCGACGGCCTGCCCCCGCGCACGGGTTGATATGACACCGATACGGCGACACGGTCAGCGCTGCCACAGGTGTCGGACCCTGCTTAAAGCGCTTATCCGCGAATCGCCATATGTGACGAAATCACTATCTGATCGAGAACGGAATCGCGGAGAAGTCGCCCTCAGGTCTTGTGTCGACCGGCTCGAGGGCGCTGATTTCGAATGGCGCGCCGATACGGTTACCGGCAAGGTCTTCCAGAAAAGAGGATACGAGGATCGAATACTCACCCCGCGCCCATGTTCCATGGGGGATGAATGCCCACCGAGTTTCGCATTCGCTGATTTGGATCTCTCCTTCAAGCCGGTCGCCCGACCGAGTTGTGACGCTGAGTGCACGTCCGAGAAGGCCGTGGTCCAGCGGTTCGGGAAACGACATCACCAGCGGTTCATGCGTACTGACCCTGGGTAGACGGGACAGATCCCAGCGTGTCAGGTCGAGCGGCTCCGTGTCCGGTGGACCCACACGGAATTCCTTCTGAAATCCCTCCGTAAGTGGATTGCCGTTTGCGTCGGGCCAGGCATTGTCAATGAGGAGTGTATACCTTGCGCCTTCGGTCACCGATCGGCCCAGTTCGTCGCTGAGCACCAGGCCCTGTTTGATTCGACCGGGATCAAAAAAGACGGTATAGCGTTGACGTGAGGGATCCCATAACCCCGTCCCCAGAACTTCACCGAGGGGCAGGAATGCCGATTCGACTTCACTGCCAACCTCGTCGACCAACTTGACGTAGGGCAGACCGTTACTTGCGCGCATGGGCGCCGAGAAGTAGATGTACACCTTGAGCTGATTCTCGGGCAGCACGTTGGTGGTCGGATAGATTCGCACCACGCGCACGCTGGGTGCCGCTCGGTCCGGGGGCAGATCCACGATCGAAACTATGGGCGGGCGGGTCTCGACAACATAGTCAGACGGATCGAACGTCACGACGTAGTTGCGGCCTGGATCAAACGGAAACATGGGTGTGAAACGAATAAGGCCATCTAGAACCGCGTAGGATCCCAGTACTGGCGGGATGTCTGAGTCGGCGATGGGCGTCTCTTGCCCGACCGCGATCCTCAGGACCTGCTCCCACTGCAAACGATCCAGCATCGCCGTGTCTAAAGCAGAGAGAGTGCGTGGATCGAGGCCTTGCACTTCGACCGAACTGGAATCGCCGTCCGGGGAAACTGCGAGGTGAATCGCAGGAACGGTTTCGACAATCGATTCCGACCTCGGAGTGCCGACCTGCTGCCCACAACCCAGGATCAAGGTAGTGGTCAGCATGAGGAGGCTGACCCAGACGGTCGTGTGGCGCGGGTCGGGAGAGGCCGGCGCCACGCGATGACGATCCAAGGACATCGTGTTCCGACGTCGCTACGGGAGAGCGATCACGTTGAGGTCGGTCAGCCCGTCACCGTCACGGATCGCAATCACCGCTTGACTCTCGTCCAGCATGGCGAGCTGCAACGTGCCTTCCATCCGGTCAATGGCTTCGAACGGCACCCCGGCAATGTCTTCCATTTCCGGTACCTCTTCGGTTATCGGCACCTGATCGGCCACGTCATCCATTGTCATTTTCATCACGCCTTTGCTGACAGTCGTGATCAGAAGAATGTCTTCACCATTCTGCTCGTACACGATCATGTCCAGCGGGCGATTGTAAGCGCCCATTTCGGCTATCGTGGTGCCTCTGACTTTTCCGGTGAAGGCGTTCCCGGCAGCCAGAGCGGCGGTCGAGAATCGAACCAGAGGCGTGCAGAAATATCCAGCGATCAGATTCTGTTCGCCGTCGACGACATGGGGCACGAATGTATAGACAGGCGCCCGCGTTTCGAACGCTCCGTGCGAGGCGTGCCAGATTTCGACGCTGCTTCCTGTTCCAGCTCCCGAGAACGGGTAGGCCACCGAACGCAGCTTAGACGCAAATTCCTCATTGGAGAGACCCGACACCAGGAGCTGGCCGTCAAGGTACGCCATGTCCGTGACCGTTTCCATCCGCCGGTTCTGGGCCCCCAAATATGGAGGGCGCGGACCTGGACGACCGGGTTGGACGAAGTCGTCTGCCGGGTTGGGCAACTCGACTCGGGTGTATGCAATCTGATTCAGTTCGATGACGTCGATGGTTCCCGTGCCATCCACTCGGAGCAACACCGGAGCGCTCGTGTCAGCAGAACTCCGTGAAACGGAGAGAAAGGTATTCTTCGAGTTGGGACTGACTGCGATGTCATTGATCAGAATCTCTTCCGCGACCGTGCCCAACATCGCGGCAATTTTCTGGTCGAGTCCGCTGACCGAGGCGGTGCCTTCCCTAAGACCGAACTCCTCACTGTCCAACCGTAAGGCGAAGATTGTTGCTGCCATATTGTCGGCCACGAAGAGCGTGTCTTCCGGGCCGAAGGCCAGCGGCCCTCCCGATGTGAGATCCGGATTTACGGTGGGTCGGCGCTGGGCCGATGTCCAGGACGTGCAAATAATCAGAATGACAACAATCCCGCTGATACCGAATAACCACTTTCTCATTGTGTTTCTCCCTTTTATAAAACGATCAACTTAATTCTAATTGCCTGGCTTCA
Source organism: Terriglobia bacterium (assembly GCA_965263045.1). GTDB lineage: Bacteria > Acidobacteriota > Terriglobia > 20CM-2-55-15 > 20CM-2-55-15. The sequence continues at coordinate 4,527,017 of CBDHGK010000041.1, forward strand.
CGCTCAAATCGTACGAGACGATCTGCGTCCTTAGCAAACTCTTCGGGAAGGGTCTTGATGGCGACTTCACGCCCGAGTTTGGTATCTCGCGCCCTCCACACCTCGCCCATGCCACCTTTGCCAAGGGCAGAGAGGATTTCGTAGTGGCCGAGTTGGGTGCCGGAGTCCATTGGATGAATGAGACTACAGGCGGGGTTTCAGGTCAATGAAACACTCACATTGACGGTTTGGCGTGCCACCTCAACCGGTCGACGAAACTCGAAAACATTAATCAAAATTTAACGCCTGTATCGAAGGAAAGCGGTCGCTCGCCAAAATGGGAACCACGAGAGCAATGACTACCAGCGCAAGACCGACGGTCAATACGACTGCATAAACTCAGAAATAAGCGCACGGACCATCTGGTAGTGGATAATGCGGAAAATCCTAAACGTCTGTAAACAAAGAGTCCTCGAATCCTTTTTAAAAGACCGCCTCAGATCACATCCTAAGCGTCACTGAAACGTATAGCGCTTTGCTGACTCTGGATCACAGCTGAATCGCAACAGCTCAAGGTCCGGTGCGTAGTCCCATTCGATGCCACCAGTTAATGGTTCAGCCAGATACTCAGGATCTTCCACAATGAAATCGATGGCGATCTGAGTCCCATCTTCGTTTAATGTGTATCTTTCGACGACATGTTTCTGAGCGCTCGAGGGGATGCCCGCGCGGTTACCTGCCCGATTGTCATCAAAAAGCGTACTATCCACGACCAGAACACTGCCCTCCCACCGGCCGATGGAATGGCCTTGGTTGCTGCGCTCACCATTCTCGGGATGTCCGCGCCCGTCCGTATGGATGGTTCGCTCCACATTGAAAAACTCACTTCGTATGGTAACCGCATCGTCTCGAACCTCTATCTCGTACAAGTAGGGAGCGGCCACTATTGTGGGTAAGGGGAACGGGATGCAGTTCGCGACGGGGTTATCCGACTCGCTGTACTCAGCCTGTGCAATGGCTCCCTTCTCAGTCAAGGCTCCGTACGTGAAGCGTCGTGAGTTGAATCCCCGCATAGCATCCCACACACCCGAGAGACTGGAAGCGCGTGAGACCGTTTCCACTCCGTTCGACCTTGGTGTCAAGACGACTCCATCTTCGGTTGCAATGGAGACCAGTAACGCGTGGTTCCGCTGAGCCCTCCTGTCGGGACTTGCTCGGACGGTAACTAAATCTCCAGGTGCTATTGAATCCGACCTCCAACCATTTCGTGTCAGGATCGGTGTCGGGTCTGTTTCAACTAGCCATTCGAGTTGTTCGCCGTCGTCGTTTGTCGTGTCGACGTAAATATAGACGTGTGGGTTTTGCCAGTCGAATCGACTCACTGTACCTTGGATAACTACAACCGAGTCCAGATTGAAAATCGAGTTGCTATGATGTCCCGACGCCGACGAGCCGATCGTAATCGCCGCCGCAATAACTACAAACATCATTCTCATGTTGTATCTCCAGAAGCAGGGTCGCTTTTCCCCGTGATTTCGTCCCTATTGCTCTTCTCCCGCGCCTGTAAGAGTGCGAGTGCGCGGAACAGTCTGCCCAAAACGTTGGCGCGGAACGGCGGATTGGTGCGTTACTACATGCCGTCCTCCCTGTCCTACATTAGATTGGACAGTATGCGGACTGTCCACATACTTTAGTGCAATACGGCGTGAGATTTCACGTTGACGATTTGGACGATAGAGGTAAGTGGAATCAATACAGATCTATCCAGGAAGTATCGTGGAAACTCTCTGGGGTTAAACAGCCTGTTTTTAGATGGCCAGTATCAGGCGAATCTGCTGTAATTCTTTTCAGACGCATCAAAACTGCTAGTCAATATTGTTCTTCTTACCCTTCATCACGTAGGCGCCGCTGTCATGGATGTTGCTGCGGCTGTGCACCGCCTTGTCCTTGGCGAGATGTCCAAACATCTGGATGCCGAAACCGCCATCGAGATCGTCGCTGATCCGCTGGCGCCACGGACGCCGGACGATCTGTGTCGTCAAACGGCGGGTGGTGCGCGGCTGGGTCATAATGTGATCGGCAATCTTGTAAGCCCGCTCTATCAGCTGGTCTTTGGGCAGTATCTCGTTGACCATGCCATATTCCAGCGCCGTTTTGGCATCGATCGCCTCGCCCGTCAGCAAGGCGTAAGCAGCACGCTTCACACCCAGCAGCTCCTCGAAACAGCTGTGGATACCGTCGCCGGGAACCGAACCGATGTCATAATGCAGATCGTAGATGACAGCGTCTTCGGCCATCAACGTAAGATCACACATCAGGCAAATTTCGCTGTGGAAGCCGCAGCCGTTGATAATGCCAATGGTTGGAATTTCCAGGTCATTAATCAGAGAGCTGACATTGATGCGGCCGTCTTTGTAGGCATACTCGTAAGCCCAGTACGCATTGTCTTGCCGCTCGAGCTGGAAGCCTTCCGGATCAGCCTCCATCATGAAGTCTTTGCCGGAACCAGTGAAGATCATCACTTCGTTTTCGGGGTCGGCGCCAACGGCCTTGAACAGGAGTCCCAGCGAACGGTGATTCTGCACGCTCAATTGGACCGAACCGCCCAGGGTGTGCGCCTGCGCCAGGATCACGCCATCAGAGCGACGCTCCAGCTTGTAGTGATCCTTGAAACGTTCCTTGTATTCCTCGAACTTGGGAGTAACGATAAAATCTTGTAGTGACATGATTGCTCCTTTCCGTGCTCGCAATTCCTAATTCAACCAATCGGCAAGCGGACACCGCGTCAGCTCGGGGAATGCCTAAATCTGCCAAAAAAGTCCTCCGCTGGGTGGCCACGAACCCAGTTTCCTAAAAGGTAGGATGCCGCAATTGCAGTGGCCCCTATGATCGCATGGACAAAGAAATCGCCGCAAACGAGATGGCCGACGAAAGCGCGCGCGGGTTTATATAACAACCCTTACTACGGCATTGTCAGCGCGGCCACAGGCCAGCGCCTTCTCGCCGCGACGCATCGCGACGATGTCGTCGACGCGGTCGAGCGCCTCAGCGTCCTGCACCGACGTTCCACCGAACTTCACTACGATCACTTCGTCTCCCGTCAGAGAGGCCAGACAACTAGCAACATCGGCAGTCCCACAGCAACAACGAGGATCTCCAACGGCAGTCCCATTCTCCAGTAGTCGCCGAACTTGTAGCCGCCGGGCCCCATAATAATTGTGTTGTTCTTGTGTCCAATGGGGGTCAGGAAGGCGCACGAGGAGGCGACTGCGACAGCCATCAGGAAAGGCTCGGGGCTGACCCCGAGCTGACGCGCTATGTCGACGCCGATGGGCGCAGCGATCAGCGCGGTGGCGACGTTGTTGAGAACATCCGACAGCGTCATCGTCACAAGCATCAAAATGGCCAAGACGAACGGCACAGGCAATCCGTCCGACAGATCGACGATCGTTTGGGCGATCAACGCCGTGCCGCCCGTGGCCTCGAGCGCGCTGCCAATTGGGATGAGGCAACCCAGCAACACGATGACCGGCCACTCGACGGTCTCGTACAACCGTGCCAGCGGAACGATGCGTAGCACCACGTAGACCACCACCACGGCGGCCAAGGCGACGGGCAAGTACAAGACCTCAAAACTCGCAAGCACAATTGCTGTCGCGAAGGCCAGAACCGCCACCCAGGCCTTGCTGCGTTGAATGACGCCGATGCCGCGGTCGGCCAGCGGCAGACAGCCCAACCACTCGATGACGTCCGGCAGTCGCTTGCCGTGGCCCAAGAGTAGGAGCAAATCGCCGGGTTTGATGGGCAACTTCCGCACGCGGTCACGAAAGCGTTGTCCGCGACGCGATACGCCGAGCAGAGTCACACCGTGCCGGTACAGCAAGCGCAGGTCCAGGGCCGAGCGACCGGCGATGCGGGCCCCCTGCGGCACGACGACTTCCACGAGGGCGAGCGTCTCACCGGCCACGCCACCGTGCTTCTCTGATCCGGCGTACTCGAGGCCGGATGCGCCCATGAAGCGTTCGATCGATTGTGGACCGCCTTCGAGCACGACCACATCGCCGGCTCGGATCGGCTCGTCACGGGCCGCGCCGGGGACGCGTTTGCCGCGACGCACGAGCCCCAGGACATTGACGTCGTCTTGGTCGGCGAGGCTCTGCAGTTCGCGGACGAGCTTGTCGATGGCCTTGGACTTGTCTCCCACTTTGCCCTCTGCGATGTAGCCCGCGAGGTTCTTGAGTTCCTGTGCGCTGTCATGCGTTCGTCGTTCGATCGGAATGAGTCGCCAGCCGATGAACGCAACGTACGTGACACCCACGAGCGCCACAACCAAACCGACCGGCGCAAAATCGAACATTCTGTACGGCGCGCCCAGCGCCTGCTCACGAAAAGTTGCGATGACGATGTTGGGGGGCGTGCCGATCAGCGTCACCATGCCGCCGAGAATCGAAGCAAACGAAAGCGGCATGAGCGTCAGCGCGGGGCTGCGCTTTGCTTTGGCTGCGGCTTGGACGTCGACCGGCATCAACAGCGCCAGCGCGGCGACGTTGTTCATGGCGGCGGAAAGCCCGGCGGCGATGGCCGACATGATACCGATGTGCATGGAGAGACCACGCGACTCGTTGATGAGGTGCCGTGCCAGAACTTCGATGGCGCCCGACCAGTAGAGGCCATGACTGACGATCAGCACCAGCGCAACGATGACGGTTGCGGAGTGTCCAAAGCCAACGAAAACCGCGTTCTCTGGGACGACGCCGCCGATGTACGCAACAACAAGCGCGCCGAACGCGACGACGTCGTAGCGCAGCCGCCCCCACAGAAACAGAGCGAAGACGACAGCGAGCAATGCAAACAGAAAGATTTGGTCAGCGGTCATGTTGGCTGCAAGATACCGCAGGCCTGCGTCATTTCGTAGTTCTACCGACGCGGAGCTCGAGTGTTCGAACCGAGCGCAGCAAGCCCCCCAGATGCCGAACGGCGGCGCGATCGTACTCTCTGTGTCGAGTCACCACGAAGAAATCTTCGACCGGCAGAGTCTGCGCGTTTGAAAAACCAAATTTCGGTCCCGTGGCAATATCGACACCTTTGAGTGTTGTTCCGTAGCCGTACTCAGCCGGCAGAACCATTCACTCCCTTCCGGCGACCAGGACCCGGGCCAACTGCTTATGCCCGCCTCGGCTGTCGTCAAACCTTCGGCAACACCGCATGTACACCGGCCGATCCCGTCAACGGGCGGTGTGATACGCTAACACGACGTCCCCACAGATGGCTGATCCGACAATCGATGACGTGTAAGATACAGAAGGTTCCAACCCACTGCCTTCGATCGTGGCACATCTGTTGAAATCTTTAGTCCTCATCGTTTTATTGGTTATGCCATCGGCCGCTCAAGACAGACCGGCGATCGCGCAAAACCCTCTGGCCCAGCTGAAAGACGAGGTCGAACGGGTACTTGCCGAGGCCCGGCGTCCGTTTACCAATGAGCAAGAACAAGCCATCATCTTGATGATGGAAGACCGACGAAGAGCTTCTGAAGATCTCTTCGGAGATCTCATGGATTTCCGAGCTGGTCCTACACGAGGCGACGACTACGACCGTCTGAATTCGGCCATTGTGTGGATGCGGAGCGAATTTCTCAACCGCCTTCAAGACTTCTTGAGCCCGGAGCAACTTTCTATCTGGAGGGACTATAGCGAAAGTAACCTGGGACGAGAAGATTCTGCAAGTTCAGGGGAGCGCGAGCCGTTTGCGCAACCACAACAAAGCCAAACGCAGTATGTCCGGATCAACAACAACGCATTTACCTCGGAGGATAACGGGTACCGCTTCAGTACCAGAAATGGCGCTGTTGAGGTATCGCCCGAAACGGAAGTCATTCAACGCGGTGGTAGTGGCGCGTTTCACGGTAACGCACAATTCTCGCTCAAAGATGATGCCTTGAATGCGGGCAGGCGTTTTGCGAGCAATAAGCCACCCTATCAGGAGCGGCAACTTGCCATCGATATTGGCGGCCCTGTAATACCCGGCCGGTTGACGACGAATTTTGCTTTCAATCAGAACAGAGCCGAGAATGTCGACACGATACATGCGACCTTACCTGACGGCATCTTTGCCCTCGGCATCACTCGACCCGCGACCAGCCGGTCCTTTGAGGTACGAAATACCTATCAATTGACCAACATGCATTCGTTGAATTTCAGAGCCGGTTACCAAACAAATACGAGCGAGAACCAGGGAATTGGTGGATTCGTCACTCCCGAACGAGGGTGGAACTCGCACGGAAACAGTTGGAATTTTCAATTGCAGCAATTCTCATCGTTGTCGCCTCGAAGCATCTATGAAACTCGCTTTAGCTGGAGTGGTACCAGCGACGAAACCAGTCCCTTTAGCGAAGAGCTTCGGATCGATGTGCTCGATGCGTTTGGAAGCGGTGGCGCTCAGAATCGGGCCGAGAATATGGGGCGTACTTACAATCTCAGTAACCTGTATACCCGGCTGGGTGAGAAGTTAACCTTGAAAACCGGAACAGCCATTGCGTATCGGAAGATCGAATCGCTCTCCGCTACTAACTTTGCCGGCATCTTTACATTTTCGAGCCTTGAGGCCTTTCGTGAGGGCCGCGCGATCAACTATCGCGTGATCCAGGGCGATCCGCTGGTCGAGTTGAATCAGTGGGAAGCGGCTTTCTTCATTCAGAACGATCTCCAGCTGTCTCCGCGCTTCACGCTAATGTATGGATTCCGATACGAGGTTCAAACCAATCTCAGAGACCACAACAACTTCGATCCTCGCATTGGTATTGCGTGGGGAATCGGCCGCGGGACTGTTATTCGAGCGGGTGCCGCTATTTTCCACCAACGTCTTCCGCTCGATCTTATGGCCGATCAGCGCCGCCTTAGCGACTTGCAACACGAGATTATTGTCGATAATCCTTCATACCCGGATGCACTGCAATCTGGAATCCCGCGTAATCCATCCGTACGGACTACCGAACCACTTCTTGTCACTCCGTACAGCTCCGTCCTTATGGTTTCCTTTGAACGGGCGTTTCTGGACACTCTGTTTGTGAGTGCGGTGTACGACCGCGTTCACGAGGTTCACCGCCCGCGCTTACGGAATTTGAACGCACCGAGGGACACGAATTCATCGACCCCCCGGTCCTGCAGCCCCGGTCAGAGCAAAGAGACGTGTGTCCGTCCCCTGGAGAATCGCGGGAACATATTGAGTCTCGAGTCGTCTGGCGGACAAATTGCAGATTCAGTTCGATTGAATTTCAGAGGGCGGTTCAGCATTTTGAACCTATCGGCTAGCTACGCGATGACGGACAACTGGCTCGACACCCCACCGGCCAGCAGGTTCGGGAGCAGCAGTGGCTCAGCCGGCTACGGTCCCGACGGTCTCAATTCGGACCAATACAATCTTCGTGCGGATTGGTCGCGCGGCACTTCCTCCGTACACACACTTAATACAGCTGTAAATGCGAGATTGCCGCTCGGGATATTTCTTACAGGAACGATGTTTAAGGGCAGTCGTCGCGGCTACACAATTCTGACCGGAAAGGATGACAATCAAGATACGACCATCAACGATCGTCCGCCGGGTGTGGGACGAAACACCGGCTCCTATCCGGGGCCGCTGATTTTCAACTTCAACATTTCGAAGGCGTTTTTCTTTGACGACCCACTCGGAAACGGGGTTGGGACCGGTGCCGTCCGCACCAATATTAATGTGTTTGCCAATATGACGAATGCCTTTAACTATCCAAACTATGCTGCGCCGTCAGGCACCATCACCTCTCCGAATTTTGGAAAAGCTACCAGGGCCGGTGACCCGCGTGAAATCGAGATCGGTATGAGATTTCAGTTCTGAAGAAACCACTGATCAGATTGAATGCGCCTGCATCCCTGGCCCATAAGGTGAAGCAGTGTCGTTTCGCTCATTTTGAAAATTTGCAGGCAGGGTGCCAGATTCCATAATTCTCAGAATATCTCCGGTACTGAAAACACAAGAATGCCCTGATTGCGCATATCCGAAACGATCACTTCCTGATCTTCCGGGTTCAACACGACTCCAAAGGGCTTCTTGAGCCGGGTCACTTCACCGATCGGGATCTTCCACAGTGGGGGAACATCGCCGTGATCATCGTAGCTCCAAATGCCTACGAAAGCTCCTTCCGGTTCCATCTGGTCGTGAATTGCCGGCATCGCCGCAACGATCAGCCGCCGCTCGGGATAGATATCCATCTGGTTGATCCGAATAATCCCCGACTTGTCACCGCGGATCACGGCCCGGGGCGCCACGTTTCCACTGTCGGTCCGGTTGAACACCAGAATGGCGCCCTTCTTCGTGCGTTCCGGGTCCATGAGGGGCGCCCTCTCATCTCCGAAACGGCTGTTGAGGCCGATGACCAGGATATCGTTGATCGGATCCACGGCAATCCCGTTAACGTTTATCAACTGGGTGTCCGGACCCTCGATGACTCGAATGGGCGCGACGTCACCGTTGGCTTCGCGCGGATAGACCAGGACACTGGTGCTGGTATTAGTGAAAATCTCATCGTGGACCGGATCCACATCCAACCGGCTGCCTATCGTTCCGGTCAGGGGGCCCTGGATGACTCGAATCGGGGACTCCTGGCCGTTGGCGTCTCCTCGGAAGGTCAGGATGGCTTCCGAGTAGGGAACGGGGACGACGATTTCATCGTTGACCTCGTCGTAGCGGATGTCGTGCATGGTGCGAGAGAGCCTGCTCGCTTGACCATAGAGCGCTCGGGTGGGTGGGGTTCCTCCGTCCGCCAGCCTGGCGAACGTCGCAATCTGCGGGTGAGCCACTCAATTGGGTACCAGAATCTCTCCCCGCAGGGTGTCGTAGCCCACGGCTCCGGGATTGCCGATCATGAGGCTCTGGCTGCCCTCCGGTGCTCCCCGGACAACGCGTATGGGCTCGACGTCTCCGTTAGCCGTGACCGGGAAAACCGTCACCTTCGGCGCTCCCATGTTGGCAACGAAGAGCTCGTCCGTCCGCTCGTCGATAGCAATCCCCGGCGGGTGAATGATTTGGGTTCTCGGACCTTTGAGGACGCGGATCGGCGCGGCGTTGCCCTCGGCGGACGCATCAAAGACCAGCACGGAACTGTCGCCATCGTTGGCCACGAACAATTCCTGTCTTTCGTGGTGGTACGCCATGTGAGACGGCCAATTCAACAGAGTGTTCGCCCCTTCGATGATCCGGATAGGCTCGGTATTGCCTGACGCGTCGAGGGGATAGACCGTAATCGACGGCGGCTCGTAGTCGCCGTAGACTCGACCGGTTTCCGGGTCCTGCCGGTGGACGTTGCCGAAGTTGCCGACGTACATGAGGTTGTTCTCGGTGTCGAGTGCGATCCCGTGGGGATCTTCCAGCTGCGTGTCGTAGCCTTCGAGAATGCGCAAGGGCCGCTCCTCGCCCTCGGCCTGTTTGCGGTAGACATAGACCGCGCCGCCCTGCCCGTCAGGGGCCCCGTACCGCCCGCCTTCCTGGTTGACGACAAACAATTCGTTCCGCTCTTCATGGGCCGTGATCGAGAAACCCCGAATGCCCGCGATGTAGCGAACCGGTGTGGCGTTGCCCCGCTGGTCGGGAGCGAACACGGGTATCCAGCCCTGGGTGTCGTTGTTGAGCGCGTAGATCTCGAGCGTCTCAGGATCGATATACACGCCGCACATCATCTCTGCCCGGGTGCTCGTTCCCGAGATGACCCGCCGCGGCTCGCTGAAACGGGCCCGGGGCGGCGTGTTCTCCCCGTGGCCGTACTCCAGAATCTGAAAGAGGTTTTCGTCCGCCACGACCAGCATGTCGTTCTCCGAGTTGACGGCCACGGCGGCAAAAGCGGGATTCGGATCCCGGATGAAACGCAGCGGCGCCCGCTCGATCACGATCGGCGTTCTGTCCTCCTGGCCCTGCACTGCCAGTCCTTCCGCAAAAGCAACCTTTGAAGTGTCGCGGTTATCGATCAGCATCCCTTGCGCCAGCCAAACGATCAGGCCCGCTAAAACGAACTGAAGCCAGCGGCCTTTCCCGCCGCGAAAAGTTTTGGTCATTGCTGAACCTCCAGTGGTAGGACCTCTATGTAGCTGAATACTTGGCGCGATTATCAGAGGACCGATAATCAAAGTCAAGCGTATGGGCGAATGTGAAGACTATTGGCAACAAAGCAGGTGCGGGTATGTGACGATTCCACCGCTTGAGCAAGGGGGCTGGCAGGGTCTTGAGCGCGACTTCGCGCCCGAGCTTCGTATCGCGTGCACGCCACAATTCACCCAAACCGCCTTTGCCGAGTCCTGAGAGGATCTCGTAGTGGCCGAATTTGGTGCCCGATTCCATTGGTTAAATAAGACTACAGGTAGGGTTGCCGGTCAATCAAACAGTCACATGGAAGCATAGGCGACCCTACAAGCATGTGGATTGTCGCAGGCCGAATTTGAGGCGTTTCTTGGGGAAACCGGCGTATTCAGAAGGTCAACGAACACCAACCGAATTCATCACGACTTGAGCTCGCAAACGGTTTCATCAGACTGGTTTCATCCCGGTCAAGGACGACGTGTCCTCATTTCGTGCCTTGCCGGTTCGAAATTGGGGACCGATGAAGATTCTCGCCGCGATTCAGTCGCCAGAAGCTATTCGCGGGATTCTGGACTGTCTGGGCCTGCCTTGGGTCGCCCCGCTATTTCCCCACGTCTCCGTTTGGACGAACGACTCCTGTTGGCCTGTTGTGCCCTCCCAACACGATCTGCACCACCTCCAGCCCTCCCGATACCGACCATATTGTAAGGAAGGCCGCTTCCGCAGAAATTCCCGGTGCAGTCTGGGGGGTACTGTAAGCCTGAGTCTGTTCGCCGTGTTTTCGCCACCCGCCACCGCCTCTAAAGTTATTGATACCTGGTGTCGGCTCCTGCGAACTCGGTCCTCAAAACGACCAGATTCTCCTCAACTTGACATTACCGCCGGGCGCGCGAAAATGTTTGATAAATTGAGGTATAGTACCGGCTCAAGATCAAGAAACCGGAGGTTTCCCGTGAAAAAATATGCATGTTGGTTCGTGGCCCTGTTGGCGTCGCTCAGTTCTGGTTTTTCCCAAACGGCTAACCACGAATACGAACTCGTCCCGTTCGCTGCTCCTCCGTCCGGACAGGAAATCTGGAATCTCGCGAGGTCGGTAGCCGTAGACGGGAAAGGATCCGTTTTTATTTTTCGGGGTTCCGAGCCGTCAGTCCTCATCTACAACCGTGCAGGACAACTGCAGAAGGCCTGGAATCTACCGGATGGGAACAACGTCGATATCAACAGCATCGAAGCCACCCCGCTCCGGGTTGGCGCGGATGCGTTATATCCGGACGCTCATAGCATCGGAATCGATCACGATGGGTTCTTATGGCTCACGGAGAGAAGCAGGCACGTCGTTTATAAGTACACCATGGACGGAAAACCAGTGATGACTCTCGGTAAGGACGGTGTGGCCGGGGACAGCGCTTCCACAGATGCATTTAGCCGCCCGAGCGATGTTGCTATAGGCGCTAATGGAGACATATTTGTTGCAGACGACGGAAATTTCCGAGTCGTGAAATTTTCGAAGGATGGACGGTTCCTCCAGATCATCGGAGGTGTAAAGGGAACGGGTCCCGGCCAGTTCGGTGTGCCTCACGCCCTTGCCTTTGATTCCAGGGGTCGCCTGCTTGTGGTCGATCAACATCAAGACGAAAAGGGACAATCACGGGTTCAGATTTTCGATCAAAGTGGAAGGTTTCTCGAGCAATGGAAACTGGAAGGAGATCAACCGACTGGAATTGCTGTTTTGCCCGACGATACGGTCTACGTCTCCGACACCAACGGCAATTCGATAACCGTTTTCAAGAATGGAAACGTCGTCGAAATGATGAAAGATTTACCGATCCGGCCACACATGCTTGCATGGGATAACGTAACCAGCACGCTTTACATGACTGAACCCGAGGGCGAAGACACTCGTCCTGGCGGGGTGGTTCTGAAGGTGACGTTGAAATAGCGGACCTCTCCTCGCCCGGGTTGGCGGTCACTTCTTTGGCCGGTTTTGCCGGCCACCGGCCCCATCTCCCAGGGGGCGCACCCGGATCACGTAGAGTTCTCCCAAGCCTCAGGAAGGACCGGACACGAGTTGGTCCGCCAAAGACTTTGATGGCGACGTCGCGGCCGAGCCTGCTGTCGCGCGCGCCACACCTCGCCCATACCACAATTACCGAGGACAGAAAAGGATCTCGTAGTGGGCGAGTTTGGTGCCGGGTTGCATTTGATGCATAAGACTACAGGCAGGATTTCAGGTTAATGGAACAGTCACATTGACGGTTTGGCGACCATACAGGCATGTAATTTTTAATAGCCCTGCTTTGGGCAACCTGGAGTAGGTTTTCCGGGGTTGGACAGGTGATTTGAGCGAGACAGCAGGGGACGTTAAGGCACCGGCACCCGTTCCTTCAGTTCTTCAAACCAATTCAGGACGATGTTAATTGCTGAAGTTTCAGCTCAAGCAGCGTTCCGCTCTGGTTGAAGGATCCCACCACGCCCAATCAAGACTGTCCTCCTATGCCGATAAAGAGAATAAACGGTCGTCTAGCCGCATGCGGAAACAACAGATCAGCCCTCGTCGTGGCACCTGCCCCGCCAGGGCGATCTTGAAGGACTGCTGTTCCTCCTGGGATCGGACGGATCACCGCCACAGCGATGGTGGGATTTGTCGGCGATATTCAACGATTCAGATCATCACGCCAGTTCGCCAGCTACCTGGGCCTCACACCCCGGGAACACTCCAGTGGAAGCCAGCGTCGGTTGGGTCGGATCAGTAAGCGTGGCGCTGCTGTCTGAGGATGCTGCTCATCAACGACGGTCGCACCGTGTTATGAAGTTCCCGAAAAGCAGAGACACCATCGCCGTTGCAGCAATGGGGTCGTAATCTGTACGAACGGCCAGGACATAACAAGACAGCCATGGCGATCGCCAACAAGCTGGCCCGGACCTTGTGGGCGGTCTGGACACGGGACTGTGCCTATCAGGCCCAGTATCGGGCGGCCTGACAGAGAGTCGGAAAATTCTATTCAGCAAGCTGCGATGACGTTGGAGTTGATGGCGTACCGGTCAGGCCGGCGCGGGAAAATGTCGACACATGCCTTGGCCCTTTTGAGGCCGTCTTTACTGGTTGACTCCCCGCGCGCAAATTCCATCATGGCCCGGAACTCATACGTTCCACTTCAGAGGCCGGAGATATGGCTGCAGCCGACCTGCCTTTCACCTCGCGTTGCATCTCGAACATGCTGAACCTCATCGTCGGAGATTGAACGTAAGAAGAGTTGCGCCTACTTGGCGGAGGAGTCCCGATAAGGAGCGCCAGTCGTAGTTATCCAGATCTACGGCCGTTGATCGCGCAGCCACAGCTCTTGCGCGGGGTGGGATGCCGCCCGGAGCATGGTGGACGCGATTACGGTTGCCGGGATTTTACGGGTATTCTATCGTCCGCGCTGCCGGCGATACTCAGCGAGACGCGTCTCCATTATTCTCAATCGCTCGCCGAGCTGCCCGTTTCCACCGCCAACTTCTCTCCCGTCAGGCCGCGTGATGAAGGTCCATTCCACCATGTTCGATCCGTCTCGTGACGGGCGGCCCAATATGTGGATTCGATCCCCGGGCTTGAACTGATCCAAGGTCCAGCCTGCTCGCCGGAGATTGATGACGCTGTCTCCCTCCGCCATCCAGGATTCTGTTTCACCTCGCTCATTCGTCACGTCAAAGTAAATCCGCGAATGCGGGTTTATCGCTCGAAACTCGGTCACCACGCCTTCGATTTCCACGCGCTCATCGACGATGTAGTGTGCCGCGGGGTTATGGTGGGCGAAGGCGGGCACTGAAACCAGCAGTGCGCCATAGACCAAGGTCAAGATCTTGCCTGTCATCATCTCACTGTCCTCGATATCAGCGTTGCCCGGAGATCGACTCGCAAGGGGCATCCAGCAAATCCACCTCGGGCGTAAGAAGTCTAATATGTTCTAGCACCAGCGGCTCTCGAAACGTGACCGGATCGATCAGCGTGAACTGCATGTGCAGTCGGCGGCCATCCTCGCTGAGGGTGTAGCGCTCAATACTGCTCGCGTTATCGGCGTTGTGGATAGCCAGGTTGTCTTCGGCGACGTTAGCCGCGACATTCACGGTGTCCACCACCAGCGTAGATCCATCGTACCAACCAATCGAATGACCCAGCGGGCTGGGTTGTGCGTCTTGTGGATGACCGCGTCCATCCATGTAGATGACGCGGTCCGACGCCATGTCTTCTGCCCTGATGACGATGCGGTCGTCGTTCCGCTCGATCAGGATAGGGTCGTTGTGCAGCATGGTGCGAAAGGCCCCGAAGTACTCACACTGAATAGAGGGATCGTCGGCGTGGTCGTACGTTGCCGCGTAGTCCGTACCTGCTTCGGTTAACAGAGCTGCAATGGCTCGTTGGTTGTGATCGCGGACGGCTTGCCGGATTTCTGCGGCTGACAGATGGTCGTTCTCCGGGAGCAGGAGCTCACCTAGGTACTCGTAGCTTTCCCGGGTACAGTTGCAGGCAAAGAGATCCTCGAGGGTCCAATCTGGGTGCTCGACAGCGGTTGTAGTCGTGCTCCACATGCCCGGCAGGGCAGGAGGCGGCTGCTCCTGGGCCCCGGCGAGCGGTATGCCGAGAACGAGAGTGCCCGCGACGGCCGCGCCAAGGAGTTTATGTTTGGCGACCCTCGCGAAGGTACGCGGTAGCGGGACTCCGCGCGGTGCGATAACGAGTCTCATGATTCCTCAATGACGGGCACTTCCGATTCTGAGTTGATTTTACCTGACTCGGCCACGAATTGACCCGCAAATTCGATGCTGCGATTGATTTCTTGCTTGCCGATACAGACCACCTACACGTGATATCGCCCTAAGTACTTCTGCGGATCAAATCTTGAGCAAATCCTGATCGAGTAGCAGCCGCCCTTTTCGTAACCTTGCCGCTAAGGTGTTTCCTTCAACCAACTCCATGACGAGGCAGTGGGTGCCGTCTGGTTCGCCTACGTCGTGAAGGGTGCAGATGTGGGGATGGTTGAGGCTGCTGACTGCCTTGGTCTCACGCTCAAAGCGTTCCCGACGTTGAGGGTCGGCGGCGAGGTGCTCAGGAAGGAATTTGATAGCGACTGTCCGCGTGCCAGCCTGAGGCCGCGAGCGGGTTGACATAACGCCCATAGGACGACACTGTCCGCGCTGCCATAGGTGTCGGACCCTGCTCAAAGCGCTTATCCGCCGCTGAATTTCTCCCGCTGACTGCCTGAACTCAACACACTTTCGGGACCTTGAGACCCGGAAGTCAATTGCCGCATTCTGGGAATTCTACGGCGGGCGCAGAATTGTTCATCCGGATTAAACGATTGGGCCGTCACAGGAAATTCCTTACCTGATGGGATGGACTCCTCCTTGATGACTGAGTCGGCATCGTAGTGCCAAAGTCATTGTGAAGCCTCGCGATGGTGCGGGCTAAACACGAGGACGTGTAAACAAGAAGGAGTCCGAGATGAAGAGTAAAACGATCGCAGTGGATCTGGCAAAGAATGTTTTCGAGATTGGGATTTCCGACCGCCCCGGGCAGATGACGAAGACATACCGTTTAAGCCGGGGAAAGTTCTTGTCGTTTTTTGCGAATCAGGAGCTGGCGACGGTCGTGATGGAAGCCTGCAGTGCCGCCCATCACTGGGGACGAGAGATCCAGAAACTGGGGCACACAGTGGTACTGATTTCACCGCAGTATGTCCGGCCCTACGTACCGAGGAGTAAGACGGATCGGGCGGATGTAAAAGGGTTGCTGGAGGCCCACCGGAATGCCGATATTCGGGCGGTACCCATTAAGACGGTGGCGCAACAGCAACTCACCGCCCTGCACCGCATCCGGTCGACCTGGATGCGGACCCGGACGGCGCGCATCAACATGGTGCGGGGGCTGCTGGGAGAGTTTGGGCTCGTGCTGCCGACGGGAGCCCGGCGGCTGGTGCCCGGAGTCATGGGGTTGATCGAAGATGCGGATGTTGAGATCCCCATGACCGTACGCGTCATGTTCTCGGAAGTGTGCACCGAAATCCGCGAGCTGGAGGCACGCATTCAATCGGTGGAGCGGGAGTTGGAAGCCCGGGCCCGTCAGATGCCCGAGGTGGCCCGTCTGCGCTCGATCCCTGGAATCGGGCTGTTGACTTCCACGGCGATGGTAGGTTTTGTCGGTGACCCCCGACGGTTTCGATCCTGTCGCCACTTTGCCAGTTATCTGGGACTCACCCCGCGTGAGCGTTCGAGCGGAAACCGGCGTCGGCTGGGAGCGATCAGCAAACAAGGCAACGTCTACCTGCGGATGCTGCTCATACACGGTGGCCGCACTCTGCTATGGAGTGCGCATCGAAAAGGGGCGCAACCTTCGGCTCTGCAGAAATGGGGTCTCCGTCTCCACACACTCCGCGGGCACAACACGGCCACGGTTGCTTTAGCCAACAAACTGGCCCGCACGGTTTGGGCCGTGTGGACACAGGACACGGCGTACGAGGCTGACCGACGGGCGGCCTGACACCATGACTGTAGGAACATCCTTTCAGTAGACTGCGACGACGTTCGAGTTGATGACGTACCGGTCAGACCGGCGCGGGGAAACGCCGGAGAAGCCGTGGCCCCTGGAGGCCGTTTACCCGGTTGGCACCCCGCGCGCGAATTTCATCATGGCCCGGAACTCAAACGTTCCATTCGAGAGGCCGAAGATACGGATGCAGTCGATCTGTCACTCAACTCGAAAATCAAATATCAGGATGCTGAAAAGAATCTTCGGGAAAAGGATATGGGACAGCTGCGCCTACTTGACAGGAGGAGTCCAGATACGGCTTTAAGAAGGTCGCGGTCAGACCGTGTGTTGCAGCTAACTCAGGTATGACCAAAGATGAGTTGCGTGTTTACGTTCCGAGCGAGAAAGGACCATCCGGGGAGCGTACACCTGCTCTCCTGGTCCGCCAGGGTCCGGTGTCACACATCAACAGGCCGTCCAATCAGCATACAAGCCCTCGTTTAAATCGATTCTGCGCACCCGGCTATTTCAATAGTCAGCGAAAAACGTTTTTGTTATCAACCGCCTCATCGGCGGACCAGGCCGATGGCAGGGTGATTGCGGGCCAGCCATCGCCACCGGTTATTGTGTCGAACCCACGACTGCGCGCAGTACTGGGCAAGTCGAACTCTGCTTCCCGCTACGGTCAAATTAATGACTTTCCCGTCAACACTTTGACGGATTTGATCTTCTACTGTGAACGCAGACTGGAGCCGGGCTACAGTCCGGTGCAGGTGGGTGGGGATCACAGACCGAAACGGGGCGGAGTCGCTAAGCCCATCAATCAATGACCATTAGCTGAAAATGCATAACCCCGGGGAATGGCTATTGCATTGAGGCCAACGGTACCAGACAGCCGCCCGTCGCGATATGGAAGGGTGTTTGCACAACTCGCGATACACGTGCAACCGGCCAAGAAAACAAAGCCCCGACTGCGCGCCGGGAAATGAATGTTCACTGACACTCCAACACCAGCCACAGTTGCAGACCCCAGAATGTGGGTGCCTGCCGGTTGCAGTTGTGGATCCCATCATGTCTGTTCTGTGCAACCCATGGGTTGGGAACGCGTCTTGTGCCTCCTTCTGGTGTTGCCGTACCAATGCGATGAATGCAATAAGCGGTCCCTGAGGTTCGTCCCGGTCGACAAGTGGATCTCACCACATTGGGCCACGGTTGAAGCGAAGCAATTCCAGGCCTGGCTCAGGACAAAGCGGGCCGCTACCATGGCCAACCTGCGACAAGGCAGAGAGTTCGAACACGTCCGCCACACCGCCATAGAGTCGTTCGCAGCGTCCACAGAGCATGCGGTTGGGCGATTCAATCGAGCATTCAGAAAGAGTCGGGGAATCGCGCTGGAATTCATGAGAATTCCGGACGGTTTCGTTTTGAAGAAAGACTTTGACGGTGTCGTACTTGCAGAAGTCCGAATCGACACTTGGACCGATACCGTTCGGTTTTCCATCACGAAGGATGGCTCGACGGAGGTACGCGATGCCACAGTAAAGATCGACAGAGACGGTCGGATCGGCTTTGAGCTTCGGGGACTGCTTCCTTTAGAGGACACGGTGATCGCGCTGTTCCACTATGTTCTGGACAAAAGGAGCAATGAATCCGCGTGGCTTACAGCCCCACAGAAATTGAAGCGCAGCCAGTCGATAGAGCAACGGTCGTCCTTTCGCCGAACTGAAGGCAGTGAGGACCCCGCGTTGCCCGACGGCGTTGAAGGCGCGTGGATTCGGACGGATCCAATTGGTGAGTTGCCTCCCCACCACGCAGAGCGACGTGTTCACAGCATCGCCGACGAACTCCTTTGAGCCTGTGGCTCGTCAATCGAACAGATTCTGAACCGCGCCGCGATCCGGAAAGGGAAGCAGCGTCAGTCTTAGTCACTGACGGACCAGACCAATCACTGTCGCAGAGAGCCCAAGGCTTGATGCATCGGGCTCGTTCCCCGTTCGTTCGCACTGTGCGAACTCCCTGAAAATCCCGCCAGACTGTAAGATCCACAGAAGAGCCGCAGTAGATACTCGAACGATCGCATTCATTGAATGCACACGCCTGTAACAGTGTCGCTTTGCTCCCGAATCGGCAAAGTGGTAAAGTCGGCCGGTATAACCCCAACGCATGTGACGCGGAAGCGAACGGGAGTCGCGCGCGGGTTGACATAACGCCCATAGGACGACACTGTCCGCGCTGCCATAGGTGTCGGACCCTGCTTAAAGCGCTTATCTGCCTTTTCAACCCAGTCAACGCGCGGTCTGGCGGGAATCGCGACGACAATTCATGAAAAACGCGGGCTAAAAGGCTTTCGAAACGCTGAACTCGCTCCCGACCTCAGTTGGCCCCGGCGAGACTCGGATCACGAATCCTCCGGTTGAATTCTTCCAGCTCGTTCATCGGCGCGCAAATCGCCTCCGTGACTCCCGAAAACAATCCTGTCCATCCGAAAAAACTCACATCTTCGGGTTGCATTCGAGTAAAAATGGTCGGCTCATGCGCCCAGGGAGCAGTGTAGTTCTTCGGGTCATTGATCACCACTCGACCCTCGATCGTGTTGACGCCCGTCCGCGTGTATCGTTCCTCAATCAATGCGTCAAAACCCGTTGGATTGGCAAATTCATCGATCCAGGCTCTTTCGTCAAGACCTGTCGTTCTGACGACCAGCGTGTCCCCCTCCCACTCGGCAACCGAGTGTCCGTACCAGGCCGGCCCCAGGTTATCGAGGTTCTCCCCCGAGGGGAGTGCCCGCCCGTCCATCCAGAGTTCTCGCAGGGTTCTCTCCCACTGGAAGTGCTGGATCACCCGGTCGGCGGTGTGTATGAATTCGACGGGTTCATTCTCCTCCCAGACGAGACGGGGAAACCCCTGCGGATTGCACATGTACATGGGGTCGTTGCTTTCGTTCGGCAGCGTCGTGACGTAGTCGGGAACACGCCCCTCCATCATTGCAGCGCCAGCCGGCGTTAGGGGAGGGGGATCGTTGTTTCGCGGCGTGTCTCCCATCCAGTACCCGGAAAAATCCCGCGGATCAAACTCCCCCGACTGCTGTGCGCTCGATGGCGGATCAGCAGGGGCACAGGCAGCCAGGGCAATGATGAATATCGAGGTCCACACGGGCACCGTCGACCGATTTCGCATTTCCTAAACTCCTTAACTGTTTGGTAGGCCTGAAGTCCCCCGAGAGGTTCGGTGCGTGGAGGCCCGGCTATTCGATGGTGTTCGCGGTGCCCCGGGACCCTACAATCGAACCGTCGGGTAGCGTAACCTTTCTGAGAACACCGATCGGTGCGCCAGAACGCGCGGGATTATAAGTGACATTCACTTCCTGGCCCGGCTTGAAGATATTCCTGCTCCAGCCCTGCCGTGACATCGTGCTCACGTTGCTCATTTCGAAACCCCAGCTAACGACGTTTCCATCCGCGTCGACGGAGTCGAGAAAGAGCATTACATGCGGATTGCGCCAGGAAAATTCGGCCACGGTACCATCGACAGCGAGTTCCGCGTCCGCGTTGTAGGTCTGGCCGCGGCCGTGGTGTGCGAACAGCCCATCCGCAGCAAGCGTCAGGCCACCACCAGCGCGAGGGCGGAACAGAATAGTCCAACACGATAATTTCTCATCAATCCTCCTGATGACTCGTGGGTTTGGGGGTTTCGCCCATACTCACGAGTTCGGTGAGCAATACAGCCACTGGGGTACTACGAATGCGTGAAATTCATGAATTCGTCAGATCGTAGTCCCCACCGGAATAGCTGTCAACTCCATAAACAGGGACCGTAAATAGGGGTCAGAGCCCTATTTACCCAATTAATTATCCAATCCTTTGACGCTTGCTGAGCCGCTACGCCCGTCTCTATTCGCCGGGCACCGGAGATTCCATTGCCTGTTCCGGTGAGAAGTGATTCCGAAAACCGAAGATGCTTCTGAAATCTTCCAGGATCAGGTAGAGCGAGGGCACCAGAAGTAAAGTGATAACCGTGGCAAACAGGACACCCGATGCCATCGCCACGGCCATCGGGATCATGAACTGGGCCTGAAGACTGGTCTCCAGCATCAACGGGGTAACGCCGGCTGTTGTTGTCAGAGAGGTCAGCAGGATCGGCCGGAATCGAGCTGCCCCGGCCTCATACACAGCGACCTTTAACGACCCATGTCGACTCACATTCCGGTTGATGAAATGCACCAGGACGAGACTGTCGTTAACAACGACGCCCGCCACGGCAACCATCCCCAGCATCGACATAAAGTTCAGCGTGAACCCGAGAGCGACATGGCCGATCACGGCACCGACCAGACCGAATGGTATGGCTGACATCACGATCACGGGCTGCAGGTAGGATTTGAACGGAATGGCCATCAAGGCAAAAATCACGAACAGAGCTACGACGAATCCGCGGGTCAGACCGCCGACGAATTCGCCCTCCATCTGCTGCTCTCCTTCGAGGGAGTACGCCACCTGTGGATGACGCTCAAGGATCTCCGGCATCTGGTTTGAGGAAAAGTCGAAGAGGATTGTGTTGGCATTGGCGACATCCTCGTCCACGCCGGCCGTCACGTTGATCGCACGCTGCCGATCCACGCGCCGGATGCTGGAAAACCCGCGGCCGACCTCCGCCTCCGCAACCGTCGCAAAGGGCACCTGTCCACCGTCCGGAGTTCGGATCCGCATATATTCAAGGTCTCCGATGGACTGACGCTCCTCTGCCGGATAACGAACCATGACGCGCACATCGTCCCGGCCTCGCTGAATCCGCTGGGCTTCTTCGCCGAAGAAACCCTGGCGAACCTGCCGGCCCATGTCCTGGAGAGATAAGCCGAGCGACTCCGCGCTGGGCTGAATGGTCAGCTCGATTTCGGGCTTACCGCCCCGGAAGGAATCCGTGATGTCGATCACACCGGGATATTCCGCCAGCCGGCTTCGGACCTGGGCGGCCACCTGGCGCAGTTCGTCGACATCCGGTCCGGCCAGCTGGATATCGATGGGCTTACCCCCGCCGGTCATTAAATCCGTGTTGTAAGCCAGTTCCACGACGCCGGGAATCGGCGCGACCAGTTCTCGGAGGCGGTTGCCAATCTGGGCACTGGAAAGCGGACGAGCATCGCCCGGTATCAGCTCTATATTGAGTTCTCCAAGGTAGGCCTGCGATGGGGCCACACCGCCACTCATCGGGTTCTGGGCCGCCGACGGCCGCTCCCCCACACTCGAAAGCACATGTCGGAACAGGGGATAGCCGAATTCAGATTCCAGCTCCGCGCCCAGCTCAAGCGCCGCTCGCTCGATATTCTCTATCGCATTCGCTGTGACTTCAGCCGGCGTTTCCTCAGGCATCGTGAGCGCCACGATGACATTGTCGGAATCCATGTCGGGCATAAAGACGTAGTCGATCATGCCGCCATAAATCATTCCGAGGGTCAGGACCAGCGAGGCCACGGCGATCGATGCGGTCAGGTATCGCCACTCGACGGCCGCCTTCAGCACGGGGGTATAAATTACCCGAACGAACCAATCCAACATATGAGTGAATCCCTCGAAGAAGCCATTCCACACCCGCGCGATGGGGTTCGGCTTCCTCTTGTCTGGATTCGATCGGTGACGAGAGAGGTGGTAAGGCAATACCAGTTGCGATTCGACGAGTGAAAACAGCAGCACGGGAATGACGATCAGGGGAATTGCCCGAGTAAAATTACCCATCATTCCCGGCACCATCATGAACGGAGTAAAGGCGGCAACCGTTGTCAGCACCCCGAATATGACCGGCAGCGCCACCTCCTGGGTTCCGAGGATCGCACCTTTCAGGCTCTCTCCGTGTTGGTCCTGCCGGTAGTGGATTCGTTCGGCGATGATAATGGCGTCGTCGACAACGATGCCCAGTACCAGGATGAAGGAGAACAACGTCATCATGTTGATGGTCATTCCCGTGAACTGCATCGTCGAAAGCGCGCCTAGAAACGCGACGGGAATTCCGATGGCCACCCAGATTGCCAGACGCAGGCGCAGGAACAGCGTCAATACGACAAAAACGAGCAACAGCCCCGTAAAGCCATTTCGCAGGAGCATGTTGGTGCGGTCCTCCAGCATCTCGGAAGTGTCCTGCCAGGTCGCTATGAAAGTACCTGGAGGCAGGAGCCTGCCGGAATCCTGCACGTAGTCCCGAACGGTCCGGGATACATCCGGAGCGTTCTCATCTCCGACGCGGTAGACCTGGATCATGACCGCCGGCTGGCCATCGAACCGCGACCACTGGTCGGTTTCTTCAAAACCGTCAATGACCGTCGCCACGTCGGCGAGGCGCAGGCGGCTGCCATCGGGCCGCGTCAGCAGGGTGAGGTTTTCATACTCTTCGCCAACGTAAGCTTGTCCTTCGGTGCGCAGAAGTATTTCTCCGGCATCGGAGTTGACCGAACCTCCGGGAAGATCGATCGACGACCGCCGGACGGCCTGCGCGACATCGTCAAACGTCAGGCCATAGCGTCTCAAGGCATCCTCGGACACCTCGATTGCAATTTCGTAGGGACGAACGCTTTTCAGATCGGCCTGACTGATGCCGTCCAGCGCCAGAATCTCATCCCGGACACGTTCACCCAGAAGTTTGAGGTTCAATTCATCCGTGTCCCCGTACACCGATACGTTGATCACTTGCATCCGGATCAACACTTCCTGAACGATGGGCTCTTCGGTCTCCAGCGGGAAAGTCGAGATCGCATCCACGCGGGCCTTGACGTCGTCGAGAACCTCGCGTGTATCGTAGCCGGTCTCAACCTCTACCATCAGGGACGCGGAGCCTTCGGAAGAGGTGGACGTAATCTGTTTCACACCCTCCAGACCCTGGATCGATTCCTCGAGTCGGATCGACACCGCTTCCTCGACCTCTTCTGGCGCCGCTCCGCGATACGGAACCGAGACCGAGATCATCTGGGCTTCAAACTCCGGGAAAACTTCCTGATTCACCGTAAAGATCCCCATCACTCCCATCATGATGATGATCAACATCAGAAGGTTGGCGACGACGCCGTTGTTTGCAAACCACGCGATCAGCGATTTCATCGACTACTCTCCGCTCAGATCCGTTTCCGCGGCGCCATCCTCTGCAGCCGGTTCCCCGGCCTGCGCCTCTTCAATGACACGGACACGCATGCCATTGACCGCGTTTTCCAGGGGAGACACCACGATCCGATCACCGGCCTCCAGGCCGGACCGCACCAATATCTGATCCCGCTCCAGGCGGTATATGTCCACCTCTTTAAAGCGCAGCGCACCCGCTGGATCGACGACCAGAACCTGATTGGCCCCCCGCAACACGGTTCGCGGAAGAACAGCCACCGGCCCGGACGATCGGCCCAGAATTTCGGCCTCAACAAACATGCCCAAGGCCAGCGGTGGACGATCGCGGTTCTCACTTCGAGCATAGGGATCCTCGATGCGAGCAATCGCGTGCACCATGCGCGTGCGTGGATCGATCTCCCCTTCGGTGCGGACGATCCGTCCCCGCCACTCATGCAGGCTGCCTGCGAATTCAGACCGTAGAATGACTGCGGGTCCGGTCACGGAATCGGATTCACCGTCGTCACGATATGCGAGCGGTAGATCGACAAACTGCAGTTCGCTGTCTGGAATGGGAAGCCGGACTTCTACGGCGTCGACCGCGTAGAGGGTGGCTACGGAATTCCCGCGCTGAACGAACTGCCCCACATCGACCCGCTTGGAACGCACCCTGCCTGCGAAAGGTGCGCGCACGACCGTCCGTTCCAGATCGTATTCGGCCTGTTCGAGGGCCGCCTCGGCGGAAGCCAGGGCGGCCTCGGCTTCAGCAATTTGCGGCTCACGCATAGCCAGCGGCGTTGGGCGTCCCGCGCCGAGCAACTCCCACTCTTCAATCGCCACGGCCGCCTCCTGGCGCTCTGTTTCCAGCCTCAATTCGGCTTGCGCGATCGATGCTCGGGAACGCGTCACCGCCAACTCGTACTCCCGGGAATCGAGTCGGAGCAATAGGTCTCCTTCCTCGAAGAATCCGCCCACGACCAGCGATGGCGCTATCTCCATCACACGCCCGAAAACCTCGGGAACGAACTCGGTCTCGGTCCGGGGAGCCACCGTGCCTTCGGCCCTCACTTGCAGTTGCACGTCGGAGTAAACGACGTCCATCGTGTCGACCAGTGGCAGCGTGGCTTCGACCACCCGCATTTCGGGAATCGGTCGGTTCTGTATCATGATGTAGCCCGCATAGCCAGCGGCGGCGACGACGACAATGGGCAACAGGATTCTGAGCAATAGTTTGATCAATTGGACTCACCCTCGATGTGGGTCACGGCCATCACGTCCACCGCCGACCCAACATCACCGCTGTCGAAGCCACCGCCCAGCGCCAGATGAAGATCGACCCGATTGTCCAGACGGGCGCGCCGCAGCGCCAGCAGTTGGCTTTCTGAGTTGTATGCCGCACGCTGCGCCGAAAGCACTGTAATGATGTCGGCCAGCCCCAACCGGTAGCGTTCTTCAGCCAGATCCTGGGCCGCAAGGGATTGCCTGACCGCCTCCTCCGTCGCCCGCTCCCGACCAAGCAGAGTCTCCTCAGAGGCGAGAGCGGATTCCACTTCCCGATAGGACTGCAGAATGCGGCTCTCATAATTGGCCAGCAGTTCGTCGACGGTGCTTTGGTTCCGATTCACAGTCGCAGTGAGGCGGCCGTTGTTGAACATGGGCTGGACAAGGTTGCCCACAAGATTCCAGACGAAGAGATTGTGGTCGAGCAGTCCGATCAGGTCGTCGCTCGATGAGCCGTTTCCTGATGTCAAGCTGAATCGAGGGCGCAGATCCGCCCGCGACTGGGACACACGGGCGTCGGCAGCCAATACCTGCAGCTCAGCCGAAACCAGGTCCGGACGGCGGTGCACCAGTTCGGACGGAAGTCCGCCGGGAACGGAAATCGGCAGATCAGGCAAGTCAGAGAGCAAGACATAGTCTCCGGAGGGATACCGGCCCATCAAGGCCTCCAGCCCACGGCGGGTGCGATCAAGCTGATCGAGCCGCTGCCCCATGGTGGCTTCGGCCGTTGCAACTTCGGTCAGGGCCAGGCGTACATCCAACGACGGACGCAGGCCGCTCTGGAACCGCGCCTGCACCCTCTGGGCTGAAACGCGATAGCTTTCGAGCGAGATTTCAGCCAACTCGACCTGCCGTCGGGCCTCGACGACAGCGAACCAGGCGCGGGCAACCTGACCCGATAGCGAAAGACGCGCAGCGGCCAGGTCCGCATACCGGGTGCGCGTGTTCGTGACCGCCGCGAGCTCACCCGACAGGATCCGTCCCCAGAGGTCCGGCTCCCAGCTCGCATTCAACCGCAACGTGTAGTTGGTCGAGGTCGAGCTCAAGACACCGGTTTCGCTGCCCGGAATCGGGAAGCCGATAAAGTTCTGCCGCTGCTGGCTCCGGCCTACGGTGACGTTCGCCTCGGGCAACAGCCCGGCTCCGGCGATGATGGCATCCGCGCGGGCCGTTTCAATCCTCGCCGCCGCTGCGCGAAGATCGTGGTTTCCCTCAAGCGCCTCGGCAATCGCATGGTCGAGGTCAGCATCTTCGAAATAGGTCCACCAATCCTGTTGAGGGGCCTGGGAACCAAGATTGCCGCCAGTCCACTCGTCAGGGGCCGAAACGCGAAGGTTGTGCTGAGGAGTCGGAATGCTCTTTGCACAACCCGCTGTGACAACTATAAGAACCGACAAAACGATTCGGTGCAGCCATCTCATCTGGATCTCCTCTCGGCAGGGACGAAAGCCGGGACCACTTCCGACAGAGGTTCGGCCTCGAGCATCGGCGCTTTGAGTCCGGCCGACATGAACCGAACCAGTCGCGCGATCGCGCGGTCGGCATCTTCAACGACGCAAAGTCCTCCACTCGCCTTGGCGATCCATTCCTGTTCTCTCAGAACGAAAATCATCGAACCCATGGCCATGAACGTTCGCCAGGACCGCTCCGGATTCGGAAGATCCGGTAACGCCCGGGCCAGCGCCTCATTGAAACGCTGTTCCACTTCTTTGAACAGATCGTTGAATATGACTTCCAGATAGCCGGTCCGCTCGGTGAAGAGCCGCCCTGCGAGATTTCGATACTCAATGCCTGGATCCAGCTGGAACGGCGGTGCGACCATCGCGTAAATCACGGACTCAACCGATGGTTGCCCGGCGACAGCGCTTTCCTCGGCCTGATCGAGCAGCTCTATGCGAGCCCGGTTGATCGGATCAAAACGCCGCTGAAAAACGGCCCGGACCAATTCTTCCTTTGAACCGAAGTGGTAGTGGATCGCCGCTGAGTTGACACCGGCCTCAGCGATTATGCGCCGAAGCGGGACGGCCGCGAGGCCGCGATCAGCAAACAAGGATTCAGCCGCATCGAGAATCTGATCTTTCGTGTCGGCCATAGCAGTTCCAACGTAGCAGAGTTCAAGCAAAGAATTCAAGCAATTGCTTCAACCAATCGCTTTATGTCCAATAAGACGCAATGAGTCAAATGTTTACGTACTTCTAAGAGTTTGGATAGTACGGAGCTGAGGACCCAGTTTGCTGCTGGGCGTCGACCCCGAGTCGCCCAACCGACATTCAGGCTGCGCAATCACATTGCGTGCGGTCCCCAACAGCCGGGGTTCAATCGAGCGATCGGATTTTCTCTTCGAGTGTGCTTCGAGCCAAGGGGTTACTGGTCCAGCGGAGGGCCTCCTGGTAGACGGCGAGCGCGACATCGGACTGCCCCTCCGCCTCGTAGAAGGGACCGATCAGCGAAGACAATGAAAACGACGATACGCCTGGCGTTGCAACAGCCAGGAGCACCGACGTCGCCAATCGGAGATCCTGACGGGATGGCGACAGTGACAACCGACCTCTCAAGTCTTCGAACAGGACGGCGTACGCTCTGGACAAGTCGCTGCGCTCGCTCTCGATCGCATTCATCAGGGAAATCAGATCAGGGGCCTCGCTGTCGGGGTAGTCCGGTGTCTCCAGATACTGGGGCCGGCTGTCAAGCTCGGCGATATCCAGAATGATCTGCTGAATCGTTTCTCCATCCGTACCAAGGCGGTCATAGCGCAACCGATCGGGTGTGTCACCGCGCCCGTGGTAGTCCTCATGCGTGGCGTTTGAGAAAAACAGGTATGGAATTCGTGCGGCCGCGAACGGTGCAAAGTCGCTCCGGGGACCTACCAGATCCGTTCCGAGCTGCACGAGTTCGGAACCACCGTGCCGGCTGGCGATTTCTCCAAATTCGGGTGCGAACTCAGTGCCCAGCACGACCAGGGTCCAACGTTCCAGATCGATGAAACTGCGGCCCATCGTGTCCATGACAATGACGGCGAGCGTATCGTCAAGGGGCAGAATCGGATTGGCGACGTAGTGCCTTGAGCCAAACAATCCGCGTTCTTCGTTGTCGAACGCAACAAAAATAAATGACACGCCCAATTCGAGCTGGCCCAACTCGCGCGCCAGTTCCAACATCACCGCAACGCCGGCCGCGTTATCACTCGCCGAGGGGAACGGTTCCCTGACCGTCATAGTGGGAGCCAATCACGATATGCCGCGACTCGGTGCCTGATCGTCCGATTACGTTTCGCGTGTCCGCATCGATAACTTGAAACTCGGTGTCGAGACCCATGGAACGGAACTGTTCGAACACGTAGTCCGCGGTCGCCCGTGCACCTGCACCGGCGGATGCCCGTCCATCACGCAGTGGATCGGACAACCACCGGACGTCGATTTCCAGACGGACGGGAGACAGCGCCGAGACACTTAGCAATGCCGTCAGGACGATCGCAGTGAACAACTGTAGCCGGTGAGTTTGCATGTGCGCCTAGAACCCGAAGAACACGCCCACACTGGACTCCCACACGTTGAGGTACTGATCCTCCACGCCGCGAATCGTATATCCGCGGACATCCAGACGGACCCCCCAGGGGCCAAAGACCGACGTCTTCAGTCCCGCGCCGTAGTTGATGCTGAACTTCGTACCGAAGGACCCGGGTCCGCCTCCACCTGCCCGAACGACGCCAATACCGGCTGTACCATAGGGTTGGATGGTGACGCCGGGAAGCTGCGCGAGCAGGTTGGTGTTATAGATCAGGGCATTCGCGCGACTGTCAAGAAAATTTGGGCTGTAGGCCACAGTGTGTTCCAAGCCAACCGAGGCCGTGGATTTGAACAATCGGAAGCCGAACACTCCGAAGTCTCGTGCATCGGTCAGGAGTTGTCCGGCGGGGGCGGACACCGCAGCCGTGGCCTGGCCCAGCGTGACTCGACCCGGGTGATTAAATCCACCAAAAACAGTGAAGTCGTCGGCGCTGAGTGGAACGACTGCCGCCAACATGAGAAGAAAACACGAGAAGTACTTCATCCAGAAATTATAATCAATCGCATGTATAAGGACAGCGGCAATAGAGGCCAGACGCGGCGGGATTCACCAGAGGGACGCCGAACGATCGTGATGCGATGCAGATTCAATAACCGGTTCCGGTCACTCAGCTGTCTCCTGATTCTGATGCTCCTTGCACAGCCTGCCCTGGCACAGGTGGATCAAGCCCGACAGGCGATCGCTGATGACGAACATCTTGAAGCGATCGAGATCCTCACTCCCGTTGTTGCGGATAATCCGTCCCCGGATGCCTACCTGTACCTCGGTCTGGCCCACGCCAACCTCTCTCAGAACGATCGGGCACTGGAACTGTTCGATGAGGCGCTCCGCCGCTATCCGAGCGACACACGGTTTCACAATGAAACGGCTGGCGTTCACCTGGCCAACGGGGACGTCGAACCCGCAGTCGAGGCCCTTCAGCGTGCCCTGGCCATCGACGCCAGTGACGAATACGCTTCCGATCTGCTGGCTTCGCTGCGGCTGTCGGCCGGCAATGTCGAAGAGGCGCTCGCGATCTGGAATCGGGTCGATCGACCGCGGATCAACGCGGTGCTTGAAAACTTCTCGCCGGACTTCATTCATTGGGCGGTCGGGCGCGCATTAACGTTCGGGTCCGGCGACATTCTGACCGAGCCGGTGTGGAAAACCACCCAGGCCAGGCTATTCCGGAGTCGCCTGTTCTCCAACGTCGGGCTCGACATCGAACCATCCGGTCCCGACGATCTCTACAACGCAATCGTACGGACGTCGAACCGAACGAATACCCGGTCGGAGATCATCTTCGACCTGGTGCGAGGACTGCCGATCGAAACCACCTATTTTGACTTGTGGGATGTCGGATTCTCCGGCATCAGCTGGACGTCCAGTTTTCGATGGGACAAAGACCGGCGCAGGCTGGCCGGGGAATTGATCGTGCCCCTGCCGCTGCCTTCACTGCCGACCGTCGAATTCAGGGACACCTGGCGGTCAGAGCGATGGAACCTTGCTCCGTCAATCCGGGACGCATTCGCAACCCAGGCGACATTTGATTACAAGGTCAACAGCGTGGGCGCTGAACTGAAACTGACACCCGTACATCACGTCGAATTCGACATGGGTTTCGAATACAGAAACCGTGACGCCACCGGAAGTATCGCCGTCCTAGGAATGGATGAGAGAAATTCGGGCACACTCGAATTGGGAATGGTCCTGCATACCTTCGAGGGACGATATAAGAACCAGCTCCGGATCGGTGGCTTCGTTGCACGTGAGTCCTGGATCGGAGATTTCAGCTTCAGCGGAGGATCGCTCGAGATCGCAAATCGTGTGGAGATCACCAGAGACGCCCGAACAGTGTTCGACTGGTCGATCACGGGTGGAACGTCGGGCGGTAATTTACCGGTCGATCACTATTTCATCCTGGGATTGACCAGCTTGACCGACTTTCGCCTCCGAGGTCACGTTGCATCCGATAGGGGTCGGTACGGAAAAGCACCGATGGGGACGGACTTCGTATTACTGAACACCGACATCGAGCATCGATTGGTGACGATCCCCCTGTTCAACGCCCTCAGCATTCCGTATATCGAGGTCAAAGCGATGGGCTTTTTCGATTCCGCAAAGACCTTCGACCGACAACGTGTATTCCGCCAGAACGAATGGCTCAATGATATCGGCGCGGGGCTCCGCTTTGAAACTCCGACAGGAGCATTCACCATCCTGTACGGCCGAGACACCAGTGGGGGCGAGAACAACTTTTACGGATACGTCGAACGGCGATTCTGGTAAGCATTCCCAGACGGAGACCGGATTCCGGGAAACAGAATTCCGTCTCGACACTACTCCGCGAATCGGTTCCAGTAGGGTCGGGTTCCGGCCGCAAGATTGACGATCTCGGCGTAACTCCGTACACCTCCCTCAACCTGATTGGCCTTCAGGAACAAATCCAGACTCCGGGTCTGCGTTCGACTCACCCAGTCGATGCGCTCGCGTGCGATCCGCGCATAGACTGCTTCGACGTCGCCCCGTGGCCCCGGTTCGAGGAGCAGGTCCAGTTCCCCTGACCGGAGGTAGAACCAGAGGGTCAACCAGCCGCTATAGCGGAACGACCCCTCCGATGAACCCAGGGCCGCCATCAACGCAACAAAACTGGCGTCGCCTTCGTGCGGGTAGCCGCAAACATGAGCCAATTCATGGAGCACGACCATGGGCACCTCAAAAGATAAGAGTCCTCGCGTGACGATCGGTTCATGTCCGAACGGATTAAACATGCCCTCGACGCCAGCGATCCGGAAAAACCGATCGAGCACCCACGAGGACTTGACGCCCGAACCCACAGGCCAGGACGTTCCATCAAGCTCGGCGACAATGGAGGCCACACGGGCGGCAGCTTCCGCGCCGAGGAGGTTGTCGTCCAGTGCGGCTGTGGATCGTTGAGGGTATAGCGCGTTGAGTGCAGCTGCGGCCTCATTTGCGAGATCGGCCACTGCTTCAGGGCTGATGCGTTCGGCGCTGAAATCCAACTTCGTCACCAGCGGCAGCCGATGGTAGTTGAGCCCCCATGTCCAGAAAAAGAGCAGATACCCGGCCGAAACGAATCCTAATAGAGAAAGGAATTTCCGCTGATAGATCAAGTAAGAGGTCCAGATTATCGAAAGCGGTATCAGTAGATCCAGCCAGGAAAATCCGACCCCGCGAGCGAGGAAACCCATCAACGTTGAGAGGAGGGGATAAATCCGTCTCGAGTAAAGACTTTCGACTATTCCTGAAGGAAACCACCCCAGTAGCGACAGAGCCAACGATGCCAGAGCCAGCCCAGCCATAACCAGTGCTAAACGATTGAGGAATTTTGCCTTGACCGGCTCTAACGCCATTTGTTACGATTCGTCCTTCTTGCTTGCGGGTAAGTCTTTAAAAATCATAGAAATAGACATCGCCGTGGAACTGCTGTTCCCGCAGAGGTCTCCGGCCGACCGATAAATAGGATATCGATGGCTAAGAATGCTTATACGTTAATCATCGTCCCAAACGCCAGTTCCGGGCTCCACAAGATTCGCATCCCGCTCGCCGGACTCTATGCTGTATCCGCGCTGTTGCTGGCTGGCTGTTTCGCCATTGTCGGCCTTGGTTTCAGCTATGCACGCATGGGACTCCAGTCCGCGGACTACAACCAGCTTCGTGCCCAGAACACGGATCTCAAAGTGGAGAACCAGAATCTCGAAGTGGCCACCCGCCAGCTGAACACAAAGATCATGGGACTGGAAGAACTCTCCGACCAGATCCAGGAGATGATGCTGACCGATACCTGGAACCAGCGATTCGGTCTGCTTGATGGTGGCGGCATTGGTGGAACACTGGAAGACTATCCCACCGCGGCAATGATCGCCAGCCTGACGGTCCGCAATAACATCGACATTGCCCGCGACCGGACCCTGGATCTCGAAGACCAACTGCGCTTTGTCGAACAGATCGCTCTACTGCGGGCAGGGAAGCTTTTGTCGACACCATCAATGTGGCCTGTGGCCGGACCGATCCGCAGTGCTTACGGCCGCCGCCGTGACCCGTTTACCGGCGCGACCGAGCAACACCGCGCACTGGACATCGGCGCCCTATACGGAACACTCGTCCGCTCACCGGCGGATGGAAGGATAATCTACGCCCAGCGCCGAGCCGACTACGGAAACCTCATCGTCGTCGATCACAGAGGTGGCATTACGACACGCTTCGGCCACCTGTCCCGCTTCGAAGGGAGAGTCGGCGACCGGGTGCAGAAAGGTGATGTGATCGGTTACGTCGGCAATTCGGGCCGCACGACAGGCCCTCATCTCCACTACGAAGTACGCTTGAACGACCGGCCACTAAATCCCAGCAACTACCTCCCGGTCGCGACGTCTGCGATCGCCGACTGAACGATTACGAGCTTCTCTCCCGTCAGGTGCGGTCAATGACCGCACTAGTTCCCACCTGCATTGATTCACCGCGCTGATCGAACGCACGGGCAGAGTGAAACAGAGTCGTTTTACCGCAAATTCCTGTGACTACGTGGCCATCCCTCTACCCTAGGGTTTCGATTCAGGCTATCCTTAAGGATGCTTGGTACTCTCGTTAAGAAGTTCGTCGGCTCGCGTAACGACCGCGAGCTAAAAAAGATTCAGCCAGTCGTTGCCGCTATCAACGAGCTGGAACCTTCCATATCGAATCTCACCGACGCTCAGCTCCAGGCCAAAACCTCGGAATTACGGGAAAAAATCGATCAGGGCGCCTCGCTGGAAGACTTACTTCCTGAGGCCTTCGCGGTCGTACGCGAAGCAGCCTGGCGCGTATTGGGCATGCGTCACTACGACGTCCAGTTGATCGGCGGCTATGCACTCCACACCGGCCGGATCGCGGAAATGAAAACGGGGGAAGGTAAGACCCTGGTCGCAACGCTTCCCGCATATCTCAACGGGCTCGGTGGCAAAGGCATCCACGTCGTAACGGTCAACGACTACCTCGCCCACCGCGATGCCGGCTGGATGGGCCAGGTTTATCGTTTCCTCGGCCTCGACGTCGGTGTGATCAAGCACGGGATTGACGAGAAGGTGCGCCGAGAAGCTTACGCGGCCGACATCACGTACGGGACAAACAACGAGTTCGGCTTCGACTACCTGCGCGACAACATGAAATTTGACGTGACTCAGCTGGTCCAGAGAGGGCACAACTTAGCAGTCGTTGACGAGGTGGACTCGATCCTTGTTGATGAAGCACGGACCCCATTGATCATTTCGGGCCCGAGCGATGAGGCGACCGACAAGTACTTCCGGATCGACAAGGTCATACCGCGCCTGCGACGGGACATTGACTTTCAGATCGATGAGAAACACCGCACGGCGACGCTCACCGAAGAAGGAGTTCAGACGGCTGAAGGCCTGCTCTCGGTTCAAAACCTCTACGATCCATCCAACATGGAAATTCTCCACCACATCAACCAGAGCTTGAAGGCCCACTCGCTCTTCAAGCGCGACGTGGACTACATGGTGAAAGACGGTGAAGTTCAGATTGTGGATGAGTTTACGGGAAGACTGATGCCGGGCCGCAGGTGGAGCGATGGTTTGCACCAGGCGGTGGAGGCAAAAGAAGGGCTTAAGATCCAGCAGGAGAATCAAACCCTCGCCTCGATCACGTTCCAGAACTATTTTCGGATGTACGACAAGCTGGCGGGTATGACGGGAACGGCCGAAACCGAAGCCGAGGAATTCGGAAACATATACAACCTGGATGTCCTGGTGATCCCGACCAACCGAGAACTCGGGCGCATCGAGTTTCCCGACATCATCTATCGGACTGAACGCGAGAAATTCAACGCCGTGATCGAAGAGATACAGGAACTCAATGAGCAGGGGCAGCCCACCCTGGTCGGTACAATTTCAATCGACAAGTCTGAAAAGCTCAGTTCAATGCTCAAGCGTAAAGGGGTCAAGCACATCGTCCTGAACGCCAAATATCACGCCAAAGAGGCCGAAATTGTCGCCCAGGCGGGACGCAAGGGAGCTGTCACGATCGCCACAAACATGGCTGGACGCGGCACGGACATCTTACTGGGCGGCAACCCCGACTTCCTCGCTCGCGATGTACTGCGTAAGTCCAATATCAATCCAGACGAGGCGACACCCAAACAGATGGACGAAGCCTTGGCGAAGGTCCGCCCCGGGTTTGACGCCGAACACGAAGAAGTCGTGGCTCTAGGTGGTCTTCATATCATCGGCACAGAGCGCCACGAAGCACGGCGTATCGACAACCAGTTGCGCGGCCGGTCCGGGCGCCAGGGCGATCCGGGCTCGTCACGCTTCTTTGTGTCGCTCGAAGACGACCTGATGCGGATCTTCGCCGCTGAGCGGATATCGGGAATCATGCAGCGTCTGGGAATGGACGAGGGTATTCCCATCGAGTCGAAGATGGTTTCCAAGCAGATCGAGAGCGCGCAGAAGAGGGTGGAAGGCCAGAACTTCGCAGCCCGCAAACACGTACTCGAATACGACGACGTCATGAACAAGCAGCGCGAAGCGATTTACGGGTTGCGGAGACAACTGTTGGAACAGCCCGACCAGAAGGATCACATCCGCTCGATTACGGACGACATCCTGAAATCGCTGACTTCGCAGTTCGCATCCGAAGAAACCCATCCCGATGAATGGGATCTTGAAGGTCTGCACACCGCCGTGCTCCGGCAGTACGCTGTCGATTTCAGGGCAGAGGGCATCAATCCGGACGATCTGTCCTCCGAGCAACTGGAAGAACGACTTCTTGATGTCGTGCACCGAAAGTACGACGAAAAGGAAAAGATCATCAGCTCGGAGGCGATGCGGTTCCACGAACGGATGCTGATGCTCCAGATCGTCGATTCCCAGTGGAAAGACCATCTTCTGGCGATGGATCACCTGAAAGAGGGTATCGGCCTGCGAGGTTATGGGCAACGGAACCCTCTGATGGAGTACAAGAAGGAATCGTTTGAGCTCTTCGGAGGCCTGATGGACAGGATCGAGGAAGACGGCATCCGCTTCCTGTACCTGCTCCAACCAGTGGATCAACAGAAGCAGGCCGAACAAATGGAACGGCGGCGGAAACGCCAACAATTCATTACGTCCAATCAGGGCGGCGAGGCCGGGCCCAAAAAGCCCGTTCGAAGGGACGGTGCCAAGGTTGGCCGAAATGATCCGTGCCCTTGTGGAAGCGGTAAAAAATATAAAAAGTGCTGTGGGGTGGCCGCTTGAACGAGCAGAAGTTTCCAGAGACATACACCTTCGACGATGTCCTGATCATTCCCATGAAATCGGACGTACTGCCCAGCGAAGTCCAAACCAGTACGCGATTGACCAATCGTATTTCACTGAACATCCCCATTGCCAGCGCGGCCATGGATACCGTTACTGATTCGCGCCTGGCCATCGCCCTTGCCCAGCAGGGTGGTATCGGCATCGTGCACCGAAACATGTCGACCGAGATGCAGGCTTCCGAAGTCGATAAGGTCAAGCGGTCTGAAAGCGGAATGATTGTCGATCCGATCACGATGTCACCCGAGGACAGGATTCAGGACGCAGTCGACCTGATGGCTCAGTACAAAATCTCGGGTGTGCCTATTACCGAGAAGGGACGCCTGGTCGGCATCCTCACCAATAGAGACCTGCGATTCGAGGACCGCTTTCATCTGCCCATACGGGAGGCAATGACCAAGGACAACCTTGTCACGGTACCGGTGGGAACGACACTCGACGAGGCCCAACGAATACTCCACCAGCATCGCATCGAAAAGCTCCTCGTCGTCGACGACGATCAAAACCTCAAAGGACTGATCACGGTCAAGGACATCACCAAGAAGATCAAATATCCGTTATCGGCAAAGGACGGGCACGGCCGGTTACGGGTCGGCGCTGCAATCGGGGCGACGGGAGACTACATGGAGCGCGCCCGAGCGCTTGCGGGTGCCAAAGTCGACGTCATCGTCATCGATACGGCTCACGGGCATTCATCGCGGGTTATCTCGGCGATTCGTGAAGTCAAGAAGGCTTACCCGGAAATAGACCTGGTGGCGGGCAACATTGCATCAGGGGACGCCGCGACCGATCTGATCGACGCGGGCGTGGATGCGGTCAAGATAGGCATCGGTCCAGGTTCGATCTGCACGACCCGCGTTGTGAGTGGAGTCGGCGTGCCTCAGATCAGCGCGATCATGGAGTGCAAAACCGTTTGCGCCGAACGCAACATACCGCTCATCGCCGATGGTGGCATCAAGTTCTCTGGTGACGTCGCCAAGGCTATTGCGGCGGGCGCCGACACCGTCATGATCGGATCGCTCTTCGCCGGCACCGATGAAAGTCCTGGAGAAGTGATCCTCTACCAGGGCCGCACGTATAAATCATACCGGGGGATGGGATCGATCGGGGCGATGCAGGACGGCAGCAGCGATCGGTATGCACAGGACAGGGAACAACCCTCCAAACTGGTTCCCGAGGGCGTCGAGGGCCGGGTCACCCATAAGGGGCCACTATCATCAATGGTCCACCAACTTGTGGGGGGCCTACGCTCGGGAATGGGTTACTGCGGCTGCTCCACGATCGAGGAACTCCAGGCCAGAAGCCGTTTCATGAAGATTACCGACGCGTCTCTCAAGGAGAGCCACGTTCACGACGTTTTCATCACCAAGGAAGCCCCTAACTATCAGATGGAGTAAACCCGACTTCGAAAAATCGAGTCACTACTCGTCAGAAGTTCGGAGCGTCGCACCCCAGTCGCCGCCTGTGTCCTGGACGATCGCGACTTCCCAGGGCCGACAGCACACCGGACAGTCCTCTATATACGATTGGCGGTTCCCGCCTCCCTCATCGACCATTAGTTCAACAGCTTCACCGCAGTAGGGACAGTGCGTTTCGACAGGGTTTGTCATCTCGTCAATCGCTCCGAACTACGGGGGCCGGGTCACACAGGATATCAGCGAAAAATCTTCCGCAGGACTCGTCGTCCCCTGCTGCTACGGAGCAATCGTAGAAAGTCGTTGTCCGCGGTCCCGATTTTCTCGATTCCCGGACCTTACAGTATGTTCACCCCCTTTCCCGCCGGAGGACAGGCTCAACGGTCACCTGATTGGCGCTTGGCGCTGGTACCGCCCTGGCGGGAACCCGGAACCGTTCCGGTATTGGAACCGCCACCGTCCCTCCGCTTCGTTCCGCCATCCGCTCTTTCGAGTTCACCGGCTTCGAGAAGTTTTACCAGCAGCGGGTGATCAAGCGCTTTTGGCGATACCTGGCCCGTCTTCCCGGGGCCGAGAAACAGTCTTTTCCTTCCAGGCAAGGGAAGGCTCATGGGCTTTCGAGTCTTGTTTATGATGTCCATGCGTAATTTCGGGCGACCTCTTCCGACTCCACGTCCGCTTCCGGGATGAATTTCTCCGTTCGAATGCCAAAGATTGAGTCTACCGCACCACTATGCGAATGCGAGAGGTTCTTCAACGGGCACGCCTGGCCGGATTCCGCTGGTTCACAGGGCGGGCTTCAGACCACTCTTTTTTACCCTTGCATTGCCGGTTGACAAAACACCAACGACAAACAATAACAGCGCAATCATTAGAGGTGAGCGATGAACGACTATTGCACTTGTGGACGGCGACGATTTGACCGCGAGTTTCGGCTGAGAGGCTTCGTACGCTGTCCTAACTGCCGCAAACCCATCAGCTGTGACGCTGTTTCTGGTGACGGAACCGCGAAACCCCACCCGGCTGAAATCGCCCAAAATGAACAGTTCCTGTGTTGGAACCACCACTGGAATGTCATATCCAGTATGAATATGTCCAACCCAGCACTCAGCAAGGTAAACCCGTCGGGCCTCAGCAAGAAGACGGTAAAACGATCTGGCAGCCATCGGCTCAACCAGACGGCAGGGCGATGAGGACCGACGCTGACTCGAATGAGGGCGCAACGTTCGAAGTCATTTACACTTTAAGACAAGTACCTGCTGTTCGACTGGACGCTTTTCCTTCTCTAAGATCACATTCAGGAATATAATTCCGGTGGGCGCGCTCACACCTCATTCTTAAGGATGCGCACCCGGGCCTGGCTGGCCTTCCCGAGAATGGGCCCTTCGGTTGGTTGGCCGGTCCCACCTCAACCGGCGTTGCAGAAATTCCCCATTATTGATGGTTTAATCGTTGTCCGGCCTTTTTCGCCAGTGGAGGTCAAAACGGCCAGTCGCACATTAGTACGTCCAGACGGATAACCTGTTCCGTAGCGACATTCACTGGTTGTGATGTGAGCGATCCTCAATTCGATATCGGCCAATAGATCAGGGCACTCCGGTGGTCCGACAACCCGGGGCTGACCGCCGTCCGGTGCAATTCCGCCCCATCCTCCAATCGGTGACATACGGTCCGCAAAGGCCG
Organism: Terriglobia bacterium; assembly: GCA_965263045.1. GTDB lineage: Bacteria > Acidobacteriota > Terriglobia > 20CM-2-55-15 > 20CM-2-55-15. Next base: position 4,565,916 of record CBDHGK010000041.1, read on the forward strand.
GCATTGCGCTGTCGCAGCTTGATGGATCGCGGGAATCCGTCGATACCCCAGCAGTGTTCGGCCCGCGATTTCGTCATGGTGCTTGACACGAAATTCTTGCCACGCAATAATCTCGCCATAGCCATAATCGTTCAGGTAATTGACTCCTGCAGGAGGTATCTAAGATGTCGAGCGTACGTGCTGTTTTTGTATTGAGTCTGGGAGCGCTTCTGATGAGCGTCCCTCTTTTCGCCCACCACAATGCCGCCACCGTGTATAACGTCGACCCGGATGCTGAAGTCAGCATGACGGGAACGGTCACGAAAATGGAATGGATGAATCCCCACATTCACTTCTATATCGATGTGGAGGAGAATGGCACCGTCGTCAACTACGCGGTCGAAGGGGGCACACCGAACAGCCTCTACAGGAGGGGTTGGAGAAAGGATGCCCTGCAGCCGGGAGACGTAGTCATGATCGAGGGCGCCGCCCCATCCAGGAATGGAACGCCGCGGGTTCATCTTGGATCCGTGACAACGGCGGCCGGTCAACAACTCTTTAGCGGAAGAAACTAAGGACAACCCGGGGAGGCCCTGAGCCCGCCAGCGAGGATTGCGCGTGCTCGTTTGCATCACAGACGAGCCGCCACTTGCCCCCTACAGGTTCGGTCTTCTACCCAGTCTATGTCCGTATGCCGAACGGAGGATCACGATGAGCAAACCGGCCATGAAATTAGTAATGTTGAGTGCGTTGGTCCTGGTGTGCGCTTCTTGCGCTACACCGCCCACAACAGTTGCAGACGCGACGGATACCCTGGCAGATGCCCGGGATTTTAATGGCATCTGGCAGTATTTCACCGCCGACCTCACTCAATTCCTGCTCCCGGGAGAAGAAATCTCGCTCACCGAGTATGGTCAGGAAAGATATCTCGCAATCGACCATGGATCCTTCCTCGGGAATACATGCATGCCATACGGCCCCAACCGAGCGATGGCTGCCAGTAACCCGTACATGATCGTACAGCCGGCGGATGAAGCAGGAGTCTTTGCGATGGTGATGGAGCATATTGATCATCGCCTCGTCTACATGAACGCAGAACACCCCGATGACATTCTGGACTATCCGGAGTGGATGGGGCATTCGGTCGGCCGATGGGAGGGCGATACGCTCGTCGTCGATACAATCGGGATGAGACCGGAAACCTGGCTGGACCGGGGCGGACTCCAGCACAGCGAGCAATTGCACCTGGTGGAGCGCTACGACAAGACCGGACCGGACACCTTTAATTGGACCGTTACCGTGGAAGACCCGATGTTCTTCACCAAACCCTGGACGTATCAGCTACCCATGGCGCGCGTCGATTTTCCACGCCTGTTGCCGGCACGGTGTGCCGACAACGAACTGGACGCACCACATATGCTGCCCACTCCTGGAGCCGACCACGAAAATCCGCCGACCATGCCTGGTGCATAGTTAGTGATCCGCCCGGACAGGCCAGAAGCCTGTTCGGGCCGTCCCTACACCTCAGAAATCCAAAATCGAACCGTGCCGGGTAGACGAGTGCCTTGTGGGTAGGGTCCGAATCCCAATCGGGAGATCTGAAGATCGGCGCGATGGCGCCGGTGGCTACGAGCCGTCGTCGATTTGAAAACATCGCGTTCCGTCTCGAGCGTCGATCTCTCCAGCGAGACCTATTGATGGGATCCCGATTCGTGCGCTACCGCTCACCCACAGGCATTTGACAAACCGGTCTTCTGGCAGCCCGCGTCGCGGCATCGGACGGGCGCCAGTCTGAGAGAGCGGAATGACTGGAAATCTCGTCGGAGAGAATGGATACTTCATGGAACCGCCCTGCCGACGGGAGTGGACGAGGAAATCGATCGAGCTTACCCGGTAGTACGTCACAGGAGCCCCAAATGGACGACGAAGGAATTCGAGCTACGCGTACACGCATTGAGGCGCAGGATCTTTCTCCGGAAATCATGCGATTCGTCGACAACTACATTCATGGCTTCATCGATCGCCGTGCCTTTCTGGATGGCGTAAGGAAGCTGGCCCTGGGTGGTCTGACCGCTACGGCGATTCTCGATGCGGTCAGCCCAAACTATGCTTCGGGTCAAATTACCGCTGCAAGCGACCCGCGCGTCCGGACCGCGTACTTGCAGTTTGCTTCACCCGACGGTCACCCGGGGATGGGTGGGTATTTCGCACAACCCGCCGATGCCTCGGCCCCACTGCCGGGCGTGGTCTGTATCCATGGTGGCCAGGGCCTCTACGCGCATCACGAAGACATCGCCCGACGCTTAACGGTCGAGGGTTTCGTAGCCTTCGCACCGGACGCGATCGCTCCGCTGGGCGGGCATCCTGGAACGCGTGAGGGAGGGCAGGCGCTAATGGCGCAACTGGACCCCGATAAGCGAACTGAAGACTTCATCGCCGCCGTAAATTTCCTGAGGAATCATGCGACCACGACTGACAGAATCGGAATCGTGGGTTTCTGCTGGGGTGGCGGCATGGTGAACACGCTCGCTGTTCGGATGCCGGATCTTGATGGTGCCGTGTCTTACTATGGCGTCCAGCCCGATCCTGCAGATGTTCCGATGATCAGAACCCCCCTGTTGCTTCACTATGCAGGACTGGACGAACGTGTCAATGCAGGTTGGCCGGCGTACGAGGCGGCTCTCCAGGCTGAGGGAAAAGACTACATCGCATACATGTATGAAGGTGCGCAGCATAACTTCAACGGCGATACGGACGACCTGCGCTACAGCAAGGCGGCCGCGGATCTCGCCTGGCAACGGACGGTAAACTTCCTTGCTGAGCATCTGAGCTAGCAGCCGAACCGAGCCCCGGGAATAGTTCACGAGAATATCCGGCATGAGCCGGTCATTAATTCGCCACACGATGCGGGCATCATCGTTGCCAAAGTGCTCCTGTATTGACTATCCTCGCAAGCAGTCTGCATACGATGCCGTGCGTTCTCTTGCACGAGAGGGCAAACTGAAGATGCGTTTGATTAATCTAGGCGTGTTGGCCGTTATGGCCTTGCTGTCCGTCCCGACCTTAGCATTCGCGCAAACGAGGGAAACTCCCACGACATTGCCGCGGATGGCTGATGGCCGGCCGAACCTGCAGGGTATATGGCAGGTCCGCAATCGCGCATCCTATGATCTACAGGACCATGTGGCGCGGCACGGGATGCCGGCGGGACGCGGCGTGGTCGAAGGGGGAGAGATACCGTATCAACCCGCCGCGGCGGCACAGAAACGGGAGAACTTTGCGAACAGGACAACGGCCGATCCCCTCGCGAGTTGTTTCATTCCGGGCGTGCCCAGAATCATGTATATGGAATGGCCGTTCGAAATCTTCCAGACCCGCGACCATGTCGCGATGACGTTCGAATGGCAGCAGGTGTTCAGGCTGATCTACCTGAACGGCAATCCCGGGCCCGATGGGCTGGAGTTCTGGATGGGGGACTCGCGTGGCCACTGGGACGAAGACACCCTCGTCGTCGAGGTCAGCGCCCACAACGACCGCACATGGTTCGACATGGCCGGGAACTTTCACAGCGAAGCACTGCGACTGGTCGAACGCTACAGGCTGATCGATGCGGATACATTGCAGTACGAGGTGACGATCGAGGATCCGAACGTGTTCACCCGACCGTGGAAGATCAGCATGCCCCTCCACCGACGCAATGAAATGGACCGAATACTCGAATACCAGTGCCAGGCGGAAGCCGAAGAGGCCAACGGAGCATTCGAGAGGGAGCCTCGGACGTGGTACCCGGAACCATGAATATGAGCATGCGAACCGCCATCCGGAACCTCAACCTCATCGCCGCGGCGTTGTTCCTGTCGATAATGTCGGTGGCGGCAGTTGAACTCGCCGCTCAGGAGCCGGCGAGCGCGCCGCCCTCCCCGGGAACGATACGACGGATGCCCGACGGCACGCCCGATCTCAACGGCTTTTTCCAGAGTGACGGAGGGGGCGCCAACTATGGCCTGGCGCCGCACCCACGAGTCGATCTGACACCGCCCGGCCGAGGTGTCATTATCGATCCGCCGGACGGCACGCTTCCCGTTCAGCCGTGGGCAGAGGCGGAGCAGGAAAGCCGAGAGACCCCTGAGCGGGGATACGATGATCCGACGGCGCATTGCTTCGTGGCGGGCGTGCCTCGATCGCTTTACGTGCCCGCACCTGTCCACATTCTCCAGACGCCGGACGCAGTGGTCTTCCTGCACGAGCGCATGGCGTGGCGCATCGTCGCGCTCAACCGAAACACCCACCTTCCAGACACTATCCGGTTGTGGCAAGGTGATTCGATCGGTCGCTGGGAAGGCGACACACTCGTCGTTCAATCAGCGAACTTCAACGGCAAGACCTGGCTGAACGAAGTGGGAGAAATTGTCAGCCATGCCGAGCAGGTCGTGGAGCGATTCACGCCAATCGACGCAGACACGATCAATTATGAAGCGACGGTAACCGATCCGCTTGTCTATACGCGCCCCTGGACGATTGCGATGCCGTTGAACCGGCTGGCAGGAGAGTTGCTCGAGGTGGCGTGCCTCGAGGATAACCAGGATCTGCGCCACCTGAAGGAAATAAGGGACGCGGCGCGTGCCGAGGCCGGCGCTGCTGAGAGCGGGAGGTAAGGGATGAGGTTCGAGAAACTCTTTGCGATCGCGACAGCCGTTTGCTGGATGACCGCTGCACCGGCCGGAGCCCATCATTCGTTCTCGGCGCAGTTCAATATCAACCAGACGGTCACGGTGACCGGCACGGTCACGTCGGTGCGGTGGTCGAATCCCCACGCATGGATCTACATCGACGTGGGGGCCGACGATGACACCGTCAACTGGGCATTCGAAACTGCAACAGCAAACTCCCTGTACCGACGTGGATGGCGCCGAGAGGACCTCGAACCGGGAACGCGGGTAACGATCGAGGGCTGGCGGGCGCGAAACGGAAGCCCGACAGCCAACACTTCGAGCATTACATTGCCCGATGGCCGCCGGCTGTTCTCCGGGGTGGCCCCGGCTACAGGAGCGACACCCTAGCAGCCCGTGGCAGAAGTCTCGCGGGCCGCGTTACGGCCAAACGGGGCCGGATTCTAGGAGGCGACGACGCTGTAATGCTCATTCATTGCGAGGAGTCGGCGACAATGAAGACGGCCCCGTTTCGCCGTAACCCTATGGGCGTAGGGGGGTTCGGGCTGCAGGCTTTGTCGCTCGTCGGTCACGATGAAAAACCATCGTTCCGCTCCTCACTTCGCACCTGCAACCCGAAGACCCCTGCGCGCGGCCCTCGAGACTTCTGCCACGGGCTGCTAGGCCGCGATCCCTCAATTTTTAGTCGCGGGCCGGGGCCTTGTCCCATATCCCGGCTTAGGCACAGCGCTTGGACCTGATCAACACCATTACTGTCCTCATTTGTCTGTCGGCGCTGTTCGGATACATCAATCACCGGCTCCTCAAACTCCCTGTTAAAATCGGCTTGATGGTCATCGCGCTGGCGATGTCCCTGGCCCTTGTCCTGTTGAACGCACTGGGAATCGGTCTGGCCGTCGATGCCCGCGGTTTCGTTCAGGGTATCGATTTCAACCTCGCCCTGATGCAGGGGATGCTGAGCTTCCTGCTGTTTGCGGGCGCACTTCACGTCAATCTCGACGATCTCTTCCAGCAGAAATGGATCGTCGGGATTCTGGCCTCCGTGGGAGTTGTCCTTTCTACGTTCATCGTGGGAACTGCGAGCTATTACGCCTTCGGACTCGTCGGTCTCGAGCTGCCCTACACCTACTGTCTCCTGTTCGGCGCACTGATTTCACCGACTGACCCGATCGCCGTAGTCGGCATCATGAAGCTGGCCCGGGCTCCCAAGACTCTCGAAACAAAGATGACGGGAGAATCCTTATTCAACGATGGTGTGGGCATTGTCCTGTTTCTCGTTCTGCTCGATGTGGCTGTCAGTGGTGAGGCATCCGTTCCCGCAATTGTGACTCTGTTTGTCGGCGAAGCGATCGGAGGCGTTGCGATCGGTCTGGTCCTCGGATACCCCGCCTTCCGGATGCTGAAAAAGACGGAACAATACCAGGTCGAAATTCTGATCACGCTGGCACTGGTGATGGGCGGCTACCGCGTGGCGACCCTGCTCCACGCCTCCGGCCCGATCGCCGTTGTCGTCATCGGATTGCTGATCGGCAACCACGGCCGGACTCTCGCAATGTCAGAAACGACGCGGGAACACCTGGATTCGTTCTGGGAGCTGATCGATGAACTCTTAAATGCAATACTCTTCGTCCTCATCGGCTTGGTCGTCGTCGACATCAGTTTCCGCTTGGATTACCTACAGGCCACGCTACTGGCCATCCCGATCGTCTTGTGCTCACGGTTCGTTTCCGTGGGCCTGCCAATCCAGCTACTGAGCCTGTTTCGCGAATTCAGCAACCGCGCCGTCTGGATACTCACATGGGGTGGCCTGCGTGGCGGGATTTCAGTGGCCCTGGCCCTGTCATTGCCTGCGACGCCGGAAAGGGACGCGATTGTTTCGATCACCTACGGAGTGGTCGCTTTCTCGATTATCGTTCAGGGACTGACGATCGGAAGGGTGGTCGAGGGTGCACGGGACCCGGACCTGCTTGCGGGTGAGAAGGGCAGTTAGCCAATCGTCGGGCCGCCCGCACGCCGGAACGGTTCGGCAATATACTGCTCGGCCTCGCTCTGGGCGCCGTAGGCGTCGTCGCTGGTATTCACGGCTTTCTGATACTCGGTGACGGCACGTTCCCTCTGTCCCCTGATGTCGTAAATCTTACCCAGGTTGACATAGGCCCACACCTCGACCCAGCGCGGTTCCAGATCGCCGTTCAGCGCTTCGCGGAATACATTTGCGGCTGCCTGGAGGTTGCCCAGTTCAAAGAGGGCTTCACCCATCCGGAAATAGGCAACGGAGCTCAGACGATCCTCATCGATCGCAACCTGGTATTCGTCGATCGCTCTGTTGTAGTCTCCGACGTTGGCGAAATCCTCGCCGCGGCTGACGCTCACGGCCACTCGGATTTCCGGAGACAGCCTGAGAACCCGCATTTGAGGATCAATCACGATCCGTCCAGGCTTGCGCTCTGTTATCAAATCGAGATCACTGGACGGTCCGGAAACCCAGGTCTGGTGGTATTCGGACTCTCCATCCGTCTCGACTTCGACTTCGATCGGCATTCGGAACAAATCAAGGTCCTGATTAATCTGGCCCATGACTTTGAAGCCTTCCGGCGTCCGAAACACAGTGTAGTCTCTTGTGAATTCGGGGATACCCGATGAGTTGATCCATTGATCAAAGAAATACGTCAGGTCCTCGCCAGCCGCTTCGGAAGACGTATCCAGGAGAGCCTGGGTGGAGAGTCCGCCGTCGGCGAACTTCGCGGGGAATTCGTCCAACATGCCACGGAAGGCGTCTTCTCCCATCACATCGCGTAACATCCGGAAGACGAACCCGCCCTTAAAACCTGCAAGAGAACGGTATTCTGCGGAGTCTGGGTCGAGACCGCCGACCGAATCCAGCGGCAGCCCCCCTTCATAGCTGAGAGCCTTCACGAGTGTTCGCTCCACATATTCGTCGGCGTCACCTATCGGCAGCGTCTCTTCGAAATAGAACAAACTCGAAAAAACTGCCATGCCTTCGCCCAACCAGGCGTCGATTTCCGGGTCGCCGACTGTGTATCTCAATGGAAACCACTGATTTGCGACAAATTGCGCCAGTTCCCACGGATCAAAGTCGGATCGAATCGCCTCAGCCGGAAGCAGGAGCATTCCAGGCACGGATCTTGAACTCCAGTTGGCTCCTTCGATCTCCACGATTCGGAACGTAGGCGCCACCGCTTCGCCGAACGTGTCTGTCAGGAAGCTGAACACTCCCTCGGCTGCCGCAGTCATTTCACGGGCGGATTCTACCGAATCCTCAAAGACACGTGCCTCAATGGCCGGAATGTCGGTCCCTGATTCAGGGCCACCCTCTGACGGGATCGATGATGGGCTCGATGACGGGATCAATATCGATTCGTATGGGCCCGCTGCCAGTGTTCCCCAGAACGACGGCTCGGCGCCTTCCAGTGACACTTCAATTGTGCCTGTTACGAAATCAGGCTGCGAAGAATCCACCTCGGTCAGCGCACTGGCCACCTGCCAGTTGGACGGCAGGATGAGATGAAGATTCATGATGGCCGCATCGCGTCCGACCCCGTTCATCGGAAACCACCTGGCTTCGTCAAGAAAGAACGCGGAGTCGGCGCCGATCCGGGCCAGGATCGGTTCGCCCCGGCCTTCCTGGGGTCTGAACACACCCGCGTACTCCACACGAATCATGGGTTGGTCGAACTGCCCCAGATCGCTCAGGTCCACTTCCAGCGTCGAGTCGATGTCAAATTGACGGAATCGAACGGGTAACGGCTCCTCTTCTCCGAGATATACGTCAATAACCCGCATGTTCTGATCCAGATCAAACACCGCATACGGTTGCCGGTCCTGCTGGACGAAACGAATCTCGGCTGAAGCGACCAACTCCCTTTCAAAGGGATCTATCGTTGCCTGGATCGAATAGGACTCGACGTCTATCTGCGGACGGTCCGAGTCGACCGATGGCGGCACCCCTACCTGGGCGGCGCCCGGAAGGGTCAGCAGGAAACTGACCAGAGCGATTCGAAGATTCCTCATGGTTCCTCGGCTTTGTGTAAGGGACATACCCAAGTTAGACGTCCAATCTCGAATTCGTCGTCACGGAATCTGAACGATCGCCTTCCCTATCCCCACGTTGTCGTTCTGATCATAAATTCGAAACGCGATGACATGCTCCCCTGAATCCAATTCCAGGGAAGGAAATTCAAAAATCTCAGACTGCGAATCAACGATCCCATCTACGGGAAATACGGGTTGCCACTGCCCGGCGTCAACGGACACCTCCGCCTGCTTCAGCGTCGAGGTTTCGTCACTGGCATCCACGTAGAGATTCACCTGACGATTTTCCAGACCTCGCTGTTCGACGCTCACTCCGGGAGGCGTGTTGTCCATCGAAATCGGGGGCGTTTCCATCTGACCTGTCAAGGCCCGCTCCCGCGGATTGGATCCGATATCGCTCGCGACGACTCTAAAAACATAGGTCCCGTCAGGTAGCGTGTCCGGCCGGATGGTGTAGTACGACTCCGTGATTCCGGCCTCGAGTTCCTTCCACGTTGCTTCGTTCTGGGCGCGGTAAAGTATGGAATACACCAGGACGTCATCATTGTCATCCTGGGCGTTCCACCGCAGCGATTGCGCTCCCGGTTGCACCACCGTCCGGGTTGGGGCGTTCGGCGCGGACGGCAAAACACGTCCAGAGATACCGCCACGGTTGACGGCATTGCCCGCTCCGGCGTTGTTGTTGCTTGCCGGCAGCGATTGCAGTCCGATTCCTGAACGAAACACATCGATCTCACTGACCTCGGGTCGAAAGTTCTGCTGCAGGTAAGGGATCGTCACTGAGGATAGCATCGGATCTTCACCCCTGCCGGCGGTCAAAACCCCCTGCCATTGAAGAAAACGGGCCCGGGGACTGGTCACACTACCGTCCGTACCGAGCGTGGCCCAATCGGACCAGGTCTGGTCGGGACTTGCGGTGTTGCCACTACGCGTGAGAATCTCGACGCCGGCACCGATCCACGAGGCCTTGCCCCAACTCGACGTCGCTCCCGTGTTTCTGACAATCGAACGGTAAGATCCGGACGCCGCTGCTGCATCGCCAAGCTCGAACAGCTTTCCAGCATTGGACGACGTGGCAAAAATTCGGCCACCGCGTGTGAGCAGGCGCGTCGTCTGTTCTTCGGTGGATTCCAGCAGGAGCGTGGAACGTTCCGGAGTCTGGAGCGAATAGATTCGCCCGCGGGTACCGGTTGAAAAAAGCAGGTGGTCGGGTCCCGGCAGCAGTGCAAAGACCAATTCGTCGTTCGATTCCCAGATACGGGTAACTGCGCCGTCCGGCGTGATCTGGAGAATGACACTCTGTGTACCAGAGCCTCCTGGGTTTCCGCCCCCGCCTCGAGCACCGCCGGGCACCCGCCTCTGGGCATTGCCCCCTCTCGCGTTCGTTTGGGGGTTTCCGTTCTGCGCCGCAAACCTGCTCTGCTCGGCTCCGACAGTGATGGATACGGATGGACCCCTTCCCTCACCCTGGGTGCCGGAAGGATCGGGGCCGCCCAGACCTGGACCGCCCGGAGAATTGAGCAGCGCTGCGTAAATCGTCCCATCATCAGCGACTGTCACCGAACGCACTTCCCTCATCCCGGAGTCATAGAGTACGAACGGTTGTCCGTTGCCGGATATCTTGTAGACGTAACCTTTGGGATCCCCGCCGGCGATCACGTTTCCGGCCCCGTCGGGGGCCATCGTCATAATATGGGTTTCTTCGCTGTCGTAGAAGATCTCGCTCTCCCCGTCGCCATCAACCCGGTAGATCACCCCTTGGTCACCGGTAGCCACGAGCAAACTCAGCTCTCGATCAAATACAAGGGACCAGATGTAGCGGGCATCCGGCTCAAAGAACACTTCGGTGTCCCCATCCCTCGTTATCCGGTAGACCTTGCCGTCAGGAGATGTCGCCGCGAAGATCCGGTCGTCGTCGCCTATGGCGAGCGCCAGAACGTCAAGTTCATCGAAATCGGCTAACAGGCTGCCCGCCCCGCCGTTATCGACTTTGTAGACTTTCCCGTCGTGCCCGGTGCCCAGGTAGACATTCCCCTCGCGGTCCGTGACGGCGCTGAAGATGATCGGGTCCGGCGTTTCGAATATGAGGTCGAAACTCGGCGCAAGCACCAGCTGACCGTCGCCGGTCACCGACAAGCCGTCGAACTCACCCCGCCGGAATTCGTCGTAGGTTCGCGTCTCCCAGAACTGAGGGATCACCGCAAGCGCTGGAATAGCGAGCGCGATCGGTAGCAGCCAGAGGATTTTCTTCATCTATATTTCTTCTCGGATCATCGGATCATACGATGCTTAAGGGACGACCCTCAAACTGAGTGATCGTTGCCCCTGAATCACCATATCCGAAGCTTTGAGTTCGAATTCGCTGACCGGAGAGACCTGTGTCCCGGATGTGTGACTGTCGGAGGACCGTCGTGTATTGAGCAGGGCCATCATCGAGGGCGGGAGCGATGGGAGTTCTTCGCCATCGATGACGGCCCCGGGATTCGAACTGAACAACTTCACGTAGAGACGATCCGTCTTTCGAAGGTCGTTAAGTTCACGGATAACCTGCCCGAGGTCGTGCGGCGCAGCTGACGGCGCCCGCTGGAGGTCGGAGGCCGTCATCGTGACTCCGTCACCGATCACCAGGAGTACGCGGCCAGGCGCCAGCCCCTCGGGAATTAAGACCGGATACCGTTCGACGAACGCGTTCCCGTCAAGCGTTCTCAGACTTGCCTCAAGTGTGACGGTTTCGCCGGCGCGAACCTCGGTCCGGTCAACCCTGACCGCATCCAGGTGAGCACTGCGGCGACGATCTGTCGACCGAACGGAGAGTTCGACGGACTGTATCTCGAGCGCGTCAAACCCACCGGAGAGCAGGTAGCTGATCGGCGCCACGGTAGCCAAAGTCGCCTGAACCGGCGCGTTCAGTTCCCCGGCAAACGCATTGTCGATCGCCACCTCCTGTCCACCTTCCAGTTTGATCGTCCCACTGACTTCGAGCGTCAAATCTCCCAGACTTCTCTCCGTCGCCAGAATCAGGCTGAACAGGGTCATGTTCATCATCAGCGGGGTCATGAATCGGTCGTCGATGACTTCGTACTGGTACCGTTCGACTCCGTTGCGGGAAGTTTGAAGGTCCACGCTGACCGGGATCATGCTGGCCGTCTCACCCAGACGGCCAGAAATCCCGGTGGATCGATCCTGTTGGAAGCTGCCCACGGTGTCCAGGGGAACAGCTAGCTTGAACGAACTCACCCGGTTCGGCAGCAATGAAATCACGTAACCGCGGGTCATGGGGAGATCGGTGGGACCGGTCGACTGGAAGGGATGCCCAAACGCATACACCTTGTCGTCGTCTACGTGTGTGACGGTACCGTTTGCGCTGACGCTGATATCGCCGCGCACAAGCTCGGCGCTGATGGAAGCGCCCGGCAATATCGGGCCGCCTGCCACACCGGCAATCGAAGTCGCGCTGCCAGTCCCACCCCCCTGGGCCGATGTGAATCCGAAGGCCTCAAACAGGCCGGAGAACTCACGTGCGGCAACAGGAGATACACCTGAAAGAAACAGCGGCGTGCGGATCGGTTGCAACCCGGTGGCCTCGAGCGAGGCCGCGGCCCCGGAATCGGTCCAGGACTGGGGCAGCAAATAGCTTTCCGCAAAGTTACCCTCACCCGACGCCGTCATTACCCGGTTCATATAGCTTCGGACGCCCTCCGCCGGCATGGCCAGTGGAGCAGCCATCGATGCCCGTTGCTCGCCGTCGGGCTGGTCCAGAACGTTGATCATCTGGGAGATGGGTTGAATCCCGGCTATCGGCTCCAATGATGACGCGAATCCGAATGCCACGGCCCCCAGGAGACGGCCCTCGATATACACCGGGCTTCCGCTCATCCCCTGCATCACACCCGTCCGGGCCAGGGGACCGCCTGAGAGCCGCGCGAGGATCATGTCCTGTCTGGGCGACGAATTCTTCAGTACCCCGAGAATCTCGACGTCGAAGTCCTCGATCGTGGTTCCGTGGAAAACAGTGCGACCGACTCCCACCATGCCTTCCCGAAGCTCGTCCACCGGAAAAAAGTCCACCTCTTGAGCCATCATCGGCTGGGTCGCCAACGTCGCCGAAACCAGGAACAGGGCTAAGCTAGTCCATCGCGTCATAATTTTAGTTACCCACTGACTCGAACCACGCAGATCGAGCACACGCAAATGGCATGGTGCGTTCAGGCTGAAACACTGCACGAGATGCCGCAAAAAACCCTCATAAGCCCAGTATTTTCAAATAACAAGCAGATGCCGCAGTTTAGTTGAACTGCCAATCGGGTGTCAACAAAACCGGCATCCGGTGGGCCGGCTTCCGGACGCCCATAAGCCCTAAGTTTGTTTGACTTTAGCCAGTCCTTTCCGTTAATGTTCCAAGGACCAAGGGGTCGTTTTCGGTCGAGCGCGCCTGGAAATCCGTGGACAGGCTATCTGTGCATGGTTGAGGTTCTCCCATGCGTAGGCTCTCTTTAGGTGTTCTCTTAATCCTTCTCTTCGTCCGTCCCGCGCTTTCACAGGGTACGGGTGACCTTGAACTCAACATATTTTTCGGTGGGTCCTGGCACGGCAGCAACGCGTATGAAGTGGGGCCACCTCAGTCGGTCACGCCAATCCCGCAGAAATTCAAATTCAACGAGGGTTATCGCGGTGGACTTCGGCTGAACGTGGCCAACTCGGGTCACTGGGGAGAGGAGTTTGTCTACAGCTTCGAATCCAACGAAGCCCGATTCATCACCACGAACCCGACCACGCCGGACCTTCAACTGGGAACGCAAATCCACCAGTTCGCAATAAACACGCTCTACTACACCACCGCCAACGAAGACAGCACGATCCGGCCCTTCCTCAGCATTGGTATCGGCGCTACGCTTTACCGACCCACCGACGAAGCAAAAGCGATCGCCCGCGACCCCCTCCGGGGCAACCTGGGTGGCATCGACAGTTCTACCGAACTCGCTCTTAACTACGGTATGGGGTTTAAGGCTAAGATCACAGAACACATAGGCTTCCGCCTGGATGGGAAGGGCTTTCTGTCCAGAACACCCACGTTCGGATTTGCGCGCGAATCTGCGGACCCTAACGCAACCGTGTTCCCGGCGGGGGGTGCGTTTCACAACGTTGAAGCGTCGGCGGGCCTCATTTTCTACCTGAACTGAGTCGAGGGACGACAGGTCACAACCTCGCGCTCGCAGACGCCCCGCGCCAAATCCCGAAGGGCATACGGGGGAGACCCCTTTCCGGGACTCGATTGTTGCGTCCCGGTCAGTGCACCCCGCCGCCAGGGGGAAAGTCGGTGCCCTGTGACGGCAAACTGATGGTTCCCGGTAGTGCCCACTCCCCAAACGCACTGGTGATTGTTCTTTAGGCGAACCGATCGGAGGCCAGGGGTTCGACGGTCGAATGTTTCCCATCAGGGAAGGCACAAATCGCAGACCGGCGATCCTGTCGTCGCCGTCGAAGGCAATAATCACGTTGAGAGCGACCCCTTCGAAGCGGCACTCCAACGTCACGACCGTGATTCCCTCAACATCCGTCACGCTCGAATCCGTCACAGACTCAAACGCTCCAATCTGAGATTTGAGAGTCAGCCAGAACGGACCCAGTTCTTCAGCAGGAAGAGCGGCCGACATTCGCGCATTGAATTCGGCGGCGACCTGGTCAAACTGCTCGTGCCGCAACGATTCCAGAACGCGGAGTCCATGCTCTATCGCCGGATCGTCCTGGGCACTTTTCACCTGAACCGCCGTTACAATCAGCCAGACGATGACGGCGAGACTGAGGAAATCATTCCGATACATTCAACTCCCTCCGAATCCCACAATGCCGCGCCCGGGAGAGGATGTAAAGGCGAAAGCGGGTCCTCAACGAGGGGCTGCGAGAAGATCCTGGTTCGAAGTTGTGCGCCACCTGGTTCGTCAGAACGTGCCTGATCCGAAACTAGCTTCAATACCTTGTTACACGCCCCTTACGAAAGCTTGCTCGATATAAGTCGATTCAAGCTCACCCCGGATTCGGCTGCTTGTATGGCCAGCATTCGATGAACCTCCGGAGGAACGCGGACTACGAACTTGCCGCTATATGGACGTGTAGAAATCGGATCTGGTGCGGGTTCCTTCGTGCTCTTCATATCAGTCAGAATCTTCCTGACAAGGGTGCGGATGCCCTGCAGAGCCTTTTCGGGCGTCCCCTCAAGCCAACTCAGACCAGGCAACTCCGCACACAGACCAACGTACTCCTGATCTTCTTCTGACCAAGTTACTCGGTACGTGTATCGATCAGCTTTTTTCACCATTGGCTTCCAGTCGTCGAATTGCCCACAGCACCTGCCTGACCTGATAGGCTTTCACTTTTCCCTTTGCGTTCTGGATGTTCACGCGTGGGTCGCCCAGCCAAGGTGTGCGGTAGACCTTGTGGCTCGTCGCTGAGATTCGAGGCTTGCCGAAGTATTGATCGCAAACCTTGCAGAGATCGCTGAAGCGGATCCCTGCCGGGTTCTCCTTCGTTCTCGACAAGAGCTCGTCGATCGATGCCATGCCGAAATAGTATCATTAGTGATATCTCTATTAGACCTGAATCATGGTCGCGCCGGGGTGCGTATAACGGCTTGCCGATCAGCGGCCGGCCGGGGACCGGTCCGCCTGCATCGGCTTGTTAGGCCGGTTCGAACGGCCTCCAACCCACCGCATCACAAACTGAGACAAGATGCCCATGGGGACAACCACGTAGGCACCCATGAGCGTAAACACGGGCGCATAGACGAGTGCGGCTGGAACGTCGCCGCCGCCGAGACGACCTCTGATTCCCTGGTACAACAGCATTGAGCTGACGAATAGGAGCATCGCCAGGAATGGCAATAGTGCCCCGAGTGCGAGGCTCTTCAAGCCACTCGCACGGGTGATAAATTTGCGAAACAGCGCAGCCGTTGCGACGCCTGCAATCACCAGCATGCCAATCAGCTCCCAGGTGCCCAGCTCGAGAGCCTCCATCGCTTCTCGAAGCTGCGGTGCCAAGCGCAACGCCGGATACCAGCAGGCGCTTACGAGCACCGCCGTACCGTAGTACCACATGCTGCCCATCCTCATCCGTGCCAGTTTCCTCGGCCTAACATCTAAGTCAGCTGCACAACCCGAATTCCGAAGCGGTAGCTACCGGCGGCTACCACAGATCCCTTCGGTTTGATCAACTGGTAATGTAATGCGTTTGTTCGGTGTATTTTACACTTCATCAGGTTGATTTGGGACGCGGGAACTAGGCGGCACGATGCCCTGGGGGATCGGACACCGACCGAGTGTATGGACATTAACGCTGGAAACTCTACTTTAGAACTGTCGCAGTATGAAAGGACGCCCCTTGTCTGGCGGTTGTTGAGAGAAGACTCTTAACAACCTGATCAACGTTCGAGCGTTGATCCCAGAAAAGGAGCGTGTGTAATGAAACGAGACAAGTATATGGGGATGGATGTCCATCAGGCAATGACTGTAGTGGCGGTGATGAACGTGGAAGGCAAGGTCGTGTTGGAAACGATGGTGCCGACGAAAACCGGCCCGATCCGTGATTTGATGGAGAGTCTGAGCGGGCCGTTGCATGTGACGCTGGAGGAGGGGACGCAGGCCCCGTGGCTACACGAAGTGATTCGAGACCTGGTCAAGGAAATCGTGGTGTGTGATCCGAAGCGGAACAAACTGCTGACGGAAGGCTCGAAGGGAGACAAGCCCGATGCCCGGAAACTGGCGGAGCTGTTACGGGTCGGAATTCTGCGATCGGTCTGGCATGGGCACGAGCAGACTCGTGGTTTGAAACAGATGGTTCGGGCCTATGAGACCTTCACCGTCGACACGAAGCGGACGATGCTTCGGATTAAGGCCATCTACCGGGGACGTGGCATTGCGACCGGGGGATCGGGAGTCTACCACGCGACACAGCGAGAGCAGTGGCTGGGACAGATTCCTGAAGCCGGAATGAGGCAACGGGCGGCCTGGTTGTATGAGCAGTTGGATCAGGTGCGGAAACTGCGGAAGCAGGCCAAGGCCGGCATGCTGGCAGAGAGCCGCCATCACAAAGCCGTCGCTCTGTTGCGAAGCATTCCCCAATTGGGTCCGATACGAGCCGCTCAGATTGTCTCTACGGCCGACACGCCGCACCGATTCCGAACCAAGCGGCAGTTTTGGAGCTATAGCGGTTTGGCCGTGGTGACTCACAGCAGTGCGGAGTACGAGTTTCAGGATGGTCGTATCCGGAGGCGATCCAAACCGGTGGCCACACGGGGTTTGAACCGGAACTGCAATCGGCGACTCAAGACGGTCTTCGTGTCTGCAGCCGCGGCGGGTGCTCAGAGCGATCCCTGGCGGGACTATCTGGAGAGTCTCAAAGGGAAAGGGATGCGGCCGGAGATGGCTCGGCTCAATCTGGCGCGGAAGATTGCGACCGTTGCTCTGACAATCTGGAAGACAGGAGAAACGTTTGATCCCAAGAAACTGAGTTCGAGACCATAGCCGTTTTCGAGTTGACCGCCGGCGGAACAGGCACGGCCGACAGAGCAGGAAACGGCGCGGATCGAGGGTGAGGATCTGCCCAAGTTGTCGTCCACGGACTCCGTCCAAAGGACACGTACTGTCTCTATCCCCCCTCGCAGGACCCGAAACAGCGATAGCCTTCGAGGCTCAGATAGATCTATGGTCGGTACTAGCCGTCCCAAACCTGCTGTTCAGTTTCCGAACTCCGTCACGGTGTTGCACTGCCCGTTCTTGAATTGCCGAAACGTTCTCCCGTAACGGAAAATGGGGCTGACTGCCTCGACAACGATCCGGTGTGGGGGCCGCAACCCGTCGGGGAGTTGTTTCTCTTGACATCCCCTTTCATAGATCTACTTGACGGGGAAGCTTACGGAGGCATCTGTGCGTCATTGATTGTTCGTCAGTTTTCGGGAGTTTTAGAGAAAGCAGGAGATGGCGTTTCGGCGGTGGTTCAGGCGCCGCGCAGGCGAGGAGTCCGAGTCGAAGACGACGGAGGCGTAATGGTAATTACGTCGACGAGGCTCGGCGAGAACGACGACGCATCCGCGGATGCATGGACCACCGCCTAAGGGAGCCAGAACCAGAATGCGGCCTGATCCCCCATAGAATGGACGACCTCTATGGCCACTGTATCGGTGGTGCCGAGTTCGTCGAGCATTCCGACTTCGCTGATGCACAACCGGCGGGAGGGGGTGGCCAGTGCGGTGAGTTCTTCTGCGGAAAGGGCGGTCTCGACGTCCATGTCGCGATAGTACTCAAGGCCAAACTCCATCCATGGCCGGGGTCTATACAGAACCACAGGCTGGCCTTCGGAAACGAAACGGTTCAGTTCCGTTTTCCAGGGGCGCATCGATTCAACGCTCTGGATTCGCGGGAATACTGCGGCTGACAGTACGAACACCAGGATCGCAATCGTGAGCACGTTCAGGGTGCCAAATACCGGCGGCGGTAGCCACAGCCCGATTGCGACCAGAGCCGCAGCCATGACGAGTGCCACGACAAGCATGGCCATGCCGTTGACCTGGATATCGATGTTAATTTGATCGCCAAAGAAGCCGAAGGCGACGCCGACGGTGACCCAGAGCGCAGCCTGGCAGAATGCCGCAATACGGAAGGAGAGCACGCTATCACGCCGGACCACCTCCCGGGCACACAACAAAGCCAGCGGAGGCACCATGGGAAGGATGTAGGCGGGAAGCTTTGATCCGGAGAGCGAGAAAAATATAAAAGGCGCCAGAGCCCACATCAGTATCAATTGTTCCTTTCGGACGAACCGGCGTCGCAGTGCCGGTATCAAGAGAAAACTCCACGGAAATGTCATGAGCAGCAGCACGGGGACGTAGAAATAGAAGGGTTGTTCGTGCCCGTAGACGTCACTGGTAAAGCGGCTCAGGTTGTGCTCGAGTATAAAGACGTTGATGAACTCCATCCCGTTCACCAGGGCCACGGCCGCATACCATGGCGTCGCAATCAACCCCGCAACGAGGATTCCCTCCGGATGCCACTTCTTCCACTCACTTCTCGGACCCCTCCAAAGCAGATACATCAGGAGCGCAAACGCGGGCAGGATGATGGCGACCGGTCCCTTGGCCAGCACGCCTGTTCCGATCGCGGCGTAGAAAGCATAGAAGTACCAGCGACGGGAATTCCCGGCCGTTTCATTGCCAACGAGAAAGAAGGCCAGTGCCGCCGTCAATGATGCCGTCAATGGCATGTCCATCGATGCGGCGCGCGCGAGGCTGAAGAAACCGATGGACGTAGCCAGAATCAGAGCTGCCGCGAAACCGACACCCCGGGTAAACACGCGACGGCCGGCCCAGTAAATGAGGAAAACGGCCAGGGTTGCGCCCACCGCCGAAGGAAATCTTGCGCCGGTTTCACCGATACCGAAGAGGGCATAGCCCAGGGCCGCACCCCAGTACATCAGCACAGGCTTTTCGAACCAGTTTTCACCGAGCAGCCGGGGCGTGATGTAGTCCCCGCTCAAATACATCTCGCGCGCGACGGCCGCATATCGCGGCTCGTCGGGTCCGAGAAACCCGATTCCGCCCAACTCGTAAAAAAAGAGAACGTAACAGAGTCCGGCGAGGGCAGCGAGGATGAAGTAGTCGAGGTCCTGGTCCAGCTTCGGTCTCATCTTGAAAGTATGTGAAAATACCACGGATGCGCGTGGGGGGAAAAGCTCATATACAGTACAGGTTAGCGAGACTCATACTGGGCGTCTTCGGAGCGATGCCGCAGAAACTGGCGCAAATGGCCGGTCGCACCGTAGCCCGAATCGGGTACTGTTGCGCTCGATCTCAGCGCAGGACCGCACTTCATAACCTGAGCATGGCCCTGCCGGGGTTGTCCGAAGTCGAGCGTAAAGCGATCGTTCGCGGCATCTTCGCCAACCTCGGCCGCCTTCTGGTCGAGTTCAGCCGATTCCCCAAACTGACACCTGAGAACATCTCCGACAGAGTCGAATACGAAGGCTTGGAACACTATCTGGAGGGGCTCCGCCGCGGTCGAGGGGTGTTGTTCCTGACCGCACATGTCGGTGCATGGGAATTATCCTCCTTCGCGCACTGTCTGTTCGGTTACCCGATGAAGTTTCTGACCCGGCCACTGGACAATCCGTTGGTCGAGTCTCTGATCACAGGCATGCGTACGCTGTCCGGGAACCAGGCCATCGACAGAAAAGGCGCGGCGCGTGAAGTCCTGAAAGCACTGCGGAACAATGAGACGGTCGGCATCCTGATCGATCAGAACACAATTCGATCCGAAGGCATCTTCGTCGATTTCTTCGGAATCCCAGCGGCCACGACGCCGGCCCTGGCGACGTTCGCCATCCGGACCGGGGCCGCAGTCGTGCCCGGCTTCATTCGTTGGGATTCCGAACGCGGTCGCCATGTCCTGTCATTCGAACCACCGGTCAAGCTGCAACAAACCGGAAACGCTCCCGACGACATCTTCGCCAACACAAGTATATTCAACGAAATCGTCGAACGGTATGTCCGGAAGTTCCCGGACCAGTGGCTGTGGATACACAAGAGATGGAAAACGCGGCCGGCGGGCGAACCGTTACTTTATTGAGCAGTGGAGGGGAGTCGCGACAAGTGAGCGGTAACGGCCCCCAGCAGGATTTCGGCATGTCACGTGCCACCGCTCACTTCATTCGATCGAACCGTAGGCCAACTTTTCCAATCGCGAGACGCGCTCAGCCATTGGGGGATGCGTGCTGAAAAGGCGGGTTGTTCCGCCGCCACGGAGCGGGTTGACTATGAACATGTGAGCGGTGGCCGGCGTAGCGTTCATCGGGACACGCTTGGACTGGGCGTCCAATTTTTTTAACGCGCTGGCCAGCCACAACGGATTGCCACACATTTCCGCACCTGTCGCGTCGGCCTGATACTCCCGGGAACGCGATATCGCCATCTGGATCAGTGCAGCAGCGATGGGGGCGATAATCATCATTGCGATCAATCCGATAATGCCCCCTCCGTTGTTTTCGTCTCGCCGTCCGCCGCCAAAAATCATCGCCCACTGGGCCATGCTGGCCAGCATACCGATCGCGCCGGCAATCGTAGCGGCAACAGTCCCGATCAGGATGTCACGGTTTCGAACGTGGGCCAGTTCGTGCGCCATAACACCGGCCAATTCTGCCCGGCTCAACAGCTTCAGGACACCCACGGTCACAGCGACGGCTGCGTGATCCGGATTGCGACCGGTTGCAAACGCGTTCGGAGCGTCCGAAGGGATGACATAAACCTTCGGCATGGGCATGTTCGCACGCGTCGTCAGGTCTCGCACCACGCCGTAGAGTTCCGGGGCATCACGCTCGCTGGCTTCCTTGGCCTTGTACATCTTCAAGACCAGCTTGTCGCTGAACCAGTATGAGAACCCGTTCATCCCGATCGCCATTACGAAGGCGATAATCATCCACTGCCGGCCTCCGAAAGCTCCGCCGGCAAGTACCAGCAAGACGGTCAGCCCTGTCATAAGAGCGGCAGTCTTCGCAGAATTCATTTTCTCCTCCTGACGATTCGCTTCGTCACCCTTCATTTATCATTTGGAATACTTCTTACAGTTTCTATGCCTCCAAAGCTCTATGTCAAATCGTGGAGCCGCCCGAGCCACTCCCGAGCGCCCTTGAAAGAAACTCCGCGATGTGAACGACCTTGAGATCGAGACCATGACGCCGGGCGCCGTACTGCAGTTGAAACAGGCAACCGGGATTGCCCGTCACGAGCAGGTCCAGATTTGCAGCGCGCACGTTTTCCATTTTTCGGTCCAGGACTTCCATCGACAGTTCGGGCTCGGTCAGATTGTAGATCCCGGCGCTGCCGCAACACTCGTCCGCGGCAGCTATCTCGACCAGATCCAATCCCGGAACCCCTGCCAGAAGTTCCCGCGGGGCGCCACTGACGCCCTGAGCATGAATGAGGTGGCACGGATCGTCGTATCCGACACGCAGATCCACACGTTTGGTGAACCGCGCCCGAATCGACGTCGACGCCAGGAACGAGGACACATCCATGACCCTGGCCGAAAACTCTTCGGCCCCATCGATCAGCAGTGGATACTCGGCCAGCATTGCGCTGCATCCGGACGCGTTCACGATGATGGCATCCACTTTGTCTGCGGAGAACGCGGTGACATTCGTCCGCGCCATTTCGCTTGCGGTCTCTCTGAATCCGGCATGGTTCGCCAGAGCCCCGCAGCAAATCTGGTCGGCGGGAACAACCACGTCGTACCCTGCCGCGGTCAGCAAAGCCACGGTTGCCCGGTTGACTTCCCCAAGCAGAGAATTCATCACGCAGCCGGAGAGAAAAGAAACGGTGCCCTCAGACCGGCCGGGGGCCCGGTAGACGTTTCCAGGTCGAACGCCGGAAGCGAGTTCAACTTCGGGCGTCATCTCTTCCGCCGCGGCATAGGAAGGCGCAAAACGCTTCAGCAGACCGGTCGTTCGCAGCAATCCGGATAAACCCGACTTCCGGTAGAGTTGCAGCAGGCGTGCCGCAACGTGAAACCGACCCGGATACGGAAAGACGTGGTTGAGCAGAAGACGCAAGACGCGGTTCGGCGGGCGCTCTCCTACGATGTGTCCCCGCATCTCCTCCATCATGTTTCCGAAACGGACACCTGAGGGACACGCGGTCTCGCAGGCTCGACACACCAGACAGGTCGACATGTGGTCTACGAAGGTGTCGGTAATCCGGGTGCGGCCTTCAGCGAACGCACGCATAAGGTAGATCCGGCCCCGCGGGGAATCCATTTCCGTCCCCAGCACACGATAGGTCGGACATGACGAGAGACACAGTCCACAATGAATGCAATCGAGATATCCTTCGCTGACCGCATGGTCAGCGACCATATCGTCCACAATTCCCCGACCGGCAACGGTGCTCATTGAGGACTCTCCCCATCGACGTGCCGCCCCGGATTGAGACGGCGGGCAGGATCGAATGCGTCCTTGATACCCACCATCAAGCGGTGTTCGGCCTCTCGCAGGCCAAAGGTCGGCACACGACGTCTCACTTCAAGCGGCGCGCGTTCGACCACAACCGGAAATTCCCGTCTCAATTCGGCGACCCGCTCGGGCGGAAGGTTCATCAGAACGATTCCGCGGGCCGGGTGAGCCAACCAGGAGGCCGGTTCGAAGCGGTTCAGAAGGTCGCCCACCGCGGACGGTGAAACAGCGACTCGAATAACTACGTCGCCAAGCCCTGCATGGAAATCGTGGACCGATTCCCACGCCGTGTGCTCCTGGGCCGGCTCCAGTCGCTCCCAGTCCCCATCAGGCAGATGGTCCATCTGCCATTCGACTGCCCGCGTCGAATCTCCAAACCGGATATAGATTCGATTCTCCGGTCCAATCCAGACAAAGGAAACGGGTTCGAGCGGACCGCGA
Organism: Terriglobia bacterium; assembly: GCA_965263045.1. Lineage (GTDB taxonomy): Bacteria > Acidobacteriota > Terriglobia > 20CM-2-55-15 > 20CM-2-55-15. The sequence continues at coordinate 4,589,048 of CBDHGK010000041.1, forward strand.
CGCAAACGGCCCACCACCTCGGAAGCGTCCTCCAGGGTCGATACCTGCAATTGTGCAGTCGCAGACCCCTGATAGCGGGGGCTGACTTTGAAACTGACTTCGGAAATGACGGCCAGAGAACCAAGAGAGCCTGTATACAGCTTGGCCAGGTCGTATCCGGAAACATTCTTGACGACACGGCCTCCAGTACGGGAGGCAATCCCCTCCGAATCGACGACCTTCATCCCAATGATCCAATCGCGCACGGTCCCGACTGTTCGGAGTGTTCCCTGTGCATTGGTTGCAACAATGCCCCCCACCGTTCGATCTTGACCGTTCCACGGATCCAGGGGAAGCATCTGATTATGCTCAGCGAGGGCATCCTGCAGGTTACCGAGTCGGATTCCCGCCTGCACGTGAACCGTGAGGTCGGCCGGAACGTACTCTGTGATGCGATTCAATTGACGGGTGTCCACGACCGCATTGATCGACCGCAGAGGGTTGCCCACCGACAGCGCGCTGCCGGAACCGACCGGCGCGATTGTTCCAGATTCCTTTCCGATCAGATCGGCCAGTTCTTCGACTGAAGTCGGGGCCAGGACACGGTCGACTGTGAGCGAGTCGACGATCAATTTCCCTCCACACCGAAAACATGACATTCGATCCGTCGCGCTGCTTCGGCCGTACTGGTCACTCCCGGGCCCACTTCGGTACAGCCGCCGCGACTCGGAAAGATCTTCCCTGGATTGAGCAGTCCCCGCGGGTTGAACACACTGCGCGTCCGGCGCATCACATCCAGGTCCGCATCACTGAAGATCATGCACATGAATTCCCTTTTCTCCGCGCCAATGCCGTGCTCTCCGCTCAGGGCCCCACCCACCCCGACACATACATCCAGGATGGCCTCGCTCATGCCATGAATGCGTTCCACCTGGTCCTCATTGCGGCTGTCGAAGAGAATCAGAGGATGCAGGTTCCCATCGCCGGCATGGAAGACATTGGCGACTTTCAGATCAAACTGTTTGGAAATTTCCTCGATTCTGGAAAGCACTTCGGGCAGCCGCGTGCGTGGAATGACCGCATCCATCACGATCATGTCGGGACTGATCCGTCCCATGGCACCGAAAGCCCCCTTGCGGCCCAACCACAATCGAGCCCGCTGCTCTTCGTCCTGTGCCACTTGAATGTCGTAGGAGTTGTTTTGCTCGCAGATCCGGATGATGTCGGCGGTGGTCTCTGCGATCGTGACCTCGAATCCGTCGACCTCGATCAAGAGACTGGCGGCGGCGTCAAGCCGGTATCCTGCCTTGAAGACGGACGCTTCCACGGCCTCCGTGGCTCGCTGGTCTACAAATTCCAGGGCAGCCGGCAGGATTCCGGCTGCAACGATATCCGAAACCGTCTTGCTGCACTCTTCAACGCTCTGAAAGGCAGCCAACAGGGTCTTCACGGCTTGTGGTTTTCGCAGCAGACGTACCGTGACTTCGGTAACGATGGCAAACGTGCCCTCCGAACCTACGAGAACACCTACGAGATCGTATCCGACGGGCTCTCCAACCCGATTCCCGAAACGGATAATGCTTCCGTCGGCCAGGACAGCCTCAACGGCAAGAACATGGTTGGTCGTCATGCCGTACTTCAGGCAGTGCGGCCCCCCCGCGTTTTCAGCGACGTTGCCACCGATGCTGCAGGCCATCTGGCTCGAAGGGTCTGGAGCGTAGTACAAACCATGCCGGGCGACCGCACGGCTCACATCCAGATTGACGATCCCGGGCTGCAAGATGGCGATCTGGTCTTCGGGATCGATGGAAAGAATGCGGTTCATTCTCTGCAACTCGATCAGGATTCCCCCTTCGGCAGCCATCGCTCCACCGCTCAATCCCGTCCCCGCACCCCGGGCCAGGAAGGGCACGTCATATTCATTAGCCAGGCGAACGATGGCTGAGACGTGATCCGTCGTCGTTGAAAAAACAACGGCGTCGGGCCGGTTTTTGAAGAGGGCGAGTGCATCGCACTCGTATACAAGTAGCTCCGTTTCGTCGGTGACTACGCAGGATTCGCCGACAATCCTTTTCAACCGGCCGATGATTTCCTGCTTCATGCCGATTCGTGAATGGGTTTCCGAACGCCCCCCTTACGGAGCGTTCCTCAATCGGTCGATCTCTGATTGGACGATGTCCCGTTGCGGGTAGAAAGGATTCATCTGAATGAGCTGCTCCCACAGTTCAATCGCGCCTTCGCGATCGTTTTGCTCTTCCAGAAGAACGATTCCCATATTGAAGAGCGTCTGGGGATGATTGGGCGCAATCGCCAGAGAGGCCTCGAATTCGACGATCGCCTTCTCGACCTGGTTGGAATAATACAGTGCGGTCGCCATGTCCGTTCTCAGGTTCGGATCATCGGGTCGGAGTTCCAGCGCACGATCGTAGTAGGCAATGGCGCCCTGAAAACTCTCGATTTCGAAGTAGAGATTCGCAAGATCAACCATCAGTTGAACGTCGTCGGGCGTCTCGATCAACCGGGCTTCGAGCCGCTGGATCGTCTGCAGATCATCCTGCAGGCCCTCGGCCGACAGGCGAGGCGCTGTGACTGGCGCATCCCGGATAACGATGGGACCCAGGTCCCGATCCCGCACCACGAGATAAGTGGCAATAAAACCCATGAGAAGGCCCACCGTGAGGAGGAGGTAGGAATCCCTGTTCATAACGTGATGATATCACTTACATAACGGTTGTCCTGGGTTTCTCACCAGTTGAGTGGCAACGTCGGTTGGAGCCCGAGATCTGGGACGGAGATCTAGTTCTCGAGCTCAGCGCACATCACAGTTTGTTGACGGACCGAATTCGGTCTTCGTCCCAGATCTGCAACCTCGACGCCAGCCACAGGCCTTGCTATTCCATCAGAAACGGTTGGAACAGTCCCGAGTACTCGGCGTCGGGGAACGCATCTCCGATTGCCCTGGAATCGATCAAGTCGATCGCCGTAATATGGCGCCTCCGGCGGGGAAGCCGCCCGGAAACGTCGCCGATCGACAGGAATCGACAGGCGAGAATGACCGCCCAATCGGCCACGTTCAGTTTGAAGAGCCCCCCAACCTCCCGGGCCCAACGACCGAATTGATCTTCGTCAAGAATGGGCAGAAACCGGACCGCGACCCTGCGGGCGCCACTTCTGTAGACCTTGTCCCCACAGCCCAGATCGACCTGTTGCCAGTCGGACCTTCCGAGTAATTGTTCAGCGGCACCCAACACGGCAAGCTGTAACGGCAAGGGTTCGGCGCTTCTCTGGCCCCGGTCGTAGCAATGACGACTCGTAGGGTTTTGAAGGCATGCGTAGGCCTCGTTCACCAGTACCATGTGCCTGGACAACCGGATGGCGCCCAGTCCGGAATTCCGATCCGGATGGTACTGGCGGGCCAGCGTGCGATATGCGCTGTGAATGGTCTCCAGGCTCGCATCATGGGGCACGTTGAGGATCCGATAGTAGTCAATCTGCATCGTCAGCCTTTAAAATCTGTCGCGTGGTCTCTTGCTGTTTCATTCGACTCGAGAATCAGTTGCCTCCGAATTCTGTCGTCTCCATGAAGTGGCGGCTCGTGTCGGCTCTTGTCGACTCGTCGCGACCCGTGGCGGCATGTGTAGGCTTGTCGTCGGCTCATTCGACATCTCCGAAGTAGCAGGTCCGGTAGGCTTCGTCGATCGCCACGGTGCCGGCAAGTACCTGATCCCGCGCCTGATGCAGTAGAGGGACGTATCCGGATCGTGCCCCGACGCGCCGTAGCTCGGACTCGTTTCCGGCCACAATCGACGCGCGGGTGTCCCGATTCATTTCGAGCAGTTCGAATAGCGGAATTCGACCGTCGGCACCCGTGAACCGGCATTCCGCACATCCGTGACTCCTCCGAAAACGGACGACTTCGGACGAGGGAATTCCAAGCCGCTCGCGAAAATAGTCCTCCCCCAAATCGGGTCCCAGACAATGCGAACAATTTCGCCTCAACAAACGTTGAGCAACTGCGCCGATCAGGGCGGAAGCAACGACATGCCTGTCGACACCCAATTCCTTGAGACGCAGCGGGATCGAAGGCGCATCGGTCGCATGCACTGTCGAAAGCACGAGATGCCCGGTCAATGCAGCCTCAAAGGCAATGCGGGCCGTCTCAGAATCCCGCATCTCACCGACCAGTATCACGTCCGGATCCTGACGGAGAAGGGAACGCAGCGCCCGGTGGAACGTCAACTGGGACTTGATGTCGACCTGAATCTGGCGGATTCCGTCAACACGGTACTCGACAGGGTCTTCGATGGTGACGATATTCAGTGGAAGACTTCGCAATTCGTCGATGAGGGCAAACAGCGTCGTCGTTTTACCGCTGCCGGTCGGGCCGGCAACGATGACGATCCCCTGCGGTCTCCGGCTCAACGCCTTCAATTGTGTCTCGACGGCGCCCCCTGCGCCGAGACCTGTGATGGTCGGAAGGTTATGCCGGTTTCTGAAGAGGCGAACCACGACGGCCTCTCCCCCTTCGGCCGGCATCGTAGATAGCCGTCCATCGAATCCTTCGGATCGATCCACGATGTGCCCGTCTTGAGGTAGACGCCGCTCGGTAATATCGAGTCGGGCCATCACTTTGATGCGAGCAACGAGCTGTTCGTGAAGCCATCTCGGGAGCTCGAGCGTGTGTTGCATTAGTCCATCGATGCGATATCGAACCCGTGTCTGACGACGGCCGGGATCGATATGTATGTCGCTGGCGCCCAGCCGGACGGCTTCGCTAAAGATGAGATGCTGGATTTCCAGCATTGGCGGTTGCTGTGAAGAATCCACACCTGCCTGACGTTCAGGTACGGGCAGTGCTGATGTTGAGGAATATCGAGATACAGGAACAAGTTCGGTCCGGGGCATATGTGGCTGAGTGACTGAAGCTGTGGCGGGCGTCGCCATCATATCACGGTCTCGCCTGGGAAGTAGATCGGGGATCATTGCGTCGCGGAAAAGCAGGAGCAGCCCGGCTGTGTCGTCTCTGGCGCAGGCATTTTCCAGGCTGCCAGTACCGCTGCAGGAAACTCAACTTGCTCGGAAAACGAAGCTCCTCACAACGGAGCGTTTTGCGTCTTTGCACCTTCGTGGTTGAACCCGCCCATCCCGGGAAATGTTGTAAAGTGGTACGGGATCAAACGAACAGATACCTGTTGGAGCTTCGAACAGCCGACACTTGCTGGAGCCGACAGAAGCTGCGACAGAAGCTGCGACAGATTCCGGGGGCAAAACGGGGTGCCAATTTTCGACATATCCGTGTCGATTCACAACGCGATGCACGTTTGGCCGACGGACCCGGGGATTCGTCTTGAGGTGAGCCGCCAAGGGGCTCGCAACGGGTCACACACCATACAGGTCACGACCATCCACTTCGGATCACACACGGGAACTCATCTGGACACACCGATCCACATGGTCGGCCGAGATGCACCGACGCTCAGCGACATCCCCCTCGATCAGCTTGTCGGACCCGCGCGCGTCATCGATCTGCCCGGAGTCGCAGCCATCGGTGTGTCGGAATTGGAATCCCTGGACTGGGAGGGCGTGGAACGTGTACTGTTCCGCACGGACAATTCATCCCATTGGAACGATCCAGGTTTCTGGGAACACTTCGTCTATCTGGAGCCTCGGGCCGCACGATTTCTGGTCAAACAGGGCGTCCGCCTGGTCGGTATTGACTACCTTTCGATAGACCCTTTTCGTTCCGAGGACCACCCAACCCACTTTGTGTTGCTCACAGAATCCGTTGTAATACTGGAAGGATTGAATCTCCTGGACGTCGAGCCGGGGGACTATGAACTCGTCGCGCTGCCGATCAAGCTGAGCCATGCCGACGGCGCCCCCGTCCGGGCGATACTGAGGAACTGAGAAAGACCATGCAAATTCAGCAAATTAAAGCGAGAGAGGTGCTTGATTCCCGGGGGAATCCGACCGTCGAAGTCGACTGCGCCCTGAGTAACGGTGCCTTTGGTCGAGCGATCGTCCCATCCGGGGCATCCACCGGAGAGCACGAGGCGCTGGAACTCAGAGACGGCGACAGTGCACGGTATCTGGGCCAAGGCGTCCAACACGCAGTCCGGAACGTGAACGAAAAACTCGCACCCGCGCTGATCGGCCATGACGCAACGTTACAGTCGCGCATCGATCAGATCATGCTGAATGCCGACGGCACGAAGAAGAAGGAAGAACTGGGCGCCAATGCGATTCTCGGCGTTTCTCTCGCGACGGCTCGCGCAGCAGCCCAGTCGCATGGATTGCCCCTCCACAGCTACATCGGAGGTGTGGGTGCAAAGACGCTCCCGGTACCTATGATGAACATCGTCAACGGGGGCGCACACGCCGACAACAACGTGGATTTTCAGGAATTCATGATCATGCCCGTGGGCGCTGACAGCTTCAACGAAGCCCTCCGTATGGGCGTTGAAGTTTTTCACGCACTCAAGCAGATTCTTCGCGACGGCGGCCACGCGACGGCCGTTGGGGACGAAGGGGGCTTCGCTCCGGACCTGGAACATGACGAAAAGGCGATCGAATTGATCCTCAGGGCGATCGAGAAGGCCGGGTACGTCCCCGGGGATCAAGTGGGACTGGCCCTGGACACGGCTTCGAGCGAACTGTATGACAACGGCCAGTACATCTTTCGAAAGAGCGGTCAGTCGGCAAAGACCTCGGAACAGATGGTTGAACTCTTCGCCGACTGGGTCGATCGTTTCCCGATCCTGTCGATTGAAGACGGTCTTGACGAGAACGACTGGGACGGCTGGGCCATGCTGACCCGCGCCATCGGGGATAAGGTTCAACTGGTGGGCGACGACCTGTTCGTGACCAGCACCGAAAGGCTCGCGCGGGGCATGGGGTCGGGAGTGGCCAACGCCATTTTGATCAAGGTCAACCAGATCGGAACACTGACGGAAACACTGGATGCCATCGAGATGGCACGCCGGGCCGGCTACGGCGTCGTCATATCGCACCGTTCGGGCGAATCTGAAGACACGTTCATCGCGGACCTGGCCGTCGCCACAAACGCAGGCCAAATCAAGACGGGTTCACTCTCACGAACCGACCGCGTGGCCAAGTACAATCAGTTGCTCCGTATCGAGGAAGCCCTCGGATCCATTGCGGTCTATCCCGGCCGCGGTGCATTGCCCGTTTAGGGGGCGGGTAGTGGCCTGTAACAGAGATATCGCCGGTGGCGCCGATGGGTCTTGCCAGGCGAGATCGCGAAGCGAGGAGGGCCACCGAGGTTTGATACCGAGGCCGCAGGCGCCGCTGTTTCATCATGACCCGTCTTACTTAATGTCGGACAAGGATATCGACGGCAACCCCCATCGGCCCAAAGGGTTCGGGCGGAACGGGGCCGTCTTCGTCGTCGCTCCTCCTCGGAATGTAGGCGCATTCCCTCGTCGTCGACTTCTAGAATCCGGCGCCGTTGCGCTCCGAACGTCACTGGCGATATCTCTGTTACAGGCCACTAATGGGCAAGATGGATTAGCAGGCTGCTGAAAAACGCAGATTATCAGCCGTCTGCGGCGCGGCACACGATGTGCCGCCGTTGTTTATTGCTGTAAGCCATTGAAGAATGTGAGCCAACCGAGAATCACACTTCTCGGGTGGCGTTGCTGCTTAGGTCAACGATGGCTTTTTCAGCATCCTGATGCTGACGGGCCACCCCTTCCGATCCTGTGCCGCGTCACGGGCAATCGCACTCAAAACAGACCCGCTTGGCTGGATTGGCGAAAATCGAGGCCAAAGTGCTCGTACGCCAGCTTGGTGGCGACGCGACCCCGGGGAGTGCGCTGCAGGAATCCGATCTGGAGCAGGAATGGTTCGTAAATGTCTTCGATCGCATCGACTTCTTCACTCAAGACGGCCGCGATCGTATTGACGCCTACGGGTCCACCTTCAAATTTATCGATGATGGCCCGGAGCAGCCGCCGGTCGGTCTCGTCAAAGCCATGCTCATCGATGTCGAGCAACTGTAACGCGTCACGCGCGATCTCATCGGTGATCTCACCGTTTCCACGGACTTCAGCGAAATCTCGCGTGCGCTTGAGCAAGCGATTGGCGATGCGCGGTGTTCCACGGGAGCGCCTCGCGATCTCGGCCGCTCCGGCAACGGTGATCGGGGCATCCAGGATGTCGGCGGAACGCCGGACGATCACCTCAAGGTCCGTGTGGGTGTAGAAGTCCAAGCGGTGGACGATTCCGAAGCGGGATCGCAACGGGGCGGTGATCAATCCGATCCGAGTGGTGGCGCCGATCAGAGTAAAGTGTTCCAGATCGAGTCGATGAGTACGGGCACTCGGGCCCTGACCGATGATGATGTCCAGCTTATAGTCCTCCATCGCGGGATAGAGAATCTCTTCGATGCTTGCCTGCAAGCGGTGAATCTCGTCGACAAAGAAGATGTCCGCGCCTTCAAGGTTCGTCAGGATTGCGGTCAGGTCTCCTTTAATTTGAACCAGGGGGCCTGCCGTGGCTCGGAAATGCGCCCCCATTTCGTTTGCGATCACTGACGCAAGGGTGGTTTTACCCAATCCCGGGGGACCGTACAGCAGGATGTGGTCGAGGGGTTCGCCCCGTTTGCGTGCCGCCTCGATCGAAACCTCGAGATTTTCTTTGACCAGAGGTTGCCCGATATATTCGTTAAGTGTTTTCGGACGCAGGGAGAGCTCGAAAGGGATTTCTTCCGCCGTCGCCGCGCCTGTAGTGATTCGATCGGTCATTATCCTTTAGTCAGAATCTGGAGAGCCCTCCGGAAGAGCTCGTCGAAACCGGGATCCGGGCCCCCGTCAAGCGCCCTCCTGATGGCTCCTTCAACCAGGCCCCGATTGTAACCAAGGTTATCCATCGCCGAAATCACATCGACCTTGCTGCCGTCCGGCTCATCATCAACGACAAAGTCGCGCAGCTTGTCCTTCATTTCCAGAATTATCCGTTCACCGGTTTTCTTGCCGACACCCGGGATGGATGTCAGGCGGGCGAGGTCTTCCCTCTTGATGGAAGCGATCAGATCCTCCACGGATCTCCCCGAAAGAATGGTCATTGCCAGACGAGGGCCGATTCCCGATATCTGAACCAGTCGCTCGAAGATTGCGCGTTCGCGTTTGGTCGAGAAACCGTAGAGCTGAATAGCGTCCTCACGAACGTGCGTGTGAATATCGAGTACGACTTCAACTCCGAGGTCGGGAAGGGACGAATAGGTGGGAAGTGATATGTATGCCTGATAGCCAACACCATGGATGTCCAGCACAACCCGTTCAGGGGTTTTCTCCAGGAGTGGGCCCTTCAACCGGGCAATCACCGCACCGCGACCCCGTCGATCAGGCTGACTTCATCGACAATTGCAACGACGGCCGCATCGATAGCCGCACCTTGACGATCCACCGTTGTGGCCGCTGACCAGCCCTCCTGGACAATGAGGACACGTTCGCCAATTCCGGCACCGACACCATCCAGCGCGAGGATTCTGGCTCCAGCTCCGGCGCCATGGAGGTTCAGAGGCTCGACCAGCAGGGCCTTCCGACCCACGTGGCTGCTGTCCTTCTGCGTCGCCACGACGGTACCCACGACTTTGCCCAACAGCATCTACTTAGTGTCGGGCCCGCCGGCCCACTCCAGTTTCGAAAATTCAGTGTGCACTCATGCCTCCGTTTTCTGAATGGGTCGGGAACAGCACACTTAGCCCTCGAGACCTCTTCCACGGACTGCAAATGTGGTCGTTCCAGGATTGTCGCGGTCAATGTCCCTTGGTTCAAGAATCGGCCAATCCAGCGGCAATGGCGACAGGCACGTCGCTGCTGTCCACGATTCCGACGATGGTGGCATCGGAGAGAGTTTCGTCAGGAGAGAACGCGAACGATGCTTCCCGCCCCCGACAAACATACACACGTTCACCGGTACCGGCCCCAACCGAATCAATCGCAACGAATACCTTTTCGTCATGCAGTCGACGGACGAGCAGGAGCTTCCTGCCGCCGAGTGACGCGATCTTGGCCGTCGCAACGACGGTGCCTATGACATCTCCAAGGTACATGAGCTCAACTGCCCGACGTTAGTCTCTGGAAATTTCATCGATGATGCCCACGATTGCGGCATCGACCGGCGTGTCCTGGCATCCGTCCGACATCCGCGCCGAACTTCCCTGGACCACGAGTACGCGCTCTCGAATTCCCGCAGCGACAGTGTCCACGGCTACGACACAACCCGACTCGTCATCGCCCTCGGGGTTGATCGGACGACAAATGAGCAGTTTCTTGCCTTCAAGGCGGGGATCCTTCCGGGTCGCAACGACCGTGCCGATGACCCTGGCAAGTTGCATGGCGCCTAGTCGCTCGCTTTACCGATATTGAATACATCTTCGAGGTTCGAGTGCGGCCTCGGGATCACATGGACACTGATCAACTCACCCACGCGGCGAGCAGAGGTCGCGCCGGCGTCAGTGGCAGCCTTTACGGCAGCAACGTCACCTCGGACCATGGCGGTCACGTACCCGGATCCGATTTTCTCCCAGCCCATGAGCGTGACCTTCGCGGCCTTCACCATTGCATCGGACGCCTCGATCAACGCCACCAAGCCGCGGGTTTCGATCATCCCGAGGGCTTCACCAATCGTTTCTCCCTCTTTTGCCATTCAATTGCTCCTTAGGGAAATTCAGGACGGAGTCCAGATTTCCGAACCGCCATGAGATTTTCGGCCTTCAATAATTTCGGAAACGAGGACTTGATCGCTGTAATTCCCCGTAACTCGCGACACCCTACTTTACTAAACTCGACACGACCTGATGGATCAGATCGACCAATTCGTCCTTGGAAAGAGAGATCGTTTCTGATCTTCCGTCGGTAACCGGACACATCGGGTCCTTCGGTCGCGCCTCATCCGAAGTCTCGAGACCAAAATACTTCTGCCTCTGAACCCACAGTTTTTCAACATCTTCAGATGAGAGGAGCTGCTCTTTTCCAAGAATCCGCGTGTTGACGGATATCTTTGCGAAGTGCTCCACAGTGTCCATCCGGTTGTACGCCTCCATCATATCTGCGCCGTAGGTGACCACACCGTGGTTGGCCATCAGCAACGCGTCATAATTTGCGACATAAGGTTCAAGCCGATCCGTTAATTCCGGCGTGCCCGGTGTGCCGTACTCCGCCAGTGGGATGCAGCCGAGGGCAAGGACAACCTCTGAAATCAGAGCTTTGTTAAGCGGAATGCCCGCCGCCGCATACGCCGTCGCGCACGGCGGATGACAGTGGACGACCGCATTGATGTCGGGACGGAGTTTGTATATGAGGGTGTGCATGGCGATTTCACTGGAAGCTTTGCGCTCGCCACGGACGTGTCGGCCTTCAAGATCTACGACGACGGAATCCTCGGGACGCACGAAACCCTTGTTGATGATCGTCGGCGTACAAATCACAGTTCCATCGGGCATGCGGGCGCTCAGGTTTCCGTCGGTCGACGCCAGATACCCCTTTTGATAGGTCAGATGCGAGAATTCAGCGATCAGTTGTCTTAGTTCAGCTTCTGAGGACATCATGGTAGGAGCGCATTCTACTACGCCCGATCCGAATCACAATGCAAAGGTCGATACGAGACGGGCATTCAGGGTTCAGGAGCAATCTGGCCCGGGCTGTGATTCCGGTCGTATCCTTAGACCACTTCAAGCGAGGCGTACTTGGCGATCATCTTCTTCAGGCCAAAATTGCTGAAGCTCACCGTCAACTTGGCATCCTCACCCGAACCTTCCATGCGAAGAATTGTTCCGAAGCCGAACTTAGGGTGCTTTACGCGCGTACCCTGGGTCCACCGGCCCGGGCTGACTCCACGGCCCCGTCCTCTTCCAGACGACGATTTGGACTTCAGGAAATCCTGGACCGCATTGACGGTATTGTAGGTGTCTCCCGAATACGTCGTCCGTCCACGGGATTCAACCCGCACTGGAGGGGCCACGGCGAGGCCGCTGACCAATTCGGCCGGAATTTCCGCGAGAAAGCGCGAAATCTCAGAGATCATCGGATCCATCGTTCCGAACGTCCGCCGGTAGCGAGCTGCGCTCAGATAAAGTCGTTCCTCAGCTCGCGTCATTCCGACGTAGAAAAGCCTGCGCTCTTCTTCGAGGGCCGTCCTCTCGGTAAGGGATCGACTGTGGGGAAACAGACCGTCTTCCATCCCGACAATGAAGACCACGGAAAACTCAAGTCCCTTGGCCGTGTGGAGCGTCATCAATGTGACCGGCGCGCCTTCATCGTAGTCGTCCTGATCAGAAACCAGGGCCGCATTGTCCAGGAAATCGCGCAAACTCTCGCCGCGCACCGCGCTTTCTTCGGCCGCCGTCAAGAGTTCACGAATGTTGTCGATCCGGGTGAGTGCTTCCTCGGTTCCCTCGTTCTGGAGAACTTCCATGTAATGCGACTTCGCGATGACGCTTTGAAGTAGATCGATACCGGAAATCTGATCGAGGGAATCGAGAAAGTCCGTCATCATTGCGTGAAAAGCTCCGAGAGCCCGCCTGGATCTGAGCGCCAGCCCATCTCCGCCAATGGCAATCCCGATGGCCTCCCACAGAGAGACCTCCCTCTGGGAAGCCAGATCCAGGAGAGCTTCGATCGTAGTCCGCCCGATACCGCGCGTCGGGGTGTTGATGATGCGCAGCAGGGGGACCGAATCGTTCGGATTCAGAACACAGGCAAGATAGCTGAGGAGGTCTTTGATCTCCGCGCGTTCGTAGAAACTGAGCCCGCCGACGACACGGTACGGGATATCGAACCGGCGAAACATCTCCTCGAGGACCCGTGAGAGAAAGTTGGTACGGTAGAGGACGGCGATGTGGCGTTCCGGATGACTTCGGCGCCGCCCTATGATCCTCTCGGCTACGTGAGCCGCCTCCTGATCCGGATCGCGGGCTTCAAAGAACTGAATCTGTTCACCCGACGGATTCTCTGTCCACAGTTCCTTGCCTTTGCGGTCCTCGTTGTTAGCGACGACGGCGCCGGCAGCCGACAGAATCGTCTTCGTCGAGCGGTAGTTCTGTTCGAGCCGGAAGATCTGGGTGTTCGGGTAGTCCTTTTCGAACGAAAGAATGTTCTGAATATCCGCACCCCGCCAGCTGTAAATGGACTGGTCCTCGTCTCCAACCACACAGATATTGCTGTGCTGATGGGATAAATACCGGATTAACTTGTACTGCGTCCGGTTGGTGTCCTGGTACTCATCGATCATGACGTAGCGAAAGCGCTTGCTGTATTGTTCTGCGACCGACGGAAATTTTTCGAAGAGCTCGACGGTTTTTCCCAGCAGGTCGTCAAAATCCAGGGCATGGGCTTTTCGCAGGCGCTTTTCATACTCCGCATACACCTGGGCCGTATGTTCCCAATCGGGCTGCCATGCCTCTTCGGCCATTCTCTCCGGAGTAGTCCGCTGATTCTTGGCGGCGCTGATGCGAGACTGGACCAGCCGCGCGGTCACGATTTTGTCGTCCACGGAGAGATCTTTCATCGTGGACCGGACGACCTGAAGCTGATCGCTCGAATCGTAGATCGTGAACTCGCGCACATACCCGAGAGCTTCGATTTCGCGCCGCAGCAGGCGTACGCAAAAGGAATGGAAGGTGGAAATCCAGGGGTCCGCCGACCGGCTCATCTGGAGCTGATCGCGGACCCGTGCCTTCATTTGATCTGCCGCCTTGTTCGTGAAGGTCACGGCCAGAATGGCCTCGGGTCGAACTCCGAGGTTCTCGATCAGATGAACGATGCGATACGTGATGACACGGGTCTTACCGCTGCCGGCGCCGGCGAGGATCAGTATCGGCCCCTCGATCGCCTCGGCCGCTTCCAGTTGTTGCGGATTTAAATGTACTTTTAGATCCATACCCTTCGGTTGGAGGAATTCTCTTGTTCACCCCACCGCATTAGCAGGATGCTGAAAAAGCCATCATTGACCTAAGCAGCAACGCCACCCGAGAAGTGTGATTCTCGATTGGCTCACATCTTCAATGGCCTACAGCCATCAAAAATGGCGGCACATCGTGTGCCGCGCCGCAGACGGCTGATAAACTGCGTTTTTCAGCAGCCTGTAGCCACTAGGTCAGACGTTCGGCTGAACTCCCGTGCGGCATCGAGCCATCCGCAGACCTGATGGTCGTATTCCTGCCCGGATTTGAGGCGGAGCTCTTATTCAACAGTGACACTTTTGGCCAGGTTGCGGGGTTGGTCCACGTCGCAGCCCCGATGCACGGCGATCTGATAGGCGAGCAGCTGGAGCGGGACGACCTCTAGAATGGGCAGCAATAAGTCGGTCGCCTTCGGAACGAAGATGCAGTGATCGGACTCTTCCGCGATCGTGGTATCCCCTTCAATGGCAACGGACAGGATGATGCCGTCGCGCGACTTCACTTCCCGGACGTTGTTGAGCACTTTCTCGTATATTTGACGCGAGTCCTCCCGTTCCTCGTCCTGGGTGACAATGAAGACGACGGGCAAATCACCATCGATGAGAGCGTTGGGTCCATGCTTCATTTCGCCCGCCGGGTATCCCTCGGCGTGAATATAGGAAATCTCCTTCAGCTTCAACGCGCCTTCGAGGGCGATCGGAAAATGGATGCCGCGGCCCAGAAAAAGAAAGTCATCTGAATGAAACAATGATCGGGCGATCAATTCGATCTGAGGCGCCGAGTTCAACACCTGATCAATTTTGGGAGGGAGTGCGGTAAGTTCCGACAGTGCCGCGCCAATCTGATCCGCCGTCATTGTCTCGCGTGATTGACCCAGCTGCAGGCCCAACAGATAAAGTGCCGCCATCTGCGTCACGAAGGCCTTCGTCGATGCCACTCCGATTTCAGGACCGGCGCGGGTATAGAGTACGCCGTCGGAGAGCCGGGTCGTCATCGAACCCACGACATTGGTAATCGTCAAGACGCGATATCCCATATCGCGCACCATTCGCTGAGCCGCAACCGTGTCAGCCGTTTCGCCCGATTGTGTGATCACGACAAAGAGCGTGTCCGGGTCCACCACCGGATTCCGATACCGGAACTCGCTGGCGTAGTCGACCTGCACCGGCAATCGCGCCATGGACTCGATCATGTACTTACCGGCCAGGCACGAGTGCCAACTCGTACCGCAGCCAAGGAGGCAAATATTCTTGAATCCCTTCCAATCCTCCTCGGAAAATCCCACGTCGTCGAGGCGGATTTCGTTCGATCCCAGCGCCAGCCGTCCCACCAGCGTCTCGTTGACGGCTTGAGGCTGCTCGTGGATTTCTTTCAACATGAAGTGCTTGTAGGATCCTTTCTGAGCTTGCACAGCGTCCCAGGTGATGCGATTGAAATGGAGTGCACGTTCCGCTCCTGAAAAATCCATCAAACGGATTCGGTCGGGTTCGACAACGGCCAGTTCACCGTCATCGAGAAACAGCAGATCCCGGGTGTGCGGAATCAATGCTGGAATGTCGGAAGCCACGAAACCTTCTCCTTTGGCACGCCCGATGACGGTGGGTGGCCCGTCGCGTCCGGTCACGATCTTTTGAGGGTCATCAGCTGAAATGGCAGAGAAAGAAAACGAGCCGCGCAACTCTTTCACAGCTGCCAGGACTGCAGCTTCAAGATTTCCCTCAAAGTACTTCTCGATGAGATGCGCAACGACTTCAGTGTCAGTTTGCGTCGTGAACTCGTGGCCTTCCTCGGTGAGGCCTCGCTTGAGATCCAGGTAGTTCTCAATGATTCCGTTGTGAACGACTACGATCCGCCCCCTGCAATCACGATGGGGATGGGCATTTTCTTCGGTCGGCCGACCGTGGGTCGCCCACCGTGTGTGGCCCAGGCCGTAGCTGCCGCTGAGGGGTTCTTTCCCGAGAAGCAGTTCCAGATTACCCAGCTTGCCTTCGGAACGACGCAGGGCAACATCACCGTCGCTGACGACGGCGATGCCAGCCGAATCGTATCCCCGATATTCAAGGCTCCGGAGCCCCTCCAGAATCAACGGGACAGCATCCCGATTACCGATGTATCCGAAAATTCCGCACATAGCGTTAACAGTGATGCCTGACGAGTGAGGACCGACGCATCGGAGGGCGCCTTTCAACCGTCACTAGTGGCCTGTAACAGAGACATCGGCAGTGGCGCCGATGGGTCTTGCCAGGCGAGAGATCGCGAAGCGAGGAGAGAATGATGCTGTTTCATCATGACCCGGCCTAATAATGCCGGGCAAAGATATCGACGGCAACCCCCATCGGCCCGAAGGGTTCGGGCGGAACGGAGCCGTCTTCGTTGTCGCTCCCCCTCGGAATGTAGAAGCATTCCTTCGTCCCCGCGACGTCGCGTCGTCAACCTGTTGCCTCCTGAAATCCGGCCCCGTTGCGCTCCGAACGCCACTGCCGATGTCTCTGTTACAGGCCACTAATCACCTCCTTTCTCTTTTCTTCTTCATCCGGTCTTTCTTCACCACCTGGCGGCCGCGGCCAATGGCCAGTGAATCGGCCGGAACATCATCGGTGATCGTGGAGCCGGCACCCAGATAGGAGTTGCTTTCGATCCGGATGGGAGCGACCAGCGAAGAATTGCTGCCGATAAACACAGCGTCTCCGATAGTCGTTTTGTGTTTGTTCACGCCGTCGTAATTGCACGTAATGGTACCCGCACCGACATTGACATTTTTTCCAATGTCGGCGTCTCCCAAATACGTCAGGTGCATGGACTTGGTTCCTTCGTCGAGCCTGGATTTCTTGATTTCAACAAAGTTCCCGACTCGGACATGGCTCTCGAGAACTGTACCCAACCTCAAATGGGCGTAAGGACCCATGCGGACGTCGCTGCCAACGTCGGAGTGATCGATTATGCAACCGTCAAGGATGGTCGAGCCCTCGCCTATGTTTGAGTCTGTGATCCTGCTGAAGGACCGCACTGTAACGGCGTCAGCGAGGGTTGATGCGCCTTCGATCGCAACGGAAGGATAAATGACCGAATCTGATCCGATTCGGACGTCGGCGTCAATCCGGACGGTGTCCGGGTCGAGGATCGACACACCATCCCCCATCAGGGACTCACACTTTCGGCGACGGATTTCACGATCCACGCGAGCCAGTTGCTTCCGCGAATTGATCCCGGACACCTCCGTAGGATCATTGATTTCAAATGCTCCGAAGCGGTGTCCCTCCCCGGACAAAATCTTTACCACGTCGGTGAGATAGTATTCCTCCTGAACATTGTCAGTCCGTGTTCGATCGAGCGCATCGAAGAGGAGCGAAGAATCGAATACATAGATCCCAGAATTGATCTCCCGTATATCGAGTACTCCATCCGTGCCATCCCGATGTTCGACGATCGCCTCGACCGCGTTGTCGGAACCGCGTACGATCCGCCCATAGCCGTGTGGATCCTCAAGGGTGGCCGTGACGAGCGAACCTGCAAAGGAACCCACGTCGTGAAAATCAAAGAGTAACCGCAGTGTTTCGGGGCGAATCAAGGGCACATCGCCCGGCAGAATCAGTAAATCACCGGCCCCCTGGAGCGATGATCGTGCGGCCATCACGGCATGGCCAGTGCCGAGCTGCTCCTTTTGCTGGATGAAGCGCACGCCCTCGATCGAAGCCTGAACGGCTTCGGCCTGATGCCCAACAACGACGTGAACATCGTCGGACACCGCGAGTGCAGAACGAACCACCCACTCCAGCATCGGAAGGCCCCCCACCTGGTGAAGCACCTTCGCTTTCCTGGACTTCATCCGGGTACCTGCACCGGCCGCCAGGATCAATACGCTTAGATTCGGCATACTTCGAGAATCGCGTCTGCGAGCAAATCTGTGTCGTGGCGGATCACGTCACCTTCGGACAACATGTTTTTCTTCAGGATCGTTATTCCCATCTCGCGAACACGTTCTTCATCAGCTTTAACGACCTCCGCGTTCTGTTCCCAGTATTTTCGCAGAAGCGCATTCGAAGGCGGCAGAGTATTTATGAGAACGTCGGGAAACAGCATCTGTCCAGCGTGATCAACGATCGCCTGGATGTGGTCGGCCATTGTCATGCCGGTGGTCTCGGCGGGTTGCGTCATGATGTTCTGGACATAAATTTTGCGAGCGCCCGACGCGCGGATCGCCGACGCGATCTCCAGAGGCAGGAGGTTTGCGATCAGACTGGTGTACAGGGACCCGGGGCCGATTGTAATGATGTCGGCAGCAGCGATAGCCTCCAGCGCTTCGGGAACGGCACGGGCGTCGGGAGGATCCAACTCAAGGCGGCATATGCGCCGAAGGTCTGCTGTGATCCGAGTTTCCCCCTCGATCCACTCCCCGTCGGCCAGCAACGCCTTCAGAGACACGTTCGACGTCGTCGATGGATAGATCGTGCCTTTGATGGCAAGCACTTCAGAAGTGAGACGGACGGCTTTGGCGAAGTCTTCGGTGACGCCCGCCATGGCGGTCAGGAACAGATTACCGAAGCTGTGGTCATTTAAGCCACGATCCGTTTCCTGACTTGAGAATCGGTATTTGAACAGCCGGGACATCAGGGCTTCGTCTTCAGACAGCGCAACCATGCAGTTGCGGATGTCGCCGGGAGGCAGCACGCCCAACTCTTCTCTCAGACGGCCCGAACTCCCTCCGTCATCGGTCACTGCAACGATGACGGAAATGTCCACGTTTCTCTTCTTTAGCCCCCGCAAAAGGTTTGACAGACCGGTGCCTCCCCCAATCGAAACAATTCTGGCGTCCTGTCCCATTGGCAACGTCTCTATCGCGGGGAACGGTGTGAGGGTGTCGTGACGTGCTCGCTACGCATTTCTCTTCGAGCCGGGCCGGAGATCAGGCCACGTCGGACGCAATCAGGTCGATGAAATCCGAATCTTGGGCCAGGGACTCGAAGTCGTCGTCGTTAACCGCCAGGAAGCGGTTCTCTTCGCGGTACTTGATGGCTTTCGCGAGAAATTCCAGAGCGGCTTCCCGATCGCCGTTGAGCGCCGATCCTGCGGCGAGCGCGTAGTGAATATGGTCCCCCTTCGGAGACATTTTCAAGGCCTCACGCAGATGCTCCAGCGCCTTCTCGATCTCGAGACCATTCAGTTCGGCAATACCGACCTCATAGAATTCATCGGCGCTCTGAAGCCGCGGAGATCTTTTGCGCTCCCGGATCCGATGATTGCACGCCTGGATCAGGACATGGGCCCGATCGAGTAGCTCACTCTCATCGGGGAATTGATTGATCAAGCCGTCGAATGCTGCCTTGGCTTTGTCAAATTTCTCCGCCTGCATCAGCTTGATCCCGCTTTCGTAGATTTTGAGAGCTGCGGAGAATGTAGACAGCCGCGGCCGCGGAGTGGCCGTTCTTGATGCCTTCGCTCTGCCACCGGCTGGTTTGCGGCTCTTACTGCGTCCACCTGCCCTTCGAGTCGCCGCCTGTTCCTTGCTCGCCTGCCCTCGGCCCCTGGACTTCCCGGAACCGGCCTTCTTCTCAGTCGTTTTGCTGGTCGCGGCACTCTTTTTGCTGGCTGAGGCCTTCTTCGCCTTCGATGCAACCTTCTTCTTGCCTTTTTTAGCCACGGTCTTGGCCACGGTCTTGGCCACGGTCTTGGCCACGGTGGCTTTCTTCTTAGCCGAAACAGTCTTTTTCTTGCCGGAAACGGATGTTAAACTCTTGGTGGGTTTAGACTTAGTTACCTTCTGGCTTTTCGGCTTTGTTCGTTTCTTCGCTGCCATGATAGTAGGGAGTCGCTTTATGGACAAAAGATGGATAGAAAGGCCACTTATAAATGAAATCCGCAGCCAAAGTCAAGACGACCCCGACTGCCGGGAAGCCCCATTACCATGACAAGGCTTTCGGTTAGAAGCACTTAGCTTGCTACCCAACAACAATATGAGATAGGCCGGGCGGACGTGGATCAGCGATCACCCCCGGACCCATTGGCTGCCATGGCCTTCAGGGGCAGTTCTTGATCCTCGGAAGTGGAATTTGGTTCGGGAAGACTCCGAAGTTTCGTCTGGATTGAAACTTCCTTGGGGGCTTCGATACCGAAGCGGACTCGGTTTCGACCGATCTCCAGGATAGTGATTTCGATATCGTCGGAAATGATGATTTTTTGATTCGACCGGCGGGCAACAATAAGCATAAGACTCCTTCGCTCGGCAGAGTCCGTTAAACGCCAAAAAATACCATTTCTCACACGCGGTCGTTCAACTGCCTTATAACCGACGCCCCACTGCCGGTGGCACGAGAGTTGATACCCGGAATATCCTTCTTTTTTCATTGTGTTTCTGGGTTTTTCTGGCAGAATACGCTCCATCGCCAGTGGGCGTATCCCCGGGGTCTGAATAGTTGGAGGGGCGTGGTCGCGAAACTGATGCTCAAGAGTCTGGTTTGCCTGTTTCTGTTGGCGGTCTTCGTCTTCGTCTGGCCAATCCAGACCCAGGAAGCCACGTCGGATCTCGAGCAACTGAGGGAACCGGCCCGGATCGAAGCAGCGGCCGCTGCGGAATATCTCGAAGAATTGTCGAAGCGCGGTGTATCCCTTGACGCACAGGGGATTCGTGTCGAATCACTCGACGGTGGACTGATTCTGGCCGATCACCAGGGAGATATGGTGTTCAATCCAGCATCCGTTATCAAGGTCGCCGCCTCACTTGCAGCACTGGATCGATTCGGAATCGATCATCGATTTGAAACGGCGTTCTACGTCGACGGTCCGGTCGATGATGCGGGCGTGCTCCACGGGAACCTGATTCTCTCCAGTGACGGTGATCCGGTAATGACCACGGCGGATCTGAACAGGCTCGCCCGGGAAGTGATACGGACGGGCGTGCGCCGTGTTGATGGCAACTTCGTCATCTCCGGCCCGTTCACGGTCGGCAACCTCCATTCGAAGCGTCGCGTCGAACCTTACGTCGTTCGAACACTCCGTCGAATGGGAATCCGTGTTCCGGACGAGGTGACCCACGGCCCTGTAGCCGGCACGCTTGTCGCCGAACGCTTTTCCGATCCTCTCCTTGAAATCTTGTTTGACCAGAATTCGCGCAGCGACAATGCAACAGCAGACCGCGTCGGCGAGGCGGTGGGCGGACCCAGAGCCGTGGAGGACTACCTGATTCAGGATGTCGGAATCCCATCCGCAGACATTCGGATACAGCGCACTTCAGGACTGCGGCGGAATCGAATCACTCCCGAAGGCACGATCATGGTATTCCGAAAACTGACTTACTTTATGGAAGACCATGGATTGTATCCGGAACACGTGCTCCCGGTTGCCGGCATCGACCGTGGCACGCTTCGGCTGCGCTTTAATGGCCGGACGCACAGGGGTGCCGTCGTCGCGAAGACGGGAACCCTGGTTTCCACCGACGACGGGGTCAGCACCCTGGCCGGCATTCTCTACACCGAAGACCATGGTCCACTCCTGTTTGCGATATTCAACTCCCGGGGCCCGGTGCTACAGTATCGAAGATTTCAAGACAACTTCGTCAAAGATCTGCTGTCCGAATACGGCGGGATGCCGACGATCAACGCATCAACCCACCGTTTCGGCAGCTGAGACCGTCTCCCGTGCGATGGCGTTTGCCGTCGAAGCGCACTCTTCCCTGCCAGGCTTCCACTGAACCCGATACTTTGCCTTTCGTGAAGGTATGGACGGCGCATGAGCCTGTTCAATAGTCTCGTCGTCCACACTCTGCCGTTCATTCCCCGTTCTGTTGTCGGAGTCGTGGCCAAACGTTACATCGCCGGCGAAACTCTTGAGGAAGCTCTGAAGGTCACCATCGATTTGAATCGTCTTGGATTCATGACGACCGTCGATTTGTTGGGCGAAGACACCACCCACATCGATCACGCTCGCCGGGGGGCGGCTGACTATCGACAACTTCTCCAGGCGATCGCCGAGAACGGCATAGAGGGTAACGTTTCGGTGAAACCCACACACTTCGGTTTGAAGCTCGATACCGGGATGTGCACCGACCTGTTCCGCGGACTCATCGAAGAAGCACGTTCACTCGGCTACTTCGTGCGCGTCGAGATGGAAGACTCCAGTTGCACCCAACTCACCATCGAACTCTACCGCACGCTCCTCGCTGACTACGACAATATCGGAATCGTTTTCCAATCGTACCTGCGCCGCAGCCCGGCCGACGTCGAAAGCATTGCTCAATTCTCACCAAACGTCCGAATGGTCAAAGGCGTCTACGTGGAACCGGCCGCCATCGCCTACCAGGACGACGACTCGATTCGTGGTCAATACATGGCGTTGTCGGAGACCCTGTTGCGTTCCGGTTCATATGTCGCCTTCGCAACCCACGACGAAGCCCTGGTTGAGCAAGCGTGTGTCCTTGTCGACAAGCTCGGACTCCCACCAACGGCCTACGAATTTCAGATGCTACTCGGAGTCGCAACCCAATTGCGCCAGAGGATCCAGGAGTCGGGTCGGCGCATGCGGGTCTACGTGCCCTACGGTAGCGATTGGTATCCTTATTCCATGCGCCGGCTGAGAGAGAACCCGAAAATTGCAGGCTACGTCGTGCGGTCGATGGGCGGGCGGGGATAGAGACCGGTCCATGCTAGTCTACGTTGGTCGATGAATCGTTACAGTTCCCACTGATCACCGCAGCTGATCGTTATGAAAATCGTTTTGTTGGGCACGAGTTCCGCCGTTCCAACGCTGTATCGAAGCCTGTCATCAACCGCTTTGATCCGCGACGGGGAGGTGTTTCTGTTCGACTGTGGTGAAGGAACACAGGTACAGCTGATGCGGGCGGGCGTTCGCCGAAGCCGGATCCATTCGATTTTCATCGGCCATCTTCATGGAGACCATCTCTACGGCATCAGCGGGTTGCTGAGCACCTTGCATCTGGACAACCGGGAAACACCGCTGCGGGTCTATGGGCCGCAGGGCCTACTGCATTTTCTGAATGCCTCTTTCAGGACAAACAGCCTCAAGTTCAGTTATCCGATCACGGTTCAAGAGTTCTCGCGCGGTTTCCACGGACGTGTGCTCGAAGAAAACGAGTTCTATATCGAGGCAATGCCGTTGGACCATTCGATTTTCTGTCTCGGGTGGCGCTTTCAGGAAAAGGACCGGCCCGGGATCTTCAACGTGGAGCGAGCCGAGTCGCTGGGCGTGCCCTGCGGACCGCTGTTCGGCAAACTTCAGAGCGGGAATTCGATCACTCTGGAGAATGGGCGAACGGTCCACCCCGAAGACGTACTGGGCAAACCGCGACCCGGGAAATCCGTGGCCTATTGCCTGGATACCCAGTTTTCAAAGCGGACGATCCAGCTGGCGGACGGTTGCACCGCGTTAATTCACGAAACGACGTTCGGACCCGACGGCGCCGCGATGGCCCGGGAACGGAAGCATTCCACGATGGAAGACGCCGCCCGTGTCGCCTCCGAAGCTGGCGTGGGGCAATTGATCGCCACCCACTTCAGCAGCCGCTACGACCATCGACAGGTGAAGCAAATCGCAGATGACTCCCGTTCGACATATGAAAAAATCACGATCGCCCGCGACCTGAAAGAAATCGATATTTAATTGGGGTCAGAGCCCTATATTCCGAATTATCGAAAAACAATAGGGGAAATAGGGCTCTGACCCCAATTAGGCGGGGATTTCACGGCCGACGGGGATGCCGGTCAATGTCGCTCGCTCCATGCCCGTAACCTGAACCCGAACGGTGCCTCCCGCAAGATGCTCACCAGTGACCCGCATCTTGTGATTGCCCCGGGTCCGACCGAAGCTCGGTTCTTCGATCAGGACCTCCTGCATACTTCCAACGCGACGGATCCGTTGCTCCAGCGCGACGGCCTCGACCCGGTCCAGGCATCGCTGGTGACGGGCTTCGATCAAGGCCTCAGGGTGGCCCTGCATCCGGGCTGCCGGCGTACCCGCGCGGGGGGAGTATTTGAACACGAATCCGCGATCGAATCGGGCTTCATTGATCAACGACAGCGTCTGTTCGAAATCGTCTTCGCCCTCACCCGGGAACCCGACGATCAGATCCGTAGATATTGTGATGTCCGGCATTCCGGCGCGAAGCTTTCCAATCAAATCCAGGTAGAACTCACGCGTGTAGTTGCGGAGCATCGATTTCAGAATCGGCGTCGACCCGGACTGGACCGGCAGATGCAGACCCTCGCACACGGCCGGTATCGATGCCATCGCATCAATGACCCGGTCCGTCATGTAATACGGATGTGGACTGATGAATCGGATGCGCTCGACGCCATCCACGCCGGCCACGGCCTCGAGCAGGTCCGAAAAGTCGGTATCGCCGCCCCGTGAGCCGTCGCGGCGGTAAGAGTTGACCGTTTGCCCCAGGAGGGTAAATTCGCGTATGCCGGCCTCGGCTCCGTGACGCACCTGGGATAGGATTTCCTCGATCGGTCGGTAGCTTTCCCGACCCCGAACATATGGAACGATGCAGTAGGTGCAGGAATAGTTACAGCCACGCATGACCGTAACAAATGTCGCAACCTTGTCGTTGGTGGAGCCGGAAACATATTCAAGATTCTCATCGTTCGGACGACGCTCAAGCAGGCCATCGACAATGTCGCCAAACGATTCGATAGACCTGGCACCGACCACAAGATCGATATGCGGAAAACGGGCCTCGAGGTCTTCCTTCGTTCGCTCAGCCGCACAACCCGTTATGACGATCTTGCGACCCGGCCGCCTGGCCTTCCATTGCCGGAGCCGGCCGATTTCGGACATTGCCCGTTCCTCGGCATGGTGCCGAACGGTGCACGTGTTCATCAGGTAGATCGAGGCATCGTCGGGATCTTCGGTCGGGGCGAAGCCGCGATCGGACAAATGACGCCCCATTTCGTCCGAGTCCGCAACGTTCATCTGGCAACCGTAGGTGCGCACGTAGTACTTCATTTCGATCCGTCGATTCTAACCCAAGTGAGAGCGAGGATTCCCCGACGGAGACCTAATTCACTTCCGGAAAAACCGCCGAGTCTGCCACCATGGTGAACTCGGGAAGTCTCCCACAGGAATTGTTCCATGCACGAAGTCCCGATCGAAGACTCGATCGACCTGCACACGTTTCAACCGAAACAGGTTCGCGCCGTCGTGGAAGAGTACCTCTATCAGGCAATCCAGCGTGGGTTCGGAGAAGTCCGAATCATTCATGGCAAAGGGATCGGCGTTCAGCGAGAGATCGTCCACTCCATTCTGTCAAAGCACCCGGATGTGGCCCAGTTCACCGACCTTGGCGATCGTGGCTCAACCCTGGCCCGACTACGCCCGGGATCTCAGCGCCTTGCCGAAACTGACTCAGATCAAGATGCGAAAGCATGAAGTTCGGCGTCCCCATTACGGGTCACTTTCGCCGGGCTTCCAGATTGAACTTTCCAAAGCCCTTTGCTAATCTCAGTGGGCTGTATTGTAGATAAACAGGTGCAGTCTGCGGCATAACGTGCTCGTGGTCCTCAGTAGCTCAATCGGTAGAGCATCCGGCTGTTAACCGGAGGGTTGTAAGTTCGAGTCTTACCTGAGGAGTCTTTTTTTCAACGAAGCAGCTCGCTCACACCCTCCCGCGACTGAACAAAACTGAGCAATTCCTCCCCAATCTTGTCTGCGGCGATCCTTGCAGAGTCCTGCATGACCTGGGTATAGACGTTGAGGGTTGTGCTGACATTGGTGTGGCCCATCAGCTCCGCGACGACTTTGTCGGGCACGTTATTGTCGTGCGCCCACGAACTATAAATCCTGCGGAAAGTGAGCCGAGTTGCGTGCGGCAGTTCAAGGGCGTCACAGACCGCGTATGCCCAGCGGCGGCGTAAAACACATCGGAATCGGCCCACCCACGGATCGACTGGACCGCCGATCGTCGCCCACAACTCACAGCCAGCCTGCAACCTGTTGAAAATTACAGTGGGCCACCCGCATCAGAACTGAAATCTCATCCCCACCTCGATTTCCCGAGGTGACGTTGCATTGAAAGACCTCCCGAAGAAGGGCGACCTCAAAACACCGCTGGGTGTTCCCAGGTGCGTCATGTTGAACGCGTTGCTGAGATTCGCAAAGACATTCATTCTCGGCCCGGTGCCTGGAGCGCCCGAGGCGTTGCGGTTGAATTCAAAAGCTTTTGAAATATTGAAGCTGACATCGAAAAAACCGGGCGCGACTTCGCTGTTCTTGCCGACACCTTCGGGCCGGTCGTTACTCACGCCGTCGTTATTATCGTCCCGGCCCGTGGTGATCGTATAGCGTCGGCCGCTGCGCGCCTCGACAATCGTGGTCAGGTACACGTCCAGCGGCAATCGCGAATTGACGCCCGTGCTGAACGTGTGGGAGGGGTTGGCGTGTGGTCCCCACTCCTTTTTGACGTCCCGGCTATCGACCGGCAGCGCCTGAAAGTTGCCCGTGCCCGCCTGATCACTGAAACCGCGGAAATGCTGGTAGTCCGCAGTGATATTGAAGATGCTGACACGCTGCCGCATGCTGACCCTGAAATGGTGATACAAGGAAGAACCACTGACGAGCTGGATGATCTGGCCGACGTCTGGAAACGGCCGGCGGCCGCTTTCCGGAAACGGCGCGTTCATGTCCCGGCCCCGTGGTTGGTTGATACCGCGGGCCCGGTCGAAGGAAACCGTCACGAAGAGATTATTCGGAAAGCTCTGCTCGAGCTGTATTTGTGGCAAAAAGAAATAGCTGTTTCTCAGATTCGGGTCCAGCTGGGTCCGGGTCGGCGGCCGGACCGTGCCCGCGGAGAACGGGTCCGGCCAGCCCGGATTGTCGATCTGGGTCTCGAAGAGCCGTGTTCCGTCCAAATAGGTGAAGTCTCTGATTTGGTTGAAATTCGCCGGGTTCGTGAAGATGCCCACTCCGCCGCGAATGACGGTCGAGTTGCCGATTGCGTAGGCAAAGCCGATGCGCGGATCCACGTTGTTCCGATCACCGAGATTGGACTGCATGAAATAGCGGACGCCCAGCATCAGGGTAAAGGTCGGCGTGAGCCTGAAATCGTTCTGGGAGAAAAGAACAAAGTGGGTCTGGCTCAAGTTGAATAAAGGGTCGCAGCAAGCAACCCTGTACTTGAGCGGTCTGCCGGCCCGGAAACTTTCAAGATCGGAAAACGTGAACTCGCCGAAGAAATTGTCTTCCGAATCCGAACGCTCGCTGCGGCGGAAGAACTGAAATCCGCTCCGCATCGTCAGGTTGTCGCCTTCAAAGTAGACGAGGTTCGACGCTTCGTATACGTTTCCGTTGATCAGGCTCCGGTTCTGGGAGCCCCCTCCGGTGAAGGCATCTTTGACAACAATTCCAAGCGCGTTGCTGAAGGGGTTGGTCTCGCTGCGGTCCCTCTGCCATGCGAAGCGCAGGTCATGGACGGTGCGGTCGGAAAGAATCGAAACACCCCGGAGATCCACCGTGTGGTTTCGCGTCTTGGTGCGGGAGGCGCGTTCGGGCAGGCTGAAATCGCCCACGTTCTCGTTCTGGCTGTCTTCGGTGGCGTACTCAAAGCGCATGTGCAGCGAGTGGGCATCTGCAAGTTGGAGGACACCGCGGCTGCTGTAGGCGCGGTTCACCACGGGCCGGGTGACGCCCAGGGCAAAAGGCCCATCCACTGTCTGGGCCTTGACCGTGCCGACATTCTCCCGCCTGTTGTCGTTGAGTGCGAAGTTCAATGAGAGCCGGTCCTGAATGATGGGACCGCTGATGTCCGCGTTGATCGTCCGTTCGTAGTAGGGCGGTTTGTTGGCGGCGAAGGGATTTCGGGCGTTCAGGGCCTCGTCCTGGAAAATCGCCGCGAAGTTACCGTGATAGGCGCCCACGCCGCCGCGCTCGATGACTTCGGTTCGCGCGCCGCTTTCGTGCAGGCCACTGGATCCGTTAGCGCCGCCGGTTTCGACATTGAACGGGTTATTCGTCACGCGGATCTGTTGAATGCGCCCACTCCCGGCAGCGGCATCGCTGGAATCACCCAAAGAAAACGCCACCTCGTACTCGCTCTGGTAGCGCTCCCAGGCAGCTCTCTGCGGCTCGGTCATGTAGGCGGCAAGCTGGCCGCGTAATTCGTTATACATAAACCGGATGCCGGCCAGCGCCTGATCCTGCTGCTCGCCCTGCGGCGGTCCCTGGCTGAAATCCCAGGTTTCGCCGAACAGGTTTTCTGCGGCCTGACGCTCCTCTTCGATGAGCAACGCCAGCTGCCGCTCCTGATCGGCGGTGAACGGCACGCCGGCCTGGGCCAGTGCCTCGGTCACCTGGTCATTCAGTTCGTCGACAGGATTACGCGCAGTCAGCTGACCCAAAGCAGAGGTCGCGAACAAGACGCCAATCAAAACCGGACACATCACGTTCATGCTAGCACTCCCAGTACGCTGGTCTTATGAGAACACACAGAAAGCCTCCGGAATTATCTTAGTTCTCGGACTAACATTTTCAATGGCTTACAGCCATCAAAAATGGCGGCACATCGTGTGCCGCGCCGCAGACGGCTGATTAACTGCGTTCTTCAGCAGCCTGCTAATGGGCTAAAACACTTGGGGATCGAATTCATCGATGCCCAATCCGGGTGTTCAAACCTAAGGCTGTGGCCATTGGGTCTCAACCAGATACTCCAGGATCGCCTGACGGATTTCAGGCATCGGTTCCTCCATGCCCTGTTCCTCAACCATTGTAGATATGTACGAGCTAGTCGGACAGTTCTATCCTGTCACTAATGGACTAAAAGGAGACTGTACCGATGAATCTGGCCGAACGGGAGACTCGAAGAAGAAAGCGAACACTGGAACATGCGCGGACTACGCGAATCGTTGTCAAGACCTGCCGAATCTGATACGGCTTTGCTTTACCACCGACATTCTGAAGGTTCACCGACTCGTTCACCTCAGCGTGCACGAAAATGTGATGACTGCCTTACGCTCTCGCACGCCGCCAAGCGAAACCTTCGACGAGCGAGATCACATCGGTGAATCAGATGTTCCTGGAGCCAGAAATCGCTTGCTGTCGGACCTTGCGTCTTTTCCCGGCCTCGCCCCGTCGAGTTGCCGGTACACCCATCAGTGTGAGACCTGGACCCCGCCAAGACCCGTCTAGTCTCGACTGAACAATTTGTGAACAATTTCACGCCGAATACCCTGTAACACCGTGGCCCAAGAACAACCAAGAAGCACGAATAACCAACAAGATGCTATGTTTGAATTAAGCTGCTAACCGGAGGCTTGTAAGTTCGAGTCTTACCTGAGGAGTCTTTATTTCAAATACCAGATGACCCCACCCACAGGTCGAACTCATTCCTCGTCCCGATCACTCCCAGCTGTCCATTGTTGGACGTATTGGACGCGTTGCTTCAGGAAGCATGCAAGAAAGTGAATGCGCCAAGGCCCGATTGCCATGCGCTTCATGACTCCACTTTTCTTGACGACACAACATTGTGGGCGGCCAGCGTAAACCGGTTCTCGATCCGGTATCCGGCCCGAGCCACATGGCTGCTGAGTTCGTCCAGGTTCATCAGTTCCCGGTAGCCCCAGTTCAGCTCTTCGGAAAATGCCCAATAGAAGAGACGCACCGCGAGGGAGTCCCGGGGACAACTGCTGATCTGAATTCCTCCAGGCTTCAGAAACCCGCGGAATCGCTCCAGTACGACTTGTTTCCCCGGGTCATCGTAGTGCTCGATCAGGCCCCAATCGATGCCAACATCAAAAGCCGAGGGCCTGTTCACGTCGAAGAAATCCTGCCGCAGGTATTCAATGCTGGATGGGTCACGGCGCACCTCGATCCATGGATCCTTCCATGCCCGGGGTGAGCGAACGCGCATCATGGCGCGGGCCTTCAGGAAACGTGCGAACGCCGATGGATCCTTGTCGATCAGGACAACGTTGCCGCCACTGCCGAACACGGCCTGGACGATGGCCGCTTCCCAGCCGGCTTCTGCGCCAAAGAAGACAATGTCGGGATTCGGAGGAATGTTCATTCGAGAAAAAACCCGAATCTTGCCCCTGAAGTCCATGATGGAGCTACGCTTCTCCTGAACATAGGCCAGGGCCAGTCGCAGCAGCCGGCGCCGGGAACCGCATGAAGTCCCCGCGTTGACGCGCCACCAGCGGGTTTCAAGCAGTCGATCGCAGTGTTCGTTGAATGCCGTCCAGTCCACCGCGCCGGTCCGTGCGGGATCGGAAACGTTCTGAGGATTGAACTCGGGTGAGAGTGGCAGCGTTCGCCGCATGGTTCAATAAGTTAACACCAATGATGGGCCCCAATACCTCGAAGCCTCCCGATATGGATTCCATCCGGGTGGTCAGCTGGGACGTCGACGGGACGCTGTATTCGACCCGGGGCGCGGCGTGGCACGTGGCAATGCGCGCGGCGAAGCTCACGATTCAGAAGCGTCGGCTGGAGCCGTTTCAGGAAATCATCGAGCTGGGCCAACTCTGGCGGCAGGTCGAGCAGGCCCGAAGCGATGAAAAAATCTGGTTCAATTCCATGCCGGTTCCGATCGGCGCCGGGAACTCGAAAACCGATGGTGGGCGCCTGCGATTGGGGCATCAGGTCCACGGCCGGGACTTGAATCGATGCTGGGCAGACTTCAGGGACGGGTGCGTGCCCAGGTCATCCTCTCCGACTTCGAAGCAGACTATAAACTGAAGCTCCTGGGCCTGGAGCGGTTCTTCGACGCTGTGTATGTCGGTGAACGCATGGGAGTCTTCAAGCCGAGTCGTGTAGCCTACGCAAAGATACTGGAAGATTTCGATCTAACTCCCGAATGCCTGCTCCACATCGGCGACAGGCCGGACACTGACGGCGCGGGAGCGGCGGCTGTGGGTTGCCCCTCACTGGTGCTTGGAAAGGACTTCCGTTCTTTCTGGGAACTCGATAGGATTCTGGCAGAGAAATTCAACCGTTCAGAGACCCGGTGAACACCGCAGTGGCGGATCACGAACGGATCTGGTCAATCTGCGGTCGAGGTGTTTCATGCAAATCATCGTTACTCCCGAAGATGAAGCCATCGCTTTGAAAGATGACGGGACGTGGGAGTCTGCAGGAGGCCCCCGATCAGTGCTCGATCTGTGGAAGGGTCTCGCTCCGACGTCAGAAATCGTCGCGATGTTCGCCGGAGTCTTCGAGCGCCTGACGGTCCATGTAATCGACACAGAGGAGTCGATCCGGTGCGTCCATCATGGTGACCGAATAGAATTCACGCAGGCCACCGACGACGATTCCGCAAGCCTGTCTGTTCATATTCATGCATACCAGGCCGTACGGCTGGCCGATCACGTTGCCCAGGGAACGATCGATATTGTGGAACGCTTCCGGATTGCGCGAACCCTTATGGCGGCACGCCAGAGGGGTACAAACAGTCTGCTGCGCAATCCGTTGATGTCGAACAGCAAGCTCCGAAAGGTCATTTCGGGGAAGAACCTGATACACGTCCACCTCAGCTCTCCGGATCCGGAAAAGGAAGGAGACGCCCGCTTCAGTTGGATCCACGTCGACGGCGAGTGGCTCGTCGTCCCGGGTTTCCACGGGACGCCACAACGTACCTTCCGCCTCTCTGTCGATTATGCGATGGAACTCCAGAGTCACCTCTTCAAGGCCATGAGCGGCGGCGGGCTGACCGACTGGGTCAAATTGGCACACTGGTATGTCGTCTGGCGAAGGAAGGTCGAAATCCCCACGTCGCCGTGACACGAGAATCGTCCGGGAACCGAACTGACCTGACACCGTGTCGTGTAGATGCCCGGTTGCGTGAGTCACCACTCTCCCTGGCCGAACTCCGACGGATGATACCCCCGCGACTCCGAACGTTGGACGTCGGTGCCTCCTGGCGTGCGTTGCTTCGTGCCCTTGCGATGGTTGGAATTTCGCTTGGGCTGCTCAGCATCCTTGAGCCGGAGGGCGGCGTTTCCCTGTTATGGCAGGGGCCCATGATAGTCACGGTATGGATTCTCTACGGCTGGGTGCTCGTAGGACTGTTTGCGCTCGGTCACGATTGCGGCCACGGAACCTTCTCAAACCGGAAGTGGGTCAATACCGTGATTGGCCATCTCTGCATGTCCCCACTGGGGAACCCCCTGATGGCGTGGCAAGTCACACACGACCATCACCACCGCTACACACAGCTTCGAGGCCAGGATGTCGACTGGTCAGCCAATCTGAGAACGCGTGCCGAGATCCAGACTCCGTCTGAGGGAGACGCGCCCCTGTTCCCGAACGCACCGTTGGTCTGGTTGGGCTATCGGATACCTTGCGGTATCGCCGTCTGGATCATATGGAACACCTTGCGCCGCGGGGCAGGCTGCCGATCAATGCTGACCTCAGAGGAGTGGCAGACATGGAGGAGGTCGTTGTGGTGGTCCAGTTTGTTGACGTACGGAACTCTTGTCCTGATCTACGGCGGACTGTGGATGTCGGTCGGGTTCTGGGACACGCTCAAGTATTTTGGCGTACCGGCAACGATCGCGATGCTGACCGGATCGTTCATCATTACAATTCACCACGCAAGTCCCCAGAGTCTCATTTACTCCGCCAGTGGGTGGGATCCGGCGCGCAGTCAGATGGCTTCCACCTTTGACGTTCGATTTCCACGGTGGGTGGAGTACCTGTGGTGCGACATTAACATTCACATTCCACATCACGTGGCGCCGGAGATTCCCTGGTACCATTTGCAGGAATCCGCACGCATTCTGTCCGCCGCCCTCCCGTGGGGCTATCTGGAAAGCCGTTTCAGTCTGAAACACCTCAAGTTCTTTTGGCGAACGCCGTTTCTCAAATCTGTCCAGGGCAAGGGATATTTCATCCTCGACTCCTCCGGCAGCCCGTGGCATAAGTCTCAAGGGCCGCGCGGAGGGGTCTTCGGGTTGCAGGCGCGAAGTGAGGAGCGGAACGACGTCTTTTCGTCGTGACCGACGAGTGACAAAGCCTGAGGCCCGAACCCCCTCCGCCCATAGGGTTACGGCGAAACGGGGCCGTCTTCGTTGTCGCCGACTCCTTGCAATGAATGAGCATTGCAGCGTCGTCGCCTCCTAGAATCCGGCCCCGTTTGGCCGTAACGCGGCCCTTGAGACTTATGCCACGGGCTGCTGGGGGAGTCTGACGGAAGTTTGGTCGTCCTGCTACCCTCGCTCGAGAGACTCCCACAGGTAGGGATAGAGCGGCAGGAACTTGAACTGCGCCCCAAATTCGCGCGGAGCCGATCCGGCCACCCGTCGGCGAAACCCACTCAAATTCATCTGTTGGAACCGGATGGATCCAAGACGCTGGCTTTCCCGCTTGTTTCGGTACTCCGAATTCAGTTCGGCGAGTAGGCGATCACATCGCTCTGCGATTCCAGGCAGGGGGCATTCCGACAACCCGTCGCCGCGAATGAAGGTCAGTTTGTAGTGCGGAATCGGATCCACGTTCGGCTGGGACGGGAAGCACGTCAAAATATCAGCGCCGTCCATCTCTGGGTAATCGTCGCGGAGAGTCCTGTATGCCTCGGCCAGCTGCTCACCCGTCAGTTTTTCGCCGGTGAAGGAATAGGCGAGCCCCGATCGCCGCAGGAAGCGAAGATCCGGGAGCCCGCCCACCAGATCTTCGACCACGAAAACGTCTCCGGTCTGATAGCGGCGGGCACCGTAAGCGTGACTGACCACCATCCGGAGGACCTCGCCTTTCTGCAGACTGCCCCCGGAACGCAAGTACCCCGGCTTCTGGGGGACATCGTCTTTCAGAAATTCATAGAACACGCCGGGAGCCAAGGGAAGGAAAGCGACGTCATTCCGACTGAAATGGGCAATCGTTTCGATGGATTCGGTTGACATCGAGTACATGGGGATCAGGCGGTAGCGCGGCGCGGGCAGATACGTCCGTACCCGTTCAAGAAACGGTGCGACATAGCCGCCCGTCCAGCAGACGTAGGTCTCGACTCCCGGGGCCCACACCTCGATTGGGAGGAAGGACTGGCTGGCCCCGACGCGAGCCAGACGTCCGCGGCTGCCGGGCGAGTCCAGACGTCGGAAGATCCGGTGGGTCGCCATGGGAAACGTGTGCGGTCTCTCGGCATAGTCCCTGACCAGTGCCGAACATTCCCCCCAGTTCCGGCTGAGTTCGTCAAAGAACGTGGAGAGGGTCGATGGATTGGTGCTGTAGAGCACGCCCGGATTGGACACCGTGACGATCCACAGGCGCAGCGCGCTCGCCGTGTAGCGTTGTCTCAAATTCAGCAAACCTGGATGGGAGTGCGCGCGATAAGGCGCCTGCAACGTCGCAAGGTAGGAAGGGACCCGAGTCTCCTCCAGAAGCATGCTGGTCAGAGATTCGTCGTCATTCAAAGAAGCGAAAACATAGAGGCTCGTCCGGGCAACGTCAAGCGTCCAGAAACAGCGCAGGAAAACTTCGATGAAGGTGAGTCGAACCGCACGGAGCCGCGCCTTCGTGTACGGTATTTCTTTCGGCTGGCCCGTCGATCCGGAAGTTCTTGCCGACCGGGAGCTCTCACGGCGCCACCCGGCATGGGCGCCATCCGCGGAGGGCACGTCGAGCCGGTCGGTAATCGGGGTGTCCCGGCGAATGCCATATCGCCGCTCGAGTCGCGCCTGGGAACTGGGAAAACTCCGGATGCGCCATCGATGTCGAAGATCAAGGGCCGCCCCTGTCAGTCGCAGCCCGATGCCAATGACGGCCCGAAGCGCATCGTTGGTCCGGCCACGCATCACAGCCCCCGCGTGGCAGTGGACACGGCGTGCTCCAGGCGTTGGCCGATGCTGGATACTTCGTCCGCGTTCAGCATGGCCGGATCGTAGGTCAACGTCGTCCAGGTCTGCCCGGCATGGGTAAGAGCGGCCAACATCAGTGCGTGCCGCGCATGCAAGGCCCCGATCACTTCCATGCCCTGGATGCTGGCGAATTCTTCATCGTCCTGTCCGGGCCACTGCTCGACGTGGGTGAACGCGGCGCTTCCCGTGTCGGCCCAGGGGCGTTTCAGGTAGCCCCTCAAGAGCGGGCGGGCGGCCGGAAAGGGCAATCGGGTCAGCAAGTGTCTGTCCGGAACGGCCCACTCGCCGTTCCGACGGGATCCGTTCACCTGGTGTCGGAGCTGGCGGCATTTCGAGTGAATGGAGTCGTTGTTGGAGAAACGGCGATACACGCGAATCCGGCTGGTCCCGTTCCCGAATCCAGCCAGCGCTTCTTCGCGGATGTTCATCGGCAGCCACAGGCCGATTTTCCGTCGATCGGCCCCGTGTTCGGTGTTCCACCAGTGCAGCGTATCCAGGACGCAGCAGACGAG
This sequence comes from Terriglobia bacterium, assembly GCA_965263045.1. Classification (GTDB taxonomy): domain Bacteria; phylum Acidobacteriota; class Terriglobia; order 20CM-2-55-15; family 20CM-2-55-15. The sequence goes on from CBDHGK010000041.1 coordinate 4,624,252, forward strand.
CACATCGTTATACGTAAAGCCTTCCCTGCTCCGTGAAAGCCCGCGTAAGCTAGCCGCCTCTATTCTCAAGGTCTTCCAGTGGCGTTCCGGGGACCTCCGCGCCTGGCGCGTCCAGATCGGGTGACATCGCCCACGCCACGCTGATGCGTTCTTCGAAGCACCGAGCGTCGAGTGGCGCAACCTGAGGGGCTCGAAGGGTGACCCCGGCTCGACGAACGGGTCGCGCCCCTTAGCGACGCGCAACTGATGACGGACCCACATCAGCGCACTGAGCAAATCCCCTCCGACGTGGTGGATGCGGGTGACGAGACAGGCAGGGCCCTCCTCGCCCTGCACCAGCAACTGGCGCACCGGCGGTTCCCGGTCCAGCCGAAAAGGGACCCGCAGGAAATCCTGGACAGTGCCGACCGTGTTACCGGCTGCAGCTTGCTTGACGGCCAGGCCATGGCCGGGATCTTTCAGCCGACGCCAGGTTTTTCCGTCGACCCGGGAGCCCGTCGAGGGATACAGATTTCGGGCGCTGATCGCCCCTCGCTGTAGCCCGTTGCCGTCGGGCGGCTGATGAAAATGAAGCAGCAGGGCATAGTCCAGGGGACGCAGCCGGCTGTCCACCACGCGGCATACAAAATCGAGCGTGCTGAGGTCGCCGCTCGGCATCAACAGTCGGAGTTGTCAAGGGTTTGCGCCTCGATCTGACGGCGGGGAAACAGCCGGTATCCGCCCACCGGATCCTTCCGTACGAACTGTCTCAACTCGATCCAGGAAAGGCGCGGACGCATGTGATGCACTCGATGGAGCGACAGTCCCAGAGAAAACCAGAACATGAAGGGTCCGTAGTAGTCGTGCGAACGGGGTCGGGCGGTACCGGTCGAGAACCCCTCGTGGGTCTTGTAGGCGAAGGGATACCAGAGCAACAGAGACACCAGAATCAGGGTTGGGGCCATTCCCCAGAACAGCCGTGCCGGACCGACGACGCTGAGAACAATCGCGTAAACAAAAACGATGCCGGCGTAGTTCAGAACCAAGTCCACAACGTGGGATCGGTCGACGGCATCGCGCCTCAGCAGCCAGACAAACCAGTGGTGGGGCATTCCGATTGTGCGGAGCGGCAACTCCCAGTCGTGGCTGGGTTTGATGAAGTGGTCCGGGTCGTTGTCTTCCAGATTGGTGAAGCGATGATGCAACAGGTGCGTCTTATGAAAGTTGGTGTAGGGAACCATACTGGGGAGCAACGCCAGCCTCGCCCACCAGCGATTGGCTATCTTCGTGTGACCCAGCAAGCCGTGGACCCCTTCGTGAGCCATTACAGTCCCGACGAACACCAGGTAGGTGCGAAACAGCACATCCAGCGTGTAGGCCCCCACACCCCGGGGTACATAGAGAAGGCTGCCCAGACCGGCAGCAACTACGACACATATGACGGCCCGACTCAGCATGTGGACCTGCTCGAGGCGCCAGCGCTGGATCATTCCAGGAAACGCTTCGGACCCACGCCTCTCCCGAATCCGACCTGGCACGATTGCCGGCTGAGACATGGTGTCGGCTACGCCGGTCTGTGGAGCGAAACGCGACATTCAGTTCACCGCCGGGATCGCGAAAGCGGATGGGCTTTGAGCGATTCTCTGCGCCTCGACGCGTGTGGCCTCCAGAGACTCTTCCAAAGCCCGTCGAGGGATCCTGCGAACAAAAGGATTCACGATCCACCGGAGCAGCCACGGAATATTCCGGGTCATGGAAACGGAATAGCATTCGGCAAAGACGCCGTCTGCGCGTTGTTCGAGGCGCCAGTACACGTTGGCCCGCCACAGATAGCCCCGGCCCACTCCGTCGGGCAACAGTGCTTCGTCCGGATCGCCTGCATTCCGGACCTCCCGGATCTGGGTGGATCTGGACCATGTAACGGCCCGTCCCCCACCGAGCATCCGGTGCCCGGCTTCATGCCAGGTGTCGAGGACGAGGTCGTCGCGACGTAACCGTTGGTAGAGGCTGTTGACGTTGTCGTCACTTTCCAGCAGCTCGCTTTCGATAATCCCGGGATACATATCCGGATACTTGTCGTAATTCAGGAAAACGGCCAGGATGTGGTCGATAGAAACACCGGAGACGAACATGCCGCCAATCCAATTGTGGACCATGGCACTGTCCAGGTCCGCATCTTCGTCGAGCCGTTCCACGACGATTTCACCGGCTTCAGCCTCCGCCAGGCGTGAGGGATCCTCGGCCAGCCACAGAAAAACCGACCCGTTCTCCTGACGTTGTGCCATCGACAGTTCAGTGCGGTCTATGAATTGCCCGAACGCGGCCAACGTTTCAGGTTTCAACCGCTGCTGGGAGAACGCGATCCCCGTTGTGCCCAGGAGCAATACGGCCGTCAGAGCGAGCCTGGTTGCGGTCTTGATTCGGGGTCTCTGCATGTCGGGTGTTTCCGTTTGGCCCTTGTGCACGGTTTGCGAACCATCCCTAGGAGCCTGCGCCGTAGGATGATTTTCGACTCGGCGAATTACGCGAGATGGCGATCAATCGGTATCGGTGACCGGGGAATGGGCGTTTTGGACGACGAGGCGCCGATGGGTGCGCCACGGGTGCTTGAATCGAGCCTCGTTCGGCCTGATTTGCGGGCGGTATCCCTGTCATCAGGCTGCCTGAAGCCCCTGCATCCGCTTGACGTTCAACGCCAGACACACCAAGTTCCACTCGCCCTGGACCTTGTTCAGGCCGCGCAGGCTGAATCGGCGGAAACCGAGCACCTCCTTGATCCACCCGTTGGGCGCCTCCGACAGCCATTTGCGTTGGGCGTACTGCACCCGTCCCGCCGAGGTCGCCAGCTTCTCGGCCATGCGGGCCTTCGCCGGATGCCTGGCCGCGTCCACCGCGACCGCGCGCCGGCCCTCCCGGCCCAAGGCCACATAGCCGTCCACGCCGCGCGCCTCCAGCGCCTCAAGGTCGTCCTCGTTGCAGTAGCCCGCATCCGCCAGCACCGTCTCCGGCCGTTCCCCATGGGTGGCCTCCACCTCGTCCACCAGCGGGACCAGTCGACCCTGGTCGCTGGCGTTCGACGACACCTCGGTGGCGACGATCAACTGCTTCTCTCCCTCCACCGCCACCTGCGCGTTGTAGCACTGCTGAAAACCCTCCGATGAGGTCTTCATGATCCGGCTTTCGGGATCCGTGAAGTTGTCCTGCGCCTTCTCGGCCGGCTCGCCGTATTCCCGCTTGTATGGCCGCCCGCCCTTCCGGTTGCGCTTCGAACCGGGCTCGCGTCCCTGCGCTTCGTCGGCCTCCCGTTGCCTGGCCTCCAATCGCGCCCTGGCCGCCCGAATCGCCGCCAGCCGATCCTCCCGGCGGCGTAACTCCTCGGGTAACTCATCGCCGCGATACGCCTCCCCGAAACGCGCGTCCTCCGCCGCGTCGGTCTCCCGCGCGCGCGACAGCAACGCTTCGATCTCGCCCTCCAGACGCCGCTCCTCCTCCAGCATCCGACCGTAACTCATCGCCTTGCGCTTGCTGGCGTTGGCTCGAACCTTCGTCCCGTCGATCGACAACTTGCCGAAGTTCGCAACGCCGGTCTCGCGCGCCAGACGCACCACCTCCACAAACAGCGTCTTGAAATCCGCTAAATGACGGCGGCGAAACTCGCAAATCGTCCGATGGCTCGGGAAATTCCCCGCCGCCAACACCCGAAATGCTACGTCCTCCTCCAGCTTCCGCGCCAGCCCTCGGGAGGAAAACACCCCCGTCGCGTACCCGTAGATCATCACCTTCACCATCATCCGCGGCTCATACGGCGACTTGCGACGACCGTCCCCCTCGTAAGGCGCGTAAAACGCCGTCAAGTCCAATCCGTCCACCAGATCGCTCACATGGTGCGCCAAGTGCCCCTCCGGCAACCAATCCCGCATATCCGGCGGCAGCAGCAACCCCTGATCCGGCTGGTACGGGCGAAACGTCGTCGGCATCGCAATCTCCTCCTAACTGCGACACAATTATCTCATTCACTTCCTACGGCGCAGGCTCCTAGGGACCAGCCCGGTAAGGCACGGCCCGCGATCGGGGCCAGCGACTACAACACTCTGACCCCAACAGGCTACACGGAGCATTGATCGACATGGCTCACAACAGAAAGTCCTGCGTGTTCAGCGTTCCACAGCCTGCAATCTACAGTAGGGATCAAAGCGTAGCCGAACACCCGGCCGGTATTCAATCGTGACGGGACAATCCATTCCCATCCCCTGTTGGGTGGGTGAGATCCGCTTTCCGAGAACTCCAGAGACCTCGTAGCGGTTCATCCATTGCTCGAGGGTCACAATTTGCCCGGATTCCGATAGAACCTCCCACTTTTCTGGCTCGTCGCGGGAGGTTTCCCCTATATTTTCCCCTGGTCGGACAGCCCGGTCTCTGAGCAGTATCCGAACCACTTCGGCATACCCCCCGGACGTCGCCGCCGACACCGCCGTCACGCCATCCCTGGCAGCATGGTTGACATCCGCCCCTGCGGCGAGCAGATGCTCGACGATCTCCTGGCGCCCCCGAGCAGAAGCCACAATCAATGCGGTTTGGTCCCGCTCGTCTTTGTGATTGACGTCGGCCCCGTTGGAAAGCAGCAGAACAACAACTTCGTCATGCCCATGTTCAGAGGCGTAATGCAGCGCCGTCTTTTGAGACGCATCTGTCCCATTCACGTTTACCCCTTGCAGTAACAGTCGCCGTACCTCATCTGTCGCGCCATCTCGCGCCGCGTCATGGATCAGGTCGGCATGTGCCGGAGCGCTCAGGAGGATTCCTATGAGCACTATCCATCCCGGCAGAAGTCTCGAAGTTGCCATTCTCTTTCAGCCTCCAGGACAAGCCCTCAGGGCCACGTTATGCATGCGTTGAGTCACAAGGATCAAGGACGCCGAGCTATGTGCGCCTTCTATGCTCAAAGCACGCCTAAAGAATACGAAAGGCTGAATGGCAGTGCAACACCTCGCGCAGTGAGACACTCTCAACCCGACAAAAAGGGATTCATCGCGACTTGACCCGGAAAATCATGGCACCGGCAGCCGTTCGGTCAAATTTTCGAACCAGTTCAGGCCGACGTTGATCTGGTATCGAGCAGACTCTCCCGACGAACCCCCGGCCACCGGAGGGAGCATCAAGATTTGACCGTGATAGAATTTCACGGTTTGTTTCGATTACTGCCGATGGAGGTCCGAATGAAGAAGAAGACGCTGAGCATAGTTTGTATGGCCCTGTTTGTAGCTCTCTCTGTGCCGTCCCTTATGGCGCAGTCCGATTCCCTCAGCGGTACCTGGGTGGGCGACTGGGGGCCGAGCCCCACTCACAGGAATCCGGTGACGGTGCAGCTGAGCTGGAACGGGTCGGTATTGACCGGAGTGGTGAATCCGGGTCCTGACGCCATCGAATTGAGTAAGGCGATGTTCGACGCGGCAACAGGAGACCTGCTCCTGGAAGCTGAAGTCCCATACCGTGGCGCCCTGGCACACTACGTGATGGAAGGAAAGCTGGAAGGCAACACGATGATGGGGAGCTGGAACCACGATGACACCGACGGAGACTTCAAGCTCACGAAGGAATAGCCGGGCCAGGATCGTTCCCATATCGTAAGGGAGGCTCAGCCAGGGCTCGATGCCCCAAGAAGCGCAGCACGCCGGCTGAATTCGTCCGAATATACAGGTGCGGTCTGCAAGCGCACTCATCTCATTTTGAATCGATTTTGTGCGCTCACCGAGCGCACCTGCGGGTTGGGCAGGGCCACCGGCAGATGGTCAATCCCAGGCCTTCGACCCAGATCTTACTCGGGAGCTTCCGGACTCAGCTGAGTCGTCGTCACCGGACCCATACCGATAATCTGAACGATAACTGCCTCGTCCCTGGCTCCATCGTAGTGAATGCCACCGGCCGGATGCGTCACATAGCTGCCCGCCTTCATCGAGTCAAGCCCATTCTTAGTTGAAACTCTCCACGGCTCACGATGGGTCATGCAACCTTCTTCTTCGATCTCGTCGACGTCTTCGCCTCAATTTTCAGCTCTCGCTGGAGGGCTTCGCGGAGCTTTGGAAGATGACGGTAGCCGATCACCTTCCTCAGGCGCGGTTCGATGTCGATGAGCGCCGTCGCCAACCAGCGTTGCCGCTGACTCGAGTTCTTCCAATGATCGACCTTCGCACACCTTTCCTCGACAAGGGCATTGACCGATTCCAGGCAATTCGTCGTCTTGAACGAACGGCCCAAGACCCCGTACACGCCGAGCCGATGCAACGTGAGGGTCTCTTCCAGGCCTTCCTCAAGGCTCGCAGCCCCCGATTGGTTTCGCTCCTCGAGCTCTCCATGGAGCTCTCCGAGCGCCGCCCGAGCTTCGTCGTACTCCGGGCGCTCGTAGGCCCGCTGCAGCCGGCGTCGCCACACGGCTTGCTCGGTCTTCGATAGGTATCTCACGACGTTCTCGCGTTTGTGCCATTGGCAGCGTTGGACCAGGGCTCGATTCCTGAATGCCTTCTTGACCGCCGCCCGCAGACCTTTGCCGCCGTCGACAATCACCAGCACGCCTTCAGAGATGTCCAGGCCCCGCTCCATCAACGAACGGAGAAACGGAGTCAGCACTTGCTCGTTCTCCGTGTCGGTCTCCACGAAGCCCAAGAAGCGTTTGTCGCCCGAAAGCGTGACGCCCAGGGCCACTACCATCAGGGCGTCGGCAAACGCCTTCCCGTCCAGGAAGATCGCCACGACGTCCTCGCCACTCAGATCCCGCTCCTGCATCTCCCGAAGTTTCGCGGCACTCGCCTGGACGAATCCTCGAGACACCGTCGAACTCGACAGTCCGATCGCTCCCGGAATCGCTTCAGCGGCCGATTCATAGTTCCGGCAGGAGATCCCATACAGCACACGTCTGAGCAGTAGCTCGTTCACCGCGCCACCCGGACTGAGTTCCTCGTAGGTCCGAAGCGGAATCTCCCCGCCCGCCACGCTGCGCACTCGAGGCACCCGAACCGGCACCCGCTGGCCACCCAGCCCCACGGTCCCCGGATTGCTCCCGTGTCGCCGGCCCCGCAACGCCGCCTCCTTTCGTGCGTATCGCTCACCCGCCAACGACTTCACTTCCTCGTCGAGCAACTCCTCCACGTGCATCAACCCCAGTGGGATCAACGCCCGAATCATCTCCACCTTCGAGTCCAATTCCAGTCCCGAGTATTCCTCCCGGCTCAGGACCTCGACCTCACCCAGCACACGCGACTTCTTGCGTTTCTTTACCGAACGTAACAGACTCCTCATCTCGGCTCCTTTCTCTTACAGGCTTGATGTTGTTTCTTCCAATACCATCAAACCATGGGGTTTGGAGCCGTTTCAATTTCCAACTAAGATTGGCACACATTCCCTTCATCGGCACCATCTTGTCTGGATCGTAGACCGCGGCGTCGGGACCAAGGGCAACCCACCATGTCCCTTCAATCACCGTGATGTGCCGGTCCTGGCTGTGGAAATGTGGTCGGCTGCTGCCCCCTGGAGCGAACCTGTTCCGATAGACGTAGATGCCGGGCTCGTCGGGATGGCCGACGATATACACCCGGGTGAGCTCGTCTCGAACTTCCGGGCTGATCTCCTCGGGCTGAAGAGCGACAAATCCGTGTTCATCGGGTTCCCCGACCTGAAGCTGACCCACCGCCGACGGTCCGGTCAGTAGGAACACTCCCAGAACGACAGCCAATGACCTTCCGGCTACACACATCGCTGGCACCTCCCTGCTCTTCCCACGTGTCCGGGTGACTGGGTAAGAATGTAACTGCATTCAGAGGCAGGATCGCCTCGCCCGCCTCGCCCGTCTCCTCGATGAAGGATGAATGACGATTTCTGCAAAGACTCGGGAGATAATATAAAACAGGTCGATTGCGGTCAAAGATTTAAAGTAGAGACCATCCAGATTGTCCAGATTGTGTCGCACCCGCGGCCAGAGATCGGAGCAAACTAGGGAACCCATCATCGTGTTCCGAGGGCGACACGCCACTGATATTTCTGGAGAACCTCCGTCGTTCGTTTTGAAAGAGGTAAGACACATGCCTTCCTGGTGGCCGGCTGTCGTGTTCGGGTGGCCCGCAGTTGTTCTCTCCCTGGTGGTGGCTGTTACGGGAACCGCCGTACGTAAACCCGTCATGGTGGCAGTAGCGGCCGCACTGACGTTGCCTTTCGGGTACTACCTCTCCGGCGCTGCAAACTGGATCGGACTTGCCGGTCCCGCCATACCGGTCACGCTGGCGGGAAGCGCCTATGCCCTGCACCGTGGGACATCGTGGGTGGCCTGGGGACTGCTGGCCGCAGTCGCCGCGATCGTGGTCCTGGTGTCTGTCCGTGTGTGGGTTTCTTGAGACGCTCTCCGGAGTCCGCACTTCTGCCCTGATGTCGTGGTCCCCAGGTTTCCAGATCACTGTTGAACTTCGATCCGGCGATCGCTAGAGTGTTCCACTTGACCCGATACATTATCCGCATGCCAATTGGAGGACAGACGCAATGGGACAAATGATCGACCTTAAGACCCAAGACGGGCAGACCGTTTCCGCTTACCGCGCCGAGCCGGACGGTGACGTGCGGGGAGGTTTAGTGTTGATACAGGAAATCTGGGGTGTCAACAGCCATATCCGCAACGTGGCAGACGGATATGCCGCCGAAGGATACCTCGTCATCGCGCCGGCGCTGTTCGATCGGATCGAGCGCGGCGTGACGATGGATGAATACACCGATGAGACGATGGGAAAGGGTTTCGGCTATATGCAGAAAGTAGACCAGGATCTGGCCCTACTTGATATTCGCGCGGCCGTCGAGACGGCGTCCGCTGCAGGCAAGGTGGGTGTCGTGGGGTATTGCTTTGGGGGGCGCATGGCCTGGCTTTCCGCTGCCCGCATCGAGGGGGTCGCGGCAGCGGTACCGTATTACGGCGGAGGCGTTCCCGACCTGGCTTCTGAGCAACCCAAGTGCCCCGTCGTCCTTCATTTCGGTGAGCAGGATCAACACATCCCGGTGGCCTCGGTGGAGGAGTTCAAGAAGGTGCACCCGACCCTGCCCGTGCATATTTACGCGGCGGATCACGGCTTCAACTGTGACCAGCGTGGTTCCTACGACGCGGCGGCAGCCAAGCTGGCGCGCGAACGCACGCTGGAATTGCTGCATGAGCATGTGGGCTGATCCCGAGGCCTCGAAATGTCGGCGACGCCGGGTTCGAAGGGACGCCGGCTAAGCCGACCGTCGCGAGCCGTGCATGTCCCCCGCTAATCGCGCCTGGTTGCAGATTCATTTCTGCGTCATTCTGTGGGGATTTACCGCCATCATCGGCAAGGCAATCACCCTGCCGGCCTTGCCGCTGGTCTGGTGGCGGATGACGCTCGTAACGGCGGCACTGATGTGTGTCGGACGATTCTGGCGGGGACTGGCCAAACTGGGGCCCCGGTTGATGGCAACATATGCCGGCATCGGTGTGATTGTGGCCATGCACTGGCTCACTTTCTATGGCGCGATCAAGCTGTCCAACGCGTCGGTTGCCGCAGCCTGTCTGGCGCTGGGCCCGCTGTTTGTCGCTTTCGTGGAGCCTTTCGTCGTCAAACGCCGCTTCGATGTACGTGAATTGCTCTTCGGGCTGGCGGTGATCCCGGGCATTGCACTGCTCGCCGGAGGCACTCCCACCGGAATGCGAACCGGGATTGCCGTGGGAATTCTGTCCGCATTCCTCGTGGCGATCTTCGCGTCGCTCAACAAGCGCTATGTCGCAGAGGGCGACGCGTTGAGTATTACAGGTCTTGAAATGGGTGCTGGGGCGGTTTTTTTGACCCTCTCGGCGTCGCTGTTCCCGGCGTCGCTGGTCCCGGCGCCGCTGAACCCAATGTTCGGCACAGTGTTCGTCATCCCGGCCGCCCAGGATGCGGGATTACTGCTCGTGCTGGCACTGGGATGCACGCTCCTGCCCTACGCACTGTCGCTGGTCGCACTGCGACACCTGTCCGCGTTCACGTCCACACTGGCGGTCAACATGGAACCGGTGTACGCAATCGTGCTGGCCATCATCCTTCTCGGCGAGCAGCGGGAACTGGACCCCGTTTTCTACGCAGGTGTCGCGATTATTTTCTTGGTGGTTTTCTCCCACCCCCTCGTGGCAGCCGATCACGGTCCGACGTCGGCCGGCGGATCCGGTCGGTCCGGTGAATAGGGGCGCGGAGTCGAGATTCAAAGGGCCCACTGACGGAGGATGCGGCCTGATTGGCGGACCTTTCCGTGACCGGCGGCTGGCTTGCTGGTCCCACTTCGCTGGCGACTCGGTCGCCTGACACCACTGGCGACTCAGCCGCCCGGCACCACCGGCGACTTAGCTGCCAGCCCGAATCAATCGTCTTCGGAGAGGGCGAGAACTCTCTCGTTCGGCATATCTGATGCCCAGTCCGGCGACCAGTCCCTGAACCCCAGGGCCTCGAAGAACAACGCCGCACGCTCGTTGTGTTTGAGATGACTGGTACTGATCGTCTCCACATCGGGATTCGACTGTAATTTCCGGATCACTGTCTGGACGGCCGCCTTCCCGAAGCCCCTGCGCTGAAATCGCTCGTCGATCATGATTCTTGTAATGAAACCAACGGAATCGGATATCTCATACATCATAAAGCCGACCATCTGAGGGTTGACGTCGGACCCGTCGTATACGGCAAACGGGTGCATGGTCTGTCTGTGAACGTAGGCCTCCGCCAGCGACACCGCATTGGGAGCGACAAATTTTCTCTGCGAATGGGCCACCTCCAGGGCAAGACAGGCCTTCAAATTCTTACAGGTTATGTCCTTGAGCGTAACTTTGACCACGAGTCAGATCCTTATCACCGTGTTCGGGAGTGTGTGCAGCACATCAAGTCGATTCAGTCCGTGTAGAAAGAAGACGTAATATCGACCGCGAAACTTGCTGGCGATCCTCGAACAGCAACGGACATCATCCCAACGCTCCCACTAGAAGTCGTGGATCTGTATCGGAATCCTATAGAACGGGCCCCTTCTTATTTCCGAGATCAGACATTCCTCGCACTCTCTGGGGGAAGACATCCCGATGCAGCTGTGCGCGTCTGAGCTTCTTCTCAGGAGTCCTGGAGGTCCGGGGCAATGGTGGGCGAAGGGGAATACCTCGGTATCGAATTCCTCTACAGGCAATCCGATCCTGGAGTCGCTTGTCGCTTCAGACTTCGATCTCGATGTCGTCACCGGCGACACGGACCCGGTAGCAGGAGACACCGCCCCTGGCGGGCGGAGAAAGGGCTTCACCGGTGGTGATATCAAATCTTGCGGCGTGCCATGGGCAAGTGACGACGTTTCCGGCAACAGGGCCACCCGACAGGGGGGCGCCCTGGTGAGTGCATGAATCACCGATCGCGTAGTAGTCTTCGTTTACATTGAAGACAGCAATACTGTGACCACCCACCGAGACTGTCTTTCCCTGGCCGGTTGGAATTTCATCTTTCCGCGCCGCCTTCACAAACTCTCCCATCTGTAGCTCCTTCAATCCCAAGAAACAGAGTCAATCACCGGGGCAATCAAACTGAGGTGCCGGCGGCCGCACACGAGGGTAGTCGAAACCGACTCCCGATGCTATGCTCGTGGCGATGCGCTTCCCAACAGCCGCACACATCCGGATTGCCGCTACAGCGGCAGCCATCATTGTATCCCCCCTGGTCAGCGGCGCCCAGATCGCGGCAGAATCCAGTGAAGAAAAGGCCCTGGTGTATCTGAGCCAGGAAGTTCGGGCCTGGCCTCAGGAAACGAACTGCTTTTCCTGCCACAATAACGGCGATGCGGCCCGGGCGCTTTTTCAGGCGCGCAGGTTAGGCTATGCCATTTCCGACGCGTCGATCGCTGACACCCGGGAATGGCTGCTCACGCCCGCTCAATGGGACCTCGGCCCAAGCAGTCCTATCTTCACTGACAGAAAGCTGGGTCGCATTCAGTTTACAGCCGCGCTGGCCACAGCCGCGGACACGGGTGTGGTGGACGATCCCGGCCCCTTGATCGAGGCTTCCCGGATGCTGGTCGAAGATCAGCTGCCCGATGGATCCTGGACGGTCCAGGGTGACGCGTCGATGGTGGCTTCTCCGGCGACTTACGGTCGCACTCTGGCAACGTACATGTCTCGACGTTCACTGGAAACCGCCGGCCGGGAACTGTTCGCGGAATCAATCGCACGGGCGGACCAATGGCTCATCCAAGCCCCCATCGGTCCCATTATGGATGCCGCCGCGATCGTTCTGGCTCTCGAAGACCGCAGTGGAGCTGCTGAGCGCGCACAGACGCAGAAGGCCGCGGACTGGATTCTGAACGGGCAGTCGAGCGACGGCGGCTGGGGGTCCTATCCGCTGGCGACCTCGGAACCCTTCGATTCCGCCCTGGCTGTGCTGGCGCTGTCCCGCCTCGACGCGCGGTCGCCGTCGCCGCCCATAGCCGAAGCCGTCGCCCGCGGGCGGGCCTTTCTCCTCGCGGCGCAGCTCGAGGATGGAGGTTGGATCGAAACGACCCGTCCATCGGGCAACCAGAGCTACGCCGAACATATCTCGACCAGTGGATGGGCAACCCTGGCGCTGTTGGCCACCCGAGCGGAGTGATTTTCCCGATTGGTTTTGTACGCTCACAGAGCGCATCTATATCAGGAGGGTTGTTTTCGGCAACCGAGATCTATGACGGTTCAGGCCACTAACGTGGGGCAATCGAGAAGCTGAGCGATTCAAATTCAGGGACGACATCGGTTGCGTCAACTTCAAAGACGTCGACTTCGAAGAGCCCGTTGAGGGCATTGCCGGCAAGGTCTTCCAATTCACTTCCGGCGACCAGCTCATAGTCGCCCGCTTCCCATGGATTGGATGGAACAAACAGCCATTGGGTTTCTTCGTTCGCTATTTCAACGCTTCCATCCACGGTGTCTCCCCGCGGATTAACAATACCAATCAGTCCATCCAAGAGCCCATGGTCCAGCGGCTCGGGGAAACTAACGCTCACCGGATCCGTCGTTCCGGCAATCGGAGTACTGAGACGCCAGGTCGAAATATCCGGGGCCACCCCATCGAAAGGACCGGCGCGGAACGTCTTCCGGTGTTCACTTGCAAGCGGCTGGCTGTTTGCGTCCCGCCACTCGCCTCCAATCAACAGAGTGTAGGATTTTCCGGGAACAAGCGCTCGGCCCTGTTCGATGTTGGGTACCAGACCTGTCTTGATACGCCCGGGGTCGAACAGGATCGTGAAGCGCCTGAAATCGCGGGTCCACAGTTCCTGATCCAGCTCCAGAAAGGCGAGTGGAACTTCGACGCCTTCCTCATCGAGCAGGCGGATATGGCGGTAGGCTTCGCCGCGCGCCATTGGGGCCGAAAAATGGACGTAAAGCTTTAACTGGTTTTCCGGCAGTACATCCGTCGACGGATATACATGCTCCACAACGGTGGGAGGCGTCTGTGGACGGGCAACATCGAACGTCAGAGTCGAAGAAACGCCGGAGAGGTTGACTGACCCGGGATCGACTTCTACACGGTATGACACGCCCGGAGCCGGCGGGTAACGGGGCTCGAAGACAAGTGCGCCAGTTTCGATCCGGTAGGATCCCGAAACGGCAGGAAGCTGATCCTCCGATGTCCCACCCGGGCTGGCCACATACACGGCAAACATCCTAGCCTGGTCCTCGGCAGTCAGGTCAGCAGCCCGCGCCAGGCCATCCCAGTTTACGACGCGAAACGTAGAGCCATCGAAGCGGATATCCTGCGCCGAGGCGCCCGGTGTCAGGGAGACCACGATCGCAAGACAGACTGCGGCTATCAGGAATTTAGGGTGATCGATCACTGATTTTGAGAGACGGTGCGGATCTCGGGGACCCGCACCGCTTCATTAGTGAGTTATGCGACCCGACTACGGCAACGCGATCGACTGAAGATCGATCGAACCGCTGCCGGCGCGAGTCAGGATCAATGCGAGCCCGGTACCCAGCTGATCGAGTTGTTCCACCCCGTCCAGGTCGAGGGTCTCATAAGGGACGCCCGCAGTTGCTGAAGCTCGGAGAGGAGAACCAATATGATCGAAGTCGTTCAGGCCATCGGCCGACATTTTCATCACACCACGGCTGTTATTACTCATCAGGATGTGATCGGATCCGCCCTTGCTGTAGATGATCATGTCGAGCGGCCGATTGCCACTGCCCAATTCAGCGATCGTGTGGCCGAGAACCTTCCGCCCCGGCTGCAGATCGGCGACCGGGAACGTCACCAGCGGCGTGCAGGTGTAGGCGGCCAGAATGTGAGGTTCGTTATCGATCGTGTAGGTGACAAAGGTTCGAACCGGAGAGTTGGTCTCCAGACGGCCGTGGTTGCCGTGGAAGATCTCGACGCTGGCGCCTTCATCCACTGCCGCAAACGGAAACGGGACTGATCGCAGCTTGGAAGAGAACTCTTCGTTGGACAGTCCGGCAATGAAGAGACGTCCGTCGGTGAACGCCAGGTCCGTGATGGTCTGCATCCGCGCACGCGCCGAACGACCGGTACCCGGAGCCGGGGCGTTTGGCAGCATCACCTTGGAATGGGCAATGTTGTCGAGCGAAACTTCCTCGATCGAACCGCCGGCGGTCACACGAAGAAGAACCGGCATCGCGTCCGGGCCGGTACCGCGGGAAACGGAAAAGTAGACGTTTTTCGAAATCGGGTTCACGGCCATGTCGTTGATCAGGATCTGATCGGGGGCCGTGCCGAGCATGGCGGCGACCTTTGTGTTAACGCCCTCAATGTTGACTCTCTGCGCTGCACCGGCCGTGCGGTCGCCGGTGTCTATGGCATAAACGGCCGCTCCCATCGAGTCGCCGACGAAGAGAACGCCGTCGGGACCGAATGTCAGAATACCGGCCGACTGCAATTCGGCTTTGCCGGTCTGCAGGCTGTCGGTGGACTGCGCGGATGCGGGGACCGCAAACAGCGCAACGATGCACAGAATGCTCAATATCGTGCGTGATCGCATGATTTTCCTCCTGGAAAACGGTTAGTAAAATATGGCGATGCCGATGCTCTTAAACTCCGAAGGATGTCACCCGTACCAGAGCGAGTCAAGTTTTAAAGAACCGCAGGGTTCCTTGTACCACATTGACACCACAGGCCATAGCAGCCCGTGGTAGAAGTCTCGCGGGCCGCGTTACGGCCAAACGGGGCCGGATTCTAGGAGGCGACGACGCTGCAATGCTCATTCATTGCGAGGAGTCGGCGACAACGAAGACGGCCCCGTTTCGCCGTAACCCTTTGGGCGTAGGGGGGTTCGGGCCACAGGCTTTGTCCCTCGTCGGTCACGATGAAAAGACATCATTCCTCTCCTTACTTCGCACCTGCAACCCGAAGACCCCTACGCGCGGCCCGCGAGACTTCTGCCACGGGCTGCTAGCGCTCGGATAAGACACGAATGAAATCGCTCTGCCAATCCCGGACCATCTTCTTGATGGCTGTCGGGTCCTGAATGTCGGCGTCAACGGCCTTCCGAAACAGAGCAGCCATCTCACTGTCCGAGGCGAAGCGGATGCCGACAAGCTGTATTGTTGCAAAACCTTGGATGTCGGTGTGTTCTTCCGTCGGTAGGATTTGCTCCAGCCGCTGGCGGACTTCAGAGCGAATGATCCGATCCTGCAATCTCAGAGCGTGGATTCGGACAAGCCGAACGCTAATGAAACTCCCGACGCAATTCAGCCCCACGCCGGCGCCTACGACATACGGACCGATTTTTTCTCCGATGAGCAGCAGACCTGCGATGGCCCGTGATCGCTCAGACCGCCATTGGTGGAGCGGGAAATGTTGAAATAGCATCGGCTCCGATCCTTTAAAGTGATACGGCGTGAACCCTGACAAAACAATCAGCAACACCGGGCGAGGCTACATCCAGCTGACCACTGGCGCCGTACTGATCAGTTTTTCCGCAATATGGGTTCAACAAGCCGACGTCGGCCCGGCGATCTCGGGATTCTATCGGAATCTGTTTGGCGGAGCTTTCCTCCTGATCTTCATTCTGTTGCGACGAGACGCGCTATGGCGAGGGGGGCGTCCACTTCTCATCGCCCTCGCCGCGGCGGTTTTCTTTGCGGTGGACCTCAGCCTCTGGCACTACTCGATCTCGTTTGTCGGACCCGGCCTGGCGACGTTAGTGGCCAACTGTCAGGTCTTTTTTCTGGCCTGCTTTGGAATCCTCATCTTCAAAGAGGCCGCGGGATGGCGGTTTCTGATTTCGATTCCGTTGGCCGTGGCCGGACTGTTCCTCCTCGTCGGTATCGACTGGAGCACCCTCGAAGACGACTATCAACTCGGTGTCTATCTTGGGCTGGCGTCGGCTTTCGCCTACGCGCTCTACCTCCTGGTCTTGCGTAAATCCCAGAGGGACACACTCCGGCTCTCAGCATCCGTCAACCTGTTGATTATTTCGTTCGCTGCCGCTTCGATCATGGGTGCCGAGGGCTATGTTCGGGGCGAGAGCTTCCTCATTCCGAGTCTTTCGAGTGGGATGTCTTTAGCTGCTTATGGTCTTTTCAGCCATGCTCTGGGATGGATCGCGATCAGCCGGGGTATCGCCAAAGTGGACGCATCGCGGGCCGGTCTGATCCTGCTGGCGCAGCCGACACTGACGTTTATCTGGGACGGGCTCTTCTTCGGCAGGGTGCTGAGCCTCGTCGAAATCAGCGGTGCGGCCCTGGTACTGGGAGCCATCTATCTGGGAGGCAGCCGGAATCGGTAAGAAGCGCAACGCAAGTATGTCATTCAACCGGAGGGTCAACCGGCGCCAGGCGCGAAACCTTTTCGTGAGCACTTCGGAAAGCGTTGATTACGGTCGCCCTAAATCTTCCTTCCTCCAAGGCGAGGAGCGCTTCGGCCGTAATTCCTCCAGGCGTGATGACTTCCTGCTGAAACTGAGAGAGCGCCCGGTTGCTGGCGGCATTCCGAAGATCGACGGTTCCTCGAAGCAGTGACAGTATCCCCCGTTCGGCCAGGTCGTGCGGCATCCCCTGGGTCACCATCGCCCGCGTCAACGCCTGGACAAACTCAATGACGAGCGCGGGGCCCGAGCCGACACCGACAATGGCAATATCCAGGAGGGATTCCTCGCCGCATTCGATTGCGTCACCCCAGATACTCATGATCTTTGCAGCACGCTTGCAGGCTTCAGGCGTCACATCGGGGCCGGCGATCCAGTAAGTCGTGGCCACACCGCATTCGATACCGATGTTCGTGCTGGTGCGAACGACATTCCGAACACCCAGGTGTTTCTGCATCGCCCCAAGATTCAGTCCCGTAACGACGGAAATGACGAGCGCATCATCACGGAACTTGTTTTTCAATTCGACGCTCACCGCCTTAAAAGACTTCGGCTTGATTGCCAGTACAACGATCTCAGCGCCCTCGATCGCCTCAGCATTGTCCGTGAGTATCCGGGCCTCGGGCAGCATATTCTCGACGACCGCCCGGCGCCCCTCACGCACCCGGCTCAACCGGACGCCCTTAGCTGTGCAAACCTCTGCGCTCACGAATCGCTGGGCTACCATCAGGCCCATCGTCCCCGGCCCGATCACGGCTACATCCATCGAGACACTCCTTCCCGGCGTTGGTCGCGCTGAGAGTTTCCCCGCACGTTGTCCTATCTTAGCAGTCCCGGACAGAAGCAAGCGACTGCGGGCCCAGGGGGTATTGGAGCCGCCGTCTGGATGGGGAGCGTTAAGATATACCCGTGGAAGTTCACCTGATCGATGGGACCTACGAACTGTTCCGGCATTTCTTCGCCGTACCGCCTTCATCGGATGACACCGGCAATGAGGTCGGAGCACTTCGCAGCGTTCTGGCATCGCTCGTCGGCATGCTCGAAGCGGGGGTCACCCACATGGGTGTGGCAACCGACCAGGTGATCGAATCGTTTCGCAACGATCTGTATCCCGGTTATAAGACCGGTGCGGGTATCGACCCTTCATTGTTTTCTCAGTTCGTTCCCCTAGAAAACGCCCTCCGGGCCATGGGCATCGTGGTCTGGCCGATGGTCGAACAGGAAGCCGACGATGCCCTGGCTGCGGCTGCGCGCCGGGCTTCGGAGGACAACCGGGTTAGCCGTGTCCTGATGTGCACACCGGACAAGGACCTGGCCCAGTGTGTCGTCGGGGAGCGAATCGTTCAATTCGACCGACGGAAACAGGAGATTCGCGACGAACAGGGTGTGTGGTCGAAATTCGGAGTCTCACCCGAATCGATACCGGACTATCTGGCTCTCGTTGGGGATGTGGCCGACGGCTTCCCGGGCTTGCCCGGCTGGGGTGCCAAGTCCGCGGCAACAGTCCTCGCCCGATACGGGCATATCGAAGACATTCCTCAGAATGCCGAGGCATGGGATGTGTCTGTGAGGAGTGCGGGCAAGCTTGCCATGATACTGGCCGACCAGTGGGAGGAGGCTCTCCTGTTTCAACGGCTCGCTACGTTGCGGACCGACGCCCCGGTATTCGATACGGTGGACACACTCATGTGGAAGGGGCCGCGTCCGGAATTTGAGGGTCTGTGCACCTCGATTCGTGCTACGAATCTGTGGGACAGAGCGAACAGGGCTGGTAAGAAGTGACGCCCGGCGGGCGTCTAGTGGACCGATGACTCATTCTTGGGCAAATGAAACTCGACGGGCGGGGCATTTTGTATAGCATACTTGTCGCGCACCTCGTGTCATTGACCGAAGGGCACTCATAAATACGGAGGTTCCATGAAAGCACGACCGAAAAAGAAGGTTATCGATACGTTGAACAAGATCCTGGAGATGGAACTCGCCGGTGCGATCCACTACACCCACTACTCCTTCATGGTGTATGGGTATAACCGGATTCCGATTGTCAGTTGGCTCGGAGGTCAAGCCGACGAATCACTGGCACATGCCCGGGAGGCGGGTGAGCTGGTGACACAGCTCGGAGCTCACCCATCACTCGCCATTGGACCGCTGCTCGAAACCCAGAAGCACGACATCGGAGATATTCTCCGGGAGTCACTTGGTCACGAACAGGCGACCCTCAAGTACTACGAGACGCTGCTCGATCAAGTGGAGGGAGACGACGTCATGCTCGAAGAATATGCCAGAGCGCATATCGCCCTCGAGGTGCAGCACATTGGAGAAGTCGACAAAATGCTCCGCAGGCCAGGCGACATCGAACGCTTCGAGAAGTAGTTGGGTCCTCGGGCGTCGCCGGTTCGCTCCGGGAGCAGCGATGGGGAAAAGACAAAAACCGTTCGGGCGCCCGAACTCAACCCAGGATCGACAGCAGAAATCCAGCGGCGACTGCGGAACCGATGACGCCAGCCACGTTCGGCCCCATCGCGTGCATCAGCAGATGGTTGTGGTGGTTGGCTTCCAACCCGACTTTCTCCACGACGCGTGCGGCCATGGGAACAGCGGAAACTCCGGCCGCGCCGATCAGGGGGTTGACCTTGCCACCGGTCAGGCGGTGCATGGCCTTGCCCATGAGAACGCCGGTGGCCGTGCCGATGGAAAAGGCGACCAAGCCGATTAAGAGAATCCCGATCGTTTCTATGTTCAGGAATTCCTGGGAACTGAGCCGGGAACCCACCGCCAGTCCGAGAAAGATCGTCACAATATTGATAATCTCGTTCTGGGCCGCCTTCGACAGCCGATCAACGACCCCGCATTCCTTGAGCAGGTTGCCGAATACCAACATTCCGATCAACGGCGAGGCCGCAGGCAACAACACAGCCACCAGCAGGAGGACGGTAAAGGGAAACAGGATCCGCTCCGTCCGCGTCACGGGCCGGAGTTGTTTCATGACGACCAAGCGCTCGGATTCCGTTGTCAGGGCTCTCATGATGGGCGGCTGGATAATCGGGACCAGGGCCATATACGAATAGGCGGCAACGGCAATCGCTCCGAGTAGAGCTGGACTCAGTCGGGACGCCAGAAAGATCGCCGTCGGACCATCAGCGCCCCCGATGATCCCAATCGCAGCGGCGTCGGCCAGCGAAAATTCCAGACCCGGGATGGCGTTCATGGCCAGTGAACCCAACAGCGTAAAGAAAATCCCGAACTGTGCGGCCGCACCCAGCAACAGGGTGGGTGGATTAGCGATCAGCGCTCCAAAGTCCGTATGCGCCCCGACGCCCATAAAGATAAGCAGCGGGAAAATGCCGGTCGACACACCACCGGAGTACAAATATCCCAACAGTCCTTCAGGGCCGCTTATTTCGGCCACTGGAATGTTGCTCAGGATTGCACCAAAACCGATCGGCACCAGCAGGAGCGGCTCAAATTTCTTTGCGATCGCGAGGTAGATGAGTACGCCGCCGATCGCGATCATTACGATCTGGCCGATTTCGAAATGAGCCACTCCGGTCGCCGACCAAAGTCTTGAAAGTAGGTCCGATTGCATTGGGTTTGAGTCGATTACCCGATGTGGAGAAGCGCCTCGCCGACCTGAGCCGAATCGCCAGTCTCGACGGCTATGGAAACGATCGTCCCCGACCGTTCGGCGCGGACTTCGGTTTCCATCTTCATGGCTTCTAAAACTAGCACGACGTCACCTGATTGAACCGCCTGTCCGCCCTCGCAGCACAGCCGCACGACTGTTCCCGTCAACGGGGACACCAGGGGAGTTCCAACTTTCGCGGGTGCGGCAGCGGGAACCGCGGCAACAGGCACTGCGGCAGCGGTTGGAGGGGGCGGTCCAGTGGGCGCCGACGCTGGGGTGTTTATCGAAGTGAGAGCACCTTCCGGAGTCACGTCGACTTCGTACTGCTTCCCGTTCACCTCGACCCGATACCGCGTGGGCACGCCTGGCGCAATCCCTTCCGGGACCGTCTGCTGAGCCGTCTTGGCCTTGGCGGCGGGGGGCTCCCCCAGCCATGGCGGGGGCTCGAAAGCGGCAGGATTGTCCCGATTCTCCAGGAAGCGTAAACCGATCTGCAGGAACATCGCGTAGATCAGGACATCCTCGACCGGATTCGCCGCGCGCCGGATCCCCTTCTCTTGCGCTATCTTGTCGAGCTCGCTGGACAGACGTTCCATCTCCGGTTCCAGGAGGTCGGCCGGACGGCAGGTCACTGGTTCACCACCCTCGAGGACGCGCTTCTGCAGCGCTTCGTCCACCTTAGCCGGGGTGCTTCCGTACTCGCCTTTGAGTAACGCGGCAGTTTCTTTGGTGATCGACTTATAACGTTTGCCGGCCAGTACGTTAACGATGGCCTGGCTGCCTACGATCTGCGACGTGGGAGTGACCAGCGCAATGTAACCCAGCTCTTTGCGCACTCGGGGCATCTCTTCGAGTACTTCGTTAATCCGGTCTGTCGCCTTCTGTTCCCGAAGCTGGTTCTCCATGTTGGTGAGCATGCCGCCAGGAACCTGGGCGACGAGAATTCTGGAATCCACCCCCCGGAGCGAACCTTCAAACTTGGAATACTTCGTGCGAATCTCTCGAAAGTAACCGGCTATATATTCGAGAAGCCGGAGATCAAGCCCCGTATCCCGGTCAGTCCCCTCGAAGATGGCAACCACGGATTCAGTGGCCGAATGGCCATAGGTGTGACTCATGGAAGAGATCGACGCATCGACCATGTCCAACCCCGCTTCCACGGCCTTGACAGCCGTCGCGGTACTCATGCCCGTGGTGGCATGGGACTGCATGGCGATCGGCACCGACACCGCTTCCTTCAAACGGGAAACCAGATCTTCAGCCACGTAGGGTCGCAGCAGACCCGCCATATCTTTGATACAGATTGACTGGCAGCCCAGGTCTTCCAGACGCTTCCCCATCTCCACCCACGTGCTGATCGAGTGAACCGGACTGATCGTATAGGCGATGGCTCCCTGAGCGTGCTTACCGGACTTCAAAGTCGCTCGAACAGCCGTCTCGAAATTGCGGATATCGTTCATCGCGTCAAAGATGCGAAACACATCCATCCCGTTCTCGGCCGCTGACGCGACAAACGATTCGACGACATCGTCTGCATAATGTCGATACCCGAGCAGGTTCTGTCCCCGGAGCAGCATCTGCAGGCGGGTGTTGGGCATGGCCTTCTTGAACTGTCGCAACCGTTCCCAGGGATCTTCTCCCAGAAAACGGATGCACGCATCAAAGGTCGCGCCTCCCCAGACCTCCGCCGACCAGAGCCCAACCTGATCCAGGCGGCCACAAATTGGGAGCATGTCCTCGATTCGCATCCGCGTGGCCAGCAGGGACTGATGGCCGTCCCGCAATACGACATCTGTAATGGCTAAGGGTTTCTTCATTCGCGATTCTGTCGCCGTGGTTCTCTATCTTTGCGATTGTCCCCGGTTGGCCCGAACGGCCGCGGTTATGACGCCGATCAGCTCAGGATCGTCCATCTCCGGCGCAGCGGCAACGCCGGCAGTGTCCACTACAACCGGCGGCGGTTCCAACATTCGAGCGAGACGTGACATCGCCATCAGAGCAAGTACAAGAAGACCCAGCAGGACAAACACCACGCCCATCCCCAGAAGCATCAGCCCGACACCCTGCTGTAATAATTCCGACGGCACCGATCGCTCCTACATCCTGCGTCTGTCAGCCCTGTTTCACTTCACATTTATTATAATCACCGGCACCGTCTGCAAGTGCCCTTCGGAGGCTGTCAGGAGGGCACATATTGGCACACGAAATCGGACAAACAGATCCCATCACAGAGTCGGGCGACCACTCCCAAGATAGACGCGGAAACCCTCGGGGTCGGACGGAGGATAGAACAGGCTGTCCCTCATTTCAGCGTCTCCCAGCGTCTCAAAAGGTGAACTTGAGCCCGAACTGCGCCTGGAAGGGCCGGAGTACCGACCGGGCCTGACCAAAAGATACCGAAGACTCGTTCCCGTTGAATCGAAGCAGGTTGGCAGTATTGGAAACATTGAACATTTCCCACAATACTTCGATGTTCTTGGTTTCGTCGATGGCGAATGTCTTTCCCAGCCTCAAATCCGCGTTGAAAAAGTGATCCCCCCGCTCGGAATGGACGCCGACTCCGGGGGACCGGTCGTTGCGGGCACCATCGCGGTTGTTATCGCGACCGGTCGTCCGATCATAGGGCGCGGCGCTGTTGGCCGTGACGATCGTGCTCGCGTTAATGCCGTAGGGCAATTCATATACGAGGTTGGCCGTCAGACGATGCCGCACATCGTTTTCGGCGGGGCCAAAGTGTATGTCCCCGAACTTGTCATTGGGGTCGGACGGGGCCACGCCGATGATCACGGGGAACCCGCCCCGATTGAACTCCTTCGCACTACCCGTGGTGTAACCCAGCAGGAAACCGAAACCGTTGGAGAACGACCGGTCCAGTCGGAGCGAAAGCGAATTCACGTGAATCCGTCCACTCTGGTCGTGGCCCATAGTCATACGAAACCGACACAGTGAATTCGTAACTCCGTTGGCCATCAGCGCGGCATCAAACGGGCACTCCCCGCCCGGTAGCGGAGCGTTGACGTTCCGGGTCATCAGAAAATTTAATCCCAGAATATGAGTGAAGTCGGCGGATACAGCCATGTTCGGCGAAATCTCGTACTGAAAGCCCGCGTTGGTGTGCTGGGTGTAGGGCGTGTCTCCCGTCGGTGACGGCACCGTGGTCGAACCCGCGGCCAGTCGGTCCCCCGCCGGAGGGTTCGGAAAAAAGCTCTGGACCGTTACGGGATCCTGTTCGCTGACGGTCTGTATATTTAAACCGTTGTAGCTGTTGACGATTCCCCGATGGGTCAACGTGGGAACGCGATCGTGGAAAATCCCGTAGCTGCCACGAATCACCGCGCGCCCGGTCCCGAGCACATCCCACGCAAAACCCACCCTTGGTGACAGATCCAGGGTATCGGTGGGAGTCGGACGCCAGGGCTGAAGGCCTAACGTACCCACCGGCCCCAGGGCGACGTTCAACCAGACGTCTTCGGGATTGTCTCGAGAAAAGCCCGGCTGTTCGAAGGGATCGGGACCGCCAATGTCGCCCTCGAGAACACGCAGGTCATACCTTAACCCCATATTGAGGGTCAGAGTCGGTGTGAGACGCCAGGTGTCGTTGACGAAAAGACCGTACATGTCCATGTCGCGATTGACCTGGGTGATCGTTGGGTCGGGGGAATCTCCCCGCGCAAATTGAAGGTTAAACCCTGCCGTGTATTCGACAGGCAGGAACGGGGACGCGTCGGTTTCAAAGACGAAAGAACCGTTGAAATCTTCGTTCGTATCGTTGGTCGCCACGATGTCGTTCATCTCACCGCCGAACTTGAGCGTGTGGTTACCTCGCTGGTAGGTCGTCGTGTTGGCGATGATCCAGTTTTTCTGATTGCGTCCCTGGGGCGTCGCGCTACCGTCGAGGCCAATGTTGACAGAGGGGAAGATCAAACCCGGCAGAAAGAGAGAATCTTTCCGAATGCTGCGGAACAGCCGTTGGCTCGAACGATTGATCCGCAATTCGTTCACTGTATTCGCGCCGATCAGGGCGGTCCAGTTGGCGGTTGCAAAGTAGGAGTTATTGAGATCGTCAAAGCCCCGATCTGCAGCGTCGTCACCTCCGATGTCCTTGTTCAAATCGTTGTCATCGTCATAGAGATAGGTGAGATGCAGGGTGTTGCTGTCGCTCAGATTAAATGTGAACTTGCCGATCGCGTTGACCTGTTCCCGTTCCTGAGAAACGGAACTCCGGGTGTCGTAACCGAGATTGAGCGAATCCACGAACGTTTTGACCGAGTCCGGAATCGTAATCTGAGAACTGCCCGTGTTGGTCTTGCGTTCCAGCGAAAAGAAATAAAACGCCCGGTCGCGGGCGAGGGGGCCTCCGATGGTGCCGCCATACTGCTGGGTCCTGAATTCAGGCACATCGCCGCTCTGAAACGGCACGCCGCCTCGAACCTGGAATGCCGGTTTGTCGAACGCGTCATCCCGAATGAAGTAAAAAGCGCTGCCGTGGATGTCGTTACCACCCGATTTCAGTACGACGTTGATCGCCCCACTGCCGCTTCGGCCAAACTCAGGTGAATACCCCGTCGACATCACCTGAAACTCCTGAATCGCTTCCTGGCCCAGCCGGGTTCGGGTCGCGCCGGATATGTTGGTTCCGCCCCCGACGACTTCGTCATTGAAGTCGACTCCGTCGAGCCAGATGGCTTTGTGCGGTTCATCCATTCCGAAGAAACTGATGGAATCGGTGGCACCCGAGCGAACGGAGCTCTGGTCCAGCATGACGCCCGGCGCGAGCAATGCGAGATCCATAAAGTCCCGATTCTTCAGCGGCAGTCCCTCGATCCGAAGATTGTCAACTACGGTCTGGATACTGTTTGCGGTCGGACGCATCAGAGGCGCCTGATCCGTTACAGTGATGGATTCGGTGACCGCCCCCACTTCCATGGTGAAATCAATCTTTATTTCTCCCTGGATGGGTAGCACAACTCCCGCACGCGTCATGGAACGGAATCCGTCGAGTTCGATCGCGATCTCGTACTCGGCCGGTTGCAGACCCGTCACCCTGTACGCGCCCGAGCCGTTGGTGAGCACCCGACGGATGGCACCGGTGGTTGTGTGCGTCAGGTTGACGGTCACCCCCGGAAGCACGGCGCCTGACGCATCACCGATGTCGCCGAGAATGGAACCCGTCGTCGACTGCGCGTAACTTATGAACGGGAGGCTGAAAGCCAGGAAGGCCGCCAATGTTCCACCAAGAAGCCGCATCGTGTAAGTCCTCTTAAAATAACGAAGTTAAGTTGGACAAATATATCATGCGAGGCGTTCAGCAAGGATGAGCGCTGAGACAATCCACAGGACCATTTCCAGTCAGATTTCCATTTGGAGGCCAGGCTGCGGTCGTCGTTCTTCCAGGAATGTACGGCTTTGAGATCGGCCAGTCTGCGTCTCAAATTTCATGTCCCACCAAACGTCACTGTATAGCGCCGTGCGCTCGGGCATCCGGGGCTTCGCCGAGTTTGCGGCTTGCTTGTCCAGCTCACCCACTGGACTCGTGTGGACCCCTGCTCCATTAATTGCGTGCAGCTATGGATTCCCTTGCGAGAGCAAGGAACGCTTCGACCGATTTGGCCTTGAGGTCTTCTCCAGATCGTAACCGAACCGCTACGGCTCCGGCTTCGATCTCCCTATCTCCAGCGACGAGCATATAGGGAATCTTCTGCAACTGGGCCTTACGGATTTTGGCGTTCATACGGTCGCCACCGTCGTCAATTTCCACCCGGAGTCCCTCGGCCTTCAGTTTCTCTACCACGCCCTGGCAGTATTCGACATGCCGGTCGGCAATCGGAATAAGAATGGCCTGGACCGGCGCCAGCCAAACTGGGAAAGCACCGCTGTGGTGCTCGATCAGGATTCCAAAGAACCGTTCCATGCTGCCTAACAGGGCCCGATGGATCATATAGGGCCGGTGTCGGGTTCCATCCTCTCCAACGAAGGCGAGGTCGAAGCGTTCGGGAAGGTTGAAATCGAACTGAATCGTGCTCAGCTGCCATTGCCGCCCGATGGCGTCGTTGACGTTGATATCGATCTTGGGACCATAGAAGGCACCGTCGGCCTCGTTGATCTCGAAAGGCAAACCCAACCTCTTGAGCGCTTGCTCGAGCGCGGTCTCGGCCGCGTCCCAGTTAGCCTCTTCTCCGACGCGCTTTTCCGGACGCGTGCTCAAGAAGAGTTTGAAGTCTGCGAATTCGAACGCCCGAAGAATATCCAGGCTGAAGTTCAGGACCTTGTCGATTTCAGCAGGCATTTGATCCGGCCGGCAGAACAGATGGGCGTCGTCCTGGGTGAATCCCCTCACCCGGGTCAACCCGTGCAGCACGCCACTGCGTTCATACCGATACACGGTGCCCCATTCGGCAAAGCGGATCGGAAGGTCGCGGTAGGAGCGCACACCACTCTTAAAGATGTCGACGTGGAACGGACAGTTCATCGGCTTTAGATAGAACTCCTGTTCGTCGATCGTTACCGGCGCGTACATACCGTCTCTGTAAAAATCCAGATGGCCGCTGGTTTCCCACAGCGATGCCCGGCCGATGTGGGGTGTATAAACGAAATCGTAGCCGCCTTTGAGATGCTCGGACTTGCAGTATTCCTCGACGAGATGGCGGATCAGCCCTCCCTTCGGATGCCAGAGCACCAGGCCTCCTCCAATGCTGTCGGGGTTGATGCTGAACAGATCAAGATCGACGCCCAACCGGCGATGGTCCCGCTTCCTGGCTTCTTCAAGCCGGACGAAGTATTCCTTCAGTTCCTTCTTCGTGTGGAACGCAACCCCGTAGACACGCTGCATCTGGTCGCGAGCCTGATCCCCACGCCAATAGGCGCCCGAAACGCGCGTGAGTTTGAACGCATCCGGACGGATCGAGCCGGTGTTTTCGACGTGAGGACCACGGCAGAGATCGACGAACTCTCCAGTTTTATAAATGCTGACGTTATCGACACTGCCACCAACGAGGTTCTGGTCCCCAAGATCTTTGACCGCAGTCGTCCCCCGTTGCTTCAGATCGTTCAGAAGTTCGACTTTGAAGCTCTGCCCCATCCCCTCGAAACGCGTAATGGCCTCATCAATCGGCACTTCTGACCGTTCGAAGGCAACCTTTTCGCTCACCTTGCGCCGCATCTGCTGCTCTATTGTTTCGAGGTCTTCAGGCGTCAGGGGCGTTTCAAGATAGACATCGTAGTAAAAGCCGTCCGCGATGACTGGCCCGACGCCAAACTTCGCCTCCGGGTGGAAATCCTGGATGGTGGCAGCCATCAGGTGGGCCAGCGAGTGCCGAATCGTTTCAAGCTCTTCTTTGTTCATTGGGTTTCACACGTCACTCTTTATCCGGGAGCCGACCGCCCGGGGGCAAAGCTCCGATTGTTGCTTTGATTTGGAGCAGCCGGGATTGCCGGCTACGAAAACAGGATTGGCTGGGAATCCGTCGAACGGCCACGCGGGTGCGTGGCTTCGGGCTCCCTGAGTGTTGACGATCCTTCCAGATCGAGCAGTGCTCTCTTGATCTCGAGGCCACCACCGTAGCCGACGAGACGACCATCGTGGCCAATCACCCGGTGGCAGGGAACCAATATAGATACGGGATTCTCGTGGTTGGCCATTCCTACTGCACGTGCCGCCCGCGGCTTTCCGATGGCACTGGCAATTTCTCCATAACTGCGGGTCTCGCCGTAAGGAATGTCCCTCAGTGCCTGCCAGACGCTCTGCTGAAAGGGCGTCCCTTCCAGGTCCAGGGCGAGATCAAAGTCACGCCGGGTGCCGGCGAAATATTCATCGAGTTGGGCTAGGACAGAAGCATTCCCCGCCACATCGGGCCCTACGCCGGAAGGTATATTTCTTCCGAAAGACAGCACCCGGACGCCGTTGCTGCCCGTCGCGAGGGTCAGAGGTCCGATTGGGGTTTCCGCGACGGTATATCCCATTGGGTTAAGGTATATCAACGGATCGAACGGCACAAGACCATTGACGAGTTGAAATCCATTGGACGGAGGTGCGATCTCCCGTCATCGTCACACCTCGGGATGCGGAGCGTGAGATTGCAAATGCACCGTTGATTTTGTTATGTTTAGCGATTGTCAAGAGTGAAGAAATTTTCCGGAAGGCCGCGGACCGACCGAACAAGAGTCAACCATCGAATTCGGGCCACCGAAATTCGGGTGATTGATGAGGAAGGCACGCAGCTGGGAGTGATGACGCCGGGAGCGGCGATTGCAATAGCGGAAGAAAGAGGCCTGGATCTGGTCGAGGTAGCACCGAACGGCAAACCGCCGGTTTGCCGGATCATGGACTACGGCAAGTACCGCTACCAGATGAAACGAAAGGCTCACGAAGCAAGGAAGCATCAGAAGAGCATCACGGTCAAAGAAGTCAAGTTTCGCCCCAACACTGACGAACACGACTACGAGTTCAAAAAGAACCACATCATTCGCTTCCTGAACCAGGGCGACAAAGTCAAAGCGAACGTCTGGTTCCGGGGCCGTGAAATCGTCCATAAAGATATCGGGCGCGCTCTGATCCAGCGGCTTGTCGAAGAGTTGGAAGAAGTCGGAACTGTGGAAAACCGACCCAAAATGGAAGGCAACAATCTAGTCGCGATATTCGCACCCAGAAAATAAGAGGCGAAACAGACGTCGAAAACAGGAAAGTAGAATTCATGTACAAACTCAAGACGCATCGGGGCGCGCGCAAACGATTCAAGTTAACGGGCACCGGGAAGGTCAAGCGGAGACATTCCTTCCAGCGTCATATCCTGACCAAGAAATCAAAGAAGCGGAAGAGGCACCTCGGCAAGCCTGCGATCCTCGATGCTTCAGATTTTCAGAAGGTCCGGGACATGCTTCCGTACGGATAGGAACTGACCACTCAGGTTAGAGGTTGAATTAGAAGTGCCAAGAGTTAGACGAGGAACCAAGAGACACGATCGCCGGAAAAAAGTTCTGAAGGCGGCCAAGGGCTACTTCCTTAACAAGAGCAAGCTCTTCAAGTTCGCCACGGAATCCGTGGATCGCGCACTCCAGTATGCGTACCGCGACCGCCGAACGCGTAAGCGTGATTTCCGCCGGCTCTGGATCATCCGGATTGGAGCTGCGGCGCGTGAGAATGGGATCAACTATAACCAGTTCATTTCCGGCCTGAAGAAGGCGGGAATCGAACTGGACCGCAAGGTTCTTGCGGATATCGCCATAGCGGACCCATCAGGTTTCGCCCAGTTGGCGGAGAAGGCGAAAGCAGCGATCAGCCAAGCTGCATAGTTCGATGGCTTCCGGTTCAGGACTCGCCCAACTCCATGAAATTGGCGAGCAATTTGAACGGGACAGATACCGCGCCAAAGACCGCCCATCTCTAGACGAAATTCGGACCCGATATCTTTCCCGCAAGTCTGGTCTCCTGACGCTCAAACTACAGTTGCTGCGGACGCTGCCGAAGGACGAGCGCTCAGAGTTCGGCAAGTTTGGCAACGAGCTGAAACAGAAGATCGAATCTGCACTCGCTGAACTCGAAGATTCGATCGCGACCGAAGCCGAACAACAGCAAATCGTCGAGGAAACCCTGGATGTCAGCCTTCCGGGCGAACGGCCCCGCATTGGGCATCGACATCCGATTACCCTCATTCGGGCCGAAATGGAGTCCATATTCGTCTCGATGGGTTACACGGTGGAAGACGGTCCGGAAGTCGAGTCCACTTACTACAACTTCGAGGCTCTCAATATCCCGGACGGACATCCGGCGCGGGATCCATCCGACACGTTTTATGTTTCCGATGACGTCGTCCTCAGGACGCATACATCTCCAGTCCAGGTAAGGACGATGGAGAAGCGACAACCTCCGATCCGGATCATTTGCCCGGGCCGCGTCTTCCGCCATGACGATCTGGACGCCACACACTCTCCGATGTTCCACCAGATCGAAGGTTTGGTCGTCGATGGAGGAATCACCTTTGGAGACTTAAAGGGCACTCTCGAGCTCTTCCACCAGCGGTTCTTTGGTGCGAACACCGAGACACGCTTCCGCCCGAGCTTCTTCCCTTTCACCGAACCCAGCGCCGAAGTCGACATTTCCTGTCCCTTCTGTGAAGGCAGCGGCTGTCGCGTGTGCAAGCAGACCGGTTGGATCGAAATGATGGGAGCGGGTATGGTGAATCCCGTTGTCTACAGTTTTGTTAAATACGACCCAGAACGTTACAGCGGCTTTGCTTTTGGGATGGGGATCGACCGGTACGCGATGATCAAATGTCGGATCAGCGACATTCCCCTGTTATTCGAAAACGACCTGCGATTTCTCGAACAGTTCTGACCCGGGACCAGCGCGGACGAATCGACATGCGGATCAGCCTCAACTGGCTCAAAGAATACGTCTCCACTCCCGATGATGCTTCTCAGCTGAGCGAGAGACTCTCGCTCGCCGGGCTCGCTGTGGACGCGATGGAGACGACCGGCGACGATGTCGTGCTCGATCTGGACATCACGACTAACCGGGGAGATTGTCTCTCTCATCTGGGTGTCGCCCGGGAGGTGGGCACCCTCTACGGAAAAGTAGTCCGCATGCCCGCGATCAACGTTGCCGAGATCGAACGGCGGGCTGGGTCCGTAGTTTCAATTTCCATCGCCGACAATGATCTCTGCAAGCGGTATTGCGGCCGCTACATCGAGGGCGTCACGATCGGAAAATCCCCCGATTGGCTGGTCCGGCGTATCGAAGCCGTCGGAATCCGTTCCATTAATAACGTCGCCGACATTACCAATTATGTTCTGATGGAACTGGGCCACCCACTCCATGCTTTCGACGCGGACACTTTAGCGCAGGGCCAAATCATCGTGCGTCGGGCCGAAGTGAGTGAAACGCTCACGACACTCGATGGCGAAACCAGGGAGCTGGACCCGTCGGTACTCGTGATCGCCGACAGTGCACACCCGGTGGCGTTGGCGGGAGTGATGGGCGGTGAAGAGAGCGAGATCTCTGCCGCCACCACAAACGTTCTACTCGAGGCCGCCTGGTTCGATCCGCTCTCGATTCGCAAGACCGCCCGGAGGCTGAACCTCAGCACAGAAGCATCCTACCGCTTCGAACGGGGCGCCGACATCGAAATGGCCCGGACCGCATGCGACCGTGGGGCACAGCTCATTGCGGAGATCGCCGGCGGTAAGATTTACGAAGGCGTTCTTGATAACTATCCATCGGAAGGGACCGCGAAATCCAGGGCCCGCCTGCGACGGACCCGGATCCGGGATTATCTCGGGATGGATATCTCCGACGATGAAGTCACGCGTATCTTCACAGGTTTGGGGTTCGACGTTGGTGCTGGAGCCGATTCCGAAGGTTGGAGCGTGGACATCCCGAGCTACAGGCACGATGTTTCGGGCGAGGAAGACCTCTTGGAGGAAGTAGCGCGTATTCACGGCTACGACCGATTTCCGTCGACGCTTCCGGCATGGAGCGCGCCGGGAGAACGGCTCCCGTGGCATGTGGAAGAGACCCGTATCCGGGATCTGCTGTCGGGAATGGGTTACTCGGAAGCGTGCACCATCGCATTCAGCGACCCGGAAACCGAAGAACGGTTTGCGCCGGGAATCCAGCCAGTCTGTCTGAAAAATCCAATTTCCGAAAAGGCGCCCATCCTGCGGACGTCGATGGTCCCGAGCATGCTGCTGTCCCTGCAGTGGAATCTGAACCGCGGAAATCGAAATGTATTTCTCTACGAAATCGGAAAGGTCTACCCCACAACCGGAGAGCACAGACATCTGGTGATCGCCCAGACTGGAGCCGCGCATCCTCGATCCGTTCACCATGCGCCGTTGGAGTCCGACTTCTACAACCTTAAGGGTGATATTGAAACATTGCTGCGCGGTTTTTCTGTGGATGCTACCGAATCGACCCAGGATCTGCCGCCCTATTACCATCGCGGCCGGAGCGTTCGATTCGGATCCGTTGCGAAGCTGGGTGAGCTCGCCGGGAGTATCGGTGATCTCTATAAGCTGCGCCAGAAGGTGTACGTCGCAGAAATCGACATCGAAGATCTCTATGCCGCCCGACTCGGGAACGTTGCAGCCACCAGGATTCCGAAGTACCCTGCCATTAGACACGACCTGTCACTGCTGCTGGATCGAACAATTCGATTTTCGAACGTGTTGGCGGCAATCCGGGCTTCGGGAATTTCAGAACTCGTCACCGTCGAGCCCTTCGATCGACTCGAAACAGGTCCGTTTCCCGAGTCGTGTTACAGCCTTGCCGTCGGACTTGTATACCAGTCCTCAAAGCGCACCCTGACGGATGAGGAAGTGCAGGAGTTCGACCGGAAGATCCTGGTTCAACTCGAAGGTATCGGGGTGAATCTGAGGAGTTGAAACCATTATGAAGTCTGGCCCGGCCGAAGCCCTGGAAAGATTTAGAGCCCTCGAGGACGGGGTTGGGCGGATGCTGGAGGCGCTCCAGCATACGAAAATGGAAAAGGGAGCAGCCGAAAAACAACTCGCCGAAGCGCGTCGCCACATAGAACGGCTCGAAAAGGACCTTGATGGACTCCGCAAGGAACGCAGCATTGTCCGGGGTCGGGTTCAGAGCCTGATCGAAAGCATTGCTACATTCAGCGAGAAGCCCCTTGCCTAAGAAGGACAAAAGCGACATCGTCGAAATCGAAATCTACGACCAGAGATACCCTCTGCGTCTCAGCACGCCGGCCGAACGGAGCGAAATCCTCAAGCTGGCTGAACAAGTCGATCATCGGATGCGCGAAATCGCTGAACAAAGCGGAACTGTCGACTCGCTCAAGGTTGCCATCCTGACCGCTCTGCATCTGGCTGAGGAATCGCGCGAACGGGATGGCGGCATGAAAAAGCTCGAATCCGCCATCCGCTCCGGCGCAAAGAAGTGGATCACGGCAATCGACGAAGAGCTGTAGCCTGCTAAATTCGACCTGCCGGATTGACCTTGTTTCAGTCATTCACCTACAATCGAGGTGGCCCTGCGAAGCGCGTGTTGGTGCGACATTATTTGACCTATGTCTTATTTGAAGGGGTCCGATTCTTGCGTGGTGTGCGGGTCATCCCTACGGGTTGATGGCCCCCTGAAGCGCGGATAGGACACCCACCCTGTTTCGACAGACTCAAATAAGGGTGCCACACGGCCAAGTGGGGTCTTTCACTTGCATGAACATTCTTTTCATTGGTGACATCGTAGCCCGTGCCGGGCGCGAAGTGCTCCGCGATCACTTGAAATCGATCCAGGAAGAATACGCGATCGACTTCACGATATCGAACTGCGAAAACGCCGCCGCGGGGTTTGGCGTGACGCCGAAAATTGCGGATGAACTCTTCGGATGGGGTGTGGATGTCCTGACTTCGGGAAACCACGTCTGGGACAAGAAGGAAATCCTGCCCTACCTGGATGCACAGTCCCGGATTCTGCGTCCGGCCAATTATCCGCCGACCAATCCGGGTCACGGCACGGTCGTGGTTGACACGGATTGGGGCGAACCCGTCGCCGTGATCAACATCCAGGGCCTGTCGTTCATGCCGCCGATCGACGATCCGTTTCGGGCGATAGACCGGGAGCTGGCCCGGATCCCGAATCATGCACGAGTGGTGGTGGTCGACATGCACGCCGAAGCCACGGCCGAGAAAGTCGCCATGGGCTGGTATCTCGACGGAAGAGTGTCCGCCGTCCTGGGAAGTCACACTCATGTTCCGACTGCGGATGAACGGGTCTTACCCGAAGGCACGGCTTATCAAACCGACGTGGGGATGACGGGCCCATTCGATTCTGTCATCGGTATGAGCCGCGAATCCGTGATGGAGCGCTATCACAAACAGATTCCTGTACGGTTTCAGCCCGCGACCGACGATGCCCAGGTGAACGCCGCCGTGATCGATGTGGATTCGGAAACGGGTAAAGCTCGGTCTATCCGAAGAGTTCGCAGATGACGGGCGATCAGCCGGCGTTCCCAGTCCCCCCAGCGTCCCCATAAGGCCACAGGCGTCCTCATATGGCCACAGAATGGTAAGCCTGGCGAAGACTCCCGCTGAACGAGCGACACCGAAGCATGCCGGACGTCAAATTGGAAACTTTTCTATCTGCTTCTTGATTCAGTCTTATGTTCGAAAACTTATCTGACAGGCTGGGGCAGGTCTTCAAGAACCTTCGTGGCGAAGGGATACTGACGGCGGAACATATTGAGGATGCGCTCAAAGACATCCGGCTCGCCCTGCTCGAGGCGGATGTCCACTTTAAAGTCGTTCGAGAGTTCACCGACCGCGTCAGGGCGAAGGCGCTCGGGCAGGAGGTGCTCAGCAGCCTCAGCCCCGGGCAACAGGTGGTCAAAGTCGTTCGTGACGAGATGGTCGCGATTCTGGGCGGCGAGACCGCCCGTATCAAGTTCGCATCCCAGCCTCCGACAGTCATTCTGTTGGTCGGCCTCCAGGGAGCGGGCAAGACAACGTCGAGCGGAAAGCTTGCCCGGTGGCTTCAGAAACAGGGACATCGTCCGATGTTGGTGTCGGTGGACGTTTACCGACCGGCCGCACGTGACCAGTTGCGCATCATAGCTAGTGAAGTCGAAGCTCCCGTCTGGGACGGGGGGCCGGGTGATTCCCCCCTGACACTCGCCCGGCAAGCTCTTAATGAAGCTCGCGACAGCGCTCACGATGTGCTCATCATCGACACAGCCGGCAGGCTCCATATCGACGACGCACTGATGACGGAGCTCAAGGAAATCAAAAACTCCCTGAACCCGCAGGAAATCCTCTTCGTCGCAGACGCGATGCTTGGACAGGATGCGGTCCGGAGCGCAGAACAATTTCACACGCAGTTGGACTTCACCGGATTCATACTGACGAAACTGGACGGCGACGCGCGTGGCGGCGCCGCCCTGTCGATCAACTCCGTCACCGGCAAGCCCATCAAGTTCGTTGGAACCGGTGAAAAATCGGAAGCGCTCGAGCAGTTCCATCCCGACCGACTCGTGTCACGGATCCTGGGGATGGGCGATATTCTGTCGCTGATCGAAAAAGCGGAGGAGACGATCGACCACGAAAAGGCGATCGAACTCCAGAAAAAGGTCCTCAAGAATACCTTCACTCTAGAGGATTTCCGCGACCAATTGCAGCAGATTCGAAAAATGGGCTCGCTGGAGCAGATCATCGGGATGCTGCCCAACATCGGCCCATTCAAGGACATGGGCAAGGTCCAGATCGATGAGAAAGAACTGGGGCGAACCGAGGCCATCATTAACTCGATGACGCCCAGAGAACGCCGCAACCACCAGATAATCAACGGAAGTCGCCGAAAAAGGATCGCCAGAGGCAGCGGGACATCGGTCCAGCAGGTCAACCAGATACTGAAGCAGTATATTCAGACCCTCAAGATGATGAAAGGGATGACGGGAGGGGGCGCCAAGAAGGGAAAGAAGGGGAAGAAACGTAGAAGGATGAAAGGTTTTCGCCTGCCCCAGATGCCGATGTAGTCATCTCCCTTCCACGAATTCGTTATTGACGTGGTTTTCGCTGGAAAACTATAATTCCAGTATCTTTGTTCGGGACTCCCACAGTCACCTCGACCATGACTCGAAAATATTTGGTGGCGAAGCGGTGTCTTATCTCGTGTTGACCGCCACAGGAGGCTGATAATTTGGTAGCGATGCGTCTGACCCGGATCGGCTCGAAGAAGCGCCCGTATTACAGAATAGTCGTGATAGAGAAGAAAAGGGCGCAGAACGGCCGCTTTCTGGAGATTCTGGGCCAGTACAACCCCCTGACGAACCCGGCACATGTCGAGGTCAACGAGGACCGGGCACGCTACTGGCTCTCAAAAGGGGCGCAGCCGTCTGATACGGTCCGCAGCATTCTGCGCAGGCGGGCGATCGTGTAGCCTCTGATAATTCTTCGGGAAGTCCTCTCCGACGTTCGGCTCCTGACTCGGAACACGTGCACTTGATGTTGTCGCAGGAGGTGACATGAAAGAGCTCGTTGAACAGATCGCCAAGGCGCTTGTGGACAGTCCCGAAGAAGTCACCGTCAACGCAATCGAAGGAGAACAGACGACTGTTCTTGAGTTACGCGTGGCTCCAGATGACCTCGGAAAGGTGATCGGCAAACAGGGGCGGACGGCGCGATCCATTCGAACCATTCTGAGCGCGGCCGGGATGAAGCTGCAGAAGCGGTTCACGCTGGAAATCCTGGAGTAGACCCATCAGCCGAAACCAGGAAACTCTCGTTCCCATCGCCAGCATCACACGAACACAAGGCCTTAACGGCATGGTTCGCGTCCGCGTGGAATTTGATGATTCCCGGTTATTTGAGACGGGACGGGCTGTGATTTTGACCCTTGAAGGAGATAGCGGGAAACGAATTGAAACGGAAATAGAGACATTCAGGATTCAACACGGACGCCGGGTCGCCAAGCTCAAGGGTATTGATTCGATCTCCGAGGCCGAAAAATGGATCGGTGGACGCATCTGGATTCCGGAGAGCGAGTGGCCCGAGGCAGAGGAAGGCTCCTTCTACAGTTTTGACCTGGAAGGCTGCACGGTGTACCGGGACGGTGAGGCGATCGGAACTGTCGCGGAGATTCTCGATTATGGGAGCACCACACTGCTACGACTGGAGCGGGAAGGCGAAGAGATACTGATCCCATTCGCGCAGTCGTTCCTGAAAAAAATCGATATCGGAAACAAGCGGATCGAGGTGGAGTTGCCTGAAGGCCTGGTGGAAGTGAACAGGAAGTGAAGCGATCAGAGTGACGCGATTCGACATCATTACGATTTTCCCCGGCTTCTTTGAAGGCCCGCTCAATCACGGGATCATCCGGAGAGCTCGCGAGCGCAAATTGATCGATACCCGGGTGCACGATCTCAGGGAGTATGCCAGAGACCGCCACCACACGGTCGACGACCGACCGTTCGGCGGAGGCGACGGTATGGTGCTGAAACCGGAACCGATATTCGAAGCAGTCGAAGCACTTCCTAAGACGGGAGAATCGATCGAAGTCGTGGTGCTGAGTGCCTCGGGACGGTCCTTTTCACAAGCTGAAGCTCTGCGCCTGTCACACGCAGATCAGATCGTCCTCGTTTGCGGGCGCTACGAAGGGATCGACCAAAGGGTCACCGAACACCTGGCCACAATGGAAATATCGATCGGAGACTTTATTGTTTCCGGCGGAGAAGTGGCCGCAACGGTCGTTGTCGATGCCGTGACGCGCTACGTACCCGGCGCTGTCGGCAAGGAAGAATCGATCTTGCGGGATTCGTTTTCGGATCCAGCCACGATCGGCACCGCGCTGGAGCATCCGCATTTCACGCGGCCCGCGAAGTTTCGCGGCTGGCGGGTGCCCGATGTATTGTTGTCGGGCGATCACGGAGCTGTTGCGCGCTGGCGGCGCACCGAATCCCTGAGAAAGACTCTGAAGAACAGACCCGATCTCATCGATAAGAAACTTCTGTCGGATTCTGATGTTCAGGCATTGGAAGAGGAAATAGGCAACCACGCCTGAATTTTCGAACGAGAAAAGGGGCAACCGCCGTTCGGTTGCCGAACGAAGAGGCATTATGAACATCATAGAGACGGTGGAAGCACAGCAACTCCGGGACGACCTGCCGGAATTCAAGACCGGCGACACATTAAAAGTCCACGTGCGTATCCGGGAAGGGGACAAGCAACGGATCCAGATCTTTGAAGGCGTGTGTATCGCACAGAAACACGGCGGAATACGCGAGACATTTACGGTTCGGAAGATCTCGTTCGGCCAGGGAGTCGAGCGGGTGTTTCCGATTCACTCCAAGATTATCCAGAAGATCGAAGTCGTTCGTCATGGCCGGGTCCGACGCGCCAAGCTTTATTACATCAGGGAATTGCGCGGCAAGGCAGCCCGAATCAAGGAACTCAGAAAGTAGTCTCCGGCCTGGACCTGCGACGTCCGCAACTGAACATCATGAGTCGAATGTTCGGCGTTGGGATTATTCTGTTCTGTCTGGAGATCGGCATCTTTCTGGTCTTCGTTCCCTGGTCCACACTATGGGAACACAACCTCCTCTTCGAGTATGTTCCTGGTGTGCGGCCCCTGTTGCTCGGAACCGTCGTCCGAACGGCCGTGAGCGGACTCGGAGGACTCGACTGCCTGATC
Source organism: Terriglobia bacterium (assembly GCA_965263045.1). Taxonomy (GTDB): domain Bacteria; phylum Acidobacteriota; class Terriglobia; order 20CM-2-55-15; family 20CM-2-55-15. The sequence continues at coordinate 4,662,843 of CBDHGK010000041.1, forward strand.
GGCCTCTCTGAACTCCGTCGGTTGTTTGCTTCGCGTCCCCAGAAATGATCCGTTACTACGTGACGGATCGCAGGGCGGGAGACGTCATCGCGGCGGCCACCCGTGCCGCGGCCAGCGGCGTGGATATGATCCAGGTGCGTGAAAAGGATCTGGAATCTGGCGCCCTGTTTGACCTGGTCCGTGCCGTTCTGGCGGCGGTCAAGGGTCGGGGAACGAAGGTCCTGGTCAACGACCGACTGGATGTGGCACTCGCCGCGGGTGCCGCCGGCGTGCATCTTCCCGCCAACGGCCTCCCGGTTTCCGAGGTCCGATCCCTGATCGGCATGGTTGGACTCTCCACCCACACGGTCGACGAAGCGCGTCTCGCCGAGGCGGGGGGCGCTGACTTCGTCGTCTTTGGCCCCGTATTCGACACCCCGGGAAAGACGCCGGTCGGGATCGATCGACTCCGGGAAGTGACCGAGGTCACCAAAATTCCCGTTCTCGCGATCGGCGGCATCACATCCGAAAACACCCCGGAGGTGATCAAAGCCGGAGCGGGAGGTATTGCCGCGATCCGTCTGTTCCAATGACCCCGGGCAGAGGCACCCGTCTTCGGGGGCTGCTCGGGCAGGATCCGGCGGGGATCCCGGCGGGGATCCGGGACGGACACCTATTTCTACGGTTCTGCTCACCAATACGCGATGTTCTATCCCGAATTAGGTGTCCGTCCCGGATCCCTATAATTCGGTGTCCGTTCCGGATATCCCTGCCACGGCCTGTTAGCCCGTGATCGACTGAATCACCTCAGTCAGCGCACGCCGTGGATCATCCGCCTGATTCACATAGCGGCCGACGACAACCCAGTCGGCACCTGCGTGCACGACGTCGCGGGGCGTGGCGATCCGCTTCTGGTCGTCCGCTGGCTGCGCGGGCATCCGAACTCCCGGCGTCACAATCGTAGGACTCGCACCCAGATTGTCCCGTAACAACCGAACTTCCCGGGCTGAACACACGAAACCGTCGGCTCCTGCCTGGCCAGCCATGCGTGCCAGACGGAGAACCTGATCATCCGCCGACCCGCCAACTCCCGTCTGCGACAAAATCTCTTCATCAATACTGGTCAGCACGGTCACCGCTACCACCGTTGGGCGGTCCTCACCGTACCGGTCTTCGAGCGCGCGGCGGGTGGCCTGAATCATCGCGGGACCACCGGCCGCATGGACCGTCATCATTGAAACACCCAGATTCCCGGCTTCGATTGCGGCCCTGGAAACCGTGTTGGGAATATCGTGGAGCTTCAGATCCAGGAAGACTCGATCGCCGCCATCGACAATGGCACGGACCACGTCGGGACCCTCGGCAACGAAGAGTTCATGACCCACTTTGAACATGCCGGCATGACCCGTGAGTCGGGATACAAGATTCGTCGCCTCGACACGGGACGCCACGTCAAGGGCGATGATCACCGGAGATGGATTCTCGAGGGTCCTCGTCATGACACCGATTGTCGGGTCTCCAGTCCGCCAACAAGGTCCCGCGCCGCGGAAATACGCTTTCGCTTCAAGAATCGCTCGATCTCACCAACGATTCGGACGGATGATCCCGGGTCTCTGAAATGCGCCGTACCGACCTGGACGGCCGATGCGCCGGCAAGCAGGTACTCGATTGCATCGCTTCCCGAATCGATGCCTCCTAATCCGAAAATGGGGATCTTCACCGCTCGCGCACACTCATAAACCATCCGGAGCGTGATTGGTCGGATGGCCGGTCCAGAAAGCCCTGCCGTGATGTTTTCGATCCGGGGGCGGCAGGTCTCCGGATCGATCGCCATGGCGACATACGTGTTCGCCACCGTGAGCGCATCGGCGCCGGCATCCGCCGCAGTCTGTGCGATTGCGGCGATATCGGTGACGTTCGGCGATAGCTTGACGATCAGCGGTCGAGAAGAACGCGCCTTGACACGGTCGACCAGCTCCCGGGTCGCCTCTCTGCGAGTCCCGAAGACCATGCCGCCCTCCTCCGTGTTGGGACAGGAGATATTCAACTCGTAGGCGTCGATCCCATCGCATTCGTTCAACCGTTCGACCACCCCGACATATTCATCCAGAGTGAAGCCGAAGACGTTCACAAGCACCGGACAGCCGGTTTTCACCAGGTACGGCATCTTCTCACTGATGAAGCGGTCCACCCCGACATTCTGCAAACCGATCGAATTCAACATGCCCGAAGGTGTTGGAAAGAGGCGTGGGGAGGGGTTCCCGTCGATCGGGAAGAGCGAGGTACCCTTGACGGAAATGCCGCCCACTCGGGAGAAGTCGATGAGGCCGTCGAACTCCTCGCCGTAGCCGACTGTTCCGCTGGCAAGAATGACCGGATTCGGAAACACTATCCCGGCTATTTCCACGGATAGGTCCGGAACCCTGCTCATACTGAATTGAATCTATCATATAATCTTACGCCGATGGCACTGAAGGTCCGCTACCAGTTGATGAGCGCCGGAGAGATGCGGCAAACACTGGAGGCGATGGCATCAGAAATCCTGACGGCCAGTGCCGACCGACCCATTATCCTGCTGGGTATCGAGCGCAGGGGTGGCCCCTTAGCCCACCGCCTGAGTGAAATTATCGAAGCTCAGGGTGTGGCGGCCACCGTCGGTACGCTCGACATCAATCTCTACCGTGACGATCTCACGATGGTGTCGGCACAGCCCGTCGTCCGCAAGACGGTCCTGCCGACTGAAATCACCGATAAGAACGTGATCCTGGTCGACGACGTGCTCTACACGGGCCGAACGGTCCGGTCGGCAATGCAGGCCCTGAACGATTACGGCAGGATCCGGTCACTCCAGTTGGCCGTGCTCATCGACAGGGGACATCGCGAGCTGCCGATTCAGCCAAACTTCGTCGGGCGCACGGTGGAGTCCGAACGCGACGAAATTATCGACGTCCGCGTCCGGGAAGTGGATGGTGAAGATGGCGGCTGGGTCATGGACAAGGTCGCGGAATGAGCGCCGGACCACCGAAAGCGAAACAAGACCTGCTGGGAATCGCGGGAATGAGGGTGGACGATATCGTTCAGATTCTCGAATCCGCGGAAAGCTTCGAGGAAATCAGCCAACGGCCCGTGAAGAAGGTACCGACGCTTCGGGGCAAGACAGTTGTCAATTTGTTTTTCGAGGCCTCGACGCGCACCCGCACTTCGTTCGAAGTCGCGGGGAAGCGACTCTCGGCCGACGTTATCAACGTGTCAGCCACGGAAAGCAGCGTTGCAAAAGGGGAAACCCTCCGCGATACCGCCCAGACTCTCGACGCGATGTCACCGGACTGTATCGTCATCCGACATCGCGCGGCGGGCGTACCCTATGAGATTGCCCAACACACGCGTGCCTCAGTCATAAATGCCGGTGACGGGGCTCACGAACACCCCACACAAGCCCTCCTGGACGCCTTCACGATTCGCAGGCACAAAGGCCGTCTCGGCGGCCTTAAGGTGGCCATCGTGGGAGACATCCTGCACAGCAGGGTCGCACGATCCAATCTGCTGGCGCTGACGGCCTTCGAATCGCATGTCTGGCTGGCAGCGCCACCGACCTTGCTGGCTCCCGACATCGGTAAAATCACGGGCCGGGAAAACCCCTTCGTCCACGTGACCCACTCGATGAATGAAGCCATCGCCGATGCCGATGTCATCATGATGCTTCGGATCCAGTTCGAGCGAATGACCGACTCGTTTTTCCCATCGACGCGGGAGTACTGCAGACACTTCGGTCTGACGTCTAAGCGCATCCAGCTGGCGAAATCGGATGTCGTCGTGATGCATCCGGGCCCGATCAACCGGGGCATCGAAATCGACGCCGAAGTCGCCGACGGGCCCTACTCTGTGATTCTCGATCAGGTTTCTGCGGGTGTCGCCGTCCGAATGGCAATCCTGTACCGTCTCCTGGGAGGCGTCTGATGTCTCTGAAGGAAGCAAAGAAGATCGTCATCCGGGAAGGGCGCCTGATGGACCCGGAGCGTGGAGTCGATCGGGTGGGAGATCTGCTGATCGAGGATGGAAAGATACAGGCCCTCGGAAACCTGGACGTCACCGACGCCGCAACCCTGGACGCGGAGGGCCTCGTCATCGCTCCCGGATTTTTCGATATTCACGTCCATCTCCGGGAGCCGGGCACCGAAGAAGCCGAAACGATTCGTACCGGTGGCGAGGCGGCCGCGGCCGGCGGTTTTACCGCTGTCGCCGCGATGCCCAACACCCGACCGCCCATCGACAATGCGTCGATGGCACAGTTCGTCGTGTCCGAGGCGCGCCGGCACTCACCGTCCCGTGTGTTCCCGATCGGCGCGATAACGAAAGGCCAGGTGGGCGAGAAGCTGGCCGAAATTGGCGAAATGGTATTGGAAGGGATCGTGGCAATTTCCGACGATGGCAAGCCCGTCATGAACGCACGCATTTTCCGACGGGCCATGGAATACTCCAGGCAGTTTGACCTTCCCGTCATACAACATTGCGAAGATCTGGATTTGTCCGCCGGCGGCGTGATGCATGAAGGCGCCGTCTCGACGCGGATGGGGCTGAAGGGTATTCCGTCCGCCGCCGAGGATTCCATCGTCTCCCGGGACCTTACGCTGACTGAACTCACCGGCGCCCGATATCACGTGGCCCACCTGAGCACAGCCGGTGCAATAGAGATGGTCCGACGCGCTAAATCGCAGGGTCTTCCCGTCACGGCCGAAGTCACACCCCATCACTTCACGCTCACCGACACCGCCGTCGAGGGTTACAACACGAACGCCAAGATGAAGCCGCCGCTGCGATCGCCCAACGATCGGGACGCCATTATCCAGGGACTCGAGGATGGAACAGTAGACGCCATCGCCTCCGACCATGCGCCTCATCATGTAAACCTGAAAATGCTGGAATTCGACCGCGCGCCGTTCGGCATTACAGGCCTGGAAACGGCCGTAGGGCTTGCGATGACGCGACTGGAACTTTCAATGGAACGTCTAATCGAGTTATTCTCGATGAACCCCCAACGAATAATGCGGGTGGACCCCTGGGGACTCTACGCCGGATCCGTGGCGGACGTGACGATCATCGACCCTGCCCGCGCATGGACATTCGATGTGGACCGATCGCGGTCGCTGGGCCGGAACAGCCCGTTCCATGGTTGGGCGTTCACGGGCAAAGCCGTCGCAACCATCGTCGGTGGAAACGTCGTTTATGAAGATTTATAGGTCATGCTCCGTCGCGTTACTGCTGCTGTCGCTGGAAGTGGTCCCGGCGACCGGACAGACGCCCAACGAACGTGTGGCCCGGATCCAGGCGGATGAAAGCTACCAACGGGCACTGGAATTCATCGACGAAGACTATCCCGTCTTCGTCGACGAACTGATTGCACTGACGGAAATCCCGGCGCCACCGTTCATGGAGGCCGAACGCGCGGCCGCTTACCTGGAGAAGCTTCAGGGCCTCGGCCTCGATTCTGTGGAAATCGATGGCGTGGGCAACGTCATGGGCGTCCGTCCCGGCGGCGACGGACCCTTGCTGGTCGTTGCGGCTCACCTGGACACCGTATTTCCTGAAGGCACCGATGTCCGCGTCCGCCGCGAAGGCACGCGGCTGTCGGCACCGGGGATCGGCGACGACACGGCGGGTTTGACCGTGTTGCTGGCCGTGATCCGCGCCATGAACGCCGCTGGAGTTCGCACCGCCGGCGACATCCTGTTCGTCGGTGATGTTGGCGAGGAAGGCCCGGGCGATTTGCGCGGAATGAAGCATCTGTTCCTCGAAGGCCCCTACAGCGCTCGGATCGCAGGATTCATTTCCGTTGAAGGCGGCCGTCAGGTCGACATCACTAACGCAGCTCTCGGCAGTAAGCGATACCGCGTCACCTTCTCAGGACCCGGCGGGCACAGTTACAACGCATTCGGTCTGGTTAGTCCGGCGTATGCCATGGGCAATGCGATCCGGACGCTGTCAGAGCTGGAAGTTCCAGACGACCCCAAAACGACGTTCAACGTCGGAGTCATTGGAGGCGGCACATCGGTCAACTCGATTCCTTTCGAATCGTGGATGGAAGTCGATATACGGTCTGAGGAGCGCCGACGACTCGAAGAGGTCGCGCAGATTTTCATCGACTTAGTCCAGGAAGCGGTGGCTGAGGAAAACCGAAGGCGATCCACGGGACAGGGCTCGATCGAAGTCGATATCGAGATGATCGGGGACCGGCCTTCCGGGGAGATTCCGCTGAACACGACCCTGGTCGAAAACACTGCGGCGGCCTTCCGCGCATTCGGGATCGAACCCACCTACAGCCGATCCAGCACCGATGCCAATATCCCGATCAGTCTGGGCATTCCCGCCGTAACGATCGACAGGGGAGGTATGGGCGGCCGCAGCCACTCGCTGGACGAGTGGGTTGACGTGGAAAAACCCGGAACGGTGAGGGGCATCCAGGTGGTCCTGACCACCATTCTCGCCGTCACCGGCCTTGAGGAAACGCCGTCCACCGATTAGGAGACTTTGGGAATCATCGCTCACGTACGGACTACCCCGATCCGAGTGATGCCTCAGTTCCAGCTGGAGCTGACGTTGTCGTAGTACCGGTGTTGTGTGCACGTCAGCGGTTTCATACCACTGGAACGGTTACGCGTACGGGCTCGTCGATTCCAACTCCTGCCGCGAAGTTCCGGATTCGTCCAATGAGTGGTCGCGTCAGATCCACTCCCTTTCGACACACCACCGCACCGAGCGTGGTGAGGATGTCCTCGTCGAGAACCATATCCGGACGAAGGTCCATGACGTTGAGCGTTTTGATTGTCTCGCCCCTGGCGTCGCGCCCGACGAAGCTTTTCATCAGATCCAGCAACTTGGGACTGTAGGTCTCTCCAGAGGCGCCAAGAGCTGCAAGAGCATTGGGCACCGAATCACCGCGTGCAACATGAACGTCAATTGCGGTCGCCACCTTCAGCATCGCCGCCCCCACGGCGACGGTACCCTCATCGTTGTGTTCCGGATTTTCTGGCCACTCTGGAGGCGCGTCACGCTGCAGCCGGACGATGTCAGCCACAACCTCAAGCCGCGGTATTTTTGACAGCAGTTGGTGCCCATTGGTCGGGTGGGCATCGACCATCTGCTGCTCCCTGTTCGTCAGGTCTTGACCGGCAAACGCTTTGCCCAGCGTCTCGGGGGGCAACGTGATACAACCAATCTGCGCAAGCATTCCGGAAAGCTCGTAGACCCAGGTGTTGCGCAGCCCGACATTGCTTGCCATATGCTGTACGTATCGCTTGACGATATTGGCCCTGCTGAAGGCCGCGGGAGCCGCCAGGCTCAGCACCTCGGTAATCATCTTGATCGAGCCGTTAAGAGTATTCTCAAGAAGTTCCTGCTCGGCCGTCACGAGACGATGCTGCTCCACGGCGGCTTGAAACGCTGCCAGGAGCTGTTCTGGCGGGCACGGCTTCGTCAAGAACCGGAAGACCTGTCCGCTATTAACGGCCTCGATCGCCGCGTCAATCTCTGAGTAACCGGTCAGTAGCATCCGTGTAGCGTTTGGTATGCACTCCCTACATCGAGCAAGAAAGGCCGCCCCGTTCATCTGAGGCATACGCATGTCCGAGAGGACAACGGAAAAAGTATCGTCTTCGGCGATGATCTTGAGCGCTTCTTCACCTCCGGAAGCGGTGGTTACGTTAAAAGACTTCCGAAGATGTAGTTTGAGCCCTTCGAGGACTTCGGGTTCGTCATCAACGCAGAGGGCTGTAGGCTTCACGGTCGTCATGGTCTTTAAGCCACCTCCTCAAGCGATCGGCTCGCGAGAAAACGGGCGGTTCAGGGAATCACTGGACCAGGTCACCGGAAGCTAGTGGTCCCCGTCTAACAGACTGTACCTTATTCAGATCGTTCCCCGAGCCAGACCGACACACTGCGGCTTCGGCCAAGCCGTTCGAGTTCCTTCCGCACAGGGATTTCCGATCTAATGGGCATTATTTTCCGCATATATGATCAGAAATGGGACAGCTAGAGCCGTTACGTTAATTGTGACGGACTACACTAGCCAATGCGGCTATGACCCCGACAGCGAGCCACAAGAGTCCCTTGGCCAAGAAGAAAACAAAGCCGGCGGCACCAAAACGGGCCAGCCAACTTCCGGGGTTTTCCATTCGACTGATATGCATTCAATGCTCCAGGAGTTACCGGTATCTTCTATTCAGGCCGCAGATCGGATGAAGGTCGGCGCGAAAGCAGGCTTGCCAAATAGATAGCCCTGGAGCAGGTGGGCCCCACATTCTTTCACGGTTTCCGCCTCTGCCTCGGTTTCGACTCCCTCGGCCACGAGCTGCGCGTCGGTGCCCGCTGCGAAACGGCACAGCAGTGCGACCAGACGCTTTTTGTGTTGGTCTTGGTCGATGCCCTTGATGATGCTCATGTCCACTTTGATGAAATCCGGCAGCAGTTCCGCAAGAACCGACAGCGAGCTAAACCCGGCTCCAAGGTCATCCACAGCGATTCGAAATCCCCGGTCGCGGATTTGCTGGGTCGATTCTCTCCAGGCACCGAAGTCCATCACGCGACTGCGTTCAGTGATTTCCAGCACCGTACGCTGGGCGTAGGGTTCTAGAACGCACAGGCGGTCGGCAAGCAGATCCGGATCGGCGAGTTCCTGCGGGTGCAGATTGACGAATAGATTCAGAGGCGCCGGCAGCTGAACTAACCAACGTTGCGCTTCACCCGCCACCACGTCCGCAACCGCCCCAATCATGCCCAGCCGCTCCGCTGTACCGATGAGCTCGTCAGGTCCCTTGAGCACCGCGTGTTCGCTTCGAATCAGAGCTTCGTAGGCGAATGTCTTAAGGTTCATCGCATCAACGATAGGCTGGATTGCAAGTTTGACGCCTCCCTGAAGGCAGTCCTGAAGTTCGCTCATTTCCTCTTTGGAGTCTTGCTGCTCAAGGGCAGAATGGAGATGTTTCAGTCGCTGCCGTTGCTCGAGGGCTTCGGCGATCAATGTTTGCAGCTGCTCCATTTCGAATGGCTTCTCGACCACCCGATGTATCTCGCCTCGATTTACAGCCTCCATCACCACAGGAAGGTCAAGACGCCCTGACATCAGTATCCGGGCACAGCCTGGCTGAATTTCCTTGAGTTCCGACAAGAGATCGAGCCCCGTGCGGCCCGGCATGTGGTGGTCCGACAGGACGACATCGAAGAACTTTGTCTCGGCGATGATTCTCGCTTCGTTTGCCCCGTTGGCCACGGCACAGGTGTGCCCCTTGCGCCGAAGCCGGACCTCAAGGGACTCCAACAATTCCCTGTCATCGTCAACTAGCAATACGCTGGCCATCAGCTCCCTCCGTGAGACCCAGGTCGATCTCGGCTCGCCACGTCTCAAGTTGTTGGGCCACCCCCATTCGTTCGATGTAATCGAAATTCAAACAGTGCCCGCCGCCCCATTCGGTCGTTGGTGGATCATGGGCCAGGGCACTGGCGACATGAACGGCGCCCGTAACGCCAAACTCGTCATCTGGCAGATCCCCGGGAGTTCGATGATGGGCAACCGCCTCCACGACACGGTAGGGTAGTCCCCAGAGCGCGAGCAAGTATGCTCCGACCTCGCTGTGATTGACGCCAAACTGCTCTTGCTCGACAAGATGAAGGTGTGAACCGCTTTCTCTGGAAAGGTCCAACACTTCTGCGTAGGACTCCGGCAGGTGCGTTGCGAGAACCAGTTTGCCAATGGTGTGGAGCATTGCTGCGGTGCCGGCGTCGTCGGACATCGGGCGATCGACGAACATCTTTCGAGCAACGCGGGACGACAGAACGGCATGAGCCTGTAGGGATTCCAGTGAGCACCCGGGAGGTGTCAGCTTGGACTTTACCGATTCAAACAAATGGGCTGTAAGCGCCAGGTTCTTGATCAGCTGGGACCCAAGCCTGACCACCGCCAATTCTATGCTCGATATGGCCATCGCTGGTGCAAAAAAAGATGAGTTCACCAGTTGCAAGACCCTGCTCGATAGCGCGACGTCCTGATCGATGACCTTGGCCACGTGCTTAGGGGTTACTCTGGACTTCTCGAGTACATCGGTGAGTTCCAGATAGGTCTTAGGAACCGCGGGAAGGCTCTGTATGCTTCCGACGAGCTCGCGAATACGCTCGCTCTCAACCAGATCCCGCAATCTGAATGTCCTCTCGATTACGTTTTCAAGATCGTCGGTCGGACAAGGTTTGCTCAAGAACTGGTGAGCCACCGGAACGACACGCATCGCCTCTTCAATCTCGGAGTATCCCGACAGGACAATCCGTATCGCGTCAGGGTAGCGATCTTTCACCGCCGTCAATAGCGCTGTGCCATCTATCCCAGGCATACGCATGTCGGATACAACAACGTCGACCGGGTGCTCCTCCAGGTGTCGCAGGGCCGCCAGAGCGCCGTTCGCAAACGACGAATGCCACTTCTTCCGGAATCGGCGCATGCCGCTGCCGAGTCCGTCCAGAATCTCCTGTTCGTCATCTACAAACAGTAGGCGTTTCATGCGGCTGCACCCTCCGGCGATTCCGCCTTCCCGCCTTCAACCGGCAGACACACCGTAAAGATCGTCCCCTTGCCGCGGGTGCTTTCGAATGAAATCGCGCCCCCATGCTTTTCCACGATCCGACGTGACATTGCCAGACCCTGTCCCGTGCCCTTCCCGACAGCCTTGGTCGTGAAGAACTGATCGAACACACGATGTTGGATCTCCTCGGGTATACCGCCTCCGGAATCAGCGATTTGGACAACTGCGTTGGCTCCATCCGCAAAGGTCCGGATTTGGATCGTACCCCGCTCTGCCGAATCACCAACAATGTCGCCGATGGCATGTGCTGCGTTGACAACCAGATTCAGGAACACCTGGCCAAGCTCACCGGGATGGCACAGAACAGAGGGTGGCTCGCCAAAATCCGTCGATACCTTGGCAACATACTTGTATTCGTTCCTGGCGACGGTCAGCATGTCGCCGAGCATCTTGTTGATATCGGACTGGATTTTTTCACGTTGGTCCGGGTGTGAAAACTGTTTCATCGCGCGAACGATTTCTCCCACCCGATCGATACCATTAATGGCCCGGTCGCACGCCTTCGGGAGCTGCTCGTCGAGATAGGCGAGATCCGCATCTTCCTCACCCCGACGGATGTCATCGACCAGAGCTTTGTGCTCGGCGTGCGATGCGAGAGCCAGGATGCCGGCCTGTTATTTCTGGATCAGGCCATGAAGGTCTCCGCATGCGTCTTTCAGAAAATGGACACTGTCCCCGATGAACTGGACCGGAGTATTGATTTCGTGCGCGATACCGGCTGCGAGCTGACCGACAGACTCAAGCTTCTGGGCCAGTCGCAGTTCCTCTTCCATTTGTTGTCGATATGCAAGTTCGTCGGTGAGCTGTTCATGAGCCGTTCGCAGCTCGCGGGTCCGCTCCTCTACCTTTGCATCAAGTTCGTCAACCTGCCGCCGCACCTTACACTGGATGGACCACTTGTGGGTCAACGTATGGGCCAGTTGGGCCACTTCCACGGGGTCGAACGGCTTCTTGAGGATCAGCAGGCGGTCGCTGTGCCCCAAACGCTCCATGATCTCCGTCCACGAGTGATCCGAATAGGCACTGCAGATGACCACTTGCAGGTCTGGATCGACAGTCCACATGTTCTCGATGGTTTCGAGACCGTCCCACCCCGGTGGCATGCGCATGTCCACAAACGCCATTGCGAATGGCTCGTTGTTCTGACAGCCACTCTTCACAAGTTCGTAACCATCTGTTCCCTGGTGTGCGGAATGAAGGTCATACGAACTAGTCGGCGCGTCGGAACTACGGTCATCGTCGAAGAGGTCCGCCTCAAGCCCATCGAGCTCGCTGTCGATCGCATATCCACCAAGGACTTTCCGAATGTCATCGTGAATCGCCTGCGTGTCGTCTACGATTAAAATTCGTCGATTGATTTCTGCCTCGTAAATGCTCATGCCGCCCTCTCTTCGGTTTCAACGGGAATTCGAAAAGTGAATGTCGCGCCGGTACCGACGCCATCGCTGTGACATGAAATGCTCCCTCCACACTCAGTCGCTGCGTTGGCAGAGGAATGCAGACCGAACCCGTGCCCGTCTTCCTTTGTCGTGAAGCCATGATTGAAGACCTTTTCCAGATGATTCTCTGAGATCCCTATGCCAGTGTCAGCCACGCTGACGTGGACCTCGCCATCGACGACCTCGGTCTTGATGACGACCTTCTTGGTTTCGGCCGCGCTTTTTTCTAAAGCCTGGCGCGCGTTGGAAAGGAAATTGATCACGATTTGCATGACTTTGTGCCGATCGATCGCTACTGCCGGGGTGTGGGCGTATTCGCACACAAGATTGACGCCCGCTCGCTCAAACGACACCTCGTGCATATCGACTGCGTCCTCAACGATCCTGTCAAGCGACACGGTTTCGACCGCACCTCTGTGTTTGGCAAGGCTTTGCTGAGACGAGACGATGGTTTTGATATGTTCAATGTTCATGAGAAGTACGCCTACCTCGTCGAGGAGAGTGCTTTGTTCGGTCTCTAGACCCTGAACAAGCGTGATTGATGAGGAATTGAAAGTGGAATAACCGCCGAAGTACCCGAAATGCCCCCTCTCCGTGCGAAAAAAACCTTGGACAGATTCTTTGGAGAAGGAGGCATTTCAGATGAACGATTATACGCGCAAGAACATGAGGAACCGCAAGCGGCGAATTGAGCGTCGGCTTGGGGATCGGAATTGGAAAGATCAGGCGAAGCCGATGCTGTCGGCGCGCAACATCCGGTACGAGATGGGAGACCGGATGAGGGGTCTGTCGGTGGGCGGCATCGGAATGATGCATCAGGTGGCGCGGCGGACCGGACTGATCGAAGCCATCGACAAGGACGTGCATGTGCTGAAGCGGCATCTGCCCTACCAGGAATCGGATCACGTGTTGAACATCGCCTACAACGCGTTGAGTGGGGGCACGTGTATGGAAGATATCGAACTGCGGCGCAATGACGAAGTGTATCTGGACGCGTTGGGAGCACAGCGGATTCCGGATCCGACCACGGCGGGAGACTTCTGCCGGCGATTTGAGGAAGACGACGTGGAGTCGCTGATGGACACGTTCAATAAAGTGCGGCTGAAAGTCTGGCGCCAGCAGCCCGATGCGTTTTTCGAGGAAGCGGTTCTGGAGGCGGACGGGACATTGGCCCCAACCACCGGAGAATGCAAAGACGGGATGGACGTGGCCTACGACGGGACATGGGGTTATCACCCACTGTTGATTTCGCTGGCGAACACGGCCGAACCGTTATACCTGGTGAACCGGAGCGGCAACCGGCCCTCGCATGAGGGAGCGGCCAAACGGTTCGATCAGGCAATCGCGTTGTGCCAGCGTGCGGGGTTCGATCAGATCCTGCTGCGCGGGGACACCGACTTCAGCCAGACCCGGTATTTGGATGGATGGGACGACCAGGGCGTGGGCTTCATCTTCGGCATCGACGCGATGAAAAACCTGGTGGCCCGGGCCGACCAATTGGAGCCGGACTGCTGGGCGCGCCTGGAACGTCCCGCCAAGTACGAGGTAGCCAGCCAACCCCGCCAGCGTCCCGACAAGGTCAAGGAACGGATCGTTCGGGAGCGTGACTTTGAGAATATCCGCTTGCGGGGCGAGGATGTGGCCGAGTTTGCGTATCGGCCCGGAGCCTGCGATCGGGACTACCGCGTCGTTGTGGTGCGAAAGAATCTGTCGGTGGCCAAAGGGGAGCAGGTGTTGTTCGACGACATCCGGTACTTCTTCTACATTACCAACCGTGCGGATCCTGCGGACCAGATCGTGATGCGTGCGAATCAACGGTGCAATCAAGAGAATCTTATTGAGCAGCTCAAGAACGGCGTACACGCCTTGGGGATGCCGGTCGGGGATCAGACCAGCAACTGGGCCTACATGGTGATGGCCTCACTGGCCTGGACACTGAAGGCGTGGTTTGCGTTATTGCTGCCCGAAACCGGACGTTGGGGCCAGAAGTATCAGGCCGAGAAGCAGACCGTGCTACGCATGGAGTTCAAAACGTTCCTGAACGCCTTCATGCTCGTGCCTTGCCAGCTCGTGCGTACTGGTCGGCGCATCGTCTTCCGGCTGATGGCCTGGAACCCGTGGTTGCCAGTCTTGTTTCGTGCCGTGGATGTGTTGCGTCAACCTCTGCGATGCTGACCCGATCATGGATCTGAGCCCGGGCGGTCGAGGTCCCGGTTTCTTTCAACCCTTCAAACAGACACGGCGAGGCGGCAACTGAAACAGATACAACACGAACCGCATACCTGGAAAAAGCGATCTGGGAACGGGAGCTTATGCCTCCAATTTTACGGCCGTGAACCGGCCGTTTGTCCACTGGTTATGCGCTTGTTTTGGGTCTAGATGAGTCGCAAGGCTGTCAAGAAAGTCGGGGACCTTCATCCCTTTGGCATCCTCGGTAAAGAATTCCCCAAGGCTGGACCGGTTGGTGAGGATTAGATCCGAGAGCCTGCGGACACTAGGGGCCTTGGATTTTCGAATAGTCTCGCGAACAATGCTCCCGGACACGTTGACGCTATTGAGGACGTTTCCAACGTTGTGGAGAATGCCGGTGGCGATCTCAGCCATACCCGCTTGTTTGGATGCGTCGACCAGCCGCCGTTGAGCGTCTCGCAATTTGGACTGTGCAGCCTTGCGTTCGCGAATGTCGATGGCAATGTATATCAAGCCCTGGGTCTCACCATCTTCTTCGTCGGATTGAATCCGACCTGTAGTGAGCGCGACTGGGATCTCGCCCCCGGCCTTAGTTACGCAATAGGTTTCGTTTTCGATGAGCTGATGACCCTTACCGCCCCGAAAGCCGCCAGCTTCGGGCAGGACCCTGCGTACGTCGTGACCGACGACTTCCTCCTCGGAATAGCCCAGAAAGCTCGAGAAGCGCTTGTTGACGAGTTGAACCTCCCTATTCGCGTCCGTAACGATCAGAGCCCCAGCCATCGAACGGAGGACCTGGGTCATGAAGGTGTTGGCAGTTTCCAGGCCACGATTGGCCTCGAACAGATCGCGGGTTTTGTTCTCGACCATGCCCTCAAGCGCTGCGATCTTTTTGTTCGCACGTGCGAGCTTTCGCTCCAGTACGTCAGACATGTCGCCTCCTGCTACGCAGCGAACTTCAGATCAAAATCGCAGGAGCCTGCGCCATCGTGCATGCATTGCGTCTGACTGTGTTCAATGGTGGTCTTGTAGTGCGCTGCCACTCCATCAAGGAGCCCCTCCATCAGATGGCACATCTGACGGTCCGAGGTGTATTTAATTACAAGTCGATCCGGCGCCGTGTTCTCGTAGCCGAACGATGGGGTGACGGCGTCTTTGAACAGCTTCCGAACTTCGACGTGGATGACGTCCTCCACAGACATCAGGAAACTCTTCGGATGAGTGTGCCCATCTACAAACTTGGGAAACTTCTCAACCAGCTTGGGCAGCATGAATTTGCCGAATGCTCGCAAGGCGTCCGGACCGTCGACTCCGAAACGTTCGCACGCCTTGGTCACGAGTGCGATCATGTCCGCATCGGGGTAGCTCTCAGGACCAACGTAACCGTCTTGATGTACCGGACAGGCTTTAAGCAGCGCCTCATACGCCTCGTCACCCCAGCCCTCGCAAATAAAGTCTTCAAAAATGTTAAACACAACGCCTTTCATGACGATCTCCTTTCGCCCGACATAGTTTCCGGGCACATCGTGTTGTTCGCTTGTCCGACTCGGCCGCTGTTCGCCAGGAGCTCTGCTGTACAGCACTCGCTTTCGATCCGCTCGTTGAAGTCCACGGCGTCAACTGATTTTTAGTGCAGCGAATCAAGGGCGACTTACGCTGGTGTGGCGGAGAGAATCCGATAGCTTTCCGCCGAAGGATCGAGCGACAGGCGTCGACTACTTCGGGTTCGTGGTCGAGCAGCAGCAGCGATACCCAGGTTCTGGGATCGCGCACTAATATGGCGGCAGTGTGCATCATTGGTGCGCGTCCTCACCTCCTGTATCGGCGGTCCCAGCGAGAGCTTTATGGGGATGGACGGCAATTGTTTCGATGCTCTTTGACCAGGAGGAACCTCAGCAAGTCCCGATGACTCATCGACCGGCATATCGTGACCGCAACAATGTCGAGGTGGTTGGTCTTCCAGCTCCAGGCAAAGAATTCGTACGCTGACCTTCTCACCGGTCAGGCCGACGGCTTCGGTTTAGCAGCCCGTGGCAGAAGTCTCGCGGGCCGCGCGCAGGGGTATTCGGATTGCAGGCGCGAAGTGAGGAGCGGCCACCGAGGTTTGAAACCGAGGCCGCAGGCGCCGTCTTCTCATCGTGACCGACGAACGACAAAGCCTGTGGGGCGCCTGCAGCCTCCGCTTGAAACGTCGGTGGGCCCCCTGCGCCCAAGGGGTTACGGCGAAACGGGGCCCGCGAGACTTCTGCCACGGGCTGCTGGGCCCGGGTTTCTCACGTCTTGTCTGCTGCAGCGCTGGATCCATCCGCCAATACTGCGTGGCGCTGGATCGGACGCCTCGACATAGTGTCAAGTACACCTACGGCGCCATCCCGGCGCGCACTTTGTCTTGGCGGCGTGTCTTTTCAACCAGGCCATCGAGTGGCCTGGCGGGCTTCGCGACGACAATTCATGAGAAGTGCGGTCGAGCTGTCGCGGTCTTGCGATTCGGAGAGGATTCGTCGTCGGCCTATGCCACGTTGGGTCAAATGATGCGCGGTCACTGGAACCACGATTCGGGCGTTGCGGGGCATCGTATGGGATCCCGGAGGCGCGGCAGGGCGTTGCTTGGGGCGAGAGGAAGAGCCCCCCGTCCGGCGTAGTCGATAGTAGGGGCGTTTCAAGGGGCCGAGGAGATAGCCCGCATGGATCACCAAGCGACGCTTGATCGCGATTTTGCATGAAAGACTCATCGGCGGACGCGAGATGGGGTGTGGGGGAGGGTCTTCGGGTGAAGCGAGAAGGTTTTGGCGACATGAAAAGGGGATTTTCGTGCTCGAGAGAGCGTGGTTGGCCGCAATCAGACACACCTCGGCTCGGACTGGATAATCAAATCGAATTCAGGGACGAAGCGGGAGCGTCGGCGTCAGCATCGCAGTGGCATCGCCTGTAGGTTGCGCACAACGGCGGTGAAGACTTCGGCGTAGGGACAGGCTTCAGCCATCGACACCCAGACGTTGCGGACCGTGAACCGGATTCGGGCACCGATCTTGAGCAGCTTCAGCCGGATCGTGCCGCATTGAGCCCGCGCCAGTTCGGTATTGTGGAGTCCGAGTCGGCGCAGTGCATGCATGATCATGTAGGCGGCCGAAGACAGATAGAGTCGGAGTTGATTGGCGCGCATGGTGGACGCGCTGGTGCGGTCGGCAAACAGATCCAGTTGTTGCTCTTTGATCCGGTTCTCCATGTCGCCGCGCGCACAGTAGAGATCCTCGTATAGCGCACGGGCCTCCCAACGTTCTGGTGACAGCGATGTGACGATGAATCGGGGATTGGCGCCCTTGCCCAGAACCTCCGCCTTGCCCACGACGCGCCGTTGTTGGCTCCAACTGTCTCGTGTGCGATAGCGGAAGTCCTTAAATACCCGTGCCGATTGACCGGTGGATTCGAACTCCGATTTCGCCTGAGCCATGGCTTCAGCGATATCCTTCTTGAGTCGCTCGTTCTTGGCCAATCCCACCACGTAATCCACGTGATGGGATTCACACCAGGTCAGTAAGTCATCTCTGCAGAAGCCGGAGTCTCCACGGACGATGATCGACACATCCGGCCAGCTCTTCCGGATCTGTCCGATGATGCGGGTCAGTTCCTCAACCGATCCGGCCGCGCCATCGATATTGGAGCGCCGTAATCGGGCGCACAGCAGATGCTCACCCGAGAAGATGTACAACGGCAGATAACAGTAGTTGCCGTAGTAGCCATGAAAGAATCGTCCCTCTTGTTGCCCGTGGATCGGATCGTCGGTGGCATCGAGGTCCAGAATGATTTCTTCAGGCGCCGATTCAAAGGCTGCGATGAAGGCATCGACCATCCAGCGGTCGACCTGGTCCGTATCCATCGCAATCTTCTTGTATCGCTCCTCCCCGCCGACTTCAGCCCCAGTCAACTCCAGCCGATTCAGTGTGCACTTGGCCGCCAGAGCCTTTCCCCGGTCGCTGGCCTGCCGTCGGTTGCCTCCCAGCGGATCGGCCTTATCCACCGCCACGGCCAGCATCGGATCGGTGCGTAGTTGGTCGTGATCGTTCAGGTCTTCATATCCCAGACACAGGCCATACACCCGTTGCCCAATCAATTCTTTCACCGTGTGCTCGATCAATCGCGGGTCCCGGTGATCGGCGAAACATTCGGCCAGTCCATCGATCAACCCGGTCCGTTTTTCGACCTCCCGCAACAGCAGGACACCCGCGTCGGAAGTGATCTTCCCTCCGTCGAATCGAGCCTTCACTTTTCGTTGATTAAGTCCGTGAAATTCAAACGTGGTTTGGTTACACTCTGTCGTCATAAGGGCCGCCTTTGTTTGGTGTCTGAAACGTTCTTGTCAAACGCTTTATGCCAAACAGGGCGGCCTTTTCTGGTCCATCTCGTGATCTATACGGGATAGGTGTCCCTCCCGGAATTCATGCGGCGTTGCACTGGAACTGGCTGCCAGCTATCCGTCCCGGATCCCTGCTGGATGTACGGTAGTATGGTTGTTATATGGTAAAGATGACGTTTACCTTCGACGAACGGACAGCGAGGGTCCTTCGCCGTACCGCATCAAAACTGAAGAAGCCTCAAAGCGCCATTGTGCGGGAAGCCATTCAAGACTATGCGGACCGGGCCGACCGTCTGAGTAGCGAAGAAAGGAAGCACATGCTTCGCGTCCTCGATCGCGTGATGACGCGCACTCCGTCCAGGACGGCGGCCGAAGTTGACGCAGAGCTGTCCGAAATCCGCCAGGCGCGCCAGACAGGAGGCCGGCGGACCCGCTCGAAATGATTCACCTCGACAGTTCGATTCTGATCGACGCACTCACCGGACCCCGGCGATCCGCCCCCCAACTCCGCCAACTGATCGAGCGTGGTGAGAGGATCCGGTTGAGCGCCATCGTCGTGTTCGAATGGCGCCACGGGCCGCGCACAGCCGGAGAGCTTGAAGATCAGGAGGCATTGTTCCCGACCGAGGACAGTGTTGCATTCGGGTCAGGCGAAGCGCTGATCGCCTCGGATACCTACCGAAGTGTGCCGCGTTCGCGCGGCCGCGAGATCGACATCGCTATCGCGGCCTGCGCTATCGCCCACGACGCAGAACTGTGGACGATGAACGGACGTGATTTTCACGACATCCCGAAGCTGAAACTCCTTGCATCCCGGTCACCTTCAGAGCCAGGCTGAGGGCGAACACGGAGTGGCCGGCCTGATTCAGTCTCTTCGCGGTTAGAATACGAGTGATATCTGGGGTCCATCCAACAATCACATGGTCGAGAAGCGGGGCTCCCATGGAACTGATCTGTGATTCGAGGATAAGCAGAGATCGGAGTAAAACTCTAAGATTTGTTCAGCCTGACGCGGGAAGAGTTATCCCGGGGTACCCTGTGAGAGGAGGGAATCAGTTCTTAGCTACGCCTCCGTCCTCCTGCCGTCGGGAAGTCTTGATTACCCAACGACGAGGTTCAGAATCTTGTTCTTGACGTAGATCTTCTTCCGAATCTCCTTGCCCTCCAGATGCCGGCCGACGAGAGCGCTTTCCATAGCGGCACCCAGGACAACCGATTCTTCGGAATCCGAGTCTACAGTGACCGTGTCGCGTAGCTTGCCGTTGATCTGAACGGCCACGGTAACGCTGTCGAATCGGGTATAGCCTTCATCCCAGGAGGGCCATTTCTGTTTGAAAATCGAAGGTTCGTGGCCCGTGGTCACCCACAGTTCCTCGGCGAAGTGGGGTGCAAAAGGAGACATCAGAATCAGGAACACCTCGACGGTCTCCCGGTCGGGCGCGTCGCCGGTCGCGAGCATTTCGTTGAGGAATTCCATCATCGTGCTGATCACGGTATTGAGTCGAAAGGATTCGAGCCGTTCGGTGACTTTTTTCACGAGGATATGGCGCTGAGTCAATATCGGGCGGGCGGGCGTCTCAGACCAGGCGCCATTGTGGTCGAGAACCCAGGCCCAGGCGCGTTTCAGAAATCGATGGACCCCATCAATGCCCCGGTCGCTCCATTCGGCGTCCATTTCGGGCGGGCCGACAAAGAGCTCATACAGCCGCAACGAGTCACACCCATGGCTTCGAACCAGATCGTCGGGGTTGACGATGTTGCCTTTCGATTTGGACATTTTCTCAACACGCCCACCTGTCCCCTTGCGCGTAATCATCCCCTGGTTCAGAAGACGGGTGAATGGCTCTTCGAACTCGACCACGTCGATGTCGTAGAGGAACATCGTAAAAAAACGCGCGTAAAGAAGATGCAGGATGGCGTGTTCGACCCCGCCGACATACATGTCGACAGGCAGCCAGACTTTCCCCGATTCGTTCAGCAGGTGGTCCCCGTCGTGGGGTGAGGTATAACGCAGGAAGTACCAGGACGACCCCGCCCACTGCGGCATGACGTCGGTTTCACGACGGCCTTCTCCGCCGCAACCCGGACACGCCACCCGCACCCACTCTTCGATGGCTGCCAGTGGCGACTCGCCCGTGCCGGTGGGTTCGTAGCGGTCCACCTCCGGCAAGCGGACCGGAAGTTCGGCTTCGTCGACAGGCAAAGCCCCACACTGGCTGCAGTGGATGATTGGTATGGGCTCGCCCCAGTAACGCTGTCGCGAAAAGACCCAGTCGCGCAGCCGAAACTGAATGGTTCCCCGACCCAGATGCCTGTCTTCGAGAAACGCGATGATCGACTTCCGGCCGGCGGCGGAGTCCATACCGGTGAAGGCTCCCGACTGGATCATTTCTCCGTCGCCGGTGAACGCCGCTTCGGAGACGCCCTGCCCGGAAGCGATGACTTCACGAATCTCCAGGTCAAACTTACGGGCAAACTCGAAATCCCGTTCGTCGTGGGCGGGCACGGCCATAATCGCGCCAGTCCCATAGCCAATGAGGACGTAGTCGGCAACCCATATGGGAATCTGTTCCCCGTTTACGGGGTTGACGGCGTAGGAGCCGGTGAACAGACCGGACTTCTCCTTTGTCAGGGTCGTCCGGTCAACGTCCGACCGGTTTCGAGCCGCCTCGATATAGGCGGTGACTTCGGCGGACCGGTCGATTGTGGTCAGGGTATGCACCAACGGATGTTCCGGCGCCAGTACCATGTAGGTGGCGCCGAACAGTGTGTCGGCACGGGTCGTGAAAATGACCAACGGATGCGCGTTGCCGGCCGGATCCAGGGCGGTGAACGTCGCTTCCGCACCTTCGGACCGCCCGATCCAGTTCCGCTGCATCGTCTTGACCTTTTCGGGCCATTCCAGTCCTTCTAATCCATCCAGCAATCGGTCCGCGTACTTCGTGATCCGCAGCATCCACTGCCGCATGTCTTTCTTGCCGACGAGGGTTCCGCACCGCTCACACCCGCCGCCGACCACTTCTTCATTGGCGAGTCCGGTCTTGCAGCTGGGACACCAGTTGATCGGCATTTCGGTCTGGTAGGCCAGGCCTTCCTTGAACATCCTGACGAAAATCCATTGCGTCCACTTGTAGTAGTCCGGATCCGTCGTGTCGATCTCACGCGTCCAGTCGTACATGGGGCTCATCTCGGTGAGCTGCCGCTTGAAAGTTTCGATATTCCGCCGGGTGTTGATCGCCGGATGGATTCCGTTTTTTATAGCGTCGTTTTCGGCAGGAAGACCGAATGCGTCCCATCCCATGGGATGCAGGACGTTAAAACCTTGCAGCACCTTGTAACGCGACCATGCGTCGGGAAGGACATAGCTGCGCCAGTGACCGACATGGAGGCCGGCACCCGAGGTGTATGGAAACATGTCCAGGCAAAAGTACTTGGGACGCGGATCGTCGTCCCGGGTCTCGTAGAGGTTCGTCTCAACCCAATAGCGACGCCACTTGGCTTCGATTTCCCTGAAGTCGTATACAACGTCAGACATCGTTTCTCAAAAAAGGGGTCAGAGCCCTATTTCCCCTATTTTGCCGTACATCTATTCCAGTTTTAAAATAGGGGAAATAGGGCTCTGACCCCAATTAATCCCAATCTATCTGATTTCCCTTGGAATCCATGGCGTCGTTGGCCAGGCGGTCGGCTTCCACGTTCAACTCGCGGCGGACATGCTCGATAGAGAAATCGGGGATCAA
Organism: Terriglobia bacterium; assembly: GCA_965263045.1. Lineage (GTDB taxonomy): Bacteria > Acidobacteriota > Terriglobia > 20CM-2-55-15 > 20CM-2-55-15. The sequence goes on from CBDHGK010000041.1 coordinate 4,685,167, forward strand.
CGTGATCCACCGGATGGCACTTTGATACAGTGGGCGGATGTTTTCGTTCCGCACCTTGTAACTTCCCTGAATCTGTTTGACGACGAGTTCGGAATCGGAGAACACCTTCAGAGCGTCGGAGCGTTGGGCCACCGCAAACTTCAGCGCAAGAATCAGCGCCGAGTACTCTGCAAAATTGTTCGTCTGTGTTCCAACGTATTCCGCGATCCGGGCCACGCCCGGAAAATACACGCCGATGCCGGCAGGTCCCGGATTTCCCCTGGAACCGCCATCGATATAGACCTCCAGGGTCATACTACTTCGAAGGGGTGATCCAGGTTTTCCGGATCGTATAGGATGCGACGGCAGCTCTCACACGTAATGATGTTGTCGTTCCTGCGCACTTCCTGAAAGACCTGCGGACGCAAGCGGACGTTGCACACGGCGCAGGCTTCGTCCCTGACGGATGCGATTGCGATTCCGCCGCGTGCATTCCGGACACGTTCGTAACGCGAGAGCAAATCCTCGGCGATATCTTTTTCGAGACTCGTTCGTTCTTCGAGATAGGCCTCAAGCGTCGCCGTGTCCTGGCGATTCACCTCTTCCAGTCGTACCCGTTCGGTTTGAACTGTTTTTTCGTCTTCATTGAGGACGGTCTCGGCAGTCTTCAAATCCTGGGCCAGAGCTTCGGACTGTTCCATGCGCGCAAGGATCTGATCTTCCTCCGAACTGATCGCCTCCTGGCTGTACTCGATCTCCTTGACCATCGCCTTGTATTCCACGTTGGTCTTCACCGACATCAACTGATCCCGGTACTTGGAAATCTTCGCCTCAAGATCCGCGACTTTGGATTCCAGTTCCTTGCGACCGGATAAATTGTTCTTGATCGCGTCTTTTGCCTGTTCCACCCCGGCAACCGCATTGTTCAGTTTTTCGTCCAGAGCCCTGGACTTCGCGGGAAACGCGCCAGTGGTCGCACGCAGTTCCTGGATGGCCAGATCAACAGCCTGCAGTCGGATCAGCTTCTTCAGGTCAACATGCATACTGGCGGACTGCGTCAGGCGGGGCGATCGGGTGGAGCGCAGCCGGGACGCTCGTGTCTTTTATCGTTTCTCTCATCGTGTCCTGAGTCGTTTCTCTCATCCCGCTACCTGTCTCTGGCTATGCCTCCCTGGCCACGACTCACCTTCGAAAACTCCCTGATTTCTTGTTCCAAAATGGGCCCAGTAGGACTCGAACCTACGACAACCCGGTTATGAGCCGGGGGCTCTAACCGACTGAGCTATGGGCCCGAAGCGCGGATTTCACAGATTGTACGGACTAAGAAATCAGGTAATCTGAGGATCGCTCACCCACAGTTTGGTCAATGCCGTGTTGCGCATCATAACCAAACAGCGCGCTCTCAAACAACCTTATCAGCATAAAACATCCGTGAGATCCGTGGCTCAATTCCTCGGCATCATTCGAGTCTCATTCGCGACCAGTTCCATCGAGGAAGGCTCTCAACCTTCGGCTCCGGCTGGGATGCCTCAACTTTCGGAGCGCCTTGGCTTCGATCTGCCGAATCCGCTCACGCGTCACGGCAAAATTCTGCCCCACTTCTTCCAGCGTGTGCTCGGTCCCGTCTTCCAGACCGAAACGCATCTTGATCACTCGCTCTTCGCGCGGCGTCAGCGTGTTCAGAACCTGCTCGGTCATTTCCTTCAAGTTGACGTTGATGACGGCGTCTGACGGAGACACCACACCCCGGTCTTCGATAAAATCACCCAGATGCGAATCTTCCTCTTCGCCAATCGGCGTTTCCAGCGAAATCGGTTCCTGGGCAATCTTTCGTACCTTCCGCACCTTGGAAACGTCGATGTCCATCCGCTCGGCGATCTCTTCGCTGGTCGGTTCCCGTCCCAATTCCTGGACCAGCGCACGCGATGTACGGATCAACTTGTTGATCGTCTCGATCATGTGGACCGGTATGCGGATCGTTCTCGCCTGATCGGCAATGGCGCGGGTGATCGCCTGCCGGATCCACCATGTTGCATACGTTGAGAACTTATAGCCTCGCCGGTACTCGAATTTATCGACGGCTTTCATCAAACCGATGTTTCCTTCCTGTATCAGGTCCAGAAACTGTAATCCGCGGTTCGTATATTTCTTGGCTATCGATACGACCAGTCTCAGGTTGGCTTCGACCAGTTCCCGCTTGGCATTCTCGGCCTCGATCTGACCGCGAACAATAGTCTGCAGGGTCCTCCGGACCTCCAGAACCGTCGTTTTATTGTCTGCTTCGAAGGCTTTGAGCTTGTGCTTGACTGCCCGGATTTCTTTCTGGACGTTCTTACGATAGTCCTTCTTTGTGTGATCCGCCTTGCGTTGTAACCGGGCTAACTCGCGTTCGAGCGGTCGAACGGTGCTAACAGCCTCACGGACGAGAAGTATCAAGGCCATTTTCTTGTTGACCGAGTAGGCCAGGCTCCGAACCAGGAGGGACACCTTTACCCGATGCCGCCCGAGTTTCCAGCGCGCCTTCCTGTGTTCCTTGGGCTTTCGGCTCTTAGGGATGGAATTCAGTTTGGCCAGAAGGGTGTTCGTCCGCCGGTATCCTTTCCCGATCTTAGCAATGGTATCAACCGTTTCAGCATGCTTCGCCTCTATTCTGTCTTCGGTAAGATCGTCCTCCTTAAACTGAATAATGTCCTTGATAATGCTGGGATCTTTCTTGAGCTCATCGCCCACACTCATGATGTTTCGAATGACAATCGGTGAGCGGGACACGGCCTGGAGTACGCGCAACTGGCCGCGTTCGATCCTCTTGGCAATTTCGACCTCCCCGTCACGCGTCAGCAGCGGCACCGTACCCATTTCCCGGAGGTACATTCGAACCGGGTCGTTCGTTTTCTCGAGTGCGCCTGGAGTCAAATCCAGTTCGACGTTGGCCGGTTTTGCATCACCCTCTGCCTTTTTTTCGCGGGTGACCTTGTCTGAAGCGAAAGACTGGTCTTCAGTCTCGATGACTTCGATTCCGACAGTAGCGAACGCTACGAAGAGTTCCTCAAGATCCTCGGCCGAAGCAGTGACTTCGGGCGGCAGGATGTTGCTGACTTCGTCGTAGAGTAGGTACCCCTTCTCCTTCCCCATGTCGATCAGCTTTTGAACTTCATCGTACTTTTCTTCGATTTTCATGATCCTCCAGGTACTAATAGCCTTTTATATGAAGCATTTGTGCGTGATCGCCGCGCTCGGTTAGGCAGCCGGTTCCGGTGATAAGTCACGTGGACACATATCAACAGGTACCTAAAAATAGGCCCGAGCGACTCAATTTCAAGGGTTTAAGTACATTTTTTCAATAAGTTGACTATTTTTTTACTGCATCGCCCTGAGGCGCGTTTTCTCCATGACGATCTTCATCTGTCGCCGCACCAGGTCGGGAGGCGCGGCCCCGGATTTGTAAGTTTCCAGTTGTTCGCGGATCTCCCTCTCTGTTTTGACGAGATGATCCTGATAGAGTTGCCCCATCGACACGATTGCAACCTCCGGAGATATCTTTCCAAACGGCTCGACGGCCGCCGCCCGGACTTCCCGTTCGAGCTCGACATTATTCGATCCTTCCAGAACCACATCGATATTCACGCCGGGCGAACGAATGAGCTTTTCGATGATGGCCCCCGCCCAGATGCCCGAGAGAAACTCACCCCCGAGAAAGTCACCCCCAATGAACGGCTCAAGCGAGGCGGCCACTGCGGGATCCTGGAGCATCGCCTGAATGATCTGCTTTTCGGCCAGCGTCAGCTTCTGTTTCCGATCGCTCAAGTCCATCGGTGCCGCCGGCTTCCTTCCGGCCTTGAGTTGATCCATGATCAGGTCCGCCGGCAATCCGAATTTCTGACTGACAACCCGTGTGATTTCCAGTTGAACGACGCGATCTGAAATCGTTGCCACGTACTCGAGGATCTCTCCAACGACCCGGGATTTCACTTCCGGCCGGGAGAGATCGACTTCAGCCTGAGCCCGGGAGATGAGGTGCTCCCAGAAGTACGGCGCCCGATCCAACTCACGGCGATATGCCTCGGCCCCCTCTTTCCGGACAAAATCATCGGGATCCATGCCACCCGGCAAGGTGAGTATCCGAACCGTCAATCCCCGTTCGAGCAGGAGTTGGATCGACCGCTTGGCCGCGTTCTGGCCCGCGGCATCGGGGTCATAGTTGACGATCACCTCAGGAACATAGCGCCTCAGAATCCCAACCTGGGCTGCGGTCAGACTCGTTCCGCAGGATGCCACGACGTTCTCAATCCCGTTCTGATGCAGGCTCAGGCAGTCGAAATAACCCTCGACCACCACCATCTGACCGGCCTTTCGAGCGGCGTTCCTGGCCAGGTGCAGGCCATATAGGACATACGACTTCGAGTAAAGCGCAGATTCCGGCGAATTCAGATATTTTGGCTGACCGTCGCCAATGATGCGCCCACCAAAGGCGATCACCTTCCCTCGCTCGTTCCAGATCGGGAACATCAGGCGACGGCGAAACCGATCGTATACCTCGCCACTGTCATTGCTCTGAAAGAGGCCGGAGTGCAATGGGTCCCTCGGATTCAGTGTCTTCAACAGCCCATAAGCCGGTGCGTAACCCAGACCAAATCGCTCGACGAATTCCGGCCGAATCCGGCGATCCTCAAGTATCTTGCGGGCGCGGGCCGCTTCCGGTTTGCTCAGCTGGCGGGCGAAATACGTCTCAGCCTGTGCGTAGATCTCCAGGAGGTCTGCGCGTTCCCTGGCCGAACGGTCGTTCTTGGCGGGAACCTTGGGCAACGGTATGCCGCACTTTTCAGCCACGATCTGGATCGATTCCGGGAAACTGACTCCCTCATTCAGCATCACGAATTTGAAAACGTCACCCCCGACTCCGCAGCCGAAACAATGAAAGATCTGCTTCTCTGCGTGCACGGAAAAGGAGGGCGTTTTCTCAGAATGAAACGGACAGAGTCCCTTCAATGCCTTACCCGTCCCTTTTAACGTTACGTGATCGGAAACCACGCGCACGATATCGGCGGACATGCGAATTGATTCAGCTAAATTGCTCATTTGGGGTGGCGGGCCGTTTCAAGAATACGCGAATCGAACAATTTTACTATCGTCGCAGAAAATAGCAACACTGCTGTCTACGGTGTGGTGATTCCGGCGGTCGTGGGGGACTTGAAGAACCGCAGGCCGAAGTCCCAGAGACCGGGGACGTGTTGAAGCGGGCAGATATCGAATCGGCGAAGAGACGCAGTCATCGAGTGCTCGTTTTCTCCCCGGCGTCTGTGGCCCCTTTGTTCCTTCGTTGAGTATTCTACCCGTGCAAACCATGTAGAATACCGCCCGACGAAGTCTCCAGGGAGCCAACATCGTGGACCTGCCGATCAACACTTTCAAACACGCTCTCAAAAAAGGGAAGCCACAGATCGGCCTGTGGTCGACCCTGGCCAATGCCTATGCCGCTGAACTGCTTGCCGGCTCGGGCTTCGACTGGCTGTTGCTGGATGTGGAGCATGCCCCCAACGACCTCCACTCGATTCTCGCCCAACTCCAGGCCATCGCTCCGTATCCTACCCATCCGGTGGTGCGCGTTCCGTGGAACGACATGGTCGACGTCAAGCGCATGCTCGACATCGGCGCCCAGAGCCTGCTGATTCCTTATGTCCAGACCGAAGAGGAAGCCCGCAGAGCCGTCGAGCACACCCGATATCCGCCCGAGGGCGTGCGCGGGATGGGTTCCATGTTTCGCGCTGACCGTTTCGGGAGTGTTGTCGACTACAACAATCGGGCCGCCGGGGAACTGTGTCTTCTGGTTCAGATCGAAACCAAAACCGGACTCGAAAATCTCCAGAGCATCGCCTCGGTCGAAGGCGTCGACGGTGTGTTCATCGGTCCGCGGGACTTGCATGCGTCGCTCGGTTACCGCGGGGAGACCGCCCACCCCGCAGTCAAACCCATCATTGACGACGCGATTCGCCGCATCCTCCAGACTGGAAAAGCGGCCGGCATTTTGACAGGTATCGAAGACGACGCCCGCCACTGGTTGGACCTCGGATGTCAGTTCGTGGCCGTGGGTGCCGATGCGGCGATCCTTGCACGTGAGTCGACGAAACTGGCTAAGCGGTTCAGGACAGGCTGAACAGTCCACCTCCGGATGCCCTGTTCCCGGGCTGAATGAAATCTCCCCGCTAGTGGCCTGTAGCAGGAGTCAAGCCCATTCTTAGTTGAAACTCTCCACGGCTCACGATGGGTCATGCAACCTTCTTCTTCGATCTCGTCGACGTCTTCGCCTCAATTTTCAGCTCTCGCTGGAGGGCTTCGCGGAGCTTTGGAAGATGACGGTAGCCGATCACCTTCCTCAGGCGCGGTTCGATGTCGATGAGCGCCGTCGCCAACCAGCGTTGCCGCTGACTCGAGTTCTTCCAATGATCGACCTTCGCACACCTTTCCTCGACAAGGGCATTGACCGATTCCAGGCAATTCGTCGTCTTGAACGAACGGCCCAAGACCCCGTACACGCCGAGCCGATGCAACGTGAGGGTCTCTTCCAGGCCTTCCTCAAGGCTCGCAGCCCCCGATTGGTTTCGCTCCTCGAGCTCTCCATGGAGCTCTCCGAGCGCCGCCCGAGCTTCGTCGTACTCCGGGCGCTCGTAGGCCCGCTGCAGCCGGCGTCGCCACACGGCTTGCTCGGTCTTCGATAGGTATCTCACGACGTTCTCGCGTTTGTGCCATTGGCAGCGTTGGACCAGGGCTCGATTCCTGAATGCCTTCTTGACCGCCGCCCGCAGACCTTTGCCGCCGTCGACAATCACCAGCACGCCTTCAGAGATGTCCAGGCCCCGCTCCATCAACGAACGGAGAAACGGAGTCAGCACTTGCTCGTTCTCCGTGTCGGTCTCCACGAAGCCCAAGAAGCGTTTGTCGCCCGAAAGCGTGACGCCCAGGGCCACTACCATCAGGGCGTCGGCAAACGCCTTCCCGTCCAGGAAGATCGCCACGACGTCCTCGCCACTCAGATCCCGCTCCTGCATCTCCCGAAGTTTCGCGGCACTCGCCTGGACGAATCCTCGAGACACCGTCGAACTCGACAGTCCGATCGCTCCCGGAATCGCTTCAGCGGCCGATTCATAGTTCCGGCAGGAGATCCCATACAGCACACGTCTGAGCAGTAGCTCGTTCACCGCGCCACCCGGACTGAGTTCCTCGTAGGTCCGAAGCGGAATCTCCCCGCCCGCCACGCTGCGCACTCGAGGCACCCGAACCGGCACCCGCTGGCCACCCAGCCCCACGGTCCCCGGATTGCTCCCGTGTCGCCGGCCCCGCAACGCCGCCTCCTTTCGTGCGTATCGCTCACCCGCCAACGACTTCACTTCCTCGTCGAGCAACTCCTCCACGTGCATCAACCCCAGTGGGATCAACGCCCGAATCATCTCCACCTTCGAGTCCAATTCCAGTCCCGAGTATTCCTCCCGGCTCAGGACCTCGACCTCACCCAGCACACGCGACTTCTTGCGTTTCTTTACCGAACGTAACAGACTCCTCATCTCGGCTCCTTTCTCTTACAGGCTTGATGTTGTTTCTTCCAATACCATCAAACCATGGGGTTTGGAGCCGTTTCAATTTCCAACTAAGATTGGCACACATTCTGTAGCAGAGACATCGCCAGTGGCGTTCGGAGCGCAACGGGGCCGGATTCCAGGAGGCAACAGGTTGACGACCGGACGTCGCGGGGACGAGGGAATGCGCCTACATTCCCTCCTAACAAGTCGCGGAGGAGCGACAACGAAGACGGCCCCGTTCCGCCCGAATCCTTTGGGCCGATGGGGGTTGCCGTCGATATCTTTGTCCGGCATACAGTAAGACGGGTCATGATGAAACAGCGGCGCCTGCGGCCTCGCTATCAAACCTCGGTGGCCCTCCTCGCTTCGCGATCTCGCCTGGCAAGACCCATCGGCGCCAGTGGCGATGTCTCTGCTACAGGCCACTAGATTCTGTCGCCGGCACAGAAACGTGTGGGTTGCGGCTGACTCGAAAGGAGCGCGCCACAATCGTCGCACGCCAGCGTCGCGAGACCCGCTGGAAGGGTTGTGCAGCCCGGCACCGAAGTCAGGCGCAGAAACCACCATCCGATAATCCGGTTGGGATCCCATTTTCCAGATCAGACCGACGGCTCCCTCGGCTGAATGACGTAGTTGATCCCGTAGATGGTTTCGGTAAAGCGGTACCCGAGTGCGCCCACTTCGTCGACATAGTCCTGGAACGACGTGCTGAATTCTTCCTGGAACTGCTGCTCGAATTCGAAAACAATCGTGGGACGGGCCGTTTTGCACACGCGCCGCAGGCCCTGAAGGGCGAACAGGTCCGAGCCCTGGACGTCGATCTTGACGAAACTGATGGGCAAAGTCGTCGGGATATCGTCGAGCGCGAGTGACCGCACCGGGTGCCCCGAACCCAGCTTGGGATCAAGTCCAAAAGAGCCATGGGAAATGAAGCGGACAAGGTCCGGCGGTGGAAAGTGCAGGGTTTCCTCGCTCGTGTGATGCACCGCACGTTCGTGCAATACCACGTTCTCGACGCGGTTCTCATCGAGGTTGCGACGAACGATATCAGCGAGGAAGGGGTTGGCCTCGAACGTGTGCACTTCTCCAGTTGGCCCCACCAGCCGTGAGAAGATGACGGCCATCTGCCCGAAGCAGGCGCCCGCATCGACGGCGGCACTGCCCGGGATGATGTGGCGCGCGGCGAGCGCGACGATCTCCGGCTCGAAGATGCCTCCCTGGCGGATGGCGTCGGCAACGACGTCGCGGGGCGCATCGAGCGGAACCCAGAAACGGCCTGCTTCGCCGGCAAACAGCCCCAGTCCTTCGTCTGAATGAAGCGGCGCCTTCACGGGCGCGGCGCGGGACACCTGAAGGCCGACGCGACCCAACAGGGACTTCGTGATCTGTCTGGCCCTTCCCATGACGAACCTCAGCATACTCCATAGAATCTGTGGTGTGCCGGGCGCACCCGGCTAGCCTGGGTTTCTCACCAGTTGAGCGGCCACGTTAGTTGGAGCCCGAGATATGGGACGGACACCTATTGAGAATCGCATAATATAGTGACACTAGAAGAGGCTGGCCTGCTTCCAGAATGCCGTGACAAGTCGCGGCCGGCGCCGCATCCGGCACAGTGCCCGACGTGCATGGTCGCTGAGCTGGCCGAAGTCTTTGGGACAGAAGTTCGGCAGTTCATGATGCTTCCAGTAGCCCCACAGATATTCGACTGGATTCAGCTCCGGTGCATACGCCGGCAGACGTTCCAGAACGAGTCGGCCCTGAGTTTCGGCGACAAAGTCTCGGACCATGCGGCTCCGATGACTCGGCAGCCCGTCCCAGATCACCAACAGAGGGTCGGGAATGTGACGCATCAGATGCTTCAGGAATTCGACAACCTGCGGACTGCGGATGGCTCCCGGATACATCCTGAAGTAGAAGTTCCACCAGGTCACTCCGGCGATTGCCGACAGACTCTTCCAGTTGAAGTGGTACTGCAGGACCGGAGTCTGCCCGCGCGGCGACCAGGTGCGGTACCGATGCGGTCGTTCCGTCAGCCCGCTTTCGTCGACGAATACGATCGTCCGGCCCTCTTTCCGGGCTTTTTTTTAATCCCGGGCCAGCTTGTCTTCTTCCACCGAAGGATCGCGTCTTCATCGCGCTCCAGCGCCCGACCCGTTGGCCGCTGGCAACTCCAGCCCATCTGCTGCAGAATCCGCCAGACGTGTCCGGGGTGATATCTAACACCGCACTCCTCTTCGATCAGATGGGCGACACGCCACCCGGTCCACAGACTCGTGTCGTACCCCAACGCTTCGGGTCCGCGTTTCAGTCCCCGCTCGATCTTCTTCAGATCCGCCGGGCTCAGCCCTGGCTTGCGGCCCGCCCGCCCAGCCTGCTTCAGTCCCTGCTTTCCTGATTCAGCGAGTTGTTGAGACCAGCGGTTCACCGACTGCCGGTGGGCACCGACTCGGCGGGCCACCTCCGCTTCCGACAGGCCCTGCTTTAACAGTCTCGCGGCTTCCATACGTCGCCGCTCTAATGCATCAAAGTCGCGTCGAACTCCTGCTGGATTTCCCATGCAGGAAGTATAGGACACTCATGACAGAATGTCACTATATTATGCGATACTCAATAGTTCTCTAGGTCGGCAGACATCACGGTGTGTTGACATACCGAATTAGGTGTCCGTCCCAGATCTCCCGCCCAGCAAGGCTTATTTGATGTGAGAAACCCTGGCTCCCGAACTGGTGATCTATACGGGCTTGAAACTCAAGAAGACCGGCGCTATTGCGCTTGCTGGAAACGGATCGCGTGCACCCGCCGAACAACGCCCAAGCCCTGGGCGGGTGCGTCCAATGCTTCTTCAGTCTTTCAGAGTGGCCAGGGTCGCGCCGCCGCCGCCCTGATTTTGGGGCGCCGGCTCGAAGCCCGACACCTGGGGATGGGTTTCGAGATACTCGGATATCGCGCGTCTGAGCACTCCCATGCCCGAGCCATGGACGATCCGGACGCTCGACAGGCCAGTCAGTACGGCATCGTCCAGAAATTTATCCAGACGATCGATCGCCTCTTCGGCCCGGCAACCGATCAGGTTGATCTCGTTCGAATCCATGTGTTTCTCTGAAAAATCGAACCGGACGTTGCTGGGCAGTTCCAGTGGCGGCGCCACGATGTCGATGTCGCTGAACGGGCGGCGCGTTTTCATATTTCCGATCGCCACCTCGACCTCCGATGCCGTCACATCCACAACCCTGCCCTCGACACCAAGGGAGAGCACCCGAACACGCGAACCGGTCTCGGGAGCTGCCGTAGCGGGTGTGGACGCTACACCTGCGGTTTCAGGCGCGACTGTCTGGGGCGAACGGCGGACCTGCCGGGATGCCTGAACCCGGGCTCGATCCAGTGTTTTTTCAAAGCGCTTCTTGGCTTCGCGTCCCGCGGCTTTGAGTTCCCTTGCAGCGTCATCGCGCAACTGGGCGATAATGGCCTCCACCCGGGCTTCGATGCGAACCCGTTCCGCATGGCGCTCTTCCTCCAGACGGGCGCGCCTACCGACCTCCCACTCCTCAAAATGATGCCGTTCGGCCACAAGCGACTGCTTCTGGGCTTCAAGCTTACGAGCCCGGGCCTGAAGTTCCTCGACAAAGCGGGCCGCATCCAGTTCGCTTTGATCCAGCGCTTCCCGTGCCCGCTCGATCAGCTTTGGCGGCAGGCGCAGCCGTTGAGCGATATTGATACCGCTCGACTGTCCAGCCAGTCCGTCGATCAACCTGTAAGTGGGTTCCAGCGTGGCCTCGTTGAACTCCATTGCGGCATTCCGGATCCCGTCGGTCGTCTCGGCGTACATTTTCAGTCTGTTGTAGTGGGTTGTGGCGACCGTGAGCGATCCCACGCCGCGGAAATGCTCGAGGACCGCAATGGCCAGCGCCGCGCCTTCGGTGGGTTCGGTACTCGAACCGATTTCGTCGAGCAGGATCAGCGACTGCTCGGAGGCGGAACCAATCATATCTGATACAGAAAGCACATGAGCGGAGAATGTGCTGAGCTGGTTTGCAATCGATTGCAGGTCGCCAATATCGGCCAGGACGTGGTTCAGAATCGGAAGCTCTGCGTCCTCGGCGGGAACGGGAATTCCAGACTGGGCCATGAGCGTCAATAAGCCCAATGTCTTCAGTACGATCGTCTTGCCTCCGGCGTTGGGGCCGCTGATGACGAGAACACGTTCTTCGGCCCCCATCTCGAGGGTTAATGGAACCGTCTGGCCACCATCAGCCCGCATCCCTGCATCCAGAATCGGATGTCGAGCCGCCGAGAGCCGGAAGCCCCCGTCGGTAAATTCGGGGCTGACACAATCGAACTCCCTCCCCCAACCGGCAATACCGAACAGCAGGTCCATTTCGGCCCGCAATCGAGCGGCGGCTCGCAGATCGTCCACGGAAGTCTGAATGCGATCCGTCAACTCACCCAGAATTCTCTGAACCTCGCGTGCCTCCTGTTCCTGCAGACGCACGATGTCATTGTTCATCTCCAGCGTGTCGAGAGGCTCCATGAAGACAGTCGCGCCACTGGAAGACGTCGCGTGAACGATTCCATCGACGCTCCGCCGCTGTTCGGTTCGGATCGGGATGACGTAACGCCCATTGCGTTGCGTGACCAGTTGGTCCTGAAGTTGATCGGAGAAATCCTTGCTCTTCAGGATGGATTCCAGCTTGCGGTTCAATCGTCCGCGGGTCGTGTCCAGTTCCCGCCGAAGTCGCTTGAGCGTCGGACTGTAATCTTCGTTGATCTCGCCGGCACGGATGGCTCGTCCCAGCAGGGACCGAAGCTGCTTGAGATCGGGGAAGGCCTGGCCCTTCCGGGCGAGCAGCGGAAACTCGTGGGTGTCTCCCTGCCAACGAGTCCGAAGGGAATCGGCTTCCGAGAGGAACTCGATGATGGCTTCGACCTCCTCGATGCCGAGGGTAACGCCTGAGAGACCGAGTCGATCGACCACCGATGACAGGAGGGCGATGTCCCCGAATCCAACACTGTGGTCGCGAAGATACGCCATGGCTTCCCGATTGAGGGCGTGCTGCGCCTTGAGCCTGTCCTGACCGGTGGTCGGTTGGAGGCGTTCCAGCAGGTTGCGCCCTTCCGGACTGCGGACGTAAGGTTCCAGAATTTTCTTGAGCCGATCGTATTCGAGGGGTTCGAGCGAGAAATCCATCGAACTCAGAGCCGATTGATCAGACTGGCAACGACCCCGCCACCGTAGCCGTTGTCGATGTTGACGACAGTCACGTTGGCGGAGCAGCAGTTGAGCATGCCCAGCAGCGCAGCCACGCCTCCAAAACTGGCGCCATAGCCGATGCTGGTGGGTACGGCGATCACCGGCACGCTGACGAGTCCAGCCACAACGCTGGGCAACGCCCCTTCCATACCCGCCACGACAATGAGGACACGAGCATCGGTCAAACGGTCGCGACGGTCAAGGAGCCGATGCAGGCCGGCCACTCCGACGTCATAGAGCGAATCCACCGTGTTGCCCATCACCTCAAGAGTCACCACAGCTTCCTCGGCGACGGGAATATCGGACGTGCCGGCCGAAACCACGAGGACCGTTCCCTTCCCCTTCAAGGATGTATCCCTGATTATGGAGATTGCCCCCGAACCTGCATGGAAGCGGGCCTCGGGCGCCAGCTCCCGAACACGCTCGTAGGCCGAGGCACTGGAGCGGGTAACCAGGACGTTATGGTCGGGCTGCAACAGGCTCCGCACGATTTCAACCAGCTGTTCGTCGGTCTTTCCGGCCCCGAACACCACTTCGGGATAGCCCTGCCGGATGGACCGATGGTGATCGACGTTGGCAAAATCCAGGTCCTCGAACGGCAGGTTCCGAAACCGATCGACCGCTTCGCCTTCGGAGAGTTCACCTTTCCGGAAACTCTCGAGGACACGTTTGATTTCGGATTCGGTCATCGGAAATATCGAGGGTCAAGATCTTCAAGTCCGGTAGTTATCGGCTGAAGGCACCGATCGCGTAACGCCGGACTCTAAACGGATCACCAATCCCACTATACCCAAAAACTGCTGGCGCCAGACACCGCCGTTTGGCTATGGTGGGGCTTAGCAGCCCGTGGCAGAGGTCTCGCGGCCCGCGAGACTTCTGCCACGGGCTGCGAGAGGACCGCCCGCGGTGTGGCAAAAGCTTAAGACGACACTCCAGATGATCACGTTCGAGCACTCGGTATTTGCGTTACCCTTTGCTCTCATCGCCGCACTCCTCGCCCAGGGCGGTCTCCCTCAAGTGGGTCAACTCTTCTGGATTGTTGTGGCGATGGTTGCCGCCCGCAGTGCCGCGATGACGTTCAACCGGATCGTCGACCTGGAATACGACCGGACAAACCCCCGGACACGGCAACGGGCCCTGCCCTCCGGCCGGCTCTCGGTGAGCTTTGCCGTGGTCTTCACTGCAGCCATGGCTGCAGTGTTTGTGATTTCTGCTGGAATGTTGAATCGCCTCTGTCTATACCTGTCGGTGCCCACGCTCCTCGTCCTGCTGGCCTATTCCTACACCAAGCGGTTTACGTTGCTCAGCCACTTTGTGCTTGGTTTCGCCATCGGACTGGCCCCGCTGGGTGCATGGCTGGCCATTACCGGAGAGATCGCACTCTCTCCGATACTTCTGGGACTGACGGTCATGATGTGGATCGCAGGATTCGACCTTATATACTCCTGCCAGGACACAGATTTCGACCGTCGATTTCGCTTGTTTTCGATACCCGCTCGCTGGGGTAACTCCAGAGCGCTGTTTGTGTCCTCGCTGCTTCATGTCGCGACCGTCGCCGGGCTGATCGGTATCGCCTGGCTCAGCAACCTGGGTGCGGTCGCCTATGGCGGGATTGCGGCCGTTGCTGCGATACTGTACTGGGAACACCACATCGTCCGGCCCGATGATTTGAGCCGGGTCAATGTTGCATTCTTCACCCTGAACGGGTATGTCAGCTTGTTGTTACTGGCAGCCTTCGCAACGGACATACTGGTGACCTGAAGAGAGCCATGAAGCAAATCGCATGTACCTGTCTAATGCTGTTCACATCCCTCGCGTGGGGAATCGAACGGGAACCCCTGGAGCAGTACCAGGCCCGCAGGCAACAACTGGCGTCGGAGCTGGATGGTGCGATTGTTCTCACCTCAGCCGCCGCACAGGATCTGGTCGAATATCGGCAGGAAGACAATTTCTACTACCTCTCAGGATTTGCCGAACCCGACGCCATTCTCTTACTCGACGCCACCGGCGACGAGATCCGGGAGTTTCTCTTCATCCCTCCCCGGGATCTGGACGAAGAACGCTGGACGGGAGTTAAGTTAGGCCCCGGTATCGAAGCTGCGGCCCAGACCGGATTCGCAATAGTCGAGGAACTGGACGAATTTGAAGATCGCCTTCACGCGATCCTTGAAGACACAAACACGGTTTACACGTTGACCGACCAGGAGGCTGGCCTCTCACGACTGCGTGAGGTCGCCCCGAGAGCGAACTTTGAAGACATCCGCCCGTCGCTGGCCACCATGCGCCAGGTCAAGGTCCCGACTGAAATCTCCCTGCTTGAAAAAGCGATCGAAATCACCATGAACGCGCATGAGGCAGCGGCCTCGACGATCCGGCCGGGGGTCATGGAATACGAGGTGGAAGCCGTCATCGAGTACTACTTCCGGCAGGGGGGTGCCGAGCGTCCGGGGTTCCCGTCCATCGTGGGGTCGGGTCCGTTTGCCTCGATCCTCCACTACGACCGCAATGACCGCCGGATGCTTGACGGGGACATGGTCGTGGTCGACATCGGTGCCGAGTATAGTGGGTACACGGCCGATATCACGCGGACCTACCCCGTCAACGGGAGGTTCACCCCACGCCAACGCGAGATATACCAGATAGTCCTGGATGCCCAGAAAGCTGCTCTGGAAAAGGTCCGGCCCGGCGCCCGGATCGGCGGTCGCGATGGCATTCATGCCGCGGCACGGGATCATATCGAATCGATGGGCTATGGCGACTACTTCTTTCATGGCACCAGTCACTATATTGGCCTCGAAGTCCATGACGTCGGGGACACGCGGCGAGAGTTGGAGCCAAACATGGTCCTGACGGTGGAGCCGGGCATATATATCCCGGACGAAAATATTGGAGTACGGATCGAAGACGACGTAGTCGTGACGGAAACCGGTTACCGTATGCTTTCGGACTTCCCACGGGAGGTCGATGAGATCGAAGCCTTAATGGCTGCCGACGATGGACGATGATAGACGAAGAGTGATAGATGAAGAACGAGAGACGAAGAGAGATGTTCGAAGAGTAATATTCAGCGTTGTTCGAGATTAACCGTCAGGAGCTTACAGTCGGCGGCCGCAATTTCTTATCCTTTGGGGTAGTTCGTAACACCTCCGCTCATTGATCATTTTCAGGAAATAATTCGTATGGTTCAATCAACCCAGCTACGCAACGGGAATATTATCCGGATAGAAAACGACCTGTTCCGGGTCGTGGGATTTCAGCACCTGACGCCGGGGAAGGGACATGGCTTCATGCAAACCAAACTGAAGAACCTGCGCTCCGGCGCGATCGTCGAACGACGCTTCCGATCTGACGATTCCGTCGAGCGGGCCGTCCTCGACAAACGGGAAATGGAGTACCTCTACAGCGAGGGGGACGCCCACTACTTCATGGACACGGAAACCTACGACCAGACCCATTTCACATCGGACGTCCTCGGCGACTCCATGCAGTATCTGGTTGCGAACGCGAAGATCGAAGTCGAGTTCTACGAGGAAGAAGCCGTAGGCATCGCGCTTCCGGCGACTGTCGATCTCAAGATTGTGGAAACCGAACCGGGCATGCGCACGGCCACGGTAAGCAATGTCCTCAAACCGGCTACCACAGAGACTGGTCTCGTCGTCGGCGTACCACACTTCATATCTGAAGGTGAGGTGGTGCGGATCGACACGCAGGAAGGCAAGTATGTCGAACGCGTGAGAGACTAGCTAAACCTTCGTCACGCTGGCGATCACTTCAAGCAGGGTATCTTCTTCATCGCGGGACACCGTACGTAAATCAAACAGAATCCGATCATCTTCGATCCGAACGACGACGGGCGGGGTGGCCTGCCGGAACCGATTTTCCAGTTCGGTGGCTGAAATTTCCTGAGATGACAGCGCCACACCCCAGGACGGGATTTCCACACCCGGTACGGAGCCTCCGCCAACGACCGACTTCAGCGGAACGGGCGTGACCGCCGGGTTGCTGGCCCGCCGCGCCAGCGCTTGAGACCGGTCCCGGAGTTCGGACTCGTCTGCGAGCAGCATGCCGGTCACCGGAATGGCGCGCAGATCTCCTCTCAGGTGCATGTGCAGGACGATCTCCAGCATCGACAAGGTCAGTTTGTCGACACGGAGGGCCCGGAACAGCGGATTCTGGCGAATTCGATCAATAATTGCCTTCCTTCCTGCAACAATCCCGGCCTGTGGGCCGCCCAGGAGCTTATCGCCGCTGAAGGAAATGAGGTCCACACCGGCGTCGATACTCCCCTTCGGAATGGGCTCGTCTGTAATTCCGGCCTTGGAAATGTCCGCCAGGCATCCGCTTCCGATATCTTCAAAAGTCGGGATACCGGAACTGTGCCCCAAGGCCACGAATTCTTTAAGCGAAGGCCGTTCCGTAAAACCAACGACCCGGAAATTGCTGGGATGCACTCGGAGCAGCAGCTGCGTCTCAAAACCCACCGCAGCTCCATAGTCATCGATCCGTGTCCGGTTGGTCGTTCCGATCTCGCGGAGCCGGGCGCCGCTTTTATCCATTACTTCGGGAATTCTGAAGGAGCCCCCGATCTCAACCGCCTCACCCCGGGACACCAGGACCTCGCCACCGTCGGCCAGGGAATTGAGCACCAGCAGAACCGCAGCGGCGTTGTTGTTCACAACAAGCGACGCCTCCGACCCCAGCAACTCGTTGATCAAACCGACGACGTGATCGTCCCGCTTTCCGCGGGTGCCGTCCTCAAGATTGAACTCGAGGTTGGAATAGCCCACCGATACTTCCCGCAGGTTGTCGATCGCGGCACCCGGCAGCGGTGCCCTTCCAAGATTAGTATGAAGGACGACCCCGGACGCGTTGATGACCCGCCTGAGCGACGGGCTGAGAAAGCGCTCGATCCGGTCACACAAGTCCAGGGCAATCGCACGGGTCAGCTTTTCCCGGGACACGTCAGTATCCTCCGTCCGCATCCGGTTGCGCGTTTCTACCAGCACGTCGTTCAGTAGCCTGGATGCGAAGGGTTGATCGAGTACGGGGCCAAAATGCGATAATTCCTTCCGCTCCAGGACATCGTTAACGGGAGGAATCTGGCGCAGGGCTTTCATGACGGCCATTTCAGCACACGGGACCCTGTTTTACAATTGGGGACCGGTCCTGGTACACCGCACATAGAGAATCTCGCTGACAATCATGGTGCGTTTATTAGTTCTTTGCATGTCGATCCTCCTGCCGCTGGCTGTTGCCCAGCCCGCTCGAGCCTGGCCGGAGGGCGCCTATTCTGAAATCTTCAACCAGGCGAGGGGAGTCCTGCCGCTACCCCTGAAACAGCTTCTGGAAGACGTGGATACCGAATTCAATCCGTCCTGCGCCAGTGATCGCGTGGAGGAGGCGGCCGCCGAAGCGATCCAGGAGTTTTCCAGACCCGACGGCAGTCTCCAGCGTGCGATCGGCGCAATGAAGGATGCCGGTTGCGCCATTGCGGCGATGAACGATCCCGGAATGGACGGGCTCGTGGCATCCCAGCAACAGAATTTTGCGCTCGTCTTTTACGGATGGCACCCCTTGATAGAGGCCGGCGACCTTCCGGGGTACCTGCGTATACGTAACGAAGAAACCGAGCAGCTTCTGAACCGCTTCGGGCGGAGTTCGGATCTTCCCAACCGCTCCGAGGAGGTGGAATTGTCCCCGGAATTCGGAGTAGCGGCCATCGCCTTCTCCCACGCGGTTACCGATGTCGCCAACGTCTGGCTCTACGTATGGACCGCCGTCAACGGCGCTTTGAGATAAGCGAACGGAATCGCTAAAGACAGGAGCAAAAGTTGAAAAAAATCGAGCGGGCGCTCATCAGCGTTTTCGACAAAAGCGGAATCCCGGATTTCGCACGTGCACTCCGGAACATGGGAGTTGAAATCCTCTCCACCGGTGGTACCGCGCGTTTGCTGACTGAGGAAGGGATCGAGGTTCGAGAGGTCTCTGAAGTCACCGGCTTCCCTGAAGTTCTCGACGGCCGCGTGAAAACGTTGCATCCGCGCATTCACGCAGCAATTCTGGCCGTGCGCGACAGTCCGGAACACCAGGCCCAACTCGACGCACACAACATCGGCCGGATCGATCTCATATGCGTCAACCTGTACCCCTTCGTCGAAACCACCCAGAAAGCCGGGGCGAGCTTCGAAGACATCATCGAAAACATCGACATCGGTGGACCCTCGATGCTGCGAGCCGGTTCGAAGAACTTTTCCGGCGTCGCCGTTGTCACCGACCCGGCGGACTATGGAACGATCATCAGAGAATTGGAGCAGGGGGACGGTGTGCTGTCGGCGGCCCATCTGTTTGCTCTCGCGCAAAAGAGCTTTGTACACACCGGGCAGTATGACGGCGCGATTGCCCAGTATCTATCGCAGGTGACCTGGGGAGAAACTGGACCCACCTTGCCCGGACAAGGCCTCTTTCCTCAACGGCTGTTCCTGGATTTCGAACGGGTATCCGAACTCCGGTACGGCGAAAACCCCCATCAGAGCGCCGCTTTCTACCGTTGGGGTTCCGCGCGCGTTCATGGTCTGGCGGCTGCGCGCCAACTCCAGGGCAAGGAACTTTCCTACAACAATCTGGTGGATCTCCAGGCGGCCCAGGCCCTGATTGCTGAATTCGAAGAGCCCGCCTGCGCGATCATCAAACATACAAACCCGTGCGGCACGGCCCTGGGCAATGACCTCCAGGAGGCATACCTGAAAGCGCTGGATGCGGATCCCGTATCGTCGTTCGGTTCCATCATCGCAGTGAATCGACCTCTGGACCGAGCCACCGCCGAGCAAATGGCAAAGCTATTCGTTGAAGCCATCGTCGCCCCCGGGATCGAAGACGAAGCTAAAAAGGTATTGGCCCAGAAGAAGAACCTCCGCGTCCTGGAACTCAACGAGCTCGGGGAGACGACCGCCCCGGCCGGCACCGCCGGGCTGGAAATTCGCCGCGTGGCCGGCGGCATTCTGGTACAAGACACCGATACATCCAACGAACTGGTAGACCCGACCGTACGCGTGGTCACCTCACGGGAGCCGTCGGAGGCAGAATGGCGCGACTTGCGCTTCGCATGGAAAGTGGCCCGCCACGTGAAATCCAACGCGATTGTACTGGCCTCCAACAGGCGCACCTCCGGTGTTGGCGCGGGGCAGATGAGTCGTGTCGATTCGGTCAAGATCAGCGTCGAAAAAGCCCGTCCAACTTCGCGTGGCACGGTAATGGCGTCGGATGCCTTCTTCCCGTTTCGGGATGGTCTGGACGCTGCGGCAGAGGCGGGAATCCGCGCGGTGATACAGCCCGGAGGTTCGCGCCGTGACGAGGAAGTGATTGCCGCAGCCAACGAACACGACATCGCAATGGTGTTCACCGGAACCCGCCACTTCAAACACTGAAAAATGGGGTCAGAGCCCTATATCCCCAATTTAACAGGGCATCGGTGTCTGGTCGACGAAACGCGATGCAGGCCCCGAATGCCGTTTTCCCTGGCCCGCAGTCTAATCAATGCATGAAGAAATGGCGTTGTCGACATATAATGAGAGGATTCGAACGATGTTGACCGTCTGCCTGGATAGAGAACTATGAACAGACCCCTTGCAGGCCTTCTTGCAGGCCTCCTCCTATCGGCGCTCAATGGAATCCCCGGGTATTCCCAGCCCCAGGATGGGGCGGGTTCGTCGGCCGAAGCCTACTATCACTTCGCCATCGGCCGGACCCTCGAGGCCGAGGGCGATTGGGAAGGGGCTCTGGACGAGTACGAGGCGGCGCTCGCAATCGATCCGACCAATTCAGCGGTCTATTCCGAAATGGCGGCCAGCTACTTCCGCCACCAGCAGGTCCGGGATGCTATCGACTATGCAGAGCGGGCAATCCGTGCTGATCCCGACAACCTGGATGCCCATCAGCTACTCAGCTCGATATATACGGGCCTTCTGAGCAATGCGACGGAAGGACGGGGCGTCGCCCCAGAGATCGTGGATCGCGCTATTGAGGAACTCGAAGAAGTGGTTCGGCTGGATCCCGATGAGAGAGATGCCTATCTCATGCTCGGACGCCTGTATCGATTCCGGGACGAACCGGAACGGGCGGCCCAGGTCTACCGAGATGTGCTCAATATTTCTCCGGGTTCTGAAGAGGGTGCAGTCTCCCTCGCCGAGCTACAGCTGGAAGCGGGCAACGTGGACGAGGCCATTGAAATACTCCGGGAGTTCTCTGAAACCCAACCCGGTTCCGGCGCAGTCCTCGCTCTGCTGGGACAGGCCTACGTCCGCGCCAGCGAGTGGGACAATGCGGCCACCGCTTACACAGGCGCACTGGCTCTGGATTCGGAGAATGCCGACGTGCTCCGGGAAGCCGGACGTGCCCTGCTGGTTGCGGGGCGCGTGGACGAAGCGGCCCAACGGTTTGAGGAACTCAGCGCACTGGAACCGGAAGACCCGATAGCCCACCTGCGGCTTGGACAAATCGAGCGTCAGCGGATGAATTTTGACGCCGCACGGGATCATCTGGAAGCAGCGGTCACACTGGTGCCGGACAGTCCGGAAATCCAGTTCGATCTGGCGCTGCTGGAACGCGACGAAGGAAATTTCGAAAGAAGCCTCGATCAGCTCCGGCAGCTGCTTGAAGATACGGAACAACCCAACAGCCGCTACACCGACGGAGAACGTGGGAACCGAAGAATCTTCATGACAAACGTCGCCCTCCTTGAAACCCGCCTTGAAGCGTATGACGATGCGGTCGCCACGTTCGATCAGATCAAGGACCTCACGTCGAACCGGGATGGCACCATCGAATCCTACATTGTCGACACCTATCAGACGGCGGGACAGTTGGATCGGGCGCTTCAGGTCTGCAACGAATCGTTGGACACGTTTCCAGCAAACCAGCAGTTGCGTCTGCAGCGGGCAGATCTGATCGCCCGTCAGGGCCGGGTCGACGACGCCGTTGAACTCCTCGAGGCGATGGCTGCGGCCGAAGAAAACAACTTCGGCGTTTATTCGACCATGTTTTCGATTCACGAACGGACAAAGAATTATGCCGGCGCGAAAGAAGTCCTCGACCTGATGATGGAGAGGTTTGAGAACCGGGAGGAAGTCTACTTCCTGCAGGGTGCCCTCCACGAAAAACAACGGCAGTACGAAGATGCGGAAACGGCTTTCCGCATGGCGCTTGAGATAAATGCCGACAATCCTGCGGTACTCAACTATCTCGGCTACATGCTGGCCAACAACAACGATAAGCTCGAAGAAGCTCTCGCAATGATCGAGGTCGCCGTCGCCGCAGATCCAATCAACGGCGCGTATCTGGACAGCCTGGGCTGGGCATACTACAGGCTCGACGAATTGGAAAATGCGGAACGCTTCCTCAGGCGCGCCGTGGTTTTCTCGCCTAAGGATCCCAACCTGCACGATCATTTGGGCGATCTGTACGTCCAGACGGGCCGCCTGAGGGAAGCGCGGGCTGCGTATGAACGATCCATCGAACTATCCGAAGAACCGGAAGAGCGGGAAGCGGTCCAGGAAAAACTCAACGGCTTGTAGACCCCGAACCGATATCGATAGGCGTGGTACACGGTCACGAATCCTGTAGCCCTCCAGCAATTCCCATTTAGCCGTGAACTCTTTAGCCCCTAACACTGTCCTTGAAAGTAGCGATCAGGAACGGGTTATTCCCGTGTCATCCGATAGCCCGGTCGATTTCGATCGGGCCGCTGAAGAATATCGGCCGTATCTAATGCGTATTGCAGTCGCGTCGACCCGGAACGTGTCTGACGCCGAGGACATCGTCCAGGAAGCGCTGATGCGAGCCCACCGCGGACTGAAAAATTTCCGCGGAGATTGCCCGCTCCGGATGTGGATGGCACGGATCGTTGTCCGCGTTTCGATCAACCACCGCAAGAGTTTCATGCGGATGGTCAAGCGATGGACGTTCTTCAGCGACCTCGAATGGGAAGATTCCGAGGGGGGGACACGCGCGTTTGATGCCGCCGACGGATCGACGCGAGTTGGTCGCGAGGCCCTCATCGATGTGGACCGCGGAATGAAGCGCCTGCCCGATGCATTCCGGGTACCGCTGCTGATGCTGGCAGTGAAAGGCATGACGATTCCCGAAATCGCGGAAATCCTCGAGATACCGGAAGGAACGGTGAAATCGCGGATCTTCTATGGTAGAAAACGCCTCAAGAAGGCCTTAAAGCTATGAGCAACGATTGTCAGTGGGTCGAATCGAGGTTGGAGGACTACCTCTCCGATAGCGCCGGATCGGACGTCGACAGCCGCATCGCATCCCATCTGAAAGGGTGCGAATCGTGCCGAACGGAAGTGGAAGGATATGGAGAGATCGACAAGCGCTTGCGGGCCTATTTTGAGCATCAGCTGGCCCGCGCGGAAATCGGTGCTCACCTGAGCCTTCGGCCGATGCGCCTGGCGAGTGCAATTGCAGGCGTCGCAGCCATCGCCATTGCCCTCTGGCTGGGAATCGGAATCGTGAACCCAAATGGAGCACCCGCTCCCCGGGAGGCGGCATTGTCCGGCCCTGCTTTCGACGGCCCTGTCCTGAAGGCCGCCGATGAAACGGACATTCTTCGGGCCAAGCCAGCGGAACCCGCCGTGGTCCCGGATGCCGGTATCCCGACGACGGATCTCGATACCGTCGACGGGGGCTCCCTCGAAGCGGCTCGTGATTTCTACGTCACGGACACGGCCGGCTATTCGCGTACACTGGCCGATTACTCGGGATCGATTCTAGTCCTGGGTGTTTTTGAATCGAGCGGGCATGACGCTTTCGAAGAGGCGCACCTCGCCTACGGCGCGGATGCGCGCTTCAGATTTGTGGGCGTGTCTTTAAATTCGGACATACGTCGGACAAACACGGCGTTTCCCACAACGTTTCCAATGATGTCCAACGGCAATTCATTGCTGCTGGGGACCCCGGCCGGAGCCTTCACCGTCGTGGGGCCGGATGGGACCATTCAACGACGCGGAACCTTCGAAACTGATTCGCTCGTGGAGCTGCTGGGCTCCAGTCTTGAGATTCTGGAAACTCGCTAGCCGCGCTTCTCACGGGGAAACACCTCCAGCCCCGGATCCATCGGCCAGTGCCCCGTTGGCCCAGGTTGAACCGCTCGTCGTCCTCTGCGGTACGTCTGGCCCGCACTGCCCTGACGGCGCCCCTTTTCAACCCGGCCATCGAGTCGCCTGGCGGGCTTCAGGACGAAATCCCGCGAAAAATGCGGTCAAGTATATGCGCACCCAGGGTCTCGATGCGAGATTGGGATTGACTGAATGCTGTTGTCGCCCCCGGGAAGGACCCAGACCGGGTCGCGTCTACTGTTCGAGATGGATCAGATCTTCGTAGGTTTCCCGCCGACGGACAACAGAAAAACGGTCACCGTCGACGAGAACTTCTGCCGGACGGGGACGCGAGTTATAGTTCGATGACAAACTGAAGCCGTAGGCACCGGCGGTCATAACGGCCAGCAGGTCTCCGGACTCCAGGCAGCCCACTTCACGATCCTGGGCAATAAAATCCGCAGATTCGCAAATCGGACCGACGACATCCACCACTTCCTTTCCTTCCCGCGGGCGCACGGGCATCAGCCGGTGAAATGAATCGTACAGCGCGGGGCGGATCAGATCGTTCATTCCCGCATCGACAATCACAAATCGTTTGTTCCCGTGCATCTTTTTGCGGATCACCCGGCAGAGAAGAATGCCTGCGTTACCCACAATGACACGTCCCGGTTCCAGGATGAGCGTCAATCCGAGGTCTTCGCTGGCAGCACGGACCGTCCGGGCATAGGCATCCAGTGATGGAGGCTCCTCAGCATCATATTTAATCCCGAGGCCGCCCCCGACGTCGAGATACTCCAGGGAAATCCCCTGACGCCCCAGATCATGGGCCAGATCGACAATGCCGGAAACCGCTTCTTCGAACGGTCCCAATTCCGTGATCTGAGAACCGATATGACAACCGAGACCGACGATGGAAACGCCCGGCAATGAGATCCCGGCCTGGATAACCGAGGAAGCATCGCACAGACTGATTCCGAACTTGTTTCGTTCGAGGCCGGTCGATATATACGGATGCGTGCGTGCATTCACGTCCGGATTGATGCGAAAAACGACGTGCGCCCGGCTCCCGGTCTGGAGGGCAACCTCTGAAATCAACTCGAGTTCAGGTTGGGATTCGACGCTGAGGAACCAGACGCCGGCCTCCAGCGCATAGCGGATTTCCTCCTGTGTCTTTCCTACGCCTGAAAAGATAACGCTATCGGGCATTGCGCCCGCCTTGAGCACTCGAAACAACTCCCCTCCGGATACGACTTCAAAGCCACATCCCCATTCCACAAATCGTTGGAGCAGCGTCATGTTGGAGTTGGCTTTGACCGCGTAACACACCCGGTGCCGAGTCTGACCAAAGGCGGCATCAAGAACCCGCACGTGACGTCGGAGCGTCGCCTGACTGTACACATAGACGGGGGTGCCCACGGACTGGGCAATCGACTCGAGCGAGACATTCTCGCAAGCCAACCCCTGATTGCTGTATTCGAAGTAGTGCATAGAACGATTGACTGGCCGCAGCCTGCGGGCCGGGAAGTCCCTTTAACCAACAGTTGAACAGCCCCCTGATGTCGCGACCCTTTGCCGACCGGCAATTATAGACGCAAACGAGACACAAAAATGGCGCGGATGCCATCGACAGATCCGCGCCGCTTCGTGCAATCCAATCTCCAGCCGATCGCTTAGTCCCGGTCTCGACCTCCCCGCTCTCGATCACGCGTCCGCCTGCGCAAATCTTCGATCCACTCGTTGTAGCGCTCCCGTTGCGTTTCGGATAACAACTCCCGAATTTCGTTTCGAGTGTTTTCCCTCAATTGCTGATACATCGGTCGCGTTTGCTCCCGCAATGCACGAAAACCTTCACGGGTATCCTCAAGGATGCCTTCAACATCCGCTTCCTGTTGATCCGTCAACTCGAGGTATTCGGCGTAGGGCACAGCACCCCCGCCCCGATCGTCGTTGCTGAGAACCCGCGTCTCCATAACGTCCAGCAGAATAGCACCCGACAACACACCAACAATGAAAACACCCAAAATCAATAGTTTGGCTTGAACAGTTCGTTTCATCGCAGCTACTCCACTAGTCGGCTATTCCACCGATAATTGCCCCCGACATCAGTCCGCAAGGCTGACCTCGACCAGCAGGTCGCGCCCTTCAGGCAACTGAGCATTTCGATAAAGCCATTGGTCTGCAGGACCCTGATCCATTTCCAGATAGGCGTCAACGATCCCGACCTCGGGTGGCTGTGGCAGGAAAACCCGTAAACCAAGAATGATCAGCAGGATGCATGTCATGACCGTGATCATAGGGCGGGCAAACCGTGGTACGAAATCCCAGACTGCAGCGGTCGATGGATTAACGGGACGAAGCTCGG
The DNA here is from genome assembly GCA_965263045.1 of Terriglobia bacterium. Taxonomy (GTDB): domain Bacteria; phylum Acidobacteriota; class Terriglobia; order 20CM-2-55-15; family 20CM-2-55-15. The sequence continues at coordinate 4,711,429 of CBDHGK010000041.1, forward strand.
CAACAATGCGCCGCGCGAATGACGCGCCGGGCAGGAACGTACGGTGACGTTCACTGTCGATAAACCATTTCGGGAGAGACTTATTCAAGGGAAGCGCTCCTGGGTTGAAGCCAGCGGAACTTCAACCCTATCTCCCAGCATCACGGCCAGTTTCTTTCGGGCACGATACAGGCGGACTTTGACGTTTGAAATACTGAGGCCCATTATGTCGGAGATTTCCTTGATCGACAAGTCTTCGATCTCCTTCAAAATAAGAGGTATCCGCAGCTTGGCATCCAGTGTATTGACCGCGGACCACACCCATTCGTATTCGTCGGTCGCGAAAACCTGAGGCGCAGCGGGCTGAACCCGGTACTCGTCGAAGGCCAACCGTTCGCGCCGTAACTTCCTGAGGCGATCGTAGCAAACGTTGATCGTTACCCGGGATACCCAACCGGCTACATTGCCGTCGGGGCGAACACTGTCGATCTTACTGAAAAATCGAATGAACGCCTCCTGGGAGACGTCTTCGACGTCTTCGGGGGATCGAAAAAACCGGCTCGCCAACCGAAATACCATCGGTGCCAGCTGGGTGACAAGGGCTTCCTGAGCTTCGGTTTCGCCCCGCCTGGCCCGAACCACCAGTTCGCGATCAATCTCCATTAATCCAATACGTCCCGATTTCCGCGGAAGTTACGCGTTCGTTTTTTTTTGCGCGCGGCTGTCCCCGGAAGACGTCACTGCATGCCGGCACGCCGGGCGTACGGCCCGTTTCAGCATTCTGTCGATCGCCGTCGACCCCATCATCACGATGATGGCACGAACCGACGGTCGCTCAAACAAAGTATGGAATGCGGGAGAGATGGTCTTACGAATGAACGACAGTGCGACACTACATATCGCCGTATTTCGAGGACGCCTACCGGGGACGCTGGCATTTACGACCCACCGTCTCACAGTAATGCAGGACGGCATGTGTCTTTCGGAGATGGTTGAGTCGGAGATACTGCTGAGGCGGAGAAACTACTGAATCGGAGACTCTACTGAAACCCGCCGGATTGGGATTCCGGTCTAAGGAAGGTCTTGGTTACAAGCGACAAAAGGAGAGAACGAGTCTATCTGGCCTCCACCATCCCACTCACCCTCTCCACCAATCGTCCACTTACCCACTGGTCCACTCATCTCGCCCACTCAACTCATTCACGCACTTCGTCTCATCTCATCAAAACCATCTCATCAAAACGGCCCGTCTTCTAATGCCGACTCCGAGTCTCGGAAAGCCTTCCCTGGCAAACCGGCCGAACGGGCTCTCTGCCATCCCACCTCACTTGGAGCAAATCACATGCCAAATAGAAGTGTCAATGGAATGTGCGTTTTACACGAAGAGACGCTGGACAAAATACTAAAATTCATAGAAATTGTCCGTGATAGTGGATTTTGTCGATGTCAGTCTGGCGAAACCGATTCCCCTGACACCCACTGGGACCAGCGATCGTAGATCGGTTCCAGTTCCACTTCGACTTCCTTCCAGCGGGCCAGAAAATTCAGGTCCATCGCCAGACTCATCTCGGTGCGGATAATGGCTAAGTGCTCGTTGACTAATTCGTAGTACAGAATGAGATCGCCATGGGCCTGAATTCCAGGCCCCGATACGGGCTTCCGGGTTCTTAGATGCTCCAGAACATCCCGGGCACTGCGGTGAGCATCGATGAAGTGGTAGAGCTGCCACACTTCGGTCGGGCCGTCTTCAGACCGCTTGATTGCAGCCTGAAAACGCGCCTCAAGACCTTCGATTTCAGGAAGAATGACCTGCCGGTAACGGGGACGCTCATCATATTGAATACCAATCAGCGGCAGGAAGACCAAAAGGGCAACCAACGCCAGGATCGACGACAATTTGTTCTGGCGGATACCCTCAGCGACGCTGGATGCGACGGCCCTGATCAGGCCCCGTATCGAAGCTTCATCAACGTCGGCGAAGTCAAGCCTGGCCGAATGGGATCGGCGTGCACCTCCTGGTGCGTCTGGCGGGGGATCGGGCTCGTTCCAGGTGGCCATGACAATCGGTGGAAAAGATCTAAGGGCCCGCGGGCTCCGGCGCCTCGAGGAGATCCTCGGCCGTGAGGTCAAACCTGTCATAAACGTCCTTCGACACGATCTTGACCTCCGTCTCCGACTCCGACCACCAGTACAACTCGCCGCCATCGGCCGTGTCGTCCCCGAAACCGAAGGCCAGCAACCGCTCGCCGTCAGCCTCGAACACCACTCTCAGCCGGGGTGGATTCAGGCCGTAACTGTCCAAGGGCCCGGGGTCATCAATAATGTTCGTGGCGCGTTCGAACTCGATCGCGTTGAACATGAGGGAGATCGGCTCCAGCTTTGCCGGCCGCAGGTCGGGCAGTTCCCAGCCATCCCCACCCATCGCCAGGCCAAAACTGTCTCCCTCTCTTTCCAGCCGGATGCGGGTCACACGAGGCCGATCAAGTTCCGCGATTGTCTTATCGCGCCACTCAAAAAGCGGCTGCTCGCCCATCTCTACGATGTTGCCGCTGACAATAAAGACCGTGTCCCGTGAAGCGTCCTTCGCGTAGTACTGTTCCGTTTGATTTTCCGGTTGGCCACCGATGAGGAGGACGCGATCTTCCCCGGTCTCCCGGTCGTGAAGAACGATGCGGAGCCGGGGCACGTCGAGGCCCAGATCTCGGTCTGCAATATCCTCGCCGGCAAACCCGGTCGCGCGTGCGAAACCGACCGCTCCGAGAAACGTGCTGACTTCGGCGGAATCCGCAGGCCATTCGATCGGTGTCACCAGCGACCACGCTTCCCCGCGCCTGAGAGCGACGCTGGCACGGCCGCTGATTTCGATACGGTCGATCGAATCCTGCTCAAAGCGAAGAACCGTCTTGTCGCGAAGATCGTTGACTTCTTTCGTGATGGTTGAGATCCAGGAACTGGGCGCAAGAAAGACTGCGTCACTCGAGGCCAGCCGGGCGTAATGGTGGGTCCCCCCGGGATTCTCGCGTCCGAAGACAATCGCTTCCTCCCGCCCGTCGACCAACTCGAGGCTGACCTCGATATCGGGATTGTCGAGGCCGAACCTCGCCAGATCCGTCGGCCCGGAAACGATGGTCTCTTCCCTTGCGATCCTGGGAACGTTGGATGCCAGCAGATCCCATGCACCCGGATCGGCTTCGAGTCCCGGAGGTGTAACGAATGCCCAACCGCCGTCGGTTCGCATGCCTTCGATGGAACGGTCGGGATAATCGAGACGAATGCGCTCTATGTTCTCCGGGTCCACGGGAAAGGCCAGAGCGGCCTGTTCCAGCGCCCGCTCCCGTCCTTCGCGGCCCCGGATGTCGGTCCAGTATACCCATCCACCCAGGACGATCAGGAGGCCGAACAAAGCCGAAGTACCTTTGAACTTCATAACACGGAATCCCCACCGAGCCTGTTCCGGACGCAGGACCCTCGCCCGCTGCACGGATCTACCCGAATATCATCGTGCCGTCTCTTCCAGACCTGCTGGTTCGCGAATCTGGCCGGCTCCTCTGATCCCCCAACCGTTTCGATCCGTCCCGGCCGCGTTCACTGACTGCGGCGCTGCACCCACACCGAAATCCCGGCACCGAGAATTGAAAGCGGCAACAGGACCAGAGATATGTAGTATGTGATCCGTCCCTGAGATTCCGTCAGGTTGAATGCCCGGTCCTCGGGAGCTCTTGGGCGTATGGAAATGAAGCTCTCATCCTCGGCCAGCCAGCTGACGGCGTTCAGAAACAAATTTCCGTTCCCCTGCAGACTGAAGAAACCGTTGCTTGCAAAGTCCGAATCACCGACAACGATGAATCGCGCCAGATCCTCCGCACCGATATCCCGGGTCACGACGAGACCAATGTTCACAGGTCCACCAAGATCGGACTGGGGGTCGAAACTCGCTTCGGTACTATCCAGATTGCTTTCACCCCAACTGCTATTCCCCGTGGTCAGGAGATTCGTGGCGCTCAGCCCTTCCGAGCCCGCCCCGGTGGGAGTGATCGAACGGGCGAGCGGAAAGAACGTCATCAGGCTGAAGCCCTGGGTAATCGCGTGCGTTCCATACTGTGAGATCAACGGGATCTCGGGACCAGCCCCCAGCAGGCGGCCGACACCGCTGGCATCCACAACGAAGTTATCCCCTGCACTCACATCCCACCGGTCGAGGAGATCGCCGAGTGTGGCCGCCGGCGGGGGGTCCAGCATGACCATGACGCTGCCTCCCGCATTCAGGTAGCCGTCGACCATGTCGATTTCTTCGGGGAATGGTTCGGTTTCCGGTCCGGGCCAGATCAACACGGCGGCGTCAGGGGGCACCGCGTCCACCCGGACCAGGTTCAGACTCTCGACAATGTAGTTCTCCCGCTCCAGCGAATTGCGGGCAGCATCAAACCCGTTGCGTTCGGTTTCAGCGATGAGCTTTTCTCCGTGACCTTCGATGAAATAGATCGTCTTCTGCTCCCCTTTGACCAGTTTCATCAGTGCATTCGTAACGTCCTCTTCGAGAAGCGGCTCCGATTGCTTCTCGATGCGCTCTTCGAAACCGGCCGTCTCCAGCACAAGGGTCCCGTAGTTGAGGCTCGCTCCCGTGAGCTGGTTATTGAAGGTCCCGTAGACGCTGACGTCAAACTGCTCGGCCAACTGCGGTTGCAGATCGGGATCGATAAACTCGTACGTGATCCGATCACTGCGGCCGCGGTAAAGATCCAGCCAATCACGCGCCGCCCGATCATCCCCACCTGGATAGAAGGCCCGTATGTGGATATCCTGTTCGAGTTGATCAACCACACTTTCGGATTGATCCGAGAGGCTGTGGATTCTCTCGGTGGTCAGATCCGCACGCTGATTGTTTTGAAAACCGATATAGTTGACAAAACCCAGGACACCGATCAGGAGCATCACCGAAGTGAACGAGTTCGCGCCGTAGCGCACCTTTCGCCCACGCATTCCCGCCTGGATTCGGGCACGTTTTGAAATAAGCGCCGTCACGATGAGCACGGCGCCGATGGCGATGGCCAGGATTTCGTAAATGCTCCACACCGCGCGCACGGAAAAACTGATCAGGCCCCCGGCGACCACGGCCAGTCCCGCTAGATCGAGCTTCCCAATCCAGTCTTTCACGCCTCAACCCCTCCAGCGCATGGAATCCATAGATCGATACGTCAGGAACAAACCCAGCGTAGCCAGCGAAAGATAGAAGATGATGTTTGACGAGGTCAGAACGCCGCGGATGAACTCGTCCAGATGTCCCAGAATCGAAATGTAGGTCAGTACGGCCCGCGTTGTCGCTGTTGCAGACTGCGCGATGACATCCACCATCCAGAGCATGAGAATGGCGCCAAAACTCAACACACCCGCGACGATCTGATTTTCAGTCAGGGTAGAGACAAACAAGCCTACGGCCAACAGGGAGACACCGTAGAGCAAGAGCCCGAGATAACCCGTCAGTATGGGCCCCCAGGCCGGTTCGCCGTAGAGGAACAGCACCGAGGTCGGCACCACGGTAGTGGCCAGTATGATGGCGTAAAAGGAAACGGCCGCGAGGTACTTACCCATGACGACCTGAAAATCGGTCACCGGGGCAGTCAGAAGGAGTTCGATCGTCCCTCTCTTTTTCTCTTCCGAGAACAGTCCCATCGTGATCATCGGCAGCATGAACAGCAGGATGACGCTCAATGTGCCCAGGAAGCTCTGGCTGATCAGACCGGGCATGTCGATCGGCTGTGCGGGTGCGCCAAACCGCTGGCTCTGCATGGCGTTGACCGCCGACATCTGGATGATCTGCCGCATAATCGTCTGGAAAAATACTCCAGAAAGGAGAACGAAGATCGTCAGCACCACGTAGGCGACTGCAGAGCTGAAGTACGCCCGCATCTCTCTGTCCACGATGGCAACGATGTTCTTCATAGTCCGGACTCCGTGTCGCTTCGCGACTGTCCGGAAGCTTCCCCGACGCGCTCGGCGACTCCCGACATGCGCTCCGGGTCCGGAGGACTTTGCCCCGAGCCTTCGGCCGCGTTTTCACCCGAAGCTCCGCCCCCGCCTGCGGCGACCTCTTCGACCGCGACCGGTGCGACGTCCCCGTCGCTCGTCGTCAGCTTGATGAAGATGTCTTCAAGGCTCATTCGGGACGATTGCATTTCGAATAAATCCCATCCACTTTCAATGACCACCCGGGCCAGCTGGGGGCGGATGTCGTCGGCAAGGTTCGTCTCGACCTGAACACAATGCCGCGAGTCGGGCGATACCATGTTACACGCATCGACGACGCCATCCATCGCCCGAAAGCGCTCGAGGATATCGTCCAGCGGCCCGGCGACTTCGACCAGCGTCAGGTCGGCGCCCTTCAACTGGTGCACCAGGTTTTCCGGCGTATCCATCGCAATGATCCGTCCGTGATCGATAATAACCACCCGGCTGCAGGTCTGCTCCACTTCCGGGAGAATATGTGTGGACAGGATAATGGTGTGGTCCCCCGACCACTCTTTGATGAGCTCCCTCACTTCGTGGATCTGGTTGGGGTCGAGTCCGACGGTGGGCTCGTCGAGGATCAGCACCGGAGGATCGTTCACGAGCGCCTGGGCCAGGCCGACACGTTGCTTGTAGCCCTTGGACAGACGTCCGGTGATCCGGTGGGCGACATCGAGGACGCCGGCCATCTCCATGACACGCCGCACCTCGTCGGCGATATCGATCCGGGGCACGCCCTTGATCCGGGCCACAAACCGGAGATAACCGGTGACGGTCATTTCCGGGTACAGGGGCGGGCTCTCCGGAAGGTAGCCGATCCGACGGCGCACTTCCAGTGGTTCCTCGAAGACATCAAACCCGTCGACGGTGATGCGGCCGTCCGATGGCGGGAGGTATCCGGTGATCGCACGCATCGTCGTCGTCTTTCCCGCACCGTTGGGACCGAGCAGACCGAGGACTTCTCCCTTCTCGACGGTAAAGCTGACGTCGGCGATCGCCGTCGTCGTGTCGTAGCGTTTGGTGAGGTTCTCAACGCTGATCATGTTGGATGCGCTTCCCTGCAGGTCGGGGCCCGCCAATCCCCGGGCCGGTCGATCCCCGAGCCGGTCGAGGCTGGTACAATAATCTCCAATTCTAACGAACGAATGAAAACCTATTCAACTCTGATATTCGACGCTTTCGATACGGTCATTCACATCCAAAAGCGGCGGCTTCCCGAACACAAGGTCGGTGAAGCCACCCGACACACAACCGCACCGAGGGTATATGAAGTCTATACGAAAGAGGTGGGAGAACTTCGATTCGAAGATTTTGTAAAGGCATTCCTTGAAAGCTCCGCCGAAGCCTACCGCCGGCGCAACACGAACCTCAAGGAGATCCGGAGCGAGGACCGGTTTCGAATCCTGCTCGAGATTCTCGGTAAAGATCCCGCCAGCTATGCCCCGGACTTCCCCCGAAGGCTGGCCGAAACACACATGGAATTCTTCGCACCGGCTCTGGAAATTCGCCCCGCAAGCCTTCAACTTCTGCATTGGGCACGTGTTGCCGGCTATCGACTGGCGATGATATCCAACTTCGACCACTCGCCAACGCTTTACGCATGCCTGGAGAAGCATGCCGTTCGAGAGATGTTCGAAGGCATCATCGTGTCGGACGCATTCGGCTGGCGAAAGCCCCACCCGACCATCTTCGAAGCCGCACTGGAACAGATGGGTGTTGCCGCCGACGAAGCACTCTTTATTGGAGACAGCCTGGACATCGACGTGGGCGGGGCCGAGGGAATCGGCCTGGATTCGGTCTGGATCGATACGGGCGTTCGGGAATGGACGCCTCACGACGCCCGGCCACGATATACGATTGGCGCGCTGGAAGAGTTACGGGCGATTCTTGAAGCGACAGGGGAAAGAGATGATGGGGGGCACGAATTAACCCCAGACCTGCAGGAAAAGGATCGTCTCTGACCGGCTGATACAAGAAACCGGTCGGGTCCCAACCCGCAGGCTACGGGGAGTTCGCCCCTTAATACAAAAACGATGGACTACAAGAACGGCCACCTACTCTGGTCCGTGGAGCAACTCCGCGATCAAAGCAACCATCCTGACCTGATCATCCTCGATCTGCGACCGCCAGAAGACTTTGCCAACGGGCACATCCCGGGGGCGCGGAGCCTGGATATTTTCGGTATCAGCCTGGTGGACACCCGCCCCCAACCGCTGGCCGCTTTTCTCTGGATTATCGAACATCTGATCGACGCCAAAGGAGTTTCGACTGATAGCCGGGTGGTGGTTTATGACCGGATCAGCGGCGAGCGGGCCGCACGCCTGTTCTGGTTTCTGGAATTCTTCGGTCATGCCCATGTGCATTTACTGAATGGCGGCTATCAGGCATGGACCGGCAATGGGTTTGACACGACCCGGGACGCGAAGGTCTGGGGGCGGGGGAACTTCAAGGCGAATGCCCGGCCCGAACTTCTCGCAACGGGAGAGGATGTCCTGGAGCGGCTCGGGAAACAGGAAACGGCCATCGTGGACGCCCGAAGCGCAGCCGAGCACAACGCCACCCTCGTTCGGTCCGCGCGCGGTGGCCGCATTCCGGGTGCGGTGCATATGGAGTGGACGCACAACCTCGACTCCGACGGGATGTTTAAACCTGCCGGCGACCTCGCCGCCCGGTATGCCGGGATCGGCGTCACTCCGGACCGCGAAGTCATCCCATACTGCCAGGGCGGCTATCGCTCGGCGAACACCTACCTCGCACTGCGTCTGATCGCTTATCCACGGGTCCGCAACTACCTGGGTTCGTGGGGAGAATGGGGCAATCGAAGCGAATTCCCGATCGAAGGAGGAGACTGAAAACAGCGTCAGAGCCCTAAGTCCCCAATTTAATAAACGCAGCTTCTCGGGCGGCGGCGCTGCTTAGGCCAATGACGGCAGTTTCGGCATCCCGCTCGTGCGTTCCTTAGACCCGTACGCATGTCCGGGCCGCCCCGTTCCTTTCTCTGGCGCCATCGGACGCATGCCGCTACACCACAGGCCAACGCGAATGCACCAGCTTCCCCACGTCCAGCTTATCGCTCAAACGCGCGACGGTTGCCTCCACCCGGCGGTCGATTTCCGCTTCGTCAACCGTGGTTAAGTGTCCCCCGGCAACCACCTGTTTGCCCATAACGAACACTTCGGAAGCGGAGTTCCCCGTCGCAGAGTAGACGAGATTGGAAACCGGATTGTACAGCGGCCGCCATTCCGGCCACCGGGTATCGAACAATACGAGATCGGCCTGCTTTCCGACTTCCACGCTTCCGATTTCGCCCTCCAGACCCGCGCAGCGGGCCCCGTTGATCGTCGCCATTTCCACGACATGCTCGGGGGGAACCACGCGCGGATTCATGGCCAGCTCCTTGTAGACACCCGCGAACATCCGCATCTCCTGCACGATGTCGGTAATCCCGGAACAGGCGTGATCCGAGCCGATGCCCACGTTGACACCCATTTCCATGAGTTCGGGCAGGCGTCCACGGGTGAAGTTGCCGTAGCCATTGTGCAGGCTGGAACTGGGGGCCGCCACGAGGCTCGGCCGGCGCCGAGCGATGATTTCGACTTCCCCCGGTTCCAGCCATCCGGAATGCGCCAGCAGAACATTCTCATCCAGCACACCCAGGTTCTCCAGACGTTCGATCTCCGGAACCTGGAAGTGGGCGACGGAGTCGTCGTGAGTGGAGTAATTGAAGCAGGCATGGGTCTGAAGCATGCAGGCGTGCCTGGCGGCAAGCGCTTTGCATCCCTCGATCAATCGATCGGTCGAATTACTCAGTCCCCGAAAGGACACACTGGCCCGGAGTCTCCCGCTCGGGTCTTTACTGACAAAATCGATCAGCTCTTCGGTGCGCTCAAGCGCCTGCTCCGTGGTCTCGATCATCCCTTCCGGAAGAATCCCAAGGACCGCCTGTGTTCGATCAAATGCACTGCGCCCAAGAACCGCCCGCATGCCGGTTCTGAGGACGGCTTTCCCCGTAGCCACCGGATAATAGTTCCCCGGATCCACGAAGCAGGTGACGCCATGACGCAGCAGTTCCATCGATGCGAACAGGGCGCTGGCTTCGACATCTTCTTCGGACATGGCGCCTTCGTAGGGAAACATGTGTTCGAAGAGAAACGCCCGTGTCGCCACCTCGTCGGCAAGACCCCGGGACAGTTGAAACGAAGAATGGAGATGGCTGTCGATCAATCCGGGCAGCGCCACCATTCCGCCCCCGTCAACGATCTGGTCCGAATGCCATGAATCGCCGATATCCGCAGACTTCCCGACGGCCTTGAAATGCCCACCGCTGATCGCGATGCCTGCGTCACGAATAACGCGTCGTTCCGGATCGACCGTAATGAGCCATTCGATATTGAGAATGAGACAGTCCGCTTGAGTTTTATTTGTCATAGGTATGGTAACCATCCGTTTTCGTATACCGGCACACCTGCCGAGCCCACAGGAGACTATAACAACCCGGTTCCTGGCAAGAAAACACCGGCCACACGGACCCGACGGCACCCATCCCTATGAAGCCCAGCCGGATGCAGCCGCGCACGAACGATCCGGTATGAGAAGGCATCATACGGAACCCGCCCGGTTGCAGACCCCACCGCAGATGAGGTCCCGGTCTCTAGCAGCCCGTGGCAGAAGTCTCGCGGGCCGCGCGCAGGGGTCTTCGGGTTACAGGCGCGAAGTGAGGAGCGGAACGATGTCTTTTCATCGTGACCGACGAACGACAAAGCCTGTGGCCCGAACCCCCCTGCGCCCAAAGGGTTACGGCGAAACGGGGCCGTCTTCGTTGTCGTCGACTCCTCGCAATGAATGAGCATTGCAACGTCGTCGCCTCCTAGAATCCGGCCCCGTTTGGCCGTAACGCGACCCGCGAGACTTCTGCCACGGGCTGCTAGGGCTGCGCTTTCGAGTATGAGAGGATCGGGAACCGAAAGGAGCATTCGATACGTAGTGTAACTGTGTGCGGGATTGATCTGAGTCTACCCGACTCCGGCTCAAGACACCGCAGCCGGGGCGACTCAATGCCCGTCATTGTGACCGGTCTCGCCTTGACCCCGAGAATCACGGCCACGGCACCCGTTCCTTCAGTTCTTCAATGTTGATTCACTGGAATCATGCAGCGACTTTTGAGCCCAGCTCAACGCGTTAATGAGCTCAGATTCAGGGCCGTCATGGCAACGACGTAGATCGCGACAATGTAGTACCAGCCACCCACCAGCTTCGGCATCCGAAAGGGGGCAACGTTTAGGATGGCGAGTGTGACGACCGCAACGTAAAGAGCCCACGAAAACGCGTCGTGGCCCAGCAGCTCCCGGAACGGAAACAGAGCCGTCACAACGATGATATTGCTGTCGATCGGCAGGCCGCTGTACGCGCCGCCGTCGTGGCCAAAAACGTTGAAATGGGCCAGCCGAATCGCTCCTGCCATCACCAGCAGAAAAGCGCCTGGCAGAAACCAGGGCTCGAAGTCGCCAATGCTGATCAGGAGCATTGCGGGAGCGACGCCGCTGGATACTATATCGGTGAGGGAGTCCAGCTGCGCACCGAAGGCCCTGTCCTCGTCGGTCCGATCGGTCATTCGCCGAGCCAAGGGACCATCGAACCAATCGCAGAACAGCGCCCACAGCAGAGCTGTGCTGGCGGCGGTAAAGGCGCCGCGCACGCTGAACCAGATAGCCAGAATTCCGCATACCAGCCCCGCCAGGGTCAGCAGGTTGGCTCGGTCGTAGACAAAAGACAGGGCGCTTCGTCGGCCGGATGGACTCGTCATGGGGTCAGGCATTGCCGCATCGTTTCGACGAGAATATGGTTCTCCTCTGCCGTCCTGCTGGCGATGCGCAGATACCGATCCGCATCCGACATGTGCTTACCAGCGCAGTGCTTGACCAAGATGTTGTGCTTCACGAAGAGCCGTTTGGCGATGACCGGACCGGATGGGCCTGGAGCCGGGAGACGACACATTACGAAGTTAGCCTGAGATCGATATGCTGTCATTCCGGGTATCTCGTTCAGCCCTTCGTAGAGCTCATCGCAGTGTTCCCGAACCAGCGCGCAACTCTGCCTGAACGCCTTGCGCCAGCGCGGTGCCTGGCGTAGGAAGGATTCCGCGAAACCGTTAATGTTCCAGATGTGCAACTCGGCGCGCACCGCGTTCGCGAATTCCTCATTGGCCGTCAGGAGATAGCCCAGCCGCAGTCCGCCGATCCCGAAGGACTTGCTTAAGCTCTTGAGGACCGCGAGGTTGGGAACGCGGTCAACCCAACCCTCCACGCTCAACTCTTGATAGTCGTCTGCAAAGTCGATGAAGGATTCATCGACAACGAGCATGCACTCGGCCGATTCGAGTTGCGCGGCAAGGCGCAGGATGTCTGCTCTGGGCACTGCCAACGCGGTGGGATTGTTAGGTGTCACTACGATGGCCAGTTTTGCCTCGCTCGCGAGAACCCGCTGGGCAAAGGCATCTACGTCGAGTTTGAAAGTGGAAGAGGGCAGTTCGAACGGGACGAAGGCGCCAGCTCTGGCAGCGTCCTCGTACTCGTTGAACGAGGGCACAGGACAGGCGATCGGGCCGGGAAGGCGGCCAGCGATGATCTTAATCAGTTCCGAAGCCCCGTTTCCAACCAGAATGCGAGAGGAAGGCTGACCGATCAAAGTACCCACGAGCCGCGCGACAACCTCCTGTCCGGGAGGGTAGTTGAACACCAGATCTCGCAAGTTGTTCTCAAAATGGACGAACATCGTTTTAGGTGGGTAATAGGGATTGTACAGATAGGCGTGATCGACAAACCCAAAGCGCCAATAACCCCCGTGCTGGCTCTGGACGTGGTCGTAACGCTCCTCGCCTGAGTTGAATAAATACTCAGCCGCCAATCGGTCACTTTCATCGTCGATCTCGTACCACTTGAGGTCGTCACAATCCACGGCGACGAGGTTGTTCTTGCCTCGGTGCCCCAGCGTGATGAGAATCGATTCGTAGTATTCGTCGTAGTCTCTAGACGTGATATAGGCTTCCAGCTGAGGCAAGAAATAGCGGTTCAGGAAGTCCTGACGAAAGAGATAGATGTTGGCCGTCTTGAAGAACTTCGTGTAATCGAAGTCATCCTCTTGATTCTGGGAGTCGACCGTTGCCTGGATGCGACCACGGGCATCCACACTGACGACCGTGCCAGACATCCAACTCTGGTGCCGCGACACGATGGCCAGGTTGTTGCCGCCACTCTGCAAAAGGAGTCGCTCCAAAACCGCGCGCTCGAAAAAAATATCTGCCTCCAGCAGCAGCACGTCTTGAGTGAAATGACCGCGGGCGAGCCACAACGAGTAAATGTTGTTGGTCTTCTCGTAGTCCTCCGACACGACATAGGTCATCGACATTCCGAGGTGACTCGCGCCGTACCGCTCGATGATGACCTCCTTGTGGTGGCCGACGACGATAGCGATTTCCTCGGTGCCGAGTGCGGCCAGATGAGCGAGTGTATTGTCCAGGATGGGAACACCGGCCACCTGAACCAGGCATTTTGGAAGCTTGTTGGTGAATGGACGAAGCCGGTCGCCAACACCGGCGGCGAGAATCACCGCTATGCGGATGCTTTCAGGGCGCTTGCCGGGCGTGAGATTCCATCGGTCGACTTTCACGTATATCTCTCCGAATCTGCCGGAGAGCTAACTTGCATTCTCTAGCAGCCCGTGGTGCAAGTCAACTTCATAGTTAACAACGGACCCCATGCGACCGTATCGCGAGGAAGATAGTGGAAGGAGAACGCGATATGGGAATGGGACGGAAAAAGGACCGACAAGCCACGTTATGGGTTGCGACAGCAGAGTTGCCGCGGACAGCGGGCCACGTGTTCTACGAACGGGTTAACCGAATCTTGGACCAAGCCAAGTTCGACCGGTTCGTCGAAGATGCCTGTGAGCAGTTCTACGCTGAGGTGATGGGTCGGCCGAGCGTGGCGCCGGGCAAGTATTTTAGGATGTTGCTGGTGGGCTATTTCGAAGGAATCGATTCGGAGCGTGGCATAGCGTGGCGGTGTGCCGATTCTCTGAGTTTGCGAGGATTCCTTGGAGTCGGGCTGAGCGAAGGGGTGCCGGATCATTCGACAGTCTCGCGGACGCGACGGTTGATCGATCTGGAAACACATGGAAAGGTCTTTTCGTGGATGTTGGGCGTGTTGGCCGGTGAGGGCCTGATCGATGGGAAGACGGTGGGCGTGGATGCATCGACACTGGAAGCCAACGCGGCGATGCGGTCGATCGTACGCCGGGACACCGGAGAAGCCTACAACCAATTCCTGACACGGCTGGCCAAGGCGTCTGGGATCGAGACACCGACGCAAACCGAGCTGGGGCGACTCGACCGCAAGCGGTCGAAGAAAGGATCGAACAAAGAGTGGGAGCATCCCCACGACCCGGATGCGCGAATCACGAAGATGAAGGACGGACGAACGCATCTGGCCCATAAGGTGGAGCATGCCGCCGACATGAAGACCGGAGCCATCCTGGCGGTCACGGTGCAGGGTGCCGATCAGGGCGACACGACGACGATCAAAGAAACGATGATCCAAGCCGCGCATCAGATGGAGACCTTGGCCGCCGATCCTGGATCGAAACTTCGGAACGATGTGCTCTCCGAACTGGTGGCGGATAAGGGCTATCACAGTAACGATACGTTGACCGGATTCAAAGACCTCAACATTCGCAGCTACATCTCGGAACCGGACCGGGGCCGACGCAACTGGAAAGATAAGTCCGAAGAAAAACAGGCCGTCTATGCCAACCGGCGACGAATCCGAGGCAACCGGGGCAAGCAATTACTCCGACAGCGCGGACTGATGTTGGAACGACCGTTCGCACACACGCTGGAAACCGGCGCAATGCGTCGGGTTCACCTCCGACATCGGGACAACATTCTCAAGCGCGTCCTGATTCAATATGCCGCTTTGAATCTGAGCCTGATCCTTCGGAACAATTTCGGAAACGGCACACCACGAGGCCTTCAGGGCCAACATGTCATGGCCTTATTCACCTTAATACTGCTCTGGAGCCACTGTGAATCGCTCTCGTTCCATCCTCAGCGCTCCAGAATCGATTTAGACGCCGTTCCGTCCGGGCGAAGACCTGAAACTCTCAACTCAGAAAACCCCACTTCTGCCACGGGCTGCTAGTGGTCCCCGTCAAACAGACTGTAACTTATCGAGCTTCTTTCGGGCACGTTGAACTTTTTCAAGAATATCGGAAGCCGTTGCGGTCCAAATGAAGGGCTTCGGGTTCTGATTGTGACCCCCGACATATTCCTCCACGGCCTGGATTAGCTCAGGAACCGAATGGAAAACCCCGCGCCGAAGCCGTTGTTCGGAAAGATCCCGGAAGAAGCGTTCGACCATGTTCAGCCAGGATGCACTGGTCGGTGTGAAGTGCACATGAAAGCGCGTGTTGCGCTTCAACCAGTTGACGACTTTCTGATGTTTGTGCGTGGCGTAGTTGTCGCAAATGATATGGATCTGTTTGTCTTTCGGCACGGAACGTTTGATCTGATTGAGAAACCGGATCCATTCCTGATGACGATGCTTCGGCATACAGGTCCCGATAATCGAGCCGTCCAGCGTATTGAGCGCGGCGAACATCGTGGTCGTCCCGTTGCGTTTGTAGTCGTGGGTGAGGGTGCCGCACCGCCCCTTCTTCAGAGGTAACCCGGGTTGCGTGCGGTCCAGGGCCTGCATCTGGCTCTTCTCATCGCAGGACAAAACAATGGCGTTTTCCGGAGGGTTCAGATACAAACCGACCACATCCTCCAACTTCTCGACAAATTGTTTGTCGTTGGAAAGTTTGAAGGTGCGTGCCAGATGAGGCTTCAAGCCATGAGCCCGCCAGATTCTCCCTACCGTGGACTCGCTGACGCCGGTTGCCCTGGCCATCAAGGACCGGCTCCAGTGCGTGGCGTTCGGAGGCTTCCCTTCGACCGTCTTCTTCACGATCCGGGCCCGCTTCCGGCGGCCGATCGAGGGAATCCGTCCACTGCGGGAAGCGTCCTTTTCGATTCCCCCGAGGCCATCTTCAACGAAACGATCGCGCCAACGTCCGGCCTTTTGACGAGTGATGTCCAACTTGGCAGCGATCTCCTGATTGTCCAGACCCCCGGCGGCCAGCAAGACAATTCGAGATCGTTCCGCCAACCGGACCGCCACACTGCGGCTTCGGCTCAGTCGCTCCAGTTCCTTCCGCACAGGAATGTCCAATTTAATCGTCGGTGCTCTCCTCATATATACTCAGACGTAGGAAAGCTGAATAAGTTACATTAACTGTGACGGACTACACTAGCATAAAAAAATGGTTCTGAAGCTTTGGCCAACGCACACGAAACCACGCCGCCGCTCGGGGAAAAAGCCCGAAGCATACGGGTGCCGTAATCCGTAGCGACCACCAGGTCAAAGCACCAAGAAAAGGTGAAGTGTGCGGCAGCATACGCAGGTAACGGCGTCGCAGTTCGACGAGTTCGACTGCGATCTCCATATAGGTATAAGCGTAGTTTCGACGTGTGTCGACGCGCGGCAAGCCAGCCTCTCGAAAGAGCGTTCGGTAAACGTCGACGCTACGATAGATCGCATGGTACTTGCCCTCTGTGTTCTCGTAACCGTTCGCAACGGTACTCTCCCGCAAGACGACCCGTCCCCGATCGCCGAGGCGCTCGATAACTGCTTGAACGAGCGCGATCGTGTCCGCGTCGCTCAGGTACATGCAGATTCCTCCTAAAAAAACGAGATCGAATGGCCCCGGCGGCAATGGCTCTCGAACGTCCTGGTTCAGAAGCTCCACATTCGACCGGTTCGTGAGCTTCGCTTTTGCAGCGACCAGCATTGCGGGGCTCTGTTCAATCCCGATGACGCTGCCGAAGCGCTCGGCGAAGAACTCGGTCCACGTCCCCGACCCACAGCCCAAGTCAAGTAAACGCGCTTGCGGCCCCCCGACATCGAGCCAGTCGCGTATCGCTCGGCGTTCCTTCTGGAAGCGATAACGAACAGCGTTTTCGGGCAAGTCTTGTGCGTGGGCCATGTAGCTCGCACAAGCCGCCGTGTCGGGGCCAGCTTGAGCAAAGTAGCGCCGAACCTCCCGGTAGTCGATCTGGTGTTTGCCACGCATGTTTTGTCGCGCACCTTTTACGCGATGGGCACCACAAAACTACGTTTCAGCAGTCCGGTCGGTGTCGCTGGGCCTCGCTCCCGGCCCCGCTGATCAACTCATGCGGACTTGAACCGCCGCATTCGTTGTCAAATTGAATTTTCGCGGGCTTTCCGCACCTCGTCCATGACTCCCTTACTTATTGCGGAGAGGATCTCGTAGCAGCCGAGTCAGGTGCCAGGGTGCATGATTCAGCGTGGATCGTTCTGAACGGCGCAAACTCACTGAATGATATGTAAGTAAGGGGATAGAATCAAATAGAGTCTCAAATCCTGAGAGAGATTCTCGCACGTTGAGAATTGGCTTTTGGGAATCACAGCGTTTGTGCCCGATTCATCTATGACCTACAGACTGTCGTTGATCCAGAGCTACAGCAAACCCCTCCCCTGTTGATTTTAGGAATCTGTCCGATCTCACGACCACTCTTGCCTTGTCCCCCAGTCGCTGGGCCTGTTAACGATCAAGATACGCGTCTGGGCCGACGATGGTTCCCATGAAGTCCGAATTCGCCGAGGTTCGGAGCTTGGACGATTGGTTTTCAAGACGAATTCCTGCCGTGACTCCAGCCAACCTCCTCCCACTAAACCCAACAAACTAATTGAAATCAGGAACTCGTTTTTGGGCCCAGTTGGCTTGTGTTGTCGGGCACACACGGACAGAACGCGGACAAATGGCGAACGGAGGGCTGGGATCGAATCCGCGAAGTCCAGCTTGGGAAACGAACCTTAAACCGTAAACGCTTGTTTCGCGGCAATTCCTTGCAAATGGAGCACGCCGGGGAACCAGCGGCCTGTTAGCCCCGGGGAAATGGGCACTGTGTAGACAACCACCTTCCCGGTAAGACGACATTACAGGGATGTGAATTCCGAGTCAAGCCCATTCTTAGTTGAAACTCTCCACGGCTCACGATGGGTCATGCAACCTTCTTCTTCGATCTCGTCGACGTCTTCGCCTCAATTTTCAGCTCTCGCTGGAGGGCTTCGCGGAGCTTTGGAAGATGACGGTAGCCGATCACCTTCCTCAGGCGCGGTTCGATGTCGATGAGCGCCGTCGCCAACCAGCGTTGCCGCTGACTCGAGTTCTTCCAATGATCGACCTTCGCACACCTTTCCTCGACAAGGGCATTGACCGATTCCAGGCAATTCGTCGTCTTGAACGAACGGCCCAAGACCCCGTACACGCCGAGCCGATGCAACGTGAGGGTCTCTTCCAGGCCTTCCTCAAGGCTCGCAGCCCCCGATTGGTTTCGCTCCTCGAGCTCTCCATGGAGCTCTCCGAGCGCCGCCCGAGCTTCGTCGTACTCCGGGCGCTCGTAGGCCCGCTGCAGCCGGCGTCGCCACACGGCTTGCTCGGTCTTCGATAGGTATCTCACGACGTTCTCGCGTTTGTGCCATTGGCAGCGTTGGACCAGGGCTCGATTCCTGAATGCCTTCTTGACCGCCGCCCGCAGACCTTTGCCGCCGTCGACAATCACCAGCACGCCTTCAGAGATGTCCAGGCCCCGCTCCATCAACGAACGGAGAAACGGAGTCAGCACTTGCTCGTTCTCCGTGTCGGTCTCCACGAAGCCCAAGAAGCGTTTGTCGCCCGAAAGCGTGACGCCCAGGGCCACTACCATCAGGGCGTCGGCAAACGCCTTCCCGTCCAGGAAGATCGCCACGACGTCCTCGCCACTCAGATCCCGCTCCTGCATCTCCCGAAGTTTCGCGGCACTCGCCTGGACGAATCCTCGAGACACCGTCGAACTCGACAGTCCGATCGCTCCCGGAATCGCTTCAGCGGCCGATTCATAGTTCCGGCAGGAGATCCCATACAGCACACGTCTGAGCAGTAGCTCGTTCACCGCGCCACCCGGACTGAGTTCCTCGTAGGTCCGAAGCGGAATCTCCCCGCCCGCCACGCTGCGCACTCGAGGCACCCGAACCGGCACCCGCTGGCCACCCAGCCCCACGGTCCCCGGATTGCTCCCGTGTCGCCGGCCCCGCAACGCCGCCTCCTTTCGTGCGTATCGCTCACCCGCCAACGACTTCACTTCCTCGTCGAGCAACTCCTCCACGTGCATCAACCCCAGTGGGATCAACGCCCGAATCATCTCCACCTTCGAGTCCAATTCCAGTCCCGAGTATTCCTCCCGGCTCAGGACCTCGACCTCACCCAGCACACGCGACTTCTTGCGTTTCTTTACCGAACGTAACAGACTCCTCATCTCGGCTCCTTTCTCTTACAGGCTTGATGTTGTTTCTTCCAATACCATCAAACCATGGGGTTTGGAGCCGTTTCAATTTCCAACTAAGATTGGCACACATTCGTGAATTCCTTCATAGTGGTGTTGAGTAAGACGAGGCTTGACGAACTTCACTCCACCGGCACGCTCTCGATCGAGCAGCTCTTGGTGCCAGTTCAGGACGATGTTGATCTGACGATTGTCATTGCTCTCTTCGGTCGTCGCGGCAGCGCCTTCAGACATCGCAAACAGTAACCGGTAGCCATCAGGAGTGACATCGTAGAAACGACTGTCAAAGGGGGACCAATTATCTGTAGCACGCGACCCTCGCTAATGAACATATCGACAGGATTGTTGCGTCAGCGTGGGTTCGCGGCATGAATTTTACCCATACCCTAACTGACGGGTCAGGGGGTGATCCATGATTCGCTTTAGTACTTCACCGTCCACCCCTTCTTGTTCGAAGGCGTTAGCCCGTTCCGGCCGGATGGAAACGGATCTTGCCGTGTCTTTTTCGCCCGCGTTGCCCAAGAACTCGTGCAGCCGTTTTAGCTCCACAGCCGAATCAAGCAGCAAATCCTCGTACTTAATGCGCAGCAGCCGAGATAGCTCTATCTGGGAGGTCACGCGCTCCACATTCCTAACATACTCGCACCAGAGGCCAAAAGCGCCGTCCAACGAACGGCAACGCAGTGAAGCATCACTTCCCAACCCTCGTTCGCTTTCCCTTTTCATCAAGCTCAGACACACGTCGAGTGGGTTTCGATAAACGGAAATAATCTTGGCCTGGGGAAACACTTTCAACCAGAGTGGAAGCGTATAAGTGTTGCGTGGGTCTTTCCAACCCCACGGCCCGTTTGGTCGCGGGACCGCAACCCAACCCGTGTGTAGGCCAGACCAGGACGTACACTCCGAGGCGAGCCAGCGCGCTGCGCTATCGCTAATAGAAGCATCGGCGATCAAATCGGACACGGGTTCCGGGTAGTCCCAATACGCATGAGCCAATCTAAACACGCTGCGGTTGAGGCCCTGAAAGAACGCGCTTTCGCTCGTGTCTTTACCTTGCGGGGAACCCATGAACACGCCCATTGCTTCGAGTAGCCGTGCAGTCAATGAGGTGCCCGATCGATGCATCCCAATGACGATGTACGGCTCTGCAATGAGCGCTGAATCATCGCTCCAACCTTGGCCGGCGCTGAGAAAGCGTTGCGCCCGTCGATGAGTTCGCCACCATTGAACTCGGGACCGGAGTGAATTGAGGCGTCTGATCAAGGTAGTGCCGGGTAGCAGGCTTTCACATCTAGCAACGCGACGCCTATTCTTATGAGTTCCTGCTTGTGTTGCGGGGCAAGGTCTGCGATAGGTCCGCCTTCTAAAGGACCGCCGTCCTCAAGCAGCCAGGTGAGATATTCGTCAGCAAGACGTCTTCTCTCCGCAAGCTGCAACATATCTATTCGTTCGGCCGAAGATACACGTCGATCGACAAGGAGCGATTTTCGAATCCAGTCAACCATAGCGTCGGGCAATACGCGCTTAGTCCACGCTCTAAGTCTTGTTTGCGGTCTGTGCCGTACAGTGCTACGAATTGAAATCGCACCAATATGAACCAGACTGGAATCCCTTATCAAGGCGCTTGACCGCTGGTGATAGGCAAGCGCGATGTTCAACAGCTTGCCGGTATCGTAAAGCACCTTTTTTAGCTCCAGTTCTCTCAAAATGGCTTGAAACGCGACTGGAACCTGAGACCATGTCCGTCTAATAAACGTTAGCTGGTGTTGCTGTATCACTTCAGCCAGCGCCCGGCGTCGATAAATGGCACAGTAGGAAACGCCTAGACAAAGCCCCTTGTGATCATAGACATAACGACCACCCATAATGTCGAACTCCACCGGCATGCAGAGGTCGCTCGGACGATGCCAGTACGGTAGCCCGGAAAAACACGCGTCATGGGTGTCGAGCTGATGTGCCAAGTCTTGGAAGAATCTGCCGCGGGCGAATATGTCCGAGTCGATTAAAGCGAAGAATTCCTGATCGGTCGTACAAAAAAGTTGCTGCAGAGCATCGCCGTGCAACAGCACGCGCGAAGTGTTGAGAGAAACGTACTCAAGCTGAGAGTGACGGGCCGCGCAGCGAGCCAGCAAGGCCTCTTCTTCATCTTTACAACCATTCGACACCAGGCGGAAACGGAACTCTGAGTAATCGGCGAGCGAAAGGACGAATGGCAACAGCTTCTCAACGGTGTTCCTGACGTAAATCACGTTGAAGATCAAAGATCCGGGTTCTTCGCGCATCTCCGCTAACCTCTAAGCTCCACAAGCTCTTTTGCGGTGACCAACCTCAAATGACGTCCCACACACCTTTTGAGGCTCGCAAAAAACGCCTCGATGCCGGAACGCGCCGCCGGGTTAGCCAATGTACTTGACCGCACAGTCAGTACCAGATGGGCATCGGGTTGCTCAAGGTAGGATTTCAAGTACCGGGAATAAGGTCTTGGACCAAGACGAACCATGATGCGGTCTGTGTCAATCGCCTTCGTGCGATCACTGAATGAGTCAATAATCTTACGCCGTAGCGTCGTCTGTCGGGGGGCGGAAGAAACCGGGACCACCCATAGTCCACTGTGACCTTCGCTTGCTTGCCATTTGTGTGGCCGCGACTGAACAGCGGAACCGTCCAGGGGGGCTCCCCGGAAACGCCCCATATGCTGAGGAAACGGTTTGGCACAACGACCAGCTACGACACCCAATTCCCGCTGAAGGCCCATGTCCGCCGCATGTTGGCGTAGCCCGGCGCTGGTCCAGTTCATGCCGATGCTATAAGTTTCGGGGAGTTCATGAAAGTGATGATGGAAAGCCTCGACAGCCATACCCAAACAATGAGTTGTCCAATCGTCCCCATTAAAATCAACCGCCCATTGCCCGACAACGCCATCCCAGAGGTAACTGTGCACGTGCACCCCGAGCTCATCGCCAACACCTCTCAGACGTTGCCAGTCGGACGCGTATTGTCTTAGTCCCCAATCCGGGCCTCCGTAGCACTGATCGATTTGCGGATCGGCCCTGACCAGCCAGACGAATCTCGCCGGCCAACCATCGGACAACGATGATCGCAGTCGCTCCAAGAACTCGAAACCCGCCTCTACGCCGTCCCAGCTCCCCGGTAAAACGGGATCGAGGAAGTGACCATCGGGCTCGACATCAATCTCCAACAAGATGGGAATACTCTTATCCATAATCACCTATTCGGCCATCAGCATCTGCCACGGCAAACGACACATCTCGCAATCGCTCGGCCCGCCCGTTCCGAATTTCGTACACTTCGTCAGCTTCTCCAGTCCGTAGATCGCAGCGATGTTGGGGTGGTTCAGAGAAGCGAGTAATCTGGCTTCACGTTCAAACCGCGCCAGTCGATCAAGGTCCCTGGCAGATCGTGTAGTGGCCGAGTCGGGTTCCGGGTTGCATCGAATGAATCAGACTACATGGAGGTTCTTGAGGTCAATCACACTGTCGAGTTTGTGCGATGGATGCCTCACCCTAGAAATGCGTAGTTAAACGTCATCCGAGATGCTGTCGTTAAGGCACGACAATTACATCGCTCACGTACTCCGCAAGTCTCCTGAGTTATTGTCAAAAGTGGTGTTTAGGCGACTGAATCAAGCGGCGGCCTGATCGACGTTTGTCACCTCGATACCATCGTTGAATTTCACTCCAGTAATCACCTTGGCCAGATCATCGAATCCTCGTAATCGTCGCCAGTTCTTCTGAGCGCACTGTCCCAGTTTGAACATCATGTGCAGCATGCCGTCGCGCGTCAGGCACCCCCTGGATCGCTTGGTCCGGTGGCGGATGGTCGCGAAGGTCGACTCAATGGGATTGGTCGTTCTGAGGCTCTGCCAGTGCTTGGCCGGGAAGTCGTAAAAGGCCAGCAGTGCTTCGCTGTCTTTCTGGAGGCAGAGAGTGGCTTTCGGATATTTCGGTTCATAGGTTTCAATGAACAGGTCGAATGCCTTCTCGGCGTCTGCCTTTGTCTCGGCCTTCCAGATCGCGTGCAAGGCCTCTTTCGCTTTCGCCTGAGCCGACTTGGGTAGGCAGTTCAACACGTTCATGGTCTTGTGCATCCAGCAGCGTTGTTGGCGTGTCCCGGGATAGATTTCCTCCAGTGCGGCCCAGAACCCCATCGCACCGTCACCGATGGCCAACTCCGGGATATTCATCCCACGGGACTTCAGCTTCAACAAGACCTCGCGCCAACTCTGTGTCGATTCCCGGACACCGTCTTCGATCGCCAGAAAACGCTTCTCTCCGCGTTCATTCACGCCGATCACGACCAATGCACACAACTTGGTTTGTTCCGCACGAAGTCCGCTGTAAATGCCGTCGGCCCAGACATACACCCAGCGGTTTGCATCCAGCCGCTCCTCGCAGCTTTGGCGGTACTCCTCGCCCCAGACCTGCTTCAGGCGCGATACCGTGCTCGCCGACAGACCTTGCGCCTGGGGACCGACAAGAACTTTTAGGGCTTCACCCATTTCGCCGCTCGAGACGCCTTTCAAATACAACCACGGCACCGCGGCTTCCAGCGACTTCGTCTTTCGAATGTACGGAGGTACCAGCGCCGATCGGAACGTCACCGCTTCGCCGGTCTTGGCACGGACCTTCGGGATTTGCACCGTTACCGGTCCCAAACCGGTCTGCAGTTCGCGTTCAGGCAGATAGCCATTGCGCACCACCCCGGCGTTCCCCTTCTCGGTGCGCCGATCGTTGTGCTGGGATAGCAGTTCTGACAATTCGGCTTCGACTGCGCGTTGGATCAGCTCTTGAGCTCCGGCTCGTAGCAAATCGGTCACCGCGTCTGCGATCGCTTCTCGATCTTCCCGTTCAATAACGATACTCTTACTCATAGTGGCGTATCTCCTTTGGTTGCTTTGAAGTCTCGTAAACAACAAATCAACCAGATACGCCGCTTTTCTTCAATCCCTCAAACACCAGATTCGGTTATAACTCAAGTCTCCTGTGAGCCAGCTGGTTCGGATGACGGTCATGAACACTAAGTTGGTACTTCAGTTCATTGCCGTGGAAATCCGGCAAGATTTCGCCTACGAGATGAATGCTGATTTCCTTCTCGCGAAGCCGCGCAATGATTTCAGCGGAGGTACTGTCCTGCGGATCATCTCAAAACAGTACGTGAAACTCGGTGCCCGGATATTGATTGTCGATCCGCTTTTGGGACGCCTCGATGATTGCGATGAACCGGTCGAGATCGCTACGTGTCACACGGAGGTCGAATAACGCCCGCATGATCTCCGGCTTGGGCAGCAGAGCAGTCGAACCTTCGTATTGCCCGAAATAAACCGGTTGGCCGCTCTCGTCTAGCACGAACTGCGGGCCCATACTGTCGCGCCGAACGACCTTGTTGGCCGCCCTGCGGACGTGATCAACGATACCTTGGTAAACCGCGTATCGCGGTTGGCAATCGATGACATCCTCGACCACACCATGTTCAAGAGCGGCCAGCATCTGATGTGCACCCCACCCCGAGAAACTGAAATTGTGAGCGCTCATCCCTGAAGCGTTGATGGAACTGACAATATACGGCATCGCCTCTGTATCGTTCACTCCAGGCCCGAAAGTGAATGATCCACCGAAGAAAAGCACGCACTCCGCACTATCTGCGCGAAGAGCCTCGTTCGATATCCTTAGCCCCGATTCATCGGTTTGAACAGTCACATCAAATACAAACTCATCCTCGATGTATCTCGTCCAATGCACAACACTGCCTTTTGACGAGGACCATCCAAGCAAGGGATCCGGTAGGACACGCTGAACTAGTTCACCATCTGGACTCCGACTCTCGTCCCGCCCCGATTGTGGGCCCGCGTGCGTGTATGACAAATAGATCTCGAAACCGGCCAGGGAATGTGTGCCAATCTTAGTTGGAAATTGAAACGGCTCCAAACCCCATGGTTTGATGGTATTGGAAGAAACAACATCAAGCCTGTAAGAGAAAGGAGCCGAGATGAGGAGTCTGTTACGTTCGGTAAAGAAACGCAAGAAGTCGCGTGTGCTGGGTGAGGTCGAGGTCCTGAGCCGGGAGGAATACTCGGGACTGGAATTGGACTCGAAGGTGGAGATGATTCGGGCGTTGATCCCACTGGGGTTGATGCACGTGGAGGAGTTGCTCGACGAGGAAGTGAAGTCGTTGGCGGGTGAGCGATACGCACGAAAGGAGGCGGCGTTGCGGGGCCGGCGACACGGGAGCAATCCGGGGACCGTGGGGCTGGGTGGCCAGCGGGTGCCGGTTCGGGTGCCTCGAGTGCGCAGCGTGGCGGGCGGGGAGATTCCGCTTCGGACCTACGAGGAACTCAGTCCGGGTGGCGCGGTGAACGAGCTACTGCTCAGACGTGTGCTGTATGGGATCTCCTGCCGGAACTATGAATCGGCCGCTGAAGCGATTCCGGGAGCGATCGGACTGTCGAGTTCGACGGTGTCTCGAGGATTCGTCCAGGCGAGTGCCGCGAAACTTCGGGAGATGCAGGAGCGGGATCTGAGTGGCGAGGACGTCGTGGCGATCTTCCTGGACGGGAAGGCGTTTGCCGACGCCCTGATGGTAGTGGCCCTGGGCGTCACGCTTTCGGGCGACAAACGCTTCTTGGGCTTCGTGGAGACCGACACGGAGAACGAGCAAGTGCTGACTCCGTTTCTCGGAATGTGTGCCAATCTTAGTTGGAAATTGAAACGGCTCCAAACCCCATGGTTTGATGGTATTGGAAGAAACAACATCAAGCCTGTAAGAGAAAGGAGCCGAGATGAGGAGTCTGTTACGTTCGGTAAAGAAACGCAAGAAGTCGCGTGTGCTGGGTGAGGTCGAGGTCCTGAGCCGGGAGGAATACTCGGGACTGGAATTGGACTCGAAGGTGGAGATGATTCGGGCGTTGATCCCACTGGGGTTGATGCACGTGGAGGAGTTGCTCGACGAGGAAGTGAAGTCGTTGGCGGGTGAGCGATACGCACGAAAGGAGGCGGCGTTGCGGGGCCGGCGACACGGGAGCAATCCGGGGACCGTGGGGCTGGGTGGCCAGCGGGTGCCGGTTCGGGTGCCTCGAGTGCGCAGCGTGGCGGGCGGGGAGATTCCGCTTCGGACCTACGAGGAACTCAGTCCGGGTGGCGCGGTGAACGAGCTACTGCTCAGACGTGTGCTGTATGGGATCTCCTGCCGGAACTATGAATCGGCCGCTGAAGCGATTCCGGGAGCGATCGGACTGTCGAGTTCGACGGTGTCTCGAGGATTCGTCCAGGCGAGTGCCGCGAAACTTCGGGAGATGCAGGAGCGGGATCTGAGTGGCGAGGACGTCGTGGCGATCTTCCTGGACGGGAAGGCGTTTGCCGACGCCCTGATGGTAGTGGCCCTGGGCGTCACGCTTTCGGGCGACAAACGCTTCTTGGGCTTCGTGGAGACCGACACGGAGAACGAGCAAGTGCTGACTCCGTTTCTCCGTTCGTTGATGGAGCGGGGCCTGGACATCTCTGAAGGCGTGCTGGTGATTGTCGACGGCGGCAAAGGTCTGCGGGCGGCGGTCAAGAAGGCATTCAGGAATCGAGCCCTGGTCCAACGCTGCCAATGGCACAAACGCGAGAACGTCGTGAGATACCTATCGAAGACCGAGCAAGCCGTGTGGCGACGCCGGCTGCAGCGGGCCTACGAGCGCCCGGAGTACGACGAAGCTCGGGCGGCGCTCGGAGAGCTCCATGGAGAGCTCGAGGAGCGAAACCAATCGGGGGCTGCGAGCCTTGAGGAAGGCCTGGAAGAGACCCTCACGTTGCATCGGCTCGGCGTGTACGGGGTCTTGGGCCGTTCGTTCAAGACGACGAATTGCCTGGAATCGGTCAATGCCCTTGTCGAGGAAAGGTGTGCGAAGGTCGATCATTGGAAGAACTCGAGTCAGCGGCAACGCTGGTTGGCGACGGCGCTCATCGACATCGAACCGCGCCTGAGGAAGGTGATCGGCTACCGTCATCTTCCAAAGCTCCGCGAAGCCCTCCAGCGAGAGCTGAAAATTGAGGCGAAGACGTCGACGAGATCGAAGAAGAAGGTTGCATGACCCATCGTGAGCCGTGGAGAGTTTCAACTAAGAATGGGCTTGACTCCGGCCAGGACTGCGAGGGCTACGCAAACATTCAGAGCCACGGCCCTCGCGTTGGTGTTTCGAGAACGGACAACGACTAGCAGGCAGACAATCAACCACGATAGGAACACCCAGAAATACGGGATGGCAAGAAACCTGAGTGAAGAGAAGGAAGCCAGGACCGCAGCTGCTGACGTGACGGCTATTCTATGATGGTTTAGGACTGCCCTGAGCGTACCCACGTCAGTCTCCCTTGTCATTGAAAGTACGGACCTTTATCGCGACCTCACGAGCAAGCGTCGGTTCACACTCCGCCACACTTCCCCCATGCCGCCTTTTCCGAGGGCAGAAACGACTTCGTAGTGCGCAAGTTTTGAACCGGCTTGAATCACCCGTACATAACACTACAGGAAGGAGTTCGCGTCAATCACAAGGTCACATGCCTGTGATACCGCGATATCGGAAGAGTGGTTTTGGAATCCGATGTTCCACGCCAAGCCTTTGCTGGACCTGCGTTTGGAATGCGCTGTACGTAAATTGTCCGTGACTGGCTCGCCGCTTGAATGCAGAAACGTTAGCCTTGCCGATCTGGAAAGACCAGCAAGAGTGGTCTGGAGAGGGTCCCGCCGTCGGTGGGCCCTCTGAAGGCAGAACAGGGCCCTTGTCGGTGTTTCAGCAGATGAGAGCTGGATCGAAAGGCTCCACGTGCGAAGTCACGGCCCCACTATAGGTGCCGAAAATTGTAACGAAGGCACTTTGGGGTCGATGAATATTCTTGAAGTCGATTCTGAAAAGCCGTTTTAACAACTCGCGAAAGTTTTTGTGAACTATGAGTGACAGATCGACCGTTCAATGAGTCAGTGCTCGATTGTTAGTAAGTACAAGAAAACGCCTACGTTACCATGCTAACATTCCCAACGGAGGAATGGCCGAGTGGTTGAAGGCGGTGGTCTTGAAAACCATTGTACCCGGAAGGGTACCGGGGGTTCGAATCCCTCTTCCTCCGTATTTTCTTTAGTTTATCGCTGGGTGCCCGTCTGGCGATTCCGGCTTCGAATTGGGCACATGCCCGAGGTCCCGATGTCGGTGGCGAGTACGAGAAATCAGGAGGGTTTCACGCCTATGAAATCGCGGACGGAGTCGTCACACAGGTGTCTGTCGACCCGTGCGCAGACGGGGTTACGAAGCGGACAACTGCATCGGACCTGATGACTCTGCCGGGACTGCTCGGGATATCCGCTGCGAATCGGATCGATGTAACGGGAGACGGCCCGACGACTGGTTATTCTAGCGGATCGTCACGTAGGGTGCGGATACAGCTTCGAGTTGGCCCCTGATGGGGCTGTCGAAGAGGAAGCGCAAGCGATAGGTTCCGCTGGGCACCTCCATTTTCGACAGGTCGATGCGGGTTGGTCGGATCACCGGCCGTGCCTCCTCAACCGACCACAGATCGTAATAGTGGGCAACGGGTCCACCTCCGTCCAGTTTGAGCAATCCGAACCGTACGGTCTGATGCCTCAACAAGCTTTCTGGCACGGGCTTCTCCGTATATCCACGGATTGCGCCGAACAATTGCGTCACCATAACTTTTTTCTTCAGCCCGTCCGGTCCACTCGAGGAGTAAACACCGATTCCCATATGGGTCAGTTCGGGCGTGAGGATGTTTTTTCGATGCCCGGGACTGTTCATCAGTCCATACATAACTTCTGCGGCCAACACAGCTGAATCTGTCTCTTCTCTCCGGATTCTCGTCCAGATATTCTCTGAAACGCTACCTACGAATGTGCGGTGTTTTCGCCCAACCCGTTCCGCCGGGCCGTCACCGTCGAGATTTTCGTGGGCGAAGAACTCCCTCCGCAGCATGTCCACCGTGTGATCACCCGCAATCTCGATGAGCATCGGTTCCGCTAGCAGTGGGGTGAGTCCTTCACGCACGCGCTCGGCGTTCACGTGTTCGAAAAGTTGCCCTTCGACTCGCTCGAGACGCGTTATGTCTTTTGACCGGGGTGTCTGTGCCGCTATCGATTCGACAGAAGGCAGAAGAATGCAGGCTGCGACCATAGAACGCAGCAACAGCGAAGGTGGGCCCATGAACTGATTTTACATCGATGTTGGGGAACGTCCACGTGATTTGGCCGCCTGGCGTCTCAAGACGGGCCAGACGCAGGCCGCTAGACCTGGGTTTGTCCGTTTGGATTTGCGAGAAATTCTCTCAAGTTCTGGGCCCGAAGATCCGATGTTCTGTTCATGGGACTACCGCAACCCGACGTCCAGACCCGTGAGCATCAGTCTGATGCCGGAGCGACGCGCAAACAGGACCTCCTCGATGGACTGCGCACTTCCAGCGACAACGCAGGGCTGGATTTGCGGGGCATCAGCTTGATTGGTGAGGACCTCGCCGGGGTGAAGCTCTCCGGATGCGATCTCAGCGGCGCCGATCTGAGCCGCGCGAATCTGCAGGGCGCTGATCTGTCTTTTTGCAACTTGACGAACGCCACCCTGTTTCAGGCAGATATCGGGGGAACGAACCTCCTCGGCGCAAACTTGACCGGAGCTACAATGAATGAGTGCTCGGGGGCCGGAACCACCTTTGGAAGCGCTGATCTCTCCAACGCTTCGCTCATCGGCGCCGATCTCGAACGGGCCACTTTCAGCAAGGGAAGGCTCAGACACACTGTATTCAGCACCGCCAAGCTGCGCGGCGCACGGATGCGTGAAGCTGATCTATCCGGCGCGAGTTTCGCGCGGGCGGATATGCGCGAGGTGGATCTCACCGGCAGTGCCATCGCCGGCGTGCGCTTTTCCGGGACTGACCTGCGCGGCGCACATCTCAAGGCGCTCAAAGACTTTACCAGAGCCACCTGGGTAGGCGCCGACATCCGTGAGGTCGATTATTACGGCGCCTACATGATCCGCCGCTACATCGCCGACGAAAACTACATCCACGAGTTGCGCACACACAGCCGCAGCTCCGAAATCATCTATTGGATCTGGTGGTTGACATCCGATTGTGGTCGCAGCGCCCTGCGATGGGCCGCGTGCACGATGATCGTCAACCTCCTGTTCGCGGCCGTCTACGTTCTCGCCGGAATGGACTTCGGCGAAGGCGCGACCTGGCTGACACCGATCTATTTCAGTACGGTCACCTTCACCACCCTGGGTTATGGCGACATTGTGCCCTCTACGTCGCTGGCTCAGATCATCGTGATGGTGGAGGTCACCCTGGGCTACATCGCCCTCGGTGGTTTGCTCAGTATCTTTGCCGACAAGATGGCGCGGAGGGCGGAGTAAATGTTGGGCTTCTTGCGCAACAAAGGCACCGATCCGAAGGCCAAACTGCGCATGGTCCTCGGTGAGTTTGAGCTGCCCGCCTTTCCGGCGATCGCCCAGGAGCTTCTGGCTGTGATGCGGGATGACGATGTCGCTGGAGTGAAGATCGCTGAATCCCTGGCGCGGGATCCGAGCCTGTCTGTGAGTGTCCTCCGCACGGTCAACTCTTCCGCCTTTGCCTGCCACAGGCGGGTGGACGACTTGACCCAAGCGGTGGCCATGATCGGTATGTCTGACCTCGAGTCGCTGGTATTGTCGGCCGCCGTTTCCTGTAGCATGCCAAAACCAAGCGCTGCGTTCGACGCCAATCGCTTCTGGCACACCAGCATCCGTCGTGCTGCCACCGCCCGCGCCATCGGCAAAGAGTTGCACCCGGCGACTGCAGCCCAGAGCTATACCGCGGCGCTGCTACAAGACATGGCGCTGCCCTTTCTGGCCACTCAACATGCCGACACCTACGGACCTTTGCTGGAGCACTGGCGCAACAGCGGCGACGACCTCAGCACCCTCGAGCGCCAGCAGCACGACTGGGATCATGCCGAAGTGGCCAGCTGGATCTGCGATGCCTGGGAATTCCCCGAAACCCTGGCCGTGGCCATCGCCGGCCACCACGGTGCCGATATTGCCGACGCCGTGATCCCCGACGCCGTGCGCATGGTCAGTCTGATCGGCGAGGGTGATACGCCCCTCGATCCCCTGGTCGCCGCCGGCGAGCAACGCGGCATCGCCGCCGACGCCATGCAGCGCATCATCGAAGACAGCTTCGACGCAGCCGACGAGCTGGCGCGGGCCCTGTCACTGGCCGCCTGAGGTGCCCCTCGGCGAGGCTCTAGTGGCCTGTAACAGAGACATCGCCAGTGGCGCCGATGGGTCTTGCCAGGCGAGATTGCGAAGCGAGGAGGGAATGATGCTGTTTCATCATGACCGACGAGCGACAAAGATATCGACGGCAACCCCCATCGGCCCGAAGGGTTCGGGCGGAACGGAGCCGTCTTCGTTGTCGCTCCTCCTCGGAATGTAGCAGCATTCCCTCGTCGTCGACTCCTAAAATCCGGCCCCGTTGCGCTCCGAACGCCACTGGCGATGTCTCTGTTACAGGCCACTGCTAGGCCAACTTCCAGCAGGCGATAGCGCTCGCCGATGAAGCTTTCGCATCTGTTGCTGGGGCACAGCTTCTTAACATGTCCCAAGTCGGCCAATTTCAGAGCCTATGACCCTAAAGCATAGGCTGTGTGAGTCGATAATAGCTATAGAGACTCAGCTGGCTCGTCGGTCTGCCCGGTGGAAATACTGCGTCCGCGGGATTGAGAACGAGCGAAGAGGATTTCATTGGATCTTGCAACACTAATCGGTCTGATCGGCGCATCCGGTATCGTACTCTCGTCCATCCTGTTGGGCGGTTCCGCCGGCACCTTTGTCAATACCCCGTCTATATTGGTCGTGCTTGGCGGCACCGTGCTCGTCACGATGGTGAAATTCAGCCTGGAGCAGTTCATGGGCGCCACATCAGTCGCAGTGAAAGCGTTTTTGCACAAGCCCTCGGCACCTCAGGACTTGATCGAAACCACAATCATGCTGTCCAAGTCTTCACGTAAGGACGGCATGCTCGCCCTCGAGGATGCCGAGGTACCCGATAAATTCATGAAAACGGGTGTAGACCTGCTGGTCGACGGTCATCCCGCAGACATGATCCGCTCGATGCTTTCACAGGACCTGAGCCTGACCCTACAGCGCCATGCCAACGGCCAGTCCATCTTCAAGGCGATTGGCGACGTTGGTCCCGCGATGGGCATGATCGGAACGCTCATCGGCCTGGTACAGATGCTTGCGAACATGGACGATCCGAGATCTATTGGCCCGGCGATGGCAGTTGCGTTGTTGACCACACTGTATGGCGCCGTCCTGGCCAACATGTTCGCACTTCCCATCGCCGACAAACTGGAGGTGCGCACCAAAGAAGAGAAAAACTCAAAATCTCTGATAATCGATGCCCTGCTCAGCATTCACGAAGGGCAGAATCCCAGAGTCATGGAAAGCATGCTGCGGAACTATTTACCCAAGAAGGCCAAGGCTGATGAAGGGTCTGGGGGATAGCCGGAACAGCAGCTGTAACGGATATGCCTGATGTAGAAGTGCAACAATCGAAAGGTCGCGCCATTCCGGCCTGGGTCGTGACGTTTGCCGATTTGATGACATTGCTGATGTGCTTTTTCGTGCTGCTTCTTTCGTTTTCAGTCATGGATAACGAGAAATTCAAGCAAATGTCTGGCTCCATGAAAGACGCGTTCGGCGTTCAGGCAGACGTCGAAGTCATGGTTATTCCCAAAGGAACCAGCATAATCACCCAGGAGTTCAGGCCTGGCGTGCCCGAACAATCACTGATAAACGACTCGGTCAGACAATTTACCATCAATGACAGCCAAAGCACGCTCGATGCCGTTGAGAGACAGGACAATGAACGGCAGGCAACACAAGATCATGCGAGGGAAATTCGCGAGGCCCTCCGGGAAGAGATTGAGACTGGCAGTGTTGCTGTTCAGACAGAAGGCATGAAAGTAATCATACATATACTCGAAAATGCATCTTTCGAATCCGGCTACGCCGACGTCCGGCCGGGATTCATTCCGGTATTGACAAAAATTGCAGGATTGATTGCCAGCACCACTGGAACTGTCAACGTGTCCGGACACACCGACAACGTCCCAATTTCGACTGGTCGATTTCGCTCGAACTGGGAGTTATCGACAACGCGCGCCGTATCCGTTGCACATGAGTTAATGAAGACTGCGGCGGTCGAGCCGGAAAAGTTCATAGTGACGGGGCATGCCGATACAAAACCTCTGGCCGGGAACGACAATAGAGAAAACCGCGCAAAGAACCGGCGAGTCGACATCACTATCGTACGCGGCAACGAGCTTGACACAATCTTTCGCATGAGAATCGATGAGGCATTGATCCCGGGCGCAAACCTTCCGGGATCAATGCGATGAGCAACGGTTAGGAATAAAGATGCTCATTTCGAATCATCGAAATCGTATTCCTGAAGCTTAAGGTCATCAGCGCCGACGAAGACCGGACCAGAGACAATATCTGGATACGCCACATCCAGCCCCAGCTGAAACAGGTGTAGCCCGGCAGAGCATTTCGGAATGCATCGGGTTTCGTGATGATGGGACCTGCCCGGCGAAAACCCCTCACGACAAAAACTCAGTCTTCAAAGCACTGACGACACAACTCAACTACCGTCGCCCGCGGTCTCCAGTGCATTGACCCATCCACCTCGCCCGTCGGGTCGGTTTGCAGGTGCGTCAGACCGCCTGAGGCGACCCGACATCGCTCCCACCGAACACTCCCTGGACCGACGAATCAGGCTTTTGCAGTGATACTGTACGTCGTGGCAATTATTGAACACCTGACAGCTCGAGAGCCCCTGGCGGAGATTACGTGGCGATGAACCAGCAATACGATGTCACCGTGATCGGGGCCGGACTGATCGGCCTATCAACCGCGATGCGGATGCTGGAACGATATCCGAAACTCCGAGTCGCAGTCGTCGAGAAAGACCCGCATCCGGCATCCCAACAGTCCGGGCACAACAGCGGCGTCATTCACTCCGGAATTTACTACAAGCCTGGATCGTTCAAGTCTCGGTTCTGCGTCGAAGGCCGCGCGTCGATGACCGAGTTCTGCATCGACAATGAAATTCCCACGTGGACATGCGGCAAATTAATTGTTGCGACGCGGGCCGAGGAGATTCCCCGACTCCAGACGCTTCTTGAGCGCGGCACCGCGAATGACGTCGTCGGTCTGGAACTGGTCGGACCCGAACGGATTCAGGAAATCGAGCCGCATGTCCGTGCCGTCAAGGCACTGTGGGCCCCCGGCACCGGCATCGTCGATTTTCGCAACGTGGCCCGGGTTTATCTGGACAAGGTCCAGTCCGGCGGGGGGGAAGCACACTTCAACACCCGAGTGAAAAGGGTCCGCAAGCGCGGAGGCGAGACCGTCATCGAGACCAACGGGCGGGAATTCCGGACGCGCAACATCGTCAACTGCGCCGGCCTGCACTCGGACGTGGTCGCGCGAATCATGGGTGTCCGGCCGAATCTCAGAATAATTCCGTTTCGAGGCGAGTACTACAACCTGACCAAAGTAAAAGAGTTCCTGGTCAAAGGCCTGATCTATCCGGTCCCCGACCCGGCGTTCCCCTTTCTGGGCGTCCACTTCACGCAGACGATGAAGGGCTTCGTGGAGGCGGGACCGAACGCCGTCCTGGCGACGAAGAGGGAAGGCTACCGCAAACGGGACATCTCACTGGTCGAACTGGCCGGTACTCTGGGCTACCCGGGGTTCTGGCGACTTGCACTCCGCGAATGGAAGATCGCCGCATGGGAAATCAACCGGTCGTTCAGGAAAAGCGTATTCGTCAAGAGTCTGCAGCAACTGATCCCCGAAGTGACATCGAACGATCTCAGTCCCGGGGGCTCCGGCGTCCGCGCCCAGGCGGTGGCGCCGGACGGCTCGCTTCTGGATGACTTCCGTATCGAACAGACGCCCAATGCAATCCACGTACTCAACGCACCCTCGCCCGGAGCGACGTCGTCTCTCGTCATCGGCGGCCACATCGTCGACCTAGCGGAACAAAGCTTCTCGCTTCGTTAGCGTCCTGACTCAGAAGTTCACGACATAAGATTTCGCTCGATCGTTCAATCAGACATCCTGTCTGAACGATCGGCGACCCTCGCCATCTTCCTGATGGCGAGGCCTATAGGGATTAGGCGAATCGTTGAAGCGGGTCCGACAATGGCCCCGCACGGTCCCACGTGCGGGGGACGGCTTTCATAGTGAAGAGGCGAGCCCGTGCGTCCGTGGAAGAAATCGATCGGATCTGGACAAACCTGTTATTCAACGAACCTCCGACTCACGACACTAGACCAGTCCCACGATCCACAACGCGTACACCACGACCATCGCCACCGTTCCGTTCACGAACGTCACGCCCCCATACGACATCAGGGCCGCCTTCAGCGACATCCGCGAAAGCGAGGTGCACACCCAGAAGTAGCTCGAGTTCGGGAACTTGATGATGATGGAACCGGCCGCACCGGCCAGCATTGTCGCTTCCGGACTCAGACCGAGCGTACCCATCATGGGAGCGACCACGGAGGCGGCCGTGATGACGCCCACCGTCGTCGAACCCGTGATGACGTTGCCGACGATGCCAAGAACGAACGGGAGGAAGATCGCAGGCAGTCCGGTGAAGGCAACGGCCATGGCGATCGTATCGACTGCCGGCGTTCCACGAAGGATCTGACTCAGCGCACCACCGAGCCCCGTCACCATGATGATCATGGCAGAGGTCCGCAGGGCGTTCTCGACCCACTCACCGGTGCGGGCTCGGGCCTGTTCCCGGGTGGTGTTCCGGAATGCCAGCCACACACCAATGCCGAGAGCGACGACAGGCCAGCCCAGATACAGCATCACGCCATTCACAATGTGCTCGGGCGGCAGCAGCAGACGCGCCGCGCTCTGTCCCGCGATCAGGACCAGCGGAATGAGGATCGGCGCGTAGGCCCGCCCGGTCGATGGCAACTGCGATTCCCGTCCTTGCTCTATCAACGATTGGCCCACGAATTCCTTCGATGGGGGAGAGTCGATGCGGGGTCCGATCACCAGGGCGAAAACCCATCCGGCCAGAGAAGCGACGAGAGTCGCAAGTCCTCCGTATACGATGACGGTCCCGAGATCGGCCCCGACCAGGGCGGCTGCGGCGAGTGGACCGGGCGTCGGCGGCACCATCGCATGCGTCATTTGCATCGCGCCGACCAGGCCCGTCGCCATGACGCTCATGTTGACGGCACTCTTGAGCGCGGCGGAGTGAACGAGGGGATTGAGAATCACGTAGCCGACGTCGGAAAAAATGGCGAGACCGATGATCCAGCCGCTCATCGTCAGGGCCAACGGCATGCGCCGTTCTCCCACCCAGTGGATCATCGAAGACGTAATGCGCTCGATTCCACCGGTATGTTTGAGTGCCTCCGCAATGATCGAACCCACCACGATCACGACCGCAATGCTCTCTATCGTACCGCCAAATCCCTGCTCAAACGCAGTGATGAACGCCCCCCTGTCGATACCCGGCAACAGGGCAAACAATACGATCGGTACCAGCAGCGCAAGGAAGACGTGCCACTTGAAGCGTGTGATCATCAAGAACAGCAGTGCGATCACGGCGATCAGGCCTCCAATGGCAACGATTGCACTCTCAGTGATCATCAACGCCTCCTCGAAAAATGTTTACCGTGCCGCCTGCGGCCAATTGGTCCCGGCGCCTGCGGTCAATGTTCCCGGTTGGATGCGGAAACACGATAGTCTCCGAGGCCCGATATTCCAATCTAAACCTGCGCCGCGCGTGTCCGGGCAACGATTTTTGGCGCGAACCGTCTAAAACGGGGTGTCGACACGGGCCGAGGCCCATCAAACTCCTGTTCAGCCATTGTGCTGAAGATATTGCGTCGTATCGCTGACCGATGTACGCTTTAGTGGCCGTTAACAGCATCGGAGGAGAGTTCCTAATGATTCCCAGGCGATTGATTGCTCTAAGCGTCTTAATAGTGTTCGGGGTGGGTTTCTCCCTGGCACAGGGCCCGCGAAGAAATGTCGGTGAAAACATTCCCCTGCCGCCGATCCCGGAACGGGACGGGGCACTCGATCTGGACGTGGATGATCGTTTCGCGCTCTCGATCGACATCGAGGTCATCAACGTCGACGTCGTTGTCACCGACAGAGACGACAACCCGATCTCCGGACTGGAGAAGGATCATTTTCGCGTCTTTGTGGACGACGAAGAACAACTCGTGACCAACTTCAGCCCGACGGATACGCCGCTGACGGTCGTCATCCTAGTTGAGTTCGGTGACACATTCGCTTACTACTACGACGACGTGATCGGCCCCTCGGCGGGATTCATTCAATCGCTCCGCGATACCGACTGGGCCGCCATCATCAGCTACGACATCCGGCCCCAGATCGTCACCGACTTCACGCAGAATCAGAACGAACTGTTTAACGGTCTCCGGAGCCTCCAGTTTCCGGGATTCCGCGAAACGTCCTTTTACGACGCCGTCGGCTTCACGCTGGACCGGATGGAGAATATCGAGGGGAAGAAGGCGATCTTCCTGTTGACCACCGGCATTGACACGCTGAGCAAACGAAACTACGGCGACATGCTTCGCCAGGCGGAAACCTCGGACACGATGATCTACCCCGTCGCCATGGGCCAGAGTTTCTTCATGTTCAACGAAGACCGGATGGGTAGCATTGCCCGGATGCAGATGCTCCAGGCCAGAAACGCGCTTCAAACCCTGGCCCGGGTCACTGGCGGCACGGCCTTCTTCCCTCGATTTGATGGGGAATACCCTGGCATATATGAAACCGTTGGCATCCATCTGAGAAACCAGTACAGCCTGGGATTAGTTCCGAGAGATCTCGAAGAAGATGACGAACTGCGCGAGATCCGGGTCGAAGTCATGGACGTGGACGTGGATGGCGATGGAGAACCTGACGAGCTGGAAGTCCGCCATAAGAGGGGCTTCTACAATTATGAGGGCGAGTAGGCGGTTAGCGGCAATGTGTGTCGCGTCTGGCACCTCCCACCAGTTCGGGCTAGCAGCCCGTGGCAGAAGTCTCGCGGGCCGCGCGCAGGGGTCTTCGGGTTGCAGGCGCGAAGTGAGGAGCGGAACGATGTCTTTTCATCGTGACCGACGAACGACAATGCCTGTGGCCCGCCCCCCCCTGCGCCCATAGGGTTACGGCGAAACGGGGCCGTCTTCGTTGTCGTCGACTCCTCGTAATGAATGAGCATTGCAGCGTCGTCGCCTCCTAGAATCCGGCCCCGTTTGGCCGTAACGCGACCCGCGAGACTTCTGCCACGGGCTGCTGGC
Source organism: Terriglobia bacterium (assembly GCA_965263045.1). Lineage (GTDB taxonomy): Bacteria > Acidobacteriota > Terriglobia > 20CM-2-55-15 > 20CM-2-55-15. The sequence continues at coordinate 4,750,235 of CBDHGK010000041.1, forward strand.
TTGTAATCATTCCTGAGTGTCACGCGTCGTCTGTTCAGAACCGCGACCCCCTCGGGGAGGGTTCGGACCGGGTGCGGGAGTGGAATCTTCGTAGCCAAGGGGTACTCCAGGAGATACTCCAGGAAATCCGATATAGACATTCGGTCTCCATCCAGCCTCGCCCGGACCATCCGGACGGGGCGACTGTGCCCGCCCGTCCTCTGAATCCCTGATTGTACCGACACGATAGGTGCGGACTTCGGGCTCACCGGGCGCTCGAAATACCACGGCTTCGGAATCCACGTTTTCCATCGTGAGACCACCGGATCTGAGTCCGAGTATGACCTTTCCCTCTGAGAGTTCCAGGTCCGCCTCGCCGGGCCCCTCCGACAGGAGGAAATCGCCGAAGGACGTCCGGACGCGCAGGGCCCACGAATCGGTGCCGACACGGACTTTGCCAGCCTCAAGGCGGATCACCGGCACCGCACCCAGCGACTCCAACCCAACGACAGAATCGGGTCCCAGCGTCAACTCGATTCCGGGATCCACGGCGATCACGGCAAAAGACGCAAGCCCGGTTCGCACCGAATCGCCTTCCGCAAGCGGTGCCAGAACACTCCGACGTCGGGCGGCGTCATCGGTGATTTCGATCGTGTCGCCATGAGCCACAAGCCGGGCGCGGCTGAGGGCACCGTCGAGGGCGGCGGCCGGGGAACGATCCTGACCCCCTGCGGCTAAGCCCAGGGAGAGCGTGGCAACGGTGATCGACATTCGAATCACGGTTCAGTCCTGCGCCTCGATCGCTTCCTTCAATCGGATGGCGGTCGTACGAGCGTAGTTCACCACCCCGGAATCGGCCCCAATGCGTTCGAGCATCGGAATCAGGCGTGGGGCGTCTGCCAGCCGATCCCGTTCAAGATCTTTTTCGATCTGATCCAGCCGTCCCGGAATACCCAGCCGATCGAACAGCAGCGCGGACTCGATGTCGAGCAGGAGCAGCTCCTGTGAGATCAGCCGGTCGAAAAACCGGGAAAGCGCAGCTGCTTCCGGCGGCTCCGGCAGGTAAAACGCCGATTCGCGGTTTCCCCTGGGCCCTTCCAGCTTCATGGTTTTGAGCCCCAGGCTCAGCACTTCACGGCCGGAATCATAGGTTTCGGCATCCGCCAGGTAGTCTGTTTCCGCCAGAAGATCAACAAACCTGCGGGTTCCCGATGGCGAAAGGCGTAGCTCCACATCGACTGTATCGGCATCTTTGTAGGTCAGCATGAACGTCCCCTGACCTGAACCATCCAGCTGAATGCACTGAATATCGCCCGTTCCACCGAGCCCTTCACGGCAAAAGCTGAAACTGAAAAATTCGCCCTGGGGCAAGAGGGCCAGCAGTAAGAGTAAGATCAGATTAGTCACGGATCGTGGTTGCCTCCTCGAAACGGTAGCTTTGAGCGTGGCAGATGGCTACGGCCAGGGCGTCGGAAGCATCATGAGGTTGCGGAACCTGGGCCAGGCTGAGCAGGGATCGCACCATCTGTTGCACCTGCGTCTTCTCGGCTCGGCCGTACCCGGTCACGGCAGATTTCACCTGGAGTGCGGAATACTCGTATACCCCGAGTCCCGCCTGCGCGGCTGCAAATATCGATACGCCTCTGACGTGGCCGAGCTTGAGTGCGCTTTGGGGGTTGGCCCCATGGAAGACGCTTTCGAATGCGGCCACGTCAGGCGTGTGGTCTCGAATGATTTCCTGAAGTCCGGCATGCACAGATTGCAAGCGCAGCGCCAGAGGATCGGCTATCCGTGTGCGAATCGCGCCGCAATCCACATAGCGATAGCGATCCGCACCGGTATCGATCACACCGTATCCGGTCACTCTGGAACCGCAATCTACGCCAAGAATTCTCATAAAATTGAATCAGGACTGGCGTGACTGGCCCGGGAACCCTCCGGGCCAGAGAGCGCGTTCCTGCGGCACTGCTTCACGACCCGGCCCGCCGCCTTCGAGGGCCGGGGCTGACTACATCGCGTCGGCGAGTTCCGACTCTTCGATGTCGAAGTTCGCGTACACGTTCTGGACATCCTCGTGGTCGTCGAGCGCGTCCATCAGCTTGATCATCTGCCGGGCAGGCTTGCCCTCGAGCTTGATGAAGTTCTGGGGAATCATGGAGACTTCGGCTGTCTTGGGCTCGATACCTTTTTCTTTGAGCTCTCCGAGCACCGCATGGAACGACTCGGGCTCAGTCAGAATCTCGTACTGGTCGTCCTGGGCCGCGAAGTCGTCGGCGCCCGCCTCGATCGCAACATTCATGGCGGTCTCTTCATCCATATCCGCTGAGGGAACCAGGATGTAGCCGCGTTTCGTGAACATCCACGCGACACAGCCGTTCTCGCCCAGGTTTCCGCCGTTCTTGCTCAACACATAGCGCAGTTCACCCACGGTTCGGTTTCGATTGTCGGTCAGCACCTCGACCATAACCGCGACCCCTCCGGGGCCGTAACCTTCGTAGATGATCTCTTCAATCGCGGTGCCTTCCAGCTCACCCGTACCCTTCATGATGGCGCGTTTAATGTTGTCGGCCGGCATATTCAGCGCTTTCGCATCGCTGACGGCTTTCCGCAACCTCGGGTTAGCTTCAGGATCTCCACCTCCGAGCCGCGCGGCTATCGTGATTTCCTTGATCGCTTTCGTGAACGACCGGCCGCGCTTCGCGTCCGTTGCGGCCTTCTTGTGCTTGATACTGTGCCACTTGGAATGGCCCGACATAGTGACTCCTTAAACAGTTTCTCTTAGGGGCATCTTAGCACAGGGAGAAATGGAGAGAGGGTGGCTTATCTCGTGTCGCTGTCGGGAGTTATAGACCCGACGAACCGGTAACCGACCGGCTCGTCGGGCAGGCGTTTTACTGGTCCGGTGGAGCTGAATCCGTGGAATCCACGGAGTCAGCGCCGGCCTCGTCCTCGATTTCGTCCCCGAAGGTGAGGATAACGTCTGAGGCGAACTGCTTGTAGTTTTCGTACCGGATCACCTGGCGGATCTTTTTGGGACCGCTTGAGAAATTCAAGGTGTCCACGGCCCGGGTATAGGTCGGAAACCAGAAGTCGTCGATCTGTTCCCGGTAGGTTTCAAAACGCGGAAAGAGGTTCTCCTGACCGTTTTCCGTAATATCGGGGACGGCCTTGCCGAACGTCTTTACAATCTGCAGGTCGAGATCATCCACCCAGATCTGGCCTTCGAAGTATCGCTCTCCTTCTTCGAGAACTTTCGGACCAACCTGGAAAACATAGGTATCAACTTCGTCGATCAGTTCCTTGCCGCGATACTCGACATCGTACAGGTGCAGGTCTTCCGTCGTAAGAACGAACGGTTGGATATCGCGGATGTCGTCCAGATCCTGAGGGGTGAGTTGGATGCCCTCGAGCGTGCTCAGGGGCGCATAGACGACCTTCTCGGTTCGTTCCCGGCCACCTGCCTCGAACAGAATGTCGCTGATCATATGGTATTCGCCGATAACGCGGTCACGCGCGTTCAATTCCTGGACAGTGACGTCCTGGCGGTAGGTATAGTTGCCGCGCGCAAATCTGAACTGGGACTCCATGGCGGCAAACTGTTCGATTATTTCCTCGACGGGAATCGGGGGTTGCTCATCCCGTAATCCGCCATCCTGTGCGTCTGCGGAGATCGAGATCAAAACTGAAACAAGCAACGGGCTGAATACAAAGGTCGTTATCCGTCCCGGGAAAGTAGTCTGAGACATTAATTGCGACATCTGGGCTCCATTTCGTAGTGTTCGGATAGCATCGCGCCCGGCCCCCAACTCGCCGAGGACCGCGGAGTTGATTTAGGCCGGCAAACCAAATACGCTAACCCGTTTAGACGGCTACCGGACAAGCACGTTTAACTGAAATATTATAGCGACTTAATTGCGGGGAGCGACGATTCAATCTCCGAAATCATCCGGTTAAGCTCCTGTCCTTGCGCGGTCGGCGATCCAAAGGTCTGTCCCAAGTGCCCATGAAGGTACCGTTCTTCGATCTCAAACGACAAACCGAGCGCATTCGCGCGGAACTGGGCGCCGCCCTCATGGACGTGATTGATTCTCAACAGTTTGTGCTGGGCCCGGCCGTCGAACGCGCAGAGGCCGCGATTGCGAAGAACCTGTCCACCGGGCATGCCATTGGTGTCGCTTCAGGTTCGGACGCCTTGATGCTGGCCCTCATGGCTGCGGAAATCGGCCCTGGAGCGGAAGTCATCGTTCCGGCGTTCAGTTTTTTTTCTACGGCCTCATCGGCCTTGCGGCTTGGGGCCCGCGTCGTCTTTGCCGACATCGAGTTTCAATCCTTTCAGATCGATCCTGACGAAATCCGGCGCAAGATCACCCCCAGCACCCGGGCAGTAATCGTGACCCACCTATTCGGCGATTGCGCCGATATGTTGCGAGTCCAGACCATAGCTGCGGACCACGGTATCCTCATCATCGAAGACGTCGCCCAGGCATTCGGTGCCAGACATCGCGGACGTGCGGCGGGAACGATGGGGTTCTGCGGTTGCTTTTCGTTCTACCCAACGAAAAACCTGGCTGCAATTGGAGATGCCGGAATGATCGTGACCCATGACGCCGAAACTGCAGACCGTTTGCGCCTGCTCCGGGCACATGGACTCGAAAACGAATACGAACACAATGCTCTGGGGATCAACAGCCGGTTGGATTCGGTGCAGGCAGCCGCAATCGCAGTCCGGCTGCCCTACGTGGACGAATGGAACGAGCGCCGACGCCGGATCGCAGGCCAATATTCCAGGGAACTCGAAGGCATCGTCACCCTTCCAACGCCCGCCCCGAACAACCGACACGTATACAATCAATTCGTAATCCGGACGTCCGAAAGGGACACGCTCAGAGAGTTTCTATCCGGCCACGGGGTCGGAACTGCAATCTACTACCCCATCCCCTTACATCTCCAGCGTGGCCTGGGTGCCGTTTGCGGTGCCCCTGGCGACTTCCCTCGGGCGGAAGATGCGGCGCGCACCTGCCTGGCGCTGCCGATATTCCCGGAGCTGGAAGAGCCCGAGATCGTCTATGTCATCGATAAGATCCGGGAGTTCTTCAAATGACGTCGGACTCCGGGGACTTGCACCCCCAATGGGTTTGAGGTCGGAATGGATGCCGGAATTGATGCCGGGTTTGACTTCGGGTTTGACGCCGGGTTGATCGAAGCGTGCTGAAGTTGACCCCGGCCGCATCCGGCTGTCAAATGCCGGCTGTCAAATGCCGGCAGCAATCAGATCATGGAGATGAACCATTCCGACGACAATCTCTTCCCGGTTCAGGACGGGTAAGACGGCTGTGGGTTTGCGCCGTTCGCGCATCTGCTCCAGGGCGGTCGCTGCCTTTTCGTCGTCGTAGACCCTGTCAGGCGAAGAGTTCATGATTTCGGGAATCGTCAACGCAAAAACGTCGCCATCGGACTCCAGAGCCCGGCGAACGTCGTAATCGGTCACCAGCCCCAGAAGACGCCCCCCCGCATCGGTCACCGACACCGCACCGACTCGGAAGGCCGTCATGTCGATCAGCATCTGCTTAATCGTAGAGTCCGGCCCCACGACCGGATTTTCGTCGCCTTTCCGCATGACGTCTTCGACCCGCAACAGCAGCCGTCGGCCCAACTGCCCCCCGGGATGATGCCGTGCAAAATCATCTTCCGACATCTTGCCCATCGTCATCAAAGTCACTGCGATCGCGTCCCCTACCACAAGGGCGGCCGTGGTACTGGAAGTCGGAGCCAGATTCAGCGGGCAAGCCTCCCGAGGAATCGGAAGCTCGAGCACAACGTCGGCGAGTTCCGCCACGGATGATTTCCCGTTCGACGTCAGAGCGATAATCGGCATTCCGACTTTCTTGAGGATGCGGAGCAAGGTATTCAGTTCACTGCTCTCTCCACTTTTTCCTATGGCAAGCACAAGATCTTCTCTCCTCACCATTCCGACATCCCCGTGCAGAGCTTCCGACGCATGCAGAAACAGTGCCGGAGTTCCCGTGCTCCGTAAAGTCGCAGCAATCTTCTGGCCAATGATCCCTGACTTCCCGATACCGGTCACAAAGACCTGCCCATCGCAGTTCGCCATCAAACCTACAGCTTCTTCGAAGTGACTGGATAAGGCTCCGCGGACGGATTCCAGTGCTTCGATTTCAATGTCGAAAACCCGACGTATTTCTTCAATCACATCCATAGTCGATTTCCTTACCTAGTCGGTTTCCATACACTTTGCATAGATCGCTCTCGCCTGAACAGCGATTGCATCAGCTGAAAACGCTTTCAATACGAATTGACGGGCAGCCCCGAGACTCACCTCAGAATGCCCCCGCGCCAAAACCGTGTCGAGCTTCTCGGCCAGATCGTCGCTGTTTCCATTCTCGAATACGGCGACGCAATCGGCGTCCGCCAGTTCGGAGGTCAGGCCACAGGCCGAAGACAACAGCACTCCCCGCCGACAGGCTAAAGCTTCCAGCACGACCATTCCGAATACCTCGCTTCGGGAAGGCACGACGCAGACGTCGGCATCCACGAAGGCCTCCAGTTTTTCAGAATCGTCCAGCCGGCCTGTAAAAGTCACTCGGTGTCTGATACCGGACGGCAACTGCGCATCCAATAGAGCTCGATGCCCGTCGTCCGGGCCGGCCAATACCAGGTGGACATCCCCGGAAATCTTTTCGAAAGCTTCCAACAGCAGGTCGGCGCCCTTGATCCAATTGAGCCTTCCAAGAAAGAGTACCAGTTTGGATTCGCGAATGCCCCAGCGCCCCCGGAACTGTCCGGACGCAGGCAGGACCTCGTAGCCGCTCGCATCGATCGGATTGGGCAACAGGTGGATCCGGTCCTGACTGATACCGAATGACCGCATCTGCTCTGCCTCCAGGTTCGATACAGCGATCAAACCGGCTGCATCTCGAAGAATGCGCTTTCCCCAGAAGGAATCGAACAGCTCCTTCGCGTGGCGTTTACTGAGATGCAACAGCCCGCCGTGCGTGGACAACACATAGGGTATCCCCCTGCGGAGGGCGACCCGGCGCGCCGCCACCGTGAGAAACGATCGGAGTTCGTGGACATGGATCAGTTCAGAATCGCGAACAGCCCGATCGAGTGTTCCGCATAATCGTGTCGGAAGAAAGAGGCGATGACGAAAGGCCAGGTGGTTGGATATGTTCCGGCAATGCCAGACCTCCAGACCGGAATTCGGACCAATCGAAGCCTGGTCGATCGCTTCTCTGGAGAGCCGTCGAGCCCCACCGGTGTCCGTCGTAAAGACCCTCACGATCTCTCCGAATGTGTGCCAATCTTAGTTGGAAATTGAAACGGCTCCAAACCCCATGGTTTGATGGTATTGGAAGAAACAACATCAAGCCTGTAAGAGAAAGGAGCCGAGATGAGGAGTCTGTTACGTTCGGTAAAGAAACGCAAGAAGTCGCGTGTGCTGGGTGAGGTCGAGGTCCTGAGCCGGGAGGAATACTCGGGACTGGAATTGGACTCGAAGGTGGAGATGATTCGGGCGTTGATCCCACTGGGGTTGATGCACGTGGAGGAGTTGCTCGACGAGGAAGTGAAGTCGTTGGCGGGTGAGCGATACGCACGAAAGGAGGCGGCGTTGCGGGGCCGGCGACACGGGAGCAATCCGGGGACCGTGGGGCTGGGTGGCCAGCGGGTGCCGGTTCGGGTGCCTCGAGTGCGCAGCGTGGCGGGCGGGGAGATTCCGCTTCGGACCTACGAGGAACTCAGTCCGGGTGGCGCGGTGAACGAGCTACTGCTCAGACGTGTGCTGTATGGGATCTCCTGCCGGAACTATGAATCGGCCGCTGAAGCGATTCCGGGAGCGATCGGACTGTCGAGTTCGACGGTGTCTCGAGGATTCGTCCAGGCGAGTGCCGCGAAACTTCGGGAGATGCAGGAGCGGGATCTGAGTGGCGAGGACGTCGTGGCGATCTTCCTGGACGGGAAGGCGTTTGCCGACGCCCTGATGGTAGTGGCCCTGGGCGTCACGCTTTCGGGCGACAAACGCTTCTTGGGCTTCGTGGAGACCGACACGGAGAACGAGCAAGTGCTGACTCCGTTTCTCCGTTCGTTGATGGAGCGGGGCCTGGACATCTCTGAAGGCGTGCTGGTGATTGTCGACGGCGGCAAAGGTCTGCGGGCGGCGGTCAAGAAGGCATTCAGGAATCGAGCCCTGGTCCAACGCTGCCAATGGCACAAACGCGAGAACGTCGTGAGATACCTATCGAAGACCGAGCAAGCCGTGTGGCGACGCCGGCTGCAGCGGGCCTACGAGCGCCCGGAGTACGACGAAGCTCGGGCGGCGCTCGGAGAGCTCCATGGAGAGCTCGAGGAGCGAAACCAATCGGGGGCTGCGAGCCTTGAGGAAGGCCTGGAAGAGACCCTCACGTTGCATCGGCTCGGCGTGTACGGGGTCTTGGGCCGTTCGTTCAAGACGACGAATTGCCTGGAATCGGTCAATGCCCTTGTCGAGGAAAGGTGTGCGAAGGTCGATCATTGGAAGAACTCGAGTCAGCGGCAACGCTGGTTGGCGACGGCGCTCATCGACATCGAACCGCGCCTGAGGAAGGTGATCGGCTACCGTCATCTTCCAAAGCTCCGCGAAGCCCTCCAGCGAGAGCTGAAAATTGAGGCGAAGACGTCGACGAGATCGAAGAAGAAGGTTGCATGACCCATCGTGAGCCGTGGAGAGTTTCAACTAAGAATGGGCTTGACTCGAGGGAGGCCAGGGAGAGAGCGATTCCATTTGCAGTTCCACAACAGACTCGGCCTGACGGGCCGCTTCGACGGGAAGCTCCAGTTGACGAGTGACGCCGTGATCGGGGGGCAAGACCAGATGAACCCGGGATACGGGAACCTTACGCTCGCGGACCAATTCCTCGAGGCTTCGGCGCCGCTGGTCCTCGGACATGCCCAGAAAGCCCTCGATCTCAAGGTTCTCGACAAGTCGCCGTCGTCCCAACACCGTTCGCACGACAGCGATGCGAAGACTGGCCTCGGAGAGTTCCAGACCGGTTGTTGTGCGAATCAGCATAGTGGATGAGGACACAGCAGCGCCCGGTCTTTCTGGCCGGACCATCAAACATCTAAGGACGCGGGCGAAACCGAAAAAGTCTATTGCCAGCTCACGATATCCTGATTTTCGTCTTCACCACCCTCTACACCGTCGGCGCCGTACGATATCAAATCGAAATCGCCGTGCTGTCCGGGCGAACGGTACACGTAGGATCGATCCCAGGGATCGGAAGGTACATCCCTGCGCAGATAGGGACCATCCCAGTTCCCGACGCCGGGCGGTGCGACGCGTAGTGCCTGGAGTCCTTCCGAAGCCGTCGGATACCGACCGACATCCAGGCGAAACAGGTCCAGGACACTTTCGAATTCGGATATCTGGACCTTTGCCGTTGTCTGGCGCGCGCGATCGACATTCTGGAAGAGCCGCGCACCCACCAGCGTGGCAAACAGGGAAATGATCACCATAACGACCAGGAGCTCGATGAGGGTTATCCCGCGAATCGAGCTGCGAAATCTCATGCCGACAGGAATGTAGTTGTTGGGTTTTTGAAACTTCAAGTTGCCTCCAGGTCAGAATGCAATCTCATTGATGCTGAAAATGGCCATCAACATCGACAGAACGATAGCACCGACAACGACGCCCATCACGAGGATGATGGCGGGTTCGAGAACTGATGTGAGCGCTTTGACTGAAGATTTCACGTCCCGATCGTAGGCATCGGCGAGCTGGAGGAGCATGCTGTCCAGGCGGCCCGATTCTTCACCCACCAGCACAAGGTGATTCGCCAGACCGGGAAAAACTCCTGTTGCAGCCATCGGTTTACCCACGCCCTCTCCGCGTTTGGCTCCATCGGCAACCTTGGATATCGCTTCGGCGACGAGGGTATTCCGCGCCACGTTCTGGACGATTCTCACGGCAGGAATCAATGGTACAGCACTGGAAACAAGCGTTCCCAGGGTGCGGGCGAACGTCCCGACTTCGATCTTCAGGAGAGTCGGCCCAACCAGCGGCACCCGGAGAATCGCACCATCCCACCACCGGCGGCCTCGGGGCGTTCCAAGCCAGGTTCGCAGCGCAACGAATGCCAGGACGATTGCCAAGAGTGCAGCCCACCAGTAGCCACGCACCAGTTCCGCTGTGCCCAGCAATACCATCGTCGCCGGGGGAATCTGGCCGCCTATATCCTCAAAAATCGAAGCAAACCGTGGAATGACGAAGTAGAAGAGGATGCCGATGGACCCAAGGCCCACCAGCGTGAGGAGCACCGGATAAACGAGCGAGGCCGTCAGGTAGGATCGCAGTTCGTCCGAGGACCGTTCGAACTCCACGAGCCGCTCAAGGATGACGTCGAGTACGCCTCCGGCCGCACCGGCGCGGATCATATTCACATACAGGGACGAAAAATACTTCGGGTGAGCGGACAGGGCGTCCGCAAGCGATTGCCCCCCCTTGACCTGTTTGAGAACATCCTGAATAACAGTCTCAAGCTGCGGGTTCGACGCCAGTTCAGCGGTGACGGTGAGGCTTCGGTCAAGAGGCAATCCGGCCCGGACCAGGGTCGACAGTTCTTCGGTAAAAAACAGGATGTCCCGCCGCGTGACCCGCCGTAACGGGAACCGGGGCAGATCCCAACCCCGGACCGAGTGAAGCGCTTCGACCGAAACCGGGGTCAGTCCCATGCCCTGGACGCGAAACGTGGCCGCGCGGACATCGACGGCTTCGACCCGGCCCTCGGTGTACTGTCCCTGCCGGTTGACGGCCCTGTAGTCAAATGTACCCATCTCGATGATCACACTTCCTGTGTTACCCGAAGAACCTCGTCCGGAGTCGTGACCCCGGAAATGATCTTGGTCCAGCCATCTTCCTTGAGCGTTCGCATCCCGGACTGGACTGCCTGGTTGCGGAGGACATTGGAATCTGGGTTCGTCGTGATGACAGTGCGCATTGCGTCGTCCACATCCAGGAGTTCGAAAATCCCCTTCCGGCTTCCGAAACCGCTAAAACCGCACAGGTCGCATCCAGGTCCCCTCTGGAGCTCACATATCCGGACATCTCCGGAAACCGGAAAACCAGACGCCCGCAGAACGTCTGCTGAAACCTCTTCAGCCGACCGGCAATTCGGGCAAACGATCCGAACCAGACGTTGCGCGAGAATCCCGATCAATGACGAAGCCAGGAGGTAGTCCTCGACACCCATGTCGATGAGGCGCGTGACCGCGCTTGGCGCATCGTTTGTATGGAGAGTGCTGAAGACGAGATGCCCCGTCAACGCGGAGCGGATTGCGATCTCTGCAGTCTCGAGGTCACGGATCTCGCCCACCATGATCACGTCCGGATCCTGGCGGACGATGTGTCGGAGGCCGGAAGAAAACGTCAACCCGATCTGTGCATTCGCCTGAATCTGATTGATCCCATCCATCTGGTATTCAACGGGGTCCTCGATCGTGATGATCTTGCGATCCGGAATGTTGATCCGTTTTAACGCGCTGTAGAGCGTCGTGGTTTTGCCGCTTCCAGTGGGTCCGGTAACAAGAAACAGGCCGTGGGGTTTGGACGTCATTGCGCAAACCTTGGTGTACAGGTCGTCGGGAAACCCCAACCGGCGCAGGTCGACCAGATCTGTGCTCGACCGATCCAGGATCCGCATGACGACACTCTCCCCATACATGGTGGGCAGCGTGGACACGCGCAGGTCTATTTCCCTTCCCAGCACTTTCAACTTGATCCGCCCGTCCTGAGGCAGGCGGCGTTCAGCGATGTTCAGCTTGGCCATCAGCTTGAGGCGCGAAATGATCGCGGCGCGAATCTTGTTGGGAGGGGCATCGACGTTGTGCAAAACGCCATCGATGCGGTAGCGTAACCGCAATTCTTTTTCGAACGGTTCGATATGAATGTCGCTGGCACGGGATTCGACAGCCCGAGAGATGATCAGGTTGACCATCCGGATCACCGGCACCTCCGATGCCAGATCGCGAAGCTGCTCGATGTCGTCCTCGGCCAGGGTCTCGCCAAGCGTCTCGATCAGACTTTCCGCGGACTCGTCCTCTCCATACAACCGGTCGAGTTGATCGACGATCTGGGATTCCGACGCCAGATAGATCTTCAAGGCGTGACCGGTCCGCAAACGGATTGCCGACCGGGTCTCCGAATCCAGCGGATCGGCCATCACGACGGACAGTACCCCTTCTTCCAGGTGAACGGGTACCGCCGTCGCCGACCTGAGAAATCGATATCCCAGGCGATCCGCTTCGACAGGGACAGTCGGGTATTCGTCTTCAAAGAGCGGCCGTTCGATTTGTTCGCTCAACACCGAAAGCACGTCCCGCTCGGCCACGAATCCCAGGTCGATGAGAATCTTTCCGATGCGTTCCGAGCTTTCCTTCTGAAGAGACAGGGCGCTTGCAAGGTCCTCCCGAGACACGAGCCCCCGGTCCTGTAACATCTCTCCGAACAGCCTGCGATCCAAGCCGGATAAGGCTTTCAACGTCAGTATTCCCTTATCGTCACGCGGTCCGCAAAGGCCGTTTCGGAAATAACCGCTGATCGCAAATCGGACCCGTCCTGCTTCCTGGCCGACATCACAAGCTGGCTCGGAAGATCCGGCAGGTCAGCCGGGTTCGTGTTCAGCAAATAGATTACGATCGTCAACTGTTCGTCGGCACTCAAACCGTCGAATGTCGAAACGTATTGCCCAAGCAGTTCCACGGCCATCTCCCGGAGCCGGGCACGACGCATTTCACTTGACCTCCGGACTTCATCCGGTCCTCTGACGCCACTGAATGGATTCCTGGGCGGTTCGAGAGCGACCTCGACAGTCACAACAACGCCGTACCCTTCCAGATACGTAGTTTTCGCCAACTGCAACATCGGCCCGGGCACGATACCTGCAACGCCGTCATCCACTGCGGCAGCGATGGCGGCGCGCGACTCGGGCGAGGGAACCCCCTGGCCAAGCAGCGTCGCTTCGATGGGGAACCCTGCACTGATAACGATCATGAGCCACAAAACTCGGATCATTAGTTATTCCCCCCGGTCCGTGCGGCAAGCAGCTGTATGTGGGACGCGTTCTGGTAATACTCCTTCTGCGCCACCCGTTGTAGTTCGGAAAGATACTGAAGCTCTGCACGGACACGCTGGATCTCGCGATCGTTCGCGCCCTGAAGGCTTCCAATGGCCATGTCGATCTCGCTCCGGAACCAGGATTCCTGCTCCGCCCGAATGTCCTCACGGATGCGATCGGCGATCTGCGTGTAATCGAGACTCGCGTAATCAATCGTCGGAGACACAGGCACTGCCGCCACCCCGGGTTGCGACTCAACCGTTTGCCCCGCGTCGTTTACAGGACCCAGCACAACTGCATACCCGGAGGGGTTCCGCTCAAAACGAAGCGAACCGCTCAAGAGAACAGCCAGCATGAGAACCGCGGCGATCGCAGCAGGCACCCCCCATTTCCACAGCCACCCACTGCTTTTCGATTCGGTTGCCGATGGGAGGAAAACCATCCGACGGGGAACCTCCACGTCGGGCAACTGCTCCAGCGAGTGTTGAACCGTTCGAAAGCTGGAAACACGACCCTGGCACTCCAGGCACTGCGCCACATGTTGACGGACGGTTGCCATTTCAGGCTCCGTCAACTCCTCAAACACAAACTCTGCAAGCCTGTCTTCCAAATGCGACATATGAATCACCTATTTTGTTCTGGGCTGACCGATCGCCGGTTCACCCAAAACCGACTTCAGCTTATCGAAGCTCATGTAGAGCCTCGACTTAACGGTCGAAACCGGCGCGTCCTGTACAGCAGCGATTTCGTCAAATTTCAGCCCATGGTAGACCTTCAAGACCACGACTTCCCTCTGATCGTCAGGCAATTGGGCGAGGGCTTTCTCCACCGCCAATCGATTCTCGATCGGCATGCGTGAGGCTCCCACATTCGGGTCCAGCTCGACAAAAATCTTTCCCTGCGCTTTCCGGAATCGCGAATAACAAACGTTGTGCGCAATCCGGTACAGCCAGGACGAAAAGCGGTCCTTGTCTTTCAGAGTTCCGAGTTCGCGAAAAGCCTTGAGAAAGCTTTCCTGACACAGGTCGAGAGCGTCGTCGGCGTTGCCAACCATCCGATAGATATAGTTGTAGATCGGCTTTTCCCATTGCCACACCAGGAGATTGAAAGCGTTGGTGTCGCCGTCGAGGACTCGATCGATAACCCTCGAATCGTCGGTACGCTCGATATTCAAAGTCAAATTCGTGCCTCACACTGTGGAAAGACGCCAAACGATGCGAAATAGTCGAATCGATTGCCAGGGTTTGTCACCGGCACCCGTTATTTAGAGACAATCGCAGACAGGATGTCGTTTGAAGATAGTGGTTTAGACGGCCGATTGTGGTCCCGAAACCGTTTACTCAGTCTGCGGTTCCCGGCATAAGATTTGCTTCGATCGTCCCTGTGAGGCGGGCCTACCTGTCGCATTTGACTCGTGGCCTGAACGACGGGCGAGGGCACAGGGATCATCGACGGAATGCACATGGGAATGCACATGTCGATCCCAATATGGCTCCTGAACACGGCGCGAACGGACGGCTTTCAATGCGAAGCCGCGGAGCCTGAGCGTCGAGCCTGAAGAGATGATCGGACGGTGATCAAACTACTGCGCATCGAACTGTTGAATCAGGCCACTACAAACGAATTCCGAAATCCTCTCGGTCGAGCGTCAGATTGGGGTTGTAATACGGATCCTCAAACGCGGCGGCGCCCCAACGCGATTTCATGAAGGCTGCTTCGTCGGGATGGGGAACATCCGGAGGAGAAACATCGAGCTGATAGAACTGGGCATGGGGCGTCCAGACAATCCGATATCCCACCTGCCGGACACGGAGACACAGATCCAGGCCGGTGAAGCGGGAAGGGACCGCCTCATCAAATCCACCCACTCGATCAAACACGTCGCGCCGGATCATCATGCAGGAGTCGGCGACCGCAGAACAGTTCCGGACGTCGGTCGCCAGACCGAAGTGGTACGCGGTATCGGCAGGAAAACCGGTCAATGTGTCTCCGGCAAGTCCATCTTCGCCGAGTCCCAGAATGATCCCGCCATGCACCATTCTTCCGTCTCGAGACAGTAGCTTCGCTCCCACGATACCGATTTCGGGTTGTTGCGAAAACTCCATCATGGCTTCCATCCACTGGCCGGTGATTACCTCGGCGTTCCCATCCACGAACACGAGGTATGGACCGTCGGTTTCCCCAGTGGCGAGATTCCGCAGCCCGGCTGCAACAGTGCCTCTCGGCGACCGCAACACGCGCTCGGAACTCTCCGCGGGGTCAGGCCGATCCCTGGAGGTGTGGCCCTCCGGAAGGGAAATCATGATCTCGTAACTCGGATGCGTGGTCCGTTTCCGAATGCTTTCAACGCATTTCTCAGAGCCCTGTGGCACTGTTCCGCCAGAAACGATAACCGAGACCCGCGCACCGGGATTGACGGCGTACCGCACCCTGTAGTGACCGTGCCATTGGCCGTCCATGACTTCACCGCGCATCCCTCTCCTGCTGAGATGCCCGGTCAACGCTTTCTTTGCGGCTTCATACGCGTAGGGCTTTGCGCGGGTCGAACCGGCCGCGGAACCGGATGCCTTGCGCCAGTGATAGAGAATTCTCGGAATATGAAAAATTTTGTCGGTCCGCTCGACGACGCGGAGCATCAGATCGTAGTCCTGACTTCCGTCGTATATGCTGCGGAATCCATCCAGTGCGTCGACCAGCCGTTTGCGATAGACGCTGAAATGGGATGTGTACATGCACGAAAGCAGGTACTCCGGCGACCAGTCCGGCTTGAAGAAAGGCTCGGTTCGCAGCCCGTCGGAATCCGTTTTATCTTCGTCGGAGTAAAACACATCCGCATCGGGGTGATCCTGGAGTCGCTTGACGACCTCGAACAGGGCATTAGGGCTTATTTCGTCGTCATGATCAAGTAGGCCCACGAATTCACCGCTAGCCAACATCAATGCACGGTTCGACGCGTGTGAAATTCCGCTATTAGTTTCTGAAAAACGATTTTGATTCGGCGATCCAGCCGGGCGTACTCCCTCAGGATCGACCCGACGTGGGCTTCGGTTGAGGCATCGTCGGACAGACAGAGTTCCCAATGCGGATACAGCTGGTTGCGGACGGATTCGATACAAATGCGGAGCCACTCGGGATGGGTATTGTAAACAGGAGTGATGATGCTGATTGTTGGCCTGTAGGAAAAGCCCTGGACTTGTTCCGATATGTCGCGGAGATCCCCATCTTTCAATTCGTGTTTCTTCGTCCAGAGTCGATAGAGCGTGCGTTGATCTTCAATCGCCAGTTGCCCCTTCATCGTGGCCAGAAGCGCGTGTTTCATGCCCCGGCGGCCCAACTTCCTGACATCGTCCCTGAGGCGCGACAATCGGTCCCGGATCGGGAGCACCTCCAACAGGCGCGGTCGGTTCCATACAGCGGCGACAGGCTCGCTCGAATCGACGGGTGATCGGGTCCGCAAGACCAGCACAACGTCTTGCCGAGCCCAGGGTCGAAGATCAATAGAAACTTTCCGCCACTTCCCGGCAATGTCGCCGACGGCGCCCGAATGAAGCATTTTTCTTGCGCCTTTCGCCTCTATCATCACGGCAAATTCCACCTCAGAAACCGAACCTCCGGCTTGCGAAAGAATGCCGGTGCTCGCTACGAAAAGCGGACTCGCGCCGAGATTCAAGTGGAACGACAAGCGTGTCTCGGGAGGCGAAAGGATTCCGTAGTCGCGATGGGTTCCGGGAACGGACACAGGGCGCACGAATTTCTGGAAGTTCCGAGGCCGGGTTTCCTTCGGAGCGTCTTCGAGCAATCCTGTCAGCGATAGCTGATCGAAGGCGAGTCGTTCGTAGATCGTTTTCCAGGCCGCGGCAACAGTTCTGATATTCAGACTAAGAATCCTTACAATCCGCTCACGCCCTTATCTGACCTGACTGTCGGCGTGTTCATTGGCCCGCCGGGCGGCGACGCCGGTAAAACCGTGCTTCTCGAAGAGGTAATCGGCCAACCCGGTTCTCCAGTGGCGCATCCGGTTGAGACCCAGTTCGTTGAGTCGGGCGTTATCCAGAACAGAGTAAGCGGGGCGTCGGGCCGGTGTCTTGTAGACGCTCCGGTCAGTCGGTTCCAAGTCCGCGAGCAGGCCACTCAACTCAAAGATCGCCCGTGCAAACTCAAACCAGGAACAACTGCCCTCTGCGGTGCAGTGGAACAACCCATATTGATCGGCTCCGAGCAGGCATTCCAATTGCCGGGCTAAATCGACCGTTGGCGTGGGGGTCACAACCTGGTCTTCGACGACTCGAATGCCCTCGCCCGTCCTCGACTTTTGAAGCATCGATTCGACGAAATTATGGCCCTTCCCCGAAAGGCCTGCCGCCCCATACAGACCGCATGTTCGAATCAGGATGTGTTTCTCGCACTCGGACTGGATGAAATACTCCCCTGCCAGTTTGGAGTTCGCATACACCGAGATGGGGCGCGGGATGTCCTCCTCCGAGTACGGTCTGCGGGAATCCCCGTCGAATACATAATCCGAGCTGATGTGGACAAGCCGTGCACCGATCTCCTGCGCGCATCGCGCCAGGTGGAACACCGCTATCGCGTTGACACCGAAAGCGTCGTCGGGCCGTGACTCACAGAGGTCGACCTGGTGAAAAGCTGTCGTGTTGATAATTGCGTCAGGACGCAGGTCGAGAAGGCAGTCCCGCGCAGCCGCACGATCGGTAACGTCGAAATCCGCACGCGTAAACGCAACCAGTTCATGCCCTGCGAGCACACGCTTCAAATCGAAAGCGAGTTGGCCTTTCGCTCCGAGCAACGCGATCTTCATAACTGATGGAGAGTGCTAGTCACACCCGAATACCGACCCGACCCTTCGCAGCGTCTTTTCCATTCGGTCGAGATGAGTCATCCACTGGATATTGTAGTAGACAGGATTCATGAAATCGTTTTTCGACTGGGATTCAATCCGCCGGACCATGTCCACAACCGAATCCTTAACCGACGACTGCGCGCGGAAACCCAGGCTGGACTCAATCTTGGCCGTCGACACCCGGTAACTCCGCCCCTTCAGGGGAGCGTAATCGACATCAATCTCAACGTCCCGGATATCGGACAGCGCTTCCTTGACCCAATGCGCCAGTTCCAAAATTCGGTAGTTCCTGTAGGACACGTTGAATGTCTCGCCATGTACCTTTTGTTCCGCGGCCTCGACGCCACAGATGTGGGCTTCGGCCACATCAGAGACGTCGACCAGGGGGCGCCACATTTCGCCACCACCGAAAACCGTAAGACGCCCCTTCGAGAGGGCATCTTTTACGAAAGTGTTCACCACAAGGTCATACCGCATCCTCGGGCTGTAACCAAACACAGTTCCCTGTCGGAAGATCACGGGGCAAAATGTCTCGTCGGCCAACTGCAGCAGAATCCTCTCAGCATCGTAGTTGGATACGGCATAAGCCGCTCGCGGCGACACCTCGGCGGTCTCATCGAGAAGGAGGTCGTCCGCAAACAGGCCACGGTCATAGATGGAGCAGGTGGACGCGAAAGTGAATCGCCGCACACCCGCTCTCTTGGAGAGCTTCGCAAGCCGTTCCGTCGCAATCGTGTTGATTTCGTAGTTCGCCCGGGGATTGTATTCTGCAGTCGGGTCATTCGACAGCCCCGCAAGATGGATCACTGTATCGATTTCGGAAAACACTTCCGCGTCGATCGAACGGATATCACCTTCGACCACTTCTATTCTGTCTCGATAGTCGGAAAGAGGACTCTCTCCGAAGAAAAGCTTGTCGAACACCCGAACCGTTTCGCCTCGGTCAAGCAATTCGCGCACAAGCACGCAGCCAATATATCCCGCACCACCGGTAACCAGAATCATGCTGAAAGACCTTTCAAACTTGACCAACGGGAAGCGATACGAAGCCATTGATAATACCATCGATGTGGCTACCTAACCCATCGAGTATGTTAAAAGTGGAGGTCCTTATGAGCGCAGGATCCACCTCTCATCGGCTGACGTCTTCGGTACGACGCCTTTACGATTGGGTCATCGGTTGGGCCGACAGCCCGTACAGCCAATGGGGCCTGTTTGGCATCGCATTTGCGGAGTCGTCCTTCTTTCCAATCCCACCTGATATTCTCCTCATCGCTCTGGGCGTCGCTCTCCCCCTGCAAGCCCTTCGCTACGCTCTGATCTGTACGATCGGTTCTGTATTCGGAGGAATGTTCGGCTATTGGATCGGATACCAGTTCTTCGGGAGTCTGGGTGAGCCCATTGTCCGTTTCTACGCCGCTGAAGGCCAGTACCTCAGGGTTCAGGAACTATATCGACAGTACGACGCGTTCGCCGTCGCGGTGGCGGGTCTCACACCTATTCCTTACAAGATTGCAACGATCACCGCTGGGTTCTTCGACGTTGACTTCGGACGCTTCGTGTTCGCATCCGCACTGAGCCGATCGCTCCGTTTCTTTGTGATTGGCGGATTGATTCGAATCTTTGGTGCTCCGATCCGGGTGTTTATTGAGAAATATTTTGAAACTTTGACGATAATTTTCCTTATCCTATTAGTCGCTGGCTTCGTGGTGATCCGGTTATTTTTGTAAGATAAGAAAAGAGGAGATTTGAATGCCCAAAGCTACCAACGAGTTGAAAGTCGGAGACGAAGCACCCGACTTCACTCTTCCGTCCCATCTCGACTCTGAAGTCACATTATCGAGCTTCAGAGGAACCAGGAACGTGGTCCTGGCGTTTTACCCGGTCGCGTTCACACCAGTGTGAACGTTGCAGATGCCGGCGTACGAGGAAGATCTTTCCGAGTTCGACCGGTCCGATACCCAGGTCCTGGGTATCAGCATCGACTCTCCGTATTCAAACAAGGCGTGGGCCAAATCACTGGGTGGAATTTCTTACCCGTTGTTGAGCGACTTCTGGCCTCACGGAATGGTTGCATTAAAATATAACGTTCTACGTCAGGAGGGCATCAGTGAACGTGCGATCTTCATAATCGACAAGCAGGGCGTCGTACGCTACGTAGACGTCCATGAAATTGGCGATCAACCCAAAAATTCGGTTCTGTTCGACGAACTGAATAAGATCGCGGATTAGAGAATCCAACCGGCATGGGCGGGACCCCCGCCCATGCCCGCTGCCTCCGCACCTTTTTCAATGCCCATTCAGATTGCCAGAGCCTGCGTTCCATATACGCCTTTCAGACGTGACCTCGGTGATGCGCGGGTTGCGCTGGTTACCACCGCGGGCGTCTATGTGGAAGGCATGGAGCCATTCACAGACAACGATTTGAGCTTCAGAAAGATTCCCGGAGACATCGACACTGGGATGCTTCGGATCGTGGCCGGCCACTACGACCCCAGCTCACCCCAGGCCGATATGAACTGCGTGTTTCCACTGGATCGATTGAGAGAACTCGTTTCCGGCCATGTCGTCGGGAAGATGTCGGATTTTCACATTTCGATGGGCCTGACCACCCAACTCCGGAAACTCAAGGAAGAGACCAGCTGGATCCTGGCTGAGGAAGTAGCCCGGTTGCGCCCGGACGTGGTGCTACTGACCGGAGGCTGACCGCTTTGCCATCGGACGGTCGTCACGATTCAACGGGCCATCGAGTGCATGGGCATTGCCTCGGTTCTGATCACGGTCTCACCCGAAGAGTCCGAACAGGCCGGCCCATCCCGTGCGCTATACCCCAAACCGTTTGCAGTGGGCCAGTCGCTCGGCCCACCACACCAGGACGAACTCCAGCGCCGGATACTTGAAGACGCACTGGATCTCCTGAAGAATCCCGGAGAACCCGGAACCCTCGTCACGAAAGAGTATACGGCTACAGAGTGATGACCGATTGGAGGCTGGTTATTTCGATCCGCTTGCCACATCGCGGCGTTGCGCATCGGACCGTATCGTCGATCCGCACCATATAATTCCGGGCAGCCTTGAATCGGGCGCGGTCGTCATCACCGGCATGCCGCGGTAGCGACTTTTTCTTTGAACGGACCCGCCAGCGGATCTTGTATTCGTTCGATTGCCGACACGACGGGCAGTCCAAGCGGTGTGTCTTGACTTCGTCCTTTTCCGAAAAAAAATCTCGTTCTTCCACGTTGATTCGGTCTCTTCTTATATTCGCGTTTTGTAGTCGCGTTGTCGGGAGCTATTGACGTCAAAGAAAAGCCCTTCAACAACCAATCCAATCAATCTTACATGCTGTGTCCAATAATAGCGGTCGCGCTCACCAGTATCACTGCCAGAAATTCGACCACGAGCCAGACTGATTGAAACGCATTTTCAGTAGAATCCGCCCGGGCTTCAGCCGAATAGCGAAGCGATGTCACGGTCACGAGAGCAATGACGGTGAGAATTCCAAGACCGGCATGCCCTGTAACGGTACCACCACTGCCCAGTCCGCTCGTACCGGCCAGACTGAAGCCCGTTGCCGTAGCCACGACCGCCGCAGCCGTGGCAGCCCGAACGAGGCTCGACCCGATTCCGTATAGTCTGGGCGTTCGCGAATAGAAGCCGCGGGCATCATATATGAAAGCCGCAAACGTCAATGCGATCGGAAAGTGAACGATCAGCGTGTGAACTTGAACACCAAACATTTTCTTGATCCAGACGGCCAGCACAGGATCGCCTTGTAGAGAATCGAGCCGTAAGCACGGCGGTGACTCCGGCGACCTCGAATTTGCGGTCAGCGATTCGGAATATCGTCCGCGTCCGACCCAGGAATTTTAGCGCACTGGCCCTAGTGGTCCCCGTCAAACAGACTGTAACTTATCGAGCTTCTTTCGGGCACGTTGAACTTTTTCAAGAATATCGGAAGCCGTTGCGGTCCAAATGAAGGGCTTCGGGTTCTGATTGTGACCCCCGACATATTCCTCCACGGCCTGGATTAGCTCAGGAACAGAATGGAAAACCCCGCGCCGAAGCCGTTGTTCGGAAAGATCCCGGAAGAAGCGTTCGACCATGTTCAGCCAGGATGCACTGGTCGGTGTGAAGTGCACATGAAAGCGCGTGTTGCGCTTCAACCAGTTGACGACTTTCTGATGTTTGTGCGTGACGTAGTTGTCGCAAATGATATGGATCTGTTTGTCTTTCGGCACGGAACGTTTGATCTGATTGAGAAACCGGATCCATTCCTGATGACGATGCTTCGGCATACAGGTCCCGATAATCGAGCCGTCCAGCGTATTGAGCGCGGCGAACATCGTGGTCGTCCCGTTGCGTTTGTAGTCGTGGGTGAGGGTGCCGCACCGCCCCTTCTTCAGAGGTAACCCGGGTTGCGTGCGGTCCAGGGCCTGCATCTGGCTCTTCTCATCGCAGGACAAAACAATGGCGTTTTCCGGAGGGTTCAGATACAAACCGACCACATCCTCCAACTTCTCGACAAATTGTTTGTCGTTGGAAAGTTTGAAGGTGCGTGCCAGATGAGGCTTCAAGCCATGAGCCCGCCAGATTCTCCCTACCGTGGACTCGCTGACGCCGGTTGCCCTGGCCATCAAGGACCGGCTCCAGTGCGTGGCGTTCGGAGGCTTCCCTTCGACCGTCTTCTTCACGATCCGGGCCCGCTTCCGGCGGCCGATCGAGGGAATCCGTCCACTGCGGGAAGCGTCCTTTTCGATTCCCCCGAGGCCATCTTCAACGAAACGATCGCGCCAACGTCCGGCCTTTTGACGAGTGATGTCCAACTTGGCAGCGATCTCCTGATTGTCCAGACCCCCGGCGGCCAGCAAGACAATTCGAGATCGTTCCGCCAACCGGACCGCCACACTGCGGCTTCGGCTCAGTCGCTCCAGTTCCTTCCGCACAGGAATGTCCAATTTAATCGTCGGTGCTCTCCTCATATATACTCAGACGTAGGAAAGCTGAATAAGTTACATTAACTGTGACGGACTACACTAGCAGTCCGTGGCAGAAGTCTCGCTCCTCACCCGCCTGGGAAACCGTGCGGTGCGTCACAGAACCTGCTACGAGTGGCCTGTAACAGAGACATCGGCAGTGGCGTTCCCTCAAGGTTTGACCCCACGAATGGTGGTCGTCTTGGCCCGTCGTTCATGCGGGATCGCTGAACGCAGGCGGGATCGCTGAACGAACGGCCGGGCGTATCATACATGGAATCCTAGTGGCCTGTACCACCCCGTTTCATGGCGTCCCATTCTGCGATACTCGACTTCGGCTTTGCCCCACCGAGAGCATGTCCCTATAATTCCCGCATATGCCTGAACAGATGCGACGTCGATCTCTGACCGTAGACGTGGCCGGTGTCCGGGTGGGCGGTAACCACCCGATCGTCGTTCAATCGATGACGAACACGGATACCGGCGATGTCGGAGCAACTGTGCGTCAAGTTGCAGCTCTGAGCCAGGCAGGATCGGAGTTGGTCCGCCTGACGGTCGACACGCCCGAATCCGCGCGGGCGGTCCCCGAAATCGTCAAGATGCTTCGGGATCAGGGCATCCACACGCCCATCATCGGAGACTTCCACTACAACGGGCACATTCTTCTCCGTCGGTTTCCCGAATGTGCGGGGGCTCTGGCCAAATACCGGATTAACCCAGGCAACGTTGGAATGGGGAGTCAGCACGACGAAAACTTCGAGACCATCATCAGAATAGCTCGAGACAACGAAAAATCTGTTCGTATCGGAGTGAACTGGGGTTCCCTGGACCAGAAACTCGTTACCCGGCTGATGGACGCGAATGCAAAACGTAAAGAGCCCTGGACCGCACGCAAGGTGGTACTCGAAGCGATGGTCGTGAGCGCGCTTGAATCGGTCCGGCTGGCCGAGTCCTTTGGACTCGGTCCCGATAGAATCATATTGAGCGCAAAAGTTTCGGCGGTTCCCGACCTGATCGACGTGTACCGGGACCTTGCCGCCAGGACAGACTGCCCCCTGCACGTGGGGTTAACTGAAGCCGGTATGGGGCAGAGAGGGATCATTGCGAGCACAGCCGGGCTTTCGATCCTTCTCCAGGAAGGCATTGGAGACACGATACGCGTCAGCCTGACGCCCTCCCCCGGTGGGGATCGCACCGAAGAAGTCCGCGTCTGCCGGGACATTCTCCAAAGCCTCGGTCTGGGCCGCTTCTCACCCCAGGTGGCCGCTTGCCCAGGCTGCGGGCGCACGACGAGCACTCTCTTTCAGGAAATGGCCCAGGACATCGAAGGGTACCTCGAACGCCAGATGCCGAAATGGCGGGAGCTCTATGCGGGAGTCGCCGAACTCCAAGTGGCCGTAATGGGATGTGTCGTCAACGGTCCGGGGGAATCGAAACATGCCCACATCGGGATCTCGCTCCCCGGGAATGGCGAGGAGCCCAAAGCCCCGGTTTACGTGGATTCGAAACTCCACACCACGCTTCGTGGCGACACCATTGTCGGCGATTTCCTCGCCATCCTTGAAGCGTATGTCCGTACACGATACGGGAAGACATCAAGAACTGGCTGAGAGTCTAAAGCAGTGAACATAGAGCGCTTAGATTCGAATTCAGGCCACTGCCTTCGCCCCACCCAACGTAGGGACGGGGTTGTTTCGAACCGCGATGACCCGGATTGGTGACTTCTTCGTCTATATTGATATCGAACAACTCGACAGGGAGCAAATGAAAAATATTGGTTAATTGTTGCCCTGATTTCTGTTAAATTTGCGGCATCGAGTTGGAGGACCATGAATACCATGAAGATAAAGTGCGTCTTAGGTTGTTTCGCCTTATTGTTGGCCCTGAGCGTGAACGCATCGGCCCAGTTGATCGCTGGAACCCCGGAAGACATGCTGTATCAGCGGATAACGGAGGCCTCGGATCTGGATCAGAAGGCCGAGCTATGCCTGCAGTTTGTGGCAGATTTCCCCGAGTCCAGTGTGCTGGGTGACGTCTACACGCTGCTAATGGACCTCCATAACCAGAGGGACGAAGCCGACCAGACGATTGAATACGGGGAAAAAGCCATCGAAATGAACGGGGAAAATGTAACGGCTTTGATGACGGTAGCCCGAACACTTTCGGTCGCGCGTCAGCAGCCCGCCAAAGCGGTGGATTACGCTGAACGCGCTGTTAGCACAATCGAGGAAATGAAGACTGGCGAAATGCCGCAGCAGTTTACACCCGACCAGTGGCAGGCCTATCTCACCAGTCTTGAGGGCCCGGCTCGGGATATCCTGAGCTACGCCAGGGCCGTCAGCCCCTAGTAGCCCGTGGCCCGGTTTTGGATAGACGCCGCCAGCGTCAGCCAAAATTGTCCAGGCGGAGCAAATACCGTAGGGTGAGCCCTTCGCCTGTGGCGTACCTCGGTTCGCGGACGGTCAACTCGCCCCTGACTGCGCCCGGTGATCAGTTCCCCATGTTCATCCACCGAACGGCCTTCCAATCCCTGAAATTAGCCTGATACCGGCCCTCTGCCGCCACAAACGCGTCAACCGAAACCCAACCGAGACGCGATGAATGGGCGCCTGTTGCCTGCTTATCGATTCAGTCGTTCTCTGTACCGGACCGATCGCGAACTTCGATACCGGCGAGCTCTTCGAAGAATTGAATGATTCCGGAGTGATCGTCCGCCCCATGGGCCCGGGCCTGCATGGCCCTCAAGAACTGCTGAACCAGTGCGGTGGTGGGGATTGGAACTCCCAGCGATGCCGCCACTGCATGGACCAGACCCAGATCTTTCTGATGGAGATCGATCTTGAACCCAGGCGCAAAATCCCCGGACAGGATTTTTTCCGACTTCTGTTCCAGACACCGACTGCCTGCCATTCCACCCGAGAGCGCCTGAATCATCTTCCTGGGATCCACCCCCGAACGTGCGCCGAAAACAAGCGCCTCACCAATTGCCGTCAGATTGACGGCTACGATGATCTGGTTGGCCAGCTTGGTAAAGCCACCGCTCCCCAGAGGTCCCATGTGGGTGATCGTCTGTCCCATGACTTCAAACAGAGGCCTCCCACGTTCGAAATCGGACGATTCGCCACCCACCATGATCGAGAGAATTCCGTCAATTGCTCCCGGCTCGCCACCGCTGACCGGCGCGTCCAGCATGCGGGCACCCTTCGCCGAAAGTGTCTGGCCAATCTGCTGAGTTACAAGAGGGTTGATCGTGCTCATGTCGATCAGTAACTGGCCCTCCCGTACGCCTTCGATGAGGCCATTCGGCCCCAGCGCCACGGATTCGACGTCGGGCGAATCCGGCAGCATCGTGAATACGATGTCGACGGCATCGGCTACCTGGCGCGGTGATTCGGCCTCGCGGGCGCCCTCACGGCCCAATGCAGCGACGTTTGGGAGGCTTCTGTTGTGAACCGTAAGCGGATATCCGGCCCGCAGGAGGTTCAAGGCCATGGGTTTCCCCATGATTCCCAGACCGATAAACCCAACCTTTGTTTCCATACTCCGTGGTTCAGACATGTATTTCGAGGTGAGGGGATCCGTTCACAGCGATAACTTCAGAGTTGAACCTCGGAATGCTGTATCGGTTCCAAGCCATAAGATTGCCATATCATTCAATTCATTACTTCGGGCAACCTCTTCAAACTTCGTCAGACTCGCGAAGTTTCGCAAGCACGGCATAGTCCTCGAGCGTTGTCGTGTCACCGATCGATTCCTTCCCCGAAGCCAGGTCCCGCAGGAGACGCCGCATAATCTTTCCGCTTCTGGTCTTGGGGAGCGCGTCGGTAAATCGGACTTGCTCGGGTTTGGCAAAAGCGCCAATGACTTTACCGACATGATCTCGAAGTTCAATTTTCAGTGCCGGCGTGGGTTCGCTATCACCTGTCGGCGTAACGAAAGCGACGACACCCTGGCCTTTGATCTCGTGTTCTATTCCGACTGCCGCCGCTTCAGCGACGCTCGGATGACTCACGAGAGCGCTTTCGACTTCCATCGTTCCGATGCGGTGGCCCGATACATTGATCACATCGTCGATGCGGCCCATGATCCAGAAGTAGCCATCTTCATCCCGGCGAGCACCGTCACCAGTAAAGTAGACACCGGGAATCTCACTCCAGTACTGATTCTTGAATCGCTCCGGATCGCCGTAGATCGTCCGCAGCATAGACGGCCACGGGCGCCTGAGTACGAGCAAACCGCCCGCGTTGTCCGGGAGTGAGTTTCCGTCGCGATCGACAATGTCAGGAACAATGCCCGGCAGGGGACGCGTTCCGGAACCGGGCTTTGTCGGTGTTGCCCCCGGTAGCGGAGAAATCATGATCGAACCGGTCTCGGTCTGCCACCAGGTATCGACGATCGGACAGTTTTCGCCACCAATCCTGGTGTGATACCACATCCAGGCTTCCGGGTTGATCGGTTCACCGACCGTCCCGAGCAGACGAAGGCTCGAGAGGTCGTGCTTTTCCGGCCATTGATCACCCCACTTGATGAACGCCCGGATAGCAGTGGGCGCGGTGTAGAAGATGTTGATCCGATACTTTTCGATCATCGACCAGAGCCTGTCCGGTTCCGGATAGTTTGGAGCGCCCTCATACATCACACTGGTGGTGCCGTTGAGCAGCGGCCCATAGACGATATAGCTGTGTCCGGTAACCCATCCAATGTCAGCACCACACCAGTAGGTATCCTCGTCTCGCAGATCGAAGACCCACTTGGTGGTCGCGAAGGCACTCACCATATAGCCGCCCGTCGTATGCACGATACCTTTGGGTTTTCCCGTAGTGCCGCTCGTGTAGAGCATGAACAGCGGGTGTTCGGCGTCCAGGCTGACGGCCTCGAACTGGTCCGGAGAGTCCGCCATGAGTTCGTGCCACCAGAGATCACGGCCGGACTTCATCTGAATCGCCTCTCCTGTCCTTTTGACGACCACCACTTTCTCAAGCGAAGGTGTAGCGCCATCCAATGCATCGTCAACGTTCACTTTGAGCGGAACGATCGCACCTCTCCGGTAGCCACCGTCTGCGGTGATTAGAATCTTAGATTCGGAGTCGTTAATCCGATCGCGTAAGGCCTCTGCGCTGAATCCACCGAACACAACGTTGTGCATCACACCCATGCGTGCACACGCCAGCATCGCGATGGGCAACTCGGGCACCATTCCCAGATATATCGTTGCCCGGTCACCGCTCTCCACTCCCAGTGAAACAAGAACGTTGGCGAACCGGCAGACTTCACGATGGAGCATCTGGTAGGTCAGAACCCGCTGATCACCCGGCTCCCCCTCCCAGAGTATGGCGACTCGATTCTTGCGCCAGCCCGAGAGATGGCGGTCGAGGCAGTTATAGGACACGTTGGTCTGCCCACCCACGAACCACTTCGCGAACGGCTCCTGCCAGTCGAGCACCTTTGACCAGGGTTCAAACCACTCCAACTCGCTCGCGACCTCCGACCAGAATGCGTCGGGATCATCCAGGGATCGACGGTACATTTCTTCGTACGCTTCCATACTCGGAACGGTGGCCTGGCTGGAGAATTTCGCACTCGGGGGAAAGACGCGACTTTCGTGAAGGGAGGATTCGATGTTTTGATCAGCCATGAGTGAGTCCTTTGTGTTGGGCAGATTCCGATACTTTGAATCTCCGGCGACTGTTACGAATCTCGGCCGACGGATGCCAGAGGTTTGGCGGACCTAGTGGTCGATACCGGGCACGCCGCTGCGAAGCGGACAACCCCGGCCCGCCTATTCTCCAGGGCACGAAGATTCCAGTGTAATCGGCAGCTGCCTCTTGGCCGGCTCCGTGGCCGGTCCGTGGCCGGTCCGTCGCCGGATCCGGGAGGATAAACCAGGGGCAGAATCACATGCAAAAAAGGGCGGCTATCCGGCCGCCCTTTTTTCACCGCTGACTCGACGAGTCAGTCCCTGGTCAACCCGAAATACTCATAGTTCGGCGCGATGTATTTTTCCTCTTCTTCCGGCACGTTGTCTTCAGGCCAAATCGCGGTGACCGGACAGGCAGGCTCGCAGGCGCCACAATCGATGCACTCCTCAGGATGAATGAAAAGCATTTCCGATTCTTCGAAGCCCTCTTCATCCTGCTTGGGATGGATGCAATCTACCGGGCACGCATCGACGCAGGCCGTGTCCTTGGTGCCGATGCACGGCGAACCGATGATATAGGTCATTCTGATCTCCTTAGGATTGGATTATTGCGTCCAAAAAATGACATTACACACTGGCACCGCAGAAATCAAGCGGCCAGCACAGCGGACATCTTCACAACAGTCATAACATCATTTCAGCATGCGCTTCAGTACCTTCCCAGAGGGTGTTCTGGGCAGATCATCGACGATCTCGATCAGTTTCGGCACTTTGTAGTTCGCCACGTTCTCTTTGCAGAAACTGCGCAATTCACGTTCGTCGATCGTAGCGCCTTCGACAGCGATCACGAAAGCCTTGGGCACTTCACCCCGCACTTCATCGGGCACGCCAATCACGGCCACTTCTTTTACTGAATCGTGCCGAATGAGCACTTCTTCGATCTCTCGAGGATAGATATTCTCACCCGCAGAAATAATGAGTTCCTTCTGACGCCCCGTAATCGAAACGAAGCCATCGGAATCCACCTTACCCAGATCACCGGTATGCAGCCATCCATTGGTAATCGTCTTTGCGGTTTCCTCGGGAAGGTTGTGGTAACCCTGCATGACATTCTTACCTCGAACCATCACCTCGCCGACCTGATCCACCTCCAAGGTCTCACCACGATCGTTCCAGATCGCAACTTCAACGTTGGGCAACGCCCGACCGACGGTGCCGAGCTTCCGGCCTCCCGGAACATTGAGACTGACCACCGGGGCCGCCTCGGTTTGCCCATAACCTTCATAGATATCGACCCCAAAGCGGGTTTTGAATGCTTCGGCAATCGCAACTGGAAGAGGTTCACCGCCAGATATGGGGAATCTCAGGGCGCTGACGTCAACGTCGTCATCGGAGGCCGCTAACACCCGGTACATCGACGGTATCGCCATGAAGCACGAAATTCTCTGCTCATCAATCAGCTTCAGAACCTTCGTCGGCCCGAATCGGTCCACGAGGACAGCCTTGCTTCCGTACAGCAGCGGAAGGAGAAACGTACCCGTAATCGCGTATGTATGAAAGAAGGGCAGCAGGCAGAGGAAGTTGTCTTCCGGAGTGAACTTACCCGCAAGTTGCGAGGACTCCACGTTCGCGATGAGATTGATGTGGGACAGGGCCACCCCCTTTGGACGTCCCGTGGTCCCCGAAGTATATAGAAAGAGTGCCGGATCCCGGTCCAAACCGGCTTCCTGTCCCGGAGGCTCGGGAATGAAGTCGGGGGCATCGGCCATCAGAATACTTCCGCGATCACCGAATAAAGGTCGGACCTTTCCGATCGCTTCGTCGAAAAACCCGGAACCGATAAGGGCGGACATCCCGGAGTCCTTGAGAATGAAACCCAGATCCTGGGGGGGCAGAAGGTAGTTCAGGGGAACAGCGGTCTTTCCCGCTTTCCAGATCGACAGCATCGATACCAGGTATCGCTGGGAGTTTAACAGCAGGATTCCGATGACACCGCCGGGGACTTCAGAACTCAGACGTCGGGCAAGGCGATCCACTTCGTCACCCAACTCCCGATAGGTCCACGAGCGCCCGACCTCATCCACAAGCGCAGTGCGGTCGGGGTAGCGACTGACAGCGCTATCGAACTGTTCAGATAAGAAAGGCATACGACCTCAGCAGAGCGAGAGTATAGCATGATAAAACCCTTGCCAAGCGGGGGTTTCGGCAGTCGCAGGGATCGGGGGTGCAAGCGAATTTCCCTGACCCGATTCCCTCATCGGAATAGGGGGGCGCATCGGAATCTGCCTTCGATGACGACCACTCAGGAACTCTCCGAAATCGGCGGATGGTAGATCAGCTGGATCAGTATCTGATCCGGGTCGTAGAAATAGAAAGACCGGGCACCATCCCGATGTGTCTTCGGTGGCTTGGCCAGCCGGACGCCATGATCCCTGAGGCGAAGAGCCCAGACGTCCACGTCCCCTGGCGATCGCACGGCGAAACCAATGTGGCCCAGTGTCTGGACTTCGCCGGGATCACGATTCCCGGGAAGCTGGTGTAACGCCAGGTTGTCCGATCCGGAGGTCAGATAGACGTTTTCCTCGTCCGGTTTCCACTCCAGCCGCATGCCCAGCACATCACGATAAAACGCCATGGAGCGACCCACATCCCGTACGTAGAGCGCCACATGTCTCAGGCCGATGAACTGGGGGTTCATTGACTTAGGGTCGCTGCCAACACTACAATTGGGTTCCTCATCGTCAGAAACGCGAGTGTAGCATACGCATCGAAAGCTAAGTTGGCCGCGGGCGTACCGCCTGCCGAGGCCAAGGTCCCGACGAACGTCGTCTTTCAGAAAAACTGACAGCTGTCCACATCCATGAAGCCCAAAACATCCAGAAAACCATATACGTTGCAGCAACTAAACGCCTGGCGGATGCATCGCCAGTGGCTTGATCGTCCTTTCAAAGGGCGCAATCTTCTTGATCTGGTGCGGTCGATCGGATGGATTCACTCCCCGGGCTGTTGCTCTCCGTATCTCGCCCTCTGGGCACGATCGGATAAGTTCCGGCCAGCCAACCTGGACCGTCTGATCTTCAAAGACCAGACGCTTATCCAACTGGAAACGCTACGCGGCTGTACGATGCTCGTTCCCCGCGAGGAGGTGCCGATCGCACTCCGGGTGCGGAGCCGCACCTTTTCCGATCTGGCCCGGGAAGCCCGCGCTCTGTTGCCCATCCACGAGAAGGAACTCGATCAGCTGAAGAGCGCGGTTATTCGCGCGATCGAGAGCGGTCGAACTAGCCGCGACGCGATCCGTGAGGCGGTACCGTCACACCTTGTTCGGGACTTCCCGTTACGGTTGAAACGAATCGGCCTGACCGAGAGCGTTTCATTGGCGATCCGCGTATTGGAAGAGGACGGACGTATCGTCAAAGTTCAGTCCGCCAAACGACTGAATTCAACCGGGTACTCCTATGGGTTACTGTCCGGTATCCTGCCTGAAGTCGATCCGTTTCAGTTGAAGATCGAGATCGCCAATATCGAGCTCGCCAGGATTTACTTCCGCTCCGAAGGTCCGGCGCGGGTTAAGGACTTTGCGTGGTGGGCCGGGATCAACGTAACAGACGCGATGCGGGCCGCGGATGGAGTCGAGCCCGGGCTTGTACCCATCAAGGTCTCCCGAAATAGAGACGAATTCCTTATGGCCGCAGGTGAGTTCGAGGAATTCGCCAACTTCACCCCCAACGACTCTACGATGAACCTGATCCCGTATCGCGATATCTACCTGAAAGGGCAGCCCGAAGTCGTGGACCGTTTCGTCAGCACCAATCACTCCGACAAACCCTTTACCCGATGGAGGGGGAAGCTCATGAACGATCCCATCGCAACCGTAGTCTGGAACGGTCAGGTGGTTGGAGTCTGGGAATGGGATGCGTCGGCTAAAGGCACCTTAAACTTCGAGCTCTTCGACAAGGACGTTGCACAGCCAGACCTGGATCGGATCTCCAGGCGAGCTACTGAGCTTGAGCGTTTCATTCGAAAAAATCTGAATGGGCCCCGTCTGCAGGGGACCGACTCCAGCCGGCAGATGACTCGAATCAACGATTTGAAAGCATACTGGGGTCACGGAGCCGAGGCCGATGTCCGGGCAGTTTGAGATCGATCGAACCGAGGCCTCGTACTGGTGGCGCACGAATGTTATCCCGGGGGTTATTCTGCACCGCCTGATGTGGCTCTTCATTGCGGCTTCAGCCCTTCTAGTGTGGCGGAGCTACTACCTTCTGGGATTCTTCGTCCTGCTGACGATGATTCCATACGGATTTTTTCTCCGCTATCTGGCCGAACGGTCGTTTGCGAACTTCATCGAAGAGCATCCCGAATTGGTCGATGAGTTCGTGGAAAGCCGAGTGATCGCCATTCCAGGGTCAGATTACTCCCTGCCCCAGCGTTGACGGCGCAAGCGACGGCAAATTCACGACGTGGACCGAATCGTTCTGCATTTCCTTATTCGCCGGCGCACATTTGTTGCGAGGAAACGCCGGTTCTAGCTATGATGACGGGATGGATCGAAGGCACTACCCGATTGCCGGGCTCATTCTCTTATCGGTCGCCGTATCTGCAATCGCCCTGGACACGCTGGTAGCCACTCACGGGGAGACGCCCCCCGCGTCGCACCGGCTCGCGGCTACCGCCATTTCTACCGGTCAGTACATGGACCACGTTCGTTTTCTCGCGGACCCTTCGATGGCGGGCCGCGGCAACGGTTCCCCGGGACTGGACGACGCAGCCAACTATCTGGCGGCCCAGTTCCGCCTGTGGGGGTTGCGCCCCGCCGGTGACAACGGCACGTACTTCCAGACCTTTGAGCTGACAACCGAATCCCGCGTGGGATCGGCCAGCCGCTTGAAGCTGGGAAACCGGGAACTCGTGCCCGGGGACGACTTCGAATCGATTCGACTCTCCATGGCTGCCAACGTCGGAGGCCCTCTGGTCTTCGTCGGTTATGGGATCACGGCGCCTGAGATGCATTGGGACGACTACGCCGGAATCGATGCGAGTGGCAAGATCGTCGTGGCGTTTCGACACGAACCACAGGAACATGACGCAGACAGCCCGTTTAACGGCGCGGAATTTACTGCCCACGCGTCGCTGATGAATAAAGCCATCAATGCCCGGCAACACGGAGCCGCCGGCATCGTTTTCATACTGGACCCGAACAACCACGGAATCGATGAAGAGGCGATCGCCCCGACTGCGGCCAATACCGCGACGGACAACTCCGGCATCGCTGCTGCATATGCGCGGATGGAACCGGTGCTGTCTTATTTCGATGCTGCAGGTTTCGATCTGCGTCAAATGCAGCGCGAAATAGATATACGGCTCGAATCACGTTCGTTCGAATTCACGGGCAGTACGGCGAGCCTTACAACCGATGTCCTCCGAATTCGAAAGCCGGTTCGCAACGTCCTGGCGGCGATCGACGGTTCCGACCCTCTTCTGCAGAATGAATGGGTCATCGCCGGCGCGCATTACGACCATCTGGGTGTCGACGGCGAGTTCTCCCTGGCCCGGGATGGAAACGGCCAGATACACCACGGAGCCGATGACAATGCTTCCGGTACCGCGGGCATCCTGGAATTGGCGCGGATTGCGGGAAGCAACCGGGAATCCTTCAAGCGGTCGGTCCTGCTGATGGCGTTCGCCGGAGAAGAAGTGGGACTGCGAGGATCCAGCCACTTCGTCGCCGAACCCACCATAGACATCGAGAACGCGGTCGCCATGTTGAATCTGGACATGATCGGGCGCCTGAGGGACGACCATGTCTACGTGAGCGGCATCGGGACATCTCCAAATTTCATGGAAACACTGGAGACACTCAACGAATCAGTCGGGCTTTCGATGGACTATTCGGACTCGGGAATGGGTGCCAGCGATCACATGTCGTTCAACATAAAGAAGATTCCCGTACTCTTCTTCTTTTCAGGCCTCCACGGTGACTACCACAAGCCTTCAGACACAGCGGACAAAATCAACGCGGATGGCGCACGCAACGTCCTGATGCTGGCCTACCAGATGCTCGGTCGTCTGGCCAACGCTATTGAACGGCCGCTATACACCGAAGTTTCCGAGCCCCGCCCTGTCACCGGGAGCGGTGGGGGATATGGACCGTATTTCGGATCGATTCCCGACTTTCGGGACGACCTCGGCGGCGTCCTGTTTGCGGACATCAGTCCGGCAAGTCCGGCCGATGACGCAGGGTTCAGGGCCGGAGACCTCATGGTCGAATTCAACGGCAAGCAGATTCAAAACCTCTACGACTTTACATACGCGTTACAGGCCGAATCACCCGGAAATACAGTCACCATCGTGGTCGAAAGGGACGGTGAGCGTGTGAGCGCTGAAGTCACACTGGGGACGCGGTAGTGCTTCACTTGGATAGTCGAATCACGACTCTTGCGGCTGCACTGCTCCTGGCCGGATGCGGAAGCCCGGCTGAGGTGGGTCCACCCGACGCCGGAGAGGGGGAACCTGCGAGTTCGCCGGCTACGGCCCGGCCTGTTGCCTCAAATCCAGATGAAGTCCACATGCAGAATCCGAGACAACTGACGTTTGGCGGAGAGAACGCGGAGGCTTATTTTTCTTCCAACGGCCAGGAAATCATCTTTCAGTCCACACGCGGCGAGGACCGCTGCGACCAGCAGTACACAATGAAGACGGACGGGTCCGATCTGAAGTTGGTCAGCACGGGTGAAGGGCGCACGACCTGCGGTTACTTCACGCCCGACGGCTCGACGATTATCTACGCTTCGACACACCTTGGAGATCCGGATTGCCCGCCGGTTCCAGACCAGTCCCTGGGATACGTGTGGCCACTCTACCGCTCGTTCGACATCTTTGCGGCGAACGCGGATGGAACAGGCCTCCGCCAGCTCACCGATGCGGACGGGTACGACGCCGAGGGAACGGTGTCACCGGATGGCGAGAAAATCGTTTTCACGTCGACGCGGGACGGGGACCTCGAGATCTACACGATGAATCTCGATGGGAGCGAACAGACCCGGTTGACCGATGCACTCGGCTATGACGGCGGTCCGTTCTTCTCGCCCGACAGCCAGTGGATCGTCTACCGCGCCAGTCATCCAACCGATCCCGGCGAAGTCGCTCGATATGAAGAATTAATGGCGCAGGACCTTGTCCAGCCCGATAATCTCGAAGTCTGGATCATGAGGTCAGACGGGAGCGAAAAGCGTCAGATCACATCATATGGAGGCGCCAATTGGGCGCCGTATTTCCATCCGAGCGGTGAAAAGATCATTTTCGCATCCGATATGGACAACGAGAATCCGAGAATTCCCAACTTTGAACTCTACATGATCAATATCGACGGTACGGGCCTGGAGCGTCTGACCTTCGATGAATCATTCGACGGTTTCCCCATTTTCAGTGATGACGGGTCACAGCTGATCTGGGCATCGAACCGTTTTGCCGTCGACGAAGGGAACACCAACGTTTTCATAGCCGACTGGGTGGAATAGGAGAATAATATGCCATTGTTCGAATACGTTTGCGGCGAGTGTGAGACCCGATTCGAAAAAATCGTTCGTACACATACCACGTCGGTTGATTGCGTTCGCTGCAACAGCCCGAAGGTTGAGCGTCAGCTGTCCGTCTTTGCCGTCGCCAGCAATGGAACTGACAGTGCCGCTCCAGAATTCTGCGCACCCTGCGGCATGGATCGACCCGGGACCTGTGGAAGCGTAAATTAGGAAAGCGGCGCGCGAGGACTGAACCGTGACACCCAAAACTTCTGAAGCCGCCGCACGTCGCCCCTCGCCCGTGGATCCGGCTGATCAGCCCCCGTTTCGAGTCGAACATAGCCGCTTCTGGCTGTGCTAAACTCCAGCTCATGCAGGATTTAGCGCGCCGGCTGCAGGCTACGATTACCGGTGAAGTTCGTTTCGATCCAGCGGCGCGCTTCCTCTACAGCACCGATGCCAGCATCTACGAGATCGAACCCATAGGCGTCGTCATCCCCAGAAATCTTGAAGATGTACTGGCAACTGCGGAGGTCGCCTCCGAGTTCGGGGTTCCCGTCCTGCCGCGGGGCGGAGGGACCAGTCTGGCCGGCCAAACAGTCGGTCACGCCGTCGTCATCGACTACTCGAAGTACATGAATCGCGTTCTGGAGGTCAACACCGAGGAAGGTTGGGCGTGGGTCGAACCCGGAGTTGTTCAAGAACAGTTCAACAAGCATCTGCACCCAATGGGATTTCTCTTCGGGCCCGACACCTCGACGGCAAGCCGCGCAACCATTGGCGGCATGATGGGAAACAACTCCGCGGGCTCTCATTCAATCGTGTATGGCAAAACGGTCGATCACGTTCTCGAGGTCGACACTGTTTTGGCTTCTGGAGAACGCCGGGTTTTCAAGGAGATGGACTTCGATCATGCTCGCAGGAGAGGCGGGTTAGAGGGCCGGATTGCCGACATCATTGATACGAACAGAAGCGAGATCGAACAGCGCTTTCCGCGTGTCATGCGCCGCGTCAGCGGTTATAACCTTGATGAATTTGCCCGCAATGGAAAGTTCAACATGGCCAAACTGCTGGTCGGTTCCGAGGGAACCCTGGCCCTGGTCAACCGCGCCAAAGTACGAATCGAAACCCGCCCAAGGGCAACGGCACTAATGGCCGTCCATTTCGACGACATCGTGGATTCGATTCGGGCGACACAGTCGATTCTTCCTCTCGACCCCTCGGCGGTTGAACTGATCGACGACGTCATCGTGAATCTCGCGCGGGGGTCGCTGGACCTATCGCGCCACATCGGTTTTATCGAAGGCAATCCCAGCGCCATTCTGCTGGTGGAGTTTTACGGAGAAAACAGCATCGAACTCGAAGGGCGTCTGGATCAACTCGAAAGCACTCTCAGGCGCGACGGGCTCGGCTATGCGTATCCTCGTTCGCTGGATTCAGCCGGCCAGAAAGCGATGTGGAAAGTGAGGAAAGCCGGTCTCGGACTCCTCCTGGGCATGAAAGGCGAACGGAAGCCGATTGCCTTCGTGGAAGATTGCGCGGTCGAACCCGAACAGCTACCGGAGTTTTTCAGTCGTTTTCGATCCGTCGTGGATAAGTACGAAACGGACGCCGGATATTACGGCCACGCCAGCGTCGGCTGCCTGCACATTCGCCCTCTGATTAACACCAAGCTGTCCTCTGAAATCCGAAAAATGAAGGACATGACAACCGAAATCGCGGACCTGGTCATGGAGTTCGGCGGGGCTATGAGCGGTGAACATGGCGATGGCCTCGCTCGAAGCCACTTGAACAAGAAACTTTTCGGACCTCAGATTTACCGGGCGTTCCAACAGGTAAAGCAGGCCTTCGATCCTCTGAACCGAATGAATCCGGGCAAGATTGTCAACGCTCCGGAAATGGATGAAAATCTCCGCTACGGCGAAGCTTATGAAACGATCCCTGTAGGCACGCATTACGATTTTACGAAAGAAGGCGGCTTTGCCACGGCGATCGAGTTGTGTAACGGCAACGGTGCGTGCCGCAAAACCGGGGAAGGCACGATGTGCCCATCCTACATGGTCACACTTGAGGAGAAACATTCCACCCGCGGTCGGGCAGATTTGATGCGGGCGGTGCTGTCCGGAAAACTGGACGAGCGGGAATTGTCGGGATCGACGCTCCACGACGCACTGGATCTGTGCCTGGAGTGCAAAGCCTGCAAAGCCGAATGCCCATCCAACGTGGATATGGCAAAATTGAAGTATGAGTTTCTTGCGCGGCATAACGACACCAACGGCACACCGTTGCGGTCGCTTCTCTTCGGCCACATTCACCGTCTCAACCGGGCGGCCTCGTGGTGGCCGGGTGCGGCGAATCGAATGATTAAAAGCCCGACTCTCCGCAGGATTCTGGAGCAGGCCGTTGGTATCGATGCCCGAAGGCAGCTTCCTGCCTTTGCAGAGGAAACATTTGAAGCATGGTTTCGGAAGCGACCCAGTCGATTCACGCCTGGAAACGCTCCGACGGGCCACGTGATCCTGTTCCACGACACGTTCATGAATTTCAACCATCCGGATATTGGTCGAGCCACCGTACGATTGCTCGAGGCCGCTGGTTACGAAGTGCAGCTTGCAGACCGGGTATGCTGCGGCCGACCGATGATTTCCAAGGGTTTAGCCGAAACAGCACGCGCCCATGCCGCCCACAACGTCCAGGAAATGGTCGGCTGGGTCGATAAGGGCTACACGATCGTAGGATGCGAACCGAGTTGCATTCTCACATTCCGGGACGAATACCCGGATTTGATAGAGGGAGATGCAGTCGGGAAGGTCGCCGATGCCTGCCTTCTGCTCGACGAATTCATTGATCGGGAAACGCGTGATGGGCGCTGGCAACTCGAACTCGGGCCGTCGGGCGAAAAGGCTCTGCTTCATACGCACTGTCACCAGAAAGCCCTGATTGGAAGCGCGCCATTAAAAACGATGCTCAGCGGCGCTTACGAACTCACCGAAGTGGATTCCGGTTGCTGTGGTATGGCCGGCTCATTCGGTTATGAAAAGGAGCACTATGATGTGTCGCTCCAGGTAGGGCAAAGACGCCTCCTGCCTGCGGTTCGAAACGCCCCCGATGCCGTCGTCATAACGCCTGGGATCTCATGCCGTCAACAAATTCAGGATACAACCGGCCGACGCGCCCTTCATCCGGCGGAAGCACTCGTCCGTGCGCTGGACCATACAGCCGTGTCATAGCGCCATGTCACACAAACCAAGCATGCCACGCATAGGAGGATCAGCAACACCTGAAGGGACCGGCCGATTCGCGGAACGATTCCCTGGAGCGGCTTCAGGACATTTCCGGAAAAGCCTGGGGCTGACGATGTCGTCAATTGGGGCAGGGACTTATCTGGGTCAAGCCGATATACAGACAGACACCCTGTATCAGCAATCGCTCGTGCGGGCAGTCCACATGGGAGCCAACGTAATCGATTCGGCCATCAATTATCGATTTCAAAGAAGCGAACGGGCGATTTGCGCCGCCCTCAAAGAACTCGAGAAGGATGGTTTCAACCGCGAAGAGCTGATTATTGCAACCAAGGCCGGCTTTTTGAGTTTTGACGGCAGTCCGCCACCGAATGATCGCGAATACTTTGAAGAAACGTATCTGAATTCCGGACTTCTATCTACAGAAGACATCGCGGCGGGCTCCCACGCCATCGCACCGCGTTATCTGGATAATCAGTTGAATCGGAGCCTCGAGAACCTCGGTCTGGAAACCGTCGATATTTTCTACATTCACAATCCTGAGATTCAGCTCGAACAATTCGCGACCCAGGAGTTTTCGAAACGACTGCACAGTGCCTTCGAGTTTCTCGAATCCGCAGCGGAGGACGGACGGATCCGCATGTACGGAACTTCGACGTGGAACGCCTACAGGAGTGCGTCCGAATCGCGCGACTATCTGAGCCTCACCGAAATGGTCCGATGCGCGAGAGATGTCAGGGGCCAGAATCATCACTTCGGCGTCATTCAACTGCCGTACAATCTGGCGATGAGAGAGGCATTCGCCCTGCGTAATCAGCAGGTCGGGGAAAAGCTGCTCTCGACGTTGGAAGCCGCAGACGCATTGGGTATCACCGTCATGGCCAGCGCATCGATGCTGCAGGCTCGCTTGAGCCGCAATCTACCAGAGTCTCTCGATACCCATTTGCCCAACCTCGCTACGGATGCTCAGCGCGCGATCCAGTTCGTCCGCTCGACGCCGGGAGTCGCCAGTGCACTGGTCGGTATGAGCCGTCCCGCCCATGTCGAAGAAAACCTCCGGTTGGTGGAAATTCCACTGGTTCCCGCGAACAGTATCAGAACCCTGGTCGATGCTCCGTAGCTTCATCGAAGGTCGCGAGCGACGCTGGCATCGGCGAGACTCAAATCGGATTCCCAGATCGTTCGCCTGGGGGATCGAACATCTGAACCTCACAAACGGATCCGATCCACGGGCGACACTGGAGGATTTCGCGGCCAACGCGGTTGTAAACAGCGAGGATTTCTACGCACATGTTCCTACCGAGGATTATCAGTTTGACGGCTACACACTTCAGTTCCCGAGCTCGGTCACTACATCCCACGATGTCAACAACACAGTATGGGGGCGCTTCTTCCCCGCGCCGGGTCCGCTGGCTGTCATCGTCCTGCCCCAGTGGAACGCTCAATGGGGCAGCCATATCGGTCTGTGCCGAATCCTCCAGCGCTTTGGCATCACTGCGCTGCGGCTGAGCCTCCCTTACCACGACCATCGACGCCCCCGCGAACTGGAACGCGCCGAACCCCTTGTGGGCCCGAATGTCGGTCAGACGATCGCGACGACGCGACAAGCCGTACTTGACGTGCGACGAGCGGCTGACTGGCTTTCGAACCGCGGTTACAAGCGGCTCGGCGTTCTGGGCACCAGTATCGGATCCTGTATCGGCTTCCTGGCAATGGCTCACGACCCACGCCTCCGGTACAACGCATTCATACACGTGTCGTCCTACTTCGCAGATGTGGTTTGGGAGGGACTGTCGACAGAACATGTGCGCGAGTCTCTGGAATCGGAGGTCCTGTTGGAAGAACTGCGGAAGCTCTGGGCGCCGATCAGTCCGTATCCGTTCATCCCACGACTCCGGGGCGCAGAAAGACCGATGCTTGTACTCGCCGGACGATACGATCTGAGCTTTCCGTTTCATCTCACCCGAAAGTCCCTTGAGGAGTTTGACCGGCATGAGGTCCCCTACGAACGCATCCTTCTACCCTGTGGGCACTACACCATGGCCCTGTCCCCATTCAGAGAGATCGTTGGTTTTCAGATTGTGAAGTTCTTCAGACGGTACAGGGGAACTCAGACGAACGGGCGGGTCAACGTTGAGGATCAGGGAATCACGCGCTGATCGATTCACGCGTGATTTTCGACGACTAATTTCTGCATCTCAGGAGTACAATCCGGAAGCATGAGTTGCGATATGTGCACCGAAGACGACGGTACCGGCACCCACTACCACGCCTTCATTGACGGCAGGCACTACTGGGTATGTGCGGCCTGTAAAACTCGTCTGAAGGTCGAATCCGAACACACTGACGAATAGTCTGCGGGCAACGGGGAGGCCCTCAGCGTGTCTCGGGTCACCCATTTAAGACTCAATCGTCCGCTGGTGGCTCGAATTCGACCTGAAGCTGCGCCCCATCCTTGCGCGCCTCATCAAGAATAGTCGGCGGAGCCCCGGTCTCTTCCAGGTTCATCAGGGCAAATGCTTTGGGCTCAAGCTCCTCAGCGGTCGTGCTCAACACGACTATGTCCACACCGCGATTCAATCCCCGACATGCAAATCCGACAATGCGCTCATCGGCAGGGCGGACAATTTTCTCCAGAAGTAGTCAGGAATTGACAGGCAGCGGTTTCGCGGATCGAACAGATTTTAATGGAAACGAAGCGTCAAGCGAGGCCCGAAACGACGGCCACGTGCTGCCGGGCTACAGAGAGGGGATGGACGTGCTGGGCATGCCGGATCAGAGCTGGAAGATCGAATTCCCTTCCGTCCAGGTGGCGGGCAATTTCTTCCACCCGCAAGTAGTCATCGGGTTCGTCTACAGTCAGGCTCAGTTCCGGACACTCGCATGATGCGGGTGGTGTCAGAAAGATTCCGCCCGTCTCGATCGGGTTTTCTTTTGCATAGAGAGTCACATGTTCCCGCCAGCGTGGTTCATGAGCAGTTTCTGCGAGCTTTGTCAGGAGTCTTCGGGTCAGAGCCTCGCCTGTTGTTCCTACAGGCAGACCGTTTTCAATGACATAATCGGCGCCCGTCCGCACAATATGTTTTACCACCCGATCGATACTTGAAGGGTCTGTGAACGGATTGTCAGCGGTCACACGGACGATGATGTCAGTTTCGGTGACATCTGCTGCATCGAGGTACCGGGCCAACACATCATGTTCGCTTCCGCGGAAGCAAAAGATGTGATGCCGCCGACTTACTTCGGCGATGACGTCATCACGGGGTTCAACAGAAGTTGCGACGACGACCTCATCCAGGCTCTCCGTCGGTCGCAATCGATCGACCAGGTAGGTCATGATGGATCCCGAGCCCAGGGGAAGCAGGACCTTGCCAGGCAATCGCGTCGAGCCCATGCGGGCCTGTACAACGGCAACGGTGCGTGGCCTCATGCGCTGACTGTTCAATTATCTGTCCGGGTCGGCGAACTGGCCAGTGCGGTCTCAACCGCATCGATGAGCTCACCGATCCGAAACGGCTTTGAGAGAGACGAGACACCGGAACGCGCTACGAAATCTTTCATTTCCCGGCTTGCCAGATCGCCCGTCAGCACGAGAACTTCCCCGCTCTTGCCATGGGACCGGATCCACTCGATGACTTCCCGGCCACCGATTCCCGACATTCTCATGTCGCTTATAATCAGATCGAAGTCCCTCGCCTCCAGCCGGGAAATCGCCTCCTCACCCGAAGCCACACATTCGACTTCGCACTCCTCATCCGACAATACGGCGTCCACCAGGTCCAGAATGTGATGTTCATCGTCGGCAACGAGAACTCGACGTGGCCGGGGGGAATCGACTGTGGTTTCGGAGTCCCCTTCGGCTTGCGGAAAACTCAGAGTGAAAGTGGTGCCGTCTTTCTTTTCACTGACCACAGAAATCTCTCCCTGGTTTGCTTCGACGAGTTGGCGTGAAAGGCTCAGTCCCAGACCGGTCCCCGTTTCCTTCGTGGTAAAAAACGGCTCGAATATCTTCGAGATATCGGACTCAGGGAGGCCCGGCCCATTGTCCCGGACATGGATCAGGACCCGTTCGGCGGATGTCTCCGTCGACACTTCCACCGAACCATCATCACGATGTCCGCCAATCGACTGGACAGCGTTCGTAACGATATTGAGCAGGACTTGAATGAGCTCACACGGATTGACGGTTATTGCGGGATTCATCGGTGACAAATCCAGCCCGATCCGGACTCTATTCAAACGCAGTTGGTATGAGGCGAGTTCCAGAGTTTCCCGAACTGTTGAATTCAAATCAATCGTTTCGATGTCTATCCTGCCCGGGCGGGAAATTCGCAGTACGTTTCCGACGATGCGGGCGCAACGCTCGGTCTCTGAAACGATCCGGTCGAGGTTCTTCTTGTTACCATCCGCAGTGCGGGCCAGCAACTGGGCGAAGCCGAGGATTGTCGTCAACGGATTGTTCAGTTCATGGACGATTCCCGCCAGCAACTGCCCCAGGACGGACATCTTTTCGGACTGTGAAAGACGGCTCTGGCAATCATTTACGGTCTCGGTCAGTGCCGTTCTCTCGACCATGAGTGCGTCGAACCTGCGTGTACGTTCAAGGGCCGCGGCGATGGGGTCGGCCGCTATGGAAACCAGCCCCTCGTCGTAGTCTGAAAAAACTCCCAGGGCGGGACTGCTCAGGTTAACGACGCCCACCACCCTTCCGGTGGTTTTCAGCGGAAAACTGATAAGCGAATTAACGATGCTTGCGGAACCGTGGGCAAAGGTGGCCCCCTCGCCCTTCGGCGCCTCTTCGCGACGGACCGGTACGCACTCGGATGCCACCCACTGAGCCACACCGTTGCCTCCGTCCGGAGCCACGATCGTTTCGGCCAGAGATGGACCGGTCCGCACAGGGGTCTGGGTATTGCCGCCAACGACTTGCAGATCTCCGGTTACTTCGTCCCGTAGCAGCAACCAACAACTCTCTGCCGCGGTGTTTTCCAGAAGCAGGCTGGAGACAAAATCGCTCGTCTCTCGAAGCGATTCGGCGCTAAGCAAGCCCTGCATCAAGCGGTCAATGAAATCAGTACCAGCGCTCCGGGACCCAAGCCAGGCGGGCGCGGAAACTTCCGGTGACGATTGAAGGAAATGAGAAGACATTGAATATTCTCAGCTATGTTCGACTTGCGCTCGATTGCATGTCGCCGCTCGCTAGTTGACAAAGGCCGTCGTGGTTTGCGTTCGTGCGAACCGGCGGCGAGGCACGCGATTCCGAGTGACCTTCAACTCCTCCTCGCTCGCGAACAAGCTTTCCTCAAAACTCATCATGGTCAGATTCTCCTGAAATCGTCCAATCTGCGGCCCCAGTGCCCGGCCACCCCTCAGTTGGACGAGCCACGCGGGGAAATCGGCGCCAGCGGCAATCGTCAACGGAATTCCCCCGGAGAAACGGGAGTTCACCTCGATCAACTTCACCGTCTCGCCATCCCACTTGCATTGGATATTTGCTGCCCCGATGATCTGCAGACTCCGGGCGACGTTGATAGCAAACTCCATCACCCTTTCGTGGTTGCGGGTCGTTCCCATGTCGCTGACGCCCGCCCGTATGACGAGGCGTTCGCGCGGCACAACCGAAATTACCCGTCCTCGGAAGTC
Organism: Terriglobia bacterium; assembly: GCA_965263045.1. GTDB lineage: Bacteria > Acidobacteriota > Terriglobia > 20CM-2-55-15 > 20CM-2-55-15. Next base: position 4,795,197 of record CBDHGK010000041.1, read on the forward strand.
CGAGCATACGTCGACCGTGTACTCCTGTCCCTCCAGGTAGTCCTGTACGATCGCGTCGCGCACATAGCTGCAGAAGAATCGAAGTTGTTCTTCATTGTGAGCCTGAAATACGTCTATGCTTCCGCGGCCACACCTCGGCTTGACAACGACCGGATAGATCATGTGTTCGAAATCGACGTCTTCGGAAAGACGCGTCGTTGGACATTCAATCCCGTTCGCGCGGGCAAACTGAAACATCCGGTACTTGTCGTTGGACAGTTCGGTGGTTTCCTCTTCTGACACCGCCACCCACACGTCACTCCGTTCGAAACGTGCCCGGTTCCGGCCAAAGATCGGTAATTCGTCGTCAATTGTCGGAATGATCAAATGGATGTTCTCGACATCGCAGATGCTCTCAATGATCGGAACGTACTCGGAATCATTCGTCAGGGGCACGATATGATTCCGATGACCGAAATAGAGAGCCGGCGACATTGAATTAATGTCTGTTGTAACGACTTTGCCCTTTCCGAAACGGTCCACCGCCCTACGGAAAGCCCGTACAAGTCCGACCCGGCGCGAGGCAGCTGTGATGAGGACGTTTACTGGATTCATCCGATGGAATCCCACTGAACGGGCGCGTTCTCGTCGATCGAGCTTCGCGCCTCGCGGCCGACGATATCGTCAACGTGTTCCGGCGATATCCCGACGGCGGGTCGAAGAGCATATAACATATCCCGGGAGATCGTCTCTCCCGGGGCGATGGGGCGCGTGGCGTAGAGCGAGCGGCGAGAAGCCGTGAGGTTCTGACTTTCCGTCTGGCTGGCAAACTTGTCGCGCCGGCCCAGCATCGGGCCAATGGCGCGCAGTTCTTCGACGTGCGCGCGCAACTGTTTAGTGTCGAATGAAACAGCGCGATCAGGGACATCGCCCCGCGTGTCGAGCATGAAATGTCGCTCGATGACCTGAGCTCCCAGCGAGACGGCAATGATGGCGCCCATGTTGCCCAGGCTGTGATCGGAAAAGCCGACGGGCAGGCCGAAGCGATCACGAAGAAACTCGATCGATTTCAGGTTAAGTTCTTCTGGTTTCGGCGGATAGGCCGACACACAGTGCAAGAGAATGATCTGGTGGTTCTCCTTGGAAAATATCCAGTCAATCGCTTTCTCGATTTCCTCGGATGTGCTCATTCCGGTCGACAACAGAATCGGTTTACCCTTTTGAGCGATATGTTTCACGAGCGGACTGTGCGTGATGTCGCCAGAGGCTACTTTGAACGCATTGACACCCAGTTCGTCTAAAAAGTCGGCGCTCTCTTCGTCGAACGGAGTCGAAAGAAACTCGATTCCCAGACGATTAGCCTCGCTGAATATGGTGCGAAAGGCGTCGAAGTCCAGTTCCAGCTTCATGAACAATTCCTGCAAGTCGACGTCTTTGGTATGGGTGAGTTGGACCCGCGTGCTGGAGTTGAGCTTGTCGGCTCTAAACGTCTGAAATTTGATGGCGTCGGCTCCGGCCCATTTCGCTGCACGCACCATGGCCATCGCTCGTTCTTTGGAGCCTCCATGGTTAAGGCCGGCCTCGGCAATGAAGAACATCTCGGCAGACTCGGTCTGCAAACGGTCAAACAGGTTGGCTGTTACATTGATGGACATAGTTCCCTCCTCACGATTTTCCTGACCCGGAGCAATCCCCTGCCGTCTACGAGTCTGCGACCAGCTTCGGTAAGCTGGCGCATCAGCGATGGGGTTTTACGCAATTCGATTGCGCGTTCGACGACCTCTTCTGGGTGAAGCAGAGACATAACGCCGGCACTTTCGACAGCGCCTCTCTCGGCAAAAGCAGCCGCCGTCTTGAGTTGGAGCTCGTCGACGCTCAGCGCGATGGTCGGCACACCCGCCGCCAGCATTTCATACAGGGATAATCCGGCGTTCGCGATCGCCAGCAGACAGCTGAACACGGCTCCCCGAATCTCGTCGGGACCCGATATCCAACGAACCGCCGGATTGGTCGACAGCGACGCGGTTCGATCAAATCCCTGCGTCGCGCAGACGCGGAAGCCTCGATCGGCGAGCGCTTCCAGGAGTGCGTTCATATATTCAGGACAGACCCCTCCGCCCAGGCTTACAAGGATTTCGCAACCTGCTGAGCCCCTCTGGACGGATCGAGGATCGACAACGGTGAAGTCGGGGCCTACAAACATTTTCCGGTCGGAATGGGCGGCATATGGAACGATCTGGGTGATGCTGCCATCGATAACGACGTCAGAATCACACTGAGCCAACCCGAGATCACGGATGCTGATATGGCGGCAGCCCTTTGTCCGGATCGTATCGGTAATGGAATGCGCGCGGCAGAGATCGCTGACAACGAGGGGTGGAAACTGTCGATCAAATCGAAGCTCGGATCCACGCTCGGAAAGAAACTGCGCACAGGGCTCTGATAGAGGATAAAAGCTCACCGCACGGTCCGGCATCAGATCCTCCGCGATGCGGAGACAGCGGACGACATGTCCGTAGCCCACCCCCGGCCCGGCGTCGACGATGAAGCCGATGTCGGCAGTCTGACTGCCGATGTCCGCAGTCTTGCTGCCGATACGGGCTACCTTGCTGCTAGTTGATGTGGCCACGTGTCCTCTTAACCAGACTCTTCCAGCCATCCAACACGGGAGCGATCTCGTATTCGAGAACGTCGCAAATAGAGATCCAGACTCCGTTCTCCTGCGCGGCAATCAGTTCGCCTAACGCTTGCTCCAGGGAGGCAATGAGGGCTGGACGGGAGTCGCCGCCCGCTTCATGCACCCAGCCCAGATCTTCGGAAAAAATAGAAAACAGTACGGCAAGCGACTCCAGGTACTGCGAAAGCGCCTGGTAAGCTTCGCTCTGGTTCCGGGTCTCGAACAGGCGAATTATTTTAGCGCCGTCTTCGGCAACCTGCTGTAGTTCGCGGTCCAGTTCCACGAGCGACTCGGCGACCACACTGTCAAAGTCTCCACTTTCGATGTCAATTTGCTCGAGGTCCCGCAGTTCCTGGTCACAAAGGCCGGGTTCACGGTAGCTCATTGCCTCCTCGGCACCGATGCTGACGCTCGTAATGCATTGCCCCGAAGTAAGATAATCAGTCTCGAGCCAGTCCAGCAGGTCACCCCAGGTCGTAAGCTGACCGGGTACGTCCAATGCGTCCTGATTTAATCGGATGTTCATCATATGACTCCACTCGGAGGGCTGAAGACGGTCAGGATTCCGACGTCCGGTTCCTCATGCGCTGGTGCTCGCCGGCGTGGCCGAGCCCATGGGATTCAACAACTTCTGCTCCAAAGCCTGGACTTCTTTCTCGAAGAAAGGCTGTTTGCGGAGGCGCCATAGAATCTGCTCTGTTGCACTTCGGTTTCCTTTTGCCAAATACATGTGGCCCTTCTGGAGCATGACAAGCGGTCCAGACCACCGGGCCGGGACCAACTGGGGTTCCATGCTCTCGAAAATCTGGGACCACTCCTGCGCTATGGATCGCCACGAATAAATCTGGAACGCCCGGTTACGGGCGGTCTCAGACATCACGCGATGCCGGTCCCGGTTCTGGACCAGTCCGGCCACTCGGTCGACAAACTCATGCTGATAGGAGGGCGACGACGGCTCTCCGGCGATGCAGAATCCAGTCTCCCCATTGACAACGGTTTCATTGAGGCCGGCCTTCGCGGATGTGACAACGACGGCCCCACACGCCTGCGCTTCAATGGCCGCAATGCAGGAGGTTTCGTCAAAGGTATTGGGATAGAGCAGAAACCCGCTGCCCGACAGGGCTTCCAGTAACACCCGCTGCCCGACACTGCCGTGGGAGGTCACGCCGGGCTGAATGGTCTTCTGATACAGAGCACCGTAGGCATCACGATCGCTGTCTCCGGACCAGCCGTAGACCTCCATGCTGCTGAAAACATCAAGCGACATATCTGAAAACCGATTCCGTATTCGGGGAAACATATCCAGGAGACCTTCAAGCCCGCGAAACGGCGTGCTCGAATAAACCCCACGGGTCCAGATCTTCTCCCGCTCCGGGGGTACAAGATCCTCCCGAAATCCGTTGCGTGTGGCGATTATCTTTTCCGGAGGCAATTGAAAGTTGGCGATGAACGTCGAACGGTGCCACTCGCTTACGCAAAAGTGAAGGTCGATGTTCTCCTGGATTTCCCGATGACCCAGATTGGATATTGCGCTCTGGTCGCTCGCGTCGCCTGTCCAGAAGATCGTGCGTGGCGCGATCCGCCCTATGAGAAACGGATCGAACGAACGGAATGAAATGAAAACGTCCCAGCGAGCAGCCCGGAATTCATCGAAGAAACGATGGCTATGCTGGTAGTGGACGCCGCCGTAGATTCCCGGCGCCGGGCAATTGCAGTAGACACTCACCACATGTCCGATCGCTGCAAGTTCGCGCGCCATGTAGACGATGCCACTTTCGCTGCCTCCAAGCGGGCCTTCCACAGGCGAATTGCCGTGAAACGGGATTCCGTTGTTGTAAATTGCCAGATTCATGCTTCGTGTGGCCTCGGCCCGCCCATCGGTACCGGATGGGAACCTGACAGTAAGGATGAAAGCGCGGCCGCCACCTGGGGCTCTCTTCGCTTTTGATCGATCCAGTCACCCAGCGCCGGCATCTGATGGGCCATCACCCGGAAGTGTTCCTTCAAGTCGCCCCACCTTTGCTTCCGCTCGAGTATCAAGCTCCGGTAGACCCAGTGATCGGGCTTCGCCTCACCTGAAGCGATGACTTCGTCCAGGTGAACCAGGGCTTCGTCGAGCAGACCCCCGCGCGCTTCGTAAATGCACAG